>NZ_KB891810.1 GCF_000373565.1 Streptomyces sp. HmicA12 | reverse complement strand
CGACCGGATCCCGGGCATCGACACCGTGCTCGGCGCGCTGCGGGACATCCGTGCCGGCCAGACCGTCCTGGACCCGAGCATCGTGGACTCCCTGGTGACGCGCCGGGACGGCATCGCCATCGACGACCTGACCCTGCGCGAGATCGACGTCCTGGAACACATCTCCCACGGGCTGTCCAACCGGGGTATCGCCGCCGCGCTCTTCATCTCGGTCAAGGCCGTCGAGAAGTACGTCAGCGTCATCTTCCGCAAGCTCGGACTCACCGACCAGCCCCTGGTCGACCGCCGGGTCACCGCGGCGCTCACTTTCCTGAGTGCCCAGAACGACGGAGGCCCCATGCCCCAGCGGACACCGATCCACTGATCCCCGCCCCCGAAGCCTGCCGGGCAGCGGCCGCTGGGGTCTGAAGAGGCCGCCCTCACGCGCTCGGACGCGAGGGCGGCCCTTTCGGCGCCGGTCAGCGCAGCGCGGCGGCGATGCGCTGTCGGAGCTGGGGATCGCTGACCTCTTCGATGTCGTGCCAGGCCGCGGCGGAGACTTCCTCGGTCTGGAGCTCGCCGATGTCGGCGGTGGTGCGGAAGAGGTACCGGAAGTCGCAGTGCTGGTGGGCGGGTTCGTTCTTGGCCGGGTCGGCGTCGATGGGGTGGATGCCGATGTCGAGCGGCACCTCGCCGCGTGGCGTGACGAGGTGGGGCGAGATGCCTGTCTCCTCGGCGAGTTCGCGTCCGGCGGCCTGGAGCAGGGTGTTGTCGGCGGGTTCCAGGTGGCCTCCGGGCAGGAGCCACATTCCGGTGGCGAGGTGGTGGATGTGCAGGACGCGGTGCGGCGTCGACAAGGATCGCGCCGGCGGTGGCGTGGCCGGGCAGGGGCGCGCGGTGGGGTTTGCCTGCGAGCGCGTTCATGACTCGAATCGCCAGGGCAGCGAGCGGCACAGGCAGCCGTTCCGCTCAGCGCGTTTGCGACTGCCCAGCATTCGCCGCCCGCGGAACTTCGGCAGGTCTGGCTGAGAGCGAGCGGCGTCCGGGGGACCCCGACCAAGTTCTCTCCAAGATTTCCCCCCAAACGATCACCGGAGAAGCGGAAAGGGCCTGACCCGGAATCCGAATCAGGCCCTTGACCTGTTCTTACAGCTGTCGGGGTGGCGGGATCTGAACCCACGACCTCTTCGTCCCGAATGAGGTTCGGGTGCTGACCTTGCCTGCCCGGATGGCGTTTCCCCTGGTCAGGGGTGTGGTCTCGATTGGTCTCGCGTGGTGTGGAAGGGCCTGCGGGAGCAAGTCGGCTCCCGAGTGACTCCCAACCTGCTGGTAGCCGGCCTCGCCGTGGGCGTGATCCCTCTACGGAAGCGCCCGATTGGTGGGTCTACAAGTCATCGGGCAGCAGCCGGAATGCTCCGTGTCCCGTCAGCGGCCGAACCATGCGGAAGTGCCGGTCCGAGGTGAACATGACCTCGGTTCGGTAGGCGGCGGCCAGAGCGACGTTCATGGCATCCGTCATGCCGATGCCCTTCCCTCCGTCTGCGTCCCGGTAGCCCTCGAGCACTGTCATCGCCGTGCGCACATGGGGGGTGATGTCGGGGATGGAGAACTTCCGCCTCTCAGTGCCCTTGGCGAGGAAGTCGATCGCGTTGTATGCGGCCTGCGCACTGATCTTCGTGGTCACCAAGTAGTCGAGTTCAGCCAGGACCATGGGTGAGATCACCATATGTCCAATGGTGGAGAAGGCTTTGCGGTGGATGGCGCTGCCGTCCGTCAAGGAGACGAGAAGCCGATAGAGGGCATTGGTGTCAGCGATGACGACAGCGCTCAAGAGCCCATCCCCTTCAGGGCTTCTTCGATGTCCTCATTGGTGAGATCGGGCCCTGTCCCGATGTCCGGAATCTCCATGTCCCCCATGGGCTCAGTCGAGTAGGGCGGAACCTCGTCGGCGTCGATCGGCACGACACGGGCGACGGGGCGGCCGTTCTTGGTCACCGTGATGGTCTCGCCTCGCTCAGCGGCGGCGAGTATCTGCGAGGACCTCTGGTTGAAATCACGAGCAGTGGCTTCCATGTACTACATGTTACTACTTCGTGGCGGCGTTCATCCGTTGCTGGCGCAGAGGGCTCGGTCGGTGCCGATCATTGGTCAGCCTCGGTCACGGCAGGACAACTTCCGGCCGGCAAGTGAGCGGCCTGCTGACGGCGGGGCGTAAGCCCCTCAGGTTCTTGCGCAGACACAGCCGACCCTGCTCGGTCATTCATCCATGGCCGTGGACCTGCTTGTACTTCTTGATCAGATCCTTTGGCGGTCTGCCCCGTTCGTTGACGGCGTGTCCCTGGCCCTTGGCCCATGCACGGACAAGAGACGGTGTGACGCCTGCACATGAATCCTGTTGCCGCGGGACGGACGGATTCCCAGGTGACTCAGGACTTGATCGCCTGGGAGGAGTGGGTGGTCCCTCTCCGCCAGGCCTCTCTGGCGGTCCCTCTAGGCCGGTCGATTCAATGACAGCAGCCAGCGCCCGCAGACGGGCGGCGGCCAAAGAGGGTGGCGCCGTGACGACATGGTTGCCGCCCTGCCGTTCCACTCCGGCGATGAGGGGGGACCCAGGAAGGTCAGAGCCTCCTCAATCTCGCTGCTGTCCAGAGGGGTCTCGAGTGCTCCCTTGGCTTCTCGCCAGATGTCGCTGACCCCCAGCACCCCGGTGGTGTAGCGGATGTCAACGGGATCATTCCCGCTCTTCCACAGGGTGTGCAGCACCAGGCTCAGGGCTTCCTGCCGTCGCTCCGCCGCCCGCCAGGTGAGTGCCAGCGCCTCTGCATCTTCTCCTGCGGTCACCATGGCGGCGATCTCGCGCGGTGAGAGTGGTGTGCGGCTGTGGCGCATGACGGCATCCGCAAGCTCTCGCGCGGTGATCAGAGCCACCTTTTCCCTTGCCGCTTCCTGGGTGACCCGGGCGTCGAACTGGGGGCCGACCAAGAGTGTGCTCTGCGCCATGTGGCGTTCGCGGTGTTCGCCCAGCCTCCAGAATTTGACGTCCTGATCAGTCACCAGTCCGGCGCCGTCCGTCTTGGCTTCCACTGCGACGCGCTGTCGATCAGTCGGCGACTGCCATAGCTCGATGACCACATCTGTCTTCTTCGGCCCGCCGTGCGTCTCGACGTCGACACCAAGTGCATTCAAGGCAGCCGCAACAGCCCGTTCGAATCGCTGGTAGTCAGCGCTGTCGGTGGCCGCCTGCACGACTTCGGTGGCCAGCGAGCCGAAGCTGCGCTGGCCAGTATCGGTCACGGCACGTGGCTCTGCGGCTGAGCTTCCCCGGGGAATGCCTTGGTCGGCGTTCTCCGAGAGGCCAGAGGTCACGCGGTCGAGGAGCGGCAAGGTGTTGACCAGCGAGGCCCCAACTCCGTTCGCCGGACCGTGAGTCCGATGCGGCGGGCCGGTTCACAGATGTGCCAGGCCGGCTCTGACGGTTGATGTGGGTGTGGCGTGGTCTCGTGAGGGCTGGGGAGCGAGTTGGCTCCCCAAACGGCCCCCCAACGCACATCAGGCCCGGTACTGATTTCTCAGTACCGGGCCTGACCTGGTGTTTCGGCTGTCGGGGTGGCGGGATTTGAACCCACGACCTCTTCGTCCCGAACGAAGCGCGCTGCCAAGCTGCGCCACACCCCGATGTCGTTGTTCCGGTCTCTGCTGTTCTGCAGGTCGCGGCGACGTCGTTTACTTTAGCCCACCGGGGCCCGGAGACGAAATCCGGTTTTCGGGGCCTCGGATCTCGGGCCTGATCCGGTCGAGGCCGACCAGGGCCAGGGCCAGGACGTAGAAGGCCAGGCCGAAGATCACGGCGTTGCCGAGGACGCCCGCGTAGCCGTGGATGTCGACGTCCAGGAACGGATACGGGTAGCGCGCCGGCGTGCCCGGAGTCATGATCGCGCCGCGGATCAGGGCGAAGCCGAAGTAGGCGAACGGGTAGATCAGCCACAGCCCCGCGTGGCGCAGCCGCAGGGTGCCGGGGCGGGTGAACAGGAGCCAGTTCAGGACCGTGGCGATGGGCGTGACCGTGTGCAGGAGCTGGTTGGAGACCGAGCGCCAGCCGGACATCACCTGGTCCGGGTCGTCCGTCATCGAGAAGCCGGACGAGGAGTTCGCCAGGACGAAGTGGTAGACGATCCCCGTGATGCAGATGAAGAGGAGGACGCCGCCGGTGACCAGCGGGGGGAGTGCCGGGCGGGCGGTCCAGGCGCGTACGGCGGAGAGCGCGAGGACGACCGCGACCAGGATGTTCGACTGGATCGTGAAGTAGCTCAGGACCCGCAGCGCGCTGTCGCTGATCGCCAGGTCGATGACGATGCCGGTCAGCGCCGCCAGGGCGATGAGCGCGCTGAACGCGGCGGCGACCGGACGCCGGTGGACGGGGACGACCGCCTCCGCCGGAACGGAGGCGGCGGAGTTCGGCGTGATCATGCGTCCCACCGTACGTCCGGGGGCGTGACGGCGCGAAAGGGCAGCGGAGGCAGCCGAGTTAGTGGCCCGGGGCCTTCGGCGCCAGAGTCAGCAGCGTGGCTTCCGGCGGGCAGGCGAAGCGGACCGGGGTGTAGCGGCTGGTGCCGCAGCCGGCCGAGACGTGCAGATACGACTCCCGGCCCTCCGCCTGGTGGGTGGACAGGCCCTTCACGCGGTCGGTGTCCAGGTCGCAGTTGGTGACGAGGGCGCCGTAGAAGGGGATGCAGAGCTGCCCGCCGTGGGTGTGCCCGGCGAGGACCAGCGGATAGCCGTCGGCCGTGAAGGCGTCGAGGGCACGCAGGTACGGGGCGTGCACGATGCCCATCGAGAAGTCGGGGCCGGACAGCGGGCCGCCCGCCACCTCCGCGTAGCGGTCGCGCTTGATGTGCGGGTCGTCCACGCCGGTGAGGCCGATCTCGACACCCTCCACCTTCAGCGTGCCGCGCGTGTTGGTGAGGTTCAGCCAGCCGGCCTCGTCGAAGCCGTCGCGCAGGCCCTGCCACGGGTTGTGGCGGGCGCCGACGATGGGCGCGTTGCCGTTCAGGCCGTGCTTGCCCGACACCTTCTCCTTCAAGTACCGGGCGGGGTTGCGGGGTGTGGGCCCGTAGTAGTCGTTGGAGCCGAAGACGTACGCGCCCGGGAACTCCATCAGCGGGCCGAGCGCGTCGAGCACCTCCGGGACGGCCTCCGGGTCGGAGAGGTTGTCACCGGTGTTGACGACGAAGTCGGGGCGCAGGCCGGCGAGGGAGCGCAGCCAGCGCTGCTTCTTGCGCTGCCCGCTCACCATGTGGATGTCGGAGACCTGGAGGACCCGCAGGGGGTGCATGCCGGGCGGCAGGACCGGGACCGTGACGCGTCGCAGACGGAAGGAACGGGCCTCGAACCCGGCCGCGTAGGCCACTCCGGCGGCACCCGCCGCCACGATGCCGGCAGAGACCTTGAGGGGAATTGCGTATCGCGCGCGCATGCACCCATCGTGTCAGACCGCCGGAGCCCGGAAATCCGTGGGCGCCGCTCCCCGGGCACCTGCGACAATCAAGGCATGACCACGCTCAAGTCGAAGCTGCAGGACGACCTCAACGCCGCGATCAAGGCGCGCGACGCGCTGCGCTCCTCGACGCTCCGGATGACCCTCGCCGCGATCACCACCCAGGAGGTCGCGGGCAAGGAGAAGCGCGAGCTCTCCGACGACGAGGTGCAGGCCGTGATCGTCAAGGAGGCGAAGAAGCGCCGCGAGGCGGCCGAGGCCTTCGAGAAGGGCGGGCGCGCCGAGTCCGCCGCCCAGGAGAAGGCCGAGGGCGAGGTGCTCGCCGAGTACCTGCCGCAGCAGCTGACCGACGCCGAGCTGGAGCAGATCGTCGCGCAGGCGGTCGAGGAGGCGAAGGCGGCCGGCGCCGAGGGCCCCCGCGCCATGGGCCAGGTCATGAAGATCGTGAAGCCGAAGGTCGCGGACCGCGCCGAGGGCGGCCGGGTCGCCGCGACGGTCAAGAAGCTGCTCGCGGGCTGAGTCCGCGTCAGGGGCCGACGGCTCCGGCAAGCAACGCCAACGAGAAGGGGCGCCTCCCGCAGCGGGAGGCGCCCCTTCTCGTACCTACGGGCTGGCGGGCCGACTACCGGCCCCAGCCTCCGCCGTTGTCGTTCCCGCCGTTCCCGTTGCCCTGGATCAGGCCGTCCGGGATGGAGAAAGTGGGATCGGGGTTGGGGTCGTCGCCGCCGTTGCCGCCCCCGTTGTCACCGGGCTTGCCGTCGTCGCGGCCCTTGTCCTTGTCCTTGTCCTTGCCCTTGTCGGGGTTGGGGATGTTGACCATGGTGAACTCGGGCGCGGGCTTCCCGGACAGCGCGCCGGTCATGGCCTGCCGCCAGATCGGACCGGGCGTGTCGGCGCCGTAGACCTTGTCGTGGTAGCGGCCGCCGATGGTGATGTTGGTCATCGGGACGTTCTGCTGCGGGCCGCCGACCCAGACGGCGCCGGACAGGTTCGGCGTGTAGCCGACGAACCAGGCGTTCTTGCGCTCGTCCGTGGTACCGGTCTTACCGGCGTTGTCCCGGTCGCCGAGGCCGGCCTGCTGACCCGTACCGGAGTCGGTCACGCCGCTGAGCAGCGTATTGATCTTGTCCGCGGTCTCCGTCGACATCGCGCGCGTGCACTTCGTCTTCGGGACGTCGAGCGCCTTGCCCGTGCTGGCCATGGTGATCGACTCGATGGCGACCGGCGTGCAGTACGTGCCCTCGTTGGCGAACGCGGCGTACGCGGAGGCCATCGTCAGCGGCGACAGGGCCGTCGAACCGAGGGTCATCGACGACGGCACCTCGGGCAGCTTCGCGCCGTTGCCCTGCACGACGTGCAGCTTGTCGGTCATCTTCACGACCGGGCACATGCCGGTGTCGCCGAGCATCTGCACGAAGTACGTGTTGATGGACTTCTCCATCGCCTCCTTGAGGCGATAGGGGCCGGACTCCGACTCGTTCTCGTTCTCCACCTTGTAGCCGCGGTCGTTGACCCACGGCTTGCCGCTGCACGTCTGCACGCTGCTCGGATACGGCATCTGGTACGGCGCCGGGTACTGCTGCGTGATCGGCGTGCCGCCCTCGAGCGCGGCCGCGGCCAGGAACGGCTTGAACGTCGAACCCGTCGGGAAGCCGAAGTTGGAGCCGTTGTAGGCGTGGTTGACCGAGAAGTTGATGGACGTCTCGTTCTTGTCGTAGCCGTACGGCTTCGACTGGCCCATGCCGACGATCTTGCCGGTGCCCGGCTCGACGAGCGTGACCGCCGTCGCCACCGAGTCCGACTTGTTGACGTTGTTCCTTATGGCCGCCTGCACCGAGTCCTGGGACTGCGGGTCGAGCGTCGTCTTGATGGTCAGGCCGCCGCGGCTCCAGAGCTTGGCGCGCTTCTCCTTCGTGTCGCCGAAGACCGGGTCGCTCTTCACGACCCGCTCGACGTAGTCACAGAAGAACGCCGCGCCCTTGACCGCGGTGATGCAGCCGTTCTGCGGCTTGCTGACCTTCAGGCCGAGGTCCGACTCCTTCGCCTTGTCGGCCTCGGCCTGCGAGATGTCGTGGACGTCGGCCATGCGCTGCAGCACGATGTTGCGCCGCTTCTTCGCCTCGGCGCCGTCGTTGACCGGGTCGAACCGGCTCGGCGACTGCACGATGCCGGCGAGCAGCGCGGACTCCTGGACGTTCAACTCCTTGGCCGGCTTGGAGAAGTAGCGCTGGGCCGCGGCCTCGACGCCGTACGCCTGCTGCCCGAAGTACGTGATGTTCAGGTAGTTGGCGAGGATCTTCTTCTTGCCGAGGTCCTTCTCGATCTGGATCGCGAACTTCAGCTCGCGGACCTTGCGCCCGATCGTCTGCTGGGTGGCCTGCGCCAGCTTGGTCGGGTCGTCGCCCGCCTCCTCCATGAAGACGTTCTTCACGTACTGCTGGGTGAGGGTGGAGGCGCCCTGCGAGACGCCGCCGCCCCGCGCGTTGGCGTTGATGGCGCGCAGGACGCCCTTCGCGTCGATGGCCCCGTGCTCGTAGAAGCGCGAGTCCTCGATCGCGACGATCGCCTTCTGCATGTACGGCGAGATGTCGTCGAGCTTCACGACCGTGCGGTCGCGCCAGTAGTACGTGGCGATCTTGTTGCCCTGGTTGTCCAGGAACGTGGTGCGCTGGCTGAGCGGCGGCTGCTTGAAGGCGGCCGGAGTCTCGTCGAACCCCTCGACCGAGCCCTTGGCCGCGAGGCCGAGCGCCCCCGCGGCGGGCAGCGCGATACCGGCGAGGACGGCTCCCGCGAGCACACTGACACCGAGGAACTTGGCGGCCTGTTGGGCCGGCGACATACCGCCGCCGCTCCCGGCCGAGCGCTTCTTTCCCATACGGGGCAGCCTACGTTCTGATTCTCCGGACAGGCGTATATGCCTTGGCCTAAGCTGCACTCAACTGTCACAGCCGTGCGGTCTCGTATCAAGACGTGGGACGAACCCGAATCGTTCCCTAGTCATTCCCGCCCCCTCTCACGGGCCATTCGTGTGAGGGCCGGAAGGTGTCCGAAACCGCCTCGTGTGTCATCCGACGTCCGTTGTGGCGCAAGTGAACTGTCCAGATTTGCCGGGGTTGTTACGCATGTCTCCCGGTCACTCCGTCGGGTGATCTGACGCTTACGCATAGTCCGTTCGGGCCATTCAAGATTGGGCCCGAAGGGGGTGTTGCGCTGTGCCCACCTTCCGTAACGTCCTCAACTGGCGGCGGTGAATATGCCGCTGCCGCCGTGGGGGAGCCTCGATTCGGGAGAGGACGGCGCCGGTATGGGCTGGGTAGTCGACTGGAGTGCGCAGGCGGCCTGCCGCACTACCGATCCGGACGAACTGTTCGTTCAAGGAGCAGCGCAGAACCGGGCGAAGGCGGTGTGCACGGGATGTCCCGTGCGGACCGAGTGCCTGGCAGACGCGCTGGACAATCGCGTCGAGTTCGGCGTGTGGGGTGGCATGACGGAGCGAGAGCGCCGCGCACTGTTGCGCAGGCGTCCGACCGTCACCTCATGGCGCCGGCTGCTTGAGACGGCGCGGACGGAGTACGAGCGTGGCGCGGGGCTGCTGCCCGCGGACCTCGACAACGACGAGACGTACGAGAGGTACGCAGCCGTCGGCTAGCGCCGTACGGCAGCAGGCGTACCGGCCGACACTCGTACGACGGACATCAACGTACGTCTGGCGTCAACAGACGTACGGCTGACGTCAACAGACGGCTCATGACGCAGCTCCGGCCGGAGTGCCACCGGCCGCGAGCCGGTCTCCGATGTCACGGAGGCCGGACAGGTCATGAACATCACCGGGCAGCGCCGCGACCTCGGTCACGGGGACCTCGGGGTGCAGCGCGGTGAAGCGGTCACGCGTGCGCTGTTCGCGCGCGACGACCTGCATGCGCTCGGCGTGCAACCGCAGCAGACCCGCGGTCAGCTGCTCGACGGTGGGCTCGTCCGGGAATTCGGTGGTGGATGCCGGGGTCTCCGCTGCGGCGGGGGAGCCGGACGCGGGAGCGGTACGCACCTCTTCCTTCCCGGCCGTCTGATCCACAATGCGGCGCTCGTCAAGATTTTCCGCGGCGGCGAGCGCGCGCTGCGCGGACAGCTTCTCGGCGTCGCTGCCGTGCACCCGGTTGAGCACGAGACCGGCCAGCGGCATCCGCTCCGCGGCCAGCCGCTCCACGAAGTACGCGGCCTCGCGCAGCGCGTCCCGCTCGGGCGCGGCGACGACCAGGAAGGCCGTCCCGGGCGCCTGGAGGAGCTTGTACGTGGCGTCCGCCCGGGTGCGGAAACCGCCGAACATGGTGTCCATCGCGGCCACGAACGTCTGGACGTCGCGCAGCAGTTGACCGCCGAGCAGTTTGCCGAGAGCGCCCGTCATCATCGACATCCCGACGTTCAGGAACTTCATCCCGGCCCGCCCGCCGACCTTCGCGGGAGCCATCAGCAGCCGGATGAGCTTGCCGTCGAGGAACGAGCCGAGCCGCTTGGGCGCGTCCAGAAAGTCCAGCGCCGAGCGGGAGGGCGGCGTGTCGACGACGATCAGGTCCCATTCGTCACGGGACCTGAGCTGCCCCAGCTTCTCCATCGCCATGTACTCCTGCGTGCCCGCGAAGCCCGCCGAGAGCGACTGGTAGAAGGGGTTGCTCAGGATCGCCTCGGCCCGCTCGCCGTCCGCGTGCGCCTCGACGATCTCGTCGAAGGTGCGCTTCATGTCGAGCATCATGGCGTGCAGCTCACCGCCCTCCGCCCCTTCGGCGGGCGTGATGTCCTTCACCCGCCGCGGCACGTTGTCCAGCGAGTCGATGCCCATGGACTGGGCGAGCCGGCGGGCCGGGTCGATGGTCAGCACGACGACCTTGCGGCCGCGCTCGGCGGCGCGCAGGCCGAGCGCCGCGGCGGTCGTCGTCTTGCCGACGCCGCCGCTGCCGCAGCAGACCACGATGCGGGTGGCCGGGTCGTCGAGCAGCGGGTCGATGTCGAGCGCGCCTTCAGGGTTCAGCGTCATCGAAGCGGTCCCTCAGATCCCTTGCTGTCGCAGTTCCTCGGCGAGCGTGTACAGGCCCGCGAGGTCCAACCCCTCGGTGAGCAACGGCAGTTCGTGCAGCGGAAGCCCCGCCTCGGTGAGCAGCCCGCGCTGGGCGCCCTCCAGGGCGTACCGCTCCGCGTACTCCTCGGCCTGCGCGAGCAGCGGCCCCACGAGCCGCTTCGCGCTGCCGAGCCCGGACGCGGCGAGCGCCTCGGTGACGGCGGGCGCCACGTCCGGGGAACGGGTCAGCGCCAGGGCGGGTTCCCCGAGAAGCGCGGGCCGCACCATGTTCACCATGATCCGTCCCACGGGCAGCTGCGCGGAGCGCAGTTCGGCCATCCCGTCGAGGGTCTCCTGGACCGGCATCTCCTCCAGCAGGGTCACCAAGTGCACCGCTGTCTCACGGGACTTGATGACCCGCATGACCGCCTGCGCCTGATTGTGTATCGGCCCCATCTTGGCGAGCCCGGCCACCTCGTCGTTCACGTTCAGGAAGCGGGTGATGCGGCCGGTGGGCGGGGCGTCCATCACCACGTAGTCGTACGCGTAACGGCCCTGCTTGTCCTTCCTGCGGACCGCCTCGCACGCCTTGCCGGTGAGGAGTACGTCCCTGAGCCCCGGCGCGATCGTCGTCGCGAAGTCGATCGCGCCCAGCTTCTTCAGGGCGCGGCCGGCGCCGCCCAGCTTGTAGAACATCTGGAGGTAGTCCAGAAGCGCCAGCTCGGGATCGATGGCCAGCGCGTACACCTCGCCCCCGCCGGGCGCGACGGCGATCTTCCGTTCCTCGTAGGGAAGTGCTTCGGTCTCAAAGAGCTGTGCGATGCCCTGCCTGCCCTCCACCTCCACCAGGAGAGTGCGCTTGCCCTCGGTCGCGAGGGCGAGCGCGAGTGCGGCGGCGACCGTGGTCTTTCCGGTACCGCCCTTGCCGCTGACGACCTGGAGCCTGCTCACGTCATCGAGCGTAACCAGTAGGTGGCCCGATCACGCACCAGCCTCCGGAACGACCGGGGCCTGCCGGGCGGATCCGGCCGGACAATCGGTGGCCATGACTGGTCGGCGCGGGGCACCGGCCCCCGCGACTCCAGCAGGATCCGCCCGGGAGGCCCTGGCCTCACTTCGGCGGCTACAGTCGGCCCCATGGCAAAGAAGTGGGAATACGCGACGGTGCCGCTCCTGGTGCACGCGACGAAGCAGATCCTGGACACCTGGGGCGAGGACGGCTGGGAGCTCGTCCAGGTCGTGCCGGGGCCGAACAACCCCGAGCAGTTGGTGGCGTACCTGAAGCGGGAGAAGGACGCGTGAGCGGGCGGGTCGAGGCTCGGCTCGCCGAGCTCGGTCTGACCCTGCCGCCCGTCGTGCCGCCGGTCGCCGCGTACCAGCCGGCCGTCCGGTCCGGGGCCTACGTGTACACGGCCGGGCAGCTGCCGATGGTCGACGGCGTGCTGACGCTGACCGGCAAGGTCGGTGACGAGGTCACCGCCGAGCAGGCCAAGGAGCTCGCCGCGACCTGTGCGCTGAACGCGCTGGCGGCCGTGAAGTCCGTCACCGGTGACCTGGACCGCATCGAGCGTGTCGTGAAGGTCGTCGGCTTCGTGGCGTCCGCCACCGACTTCACCGCGCAGCCCGGCGTCATCAACGGCGCCAGCGAACTGCTCGGCGAGGTCCTCGGCGACAAGGGCGTCCACGCCCGCAGCGCCGTCGGCGTCGCGGTGCTTCCGCTGGACGCGCCGGTCGAGGTGGAGATCCAGGTGGAGCTCACCCCCGAGGCCTGAGCCTTCGCGTACGTACGAGAGGCCGTCCCCGATCTTCGTCGGGGGCGGCCTCTCGAACATCTACGTGAGTCGGGATAGCCTCCGGCCATGTCCAACGGCCAGTGGTACCCCCCGGAGTGGCCGGACCGCATCCGCGCCCTCGCCGCCGGCACGCTCACGCCCGCGACCCCGCGCCGCGCGGCCACCGTGATGCTGCTCAGGGACGCCGTTTCCGGCGGCCTCGAAGTGCACATGCTCCGCAGACGTACGTCGATGGCGTTCGCCGCCGGTGCCTACGCGTACCCGGGCGGCGGCGTGGACCCGCGTGACGACGACCGGCAGGTGCGCTGGGCGGGTCCCGCGCTCGCGGTGTGGGCCGGGCGGCTCGGCGTGCCGGAGAAGGACGCCCAGGCGATCGTCTGCGCCGCCGTGCGCGAGACGTTCGAGGAGGCGGGCGTGCTGCTCGCGGGCCCGACCCCGGACAGCGTCGTCGACGACACGACCGGCGCGGACTGGCAGGCCGACCGGCAGGCGCTGATCGGCCGCGATCTCTCCTTCGCCGAGTTCCTTCAGCGGCGGGGCCTCGTCCTGCGCTCCGACCTGCTCGGCGCGTGGGCGCGCTGGATCACCCCCGAGTTCGAGCCGCGCCGCTACGACACGTGGTTCTTCGCGGCCGCGCTCCCGGCGGGCCAGCGCACCAGCGACGACTCCTCCGAGGCCGACCGCACCGTGTGGATCGGGCCGGAGCGGGCCGCGTCGGCGTACGACCAGGGCGAGTTGACGATGATGCCGCCCACCATCGCGACGCTGCGCACGCTCCAGGAGTACGTGACCGCGCGCGCCGCCCTCGACGGGGCGGCGGGGCGCGACCTCACCCCCGTACTGGCCCAGGCGCGTTTCGAGGACGGCGAGCTGGTGCTGTCCTGGCCGGGGCACGACGAGTTCACCAAGCACATCGCGTCGGGCGCGACAGGACAGACCGGGGGAACCAACCGATGACCGAGGCCGCCGCCCTGCCGGGGCAGCCGCGCGGCGGGGTGCTCTCGGGCCCCGCCACCGCCCGCGCCGTCAACGTGCTGGCGCCCAACGCGTCCGCGATGACCCTCGACGGCACCAACACCTGGCTCGTCGCCGAGCCGGACAGCGACCTCGCCGTCGTGATCGACCCGGGCCCGCTCGACGACGCCCACCTGCGGAACGTGATGGCCGTCGCCGAGAAGGCCGGCAAGCGCGTCGCGCTCACCCTCCTCACCCACGGCCACCCCGACCACGCCGAAGGGGCGGGCAGATTCGCCGAGTTGACCGGGACGAAGGTGCGCGCGCTCGACCCGGCGCTGCGCCTCGGCGACGAGGGCCTGGCGGCGGGCGACGTCGTCACGACCGGCGGCCTGGAGCTGCGGGTGGTCCCCACCCCCGGCCACACCGCCGACTCGCTCTGCTTCCATCTCCCCGCGGACCGGGCCGTGTTGACCGGTGACACCATCCTCGGCCGCGGCACGACCGTGGTCGCGCACCCGGACGGCCGCCTCGGCGACTACCTGGACTCCCTGCGGCGGCTGCGGTCCCTGACCGTCGACGACGGCGTGCACACGGTGCTCCCCGGGCACGGCCCGGTCCTCGACGACGCCCAGGGCGCCGTCGAGTTCTACCTCGCGCACCGCGCCAACCGGCTGGCCCAGGTGGAGACCGCCGTCGAGAACGGGTACACGTCGGCGTCCGAGGTCGTGGCCCACGTCTACGCGGACGTGGACCGCACCCTGTGGCCGGCGGCCGAGCTGTCCGTCCTGGCCCAGCTCGACTACCTGCGCGAACACGGTCTGATCTAGGACCAGTTCGCGGTGATCGCGGCGACCCGCACCGGGTCGGTGATGATGTCGACGGCGATGATCCTGCCGCCCCGGAACGTGAAGGCGCCGACGGTGGCGGGCTTGCCGTTCGGCGCCGCCACCATGCCCATGCCGTCGCCCACGAACGCCGGGAAGGTGACCGGGGCCATCCGCCCGTACGTCGCCGCCTGACCCGCCACCTCCAGCGCGCCGCGCACCAGCAGCGACGCGGTGCCCGGGCCCTGGTCGACGCGGAGCAGGACGTCCGGGTCGAGGAGTGCGAGCAGCGCCTCGAAGTCACCCGCGCGCGTGGCGGACAGCCAGGCGTCGACGACCTCGCGCTGCCGGGCGAGATCCGTGTCGGGGGCGGGCGCGCGCCCCTGCACCCGGCGGCGGGCCCGGCTCGCCAGCTGCCGGGTCGCCGCGGGCGTGCGCTCCACGATCGGCGCCAGCTCCTCGAACGGCACCGCGAACATGTCGTGCAGCACGAACGCGAGCCGCTCGGCGGGCGCCAGCGTGTCGAGCACGACGAGCAGCGCGAGCCCCACGGAGTCGGCGAGTTCGGCCTCGTGCACGGGATCGACGGGTCTGACCACCGGATCGGGCAGCCGGAACTCCTCCCCGGTGTCCGTCTCGAACGGCTCCTCGCGGCGCGTGGTCCTGGCCCGCAGCATGTCGAGGCAGATCCGCCCGACGACCGTGGTCAGCCACCCGCTCAGGTTCCGCACCTCGGCGCTGTCCGCCCGCTGGAGCCGCAGCCAGCCCTCCTGGACCGCGTCCTCCGCCTCGTTCAGCGAACCGAGCATCCGGTACGCCACGGAACGCAGCCGGCCCCGCTCCGCCTCGAAACGGACGGCCAGATCGGCCTGTGTGGTCATGAGTGGGCCCCTCCCCTGTGTGGTGCCTCGGCATTGCCGCCGTGCTTCGTGCCGTGCTTCCTGCCGTGCTCCGTGCCGTGCTCCGTGCTGTTGTGCTTCCTGCCGTGCACGCGCGCGTACTCGCCCGCGAGCCACGGCCCGAGTTCCTCGGTGTACGCGTGCAGGGCGCCTGGATCCCCGTCCGGCGCGTACGCGGCGTCGGCGGCGGCCCGCACCTGCCGCGCCCACCGCGGGTAGTAGGCGCCGAACGCGTCGGCCATCTCGTACAGATCGCTGGTCCAGCCGTTCCAGCGGGGCATCACGAGCGTGAAGGCGGTGCGGACGAGATGCCGTGCGACACGTCGCTGGAGCGCGCGGCGCTCGTCGGCCTCGGCGGCGCGCCCGGTCTGCTCGCGCCAGAGCGGCAGGCGCTCGGCCAGGTCGCCGTTGGTCTCCCGCGCGAGCAGCGAGGTGGGCCGGTAGCGCGGCAGGTACTCGGCCAGGTCCTCGCCGAGCAGCGGTGTGCACAGACAGGCCACGAACCACCCCAGGTCGTAGGTCTCCGCCTCCCTGAGCAGCCGCGCCCGGCCGAACACCAGCGTGCCGGCGCCGTCGATCTGGCCGAACTCCTTGTCCAGCGCCTCGTCGACGGCGCGTGCGGCGGCCCGGTCGGCCTCGGTGGGCTCGGCGCGCAGGACGAGCAGCAGATCGAGGTCGGACCGGCCGGGCCGTGCGGTGCCGCGCGGCACCGAGCCGTACAGGTACGCGCCTGTCAGCCGTGCCCCGAAGACGTCGAGCAGCCGGTCCCGTGCCGCGGCCACGACCGGGCGGAACGGTTCCTCGACGCGGCCCAGTGAGCCCTCGCGCGCGATGTATCCCTGGGCGTCGAGCCCACGGTCCGGATCTGCCATGGGGCCACTGTGCAGGGAAGAGGCGCACGGGGCACGGCATTTCCGTGGTTCTACGCCGACGGGTCCCGCCACGAGGTGTGGCGGGACCCGTCGTACGTCGTGGCGTCGTGCCGTCGCTACCGCGAACGCTTCGCGAGGCGCTCCACGTCCAGCAGGATCACGGCGCGGGCCTCCAGGCGCAGCCAGCCACGTCCGGCGAAGTCCGCGAGGGCCTTGTTGACCGTCTCGCGGGAGGCGCCGACCAGCTGGGCCAGCTCTTCCTGTGTGAGGTCGTGCACGACGTGGATGCCCTCCTCGGACTGCACGCCGAAGCGGCGCGACAGGTCGAGCAGCGCGCGGGCGACACGGCCCGGCACGTCGGAGAAGACCAGGTCGGACATCTGGTCGTTCGTCTTGCGCAGGCGCCGGGCGACGGCGCGCAGCAGGGCGGCGGCCACCTCGGGGCGTGCGTTGAGCCACGGCTGGAGGTCGCCGTGGCCGAGGCCGAGCAGCTTCACCTCGGTGAGGGCGCTGGCGGTCGCGGTGCGCGGGCCGGGGTCGAACAGCGAGAGCTCGCCGATCAGCTCGCCGGGGCCGAGCACGGCCAGCATGTTCTCGCGGCCGTCGGGGGAGGTGCGGTGGAGCTTCACCTTGCCCTCGGTGACCACGTACAGGCGGTCGCCGGGGTCGCCCTCGTGGAACAGGGCGTCGCCGCGTGCGAGGGTCACCTCACTCATGGAGGCGCGGAGCTCCGCGGCCTGCTCGTCATCGAGCGCCGCGAAGAGCGGGGCGCGCCGCAGAACGTCGTCCACGAGTTTCTCTCCTATGTCGCCTGCAGTGTGGGAAACGGTCGGGAAAGCTATTTCCCGTTGCCCATTTTGCCGGACGGTCCAAACAGTGTGATCAGTCACTCAGCTACAAGTCTGCCGCACCTGCGTCACAACCCGAGGGGGAGGGGGCCAATCGGGGGCCGATCCCACGGCTCCGGGGCGGATGTCGGCGGTGACCTTTAGGCTGGCCGGGTGTCCAAAAAGCCGGTGAGAGCGCAGGCAGAGGGGGCTGAGACGATGTCGGCCGAACAGGATTCCGCTGTGGGCGAACATGCGCGGTCGGGGCCCTTGCGGTGCTCCGTTCCGGGGTGCGTACAGGGTTCCGTGCAGGGGAAGGCCGCGTAGTCGATGCCCACAAAGAAGCAGACCACGCGGTCCTCGGCGACCAGGAAAGCGACGCCCGAACCGAAGGCCGCCGCGGTGAAGAAGACGGATACGAAGACCGCGGCGACGAAGACCGCGGCGACGAAGGCTGCGGCGACGAAGACCGCAGCCACGAAGGCTGCGGCGACGAAGGCTGCGGCGACGAAGACCGCGGCGACGAAGACCGCAGCCACGAAGACCGCGGCGAAGAAGCCTCCCGCCAAGCCCGAGTCACGCACGGCTCTCGTCCGGCGCGCCCGCAGGATCAACCGGGAGCTCGCGGAGACGTACCCGTACGCCCACCCGGAGCTGGACTTCGAGAGCCCCTTCCAGCTCCTGGTCGCCACGGTGATGTCCGCCCAGACGACCGACCTGCGGGTCAATCAGACGACCCCGGGCCTGTTCGCCAGGTACCCGACCCCGGAGGACCTCGCCGCGGCCAACCCGGAGGACGTCGAGGAGCTCATCCGCCCGACCGGCTTCTTCCGTGCGAAGACGAGGTCGATCATGGGCCTGGCCAAGGCCCTGACGGAGGACTTCGGCGGCGAGGTCCCGGGCCGCCTCGAAGACCTGGTCAAGCTCCCCGGCGTGGGCCGCAAGACGGCGTTCGTGGTGCTCGGCAACGCCTTCGGGCGCCCCGGCATCACCGTCGACACCCACTTCGGCCGCCTCGTACGCCGCTGGAAGTGGACGGAGGAGACCGACCCGGACAAGGTCGAGAAGGCGATCGGCGAGCTGTTCCCCAAGAGCGAGTGGACGCAGCTCAGCCACAACGTGATCTTCCACGGCCGCCGCATCTGCCACGCCCGCAAACCGGCCTGCGGCGCCTGCCCGATCGCCCCGCTCTGCCCGGCGTACGGAGAGGGCGAGACGGACCCGGAGAAGGCGAAGAAGCTGCTCAAGTACGAGAAGGGCGGCTTCCCCGGCCAGCGCCTGAAGCCGCCTCAGGGATACCTGGACGCGGGAGGCATCGCCGCCCCGCCGCTGGGCACCCCGTCCGGGTGACGGACGGGGAAAGCGGAACGAAGAGGGGGCGGTCGGGCGTTGGGTCCATCACGACAGGTACGGGGGCGGCGATGAAGCACGTGAGAGAGATCGGCGGGATGAGCGGGACCGGGGACGCCGAGGGCGGTGCGCCCGACGTCACCCTGCGCACGGCAGGCCTGCCCGACTGGCTCGCCCCCGTGGCCGACGCCGCGCGGACGGTCCGCGGCGAACAGCTCAGCCGCTTCCTGCCGCCGAAGGACGGCGCGGGCCGGCAGTCCGCGGTGCTGATCCTGTTCGGCGAGGGCGAGCGCGGCCCCGAGCTGCTGCTCATGGAGCGCGCGGGCTCCCTCAGATCGCACGCGGGCCAGCCCTCCTTCCCCGGCGGCGCCCTCGACCCGGAGGACGGCGACCCGCGCACGGACGGCCCGCTGCACGCCGCCCTGCGCGAGGCCTGGGAGGAGACGGGCCTGGACCCGCACGGCGTCCAGCTCTTCGGCGTGCTGCCGCGGCTCTACATCCCGGTGAGCGGATTCGTCGTCACGCCCGTACTGGGATGGTGGCGGGTGCCCTCACCCGTCGCCGCGGTCGACCCCGCGGAGACGGCCCGCGTCTTCACGGTCCCCGTGGCCGATCTCACGGACCCGGCGAACCGGGCGACGACGGTCCACCCGAGCGGTCACAGGGGCCCGGCGTTCCTCGTGGAATCGGCGCTGGTCTGGGGATTCACGGCGGGAGTGATCGACAGACTGCTGCACTACGCGGGCTGGGAGCGCCCATGGGACCGGGAGAACACGGTGCCACTCGACTGGCGCTCATGACAGGGTGTTCGCCGTGCTGTGCAATCCCGGTGACCATGATGTGAGGCGAGGCGTGACGAGGCGGGGCGTGCTGTGCCTTCCCGGGGGACACCCCCCGGACCCCCGGCCGGACCGGCGGGCCGACATGTTGAAGAGGCGGGGCTGAACGGTGAACGTGCTGGACATCCTGCTGCTCGTCGCCGCCGTGTGGTTCGCCGTCATCGGCTACCGCCAGGGCTTCGTCGTCGGCATCCTGTCGGTGATCGGCTTTCTGGGCGGCGGCCTCGTCGCGATCTATCTACTGCCCGTGCTGTGGGGCGCGATCACCGACGACGCGGCGGTCTCGACGACGGCCGTGATCGTCGCCGTGGTCGTCGTCATCGTCTGCGCCTCGGTCGGCCAGGCCTTCACCACGCACCTGGGCAACAAGCTGCGCAGATACATCACCTGGTCCCCGGCCCGCGCGCTCGACGCGACGGGCGGCGCGCTGGTCAACGTGGCGGCGATGCTGCTGGTCGCGTGGCTGATAGGTTCCGCGCTCGCCGGAACGACACTGCCCACGCTCGGCAAGGAAGTGCGCGGATCGAAGGTGCTGCTCGGGGTCTCGCAGGCACTGCCGACCCAGGCCGACACGTGGTTCGCGGACTTCTCCTCCACCCTCGCGCAGAACGGATTCCCCCAGGTCTTCAGCCCGTTCGCCAGCGAGCCGATCACCGAGGTCCGCCCGCCGGACCCGGCCCTCGCGAGCGGCGCGGTCGCGACGAACGCCAAGCGGTCCATCGTCAAGGTCGTGGGCCAGGCGCCCAGTTGCGGCAAGGTCGTCGAGGGCACCGGCTTCGTCTTCTCCGACCGTCGCGTGATGACGAACGCGCACGTGGTCGGCGGCGTCGACGAACCCACCGTGCAGATAGGCGGCGAGGGCGTGAAGTACGACGCGAAGGTCGTCCTCTACGACTGGAAGCGCGACATCGCCGTCCTGGACGTGCCGTCCCTGAAGGCGCCCGCGCTCCAGTTCACGCAGACCGACGCACAGCGCGGCGGCGGCGCGATCGTCGCGGGCTTCCCGGAGAACGGCGCGTACGACGTGCGTCCCGCGCGCGTCCGCGGCCGGATCGACGCCAGCGGCCCGGACATCTACCACCGCGGCACGGTCGAGCGCGACGTGTACTCGCTGTACGCGACAGTCCGTCAGGGCAACTCCGGAGGACCGCTGCTGACGCCCGAGGGCAAGGTCTACGGCGTGGTCTTCGCGAAGTCGCTCGACAACGAGCAGACGGGCTACGCCCTGACCGGCGACGAGATCCGCACCGACATCACCCGGGGGCGCTCAGCGGTCCAGCAGGTGGACACGGACGCCTGCGCGCTGTGACGACTCGCCGGTCCGGCAGGTGAACTCGCCTGCCCGGCAGGCGAGTTCAGTCGCGGCTCGTATGCCTCAGCCGCGCCGAAACCCAGCGGGCCCGACGCCGCAGGATACGCGGAATACCCAGTTGGGGATCGTGCGCCGGATCTTCTTGCGGCGCCCCCCTCTGGAGAGAGCCCAGCGTCATCGCTGGGCGGCGGTTGCGTGCTGCGTCACTGTAGTCGTGCGTCCAGCCCATAACTCGACGTGTGCCCGTGCCTCATGGTCGGTAACCTCTCCCACCGCCCCCAAATTGGCGTATGCGGCAGGCATTTGGCTGTTCGTAGGACAGACGTTCCCGCCCGGATGCCGGTCGCTCACGGAGCGCACACACACCCTCACCGATCGGGCTCGGGATCTTTCAGCCAGTTCACGAGTTCCTTGGAGAACGCCGCGGGATCTTCCTCGTGCGACTGTGTCTTCCCGGGGGGTAACCCCCGGACCCCCAGCCGGGAGCGGTGATCTCGCCGGCGCCTACCGATCGGGCTCGGGGTCCTTCAGCCAGTTCACGAGTTCCTTGGAGAACGCCGCGGGATCTTCCTCGTGCGGGAAGTGGCCGAGGCCGTCGAACAGCCGCCAGCGGTACGGGGCTTCGACGTACTCGCCGGAGCCGGCCGCGCTCCGCGTGCGCATCACCGGATCGAGCGAGCCGTGCAGGTGCAGGGTGGGGACCCGCACCGGGCGCTTCATGCGCCGGTTGAACTGGATGCCGTCGGGCCGCGCGAGCGAGCGCACCATCCAGCGGTACGGCTCGATCGAGCAGTGCGCCGTCGACGGGATCAGCATGGCGCGCTGGTAGGTCTCCACCGTCAGGTCGTCGGGCTGGTGCGGGCCCGACCAGTCGCGGACGAGCTTGCCCACCAGCTCCCCGTCATTGGCGAGGAGTTGACGCTCCGGCAGCCACGGGCGCTGGAAGCCCCAGACGTACGAACCCGAGCGCGACTGCCGGTAGTCCGCGAGCATCGCCGAGCGCCAGCGGCGCGGATGCGGCATCGACGACACCACGAGCCGGCGCACCAGCTTGGGCCGCATCACGGCCGCGGTCCAGGCGAGATACCCGCCGAGGTCGTGGCCGACGAGCGCCGCGTCCGGCTCGCCGAGCGAGCGCACCACACCGGTGATGTCGAGCGCCAGGTTCGCCGGGTCGTAGCCGCGCGGCGTCCGGTCGCTGCCGCCGACGCCCCGCAGGTCCATGGCGACGGCCCGGAAGCCCGCGTCGGCGAGCGCGACGAGTTGGTGCCGCCACGTCCACCAGAACTGCGGGAAGCCGTGCAGCAGCAGGACCAGCGGTCCGTCGCCCATCTCGGCGATGTGGAACCGCGCGCCGTTGGCGGCGACGTCCCGGTGCAGCACCTCTCTGCCGGGCACGTCGACACGTACGGCAGAAGTGGGCGGCTGTGCGGCCGAAGGAGTGGCGGGGTCCGTCATGAAGACGAGCGTGCCACAGCCTCGATGGCCTCGGGGACACGGTCGCCGGGCGTCACCTGTCGGGGGTGCGGCTTGGCGTGCTGCAGTACGCCGGCCGTCTCCTTGAACGAGGCGGCGACCTTCTGCGGGCCCTTGCCCTTCTTGGCCTTCTTGGCGAAGACGACGCCGATCAGGCTGAGCAGGACCGCGAGGACGACGCTCGCCGTGAAGGAGAGCAGGAAGCACCAGGCGAGGTTCCAGCCGCCCCGGCCGTTGAAACCGCCGGTCCAGGCGTTGATGGCGTACGCCAGGGCGAAGCTCAGCATCGGCAGCGAGAAGACCAGCACGGCCACGGCCACGGTGAACATGCCACCGCTGGTCGCCCCGCGCTTCACGTCCTGCTTGAGCTGCGCCTTCGCGAGGGCGATCTCGTCGTGCACCAGTGCGGACATCTCGGTCGTCGCCGAGGCGAACAGCTGGCCGATGCTGCGTTCGGCGCCGACCGGGCTGCCGTCGGGTGCGCTCATCGCGTACTCCCTGTTTTTCTGTCGGTGCTCCGTATGTGCGGACTCGTTGTCAGATCATGCCGGACGCTCGTCCTGGTCGCCTGCCCCGGCCGCCACTTCGGCAAGCCTGCGGTGCTCGGCGGCCTTCTTCTCGTAGATCTCGGCCATCCGGAGGTGGTACTCCGGCTTGTCGAGCTCGTAGATGTCGGGGATGCCGTCCTGGTCGTCGTCGCGCTCCTCGGCCTCGTACAGGGCCCGGTACTTGGCGTTCCGCATCTTCAGCAGGACGCTGGAGAGCACCGCCGCGATCAGCGAGCCCATGAGGACGGCGGCCTTGACCTCGTCGGTGAGCAGCGGGTCGTCGGTGAAGGCGAGTTCGCCGATGAGCAGGGAGACCGTGAAGCCGATGCCGGCGAGCGAGGCGACCGCGAACACGTCGGGCCAGGCCAGTTCGTCGGAGAGCGAGGCCTTGGTGAACCGGGCCGTCAGCCACGTACCGCCGAAGATGCCGACGGCCTTGCCGACGACGAGACCGAGCACCACACCGAGCGTCTCCGGCTTGGTGAACACATCGCCCAGGGCCCCGCCCGACACGACCACACCGGCGCTGAACAGCGCGAACAGCGGCACCGCGAACCCGGCCGAAAGCGGCCGCACGATGTGTTCGATGTGCTCGCCGGGGGACTGCTCCTCGCCCTCCTCACGGTGGCAGCGCAGCATCAGGCCCATGGCGACACCGGCGATGGTGGCGTGGATGCCGCTGTTGTACATGAGGCCCCAGATGATCAGGGCCAGCGGCACGTAGATGTACCAGCCGCGGACGCGCTTGCGCAGCAGCAGCCAGAAGACGGCGAGACCGACGAAGGCCCCGGCGAGCGCCAGGAAGTTGAGGTCGCTGGTGAAGAAGACCGCGATGATCAGGATCGCGAACAGGTCGTCGACGACGGCGAGGGTGAGCAGGAAGGCGCGCAGGGCGCTCGGCAGTGACGTGCCGATGACGGCGAGGACGGCGAGCGCGAACGCGATGTCGGTGGCGGTGGGCACGGCCCAGCCGCTCATCGAGCCGCCGCCGATCGCGTTGACGACGGTGTAGACGATCGCGGGCATCGCCATGCCGCAGATGGCGGCGACGACCGGCAGCGCGGCCGCCTTGGGGTCGCGCAGATCGCCGGCGACGAGCTCGCGCTTGAGCTCGATTCCGGCGACGAAGAAGAAGACGGCGAGCAGTCCGTCGGCCGCCCAGTGCTCGATGGAGAGGTTCAGGCCGAGCGCGCCGGGCCCGAGGTGGAAGTCGCTGACGGCCTCGTAGCTGTGGCGCAGGGCCGGTACGTTCGCCCAGATCAGCGCGGCGATCGCGGCGAGGAGAAGCAGGACGCCGCCGACGGTCTCGGTGCGCAGGGCGTCGGCGACGAAGTTCCGCTCGGGCAGTGAGAGCCGGCCGAGTGCTGTGCGGTCGTGCTTGCTCTGCTTGGTGGGCGCGGCCACGGCGGGGACCTCCGGTCGGGTACGGCTGATGACTTCGCCGACCAGACTTCCCGGCACACCCTGTGGACTTCCTGTCGCGTTCTTGACGCGGCCTTCACCCTACCGGGTGTACGTGGGACGTACCTGGTGATCGTCACCCTACGCACGAAACGGGCACCCGGCGCGTTCGCCGGGTGCCCGTTGTGCGTGCTTATGGGTGATCAGTCCTCGCTGGGTGCCGCGGGGAGCTTGGTCTGGATGAGGTCCATGACGGAGGAGTCGGCGAGGGTGGTGACGTCACCGACGGCCCGGTTCTCCGCGACGTCGCGCAGCAGGCGGCGCATGATCTTTCCGGAGCGGGTCTTGGGCAGTTCGGCGACGGGCAGGACCCGCTTGGGCTTGGCGATCGGGCCGAGCACCGAGCCCACGTGGTTGCGCAGGTCGGCGACGAGGGACTCGTCCTCGGCGTTCGCGGTGCCGCGCAGGATCACGAAGGCGACGATGGCCTGTCCGGTGGTCTCGTCGGCGGCGCCGACCACGGCTGCCTCGGCGACGGCCGGGTGCGAGACGAGCGCGGACTCGACCTCGGTGGTCGAGATGTTGTGCCCGGACACGAGCATGACGTCGTCGACCCGGCCGAGCAGCCAGATGTCGCCGTCCTCGTCCTTCTTGGCGCCGTCACCGGCGAAGTACCGGCCCTCGAAGCGCGACCAGTAGGTGTCGATGAACCGCTGGTCGTCGCCCCAGATGGTGCGCAGCATGGACGGCCACGGCTCGGTCAGCACCAGGTAGCCGCCGCCACCGTTCGGTACCTCGTTCGCCTCGTCGTCGACTACGGTCGCCGAGATGCCGGGCAGGGCGCGCTGGGCGGAGCCCGGCTTGGTCTCGGTGACGCCCGGCAGCGGCGCGATCATCATGGCGCCGGTCTCGGTCTGCCACCAGGTGTCCACGATGGGCGCCTTGTCGCCGCCGATGTTCTTCCGGTACCAGACCCACGCCTCGGGGTTGATCGGCTCGCCCACGGAACCCAGCACACGGAGGCTGCTGAGGTCGAACTTCGCGGGGATGTCGTCGCCCCACTTCATGAACGTCCGGATCGCGGTGGGCGCGGTGTAGAGGATCGTGACGCCGTACTTCTGCACGATCTCCCAGAACCGGCCCTGGTGCGGGGTGTCCGGGGTGCCCTCGTAGATGACCTGCGTCGCACCGTTCGAGAGCGGTCCGTACGTGATGTACGAGTGGCCGGTGACCCAGCCGATGTCGGCCGTGCACCAGTAGACGTCGGTCTCGGGCTTGAGGTCGAAGACCGCGTGGTGCGTGTACGACGCCTGGGTGAGGTAGCCGCCCGAGGTGTGCAGGATGCCCTTCGGCTTACCCGTCGTGCCCGACGTGTAGAGGATGAAGAGCGGGTGCTCGGCGTCGAACGCCTGCGGAGTGTGCTCGGCGGACTGGCCGGCGACGACGTCGTGCCACCACACGTCGCGGCCCTCGGTCCAGGCCACGTCCTGCCCGGTGCGCCGCACGACGAGGACCTTGTCCACGGATACGCGGGTGAGGGCCTCGTCGACGGCGGGCTTGAGCGCGGAGGGCTTGCCGCGGCGGTAGCCGCCGTCGGAGGTGATGACGACCTTGGCGTCGGCGTCCTCGATGCGCTTGGCGATCGCGTCGGCCGAGAAGCCGCCGAAGACCACCGAGTGGGCGGCACCGATGCGGGCGCAGGCGAGCATCGAGATGACGGCCTCGGGGATCATCGGCAGGTAGACGGCGACCCGGTCGCCGCTCTGCACGCCCAACTCGGTCAGCGCGTTCGCGGCCCGGCTGACCTCGTCCTTCAGCTCCGCGTAGGTGATGGCGCGGCTGTCGCCCGGCTCGCCCTCGAAGTGGATCGCGACCCGGTCGCCGTTGCCGGCCTCGACGTGCCGGTCGACGCAGTTGTAGGCGACGTTCAGCTTGCCGTCGGCGAACCACTTCGCGAACGGCGGGTTCGACCAGTCCAGCGTCTCGGTCGGCTCGCTGGCCCAGGTCAGGCGGCGGGCCTGCTCGGCCCAGAAACCGAGCCGGTCAGCCTTGGCCTGCTCGTACGCCTCCGCCGTGACGTTGGCGTTCGCGGCCAGGTCGGCAGGCGGCGCGAAGCGTCGCTCCTCTTTGAGGAGGTTGGCCAGGCTTTCGTTGCTCACGACATCTCCCTTGCGGTGCTTTGCCGGGGCGACCGTTGTGTCCCAGAACACACAGCTCATCAGACGTCGCCCCCTGGTGACAAGGGGGGTCGGCGAATTGGTTTAGACCTGTACCCCGTAGCTGGTGGGACACCACGTGCGTGTGGCTCCCGGCGCACCGGGAGCCACACGCTCTCACCTCTTGCCTGCCTTGTTGCACGCAGGCGGCAACGGGTCGGTTCAGGCCGGCGCGGCGCCACTGTCCTCGTAGGTGGCGGCGTCGACCTGCCCGAAGACGGGATCGCGCTCCTCGAGCAGATAGGCCTGCGCCTCACCGACGTGGAAGTACATCCCGTGCAGTTCGAGCGCGCCCTCCTCCAGGGCGCGGGCGACCGACTCGTGCGCCCGCAGGTGCTCCAGTTGCTGGACGACATTGGTCAGGCAGAGCTGCTCGACCGTGTCGGCCGGCGCCCGGCCCGCGAGCCGCGCCCACGGGAGCCCGGTGTCGGCCATCCGCGCGAGGCTCGGATTACCGTGCCGCAGCCACCGCTTGAGCGGGGTCAACGCGCCGGAGCCGACGGGGGGACTGTTGAGCAGCGCCTGCATCGCCCCGCATCCGGAGTGCCCGCACACGGTGATCGACTGCACCTTCAGGACGTCGACGGCGTACTCGATGGCGGCGGCGACCGAGTCGTCCCCGCTCTCGGCGCCCGGCAGGGGCACCAGATTGCCCACGTTCCGCACGACGAAGAGGTCGCCCGGGCCGCTGGACGTGATCATCGACGTGACGACCCGGGAGTCGGCGCAGGTCAGGAAGAGCTGCGTGGGCTTCTGCCCCTCCCGCGCCAGCCGGGCCAGCTCACCGCGGACCAGCGGCGCCGTGTTCCGCTGGAACGCGCTGATTCCGCTGGCCAGTTGATGCCCGCCCCGGCTCGGTGCCGTCCGCTCCGAAGAGTGCGCCTTGGCGTCCGGGTGGGTGTGGGCGTGATGGTGCGGCCGGTCGTCGCAGTGGTGGTTGCGCCACGGCGTCCACGGCCGACAGCACGTGTGGGAGGCGCTCGCCGGCTCGGCGATGCGCATCCCGCCCCGCCCCGTCACCTCGACCTGGCCGCCCTGCGCGGTGTGCGCCTTCTGCCATCCCTGCAGTGCGTCGTACGCGGCATGGTCCATGAATGATCCGTCCAACTCCACTACGCAGTCGGCCCCGTGGGGCACCTGATGAAGGGTGCGGCTCAGCCGCGGCACGGCGAGGAACGTCAACTGTCCGCGGACGCGTACATGGTGGACACCGCGGGGGTCCTCCTCGCGCGTGATGCGGGTGCGCGCGAGACGGTGCATCGCGACGCCGACGGCGACCGCGACGCCGAGGCCGACGCCTTCGAGCACGCCGAAGACGATGACGCCGAGGGTGGTCACGACGTAGACGAGCACTTCACGGTGGCGGGTGACCGTGCGGATGTGATGCAGGGACACCATCTGGATCCCGACCATCATCACCAGCGCGGCGAGCGCGGCGAGCGGGATCAGCTCCAGGACGGGGACCAGGAGGACGGTGGCCGCTACTACCCAAACGCCGTGCAGCATCGCGGAGTTCCCGCTGACGGCGCCCGCGTTGATGTTCGCGGTCGAGCGCACCGCGACACCGGCCACCGGCAGCCCGCCGAGCGCACCGGACACGATGTTCGACGCGCCCTGGGAGAGCAGTTCACGGTCCAGGTTCGAGCGGCGCATCTCGGGCGGCAGGTCGGGGCGCCCGGCGGCCATCTTGTCCACGGCGACGGCCCCGAGCAGCGACTGCACGCTGCACACCAGGGTGGTCGTCAGCACGGCGGCGGCGATGCCGAGAACCGGCCCGTCCGGCAGGCCGGCCAGCGCATGGCTGCTCCAGGAGGGCAGGTCGACCTCGGGCAGGCTCAGCCCGAGCAGTGCGGCGGTGGCGCTCGCGGCGGTCACGGCGACGAGCGCGCCCGGGATCGTGCGGGCGATCCGGCCGGCCCGGCCGGGGATCCGCGGCCAGCCGAGCAGCACGGTGAGCGTGAGGACGCTGATGCCGAGGGCGGCCGGTTGCAGATGGGCCAACTGGGCGGGCAGCGCGCCCAGGTTGGCGAGCACGGAGCTCTGCGGGGTGCCGCCGAGGACGATGTGGACCTGGGCGACGGCGATGGTGACGCCGATGCCGGCGAGCATGCCGTGCACGACGGCGGGGCTGACGGCGAGCGCCGTACGGGCCACCCGCAGGCAGCCGAGCCCGAGTTGGGCGACCCCGGCCATCACCGTGATCGCGCAGGTGGTCCGCCAGCCATAGCGCTGGATCAGCTCGGCGGTGACCACGGTCAGGCCCGCGGCGGGGCCGCTGACCTGGAGGGGGGCGCCGCCCACGACGCCGGCCACGATGCCGCCTACGGCGGCGGCGACGAGGCCGGACTCCAGGGGCGCGCCGGTCGCCAGGGCGATGCCCAGGGACAGCGGAAGCGCGATCAGGAAGACCGCGATGGACGCCGACAGGTCGGCGCCCGCGAGATGGAAGCGGCGGCGGGGCGCCGGCGGTGGACTGTGCGCCTTTCGGGCGGCGTCTGTCGGCTCGCCCGTCCGATCGGAGTCACTGGCGCGAGTGGGTACGCAGGCAGACATGTATTCCCGTCTCCTCCGGGGTGCAGCGCGGTCGCGGAATGTGGGGGACCCCTTGAGTGGTGTGCGGGGTCGATCGCGGCCGTGGTTCACGGCGTGCAGCGGCGGGATGAAATCAACGCTCGGTAAATGAATAGTAATGCAGAGTAAAGGTTATGGCTGGATCAACCGGGCAAATGGGGCAATGTTTCACTCTGAGTAGTGAACAAGAAATCTGGTCGGCTTGTCGTACAAATTCCGTGCGGCCCTCGTGCGAGGTTGACGGCGCCGCCCGCGCAGAGCGGGCATTTCTCGCATTCACCTCCTGTCAGCCGACTCCAGGAAGAAGGTGGGCGGAAGATGGCCGCCACCCGAAGGAACGCCCTCCGAGGAAACCCGCCCCGCCCGACCGTGCGGCTCGTCGCGGGCGTCACCGCCGCGGCGGCCTGCGCCGCGGCCCTCGCCGGCTGCGGTTCCGGCGACACCGGCAACACGCCCCGCCAAGGTGCTCCCGGAGCGAAGAAGGCCGCACCCGCCGCACCCGGCAGCGCGGTCCGGCTCATCGGCGACGGCTCGACCGCGTACACCGGTCGCCAGCCGCACCTGCCGACGGCCGAGCGCCTCAGACCGGGGCAGAAGCCGCCGCAGTTCGTCGTCTTCTCCTGGGACGGTGCAGGCGAGGACAGCCAGAAGCTCTTCTCGCACTTCCGCAAGGTCGCCCAGAAGAACAACGCGACCATGACGTACTTCCTCAGCGGCGTGTACATGCTCCCGGAGGGCAAGGCGAACCAGTACCACCCGCCGCAGCACTCGCCGGGCCGCTCGGACATCGGCTTCAACGACGTCAAGGGAATCAAGGACACCGCCGAGCAGGTGCGCGGCGCGTGGCTCGAGGGCAACGAGATCGGCACCCACTTCAACGGCCACTTCTGCGGCAAGGGCGGCGGCGTCGGTGAGTGGTCGGTGGCCGACTGGAAGAGCGAGATCTCCCAGGCCAAGTCCTTCGTGAAGTCGTGGAAGACCACCACGGGTCTGCAGAAGGCGGCGCCGCTGCCCTTCGACTACGACAAGGAGCTCATCGGCGCCCGCACCCCCTGCCTCGAAGGCCAGCAGAACTTCATGCGGGCCGCTCGCGACATGGGCTTCCGGTACGACACCAGCGGCGTCAACAACCAGGTCTGGCCGGCCAAGAAGAACGGCCTGTGGGACCTGTCCATGCAGCTCGTGCCCTTCCTCGGCCACTCCTACGAGCAGCTGACGATGGACTACAACTTCGCCGTGAACCAGTCCGGCACCATGCACGGCGACCCCGCCAAGCACGAGTTCTGGGGCGACCAGATGCGCGATAGCCTGCTGGCGGGCTTCAGCCGCGCCTACCAGGGCAACCGCGCCCCGCTGATCATCGGCAACCACTTCGAGTCCTGGAACGGCGGCACCTACATGCGCGCCGTCGAGGAGACGATCGAGAAGGTCTGCAACAAGCCCGACGTCCGCTGCGTCTCCTTCCACCAGCTCGCCGACTGGCTCGACGCCCAGGACACCAAGACGCTGCGGAAGCTCACCGAGCTGACCGTGGGCGAGGCACCCAAGGAGGGCTGGGAGGCCTTCCTGAACGGCGGCAAGCCGGCCCCGGCCCCGAAGGGGGTACCGGGCGCACCGGCCGCCAAGTCGTGACCGCCGTCAGGCAGTCGCGGTGACGCTCTCCTGAAGCAGGAACCCGGGGTCGACCTGAGCTTCGAGGTCGGCCCCGGTCTTCTCGTTCCCCCAGCTCTGGGCGTTGCGCAGGTGGAAGTGGACCATCTGGCGCGTGTAGCGCTCCCAGTCGCGGGCCTCGTACGTGGCGTCGGCCGCGGCCTGAAGTGCCCGCAGGGCAGCCCTGTTGGTCTCCTCCAGGATCTCGAAGCGCGGGGGGCGCCCCTTCTCCATGGCGCGCACCCAGTCCGAGTGCCCGACGGTGACGAGCAGGTCGTCCCCGACCTCGGCGCGCAGGAAGTCGAGATCGTCCTGGCCCTGCACCTTGTTGCCCACGACCTTCAGCGCGACGCCGAAGTCCCGTGCGTACTCCTTGTACTGGCGGTAGACCGAGACCCCCTTGCGCGTCGGCTCGGCGACGAGGAACGTCATGTCGAAGCGGGTGAACATGCCCGAGGCGAAGGAGTCCGAGCCCGCGGTCATGTCGACCACCACGTACTCGCCGCGGCCGTCGACGAGGTGGTTCAGGCACATCTCCACCGCTCCGGTCTTGGAGTGGTAGCAGGCGACACCGAGGTCGGCTTCGGTGAACGGCCCGGTGACCATCAAACGCACGGCGTCGCCGTCGAGTTCCACCTCCCGGGCGCAGGCGTCGTACACGGGATTGTTCTCACGCACCCGCAGCAGCCGCGAGCCCTCACCGGGCGGCGTCGTCTTGATCATCGTGTCGGCGGACGCGATGCGCGGGTTCGAGCCGCGCAGGTAGTCCTTGATGAACGGCAGTCGGGCGCCCAGGGCGGGCAGCTCGGCGGCGACGTCCTCGTCGAGACCCAGGGCCGCGCCCAGGTGCTGGTTGATGTCGGCGTCGACGGCGATGACCGGTGATCCGGTGCTGGCGAGGTGGCGGATGAAGAGCGAGGACAGCGTGGTCTTGCCGCTGCCGCCCTTCCCGACGAAAGCGATCTTCATGTTCACGAAGGGTAGCCGGGGGGTCACTGCCGGTGCGGTGCTCGCGTGAAGAAGACCACTCCTTCGTGGGGTGTGGGCCCGCGGCCCGTAGGGTCGTACTCATGAGTACGACAGCCGACCCTTCGCCGAGCTCTCGCAGGGACTCGAGCGGGGTGGACCCCCTTGCGGCCCTCGCGACCCTGCCGGGCGTGGCCGACGCCGTGGACTCCGTGCGCAAGGCCGTGGACCGGGTCTACGGGCACCGGGTCATGCGGCGCCGCAGCAACGAGGTCACCTCCGAGGCCGCACTGCGCGGCGCGCGCGGCAGCGCGGCGCTCTCCGGCGCCGACTGGGCGCTCGAGGAGGTGCGCAGGCGTACCGACTTCAGCGGTGTCGACGGCGACGAGGAGGCGCCCGCGGTGGGCGCGGCCCTGCGGCTGACCGCCGAGGCGGGTCAACTCCTGTCCATCTGGCGGCAGTCCCCGCTGCGCGTGCTCGCCCGCCTGCACCTGGTCGCGGCCGCCGACCAGGGCGACACGGTGGGCCGGCCGCGCACGCTCGGCGAGCCGGTCGACGAGCCGCTGATCGAACTGCCGGCGCCGGACGCGAACGAGGTGGCGGGCCGTCTCGAAGGGCTCTCGCAGCTGATCATCGCGGGGAGTTCGGCACCTGCCCTGGTGACCGCCGCCGTCGTGCACGGCGAACTGCTCGCCCTGCGACCCTTCGGCTCGCACAACGGCCTGGTCGCTCGGGCCGCCGAGCGCATCGTCCTGGTGGGCAGCGGCCTCGACCCCAAGTCGATCTGCCCGGCCGAGGTGGGCCACGCGGAGCTGGGGCGCGCGGCGTACGTGGCCGCGCTCGAAGGCTATGTCTCCGGTACGCCGGAGGGGATGGCCGCGTGGATCACCCACTGCGGCAAGGCGGTCGAGCTGGGAGTGCGCGAGTCGACCGCGGTGTGCGAGGCGCTGCAGCGCGGCGCGGCCTGAGCGGTAGAGCTCCGGGGAAGGTCCCTGCACAGGGGTGCGGCGGTACGAGTTTTCGTACCGCCGCTGGCATGTTCACCGGGTTACCAAGCGTCCTCGAAGTGTTGCCCATCAGGTCGGGATCTTCGCCCGTCGCCTGGTGCGGCTGGCCCGTAATCGACGGGTCGACGTCGCGTGGGTGCCTGGTGTTCATGCTTCGGTCCGTGGGGCCTTGATTGCGTTTGAAGGTGATCCTCTCGGATGTCCTTGGTCTCGCGGGCCGTTGATTCCTTTGTACTCCTCCTCCGGAGGAAGCGGAAGCCCTGGCTGCACTTCTTTACTTTTAGGTTCAAACAGGGGTGAAACGGGCGCTCATCTATGAGGTGCCCGAGAGTGCCCGGCGCCGGCTCGCGTACCAGACCAGTCCCGCCGTGGCGGCCGCGGCGCCGAGCGCGGCCGCGGCGACCAGGGCCGGCCGGGACGGGGCGGAGAGATTCGGCAGCCGCTGCTTGAGCCGGACGGGCTTGTGGAAGTCGAGAATCGGCCACTGACGCGCGAGCGCCTCGCGGCGCAGCGTCCGGTCCGGATTGACGGCGTACGGATGTCCGACGGCGCTCAGCATCGGCAGGTCGGTCGCCGAGTCGCTGTACGCGTAGCAGCGCGCGAGGTCGTACCCCTCGGTGCGCGCGAGCTCCTCGACCGCCTCCGCCTTGGTCGGCCCGTACGCGTAGTACTCCACCTCGCCGGTGAAGCAGCCGTCGTCCCCGACGACCATGCGCGTGGCCACCACCCGGTCGGCGCCGAGCAGTTCACCGATCGGCTCGACGACCTCGGCGCCCGAGGTGGAGACGATGACGACGTCCCGCCCCGCGATGTGGTGCTCCTCGATGAGGGACGCCGCCTCGTCGTAGATGATCGGGTCGATCAGGTCGTGCAGCGTCTCGGCGACGAGCTCCTTCACCTGCTGCACGTTCCAGCCGCGGCAGAGGTCCGAGAGGTACTTGCGCATCCGCTCCATCTGGTCGTGATCCGCGCCGCCGGCGAGGAAGACGAACTGCGTGTACGCGGTGCGCAGCACGGCCCTGCGGTTGATCAGCCCGCCTTGGTAGAACGATTTGCTGAACGTGAGCGTGCTCGACTTGGCGATGACGGTCTTGTCCAGGTCAAAGAACGCCGCTGTGCGGGGCATGGAGTGAGGCACGGAGTGGTTTTCCACGAGGTTGAGCATAGGCGCCCACCATTCGGCGTAAGCTGTGGCGCGTGGGTTTGCCTGAGAAGGCTCTCGGGTACACCATGGAAGTCACGGATCGTTCGCGACCGTGCTAACCCGGTCTGGCTCCTCCCCCCCCGAGTCGGACCGTGGGGACGACCCCCGCTCTCCCCCCCGGCGGGGGTCGTCGCATGTCCGGACCCGTTTTCGGGTCCTTTTTTCTTGCCTGTTTCCCCGTGATTCCCGGCTTCCGGGCCTCCGTCCGTCCGAACCTTGATCGTCACTTTGTGTGACCGACAGGCTGCGCTGCGGAGGTTCCGGTGGCGGTTCCCTCGCGTGTTCCCGGGCCGCGTTCGAGATGTCACCGGTATGGGTGAGTGGGATATTCACAAGCCTTCTCGCATCCACAGTTTTTGACCAAGATCCACATGATTTCCGGGATCGCTGCACGGTGATTCCGCACGCGAAGTTCGGACCGCTGTTCACGGCCGGTTCGTTAAGACCGCCCTGTGCCGGCGGTCGGTATTCGGCGCACGGGCGCCGAGGGCTTCGCGGCGGAACCACTCGCCCGCGGGGGCGGGCGAGCGTGCGGAGAAGGGGGATCGGATCGTGACGGAGGTCAGGGCGGGTGACGCACGGGGCGTGCGACGTGTACCGCTGATCGTGACGGAGGACGTGGAGCTCCTCGACGACCTGCTGCGGCTGTGCGCGGCGGCGGGCGTGCGGCCCGAGGTCGGGCACGGGGCGCCGGAAGGCAGAGGGAGGTGGGAGGCGGCCCCCCTCGTGCTGGTCGGGGACGACGCGGCGGAGCGGCTGCGGGGCGCGGCACGGCGGCGCGGGGTGCTGCTGGTCGGGCGTGATCAGGACGATCCCGGGGTGTGGCGGCGGGCCGTGGAGATCGGCGCCGACCACGTGCTGATGCTGCCGGACGCCGAGGAGTGGCTGATGGACCGGATCGCCGATGTCGCGGAGGGCGTGGGGCGGCCCGCGCTCACCGTCGGCGTCGTCGGTGGCCGGGGCGGGGCCGGCGCGTCAACGCTGTCCTGCGCGCTCGCGGTGGCGTCCGCGAAGGCGGGGCGGCGCACCCTCCTGGTCGACGCGGACCCGCTCGGCGGCGGCCTCGACGTGCTGCTCGGCGGTGAAGCGGCGGACGGCCTGCGCTGGCCCGCCTTCGCCCAGTCGCGCGGCCGGGTCGGCTCCACCGCCCTGGAGGAGTCGCTGCCGCGCCTGCACGGCCTGCGGGTGCTGAGCTGGGACCGCGGCGACCTGAGCGCGGTGCCGCCCGAGGCTGTGCGGGCGGTGCTCGCCGCCGGACGGCGCATGGGCGGGGTGGTCGTGGTGGATCTGCCCCGCCGGGTCGACGCGGGCTCGGTGGAGGCGCTGGCCCAGCTCGATCTGGGCCTGCTCGTGGTGCCGTCGGAGCTGCGGGCCGTCGCGGCCGCTCGCCGGGTGGCCGACGCGGTCGGGATGGTCGTCCGGGACCTGCGGGTGGTGACGGTGCCCGCGCGCGGTGCGCCGCGCACCGGGGTGCTGGACGCGGACGAGGTGGCGCGGCTGCTCGGCCTGCCGCTCGCCGGTGAACTCCCCTTGGACACCGCGGTGATGGCGGCGCGCGCGGCGGGGCCTGGCGGTGGTGGGGCGCTGGGGCGGTTCTGCGCGGGCTTCTGGGAGCGGGTACCGGTGGGCGCGGAGCAGGGAGAGGCGTCGTGACCGCGGTGGTCGGGGTGCGGATGCTCGACGGTGTCCGGCAGTGGCTCGCCGAGACGGGGGCGGAGGCGACTCCCGCGCGCGTGGCCGAGGCGCTCAGGGCGCAGGGCCGAGTCCTGGGCGATGCCGAAGTGCTCGGTGTGGCAGGTCAGTTGAGGTCGGAGCTGGTGGGGGCGGGGCCGCTCGAACCGCTCCTTGCCGACCCCTCGGTGACGGACGTGCTGGTGTCGGCACCCGACCAGGTGTGGGTCGACCGGGGCGGCGGTCTGGAGCGGGCCGGCGTGGTCTTCGAAAGCGCCGCTGCCGTGCGGAGGCTGGCGCAGCGGCTCGCCGCCGTGGTGGGGCGCCGCCTCGACGACGCCAGGCCCTGGGTGGACGCACGGCTGCCCGACGGGACCCGGCTGCACGCGGTGCTGCCGCCGATCGCGGTGGGGTGCACCTGTCTGTCGCTGAGGGTCGTACGGCCTCGGGCCTTCACCCTGGAGGAGCTGGTGGCGGCGGGGACGGTGCCGCCCGGCGGGGACCGGGTGCTGCGGGCGCTGCTCGACGCACGGCTCTCGTTCCTGATCAGCGGGGGCACGGGGACCGGCAAGACGACCTTGCTGAGCGCGCTTCTCGGCCTTGTCGGGCCGGACGAGCGCATCGTACTGGCCGAGGACTCCGCCGAGTTGATGCCGGACCACCCGCATGTGGTGCGCCTCGAGGCGCGGCCCGCCAACCAGGAGGGCGCAGGCGCCGTGGGCCTCGACGACCTGGTCCGGCAGGCGCTGCGGATGCGGCCCGACCGGCTCGTGGTCGGCGAGGTGCGCGGGGCCGAGGTCGTCTCGCTCCTGGCCGCGCTCAACACGGGGCACGAGGGCGGTTGCGGCACGGTGCACGCCAATGCGGCGGGTGATGTTCCGGTGCGGTTGGAGGCGCTGGGAACCGCGGCAGGGCTCGACCGGGCCGCGCTGCACAGCCAGTTGGCGGCGGCGGTGTCGGTGGTGCTGCATCTCGTACGGGACCGGGGCGGGCGGCGGCGGGTGGCGCAGGTGCGGGTGCTGGAGCGGGACCCACAGGGGTGGGTGCGGGCTGTTCCGGCGCTGGAGTGGAGGGAGCGGGGATTCGTGCCGGGGGAGGGGTGGGAGCGGCTCGGAGGGCTGTTGGGGGTGCGCCTGGAGTGAGCGGCGAACGAGGAGTGAGTGAGGGGGTGGGCTTGATCTGAGGGGGAGTCGGGATGTCCGGGGCTGTGGTCGTGGGGATGGTCGGAGTGGTGGCTGTGATGTGGGCCGTGAAGGTGCGGGACGCCGAAGTGCGTCGGGCCCGGGCGGTGTTGGGCGGGCCGGTGGGCGATGAGACGCGGTCGGCCTGGAGCGGCGTGGCCGAGCGGTGGTGGGCGTGGTTGAGGGGGCGGCCCGAGTGGGGATGTGTGATCGGCGGAGCGGTGATCGGGGGAGTGGGGTGGTCGTTGCTGCCACTCGTTCTGGGCGCCTGTGCCGTGCCCGCGGTGGCGCGGGCGCGCCGCGGAAGGGAGGCGCGGCGGGTGCGGGAGCACCGTGGTGACGCGGTGATCCGGCTGTGCGAGGTGCTTGCCGGGGAGGTGCGTGCGGGCCGGCAGCCGGGAGAGGCGCTGGCCGTCGCCGTACGGGAGTCGGGGGCGCTGTCCGCCGCGGGGAGTGCGGCGGTGGTGGCTGCGGCCCGGTTCGGCGGGGAGGTACCGGGAGCCCTGCGGGAGGCGGCCGGGGAGCCGGGCGCCGAAGGACTGCAGGGGCTCGCGGCGTGCTGGCACGTGGCGGTGGACCGGGGCGCCGGACTCGCGGCCGGCCTGGAGCGGCTCGCGGACGCGCTGCGGGCGGAGCGGGATCAACGGGCGGATCTGAGAGCCCAGTTGGCGGGCTCCTGGTCGACCGCGGTGATGCTTGCCGGGTTGCCCGTGCTCGGGTTGTTGCTCGGATCGGCTCTGGGGGCAAGGCCGTTGCGGGTGTTGCTGCACACCGGGGCCGGGCTGGGGTGCCTGGTGGTGGGCGGGGCGTTGGAGGCGGCGGGGCTGTGGTGGGCGCTGCGGATCGTGCGGAGGGCGGAGGCGTGAGCGGGATGGCGGCGCCTGATCGCGTGCCGGGTGTCCTTGGCCGGCGGGTGCGGGGCTGCGCGGGGTCGGTCGCGCCTCGCGGCGGAATCGCGGGGCGATGGGGCCCCGTGTCTCTGGTTGGACTGGAGTGGTGAGGGTGGCGGAAGTTGTCCACAGGCTGGGGGCAGTGCTGTGCGCTGCGGTGGCGGTGATGTGGCTGGTGCGCTCGGTCGAGGGCCGGTGGCGGGAGCGGGTGCTGCGGCGGCGGGTGCGCGTCGTGCTGGGTGTCGTCGCGGGAGACGCGGGGCGGAGAGGTGTGCGGATGCCGAGTGCCGTGCGGCGGTGGGCCCCGGTCGCCGGGGCCGTGAGTGCCGGGTACGTCCTGGTCGGCGGAGTGGCGGGACTGCTGCTCGGGGCCGCCGCGGGGGTCGCGGTGTGGCGGTGGTGGCGGCAGCGGGCGATGCCGGCAAAGGCGGCCGTCGACGTCGAGGTGGCGGTGCGGCAACTGCCTTTGGCTGCAGATCTGTTGGCCGCCTGTATCGCGGCGGGCGCGGATCCGGTGGGGGCCGCGAAGGTGGTCGGCGAGTCGTTGGGCGGGCCTGTAGGACGAGGCCTCGCGCGAGGAGCCGCCCAGATACGGCTCGGGGGTGAACCAGCCGTGGCATGGAGCGAGTTGGCGGCGGTGCCGGGAGCCGATGTGCTGGTCCGGCTCTTCGAGCGGGCCGGTGAGTCCGGGGCACCGGCAGCGGCACCCGTCGCCAGGCTCGCCGCGGAGTGCAGAGCCGAGCGCGGGCGCAGAGCCACTGCGGTGGCACGCCGGGCCGCGGTGGCCGTCACCGCGCCGGTGGGGCTGTGCTTCCTGCCCGCCTTCCTCGTGATCGGGGTGCTGCCCGTGGTGATCGGCCTCGCGGGCGGGGTGCTGGGCGGCCGGTGAGGCGGGCGGATGGGCGGCAACGCAGGAGGGAGGTGGTTCGAGGGCGGCCGGCAGGTCTGTCCGGCGAGGTCATCAGGGCCATCAGGGCCATCAGGGCCATCAGGACCATCTGGGCCGTGGGGCCATGAGGTCGATGAGATTCATGACGTGCACGAGTACGTGAGATGTCCAGGGTTGCCTGGATCTCCAGGAAACACACGGGGGTTGAGATGAATGGAACGCGTAGGGCGACGACGTACGGGCGACTGCGGGGCCGCATCCTGCGGTGGGCACGGGGTGTGCGGTCGGCCCGCAAGGATGCCGGGATGGTCACCTCGGAGTACGCGGTGGGACTGATCGCGGCGGTGGGATTCGCCGGGGTGCTGTACCAGGTGGTGACGAGCGACCTGGTGCAGTCGGCGCTCCAGTCGCTGGTGGCGAAGGCGCTCCATGGCTCGTTCTGAGACCGGTAGCGGGCGGATCCCGTGCCGGAGTTCCGGTCACGGCCGGGCCCGAGACCGGGGGTTCGTGACGGCGGAGGCGGCGGTGGTGCTGCCCGTGCTCGTGGCGTTCACGATGGCGCTGATCTGGGCGGTCCTCGCGGCATCCGCGCAGATCCGCTGCGTGGACGCCGCGCGGACCGGGGCCCGCGCGGTGGCCCGCCAGGAACCCCAGGGCGCAGCCGTCACCGCCGCCCGGCAGGCCGCCCCGCCGGGTGCGCGGGTCGAGGTGAGCCGGGAGGGCGACCTGGTCAGGGTCACGGTCCGGGCGCGGGCGTCGGGGCCGGGGCCGCTCGGAGTGGAGTTGAGGGCGGATGCCGTCTCGGCGGCCGAGGAGACCTCCGCCGAGACGGAAGCGACGGAAGCGACGGAAGCGACGGAAACGCCTGAAACAGCTGAGACGGCTGAGACGGCTGAGACGGCTGAATCGGCTGAATCGGCTGAAACGGCGGAGGCAACGGAAGAGACGGAAGCGGGGGAGACGTGAGGTGGCGAGGTAGCGGCTGGGTAGGCGTGCGACGGCGAGGCAGCGGCGTCCGGCGCGGGAGCGGGCGTGGGCGGCTGCGGGACGATCGGGGGTCGGCGACCGTGTGGGTCGTCATGGTCCTGGCCGCGGTGGGCGCGGTCTTCGGCGGCGTACTGGCCATGGGGCACGCGGTGCAGGCACGGCACCGGGCGGGCGGAGCGGCGGATCTGGCGGCGCTCGCGGCGGCCGATCACTGGACGGAAGGCGGTGCGCCGGCGTGTGACCTGGCCGGGAGAGTGGCCCGGGCGCAAGGGGCGCGGGTGGTGCGGTGCGCGGTGTACGGGGAGGTGGCCGATGTGACCACGGCTGCGGGGGAGGGGGTGTTCGTGGCCGAGGTGCGGGCCCGGGCGGGACCGGCGGGGCCGTTGCCGCCAGGGCCGCCAGGGCCGCCAGGGCCGGGCTCCGAGCCGGAGTGAGGGGGTGGGCCACCGGGCGCTCCGTACGCGCCCCTCAGGCTGCTCCCAGGCCGCCCCAGCGGAGCCACTCACGAGCACAGCCCGGTGCCGCAGCCTCGCACCGGCCCCGCATCGCAACCCGGCGCCACGGTCCCGCGCCAGCCCCTCGCGACGCCGCCCCGGCACCAGCCCCACGACGCAGCCCCGGCACCGATCCCGCGACGCAGCCCCGCACCAGCCCCGCCCAGCCCCGCGACGCCGCCCCGGCACCAGCCCCACGACGCAGCCCCGGCACCGACCCCGAGACGCCGCCCCGGCACCAGCCCCGCGACGCCGCCCCGGCACCAGCCCCGCGACGCAGCCCCGGCACCGACCCCGCGACGCAGCCCCGCACCAGCCCCGCCCAGCCCCGCGACGCAACCCCGCGCCACGGTTTCTCCCCGCACAGCGACGCTCCTTACGGGGCCTGCTTCAGCAAGGTGGTGAGGAGGCGGACCGCGCCTCGTTTGTGCAGGGGGTCGTTGCCGTTGCCGCACTTGGGGGACTGGATGCACGACGGGCAGCCGGCCTCGCACTCGCAGGAGGCGATGGCCTCGCGGGTGGCGGTCAGCCACTCCTTGGCGGTGTGGAAGGCGCGTTCGGCGAAGCCCGCGCCGCCGGGGTGGCCGTCGTACACGAAGACGGTGGGGAGCAGCGTGTCGGGGTGGAGCGGGATCGAGACGCCGCCGATGTCCCAGCGGTCGCAGGTGGCGAAGAGGGGGAGCATGCCGATGGAGGCGTGTTCGGCGGCGTGCAGGGCGCCCCCGAGGATCTCGGGGTTCACGCGGGCCGCGTCCAGTTGGTCCTCCGTGACCGTCCACCACACCGCGCGGGTGCGCAGCGTACGAGGAGGGAGGTCGAGTTTCGTCTCGCCCAGCACTTCGCCGGTGATGAGGCGGCGGCGGAGATAGCCGACGACCTGGTTGGTGACTTCCACCGAGCCGTAGCACAACGTGCCGTCGCCCCAAGGGACTTCGACGTCCGTCTCCAGGATGGAGATGGCGGTGGTGTCGCGGGCCGTCGTCGAGTACGTGGGGTTCGCGGGTTCGACCAGGGCGACGTTGTCGTCGAGGTCGAGGTGCTTGACGACGTACGTGCGGCCCTGGTGGAGGTGGACCGCGCCGTCGTGGACCGTGGTGTGGGACGAGCCCGCGTCGACCGTGCCGAGGAGTCGGCCCGTGGCGGCCTCGACGATCTGCACGGGGTCGCCGCCCTCGCCGCGGATGTCGGCCAGATCGGCGGCGGACTCGCGGCGCGTCCAGTGCCAGGCCTTGGTGCCGGTGCGGCGGCGCAGCAGTTTCGCCGCTTCCAGTTGCGGCAGGAGGTCGGTCGTCGCCGGGCCGAACAGGTCCAAGTCCGTCTCGGTCAGTGGGAGTTCTGAGGCCGCCGCGCACAGGTGCGGGGCCAGGACGTAGGGGTTGTCGGGGTCCAGGACCGTCGACTCCACCGGCTGGTCGAAGAGGGCCTCCGGGTGGTGGACCAGGTAGGTGTCCAGGGGGTCGTCGCGGGCGACCAGGACCGCGAGCGCGCCCTGGCCCGAGCGGCCGGCCCGGCCCGCCTGCTGCCACAGGGACGCCCGTGTGCCCGGATATCCGGCGATGACGACCGCGTCCAACCCCGAGACGTCGATGCCGAGTTCGAGGGCGGTGGTGGCGGCGAGGCCGAGCAGTTCGCCGGAGTGCAGGGCGGCTTCGAGGGCGCGGCGCTCCTCCGCGAGGTAGCCGCCGCGGTAGGCGGCGACCCGGCGGGGCAGCGAGCGGTCGATCTCGGCCAGGCGTTCCTGCGCGATCACCGCGATCAGCTCGGCGCCGCGCCGGGACCGTACGAAGGCGACCGAGCGGACGCCCTGGACGGTGAGGTCGGTGAGGAGGTCGGCCGTCTCGGCGGTCGCCGTGCGGCGCACGGGCGCGCCCTTCTCGCCCTGCATCTCGGTGAGCGGGGGTTCCCACAGGGCGAAGACCAGTTCGCCGCGGGGCGAGGCGTCGTCGGCGACCTCGACGACCGGCAGGCCCGTCAACCGCTGTGCGGCGACGGCCGGTTCGGCCGCCGTGGCCGAGGCCAGCAGGAAGACCGGGTCGGAGCCGTAGCGGGCGCAGAGTCTGCGCAGCCGGCGCAGGATCTGGGCGACGTGGGACCCGAAGACGCCCCGGTAGGTGTGGCACTCGTCGATGACGACGTACTTCAGAGCTTTGAGGAAGGAGGACCAGCGCGGGTGCGAGGGCAATATCCCGCGGTGCAGCATGTCGGGGTTGGTGAGGACGTAGTTGCCGTACTGGCGTACCCACTCCCGTTCCTCGAACGGGGTGTCGCCGTCGTACACCGCGGGACGGATCGCCGTACCCAGAGGTTGTGAAAGTTCCTTCACCGATCGGCGCTGGTCCGCGGCGAGCGCTTTCGTCGGGGCGAGGTACAGCGTGGTGGCGCCGCGGCCGTTCGGCGCCTCGGAGCCGTCCAGGAGCGCGGACAGGACCGGCGCGAGGTAGGCGAGGGACTTGCCGGACGCCGTGCCCGTGGCGACGACCACCGAGTCGCCGTCGAGCGCGTGCTCGGCGGCCAGTGCCTGGTGGGCCCAGGGGTGCTCGATACCCGCTTCCTGAACGGCCGCGATGACCTCGGCGCGGATCCGGTCCGGCCAGACTGCATGACGTCCCGGTCGAGGGGGCAAGTGCTCCGTATGGGTGATGCGCGCAGCCCTGCTCGGACCCGAGGCGAGCCTGTCCAGGACCGCCCCGGGAGCAGGGCGGGAGGCGGCGGGAGCCGAGGGTCGTTCGGATCGGTGATTCTTGGCCATCGGCACCGAGTGTGTCACTGGCGTGACGGACAATGCTCCCAAGGCGTCGTGCACGCCTGCCGGTAAGTGATTGAATGCCATCGCGGCTGGCGAACCGTCCCGGGGGATCAAGCCGAGGTATCCCCGAGGGGCGACCGCTCGATAGCAAGGTGCTGGAGGATCCGTGGACCTGTCCCTGTCGACCCGTACCGTCGGCGATCGTACGGTCGTCGAGGNCGGTGGCGAAATCGATGTGTATACCGCGCCCAAGCTGCGCGAGCAGCTGGTCGAGCTGGTGAATGACGGCAGTTTCCACCTTGTCGTCGACATGGAGGGCGTGGACTTCCTCGACTCCACCGGGCTCGGCGTGCTGGTCGGCGGTCTCAAGCGTGTGCGGGCCCATGAGGGCTCGCTGCGCCTGGTCTGCAACCAGGAGCGCATTCTCAAGATCTTCCGCATCACCGGCTTGACCAAGGTGTTTCCGATCCACACCTCGGTCGAGGAAGCCGTCGCGGCGACCGACTGAGTCGGCCGAGCGGTGAGCCGGGCGACTGGTCCGGCTCACAGCGGGAAGATCGATAGAGAGACGGGGATCGGGCGGCCAAGAACTGTGCCCGGTCCCCGACAGCACGCCCGTACGTCCGAGGGGGATGCATGGCCACCGTCGAACTCCGCTTCAGCCCTCTGCCCGAGCACGTCCGCACGGCCCGCCTGGTGGCGGCCGCGGTGGCGCGCAGGGCGGGCGTGGACGAGGCCGTGCTCGACGAGGTCAGGCTCGCCGTGGGCGAGGCCTGCTCCCGTGCCGTCGGCCTGCACCAGGCCGGCGGCATCTCGGCGCCCGTGCGGGTGGCCCTGGTCGAGGAGGAGAAGCAGTTCTCCATCGAGGTCGGGGACGAGGCGTCGCACGCGCCCACCGGCGGTGTGCCGGGTGCCCGTGGCGCGCTCGACGAAGCCGACGCGGAGGGCGAGGACGAGATGGGCCTCGCCGTCATCAGCGGTCTTGTGGACGACGTCCAGGTCACCGCGGACGCGGACGGCGGACTCATCCGGATGAGCTGGCCGACACTGCCCGCGACGCTGCTGCCGTAGCGGTCGCGCCCCGGCGTTTGCGTACCGATTTCCGCGGCGCCGGAGTTTGTGCCCTTTTTCTCAATCTCTGCTCGAGCCTCCGTTTGCCGCCAAGGTGAACAGGGGCTTTCTTGCTTTTCCTAGATCGATGATCTCTGCATGGATCTTCGGTTAATGCCTTGAGGGAATTAGCGGAGCGCGGCGGGAATTCCTTGATCAGGGTTTATCGATCACCTGCCGGGTAGAAAACAATTCCGTTTACGGCGCCCTGTTGAGATCAGGTTCCGCTCCCTACAATCCGTCCACATCTTGAGCTCAGCCCAAGCGTCAAGGAGGACGAATGGCGGAGCCCTCTCAGTTCGCAAGCCTCGCAGCCGCAGTTCTGACGGACGACAACCGACTGATCGTGATCGTCATCGCGCTCGTCGCGCTCGCGGCGCTCGCCGTCGCCGGGGTCCTGGTGCGTCAGGTGCTCGCGGCGGGCGAGGGCACTCCATCCATGCAAGAGATCGCGGGCGCGGTGCAGGAAGGCGCGAAAGCCTACCTGGGACGACAGTTGCGCACCCTCGGTGTATTCGCCGTGGTGGTGTTCTTCCTGCTCCTTCTGTTGCCGGCCGACGACTGGAATCAGCGCGCGGGACGTTCGATCTTCTTCTTGATCGGCGCGGTGTTCTCGGCGGTCACCGGCTATATCGGAATGTGGCTCGCGGTGCGCAGTAATGTGCGGGTGGCGGCCGCGGCCCGAGAAGCCACTCCGGCGGAGGGTGAGCCGGAAAAGGATCTCACCACCGTCTCGCACCACGCCATGAAGATCGCATTTCGCACGGGCGGCGTCGTCGGCATGTTCACTGTGGGGCTCGGCCTGCTGGGTGCCTCGTGCGTCGTGCTCGTCTACGCGGCCGACGCGCCCAAGGTCCTGGAGGGTTTCGGACTCGGCGCCGCGCTCATCGCCATGTTCATGCGTGTCGGCGGCGGCATCTTCACCAAGGCCGCCGACGTCGGGGCCGACCTGGTCGGCAAGGTCGAGAAGGGCATCCCGGAGGACGACCCGCGCAACGCCGCGACCATCGCCGACAACGTGGGCGACAACGTCGGCGACTGCGCCGGAATGGCCGCCGACCTCTTCGAGTCGTACGCCGTCACGCTGGTCGCCGCGCTGATCCTCGGCAAGGCGGCCTTCGGCGACGCCGGGCTGGCGTTCCCGCTGATCGTGCCCGCGATCGGGGTCGTCACGGCGATGATCGGCATCTTCGCCGTCGCGCCACGCCGGTCCGACCGGTCCGGTATGAGCGCCATCAACCGCGGCTTCTTCATCTCCGCGGTGATCTCGCTGGTTCTCGTGGCCGTGGCCGTCTACACGTACCTGCCGGGCAGCTACGCCGACCTGGACGGGGTCACCGACGCCGCCATCCGCGCCCACGACGGCGACCCGCGGATCCTCGCGGTCGTCGCGGTGGCCATCGGCATCGTGCTGGCGGCCCTCATCCAGCAGCTCACCGGCTACTTCACCGAGACCACGCGGCGCCCGGTCAGGGACATCGGCAAGTCGTCGCTGACCGGACCGGCGACCGTGGTCCTCGCGGGCATCTCCATCGGGCTCGAATCGGCCGTCTACACGGCGTTGCTGATCGGCCTCGGGGTCTACGGCGCGTTCCTGCTCGGCGGTACGTCGATCATGCTCGCGCTGTTCGCGGTCGCGCTGGCCGGCACCGGGCTGCTGACGACCGTCGGCGTCATCGTCGCCATGGACACCTTCGGACCCGTCTCCGACAACGCGCAGGGCATCGCCGAGATGTCCGGCGACGTGGAGGGGGCGGGCGCGCAGGTGCTCACCGACCTGGACGCCGTCGGCAACACGACGAAGGCCATCACCAAGGGCATCGCCATCGCGACGGCCGTGCTCGCCGCCGCGGCGCTGTTCGGCTCGTACCGGGACGCGATCCTCACCGCCGCGCACGACGTCGGCGAGAAGGTCGGCGACGGCGGGCCGATGAACCTCGTCATGGACATCTCCCAGCCCAACAACCTGGTGGGGCTCATCGCCGGAGCCGCGGTGGTGTTCCTCTTCTCCGGGCTCGCCATCAACGCCGTGTCGCGATCGGCGGGTTCGGTGGTCTACGAGGTGCGGCGGCAGTTCCGCGAGCACCCCGGGATCATGGACTACACGGAGAAACCGGAGTACGGACGGGTCGTCGACATCTGTACGAAGGACGCGCTCAGGGAGCTGGCCACGCCCGGCCTGCTCGCCGTCCTGGCGCCGATCGCGGTCGGTTTCACGCTGGGCGTGGGCGCGCTCGGCGCGTATCTGGCGGGCGCCATCGGCACCGGCACGCTGATGGCCGTCTTCCTCGCCAACTCCGGTGGCGCGTGGGACAACGCGAAGAAGCTCGTCGAGGACGGGCACCACGGCGGCAAGGGGAGCGAGGCGCACGCGGCCACCGTCATCGGCGACACCGTCGGCGACCCGTTCAAGGACACCGCGGGCCCGGCCATCAACCCGCTGCTGAAGGTGATGAACCTCGTCGCGCTGCTGATCGCGCCCGCGGTCGTCAAGTTCAGTTACGGGGAGGACGCGAGCGTCCCCGTACGCGTCGCGGTCGCCGTCGTCTCGCTCGGCGTCATCATCGGCGCGGTGTACGTCTCCAAGAGGCGCGGCATCGCCGTCGGGGGCGACGACGACGAGGGCGGCGGCAATCCGGGCGGCGTGCCGAAGCAGGCCGACCCGGCCGTGGCGTCGCAGCGCACGTGAGGGCGGTTCCGCGGTAGCTCAACAGGTGGGCGGACAGCGCGGTTTGACGCACTGTCCGCCCACACGCATGCCACGGCACGCGATCTGACGTGCCGTGAACTTCCCAGTCACCCCTCCGTGAGCCTTCTCTCCCTTGGTGCAAATGGCTGCTAAAGGTCAATAAAGCGGTCGTATCGAACGCCCGAGGTGCGCTTGACGTGTGCTCGGCGTGTAAGTTCCGGGGCCGTAAGCCATGGAAGGGACCAATCCGGTGAACAAGAAGCTTGCAGCCGCACTGTCCGGCGGTGCGGTACTGGTACTGGCGTTGTCGGGCTGCAGCGACGACAGCAACGAGAAGCTGAACTCCTGGGCCAAGCAGGTCTGCGACGCGGTCCAGCCGCAGGCGAAGAAGATCGAGTCGGCCAACGCGGCGATCCAGAACCAGACGTCGGACAACAGCTCTCCGGCCGACGTCCAGAAGACGGACTCCAAGGCGTTCCAGGACATGTCCGACGCCTACAAGGCGATCGGTGACGCGGTCGACAAGGCGGGCGCCCCGCCGGTCGACGACGGCAAGACGAAGCAGCAGGACGCCGTCGAGGAGCTCGACAAGATCTCCACGTCGTACGCCGGCCTGAAGAAGGAGGTCGACAAGCTCGACACCGACGACCAGGCCAAGTTCGCCGAGGGCCTCAAGGGGATCGCGGGCGAGCTCGACAAGCTGAGCCAGAGCGGCAGCGACGCCCTGAAGAACCTGGAGGAGGGCGACGTGGGCAAGGCGATGTCCCAGCAGGAGAGCTGCAAGAGCGCGAACGCGTCCGCCTCGCCGTCGGCTTCTTCCTGATCCTTTCGTGGCCGTGCGCGCCCCGGGGCTTCTGCCCCGGGGCGCCGCCGTTCCCGGGCCGCCGCTGCCGGGGCCGTCTTTCGCGGGCGCCTCGGGTCACAATGGAAGCGTGAGTTCTACCGCTGCCGCCCCCCTGCCCGCCGCCGACCGCCCGGACGCCGCCCGCGCCCTGCGTGCGGCACTCCTCGAAGCCGAGTTCACCGCCGACGGGCTGCTCGAACTGCTCGGAGCGCCCGCCTACGCGGCGCTCGCCCGCAGCGAGACCGTGCCCGCGCTGCGCGCCACCCGGGGCGACAGCGCCCTGGAGACGCTCGTCCGGCTGTTCCTGCTGCAGCAGCCCGTGCCGCGCGCCCGGCTGGACCGGGTGCTCGACGTCGCCACATGCCTGGAGAGCGGCTGGCTGCGGGCCCCGGCCGACGACGAGGTGGCCGCGACCGTCGACGTACGCCCCTACGGCGGGCCCGAGGGCGAGGACTGGTTCATCGTCTCCGACCTCGGCTGCGCGGTCGGCGGCGCCGGCGGCATCGGCAGCCATGACGAAGGGGTCGTCCTCGGTGTCGGCGGCGCGTCCACCACGCTCGCCGGGATCACCGTCCGCACGCCCGTCGACTCCGCCCTCGACATCGGCACCGGCTCCGGGATCCAGGCGCTGCACGCCGCCCGGCACGCCACCCACGTCACCGCGACCGACCTCAACCCCCGCGCCCTGCACATCACCGGGCTCACGCTCGCCCTCTCCGGCGTGCCGGCCGCCGAGCTGCGTGAGGGATCGCTGTACGAGCCCGTCGACGAGAGCGGCGTGGCGACGTACGACCTCATCGTGTCGAATCCGCCTTTCGTGATCTCTCCCGGCGCCCGGCTCACCTACCGCGACGGCGGGATGGGCGGGGACGATCTGTGCCGCTCGATCGTTCAAGGGGCGGGGGAGCACCTGAACGAGGGGGGATACGCGCAGTTCCTGGCCAACTGGCAGCACGTCGAGGGCGAGGAGTGGACCGAGCGGCTGCGCTCGTGGGTGCCGCGTGGCTGCGACGCCTGGATCGTGCAGCGCGAGGTGCAGGACATCACGCAGTACGCCGAGCTGTGGCTGCGCGACGCCGGTGACCACCGCACCGACCCGGCCGCGTACGTGGCCCGGTACGACGCGTGGCTGGACGAGTTCGAGGCGCGCAAGGTGAAGGCCGTCGGCTTCGGCTGGATCACCTTGCGCAAGACGTCCCACGACGAGCCGTCGATCGTCGTCGAGGAGTGGCCGCACCCCGTCGAGCAGCCGCTCGGCGACACGGTCCGGGCGCACTTCGAGCGCGTCGACTGGCTGCGCACGCACGACGACGCGGCGCTGCTCCAGTCGAGCTTCAAGCTCAGCGGTGAGGTCGTGCAGGAGCAGGTCGGGCTGCCGGGAGCCGAGGACCCGGAGCACGTCGTGCTGCGCCAGGGCCGCGGCATGCTCCGGGCGACCAAGGTGGACACGGTCGGTGCCGGGTTCGCGGGCGTGTGCGACGGGACGCTGAGCGCCGGTACGATCCTGGACGCCATCGCCCAACTCATGGGCGAGGAGGCCGTGTTGCTGCGCGACCGCACCCCCGCGCAGATCCGCACCCTGGTCGAGCAGGGCTTCCTCGACCCGGCGACGCCGCCCTCTCCGGCCCCGGACCCGCTCGGCTAGCCGCTCTTCGCCCTCCGCTGTACGGGAGTTCACCCGGGGTTGGCCCACGCCTGTCAGCCTCTGCCGCCTGGGTACCGCGACCGGTGCCAGAGGGGCCGGGGGTCCGGGATCGGGGGATCCGGATCCCCGGCAGTGATCGGGATCGGGGAGGCGAAGCGATGGAGAGTACCCCCGCGCTCTTCGCGGGCACGGTGTTCGCGCTGTTCGGAGTGGGCCTCGTGGCATGGACCGGGGCACGCACCCTGCACCGGCAGCCGGTGATGGACGCCGCGCATCCGGTGACCGCCGCGGTGCTCACCGGGGCGGCGGGGGTGGTGTCGCTCGGGCTCGCGGTGTGGTGTTTCGGCCAGGTGTGAGATCGCGTACGTGAGTGTTCGATCGCGTACGTACGACGAAGCCCGCCCCACAACTGTGGGGCGGGCTTCGTCATGTGTGTGGGCGTCAGCCGCGCAGCACGCGGCCTTCCTTGTCGGTGCGGTCGTTGCTCGTGAAGAACAGGATCGCGTCGACCAGGGCCCAGATGCCGAGGCCACCGCAAGTGAGCAGCTGAGCGACGCCGACGCCGACGCTGCCGACGTAGAAGCGGCCGATGCCCAGGCCGCCCAGGAAGAGCTGGAGCACGCCCGCGACGATCTTGGACTTGTCGGAGTACGGGCGGCCCTGCGGGTCGTAGCCGTAGGGGGCGTTGGGGTCGGGCTGGCCGGGCTGGCCGGGCTGAGCGGCGTAGGACATGCGCGATGCTCCTCGGGGACAACACAAGAGGCACGGGCGGACCGTGCTCCAGAGCGGATGGTGAGTGAGGCGGATGCGACGCGTGGGGACGGTGCGAATGCCTCGGAACGCTTAAATTTAGAGGCACTTGGGCCGTGCTTGACCAAGTCCAGGGGATTCGTGGCGGGTTTGTGACCTGAGTGTTGTCCGGTGCGCGTGAGGCCGCAGCGGCCTTCTGTGACGCGGCGTCAGGACACGTTGCGCAGCACGGTCCAGAGGAGCGCTACGACCAGGATCGCGGCCTGGCCGCGAGCGGATACGCGTGGCCGCCAGCGGCGCCCGCGCAGCCCCTCGTAGGCCCAACGCCCCAGCAGGGCAAGGGCGAACGGGGCCGCGAGCAGCAGGACCCGGTTGTCGTGCCAGGCCGCGGTGAACTGGCCGTGCATCAAGTCGTAGACCATGCGGGTGCCGCCGCACGCCGGGCACAGCAGTCCGGTGGCCCACTGGAACGGGCAGCGGGGCAGCCAGTGCCCCGGCTCGTGCGGGTCGGTGCCGTACAGATAGAGCGCGCCGACGGCCCCCGCGGCGAGCACCCCCGCGGGTGCCGCCGCCGGGTGCCGCCACAGTGCGCGGGCCCGGTTCAGGCCGTCAGCCGCGAAGGACACGGCCGTTCGAGTCCGTGGTGTTGCTGCTGGTCAGCAGGATGATGCCGTCGATCAGGGCCCAGATGCCGAGGCCGCCGCAGGTGAAGAGCTGGGCGAGGCCGATGCCGACGTTGCCGATGTAGAAGCGGCCGACGCCGAAGCCGCCCAGGAACAGCTGGAGCACCCCCGCGACGATCTTCGACTTGTCCGAGTACGGGCGGCCGTACGGGTCGTAGCCGTAGGGCGCGTTCGGGTCGTAGCCCATGGCCATGCCGGGCTGCTGCGGAGGCGGGTAGCCGGCGCCGGGCTGGCCGCCGCCCGGGTACCCGTATCCGGGCTGTGCGCCCTGCTGGGGGTAGCCGTAGCCGGGCTGGGGCGCGTCCTGCTGCGGGTAGCCGTACGCGGGCTGGCCCGGCGGGGTCTGCGGGGGCTGGCCGTAGGGGTTCTGGCCCGGCTTGTCCTGCGGGGGCGGGCCGTAGGGGTTGCTGTCGGACATCGGGACGCTCCAGCGGTCGGGACGTGTCGGGGACGGAGCCGGAGGCTCCCAAGGGCTCCCCCAGCCGTCCGTCCATCTTGTCAGGAGCGGGTAAGTACGGGGAGTGAGGGCGGCCAGGAGCCCTCCGATCGCGGCGGGACCGGGACGTTCGCGGGACTCCCGGGACAGGAACATGGCACACACAGTGAAGGCGTGGGTACCCGGAGTCGAGGCGTCCGCTCCCCGGTCCGGGGGCAGGATCACGAGGAGTCGGGTTACCGTTCCGAGTGGCTGCTGCGTGCTTTTCCCGTTTGACACACCGGCGGGAGGTACCGTCACACTCCGCAGCAGTGCCGTGCCAACGGCACCATCCCGCCGGGAGCAAGCCATCAGAACGGCTCCTGACCGTCGACCGGAGAGAAGAGCGAAGTTGTCCCCGACCAGCGAGACCGCACAGGGCGGCCGCCGACTCGTCATCGTCGAGTCGCCCGCCAAGGCGAAGACGATCAAGGGCTATCTCGGCCCTGGGTACGTCGTCGAAGCGAGCGTCGGGCACATCCGCGACCTCCCCAACGGCGCGGCCGAGGTCCCCGAGAAGTACACCGGCGAGGTGCGCCGGCTCGGCGTCGACGTCGAGCACGACTTCCAGCCCATCTATGTCGTCAACAGCGACAAGAAGGCGCAGGTCAAGAAGCTCAAGGACCTCCTGAAGGATTCCGACGAGCTCTTCCTCGCCACCGATGAGGACCGCGAGGGCGAGGCCATCGCGTGGCACCTCCTGGAGGTCCTGAAGCCCAAGGTTCCCGTCCACCGGATGGTCTTCCACGAGATCACCAAGGACGCGATCCGCGCCGCCGTCGCCAACCCGCGCGAGCTGAACACGCGCATGGTCGACGCCCAGGAGACCCGCCGCATCCTCGACCGTCTCTACGGCTACGAGGTCTCGCCGGTCCTGTGGAAGAAGGTCATGCCGCGCCTGTCGGCGGGCCGCGTCCAGTCGGTGGCCACCCGCCTCGTCGTCGAGCGGGAGCGCGAGCGCATCGCCTTCCGCTCCGCCGAGTACTGGGACCTGACGGGCACGTTCGCGACGGGCCGCGCTGGTGATCCCTCCGACCCGTCCTCCCTGGTCGCCCGCCTGTCCGCGGTCGACGGCAAGCGCATCGCGCAGGGCCGCGACTTCGACTCGCTCGGCCAGATCAAGGGCGGCAACTCGGCGAACACGCTGCACCTGGACGAGGCGAACGCGCGAGCGCTCGCCGCCGCCCTCCAGGACACGTCGTTCGCCGTGCGCTCCGTCGAGTCGAAGCCGTACCGCCGTTCGCCGTACGCGCCCTTCCGTACGACGACGATGCAGCAGGAGGCCTCGCGCAAGCTGGGCTTCGGCGCCAAGGCGACCATGCAGGTGGCCCAGAAGCTGTACGAGAACGGCTTCATCACCTATATGCGTACGGACTCCACGACCCTGTCGGACACGGCGGTCTCCGCCGCCCGGGCCCAGGTCACGCAGTTGTACGGGTCGGACTACCTGCCGGACAAGCCGCGTACGTACGCGGGCAAGGTGAAGAACGCGCAGGAGGCGCACGAGGCGATCCGTCCCTCGGGCGACCGCTTCCGCACGCCCGCCGAGACCGGCCTGAGCGGCGACCAGTTCCGCCTCTACGAGCTGATCTGGAAGCGGACCGTCGCCTCTCAGATGAAGGACGCGGTCGGCAACAGCGTCACCGTCAAGATCGCCGGTAGGTCGAGCGACGGCCGGGACGCCGAGTTCAGCGCGTCCGGCAAGACGATCACGTTCCACGGATTCCTGAAGGCCTACGTCGAGGGCGCCGACGACCCGAACGCGGAGCTGGACGACCGCGAGCGCCGGCTGCCGCAGGTCACCGAGGGTGACGCGCTGTCGGCCGAGGAGATCACGGTCGACGGCCACGCGACCAAGCCCCCGGCCCGTTACACCGAGGCCTCGCTGGTCAAGGAGCTGGAAGAGCGCGAGATCGGCCGCCCGTCGACGTACGCGTCGATCATCGGCACGATCCTCGACCGCGGGTACGTCTTCAAGAAGGGGACGGCTCTCGTGCCCTCCTTCTTGTCGTTCGCCGTCGTCAACCTGCTGGAGAAGCACTTCGGCCGGCTCGTCGACTACGACTTCACCGCCAAGATGGAGGACGACCTCGACCGCATCGCGCGCGGTGAGGCCCAGGCCGTGCCGTGGCTGAAGCGCTTCTACTTCGGTGAGAGCGACGGCACCCCGGCCTCCGGCGGCGCGGCCGACGCGGGCAACGGGGACGGCGACCACCTCGGCGGCCTCAAGGAACTCGTGACCGACCTGGGCGCGATCGACGCCCGCGAGGTCTCGTCCTTCCCGGTCGGCAGCGACATCGTGCTGCGCGTCGGGCGCTACGGCCCCTACGTCGAGCGCGGTGAGCGCGACTCCGAGAACCACCAGCGCGCGGACGTCCCCGAGGACCTCGCCCCCGACGAGCTCTCGGTCGAGTACGCCGAGGAACTGCTCGCCAAGCCGAGCGGCGACTTCGAGCTGGGCACCGACCCGCACTCCGGGAACCAGATCATCGCCAAGGACGGCCGTTACGGGCCCTACGTCACCGAGGTGCTCCCCGAGGGCACCCCGAAGACCGGCAAGAACGCGGTCAAGCCGCGCACCGCCTCGCTCTTCAAGTCCATGACATTGGACACGGTGACCCTGGACGACGCCCTGAAGCTGATGTCGCTCCCGCGCGTGGTGGGCGCCGACGCCGAGGGCGTCGAGATCACCGCGCAGAACGGGCGCTACGGGCCGTACCTGAAGAAGGGCACGGACTCCCGGTCGCTGACGGCCGAGGAGCAGCTCTTCACGATCACCCTCGAAGAGGCCCTGGAGATCTACTCCCAGCCCAAGCAGCGCGGGCGCGCGGCCGCCAAGCCGCCGCTGAAGGAGCTGGGCACCGACCCGGTCAGCGAGAAGCCGGTCGTCGTGAAGGACGGGCGCTTCGGGGCGTACGTCACCGACGGCGAGACGAACGCCACGCTGCGGGCGTCGGACTCCGTCGAGGACATCACGCCGGAGCGCGGCTACGAGCTGCTGGCGGAGAAGCGGGCCAAGGGTCCGGCGAAGAAGACCGCCAAGAAGGCCGCGAAGAAGGCACCCGCCAAGAAGACGGCGGCCAAGAAGACGACCACGGCGAAGAAGACGGCGGCGAAGAAGACCACCGCCAAGAAGACGACGACCGCCGCGGCCAAGAAGGCCCCCGCCAAGAAGGCCGCTCCGGCCGAGTAGGGACTCTGCGGACACGACCGAGCGGCACCGGCCGGACATGTGACGGTCGGACTTATCCGGACGGACGCCCCCGGGGATCACTCCCCGGGGGCGGTTGTTTGTTCGGGCGGCCCCTCGTGGTGTCGGTGTCGCCCGATAGGCTGGACGAATGACCCGTGCCGAGCAGCCAACGGCCCCCCACACGGCCCCAGACGACGCCCTGGTAGCGGACTCCCGAGAGCGTGCGGTGCGCGCTCTCCTGCGCGTACCTCAGTTGAAGCGACTGTGGTCCGCGCAGCTCGTCGGCGGGGTCGGTGATGTACTCGGGCTGCTTGTGCTCGTGGTGCTCGCGCTCCAGGCGGCCATTTCCGAGGGGTCGTTCGGTGCCGGGTACCGGGGCGTGGCGCTCGCCGTCACCGCTGTCTTCGGGGCGCGGGTCCTGTCCACGCTGCTGTTCGGGGCGGTGCTGCTCGGGCCGCTCACGTCACTGACCACCCCCGGCGGCCCGCTCGACCGGCGCTGGACCATGCTCGGCGCCGACGGTCTGCGCGCCGCGCTGCTGATCGTCGCCCCGCTGTGGATCGACTGGACGCCGGACAACGCCCTCGCGATGATCCTCGTCACCGCCTTCGTGGCCGGGGTCGCCGAGCGGTTCTGGACGGTCGCCAAGGAGAGCGCGGCGCCCGCGCTGCTGCCCGCGCCGCCGCTGGAGGGCGCGGCCGTGCGGCCGCTGCCGGACCACATGGACGCGCTGCGGCGCCTCTCGCTGCGCACGACCTTCGTCGCCGTGCCGCTGGCGGCCGCGGCCCTCGTGGTCGTCAGCCTCGTACAGAACCTGATCGGTGCGGGCGTGGACTGGTTCGCGCTGCACCAGGCGGCGCTGTCGTCGTACGTGGGCGCCGGGCTGTTCGCGGCCTCCCTGTCCGTCGTCTTCTTCCTCGAACTGCCCGGCACGCAGACGCCGCGCGCGCGGTCGCCGCTGGAGGGGCTGCGTCGGCCGAAGACCGGCAGCGGTGTCGACAAGGGCCGTACCGGAGCCATCCCGCTGCTCGTCCTCGCCTGCGCCGCCGTCGCGGGGGCCGTCTCGGCCGCCGTCGCCGTGTCCGTGCTGCAGGCCAAGGACCTGGACGGCGGCCCGGTCACGTTCGGGCTGCTCGTGCTCGGCCTCACCGGCGGCACCGCGGTCGGGATCAAGGCCGCGCCGTCCGTGCTGCCGTCCCTCTCGCGCCGCCGCCTGCTCGCGCTGGCCATCGCGCTCACCGGCATCGCGCTGCTCGCCGCCGGGCTGGTGCCCGACGTGACGAGCGTGGTTCTGATCGTCACGATCGCCGGTGTCACCGCGGGCGTCGCCGCCAATGTCGGGCACACGCTCCTCGACCAGGAGGCCGAGGAGTACCGCAGGGCCCGGACGACGGAGCACCTGCAGGCCGTCGTACGGGTCTCCATCGCGCTCGGCGCCCTGATCGCGCCGCTGATCGCCGCGCTGATCGGCCCGCACCGCCTGGAGAACGGCAAGTTCGTCTTCGCGCACGGCGGCGCCGCTTTCACGCTGATGCTGGTGGGCGCGCTGCTGCTGCCCGTCGCCGCGCTGGTCCTCGCCAAGGCCGACGACCGCAGCGGCGTACCGCTGCGGCACGACCTGCGCGACGCCCTGCTCGGCGGGCACGACCCGGCGCAGGCGCCCTCGACGACCGGCTTCTTCATCGCCCTGGAGGGTGGCGACGGCGCCGGCAAGTCCACCCAGGCCGAGGCGCTCGCCGAGTGGATCCGCGGCAAGGGCCACGAGGTCGTCGTCACGCGCGAGCCGGGCGCGACCCCGGTCGGCAAGCGGCTCCGGTCGATCCTGCTGGACGTGTCGAGCGCCGGTCTGTCCCACCGCGCCGAGGCGCTCCTGTACGCGGCCGACCGCGCCGAGCACGTCGACACCGTCGTGCGTCCCGCCCTGGAGCGCGGCGCCGTCGTCATCTCCGACCGGTACATCGACTCGTCCGTCGCCTACCAGGGCGCCGGCCGCGACCTGTCGCCCGTCGAGGTCGCCCGCATCAACCGCTGGGCCACCACCGGTCTCGTACCGCACCTGACGGTCCTTCTCGACGTCGACCCGGAGGCCGCCCGCGAGCGGTTCACCGAGGCGCCCGACCGGCTCGAGTCCGAGCCGATGGAGTTCCACGCGCGCGTGCGCTCCGGATTCCTGACGCTCGCCGCCGGAGACCCGGGCCGCTACCTGGTCGTCGACGCCGGACAGGAGCCGGAGGCGGTCTCCACCGTCATCCGGCACCGTCTCGACGTCCTGCTTCCGCTCTCCGAGGCCGAGATCAAGGCGCAGGAGGAGGCCAGGAAGGCCGCCGAGGAAGAGGCGCGCCGCAAGGCCGAGGAAGAGGCGGCCCGCAAGGCGGAGGAAGAGCGCGTCGAGCGCGAGCGGCAGGAACAGCTCGCCAAGCTGCGCGCCGAGGAGGAGGAGCGCAAGCGCCGCGAGCTGGAGGAGGCGCAGCGCATCGAGGCCGAGCGCCAGGCCGAGGAGGCCCGGCAGCGCGCCGAGGAGGCGCGGAAGAAGGCCGAGGAGGAGCGCGTCCGGCTGCTCGCCGAGGAGAAGGCGCGCGCCGTCGAGGACGAGCGCCGCCGCAAGCAGGCCGAGGAGGAGGCGCGGCTCCGGGCCGAGGCCGAGGAGCGGCGCCTGGAGAAGCAGCGCAAGGCCGAGGAGGCGCTGCTGCGCGCCGAGGAGGCGCGACGGCTCGCGGCCCAGGCGAGCGCGGCCGCGGCGGAGTCCGGCCGGACGATGCAGTTCCGCAAGGCCGATGCCCGTAAGGCCGATCTCCGCAAGGACGAGCTGCCGGACGACGTGCCGGACAACGAGACGACCGTCCCGACGCCCATGGTGCGGCCCGAGGACCTGCGCGCCGGCGCGGCGGACGAGACGGCGGTGCTGCCGTCCGTGCCGTCCGTGCCGTCGGTGCCGTCCACGCCGTCCGTGCCGTCCGTGCCGTCCGCGCCCTCGGACGCCGAGGAGACCGCGGTGCTGCCGCAGCCGCCCGCCGGGGCCGCGGACGAGACCGCGGTGCTGCCGCAGGTGTCGGACGCCTCCGGGAGCAAGCTTCCGCCGGGCTACTTCCGCGACGAGCGGACCGCCGCCCCCGGCCCTTCGTCGGACGGCTCGGCCGACCGCACCGCCGAACTGCCGCAGCTCGACGAGGAGGGCAGGCCGCGCCGCCGCCCCCGCTCCGACTGGGCGGAGGAGACTCCGCTGGACGACCTCCCCTCGCTCGCCGACGAACTGCTCGGCAGCCGGGACGACGAGGACGAGCGGGGCGGCGGCCGCCGCCGGTAGCCGGGCGGCCGGGCCCGGCGTACGGGCCCGGATCGCCGGTGTTGTCGGTGTTGTCAGTGCCGCCCGGCACAATGGCTGAAGCTTGAGGAAGGGCGGTATCCCCATGGCCGTATGGGACGACCTGGTCGGTCAGGAGCGCGTGGCCGCGACGCTGGACGCCGCGGCGCGGGACGCGGACGCCCTGGTGTCGGCGGCCGCCGCCGACACCCCGCCGCCGCCCGCCTCGAAGATGACGCACGCCTGGCTGTTCACCGGTCCGCCCGGCGCGGGCCGGGTCACCGCGGCCCGCGCGTTCGCCGCGGCCCTGCACTGCGTGTCCCCCGACAGGGCCCTCGGCGGCGCCCCCGGCTGCGGGTTCTGCGACGGCTGCCACACGGCGCTGCTCGGCACGCACGCCGACGTCTCGACCGTCGCCGCGGTCGGCACGCAGATCCTCGCCGAGGACATGCGCGACACCGTCCGCAAGTCGTACACGTCACCGGCGGGCGGCCGCTGGCAGGTGATCCTCGTGGAGGACGCCGAGCGGCTGAACGAGAAGTCGGCGAACGCCGTCCTGAAGGCCGTGGAGGAGCCCGCCCCACGCACGGTCTGGCTGCTGTGCGCGCCCTCCGTGGAGGACGTGCTGCCGACCATCCGCTCGCGCTGCCGCCTGCTGACCCTGTCCACCCCGGCCGTCGACGCCGTCGCCGACATGCTCGTACGACGCGACGGCATCGAGCCCGGCGTCGCCGCGGCCGCCGCCCGTGCCACCCAGGGCCACATCGACCGGGCCCGCCGCCTGGCCACCGACCCGCGCGCGCGGGAGCGCAGGGCCGCCGTGCTGAAGATCCCGCTGCGCGTCGAGGAGATCGGCGGCTGCCTCAAGGCGGCGCAGGAGCTGGTGGACGCGGCGGCCGAGGACTCCAAGCAGCTCGCCGAAGAGGTCGACACCAAGGAGACCGAGGAGCTGAAGGCGGCGCTCGGCGCGCAGAGCGGCGGCCGGATGCCGCGCGGCACGGCCGGCGTGATGAAGGACCTGGAGGACCGGCAGAAGCGCCGCCGCACCAGATCACAGCGCGACAGCCTCGACCTGGCGCTCACCGAACTCACCGGCGTGTACCGGGACGTGCTCGCGCTGCAGCTCGGGTCGAGAGTGGAGCTGGCCAACGTGGAGATCCAGGACACGCTGGAGCGCGTCGCCCGCGGCAGCTCGCCCGAGTCGACGCTGCGGCGGATCGAGTCGATCGGGGCGTGCCGGGTCGCCCTCGACCGCAATGTCGCACCGCTGCTCGCGGTCGAGGCGATGACGGTGGCGTTGCGGGCCGGGTAGGCCGTAGCCCGTTCGGGCCGCCTTCGCCTCCGCCGGGGCCTGCCGCGTCGGCGGGTGCGGGTGTCGTCGTGGCTGGTCGCGCAGTTCTCCGTGACCCTGGGAGGCACCGATCCCCCTGGGCGACATAAAGTGATGCGCCCGCTGCGGAGCGTTACGCTCGCGTGATGTACTCCAGGCGCCACTCCACCAAGGCCGCGCTCCTCGCCGCAGCCGCCACTCTCCTGCTGACCGGCAGCGCGGCCTGCTCTCCAGGGAGTTCGAGCACCGCCGACGCCTCGCTCGCGGCGCTGCCCGGTGCCACGCCGGCCGAACTGTCCCCGTACTACGACCAGACGCCCAAGTGGCGCGAGTGCGGTGTCCCCGGATTCGAGTGCGCGACGCTCAAGGCGCCGCTCGACTACGACAAGCCGGAGGCGGGCGACATCGACCTCGCCGTCTCCCGCAAGAAGGCCACGGGCCCCGGCAAGCGCCTCGGCTCGCTGCTGGTCAACCCGGGCGGCCCCGGCGGCTCGGCGATCGGCTACCTCCAGTCGTACGCGGGCATCGGCTATCCGACGGAGGTCCGCGCCCGCTACGACATGGTCGCGGTCGACCCGCGCGGCGTAGCCCGCAGCGCGCCCGTCACCTGCCTCGACAGCAAGGCGATGGACGCGTACACGCAGACCGACGTGACCCCCGACGACGCCCGCGAGAAGTCCGAACTGACCTCCGCCTTCGAGAAGTTCGCGGACGGCTGCGAGACGCACGACAAGACCTCGAAGCGGGTCCTGCCGCACGTGTCCACCGTCGAGGCGGCCCGCGACATGGACATCGTGCGGGCGGCGCTGGGCGACAAGAGGCTGACCTACGTCGGCGCCTCGTACGGCACCTTCCTCGGCGCGACGTACGCGGGCCTGTACCCGGAGCGGGTGGGCCGGCTCGTCCTCGACGGCGCCATGGACCCCTCGCTGTCCTCCCGCGAGCTGAACGTGCAGCAGACCGCCGGCTTCGAGACCGCGTTCACCTCCTTCGCGAAGGACTGCGTGGCCCGCGAGGACTGCCCGCTCGGCACCGGCACCCCGGACCAGGCCGGTCAGCGCCTCAAGGACTTCTTCGCCGCCCTCGACCGCACGCCCCTGGCCACCGGCGACCCCGACGGGCGCAAGCTCGGCGAGGCACTCGGCACCACCGGCGTGATCGCGGCGATGTACGACGAGGCGGCCTGGCCGCAGCTGCGGGACGCGCTCACGGCCGCGCTGAAGAAGAAGGACGGCGCGGGCCTGCTCGCCCTCTCCGACAGCTACTACGAGCGCGACCCCGACGGCTCGTACGCCAACCTGATGTTCGCCAACGCCGCCGTGAACTGCCTCGACCAGCCCCCGTCCTTCACGTCACCGCGGGAGGTCGAGGACTCCCTGCCCGACTTCGAGAAGGCGTCCCCGGTCTTCGGCGCGGGCCTCGCCTGGTCCTCCCTGAACTGCGCCTCCTGGCCGGTCGAGGCCACCGGCGAGCCGCACCGCATCACCGCCGACGGCGCCGCCCCCATCGTCGTGGTCGGCACCACCCGCGACCCGGCCACCCCCTACGGCTGGGCGAAGTCCCTCGCGGACCAGCTCTCCTCCGGCCACCTGCTCACCTACGACGGCGACGGCCACACGGCGTACGGCCGCGGCAGCACCTGCATCGACGGCGCGATCGACGACTACCTCCTGACCGGCACCCCGCCCAAGGACGGAAAGCGCTGCTAGGAGCCGGTGTGTCGGGGTCGCCCCTGGTCAAAAAGGGTGGGCGGAGCACCCCTGAGGAGCGTGTAGGATTGGCGACGTTGCTGACGCACTCCGGTGCGCGCGGCGGCGCCGCCTTAGCTCAGATGGCCAGAGCAACGCACTCGTAATGCGTAGGTCTCGGGTTCGAATCCCGAAGGCGGCTCGGATTAACCCCAGGACTCACTCGCCGTGACCTGGGGTTTTTTCATGCCCGAGGCATGACGAGCCGCACGACGCGGATGTCGTGGAAGTGCTTGCGTGAGCGATGCGTGAGCGGAGCGGCTCGACGACCTACTTCTTGGGCTTCCGGCGCTTGGCTATCTTGCCCGCCTTGGCCTGGGCTTTCGTCTTGCCCTTCGTCTTGCCGCCCTTTGCCTTGCCGGCGTTCTTGGCCGCAGCCTTCTTGGCCTTCTCCTTCTTCGCGGCCTTGCGTGCCGCTTTCTCGGCCTCGGCCTTGCGTTGGAGGGGGACCAGCTTGGCCGTGGCCTCGGCGGCGCTCCTGCCGACCTGGGGCAGGACGCTCTGGTAGATGTCCCGCGTGATCCGGGTGTCACTGTGCCCGAGCGTGTCCGACACGATCTTGATGTCGATGTCGGCGGCGAGCATGAGGGTGGCGGCACCGTGGCGCAGGTCGTGCAGCCGGATTGGTGGGAGGCTGGAGGCGGCGACGAGGCGCTCGAAGAGGTCGGTGACTTTGCCGGGGTGGAGCCAGGAGCCGTCTTCCTGCGTGAAGACGTGGCCGGTGTCGACCCAGGCCGAACCCCACTCCTTGTGGTCCGCGTCCTGCCGTTCGCGGTGCCGCTTCAGGACGTCGACGGTGTCGTCGTCGAGTGCGACCACGCGATAGCCGCTGTCCGTCTTCGGATCGGACGCCTCGATCTCCCACCCGTCCTGGACGAGTTGGGACGAGACGGTGAGGGAGTGGGTGTCGAGATTCGTCTCCGACCAGGGCTGCCCACATGCCTCGCCTCGGCGCAGGCCGCGGAACGCGATCAGGTGCCACATCCCGTACAACCGGTCATCGGCGACGAAGTCGAGGAAGGAGCCGGTCTGTTGGGGCGTCCAGACCATCACGGGCGACGGCTTCTCGCCCGCGGCCGAGACCAGGCAACGGCATCAACACGGCCTCGCGGCGTAACCATCGAGTGTCCAAGATCATGGGGAAACTTCAGGCAGCCAGGTGTCCAATGGGTTGGACAGAGTCGCGCTGAGCGGCAGTGAGTGGGTAGCTACGACTGCACTGGCCCTGCGTTGCGTCAGGTCTGCGAGACGGGGCAGGGTCGGGCGCCTCGTAAGTGTCGAGCGCAACGAGGAGATCGATGAGTGCCTCACTTCCACAGGCTCTTCGATCTCGGCCGTACCGCAATGGACGTGGCCTCCGGAACCCTCGATGTGATCCCGAGCCGTCACGACTATCCGTGCTACGCGCAGCTGCACGGCCAACCCGTGGCGGTGCAGCTGCGACCTGAACATCGGGTCTGGCTCGATGCGCATTGGCTTGGTAAGCGCCCGCGCGCGCGTGACAGCTTCGGTGGTGGGAGCGGCCGTGACGAGCTACCCCACGCTGGTGCGCTTCCTTCGGGTCCGGGCTTGCCAGGCCCAGCGAGTGAGGGCACCGACGACGAGGGAGACGAGGATGGCACCCCAGTCGATGACGTGGGGGAGGCCAGGGAAGAAGGCGAAGAACGCGAGCGATGCGGCGGTGCCGATGGCGAAGGCAATGATGCCGGCGCGGCGGAGCTTCGCTTCCTGGACGGGATCCTGGGACGAGGTCTCGGGGGTCATGTGCGGCTCACTTGGTGATGTGGTGGCACTGGCTGACTCGCCGCACGCCATTGACGGAGAGGTGAGCGCACGCCTTGCCGTAGTGGGGGAGTTTCTGCGGGGCGTTGTTCCGCATCGGGTCGATCTTGCACTCGGTGTGGGTCCTGCCGCGGGAGGTGCGGTACGTCCTGTTGCTGGTGTCCGCGTAGGTGAAGTCGATGCGCCAGTTGCAGAAGCCGCTGTTCAGAGCGCCGACGAAGCCGCAGTCGACGCCGGCGTTCTCGTAGGTGATCTTCTTGCCACTGCCGCGGATGATGTGAGTGAACACGCAGCCGGTCGGGATCTTCATGGTGACGCCTCCGACTTGGTAGTCGAAGGTGGCGACGGGAGTGGAGCCGATGGCGGTGGCGTGTGCGGTTGATGGAGGTAAGACGGCAAGTGCTGCTGTCGTAAAAAGAGTTGCGATGGTTCGGGCTGTGAAGCGCATGGCCATGAGCGGCTCCCATTTCGGCGGAGTGTGTGTGCTGAGATCGGGAACTCCAGGCGCTGACTCAAGGTTCTGCGTCGAAGAGCAGACCACCACGATGAGTGATCAGCACATTGATGGGATGACCAGCCGCGATCGTCTGTTCCGATGCAGAGTCCATGCGTGAGCGATGCGTGAGCGGACACAGCGGCACACGCTGGAGACGTCACGAGTCGGAGGCTGACAAGTCCCTTGACCAGGCAAGACAGGACGCGGCGTGCAACCACGGCACCACCTGTCACGATCCTGCAGGCCCTCGTAATGCGTAGGTCTCGGGTTCGAATCCCGAAGGCGGCTCACCTTGGAACCCCAGGTCGGATTTATTCGGCCTGGGGTTTTCTCGTGGCGAGTGCCCGGATCTCCGCGGCGATCAGCCGCGGGTCCTCCTCGGCCATGAAGTGGCCGCAGGACACCGTGCGGTGGCGCAGATCGTCGGTCCAGGCGCTCCACAGGCCCTGGGCGTGGTAGCCGAGCGCGGCGCCCCAGTCCTGCTGGAGGACCGTCACCGGCATGGACAGCCGGTTGCCCGCGTCGCGGTCGGCGGTGTCGTGGTCCACGTCCGCACCGGCCGAGGCCCGGTAGTCGGCGACGATGGAGGGCACGGCCGCCGCGGACGCGGCCAGGTAGTGGGCGCGGACGTCGGCCGGGATCGCGTCCGGGTCCTTCGTCCAGGCGTCGAGGAAGTGGGCGAAGAAGGTCTCGGCCGACGCCTGGATCATCTCCTCGGGCAGGCCGGGGGCCTGGGCCATCAGGTACAGGTGGAAGCCGACCGCGGCCCGCACTCCGTGCAGGGCGTCCCACATGTCGAGGGTGGGCAGGACGTCGAGGAAGAGGGCGCCGGAGACGGTGTCCGGGTGGTCCATCGCGGCGCGGAAGGCGACCAGGGCGCCACGGTCGTGACCGGCCAGGGTGAACCGGTCGTGGCCCAGCGCGGCGGCGAGGCGCACGACGTCGCGGGCCATGGTCCGCTTGGAGTAGGTCTCGGGGCCGGTTTCGGCGGGCTTGTCGCTGGCGCCGTAGCCGCGCAGGTCGGGGCAGATGACGGTGTGGTCGGCGGCGAGGTCGGCGGCGACGTGCCGCCACATCAGGTGGGTCTGCGGAAAGCCGTGCAGCAGCACGACCGGAGCGCCGCTGCCGCCGACGGCGGCGTTCAGGGTGACGCCGGCGTCGACGCGTACGCGGTGCTCCGTGAATCCGGGAACAGTGGGGATGCTGGGGGCGCCGGGAGTTGTCACGGTGGCTCCTGTGGGGCGTGGGACAGTGGATGTTCCGGGCCCTGAGGCCCGGTTCGTCCGGGGCGTCACCCAGGTTGCGGGTCCCGGATCAGCGATCGATGAGTGATCACGCGGTACGCCCGGGACGGCGCCGCCCGCGAAAGGACCCTGCCGTGGGCGTGGAGTTCGGACTGCTGGGGCCGGTGGCCGCCTGGGACGCCGACGGCCGGCCCCTCCCGCTCGGCGCGCCCCGCCACCGCGAGGTGCTCGGACGGCTGCTGGTCGCCCGGGGGCGGGTGGTGCCGGTCGGCCGGCTCGTGGCGGATCTGTGGGAGGACGGGCCGCCGGCGGGCGCGGTGGGCGCGGTCCGCACCTTCGTGGCGGCGCTGCGCCGCTCCCTGGAACCAGGACGTCCCGCGCGGCAGCCGTCGCGCCTGCTCGTCACCGACGGCCCCGGCTACGTTCTGCGCGCCGGCCGCGCGGCGGTGGACGCCTGGCGGTTCGAGGACACCGTCGCGCGGGCCGCCGAGGCACCGCCGCACGCGGCCGTCGCCCTGTGGGACGAGGCGCTCGCCCGCTGGCGGGGCCGGTCCTCGCCGACTTTCCCGGCGCCGCGTGGGCCGCCGCCGAACAGGCCCGCCTCGAGGCGCTCCGGCTCGACGCGGTCGAGCGGCGCGCCGACGCCCTGCTGGCCACCGGCGCCGCCCGGGACGCCGTCGCCGACCTGCGCGCCCATGTCGCCGCCCACCCCGGCAGGGAGGACGGCTGGGTGCTGCTGGCCACCGCGCTCGACCGTGCCGGGCAGCGCGGTGAGGCCCTGGAGACCCTGCGCAGGGCCCGTGCGGCGAGCGCCGGGTACGGCCCCGGGAGCGCGCTGGCCCGCGCCGAGGCCCGCATCCTCGGCGACGCGACCGGCTCCGCGAGCGAACCGGCTGGGACGATCGACGGCGTCTGGGAGCGGGCGGCGGCCTCGTGGGACCGCTCCGTGCCCGCCCGGTCCAGGGCCCGGCTGCACGCCACCGCCGGTCTGTTGCGCGATCTCGCGGTGACCGGCCCCGACGGGCTGGAGGAGGCGCGCCGGCACCGGCAGGACCTGGTCGCCGCGGCCGAGGCGACCGGCGACACGGAACTGGCCGCCAGGATCATCGGCTCCTACGACGTCCCGGCGGTGTGGACCCGCGCCGACGACCCGGACGGCGCCGGTGAACTGGCCCGGGCCGCGGCCCGCGCCGCCGCCCGGCTCGGCCCGGAAGGCCCGTCCGCGCTGCGCGCCCGGCTGCTGTCCGTCGTGGCGGTCGAGTCACGGGGCGATGCCGCCGCCGACGCGCCGCTTCCCCGGGCGGCCGACGCCCGGTCCACCGAACCGTGGCGGCTGCGCGCCGAACGCGCCGCCGAGGAAGCCGTCCGGCTCGCCCGGCGCCTGGGCGACCCCGCGCTCCTGGCGTTCGCCCTCAACGGCGCCTTCATGCAGTCGTACGCCGCCTGCGGGTCCGCTGCCCGCCGGGACGCCCTCGGCGCCGAACTGACCGGCCTGGCCGCCGACCACCAGCTGCCCAGTCACGAGGTGCTGGGCCGCATCGTCCGCGTCCAGGCGCTCGCCGGTCTCGGCGACCTCGCGGCGGCGGACGCCGAGGCCGAGGAGATCGACCGGCTCGCGCACCGCAACGAACGGCCGCTCGCCGCAGTGTTCACCGCCTGGTACCGGGCCCTGCGGACCTGTGAGACCGACGGCTGGCCCGCCGCCCGCCCCCGGTACGCACACGTCCTGGCGCGGACCGCCGACTGCGGAATGCCCGGTCTCGCCGGGGGAGCGGCCGCCCTCGTGGCGCTGGTCCCCGTCATGCGGGACGACGCCCCGATCGACCCCGAGGACTTCGCCCACCTCGACGCCGGCCCCTACCGGCCCTGGCTCGAACCGTTGTTGCTGGCCGCCTCGGGCGCCGCCGAGCAGGCGCGCCGGGCCCTGACCGAGGTTCCCCGGCCGCCGCACGACCTCCTCCAGGAGGCGCTGTGGTGCGTCCTCGCCCGTGCCGCCGCGCACGTGGGGCACCGGCCCGTCCTGCGCCGTGCCCGCGAGGAACTCGCCGCCGCCGAGCCGGAGTTCGTCGGCGGCAGTGGCCTGGTCTCCTTCGGCACGGTCGCCCGGCACCTGGCGGCCGCCGACGCGGCCCTCGACCGCTTCGCCTGAGAGGCCGTGCAACATTTCCCGGGGCCCACCGCATCTATCAGGTGTAGGTGAGACGAAGGGGGGAGCGGCGCGGATGAGGCGGTCGCTTGAAGGGGCGTTCCGGGAGTTCGCCGAGGCGAGAGCGGGGCAACTGTTCCGCTCCGCGTGCCTGTTGACCAGCGGGGACGTCCATCTTGCCGAGGATCTTGTGCAGGAGACCCTGGGGCGGATGTACGTCGTGTGGGGGCGTCCCGCGGTGCGGGGCGGCAACCCCGCCGCGTATGCGCAGACCGTGCTCGTACGGGCGTTTCTCGCGCACCAGCGGCGCAGGTCGACCGGTGAGCGGCCGACCGAGGAGCTCCCCGAGCCGGCGGGGGGCACGGGCGGGGGCGGTGACGCGTCGCTGCGGCTGACCCTGCTCGACGCCCTGCGCCGGCTGCCGCCCAAGGACCGGGCGGTCGTGGTGCTGCGCTACTGGGAGGACCGGTCGATCGAGGAGACGGCGGACGTGCTGCACCTCAGCTCGGCCGCCGTGCGCACCCGCTGCAGCCGCGCGCTGGCCCGGCTGCGCGACCAACTCGGCGGAAGCATCGGCGAGTTCGCCGCTCACTGACCGACAGAAGACGTACGGACAGATACGCGTGCGGACGGATACGCGTGCGGACGGATACGCGTGCAGACAGATACGCGTGCAGACAGATACGCGTGCGGACAGGCACGCGTGCAGGCAGACCGAGGAGGGTGGTCGCGATGGTGGATCAGGTGGGCGGGGGCGACGGTGGCACCGGCGCGTTCGAGGAGGAGCTCGGCGGGGCGTTGCGGCGTGCCGGGGAGCAGTTCGGCACCGACGGGGAGGCGCTGGTCGACGCCGGGGTGCGCGGCGGGCGGCGGCGGCTGCGGCGCCGGAGGGCCGGTGCGGTGGGGGGAAGCGTGATGGCGCTGGCCGTCGTGGGGCTCGGGGCGTCGTACGTGGGCGGGGCCTTCGATGCCGCCGAGGCACAGGGGAGCGGGGTCGCCGCCCGGCCCAGCGCGTCGTCCGCGAAGTCCGACAAGACCAAGGGCGCGCACGGGACGGGGCCCGCCGTCTCCGAGCAGCGGGTCATCGGGATTCTTCAAGGGCTGCTGCCCAAGGGGAAGTTCAGCGGGCAGGAGGGGCGCGGAACGGACCAGGAACCCGGGCCGTACGCGCGTCTCGTGTACGACGACGGGGACGGCAAGGCCGCGATCGGTGTGGGCTTCGGGGCCGTCGACCCGGACGGCGAGGTGGCGAAGCAGCAACTGGAGTGCCCCGACAAGAACTTCGTCCCCCACGACGAGTGCCGCAACGAGAAGCTGTCCGACGGATCGCGGCTGCATCTGATGCGCGGCTACGAGTACCCGGACCGGCGCGTCGACACGAAGATGTGGTCGGCCGTGCTCATCACGCCCGAGGGGTACACCGTCTCGGTGACCGAGTGGAACGCTCCCGCCGAGAAGGACGCCCCTGTCTCCCGGCCCGAACCACCTCTCAGCACCAGCCAGTTGAAGACACTCGCTACGTCGAAGGAGTGGCGGCCCGTCATGGCGGCCATCGGGGCGGCGCCCGCCGAGTCGCTCGCCGCCCCGCCCGCGCTGGGCCAGGACAAGGCGTCGATCCTGAAGAACCTCAAGTCGCTGCTGCCCGACCGGGTGAAGGTGAAGGACCAGGGCGGGCAGGAAGCCGGCTACGCGTACGTCGTCGTCGACGACGGCAAGGGCGCCACCCTCGTCCAGATCAACGTGCAGCCGAAGATGAAGGACGTGGAGAGCCAGCTGTTCGGGAGCGGTGCCGAGGAGCTGCCCGACGGGACCAAGGTCGCCACGCGCAAGGGGGACGGCGACGACAAGGGCGGCGCCGGGATCGTGATGTGGACCGCCGACACGCTGCGCCCTGACGGGCTGCGGGTCGTGGTCTCCGCGTTCAACTCCGGTGCGCAGAACAAGGACGCGACCCGGCCCGAACCCGCCCTGACCATGGCCGAGTTGAAGGCGGTCGCGCTGTCCGGGAAGTGGGAGGGCGGCGGCAAGTAGCTCCGGTCGCCCGGCCGGTGCGGGTCACTTGGCGTCGGCGTAGCACTCCACCGTCGCCACCGAGAAGGGGAACCGCACCGGCGTCTCGCCGAACGTGAGGCGTCCCGCCACGTCCGAGGCCTCCCGGATCGCTTCCGCGACCCGGGGGGCCTCCTCCTGCGGGCAGTGCACGATCACCTCGTCGTGCTGGAAGAACACCAGCTCCGCCGTCATACCCTCCAGCTCGCGGCGGAGCGCGGCGAGCAGCAGCAGCGCCCAGTCGGCGGCGCTGCCCTGCACCACGAAGTTCCGGGTGAAGCGGCCGCGGGCGCGGGAGTTCGACGACGCGTAGCCGTACGTCAACTGACCTTCGGAAGCAGCCTGTTCGGGGTCGTCCTGCGGAATGCCGGCCTCCTCCTGGTCCGCGGCGCCGACGGCCGGCGGGCAGGTGCGGCCCAGCCAGGTGCGCACCAGGCGGCCCTCCTCGCCGGCCCGGGCCGCCTCGTCCACGTAGGCGACGGCGCGCGGGAAGCGGCGGCGCAGGAGTGCCAGGTTCTTCAGGCCGTCGCCCGAGGTCTGCCCGTATATGGCGCCGAGGACGGCGAGTTTGGCCTGGCCGCGGTCGCCGGAGAACGCCCGGTCGGAGACCGACTGGTACAGGTCGCCGTCCTGGCCCGCGACCTCCATGAACGCCGGGTCGCGGGAGATCGCGGCGAGCACGCGCGGCTCCATCTGCGCGGCGTCGGCGACGACGAGCCGCCAGCCCGGGTCGGCGATCACCGCGCGGCGCACCACCTTGGGGATCTGCAGCGCGCCCCCGCCGTTCGTCGTCCAGCGGCCGGAGACCGTGCCGCCCGGCAGGTACTCGGGCCGGAAGCGGCCGTCCCTGACCCAGTCCTGGAGCCAGGACCAGCCGTGCGCGGTGTAGATCCGGTACAGCTTCTTGTACTCGATCAGCGGCTTCACGGCCGGGTGGTCGATGCCCTCGATCTCCCAGCGGCGGGTCGACGTCAGCTTGATGCCCGCCTGCGCGAACGCCTTCACCACGTCCGCGGGCAGGTCCGGGCGCACGCGTCTGCCGAACGCCGCCGACACCTCGTCCGCCAGCTCGGCCAGGCGGCGGGGCTCGCCGCCGCCCGCGTACCGGTCGCCGAGCAGCTCGGTCAGCAGCGCCCGGTGCACGTCCGCCCGCCACGGCAGCCCGGCCGCGTGCATCTCGGCGGCGATCAGCATGCCCGCGGACTCGGACGCGGTGAGCAGCCGCATCCGGTCGGGCAGGCCCGTCGCGTCGTGTCTTCGCTGCTGATCCGCGTACACGTCGAGGAGGTCGGTGAGGGGTACGTCGACGGGTGGGCGCGGCTCGAACAGGGCGGCCATGGCGAGGCGGCCGGGCTCCGCGACGCGCGGGGGCGGGTCGGGCGGTACCGGGCCGCCGCGGAGTCTGGCCAGGGCCGCGGCGGCCGAGCGGGGTTCGCCGTGCCGGCCGTCGTGGGCGAGCAGCAGGGTCTCGGCGTCCTCGATGTCGTAGCACCGGTCGACTCTGACGCCGGCGGCGAGGAGGCGGGGGTAGACGGCGTGGGTGTCGCGCCAGACCCAGCGGGTGACCTCCGGTCGGGTGCGGACGGCTTCGGTGAGGTCGGGTTCGTGGGTGACCGGGGCCGTGGGGCGGCCGTCCGGGCCCAGCGGCGCGAGGTCGGCGCCGCCGTGCTCGGTGGGGGCCAGCGCCCAGCGTTCGGTCATGGGGCGAGTGTCACATCCGGCACTGACAGTGGGGCTGATCGCCTGTTCGTGTGCCGGGTGTGCGTCGTCGGGCGGCTGCGGCCCGGTGGGGCTTCTCGCGCAGTTCCCCGCGCCCCTGAGACGCGCGCAGCGCCTGCCTTACCGTCAGCTGTCCCCGCCCTCGTCGATCAACCGCCGTACCTCCCGGTCGACCAACCCGAGCCGGGCCTCCGCCACCAGGGGGACCGCCCTGCGCTGTCGTCTGGCCTCGTGGACGTCGATGTCGACCGTGACCAGGCCCGGCTCCCACTTGGGGGCCTGCGCCACCACCGTGCCGCGCGGGTCGACGACCCGGGAGCCGCCCCAGAACGACGCCCCGTTCTCGTTGCCGACCCGGTTCACGAAGACGACCCAGCACTGGAGCATCTTCGCCGTGTACGAGAGCAGCGTGTCCCAGTACAGGGTGGTGTCCATGGCCTCGGGGTCGAGCGACGCCGCGCTGTTCGCGGGGACGATCACGACCTCCGCGCCGTCCTGCACGGCCAGCCACGGCAGGACCGGCTGCCAGGCGTCGTTGCAGACCAGGGTGGCCGCGCGGCCGTGCCCGCCGGGCAGGTCGTAGGCGCGCAGATGCTGACCGGGGGAGACGTGCTTGCGTTCCTCCCAGGCCAGGTAGTTCGGCAGGTAGAGCTTGCGGTGGGAGTGGAGCAGGGCCCCGTCGGCGTAGAGGGCGGAAGTGTTGTGGGCGCGCAGGCTGGTGTGCTCGTGGAAGCCGACGAGCGCGGCGGGGCCGCCGGGGGAGTCCGGGTCCGCCGTGGTCAGGCCGAGCAGGCGCGGGTCGTTCGCCGCGACCGACGTGTCCGTCCTCAGCGCGCCGAGGTGATAGCCGTGCAGGCTCAGCTCGGGGAAGACGACGAGGTCGGCGCCCTGGGCCGCGGCCCGGCCGATCTGTTCGCGGGCCGTGGCCAGGTTGGCGTCGACGTCACCCAGCGCGCAGTCGGTCTGTGCCAGTGCCACTCTCATGTTCCGAGCCTGGCAGCCCGGCCGGACCCCGGCATCCCGAGCGGGCGTCCGCCGTGGTGCCCCTCAACGCGGCCCGGGCGGCACCGCCCGTACCCGCTCGTGGACGGCCCACGCGTCCGCCACCGGCCCCAGGTGCCCCAGCTTCTCGGGGTTGATGACGGAGCGGATCGCCTGGATCCGGCCGCCGTGCACGTCCAGCACCATGGTGTGCAGCACCTTCCCGTCCTGGTCCCGGAAGACCGCGCCCGGTTCGCCGTTGACCGCGCGGGGCTCGAACGTGACGGCCGCCCGCGCCATCCGCGGGAAGACGGAGCCGAGCAGCCGGGCCACGCTCTCGGCGCCCACGATCGCCCTGGCCAGCTGCGGGGCCTTGCCGCCGCCGTCGCCGGTCATCGACACCTCGGCGGCGAGCAGGCTCTGCAGGCCGAGGACGTCGCCCTCGCGCAGCGCTTCGAAGAACCGCGCCGCCAGCTCGTCGCGCTCCGTGCTGTCCGCCTCGAATCGGGGCCGGCCCGCGGCCATGTGCGTGCGCGCCCGCGTCACCAGCTGGCGGCACGCGGACTCGGAGCGGCCCACCGCCGCCGCCACGTCGGCGTAGCCGAAGTCGAAGACCTCGCGCAGGACGAAGGCCGCGCGTTCCAGCGGGCTGAGGCGTTCGAGGAGCAGCAGGGCCGCTGTCGACACCGAGTCGGCGAGCTCCGCGGCCCGCGCCGGGTCCTCGTACGGGTCGTCGAGCAGCGGCTCGGGGAACCACGGGCCGACGTACGCCTCACGACGCACCCGCGCCGAGCGCAGCACGTCGATCGAGATCCGGGTCACCGTCGCCGACAGGAACGCCCTCACCGAACGGGGGACGGTCGCCGTCGCCGCGTAGCGCAGCCAGGTCTCCTGGACCGCGTCCTCGGCCTCGCTCACGCTGCCCAGGATGCGGTACGCGATCGAGAACAGCAGCGGGCGCAGCTCCTGGAACTCCTCGGTCCTGTCGGTCCTGGTGTCGTTCATGTCGGCCTCTCCTCGTCGCCGCGGACACGGAACACCCCGGCCGCTCCCTGCTCCACGGCCAGCAGGGCGGCGCTCGCCACGTCGTCGAACCGGACCCGTCCGCGGCCGGATCCGTGGAGCGTCCCGCAGCGCAGCACCGCGCCCCCGGCCTCGACCACCGCGTCCTCCAGGTACGCGAGCCGGCGCAGCGCCCGCGGCGGCGTACCGGCCGACGGCGGGAGCGACCACGCGACGACGTGCCGGACGCCGACGGCCTGCGCGGCGGCCAGCAGGTGGTCGGTCCGCCCGAGGGCCGGCTCCGCGGGGAACGCGATGCCCGCCGCGGTCATCCCGTGCACGATCGCGTCCGGCCGCGCGGCGCCCACCGCCGTGCCGACGGACACGGCGTCGAGCCCGTCCATCAGCACGCCCCGGGCGCCCCACCTCGCCAGCACGTCCAGAGCCTTCCCGCGCGTCGCCGTCGCCGTGACCCGGTGCCCCCGCGCCACGAGCCGCGGCACCAGGCGCCGGCCGACCGCTCCGGCGCCGCCCGCCACGAACACCCGCATGATCATGCCCTCCGCGCCTCAGCCCGTGAAGGACTCGGGACCGAACCGGCCCCACGCGACGAACACCGCGAGCGCGAGATGGACCACGTTCAGCGCCACGAGCGGGTACTCGCCGAGCCGGCCGTGGGTGACCATCGCGCCGACCATCAGCGCCACCCAGCAGGCGGCGGTCACCGGCACCAGGACCGGCGCGACACCGAGCGCGGCGGGCAGCACCAGGCCCACCGCGGCCAGCAGCTCCAGCACGCCGAGGGTCTTCACGAACCCGGCGCCGACACCGGCCGTCCACCCGCCGCCGTGCGCCGCGGCGATCTTCTCCTTCGGCACGAACGACTTGGTGACACCGCCGGTCAGCGCCACCGCCGCCAGCAGTCCCGCCGTGATCCACAGTGCGAGGTTCATCGTCCACATCCTTGGTTCGGGCTCGGGGTCCGGTGTGCTCGGTGGTTCGACCCCATGGACGAGACGGCGCCCGCGCCTGTGACATCAGCGCGGCAGAGCATCCCGGTAGACGGCGGCGGCGTCCCGCGGCGCCCGTCCGAGCAGCTCCCGCAGCGCGCCCCGCTCGCCCTGAGGGATCCGCGAACCGTCCATGAACCCGGCCGCGATCACCGCGTACGTGCCCACGAGCATCGGCACCTGGAACGGCAGCGCCCCCGACCCCGCGATCCGCGTCCGCGCCCCGGCGAGCGTGCCCGGCACGTACGCGGCACCGGCCACCGCCGCCAACTCCGTTCCGCCCAGCGGGACTTCGCCCACCAGCTCGTACGTGCGGCCCGCGTGCCGCGCCGGGTCGAGCGCCACCCGCACCGCGACCTCGGCCAGGTCGTCGCGGGCCACCGCCGCGAGCCGGCCCGTGCCGAGCGGCGCCGTGACGACACCGTCCGGGCCGGGGGCCGCGAGGAAGGCGAGCAGCTCCGCGTACAGGCCGTTGCGCAGGACGGTCCGGCTCAGGGAGGACTCGCGCAGGCGGCGCTCGGTCCAGCGGTGGGCGAGGGCGTACGTGAGGTGGTCGCCGTCGCCGGACAGGCTCGTGTAGACGACGTGGCCCACGCCCGCCTTCTCGGCCGCGGTGATCGCCGCGTCGTGCCGCGCGATGACCTCGTCGTCCTCGCCGTAGCCCGCCGAGATCAGCAGCAGCGTGTCCACCCCGGTGAAGGCCTCGGCCAGCGTCCGCGGGTCGTCGAAGTCCACGCGACGCTCCCCGGCGTCGCCGGGCGAACGCGTGCCGAGGACGACGTCGTCGCGGCCCGCGAGCCGCCCTGCGATCAGTGAGCCGAGCCCGCCGGATACGCCTGTGACCAGCAGCATGAAGGTCCCCCTCGGGTAATGAGCCGATGCGTCGGTGCGTTGCGATTGCTGAGACCATCGTTGGGGCGCGGGACGCTGCGCGTAAGGAGGCACTTTCATGTCTGTCGGGCACACGGAGGTAACCACGGTGACCACCGACCCCGCACCCGTGGTCACCTGCGAGGACCACGACGACTGCGGCATCCGTGACGTCCTGGACCGGCTCGGCGACAAGTGGTCGGTGCTCGTCGTGGTCGAACTGGCCTCGGGCGTACGGCGGTTCAAGGAGCTGCAGCGCGCCGTGACCGGGATCTCGCAGCGCATGCTGACGCTGACCGTGCGCCGCCTGGAGCGGGACGGCCTGGTGACCCGCACCGTGTACGCGACGGTGCCGCCGCAGGTCGAGTACGAGCTGACCGCGATGGGGCACAGCCTCACCCACCTGATCAAGGGCCTCGCCGACTGGTCCCGCGACCACAAGCCGGCCATCGCCGCCGCCCGCGCGGCCTGGGACGAGGCGAACCCGGCATGAGCTCCACCGGCACGACCGTCGAGCGGGCCTTCGCGGCCGCGCTGTACGCCACCAAAGACGCCGACGGCATCGACCTCGGCGCCTCCCTGCTCGCCGCCGACGCGTCCGCCGACGCCGAACTCGCTCTGCGCGGGCGTGAGTTCGTGCGCCGGGCGTGGGAGCGCGGCTGGCAGCCCGCCGACGTGCTCCGCATGGTCGTGCGCGAGGACGGGCTCGACGACGCCCACGCGCGGCTCGCCGCCCACCTCGTCCGCGCCGAGACCGCCCGCTACGACACGCTCCCGCCGCGCTGGTCGGCCCAGCTCGCCGACCTCCCGGAGGCCCGCGAGGCGCGCCAGGACCGTTTCACCGCCGCGACCGTCGCCCTGGAGCTGTACCGCCTCCTGCTCCGGCTCCCCGCGATCGAACCGGTCGGCCCGGTCCCCGGCGAACAGGTCACCGTCCCCGTCGCCGGTGAGCCGCGCGCCCTGGCCCGGATCCGCGCGCTGCTCGCCAAGGCGGAGGCGACCGGCTACCCGCCGGAGGCCGAGGCGCTCACCGCCAAGGCGCAGGAACTGATGGCCCGGCACTCGGTCGACGAGGCGGTGCTCGCCGCCCGTACGCACACGAAGGACACCCCGGCCGCGTGCCGGATCGGGGTCGACGCCCCGTACGAGACGGCGAAGGCGGTGCTGCTCGACGCGGTGGCGACCGCGAACCGCTGCCGCGCGGTCTGGAACAGCGCGTTCGGCTTCTCGGCCGTCGTCGGGTTCGAGGCGGACCTGGAGGTCGTGGAGCTGCTGTACACGTCGCTGCTCGTGCAGGCCGACGCCGCGATGACGCGGGCCGAGGCGGAGCAGCGGGCCGCCGGCCGCAAGCGCACGAAGACCTTCCGGCAGTCCTTCCTCGCCGCGTACGCGCACCGCATCGGCGACCGGCTCGCCGCGGTCGCCGATCAAGTGGTGGGCGGGGAGGGCGAGTTGCTGCCGGTGCTCGCGGCGCGGGACGTGGCCGTGGCGGGCCGGGCCGAGGAGATGTTCCCCCGGACCGTGACGACGCGGGTCAGGGGCGTCACGGACGGCGCGGGCTGGGACGAGGGCGGTGCGGCGGCGGACCGGGCACGGCTCGGGGACGCGTCCGCCGGCCCGGGTCCGCGTGGCCGGCTGCGGCCCGGCGGGGGCTGATCGCGCCCCGCGCCCCTGTCGCCTCGGCGTCTGCCGGTTTCTCCTGTCGTGCGGCTGACGGCCGGTGGGGCTTCTCGCGCAGTTCCCCGCGCCCCTGAAGCATGCGCTGCGCGCAGCGTCCCCGATGAGATGCCGCACGAAGTGCGCATCTCAGGGGCGCGGGGAACTGCGCGAGAAGCCACGACGAAAGCCGCAGCCGCGAACCGGGCGCACCCGGCAGACGGGAAGGCGCCCCGTCACACCCGCCCCGCCGCCCCCTCGATCCGCTCCAGCACCCGATGGTGCCGGACGGCATGCGCGAAGTCCGGGACCACCGAGGTCCCGTCCGCCAGATCGCGCAGGATCTGGGCGTAGGCGGCGCCGACGTTGTACGCCTCGGTGCCGCGCACCGCGTCGAGCGCGGGGTCGAAGTACCGCTCGGGGACGGTGAGTTCGGCGAGCCCGGGGTCGGAGCCGCGGGCCCCGGTGATGACGTACTCGCCCATCTGCAGATGCCCGTGGTCGCCGGTGACGACCAGGTCGCCGTCCGTTCCGTTGATCTCCCAGCGGAAGTTCGTGCCCCGCGACAGGCCGCCCCGGAAGTGCACGGAGGCCACCGCGCCGGAGGAGAGCACCCCGCCGAGGACGACCTGGTCGGCGACGTCGGGCCGGTGGACCCGGCCGGAGCGCGGATCGGTGAGCGCCCGGCGCCGGGTGGCGGTGACCGCGGAGATCTCGTCGAGGTCGCCGAGCACCGAGGTCAGGCCGTCGAGGGTGTGCCCGAACGGGATGGTCAGCATGTTCGCCCCGGACGCGCGGTCGAGGAGGTACTCGGCGCCCTCCGGGAAGTCCGCTCCCCAGCCCCGGCCCGAGGCCACCAGGCTGGTGGAGAGCACCTCGCCGACGTAGCCGTCCGCGACCAGGTCGCGCAGATGGCGTACCAGCGGGGCGAAGCGCGCCTGCAGCCCGGTGAAGGTGCGCAGCCCGCGCCCGGCGGCGAGCGACGCCAGCTCCTCGGCCTCGGCGACGCCGGTGCCCAGCGGCCACTCGGAGAACACCGCCTTCCCCGCGGTCAGGGCGGCGCGCACGATCTCCCGGTGGTCCGGCACCTTGACGGTGACCACGACCAGATCGACCTCGTCGGCCGCGGCCAGCTCCGCGGCGCTCCCGTAGGCGTGCGCGATGCCGTGCTTCTCGGCGGCCCGTTCCGCGGACTCGGCGCTGCTCGCGGAGAGCGCCCGCACCTCGAAGCCGTCGAGCAGCCGCAGCGCGGGCAGATGGCCGCGGGTGGCCCAGCCGCGCCGGGCGGAGAGGCCGACGATGCCTACGCCGATGGGGGACTGCGGGGACGACGGCATGACGGGCTCCTCCGGTGGGCGGCGCGGGCGCTAGACTGTTCGACGAGAGGCGAACACCCGAGAGTGTACGCACGGCATCGAACACTCTGCAAGGCCGATCTCGGGCGGCAGCGGAAGGGAGTGCGCGCAATGACAGCCACCGAGGCCACCGGGGCCGCGGCGCCCGCCGGGACCGCGAGCCACCGCGCGGCGCCGGTTCATGTCCACCCCCGGGAGGTGTCCCTGGAGGCGGCCCTGCTCGCCCTCGCGGACCCGGTCCGCCGCACCCTCGTACGGGAACTGGCCGCGTCCGGCCCCTGGGAGCGGACCTGCGGCACCTTCGACGTACCGGTCACCAAGGCCACGCTGAGCCGGCACTTCTCGGTGCTGCGCGAGGCGGGACTGCTGGAGCAGAAGGACGCGGGGGCGCGCCGTCTGAACCGGCTGCGCGAGGAGGAGTTCGACGAGCGCTTCCCGGGGCTGCTCGCCCTGGCGCTGCGCGAGGAGGGCTGACGCCCGAAGGCGAAGAACGGCCGATCGCCCGGTTTGACGTGATGTGACCGTATTCTTGCGGGGTGAGCTGGTTCCGGGCGCTGAAGGACACCACCCGCTCGGGCCTGACCGTCGAGCGGAAACGTCTGGAACCCCTCGTCGCCCTGCGCGGTGCCGTCGGCCTCGCGATCGTCGTCGCCGTCAGCCTCGCGGCGTTCGGTCCCGCGGTGGCGGCCGGTTCGGCGTTCGGCGCGTTCCAGGCGGCGATCGCCACGTTCCAGCGCAGCTGGCGCCCGCGCCCCGAACTGGCCCTCGCCTCCGGTGCCAGCCTCGGCATCTCCACGTTCCTCGGCTATCTCACCGGCTCCCACCTGGCCTTCTTCCTGCCCCTGCTGGCCCTGTGGACGTTCCTGGCGGGCCTGGCCTGGGCGGCGGGCCCGACCATCGGCATCATCGCCTCGTCCAACGTCGCGATGATGATGGTGACGATCACCCTGCCGACGACCGTCGCCGAGGCCGCGGGCCACGCCGCGATGATGGTCTTCGGCGGCCTGGTCCAGGCGGCCCTGGTGATCCTCTTTCCCGTACGCAGATGGGGAGCGCACCGCGACGCACTCGCCGACGCGCTCGCCGCGGAGGCCGACTACGCGCGGCGCCTGCGCCACGACCCGCTCGCCCCGTTCGACCCGCAGCCGCTGATGCTCGCGCGCAGCGCCGCCGCCCTCACCCCGCGCCAGGCCCGCACCCGCCCCGCCCAGCTGCACGGCGCGCGCGGCATCGCCGAACGCATCCGCCCGGTCCTCGCCTCCCTCGCGGACCCGGCGGTCGGCGTCCCCGAGGAGGGCCTCGAGCGCGACCGGGTCCGTGAACTCCTCGCCGCCGCGGGATCGATCCTGGACGCGGCGGCCCGCGCCATCCGGCAGGGCCGTCCCGTCCGGATCCCGGCCCCCGCCGTGGCCGTCTTCCGCACCCCGGACACCGGCGCCATCCTCACCGGCCCACCGCACCGGGCGGCGGCCCGGCTCGGCTCGCTGCTGAGGGACGTCCTGGAGACGGCGGGCGCCGTGGAACCGCCGGACCACGACGCGGACCCCCTGTGGCACCGGCTGCCGTCGCCACCGTGGGCAGGCGCCCACCGCGCCCGCCGGCGCGGGGCCGGCGCCTCAGCCGGCCCCCGGCCCACCGCACCCCCGGAAGCCCTGCCCCGCCCCACCCTCCTGCGCCTGCTCCCCGCGGCGGTCCGGGCCATCAGGAGGGACGCCCGCCCCGGCACCCCGATCTTCCGCCACGCCACCCGCGTCGCGGCGGTCGCCGTCGTCGGCTACCTGATCGGCAACGCCCTCCCCTTCGGCCACGGCTACTGGGCCCCCATGGCGGCCGTCATGGTGATGCGCCCCGACTTCTCCCAGACGTACTCCCGCGCGGTCGCCCGCTTCTTCGGCACCCTCGTCGGCGTGACCGCGGCGACGGCCGTCGTCCAGCTCGCGCACCCGGGCACCTGGCTCTCCGCCGCGCTCGCCGTGGTCTGCGCGGGCCTGATGTACCTGCTGATGCGCACGGGGCAGCTCGCGGCCCAGGCCTGCGTCGCCGCGTACGTGGTCTTCCTGCTCGGCATGGGCGGCCAGACCTGGAGCCAGACGGTGCCCGAACGCGTCGTCCTGACCCTGATCGGCGGTGTCCTCGCGATGCTCTCCTACGCCCTGTACCCGGCCTGGGAGACCCCGCGGCTGCGCACCCGGCTCGCCGAGTGGCTCGTCGCGATCGGCGAGTACGCGGCCACGGTCGTCGACCACTACGCACACCCGGCGGGCAAGTCCTGCCCCGACGTCCGCGCCGCCCTGCTGGCCGCGCGGGACGCCCACATCGCCTGGGAGCAGGCCGCGGCCCGCGCCAAGACCGAGCCGGTGCGCAGCCGGGGCCTGTCCCGCGCCGCCGCCGACGACGCGGCGCACGCCCTGCACCACCTGGGCCGCGTCGCGATGCTGATGGAGGCCCATCTCCCGGAGCGCGACACCACCCCGGTACCCGCGGCGGCCGACCTCGCCGAGGCGCTGCGCACGGCGACCCGCGACGGCGCCCGCGCCCTGCGCGAACGCCGCGTCCCGCGCTGGAAACCGGTCCGCGAGGCCCTGGACGCCTGGGACGGCGAGGGCGTCCCCGACCGGGTCGTGCGCCGCGGTGCCGGTCTGCTCCTGGAAGCACTGGAGCAGCTCTCCGACGCCCTGGACACGGACGAGCCGCCCATGACGGTGAAGCCGGACGAGCCGAACGGCGCCGGGCCGCGCAACTCCGCGGAGAGCACGGCCCGTTGACCGGGTCCTGAGCGGACCCCGAGCGGATCCGGCCGGGTGTCAGCCCGTCGGCAGATCGCTCGGCAGGTCGGTCGGCAGGTCGCTGGGAAGACCGCTCGGAAGTCCCGTGGGCAGTCCGCCGGGCAGGTTGCCGTCCGTCGACTTCTTGAAGGTGTCGTTCGCCCCGGCGTCCCACGAGACCCGCATGGTCGTACCGGAGCTGGACCGGATCGTGCCCATGGTGCGGTCGGTGTTCCCGTCCGCGCACCTGAGGCTCAGCGTCTTCCTGCTCGCCCCGGACACGGTCCCCGTGCACAGGTGCCCGTCACCCGTGCTCAGCGACGCCTGCTGGGAGGCGATCACGAGGACGACCGGCCGGCCGTCGGTGGTCGCGCTCCAGATGCCGTCGACGTTCTTCGCGGAGCCGGTGCCGGTACCGGACGACGCGGTGCCGCCGGACGTCCTGCCGGAACTGTGGCCGCTCGACTTCCGGCTCTTGTGCTTGCCGCTGCTGTGGCTGCCGCTGCACCCGCTGACGGCGAGCGCCGCCGCGACGACCGCGACTCCCACGACGACCCGTACGTTCCTGCTGCGGTTCTTGCTGTGCACAACTTCCCCCTAGGTCACTGCTGTTGCTGCTGAATCGCCGGAGCAAGCTACCAGCCGTCACCGACAGGACTTGCGGACTCCGCGCAGGAATCGGGCGTGCCCTTGCTCACGCGGGTTGACCCTCGACAGTTCGGCCATCGGACCTTCACCGCACGAACACGACTGTGACGCACCTCTCGGCCGGGACGCCCGATCCTCTATTGAAAACGGGAGTCATTTTCATATACTGGGCCGCATGGCACGCAACGAACTCCGACCGGTGATCAAACTCAGGTCCACCGCGGGGACGGGCTTCACGTACGTCACGCGCAAGAACCGCCGCAACGACCCCGACCGCATCACCCTGCGCAAGTACGACCCCATGGCGGGCCGTCACGTCGACTTCCGAGAGGAGCGCTGACCGTCATGCAGAACGGCATCCACCCCGCGTACGCCCCCGTCGTCTTCCGGGACCGCGCCGCGAACCACACCTTCCTCACCCGCTCGACCATGACGAGCGAGAAGACGGTCGAGTGGGCGGACGGGAACACGTATCCCGTCGTCGACGTCGAGATCTCCGACGTCAGCCACCCCTTCTACACCGGCAACCAGCGCGTCCTGGACACCGCGGGCCGCGTCGAGCGCTTCGAGCGCCGGTACGGAAAGGCGGCCGAGGGAAAGGCGGCCGAGGGAAAGAGCGGCGGCCGGTGAGTCGGCTGCCCGTCGTGATCGTCGGCGGCCTGCACGCGGATGCGCGGCGGGCCGCCGTCGACGAACTGCTCACCGCCGTCCCCGGCAGCGTCGCGCTCCACCACGACCTCTCGACCGCCGTGCGGGGAACGGTCGTACGGACCCTGCGCGACGCCACCGGCATCCTCGCCACCGGCGACGCGCCCCTGGTCAACGACTGCGCCTGCTGCGCGCTGCGCGAGGACCTCGTCCCCGAACTGGAGCGCCTCGCGGACACCGGGCTGACCCGGCTCGCGGTCGTCGAGCTGTGGGACTCGGTCGAGCCGCGGGCGACGGCCGAACTCGTGGCCGCCCAGGGCGGCCCGGACCTGCCGATCAGCACCGTGATCACGGCGGTCGACCCGGCGCTGCTGCTGCCGTACCTCGGCAACGGCGACGACCTCGCCGACGCGGGCCTCGCCGCGGCCACCACCGACCTGCGCACCGTCGCCGACACCTGGGCCCGCCAGCTGGAGTACGCGCCCGTCCTCGCGGTCGCCGACTCGGCGCGGGCCGACGACGAGGACCGCGCCCTGCTCGCCCAGCTGCACCCCACGGCCCACCAAGTCACCCTCGGCAGCGGCACGTTGGCGGCGGCCGCGCTCACCGGGAGCTTCGACGTCGAGGCCGCGGCGGCCGCCCAGCACCCGGCCTGCGCCCTGCTGCCCACCGACGCGGACGAGGCCGGCGTGGGCACGCTGGTGTGGCACGCGCGCCGGCCCTTCCACCCGGAGCGGCTCTACGCCGCCGTGGAGCACCTGACCTGCGCGGCGGCCCGCAGCCGCGGCCGCTTCTGGCTCGCCGACCGGCCCGACACCCTGCTGCACTGGGACGCCGCGGGCGGCGCCCTGTGCGTGGCGAACGCGGGACCCTGGCTGGCCTCGCTGCCCGACGCCGCGTGGGAGACGGTCCCGCCGGTGCGCCGGGCGGCCGCCGCGCTCGACTGGCACCCGGAGCACGGCGACTGCTGCCAGCACCTGGTGTTCACGTCACCCGGACTCGACCGCTCCCGCCTCGAAGTCCTCCTGGAATCCTGCCTGTTGACGGACGCGGAGTACGCGGCGGGACGCGAGACGTGGCAGCGCCTCAAGACGACCCCGGCCTTCGACACCTTCCTGGGCGCTTAGCGAGGCACGACCCCGGGCACGATCCCGGGCGCGGCCCCCGGCGCGGTCAGAAGGGGAACCGGCTCCGTCCGTGCTGCACCGAGATCCACTTCTGCGTGGTGAACGCCTCCACCGTCGCGTCGCCGTTGAGCCGGCCGAGGCCCGACCGCTTCTCGCCGCCGAACGCGACGAGCGGTTCGTCGTGCACGGTGCCGTCGTTGACGTGGATCATGCCGGTGTCGATCCGCTGGGCGAACGCCACGCCCCGCTCGATGTCGCCGGTGTGCACGGCCCCGCTCAGCCCGTACGGGGTGTCGTTGGCGATCCGGACCGCCTCCTCGTCCCCGTCGAACGGGATGAGCAGCGCCACGGGTCCGAAGATCTCCTGGCGCAGCACGGGGGAGTCGGCGGGCAGCCCGCCGAGCACGACCGGCTCGACGACGTTGCCCTCGACCCCGCCGCGGACGAGCGGCGTCGCGCCCTCCGCGATCGCCTGCTCCACGACACCCGAAAGGGCGTCCGCCTGCGTGGAGTTGATGACCGGCCCGATCACGGTCGCCGGGTCGTGCGGGTCGCCGCACTTCAGCGTCCGCACCTTGGCGACGAACTTCTCGGTGAACTCCCGCTCCACCTTCCGGTCCACGAGGATCCGGTTCGCGGCCATGCAGACCTGGCCCTGGTGGATGAACCGGCTGAAGACGGCCGCGTCGACCGCGTAGTCGATGTCGGCGTCGTCGAGCACGGTCAGCGCGCTGTTGCCGCCCAGTTCGAGCACCGCGCGCTTGAACTGCGAGGCGCACACCGTCGCGACGTGCTGCCCGATCTTGTCGGAGCCGGTGAAGGAGATGACCTTCGGCACGGGGTGGGTCAGCAGGGTGTCGCCGATCTCGGCGATGTCGGTGATGACGACGTTGAGGAGGCCGGGCGGCAGGCCCGCGTCCTCGAAGATCTTCGCGATCAGCGAGCCGCCGCAGACCGGGGTGTCCTGGTGCGGCTTGAGGACCACGCCGTTGCCCAGCGCCAGCGCGGGGGCGACCGACTTCAGGGAGAGCAGGAAGGGGAAGTTGAAGGGGGAGATGACCCCGACGACGCCCACCGGCACCCGGTAGACCCGGTTCTCCTTGCCGTCCACCGGTGACGGGATCACCTCGCCCTGCGGCCGCAGCGTCAGCTGGACGGCCTCGCGCAGGAACTCCTTGGCGAGATGGATCTCGAAGCCGGCCTTCACGCGCGTACCACCGAGCTCGTCGGTGATCGCCCCGACTATCGCGGCCTCGCGCTCCTCGATCAGGTGCAGCGCCCGCTCGAAGACGGTCCGGCGCGCGTACGCGTTGGTCTGCGCCCACTCCTTCTGCGCCCGCTCGGCGGCCCGGTACGCCTCGTCGACCTCCTCGACCGAGGCGACGGTGATGGAGGCGAGCTTGTCACCGCCGTACGGGTTCAGGTCGATGATGTCCCACGCCCCGCGCCCCTGACGCCAGGTGCCGTCGATGTACTGCCGGTCGAGTTCCGTGAAGTAAGACGTCATGGGCAGATCCCTTGCTGCAGCGCCGGACACCTGAAGTGTCGTCATCGTACGACCGGTGCCTGTCAATGGCGGCAGAAGATCTGTCAACTGCTGTTGTGGTCAGGCGAATTCGGTCAGCATGCGACGGATGAGCCGGATGCTCTCCTCCGGCGTCGGGCACTGTTCCCGCAGGTCCGCCATCGCTCTCTCGTACTGCGCGACGTCCTCGCGTTTGTCCAGGTACAGCGCACTGGTGAGCTGTTCGAGGAAGACGACGTCCGAGAGATCGGACTCCGGGAAGGTGAGCAGGGTGAAGGTCCCGGACTCGCCCGCGTGCCAGCCGTGGCTGAACGGCATGATCTGCAGGGTCAGATGGGGCAGTTCGGCCATCTCGATCAGATGCTCCAGCTGCCCGCGCATCACCTCGGGCCCGCCCTGCGTCCGGCGCAGCGCGGACTCGTCGAGTACGAGGCCGACCTCCGGCGCCCGCTCGGCGAACAGCACCTTCTGGCGGGCCAGACGCAGCGCGACCCTGCGGTCGATCTCCTCGGCGGGCGCGCCCCGCATGCCCTGCGCCACGACCGCGTGCGCGTACGCCTCGGTCTGCAGCAGGCCGTGCACGAACTGCGCCTCGTACCCCCGGATCTGCGACGCGGCGCCCTCCAGACCGACGTACGTCTGGAACCACCCCGGCAGCACATCGGAGTAACTGTGCCACCAGCCCGCGACGTTGGCCTCTTTCACGAGCGAGAGCAGGGCCTCGCGCTCGGCCTCGTCGTTCACTCCGTACAACGTCAGCAGATCTTCGACGTCCCTCGCCTTGAAGCTCACCCGTCCCAACTCCAAGCGGCTGATCTTCGATTCCGAGGCGCGGATCGAGTAGCCGGCGGCCTCCCTCGTGATGCCGCGCGATTCCCTCAGGCGCCTCAGTTGTGAGCCCAGCAGAATGCGCCGCACCACCGAGCCGCTCGACTCCCCAGCGGTCACGTCTCTTCCTCCCCATCGGTTCAGGGGGCGAAGTCTGCCACTAAACGCTCCACCGTGTGCTCAGCCGGTTACAGAAACGGAAAGATCACGAAAGGGCTGCGCAAGAAGTCGTAGGGAGAAATGAGCAAGAAGCGGTACGGGAAGGTCCAAGTCCGGCGCGTGCACGTGCATCTGCCCTTGCATCCGGTGTACGCATTCGGAACGATGGTCGTCACCACCGCTCGCTACGTACTGCGAAACTGGGGAGTGCCTCGCATGGGGACGAACGGATCGACCATGCTCGAGCCATTGGACGCGTTAAGGCGCGGCCTGCCTCCGATCGACCCCTCCGCCGTTTCCAGTGCCGCGTCGTGCGCTCTGCCCGCCCGCTTCGAAGCGGTGCGCAGCGCACGGGAGTTCACCCGCCGCACCCTCGCCGACTGGGACGTGCCCGAGCGCTTCGACGACGTCTGTCTGGTCGTCTCCGAGCTGGTCACCAACGCCCTGCGGCACGCGCTGCCCGCCGACGCCGCGCAGAGTCAGGACCCGCCCGTGCGGCTGCACCTGATGCGCTGGGCCTCACGCGTGGTCTGCGCGGTGCGCGACCCCAGCGACGAGAACCCGGAAGCCGGGGACGGCGAGGACGTCGTGGACGACTCCTGTGCGGAGTCCGGCCGTGGACTCTTCCTCGTCGACTCCTTCAGCGACGGCTGGGGCTGGCATCCGCTCGCCGGCCGGCTGAGCGGCAAGGTCGTCTGGGCCCTGTTCAGACTCTGAAGCCGGACCCGTCCCAACGTACGGACGGGTAGGGGCGGTTGGGTCTCGGGTCTACGCGCGTCGGTGACGTACCGTCACCCGGGCGCGGGCCGTCGGCCCGCGGTCAGCCGGCTATCAGGTGGTCGAACTCCCCGTCCTTCACGCCGAGCAGCAGCGCCTCTATCTCGGCCGGCGTGTAGACGAGCGCGGGCCCGTCGGGGAAGTTCGAGTTGCGTACGGCCACCCGGCCGCCGGGCAGTTTGGCGAACTCCACGCAGGATCCCTGGGAGTTGCTGTGCCTGCTCTTCTGCCAGACCACCCCGTGCAACTCCGTGGCCGCCATGCCGTTGTACACGTGGTCCACGGTTCGCTCCCGGTGGTGCTGTAAGTGCCGCATCTGTGAACTGGTCCGCCTGCCCCTGTGACGGTTGTCAACTGATGTCGACCTCTGCCAACTTCTGTGAAAGCGGAGATCAACTGCCCCAACTGTCCAGGATCATAGCTGCGTTCATATGCCGCTGCATGGGCAGATGCACGTGCACGCGCGGTGTTCTCGTGGTTACAGCTCCGCTGTCATCTGCCCCGTCACCTGCGCGGCATGCGAAAGCCGGCACGCCGTCGGCCATTGCGGACAGAACCTGACCGCAAGTCTCCCTACCTTCGTCAGTGCGGAGAGCGAGACCGCGCGAGACGATGTACGAGACCTGCGAAGGGCGGCCCATCATGGTCATGCACGTGAACCCCGAAACCCGCGGCGACGAGCGCGGGGCACTGCTCGCCTTCATCGAGGAGCAGCGTGGCGGCATCCGCCGTTCCCTCCTCGGCCTGACCGACGAACAGGCGTCGTCGACACCGAGCGCGAGCGAGCTCTCCCTGGTGGGCCTGGCCAAGCACGTGGCCGAGGTCGAGCAGGGCTGGCTGGACCTCGCCCGGCGCAACCGGGCCGAACGCGACGTCGCGTCCTACGTCGACGGGTTCCGCCTCCTGGAGGGCGAATCGGTGGCGTCGGTCCTCGCGCACTGGGACGAGGTGGCGGCCCGCGTCGAGAAGTTCCTCCGCGCGGCCCCGAGCCTGGACGACACCTTCCCGCTGCCGGACGAGCCCTGGTTCCCCGACGGCCAGGAGGTCTCGCTGCGCTGGATGTGCCTGCACCTGATCCGGGAGATCGCCCGGCACGCGGGGCACGCGGACATCATCCGCCAGTCCCTGGACGGCAAGACCGCCTTCGAGCTGGTCGCCATGGCGCAGAGCTGACGTCCTACGCTGGGCGCATGTCAGCGATCCGCCTCCTGGTCCTCGGGGCCGTGCGCCAGCACGGCCGCGCGCACGGCTACCAAGTCCGCAGCGACCTGGAGTACTGGGGCGCCCACGAGTGGTCGAACGCCAAGCCGGGCTCGATCTACCACGCCCTCAAGCAGATGGCGAAGCAGGGACTGCTGGTCGCGCACGAGGTCGCGCCGTCCACGGCCGGCGGTCCGCCGCGCACCGAGTACGAGATCACCGGCCGGGGCACCGAGGAGTACCTGACCCTGCTGCGCGAGGCCCTGGTCTCGTACGACCAGAAGCCGGACGTCCTCGCCGCGGCCCTCGGCTTCGTCGTGGACCTGCCGCGCGAGGAGGCGGTGACCCTGCTCAAGGAGCGGGTGCGTGCCATCGGGGGGTGGCGCGACGCCGTCACCGAGTACTACACGCCCGAGGGCGGTCCGCAGCAGCTCGGTCACATCGGCGAGATCATGAACTTCTGGGTCCACTCGGCCGACTTCGGCGCGGAGTGGACCAAGGGGCTCATCGAGCGGATCGAGGGCGGGGCGTACGTGTTCGCGGGGGAGGGGGAGCCGTTCGTCGGGGTGCTCGCCGAGGGCGAGGAGAACCCGTACGCGACGGACGAGGAGCATCCCGGGGACGCCCGCTGAATCCGGTCGGCCAGGGCCATTAATCAAGTTTGACCAATCTCGGCGCGGGTATTACCTTGCTGGAGTAGTCAAGTTTGATTAGCGACGCTGGTGATCGGCTGATCGCGAGCAACCGGACGTGAGGGGACGAGGTGACCGGAGCGGCGATCGCCGTCGAAGGGGCACACAAGCACTACCGGGACAAGCGGGCGCTCGACGGGCTCGACCTGGAGGCCGGGCGCGGCACCGTGCACGGCGTGCTCGGCCCGAACGGCGCGGGCAAGACGACCCTGGTCCGCGTCCTCGCGACCCTGCTGCGCGCGGACGCGGGCCGCATGGAGGTGGCGGGCCACGACGTGCGCACGGAGCCGGACGAGGTGCGCCGACGCATCGGTCTGCTCGGCCAGCACGCCGCGGTGGACGAGGAGTTGAGCGGTCGGCAGAACCTGGACATGTTCGGCAGGCTGCACCACCTGGGCGCGCGCCGGGCCGCCCTGCGCGCCGGCGAACTCCTCGCCCGGTTCGGCCTCGCGGACACCGGACGCAAGCCGGTCAAGGCGTACAGCGGAGGCATGCGCCGCCGCCTGGACCTCGCGGCGTCGCTCATCACCGACCCCGAGGTCCTCTTCCTCGACGAGCCGACGACGGGCCTGGACCCGCGCGGCCGCGCCGAGGTGTGGGAGGCGGTGCGCTCGCTGGTCGGCGGCGGCACGACGGTGCTGCTCACCACCCAGTACCTGGAGGAGGCCGACCGGCTCGCCGACCGGATCTCGGTGGTGGACCGCGGCCGGGTCGTCGCGGACGGCACCCCGGACGGGCTCAAGGCACGCCTGGGCGGCGACCGGATCGACGTGGTGGTGCGGGAGGCGGCCCAACTGCCCACGGTCGCGGCCCTGTTGCCCGCGGGCGCCACCGTCGACGCGGAGCGCCGTCTGGTGAGCGCGCCCGTGACGGACCGGATGGCCGCGCTCGCCGACGCCGTGCGGGCGCTGCGGGACGCGGGGGTCGACGCCGAGGACATCGCGCTGCGGCGCCCGACCCTCGACGAGGTGTTCCTGCACCTGACCGAGCGCGACACGGACCCTGTGGAGGTGCGGGTATGACCGCCATGAGCTGGGCGCTGACCGACTCCTGGACGATGACGCGCCGGGAACTCGCCCACTGGGCGCGGCAACCGGTGCAGATCCTCGTCGGGCTCGTCTTCCCGGTGATGCTGCTGCTGATGTTCGGCTACCTCGTCGGGGGCGGCAAGGGCATCGAGGGCGGCTCCACCGGATACGTGGACTTCCTGGTCCCCGGCATGTTCGCGCTGACCATGGCCTTCGGGCTCGAGTCGACCATGCTGGCGGTCACCCAGGACCTCGACAAGGGGGTGATCGACCGGTTCCGCTCCCTGCCGATGACCGACGGGGCGGTCCTGGTGGGCCGTTCGGCCGCCGACATGCTCCAGTCGCTCGTGTCCCTCGCCCTGATGGCGGCGGTGGGGCTCGCGCTCGGGTGGCGGGCGCACGGCTCGGCGGGCGCGACGCTCGCCGCGTTCGGCCTGCTGCTCCTGCTGCGGTTCGCGATGCTGTGGATCGGCATCTGGCTGGCCATGGTCGCGGGCCGTCCCGAGCTGGTGCAGGCCGTGCAGATCCTGGTCTGGCCGGTCGGCTTCCTCTCCAACGCGTTCACGGTGCCGGAGAACATGCCGGACTGGCTCGGCGCGGTGGTCGAGTGGAACCCGATGTCGGCGACGGCCTCATCGGTGCGGCATCTGTTCGGGAACCCCGGCGGGGCGGACGAGGTGTGGCCGGCGGTGGTGTGGCCGGTGGTGCTGGTGGCGGTGTTCTTCCCGCTGGCGGTACGGCGGTTCAGGGCGTTGAGCAGGTAGACGGTGCGTCGCCGGGCGCGGGGGACTGTGCGACCAGCCCTCACCGGGCCGCGCCCGACGACGCGACCCCTCAGTGGTGGAACCCGGTCGCCGCGTCCCGGTCACGCGTGTTGGGGTGCGGCTGGCGGCGCAGCTCCGGCAGCAGCCGGCCCAGGTCCTCGACGAGCAGGTCCGCCAGGTCGGACGAGAAGCCGTTGCGGCACACGATCCTGAGCACCGCCAGGTCCTCCCGGTGCGCCGGGAACGTGTAGGCCGGCACCAGCCAGCCCCGTTCCCGCAGGCGCCGCGACACGTCGAACACGTCGTACGACGTCACCTCGTCCGCCGTCGTGAAGGCGAACACCGGCAGCTCGTCGCCCCGCGTGATGAGCCGGAAGTCGCCGAGCGCCTCGATGCGGTCGGCCAGGCTCCGCGCCACCTCCCGTGTCGCCTGCTGCACGGCCCGGTACCCGTCGCGCCCGAGCCGCAGGAACGAGTAGTACTGCGCGACCACTTGGGCGCCGGGACGCGAGAAGTTCAGCGCGAACGTCGGCATGTCGCCGCCCAAGTAGTTGACGCGGAAGACGAGTTCGTCCGGCAGCGCGTCCGCGTCGCGCCACAGCGCCCAGCCGACGCCCGGGTACACGAGCCCGTACTTGTGCCCCGAGGTGTTGATGGAGGCGACCCGCGGCAGCCGGAAGTCCCACACCAGGTCCGGGTCGAGGAACGGCGCCACCATCGCGCCCGACGCCCCGTCCACGTGCACGGGGATGTCGAGCCCCGTGCGCTCCTGCAACGCGTCGAGCGCGGCGCACAGGTCGGCGATCGGCTCGTACGACCCGTCGAAGGTGGACCCGAGGATCCCGACGACGCCGATCGTGTTCTCGTCGCAGAGCTCGGCCGCGGCCTGCGGGTCGAGATGGAACCGGTCGCCCTCCATCGGCACCTGCCGCGCCTCGACCTCCCAGAAGGTGCAGAACTTCTCCCAGCAGACCTGCACGTTCACGCCCATGACCAGGTTGGGGCGGGCCTCGCGCGAGGGGTACCGGTCCGCGTTGCGCTGCGCCCAGCGCCGCTTGAGCGCCATCCCGGCGAGCATGCAGGCCTCGCTCGACCCGGTGGTGGAACAGCCCACGGTGGCGGACGGGTCCGGCGCGTTCCACAGGTCGGCCAGCATGGCGACGCAGCGCCGCTCCAGCTCGGCCGTGCGCGGGTACTCGTCCTTGTCGATCATGTTCTTGTCCCGGCACTCCGCCATCAGGACACCGGCCTGCGGCTCCATCCACGTCGTGACGAAGGTGGCCAGGTTGAGGCGCGAGTTGCCGTCGAGCATGAGCTCGTCGTGGACGATCTGGTACGCGGTCGACGGCGGCAGCGGCCGGTCGGGCAGCCGGTGCTTGGGCGGTGCCTGCGTCATCCCGGCGGTGGGATTCGCCTCCCCGTAGAAGGGGTTGAGCGGCACGAGGGGCTGGTCCTTCTCGTCCGGCTTGTCGGCCGGGCTCCGGTGCAGTGGCGACATGTCCGTGACTCCTTCGCGGGGAGTGGTGGTTGAGCCGGCGGCTCAGCGGATGGCGGAGCCGTCCTCCGACAGTTGCATCTGCGGGCGCCCGGTCACCAGGAGCCAAGCGGGCAGAGATGCGATGCACATCAGCGCGATGATGGCGGGCGAGGCGACGAGCACGGCGGCGGTGAACAGGCTGACCCAGCCCTGCCGGGTGACGGCGAGCAGCACGCCGAGGACGCCGGAGGCGATGCCGACCGCCGGATCCACGCCCGGGACCAGCGCGTACGCGCACAGCCCGAACGCGGCGCCGACGAACACCGCGGGGAAGATCCGCCCGCCCCGGAACCCGCAGGACGCGGCGACGAGCAGCGCCGCCAGCTTCACGACCGCCATCAGGGCGAACTCCCCGGCCGACCAGCCGTCCGGGTCGGCGGCCAGCTCACCCACCTCGTGCAGTCCCTTGAAGAGGGTGAGGTGTCCGCCGAGCGCACCGAGCAGACCGAGCACGAGACCGCCCAGCGGCAGCATCAGCATCGGGTGGCGCAGTGCCCCGAAGGCGCGGTGGACGTACGGGAACGCGTACACGGCGAGCATGCCGAGGACCGCGGCCGCGCAGGCGACCACGATCGCCGCCAGCAGATCGCTCCAGCCGGGGTTCCCGAACGGCGGCAGGCCCAGGTCGAAGGTGGGGGAGGCGATCAGCGCGGTCGTCATCGCGCCCGCGCCCGCGGCGAGCAGCGGCCCGAAGAGGTTGTCCCACAGGGAGCCCTTCATCGGCAGCGGCCGGCCCGCAAGCTGCTCGGAGATCAGCAGCGCCGCGGCGATCGGGGTGCCGAACAGGGCACCGATGGTCGCCGCGCTGGCGAGCGAGACCCACAGCATGGCGGGCGTGGCGGGCAGCAGCTTCTTGCCCAGCCAGAACGCGAGGCCGACATTGATGGCGATGATCGGGTTCTCCGGGCCGAGGCTCGGCCCGCCCGCCAGCATCAGCGCACAGGCCAGGGCGAGCCCCGGCAGCACGTACACCGGCAGCGGCGCCTCACCGCCCAGGCCCATCGTGGCCGGGTCGGGGCCCGCGTGTCCCGGCACCTTCCACACGACGAGCCCCACGGCGACGCCGGTGACCGTGAGGACCACGATCATCCACAGGGACGAGTACCCGCCGACACCGAGCGCGTCCGGCAGGTCCTCCCACAGCACGTCCTGCAGCCGCTCGGCGACCCAGTCCAGCGCGAGGAACAGCACGCTGCAGGCGACGCCCGTGACGAGGGCGGGCAGGACGAGCGGGAGCAGGGCGCGGGCCGGGGACGCGGGGGGCGGCGGAGGTGACGGGGACGCGGCAGGGGCTTCGATGGTCACGGCGCCACCCTAAGCGGACATTCGGCGTATAACACCCGGAAAATGTCGAGCGGCACGGACTTGCACCTCACGTCGCGTGAGGACGCAAGCTGAACCCATGAGCGCCACGAACTACTCGGTGGGCCAGGTCGCCGGGTTCGCCGGGACCACGGTGCGCACCCTGCACCACTACGACGAGATCGGCCTGCTGGTCCCGAGCGAACGCAACCACGCGGGCCACCGCCGCTACAGCGAGCAGGACCTGGACCGGCTCCAGCAGATCCTCTTCTACCGGGAACTCGGCTTCCCGCTGGACGAGGTCCACACCCTGCTGGACGACCCGTCGACGGACCCCCGCGTCCATCTGAAGCGGCAGCACGACGTGCTCGTCGCCCGTATCGAGAAGCTCCAGAAGATGGCCGAGGCCGTCGAACACGCCATGGAGGCACAGAAGATGGGAATCCAGCTCACCCCCGAGGAGCGCTTCGAGGTCTTCGGGGACAAGGACCCCGAGCAGTACCAGCAGGAGGCCGAGGAGCGCTGGGGCGGCACCGAGGCGTACGCCGAGTCGCAGCGCCGCGCCGCCACGTACACCAAGGACGACTGGGCCCGCATCAGCACCGAGACCGAGGACTGGGGCGTGCGCTACGCCGCCCTGGTCGCGGCCGGCGAGGACGCCGAGGGTGAGCGCGCCATGGACCTGGCCGAGGAACACCGGCAGCACATCTCACGCTGGTACTTCGACGTCTCGTACGAGATGCACGTCTGCTTCGGCGACATGTACGTGGCCGACGAGCGGTTCAAGGCGTTCTACGACGCGATGGGCGAGGGCGTCGCCGAGCACCTGCGTGACGCGATCCACGCCAACGCGGTGCGGCGGTCCTGAAGCGGACGTCGCCGCAAGACGGCTCGAAAGGGACAGGTTTGCCACAGCTGCCGGACAGTGCATCCTGAGAGGGCTACTGGAACCTGGCATGGTTACCCGGCGTTGATAACTTTGCATCGCCATTGCCCAAGCCTTCTCTAGCCCCCTCAGGAGCCCGGACCCGTGACGACCCTTGCTCTCGGACCAAGCTGGCTCGACCCGGACTACCTGCTCAACACGTTCGGCATCTGGGGTCTGCTCCTGATCGTGTTCGCGGAGTCGGGTCTGCTGATCGGCTTCTTCCTGCCGGGCGACTCGCTGCTGTTCACCTGCGGCCTGCTGATCACCACGAACCAGCTGGACTTCCCGCTGTGGGCGGCGATCGCCCTGATCTGCCTCGCGGCGATCCTCGGTGACCAGGCGGGCTACGTCTTCGGCAAGAAGGTCGGTCCTTCGCTGTTCAGGCGCCCGGACTCCAAGATCTTCAAGCAGGAGAACGTGACGAAGGCGCACGAGTTCTTCGAGAAGTACGGCCCCAAGTCCCTGGTCCTGGCCCGCTTCGTGCCGATCGTCCGCACGTTCACGCCGATCATCGCGGGCGTCTCGGGGATGCGGTACCGCTCGTTCATCACGTTCAACGTCATCGGTGGCGTGCTGTGGGGCGCGGGCGTGACGCTGCTCGGCTCCTGGCTCGGCAAGATCGACTTCGTGCACAAGAACATCGAGGCGATCCTGATCCTGATCGTGCTCGTCTCGGTGGTGCCGATCGCGATCGAGTTCCTGCGGGCCCGCAGCAAGGCCAAGAAGGCCCCGACGAGCGAGGTCCCGGGCCAGCCCGGCGCCCAGCAGCAGCGGGGGCGGCACGCGAAGCGGTAGTCCGCCGGAGGTCTTCGGGCGCATTGCCGACTGCGGGTCGGCATCGGGCAGACGGCACTCCGCGGGACGCGCCCCGCGCTAGAACCCCCGGGTCCGCTTCGCCGCCCGGCGCCCCTCCGCCCCGGGCGAGCGGATGAACAGCCGGGAGATCTCCCCACCCAGGTTCACCCCGATCGCGATGGCCATGGCGAGCGCGGCGGCCTTGGACAGCGACACCAGGCCGCCGTCGATGTCGTTCTGCGCGATGTCGAGCAGTCCGAAGTACGTCGCGGAACCGGGCAGCAACGGCCCGATCGCGGCGGTCACGTACGGCAGCGCGGACGCGAACCGGTAGCGCGAGAACAGCTGCCCGAACAGGCCGACGAGCCCGGCGGCGGCCGCGGTGGACGCCACCGGCGAGATCCCGCCCGCGTAGTGCATCGCCCCGTACACCACCCAGGCGACGCCGCCGTTCAGGGTCACCATGAGCACGCTGGAGCGTTCCTGCTGGAGCAGGACGGCGAAGGCCAGGGACAGGGCCATCGACGCGGCGATCTGCCACAGCCGCTGGGGCTGCCCGACGACCTGCAGGCTCCCCTCGGGGTTGAGCCGCGCCTGCAGCTGGACGCCGACGTACAGCATGATCAGGACGCCGATGACGATCCCGACGAAGAAGTACATGACTTCGAGGAGCCGCGCCGAGGCCGTGATGTAGAAGCCGGTCAGACCGTCCTGCACGCCCGCCACCAGGGCCCGCCCCGGCAGCAGCGCGAACAGTCCACCGGTGATCACCGCGGAGGCCCGCACGTCGGCGTGCAGCAGCGTGAGGAGAATGCCGATCGCGGCGGGCGGCATCGCGGCCACCGTGAACTGGTAGAACTCCGGCAGCCCGCGCCCCGCGCACAGCCACGCCAGCCGGTCGCCCAGCATCGCGCCGATCGCGGCGGCGACGAACACGATCGCGTTGCCGCCGACGAGGATCGAGGCGGAGCCCGCCAGGAGCCCGCCCGCCGCCGTGAGTGCCCACCCGGGGTACGGGTGCCGGTTACGGCGGATCTCGGCGAGCCGCCGGTAGGACTCCTCCAGGGTGACGGCGGCGGCCTCGTCGTCCTCGTCGCTGATGTCGTCGACGAGGCGGTACACGGCCGCGAGCCGCGTGTAGTCCGTGCCCCGGCGCCGCACGGTGCGCGACGCGGTCACCGGGTCGTCCACGAGCGACGGCTGGTAGCTGATCGACAGCAGCGTGAACGTCACCGTCGGCTCGCACCGGTCGAGCCCGTAGGACCGGCACACGGCGAACATCGCCGCCTCCACGTCCTCGGCGCCCTCACCACCGGCGAGCAGCAGCTCCCCGATACGCAGCGTCAGGTCGAGCACGCGCGGCACGGCGGGCCCGGCCTCGTCCTCCTTCTGCACCTTCTCCGGCGCGGGCCGCTCGGCGACCGGCATCCGCAGCATCGTGCGCATCCGGTCCTGCCACGGCGTCTCCTTGGCCAGCTTGACCACGGGGATGCCGTGCGGCGGCGTGAAGGCGGGCGGCGACTGCTTGACGCTGTAGGTCTTCGGGGGCGTGAACGCCGACCCCTCGGAATCGGAGGGCTCGGGCGCCCGTGCGTTGAACCCCTGGGGGAGGGAGAACTCGGAGGTGGTCGACGAATCCTCCTCCACCACCGGCGGCGCCGACACGACCCCGATGGGCTGTGTGAACGCACTGCGCGCCTCGTCGGACTGCGGTTTGCGGTCCTCGGCGGCCTCGGTCTCCCGCTCCGTCACCTCTGTGGTTCCTCGCCCTTCGCACGACTGTGTACCCGTCTACCTCCCGTACGCCTCAGTATGCGCACGAATACGCGAACGGGCCGCCCGACCCGGAGGTCGAGCGGCCCGTTCACCAGGTCTTCGGCCGCTCAGTGGCCGCCGTTGTCCTGCGCGCGCTTGTAGGAACGCTCGATCTCGGCCTCGGCCTCGACCCGGCCGACCCAGTCGGCGCCCTCGACGGACTTGCCGGGCTCCAGGTCCTTGTAGACCTCGAAGAAGTGCTGGATCTCCAGGCGGTCGAACTCGGAGACGTGGTGGATGTCGCGCAGGTGCTCCATGCGCGGGTCCGTCGCCGGGACGCACAGCAGCTTGTCGTCGCCGCCGGCCTCGTCCGTCATGCGGAACATGCCGATGGCGCGGCACTTGATGAGGCAGCCCGGGAAGGTCGGCTCGTCCAGGATGACCAGCGCGTCCAGCGGGTCGCCGTCCTCGCCGAGGGTGTTCTCGACGAAGCCGTAGTCCGTCGGGTAGGCGGTCGAGGTGAACAGACGACGGTCGAGACGGATGCGACCGGTCTCGTGGTCGACCTCGTACTTGTTCCGCGATCCCTTCGGAATCTCGATCGTGACGTCGAACTCCACCGGTGGCTCCTCCATGATCAACACAAACGTCTGGTGGTTAAGTGTCCCCTACGCAGGTGTGTGATCGCGAAAGGGGCTGGTCCACGGTGCCGGAGCTGAAGGCTTCGCAGCTCGTGACGGGCGTGGCGAAGACCAAGACAAAACAGTTCACGGTGGGCGCGACGGCGGTGGGTGTCGCCTTCGCGGCCCTCGTGGCGGTCGCGACCGGCCCCTGGGACTCCTCGGGTCAGCGTAAGGCCGAGGCGCACCGGGCGGCTTCCCGGGAGGCCGGGGGTGGCGCAGATCACGGCCGTACGCAGGCGGGGGCGCCGTCCGCGGCCCCCAGCGCCCCGGCGGTCCTCGCCGCACCCGGGGCGTCCGCGCCGGGTCCGACGAAGCGCGCCCTGGCCGACGTACTGGACCCGCTCCTCGGGGACGCCTCGCTGGGCTCGCGCCGCACGGCCGCGGTCGTCGACGCCGCCACCGGCAAGCGGCTCTACGGAAAGTCCGCGGGCGACGCTCTGACCCCCGCCTCCACGACGAAGCTGGCCACGGCGGTGGCGGCCCTGTCGGCGGCGGGCCCCGACCACCGCATCGCCACCCGCACCGTCCTGGAGAAGGGCTCCGGTGACTCGGGGGAGCTGATCCTGGTCGGTGGCGGCGACCCGACGCTCACCGCCCGCCCGGACAAGGACAACCCCTACGGCGCGGCCAGCCTGCGCACCCTCGCCGACAAGACCGCGAAGTCCCTGCGGGCGGACGGCATCGGCGAGGTCACCCTCTCGTACGACACCTCGCTGTACGCGGGACCGTCCCTGCACCCCATCGGCGTGAACGACAACCTCGCCCAGGTCACCGCCCTGATGGCCGACGAGGCCCGCACCGACGACTCCAACAAGGGGCCGACGCCGCGCGCGGCCGACCCGGCGGCCTCCGCCGCGCAGAAGTTCGCGGACCTCCTGAAGGACCGCGGCATCAAGACCAAGGGCGACCCGGGACCGAGCAAGGCGTCCGGACAGGCGCAGGACGTCGCGAAGGTCGAGTCCCCGCCGCTCTCCGCCCTGGTCGAGCGCATGCTGACCAACAGCGACAACGACATCGCCGAGGCCCTCGCCCGGCAGACCGCCATCGCCGCCGACGAGAGCCACGACTTCGACGGCGCGGGCAAGGCCATCAAGAAGGAGCTGGGCAAGCTCGGACTGCCGCTGGGCGACGCCCACTTCGCCGACGGCAGCGGCCTGGACCGGACCGACAAGGCCTCGGCCGACCTGCTGACCTCACTGCTCGCGAAGGCCGCAGACCCGGCGGGCCCGAAACTGCGCTCCCTGCTCACCGGCCTGCCCGTCGCGGGCTTCACCGGCACCCTCGCGAACCGCTACGAGGGTGACGCCGACGCCTCGGGCACCGGCCTGGTCCGCGCCAAGACCGGCACCCTCACCGGCGTGAACACCCTGGCAGGCACGGTCGTCGACGCCGACGGGCGGCTCCTGGTGTTCGCGTTCATGACCGAGGGAGCCCCCGGACCCCAGACCGCCCAGGCCGGCCTCGACCGGCTGGCCTCCTCCGTCGCCAACTGCGGCTGCCGCTGAACGTCAGGGGCGGGTCAGGGTTCAACCCCCTCCGCGTGCGCGAAGGGTCACGTACCGTTGACGCATGACGAGCTTCGGCGGTGCGGCTTCGGCAGGAATGGTCGACTGGAACCTCGCGGTGGCGACGGCGACCCGTCTCGTACGACCCGGCCCGGAGGTGAGCCGCGACGAGGCACGCGCCGTCGTCTCGGAGCTGCGCCGGCACGCGAAGGCCTCCGAGGAGCACGTCCGCGCGTACACGCGGATGGCCTCCGACGACATGCAGGACACCCCCGTCCTCGTGGTGGACCGCCCGGGCTGGGTGAAGGCCAACGTCGCGGGCTTCCGCGAGATCCTCAAACCGCTGCTCGACAAGATGCAGGAGCGCCGCGGCCCCGGCGCGGGCGGCGCCGTCCTCGGCGCGGTCGGCGGCAAGGTCACCGGCGTCGAACTCGGCATGCTCCTGTCGTTCCTGTCCTCCCGCGTCCTCGGCCAGTACGAGACCTTCGCCCCCGGCACCAGCGACCTCCCGGCCGCGGCGAACGGCGGCGGGCGACTGCTGCTCGTCGCGCCGAACATCGTGCACGTGGAGCGCGAACTCGACGTCGACCCGCACGACTTCAGGCTCTGGGTCTGCCTGCACGAGGAGACCCACCGCACCCAGTTCACGGCCGTGCCCTGGCTGCGGGACCACCTGGAGGGCGAAATCCAGTCGTTCCTCGGCGAGACCGAGGTCGACCCGTCGACGTTCCTGGAGCGGATCAGGGAAGCCGTGCAGTCCCTTGCAGGCGGACGCCCGGAGGGCGAGGGCGGCGACGACGGCGAGACGGCCGACGGCGGCCGGTCGCTGGTCGAGATGGTCCAGTCGCCCGCCCAGCGCGAGATCCTCGCCCGCCTCACCGCCGTCATGTCGCTGCTCGAAGGGCACGCGGACTACGTGATGGACGGCGTCGGCCCGGCCGTCGTGCCGTCCGTGGGGGAGATCCGCGAGAAGTTCCAGCAGCGCAGGCAGAAGGGCGCCTCGCGGCTCGACATGGCGCTGCGCAAACTCCTCGGCCTCGACGCCAAGCTGCGTCAGTACCGCGACGGCGAGCGCTTCGTGCGGGCCGTCGTCGACCAGGTCGGCATGGACGGCTTCAACCGGGTCTGGACGTCCCCGAACACGCTCCCCACGAAGGCGGAGATCGCCAAACCGGCGGACTGGGTCGCGCGGGTGCACAACAAGACGGACGGCGCCCACGACGCCACGTAAGGCACGCCCAAAATTGCTCAGGATCACCCATCCGAGGGACCGTGGCCGGTGGGTAGGCGTGCAATGCTCAGGGAACGGCTCGTCTCTGTCACCATCGACACACTCTGCGTGACCGAAATCACCGAGTCACCGTTGAGCGACTGAGCCGTGCCGAGTGGCGACTGAGTCGCTCTGTACAGCTCGACAGTTGGCGCCCACCCCCCAGACAACGGAATGAAGGGAACCGGACATGGGTCCCCATCCTGCGGTCGCGGCGATACGCCTCGCGGTCCGCCGCGTCCTCCACGACATCCTCAGCGAACACACTGAATCCCCTGGATCCCCCGCACCACTGGTGCTCGTCGCCTGCTCCGGCGGCGCGGACTCCATGGCGCTCGCCTCCGCCCTCGCCTTCGAAGCCCCGAAACTCGGCATCCGCGCCGGTGGCATCACCGTCGACCACGGTCTGCAGTCCGGGTCCGACACCCGCGCCGAGGACGTCCGGCTGCGCCTGACCGCCCTCGGCCTCGCCCCCGCCGAGTCGATCGCCGTGCGCGTCGGCCGCGACGGAGGCCCCGAAGCCGCCGCCCGCGACGCCCGCTACGCCGCCCTCGACGACGCCGCCGAGCGCCTCGGCGCCGCCGCCGTCCTGCTCGGCCACACCCGCGACGACCAGGCCGAGACTGTGCTGCTCGGGCTCGCCCGAGGCTCCGGGATCCGCTCGCTGTCCGGCATGGCCGCGGTCTCCGGCAGCGGCGGCCGCTACCGCCGCCCCTTCCTGCGGCTCGACCGGCAGACCGCGCGCAAGGCCTGCCTCGTCCAGCACCTCCCGGTCTGGGACGACCCGCACAACACCGACCCCGCCTATACGAGGTCGAGACTGCGCCACGAAGGACTGCCGGCCCTGGAGAAGGCGCTCGGCAAGGGTGTCGTCGAGGCGCTCGCCCGTACGGCCCAGTTGTCCCGCGACGACGCCGACGCGCTGGACGCCTGGGCCGCGCAGGCCGCCGATTCCGTCCGGGACGCCGCCGGACTCCTCGAATGCGCGAAGCTCTACGCGCTGCCGCCCGCCGTGCGCCGCCGCATCCTGCGCAAGGCCGCCATCGAGGCCGGTGCTCCCGCCGGCGCCCTCTTCGCCCGCCACATCGAAGAGGTGGACCGCCTGATCACCGGATGGCGGGGCCAGGGGGAGATCAATCTCCCGGGCAAAGTCGTCGCCCAGCGGCAGGGTGGCAGACTGGTCATCCGGCAAGGCTGACTCGACGGCTCACGTCGCGGCGGCCGGTGGGACGACCGAAAGTGATGCGGGTGGACGCGAAAGACATGGGCACCGACCTCAAGTCGGTGCTCATCACCAAGGAAGAGATCGACGCGAAGCTGGCAGAGCTGGCCGCGAAGGTCGACGCGGAGTACGCGGGCAAGGACCTGCTGATCGTCGGGGTGCTCAAGGGCGCCGTGATGGTCATGGCGGACCTGGCGCGTGCCCTGTCCACCCCCGTCACCATGGACTGGATGGCGGTGTCCTCGTACGGCGCGGGCACCCAGTCCTCCGGCGTGGTGCGGATCCTCAAGGACCTCGACACCGACATCAAGGGCAAGCACGTCCTGATCGTCGAGGACATCATCGACTCCGGTCTGACGTTGTCCTGGCTGCTCACCAACCTCGGCTCGCGCGAGCCGGCCTCCCTCGAGGTCTGCACGCTGCTGCGCAAGCCCGAGGCGGCCAAGGTCGCCATCGACGTCAAGTGGGTCGGCTTCGACATCCCGAACGAGTTCGTGGTCGGGTACGGCCTGGACTACGCGGAGAAGTACCGGAACCTGCCGTTCGTCGGCACGCTCGCGCCGCACGTCTACGGCGGCTGAGCACGCGTCACATCGGCGGGAACCCTCACGGGATTCCCGCCGTTGGAGCATGCGAAGGGCCGATTGACGGTCGTCCCCTGCGGCGTCGGGTGACAATGCTGGGGTACCGTCCGAAGAACAGTTCTTCAAACAGCTTCAAACAGCCTTATCAAACTCACTATGGCAGGAGGGACGGGGCGGTTCCGCTCCGTATGGATGGACGTGAAGCGATACTTCCGTGGGCCGGTCATGTGGATCGTGCTGGCCGTCCTTGCCGTGGTCGTGTTGATGCAGGTCGTCGGTTCGTCCGGCGGCTACAAGACGGTGGACACCGGCCAGGTCATTCAGGCCATCGACAACAACAAGGTGCAGTCGGCCAAGCTGACCACCGGCGATGAGAACACCATCAAGGTCGAACTCAAGGACGGCCAGAAGGTCGAGAGTTCGAGCAAGATCCAGGCGAGCTACATCGGCGACCAGGGCGTCGAGGTGGCCAAGAGCCTGCAGGCCAAGTTCGAGGACAAGCAGATTCCGGACGGTTACACCGTCTCTCCGACGAAGCAGAACGCGTTCGTCAGCATTCTGCTGTCGCTGCTGCCCTTCGTCCTCATCGTCGTTGTCTTCCTGTTCCTGATGAACCAGATGCAGGGCGGCGGCTCCCGAGTCATGCAGTTCGGGAAGTCCAAGGCCAAGCTCATCACCAAGGACACTCCGAAGACGACGTTCGCCGACGTCGCCGGCAGCGACGAGGCCGTCGAGGAACTCCACGAGATCAAGGAGTTCCTCCAGGAGCCGGCCAAGTTCCAGGCCGTCGGCGCCAAGATTCCCAAGGGCGTGCTGCTGTACGGCCCGCCCGGTACCGGTAAGACGCTCCTCGCGCGCGCCGTCGCCGGCGAGGCCGGGGTGCCGTTCTACTCGATCTCCGGTTCCGACTTCGTCGAGATGTTCGTCGGTGTCGGTGCCTCCCGTGTCCGCGACCTCTTCGAGCAGGCCAAGGCGAACGCCCCGGCGATCGTCTTCGTCGACGAGATCGACGCGGTCGGCCGCCATCGCGGCGCCGGCCTCGGTGGCGGACACGACGAGCGCGAGCAGACGCTCAACCAGCTGCTCGTCGAGATGGACGGCTTCGACGTGAAGGGCGGCGTCATCCTGATCGCCGCCACGAACCGGCCCGACATCCTCGACCCGGCGCTGCTGCGTCCCGGCCGCTTCGACCGCCAGATCGCGGTCGACCGTCCGGACATGCAGGGCCGTCTGGAGATCCTCAAGGTTCACCAGAAGGGCAAGCCGGTCGCCCCGGACGTCGACCTGTCGGCCGTCGCCCGCCGCACCCCCGGCTTCACCGGTGCCGATCTGTCCAACGTGCTGAACGAGGCGGCGCTGCTGACCGCCCGATCGGACCGCAAGCTGATCGACAACCTGATGCTGGACGAGGCGATCGACCGTGTGGTCGCGGGCCCGCAGAAGCGGACCCGGATCATGTCGGACAAGGAGAAGAAGATCACCGCGTACCACGAGGGCGGTCACGCCCTGGTCGCGGCGGCGTCTCCGAACTCCGATCCGGTCCACAAGATCACGATCCTCTCCAGAGGCCGTGCGCTGGGCTACACGATGGTGCTGCCGGACGAGGACAAGTACTCGACCACGCGCAACGAGATGCTGGACCAGCTCGCCTACATGCTGGGCGGCCGCGCGGCCGAGGAGCTCGTCTTCCACGACCCGACGACCGGCGCCGCCAACGACATCGAGAAGGCCACCGGTACGGCCCGCGCGATGGTCACGCAGTACGGCATGACCGAGCGTCTCGGCGCGATCAAGTTCGGCGGTGACAACACCGAGCCGTTCCTGGGCCGCGAGATGGGTCACCAGCGCGACTACTCGGAAGAGGTCGCCGCGCTCGTCGACGAAGAGGTCAAGAAGCTCATCGAGACGGCGCACAACGAGGCCTGGGAGATCCTCGTCGAGAACCGCGACGTTCTCGACAACCTGGTCCTCGCGCTGCTCGAGAAGGAGACGCTGAACAAGGAGCAGATCGCCGAGATCTTCGCCCCGATCGTGAAGCGTCCGGCCCGCCCCGCGTGGACCGGCTCCTCCCGCCGCACCCCCTCGACCCGCCCGCCGGTGCTCTCCCCCAAGGAGCTGTCACTGACGAACGGGGCGAACGGAGCGGCGCCCGCCATCGAGACCACCACTCCGGTGGACACGGTGAAGGAAGAGCGCCCCGAGAGCTGACCCGGACCCCGGAGGTCTCCTTCGACCCGGAATGCAGGCCGCGTCCCCCACGCTTTACGGTGTGGGGGACGCGGCTTTTTGCGCTGCCGCGCCGGTTCATACGAGGAAGAGGCACCAGATGACCGACCCGGTGACGCTGGACGGCGAGGGCTCGATCGGCGAGTTCGACGAGAAGCGGGCCGAGAACGCCGTGCGCGAGCTGCTCATCGCGGTCGGTGAGGACCCGGACCGCGAGGGCCTGCGGGAGACTCCGGCGCGGGTCGCCCGCGCGTACAAGGAGATATTCGCGGGACTGTGGCAGAAGCCCGAGGACGTCCTGACGACGACGTTCGACCTGGGGCACGACGAGATGGTCCTGGTGAAGGACATCGAGGTGCAGTCGAGCTGTGAGCACCACCTGGTCCCGTTCGTGGGCGTCGCGCACGTCGGCTACATCCCGTCCTCCGACGGCAAGATCACGGGCCTGTCGAAGCTGGCCCGCCTCGTCGACGTGTTCGCCCGCCGCCCGCAGGTCCAGGAGCGCCTGACGACGCAGATCGCGGACTCCCTGATGGAGATCCTGGAGCCGCGGGGCGTCATCGTGGTCGTGGAGTGCGAGCACATGTGCATGACGATGCGGGGCGTGCGCAAGCCCGGGGCCAAGACGATCACGTCGGCGGTGCGCGGTCAGCTGCGCGACCCGGCCACCCGCAACGAGGCCATGAGCCTGATCATCGGGCGGTGATCCGGGGCGGAGCCCCGAGTACGGGCGCGATCACGCGGCCGTGGTCGTGCCCTCGGTGTCCTCGTCCTCCGGCAGCTTGCAGACCCGCTCCAGGAAGATCGCCGCGGCGATGACGGCGATCCCCGCGAGGACCGAGAAACCGGCGTAGATCGCCTGGTCGCGGCGGGCCGGGATGTCCAGCTCCTCGAGCAGGAAGACGCCCGTGCCGCCGTACATGCCCGCGACCAGCGCCGCGACCAGGGCGCTCGCCTGGCCGAAGACGAGGGCGCGGGCCGCCATCATCGGGTCGACGCCCTTGGCACCGGGGCGGCGCTCGCGCTGGGCGCGCAGCCGGGCGCGGATGGAGAGCGCCGTCGCCAGCAGGACGACGGCGATCACCGCGAGCACGATGGGGGCGGCCAGCGGGACGCTCGGCAGGGTGCCGATCGAGTTCCACAGGCGGGCGCCCGCCCAGGACAGGATTCCGGCGACGACGAAGAGGCCGGCCAGCGTTCTGATGCGCAGTTGCTTCATCGCGGTTGCTTCATCCCCGTCGGTCGCCCACTCGTCTTCTCCGGCCCTGCCGCTCCGGCTTTGCCGCCCGCTAGACCTTAACGACTACTCGGGCAGCCTGAGTTCCAGGTCCACGCGCGGGGCCACGCCCTCGCGGGTCACGGCGGCCAGCAGCTCCGTGACGGCGCCGAGGCCGGGCAGCTGGGCCTCGGGGTCCACGTCGTGCCAGGGCGCGAGCACGAAGGCGCGCTCGTGGGCCCGCGGGTGGGGGAGGATCAGGGCCGGGTCGTCCGAGACCACGTCCGCGTACGCGACGATGTCGACGTCGATGGTGCGCGGGCCCCAGTGCTCCTCCCGTACGCGGTGGAAGGCCTCCTCGACCGCGTGGGCGCGCTCCAGGAGCGAGGCGGGCGGGAGCGTCGTCTTGAGGACCACCACCGCGTTGAAGTACGAGGGCTGGCTGTCGGGCTCGACGCCCCAGGGCTCCGTCTCGTACACGGGCGAGACGGCCTTGACGCGGACGCCGGGGGTGTCCTCCAGGGCGTCGATGGCGCCCTGCAGCGTCTCCAGGCGGTTCCCCAGGTTGGAGCCGAGGGAGAGCACGGCGCGCTTGGGGTTGGAGAGGGTGGTGTCCGCGGCGTCGACCTGTTCCATCACAGAGGTCGGCACCGGCTGGACGGTCGGGTCGAACGGAGTTTTGTTCATACTCGGCTCCGGGTGATGGTGACGGTCACGTCGTCGAAGGGCACGGTGATCGGGGCGTCCGGCTTGTGGACGCAGACCTCGACCTCCTGGACCCCTTCGTGCTTCAGGCACGCCTGGGCGATGCGCTCGGCGAGCGTCTCGATGAGGTCGACGGGCTCGCCTTCGACGACGGCCACGACCTCCTCCGCCACGATGCCGTAGTGCACGGTCTTCGCCAGGTCGTCGTCGGCCGCCGCCGCCCGGGTGTCCAGGCCGAGCACCAGGTCCACGATGAAGGTCTGGCCCTCCTCGCGTTCCTTCGGGAAGACGCCATGGTGCCCGCGGGCCTTGAGGCCGCGCAGCGCGACACGATCCACGCGAATCACTCCTGCAGTCGTCGGTAGGGCCGGTCTCATCGATGTGCGGTCGACTCACCGGCCACCATCGAATCTACCTGCGAGCACTGACAATGCTTGCCCGTGGGGGCTATGGACAGGCGGGCTCGCGGCTGGTAGCCGCCCATACCCAGGTGATCGGGAAAACAACCTCCCGCCCACGATTCCGGCTCTTTCGAGGGCGCCTACCCACTCAGGAGGGTGACCCGCCGTCGTCGGTGTTGTCGATGGTGCCGGTGTCACCCGTGGTGTCGGTGTCGCCCATGTCATCGAGGGCGTCGATGGCGTCAAGGGTGTCGGATTCGTCATCCGACTCGGCGAGCACCGGGGAGGCGTGGTGCGACCACAGCTTCCAGCCGTCGCGTGTGCGCCGGAACACGTTCGTCGCCACGACGCGCTGCCCCACCAGCGGGCCGAGCTCGTCGCCCTCCTCGGGGGCCGGGCCGCCGCTGAGGATGTTCTCCGTGCACGTCACCAGGGCGGTGTCACCGACCACGCTGATGTGCACGTCGGTCAGGAAGAACTGGATGTACTCGGTGTTCGCCATGATCAGGGCGTACGAGCGCAGCACCTCGCCGCGCCCCGTCAGCACCGGCCAGCCGGGGTGGACGCAGCTGATGGAGGTGTCCTCGACGTCGTCCGGGTCCGAGTCCTCGGTGTACGCGGCGTAGCTGACGTCCTCGGGCGCCAGCCACAGCGACGTCAGCTCCTCGAAGTCACCGCGCTCCATGGCTTCGTAGAAGGAGCGGTTGGCCGTGTCGACGGCCTGGGTGTCGGTGCTGCTCACTGTGCTCCTTCGACCGCGCGTGCCACGCGGACGGCGTCGGCGGTGGCCCGCACCTCGTGGACGCGCACGGCCCAGGCACCGGCCTGCGCGGCGAGCGCGGAGACGGCGGCGGTGGCGGCGTCGCGCTCGCGCGCGGGCGGCGGGGCGCCCTGGTCGCCCGCCAGGACGTGACCGAGGAACCGCTTGCGGGAGGCCGCGACCAGGACCGGGTGCCCGAGCGCGCGCAGTTCGTCGAGGTGGGCGAGGAGGGAGAGGTCGTGCCCGGCCTCCTTGGAGAAGCCGAGGCCCGGGTCGACGACGATGCGGTCGGGGGCGATGCCGCCCTCCATGACCGCCTCCACGCGCGCGTGGAGCTCGCCGACGACTTCGGCGACGACGTTCTCGTACGTGCCCCGGACGGTGGCCCCCTCCAGGAAACCGCGCCAGTGCATGACCACGAAGGGCGCGCCCGCGGCCGCGACGACCGGGACCATCGCGGGGTCGGCGAGGCCGCCGCTCACATCGTTGACCAGGGCTCCGCCCGCCGCCAGGGACTGCTCGGCGACGCGGGCGCGCATGGTGTCGACGGACACGGTGACGCCCTCGGCGGCCAGGCCGCGTACGACGGGGATGACGCGCTTGAGCTCCTCGTCCTCGTCGACCCGGGTGGCGCCGGGGCGGGTGGACTCGCCGCCCACGTCCACCAGGTCGGCGCCCTGGGCGACCAGGTCGAGGCCGTGTTTGATCGCCGCGGTCGTGTCGAACCAGCGCCCGCCGTCCGAGAAGGAGTCGGGGGTCACATTGACGACTCCCATGACCGCGCAGCGGTCCCAAGCGGGGAGGTTGGCTACGTGGCCCCGGTGGACCTGCGACGTGCTCATGGTTTCCAGCCTAGAGCCGGTTCGGGGTGCGCTGTGCCGGTGCGGGCGGCCGGGGTGCCGGTTGCCCCTAGGCGGCGCTCACCCCGCGCTCCTGATCCCTGTGCGCGCAGGGCCGCGGCTCGGGCGCCCCGCGGCGCAGCACCCCCGGCATGCGCATGCTCACGAAGCCCTCCGCCCGCAGAGCGGCCCAGCCGATGCGGGGGAGGTCCTTCGAGGAGCGGTAGACCACGAAGCGGGGCTCCCAGTGAGGGCGGAACTTGGCGTTGAACTTGTAGAGCGACTCGATCTGGAACCAGCGGGACAGGAAGACCAGCAGGCCGCGCCAGGCGCGCAGGACCGGGCCCGCGCCGATCTTCTCGCCGCGGGCGAGCGCCGAGCGGAACATGGCGAAATTGAGCGAGACGCGCGTGATGCCGAACTCCGGGGCGGCCCGGAGGGCGGCCACGATCAGGAGTTCGTTCATCCCGGGGTCGGCGGCGCGGTCACGGCGCATCAGGTCGAGCGAGACGCCGGTGTCGCCCCAGGGGACGAAGTGGAGGACCGCTTTGAGGTCACCGTGAGTCTTGTGGGTCTTGTGCTCCTCGTGCTCCTCGTGCTCCTCGTGGTCTTTGAGGGAGCCCGGGTCGTCGTCGCTCTTGTGGGCCGTCGCGATCAGACATGCGCCGTCGGCCTCGTCGCCGATGCGGCCGAGCGCCATGGAGAAGCCGCGTTCGGTGTCGGTGCCGCGCCAGTCGTCGGCGGCGCGGCGGATGCGGTCCAGCTCGGCGGGGGCGAGGTCACGGATGCGCCGGACCCGTGTCTCGTAGCCATTGCGCTCGATTCTCTTGACCATCTGGCGCACGTTGCGCATCGGCCGCCCGGTCAGGGAGAAATCCGCGACGTCCACCACCGCCTCGTCGCCCAGTTCGAGCGCGTCGAGGCCGGTCTCGCGGGTCCACACCTCGCCGCCCGTCTCGGAGCAGCCCATGACGGCCGGGGTCCAGGAGTGGGCCCGCGCCTCGTCCATGAAGCGCTCGATGGCGCCCGGCCACGCCTCCACGTCGCCGATCGGGTCGCCGCCGGCGAGCATCACGCCCGAGACGACGCGGTAGCAGACGGCCGCCTTGCCGCTGGGGGAGAACACCACTCCCTTGTCGCGGCGGAGCGCGAAGTGCCCGAGCGAGTCACGGGCGCCGTGCTTCTCCAGGAGGGCGCGCAGTCTCGTCTCGTCGTCCTCGGTGAGGCGGGCCGCAGGATGCTCGGGCCGGAAGGCGAAGTAGACCGTGGTGAGCGCCGTGATCATGCCGAGGGCGCCGAGCGAGATCGCGACCGTGCTGGAGGTGCGGCCCGCGTAGTCCAGCGGCCCGTCCATGCCGAACAGGCCGTACAGGACGTGCTCCAGACGGTCGGACAGGCTCGGGCTGCCGACCAGGCGGCGCGGGTGGACGCTGACTATGACCAGGCCGATCAGGATCGAACCGGCGCCCATGACCACGAAGTTGGCGAGCGCCCGCCAGCGGCTGCGCGGGTCGGGCAGCGCGTCGAACTGGTTCCGGTGCCGGGCCAGGAGCCACAGCAGGGCCAGCGGGATGACGACGCCCGCGAACGAGTGCCGGTACGCGAACTGCGCGCACGCGCCGAACGGCAGCAGCACGACCGCGGCCCGCCAGGCCCGCCGCTTGCGGCGCCGCAGGCCGTGCGCGAGCAGGAGCAACAGGACGCCGCTGCTGAGCGCGAGGGCGGCGGCGAACGGGCCGAGCGTGCCGGGGAGCACCTCCGCCAGGGTGTGCATGCGGCTGTGCCGGAAGCGGGGGAAGACGCCGGCCGCGACGTCCAGGAAGCCAACCAGGATGCAGGCTCTGGCGATCAGGGTCGGTACGGCCTCCGGGCGCGGGCCGCGCACCATACGCCTCGTACGGCTCATCCGGCTCGGAACCCCTTTCGAGTTCTCCGCATCTATCCTGACGAACATCGCATTCCCGTAGTTCTGCGAGAAACGTGAACGCGGTGCCAAATCCGGCATCCCGCGACTTGCGCCCTCTAGGACGAAGGGAGTGGGAAGCGGGTTCACTCCCGGTCGGAAAAGAGCCCCAAAGGGTGGGCCAAGGGCAGGGAAAGGTCGTCAGGGCCGCGCGGCCGCCGCGCCTTTCGGGCGGCGGCCGGTCAACTCCTAGGCAGGAAGCGTCCGATGGGTCTCACGAGCCAAGAAGTCCTCACGCTCGCTGTGCTGCTCGCCGTGGTGCTGTTCGTCGGCACCGTGCTGCTCTGGCCGCGTCTGGCGCACCGCTCGTGGCGGTCGGTCACGGGGCGCGTGGCGCTGCTCCTCGGAACCCAGCTGGCGGTCTTCGTCGCGGTCGGCCTCGCCCTGAACCAGTCGTTCGGCTTCTACGCGACCTGGGCGGACCTCTTCGGCCAGGAGCAGGGCCAGGGTGTGGTCACCGACCATGACGTGGCCGGGAGCGGCGGGCCGGTACAGGTGGTCGCCACACAGGACCCGGGAGCGAACGGCGGATCACGGCCGGCCGACGGCTTCCGGAGACAGCAGGACGGCCAGATCCAGAAGGTCGACATCGTCGGACGGACGACCCGCATCACCACGCCCGCCTACGTCTATCTGCCGCCGGAGTACTTCCAGCCGCGGTACGCGCACCGCACGTTCCCCGCGTCCGTCGTCCTGACCGGCTATCCCGGTACCGCCGAGTCGCTCGTCAGGGGGCTGCACTACCCGCAGACCGCCCGCCGGCTGGCCGCGGCGGGCCGGATGCGGCCGATGATCCTGGTGATGCTGCGACCCACCGTGGCGCCGCCGCGCGACACCGAGTGCGTGGACGTGCCGGGCGGCCCGCGCGCGGAGACGTTCTTCGCCAGGGACCTGCCCGCCGAGCTGGGCGCGCGCTACCGGACCGCGAAGAAGTGGGGCATCGTCGGCGACTCCACCGGCGGCTACTGCGCCCTGAAGGTGGCCATGCACCACCCCGACGTCTACGGAGCGGGCGCCGGCCTCTCCGCGTACTACAAGGCGCCCCTCGACCCGACGACGGGCGATCTCTTCCACGGGGAGGCCCGGTTGGAGAACCATGCCGACCTGAAGTGGTACCTGAACCACAGGCCGCCGCCCGCGACCTCGCTCCTGGTCACCACGAGCAGGCAGGGCGAACACAACTACCCGGCCACGCTCGACTTCATCAGGAACGTGAAGTCGCCCACGCGCGTGTCGTCGATCGTCCTCGACAGCGGTGGGCACAACTTCAACACGTGGCGGCGGGAGATCCCGGCGACGCTGCAGTGGCTGAGTCAGCGGCTCGACAGCGGGCAGAGCCGGTCGTAGAGGTCACTTGAGGAGCGGCGCGACCGTCTCCAGCTCCACCTGGGTGCGCGGGATGTCCTGCGCGTCCGCGGCCGTGGAGCGGCGCAGCGCCTCGTGCAGCCGGGCCGGGGTGAGCACCCCGAGGAAGCGCCCCTCGCTGTTCTCGTCGATGACCGCGATCCAGCCCGCGTCGTGCTGGAGCATCGTCGCGAAGGCCTGCTTGAGCGAGGCGCCGACCGGCAGCCATGCCTCCATGCGGCGCGCGTGTTCGCGTACCGTGCCGGAGCCCGCGCGCGCGTGTTCGGCGTCGATCCAGCCGTGCAGGTTGTTGTCGTGGTCGAGGACGACGGCCCAGCGCGCGTCGAGCTCCCGGGGCAGCGGGTCGTCGAGGTGGACCACGGGCGGCTGCTCCAGGTCGCCTTCCTCGATCGGCGTCACGGACAGGCGCTTGAGTCCCCGGTCCGCGCCGACGAAGTCGGCCACGTAGGAGTTCGCGGGGGCGCCGAGGACGGCCGACGGGGTGTCGTACTGCTCGACGCGGCCGTGTCCGTAGACGGCGATGCGGTCGCCGAGACGGACGGCCTCCTCGATGTCGTGCGTGACGAACAGGACGGTCTTGTTCAGGGTCTGCTGAAGGCGCAGGAACTCGGTCTGGAGGTGGTCGCGGACCACCGGGTCGACCGCGCCGAACGGCTCGTCCATCAGCAGCACCGGCGGATCGGCGGCCAACGCCCGCGCCACGCCCACCCGCTGGCGCTGCCCGCCGGAGAGCTGCTCGGGGTAGCGGTCGCCGAACGTCTTCGGGTCCAGGCCCACCAGGTCGAGGAGTTCGGCGGCGCGCTCACGGGCCTTGGCGCGCTTGACGCCGAGCAGGTGCGGCACGGTCGCCGTGTTGTCGAGGACGGTCTTGTGCGGGAACAGCCCGACCTGCTGGATGACATAGCCGATACGGCGCCGGAGTTGGACCGGGTCGATACCGGATATGTCGTCCCCGTCGAGAAGTATCCGGCCCGCGGTGGGTTCGATGAGCCGGTTCACCATCTTCATCGTCGTGGTCTTGCCGCAGCCCGACGGGCCGACGAGCGTGACCAGTTCGCCTTCGTTCACCTCGAAGGACAGGTCGTCGACGGCAGTGGTGCCGTCCGCGTACTGCTTGCTGACGTGCTCGAACCGGATCATGGGAACCCATTCTGCCGGGCGCTGCCCGCGTTCGGGATGCCCGAAGACATCAGTTGTGTGAAGGCGGTGTTGCGGGCCGGGGTCGGGTATCGGCCATTGTCAGTGGTGCCCGCTAGGGTCGTCGACAGTCGAAAACGTACGTGCGCGAGTGCGGACGACTGACATACGTTCGGGGAATCGGGGGAGGCGGGGCGGGGTGAGCGAGCAGAACTGCCTGGTGGCCAATGACTGGGTGTGCGGGGAGTATCTGCGCACCCGCAGCCAGGAATTGATCGACGCGACGGTCCAGCACGTGGGGATCACGGTCGCGGCGGTGGCGATAGGCGTCCTGATCTCCTTCCCGCTGGCGCTGCTCGCGCGGCGCAGCAGGGCTTTCGCCGGGCCGGTGCTCGGCGTGACCACCGTTCTCTACTCGATTCCGTCGCTCGCGATGTTCTCGCTGCTGCTGCCCCTGTTCGGGCTCTCGGCCTCGCTGGTGATCACGGGACTCGTCCTCTATTCGCTGACGATCCTCGTGCGCAACATATTGGCGGGGCTGCAGGCCGTTCCCGAGGAGGCCAGAGAGGCCGCGCGCGGGATGGGGTACGGGCAGCTGCGGCTGTTGTGGGAGGTCGAACTGCCGCTGGCGCTGCCCGCGTTGCTGGCCGGTGTGCGCATCGCCACGGTCTCCACGGTGGCGCTGACCACGGTCGGCGCGATCGTCAACTACGGCGGCCTGGGCACGATGATCGTCGACGGCCTGCGCACCCAGTTCAAGGCCCAGGTCCTGGCCGCCTCGGTGCTGTGCGTCGCGCTCGCGATCGTCGCGGACCTGCTGCTGCTCGGCGTGCAGCGGTGGCTGACGCCGTGGACCCGGGCGACGTCCGTACGGGGCGGGCGCGGACCCCGAATACGCGGGAGGGCGACCACGGCCGAGGCCGGGACGCGGGATTCCCAGATGCCGGAGAAGGTCGCATGAACGCGATATCGGGGGCCTGCGACTGGCTGGCCACGAGCGCCAACTGGCAGGGCGAGAAGGGGGTGTGGCACCGCCTGTCCGAGCACCTGTACTTCAGCGGTGTCGCCCTCGGGGTGGCCTGTCTGATCGCGCTGCCGCTGGCCCTGTGGCTCGGGCACATCGGCAAGGGCGGCGCGCTCGCGATCAACATCTCGAACGTGGGGCGGGCCGTGCCCACCCTGGCCGTGCTCGTGCTGCTCACGCTGACCCCGCTCGGCCGCCAGGGAGACCTGCCGACGCTGATCGCCCTCGTGCTGTTCGCGGTGCCGCCGCTGCTGACGAACGCGTACGTGGGCATGCGCGAGGTCGACCGCGCGGTCGTGGAGGCCGCGCGCGGCATGGGGATGAGCGGGCGCCAGGTCTTCGCCCGGGTCGAACTTCCGCTGGCGTACCCGCTGGTGATGACCGGGCTCCGGTCGTCGGCGGTGCAGGTGATCGCGACGGCGACGCTGGCCGCGATGGCCGGAGAGGGCGGGCTCGGGCGGATCATCACCGCCGGCTTCAACCTCCAGGACACGCCCCAGGTGGTCGCGGGAGCCGTCCTGGTGGCCGCGCTGGCGCTGGTCGTGGAGGGCTTGTTCGTGGCGGTGGGCCGGGTGCTCGACCCCATGCGAGGGCGGGCGTGACGCGACCCGCGGTGCGGTGCGAAGGCAGTCGTACCCATGCTCAAGACGGTGCTACCAGTGCTATCAGTGCAACTAGGAGAGCGATGAACAGCAGGACGCACGGCAGGACCCGGCACATGGCCCTGGCGGCTGTGGCGGTGGCAGCACTGACCGCGGGTCTCACCGCGTGCGGTGGCGACAGCCTCGAGGGCGACAAGGGCGACTCGTCCGGCTCGGGCGGCGGCAAGAAGGGCAAGGTCGTCATCGGCGCCGCGGCCTTCACCGAGGCCAAGGTGATGGGTGAGCTGTACCGGCAGATACTGTCCGACGCCGGGTACGACGCGTCGGTCAAGACGGTCGAGAACCGCGAGATCTACGAGCCGCAGCTCGCGAAGGGCGCCATCGACGTGGTGCCCGAATACGCGGCGACGCTCGCCGAATTCCTCAACCTGAAGAAGAACGGTTCCGACGCGAAGGCCGTCGCCTCCAGCGATGTCGACGCGACGATCACCGCGCTGCGGAAGCTGGCCGAGCCGGAAGGGCTGAAGGTTCTGGACGCGGGTGAGGCAGTCGACCAGAACGCGTTCGCGGTGAGCGAGTCCTACGCGAAGAAGCACAATCTGAAGACGCTTTCCGATCTCGGCAAGTCCGGCCAGAAGGTCAAGATCGCGGCCGGTGACGAATGCGAGACGCGGCCCTTCTGCGCCCCGGGCCTGAAGAAGACGTACGGGATCGACGTCACGGGCATCGACCCCAAGGGCGTCGGCACCACCCAGTCCAAGCAGGCCGTGAAGAACGAGCAGGACCAGCTGGTTCTGACGACCACGACCGATGCGACGCTGAAGAACTTCGGCCTCGTTCTCCTGGAGGACGACAAGAAGCTGCAGAATGCGGACAACATCGTTCCGGTGGTGAACGCGAAGGACGCCGGCGACAAGGAGATAGCCGATGTCCTGGGGAAGCTGACCAAGACGCTCACCACCGACGACCTCGTCGAGTTGAACCGGAAGGTCGACGCCGAGCGGCAGAAGGAAGCCGATGTCGCCAAGGAGTACCTGGAGTCCAAGGGCCTCATTGGTAAATGATCTTGAGTGGGGACCGGTAAGCGCGAGACGCGGAAGTCGGCCGTTTCTGGCGTGAGTTCGGTGGTTTCTGCGTCACCTGTGCCCGGATTTTGCCGGGCGGGGCTTCGCGATTCGCCTACGCGCGGTAAGTTTCTGGCCATGCCACGTGGACGCCACCGCCATTCCCCACCCTTGCACCGCCTGCTGCCCCCTTCGGTGATCGCCGGTGCGCCTCTCGTGTGCGCGGGCGGCGCCTGGCTGTCCGGGGATCCGCTCGTGCTGCGCGGCGTCACCGCCGCCGCGGCCGCCGCGGCCGTCATCGGCGCCGTCGTGATGCGCCGCTGGGACCGGCAGGCGGGCAAGCAGGTCGCCGAGCTGACCCGGGGCGCCGCGAGCGAGCGCTGGCGGCACGAGGAGGCCGTGGCGGAGCTGGAGGGCGACCTCGACGAGTCGCGCGAGCTGCGCGGCCGGCTCGAGGTCAAACTGCGCTCCAAGCGAGCCGAGTTGGCGGCGCTGCGCAACGAGCACGCGGCGCTGCTGCGGAGGTACGCCACCGCGGAGACCGAGCGCGCCAGCGCCCTCGAAGGTCGGCGCCGGCTCGCGATAGAGGCGGCCGCCCCCGCCAAGGCACTGCCGCCGGCGCGGTCCGCCGAGCCGCGGGGCCCGGTCACGGCCGCCGCTGCGGTCACCCCGTCGCTGTACCTGCGGGCGAACGCGGCGCTCGACCGGCTGGCCCGGGCCGGGAGCCCCGCCGTGGAGGAGGCCGATTCTCGGGGGAAGTCCGAGGCGGCGTCCGGCCACGTGACCGTGCCGGCCGTCGCGACCGTGATGCCGGCTGCGCCGGCGCGCAAGGCTCTCGTGGGGGGCTTCGACTTCTTCGGCACGAGCGGTTCCGCCGTGCAGCCGGACGAGGACCTGGCCGATGTCGTCGGGGAAGAGGCGCTCGCCGAGCAGCAGAAGGAACGGGAACAGGCGCAGGCGCAGGCGCAGGCGCAGGCGCAGGAACAAGAGCAGGAGAAGGAAGTCATCGATCTGACGGCTCATGACGAGACCGAGCAGATCGACGTGGGGGAGTTGCGGTCGGCCATGCGGGCCTGAGGTTCGTCGTGGCAAGGGCGCTCTACTCGTCGTAGGGCGCCCTCTTTCGTGCCCTCACGGCGCTTCGCTCATCCAGCGATCGGGGCGTGCCCCCTTGCGGCCGGTCCGGGACCGGTCCGCCTGTGCCCTCAGCAGTTCCGTCGCCTCGTGAGCGTCCCTCAGACGGGCCGTCACCGTCTTGTTGGCGCCGGTGTCCAGGCGCAGGTCGGCGACGCGCCAGTAGCGCTCCCAGGGGCCCTGGGTGAGGCGCACGCTCTGCACCTTGGCGTGCGGGACGAGCGAGATCCGGCGCTGCAGCAGTCCGTGCCGCGCCGCGAACACGCTCTCCGTGACGGACACCCCGTACGACCGCCACCACACCGGTACGCACCAGCGGCCGCGCCGCGGCGCGGCCGTGAAGTCGGCCGGCTTGGGCACCGCGACGCCCGGCAGGATCCGCGCGATGACGTCCTCGGCCTGCTCGCGCGGGGCGACGGGGACCAGGACGGAGTTGGCCGAGCCCGCCACGTGCAGCTCGACCCGGACCCAGCCGCGCCGCCGCCACAGCAGCGGTTCCACGACGCGCACGATCTGCACGCGGCCCGGCGGCACCGTCTCGTGCACCCGGTCGAGCAGCCCGTGGTCGATGCGCAGCCCGTCCGGGGACTCGCCGACCGTCCAGTCGTACTCCTTGATGAACCGGCCCGCGCCGTTGGTGAACGCCCCGCCGAACAGCGGCACGCCGACCGCGATCACTGTCCACAGGTTGTGGGTGGCGAACCACAGGAAGGTCGGCACGACGACCGCCGCGAGCAGCATCGCCCACGGCGCGCCCGTCAGGAGCAGCGCCACCGCGAGCGTGCGCGGCGGCGTGCGCAGGATCCGCTGCGCCGGTGCCTCGCCGACCTCGTGGGCCGATTCCGGGGCGAACCCGGCGGCGCGGGCGAGCAGTTCGGCCCGTAGGTCGCGTGCTTCCTTCTCTCCCAGATAGGCGAGTTCGTCCTTCTTGTCGGTGCCTACGACGTCGAGTTTCAGCTTGGCCACGCCGACGAAGCGGGCGAGGAGCGGCTGCGTGACATCGACGGCCTGGAGGCGGTCGAGCCGGATGTGCGCGGTGCGGCGGAACAACAGGCCGCTCCGGATGCGCAGTTCGGTGTCCGTCACCGCGAAGTGGGTGAACCACCAGGTGAGGAAGCCGTACAGGGCGGCCGCGGGGACGAGCACGCCCAGGCCGATCGTCAGGGTGGTGGCCGTGAGCCGGGCGAGCTGGCGCTGCGCCTGGTCCATGTCGTGGACGGCCCAGCCGAGCAGGACCGCGATCGGCGCCCAGGCGCGGCGCAGCGGCGTGACGGGGTGCAGGCGCCGCTCTCGCACGCTCCTGGCCGTCTCCTCGCCCCGTACGCCCTCGGGGGCGCGGGAGGCCGTCACAGGCCCGCCGATCGGGCCTCGCCGAGCTCGGTGAGGCGGTCGCGCAGCCGCTCCGCCTCGGCCGGGACGAGGCCGGGGATCGTCGCGTCGGTGGCGGCGGCCGCCGTGTGCAGCTGAAGGCTGGCCAGGCCGAACTTCCGCTCCAGCGGGCCCGAGGTCACCTCGACCAGCTGCATCCGTCCGTACGGCACGATCGTTTCCTCACGCCACAGCACCCCGCGGCTGATCAGCAGGTCGTCGGCGCGCTCGGCGTACCGCCACGAGCGCCAGTTGCGGCCGAGCATCGTCCAGCCCCACGCCAGCACCGCGAGCGGCACCAGCGCGAACGCCGCCCACGGCGGGCCCGCGAAGACCGCGAGAAGCACGGCGACCGCGACCGTCAGCGGCACCAGCCACAGCGCCAGCAGCAGTCGGCGCAGCTTCAGCAGGTCGAACGGCAGTCCGGTCCAGGTCGGTTCGTCCTCGGCGTGCGTGTCCGCGTCGCCCGTGATCCCCATCGGCCCCGTCGCCCCTGTCTCCATGAACTCACCCTACGTACGAGAGACTGTCCGCATGACGCCCACGACTCAGGCCACGGTCGGCATCGGTGGTGCCGCGGAGAGCACCGACATGGTGCTCAACATCGGTCCGCAGCACCCCTCCACCCATGGTGTGCTGCGCCTGCGTCTCGTGCTCGACGGCGAGCGGATCCAGCACGCGGAGCCGGTCATCGGCTACATGCACCGCGGTGCCGAGAAGCTCTTCGAGGCGCGGGACTACCGGCAGATCGTGATGCTCGCCAACCGCCACGACTGGCTGTCCGCGTTCTCGAACGAGCTGGGTGTCGTGCTCGCCGTCGAGCGGATGCTGGGCATGGAGGTCCCCGAGCGCGCCGTCTGGCTGCGGACCCTGCTCGCCGAGCTGAACCGTGTGCTGAACCATCTGATGTTCCTGGGTTCGTACCCACTCGAACTGGGCGGAATCACTCCGGTCTTCCACGCCTTCCGTGAACGCGAGGAACTCCAGAACGTGATGGAGGAGATCTCCGGCGGCCGCATGCACTACATGTTCAACCGGGTCGGCGGCCTCAAGGAGGACCTGCCGCTCGGCTGGACAACGCGCGCGCGGGAGGCCGTCGCGTCCGTGCGCTCGCGTATGGACGTCTACGACCGTCTGGTCCTCGGCAACGAGATCTTCCGGGGCCGCACGCGCGACGTCGGCGTCCTGTCCGCCGAGGCGGCGCACTCGTACGGGGTCTCCGGCCCGATCGCCCGCGCCTCCGGCGTCGACTTCGACCTGCGCCGCGACGAGCCGTACCTCGCCTATGGAGAGCTGCAGGACACCCTGAAGGTCGTCACGCGGCAAGAAGGCGACTGCCTGGCCCGTTTCGAGTGCCTTCTGGAGCAGACCCACAACGCCCTCGACCTCGCCGACGCCTGCCTCGACCGGATCGCCGAGCTCCCGCCCGGCCCGGTCAACCAGCGCCTGCCGAAGGTCCTCAAGGCGCCCGAGGGCCACACGTACGCGTGGACGGAGAACCCGCTCGGCATCAACGGCTACTACCTCGTCTCCAAGGGCGAGAAGACGCCGTACCGCCTCAAGCTGCGCTCCGCGTCCTACAACAACATCCAGGCGCTGACCGAGCTGCTTCCGGGGACGCTGGTCGCCGACATGGTGGCGATCCTCGGCTCACTGTTCTTCGTGGTCGGCGACATCGACAAGTAGGCCGCGTGTCTCCGGCGTCTCCAGGGAGACGGGCTCGACGAGCCACCCGAAGTCCCCGAGCCCGCCCCGCGCCGTCAGCTCCGCCGCCTCTCCCGCCCGCGCGAGGGCCCGTACGTACGCGGCCGGGTCCTGGGACGCGAGGGCCAGCGGCGGGCGGCCCGCGGTGACGCCGAGGGCGTGCAGGGCGGCGCGCTGGGGGAGCAGCCGGGCGCCCGGCGCGGTCGCGCAGGCGTCGAGCGCCACGTGCGCCGTGAGGTCGCAGGAGCCGTCGGGCACGGGCGCCGTCTCGCGGCCCTCCCTGAAGCCCGTCAGCGTGCCGAAGGGCGGGCGGGACGCGCGCGTGTGTGCGTAGTCCACGGCGACCGCCAGACCGCGCTCCAGGGTGCCCACGGCCGCCGCCCACGCCTCGTCGCGGTCCACCCCCACCTCGGCGCGCAGCCCCGGCTCGGCCGGCAGCGGCCACCACCGCTCCAGCCACCGGGCCGACCGCTCGTCGAGAGGCAGGCCGGAGAGGGATTCCGTGCCGTCGTCCCGTACGAGGACGAGCCGGGCGGCGCCGTCCGCGTCCGTCTCCACGACGTCGGCGGGGACGTTGTCGAGCCACTCGTTCGCGAACAGCAGCCCGGTGATCCCGGTGGGCGGCTCGGACCGCCACTCGATCCGGTGATCGAGATCCGCGGGGCGCCCGGCGATCTCCACCGCGCAGGCACGCACGCGTGCGGCCACTTTTTCCGGGAGCACCTGGAGGACGCGAGAAACCAGTTCGCCGTGCCCCGCCGCCATGTCGACGAACGCCAGCTCGGCGGGCTCACCGAGCGCCGCGTCCACCCGGCACAGCAACTCGGCCACGGCGTGCGCGAACAGCGGGGACGCGTGCACCGACGTACGGAAGTGTCCGGCCGGACCCTCGGGCCCGCGATAGAAGCCGGCCGGGCCGTACAGTGCCTGCTCGGCGGCCTCGCGCCAGCCGCGCGCACCGCCCTCTCGTGCGTTCTCCACGCCTGAAGGCTATGTGCGCCGGGCGCATGCGCCTCCACCTTGGGGAGTACGCGCGCCCGGTGCGGATCGACCCTCCGGTTGACCCCTGCACGCTGCACGCTTACCTACTCTGGGTTACGTGCAGCGCCTCTACGACTTCCTCCGCAGACACCCGACATGGGTCGACGGCTTCTGGGCCGTGGTCCTGCTCGGGTTGTCGGTGGCGACCCTCGGCAGCGTCACCGGGGCGCCGTCGCGGGGCAACCAGACGGCGGGGATCTTCTGCGCCGTGCTGCTGAGCGTCGTCGTCACGCTGCGCCGCCGGATGCCGGAGCGGATGCTGATCCTCGCGATCGTGGTCGGCCTGGCCCAGCTGGTGCTCGACGCGGAGACCGATCCCGCGGACTTCGCGATGCTCGTCATCGTCTACACCTGCGCGGCGAACGGGGCGCGGTGGTCGTCCCGGCTCGCACTCGGCGCCGGCCTGTGCGCGGCGCCGCTCGCGCAGCTGCGCTGGCCCGAGGAGCAGGCCAGCGGCGCGGGCCAGATCGCCGTCACCGTCTTCACGATGGTGCCCTTCGCCCTCGCCTGGGTGCTCGGCGACTCGCTGCGCACGCGGCGCGCCTATCTGGCCGAGCTGGAGGAGCGCGCCGCCCGCCTGGAGAAGGAGCGCGAGGCCCAGTCGAAGGTCGCGGTAGCGGCCGAACGGGCCCGCATCGCCCGCGAGCTGCACGACGTCGTCGCCCACAACGTCTCGGTGATGGTGGTGCAGGCGGACGGCGCCGCCTACGTCCTGGACACCGCCCCGGACCAGGCGAAGAAGGCCCTGGAGACCATCTCGGGCACGGGCCGGCAGGCGCTCGCCGAGATGCGCCGCCTGCTCGGCGTGCTGCGCACCGGGGAGCGCGAGCAGGGCGAGGAATACGTTCCGCAGCCCGACGTCGAGCAGATCGAGGACCTCGTCGGCCAGGTGCGCACCGCGGGCCTCCCGGTCGACTTCAAGGTGGAGGGCACCCCGCGCCCGCTGCCCAGCGGCGTGGAGCTGACCGCGTACCGGATCGTCCAGGAAGCCCTCACCAACACCCGCAAGCACGGCGGTCCGAACGCGGGCGCGAGCGTGCGCCTCGTCTACTTCGACGACGGGCTCGGCCTGCTGGTCGAGGACGACGGCAAGGGCGCCCCGCACGAGCTGTACGAGGACGGCGGCGCGGACGGTCGCGGGCACGGCCTCATCGGGATGCGGGAGCGCGTCGGTATGGTCGGCGGCACGCTGGACGCGGGACCGCGCCCCGGCGGTGGGTTCCGTATCAGCGTCCTGCTGCCGCTCAAGCCCGCCCATTGACACGTACCAGCTACGCAACCGGTACAAGCCGCCACGAGATGTCACGCGACGTAAGGACAAGACCGATGTCGATCAAGGTCATGCTCGTCGACGACCAGGTGCTGCTGCGCACCGGGTTCCGGATGGTGCTCGCCGCCCAGCCGGACATGGAGGTCGTGGCCGAGGCGGGCGACGGCGTCGAGGCCCTGGAGGTGCTGCGCGCGACCTCGGTGGACGTGGTCCTCATGGACGTACGCATGCCGAAGCTGGACGGCGTCGAGACGACGCGGCGCATCTGCCAGGACCCGAACCCGCCCAAGGTGCTGATCCTGACCACCTTCGACCTGGACGAGTACGCGTTCTCCGGGCTCAAGGCGGGCGCCTCCGGCTTCATGCTCAAGGACGTGCCGCCCGGCGAGCTGCTCACCGCGATCCGCGCCGTGCACAGCGGTGACGCGGTGGTCGCCCCGTCCACGACGCGGCGCCTGCTCGACCGGTTCGCGCCGATGCTGCCCAGCAGCGCCAAGGAGCCGCAGCACCAGCAGCTGGAGCGGCTCACCGAGCGCGAGCGCGAGGTCATGATCCTGGTCGCGCAGGGCCTGTCGAACGGCGAGATCGCGGCCCGCCTCGTGCTGTCCGAGGCCACCGTGAAGACGCACGTGGGCCGCATCCTGACCAAGCTCGGTCTGCGCGACCGCGTCCAGGTCGTCGTCCTCGCCTACGAGACGGGACTTGTCCGGGCCGGCGGGGCCTGAGAGGGGGAACTACTCGGCCGTCGGCTCGGTCCAGGTCTTCAAGGGGGCTGTGTCCAGCGTGATGCCCACGGGGGAGGGCAGGGCCACGGTCTTCCCCAAGGCCGCCGAGTGGCGTTGTTGATACGTCCCGTCGGTCGGCTCGCTGTAGACGGTCACCTCGCCGGCCTCGCGGTCGATGAGCAGGTACACCGGGATACCGCTCCCGGCATAGGCGCGGGGCTTCTCGACACGGTCCCGCTCGTCGGCGTCGGCGGCGGCGTCGTGCGACGTGACCTCGACCGTCATGAGGACGCCGCTGGGGTCGGCCCAGGTGCCGGCCCGCAGGAAGTGTCCGCGCGGCGCGAGGGTCCCGTCGGGGCGGGCCCTCCCTTGCGGTAGGTCTCGACGCGCAGTCCACGCTTTCCGTAGAGGCCTACCTGGGGGTCGTGCTGCATACAGACCGATTGCAGCCACAGCACGATCTCGTCGTGCACGCCGTCGGGCACGGCCTTGACCCCCAGTTTTCCGTTGACGAACTCCAGGCGCAGACCGTCGGCCTCACGTTCGGCGGCGGCGGCGAGCGCCTCGAACTGCTCGGGTTCCATCTGGGCATCGACGCGCGGGCGGTCGTCCACAGCACTCATCGCGGGCCGCCTCTCGCCTGATTCATCCAGCCTAGCCCGCGCATGCCCGGGCCGTACGGGCTTGCCGTCAGCGCAGCACGCCCTCGATGAAGTCCGCGCCGAGCCGCGACACCACGCTCAGGTCCAACTGGTGCTGCACGTAACGCCCCTTGCGGCGCGTCGTGACCAGCCCCGCCTTCTTCAGCACCGACAGGTGCCGGGATATCTCCGGCGCCGTCATCCCGTGCGCGTCGGCCAGCTCGCTCGTCGTGTACGAGCCGCGCGCCAGGTGGCGGCACAGACGCATGCGCACCGGGTGGGCGAGGGCGGACATACGCAGGGTCAGCTGCTCCACGGAGGGCGGCGCGGTGAGGCCCGGGGAGGAGATCGGGTACGTGATCATCGGCTGCCAGCCGGCGCGGTGCAGCACCCACAGGTGCGGCCACCCCAGGCTGGTCGGGGCCAGGACCAGATGGCCGTCGCCCGCCTCCGCGCGCCCCACGGAGATCTTGTCGACGATGACGGTGCGCCCCTCCGCGTCGAGCGAGACCGAGCCGGAGACCGCCGTGAGCGCCTCCCTGAGCCCCTTGCGGCGCAACAGCTCCGTCTTGTGCCGCGCGTCGGCCGCCAACTGGTGCTGCACGCGCGCCCACACATCCGCGAAGAACGCCTCCTCGCAGTCCTGCATCAGCTCACGGAACCAGGCCCTGATCGCGGGCGGATCCTCCAGCAGGCGCTGGGTGAAACGCACTTGGGGCAGCCCGCGCGCGGCCGCGAGATCGAGCGCGCGCTCGCGGGTGCCCGGGTCGGCGAGCCGGTTCACCGCCCGGTCCGCGTACGACGACTGGCAGGTGAACTCCAGGGCCGCGTCCACGAACTGCTCGTCGGAGAGCTTGTCGAGCAGGTCCAGCTCCTCGGCGAGCGTGGCGCCGGGCAGGGTGCGCCGCCCCGGGACCCCGGCGGACGGCGTGAACACGTCGGAGAACGTCGTGCGCCACAGGAAGTCCGCCTCGCACATCCGGTCCGCGAGGCACGGGTCGAGGCATGCGGACACGCTCGCCGTCCACCCCCGCAGCCCCGGGTGGTGGGCGGGTTCCGACAGCGCGTGCAGCGCCATGCCCAGCTCGGCCAGGGGCGAGGGCACGACATGGACGCGGTCGGCCGGCAGGCCGGTGATGTCGATGCTCACGCTCATGACCCCATGGTGCACGCCGCCACTGACAGCCGGGTCGTCGATTGACGGCTCCCGTCAATCGACGTGACCGGGCCGAGGCGGCGGGCGCAGTCTCGTGGTCATCGGCCCCGAAGCGTGACAGGCAGGCTTTTTCCGGGGCGAAACGTGACAATCGAGTTGATGAGCGAGGTGGTCGTCATGACCGTCACCCAGCAGTACGCCCTCGACGTCTTCAGGGCCGCCCAGCGCGGCGAACCGGCGCCGCCCGCACCCGGCACGCACGAGATGGCCGCGCTGCGCGAGCTGCGGGACTACCGGCGCTTCCGGGCGGTCCTGGCGGAGCGCCCCGCCCGCGGCCGCATCCGTGCCGCCCTGACCCGACGCCTCTCCGGACACCGGGGCCACCGCGGCCACGCGGCCGGATGCTGAGCGCGGACCGGCCCTAGACCCCTAGACCCCTAGACCCCTAGAGCCCAGGGGCACCAGAGCCCTAGAACCCCTGCGGCAGTCGCCGTACGAAGTCCGCGACGGCCGCGCGGACGTCGTCGGCGCTCCACTCCAGGCCCGGCGCGGCGACCGTGACCTCGGTGACCGAGCATCCCGGCACCTGGGTCGTGGGGAACCAGCGCCCGAACAGCGCCGTCCCCGTCTCCTCCGCCTGCTCCAGCGCCGCCCGGGCGAGCACCTCGGTGTCGTAGGGCAGCAGGACCCGGAACTGATGCGTGTGCGGCTCCTCGGGGTGCACCCGCGCCCACGGGACACCGGCCTCGGCGAAGCCCTCCCGCAGCGCTCGCGCCACCACGCGCGCGTGGTCCACGTACGAGGGCAGCCGCGGCAGCTCCCGCTCCAGGCCGGCCAGCGCCGCGATCGCCTGCGGGAACTGCTGGAAGACCTGACCCCCGTAACGGTGCCGCCAGGCCCTGGCCTCGTCGACGAACGACCGCGGGCCCGCGAGCGCCGCGCCGCTGAGGCCGCCGAGCGACTTGTAGAACGACACGTAGACGCTGTCCGCCAGGTCGGCGATCTCGTCCAGCGGGCGCCCGAAGTGCGTCGCGCACTCCCACAGGCGGGCCCCGTCGAAGTGGACCACGGCGTCACGCGCGCGTGCCGCCTCGCAGACCGCCTCCAGCTCGTCCCAGGTGGGCAGCACGAACCCGGCGTCCCTGAGCGGCAGTTCGAGCATCAGCGTGCCGAACGGCTCGTCCAGGTCGCGCACTTCCGCGGCGTCCATCTGGCGCGGCTCGGTCGTCGGGTACACCGTGCGCAGCCCGGACACCGTGGTCAGCGCCTGGCGTTCGTGGACCTCGGGGTGGGCCAGCGGATGCAGCGCCACCGTGGAGTTGCCGGTGCGGCCCGCCCAGCAGCGCAGCGCGACCTGCTGCGCCATGGTGCCGGTGGGGAAGAACGCGGCGGCTTCCTTGCCGAGGAGCCCGGCGACCTTCGCCTCCAGGTCGGCGACGACTCCGTCCCCGTACAGGTCGACGTCACCGGAGAGGTCGGTCACCGACCCCGCCACGTCGGTCAGGCGTGCCCAGTGCTCGGCCAGCGTGGGCACCTGCGGGCCGCGCGCCAGCGTGCGCCGCGCACCCCGCAAGGCGGCGAGACGCCGTGCTGCCTGCTGCTTCTCGCCGGTTTCGTGATTCTCGGGGACCTCGTCGCCCTTGTTCGCCGCACTCATACAGCGATCATGGCGCACGCGCGGTCCGTCCTCCACGGGATGTGCGGGGCAGGGGCGCACGGGCGTGCGCTTGCCCACAGCCTGTGGACAGCCGGGGCCCGGCCGCCCAGATAGCGTTAACATGACGAGAAATCGTCCGGTACCCCGAGCGGACTGGAACGGAAGGCCATCGTCCAGTGACCTCAGCCCCACAGTCACCCCGATCAGAACCCACCGACCCCAGGGACCGCCCCGCCCGCCTCGCCGTGGGCGTCGTCGGCGCCGGCCGGGTGGGCCCCGCGCTCGCCGCCTCCCTGCAGCTGGCCGGACACCGTCCGGTCGCCGTCTCCGGCGTCTCCGACGCCTCGGTGCGCCGCGCGGCCACCATGCTCCCCGACGTCCCCCTGGTGCCGCCCGCCGAGGTCCTCGCGCGGGCCGAACTGGTCCTCCTGACCGTGCCCGACGACGTCCTGCCGGGCCTCGTCGAGGGGTTCGTCGAGACCGGTTCGATCCGCCCGGGACAGCTGATCGTGCACACGTCGGGCCGGTACGGCACCAAGGTCCTGGACCCGGCGCTGCGCGCGGGCGCCCTGCCGCTCGCGCTGCACCCCGCGATGACGTTCACCGGCACCGCCGTCGACGTCCAGCGGCTCGCGGGCTGCTCGTTCGGTGTGACCGCGCCCGAGGAGCTGCGGCTCGCCGCCGAGGCCCTGGTCATCGAGATGGGCGGCGAGCCCGAGTGGATCGCCGAGGAGATGCGGCCGCTCTACCACGCGGCCCTCGCCCTGGGTGCGAACCACCTGGTCACGCTGGTCGCCGAGTCGATGGACCTGCTCCGTGACGCGGGCGTCACCGCCCCCGACCGGATGCTCGGCCCGCTGCTGGGCGCCGCCCTCGACAACGCCCTGCGCTCCGGCGACGCCGCGCTCACCGGTCCCGTCGCGCGCGGCGACGCGGGCACCGTCGCCGCCCACGTCTCGGAGCTGCGCAAGCACGCGCCGGAGACCGTCGCCGGGTATCTCGCGATGGCCCGCGCCACCGCCGACCGCGCCCTCGCGCACGGCCTGCTGAAGCCGGAGCTCGCGGAGGATCTGCTCGGCGTACTGGCCACGGGCGCGGAGGACACACGATGAGCGCCTTCAAGACGAAGCTCGTGCACGAGGGCGCGCAGCTGCGCGCACGCGCGCGGAGCGGACAGCGCGTCGCCGTCATGACGATGGGCGCCCTGCACGAGGGCCACGCCACCCTCGTGCGCACGGCACGCGAACGCGCGGGCGAGGACGGCGAAGTCGTCGTCACGGTCTTCGTGAACCCGCTGCAGTTCGGCGCGGGCGAGGACCTCGACCGCTATCCGCGCACCCTGGAAGCCGACGTCAAGATCGCCGAACAGGCGGGCGCGGACGTCGTGTTCGCCCCGTCCGTCGACGAGGTCTATCCCGGCGGGCAGCCCCAGGTCCTGTTGTCGGCGGGCCCGATGGGCGAGCGCTTCGAAGGAGCGTCCCGCCCCGGCCACTTCGACGGCATGCTCACCGTCGTCGCGAAGCTGCTGCACCTCACCCGCGCGGACGTCGCGCTGTTCGGCCAGAAGGACGCCCAGCAGCTCGCCCTGATCCGCCGCATGGTGCGCGACCTGAACTTCGACGTGGAGATCGTCGCCGTGCCCACGGTCCGCGAGAGCGACGGCCTGGCCCTGTCCTCCCGCAACCGCTACCTCTCCGCGGACGAGCGCCGCACCGCGCTCCTGCTCTCCCGCGCCCTGTTCGCGGGCCGCGACCGGCACGCCGCCCAGGAGGCCCTGCGCGCGCGTGCCGTCGAAAGTCCCACCACGCGCGCGCGTGCCCGCGCGCTCGACGCGCTCGGCGAGGCCCGCGCCGCCGCCGACGCGCACGCGGTCGCCTCCCCGGGCGGCCCGGCCGCGGTCCTGGCCGCCGCCCGCCAGGTCCTGGACGAGGCCCGTCGGCTGCGTCCTCCGGCCGAGCTCGACTACCTGGCCCTGGTCGACCCGTCCGACTTCACCGACGTACGGGACGGCTTCGAGGGCGAGGCCGTCCTCGTGATCGCCGCGCGCGTGGGCTCGACCCGGCTGATCGACAACCTGCCCCTGACCTTCGGAGGTCACCTGTGACGAGCACAGGCATACGTCTCCACGCCCCCGCCCCCGGCTGGTCCCTGGAAGCCGACGTCGTGGTCGTCGGCTCCGGCGTCGCCGGACTGACCGCCGCCCTGCGCTGCGAGGCCGCCGGCCTGCGCACGGTCGTCGTCACCAAGGCCCGCCTCGACGACGGCTCCACCCGCTGGGCCCAGGGCGGCATCGCCGCCGCGCTCGGCGAGGGCGACACCCCCGAGCAGCACCTGGACGACACCCTGGTCGCGGGCGTCGGGCTGTGCGACGCGAACGCCGTGCGCACCCTGGTCACCGAGGGCCCCGACGCGGTGCGCCGGCTCATCGCGACCGGCGCCCGTTTCGACGAGGCCGCGGACGGCACGCTCGACCTGACCCGCGAGGGCGGCCACCACCGCCGCCGCATCGCGCACGCGGGCGGCGACGCGTCGGGCGCCGAGATCTCCCGGGCCCTGGTCGAGGCGGTCCGCGAGCGCGGGCTGCCCACGGTCGAGAACGCGCTGGTCCTCGACCTGTTGACGGACGCCGAGGGCCGCACGGCCGGTGTCTCCCTGCACGTGATGGGGGAGGGCCAGCACGACGGCGTCGGCGCCGTCCTCGCCCCCGCCGTGGTCCTCGCGACCGGCGGCATGGGCCAGGTCTTCTCCGCGACGACGAACCCGCACGTGTCCACGGGCGACGGAGTGGCACTCGCCCTGCGCGCGGGCGCCGAGGTCAGCGACCTCGAATTCGTCCAGTTCCACCCGACCGTGCTCTTCCTGGGCGCGGACGCGGAGGGCCAGCAGCCGCTCGTCTCCGAAGCCGTACGCGGCGAAGGCGCCCACCTGGTGGACGCGGACGGTGTGCGCTTCATGGTGGGCCAGCACGAACTCGCCGAACTGGCGCCCCGCGACATCGTCGCCAAGGGCATCACGCGCCGCATGCAGGAGCAGGGCGCCGAGCACATGTACCTCGACGCGCGGCACTTCGGCGCCGAGATGTGGGAGCACCGGTTCCCGACGATCCTTGCCGCCTGCCGCGCCCACGACATCGACCCGATCACCGAGCCGATCCCGATCGCCCCGGCCGCGCACTACGCCTCCGGCGGCGTGCGCACCGACCTGCACGGCCGCACCACGGTCCCCGGTCTGTACGCGTGCGGCGAGACCGCCTGCACCGGCGTCCACGGCGCGAACCGCCTCGCCTCCAACTCCCTTCTGGAAGGCCTGGTCTACGCGGAGCGCATCGCGGAGGACATCCAGCGGGAGCACGCCGAGAACCACCTCCACGCGCGCGTGCCCGCCCCCGTCCCGCACCCGGACACCCCGACCCACCCGCTGCTGCCCGCGGAGGCCCGCTTCGCGATCCAGCGGGTGATGACGGCGGGCGCGGGCGTGCTGCGCTCCGCCGACTCCCTCGCCGAGGCCGCCGCCCAGCTCGGCCGCATCCACGCCGAGGCCGCGGGCGCCCTCGCGGAGAACGGCAAGACGGCCGTCCCCGGCGTCGACACCTGGGAGGCCACCAACCTCCTGTGCGTGGCCCGCGTCCTGGTCGCCGCCGCCCGCCGCCGCGAGGAGACCCGCGGCTGCCACTGGCGCGAGGACCACGCGGACCGGGACGACGCGGAGTGGCGCCGCCACATCGTCGTACGGCTGAATCCCGACCGAACACTGGCCACGCACACCACACAAACAGCAGACTTCCCGGCAACGGTAAAGAACCCTCAGGAGCAGTGACCGACGTGAGCGCGACCCCCGAACTCCCTCTGGCAGAAGCCGACAGCGGCGGCTGCGGCGACAACTGCGGCTGTGCGCACGGCGACGCGGACGCCGACGTCATGGAGTGCGGCCTCGACCCGTCGCTCGCCCAGCTGCTCCTGGACGCGGGCCTGCACCCGGTCGAGATCGAGGACATCGCCCACATGGCGATCGCCGAGGACCTCGACGGCGGCGTGGACGTCACCACGGTCGCCACGATCCCCGAAGAGGCCGTCGCCACCGCGGACTTCACGGCCCGCGAGGCCGGCGTCGTGGCCGGACTGCGGGTCGCCGAGACGGTCATCTCGGTCGTCGCGTCCGACGAGTTCGAGGTGGAACGGCACGCGGAGGACGGCGACCTCGTGGAGGCCGGCCAGAAGCTCCTCTCGGTCACCACCCGCACCCGCGACCTGCTCACCGCCGAGCGCAGCGCGCTCAACATCCTGTGCCGCCTCTCCGGCATCGCCACCGCCACGCGCGCGTGGGCGGACGCGCTGGACGGCACCAAGGCGAAGGTCCGCGACACCCGCAAGACCACCCCCGGCCTGCGCTCCCTGGAGAAGTACGCGGTCCGCGCGGGCGGCGGCGTCAACCACCGCATGTCGCTCTCGGACGCGGCCCTGGTCAAGGACAACCACGTGGTGGCCGCCGGCGGCGTCGCCCAGGCCTTCCAGGCCGTACGCGACCGCTTCCCCGGCCTGCCGATCGAGGTCGAGGTCGACACGCTGCACCAGCTGCGCGAGGTCCTCGACGCGGGCGCCGACCTGATCCTCCTGGACAACTTCACGCCGTCCGAGACCGAGGAGGCCGTGGCGCTCACCGACGGCCGCGCGCTCCTGGAGTCCTCCGGCCGCCTCACGCTGGAGAACGCCGCCACGTACGCGAAGACGGGCGTCGACTTCCTCGCCGTGGGCGCCCTGACCCACTCCTCGCCGATCCTCGACATCGGTCTCGACCTGCGGGAAGCGACCGTCTGATGCTGCTCACCATCGACGTGGGCAACACCCACACCGTGCTCGGCCTCTTCGACGGCGAGGAGATCGTCGAGCACTGGCGCATCTCCACGGACGCGCGCCGCACCGCCGACGAGCTGGCGGTCCTGCTCCAGGGCCTGATGGGCATGCACCCGCTGCTCGGCGACGAGCTCGGCGACGGCATCGACGGCATCGCCATCTGCTCGACCGTCCCCTCGGTCCTGCACGAACTGCGCGAGGTCACCCGCCGCTACTACGGCGACGTCCCCGCCGTCCTGGTCGAGCCCGGCATCAAGACCGGAGTCCCGATCCTCATGGACAACCCCAAGGAGGTCGGCGCCGACCGCATCATCAACGCGGTCGCGGCCGTCGAGCTGTACGGCGGCCCCGCGATCGTCGTGGACTTCGGTACGGCGACGACGTTCGACGCGGTCTCCGCGAGGGGCGAGTACACCGGCGGCGTGATCGCGCCCGGCATCGAGATCTCCGTCGAGGCGCTCGGCGTGCGCGGCGCGCAGCTGCGCAAGATCGAGCTGGCCCGGCCGCGCAGCGTCATCGGCAAGAACACGGTCGAGGCGATGCAGTCCGGCATCGTGTACGGGTTCGCGGGCCAGGTCGACGGGGTCGTGAACCGGATGGCCAAGGAGCTGGCCGACGACCCGGACGACGTCACCGTCATCGCGACGGGTGGGCTCGCGCCGATGGTCCTGGGCGAGGCCTCCGTCATCGACGAACACGAGCCGTGGCTGACCTTGATCGGGCTCCGGCTCGTTTACGAGCGGAACGTCAGCCGGCTCTGAGGTATGCGTCGGCGGCCGGTGGCCGGGCCACGCCGCTGATTGCCGGTTAAGCCGATTTGTCCGTAATAGACCGTATCGTCGGCCCATGCCCACGCCCTACGGAAACCGCGGCGGCATGGCGTTCGGCGCAGAAGAGCTGCGTGTGCTCCGACGCGCCCTCGCCCTCGCCCTCCACCCCAGCCCCGCCTCGGACAAGGACGTCCGGGACTGTCTCCGGCTCGCGGAGTCGGTCGACGAGGTCACACAGGAAGCCGTCCGCCTGCGGGCCTTCCTGTTCGCCGACCTCGACCGCTACCGGGCCGCCTTGCCCGGCTCCGTCACCGGCTATCTGAGCCTCCTCGAGGACGCCCTGGCGGCGGGCCACCAGCCCGGCGTCGACGACCTCTCGGCCCTGCGGGCCCTGCGCGGCAATGACGCCGCCGCGGCGCTGCTGGAACGCTGCTACGCCCTGGCCGAACAGGGCGTACGGGACAGACTGGAAGCCCGGCACCGGCCGCGCGTCCCGTCCTCCCGGACGCACCTGCTGGCCCTGCCCGGCGGCCGCGCCGGCACGGACCCCCGGCCGGTGAGGCCCCGGCCCGCGACGCCGCAGCGCCCGGCGCCCAAGCCGTCGGAGGTCTTCCCGCCCAAGCGCCGCCCGGCGCAGCCCCCGGCCCCGCCGCAGCAGTTGGCCGCGGGCTAGCTACTCTGGGGGGCATGGACTACGTCTCCGCGCTCGTGCCCCCGGTAGTGATGGCCGCGTTCTTCATCGGCCTGATCGTGACGATCGTGAAGTCGCAGGGCGGCGACAAGAAGGCCAAGGAAGACGCGGCCGTCGACGCCGCCCTCGCGCGCGCCGAGGCCGCCCGGCAGGCCCAGAGCGGCTGACCCGCCGCACCGCACCACACCGCCGCGACCACGGTCAGGGGCGCCCACGGGGCGCCCCTTTTGTCATTGTTTGAGGCTGTCCGCGATCTCTCGCCACGTCCGCCGCTGAATTGCCGACTTCTCCCACTATTGTGCTGCTCGTGCCGCGCCCCTTGGGAGAACTAGAAGACGCAGTCATGACGCGGGTGTGGAAGTGGAACCGCCCGGTGACGGTGAGAGAAGTCCTGGAGGACCTGCAGCAGGAACGGTCCATCGCCTACACGACGGTCATGACCGTTTTGGACAATCTCCATCAGAAGGGCTGGGTCCGCCGTGAAGCGGAGGGCCGGGCTTATCGATATGAGGCCGTCTCCACCCGGGCCGCCTACTCGGCCGCGCTGATGAACGACGCGTGGGCGCAGAGCGACAACCCCGCCGCCGCGCTCGTGGCCTTCTTCGGCATGATGTCGCAGCAGCAGCGCGAAGCCCTCAGGGACGCGATGCGCATCGTGCAGCCGGAAGCCGCGCCGGAACCCGCGCCCGAAGTCCCGCCACCCGGAGAAGCGGCACAGGAGCCCGGGCGATAGCGTCCGGACATGCCAGCAGAGCTCCCCGAAGTCGCCCCAGGACCCGATTCCACCGTTAAAGCCGTCACCGTCCGCCGGGCGCGGACCGTCGATGTGCCGTCGGTGCGCCGACTGCTCGACGCGTACAGCCGACACGGGATCCTGCTCGACAAAGCCACGGTGACGCTTTACGAGGACATCCAGGAGTTCTGGGTCGCCGAACGCGACGACAACGCCGAGGTGGTCGGCTGCGGAGCGCTCCACATCATGTGGGAAGACCTGGCGGAAGTCCGCACTCTCGCGGTGAATCCACAGGTCAAGGGTGCGGGAGTAGGGCATCTGGTCCTGGAGAAGCTGCTGCAGACCGCCCGCTGGATCGGTGTTCGCCGGGTTTTCTGTCTCACCTTCGAAGTCGAGTTCTTCGCGAAGCACGGCTTCGTGGAGATCGGTGAGACGCCCGTCGATACGGTCGACACCGATGTCTACAGCGAGCTGCTGCGTTCCTATGACGAGGGCGTCGCGGAGTTCCTCGGTCTCGAACGAGTGAAACCGAACACCTTGGGCAACAGCCGGATGCTTCTGCATCTGTGATCGTCGCCGTCCGATATTCCGGCAACGTTCCCGCAAGCACACAGGGTGCGGGCCCCTATGTCCGAAACGCGCATGTTTTCGGCCCGGCTGGGCAGCGTACAACTCCGAGATCTCTCCTGGATCTCAGCCAGGGGTTTGTGTTTTCCCCGCAAAAGCGGTTTGCTTTCCGACGTACTGCAGTACTGCATATAACAAGGGGACGGCGAAACAGCGGCCGCGGTCGCAGGGGGGCCGGCCCTTCAGATTTCGATGAAAGGAAATCCGGTGGCACAGAAGGTTCAGGTCCTTCTTGTCGATGACCTCGACGGCGGCGAGGCGGACGAGACCGTGACGTTCGCGCTCGACGGCAAGTCGTACGAGATCGACCTCACCACCGCCAACGCGGACAAGCTCCGTAGCGCCCTCGAGTCGTTCGTCAAGGCGGGCCGGCGCACCGGTGGCCGTGCCGCGAGCGGCCGGGGCAAGGCGCGCGCCGCGTCGGGTGGCAACCAGGACACGGCGCAGATCCGCGCGTGGGCGAAGGACAACGGCTACGAGGTCAATGACCGCGGCCGCGTCCCCGCCTCCATCCGTGAGGCCTACGAGAAGGCCAACGGCTGACGATCCGCCTCCGTGGATGCACGGAGCAGTCGGGCCCGGTGGCAGTGGGTCGCCGCCGTGTCCACGAGTCGTACGAGATCGGGGGCGCCCCCACCGCCCCCCACGACCGACCAGGTCGAGACGGCCGACAGGCTCGTCAGGGCCGGCAGCACCGGCTCCACCTCGCGTCCGGGCTCCGGGGGCCGCACCCACACGGCGGCCTCCTGCGAGCCGGTCCTGCCCGGCGGCGTCGGCGCGTCGATGAATCCGCCCGCCCCGACCGCGACGAGGTCCAGGGGCAGTGAGCCCCACTCCAGCCAGTCGAGCAGCCCCGGAAGTTCGTCCGCGCTGCCCGCGGCCACCAGGAGCTGCATCGTTTCCCCGCACAACGCCACCGGTGAGCGGGGATCCAGCCTGCGCAGCATCCGGAAGCCGGCGTCGGCCGGGACCTCCAGGACGTCGAAACGCAGCCCCGTGCGCAGCCGCAGCCCCTCGGGGCCTGCCGCCGTGGCCCAGCCCAGCTCGTCCTCGTACCACTGCTGGACCGACGGGACCGGGGGGACGGCCTCGAGCGGCCGGCGCGGGGCGGGGAAGGCGACCATGCCAGGAGCAACCTCCAGAAGCACCCCGGAGTTACGCGCAGTCGCCACTTGAATGCGGAACGTGTCCGGAATGGGGGCGTACGGGGGTGTTCTGTCGCGCAAGGATGTTCGCCCGTAGCGGAGGGAACCGGCGCGCGCCGCATGGAGTGTCAGTCCGTGCGGGTAAGACATCCCTAGTGGGAGGGGCGACACGCTCGGCTCGGGCATCTCGCGTTCGCCATCGGCGTAGTGGCGAGGTGGGTATCTGCCTGGCCTGCGGGAACATCGTCTCGCACCATCGGGTTGGAGCAGATGTCGGCGTTCGGGGACAGGAGGCACCTCTAGTTCTCGGCCGGGTGTCGGCAGTTGGAATGAGCGGTCCCCGCTTGCGGGACTAAGCTGCGGAAGGACAGGGAGGGGACAGCCCCCTTACTGCCTGACCGCTCTGAGGAGCGATTAACGATGTTCGAGAGGTTCACCGACCGCGCGCGGCGGGTTGTCGTCCTGGCTCAGGAAGAAGCCCGGATGCTCAACCACAACTACATCGGCACCGAGCACATCCTCCTGGGCTTGATCCACGAGGGCGAGGGTGTCGCCGCTAAGGCCCTGGAGAGCCTCGGGATTTCGCTCGAGGCGGTCCGCCAGCAGGTGGAGGAGATCATCGGTCAGGGCCAGCAGGCCCCGTCCGGCCACATCCCCTTCACCCCCCGTGCCAAGAAGGTCCTGGAGCTGTCGCTCCGCGAGGCCCTTCAGCTGGGCCACAACTACATCGGCACGGAGCACATCCTGCTCGGCCTGATCCGTGAGGGCGAGGGCGTCGCCGCCCAGGTCCTGGTCAAGCTGGGCGCAGATCTCAACCGGGTGCGGCAGCAGGTCATCCAGCTGCTCTCCGGTTACCAGGGCAAGGAGACCGCCACCGCCGGCGGTCCTGCCGAGGGCACGCCCTCCACGTCCCTGGTCCTCGACCAGTTCGGCCGCAACCTGACGCAGGCCGCTCGTGAGTCCAAGCTCGACCCGGTCATCGGGCGCGAGAAGGAGATCGAGCGCGTCATGCAGGTCCTGTCGCGCCGTACCAAGAACAACCCGGTCCTGATCGGTGAGCCCGGCGTCGGCAAGACCGCCGTCGTCGAGGGTCTCGCCCAGGCCATCGTCAAGGGCGAGGTGCCCGAGACGCTCAAGGACAAGCACCTGTACACGCTTGACCTGGGCGCGCTGGTCGCCGGCTCCCGCTACCGCGGTGACTTCGAGGAGCGCCTCAAGAAGGTGCTCAAGGAGATCCGCACCCGCGGCGACATCATCCTGTTCATCGACGAGCTGCACACGCTCGTGGGTGCGGGTGCCGCCGAGGGCGCCATCGACGCGGCTTCGATCCTGAAGCCGATGCTGGCGCGCGGTGAGCTCCAGACCATCGGTGCCACCACGCTCGACGAGTACCGCAAGCACCTGGAGAAGGACGCGGCCCTCGAGCGCCGCTTCCAGCCGATCCAGGTCGCGGAGCCGTCGCTGCCGCACACCATCGAGATCCTCAAGGGTCTGCGTGACCGGTACGAGGCCCACCACCGCGTCTCGATCACGGACGAGGCCCTCGTCCAGGCCGCGACGCTGGCCGACCGGTACATCTCGGACCGCTTCCTGCCGGACAAGGCGATCGACCTGATCGACGAGGCCGGTTCCCGGATGCGCATCCGCCGGATGACCGCGCCGCCGGACCTCCGCGAGTTCGACGAGAAGATCGCGGGCGTGCGTCGTGACAAGGAGTCGGCCATCGACTCCCAGGACTTCGAGAAGGCGGCCTCGCTGCGCGACAAGGAGAAGCAGCTCCTTGCGGCGAAGGCCAAGCGCGAGAAGGAATGGAAGGCCGGCGACATGGACGTCGTCGCCGAGGTCGACGGCGAGCTGATCGCCGAGGTCCTGGCCACGGCGACCGGTATCCCGGTCTTCAAGCTGACCGAGGAGGAGTCCTCGCGCCTGCTGCGCATGGAGGACGAGCTCCACAAGCGCGTCATCGGCCAGAAGGACGCCGTCAAGGCGCTCTCGAAGGCGATCCGTCGTACGCGCGCCGGTCTGAAGGACCCGAAGCGTCCCGGTGGCTCGTTCATCTTCGCCGGCCCGTCCGGTGTCGGTAAGACGGAGCTGTCCAAGGCGCTCGCCGAGTTCCTCTTCGGTGACGAGGACGCGCTGATCTCCCTCGACATGTCGGAGTTCAGCGAGAAGCACACGGTGTCGCGTCTCTTCGGTTCGCCCCCCGGTTACGTGGGCTACGAAGAGGGCGGTCAGCTGACCGAGAAGGTGCGGCGCAAGCCGTTCTCCGTGGTTCTTTTCGACGAGGTCGAGAAGGCGCACCCGGACATCTTCAACTCGCTGCTGCAGATTCTGGAGGACGGTCGTCTGACCGACTCCCAGGGTCGTGTCGTGGACTTCAAGAACACGGTCATCATCATGACGACCAACCTTGGAACCCGTGACATCTCGAAGGGCTTCAACCTGGGCTTCGCGGCCACGGGTGACACGAAGACCAACTACGAGCGCATGAAGAACAAGGTCTCGGACGAGCTCAAGCAGCACTTCCGTCCCGAGTTCCTCAACCGTGTCGACGACGTCGTCGTCTTCCCGCAGCTCACGCAGGACGACATCCTCCAGATCGTCGACCTGATGGTCGGCAAGGTGGACGAGCGCCTCAAGGACCGGGACATGGGCATCGAGCTCTCCCAGTCCGCGAAGGAGCTCCTCTCCAAGAAGGGTTACGACCCGGTGCTGGGCGCGCGGCCGCTGCGTCGCACGATCCAGCGCGAGGTCGAGGACACCCTCTCGGAGAAGATCCTCTTCGGCGAGCTGCGTCCGGGTCACATCGTGGTCGTGGACACGGAGGGCGAGGGCGAGAACAAGACCTTCACCTTCCGCGGCGAGGAGAAGTCGGCGCTGCCGGACGTTCCTCCGATCGAGCAGGCCGCCGGTGGCGGCGCGGGCCCGAACCTGAGCAAGGAGGCGTAGCCCTTCCGGGGTGAGCCTGTGAAAAGGGGGCCGGTGCTTTTGGGCACCGGCCCCCTTTTCGTATGCCCGCATTCAGCGCGGGAACAGCAACACCTCGGCGTCGGGGAACAGCGGGGCATAGCGGTCCAGGGGGACGTCGGCGCCAGGGGCGGTCTGCAGGCTCACGTGGCGCAGGTTGGGCAGACGCGGCGCCAACGCGCGGACGTCCTCGTCGCCGATCATGCTGCTCAGGACGAGCGTCGTGATGCCGGGCAGTTCGGGCAGCATCCGCAAGGACTCCCCGTGGTCGCGGAAGAAGACGGCGTCCAGATAGAGAGTCGACAGGGCCGGAAGCGCGGCGACGTACTCCCAGTCGCGTGCTGTCGGTGCCGTCACGACCGGCCCCAGACTGAGTCGGGTGAGCGTGGGCCAGTGGTGCAGGCCCCGCAGCCCGGTCATGTCGGTGGTGTGCCGACCCAGGAACAGAAACTCCAGGGGAGCAGTCACCGGCAGGCTGTCGGCCAGAGAGCCGCCCGGGAGTTCGAGATCGAATATGGACAACCTCTCGAGGGAATCGAGTTGTTCCAGCCCGTCGAGGCTGGAGCAGCGTGAAAATCCGAGCCGGGTCAACGGTAGGGCGGCCAGCCGGCCGAAGCCCGTCGCTGCCGAACACCCCTCGATCCAGATGCTTGTCAGCGCGGGAAACGCGGTGAACACGCCCAGGTCGTCCAGGCATGGGTTGTACCGGGCGCTGAGATACGTCACCGCCGCGGGGTCCGGGAGCGTGGCGGCCAGGGTGTCCAGCCGATGCGGGCCCTTCACTGTCAGCTCGGGCCAAGGCCTCATCGTGCGCAGCGCGGCTACCTGCTCGGGCGAATCGGCCCAGAGGAACAGGCCGGCAGGGTCCACGTGGGTCAGCACCTCGTCGGCGAACTCCTGGGCGCCGAACCGATGCCAGGTACCGACCAGTTGACGCCGCACGTCCAGCGCCGGGTGTTCCCGGAACCGCCGTAGTACTCCCAGAGCCCCCGTCGGGTCCATCGCGCCCAGGATCGACGCCGTGACCGTCACCCCGTGCGCCTCCTCGTCGCTCAGCCCCGCCGGGCCCGGCAGCAGTTCCAGGACCAGCGGGCCCGCCTCCGCCAGGGCCCGCGCGTCCTCGACCGTGCGCGGTGGGATCAGCGTGCTCGCCGCCCGCTCCACCTCGGCCCGCACCACCGGGTCCAGTGTCGTCGCGTGTTCCAGGCAGGCCAGGGCCAGCAGGGTCAGGCGCGGGGTGCCGGAGGAGAGCAACTCGCGCAGCAGCGGCGGGCGTTCGCCGGGGCGGGCGTGGGCCACGGCCATGCGGATCGCGTCCTCGCCCTGCGGGTCGTCGGCGAGGCGCTGGACGAAGGGCAGGGCGTGGCCGTCCTCGACGGCGTACCGGGCGCCCAGGTAGTCCTGGAACGTGCGGTGCACGAAGCTGACGACGCCCTCGGCGGGCTGGTGCAGCAGGCCGCTGCGCAGGAGCAGGGCGGACAGGACGGCCGGTGCGTCGCCCAGGGCCGCCGCCGAGGTGACGGAGGGGAGGCGGCGGTCCAGGGCCGCCTCGGCCGCGGCGCGGCTCATCTCCGTGCGCCCGCTCAGGGTCAGCGCGTACGCGAGGTGCTGCAGGAGGTCGAGCCGGGCCTCCTCGCCGAGGTCGACGCCGGTCATGCCGCGTTCGCGGTCGCGGCGGGTCAGCAGCAGGGAGAGGGCGGCGTCGTACAGCTCCTTGCGGCCGGTGGGGAGGTAGCCGCGCCGTTCCCGGTGCAGGGCGCAGATCAGGCCGCACATCAGGGGGTTGGTGGCGAGCCGGGCCAGGTCGCGCTTGGTGCGCAGGGAGTCCATGAGCGCGGGCTCGTACGAGCCCGCGTCCGCGGCCGTGTGCCAGCGGTGGACGAACGTGGCGACGTCGGCCGGCCGCATCGGCGACAGGAGCACCTCGCGGAAGCCGGCGTCGGCGAGCCAGTCGGGGCGCACGGCGGTGGGGCGGGAGGTGAGCAGCCAGCGGTTGCCCGCGTACGCGCCGATCAGGGCGGTCAGCCAGTCGCGGACGCGGTGCCGGTCGGCGGCCGGGATCTCGTCGAGCCCGTCGACGAGGACCAGGGCGCGCCCGGCGGTGAGGACCCGCTCGGCCCAGCCGTCGGGGGCGGTCAGCGGGCAGCCGACCGCGGAGAGGAAGGCGGCCGGGGCGGGCAGCGCGTCGGCGCGGACGAGGGTGCGCAGGGGGAGCACGAAGGGGATCCGGTCCCCCGAGGCCGCCGCGGTGACCGCCAGCCACTGGATCAGCGTCGTCTTGCCCGAGCCCGCCTCGCCGCGCAGCAGCACCCGCTCGTGACCGTCGGCGAACGCGTCCTCGGCGCGGATCCGGGCCGGTGCGGCGGCCGCTTCGGGAAGGGCGTCGAAGGAGTCGCGGGGCGCGGCCGTCGCCTCCAGGCTCAGGTACGCCACTTCCAGCGGCCACCGCTCGGGGGCGTCGCGCAGGTCGATGCCGTAGATGGTCAGGTGCCGGTGGCGTTCGGCGACGTAGGAGAGACAGCGCTGCTCGAAGGAGGTGTCCGTGGCGTCGGCGGGGGGTGTGCGGCGGATCAGCTCGTCCGTCTTCGCGAGGAGTTCCTGTTGTCCGCGGCTCTGCTCGACCAGCGTGCGGGCCACGAAGGTCGAGCGTTGCGTGAAGAACTGCACCAGGTGTTCGCACGCCCAGCCGGTGACCGTGCCGAGGAAGTGGTCCGCGTCGGCGGACAGGCCGGGGTCGGGGGCCGCGCGGCGCAGGGCGCGGGCCAGTTCGGCCGGGCCGAGGCGGACCGCCTGTACGTCGTCCATGGCCAGGTCGCCGAGTGCGTGCAGGGTGTCGGCCAGCGCGTGCACGACGGCCTCGGTCTCGGCGGGCGGGAACGGTGGCTCGCCCGGTCCGTCGAGCGCGGCGGTGACCAGACGGCGGGCGAGGCGCTCGATGTCCCGGCCGGTGACGGTGCGCTGCTCGCCGCGGAAGGAGACCAGTCCGGAGATGCGTACGGGCCGGTCGGTGAGGCCGGCGCCCGGGCCCTCCCGGACGATCAGTTTCCGGAGTGCGGGGACGAGCACGCTCGAGGCCAGCCGGGTGCCGAGCACAGCGGGATCCATGGGCCAGGAGCGTAGTGCCGGTCACATTCGCGCGGGGTTGGATCTTGGCCTCCGGTGACATGCCGCACAGCCGTTTTGTCCGGTACTAGGCGAAATAGTGGAGCAGGCTGCTCGTGGGCCGACTGTTACGCAGTCGATGGGTTTAGTCGATATGTCCGTTTCTTGGGTCGGGTGAGGTGTCGACCCCTGAGTGGCTTCGGCAGGCGCGCTCGAGGTGCGGCTAAACCATGAATCGGTGGATAAATCCGTCAAACCGGGAGGGGTGCGACGGAGGTGTCAAGGGGACCTCCGGCCCGGGCTGACGTACGAGGCCGGGTAGTAGATCGGGCTTTTGGGCGGGGCCGGGGGTGGGGGTTACCAAGGGATGGCCGACCCGGCAGCACGAGGACGTGTGCCGGGTCCCTTTCTCGCCCTCCGGTCCGCTCATCCGTCGGAGGGCGGCAGGACCCGAATGTCCCCGAAGCTCGAAGAGGTCTCCCATGTCGAAGCGCACCCAGTCCCACCGTCCCGGTACGTCGATGCTCCGCAAGCGTGCCGCCGTCGTGGCCGCCGGTTTCGGAGTCTCCGCCGTTCTGGGCACCGGGGCCGCGTTCGCCGCCGACACCCAGGCCGCCGCGCTGCCGAGCGGTGCCGCCGCCTCCGTCAAGGCGCAGGCCGCCGCCCAGGCCAAGGCCGCCTCCTCCACCGAGCAGGCCGCCACCAAGAAGGCCGCCTCCTGGGTCGACCCGGTCGCGCACTACACCCTCTCCGCGGGCTACGCGCAGGGCGGCAGCATGTGGGCCACCGGTCACCACTCCGGCCAGGACTTCGCCGTGCCGACCGGCACCGGCGTCATGTCCGTGCACGGCGGCACCGTCGTCAAGGCCGGCCCCAACGGCGCCGGTGACGGCCCCGCGTACGGCAACGCCATCGTGATCAAGCACGCCGACGGCACGTACTCCCAGTACGCGCACCTGTCGCGGATCGACGTCCACGTCGGCCAGACCGTCTCGACGGGCCAGCACATCGCGCTGTCCGGCAGCACCGGCAACTCCAGCGGACCGCACCTGCACTTCGAGATCCGTACGACGCCGAACTACGGCTCCGCCGTGAACCCCGTCGCCTTCATGAACGCGAAGGGCGTGAAGGTGTGACGCGCTGACGTCAGCTCTTGTGGGCCTGGGTGACCAGGTCCGTGGCGACCTCGAGGATGGACAGACGCTTGTCCTCGGGGTCGCCTTCGACGTCCCTGAGGACGAACATCCCGGCGTGCATGGAGAACAGCGCGCTGAAGCAGCGCACGCGGTCGGTGAGCGAGGCGTCCTCGGGCAGCAGCCGGTCGAGCAGGTCGTGCATCCGGTCCTTGAAGTTCTCGCCGATGCTCAGCTCGCGCAGCTGCGCCTGGTTCTCCTGCATGAAGCGGAAGAGCGGGGCGGCGCCGGACAGCGCCTTGCTGTAGCGGGTGAGGATCTCCCGCTTGGTCTCCAGAGGGACGGGGCGCGGCTGCTCCTTGGCCCAGCCGATCAGGTCGTCGATCGGCGTCATCAGGTCCGTGAAGAGGCTGACCAGGATGTCTTCCTTGGTCTTGAAGTGGTAGTAGAGCGCCGCCTTCGTGACGCCGAGACGCTCGGAGATCTCCCGCAGGGACGTCTTCTCGTAGCCCTGCTCGGCGATGAGTTCGAGGGCCACGTCCTGGATCCGCTGGCGGGTGTCCCCGCGACGCTGCTGCGGCTTGCTGCTGCCCGTGACCATCTGTGCCCCTTGCTCGCCGTTCCCTCGGGATCCCTTGGGAAAAAACTTACTTGACGACCGGCTAGTTGTCGCCCTACCTTCCTCATTGTAGGGAACTAGCCGGGCGGCAAGTAAGTGGGAGTGGTGGGGGTCATGGCGCAGGCCGATTACGCAGTGGACCGCGGGGAGCAGGTGGCACCGCCGGATCAGGGCAAACAGCCGCGCAGTGTGCGCGTCGTGCTGATGGCGCTGATGATGGCCATGCTGCTCGCCATGCTCGACAACATGATCGTGGGCACCGCGATGCCGACGATCGTCGGTGAACTGGGCGGGCTCAAGTACCTGTCGTGGGTCGTCACCGCGTACACGCTCGCCACCGCCGCCTCCACGCCGATCTGGGGCAAGGTCGGCGACATGTACGGGCGGAAGGGTTCCTTCCTCACCTCCATCGTCATCTTCCTGATCGGCTCCGTGCTCAGCGGCATGGCCCAGAACATGGGCGAGCTGATCGCGTTCCGGGCCGTCCAGGGCCTCGGCGCCGGCGGTCTGATGGTCGGTGTCATGGCGATCATCGGCGACCTGATCCCGCCCCGGGAACGCGGTAAGTACCAGGGCATGATGGCCGGCGTCATGGCGCTCGCGATGATCGGCGGGCCGCTCGTCGGCGGCACCATCACCGACCACCTCGGCTGGCGCTGGGCCTTCTACATCAACCTGCCGATCGGCGCCGTCGCGCTGGTCATGATCACCGCCGTGCTGCATCTGCCGAAGAAGCGGGCGAGCGGGTCCATCGACTACCTCGGCGCCGCGCTGCTGACGGTCGGCATCACCTCGATCGTGCTGGTGACCACCTGGGGCGGGACCGAGTACGCCTGGGGCTCCGCCGTGATCATGGAGCTGATCGGGCTCGGCGTCGCCGCGCTCGTCGGGTTCGTGTTCTCGCAGACCAGGGCCGCCGAGCCGATCCTGCCGCTGCACATCTTCCGCAGCCGCAACTTCACGCTGATGTCCCTGATCGGCTTCGTCACCGGCTTCGTGATGTTCGGCGCGGTGCTCTTCCTGCCGCTGTACCAGCAGTCCGTGCAGGGCGCGTCGGCGACCAACTCCGGTCTGCTGCTGCTCCCGATGCTGCTGTCGATGATGATCGTCTCGCTGGTCGCGGGCCGGATCACCACCAGCACCGGCAAGTACAAGGTGTTCCCGATCGTCGGCGGCGTGCTGATGGTCGCCGGGCTGTTCCTGCTCGCGCAGCTGGACACGGAGACCTCGCGGTTCACGGCCGGCGTCTACATGGCCGTGCTCGGCGCCGGTATGGGCTGCCTGATGCAGATCACCATGCTGGTCGCGCAGAACAGCGTGGAGATGAAGGACATGGGCGTCGCGTCGTCGTCCACGACCCTGTTCCGCACGCTCGGCTCGTCGTTCGGTGTCGCCATCATGGGCGCGCTGTTCAACAACAGGGTGAACGACGTCATGGCCGAGCGGGCGGGTGCGCTCGGCGGCAAGGCCATCGGGGAGTCGGCGCAGCTGGACGCGGCGCACCTCGATCTGCTGCCCGCGCCGGTGCAGGAGGCGTACAAGTACGCGGTCTCCTCCGGGATGCACTCGGCGTTCCTGCTCGGGGCCGTGGTGGCGATCGTCGCGCTCGTCACCGCCCTGTTCGTGAAGGAGGTCGCGCTGCGCGGGGCCGGGCCCGCGCCCGCGCCGGCCGCGGCTCCGGCTCCGGCTCCGGCCGAGTAGGTTCCCCTTTTCGAGCGGCCCCCGGCGCCTTGGCGCCGGGGGCCGTTTCGCGTTCTCGTCCGCCGGGTGGCCGTTGTCGTGCGACCGCGGGCCGGTGGGGCTTCTCGCGCCCGCGGCGGACAGCCGGGCTCAGCGCCCCGTCGCCAGGTTCGCCCCGCCGGTGCAGTCCAGGACCACGCCCGTGATGAAGCCGTTCGTGGCAAGGGAGTTGATGGCCCGCGCCACCTCCTCGGGGCGGCCGACGCGGCCCGCCGGGGTCGTCGCCGCGAGCCCCGCGAACAGCTCCCTGCGCTGCTCCTCCGGGACCCGGCCCCACCAGGGGGTGTCGATGACGCCGGGGGAGACGGCGTTGATGCGGCGCGGGGCGAGTTCGACGGCGAGCGGCGGGATCATCGCCTCCAGCGCGCCGTTGATCGCGGCCAGGCCCGCGGTGCCGGGGAAGGCGGCGCGGGCGGAGGCGGCCGTGATGAGGGTGACCGACGCGTACTCGGTCAGGTGCGCCAACGCCGCTTGAAGGATGCGGAGCTGGGGCCAGAACTTGGCGTCGAAGCCGTGTGCCAGGTCGTCGAGGTCGAGCTCGGCGAAGGCGCCGCTGCCCGCCGCGCCGCTGACCGCGACGACCAGGTGGTCGACGGGCGCGACGGTGGCGAAGAACGCGTCGATGTCGGCCTGGTCGGTGGCGTCCATGCGGTACGTGGTGGTCTTGCCGCCGATCCGGGCGGCCGCCTCGTCGAGCTTGGCCCGGTCGCGGCCGGTGATGGTGACTTCGGCGCCGCTCGCCGCGAACAGGGCGGCGGTGGCCTCGCCGATGCCGGAGCTGCCGCCCATGACCACGACGTGGGCGGTGGAGGTGTCGGTGCGGGTGGTGGAGGGTGTTGCAGAAGTCATGGTGACCCTGTCCTCGTAGTTCCCCTGGTCCCCGTGGTTCCCGGTGCCCTGGCGGAGGCCCGGTGCGGCGGGGATATTGACGAGACTGACGGTCTCGGTAAAGTAAGTGTTGTCGAGACCGATGGTCTCGTCAAGTGGTTCTCCGGAAGAGGGCCGCGGCGACCGGCGTACGGAAACGGAAAAGGTGAGTCGATGTGAGTGCTGAGCGAGCCCACACCGGGCGTCGGCGCAACGAGGAGGCGCGCCGGGACGTCCTCGACGCCGCGCTGCGGCTGCTCGCGGAAGCGGACGGCGCGGCGGTGAGCGTGGACGCCATCGCGAAGGAGGCCGGCGTCGGCAAGCAGACGCTGTACCGGTGGTGGCCCTCGAAGGGAGCGGTGCTGCTCGACGCGCTCACCGAACGGGCCGAGACGGCCGCGCCCGTGCCGGACTCGGGCGCGCTCGGCGACGACCTGCGGGCGGTGGTCGCCGCCACGTTCGCGGGAGCGCAGCGCCCGCCGGTCGCCCCGGCCCTGCGCACCCTCGTACGGGAGGCGGCGCACGACCCCCATCTCGCCGAGCTGATGCGGGAGTTCACCGGTGCGCGGCGGGCCGCGCTGCGCACCGTGCTCGAACGGGGCCGGGAGCGCGGCGAGCTGACGGCCGACTGCGACCTCGACCTGATGGTGGATCAGGTGTACGGGGTCTTCTGGTACCGGTTCCTGCTCGGACACGCCCCGCTGGGCGAGGCGGAGGCGGCGCGGCTCGCCGACTCGCTCATGGCCCAGGGGCGTTGAGGCGCCGGCTCATGTGGTGCCGGGCAGCCGCACCATCGGGAAGCTGCCGGTGTTCGTCGGCGCGTGCTCGGGCAGCCACAGCACCGCCACCGCCCCCTCCGCCGGGGTGCCGGGGTCCGCGCCCGGCGGTCGTACGTTGCGGAACGTGAGCCGGGCGCCGAGCACCTGGGCCTGGCCCGCCGCGATCGTCAGGCCCAGACCGTGGCCGTGGCCCGCGCGGTCGGCGGCGCCGGTGCGGAAGCGGCTGGGGCCCTCCTCCAGGAGGTCCTCGGGGAAGCCGGGGCCGTGGTCGCGGACCCGGACGACCCGGCCCTCCACGCTGACCTCGATCGGCGGGCGGGCGTGCTTGGCCGCGTTGGCCAGCAGGTTGAACAGGATGCGCTCCAGGCGGCGCGGGTCGGTGGTCACCTCGGACTCGTGGATCACGCTGACCGTGATGCCGTCGAAGGTACGGGCCGCGATCCGGCGGCTCACGAACTCGCCCAGCATGATGTCCTGCAGCTCGGCCCGCTCGGCCGAACTGTCCAGACGGGCCACTTCGAGGACGTCCTCGACGAGGGTGCGCATCGCCTGCGCCCGGTCCTTGACCAGCTCGCTCGGCCGGCCCGGCGGCAGCAGCTCGGCGGCGGTGAGCAGCCCGGTGACCGGGGTGCGCAGCTCGTGCGCGATGTCGGCGGTGACCCGCCGCTCGGCCTCCAGGCGCTGCTTGAGGGCGTCGGCCATCGCGTCCACGGCCCGCGCGAGATCGTCGGTCTCGTCGCGCACGACCCCGCCGATGGCCTCCCGCACCCGGACGTCCGTACGCCCCTGGGCGACCTCCCGGGCCGCGCTCGCCGCCTTGCGCAGGCGGCGCGAGAGCTGGCCGCCGATGAGCACGCCGAGCGCGCTGCCGCCGAAGACGACCGCGATGGAGCCGATGATCAGGGCCTGGTCGAGGTCCTTCATCACGGTGGCGCTGCGGTCGGTGAACCGGGTGTGCACCGAGAGGATGTCGCCGTCCGCGAGCGGGACCGCGGCCCAGATGTCGGGCACGCCGTCGGACGGCTCCGACACATAGGTGGCGCGGCGGCCGCTGAGCACCTTGGCGCGCAGTTCGGTGGGCAGGAGCGGGTCGTTCACCGCGAAGCCGACCGGCAGATTGCCGCCCGGCCGCGCCTCGTACTGGCGCTGCACGAACTGGATCCGCTCGTCCTGTACGTCCCGTGCGTTGTCCAGCATCGAGACCCGCGCGGCGTTGTGCACGACCAGGCTGAGCGCGAGGGCGACGAGCGCGCCGACCAGGGCGATGGCCACGCTGATCTTCCAGCGCACACCGCTGCGCAGACTGTGCCGCACCCGCCGCGGCAGCAGGCCGGAGAGCCGCTCCGCCCCGGAAGCCGGGCCGGTCCCTCTCATATCTCCCGTCCCATCAGCCTGTTCGGCTGTCCCATCGGCTGTCCCATCGACCCGCTCAGGCCTTCAGTTTGTAGCCGAACCCGCGGACCGTCTCGATCCGGTCCTGGCCGATCTTGGTGCGCAGCCGCTGGACGTGGACGTCGACGACGCGGGTGTCACCGCCCCAGCCGTAGTCCCACACGCGCTCCAGGAGCTTGTCGCGGGAGAGGACCGTGCCGGGCGCCGAGGAGAACTCCAGGAGCAGCCGCATCTCGGTGGGGGTCAGTGCCACCGGCTCCCCGCCCCGGCGCACCTCCATGCCCTCCGTGTCGATCTCCAGGTCGCCGAAGTGCAGGGCGCCACCGGCGGCGTCGGCCGGTTCCCGCGTGCCGCCGCTGCCTCCGGCCGACGCGCCGCCCGCGTGCCCGAAGCGGCGCAGCACGGCGCGGATCCGGGCCACGAGCACGGCCCCGTCGAACGGCTTGGTCACGTAGTCGTCGGCCCCGGCCTCCAGGCCGAGCACGACGTCGATGGAGTCCGCGCGCGCGGAGAGCATGATCACGGGGACGGTCGACTCGTCACGGATGCGGCGGCACAGCGAGACACCGTCGAGCCCGGGAACCATCACGTCGAGCAGGGCGATGTCCGGCTGGTCGGCCCGGAACGCCTCCAGGCCCGCGAGCCCGTCCGGCATGGCGGTGACCACGAAGCCGTCGCGCTCCAGGGCGAGCTGGGTGGCCTCGCGGATGACGTCGTCGTCCTCGACGAACAGGACGTGGGTCTGCTCGCCCTTGCGCTCAGCCATGTGGTGCTCTCCCATTTCCGTTCTCGGCCCTCAGCCGGCTCAGCCGTCCTCGGCGGGGGAGGGCGACTCCCCGTCCACCGTGTGGCTGTAGTCGTTGTGCGTGCGGTCCACCTCGGTGAAGCGGCCTCCGGTCCAGTGGTACGTGAGGACCTCCTCGCCCGACGGTGAGGAGACGGAGTCCCCCTTCTCGTACACCTGCTTGGTGACTACGAGATCACCTCGGTCGATCTCCGCGTACACCGGGGGTTCCTCGGTCTGGAAGACATTCTTGTACGTACCGTCCACATCGCGGTACACATACGTGCCGATGCCCACCGCGTCGCCGCAGGTCATCACGTTGACCACGATGTCGTTCGAGGATCCGCCGGTCAGGTTCCCGTAGCTCACGTCGACCGGGTACTCCTTGGCCACGCACGGCTTGAGGTCGCGCTTGATGTCGGCGCTGACCCTGGGGTCGGCCTTCACCAGACGCACCGCGTTCACCGCGGCCGGGGTCGCGGAGGGCGACGGGGCCGCCGACGCCGACGGCGAGTCGGCCGGTGCGGGGCTCACGGTGGCGGCCGGCGCGGTCGAGCCGACCGGGTCGGTGCGGGCCGGGCCCTCGTCACGCGCGCCGGTGCCGCCCGCCGAACAGGCCGCGAGGGCTCCGACGAAGAGCCCGAGGGCGGCGAGCCCGGCGATCACCGAACTTCCCGCCTTCGCCACCCGCAGAGCCCTTCGCAGAGTCCTCCGCAGGGTTCTTCTCAAGGCTCCACGGAACCCGATCCCAGAGGCACGTAGGCCTAGGCCGCGCAACGCTCCCGCTCCTCACGACGGTCGAGCGCGCCCGCCACCGGCTCCTCACGGTCCCGGTTCTCCAGCTCTTCGCGGAGCCGGGCCAGGGCCCGGTGCAGCGTGCTCTTCACGGTTCCGGCCGACATGCCGAGGGCGGCGGCCGTCTCCTCTGTGGACATCTGCTCCCAGTGTCGCAGCACCACGACACTGCGCTGCTTCGGAGCCAGCACCTTCATGATGTCCATCAACAGGGCGCGGTCCGCGTGCTGTTCGGTGGAGTCGTCGATCGTCGACTCCGGAAGCTGCTCGGTCGGGACCTCCTCCAGCTTCCGGGCCCGCCACCACTCGGTCCGCGTGTTGATCATGACGCGTCGCAGATAGGCGTCCGCGAGGCGCTTGTCGGCTATGCCGTCCCAGCGGCCGTACGTCCGCACGAGCGCCGTCTGCAGCAGGTCCTGGGCGTCGACGGGGTCCGGCACCAGGCGCCGGGCGCTGCGCAGCAGAGCGTCCTGCCGCGTCCTGACGTACTCCTCGAACTCGAGCACCTCACCGCCGTGCGCCATGATGATCCGCCTCCCGTTTCCACTTGCTCCCCGTGTGCCGCACTGGTCGTGTGCGGCGCTGAGGAAAAAGCTACGGAGGGCTTGTCACGGCGTTGTCCGTTCCAGCCTTCGACGAACGCACGGCTGTCCGTCGGTTGTGTAACGAAGCTGAGAACCGACTGAAGACTTCCGGAACGGCCCGCGGTCTCAGCCCATCGGAAGCCGGTACAGGCCACCCGCCAGCGGCTCCACCAGACCATCGCTGACCAGGCCGTCCAGGGCCCGCGCCCGCTGTACGGGCTCGTCCCACACCCGGTCGAGCGCCGTCTGCGGAACCGGAGCGACCGCCTCCCGCAATACGGCCAGCAGCTTGCCGCGCACCTGACGGTCCGTACCGGCGTACGTCTGTCCGCGCCGCGGCGGGCCCTCGTGCGCCGGCTTGCCCGCGAGCCGCCAGGCGCACAGCGCGGCGATCGGGCACCGGTGGCACTCCTCGTTCTTCGCGGTGCAGACCAGCGCGCCCAACTCCATGGACGCGGCGGCCCACTTCGCGGCGGTGTCGTCCGTCTCCGGCAGCAGCGCGCGGGCCAGCTTCCGCTCGGCGGCGGTGGTGGCGTTCGGCGGGTACTGCACCCCCGCCACGGCACGCGCGAAGACGCGGCGCACGTTCGTGTCCAGCACGGCGTGCCGCTGACCGTAGGCGAACGAGGCCACGGCCGCGGCCGTGTACTCCCCGATGCCCGGCAGGGCGAGGAGCTGTGCGTGGCCGGTGGGTACGTCGCCGCCGTGCCGTTCCGTTATGGCGACGGCGGCGCCGTGCAGGCGCAGGGCGCGGCGCGGATAGCCGAGCCGGCCCCAGGCGCGCACGGCCTCGCCGGGCGCCTCCTTGGCGAGGTCGGCGGGGCGCGGCCAGCGCGCGAGCCACTGCTCGTAGACCGGCAGGACCCGGCTCACGGGTGTCTGCTGGAGCATGAACTCGCTGACCATCACGCCCCACGGGCCCGCCTCCGGGCGGCGCCAGGGCAGGTCGCGGGCGTGCTCGGTGAACCAGTCGATGACGGGTTCGTGAAGATCGGTCCGCTCGGCGGGTGCGTTCACAGGGGTCTCTGTGGGCTTCGTGGGCGCAGTCATGGCAGTTCCGATCCTGCCATGGCCGGGCCCCCCGCCGGGGCGCGCGCCACCGGCTCTGTCACCCGGGCCGCCGGTTTGCCGTCGTGCCGTGGCGTGCTGGGACCGCCCGGGGGCCGTGGCGTTCGGCGAGGTCGCGGCGGCGGGCCGAGGCTGGGGGCGAAGGGCTGTGCGGGGCGGTGGCGGACCCCTGACGATCGGCAGGGGGTGGTGGCCCCGGTGCCGCTTGTACCGTCGATGAGGTGAACCCCCGATACCGCCCCGCCGCTCCTCTCGCGGACCTCGCGCTCTGGGCGGTGCTGCGCGCGAGCGCGAGGTTCTCGCCCTGGTGGGCGCCGGCCTGTCGAACCCGGAGATCGCCGGGCGCCTGCACCTGGTGGGAGGGCACGGTGAAGACGTACGTCAGCGCCGTCCTCGACCGCCTGGAGGTCAAGAACCGCGTACAGGCGGCGATCGTGGCGTACGAAGCGGGCCTGCTGACGTAGCGCCCGTCATTGAATGTGACGCATCGTCAGGGCCCGCTCACGGTAAGGAGGCGGAGGTCTCAGCGGCGATGCGCGCCGCGCCGGTGCGACGGCCCCGACGGGCCGTCCGTGCGGGCTCCGGCAGGACCCGGGCCCGCGAACCAGCGCACAAGGCCGTTGCCCGACCCCCGCATCGTTTCGACGAGCCGCGTCCCCGGCCGCGTGCACAGGCGTACGACGAGGAAGGCGACCAGCGTGCCGAGCAGGAAACCCACCGCGACGTCGTGCGGGTAGTGCACGCCCACGAAGACCCGCGAGAACCCCATCAGGAACGCCATCGGCACCGTCAGCCAGCCGATCTTCGGCCAGGCGAGCGCGAGGCCGACGGCCGCCGCCGCGGCGATCGTGGAGTGGTTGGACGGGAACGACCAGTCCCCGTACGCGGGACAGTCGATCAGTGGCGCCAGCGCCCCGCTCACCGCGCGGCAGGGCCGGTCCTCGTCGATCCCCGACTTGATCAACTCGCTGCACACGTAGGCCACCGCGGTGGCCAGCGGAGCGAGTACCGCGACGGCAAGAGCCCGCGGGTCACCGCGCCGCGCCCGCCACCAGGCGACGACGAAGAGCACGGCGAACAGCAGCAGTCCCAGTTCGGTCCAGACCTCCATCAGGTGCTGGAACCACGAAGGAGTGTCGTGGGCGAACTGCAGGATGTCGCGATAGAGATCGGAGTCAATGGTTCCCATGGTGACGGACAGTACGCAATGCCGGAGGGGCGTCACATCTTGCGTCGGTCCATGCCCGTACCTGACGAAAGACAGGGGTCCGTGCGGCCCTTGGGGGACGGGGGCGTGATGATGATCCGGAAAACTTGCTGTGCGGTGCGGCGGGTGGACACCGGACAACGGGCCGATCTCTCGTAAGGTTTGGGCCGTGGGTTCTCTGCGCAATCCGATCGGGCCGCTTCCCTCCTCCATCTACTGGCGCCGGAGGGTCGTTCTGGCGTCCGTCGTCGCGCTCCTCGCGCTGCTGATCGTGTGGATCGTCACCGTGGGCGGCGGGGGCGGGAACAACGGCGCCGGCGGGAACAACGGCAAGCACCCGACGCAGTCCATCACGCCGGGACCGTCCGGCACGGGCCCCGCGATCAGCGAACACCCCGGCGGGCGCGACACGTCGGGCGGTTCGGGCTCGGGCTCGGGCGGCGGCTCCGGTGACGGGTCGGGCGACTCCGGCTCTGGCGGCTCCGAAGGATCGGGCGGCGCGGACGACTCGGCGGGCGGCGGCGACGGCGCGGGCAGCGGCGGTGGCACGGCGTCGGGCGACCAGGTCCCGGCCGGGTCGAAGCTGCCCGACTGCACGGCGGGCGGCGTGACACTGGCGGTGCGCAGCCTCCACAACGCGTACGCGCCCGGGGAGAAGCCGCGGATCGAGCTGGCCGCCAAGAACTCCACGGACAAGTCCTGCAAGGTCGATCTCGGCCCGCGGACGGCGGTCGTCACGATCACGAAGGCGGACGGCGACAAGGAGTTCTGGTCGTCGGACGACTGCCCGTCCGGCAACGGCGGCCTGCTGCTGCGCGTCCCGGCGGGTGGCAAGGTCACGCACACCCTGACCTGGGACCTCCGCCCGAGCGCCCCGAAGTGCGCGACGCCGCCCGCGGGTTCGGCGACGCCCGGTACGTACCTGGTGGAGGTCAAGGGCGCTCAACTGACGGGCACCCAGACGTCGTTCGTCCTGAAGGCGGACTGAGACCTTTCGACGCCGGTCGGGATGCGCCCCGGCAGGGGCGCGGGGAACTGCGCGAAGCAGGACCACCGGCCCACCACGACGGAAAGCCCGAGGCTGACCGGAAGCGGCAGGACGAACCGAGTCCGCTCAACCGGCGGAGCTACACGTACCGCTCCAGGATCGAGGACTCCGCGAGCCGCGACAGCCCCTCGCGCACGCTGCGCGCCCGGGCCTCGCCCACGCCGTCCACGGTCTGCAGGTCGTCCACGCTGGCGGCGAGCAGCTTCTGGAGACCGCCGAAGTGCTCCACGAGGCGGTCGATGATGGCCCCGGGCAGCCGCGGCACCTTGGCCAGCAGCCGGAACCCGCGCGGCGACACCGCCGAGTCCAGCGCCTCGGGCGACCCCGTGTACCCCAGGGCCCGCGCCACGATGGGCAGTTCGAGCAGCTCGCCGTGGTGCAGCGAGTCCAGCTCGGCCAGCGCCTCGTCGACCGTCCGGGAACGCTTGGCGGTCGGCTCGGGCACGTAGTCCCGCACGACGAGCTCGCGCTCGGGCTCGACGCCCGCGATCAACTCGTCCAGCTGCAGCGCCAGAAGCCGTCCGTCGGTGCCCAACTCCACGACGTACTCGGCGATCTCGGTCGCGATGCGCCGCACCATCTCCAGGCGCTGGGCCACGGCCGTGACGTCCCGGACGGTGACCAGGTCCTCGATCTCCAGCGCGGAGAGCGTCCCCGCGACCTCGTCGAGCCGCAGCTTGTACCGCTCCAGGGTCGCGAGGGCCTGGTTCGCGCGCGACAGGATCGCCGCCGAGTCCTCCAGGACCCGCCGCTGCCCGTCCACGTACAGGGCGATCAGCCGCATCGACTGCGAGACGGAGACGACCGGGTACCCGACCTGCTTGCTGACGCGGTCCGCGGTGCGGTGGCGGGTGCCGGTCTCCTCCGTGGGGATCGTGGGGTCCGGCACCAACTGGACACCGGCCCGCAGGATCTTGCCGAGGTCCGAGGAGACCACGATGCCGCCGTCGAGCTTGCACAGCTCGCGCAGGCGCGTGGCCGTGAACTCGACGTCCAGGACGAAACCGCCGGTGCACATCGACTCGACGGTCTTGTCGGAGCCGAGGACGATGAGCCCTCCGGTGTTGCCGCGGAGGATGCGCTCCAGGCCGTCGCGCAGCGCCGTACCCGGCGCCACCGCGCTCAGTGCGGCGCGCATCAGGCCGTCCGCACCGGAACTCCCGGCGGACTTGCCGGGAGCTGCCGCCCGGTCATTGGCTGCCACTGCACTCCTCCGGATCGCAGACTCTGGGGCGCCGCCCTGGAGTGCGTCGCGTTCGCACGCACGGGCGAGACCAGGGCAAAGTCTACCGGCGGTCCTCCGTCTCCCGTGGGGCCTCTCGACGACGGCTCTTCGGAAGCACCCGCAGCGCGTCCCCTATGTCGGCGACTTCCAGGACCTTCATACCGGCCGGGATCTTGCCGGGATCGCCCGGTACGAGGGCGTGCGTGAAGCCGAGCCGGTGCGCCTCGGCGAGCCGGCGCTGCACCCCCGTCACCCTTCTGACCTCGCCCGCGAGGCCCACTTCTCCGATCGCCACCAGGTTCTTGGGGAGCGGGGTGTCGCTCGCGGCGGAGGCGAGCGCGAGCGCGATGGCGAGGTCCGCGGCGGGCTCGGAGAGCTTCACGCCGCCGACCGTCGCCGAGTAGATGTCCCTTTTGCCCAAGGCGCTGATCCTGCCCCGCTGTTCGAGAACCGCCAGCATCATCGAGACACGGGAGGTCTCCAGGCCGGACGTCGTGCGCCGGGGGGAGGGGATCTGCGAGTCGACGGTGAGCGCCTGCACCTCGGCGACCAGCGGGCGGCGGCCCTCCAGGGTCACCGTCAGACAGGTGCCGGGCACCGGCTCGTCGCGCCGGGTCAGGAAGAGGCCGCTCGGGTCGGCCAGGCCCGTGATGCCCTCGTCGTGCAGCTCGAAGCAGCCGACCTCGTCCGTCGTCCCGTACCGGTTCTTCACGCCGCGGACCAGGCGCAGGCGCGCGTGCCGGTCGCCCTCGAAGTTCAGCACCACGTCGACCAGGTGCTCCAGGAGGCGCGGACCGGCGATCGCGCCCTCCTTCGTGACATGGCCCACCAGCAGCGTGGACATGCCGCGCTCCTTGGAGGCGCGGATCAGCGCGCCCGCGACCTCGCGCACCTGGGCCATGCCGCCGGGCGCCCCGTCGATCTCCGGCGAGGCCACCGTCTGGACCGAGTCCATGATCAGCAGGGACGGCTTCACCGCGTCCAGGTGGCCGAGGACGGCGGACAGGTCGGTCTCGGCCGCCAGGTACAGATGGTCGTCGATGGCGTGGATGCGGTCCGCGCGCAGCCGCACCTGCGACGCCGACTCCTCACCCGTGACGTAGAGCGTCTTGTGCTCCTCGCTCGCCGACTTCGCGGCGACGTCGAGCAGCAGCGTGGACTTGCCGACGCCCGGCTCGCCCGCGAGCAGCACCACCGCGCCGGGGACCAGCCCGCCGCCGAGGACGCGGTCCAGCTCGGGCACCCCGGTGGAGCGGGCCGTGGCCGTCCGGCCGTCGACCTCGCCGATGGGCACGGCGGAGGTGGTGACCCGGCCGGGGGCTGTCGTGCGCACCGCGGGCGCGCCGTACTCCTCGATCGTCCCCCACGCCTGGCACTCGGCGCAGCGGCCCAGCCACTTGGCCGTCTGCCAGCCGCACTCGGTGCAGCGGTACGACGGACGTTGCTTACCGCTGTTCGCGGATTTCGTACGGGCAGCCATGGACCGAACCGTAGCGGGCCCCTCTGACAATCCGGCCCGGCCCCGCACCCTGCGGCTTTTGCCACCGGCGGTTGCCCCGCGTAGCCGCGCTGGCCACGGAATAGGGGGTTCCTGTCCTCTTTTGAGGGATCGTTTCACCCGTAAGGATTAAAAGTGCTCAAGGGGGCGGAAGGGGCCCCTGGCCGCCGCCTACGGTCGCACGGGTGATGAACAGCAGGCCGGAAACCCCCACGCACACCACCGGCGCACACCGGGCGCATCGCGCCGGGGCGAGGCGGCCGGTGCCGCGCGCTGTTCCGCAGCGCCCGCCCACGCGCTACGAGCCGTGTCTGGACGGTCTGTTCACCTACTGCCTCTCCGTGCTGTGCGATCACGACGAGGCGACGGCCGCCCTCGGCGACGCCCTCGCGCTCGCCGAGCGGCGCGGCTCCCGCGCCCCCGACACGGAGGCCGACCACAGGGCCTGGCTCTACGCGCTCGCCCGCTGGTCCTGTCTGCGCCGGCTCGCCGAGGCCAAGCGCAGGCGGCAGGGCGCGCACACGGCCGAGGGGGTGAAGCAGGCCACGGAGCCTGCGGCACCGCCCGGCGCCCTCCTTCAGGAGGAGCAGCGCCGCCAGCTGGGCCTGCTGGCCTGGCCGGAGGCCGCCGGCACCACCCCCGAGCAGCGCGAGGCGCTCGAACTGGCGGTGCGCCACCAGCTGTCCGCCCCCGAGGTCGCCGCCGTCCTCGGCTCCGACCCGGGCGTCACGCGCGAGCTGCTCGCGTCCGCGGCCTGCGAGGTCGAGCGCACCCGCGCCGCGCTCGCCGTCGTCGAGACCGGCACCTGCCCCGGCGTCAACCGCCTCACCGGTGACAACCAGCTCCTGCTGTCCGCCGCCCTGCGCCGCGAGCTGGTGCGGCACGTCGACGACTGCCCGCGCTGCCGCCGCACCGCCGAGCGCGCCACCCCCGGCACCTGGCCCGGCACCTCCGTCACGCCCGCCGCGCTGCCGCTCGTGGAGGCCCCGCGCGCGGCCCTGCACCAGGCGATGCACGCGTCGCGCCCCGCGGCCAGGGCGCCCCGCTTCGACCGGCGCGGCTTCCCGATGGACCCCAAGGACCGCGCGGCCCGACGCGACAAGCTACGCGCGCGTGCCGTCACGACGACGGTCGTCGCCACCGTGGTCGCCGCCCCCGTGCTCGCCCTGTGGGCCGCCTACCGCGGGGCGCCGATGACCGGCGAGGGCACCGACGGCCGGTCCGTGAGCGCCAGCGAGGCGGGTGGCTCGGGCGAGCTCGACGGCGAGCGCACCGGCGACGGATACGGGTACGAGAACGCGGGGAACGCACAGACCACCCCCGACCCCCGCTTCACCGCGGGCAGCCGGTCGCCGGACGTCTCCGTGGAAGTGATCTCGCCGCCCACGCGCGCGAGCACGGGTTCCGGGCGGCTCACCGTCACGGCGCGGCCCAGCGGCGCCGCGACGCTCATCACGCTGACCGCGTCCGGGAGTTCGGCCGTCCACTGGTCCGCGCACACCGGCGCCCACTGGCTCTGGCTGAGCCAGCGCTCGGGCACGCTGCGGCCCGGCGAGACGGCCACGATCCGGGTGTACGTCGATCACGACCGGGAGCCCGCGGGGCACTGGAGCGCGCGGATCGGCATCGCCCCTTCGGGGGCCGCCATCTCCCTGAGCGGGTACGGGCGTTCGGGCAGCGGAGACGGCTCGGGGGAGCCGGGTCCCGGCCCCACCCCGAGCGACCCGTCCTCGCCGTCCGACCCCGATCCCACGCCGACGCCCAGCGACCCGGGCACCACGGAGCCGGATCCGACGCCGACGCCGAGCGACCCGTCCACCTCGCCCGAGCCCGACCCGACGCCCTCCGGCACGGCGAGCCCGGGCACGGGGGACCCGTCGTCTGCGACCGGGTCCCCCTGAATCCGCGGGGCTCCAGGTGTTACGCCGGGTCCGCCGGGTGCGGGGCGACGAGCGGAAGACCCTTGGGCAGGGACGCGAGGCGTTCCTCGCACAGCTCGACCAGCTTGTCGTAGCCGGCCTGGCCCATCAGCTCGGTCAGCTCCGGGCGGTACGAGACGTACACCGGGTCGCCCGCGCCGTGCGCCGAGGTCGCCGAGGTGCACCACCAGTGCAGGTCGTGGCCGCCCGGGCCCCAGCCGCGCCGGTCGTACTCACCGATCGAGACCTGGAGCACCCGGGTGTCGTCGGGCCGGTCGATCCACTCGTACGTGCGCCGGACCGGCAGCTGCCAGCAGACGTCCGGCTTCGTCTCCAGCGGCTCGCGGCCCTCCTTGAGCGCGAGGATGTGGAGCGAGCAGCCCGCGCCGCCCTCGAAGCCGGGGCGGTTCTGGAAGATGCACGAGCCGTTGTACGGGCGCGTCTGGCGCTCCCCGTCCTCGTCCTTGGACACCCACCCGGTCTCCGTACCGACGTCATGGTGCTGCCAGATGTCGGGGGTCAGCCGGGCCACGAACCCCGCCACGCGCTTCTCGTCGTCATCGTCCGAGAAGTGAGCCCCCAGCGTGCAGCAGCCGTCGTCCGCGCGGCCCGCCTGGATGCCCTGGCAGCCGCTGCCGAAGATGCAGGTCCAACGAGAGGTCAGCCATGTCAGATCGCAACGGAAGACCTGCTCGTCGTCCGCCGGATCCGGGAACTCGACCCAGGCGCGCGGGAAGTCGATCGTCTTCTCGTCCTGCGGCTTTGCCGACTTGGCCTTCTTGTCGCTCTTACCACTCTTGTCGGCCTTGGCCTTTTTCGTCTTTGGCACCGTTCCAGAGTAAGCGCGCGGAGGCGCTGGGTCGGACCTTCCCTGACAAGGGACCTCGCGAGCGCAGTAGCGTTCCGTACATGAGACTCGGTGTCCTCGACGTGGGTTCGAATACGGTCCATCTGCTCGTGGTGGACGCGCACCCGGGCGCCCGCCCGCTGCCCGCGCACTCGCACAAGGCGGAGCTGCGGCTCGCCCAACTCCTCGACGAGCACGGGGCGATCGGCCCCGACGGCGTGTCACGCCTGGTCGGCACGGTCAGGGACGCCCTGGACGCGGCCGAGGACAAGGGCGTGGAGGACCTGCTGCCGTTCGCCACGTCGGCGGTGCGCGAGGCGACCAACGCGGACGAGGTGCTGGCCCGGGTCAAGGACGAGACCGGCGTCGAACTGCGGGTGCTCAGCGGCGCGGAGGAGGCCCGTCTCACCTTCCTGGCCGCCCGCCGCTGGTTCGGCTGGTCGGCGGGGAAGTTGCTGGTCCTCGACATCGGCGGCGGCTCCCTGGAGATCGCGTACGGGATCGACGAGGAGCCGGACGCCGCGGTGTCGCTGCCGCTCGGCGCCGGCCGGCTCACCGCGGGCTGGCTGCCCGGGGACCCGGCGGACCCGGCGGACGTGAAGGCCCTGCGACGGCACGTGCGGGCGCAGATCGCGCGGACGGTGGGGGAGTTCAGCCGGTTCGGGGCGCCGGATCATGTGGTCGCCACGTCGAAGACGTTCAAGCAGCTGGCGCGGCTCGCGGGCGCCGCCCGATCGACCGAAGGCCTCTACGTGCAGCGGGAGTTGAAGCGCAGATCCCTGGAGGACTGGGTGCCGCGCCTGGCCGCGATGACGGAGGCCGAGCGCTCGGAGCTGCCCGGGGTCTCGGAGGGCCGGGCCGGACAACTGCTCGCCGGGGCGCTGGTCGCCGAGGGTGCCATGGACCTGTTCGGCGTGGAGACCCTGGAGATCTGCCCGTGGGCCCTGCGGGAGGGCGTGATCCTGCGCCGCCTGGACCACATGCCGACGACGTCGTAGGGCTGCCGCCCGCCGCCTTGGGCAATCTGCCGCCAAGGGCTGCAGGGTGGGCAAGGCGGCACCCCGGCGCGGGGCGAGCGCTCCGTCCGGCGCCCGCCGAAGCGCGGACCCGGCGCCCGCCGAAGCGCGACCCCGGCGCCCACCGAAGCGCGGACCCGGCGCTCGACGCCCCACGAGCGCCATGATCCGGCCAAGCACGCCCACCCCTCAAAGACCCGCCCCCCGCACCGTCGCCGAGGCCCGTACTCTGTCTCCGTGGCAGAACCAGTGGTGCGCATCCCGGATGCGAAGGTCGCCCTGTCGACGGCCTCGGTCTATCCGGAGTCGACGGCGACGGCCTTCGAGATCGCCGCACGCCTGGGCTACGACGGCGTAGAGGTCATGGTCTGGACCGACCCCGTCAGCCAGGACATCGAGGCGCTGCGCCGCCTCAGCGACTATCACCGGATCCCGATTCTGGCCGTCCACGCCCCATGTCTGCTGATCACGCAGCGGGTGTGGTCGACGGACCCCTGGGTGAAGCTGCAGCGCGCGCGAGCGGCGGCCGAGAAGCTCGGCGCCTCGACGGTGGTCGTCCACCCGCCCTTCCGCTGGCAGCGCCAGTACGCCAGGGACTTCGTCAGCGGGATCTGGCGGATGGCGGACGAGACGGACGTCAGATTCGCCGTAGAGAACATGTATCCGTGGCGCTACCGGGACCGCGAGATGCTCGCGTACGCCCCCGACTGGGACGTCACGAAGGACGACTACCGCCACTTCACGGTCGATCTCAGCCATACCGCGACGGCCCGCACCGACGCGATGCACATGATCGACCGTATGGGCGACCGCCTCGGCCACGTCCACCTGGCGGACGGCAACGGCTCCAACAAGGACGAGCACCTGGTCCCGGGCCGCGGCACCCAGCCCTGCGCCGAACTCCTCGAACGCCTCGCGACGAGCGGCTTCGACGGGCACGTGGTCATCGAGGTCAACACCCGGCGCGCCATGTCCAGCGCCGAACGCGAGGCCGACCTCGCCGAGGCCCTCGCCTTCACGCGGCTGCACCTCGCGTCGGCGGTGCGGGTACCGCGTTCATGACGGAACCCGCGCGGCGCAGGGGACGCCCCTCCCGTACGCAGACGGAGGGCGGGCCCGGCGCGACGCGGGAGCGGATCCTGAACGCGGCCCGGGAGGAGTTCGCCGAGCGCGGGTACGAGAAGACGTCGGTGCGCGGCATCGCGAAGGCGGCGGGCGTCGACTCCGCGCTCGTGCACCACTACTTCGGGACCAAGGAACAGGTCTTCGCCGCGGCGATCGAGGTGGCGTTCGCGCCCGCCCTCGAAGCGCCCGCGGCGGTGGAGGACGGACCGCTGGACGGGGTCGGCGAGCGGCTGACCCGGTTCATCTTCGGGATCTGGGAGAACCCGGTCACCCGGGCCCCGCTGCTCGCCATCGTGCGCTCCGCCGTGAACAACGAGGCGGCGGCCGCCGTCTTCCGGCGCCTGATCGCGGCCCAGCTCCTCTCCCGGATCGCGCGGCGCCTCGACGTGCCGGAGGAGGAGGCCGAACTGCGCGCCTGCCTCGCCGCCGCGCAGCTGGTGGGCACGGCGATGCTCCGGTACGTGATCAGGGCGGAGCCGCTGGCGTCCGCCGACGCGGAGGACGTCATCGCCCGGATCGCACCGGTGGTGCAGGGGCACCTCACCGGACCGTAGCGAGTATCGGCGCAGCGGGAGTCGGCGCAGCGGGTGTCGGCGTAGCGACTATCTGAGACGGGCGTCCCGCCATCCGGACGCCCTGTCCGGATCGTGGAGTCGCGGCGTAGGCTCGTGAACCAGTCTTTTCTGTGTTCTGAGAGTCCGTACTGAAGGAGCGAGCGGCGATGCCCGAGCTGAGGTCCCGCACAGTCACCCACGGTCGCAACATGGCGGGCGCACGCGCCCTTATGCGCGCCTCCGGTGTACCGGGTGCGGACATCGGCCGGAAGCCGATCATCGCCGTCGCCAACTCCTTCACGGAGTTCGTGCCGGGCCACACGCACCTGGCGCCGGTCGGCCGCATCGTCAGCGACGCGATCACCGAGGCCGGCGGCATCCCGCGCGAGTTCAACACGATCGCGGTCGACGACGGCATCGCGATGGGCCACGGCGGCATGCTGTACTCGCTGCCCTCCCGCGACCTGATCGCCGACTCGGTCGAGTACATGGTCGAGGCGCACTGCGCGGACGCCCTCGTCTGCATCTCCAACTGCGACAAGATCACGCCCGGCATGCTGATGGCGGCGCTCCGCCTCAACATCCCCACGGTCTTCGTCTCCGGCGGCCCGATGGAGTCCGGCCGGGCCACCCTCGTCGACGGCACGGTCCGCACGCTCGACCTGGTCGACGCGATGTCGGAGGCGGTCAACGACAAGATCTCCGACGAGGACATCCTCCGTATCGAGGAGAACGCCTGCCCGACCTGCGGCTCGTGTTCCGGCATGTTCACCGCCAACTCGATGAACTGCCTGACCGAGGCCATCGGCCTCTCCCTCCCGGGCAACGGCTCGGTCCTCGCCACGCACACCGCCCGCAAGGCGCTGTACGAGCGCGCCGGCGCCACCGTCGTCGAGCTGACCAAGCGCTACTACGGCGAGGACGACGCCTCGGTCCTGCCGCGCAACATCGCGACGCACGCCGCGTTCGAGAACGCGATGGCGCTCGACATCGCCATGGGCGGCTCCACGAACACGATCCTGCACCTGCTGGCCGCCGCCCAGGAGGCCGAGGTCGACTACAACCTCGACCACATCAACGCCGTCTCCCGCCGCGTCCCCTGCCTGGCCAAGGTCGCGCCGAACGTCGCGGGCTCGAAGACGTACTACATGGAGGACGTGCACCGCGCGGGCGGCATCCCCGCGATCCTCGGCGAGCTCTACCGCGGCGGCCTCCTGAACGAGGACGTGCACACGGTCCACTCCCCGTCCATCAAGGAGTGGCTCGACACCTGGGACGTCCGCAGCGGCAGCACGTCCCCCGAGGCCGAGGACCTCTGGTACGCGGCCCCCGGCTGCGAGCGCTCCGCCACCGCCTTCTCCCAGTCCAAGCGCTGGGACAGCCTCGACACGGACGCCGCGAACGGCTGCATCCGCGACGTCGCCCACGCCTACTCCCAGGACGGCGGCCTCGCCGTCCTCAAGGGCAACCTGGCGGAGGACGGCTGCGTCGTGAAGACCGCCGGCGTCGACGAGTCCATCTGGACCTTCGAGGGCCCGGCCGTCGTCTGCGAGTCGCAGGAGGAGGCCGTCCAGAAGATCCTCACCCAGCAGGTGAAGGAGGGCGACGTCGTCGTCATCCGCTACGAGGGCCCCAAGGGCGGCCCGGGTATGCAGGAGATGCTCTACCCGACCTCGTACCTGAAGGGCCGCGGCCTCGGAAAGGTCTGCGCCCTCGTCACCGACGGACGCTTCTCCGGCGGCACCTCGGGCCTGTCCATCGGCCACGCCTCGCCCGAGGCGGCGTCCGGCGGCACGATCGCGCTGGTCGAGGACGGCGACCGCATCCGCATCGACATCCCGAACCGCACCATCGAACTCCTGGTCACGGACGAGGAGTTGGCGTCCCGCCGCGAGGCCCTGAACGGCGTGTACGCCCCGAAGGACCGCGAGCGCAAGGTCTCCCAGGCCCTGCGCGCGTACGCCGCGATGGCCACCAGCGCCGACAAGGGCGCGGTCCGCGACGTCTCGAAGCTCGGCTGATACCCGGGCCTCACCAGTCTTCGGGGTGGCTTCCGTCCACCCCGAAGACACTCCCGTCGGGCGCGCTCCCGTAGACCTTCCCGCCGGCCACCACAGGCGCCGCCAGGTCGATGACGAGGTGGTCGGAGCGGGGTGAGGGGCGCGGGGCGGTCTGCCCGACGAGGGTGCCCGTGCGCGGGCTCAGCGCGAGCAGCCGCCCGTCCGGTGTCATCACGTACACCCGCCCCTCGTCGTCGACGGCCGGCGCCGACCCGCGGCTCACGGACGTCTCCGACCGCCACCGCTGCCGGCCGGTCGTCAGGTCCTGCGCGACCAGCGCCCCGCCCTCGGCGAGCAGATAGACCGTGCCGTCGCGCAGTGTCGCCGTCGCCCCGGGCAGCGGCAGGTCCAGCCGCACCCGGCGGGTGACGGTGCCGTCCGAGAGCCGGCGGCCGACGAGGGCCACGGTCGCGCTCGTCGCGTTCCGCTGCGTGCACCAGAGCAGCCCGTCGGCGACCCCGATCGGGGTCGCCGTGTCCGTCGCCCTCCGCTGCCATCGGACGGCTCCCGTCTCCGGATCCACCGCGCTGACCTGGGTGTTCACCCCGTCGGATGCCAGGGTGACGGCATAGGCGAGGTCTCCGCCGACGTAGCTGAGCCCGGGCCCGGCCGCCCCGAGACCGTGCCGCCACAGCCGCTCGCCCGTCGCTCCGTCGACCGCGGTCAGCGTGCCGTCGGGCGCGGCCAGGATCACCTTGTCGGCCACGGGCTGCACCTCGCCCCGGTACGCCGAGACGTCCATCGACCACAGCGTCCCGCCGGTGTCGGGGTCGAGCGCCCGCAGCCGGGACGTGTCGGGGTCGAGCGCGAGCACCGCGCCGCCGGACAGCACCGGCGCCGGGGCACTTCCGCCCCCGCTCCCGCTCGCCGGGCGCCGCCACCGCACCGTGCCGTCGCGGGGATCCACGGACGCGGCGAGCACACCGGGCAGGGCGCAGTGCAGGGACCCGTTCCCGTACGAGCAGGTGGGCGCGGCCTCGTCGCCGAGCGGGCTGTGCCAGGCGTGGAAGGCGCTGGGCGAAGCGGTCTGCGCGGCGCCGGCGCCGGTCCCGTTACCGGTGCCGTCGTCGGTGCCGGGCAGGAGCGTCGAGGTGAGCGCGAGGACGCCGCCGAGCGCCAGCACTCCCGCCACGGCCGCGACGACAGGGCGGCGGCGCGGCCGGGTCCGGGCCCACACGCCGCCCTCGGCGCGTGAACTCCCCTCCTCCACGGGCGAGATGAGCTCTTCGGCCGGTGGCTCGGAAGGCTTCCGCTGCTCCGGGATGAACGCCTCGGGCGAAGGACTTGCCCCGGATGCGGAGTCCCCGGGGCCCTCCGATTCGTGATCCCCGGGCTCGGGGGCTTCGGATTCGGGGGCTCCGGATCCGAAGCCCCCGGACGCGAACGACTGGGTGTCGTACCGCGCCGATACGCGCCGCAGCTCGGCCATGATCCCGTCGGGCGTGGGCCGGTCCTCCGGCTCCTTGGCGAGGCAGCGCAGGATCAGTGGCGCCAGCTCGTCGGGAACCCCGGTCACGTCCGGCTCGTCGTGCACCACCTGGTACGCGACCAGGTACGGGCTGTCGGAGTCGAACGGCCCGCGCCCGGTCGCCGCGTGCACCAGCAGGGAACCCAGTGCGAACACATCGGCGGCCGGACCGACCTCCCGGGGCCGCCGGAACTGCTCGGGAGCCATGAACGGCGGCGTCCCGATCAACTTGCCGGTCTCGGTGCGCAGTTCACTGTTCTTCGGCCGCGAGATACCGAAGTCGATGACCTTGGGAGTGTCCTCGGCGAGCAGCACATTGCTGGGCTTCAGATCGCGGTGCACGACCCCCGCGCGGTGGATGTCGCGCAGCGCCTCGGCGAGCCCCGCGGTGACGTGCCGCAGCTGCGCCGGGGTCAGCGCCCCGTTCCGCTTCACATGCTCGGCGAGCGTCGGTCCGGGGATGAACAGCGTGGCCATCCAGGGGCGTTCGGCGTCCGGGTCGGCGTCCACCACCGACGCGGTGAAGGCCCCGCTGACCTGCCGCGCGGCCGCCACCTCCTGCCGGAACCGCCCCCTGAACTCGGGGTCCCGCGCGAACTCGGCGTGCACGACCTTCACCGCGAGCCGCAGTCCGGCGGCGGAACGGGCCAGGTGCACGACCCCCATCCCGCCCGAACCCAGGCGCTCCTCAAGGCGATAGCGCCCGGCATAGTGCGGACGCTCCGCTTCCGTGCCGGAGCCGGTGTTCGGCCATGACGGCATGTCCACCCCCGTGGATGTCGTCGTGTATTCCGTGCCGCCACGCGCGACGCACGGAGCCTAGTCGATGCTTCGTACGAGACGGACGGTGCTTGCTAGCCTCCGCGTTCGACGGAGTGCGACGGCTGCGCGTACGGAAGTCAGCTGAGCACAGCGATTTCAACAGGTCCTCAACGAACACTGAACGAGGGCCGGTTCAACGGGGGAGTCCGACATGACGATCGAGAACACAGAGCACATAGAGAACATAGGGAACACAGAGAACGCAGAGAACACGGCAGGCGTGGAGAGCGCGGCGAGCACGGCGAGCACGGCGAGCGCGGCCACCTACCCGGTGGCCCCGGGCTACAACGTGAACGTCCGCAGCGGCCCCGGCACCCAGTACCGCGTGGTGCGCGCCCTGCCGCTCGGCGCGCGGGTCCAGATCCTCTGCCAGAAGCCCGGCACGACGGTCACCGGCCCGTACGGGACCACCAAGATCTGGGACAGCATCGGCGTCGGCGAGTACGTCTCCGACGCCTACGTGAAGACGGGCAGTGACGGCTACGTAGCTCCCCGCTGCGCCTGATCCGGCGCCGCGCACCGACCGCCGGGACGGCCCACGCATCCCAGGGGCCGTCCCGGTGATAATCGACCCGTGAGCGACGAAACCGGCACCCCGACCACGCCCCTGAGCGGCACCCCCACCCCGGGCCCGCGCCCCGAAGAGATCCGTTTCTTCGGCACGACCTGGGTCGACCACAGCGGCCAGTACGCGCTGCGCCGCGCGGGCGTCGGCATCGGCGCGCTGGTCCTGGCGGCCGCGGGCTGCTTCGTGCTGCGCTTCGCCTATCAGGGCCTGGCCATGGCCGACGTGGGCTCGTTCGTCAGCGTCCTGCTCATCGCCGCGTTCGCGATCTGCAGCGCCCTCGCGTTCAGCCGCACCTGGGGCGGCTTCTCCGAGCGCCCCGACCCCGAGAAGCAGGCGTCCCTGCGCGGCTTCCTCGCGATCGGCTTCGTCGGCGTCCTCGTCGCGTGGGCGCTGCGCTGCCTGACCGAGGCCCCGGGCGAGAAGCTCCGGCGGCGGGAGTACGAGACGGCGCGCGAGCAGTACGAACGCCGCACGACCCGGCGTACCGGCAACCCGGCCAGGAAGAAGTCGGGCGGCAAGCAGCGCAAGGCCTGACGACCCCATGACAGCGCGGCCACGCACCGTCACGATGGCGCCATGACAGACGACACCCTGCGCCCGCCCGAGTCCCCGGCTCCCGTGACGTCCGAGCCCCGGGCGGCCGACTTCGCGCTCTCCTTCGACGCGGTCGCCGCCCAGTACGCCATGGCCCGCCCGAGCTATCCGCCCGAACTCTTCGACGCCGTGGAGGAGTTGGCGGGCACGCCCCTGCGCGGGAAGAAGGTCGTCGACGTCGGCGCGGGCACCGGCATCGCCACCGCCCTGCTGCGCGAGCGCGGCGCCGACGTGATCGCTGTCGAACCGGGCCCCGGCATGGGCGCCCAACTCCGCACGACCCTCCCCGGCGTCCCCCTGGTCCGCGCCTACGGCGACGCCCTCCCGTTCGCCGACGCGACCGCCGACCTCGTCACGTACGCCCAGTCCTGGCACTGGACCGACCCGGCCCGCTCGGTCCCCGAGGCGCTGCGCGTGCTGCGCCCGGGCGGCGCGCTCGCCCTGTGGTGGAACGTCCCCGACCCGGACGTCGCATGGACCGCGGCCCAGGAACGCCGCCTCCAGGACCGCCTGCCCGGCTACCACCGCCACGGCGTCAGCTCCGACGCTGCCGGCATCATCACCTCCCTGGACCTCGAGCCGGGCCTCGAACCGGCGGCCGCGCCCGTCTTCCGCCGCCTGCACTGGACCCGCCGCATCCCGGTCGACCTGCACCTGGCCCATCTCGCCAGCCGCTCGTACTTCGTGGTGATGGGCGAGGAGCGGGCGAAGCCGGTCCTGGACGACGAACGGGCCCACCTCCTGCGCCTGTTCCCCGACGGCACCATCGAGGACGCGTACGCCCTGGACCTCACCGTGCTCCGCCGCCGCTGACCGTCCCCGTACCTCCCCCCGCCGCACATCGAGCCCGTCCACGATGCGGGTGAAGATCCCCAGCTCGGCGGTCCCGCCGTGCACGCCGACGCGCCCGGCGGCCCTTGACGGCGCCTGCCGTGAGCGAGATATTCATCACGTGATGAATAAACCGGCCGGCTCCCCGGGTCCCGGCGCCCGGGCCTCCGCCGCCCCCGCCGATCCCGCCGTCCACGCCGCCGGACTCACCGTCGTCCGCGGCACCCGCCCCGTCCTGCGCGGCCTCGACTTCACGGTCCCGCGCGGCCGGATCACCGGCCTGCTCGGCCCTTCCGGCTGCGGCAAGTCGACGCTGATGCGCGCCCTGGTCGGCACCCAGGCCAAGGTCACCGGCACGCTCCAGGTCCTGGGTCACCCGGCCGGTCACCCCGCCCTGCGCTCCCGCGTCGGCTACGTGACCCAGGCCCCGTCCGTCTACCTGGACCTGTCGGTACGTCAGAACCTGGACTACTTCGCCGCGATCCTCCACCCCGGACGGGCCGCCGCCGAGCGCCGCCGCACGGACGTCGACCGCGTCCTCGCCGACGTGGACCTCACCTCCCACGCGGACGCCCTCGCCGGAAACCTCTCCGGCGGCCAGCTCGGCCGCGTCTCCCTCGCCGTGGCGCTGCTCGGCACCCCCGAACTCCTGGTCCTCGACGAGCCCACGGTCGGCCTGGACCCGGTCCTTCGCCGCGACCTCTGGAGCCTCTTCCACGACCTCGCCGCCACTCGCGGCACGACGCTCCTCATCTCCTCGCACGTCATGGACGAGGCCGAGCGCTGCCACCGCCTCCTCCTCATGCGCGACGGCGAACTCCTGGCCGACGACACCCCCGACGCCCTGCGCGCGGCCACCGCGAGCCCCACCGTCGAGGAGGCCTTCCTCCACCTGGTCGACGCGGCGAACGCCGCCCACTGAACCCACCGCCCCCGGGACGGACCGCCATGAACACGTACCGCACCACCGCCACCGCCGCCCGCGTCCTGCGCCAGCTCCGCCACGACCCGCGCTCGATCGCGCTCATGATCCTGGTCCCCTGTGTGATGCTGTTCCTGCTCCGCTACGTCTTCGACGGCAGCCCCGGCACCTTCAACTCCATCGGCGCCTCGCTGCTCGGCATCTTCCCGCTCATCACGATGTTCCTGGTGACCTCCATCGCCACCCTGCGCGAACGCACCAGCGGCACCCTGGAACGCCTGCTCGCCATGCCCCTCGGCAAGGGCGACCTCATCGCGGGCTACGCCCTCGCCTTCGGCACGGTCGCGGTCGTCCAGTCGGTCCTGGCCACGGGCCTCGCCCTCTGGGTCCTCGACCTGAACGTCACGGGCTCGGCCTGGCTCCTCCTCCTGGTGGCCCTGCTCGACGCCCTGCTCGGCACGGCCCTCGGCCTCTTCGTCTCCGCCTTCGCGGCATCGGAGTTCCAGGCGGTCCAGTTCATGCCGGCGGTGATCTTCCCCCAGCTCCTGCTCTGCGGCCTGTTCACCGCCCGCGACCAGATGCACCCGGCCCTGGAGGCGATCTCGAACGTCCTGCCCATGTCGTACGCGGTCGACGGCATGAACGAGGTCCTGCGCCACACCGACCTCACCGCCACCTACGTCCGTGACGCCCTGATCGTCGCCGGCTGCGCCCTCCTGGTCCTGGCCCTCGGCGCGGCCACCCTGCGCCGCCGCACGGCCTGACCCCTGTCCGCCCACCGGACGCCGGGGGGCGCCCGGCCACCCCGGTGGGAGGATGCCGGAACCCCATGAAAGAACGGGACGACGCAGCACACGGACGTACGCAGCACGCACGACGCAACACGGAAGGCCCACGCCCATGAGCCACAAGGTCGCGGTACTCGGCACAGGCAAGATCGGTGAAGCCCTGCTCAGCGGAATGATCCGCGGCGGCTGGGCCCCGTCCGACCTCCTGGTCACGGCCCGCCGCCCGGAGCGCGCCGAGGAACTCCGCAGCCGTCACGGCGTCACCCCGGTCACGAACCAGGAAGCGGCCAAGCAGGCCGACACCCTGATCCTGACGGTGAAGCCCCAGGACATGGGCACGCTCCTCACGGAACTGGCCCCCCACGTCCCGGCGGACCGCCTGGTCATCAGCGGCGCGGCCGGCATCCCCACGACGTTCTTCGAGGAGAAGCTCCCGCCCGGCACCCCGGTGGTCCGCGTCATGACGAACACCCCGGCCCTGGTCGACGAGGCGATGTCGGTCATCTCGGCGGGCACCCACGCCACGGAGGCCCACCTGGCGCACGCCGAGGACATTTTCGGCTCGGTCGGCAAGACCCTCCGCGTCCCGGAGACCCAACAGGACGCCTGCACGGCACTCTCCGGCTCGGGCCCCGCCTACTTTTTCTACTTGGTCGAAGCCATGACGGACGCCGGCATCCTCCTCGGCCTCCCGCGCGACAAGGCCCACGACCTCATCGTCCAGTCCGCCATCGGCGCGGCCACGATGCTCCGCGACAGCGGCGAACACCCGGTGAAGCTCCGCGAGAACGTCACCTCCCCGGCCGGTACGACCATCAACGCGATCCGCGAACTCGAGAACCACGGCGTACGAGCCGCCCTCATCGCCGCCCTCGAAGCGGCCCGCGACCGCAGCCGCGCCCTGGCCTCCGGCAACAACAGCTGACCGGACACTCACCGGACCTCCGGGCCCGGGGCACGCAGTTGACACGCCCCGGGCGGATCCGTACTGTTCTCCGAGTTGTCCGACGTGAGCGCCGACCCCGGTCGGTCCCCGGACAGCCATTCCGCAAGACCCACTCAAACGCACAACGACTGCTGCTTTCTGTGCTGTCGTGACGCTGTTTGCGCGCGCTTTTGCGAAATGAGGAATCCCCGTTCGAAAGAACGGAGAGCCCGGACCCCGATTAGCTCGGGAGCCGAGATTCCGCTAAAGTCTCACTCGTCGGAACGGCCCAACAGCCGGGAAGACAAGCCCCGCTGACTGGGAATCAGGCCCGAAAGGATCTGATAGAGTCGGACTCGCCGGAAAGCCGAAAGGCCGGAAAGCGAAGCAGAACCCCGAGGAAATCGGCCGGTAAAACGGTCTGATAGAGTCGGAAACACGAAATACCGAAGGGAAGCGCCCGGAGGAAAGCCCGAGAGGGTGAGTACAAAGCAAGCGTCCGTTCCTTGAGAACTCAACAGCGTGCCAAAAATCAACGCCAGATATGTTGAT
>NZ_KB891809.1 GCF_000373565.1 Streptomyces sp. HmicA12 | reverse complement strand
GGCTGCCCGGTGGCCGTGCGTACGGCGATGGGGGCCACCCGGAAGATCCGGGTGGCCCCCATCGCCGTACAAGCCGGCAGGCGAGACGCGGCTAGCCGAGCGCCTTGCCCGGGAGTTCGACCTTCGCGCCGAGCTCGACGAGCTTCTCCATGAAGTTCTCGTAGCCGCGGTTGATCAGGTCGATGCCGTGGACCCGGGACGTGCCCTGCGCCGCGAGCGCCGCGATCAGGTACGAGAAGCCGCCGCGCAGGTCGGGGATGACCAGGTCGGCGCCCTCCAGCTTGGTGGGCCCGGAGACGACCGCGGAGTGCAGGAAGTTGCGCTGGCCGAAGCGGCAGTCGGAGCCGCCCAGGCACTCGCGGTAGAGCTGGATGTGCGCGCCCATCTGGTTGAGCGCGGAGGTGAAGCCGAGGCGGGACTCGTAGACCGTCTCGTGGACGATGGAGAGGCCCGTGGCCTGCGTGAGGGCCACCACGAGCGGCTGCTGCCAGTCGGTCTGGAAGCCCGGGTGGACGTCCGTCTCCAGGGCGATGGACTTGAGCTGGCCGCCGGGGTGCCAGAAGCGGATGCCCTCGTCGTCGATCTCGAAGGCGCCGCCGACCTTGCGGTACGTGTTGAGGAAGGTCATCATCGAGCGCTGCTGGGCGCCGCGCACGTAGATGTTGCCCTCGGTCGCGAGCGCCGCGGAGGCCCAGGACGCGGCCTCCAGACGGTCGGAGAGCGCGCGGTGCGTGTAGCCGCCGAGGCTGTCGACACCGGTGATGCGGATGGTGCGGTCGGTGTCCATCGCGATGATCGCGCCCATTTTCTGCAGGACGCAGATCAGGTCCTCGATCTCCGGCTCCACGGCCGCGTTCGAGAGCTCCGTGACGCCCTCGGCGAGGACGGCCGTGAGCAGGACCTGCTCGGTGGCGCCCACGGAGGGGTAGGGGAGGCGGATCTTGGTGCCGCGCAGGCGCTGCGGCGCCTCCAGGTACTGGCCGTCGGCCCGCTTCTCGATGGTCGCGCCGAACTGGCGGAGCACCTCGAAGTGGAAGTCGATCGGCCGGCCGCCGATGTCGCAGCCGCCGAGGCCCGGGATGAACGCGTGGCCGAGGCGGTGCAGGAGGGGACCGCAGAGGAGGATCGGGATGCGCGACGAACCCGCGTGCGCGTCGATGTCGGCCACGTTCGCCGACTCCACGTGCGAGGGGTCCATCACCAGCTCGCCCGGCTCCTCACCCGGGCGGACCGTCACACCGTGCAGCTGCAGCAGGCCGCGTACGACCCGGACGTCGCGGATGTCCGGGACATTGCGCAGCCGGCTCGGAGCGCTGCCGAGCAGTGCGGCGACCATGGCCTTGGGCACGAGGTTCTTCGCGCCGCGGACACGGATCTCACCCTCCAGCGGGGTTCCGCCGTGGACAAGCAGTACATCGTCGGTGACGGTCATGAATCTCGCGTTCCGATGAGGTGGGCAGGGGGCCAAGGGACAAGGGTAAGGGCCGCCTCCCCCTGTTCCGTAAGCCCGCGGAGGCTCCGGAAGCGTCATGACTTCGCTACAACACGAACCGTTCCGAATCGGGCACATGGGGTGACGACCCGTGCCGGTGCGCCCCTTCCGCTTCCATGCGCGCCGACCTGCATTCATATGGGACTTGCGCTTGGCTCCCCGCGCCGGGGGAATCTGCGGGATCATGTCTGGCATGACCGAGGTGTCCTCGCTCACAGGGCGGCTGCTCGTGGCCACGCCCGCCCTCGCGGACCCGAATTTCGACCGAGCGGTCGTGCTGCTTCTCGACCACGACGAGAAGGGCTCGCTCGGCGTCGTCCTCAACCGGCCGACCCCGGTGGACGTGGGCGACATCCTGGAGGGCTGGGGCGACCTGGCCGGTGAACCGGGTGTCGTCTTCCAGGGCGGTCCGGTCTCCCTCGACTCGGCGCTCGGGGTCGCGGTGATCCCCGGCGAGGACGGCCCGCTCGGCTGGCGCCGCGTCCACGGCGCGATCGGCCTCGTGGACCTGGAGGCCCCGCCGGAACTCCTCGCGTCGGCGCTCGGCTCCCTGCGGATCTTCGCGGGCTACTCGGGCTGGGGCCCCGGCCAGTTGCAGGACGAGTTGACCGAGGGCGCTTGGTACGTCGTCGAGTCGGAACCGGGGGACGTCTCCTCGACCAGACCGGAAGGCCTGTGGCGCGCGGTGCTGCGACGCCAGCGCAGCGAGCTGGCGATGGTCGCGACGTACCCGGACGATCCGTCGCTCAACTGAGGTTCGGGTGCACCCCGCCCCGCCCCCGGCGAGTGATCTGGAACCGGCCCGTGCCAGGACACGGCAGGCTTAAGTACCCTTGGCGGTTATGAGCACTCTTGAGCCCGAGCGCGGGACAGGTACGGGGACCCTCGTAGAGCCGACGCCGCAGACGTCGCACGGCGACGGCGATCACGAGCGCTTCGCCCACTATGTCCAGAAGGACAAGATCATGGCGAGCGCGCTCGACGGGACGCCGGTCGTCGCGCTCTGCGGCAAGGTGTGGGTGCCCGGCCGCGACCCGAAGAAGTACCCCGTCTGTCCCATGTGCAAGGAGATCTACGAGTCCATGGGCTCGGGCGGCGACAGCGACAAGGGCAAGGACGGCGGCAAGAAGTAGCCCCTCCCCCTTCTTTGTTGTTCGGGGCCCCCGGTGGTGCGGTGACGCACGCCGGGGGCCTTTGTGTTGCCCGTAAACCATTGCGCTCACTGGTCCAGTCCTTCTAGCCTCCGTCGTGTTGTGCACAGCGAAACCCCCATTGCGTATGTTGCAACGACACTTCGGAGGCGTTTCCGATGAAGCTCCCTGCCCGAACAGCTCTGCCTCTCACCGCACTTGTTCTCGCGGCCACCGCCTGCGCCCCCGGTACCTCCGACAACAGCGGCTCCGCGAAGGACGACAAGAGCGGCACGCTGCGCGTCTGGCTGTTCCAGGAGGTCAACAACGCGCCCAAGAAGAAGGTGACGGACGACGCCGTCGCCGCCTTCGAGAAGGCGCACGACGGGGCGAAGGTCAAGGTCGAGTACATCCCCGTCGAGACCCGCGCCGAGAAGATCAAGGCCGCCTTCAACGACCCGAAGAGCGCCCCCGACGTCATCGAGTACGGCAACACCGACACCGCCGGATACGTGAAGGACGGCGGACTCGCGGACGTGAGCGAGGAGTTCGGGGCGTGGGACGAGGCCGCCGACACCGATCCGACCGCGAAGGAGTCCGTGACGGTCGACGGGAAGGTCTACGGCGCCCCGTACTTCGTCGGCGTCCGCGCCCTCTACTACCGCACCGACGTCTTCAAGGAACTGGGCGTCGAGGTCCCGAAGACGCAGGGCGAACTCGCCGCCACCGCGCGCGCCATCCACAAGAAGCGGCCCGAGCTGTACGGGCTCGCGGTCGGCGGCGCGTACACGTACGGCGCGATGCCGTTCATTTGGGCGGGCGGCGGTGAACTCGCCGAGGAGAAGGGCGACTCGTACGCCTCCGCCATCGACAGCCCCGCCGCCCAGAAGGGCATCAAGGCGTACACCTCGCTCTTCGGCGACACCAACTGTCCCGCCGCCAAGTGCGCCGCGATGGGCGGCAACGACACCGTCACCGCCTTCGCCTCCGGCAAGGCCGCCATGGCCATCGGCGGCGACTTCAGCCACCAGGCCGTCGAGGCCGGGAAGGTGAAGGGCAAGTACGCGGTCGTGCCGCTGCCGGGAGCGAAGGCGGGGGAGATCGCGCCCGCGTTCGCCGGCGGCAACAACATCGGCGTACTCAAGAGCACCTCGCACCGCACCCTCGCCGTCGACCTCATGAAGCAGCTCGCCGGGAAGGACAGCCAGCGCGCGCTCTTCGACGCCATGGGGTTCCTGCCCACGTACAAGGATGTGCGCGAGGAGGCCGCGAAGAAGGAGCCGTTCGTCGAGCCCTTCGTGAAGACCCTCGGCGCGGGCGCCAAGTTCGTGCCCGCCTCCCCGGCCTGGGCGCAGATCGACGCCTCGCTCGTGCTGCCGACGATGTTCCAGGAGATCGTCAGCGGCCGTAAGGACGTGAAGGCGGCGTCCGGCGACGCGGCGAAGAAGATGGACGAGGCGTTCGGGGCCGCCGGGTGAGCTCGCCTGCGCGCGGGGCCCGCTGGACCCCGTGGCTCTATCTCGCCCCCGCCCTGGTCCTGCTCGGCGGGCTGCTCGTCTACCCGATCTACCAGCTCGGCCTGATCTCCTTCCTGGAGTACACCCAGGCCCAGGTCAGCGGCGGCGAACCGACCACCTTCCAGGGCCTCGCCAACTACCGGCGCCTCTTCTCGGACCCCCAGTTCTGGCAGGTGCTGCTCGCCACCGTGCTGTTCGCGGCGGCCTGCGTCGTGGCGACCCTCCTCGTGGGCTGCGCGCTCGCCGTGCTGCTCACGCGGGTGCGGGCGGTGCCCCGGCTCGCCCTGATGCTGGCCGCGCTCGGCGCCTGGGCGACCCCGGCGATCACCGGCTCCACGGTCTGGGTGTTCCTCTTCGACCCCGACTTCGGCCCGGTGAACAAGGTCCTCGGACTCGGCGACCACTCATGGACGTACGGCAGGTACAGCGCCTTCACGCTCGTCCTGCTCGAAGTGGTCTGGTGTTCCTTCCCGTTCGTGATGGTCACCGTGTACGCGGGGATCCGGGCGATCCCGGGCGAGGTCCTGGAGGCCGCCGCGCTCGACGGGGCCTCGCAGTGGAAGACCTGGCGCTCGGTCATGGCGCCGATGCTGCGGCCGATCCTCGTCGTCGTCACCATCCAGTCGGTCATCTGGGACTTCAAGGTCTTCACGCAGATCTACGTGATGACGGGCGGCGGCGGCATCGCGGGACAGAACCTCGTGCTCAACGTGTACGCGTACCAGAAGGCCTTCGCGAGCAGCGAATACAGCCTCGGCTCGGCGATCGGCGTCGTGATGCTGGTGATCCTGCTCGGCGTGACGCTCGTCTATCTGCGGCTGATGAGGAGAGAGGGGAGGGAGCTGTGAGTTCCCCCGGACTTTCCGGCGTGCTTTCCGGTGTCCGTGCTCTGCGTGGTCTGCGCGGTCTGCGCGTGCGCCGGCCCTGGCGGCTCGCCGCCGAGGCCACCGCCCTGGTCGTGGCGGTCGTCGTCGCCTTCCCGCTGTACTGGATGGTGCTCAGCGCGTTCAAACCGGCCGGTGAGATCGAGTCGACCGAGCCCCGGCCGTGGACGCTCTCCCCGTCGCTCGACGCGTTCCGGCGCGTGTTCCAACAGCAGGAATTCGGCCGCTACTTCCTCAACAGCCTGCTCGTCGCGGGAACGGTCGTGGTGGTCTCGGCACTCGTCGCGTTTCTCGCGGCGACGGCCGTGACGCGCTTTCGCTTCAAGTTCCGCACGACGCTGCTGATCATGTTTCTCGTCGCCCAGATGGTGCCCGTCGAAGCCCTCACCATCCCGCTGTTCTTCCTCATGCGGGACTTCGGTCAGCTCAATACGCTCGGCTCGCTGATCCTGCCGCATCTCGCCTTCTCGCTGCCGTTCGCGGTCTGGATGCTGCGGGGGTTCGTGAAAGCCGTTCCGGAAGCGCTGGAGGAGGCCGCGTACCTCGACGGCGCGAGCCGCTCCCGCTTTCTGTGGCAGATCCTCTTTCCGCTCGTCCTCCCGGGACTCGTGGCGACGAGCGTCTTCTCCTTCATCTCCACCTGGAACGACTTCCTGTTCGCGAAGTCCTTCATCATCAGCGACACGTCCCGGTCGACGCTGCCGATGGCCCTGCTCGTCTTCTTCAAACCGGACGAGAACGACTGGGGCGGAATCATGGCGGCCTCGACCGTGATGACCATTCCGGTCCTGGTCTTCTTCGTACTCGTGCAGCGGCGCCTGGTGTCCGGGCTCGGCGGCGCGGTCAAGGACTGACCTCACATCAAGAAAGGCCCGCACTCCATGGATCTGATTCCGGCACCCCGCCACGCGGCCTGGGGCGACGGCTCGTACGCACTCGGCGACGCCACCGGCATCGCGGCCGGCGAGGGCACCGAGGACACCGCCCGCTGGCTGCGCGCGGTGCTCGGCGCCGTGACCGGTCTCGCCCTGCCGCCCAAAGGCGCGGGCGACACCGATGTCCTGCGGCTCCTGGTCGACCCGGCGCTGGCCGCCGAGGAGTACCGGCTGACCGCCACGGCCGAGGGCGTCACGATCGCGGGCGGCGCCCCGGCCGGCGTCTTCTGGGGCGCGCAGACGCTGCGTCAGCTCCTCGGCCCCGACGCGTACCGCAGGGCGCCGCTTCCCGGGCGTACGTGGAGCGTCCCGCACGTCACGATCGAGGACGCGCCGCGCTTCGGCTGGCGCGGCACGATGCTCGACGTCGCACGCCACTTCATGCCGAAGGAGGGCGTGCTCCGCTATCTCGACCTGCTCGCCGCCCACAAGCTCAACGTCCTCCACTTCCATCTCTCCGACGACCAGGGCTGGCGCGTGGAGATCAAGCGCCATCCCAAGCTGACGCGGGACGCCTCCTGGCGCACGCGCACGAAATGGGGCCACCGGGCCTCGGAGTTGTGGGACGACAAGCCGCACGGCGGCTTCTACACGCAGGACGACATCCGCGAGATCGTCGCCTACGCCCACGCCAGGCATATCGCGGTCGTCCCGGAGATCGACATCCCCGGCCACTCGCAGGCGGCCATCCACGCGTATCCGGAACTCGGCAACTCCGATGTGATCGACACGTCTTCCCTCCCCGTCTGGGACACCTGGGGCGTCAATCCGAACGTACTCGCCCCCACTGACAACACCCTCCGCTTCTACGAGGGCGTCTTCGAGGAACTCCTCGACCTGTTCCCCTCCACCTTCATCCACGTAGGAGGGGACGAATGCCCGAAGGACCAGTGGAAGCAGTCGCCCACCGCGCAGGCCCGCATCAAGGAACTCGGGCTGAAGGACGAGGACGAGTTGCAGTCCTGGTTCATCCGGCATTTCGACACCTGGCTCAGTGAGCGCGGGCGCCGGCTCGTCGGCTGGGACGAGATCCTCGAGGGCGGCCTCGCGCCGGGGGCGACGGTCTCCTCCTGGCGCGGCTACGCGGGCGGGATCACCGCCGCCCGGGCCGGACACGACGTCGTCATGTGCCCCCAGCAGCAGGTGTATCTCGACTTCCGGCAGGCGCCCGGCGACGACGAACCCGTGCCCATCGCGTACGTCCGCACCCTGGAGGACGTCTACCGCTTCGAGCCGGTTCCGCCGCAGCTCACCGAGGACGAGGCCCGGCACGTGCTCGGCACCCAGGCCAACCTGTGGACCGAGGTGATGGAGAACGCGCAGCGCGTCGACTACCAGGCATTCCCGCGCCTGTCCGCCTTCTGCGAGGTGGCCTGGAGCGAGCTGCCCGAGCCCGCCGCGCGCGACTACGCGGACTTCGAGCGCCGAATGACGGTCCACTACTGGCGACTTGACGCGCTCGGCGTCGACTACCGGCCGCCGGGCGGCCCGTTGCCGTGGCAGCGGCGGCCGGGGGTGCTCGGACGCCCGATCGAAGGGGCGCCCCCGAACGTGTGAGCCGGGCCCGGTGCGGCGTGTCGCGGGGTGCGTCGCCGGGTGCGCGCCCCGCACGGCCGTGAGGAGGGCCGTTTCGGGTGCCCGGCCTTTACGTCACCTCATATGTCACCGAAGAGTGCCAATTCGTGCGCACCGGCGAGGCGGTGAGATTTCGGTCATCTCCCAGGTGGAAGGGGCGAAAGCCTCCTACCGGACCCCCTCTCCGGGTGTCGGCGAAGATGTGCCAGAGTTGCCACGTCCGGTCTGTCAGCACGTACCGTACGGCGGAACAGGCGTAACGGCGGGAACGGCGGTCACGCGGCACTCCACGCGGCACGCGGTACTTCACGCGGAGACCACCGACACCACCGGGCGCACGGCCGGACATCGGGAAGGGGCAGCCGGTTTGACCACGCACGCACCGCAGGCGACACAGGCCGCGGTACTTCCGGGTTCGCTGGACGAGGCGGTCGCGGCGCTCGCGGCCATGCCCGCCGCCGTGCCCGTGGCCGGCGGCACCGACCTCATGGCCCAGGTCAACGCGGGTCAACTCCGTCCGGCCGCGCTCGTCGGCCTCGGCCGGATCAGCGAGATCCGCGGCTGGCAGTACCAGGACGGGCACGCGCTCCTCGGCGCGGGCCTGACCCACGCCCGCATGGGCCGCCCCGACTTCGCCGCGCTCATCCCGGCCCTCGCCGCGTCCGCCCGTGCCGCGGGTCCCCCGCAGATCCGCAACGCGGGCACCCTCGGCGGCAACATCGCCTCCGCCGCCCCGACCAACGACACGCTGCCCGTACTGGCCGCCCTCGAAGCCACGTTGATCATCGCGGGGCCCGGTGGCGCGCGCCGCGAGCTCCCCGTCTCGCATCTGCTGGCCGGCATGGAGATGCTGCGCCCCGGCGAGCTGATCGGCTTCGTGCGGGTCCCGCTGCTGCACGCGCCGCAGGTCTTCCTGAAGGCGACGGGGCGCACCGGACCGGGGCGGGCCACGGCGTCCGTCGCGCTCGTCCTCGACCCGGCCAGGCGCGGGGTGCGCTGCGCGGTCGGCGCCATCGCGCCGATGCCGCTGCGCCCGCTGGAGGCCGAGCAGTGGGTGGCCTCGCTCATCGACTGGGACGGCGAGCGCGGCGCGCTCGTGCCGGAGGCGATCCAGGCGTTCGGCGAGTACGTCGCCGCGGCCTGCATCCCGGACCCGGCCCCGGCCCCGGACGGCACGCGGGAGGCGCTGCCGCCCGCCGTACTGCATCTGCGGCGCACCGTCGCCGCGCTGGCCCGACGTGCACTTGGGAGGGCGCTGTCGTGACGAACGAGTACCCAGGACCCGATGGCTGGCAGCCGCTGCCCCAGGGCGACTACGACTCCGACGCCACGGCCTTCGTGCAACTGCCCCCCGAGGGCTTCCCGGACGAGGCCCCGCTGGCCGCGCCGGGCCACGGCTATGTGCCGCCGCAGATAACGGTGAGCCCGGCCACGGGTGCCGCCGCGACCGACCCGGCGGCGACCGGTGTGTGGGTGCTGCCGCCGGAGCTGACGGGCATCGCTCCGCAGGCGCAGGGCCCCGGCGGGCAGGGGCACGAGCAGAGCCACGTCCAGGACCACGGGCACGGCCATGGCCACGGCCCGGAGGGGCACGGGCAGGGCCAGGGCCAGGAGGTCCGCTGGCCCGAGGCGAACCAGGACCCGTACGGGGCCGGGGTGCCGCAGACCGCGCACAACCAGCCGGCCCAGCCTCCTCAGTCGGGTCAGACCGGCCAGTGGTCCATCCCGGTCGCGGACGGTGAACTCCCGGACGAGTCGGGCGAGTTCACGGCGTCCGCGCTGGCGTCCCAGTGGGGCGACCGGACGCCGCCCGCGACCCTGCCCGGCGGCGCGCCCGCGCCCTGGGCGTCGTACGACTGGGCACGGCAGCCCGCCGACGCGGAGCCCGCTCCGGAGGAGGCGCCCGAGCCCGTCGCGCCGCAGGCGGTGTCCGCGCGGGCCTGGACCCAGGACCCGCAGGCCGACCCCGCCGCCGGGGAGCCGGTGGCCGTCGCGCCGGAGGAACCCACCGAGCCGGGCCGGGACTCGGGCCAGGACTCGGTCCACGACTCGCTCCAGGGCCTTGAGCAGGAATCGGCGCCGGAGCCCGCGACGACCGAGGGCGACGACCGGAGCGAGCAGAGCGACCAGATCGAGCGGCTCGCGCAGACCGACCAGCCCGAGGAGGCCGGCCGGTTCGACCAGCCCGGGCAGATCGGGCAGACCGGGCAGACCGGCCAGGTCGTCCTGCCCGAGCCGTCGGACGAACCCGACCAGGCGGACCGGACCGACCGGCCCGGCCCGGCCTACTCGACCGGCCAGCAGGACCAGACGGACCAGCAGAACGAGTCGGACCGGCAGGACCGGCAGGACCAGCAGGGCCAGCAGCACGAGCCGGACCAGCCGGACCAGCAGGACCAGCAGGACCAGACAGACCAGACAGACCAGACGGTCCTCGCCGAGGTCTCCGCCCCTCTCCACGACGACCACCCCCTGGCCAGCTACGTCCTGCGGGTCAACGGCACCGACCGCCCCGTCACGGGCGCCTGGATCGGTGAGTCGCTCCTGTACGTGCTGCGCGAGCGCCTCGGTCTCGCGGGCGCCAAGGACGGCTGCTCGCAGGGCGAGTGCGGCGCGTGCAACGTCCAGGTGGACGGCCGCCTCGTCGCCTCCTGCCTGGTCCCGGCGGCGACCGCGGCGGGCAGCGACGTCCGTACGGTCGAGGGCCTCGCGGAGGACGGACAGCCCTCCGACGTGCAGCGCGCGCTCGGCGCGTGCGGCGCCGTCCAGTGCGGCTTCTGCATCCCCGGCATGGCGATGACGGTCCACGACCTCCTGGAGGGCAACCCGGACCCGACCGAGCTGGAGACCCGCCAGGCGCTGTGCGGCAACCTGTGCCGCTGTTCCGGCTACCGCGGTGTACTGGACGCGGTGCGCGAGGTGGCCGCCGAGCGCAAGGCGTCCGCCAAGTCGGCCGCCGCCGAGCAGGCCGAGGACGAGCCGCGCATCCCGCACCAGGCGGGACCGGCCCAGGGTGAGCACCTTCAGGACTTCCCGGACGGAGGCCAGGCGTGACGAACGAGACCACCGAGGCCCCTTTGGGCATGACCTCCGAGGCGGAGGGGATCCCGCACGGCCTCGGCACGACGCTGCCCTCGGCCGAGGCGCGCGCCAAGGCGGAGGGCACCTTCCCGTACGCCGCCGACCTGTGGGCCGAGGGGCTGCTCTGGGCCGCGGTCCTGCGCTCCCCGCACGCGCACGCACGCGTGCTCTCCATCGACACCACCCACGCGCGCGAGATGCCCGGCGTGCGCGCGGTCGTCACGCACGAGGATGTCCCCGGCGGCCCGCTGTCGGGGCACCGCACCGCGGACCGCCCGGTGTTCGCCTCCGACGTCGTACGCCACCACGGCGAGGCCCTCGCGGCGGTGGCCGCCGACCACCCGGACACGGCGCGCATGGCGGCCGCGGCGATCATCGTCGAGTACGAGATCCTCGACCCGGTCACCGACCCGGAGCAGTCCTTCGCGGCCGAGCCCCTGCACCCCGACGGCAACCTGGTCCGGCACATCCCGCTGCGCCACGGCGACCCGGAGGCCACCGGCGAGATCGTCGTCGAGGGCCTGTACCGCATCGGCCGCCAGGACCCGGCGCCCATCGGCGCCGAGGCCGGTCTGGCCGTGCCCCGCCCCGACGGCGGCGTCGAGCTGTACATCGCCTCCACCGACCCGCACGGCGACCGCGACGTGGCGGCCTCCCGCTACGGCCTGGAGCCGGAGCGCGTGAAGGTCGTCGTCACCGGCGTGCCCGGTGCGACGGGCGACCGCGAGGACCCGAGCTTCCACCTCCCGCTCGGCCTGCTGGCCCTGCGCACGGGCTGCCCGGTCAAGCTGGCGGCGACCCGCGAGGAGTCCTTCCTCGGCCACCCGCACCGCCACCCGACGCTGCTGCGCTACCGCCACCACGCGGACGCAGACGGCAAGTTGGTGAAGGTGGAGGCCCAGATCCTGCTCGACGCGGGCGCGTACGCGGACACGTCGTCGGACGCCCTCGCGGCTGCCGTCGCCTTCGCCTGCGGCCCCTACGTCGTCCCGCACGCCTCGATCGAGGGCTGGGCGGTGCGCACGAACAACCCGCCCTCCGGCCACGTACGGGGAGAGGGCGCGCTCCAGGTCTGCGCGGCCTACGAGGCCCAGATGGACAAGCTGGCCAAGAAGCTGGGCGTGGACCCGGCGGAACTGCGCCTGCGCAACGTCCTCGCGACCGGCGACGTACTGCCCACCGGCCAGACCGTGACGTGCCCGGCGCCGGTGGCCGAACTCCTCGACGCGGTACGGGAGTTCCCCCTCCCGCCCCTCCCCAAGGACACCCCGGAGGAGGACTGGCTGCTGCCCGGCGGCCCCGAGGGCGCGGGTGAACCGGGAGCGGTCCGGCGCGGTGTCGGCTACGGCATCGGCATGGTGCACATGCTCGGCGCCGAGGGCGCGGACGAGGTCTCCACGGCCACGGTCAAGGTCCAGGACGGCGTCGCCACGGTGATCTGCGCGGCCGTCGAGACCGGCCAGGGCTTCGCGACGCTGGCCCGCCAGATCGTCCAGGAGACGCTGGGCGTCGACGAGGTCCACGTGGCCCCGGTCGACACGGACCAGCCCCCGGCCGGGCCCGGCTGCCGCGGCCGCCACACGTGGGTGTCCGGCGGCGCGGTGGAGCGCGCGGCGAAGATGGTCCGCACCCAGCTCCTCCAGCCCCTGGCCCACAAGTTCGGCATGAGCACGGAGCTCCTCCAGATCGCCGACGGCAAGATCACCTCGTACGACGGGGTGCTCTCCACCACCGTCGAAGAGGCCATGGACGGCAAGGAGTTGTGGGCCACGGCCCAGTGCCGCCCGCACCCGACGGAGCCGCTGGACGCCGAGGGCCAGGGCGACGCCTTCGTCGGCATGGCGTTCTGCGCGATCCGCGCGGTCGTGGACGTCGACATCGAGATCGGCTCGGTACGGGTCGTCGAACTGGCGGTGGCGCAGGACGTCGGCCGCATCCTGAACCCCGGACAGCTGGCCGCCCGCATCGAGGCCGGCGTCACGCAGGGCGTGGGCGCCGCCCTCACCGAGAACCTGCGCACCCCGAAGGGCATCGTGCGCCGCCCGGACCTCACCGGTTACGCGCTGCCCACGTCCCTGGACGCCCCGGACATCCGCATCGTGAAGCTGGTCGAGGAGCGCGACGTCGTCGCCCCCTTCGGCGCGAAGGCGGCCAGCGCGGCCCCGGTCGTCGCGGCCCCCGCGGCGGTGGCATCAGCGGTCCGCGCGGCCACCGGCCGTCCCGTCAACCGCCTCCCCATCCGCCCCCAGGCCGCGGTGGTCACGGAGCCGGTGCCGGGCGAGGTCGCGGTCTAGGTCCCACGACGGCGAACCGGACCCCGGCCGGGGTCCGGTTCGGGTCGAGTCGTACGGTGATGAGGCATTCGGCGCCGCGCGACGGAAAGAGGGAGCCGCATGAGCACACGAGCGTCTCGTCCGCAGGGGGTGCCGGAACCGGCGGAAGTGCGCGAGCCGGGGGAGTCCCAGGAGCCGCGGGCGTACGAACCCGCTCCGTCCGCCGGGAAGATGTTGCTCTTCGTGCTCGCGTTCGTCGCCTTCGCGGTGATCGTCGTCGGCGGAGGCGTGATCCTCGTCGCGGGCGGCTGAACACAGAGGAACCCCGGAGCCCTTGGGGCTGCCGGGGTCCGTCCAGAGGCCGTAACCGGAATCGAACCGGTGTGCTTCGCTTTGCAGGCGAATCCCTAAGCCACTCGGGCATACGGCCATGTTGAGTTGTGCGTCGCGCGGCACGGCCGGGACCGGGATGGGCCGGTGTGCTTCTCCGCGGGCGGAGCCCGCTGATGGATGCAGCGCAGGCGAATCCCTGAGCCACTCGGGCATACGGCCGTGCTGTTGTGTCGTGCCTCGACCGTAGGTGCCGCTCCCGCCGGTTCTCAAGGGTTCGGGCGGGGCCGCAACGGGACTGCCACACGCCGTTCATGAACGCGCGGATCGAGGGCTCGGGGACGTACGACCAAGTGACCAGGAGACCCCCGACTCCCGACAGGGGTCAGGGCGGTTTACGCCCCTTACGCTGATCCGTATGACCGCTCTGGACGACGCCGATCTCGCCGCCCCGCCCCTCGAAGCCGCAGCCCTCGAAGGCGGTGTGCTCGGGAGCGGGTACCGCGCGCTGAGCGTCGGCATCGTCACGGTCATCGTGCTCATCGCCTTCGAGGCGACCGCCGTCGGCACCGCGATGCCGGTCGCCGCGCGGGACCTGGACGGGGTGTCGCTGTACGCCTTCGCGTTCTCCGCGTACTTCACCACCAGCCTCTTCGGCATGGTGCTCGCCGGGCAGTGGGCCGACCGGCGCGGACCGCTCGGGCCCGTCGGGGCCGGGATCGGGGCGTTCGCGGCGGGGCTGCTGCTGGCCGGCACCGCCGCGAACATGTGGACGTTCATCGCGGGCCGCGCCGTGCAGGGCCTCGGCGGCGGGCTCGTCATCGTCGCGCTGTACGTCGTCGTCAGCCGGGCCTACCCGGCGCGGCTGCGCCCCGCGATCATGGCCGCGTTCGCCGCGGCCTGGGTCGTGCCGTCGATCGTGGGGCCGCTGGCGGCGGGCGCCGTCACCCAGCACCTCGGGTGGCGGTGGGTCTTCCTCGGGATTCCGGTGCTGGTCCTGCTGCCGCTCGGGCTCGCGCTGCCGCAGATCCGGCGGCGGGCGGGCGGACCCCCCGAGGGCAGCGCGCCCGAGCCCTTCCAGCGGCGCCGCATCCGGCTCGCGTTCGGGATCTCGGTGGGCGCCGGGCTGCTCCAGTACGCGGCCCAGGACCTGGACCCGCTCGCCCTGCTGCCCGGCGCCGTCGGCGCCGCGCTCCTCGTACCGTCCGTGCTCGGGCTGCTGCCGCGCGGCACCTACCGGGCCGTGCGCGGGCTGCCCTCCGTGGTGCTGCTGCGCGGGATCGCGGCGGGTTCGTTCATCGCGGCCGAGTCGTTCGTGCCGCTGATGCTCGTCACCCAGCGGGGCGTGTCGCCGACGATGGCCGGGTTCTCGCTCGCCGCCGGCGGTGCCACCTGGGCGATCGGCTCCTGGGCACAGGCCAGGCCCCGCATGGAGCCGTACCGGGAGCGGCTCGCGGCCGCCGGCATGGTGCTGGTCGCCGCCGCCATCGCCACCGTGCCGCTCGTGCTGATCGACGCCGTACCCGTGTGGCTGGTCGCCGTGGCCTGGGCGTACGGCTGCCTGGGCATGGGCACCGTGACCTCCTCCACGAGCGTGCTGCTGCTCCAGCTGTCCGCCCCCGAGGAAGCCGGCGCGAACTCCGCCGCCCTGCAGATCTCCGACGGCCTGTCCAACACCCTGCTGCTCGCCGCGGGCGGCGCCGCCTTCGCGGCCCTCGGCGGGGGAGCGGTCGGGCACGGCGTGACCCAGGGCGCGGGCGGCTCGCACCCGGCCGCGTTCGTCGCCGTGTTCCTGCCGATGGCGGCCGTCGCGCTGGTCGGCGTATGGGTGGCGACGCGGCTGCGCACGCCCGCCACCAGGTGACGCGCCCCGGTGACGTACTCCTGACTGCCAGTGAAATGCGGGCAGTTGATCTGTGACTCACGTCCCAACCGGCGCCCGCCCGGCCTCGTCCGGCGCGATCGTCAACCTGGTCACCGGTAGGGTGGACCGGTTGTCATACGCCCCCGATCTGCCGAGCCGGAGACCGTGACCACCGCCGATACCGCCGCGTCCGCATCCTCAGTCGCCCCCGCACCGTCCAGCCACCTCTCTCCCGCCTTCCCCGGCCGCGCCCCCTGGGGCACCGCCAACAAGCTGCGAGCCTGGCAGCAGGGGGCGATGGAGCGGTACATCCAGGAACAGCCGCGCGACTTCCTCGCGGTCGCCACCCCCGGCGCCGGAAAGACGACCTTCGCGCTCACCCTCGCCTCCTGGCTGCTGCACCACCACGTCGTGCAGCAGGTGACCGTGGTCGCGCCGACCGAGCACCTGAAGAAGCAGTGGGCCGAGGCGGCCGCGCGCATCGGCATCAAGCTGGACCCGGAGTACAGCGCGGGCCCGCTCAGCAAGGAGTACGACGGCGTCGCCGTCACGTACGCGGGCGTCGGCGTGCGCCCCATGCTGCACCGCAACCGCAGCGAGCAGCGCAAGACCCTCGTCATCCTCGACGAGATCCACCACGCCGGTGACTCGAAGTCGTGGGGCGAGGCGTGCCTGGAGGCCTTCGAGCCCGCCACGCGGCGCCTCGCGCTGACCGGTACGCCGTTCCGCTCCGACACCAACCCGATCCCCTTCGTCCAGTACGAGGAGGGCAACGACGGCATCCGGCGCTCCTCGGCCGACTACACCTACGGCTACGGCAGCGCGCTCGGCGACGGCGTCGTCCGCCCTGTCATCTTCTTGAGCTACAGCGGCAACATGCGCTGGCGCACCAAGGCCGGTGACGAGATCGCCGCCCGCCTCGGCGAGCCCATGACCAAGGACGCCATCAGCCAGGCCTGGCGCACCGCCCTCGACCCGCGCGGCGAGTGGATGCCGAGCGTGCTGCGCGCCGCCGACGCCCGCCTCACCGAGGTCAGGAAGGGCATCCCCGACGCGGGCGCCCTCGTCATCGCCTCCGACCAGGAGCAGGCCCGCGCCTACGCCAAGCTGATCCGCGAGATCACCGGCACGAAGGCGACCCTGGTCCTGTCCGACGACACCGGGGCCTCGAAGCGGATCGACGACTTCAGCGCGAGCGAGGACCGCTGGATGGTCGCCGTCCGCATGGTGTCCGAGGGCGTCGACGTACCGCGCCTGGCGGTCGGGGTGTACGCCACGACCATCTCCACCCCTCTCTTCTTCGCGCAGGCCGTGGGCCGTTTCGTACGTTCACGAAGGCGCGGCGAGACCGCGTCCGTCTTCCTGCCCACGGTTCCCGACCTGCTCGGCCATGCCAACGAGATGGAGGTCGAGCGCGACCACGTCCTCGACAAGCCGAAGAAGGACGGGGAGGAGGACCCCTACGCCGAGTCCGAGAAGGAGATGGACGAGGCGAACAAGGAGCAGGACGAGGACACCGGCGAGCAGGAGCAGTTCTCCTTCGAGGCCCTGGAGTCCGAGGCCGTCTTCGACCGCGTCCTCTACGACGGCGCCGAGTTCGGCATGCAGGCCCACCCGGGCAGCGAGGAGGAGCAGGACTACCTCGGCATCCCGGGCCTGCTCGAACCCGACCAGGTGCAGCTGCTCCTCCAGAAGCGGCAGGCGCGGCAGATCGCGCACAGCAAGAAGAAGCCCGACACCGAGGCCGACCTCCTCGAACTGCCCGCAGAGCGGCGGCCCGTCGTCTCCCACAAGGAGATGATGGAGCTGCGCAAGAAGCTCAACACGATCGTCGGCGCGTACGTGCATCAGTCCGGCAAACCGCACGGCGTCATCCACACCGAGCTCCGCCGGGTCTGCGGCGGCCCGCCGAGCGCCGAGGCCACCGCCGGACAGCTGCGCCAGCGCATCACCAAGGTGCAGGAGTGGGCGACCCGGATGAAGTGACCTCCGGGTCAACGCCGGGTCAAGTAGGGGCAATCAGGCACAACTCCGGCCGCCCCTTGACCGGATTCTGGACGGAGTCTTCCGCTCAGCGGGACGACCTCGCTACATTCCCGGTCAACGCACACGCCCCGTGGCAGCGCCGCCGCGGAGCGCAGCCGGACGTACGTAGATGTGGTCGCATGCAGCCGTATGCAGCCCAGCGCCTGAAATCCGACCGGCGGCCTCTGACGCGCGTCGCCACGGGACAGGCGGCGTGACCGCCGCGGAGCGACCGCCGACCCTCACCACGAAGGAGTGGGCGTCGTGACCGCGGAGACCTCCCAGACGCTCGACCGGGGACTGCGCGTCCTCAAACTGCTCGCCGACACCGATCACGGGCTGACCGTGACCGAGCTCTCCAACAAGCTCGGCGTCAACCGGACCGTCGTCTACCGCCTGCTCGCCACGCTTGAGCAGCACGCCCTCGTCCGCCGCGACCTGGGTGGCCGCGCCCGGGTCGGGCTCGGGGTGCTGCGCCTGGGCCGGCAGGTCCACCCACTGGTGCGCGAGGCCGCGCTGCCCGCGCTGCGCTCGCTCGCCGAGGACATCGGGGCGACGGCGCACCTGACCCTGGTCGACGGCACGGAGGCCCTCGCGGTCGCCGTCGTCGAGCCGACCTGGACCGACTATCACGTGGCGTACCGCACCGGGTTCCGGCATCCGCTCGACCGGGGGGCCGCGGGCCGCGCCATCCTCGGTGCCCGGCAGGGCGTCCTGCCCGAACCCGGCTACACCCTCACCCACGGCGAGCTGGAGGCCGGGGCGTGCGGGGCGGCCGCGCCGCTGCTCGGGGTGACCGGGGTGGAGGGGAGCGTGGGTGTCGTGATGCTCGCGGACTCCGTCCCGGAGCGGGTCGGGCCCCGGGTGCTGGACGCTGCCCGTGAGGTGGCCGACGCGTTGCGCTGACCCGTCTGCCGGGTCCTGTCTCGTGGGCGGCCGCGGGCCGGTGGGGCTTCTCGCGCAGTTCCCCGCGCCCCTGAGGCATGCGCTGCGCGCAGCCTCCCCTGGAGGGGCGCGGGGAACTGCGCGACCGGCCCCCACCGGCCCGCAGCCGAATCGCAACGCGCGGCCACGTTAGATTGGCCCTGTGCTCAATCGCCTCAGCCGTCCCGTAGCCCTGGTCGTCTGCGCGCTCCCGGTGATCGCGCTGGCCGCGATCACCGCGTTCGCCCCGCTGCCGTTCTCGGTGGCCCAGCCGGGCCCCACCACGAACGTGCTGGGCGCGTCGGACGGCAAGCCCGTCATCGAGATCTCCGGCGCCCCCACCCGCGACACCAAGGGGCAGCTGCGCGCGGTGACGATCCTGGCGACCGGGCCCGACGCCTCGATCCACCTCTCGGACGTGCTGTCCGACTGGTTCGCCACGGACCGCGCGGTCATGCCGAAGGACGCCGTCTACCCGGCCGGCGACTCCACCGAGGAGATCGAGCGGCACAACAAGGACGAGATGAAGGGTTCGCAGGACGCCGCCACCGAGGCCGCCCTCGCCTACCTCGGCGACCAGGACAAGGACATCAAGGTCACCCTCCAGCTCGGCGACGTCGGCGGGCCCAGCGCGGGCCTGCTCTTCTCCCTCGGCATCATCGACCTGCTCGACGGCGACGGCAGCGGCGGCGAGCTCACCGGCGGCAGGTCGATCGCGGGCACCGGCACCATCGACGCGAAGGGCACGGTCGGCGCCGTCGGCGGCGTCTCGATGAAGGTGCAGGCCGCCGACCGCGACGGCGCCACCGTCTTCCTCGTGCCGAAGGCGGAGTGCTCGGAGGCGAAGGCGTCGGCACCGAAGTCGATGCGGCTGATCCCGGTGTCCACGCTCGACGGCACGGTCACCGCGCTGACGCACCTGAAGAAGGGCTCCGGGGCCATCCCGTCCTGCTAGCCCCGGCCCCTTCCCCCGTTTCCCCGGTCAGCCGCCGCCCTCCTTCACGAAGCCCTGGTCCACCATCCAGTCCAGGGCCACCTGGTGCGGGTCCTCGCCGTCCACGTCGACCTTGGCGTTGAGCTCCTGCGCGACGGTGTTGGTCAGCTTCTTCGAGATCGGGTTCAGGACGTCGGCCATCGCCGGGTACTTCTCGAACGACTTGGAGTTGACCTCCGGCGCCGCGTTGTAGTTCGGGAAGAACTTCTTGTCGTCCTCCATGACGTGGAGGTTCATCGACCTGATGCGGCCGTCGGTGGTGTACACCTCACCGAAGGTGCAACTGCCCTTCTTCACCTGCGTGTAGATGATGCCGCTGTCCATCTGCGTGACGTTCGACGCGGGGATGTCCATCCCGTACGCCTTCTCCATGCCGCGCAGACCGTCGGCCCGGTTGGCGAACTCGCTCTCCACGCAGACCGTGACGGCCTTCGGGTCCGACTTCGACAGGGCGGCGACCTCGGACAGCGTCTTCGTGCCGTACTTCTTGAAGTTGGCCTCGTTCATGGCGAGCGCGTACGTGTTGTTGAGCGGGGCGGGCGGCAGCCACGTGATCCCGTTCTTCGCGTCCGCGTCCTTGACCGCCTGCCACTGCTGCCGCGGGTCGGAGATCGGCTCGGAGTTGCCGAGGTACGTGATCCAGGCGGTGCCCGTGTACTCGTACATGGCGTCGGCGTCACCGCTGCGGATCGCCTCGCGGGCGCCCACCGAGCCCTGGATGCCGGTGCGGTCGATGACGTCGGCGCCGGCCGCCTGGAAGGCGATGCCCATGATCGCGCCGAGGACCAGCTGTTCGGTGAACTCCTTCGACGTGACGACGAGATCGGCGCCCTTGAGCGGTTCGCCCTTGCCGATGGAGCCGGGGGAGACGTCGTCGACCATGGGGCTGCCGCTGGTGAGACCGCAGCCGCCGACGGCGAGCAGGGCGAGCCCGCAGAACGCCGAAGTGGCCACCCGTGCGCGGTACTTGAGGTACTTCATGAGCGCGCCTCCAGTCCGCGCGGGCTGAGCAGCACCTCGGCCAGCGACGCCAGCCAGTCCACCAGCAGGGCGAGCGCGATGGTCAGGATCGAGCCCAGCAGCAGGATCGGCATGCGCTGGTTGGTGATGCCGGCCTGGATGAGCGTGCCGAGACCGCCGCCGCCGCCGAACACGGCGAGGGTGGCCGTGCCGACGTTCAGGACGAGCGCCGTGCGCACACCGGCCAGGATCAGCGGGACCGCCAGCGGCAGTTCGACCTTGGCGAGCACCATCGCAGGGGACATGCCGATGCCGCGGGCCGCCTCCATGAGGGTCGGGTCGTTGGCCTTGAGCCCCGCGATCGTGTTGGAGAGGACCGGCAGGATCGCGTAGATGATGATGCCGATCAGCGCCGATCTCATCCCGGTGCCCAGCCAGATGACGAGCAGGGCGAGGAGGCCGATCGCGGGGGTCGCCTGCCCCATGTTGGCGAGGGCGAGCGCGACCGGGGTGGCCTTGCGGAACATCTTGCGGGTCAGCACGATGCCGAGCGGGATCGCGATGATCAGCACGAAGAACGTGGAGATCGCCGTGAGTTCGATGTGCTGCTTGAGGTCCTGCCACACCTGGCCGCCGGACAGCGCGTTCTTCGAGATGGTGTCGAGGTCGGCGTTGCGGAACCACAGCCAGGTGATCAGCAGGACCACCGCCACCACGACCGGCAGGAACGTCAGCTTCTGCCAGGTGATGCGGCTCGGCTCCTTCGTGGCGGGCGGCGTCGCCTCCCGCTCGCTCTCGCCCTCGCCGTCGTCGCGGAACGCGAGGCCCTTGACCTCGTGCTCGCCGTCGGGCCGCGCCCCCGGTGGGGGCGCGCTCTTGCGGTGCTTGCCGGACGGAGTGCCGCTCACGCCTGCGCCTCCCCGTCGGGGGCCGTCGCGCCCTCCTGCTCCGAGTGGGTCTGGTGGGCGCGGGACTGCTCCAGCTCGTGCTGGCTCTCGATGGCCTCCAGACGGTCGGCCTCCAGGAGCTCGTGCACGGAGTTCATGAGCGTCTCCATGTCGACGACGCCCTCGTACTGGCCGCGCCGCCCGGTGACCGCGACCCGGCCCGCGTTGTCGGTGAGGACCGCCTCCAGCGCGTCGCGCAGGGTGGCGTCCCGCGTCACCGTGTCGTGGACCAGGGTGCCCGCGCGGGCGAGGGAGCCCTTGGCGCGCATCAGGTCGCCGCGCCGCAGCCACTTGTAGGGCCGCCCGCGCTTGTCGAGGAGCAGCAGTTCGTTCGTGCCCGCCGCGCGCAGTTTGTTGAAGATGTCCTGCAGCGGGTCGTCGACGCTCACCGTCGGGTAGTCGGTGACCTCGACGTCGCGTACGCGGCTGAGGTTGAGCCGCTTGAGGGCCGCGCCCGCGCCGACGAACCCTGACACGAAGTCGTCGGCCGGGTTGGTGAGGATCGCCTCCGGGGTGTCGAACTGCGCGATGTGCGAGCGTTCCCGGAGGACCGCGATCCGGTCGCCGAGCTTGATCGCCTCGTCGAAGTCGTGCGTGACGAACACGATCGTCTTGTGCAGCTCGTGCTGGAGCCGGATCAGCTCGTCCTGGAGGTGGTCGCGGGTGATCGGGTCGACGGCGCCGAACGGCTCGTCCATCAGCAGCACGGGCGGGTCGGCGGCCAACGCCCTTGCCACACCCACGCGTTGCTGCTGTCCGCCGGAGAGCTGGCGCGGGTAGCGGTTGTGGAACTCGCCCGGGTCCAGGCCCACCAGGTCGAGCATCTCCTCCACCCGCGAGCTCACCTTCGACTTCGACCAGCCGACCATCTTCGGGACGAGCGCGATGTTCTGGGCGACCGTCATGTGCGGGAAGAGCCCGGAGGACTGGATCGCGTAGCCGACCTTGCGGCGCAGCTTCACCGGGTCCATGTCGGTGACGTCCTCGCCGCCGATCCGGATCCGGCCGCCCGTCGGCTCGATCAGCCGGTTGATCATCTTCAGGGTGGTGGACTTCCCGCAGCCGGAGGGGCCGACGAAGATGATCAGCTCGCCCGCCTTGATCTCCATGTTGACGCCGTCGACGGCCGGGTTCGGGTTGCCCGGGTAGACCTTGGAGAGGTTCTCCAGCTCGATGCTGGCCCCGGAGGCCTTGGGTGTCGCGGGTGTCGCGGGCGTCCCGGACGCCTCGGTGACGGTCTCAGACACGGATCCCCCTCGGGATGGTCAGACGCCCGATCAGGACGTACACGGCGTCGAAGAGCAGGGCGAGGATGATGATGCCGAGGGTTCCGGCGAGCACCTGGTTGAGCGCGTTCTTGCTGCCCAGTGAGGCGATCCCGCGGAAGATCTCGTTGCCGAGGCCCGGCCCGGAGGCGTAGGCGGCGATGGCCGCGATGCCCATCAGCATCTGCGTGGAGACCCGGATCCCGGTCAGGATCGGCGGCCAGGCCAGCGGCAGCTCCACCCGGACCAGGCGGGCGAGGCGCGACATCCCGATGCCCTTGGCCGCGTCGATCAGCGCCGGGTCGACGCCGCGCAGGCCCACGATGGCGTTGCGCACGATCGGCAGCAGCCCGTACAGGGTCAGCGCGATCACGGTCGGCGCGACACCGATGCCGACGACCGGGATGAGCAGACCGAGCAGCGCGAGCGAGGGGATCGTCAGGATCGTGGAGGTCGCCGAGGTGGCGAGGTTGCCCGCCCATTCGCTGCGGTACGTGAACACGCCGATCAGCGCGCCGATCACGGTGGCCAGCAGCATGCACTGGAACACCTCGCTGGCATGCTGGTACGCGTCGAACAGCAGCTGTTGGTGATGGCTGCCGAGGTAGTCCCAGAAGTTCATCGCGCCTCGCGCCGGGCACTGTTCGTGCAGCCTTCAGGAATCTCCTGAAGGCCCCACGTCAGGAGTCGCCCGACGCCTGCTCCACCAGCGGGATGACGCGCAGCGGAACGGGGTTCTCCATGACGATCGCGGTGGAAGCCCGGACGATGCCATCAAAACCGACAACCAGGTCGATCACCCGTTGAAGATCCGCGTTCGAACGGGCCACGAGCCGGCACAGCATGTCCCCGCTGCCGGTCGTCGTGTGCAGTTCCAGCACCTCGGGAACGCCTCCCAAATGCGCTCTGACGTCGGCTCCTTGCCCCTGCCGGATCTGCAGCGTGGCGAACGCGGTGACCGGGTAGCCGAGCGCCGCCGGATCCACCTGCGGGCCGAATCCGCGGATGACTCCGTTCGAGGTAAGCCGGTCGAGGCGGGCCTGCACCGTGCCGCGCGCGACGCCGAGCCTGCGCGACATCTCCAGGACGCCGATCCGCGGCTCCCGCGCGAGCAGCACGATGAGCCGTCCGTCCAGATGATCGATCGCCATGCCTGCCTCCGGAGTGGTCACCCTGTACACACAGCCCGCCTAAACCGGCCGGTCGCTGGTCAGATTGCCCAGCGAATACGCAAACTATTGCGCACCTTGCGGAACGGCGGGAGCCTCCCACCATGACTGAGACCACAACCCACACCCCCAGCACCGCGCGCGAGGCCGACCCCTTCCCGGTGAAGGGGATGGACGCGGTCGTCTTCGCCGTGGGCAACGCCAAGCAGGCCGCGCACTACTACTCGACCGCCTTCGGCATGAAGCTCGTCGCCTACTCCGGACCGGAGAACGGCAGCCGCGAGACCGCCTCCTACGTCCTCACCAACGGCTCCGCCCGCTTCGTCCTCACCTCAGTCGTGAAGGCCTCCACCGACTGGGGCCACTTCCTCGAGGACCACGTGGCGGCGCACGGCGACGGCGTCGTCGACCTCGCCATCGAGGTGCCGGACGCCCGCGCCGCGTACGCCTACGCGGTGGAGCACGGCGCCCGCGGCATCACCGAGCCCTACGAGACGAAGGACGAGCACGGCACCGTCGTGCGGGCCGCCATCGCCACGTACGGCAAGACCCGCCACACCCTCGTCGAGCGCACCGGCTACGACGGCCCCTACCTGCCCGGCTACGTGGCCGCGGACCCGATCGTCGAGCCGCCCGCCAAGCGCACCTTCCAGGCCATCGACCACTGCGTGGGCAACGTCGAGCTCGGCCGGATGAACGAGTGGGTGCAGTTCTACAACAAGGTCATGGGCTTCACGAACATGAAGGAGTTCGTGGGCGACGACATCGCGACCGAGTACAGCGCGCTGATGTCGAAGGTGGTCGCGGACGGCACGCTCAAGGTCAAGTTCCCGATCAACGAGCCGGCCATCGCCAAGAAGAAGTCCCAGATCGACGAGTACCTGGAGTTCTACGGCGGCGCGGGCGTCCAGCACATCGCGCTCGCCACGAACGACATCGTCGCGTCGGTACGGGCCATGCGCGCGGCCGGGGTCCAGTTCCTGGACACCCCGGACTCGTACTACGACACCCTCGGCGAGTGGGCGGGCGAGACCCGCGTCCCCGTCGAGACGCTGCGCGAGCTGAAGATCCTCGTCGACCGCGACGAGGACGGCTACCTGCTGCAGATCTTCACCAAGCCGGTCCAGGACAAGCCGACCGTCTTCTTCGAGATGATCGAGCGGCACGGCTCCATGGGCTTCGGCAAGGGCAACTTCAAGGCCCTGTTCGAGGCGATCGAGCGCGAGCAGGAGAAGCGCGGAAACCTTTAGGCAGTCGTAGGGTGCCGCCATGGCCAGGATCAACGACGTAGGCGGCACCACCGGGTTCGGCGCCATCGACACCACCGATGACGCCGAACCCTTCCACGCGGACTGGGAGGCGCGCGTCTTCGCGCTCCAGCGCGCGCTGCTCGTGAAGAAGGTCTTCAACCTGGACGAGTTCCGGGACGCGATCGAGACGATGCCGCCGCAGGAGTATCTGGCGGCCTCGTACTACGAGCGCTGGTTCCACGCGATCCGTACGCTCCTCGAACGCAAGGGCGTGCTCGAGGCGGGAGCCCTCGACCATGTCTGAACCCGTGCCCGAAGCCGCTTACGCGCCGGGCGACCTGGTCGTCACGTACCTCCACGACCCGCCCCACCACACCCGCCTGCCGCGCTACGCCCGCGGCAGGCGCGGCGTAGTCGTCGAGCCGGAGGAGCGCACCCCGCTCCCCGACGTCCGCTCACAGGGGCGGGACGACGCGCCGGTCGAGATGGTCTACGCGGTGCGGTTCGCGGCGCGTGAACTGTGGGGCGAGGGCGACCACGACGTGGTCCTCGACCTGCCCGAGAGCTACCTCAGGAAGGCCGACCACGATGAGCGGTAGTCACGACGACGCGGTGATCTCCCGCCAAGTGCGGTTGCTGGAAACCCTGTTGGAGGACAAGGGCATCGTCGGCGGCGACACCGTCGACTAGGTCATCGACGGATTCCTGTCCGGGGCGTCCCCGGTGAACGGGGCGAAGGCGGTGGCCCGCGCCTGGGTCGACCCGGCGTTCAGGGCGCGGCTGCTCGCGGACGGCACGGCCGCGGTCGCGGAGCTCGGCTTCACCGGTCAGGCCGGGCAGCGGCTGCGCGTCACCGAGAACACCGAGACCGTCCACAACATGATCGTCTGCACCCTGTGCTCCTGCTACCCGCTGCGCCTGCTCGGCCCTTCGCCGGGCTGGTACAAGAGCGAGGCGTACCGCTCCCGGGTCGTCCGCGAACCCCGCGCGGTCCTGGGCGAGTTCGGGGTCACGCTCCCCGACGACGTACGGATCACGGTCTGGGACTCCAGCGCGGACACCCGCTACATGGTCCTGCCGAGGCGTCCCGCGGGGACCGGGTCTTTGAATGAAGCGGAGTTGGCGGGGCTGGTGTCGCGGAACGGGCTGATCGGCACGGCGGTCGTCTGACGGACGCGCGGTCTGTCCTGCCGGCCGGGGGTCGTGTCGCGACTGCGGCCCGGTGGGGCTTCTCGCGCAGTTCCCCGCGCCCCTGAAGCATGCGCTCCGCGCAGCTTCCCCTGGGCGAGCGAAGCTCGCTTCCAGGGGCGCGGGGAACTGCGCGACCAGCCACCGACAACCCGCGCCCGGCGATACAGCGGCACCCTCAACGGCGCTTCGGCGGAGCCTGCTTGCGGGCGGTGGCCGGAGCCGGCTTCGGCTTCGGGGGCCACATCTCGGGGACCCCGCCCTCCGGCGGCGAGCCGAGCGCGTCCAGCGCCTCCTGCGCGGCAGGCGCGTGCAACGGCGAGAACCCCGGATTGATCCGCAGCGCCTCCCCGAGATGCCGCCGCGCCGCACCGTAGAGCCCCAACTCCCGCTCCACGGCCCCGAGATGGTACGAGTAGGACGCGTTGCGCACCGTGCCGCCCTTCTGCCGGTCGGTGGCCCGGCGCAGGAACCAGTGCGCCGCGTCGTCGTCCCCGGCCCGGTGCAGCGCCCAGCCCAGCGCGTCCGCGACCGGGATGCCCGGCGCCCGCGACCACTCCGCGCGCAGCCGGTCCACGGCGGCGTCCGCATCCCCGTGGTCCGCCTCGAACCGGCCGAGCACCAGCGCGTCGTCCACCCCGTGCGCACCCTGCGCCGCGGCCCGGGCCCGCAGCACGCCGTACTGGGCGGCCGCGGCCCGCTCTTCGCCGAGGGACTCGTACAACTCGCCCAGCTCCAGGGCGTACTGCGGCAGCGGCTGCTTGGCGAGCGCCCCCTGATAGGCCCGGACCGCCTCCGCCGTGCGGCCCAGCGAGGACAGCGCGCGGGCCCGCCCGGCGAGCGCCTCGTGACGGTTCGGGTCGGCGGCCAGCGCCGCGTCGAAGTGCCGGAGCGCGTCGGCCGGTTCGCCCCGCTCCCAGGACAGCTCGCCGCCGCGCTGCAGCAGGGCCGCCTTCTCCGCCGGGGTCCCGGCCCGCGCCGCGCCGTCGCCGAGGAGCGCCGCCGCGTCCTCCCGCCACCCCTGGTCCCGGTACACGGCCGCCGTGCGCAGCGTCACCGCGGTCCCGGCACCGGACGTCAGCCCGGTCAGCTTCTCCAGGGTGCGGCTCGCCGCCTTGTAGTCGCCGACGCCGCGATACGCGTCGACCAGCGCCACGTACGACGACCAGCGCTTCGGCGCCGCCTTCACCGCCGCCTCGCCCCAGGTGCGGGCGGAGCGCCAGTCGCCGCGGGCGGCCGCGAGCGAGGCGAGCCCGTCGAGCGCCTCCACGTTCCCCTTCGGCCGCGCCTTCAGCGAACTGCGCAGCGCCCGCTCGGCCTTGGGGTAGTACGCGGTATCGGCGGTGCGCGTGCCACGCTCCACGTAGGCGGCCCCGAGCGCCGCCCACGACAGACCGTCGCGCGGATGGGCCCGCACGTACGCCTCGCGCTCCCCGATCAGCGCGGTCAGGTCCGGCAGCGAGGCCGGTGCCCCGACCGCGGCCGCGATCACCGCCCGCCCGGCAGGACCCGGCAGCGGCGCGGGCCGCTCCTCCTCGCCCGGCAGCAGCGCCAGCGCGCCGCCGAGCACCGCGCACCCGGTGACGGACGCGACGATCGCGCGCCGCACGACGGGGGAGCGGCGGCGTGCGGCGGTGCCGGGCTCCGCCTGCTCCCCGGCCGCCACGGAGTTCTCGATGTCCGCGACGGCCGCGGTGTTCTCGGCGTTCTGGGCATTCTCGGCGTTCTCCATGGCGCACACTGTGCGCCACGGTGCGTCAATACGAAGAGCACACGAGGGGAGGCCGCTGACGGGTTCACACCGATGGCCCCGAGTGCGAGGCTGTGATCATGAGCCGCACCCTCATCGAACTGCTCGGCGACGGTCTGCCCGCGGAGGCGATCGTCACCGATCCCGACATCACCGCTTCCTACGCCCACGACATGGCGAGCTTCTGCGACGCGGGAGCCCCGGCCGCCGTCGTGCTGCCGCGCACCGTCGAAGAGGTCCAGCACGTGATGCGCACGGCCACCGCGCTGCGCGTCCCGGTCGTCCCGCAGGGCGCCCGCACCGGCCTGTCCGGCGCGGCCAACGCCTCCGACGGCTGCATCGTGCTGTCCCTCACGAGGATGGACCGCATCCTGGAGATCAACCCGGTCGACCGGATCGCGGTCGTCGAGCCCGGCGTCATCAACGCCACCCTCTCCCGCGCGGTCAACGAGCACGGCCTGTACTACCCGCCCGACCCGTCGAGTTGGGAGATGTGCACCATCGGCGGGAACATCGGCACCGCTTCCGGCGGCCTGTGCTGTGTGAAGTACGGAGTGACCGCGGAGTACGTGCTCGGGCTCGACGTCGTCCTCGCCGACGGCCGCCTGCTCTCCACCGGACGGCGCACCGCCAAGGGCGTCGCCGGCTACGACCTCACCCGTCTCTTCGTCGGCTCCGAGGGCAGCCTCGGCATCGTGGTCGGGGCGACGCTCGCGCTCAAGCCGCAGCCGCCCCGGCAGCTGGTCCTCGCCGCCGAGTTCGCCTCGCAGGCGGCCGCCTGCGACGCGGTGTGCCGGATCATGGAGGGCGGCCACGTCCCGTCACTCCTCGAACTCATGGACCGCACGACGGTGAAGGCCGTCAACGACATGGCCCACATGGGCCTGCCGGAGACCACGGAGGCCCTGCTCCTCGCCGCCTTCGACACCCCGGACCCGGCACGGGACCTGGCCGAGGTCGGCGCGCTGTGCGAAGCGGCCGGGGCCACCCAGGTCGTACCGGCCGACGACGCCGCCGAGTCCGAACTCCTGCTCCAGGCAAGGCGGTTGTCCCTCACCGCGCTCGAAGCGGTCAAGGGCACCACGATGATCGACGACGTGTGCGTGCCGCGCTCCCGGCTCGGCGAACTCCTCGACGGCGTCGAGCGGATCGCCGAGAAGTACGCGCTGACCATCGGCGTCTGCGCGCACGCGGGCGACGGCAACACCCACCCGACCGTCTGCTTCGACGCGCAGGACGCGGACGAGGGCCGGCGGGCCCGCGAGTCCTTCGACGAGATCATGGCGCTCGGCCTGGAACTGGGCGGCACGATCACGGGCGAGCACGGCGTCGGCGTCCTGAAGAAGGAGTGGCTCGCCCGTGAGCTGGGTCCGGTCGGCGTGGAGGTGCAGCAGGCGGTGAAGGCGGCTTTCGACCCGCTGGGGCTCCTCAACCCCGGCAAGCTGTTCTGACCGCGTGCCACCCGTGCCCCCGCGCCCTCACTGGCCGTCCGACGACTCGTCCGACGGCCACGGGTCGCGGAGGTAGAGGTCGTCGGCCGGGGTGGGCGTGAGCAGCTCGGCCAGGCCGGCGTCGATGCCGAGCTGCTCGGCCTCAGAGCCCGGGGGGACCACCCGAAGCGTCCGCTCCAGCCAGGCCGAGATCTGCGCGGCGGGCGCTTCGAGCAGCGCGTCGCCGTCCGGCGAACTCAGCGCCATCAGGACGACGCTGCGGCCGTCCACCTTGGTCGGCCACACCCGCACGTCCCCGTGCCCGCAGGGCCGGAACACCCCCTCCACGAGGAGCTCGCGCGCGAACGTCCAGTTGACCGGGTGGTCGGACCCGACGTGGAAGGTGATGTGGACGGCGTAGGGATCGTCGGTGCGGTACGTCAGCCGGGCCGGGACCGGGATGCTTCGCTCGGGCGACAACACCAGTTTCAGCTCGAGTTCGCGTTCCACCACGGAGTGCATGTCGTGCGCTTCCTCTCGTTCGTACGGTCCCCGGAACGGTCCCGTGCAAGGTGAGAGGGCGATGGGCCTTCGGCATTACGCGAGTTCGCGAAGATTTTTTTCCCGACTGTCCCGAAGAGCTCTTTCCATGCGTTCTGTTGCCCGGAAAGTGGTCCGTAACGGCGGAGCGGCGCGGGCGGGCGCGGCGGTCTGATAGACGTAGAGGCCACAACAAGACCCCCGAGCAGATACGGGACGACGGACATGAGCGCCCCAACCCCGGCCCCCGGTGACGACAGGCCCCGTGAAGGCTACTACCCCGACCCGTCCATTCCCGGATATGTCCGGTACTGGAACGGGGCCGCATGGGTCCCCGGCACCAGCCGCCCCGCCCCGTCCGACGGCGAACACCTGCCGGTCCCGCCGGGCGCGACGCCCGCCCCGGGGCCCGCGGCGCAGATTCCCGCCCCCGCCGAGGAGACCGGCCCCGTCTTCCTGGACGAGGAGCCCTCCGTGCGGACGGAGACGGGTCCCGAGAGCCCGGACGCCCCGACCTCGCCCGAGCCCGCCTCCGCCTGGCAGGCCGACGCCTCCCGGCAGACCGGTTTCGGCGGCGAACAGGACCGCCGGGTCTCCTGGGGCTCCCCGGACAGCGGCGCGGCGCCCGCGACCCCGGCCACTCCGGGCGGCGGCGAGCCGCAGCGCCCCGCGGCGCAGGCGCCCGTCCAGGACGCCTCGGCCGTCCGTACCGACGGCACCGTCGCCATCCGCCTCCCGCGGCCCGGCGCGGCCTCGGCCGCGGCCGAGGCCCCGAGCACCGAGGGCACGATGTCGATCCGGGCCCTCCCGCAGCAGGCCGCGCAGCAGCGGCCCCCGCAGGCGAGCGCGCCCCCGGCCCAGGCGCAGGCCCCCGCTCCCGCTCCCGCTCCCGCTCCCGCCCAGCCCCAGCCCCAGCCGCAGTCCGGGTACGGCTATCCGCAGCAGCAGCAGCAGCAGCAGGCCGCCGCCCCGGCCCAGCCGCAGTCGGGGTACGGCTACCCGCCGCAGCAGCAGGCGCCCCTGCCCACGCCCGTCACCCAGGGCTCCGGCGGCGGTCAGCCCTCCTGGGCGCAGCAGGTGCACCAGCTGGCGGCCCCGAACACCGCGCAGGGCCAGGGACAGGAGCCGGAGAGCGGCGGTCCCGTCACCCCGTTCAGACCGGTGGCGAACGACCCGTTCCTCGCCGCCGCCCAGGCCCAGGCGAACGTCCGCCCGGCCGGGCTCGGCAAGCGGTTCGCGGCGCGGCTCATCGACACGCTGATCCTGGGCGCGGTCACCGCGGCCGCCGCCGTGCCGCTCGGCACCAGGGCCGCCGACCACATCAACGGCAAGATCGACGAGGCGAAGGCCTCCGGCCGGCAGGTCACGGTCTGGCTGCTCGACGGCACGACGGGCACCTACCTGGGCATCGTGCTCGCGGTCCTGCTCGTCTTCGGCGTCCTCTACGAGGCCCTGCCCACCGCCAAATGGGGCCGCACGCTCGGCAAGAAGATCCTCGGCCTGTCCGTCCGGGACATCGAGGAGCACGACACCCCGACGTTCGGCGCGGCCCTCAAGCGCTGGTTCGCCTACAGCGTGCCCGGGGTGCTCGTCATCGGGATCTTCGGCGTGCTCTGGGGCGCGTTCGACCGCCCGTGGCGCCAGTGCCTCCACGACAAGCTGGCCCGGACGTTCGTCGCCGCGGAGTAGAACTGTCAGGGGCGGCTGGCCGGAACCGGGCGCCAGGTCATCCGGACGGCGGCATGCCACGTGCAGGACGCCCCGGATCGCGGTCCACTCGGGCCATGAGTACCGAACCGCCGCCCAACGGATCCGGCCAGCCGCCGGACGACGACCCGTTCCGCAAGCCGCCGCCGACGAACCAGGGCGGCGGCTCCCCGTACGACATGCCGCAGGGCCAGAACCCCTACGGAGACGCCTCCCGGACCCCGCCCCCCTACGGCGGCACCCCCCCGCCCTACAGCGGGGACCCGTACGGAGGAGGCCACGGCGGGGCCGACCCGCTCGCCGGTATGCCGCCGCTCGCCGAGAGCGGCAAGCGCGTGCTCGCCCGGCTCATCGACATGGTGCTGATCGGCATCATCGTCGGGCTGCTGTCGTGGGCCTTCGGCATCACCGGATTCGACACCGACACCGACGACATCAACGCGGGCAAGCAGGCCGCGTCGTCACTCCTGACGGCCGTCCTCTACATCGCGTACGACGTGATTCTGACGGCGAGGACCGGCCAGACTCTCGGCAAGAAGCTGATGAAGCTGCGGGTGGCCAACCTCGACAACGGGGCCACGCCCAGCACGCAGACCAACCTGGTGCGCGCCCTGGTGCTGTGGGTCCCGTTCGCGTTCTGCTGCGCCTGCATCTGGACCGCGATCTGCGGCGGCTGGAGCTTCTTCGACAAGCCCTACAAGCAGGGCCTGCACGACAAGGCCGCCAAGACCGTGGTGGTCAGCAGCGACTGACCACGCGGCGTGGCGAGCAAGGCGAACGACCGGCGGGTCCGTGTCTCACGGGCCCGCCGGTCCGCGTGCGGGCTCACGCTCGCGCGCGGAGGATTTCCGGGTCGGTCCGGCCGTGACCGTGCGTTGCGTGGGCACCCGCTCGGACTCGGACTCGGCCTCCGGCTCGGGCGCCGGTTTGGGCTTGGGCACGCTCAGCGCCACGAACAGACCCAGGATGACCGCCGATACGGCGATGACGCCGATACCGGGTCCCGATTCGGTCTGTGACAGCAGCAGCATGGCGAGCGTGGAGAGAACGACGGTGGCCGAACCGTAGGCGAGCTGTGCGACAGTCGGGCGAGGCATGGCGATATCCGTCCTCGTGACATCGGGGAAGCGTGAGTGGATCGATCCGGGCTTGTGGCCCACTGTCGAACCGAACTCTATTCCGACGTGTGCCCGAGCGGAACGGCCAGTAAGCATGACCTAACCCACAGTGCCGGTGCATGGGGGGCGCATTGAGTCATTCGGTCCACCAATTGGACTGATGGGCGCGCCTGTTGGGCGGTCTGCCGGGTTTCCGCGCGTATCTCCGCACGGGTTCGGATATCGGACCGGCGGCCCTGCATAGTGCAACTCAAATGTCACAGTCAAGGACTGTTATTTCTCTCCTACCTCCGGTCAAATGGCGTCACTTGTGATGCGTGGCCTGTCGGCCACGGAGGAGGGGAACACCCAAGTGACCACCAAGAGACGGGCGTTGAGATCCGCCGCCGTCCTCGTGACCCTGGCCGCCACCGCGGCCACCGGTTCGATAGCGGCGACGACGGCCCAGGCCGACTCCCCGGCCGCGCCGCCGAGCGCGTCGTCGGGCGACAGCTACCAGGGCAAGGGCCACGTCATCGACGGCCCGTTCAGCCGCCAGCAGGAGGAGCAGCGGCAGACCGCCCTGGAGCAGGTGCTGAAGGGCACCTCCAAGGTGCAGGAGAAGCACGGCTCCAAGGTCGTGCAGCTCGGCAAGGACAAGTACGTCGAGCTGGGCCGTGAGCGCACGGACAAGATCTTCACGATCCTGGCCGAGTTCGGCGACAAGGTCGACAGCAAGTACGGCGGCGATCCGGGCCCGCTGCACAACGAGATAGCCGAGCCGGACCGCTCCAAGGACAACAGCACGGCCTGGCAGGCGGATTACAACAAGGACCACTTCCAGAACCTGTACTTCGGTTCGGGCAAGGGCGTCGACTCCCTCAAGACCTACTACGAGAAGACGTCGTCGGGCCGCTACTCGGTCGACGGCGAGGTCTCCGACTGGGTCAAGGTCGAGTACAACGAGGCCCGTTACGGCTCCAACTACTGCGGCGCCAGCAACTGCCCGAACGTCGAGGACCTGGTCCGCGACGGCGTCAACGCCTGGGTCGCGCAGCAGAAGGCGGCCGGCAAGTCCGACGCCGACATCAAGGCCGACCTCGCGCAGTACGACCAGTGGGACCGCACGGACCACGACAACGACGGCAACTTCAACGAGCCCGACGGCTACATCGACCACTTCCAGATCGTCCACGCGGGCGAGGACGAGTCCGCCGGCGGCGGCGTGCAGGGCGAGGACGCCCTGTGGGCGCACCGCGGTTACGCCTACAGCCGCGACGACGGCGACACCGGCCCCACCGGCTTCAAGGCGGGCGGCACCCCGGTCGGCGACACCGGCATCTGGGTCGGCGACTACACGATGCAGCCGGAGAACGGCGGCCTCGGCGTCTTCGCCCACGAGTACGGCCACGACCTGGGCCTGCCCGACCTGTACGACACCACGTACCTCGGCGAGAACTCGGTCGGCTTCTGGTCGCTGATGTCGGCCGGTTCCTGGCTCGGCACCGGCAAGGAAGCCATCGGTGACATGCCGGGCGACATGACCGCCTGGGACAAGCTGCAGCTGGGCTGGCTCAACTACGACACCGCGAAGGCGGCGACCAACTCGCTGCACAAGCTGGGTGTTTCGGAGTACAACACCAAGCTGAAGCAGGCCCTCGTCGTCGAGCTGCCGAAGAAGACCGTCACCACGAACATCGTGCAGCCCGCGCAGGGCGGCAAGCAGTGGTGGTCGGACTACGGCGACGACCTCGACAACACCCTCTCGCGCTCGGTCGACCTGACCGGCAAGACGTCCGGCTCGCTCGAACTCGACGGCTGGTACGACATCGAGAAGGACTACGACTACCTGTACACGCAGGTGTCGACGGACGGCGGCGCGAGCTGGAAGACGATCGACGGCACCGCCGACGGCCAGCCCATCCCGCGCGACGGCGGCGACAAGCCGGCCCTCACCGGCACCAACGGCGCGTTCCAGCACCTGGTCTTCCCGCTGAACGACTACGCGGGCCAGAAGATCGACGTCCGCTTCCGCTACAAGACCGACGGCGGCGTGGCCCAGATGGGCTTCGCCTTCGACAACCTCACGGTCAAGGGCGACGGCGCGACCCTGTTCGCCGACGACGCCGAGTCCGAGCAGTCCGGCTGGACGAGCCACGGCTTCTCCCGCGTCGGCGCCTCGATCACCGGCGACTTCCCGCAGTTCTACCTCGCCGAGAACCGCCAGTACGTGTCGTACGACAAGACCCTCAAGGTCGGCCCGTACAACTTCGGCTGGCGCGACGGCGGCGACAAGCAGAACTGGGTCGAGCACTACCAGTACCGCCCCGGCCTGGTCGTCTGGCAGTGGGACACCTCGCAGCGCAACAACAACGTCGGCCAGCACCCGGGTCAGGGTCTGATTCTGCCGATCGACGCGCACGCGAAGCCGCTGAAGTGGGCCGACGGCAAGCTGATCTCCAACAAGATCACGCCCTACGACGCCGCCTTCGGCTGGTACCCGGTGCCCGGCATGAAGCTCCACAAGCTGGGCGTCGAGACCAAGATCCCGGCGCAGCTCGGCAACCCGGTCTTCGACGACCACAAGGGCACGTACTGGTACGCGGAGAACCCGACCGGGAGTGTCAAGACAACTGACACCAATACCCGGATCTCGATCCTGAGCCAGCCGCTCGACGGATCGTCGATCACTGTCAAGGTCGGCCCCTCGCAGCGTTGATCCTGTAAACCTGCTGGTCACAGACGTATCGGCCGCGACTTTGCTAGCGAGGGCTAGCGGGTCGCGGCCGATCGTGTTTAGGTGCGTCCTATGCGTTCCTTATTGACACTACGTCTCACGGGGGTGTGACAAGCATGGCCGCAGGAGGGTTCTGCAAGCTGCCGGGCGGCAGCGTGGTGGTGGCACTGACACTGCCCGCGCCGGGTCCCGGAGAGGGTGCGGTACGGGTGCTCGTGCACGCCGTGAACCGGGCCCGTGCCCTGACCCGCCTGCGCAATCTGGGCCTGCGCGCGGTGTACCTGCGCGGCAACGCCCAGCCCCCGAGCCCGGACGAGATAACGGCGGTCCTGCACCATCCGGACGGCCTGGTCTGGCGCGCGGCCCCGGACCGCTCCCCGGCGGCCTACTGGCAGCCGATCCGGGCCCTCAAGATCAGCCACTCCGCGTAATCCGGCGGGGGCGGACGATCCGGCCGGTCCTAAGCCACGACGGGCTTGCCGGTGAGCTCGACGCCGGCCGCCCTCATCTCCTCCAGCGCCGCCTCGGTCGTCGCGGCGGCGACCCCCGCGGTCAGGTCCAGCAGCACCTGCGTACGGAACCCTTCCCGCGCGGCGTCCAGCGCGGTCGCCCGCACACAGTGGTCCGTGGCGATCCCGACGACGTCGACCTCGGAGACCTCCCGCCGGCGCAGCCACTCCGCCAGCGACACCCCGTTCTCGTCCGCGCCCTCGAACCCGCTGTACGCCGCCGCGTACGCGCCCTTGTCGAAGACGGCGTCGATCGCCCCGGAGGCGATGACCGGCGCGAAGTTCGGATGGAACCCCACGCCCTCCGTCCCGGCGACGCAGTGCGCGGGCCAGGAGTGCCGGAAGTCGGGATGGTCCGCGAAGTGGTCACCGGGCTCGATGTGGTGATCGCGGGTGGCGACGACGTGCTGGTAGCAGCCGCCGCCGCCCGCCTGGCCGACGAGGTCGGTGATCGCGGCAGCGACGTCGGCACCTCCCGCCACCGCGAGGCTGCCGCCCTCGCAGAAGTCGTTCTGCACGTCTACGACGATCAGGGCGCGGCGCATGGTCGGTGTCCTTCTGCTTGGAGACTACGAGCGTAGAAGCTTCAAGTTGGTTGCGGGAGGGGGCAATTGGCGCACAGGGGACTCCGCCGGGTTCCTAGAGGTACTCCGTCGGGATGACGGCCTCGCCCCGCGAGAGCTGGGTCGCCGACAGGGGCAGGCCGTCGCGCGCCGCGATGTGCCGCTCGCGCACCGCGTCCAGCGGCTCGCGGGAGACCACCTCGCCGCCCTTGACCAGCTCGACCAGGAGCTGCCGGTCGGCGAGCTCGGCCGGTACGGCGCCGGTGCCCACGACCTCGGCCTCCGCGGCCCCGTCCCGGTCGAGCCGGCGCGCGGCCCACTTGCGCCCGCCGATGGACGTCTTGCCGCCCGCCGACTTCTTCGCGACCGGCACGAGCGGCGCCTTCGGATCGGCGGACTCGGCGCGCGCGACCAGCTTGTAGACCATGGAGCAGGTCGGGTGCCCCGAGCCGGTCACCAGCTGCGTGCCGACGCCGTACGCGTCCACGGGCGCGGCCGCGAGCGAGGCGATGGCGTACTCGTCGAGATCGGAGGTGACCACGATCTTGGTGTCCTTGGCGCCCAGGTCGTCGAGCTGCTGGCGCACCCGGTGCGCGACGAGCAGCAGGTCGCCGGAGTCGATGCGGACGGCGCCGAGCTTGGGTCCGGCGATCTCCACGGCCGTCTTCACGGCTTCCTGGACGTCGTACGTGTCCACCAGCAGAGTCGTTCCTTCACCGAGCGAGTCGACCTGCGCGCGGAACGCGTCCCGCTCGGAGTCGTGCAGCAGGGTGAACGCGTGCGCGCTCGTGCCGACCGTCGGGATCCCGTACCGGAACCCGGCCGCCAGGTCCGACGTCGTGGCGAACCCGCCCACGTACGCGGCCCGCGAGGCGGCGACGGCGGCCAGCTCGTGCGTGCGGCGCGCGCCCATCTCGATCAGCGGCCGGTCCCCGGCGGCCGAGGCCATCCGGGAGGCGGCCGCGGCGATCGCCGAGTCGTGGTTGAGGATCGACAGGATCACGGTCTCCAGGAGCACGCACTCGGCGAAGGAGCCCTCGACGCGCAGCACGGGGGAGCCGGGGAAGTACACCTCGCCCTCGGGGTAGCCCCAGATGTCGCCGGAGAAGCGGTAGTCCGCGAGCCACGCCAGGGTCGGCTCGTCGACGACGTCGCGCTCGCGCAGGAAGCCGAGCACGGCCGGGTCGAAGCGGAAGTTCTCGACGGCGTCCAGGACGCGGCCCGTGCCCGCCACGACGCCGTAGCGACGGCCCTCGGGCAGGCGCCGGGTGAAGACCTCGAAGACGGAGCGCCGGTCGGCCGTGCCCGCGTGGAGAGCGGCCTGGAGCATCGTCAGCTCGTAGTGGTCGGTGAAGAGCGCTGTCGACGGAACATCCACCGGCAGGCCAAGGTCCGCTGTGTTCATGAGCCGATGGTACCCCGAATTAGCGTCAAGGTGACGATTTCTGGGTCCGTTTGTGCGATGGGCCCCTCCTGGTGGCAGCATGGGCCGTGTGACGGCTCCAGCACCCCTTGAGATCGAAAGCCCCGAGACGACGGAGGATCTCTCCGTGGTCCCCGAGCCGGACGTCCCCTGGATCACGCTCGTCCACAACGACCCGGTCAACCTGATGAGTTACGTGACGTACGTGTTCCAGACGTACTTCGGCTACTCCAAGGACAAGGCCACCAAGCTGATGATGGACGTCCACAACAAGGGGCGCGCGGTCGTCTCCTCCGGTACCCGCGAGGAGATGGAGCGGGACGTTCAGGCGATGCACGGCTACGGCCTGTGGGCCACGCTGCAACAGGACCGCAAATAGCAGGGGAAGTAGCGCCGTACTCATGCCCGGACACTTCGAACCGATCCCCGGCGGCGGCGCGGCCGTCGCCCTCGACGACGTCGAGATCTCCATCATCCGCTCGCTGGCCGTGCAGCTCCTGGAGCTGATCGGCCCCGGGCCCGGCGGTGAGCCCTCCGACGACCCGCTCGCCGAGCTCTTCGCCGAAGGCCCCAGCGAACCCCCGGCCGATCCGGTGCTCCACCGCCTGTTCCCGGACGCGTACGGCGGTCCCGGCGCACCCGAGGACGCGGCCTCGCGGGCCGAACTGGACGAACACTCCTCGGAGTTCAGGCGCTTCACCGAGAACGACCTGCGGGCCGGCAAGCGCGAGGACGCCCTCGCGGTGATCCGCTCCCTGGACGGGATCGGCTCGGCCGAGGGCGCGGTGCTCAAACTGACGCAGGGCGAGTCGGTCCAGTGGATGCGCGCGCTCAACGACCTGCGCCTCGCGATCGGCACCCGCCTCGACATCACCGACGAGGAGGACACCGACCTCCTCTACCGCCTCCCCGACGAGGACCCGCGCAAGCCGATGGTGATGGCGTACCTCTGGCTGGGCGGTCTCCAGGAGACGCTCGTCGAGACCTTGATGCCCTGATGCCCGATCTCTTGATCTCCTGACGCCCTGATCAGGCGCATTCTGTTCGCTCAGCGGACGCTCAAATCCGGATAACGATCCGGTCACTTCGCTGCCCTGCTACATGGCGCGAAAACGATTTTGTCCGGTTTTCCCTGTGGCCTGTGCCACATGTGGCTCAATCGATCACCGTGAACGCCGTGATAGATCTTCACGACCACCTGACGGACGCCACCCCTGTCCGTCAGGGGCGCCCTTGTCGGCTGACCCCGGCAGGCAACAGCTCCATCCATCCAGGGCCGCAGAGTCCGAAGGATCGTCACAGTCGATCCGAGCCGCGTACGGCACGGATCGGCATGGAGAAAGGCGCACCACCATGACCTCAGCGCAGGTCGACGACAAGCACCACGCCGGCGGCGATGAGGCCGTGCAGGGCACGGAAGTGTCCGGCGAGGGCTACCAGCGGGGCCTCGGCTCCCGCCAGATCCAGATGATCGCCATCGGCGGCGCCATCGGCACGGGTCTCTTCCTCGGCGCGGGCAAGGGCATCTCCAAGGCCGGCCCCAGCCTCATCCTGGCGTACGCCATCGCGGGCGTCGTCATCTTCTTCATCATGCGGGCGCTCGGCGAGCTCCTCATGTACCGCCCGGTCTCCGGCTCGTTCTCGGAGTACGCGCGCGAGTTCATCGGCCCCTTCGCGGGCTTCGTCACCGGCTGGACGTACTGGCTCTTCTGGGTCATCACCGGGATGACCGAGGTGACGGCGGCGGCCGTCTACATGACCTTCTGGTGGGACATCCCGCAATGGCTGTCCGCACTCGTCTTCACCGTCATCCTCTACGGCGCCAACCTGATCTCCGTGAAGCTCTTCGGCGAGCTGGAGTTCTGGTTCTCCACGGTCAAGGTCACCGCCATCATCGGCATGATCCTGATCTGCGCCGGCATCCTCACCATCGGCTTCTCCGACGTCGGTGACACCGCGTCCGTCACGCACCTGTGGGACCTCGGCGGCTTCTTCGCCGGCGAGAACGGCATCGGCTCGACGCTGATGACCCTCCAGATGGTGATGTTCGCCTTCCTCGCGGTCGAGCTCGTCGGCGTCACCGCGGGCGAGGCCAAGGACGCCAAGACCGTCCTGCCCAAGGCCATCAACACCGTGCCGTGGCGCATCGCCGTCTTCTACGTCGGCGCACTGATCATGATCCTCTCGGTCGTGCCGTGGACGTCCTTCAAGGCCGGCGAGAGCCCCTTCGTCCACGCCTTCGACGAGATGGGCCTGAGTATCGGCGCCGCCATCGTCAACTTCGTCGTGCTGACCGCCGCGCTGTCCTCCTGCAACTCGGGCATGTACTCCACCGGCCGCATGCTGCGCGACCTCGCGCAGAACGGCCAGGGCCCGCGTCTGTTCACCAGGCTGAGCGACAAGGGTCTGCCGGTGATCGGCACCACGTTCTCCGCCGCGATGATGCTGGTCGGCGTCTGGATCAACTACCAGTGGCCGGGCGAGGCGTTCAACTACGTCGTCTCCTTCGCCACCATCTCCGGCATGTGGGCCTGGATCGTCATCCTGATCTGCCAGATCCGCTACCGCCTCAAGTCCGACCGCGGCGAGCTGCCCAAGTCCACGTTCCGCGCCCCGGGCGGCATCTGGGCGAGCGTCCTCTCGCTGGCGTTCATCGCCCTGGTCATCGTCACCATGGGGATGGACAAGGACAACCGGGTCGCCCTCTACGGCGCACCGGTCTGGGGCGCGATCCTCGCGGTCGCCTACCTGGTGCTCAAGGCGCGGAAGCCCGAGGGCGTCGCGTTCGCCAAGCGCGGCTGACCCCGTACGTCTCACCAGGTGGGCCGTCCCGTACCGCACTCCGGTACGGGACGGCCCACCTGCTTATCCTGGCCGCATGCTGAAGATTTCCCGGACCCTGTACGACCAGATCGTGGAGCACGCCCGCAAGGACCACCCCGACGAGGCCTGCGGGGTCGTCGCGGGACCGGTCGGCGAGGGCCGCCCCGAGCGCTTCGTCCCGATGCTGAACGCGGCCCGCTCGCCCACGTTCTACGAGTTCGACTCCACGGATCTGCTCAAGCTCTACCGCGAGATGGACGACCGCGACGAGGAGCCGGTGATCGTCTACCACTCGCACACGGCGACCGAGGCGTACCCGTCACGCACCGACATCACGTACGCCAACGAGCCGGGCGCCCACTATGTCCTGGTATCCACCGCCGACACCGACGACGCGGGCCCCTTCCAGTTCCGCTCCTTCCGCATCGTCGAGGGCGAGGTGACGGAGGAGGAGGTCGAGATCACGGACTGAATCTCACCAGCCGGACGATTTTCGACCGCATGATGAGATCACATTCCGGGACCCCGACCGGGAATCGATACGATGAGCCCATGGTTTCCCACGACGTGAGCGAAAAGACGCCGGGCACGCTGCTCGTGGCGCGGCTGCACGTCGACCTGTGCCGCCTCGCCAGCGCCATCTGTCCGCGCTGAGCCGCACCGCCGTACCACCGTCACGTACGGGCCAGTACGGAAGCGCCGCCGCGCGCTCACCCACTCGACTTCCGACTCCTGACAGGAGCCCAGCATGGCCATCGAGGTCCGCATCCCGACCATCCTCCGCACGTACACCGACGGCGCCAAGGCCGTCGAGGCGAGCGGGGACACCCTCGCCGAGCTGTTCGCCGACCTGGACACCCGGCACGCGGGCATCGCCGCCCGGATCGTGGACAACGGTCAGCTGCGCCGCTTCGTGAACGTCTACCTGAACGACGAGGACGTCCGCTTCCTCGACGGCATCGACACCAAGGTCGCCGACGGCGACAACGTCACCATCCTGCCGGCCGTGGCCGGCGGCATGCGCTGAGCCCGGGACACGCCAACTCATGCGCTACGACAGCCCGTTGGCCGCGGTGGGCAACACCCCTCTGGTGCGCCTGCCGCGGCTCTCGCCCTCCGACGACGTACGGATCTGGGCGAAGCTGGAAGACCGCAACCCGACCGGCTCGGTCAAGGACCGCCCCGCGCTCCACATGATCGAACAGGCCGAGAAGGACGGCCGGCTCACCCCCGGCTGCACCATCCTCGAGCCCACCTCGGGCAACACCGGCATCTCGCTGGCGATGGCCGCCCGCCTCAAGGGCTACCGCATCGTCTGCGTCATGCCGGAGAACACCTCGCAGGAGCGGCGCGACCTGCTCGCCATGTGGGGCGCCGAGATCATCCCCTCACCCGCCGCGGGCGGCTCCAACACGGCCGTCCGCATCGCCAAGGAACTCGCAGAGCAGCACCCGGACTGGGTGATGCTCTACCAGTACGGCAACCCGGACAACGCGGGCGCGCACTACGCCACCACCGGCCCCGAGATCCTCGCCGACCTGCCCTCCGTCACGCACTTCGTGGCGGGCCTCGGCACCACCGGCACGCTCATGGGCGTCGGCCGCTTCCTGCGCGAGCAGAAGCCCGACATCAAGATCGTCGCGGCCGAGCCGCGCTACGACGACCTGGTGTACGGCCTGCGCAACCTCGACGAGGGCTTCGTCCCCGAGCTGTACGACGCGTCGGTGCTGACCACGCGTTTCTCGGTGGGGTCCGCCGACGCGGTGACGCGTACGCGGGACCTGCTGCAGCAGGAGGGCATCTTCGCGGGAGTCTCCACGGGCGCCGCGCTGCACGCCGCGATCGGGGTCGGCAAGAAGGCGGTGAAGGCGGGGGAGTCCGCCGACATCGTCTTCGTCGTCGCCGACGGCGGCTGGAAGTACCTGTCGACCGGGGTCTACACGGCCGCGACGACCGAAGAAGCGATCGAGGTCCTGCACGGCCAGCTCTGGGCCTGAGCATCGGCCGCGCCCCTGAAGCGAGCGAAACTCGCTTCAGGGGCGCGGCCGACCACGAGAAGCCCCACCGGGTCGCACCCGGCAACGCGACGGCACTCACTGCCCCAGATGCCGCACCTGATCCCACAGCACCGGGTCGACCACACCCGCCCGCCGCCGGAAGTCCCGTACCGGCACCTCGCGGAGCTCGTCCGTCTCCAGATAGCTGGCCCGACCCTGCGCGTCGCTCACCGCGCCCGGCGGCAGCGGAATCACCCCGGGCCGTTCGCCGTGGTAGCGGCTGGTGATCTTCGCGACGAGCACGGTGCGGCCCCGCGGATCGAGCACCAGGCAGGGCCGGTCCTTCCCGCCGGGCCCGTCCTCGTAGGGGACGAGCGCCCACCAGATCTCCCCGGACGCGGGCCCGCCCGGCAGCTGCCCCCGCCGGGCGCGCCGCCGCACGGAACCGCGGCCCCACCCGTCGACCAGCGTCGCGACGAGCGCCAGCAGAACGACGGCCGCGAGCGCCAGCCACCATGACGTGTCCATAGGCACGACGGTACCGGCGGGGCGCACGGGGCGCGCTACCGGGCGAGCGCCCCCCGAACCGGTGACAGCGCAGGTGAGTTCGCCCACAACAGCCGGTGACGGAGGAGCCACCCGCCCTTTTGCGCCTTACGCTCGACAGAATCCCTAGGTTCCACCCCGCATCCCGACCGCCAGCGCGGAGGTTCCAGCTCCTATGAAGCTCACCGTCGTCGGCTGCTCAGGGTCGTTCCCGTCCGCGGAATCGGCCTGCTCGAGCTACCTCGTAGAGGCCGACGGCTTCCGGCTGCTCCTCGACATGGGCAACGGCGCCCTGGGCGAGCTGCAGCGCCACTGTGGTCTCTACGACCTCGACGCGATCTTCCTCAGTCATCTGCACGCGGACCACTGCATCGACATGTGCGCGTACTTCGTCGTGCGGTACTACCGGCACGACGGTGGCCGTTGCGATCCGATCCCCGTCTACGGACCCGAGGGCACGGAACAGCGTCTGACGACGGCCCACGCCGACACCCCGTCGGCCTCCGCCTTCAGCGAGGTCTTCGACTTCCACACCGTGAAGCCGGGCTCGTACGAGATCGGGCCCTTCTCCGTGCGCATGGAGAAGGTCTGCCACCCGGTCGAGTCGTACGCGATCCGCGTCGAGCACGGCGGCCGCTCCCTCACGTACTCCGGGGACACCGGCCCGTGCGAGTCGCTGGACGAACTGGCCGCGGACAGCGACCTGTTCCTGTGCGAGGCCGCGTTCACGCACGGCAAGGAGAACATCCCGGCCCTGCACCTCAACGGCGTCGAGGCGGGGGAGGCCGCGCGGCGCGCGCGGGCCCGCAGGCTGGTCCTCACGCACATCCCGCCGTGGACCGATCCGCAGGTGAACCTGGCGGACGCGCGGGGCGTGTACGACGGGCCCGTGGAGCTGGCCAGGCCCGGTGTGTCGTACGAGGTCTGAGCCGATGCCGTCGTACGAGGCCTGAGCCGACGAGACGTGAAAGGCCCCCGGAACCCTGTCGGTTCCGGGGGCCTTCGTCATGCCCTGGGGGCGAGGATCACGCCTTGGTGATGTCCTCGATCTCCTCCTCGGGCTCGCGGCCCGGGGTGGTGAGGTTGAACTTGGTGATCGCGAAGCGGAACAGCGTGTAGTAGATCGCCGCGAAGACCAGGCCGATCGGGATGATCAGCCACGGCTTGGTGGCCAGGTTCCAGTTCAGCGCGTAGTCGATGAAGCCCGCGGAGAAGGTGAAGCCCGCGTGGACGCCCAGGGCCCAGGTGATGGCCATGGACAGGGCGGTCAGCACCGCGTGGATCGCGTACAGGACCGGCGCGATGAACATGAACGAGAACTCGATCGGCTCGGTCACACCGGTGACGAACGAGGTCAGCGCGAGCGAGACCATCATGCCCATCACGGCCTTGCGGCGCTCGGGGCGGGCGGCGTGCGCGATGGCGATCGCGGCGGCCGGCAGGCCGAACATCATGATCGGGAAGAAGCCCGACATGAACTGACCGGCGGTCGGGTCACCCGCGAAGAAGCGGTTCAGGTCGCCGTGCACGACCGCGCCCGTGGCGTCCTTGAAGTCGCCCAGCTGGAACCAGGAGACGGTGTTGACGAACTGGTGCATGCCGACCGGGATCAGCGCGCGGTTGATCAGACCGAACAGACCGGCACCGGCGGCGCCGAGACCCGTCATCCACTCGCCGAAGTTGGAGATGCCCTCACCGATCGGCTCCCAGATCAGACCGAAGAAGACACCCATGACGGTGCCGACGAAGGCCATGATGATCGGGACGAGACGGCGGCCGTTGAAGAAGCCGAGCCAGTCGACGAGCTTGGTGCGGTGGTACTTCTGCCACAGCACGGCGGCGAGCAGACCCATGATGATGCCGCCGAGGACACCCGGGTTGTTGTACGTCGCCGCGACGTCGACGCCCTTGTTGGCCGTGGTGTTGACGACGGCGTCGGTGACCGGGAACGCCTTCAGCACATTGCTGTAGACGAGGAACCCGACGAGGGCGGCGAGAGCGGTGGAGCCGTCGGCCTTCTTGGCGAAGCCGATGGCCACGCCTATGCAGAAGAGCATCGGCAGGTTGTCGAAGACGGCGCCGCCCGCGGTCGCGAAGACCGAGGCGACCTTGTCCCAGCCCAGCCCCTTGGGGCCGAACACGTCGGGCTGACCGAGACGGAGCAGGATGCCCGCGGCCGGCAGCACCGCGATCGGCAGCTGCAGGCTGCGACCCACCTTCTGAAGGCCCTGGAACAGGCCGGAGCCCCGCTTCTTCGCGGGTGCCGCCGTAGCGGTGCTGCTCATGAATTCCTCCATGTGCTGGGGTGCTGCCGGGGACGGAAAGGAAGAAAAACGGGGGTGGGCAGCAGCCAGATGGTCTACACCACCTCAGTGGTGTAGACCTGTTGTAGCACGGTGAAGGTGGGATAAGGAACCCGTCTTTTTTGTGGGCTGGAACATATGTGGGGCGTACGCCTCATACGTGACGAAGGGCCCCCGGACCAATGGTCCGGGGGCCCTTCGCGTGGGGCTGAAAGGCCGTCAGGCCTTGGTGATGTCCTCGACCTCCTCCTCGGGCTCGCGGCCCGGGGTCTTCAGATCGAACTTCGTGATCGCAAAGCGGAAGATCACGTAGTACACCACCGCGAAGGCCAGGCCGATCGGGATGATCAGCCACGGTTTCGTCGCCAGGTTCCAGTTGATCAGGTAGTCGATCAGGCCCGCGGAGAAGCTGAAGCCGTCCTTGACCCCGAGCGCCCAGGTCACCGCCATCGAGACACCGGTCAGCACCGCGTGCACCGCGTACAGGGCCGGCGCGATGAAGACGAACGAGTACTCGATCGGCTCGGTGATGCCGGTGACGAACGAGGTCAGCGCCAGCGAGAGCATCATGCCGCCGACCGCCTTGCGGCGCTCGGGGCGGGCGCAGTGCACCATCGCGAGGCAGGCCGCGGGCAACGCGAACATCATGATCGGGAAGAAGCCCGACTGGTAGATGCCCGCACTCGGGTCGCCGCTGAGGAACATGTTGATGTCACCGTGCACGGTCGTGCCGTCCGGCTTCGTGTACGAGCCGAACTGGAACCACAGCGGCACGTTCAGGAACTGGTGCAGGCCGATGACCAGCAGCGCGCGGTTGGCGACACCGAAGATGCCCGAACCGACGGCACCCAGACCCTCCAGCCAGTTGGAGAAGCTCTCCAGGCCGTCACCGATCGGCGGCCAGATCCACAGGCACACGACCGCGAAGATGATGCCGACGAACGCCATGATGATCGGGACGAGACGGCGGCCGTTGAAGAAGCCGAGCCACGAGACCAGCTTCGTGCGGTGGAAGCGGACCCAGAAGAACGCCGCCAGCAGGCCCATGATGATGCCGCCGAACACACCCGGGTTCTGGAACTGGAACGCCGAGACGGTGTTGTCCGCCGCCTGACACCCCGTCGCCACCGCCTTCGCCCCGTCGGCGCAGTCGATCGGGAACTGCCGCAGCACGCCCCGGTAGACGAGGAAGCCGGCCACCGCCGCGAGCGCGGTCGAGCCGTCCGCCTTCTTCGCCATGCCGATCGCGACACCGATGCAGAACAGCAGTGGCAGACCGAGGTCCGCGTCCAGCAGGGCACCGCCCGCACCTGCAAACACCTTGGCGACGTTGGTCCAGCCCAGACCGTCGTCACCGAAGACGTCCGGCTGGCCGAGCCGGTTGACGATACCGGCGGCCGGGAGCACGGCAATGGGCAGTTGGAGGCTGCGCCCCATCTTCTGGAGCCCCTGGAAGAAGTTGCTCCAGGGGCTCGGCCGAGGTGCGACGGCAGCATTCGTGCTCATGGGCGTCCTCCCGGAACAAGCCACGTTTGGCGGGCGTTAGATACTCTGTTAACTGGTGTAGACCAGTTGCACCAGTTGCGCGACGGTCGGTCCACGTGCTCGTCATCATTCGGTACGAAGGGGATGACCGCTCGTGAAGATGGGCCAACCGTGGGTTACCGTGACAAAGCGGCCCAATGCGGGCCCGGGACAAACAGGGAGAACGAAATGGCCACCAAGGCTGAGAAGATCGTCGCCGGGCTCGGCGGGCTCGACAACATCGAAGAGGTCGAGGGCTGCATCACCCGCCTGCGCACCGAGGTCGTCGACCCGTCCAAGGTCGACGAGGCCGCGCTGAAGGCCGCCGGCGCCCACGGCGTCGTCAAGATGGGCACCGCGATCCAGGTCGTCATCGGCACCGACGCGGACCCGATCGCCGCCGACATCGAAGACATGATGTGAGCTCGCTCCACTGAGCTCACCGAGCCCGGCCCACCGGACTCGCACGGACGGCCGCCGCTCCTCCTGACGGAGACGGCGGCCTTTCCCGTACGCGCCTTTCCCGTACGCGCCGTCCCCCCCCCACGCACCTTTCCCGTACGTGCCGTTCCCCTGCGCGTGGGGGCGCGCCTCAGCCCACCCGGACCGCCAGAATCGCCACGTCGTCCGGGTTCGCGCTCTCCTCGGCCCCCTCCGCCCCGTCCTCGGCGCAGCGCTCCACCAGATGCGCGCACAACTCGTCGAGCTCCTCCGGCGCCGACAGCGCCGCCTGCCGCAGACGCTCGAGCCCCACCCCCAGCTCCTCGCCCCGCCGCTCCACGAGCCCGTCCGTGTACAGCACCAACAGGGATCCCTCCGGCAGTTCGAAGCTGCTCTCCTCCGCCTGCCAGTCATCCAGCACGCCCAGCGGCACCCCCTGCCCGGCCCCCACGAACGAGGCACCCGAACCATCCACCAGAAGCGGCGGACAGTGCCCCGCCGAAGCCACCCGCGCCAGCCGCCGCACCGGATCCACCGTCAGATACAGCACCGTCGCCAGATCGGTCAGCGCCATGTCCGCGGTCAGCGCGTTCAGGTTCGACAGCACCGCCACCGGATCCTCGCCCTGCACCAGCGCATAACTGCGCAGCGCCGTCCGCAACTGCCCCATCGCCGTGGCCGCGCCGAGCCCCTTGCCCATCACGTCGCCCAGCGCGAGCCCGGCCTTCCCCTCCGGCAGGGAGATCACGTCGTACCAGTCGCCGCCCGCCTGCATCCCCCGCGCCCCGGGCAGACTGCACGCGGCGACCCGCACCCCGGCCACCTCCGGCAGCTGCTGGGCCAGCATCGACTGCTGCAACGTGCTCGCGATCCGCCGCTCCCGCTCGTAGAGGCGGTTGTTCTCCACCACCTGCCCCGCGAACCGGCAGTAGGTGGAAGCCAGTTGACGCTGCCGCGCGGTCGGCCGCCCCGGCGCCCGGAACGCCCACGCCACCACGCCCAGCTTGCGACCGCACGCGTTGTGCAGCGCGAGGACGTACACGGCCCGGAACCCCACGAGGTGGCCGAGCTCGCGCAGCGCCGTGGTGGCCGACGGATCGGTCGTCACATCCTCGAAGACCAGCCAGCCGCCCGCCCGCACGGCCACGTCGACCAGATCCTCGCCGATGCCGACCGAGTCCAGGAGCTTGTGGGCGCCCTCCCGCTCCTCGGGGAAACCGTGCACGGCCCGGGTCTCCATCCTGCGCAGGTCCTCGTTGTACAGCCGCGCCGCGCCCATGTCGGCCTGGAGCAGCAGCGCGCCCTCGGCGAGCACCTGACGCAGCGTCTCCTCGACGCCGCCGTGGTCGGCGAGGCGCTCGGTCAGGCTGTGCACCCAGGTCTGGTCCTCCAGCTGCTGGGCGAGCCGACGGTTCGCCTCGTCGAGCGCGTCGGCCGCGTGCTGCTGGTGCGAGATGTCGTGCAGATACGCGACGGCCAGCGGCTCGTCGTAGTGCGCGCACTCCAGCGGTGTCGCCGTGATGTCCAGGCGCAGCGTGGGCAGGCCCGGCACCAGGTACTGGACCTCGGCCCGCGCCGGGCGGCGCAGGCGCAGCGCGATGCCGAGCGGCGACTGCTCGAACGGCATCTCCTCGCCGTTGCGGTCGAAGAGCGCCTGCGAGGCGGCCACCAGCCCTCCGGGCTCCTTCGGCACCGGGGTGTTGAACATCCGCTCCAGCCGCTGGTTGGCGTACAGCGTGGTGCCGCCGGCCCGCGTCGAGGCGATGAGGATGCCGTGCGGCGAGCCCTCCAGGATCGCCAGCGTGGAGGGCGGGTCGGGGCTGTGCTCGCCGGGTGGAGGCATGGGCGGGGGCGGGGCGGACATGCATGGGACCTTTCAGCAGGAACAGGTCAGGAACAGGTGGTGCCCCCCCCGAGGGGTCCGTGGTGTCCGCCACCGTCGAACTGCGAGTTCAACCTGGAAGACTTCAAACCTAAACCCTTATCTCACTCTAACGCCCTCCCCGGCCTCCACCCCGGGCCACTCGTCACCCCCGCACGGCCTTCCGGACCCCCGGACGCGGGACCTCCGACCCCCACCACTGCCGATACGCTCATCCCTATGTCTCGCATCGACGGCCGCACCCCCGACCAGCTCCGCCCGATCACCATCGAACGCGGCTGGAGCAAGCACGCAGAAGGCTCCGTCCTCGTCTCCTTCGGCGACACCAAGGTCTTCTGCACCGCCTCCTTCACCGAAGGCGTCCCCCGCTGGCGCAAGGGCAGCGGCGAAGGCTGGGTCACCGGCGAGTACTCGATGCTCCCGCGCGCCACCAACACCCGCGGCGACCGCGAATCCGTCCGCGGCAAGATCGGCGGCCGTACCCACGAGATCTCCCGCCTCATCGGCCGCTCCCTGCGCGCCGTCGTCGACACCAAGGCCCTCGGCGAGAACACCATCGTCCTCGACTGCGACGTCCTCCAGGCCGACGGCGGCACCCGCACCGCCGCCATCACCGGCGCCTACGTCGCCCTCGCCGACGCCGTCGCCTGGGCCCAGAGCAAGAAGATCATCAAGGCCGGCCGCCAGCCGCTCGTCAGCACCGTCTCCGCCGTCTCCGTCGGCATCGTCGGCGGCGTCCCCCTCCTCGACCTCTGCTACGAGGAAGACGTGCGGGCCGACACCGACATGAACGTCGTCTGCACCGGCGACGGCCGCTTCGTCGAGGTCCAGGGCACCGCCGAGGCCGAGCCGTTCGCCCGCGACGAGCTCAACTCCCTGCTCGACCTCGCCGTTTCCGGCTGCGACGAACTGGCCGCCCTGCAGCGCAAGGCACTTGAGGGCGACCTCCCCAAGCCGTAACCACAGCCACACCCGTAGCCATAGGTAAAGAACTCCCCAAGCGGAGTGGCAACCGATCAGCCACCGACCGCGTCACTACGGACAGGGGACGGCACCCGCACGCGAAACGCCGTCCCCTGTCCGTACACCTGGGGAGGACCGATCCATGGCCGCGCGCCGTCACCGTCGTACCGCAATGCTCGCCGCCGCGGCGGCACTGATCGCCGGGGGAACCACCGTCGGCTGCTCGGCCGTCGACAAGGCGCTCGACTGCGTCCAGACCGCCGACTCCATCGCCGACAGCGTCACCGACCTCCAACAGGCCGTCGACAACGCGTCCAACGACCCCGGCCAGGCCGACGAGGCTCTCGCCTCCATCGACCAGAACCTCGACGAGATCGGCGACAAGACCGACAACGCCGATGTCTCCAAGGCCGTCGGCGACCTCAACAAGGCCGTCGACAACGTCCGCACCGCCATCAAGAACGGCGACGAGACACCCGACATCACACCGGTCACCGACGCCGCGGGCGAACTCACCAAGGTCTGCACGCCCTGACGGTGCTCGTAGGCTGAGAGGCATGACCCGCCTCATCCTCGCCACCCGCAACAACGGCAAGATCGTCGAACTCCGCTCCATCCTCGCCGACGCCGGCCTGCCCCACGAGCTGGTCGGCGCCGACGCCTACCCGGACATCCCGGATGTCCGCGAGACCGGCGTCACCTTCGCCGAGAACGCCCTGCTCAAGGCCCACGCCCTCGCCAAGGCCACCGGCCTCCCGGCCGTCGCCGACGACTCAGGACTCTGCGTCGACGTCCTCGGCGGCGCCCCCGGCATCTTCTCCGCGCGCTGGGCCGGCAAGCACGGCGACGACAAGGCGAACCTGGACCTGCTCCTGGCCCAGCTCGGCGACATCGACGACGACATCCACCGCGGCGCCCACTTCGCCTGCGCCGCGGCCCTCGCCCTCCCCGACGGCACGGAGCGCGTGGTCGAGGGCCAACTCCGGGGCGTACTCCGACACGCCCCGGCGGGCTCGAACGGCTTCGGCTACGACCCGATCCTCCAGGTCGAGGGGGATACGAGGACCTGCGCGGAGCTCACCGCCGCGGAGAAGAACGCGATCTCGCACCGGGGGAAGGCGTTTCGGGCGCTGGTGCCGGTGGTGCGGGAGTTGTTGGGCTGAGGCTGTATGCAGAGGGGCCGTCCATGTGGACGGCCCCTCTCGCGTGCGGTCGGAGGGATTCGAACCCTCACGGGATTACTCCCATCGGAACCTAAATCCGACATGTCTGCCATTCCATCACGACCGCGACAAAACGGGCATCTCGTCTTCCTGGTGTGCCCGCTCCGTCAGTGTACGGGGGCGTTGCCCGGGGCGGGAGCGCACCTCTGCCGGCGGCCCCAAGTCCTGGTCAGTGCATGGCAGTTCGGGCAGAGGCGCCGCAGGTTCTCGCGGCGGTTGCCGATGCGGTCGCCGTTGATGTGGTCGATCTCCAGAGTCCGTCGCCTGCCACGCCACGCTTCGCCGACTTCGCACCTGGCGCAGACGCGAGGGGCGCCCATCTCGTCGAGCGCCCGGCGCAACAAGGCTGTGCTGGTGCGCTGGGCCCCCGACGGGAGGCGCACGAGGATCTCCTCGGCGGACTTGCGTGCCGGTGACGGGACACCGGCGCAGTGCCCTTGCCCGGTGAAATGTTCAGTCGACAGGCCGTACTCGTCGATGCTGCGCCGAGCCTTGGCACGTGCGGCCGTGTCGAAGTCGGGCAGGCCCAAGCGCCGCATCAGGTCCGATTTGTGCGGGCGGACCACATAAGGCGGGGAGTCGAGGGTCAGAACTTCGGGTCCGGGGTCTGGGACTCCACGATTTCCACGGCTTCCTCCGGGGTCTCCACCGAGGGCGGGGAGCCGGCCAGGGGCTTCTGGGCCGTTTCCTTCATGCAGGCCACCGCGATGACGCCGACGAGGGCCGCGGCCATCGAGTAGTACGCGGGCATCATGTCGGAGCCGGTCAGGCCGATGAGGGCCGTGATGACCAGCGGGGTCGTGCCGCCGAAGATCGACGCGGAGAGGTTGTAGCCGACCGAGAGGGAGCCGTAGCGGACGTTCGTCGGGAAGAGGGCCGGGAGGGCCGCCGACATCGTGCCGAGGAGGCAGACCAGGGACAGGCCGAGCAGCAGCATGCCGAGGGAGACGGCCCACAGGGCGCCGTTCTTGACCAGGAGGAAGGAGGGGACGGAGAGGATGAAGAAGCCGAGCATGCCGGTCATCAGCAGGGGCTTGCGGCCGAAGCGGTCGGAGAGCTTGCCGACCTGGTTGATGATGCACATCAGGACGATCATCGTCGCGATGAGGATCAGGAGGCCGTGGGTCTCCGAGTAGCCCATCTCGTCCGACAGGTACGTCGGCATGTAGGACAGGAGCATGTAGTCGGTGATGTTGTACGCGCCGACCAGGCAGATGCACAGGACCAGCGTCGGCCAGTAGTCGCGGAAGATCTTCGCGAGGTCGCCCTTGGCGGTCGTCTCGACGGAGCTGGCGGCGTCGGAGGCCTTGTGGGAGGACTCGTCCGCCAGCTTCTGGAACGCCGGGGTCTCGTCGAGCCGCAGTCGCAGGTAGAGGCCGACCAGGCCGATCGGGCCCGCGACGAGGAACGGTACGCGCCAGCCCCAGGACTCCATGCCGTCGCTGCCGAGCATCGAGGTGAGGATCGTGACGAGGCCGGCCGCGCCGACGTACCCGGCGAGGGTGCCGAACTCCAGGAAGCTGCCGAAGTAGCCGCGGCGCTTGTCGGGCGCGTACTCGGCGATGAAGGTGGAGGCGCCGCCGTACTCGCCGCCCGTCGAGAAGCCCTGGACGAGGCGGAAGAGGATCAGCAGGACGGGGGCCCAGAAGCCGATGGTGGCGTACGACGGGATCAGGCCGATGGCGAACGTGCCGATCGCCATCATGATCATGGTCATCGCCAGGACCTTCTTGCGGCCGATCTTGTCACCCATCGGGCCGAAGACCATGCCGCCGATCGGCCGCACGAGGAAGGAGACGGCGAACGTCGCGAACGACGAGATCAGCTGGATCGTGTCGTTCCCTGACGGGAAGAAGACATGGCCGATGGTGACGGCCAGGTAGGAGTAGATGCCGAAGTCGAACCACTCCATGGCGTTGCCGAGCGAGGCGGCCTTGACCGCGCGCTTCACTGCCGCGTCGTCGGTGACGGTGATGTCGGTACGGCGCAGCGGTGGGTTCCTGCGCCGGTTGACGGCGCGGAACAGTGCCCGGTGACGCTTGACCGCCTCCGGGTCGGGCGCCTGCCCTTCCTCGGTGTCGGTGGTCATGGGGTGGATCCCTTCTCTGGACAGATTTATCCAGGGGATCACTTGCTCGATCGTGGCGGTTGCAAACGGAAGTCCCCGGGAGAGGGGACTTTCGTCACAGCGTGGGTACCCGGTGGGGTCGGCGTGATGCGGGTCAGATGCCGAGGTCCTTGATGATCTTCGCCACGTGTCCGGTGGCCTTCACGTTGTAGAGGGCGCGCTCGACCTTGCCGTCCTCGTCCACGACGACCGTGGAGCGGATGACTCCGGTGACGACCTTTCCGTAGAGCTTCTTCTCGCCGAAGGCGCCGTAGGCCTCGAGGACCTTCTTGTCGGGGTCGCCGACGAGCGTGACCTTGAGGTTTTCCTTCTCGCGGAACTTGGCGAGCTTCTCCGGCTTGTCGGGGGAGACGCCGATGACGTCGTAGCCGGCCTGGGCGAGGACGTCGAGGTTGTCGGTGAAGTCGCAGGCCTGCTTGGTGCAGCCGGGGGTGAGTGCGGCCGGGTAGAAGTAGACGATCGTCTTGCGGCCCTTGTGGTCGGCGAGGGAGACCTCGTTGCCGTCGGCGTCGGGCAGGGTGAAGGCGGGGGCTGTGTCGCCGGGCTGCAGTCGCTCGCTCATGTCGCTCGCATCTCCTCGCGGTGTGGGGTGCCTTCTGTTCGGGCTCCCCCGTGGGACTCCCGTTGAGCGTAATGGGGGTGCCGAGGGGTAACCGTGGCGGCGAGCTGACAGACTGTCCATCACTACCCACACAGCTAGTTACGCAGCGACCACGGAGGCAGCGCGGTGTCGGACACGGATACGCCGGATACGCGGACGCCGGCGCAGATCGAGGCGGACATCAAGCGCCGCCGCGAGACCCTGGCGGACACGCTCGACGAGCTCGGGGTGCGGGTGCACCCGAAGACGATCGTCGGTGACGCCAAGGCCAAGTTCGCCGCTCAGGTGGATCACACCGTCGGGCGGGCCTATGTCGGGGCGAACCGGCTGGTCTCGGACGTCAAGGGCCAGCTGGTGAGCGAGGAGGGCGCGCCGCGTCTGGAGCGGATCGTGCCGGTCGCGCTCGTCGTGGTCGGTGTCGTCGGGCTACTCGCGGTGACGTCGCGTCGACGCAAGAGCTGACGAGAACCGACGAGAACCGACCGGTACTGGCCGGTACCGGCTAGTAGCGGTCAGTACCGACGAGAGCCGGCTGGGGCCGGTGGCAGCGGGCGAGTGTCGACCCGAGCGCACCGTGCGCGGCGCCGGGCGGGTATTTTCGTCGCGTGAGCGAGAAGACCCAGCACGACAAGTTGCCCATCCGGATGCTGCACGACCGTGTGCTCGTGCGGCAGGACTCCGCCGAGGGCGAGCGGCGCAGTGGTGGCGGCATCCTGATCCCCGCCACGGCCGCGGTCGGCAAGCGTCTTGCCTGGGCCGAGGTCGTCGCGGTCGGGCAGAACGTGCGGGCGGTGGAGCCGGGTGACCGGGTCCTGTTCGATCCGGAGGACCGGGCGGAGGTCGAGGTCCGCGGTGTCGCCTACGTGCTGATGCGCGAGCGGGACCTGCACGCGGTGGCGGCCGACCGTTTCGAGGGCTCCGAGGACTCGACGGGCCTGTACCTGTAGTCCGCGTCGTCGATCGGGAAAGGGCTGGTGACCATCGTCACCAGCCCTTTTTGCATGCCCTTTGCTACCTTTATGGGTACCCGACGAGACGCGCCGTACCGGGATCTGCAAAGACGACGCACCCCTGTTGAGAACCACTGACGGAGGTGCCAGTCATGGCCTGGATCCTGATCGTGATCGCCGGACTTCTCGAGGTCGCCTGGTCGATCGGTATGAAATTCACGGACGGTTTCACCCGCCTGTGGCCGAGCGTCTTCACGGGCGCCGGAATCGTCGCCAGCATGGTGCTGCTCTCCTACGCGGCGAAGTCGCTGCCCATCGGTACCGCGTACGGCGTCTGGGTGGGCATCGGCGCCGCGGGTGCGGCCGTCGTCGGGATGCTGGCGCTGGGCGAGCCCGCGACGGCCGCGCGGATCTTCTTCATCGTTCTGCTGCTTGTGGCGATCGTCGGCCTGAAGGCGACGTCAGGTCATTGAGGACGCCCTCGCCGCCGCCGCCGTCCGGCTGTTCCTCGTCGGGGGCGGTGGTCTCGGGGGTCGCGGAGGTGTCCGGGGACTCGGTGGTCGGGGACGCCGTCTCGCCGGTGGGTTCGCCGGACGGCTCCTCGGAGGCGGAGGGCTCGTCGGACTCCGGGGTGGTCGGTGACGTCGTCGCCGTGGGGATCGGGAGCTGCTCGGCGCCCGCCTCCAGGTCGAGGTCGAAGTCGTTGGCCGGGGTGCCCTTCAGTGCCGTCCTCGTGAACTGGGCCCAGATCTGCGCCGGGAACCCGCCGCCGTTGATCCGGGGCAGGCCCGCGACCCCGTACAGCGAGGTGTGGGCGCCGGATTCCGGGTCCTGGCCCATGACGGAGACGACGGTGGCCAGGTCCGGGGTGTAGCCCGCGAACCAGGCCGCCGTGTCCTCCTCGGCGGTGCCGGTCTTGCCGGCGGCGGGGCGGCCCGCGGCCTGGGCGGCGGTGCCCGTGCCGGAGTCGACGACGGACTGCAGGATCGAGGTCGTGGTGTCGGCGGACTCGCGGCTGACGGCCCGCCGGCTGTCCTGCTCGGGGAGTTCGATCTTCTCGCCGTTCTTGGTGATGGAGGCGAGGATCGTGTACGTGCCGTGCTTGCCGTGGTTGGCGAGCGTCGCGTACGCCCCGGTCATGTCGAGGACGCTGGCGGTGGACGGGCCGAGGGCGATCGAGGGGGAGGCGGTCAGGTCCGGGGTGTTCTCCGGGATGCCCAGGTCGACCGCGGTCCGCTTGACCTTGTCCGAGCCGACGTCGACGGCCATCTGCGCGTAGACGGAGTTGACGGACTTGTCGGTGGCGGTGCGGACGGTGATGTTGCCGTAGGAGACGCCGTCCTCGTTCTCGGGGGCGTAGTAGCCGCCGTCCCAGCCCTGGACCGGGCGTTTGTCGGTGCCGTCGTAGATGGTGTTCGGGGTGATGACGCGGCCGTCCTGCGTCGTCGAGCCGTTCTCCACGGCGGAGGTGAAGACGAACGGCTTGAAGGTCGAGCCGACCTGGTAGTCGCGGCGGGTGGCGTTGTTGACGTACTGCTGCGTGTAGTCGACGCCGCCGTACATCGCGAGGACCTTGCCGGTGGCCGGGTCGATGGCGGCGCCGCCCGCGCGGACGTTCTTGTCGGCGTCGCGCGCCTTCTTGTCGATCTTCGACATGAGCTGGTCGTCGACGGCGTCCACGAAGGCGTCCTGCTTCTTCTTCTGCAGGGTGGTCGTGATGCGGTAGCCGCCGGTGGCGAGGGTGTCCTCGTCGAGGATCTTGTTGCTGGTGATGAAGTCCTTCACGGCCTGGACGATGTAGCCGCGCTGTCCCGACATCCCGGCCGGGCCCTTGGCCTCCTGCGGCATCGGGAACGTCATGTTCTGCCGGTCGGAGGCGCTGAGCCACTTCTTCTTGACCATGCCGTCGAGCACGTAGTTCCAGCGGGCCAGCGCCTTGTCCTTGTTCTCCGGGTGCGCGATCACGTCGTAGGCGCTCGGGGCGTTCAGCAGGGCTGCCAGGTAGGCGCCTTGAGCGGTCGTCAGTTCTTCGACGTCGACGCCGTAGTAGGCCTGGGAGGCGGCCTGGATGCCGTAGGCGTTGCGGCCGAAGTAGCTGGTGTTGAGGTAGCCCTCCAGGATCTCGTCCTTGGACTCCTCGCGGTCCAGCTTGATCGAGATGAAGAACTCCTTCACCTTCCGGGAGACGGTCTGTTCCTGGCCGAGGTAGTAGTTCTTCACGTACTGCTGCGTGATGGTGGAGCCCGACTGCTTGCCCTTGCCGGTGACGGTGTTCCAGGCCGCGCGCAGCATGGCCTTCGGGTCGATCGCGGACTCGGAGTAGAAGTCGCGGTCCTCGGCGGCGAGCGCCGCGTGCTGCACGGTCTTGGGGATCTGGGCGAGCTGGACGTTCTCCCGGTTGACCTCGCCGTCGCGGGCGATCTGCGTGCCGCCCGCGTACAGGTACACGTTGCTCTGCGCGGTCGCCGCCGAGTTGGCGGGCGGGATGTCCACGAGGAAGTAGCCGAGCGCGAACAGGCCGATGCACAGCAGGACGAAGCCGATGACCGTGCCGAGCACCATGCGCCAGGTGGGGATCAGCCGGCGCCAGCCCGTGCGCCTGGGGCGCTTGGAGGGCTTGGGCTCGTCCGTCTCGTTGTGCTGCCCGGCGGGCTGTTCAGGCTGGGCCGGCTCGTCGCTGCTCATGTCCTGTGGAACTCCTGATTCGCGTCGTACGTCACGAACGCCTCGTATGACACACAAGCCTCCTACATCGCTGAGAAAATGCATGGCAGGCGAGGCCAGGCCGCCCCTAGGGTGCCGACGATGGGATCTTTACGGCTGTACGCGGCTGTCGCCGCCAGTGGAGTGCGGCGTTACGCGACTTATCGTGCGGCCACCGCCGCCGGGATCTTCACCAACACCGTCTTCGGCATGATCATCGCCTGTGCGTATGTCGCGCTGTGGGACGAGCGCCCGCACCTCGGCGGCTACGACCAGACGCAGGCGCTCACCTTCGTCTGGGTGGGGCAGGCCCTCTTCTCGGTGATGATGCTCGGCATGCCGGCCGGGGTCGAGGTCGAGCTGATGGACCGGATCCGCAGCGGGGACATCGCCGTCGACCTGTACCGGCCCGTCGATCTGCAGTGCTGGTGGCTGTCGCTGGACCTCGGCCGGGCGCTGTTCCAGCTCGTCGGGCGCGGGGTCGTCCCGCTGGCGATCGGCGCGCTCGTCTTCCCGCTCGCCCTGCCGACGGACCCGTTGCGGTGGCTCGCCTTCCTCGTCGCGGTCGTGCTCGGCTGCGTCGTCAGCTTCGCGCTGCGCTATCTCGTGGCGCTGTCCTCGTTCTGGCTGATGGAGGGCAGCGGGGTGACCCAGATGTACGGGATCGTCGGCACCCTCTTCTCCGGCATGCTGCTGCCGCTGAACGTCTTCCCGGGCGCGATCGGCGACCTCGCCCGCGCGCTGCCCTGGTCCTCGCTGCTCCAGGTCCCGGCCGACGTGCTGATGGGCACGCATCCCGACCGGGGCCTGCTGGGCAGCTATCTGTTCCAGGCCGCGTGGGGCGCCGGGCTCCTCGGCGTGGGGCGGCTGATGCAGGGGGCGGCGACGCGGCGGGTGGTGGTGCAGGGTGGCTAGCAGGACGGTGGTGGGGGTACGGGCGTTCCGGCTGGTCAGCGGCGCGTGGATCCGCTCCACGATGGCGTACCGCACGTCCTTCGTGCTGACGACGATCGGCAACTTCGCGGTGACGGCCCTGGAGTTCGTCGGGATCCTGCTGATGTTCTCGCAGGTCGACCGGCTCGGCGGGTACACGCTCCCCGAGATCGCCTTCCTGTACGGCACCGCGGGCGCCGCCTTCGGGCTCGCCGACCTGGCCGCCGGTTCGCTGGGGCGGGTCGGGCAGCGGGTGCGGGACGGCACGCTGGACGTGTTCCTGGTGCGGCCCGCGCCGGTGCTCGCGCAGGTGGCGGCCGACCGGTTCGCGCTGCGCAGGGTGGGGCGGTTCGCGCAGGGCCTGGTGGTCCTCGGCTGGTCGGTGACGGCGATGGACGTGGCCTGGACCCCGCTGAAGGTGCTGCTCGTGCCGGTGCTGCTGGTCAGCGGGGCGGGGATCTTCGTCGCCGTGTTCCTCGCGGGCGCGGCCTTCCAGATCGTGGCGCAGGACGCGGCCGAGGTGCAGAACGCGGCGACGTTCGGCGGCAACGCCCTGCTCCAGTACCCGCCGACCGTGTTCGGCGACAACCTGCTGCGGGGCGTCACCTTCGTCCTGCCGCTGGCCTTCGTCAACTGGATCCCGGCGCTCTACATCCTCGGCCGCCCCTACCCGCTGGACCTGCCGCGGTGGACCGCGTTCACGACGCCGCTGGTGGCCGCGGCGGCCCTGGCGGTGGCGGGGATGCTGTGGCGGGCGGCGCTGCGCGCGTATCGGAGTACGGGGAGCTGAACGGGAGTGTGGGACATGGCGGTTGACGTCGGCACGGACGTACTCATCGAGGTGGAGGGCGTCGAGAAGGTCTTCGACGTGCGCCGCAAGGCGGGTTTCCTGCGGCGCGAGCGGCGTGAGGTGCGGGCCGTGGACTCGCTGACGTTCACGGTGCCGCGCGGTGAGATGGTCGGCTACATCGGGCCGAACGGCGCCGGGAAGTCGACCACCATCAAGATGCTGACCGGCATCCTGACCCCGAGCGCGGGCCGGCTGCGCGTCGCCGGTATCGACCCGTCGCGCGACCGCTCCAGGCTGGCGCACCGCATCGGTGTCGTCTTCGGTCAGCGCACCACGCTCTGGTGGGACCTGCCGCTCATCGACTCGTACCGTCTGATGCGCCGCATGTACCGGATCCCGGACGCGCGCTACACGGAGAACCTGGCCCGCTGTGTCGAACTCCTGGAACTGGAGCCGCTGTTGGAGGTCCCCGTCCGGCAGCTCTCGCTCGGGCAGCGGATGCGCGGTGACATCGCGGCGGCGCTTCTGCACGACCCCGAGGTGCTGTACCTGGACGAGCCGACGATCGGCCTCGACGTCGTGTCCAAGGTCAAAGTGCGGGGATTCCTGCGGGACTTGAACGCCGAGCAGGGCACGACGGTGCTGCTGACCACGCACGATCTCACCGACATCGAGCAGCTGTGCCGCCGCGTCATGGTCATCGACCACGGCCGTCTGATGTACGACGGCGAGCTGGAGGGGCTGCACGACCTGGGCGGCGGCGAGCGCACCCTCGTCGTCGACCTGGAGCGTGAACTGCCGCCGCTGGAGCTGGAGATGGTCGCCTCGGCGCGGGTGGTGAAGGTGGAGGGGGCGCGGCAGTGGCTGGCGTTCCCGGCCGGGCAGTCGGCGGCGCCGTTGGTGGCGGAGATCGCCGGGCGCTATCCGCTGGCGGACCTGTCGGTGCGGGAGCCGGACATCGAGAGCGTGATCGCGCGGATGTATGCCGGGGGAGCTTCCGTAAAGCCCTGACGCCCGTAGGCTGAAACGTATGACGGACGCATCGCTCCCGGACCGCCCCGACGCCTCGAACCCTTCCGACGACGGCCTCGATCTGCGCGCCTCCGACGCCGACCGGGAGCAGGTCGCCGAGCGGCTGCGCGACGCCATGGCCGAGGGGCGCCTCGACATGGACGAGTTCACCGAGCGCCTCGAAGAGACGTACAAGGCGCGTACGTACCGGGAGCTGGCGCCGATCACCCGCGACCTGCCCGGCGCGGGAGCGCCCGCCCCGGCGCCCGCCCCGGTGAACCTGGTGAAGGGGCCGTTGCCCGAGGGCGCCGTGGACTGGGCTGCGCGGATCGGCGGCGAGGCGGGCGGTTCGGCGTGGGGCGTGGGCATCCTCTCGGGGTTCGAGCGCAAGGGGCGGTGGACGGCGCCGCGCCGGTTCGACTGTGTCGCGGTGATGGGCGGTGGTGAACTCGACCTGCGCGAGGCGAACTTCGAGGACCGCGAGATCGTCATCAACTGCGTCGCGATCATGGGCGGCGTCAATGTGATCGTGCCGCCCGGCGTCGAGGTCGTCGTGCGCGGCATCGGCATCATGGGCGGCTTCGACCACAGCGAGTCCGGGGTGGCCGGCGATCCCGGGGCGCCGCGGGTGATCGTCACCGGGTTCGCGTTCTGGGGCGGTGTCGGGGTGGAGCGGAAGGTGACCCGCGCCGAGCGCCAGCGCCTGAAGGAGGAGCGCCGCCGCGACAAGCTGGAGCGGCGGGAGGGGCGCCGCGAGCTCCTTGAGGGCCACCACGACCGGCACCGGCACCTCCACGAGGACCGCGTGGAGCGGCACCGTGAGCGCGTCGAGGAGCACCTGGACCGCCTGGAGGAACGCCGCGAGCGCCGCCGGCGGGGCCGTCACTGGGATTGAGCTCGGCCCGCTTGCGGCGCGGGCCGGGATCAGCGCCCCGTCAGGGGCGCGGGGAACTGCGCGCTCAGCCCCCACCGGGCGATCACCCGCGAACGGCGCTGTACCGGCCGCCCGATGAAGCGCTCACCCCGCGCCGGGGTGCCGCCTTGCCCACCCTGCCGCCCCAGGCGGCAGATTGCCCAAGGCGGGGGGTGGCACGCGCCCGGGGCGGGAACGCGGCGGGGCGGCAGATTGCCCAAGGCGGGGGCGCCCTGGGCAGGCCGTAGCCCGGTTACAGCTCGGCGCCGGTGGAGCCCTTCAACGAGGTCAGGTCGAAGGTCTCGGCCATTTTGCGGTACCCCGCGTCGCTGGGGTGCAGATGGTCGCCCGAGTCGTACTGCGACAGCAGCCGCCGCGGGTTGTAGGGATCGCGCAGCGCCCTGTCGAAGTCGACGTAGCTGTCGTAGACCTTGCCGGCCCGGATCTGCTCGTTGACGCCCTGGCGCACGGTCTCCAGGTACGGCTCGTACCCGCGGTGCCCCTGGAACGGCATGAGCGTCGCCCCGACGACCCGCAGCCCGCGCGCGTGGGCCTGCCGGACCAGCTCGCGCAGCCCGTCCGCGATCTTGTCGGGGTTGGTCTGCTGCGGGTTGCGCAGGATGTCGTTGATCCCGAGGTCTATGACGACGGCCCGCACGCCGGAACGGTTCAGCGCGTCCCGGTCGAAGCGGGACAGGCCGCTCGGGTTGTTCGCGGGGCGGCCGAGGCCGTCGGACAGGACGCGGTTGCCGCTGATGCCCTGGTTCACGACGCCGTAGTGCGGGGCACCCGACTCGTCGCGCAGGCGCTCGGCGAGGAAGTCCGTCCAGCGGTGGTTGGCGCCCATGGTGGAGGTGATGCCGTCGGTGAGCGAGTCGCCGACGACGACGACGGTGCCCGCCGCCTCGTTGCTGAGCACGTCGAGCGCGGTCAGGTAGCGCCAGTAGGGGCTCTGCGCGGTGTACCGCGTGCCGTTCGGCTCCTCGACGAGGTCGCCGTCGGCCACGTACGACATCTGCCGGGCCTGCGGGTGGTACGTGACGGGTCCGGAGGGGGTCGGCGAGTACGTGGTGACGAGCATGTCGGAGTCGCTCGGCACCTGGAGGCGCACGGCGTCGCTGAGGACCTGCGTGCCGGCCGGGATGACCACCGAGGTGTTCCCGGAGAACGTCAGGCGGCGCACCGTGTTCGCGAGCGCCGTCGGGCTGTTCGGCGCCGAGGCGACGGCGATCGAGGCGTGGGTGATGGTGAGGGGGGACTGGCCGTAGAGATTGGAGAGCGTGATGCGGGCACCGGTGCCGCCGATGCTGGTGTGCACGACGTTGCGGACCGAGCGGCCGGAGAATCCATTCGTCTCCGTGCCGGGCTCGGCGCCCGCGGGGGAGGCCGACCAGCTGCCGGCCCAGGTGCCGGTGGAGGCGGGCGCGGCGGAGCTGCGCGGGTGGGTGCCACCCGCCTGTACGTTGTCGTCGCCGCCTCGCAGGACGCCGGAGAACCCGACGTATATGGCGGCCGAGATCACCACGACGACCGCGGCGAGCGCGGCCAACAAGGCATAACCGTGACGCCTGGTCATGCGGTGTGTGTCTCCTCGGGCAGGGGGAGCCCAAGGCTCCGGTGTGATGAACCCATGATGCGTCATGGGGCGGGACGAGGCCGACGGTGCCCCCCTCCGACCAATGAGACGTCGGGAACTTGTGGTTCGTTCCGGGAGTAGGTCAGGAAGAGACAATGTGTGAGGGGAATGACATTGCCGACCGGGGACCGGACGTGGAACGGGCGAGGAACGAGGCGGACGGACGGATGAACGGGACGGATCGATCATGAACGAGACGGACAAACAGGGCGAAACGGGTCAAGGAGGCTCTGGGCAGTATGCCCCCGGCCCCGCCGCCCAACCCCGCACCGCCCGCCGCTCCGTCACCGAGTTCACCGCGGCCGACGAGGAGAAGCGCCGCGGTGTACGCCGAATGAAGACGACGGCGACGGGCCTGCTGGTCCTGGTCGCGATCGTCTACGTACTCGCCACCTGGGCGGGGCACTCCGGCGCGGGCGCCTGGACCGGGTACGTCGCGGCGGCCGCCGAGGCCGGCATGGTCGGCGCGCTCGCCGACTGGTTCGCGGTCACGGCCCTTTTCCGCCACCCGCTGGGCATCCCCATCCCGCACACCGCGATCATCCCGAAGAAGAAGGATCAACTGGGCCTCTCGCTGGGTGAGTTCGTCGGTGAGAACTTCCTCTCCGGCGACGTCGTGCGCGACCGCCTGCGCGCCGTCGGCATCGGCTCCCGCCTGGGCGCCTGGCTGGCCGAGCCCAAGAACGCCGACCGGGTGACGGCGGAGCTGGCCACGGCGCTCAGGGGCGCGCTGACGGTCCTGCGCGACTCCGACGTCCAGGCGGTGGTCGGCGAGGCCATCACGCGCCGCGCCGACAACGCCGAGATCGCGCCGGGCCTCGGCAAGATGCTGGAGAAGGTCGTCGCGGACGGCGGCCACCGGCGGGTCGTCGACCTGGTGTGCGCGCGGGCCCACGACTGGCTCGTCCTGCACTCGGACTCGGTGATGGACGCGGTGCAGGGCGGGGCCCCCGGCTGGACGCCCCGCTTCGTCGACAAGCGCGTGGGGGAGCGGGTCTACAAGGAGCTGCTCCGCTTCGTCACCGAGATGCGCGACATGCCGGAGCACCCTGCCCGCGGCGCCGTCGACCGTTTCCTGCGCGACTTCGCGGGCGACCTGCAGTCCGACTCGGACACCCGGGCGCGCGTCGAGCGCCTGAAGTCCGAGGTGCTCGGCCGTTCCGAGGTGCAGGACCTGATCGCCTCCACCTGGTCCGCGGTCCGCTCGATGATCGTGGCGGCCGCCGAGGACGAGCGCAGCGAGCTGCGCCTGCGCGTGCGGGCGTCGCTGCTCTCGCTCGGGCGGCGGATGGCGTCCGACGCGAAGGTGCAGGCGAAGGTCGACGGCTGGGTGGAGGGCGCGGCGGTGTACGTCGTCACGACGTACCGCGCCGAGATCACGTCCCTCATCACGGACACCGTGGCCGGCTGGGACGCCGAGCACACCTCCCGCAAGATCGAGGCGCACATCGGACGTGACCTGCAGTTCATCCGGATCAACGGCACGGTGGTCGGCTCGCTGGCGGGGCTGCTGATCTATACGGTGTCGCGGGCCTTCGGGGCGTAAGCCCTGGTGGGCCGGGGAACTCGGGCCGGGCCATTCCCTCAACGAGGAGGGCCCATGTCCCTGGAACCCCCGCAGCAACCCGGCACCGGCACCGGCGGAGCCACCGGCACCGGCGGAGCCACCGGCACCGTCACCACCGCCGTCCCCGCCCGCCTGGATCGCCTCCCCTGGTCGCGATGGCACTGGATGGTGGTGATCGGCCTCGGCACGGTCTGGATTCTGGACGGCCTGGAGGTCACGGTCGTCGGCAACATCGCGGGCCGCCTGTCCGAGTCCGGCAGCGGCCTGCCCATCTCGTCCGCGCAGGTCACCGGCACCGCGGCGGCCCTGTACGTGGCGGGCGCCTGCTCCGGCGCCCTCTTCTTCGGCTGGCTCACCGACCGCTTCGGCCGCAAGAAGCTCTTCCTGCTGACCCTGGCGGTCTACCTGGCGGCCACGGCCCTCACCGCGCTGTCCTTCTCCACCTGGTGGTTCTTCGTCTTCCGCTTCTTCACGGGCTTCGGCATCGGCGGCGAGTACGCGGCCATCAACTCGGCGATCGACGAGCTGATCCCGTCGAAGTTCCGCGGCCGCGTGGACCTGATCATCAACGGCAGCTTCTGGCTCGGCGCGATCGGCGGCTCGCTGCTCTCGATCGTGGCCCTCGACACGGACCTGTTCGCGATGAACGTCGGCTGGCGCCTGACCTTCGCCCTCGGCGTCGTCCTCGGCCTGGTCATCCTGCTCGTGCGGCGCAATGTTCCCGAGAGCCCCCGCTGGCTGTTCATCCACGGCCGGGGAGAGGAGGCGAACTCCCTGGTGGACGGGGTGGAGGAGAAGATCAGGGCGGAACACCCCGACCGTGAACTCCCGCCGCCCGCGGGCGAGATCACCATCCACCAGCGCAAGAGCACCGGCTTCCTGGAGATCGCCCGCACGGTCTTCCGCTCCTACCCCCGCCGCACGACTCTCGGCCTGTCGCTCTTCATCGGCCAGGCGTTCCTCTACAACGCCATCACCTTCGGCTTCGGCGTCATCCTCACGACCTTCTACGACGTGCCGACCGGCTCCACCGGCTACTACTTCGCGGTGATCGCGGCGGGCAACTTCATGGGCCCGCTGCTGCTCGGCAAGCTCTTCGACACGGTCGGCCGCCGCGTCATGATCTCCTCCACCTACCTCCTGTCGGGCATCCTCCTGTTCGTCACGGCCTGGCTCTTCGACCGCGGCTCGCTCACGGCGACGACCCTGACGGCCTGCTGGTCGGTGGTCCTGTTCTTCGCGTCGGCGGGCGCCTCCAGCGCGTACCTCACCGTCTCGGAGATCTTCCCGATGGAGACGCGCGCGATGGCGATCGCCTTCTTCTACGCGGTCGGCACGGCGGCCGGCGGCATCAGCGGCCCGCTGCTGTTCGCCGACCTCACCGAGAGCGGCAAGGTCGCCGACACGGTGCTCGCCTTCCAGGTCGGCGCCGGGCTGATGTGCGCGGCGGGCCTGGTGGCGGTGGCGTTCGCGGTGAAGGCGGAACGCAAGTCCCTGGAGGACATCGCCCAGCCGCTGTCGGCGGTGGCGCCGCCCGGATGACAGCATCGCCCCATGAGCACGCGACGTACCCGTGACACCGCCCACTCGGTGGCGGTCCTCGTCAGAGACGGCGTCCTGCCCATGGAACTGGGCCTGGTCCACCAGCTGTTCGGCACGGCCCGCGACCCGTCGACGGGCGAGCTGCTCTACGACGTCCGTACGTGCGCGCCCCGGCCGGGAAAGGTGCGTACGGACGCCGACTTCCCCATCTACGCGGAGCACGGACTGGAGACGGTGGCGGCGGCGGACACGGTCCTGGTCCCGGCCTCGCACGAGCTGGACGAGTCCCTGCGACCCGGCGCGCTGGAAGCCGAGCTGGCGCAGGCCGTCGATGCGTCCCGGGGCCGGGTGGCGTCCATCTGCACGGGCGCGTTCGTGCTGGCGGCGGCGGGTCTGCTGGACGGCCGCCGGGCGACGACGCACTGGATGTCGTCGGCGCGCTTCGCCCGTACGTTCCCGCGGGTCACGGTCGACGCGGACGTCCTGTACGTGGACGAGGGCCGGGTGCTGACCTCGGCGGGCGAGGCCGCGGGCATCGACCTGTGCCTGCACATGATCCGGGCGGACCACGGCTCGGCGGTCGCGGCCGAGGTCGCGCGGCGCACGGTGGTGCCCCCGTACCGGGAGGGCGGACAGGCGCAGTACATCCAACGCCCGGTGGAGGAAACGGGGTTGACGTCGACATCGGCGTCCCGGGCGTGGGCGCTGACGCGCCTGTCCGAGCCCCTGACCCTCGCGGAGCTTGCGTCCCGCGACGGCATGTCGGTCCGCACGTACAACCGGCGCTTCCGCGAGGAGACGGGCATGACCCCCATGACCTGGCTGGCGCATCAACGCGTCGACAGGGCAAGGGAGTTGCTGGAGCGGACGGACCACACGGTGGACCGCGTCGCGACGGAGACCGGCTTCGGTACGGGCGTCTCGCTGCGCCAGCACTTCCAGCGGCTGGTGGGGGTGTCGCCGGGCGCGTACCGGACCACGTTCCGGGGGCGATGACCGCCATGATGACGCCATGACCGACATTCGCAGAGTGGTCCCGAACGTACAGGTGCCGGAAGGCGAGAAGTCCCGGGATTGCCGGGATCCCCAGGATTCCCAGGACTCCCTGGAGGCGAACCGCGACTTCTACGGCACGCTGGGCTTCGAGCAGGTCATGCACCAGGGCTGGATCATGACGATGGCGTCGCCCACCCACCCCACGGCCCAGGTCTCGTTCCTCACGCACGACGCGACGGCGCCGGTGGTCCCGGACCTGAGCGTGGAACTGGGCGACGTGACGGAGGTGGACGCGGCGTACGAGGCGTTCCGGTCGGCGGGCGCCGAGATCGTCCACGCCCTGCGGGACGAGGAGTGGGGCGTCCGCCGCTTCTTCGTACGGGACCCGCAGGGCCGGGTGGTGAACGTCCTGGCCCACCGCCCCTGAGCGGCTGGGCCCAGGCCTGCTCAGGCCTTGCGGTCCACGACGACGTACGACGCGGCGGCGACGGCCCCGGCGACCCCGAAGACGGCGGGCCAGGCGCCGACCTTCTTGGCGAGCGGGTGCGACCCGGCGAACGCGGCGACGTACGCCCCGGTCAGTGCCCCGGCGACCTTCCCGCCCCGCACCTTGGTCCACTGCGTGGCGGCGGCCGCACCGGCGACGGCGAGCACGGCCCCGCCCAGCGGCCGCTTCTTGGTGAAGCGGGCGGTGGCGTAGCCGCCGATGAGGCCGGCGGCGGCGATCGGGGCGGTGGGGAGCGTGCGGGCCATGGAGTCTCCTGGTGGACGGACCGCCGGGCCGGATGCCCGGCAATGCGCTGACTGGCGCGGCTTGGCGCCGTTTGCGAGGTTACGCCGCGCGCCTCGGGGCGCGGCCGACGGGGCGTGGACTGTGCGCGGGGTCACTCGGCCCTCAGCGCCGCCCGGCCCCCTCACCGCCGGGATCCGGGCAGTACCCGGCGGCGCCGCCCGACGTCCACGGCGCGGGGGAGGGGAAGTACCGGTCGAGCAGCGACTCGTCGCCGCGCACGCCCAGCGCCGTCCGTGGGACGCGCTGCCACAGATGCAGCATCAGATCGGACACCGAGCCCGCCAGCTCGACGAGGCAGCACCCGCTGCCCTGGTTGAGCAGCACATCCTCGGGGTCGACCTGCACGACCCACGTACGGAACCCGTCCGCCTGCTTGAACCGCAGCCGCTCGCCCTGCCCGCCCGGCACCTGCCCCCAGGCCCGCCGTGCCGGAGCCATCACCTCGAAGGCGTGGCTGACGGCGTCGGCGGCGAGCCAGGTGTCCACGGGCGAGGGCACTCCTCCGGCGGCGGACTCGGCGTCCCACCGGTGCACGGCGGCCTCGATGGTCTGCAGCCGCAGCCAGAACCCGACGGTCCGCCCGCCGAACGAATCGGCCCCCGACTCGCCCTGCCCGGCCGCCCACGACCACGCCGTCTCTCCGGGATCCCGGGCGGTGAACACCTTCTCCAGCCGGTCGGCCCCGTCCCGGAACCAGTCGAGCAGCCCGCTCGGCATCTTCCCGAGCGAAGGCCCGCCGCCGGGCTCGGGCCACCCCGACCGCTCGGCGGGCAACCGCAGCAACTCCGGATCCCCGAGCGCCTCGGGCGGTTCCACGCGGTCGGCCCCGGCGATGTGAATGACCCGCCGGTGCGTGGCCCCCAGGTGCAGTACGAGATCCGCCACGGACCACCCGGGGCACCCCGGAACCAGCGGAACGTCACGCCCCTCCCAACCCGCCGCACACCTCTCGAAGGCCGTCACTTCGCGCCGGAAACTCACGACATGGTCGACGCCCCACACGAGCGCCCTCCTTCACACATCGCCTAAACCGACCTTCTGCCCCGTGAAGAAACGTACGGCTTCCAGAGCGAGGGGGTAAGCGGTTCGGGCACACGAGCCGTCCGGGACCATGGGGATCTTCGAGGGGAGACGCGCGGGGGGAGAAATCGACGGGATCGACGAGACCGACGGGATCGACAGGACCGACGGGACCGACAAGACCGACGGGACCGACAAGACCGACAGGATCGACGGGAACCTTCGCCGGGGTGCCGGACACGTACAGAGCATGGAACTGAACGACGCTGATCCCACCGCACCGGGCAGGGGGACATCCGACCGAGAGCTGTGGGCCAGAGCCGTCGACGGCGACCGGCAGGCGTTCGGCCAGATCTTCGACCGGCACGGGAAGGCCGTCTACAACTACCTGTTCCGGCGGACGGCCGACTGGGCCGAGGCCGAAGACCTCACGTCGACCGTGTTTCTGCACGCCTGGCGCAGACGCTCGGAGACGGTCCTCGACCGCGACTCGGCGCTGCCGTGGCTGCTCGGCGTCGCCGACGGCCTGCTGTCGAACACCAGACGGCGGCTGAGACGCGCCGAGGCACTGCTGCGCCGCCTCGTCTCGCACGACGAACCGGTGGGCGACCACGCGGAGGGCGTCGCGGGCCAGGTCGACGACGAGCGCCGCATGTCGGAGATTCACCGGGCGCTGGCCAGGCTGCCGCGCCACGAGCGCGAGGTCATCGAGCTGTGCGTGTGGTCGGGCCTGGACCAGCAGGCGGCCGCGGCAGTGCTGAAGGTGGCGGTCGGAACGGTGAAGTCCAGACTGCACCGCGCCCGACGACGACTGGGCGCCGACCTGGCCGACGCGGCCGCCGCACCAGCTCCGTTCAGTCCCCAGAACCCCATCCACGCGAAGGAAGTCGCACGATGAATGACAAGCAGGGCATTCCTGCGGCTCCTTCCGATCGTGATCTGCCGGACCACCGGCGGCTGCGAGAGGAGCTTCTGATGAAGATCGACCCCGAAGACCCCCGGGAGAACGACAACAGCACCTCGCTGCGCCGCAGATGGGGAGTGCCGCTGGCGGTGGCGACGGGTGTGACGGCGGTGAGCCTGGCGGCGGTGGCGGCCTTCGGCGGAACCGGCGACGCCGGGCCGCAGGCCACCGAGACCGCTCGCCCCGGCGGCAACCCGTCCCCCTCCGCGACACCGAGCCCCGGCACACCGTCCACGGCACCCGCCAACTCCACCGAGTCGGCCTTCACCGTCACCTCGGCGACCACACCCCCCATCGCCACCGTCACCGCCACCGGCATCCTCAACTCCTGCCTGGGCGCGGCCGCGTCGAAGTTCCACGTGGTGAACGCGATCAGCGTCCCCACGCCCTCACAGACCACGGACGGCGTCCTGGTAGCTGTCGACTCGGCCGGCCAGTACGTCCAGTGCCAGGCGAAGAACGGCAAGGGGACGACCCCGAACTCCCCGCCCACCTTCATCAACAACCGCCTGTGGGGCGAGGGCCGCACGATCTCGTACTTCGACTCCGCGATGGAACCCGCGACCAAGGGCCAGTACCTCATGTACGGCGCCGGCCACTACACCGCCGCCGTAGCCAAGATCACCATCAGCTACGGCGAGAAGCCGCAGGAGTACCCGGCGAAGTTGGCAGGCGGCGCCTTCACCTACGCGGCGACCATCACCCCGAACACCCCACAGGGGAAGCACTACTTCGGCCCGACCCCGTACGTCCACGCGTACGACGCATCGGGCAAGCAGATCTACAACCAGGCGAAGGACCCGCAGTTCGCGCGGTAGTCGGGCTGCGGCCCGCTTAATCGCCGTCCAGATGGACTTCCAGCCCCGCCTGGGAGGCGCAGCGCCGGGCCAGGCCGAGCAGGTCGTCGAGCAGTCCTGCTACCCCCACGTCCTGGCCCGCGCTGCCCGCCCGCGTGGCTTCGAGTTCCGAGATGAACTGCGGCATGTCCCGCGCGGTCAGGATCTGGCTGTTGTACGGGTCCACGCGACGCAGCATCGGCAGCTCACTCCGCGCACACAGCCCGGCGAACGTGTCACCGGACCGCCCTACGGACGCCAGATACTCCACCCTGCGCCCCTTCGAACTCGTACCGCGCTGCGTGACACGTACGAGACTGACGTGCACCCCCATGTCGCTCCTTGCCGTTGCGCCGTTCTCTGCACCGTTTACGTCTCTACGTTGCTCAAGAGACAGCATGCCTGGTCAGAGCAGCCGCACACGGTCACACAACCCCTACCGGAAGCCGGCCTCCCCACGACCCTCGCTCCCGCTCCCGCAGGATCCGCCGCACTTCACCGCAGCCATCACCGCCGGCGGGGAGCTGCTCCGCGGCCCCGGCGGCGGCACACTCCCGACACACCCCGCCCTCCTGCCCCCAAGGCAACGGATCCCGGCACTCAGGACAGTCGACGACCGCCCGCCAGGCCCGCTTCCGCTCAGGCCGCTTCCGGGCGAGCCGATCACCGACGAGCCGCGCGGCCGAGTACACCTTGGCGGGCAGCCCGGCGCTGACGGCATCGATGATCTGGGCGGCCGAGGCCCCCCGATCGAGCCAGTCACACACCTCGGGCACCAGCTCCCGCACACTCCGCTCGGACAACCGCAGCCGAGCGTCGACGGTCCCGAGCCGCCACAGGATGTGGGCACTTTCGGCGGCTCGCGGATCCCGGGCTGGTTCGGCCCCGGGCTCGGCCGCGACCTGAGCCTCAGCCTCAGCCTGGACTTCGGCGGGAGGGAGGGGAGGGTCCTTCCTCCCGTCCTTGGAGAAGTCCTCCCCGCCAGGGGATTTCGCGCCCGAGTCCCCGGTTCCCACCCGCCCGGGAACCGGCTCGCCGACGCTCGTAGAACCGCGCAGCTCGGGCAGCTCGTACACCTCGACACTGGAGATGATCCGCTTGCTACGAGAGTCCCGCTCGGTCCGGGTGACCCAGTACCCCAACTCCCGCAGTTCCTTTACGGCCTTGGAGACAGCGAGCCGCCCCTGAGGAAAGCCGTCACTGAGGGTCCGGACGTTGACCGGGGAGCCGCTGGGCAGCGACAGAACGTAGACGAGGATGCCGCGAGCGGTGTGCGAGAGCCGCGGATCGCGGATGGCTTTGTTGGCGATGACGGTGAAGTCCCGCGCATGCCGAGGGATACGATGAATCTGCATGGGGAGTTGCTGCTCCTTGTGCCAGGCCCCCGGAGGTTGCCGCCTCGCGGGGGTCGCCTGTGCGTGAAGTTGTGTAGACGGAGAGTGACACGAGAGGGGCAGAACAGGCAATCTCTGCCTAGGGAAGCAACTCTCGGTAGCCCAACCAGAGTTGAGACCTCACCCCCAGCCAACGCGCACTCGCCCCACCACAATCTGCGGCGCTAGCCCACCGAAGGCCTGCCTGCCCGGCTGACCCGCGCCCTGTCCCCAACGAATCCCAAGCCGACGAAAGCCAGCCCCAACGGCCCGTCAGCCAGAGGCGGTAGGTAGGGGAGGCATCAGCAGCCACCCACCGGCACCAGCCAAGCAATCCAGGAAAACCCACCGGCCCGCAACCGACTTCGACCACCGGAACCACCCCACCGGTGCAAGGCGCCGGTCCCGCCTACCCCACGCCGAGACCGCTCAGGAAGCAGGCCCAAGTGCGGTCTTCGACAGTGAGAGTCGGTCCATCCGCCCGCTTTGAGTCGCGCACAAGCACCTCCCCACCTGCGCCGATGGCGCACTCGACACACTCGCCTCCAGCGCCGTTGCTGTACGACGACTTGAGCCAGCGGAGTTGTTCTGGAGCTTCCGAAAGGGCCGAGCTCTCGGGGTGGTCCGTGGTCATCCTGCGTACTCCTTGATCATGTTCTTGATCAGTAGAAGAGAGCGTTGTGGGCTCAAGGCGGCTGCCATCAACCCATCGAAGGCTCGCGTGTATTCACGGACATGATGGTCCCCTTCGAGGTAGATGGCATCGGTGATGCCGTCCCGATAGACGACGGCTGGGTCCTCTTGGTCGGGGAAGTCGAGGATCGTGAACGAGCCCGGCACCGGTCGCGTACCCGAGTCGAACGGAAGCACTTGCAGAGTGAGCGACATCAATTGGGCGACATTCAGTAGGTGTTCGAGCTGTTCACGCATGACAGCGCGGTCGCCTACGACGTTCCGGAGCGCGCCCTCGCTCATGATGAACCAAGAGTCCGGGGCGTTCGCCCGCGACAGCATCTCCTGGCGCTCCTGACGTACGCGGATCGCTCGCTCTGAGTCGTTCGGCGTCATGTGCGAACCAGCGACGTGCAGTTCGGTCATGTAGGCGGCCGTCTGCATGAGGCCGGGAATGAGTTCGCACTGGTACTGCCGGAACGACGAAGCTTCCTGCTCCAGCCCGATGTAGATGTTGAACCACTCGGGCACTCCCGAGCCGTGGATCTGCCACCAGCCCTTCGTCTTGGCCTGCCGAGCAAGCGACTTGAGGAAGTCGCGCATCTCGTCGCTGGTCTCGTAGAGCCGACACAACGCGTCGACGTCGGATGGCTGCACACGGCCATGGCCGGTCTCCATCCGGTTCACCTTGGAACCGCTCCAGTCCACTGCCGCACCCACCTGGGCGCAGGTCAGCCCACTGGCTTCGCGGAGCTTCTTCAGCTCGATCGAAAGCCGCCGACGTCGTGCGGTCGGAGATCCAGCCATCTCGACACCTCCCTGCTAGCCGGCCTCAGTCTCCGCGCCAAGAGGCATGCCTGCCAATCACTCGTTAGTGGGAATCCCGTTCTGCAAATTGCAAGAAGGGATCGGATGCGGTCACGCTGTGTTGTGGGGGCGGCGACGAACTCGCAGCCCTGAGGCGGGAGTTGTTGCACCTCTACGGAGAGGACGAGACTGTGCTCCAGCAGGACTGTGTGTTCCGAAAGCCATGGGAGCTGGCCTTCATCGCCGAGCCCGAGGAACTGGCCGGCCTGCGCCGGATCGTGCGGCTACACCTCATGCGCTGGGGCCTGCACGACCTCGTCGACTCCGCTCAACTGTGCGTGACGGAGATGGTCTCCAACGTCATCACGCACGTTGGCGCCGGTACACCCACCGAACTGGGTCTACTGATGAACGGCGTCTACCTTCGTATGGAGGTTCAAGACCCGGATCTTCGAGTCTTGCCGACACTTGTCCATGCGGCGAACGATGACGAGAGTGGGCGCGGCATCAGGATGCTGGATGCGGTGGCCCACAGGTGGGGTGTGCTCGTCAGGTCCGACCGCAAGGTGATGTGGTGTGAGCTGGCCACCGGAATCGATGCTGCGGGAGGGCACGTCCGTAGTGCGGCCGTCGACCGAGCTGAGGAGTTGCTGCAGCGGCACAGGTTGGCTGGACCAGTGGACATGCAGGCAGCAGCCGCTTTGATTACGGACCTACTCTGCTGGGCTCGCGCTCATGGTCACGACACGGATGAGCTCCTCCAGTGCGTCGAGACGCGCTTTGATCGCGAAGGCTCGTAGATGACACGTTGCGCCTCACGGTACATGCTGGTCATACCGTGCCAGGCACCTCAAGCGGCAGACTGAGATCGGTAGTTACCGAAGGCAGTGTCAGTCTCCGCCTCTACAGTGCACTCATGCCTAGACGACTTACCCCTGGCCTCTACGAGCACATTGTCACCAATGAACTCGACCAACGCACGGTCGAGGCGGCCGGTGAGGGGCGGGTCCAGCGCGAACCTCTGGATCCGGAAGACGCTCCTGAAATCTTGGGTCGCTATGTCGGGGATCTGGTCCGTCGGACGCTGCGAGCGCACTCTAAGCAGCGAGGTTCCGATGGGGCTGCTCAGAGGTTGGTGGACCAGGTTGCAGCGATCAATCGGATCGTTGAGGAACTGGGGCGTCTTTCGCCGATGCAGGTTGGGGACGAGGATGCAGTCGCTCTCACGAGAGACCTGCTTCTGGCTGTCGCAGACCGAGCGCCGTTGCCCGGTGAGAAGGTCTTCCCCGAACGCCCTCATGTTCCGCTGGCGGCCAGCGCGCTCTTTGCCAACCGGTCAAGAGAGAGCGTGGGGCATGCGCTTCAGCGGGAGTTGGAATCGGCCGACCGCGTCGATCTGATTTGTGCCTTCATCAAGTGGTCCGGTCTGAGGCTCTTGTTGGGGAAACTCAAGGATGTACGTCGTCGCGGCAAGCGCCTGCGCGTCATCACAACGACGTATATGGGCGCTACGGATCAGCGGGCCGTTGATGCGCTGGCTGAACTCGGCGCCGAGGTGCGGATCTCGTATGAGACGCAAGCAACGCGGCTGCACGCCAAGGCGTGGCACTTTCATCGCGAGAGTGGTACCTCAACCGCCTATGTCGGGTCTTCCAACATGTCGAAGGCTGCTCTTGTCGACGGATTGGAGTGGAATGTTCGCCTATCTCAATTGGAGTCCCCTACGCTCGTTACATCGATTACGGATACGTTCGAGGATTACTGGGCGGACCCGGCGTTCGAGCTGTACGACCCGCAGAGCGAACGGGACCGAAATCGGCTTGCCGATGCATTGAATACCGAGCGAAGTGGCCCGGCTCAGCTGCCAATCGAACTCGCCCCGTTCGATATTCAGCCCCACCCTCACCAGCGGGAGGTATTGGACGAACTGCAGGCGCAGCGGGAACTACACGATCGCCACCGCAACCTTGTAGTCATGGCGACTGGTACGGGAAAGACCGTCGTCTCTGCTCTTGACTATCGGGCGCTGCGGCAGGCAGGAAAGGTGGACAGCCTGTTGTTTGTCGCGCATCGAGATTCGATCCTCAAGCAGAGTCGAGCCGTCTTCCGGCACGTACTGAAAGACGGTGCATTTGGCGGTTTGTATGTCGGGGGTGAGCGTCCTGACGAATGGCGTCACGTTTTCGCTTCGATTCAGTCCCTGACCAGTTCTGGTTACAAGCGGCTGCACCCGGAACACTTCGACATGGTGATCGTCGACGAGTTCCATCACGCCGGGGCTCGCACGTATGAGGAGCTTCTCACCCATATTTATCCAAAAGAACTGCTGGGCCTCACAGCCACCCCGGAGCGCACCGATCAGTACGACATCACGCGGTGGTTCGAAGGGCGTACTGCAGTCGATCTAAGGCTGTGGGAGGCCGTCGAGCGCGGTCTGCTGGTGCCGTTTCACTACTTCGGCATAAATGACGAGACCGATCTTCGTAGCTTGCGCTTCAGTCGTCGAACCGGATACCAGACCCGTGAGCTGGAGAAGCTGTACACCGGAGACGATGCCCGTGTGCGCATCATCCTGAACGAACTCCACGAGAAGGTGCTTGACCCGCGCGCGATGCACGCCCTCGGCTTCTGCGTATCTGTCGCCCACGCTCGATACATGGCAGAGAAGTTCACCCAAGCAGGCCTGCCGTCCCAGGCGTTGACCGGAGAGTCTAGTCCGCGGGAGCGCGAGCAAGCGGTGTCGGACCTTGTCCAGGGACGCATCAAGGCGCTTTTCACTGTGGACCTATTCAACGAGGGTGTTGATATCCCTTGTGTCGACACGGTCATACTGCTGCGCCCTACGGAGAGCGCTACCGTCTTCTTGCAGCAACTCGGTCGTGGCTTGCGGCATGCAGAGAACAAGACCAGCTTGACCGTGCTGGACTTCATTGGTGCTCAGCACGCAGACTTCCGGTTCGAACCGTCGATGCGTGCTCTGACAGGGGCTACTCACCGGCAGGTGGCCAGGGAGGTGGAGCAGGGATTCCCGACGCTCCCCAGCGGCTGTGCTGTCCAACTGGATCGTGTGGCAAGGAAGTACGTGCTCGATAGCCTTCAGCGCACGCTGAAGCCGCGTTGGGCGCAGTCTGTCGCTGAGTTGAGGCGACTGGGAGACGTCTCGCTGGGTGAGTTCCTGAAGGGTACGGCCAGCGAGATTGAGGATGTGTATCGACCTTCACGAGGTACCTGGAGTGAATTGAGGGACGCTGCAGGCATGGCCGTGGCCCCGCCAGGTCCGGCTGACGCTGAACTCTCCAAGGCCCTTCGTCGCTCTCTGCACATAGATGATCCTGAGCGTCTGACCTATCTCCGCCTACTGTCCGGGGCTAAGAGCCCGGACGGGTTGCAGGCTGGCGTCCGAGACTGGCCTACAGAGCGTCTGAGGCGGCTAGCCGCTATGGCCAACAGCGTTCTGTGGGGCGACGCTCTGCTTGCCAGCCCTGTTGAGGCTGCCGCCGAAAGAATTCTGGTAGAGCATCGGCGTAAGGAGGAACTGCAGCAACTCGTACCCGAGCTTCGCGAGCGCCTGCAACGAGTCACGCGCCCGCTCGATCCAGGTGGACCGAATCCTCTGCACGTCCACGCCCACTACACCAGGGCCGAGGCGGAGGCGGCGTTCGGCGGCGAATACAAGGGACAGCCCACGGGGGTGAAGTGGTTCGAAGGGGAGCAAGCTGACGTGTTCTTCATCGACTTGGTCAAGTCTGAGAAGCACTACTCCGAGACGACCAGGTACGAGGACCGCGTGATCAGTCCGAGACGCTTCCAGTGGGAGACTCAGAGTCGTACATCTATAACCCAGGAGACGGGCCAGCGCTACATCAACCACGAGGCCCGCGGTAGCAGTCTGCATCTGTTCGTTCGTGAGTCGAAGAAGGCCGATGGTCTGCTCGGCGCCCCGTCGTTCATCTACGTGGGCCCGGCCACGTACGTGACTCACGAGAACGATCGGCCGATGCGACTCACGTTGGAACTGGAGCACACGCTCCCAGTGGATCTCTACCGTCGTTGGTCTCAGCTCTCCGGATAGCCAACGCTTGGTGGAGTCTCGGTCTGGCGCCGAGCCTGTATCGGCGCCAGAACCGAAGCCATCCGTAGAGCGTCAGGCGGGAGTTCCGTGGCAAGCCCCGTACGCCGACCCCGACCCGCACCAGCACACCGCATCCTGCGCCGGCGGCCACGCCACCGCGCGGCCTCGCGCCGCCAGTGTCGTCGCGTACTGCGGGAGGAGGGAGACGTCCTCCGGGGACGAGGCCTCTGATGCCGCGAACGCCTCGTACGACGGGACCGTGCCCGTGACGATGCCCAGGTTCGCCGTGCCCGACGCCGACAGTTCGCGCAGGGAATCCTCTATCGACGCCAAGTGCGCCTCGTACGACGGGTATTCGCTGCCCAGCGAGGGATAGGCGGACAGCAGTTCCGCGTACTCCGTCGACGGCCAGTGCAGGACCGCCACCGGGAACGGGCGGGACAGGGCCTCGCGGTACGAGCCCAACTCAGCGCGGAGGCGGGCGATTTCGGCCTGGAGTTCCGCCGGGTTCTCGGAGCCGAGGGCCCACAGGCGCTTCGGGTCGTGGAGTTCGTCGAGGGAGACCGAGGTGCGGTTGACGCGGTCGGCGAGGGCGTCCCAGGCGTCGTGCTCCTGGCCCAGCATGCGGCGGACGCGGTGGCGGCCCAGGATCAGGGGGTGCTTGGCGTAGCCGGGGTCGGGGGCGGTGTCCGCGTCGCGCTCCGAGGGCGGGATCAGGAGTTCCAGCGCCTCCGTGAACGTCTCGTGGGCCTGCTCCAGCTCGTCGTGGGACTCCAGGGACTCCGCCACGATCGTCCAGGGCGCCGGGTCGCGCGGTGCCGCCGCGCGCAGGCCCGTGATGATGGCGCGGGCCTCGGCGTCGTGGCCGTACTCCCACAGGTTCGCCGCCTTGAGGGCGCGGATCAGCGCGGGGTCGTGGGCCTCGGGCGACGCGAGCAGGGTGTCGTAGAGGGACGTCGCGCGCTCTCGGGCGTCGGCCAGTTCGTAGTGGGCCGCGGCCTGGAGGAGCAGCGCTTCCGCGTCCTCGGGGTACATGGCCGCCGTGCGTTCCAGGCGCTCGGCTTCCGCTACGTGGTCGGCGTGCTCGTTCTCGGCGGGCGTGGCAGGCGTGTCGGGGCGCATGAAGGACACGGTACTGCCGCGCGGCCCTGGTGGGACCGCCCGTATCGGGCAGAGCGCGGTGGGTGATCAGTAGCGCCAGCTCACGTGGTCCCTGAGGTCGTTCAGGACGTAGGCGATGCGCCAGATCACCACGATCAGCGTGCCCACCCACAGGGTCATGCCGAGGCACACGCCCGTGACCGCCTGCCGGTAGTGCGCGTCCGTGTCGAGTGAGGCCAGGTCCGGGCGGGCCGGGTCGAAGCGGACGCGGACGGGGGCGCCTTCGGGAAGGGTGCGGGCGGTGGCGTCGTCGGGCAGCGCGCGTTCGTGCGCGGTGCCGTCGGCGTCCGTCCAGGAGACCACCGGGTGCAGAGCCGCGTACGTGGCCTCGCGCGAGGCGACGTGACCGGTGACCGTCGCCTGGATCACCGTGCCCGTGCTGCGGCGCAGGGCCTCCGTGACCACCTGCACGGCGAACGCCGCCGTCAGCGCCAGTCCGGCGAGGAACGGGATCAGGGCCAGCAGCCAGAGGGGACTCATGGCGGCCCACCGTAGCGCGCGCACGGTCAATTGCGCTGTGGGCCTGGCAAGTTGAGGACGCGCGATCTATCTTGCGCGCGTGCTGCAGCGTAAGGACAGGCCCAGTGTGGTGGCGCAGGGGCGACGGACCCGGCGCGCCCGAAGAGCCTGGCCGCCCCGACACACCCGGTCGGTCCGGCGGGCCGAGAGGGCCCCGCGGTCCACGGCGGGCCGCGTCCTGTGGAACGGCGCCGAAGTCGCCGTCACCGTCGGACTCGTGCTGCTCCTGCTCGTCGTGCATCAGCTGTGGTGGACCAACCGGCAGGCCAAGGCCGACGCCGGGCACAAGGTGCAGGCCCTGGAGCGGGAGTGGCAGCAGACACCGGACGGCGAGGTCCCGGCCACCGATCAGCCCGATGCCTCCGACGCCTCCGACGACCCCGCCGTCAGCCCGTCCGGCACCCCCACGGACGAACCCACCGGCAAGGGCGACGCGGGGGCCCACCAGGTCGCCCCCGCGCCCCGCTGGGACCAGGCCTACGCCATCCTCTCCATCCCGCGGCTCGGGCTGCGGGCGCCCGTCGCCCAGGGCGTCAGCAAGGCGAACGTCCTCAACCACGGGTACGTGGGCCACTATCCCGGCACCGCCCAGCCGGGCAGCGCCGGGAACTTCGCGCTCGCCGGGCACCGCAACACGCACGGCGAACCGTTCCGGTACATCAACCGGCTGCGCCGCGGCGACACCCTCACCGTGCGGACCAGGAGCGCCACGTACACGTACGTCGTCGACAAGACGCTCGGCCGGACGTCCGCGTCCGACGGCGGTGTCATCAACCCGGTGCCCAGGAGCCGGGTCGTGCCGTCCGCCGGGTACGACGCGGCCGGGTACTACATCACGCTCACCACCTGCACGCCCGAGTTCACGTCCAAGTACCGGCTGGTGGTGTGGGGGAAGCTGAGCCGGATGAAGCCCCGTTAGGCTCCATGCTCGTGATCAACCGGCCTCATCTCCTCTGGCTCCTCGTGCCCTTCGTGCTGTACATCGGCGCGCTCCCGTTCGTGAACCGCGTCGAACCCGTCGTGCTCGGCCTGCCCTTCCTGTTCGCGTGGCTGCTCGCCGCGACGCTCCTCACGCCCGTCGCCGTGTGGCTGACCTGGCGCGGGGACCGGAAGACGCGCGAGGCAGCCGGTCAGGGTGGAGCAGCCGGTCAGGGCGGAGGAGCCGGTCATGAGTGACGGAGCCGTCGCCACCACCCTCTTCGGCGTCTTCATGGTCGCCACCGTCGCGCTCGGACTGCTCGCCGTACGCGGCAGGGGCAAGGGCGGCGGGCTCGCCGAGTGGTCGGTGGGCGGGCGGTCGCTCGGGGCCGTGTTCATCTGGGTGCTGATGGCGGGCGAGGGATACACGAGCTTCTCGTACCTGGGCGCCGCGGGCTGGGGCTACAACTACGGGGCGCCCGTCCTGTACGTCGTCGCCTACATGTCGTGCGGCTACGCCGTGGGATACGTGGTCGGGCCGATGCTCTGGGCCTACGCGCGCCGGCACGGGCTCGTCTCCATCACCGACATGGTCGCCCACCGGTTCGGGCGGCCGTGGCTGGGCGCCGCCGTCGCGATCCTCGTGACCGTCTTCCTGCTGCCGTACATCCAGTTGCAGATCACGGGCATGGGGGTCGTCGTCTCGACCATCTCCTACGGCGCGATCAGCCTCAACTGGGCCTACTTCATCGGCTTCGCCGTCACCACGGGCTTCGTGGTGGTGAGCGGGCTGCGGGGGAGCGCCTGGGTGTCCGTGCTGAAGGACGTTCTCGTCATCGCGACGCTCGCCTTCCTCGCGTTCTACGTCCCACTGCACTACTTCGACGGGTACGGGCCCTTCCTCGACCGGCTGGTGGAGGAGAAGAGCGCGTGGCTGACGCTGCCGGGGAGCGGGGGAAGCCCGTACGGGGAAGGGTGGTTCGCCACGACGACGTTTCTGAACGCTCTGACCGTCGTCATCTTCCCGACTACCGTCGCCGGGTACCTGGGTGCGCGCAGTGCGGACGGGCTGCGGCGCAACGCGGTGTGGCTGCCCGCGTACAACATCCTGCTGTTCGTGCCGATGTTCCTCGGGATGGCGGCGCTGTTCGTCGTGCCGGGGCTCACCGGGGCCGACTCGAACCTCGCACTGTTCAAGCTCGTCGTCGATTCCCTGCCCGCGTGGGTCGTGGGCATGGTCGGGGTTGCCGCTGCGCTCTCGTCGATCGTGCCGATGGCTGTGTTCATGCTGGTCATCGGGACGATGTGGGGGAGCAGTGTGCTGCCGCTGCTGTCCCGGAGCGCGGGTGCCAGTGCCGGTGCCAGTGCCGGGCGTGGCGGTGGGGAGCGGCTGCGGAAGGGGGGTGCGCAGGTCGTGGTCGTCGTGGCCGGGGCGCTCGCGCTCTTGCTGACGTACGTCGCGCCGAACACCCTCGTGCGGCTGTCCCTCATCTCGTACGAGGGCATGGCGCAGCTCGTACCGATGCTGCTGGTGGGGCTGGTGTGGCGGCGGCTGAGTCTGGTGGGAGCGGTGAGCGGGCTTGTCGTGGGGGTCGGGGTTGTGTGCGGGCTGGTGTTCAGCGGGCGGGATCCGGTGTTCGGGATGAACGCGGGGATCGTTGCTCTGGCCCTGAATGTGGTGGTGACGGTGGGGGTTACGTACGCGGGGCCCCGGGATCGGGATGAGCGGGCGGACGAGGATGTGCTGGCGCGGGGCCCTGCCGGGGTTGCCGGGTGACTTGTGTGGGGCCGGTCGCGTAGTGCCCCGCGCTCCTGATCGCCTTCGCGTCTGCGGGGCGGGTGTTGGGTCGCGGGTGCGGGCCGGTGGTCCTGCTTCGCGCAGTTCCCCGCGCCCCTGAAGCATGCGCTCCGCGCAGCTTCCCCCGAGCGAGCGAAGCTCGCTTCAGGGGCGCGGGGAACTGCGCGACCAGCCACGACGCTCCCGCAGCCGCGAGACGAACCGCCACCGGGCAGGCGCGAAGGCGGTGACGGACGGGCGCGGGCGACTACGCGCCGCGACCCGGGCGCCGGTCGCGCAGAGCCAGCAGCAACGCCGCCGCGCCGAGCGCCAGGACGCCCGAGGCGATGAACGCCGCGTTCGTGCCCCGGTCCAGCGCGGAGCGGTCCGTGCCCGTCGCCGTGGAGACCGCGATCATCAGGGCCACGCCGGCGGCCGAACCGATGTAGCGGGCCGTGTTGTTGGCCCCCGAACCCATCGCCGCGCGGTCGCCCGGCACCGACTCGACGGCGAGCCGTGGCAGCGCCGCGTTGAGCAGGCCGCTGCCGACGCCGGAGACGACGAGCCCCGGGACCAGGCGTGTCCAGTGGCCCGAGCCCGCCGCGCCCAGCATGGTGACGACGGCCAGCGCGTGCAGCGCGAACCCGGCCGCGAGCTGGTGCCGCGGCGAGACCCGGCCGGCCAGGTGCCGCACCTGCAGTGCCACCGCGAACGAGATCCCGGACCACAGCGCGAACAGCCCCGCCGTGCCCATCGGGGTCACACCCATCGTGTGCTGGACGAGCGTCGGGACGTAGCTGAAGAGCGCGATGACGGACAGCCCGGTGAACAGCGCTCCCGCCGTCGACGCGAGGAAGAGCGGGCGGCGCAGCAGCGACAGGTCCAGCATCGGGCTCGCGCCGCGCCGCTCCACGGCCACGAAGGCCACCAGGAGTACGGCGGACGAGAGGAGGAGTACGCCGACGGGCGCGCGCAGCCAGCCGTCCCGGCCCAGCGTGAGCGCGGCCAGCAGGGCGACCAGCGCGAGGCCGAGCGTGAGCGCGCCGGGCAGGTCGGGGCGGCCGCCGCGCGGCGAGGCGGACTCGGTCAGGGCGCGGGGCGCGCACGCGGCCACCAGCAAGGTGACCGCCGCCAGCACCCCGTACACCCAGCGCCAGCCGGCGAGGTCTCCCACGCCGCCCGCCACGACCGGACCGAGCGCGATGCCGCCGCTGACGCACGCGCCCCAGACGCCGGTGGCCCGCACCCGGCTCGCCGGAGTCGGGAACGCGTGCACGAGCAGCCCCAGACTCGCGGCGAGGATCGCGGCGGCCGCGGCGCCCTGCGCGACGCGGGCCAGCGTGAACAGCAGGGTGTTCGTCGCGAGGGCACCGAGTGCCGTCGTCACGCCGAGCAGCGCGGTACCGAGGACGAAGGCGCGGCGGCGCCCGTAGTCGTCGGCGAGGCTGCCCGCGACGAGGAGCAGGGCGGCGAGGCCGAGCGGCATGCCGTTGAGCAGCCAGGCCTGGGCGGACAGACCCGTGCGCAGGGACGCGGCCGTGTCGGCGAGCGTGATCATCGGCGCGGTGTACGTCATGAGGGCCGCCGCCGTCGCCACGCTCGTGATCGCCAGGGTGGCGGCCGGGCGGACGGGAGTGGGAGCGGGAGCGGAGGGGGCGGCGGGAACGACAGTCCGGGAGGTCTGTGCGGTCCGCGTCTGTGGCTGCGGCATGGGTGGCCCGTCCAGTCATGGGTTCAGTGAATGAACTTAGTGGGTGACATGAACGTAGCACGGTCGGTTCGGTCAATGAACCTTGAAAGGGGAAAGTGGCTACAGTGGGGGCATGGCTCTCGGCAAGGACTACGCGACGCAGGAGTGCTCCATCGCCCGCGCGCTGGAGATCGTCGGCGAACGCTGGACGCTCCTCGTCGTCCGCGACGCCCTCTACGGCGTCCGGCGCTACAACGACTTCCTCGTCCACCTCGGCATCCCGCGCGCCGTCCTCGCCGCCCGGCTGCAGGCGCTCACCGAGGCGGGCGTCCTGGAGAAGCGGCGCTACCAGGAGGCGCCGCCGCGCGACGAGTACGTCGTCACCGCCCTCGGCCGCGACCTGTGGCCGGCGCTGCGGGCGCTCGGCGCGTGGGGGCTCGGCCTGCCCGGCGTGCAACCGATGCGCGAGTTCCGGCACGCCCCCTGCGGCACCGACCTCGGCGTCGTGGGGGAGTGCGCAACGTGCGGCGGCGGGCCCGTACCGCTGGAGGACGTCGAGATACTGCCGGGCGCCGGGCTCGACCCGGACCCGGCCGATCCGGTCAGCCGGGCGCTGGCCCGGCCCCGGCGGCTCCTTCAGCCGGTCGTGACCGAGCCTGTATAACTGGCAGGAACGTGCACGCGTATCCGTAGGCGTGAGAATCGTGAGAATGCCGAGAGAGGAGGAAGCCCCGTGGCACCCGTGACCCGTACCAGCGCCTGGTCCACGGCCCTGCGGCCCGCCGCACTGCTGCTGTTCCTCCTTCTCGAGGCCGTGCTCGCCGACACCGGCAGCCTCGCCGGGGCCGTCGCCCTCGCCGCGACCGCCGCCGCGGGCTCCGCGCTCGCCGCCTGCACCCTGCTCGCCGCGCGCTGCGTGCCGAGCGTGCCGCGCACGCGCGTGCGCACGGCCATCCGCGACCGTGAACAACGCACCGCGTTCCTGCCGCAGCGCGACCCCGACGCGTCGGGGCGCACCAGGCCCCGAGCACCCGGCCGTCCCGTCCCGACGGCCTGCTGACACCGAGCCCCTTCTCCGCGCCGGGTCCGTAGTCCGTCACGCCGAACTCCCTGACGTTCCGGCACGACGAGACCCCCGGAGGGCTCACCCATGTCGACATTCCTGTCTGTCTTCGCGAACCTGGTCGCGCATCTCGCCGACCTGCTCCAGCCGCTCTTCCACGCCTCGGCGACGGCCGCGGCGATCATCCTGTTCACCGCGTTCGTACGCCTCCTCGTCCACCCCCTGTCCCGGGCCGCCGCCCGCGGCCAGCGCGAGAAGCTCAAGCTCCAGCCGCGCATCGCCGAACTGCGCAAGAAGCACAAGAAGAACCCGGAGGCGCTACAGAAGGCGATCATGGAACTGCACCGCGAGGAGAAGGTCTCCCCGCTGTCGGGATGCTTCCCGATGCTGTTCCAGATGCCGGCGTTCTTCCTGCTCTACCACGTGTTCTCCAGCGGCAGCATCGGCGGCGAGCCCAACGCCCTGCTCGGCCACACCCTCGGCGCGGCCCCGCTCGGCGGGCGGTTCACCGACGCGCTCGGGCACGGCGGGCTCTTCGGGTCGCAGGGGCTGGTCTACGTGGCGCTGTTCGCCCTCGTCGCCACCGTCGCGACCTTCAACTACCGGCGCACCAAGCGGCAGATGGAGCTCTCCGCGGCCGCCCGCCCGGCCGACGACCAGCAGTCGCAGGTGCCGGGTGCGGGCGCGATGGGCGCGATGACCAAGTTCATGCCGCTGATGTCGTTCTTCACGCTGTTCACCGTCGCCGCGGTGCCGCTCGCGGCCGCGCTGTACGTCGTCACGTCGACGACCTGGAGCGCGATCGAGCGGGCCGTCCTCTACCGCGACATGCCGTACGGGATCGCCGCCGCGGCGCCCGCCGTCTGACACCCGCGCACCCGCTTCGAAGGCACCCCGTGCCAGGTCCAGTCCGTGAACGGGGTATTGCGGACTGGACGTTGAACTTGGAGGATCGACCAGACCTCCGATGGCTGTGGCCGCACCTGGCCTTGGAGGCATCTCCTAGATCAGAGGGAGTCACCTAGATGAAGCTGCTGCGAGTCGGTCCCGCCGGAGCCGAGCGCCCCGCGCTCCTCGACGCCGAAGGAACCCTGCGCGACCTGTCGGGCCTGGTCACGGACATCGACGGCGCGCTCCTCGCGGACGACGCCGCACTGGACCGGATCCGGGCCGCCGCCGCGTCCGGAGAGCTGCCCGCCCTTGACGCGGCCGGGCTGCGCATCGGTCCGCCGGTGGCCCGGATCGGCAAGGTCGTGTGCATCGGGCTGAACTACCACGACCACGCCCGCGAGACCGGCGCCGAGCCGCCCGCCGAGCCCGTCGTCTTCTTCAAGGCGGCGGACACGGTCGTCGGGCCGCACGACACGGTGCTCGTGCCGCGCGGCTCGGTCAAGACCGACTGGGAGGTGGAGCTCGCCGTGGTCATCGGACGTACGGCCCGCTACGCCGAGTCCCACGAGGCCGCGCTGGCGTGCGTCGCCGGGTACGCGGTCGCCCACGACGTCTCCGAGCGCGAGTTCCAGATCGAGCGCGGCGGCACCTGGGACAAGGGCAAGAACTGCGAGACGTTCAACCCGCTCGGACCGTGGCTCGTCACCGCCGACGAGGTCCCCGACCCGCAGAACCTCGGTCTGAAGCTCTGGGTCAACGGGGAGCTGAAGCAGGACGGGACGACGGCTGAGCAGATCTTCCCGGTCGCCGAAGTGGTGCGGTACGTGAGCCAGTTCATGACCCTGTACCCGGGGGACGTCATCAACACCGGTACGCCGGCCGGGGTCGCCATGGGGCACCCGGAGCCGAAGCCGTATCTGCGGGGCGGGGACGTGGTGGAGCTGGAGATCGAGGGGCTGGGGCGGCAGCGCCAGGAACTCAAGAACGCGTAGGCGCTCCGCTGGGGGCGGGGGGATCTGGGCCCCGGGTTCTTCTTTCGGGTGTCGTGGTCTGGTGCGGGTCCGGTGGGGGTTCTCGCGCAGTTCCCCGCGCCCCTGAGGGGGCTTGGGTGGTGTGGTCTCGTGTCGGTGGGTGGGGGCTGGGCGCGCAGTTCCCCGCGCCCCTGAGGGGGCTTGGGTCTCGTTGTCGGGTGCTGCGTCGTTGTGGCTGGGTGCGCGGTTCCTCGCGTCCCTGGTGGGGGCGGGCGTGCTCCTTGCGTTCTTCTGGCGGCGATGCGGGCCCCCGTTCGGGGGCCGGGGTGTGCGTGTCTGCCGGGGGTGGGGGCGGGTTCTTCACATAGTGCGCCTATGGGAAATATGCGAATGCGGCTTCGGGCGGGGCGGCTGCCACTGATCGTCACCGCCGCGGCGGCCCTCGTCGTCGGTGTCGTCGGCGGGCCCGCCTACGCCGACCCGCTCCCGGGGGGCCTCGGGCCCTGCAAGGGGAGCAACTGCCCCGACGTCTACCCGGACCCGAACAACGGCACCCCGGCCGGGCGGGACAACAACGTCAACATCTTCGTCGGCGGGGACATGCGCGTGCGCCGCGCCGCCGCCGAGGCCGAGGGCAAGGTGGTCGTCCTCGGCGACTTCGACCAGGACAAAGACGCCGGCGTCTCGCAGATCTACAACGTCGGCGTCGCCGGCGTCGGCTCGCGCGTCCCGCCGGACGACGGCACCGACTTCCTGACCGTCGGCGGGAACGTGACCGTCGACTCCGGCGAGCGCGTCGTCGTGGAGGACGCCAGCGCCAGCGGCGTCGTCCGCTACGGCGGCAGTCTCACCGGCACCGTCGAGACCCAGTCCGTGCGCGACGCCGACGCGGCCGCGCCCTACAGCGCGCTGCGCGGACAGCTCACCGACGCCAGCAGGTGCTACGCGTACGTGGACGGCGAGCACCGCACCACGACCGGCACCGCCGTGAACGACGGCAGCACCACGGTCTTCACCGGCGACGGCAGCTCCGCCCTCCAGGTCTTCGACGTCGACTTCGACATCCTCAGCGGCAGCGGCGGCCAGGAGGGGTTCCGCTTCGACGACATCCCCGCCGGTGCCACGGTCCTCGTCAACGTGTACGGGGACGCCCGCGAGATCAACACGTACGAGGGGCTGCTCCCGTACGACCTGCGCACCAAGCTGCTGTGGAACTTCCCGGACGCCACCGACGTCGCGCTGAACGGCACCGCCCAGTTCTCCGGCAGCATGCTGGTCGGCAACCCGGCCAGCACGACGACGGTGACCATGCCCGGGTTCAACGGGCGCTTCTACTCGGCCGGTTCACTCGTCCACGCGTCCGCCGCCAGTGGCGGCGGAGGGCAGGAGTTCCACGCCTATCCCTTCGACGGGGATCTCCCGGGATGCGGGAACGTGGGTCCGACGCCGACGCCGACGCCGACGCCGACGCCCACTCCGACTCCGACGCCCACCCCGACTCCCACGGACTCGCCGACTCCCACGCCCACGGACTCGCCGAGCCCCACCCCCACCCCCACACCCACCCCCAGCCCATCCGACAGCACCCCCGGCACCGACGGAGGCACGGGCGGGAACGGCGGTGTCACGGGCGGCGGTTCGGGCGGGGCCTCCGGAGGAGGCGGGGAGCTGGCCGAGACCGGTGCGGACGGCGAGGGCGCCGTCGTGCTCGGCGGGATCGCCGCGGCCACCGTGGCGGCGGGCGCGGCGATCGTCGTCGTGACGCGCAGGCAGAACCGGGTCAGCCGCCGGAGGTGAACCGCTCCAGGGCCTCGACGACCAGCGCGTGGTCCTCGATCTGCGGCAGCCCGGACACGACGACCACGCCCACGACCCCCGCGCCCCGCACGGTGATCGGGAACGCGCCACCGTGGGCCGCGTACGTGTCCGGGTCCAGGCGCGACGAGTCCTCGAACGTCGTGCCCTTGGCGCGGAAGCGGCTGCCGACCAGGTACGACGCGGCGTGATAGCGCTCGACCACGCGACGCTTGCGGGCGATCCACGCGTCGTTGTCCGGCGTTGAGCCGGGCAGCGCCGCGTGGAACAGCTGCTGGCCGCCGCGCGTGATGTCGATCGCGACCGGCGCCTGCCGCTCGCGCGCCAGCTCCACCAGCAGGGAGCCGAGCGCCCAGGCGTCGTCGTACGTGAACGAGTCCAGGACCAGACGGCGCTCCTGCTCCTCCAGGGCCGCGATGTCCGGGGCGCTCACAGCGTCACCGTCACGTTCTGCTCGGCCGAGCGGCGGGCCGCCTCCAGCACGTCGAGCGCGTCGGCCGCCTGCGTGGCGGGCACCGGGTTCGGGGCGCCGTCGCTCAGGGCCGCGGCGATGGCCGCGTAGTACGCCGGGTAGTCGCCGTCGACCGTCGGCCGCGGGCGGCCGCCCCCGGCCAGCGGGGACTCGCCGGAGCCGACGCGGCCCCACATCGACTCGCACTCCACGCCCCACGGCTCACCGGCCACCGGGCGCTTGCCGTCGCGCAGCGCGGCCTCCTGCGGGTCCAGGCCGTACTTCACGTAGCCCGCCTGTGAGCCGAGGACGCGGAAGCGCGGGCCGAGCTGGGCGGTCGTCGCCGACACGTACAGGTGGGAGCGGACACCGGTCTCGTGGGTGATCGCGATGAACGTGTCGTCGTCGGCCTCGGCGCCCGCGCGGCGCACGTCGGACTCGGCGTAGACCGAGACGGCCCGGCCGAAGAGGACCAGGGCCTGGTCGACGACGTGGCTGCCGAGGTCGTAGAGCAGGCCGCCGATCTCCTCCGGGTTCCCGGACTCGCGCCAGCCGCCCTTGGGCTGCGGGCGCCAGCGCTCGAAGCGCGACTCGAAGCGCCACACGTCACCCAGGTCACCGCCCTTGAGCAGGGCTTCGAGGGTGAGGAAGTCGTTGTCCCAGCGGCGGTTCTGGAAGACCGACAGGAGCAGTCCCCGCTCGTCGGCGAGCGCCGCCAGCTCGCGGGCCTCGGCCGCCGTGCCCGCCACCGGCTTGTCGACGACGACCGGCAGGCCCGCGGCGAGCGCTGCCTTCGCCAGCGGTACGTGCGTCTTGTTCGGGGAGGCGATCACGATCAGGTCGAGCTCGTCGGCCCGCGCCCAGAGCTCGTCGGGGGAGGCCGCGAAGCGCAGCCCGTCGCCGTGCTCGGCGCGGGCCTGGGCCTGCCGCTCCGGGTTCGAGGTGACCACCGTGTCGAGGGTCAGGCCCTCGGTCGCGGCGATCAGCGGGGCGTGGAAGACGGAGCCCGCGAGGCCGTAGCCGATCAGGCCCACGCGAAGAGAAGCACTCGTACCAGTCATGCCATCCACTTAAACAACGCTGTTGCCAAAGTGCAAGCGCGAGGGACAATGGCCGAGTGAACACGCATGTCACGCATGCCCAGCATGCGAAGCCCACCGCCGGCGTGAACCTGACCGCGCTGCGCGGGCACAACGCCGCGCTCGTGCTCGACCTGCTCCGCAGCGCGGGGGAGGACGGCATCAGCCGCCTCGAACTCGCCGAGCGCACCGGGCTGACCCCGCAGGCCGTCAGCAAGATCACCGCACGCCTGCGCGGCGAGGGCCTCGTCGTCGAGGCGGGCCGCCGGGCCTCCACCGGGGGCAAGCCGCGCACGGTGCTCGGTCTGGTCGCGAACGCCGGGCATGCCATCGGCCTGCACCTGGACCGCGACGAGCTGCGCGTCGTCCTGACCGACCTGACGGGCGCGGTCGTCGCGAGCCGGCGCGCCCCGCTCGACCTGGGCGCGGGGGCCGACGCCGTGCTCACCGCCGCGGCCTGCCAGGTGGACCAGCTGCTCGACGGGGGCCAGGCGCTCGGCGTCGGCGTCGCCGTGCCGGGGCCGCTCGACCACGCCGACGGGGTGCTGCACCGGGTGACCGGCTTCCCGCAGTGGGACGGCTTCCCGCTGCGCGACGCGCTCGCCGAGCGGCTCGGCCTGCCGGTCGTCGTCGACAAGGACACCAACGCCGCGGCCCTCGGGCTCGCCCTGGCCGGCCACGGCGAGCGCTCCTTCGTCTATCTGCACCTGGGCACCGGCCTCGGCGCCGGGCTCGTCCTGGGCGGCGCGCTGTATCGCGGGGCGCGGACCGGGGCGGGCGAGTTCGGCCACCAGGTGATCCAGCTGGACGGCCCGCGATGCGGCTGCGGCAACCGCGGCTGCATCGAGGTCCTCTGCCTGTCCGCGGTCGCCGAGGGCGCCGTCGACGAGGCCGCGCGGGTGCTCGGCGAGGGCGCGGCGAACCTGGTGAGCCTGCTCGACATCGACGCCGTACTGCTCGGCGGCCGGACCGTCTCCGCCGCCGAGGAGCCGTTCGTGAGCGGGGTCGGCGCGGTGCTCGACGCCCGGGCGCGGCGCGGGGGCGGCGGGCGGGCGATACCGGTGCGGGGCGCGCCCGGCGGCGCCACGCTCGTCGTCGAAGGGGCCGCGCAGCTGATCCTCGCGCCGCTCTTCGGACGCGGGAACGTGGCCTTCCCCGCCAACCAGAACTGACGGAAACCCAGCTGAAGGAGGGGTATCCGACGGCCATTGAGACGTATGGGGCCGTGGCGTGCCCGTCGCGTCGCGGACGCGTGGCAGGGTCCTGGGCCACGACCGCTCCGCCGTGTCCGTCGTAATCGCCGTATCGCAGTACCCGTCGTAGAGATGCCGTGGTGGTCGCTCCGTTCCGTCCGACTCCGCACAACTCCGCGACCAGCAAAGGCCCTTCATGCCACTGCGCCGACCGATCGCCCTCGGCAGCACCGCGACCGCCGTGACCCTCGCCCTCGTCGGGCCCTTCACGGCCGCGGCGGACAGCGGGCACACGCGGAGCAGGGCGTGCGCGGTGACCGAGGCGTCCTGCCCGTCGACGGCCGGGGCCGGGACCAGGGCGCACCGGATGCCGCAGGCCGCCGCGCATCGGCCCGCCGCCCGCGAGCCCGCCTGCGACGCCGAGCGCGACGGCGGCGCCTTCCCGATCGACACCCGGATCGACCGCGGGCCGACCACCTACCACCCCGGCGACGGCTACCGGACCTGGTCGATCGAGCTCACCAACACCACCGACGTGAGCTGCGCGAACATCCACCCGATCCTCGTACTCGTCGATGAGGGACGGCAGCTGAAGCCGCGCCAGATCCGGCTGGACTTCTCCGACGGGACGCGCCGACGGCCCGTGCCCTTCGAGAAGACCGACCGGGACGAGTACATCGGCGTCTTCGACGACGGCTTCCCCGGCTTCTCGGTGGGCCCCGGCAAGACGGTCACCGTCGAGGTCCGGCTCGGCTTCACCCCTGACACCCGCCCCGGCCAGGTCGTCGGCAACGCCGCCGTCGTACAGCGCCACGGCGACGACGGCGACTGGGTGGGCGCGTCGAACGACTACCCGTTCGCGATCGACGCGGACGGCGGCGCGAGCCCGTCCCTCACCGACGAGCTCGCCAAGACGGGCCCGGACTCCTCCCTGCTCGGCCTGGGCGCCACCGCGGGCGCCTTCCTCCTCGGCGGCGGGGCCCTCGTGGCGGGATCCCGCCGCCTGCGCGTCGACAGGCGCTGAACCCGGCAGGACCCGCGGCCAGGATCCCCACACAGGAACCCCGCCCAGGACCCGCACCCAGGACCCGCACCCAGGACCTCGCACTCAGGACCCTCACCCGCGGGGTCCCGCCCCGCGTGTTCACCCGCGTCTGCGACCATCCCGGCGTGGACCACCCGAACTACCCGCACGCCCAGGCCCCCGGCGCCCCCGTGCGCGACGGCATCCCCGAGCACGGCCGGATCCCCAAGTACTACGCCGTCAAGGCGCGACTGGGCTCCCTCATATCCGAGTTGGCCGAGGGCGAGGCGCTGCCCACCGAGCGCGACCTCGCCGTGCGGTACGCCGTGTCGCGCGAGACCGTCCGCCAGGCACTGCGCGAACTGCTCCTCGAAGGACGCCTCCGGCGCCGGGGCCGCGGCACCGTCGTAGCGGGCCCCAAGCTGGAACAGCCGCTCTCGCTCGCCTCGTACACCGAAGGGGTCCGGCGTCAGGGCAGGCGCCCCGGGCGCACCCTGATCGGGCTCGACCGGTTCCCGTGCCCGCCCGCGCTCGCCGCCGAGATCGGCCTGGAGCGCGGGGAGCCCGTCTGGCACATGGAGCGCGTGCTGCTCGCCGACGACGAACGGGTCGGCCTGGAGTCCACCTACGTCTCCGTGGCCCGCATCCCGCACCTGGACCGCGACTTCGACCCCGACTCGTCCTTCTACTCCTACGTCCACGAGCGCCTCGGCATCGACTTCGGCTCCGCCGACGAACGCATCGAGACGGTGCTCGCGACCCCGCGCGAGGCCCTGCTCATCGGGACGCCGCCCGCGCTGCCGATGCTGCTGATCCACCGCGTCTCGTACGACACCGGGGGCCGGCCCACCGAGCGGGTCCGCACGCTCTACCGCGGGGACCGCTTCTCCTTCACGACGCGTTTGGGCGGCAGCGAGCACTAACTCCCCTTATGCCGTGGCCGGTTGCGGCTGATCGACCCAGAATGATAACGGGAACGTAACGGGTCTAGGCCAACCTTGGGTGCCCGTTCACCGTCCCGTTGCCGTGCGGACCGGCCCGGGACACCCGCCTTGAGGAGCGTGGGCGCCGTGAGTGCACCGGAAAACAAGGGAGTTGAGGCCTGATGACACAGGGCCGCAGCGGCATCCGGTTCGACCGGGTATCTGTCGCGTACGGCGGGAGTACCGTGCTCGACTCCCTGGAACTGACCGTCGAACCCGGCGAGGTGCTCGCCCTGCTCGGGCCCTCCGGATCCGGCAAGACCACCGCCCTGCGCGCGGTCGCCGGATTCGTGAGACCGGCCGCCGGGCGGGTGTACATCGCAGAGCGCGACGTCACCGACCTGCCACCGCACCGGCGCGGCATCGGCATGGTCGTGCAGCAGTACGCGCTCTTCCCGCACCTGCGCGTCGCCGACAACGTCGCCTTCGGGATGCGCGCGCAGAAGGTGCCGAAGAGCGAGATCCCGGGGCGCGTCGCCGAGGCCCTCGACCTCACCGGCATGGCCGCCTACGCCAAGCGCTACCCGCGCGAACTCTCCGGCGGCCAGCAGCAGCGCGTCGCCATCGCCCGCGCCCTCGCCATCCGGCCCGGCGTGCTCCTCCTCGACGAACCGCTCTCCGCGCTCGACGCCCAGCTCAGGTCCGGCATGCTCGCCGAACTGGCGCGCCTGCACCGCGAGTTGCCGGACGTGTCGATCCTGTACGTGACACACGACCAGGTCGAGGCGCTGACCCTGGCCGACCGGATCGCCGTCATGGACAAGGCGCGGCTCCAGGACGTCGGCACCCCGCAGGAGCTCTACCGCAGCCCCCGCACCGAATTCACCGCGTCCTTCGTCGGAGGCGCCAACCTCCTTCCCGTACAGGTCGGTTCGGGCTCCGTGTCCTTCGGGCAGGCCGAACTGAAGGTCGCGACCGACGGCGTCGCCGCCGGAGCCACGGCCACCCTGTGCGTCCGCCCGCACCTCGTCGGACTCGGCGACGGCCCCAACGCGCTGAGCGGCACGGTCGCCGAAGTGCAGTGGCGCGGCTCGACCCATCGCCTCTACGTCGACGTGGACGGCCGGCAGGTCAAGGCGGACCTCCGCGAACTGCGCGATCCGCCCGCGCTCGGCGAGCGCGTGACGGTGCACTTCGCGCCGCAGGACGCGGTGCTGCTCCGCGCGGGGGTGGCCGAGGATGACTAGCGCCACGCTCAGCGCACCCGTCGAGAAGACGGCCAGAACCCGCAAGGCGCACGGCGGTTGGGTGTGGGCCCTGCCCCCGGTCGCCGCCCTCGCCGTCGTCTTCCTCTACCCCCTCTTCCTCGTCGTCCAGCAGTCGCTCCAGCCCGACACCGGCGGCACGTCCCTCAAGCCGTACGCCGACGTCTTCGCCTCCTCCGCGTTCCGCGAGGCGCTCTGGACGACGGTCTGGCTCGCCGCCGGGGCGACGGTCGGCTGCCTCGTCCTCGGCTTCACGCTCGCGCTGATCATCGCGTTCGTGCCGTTCCCCGGCGGAAAGGCCGTCGCCAAGTTCATCGACGTGTTCCTCTCCTTCCCGTCCTTCCTGATCACGCTCGCCCTGCTCTTCGTCTACGGGCAGGTCGGCATGGCCAACGGACTGTGGACGGACGTCACGGGCACGGCGACCGGCCCCTTCCAGTTCCTGACCACCCCGTGGGGCGTGCTCCTCGCCGAGATCACCTACTTCACACCGTTCGTGATGCGGCCACTGCTCGCCGCGTTCTCGCAGGTGGAGACCGCGCAGCTGGAGGTCGCCTCGTCGCTCGGCGCGCGCCCGGCGCGGATCGTGCGCCAGGTGATCCTGCCCGAGGCGCTGCCCGCGCTCGCCGCCGGCGGCTCACTGGTCCTCGTGATGTGCCTGAACGAGTTCGGGATCGTGCTCTTCACCGGCGCCAAGGGCGTCACCACCCTCCCGATGCTCGTGTACAGCAAGGCGATCCTGGAGTCGGACTACCCGGGCGCCTGCGTCGTCGCCGTCGTCAACGTCCTGATATCCGTGGGCCTCTACGGCCTGTACCGGGTGGTGAGCCGTCGTGCTGGTGCATAGCAAGCCGGGCAAGTGGGCCACCTGGGCCCTCTTCTTCGCCCTCTTCCTGCCCCTCTTCGCCCTGCCCCTCCTCGTCATCGTCGCCGCCTCGTTCGCCACGAACTGGTCCGGCGCCTTCCCCTCCGGCCTCACCGGCGGCCACTACAAGGCCGCCACCAGCGGCGACTCGCTCACCGCGCTCACCACCAGCCTGGTCACCGCCGTCACCGCGAGCGTGCTCGCGCTCGTCGTCGGCGGCTGGGCCGCGCTCGCGGCCGCCGGCCTGAGGAAGCGGGGACGGCGCGCCATGGACGCGCTGTTCATGCTGCCCGTCGCCGTGCCGTCCGTGGTCGTCGGACTCGCGGTCCTGGTCGCCTTCAGCAAGCCGCCGATGCTGCTCAACGGCACCCGCTGGATCGTCATCATCGCGCACACGATTCTTGTCACCGCGTTCGCCTACCAGTCGGTCTCGGCCGCCATCGTGCGTCTCGACCCGGCGTACGAACAGGCCGCCGCGTCACTGGGCGCCCGGCCCGCGTACGTCCTGTGGAAGGTGAAACTGCCCCTGCTGCTGCCGTCCCTGAACGCCGCGGCCGGCCTCTGCTTCGCCCTGTCCATGGGCGAGTTGAGCGCCACGATGATGCTCTACCCGCCGGACTGGATGCCGCTGCCGGTCCAGATCTACGCGACCACCGACCGCGGCTCGCTGTTCACCGGCTCCGCGATCGCGGTGGTGCTCATGACCGCGACACTCCTCGTCCTGCTCGCCGTGTCGCGGATCCGCACCAAGGCCACGTACCGCTAACTCCCTCCCTCTCGCCAGGAGTTCACCTCGCCATGCGCAGAAACACACTCACCCCGATCGCCGCCCTCGCCGGCAGCCTCGTCCTCGCCGGGTCCCTGACCGGATGCGGCACCGGCAACGCCGCCTCCGACGAGAAGGCCGTCACCGTCTACAGCGCCGACGGCCTCAAGGGCGAGAACGGCGACGGCTGGTACGACCAGGTCTTCAAGGACTTCACCAAGAAGACCGGCATCAAGGTCAAGTACGTGGAGGGCGGCTCCGGCGAGATGGTGCAGCGCGCCGTCCGCGAGAAGTCCAACACCCAGGCCGACGTCATCGTCACCCTGCCGCCGTTCATCCAACAGGCCGACGGCAAGGGCCTGTTGGCGAAGTACCGGCCCGAGGGCTCGGACCAGGTCCACGGCGCCGACAAGGCCGCCGACGGGACCTGGACCTCCGTCGTCAACAACTACTTCGGCTTCATCTACAACAAGAAGGAGCTGAAGACGCCGCCCACCACGTGGGAACAGCTCCTCGACGGCTCGTACAAGAACAAGCTGCAGTACTCCACGCCCGGCGTCGCCGGCGACGGCACGGCCGTCGTCGTGAAGGCCGTCCACGACTTCGGCGGCAAGCAGCAGGCCATGGACTACCTGAAGAAGCTCCAGGCCAACAACGTCGGCCCGTCCGCCTCCACCGGCAAACTCGCCCCCAAGGTCGACAAGGGCGAACTCCTCGTCGCGAACGGCGACGTGCAGATGAACTACGCCCAGTCCAAGACCATGCCGAACCTCGGCATCTGGTTCCCCAGGACGTCCGGCGGCAAGCCCACCTCCTTCGCCCTCCCGTACGCGGCCGGCCTCGTCAAGAACGCCCCGCACACCGCCAACGGCAAGAAGCTCCTCGACTTCATGCTCGCCACCAAGCAGCAGCAGGAGGTCAGTTCCGTCGGCGGCGGCTTCTCGGCACGCCAGGACGTCAAGGCCACCGACGAGAACGCGATCGCCCTCGCCAAGGTGATGGACGGCGTGGAGATCTTCGAACCGGACTGGAACGACATCGACAAGAACCTCCAGACGTACGTCGACGACTGGAAGTCCGCGACCGGCAGCTGAGTCCATCCGGCGGTGACGAATGTCCATGGCTCTTCGTGTCCGCGTCACCAAAAGATAACGGGTCTGGTCCAACACTCCGATGGAATCAGGGGTGTTGGACCACGCCCGTTCCCCCACACCACCGGAGGACCGCATGTCGCGCACCACGTCCGGCATCTCCCGCCGCGCCCTGCTCATCGGCACCGCCACGGCCGCCGCAGCCCTCACCGTGCCCACCACCGCGTTCGCCGCGGCCCGGACCCCCAAGGTCCTCGTCATCGGCCTCGACGGCACGCTCCTCGGCAGAGTCAAGGACGCCGACGCGCCCCGCCTGAAGGCCCTCATGGCCGCCGGCCTGACCGCGCCGAGCTCCATCTACGCCAACCCGATGGCGCCCACCATGTCCGGCCCCGGCTGGTCCACGCTCATCACCGGCGTCTGGCCCGACAAGCACAACGTCAAGGACAACAACTTCACCGGGCACAAGTTCGCCCAGTACCCGGACTTCCTCACCCGGATCGAGACCGCCAAGCCGGCCCTGACCACGTACGCCGTCTCCTCCTGGGCCCCGATCACCGACACGGTCTTCTCCTCGAAGGTCGACACCCGCGTCTCCACCCCGAGCGCCGAGTACGACACGGGCACGACGAGCCGCGCCGTCGCCCAGCTGAAGTCCGGCAACCCGGACGCCGTCTTCGTCCAGCTCGACAACGTCGACCACGCCGGGCACTCCTACGGGGCCGCGAGCCAGCAGTACCTCGACGCGATCCACGGCGTCGACGGACAGGTGGGGCAGCTCGTCGACGCCCTCAAGTCCCGTGCCACGTACGGGAACGAGGACTGGCTGATCCTGGTCACCGCCGACCACGGGCACACCGACGCGGGCGGCCACGGCGGCTCGACCTGGCCCGAGCGGCAGACCTTCATGATCGCCGTCGGCGGGACCGCGGCCGCGGGCTCGACCCGCCACGACGTCAAGATGCCCGACATCGCTGCCACCGCCCTCGCCCACCTCGGCGTCGCCATCGACCCGGCCTGGTCCCTGGACGGCCGCCCGATCCAGCAGCCCACCCCCGACGCCTTCGACAGCCTGCGTGCCCAGCTCACCGGACCCGTCGACGAGACCGGCATCGGCGCGGGCGTCGTCGGCTTCACCCACACCCCGCCCTCCGGCTGGTCCGTCGACAACTCCGCGATGGGCACCGGCGGCGTCACCGAGTGGCGCGGCTGGGCCTTCACCACCGACGAGTTCTGGACCAGGGCCGAGCGCGACCAGCAGCGCGAGTGCAACGTCCGCGCCCGGAACGTCTTCGCGGTCGCCGACGGCGACGAGTGGTCCGACAAGACGGTCTCGGGCACCTACGACTCGACGCTGGTCAGCCCCGACTTCCCGGTCACCGGCGGCCGTCCGGCCACCCTCACGTACACGACCTTCTACCGCCAGGAGTCCCCGCAGAAGGGCGAGGTCCTCGTCTCCTACGACGGCGGCACCCCGGTCTCCGTGAAGACCTACACCGCCGACGTCCCCTCCCGCACCGAGACCGTCGCGCTGACCGTACCGACCGGCGTGACCAGGGCGAAGGTGCGCTTCCGGTACACCGGCGGCAACAACTGGTTCTGGACGATCGACGGGGTCGCGATCACCCAATCCTGATTAGGGTGAGGGGCGTCGGCACAGAGTGGTCCCGGCGCCCCTCAGTTCCCTTGGTCCACAGCGAAACCGCAGGAGTGCACCCCATGGCAGAGCGCAAGCCCATCGAATCGTGGCTCACCGACATGGACGGTGTGCTCATCCACGAGGGCGTGCCGATCCCCGGCGCCGACTCCTTCATCAAGAAGCTCCGCGACTCCGGCAAGCCGTTCCTGGTGCTGACCAACAACTCCATCTACACCGCCCGCGACCTCCAGGCCCGGCTGACCCGCATGGGCCTGGAGGTCCCGGTCGGCAACATCTGGACGTCCGCGCTCGCCACCGCCAAGTTCCTGGAGTCCCAGCGGCCCGACGGCACGGCGTACGTCATCGGCGAGGCCGGCCTGACCACGGCGCTGCACGACATCGGGTACGTGCTCACCGACCACGCCCCCGATTACGTGGTTCTGGGAGAGACGCGCACGTACTCCTTCGAGGCCATGACCAAGGCCGTCCGGCTGATCAACGACGGGGCCCGTTTCATCTGCACCAACCCCGACGAGACCGGCCCCTCCACCGAGGGCCCGCTGCCCGCCACCGGTGCCGTCGCCGCGCTCATCACGAAGGCGACCGGCAAGCAGCCCTACTTCGCCGGCAAGCCGAACCCGCTGATGATGCGGACCGGGCTGAACGCCATCGGGGCGCACTCCGAGTCGAGCGCGATGATCGGCGACCGGATGGACACCGACGTGCTGGCCGGCCTGGAGGCGGGCATGCAGACCTTCCTCGTACGGACCGGCCTGACCAGCGACGCCGACATCGCGAAGTACCCGTTCACGCCGTCGCACGTCGTCGACTCCATCGCGGACCTCGTCGACCTGGTCTGAGACCCGTACGGGACCCGGACGCCATACGCCCGGCGGCTCCCGGGATGCGGAATGCCGCCGGGCGCGTGAACCTGCCAGTAACAGGAGGTTCACGATGCGTACTGGTCTGCTTGCTCTCCGTGCCGCAGGGGCGGCCGCTCTCCTGGTGGCCCTGCCGGTCACCGCCGCCCAGGCCGAGGGCGGCGGATCCGTCACCGTCACCCCGTACGGGGTCCCGCCGGGCAGCGAGGTCGACCTGCGGGTCTCCGGCTGCGACGGGACGACCGGCAAGGCATCCTCCGCCGCCTTCGTCTCCACCGTGTCGCTCGGGCCGTCGGCCGATCAGCCGACCCTGTTCGCGGAGGCCCGCGTGAAGTCGTCCACGGCCCCCGGCACGTACGACATCCTCGTGGTCTGCCCCGGCCGCGACATCGTGTCCGAGATCAAGGGCAGCATCCGCGTCATGGGCAGCAGCCACACCGTCACCCCGACCCCGACCGCGCCCGTGCACGCCGGGGGCGGCGGCGCCGCGGCCGAACTCGCCGCCGCGCACCCCGCGGCCGCCCCCAGCGAGGGCCCCGGCACCCGGCACGCCGTCATCGGCCTGGTCCTCGCCGCGGTCGCCGCGGTCGCCGTGGCCTTCCGCAGCGTCCGGCGCCGCCGGTCCGCACGGCAGTGAGCAGGCACCACGGCGCGGGCCGGCTGATCACGGGCCTCGCCTGGGCCGTGCTGCTGCTCGGGCTGTGGCTGTGGGGCCGCGACGTCACCGACGTGTCCCTGTCCGGGCCCGCGACGGGAGACGCGGCCGCCGTCGGACGCCCCTTCGGGGTCGACCTGCCCGCCGCGCACAAGCCGGTCAAAGCCGCGAAGCCGCAGCGCGTCGACGTCGAGGCGCTGCGCATCCAGGCCCCCGTCGTGGCCCGCGGCCTGGACGGCGGCGGCGCCGTCGACCCGCCGCCCTACGACCAGGCCGGCGTCGTCGGCTGGTACGGCGCGGGCGTGCAGCCGGGGGAGCGGGGCACGTCCCTGTTCGTCGGGCACGTGGACACCGACACCCGGCCCGCCGTCTTCTACCACCTGAGCGAGGCCAAGCCCGGCGACACCGTGAAGGTGGTGCGCGACGACGGGTCCGTCGCCGCGTTCACCGTCGACGACGTGCAGGTCTACGAGCGTGACCGCTTCGACCCGGGCAAGGTGTACGGGCCGCACGACCCGGCCCGCGCCGAGCTGCGCCTGATCACCTGCGGCGGCACCTTCGACAAGGCGTCCCGGACGTACACGGCGAACGTCGTCGTCTCCGCGTATCTGTCGGGGGTCGACGAGGCGCCGTCGAAGGCGGGCTGAGCGCCGGGCACCTGGCCCGGCCGGCGACCCGCTCCCCCCGGAGCCGCCGGCCGGACGGTCCTCGACCGCGCACGCAGCGGGCTGCGGGAGTAACCCGGCGTCGGCGCAGGAGGCTTGAAGGAGAAATTTCCCCCGAGGAGGAAACCCTTCCGGTCCTGAAGGCCGAGGTCTGGGGCCGCTGAGAGAGACTCTAGAACGGATGCGCCGCGCGGCCTAGGGGGCGTTTGACGCCAAGTACGAGGATGGTGGCGCAGCGTGGTCTGCGCAGGTGGGAGCCGGTTGCCGGGCGGGTCAGGCATCGTCGCGCCGTAACTGGGCGTCGGTCAGATCGCGGCTCACCACGGCGCGGGCGACCTGATCGAGCGGCAGCCGGTTCCTGCGCGCGTACTGGCGCAACGTCCCGAACGCGCCGTCCGGGGAGGTCTCCCAGCGCTCGGCGAGCATCCCCTTTGCCTGTTCGATCCGCACACGGCTGGCAAGTGCTTGTTGCAGCTGGCCCGAAAGCTCCCTGTACTGCGCGTAGGCGCGGTGGTTGAGCAGGCCCACGGTCGTCGCGTCGGCGAGTGTCTGTGCGATCGCCAACGCTCCGTTGTGGGGCGGCGGTTGAGGGGTGTAGATGCTCAGCGCGCCGAGCGTCGTCCCGCGCCGGCGCAGCGGGACCGCGTAGGTCGAGGCGATCCCGAACCGGCGGGCGGCCGCGGTGAACGCGGGCCACCGCTCGGCGGCCTCCCGTGACGTCAGGGAGATGGCCTGCACCGGCTTCCCGGACTCCAGGCTCTCGCGCACCGGCCCCGCGGCCTGCTCCCACTCCATCAACTCGCGGACGACGTCCTTCTGCTGGGCGCTGTGGACGACGGGGCCCGGCTGGCCGCTCGCCTCCAGCAGGGTCACTCCGGCGCCCTGGGCGCCGAGGAACTCCACACAGCGGTCCGCCAGCAGGCTCAGTTGGCGTGCTGGTTCGAACTCACCGATGAGGGTATCCGTGAACTCCAGCAGGGCTGATGCGAGACGCAGTTCACGGGACTCCAGCGACATGTGGTCCACCTCTTTCGCCCCACAGGTCCGACTCCCCGAGGCCCGGCGCCTACCCAGATCCCGCGTGCTGTAACAGGTCTTTGACAAGCGCCGTCCGGCCTCGTGACCCGCCCGGGGCGTATGTCACGATTGAGGGCCAGACAGTGCACCCAAGGGGGAGTGGATGTACCGGAAACTGAGGGCTGGAGCGGTCGTCGTGGGGGCGGCGCTGCTCGTGTCCGCGTGTTCCTCCGGAGGAGACAAGAAGGGTGGCGACGGCTCGGCTCCTCCCGTGACACAACAGCCGAAGAGTTCCGATCCGTTCTGGGTCAATCCGGACAGCAAGGCCGCGCAGGCCGTCTCCGACCTGGAGAAGGACGGCAAGGACGACGACGCGCAGGCGGTCCGGAAGATCGCCGAGCAGCCCAGCGGCGAGTGGCTGATTCCGGAGAACGCCGAGGACCAGGCGCGCGGGTACACGGAGGCCGCCCAGAAGGCGGACCGGGACGCGCTGCTGGTCATCTACAACATCCCGCACCGCGACTGCGGCAACTACTCGCAGGGCGGCGCCGCCGACGGCGACGCGTACCGGACGTTCATCGACCAGGTCGCCGCCGGTATCGGCGACCGGCCCGCGACGATCATCCTGGAGCCGGACGCGGTCCAGCACATGGTGGACAACTGCACGCCCGAGCAGTTCCACGAGGAGCGCTACGACCTCCTCAACGGCGCCATCGAGAAGTTCAAGTCCCTGAAGGCGACGAAGGTCTACCTGGACGCGGGGAACGCGGGCTGGGGCACGCCCGACCAGCTCTACGACCCGTTGCAGCGGTCCGGCATCGGCCAGGCCGACGGCTTCGCGCTGAACGTGTCGAACTTCTACTCCACCGAGGACTCCGTCAAGTACGGCAAGGAGCTCTCGGCGAAGGTCGGCAACAAGCCCTTCGTCATCGACACCAGCCGCAACGGCAACGGGCCGTACACGGGCGGCGATCCGGACGAGCGCTGGTGCAACCCGCCGGGCCGTGCGCTCGGCGAGGCGCCGACCACGAAGACGGGCGACGACCTGGTGAAGGCGTACCTGTGGGTCAAGCGGCCCGGCGAGTCGGACGGCACGTGCAAGGGCGGGCCCAAGGCGGGCGAATGGTGGGGCGAGTACGCGGTGAAGCTGGCCGAGGCCTCCAACTGACGACGAGGGGCGCGGGGTGAACTCCCCGCGCCCCTCGGTCGGTTGCCGTGCCCGTGCGGGCGGCCGGTCACGTCACGTGCACCCACTGGGCCTTGCTGGGCGTGCCCTGATCGTCCGTCACGAACAGCATGTACCAGCCCGATTCCACCAGGGCCCGGTTCTTGGGAACCGTCACCGTGATGGAGTCGTCGGACTTCTTCAGGTCGAGCGCGATCGAGGTCTGGTCCACGTCGGTGACGTGCGTCGACGCGCTCGGCCGGATCAGCCGCGCCGTCTTGATGGACGAGGCGTGTTCCGTCTTGTACGTCGACGAGGCCCCGCGCGCGATCGTGCGCTCGCCGCCCTCCAGGCTCGGGCGCGAGTCCCGGTACAGATACGGCGGCGTGTACATCTCCAGGCGCTGCTCGAAGGTGCCCGGCTTGGTGTCGGCCTTGTCCGCGTAGAGGGAGTCGGAGCCGAAGAACAGCACCCGGCCGTCGGGCAGCAGCAGCGAACCGGAGTGGTAGTTGCGGCCCACCTCGGGGTCGGCGACCTGCTTGAAGGTGTTGGTCCTCGTGTCGTAGAGCCGCGCCTGGAGGATGTTGGAGTCACCGCGCCCGCGGTAGTCCTCCGAGCCGCCGGAGACCAGGATCGAGTCGTCGGGCAGCACGGAGGCCTGCGGGTAGCGGGTGCCCTTCTCCAGCTGCGGGCCGTCCACGAACTTCGGGTCCGCGTCCTTCAGGTCGACGATCCGGGTCTTGTTGCTGGACAGTTTGGACTCGCCGACGCCACCGCCGCCGATCACCATGTACTTCTGGCTCTGCGCGGGCGGCAGTTCGACGGTGTTCGCCGTCTCCATCATGGTGGCGTCGGAGAGGCCGGGGATCTTCTCGAACTTGTTCGTCTCCAGATCCCAGATGCCGGGCTTGCGGCCGACGTTGTCCGGGCCGTAGCCCGCGTTGGCGCCCGAGTAGAAGATCTTGCCGTTCGCCATCTGGAAGAGCGCGGGGTACGTCGGGAACTGGCGCTGCTTGGTCAGGTACGTCCACTTCTTCGTCTTCGGGTCGTACACCTCGTTCTTGCCGGGCACCAGCTGCCCGATCTCGTCGAGGCCGGAGACGGAGAGCACCTTGCCGTCCGAGAGCGTGGTCAGCGTCGGGTACCAGCGCGCCTCGTTCATCGGGTCGACCTTGATGTACTTCTCGGCGACCGGGTCGAACTCGTAGGAGTCCCTGATCCCCTGGAAGTCCTTCTTGTCGAGCGCGAGCTTCTGCGCGATGCCGTAGACGTTGCGCGCGTCGGCGCCGGTGAGGCCCTGGACGCGGTAGTTGTCCTGGGTGCCGGTCTCGTACTTGGCGCCGGAGCGCTGTGCCTCGACGTAGACGCGGCCGATGCCCGGGTCGTTGCGCAGGAACTTGCCGGTGGCGGGGTCGAACTTCTTCGTCGCCCGCTCGACGGTGATGTTGTCCTTGGCGACGAACGTCCTGCCGTTCTCCTTGCCGGTGAACTTCGTGCCGGCCTTGATCGTCTTCGGCGCGTCCGGGTCCTCGTTGTGCACGATCATCAGGCCGCCGGCCTTGGTGACGTCGCCCTTGAGCTTCTCGTAGCGCTTGGTGCCGCCCGCGATCAGCAGGTTCCCGTTCGCCAGCTGCGTGTGGCCCGTGCAGAACAGGTCGACCGGCGTCGGGATCTTCTTGATGGTCTTCTTCACCGGGTCGTAGAGCCGGGTGTCGAACTTCTTGGCGTCGAAGTTCTTCTGGTTGTTGCCCGACCCCGCGACGAGCAGGATCTTTCCGGTGTGGAGCAGCGCCGCGTGGATCGTGTTCAGGCGCATGTCCTCGGGGAAATCGATGACGTCCCAGTGCCCGTTGTCGGCCTTGTACTCGGGTCTGTTGATCTTGTACTCGTGGTATTTGGCCGACCCGAAGCGATACAGCCAGGGTCCGTTCATCCCGGCGAGCGCCAGTACCACCACCGTGCCGATGGCTATGCGTCGGGCACGGCGGCGGCTCGCACCGTCTTTCACTTGTTACGTCCCCCCAGGGAGATCTGCATGGTCTGGTCGTTGCCCCCGCTGCCCTCGGCACCTCCGTCGCGGCGCTCGGCGGCGGCCCAACTGGGCTTCTGCTGCGGCACGCTGTGCGGCTGCGGCGCCGGACGGGGCTGCTGCTCCTCGGCGGGTGCCTCGGCGGGGGGCTTCGGCTTCTTCTTGTCCTGGCGCAGCATGTAGCGCCAGGCGAACATCGGCAGCGCGGTGATCAGCAGGGCGAAGGTGGCCCAGGTGATCATCGCCGGGTGGGCGTGCCCGTAGACGAAGCCCGCGGCGATCGAGGCGCCGAAGATGAGGATGAAGTACCAGTGGTAGCGGAAGGTCCCGAACCACCGGTCGGGGCTCGCCGAGTCGCCCTTCGGGGTCACGACGAACTTGCTCTTGCGGCGCAGCAGGGAGTCGACCAGGGCCTTCGCGTACAGCGGCGCGGACAGCGCGGACATCACCATGCCGGCCACACCGCCGGAGCCCTCGGGCTCGTGCGGCGAGACGTTGTGCCGGCGGTTCCAGATGTAGAGGCCGATCTGCAGCGCCGACGCGTTGCCGTACAGCATCAGCCAGACCGTCGGGTCGATGTTCACACCCGAGGCGCCGAGCCCGAGGAACAGGGCACAACTCATGGCCGCCAGAATCCAGTTCATGGCGGCCATCGGGTAGAAGATGATCATCATCGTGTAGTTGAAGAGCTTGCTCGGCGGGAGCGTGAAGAAGCCCTTCCAGTACTGCTTGAGGATCGTCTCGTACGTGCCGCGCGACCACCGCATCTGCTGCGTGAAGAAGTCGGTCCAGGCGCTGGGGCCCTCACCGACGGCCAGCACGTCCGGGGTGTACACGGAGCGCCACTTGCGGCCCGTCGCCGGGTTCTTCGCGCGGTGGATCTCGAAGCCGGTCGCCATGTCCTCCGTGATGGAGTCGTACAGGCCGCCGATCTGCTTGAGCGCCTTGATGCGTACGGCGTTCGAGGTGCCGACGAACATCGGGGCGCCGTACCGGTTGCCGGCGCGCTGGATCAGCGCGTGGAAGAGGAACTGCTGCGACTCGGCGGCCTTGGTCACGAAGTTGTCGTAGTTGCCGTAGACCTGCGGGCCGATCACGAAGCCGACGTTCGGGTCGCGGAAGAAGCCGAGCATCCGCTCCAGGTAGTTGGGCAGCGGCACGTGGTCGGTGTCGACGGAGGCGAAGTAGTCGTAGTCGTCGCCGTGCGCGTCCAGCCAGGCGTTGTAGTTGCCGTGCTTGGTCTTGGCGCGGTGCGGGCCCTTGGCCTGGTTCCATCTCGCGACTCCCTTGCGGGAGAAGTGGTGCACGCCGAGCCGCTCGCAGACCGCCTTGACCTCGGGGTCGTCGCCCTCGTCGAGCAGCCAGATGTGCAGAAGGCCCCGGTGGCGCAGCTTGACCGCCGCCTCCAGGGTCTTCGTCACCATCTCGATCGGCTCCTTGCCGGGCACGAACGAGGTCAGGAACGCGACTCTCGTGCCGGTCTCGGGCACCACCGGGATCGGGTCGCGGGCGACCAGCGTGGCGTGCGCGTTCGACAGCACGTTCATGCACCGGAAGAACTCGATCAGGCCGATCGCGACCAGCATGACGATGTCGAGCGTGGGCAGGAAGTCGTACTCCACGTAGTCGCGCTCGGTCCAGTGCTCGGGCTGCATCAGCCAGAACAGCAGGACGAGCGAGAGCAGCGGGGCCGCGCCCAGCATCAGCGCCGCGCGGATCCGGTGCGGCTCCTGCGAGAGCAGCGAGCGGTACTGCACCCGGTACGGCTTGTTCGGGTCGGGCTGTGTGAGGGGACCCGCGAGCCGGCTGTAGTGCTCGTAGTCGTAACGAGGCAGCGTCTTCTTGATGCGTTTGAAGCCGCCGGTGCGGTGCGACGGCACCCGCAGCTGGGTCGTCTCGGACGGGTCAAAGCCCTGTCGGGCGCCCGTCGGCGTCGACGTCATGAGTCATCCCCCCGCACGCGAGTCACCGCGTGGTCGTCGGTCCTTCCGCCCGTGTCAGGTCCCCCTCGACCGTCTCCGGGCGTATCAGTGGCAGGCCACCGTCCCACCCTTCCTCTTAAGACTGGGACGACGTCCTTCCGGTTGCATGATGCCCCCCTCGACATCGCTTCATGAACGGGACCCCCATCCCCGCGCCGTGAGCAACCGGATCGTGCCGTACTCCCGCCGAATGCGGCTTCGGCGCGGGCTTCTGCTGGCTGCAACTGCCCTGCACCGTAAGCCTCATTGGAGCCAATGGCTCCAGGATAGGGTGCTGCGCCCCACCTCATGATCGCAAGGGCGATACGGAGCGAAACACGGTGTTTACCGGTCTTGCTGTGGGGTTGCGGTCAGTCGGTGACGGATGTTCCCGAAGTGATCGCGTATCGCCCGCTCCGCCCGGATCGCGTCACCTGAGCGCAAGGAGTCCAGAATCTCCCGATGCTGACGGCACGTCACCTGCGGGTCCCGCGGTACGTCCACCAGGTCCGTCCGCACCCGGTGGAACGCCTCCCAGAACGCGTCCAGTACCTCGCCGAGCAGTGGGTTACCCAGGCCTCGGTAGAGAGTGGCGTGAAACGCTCGGTCGGTGGCGGCGGCGACGGCGCCCTCCGGGGACCCGGCCTCCTTCTCCATCTCGCCCACGAGCGCGTCGAGTTCGGCCAGATCGGCGTCCGGCACCCGGCCCGCGAGCCGGGCCACGAGGCCGGTCTCCACGGCCTCGCGCAGTTCGAGGAGTTGCAGCAGGCTGTCCTCGCCGCGGTAGTGCGCGGCGACGGTACGGAAGGCGAGGCCCTCGACCATCGGCGCCATCGACATCGGGCCGACGTACGTCCCGAAACCGTGCCGGATCTCGACGATGCCCATCGCCTGCAGCGCCTTGAGCGCCTCCCGCACGGAGTTCCGGCTGACCCCGAGCAACTCCATCAGCTCGGGCTCGGTGGGCAGCGGGGCCCCCGGGGGAAGCCGCCGGTCGACGATCAGCTTCTTGATCCGCTCTTGGAGGTCACGCTGCGCCATGGGGTCACGTTAGACGCCGAAGGCCCCTCGTAGAAACGAGGGGCCTTCGATCTGGTGCGCCATCAGGGACTCGAAGCCCGGACACGCGGATGCTGTATTCCCCGGGGGATGACCCCCGGACCCCCAGCCGCTGGCTGTGCGGCAGTTCATGCCTGACGACGAAGGCCCCCCGTGTGAGGCGGGAGGCCTTCGTTTCGTGTGCGCCATCAGGGACTCGAACCCCGGACACGCGGATGCTGTATTCCCCGGGGGATGACCCCCGGACCCCCAGCCGCTGGCTGTGCGGCAGTTCAGGCCCGACGACGAAGGCCCCCCGCGTGAGGCGGGAGGCCTTCGATCTGGTGCGCCATCAGGGACTCGAACCCCGGACACGCGGATTAAGAGTCCGCTGCTCTAACCAACTGAGCTAATGGCGCCCGCTGACCTGCATAACTCTACCCGAACTCCAGGGGTGCTCCGGACCGCCCGGGGCCAGTCGACGCGCCGAGGAGTGGGGTGATTTCTGACGATTTCCATCATTCGGACCGTCAACATGCGATTTGCCTGGACAGTTGAGACGCTTCCTGCGTGCGAACGCGAGGCTCATCGGTACAGCGTCCGGCTCTGGAGTGTGAGGGGAATCGCATGGAGGCTCCGGTTTTCGAGGAGTACGACCCGGCGGGCGACTGCCACTGCGCGGGGTGCGTCCAGTGGCGGCGCGCCAACCCGCAGCGGGGCCGTACGAAGGTCGGTGCGCGGCACGCCCTGGTCGTCGCCGCGGCCGCGGGCACCGTCATCGGCGGCGTCCAGCTGACCCCGGCCACCGCGGCCGGGCACCACGAGGCAAGACCGGGCGACCCCGTGCCCGGTGACGACGAGGTCACCCCGCAGGGCGGCACCAGCCCGCTGCACGGGGCGCCGGGCCAGGCCGCGGGCAGCGCGGGCAGCGTGGACCTGGCGCAGGACGCGGCGCTGCGCACCACGACGCGGGCCGCGATCATCAACCGCGCCAAGACCTGGGTCTCGGCGAAGGTCCCGTACAACATGGACAAGTACTGGAAGGACGGCTACCGCCAGGACTGCTCCGGCTTCGTCTCCATGGCGTGGGACCTGCCGGGCAACGAGTGGACCGGCAGCCTCGCCACGTACGGCACCCGGATCACCAAGGCGCAGCTGCAGCCCGGCGACATCCTGCTCTTCCACAACCCGGCCGACCCCGAGAAGGGCTCGCACGTCACGATCTTCGGCGGCTGGACCGACTACACGCGCACCTACTACATCGCATACGAACAGACCCGGCCCGGCACCAGGAAACAGGCCACCCCGTACGCGTACTGGAGCAACTCCGGCAAGTACCTGGCCTATCGCTACAAGGGCGTGAAGGCGGGGACGGCGTCCGGCGCGGACTCCTCGGTGACGAAGTTCCCGGGGACCGGAGCCTTCGGGCCCGGCGCGAACAACGCGTCCGTCACCCAGCTCGGCCGGCTGCTCGTGGAGCGCGGCGGCAAGCGGTTCTACAGCGAGGGCCCCGGGCCGCGCTGGGGCGAGGCCGACCGCCGGGCGACGCAGGCGTTCCAGCGGGCCCAGGGCTGGAGCGGCAAGGACGCCGACGGGATTCCCGGGCCGACGACCTGGTCGTACCTGGTCACCGGCAAGGGCAAGGACATCCCGGGGAGCGCCAAGAGCTCGTCGGGGTCGAAGGGGTCCGCCGCGTCCAAGGCACCGGCCTTTCCCGGGCGGGCGGCGTTCCGGTCCGGGGCGAGCGGTGACGCCGTGACGAAGCTCGGGCGACAGCTCGTGAAGAAAGGATTCGGCAAGTACTACACGCAGGGCCCGGGCCCGCGCTGGGGCGAGGCGGACCGGCGGGCCGTCGAGGCGTTCCAGCGGGCCCAGGGCTGGCGGGGCGCGGCGGCCGACGGCTACCCGGGCCCCGAGACCTGGAGGCGGCTCTTCTCATGACGGAGACCGTGCCGGGGAGCGTCGGGGCAGACCGAGAGAACAACGACGAGGAAGCGATGAGCGAACCCAGCGCAATCGGGGACCGGCCGCGCGGCGCGCGGCTCATCCAGAACGAGGCCACCACCGAGATCCCGGTCCACCTGCTCTTCCGCGACGACCCGGACCCGGTGGCCGTGCCGCTGCGCCCCGCGGTCGTCGGCACGGGCCGCCTGGGTGCGGGTGCGGGCGGTACGGGCGTGAGCGGCAAGGAGCGGACCGTTGCACCGCGCCGGATGCCGCCGCGCGCCCCCGCCCGCCCGGCGCCGGTCGCCGACCCGGACGTGAAGGAGCGGGCGGGACGGGTGCTGCCCGGCGCGGTCGGGCTGTTCGGCGGTCTGGCCGGCGCGGCCGGAGCGGTGGCCTCGCTCGGCTGGGCCGGGGCGCTGCCGCAGATCGTGACCGAGGTGGCCGGGCTGTCCCGCTACGAGGGCGTGGGGCTCGGGCCCGCGCAGTGGGGAGCGGTCGCGGGCTCGGGCGTGCTCGCCCTCTTCGGGTTCGGCGGACTCGCGCGCGGGCGCACCGGACAGGCCTGGGTGCTCTCCCTCTTCGGGCGCTACCGGGGCAGCGTGCGCAAGGCGGGGCTGCTGTGGGTGAACCCGCTGCTGCTGCGCCGCCGGGTCGACGTACGCCTGCGGCACTGGCGCAGCGAGCCGATGCCCGCCGTCGACGCGAACGGGGTCGCGCTGCGCGTCGTCGTCCTCGTGGTCTGGCGGATCAGGGACACGGCGCGGGCCACGCTCGGCGTCGAGGACCACGAGACGTACCTGCGCGAGTGCGTGGAGGCGGACATGGCGCGGGTGCTCTCGCAGCTGCCCGCCGACGCCTTCCACGAGGACGCGCCGACGCTGCGCAACGCCGAGGCCGTCGGCGACCTGCTCACCCGGCGCCTGGCCGCGGACGTCGAGCCGGTCGGCATCGAGGTGTTCTCCGCCCAGCCGACCCGGATCGAGTACGCGCCCGAGGTGGCGGCCGCGATGCAGCGCCGCAGGATCGCCGCGCTCGACGCGCAGCACCGGGACAGCGTGCTGACCTCCGTCGTGGACTCGGTGGAGGACACGGTGACGCGGCTGACCACGCGCGGCCTGGTCGAGCTGGACGACTACGAGCGCAAGGCGCTCGTGAAGGACCTGACGGTGGCGTTCTACACGGGAAGGGGCGAGTGAGGGGCGCGTAAGGGGAGAGCGGCGCTCCGGGGTCCGGCCGACTCCGCGATTGGTATGGACATGTTCAACTCCCGGCCATACATTGGGTGTTGGTTGGTCTAGACCTGAAACATCGCTGTGCGCACAGCTACCGGTACTCCCCACACCCCCAGGAGCGGCAGCATGCGGAAGAAGATCTACGCGGCCCTGCTCGGCCTGACCACCGCCGGGGCGTTCGCCCTGTCGGCGGGCGGCGCGAGCGGCCACGGTTACACCGACCTGCCCATCAGCCGGCAGAAACTCTGCGCCAACGGCACCGTCGCCAACTGCGGCAACATCCAATGGGAGCCGCAGAGCGTCGAGGGTCCCAAGGGCTTCCCGGCCGCGGGCCCCGCCGACGGTCAGATCTGTTCGGCGAACCACGGCGAGTTCGGCCAGCTCAACGCCGCGAAGCAGCCGAACGGTTCGGCCTGGCCGACGACCAAGGTGACGGGCGGTCAGAGCTACACGTTCCGCTGGCAGTTCACCGCGCGGCACTCCACCACGGACTTCCGCTACTACGTCACCAAGAACGGCTGGGACGACAGCAAGCCGCTCACCCGCGCGGCCCTGGACACCACCCCGTTCCTCACGGTGCCCTACAGCGGACAGCCCCCGGCCACCCTCTCGCACTCCGGCACCCTGCCGTCCGGCAAGTCCGGCCACCACGTGATCCTCGCGGTGTGGACGATCGCGGACACGGCGAACGCGTTCTACGCCTGCTCGGACGTCACCTTCTGAGCGAGGATGTTCTGAGCCTCCCTTGAGCAACTTCGGGTCCGGACCCGGGTAGCTTCCCCGTACGCCGACGATGTCTCGCCGGCGTACGGGGGAGTGTTCGACCACGGGGGCGGGGCATGGAGTTCTTCTTCGTAGGGCTCGCGACGATCATCGCGTCGGGGTTCCTGTCCGTCGGCTGGATCCTGCTGCGCCGCGCGATGCGGATACGCAAGGCCTGGCACGGCGGGCGCACGTCCGAGGCACGCTGTCTGCAGGTGTTCACCACCAGGTCCAGTGGCGACACGCCGACCACCCATCAGCACCGCGTGTACGAGTTCACCACGCGCGAGGGCCGCACGGTCCGCATCAGCGAGAGCGGCGGGCGTGAGACGGTCCTGGAGGGCGACACCGTCATGGTGCGCTACTCGGCCGACGAGCCCGAGCACGCGACGGCCCAGCCGTACCGGCCGGTCGCGCTCGCGGTGGGCATGGGGTTCGTCGTGGCGTTCGTGGCCGTCGCGGTCACGGGGTGCTGCGTCATGATCTACGCCGCGCTGACGTGGTCGACCCCTGAGCTGGAGCCGGATCAGCCCACGGGTGTGTACTACACAGAGGGTCTCCCTTTCTGACGGCTCGTCAATTATGGTGCGCGGCCATGGGATCCGACACGCGCACCTTCGCGGAACTGGTCCGGGCCCGGTGGGGCGACCACCGGCCGGGACTCGCGTACGAGGACCAGGTGCTCAGCCACCACCAGGTGGCCGCGGGGGCGGCCGCCCGCGCCGCGCTCCTCGCCGACCTGCTGCCGCGCGGCGCCGAGCCGCACGTGGGCGTCCTGCTCGACAACACTCCCGAGTTTCCCCAGTGGTTGGGCGCCGCGGCGCTCGCCGGGGCCGCCGTCGCCGGGATCAACCCGACCCGCCACGGAGCCGAACTCGCCCGCGACATCACCCACACCGAGTGCCGCGCCCTGGTCACCGACCGCCGCCACCTCCCGCTGCTCGACGGGCTCGCACTGCCCGGCGTGCGCGTCCTGGTCACCGACACCGGCGCGTACGCGGAACTGCTCGCCCCGTACGAGGGCGCCGCACCGGAACCGGCCCCCGGGGTCCGCCCGGACTCGCGCATGCTGCTCTACTTCACCTCCGGCTCCACCGGGGCGCCCAAGGCCGCGCTGTGCAGCCAGGGGCGGCTCGCGGCGGCCGGACAGTCGCTGGTCGACCACTTCGGAGTACGGGCCGACGACGTGCACTACATCTGCATGCCCCTCTTCCACGGCAACGCGGTCATCGCCGACTGGGCGCCCGCGATGGCGGCGGGCGCGGGTGTGGCTCTGCGCCGGCGCTTCTCCGCGTCCCATTTCCTGGACGACGTAAGGAAGTTCGGGGCGACCTATTTCACGTACGTAGGACGGGCCGTGCAGTACCTCCTGGCCACCGAGGAGCGGCCGGACGACCGGGACAACCCGCTGCGGGTCGGGTTCGGGACCGAGGCGGGGGCGGTGGACGCGGCGCGCTTCGAGGAGCGGTTCGGGGTGCGGCTCGTCGAGGGGTACGGGTCGTCCGAGGGCGGCGCCGCCGTGCAGCGCACCGCCGACACCCCGGCCGGGGCGATCGGCCGGGCCGCGCCCCGCGACGACCTCGTCGTCCTCGACCCGGAGACGAAGCGGGAGTGCCCGCCCGCCGAGTTCGACACGGGCGGGCGGCTCGTGAACGGGGCGGCGGCGATCGGCGAGCTGGTCAACCGCGGCCGCTCGCCCTTCGAGGGGTACTGGCGCAACGACGCCGCGTACGCGGAGCGGGTGCGCGAGCACGGCTGGTACTGGACCGGGGACCTCTTCTACCGGGACGCGGAGGGGTTCCTGTACTTCGCGGGGCGCGGCGACGACAAGATCCGCGTGGACAGCGAGAACCTCGCCCCCGCGATGATCGAGAACATCCTGGCCCGGTGGCGGGATGCCGCCGCGGTCGCCGTGTACGGCGTGCCCGACCCCGTCTCGGGGGACCAGGTGATGGCGACGCTCGCGCCGCGCGAGGGGGTGGCGTTCGACCCGCTCGCGTTCGGCGAGTTCCTGCTCGGGCAGGGTGACCTCGGGACGAAGATGGCGCCGCGCTTCGTGCGGGTGGTGGAGCGGATACCGGTCACCGCGACGAACAAGGTGCGGCGCGGGGAGCTGCGGCGGGAGGGCTTCTGGGGCGGTGACGGTGAGCTGTGGTGGCGGCCGCCGGGCGGGGCGGCGTACCGGCGTCTCACGTCCGACGACCGCGCGGAGCTGGTGGCGGCCTATCGGGAGCGGGGCCGCGAGGAGCTGCTGCGCGCCTGGTCCTGAGCACCCCCTCGGACCAGGTAGTATTTACCTCGTCAACCGGCGCCATTAGCTCAGTTGGTTAGAGCAGCGGACTCTTAATCCGCGTGTCCGGGGTTCGAGTCCCTGATGGCGCACACAAAACGAAGGCCCCTCGCATCATGCGGGGGGCCTTCGTCGTCACGAGGCGCGCCCCGCGGGGTAGCGGGTGATCGGCACGGGCCCGCGCGTCTGACAGGTCTGCGTCTGCCCCACGGGGGTCGTGGCTGTCCGGCGGCCGGTGGCCTCTTCTCGCGCAGTTCCCCGCGCCCCTGAGGCATGCGCTGCGCGCAGCCTCCCCTGGAGGCCGCAGGCCTTCCAGGGGCGCGGGGAACTGCGCGAGAAGCCCCACCGGGCCGCAGCCGACAGCGATGGCCGCCCAGCCCGCGGACGCGTAGGGCTCAGATCGCCAGGGACAGGAGTACCGGTGCCGCGCCCTGGTTGAGGCGGTCCGCCGCGTGGCGGAGGCGGTGGGCGTGTTCGATCGGGAGGGAGAGGGCCAGGCAGCCGACGGCCGCGCCCGCCGTGATCGGGACCGCCGCGCAGACCGTGCCCACCGCGTACTCCTGGATGTCCAGGACGGGGACGGTCGCCGGCTGGGCGGCGAGCTTGGAGAGCAGCACCTTCTCGTTCGTGATGGTGCGCGAGGTGAGGCGGGCCATCTTGTGGCGGGAGAGGTGATCGCGCCGCCCGTTCACATCGAGCTGGCCGAGGAGGGACTTGCCGACCGCGCTGGCGTGGGCCGAGACGCGGAAGTCCACCCACTCGTTGACCGGCGGGGCGTCGGGTCCCGCCGCGTACTGCGTGACGTGGACCTCACCGTCGATGTACCGGCTGATGTAGACGGCGGCGCCGACGGTGTCGCGCAGCTCGTCGAGGGTGATCTGGAGCTTGGCGGTGAGCGCGGCCTCGTGGCCCTCGGCGGCGCCGAGCTGGGCCAGGGACTTGCCCGTGATGTAGGCGCCGTCGGTGGTCTGCTCCACGTATCCCTCGCGGCGCAGCATGCGCAGCAAGGTGGTCAGCGGGTCGGCGGGCAGGCCTGTGACGCGCGCCAGCTCGATGTCGGTGATGCCGACGCCACGGTGGGCGACGGCCTCCAGCACGCGAAGGGCGTGCTGCACCGACTGGTGCGGCTGGTGCGACGACGCATCCTGCTCGTGCTTCAGCGCCACGGCTTCCCCCTGCATGGAACGGTTCCGGACAGCTGGGCTCCGTCCACGATAGCCGCCAACGCACCTCAGCGGGGCGGCTGTTGGGGGATTGGTGGCGCATTCCGTAGCCTCTCAGCAGGAACGCGCCACCCTGGCATATGCCAAAGTCATGCCCCGATCTGTGAGCGGCTGGTCACAGGACCGCGCTCAGGAACTCCCGTGTGCGCTCGTGCTCCGGGTCGCTGAATATCTTTTCCGGCGATCCGGACTCGATGACCCGGCCCGCGTCGAACATCAGTACCTGATCAGAGATGTCCCGGGCGAAGTTCATCTCGTGGGTCACACAGAGCATGGTGATGTCCGTGGTGTGCGCGATGTCGCGCAGCACGTCGAGGACGCCCGCCACCAGTTCCGGGTCGAGCGCGGAGGTCACCTCGTCGAGGAGCAGCACCTGCGGGCGCATCGCGAGGGCCCGCGCGATGGCGACGCGCTGCTGCTGGCCGCCGGAGAGCTGCGTCGGGTACGCGTCGCAGCGGTCGCCGAGACCGACCATGTCGAGCAGCTCGCGGGCCCGCTCCTCCGCCTCGTCCTTGGACAGGCCGAGCACGGTGACCGGCGCCTCCATGACGTTGCGCAGGACCTTCATGTTCGGGAAGAGGTTGAACTGCTGGAAGACCATCCCGATGTTCTTGCGGACCTCGCGGACGTGCTTCTCGCCGGCCGGGACCAGCTTGCCGTTCTTCTCCTCGTGCGTGAGGTACTCGCCGCCGACCTTGATCGTGCCCTCGTCCGGCTTGAGCAGGGTCATCAGCAGCCGCAGGATCGTCGTCTTGCCGGAGCCGGACGGGCCGATCAGCGTGACGTGCTTGCCGGAGGCGACGGAGAAGTCCAGCTCGTCGAGGACGGTGTTGGCGCCGAACCGCTTGGTGACGTGGTCGAACCGGATGAGTTCGCTGCCGTCGACGGCGGGGTTTCTGATCTCTTGGGAAGTGCTGCTGTCAGCGGACAAGGCGACGCTCCAGAACTCGGACGAGAAGGGATGCGGGGTAGGCGATGAGGATGAAGGCGATGCCCACGACGGTGATCGGCTCGGCGTACTGGAACGAGGCGGCGCCCTCCAGCTTCGCCTCGTTCAGCATCTCCAGGACACCGATGCCGAGCAGCATCGGCGTGTCCTTGAGCATGGAGATCACGTAGTTGCCGAGCGCCGGGACCACGCGGCGGATCGCCTGCGGCAGGATCACCGCGGTCCAGGTGCGCCGGGCCGGCAGGCTCAGCGCGGTCGCGGCCTCCCACTGGCCCACCGGGACCGCCTCGATCCCGGCCCGGTACACCTGCATCGTGTACGTCGAGTAGTGCAGGCCGATCGCGACGATGCCGGTGGTCAGGGCGGAGAACTGGATGCCCCACTCCGGCAGCACGTAGAAGATGAAGAAGAGCTGCACCAGCAGCGGGGTGTTGCGGATGAACTCGGTGATCACGCCCACCGGCCAGCGGACGAACCGGGTGGGGGCCCGGAAGGCGATGGCCCACACGAGCCCGAGGGCGAAGGAGATCAGCGAACCCAGCACCACGGCCTGCAGGGTGACGAGGACGCCGTCCCAGAAGCGCGGCATGAAGTCACCGACGGCCGACCAGTCCCAGCTGTTCACGCGACACCTCCGGTCTTGGCCACGTCCTGATCGAGGTCGGTCGTCCGGCTCGTCGACAGGTTCTTGAAGAACCCGGGCTCACCGGGCTGACCGATGTTCGCCTTGGTCCTGCGCTCCAGGGACCGCATGCCGCGGGAGAGCACGAAGGCGATGACGAAGTAGATGACCAGGCTGACCGAGTAGATCTTGGCGCTCTCCTGGGTCGCCAGACGCACCAGGTTCGCGGCGAACGAGGTGTCGGCGACGCCCAGCAGGGACACCAGCGCGGTGCCCTTGAGGAGTTCGATCAGCAGGTTGCTGAACGGCGGGATCATCTCCGGGACGGCCTGCGGAAGCAGGATCAGCCGCATCCGCTGCCAGGGCGTGAAGCTCAGGGCGATGCCCGCTTCCCACTGTGCCGGGGTCACGGAATTGAGCGCGCCGCGCACCACCTCCGCGCCGTACGCCCCGTAGGACAGGCCGAGGGCGAGGACGGCCGCCCACATCGGGACCAGCTGCCAGCCGAAGAGCACCGGGATGACGAAGAACATCCAGAACATCAGCACCAGCGCCGAGGTGCCGCGGAACAGTTCGGTGTAGAAGCCGGCCAGGAACCGGACGGTCTTGAGGCGGTGGGTGCGGGCGATGCCGATGCCGAACGCCACCACGGTCGCCAGGGCGGCGCTGTAGATGGTCAGCTGGACGGTGATCCAGATGCCGGGAAGGATCCAGTGCTGCCAGAGTCCGCTCGTCATGCGCCGCAGAGCTCCTTCGCCGTCAGGGTCGTCATTTCCTTCTCGGTGAAGCCGAAGGGGCGCAGGGTGTCGAGGAGTTCGCCGTTCTTCTTCATCTTGTGGATCTCGCGGTTGAAGGCGTCGCGCAGGTCCGTGTCCGTGGGCCGGAAGGCGAATCCGCCGCCGTCCACGTGCTCCTTGCCGTCGACGAGCGGGGCGAACGCCGCCGTCGCCTCGGCCTTGTTGCTGCCCTTCACCACGGTGCGCACGGTGAGCGCGGTGCCCGCGAAGACGTCGACCCGGCCCGCCTCGACCGCGTCGAGACCGGCCACCTGGTCGCCCAGGATCGTGATCTTCTTCTCGGGGTAGCCCGCCTCGGTCGCGTAGCCGATCTCGGCATAGCCGGTGCCGGTGGCGAACTTGACCTTCTTCTCGACGACGTCCTTGTAGTTCTTGATCCCGAGCGGATTGCCCTTGCGCACGATGAACGCGTCGAGCATCTGGTACTCGGGGTCGGAGAAGATGACCTGTTCGCAGCGGTCCGCGTTGATGTACATCCCCGCCGACACCACGTCGAACTGCTGCGAGTTGAGGCCGGGGATCAGGGAACCGAACTCGGTGGCGACCGGCTGGACCGTCTCGATGCCGAGCCGCTTGAAGATCTTCTTGGCCAGTTCCGGTGCCTCGCCGGTGAACTCGCCGTCTTCGTCGACGTAGCCGAAGGGCACTTCGCCGGCGATGCCCAGGCGCACCACGCCCTGGGCCCGCAGTCGTTCGAGAGTGTTTCCCTTCTCGATCCTGCTGCAGCCGCTCGCACCGCCCACGGCCACCGCGGTGCCGAGTGCCGCGGCCCCCGCCAGAAGTGTTCTGCGGGCTATGCCACTTGGATCTCGCCGATTTCGTCTTTGAGGAGTCGGAGCCATGGGCGCGCGGCTACCCGGCTGGATTCGAACTATGCCGATCAATTCACGCCCCTGCCGCGGACGATGCGGTTCCGGAGGCGGTCTTGACCGGGTGGGGTGTCTCGGGATGACCATGGAGCGCATGGCTGACACACCGGATCGATTCATCGAAGTCTCCCTGGCCAAAAGGGGAGTTGCCTGCACGGCCAAGCTCCTCGACGACCGCGCACCGCTGACGTGCGCGGCGGTCTGGGACGCGCTGCCGCTCGTCTCCGACGTCTACCACGCCAAATACGCCCGCAACGAGATCTACGCCCTGTTCCCGGCATTCGCGGAACAGGAGCCACCGTTGGAGAATCCGACGGTGACGCCCATTCCCGGCGACCTCTGCTATTTCTCCTTCAACGGGACGCAGTTGGGGTCCCAGTCGTACGGGTACGGGACGGGCGCCGGGCTGAACGCCGGGACGCCCGTCATCGACCTCGCGCTGTTCTACGAGCGGAACAACCTGCTCATGAACGGGGACGTGGGGTGGGTGCCGGGGATCGTGTGGGGGCAGGTCGTCGAAGGGCTCGATGCCATGGCCGACGCGTGCCAGGACCTGTGGCGCAGTGGGGCGGTGGGGGAGACGTTGGGGTTCCGGCGGGTTTGATCCGCCCGCTCGCCGTTGGTGGTTGCGGGGCCGCGCGCCTGCGGGTGCGTGGGGCTTCTCGCGCACGCGCGGCGGAGCCGCACATCGATACAGCCCCGCGCCCCTTTCAGGGGCGCGGGATCCCGGCCACCCCTGCCTCGTACAGGGAGTGCGCCACCCGTAGCACCAGCGCGTCCTGATGCCGGGCGCCGACCACCTGCAAGCCCACCGGGAGGCCGTCCCCGTCCACCCCCACGGGGACGGACGCGGCGGGCTGCTGGGTCAGGTTGAAGGGGTACGTGAACGGGGTCCAGCCCGTCCAGCGGCGCAGGCCCGAACCGCGCGGCACCTCCACCCCCGCCTCGAACGCCGTGATCGGCAGCGACGGCGTCACCAGCACGTCGTACGTGGAGTGGAACAGGCCCATCCTGCGGCCCAGGTCCATGCGGGTGTCCACCGCCGCGAGGTAGTCGAGCGCGCTGTACCGGGCGCCCTGCGCGCAGATCTCGCGCAGGCCCGGGTCGAGCGACTCCCGCTGGGCCGCGGTCAGTTGCTGGACCACGCGCGCGGCCCCGCTGAACCACAGCACGTGGAACGCCTCGACCGGGTCGGTGAAGTCGGGGTCGACCTCCTCCACGTACGCGCCGAGTCCCGCGAGCCGCTCGACGGCCGAGCGCACCGCGTGGGCGACCGGGGGCCGCACCGCGACCTGTCCGCCGAGCGAGGGGGAGAACGCGACGCGCAGGCCGCGCACCCCGCCCTGGATCCCCTCGCGGAAGCCGCCGGCGCCCGCCGGGGCGAGCGCCGACCAGTCCCGCGGGTCGGGCCCGGAGATCACGTCCATCAGCAGCGCCGCGTCGGCCGCGCTGCGCGTCATCGGCCCCACGTGCGCGAGCGTGCCGAACGCGGACGCCGGGTACAGCGGGACCCGCCCGTACGTCGGCTTCAGCCCGAAGATCCCGCAGAAGGCGGCGGGTATGCGGACCGATCCCCCGCCGTCCGTGCCCAGTGACAGGGGGCCCGCGCCGACGGCAACCGCCGCCGCGCTGCCGCCACTTGAGCCGCCCGCCGTGCGCGACGGGTCGTACGGGTTGCGGGTCGCGCCCGACAGCGGCGAGTCCGTGACGCCCTTCCAGCCGAACTCGGGCGTCGTGGTCTTGCCGACGAACACGGCGCCGTGCTCGCGCAACCGCGCGACGGACGGCGCGTCCTCGGTCCACGTCCCTTCCGCGCGCGAGCTCTTGGAACCCTTCAGGGTGGGTGCCCCGCGCTGCAGCAGGATGTCCTTGACCGTCACCGGCACCCCGTCGACCAGGCCCTGTGGCTCACCCCGCCGCCACCGCTCGGTACTCGCCTCGGCCTCCCGCAGCGCGCCCTGCGCGTCGACGCGCACGAACGCGTTCAGCGCGGGTTCGGTCTCCTCGATCCGGGCGAGCACGGCCCGGGTGGCGTCGACCGGGCTGAACTCGCCCTTGCGGTAGCCGTCGAGAAGGTCCTGCGCGGTCAGTCCGGTGAGCTCGGTGGTCATCCGCCCTCCACAGCAAAGCTACGGTGATCAGTTCCCGGGGACATACCCACGTTTCTTGTCTACTACATTCATCAGCGGCCGCCCGTTCTCCCAGCGCCCGTACAACTCCACGAACTGGCGCCCCAGTTCGTCCCGCCAGCCGACCGTGTCACCGCTCATGTGCGGCGAGACGAGCAGCCCGGGAGCCGTCCACAGCGGGCTGTCGTCCGGCAGTGGCTCGTGCTCGAAGACGTCGAGCGCCGCACCCGAGATCCACCGCTTCTCCAGCGCGTCCACCAGGTCGGGCTCCACCACGAGCGGACCGCGTCCTACGTTGATGAACCGCGCCGACGGCTGCATCACGCCGAACCGGCGGGCGTCGAACATGCCGCGGGTCTCCTCGGTGAGCGGCGCCGCGCACACCACCCAGTCGGCGCGGGCGAGCAGCCGGTCGAGGTCGGCCGGGCCGTGCACACCGGCCCGGGCCCGCCGGCCGACCAGGGCCGAGGTGATCCCCAGCGCCTTGAGCTGCTTGGTGATCGCCTGCCCGATGGGTCCCGTGCCGACGACACAGGCGCGGGTGCCGGAGATCCGCTGGGTCTCCCGGTGCCGCCACTGCCGGTTCGCCTGGAAGGCGATCGTGCCGGGCAGGTCCTTGCCCATCGCGAGCACGAGCGCGGCCACGTACTCGGCTATCGGCTGGTCGAAGACGCCTCTGGCATTGGTCAACACCGTTTCGGACTCGACGAGTTCGGGGAACATCAGCCGGTCCACTCCCGCGCTCGCCGTGTGCACCCAGCGTGGCCGCGAGCCACGCCCCGGCCAGGCGTCGCGGACCGCGTCGGAGAGGAAGTTCCACACCAACAGCACGTCCGCGTAAGGGAGTTGATCACGCAGCTCGGCGGTGCCCGCGGCATGCAGGACGCGGGCCCGCCCGGTGAGGCTGCCGAGCCGGGGCGGCGGCGCCGACAGGGCGGCGTCCAGCACGAGCACGGTGGGGCGGCGGGCGTCGGAGTCGTCCGGGCCGGACACCGGAGGGAAATCGTTTCGCAACGAAGGTCCGCTTTCCTTGGGGGAGACGGTCGGAAACGTCGGGATCATGAGATGTGGGCGCTCTCTCCGCATCCCATCTGACATGCGCGGATTGACCACGCTGGCACCTGAACCTACCTTCGTCAACAGGGGTACCCACAGAGGGACTTTGTCTGTGGAGGCCTTCCTCTTCGCTGTCCCGACGTCCCGGCGCTCTGCCGGCTCAGGCATCACATCGGCCATTCACCACGTCACTGAACTTGGGGCATGCTCTATGGACGTCTCTTTCCTCGGGGGACCTCAGCCGCAGCGCGGCGTAGGCGTTGTCGCACCGTTCGACTTCGCCCTCGACCGTGAACTGTGGCGCTGGGTACCCGATGACATCTCCCTGCACCTCACCCGTACCCCGTTCGTGCCGGTCGAGGTCAGCCTCGACCTGGCCCGACTCGTCAGCGAGCACGAGACGCTCGGCGAGGCGGTACGGGCGCTCGGCGCCGCCGAGCCGCAAGTTCTGGCCTATGCCTGCACCTCGGGCAGCTTCGTCGGCGGCATCGCGGGAGAGCGTGCCATGTGCGAAGCGATGCGCAGGGCGGGGGAACTCCCCTCCGTGACTACATCGGGGGCGCTGCTCGACGCCCTCGCCGACCTCGGCGCGCGCCGCATCGCGCTCGTCACGCCCTACACCCGTTCCGTCACCGAGTCCCTCGAGGAGTACCTGGGGGAGGCCGGCATCACCGTGGTCGGCCGCGCCTACCTCGGCCTGACCCGGCACATCTGGAAGGTCCCCTACCGGGACGTCGCCGAGATGGCCCGTGCGGCGGTCGGCGTCGGCGCCGACGCGCTCTTCATCAGCTGCACGAACCTGCCCACGTACGACGTCATCCCGCAGCTGGAGGCCGAGCTGCGGATGCCGGTGATCTCGGCCAACCAGGTCACGATGTGGGCAGCCCTGCGTCAGCTGGGTACGCGAGCGGTGGGCCCCTACCAGGCGCTGCTCGACCCGGCGGCACGCCGCCAGTGGCCCGTACCGGGTCTGCCGGAGCAGCAGCTCCAGCCGGAACCGGGACTGCAGACAGGGCCGGGACTGCAGCCAGAACAGGTCCTTCCGGACTTTCCGGAGGGCCAGGAAGGGTGGGCATAGAGCATGACAGCGCTCGGATTTCTCTACCCCGGACACTCCGCGGAGGACGACTACCCGCGGATCGAGATGCTGATCGACAGCGACGTGCGCCTCGCCGTCGTGCACACCGACATCGGTGAGGACGCGCACCGCGTCGACGCGCTGCTGGAGATGGGCGCTCCGGAGCGGCTCGCGGCCGGCGTGGAGGAGCTGCGGATGTCCGGCGCGGAGGCGGTGGTCTGGGCGTGCACGTCCGGCAGCTTCGTCTTCGGCTGGGACGGCGCCCACGACCAGGTCCGCGGCCTCGCGCAGGCCGCGGGGCTGCCCGCGTCCAGCACGTCGTTCGCCTTCGCGCACGCCATCGGTGAGCTGGGGGTGCGGCGGGTGGCGGTGGCGGCGACGTACCCCGAGGACGTCGCCGACCACTTCGCCACGTTCCTGAAGGCGGCCGGCGCCGAGGTCCTCTCGGTGCGCGGCAGCGGCATCATCACGGCGGCCGAGGTCGGCACGTGGGGCTGGGACGAGGTCCTCGCCATGGCCAGGAACGGTGACCATCCCGACGCGGAGGCGGTGCTCCTGCCGGACACCGCCCTGCACACGGCGGCGTACATCTCCGACCTGGAACGAGAACTGGGCAAGCCGGTCCTCACCGCCAACCAGGTCACCGTCTGGGAGGCCCTGCGGCTCGGCGGCCGCCGGGTGAACGCGCCCTCCCTCGGCACCCTGTTCACGAAGGAGCCGCTGATTCAGGCGTAGACCGTCCTCGGCTGCGGACCGGTGGGGCTTCTCGCGCGGTTCCCCGCGCCCATGAGATGCGCACTGCGTGCGGCATCTCATGGGGGAAGCTGCGCGCAGCGCATGCTTCAGGGGCGCGGGGCTGTATCGATATGCGGCTCCGCCGCGTGGGCGCGAGAAGCCCCCACCGGCCCGCAGCCGACGAACCGGCGGGGAATAAACCGGAGAACGCCTCCGTTACGCCGGGGTCCAACCCAGACATACGCACACGCCCCGCAGGAGGACCCCGTGCCGGCCACCCAAGACGAGATCCGCGGCGCAGCCCACGGCACCGCCCCGACCCCCCTCTCGGTCCTGGACCTGGTCACCGTAGGAGCGGGCCGCACCGCGAGCCAGGCCCTCGCCACCAGCGCCGACATCGCCCGCCTCGCGGAGCGCCGCGGCTACCACCGCTACTGGGTCGCCGAGCACCACTCGATGCCCGGCGTCGCCTCCAGCAGCCCCGCCGTGATCCTGGCCCACCTGGCCGCGCACACCGAGCGCATCCGCCTCGGCTCCGGCGGCGTCATGCTGCCCAACCACGCCCCGCTGGTGATCGCGGAGCAGTTCGGCACCCTGGAGGCGCTCGCCCCGCACCGCGTCGACCTCGGCCTCGGCCGCGCCCCCGGCACCGACGGAGCCACGGCCGCCGCCCTGCGCCGCTCGGACCGCCTCAACGAGGGCGCGGACGACTTCCCGCAGCAGCTCGCCGAGCTGACCCGCTTCCTCGACGACGACTTCCCCGACGGCCACCCGTACTCCCGCATCCACGCGGTCCCGGGCCCCGTCCAGGCCACGTCCCCCGGCGGCGTCCAGGACCCGCACCGCCCGCAGATCTGGCTGCTCGGCTCCTCCGGCTTCAGCGCCCGCCTGGCCGGCACCCTCGGCCTGCCCTTCGCGTTCGCCCACCACTTCTCGGCGCAGAACACGATCCCGGCGCTCGACCTGTACCGCGAGTCCTTCCGGCCCTCCGAGGTGCTCTCCGAGCCGTACGCCCTGATCGGCGTCTCCGCGCTCGCGACCGACGACGACGGAACGGAGGCCCGCCGCCAGGTGCTGGCCGCCGCCCTCAACATGGTCCGCCTCCGCACCGGCCGCCCCGGCCTGGTCCCGACGCCCGAGGAGGCGGAGGCGTACCGGTTCAACGAGATGGAGCGGGACTTCATCGACTCCTGGAACTCCAACGTCATCCACGGCACCACCGACGAGGTCCGCTCCGGCCTGGACGACCTCCAGAAGCGCACGGGCGCCGACGAGATGATGCTCACGGCCAACGCCCACAGCGGTGAGATCCGGCTGCGCAGCTACGAACTCATCGCGGACGCCTACGGGTTGCCGCAAGGCTGATCCCCCGTATCCCGTACGCGCAGGAAGACGCCGCCCTCGCAACAGTGAGGGCGGCGCCTTCCTCCACGTACAGAACACTCACCGGCGGCGCAGGAACACCGCCGTCACCGGCAGCGCGGCCGCCGTGACCAGCCCGGCCGTGAGGAACGCGTGCTGCAGTCCGGCGAGGACCGAGCCGCCGGTGGACGCGGCGACGGCGGCGAGCACCGCGCCGGGTACGTCGAGCCGGTTCGCCCGCCGTACGTCGCCGTGGCGCGGCAGCACGGCCAGCGCCCCGGTGAGCACCACGGAGCCGAGCGTCACGAGCAGCGCCATCGTCCAACGCCAGTTCAGGCCATTGGTGATGACGCCGCCGCGGATGGTGCCGACGACGAAGCCGAGGGAGAGCAGGGCGCCGTTCACCGCCAACGCCCGGGTGCGTCGCGGCCCTTCGGGGAAGAGCGACGTCATCAGCGCGAGGGCGGTCGGCGCGATCATCGCGGCGGCGATGCCCTGCCCGGCCCGCGCGGCGATCAGCATGCCCGGCGAGACGGCGGCCGCGGCCACCAGGGACAGGGCCGTGAACAGGAACGCCCCGAGAACGAAGAGCCGCCGCCTGCCCAGCAGATCGGACAGCCGGCCGAAGAGCGGCAGCAGCCCCGCCGTCGGCAACAGACAGGCCGTGGCCACCCACTGCAGGGCGCTCGCCGAACCGAAGGAGAGGTCGCGCCCGATCTCCGGCAGCGCCACCATGACGATGGAGCAGTCGAGGCGGTCATGAACGTGGCACCGGCGAGCGTGATGAGGATCAGCCACGAGCGGAGCCCGAAACCCGTTGAATCCGGGGCGAGTTGCCCGGGTGCGGGTCTAACCGTCGGCCAGCAGCTGAGAGATCCGCTCCGCCGCGACGGGCCGTGAGTACAGCCAGCCCTGCCCCGTGTCGCACCCGATCCGGCGGAGCCGATCCGCCTGTTCGGCCGTCTCCACGCACTCCGCCGTCACGGTGAGCCCGAGCCGGTGCGCCAACTGCACCAGCGCCTCCACGATCACCGCGTCGGCCGGATCGGTGGGCCGCTCCCCGTCCTCGTACTGGAAACCGCGCACGAACGCACCGTCCAACTTCAGTACGGAGACCGGGAGTCGGCTCAGGTACGCGAGATTCGAGTACCCGGTCCCGAAGTCGTCGATGGCGATGCGTACGCCCATGTCGCTGAGCGCCTGGAGTGCCTGCAACGGCCGCCCGGCGGAGCCCATGACCGCGGACTCGGTCAGCTCCAACTGCAGCAGTTCCGGAGCGAGTTGCGTGTCCCGCAGGATCTGCGCGACGTCGGCGACCAGGTCCGAGTCCCACACCTGCCGCACCGCGACGTTCACGCTGACGAAGACCGGCGGCACGTCCGGGTGCTCCAGCTGCCAGCGCCGCGCCTGCGCGCACGCGGTGCGCAGCACCCAGCGCCCCAACTGCACGATGGAGCCGTCCTCCTCGGCGAGCCCGACGAACCGATTCGGCGTCAGCAGGCCGAACTGCGGGTGCTGCCAGCGCACCAGCGCCTCCACGCCCCGCAGCCCGCCGTCCTCCAACTGCACGAGCGGCTGGTACTCCAGGACGAACTCGCCCCGCTCGACGGCGGGCCGCAGCCCCGACGACAGCGCCTGCCGGGTCATGCGGTGGGCGTTGCGCTCCGGGTCGAAGAGGGTCCAGCGGGCCTTGCCGTCGGCCTTCGCCCAGTACAGCGTGGTGTCGGCGGCCTGCATCAGACCGGTGGTCGTCGTCCCCGCGACCTGCCGCTCCACGACCCCGATCGACGCGGACACGGACAGCCGCTGACCGGACAGGTCGAACGGCTCCTGCAGCGCCTTCAGCGCCGCCTCCGCCAGATCCGCCACCTGCTCGGTGCCCGTCGACTCCTCCACGAGCAGCGCGAACTCGTCGCCGCCGAGCCGGGCCACGAGCGGGGCGCCGGTGGTCTGCCGGGCCCGCTCCGCGCACTGGCCGAGCCGCTGCGCGACGGCGGCGAGCAGCCGGTCGCCGACGTGGTGACCGAGGGTGTCGTTGACCGCCTTGAACCCGTCGAGGTCCAGGTAGCACAGGCCCACCCGGCCGGTCGTCCCCGCGTCGTCGTACGTGCCCGCCTCCAGTGCTGCCGTGAGCCGTTCGAAGAACAGGGCGCGGTTGGGCAGCTTCGTCACCGGGTCGTGCATCTCCAGGTGGCGCAGCCGGGCCTGGAGTTCACGGTGCGCGCTGATGTCGCTGAGCGAGATGAGTACGACGTCGTCACCGGGCACCGGCGAGACCGTGACCCGGACCCACAGCGAGTGGCCGCCGGGGTGCTTGAGCCGGCGGGTGCGCGAGAGCCGCGGCTGGCGGCCGCGCAGCACCTCGCGGTACGCGTGCCAGGTGCGCGGGTCGCCGGAGAGGTCGAGCAGTTCGGCGGCGACGCGGCCGACGAGGGGCTCGGTGCCCTCGCCGCGCAGCATCGTGAGCGCCGCGGCATTGGCGCCGACGATCACTCCGGCGCGGTCGACGACCGCCATGGGGAGAGGAGAGGCGAGGAACGCGGAACGGTAGGCGGCCTCGGGCCGGCCGGCGCGGCCACTCTCCGTGAGGGGTTCGAGGCGCGGGCCGGGTGGGGTCGCCTCCGCCGCCGTCGTGGGCCCTTCGGGCTGTGCGCTCACCGCTCGCTCCCGCAGTGCGTCGTCTGGTTGCGTGATCTGGTGCGCCGGGTCCCGGCAGGAAAGTGTGCCGATCATAGAGGCAGGTCGGACGGCCTATCCAGCCTGCGGACCGAGATGGTTCGGTTCCGGACCGGACTGCGCCACTCCGACAGATCGTTTCTGCTCGGGGTCGTACGGGCTTCTTCCGTGCGGCGACCGGACCCCGATCATCTGTGACGTTCTGTGAGCGACGGGGGTGTCGGGTGCTCACTCATCCGGGCCAGATAAACAAGGCGAACCTGTGCAAATAGCCACAGTCTGGGTCAGGTGTCCCGCATTCCTCGCCCGGAGGTCGACTTGCCGCGTCCGCAGCCACTCGGGGGAGTGGACAAGCGCCGTCTGCGTGCCGCCGCCGCAGCGCTGACCGCTCTCACCGCCCTGGCCGCCACAGGTCTGGTCGCCGGCCCCGCCGCTGCCGCCGCGCCGTACGCCGGGCCGTGCGCCCTGGAACGCACGGCCGCCCATCACTCCGAGGGCCTGGACTCATGGCATTCCGGATACCCGCGTCCGACGAAGCCACTCAACGCGGTGATGGTGTTCCTGTCCTTCCCGGACTGGGAGCCCACCACCACGCCCGAGGAGCTGACGGCCGACTACTTCCCGGCCACCAGCCGCTTCTTCGAGCGCGCCTCGTACGGGAAGTTCCGGCTGGTGCCGCATCCGCAGCGCGAGTGGATCGAGATGCCGCACGACTCGACCTCGTACGCCATAAAGCGTGACTGGAACGCCGCGCACCGCAGCGCCTATCTGCGCGACGCCCTGAAGGTGGCGGACGCGCACACGGACTTCAGCAAGTACGACGTCGTCTACTTCGTCGCCGATCCGGAGGCGCCGGGTGTCGACTCGGACGCGACGAAGGTCGTGAACTTCGACCGGCCGATGCGGGCCGACGGCACCGACATCCGGCGCATCGTCACGGTCTTCGAGCAGCACCCGCCGGACCGCAACGTCCTCGCGCACGAGACGGGGCACGTCTTCGACCTGCCCGACCTCTATCACCGGCCCGCCGACGGCGAGGGTGACTGGGACACGTACGTCGGCGACTGGGACGTCATGGGCAGCCAGTTCGGGCTGGCCCCCGACTTCTTCGGCTGGCACAAGTGGAAGCTGGGCTGGCTGGAGCCGCGGCAGGTGGCGTGCGTGACGCGCGCCGGGGACACCCGGCTGACCCTGGAGCCGCTGAGCACGGCGCGGCGCTCGGCCGGCGCGCCGTTCGGTGCGGGGGGCGGCACCAAGCTCGCGGTCGTCCGCACCGGTCCGTCCAGCGCCATCGCCCTGGAGGCCCGTGGCGGTGGCGGCAACGACGACGCGACCTGCACGCAGGGCGTCCTCGCCTACCGCGTACGCAACGATTCCTCGTCCGGGGGCGGCCCGGTCCAGGTCATCGACTCCCACCCGTTCACGGAGGCCTGCTACGGCGACTCGGTCTACCCACCCCTCGCCGACGCCCCGATCCAGGCGGGCGAGAGCTTCACGGTCCCCGGCGAGAAGGTACGGGTCGAGGTGGAGGACCGTACGGCGTCGGGCGCGTGGACGGTGAAGGTGACGACGGGCTGACCGGGGTGGCGACCGTCTCCGTCTGCGGGGCCGGCGTTTCGTGAGCGGGTGCGGTCCGGTGGTCCTGCTGCGCGCAGGCTTCCCCTGAAGCGAGCGGAGCTCGCTGTCAGGGGCGCGGGGCTGTGTCCATCAGCGTCTCCGCCGCGGGGCGCGACCAGCCGCGACGACAGCCGCGCCCGGCAATGACGAAGGCCCTCCACGCTGGTGGGAGGCCTTCGTTTCAGGTGCGCCATCAGGGACTCGAACCCCGGACACGCGGATGCTGCATCTCCCCGGGGGGGTAACCCCCGGACCCCCAGTCGGGTGCCGGGCGACAGTGCAGGTTCAACGACAAAGGCCCTCCGCGTTTGCGGAAGGCCTTTGATTGTATGTGCGCCATCAGGGACTCGAACCCCGGACACGCGGATGCTGCATCCCCCGGGGGGTAACCCCCGGACCCCCAGCCGGGTGCCGGGCCACAGTGCAGGTTCAACGGCAAAGGCCTTCCGCGTTTGCGGAAGGCCTTTGATTGTCTGTGCGCCATCGGGGACTCGAACCCCGGACACGCGGATGCTGCATCCCCCGGGGGGTAACCCCCGGACCCCCAGCCGGGTGCCGGGCCACAGTGCAGGCTCGACGACAAAGGCCCTCCGCGCTTGCGGAAGGCCTTTGATTGTCTGTGCGCCATCAGGGACTCGAACCCCGGACACGCGGATTAAGAGTCCGCTGCTCTAACCAACTGAGCTAATGGCGCCGGCTGACGTCGTAGACATTAGCACTCTGATCGGCAGCAGGAAAAATCGATACCTGCACGGTCGACTGCGCGGCGGCGCGGGCCGCCTTGACGCAGGCCCAGAGCAGTACCTCGGCCCCCGGCAGCCAGGGATGACGGGTGTCGGGGGCGACGACCCAGCGGGACGGATGGTGCGGCTCGGCGGGGGTTGTCGGGGCCGGCACGGTGACCGCGTCGCCGCTGCCGTGGCACAGGAACGGCGGTACCGCGGAGCCCCACTCCTCCCACCGCAGCAGCGAGGGCAGGCGCTGGGCGGTGCCGGGGGCGGCGAACAGGAGCATGCGGCCCCGGTACGCGGCGACGGGGCCCGAGCCAGGTCCCTCGTCCCAGAGGCGGTCTAACATCCGGCGGCCGAAGATCGCGGGCACGTTCACCACGTCGAAGACGGAGCCGCAGGGCAGCACCACGGGGGCGTGGGGCCGGGACTCCCAGTGAGTCAGCGTTGATCGCGGATACGTTCCTGCGGAGGCGAGCCAGGCAGCGCCCTCGGGGGTCACACCCGAGACGTCGAAGCGGTCGTGGGTCGTGGCCCGGTCCGTGCGGGCGGGGGCGATGTGGGGGTACGCGGTGCTCATGACCCCTACATCTACAGGGCGTGAGGGTGCAGCTCCAAAGGGTTGCGGGAAATCAGGACAGGAGGGGGCGGGGTGGAGTATCTTGCCCCTCTGGCATATGCCAAAAGATCTTGACCCGGTCCTCAGGCGGTCGGCTCGGCGGTGCCGCGCAGCAGGTCACGGCCGAATTCGACCATTTTCTTGGCGTAGTCCTCGGTCCATTCCGCGCGCTCCGCGATGTCCGCCGTGGTCAGCCGGTCGAAGCGGCGCGGATCGGCGAGCTGGGCCGCCGCGATCGCCTGGAACTCGACGGAACGGTCGGCCGCCGCGCGGAACGCGTGGGTCAGTTCCGTGGCGCGGGCGAGCAGCTCGCGGGGGTCCTCGACGGACTCCAGGTCGAAGAAGTGCTCCGGGTCGGCGGCCGCTTCCGCGGGCTCGAAGATCAACGGCGCGGGCCGCAGCCGGGGCTGCCGCTCGGGCTCCGCCATGGTGTTCCTCCTGGTTCCGAGACACGGCCCGTCTTGTCGCCCGGGCCGCCTTCCATTGTCCGTGGGGGCGCAAGTGGGCCTTCGGGTGCGGGTGAGTGGGGGCTGGTCGCGCAGTTCCCCGCGCCCCTGAAGGTGTGCGCCGCGCGCAGCCTTCCCCGATGAGATGCCGCACGAAGTGCGCATCTCGGGGGCGCGGGGAACTGCGCGAGAAGCCCCCACCGGGCCCGCGGACAAACGCAACCCCCTCAACCACCCCAAGCGACCCGGTGTTCCGACAACCGGCTCAGCACGGAGTGATTCGCCTCCCATCCGTCGGGAAACTTCACGGTCACCCCCAGCTGCACGGGCTCCGCCGAAGGGTGCTCGTCGAGGAGCTCCGAGACGCCCGCCCGGCACACCACGACGCACGCGTGCCGGTGCCGAGAGGCGAGCACGCACAGCCGCCCGGTCTCCAGGTGGAACGCCGTCGCGTCGGGCCGCCCCGACAGCGGATGCAGCACCACCGTGACGTCGTACTCGCGCCCCTGCAGCCGGTTCGCCGTGTCGACGGTGACGCCCTGCACGCCGAGCCCGGCCAGCGCGGAGCGCACCGCGGCCGCCTGGTCGCGGTGGGCCGTGCCGACGCAGATCCGGTCGGCGGTGAGCGGAGTCTCCTCGGGGCCGCGCTCGGACGTCGTCACGCCGTCCCGGTCGAGAAGGCGCCGCACCACGAGCGCCACGGCCCGCACCGCCTCCGGATCCGTGCGCGGGGTGTGCGCGGCGGGCAGTTCGAGCAGGCCCCAACCCGCGCGCGCCGCCTCGTCGATGACCCGGTCCGGGCCCGAACCGTCCGACGCGGCACGGAAGTTCAGCGTGCGGTCGCCCTCCGACGTACCGCTGCGGAACGGCGTGAACGGGTAGAACGCGGCCGACACCAGCGGCGCCGCCGACGCCGGAAGCCGCCAGGACACGGGCAGTTCGTGCTGCGGCAGGTCGGGATTGTGGGCCAGCAGCGTCGACACCGCCGACGCCGACGGGTCGTAGGTCAGGCCCGCCCACTGCTCCGAGCCGACCGTCGAGAACGGGTCCAACTGCCCCGGGTCGCCCACGAAGAGCGCCCGCTCGAAGAGTCCCGCCACGGCGAGCAGCGCGTCGCTGCGCATCTGGTACGCCTCGTCGACGATCGCGTGCCGCCACGGACCACCCGCGTCGTCGGGCCGCACGTGCGCCCACTTCGCGGCGGTGGAGATGACGATCGGGAGCGGCGCGAGGTCGCCGGCCTTGGTCGACAGGCGCACGTTCGGCAGGTCGTCGAGCGTCTTGTCGTACGCGTCCGGGTCGCTGCTGTGCAGCCGGCCGACGGGTAGCTCGGGGCTCTTCTCGTGCAGGCGCAGGACGAGGTCGTCCACCTGCGCGTTCGTCTGCGCGACGATCATCAACGGGCGGCCCGCGTCGGCCAGTTCGAGCGCGGCGCGCACCACGAGCGTCGACTTCCCGGCACCGGGCGGGGAGTCCACGACGATGCCGCGGGCCTCGCTGTGCAGGGTGTCGCGCAGGATCGCGTCGGTGGCGCGGGCCGCCTCGGCGCCGGGGTCGAACGCGGTGACAGCGGTGGGTGCGGTCGTCACAGGATGTCCTCCACGGTCACGGCGTCCGGCGACTCGGTCCCGGCCCCGGGCGGCCCGCCGTGGGTCCACGGCGTCTCCTCGGGCTCCGGCAGCTTGGGGCCGCCGCGCTGCTCGTGCTCGAACAGCGTCCAGCACAGCCGGTCGCCCTTGTCCGGCACCGACCCGGGGTCCGGCTCCTTGCCGCGCCCCATCTTGTCCAGCAGCCGGAGCACCACCGAGCCGTCACTCTCGTACGTCACGAACTCGGCGGTCTGCGGTTTGCCGTCCAGCGACCGGTAGAGCTTCACGCGCTCGCCGAGGTGCGGCCGGTCGTCCGTGCGGAGCGTGACCAGGGGGCGGGGGCGCTTCTTCTCGTTGTACGCCGCCACGACCTCGGTCACCTCGCCGGTCAGCGCTTCCCCGGCGAGGCGCCGGCCCGCCATGACGAGCGGGTCGTCGAGCGCCTCCTGGGCGTCCAGGCGGGCCTGTTCGCGCTCGCGCGTGGCCAGCTTGTTCGCCGCCGTCACCGCGTCGTCGCGGCGCGGCTGAGGCGGCTCGCCCGCCGCGACCCGGTCGCGGTGGCCGGTGAACGACCAGCGGTCCCGCGTCCAGCGGTCGGCGGCGTGCGGGCCCTCGGGCAGGGTGCACAGCGCGTCGAGGCCGCGCCACGCCGCGTCCCAGGTGGGCCGGGTGCGGGACTCGACCAGGGCGTGGATCTCCCGCTCCGCGGCGGTGAGTTCGGCCAGCCGGCCGTCGGCCTCGACCGCGTCCTCGGTGGCCGCGAGGCGCGTACGGGCCTTGTCGTAGCGCTCGATGGCGGGCGCGAGCAGCTTGTTGTCGAAGGCGGGGTCGGTGGCCGGTCCCGCGGGCGGGTGCAGGAGCTGGCCGTGCGCGTCCCGGTCCAGCTCGGCGCGGAGCGCCGCGTCGGCGCCCGAGGTGCCCTCCGGCGCCTCGATCCAGGCGAGCAGCGCGCCCAGGTGCTGGTCCTCCAGGCTGGACTGGCCCGTCGCCCAGTGCCGCGAGAGCAGGTCCGTCATGGCGAGCAGCAGCGAGGAGCCCGGGACCCGGGCGCGCTCGCCGTAGTGCGTGAGCCAGCGGCCGAGGAGCGGGACGTGCGGGGGAGCGGGGTAGGGCGTCTCCGGGTCCTGCTCCGCCGTGCGGCGAAAGCGCATCGAGCGGCCGAGGAGGCGGACGAACTCGATGCCCGCCCGGCTCGGCACGATCAACTGCGGCGCGTCCGCGCACAGTTCGACCTCGACCTTGACCCGCTTGTTCGTGGCCGGGTCCGTCTCGCTGCGCTCGGCGGTCTCGACGTCGGCGGCGTACGAGTCGATGTACGGCAGGACCGTCTCGGCGAGCTGCGTCAGGAACGCGAAACGCAGGTCGCGGTCGCGCGGCTGCGGCACGACCAGCAGACGCGGCGAGGTGCGCTCCGTGCCGACCAGGGCGCCGAGCGGCGCGCCCGTCTCGCCCGCCGTGGTGAGGGGGACCAGGACCAGGGGGCGCTGGGAGAGATGCCGGTGCCGGACCGTGGCGGTCGGCTGGGCGCGGCCCGTGCTGGTCGCCTCCAGCCGGGCCAGGTGGTTGATCAGGCTCATCGGCTCCCCGCCCCCGCCCCGGCCAGCGCCTCCGCGCGCAGGGCCGCGGCCCGCCGCAGGGCCGCCACCGTCGGGTCCGCCGGGTCGCCCGCCTCGCCGTGGGCCGCGGCGAGCACCGCGTCCACCGTCGTCAGGCCGCCCAGCTCGGCGCGGAGCGGACGGCCGAGGGTGGTCACCGCGCCGGCCGCCCGCGAGCGGTCGCGGCAGTGGAAGGCCAGCTCGCACGCGGCCAGGCACTCCGGCGCGTACGTCGCGGGGACCGCCTCGACGGCGGCCGTCAGCGCGTCCGGCGACAGCTCGGGGTCGAAGACCGTGCCCGGCGGGAGGGCCTCCGCGATGTCGTCGATCCGGGTCAGCCGCGTCAACTGGCGCCGCGTCACCGCCCGTTGCTTGCGCACGTCCACCGCGGACGCGGCCGGCAGGTTCGTGAAGTCCTTGGGGCAGACCAGCACGATCCGGTCCCGGACCGTCACCCCCGCCTCCGGCATGCGCGCCGCCACCTGTTCGAGCGCCAGCACGTAGACCGCCGCCTGACGGGCCGCCGCACCCACCTTCGACGCGTCCGCCGCGCCGTCGATCATCGGGAAGGACTTGATCTCGACGACCGTCCAGCTGCCGTCCGGGTGCACGACCACCGCGTCCGGCTCCAGGAACGCGGGGCTGCCCGCCACGTCGAGCGCCAGCATCGGATGGTCGAGGAACGCCCACGTCCCGTCGGCGGCCGCGGACTCGACCGCCTCGCGCAGGGCGAGCGCCGTGCGCGCGGTGCGACCCTCGGGACCGATCGCGGACAGGTCCGGATTCCGTACGAGGCCGGGGACCGGCTCGGCGTCGTCGGCGCCGCCCACGCACGCGTGCACGAGCCGCAGCAGCTCCGCGCCGCCGTCCGCCTTCACCCGCGCCTCGAACGCGTTCCCCCGCGTCAGCGCGAACTGGGACTGGCCGAAGGCGGCCGGTGAACCCAGCGCGTCCGCGATCCGGCCCTTGTCGACGCCCGCGCCGTCCAGGAGCGCTCTGCGGTTGCACCCCGGGTTCGCCGCGAGGGCGGCCAGGGCGCGGGCGTCCATCGGGCGTGGCGGGGTGTCGGGGCCGCGCAGCTCAGCGAGCCGGTGCCGCAGCCCCGTCGCCTGTGTCGCGCTGTGTGGCGGCCTTGCGCTGTCGGGGAATTCGCTCACCCGGGGAAGTCTGGCACTCTCCACTGACATTCGAGGAACGTGTGGCGGAAGGGGCCGTCGCCGTGCCCCCGCGCACGCCCACGAAGAGGCCGCCCGCCCAGTCCCTGACCAGCGCCGCGACCCGCATCACGGGCTTGGTGAGCAGCAGGCCCACTCCCATCACCGCGACCCCGGCGAGCGCGTCGAAGAAGTAGTGGTTCGCCGTACCCATCACGACGATCGTGGTGATGAGGGGGTAGGCGACACCCGCGGCCTTGGCCCAGCGGCTGCCGCCGTGGCGCCACAGCATGATCCCGCACCACAGCGCCCAGCCGACGTGCAGGCTGGGCATGGCCGCGTACTGGTTGGTCATCCCGCCCATGCCCTTGGGCGCGCTGGCCGCGCCGCCCCACCAGCCGTACGAGCTGTACTGGGCCATGGTGTCGACGAAGCCGTGGCCCGCAGTGAGGAGCCGGGGCGGGCAGGTCGGAAGCAGGGTGAAGCCGATGAGGCCGATCATCGTCGACGTCATCAGCCAGGTGCGGGCCGTGCGGTAGAGAAGGGCGCGGCGGCGGAACAGCCAGATCAGGACGGCCGGCGTGACCACGTAGTGCAGGGAGGCGTACCAGAAGTCGGCGGGGACGCCGATCCAGGCCTCGCGGGTGAACAGACGATTCAGTGGATGCTCGAGATTGAGCCGGACCACCTTCTCGGCCTTGAGGATCGCCAGGCCGTGGTCGACGGCCGTGCTCACGTCGCCCCGGGCCAGCAGCCGGCCGGCCGTGTACGCGCCGTAGACGAGGAGGAGCAGCGGCAACTCCGTCCACCAGCGGAGCCGGGCGACGGGTATTGCCTCCGTGCGTGGTGCGTCGTCGATCTGCTGCGACATTCGGGCCGCTCCCCCTCTTCCTTGTCGGCGGCCTCCGGCCACGTGCCCACCCTAAGGTGTATGTGGGGGTCTGCGTGGGCGACCCCTGATCCTCGTAGACGCAGAGATCAAGCGGCGGGTTGCCCGGCGGGCGGCCCGTGTTCCGGTTGCGCGATGATGGTTGGGGCGACACTCCCTGTTGCCCCCGGTTCATCCCGTAAACCCCTGTCGTTATGGAAGGCCCCCCTCGCATGGCACCGCGCATCCTGTTGGCCCGGCACGGACAGACGGAATGGTCCCTGTCCGGACGGCACACCGGCAGGACGGACATTCCGCTCCTGGAAGAGGGCCGGCGCGGCGCGAAGCTGCTCGGTGAGCGGCTGCACCGCGCCCCGTACGACGGGCTCGACGGGGTCGAGGTGCGCACCTCGCCGCTGGTCCGCGCGAGCGAGACGTGCGAGCTCGCCGGGTTCGGGGAGCGGGCCACCGCGTGGGACGCGCTGATGGAGTGGGACTACGGCGCGTACGAGGGCCTCACGCCGGCCCAGATCCAGGAGCTGCGGCCCGGCTGGTTCATCTGGCGGGACGGTGTTCCGGAGGGCGAGACGATCGCCGATGTGACGGCGCGGGCCGACGAGGTCGTGGCGTGGGCGCGGAGCGCGGACCGGGACGTGCTGGTGTTCGCGCACGGGCACATGCTGCGGTCGATCGGGGCGCGCTGGCTCGGGCTGCCGCTCGATTTCGCGGCCCGCGTGCGCCTGAATCCGACGTCGCTCTCCGTACTGGGCTGGGCCTACGGTGACCCGGCGATCGAGTCGTGGAACGAGACGGGTCACTTGAACTGACCGCGCCGCGGTCCCGTCCGCCGGGTGGCGGTCCGTCTCGCGGGTGCGGGTGCGGGTGCGGGTGCGCGAGCAACCCACCACAACCCGCACCCGCGAGACGAACAGCGACTCAGCAGACGCGAAGGCGAAAAGGGGCGCGGGGAACTGCGCGACCAGCCCCGCCGAACCCGCACCCGGCACGCGACCGGAGGTCAGCGGCGGGATTCCGCGTGGGCTTCCAGGAACGCCGACACCCCGGCCGCCCGGCGGTGCGGCAGGAGGACCCGGGCCGTCGTCGCCAGCATCCCCTCGATCCGGGACGAGCGCACATCCCGGAGCAGGGCCAGCGCACGCGCCCCCGCGGAGGCGGCCTCGTCCGGCTGGCCCGCGCGGGCCAGATCGTCCGCCGACTCGGCCGTGTACAGCGCCATGTTGCGCGTGAAGTGCGGGTCCTGAAGGGCGACCGCCCGGCGCGCGTGCCGGGCCGCACGGTCCCACGCGCCGAGCGCCGACCAGCACTGCGCCTCCAGGCCCTCCAGCTCGGCCTCGCCGTAGAAGCTCATCCACTCCGGGTCGGCGTCCGAGGCCCCCCGCGCGAACAGGGCCTGCGCCCGCGCCAGCGACCGCTCGCAGGAGCGCTGGTCGCCGAGACCGGCCCAGCCCCCGGCCTCCCGCAGCGCGAGCAGCGAGAGCAGCCGCGGCGAGCCGAGGCGGGCGCCCACCCGGGTCGCCGCCTGCGCCGCCCGTACGGCCTCGCGCGGGCGCCCCGCGTCCCGCGCGAGGAACGCCGTGTTGCAGAACGCGTGCGCCTCCAGCGCCTCGTCACCCGCCACCCGCGCCGTCGCGAGCGCCTCCGCGTAGTGCGAGCGGGCATCGTCGAACCGGCCCGAGTCGTGCGCCAACCAGCCGACGGAGATGGCCAGTTCACCGGCCCCCGCCTGCAGCCGGTCGGTGACGTCACGCTGCGCGGTGCCCGAGTCGAGCAGCTCGAAGGCGGTGCGCAGCGGGGCCGCGGCCCGCCGGTACAGGCCGTCGGCGCCGTGCCGGTCGTCGAGCAGCCGGATCCGCCGGATCGCCTCCTCGACGGCGCCGACCCCCGCGCGTGCGGGATGCCGGTCCAGGGGAGCCTGCGGCGCGGGGGCGCCCAGGGGCGCCAGGGCGGCGACGGCCACGGTGGCCGTCGAGCCGGTCATGCCGGTCATGAATGCGCGACGTCGCACGTCGCTCTCCTCGTCGTGCAGGGAACGGGGGGCCGGGCGCGCGCCCCGGCCGCGTACCGCGGAACGGGGCGCGAACCCCAGGTCCATGAGGGTTCGGCCCGGGTACATGTGCAGGAACACCCGCTCGTACGCGTAGTTGGGGCAGCGGATCTCGCCGGCCTCCACGCGTCCGATGTAGCGCGCGTCGCAGCTGACCCGCTCACCGATCTCCCGCGCCGCGCGCCGCACCGAGGCGGCGAACTCGCCGGGTGAGCGCAGTCCGCGCAGCTCCCGGAAAGCGAGGTTCGGCCGCGGGGGCTGCGGCGCCGAGGCATCCTGGCGATGCGGAGACGACGTCATGAGCGGGTCCTCCCGTGCGAACCGTGCCGGACACCAAGGGGTGCGGGGGACCTGTCGGGCCGTGCGGGCCCTTGTTCCGGCGAGGCTCGAAGGTACCGGCTGCGACGGAGCCGACACGCAGGGTTTGCCTACAAACCGGATATCTCACCCGCGATCTGCCATGAACTGCCATCCTTTGCGGCGGCGCGCCGCCGTAGCCGTTGACGCGTCTGTGCGTTGAACCATGCGGCGAAACCCCCACGAGCTAGGAGGGGCCGAGGTGTTGGACGCGGTACAGCCCACGACGTCGACGGCGCAGCACTGCCCGACCGACGAGCACAGCGAGCAGCCGCCGGGCGCCTGCGACCTGGTCACGGTTCCGGCCCGGCAGGGCCTGGAGGCGGTGGACATCCTGCGCCGCGGCAGCCCGGAGCCGCTGGCCCCGGTGCTGCACGACGGCGGCGGCGACACCCTCGGCTTCCTCGTGCCGCCCGGCACCGCCGACGCCTGGGACGTACCGGGCAGCGCCTGTACGCACACGGAGGGCCGCGGCGCCCCGCTGGCCCCGCCGGTCGAGGGCACCGGCTGGCTGCTGCCGCCGGACCCCGACGGGGACGGGACCGCCGACCTCGTCACCGACCCGGCCGTGCTGCGCGCCGCCCTCGACGAGGCCGCGCGCCTGATCGAGGCCGCCGACAACTGCCAGTGAGCCGGGCGGGCCCGACGGCCGGGACCCCCGGCCGTTGGGCCGAATGGCCGTAACCCGCAGATAATGGCCGAATGGCGAGGTCACGTGGTGGGAAGCAGCAGGCGCGCAAGGGGGACGGGGCCGGCCGGGGTTCCCGCGAGTCGGTCGTGGAGAGCGTCGACGGCGGGCTCGCCGAGCTGATACCCGACCGGGACCGGCCCGCGGGCTGGACGCTGCTCCTGGACGGCGCTCCGCAGTCGCATGTCGACCTGGACGATCCGGCCCACCTCTCCTTCGAGTACCAGCGCCGCATCGGCCACGTCCTCGATCTCGCCGCCGACCGGGGCCGCCCGATCCAGGCCCTGCATCTCGGCGGGGGCGCCTTCACGCTCGCCCGCTACGTCGCCGCGACCCGCCCGCGTGCCACCCAGCAGATCGTGGAACGCGACGGCCCGCTCGTCCAACTGGTCCGCCGGGAGCTGCCGTTGGACCCCGGTGCCCGCATCCGCGTCCGGACCGCGGACGCCCGCGAGGCGCTCGGCAAACTGCCCGAGGCGTGGGCCGACGTGCTCGTGGCGGACGTCTTCAGCGGGGCCCGCACCCCGGCCCACCTGACCAGCACGGAGTTCCTGACCGAGGTGCGGCGCGTGCTGCGGCCCACGGGAACGTACGTCGCCAACCTCGCGGACGGGCCGCCCCTCACCCACCTCCGCGCCCAGATCGCCACCGCCGCGGCCGTCTTCCCCGAACTGGCCCTGATCGCCGACCCCACGGTGCTGCGCGGCAAACGCTTCGGCAACGCGGTGCTCGTCGCCTCGGCGGTGCCGTTGCCGGTGGCGGAGCTGACGCGTCGCGCGGCCGGTGATCCCCATCCCGGGCGGGTCGAGCACGGCCGCGATCTGCTGTCCTTCACGGGTGGCGCGTCCCCCGTGACGGACGCCACGGCGAAGGCGTCCCCGGCGCCGCCGGCTTCTGTGTTCCGGTAGCGCGTGGGGCGTCTGCGGGGCGCCGCTCGTCTCGCGGGTGCGGCCCGGTGGGGCTTCTCGCGCCCCGCGGCGGAGCCGCTGATGGACACAGCCCCGCGCCCCTGAAGCGAGCTCCGCTCGCCCCGGGGAGGCTGCGCGGAGCGCATGCCTCAGGGGCGCGGGGAACTGCGCGACCAGACACGACGGCGCCGCACCCGACAAGAAAGCAGAACCCGCAACGGCGCGCTCAGTACGTGGCGATCTCCACCGACGGCTCGTGGTCGTGCCAGGTGCAGAACACCGACACCTTCTCCGCCCCCGACGTGAACTCCACCCGGATCCACGTCGACTGTTTCCACACCTCCACCGACCACCCGGCGGCAGGTGTCGCGGACACCAGCGTCGCCGACGTGTCGCCGAGGTCGAACACGGCCCGGCCGCCGTCCGTCGAGTAGCTCTTCACGGTGCCGGACGAGGCCGTGCCCGGCGCGGAGGTGCGCGGCGCGGACGACGCCGTACGGCTCGGTGACGCGGACTTCGAGGACGCGGCGGACCGGGACGGCTTCGCGGCGCGGGACGACGTGGACGGTGATGGTTCCGGGCGCTGCGTCGACGAGGCGAGCGGCGACGCCGAGTCGCCGGAGCCGGAGCCGTCGTCCGGGCCCACCACGGGCAGCGCCCTCGGCGGGTCGTACGCCGTGCCGGACATCACCGTGTGCACACCCCACCAGGACAGCGTCACCGCGGCCCCGGTCGCGAGCAGCCAGGCCACCGCGTGCACCAGGCCGCGGCGTACGGGCCGCGCGGTCTGCGACGAGCCCGGCGAATCCGCGGTCGGCGGCGATGGTGGTGGCTGCAACGTCGATGGCATCGCGGGCCATACTGCACCACACCCGCCACCGCTGTCCCGCACGGTCCACTGTCACCCGCAAGAGGGCCGAGAACGTTCGGATGGCGTACGGTGCCGCCCATGGCAAGTGTGCTCGTGGTCGAGGACGACCAGTTCGTACGCTCAGCCCTCATCCGGCACCTTGCCGACGCCGCACACACCGTGCGCAGCGTCGGCACCGCGCTGGAGGCGCTGCGCGAGGTCGCCCATTTCCGGTTCGACGTGGTGATCCTCGACCTCGGTCTGCCCGACCTGGACGGGGCCGAGGCGCTGAAGATGCTGCGCGGAATCACCGACGTACCCGTGATCATCGCCACGGCGCGGGACGACGAGGCGGAGATAGTGCGGCTCCTCAACGACGGGGCCGACGACTACCTCACCAAGCCCTTCTCGCCCGAGCACCTGTCCGCCCGGATGGCCGCCGTGCTGCGGCGTGCCCGGGGGAGCGCCGGTGCCGAGCCGCCGTCCCGGCTCATCCAGGTCGGCGGGCTCTCCATCGACCCGCTGCGCCGCCAGGCCGACCTGGACGGGGCGCCGCTCGACCTGACCCGGCGCGAGTTCGACCTGCTGGCGTTCCTCGCCGGGCGCCCCGGTGTCGTCGTCGCCCGCAAGGAGCTCCTCGCCGAGGTGTGGCAGCAGAGTTACGGGGACGACCAGACCATCGACGTACATCTGTCGTGGCTGCGAAGGAAGTTGGGCGAAACGGCCGCGCGGCCGCGCTATCTGCACACCCTGCGCGGCGTCGGTGTGAAGCTCGAGCCGCCGAGGCCGGAGCACGCGCCGTGAGGTGGGCGCTCGTCAAGGTCTGCCTGGCCGTCACCACCATGGTCGTCGTCGCGTTCGCCATCCCGCTCGGGCTCGTCATCAAGGAGATGGCCCGCGACCGGGCCTTCTCCAACGCCGAGCGGACCGCGGCCGCCCTCGGCCCGACCCTCTCCGTCACCACCGACCGCGACCAGCTCGCCCGCGCCCTCGCCACCGCGCAGACCGGCGACGGGGACCGGATGTCGATCTACGTCCCGGCCGACGGCGGCAACCCCGCCATCCGGCTCGGCGAACTGCGGGTCGAGGAGGGCCGCCTCGACGACATCCGGCGGGCCACCGTCGAGACCGTGCCCGGCGGCTCGGTCTGGCTGCAGCCGATCGCGGTCAGCACCACGAAGATCGCGGTCGTCGAGGTCTACGTCCCCGAGGCCGAGGTCACCAACGGCGTCACCACCGCCTGGGTGGTCCTCGCGGGGGTCGGGATCGCCCTGATCATCGGGTCCGTGGCCGTCGCCGACCGGCTCGGCGTGCGCATGGTGCAGCCCGCCAAGCGGCTGGTCGGCGCCGCGCACGACCTGGGGGAGGGCAAGCTCGGCGCGCGCGTCCCCGAGGACGGGCCGACCGAACTCCGCCTCGCCGCCGTCGCGTTCAACTCCATGGCCGACCAGGTCGTACAACTCCTCGCGAACGAGCGGGAGTTGGCCGCCGATCTCTCGCACCGCCTGCGGACGCCGCTCACCGTGCTGCGGCTGAACGCCGCATCGCTGGGGGACGGGCCCGCCGCCGAGCAGACCCGGGTCGCCGTCGAGCAGCTGGAGCGCGAGGTCGACACCATCATCCGCACCGCCCGGGACGCGAAGCCGCAGACCGCCGCGGCCGGGCCCGGAGCCGGCTGCGACGCCGCCGAGGTGATCCGTGAGCGCATGGCCTTCTGGTCCGCGCTCGCCGAGGACGAGGGGCGCAAGGTGCGGGTCGCCGGGGTGGACCGGCCGGTCCGGATCCCGGTCGCCCGCGGGGAGTTGGCGGCCGCGCTCGACGCGCTGCTCGGCAACGTCTTCCGGCACACCCCCGAGGGCACCGCCTTCGCCGTCGACGTGCACAGCGGCGAGGACGCGGTGATCGTGCTCGTGTCCGACGCCGGCCCCGGCATCCTCGACCCGGAGGCGGCGATGGCCCGCGGCCGCGGTTCCGGCAGCGACGGCTCGACCGGGCTCGGCCTGGACATCGTGCGCCGCCTCGCCGAGTCGACCGGCGGCGACGTGCGCATCGGCTCGTCCGTGCTCGGCGGCACAGAGGTGCGGATCTGGGTGCAGCTCGACCAGCGGGCCGGCCGGGCCCCCGGTGAGGTCCGCCGCGGACGCGGACATCGCGGCCGGGAACGTAAAGGACTGGTCTCGACCTTTAATCGCTCCCGATCCCTTCCTTAAGCCAACCCTAAGATCCTCAAGCTCCTTCCCTCTTGCCCGAATTGACGGGTTCGAGATCGCTAGCGTGCTGCCGCACCCCCAACACCCCCCTCGCACAGCTAAGGCAGGCACGTGATGAGCAGCACGCACCGGCGCTCCAGGATCAGCGGCAGGAACAAGGCGATAGGCGGCGTCGTCGCCGCGGCCGTCGTGGGCGGCGGCGCGTTCTTCTTCACGTCGACCGCCTCGGCGGCCTCGGTGGGCGCCGCGTACACCAAGACCAGCAGCTGGTCCGGCGGCTACACCGGCCAGTACGTCATCACGAACGACACCGACAAGGCCCGGTCCGACTGGACCCTGGAGTTCGACCTGCCGGCGGGGACCAGGCTCAGCTCGCTGTGGAACGCCGAGTCGAAGACCGACGGGCAGCACGTCACCGTCACCCCCGCCTCCTGGGACAAGCAGGGCATCGCCGCGGGCAAGTCCGCGACCATCGGCTTCGTCGTCTCCGGCGACGCCGACCCGAGCGGCTGCCTCATCGACGACACCAAGTGCTCCGTGGACGACGGGGCGACGCCCGAGCCGAGCGGCCGCCCGACCGGGTCGGCCACCGCCTCGCCGTCGCCGACCGCCTCCGCCTCCGCGTCGCAGAGCGCCGAGCCCACCGAGACGGCCACGGCGAGCCCTTCGCAGAGCTCCACCTCCGGAACGGGCTCCGGCTCCACCGCGAGCGGCGCCGGCTTCGCCCCGTACGTCGACACGTCGCTGTACCCGAAGTTCGACCTGGTGTCGTCCTCCAAGGCCACCGGCGTCAAGGAGTACACCCTCGCCTTCATCACCTCCGGCGGCTCCTGCGCCCCGAAGTGGGGCGGCGTCACCGACCTCGGCAGCGACGAAGTAGCCGCGCAGATCGGTGACTTGAGGTCCGCGGGCGGAGACGTGCGGGTCTCCTTCGGCGGCGCCTCCGGCACCGAGCTGGCGCAGGCCTGCTCCTCCGCCTCCGACCTGGCGGCGGCGTACCAGAAGGTCATCGACCAGTTCAAGCTCACCAAGGTCGACTTCGACGTCGAGGGCGGCGCGCTGCCGGACACGGCCGCGAACACCGAACGTGCCAAGGCGATCGCGACGCTGCAGAAGAACAACGCGGACCTGAACGTCTCCTTCACGCTCCCCGTGATGCCGGAGGGCCTGACCTCCGACGGCGTGAACTTCCTGAAGAACGCCAAGGAGAACGGGGCGAAGGCCGACCTCGTCAACATCATGGCGATGGACTACGGCGCCTCCTACAGCGGCGACATGGGCACCTACGCCGAGCAGGCCGCGACCGCCACGCAGGCCCAGCTCAAGAGCGCCCTCGGCCTGTCCGACGCGGCCGCCTGGAAGGCCGTGGCGATCACCCCGATGATCGGCGTCAACGACGTCTCGTCCGAGGTCTTCAAGGTCGACGACGCCACGCAGCTCGTCTCCTTCGCCAAGGAGAAGGGCCTGGGCGGCCTGTCGATGTGGTCCGCCACCCGCGACAAGCAGTGCGAGGGCGGCGCCTCGAACTCGGCGCAGCCGACCTGCTCCTCGGTCGAGCAGTCGGCGAACGCCTTCCAGAAGGCGTTCGCGGCCTTCAACTGAGCCTTCAGCAAGGCTTCTTGAGCCATCTCCGCAACGGGGGCAACAGCCCCGGCCGGACCCCCATCCCCCCACCCGGCCGGGGCTGCTGTCATGCCGGTTCCGCGCTCCACGGCCGCAGCTTCTCCGGATTGCGTACCGTCCAGATGTTCCGGATCCTGCCGTCCGCCACGTCGAAGGCCATCACGGCGGCGAGGGCCCCGGACGCCTGGAGCACGAAGCCGGGCTGACCGTTGACGGTGCGCTCCTCGACCGTCAGTCCCGGCACCCGCTCGGACAGCATCATGAAGTACTGCGCGACCGGCTCGCCGCCCTCGACCGGGTGCAGCAGCGCCGAGACGACACCGCCGCCGTCGCCGACCGCCGTGACGTCGGGGGCGAGCAGCCCGATCAGGGCCCGGATGTCCTTGGCGTCCCAGGCCGCCTTGAAGTCCCGTACCACCGCGGCGTGTTCGGCCTCCATGGCCGCCGGGGGCCGGGCGCCCCGCACCCGCCGCCGGGCCGACACGGCCAGCTGGCGGCAGGCCGCGGGGGAGCGTCCGACGATCTGCGCGACCTCGGGGAACGGGTAGCGGAACACGTCGTGCAGCACGAACGCGACGCGCTCGGCCGGGGTCATCGACTCCAGTACGACGAGGAACGCCATGCTGATCGACTCGTCGAGGGTGACCCGGTCCGCGGGGTCCGTCACGCCGCCGACGTCGCCCCACCCGCCGCCGGGCACCGGCTCCGGGATCCACTCGCCCACGTAGCTCTCCCGCCGCACCCGCGCCGAGCGCAGCTGGTCCAGGCAGATCCGCCCGGCGACCTTCATCAGCCACGCCCCGGGCGACTCGATGGTGTCCTGCCGCTCGCGGGGCATCGCGTACCAGCGGCTGTACGTCTCCTGCACCACGTCCTCGGCGTCGGCCAGCGAGCCGAGCAGCCGGTAGGCGAGCCCGGTCAGCCGGCGCCGCTCACTCATCATCGCGTCCATGCCCTGTACGACGCGAAAGCCCGGCGGAATGTGACGTCCGTTCCGCCGGGCTTCGGGTTCGGTTCCGGTGGGGCTAGGAGGACGCCGCCCGCCACTCCTCCGTGTACGCGTTGAAGATCTCCCGCAGGTGGTGGCCGATCTTCAGGTAGTCCAGGTCGTCGAGGTTGGCCAGCGAGACGCGGACCGACCACTCCGGGCCCTCGAAGCCGCCGCCGTTCAGCAGGACCACGCCCGTCTGCTCGGCGAGGCGGAACAGCGGGTCGACCGGCTCGTAGTTCTGCTCCAGATAGTCCGCGAACTCCTTGCCGTTGACCCGCTCGGCCTCGGCCAGGAGGTCCAGTTCGATGTAGTAGCCCGCCCGCTGGGGGTCGTTGCTGATCTTCATCTGGGCGCCTTCGAGGAGCAGGTCGAGGCGCTGGTGGACGATGGCGCGGATCTTGTGCTTGTACGCCTGGCCCTCCTCCAGCATGTTGAAGAGGGAGAAGAGCGTCATCATGACCTGCTGCGGGAGGGAGAGCCCCGCGGTGTGGTTGAGCGCCACCTGCCGCGAGTCCGCGACCAGCCGGTCGATGAACTTGATCTTCTCGGGTTCCAGCGTCAGCGACCCGTACCGCTTGTTGAGGCGGTCCTTCTCCTCCTGGGGGAGCGCCGCGATCATCTCGTCGATGATGTTGTCGTCGTGCAGGCCGATGACCCCGAGCCGCCAGCCGGTGCAGCCGTAGTGCTTGGAGTACGAGTACACGAGCAGCGTGTTCCTGGGCAGGTCCGCGGCGATCGACCGGAAGCCCTCCACGAACGTGCCGTACACGTCGTCCGTGACGATGAGCAGGTTCGGGTTCTTCTTCGCGACGATGTCCTTGATCTGGTTCGCGACCCGCGAACTCAGCGCCAGCGACGGCGGGTTGGAGGGGTTGACCAGACAGACCAGCTTGATGTCCGGGTCCTCCAGCTTGGCGACCTCCTCCTCCGGGTAACGCCACTCGCGCACGCCCGCCTCGGCGAAGTTGCTGGCCGAGACGTACGTGACGTCGAAGTCGTAGGTGGGGAGTTCGGCGATCTCGATGTACGGAGTGAAGACCGGGACCATCAGGGCGATCTTGTCGCCCTTCTTGAGCAGCCCGTTCTTCATGAGGGAGTCGAAGATGTAGCACATGGCCGCCGTGCCGCCCTCGGTCGCGAAGACCGAGAGGTTGTCCGCCGGGGGCTTCTTGTCGAACATCTCGTCCGCGAGATAGCCGCGCACCACCTGCTCGCCGCAGGTCAGCATCCGGTCGGGCACCGGGTAGTTGTCGCCGGTGATGCCGTCCGTCAGCTCGTGGACGAACTCGTCCTTGTCGAAGCCGAACCGCTGGATGCCGTGCTGCACGCACTGGGCGAGCATCTCGATGCCCGGCAGGGAGGGGTTCTGCCGCACGAACGTGTCGAAGCGCTCGTACGCGCCCTTCTTCTCCGGCATGCCGCCGAGGTTGTCGCCGTGCCACACCCGGCGCGACTCCTCCAGCGCGAAGTAGCCGAGCGCGTAGTACGCCTCACGGGGGCCGGTGGCGATCCAGTTCGGGTTGCCGCGGCCAGCGTTGAGCATCTGGGCGCTGGACTTCTCCTTCTGGCCCGGCTTGTCGGCCTGCGCCTTCTGGGCGAGGTCGATGAAGATGTTCTTCAGCTCGAAGGGGGAGAGCTGGGCGTACTGCTGGATCTGTTCGCGGGTGAAGGTCGTCTTCGTCATGCGCGTCATTCCTTACGGCAGGGGGGTCAGTGCTGGAGGAGGACGATCACAGCGCCCCAGATGGTCAGCAGGACGTTTCCGACGGCGTACGGGATCGTGTAGCCGAGGGTGGGGACCTGGGATCTCGACGCCTCGTTGATCGCGCCGATCGCCGCGGTGGTGGTCTGGCCGCCCGCGAGGACGCCCATCAGGATCGGGAAGCGGATCTTCTGGACGTAGTGGCCGAAGAGGAAGCCGATGATCAGCGGGATCACGGTGGCGATCGCGCCGAAGATCAGCAGGCCCCAGCCCGCCTCGGAGAGGCCGGAGGTGAAGCTCGGGCCCGCGTTGATGCCGACGATCGCGACGAACATGCACAGGCCGAGCGTGTCCATGAACCACTGGGCGCCGGGCGGTACGTTGCCGTACGTCGGGTACTTGCCGCGGATCCAGCCGAAGACCAGGCCCATGATGAGCGCGCCGCCCGAGGTGGACAGCGAGATCGGGACGCCGGAGACGGTGAGCGCCGGGATGCCGAGGCAGCCGCCGAGGAAGATGCCGAGGCCGACCCAGATCATGTCGGTGGCGAACGAGGTGGGGACCGGCTTGCCGATCTCCTTGCCCGCCGGGTCCACGAGCCGCTTCGGACCGGTGAGGATCAGGGTGTCGCCGCGCTCGATCGTCGTGGAGAGGCGGTACGGGAACTCGGCGCCCGAGCGGTAGATCTTGTCGATGTAGACGCCGACCATGAAGGGCTCCCTGCGCAACTCGGCGACGGTCTTGCCGAGTTGGGCCTTCTCCGAGGCGACGACGTGCAGCGACTCGGTCTGGTAGCCGAGCAGTTCCACGTCGTCGGTCTCGCCGCCGATGTGGGTCCGGGCGTCGTACTCGACCAGCGAACCGCGCAGCGCGCTCAGCGCCACGATGTCGCCCTCGCGCAGCGCCGTCCGCTGGTCGTGGTCGAGGATCTCGCCGTCACGGCGCACCCGCGTGATGTAGATGCGGTGGCCGAGCTCCTGCTGCTGCTTCTCGAAGTCGTCGATGGTGCGGCCGACGATGTCGGGGCGCTGGATCGTGTACGCGCGCAGGACCACCTCGTAGTAGCCCTCGGCGAGGTCCGGGTCGTTGTCCGGGGCGTCCAGCTCCTTCGCCATGAGGGCCGATTCGGCGGCGAGGTCCTTCTTGTAGAGCTTCGGCAGGATGTTGGCGAGCAGCATCGCGCACAGGATCGTGCCGAGGGGGTACGTCACCGCGTAGCCGATGGCGACGAGGTTCTCCTCGTTCTTGGCCGCGGCGGAGGACAGACCCGGCAGGGTGCCGATGGCGTCCTGCGCGACACCGATCACGGCCGACTGGGTGAGCGCGCCGCCGAGCAGGCCGGCCGAGAGACCCGGCCCGTAGCCGAGCATCGCCGCGAAGATCCAGCAGATCAGCAGGCCCGAGACACAGACGACGATGGCGTTCAGGACCTGCGGCAGGCCGTCCTTCTTGAGGCCGCGGAAGAACTGCGGGCCGACCTTGTAGCCGAGGGCGAACAAGAACATGATGAAGAACAGGCTCTTCACCGTGCCGTTGATCTGGACGCCCGACCAGGCGCCGAGCAGCAGCCCCGCGACCAGACAGCCGGTGACCGCGCCGAGCGCGATGGCCTTGTAGCGGATCTTCCCGAGCAGGAAGCCGAAGGCGACCGTGATGAAGATCAGGAGTTCCGGATAGGGCTGGAAGATGTTCCGGTTGAGGAAGTCGATCACTGCTGACCTCGCCGTCCTCTCAGTGGCCTAGTACGCCGACGAGCACGGGACCCGTCAGGGGGAGCAGGAAGTTGGAGAGCGCGTAGGTGATCGTGTAGCCGAGCATCGGCACCGACGACTGCGCCACCTGGGTGACCGCGGTGATCGCGGGGGTCGAGCACTGCTGTCCCGCGATGGCGCCGATCAGCAGCGGTTTCTCGATCTTGAGGAGCTTGCGGCCGATGATCAGTGACAGCGTCGCGGGGACCAGCACCATCGCGATCCCGGCGAACGGCAGCAGCGCCCCGTACTCCTTGAGCAGCGGCCAGGCCTGCGGTCCCGACACCAGGCCGGTGCAGGCGATGAAGACCGCGAGCCCCATGTCCTTGATCGTGGACGCGGCCTGCGGCGGGAACGCGCCGAAGGTCTGCGACCGGGAGCGGAACCAGCCGAAGAGCAGGCCCGAGATCAGACAGCCGCCGCCGGTCCCGAGGGACAGCGGCACGTCGCCGAACTTGACCACGATCTGGCCGAGCAGCGAACCGGCCGCGATGCCGAGGCCCAGGTAGATGAAGTCGGTGGCGTCGTTCTTGACCACCGAGCCGATCTTGGCGACCAGCTTGTTCAGGCCCGAGCGTGCGCCCACCAGGGTGAGCACGTCGCCGCGGTGCAGCACCGTGTCGCCGTTGGCGGGCAGGTCCTGGTCGCCGCGGGTGATGTCGGTGACGTAGACGCCGTCCCGGTAGAACTCGGGGTTCGCCTTCTGCAGCTCGTCGACCGTCAGGCCGTCCAGCGACTTGTCGGTGACCGAGACCTCGCGGCTGGCCAGCGGCGAGTCGAGGCCGGGCACGCCCGGGGTCTCGGGGCCGATGATCCGGCCCGCGTCGATGACGGCGGCCCGGCGGCCCACGAGGAGCACCAGGTCGGAGAGGGTGAGTTCGAGGTCCGGCGCGGGGTCGACGATCTTGCTGCCGCGCTTGACCGACTCCACGGTGACCCGATCGCCGAGGCTCGACTGCAGATCGGCGAGGGTCCGTCCGTCCGCGGTCGTCACCAGGTACGTACGGCCGACCATGCCCGGCAGCGACGGCCGCTCGTCCGCCTCCAGGCTGCCGCTGCTGCGCGTGCGCTCCCACAGGTCGCGGGCGGCGTCGCGCAGGTTGATGCGGAGCAGCATCGGCATGATCTGGCTGGTGTAGAGCACGATCGTGATCAGGCCGAAGAGGTAGCAGACGGTGTACGCGGTGGCGACGTTGCCCTGGTACTCGGTGATCTGCGCGGCGGTCAGATTGCTCAGCTTGCCGATGGACTCGGTCGCCGTACCGACGACGGCCGACTCGGTGGCCGCGCCGGCCAGGATGCCGGAGGCCGTGCCGACGTCCAGGTCGAACCACTTGGCGAGGCCGAAGGCGATGCCGAGGACGCAGACCAGTTCGATGCCGCAGAGCACGAAGAAGCGCAGCGACTTCTTGTTGAGGTTGCGGAAGAACTGCGGCCCGGCCATGTAGCCGAGCGCGAAGATGAACAGGGCGAAGAACACCGTCTTCACGTCGTCGGAGACCTGCGCCTTGGTCCAGGCGCCGAGGAGCAGCGAGACGATCAGGGTGCCGCAGATGCCGCCCAGGGTGAGCGGACCCACGCGCAGCTTCCCGACGAGGTAGCCGAGCGCGAGGCTCGCGAACAGGACGAGTTCCGGGTGGTCCTTGAGTACGCCCATGGCGACTCAGCTGGTCTCGTGATCGGACATGCATGACATATCTGGCATAGAGGAAAAATAAGGGCCGGTGTGCCGCTCCGCCACGCGAGTGGGAGAGCGGCACACCGGCCCGGGTGCGCTCGGTTCAGTCCTGTGCGGGCAGTCCACCGCTCCGCGCGACCTCGGAGTACCAGGTCGCGCTGGACTTCGGGATACGGGTCTGGGTCTCGTAGTCGACGTAGACCGCGCCGAACCGCTTGCTGTACCCGTACGCCCACTCGAAGTTGTCGAGCAGCGACCAGAGGAAGTAACCGCGGACGTCGGCGCCCCGGGCGATCGCGTCGTGCACGGCGGCCAGGTGCGCGTGCAGGTAGCGGATGCGGTCGGGGTCGTGGACGGCGCCGTCCACGACCTTGTCCTCGTACGCGGCGCCGTTCTCCGTCACGTAGAGCGGAACCCCGGGGGCCTGAGCGGTGTAATCAAGGAGAAGGTCCGAGAGACCGGTCGGATCCACCGGCCAGTTCATCGCGGTGACGTCGTCGTTCACGTGGTGGAAGTCGATGTCCTCCGCACCCGGCCAGGGGGAGTGCTCGCTGGCACCGTGCCCGTCCAGGCTGGGCCCGGTGCGCTCGGCTCGGGGGGCCGAGACGATGGCCGGCGTGTAGTAGTTCAGACCGATGAAGTCGAGGGGCTGGTGAATGAGCGCGGTGTCCCCGTCCTGCACGAAGGACCAGTCCGTCAGACGCGCGGTGTCGGCGAGCAGGTCCTCGGGGTAGGCGCCCTTCAGCAGCGGCCCGGTGAAGACGCGATTGGCGAGCGCGTCGATCCGGCGCTTGGCGTCCACGTCCGCGGGGTCGTCGGTGAGCGCCCTGACCACACTCGGGTTGAGGCTGATGCCGATGTTCGCGCGGGCGGGGAGAGTGGAGCGCAGGGCCGAAGTGGCCAGCCCGTGGCCGAGGTTGAGGTGGTGCGCGGCGCGCAGGGCGGCGACCGGGTCGGTGCGGCCGGGGGCGTGCACCCCGGAGCCGTACCCCAGGAAGGCGCTGCACCAGGGCTCGTTGAGGGTCACCCACTGCTCGACACGGTCCCCGAGCGCCTCGCCGACGATCCCCGCGTACTCCGCGAACCGGTAGGCGGTCTCCCGCTCCGGCCAGCCGCCCGCGCTCTCCAGCTCCTGCGGCAGGTCCCAGTGGTACAGGGTCACCACGGGCTTGATCCCGTGCGCGAGCAGCTCGTCGGCGAGCCCCCGGTAGAAGTCGAGCCCGCGCTGCACGGCGGGCCCGCGCCCGGTCGGCTGCACCCGCGGCCAGGCCACGGAGAAGCGGTAGGAGGTCAGTCCCAGGTCGGCCATGAGCCGTACGTCGTCGCGCCACCGGTGATAGTGGTCCACGGCGACATCGCCGGTGTCACCGTTCAGCACCTTGCCCGGCGTGTGGCTGAACGTGTCCCAGATCGACGGGGTGCGCCCGTCCTCCCGCACGGCGCCCTCGATCTGGTACGAGGCGGTGGCCGACCCCCAGAGAAACCCGGCGGGGAAGCGAGTCGCTGCCGTGGGGGCGGTGGTGGTCGCGGTGCCGGTGGGGGTGGTGTGGTTCGTGGTGGTCATAGGGAGTGCTCCCAACGTAATTTCGAGCAGGGGGAATTGACGGGACGTCAGGGCAAGGGGCATCGGCGGCGCTGCCGAGGGGCCCCGTCCCCGCCCGGGTCGGTCCGGGGCGGAGACGGGGTTCGGCCCGGCGCCGGGCGGGGCGGTCAGCGGCGCCGGTCCGGTCCGGTGCGGTGCGGACACGGGCGGGGAGCCTGGGTCATGGAAGCGCTCCCACCGGTGTCGGTCGCACGGGCACGGAAGGCGGCGGTCAGCTCTTGACCGCGCCCGCCGTGATGCCGCCCACGATGTGCTTGCCGAGGAAGGCGAAGACCACCAGCAGCGGGACCGTGGAGATCAGCGCACCGGTCAGCACGACCGCGGTGTCCACGGTGTGGTTGCCCGCACCGAGGTTCGCCAGGGAGACCTGGAGCGTGGGGGTACCCGTGTCGGTGAGCACGATGAAGGGCCAGAAGAAGTCGTTCCACGCCTGTACGAAGGTGAGCATCGCGAGCACGGCCATCGCGGGCCGGGCCACGGGGAACACCACGTGCCAGATGACCCGCAGGCTGTTCGCGCCGTCCACCCGGGCCGCCTCGACGAGCTCCACCGGCAGCGCCTCGACGAGGTACTGACGCATGAAGAACACACCGAAGGCCGCGACCAGCGACGGCATGATCACCGCTTGCAGGGTGTCCGTCCACCGCAGGTCCGTGATGATCTGGTACAGCGGGATGACGGTGAGCTGGGGCGGCACCGTCATGGTGGCCACGACCAGCGCGAGCAGCATGTTGCGGCCCTTGAAGTGCAGCTTGGCGAAGGCGAAGCCGGCCAGCGTCGCGAACAGCACCGTGCTGGCGCTGATCACGCTCGCCACCACCGTCGTGTTGACCAGGGCCACACCCATGTGGACCTGGTTCCACGCGACGTCCAGGTTCTCCAGCAGGTGCGAGCCGGGCAGCAGCGGCGCCGGTGCCTGCTGCACCCGCGTGCTGTCGTGCGAGGCCGCCACCACGTTCCAGTACAGCGGGAACAGGGAGACGAAGGCCGCCACGATCAGCAGCACGTACGCGAGCGGTCCTGCCTTGCGCTGGTCGCCCGCGCCGGGTGCGAAGCGACGGCGGCGCGCCGCGGGGGGCGCCGGGAGTTGGACGGTCATGGGTCAGCCTCCCAGCTTCGTGCGGTTGCGGCGGGCCGCGAGCGCCTGCAGGGCGCCGACGAGCAGCAGGATCAGCAGCATCACCCAGGCGATGGCCGAGGCCCGGCCCAGGGAGTTGTTGGTCCAGCCGGTCTGGTACATGAGCAGCGAGAGCGTCTGGTACTGCCCGCCGCTGCCGCCGCCTATACCGACGCTGCCGCCGTACAGCATCGGCTCACCGAACAGCTGGGTGGCACCGATGGTCGACACGATGATGGTGAACAGGATCGTCGGGCGGATCGAGGGGATGGTCACGGAGATGAACTGCCGCCAGCGGGAGGCCCCGTCGAGGGCGGCCGCCTCATAGAGGTCGTTCGGCACGGCCTGCATCGCGGCCAGGTAGATGAGCGCGTTGTAACCGGTCCAGCGCCAGGTCACGATCGTCGAAATGGCGATCTGCGCGGGCCACTTGGACGACTCCCACTGGACCGGGCCGAGCCCGAAGACGTCGAGCAGCGAGTTGATCATGCCGTAGTCGGTGTTGAACAGCTGGGCGAAGACCAGCGTGGCCGCGGCGATCGAGGTGGCGTACGGGGTGAGGACCGCGATCCGCAGGAAGGCGCGCCCACGCATCTTGGAGTTGAGCAGATGCGCGAGGCCGAGGGCCATCAGGAGCTGCGGAACGGTCGAGATCACACCGATGGTGAAGGTGTTGGACAGCGCGCGCCAGAAGAACTCGCTGTCGAGGAGCCGGGTGTAGTTCTCGAAACCCACCCATGAGGCCTGGTCCTCCGCGCCGAGCTGGACGCTGTGCAGCGAGAGCCAGCCCGTGTAGATCAGCGGGAAGAGGCCGAAGGCCGCGAAGCAGAGGAAGAACGGAGCGATGAAGGCGTACGGGGACCCTTTGAGGTCCCAGCGGTAGATCCTGCTGCGCCAGGTCGATGGGGCGGGCCGCTGGACCGGTGCGGCGGAGGGAGGGGCGGACGGCGGGCTGCCGCCGGCGTCCGCCTTGACGGAGGTGGCCACGCGGGCTTTCCTTCCGGTTCGGTGGTGGTGCATTGCTGTGGGATGCGGGCCGTGGTGCGGTCCCGGCGCCCGGCCGGAGCGGGCGCCGGGACCGACGTCAACGGCCGTCCGTCACTGCTCGATCTTGTCGTCGACCAGCTTCTTGACGTTGTCCCACGCCTTCTTGGGGTCCGTGCCCCGCTGCTCGACGTCGAGGATGCCGTTGTCGGTCAGGAAGGTCTTCACCTGGCCGTCGTGGGCGCCGATCGGCGCCGACTGGATACCCGCCGCGATCTTCGAGTAGATCTGGCCGACCGGGGTGTCGCCGTAGTAGTCGACCTTGGCGTTCTTCACGGTGTCGGAGGCCAGGCCGTCCTTCGTGGACGGGATGTTGCCCAGCGCCGTGAAGACCTTCTCCTGCTGCGCCGCGCTCGTCAGCCACGCGGCCAGCTCGGTGGCTTCCTTGACGTGCTTGCCGGAGGCCGGGACGCCGAGGAAGGAACCGCCCCAGTTGCCGTTCTGCGGGGGCAGGGCGACGTCCCACTTGCCCTTGTTGCTGTCGCCCGCCTGGCTCTGGATCTGGCCGAGCATCCAGCTCGGGCAGGCCACGGTCGCGAACTTGGAGTTCTTGAACCCGGCGGCCCAGGTGCCCTTCTCGTCGAACTGGCGCAGCTTGGCGGTGTAGCCGTCCTGCGCGGCCTTGACGGCCAGGTTCCACGCGGTCTTCACACCGGCGCTGCTGTCGTAGATCAGCTTGCCGCTGCTGTCGGAGTACTGCTCGGGCTGGCTGGAGAGCACCGCGTTGAACAGACCGCTCGCGGAGTCGGTGAAGACGGTGCCGCTCGGCGCCTTCTTCTTGTAGTCGGCCGCGACGTCGATGAACTTCGACCAGTCGCCCTGCCACAGCTTGGCGACCTGGTCGCGGTCCGTGGGCAGGCCGGCCTTCTTGAAGAGGTCCTTGTTGTAACAGACGGCCATCGGACCGATGTCGGTGCCGAAGCCGATCGTCTTGCCGTCGGCCGTCGTGGCCTGCTTGGTCTTGAAGTCGAGGAAGTCCGAGACGTGGGCGCTGTCGGCCTTCTTCAGGTCCTCCCACTTGCTCGCCATGGTCGGGCTCGTGGCCTCGGCGATGTAGCCGATCTCGATGGCCTGGATGTCGGCGAGACCGCTGTTGCGGGACATCCGCAGCTTGAGGGTGTCCCAGTACTTCTGGCCGTCGGTGGTGTGGTCCTCGACGATCTTGATGTTCGGGTGGAGCTTCTCGTACGCGGCGTAGAGCTTGGCGCTGTCCTTGCCGTTGTCGAAGCCGAACGTGCCGAACGTGCCCACATGCAGCGTGATCTTGCCGCCGGCCGAGCCCGAGTCCGAGTCGGTGTCGTCGCTGGCGCTGCATCCGGTGGCGAGGAGTGCGGCGGCGGCGACGCCTGCGGCGGTGGCCAGTGCGGTGCGGCGGGTGCGGCCGCGGGAGTTGCCCGAAGTGCGCATTGCGTCCTCCAAAAGCTTCGGTTGCTCTGACGTGCTGTGCCCCGGCCAACTGCCTTGCTGGGCCCGTTCTTCGTGCTGCGGCTCGGGCGGGGGAGTGTGCAGGGTATGTAAGGAGCAGATACGGTGGGAGCGCTCCCATCCGTGATGAGTTGAAGATTCGCGCCTCGGACGGTGGGTGTCAAGATGTGTGACGGCGACAAGTCGCCGCGGTTATCGGGCTGTTAGATTCCGCGGGAGACTCGGGGAGGTAGAAGCCATGGTGGCTCACGGCACTCACGGCAGGCGTCCGACGCTGGAGGAGGTCGCGGCCCGGGCCGGTGTCGGCCGGGGCACCGTCTCCCGGGTGATCAACGGGTCGCCGCGGGTCAGCGCGGCCACCCGCGCCTCGGTCGAGGAGGCCATCGCCGAGCTCGGCTACGTCCCGAACACGGCGGCCCGCGCCCTCGCCGCGAACCGCACGGACTCCATAGCCGTGGTGGTCCCCGAGGCGGAGTCCCGGTTCTTCTCCGAGCCGTACTTCTCCGGCATGGTCGGCGGTGTCGGCATGGCCCTCGCCGAGTCCAACCTGCAACTTCTGCTCACGTTCGCCCGCGGTGAGCGGGAGCGGGACAAGCTCGCCTCCTACCTCGCGGCCCACCGTGTCGACGGTGTTCTCCTCGTCTCCGTCCACTCCGACGACCCGCTCGCCGACCGCCTCCTGCAGATGGACATTCCCACGGTGATCAGCGGCCCCCGCTCCGCCGACGAGCCGCTGCCCTCGGTCGACACCGACAACTACGCGGGCGCCCGCTCGGCGATCGAGCACCTGGTCTCCCGCGGCCGGCGCTCGATCGCGATCATCACCGGCCCGCTCGACGTGTACGGCGCCCAGCGGCGACTCGTCGGCTACGAGGACGAACTGACCGCCTCGGGTATCGCGTACGACGAGAAACTGGTGGCCTACGGAGACTTCACCGAGGAGGGCGGCCGGCGCTGCATGACTGATCTTCTTGAACGCAGCCCCGGGCTTGACGCGGTCTTCGCCTGCTCCGACCTGATGGCCTCCGGGGCCCGTCAGGTGCTGCGCGAGGCCGGCCGCCGGATCCCCGACGACGTCTCCCTGGTCGGCTTCGACGACTCGATGATCGCCCGCCATCTGGAGCCGGGTCTGACCAGCGTGCGCCAGCCCACCCGCGACATGGGCCGGGCGATGACCGAGCTCCTCCTGGACGAGATCGCGCTGGCCGCCGAGGGCAAGCGCTCCTCGGCCCGCCGGGGCGCGGAGCGGCACCTGGTGCTGCCGACGGAGCTGGTGATCCGGGCGTCCTCGTAGGGAGCCGCGGGCGGCCGCGGCACCCGGAAACACCGAAGGCCCCGGTTCTTCCGAACCGGGGCCTTCGACCCTTCAGGGTGAGTGACGGGACTTGAACCCGCGGCCACCTGGACCACAACCAGGTGCTCTACCAACTGAGCTACACCCACCATGTCCGGTCGTTTGTCGTTCTTCCGACCGGCCGAGAAAAAGTGTACAGGGTCCGAAGGGGTGCTCGCGCACCCCTTTTCGCACCCCCGTCCTCAAGGGGGCCCGGACCCTGTACGAGCGGGCCTGGGAGCGGTTACTCCGCAGGCAGGACGTGCTTTGCGGCGATGCTCTTCGCGGTCTCGGAGTCGGGCCCGGGCTGCGGGACGAAGACCGCCTCGCGGTAGTAGCGCAGCTCCGCGATGGACTCGCGGATGTCGGCGAGCGCCCGGTGGTTGCCGTTCTTCTCCGGACTGTTGAAGTACGCCCTCGGGTACCAGCGGCGGGCCAGTTCCTTGACCGAGGACACATCGACGATCCGGTAGTGGAGGTAGTCCTCCAGCGTCGGCATGTCACGCAGCAGGAATCCGCGGTCGGTACCGACCGAGTTCCCGCACAGCGGGGCCTTGCCCGCGTCCTTGACGTGTTCACGTACGTAAGCCAGAACCTGCTCCTCGGCGTCCGCGAGCGTCGTGCCGCCCGCCAGCTCGTCGAGGAGACCCGAGGCGGTGTGCATGGTGCGCACCACCTCGGGCATCTGTTCCAGGGCCTCGTCCGGCGGGCGGATCACGATGTCCACTCCGTCGCCGAGTACGTTCAGCTCCGAGTCGGTGACCAGTGCGGCCACCTCGATGAGCGCGTCGTTCGCCAGCGAGAGTCCGGTCATCTCGCAGTCGATCCACACCATGCGATCGTTCATACGGACAACCCTACGGGGCAGACCTTCTCGCTGGCAGACGACGGGCGTCAGCTCGTGAACCTGTTGCTACGGAGCCGTCCGCGGTCCGGGCAGGCTCGCCCGCCCCGGCGCGAACGCGTCGGACGGCGGTTTGCCGCCCTCCGTGTGCCCCGTCGGCCCCCCGGGTCCCGTCTGCAGGGCCGCCGCGTGGGCGCCCAGCGGTGACGAGGCCGCGGCGGTCCGCCGGGACTGGGTGGGCACCGGACCCGGGCCCTGGGCCCCCGCGGGGTCCCGGTCGACGGGCCCCGGCACGGAGGTGAGCTCGACGGACGGCTTCTCCGAGAGCTTCCCCGGATGCCCGCCGCTGCCGTTCGACCCCGGGCCTTCGCCCGTCTGTGGCCTGCGCGCCCGGTACGCCGCCCGGTACGCGGCCGGGGACGAGCCCAGCTGCCGCCGGAAGTGCCCGCGCAGCGCGACGGGAGAGCGGAACCCGCAGCGCCCCGCGACCTCGTCCACGGAGTAGTCGGACGTCTCGAGCAGCCGCTGCGCCTGCAGGACCCGCTGCGTGATCAGCCACTGGAGCGGGGCGGACCCCGTCAGCGACCGGAAGCGGCGGTCGAAGGTGCGGCGGCTCATGTACGCGCGGGCGGCGAGCGTCTCCACGTCGAACTGCTCGTGTAAATGCTCCAGCGCCCAGGCGACGACCTCGGCCAGCGGGTCCGCGCCGATCTCCTCGGGCAGCGACCGGTCGAGATAGCGCTCCTGTCCGCCGCTGCGGCGCGGCGGGACCACCAGGCGGCGGGCGAGCGCTCCGGCCGCCTCGTTGCCGTGGTCCGTGCGCACGATGTGCAGACACAGGTCGATGCCGGCCGCGGTGCCGGCACTCGTCAGTACGTCGCCGTCGTCCACGAAGAGCTCGCGCGGGTCCACATGGACCGACGGATAGCGCTTGGCGAGCGTCGGCGCGTACATCCAGTGCGTCGTCGCCGGGCGGCCGTCGAGCAGGCCTGCCGCGGCGAGTACGAACGCGCCGGTGCACAGGCCGACGATGCGCGCGCCCTCCTCATGGGCGCGACGAATGGCGTCCAGCGCCTCCTCCGGGGGCGGTGAGGTGATCGACCGCCAGGCCGGCACGACGACCGTGCCCGCCCGCGAGATCGCCTCGAGCCCATGAGGCGCGGTGAGTTCCAGTCCGCCGGTGGTCCGCAAAGGCCCCTCTTCACCGGCGCACACGAGCAACCGGTAGCGAGGAACTCCTGCGTCCTGACGGTCGATTCCGAACACGGAGAGCGGAATGGAACTCTCGAAGATGGGTCCGCCGCTGAACAGCAGCACCGCGACGATCTCGCGTCGCCGGCGCCCTGACAGCTTGCGAGCCGCCGCCTCCGGCGCAGTGGTGGAGTCGTGGCTCATCCTGCTAAGCCCCCCTCGGTGATCGCGGCTCCCTCAATACTTTGACGGGCTGTTCGCTCCTGCACGTTTCCCCTCGGTCCTGCTGAAGTCCCCCGCCGCCAAAAACTCGACCAGTCATGATCGAATCTACTGTGTCCCTGGCTGCCCCTGTGACCAGTTAAAGACCTGGCACATTGTCGACATGGCAACTTGGCGTGAAGCATTCGATCACGAAGCGTTGCACTCACGGGCGTTGCTGGGAAGTACGCCTCAACTCAGTGGCCGGTCCCCGTAGGGTGCACGAGGGTTTTACGGCCCTTTCAGCCCTGCTGGAACGGGGGTTGGAGGCAGCCGACAGCAAGGATCGGACCCCCGGCCGAAGTTGGCTGAAAATATACGGGGTGGTGTGCTGGAAGTGGTCACTCCACCGGCGCACCACGCTCGGCCCGGTGCCCGCCCCTGTGCGCCCCCGACCCGGTTCGGCCGTGCCTTCCACGATGCGCGCAGCATTGTTCAGTGTGCAACCGTGCGGCACCACGTTCCGACTGACTCAGCAGTAGCCGGCAGGCCGCGGTCACCGCGGCGAGCCCCAGGGCGGCCCCGGCGGCGCCCGCCGCCGAGATGCCGTACCCGACGAGGACGAGCGGCACCAGGACGCAGCTGAACGCGGCCCATCGGACGACGTCGCCCGCCCCCTCCGCGCCCACCGGTGGCGCGTCATGGGCGTGAGGGGGCGTGTGCGTGTGCGACTCCGGCGTACGGCCGGGTGCCGGAATGCTCCGGCGCGTGGTGGCGGGCGGGTGCGTCGTGGACGGTCCGGGCACGGAGTGCTCCCTGTGGCTCCCTGGGTCGAGCTGGTTCGGAAGTTCAACGCGCGGTCCGCGTCCCGGTCACTTGATCCGCCCTGGAGAGAGCCCACAAGAGTGCGCAAACCGCCTGTACGGGGCAGCAACCATTGCCATACGGGCGGGGCCTCGTGCATGCTCCCCTGAACGCTGCGGAGCGCACATTCGTACAGGTCCGAGAGCGGGCCGGAGTCTGGGCAGAGGAGGAGTGTCGCCGTACCCTTGGGGGTATGGGGTTGGGAAGATGATTCCCGGACACAGCTCCGCCGATCAGTTGTCATCCTCTCAACAGTCCCCTCTTATGAGGCCCACGAGGTACACGCCGAGACACTCATGGCCGGTCACGAACTCCCCGAACCCGAAAGCCGCAAGCGGCAGGTCGCCGACCCTTCGGCGACCCCCCGGACGGCCGAAGAACCACGTCACGCATGTGACCCCGCCTTCAAGCACGGCGTCGTCGTCGGCTTCGACGGCTCCACATCGAGCGAGCGGGCACTCGCGTACGCGATCGGCATGGCGCATCGCTCGGGCTCCGGGCTGATCATCGTGCACGTCGCGAACCGGCTGCCGACCACCGTGTGGGCGGGCTGTGAGCCGCCCGTGTTCGTGGATGTGCCGGACCACAGGACCGAGGTCCTCGGCCTGGAACTCGCCTGTGCGGAGTATCTGTCCGAGGTGCCCTGGATCCTCGTCGAGCGCGGTGGCGACATCTGCCACGAGCTGGAGGAGGTCGGCCGGGAGTACTCCGCCGACGCCATCGTGGTGGGCTCGACCCACGGGCTCGTCGGGCGGATCTTCGGCTCGGTCGCGGGCCGGCTCGCGCGGCGTGCGCAGCGGCCCGTCGTGGTCATTCCGTAACTGGCTTCTGTCCCAGGTGGGATGTGGCTGAGGGTTCCTCAACTTTTCTTCTGGGAAAGGTTGTTGAATTTTCCGCCGTGGATAAATCTACTCGCGCGTAGAGGTGGTTTGTGCCCTTGTGAAGGGTACATACCGGTCGCTGGACAACAGCACAGAGCACCCGCACTTTGCATGAAGGGAGCCCGCTGTGGACAACGACGTCTCCGCGGGAGGCACGGCGACCATCCCGTCCGTCTCGACTCTCGGTCAACTCGCTCTAGGACTCACCCTGTTGGCGTTCGGTCTCGGTCACACCGCGGTGATCGACGACGTGACGGCGGCCGACGCGGTGTCGATCGCGACCTACGTGGGCGGGATCGCCCTCTTCGTCGCCGGGCTGCTCGCCCTGCGCGACGACGGCTTCACGGGCACGGCCTTCGCCGGGCTCGGCGCGTTCTGGTTCACCTGGGGCGTCGGCGCGGGTGACACCGTGTCCGCGAACGCGGCGGGCCTGTTCCTGCTGCTCTTCGCCCTGCTCGCACTCAGCCTGACCCTCGGCTCCGCCGGGGCGGGGGTGTTCGTGCGGGGCACGTACGGGGCGCTGTTCGTGGCGCTGCTGCTGCTCGCCGTCGCCGCGTTCGGTGACGCGGACGGGCTCGCCAAGGTCGGTGGCTGGTTCGCCGCGGCGGGTGGCGTTCTCGCCTGGTACGGGGCTACGGCCTCGATGGCCGGGCTGCCGACGGCGCTTCCTGGGCGTGCTGCCGGCCGGGGGGTGACGGCCACCGGCTGACAGCTGCGGGCCGGGGCAATGGGCGGCCCCGGCCCTCCGGGAACGGGTCCCTTCGCGTCCGGTGGCACGCGAAGGGGCCCGTTCGTTTGCGCGGAATCGCGTCTGCGCGTTCCTGTCCGTCGCCGACCGACGGCCGGTGGGGCTTCTCGCGCAGTTCCCCGCGCCCCTGAGGCATGCGCTGCGCGCAGCCTCCCCCGGGTGGCTACTCCACCGTCACAGACTTCGCCAGGTTGCGGGGCTTGTCGATGTCGCGGCCGAGGGCCAATGCCGTGTGGTAGGCGAGGAGTTGGAGGGGGATGCCCATCAGGATCGGGTCGAGCTCGTCCTCGTTCTTCGGGACGACGATCGTGCGGTCCGCCTTCTCCTGCTCCTGGTGCGCGACCGCGAGGATGCGGCCGGAGCGGGCCTTGATCTCCTCCATCGCGGCGCGGTTCTTCTCCAGCAGGTCGTCGTCCGGGACGATCGCGACCGTGGGGAGCGCCGGCTCGATGAGCGCGAGGGGGCCGTGCTTCAGCTCGGAGGCCGGGTAGGCCTCGGCGTGGATGTACGAGACCTCCTTGAGCTTCAGGGACGCCTCGCGGGCCACCGGGTAGCCCCGGACGCGGCCGACGAACATCATCGAGCGGGCGTCCGCGTACTCCTCGGCGATCTTCTTGATCTCCGCCTCCTGGGCGAGGATCTCGGAGATCTGCCCGGGCAGCTTGCGCAGGCCCTCGATGATCCGCTTGCCGTCGGCCACCGAGAGGTCGCGGATACGGCCGAGGTGCAGGGCGAGGAGGGCGAAGGCCACCGTGGTGTTGGTGAAGCACTTGGTGGAGACGACGCAGACCTCGGGGCCCGCGTGGACGTAGACGCCGGCGTCCGACTCGCGGGCGATGGCGGAACCGACGACGTTGACCACGCCGAAGACCCGCGCGCCCTTGCGCTTCAGTTCCTGGACGGCGGCCAGCACGTCGTACGTCTCGCCGGACTGGGACACCGCGATGTAGAGGGTGTCGGGGTCGACGACCGGGTTGCGGTAGCGGAACTCGGAGGCCGGCTCGGCGTCCGCGGGGATGCGGGCCAGCTCCTCGATCATCTGGGCGCCGATCAGGCCGGCGTGGTACGAGGTGCCGCAGCCGAGGATCTTCACGCGGCGCACGGTCCGGGCCTCGCGGGCGTCCAGGTTCAGGCCGCCGAGGTGCACCGTGGAGAAGCGGTCGTCGATGCGGCCGCGCAGCACGCGGTCCACGGCGTCGGCCTGCTCGAAGATCTCCTTGTGCATGTACGTGTCGTGGCCGCCCATGTCGTAGGAGGCCGCCTCCCACTCCACCGTGGTGGGGGAGGCCGTCGTGCGGGTGCCCTCCGTCGTGTACGTACGGAAGTCGTCGGCCTTCAGCGTCGCCATCTCGCCGTCGTCGAGGGTGACGATCTGGCGGGTGTGGGAGACCAGGGCCGCGATGTCCGAGGCGACGAACATCTCCTTGTCGCCGATGCCGAGGACGACCGGCGAGCCGTTGCGGGCCACCACGATGCGGTCCGGGAAGTCGGCGTGCACGACCGCGATGCCGTACGTGCCCTCGACCAGGCGGAGCGCCTCGCGGACCTTGTCCTCCAGGTCCGACTGCTGCGAACGGGCGATGAGGTGGGTGAGGACCTCGGTGTCCGTCTCGGAGAGGAACTCCACGCCTTCGGCGGTCAGCTTGGCGCGCAGCTCGGAGGCGTTGTCGATGATGCCGTTGTGCACGACGGCGACCTTGTTGTCGCCGGACATGTGCGGGTGCGCGTTCTCGTCGGAGGGGGCGCCGTGGGTGGCCCAGCGGGTGTGGGCGATGCCGGTCGTGCCCTTGAAACGGGCCGGGACCTTCGCCTCCAGGTCACGGACGCGGCCCTTGGCCTTGACCATTTTCAGGCCACTGGCCTTGGGGCTGGTGATGACGACGCCCGCGGAGTCGTAACCGCGGTACTCCAGGCGCTGCAGGCCCTCCAGGAGCAGCGGCGCCACGTCACGCTTGCCGATGTAACCGACAATTCCGCACATAAGTTGGTGAAATCCCCTCTGCGTGAAGCACTGTTCATCCGTAGACGATGCGGCGGAGCTGCCGGAGCGAGAGCTCCGGCGGGGCCACCGCCCGGTACCGCAGGTCCGCCGTGATCTGTTCGAAGATCGCCGCGTTCACCAGGCCCTGACCCTGGAGCTCGCGGTGCCGGCGGCGGACGTACGCCTCCGTCGGTTCGTCGAAGTAGGCGAGCACGTCCTGGATCACCCGCAGCGCCTCGCCCCTGCTCAGGGCGGTGGTCCGCGTCAGGTGATCGACAAGTTCCTCGTGCACTCGGTAGATCCTGAGGCAGGGTGCGCCGTTTCGCAAGAAATCTGCCCGATATCGGGCAAGGCCGTGGGGTTCGTGGTGACGGCCGGGGTTCTTGGGGCGGAAGTGGGCAAGGCTTGAAGCGCGCCATGCCGCTTGTTCGACCCGCGTTCATCCGGCGTATCCGACCGGGATGGGTGGCCCCAGCACCTTTCGGGCCATGGACATTCCACGTATGGGCGTACCCGCCGAACTGGCCGACCGGAGCCTGGCCGAGCAGCACGAGTACCTGCGCAGCAAGTTCTCCCGGCGCACCATGATGCGCGGCGGTGCCGTCACGCTCGGCGCGGTCGCGGGCGGGGTCTTCGTGCCCGGCGCCGCGCAGGCCGCCCCGGCGGCCAAGGGGTCCGCCGCACCGGTTTCGGCCACCGAGCACGTCGACGGGGCGCTCGTGGCCCCCTTCGGCCGGCACCTCTCCTACGGCGACGACGCGCGCACCGAGATGACGGTCTCCTGGCAGGTGCCGGCCCCGGTGAAGAGCCCGTTCATCCGGATCGGGGCGAGCGCCGGCGAGCTGTCGCGGAAGATCGCCGCCGAGGTCCGCGCCCTGTACACGCCCGCCGGCGTCGGGACGAGCGCCGACCACACCCAGTACTACGTGCACGCGAAGCTCACCCACCTCAAGCCGGGCAGGACGTACTACTACGGTGTCGGCCACCAGGGCTTCGACCCGGCCGAGCCGAAGTTCGCGGGCACCGTCGGCACGTTCACGACGGCGCCTTCCCATGCGCAACCGTTCACCTTCACCGCCTTCGGCGACCAGGGCGTCAGCTATCACGCGCTCTCCAACGACGCCGTGATCCTCGCGCAGGGCCCGGCCTTCCACCTGCACGCCGGTGACATCGCGTACGCGGACCCGTCGGGCTCGGGGCAGACGACGGACACCTTCGACGCGCGCACCTGGGACCTGTTCCTCGCGCAGACCGAGTCCGTCGCCAAGTCCGTTCCGTGGATGGTGAGTTACGGCAACCACGACATGGAGGCCTGGTACTCGCCCAACGGCTACGGCAGCCAGGAGGCCCGCTTCGAGCCGCCCGCCAACGGGCCCGACCCGAAGAACCTCCCCGGCGTCTACTCCTTCGTGCACGGCAACACCGCGGTCATCTCGCTCGACGCGAACGACGTGTCGTGGGAGATCCCGGCGAACCTGGGTCTGTCCGGCGGCACGCAGACCAAGTGGTTCGAGCGGCAGCTGCAGAAGTTCCGGGCCCCGGGCTCCGGCGTCGACTTCGTCGTCGTCTTCTTCCACCACTGCGCGTACTGCACCGCCACCTCGCACGCCTCGGAGGGGGGCGTGCGCAAGGAGTGGGTGCCGCTGTTCGAGAAGTACACCGTCGACCTCGTGATCAACGGCCACAACCACGTCTACGAGCGCTCCGACGTGCTCAAGGGCGACAAGGTCACCAAGGAGCTGCCGATCGGCGGCACCGCGTACCCGGAGACCGACGGCGTCGTCTACGTCACCGCCGGAGCGGCGGGCAAGAGCCTGTACGCGTTCCCCGTCGCGGACACGTACGAGGGCAGCGAGAAGGACATCGACCCGTTCGCCTCGTACGTCACCCAGGAGGGCGGCGGCAAGAAGGCCGTGACCGTGGACTGGTCGCGGGTGCGGTACACCAACTACTCGTTCCTGCGCGTGGACGTGCAGCCCGCGCCGGTCGGGCGCACGGCGACACTGACCGTGCGCGGGCTCTCCGAGGCCGGGGCCGAGATCGACCGGTTCGTGGTGGCGCGGAGGGTGAAGCGGTAGGCGTCACATCCGCTTCAGCACCGCGGCCTTCGCCGTCGCGAACTCCTCGTCGGTGAGTATTCCGGCCTGATGCAGTTCGCCGAGCTCGCGCAGGCGGCGCAGCAGCGCGTCGTGGTCGTCCTCCGGCACCGGAGCGGGCTCGGGTGCCGGGGGCGGGGGCGCGGGCGCCTTCTCCAGTACGGGCGTCGGGGCCGCCGCCCCCGGGTGCGGCAGGCGGGCCTGGACCGCCGCCGCGACCAGGGCCATCAGCGGGTCCTTCTTGAAGCCCCACAGCTCCACGGAGTTCGGGTCGTACTTCGGCGGGGCCTTGGTCGGCGAGGAGCGGACGGTGAAGCGCAGACAGCCGTTCTCCAGGCCCACCGCGGGCTGCCACTCCACCGCCGCGATGTCGGCGAGGGCCAGCAGCCGGGTGCCCGCCGAGGCCTTCGCGTCCTCCGTCTTCCAGTTCCACTCCAGGCGGATGTGCTCCCCGTCGAAGCTCGCCGTGCCGTCGCCCGCGGACACGGAGAGCGGCACGGGCGGCCCCGGCAGCACGTACGCCGTGCACGCCGAGGACGGGATCTGCTCGAGCAGCAGCGCGTTGCGCACCTCGTCCACGAAGTACTCGGCGACGCCGTAGCGGTCCGACTCGACGGTCAGCTGGTACGGGTCCGTGCCCTCCGTCAGCTTGCCGCCGGTCGCCTGGAGGAGCGGGTCCGCGCCGTCGCGCAGCCGCAGCCGCAGCCGCCCCGACTTCTTGCCGTGCTCGAAGGAGACCCCCGCCAACGCCCGCAGGGGCAACGTGAGTTCACCCAGTGTCTTGCGGAGCAGGTTCACGTTCTTGTCGCGCCCCGGCACCAGCCGCAGCGTCTCCCCGTCGAACGTCCACGTGCCGTCACGCTGGATGATTTCCGCCATGGGGCAATTCTGGCATCAGCCACCGGGAGAAGTGGTCTACACCTTGACCCCGCCGCGGGGTGGACGGTACGCATGGTGATCGATCGGTTGCTCAGCTCGCACACAGAATGCGCATCACGAACCCCGTCTCCGTCGAAGGGACCGTTGGTGAGGAAGCACCCCAGATCGAGAGCCCCCTTGTTCGGCTCGCTGCTGCTCGTCGTCGCCGCCGGGGCCGCGGCCCTCGGCGCCGCACCGGCCACCGCCGCCCCCGCCGCCACGCCCCTCGGGCAGATCGTGCCCGCGCCCGCGAAGGTGGTCGCGGGCGGATCCGCGTACGAGATCACGGCCAGGACCCGGATCCGGGTGGACGACGGCTCGCGGGACGCGCGCCGCGTCGGTGACTACCTCGCCGGGGTGCTGCGCCCCTCCACCGGCTACCGGCTGCCCGTCACCGACGACGCGGCCCGCGACGGCATCCGCCTCGAACTCGACACGAAGGAAAAGGGACTTGGGGGCGAGGGGTACCGGCTGACGTCGACCGGCAGGTCCGTCACCATCGTCGCCGCCGCGCCCGCCGGGCTCTTCCACGGCGTCCAGACGCTGCGCCAGCAGCTGCCCGCCAAGGTCGAGGCCGACAGCAGGCAGTCCGGGCCGTGGCTGGTCGCGGGCGGCACCGTCGAGGACACCCCGCGCTACGGCTGGCGCGGCGCCCACCTCGACGTGGCACGGCACTTCTTCACCGTCGACCAGGTCAAGCGCTACATCGACGAGTTGGCGCTCTACAAGGTCAACAAGCTGCACCTGCACCTGACCGACGACCAGGGCTGGCGGCTCGCCGTCGACTCGTGGCCGAAGCTCGCCACGTACGGCGGCTCCACCCAGGTGGGCGGCGGCGCCGGCGGCTACTACACCAAGGCCCAGTACAAGGACATCGTCCGGTACGCCTCCTCGCGCTATCTGGAGGTCGTGCCCGAGATCGACATGCCGAGCCACACGAACGCGGCCCTCGCCTCCTACGCCGAGCTGAACTGCGACGGCGTCGCCCCGCCGCTCTACACCGGCACCGACGTCGGCTTCAGCACGCTGTGCGTCGACAAGGACATCACGTACAAGTTCATCGACGACGTGGTGCGGGAGGTGGCGGCCCTCACGCCCGGCAAGTACCTGCACATCGGCGGCGACGAGGCGCACTCCACCAGCCAGGAGGACTACAACACCTTCATGGACAAGGTGCAGCCGATCGTCGCCAAGTACGGGAAGACCGTGGTGGGTTGGCACCAGCTGACCGGTGCCGCGCCCGCCAAGGGCGCCGTCGCGCAGTACTGGGGGCTCGACGGGACGAGCGCGGCGGAGAAGGCGCAGGTCGCCGCGGCCGCCAAGAACGGGACCGGGCTCGTCCTCTCGCCCGCCGACCGTACGTACCTCGACATGAAGTACAACAAGGACACCCCGCTGGGGCTGTCCTGGGCCGGGTACGTGGAAGTGCGGCGGTCCTACGACTGGGATCCCGGCAACTACCTTCCGGGTGCGCCGAGTTCGGCGATCCGCGGGGTCGAGGCGCCGCTGTGGTCGGAGAACATCAGGACGTCGTCCGACATCGAGTACATGGCCTTCCCGCGCCTGCCCGGCGTCGCCGAGCTCGGCTGGTCGCCCGCGTCCACGCACGACTGGGACATGTACAAGGTGCGGCTCGCCGCGCAGGCCGAGCGGTGGGACGCACTCGGCATGAACTACTACCGGTCGCCGCAGGTGCCCTGGCCCGCGACGTAGTCGGGGTACGTGAAAGGGGCTCGCCGGGGAGGACCGTCTCCCGTGGCGAGCCCCTTTCGGTCTACGGGGCGATCGGGTTCTCCAGGTCGCCGACCAGCTGCAGCGCGCCCGACGGGTCCGCCAGGTCCACCATCTGCTCGTTGTTGCGCAGCTGGAGCCGGTTGAGGGCGGACAGTGCGAAGGTCGGGGCGAACATGTCGAACCGGTCGAACTTGTCCGCCAGTTGGGGCGTCGACTCCTGGTGGTCGCGGACGCACTCGGCGACCGCCGACCAGAACGTGTCCTCGTCCAGGACGCCGTCCGTGACCAGGTTCGCCGCCAGGAAGCGGAAGAAGCAGTCAAAGACGTCCGTGAAGATCGACAGCAGTTTCATGTCGTCGGGGACGTCGGCGCGGATCCGGTCCACCTGCGGCGGCAGCACCGCGTCCGGGTCCATCACCGCGATCTCCTCGGCGATGTCCTTGAAGATCGCCCGCTGCACCACGCCCCGCTCGTCCAGGACCAGGATGACGTTCTCGCCGTGCGGCATGAACACCAGGTCGTAGGCGTAGAAGCTGTGCAGGAGCGGCGTCAGGTACGACTTCAGGTACGGCTTCAGCCACTCGCGCGGGGTGAGGCCGGAGCGCTCGATCAGCGCACCCGCCAGCGAGGCGCCCTCGCGGTCCACGTGCAGCAGCGAGGCCATCGTGGCGAGGCGCTCGCCGGGGGCGAGCGACGGGACCGGCGACTCGCGCCACAGGGCCGCCAGCATCTTGCGGTACGGCGAGTAGCGGTCGGTGGCGGCCTCGTACTCCAGGTGCCGGTAGCCGACGGCCGCCCGCTCGCGGATGATCGTCAGGCCGGTGCCCTTGAGCACCTCGTCGTTCTCGATGAGGTTCGCCAGCCAGTCGTTGATGGCCGGCGTCGCCTCCATGTACGCCGCCGAGAGGCCGCGCATGAAGCCCATGTTGATGACGGACAGGGCCGTCTTCACGTAGTGCTTCTCGGGGGCGCTCCGGTTGAAGAACGTACGGATCGACTGCTGGGCCAGGTACTCGTCGTCGCCCTCGCCGAGGCAGACCAGGTGCTGCTGCGCGATCTCGGCCGCGAAGGTGACGGAGAGCTTGTTCCACCACTGCCACGGGTGGACCGGGATGAGCAGGTAGTCGGCCGGGTCGAGGTCCTGCTCGCGCAGCACCGTGTGGAACCGGGCGATGGTCTCGTCGCCGAGCTCGTCACGGAGGAACGACTCGTAGTCCAGGCCGGCGCCCGCCGTGAACGCGGCGCGGTCGCGGGTCGCCGCCAGCCAGATCAGCCGCAGCGGGCTGGCGGTCTCCGGCGCGTACGAGAGGTACTCGTGGATGCCGAAGCCGAGCCGGCCGTTGTTCGCGACGAAGCAGGGGTGGCCCTCGGTCATGCCCGTCTCGATGGCCTGGAAGTCGGCCGTGGCGGCGAGCTCGGCCGACGACAGGTGCGGCTTCGCCAGCTTGTAGCAGGTGCCGGAGAGCGTGGAGGAGATCTCCTCCAGGTAGACCGGCAGGATCGCGTCGCTCAGGCCGAGCGAGTCCTTCATCTCGATGAAGAACTGCAGCGCGTTCAGGGGGAGTTCGGTGCCGTCGCGGTGCCGGGTGATCGAGTCGGGGGAGACCTGCCAGTGGTCCAGGCGCAGCCGGCGGGCCGTGAACCGGTAGCGGGTCAGGCCGTCGTCGCTGCGGACGACGTACCGGTCCGCGCCCTCGCTCGGCTCCGGAGTGAGGATCCGCTCGTGCGTGAACTCGGCGAGTGCCTTGCGGATGAGGAGGCGGTTGGCCTCCGCCCAGTGCTCGGGGGTCAGGTGGGAGACGGTGTCGGCGATGCTCATGCTCCCGTGCTCCTTCCGGTGGCCGTCTGCGTGGCCGTCTGCGTGGCCGTCTGTGTGGCCTTCTCGAACTGTTCGCGCGTGCAGAAGCTCAGCAGCGCCTTCTTCTCCGGCTTGTCGATCTCGCGCTCCGGGACGAAGCCGACGGCCTCGTTCAGGGTGTGCACCGCCGTGTTGCGCACATCGGGCTCGACGACGACGCGGTGGACCGCCGGGTCCGCGAACAGGTGGGCCATCACCGCCGTGATCACGGCGCGGGTGAAGCCGGGTATGCGTATCCCGGACGGCGCGGTGAGGAAGTGCATGCCGGTGTCGCCGGGCTCCGGCTCGTAGAGCCCGGTCAGCTCGACGTACCGCGGGTCGTAGCGCTCCATCAGGAACGCGGGCTCGCCGTCGTGCAGACCGAGGAACGCGTCGTGGTGCTCGTGCGCCGCGATCGCCATGTACTCGCGCTCGACGTCCTCCAGCTTCGCGTCCTGCATCAGCCAGAACGCGGCCTTCGGGTCGGTGACCCAGCGGTGCAGCAACTCGGCGTCGGCGGCCGGGTCGAGCGGGCGGAGGGTCAGCGTGCCGAGCGTGTGGGGGGACGTACGGGTGTTGCTCATACTGCGAACTCCTGGAAGGCGATGGTCTTCTCGACGGGGTAGTACTCGGTGCCGAGCAGCTCGCCGATGATGTAGCTGTTGCGGTAGGCGCCCATGCCCAGGTCGGGGCTGGTGATCGAGTGGGTGTGCACGCCCGCGTTCTGCAGGAAGATGCCCCGGCCGGTGGTGTCGACCGCGTAGTTGCGGGCGATGTCGAAGCGGCCGCGGGCGTCCCACTTGATCCGGTCGCGGACCGGCTCCAGGAAGGCGGGCGGCGCGTACTTGTAGCCGGTGGCCAGGATCAGGCCCTCGGTGCGCAGCTCGAACTTCTTGTCCTGCTCCTCCTGGTGGAGCCCGAGGACGTACTCGCCGTTCTCGTGACTCGCGGTGGAGAGAGCGGAGTTGGTGAGCAGGCGGGTGGGGACGGGTCCGTCCAGGCCCTTCTGGTAGAGCAGGTCGAAGATGGCGTCGATCAGTTCGCCGTCGATGCCCTTGAACAGGCCCTTCTGGCGCTCTTCGAGCGAGTACCGGGTGGCTTCCGGCAGCGCGTGGAAGTAGTCGATGTAGTCCGGGGACGTCATCTCAAGGGTGAGCTTGGTGTATTCGAGGGGGAAGAAGCGCGGGGAGCGCGTCACCCAGTTCAGCCGGTAGCCGTGGACGTCGATCTCGCTGAGCAGGTCGTAGTAGATCTCGGCGGCGGACTGGCCGCTGCCGACCAGCGTGATCGACTCCTTCTGCTGGAGGGCCTGCTTGTGCTGCACGTAGCGGGAGTTGTGGATGACTCCGTCGCCGCCCAGGTCCTTGCAGGCGTCCGGGATGTGCGGCGGGGTGCCGGTGCCGAGGACGAGGTGCGGGGCGCGGTACGTCTCGCCGCCCTCGGTCACGGCCGTGTACAGGCCGTCGCTCTCGTCGTACGTGACCTGCGTGACCGTCGTGTTGAAGCGGATCGAGGAGAGTTTGCCGGCCGCCCAGCGGCAGTAGTCGTTGTACTCGACGCGCAGCGGATAGAAGTTCTCGCGGATGTAGAACGCGTACAACCGCCCCGATTCCTTCAGGTAGTTGAGGAAGGAGTACGGGGATGTCGGGTCGGCCAGCGTGACCAGGTCCGACATGAACGGGGTCTGGAGGTGGGCGCCGTCGAGGAACATGCCCGAGTGCCACTCGAAGTCCGGCTTGGACTCCAGGAACACGCCGTTCAGCTCGGCTATGGGTTCGGTCAGGCAGGCGAGGCCCAGGTTGAAGGGGCCGAGCCCGATCCCGATGAAGTCAGCTTGCGCGGTCAAGGGTGTCTCCCAGGTACTGCTCGGCGTGGCCGGCGATGAGGTCGAGGACGGCCGTGATGTCGTCGAGGGTCGTCTCGGGGTTGAGCAGGGTGAACTTGAGGTACTGGCGGCTGCCGACCTTGGTGCCCGCCACGACCGCGTCGCCGGAGGCGAACAGGGCCTTGCGGGCGTACAGGTTGGCGCGGTCGATCTCGGCCGGGTCGGTGACGGAGGCCGGGATGTAGCGGTAGACGAGGGTGGACAGGCTCGGCTCGACGACCACGTCGAAGCGCGGGTCGGCGGCGAGCAACTCCCAGGCACTGTGGGCCAGTTCACAGACCTCGTCGAAGAGGGAGCCGATGCCGTCGGCGCCCATCACGCGCAGTGTCAGCCACAGTTTGAGGGCGTCGAAGCGGCGCGTGGTCTGCAGCGACTTGTCCACCTGGTTGGGGATGCGCTCGGCGACCGTACGGCGCGGGTTGAGGTACTCCGCGTGGTAGGTGGCGTGCCGCAGGGTGGCGCCGTCGCGGACCAGTACGGCGCTCGAACTCACCGGCTGGAAGAAGGACTTGTGGTAGTCGACGGTGACCGAGTCGGCGCGCTCGATGCCGGTGAGCCGGTCGCGGTTCGTCGTCGACGCCAGCAGGCCGCAGCCGTAGGCCGCGTCGACGTGCATCCAGGTGTCGTACTGGGCGCACAGCTCGGCGATCTCCGGCAGCGGGTCGATGGAGCCGAAGTCGGTGGTACCCGCGGTGGCGACGACGGCCATGGGGACGAGGCCGTCGGCGCGGCAGCGCTCCAGCTCGGCGGCGAGCACCAGGGTCTGCATCCGCTTGTCCTTGTCAACGGGGATCGACACCACGCAGTGCGGGTCGAGGCCGAGGAGTTTGGCGGACTTCTGGACGCTGAAGTGACCGGCCTCGGAGGCGAAGACGCGGAGGTCGCCGGGGGAGCTCGCCTTCGCCTCCTCGCGGGCGAGGAGCAGCGCCTCCAGGTTGGACTGGGAGCCACCGGAGGTGAACACGCCGTCGGCGGCCGGGCCGAGCCCGATCCGGGCGGTGGTCCAGTCGATGAGCTTGCGCTCGATGAGCGTGCCGCCGGCGGACTGGTCCCAGGTGTCCAGCGAGGAGTTGACCGCGGACAGGACGGCCTCGCCGAGCACGGCCGGGATGACGACCGGGCAGTTGAGGTGGGCCAGGTAGCGGGGGTGGTGGAAGTAGACGGCGTCGCGGAGGTAGACGTCCTCCAGCTCGTCGAGCGCGGCGATGGTGTCGTGCAGCGGTGCGTCGAGGTCGACGGCGTCGACGACGGGGGAGAGGGCGTCGGGTGTGACGCCCGTGAACGGCCGTGCGGTGGTGGCGAGTTTGGCCGCCACCCGCTCGATTCCCTCGGTCACGGAGCTGCGGTACAACTCCGCGGTCGTGTCATTGAGCAGGTGCGAGCGCATGAACGGTTCCTCCGGGTGGGGATGCGGGTGTTCCCGGGTGGGGCAGGAAAAAGGGCGGGGACGCGAGCCCTGACTTAGGTTAGCCTAACCTAATTTGAGCTCGCGACCCCGCCCCTGAATGTGGCGAAATGTGTAGTTGTATGGCGGGAATTGAACCTAACCGGAGGTCAGGGTTCAGGCGGCGGCCTGCTCGCGCAGCGCGTCCTCGCTCAGCCCGCGGCGCCAGTACCCGACGAACTTCACCGCCCGCTTGTCGTAACCGCGCTCGCGCACGAGATGGCGGCGCAGCTCCTTCATCGCCCCGGACTCGCCGGCCAGCCAGGCGTACGGGCTGGTGGCGTCGGGGAGTTGGGCGGCGCGGATGGAGTCGAGCGCGCTCGGGGCGTGCTCGTCGCGGACCAGCCAGTGCACGGTGAGGTTCGCCGCGGTGAGGATCGGCTGGATGTCCTCGCGGTGCGGGACCTCCAGCCACGCGTGCGCGGAGACGGACGCGGGCAGCCAGGCCAGGATGCCGAGGGCGGCGGGCAGCGCCGTCTCGTCGCCCCACATCAGGATGTGGTCGAAGTCCCGCGGCGGCTGGCAGCGCACGGCCGCGTTGTCGGCGATCGCCGGGCCGAGCACGACGACCCTGTCACCGGGCCGCGCGGCCTCGGCCCAGCGGCAGGCGGGCCCGGTCGTCGCCGGATCGGCGTTGTGCAGGACGAAGTCGATGTCGACTTCCTCCGCCGGGTGACGGCGCTGGCCGCTGAGCGTGTACGAGCGCATCACCGCGCGCTCGTGGTCCGGGATGGCCCGGTACGCCGCGTGCCAGCCGCGGCCGTCGTCGCCCGGGATGACGGGCGGAAGCACGGGGGCGTCCTGGCCGGGGTGCGGCAGGAAGAGGGAGAGCGACTGGTCCCGGCCGCCGCCGTGGAAGTCGGCGAGCTCGGGACCCGTGAAGGTCACCCGGAGCAGCGACGGGCCGAGCCGCCGCGTGCGGACCACTTGCAGATCGAAGAATCGGAAAGGGGCTACAGCGGGGGCTTCGGCCGTCGCGGTCATGGGGTTACGACACCTTCTTCGCGGTCTCGATCGCCTTGGCGAGGTTCTCCAGGAGCGGGGCGCACTTGTCGTAGGACAGGATCGGCTCGGTGGAGCGCGGGATGATCTGGCCCGCCTTGACGGCGGGGAGCTTCTTCCAGGTCGCCTCGTCGATGTCGGCGGGCTGGATGGCCTGGGTGCGGTCGTCCATCATGATGATGTCGGCCGGGTACTTGTCGACGTTCTCCCAGCTCAGGTTCTCGTACCAGCCGCCGGACGCCTTCTTCGCCTTCTCCGAGGGCTCGACGAAGTTCACGCCGAGCGACTTGAAGTACTCCAGGTCGATGGAGAGGTTCGTGCCGGACACGTAGAAGATGTCCGCGCTCGCCGAGCCGACCAGGACCTTGACGTCGGGGTGTGCCTTGGCGGCCTTGCGCAGCCGGGCCGCGGCGTCCTCGAAGCGCTTCTTCGCCTTGACGACCTTGTCGTCCTTCAGGTCGGCGCCGAGCGACTCGGCCAGCGCGTACATGCGCTCCAGAGGCTGCGTCAGCTGGCGGTCGTAGACGGAGATGCCGACGCTCGGGGCGAGCTTGGCGACCTTCGCCGCGGACTCCTCGGGGACGTACCAGAGCGTGCCCGTGCCGTCGAACATCGTGCTGATCAGTACGTCGGGCGCGAGGGCCGCGTACTTCTCGATGTTGAACGTGCCCCACTCGTTGCCGATGACCGTGACCTTGTCGACGGGCATGTCGCCGGCCATGACGTCGGCCTTGCCGTTCTTCAGCGTGGTCGGGCCGAAGACACCCTTGACCTGGATGCCGTAGTCGAAGAGGGCGGCGCCGACGCCGGTGTACGCCACGATGTTCGCCGGGATCTTGTCCAGCTTCACGGTCTTGCCGCGGTCGTCCTTGTAGGACCAGGGGCCGGACTTCTTCGCGGCCTCCGTCGAGTCCGAACCGCTGTCTTTGGAGCCGTTGTCGCTGCCGCACGCGGCGAGCGCGGCGCCGAGGCCGAGGGCGCCGCCGGCGGCGAGGATGCCGCGGCGGGTGGGGCGGGACAGGCGGGCGTTCGACATGGCAGGGCTGCTTTCGGACGTGCCGGATCTACGTCCGGGCCGGTTCGTAAAACTGAGGGTAGGTTAACCTAAGTTTCCCGGCTGTCCAGGGGGCGGGGGGTGTGGTCCACGCCCCACCCGCCCCCTGCGTACCCCGTGACTAGGACGTCAGTCCCAGCTCCCGCGCGATCAGCATCCGCTGCACCTCACTCGTGCCCTCGCCGATCTCCAGAATCTTGGAGTCCCGCCACATGCGGGCCACCGGGTACTCGTTCATGAACCCGTATCCGCCGTGGATCTGCGTCGCCTCGCGCGCGTTGTCCACCGCGATCGTCGACGAGTACAGCTTCGCGAGCGCCGCCTCCTTCTTGAACGGCTCCCCGGAGACGAGCCGCGACGCCGCGTCCCGCCAGGCGAGCCGCGCCGTGTACGCCTTCATCTCCATGTCGGCGATCTTGAACTGGATCGCCTGGTACCCGCCGATGCTGCGGCCGAAGGCGTGGCGCTCCTTGGCGTACTTCACCGACTCGTCGACGCAGCCCTGCGCGAGGCCGGTGGCGAGCGCCGAGATCGCGACGCGGCCCTCGTCGAGGATGCGCAGGAACTGGGCGAAGCCGCGCCCCTCCGTGCCGAGCAGGTTCGCGCCCGGCACCCGTACGTCGTCGAAGTGCAGCTCCCGCGTGTCCGACGCGTTCCACCCCACCTTCGAGTACGGCGCCGCGACCGTGAACCCGGGCGTCCCGGACGGCACGATGATCGACGAGATCAGCGGCTTGCCGTCCGCCGTGCGCCCGGTCACCGCCGTCACCGTCACCAGGCCCGTGATGTCCGTACCGGAGTTGGTGATGAAGCACTTCGTGCCGTTGATGACCCAGTCGCCGGTCTCCGGGTCGCGGGTGGCCGTGGTGCGGGTGCCGCCGGCGTCGGACCCGGCCTCCGGCTCGGTCAGGCCGAAGGCGCCGAGCACCTCGCCGGAACACAGCTTCGGGAGCCACTCCCGCTTCTGCTCCTCGGTGCCGAACAGGTGCAGCGGCATCGCGCCGAGCGAGACGCCGGCCTCCAGGGTGATGGCGACGGACGAGTCGACCCGGGCCAGCTCCTCCAGGGCGATGCCGAGCGCGAGATAGTCGCCGCCCATGCCGCCGTACTCCTCGGGGAACGGCAGCCCGAACAGGCCCATCCGCCCCATCTCGCGCACGATCTCGTAGGGGAACTCGTGCCGCTCGTAGTAGTCGCCGATCTTCGGCGCCACGACGTCGTGCGCGAACTCCTCGACGGTGCGCCGCAGTTCCTCGTGCTCGGGGGAGAGGTGGTGATCCATGACTGCCTCACTGCTCGTGTTCGGACGCCGGAGGGGTAAGGGCGCGAACGGTGCGGGACGGGCTGGGTCGGCCCAGACGCCCGGCCATCCACCTGCTGGTGTCGGTGAGAAGGCCGAGGTCGACGCCGGTCTCGATGCCCAGTCCGTGCAGCATCCAGACGAGGTCTTCGGTGGCGAGATTGCCGGTGGCGCTCTTCGCGTACGGGCAGCCGCCGAGGCCGCCGGCGGACGCGTCGACGGTGGTGACGCCGTGCTGCAGCGCCGCCAGGGTGTTGGCGAGCGCCTGTCCGTACGTGTCGTGGAAGTGCACGCCGATCCGGTCCGTCGGCACGCCCTCCTCGTTGAGCCGCGCGAGCAGCGTCCGTACGTGGCCGGGGGTGGCCACGCCGATCGTGTCGCCGAGACTCAGCTCGTCGCAGCCCAGGTCCATGAGGGACTTGGCGACGGACACCACCTGGCGGACCGGGACCGCGCCCTCCCAGGGGTCGCCGAAGCACATGGAGAGGTAGCCCCGGACGTGGGCCCCGGCCTCCTTCGCGCGGGCCACGACCGGTTCGAACATGGCGAGGGACTCGGCCACCGTCCGGTTCAGGTTGGCCTTCGCGAAGGACTCGGTGGCGCTGGCGAACACGGCGATCCGGCTCGCGCCGAGGGACAGGGCCCGGTCCAGGCCCCGCTCGTTCGGTACGAGGACCGGGAGGTGTACGCCGTCGAGGTCCTGGAGCCCGGGGAACAGGCTCTCGGCGTCCGCGAGTTGGGGGACCCACTTGGGGTGGACGAAGCTGGTGGCCTCGATGGTGGTCAGGCCCGCGCGGGCCAGGCGGTGGATGAACTCCGCCTTGGCCTCCGTGGGGACCGTCGTCTTCTCGTTCTGGAGGCCGTCGCGGGGGCCCACCTCGTGGATCCGGACCCTTGCCGGGAGGCCCGGGGCGGGGCTGATCATGGGGAGTGTCATCGAGCGGCCTCCTTGGGATTCCCCTCGCCGTCGGTGGTTCGGCCGTCTGCGGGGTGCTCCGCCGTCGTGGTTGCTCGCGCCCCGCGGCGGAGCCGCTGATCGGCACTGTCCCGCGCCCCTTCGGGCGCGATCTGCTCGGAGGCGCCAGAAGGTTCGACCACCGCGAGGATCTGGTCCATCGCCACCGTCGTGCCCGGTGTCACGTCCAGTTCGGTGACCGTGCCCGCGTGCGGGGACGCGATGACGTGTTCCATCTTCATCGCCTCGACCACCAACAGGCTCTGTCCCGCGGTCACTTCGTCGCCGACCGCCACCTTCACGACCGTCACCGTGCCCGGCATCGGCGCCGTCAGTGAACCGGCGCCGCCTGAGCCCGCGCCGGTCAGGCTCGCCGCCACCGGGTCGTGGTCCTGGACGTGCCAGGCGTCGCCGTCGCGGCCCAGCCAGTCCCCGGCGACGGCGGTGAGGCGGGCGGGCTCCGTCGGGACGCCGTCCACCAGGACCTCCCCGGCCCGCACTCTGACCTCGACCGGGTCGTGGCCCGAGACCTTCACGTGGTGTGTCGTCCACGCCGGTTCGCCGCCGAGCCGCCAGCCGTCGGGCCGCGCGAACGGATCCGTCCAGCCGTCGTCCGGCGCGGGGGCCAGGGCCCGCTGGCGCAGGGCGCCCGCCGCCGCGTACACCTCCGCCGGGACCTCGGTGTCCACCAGGCCGTCCGCCGCGCGCTCCACGAGCCCGGTGTCCAAGTCGCCCGCCACGACGTCCGGATGGGCCAGGAGGCGGCGCAGGAACCCGGCGTTCGTCGGCACCCCGAGCGTCACCGTGCGGGCCAGCGCGGCCCGCAGCCGGCGCAGCGCCGTGGCCCGGTCGGGGCCGTACGCGATGACCTTCGCGAGCATCGGGTCGTAGAGCGAGGAGACCACCGTGCCCTCGGTCAGCCCCGAGTCCGTGCGGACGCCGTCGCCCTCCGGCTCGGAGAGCGCCAGGACCGTACCGCCGGAGGGGAGGAAGCCGCGCGCGCCTTCTTTGACGGACACGGTCTCCGCACACAGACGTGCCTCCACCGCGTGGCCGGTGAGCGTGATGTCGTCCTGGCCGAAGGGGAGTCGCTCACCCGCGGCCACCCGCACCTGCCACTCCACCAGATCCAGGCCGGTGATCAGCTCGGTCACCGGGTGCTCGACCTGGAGGCGGGTGTTCATCTCCATGAAGTAGTACGACGACGGGTCCTTGCCCGGCACGATGAACTCGACGGTGCCCGCGCCCCGGTAGCCGCAGCTGCGGGCCGCCTCCACCGCCGCCGCGCCCATCGCCGCGCGAGTGGCCTCGTCGAGGAGGACGCTCGGCGCCTCCTCGATGATCTTCTGGTGGCGGCGCTGCAGCGAGCACTCGCGCTCGCCGAGGTGCACGACGTTGCCGTGGCCGTCGGCCAGGACCTGGATCTCGATGTGCCGGGGCCGGTCGATCCACCGCTCCACGAGGAGCGTGTCGTCGCCGAAGGAGGCGCGAGCCTCGCGCCGCGCGGCGGCGATCTCCTCCTCCAGCAGGGTCAGATCGCGGACCAGGCGCATGCCCTTGCCGCCGCCGCCCGCGGAGGGCTTGAGCAGGACCGGGGCGCCCAGGTCGCGTGCTGCCTCGGCCAGTTCGGGGTCACGGCCGCCCGGTACCACCGGCACCCCGGCCGCCTCGACGGTCTCCTTGGCGCGGATCTTGTCGCCCATCAGCGCGATGGCGTCGGCGGACGGGCCGATGAAGGTCAGGCCCGCCTCCTCGCAGGCCCGCGCGAATCCGGCGTTCTCCGCGAGGAAGCCGTATCCCGGGTGCACGGCCTGGGCGCCGCTCGACGCCGCGGCCGCCAGCAGACTCTCCACCGAGAGATAGCTCTCCACGGCCGGCGGCGGGCCGATCCGCACCGCCTCGTCGGCCTCGCGCACATGCCGCGCGTCGGCGTCGGCGTCGCTGTACACCGCCACCGAGCGGATGCCGAGGGCGCGCAGCGTGCGGATGACACGGACGGCGATCTCGCCGCGGTTGGCCACAAGTACCTTGTCGAACACGGTCGTTGCTCCCCTCACATCCGGAAGACGCCGAAGCCGCCGGACTTCTCCGGGAGCGGGGCGTGTGCACAGGCGGTCAGGGCCAGGCCGAGTACCTGGCGGGTCTCCATCGGGTCGATCACGCCGTCGTCCCAGAGCCGGGCCGTCGCGTAATAGGCGTTCCCCTGGGTCTCGTACTGGGACCTGATCGGCGCCTTGAAGGCGTCCTCGTCCTCGGCCGCCCAGTCCTCGCCGCGCGCCTCCAACTGGTCGCGCTTGACGGTCGCGAGAACCGACGCGGCCTGCTCGCCGCCCATGACGCTGATCTTCGCGCCGGGCCACATCCACAGGAAGCGGGGCGAGTACGCCCGGCCGCACATCGAGTAGTTGCCCGCGCCGTACGAGCCGCCGATCACCACGGTCAGCTTCGGCACGCGCGTGCAGGCCACCGCCGTGACCATCTTGGCGCCGTGCTTGGCGATCCCGCCCGCCTCGTAGTCCTTGCCGACCATGAAACCCGAGATGTTCTGCAGGAACACCAGCGGGATGCCGCGCTGGTCGCACAGCTCGATGAAGTGGGCGCCCTTCTGGGCGGACTCGGCGAACAGGATGCCGTTGTTGGCGACGATGCCGACCGGGTGGCCGTGGATCCGGGCGAAGCCGGTGACCAGGGTCTGCCCGAACTCGGCCTTGAACTCGGCGAACTGCGAGCCGTCGACGACCCGCGCGATGACCTCGCGGACGTCGTACGGGGTGCGCGAGTCGACCGGCACCGCGCCGTAGAGCCCCGCCGGGTCCACCTTCGGCTCGACGGCCGCACGCGTGGCCCAGGGCAGCGGGCCGCGCTCCGGCAGCGTGGACACGATGGTCCGCACGATGCGCAGCGCGTGCGCGTCGTCCTCGGCGAGGTGGTCGGTGACGCCCGAGACGCGCGAGTGGACCTCGCCGCCACCCAGCTCCTCCGCCGTCACCACCTCACCCGTGGCCGCCTTCACCAGCGGCGGGCCGCCCAGGAAGATCGTGCCCTGGTTGCGGACGATCACGGCCTCGTCGCTCATCGCCGGGACGTACGCCCCGCCCGCCGTGCACGAGCCGAGCACCGCCGCGATCTGCGGGATGCCCGCGCCGGACATCCGCGCCTGGTTGTAGAAGATCCGCCCGAAGTGCTCGCGGTCCGGGAACACCTCGTCCTGCATCGGCAGGAAGGCGCCGCCCGAGTCGACCAGATAGACGCACGGCAGCCGGTTCTCCAGGGCCACCTCCTGGGCGCGCAGGTGCTTCTTCACCGTCATCGGGTAGTACGTGCCGCCCTTGACCGTCGCGTCATTGGCGACGATCACGCACGCGCGGCCCGACACCCGCCCGATGCCGGCGATGACTCCGGCGGCCGGTGCCTGTCCCTCGTACATCCCGTCCGCCGCCAGGGGCGCCAGCTCCAGGAACGGGGAGCCCGGGTCCAGCAGTGTGTCCACCCGCTCGCGCGGCAGCAACTTGCCGCGCGCGGTGTGCCGGGCGCGGGCCCGCTCGCCGCCGCCGAGCCGGGCCGCGGCGAGCTTCGCGCGCAACTCCTCGCCGAGCGCCCGGTGGGCCGCCTCATTGGCCCGCCATGCCTCCGACGCGGGGTCTGCCGCGCTCGTCAGCTCCGGTGCCTCCTGCATCCTGCGGTCCCCTCATCACGTCATTGTGTTAATGAGCGTTAACCAAGCTCCTTCAGGTTAACGGTCGCTAACCTGGCTGTCTAGAATTGCCGCATGGTCTTCAGAGCCACCAGAACCGACGCCCCGACCCGCCGCGAGCAGATCCTCAGGGAGGCCGCGCGGCTCTTCGCCGAGCGCGGGTTCCACGGCGTGGGGGTCGACGAGATAGGCGCCGCGGTCGGCATCAGCGGCCCCGGCCTCTACCGCCACTTCGCGGGCAAGGACGCGATGCTCGCCGAGCTCCTCGTCGGCATCAGCGGGCAGCTCCTGACCGGCGGCAAGCGCCGGGTCGCCGAGGCCGAGCACGGCCCCGAGGCCCTGCTCGACTCGCTCATCGAGGGCCACATCGACTTCGCGCTCGACGACCGCGACCTGATCACGCTGCACGACCGGGAGCTGGACCGGCTGCGCGACAGCGACCGCAAGCTGGTGCGGCAGTTGCAGCGCCAGTACGTGGAGCTGTGGGTGGACTCCGTCCGCAAGGTCTACCCGGACCTCACCGAGGCCCACGCGCGCGTGGCCGTGCACGCCGTCTTCGGCCTGCTCAACTCCACCCCCCACCTGAGCCGCCCCTCCTCCCTCCCCGGCCGCACGACCACGGCCCAGATGCTGCACAAGCTGGCGCGCGGGGCGTTCGCGGCCGCGGCGGACGACGCTCCGGCGCGCTGACCGGGTGGTGTGGTTTCGGCGCGCAGACCCCTGAGGGCCTTTGCTTCCCCTTTGCTAACCTTTGGATCCGTCAGGGTGGACGACAACTCCGCCCGCGTTCAGCACCGTTGATCCGGTGGCGGGGGATTCATGGGGCAAGGTACGAACGTCGAGACGGAAGCGTTGCGCCGCTACGCCGACGCGGCGGAGGACGCGGCCGAGCGGGTCCGTCGCGTTCGGCGGCGGACTTCCGGCCTGTCCTTGTCGGACGGCGTTTTCGGGCAGTTGCCCGAGGCCAACGACCTGCGGGCCGGCTACCTGGAACAGATGGAGCAGTCGGGCGACGACCTGATGTCCTCCGCAGAGGCCCTGGGCACGGTGGCCGAGGCGATGCGGAGCTCAGCGGACAACTGCGACACGAATGAGGATGACACGGCGCGCGGCTTCGGGGGGCGTGCCTGATGGGCGTCGGGCAAGATGCGGCAGGCGCTCTGGACCGCATCAGCTACACGCTCGACTGGAGCAATCCGCTCGCCTCGACCCTCGATGAGGTCATCAAGGGTGTGCTCAAGCAGTGCGGCGCCGACGACTGGTTCGACTGGGTCACTGGAGACAGTGCGCAGCTGACGGCGACGGCTGAGGAGTGGCGTACCGCCGCGCGTGAGCTGCAAGGCGTAGTGGATGATCTGGTGGCGGAGCGCAACGCCGTTGAGCGTGCGTGGGAAAGCGAGGCCGCGACCGGCTTCAGTCGGACGATGACCGACTTCGAACAGGCTCTCCTCGGGGAAGCCGAGGACATGGTCACCATCGCGGAGCTGCTGGACGTTGCTGCGGAAGCGTGTGCGATCGCCGAGCAGGCCATGAACGATCTCCTCGTGGAGATCGTGGAAGCGCTCATGGTCACGGCCGCGACCACCGCGATCCTGTCCGTGCTCACCGCAGGAGCGGCGGCCGCCATCGGCCCGATGGCCGGGGCCGCGAACGTGGCCTACCGGGCCGCCAAGGCCACCAGAATCGCTGCCAAGTTGGCCGACAAACTGGCCGATCTCGCGAAGCAGACCAGGGCCCTGGCGAAACTCTCGCGGCTTCGCCGCTATCTACGGGGTCTCGACCGCGCGAAGATCAAGGAGTGGAAGGGCGCGAAGTGGAAGATCGTTGGCAGCGTACGCCGCGGTGAGATGCCAGAAGTCTCGGACATCGCCCAGTACATGGCCTGGAAACAGGGAAAGGCGATCGCCAAGGGCGTCCTCGGGGTCGATCCCGCAGGTGCCGTCTCGGGTGCGATGGTCGAGGGTTCACCTGCCTTGGCCGAAGAGGCGGCCGAGTACGCGAGGCGTCCGGAGCCGCAGAGCTTTGGCGAGAGGGCGGGCAGTCCGGAACGTGTCGGAAAGTCAGTGAGGGATACGTTCGGATGAAGTTCTCGGAAGTGCTCTCCTGGCCGGGCCTGAAGTCGTGGCTCTCGGGGCCCGATCCGCACGCCGTCGCTCGGGCCGCCCGTGAGCTGGCCGGGTCCGCACTGCCTGCCGGGGAGAGAGTGGTGGACTCCCATGTCGTGGCGATCGGTGAGGGAGTGCCGCTGCCGCCGTACCGCTTGCGGCCGGAGGCCTTCCCGGCGGCAAGGTCGGCCACCGACCGCGGCCTGGACAGGGTGGCCGAGACCGAGCGTGTGCTGGACCGGCTCAACCCGTTCAACGCCGCCGTGGGCGCCCTCGACGGTCGGGGCGGGGGAGCGGAACCGGGGCTCGTAGGGGGCTGGGAGAGTGCCGCGGGGCGTCTGGGGCGCGTGTTGCAGCCTCGCGAGGCGCACGCCGCTTCGGTCCTTTTGCTGGGGGATCGGGGCGTGCACGTGGTGCACGTCCGGAAGTCGCCGGACGGCCGCCAAGTGGAGCCGGGGCCTCACTACGCGTGGGGTGCGCCGCGGGCGAGTGTGGTGTGGTTCCGCGAGCGCGGTGCCGTGAAGCACGGCACGCACGAGCTCGGCTTCGACGACGGGTCCTGGGTGAGGGTCTTCTTTCCTGTCGCCGGATGGGGCACGCTCGCGAAGGCACTCGGCGGGGGCCAACCGTGACGAGCGTTACGGGCGTGCTCCTCTGGACGCCCTCGAAACCCGCGGGTAACGTTGGTCTGAGCAAGCGCTTAGTAGCGTGGGCTTGAGATGCACACTAGTCGTAGAGGGAGAGTTCTCCGTGCGCCGTACCGTTTTTGATGAGGACCACGAGGCGTTCCGGGAGACCCTGCGCGCCTTCATCGAGGCCGAGGTCGTCCCCCACTACGACGAGTGGTTCCAGCAGGGCATCGTGCCGCGTGAGCTGTACGCCAAGATGGCGGAGCTCGGCCTGTTCGGCATCAACGTGCCCGAGGAGTTCGACGGCGCCGGCCTGGACACCCACAAGTTCGAGGCCATCCAGTACGAGGAGACCGCCCGCGCGGGCGTCTCCTTCGGTGGCTCCGGCGTGCACGTCCTGCTCGCGCTCCCGTACATCAAGATGCTCGCCACCGACGAGCAGAAGAAGCGCTACCTGCCCAAGTTCGTCTCCGGTGACGAGATGTGGGCCCTCGCGATGACCGAGCCGGGCACCGGCTCCGACGTCGCGGGCATGAAGACCACCGCCAAGCTCTCCGAGGACGGCACGCACTACGTCCTCAACGGCGCCAAGACCTTCATCACCGGTGGCGTCCACGCCGACCGCGTGATCGTCTGCGCCCGCACGTCGGCGCCGTCCGCCGAGGACCGCCGCTTCGGCATCTCCCTGTTCGCCGTCGACACCAAGTCCGAGGGCTACTCCATCGGCCGCAAGCTCGACAAGCTGGGCCTGCGCACCTCCGACACCGCCGAGCTGGCGTTCGTCGACGTGAAGGTGCCCGTCGAGGACCTCCTCGGCGAGGAGAACAAGGGCTTCGGCTACCTCGGCACGAACCTCGCCTCCGAGCGCTGGGGCATCGCCTACGGCGCGTACGCGCAGGCCAAGGCCGCCGTGCAGTTCGCCAAGGCGTACGTGCAGGAGCGCACCGTCTTCGGCAAGCCGGTCGCGTCCTTCCAGAACACCAAGTTCGAGCTGGCCGCCTGCCAGGCCGAGGTGGACGCCGCCGAGGCCGTCGCCGACCGCGCCCTGGAGGCCCTGGACGCCGGTGAGCTGACCGCCGCCGAGGCCGCGTCCGCGAAGCTGTTCTGCACCGAGGTCGCGCACCGCGTCATCGACCGCTGCCTCCAGCTGCACGGCGGCTACGGCTTCATGAACGAGTACCCGATCGCCCGCCTGTACGCGGACAACCGCGTCAACCGCATCTACGGCGGCACCAGCGAGGTCATGAAGATGATCATCGCGAAGAACATGGGCCTGTAACCCCCGGCACACAGCCGCTCGGTACAACTGACTCCATGCATCAGGCACTTGACTCCCTGCTCGATCTGCTCGATCTGGAGCAGATCGAGCAGGACATCTTCCGCGGCCAGTCCCGGTCCGCCGTCGTCCCGCGCGTCTTCGGCGGGCAGGTGGCGGCCCAGGCGCTGGTCGCCGCCGGGCGCACCGTCCCGGCCGACCGGCTCGCCCACTCCCTGCACGCGTACTTCCTCGTCGCCGGGGACCCGGGCGCGCCCATCGTCTACACCGTCGACCGGATCCGCGACGGCCGTTCCTTCACCACCCGCCGCGTCGTCGCCGTCCAGCACGGGCAGCCGATCTTCCATCTCTCCGCGTCCTTCCAGACGTACGAGGAAGGGCTCGAGCACCAGGCGGACATGCCGCCCGCGCCCGACCCGGAGACCCTGCCGACCGCGGCCGAGATGCTGCCGCGCTACGCCGACGCCTTCACGGACCCCGGCGTCGTGCCCCGCCTCCTGGAGGCCCGCGAGGCCGTCGACCTGCGCTACGTGGACGCGCCGCCGTTCGCCTTCGTCGGCGAGCCGCAGCAGCCCAGCTCGCAGGTCTGGTTCCGCACCAGGGGCAAGCTCGCCGACGACCCGCTGCTGCACGTCTGCCTCGCCACGTACGTCTCCGACATGACCCTGCTCGACTCGGTGCTGCTCGCGCACGGGCGCGGCGGCTGGGCGGTCGGCGACGTGGTCGGCGCCTCCCTCGACCACGCCATGTGGTTCCACCGGCCCTTCCGCGCCGACGAATGGCTCCTCTACGACCAGCAGTCGCCGTCCGCTTCGGGCGGCAGGGGCCTGGGCCAGGCCCGTATCTACACCCAGGACGGACGCCTCGCGATCACCGTGATCCAGGAAGGCGTGGTTCGCGTTCCCCGTTGATCGGACATAAGGTCCCGTACGTGGATCTAAGGGATGGTGCTGAGGTGGCGGACGGGGCGGACGACGCGGAAGAGGCGGGCGGGGAGAGCGTCTTCACCGTGATCGTCGCCGCGGTGGCGAACCTCGGCATCGCCCTGGCCAAGGCCGTCGCCGGCGTCATCAGCGGCTCCAGCGCGATGCTGTCGGAAGCCGCGCACTCCTTCGCCGACACCGTCACCGAGCTGCTGCTCCTCACCGCCCTCAAGCGCGGCGAGAAGCCCGCCGACGAGGAGCACCCGCTCGGGTACGGGGGCGAGCGGTACGTATGGGCGCTGCTCGCTGCCGTCGCCACCTTCGTCGGCGGCGCGGTCTTCTCCTTCTACGACGGCATCCACACCCTGGTCGTCGGCGAGGAGTTGGGCGATCCGCTGGTCTCGTACATCGTGCTCGGCATCGCCTTCCTCCTGGAGGGCTTCTCGCTGCGCACCGCCGTCAAGCAGGCGCGGGGCGAGGCCGCCCGGTTCAAAGCGCCGTTCGGTACGTATCTGAAGCACACGCCCGACACCGCCGTGAAGGCCGTCGTCCTGGAGGACAGCGCGGCCCTCGCCGGCCTGGTGCTCGCCGCCGGCGGACTGCTGGGCGGGCAGCTCACCGGATCGGGCGTGTGGGACGGCATCGCCTCGCTGTGCATCGGCGCGCTGCTGCTGTGGGTGGCCTGGGTGCTCGGCCGGTCCAACGCGCAGCTGCTCGTCGGGCGGCCGCTGCCGAAGCCGATGCGGGCCGAGATCCGGGCGCTGCTCGTCGAGGGCGAGCACGTCGAGGCGGTGCTGGAACTGACGACGCTGGTGCAGGGGCCCCGGGAGGCGCTCGTCGCCGCCAAGGTGGATTTCCGGGACGCGTCGACCGCGGCGCAGATCGAGTGGGCCTGCGAGGACGCCTCGCGGCGGTTGCGGGAGCGGTTCCCCTCGGTGCGCAGGGTGTACCTGGACCCCACTCCGGGGTTCGCTCAGCGCCGGTCGGAAGGGCTGAACCCTTGGTAGGGGCCGTCGCGCCGTAGGGCTTCCGCGGGTGGGTGAGCGCGGGTTGCGTCGTGGCTGGTCGCGCAGTTCCCCGCGCCCCTGAAGCGAGCTCCGCTCGCCCAGGGCGCGAGAAGCCCCACCGGGCCGCGGCCGCGCGACGGTCTAATTCAGCAGCCCCGCCGCGTCCAACAAGTACGCCGTCATCGGGTCATAGTGGCGCGGGCTCGTCACATGGTCGTCCAAGGGGACCGTCACCTGCATCGTGCCCTCCGCCTCGGCCAGGAACAGCGCCGGGTCGTTGCAGTCCGCGTAACCGACGGAGTCCACCCCGCGCTGGGCCGCGCAGCCCGCCCAGCCGTGGTCCGCGACCACCAGGTCGGGCAGCGGGCGGCCCGCCCGCTCCAGGCCGTCCAGGATCCGCGTCATCGGGTCGGGGGAGTGCGTGTGCCACAGCGTCGCCCCGCGCTCCAGCATCGCCACGTCCGCGAACTGGAAGACCATGCCCTCCTCGGTGGCCAGGCCCTCGGGGATCACGACGATCTCGCAGCCCGCCGCGCGCAGAGCCGTCGCCGTCGCGCGGTGCACGTCGAGCAGGCCGCCCGGGTGGCCCGTCGCGAACAGCACCCGCTGCCGGTCCTCGGCCGCCTTGCGCAGCCGCGCCGCCATCCGCTCCAGGGCGTCGACCGTCAGGTCCGGGTCGATGGTGTCCTGGCCGTACCGGTGCTCGGGGTCGTCGACCACCCCGCAGCGCTCCGCCATCACCGCGAGCACGTCCTGCTCGTCGGTCCAGCGGTCGCCGAGTTCCAGGCCCAGCCAGTAGTGCCGGTCGCCGTTCGCGAGCTTGCGGTAGTGGGAGAGGTTGTTCTCGCGAGGCGTGGCCACGTCGCCCGCGACGCGGGTGCGGACGAGGTGGTCGATCAGGGCGGCGCGGGTCGGCGTATCGCTGGGAATCCCGGGTATCGGCATGCGCCCATTGTGCCGGGGAGCGCCGCGGGGCGGTGATCGATCCCGGGGAGTGGGACCCGGGACACCCCCCGCCGGGGCGCGTCGAGGGGCCGCGATATTTCGGTGCTCGCCGAACTGCTTTCTCCGTACGCTGATCCGTATGACCCCACGTGCCCCGCGCATCTCCTCTCCCGGCCCGCTCACGGTCGGCGCCGTCTGCTTCACCGTGCTCGCCTGGGCCTCCGCCTTCGTGTCCATCCGCAGCGCCGGCGCCGCGTACTCGCCGGGGGCGCTCGCTCTGGGGCGGCTGCTCGCCGGTTCCGTGGTGCTGTTCCTGCTGCTGCTCATACGGCGTGAGGGGCTGCCGCCGCGCGAGGCGTGGCGCGGGATCGTGGTGTCGGGCATCGTCTGGTTCGGCGGGTACATGGTGGCGCTGAACTGGGGGGAGCGGCTCGTCGACGCCGGGACCGCCGCGCTGCTGGTGAACGTGGGGCCGATCCTGATGGCGCTGCTCGCCGCCCGGCTGCTCGGCGAGGCCCTGCCGCCGCGGCTGCTCGCCGGGATGGGCGTGTCGTTCGCGGGAGCGGTCGTCGTCGGGCTGTCGATGTCGGCGGGGTCTGCGGGCTCATCCGGCTCCGGTGACGTCGACGGGAGCACGGGGTCGCTGATCGGCGGGGTCGTGCTGTGCCTGCTCGCCGCCGTGGCGTACGCGATCGGGGTCGTCGCCCAGAAGCCCGCGCTGTCGTACGGGTCGCCGCTCCAGGTCACCGCGTTCAGCTGCCTGATCGGGACGGTGGCCTGCCTGCCGTTCTCGGGGCAGCTCGTCTCCGAGATGTCCGCGGCGCCGGTGTCCGCGACGCTCAACATGGTCTACCTCGGCATCGTGCCGACCGCCCTCGCCTTCACCACCTGGACGTACGCGCTCGCCCGCACGCCCGCCGGGAAGATGGGCGCGACGACCTACGCCGTTCCCGCCATCGTCGTCCTGCTCAGCTGGCTGTTCCTGGACGAGGTGCCCGGCTGGCTGACCCTCCTCGGCGGAGTGCTCTGCCTGGCCGGTGTGGCGGTGTCCCGGTCCCGGGCGCGGGCCGCCGCCCTGAGCACCGCGGTGATCCCTGTGGAGGAGGAGCAGGAGAGCGCGGACACCGGCAGCTGACCGCCCCGCGCCGACCGCCCGTACGTGGCGTCCAGGTGCCTGATCCGCATTTGGCCGCATCGGCGGAGACGGGGCACGGCGGCGCCGCGTTAGGGTCCAGCCGTCGAGGGCGTGCGACCGCGCGTCCCGTACGGCGAGAGGGAAGGGCTCCGCGATGAACGACTCCACAGGGACGACCCAGGAGCCGATGACCACCGTGGCCTGCGCCCAGCTCGCCCTCGGCGTCGGGGACGTCGCCGAGAACCTCGCCGCCGCCGAGGAGGCGGTCGAGGCCGCCGCCCGCGCCGGGGCCCGGGTCGTCGTGCTGCCCGAACTCGCCAACAGCGGCTATGTCTTCGCGTCGGTCGCCGAGGCGCGGGCGCTCGCCGAACCGCTCGACGGGCCGACCGTCACCGCCTGGTCCGCCGCCGCCCGCCGGCACGGCGTCACCCTGGTGGCCGGGCTCGCCGAACTCGACACCGACGGGCAGGTCCGCAACTCCGCCGTCGTCATCGACCCGGCCGGCGGGCTGCGCGCCGTCTACCGCAAGGCCCACCTCTTCGGCACCGAGAAGGACTTCTTCGTACCCGGCGACGAGCGGCCCCCGGCCGTCGACATCGCGGGCGTCGGCCGGATCGGCGTCATGGTCTGCTACGACCTCGAATTCCCCGAGTGGGTACGGCGGGCCGCCCTCGCCGGCACCGAGCTGCTGTGCGCCCCCGTCAACTGGCCGCGCTTCCCGCGCCCCGAGGGCGAGCGGCCCGCCGAGGTCTCGAAGGCGCAGGCCGCGGCTTCCTTCAACCGGATGTACGTCGCCGTCGCCGACCGGGCCGGGGACGAGCGCGGGGTTTCCTGGACCGGGGGTTCGGTGATCGTCGACCCCGACGGGTTCCCGCTGGCGGGGCGCACACCGACCGAGGGGCCCGCGCTGCTGCTCGCCTCCTGTGATCTCGCGCAGGCCCGTGACAAGTCGCTCGGTGAGCACAACGACGTCTTCGGGGACCGGCGGCCGGAGCTGTACTGAGCACGGCGCCGGGTTCGCCTTACCGCCGTTGCGGGGGAGGGTTGCGTGCGTGAGTGCGGGCCCGGTGGGGGCTGGTCGCGCAGTTCCCCGCGCCCCTGAAGGCGCACACTTCGTGCGCGACCTTCAGCGGCCCCCGGACGCTCACGGCAGATCCCGCAGCGCGAACCACAGCTCCATCCGTACATCCGGGTCGTCCAGGTCCGCCGCCACCAGCGTCGCGCACTTGGCGATGCGCTGGCGCACCGTGTTCCGGTGGATGCCGAGGGCGTTCGCCGTGCGGTCCCAGCTGCCGTGCAGGGAGAGCCAGGTGCGCAGCGTGTGGCGCAGTTCCGGGCGGTCGGCCAGCGCGGTGAGCGTGGGCGCGGGGGTGTCGGCGCGGTGCCGTACCAGCGGGGTGCGCAGGGTGCGGGCGCGGGTCAGGGCGTGCGCGGCCTGGGTGTCGGCGGTCCGCAGCTGGTCCGGCGCGGCCGGGGCGCTGACCCCGAGCGTCCAGCCGTCGTGCGCGGTGACGTCCTGGCCGGCCGGGACGAGGGCCCGTACGAGCGTGTCCGTGATGTCGATGAGGGGAGTGCCCAGGGCAGGGGCGGGCCGGGCGCCCTGCGGCTGCGCGTGCACCACGCGCCAGGCGTCCGTCCCCAGCAGCTCCGCCGCCTCCTCGGGCCCTTCCCCGAGCAGCAGCCGGACCAGGGCCGCCGAGCGTCGCGCGTCGCCCGTCGACTGGTGCTCGCCCTGGAGCAGGGAGAGCAGGACGACCGCCACACCCGTGATGGTGTGGTCGCCGGGCGTCCGGCCCGGGGTGGCGAGGCCGAGGGCGCGGCCGTCGGCGCCGCCGAGCGCGTACGCCGACAGCTGGACGCCCGCCGCCTCGTCGGACGCGGACGACGGGGTCGGGAAGAGCCGGGTCGTCGCGGGCCGCACCACCCGCACCAGGTCACCGAGCGCCGACTCGACCGCGTCCGGCGAGGTGGCGGGCGCGCTCCCCGCGGTGGACGGCACGGTTCCCGCGCGGTGCAGTTCGGTGCCGTCGGGGCCGACCAGGACCGCGAACCCGCCCGTGCGCTGGGCGAGTTGGCGCAGGACGGCGGGGACCGGGTCCGGGCGGGCGGCCGCGGTGGCCAGGCCCTGCTGCGCCTCGGTGACCCGGCGCAGTTCCAGGTGGCGCACCGCCGCCGTCAGCCCCCACAGGGCCCGCACGACCGCGCTGAACGTGGTGTCGGGCGCCACTTCGAGCAGCGGCATCCGGTGCCGCTCGCAGGCCGCCACCAGGGCCTCGGGGACCGCGTCGTGCACCGGCGCGAGCCCGAAGCCGATGGCCGCGCCGCCCGCCTCCGCGATCCGGGACACGTACCGGCCGAAGTACGCGTCCAGGTCGCCGACCCGCTCGGTGAGGTGCAGGCCCGCCGTCAGCAGCAGCTCGCCGCCGAGCAGATACGGGTACGGGTCCGCCATCTCCGTGGGGTGCGCCGCGTACAGCCGGACCGTCTCGGCCGGGGGCCCGGCCAGCTGCCGCAGGCCCAGGTCGTCGCGGGCCAGCAGGGCGCTCAGCGGGACCGGTGGGACGGGCGGGACCGGCGGAGCGAGGGGTTCGGTCGGCATGGTGGTGGACGATTCCTCTACTGGTGACCCTGGGAGTATCGGAAACGTACACTTCAGTGCCGCTTTCCGGCCACCTAGGGTCGTGCCGACCGGTGGGCGCGGGTACGGGCGGATGTCCCCGTCGCCGATGGCCCCGACAGGGCCTCGCAGCCGGACATCCCATGCACGACACGCCACTGAGGTGTGCAAAGGAGGGCGTCCCATGGCCGTCGACTACATCGTGATCGTCGTGTACCTGGCCGGAATGCTGGCGATGGGCTGGTGGGGCATGCGCCGCGCCAAGTCCAAGAGCGACTTCCTGGTCGCCGGCCGCCGCCTCGGGCCCGCCATGTACTCCGGCACCATGGCCGCCGTCGTCCTCGGCGGCGCCTCCACCATCGGCGGCGTCGGCCTCGGCTACCAGTACGGCCTGTCGGGCGCCTGGATGGTGTTCACCATCGGCCTCGGCATCCTCGCCCTGTCGTTGTTCTTCTCGGCGCGCATCGCCCGCCTGAAGGTCTACACCGTCTCGGAGATGCTCGACCTGCGCTACGGCGGCAGCGCCGGGATGATCTCCGGCATCGTGATGTGGGCGTACACGCTGATGCTGGTGGTCACGTCCACGATCGCGTACGCCACGATCTTCGACGTCCTCTTCGACGTGCCGCGCTGGCTGGCCATCGTCATCGGCGGGGCCATCGTCGTCGCCTACTCGACGCTCGGCGGCATGTGGTCCATCACCATCACCGACATGGTGCAGTTCGTCGTCAAGACGATCGGTGTGCTGCTGATCCTGCTGCCCGTGGCCGTCGTCAAGGCGGGCGGCTTCAGCGAGATGAAGGCCGAGCTGCCCACCTCGTACTTCGACCCGCTGGGCATCGGCGGCGAGACGATCTTCACGTACGTGCTGATCTACACGTTCGGCATGCTCATCGGCCAGGACATCTGGCAGCGCGTGTTCACCGCCCGCGACGACAAGGTGGCCCGCTGGGGCGGCACCGTCTCCGGCGTCTACTGCCTGCTCTACGCGATCGGCGGCGCCGTCATCGGCACCGCGGCCAAGGTCATCTACCCCAAGGGCCTGGGCCAGGCCGACGAGGCGTTCGCCCAGATCGTCAAGGACGAGCTGCCGGTCGGCGTCCGCGGACTGGTGCTGGCCGCCGCGCTCGCCGCCGTCATGTCGACGTCGTCCGGCGCCCTGATCGCCTGCGCCACCGTCGCCAACAACGACATCTGGAAGCGGCTGCGCGGCATCAAGCCGGACAGTGCCCCCGAGGCCGAGCACGACGAGGTCAGGGGCAACCGGATCTTCATCCTCGTCCTGGGCATCGTCGCGATCATCACCTCGATCATCCTGAACAACGTCGTCGAGGCGCTGACCGTCGCCTACAACCTGCTCGTCGCCGGCCTCCTCGTGCCGATCCTCGGCGGGCTGATCTGGAAGCGCGGCACCGGCAACGGCGCCCTCGCCTCCGTCGTCGTCGGCGGTTTCTCCGTCATCGGCCTGATGTGGACGTACGGGATCCTCGCCAACGAGCCCGTCTACTACGGCCTGACCGCGTCACTCGTCACGTACGTCGTCGTGTCCCTGGCCACCAGGCCGACCGACGCCGCCGTCCTCGCCAACTGGCGGGAGCGGCTCGCCGGGCGCGGCGCCGCCGAGCCCGAGCCGGCTCCCGCGGCCGCCGCATCGCAGTAACCCCGTAGGAAAGAAGGCACCCCGCAATGAACCGCAACGAGACGCCCCGCGTCCAGCCCGACCCGAACGGTCCGGTCGGCCCCGTCGACTCCTCGCTCGTCCCGCGCTACGCGGGCCCGGCGACCTTCGCGCGCCTCCCGCGCCTGGACGAGGTCGAGTCCGCGGACGTGGCGGTCGTCGGGGTGCCCTTCGACACCGGTGTCTCCTACCGGCCCGGCGCCCGCTTCGGCGGCAACGCCATCCGTGAGGCGTCGCGGCTCCTGCGCCCGTACAACCCGGCGCAGGACGCGTCCCCGTTCGCCCTCACGCAGGTCGTGGACGCGGGGGACATCGCCGCCAACCCGTTCAACATCAACGAGGCCGTCGAGACGATCGAGGCCGCGGCCGACGACCTGCTCGGCTCCGGCGCCCGCATGATGACGCTCGGCGGCGACCACACCATCGCGCTGCCGCTGCTGCGCTCCGTCGCCAAGAAGCACGGCCCGGTCGCGCTGCTCCACTTCGACGCGCACCTGGACACCTGGGACACGTACTTCGGCGCCGAGTACACGCACGGCACCCCGTTCCGCCGCGCCGTCGAGGAGGGCATCCTCGACACCTCCGCGCTCAGCCACGTCGGCACCCGCGGCCCGCTCTACGGCAAGAGCGACCTCACCGACGACGAGAAGCTCGGCTTCGGCATCGTCACCTCGGCCGACGTCTACCGGCGCGGCGCCGACGAGGTCGCCGACCAGCTGCGCCAGCGCATCGGCGACCGGCCGCTGTACATCTCCATCGACATCGACTGCCTCGACCCGGCCCACGCGCCCGGCACGGGCACGCCGGAGGCGGGCGGCATGACCTCCCGCGAGCTCCTGGAGATCCTGCGCGGCCTCGCGTCGTGCAACCTGGTGTCGGCGGACGTCGTCGAGGTGGCGCCCGCCTACGACCACGCGGAGATCACCGCCGTGGCCGCCTCGCACACCGCGTACGAGCTGACGACGATCATGTCCCGGCAGATCGCGGCGTCCCGCACGGCCTGACCGCACCACCGCACGACACCCAGGAGAGCCCCGCGATGACCCACGACCACGACCTCGAACTGCGGCCCACCGCGGCCCAGACCGAAGCGGCCCTCAACCCGCCGCCCGGGCGGACCGGCGGCGACCTGGTCGTGGAGACCCTCGCGGGGCTCGGCGCGTCCACCGTCTTCGGCCTGCCCGGACAGCACGCCCTCGGCCTCTTCGACGCGCTGCGCCGCTCCGACCTGCGCTACGTCGGCCTGCGCGTCGAGAACAACGCCGGGTTCGCGGCGGACGCGTACGGCCGGGTCACCGGCGAGGTCGCGCCGCTGTTCCTGTCCACCGGTCCCGGCGCGCTGACCTCGCTGTCCGCGCTCCAGGAGGCGGCCGCCGGATCGGCCCCGGTCCTCGCGATCGTCAGCCAGGTCCCGGTGGCGGGACTCGGCGGCGGCCGGCACGGCTACCTCCACGAGCTCCGCGACCAGCAGGCCGTGTTCCGCGACGTCGTGAAGTCCGTCCACCCGGTCCGCACCCAGTCGCAGATCCCCTCCGCGATCGCGGCGGCCTGGGAGTCCGCGCTGAGCGCGCCGCACGGCCCGGTCTACGTCGAGATCCCGCAGGACGTGCTGCTCGCCCCCGCGTCGCTGCCGCAGGTCACGGCCGTCGACGCGACCCCGCACGAGCTCGCGCCGCGCCCCGAACTCACCGCCGTGGCGGCCGACCTGCTGGCGAAGGCCGAGCGTCCGGCGATCATCGCGGGCGGCGGCGTGGTCCGCGCGGACGCCGCCGGGAAGCTGCGCGCGCTCGCGGAGAAGGTGAACGCCCCGGTGGTGTGCACCTTCGGCGGCAAGGGCGCCTTCCCCTGGGAGCACCCGCTGTCGCTCCAGTCCTGGATGGAGGACCGGTACGTCACGGACTTCCTGGAGGACGCGGACGTCCTGCTGGTCGTCGGCTCGGGCCTCGGCGAACTGTCGTCGAACTACCACACGTTCAAGCCCCGGGGCCGGGTCGTCCAGATCGAGGCCGACGCGGGCAAGCTGGAGTCCAACCACCCGGCGCTCGGCATCCACGCCGACGCCCGCCTCGCGCTCCAGGCACTCGCCGAGACGGTCGAGGAGCGCGAGGACGACAAGGCCGCGGGCCGCGTCGCCGAGGTCCTGAACGCCGTACGCGCACGCATCGACTCGCAGGAACTCACCCTGGAACAGGACGTGTTGGCGTCCGTCCGCGCCGCGCTCCCGCCCAAGTCCCCCTCCTTCTGGGACATGACGATCCTCGCCTACTGGGCCTGGTCGGCCTGGCCGGGCCCGCTGCACTCGGCGCAGGGCGCGGGCGGCCTCGGCTACGGCTTCCCGGCCGCGCTCGGCGCCGCGGCGGCCGACCCGACGACCCCGGTCCTCGCGGTCTCCGGCGACGGCGGCGCCCTGTACTCGATCGCCGAACTCGCCACGGCGAAGCAGGAGTCCCTGAACGTCACCTGGCTGATCGTCGACGACGGCGGCTACGGCATCCTGCGCGAGTACATGAACGACACCTTCGGTCAGGCCACCGCCACCGAGCTGACCCGCCCGGACTACGTGGCCCTCGCCGAGTCCTTCGGAGTGCCCGCCGTGCGTACGTCCCCGGAGGCGCTCCGCGAGGACCTGGCGGCGGCGCTGGCCGCCCCGGGCCCGCGCGTGGTCGTCCTGCCCGCCGTGCTGCGGATGTTCGCGCCGACGCACCTGGGCTGAGCCTCAGCCGACCTCGGCCAGGTGCTCGGCGACCTTCGCGATCAGCAGCTCCGGGTTCTCCACCGGAAGCCCGTGCCCGCCCGGGACGCGCAACAGGCGGGCGTGCGGGATGCGTTCGGCGACGTCGTGCTGGTGCGGCGGCGGGACCATGCGGTCGTCGGCGCTGGAGATCAGCAGCGTCGGCGCCGTGACCCGGGGGAGCAGGTCGGTCAGGTCGACGGCCGCGTCCGCCGCGGACTGGCGGGCGAAGCCGTCCCGGCCTGCCGTGATCAGCTCGGTGAAGGCGGCGGCCGCGCCGTCGAAGGTGGTCGCGCCCCAGGAGCGCAGGGTGTCCTTGCCCAGCGCCGAGAGCAGGATGAGGTGCGCGAGGGCCGCCGGATCGGTGCGGGTCAGCCGCTGCCACAGGTCGAACTGGAAGGTCATGTGCGCGTCGGCCTTCACCCAAGGGGCGTGCGCCGTGAGGGAGTTCACCAGCTCCGGGTGAAGGGCGGCGGTCGCCGTCGCCACCACCGCGCCGAGCGAGTGGCCGGCGAGGTGGAAGCGGTCGAGCCCGGCGTCACGGGCCGCCGCCACGACGGGCGCCACCATGTCGTCCAGGGTGATCGGGCCACCCGGGTCGACCGTCTCGCCCGAGCCCGCCAGATCCGGGGCGACGATGGTGAACCGGTCGGCGAGGGCCGCCATGAGCGGAGCCCAGTTGCCCTCCGCGGAGGCGCCGGTGCCGTGCACCAGGACGAGGCCAGGACCGCTGCCGGTGACCAGGTAGTGGGTCTTGCTGATGCCGCCGGAGACGGGGACGTCGACGAAGGGCATGGTTCAACTCCTGTACGCAGAAGGGGTTTCGGGTCGGTTCAGAGCCGCGCGCAACGCCTGGTTGAAGGCGTCGGGCCGCTCCTGCTGCGGCATGTGGCCCGCGCCCTCGATCACCGTCAGCCGGGCGCCGGGGATCAGGCCGAGCAGCTCGCGCGGGACGGACAGCGGGACCTCGGTGTCGAGCTCGCCGTGCAGGAAGTGGGTGGGGACGCGCAGCGCGGGCAGCCGCTCGCGCGGGTCGTACTCCGCCTGGTCGGCGGCGAGCCCGTCGATGCGGGGCGTCGCGTCGAGGACCTGCCGGACCGTCCGGTCGATCAGCGCGGCGCTCGTCCCCGGCGCGTACCAGTGCGGGACGAACCCGGCGAGAGTGCCCGCGCGGTCGGCCCGTAGGCCCTCGAAGAGGTCGGCCATCGCCTGCTTCGCCTCGGGCCGCGTACTGAAGTGCTGCACGCCCGAGTCCACCGGGACGATGGCGCCGATCCGCTCGGGCGCCCGCAGAGCGGCCTCGATGACGAACGCGCCCGCGATCGACGAACCGACCAGGACGGGCCGGTCCAGTCCCAGTACGTCGATGAACTCAAGGACGTCGGAGGCGAGTCGGTCGATCGTGTAGCCGCTCGCGGGCCGGTCCGAGCGGCCGCAGCCGCGCCAGTCGAGCGTGATCACCCGGTGGTCGTCCGACAGTCCGGCCGCCTGCGCGTCCCACACCCGTCCGCTGGTGCCCCAGCCGTGCAGGAGGACCAGCGGGCGGCCCGAACCGAGATCCTCGTAGTGGAGCGTGATGCCGTCGACCGTCGTGTACGTCATGCGGTCATTGCAGTCGACGGGCGGCCGCCGACCAAGGAGTGATCCGCTCTTAGACTCATCACGGATCGTGATCGATGCCGGGAGACGGTGGGGCGGCGTGGAACTGCGTCAGGTGAAGTACTTCGTGGCCGTGGCCGAGGAGCTGCATTTCGGGCGGGCCGCCGAGCGGCTGCACATCGTGCAGCCGACCGTCAGCCAGCAGATCCGGCGCCTGGAGCGGGAGTTCGGCCTGGAGCTGTTCGACCGCACCAGCCGCACGGTGGCGCTCACCGACGCCGGCCGGGCGTTTTTGCCGCACGCCCGCGCCGTCCTGAAGGCCGAGCGGGCCGCGACCGAGGCGATGGACGGGGTGCGCGCCGAGCAGCAGGCGACGCTGCGGGTCGGCACCAGCGTGGGCCTCGGACTGCGGCTCGACGGCGTGCTGACCGCCCTGTCCGACCGGGCCCCGCAGCTGATGGTCGAGCTGGTCAGCGGGCCCACCGCGACCCGGATCCAGCAGGTGCGGGACGGGGAGCTCGACGCCACCTTCGTACGGGGCGCCGACCGCAGCCCCGGGCTCGAACTGCTGCCGCTGTGGCGCGACGTCCTGGTCGCCGCGCTGCCCGCCGCACACCCGCTGGCGGAGCGGGACACCGTCGCCCTCGCCGATCTGGCCGAACTGCCCTTGCGGATCGCGCCCCGTGACACCAATCCGCACCTCGTCGACGCGGTGGCCGACGCCTGCCGCGCGGCGGGCTTCGAGCCGGTCCTCGGCCCCGCCTTCACCACCGACCAGGACACCCTGGCCGCCATCGCGGCGGGCCGGCCGAGCTGGACGGTCTACTTCGCCGCGCAGGCCGCGGTGCAGCCCGCGCACCGGATCGCCTTCCGCCCGTTCGCGGACCCGGCGACGGTGCCGGGCCTGCGGACGTACCTGGCGGTGCGCCCCGACCCGCCGTCGCGCCGCCTCGCCGCACTGCTCGACGCGTGCAACGAAGTGGCGGACGGGGCGCCCTAGTTCAGGTGCCAGCCGGGTCTACCAGATCGACTCGACCCACTCCGGGTGGTCGATGAACGGGTTGCGGTTGTGCTGGTAGTCGTCGTAGATGACCTGGTTGCGGTTCTCCTCGAAGGCGTCCGGCGGGTCCTCGTCGTTCCACTTCTTCAGGACCGTGAGCTTGCCGATGTAGGGCGAACTGCCGTTGTTCACCTTCTCGTTGGGCTCCAGGTCGGCGAAGGAGTCGTCGCCCTCGTAGCGCACCGCCATGTAGAGGATCATGCGGGCCACGTCGCCCTTGACGGCGTCGCGCGGTTCGAACGAGTCGGAGTCGACCTTGCTGCCGCCGCCGTTGCTCACCGCGCTGCCGCCCTCGTCGAAGTCGAGGTTGCCGCGGATCGCGTTGACGGTGACGTCCTCGGGGCGCAGGTGGTGCAGGTCGGTGCCGGGGCCGGTCGCGGTGCCGAAGTCGCCGTGGGACTTGGCCCAGACGTGCTCGCGGTTCCAGTCGCCGCTGTCGCCGCCGTTGAGGGACTTCGAGCGGGAGAGGCCGCTGTAGAGCAGGATCACGTTGGAGCTGTTGGCCGGGTCCTGGTCCGTGACCTTGAGGGCGTTCCAGACGCCGTCGTACGAGACCTTCGTCTGGTCGCTGATGATCGTGTGGAGGGCGTCCTTGAGAGCGGTGCCGGACTTGCCGACCGCGTCCTGGTAGTAGGTGTCGTCGTAGGACGTGTCCGCGTGCGCCGTCGCGGTGGGGAGGGCGACCGTGGCCAGGAGCGCGGCGGCCGTGAGGGCGAGGGTGCGCGTGCGTATGTGGGTTCCGGGCATGTGGGGTGTCCGTCCGTTCTACGCGGGTTGACTTGGGTGACCCGGATTTTGGCATGGACACGTGGTGCTCGGGTGAACGTTCGGAGTCGATCGGGTATCGGGCAAGGGCCCCTGACGAATCGTCAGGGGCCCTTGTGAGGTGTCGTGTTGCCGGGCTACTCCAGGTCGGACGGGTCGAGGCGGTACAGCGACTGGGAGGTGTCCGAGCCGCTTCCGCTTTCGCCGCCGCTTTCGCCGCCGCTTTCGCTCCCGCTGCTCTCGGAGCTCTTGCTGTACGCGCTCGCCTTCACCTTCGTGCCGTGCTTCTGCACCCACGCGGTGACCGCGGAGCTGACGTCGTTGCCGCCGCCCATGCCGCCCCCGCCGACCTGGATGTAGTGCAACTGACCGCTCTTGACCAGCTTCTTGAGCTTGGCGACGGTCATCCCCTTGTCCGAGCCGGTGAAGCCGTACATGGAGATGACGGGCTTCTTGGTGCTGAGGATGATCTGCGCCGCGCTCTGCGAATTGGACACCGCGAGCAGCCACTCGGCGCCGTCCTGGTGCTTCTCCAGGTACGAGATCAGGTCGCTGTCGACGCTGCCGCCCATGCCGCCACCCCCGCCGGGGCCGCCCATGCCGCCGCCGGGGCCGCCGCTCGCACCGCCGCCCTCCTGCGAACCGCCTTCCTGCGAGCCGCCCTGCTGTCCACCGCCGGGCATCTCACCGCCCCCGGGCATCTCGCCGCCCGCCTGGCCACCGGGCATGTCCCCGCCGCCGGGGAAGCCGCCGCCGCTGTTGCCGTTCGGCGGGCCGCCGCCCTCCTGGCCGTTCTGGCCGTTCTGGCCGTTCTGACCACCCTGGCCGTTCTGGCTCGGCATGCCGCCCTGGCCGGGCATGCCGCCTTCCTGGTTGCCCTGGCCCGAGCCCTGCCGCTGTCCGCCGCCGGGCATCTCGCCGCCGCCGGGGAAGCCGCCGCGGCCCCCGCCGCCGGGTCCGCCCATGCCGCCGCCCGTCGTGGGCCCGGCCGTCGGGTTCGTACCGCCCATGCCGCCGTCCCCGCCGGAGGAGAACGGTTCCGCGAAGGAGTAGGCCGCAGGGCCCGCCACCGACGCGACGACCGCGGCCGCCACCGCCGCCGCGAACAGCCGCAGCCGCTGCCCCGACGCCGTACGGAAGACGAGCAGGCCCGCGATCGCGAGCGCCGTGACGAGGGCGACGACCGGCCACAGCCAGCCGTTCCAGCCGGACGCGCGGCGCAGCAGCACGACCGACCAGATCCCGGTGACGCCGAGCGCGACCGGCAGCACCCACGCCCAGCGCCTGTCGTCGCGGAAGGCACGGAGCAGCATCATGCCGCCGCCCCCGCACAGCGCCGCGATGCCGGGCACGACCGCGGTCGTGTAGTACGGGTGCATGGTGCCCTCGGCGGTGGCGAAGGTGACGTAGTGCAGCACCAGCCAGCCGCCCCACAGCACGAGCGCGGCGCGGGTGAGGTCGGTGCGCGGGGCGCGGCCGCGCAGCACCAGACCGCCGACGAGGGCGATCGCCGCGAACGGGATCAGCCAGGAGATCTGGCCGCCGAGCGTGTCGTTGAAGAGCCGGCCGAGGCCCGCGGCGCCGGAGAAGCCTCCGCCTCCGCCGCCCCCGCCGTTGCCCTCGCCGCCGAGGACCCGGCCCAGGCCGTTGTAGCCCATGATCAGGTCCCAGGCGGAGCCGTCCGTCGAGCCGCCGATGTAGGGCCGGTCGTCGGCGGGGACGAGGGAGACGGCCGTGGCCCACCAGAAACTGGAGACCGCGAGCACCACGGCGGCCAGCGCCAGGTCGCGGGCCTTCCTCGCCCAGCCCAGGTGGGAGGCGTACAGGTACACGGCGAAGACCGCGGGCAGCGCGATGTAGCCCTGCAGCATCTTGGTGTTGAACGCCAGGCCGAAGCACGCGGCGGCGCCGAGCAGCGGAAGCAGCCTGCCGCCCCGGGTGGCGCGCAGCGCGAGGGCCGCGCCGCCCACCATCAGGAGCACCAGGATCGTGTCCGGGTTGTTGTCCCGGTTGATCGCGACGGTGATCGGGGTCAGGGCGAGCACCAGCGCGGCGATCGCCGCGGCCGCGTGGCCCCACACCCGCTTCACGGAGGAGTGCAGGATCCAGATCGTGCCGAGCCCGGCCCCGATCTGCGGCAGCATCATCTGCCAGGTACCGAAGCCGAGTATCCGGCAGGACAGGCCCATCACCATCAGCGCGAACGGGGGCTTGTCCACGGTCAGGAAGTTGCCCGCGTCGATGGACCCGAAGAACCAGGCCTTCCAGCTCTGCGTGCCGCTGTAGATCGCGGCGCTGTAGAAGCTGTTGAGGCCGTTCGACGACAGGTTCCAGGCGTACAGCACCGCGGCGAGCGCCAGGATGCCGAGCAGCGCGGGCAGCGACCAGCGCGGCGCGCGGTGCACGGTCGGCGCGGCCGTCGGCGGCGGCGGGGCGGGAGCGTGGGGGAGCGGTTCGATCGCAGAGGTCACCAGAGCACTGTGCGCGGGACGCTTGGGCGAGGCCTGTGCCGAAGCTGGGCGCCACCTGTGGATCGGCCGGCGGACCGCGGAATTGTTGCGGCGGGATGAAATCCGCTCCCGCCCGCGTTGGCCCTCAGGGCACAACGGCAGGTGAGCGAGAGGCGGCGGAGTGACGGCGGACAAAGCGGGCGGACAGGGCTGGGCGAGGAGACTCGCGGGCTATGCCTGGCGCTACCCCAAGGACGTCGTGCTCGCGCTCGGCGCCTCGCTCGGCGGCATGGCCGTCATGGCGCTGGTCCCGCTGATCACCAAGGTGATCATCGACGACGTCATCGGGGACCACTCGAAGTCCATGGGCCCGTGGGCCGGCGCGCTGATAGCGGCGGCCGTCGTCGTGTACGTGATGACGTACGTCCGCCGCTACTACGGCGGGCGGCTCGCCCTCGACGTCCAGCACGACCTGCGCACCGAGATGTACGGGACGATCACCCGGCTCGACGGCCGCCGTCAGGACGAGCTGTCCACCGGCCAGGTCGTCGGCCGCGCCACGAGCGACCTCCAGCTCATCCAGAGCCTGCTCTTCATGCTGCCGATGACCATCGGGAACATCCTGCTGTTCCTCATCTCCCTCGGCATCATGGCGTCGCTCTCGTTGCCGCTGACCCTGGTCGCGCTCGCCGTCGCCCCCGCCCTGTGGGCCATCGCCCGGCGCAGCCGCTCCCGCCTGCACCCCGCCACCTGGTACGCGCAGGCGCAGGCCGCCGCCGTCGCCGGGGTCGTCGACGGAGCCGTCAGCGGCGTCCGCGTCGTGAAGGGCTTCGGGCAGGAGGAGCAGGAGACCGGGAAGCTCAGGGAGGTCGGGCGCAAGCTGTTCGCCGGGCGCCTGCGCACCATCCGGCTGAACTCGAAGTTCACCCCCGCGCTCCAGGCCGTGCCCGCTCTCGGGCAGGTCGCGATGCTCGCCCTCGGCGGCTGGCTCGCCGTGAAGGGCCAGGTCACCCTCGGCACGTTCGTCGCGTTCTCCACCTACCTCGCGCAGCTCGTCGGGCCCGTGCGCATGCTCGCCATGGTGCTGACGGTCGGGCAGCAGGCCCGCGCGGGCGTGGAGCGCGTCCTGGAACTCATCGACACCGAGCCGTCGATCGAGGACGGCACGAAGGAGCTCCCGGCCGACGCCCCGGCGACCGTCGAGTTCGACGACGTCGCCTTCGAGTACGCGGGCGGCGACGGCCGGGCCGTCCTGAACGGGCTCTCCTTCGAGATCGGCGCCGGTGAGACCCTCGCCGTCGTCGGCTCCTCCGGCTCCGGCAAGTCGACCGTCTCGCTCCTCCTGCCGCGCTTCTACGACGTCACGCACGGCGCCGTCCTCATCGGCGGCCACGACGTGCGCGAGCTGAACCTCGCCTCGCTGCGGGCCGCGATCGGTCTCGTACCGGAGGACTCCTTCCTCTTCTCCGACACCGTGCGCGCCAACATCGCGTACGGGGCTCCGGACGCCACCGACGAGCAGGTCGAGGCCGCCGCGCGCGCCGCGCAGGCCGACCGGTTCATCGCCGAGCTGCCCGAGGGCTACGGCACCAGGGTCGGCGAGCACGGGCTCACCCTCTCCGGCGGCCAGCGCCAGCGCGTCGCGCTCGCCCGCGCCATCCTCATGGACCCGCGGCTGCTCGTCCTCGACGACGCCACGTCCGCCGTGGACGCCCGCGTCGAGCACGAGATCCACGAGGCGCTCCGGTCGGTCATGGCCGGGCGCACGACCCTCCTCATCGCGCACCGCCGCTCCACCCTGAACCTCGCCGACCGCATCGCCGTCCTCGACGGCGGCAGGCTCGCCGCGATCGGCACGCACGCCGAGCTGGAGGAGAACTCCCCGCTGTACCGGCGGCTGCTGACCGACCCGGACGAGCTGGGCGGCGTCTCCCCGGGACACGCCCTGCCGACGGCGCCCGCCGAGGACACCTCCGTGCGGGACGAGCTCGATGCCGAGTTCGACGCCGAGCGCGGGGTCACCCCCAGGCTGTGGACGGGCGACCGCGAGCCGAAGGACACCGCGCTGTCCGGGATGCCCGCGACCCCGGAGCTCCTCGCGCAGGTGGACGCGCTGCCGCCCGCCACCGACACCCCCGACGTCGACGAGGCGCGGGCCGTCACGGCCGAGGAGTCGTACGGGCTGCGCAGGCTGCTGCGCGGCTTCGGGGCTCCATTGCTGATCAGCCTGGGCCTGGTCGTCATCGACGCGGGGATGGGGCTGCTCCTGCCGATCCTCATCCGGCACGGCATCGACGAAGGCGTCTCGCAGCTCGCGCTCGGCGCCGTGTGGGCCGCCACGGCGCTCGCGCTGGTCTCCGTGCTCGTGCAGTGGTCCGCGCAGACCGTCGAGACGCGGATGACGGGACGCACCGGCGAGCGGATCCTGTACTCGCTCCGCCTGAAGATCTTCTCCCAGCTCCAGCGGCTCGGGCTCGACTACTACGAGCGGGAGCTGACCGGCCGGATCATGACCCGGATGACGACGGACGTCGACGCGCTGTCGACGTTCCTCCAGACGGGCCTGGTCACCGCGTTCGTCTCCGTCGTCACCTTCTTCGGCATCATGGTCGCCCTGCTCGTCATCGACGTACAGCTCGCGCTCGTCGTGTTCGCGACGCTGCCGCCGCTGATCGTCGGCACGTTCTTCTTCCGCCGCTCCAGCGTCAAGGCGTACGAGCTGGCGCGCGAGCGAGTCTCCGTCGTCAACGCCGACCTCCAGGAGACCGTCGCCGGGCTGCGCATCGTGCAGGCGTTCCGGCGCGAGAAGGACGGCGGCGAGCGGTTCGCGGCGGGCAGCGACAGCTACCGCAGCGCCCGCACCCGCGGGCAGTGGCTGATCTCGATCTACTTCCCCTTCGTGCAGCTGCTGTCGTCGGTGGCGGCCGCCGCCGTGCTGGTGGTGGGCGCGCACCGGGTGGACGCGGGCACGCTCACGACCGGCGCCCTGGTCGCGTACCTGCTCTACATCGACCTGTTCTTCGCCCCCGTGCAGCAGCTCTCCCAGGTCTTCGACGGCTACCAGCAGGCCACCGTCTCGCTCGGCCGCATCCAGGAACTGCTGCGCGAGCCGACCTCGACGAAGGGTGCCGCCGAGCCGCTGGACGTCCTGTCCCTGCGCGGCGAGATCGCCTTCGAGGACGTCGAGTTCGCGTACGGCGGGTCCGCGTCCGAAGAAGAGGCGGCCCTGCGCGACGTGGCGCTGCGGATCCCCGCCGGGCAGACCGTCGCCTTCGTCGGCGAGACCGGCGCGGGCAAGTCGACGCTGGTCAAGCTGGTCGCCCGGTTCTACGACCCGACCGGCGGCCGGGTCACCGTCGACGGCACCGACCTGCGCGACCTCGACCTGACCTCGTACCGGCACCGGCTCGGCGTCGTCCCGCAGGAGGCCTACCTCTTCCCGGGCACGATCCGCGACGCCATCGCCTACGGGCGCCCCGACGCCACCGACGCCCAGGTGGAGGCGGCGGCCCGCGCGGTCGGCGCGCACGAGATGATCGCCACGCTGGAGGGCGGCTATCTGCACGGGGTCGCCGAGCGCGGCCGCAACCTCTCCGCCGGCCAGCGCCAGCTGATCGCCCTGGCCCGCGCCGAGCTCGTCGACCCCGACATCCTGCTGCTCGACGAGGCCACGGCCGCCCTCGACCTGGCCACCGAGGCCCAGGTCAACCAGGCCACCGACCGCCTCGCCGGCCGCCGCACGACCCTGGTCGTCGCCCACCGCCTCACGACAGCGGCCCGCGCGGACCGCGTCGTGGTGATGGATCAGGGCCGGGTCGCGGAGGACGGCACGCACGACGAGCTGCTGCGGCTGGACGGGAAGTACGCGCGGCTGTGGCGGACGTTCATCGGCGAGGACGAGGCGGCCACGGTCGGCACGGCGACGTGATGTCCCGATTTCGCGCAACCGTGCGACCTGTGTGGCGCGTCCGTTCATCAGTACGCTGATGCCGATGTGACGGGAGGGGGCTGTGTTGCGACGAGAGAGAGCCACGGGCGGGCCGCGCCGACTGCTCGCGCTCGCCCTGACCGCACTGCTCGGCTCGGGGCTGCTGGTGATCGGCGGACCGGCCGTGGGCAGCGCGCAGGCCGCCGCGCTGTGCGGCGGGCACAAGGTCCGCACCCTGTCGTTCGCCACCGGCAGGACCGTCGTCTACAAGAGCCGCGGCTACGTCTGCGCCGTCACCTACCCCAAGCGCACCGGCACCCGCCAGTACATGTCGGTCAGCGTCCAGGCCCGCGGCAACCGGGCGGTCGTCGACGGCGGCCGCTACACCCACCACGCGGGGCCCGTCACCGTGCACGCGGGGCACCGCTGCGTGTGGGTGAAGGGAAAGGTGGGGTCGAAATCGGTCAGCTCGGGCTGGATTCTGTGCTGATGCGCTGAGCGGACACCACATACCTCTGGTGGTACGCGAGTTGCTCCGATAGTTTCCGGGGCAGTTTTGTCACTCGTGTGTCTCCAGGGGAGGGTGCATGCACAAAGCGCTCAGATGGCTGCTGTCGCTCGTCGTGCTGATAGGCACGGCGGGCGCGCTCGGCACCGCGACGGCCACCGCCGCCGGCGCCGAAGCGTCCGCCGCCACCAGTACCACCGACATCAAGGACCGGCTCCTCGCCGTACCCGGCATGAGCCTCGTGGAGGAGAAGCCGTACACCGGCTACCGCTACTTCGTCCTCAACTACACCCAGCCGGTCGACCACCGGCACCCGTCCAAGGGCACCTTCCAGCAGCGCATCACGGTGCTGCACAAGGACGTCAGCCGCCCGACGGTCATGTTCACCAGCGGCTACAACGTCTCGACGAACCCCTCGCGCAGCGAGCCCACCCGGATCGTCGACGGCAACCAGGTCTCCGTGGAGTACCGCTTCTTCACGCCGTCCCGGCCGCAGCCCGCCGACTGGTCGAAGCTCGACATCTGGCAGGCGGCCAGCGACCAGCACCGCATCTACCGCGCGCTCAAGCCGGTCTACGGCCAGAACTGGCTGACCACCGGCGGCTCGAAGGGTGGCATGACCGCCACGTACTACGAGCGCTTCTACCCGCGCGACATGGACGGCGTCGTCGCCTATGTCGCCCCGAACGACGTCGTCAACGACGAGGACTCCGCGTACGACACGTTCCTCGCGAACGTCGGCCCGAAGGACTGCCGCGTCGCCCTGCAGAAGGTGCAGCGCGAGACGCTGGTGCGCCGTGACGCCCTGGAGGCGAAGTACAAGGAGTACCTCGCCGCCAACAACTACACGGTGAACACGGTCGGTTCGCTGGACAAGGCGTACGAGGCGACCGTCCTCGACCTGGTGTGGGGCTTCTGGCAGTACCAGCCGGAGTCCGCGTGCGCCGACGTCCCCGACGCGGCGACCGTCACCGACCAGGCGCTCTTCGACTACGTCGACGCGGTCGGCGGCTGGTCCTCCTACGCGGACCAGGGCCTGGAGCAGTACACGCCGTACTACTACCAGGCGGGCACCCAGCTCGGGTCGCCCGACATCAAGCAGCCCTGGCTCGGCAAGCTGTCGCGCTACGGCTACCAGCCGCCGCGCAACTTCGTGCCGCGCTCCATCCCCATGAAGTTCGACCGGCGGGCCATGCCCGACGTGGACGGCTGGGTGCGCCACCACGCCGCGCGCATGCTGTACGTGTACGGCGACAACGACCCGTGGGGCGCCGAGCGCTTCCGCCTCGGCTCCGGTACCCGGGACTCGTACGTGATGACCGCGCCGCACGCCAACCACGGCGCGAACGTCGCCGCGCTGAACGCCGACGACAAGGCGCTCGCCACCGAGCGGATCCTCGCCTGGGCGGGCCTCTCGGGTACGACGGCGAAGGCGCCGCACGACGCGAAGCTGGACCGGGTCGACGGGGCGAAGCAGTTCAAGCTCCGTCCGTGACGCGGTAGTTGCCGGTCCTCCACGGCAGTGGAACGAGGCCGGGGGCCGTCCCGCACACCGGGGCGGCCCCCGGCCTCGCGCCGTTCCCTCACACCTTCTCCGCGCACCCCACCGGCCTGGCCCCGCCCAGGGCCACGTACAGCGCCGTCGACGCCGGGCACTGCGCGCGGGCCGGTACCGCCGACGTCACCCGGTACTGCGGCGCCTGCTCGCCCGAGCCGTCGCAGGCGGTCTCGCGGACCTGCCCCTCGCCCGCCGCGTACACACAGTCGCCGACGATGGTGCGCGGCCCACCCCCGGCGCCCGGGTCGCCGGGGTGCGGTGTCTCCAGGTTGCGCATGCAGGCATAGCCCCGGGCCACGGCTCCCGCGGTGGGCGAGGGCCCGTCGGAGCCGCTCGCCGCCGGGCGGTTCTCGCTGATGTGCAGCACGAAGTCGGTGCGGGCCGGGCAGACCGGGCCCCCGGCCGCGTCGCCGTCGTGGCGCGCGATCACCCGGGCCACGGCGCTCTCGCTGCGGCACGGCACCTCGGCGAACGACGTACGCCCCCGCGAACTGCACTCGTCCACGGCGAGGAAGAACGCCCCGTACCCGGACGGCGAGCGGGTCGGGGTCGCGGGCGGCGGCTCCGGATCGTCCCTCGACGACCCCTGGCATCCGGACAGCGCGAGTGCGAACAGCACCGCGCACATCACCCCGATCGACCGCGCACGCATGGCAATCCCCCCGATATGCCCATCTAGCGTGACCTGCGGAGGCGAGTACGCGCCAGGGGCGCAACGGGCTTTGCGTCGGTCGGGGGTGGTGCGCCGGTGATGTGGGCGTACGCCCCCTACGGACAGGGCGGTACGGGACCCGCCCTGTCCGCGGGGCGGTCAGTACGTCAGTCCGTACCCGATCGGATAGAGGACCTGCGCCGGGTCGTCGGCCTTCTGCACCGGAACCGGCAGCTTGCCCCGGGGGTCGGCCGCGCCCGTCAACACCCGCACCGCGGCCCGCAGTTCGACGTCGATCCAGGAGTATGCCGCCAGATGCGCGTCGGCGGCGGACAGTTGGGCGACGTCGTACGGGTTGCGCATCGACAGCGTGACGACCGGGACGCCCGTCGCGGCCACGGCGTTCACCAGCTTCTGCTGGGCGCTGCCCGCGGTCACGTTGTACGTGCCGATGAGCACGGCGTCCTTGCCCGCGGCCGCGGCGACGGCCTGGTCGATGACGGCCTGGGCCGGGGCGGTCCCGGTCGCCAGCACCGTGGCGGAGAAGCCGCGTTCGGTGAGGGCGGTGCCGAGGACGGTGGTCGGCGGGCCGTCGCTGAGCGAGGGCGAGGCCGGGTTGGCGCCGAGGACGAGGATGTTCTTGTGGGTGCGCCGGGACAGTGGCAGCAGCCTTTCCTTGTTCACCAGGAGCGTGGTGGTGCGCTCGGCGATCCGGTCGGCCGCGGCCAGGTGCGCGTGCGTCCCCACCGTGCGGTCGACGCCGCGATGGGTGACGTACGGGTCCTTGAAGAGCCCCAGCTTCGCCTTCATCCGCAGGATGCGCAGGATCGACTCGTCGAGCCGGGCCTCGGTCAGCTCACCGGTCTGTACGGCCTTCAGGACCGCGTTCCAGGAGACGTCCAGGGTCGGCGGGTTGAGCAGCTGGTCGACGCCCGCCTTCAGCGCGAGGACCGGGACGCGTTCGTCGCCGTACTTCGTGCGCACACCCTCCATGCCGAGCGAGTCGGTGATGACGACGCCGTCGTAGCCGAGCTGCTCGCGCAGGATGCCGGTGAGGATGGGGTGCGAGAGGGTCGCCGGGTCCTCGGCCGGGTCCAGGGCCGGTACGACGATGTGGGCCGTCATGATCGAGTCGATGCCGGCGGCGATCGCGGCCTCGAAGGACGGCCTGTCCAGCTGCTCCCACTGCTCGCGCGTGTGCGTGATGACGGGGAGCCCGGTGTGGGAGTCGGTGGCGGTGTCGCCATGTCCCGGGAAGTGCTTGGCCGTTGAGGCGATCCCGGCCGACTGGTAGCCCTTGACCTGGGCGGCCACCATCTCCGCGACGGCCTGCGGGTCGGCGCCGAAGGAGCGGACGCCGATCACCGGGTTGGCCGGGTTGACGTTGACGTCCGCGTCGGGCGCGTAGTCCTGCACGATGCCGAGCGCGCGCAGCTCGGCGCCGGCTATCTGCCCGGCCTGCCGGGCGTCCTTGCGCGATCCGCCCGCGCCGAGGGCCATCGCGCCGGGGAGCAGGGTGGCGGGTTTGCCGACCCGGGCGACGATGCCGTGCTCCTGGTCGGTGGCCACCAACAACGGTATGCGGGAGGGGAGTTGCTGACCGGCCTGCTGGATGCCGTTGCTCAGGTCGGCTATCTGGTGCGGGTCGCGGACGTTGTGCGCCCACGCGAAGTAGATGATGCCGCCGAGCTTGTACTTGTCGATCAGCTCGGCCGCGGTGCGGACGCCGATCTCCTTGAGGTTGGCGTCGATGTCGGCCTGGTCGGGGGCGGTGGCCGAGTGGCCGTACACCCGCATCACGAAGAGCTGACCGACCTTCTCCTCCAGGGACATCCCGGAGATGATCTTCTTCAGGGTCTTGTCGGAGGGGGCTTTGGACGCCTGGGCGGGTGCGGCGCTCAGGGCGGTCGCGGCGACGCCCGCCGTGGTGGCGGCGAGCAGCGTACGTCTGGAGAGGTGGTGCACTTGCGCTCCTTCCGGAGGGAGGGGCGGGGCACGTACATGGGGCACTGAAGGAAACTTCCGCGCGTCATGGTTATGTGGAAAGTTTCTGCCAGTCAAGGGACTTGGCGTGGAAAGGGGCCGCCACCGGCGCTGTTGGAGGGGGGCGCGCCGGTGGCGGCGTGCTGCCGGCCGCGTGCGGCGGAGAGGGTGGTCAGCGTTCGCAGCCAGCAGCGAGGCCGACACCGCACCGCGGAGACTCATCGGCAGCGTGTCCATTGGACGGCCGGGGCTCGGCCCGGGTTCCCGTTTCTTTGAAGGTTCCGCGAAGTCGGTGCGTGGGGGGCGGAGATTGGGTGGGGTGATTGGTGGGTTGTGCGGGTACGCCCGTGGGCGCGGCCGCTCGCCGTTGCGGGTTGCTGCCGGGTGGGCGGCCGCGGCCCGGCGGGGCTTCTCGCGCAGTTCCCCGCGCCCCTGAAAGACGGCCACGCGCCGTGACGGGGCTGTCTCGTGGGCGGGTGCGGGTGGTGGATGGCTGGTCGCGCAGTTCCCCGCGCCCCTGAAGCATGCGCTTCGCGCAGCTTCCCCTGGGCGAGCGAAGCTCGCTCCAGGGGCGCGGGGAGCGGCGCGCAGTAGGATCGCCGGGCCGCAGTCGCCCACGGGACTGGAACCGGGCAGATGCGAAGGCGAACAGGGGCGCGGGGAACGGCGCGCAGCTGGACCACCGGGCCGCAGTCGCCCACGTGACTGGAACCGGGCAGACGCGAAGGCGAACAGGGGCGCGGGGAACGGCGCGCAGCTGGACCGCCGGGCCGCAGTCGCCCACGGGACTGGAACCGGGCAGATGCGAAGGCGAACAGGGGCGCGGGGAACGGCGCGAGAACTCCCACCCACCCGCACCCGGTGAACTACCGCACGAGGCAGACGCGCCCCTGGGCGCGCAACGCGTCGACGGTGGCCACGATCGCGGGCCGCCGAGAACTCCCGCCCCGCCACAACGCGTACAACCGACGCCGCGGCATCGGATCGAGCCCCACCGCGACCACCCCGCCCGGCAACGCCCCCCGCCCGAGCCGGGGAATGACCGCGACCCCCAGCCCGGCCGCGACGAGCGCGACCAGCGTCGGGTTCTCGTCGGCCCGGTGCACGATCTCCGGCTCGAACCCCGCGGAGCGCATCGTGCGCACCAGCCAGTCGTGACACACCCGCCCCGGCGGCTGCGACACCCACCGCTCCCCGCCCAGCTCCTCGCGCCGCACGGCGTCCCGCCCGGCCAGCGGATGCCCGGCCGGCACCAGCAGATCGCACAGGTCGTCCCCGATCACGGCCTGCTCGACCCCGGCCGGGGCGGGCAGCGGGGCGATGTCCCAGTCGTGGGCGACGACGAGATCGACGGCCCCCTTCGCCACGAGGTCGACCGACAGATGCGGATCGACCTCGGTGAGGCGGACGTCGAGCGCGGGATACCGGCCGGCCAGATCGGCGAGCGCCGCGGGCAGCAGCCCCCGCGCCGCCGAGGCGAACGCGGCGACGGTCAGCAGCCCGGCCGGCACCCCGCGCCGCTGCTCCAGCTCCGTCTCGGCGCGCTCCAGGACGGCCATCAACTCATGAGCGGTCGCGGCGAGTTGGCGGGCCTCCTCGGTGAGCTTGACGCCCCGCCCCTCGCGTTCGAGCAGGACGGTCCTGGTCTCCCGCTCCAGCTTCGCGATCTGCTGCGAGATCGCCGACGGCGTGTAACCGAGCGCGGACGCCGCGGCGCCCACGGAGCCGTGCACGGAGACGGCGTGCAGCGCGCGCAGCCGCTGAAGATCCAGCATCGCGTCTCCTTCTGACCGTCTTTCGTTAGCAGTGCTTCATCCCACCATGCAGCAGACTTCGCTGGTGCTACACAGTCGTGCGGAGTGATCCTCGACGCATGAAACCCGCGCACACCGGCCTCGCCGTGCTCGTCGCCGCCCTGTGGGGCGTGAACTTCGTCGTCATCGACATCGGCCTCGCCCACTTCCCGCCGCTGCTCTTCTGCGCCCTGCGCTTCCTGCTGGCCGCGCTGCCCGCGGTGTTCCTCGTCGGGCGGCCGTGCGTGCCGTGGCGCTGGATCGCGGGGGTCGGGCTCGCGCTCGGTGTCGGCAAGTTCGGGCTGCTCTTCGTCGGCATGAACGCGGGCATGCCGGCGGGCCTGTCCTCCCTGGTGCTCCAGGTCCAGGCGGTCTTCACGGCGCTCATCGCCTTCGCGTTCCTGGGCGAACGGCCGCGCCCGGTGCGGGTGGCGGGCATGGCGGTGGCGCTCGCGGGCATCGCGGTCGCGGCGCTCGACGAGACCGGCGAGGGCGGTACGGGTCCGCTCGGCGCCTTCGCGCTGGTCCTCGTCGCGGCCGCGTTCTGGGGCGTCTCGAACGTCCTGACCCGCAAGGCGTCGCCCTCGGCCCCGTTCAACTTCATGGTGTGGTCGAGCGCGGTCCCGGTGCTCCCGCTGCTCGCGCTGTCGCTCCTCTTCGAGGGCCCGGCGCGGGACGCCCGCGCGCTGTCGTCCCTGGACGCGCCCGGTATCGGCGCGATCGTCTATGTCGCCCTCGTCACGACGCTCTTCGGCTTCAGCGCCTGGAGCCGGCTGCTGCGCCGCTACGACGCGTCGACGGTCGCCCCGTACTCGCTGCTGGTGCCGGTGTTCGGGATGTCGTCGGCCGCACTGTTCCTGGGAGAGCCGGTGAGCCCGCTCAGGTGGGTCGCGGCGGCGCTGCTGGTGGCCGGGGTGGGCCTGACGTCGTTGGGTGCGGGGCTCCGTCTGCCGGGCACCGTCCGTCGCCGGCCGCGGGCCGCTGGGGCTTCTCGCGCGGTTACCCGCGCCCCTGAGGCATGCGCTGCGCGCAGCCTTCCCCTGAGCGAGCGGAGCTCGTTTCAGGGGCGCGGGGAACTGCGCGCAGCAGGACCACCGGCCGTCGGATCGCGACGAAGCAGCAACGAGGCAGACGCAGATCTTTGAGGGGCGCGGGGAACCGCGCGACCAGCCCCCACCCACCCGCACCCGGCGACGAACCCGCCGACCGCCCCTACGCCGACTCGTTCAGCAGCCGAGCCAGATGTTCACGCCCCGCACCGAGCAACCCGGAAAGCGGCGCGGCCGACTCGTACCAGCGGGCCTCGTACTCCCAGCACAGCCACCCGTCCCAGCCCTCCCGACTGAGCACCTCCACGCACTCGGCCAGCGGCAGCACCCCCGCGCCGAGCGCGAGCGGCGTCTTGTCGTCGGCACCGGCGATGTCCTTGACCTGGACATAGCCGAGGTAGGGGGAGAGCGCGGCGAAGGAGGCCGCGGGCTGCTCGCCGCCCAGCCAGGTGTGCATCACGTCCCACAGCACCCCCACGTTGCGGTGCCCGACCGGGCCGACGACGCGGGAGGCGTCCGCGCCGGTGCGGTGCGAGTCGTGGGTCTCGAGCAGCACCCGTACCCCGCGGTCCGCCGCGTACTCGGCGACGACGCCGAGCCGGCGGGCGGCCGTGGCGTCGGCCTCCTCGGCGCTCTGCTCGTCACCGCCGCCCGGGAAGACCCGCACGTACGGCGCCCCCAAGTCGCGTGCCAGGTCGACCAGTTCGCGGATCTCGTCCAGCACCGGCCCGTCGTCCGCGGCGGGCGCCGCCACCCGCGCGTACCCGGCGATGCCGAGCACCTCGACCCCGGCCGCCTTGAACTGGGCAGCGGTGTCGGCCCGTTCGCCCGGGGTGATGCCCGGATGGACCGGCTCCTCGGGGTGCGCGCGCAGTTCGACGCCGTGATAGCCGTGCGTGGTGGCGAGACGCAGGACGTCGTCGAGAGGGAGACCAGGGACACCGAGAGTGGAGAACGCCAGCTTCATGCTGCGGACCCTACCCGTCACTCCGCCGTCCTATGGAGGGCCATCTTCCAGTCCTGCCCGATGAGGTCGACGCCGAAGGAGCGGTGCGGTTTCTCGCCGATCAGGACGAAGCCGTGCCGCTGGTAGACGGAGCGGGCCGACTTCAGGACGTCGTTCGTCCACAGCACCATCTCGCGGTAGCCGACGCCGCGCGCGAAGTCGACGCAGGCGCGCACCAGCCGGTCGCCGATGCCGAGCCCGCGCGCCTCGGGCTCCACGAGGAGCAGCCGCAGGCGTGCCGTGCCGGGCGCCTCGTCGCGTACGCACATCACGCAGCCCACCGGGCGGCCGTCCAGCTCGGCGATCCACACCCGCTCCAGGTGCGGGTCGTGGTCCTCGGCGAAGTCGGCGACGATGCGCGCGACCAGGCCCTCGTAGTCCGTGTTCCAGCCGAACTCGGCCGCGTAGAGCGCCGCGTTGCGCGAGACGATCCAGCCGAGGTCGCCGGGGCCCGGCTCGCGCAGCAGCACGTTGTCGGGGTGCGGGGCGGCGCGGCCGTCGCCCAGGATCTCGCGGACGGTGCGCAGCGCGGTGGACAGCCGCTCGCGGTCGGCGCTCGGCACCGTGGCCAGGAGCGTGCCCATCGTCTCCCGGGTGCGTTCGTCGAGCAGCTCCGAGGCGGTGCGGCCGCGCGCGGTGAGCGTGATGCGGCGGCGCCGGGAGTCCTTCTCCGACGACCCGCGCTCGACCAGCCCCTCCCGCTCGAACTTGCCGAGGATGCGGCTCAGGTACCCGGCGTCGAGATTGAGCTGGGTGCGCAGGTCGGCGGCGTCGACCTTCTCCGCGTGCGCCAGCTCGTACAGCACGCGGGACTCGGTGAGCGTGTACGGGGCGTACAGGTGGCGGCTGTAGTCCAGCGCCCCGATCACGTTCGTGTAGAAGCGGTTGAAGGACCGGATGTCCTGGACGGTCATGGGCAAGTCACCTCGGTTCACCTCGCTGCGCGAACAGTTGACTCAGTCAGAGGTTCTGGCGCCGCTCAACGTACGCCCGTGGCGGCGCCGCGTCCACGGATCGGGCACCGGGGTGCCTCGCCGGGCCGTCCCGCGAGCCCCCGGGTCAAGTCCGTGTATATGGCAGGTATAGCGGTTCGGGCGCAGCTCAAGGGCGGTTCACGGGTTGGCCAAACCCCTCCCGCACGTTGGCCGCGATTTCACCCGCCGCCCCCTCCGCGCCACATTCCCCGCGGCGCACAGTGATCCCAACGGCCCGTCGCACACGGGCCGTTGGCATGCCCGAACCAGCCGCTCGCACCGGCATCCGCAACGACAGGAGATCCCTCATGGCCGAACTGACGCGACGTAGACTCCTCGGCTCTGCGGCGGGCGCCGTGGGCGGCGCCGCGGCGCTCTCCCTCCTCCCGCCCAGCGTCCAGAAGGCGGTCGCGGCGGGCCCGCCCCGCAAGGGCTCGCTGCGCGACATCGAGCACGTCGTGATGCTCATGCAGGAGAACCGGTCCTTCGACCACTACTTCGGCACCCTCAAGGGCGTACGCGGCTTCAACGACCCGCACGCGCAGAAACTGAGCACCGGCCGGTCGGTCTTCTACCAGCCCGACACCGAGAACCCGAAGGGGTATCTCCTCCCCTTCCACCTGGACACGCACTCCACCAGCGCCCAGGCCATCCCCTCCACGAGCCACGCCTGGTCGGTCCAGCACGAGGCGTGGAACAACGGGAAGATGGACCAGTGGCTGCCCGCCCACCGCAAGGCCGACGGCGTCAACGGCCCCTACGTGATGGGCTATTACACCCGTAAGGACATCCCCTTCCAGTTCGCGCTCGCCGAGACCTTCACCATCTGCGACCACTACTTCTGCTCGGTCTTCGGCCCGACCTGGCCCAACCGCCTCTACTGGATGACGGGCACCATCGACCCGGGCGGCACCCAGGGCGGCCCGATCCTCAACAACACGGCGCCCTCGCCCTACCGCTGGACGACGTACGCCGAACGCCTCCAGGCCGCCGGGGTCAGCTGGAAGGTCTACCAGCAGGACGACGACTACGGCTGCAACATGCTGGAGAACTTCGCGAGCTTCAAGAACGCGCAGCCCGGCTCCGACCTCTACGAGCGCGGCGTCCGTCCGCAGCCCGAGGGCACCTTCGAGGACGACGCCCGCAACGACCGCCTCCCGGCCGTCAGCTGGATCATGCCGACGAGCTACCAGTCCGAGCACCCGGACTACCTCCCGGCCGCCGGCGCGGACTTCGTCGCCCAGAAGATAGAGGCGATAGCCAGCAACCCCAAGGTGTGGGCGAAGACCGCCTTCATCCTCAACTACGACGAGAACGACGGCCTGTTCGACCACGTCACCCCGCCCACGCCCGCGGCGGGCACGGCCGACGAGTTCGTCAAGGGCCTGCCCATCGGCGGCGGCTTCCGCGTCCCCGCGATCATCGTGTCGCCGTGGACGGTCGGCGGCTGGGTCGCCTCCGAGACCTTCGACCACACCTCGGCGCTCCAGTTCCTGGAGAAGTTCACGGGCGTCGAGGAACCCAACATCACCGACTGGCGCCGCGACACCTTCGGCGACCTCACCTCGGCGTTCCGCTTCTCCCACGCCCGGCCCCGCGCGCCGCGGCTCCCCGACAACACCGCCGAGCAACTGGCCCAGGCCAAGGAAGACGTGTCCACCCTGCCCAAACCGACACTGCCGGGCGCGGACCAGTCCTTCCCCGAGCAGGAGCACGGCCGCCGCCCGCACGTGTAGACCCGCCACGCGCGAGGTCCGGTACCCGCCGTACGCCCATGGAGCGGCGCGGCGGGTACCGGGCGCGGGCCGAGCGTGCCCGCGGCCGCGCTGGGATGATCGCCCCATGACGCGCATCCTCAGCCGCAGTGACCTCCTGGCCCTGCTGGACCCGGCCGCCTGTGTCGAGGTGCTGGCCGCGGGCTTCCGGGGCACGGCCGCGCCTGGTGGCACGGGCGGAGAGGCGCACCGGGTGATCGCCGAGCTGCCCTTTCCCGGTACGGCGACCGCCCTCATCCCCGGTGTGCTCCCTGGCATTCCCGCCTACACGGTGAAGGTCAACGCCAAGTTCCCCGCCGCGAGCCCCGCCCTGCGCGGCGTCGTCTGTCTGTACAGCGGGGTCGACGGGGACCTCCTCGCCCTTCTCGACTCGGCGACGGTCACGGCCTGGCGGACCGGGCTCGCCGCCGCGCTCGGTACGCACACGCTGGCCCGGCCCGACGCGACGTCGGTCGGGGTGATCGGCGCGGGCGCGCAGGCGGAGGTGATGCTGCGCGGGCTGCGGGCGCTGCGGGAGGTCGGGGAGGTATGGGTGCAGGACGTCGAGCCGCTCCGGGCGCGGGAGTTCGCGGCCCGGCACGGTGCCCGTACGCTGCCGGACCCGGCGGCGATCGCCCGCGCGGCCGACATCGTGCTCCTGGCCACCTGGTCCCGCACCCCGCTGCTCGGCCTCGCCGACGCGCGTCCCGGGCAGCACTTCACCACCCTGGGCGCGGACGAGCCGGGCAAGCTGGAGCTGGGCCCCGACCTGCTGGGCGCGGCGCACCTGGTGGTGGACGACCGTGAACTGGCCCGGCGCTCAGGGGTGTTGGGCACGCTGGGTCTGGCCGGGGCGACGACCCTGGGGGAGATGCTGAACGCCGAGTCCCGGTGCCCCGCTGCCGCCCCCGACGCCCGCACGGTCTACGCCCCCGTCGGACTCCCTTGGCAGGACCTGGCGTTGGCGTGGCGGGCGTACGAGGAGGCGGAGCGGCGCGGGGTCGGGGTGACCGTCGATCTCCTGGCCTGAGGGGCCGTGCGTCAGCCCACGGACTCGACGGGCACCAGGGTGAGGTAGGCGATCCCGAGCACGTCGCGGTAGCCGCGCAGCCAGCTCGCCCGGTGCCGCTCCACCCGCTCCCGGGTCTCCTCGGCCAGCGGATGGTCGCCGTGCGCGGCCAGCCACTCCTCCACGTCCGACTGGTAGCCGGACTCGAACTCCTCCCACTCGTCACGGTTCGCCGTCTCGATCCAGGCGGGCCGGAACCCGGCCTCGACGGCACGGTCCACGAGCCCGGCCAGGTCGTCGTACTCGTCGGGCCGCGCGTCCGGCCACATCGCGCCCAACTCGGCCTCGGTGGGCGGACGCTGCCAGTACCCCTCGGCGAGCAGCACCCGGCCGCCGGGCGTGACGATCCGGCGCAGCGCGCGCAGCGCCTCGGTGGTGTGCAGGGGCGGCTGGGCGCTGCTGAGCGCGTGGCTGGAGCTGAGGCAGATGACGAGGTCGGCGGTGCCGAGCCCGGCCTCGGTGGCGGACTCCTCCACGAACTCGGCGCGCTCCGCGAGCCCGCGCTCCTTGGCGTTCGCCCGGCCCCGGGCGAGGTCGTCCCCGTTCAGATCGACGCCGCGCCCGCGCGCCCCGGGCACCGCGTCCAGCACCCGCAGCATCAGCTCACCCCAGCCGCAGCCGATGTCGAGCACGGTGGTGGGCTGCGCCTTCGCGAGCCTGTCGACGATCCCGGCGGCCCGCGCCTCGGAAAGCGGACCGTGGAAGGTGAGCCGGGTGAGGCGGGGCGGCAGGTCCTTGGAGTTGTCCATGGCGGGCGACGTTACGGGTGCGCGGCCGCGTGGGCCAGTGAATTGGGGCGGCCAGGGTTGCCTTCCGGCGGGGGTGGTCGTTCGGGTTCGGCCCTGCCGGAGGCCGAGTGTCGATGCGCATCCGTCGCCGGGCGCGGGTCCGGTGGGGGTCGGCCGCGCAGTTCCCCGCGCCCCTGAAGGCCGGTTTCGTCGTCGGGCGGCGGCCGGGTGGCTTCTCGCGCCGTTCCCCGCGCCCCTGGAGGCCTGCGTCCCTGGAGGCCCGCGGCCTTGAGAGGAAGCTGCGCGCAGCGCATGCTTCAGGGGCGCGGAGCACGGCGCGAGAAGCCACCCGCCGGGCCGCAGACGCACCTGCTGCCGCACCACCCCGACGCGCCCCCGACGCGCCCGGGACGCGCCCTGAGCCGCCCGGCCCCCTCGGCCACTCAGCGCCGCGGCGCCCCCGTCGACCCCCGCACCATCAGCTCCCCCCGCACGACATCCACGCCACCGGCCGGCGCCGCCTCCCGCCCCATCGCGATCCGGCCCGCCCGCGCCGCCGCCTCCGCCAGCGGGAGGCGGACCGTCGTCAGCGCGGGGACCGCGTCCACGCTGAACGGGAGGTCGTCGAAGCCCGCCACCGAGACGTCCTCGGGGATGCGCAGGCCCGCCTCGCGCAGGGCCGCGCACGCGCCGAGCGCCACCGTGTCGTTGGCGGCCACCACGGCGGTCAACTCCGGGTCCTTGCGCAGGAGTTCGGTCGTCGCCGCGTAGCCCGCCGCGCGGTCGTAGGGGCCGTGCGCCACCAGGCCGTCCGACTCCGTGACCCCCGCGCCGGCCAGCGCCTCGCGGTGGCCCTCCAGGCGGTCGCGGGTCGTCGTGCGCTCCTCGGGCCCGGCGACGTAGCCGATCCTGCGGTGCCCGAGCGCGAGCAGATGCTCCGTCAGTTCCCTTCCCCCGCCCCGGTTGTCGAAGGTCAGTGCCACCGCGTCCGCGTCCGGCACCGGCGGCCGCCCGCACAGCACCACCCGCGTGCCCGCCTCCGCGAGCCGCCGCAACTTGTTCGCCACGGCGGCCACATGGGCCGCGTCCTCGATCGCGCCGCCGGTGAGCACGACCGCCGCCGCGCGCTGGCGCTGAAGCAGCGTCAGATAGGTCAGCTCACGCTCCGGGGAGCCGCCCGTGTTGCAGACCACCGCGAGCCGCTCGCCGCCCGCCCGCCCGCCGGGACCGACGATCTCCGACTGCACGGCGGACGCCATGATCCCGAAGAAGGGGTCCGCGATGTCGTTCACCAGGACGCCGACCAGGTCGGAGGTGGAGGCCGCGAGCGCGCTCGCCGGACCGTTGAGCACGTAGTCCAGCTCGTCCACGGCCTTCAGGACCCGCTCGCGGGTGGACGCGGCGACGGGATAGTTGCCGTTCAGCACGCGCGAGACGGTGGCGGGGGACACCTGCGCGCGAGCGGCCACGTCCGCCAGGGTCACGGTCATCGAGTCATCCTCCGCTGGTGTCCGGCTCGTATCCGGCTGTATCCGCCCGGAACCCGCTCTTGTCCGAGCGGCTGTGCAGAGGCTAGCTTCTTCTCAGGTAGAAAGCGCTTGCTACGGGATATCGAACATCCGGCAGGCGCCGATTCGCGTACGCCGGGCCTCGGTGGCCGACTGGCCGCACGGCTGGACGAAGGGACTCACGTGACACGCAAGACGGTGCGCATCGCCATGAACGGTGTGACGGGGCGCATGGGCTACCGCCAGCACCTCGTCCGCTCCATCCTCGCGCTGCGCGAGCAGGGCGGACTCGACCTCGGCGACGGCACGGTCCTGTGGCCCGAGCCGGTCCTCGTCGGCCGCCGCGAGCACGCGCTGAAGGCCCTTGCCGAGCGGCACGGCCTGGACGAGGCGAACATCTCCACCGACGTGGACGCCGTGCTCGCCGACGACAGCGTCGACATCTTCTTCGACGCCGCGATGACCTCGGGCCGCGAGGAGGTCCTCAAGAAGGCGATCGCCGCCGGCAAGCACATCTACACCGAGAAGCCCACCGCCACCGGCCTGGACGGCGCCATCGAGCTGGCCCGCCTGGCGCGCGAGAAGGGCGTCAAGTCGGGTGTGGTCCAGGACAAGCTGTTCCTCCCGGGCCTGCTCAAGCTGAAGCGCCTCATCGACGGCGGCTTCTTCGGCCGGATCCTGTCCGTGCGCGGCGAGTTCGGCTACTGGGTCTTCGAGGGCGACTGGCAGGAGGCGCAGCGTCCGTCCTGGAACTACCGCAGCGAGGACGGCGGCGGCATCGTCGTCGACATGTTCCCGCACTGGGAGTACGTCCTGCACGAGCTGTTCGGCCGCGTCACCTCCGTCAGCGCGCTCGCCACCACCCACATCCCGACCCGCTGGGACGAGAACGGCAAGCCCTACGACGCCACCGCCGACGACTCCGCGTACGGCATCTTCGAGATCGAGGGCGGCATCGTCGCGCAGATCAACTCCTCGTGGGACGTGCGCGTCAACCGCGACGAGCTGGTCGAGTTCCAGGTCGACGGCACCGAGGGCTCGGCCGTCGCCGGTCTGCGCAACTGCCGCGTCCAGCACCGTAGTTCCACCCCGAAGCCGGTCTGGAACCCGGACCTCCCGGCGACGTACTCCTTCCGCGACCAGTGGCAGGAGGTCCCGGACAACACCGAGTTCGACAACGGCTTCAAGGTGCAGTGGGAGCTCTTCCTCAAGCACGTCTACGCCGGCGCCGACTACCACTGGGACCTCCTCGCGGGCGCCCGTGGCGTGCAGATGGCCGAGCTGGGCCTGGCGTCGTCCGCCGAGGGCCGCCGCCTCGACGTCCCGGAGATCTCGCTGTGACCCTTCATCTTCCCTCCCCGAACGGTGAGTTGAGGGCGTACGAGCCGCGCGCCACGCCGCTCACCTTCGACACCGGCGCCCCGCTCGCCTCCCGTGTCGTCTTCTCCGCCGCACACGTCGTCGCCGACCCGTTCGCCGACACCACCCCCGACTCCCCGGCCGCCGTCGACTGGGACGCCACCCTCGCCTTCCGCCGCCACCTGTGGTCGCACGGCCTCGGCGTCGCCGAGGCCATGGACACCGCGCAGCGCGGCATGGGCCTGGACTGGGCGGGCGCCGCCGAGCTGATCCGGCGGTCCGCGGCCGAGGCGAAGGCCGTCGGCGGGGCCATCGCCTGCGGCGTCGGCACCGACCAGCTCACCGCGCCCGCCAAGGACCTGGCCGAGGTCAGGGCCGCGTACGAGGAACAGCTCGCGCTCGTGGAGGGGACGGGCGCGCAGGCGATCCTCATGGCGTCCCGCGCCCTCGCCGCCGTCGCGAAGGGCCCTGAGGACTACCTCGACGTCTACGGCCACCTGCTCCGGCAGGCGTCCGAGCCGGTCGTCCTGCACTGGCTCGGCCCGATGTTCGACCCGGCCCTGGCGGGCTACTGGGGCTCCGCCGACCTGGACGCCGCGACCGAGACCTTCCTGGAGGTCATCGCCGCGCACCCGGACAAGGTCGACGGCATCAAGGTCTCGCTGCTCGACGCCCAGCGCGAGGTCGACCTGCGCCGCCGCCTGCCGAAGGGGGTGCGCTGCTACACCGGGGACGACTTCAACTACCCCGAACTGATCGCGGGCGACGAGCGCGGCTTCAGCCACGCCCTGCTCGGCATCTTCGACCCGTTGGGCCCGCTCGCGGCGCAGGCCGTGCGGGTCCTGGACACGGGTGACGCGAAGGGGTTCCGCGAACTCCTCGACCCCACCGTCGAGTTGTCCCGCCACCTCTTCCAGGCGCCGACCCGCTTCTACAAGACGGGCGTCGTCTTCCTCGCCTGGCTCTCCGGCCACCAGGAGCACTTCACGATGGTCGGCGGCCTCCAGTCGGCGCGCTCGCTCCCGCACTTCGCGCGCGCCTACGAACTCGCCGACACCCTCGGCCTGTTCCCGAACCCGGAGCTGGCCGAGACCCGCATGAAGCAGCTGCTCGCCCTGTACGGAGTGACGAAGTGACCGCCGACCCGCTGTTCTCCATCAACCAGGCGACCGTCAAGCAGCTGAGCCTGCCCGAACTCGCCGACGCATGCGTCGAGTTGGGGGTCCGTAACGTCGGCACCTGGCGCGAGCCCGTCCAGACGTACGGCGTCGAGAAGGCGGCCGCGCTGCTGCGCGACGCGGGACTGACCGTCACCACGCACTGTCGGGGCGGCTTCCTCACGGCCCTCGACGAGACCGAGCGCGCGGCCGCGATCGAGGACAACAAGCGCGCCGTCGACGAGGCGGTGACCCTGGGCACGGACATCCTGGTCCTGGTCTCCGGCGGCCTGCCCCCCGGCTCGTACGACCTGGTGGGTGCCCGCGAGCGGATCGCCGAGGGCATCGACGTCCTCGCCCCCTACGCCGCCGAGCGCGGTGTGCGGCTGGCGATCGAACCGCTGCACCCGATGTACGCGTCCGACCGCTGCGTGGTCTCCACCCTGACCCAGGCCCTGGACATCGCCGAACGCTTCCCGGCGGACCAGGTCGGCGTCTGCGTGGACACGTACCACATCTGGTGGGACGACCAGGCGCCCGCGCAGATCGCGCGGGCCGGCGCCCAGGGACGTATCGCCACGTTCCAACTCGCCGACTGGACCACGCCGTTGCCCGAGGGCGTCCTCAACGGGCGCGGCCAGATCGGCGACGGCGCGATCGACATGCGGTACTGGCGCGCGCTCGTCGAGAAGCACGGCTACGCCGGACCCGTCGAGGTCGAGTTGTTCAACGACGGCCTGTGGGCGCGCGACGGCCGCGAGGTCCTCGCCGAGACCGCCGAGCGGTTCACGCGGCACGCCGCGTAGACCCTTCGCACGGGCCTCAGGGGGCGTGAGTGGTCGGACTTGCGCCCCCTGAAAGCTTCGCGCTCCCAAGGATTCCGCTTCTCTCAAGAATTTTCGGCAACCCCGTGCAACCTTTCGGGCGCCAGGCGGGTCGTACGTTGCGTCGGAACCTTTGGGGAGGGGAGATCTGGGGGGATCGAGAGGTTCCGACGCAGGAGGGGGAAGGCCCGAGGGGCCCGGTCCGCGGACCGGGCCCCTCGTCGGTTCCGCATGGGCCCGGAGCGGGCCCGGCACCTCAGAAGAACACTCCGCACCGCAGCAGCACGTTCGCGAACGGCCGTGCCTCCCCGGTCCGTACGACGAGCTTCGCCGACGCCGACAGCACCTTCAGCTCCTCGTGCGTGACGAAGGAGAGTGACGGGACGCGCTCGTCGAGCAGCTCCGCGGTGGACGGATTCGCGGCCCGCACCTCGTGGGCCGCCGTCCCGCCCTCCACGACCAACTCGTCCAGGAGCCCGTCGAGCACCTCGGCGAACGCCGGCACCCCGGCCCGGAAGGCGAGGTCGACGACGTGCGGCCCGGCCGGGACCGGCATCCCCGCGTCGCACACGAGCACCCCGTCCCCGTGCCCCAACTCGGCGATGGCGCCCGCCAGATGGCGGTTGAGTATGCCGCCGCGCTTCACAGCGAGGCCACCTCGTCCGCCGTCGGGTACGAGGCCTGCGCGCCCTCCTTGGTGACGGCGGCGGCGCCGACCCGGGCCGCGTACGCGGCGGCCTCGGCCAGCGACGCACCGGTCCCGAGCCGCCAGGCCAGCGCCGCCGTGAAGGCGTCGCCCGCACCCGTCGTGTCCACGGCCTTGACCTTCACCGAGGCCACGCGCTCCGCACCGTCGGCGTCCGCGACGAGCGCGCCCTCGGCGCCGAGCGTGATGACGACCGAGCGCGGGCCGAGCGCGAGCAGCTGCCGCGCCCAGTCCTCGGGGGCGTCGCCGAGCTCCGTACCGAGAATGACCTTCGCCTCGTGCTCGTTGACGATCAGCGGGTCGCAGGCCGCGAGCACCTCGTCCGGCAGCGGCGCGGGCGGCGACGGGTTGAGGACGAGCCGCGCCCCGTCCGCGAGCGAGCGGGCCACCTCGGCGACCGTGTCGAGGGGGATCTCCAGGAGCGTGGAGACCACCGGCGCGGCCGCGAACAGCTCGCGGGCCGCCCGCACGTCGTCCGGCGTCAGCCGCCCGTTCGCACCCGGCGACACCACGATGCTGTTGTCGCCCGACGGGTCGACGGTGATCAGCGCGACCCCGGTCGGGGCGCCGCCGACGAGGACGCCCGAGGTGTCCACGCCCGCCGACTCCATCGACTCGCGCAGCAGCTTCCCGTGCCCGTCGTCGCCGACCCGCGCGAGCAGCGCCGTCCGCGCGCCGAGCCGGGCGGCGGCCACCGCCTGGTTGGCGCCCTTGCCGCCCGGGTGGACCACGAGGTCGGAGCCGAGGACGGTCTCCCCGGCGCCGGGGCGCCGCTCGACGCCCACCACCAGGTCGGCGTTGGCCGACCCCACGACAAGGAGGTCATACGTGCTCATGCTCAGCCTTTCTTCGTATGTCACCGCAGAGGGTACGGGGCGCCACTGACAACCCGGTCACTCGAAATCGGCGGCGTTCTTCGACGTCACGACCTTCACCGGCACCTTCACCGCCGGGGCGATCTTCTTGCCCTGGGCCGCCTTCACCGCGTTCCGCACCGCGATCTCGCCGAGCTCGCGGGGCTGCTGCGCCACGGAGGCGTACATCGTGCCCGCCGCCACGGCCTTGATGCCGTCGGCCTCACCGTCGAAGCCGATCACCGGCACCGACTTCCCGGCCTTCGAGCCGAGCGCCTTGATCGCGCCGAGCGCCATCTCGTCGTTGGCGGCGATCACACCCTGGACGTCCGGGTGCGCCTGGAGCAGGTTCGACATCACGTCGAGGCCCTTGGTGCGGTCGAAGTCCGCGGGCTGCTGGGCGACGACCTTGATGCCCGGGTAGGCCTTGAGGCCCTTCTCGAACCCGGCCGCGCGCTCCCGGGCGGCGGACGTGCCGGCCTGGCCCTGCAGGATCACGATCTTGCCCTTGCCGCCCAGCTTCTCGGCCATCGTCTTGGCGGAGAGCTCACCGCCCGCGACGTTGTCGGAGGCGACGAGCGTGGCGACCTTCGCCTTCTCGACGCCGCGGTCGACCGCGACGACCGGCATGTCGGACGTGTTGGCAGCCTTCACCGAGTTGCTCGCGGCCGCCGAGTCCACCGGGTTGAGGATGATCGCGTCCAGGCTCGAACTGGTGAAGTTCTGCATCTGGTTGGCCTGCTGCGAGGCGTCGTTCTGCGCGTCGGTGACGGTCAGGTCCACGCCCTGCCGCTTGGCCTCGGCCTGGGCGCCGGCCCGGATCTGCACGAAGAACGGGTTGTTGAGCGTCGAGAGCGACAGGCCCACCTTCGGCTTGTCGGACGTCGACGTACCGCCGTGCAGGAAGGACGTGGCGCCGACGATCGCGACGGTGACGACGGCCGCGAGCCCGTACGTCGCCGCCTGCCTGCCCTTGTTCCCGCCGCCACCCGCGGTCACCGGCGTCGCCCCGGCCTTGCGGCGCAGCGTGTCGAGGAGCACCGCGAGGGCGATGACGACACCGATGACGACCTGCTGCCAGAAGGCGGACACGGAAAGGAGGTTGAGCCCGTTGCGCAGCACGGCGAGGATCAGCGCGCCGATCAGGGTGCCGGACGCCTTGCCCGTACCACCGGCCAGCGAGGCGCCGCCGATGACGACCGCGGCGATCGCGTCCAGCTCGTACCCGTCGGCGGCCTGCGGCTGCGCCGAGGACAACCGGGAGGCGAGCACGATGCCCGCGGCGGCCGCGAACAGCCCGGACAGGGCGTAGATGACGAGCTTCTGCTTCTTCACGCGCAGGCCGGACAGGCGCGCGGCCTCCTCGTTGCCGCCGATCGCGTACATGGCGCGGCCGATGTACGTACGGCCGAGGACCACGGCGGCGATCAGGCCCATCACGATCATCACGAGCACCGGCACCGGCAGCCAGCCGCCGAGCGTGTCACCGAGATGCGAGACCGAGTCGGGGAACGGGATCGGCGAGCCGTCGGATATGACGAGCGCCAGACCCCGCCCCACCGACAGCATCGCGAGCGTCGCGATGAACGGCGGCAGCTTCCCGTACGCGATCAGGAAGCCGTTGACGAGCCCCGCCACGATGCCCGTCGCGACGGCGAGCACCACCGCGAGGACCACCGGCACACCGTGCTGGGTGGCGGTCCACGCCAGCACGGTCGCCGACAGCGCGGCGACCGAACCGACCGACAGGTCGATGCCCGCCGCGACGATCACGAAGGTGACACCGAACGCGAGGATGGCGGTCACGGCCGCCTGGACACCGATGTTGAGCAGGTTGTCGGTGGTCAGGAAGTCCCCGGACAGCGCCGACAGGGCGATGACGAGGACGATCAGCGCGGTCAGCGCGCCGTTGTCGAGCAGGAGCTTGCGCAGCGAGGCGGCCCCACTGGTGCCCGGCTTGCTCTTGAGCGTGTCAGTGGCCACGACGGGCCTCGCTTTCGTCGGTCGTGGGAGTGGTGGAGACGGCGAGGGCCATCACGGAGTCCTGGGTGGCGTCGGCGGCGTCGAGCTCACCGGCGATCCGGCCCTGCGCCATGACGAGCACGCGGTCGCTCATGCCGAGCACCTCGGGAAGGTCGCTGGAGATCATGAGCACGGCGTGGCCGGCGGCGGTGAGCTCGTTGATGAGCTGGTAGATCTCGACCTTCGCGCCGACGTCGATGCCGCGCGTCGGCTCGTCGAGGATCAGCACCTTGATGTCGGCGAGCAGCCACTTGCCGATGACGACCTTCTGCTGGTTGCCGCCGGACAGGGTGCGCACGTGCTGGCCGAGTCCCGCCATCCGCACGCCCAGTTGGGCGGCGATGCGTTCGGCGGCGGCGTGCTGGCCCTTACGGTCCACGAACCCGCCGCGGGTGGCGGCGCGCAGCGTGACGAGCCCCAGGTTCTCCTCCACCGACTGGTCGAGGACGAGCCCCTGCCCCTTGCGGTCCTCGGGCACGAGCCCGATCCCGGCGGCCATGGCGGCGTTCACGTCATGGCGGGCGAGCGCGGCGCCCGCGACCTCCACCGAGCCCTTGTCGTACGGGTCCGCGCCGAACACGGCGCGCACGACCTCGGTGCGCCCGGCGCCCACGAGGCCCGCGATACCGACGACCTCACCGGCCCGCACCTCGAAGGAGACGTCCTGGAAGACGCCGTCCCGCGTCAGCCCCTCGACCTTGAGGAGCGCGCCACCGGCACCACCGGCGTCGTCCGGCCGCTCGCGCGGGTACTGCTGCTCGATCGACCGCCCCACCATGAGCCGTACGAGCTCGTCCTCGGGCGTCGAGGCGGGCACCTGGCCCACACTCCGCCCGTCCCGGATCACCGTCACCCGGTCGCCGAGGGCGGCGATCTCCTCCAGGTGGTGGGTGATGAAGACGACGCCGACCCCGTCCTCGCGCAGCGCGCGCACGATGGCGAAGAGCTTGTCGACCTCCTCGGAGGTCAGCACGGCGGTCGGCTCGTCCATGATGAGCACCCGCGCGTCGAGGCTCAGCGCCTTCGCGATCTCCACCATCTGCAGCCGGGCGATGCCCAGTTCACGCACACGCGCGCGTGGCGACACGTTCACGCCCACGCGCGCGAGGAGCGCTTCGGCGTCGGTCTCCATCTTCTTCCGGTCGATGAGACCGAAGCGGCGCGGCTGGCGCCCCAGGAAGATGTTCTCGGCGACGGTCAGATCAGGAACGAGATTGAACTCCTGATAGATGGTCGCGATACCGAGCTTCTCGGCGTCCTGCGCACCATGGATACGGACCTGCTCGCCGCCTACGGTGATGCGGCCCTCGTCGGGTGTGTAGGCGCCGGAGAGCATCTTGATCAGCGTGCTCTTGCCGGCCCCGTTCTCACCGAGCAGGACGTGCACCTCCCCGCGGCGCAGATCGAAGTCGACGCTGTCGAGCGCGACGACACCGGGGAAGGTCTTCCGTATCCCTTCGATACGCAGCAACTCGAACTCGTCGGAGCTGCTCATCCGTTGCTCCTCTCCATTGAGGTTGGCGGTGGTGGGGGTTCTCTGGAAAGCGGGTCTGCGGGGGTTGTTCAGGCGGGGGCGCCGCAGGAGCGGCGGACGACGAGCCGGGCGGGGAGCGTGACCGACTCCGGCGTACGCCCCTCGATGCGGTCCACCAGGGCCCGCACGGCGGCCCGCCCCAGCTCCCCGGTCGGCTGGGCGATCGCCGTGATCGGCGGATCGGTGTGCACGAACCAGCGGATGTCGTCGAAGGCGGCGAGCGCGATGTCGTCGGGAACCCGCAGCCCGCGCGCGCGGATCGCGTCCAGCGCGCCCAGGGCCATCAGGTTGTCGGCGGCGAAGACCACGCGGGGCGGCTCGGGAAGATCCAGGAACCCCTCGGTCACCCGCCGCCCGCTCTCCGCCTGGAAGTCGCCCTGCCCGATGTAGGCGTCCGGCAGCTCGATCTCGTACGAGGCGAGGGCCTCCCGGAAGGCGTCGACGCGTTCGCTGCCCGTCGTCGTGGCGGCCGGGCCCGCGATGATGGCGAGCCGCCGGTGCCCGAGCCGGTGCAGGTGCGCGACGAGGGCCTGGACGGCCGCGCGCCCGTCGGAGCGCACCACCGGCACGTCGACTCCCGGGATCCACCGGTCCACGAACACCATCGGGGTCCCGGCCCGCGCGGCGTCCAGCATCAGCGGCGAGCCGCCGTCGGTCGGGGAGACGAGCAGCCCGTCGATGCGCCGGTCGAGCAGGGTGCGGACGTGGTGGTCCTGGAGCTCGGGCCGCTCGTCGGCGTTGCCGATGATGACGCTGTAGCCGAGGGCCCGCGCCTCCTCCTCGACGGAACGGGCCAGCTCCCCGAAGTACGGGTTGAGCACGTCGCTGATGACCAGGCCGAGCGTGCGGGTCTGGTCGGTGCGCAGGGAACGGGCCACGGCGTTGGGCCGGTAGCCGAGCGACTCCACGGCCGCCAGCACCCGGGTCCGGGCGTCCGGGCTCACCGAGGGATGGCCGTTGAGGGCGCGGGAGACCGTGGCGGCGGAGACCCCGGCCGCGGCCGCGACGTCCTTGATGCTCGCCTTCGGAGACATCGCGGGCCACCTCCTCGTGGCTGCGTGGAATCGATTACATCGACTGACGTGAGTGATTGGAATCGATTACACGGGCAGCTGGCAACCCCCGTTCCGGTTCTCGTGACCGGATCGTGATGGGAGCGGGGGAGATGTCGGTGGTGCGTGCGATGGTGGACGTCGGAAAGCTCGACACCCCGGACAGGGAGCACAGGATCGTGAACCACGCGCAGCTCACCGCACTCGGCCGCGCCCTGCGCGTGCTCGGGGAGCACGGCGAGAAGCTCACCGCGGACACCCCGGACGACGTGCTCCACGAGGTGCGCGGCGACCTGACGCGCGCGCTCGACCAGCTCGACGACGCGACGACCGGCCAGAAGCCGGCGACCCGCTGCAAGGAGCATCCGTACGGCCCGGTCGAGCAGTCCGCCCCCGACCTGTGCCTGCTGTGCGAGACCCGCCGCCGCAAGGCCCACCGCTCCCAGCTGGAGGGTGAGTACGGCTCCCCGGCGTCCCGCCCGACCCCCGACCGCCCGGTGATGTCGCGCTACGGCACGCGCGAGGACCGCCCCCAGCCCCAGCAGCGCTGGATCCCGGAGTTGTGGAACGGGCAGGTGTGGCAGCTGTGCGGCACCCCGCGCCACGACCGCCGCGAGGCGGACCTGTACCTGGCGGCGCAGCGCCGCCGCCCCGACGCGGCGATGGCGTACCGCCTGGTGCACGAGTTCACGGACTACGAGGTGGTGCGGGTGTGGGGCACGCCGGTGCGGGTGGACCCGGAGCCGATGGGCGGGGTCGGCGGGATCTGAGGCCGGTCGCGCGGTCCCCCGCCGGCGGGGCCGGTGCCGGGCCGGTGTCTCCGCGCTGCTTGCGGGGTTACTTTCCCTCGGCCCGGACGTGGGCCACCAGCGCGTTGGCATGGCCGTGACCCAGGCCGTGCTCGGACTTGAGCCAGCCCACCAGCTCCATGTGCTTGTCCAGCGGCGAGGAGCGGATGAGGTCGAACCAGTACGCGACCGGGTGGCCGTACTTCGTCTCGATGGACGGGAAGTAGCTGGCGGGGCCCTTGGCGGGGGTGGCGGTCATGGTGGCGCTCCTCTGTGTCCGCTGCTGCTGGTGTCGAGAGGTAGACCGCGAGGCGGCGCGGAAATCATCGCCGGGACCGAGCGATCCGGATCATTCCGTCAGGGTCGCGGCCGCCGTCAGGTCCAGCAACTCGGCCATCAGCGCGGCCAGTTCCTCCGGCAGCGGCGTCTCGTCCCGTACCGCCTGTGCCCGCCGCCAGCCGAGCGCGGCGTCCAGGAGCGGCCGCAGCCGGGGCCACCGCTCGGCCGTCCGGCGTGCGGCCTCACCCTTGTCCGCGAGCTCCCCGGCGGTCAGCGCGCGCAGCGCCCGGCACGCGGTGAGGGCGATGTACGCGTGCCCGCCCCGGTGGCGCACCCCGGGGGCCCGGCGCCGCAGCTCCGCGACGGAGTCGACGAGCGCGAGCCGCACCTCCTGGGCGCCGGCCGGGGCCAGCGCCTCCCGCGCGGGCCGCCCGGCCAGCGTCAGCCCCGTCTCCCGCGCGAGGGCCCGGGTCAGCGCCTAGGCGGGCGTCACGCGCCCGGCGTGGAGAGGTTCGCCGGGGGAGAGGGCGAGGAGGGGGGCACCCGGTTCACCGGCGAGCGCGGCGGCCGGTGCGTAGGTGAGGTCGAGCCGGTCGCGGAAGGCCGGGTGGGCCCGCAGGACCCGGGCATGGGCGGCATCCAACTCACCGGAGTCGAGAGGGAGTTCACCTTCCACTGCTGCGACCCCGATGAGTACGTCGATGTCGCTGACCCCGCGCTCGAACGACCCCGTGGCCGCGGACCCGTACAGCCACGCCCCGATGAGCCGCTCCCCGACCACCGGCGCCACCGCCGTCAGCAGATCGGGCAGCACACGCCGCACGCTCACCGGGACCGTGATCTGCCTGGAGGGTGCGGGCTCACTCATCCTGGCACCCTACGTTCAGGCTTCGGAGCGGCTCGGATCAGGGAGCGGGATGTTCGAGTACCACGGCTGGATCACCGTCAGGGAGAGCGTGCGCGCCGATGACGACGAGGCCGGGCTGCCGGGAATCGTGGACGAACTCCGGCTCCGCGTAGCCGCGTTGGACAGCCCGTACCTGCTGGACCTGCGCTGGATGAACGGCGAACCCTTCCTCCACGTCGGCGGCCACTCCAACCACCGCGCGTCCCCGGACGTCGTCGCCCTGTACGAGCACGTCGCGGCGGTCGCCCCCGGCTCGTACGGACTGCTGCACATCCGCGACGACGAGGACCCGGACCACGGGAACGAGGTGCGCGTCGTCAGGCTCGCCCGCGGCACCCTCACCCACCACACCGAGGCGCTGCTGTCCCCGTGCGTCCCGGCGGTGGAGGACCCGTGACCGGGGCCGGAATCCGGTGACCCTCCCGCGCTGTCAGTGCGCACCGCTACCGTCGGATCATGACCGAATCTGCGGCGGCACGCCCCATGGCGACGCTCGAGGGGGTCCTCGAGCGCATCACGTACGCGAACGAGGAGACCGGGTACACGGTCGCGCGCGTGGACACCGGCAGAGGCGGCGACCTGCTGACCGTCGTCGGCTCGCTGCTCGGGGCGCAGGTGGGCGAGTCGCTGCGGATGGAGGGCCGCTGGGGCTCCCATCCCCAGTACGGCAAGCAGTTCACCTGTGAGAACTACACGACGGTGCTGCCCGCCACCATCCAGGGCATCCGCCGCTATCTCGGGTCCGGGCTCGTCAAGGGGATCGGACCGATCTTCGCCGACCGCATCACCCGGCACTTCGGGCTCGACACCCTCGACGTCATCGAGCAGGAGCCGAAGCGGCTCATCGAGGTGCCGGGGCTCGGGCCGAAGCGGACCAAGAAGATCGCCGACGCCTGGGAGGAGCAGAAGGCGATCAAGGAGGTGATGGTCTTCCTGCAGTCCGTCGGCGTCTCCACCTCCATCGCCGTCCGTATCTACAAGAAGTACGGGGACGCGTCGATCTCCGTCGTGAAGAACCGGCCGTACCGCCTCGCCTCGGACGTCTGGGGCATCGGATTCCTCACCGCCGACCGCATCGCCCAGGCCGTCGGCATCCCGCACGACAGCCCGGAGCGCGTCAAGGCCGGTCTGCAGTACGCCCTTTCGCAGTCCACCGACCAAGGGCACTGCTTCCTGCCGGAGGAGCGGCTGATCGCCGACGCGGTGAAGCTGCTCCAGGTCGACACGGGCCTGGTCATCGAGTGCCTCGCCGAACTCGCCCTGCCCGACGAGGACTCCGGCGAGGCCGGTGTCGTACGCGAGCAGGTGCCCGGAGAGCACGGGGAGCCGGTCACGGCCGTGTACCTCGTGCCGTTCCACCGGGCCGAACTGTCGCTGTCCGCGCAGGTGCTGCGGCTGCTGCGCACCGGCGACGACCGGATGCCCGCGTTCCGGGACGTGGCCTGGGACAAGGCGCTGGCCTGGCTCGCGGACCGCACGGGGGCGAAGCTCGCGCCCGAGCAGGAGGAGGCCGTCAGACTGGCCCTCACCGAGAAGGTGGCCGTGCTGACCGGCGGTCCCGGCTGCGGAAAGTCGTTCACGGTGCGGTCGATCGTGGAGCTGGCCCGGGCGAAGAAGGCCAAGGTGGTGCTCGCCGCGCCGACCGGGCGCGCGGCCAAGCGGCTCGCCGAGCTCACCGGCGCCGAGGCCTCCACCGTCCACCGGCTGCTCGAACTGAAACCCGGGGGCGACGCCGCGTACGACAAGGACCGCCCGCTCGACGCCGACCTGGTCGTGGTCGACGAGGCCTCCATGCTGGACCTGCTGCTCGCCAACAAGCTGGTGAAGGCGGTCCCGCCCGGCGCCCACCTCCTCTTCGTCGGCGACGTGGACCAGTTGCCGAGCGTCGGCGCGGGTGAGGTGCTGCGCGACCTGCTCAGCGACGACAGCCCGGTCCCCGCCGTGCGCCTCACGCGCATCTTCCGCCAGGCCCAGGAGTCCGGCGTCGTCACGAACGCCCACCGCATCAACTCCGGCACGCCACCGCTCACCCAGGGCCTGAAGGACTTCTTCCTCTTCGTGGAGGAGGACACGGAGGAAGCGGGCCGGCTCACCGTCGATGTCGCCGCCCGCCGGATTCCCGCCAAGTTCGGCCTCGACCCGCGGCGCGACGTGCAGGTGCTCGCCCCGATGCACCGCGGCCCGGCCGGCGCGGGGAACCTCAACGCGCTGCTCCAGCAGGCGATCACGCCCGGCCGGCCCGAGCTGCCCGAGAAGCGGTTCGGCGGCCGCGTGTTCCGGGTCGGCGACAAGGTCACACAGATCAGGAACAACTACGAGAAGGGGGTGAACGGAGTCTTCAACGGCACGGTCGGCGTCGTCACCTCCCTCGACGCGGACGAGCAGCGGCTCACCGTCCTGACGGACGAGGACGAGGAAGTGCCGTACGACTTCGACGAGCTCGACGAGCTGGCCCACGCCTACGCCGTCACCATCCACCGCTCGCAGGGCAGTGAGTACCCGTGCGTGGTCGTCCCGCTGACGACCGGCTCCTGGATGATGCTCCAGCGCAATCTCCTCTATACGGCGGTCACGCGTGCCAAGAAGCTGGTGGTCCTCGTCGGTTCGCGCAAGGCTCTGGGGCAGGCAGTGCGCACGGTTTCGGCGGGTAGACGCTGTACCGCGCTGGATTTCCGGCTGGCAGGGGCGACTCGTCAAAAGATTTGATCGATCAAACGAGTCGCAAACCTCACACAGCACTTCCGGAACCAGGGTGATAGGGGGCAGGATGGGCAGGCTGGAGGCACTGAGTGCCGCCAATAGGTCCAATGGACGACCCCGAGTGCACTCTGCTGGGCCAAGTGGGGGATGGTAGAGACAGTCAGGGCACCTCGAAGAAGAGGCACTACGTCGGTGAGGGACGAGACGTGAGCGACAACTCTGTAGTACTGCGGTACGGCGATGGCGAGTACACCTACCCGGTGATCGACAGCACCGTCGGCGACAAGGGCTTCGACATCGGGAAGCTCCGGGCCCAGACAGGACTGGTGACCCTCGACAGCGGATACGGCAACACAGCCGCCTATAAATCCGCGATCACCTACCTGGACGGCGAGGAGGGCATCCTTCGCTACCGCGGTTACCCGATCGAGCAGCTGGCCGAGCGCTCCACCTTCACCGAGGTGGCGTACCTGCTGATCAACGGCGAGCTCCCCACGGTCGACGAGCTCTCCACCTTCAAGAACGACATCACGCAGCACACCCTGCTGCACGAGGACGTCAAGCGGTTCTACGACGGGTTCCCGCGCGACGCCCACCCGATGGCCATGCTGTCGTCGGTCGTCTCCGCGCTGTCCACCTTCTACCAGGACAGCCACAACCCGTTCGACGAGAAGCAGCGTCACCTCTCGACGATCCGCCTTCTCGCCAAGCTTCCGACGATCGCGGCGTACGCGTACAAGAAGTCGCAGGGCCACCCGGTGGTCTACCCGCGCAACGACCTCGGCTACGTCGAGAACTTCCTGCGCATGACCTTCTCGGTGCCGGCCGCCGAGTACGAGCTGGACCCGGTCGTGGTCTCCGCGCTCGACAAGCTGCTGATCCTGCACGCGGACCACGAGCAGAACTGCTCGACGTCCACCGTGCGTCTGGTGGGCTCGTCGCAGGCCAACATGTTCGCGTCGATCTCCGCGGGCATCTCGGCCCTGTGGGGTCCGCTGCACGGTGGCGCCAACCAGTCGGTCCTGGAGATGCTCGAGGGCATCCAGGCGGCCGGCGGCGACGTCGACACCTTCATCCGCAAGGTGAAGAACAAGGAAGACGGCGTGAAGCTCATGGGCTTCGGGCACCGCGTCTACAAGAACTTCGACCCCCGGGCGAAGATCATCAAGGCGGCGGCGCACGACGTCCTCTCGGCGCTCGGCAAGAGCGACGAGCTGCTCGACATCGCGCTGAAGCTGGAGGAGCACGCGCTGGCCGACGACTACTTCGTCGAGCGCAAGCTCTACCCGAACGTCGACTTCTACACCGGCCTGATCTACCGGGCCATGGGCTTCCCGACCGAGATGTTCACGGTGCTCTTCGCGCTGGGCCGTCTCCCGGGCTGGATCGCCCAGTGGCACGAGATGATCAAGGAGCCCGGATCGCGTATCGGGCGTCCGCGCCAGATCTACACGGGCGTCGTCGAGCGCGACTTCGTTCCGGTGGAAGCACGCTAGAGCGGCTGCCTGGCGGGCGCCGACGGCGTCCGCGGGCCCGCTGTGGCTTGTCGCGCGGTTCCCCGCGCCCCTGACGGGGCGCCTCTGACGCGGCGCCGCGAAGACTTGAGGTAGTAGAAAGCGCCCCGCTGCCGGTCCCCCCACGGGCCGACAGTCGGGGCGCTTTCCTTTTCCCGGTGCGGATTCCCCCCACGGGATCCGGCCGGGCGTCTGTGTGTGCGTCGGTCGCCGAAGCACGTACGCACGGGGTGGGCCGCTCAAGCTCCCCGGTGCACGTGCCCCGGCCAACGCAGTCGGGGCCGTCCCCCAAGACGGACCCGCATGATGCGGAAACGCCCCCCAAGACGTTCCTGCATCGCCTCCTTAGACTCACCAGACCTGCAAAGGGTTACGTTCGGATCGGTGTGATCTGCGTCTCTTGCATATGTCCTGTGCGTACGCAAGAAAACCGATATGGGGATATCGGCTCCTGCGTGGGAGTACTGCAATTGTGCCGTGTGGATTGTGTGGAGGTCCAGGCGTAACTAGGTGAACTTGCGAAGCCGAAGACTGTTTGTGACCACAAAGACGGACGAGAAGGCCATAGCGGCACCCGCGATCATCGGATTCAGCAGCCCGGCGGCGGCCAGCGGCAGGGCGGCGAGGTTGTAGCCGAAGGCCCAGCAGAGGTTGCCCTTGATCGTGGCGAGGGTGCGCCGGGAGAGCCGGATCGCGTCGGCGGCGACCCGCAGATCGCCGCGGACGAGCGTCAGGTCGCCGGCCTCGATCGCCGCGTCCGTGCCGGTGCCCATGGCGAGCCCCAGGTCGGCGGTGGCCAGTGCGGCCGCGTCGTTCACGCCGTCGCCGACCATCGCGACGCTGCGCCCCTCGGACCGCAGGCGCTCGATCACGGCGACCTTGTCCTCGGGCAGGACCTCGGCGATGACGTCGTTGGGGGCGATGCCCACCGCCCGGGCCACCGACTCGGCCGCGGGGCGGTTGTCGCCGGTGAGCAGGAGCGGGGTCAGGCCCAGGGCGCGCAGCTCGGTCACCGCCCGGGCGCTGGTGTCCTTGACGGTGTCCGTGACGGTCAGGACGCCGCGTGCCGTGCCGTCCCAGGCGACGGTGACGGCGGTGCCGCCCGTCGCCTCGGCGGCACGCAGTGCCTCGGCCAGGTCGGTCGGGAGCGGGATCCCGGCGTCGGCGAGGAGGCGCTCGCGGCCGACGAGGACGGGGTGTCCCTCGACCGTGCCGCGGACCCCGAGGCCGGGGACGTTCACGAAATCCTCGGCCCGGGGCAGGTCGCCCGCCCGGTCGGCGGCGGCCGTGGCGACGGCGCGGGCCACCGGGTGCTCGGAGGCGTGCTCCAGGGCGCCCGCGAGGCGCAGGAGGTCCTTCTCGTCCACGCCGACGGCCGGGTGCGCGGCGGCGAGCGTCATGCGGCCCGTGGTCACCGTGCCGGTCTTGTCGAGGACGACCGTGTCGACGGCGCGCGTCGACTCCAGGACCTCCGGGCCCCTGATGAGGATGCCGAGCTGGGCGCCGCGGCCCGTACCGACCATGAGCGCGGTGGGTGTGGCGAGGCCGAGGGCGCACGGGCAGGCGATGATCAGCACGGCCACGGCCGCGGTGAACGCCGCCGTGGTGTCGCCGGTGGCCAGCTGCCAGGCGAGCAGCGTGCCGAGCGCGATGAGCAGGACCACCGGGACGAAGACGGCCGAGATGCGGTCGGCCAGGCGCTGCACCTGGGCCTTGCCGGTCTGTGCCTCCTCGACGAGCTTCGCCATCCGGGCGAGTTGGGTGTCGGCGCCGACGCGGGTGGCCTCCACGACGATGCGGCCGCCCGCGTTCACGGTCGCGCCGGTGACGCCGTCCCCGGCGCTCACGTCGACGGGGAGCGCCTCGCCGGTGAGCAGGGAGGCGTCGACCGCGCTCGTGCCCTCGACGATCGTGCCGTCCGTGGCGATCTTCTCCCCGGGGCGTACGACGAAGCGGTCGCCGGCCCGCAACCGGTCGGCGGGGACGCGCACTTCGGTGCCGGCGGGAGTGAGCAGGGCGACGTCCTTGGCCCCGAGTTCGAGCAGGGAGCGCAGGGCGGCGCCCGCGCTCCGCTTGGCCCGGGCCTCCAGGTAGCGGCCCGCGAGGATGAAGGTGACGACGCCCGAGGCCACTTCCAGGTAGAGGTGCGTGTCGTTCGTGCCGGGGGACAGCGCCCACAGGGACCAGCCGTAGGCGGCGAGCGTGCCGAGCGAGACCAGGGTGTCCATCGTCGCCGCGGCGTGCCGGGCGTTCGTCCAGGCGGCACGGTGGAACGGGGCTCCGCCCCAGAGCACGACCGGGGTGGCCAGGGCGAGGGCGAGCCATCTCCAGCCGGGGAACTGGAGGGGCGGGATCATCGACAGCAGGATCACGGGGACCGTGAGGATCGCCGACGCGGTCAGCCGGTGGCGCAGGGGCGCGAGGTCGTCGCGGTCCTGCCGCGGCGCCGGGGCGTCGGCCTCGGGGCTCCGGCCCTCGATCGCCGGAGGGGCCTGGGAGGCCGGGGGCGCTTGGACCAGCTGGTCCGCCGTGTAGCCGAGCTTGGTGATCGTGGAGATCAGGTCGGCCGGAGTGATGTCGGCCGGGTACGAGACCTTCGCCTTCTCCGTGGCCAGGTTGACCGTCGCCGTCACGCCCTCGATGCGGTTGAGCTTCTTCTCGATGCGGGCGGAGCAGGAGGCGCAGGTCATGCCGCCGATGGCGAGGTCGATCTCGGTGGGGGTGGTGTCCGTCATGGTGCGTCGAGCCTATGAGGGGCGGGGCCGGGGTGATGCCCCGGCCCCGCAGGGGCGTACGGGTGCTCAGGCCCGGCCGGTGAGCTCGTAGCCCGCCTCGTCGACCGCGGCGCGGACCGCCTCCTCGTCGAGCGGGGCGGCGGAGACGACGGTGACCTGGCCGGTGGCGGCGACCGCCTTGACCGACGAGACGCCCGCGAGCTCGGAGATCTCGCTCGACACCGCGCCCTCGCAGTGCCCGCAGCTCATGCCCTTCACCTGGTAGACGGTGGTGACGGCGCCCTCGGCGGCGGGGGTGCCGTCCGTGTGGCAGGCGCCGCCGCAGCAGGAGCCGGCCGACTCGGTACCGATCTGGGGGAGCTCGGTGTGGGCGCTCATGTCGTTCTCCTAGGGGGCGTGGAGTAGTGGGTGCCGAGTACCCCCGGCATCTCCTGACGCGCTCGACTCTATACCCCTAGGGGGTATTTTTCCAAGACGGGTCGCGGCGCGCGAGGGAGCGCACCCAGGCGAGGCCGAGCAGCGAGATCAGGATGAGACCGCCGACCGAGAAGAGGGTGAAGAGGTGCTTCTGGGCGTCGGTCGGCTCGGGGATGTAGCCCTGGGCGAAGAGCGCGCGGTCCAGGCCGCTGGTGGTCAGGCGGGCCACCAGCCAGATGGCGATGCCGTGCATCGAGTCCCACAGGGCGTGCAGCAGGGAGACGCCGAGGTAGGTGAGGATCACCGGGGCCGTGAAGCGGTAGCGGCCGTTCGGCCTGCGGAAGGAGAGGAGCACCGCGCCGGAGATCGCCGTCCACAGACCGTGGCCGAACGGGGCCAGCAGGCCGCGCAGGACCTCCGTCTCCAGGAGGGAGCGCAGGTCGATGCCCTTCATGGTGACCGCGGCGTTGAAGGCGTAGCCCGCGCTCTCGAACGCGGCGAAGCCGAAGCCGACCGTGGCGCCCAGGATCAGTCCCGCGCGCAGGCCGCTGATGCGCGGATGGCGATGAAGGACGTACATGAGGGCGAGCAGCTTGACCGCTTCCTCGATCAGGCCGACGGCGACGAACATCCACACCGACGGGTGGACGAGGTAGTACTCCATCACCGAGGCGCCGAGCACGCCGAGGATGCCGCCGACCAGGAAGCAGCCCAGGATCAGGTTCACGCCCAGGTCGCGGCCGTGTCGCTCGTACGCCCACAGGACGAAGGTCGCCGGCACGAGGAAGCTGCCGAGCATGATGAGGGTGGGCAGAAGAGTGGTGTTCTTGGTGGCGTAGGTGACGATCGCCGTCAGGACCCAGAGGGCCAGGCCGCCCCACAGGCAGCGCTTCCAGAGGCCCGGGCGGATCTGCGGTCCCGGGGGTGGGGGCTGCTGGGGGATGCGGGCCTGCGGTGCCCCGGAGGGCTGGGATTGCGTCACGGCGGTTCCCTCTGACTTCCCTTTAACTGGCGGCGGCTGTGCGGCGGTTATGGGTGATTTGTCGGAAGTTTATGGTAGACACCCGCTATGTCGCAGTCCGGGACGCTCATTCTGATCATGGTCATCGCGGTCCTCGCACCGCTGTTGGCCTACGGCGCGGGGCGCTGGCTGCCCGTTCCGCTCGTCATCTTCGAGATCGTGCTGGGCATCGTGGTCGGGCCCGATGTGCTGGGCTGGGCCTCCAGCCACGGGGAGAGCATCGACGCCCTGTCCGACCTCGGGCTCGCCATGCTGATCTTTCTCGCCGGGTACGAGATCGAGTTCGACAAGATCCGCGGTGACACCCTCAAACGGTCCGCCTGGGCGTGGATCGTCGCGCTCGTCGTGGGCCTCGGTCTCGCCATCGCGCTCGCCGACTGGTCGTACCCGAAGGGCGTGTACGTGGGAACCGCCCTCACCAGCACCGCGCTCGGCACGATCCTGCCCGTGCTGCGCGACTCCGGGGACCTGCACTCGCGGTTCGGCGACGTGATGATGGCGTTCGGCGCGGTGGGGGAGTTCGGGCCGATCATCGCGATGGCGCTGCTGCTCAGCGGACGCTCGCCGCTCGACTCGGCGCTGCTGCTGCTCGCCTTCGCCGCGATCACCGCGTTCGCCGTGGTCTGGGCGATGCGGCCGCGCCCGCCGTGGTTCTCGCGGGTCATCGCCAAGACCCTGCACAGCAGCGGGCAGTTCGCGGTGCGGCTCGTGGTGCTGCTGCTCGCCCTGATGCTCGGGGCCTCGCAGGCGCTCGGTGTGGACACGCTGCTCGGGGCGTTCGCCGCGGGGATGATCGTCCGGCTCGTGCTGCACGGGGCCGCGCCCGACAGCGCGCACGAGGTCGTGGCGAAGGTCGAGGCGATGGGCTTCGGCTTCCTGGTGCCCATCTTCTTCATCGTCACCGGGATCGACTTCGACCTGCGGTCGCTGCTCGACGGGGGCAAGGCGCTGGTGCTGCTGCCGGTCTTCCTGGTGCTGTTCCTGGTGGTGCGCGGGGTGCCGGTCTACTTCTTCGCGCCCGACGACCTGGGCGGGCGCGACCGGACCGCCCTCACCTTCTTCTCCTCGACCGCGCTGCCGCTCGTCGTCGCCATCACCACCATCGGCGTCGAGGACGGGGCGCTGCCCACCGACGAGGCGGCCGCGCTCGTCGGCGCCGCGATGGTGTCCGTGCTCGTCTTCCCGCTGATCGCGCTGAAGCTGCGGGCCGGCAAGGGGGCGCGGGCGCTGCCGCAGGGGCCGGTGAAGGGGGCCGAGTCGTGGTGAGTCGGCTCCCTTAGCGTGGGGCGGAGATCATCGGTGGAGCGGGAAGGGGTGGCGCATGCGTGCGGTTGTCTTCGAGCGGTTCGGTGAACCGGCCGAGGTGCGGGAGGTGCCCGATCCGGTGGCCGCGCCGCACGGGGCGGTCGTCCGGGTGGCGGCCACGGGGGTGTGCCGCAGCGACTGGCACGGGTGGATGGGGCACGACCCCGACATCGTGCTCCCGCATGTACCCGGGCACGAACTCGCCGGTGTTGTCGCCGAGTTGGGTGACGACGTGCGGGGATGGAGCGTCGGGGACCGGGTGACCGTGCCGTTCGTGTGCGCCTGCGGGCGGTGCGCGGCGTGCGCGGCGGGGGACCAGCAGGTGTGCGAGCGGCAGACGCAGCCGGGGTTCACGCACTGGGGATCCTTCGCGGAGTACGTGGCCCTGGACCATGCCGACGTGAACCTGGTGGCGGTGCCGGAGGGCATGGAGTTCACCACCGCGGCCGGGCTCGGATGCCGGTTCGCCACCGCGTACCGGGCCGTGGTGCAGCAGGGGCGGATCGCGGCCGGGGAGTTCGTGGCCGTGCACGGGTGCGGGGGTGTCGGGCTGTCCGCCGTGATGATCGCCGCGGCGGCCGGGGCGCGGGTGGTGGCGGTGGACGTGTCGGCCGGGGCGCTGGAACTGGCCAGGGAGTTCGGTGCCGTGGAGTGCGTCGACGCCGGGGCGGTGGGGGATGTCGCGGCGGCGGTGCGGGAGGTGACCGGCGGCGGGGCGCATCTGTCGCTCGACGCGCTCGGGGCGGCGGTGACGTGCGCGGCGTCCGTGGGGTCGCTGCGGCGGCGGGGGCGGCATGTGCAGGTGGGGTTGTTGCCGGAGGATCCGGTGGTGCCGATGGGGCGGGCGGTGGCTCTGGAGCTGGAGCTGATCGGGAGCCATGGGATGGCCGCGCATGCGTATCCGGGGATGCTGGAGTTGGTGCGGGGTGGGGTGGTGCGGCCCGACTTGCTGGTGACGTCGGTGATCGGGCTGGAGGGCGCGGCGGGGGCGCTCGCCGCTATGGGGTCGGCTCGGGGGGCCGGGGTGACGGTGGTCGAGCCGTTCGCGCCGTAGGGGGTGCGGTTCGGTGCCGGGTGCGCGTGGGTGGTGGCTGGTCGCGTAGTTCCTCGCGCCCCTGAAAGACGGCTGCTNGCCGTGGTGGGGGCTGGTTTGTCGCCTGGTGCGGGTGGGTGGTGGCTGGTCGCGTAGTTCCTCGCGCCCCTGAAAGACGGCTGCTNGCCGTGGTGGGGGCTGGTTTGTCGCCTGGTGCGGGTGGGTGGTGGCTGGTCGCGTAGTTCCTCGCGCCCCTGAAAGACGGCTGCTTGCCGTGGTGGGGGCTGGTTTGTCGCCTGGTGCGGGTGGGTGGTGGCTGGTCGCGCAGTTCCTCGCGCCCCTTGAGCGCCGTAACTCCGTCCCGCCGTCGCTGCCTGCTGGTGCGTCGTGGTTGCTCGCGCAGTTCCCCGCGCCCCTGAAGCGAGCTTCGCTCGCCCCGGGGAGGCTGCGCGGAGCGCATGCCTTCAGGGGCGCGGGGAACTGCGCGACCAGCCACGACGGCGCCGCAGTCGCACAACCAGCGCACCGGCAGACGCGCAGGCGAAAGGGGCGCGGGGAACTGCGCGAGCAACCCCCACCCACCCGCGCCCGGCGACGAAAACCAGTTGCCCCGAATGCGTGGTGCTGCCAGATTGCTTCGGTTTGGCGGGGCGGAACGGTGAAGGGGATGGCGCGATGTCGGGCGGGAGCGGGGAGAAACACGCGGGGCAGGGCTGGCTGCACCGGTTCGCCGGGATGTGCTGGTCACGACCCCGCGCCGTCGTGCTCGCCTGCCTCGGCGCCATGGCCGGAGTACTGCTCACCACCGCCGCCCCACTGATCATCCGCCGGGTCGTCGACGACGTCATCGTCGCCCGCCGGGAGTCCGCGACACCCTGGCTCGCGCTGCTGCTGGCCGTCGCCGTCGCCCAGTTCGGCGCCTCCTGGACGCGCCGCTGGTGGGCCGGTGCGGTGCAGTGGGGCGTCGAGCGCGACCTGCGCCTGCTGCTGCACGGCGCCATCCAGAAGATCGACGGGCGCCGGCTCGACCGGCTGCGCTCCGGGGACGTACTCAGCCGTGCCGTCAACGACGTCGCCGTGGTGCGCGACCTCACCGGCATGCTCCCGCTCCTGGCGCAGAACGGCCTGACGCTGCTGCTCACCCTCGCCGTGATGTTCGTCCTCTCGCCGCTCCTCGCCTGCGTCGCCCTCGCGGTCGTGCCCCCGATGGCGCTGCTCGCCCGGCACTCCCGGGACCGGACGTACCCCGCGGACCGGGCCGTCCAGGAGCGCACGGGGGAGACCTCCGAGGCCGTCGAGTCCAACGTCGCGGGCGTCCGCGTCGTCAAGGGCTTCGCCCAGGAGGACGCCGAGACCGACCGCTACGTCGGCCTGGCCCGGCGCCTGTTCGCCGCCCGGGTCCACCGCCGCTACATCGCCGCCCGCTACGCGGGACTGCTCGGCGAACTGCTCCCGGGCGCCGCCCGGTTCGGGGTCGTGCTGCTCGGCGGCCGGCTCGCCGTGCGCGGCGACATCACCCTCGGCACCTTCGTCGCCTTCACCACCTACCTGGCCGCGATGATGGGCCCGGTCCGCATGCTCTCCACCATGGTCGGCAAGGCCCAGGAGGCCCGTTCCGGACTCGTCCGGATCTTTGAACTCGCCGATGCGGACGTAGAGGTGAGGGAGTGTCAGAAGCCCGTCGCGCTCGGGTCCGGGGCGCTCGCCGTCGCGTTCGACGGGGTGACCTTCGCCCACGTGCCCGGCGCCGCACCGGCCCTCGACGGGCTCGACCTCACCATCGCCCCGGGGGAGACCCTCGCCCTGGTCGGCGGCTCCGGCTCCGGCAAGTCCACGGTCGGCGCACTCCTCGCCAGGCTGTACGACGCCGACGCGGGCGCCGTCCGGGTCGGCCCCGCCGACGCGCTCACCGATGTACGCGAACTGGGGCTCGACACACTGCGCGGCGCCGTCGGCATCGCCTTCGAGGAGAGCCTGCTGTTCTCCGAGAGCGTGCGCGACACCATCCGCTTCGGCCGGCCCGACGCCACCGACGCCGAGGTGCGCGCCGCCGCGGAGGCCGCGCACGCAGACGGCTTCGTCCGCGCCCTGCCCGACGGCTACGACACCGTCCTCGGCGCCCAGGGCCTGTCTCTCTCGGGCGGGCAGCGCCAACGCCTCGCGCTGGCAAGGGTGTTGCTCGCCGACCCGCGCGTCCTCGTCCTCGACGACGCCACCTCCGCCGTGGACCCCAAGGTCGAGGCCGCCATCCACGGCTCGCTGCGCGCCCGGCTGGCCGGGCGCACCGTGCTGCTCGTCGCGCACCGCCGCTCCACGCTCCGCCTCGCCGACCGCATCGCCGTCCTGGAGGCCGGCCGCGTCCTCGACACCGGCACCCACGACGAGCTGACCGCCCGCTGCCCGCGCTACCGCGAGCTGATCCTGGGGGAGTTGGCGGAGCGGCCCGACCTCGACGTTCCCGTGCCGACGTCGGCGGAGCGCTCCGGGCAAGCCGTCGAAGAGAACGACGGCGTGCCCGACCGCGTCCCGGACGTCGACGAGGACCGCGCCCGCGCCGCCGACCCCGACTTCACCCTGCGCAGGCTGCTGCGCCCCTACCGCGCCCGGCTGCTCGCCATCGGCGCGCTCCTCGTCGCCGACACCGCGCTGCTGATGCTCGCCCCCCGGCTGGTCAGCGCCGCCGTCGACATGGGCGTACGGCGTGGCGACGGCCTCGCCCTCACCGTCGTCGCGTGCGCCCTGCTGGCCACCACCGTCGCCAACTGGGCCGTGTTCACCGTGGAGATGAGGGCCATCGCCCGCACCGGCGAGCGGATCCTGTACGAGCTGCGGATCAAGATGTTCGCGCATCTGCAGCGGCTCGGCCTCGACTACTTCGAGCGGGAGTCCGGCGGCGCGGCCGTGACCCGGATGGTCAGTGACGTCGCCGCGATCGGGGACTTCCTGCAGAACGCGCTGCTCGACTCCGCCGTCAGCGCCATGCTGCTGGCCGGAGTGCTGGCGATGATGCTCGCCCTCGACCCCGCCCTGACCCTCGCGGTCCTCACCGTCGCGCCCGTGCTCGCCGTCGCCTGCTGGTGGTACGCGCGCCTCTCCAAGCGCCAGTACGACCGCGCCCGCACCCAGCTCGGGGAGGTCAACAACGCGTTCCAGGAGGCCATCGACGGGGTGCGGGTGACACAGGCGTACCGCAGGCAGGGCCGCAGCGCCGCCCGCTTCCGGGTGCTCGCCGAGGAGCAGCGGGCCCTGCAGATGGGATCCCAGCGGTACTTGGCGTGGTTCTTCTCCACCGTGGAGTTCCTCTCCGACGCCACCACCGCCCTCATCCTCGGCGTCGGTGCCTGGCGGGTCGCGGACGGCGCGGCCTCCACCGGGACCGTCGTCGCCTTCCTGCTCTACGTCGGCCTCGTCTTCGGCCCGATCCGCAACGCCTCGCAGCTCCTCGACAGCTACCAGCGGGCCCGCGTCGGCCTCGGCCGCTGCCGCGAACTGCTGCGCGAGCGGCCCACCGTCACCGAACCGCACCGCCCGCAGCCGCTGCCCGCCTTCGGCAGCGGCGGGCGGATGCGCGGCGAGGTGGTCCTGCGCGATCTGCACTACGCGTACGACGGCGGCGCCGAGCGGGCGCTCGACGGCATCAGCGCGCGGATCGGCCCCGGCGAGACGGTCGCCGTCGTCGGCACCACGGGCGCGGGCAAGTCGACCCTGCTCAAGCTGGTCGCGCGGATGTACCTGCCGACCCGGGGCGCCGTCGAGGTCGACTCCGTGGACCTGCGCGAGATGGACGGCACCGCCTACCGCAGCCGCATCGGGCTCGTGCCGCAGGAGGCCTACCTGTTCGGCGGGACGGTGCGCGACGCCATCGCGTACGGCCGTCCCGGCGCCTCCGACTCCGAGGTGTACGCGGCGGCCGGGGAGGTCGGCGCCGACCGGATGATCGCGGGTCTGCGGGGCGGCTACGGGCACCGGCTCGCCGAGCGCGGCCGGAACCTCTCCGCGGGCCAGCGCCAGCTGATCGCCCTGGCCAGGGCCCGGCTGGTCCGCCCCGACCTGATGCTGCTCGACGAGGCGACCGCGTCGCTCGACCTGGCCACCGAGGCGGCGGTGGGACGCGCGGTGGAGGCCGCGACGGCCGCGCCCACCACGATCGTCGTCGCCCACCGCCTGACGACCGCGGCCCGGGCGGACCGCATCCTCGTCCTGGAGGGCGGCCGGCTCGTGGAGGACGGCCCGCACGACACGCTCGTCGCGGCCGGTGGCCCCTACGCCGCGCTCTGGTCCGCGTACGACGACGGCGTGGTCCCCGCCTAGCGACGCACGGGAGCCGGGACCCCGGGTGGCAATCCGGGGGCCCGGCTCCTCGGCGGTCGCGCTCAGTCTCTGCGACCGCGGTTTCCCGGGCGGGACTCCACCCACGCCCGCACGGTGTCCGCGTACCAGTACGGCTTGCCGCTCTCCACGTGGTCCGGCGGGGGCAGCAGACCGTGCTTGCGGTACGAGCGCACGGTGTCGGGCTGGACGCGGATGTGCGCGGCGATCTCCTTGTACGACCAGAGCCTGCGGTCGGCCATCAGTGGCTCCCTTCCCTGGCGGGTGTCGCTCGGCGGCTCGGGGGTGGCCGCCGGTGATCACTCACCCTGTGCCCGGAGAACGACGTGCACAGAGTGGAAGGGAGGGCCTGTGGGACGCCTGTGACGCAGAACCCGCGTAGGGCTGACATGCGTGACAGTAAAGGGGCGTTTGTGACGTGAGTGATGCAAAGGGGGCGCGCCGAGAGCGCATGTACCGGCGCAAAGAGGGGCAGCGCGGTGGGCCGGGCCTGCTGCGCCAGACCCGGCCCACCGTCCCCCGCATCCCCCCGGCCGCGTGGCCACGCGGCCCGAGGGGACAAGGGTGCCTCAGTGGTGACCGCCGGTCTTGGAGTAATGCGCACTGCCCGGGCGGGGCGCGCGCCGCAGGACCAGGCTCGTCGCCTCCCCGGCGAGCCGGTCGGTGCCGGGCGGCCCGCCCGGGTCGACGCGGACCCCGCGCGCGAGGAAGAACTCGCGCGGCGTGCACCCCGTCAGCGCCTTGAACTCGCCGCTCAGATGCGCCTGGTCGTAGTAGCCGCAGGCCGCGGCCGTCTCGGCCTGGGTGGAGCCGGCGCACAGCAGCCGCCGGGCGCGCTGCAGCCGCAGCACCCGGGCCGCGGCCTTCGGGCTGAGGCCGATCTGCTCGCGGAACCGGTTCTCCAGGTGCCGTACGCTCCAGCCGACCTGATCGGCGATCCGGGTCACCGGGATCGCGCCGCCGCTGTGGGTGAGCGTGTACCAGGCCTGCACGGTGCCGCGCGCCGCGTGCGGTCCCGACTCCAGCCAGCGTTCCAACGTGGCGTCCAGCCATCGGAATCGGACCCGCCAGGACGGCAACTCACCCAACTCATGAGCCAGTTGTGCGACCGCGGCGGAGGGGAGCGCTCCCAGCTCGTCGGGGTGCACCTTCCAGCCGGACAGTTCGTGCAGCGGCGTACCGAAGACCGAGAACGCGGCCCACGGGGTCAACAGCACCTCCACACCCGCCAGATGGCCGTCGTGCTCGCCGAGGACCGGGGTGGTCGACATGCCGGAGAGGACGGAGGACAGCTCGGCCGTACGCAGCCCGGCCGGACGGGCGGCCTCCCCGTTCGCCCGGTGTTCCCCGCTCCTTCCGCCTTTCGCGCCCACGCCCACCCAGCCGCCGGTCGCCTCCGTGATGCGGATCGAGCCGTGGAAGCCGAGCATCAGCGTCACCGCGCCGATCGGCGCCTCCAGGCGGGCGCGCGGCTCCGGGAGGGCGAGCCGGAAACCGCGGTAGCCGATCACCCCCGGACGCAGCCGCGGGTGCGCCCGGGCGGACGCGGTCTCCCAGGTGCCGTCGGGGCAGCGCGCGGGGCGGATGGCGGACCGTGCGGGGCTCGGTGCGCGAGGGGCACGAGAACTCATCCGCCGATGGTGCTACACGCCGCACGACCTGAGATAGCCCCGGGTGCGACGGGCGATCGGCAGCGGCCGTTCCGGTTCGCACGGGTACATGTCCTGCTCGACGATCGCGAAGAGGTCGACGCCGAGGCGCCCGGCCGCGGCGAGGACCGGCTCCAACTCCGGCACGCCGCGCGGGGGTTCGCACATCACGCCCTGTGCGACGGCCGGCCCGAAGGGGGTCCCCTGAGCGCGGACGTCGGCGAGGACGGCCGGGTCCACCTGCTTGAGGTGCAGATAGCCGATGCGCTCCCCGTACGTCTCGATCAGCTTCACGTTGTCGCCGCCGCAGTACGCGTAGTGCCCGGTGTCCAGGCAGAGCGAGACCAGTGCCGGGTCGGTGGCGTCGAGGAAGCGGGTGACGTTCTCCTCGGTGTCGATGTGGGTGTCGGCGTGCGGGTGGACGACGACCTGGAGGCCGTACCGGTCGCCGACCTCGCGCGCGAGCCGCTCCGTCTGGCCGGCCAGCTGCCTCCACTGCTCGGCGGTGAGCGTGGAGTCCTCGAGGACCTGCCCCGTCTTGTCGTCGCGCCAGAAGGACGGGATGACGACGAGATGGCGGGCGCCCATGGCCTGGGTGAGCGCGGCGATGGAGGAGACGTGCTCCCAGGTCTTCTCCCACACGGCCGGGCCGTGGTGCAGGCCGGTGAAGACGGTGCCGGCGGAGACCTTCAGGCCGCGCCGCCCGGTCTCCTCCGTCAGGACCCGCGGATCCGTCGGCAGATATCCGTACGGGCCGAGCTCGATCCACTCGTAACCGGACTCGGCGACCTCGTCGAGAAACCGCTGCCAGGGGACTTGTCGCGGGTCGTCGGGGAACCAGACGCCCCAGGAGTCGGGTGCCGAGCCGATGCGGATGCGCTGTGACAACGTCGTCATGGAATCAGCCTTCGGCCTCCGGGGAAGAGTGTCAAGCCTTGGTCCGAATGTCAGGACAAACTGTTGACAGGGGGCGGAGAGCGCGACTAGACCGGTGCTACCGACCGCTGTCGAAGGGATCCCGCATGGCCCGCACCGAGCTCGACCTGATCACGATGGGGCGGATCGGGGTGGACCTTTATCCGCTGCAGGCCAATGTGGGCCTCGCGGACGTGTCCTCCTTCGGCAAGTTCCTCGGCGGTTCCTCGACGAACGTGGCCGTCGCGGCGTCCCGACTCGGCCTGCGCACCGCCACCATCAGCCGGACCGGGCGCGACCCGTTCGGCGACTATCTCCGTTCCCAGCTGCGGGAGTTCGGGGTCGACGAGCGCTGGGTGACGCCGGTCGACGGGCTGCCCACACCCGTCACCTTCTGCGAGATCTTCCCGCCGGACGACTTCCCGCTCTACTTCTACCGTCAGCCCACGGCGCCGGACCTGGAGATCGCGGCGGAGGAACTCGACCTGGACGCGATCGGCGCGGCCCGGATCTTCTGGACGACCGGTACGGGGCTGAGCGCCGAGCCCAGCCGCGGTGCCACGCTGGCGGCCCTCGCGCACCGTTCGGGGGTCGAGCACACGGTGTTCGACCTCGACTGGCGGCCTATGTTCTGGGCGGCTCCCGAGGAGGCGCGCCCCTTCTACCGGGAGGCGCTGCGGCACGCCACGGTCGCCGTCGGCAACATCGACGAGGTCGAGATCGCCACGGGGGAGCGTGAACCGGTCGCCGCCGCACGGAAGTTGCTGTCGTACGGGGTGCGGCTCGCAGTGGTGAAACAGGGGCCCCGGGGGGTGCTGGCGATGACCTCCGGCGGGGAGTCGGTCGAGGTCCCGCCGCTGCCCGTCGAGGTGCTGAACGGGCTCGGGGCCGGGGACGCGTTCGGCGGCGCGCTGTGCCGTGGGCTGCTCGCCGGGTGGGACCTGGAGCGGGTCATGCGGTACGCGAACGCGGCCGGGGCGATCGTGGCGTCCCGTCTTGAGTGCTCTTCGGCGATGCCGCGAGCGGACGAGGTGGAGGCGGCGATCTCGACTGGGCGGGTGGTCGGGGATCGCCGCGATGTCGATTCCCGGGTGGTCGGGGGGAGTCGTGACGTTGAGTCTCTCGTCGTCGACGGCGGGCCGGTGGGGGTTGAGCGCGCAGTTCCCCGCGCCCCTGATGGGGCTCTGCAAAATCAAGCCCCTCCGGCGATTGAGGAGCGGGGTTCGGGGCGGAGCCCCGGGGTGCCGGGGGGATGGGATCTTCGGGGGCTGGCGAGAGTGCGGGCCGAACGACCGGAGGCGGTCGCCGAGGCCGCCGCCAGACGGACGCGCCGCGCACTGCTGCCCGCACCCGGCGCCCGCCTGATGATCATCGCCGCCGACCACCCGGCCCGCGGAGCGCTCGCCGCGGGGGAGCGGGCCCACGCCATGGCCGACCGCGCCGACCTCCTGGAGCGGCTCTGCCTCGCCCTGTCCCGCCCCGGCGTGGACGGCGTGCTCGCCTCCGCCGACGTGCTGGACGATCTGCTGCTGCTCGGCGCCCTGGAGGACAAGGTCGTCATCGGGTCCATGAACCGCGGCGGCCTCGCCGGCGCCTCCTTCGAGCTCGACGACCGGTTCACCGGGTACCGCCCGGACGACCTGCGCCGCCTCGGTTTCGACGCGGGCAAGCTGCTGCTGCGGATCGGCTACGAGGAGCCGGGCGAGGGATCCGTACGCACCCTGGAGGCCGCCGCCCGAGCCGTCGACGGCATGGCGGAACGTCAACTCCCGGTCTTCGTCGAGCCGTTCGTCTCCCGCCGGGACCCCGCCACCGGAGCGCTCCGCAACGACCTGGGAGCCGACGCCGTCACCCGCTCCCTCGCGATCGCGTCCGGCCTCGGCGGCACCTCCGCCTACACCTGGCTGAAGGTCCCCGTCGTCGACGACCCGGACACCATGGCTCGCGTCATGGAGACGTCCACGCTCCCCGCCGTCCTGCTCGGCGGCGACATCAAGGACGGCGACCAGGACGCCACGTACGAGAAATGGCGCGCGGCCCTCCAACTGCCCACCGTCCAGGGCCTGGTGGTCGGCAGGTCGCTGCTGTACCCGCCGGGCGACGACGTCGCGGCGGCGGTCGACACGGCCGTCGGCCTCCTGTAGAGCGCCGGCGCAAGGACGAGAGAGGAGAGTGGGGGGATGACGTACCTTCCCGCAGGCAGCGCCGCCGACGGCCCCTACGCCCTGCACGTGGACCCCGACAACATCCCGGGCAAGGCGCCCTGGTCCCGTGCGGGCCTGCGCGTCGTCGAACTGGAGCCCGGGCAGCGGCACGCCTTCGACACCGGCGAGAGTGAATGGATCGTGCTTCCGCTCTCCGGCGGTTGCTCCGTGCACACCTCGGAGCGGATCATCGAACTGCTGGGCAGGGACAGTGTGTTCAGCGGCGCGAGCGACTTCGCGTACCTTCCGCGCGACACGCGCGCAGAGATCGCCTCCGGTGCGGGAGGCCGCTTCGCCCTGGCAGGAGCGAAGTGCGGACGACGACTCCCCGTCCGCTACGGCCCCGCGCCGGAGGTACCCGTCGAGCACCGCGGCGAGGGCACCAGCGCCCGCCAGGTCCGCAACTTCGCCGCGGCGGGGACCTTCGACTGCGACCAGCTCATCGCCGTGGAAGTGATCACGCCGGGCGGCAACTGGTCCTCGTACCCGCCCCACAAGCACGACGAGCACCGCCCGGGCGAGGAGTCGGAGCTCGAAGAGATCTACTACTTCGAGATCGAGGGCCCCGGAGGCTACGGCTACCAGCGGGTCTCCCCGTCCCGCCCCGGCGGCACCGACCTGCTCGCGGAGGTCCGCACCGGTGACACGGTCCTGGTCCCCGACGGCTGGCACGGCCCGTCGATCGCCCAGCCGGGACACGCCATGTACTACCTGAATGTGATGGCGGGGCCGGGGGAGGAGCGGGAATGGAAGATCTGCTTCCACCCCGATCACGTGACGGAGGGATACCGATGACCGCGACCGTCCAGAAGAGCGGGCACTCGACCGTACGGCTGACGACGGCGCAGGCTCTCGTCCGCTTCCTGACCTGCCAGTACACGGAGCGCGACGGCGCCCGGCAGCGCCTGATCGCCGGGGCCTGGGGCATCTTCGGCCACGGAAACGTCGCCGGGCTCGGCCAGGCGCTGCTGCGGTACGCCGACGACATGCCGTTCCACCAGGGCCGCAACGAACAGGCGATGGTGCACGCCGCGGTCGGCTACGCACGCCAGTCGGACCGCCTCTCCACGCACGCCGTCACCACCTCGATCGGCCCGGGCGCGACCAACCTCGTCACCGGCGCGGCCCTCGCCACGATCAACCACCTCCCGGTCCTGCTGCTGCCCGGCGACGTGTTCGCGACCCGCCCCGCCGACCCGGTGCTCCAGCAGCTCGAGGTCCCGTACGCCGGTGACGTGTCGGTCAACGACTGCCTGCGCCCGGTGTCGAAGTACTTCGACCGGATCACCCGCCCCGAGCAGCTGGTCCCGGCCGCGCTCCAGGCGATGCGCGTCCTGACCGACCCGGTCGAGACGGGCGCCGTCACCCTCGCCCTCCCGCAGGACGTCCAGGCGGAGGCGTACGACTGGCCGCTGGAGTTCTTCACCGACCGCGTGTGGACCGTCCGCCGACCCGCCCCCGACGCGAGTGAACTGGCTGCCGCCGCAAAGGCGTTGAAGGAGTCGAGGCGTCCCCTGATCGTCGCGGGCGGCGGCGTCCACCACAGCGGTGCGGAAGAGGCGCTGCGGGCCTTCGTGGACGCGACCCGGATCCCGGTCGCCGCCACACAGGCGGGCAAGGGCGCGCTCCCGTACGACCACCCGGCCGACGTCGGCGGCATCGGCCACACCGGCACGGCGACCGCGAACGAACTGGCGCGCACCGCCGACCTGGTGCTCGGCGTGGGCACCCGCTACACCGACTTCACCACCGCGTCGGGCACGCTCTTCACGGACCCCGGCGTCCGCTTCCTGAACCTGAACGTCGCCGCGTTCGACGCGCACAAGCTGGCCGCGCTGCCGCTGGTGGCGGACGCCCGCGAGGGCCTGACGGCGCTGCGCAAGGCGCTCGGGAAGGCGTACCGCGCCGAACCGGCCCACGTCACCCAGTACACGGACGACAAGGAGCGCTGGGAGTACCGCGTCGACGCCTGCTACGCCGCCGACGACGACCTCGTACGCCCGACACAGACCCAAGTCCTCGGTGCGCTCGACGAGTTGGCGACGGCGGACGACATCCTCATCAACGCGGCGGGCTCCCTGCCCGGCGATCTGCACAAGCTGTGGCGGACCCGGTCCCGCGACCAGTACCACGTCGAGTACGGCTACTCCTGCATGGGCTACGAGATCCCGGCCGCCCTCGGCGTCGCGCTCGCCGCGCCCGGCCGCCCGGTGTGGGCGCTGGTCGGCGACGGCACGTATCTGATGATGCCGACGGAGCTGGTCACCGCGGTGCAGGAGAACATCCCGGTCAAGGTCGTCATCCTGCAGAACCACGGGTACGCGTCCATCGGCGGCCTCTCCGCGTCCGTCGGCGCGGAGGGCTTCGGCACCCAGTACCGCTACCGGGACGGCGACGGGGAGTACAGCGGCGCCCCGCTCCCCGTCGACCTCGCGGCCAACGCGGCCAGCCTCGGCATGGACGTACACCGGGCGAAGACCGTCCGTGAGCTGCGGGAGGCGCTCGCGGCCACCCGCTCCGCGACCCGTCCCACATGTGTCTACGTCGAGACCGAAACGGCAGACACAGTGTCGGGCCCGCCCCCCGCGCAGGCGTGGTGGGATGTGCCCGTGGCCGAGACGGCGGACCGAGCGTCGACCGTCAAGGCCCGGGAGGAGTACGAACGGCACCTCACCGCCCGACGTCACCACCTCTAGAACCACCGGACGTAACTGTCACAACAGGAGTTGCCCACATGTCTGACACGAAGTTGGTCCACCACTGGATCGGCGGCAAGACCGTCGAGGGCACGTCGGGCAACCACGGCCCGGTGACCGACCCGGCGACCGGCGAAGTGACCACCCACGTGGACTTCGCCTCGGTCGCTGAGGTGGACGCGGCGGTCGCCGCCGCCAAGGAGGCGTACGCGAGCTGGGGCCAGTCCTCGCTCGCCAAGCGCACGGAGATCCTGTTCCGCTTCCGCGCGCTGCTCGACGCCAACCGCGACGCGATCGCCGAGCTGATCACCGCCGAGCACGGCAAGGTGCACTCCGACGCGCTCGGCGAGGTGGCCCGCGGTCTGGAGATCGTGGACCTGGCCTGCGGCATCAACGTCCAGCTGAAGGGCGAGCTGTCGACGCAGGTCGCCAGCCGCGTGGACGTCTCCTCGATCCGCCAGCCGCTGGGTGTCGTGGCCGGCATCACGCCGTTCAACTTCCCGGCCATGGTGCCGATGTGGATGTTCCCGCTCGCCATCGCGTGCGGCAACACGTTCATCCTGAAGCCGTCCGAGAAGGACCCGTCGGCGTCGATGAAGATCGCCGAGCTGCTGAGCGAGGCCGGTCTGCCCGACGGCGTCTTCAACGTCCTGCACGGCGACAAGGTGGCCGTCGACCGCCTCCTGGAGCACCCGGACGTCTCCGCGGTCTCCTTCGTGGGCTCGACCCCGATCGCCCGCCACATCCACACCACCGCCTCGGCCAACGGCAAGCGCGTCCAGGCGCTCGGCGGTGCCAAGAACCACATGCTGGTGCTGCCCGACGCCGACCTGGACGCCGCCGCCGACGCCGCGGTCTCGGCCGCCTACGGCTCGGCGGGCGAGCGCTGCATGGCGATCTCGGCCGTCGTCGCGGTCGGCTCCATCGGTGACGAACTGGTCGCCAAGATCAAGGAGCGCGCCGAGAAGATCAAGATCGGTCCCGGCAACGACCCGACGTCCGAGATGGGCCCGCTCATCACGGCCGCCCACCGCGACAAGGTCGCCTCGTACGTGACGGGCGCCGCGGCCGAGGGCTGCGAGGTCGTCCTCGACGGCACCGGCTACACGGTCGAGGGCCACGAGAAGGGCCACTGGATCGGCCTCTCGCTCCTCGACAACGTGCCGACGTCGGCCAAGGCCTACCAGGACGAGATCTTCGGCCCGGTGCTGTGCGTCCTGCGCGTCGACACGTACGAGGACGGCGTGGCGCTGATGAACGCCTCCCCCTTCGGCAACGGCACCGCGATCTTCACCCGGGACGGCGGCGCCGCCCGCCGCTTCCAGCTGGAGATCGAGGCCGGCATGGTCGGCGTCAACGTGCCGATCCCGGTCCCCGTCGGCTACCACTCCTTCGGTGGCTGGAAGGACAGCCTCTTCGGCGACCACCACATCTACGGCAACGACGGCACGCACTTCTACACCCGCGGCAAGGTCGTCACGACCCGCTGGCCGGACCCGTCCGAGGCTCCGGAGGGCGTCGACCTGGGCTTCCCGCGCAACCACTGAGTCGCCTGTACGTGACCGAAGGGGCCCCGGCCGTCCGTGTGACGGCCGGGGCCCCTTCGGTGATTCCTGCGTCTCCTGTGTACCCGTCAGCCCTGCTGCTGCGCCTGCATGTCCTTGAACGCCTGGGTGAGGTCACCGGTCTGCGTCGCGGGCGGCGGGGTGATGTGCTTCGCCCCGCCGAACTTCGCGAAGTCCATGGAGACGGTCATGGTGCCCATCTCCTGCGTCATGCGGACCGGGAGGTCCTTGCCGTCCAGCCAGACGTCCATCGTGATCCGGTCGACGTCGCCGAGCATCTTGTGCGCGGTGGTGTCGCCGTTGTAGGCGTCGTTCAGCTTGCCCATCGCCTTCTTGTCGAGCGTCGCGCGGTAGTGCGTGGCGGTCTGCCCGTTGACCTTGCCCTCGCCCAGATCCTTGACGTCGCTCGCGAACTTGAGCTGCTTGAGCGACTGCGTCGGGCTCTGGTCGGCGCCGCCCTGCATCGCGGCCGAGCCGTCCTTGCCGAACATGGCGGAGGCGTCGATCTTCATCCACTCCTTGCCCTTGAGCGGGCCGGAGGGCTGCGGATCGATGTCGTAGTAGTACGCGCCGTCGACGAACAGCGCGTGCATCTTCTTCGAAGCCGTGAGGGTCTGCATCTTGACCTGAGCGGTGTCCATCTCGACGTCGAACGCGAGACCGTCGCTCCAGCTGTACGTGCCGTCCATGACGATCGGCCCGGTGCTCGGCAGCGTGGTCGTCATCTTCACCCGCGCCGAACCGAGCTCTTCCGTCTTGTCCGTGGCGCGGCCGAACGCGGCCATGATCGCGTCCGCCTTGTCGACGGCGCCGGCGGCCCGCTTGACGTTGTCCGCGCTGCACGCGGTCGTCGCGGTCAGCGCGGCGACGGTTATGCCCGCCCATGCCACGGTCCGTAGGTGCTTCATGTGATGGTCCCCGCCCCTTGTTGTGACTTTGCTGTGTGCATGAAGAGGGAGCGACTTTAACGGGAGAGGAGGCGGTGGACGCCAGTCGGGGGACAAAACGGGCAGCCTGGGCGGGCCGACTGTCCGGACTGCGGACAATTTCCGGCGGAGTTCGGCGACGCGCCTGCGGTTCCCGTACGTAGTGGACGAAACGGGTACGGCAAGTGGAAGCGTCGATGAACCTTGGATAGCAAGGTCAATTCGCCGTATCGAGGCACTGAAAATGGCTGACTTTGCGAACAGCTAAAGATCGGCGGCCAGTTGGACGGTTCCCGGTGTGCGGATTCCGTAGGGAAACGGCCGTTGACGTTCCGGATACCGGCGATGTTCGATGACGCGCCGGGAGCGATGCACCACCCCACTTCACCAGCCTGTTCAGCCTTCGGAGGCGATAGCGCTCCCGCCCGCACCCTCGCCGCACCAGTCGATCGGATCCGCTCCATGACCGACACGCTTCGCCCGACCGCCGTCCCCCAGGACGTGACGGAACCGGGGGCGTCCCCGCAGAAGCTCAAGCGCTCCATCGGTGTCGTCGGCGGCACCCTGCTCACGCTGTCGTGCGTGACACCCGCCTCCACCCTCTTCGTCGTCGTCCCCGATCTCTTCGGCGACCTCGGCACGGCGACGGCCCTCACCATCGCCATCGGCTCGCTCCTGTGCATAGGCGTGGCGTTCTGCTACTCGGAGCTCGGCACCCTGATCCCCAGCGCGGGCGGCGAGTACGCGATGGTGACGACGCTCGCGGGCCGCCTGGCCGGCTGGCTGGTCTTCGTCCTGTCGCTGCTGGTCGTGATGATCGTGCCCCCGGTGATCGCGATGGGCACGGCCGACTACCTGGCGCCGCTCGTCCACCTGGACCCGTCGGTGGCGGGCGCGGGCGTCATGCTCCTGGCCACCCTCGCGGGCCTGCTCGACCTGCGCGCCAACGCGTGGATCACCGGCGTCTTCCTGGTCCTGGAGGTCATCGCGGCGGCCGTCGTCGCGGTCCTCGGCTTCGCGCACTCCGAGCGCGGCGCGGGCTCCCTCGTCTCGATGCAGGTGGCGGGCGACGGCGGCCACACCGACACGGTGACGGCGATGCTGGTCGTGTCCGGCCTCGCCATCGCCCTCTTCGTCACCCAGGGCTTCTCCACGGCCGTCTACCTCTCCGAGGAGCTGGAGAACCCGCGCACGTCCGTGGCCCGCACGGTCCTCGCCACGCTCGCCATCTCCACCGTGATCATCATCGTGCCCGTCGTCGCCATCACGATGGGCGCCAAGGACCTCTCCGCGCTCACCTCCGGCGACATCAGCGGCATGGTCGAGGCATGGTCGAACTCGGCCGTCGGCACGTTCGTGTCCCTGTGCGTGGCGCTCGCCATCATCAACGCGGGCATCGTCATGGTCATCCAGAACTCCCGGGTCCTGTTCGCCTCGGCCCGTGACAAGGCGTGGCCCGAGCCGGTCAACCGGGGCCTCGCGAAGCTCGGCCGCTTCGGCTCGCCGTGGGTCGCGACGCTGGTCGTGGGCATCCCGGGCGCGGCGCTCTGCTTCGTCAACCTGGACACCCTGTACGGCGTGACGGGCGTCTCCGTCACCGGCATGTACCTGCTCGTCGCCGTCGCCACGCTGCTGGCCCGCCGGGGCGGCCACCGCGACAAGGCCGCCTGGCGGATGCCGCTGTGGCCCGCCGTGCCGGTGCTGCTGATCGCGGTGATGGCGTACATCCTGGTCGAGCAGGACGTCACGTACCTGCTCTGGACCGGTGGCATCACGGCCGTCGCGACCCTGTACTGGGTGTTCTACCTGCGCCCGCGCCAGGACACCCGCTGGCTGGTGTCGTTGCCGGAGGACGAGCAGGAGTAGCGGCGGACGAGGCGTGTCCGGGGAGCGAGATACTCGATCGTGGGTGACCGGGCGGCCGTCCTAGCGTGGCGGCATGACGACGACCGACGCCGCGCCCACGATGACCGTCGACGCGATCACCCTGGACTGCGCCGATCCGCTCGCCCTCGCCGCGTTCTACCGGCAGGCCACCGGATACGCGCTGCACGAGCGCTCCTGCGCCGAGTTCGCCGGGGTCACGCGGCCGGACGGCTTCTTCATCGGCTTCCAGCGCGTCGACGACTACCGCGCCCCCTCCTGGCCGGGCCAGGACGTGCCGCAGCAGCTGCACGCGTGCTTCAGGACCGACGACCTGGAGGGGATGACGGCCCGGCTCCTCGAACTCGGCGCGGGACGGCCGGAGTTCCAGCCGGGCGACGCGTCCGGCGGGTTCGTGGTGCTCACCGACCCGGCGGGGCACCCGTTCTGCGTGATGGGGCCCCGCTGAACGGCCCGGTCACCACAGCCCCGCCGTCTCCACCGGCCGCCCCGTCGCGAGCGACTCGTTCCCCGCGACGCCGACGGCCAGCGCCAGCGCCCCGTCCCGGGCCGTCGCGCCCTTCCCCGCCGCCGGGGCCGCGCCCGCGTCCGAGCCGTCACCGAGCGGGCCGAAGAGCTCCTTCAGCATGCGCAGGTCGCCGCCGCCGTGGGAGCCCGCCGCCTTCTCGTACGTGACCTCGCGCGGGGCCTCCCAGAGGGGGCGGTGCAGGATCGTCGTACGGCCCGGGTTGGCCATCACCACGCCGCCGTGCTCGGCGCCCGCGCCGGACGGGGTGCGCGGCGGCTGCCAGGTGTTCTCCTCCACCTCCAGCTCCAGGCGGCCGCCCGTCCCGTTGAACATGACGCGGTAGCCCTCCCAGGGGGAGTACGCCGTCAGGTGGTACGTCATCGTGGCGCCGGTGTCGTAACGGACCAGCAGCGCGAGGTCGTCCTCGATGTCGATGGCGTCGCCGAACACGTTGCGGTCGCGGACGTAGTCGGAGTCCCCGGCCGCCTCCGCCCGCACGTAGAGGGAGTCGAGGTTCGGGTCGGCGGTGAGGTCGATCGCGTAGGGGTCCGTCGCCGCCTCCGGCGAGCCGTGGGCGCGGACGTAGTCGCGGCGCAGGCCCGTGCGTTCGCCGTTGTCGCGGCCGTAGAAGACCAGGCCGCCCTCCGCGTGGACCCGCGAGGGGGACGCGCCCAGCCACCAGTTGACCAGGTCGAAGTGGTGGCCGGACTTGTGGACGAGGAGGCCGCCGCTGTGCCGCTTCTCGCGGTGCCAGCGGCGGAAGTAGTCCGCGCCGTGCCGGACGTCCAGGAGCCATTCGAAGTGGACCGAGCGGATCTCGCCGATCGCGCCGTCGTGCAGGAGCTGCCAGACCTTCTCGTGGGCCGGGTTGTAGCGGTAGTTGAACGTGACGGACAGATCGCCGCCGGTGCGGTCGAGCGTGCCGAGGATCGAGGCGCACTTCGCCGCGTCCGTCGTCATGGGCTTCTCCGTCACCACGCGGCAGCCCGCCTCCAGGGCCGTCGTGATGTACGTGTGGTGCGTCGCGTCGACCGTGGTGACCACGACCTCGTCGATCCGGTGCGCGCGCAGGGCCTCGGCGAAGCCGGCGGGGGCGCAGGTCGCGGCCTCGGGGGAGCCGAGGGAGGTGAGCAGCGCGCTGTGGTGGGCCATGCGGGTCGGGCTGGTGTCCGAGAGGAGGCTTACGTCGTAGTGGGCTCGGGCGGCGAGGGCCTTCGTGTACATCTGGGCGCGGTGGCCGGTGCCGATGATCGCGGCGCGGCGTCGTGCGGTCATGGTCAGGCGTCCTTTCGGGGGGCGGGGCCCGTCGAGCGGCGGACGATCAACTCGCTCTCCAGGACCGTTCGGTGGGGGGTCTTCGTGTCCGGGTTCGCCAGGCGGTGCAGCATCAGGTCGACGGCTCGTTCGCCGAGCGCGTTCAGGGGGATGCGGACCGAGGTCAGTGCCGGGGTCGAGGTCGTGGCGAGCAGCGTGTCGTCGGCGCCGACCACGCTCACGTCGTCGGGGACGCGTACGCCCCGGTCGGCGAGGCGGGAGAGGACACCGAGGGCCATCAGGTCGTTGTGGGCGATCACGGCCGTCGCGCCCGCCGCGAGGGCGAGGTCGGCGACCTGGGTGCCGGTGTGGAACTTCGGCTCGTGCGGGCCGAACTCGGTCACCTTCAGGCTCAGTTGCTCCGCGGCGAACCGGACCGCGTGGCCGCGCTGCTCGCTCGACCAGGAGTTGCGGGCACCCAGGATCAGGGCCAGGTGGCGGTGGCCCAGCGCGTGCAGGTGGGCCACCGCCTGGCGCAGGCCGTCGTCGCTGGGGGCCGTGACGGAGGGGATGCCGGCCGCGTCGCGGTTGACCAGGACGCTGGGGACCCGGTGGACGATCTCGGCGAGGTGGTCACCGGTCATCCGCGGGGACACCAGGAGCAGGCCGTCGACCTGCCCCGCCAGGGTGTGCGCCAACTCGTACTCGTCGTCCGGGTGTTCGTCGGTGTCGGCGAGGAAGACGGCGTAGTCCTTGCGGCGGGCCCGGGACTGGACCGCCTTCGTGATCACCGCGAAGAAGGGGTTCGCTATGTCGGGGACGATCAGGCCCAGGGTGTGGGTGCGGCCCTGGGCCAGGGAGCGGGCTATGCGGTTGGGGCGGTAGCCGAGCTGTTCGGCCACCGCGAGGACGCGGGCCCGGGTCTCCGGGCGGACCTGGTGCGGGGTCGCGAAGCAGCGGCTCACCGTGGAGGGGGAGACTCCGGCTCGGGCCGCCACGTCTTCGGCGCCCACGGTTCCGCTCCGCGGTTTTCCGGGTTCGTTCATGGGGTCCCCCTGGGTTTAGGTGCGCTTTCGCTCGCGCGAGGTGCCGGGATGTGGGCGGGTGCGGAGCCGTCGTGGCCGGTCGCGCCCCGTGGCGGAGCCGCTGATGGATACAGCCCCGCGCCCCTGAGTGCCGCCTTCTCGCCGTGAGTGGCGCGCCTTTCGTCGGCGTATGCGACGACGTCGTGGCTGGTCGCGCAGTTCCCCGCGCCCCTTCGGGGCGCCTGCTCGTCGTTGCTCGCGTCCCGCGGCGGAGCCGCTGATGGATGCAGCCCCGCGCCCCTTCGGGGCGCCTGTTCGTCGTTGCTCGTGTCCCGTGGTGGAGCCGCTGATGGATGCAGCCCCGCGCTCCTTCGGGGCGCCTGTTCGTCGTTGCTCGTGTCCCGTGGTGGAGCCGCTGATGGATGCAGCCCCGCGCCCCTTCGGGGCGCCTGGAGGCGACGGTCCACCGCCACCGCCGCCAAGGTCAGGACTCCCGCCACCAAAGGGGCCAGCAGGGTCAACTGCCATACGCAGGCCGCCGATACGAACACCGCTCCCGCCAGCATCCACGTACCGGACGGGTCCCGGAGCGTGGGGCGCGGCCAGTGGGTCGTGGCGGACCAGGTCGCCGCCATGCGGATCTGGAGGACCACCACCGCGCCCGCCGCGCCCGCGACCACCAGCGCCAGGAAGCCGAACCCCGGGACCCCGGCCGTCGACGCGAGGCGCAGGTCCGCGGCCAGGAAGGTCAGGGCCAGGAGGCCGAGCGTGCCCGTCGCCGTGCCGCCGCGCAGCGCCGCGCGCCAGGTCGAGAGGAAGCGGCGGGCCGTGCCGGGGGACGGGCCGTCGGGGACGCAGCGGCGGATCTCCGCGCAGCCCGCCGCCATGGCCGCCGGCCAGGTGACCAGGAGCAGGGAGCCCGCCGTCACCAGCAGGCCGATCCACATCACCTCGGCGAAGAGCGTGAAGCGTTCGCCGTACGGAGTGTCCCGCCGGGCCGTCGCGCGGGTCGTGTCCGGCACGGGCGTCACCCCTTCATTCCCGACGTCGCCGCGCCCTCGATCAGCAGTCGCTGGAACGCCACGAAGAAGATGATCACGGGGAGGAGGGAGAGGACGGACATGCCGAGCATCGCGCCGTAGTCCTGGCTGCTGGTGGAGTCGACGAACAGGCGCAGCGCGAGCGGCAGCGGGTACTTCTCCGGCGACTGGAGGTAGATGAGCGGCGCGAAGAAGTCGTTCCACGACCAGATGAAGGTGAAGATCGCCGTCGTGATGAGGGCCGGGCGCAGGAGGGGCAGGACGATGTGGGCGAAGATCCGGAAGTGGCCGCAGCCGTCGATCAGCGCCGCCTCGTCCAGGCTGCGCGGCAGGTTCCGTACGAACTGGACCATGAGGAACACGAAGAAGGCGTCCGTCGCGAGGAACTTGCCGAGCAGCAGCGGTACGTAGGTGTCGATCAGGCCCGCCTTCTGGAACATCGTGTACTGCGGGATCAGCAGCAGATGCGTCGGCAGCAGGATCGTGCCGATCATCACCGCGAACATCGGGCCCCGGCCGCGGAAGCGCAGCCGCGCGAAGGCGTACGCGGCGATCGAGCAGGACAGTACGTTGCCGAGGACCGAACCCAGCGCCAGCACCAGGGAGTTGGAGAAGAAACGCCAGGCCGGGACCTCGGCGATGCCGTCGAGGGCCGCGCCGAATCCGCCCCATGTGACCCGTGAGGGAAGGATGTCGAAGCTGGAGATGATCTCCTCGGCGGGTTTCACCGCGGACGTGAACACCCACACCACCGGATAGAGCAGCACGAGCAGCAGGGCGAGGGCGCCCGCGTGCCAGGCCAGTGAGCGGGAGCGGACACCGGAGCGGATCGTCGTCATCGTCAGTTCTCCTCGCCCGCGTAGTGGACCCAGCGGCCCGACGTCTTGAAGAGCACCGCCGTCACCACACCGACGACGAGCAGCAGCACCCAGGTCAGGGCCGCCGCGTAGCCCATCCGGAAGTCGTTGAAGCCGAGTTCGTACAGGTACATCGAGTAGACGTGGGTGGAACCCGCGGGCCCGCCCGTGCCGTTGGAGAGCACGAACGCCGAGTTGAACATCTGGAACGCGTGCACCATCTCCAGGACCAGGTTGAAGAAGATCACCGGGGACAGCATGGGGACGGTCACCGCGGTGAACCGGCGGACCGGGCCCGCGCCGTCCAGTTCCGCCGCCTCGTACAGGTCGTGGGGGATCTGCTGCAGCGCGGCGAGGAAGATGACCATCGGGGCGCCGAACTGCCAGACGGACAGGGCCACCAGGGACATCAGCGACCAGTCGGGGTTGGAGATCCAGCCGCCCGTGTGGATGCCGAAGGCGCCGAGGAACCGGTCGACGACGCTGCCGGTGGAGAAGAGGAGGCGCCAGACGATCGCCGCTCCGACGCTCGCGCCGATCAGGGACGGCATGTAGAAGGCGGCCCGGTAGAAGTTGCGGCCCTTGCGGCGGGTGTGGAGGAGCAGGGCCACCCCGAGCGCCGCGATCAGTTTCAGGGGCGTCGCGACCACCACGTAGAGCAGGGTCACGCCGACCGTGTCCCGGACCTCCGGGTCGTCGAGGAGCAGCCGCCGGTAGTTGTCGAAGCCGATCCAGTGGGGCGCGTCGAACAGGTTGTAGTCCGTGAACGACATGTAGAGCGAGAACAGCATCGGAGCGATCGTCAGGACCACCGCGCCGAGCATCCACGGGGTGAGGAAGACGTACGCGGAGCGGTCGTTCGCGCGCGTGCGGCGCCGTTTCGCGCGGGGGTCGGAAGGGGTGTCCGCGCGGCGCGCGCGGGGGATCGCCGCGTCGGTCGTCGTCGTACCGGCCATGGGGAACTCCGTACGAAGAGGGGGGAGTTGAGAGAGAGGGGGCGGGCAGCCTGCCTTCTGGCGCTCGGGCGTCAGCTCTCGGGCGTCAGGCGAGGACGACCTTCGCCTGGTCGAAGAAGAGACCGGCGGCACGGTCCGCGGAGATACGGCCGTAGAAGAGCTTCTCGGCGACGCGGCGCAGGTACTCGTTGAGGGAGGCGCCGCCGTCCGCGGGCGGCGGCGGGGTCGGCGCGAGCGTCTTCGCGATCTGCCGCTCGTACGTCTGGACCTGGCGCACCGCGGGATCGGTGACCTCGGCGGCGCCCTCCTGGCTGGTGGTGGGCGGCATGCCGATGTTGGTGCCGAGGATCTTCGCCACCCGCCGGTCATTGATCATGAAGTTGATGAACTGCGCGGCCTCACTGATGTACGGGCTCTTCGCGGCGGCGCTCATCAGCATGCCGGGCTTGGCGTAGAGGCCCGAGCGGTGGGTGTCGCTGGGGACGCTGCCCAGCGTCAGTTTGGTGCCGCGCAGGGCGCTGCGGCCGCCGACCTGGTTGTCCCACTCCAGGTACGACGCGGCGCGCTGGGTGGTGATGGGGTAGCCGGGCAGCGATTCCAGGACCACGTCGGGTCCGGCGAGGGCGCCGTCCTCGCGGTAGGCGTCGACCGTGGTGAAGTAGCGGACCAAGTCGTCCTCGCCGAAGCCGAGTTCGCCCTTGTCCGTCCACATCTGCCTGCCCTGCTGGCGCATCCACAGCTCTACGCCCATGTAGTTCTGGCCGGGGTTGTCCATGCCGAACTGCGCGCGCCCGGTGTGCCGGGTGACCGCGCGGGACTGCTTCATGAACGTGTCCCAGGACATGGGTGAGGTCGGCGCCCGCGCCCCGGCGTCGGCCCACACCTCGGCGTCGTACATCAGGCACACGCTGTTGTGGGACAGCGGCAGCGCCACGCGCCGGTCCTCCACCATGCCCGCCGTGCGCAGCGACGGTACGAGGGTGGTGGCGTCGATCTCCTTGCCGGGGCCCGTGTGCTCGTTCAGGTCGGCGAGGACGCCGTGTTCGCCGAGCGTGCGGATCCACGCGTAGTCGATGTGCATGACGTCGGGCGGGCTGCCGCCGGCCGCCGCCGTGCTCAGCTTCGGCCAGAAGGAGTCGAACGCGGCGAAGCTGGACTTGACCTTGATCTTCGGGTGGGCGCGCTCGAAGGCGGCGATGCACTGGTTGATCAGGTCGGCGCGGCCGCTGTCGCCCCAGAAGAAGTAGCGCAGGGTGACGGTGCCGCCGGAGGCGACGGAGCGGGACGAATCGCTGCAGCCGGTGAGGCCGCCGCCGAGGGCGGTACCGAGGCCGGCGGTGAGCAGGGTGGTCAGGGCGGTGCGGCGGGGGAGGAGTGGGCGGCGGGAGGGGGCGTCATTGCCCATGAGGGCCTCCACGTGCGGCTCGACGGTGGGGGACGGTGAGGGGACGAGGTGGGGTGCGTTGGGGTGGGACTTTCGCATGCGCTCGCAGCCGCGTCAACGGTTCCCGCAAGCGCTTTCCCCCTTGAAATTCCTTCACCGAAAGCCCACTTGACCGCCCTCTTGACGGTTCCTGCGAGCGCTTGCAGAGTGGGCGGGGCTAGTCGGCCGGCCGCGTGAAGTCCCAGGTGATGACCCGGCACGGGCTCTCCTGCGTGCCGCCCGCGCTCAGGTACGTCGCGAGCGCCGCGTCGTTGTCCAGGTCCAGGCCGACCCACATGTCGTAGCAGCCGAGCTCGGCGGCCAGGTCCGCGAGCGTGCGGACCAGGGCGCGGGCGATGCCGCGGCGCCGGTACGGCTCGGCGACCGCGAGTTCGTAGAGGAACATCTCGCGCCCCTTGTCGGGGTGGACGGTCTCGACGCCGCTGACGAAACCGGCCGGCTCGTCGTCCACGTGGGCGAGGTAGAGGTGGTGGCCCGGGGCGGCGAGGAAGTACGCGGCCCGCTCCGGGCGGGGCGGGGAGTCGAACAGGGAGCCCGCGGCGACGAGTTGGGGGACGGTGACGGCTCGGGTGATGTCCATGGGGATGTCGTAGCAGGTCCGCGCCGGCCGGGCCCGCTCCGGCGAGGCAGGAGCGCGGCCCGTGTCCTGTGGGCTGCTTCACGGCGTCCCGGCCGTTTCGGTGTACAGCACCTGCGGTAGGCGGAGGGCGCGCCGTACTCCCCGGGGAGGTCGAGAGGCTCCGACCGGAGGCGGCGGTAACTGTCAGTGGTGACCCCTACCGTTGAAGGATGGATCTACGAGTGCGCGCATGGCGTGAGCGAGTACGCGGATGGCCGCGGCGGTGGATCGCCGTCGCGGCCGCCCTTGTGGTGCTCGCCGGAGCCGGGACCTGGTCCGCGACGGCCTCCTCCGGCAAGGCGCCCGCCGTGCACCGGCAGGACCGGGTGATGCCGATGGGCGCAGGCGTCCGGATCGACACGTCGTACTTCACGGCGGGGTCCGGGACCGAGCGGCGGCCCGCCGTGCTGCTCACCCACGGCTTCGGCGGCAGCAAGGAGGACGTGCGCGGCGAGGCCGAGAAGCTGGCCCGGCACGGGTTCGCGGTGCTGACGTGGTCGGCCCGCGGCTTCGGCAAGTCCACCGGCAAGATCGGGTTGAACGACCCGAAGGGCGAGGTCGCCGATGTGTCGCGGCTGATCGACTGGCTGGCGAAGCGGCCCGAGGTCCAGCTCGACAAGGCCGGTGACCCGCGGGTCGGGATGACCGGCGCCTCGTACGGCGGCGCGGTGTCGCTGCTCGCCGCCGCTTACGACAAGCGCGTCGACGCCATCGCGCCCCAGATCACGTACTGGAACCTGGCGGACGCACTGTTCCCCGACGGCGTGTTCAAGAAGCTGTGGGCCGGGATCTTCTTCACCTCCGGCTCCGCCGACATCGGCTCGCGCACCAGCAGGGCGGGCCTGGAGTGCGGCCGCTTCCAGGAGCAGCTGTGCGACATGTACCAGCGGGTGGCGGTCGCCGGGCAGCCGGACGCGGCGGCCAGGAAGCTCCTGGAGGAGCGCAGCCCGTCCACCGTCGGTGACCGCATCAAGGTGCCGACGCTGATCGCGCAGGGCCAGACGGACTCGCTGTTCCCCCTCGGGCAGGCCGACGCCATGGCCAAGCAGATCAAGGCGAACCACGCCCCGGTCGACGTGGACTGGCTCAACGGCGGGCACGACGGCGGCGACATGGAGGTCGACCGCGTCTCCGGGCGCGTGGCGAAGTGGTTCGACCGCTACCTGAAGGACGAGAAGGGCGTCGACACCGGCCCGGCGTTCCGCGTGACCCGCACCGGCGGCGTGGACTCCACCGACGGCGCCGCCACCCTGCGCGGCGCGAGCGGCGACGCGTATCCCGGGCTGCGCGGCGAGCAGCGGGTGCGGGTGCCGCTGAAGTCCGGCACGGAGACGTTCCAGAACCCGCCGGGCGGCGGCCCGCCGTCGATCTCCTCGGTGCCGGGACTCGGCTCGCTCGCCTCCCTGTCGTCACTCGGCCTGGGCGCCTCGCTGGACTTCCCCGGCCAGTTCGCCCGCTTCGACACGGCGCCGCTCACCAAGTCGGTGCGCATCACCGGCTCACCGACCGCCACCGTCCACGTGAAGTCCTCCAGCGGCACGGCCGTCCTGTTCGCGAAGGTCTACGATGCGGGGCCCGGCGGCACCCGCGAGGTGCTCCCCTCCCAGCTCGTCACGCCGGTCCGGGTGACGGGCGCGGGCGGCGCCGGCAAGGACGTGACGCTCACGCTCCCGGCCGTCGACCACCAGGTGCAGAAGGGCCACAAGCTGCGCCTCGTCCTGTCCTCGACGGACCTCGGGTACGCGTCACCGGACCAGCCCGCCACGTACCAGGTGTCCCTGCGCGACGGCGGCCTGAGCCTGCCCACCGCGCCCGACGTGAAGACCGCCGCGACACCGCTGCCCGCGTGGGTGTGGTGGCTGCCGCTCGGCGCGGTCGCCGTCGCGGCGGGCCTGCTGCTCACCGCCCGCAGGCGCACGACGGCGCCCGCGCCCGACCCGGCGCTCGCCGACGTCCCGCTGCAGATCACGGACTTGAGCAAGCGGTACGCGAAGTCCAGCGACCGGTACGCGGTCCGCGACCTCTCCTTCCGCGTCGAGAAGGGCCAGGTCCTCGGCCTCCTCGGGCCGAACGGCGCGGGCAAGACGACGACGCTGCGCATGCTCATGGGCCTCATCCGCCCCGACGAGGGCGAGATCCGCGTCTTCGGCCACGCCATCCGTCCTGGCGCGCCCGTCCTGTCCCGCGTCGGCGCGTTCGTCGAGGGCGCCGGCTTCCTGCCGCACCTGTCAGGACGGGAGAACCTGGAGCTGTACTGGCGGGCCACGGGCCGCCCGCCCGAGGACGCGCACATGGAGGAGGCCCTGGAGATCGCCGGTCTCGGCGACGCCCTGGCCCGCGCCGTACGCACGTACTCGCAGGGCATGCGCCAGCGCCTCGCCATCGCCCAGGCCATGCTCGGCCTGCCGGACCTGCTGATCCTGGACGAGCCGACGAACGGCCTGGACCCGCCGCAGATCCGCGAGATGCGCGAGGTGATGATCCGGTACGCGCGCGGTGGCCGGACCGTCATCGTCTCCAGCCACCTCCTCGCCGAGGTCGAGCAGTCCTGCACGCACCTCGTGGTCATGGACCGCGGGCGCCTGGTGCAGGCGGGGCCGGTCGACCGGATCATCGGCTCCGGCGACACGCTCCTGGTCGGCCTGGCCGGGGACGTCTCCGAACCGGTGGTCGAGAAGGTGGGCGCGCTGGCCGGCGTGGAGTCGGCGGTCCGCGTGGAGGAGGGCCTCCTGGTGCGGCTCGCCCCGGTTCCGGCCGCCGCGGCCGGGACCACCGGCGACCCGGCCGCGCGGCTCCTGGTCGACCTGGTCCGTCTCGACGTACCCGTGAAGTCCCTCGGCCCGCACCGGCGCCTCGAGGACGCGTTCCTGACCCTGATCGGAGGGACTCCGTCATGACGGCCACGACCACGGCCGCCACGACGGCCGCGCTCCCGATCACCCGGGCCGCGTCCCGCCGCCCGACCACGACCGGAGGACCCGCATGAGCGCCACCGGAACATCCCCGGCCCCCGTGGTCGAGACGGCCGACGGCTACCGCCCCGGCCGCACCCTGCCGCTGCGCGTGGAGCTGGTCCGGCAGGTGAAGCGCCGCCGCACCCTCGTCATGGGGGCCGTCCTCGCGCTGCTGCCCTTCGTCCTGGTCGTCGCCTTCGCCATCGGCGGCGAACCGGGCGGCCGGAGCGGCCGGGTGACCCTGATGGACACGGCCACGGCATCGGGCGCGAACTTCGCGGCGACGGCCCTGTTCGTCTCCGCGGGGTTCCTGCTCGTCATCCCCGTCGCCCTGTTCTGCGGCGACACCATCGCCTCCGAGGCGAACTGGTCGAGCCTGCGCTATCTGCTCGCCGCACCCGTGCCACGGGCCCGCCTCCTGTGGTCCAAGCTCATCGTCGCGCTCGGGCTCAGCCTCGCCGCGATGGTGCTGCTCCCCATCGTCGCGCTCGGCGTCGGCACGGTCGCGTACGGCTGGGGGCCGCTGGAGATCCCGACCGGCGGCGCGCTGCCCGCGGGCACGGCGGCGCAGCGGCTGTTCGTCGTCATCGCGTACATCTTCGTGTCCCAACTGGTCACGGCGGGCCTCGCGTTCTGGCTGTCGACGAAGACGGACAACCCGCTGGGCGCGGTCGGCGGCGCGGTCTTCCTGACCATCGTCGGCAATGTGCTGGACGCGGTGACGGCCCTGGGCCACTGGCGCGACTTCCTGCCCGCGCACTGGCAGTTCGCCTGGGCGGACGTGATCCAGCCGCAGCCGGAGTGGAGCGGCATGATCCAGGGGGCGTCGGTGTCGGTGGCGTACGCGGTGGTGCTGTTCGCCCTGGCGTTCCGCGGATTCGCGCGCAAGGACGTGGTGTCCTAGCCCCCCCCCGCGGGCCATCGGTCCGCGCTGCGCATGACCGGTGGGTCTCCGGAGGATCACCCACCGGTCACGACTGCCGCCTCCCGTGACCGCTTTGAGGCCAAGGCGCAATCGCTCGGGACGAACACCGCGGCCGCCCCGCACGTCACAGTCACAGAGCGCCGGTACCGCCGGTGCGTGACGGAGCGGGAGGGGTCGGCAATGGTGACCGGACCGGACGGCATACGCGACGGGGTACGCGGCACACGGCGCCGCGGCGGGGCACTGCTCGCCGCGGCCCTGGCGGGCGGGCTGCTGCTGGCGGGATGCGGCGCGGCGGGGACGTCGGACACCTCGGCGGACAGCAAGGCCAGGGGAGCGGACGGCCGGGCCGCCTCCGTCGCGCCGGACGGCGGCAAGGAGAGCGGGGCCGACTACCGCTCCACGTTCGCCCTCGACGTCGACACCGCCTCCTACGGCTACGCGCGGCGCACGCTCGCCGAGGGTCGCCTGCCCGACGCGGGTTCGGTGCGGCCCGAGGAGTTCGTCAACAGTTTCCGGCAGGACTACCCGCGCCCCGAGGGCAACGGCTTCTCGGTGACCGTCGACGGCGCCCGCACCGGCGACGACGGCTGGCGCCTGATGCGGGTGGGGCTCGCGACGGCGCAGGCCCCGGCGGACGGTGAACGGGCGCCGGCGGCGCTGACGTTCGTCGTCGACATCTCCGGCTCCATGGGGGAGCCCGGCCGCCTCGACCTGGTCCGGGAATCCCTCGCCACACTCACCGACCAGCTCCGCCCCGACGACTCGATCGCCCTGGTCACCTTCAGCAGCGAGGCGGAGACGGTCCTCCCGATGACCCGCCTCGGCGGCAAGGGCGGCGCGGTCCGCGAGAAGGTCCAGGACGCCATCGACACCCTCGAACCCACCGACTCCACCAATCTCGACGCGGGCATCACCACCGGCTACGCCACCGCCGTGAAGGGCGTCAGGTCCGGGGCGACGAACCGCGTCGTCCTCCTGTCCGACGCGCTCGCCAACACCGGCGAGACCGAGGCCGACGCGATCCTGGAGCGCATCGCCGGGGCCCGCCGCGACCACGGCATCACGCTCTTCGGCGTGGGGGTCGGCAGCGACTACGGCGACGCGCTGATGGAGCGTCTCGCCGACAAGGGCGACGGCCACACCACGTACGTGTCGTCCCCGGCGGACGCCCGCAAGGTCTTCGTCCAACAGCTGCCCGCCAACGTGGAGTTGAAGGCGCGGGACGCCAAGGCGCAGGTCGCCTTCGACCGTCGTACGGTGTCGGACTTCCGCCTCCTCGGCTACGAGGACCGCGCCGTCGCCGACGACGACTTCCGCGACGACAGCGTCGACGGCGGCGAGGTCGGCCCCGGCCACACGGTGACGGCCCTGTACGCGGTGAAGCTCCGCGAGGGCGCGGAGTCCGGCCGGGTCGCGAGGGCCACGGTCCGCTGGCTCGACCCGAAGTCCCGGGCCCCCCGTGAGACCTCCGGCGAGGTCACGGTGTCCGCGCTGGCCCGGGACCTCTGGTCCGACCGGACCCCGCCCCGGCTGCGGGTGTCCGCGACGGCGGCGTACTTCGCGCACCGGCTGGAGAACGGCTCGGGGACGCCGTACCCGGGCGAACCGTCCCTGCACGAACTCACCCGCCAGGTCCAGGATCTGTCCGAAGCCACCGAGGACTCGGACGTCGCCGCGCTGGCGGACTCGGTGCGGGCGGCGGCGCGGCTGCGGGACACCTCCGGCTGAGCCGGCCGTGCGGGGGCAGGCGGCGTGTCGAGGATGCCGCGGCACGCCCGTCCCCCGCCCTGCTCCAAGGTCCTTGCCGCGAGCTCCAGTTCTGCCGGAACGGTCCGCTTCATCGGGTGCTTCACGAAGCCTCCCCGTACGTCAGTTCTGTTCTCGGCAGAGTGAATTTCATGATCACAAGAGGGTCTTGGCGGCGTGCTACTGTCGATCTCGGTTGCGGTTGTGGTTCCCGAAATCCACATGCCTCTCCGAGCGGGGCATCATCGCGGCGACCTGGAATTCGCGCATATCGCAGTAAGGGTCCGCACTATGTGGGGTGCCGGTCCCTTTCGCATTTAATTCGGTTCGTTCGTCCTTGTCGTTCCCCGCGCTGATCTTCTGTTGCAGGAATTCCTTGATGCGGCGCGCATGAAGGAAGCACAGTGGAATCCATCCTCATTCGTTCTTCCCCCTGTGAGGCATCATGCGTTGCGTCATCGCCCGTTTCCCGTTCGACCTCACCAAGAGCGGCGTCCTGGAAGCGATGAAGGGCATCAAGCCCGAGGAGGTGTCCGGCGATTCCGTGATCATCGGCCGCCGTGTCTACCCCGTGAAGCAGGTGGGCGAGGTCGTGACCCGTCAGGACCGCCGTGATTTCAGCGCCGGCGAAGTCGTCCGGGCCATGACCAAGCTCGGCTTCACCTGCCGCGGTCCCCAGGCCGCCACCCCCACGCCGTCCCTCGACCCGATGCAGCAGGCGTCCGCCCTGCTCGGCGCCCCCGCGGACGTCTGACCGACGGGGTCGGTCGCGGAACCTTCAGGGGCGCGCGCAGTTCCCCGCGCCCCTTGAAGAACGCGGGGAACCACCTGATCCGCCCGATCTGCCCGATCCGCCGGATCTACCTGATCTGCCGCCCCGAGATCGCCCGTGCGATGACAAGGCGCTGGATCTCGCTCGTTCCCTCGAAGATCGTGTAGATCTTCGCGTCCCGGTACATCCGCTCCACCGGGTGCTCCCTGCTGTACCCGGCCCCGCCGAGCACCTGGATCGCCTTCTCGGTCGAGGCCACCGCCAGCTCGCCCGCGCGCAGCTTCGACATCGAGCCCTGGCCCGCGTCGAAGACCTTGTCGTTGCGCGCCATCCACGAGGCCTGCCAGATCAGCAGCCGGCACGCCTCGATCTCCGTGCGGAGGTCCGCGAGGGCGAACGCGATCGCCTGGTTCTCGATGATGGGGCGGCCGAACGCCTCCCGGTCGCCCGCGTACTCCAGGGCGTACTCGTACGCGGCGCGCGCGATGCCGAGGGCCTGCGCGCCCACGGTCGGGCGGCTGACCTCGAAGGTGGACATCGCCGCCTGGCTGCGGCCACCGGCAGAGCGCGTCCCCTCACGGGCCCGCGCGAGACGCGCGTCGAGCTTCTCCTTGCCGCCGAGCAGGCAGTGCCCGGGAACCCGTACGTCGTCGAGGAACACGTCGGCCGTGTGCGAGGCCCGCAGGCCCAACTTCTTTATCTTCTTGGCGCCTTCGAGGCCGGGCGTCCCCGGCGGCACGATGAACGCCGCCTGGCCGCGCGAGCCGAGCTCCGGGTCCACGGAGGCGATCACGACATGCACGTTGGCGATGCCGCCGTTGGTGATCCAGGCCTTCTGGCCGCTGATCACCCACTCGTCCCTGGCCTCGTCGTAGCGCGCCCGCGTCCGCATCGCCGCCACGTCCGAACCCGCCTGCGGTTCGGACACGCAGAAGGCGGCCACCTTCGGGTCGTCCTCGTCGCCGAAGCACTGCGGCACCCACTCGGCCAGCTGGTCGGGGGTGCCGGACGAGAAGATCCCGGCGACCGCGAGCGACGTGCCGAACAGGGCCATGCCGATCCCCGCGTCGCCCCAGAAGAGCTCCTCGTTGGCGATCTGCAGCGAGATGCCGGTCGGGTCGCCGAAGAGTTCCGCGAGCGACTCGAACCCGTACAGGCCGATCTTCGCGGCCTCCTGGATCACCGGCCAGGGGGTCTCCTCGCGCTCGTCCCACTCGGCGGCGGCCGGGCGGACCACGTCCGCCGCGAAGCCGTGCACCCAGTCGCGCAGGTCCCGCTGTTCCTCGTCCAGTTCGAGAGAGAAAGCCATGATCCGATCCAGCCCCGCCCTACGCCTTGGGAATGTCGAAGTAGCGCGTCAGGCCCGCCGCGAGCGCGACATCGCCCGCGATCTTCACCTTGCGCATCATGAACATCGTCACGGGCGAGGAGTTGCCCGAGACCAGCTTCAGGAAGTCCGCGTCGCCCATCACCAGCGTCACGCGCGGGTCGGCGTCCGAGCGGCCCTCGGTCGCCGTGCACGTGCCGCCGGAGATCTTCGTCTCGTAGACCGCGTCCTCGGTCTCGCCCTGACCGGTCACCTTCCAGCGGATCAGCGCTTCGAGCGACCCCGCGACATCCGGCTTGAACTGCCGCTCCATGCGCCCGAACACCTCCTTGAGGACACGGGCACGCAGCGCGCCGTCCTGCGCGATCTCGTTGATCTCCTTCGCGGACAGGCCCTTCACGATCCGCGCGAACTCCTCGGGCGTGACGGTCGCGAAGTCGAGCGCCGCGATGTCGTCGGCACCGCTCATGGGGCCACACTCCTTACTGTTGAGTAAACTTACTAATTGGTAAGGTTACGGTGAGGTAGGTAGGCTGACAAGAGTGACGGGGACATCGGGAGCAGCTCAAGGGCGCACGGCGGGGCAGCCGGCAGCGCGCAGGAAGCGCGTGCCGCGCCAGGTGCGCGAGCAGCAGATCATCGACGTGGCCGTCGGGATCTTCGCCAAGCGCGGCTATCACGCAGCCTCCGTCGACGAGATCGCCGAACTCGCCGGGATCTCCAAGCCGATGGTGTACCTCTACCTGGACTCCAAGGAGGGGCTGTTCCTGGCGTGCCTGCGGCGGGAGGCCGAGCGGCTCGTCGCCGCCTTCCAGGAGGCCGCGCGAGGTGCGGGCGCCGCGCCCGAACTGCGGCTGCACGCCGGGCTCTCCGCGTTCTTCGCGTTCGTCGCCGCCCACCGCGACAGCTGGGTCGTGCTGCACCGGCAGGCCTCCGAGCTCAGTGAGGCGATCGCCGCCGCCGTGGCCGAGGCCCGGCGCGCGGTCATGGCCGAGGTGGCCGGACTGATCAGGGACGGCATCACGGAGAGCGGGCGCGGCACCCGGCTCGGGGCGCAGGACGCCGACTTCGTCGCCCACGCGCTGGTCGGCGCGGCGGACTCGCTCACCGACTGGATGGAGCACAACCCCGACCAGTCGCCCGAGGCCGTCACCCTGCGCCTGATGAACATGGTGTGGGTGGGCATGCGCGACGTGCTCGACGGCGAGGCGTGGCTGCCCGAGGGGTGACGGGACCGCTCCCGCGCGACATCCGTACGGCGAGATCGCTCCCGTACGCGGATTCGCGCGCGACCCATTGATATTTCCTTACGCGTCGGTAAGTTGACCCCCGAGTAAGTTCGAGTGGGTACGGGGAAGCACCGGAGTACAGCAGTTCAGCAGCCGCGCGACCGGGAGCCGTCATGGGCGTACGCAAGGATCTGAAGCGGGCCAGGAAGCGCAGCGACCTGGCCGACCGCGTGCAGGTCGAACTCGTCAGGGACGACCAGGGGGTCGTCCGCGAGGCGCGCACCGCGCCGCTCGCCGCGCCACCGCCGGACGGCTCGGCGCTCAGGACGTCCGCCGACATCCCGTTCGTGAACGCCGCCGAGGCGCCGGAGACGGTGGTGCTTCGGCGTAAGGAGGCCGGCGCCCCCGAAGAATGGAAGCCGGTCACGGCCGCCGCGTTCGCCCGCGAGGTGACCGCCGCCGCGAAGGGGCTGATCGCCGCCGGGCTCGAACCGGGCGGCCGCGTCGCCCTGATGTCGCGCACCCGCTACGAGTGGGAGGTCCTCGACTTCGCGATCTGGGCGGCGGGCGGGCAGACCGTGCCCATCTACGCCACCTCGTCGCCCGAGCAGATCGAGTGGATCGTACGGGACTCGGGCGCCCGGCTGCTGATCGTGGAGACCCCGGAGAACGAGGCCGCCGCCGAGGCCGCCCTGCCGGAGCCGGACCGCCCCCGCATCTGGCAGCTGGAGGCGGGCGCCGTCCTCGAACTCGCCACGCAGGGACGGGAGATATCCGACGAGGAGGTCACCAAGCGGCGCGCCGCGCTGACCGCCGACTCCGTCGCGACCGTCTGCTACACCTCCGGCACCACCGGCCGCCCCAAGGGCTGCGTCCTCACGCACGGCAACCTGTACGCGGAGGCCGCGAACACCGTCGAGCTGCTGCACCCCATCTTCAAGGCCATCACGGGCCAGACCGCCTCGACGCTGCTCTTCCTCCCGCTCGCGCACATCCTGGGGCGGACGATCCAGGTGGCGTGCCTGCTCGCCCGGATCGAGCTGGGCCACTGCCCGAGCATCAAGCCGGACGAGCTGCGGCCCGAACTCCGTTCGTTCCGGCCGACGTTCGTGGTCGGCGTGCCGTACCTCTTCGAGAAGATCCACGACACCGGGCGGGCCACCGCCGAGAAGATCGGGCGCGGCTCGTCCTTCGACCGGGCCGACCGGATCGCGGTCCGCTTCGCCGAGCAGCACCTGGCGAAGTTCCTGGAGGCGGGGCGGGGGCCGGGCCTCGGCCTGCGGCTCGGCGCCGGTCTCTACGACCTCCTCGTCTACCGCCGCGTCCGCAAGGAGCTGGGCGGCCGGCTGCGCTACGCGATCAGCGGCGGCTCGCCCCTCGACCGCAATCTCAACCTCTTCTTCTACGCCGCCGGAATCGTCATCTACGAGGGCTACGGCCTCACCGAGACGACCGCCGCCGCCACCATCACCCCGCCGCTGCGGCCCCGGCCCGGCACCGTGGGCCTGCCCGTGCCCGGCACCACCATCAGGATCGCCGACGACGGCGAGGTGCTCGTCAAGGGCGGCATCGTCTTCGGCGCGTACTGGAACGACGCGGCGGCGACCGCCGAAGTCCTCGACGACGGCTGGTTCGCGACCGGTGACCTCGGCGCGCTCGACGACGACGGCTATCTCGCCATCACCGGCCGCAAGAAGGACATCCTCGTCACCAGCGGCGGCAAGAACGTCTCCCCGGCCGTCCTGGAGGACCGGCTGCGCAGCCGCTCGCCCGTCGGCCAGTGCATCGTCGTCGGCGACAACCGCTCCTACGTCGGCGCCCTCATCACCCTCGAACCCGAGTCCGTGGCCCACTGGCTGAACGTACGCAAGATGCCCGCCGACACCCCGATGAGCGAGATCATCGCCGACCCGCGGATCGTGGCGGACGTCCAGAAGGCCGTCGACTACGCCAACGAAGCGGTCTCGCGCGCCGAGTCGATCCGCAAATTCAAGCTGGTCGAGGGCGAGTTCACCGAGGACAACGGTCTGCTCACCCCGTCCCTGAAGATCAAGCGGCAGGCGGTCACGGCAGCGTACGAGCGCGAGATCGAGGAGCTGTACGGTGCCTGAGGCCGACGGTTCGCCGGGCGCGTACGACTACGACGTGATCGTCGTCGGATCCGGGTTCGGAGGCTCCGTCTCCGCGCTCCGGCTCTCCGAGAAGGGTTACCGGGTGGGCGTGTTGGAGGCGGGCCGGCGCTACACGCGCGACACCCTGCCCCGTACGTCCCTGAAGGTGCGGGACTATCTGTGGGCGCCCCGCCTCGGCATGTACGGGATCCAGCGCATCCACCTGATGAAGAACGTCATGGTGCTCGCGGGGGCCGGGGTCGGCGGCGGATCGCTCAACTACGCCAACACCCTCTACGTCCCGCCGCCCGCCTTCTTCGAGGACAAGCAGTGGGCGGGCATCACCGACTGGCAGGCCGCGCTCGCCCCGTACTACGACCAGGCGCGCCGCATGCTCGGTGTGCGCACCAACCCGACCACCACCGAGGCCGACGAACTGCTGCGGGACGCCGCGCGGACAATGGGCGCGGGCGACACCTTCCGGCTCACGCCCGTGGGGGTGTTCTTCGGCGACGGCAAGGACGCGGAGGGCGGGACAACCGCCGCGCCGGGCACGGAAGTCGCCGACCCGTACTTCGGTGGCGCCGGGCCGGCCCGCGCCGCCTGCACCGAGTGCGGGTCCTGCATGACCGGCTGCCGCGTCGGCGCCAAGAACACCCTCACCGAGAACTACCTCCACCTCGCCGAACGGATCGGCGCCGAGGTCCGGCCCATGACGACGGTCACCTCCGTGCGCGAGCTCGACGACGGCACGTACGAGGTCACGACCGTGCCCACGAACAAGCGCCGGCGAGGGAGGAAGACCGTGCTGCGCGCCCGGCGCGTGGTCCTCGCCGCGGGAACGTACGGCACCCAGACCCTGCTGCACCGGATGAAGGCGGACGGTGTCCTGCCCCGGCTCTCGGAGCGGCTCGGGGTGCTGACGCGCACCAACTCCGAAGCGCTGGTAGGGGCGTTGACCTGGCCGCGGCGCCTCGGGCGCAAGGACGTGGACTTCACGCGCGGGGTCGCCATCACCTCGTCCGTGCACCCGAACCCCACCACCCACATCGAGAACGTCCGCTACGGCAAGGGCTCCAATTTGATGGCCCTGATCTGCGTACCGCAGTACAGGCAGAACCTGCCGAAGCCGCTGGCCGCCGCGCTCGCCTTCCTCTCCCACCCGGTGCTCGTGGCGCGCACCGTCGCGCTGCGGCACTGGTCGGAGCGGACCATCATCGGGCTCGTCATGCAGACCCACGACAACTCGCTCACCACCGGGCTCACGCGCCGCGGCGCGCTCACCGCCGAGCAGGGGCACGGGCGGCCCAACCCCGTGCACATCGCGGAGGGTTGGGAGGCGGCCGGGCTGATCGCCGAGTCCATCAACGGGTTCGCCGGCACCAACCTCGGCGAGCTGATGGGCAAGCCGCTCACCGCGCACTTCCTCGGGGGCTGCGCCATCGGGGAGTCCGCCGAGAGCGGGGTCATCGACCCGTACCACCGGGTGTACGGGCACCCCGGCCTCTCGGTGGTGGACGGCTCCGCGGTCTCCGCGAACCTCGGTGTGAACCCGTCCCTGACGATCACGGCGCAGGCCGAGCGCGCGATGGCGTACTGGCCGAACAAGGGCGAGGCCGATCCTCGGCCGGATCAGGGGGATCCGTACCGGGACGGCCTCGCGCCGGTCGCGCCCGCGGCACCGGCCGTGCCGGCCGGTGCCTACGGGGAGTTGCGGCTGTGACGGTGTCTCAGCGCTCCGCGGAGCTGTTGAACTTCGCCGCGGCCCAGAAGTAGCCGAGGACCGCGAGGCCGACGGACCAGACGAGGGCGAGCCAGCCGTTGTGGCCGATCTCCGTGCCGAGGAGCAGGCCGCGCAGCGTCTCGATGGCGGGGGTGAAGGGCTGGTACTCGGCGATCGGCTGGAACCAGCCCGGCATCGCGTCGACCGGCACGAACGCGCTGGAGATGAAGGGGAGGAAGATCAGCGGCATGGCGTTGTTGCTGGCGGCCTCGGGGTTCGGGCTGATCAGGCCCATGCCGACGGCGATCCAGGTCAGGGCCAGGGAGAACAGCGCGATCAGGCCGAAGGCGGCGAGCCACTCCAGGGCGCTCGCGTCGGTGGAGCGGAAGCCGATGGCCACCCCGACCGCGCCCACCAGGACCACGCTGGCGACGGACTGCAGGACGCTGCCGATGACATGGCCGACGAGCACCGAGGGGCGGTGGATGGCCATGGTGCGGAAGCGGGCCATGATGCCTTCGCTCATGTCCATGGCGACCGAGACCGCGGTGCCGATGGTGGTGGAGCCGATGGTCATCAGCGCGATGCCGGGCAGGAGATAGGCGAGGTAGGCGTCGCGGCCCGCGCCGCCGCTCATCACGTCGCCGAAGATGTAGACGAAGAGCAGGAGCAGGACGACCGGGGTGAGCAGCAGGTTCAGCGTCATCGACGGATAGCGGCGGGCGTGCAGCAGGTTGCGGCGCAGCATCGTCGAGGAGTCGCGGACGGCGAGGGCGAGGGTGCTCATCGGACGTTCTCCTTGGTCGGGGCGGGGACGTCGGCCGGGCCGGTGAGGGCGAAGAAGACGTCGTCGAGATCGGGCGTGTGCACCGTGAGTTCGTCGGCCTCGATGGACAGGGAGTCCAGCCGGTCGAGGATCGAGCGCAGTTCGCGCTGGCTGCCGTCGCTGGGGATCTGGAGCGACAGGGCCTCGTCGTCGCGGGCGGCGACCTGGAGTGCGGCGGAGGCGCTCCGGTAGGCGTCCGGGTCGGTGAAGCGGAGCCGGACGTGGCCGCCGGGGACGATCCGCTTCAGCTCCTCGGCGCTGCCCTCGGCGGCGATCCTGCCGTCGTTCAACACGGCGATGCGGTCGGCGAGTTCGTCGGCCTCCTCCAGGTACTGCGTGGTGAGGAAGACGGTGACGCCGTCGGCGACGAGTCCGCGGATGATGCCCCACATGGTGTGCCGGGAGCGCGGGTCGAGGCCGGTCGTCGGCTCGTCGAGGAAGATGATCCGCGGGCTGCCGACGAGGGTCATGGCGATGTCGAGGCGGCGCTTCATGCCGCCGGAGTAGGTCGAGGCCGGCTTCTTCGCGGCGTCGGCGAGGTCGAAGCGTTCGAGGAGTTCGGCGGCGACCCGGCGCCCCTCCCGCTTGGCGAGGTGGTGCAGGTCGGCCATGAGGAGCATGTTCTCCTCGCCGGTGATCAGCCCGTCCACCGCGGAGAACTGGCCGGTGACACCGATCGCGGCGCGCACCCCGTCCGGTGACGTCGCCACGTCGTGGCCCGCGACCTGGGCCTGCCCGCCGTCGGCGGAGACGAGGGTGGACAGGATCTGGACGGTGGTGGTCTTGCCGGCGCCGTTCGGGCCGAGCAGCGCGAAGACCGAACCGGCCGGGATGCGCAGGTCGATGCCGTCGAGGACGGTCTTGTCGCCGTACGACTTGCGCAGGCCGAGGGCGGAGACGGCGGCGGCGGACGGCCGACGGCCCGACTGACTGGACGTGGGCATGACAGAAGAAGGCATGGAGCCCTCCCGTTCGAGGGGTGGTGGACGGAGGAAGGGGAGCCGGCGCGGCGCGGTGGGCTCAGGCGCGGGCGCGGCGGATCTCGATGTTGCCGTAGCGGGTACGGGCCTTCACCTCGACGGTGTCCTCGGTCTGCTCCGGGCCCTCGGACTCGGCGAGCGAGTTGCGCACGTGCCCGTTGGACGACTGGACGTCCAGCCAGGTCGCCGTGCCCGTGCGGACGCCGACCTCGATGGAGCCGTTGGAGGTCTCCAACTGCACGGTGCCGCGGGCGACTTCGAGGACGCGCAGGCCGCCGTTGGCGTTGGTCGCGGTGACCGAGCCCTCGGCCCGCTCGACGGTGATGTCGCCGTTGGCGGCGCGGACCCGCAGATCGCCCGTGACGAGGCCGACGGTCGTCGCGCCGTGCGAGTTCTTCAGGACGGCCGTGCCGTCCACGGCGCCGACGCGCACGCTGCCGGAGCTGGTGGTGATCTCGGCGGGGCCCTCGACGTGGTCCACGGCGATGGAGCCGTGCGAGGCGGTGAGGTGCAGCGGGCCGGTCTCGTCGAAGCGGACGTCGCCCGCGGAGGTCTTCACCCGGACCTCGCCGAACGAGCCCGCGCCGCGCACCTCGGCCCAGGCGCCGGTCACGTCGAGCCGGGAGCCCGCGGGCAGTTCGACCGTCACGTCGACGGTTCCGGTGCGGCCGAGGCCGAAGAAGTTGCCCTTGGGCGTCCTGACGTGCAGCGTGCCGTTCGAGAAGGTGGCCTCGGTCTGCTCGGCGGCCTTGACGTCGAGGTCCCGCTTCGCGTCGCGCGGCCGCACGTCGACGACGGTGTCGGCCCGGTCGCCGGCCACGAAGTGGAGGGATCCCGCGTCCATGTGCGCGGTGACCGAGATGGGCTGCGGAGTGTCGAAAGTAGGCATGGCTGTCCCGTCCTCTTGACTCTTGGGTCCGTCCCCGACCGGGGACGCGAAGTGGATGGAGAGTGATGTGGTGCGGGAAGGCGCGGGGGCGGCTAGCGCACCCAGCCCGTGAAGCTCTGGCCGACGGAGCGGCTCTTCTCCGGTGTGCGGGGCTGCGCGGCGACCGGGTCGACGGCGGCCGACACGGCGCGCACCAGCCACGCGTTGACCGACAGTCCCTCGCGGCTCGCCGCCTCCTCGGCGCGGGCCTTGAGATGGGCGGGCAGGCGCAGGTTGACGCGTGCGGTGCCGCCCTCGTCCGTGGTGTCGGCCGGGGCCGGGGCCCTCAGCGGTTCGGCGGGCTGCGGGGCCCGGTCCTCGTAGCCGGCGTCGCCGGGCGGCAGCGTCACCACGAAGTCGGGGTCGAGCCCACGCAGTCGTACGTCGACCGAGCCGGGGGCGAGTTCACGGGTGATCTCGTCCATCGCGGCGGAGAGCACGTTGAGCAGGGTCAGACGGGTTGCCGACTCCAGGGGGGCGGTGAGCCGCTCGGCCAGCTCGCGGGCATCGTCCCCGCCTGCCTCGGCGGCCACCGCGAGTTCCCGGTGGAGAGTGTCGACGTACGGCGTGAGGTCCATGACGTCATAGTGGCACCACTTTGGCGCCATGTGCAAGCTCTCTGGTCCCGTCATCCGGTGCGGATGTGGGTGTGACGCCTCTGAGCTGGGGAAATGTCGCGGCGTCGGTCTGAAATTCAGTGGCGTCAGGGTGGCATCGGCCTGCCTGTAGCTCTGGAATGGCATCTCGTGGCACCTCGTGGTGCCATGTGACACCGCGCGGTGCCACATGGCACCACGAGGTCGTGCGGCTCGCGCTCGCGGGCGGGGTGCTGCTGACCCTCATGACCCGGTTCAACGCGGAGCTGGCCGCACACTCCACCGCCGCCTACGCCTCCTGGATCGCCCACGCGCTCGGCGCCGTCGTCGCGCTCGCCCTGGTCGGCCTCGCCGCCCGCCGCACCCTGACCCCGCCGGACCCGTTGCCCGGCCGGACCCCGCTCTGGTTCCGGCTGGGCGGCATCCCCGGCGCGCTCGTCGTGACCCTCTCCGCGATCGCCGTCAACAGCGACCTCGCGCTCGCCGGCACCACCGCCCTGATGCTCACCGGCCAGATCCTCTTCGGCATCGCCTCCGACGCCTGGGGGCTGCCGCGCGTCCCGCGCCGCCGCATCACGGCCGCCGACGTCGTCTCCGCCCTCTGTGTCCTCGGCGGCAGCGTCCTGATCGTGACGGGCGGTGCGTGAGCGTGCTGCCCTACGTCCTGCTCGCCCTGCTCAACGGCGTCCTGATCGGCGTCAGCCGCGCCGTCAACGGTCAACTCGCCACCAGGGTCGGCGCGTTCCGCGCCTCCGTGTGGAACCACGTCGTCGGCTTCGGGCTCCTGACCCTCTTCCTGCTCGCCGCCCTGCTGCTGCCCGGCACCTGGCCGGGACCGGGCGACGCCCCGCCCGCCGCGTATCTCGGCGGCGTCTTCGGCGCGCCTCCCTCCTGGTGATCGGCGGGCAGGTCCTGTCGGCCGTCGCCCTCGACTGCGTCGCGCACGGCACCTGGCCCACCCCGGTCCGTGTCCTGGGCGTGCTGCTGGTCCTGGCCGGGCTGCTCCTGCCCCGGCTGGTGCGGCGCCGCCGCGCGAAGAGCGACGCCCAACTGCCCTAATCAGCAATCCAGTTGCCGTGGAATCCCACCGGTACCCGGGCCGGCAGATGCACCCGCGCGACCGGTCCGCCCGCCAGGTCCTGCGCGGCCAGCACCACGAGATCGGTGGCGCCCCGCTCGGCGTCGAACACGTACGAGAGGACCCAGCCGTCGTCCTCCGCCGACCCCGCGGACGACGGCACGAACACTCCCTCGCCCACATCCCCGTGCGGAGGGAAGCGGTGCACCTCGCTGCCGCCCCGCTCCAGGTCGAACTTGACGATGCCGACGCCCACCTGGGCGAGTTCGGGTGCCGGATCGGTGGGGAGAGGAGGTGGCGGCGGGTCAGGTCGGCGGCGTACCCGTCGTCGGGTTCGAGGATCCCGTACCCGTACCGGTGCGCGCCCGTCTCCCGGCGCGGATCGATCCGCGGGAACTCCACGGCCCGCTCGTCGATCCCGTCCTCCCGCACGGTCCCCGCCTCCAGGTCCACGGTCCAGCGCACGAGCCGCGGCGGCGTCTCGTCGGGCCCGCGGCTGTCCCGGCCCGCGAACAGCCGGTCGTAGCGCACCAGATGGACCGTGATGAGCCCGGCCCCGTCCTCGTACGCGTTCATCGGATGGAAGACGAAGCACGGCTCGACCTCCAGCCACCGCACGTCCTCGGCCCGCCCCTCGCGCGGCAGCACCCCGAGCCGGGGCCTGTGCTCCGGGTCCCAGATGTACGGCAGGGACGAGGGGGACGTCGCGACGTCCGGGTTGAAGACCACGGGCAGGTCGTACAGCAGCACGTACGACGAGGTCAGCGAGAAGTCGTGCATCATCGGCCGCCCGTCGACGGGGATGTCCACGGTGCGCCGCACCCGCCCGTCGGTGCCCACCACCACGTACTGCACATACGGGTACGCCCAGCAGTACGCCACCGCGTGCAGCTCCCCGCTGACCGGGTCGAGCGTGGTGTGCGCCGCGAAGCCGCCCGGCAGCGTGCCCTGGAAGTCGTACGGGCCGAGGGTGTCGAGATCGCCGTCCAGCTCGTACGGCAGCGCGCCGCCCTCGACCGTGGCGAGGTAGCGCCCCGCGAAGTTCAGGATGTGCGTGTTCGGCGCCAGGTCCATGTCGAGGTGGCGCGGCCCGTGCACCGGCTTGTCGCCGAGCGCCGCCGCCATCGCGTCGTTGCGCACCCACCGGTTCCGGTACCACTCGGCCCGCCCGCCGCGCAGCCGCACCCCGTGCACCATGCCGGGCCCGCTGAACCAGTGGTGGGCGGCCGGGTCGTCGAGGTTCAGCGGATTGGGCCCGTTGCGCAGGAACCTCCCCTCCAGATCCGCCGGGATCCTGCCGCTCACCGGCAGGTCGTGGGCGGTGACCTCCTCGCGGACGGGTGCGAACAGCCCCCGCAGATACGGGTTTGCCTGATCGGCCATGACGGCCTCCTCGATGGGCGCTGTGAGGGGTGGCCCAGATCTCCACCATCCAGCCGTGAGCCCATCGGGTCGAGCCCCTAGGTTGGCCCCATGGGACTCCTCGACAGGCTGACCGGCACCAGGCACCCCGACGCCGGCCTCTCCGCCCGCCCCGCCGGCGAGGTCCGCGCGGCGCTGCTCGGCGTGGGCGGGCCCGACGTGCCGTACGTCGTGCGCACGGGGCGGGGCGACGAGAACGCCGAGCTGGTCGCCGAATGGCGGGTGGCCGAGCCGACCTGGCACGGCTTCTTCGCCCGCACCGACGTCAGCCGCGTCCTGCGGATCCGGCTGCGCCTGGTCCCCGAGAAGCACGAAGTGCGGGCCGTGGAGGAGCAGTTGGAGGTCACCTGGGTACGGGGCGTGCCCACCCTGTCCGTCTCGGCCGAGGTCGGCCGCGGCCCGGGCAGGACCGTCTCCAGGCAGTGGACGCTCGGCCGGAACGAGGAGGGCCGCCTCGCGGCGACGGAGACCTTCCGCTTCGACAGCGCCGACATGAAGGACCCCGTGCGGCAGGCCGTTCTCGACGCCGGATGGACGTGGCGCGGGGTCCTCATCGGCAGGCTGTGATGTCCGGGGCGGGTGTTGATTTCTCCCGTCCCGCATATGAGTTCTTCACTCCGGGCCGGTGACCGGGGCACTGTCACGCGGCGTCCGCCGACCACAGACTCGACAGGTCAGCACCCCTGCCCGTGGAGACCTCATGACGACGCCAGCCAGCCGCACAAGTGACCACGGTCGCCTGCTGACGCTGTGGTCGCTGCGGCCGGGCACCCACCTGGAGTCCGGGGACAGCGGCGACGACGTGCTGCTGCACCACCGGTGGGGCGTGGAGCGGATCGAGCGGCCCGGCCGGGTGGTGCGCGAGGCGCTGCGCCGGATGAGCTTCGGACCGGTGCAGCTGGCCAACGTGCCCGGGGCCGCGGACACGGACGAACTGACCGTCCTGGTCGACCGGATCCGGCCGCTCCTGGAGTGCGGCCTGCAGTTCGAGGACGGCACGACGCCGCTGCTCGGCCTGGTGGCGATGTCCCCGCGCGCCGAATCGCTGCCCGTGGAAGGCGCGGCCGGGATGCTCGGCCCGCAGACCCCGGTGCGGCTCTCGCGGTTCACCTCACTGCGCTCCACCGACGACGGATTCGTCATGGAGTCGCCGCTGTCCCTGTACCGCGCGCGCCTCGACGACGGACGGGCGGTGGCCCTGATCGGCGCCGTGGGCCGGGCCACGACCGCGGAGGCGGCGGCCGGCGCCACCGGCCTCGGCCTCGACGCGGTACGGCGCGTCCTCGGACTGCTCGTCGCCGCCGGGCTCATCGACGTGGCGCGCTCCGCGCACGAGCCGTTCGGCGAGGAGCTGGACGACGCGCTGACCGCCTGGGTCCCCGTGGACCTGCTGTTCCACACCCGCAGCACCCTCGGTCGGCACGACCACGACTTCGGGGCGGTACGGCACCGCACCGGCCGTGACCACGCCCGCGCCCGCCCCGACGAGACCGGACAGCACCGGGTCGCGCTGCCCCGCCCGCCCCAGCGCACCGGCGCAGGGCCCGCCCTCGCGGATCTCCTCGAACGGGCCAGGGAGCGAAGGGAGTTCGGGGCCCGCGGACCCAGCAGGAGCCAGCTCGCCGAGCTGCTCTTCCACGCGGCCCGCGCCGACTCCGGCAGCTGCTGCCCGCTGGAGCTGTACCTGAGCGTGACCCAGTGCGCGGACCTGACGCCCGGCATCTACCGCTACGACCGGGACGACCACAGCCTCGTCCTCGTCACCAGCGACGACGACGCCCTGCACGAGGTCCTGGAGCACGCCGCCGTCGGCGCGCGGCTGACCCGCACGCCCGCGGTCCTCGTCACCCTCACCGCCCGCTTCGACCAGGTCGACACCAAGCTGGCCGGGCCGGGCTACGCGCTCGTGCTGCGGTCCGCCGGCGCCGCCGTGCAGACCATGGGCCTGGTCGCGGCGACGCTGGGGCTCGCGATCGCGCCGCTCACGATGCTGGACATCGACGCCGACGCGCGGCTGCTCGGCCTGGACTGGCGGATCGAGTCCACGGTCGCGGCCACCGTCGTCGGCGTCGCCGCGGACGAGGAGGCCGAGTCCGCGTGAACGTACGTCACCTCATGGCTGGTTCGTGCTCACAGGAGCAGACCGCGGTCGTCCGCTATGCGGATGGCGTCCACCCGATTGCGGGCGTTCAGCTTGGTGGCGATCGTCGTCAGGTAGTTGCGCACCGTGCCGACGGACAGGAACAGCTCGCGGGCGATCTCCGGCGCCTCGGCCCCCTTGGCAGCCATCCGCAGGACGTCCAACTCGCGCTCGGTGAGCGGCGATTCGGCCTCCTCCCAGGCGGCGACGGCGAGATCCGGGTCCACGACCCGCTCGCCCGCGGCGACGCGGCGGATGGCCTGGGCCAGCTGCGTGGGCGGCGCGTCCTTCAGGATGAAGCCGCTGACCTTGGCCTTCAGCGCCCGGCGCAGCATGCCGGGCTTGCCGAGACTGGTCAGGATCAGAGTGCGACAGCCGGGCAGCCGCTCGTGGAGCGACTGCGCGGCGGACAGCCCGTCGAGACCGGGCAGGTCGATGTCCAGAACCGCCACATCGGGTTTGTGCTCGAGCGCCTCGGGCAGCACCGCCGAGCCGTTGTCGACCTCGGCCACGACCTCGATGTCGTCCTCCATACCGAGCAGCGCCACCAGGGCGCCCCGCACCATGTGCATGTCTTCGGCCAGGAGAATCCGTATCACCATGTCCCCCCGTGATGTCCGGAATCCGTTGTCCGAAGAGTAGCCGCAAAGTCCACACGCGTGTGCGAAATGGAAAACCGGGGGACCAGGGCTTTCTCCGGGGCTCCGCCCTGCCGTCTTAGCGCGGCTGGAGCGGGGATCGAGTACCCCTGCCCAGCCTGTCGGGACCCGAGCAACCGTGGTGCCGACTGGAGGCTGGTATGCAGGTCACTTTGTGGGAGATGGTCCGGCGCGCCGCCTGGGCGGCGGCGCGCGGCACCGGACGCAGCTTCATGGCGATGGGCGCCCTGTGGATGGCCCCCTTCGGACGGGAGGACGCGCCGCGCGCCCCGTCCAGCCCGCCGGCCGGGCACCCCGAGCGGCTCTGCCCCGAAGTCCCGCTGTCCGAGGTCGAGTTGGCGCTGAACCGGCAGTTGGCCGATGTCGGCCGGGTGGAGCGCTGATGGGCGCGGCGCCGACGGTCGCGGCCGGCCCGAGGGCGGAGACCGGGCGGAGGGTCGCCGCGTTCGAGGCGGCGCTCGGCGATCCCGCGGACCCGGCGGGCCCGCTCGCCCGGCCCGCGGTCGTGGCCGCCGACCGCGAGGCCCGACTGCCGCCGGGAGCGGCGGAACTGCTCGACGCCGCGGGACTCGGCGCCGAACTGGTGCCGGTCGAGCACGGCGGACGCTTCGCGCGTACGGACGTCCTCGCGCGCATCCTGCGCTCCGTCGCCCGCAGGGACGCCGCCCTCGGACTCGGCCTGGGCATCGGCCAGTTCGCGGCGGCGGCGCACATCTGGTTCGCGGGGGAGCGGCGGCAGCGGGACGAACTCGCCGCGCTGCTGCTGCGCGGCGGTCGCATCGCGATGGCGCCGCCGGAGTTCGCCCAGGCCAACGGCCTCACCCAGAACCGGATCCGGATCCGCAGGGACCCGGCCGGCGGCGGCCTCGCGGTGTCCGGGCGGAAGGCGGTCATCCCCTGCGTGGCCCTCGCCGACGCCCTCGTGGTCTGCGCCGACTCGGGCGAGGCGCGCCCCGACTGGTCCGCGGCCCTCCTGGACGCCGGGACCGCCCGCAAGCGCGGCGAACTGCTGCTCGTGGGACGCCAACCCGCCGCCGGACTGAGGGCGTTGACCGTCGACGGCGCCGTGTTCGAGGGGCTGCGGGCACCCGCGACGGCCCTGATCGGCGCGGCGGGCAGCGGACTGACCCAGGCGCTCTCGGTGATCCCGCTCATCCACGGCGTACGGGCGTCGATGGCGCTCGGCACGGCGGACGCGGCGCTGCGCATGGCGGTCCGGTACGCCTTCGCCGAGGGGCAGGTGGCGTACAGCGGGGCGGGCACCCGGCGGGTCCGCGGCCGGTTCGCCGACGCCTTCGCCGACCTGCTGCTCTGCGACTGCCTGGCGCTCGCCGCGACCCGGGCGGTCCATCTGCTCCCCGAGGAGGCCGCGCTGTACACCGCCGCCGCGGCCACGCTCGTGCCCCGCATCCTCGGCGAGACGCTGAACGACCTGTCGGTGGTGTTCGGCGGCCGGCTCTTCGAACGGGACTCGGGGCACGGCCTGTTCGAGAAGCACCTGCGCGATCTGCCCGCCCTGTCCGGCGGGCACGCCGGAGCCTCGGTGTTCCACTCCATCGTCGTGCCGCGCCTGCCCGCGCTCGCCGCACGGGTCTGGCTGCGGGAGGACCCGGCCCCGGCCGCCCTGTTCCGGCCGGACGACGACCTGCCGCCGCTCGCCCCGCTGCCGGTCACCGGGCGGGCCGGCGACCGCCTCACCGCCGAACTCACGGCCGCCGCCGACGACGTACCGGACGAGGCGCGGCCGCTCGTCGGGGTGCTGGCCCAGGAGCTGCGGGACCTGCGGGCCGCGTGCCTGGACGGGCGGGCCGACTCCGCCGATCCGCGGGCCTTCGCGCTGGCCGACCGCTACATGCTGGTGCTCGCGGCGGGCGCCGTGGTCGGGGCGTGGCGGCACGGACGCGGCGACGACCCGTTCCTGTCGGGACCGGGATGGCTGGTGGTCACGCTCGCGCGGATCTGCCGACGGCTCGGGATCAAAGTGCCCGCCGTGGGCCGGGACCACCGGGAGCCCGTCGAGACCCAGGCCCTCGACCGCGGCGAACAGGCGCGCAGCTACGACCTGTACGGCATGGAGCTCGCGGGGTGAGCGAGCCCGCCGGGCTCCCCGCGTCCCTCGCGTTTCCCGCATTCCCCGCATCACCAGGAGGTTCGATGGAGTCCAGGTCCGCGTCGGCGGCGCTGCGGCGGCCGCTGTACATCGAGGGGCCGCGGGGGCCGTGGACCCAGGTGCGCGACGAGGTGGTCCGCAGTGGAAGCGCGCTGCTGGTCGCCATGCTCGACGAATGGCCGGGCGGCGGCGGCCGGCCCGGCATCGACGGCCGGGCCGACGACGACGGGTGGAGCACGGACACGGGCCGCAACGGCCCGCGGCTGCGGCGGCTGCTCGGCGGCGAGTGGCCCCGGTACGCGGCGCTGACGAACGAGGCGATCCGCCGCCGGTTCGTGGCGTCGCGGATCCTGCTGAAGGAGGCGGCCGGCGCGGTCCTCGGCACCCCCGCCGAACTCCTGGAGCTGAGCGTCACCCCCAGCGGGCGGCCCTATCTGCGCGGGTACGGGCAGGTCGACATCACCCTCAGCCACACCGAGGAGATCCTGCTGGTCGGGATCACCACCCGGGGCGTGATGGGGGTCGACGTGGAACAGGCCGACCGGACCCTGGTCAGCGGTCAGGCGCCGCCGCACATCTGCACCCCGTGGGAGCAGGAGTACCTGCTGTCGCTGCCGGAGGCGGAGCGGGGCGAGGCGCTGGTGCGGTTCTGGACGCTGAAGGAGGCGTACACCAAGGCGATCGGGCAGGGCCTCCGGTTCGCCTTCAACGGGTTCTGCTTCGGCGCCGAGGACGGACTGCCCCGGCTGCTGAGCGCGGACGGCGTGCCCCGGGCTGCGGGCGCGGGGGAGGAGTGGAGCTTCGCCACGCACTGGGTGCGGGGCCGGCACATCGCGGCGGTCGCGCTGTACGACTCGGGGACGGGAGGTGTGATGGAGCCCCGGCGGGCGGTCCTGGACGAGGCGGTGTGCCGGATGTTCGGCTACGAGTGAGGCGGCGCGAACGACGGCGTACGGAGGGGGCGGTCAGCGCGCCTCAAGGGCTTGATCGTCGGTCAGGGCGGGGGCCTCCGCCTCGCGCGGGGTGAGCGCCGCCTTCCCGAGCGGGATCTCCGCGTGGATGCGGAAGTGCGTGGGGTCCAGGGTGCCGGAGGTCAGCAGGCCGCCCTGGGCCTCGACGCGCGAGGTCAGGCTCGCCAGGCCCAGACCGTGCCGGGTGGGCACTCCGGCGGGCTCGGGCTGGATGCCGTCGTTGACGATGGTGATCGACACGGCACCGGCCTCCTGCCGGATGGTGATCGAGCAGTGCTCGGCCTTGCTGTGCCCGAGCACGTTCGTCACGCCCTCGCGCAGCACCGTCGCGAGGACCGTGCCCACCCGGTCGGGCAGCGAGCCGTGCACCACCGCCATGGTGACCTCGATACCGGCCGCGGCCAGCACCGAGCGGGCCGAGCGGGTCTCGGCGTCGAGCGACAGGTCCCGGTACTGGCTGGCCACTTCGCGTACGTCGGTCAGGGCCTGCCGGGAGATGTCGACGATGTCGGTGAGCTCGGCCGCGGCCCGCTCGGCGTCGTGGCCGATCAGCCGCCGGGTCAGCTCGCTCTTGAGGGAGATGGCGGACAGGCTGTACCCGAGCAGGTCGTGCAGGTCGCGGGCGAAGCGCAGCCGCTCCTCGGCGACGGCCATCTCGGCCATGACCATGCGGGCCCGGTGCACCTCCGCGACCATGTCGGTGAGCCGGAACAGGCCGTAGACGATGAGCCCGGTCAGGCCGGTGGAGACCGCCGTGTACGCGGTGTCGGCCAGGTCCGGGGTGAACATCCACTGGATGCCGCCCATGGTGGCGACCACGCCGCCGAACACGACCCAGCACCAGGTGTCACCGATGATCAGGAGCGCGTCCCCCGCGATGAAGCCCGGCATGCCGACCCAGGTCTGCCGGAAGGCCAGCAGTGGCGCGAACGCGCTGACCGCCTTGAGCAGGAAGATCGGTATCCGCCAGCGGGAGTTGAGCAGCGGCGCGTACCGGGTGAAGTGCGCCAGGTGCAGAGAGAGCAGCACCGCCATGCACAGCAGGCTCAGTGCGGCCCAGCCGATTCCCGGCCGGGCCGCGATCGTGTTCAGGAAGGCGATCAGGCACAGGCCGCAGATCACGACGCTGACGACGGTCTTCGCCAGCCGCGGCGCGAGCTGACTCGCGTCGTTCCCCGGGCCGAAGTGTCGTACCGCCGGATCCCCTGAAGCATCCACCGTCTGTGCGGTCACAGGCCCCCCTCGCCGACACGCTCAACTCAGTGATTCCGGGCGAAGGTCAAGCCGCCCCGGCGAGCGATACTAGCCAACTTGTGTGAGGAATGGGGTAGTCGTGAAGCTGCGATGACCGTAGGTGATCTCAGACGAACAGCGGTACCGGGTTCAGCAGTTCATAGGGGACCGGCTCAGCCCTGCGGCCCAGCGCGACCGGGACGTCGTACAGCCGCCCCGGCGCGAACCGGGCCCAGAAGTGCCGCAGCCCGGGGACGATCACCTTGACCACGGGCAGCCCGATGTCCGGCCGCGTCTGGTCGAGGACCAGAAGCTCCAGGCCGTGCCGGTCGCACAACTGCCGTACGGCGTCCAGGTCCTGGGCGAGATCGTCGTACGGCGTGTAGGGCACGTCGGCGCCACGACGGGCGGGTACGTCCGGATCCGGCAGCAGATAGGGCTGGTCGGCGGTCGTGGCCGTCGTCCACCAGCGCATCGCCTCCGGGTCGTCGCAGGTGTAGCCGGTGCCGTCGGGGCGGGCCTCGACGACCGCGGGGAGCAGCTGGTTCACCTCGGTCAGCGCGCGGCGCAGCGCGATCCGCGGGTCGAAGTGCGCGCCGAAGCCGAACGTGATGTCCTCGGCCGCCTTGTCGGTGCGCCGGGAGAAGGCCGCCACGACCGGGATGCCCAGGTCGGAGGTGAGGTCGAGGGCCCATGTCTCCCGGTTCAGGGAGGCGTGCACCGAGCGGAACTCGGCGGTGAACGGGTCCTCGCAGGACTCCAGGTCGATGCCCGGCAGCCGGCTGCGGTTGTACCACCACAGCGCCACGGCGTCCCGCTCGACCAGCTCGAGGAAGCCCTGCAGCACGGCGTCCTCCAGGCTGGTTCCGGCCGCGGCCCCGTTGGAGTCGGCGCGGAAGAACGCCGAACCGGCGGTGGAATCAGGGGTGTTGTAGTAGAGCATCGACGTCGGCACATAGCGGTGCCGGTTCCCGGTCACCGACCACACCGGCGTCCAGTCGACCTCGGCGCCCTCGTCGAACACCTCGGGCACCTGCTGGAAGAGGGAGTGCCCGGCGTTCCAGTCCGCGCGCCCCGCGAACTGCCGCGGGTCGTAGAGCTGGCACGTGTCCGGGTGCACGGCCGCGTCACCGAGCGCGCGCAGGGTGGCCCGCACGACGCGCTCGTCACCGTGGAAGTGGCCTGAGTGCCGCTCCAGGGCCTCGCACAGCGCGCTCACCTCGGCGTGCAGCGGGGTGGTGCCCTTGCCGCCGTTGGCGCAGCGCAGCCCGGCCCGCAGGGACTGCAGACTGTTGCTGCCCGCCGCCGAGTTCGAGCCCGCGACAAAGGAGTTGAGGGAGGCGGGGCCCTGGCGGACCCGGCGTATCTCCTTGACCACCCCGGTCACCGGGCTGACCAGATGCCCGTACGCGGTGAGCACCTCCTGCGGGGTCCGCGAGCGGTGCCCGCTGCCGCCGTCCATGGCCTTGCGCCGGGAGGTGAACTCGACGGGCCTGTCGGCCTGTCGGGCCATCAGTCCCGGGTCGCCGCAGTGCGGGCACTGCGGCCGGGCGCGCAGTTCGTGGTGGCGGCCCGCCATGGTGAGCGTGTCGAGCGTCCACACCGCCGACTGGTCGGGCGCCCGGTGGCCGCCGATCCAGCGGGCCGCCGCATGCGCCACCAACTGGGCACCCGCACCCCCGAGTCCGGGCAGCGACGCCGCGGGGCGCGGTACCGGGCCGCGCCGGCCGAGCCGCTCCTGCACATACGCCTCCGCGCCGCGGTGCCCCCACAGACGGTGCGCGAGACAGTGCCAGCAGCCCCCCGTGCCGGGCTGCAGCACCGGGCCGATCCAGAGCATCGAGCCGCCCGGCTTGGCGAGCAACCACGGGGCGCCCGCGGCGCGTTGCGCCGCGTCGATCCGGGCCAGGTCGTCGGCCAGGTAGTCGTCGCAGACCACGACCGTCAGATCGGCGGACGCCGGGTCGCTGCCCGCGCCGGCCACGCTCAGACCCGCGCCGAGCAGGGCCGCGCGGACCGCCGTCCCGTCGGCGGCCCCCGCGCTCACCAGCCTGACCTGGGCGTGCGCGATCCGGTCCACCACCTGCGCGGCGTCCAGGCCCGCCGACTCCCAGTACGCGAGCTCCGGCCGGTCCCCGGCGGGGCCGGCGTCGCGGTGCCGCACCAGGCCGCGCCGCGCCAGCTGCCCCACGACCTGGTCGGCCGGGGCGTCGCCCGCCGCGCTGTGCCGGTGCAGCGTCGCCAGGTCGGCGCCGTCGGCGAGCAGCGGCGCGAGCCGCTCCAGGGCCGGCGCCTGCAGCGCCGTCACCCCTCGTTCCGAGAACAGGAAGGTGGCCACTCCCGGGACCACCTCAGGTCTCATGTGCCGTACGAAACCGAGCACATGACGCTCCGTCGGTTCCGTCGAAGATGTCGTCCCCCCTGCGACGGTCATGCGCTGCGGTCCTCCCGGAGGCAGATCCAGGTCTGTGCCTGCTGAGCGGACGCGGGCACCGTCCACTGGTCCAGCTCGTCGATGAGGATCAGGTCCTGGGGCTGGGTGGCCAGGGCGGCAGGGGCAACGGCGGTGCTGTCGAGATTCATCGGTTCACTCCGCTGTCATGAGAAGTCTTGAGTCGCCGTGATTCGGCTGGGTCCTGCTGGCGGTGCCGGCTGTGCTGGTGTCGCTGTGGTCACAGTCTCTTTCCGTTCCCGGCCTGGCCACCAGTGCTGGCTTCACGGGTCGCACATGAAAGGAACACATCCCGGGCCCGGTGGAGTTCATACGCGGCCCGGGTCGACGTCACTGGTCCGGCGCCGTCGACCGGCCCACGCTGAGGCGCATCCTGATCCACGCTTCAACGACGGGGAGACGCACCGTGGAGATCAAGGTTCTGGGACCGCTGGACGGGCGGGTGCGCGACGTCTGCGTCGTGCCCACCGCGAGCAAGCCGCGCCAGGTGTTCGCCATGATGGCGCTGAACGTAGGACAAGTGGTGTCCGTGCCCGTACTGATGGAGGAGCTGTGGGGCGAGGCCCCGCCGCGCAGCGCCTCCACCACCCTGCAGACCTACATCCTGCAGCTGCGCAGGCAGCTGGAGGGCGCCCTCGACGGGGACCGCGGCCGCACCGCCAAGGACGTGCTGCGCAGCCGCTACAACGGCTATCTGATCGACGCCCGGCCCGAGGACGTCGACGTGCACGCCTACGAGAGGCTCGCCGCGCGCGGCCGGCAGGCGCTGGACGGCGGCGCCCCGGAGAAGGCCGCCGCCCTGCTGAGCGAGGCGCTCGACGTGTGGCGCGGCCCCGCACTCGCCGACGTCGCCGCGGGGCCGCGGCTCGCCGTCGAGCAGACCCGCCTCGAAGAGAGCCGGCTCGTCGTCCTGGAGTCCCGCATCGAGGCGGACCTGCTGCTCGGCCGGCACTACTCGGTCCTCGGCGAACTGTCGGTCCTCGCCACCCAGCACCCCTGGCACGAGAACCTGCACGCGCACTTCATGGTCGCCCTGTACCGCACCGGGCGGCAGTGGCAGGCCCTCGACGTGTACCGCAAGCTGCGCGACACCCTCATCGACGAGTTCGGCCTGGAGCCGTCGCGCCGCCTGCAACAGGTCCAGCAGGCCATCCTCGACGCCGACCCGGCCCTGGAGCGGCCCGGCGCGGGTGTCCCCCTGGTGCTGAGCGACTGACGCCCGCCCGGTTCGTCGGGCCCGGGTCCTCGTCAGGCGCGGATCGAGGCAGGTTCCACCACCGGGGCCCAGGGTCAAGGCCCGAACCGTTCGCGGACCGAGGAGGGACCATGAAGGCCCTGGTGCTGGCCGGAGGGACGGGCACGCGCCTGCGCCCCTTCAGCTATTCGATGCCCAAACAGCTCATACCGATCGCCAACCGGCCGGTGCTGCTGCACTGCCTCGACAACATCAAGGACGCCGGCGTCACGGAGGTCGGCATCATCGTCGGCGACCGCAGCGACGAGATCCGCGCCATCGTCGGCGACGGCAGCGCGCTCGGCCTGCGGATCACCTACATCCCGCAGGAACGGCCGCTCGGCCTCGCCCACACCGTGACCGTGGCCGCCGGCTTCCTCGGCGACGACGACTTCCTCATGTACCTCGGCGACAACATGCTGCTCGGCGGCCTGCGCGATCAGGCCGACCGGTTCCGTACCCGCCGCCCCGCCGCCCAGGTCGTCACCGTCAAGGTGCCCGACCCCAGCGCGTTCGGCGTGGTGGAGCTGGACGCCGACGGGCGGGTCTCCCGCCTGGTCGAGAAGCCCAAGGAACCGCGCAGCGACCTCGCGCTCATCGGCGTGTACTTCTTCACGCCGGCCGTGCACGAGGCCGTGGCCGCCATCGAGCCGAGCGCCCGCGGCGAGCTGGAGATCACCGACGCGCTCCAGTGGCTCCTGGAACAGGGGCACACCGTGGACGCCGAGCGCTACCACGGCTACTGGAAGGACACCGGCCGCTTCGAGGACGTACTCGAGTGCAACCGCGAGTACCTCGACGGGCTGACCCCGCGAGTGCAGGGCGAGGTCGACGACGCCTCCGTCCTGGTGGGCCCCGTCGTCATCGAACCCGGCGCCCAGGTCGTGCGCTCGCAGCTGACCGGACCGCTGATCGTCGGGGCGGGCAGTGTGGTGAGCGACTCCCGGATCGGGCCGCACACCTCCGTCGGCCGGGACTGCCTGCTGGCCGGGGCGGGCCTGGAGTACTCGATCGCTCTCGACGGGGTGTCGGTGCGCGGGGTGCACGGCATCCACGGCTCGCTCATCGGCCGCGCGGCGAACGTCACCAGCGCCGGTTTCGACGGCGTGGACAGCATCCGGCACCGGCTGGTCATCGGCGACCACACCAGCGTGGAGGTGGCGGCCTGATGCCGGCGTCACGCGCACTTCCGGTCCGCACTCACGAAGGCAGGACGGCATGAGAATCCTCGTCACCGGCGGGGCCGGCTTCATCGGATCGCACTACGTCCGCACGCTCCTGGCCGGCGGGTACGCGGGCGCCGAGGACGCGCACGTCACCGTCCTCGACAAGCTCACGTACGCGGGAAACCGCGACAACCTGCCCGCCGCCCACGACCGGCTCGACTTCGTCCAGGGCGACATCTGCGACCTGCCGCTCCTGCTCGACCTGCTGCCCGGCCACGACGCGGTGGTGCACTTCGCCGCCGAGTCGCACGTCGACCGCTCCCTGGAGGGCGCCGCCGAGTTCGTGCGCACCAACGTCGGCGGCACCCAGGCCGTCCTGGAGGCCGCCCACCGCTCGGGCGTCGCCCGCGTCCTGCACGTCTCCACCGACGAGGTGTACGGGTCGATCAGCGAGGGCGCGTGGACCGAGGAGTGGCCGCTGCTGCCCAACTCGCCCTACGCCGCGTCCAAGGCGGCCAGCGACCTGATCGCCCGCTCCTACGCCCGCACCCACGGCCTGGACGTGTCCGTCACCCGCTGCTCCAACAACTACGGGCCCTACCAGCACGTCGAGAAGCTGATCCCGCTGTTCACCACGAACCTGCTCACCGGTGTGCCGGTGCCGCTGTACGGCGACGGCGCCAACATCCGCGAGTGGCTGCACGTCGACGACCACTGCCACGCCCTGCACCTGGCCCTCACCAAGGGCCGCGGCGGCGAGATCTACAACGTCGGCGGCGGCGACGGACGCAGCAACACCGAGATCACCGACCGGCTCCTCGACCTGCTGGGCGCCGACCGCTCGATGATCCGCAAGGTCGCCGACCGCAAGGGACACGACCTGCGGTACGCGCTCGACGACAGCAAGATCCGCGCCGAGCTCGGCTACGAGCCGCGGACCGACTTCGCGACCGGGCTCGCCGCGACCGTGCAGTGGTACCGGGACAACCCGCAGTGGTGGAAGCCGCTCAAGGACGGTGCGTGATGCGCGTCCTGATCGGGACCGGGCCGCTGTGCGGCCACTTCTTCCCGCTGGTGCCGCTCGCCTGGGCGCTGCGCGCCGCCGGGCACGAGGTGCGGATCGCGGCACCCGCCGACTTCGCGCCCACCGTCACCGCGGCCGGCCTGCCGGTGGCCCCCACCGCCGGTGAACTCCCCTTCGGCCGCTTCATGTTCCACGACCGGACGGGCGCGAGGATCCCGCCGCCGCCGGACACCGCGACCCGCACCGAGCGCCTGGTGCACAGCGGCCACGGCTGGGGACGGCTCGCCGCCGCCACCCTGCCCGGCACGCTCGCGCTGATCGACGACTGGCGCCCCGACCTGGTGGTCAGCGAGGCGACCGAGTACGCGGGACAGCTGGCCGCGGCCGCCCGCGGGCTGCCCTCCGTACGCGTCGACTGGCTGTCCCCGATGCCCGAGTACCGCATCGGCGCCCGAACCGAACTCGCACCGGAACTCGCCGAGTTGGGTCTCGGCGGCGAACTGCCCCGGCCCACGCGCACGCTCACCCTGCGCCCCGACCCCGCGCAGGACGCCACCGCCCTGCGCTACGTCCCCTACACCGGCCGCGCCGTTCAGCCCGACTGGGCGCTCGGCCCGCGCACCCGCCCCCGGGTCTGCCTCACCCTCGGCAGCATGCTGCCCACCATCGGCCGCCTCGACTTCCCCGGGCGTCTGGCGGGCCTCATGGACGCGCTCACCGGCGAGGGCCTGGAGGTCGTGGTCGCCGTCGACGAGGCGGTGGCCCGGCGCTGGGACCCGCTGCCGCCAGGGGTGCGCGCGGCCGGCTGGCTGCCGCTCGAACTCGTCGCCCCCGCCTGCGACGTGGTGATCAGCCACGCCGGCATGGGCTCGACCCTGACCACCGCCGTCCACGGGGTGCCGCAGCTCGTGCTGCCGCAGACCGCCGACCAGTTCGCCAACGCGGAGTGGCTCGTCGCCCAGGACGCGGGACAGCGGCTGCTGCCCGGCGAATCCGGCACGGACGACGTGGTCCGGGCCGTCCGGGACCTGCTCGACGAGCCGGTGTGGGCCAAGAGCGCCACCGCCCTGGCCGAACGGATCGCCGCGCAGGCGACACCCGCCGCGGTCGTCCCGCTGCTCGAACAACTCGTCGGCTGAGCAGGCCGGCGCCGCCCCGCGTCCCGCGCTCTCCGGCACCTTCCCCGCACCTCCCCGCACCTTCCGGCACCAGATTCAGGAGGAGAACATGCTCGACGTCCCCACCGCCCGGCTCGCCAGGACCGCGGACACCGCACAGCGGTTCGCGGTGTCCGCCGCGGCCACCGAAGGGGTGGCGGGCTCCGTGGACGACGTCCGCGCCTGGTTCGCGGGGCGCTCCGCGGCGCACCGCTTCTCGGTGACGGAGATCCCGTTCGCCGAGCTCGCCGGCTGGGGGTTCGCGCGGGACACCGGGAACCTCGTGCACGACAGCGGCCGCTTCTTCTCCGTCGAGGGCCTCGCGGTCCGCACCGACGCGGAGCACGGCGGCAGCTGGGTCCAGCCCGTCATCAACCAGCCGGAGATCGGCCTGCTCGGCCTGCTGGCCCGGGAGTTCGACGGCGTCCTGCACTTCCTGATGCAGGCCAAGATGGAGCCGGGCAACATCAACTCGCTCCAGCTGTCGCCCACCGTGCAGGCCACCCGCTCCAACTACACGGGCGTGCACAAGGGTTCGGCGATCCGCTACCTGGAGCACTTCGGCCCCGGCCGCACCACCCGGGTCCTCGCCGACGGCCTCCAGTCCGAGCAGGGATCGTGGTTCCTGGCCAAGCGCAACCGCAACATGGTCGTCGAGACCCACGACGACATCGAGCCGCACGAGGACTTCGTCTGGCTCACCCTCGGCCAGCTGCACCGGCTGCTCGCCGAGGACAACCTGATCAACATGGACTCCCGCACCGTCCTGTCGGTCGTCCCCACCGAACCGGCCCGCGGCGCCTTCGCCCTGCACTCCACGGCCGAGGTGCTCAGCGCCCTCACCGAGACCCGCGCCCGACGCGAACTGGTGCGCCGCCTCGTCCCGTTGACGGCGGCGTACGAGGGCGGCTGGCACCGCACCGACACCGAGATCGCCCACGACGACGGCCGCTACTTCCGTGTCGTCGCCGTCGACGTACGGGCCACGGGCCGCGAGGTGGCGTCCTGGACGCAGCCCCTGCTCGCCCCCGCCCGCCGCGGTCTCGCCGCCTTCCTGGTCAAGGAGATCGCGGGCGTCCGGCACGTCCTCGCCCGGGCCCGCGTCGAGGCGGGCGCGCACAGCGTCGCCGAACTGGCCCCCACCGTGCAGTGCGATCCCGTCAACTACGTGGTGCCGCCGCCGTACCTGCGCGAGGTGCAGCAGGCCCTCGCGGGGGACCGCGCCCGGGTCCTGTACGACGTCGTGCACTCCGAGGAGGGCGGCCGCTTCCACCACGCGGAGAACCGGTACGCCCTGATCGCCGCCGACGACCACCCCGTCGACGTCCCCGACGGCTTCCAGTGGGTCGCCGCGCACCAGCTCCACGAACTCCTCGGCTACGGCAACTTCCTCGACGTGGAGGCCCGGACGCTCATCGCCTGCCTGCGGAGCCTGTCATGACGCCGGTCCGGTTCGGGATCCTCGGCTGCGCCGCCATCGCCGGGCGGCGGATGCTGCCCGCGATGCGGCAGGTCGCCGAGGCGGTCCCGGTCGCGGTGGCGAGCCGGGACCTGGCGCGGGCCGAGGAGTTCGCGGGCCGCTTCGGCATCGAGGCCGTCGAGGGGTACGAGCGTCTCCTCGCCCGCGACGACATCGACGCCGTCTACATACCGCTGCCCACCGCACTGCACGCCGAGTGGATCGGCCGCGCGCTCGCCGCGGGCAAGCACGTCCTCGCCGAGAAGCCGCTGGCCACCACCGCCGCACAGGCGGCCGCGCTCAGCGCGCAGGCACGGCGGGCCGGGCTGCACCTCGCCGAGAACTTCATGTTCCTGCACCATCCGCAGCACGCCCTGGTGAGCGAACTGCTCGCGGACGGCGTCATCGGTGAACCGCGCTCGTTCACCGCGGAGTTCCGCGTGCCGCCGTTCGCGCCCGACGACATCCGCTACCGGCCGGGCCTCGGCGGCGGCGCCCTGCTCGACCTCGGCGTGTACCCGCTGCGCGCCGCCCAGCTCCACCTCGGCGACGCGCTGCGGGTCGTCGGCTCGGTGCTCCGCCACGACGCGGAGCACGACGTCGACACCGGCGGCGCCGCGCTCCTCGCCACCCCCGAAGGGGTCACCGCGCAGCTGTCCTTCGGCATGGCCGACGCCTACCGCAGCCGCTACGAGGTCGTCGGCAGCCGGGGCCGCATCCGCCTGGACCGCGCCTTCACCCCGCCCGAGGACCGGCCCGCCGTGGTCCTGATCGAGCACGGCGACGGCACGACGACCGAGCGCACCGTCGCCCCCGCGGTCCAGTTCGCCCTGTCCGTACGGTCGTTCGCGGAAGCCGTACGTCAGGGCGGGGCGGTTCCGGACCCGGCGATCGTGCGCCAGGCCCGGCTGCTCGACGACATCCGGGACCGCGCCCGCGCGGGCACCGGCGCCGACCTCCGCCTGCCCGAAGGGACGTACTGACCGATGGAGATCATCGGGCGCGGCTTCCTCGCCGCCCACCTGCGGTCGATCGAGCGGGACCGGCATCCGCGTACGACGGTGCTGGCCGCCGGGGTGTCCTGCGCCTCCGACACCTCGGTCGCCCAGTTCCGCAGGGAGGCCGACCTGCTGCGGGAGACGGCGGCACGCTGCCGGGAGGCGGGCCGCCGGCTCGTCTTCTTCTCCACCGCCTCCTCCGGGATGTACGCGGGGTCCGGCGGCGCGGGACGCGAGGACGAGGCCGTCGTGCCGCAGACCCCGTACGGCCGGCACAAGCGGGATCTGGAGGAGGAACTCGCCGCGTCCGGCGCGGACCACGTGATCCTGCGCCTGAGCCATGTCGTCGGCCCCGGCCAGCCCGCGCACCAGTTGCTGCCGACGCTGATCGCCCAACTCGCCACGGGACATGTCACGTTGCACCGGGGCGCCGCCCGCGACCTCATCGGCATCGACGACCTCGTGCACCTGGTCGACCTGCTGCTGCCGCGGTGCGGACCGCGCACGACGGTGAACGTGGCCTCCGGCGCCGCCGTCCCCGTCGAGCGCATCGTCGACCACCTCCAGGCGCGGCTCGGCCTGCCCGCCGAACGCTCCTACGTCCAGGTGCGCGGGGCGCACACCGTGGACACCGGCCGCCTGCGCCGCCTCGTCCCCGAGGCGGACCTGCTCGGCTTCGGCCCCGACTACTACCGCGCGGTCCTCGACCGCTACGTCCTGCCCGCCGCGCACGCGGGCCTCGCAGCCCAGAAATGAGGACCAGATGATGGACATGACGGACAACGCAGGCGACGCGGCAGGCGCGTTCGACTTCGGGATCTTCTTCTTCGCGGCCGTGGGCGACGAGGCCGCCGACACGTACCGGATGATGCTGGACGCCTCCCGCCGCGCCGACGAGCTCGGCTTCGCCTTCGTCTCCACGCCCGAGCGGCACTTCCACCGCTTCGGCGGCGCCTTCCCCAACCCGGCGGTCAGCTCCGCGGCCGTCGCCGCCGTCACCGAGAACATCCAGATCCGGGCCGGCAGCGTCGTCACGCCGCTGCACCACCCGGCGCGCGTCGTCGAGGACTTCGCGATGGTCGACAGCATGTCCGGCGGACGCGCGGGCATCTCGATCGGCTCCGGCTGGAACGTCAACGACTTCGTGCTCGCCAAGGACGCCTACGAGACCCGCAGGCAGCGGGTCACCGACGACGTCCAGGCCATCCGGCGGGCCTGGCGCGAGGGCACCTGGACCGGCGAGAACCCGCGCGGCACCGAGGTCACCCTCGACCTGTTCCCGCGCCCCGTCCAGAACGACCTGCCGATCTGGCTGACCGCGTCCCGCAGCGAGGCCACGTTCCGGCAGGCCGGACGGCTCGGCACACACGTCCTGACCCACCTGGAGAACCAGGACCTCGGGGTGCTGCGCGAGAACATCCGCGCCTACCGCGAGGAGTTCGAGGCGAACGGCGTCGGTGGCACCGGCAAGGTCACCGTCATGATGCACACGTACGTGGCGCCCACCACCGAGGAGGCCCGTGAGGTGGCGGTGCCCTGGCTGAAGCGGTACCTCCTCACCGCCCTCGACCTGGAGACCCGCGCGGTCGACGCGGGCGGCTCGATGAGCGGTGGCCGCACCGGGAATCCGCTGATGGCGAGCGAGGACGGGCGGCGCCGGGTCGCCGAACTCGGCATCAACCGGTATCTCGCCGGGACGTCGCTCATCGGGTCGGTGGACGAGTGCACGGACGTGGCCACGAAGGTGCGGGACGCGGGTGCGGACGAGATCGCGTGCCTGGTCGATTTCGTGGGTGACCGTGACCGGCTGGTCGCCGGTCTCGACCACCTGAACAAGGTTCGCCGCAACGTGGCTGCCGCCTGAGCCCGGTTGAAGCCCGGCCCCCTGTCGAGACGGGGCCGGGCTTCTTCGTGTTCGTCCGCGGGCCCGGTGGGGGCGGGCCGCGCAGTTCCCCGCGCCCCTGAAGCGAGCTCCGCTCGCTCAGGGAGGCTGCGCGCAGCGCATGCCTCAGGGGCGCGGGGAACTGCGCGACCAGCCCCCACCGGCCGTCGGATAGCGACGAAGCAGCAATGGGGCAGATGCGGATCTTTCAGGGGCGCGGGGAACTGCGCGACCAGCCACCACCCACCCGCAGACGACGACGCGCCTCCGTCAGCCCAGGTGATGCACCGCCGCGGGGTCGAGGGCCTGGCCCTCGGACCACAGGCGGGCCGCGCCCGAGAGCGCGGCCCGGACATCGTCGCCGCCCCCCTTGCGCCGGGCAGGCAACAGCGCCCCCACCGAGCTGCCGCCCTCCGTGACGGCCCGATGCCGACGGGCGATCGCGGCGAGACTCTGCGCGGGCCCCCCGTCGATCAGCAACTGGTCACCCGAGCCCAGCAGCGCGTCCAGCGCGGGCCCGAACAGCACCGGCTCAGCGGGCTGCATCGCCCAGAACCGCGCCGACCGGGCCTGCTCGGCCCCGAGTTCACCGGCGGTGTACGCGGAGACGATGCGCAGCGCGGGCGCCCGCGGCCCGATCCGCCGCAGCGTCGGCTCGGCCAGCGCCGCCGCGTCGGCCACGGCCGGGCTGTGGAACGCCGTGGTCGCCCTGGCCCGCCGCACCGTGAACCCGTCCCGCCGCAACGCCCGCTCCGCCAGCAGCAGTTCGGGATCGGGGCCGGCCAGCATCGACTGCCGCGGCCCGTTCACCGCGCCGATGGCGAGCGGCCCCGACACGTACGGCCGCACCTGGTCCGCGGAGGCGGCCACCGCCAGCATCCCGCCGGGCGGTGTCGCCCCGAGCTGCTCGATCCGCTCGGCCATCACCCGCGCCGCCTCGTCGAGCCGGAACACCCCGGCGAGCGTCGCCGCCGCGACCTCCCCGACGCTGTGCCCGAGCAGCGCCCCCGGCCGCACACCCCAGCCGAGCAGCATCCGCCCCACCGCGTGCCCGACGGCGAACAGGAGCGGCTGGGCCAGCGCGATGTCGTCGAGCCCGGGTCCCGGCCGCGCGGCCAGCCACGTGTCGCGGAGCGACGCGCCGTCCCCGCCGTGCACCTCGAAGTAGGCGTCCATCGCCTCGGTGAACGCCGGCTCGACCCCGTACAGGCCGCTCGCCATCCCCGGCTGCTGCGCGCCCTGTCCCGCGAGCAGCAGCGTCACCGGCCGCGCCGCGTCCGGATGCCGGGGCGCGTACAGCCCCGGCCCTGTCCCGCCGAGCGCGGCGAGCGCCTCGTCCCGCCCGGCGGCGACCAGCGCCCCGCGCACCGGGCCCTCGCCCGCGGCCGGCGGCCAGGTGTCGGCGACCGCGGCGAGGCCGCCGTCCTCCGGCGCCGCGCGCAGCAGCGCTGCCAGCTCCTCGCGCAGGTCCTTCTCGGCGATGTCGTCGGGGGCGGCCCACAGCAGCAGGCGGGGCCCGGCTCGGTTGACGGTGCTGGTCACGGCGTACCTCTTCACTCGCGTCTACGCGCACGGACAGTTCGGGTCGCGCGGCACCCTGCCCCGGCCGACTGGAGCCCCGGTGGACCGCCGGGAGCGCCGCCCGCCGGTCGAGCCGGATTCGAGCGGCCGCCCGCACGCTGACCCCATGGGATCCGACGGCATCTACCTCAGCGGCACCGGAAGCTGGCTGCCGCCCAGGCTCACCACGGCCGAGGCGGCCCGGCGCGGACTGTGCGGGGTCGCCGAACTGGCCCCGACGAAGATCGAGTCCGCCACCGTCTCCGACGACGTGCCCGCACCCGAGATGGCCGCGCGCGCCGTGGCCGAGGCGATGCGGCACTCCGGGGCGCTGCCCCACGAGATCGACCTGCTGCTGTACGCGAACGTCTGGTACCAGGGCCACGACATGTGGGCCCCGGCCTCGTACGTGCAGCGCGTCGCGCTCGGCAACGACTGCCCCGCCGTCGAGATACGCCAGTTGTCCAACGGCGGCATGGCGGCCCTGGCCCTGGCGAGCGACCGGCTCAGGGCGGCGTCCTCGCGCGCCGCCGCCGTCGTCGCGGCCGGGGACCGGTTCGCCGCGCCCGCGTTCGACCGCTGGCACAGCGACCCCGGCACCGTCTTCGCCGACGGGGCCGCCGCCTGGGTCCTCGACAACCAGGACGGCTTCGCCAGGCTGCACCCGGTGAGCGTGGTGAGCGACCCCGAACTGGAGGGGATGCACCGCGGCGACGACCCGTTCGGCGACGCGCCGGGCGCACTGCGCCCCACCGTCGAACTCCGCGCGGGACAGCGGGCGTTCCTCTCCCGCACCGGCATGGCGTCGACGATCGCCCGCAGCCAGGCCGGCCAACAGCGCGCCCTGAAGCAGGCGTTGGCCGACGCGGAGGCCGAACTCGGTGAGATCGACCACTTCGTGCTGCCCCACTTCGGGCACCGCAGGCTCGCCGCCAACTTCCTGACCAAGCTCCGCGTCGACGAGGCGCGGACCACCTGGGACTGGGCCCGCACCGTCGGCCACCTCGGCGCGGGCGACCAACTGGCGGGCCTGGACCGGCTCGTCAGGACCGGACGCCTGGGGGCCGGGGACCGGGTCCTGCTGATGGGTGTCGGCGCCGGATTCAGCTGGTCCAGCGCCGTCGTCGACATCCTGCGGCCGCCCCGGCCGGCCACCGCCCCCCACAGTGACGAAAGGACCACCAGCTCATGACCCCACCAGCAGCCGTCGCCTTCACCAAGGTGCACAAGACCTACGGCGACGTACGCGCGGTAGACGGCCTGGACTTCGCGATCCGTCCGGGCGAGACCGTCGCCCTGCTCGGACCCAACGGGGCCGGCAAGTCGACCACCCTCGACATGCTGCTCGGCCTGCTGCGGCCCGACCAGGGGACGGTCCGGCTGTTCGGCGAGAGCCCCTCCGCGGCCATCCGCGGCGGCCGCGCCGGAGCCATGCTGCAGCGCGGCGGCCTGATGCCCGGGGTGTCGGTGCGCGACCTGGTGCGCCTCGCCCACCGGGTGGCCCGGCACCCGCTGCCGGTGGCGGAGATCATGCGGCGCGCCGACATCGAGGAGATCGCCGCGCGGACCGTCGACAAGCTGTCCGGCGGCCAGGTGCAGCGGGTGCGGTTCGCGCTCGCCATCACCGAGGACCCCGAGCTGATCGTCCTCGACGAGCCGACCGCCGGTATGGACGTCAAGGCGCGCGCCCGGTTCTGGGAGAACATGCGCGGCCTGACCGACGAGGGCCGCACGGTCCTGTTCGCCACCCACTACATGGAGGAGGCGGACAGCGCCGCCGACCGTGTCCTGGTGATGCACCGCGGCACCCTCCTCGCCGACACCACACCGGAGGGCATGAAGGCCCGGGCCGGCGCCCGCCGCCTGGTCTTCGAACTCGACGCCCCCGACCCGGACGTGCTGCGCGCCCTGCCGGGCGCCGTGGACGTCGTCGTGGAGCGCGGCCGCCTGGTCCGGCTGCGCTCGACCGACTCCGACGCGACGGCCGGGGCGCTGTTCCGCAGCGGCCTGCGGCCGCGCCATCTGGAGATCACCGGCCTCGGCCTGGAAGAGGCCTACCTCAGTATCACCGAGGCGGGCGACACGGAGCAGATCCACGAGAACCTGTACGAGCAGGAGGCGGCCGTCCGATGAACGTCATGCTGGAACTCGAACTGAAGCGGGCCTTCGGCGACTGGCGGCTGATCATCTTCACCATCGGCATGCCACTGGTGATCTACATGGCCACCGCCTCGCAGTTCGACGAGCCGATCGACGGCACCCCGGTGGCCCGCTATCTGCTGGTCTCCATGGCCGTCTTCGGCGCGATCGGCGCCGCGCTGTCCATCGGCGGCCCGCGGGTGGCCACCGAGCGGGAGATCGGCTGGACCCGTCAGCTGCGGCTGACCGCCATGTCGGGCGTGCAGTACGTCGTGGTCAAGCTGCTGGCCGCGGCCGTGGTCACGCTGATCTCGATCGTCGCCGTCCTCGCGCTCGGGGCCTTCGCCAACGACGTGCGGATGTCGCCGGGCGAGTGGCTGATGTCGGCGGGCCTGGTGTGGGGCGGCAGCTGGGTGTTCTGCGTGCTCAGCGTGGTCCTCGGCTACCTGTTCACCAGCTCCTCGATCACGGTCGGCCTGATGGTCGTGAACATGGGCTTCTCCATGCTGGGCGGCCTGTTCTGGCCGGTGGACGGAATGCCGCACTGGATGAAGCTGGTGGCCGAGGCGACACCCACGTACCACCTGGCCCAGCTCGGTCACTTCGCGCAGGAGGGCAACTGGCCCGCCGGCTCGGACCTGGCGGTGCTCGGCGGCTACCTGCTGGTGTCGGTGGCGGGCGCGGCCTGGCTCTACCGCCGCGACGAGGTCCGCGTCTGACGCCGTACGACGCCCCGCACGCACGTGGGCCCCGCGCCGGGATCTCCCGGCGCGGGGCCCACGCATGCGGTACGTCAGCCGGCCGCGGCCAGCTCCTCCAGCGTGCCCGCCATCTCCAGCGGCGACGCCAAGTCGCTCATCTGCTCCTGGAGTTCGGCCGCCGTGGCGATGAACGACGGCTCGTCGAAGAGCCGCGCAAGCGCGTCCCGCACGCCGTCCTCCGTGATCTCGTAGCCGCGCACCACCAGGCCCGCGCCGCTCGCCGCGACCCGGTCGGCGTTGGTGAACTGGTCCATCGCGTGCGGGATCACCAGCTGCGGCACCCCGTGCGCCACCGCCGTCATGACGGCGCCCGCGCCACCGTGGTGCACGACGGCGACGCAGGACGGCAGCAGCTGCTGCAACGGAAAGTTCTCCAACACCCTGACGTATGAGGGGACTTCGCCCAGCTGCGCCAGGTCATCCCGGCCGGCGGCGAGCACCACCTCCACGCCGAGCCCGTCGAGGGCCCGCACGATCCGCGGCAGCGCGAACGCGTCGGCGCCCACCATGCGGCGCGGCGAGTTCCCCCAGACGACGCAGACGCGCGGGCGGTCCGGGGCGTCGAGCAGCCAGTCGGGCACGGCGCCGGGCCCGTTGTAGGGGACGTAGCGCATCGGCAGCCGCTCGGTGGAGTCGGGCAGCAGTCCGCGCAGCGGCGCCGGGCACGGGTCGACGGCCCGGTCGATCAGGTCCGGGCCCAGCTCCCCGACCCCGTACTCCCGGAAGGACCCGGTGAAGTCCTGCGGAACCAAGCCGAGTCCGGGATCCTCCACGGTGCCGACCGGCCCCCACAGATGCAGCGCCGACGGCACCCCGGTGACCCGGGCCGCGAGCAGTCCTTCCATGCTGAGCGGCTCGTGCACCACCAGCTGCGGCCGCCACTCCTCGGCCAGTTCGACGGCCGCGGCGTAGCTCTGCTTCAGCGGCTTCACGTAGCGCGGCACGATCTCGCGCTCGAAGGAGAAGTCGGCCGGGTCGGTCAGCGGCTGCCCGGTCACCGGGTGCGGCGGCGGGCCGGGGTAGGGCCAGTCGCCCTCGGCCGCCTTGCGCACGTTCTGCAGCCGGGCGAGGAACGCCATGTCGATCTCCGCGAGCACCGGCGCAGGCGTCAGCCCGGCCCCGGACAGGGTGTCCCGCTGCGACGGCGCGCAGGCGAACCGCACCTCGTGTCCGGCCGCCTGCAGCCCCCAGCCGAGCGGCACCAGCGGGTAGTAGTGGCCCGGCCACGCCGAGACCGTGAACAGCACTCTCAAGGAATCCTCCCGAATCCGAACCCCGGAACGAACCGGCCCGGACCCTGTCGGCCGGACCCGTCGAGCGTGCCCCCGCGGCCTAGAACCCCTCTGGAGCCTCGAGCGGTCCTCCAGCCGTACCGGGAAGGATCGACCGGGCTCCGCGACAGCCCACCGCACCCCGACCGCCCGCTCCGAGGAGGCCCCCATGGCCGAGTCCGCCCCAGCAGAGCTCAACTCCCTGACCCCACAACGGCTGTTCCACATGATGGCCGGGTTCAAGGCCACCGCCGTGCTGCGCGCCGGGGTCGCACTCGGCGTGTTCGACGCCGTCGCCGACCGGCCGCTGACGGCTGCCGAACTCGCCGTCCGGCTCGGCCTGGACCCGCGCGGCGCCCGTGCGCTGACCGGCGCGCTCGCCGGGGCCGGGCTGCTCGCCGAGGTCGGCGAGGGCCGCTACGGACTGCCGCCCGGCGGAGCCGAACTGCTCGTGACCAGCAGCCCGAAGTACTGCGGCGGCATCGCGGACGTGGCGTGCAGCACCGGCGAGTGGACCGCGCTCGGCGTGCTCGCCCGCACGGTCCGCGAGGGCGGGCCGCTGCCCGACAAGGACGCGCTCGGCCCCGGCTTCGACTACTGGGTGGACTTCGCGACCCACACCACGTTCGGCACCACCCGCGGCGCCCAGATGCTCGCGGACGCCCTGGACCCGTACCTGGCGGACCGCGAGGCCCCCCGCGTGCTCGACGCGGCCTGCGGGCACGGCCTGTTCGGGTACGAGATCGCCGCCCGTCACCCCGCGGCGCACATCGTCTCCCAGGACTGGCCCGAGGTCCTCGCCGTGGCCGAGGGCCACGCGAAGCGGCAGGGCGTCCGCGACCGGGTCGACTACCTTCCCGGTGACGTGGAGACCGTCGACCTCGGCGGACCCTACGACGTCATCGTCGTCGCCAACCTCCTCTTCCACCTCGACGCGGAGCGCGCCGCCCGGCTCGTCGAGCGGCTCGCCGGGCTGCTCGCGCCCGGCGGCAGGCTCGCCGTGGTCGGCTTCACCGCGGGCGACGCCCCCGCCGTCGAGCAGGAACACGCCCATCTGCTCGGCCTGTTGATGCTGTCGTGGACGGACGGCGGCGAGATGCACTCCACCGCCGGCTACCGCGCCATGCTGGCCCGCGCCGGCCTGACGGAGGCCGACCACCACAGCAGGCCGGGACTGCCGCTCAGTGCGTTGATCGGCCGCCGCCCCGACGCTGTGCGACAGTGATGCTCATGCGCGACTCAACCACCCCCCACCGTGCGGAAGTTGCCGTTCCCGGCCGCGAGAGGACCGGCCGCATACCCCCGGCCACCCTCGCCGTGCTGCTCGTCACCGGCGCGTTCACCGTCTGGCAGTTCCTCGACCCGCACCTCCTCGACCAGCTGCGACGCGACCCCGACCTGGTCACGTCGGGGGAGTGGTGGCGGGCCTTCACCCCGCTCCTCGTGCAGGACCCGCCGTGGCAGGCGGTGGCCACGGTGCCGGCCATCGCGATCCTCGGCGTCAACGTCGAACGTTTCTACGGCGGTTTCGGGATGCTCGCCGTGTACGTGGGCTCGGGCCTGGCCGGCGAGGCCTTCGGCTACGCGCTGCAACCGCACGGCGCGGGAAACTCCGTCGCCGACTGCGGCCTGCTCGGCGCCCTCGTCGTGTACCTGCTGTCCGAACAGGGCAGCGCGGTGCTCCCCGTGAAGCTGTCGCGCCCGGTCCGCCGTACCGTCGCCGCCGTCGTCGGCGTGGCGGCGGTCGCGGCGGTCGCCGTCGTCACCACGGCGACGAAGGACATCCACGGACCCGCCACGCTGGTCGGTGCCGGCATCGGCGCGCTGCTCCTGACGCGGCGCCGCAGACGCGGCTGACGCACGAACCGCAGGCAAGAGGGTCGCCCACCGTGTCGGTGGGCGACCCTCTTCGCCGTGCGGGACGGTTCACGCGGCCGTCGGCAGCGGCTCCCCGGAGTACAGCCGCGTGACGTGCTCCACGCACGCCGCGCGCGGGGAGGCCCCGAGCGACACCTTCCAGTCCGGCGGTACGTCACTGAAGGCGGGCCAGATCTCGTAGCTTCCCGCCGGGCTGACGAGCACGAGGTAGAGACCGGTCAGGTTGAAGGGAACGATCATGACGCCTCCTTGACGGTGCCTGCGGATGCAACGGCCGGACGCGGCGCGGGGATCCGGGATCCCGCCACCGCCTCCGGTGAGAACAGTTCGGCCAGCTCGTCGGCCGCCCACCCGGGCAGCCGGCGCCGCGCGGCCGTGACGTTGTCGAGCAGATGGGCGGTCGTACGGGTCCCGGGGATCGGCAGGACGTCCGTGCCCCGCGACAGCACCCAGGCGAGCGCCAACTGCCGCAGCGGCACGTCCAGGGCGTCGCCGATCCGCCCGGCCCGCTCCAGCAGCGCCTGATTCGTGGGCAGGTTGGCGTCGCTGAAGCGGGGATGGTTGCGCCGGTAGTCGCCCTCGGGCAGCGCCCGCCCGGCCGTCGCCCCGGTGAGGAAGCCGCGCCCCAGCGGGCTGCACGCCACCAGCGTGGTGCCCAGCTCCCGCGCGGCGGGCAGCACGGTGTCCTCCACGTCGCGCGACCAGAGCGAGTACTCGGTGGCGAGCGCGGCGACCGGGTGCACGGCGGCCGCCCGGCGCAGCTGGTCCGGGCCGGCCTCGCTGAGCCCGATGTGCCGGATCTTGCCCTCGGCGACCAGCTCGGCCAGGCCGCCGACGCTCTCCTCGACGGGCACGGCCGGGTCCACGCGCGCCAGGTAGTACAGGTCGATGTGGTCCGTGCCGAGCCGCGCGAGCGAGGCGTCGCACGCCTTGCGCAGATAGCCGGGGGAGCCGTCGAAGGAGGTGGGCCGGGCCGGGCCGGAGAACACGGCGCCGCCGCGGGTGGCGACGAACGCCTCGGCACGACGCCCGGCGAGGGCCCGGCCGAGCAGTTCCTCGACGGCGCCGCCGCCGTAGAAGTCGGCGGTGTCGAGCACGCTGACGCCGTGGTCGAGGGCCGCGTGCACGGTGGCGATCGCGTCGGCCTCGCCCACGGCCCCGTACCCGCCGGTGAAGGCGAGCGTGCCGAGGCCGAGGGCGCCGACCGGGGTGCCGCCCAGCGCGCGCGTGTCCACATCCCTGTGCGTGTCCATACGGGTGTCCATACGGGGACGCTGGGCCCGCCCTCTCGACAGCGGGTCGAACACGGGCGGTCCAGCACCGGTCCAGGACGCTTCGAGGTGCCGGCCGGAAGGTTGCCCCAACGTCACCGCAACCGAGAGGACCGCACTCGTGCCGAACACCCAGGCCCCCGAAGCCGCCTTGGACGCCCCTGTGGTGCGGAGCATCACGGTCGCGGCCCCCGCGGACGTCGTGTACGACACCGTCGCCGACGTCGCCCGCTGGCCGCAGCTGCTCGCCTCCGTCGTGCACATCGAGCACCGGCCCGGCGAGGCCGGCACCGACGAGGTGGACATCTGGGCGCTGCGCGGCGAGAACCAGGTCCGCACCTGGACCAACCTCCGCACCCTGGACCGCGAGGCCCTGCGCATCGGCTTCGCCAACCCGCTCGCCGAGGGCGAGTGGCGCGTCGTCCCCAACGACGACGACACCGTCACGCTGACGGTGAGCCACGACTTCGCGATGCCCGGCGCCGCGCAGGGCGCCCTGCCGCACATCGACGCGCAGCTCGCCGAGTTCAAGGAGGCCGCCGAGCGGCACGCCGAACTCACCGAGCTGACCATCGAGTTCGCCGACCCGCTGTTCATCGCGGGCGCCGTCGAGGACGCGTACGAGCTGCTCTACCGGGCCGAGCAGTGGCCCGACCGGTTCCCGCACGTCACCCGGATCGACCTGAGCGAGGACGTGCCGAACATCCAGTTCTTCGACATGGACACCCTCACCCCGGACGGCCGCCCGCACACCACGCGCTCGGTGCGGATCTGCTTCCCGCACGGGAAGATCATCTACAAGCAGATCACGCTGGCGCCGCTGCTCAGCGCCCACACCGGCCACTGGGTGTTCACCGAGACCCCCGAGGGCACGGTCGCCGAGGCCCGGCACACCGCCACCGTCAACCCGGCCAACCTGCACCTGCTCAAGCCGGACGCGACGGTCAAGGACGCCCGCGCCTACCTGCGCCGGGCCCTGAGCGCCAACAGCGTGGCCAACCTGCGCTACGCCAAGGAGTACGCCGAGGACATCGCCGACGGAAAGCTCAAGGAGTCCGTCGATGCCTGAACAGGCGCTCCCCGAGCCGGGGCTGACGGTCGACGGCCTCGTCCGCAGAGCCGCGCAGCGGTGGCCCGCGCGCACCGCGCTGCGCCTCGGTGACCGAGCCGTGAGCTACGCCGAGCTCGACGCCCGCGTCGACGCGGTGGCCGCGGGACTGCGCCGCCTGGCCGGCTCCGACGGCGCCTCGATCGCCGTGGCCACCGTCCTCGACCCCGATTTCGCCGCCCTCTACTACGCGACCGCCCGCAGCGGCAACGTCATCGTGTCCCTCAACCCGATGATGCGCGAGGCAGGGCTGCGCCATGTGCTTGCGGTCTCCCGCTCCACGGTGGCCGTGGTCACCGCGGAGATGTACGACCGCGTGGCGTGGATCCGGGACGACCTCCCGGACCTGCGCAGTGTCGTGGTGTTCGATCCGGAGAGCCTCACCCTCGCCGGTACCGACACCACTGTGAGCTCGCTGCTCGCGGCGCCGGACGACCTCGGCGCCGCGAGCGGCGACACCACCACCGACCCCGACGCGACGGCCTGTCTGCACTTCACCTCCGGCACCAGCGGAGCTCCCAGGGCCGTCCAATTGACCCACCGCAACCTCACCGTGAACGCCGCGCAGACCGCGTACGCGCAGGGCATGGACGACGGCTCGGTCACCCTGAACCAGTTGCCGCTGTTCCACCTCATGCACCTCAACTCCGCCGTCTGGGCGGGCGCCACCCAGGTCCTCTTCCCGGGCGACGACACGGCCGCGGCCCTCACCGCCGCGAACGAGGCAGGTGCGACGCACTACTTCAGCCTTCCGGTGCGGCTCGCCCGCCTGGCCGCCGACCCGGGCCTGAAGGACCTGCGGCTGACCACCGCGCGGGGCATCTTCTCCGGCGGCTCCGCGCTGCCGCCCCGCGCGGCGCGCGCCCTGGAGGAGCACTTCAAGATCCCCGCGGTGCAGGGCTACGGCCTGGCCGAGGCCTCGCCGATCGTCACCATCGACGCCCCCGGCAGCAGCGGCACCGGCTCCTGCGGCTTCCCCGTCGCGGACACCGAGGTACGGATCGTCGACCTGGACACCGGCGCCGACGCGCCGGCCGGCGCCAAGGGCGAGATCTTCGTCCGCGGGCCCCAGGTGATGAAGGGCTACCTCGGCGAGCCCGACGGCTCCCATCTGGACGCCGCGGGCTGGCTCGCCACCGGCGACGTCGGCCGCCTCGACCCGGACGGCCGGCTCTACGTCACCGACCGGCGCTCCGACGTCTTCAAGCGGGACAACGAACTCGTCGCGCCCGCCGAGGTCGAGGAGGTCCTCCAGGCCCACCCGGCCGTCCGTGAGTGCGCCGTCTTCGGCCACCCCGACCCGTTCAGCGGACACGTCCCGCACGCCCTGATCGCACTGCGCGGACCCGCGGACGAAGAGCAAGTCATCGCGGACGTGCGGGACTTCACCGACGCGCGGCTCGCCGAGTACCAGCGCATCGCGCACCTCACCGTCGTCGACGCCGTACCGCGCTCGCGCAACGGAAAGGTCCAACGCCGCGCCCTGCGCGAGCAGTTCGCCCCCGCCACCACCACCTCTGCATAGGAGACCACCGTCATGGCCGTCACTCTCGTCAACACCCTCAAGGTCGTCGGCAGCGTCGAGGACTTCGAGCGCGTCACCGCCGACATCACCGAGTACATGCGTCAGCAGCCCGGCTACATCAGCCACCAGATGCTGCGCTCGCTGCGCAACCCGAACGTCTTCGTCGAGCTCGCCTACTGGGAGAAGGCCGAGAACCACCTGGCCGCCATCCAGAGCGACGGCTTCCGCAGCCGCGTCACCGGTCTCGCCGGCGTGATCGAGAAGCCCACCCCCGACCTGTACGAGGTCATCCACGAGGCCGTCGCGGCCTGACCATCCGACAACGGGGCGAAAAGGGAGGGGCGTAGGCCGTGCAGGAAGCAGTTGACGTACTCGTCGCGGGCGCGGGCCCGGTCGGGCTGACCGCGGCCCTGGAACTGGCGCGCCGCGGCGTGCGGGTACGGGTGGTGGACGCGGCGGCCGGCCCCGCCGTCACCAGCCGGGCCATCGCCGTGCACCCGCGCACGCTGGAGACGTACGACCAGATCGGCGTGCTCGACGAGATGCTGCGCCGGATGCAGCGGATCACCGCGTTCACCGTGTTCGCGGGCGGCCGCCGGGTGATCCGCCTGGACGCCGACTACACGGCGAGCCCCACCCGCTTCCCGTTCAGCACCACCATCGACCAGGTGCTCACCGAGGAGGTGCTGCGGGACGCGCTGGCCGCGGCCGGCGTGACCATCGAGTGGGGCGTGCGCCTGGGCACCTTCACCCACGACGACCACGGGGTGCACGCCACCCTGCACACCCCGGACGGCGACGCGCGGGACATCGACGTGCCCTGGCTGATCGGCGCCGACGGCGGCCACAGCACCGTACGCAAACAGCTCGGCCTGCCGCTGATCGGCGAGGCCAACGAGACCTGGCTGCTCGCCGACGCCGACGTCACCTGCGAACTGCCGCGCAACAGCATCTACTTGATCCGCGCCGAGGGCACCATGCTCATGATGGCGCCGATGCCCGGCGGCAGCCGCTGGCGCATGCTCGACACCGTGGACGTCGACCACGACGGCGACGCCCGCATCGTCGCCGACCGCTTCGCCCGCAAGCTCACCGCCGGCCTCGGCCACGAGGTGAGCGTCGCGGATCCCAACTGGGTCTCCGTGTTCACCGCCCAGCAGCGCATGGTCCCGGCCATGCGCGCCGGCCGCTGCTTCGTCGCAGGCGACGCCGCGCACGTGCACAGCCCCGCCTCCGGGCAGGGCATGAACACCGGCATCCAGGAGGCCTACAACCTGGGCTGGAAGCTGGCCTCGGTGATCCACGGCCACGCGGGTGACCGGCTCCTCGACTCCTACGGCGTCGAACGCGTCCCGATCGGACAGGAGCTGCTCGCCAGCACCGGCAAGGCGACGAAGCTGGTCGCGCTGAAGAACGCCCTCGCGGGCGTGGCGCTGCCGCTCGTCTTCGGCCTGGCCCGGCGGGTGCCGCCGCTGCGCGTCAAGATGCAGCGCACCGCGCTCGGCCGGGTCGCCGGACTCGGCGTGCGCTACCCGGACTCCCCGCTGACCGGCGCCGACGAACCGGGCCGGACCTCCGGTCCCGCGCCGGGGGAGCGGGTCACCCAGGTCCTGCCCGAGACGGCGGCCGCCCCCGGCTGGCGGCAGCTCGTCGACGAACTGCGCGACCTGACCTGGACCCTGCTGGTGTTCCCCGCCGACGACGCCGGGGCCGCCGCCGACGAGGCCCTCCACACCGCCCGCCGGGCCCAGGAACGCCACGGCGCCTGGCTGACGGTCCGCACCGCGTCGGCCGCGGGCGACGCGGGACCCGGCGCCCTCGCCGACCCCGGCGACGTCCTGCGCGCCTCGCTCGGCGCGCGGGCCGGCAGCTGGCTGCTGATCCGCCCGGACGGCTATCTCGCCGCCCGCGGCGCCGAGTTGACCGAGCACACACTGGCGGCGGCCCTTGCCCCGGCCGCCCCCCGCACCGCGTCCAGGACGGCTCCAGAGGTCGTCGAGCCGCTGGCCGGAGCCTGAACGGGCCATGAAGGAGAGGGGAAAGGCGTCATGACGCGGCGAGTAGTGATAACCGGGATCGGGGCTGTGGCTCCCGGCGGTCTCGGGACCAAGAACTTCTGGGAGCTGATGACGGCGGGGCGCACCGCGACCCGCGCCGTCACCGGATTCGACGCCACACCGTTCCGCTCCCGGATCGCGGCCCAGGTCGACTTCGACCCGGCGGCGAACGGACTGACCCCGCAGGAGATCAGGCGGCTCGACCGCGTCACCCAGTTCGCCCTCGTGGCGTCCCGGGAGGCGGTCGCCGACAGCGGCCTGGCCTTCGGCGAACTCGACCCGGCCCGCACCGGGGTGGCGATCGGCAGCGCGGTCGGCTGCAGCGTCAGCCTGGAGGAGGAGTACGTCGTCGCCAGCGACGGCGGCCGGCACTGGACCGTCGACCACACGTACGCCACCCCGTACGTCTACGACTACTTCGTGCCCAGCTCCATCGCCAAGGAGGTCGCCTGGGACACCGGCGCCCAGGGCCCGGTGAGCCTCGTCTCCACCGGCTGCACCTCCGGCCTCGACTCGCTCGGCCACGCCGCGGACCTGATCCGCGAGGGCGCCGCCGACGTCGTCGTCTCCGGCGGCACCGAGGCACCGATCACCCCGATCAGCCTCGCCTGCTTCGACGCGATCAAGGCGACGTCGGCCCGCAACGACGAGCCGGAGACCGCGTCCCGCCCCTTCGACCGGACCCGCAACGGCCTGGTCCTCGGCGAGGGTTCGGCCGTGCTGATCCTGGAGGAGCTGGAGCACGCCAGGGCCCGCGGCGCCCACATCTACGCGGAGATCGCCGGCTACGCCGCGCGCTCCAACGCGTACAGCATGACCGGACTGCGCTCCGACGGCGTGGAGATGGGCCAGGCGATCACCGCCGCCCTCGACGAGGCACGCCTCGCCCCCGAGGCGGTCGACTACGTCAACGCGCACGGCTCCAGCACCAAGCAGAACGACCGGCACGAGACGGCGGCCTTCAAGCTCGCCCTCGGCGCGCACGCCTACGCCACCCCGGTCAGCTCCATCAAGTCGATGATCGGGCACTCGCTCGGCGCCATCGGCTCCCTGGAGATCGCCGCCTGCGCCCTCGCCATGGACACCGGGATCATCCCGCCCACGGCCAACCTGCACGAGCCGGACCCGCAGTGCGACCTCGACTACGTCCCGATCACCGCCCGCGAGCAGACCACCGACGTCGCCCTGAGCGTCGGCAGCGGCTTCGGCGGATTCCAGAGCGCCATGGTGCTCGCACGGCCCGAAAGGCGGACAGCATGACGGCGGCAGTGGTGACCGGGATCGGCATCGCCGCACCCAACGGCCTCGGTACCGAGGCGTACTGGGAGGCGCTGCTGCGCGGCGACAACGGCATCGCGCCGCTCGCCCGGTACGACACCAGCGGCTACCCGGCGACCCTCGCGGGCGAGGTCAAGGGCTTCGAGCCGAAGGACCACATCCCCAGCCGGCTGCTCCCGCAGACCGACGTGATGACCCGCCTCTCGCTCGCGGCCGCCCAATGGGCCCTGGACGACAGCGGCGTCGACCTCGACACCGTGCCGTCCGACCGGCGGGGCGTGGTCACCGGTGCCACCGCGGGCGGCTACGACTTCGGCCAGCGCGAGCTGCAGAACCTGTGGTCCAAGGGGCCCAAGCACGTCGGCGCGTACCAGTCGTTCGCCTGGTTCTACGCGGTCAACACCGGCCAGATCGGCATCCGGCACAACATGCGCGGCCAGTGCGCCGCCGTCGTCACCGACCACGCGGGTGGCCTCGACGCGATCGCCCAGGGCCGCCGCAGCCTGCGCAAGGGCGCCCGCCTGATGCTCACCGGCGCCGTCGACAGCTCCCTGTCGCCGTACGCCTGGGCCGGGCACCTGGCCGGCGGCCGCATGACGACTCGCGACGACCCCGAGCGGAGCTACCTGCCCTTCGACGAGGACGCCGACGGGTACGTGCCGGGCGAGGGCGGCGCGATCCTGGTCCTGGAGGACGCCGAGGAGGCCGCGGCCCGCGGCGCCGACGTCTACGGCGAGATCGCCGGGTACGCGGCCACCTTCGACCCGCGCCCCGAACGCGGCGCGCCCACCCCGTCCAGCGGCCTGGAGCGGGCCGTGCGCGGCGCCCTCACCGACGCGGGCCTCACCCCGGACGACATCGGTGTCGTCTTCGCCGACGCCGCCGGCACCCCGGACCTGGACCGCGCGGAGGCGGCCGCCCTCACCGCCGTCTTCGGCGCCAGGGGCGTCCCGGTCACCGCGCCCAAGACGCTCCTCGGGCGGCTCTGCTCGGGCGGCGCCCCGCTCGACGTCGCCACCGCGCTGCTCGCCCTGCGCGAGGGCGTGCTGCCGCCCACCGCCCACGTCACCAAGCCCGCCTTCGGCGACCAGCTGGACCTGGTCACCGGCGAGGCCCGCACCACCACGGCGGACACCGCGCTGGTCCTGGCCCGCGGTCACGGCGGTTTCAACTCGGCGCTCGTGGTGCGCCGCGCCCAGTAGTCCACCAGTAGTCAACGCGTAACACACACAAGGGAGTTAGAGATGGCCGAGCTGACACTGGACGAGCTGAAGCAGATCCTGCGCGAGGGCGCGGGCGAGGACGAGAGCGTCGACCTGTCCGGCGACGTCCTCGACGTGCCCTTCATCGACCTCGGGTACGACTCGCTGGCGCTCCTGGAGACCGCGGGCCGCATCGAGCGCACCTACGGCGTCACCCTCGTCGACGACGCGGTGAGCGAGGCCGAGACGCCCCGCCTGCTCCTGGACCTCATCAACGAGGCCCTGGTCGACGTGCCCGAGCTCGTCGAGCCCGCCCTGGCGAGCTGACATGGGCGCCCCGGTCATGATCCCGAAGCCGACGTACGAGGCTGTCTCGACGCTGGGCCTGGAGGGCCGTTCGGTCATCGTGACCGGCGGCACCCGGGGCCTCGGCCTCGCCACCGCCCGCAGGCTCGTCGCGGCGGGCTGCGACGTCGTGCTCACCTACGCCCACGACGGCGCCGCCGCGGACACCGCCCTGGAGTCGCTGCGCGGCCTCAAGGGCACCGCGCACGCCGTCCGCGGCGACATCACCGACCCCGACTCGCTGCCCGAGCTGCTGCGCACGGTCATCGAACGGCACGGCAGGCTCGACGTGTTCGTGCACAACGCGGCGACCTTCCACCCCATGCAGGCCCTCGCCGCCGACCTCACCGGCGTGCGCGCCGACCTGTCCGCCGCCCTCGACCCGCTGCTCGGCGGCGCCCCGCTGATCGCCGAGGCGATGGCGGGCGGCCCCGGCCGGATCGTGGCCGTCTCCAGCACCGGGGCGCAGTCCGTCGTCCCGCGCTACGTCAGCCTCGGTATCGCCAAGGCGGCCCTGGAGAGCGCGGTGCGCTACCTGGCCGCCGAGCTCGCCGGACGCGGCATCGCCGTGAACGCGGTCGCCGCCTCCAAGCTCGCCAAGGCCGGCGGCCCGCCCGTCGACCCGAAGGTCGTCGAGCACCTCGTCGCCCGCATCCCCGCGGGGCGCCTCACCCGCCCCGAGGACGTGGCCGACGCGGTGGCCCTGCTCTGCACCGACGAGGCCGCCTGGATCCACGGCCAGGTCCTCACCGTGGACGGCGGCACGGGGCTCGCCGCCTGACCCCGAACCACTGCCCATCCCCCCGGGGGCCCGGTCCCGGCATCGAGCCGGGGCCGGGCCCTTCCCCGTACCCGTCCGTGACAGGAGCGACTGTGAACAAGACGGCCGAGATCAAGACCGATGTGTGCGTGGTCGGCGGCGGCCCCGCGGGCCTCACCCTGGCGCTGCTCCTCCTGCGCTCCGGCGCCACCGTGACGGTCGCCGAGAAGGCCAGGTCCTTCGAGCGCGAGTACCGCGGCGAGATCCTCCAGCCCGGCGGCCTCGCCCTGCTCGACCAGCTCGGCGTGCTGCCCGGCGTCCGCGAGCGCGGCGCCTACGAGCTGCGCCACTTCCGGCTCAGCGACAGCCGCCGCGTCCTGATGGACATCGACTACGGCAAACTCCCGCCGCCCCACGACCACCTGCTGAGCGTGCCGCAGCAGCACCTGCTGGAGGAACTGCTCGACGCCTGCCGCGCCCACGACGGCTTCACGTACCTCGAAGGGGCCCGGATCTCCCGGCTGTTGGAGGAGGACGGCGCGGTGCGCGGCGCCGTCGTCGGCGAACACACCGTGCGCTCCCGCGTCGTCGTCGGCGCCGACGGCCGCTACTCCAAGACCCGCGCGCTGGCCGGCATCGAGAACGACCGCCACGACGTGTTCGACCTCGACGTCCTCTGGTTCAAGCTGCCCGCCCCCGAGGGCCCCACGGGCGTCGTCCGCATCCACCGCTCGGCCGCCACCCCGGCCCTCGCCTACGACTCGTACCCGGGCCGCGTCCAGATCGGCTGGACGCTGCCGCACAAGGGGTACAAGGAGATCGCCGCGCTCGGCATCGACCACGTCAAGGCCGAGGCGGCGCGCGCCCTGCCCGAGTACGCGGACGCCATCGCCGAGCACATCCACACGCTCGGCGACCTCACCCTCCTCGACGTGTTCGCCGCCCGCGCCACGTCCTGGGTCCGCGACGGCCTCGTCCTGATCGGCGACAGCGCGCACACGCACAGCCCGCTCGGCGCGCAGGGCATCAACCTCGCCATCCAGGACGCCGCCGTGCTGCACCCGGTCCTGGTCCGCGCGCTGCGCGACGAGGACTGCGGCGCCGGGTCCCTCGGCGCGTACGAGCGGGAGCGCTCGGCCGATATCGACGGCGTGATGAAGCTCCAACTCATGCAGTCCAAAGGCATGTTCAGCAGCGGCAAGGTGGCCTCGGCGATCCGCCCGCGCGCCGCCCGGCTCATCAGCCGCACCCCGATCGGCAACAAGATCACCCGCCGGATCGCCGTCGGCAACCCGGCGATCCGCGTCCGCACGGACCTCTTCACCTCGCGTGCCCTCACCGGCGTCCGTCCCTGACAGGAGTTCATGACCATGCGCCTGATCGACCTTTCCTCGTCCATCGACGCCTCCCAGTGGGAGCCCGAGCCGGTCAGCCACGAGATCGTGACCCCGGCCGAGGGCGCCGCCCACATGGCCAAGGAGATGCGCGAGCACTTCGGGCTCGACTTCGACACGGCCGAACTGCCGGACGGCGAGCTGCTCTCCATCGACAACATGAGCCTCAACACCCACACCGGTACGCACATCGACGCGCCCTCGCACTACGGCAGCCGGGCCGGCTACGGCGACGGACGGCCGCGCAACATCGACGAGCTGCCCCTCGACTGGTTCCACCGCCCCGCCTTCGTCCTCGACTTCACCGGCGTCGAGGGCCCGGCCACGCTCACCGCCGACGACATCGCCAAGGAACTGGCCCGCATCGGCTACCAGCCGCAGCCCATGGACATCGCCCTGCTGCACACCGGCGCCGACCGCTTCAAGGGCAGCCAGGCCTTCTTCACCGACTTCATCGGCCTCGACGCCTCCGCCACCCACTTCCTGCTCGACCTCGGCATCAAGGTGATCGGCACCGACGCCTTCAGCCTCGACGCGCCCTTCGGCCACATCCTGCGCGGCTACGCCGCCACCAAGGACCAGGGCGTGCTGTGGCCCGCCCACTTCATCGGCAGGGACCGGGAGTTCTGCCAGATCGAGCGCCTGGAGCGGCTCGGCGACCTGCCCGAACCGTACGGCTTCACGCTCTCCTGCCTGCCCGTGAAGATCGCCGGCGCGGGAGCGGGCTGGACCCGGGCCGCCGCGATCTTCGAGGACTAGACCCCGCCGCACCTCTCGTCAGCACACCTCGCCACCGACCACCTGGGAGCAGTAATGACCGCGCAAGCCCTGCTGGAGAACACCGACTTCGCCCTCGCCTACGCCGACGTCCAGGACTTCTACGCCCGCCACTTCCACCTCCTGGACGGCGGCCGCGCCGAGGAGTGGGCGCAGACCTTCACCGCGGACGGCTACTTCCACCCGGAGGTGCTCGACGTGCCCGTCCAGGGCCACGCCGCGCTCGCCGAGGGAGTGCGCCGCACCCACGCCGAGCTCGTCGCCGAGGGCGTGCAGCGCCGCCACTGGCACGGCATGGTCGCGGTCACCCCGCGCGACGCCGACACCTACGACGTCCGCTGCTACGCCCTGATCTTCGCCACCCCGCGCGGCGGCACCTCGCAGCTGCGCATGAGCTGCGTCTGCGAGGACGTCCTGGTCCGCGAGGACGGCGCCCTGAAGATCCGCGAGCGCAAGGTGACCCGGGACGACCTGACGTCCTGCTGACCGTCGCACACACGAAAGTGCCGCCCTCCCCGATCACGGGGAGGGCGGCACTTCGCTGTGCGGGGCGGGGTCAGCCGGTCACGCGCCGCCCGAACTGGCGCAGCCCGAACCCGCCGGCCAGCGCCGTGCCGCCGATCAGGGCCAGCAGGCACGCCCACACCGGCAGGTGCGGAACGCCGGGGGTCAGGCAGGCGCGCAGCGCCTCGGAGATGTACATCACCGGGTTGAGCAGGATCGCGTACTGGAGCCAGGGCAGCGCGTCCAGAGACGCCCACGGGAAGTAGACACAGCCGAGCACGGTCATCGGGGTGATCACCACGGCGATCAGGTTCTGCACCTTGGTGATCTCGAAGAGCGTGCCGAGCAGCAGGCCGAACGAGGCCGCCAGCAGGCAGGAGAACACCAACACCACGAGGAACAGCGGCCAGTTGTGGACGTGCACCTCGGGCTTGGCGCCGGAGCGGTGCACGAGCAGCACCACCGGGAACACCACGGCCGCCGCGAGCAGCGTCTGCACCGAGGACGAGATCACCTTCTGCAGGCCGATCACCCACAGCGGCACCGGCGCGAGCGCCCGGTCCTCGATCTGCTTGGTGTACGTCATCTCCATCAGCATCGGCATCAGGACCGAGGTGATGCCCTGCACGGCGATCGTGATGGCGACCAGGCCGGGCACCAGGACCGTGGAGAACCCCGGCTGTCCCGCGCCGCCGCCGAGCCCGCCGCCCCCGATCGCCGGGATGACGTAGGCGAAGCCGAAGGTGAAGGCGAGCGGCTGCATCACGGCGCGCAGGATCAGTGAGCCCAGGCTGCGTCGCGTCACCGCCACGTCGCGGGCGAGCAGGGCGCGCAGCGTGCCGAGTCCGATGGCGAAGTTGCTGCGCTGCTTCGCCTGTTCGGTGTGGGGCAGGGTGGTGAGGGCGCTCATTGTTCGCGGTACTCCCGTCCGGTGAGGTTGAGGAAGGCGGTTTCCAGGCTGGGCGGCAGGGTCGCCGCGTTGCGTACGGCGAGACCGTGGTCGGCGCCGACGACGATCAGCTCGCCGAGCAGGCCCTCGCCCTTCGCCGCGTACACCCGCAGCTCGGTGCCCTCGGCCTCGGCGCGGCGTACGCCGTCGAGCTTGAGGGTGCGCTCCACGGTGGGCTCGGCGGGGCCGTCGAAGGTCAGCGTCAGGACGGTGTCCGCTCCGCTGGCCTCGGTGATGCCGGCGACGGTGTCGCAGGTGAGCAGGGTGCCGCGGTCGACGATCGCGATGCGGCCGCACAACTCCTGGGCCTCTTGCAGGTAATGGGTGGTGAGCAGGATCGTCTGGCCGCCCGCGTTCAGCTCACGAAGCAGCTCCCACAGGCCGTTGCGGGCCTGCGGGTCGATGGCGGCCGTCGGCTCGTCGAGGAACAGCACCTCGGGCCGGTGGATCAGGGCGCGGGCGACCATCGCCCGCTTGGACTGGCCGCCGGAGACGTGGTCGTCCATCGCGTCGGCGACCTCGCCGAGCTGGAACCGGTCGAGGAGTTCGGCCGCTCGCTGCCGGGCCTGGCGGGTGGTGAGGCCGAAGTAGCGGCCCCGGTACTCCAGGCCCTGCCGGATGGTGACGGCCCGGTCCATGGTGTTGGCCTGGGTGACCACGCCGATCCGCCGCTTCACGTCGATCTGCCGGCGCCGCACGTCGAACCCGGCGACGCGGGCGGTGCCGCCGGTGGGCAGGACGCGCGTGGTGAGCATGCCCATCGTGGTGGACTTGCCCGCGCCGTTGGGGCCGAGCAGGCCGAAGAACTCGCCCCGGCGCACGGTCAGATCGAGACCGTGCACGGCCGGTACCTCGCCGCGCGGGGTGACGTACGTCTTGCGCAGCGCCTCGGTGTGGATCGCCGCGTCCGCGGCGGCGTCCTCGCTGTCCCGGGTCATGTCCGGCTGCCTCCTCGGGCGTCGGGGATCCTGCTGTCGTCCCCGCAGCGTGGGCGAGCCGCGTTGAGGGCCGCTCCAGTGGTGCTCGAAGCCGGACCCCGACGCTGGGCCGCGGGCGGGAGAGACCCGCCGGGGAGGAGCGGCGCGAGATGCGCGTGTTGTTCACGGTGTCGGACTGGACCAGCCACTACTTCCCGATGGTGCCGCTGGGCTGGGCCCTGCAGTCGGCGGGCCACGAGGTGCGGGTGCTCTGTCCGCCGCGCCAGGCCGGGCCGCTGTCGGCCGCGGGGCTCACCCCCGTGCCGGTCCTCGGCGATCTGGACATGAGCCAGCTGTCCCGCTTCGTCAATCTGCGCGCGGCCCGCGCCGGCCACTGGCCCTACCCCGGCGTCCCGCTCCTCCACCCGCTCACCCGCGAGCCGCTCGTGTCGCCGGAGGACTTCGACTTCGGGCCGCTTGCAAAGGACTTCGGCGCCGAGGTGGGACGCCAGACCGCGCTCGGCGCCGACGCGGCGGTGGACTTCGCCCGGCGCTGGCGGCCCGACCTCGTGGTGCACGACCGGCTCAGCATGGACGGCGTCCTCGCGGCCCGAGCCGTCGGCGTCCCGCACGTCGCCCACCTGTGGGGCTCGGTCGGCACCCACGAGGACAGCCCGGCCCTGCACCCGGTGCCGGTCGACCGCACCGGCGAGTTCGCGCGCTTCGGCCTGCCGCCGATGACCCCGGACCTCATCGAGCACGTCATCGACCCCTGCCCGCCCGAACTGGCCCCGCCGACCCGGGCGCACCGCATCCCGGTCCGCTACGTCCCCTACAACGGCCCCGGTGGACACGGGAGTTGGACACCGTCGGACTCCGGGGGCCGCCCCCGGGTCTGCGTGATCTGGAGCAACTCCGTCACACAGATCTACGGCGAGGCCTCCTACGCCGTCCCCGAGATCGTCAAGGCGGCGCAGGACCTGGACGCCGAGGTGGTGCTGCTCGCCCACCGCGACGACCGGGCCGCGCTCGGCGACCTACCCGACTCCGTGACGCTGCTGGAGCAGTACCCGCTGCGCCTGGTCCTGCCGCACTGCGCCGCGCTCGTCCACCACGGCGGCGCGGGCACCCTCATGACGGCGCTGGCCGCCGGGGTCCCGCAGCTGTCGGTGGCCTTCGGCGCGGAGCAGGAGACGGACGGCGCCCGCATCGCCGCGACCGGCGCGGGCCTGACCCTGCCCGGTCACCGGGCGAGCGCCGAAACCGTCCGCGACGCCCTGGCCCGCCTCCTGGAGGACCCCGCCCACCGCGCGGCGGCAACCCGCCTGTCCCACGCCAACGCGGCCCGCCCGGCCCCGTCGGGCCTGGTGCCGGAACTGGAGCGGCTGGCGGTGAACGGCCGTGGCTGACCGCCCCGCGGCCCTCGTGCTCGGCGGCTCCGGCTTCGTCGGCCGTCCTATCTGTACGGCCCTCGACGAGGCCGGCCACGAGGTGACGGCGGTGAGCCGCGGCGAGGCCCGGCTGCCGGTCGGCATCCACCACGCCCGCGCCGATCTCGTACGCCAACCAGCCGACCTGGCACGCCTGTTGGACCGACTGCGCCCGCGCGTGGTCGTCAACGCGGCCGGTGCCGTGTGGAACACCGGCGCCGCCGAGATGCGGCAGGCCAACGCCACCGCCGCGGCCACCGTGGTGGACGCCGTGGCCGCCGCCCCGGACCGGCCCCGCCTGGTCCACCTCGGCTCGGTCCACGAGTACGGCCCGGTCCCACCGGGCCGCCCCCTCGACGAACACACCCCGGCCCGCCCGCGATCCCCGTACGGGCAGAGCAAGTTGGACGGCACGAACGCCGTCCTCGCCGCCCGCACGGCCCGCCGCCTCGACGGCGTCGTCCTCCGCCTGTCCAACGGGGTCGGCCCCGGGGCCCCGCGCAGCAGCCTGCTCGGCACGGTCGCCGAACAGCTCGCGCGCGGCGCGGACGGCAACCGGCCCGTCGTCCTGCGGCTCGCCCCTCTGACGGCCCGCCGCGACTTCATCGACGTACGCGACATCGCCGACGCCGTCGTCGCCGCGGCCGCCGCCCCGCGGCTCCCGCCGCCTGTGCTCAACATCGGCCGCGGATCAGCCGTCCCCGTACGGGAGTTGGTGCAGCAGCTGATCGCGGTGAGCGGGCTGCAGGTCCGCCTCGCCGAGACCGCGCCGGGCGGCCCGTCCGCGCGCGGCGCCGGCCCGGAGTGGCAGCGGGTCGACATCACCGCCGCCACCGAGGCCCTCGACTGGTATCCCGGACGGCTCCTGGAGGGCGCGCTGTACGCGCTGTGGGAGGAGTCCAGGTGTTCTCTAGCCCGCTGACCGACCGTACCCGCACCGAGCACGACCGCACCGAGCACGACCGCACCGAGAACCACTTCGCACCCGGCCCGAACTTCCGTGAAACGAGGGGGAGATGATGACGAGCAGCGGTAAGGCGCTCCTGCTCGAAAGCGTCCGCAAGTACCACCACGAGGCCGACACCGACCAGCCGTTCGAGCCCGGGGTCACCCCGCTGCTCCCGGCCGGCGCGGTCCTCGACGAGGAGGACCGGGTCGCCCTGGTGGAGGCGGCCCTCGAACTGCGCATCACCGCGGGGGTGCGCACCCGCAAGTTCGAGAGCGCCTTCGCGCGGCTGTTCAAGCTGCGCAAGGCCCACCTCACCAACTCCGGTTCCTCCGCGAACCTGCTGGCCGTCACCGCACTCACCTCACCGCGGCTCGGCGAGCACCGGCTGCGCCCCGGCGACGAGGTGATCACCGTCGCGGCCGGCTTCCCGACCACCGTCAACCCCATCGTGCAGAACGGCCTCGTACCGGTCTTCGTCGACATCGACCTGACCACGTACAACACCACCGCGGACCGCGTCGCGGCGGCCATCGGCCCCAAGACCCGGGCCATCGTCATCGCGCACGCCCTCGGCAACCCCTTCGAGGTCGCCGAGATCGCCGCGCTCGCCGAGGAGCACGACCTGTTCCTCGTCGAGGACAACTGCGACGCCGTCGGCTCCACCTACCAGGGCCGCCTCACCGGCACCTACGGCGACCTGGCCACCGTCAGCTTCTACCCGGCGCACCACATGGCGATGGGCGAGGGCGGCTGTGTCCTCACCCGCAACCTGGCGCTCGCCCGGGTCGTCGAGTCGCTGCGCGACTGGGGCCGCGACTGCTGGTGCGAGCCCGCCGAGGACAACAAGTGCCTCAAGCGCTTCGACCACCAGATGGGCACGCTGCCGCACGGCTACGACCACAAGTACATTTTCTCGCACGTCGGTTACAACCTGAAGCCGACCGATCTCCAGGCCGCCCTCGGCCTCACCCAGCTCGCGAAGCTGGAGACGTTCATCGCCGCCCGCCGCCGCAACTGGCAGGCGCTGCGCGACGGCCTGGAGGGCACCCCCGGGCTGCTGCTTCCGGAGCCGACGAAGGGCAGCGACCCGAGCTGGTTCGGGTTCGCCCTCACCGTCGACGCCGACGCCGCCTACACCCGCGGGGAACTCACCGCGCACCTGGAGGCCCGCCGTATCGGCACCCGCCGCCTCTTCGCGGGCAACCTCACCCGGCACCCCGCCTACCAGGACGTGAACTACCGCGTCGTGGGCCCGCTCACCAACAGCGACATCGTCACCGAACGCACCTTCTGGATCGGGGTCCACCCGAACCTCACGCAGGAGATGACGACGTACATGGCGGACTCGATCCGCGAGTTCGCGACCACCCGGTCCCGCACCGGCGCGAAGGCGGCGTGATGAAGTGGGAGAACCTGCACATCGCGGGCCTGGGCACCTGCCTGCCCGACCCGGTGCCCGTCGAGGAAGCCGTCGACGCGGGCCGCTACGACGCCGAACGGTGCAAGGCGCGCGGCTACGTCTCCGTCTGTGCCTTCGACGACGCCGACGACAGCCCGCAGACCGCGCCGCCTGAGACAGCCGCCCGCGCCGCCCGCGTGGCCGTCGCCCAATCCGGCCTGGGGGAGCGGGACTTCGCCCTCGCCCTGCACGCCAGCATCTGGTTCCAGGGCCTCGACATCTACCCGACCGCGTCCTACGTCGCCCAGGGCGCCCTCGGCCGACAGGTCCCCGCCTACGACGTCCAGCAGCGCTGCAACGGCGCGCTCGGCGCCATCGAACTGGCCGGCGCCCAGCTCGCCACCGGGATCCGCCCCGGCACGGCGGCGCTGATCACCACCGGCGACCGGTTCGCCGCACCCGGCGTCGACCGCTGGAACCTCGCCGAGTACAACGTGTACGCCGACGGCGGCACCGCCATGGTGCTCGCCACCGGCGGCGGCTTCGCCCGGATCCTGTCCACCGTCACCGTCGCCGACAACGCCCTCGAAGGCATCACCCGCGGCGCCGAACCCTTCCGCCCGGCGCCGGGCGCCGCGATCGACCTGACGGCGCGCTCGGCCGCGTACGACACGACGGCCGACGGCAAGCAGGCCGACCTGCGCACCGGACGCCTCATCGCCCGCGCCCGCCACCAGGCGCTCGCCGACGCGGGCGTCGCGGCCGGCGACCTCGCCCGCATCGTCACCGGCTCCACCGGCCTGTTCGAGAACGGCTGGCACTGGCACCACCTGCTCGGCGTGGACGAGCACCTCACCACCTGGGAGTACGGGCGCACCACCGGGCACATCGGCGCCGGCGACTGGGCGGCGGGCCTCGACTGGCTGCTGCGCACGCACGCGCTGGAGACCGGCGACAAGGTGCTGCTGTTCGGCGGCGGCGCGGGCTACAGCCTGACGGCCGCCGTCGTGGAGATCACCGCGCTGCCCTACTGATCCACCCCGAACTGACCGAGAGGACGAGACCCGTGGCCAAGCCCCACCGAGTGCAGGACCTGCTGGACGAGGCCGCCCTGGCCCACCCCGATTCCCCCGCCGTCCGCGACCGGCACGGCGCCTGGGACTACACCGCCCTCGACCGCGCCGCGCACCGCGCCGCGTCCTGGCTGCGGGCCCAGGGAGTGGGGCCCGGCGACCGGGTGGCCGTACGGCTCGGCAACGTACGGGAGTTCGTGGCCCTGCTCTTCGGCACGCTGCGGGCCGGCGCGGTCCTCGTCCCCGTCAACCCGGCGATGAAGGACTTCCACCTCAGCTCCGTCCTCGCCGACTGCGAGCCGCGCCTCGCGCTGACCGCGCCGGGCGAGGAGGACGTCCTCGCCCGGTACACCGACTGCCCGGTGCGGCCCGTCACCGACCTCGCCCTGGACGAAGAGGGCCCCCTCGCCCCCGAGTTCGCTCCCGAGGAGCCCGTGGCCGTCGGCTCCGACGACCTGGCGCTGCTCATCTACACCTCCGGCTCCACCTCGCGCCCCAAGGCCGTGATGAGCCCGCACGGCACCACCGTCTTCGCCGCCCGCGCCATCGCCTCCCGGCTCGGCTACCGGGCCGACGACGTGGTGCTCACCGCCATCCCGCTCTCCTTCGACTACGGGCTCTACCAGATCTTCCTGGCCGCCCTCGCCGGAGCCGAGCTCGTCCTGACCGACGCCGACGCGCACACCGGGCTGATGGCCACGCTCCACGAGCACGGCGTCACCGTCGTCCCGCTGGTCCCCTCGCTCGCCGAGATGCTGGTCCGCCTCGCCGCCCGCGACCGGCGCGGACCGACCGCGCTGCGCCTGGTCACGAACACCGGCGCCGCCCTCACCCCGCCGCTGATCGCGACCCTGCGCACGGCGTTCCCCGCGGTCAAGGTCGTCCCGATGTTCGGCATCACCGAGTGCAAGCGGGTCACCATCCTCGAACCGGACGGCGACCTGGAACGCCCCTTCTCCGTCGGCCGCCCGCTGCCCGGCACCGAGGTCCTCATCCTCGACGAGCACGGCACCCCCCTGCCGCCGGGTACCGCGGGCGAGATCGTGGTGCGCGGCGAGCACGTCATGGCCGGCTACTGGCGGGCGCCCGAACTGACCGCCGAACGCTTCCGCACCGACCCGGTCACCGGGCGGAAGGTGCTGCACACCGGCGACTACGGCCACCTCGACGAGGACGGCCACCTGTACTTCCACGGCCGCCGCGACGACATGTTCAAGCGGCGCGGGGTCCGGATGAGCGCCCTGGAGATCGAGGCCGCCGCCCTCGACATCCCCGGGGTGCGCGGCGCCGCGGTGCTGCCCCCGGACGACGGCCGGGAGCTGACCCTGTTCGCCGTCGGCGCCCTGGAGCCGAAGGAGATCACCGCCCGCCTCGGCGAGCGCCTGGAGGCGGCGAAGGTGCCGCCGCGCTGCCTGACCGTGGACAGCCTGCCGCTCACGGCCAACGGCAAGACCGACAAGAAGGCCCTGGCCGCGCTCCTCGAAAGCCCGGCGCGGGCGGGCGAGTTGACGGTCGCGGCCTGAGCGGGCCGGGACCCGCGCGCCACAAGGCCGCCGACGCCATCACCGTACGTACGACGCGAAGGAGAACGGTATGTCCGCCACCACCCCCGCCCCCGTGGCGAGCAGCGCCCCGTGGGACCCGCGGTTCGAGCAGGTGCTGCGCGGCGCGCTGCGGCTGCTCAGCCCGGGTGACGTGCTCGCCCCCGACACCTGCCTGTCCGCCGCCGGCATGGACTCCATGTCCACCATCGACACCCTGATGCAGCTGGAGGACATCTACGAGGTGACCTTCCCCGACGACCGCCTCACCGGCGAGACGTTCGCCACCCCGGGCGCCCTGTGGGCGGTCCTCGGCGAGCTGCGGGCAGCGGGCTGATGCGCGTCCTGTTCACGGTGTCGGACTGGCCGAGCCACTACTTCCCGATGGTGCCGCTCGGCTGGGCCCTGCAGGCGGCGGGGCACGAGGTCCGGGTGGTCTGCGCACCCTCGCAGCGCGACCCGGTGCGGCAGGCGGGCCTGCTGCCGGTGCCGCTGGTGGACCCGCCGATGGACATGCTGCTGCAGAACCGGCTGTGGAACTACTGGGCGGCCCAGGCGGGCACCTGGCCGCACGCCGCGCTGCCCCCGCACCCGGTGACCGGCGAACCCCTCGCCGACCTGGCCGACTTCGACTTCGCCGCGTTCCGGGCGGCGTACAAGGACCGCAACCTCCGTGGCGCGGCCGCCAATTGTGACGCCGTGGTGGAGTACGCGCGCGGCTACCGGCCCGATCTGGTGGTCCACGACCGCCTCAGCCCGGAGGGCCTGCTCGCGGCGCGCGTGCTCCGGGTGCCGTCCGTGCTGCACCTGTGGGGCCCGCACGGCACGGCGGAGCCCGAGCCGGAGCTGCGGGTGCTGCCCGGCGACCCGAGCGGTTCGTTCCCGCGCCACGGCGTGGGCGAGCTGGGCCCGGACCTGATCACGCACGTCATCGACCCGTGCCCGCCCGCGATGCGGCCACCGCTCGGTGCCGGCGTCACCCGCTACCGGGTGCGCCACGTCCCGTACAACGGAGCCCGCTCCGCGCCCACCGCGCCGCTCGCCCCCACTCCCGGGCGGCCCCGGATCTGCCTGGCCTGGGGCAACTCGCTGAGCCGTGCCTATGGTCCCGGCGCCCGCGTCCTGCCCGGCCTCGTCGAGGCGCTGCGCGCCCCGGACCGCGACCTGCTGCTCCTGGCCCCGCCGGAGGACCTGCCCGGCGACCTGCCGGCTGGGGTGACCGTCCTCGACGACTGCCCGCTGCACCTGGCCGTACCGGACTGCGACGCGGTCGTGCACTACGGCGGCGCGGGCTGCACCATGACGGCGATGCGGGCCGGGATCCCGCAACTGGTCGTGCCCTTCTCGCCCGACCTCGCCCTCAACGCCCGCCGGGTCGTGGACGCCGGCGCGGGCCTCACGGTCCCGGCGCACGCCCCGGACCTGTACGCCCAAGTGGCCCGATCGGCGGCCGAGTTGCTCGACTCGGCGACGTACCGGGACGCCGCGCGCGAGCTCGCACGACAGAACCTGGCGGCCCCGTCCCCGGCGGACCTGGTGGCCGACCTGGAGCTGCTGGCGGCGACGCCGGAGCCCGCCACCACCAGAACCTGAGAACCCACGCAGACAAGAACCGGGAGGGGCGACGGCGATGACGGCCAGTGGCTTCCAGTTGTACGACACGACGTTGCGCGACGGGACCCAGATGGAGGGGCTCGCCCTCACCGTCGAGGACAAGCTCGCCGTCGCGCGCGTTCTCGACGCCCTCGGCGTGGGCTTCATCGAAGGGGGCTGGCCGGGCGCGGTTCCGAAGGACACCGAGTTCTTCCGGCGGGCCGCGACCGAACTCGACCTCCAGAATGCCGAGTTGGCGGCCTTCGGGGCCACCCGGAGGCCGGGCGGCACGGCCGCGTCCGACCCGCAGGTGCGCGCCCTCCTGGAGGCCGGGACCCCCGTGGTGACCATCGTCGCCAAGAGCCACCCCGGCCACGTCGAGGCGGCGCTGCGCACCACGCTCGCCGAGAACCTCGCCATGATCCGCTCCACCGTGCGACACCTGGTCCTCGCCGGACGCCGCGTCTTCCTCGACGCCGAGCACTACTTCGACGCCCACCGGACCCACCGCGACTACGCCCTCGAAGTGGTGCGCACCGCCCGCGAGGCCGGCGCCGAGACGGTGGTGCTCTGCGACACCAACGGCGGGACGCTGCCCGACGAGGTGCGGGCGGCGGTCGCCGACACGATCGCCGAGACGGGCGCCCCCGTCGGCATCCACTGCCACGACGACACGGGCTGCGCGGTCGCCAACACGCTGGCCGCGGTCGACGCCGGGGCCCGGCACGCCCAGGGCACCGCGCACGGCTACGGCGAACGCTGCGGCAACGCCAACCTGTTCACCGTCGCCGCCGACCTCGCCTTCAAACGGGGCCGGCCGGTCCTGCCGCCGGACGGCCTCGCGGGCCTGGCCCGGGCCGGCCGCGCCGTCGCCGAGATCACCGGCCTGCCCGGCGCCGTGTCGGCCCCGTACATCGGCGCCGGAGCCTTCACGCACAAGGCGGGCCTGCACGCGTCCGCGCTGCGCGTCGACCCCGACCTGTACCAGCACATCGACCCGGCCCGCGTCGGCAACGGCATGCGGGTCCTGGTCTCCGAGATGGGCGGCCGCTCCTCGGTCGTGCTCAAGGCCCGCGAACTGGGCTACGACGTCGACGCGTCCGGCGCCGCGGTCGGCACGGTGGTGGCCCGCGTCAAGGAACTGGAGAGCCGCGGCTACTCCTTCGAGTCCGCCGACGCCTCCTTCGAACTCCTGCTGCGCGCGGAGCTCGCCGCACACCCCTACCGCCCGCCCTTCGTCCTCGAATCATGGGAGGTCACCCTCGACGGCCGCGGCGACGGCGCGGCGCGGGCCACGGTGCGGCTGCGCGCCGACGGCTCCCTGCTGACCGGAACCGGCCACGGGCCCGAGCCCACCCACGCCCTGGACGCGGCCCTGCACGCCGCACTCGACCCGCGCTTTCCCGACGTGGCCCGCCGCGCCCTGCGCGCGTACCGGGTCAGGGAACTGCCGGGGGAGGCCGACAGCCCGTCGGGCGTCTGCGCACACCTCGACTTCGAGGACGCCGACGGCACGAAGACCACCACGGTGGGCGTGGCCCCCCACACCACGGAAGCCACTCTCCAGGCCCTCCTGGACGCCTCCCGCCACGCGGCGACCTCCACCGCCCCGCCGCGCCCGGCGGCCCCCCGCCGCGACGATCAGGACGCGGACCTCGCCGTGTGATCCGGTGCGGCGGGCGGTTCAGTCGGCCCGTTTGTGTGTCGTACGGGTGCGGCGACGGCGCGCGGGGTGGCGCCCGCGGCCCCCGTCACGGTGGTCGTGCCGGTCCGAGGGAGCAGCCGCCGAAGGAAGCGGAGGAACCTGAGGAAGCGGGGGCAGCGGCGCGGCGCCGGGCCCGGGCTCTCCGGTGGCCCGGCGGCCGGGCAGGAAGCGGCTGTAGGTGTGCACGGCAATCCTCTCGGCGTGCTGGGTGTTGAGGCGGTGGATCACATAGGTGGCGACCGTGATCAGCACGAGGAGGGCGGCCGCGGTGAGCGCGGCGTCCATGGTGCTCACCGTCCTGTCGTCGTGCGGACGGCGTGGGTGGACGTCGCGTCGTGGTGAGGCCGCAACTCGCTCACGTTCTGCGCCCGTTCGCCCGCCGGGGCGTCGTCCCGGCGTGCCGCCTCTGCGGCGATGAGGTCCGTGGCGGTCGCCGGGGGACCGTCCTGCGCGCAGGCGGCGCTCATGAGCCGGTCGGCCGACGCGGCCTCCGTCTCCGGCGGGATCACCAGGAGGTCGAAGCGGGCGGTCCCGTAGGACAGCAACAACAGTTTGTGCGGGTCGAGTTCGGGGGTGAACCAGCCGATCTTCATCACGCGGTGGTGGACGGTCACCTTGCGCGGGACGACGGGCCAGAGCATCGGGTTGACGGCGACGCGCGTGATGCGGCCCCACAGCGGATCGAGTACGTCCGCCAGGGCGGGGAGCTCGGCGGCCAGGTCGCGCGAACGGGGCCACCAGGCGCCGTCGAGCAGGCCCTGGCCCGTCCGGGGCTTCAGCGCCACACGGGCGATGGGCGGAGTAGTGGTGCGGGCAGTCGTGGCGGTCGCGGTCATGATGCGGACCCGTCTCCGGGGCGAGGCGATGGGCGTCGCCCCGATGCCATGGGGATCACCGAGGACGAGACCTGCGTGGATGCCGGAGTGCGAAGTGCCCTTGGTGATTCCACCGTACTCCCGCCGGGGGGACCGGCGGCGGTTGCGTCACCGCCGATCGCCCCGGCAGGTCCGCGGCGCGTCATCCGGCCGGGGCCTCGGTCGCCATGAGCGCGGTCCCGGTGAGGCTGAGCGCCGGGTCGGCCGCCGCGTTCATCAGCCGCAGGGCCGCGTCGGTCGTACTGTCCGGCGGGACGACGAGCAGGTCCCAGCGGCCGGCGCCGTAGGAGAAGAGCCGGATCGTGTACGGGTCGAGGCCGGACGCGTACCACGACGCCGTCACCGTGTGTCCGGTCACCGGCAGTGTGCGCGGCTCGTCCGACCAGCTGCCCTGATGGGACGCGATGCGGGTCACGAGACCGCGCGAGGAGTCGAACACATCGGTGAGCGCGGCGAGTTCGGCGGCCAGGTCGTCGGTGCGCGGCCACCACGCTCCGCACACCGGGCCCGGCGGGAAGGTCGGCGGACGAAGGGCGAGCCGGGCGGGCGGATAGATGTCGGCCTCGGGGCGGGCTGAACTGCGGTGTGTGGGCGGTGCGTTCATGACGCACGTCCTTCTTCGGGCCACCGGGGCGGCGGCCCGCTGTCGTGGTGCGCCGGCGACGACGCCGAGCGGAATCGGCGTACGAGGAGCGACCGGTGCTCCCAGCCTACGTCCGGGCCGATTTCCGCCGTTCAGGAGTACGGTGAAGGAGACGACGGCACCTGTGTGCCGGTGCCCGACCACGCGGAGCACCCAGGAGCACACCTCTCCCACCGTCCCCTCAGGGGCAGCCCCCGACCCCGGCCGCGCCGAACCGCCACCAGGCCGAGGAGCCCGTACATGTCCCTGACGTCCACCACGCGCACCACCGCACCGGGCGACGACCCGCCGCCGCAGTCGTACGACGGGAACTCGCCCTTCCCGCAAGGGAGTTCGCCACCCGCCCGCACCGGCCGGGAGCGTCTGTACGTGACGGTGACGGCGGTGATCGTCGTGCTGCCGTTCGTGGGGCTCGGCATCGCCGGATGGCTGCTGTGGGGGCGACTGATCCACCCCGCGGACATCGCTCTCGGGTTCGCCCTGTACGTGCTCACGGGCCTCGGCGTCACGGTCGGCTTCCACCGCGGCCTCACCCACGGCAGTTACCGCGCCGTCCGCCCCGTACGCATCGCGCTCGCGGTGGCCGGATCGATGAGCTTCCAGGGCGACGTCGTCGGCTGGGTCGCCACCCATCGCCGCCACCACGCCTTCACCGACCGCCCCGGCGACCCGCACTCCCCGTACCGCCACGGCACGCACCTGCGCGGAATCCTGCGCGGCCTGCTGCACGCGCACATCGGCTGGCTGTTCGCCAACTCGCCGACACCGCACGGGCGTTACGCACCCGACCTGCTGGCCGACCGCGACATCCGTGCCGTCTCCCGCGCGTTCCCGGCCCTGTGCGTCCTCACCCTCGCCCTGCCGTTCGGCCTGGGCTGGGCCGTCGGCGGCAGCTGGCGGCACGGGGTGACCGCGCTGCTGTGGGCGGGACTCGTCCGCATCGCGCTGCTGCACCACGTCACCTGGAGCGTGAACTCGCTGTGCCACATGATCGGCGAGCGCCCGTTCCGCACCCGGCGCCACGACCGGGCCACCAACCTGTGGCCGCTCGCCCTGCTCTCCTTCGGCGAGAGCTGGCACAACCTCCACCACGCCGATCCGACCAGCGCCCGGCACGGCGTCGGCCGCGGCCAGCTCGACCCCTCGGCCGCGTTCATCCGTCTCCTCGAACGCCTCGGCCTGGCCCACGACGTGCGCTGGCCGACACCGGCCCGCGTCGCCGCCCGCCAGCTCTGACCCGACGAACGCCCGACGAGCACCCGACGAACCCCGTCACCCGCGTACGCACCCGCCCCGCCCACCCCACGCACCGCAGCCGGCAGGAGCCACCCTCATGTCCCTCGTATCGCCGTCCTCACGTCCCACCCCACCCCTGCTGCGCCTGCGCCTGGCACCCCACCTCGGCTCGCCCCGCGCGATCGACGGGGCATGGTGGCCGCGCTCCTACGACCTGCTCGCCGAACTCCCGTCCCTCCTGGCCGGGTTGCCGCCGGCCTGGGGTCACATCAGCAGCGTCGTGCTCGACGGCACGGTCTGGGCGCCGACGCCCGGCCGCATGCTCGTCGCTGGCCAGGTCGTTCGTCTGCGCAGGCGCCTGGCCACCGCCGCGGGCACCGTCGTCCTCGTCGCCCCCGGCCACGGCCGATGGGACCTGCTCGTGGTTCCTCCGGACACGATGGAGGAGGCGGCAGCGGCGATCATGGCGGGGGCGGCAGAGGCGGACCGTGACCGCCGTGCCGGGTGACAGGGGCCGGGATGACCGAGGTGTCGACGGCGCCCGTGACGATGCCCCCGGCCACGTCGGACAGCCTCAGGTGACGGGTGCGCACATAGGCCCGCAGCGCGGCGAAGGCCTCCTCGCTCGTCGTGTTCCAGCGCTCCGACAGCACGCCCTTGACCTGCTCGATCACGATCCGGCTGGTCAGGGCCCCGGCCAGCTGGCCGGTCAGGGCCCGCGACCGCTTCAGCGCGCGTTGCCGGAGGATCGAGATGGTCACGAGGTCGGCGAGGCCGCGGGCGACGGCCGAGTCGTCGTCACCGAGCCGGTGCGCCGTGGTCTGGAAGAGGGTGAGGGCGCCGATGGTGCGGTCGCGCAGGCGCAGCGGCACGGCGTGCGTGCGCACGTATCCCGTCGCGCGGGCCCGCGCGGCGAACCGCGGCCAGGCGACGGTCCCCTCCACGTACGCCAGGTCCACGTTGCTGCGGCCGGCGCCGGTGCGGCAGCACTCGGCGCACGGTCCCTGCTTCTGGTGGAGCGCGAAGAGCCCCAGCAGACGGGCGTGCTCGTCCGACGCGGCGACGGTCCGCGGCGTCCCGGTCTCGTCCATGAGCAGGGTCCCGGCGGCCGTCACGTCGAGCAGTTCCACACAGTGCTCGGTGAGCCGGTGCAGAAGCCCGGCGACATCGGCGTCCTCGGTCACGGGTCCCGCCATCTCCACGCAGATCTCGGCCAGGTGCTGCTCGCGGGTCATGCCGATCAACTCTCTCAGCTCACGGACGCGTACGTCTCGTCCCCATCGTCCTCGCGGTCGGCGGACAGGGCGAGCGATCCGCGGACTGCGTCGGACACGCATCAACGGTTACATGTCGTAGGGGAGTTGATGTGTGTGCTGGGTCAGGCGGGGTAGGTAACCGGCTTACGTGCCCCACGACCCCGGGTGCGGCTCTCAAGACAGCCGAACCCGCGACGCCGACACGCGCGGTTTCGGCTCCTCGCCCCCGGACGGTCATCACCCGGGCACTCCCGCGCCCTGGAGTCGCAGGGGGTCGAGGCAGGTGAGCAGACGCCGTAGGGGGAGTACGTCTACTCACCGGGACGGTCCCTGGCGATGTTCTTCGGATTTCCGCCGGGGACCGTCCTTCGACGCCGGCGGCCGGCAGCAGCGCCGGCGGGCGCGCGACGACGGCCGGGATGGCGGCCGCGATGTCGGCCGCGATGTCGGCCGGGATGTCGTCCGTGAGGGGCCGGCCCCGTCACCATCGCGTCATCCTCGTCGACCCGCGCGGCCCGGCACGCTGGGCGTCGGCGCGTCGCGCCTGACAGGTTCCCCGCGCCGGATGGCGCAAAGCGTCCGGTGCGCCGGTGTGGTCCACCGCCCGGTGTGATTCGCTCGGTGTGCTTCGCATGAGCGGTCCGGCGACGACTCCGGTTGGGGGCGTGCACATGTCCGTACATCCGTGGTCGTCGCGGGAGTGGGCGGCGGCCCACCCTCGCGGGTGGCGCTGGCCCGGCGGCCGGGCGGCGCTGGCGACCGCCTCCTGGCTGACCAGCCCGCTCTCCCCGGACGACTATCTCGGCCTGCTCGACCCGCTGTGGTCGGCCCGGCACCCCGCGGGCCGGATCACGGCCGTGCGGCCGGAGGGGCCCGCCGCGGTCACGCTGGCGATCCGGCCGGGCCGGGGCTGGCGCGGGCACCGTGCCGGGCAGTACCTGCCGCTCGGGGTCGAGATCGACGGCGTGCGGCACTGGCGCACCTACTCGCTCACCTCACCCCCCGACGGCGGGTCCACCGAGGTCACCGTCACCGTGAAGGCCCACCCCGACGGCCGGGTCTCCCCGCACCTGGTGCACCGGGCGCGGCCCGGCACCGTGCTGCGACTCGGGCCCGCCCAGGGCGAGTTCGTCCTCCCCGAACCGCTGCCCGAGCGGCTGCTGTTCGTCACGGCCGGCAGTGGCATCACGCCGGTCATGGCCATGCTGCGCGCCCTCGCCCGCCGGCCCGGCACGGCCCCCGACATCCTTCTCCTGCACAGCGCGCCCACCCCCGCCGACTGCCTCTTCCGGACCGAACTCCGTTTCCTGGAGAGCCGGTTGCCCCGGCTGGCGGTCCACCTGACCCACACGCGCACGGCCGGCCGGCTCACCGCGGACCGGATCGCCGCGCACTGCCCGGACTGGCGCGACCGGGACACCTGGGTGTGCGGCCCGGCCGGGCTTCTCGACGCGGCGGAGCGGCAGTGGGCCGCGGCGGGAGCCCGGGAACGCCTGCGGGTGGAGCGCTTCCACCTGACCCCCGCGAGAGCGGTGGGCGAGGATACGGCCGGCGGCCGGGTGCGGTTCGAGCGCAGCGGAGTCTCGACGGAGGCGACCGGCGCGGAGCCCCTCCTCGCGGTCGGCGAGGCGGCGGGCGTGCCCATGCCGCACGGCTGCCGGCGCGGACTCTGCTTCGGCTGCCTCGTACCGCTCCTCGACGGCCGGATCCGCGACCTGCGTACCGGTGAACTGCACGGAAATCCTGGCGAGTTGATTCAGACCTGCGTCAACGGTGCGGCAGGTCCGCTCGTCCTCGACCTGTGAGTCAGCAGAGCTCCCCGAGGAGACTCCATGTCCACATCCGCCACCCTGCCCCTTTCCGGCGCGTCCTCCGGCGCGTCGGACGTCGACCGCGTCGAACAGCTGGGCCGCGAACTCGACCGGCTGCGCGCCGAGATCGTCGCGTCCCGCGGCGCCGACGACGCCCACTACATCCGTACGGTGATCGCGGTCCAGCGGGGCTGCGAGGCGGGCGGGCGGCTCGCGCTCGCCGTCTCCCTCTTCCCGCCCGCCTGGGCCGCCGGCACCACCCTGCTCGCGCTCGCGAAGACGCTGGAGAACATGGAGCTGGGCCACAACATCCTGCACGGCCAGTGGGACTGGCTCGGCGACCCGGCGATCCACTCGACCACCTGGGAATGGGACTTCGCCACCCCGGCCGAGGCGTGGAAGCGCACCCACAACCACCTGCACCACACGTACACCAACGTCGTCGGCCGCGACCGCGACCTCGGCTACACCGTCCTGCGCATGGACCCGGACCAGCCCTGGCGCCCGTTCCACCTCCTGCAGCCGCTGTACAACGCCCTGCTCGCGCCCGTCTTCGAGTGGGGCATCGCCCTGTACGACCTGGAGGCGGACGAGACGCTGGCCGGCCGCAAGAGCGTGCGCGCCCTCCTCGGTGACACAACCACCTTTCTGAGCAAGGCGGTTCGGCAGACGGCCAAGGACTACGTCCTCTTCCCGCTCCTCGCCGGACCCAGCGCGCTGCCCTGCCTGCTGGGCAACGTCACCGCGAGCGTGGCCCGCAACGTCTGGGCGCACACGGTCATCTTCTGCGGCCACTTCCCCGGCGACGTACAGACCTTCACCGAGGACCGGCTCGACGGCGAGAGCCGCGGCGCCTGGTACATGCGGCAGATCCAGGGCTCGGCGAACATCGAGGGCGGGCCGGTCCTCCACGTCCTCACCGGAAACCTCAGCCACCAGATCGAGCACCACCTCTTCCCCGACCTGCCCAGCAACCGCTACGCCCAACTCGCCCCGCGGGTACGGGAGATCTGCGAACGGTACGGACTCCCGTACGTCACCGGGCCGCTGTGGCGGCAGTACGCGTCGATGTGGGGGCGCGTACTGCGGCACGCCCTGCCGTCACACCGCCGCGCCGGGGGCGGGGATCGCGGCCGTGTCGAAGGTGCCGTCGAGGATGCGCCGGGAGAGCTCCGTCAGCCGTAGATGGTGCGAGCGGGCGTACGACCGGAACGCGAGGAACGCCTCGTCGACCGAGGTGTCCCAGCGCTCGGCGAGCACCCCCTTGACCTGTTCCACCAGGACGCGGCTGGTGAGCGCGGAGTTGAGCTGGGCGTTCTCCACGTGGGACTGCTCCAGCGTGCGCTGCTGCAGGATCGTGATCGTGGCCACGTCGGCGAGCGCCTGGGCCAGGGAGATGTCGTCGTCGTTCAGCCGGTGCTCGCTCGCCTGGAAGAGGTTCAGGGCACCGACCACCCGGTCGCGCAGGCGCAGCGGGATGGCGTGGGTGACGACGAACCCGGTCTCGAGCGCCCGCGGTGTGAAGCGGGGCCAGAGGTCGGTCACGTCCGGCCGCCGCAGATCGATGTTCGTACGGGGCGTGCCGCTGTGGAAACACTCCACGCAGGGCCCCTGGTCGTGCTGCCTGGCGAACAACTCCAACAGTCGGGTGTGTTCGTCGGACGCGGCGATGACCTGGAGTTCACCCTGACCGTCGGCGAGCAGAATGCCGGCGGCCGACACGTCCAGGAGCTCCACACACCGGGTGGAGAGCCGCTGCAACAGGTCGAGGACGTCGAAGTCGTCGATGAGTGAATCCGCGATCTCGACGAACACTTCGGCGAGCCGCTGTTCCCGGGCCATGCTGATCATCCCTCTCCACCGTCGGGCAAATGAGGCCCGTTCCCATCGTCGTCGAATCGCAGCCGTCGGGCCACGACGTCCTCCGCCACGTCACCCAGCGGCCGCTCGCTGCTGTACGCGAAGGCGCGCAGCCGCACGAGCGCGTTCGCCAGCGTGGTGCCGAGCTGGACGCTGATCATGCCGGTGGCCTGGTGCACCACGGCCCGCTGCAGTCCCGCGACCGGCCACAGCCCGTCGCCGTCGACCAGGGGGCCCCCGGCGCCGTGCCCGTTCGAACCCCGGTCGCCGAGCAGCGTCGCGATCAGGGCCGCCGTGAGCGTGCCCACGTCGTTGAGCTGCCTGGTGTTGAGGCCGCCCCGTCCGTCGCACAGCAGGGTCAGAAGGCCCAGCTGGACCCCGCCCAGGGCGAGCGGGAAGCAGCACACCCCGAGCACCCCGAGCTCCTGCGCCGCGGGGGTCAGCAGGGGCCAGCGCTCGGGTCGTACCTGCCCAAGATCCGGTTCCAGGACGGGCACCCCGGCCCGCACGGAATCCGGGCCCGGCCCCTCGCCGAGGGTGAACTGCAGCTCGTCGAAGCGCCGGCTCACCTCGGGGAAACACCACAGCGGTTCGGGCACCCGCGTGCTGGACGTGCCCGGCGGGGGTGTGGGGAACACGGAGACGGCCACGCCGGGCACGTCCAGCATGCGGGCGCTGCTCCGGGCGGGATCGCTGCCGCTGCCGGGGCGCAGGGACCGCAGGACCTCGGCCATGCCGTTGCTGGTCGTCACCGGTCTCCGTCCCGCCCGGTCCGCGGCCTGCCCGGGCAGGCCGCCGACCGGTACCCGGCGTGCATTACGCGGATCCGCCCCGTTCGAGGCGGGGCGCGGGCCCGGCGATCACCCCTTGCCAGGCGTCCTGGGCGCTCGCGTAGCCCGGAAATCGGCCGGCCAGACCACCGGCCCGGAAGACGAGAGCGGTCGACGGCCGGGTGTAGACGACCCTGGCCCAGCCGCGCCGCGCCCGGCACTCGTCCCACGCCTCGCACAGCGGTTCCAGGATGCTGCCGTCCGCGAAGGTCACGGCGCTCAGATCGACGATGAGGCAGGGCCGCCCGGTCCCGGCCCGCGCCCGGCGCAGGTTCTCCGCCAAGGGCGTCATGGTGGTGAGATCGAGCTCGCCCCGCGCGAGGACGAGTCGGCAGTCGGCGAACAGAACGGGACGCGCCGACGATTCGGCCGGCCCCGGCAGGTGGGAACAGGAATTCATCCGCCCCATCTCCTCTGGCAAGGTGATGCGTCAGATGCGCAGAGCCTCTGTTGCGCGGTGCGGAGTGCACGGAGAGGGCCGGGTCCGGGGCGGCCGCACATTCAGCCTACTCGCGGGCGGACACGACAGCAGTGCTTTGGGGAAGGGCGTGCCTGGACGGGAACGGGCGTACCGGGACGGTTGACCGGGACCGGGGCGGTTGACCGGGACCGAGACCGGGACGGTTGACCGAGACCGAGACCGAGACCGAGACCGGGACCGAGACCGGTGCCGGGACGTGACGGTGATGATCGCGATCATGCTCCCTGTCGTGCGTCGATCGCGGCGACGAGGGCTTCGACGCGGGCCCTGATCTCGTCGCGGATCGGGCGGACGGCCTCGACGCCCTTGCCCGCGGGGTCCTCCAGGTCCCAGTCGAGGTACTGCTTGCCGGGGAAGACCGGGCAGGCATCGCCGCAGCCCATGGTGATGACGTAGTCGGACAGCTCGACCACCTCGACCGTGAGGACCTTGGGCGTGGCGGCGGAGATGTCGACACCGGCCTCCTTCATGGCCTCCACGGCGGCGGGATTGACCCGGTCACCGGGAACGGAGCCGGCGGAGCGGACCTCGACGCGGTCGCCCGCGAGATGGCCGAGGAATCCGGCGGCCATCTGCGAGCGGCCCGCGTTGTGGACGCAGACGAAGAGCACGGAGGCGAGCGGCGAGGACGCGGGCATGGGGTCTTCCTTCGGGATGCGGGGTCTGCGCGGTGGGATCGGCCAGGCCGGGTGGCCGCTGGGCAGGCATCAGCCTGGACTGGTGTCAGTTTGAGCCGATGTGAAAGTATCAGCTCATGATGACGTCAGTAGACGCTGACCTGATCCGGGTGCTCGCGGACCCGCTCAGGCTGCGGATCGTGACCCTGCTCGCCGACGAGACCCTGTGCACGACGCACCTGGTGGAGGAGACCGGGGCGCGCCAGACCAACCTCTCCAATCACCTCAAGGTGCTGCGTGAGGCCGGGATCGTGGAGACGGAGCCGTGCGGCCGCTTCACCTACTACCGGCTCAGGCCCGACGTCATCGCCGCGCTGGCCGGCCGGTTCACCGACCTCGCCGAGACCGCCCGTACGACCGTCGAGACCGGCCGAAAGCGACCCTGCTGATGCCGACCACGGAACCGGGCACGACCGAGACGACCGCGACGCCGGCCGCCGCCACGTCGGCCGGAGAAGCGGGGACCGGTGAGGGGTCGGCCGGTGACGCGTCGATCGTGGCCAGGCTCTCCACCCTCGACCGCTATCTCGCGGTGTGGATCCTGCTCGCCATGGTCATGGGTCTCGGTCTCGGCCGCCTGGTCCCCGGCATGGGCGACGCGCTGGCGAAGGTCGAGATCGGCGGCATCTCGCTGCCGATCGCGATCGGCCTGCTGGTGATGATGTACCCGGTGCTGGCCAAGGTCCGCTACGACCGGCTGGACGCGGTCACCGGCGACCGGAAGCTCATGGTGTCGTCGCTGGTCGTCAACTGGATCGTGGGCCCGGCGGTGATGTTCGCGCTCGCCTGGATCTTCCTGCCCGACCTGCCCGAGTACCGCACGGGCCTCATCATCGTGGGCCTGGCCCGCTGCATCGCGATGGTGATCATCTGGAACGACCTCGCGTGCGGCGACCGCGAGGCCGCCGCCGTCCTCGTCGCCCTCAACTCGGTCTTCCAGGTCGTCGCGTTCGGCCTGCTCGGCTGGTTCTACCTCGACCTGCTGCCGCGGTGGCTGGGCCTCGGCGACGGCCAGGGCCTCGACGTCCCGGTGTGGCACATCGCGCTCAACGTGATCGCGTTCCTCGGTATCCCGCTGCTGGCCGGCTTCCTCACCCGCCGGGTCGGCGAGCGGAAGTTGGGCCGCGAGCGCTACGAGTCGAACTTCCTCCCCAAGATCGGGCCCTGGGCGCTGTACGGCCTGCTGTTCACGATCGTCGTCCTGTTCGCGCTGCAGGGCGGGACGATCACGTCGCGGCCGGTCGACGTCCTCCGTATCGCACTCCCGCTGCTCGCGTACTTCGCGGCGATGTTCTTCGGAACCTTCGTCCTGGGCAAGGCACTCGGCCTGCCCTACGCCCGCACGGCCACCCTCGCCTTCACCGCGGCCGGCAACAACTTCGAGCTGGCCATCGCGGTCGCCATCGGCACGTTCGGCGTCACTTCGGGGCAGGCGCTGTCGGGCGTGGTCGGCCCGCTGATCGAGGTGCCGGTCCTGATCGCCCTGGTGTACGTGGCACTGGCCTGGCGCAGGAGATTCGCCGCACCGGAACTTCCGCTGCCCAGAGGCTAGTTGGGGGACCGGCTGCTGTGACGTAGATCCAGCATGGCCGACATCGCCGCCACCACCGACGGCGCGACGCTGTAGTACACCCAGGTGCCGCGCCGCTCGGAGGTGAGCAGCCCCGCGTCCTTCAGCTTCTTCAGATGGTGGGAGACGGTCGGCTGCGAGACGCCGACGTCGGAGATGTCGCACACGCACGCCTCGCCACCCGCGTGCGAGGCCACCTTGGAGAACAGCCGCAGCCGCACCGGATCCGACAGCGCCTTGAACATCGCGGCCATCTTCTCGGCGTCCGCCACCGACAGCTCGCCCGAGGTGAGGGGCGGGCAGCACGGCACGACCGGATCGGAGCCTTCGGGCTCCACGATCGTCAGCTCCACCGCCTGATAATTCGACATGCGCCTATGTTGACGCCCGTCGATGCAAGAGGCAAGCTCTGCTGTATCGACGAATATCGAATCAATCGCCGGAGGGCCACCGCCATGACCGCACCTGACACCGTCCGTACCGAGGACCTCCCCGCCGTCGTCATCGGGGCGGGCCCCATCGGTCTGGCCGCCGCGGCCCACCTCGTCGAGGAGGGCATCGAGCCGCTGGTCCTGGAAGCGGGACCGACGGCTGCCGCCGCGGTACGCGAGTGGTCGCACGTCCGTCTCTTCTCCCCCTGGGGCGAGGTCATCGACCCGGCCGCCGAGAAGCTCCTGGCCCCGACGGGCTGGACCCGCCCGGACCCGGCCGCGTACCCCTCCGGCGGCGACTGGGCGGACGACTACCTCCAGCCGCTCGCCGACGCCCTCGGCGCCAGGGTCCGCACCGGCGCCACCGTCACCGGCGTCTCCCGCTCCGGCCGCGACAGGATCGTCGACGCGGACCGCGCGGCCCAGCCCTTCGTCGTCCACGTCACCCACGCCGACGGCCGGGAGGAACGCCTGTCCGCCCGCGCCGTGATCGACGCCTCCGGCACTTGGTCGACCCCGTCCCCGGCAGGCGCCGACGGCCTGCCCGCCCTCGGCGAGAAGTCGACGGCCGACCACATCACCTACCGCGTCCCCGACTTCACCGACGCGGCTGTGCGCACCCGTTACGCGGGCAAGCGCACCGCGATCATCGGCTCGGGCGCCTCGGCCTTCACGGCCCTGGCCGGCCTGGCCGACCTGGCCAAGGCCGCCGACGGCGGGGGAACCAAGGGGCTCTGGATCCTCCGCCGAGGCATGAGTGGCGCAACGTTCGGCGGCGGCGAGGCCGACCAACTCCCCGCACGTGGCGCGCTGGGCCTGGCGGCGAAGGCCGCGGTCGACGAAGGCCACGCGGACGCGGTGACGGGCTTCCGCACGGAAGCCGTCGAGCGAACCCCGGACGACCGCCTGGTCCTGGTCGCAGAGGACGGCCGCCACCTCGACGCGGTCGACGAGGTCATCGTCGTGACCGGCTTCCGCCCCGACCTGTCCTTCCTCTCGGAAATCCGCCTGGGCCTGGACGAACGCCTTCAGGCCCCCGTCGACCTGGCCCCCCTGATCGACCCCAACCAGCACTCCTGCGGCACGGTCTACCCCCACGGACACCGCGAACTGGCCCACCCCGAGCAGGACATCTACCTGATCGGCATGAAGTCCTACGGCCGAGCCCCCACCTTCCTGGCCCTGACCGGCTACGAACAGGCCCGCTCGGTCGCCGCGGCCCTGGCCGGCGACACGGATTCCGCGGACCGCGTCGAACTGACCCTCCCCGAGACGGGCGTATGCGGCGGCGCGGGCCTGTTCGACGCCCCCGAGCAGGAGGAAGGCACACAGGGTTGCTGCACCACACCAAAGCCCCAGCTCCTCCAACTGGCCACTCCCACAGGCGAACCGGAGGCCGGCTGCTGCGGCTCGTGACGCTCAGCTTGGGCGGTCGGTTACGGTGAGCGGCGTTCAGGTGCCGGCCCGTCAGAGAGTGAGAGCGCCCGATGATGCCGCCGTTCTGCCCCCTATGCCGTGTCCCGTACCAGCTTTCGGACTTCGCGTACGAGGACTTCACCCTCGTGCACTTCCGGCCCACGCAGACGTATCCGGACGACTGGGCCGGCCACCCGGAACACTGCGAATGGTTCTGCCCCTCGCACCTCCCCCTCACGAAGGGCCTGACACATCTGCCGGCGGCGGAAGCCCTGGCACACATCCAGGCGAACCTGCGCGAGTCGACGGGCCGGGACACGTAGAGGCGGCTACTCGTATTGCTCGCGATCGCGACCGGTGCGTCGAACGGCCGGTTGCCGGACCCGCCCCATGATCCGCGAGGGAGTGCCCGCTGCTTCCCCGTATGTACGTACAGGCCCTCCGACCAGCAGAAAGGCCCCACCGAAGTGGGGCCGATGAGAGGCGCCCCCGGCAGGACTCGAACCTGCGGCCAAGCGCTTAGAAGGCGCCTGCTCTATCCACTGAGCTACGGGGGCCGGTGTGTGGCCGGGTGGCTTGGTCGGGCGGGTGTGGGGGTGATCCGTGACCTTGCCGGGGACAAGGATAGGGCTCCCGAGTCCCTGTCCCTGCTGCTTCGCCTCCGTGGCTCGATGTGGAGGTTCAGTGAAGCGGCTCTGATAATCGCAGGCAGGTACGAATCCTGCATCGCTTTTGGCTTCTCCTGCCACGGGTGTTGTGCACTCGTTATGCCTGCGCCCCCTGTCTCCCCTTCCGTCCCGCTGTGTGCTTCCTGTGGCGTATCGCGCGGCTTGAGAGGCCGCCGCACGGGTCTTACTGGTGCGTTCTGGCGTCTTATCGGCGCGCAGGTGCGGTCATATGCTTCAGAAAGACGTCAAAATTGGGCATTCTTCGCATGTGGTGACCTTGGACGTACGGCCTCAGCTGCTCGACGCACTTACCGCGCTGCGCGACCGTGTCGCCGCCGCGCGCTTCCCGCTCCCCCTCGCGGGGGCGCCACGCGCGCGTGCCAGCAGAAGTGAGTTGCTCGCACAGCTCGACGATTACCTGGTGCCCCGCTTGCGGGCCCCCGAAGCCCCCCTGCTCGCCGTCATCGGCGGGTCCACGGGAGCCGGCAAGTCCACGCTGGTGAATTCGCTCGTGGGGCGCGTGGTGAGCGAGGCGGGAGTGCTGCGGCCGACGACCCGGACCCCGGTCCTCGTCTGCCATCCGGATGACCACCACTGGTTCTCCGGGATGCGGGTCCTGCCCGACCTCACGCGCGTATGGGTGCCCCGTCAGGTCGACGGGGAGGTGGCGGAGGACGAGGACGATCCGCTGGCTCCCGTGCTCGACGACGGGGAACAGGTCCTCAGGGTCGAGACCGCGGGATCGCTGCCGCAGGGGCTCGCGCTGCTCGACGCGCCCGACATCGACTCCCTCGTCGACGAGAACCGGCTGCTCGCGGCACGGCTCGTGAGCGCCGCCGACGTGTGGATCATGGTGACCACCGCCTCCCGGTACGCCGACGCCGTGCCGTGGCACCTGCTGCGGACCGCCAAGGAGTACGACGCGAGCCTCGTGACCGTGCTCGACCGCGTGCCGCACCAGGTCGTCACCGAGGTCTCGCGCCAGTACGGGGCCCTGCTCACCAAGGCGGGGCTCGGCGAGGTGCCGAGGTTCACCGTGCCCGAGCTGCCCGAGTCCACCGGGAACGGCGGACTGCTCCCCGCCACCGCCGTCGCGCCGCTGCGGGCCTGGCTCACCCACCGCGCCCAGGACCCGAACGCGCGGGCCCTCGCCGTGACCCGTACGGCACGTGGCGTGCTCGATTCGCTCAAGGCCCGGATGCCGGAGCTGGCCGCCGCGGTCGCCGCCCAGCACTCGGCGGCCGTACGACTCACCACCGCGGTCGAGGAGGCGTACGAGAGCGAGCACGCGCGCGTGCGCAACAGGCTGCAAAGAGGCGGAGTGCTCGCCGGGGACGCCCTCAAGCGGTGGCGGAGCTATCCGCTGGACTGCTCCGCGGGCGAGCTCCTCGACGCGCTCGTGGAGAGTCTGAGCGCCCTGTTGGTGTGCGCGGTGAGCGCCGCGGACGCGCGGGTCGACGACGCGTGGCGGCGCGAGCCGGGTGGCGGCGCGCCCGAACTGGCCGACCGCGATCCCGAGCTGGACAGCGCCGAGCACCGCATCGGGATGGCCGTACGACGCTGGCGGCGGGTCCTCGAGGAGTACGCCGAGGAGGAGGTGCGCGCCGCCGGGGACATGCAGGGCGCCGCGCCGCCGGAGCCCGAGGTCGTCGCCGCCCTCGTCGCCACCGGGCTGCTCGGCGGACGGCGGGCCAGGGCCGCGGGCGAGAACCTCGCCGAACGCATCGGCGCGCAGGCCGCCCTGCGGTTGCGCGACCGGGGCGGGCGGCTGCTCAGCGAGTACTTGGACACCGTGCTCGGCGCGGAGCGCGAACGCCGGCTCGCCCCGCTCGACGGGCTCGGCGTCACCCCGGAACCCCAGGCCGAACTGATCGCGGCCCTTTCGCTGCTGCAGAAGGAGAGGTGAGGGCGGTGACCGCCGTCACGGATCACAACACCGACCACTCCGACCACACCATCGACCACTCCGACCACTCCATCGATCGCTCCGACCGGATCGATGACCTCCATGACTCCCATGACCTCCATGAGTCCCGTGAGTCCCATGAGTCCGATCGCGCTGATCGTGCCGATCGATCTGGCGGTTCCCGTCACGTCGATACCGCCGCGAGCGGGGCCTGGGACGACGGGCTCATCGCGCGGCGGGCCGCCGGGCAGGCGGGCGACCTGCTGGAGGCCGCGCCGCCGGGTTCGGGAACGTACGACGACGGGCAGTTGAAGCAGCGCCTCGACGCGCTGCGCGAACTCGTCGGCCTGTCCAGGACGCGGCTCGACGGGGCGACCCTCGCCGAAGCGGGGCGGGTCCTCGACGAGGCCGCCGCCCGGCGCCGGCTCTCCGCGCGGCACACCGTCGTGGCCGTGGCGGGCGCCACGGGAAGCGGGAAGTCGACGCTGTTCAACGCCCTCGCGGGAGTGCCGCTCTCGGAGACCGGACTGCGGCGGCCGACGACCTCCGCCCCGATCGCGTGCAGCTGGACCGACGGCGCGGCGGGGTTGCTGGACCGGCTCGGGATTCCCGGGCGTTCGCGGCGGCGGCCGTTGCAGGGGCAGCAGGGGGAGGCGGAGCTCGAGGGGCTCGTCCTCGTCGACCTGCCCGACCACGACTCCGCAGCGCCCGAGCACCGCCGCCAGGTCGACCGCGTGCTCGGGCTCGTCGACGCCGTCATCTGGGTCGTCGACCCGGAGAAGTACGCCGACGCGATGCTGCACGAGCGCTACCTGCGGCCCATGGCGGGTCACGCGGAAGTCATGTTCGTCGTCCTCAACCAGATCGACCGCCTTCCGGGCGAGGCCGCCGAACAGGTCCTGGACGACCTGCGGCGACTGCTCGACGAGGACGGCATCGCACTCGGCGAGCACGGCGAACCCGGCGCCACCGTACTGCCGCTGTCCGCGCTGACCGGCGAGGGAGTCGGCGAACTGCGCGACGCCCTCGACCAGTTCGTCGGCGAGCGCCAGGCCGCCGCCCGCCGGATCGGCGCCGATGTGGACGCGGCGGCACTTCATCTGCGGTCTGTGTACGCGTCCGGCCGGCAGACCGGACTAAGCGAGGCGGCCCGCGAGGAGTTCGCCGACCGGCTCGCCGAGGCGGTCGGCGCGGCGGCCGCCGGACAGGCCGCCGAGCGAGCCTGGGCGCGCGGCGCCAACAAGGCCTGCGGCACACCGTGGCTCAGGCTCTGGCGGTGGTACGAGGATCGGCGCAGCGTCACCACGAGCGCCCCGGCCGCCGTGCCGCCCGTCGACGAGGAGGCCACGGCGCGCCAGCGCGTCGAGCACGCGGTACGGGCCGTCGGGGACGCCGCGGCGACCGGCCTGCCCACCGCGTGGGGGCAGGCGGTGCGCGAGGCGGCCACGCGCGGCGCCGAGGGACTGCCGCAGGCGCTCGACGAGCTGGCGGTGGAGGCGGGCGCGCCGCACTCCACGGCCCCCCGGCTGCCCGGGGCGGCGTCCGGACCCGTCGCGCGGCCGCCGCGTCCCGGCTGGTGGCCGGTCGCGGTGTTCGCGCAGGCGACCATGACGATCCTTCAGATCATCGGCGGGCTGTGGCTGGTGGGGCAGATCGTCGGGGTGCTGTCGCCGAACCTCGGGGTGCCCGTGCTGATGATGCTGACCGGGATCGTGGGCGGCCCGTGCGTGGAGTGGGCCTGCCGACTGGCGGCCAGGGGGCCCGCACGGCGGTACGGGCAGGAGGCGGAGCGGCGTCTGCGCGACGCGGCGGCCGCGTGCGGCAGGGCGCGGGTGCTCGACCCCGTCGCGGCGGAGCTGCTGCGGTACCGAGAGGTGCGGGAGCAGTACGCACGGGTGACCGGGTTTTCCACAACCGGCCGGTAGGACACAGGCGCCTGCGGGATCTCGGGGGCGGGGTCAGTCTGGGAGCGCGGTTCGGGGAAGAGCCCGGACCGCGCTGAACAGCGATGAAGCGATGAAGCGATGAGCAGAGCCGAACAGGGGAGGGGCGTACACCATGAACGAGACGCTGCTGACGGTGGTGGGGAATGTCGCGACGACACCGGTGTTCCGGGAGTTGCCGACCGGGCCGGTGTCCCGGTTCCGCCTCGCGGTGACCCCACGCCGCTTCGACCGGGTGCGCAACGAATGGGTGGACGGACACACCAACTTCTTCACGGTGTGGGCCAACGGCCCGCTCGGCGCCCACGTACAGGGCTCGATCACCATCGGTGAACCCGTCATCGTCCAGGGCCGGTTGAAGGTCCGCGACGAGGAACGCGGCGGCCAGCACTGGACGTCGGCGGACATCCAGGCGATCACCATCGGGCACGACCTCTCGCGCGGTACGTCGGCGTTCCGGCGGGCCGTGCGGAAGGGCACGCCCATGGGGGCGGAGCACCAGGCGCAACAGGCCTTGGACGAGCCGTCGTTCGAGATCGAGCCGGAGGCGCAGCCGGTGGGGTGACGGAGCGCGGTCACGGGGTGCCGGTGATGTGTCGGTAAGCCCACTTCACAGGCGATTTCGGCGATAACGATTCCGATTCGGATCTCCCGCCGGACGGCGCCTCCGGGGATCGTGATGGCCCGTTTCCTTAGGATGCGGGCGGAGTTCATGGGCTCGAAGAGGCGTTCGTGAGCTCCAGGGGCTCAAGGGCCGACCGAGCCGCTCTGGTCGGCATTGATTCTGCGATTCTGCCGGCGGGACACCACCCCCCCATGCGTCAACGTGTCCTGCCTGAAGGGGAATTAAGTGCTTTCAGTGTTCTCGAGGGCCGCGCGGCACGGGCGGTCCACCGCCCGGTTCGCCGCGGCGGCCCTGGTGTCCGGGCTCGTGGCGGCCGGGGCGATATCCGGTGCGGGCCCGGCCCGGGCGGTCGACGGTGTCGACGGAGCCAAGGAGCAGGGCGGCGCGAGCGCCGTCATCAGCGGCCTGGACACGCACGGGACAGCCGTCGTCCACGAGGACGGGCAGGACGAGACGGTCGCCGCCGGCCTGTTCCGGATGACCGTCGACGGGGGCGGCACGCTCCAGACGTACTGCATCGACATCCACAACCCGACGCAGACGGACGCCAAGTACCAGGAGACCTCCTGGAGCGGCACGTCACTGAGCGGCAACAAGGACGCGGGCAAGATCCGCTGGATCCTGCAGAACTCGTACCCACAGGTCAACGACCTGGCGGCGCTGGCCCGCAAGGCCCACACCAAGACCCTGACCGAGCAGGACGCCGCGGCCGGCACCCAGGTCGCCATCTGGCGCTACTCGGACGGCGCCGACGTGGACGCCGTCAGCCCCGCCGCCGAGAAGCTCGCCGACTACCTGCAGCGCGGCGCCCGCGATCTCACCGAGCCGCGCGCCTCACTGGCCCTCTCCCCGCAGGCCGTGTCCGGTCACCCGGGCGAGCGGGTCGGCCCGGTCACGGTGCGGACGAACGCCAACGGCGTCAGCGTGATGCCGCCCGCCCAGGCCGCCGCGGAAGGCGTGCGGGTCGTCGACAAGAACGGCGAGCCGGTCACGTCCGCGGCCGACGGCAGCCGCCTCTACTTCGACATACCCGAGGACGCCGAACCGGGCTCGGCCGCACTGACCGTGCAGGCCTCCACGACCGTTCCGGTCGGCCGCGCCTTCACCTCGGACGCCCGCAGCCAGACACAGATCCTCGCGGGCTCCAGCGAGTCCACGGTCTCCGCGAGCGCGACGGCGAACTGGGCGGACGAGGGCCCCGTGCCCGCGCTGTCCGCGCAGAAGAACTGCGCCAAGGGCGGCGTCGACATCACGGTGGCCAACAAGGGCGACGAACCCTTCACCTTCCGCCTGATGGACGTGCGCCACACCGTCCCGGCCGAGACACGGCAGACGGTCACGATCCCGCTGCAGGAGGACCAGGCCTACGACTTCACGATCACGGGCCCGAACGGCTTCGAGAAGCGCCTGAGCGGCGTCCTCGACTGCCGCACGGCCTCCGCCACCGACACCGACGACGAGGGCCTGACCACCCAGACCGCACCCCGGCCGAGCCCCGCGTCGGTGGGCGGCACGGGCACGGCGGGGACGGACCTGGCGGAGACGGGCGCGTCGAACACCACCCCGGTGATCGCCGGCGCGGCCATCGTCCTCGTCGTCATCGGCGGCGCAGCGCTCATCCTGGTCCGCAGGAAGAAGCCTCCGGTGGAGACACCTTCCGACGGCGAGTGATCGGCGCAGCGAGCTAGGCAGGCAGGTCGTGGGCGCTCGGCCACGGGGTCGTTCCCGGGTCGGGCGACGCGGCCCGGGGCCCACCCATCAGCGACCGACAGTGACCGGCCGGATGCGAGCACCCGGCCCGAACCCCCAGCTCAGGCCCACAGAGCGATACGCGTTTTCGCCCAGCACTGGCCATGCGGCAAGATGGGGTGTTACTTGCCGAACGAGGGCATGAAACAGCCCCTCACCAGCGGTTTTATCGCCGATGAGGGGCCGTGTCAGGCGGCCTGGGCCGTCTCTGGGCCGTCGTGGGCGTGACCGACGGCCCGGTACATCGCGGTGATGGCGTTCCGGGTCCGGGTCTCGCTGTTGGGCATCAGGTGCGTGTACACGCGGAGCGTGAAGCCCGGGTCGCTGTGGCCGAGGTAGAGGCTCAGCGCCTTGATGTTCTCGCCGGCCGCCAGGAGCACCGACGCGTAGAAGTGGCGTAGCGCGTGCATGCCGTGCTCGCGGGCTGCGGCGTAACGCTGTCCCTTCTCGGGGTGCGGGATGACGCCAGCGGTAGCCAACGCTGGCTTCCATACGCGGTCGTTGAAGACGTTGCTCCACACCGCGCCGCCGGTCGGGTTCGTGAAGACGAGCCGGTGCGTCACCAGCGGCCCGGACGGAATCATCCAGGGCAAGGTCACCTCGACCGGCGGGAAGGCCGCCATGTGGGCGATGAGGGCGCCGTGCACCTCGGAGTCGAGCGGGACGTCACGAAGCTTGCCGCGCTTCGGGGGAGCGAAGACGAGCTTGCCCCGCACTTTCTTGATCTGCTGCCGGACATAGATCCAGCCGGTGGCACTGATGTTGTCCTCGGCGAGGCCGAAGATCTCGCCCTGTCGCAAGCCACAGCCACCGCCCACGTCGGTGGTCGCCTGGTATCGCTCGGGGAGCTGCGAGCGCACGGCGAAGACTCGTTCTGGAGTCCACGGGTGGACTCGCACCTGTGAGGGGCGAGGAGCCTTCACCGAGCGAGCGCGGCAAGGGTTCGAGGCCAACAGACGGTCGTCGACTGCAGCATTGAACACGGCCGAAACGGCGTCGAAGATCAAGCGTCGGTAGGACTCAGCAGCCACCAGTCCTTCGATGTCGCTCAGCCATGAGCGGATGTGCTCGGGCTGGAACGACCCGATCGGGCGCGAACCGAGGTGGGGGAGTGCGTGAAGTCGCAGCCGCCCCTCGATAGCCGCCCGACTCGTGAGGTCGATCGTGAGCGCGGCGATCCAGCGTTCCGCGTACTCCCGGAAGGTCGTCCGTCCGGCCTGCGGATCGATGTACTGGCCGCGTGCCATGTCCGCTTCGATACTGGTCAACCAGGCTTCTGCCAAGCGCTTTTGCCGGTCCGGGAAGCTCTTCGACTTCTCGGTGCCGTCCGGGCCGATGTAGCGGGCGCGGTAGCGCATGCCGGAGCCGTAGCGGTGGGTCTTGATCTTGACCTGCTTGCCGTTCGGGCCCGCCTCGACCTTGTACCAACGGTCCTGGATGTGGCCAGCCATCAGGCAGCCTCAGTCAGTTGGGTGTTCACCCAGGCCCGTACGTCGTTGGGGTCGAAGCGCAGGTGCCGGCCGACCCGGAAGCCGCGCGGGCCAGTCCGCTTGCGCCGCCACTGGTAGACCGTCTCGACGCTGGGGAGGTCGAACATCTCCACCAGGTCCTCGGGGGTCAGGAAGCGGTTCGGCAGTTCCGAGGACATGGTCAGCTCCTCTCGCTGAGCAGGGCTTCGCGGGCGGTCTCTCGGTTGAGTTGGAGGTCGTGGGCGATGGTGGCGGCGAGGGCTGATTCGCCGGGGGTGTGGCCGTGACCGGCGTATTGCCAGTCGGCCAGGACGAGGACGGTGTCCGGCTCGAAGTCGGGCGTGCCGAGGACTTCGCGTTCTTGGGCGGCGCGGAAGTCGGCGCGGGCCTGGCGGAGTTCGCCGAGGGTGGTCGAGTAGCGGCGGGACTTCGAGGAGAAGTGGCCCCGGAAGCCGAGCATGTGAGCCCAGGCCCAGAGGCGCCGGTTCGGGTAGAGCGCGTCGAGGTGCTTGCAGGTTCCGATCAGGCGGCGGGTGTGGTCGGGGACCTGGTGGCGGTCGAGTTCGGAGAGTTCGCCGATGCGGCGGTCGAGGGTGCCGGTGTTCTCGGCAGCCTTGGTGGCGTATTTGGCGACGTAGGAGGCGACGGCCTGTTCAGTGACGTCGGAGCCGTCTCCGAAGGCCTTGACGGGGCGTACGTCGAGTTGGGTGCCCCAGCGGAAAGTGCGGGCCGGTTCCTCGTCGGCGGCCGGGACGGACACGGAGGTGTAGCCGTGCGAAGCAGCTGCGTGGATCGCGTCGGTGAGAAGCGTGACCGTGGCCCAGGACGGCGGAGGGGTCTCGGGGCCGTCCGGGCCGTCTATGCGGATTACGGCGTGGAAGTGCAGGGCACCGCGCTTCTGGAACTCGGCGACCTTGCCGTACGAGAGGCGGGCCGATTCCTTGAGCTCTCGTTGGGAGAGGCCGGCGCGGGCGGCGATCTCGCGGCGGAGGCGGGTCGTGAAGCGCATCCACAGGTCGCCCGCGTGGTTGTTGAAAAGGACGGCGGCGGCGTAGTCGTACGTGGTCGGGTCGAGCGCCGTGCCGAGCGCCGGGTCGTCCGAGGCGTGCCGGGTGCCGCAGCGGCAGGCACCTCGGTCGGGGCGGTTGTGGACCGGGCCGAAGGACGGGGCGGTGAGGGTGGCGAAGACGCGAGGGTGGTCGCGGACCGTGGAGGGGACGTCCCGGTGGTCGTCTCCGGCCAGACCCGCGCGGATGAGGTGGTAGGTGTCGCCCGCGTAGGTCCACGCGCAGGAGGGACAGCGGGAGGCGCGGCGGTTGCCGCAGGCGAGGCGGAGTCGGCCGCCGGGTTCGGTCTCGGTGGAGTAGTGGTGCAGCGTCTCGCCGGTGGTCTTGTCCTTGGTGAGGGCCCAGCCGGTGAGGTGGATGGGGTCGGAGCAGCCGCCGGTGCGGTGGATCTGGTCCTGCCAGCGGTCGAAGTCGGAGGCCGAAGCCACCCTCAGCAGGTCGCTGAGGGTGGTCGGGTCGAGCAGTGCGTCAGGCTCGGGCGCCCTCGTGTGCGGAGAGCGGGTCCGGTGGGCCATGCTGGTGCTTCCTTCCGGTTCTTGGATCGGTGGGGGCACGGCTCCCGGGCGGTGGATGCTTGGCGGTATCAGGCCGCCCGGGGACCGGTCAGCGGCGCTTGGCGTCGCTGTTCATGAGCGAGCGGATGACGAGCGCGGTGATGGCCGTCGATCCGGCGGTGATGGCGACCGCCAGGAGCAGTGAGACCAGCACGGCGCCCAGGACCAGGACGACGGTCGTGCCGCCGACGATGAGGGTGATCAGGCCGCCGGACGTGAGCTGAATCGTGGGACGGGTCGAGGCTGGCGCGGCGGTCGGCGTGGGCACCGGGGCGGCAGACTGCGTGATGGTGGTCGGTTCGATGACGGCGGGCGGGGTGATCTGGCCGGTCGGGGCGGGCATGGCCGGGACCTTGGGGCGCAGCAGCATCGGGGCGTTCTCCCTTCGATGGGTGGTTACTTGACGGCGGTGTTGATGACCGGGGCCAGGAGGCTGTCGGCGAGGAGGTAGCCGCCGAGGAGCAGGAGGGCGACGAGCCACCAGGGCGGGCGGATGAGCTTGATGCCGACCAGGCCGACGCAGGCGACGAAGAACCAGAGCGGGACGTCCATGGGTGCTCCTCAGCGGACCTTGCAGCGGTGGGTGCGGGCAGCGAGTTGGGCGGCGGACTGGCTGGAGTAGTCCGAGGACCAGCCGCAGCGGTCGGCGGTGCACACGGCGGCGTGCTTGGTGTGGCCGCGACGGTCGCGGTAGGTGCCGATCTGGACCGGACCGATCTGCATCACCGAGTGGAAGTGGTCGTGGGCGGGCACGGTGGGTCTCCCTTCAGGTCAGGTGAGTTGGGCGGCGATAGCGTCGGCCAGTTGGGGCGGAACGCCGAGGCGGGCGCGCAGGGTGTCGGTATCGATCGCGGTGCCGGTGCGGGTCTGGTGGTCGGCGGCGAGCTTGCGGGCATGGGCGACGAGGGCGGCCGGGACAGTGGGGGTGGTCGGAGCCGCGGGCTCGGTGGCAGCCGGGAGGGCCGGGGATTCCTCGCGGGCTGGAGGCTCGACAATCTCCGGGCTCTGAGGTGTCGGCTCCTGGCTCTCGGGTTCGGGCTCGGGGGCAACCGGGGGAGCCGAGTCGACCGGCGCCGTGGGTGTCGGTGCGCTGGTGTGAGCGAGGAGCGTGCCGCCGAGGAAGGCGATCGCGGGCCACCCGGCGACGCCGATCCGGAGCCAAGTAGGCGGGTGCTCGACATCGAGGAGTCCGGCGGTGGCGACGTTGGCGCCGAGCGACGCGAACAGCGCGACGGCGAACCAGCACCAGGCGAGCCGGGAGCGGCGATCGGCACGGAGTCGGCGCCAAGCGGCGACCAGGAGCAGGTCGACGCTGACCGGGTAGGCCCATGCCTTCCAGCCGTCCTGTCCGGCAGCAGCGGCCAGATCGTGGAGATGAGCGAAGGAGAGGGCTCCGGCGATGACGGCCTGGACGAGAACGGCGTCCGGGCGGAGAGCGGTGCGGGCTGTCACGGCTCAGCGCTCGGAGGGGTCGTCGCCGTCGCCGTACATCATGGGCGGCAGGGCACCGATCGGGAGGGACAAGGCGAGTGCGGGGGCCACGATGGCGATGAACGCCATGTCGGCCGCGTAGCGCCGCTCGTACAGATCCAGCGCCTCAAGGAGTGCGATGGTGCGATCGAAGTCCTCGTTGGCGTCCATGGGTTGGCCTCCTGATTTCGGCATGGGAGGGGTATAGAGCTGGCGCGCGGCGGTCGCGCCGACCGTGGAGCGGAGGGAGTCAGGCCGTGACTGGTGCGGCCTTGGAGAGCGACACAGTGGCCGGGGAGAACGCGGCGACGGCGGGCCGGAAGGCGGCGAGCGCGGGCAGGTCCGGGGTGCGGTCGGCGTGGGCGTTGCAGAGGTTCACGGCGTCGCGCAGCGAGGTGTGCGGGGCACGGATGCGGGCCCAGCCGCCGGTTGAGTCACCGGCGACGGCGATGCCGGGGGTATCGGGTGAGATCTGGATGGCGGCGAGGACGGCGTCCGGGGAGATGTCGCCGAAGGCCATGTTGGCGCTGGTCTCGTCGTTAACGCGGTGGGCGGTGCGGCCGGTGAGCTGGGCGCGGAGCATGGTGATGCCCTTGCCGAGTTCGGAGCCGAAGCGCTGGCCGCAGATCTCCAGGTAGATGCCGGCCGCGCGGCCGAGCTGGGCGAGGCGGACCAGGGCGGTGATGATGCGGTCGCGGCGCTTCTCCTCGTCCTTGGTGGCGAAGAGGGCGAGTTCGGCGACCTCGTCGACCAGGACGACGACCGGGGTCGGTCGCAGGTCGGCGGGCAGGTCCCAGATATCGGCGGCGATCTCCGCATCCGGGACAGCAACGCTGATGCGCTGTTCGGCGCGGATGAGTTGGTAGACGTCGGCCATGTGGGCAACGAGCGCTTCGAGGAGGTCGAGTGCGGTGTCCGGGTTGTCGGCCAGTGCCGAGAACCGGCGGGCGAGCGGGAAGAGTTCGACGCCCTGCTTGCAGTCGATGCCGACCAGGGCGACGTCGAGCGGTGCGAGGCCGCAGACCAGATTGCGCTGGTAGACGGACTTGCCGGACTCGGTGGCGCCGAGGGTCAGGCCGTGCGGAACGGCGCGGTAGTCGCGGTAGTGGATCGCTCCGTCCTCACGCAGGGCGACTGGCACACGGAGCGGTGACGTACTTGCGGAGGCGCTGGGGGCGGGCATCTGCACCCGCTGGAGAACGTCGTAGCCGGTCATTCTCAACTCGACGACACCAGAGCGGAGTTCGCGCGAACTGACGCCGTGCATCCCGAAGGAGTGGCGCAGCCGATCAGTGGCGGCGGAGAAGTCGAAGGCGTCCTGGCCGGGGCGGAGCTTGAGCCGTAAGACAAGGCCGGTCCGGGTGGGGCGCAGGCGCAGGATGCGCGGCGAGCGCGACTCTGGAACGGGCCGGTTGGCCATCCGGGCAAGTGCGAGGCGCCAGCGCGAGGGCGGGACCGTGAGCCCGCAGGCCTCCATGACGGAGGTGTAGCGGACCAGGAGCCGCAGTGACGCGAGCACGGCGCCGAAGCAGAGCCAGTACCAGGCGGGGCGCCGCCACCGCAGAAGACCTGCGGCGACGGCCACCACCACGAGCGCGATGACGATGAACTCGCCCATGATCAGGCTGCCTTGGTCTGGGCTGCGCCGACGACCAGCGAGGTGACGGCGACGGCGCGGAAGGCGATGCCGTGCCGCTTCTGCCCGTTGAACTCGTTCTCCCACGGGCGGGCGATCAGGCCGGTGAGCGCGACCGGGGTGCCCATGGTCAGCTCGTCGGAGACGCCGGTCTCGGGGACGGTGACGGACAGAATCTCCACCTCGTCGTTGGCCGCGAACATCACGTCCACGGTCATCAACTTGCCGCCGTCGGTGTCCAGGGCGATCTCGCCGGTCCGGCGGTCCTTGATCTTGATCTGCGGGGTCTTGGCGACCATCACGGTGGCGGTGGAGGTGTCGACGGGGATCTGACGCACAGCGAACCACTCCTATGTAGGGGCTGAGCTCCGTCACTCATGTACATGAGTGACATGAAGAAGAGTGCATCACTCCTATACATGAGTCAACCCGCCGCGACAGATAAGTCACGGCGGGCTGCGAGGAGTTGAGCGGGCGTCAGTCGGTGGCGGGGATCCGGTACTCGAAAACGAACTGGTCAGCGGCCATGAGGGTGTCGCACACCTCGACCACGCGGCCTTCGGTCGTACGGGCCTCACGGATCAGGTGAACCACGGGCGCACCGGGACTCAGCGCTAGCTCGGACGCCTCCGCCTTGGAGGCCGGCCGCGCTTGCAGCGTCTCGACGAACTCGGCGAACTCGTGCCCGTGGTCTTCGAGTCGGGCGTAGATGCCGCCACCGCCGGGGTTCTCGGCGAACAGCTCGGGGATGTCCTTCACGACGTCCCACGGGAGGTACGAAGAAGCCGTCTCGACCGGGGTGCCGTTGCGGAAGTAGAGGCGCCGACGCGCGAGGACCTGAGTGCCGGATGCAACCCCGAGTCGCTCGGCCGCATCCTCCGGGGCCTCCATGGGCCCGATGTAGAGAACGCTGACCTTTGCCGTGGCGCCGGACTGTGCGGACTCGGCGAGGTAGGCGGCCTTACCGCCTTGGCGGTGCGACCGGTGGAAGCGATCGGAGGAGCGATGCCGCACGGGTGGCCGGTCCTTCACGATCGAGCCCTTGCCGTGCCGGGTCTCCACGAGCCCACTGGCCCGTACCTCGACCATGGCCTTACGGATCGTGCCGCCCGAGACGTTGTAGCGGTCGACCAACTCCGACTCGCTCGGCACCATGTCTCCGGGCTTGAGGACTCCGCCCCTGATCTGCTGAACGATGTCGTCAGCGATCTGCACGTACCGAGGTACGGCCCTCCCCTCTCCTGCTGCAGTTCCCATAGTCCTTCTCTTCCTCCTATGCTCCTGTACATGAGTAACAGCGCCCAGGAAGGCCAGTCAACGCCCCTGCACTCCGTGTCCGTAGCCGGAGTAGTGGTCCGCGATGACGGCCGACTGCTGGCGATCCGCCGCGCAGACAACGGCCACTGGGAACTCCCGGGCGGCGTGCTCGAACTCGAAGAGACCCCAGAGGCTGGCGTACGCCGCGAGGTCTGGGAAGAGACAGGCATCCACGTCGAGGTGGACGAGCTGACCGGCGTCTACAAGAACACGACCCGCGGCGTCGTCGCCCTGGTGTTCCGCTGCAAGCCCGCGGGCGGTATCGAGCGAACGTCGAGCGAGTCGACGGCAGTTGAGTGGCTGACGCCCGACGAGGTCACGCAGTACATGGCCGAGGTCTACTCGATCCGGCTCTTGGACGCCCTGGATGGGGCTGGCCCTCATGTGCGGAGCCATGACGGCAAACACCTGACCCCAGCGCGATAGAACTTTCCCTACTTCATCAAGGCCCGCGCACGGCGCGGGCGCGCGCCGCCTTTGCGGCGCGGCCTGCCTCCTGTCTGCGCCCCGGCTGGCCGCGCCCGGCGGCGCGCTGCGTGCATGCGGGCAAGGACGGGACGTTATTCGTGGGCACAAGATGATGCCTCCGGCGGGGGATCGGCCGGCACCGGGTGGGAGGGGGCGCCGTTCCCGGCCGCGGGCTCATCGTGGTGAGCGTGGTGGGCTCCCATCCCGTCCACCGTCGACCCAGGCAGAGCCGAGCAGACGCGGCCCATGGCGTCCAGGTCGTTCGTACAGTGGCGCGCTCCACCTGGACGCCATGAACCACGCCCGCTCCACAGGCGTGTGGGTCGACGGCGAACGGGATGGGAGCGGGGGAGAACAGTGGCGGCAGGCATGTGCGGGAGTGCGATGTTCACGGTGGTACTCACCGAGACGACCATGAGTTGGCAGGCTGCAAGAAGCGGACGAGGGGCACCTGACGTTCACCAAGGCCGAGAGAGTTCTCCGGCTTGAACGGGAGGGACCTCAACGCAATATCTGCGATGTCAGTCCGCCGTGTCGAAGGACTAGGCACCATGGACCTATGCCTTGGCGACGCTCGAATGACGACGAGTCACCCCGCTTCTGTCACGTGCATGAGCTTGGAGCTACTCACCATCGCGAGGACCGGGCCCTTGAGCGGAACCGACGCGGTGTCTGTGGCGCCGGAAGCTGCAACGTCAAAATCGACAGACGAGGAAGAGTTCGAAAGATCAGCGGTTCGCGAGTTGAAGATGTACTGCGGGCACACCGTGAAACGTCGCAGCAACCCCGACGAAGCGGCCCGTGGCTCAGCGGATCGTTCTATCTTGTCTCCCTGGTGGTGATATCAGCAACCACGGTCGTGGTTAGTCGCCTAGCACCTCCGTGGTCTGTACCCATCGTTATCGTCGGCTCCCTTCTAGGGGTTGGAACGATTGGCGCGTTTCAGCTTCGCCACGATGACAGGCTGGGTGAGAAGAACTTCGGGAAGCTAATTAGATTGACATTCTTGAACATCCCGACCTTAATGCGGCGATCGCCTCCACCCGTCGAACCTCTACCTGTCGACCGAGAGGGCTCAAACATCCAAGGCACCCCACCAGCGTAGAGCCACGCCCTGTTCAATCCCTGCCATGCGTCGCCCACGCTCGGTCAGACTCTGCAAGCTCCGCGGAAATCAAATACAATTTACATCTCTAGCCCTGCCAGCGAAATAGGGCGAACGCCAGGGGATTAATAATGAAAATATTGCGACTTAAGGTCGAAAATATCGGTGGTTTGCACGACTGTGAAATAGCGCTTCCTGATCGCGAAATGATTGCCCTCGCGGGGGCTAACGGGACAGGGAAAAGCAAAATGCTGGCCTGTCTGCTTTCTCCTTGGACTAACACGATACCTGCACCAAGAGATCCTTCGGCTAGAAGGGCCGTTTCCGTCACCATTCAGTTCGACGAGAGGGAAGTGGCAGCCCTTATCGAGTTCGTTCATCAGTCTCATCCGGGTTGGGCGATTAGCGATTCGCTACGCGAGGCGACATACGACATCTGGGCTGAGCCGATGGTTGGTTCGCTTAACGTCAGAACCCAGCCGGACGTACCTTCCTTGTGGAATTGCTTTAGGAATCAAAATTTCCTTCAACGCTACCCCAGCTTCAACCTCGTATTCCTTCCGGCTGAGAGGCGAATGGTATCCAATTACAGCACTTCTTTCGATCTGGCGCAATTGGCTGAGGAAGTCGCGCTAGAGAAGACATCTGAAGCGCGCAACACCGCGCACAGTGGCGTCTTGGACGACGGAGAGTTCGAAAATTACGCTAAGGCCCTGTGCGTAGCTGGCAGCCTCCCCAACGAGGAGAACTTTGACGGGGACGCCGAAGTGTCCAAGTGGCAATCCTTCCGGGGTGCAGTCGACCTGCTGTTGTATCCCAAATTCCTGATGCCCTTGACTCGCCAAAACCCCGACCGCCTGAGAGTTGGACTTCCGGGCGGCGGATCCCACTCGATTTATGAACTGTCGAGCGGCGAGCGGCAGGCATTGGTGATTATTAGCCGAGTCTTTCGTGCTGGTGAGGGGCATAGCGTAATCGCGATTGACGAGCCAGACGCGTACCTGCACCCCGCCTTGAGTACGAAGCTCCTCGCGGCGCTCGGGGTCGGACTGCAGACGGGAGGCAGGCTCCTTCTGGCAACTCACAGTCCGTCAATTTTGGACAGCATGCCCCCACAAGCTATTTTCCGCCTGCACCACAGTAAGCCACCTGCGATCGTGGAATCGGAAGGGGCAAGAATCGACCTTTATCGAGAAGCAGGCTTTAAGGCGAGCGCGCTCACTCAAGCGAGTCTACTCGTCGCCACCGAGGGAGAATTTGATGAAGGCATTCTTCCCCAACTAGTTCCATTGCTGGGTAGCGCTAACATTCGCGGGCGCGGCGGTCGCGCACAAGTGATTAGGGCACTCGAATCGCTAGCCGAATACGATGTTCCCATCATTGGGGTCGTTGACGCAGACATTATGGCGCCGCCTCCTAGTCGCAGCGTTGCATCACGTTGCTTCATTTGGCCGACCGCCGACATCGAGGGTGTACTACTCAGCGATGACGCTTTTTTGCAGGCTGCCATCGATGGTTATCTAGTGAGGGCGCCATTTCGTTCACTGGATAAGCTCAAAGACCTGCTTGCAAAGTTGTCGATCGGGGTAAAGGGTGAGGTTGTTGCCGAGCTCGCGCAACGGATCCTACGTTCGAATGACTCTTTCGCCTGGCCCACTCCTCGTGGCGATTCTGCCATAGACAGACTTCGGCAAGCTGCAGATCTGACACCCAAACTATCGGCGTCAGATATCGAGAGTGCTATCACTCAAGCAGAAGCGGAGTGGAATAAGGCACTGCCCAACCTTTGGGCGCTGGTAAGAGGCAAACGGGTGCTCGGAGACTTTGTCAGCACATCCAGCGACTTCAAGCGTGGCCCGGCATTCTTGGAGGCCGTGGCATCGAGGAGCCCTAGAATTCAAACTTTGGAACGGTTCGAGGCGTTCGCCAGGGCGGCTCTGGAAGCCGGTTCATGAGGTCACCCCACCCGCAGAAGGGGATGGCCAGCGGCGGTCCCGTTGCCCAAGCGCGCAGAGGGCGAGGCATCACTGGCCCAGTAGGCCGCTGTGGAGGGAGTGCTGGCGGGGTGCTACCAACTCACGGATCGAGGGCGCGACCGGTAGCGGCAGGGCCGTGTCGAATGTCTGTCAAAGCAGGCTCGCCCAGCCAGAAGCGTGTGCGGAAGTCGGCAGGCCGGGGGCTGAGTTCTTGCGAGACGCGCCGGTGTCTTCCTATCGTGTACTCGCAGGTTTGAGCCCTGCCGGTGGGATCCTGCGTCCATGTGGTCTTGCGCGCACTCTCATTCCAGAGTGCGCCAGCAGCGACGGAGGGCCCCGTTTGGTCCCCGGAGCCCTCAGTCGTCCGCGCTTTGGCTGGTTATCCGAATGCCGACGCCGATAGCCGCGGTCCCTCGTCGCCGCGTTGCTGGCTGGGTGGGTCTGGCTGGGGCAACCGCTGGCCGCGGCTTGCGGCAACTCTGAGAGTTGTCCTCAGTGCCCCCACAAGGTCCCTCGTCACCAGGCGCAAGTCGCTCGGCGTTACCTTCTCCTCGGCGAGCAGTCCTTCAGCCTGTTCCAGGACTTCGGCAGCCAACCCCAGGTGGATGGATTCGGTGTTGTCGGCCAGGCGGGATAAGTAGCTGTTGGCGTTGTCTGTGCTCAAGTAACAGGGCTGGCCGTCGGGGCCCGACCAAGGAAGGAGCCGAAGCTCGCTTGGTGTCGTCATCCTTCGCTCCTGCTCTCTGCTGGCACGGCGCGAGTGACGAAGTATGCGTCTGTGCGGTGGCTGGGAAGGACCAGGAGCGCTGCCTCGACTACGCGCCCGGTGCTGTCGATTGCTACGCGGGTGATGTCGAGCACCGCGAGTGTTGAGCTGATTCGAAGCACCTCCGCTTCATCGTGCGTCGGTAGGCGGGCTGTGAGGCGTTCTCGGATTTCTGCCAGCGGTGGGCAGGGCCCCGCTGGCTGCGTTCCCGAGGCCCGACACGAAGGTGACTCGCAGGGCGGGCCGTTCGGTGGCAGGTCGCACGGCACGTAGATCCGGGCGAGGCTGTGTGGGGAGTTCCCCTCGTTGTGGATGCACAGGAACTGAGTGAGTTGCGTGTTGGCCGGCACCTGCATCAGGGGGATCAGGCGCCCTTGCGCCGGGAGCCGGGTGGTGCGCACGGTGACCCGGAGTGTCGGGCCAACTTGGCTGGCCTCAAATGGCATTCGGATCCCACCGGCGTACGTGTGACGTTGAGACGCGCGAGCGACAAAATTCCCCTTGCCGTGGGTCTTCTCGACGAGCCCTTCGCTTTGGAGGAGTGCCAGAGCGCTCCTCAGCGTCGATGTACTCACCCCGTATTGGGAAGCGAGGATGGTTTCGGACGGGAGGCGTTCGCCTGCTTTGAGTTGGCCGGCCGCGATCTGGGTTCGGATGTCGTCGGCGATGGTTTGGCGACGGGAAGGCATGGGTCAGTCACCGCCCTCTCAGCATTCGGAGAGCGATCAGGCGAGTCCGTGAGCCCATGGTCAGGAGTTCGCCCGTCTCGAACCGGACTTGCTTGGCTCCTCCGGGAAGTTGGATGAGGTCAACTACTCGGTGAGGGCTTCCGCCGACGTTGATGACGTCCTGGCGGCGGATGTTGGTGACGGTGATCTCGACCTGAACAGCCACCGTTCCACTCGGCGCCCACCTCCTCACTGGGGCACCTCCGGTGTATTGCCCCCGGAGGCCACTGCATGGCAACCGCAGCCGCACGTCTCATAGATGACAGGGGCGTCGATCGCGGAAGGGGTGGGCGAGGACTGCGCACAAGTGCCGTGCCGACCGACCGAGCACGCGCTCGACTTGTAGGGCACGGGGGTCGCATGGGAAACGCCAGGGGGCTTGCCCAGTGACATCAGAAGGCCCCGTTCCGCAGGAGCTTCGCGGGCGAATTGCGTCGTGCACCCACGTAGCGGGCGGTACTGCAACTACGGTTGAACACGCTGATCAGCTCCTATTGCTGATTGCCGGACGCCCGGACGTCGCCCGTCTCGGGGGTCTCTGTATGGAGGGCGGCCCATAACGTGCGGCCGTTGAGGCTGTTGGCGAGGAGTCCGAACCGGTCGGCCTCTGCCACTGCCTTGAGGGCCTCCCGCCACCGCTCGGCGGGGAGCGAATCCGGTACCTCCGCCTCGATCACCAGGTGACGGGCGTGCTGTGTCACGCGAGGAGTGAGGCCGAGCGCGGTCAGTCGAGCGGCGATGTCTTCGGCGCCCGCACCCGAAGCAGCAGACACAGCTCCGCCCCCGTCACTTGGTCATCACTCTCAGTCAAGCTAGTTAACTAGATTAGAGCTAGTGGACTAGATTTTCCATATGCCTGAGCAGCCGCCGTACCTCCGCATCGCTGACGTGCTCCGACGTCGGATCGCGGATGAGGAATGGGTGCCGGGGGACCGGCTTCCGTCTCGCGCCCAGATCGCCGAAGAGTGCGGCGTCGGTGAGAACGTCATCCGGCGGGCCCAGGAACTGTTGATCTCCCAGGGGGTTCTGGAAGGTCGTGCCGGATCCGGGACCTATGTCGCCGCACACCGTCAACGCGTGCGCGTGGTCCGGTCGTCCGCACGTGAGCAGCCCAGCGGGTCACCGTTCCGCGCGGACATGAAGGCCGTGGGCAGGCAAGGGGATTGGGAGAGCCGTACCGAGGCCAAGGTGCCGGCGCCCGTTGAGATCGCGGGGCGGCTCGGCATCTCCGAAGGCGACCTCTGCGTCCGCACCGTGTACGAGTTCCTCGCCGACGGCCGGCCCGTGCAGTTGTCGACGAGCTGGGAGCCGTACGACCTCACCGCCGGGACGCTCGTCGTGCTCCCCGAAGGTGGGCCCCATGCCGGAGCGGGAGTTGTGAACCGGATGGCGGCGATCGGCGTCACCGTCAGCCATGCCGTCGAGCAGCCCGAGCCGCGTCAGGCGAGTGCCGAGGAGGCCTCGCTCCTCGGGATTCAGAAGTCCGCCCTCGTGACGCACATCCGGCGGACCTACTACAGCGATCAAGGGCGACCCGTGGAGACCGCCGACATCGTCGTGCCCGCAGCCCTGTGCGAGATCGTCTACGAGATCCCCATCGGGCGGTAGCCGGGAGCCGCGGACGCGGTGCTGCTCAGGCCCAATAATCGGGCTCATGTCTGAGTTCAGTTGGCCATCCGGGCCCGACCTTCCTTCCTCGGAAGAGGTTCGCCGGGCCTGGGAGGCGACGGTGGCCGCGCTGCCCATCGGGAGCCGGGTCGCCGGTCGAGTCGTCGGGCGCCAGCCGTTCGGAGTCTTCATCCGGATCGACGGTGTGCCCAGCGGCATCGGACTGGCCGAGATCTTGGCCATGCCGCACGGCATGGAGTTGCCCGCCCTGGGAGCTGCTGTCGCCGGACGGGTCATCTGGCATGCGGATCACAACTGCCAAGTGAAGATCAAGCTCGATGACTGGTGTTCAGAGTGATCGTTCCTGGGCCGTCTCTGGGCCGTGCGAGGTCGGCCAGAGGCGACAACTGGCGACCGACAGTGACAGCCCCGATACCGTCGTCTAGTCCAAACCCCCAGCTCAGGCCCACCCACCGATACACGTTTTCGCCCAGCACTGGCCATGCGGCAAGATGGGGTGTATCTGCCCTCGCGCGGTGGAGCCGCGCATGCGGGCCCCTTACGCGACCACACTTCGACTGCCGGACGGTTTCTCTTGGCTGAGTTCATCTACACCATGCGCAAGGCGCGCAAGGCGCACGGCGACAAGGTGATCCTCGACGACGTCACCCTGAGCATGTATCCGGGGGCGAAGATCGGTGTCGTCGGTCCGAACGGTGCCGGTAAGTCGACCGTCCTGAAGATCATGGCGGGGCTCGAGCAGCCGTCGAACGGTGACGCCTTCCTGTCGCCCGGATACAGCGTCGGCATCCTCATGCAGGAGCCGGTGCTCGACGAGTCGAAGACCGTTCTGGAGAACGTGCAGGACGGCGCCGCCGAGATCATGGGCAAGCTCAAGCGCTTCAACGAGGTGGCCGAGCTCATGGCCACCGACTACAGCGATGAGCTCATGGAGGAGATGGGCAAGCTCCAGGAGGACCTCGACCACGCGAACGCGTGGGACCTCGACGGTCAGCTGGAGCAGGCCATGGACGCTCTCGGGTGCCCGCCCGGCGACTGGCCCGTCACGAACCTCTCCGGTGGTGAGAAGCGTCGCGTGGCGCTCTGCAAGCTGCTCATCGAGGCGCCCGACCTGCTGCTCCTCGACGAGCCCACCAACCACCTCGACGCCGAGTCCGTGAACTGGCTGGAGCAGCACCTGGCCCAGTACAAGGGCACCGTCGTGGCCATTACCCACGACCGTTACTTCCTCGACAACGTCGCCGAGTGGATCCTCGAGCTCGACCGCGGCCGCGCCATTCCTTACGAGGGCAACTACTCCACGTACCTGGAGAAGAAGTCCGAGCGCCTCAAGGTCGAGGGCAAGAAGGACGAGAAGCGGCAGAAGCGGCTCAAGGAAGAGCTGGAGTGGGTGCGGTCGAACGCCAAGGGGCGGCAGACCAAGTCCAAGTCGCGTCTCGCGCGCTACGAGGAGATGGCGGCCGAGGCCGAGAAGATGCGGAAGCTGGACTTCGAGGAGATCCAGATTCCGCCGGGCCCGCGTCTGGGCAGCATCGTCGTCGAGGTCAACAACCTCAGCAAGGCCTTCGGTGAGAAGGTTCTGATCGACGACCTCAGCTTCACGCTGCCGCGTAACGGCATCGTCGGTGTCATCGGCCCCAACGGCGCCGGTAAGACCACGCTGTTCAAGATGATCCAGGGTCTCGAGACGCCGGACTCCGGTGAGATCAAGGTCGGCGAGACCGTCAAGATCTCGTACGTCGACCAGAACCGCTCCAACATCGACCCGAAGAAGACCCTTTGGGCCGTGGTGAGCGACGAGCTCGACTACATCAACGTCGGGCAGGTCGAGATGCCGTCGCGGGCGTATGTATCCGCGTTCGGCTTCAAGGGCCCGGACCAGCAGAAGCCGGCCGGTGTGCTCTCCGGTGGTGAGCGCAACCGCCTCAACCTCGCGCTCACCCTCAAGCAGGGCGGCAACCTGCTGCTCCTCGACGAACCGACGAACGACCTCGACGTCGAGACGCTGAGCTCGCTGGAGAACGCGCTCCTCGAGTTCCCCGGCTGCGCCGTGGTCGTCTCCCACGACCGGTGGTTCCTGGACCGAGTGGCCACGCACATCCTCGCGTACGAGGGTGACTCCAAGTGGTTCTGGTTCGAGGGCAACTTCGAGTCGTACGAGAAGAACAAGATCGAGCGCCTCGGTGCCGACGCGGCGCGTCCGCACCGGGCCACCTACAAGAAGCTGACGCGCGGCTGATGGCTCGCCACGTATACGCCTGCCCCCTGCGCTGGGCGGACATGGACGCGTACGGCCACGTCAACAACGTGGTCTTTCTTCGGTACCTCGAAGAGGCGCGCATCGATTTCCTGTTCCGCCCGGACAAGGACTTCCAGCAGGGGTCTGTCGTGGCGCGCCATGAGATCGACTACAAGCGGCAGTTGGTGCACCGGCACGCGCCGGTCCGCATCGAACTGTGGGTGACCCAGATACGGGCCGCGTCGTTCACGCTCGCCTACGAGGTGAAGGACGCGGACGAGGTGTACGTGAAGGCCTCGACCGTGATCGTGCCCTTCGACTTCGAGGCGCAGCGGCCCCGGCGGATCACCGCCGAGGAGAAGGAGTTCCTCGAGGAGTACCGGGACGACGCCGCCGGTGACGGCGGTGCGGGGGCGCTCGCCGCATGAGCAGCGTGCCCGTGCTGTATTTCGCCGATGCCGGGGAGGCGGCGGACCTCGCCGCCTTCCTGGGCCGGCTGCTGCACTACGACAAGGCGGCCGCCGTACGGCTGCAGGCGCAGGCCGGTGGGCAGGCGCTCGCGGTGTTCGGGCGGCCGCCTTCGTTCGAGGTGCTGGCCGTGCGCGCGGTGCGGCTCCTGAAGCCGTACGAGAACGGGATCGACGACTCGCTGGACGTGACCGTGTCCGCCGGTGAGCTGCTCGACGCCGTGGACGAGGGGGCTTCGAGCGCCGTCGTCCCGGCCGCCGTCACCGGGCCGCCGTGGGCCGGTGTGCTGCCGCCCCGCGGCGGCTGGGAGCGCGTGGAGGGCTTCCCCGGCGCCGAGGCGCTGCACGGGCTCGTGAAGGCCGCCGTGAGTGAATTCCGGGCCCGGGTCGAGGAGTTGGCGCCCGAGGCGCGCACCCGGGCCGAGCTCGACCGCGTCGGCCGTGAGATCTGGTCCCGGGAGATCGGGACGAGCGGGGTGCCGGTGCGGGTCGCCCATGCCGCGGTCTCGCTCGGGTTCCTGCGGGGCCCTTCGGCGGACCTGCTGGCCGCCGGGACGTGGGTGCGGCTGCGGACGGCCTACGGGTCGGTGGCCGTACGGCGTGCGGCGGCCGCCACCTCCGGGCTCGGCGGGCTGGCCGTCACGCCGGCCTGAGCGGCACGCGGCCCGGGGACCTCCCGCTTCAGCCCGCCGTGTTGACCATCGACGCCGCCGCGTACGTCAGGTAGTTCCACAGCGTCCGCTCGTGCTCCTCGGAGAGGCCGAGCTCGTCGACCGCGTCCCGCATGTGCTTCAGCCACGCGTCGTGCGCCGCCCGGTCCACCTGGAACGGGGCGTGCCGCATGCGCAGCCGCGGGTGGCCGCGGCCGTCGCTGTACGTGCGCGGGCCGCCCCAGTACTGCATCAGGAACAGGGCGAGCCGCTCCTCGGCCGGGCCCAGGTCCTCCTCCGGGTACATGGGGCGGAGCAGCGGGTCCTGGGCGACGCCCTCGTAGAAGCGGTGCACGAGACGGCGGAAGGTCTCCTCGCCACCCACCTGCTCGTAGAAGGTCTGCTCCTGGAGTGTGTCGCGCGGGGTCTCAGTCACCCCTCCATGGTCTCAGACGGACCGGTCCAGGACTTGGGGCCTAGGACCTCGCTGTTTCGGGATCCGCGCAGCACAGTGGACATATGGGTGCACAGCGGGGACTCGACGAGCTTGCCGTGCGGGCGCGGGCCGGGCTCGTGCGGGAGGTGGCGGAGAGCGGGGCCTGGGACGCGGAACCGCACTGGCGGGAGGTGTTCGAGCAGGTGCCGCGGCACCTCTTCGTGCCGTACTACTTCAAGGGTGTCCCCGGCGGATACGAGCGGCTGTGGGGCGAGGACCCGGATCCCGAGCGGCGCGAACGGTGGCTGCGCGGGGTGTACACGGATCAGCCGCTGGCCACCCGGTTGCGGGACGGGGAGCTCGTCTCGTCCAGCAGCCAGCCGTCGCTGATGGCCAGGATGCTGGTCGAGCTGGAGGTACGGGACGGGGACAGGGTGCTCGAGATCGGCGCCGGGACCGGGTACAACGCCGCCCTGCTGGCGCACCGGCTGGGGGACGCGTGCGTGACGACCGTGGATCTGGACCCCGAGATCACCGAGTCGGCGCGGGCGCATCTCGCGGCCGCGGGGTACCGGCCCGCCGTCGTCACCGGGGACGGGACGCGGGGGTGTGCCGAGCGGGCGCCGTACGACCGGATCGTGGCCACGTGCGCGGTGCGGTCGGTACCGGGGGAGTGGCCGGCGCAGTGCCGGCCCGGGGCGCGGATCCTGGCGCCGGTCGCCACCGGGCTGCTGGTGCTGGAGGTGGGGGACGCGGGGTGCGCGGAGGGGCGGTTTCTGCGGACACCGGCGTACTTCGTCGCGCTGCGGGGGCAGGAGCGGGGGGCCGGGATCGGGGCGGCGGTGGGTGGGCTGCCGCGGAAGGTCGCGCAGGACGAGTCGTTCCGGTTCCTGCTGACGCTCACCGCTGGGCGGCTCGATCCTCGGGAGACGCTCGCGTTGTGGGAGCGGGAGGGGCGGCCGGGGCGGGAGCGGTTCGGGGTGACGATGGGTGGCGGGCGGGAGTGGGCGTGGCTGGATGATCCTCGGGGGCCCTATGCGTGGGCTCTGCCGGGGGGATCTGCGCCGGGGGGTTGAATCGGACACGACCTAGGGGCGCGGGGAACTGCGCGACAAGCCACGACGCCGCGAGCGCGTCTCTCCCCGCGCCCCTCATGGGCGCGGGGAGACGCGGGTCAGCCTCGGTGGATGGTGATGGTGGTCCACGCGCCCACGTGGACCCGGTCGCCGTCCTGGAGCGGGACCGGGACGAAGGGCTGGATGGGCTCCTCGCCGCCGTTGACCGTCGTGCCGTTCGTCGAGTTCTGGTCGACGACCGCCCACGTGCCGTCCGGCTGCTGGACCAGGACCGCGTGCTGGTGCGAGACCCCGGGGTCCTCCGGCGGCACCGACAGATCGATGTCCGGAGTGTCACCGGTGGAGTGGCGGCGGCGGCCGATCGTGATCTGGTTGCCGACCAGCTGGCGCTGCTGCTCCGGCGAGTACGCGGGCAGGTTCAGGCCCGATGCCTCGGGGCCGCTGCGCTGCATCATCGCCATGAAGTAGTCGCGGTCCGGGCCGATCGTCGCCGACCAGGTCACCGGGCCCTGCTGCTGCGGCTGCTGCGGGGGATACCCGTAGCCGGCGGGCGGGGGCTGCTGCTGGTAACCCTGCTGCGGGGCGCCGTCGGGGGCGGTCGAGGGCGACGACGGCGGGGAGATCGTCCAGTCGTCGCCGTTCGGGTTCCCGCCGAAGGACGGAGGCGGCGGCTGCATCGGGCCCGGCGTCATCGGACCCGGGTGCACCGGAGCGGCCGGGGGCGGACCCTGCTGCTGCGGCGGCTGCTGGTACGCCTGCGGGGCCCCGGCGCCGGTGTTGTTGGGACCCGACGGGAACGGGGCCGGGCCCGAGGGCTCACTGCCGAACGGGCTCGGCGGGATCGGCTCGGCGGGACGGTTCACCTGCGAGGGGCGCGAGCCCTGATACTCGTACGGCTCCTGACCGGGGCCGGGGCCGCCGGGGCCGGGACCACCCGGACCAGGGCCACCAGGGCCACCAGGACCGCCGGGTCCGGGCGGCGGCTGCTGGAAACGCAGCGCCGGGTTGGGCCCCTGAGGACCGCCGGGGCCACCAGGACCAGGACCACCAGGACCGCCGGTCGTCGGCAGCGGCGGGTTCGGGGCCGCGGGCGTGTACGACGTAGCCGTGTTCGTGAGGAAGTTCCAGCGGCACTCCTCGCAGAACGGGGCGCCGCCCTCACGCGGCGTCCGGCACTGCGGGCACAGCTCGGGCGCTCCACCCCCGCCCTGCGGCGCGGGCGGCTGCTGCTGGGGGTAGCCGTAACCGGGGGCCGGAGGCGGCGGAGGGGGCGGGGGCACGGCACCGGCCATGCGGTGACCGCAGACCTCGCACCAGTCGTCGGAACCCGACTGGTGTCCGTTCGGGCAGGTCGGCATGTCGGCGCTTCCCCCTCTCCTTCGAACGTACTCGTGCGTACTCGTACGTCGGTCAGTCGGCAGCCAGTCACCAGGCTGAGCTGCTGTTTCTTCGCTACTTCTTGACGCGAACCGTCTTGGTGGACCGGGTTTCGAGAGTCATCTCGTCGGCCTCCGCGACCTTCGCCTTCAATCGAACAGTACCTTCCGCGGCGTCGACCACGTCCACCACCTTCGAAAGCAGTTTCGCCGTATCGGCGTTTCCGGAGAGGGCCGCGAGCTGCACCGCGCGGCCGAGTTTCGACGTCGCCCCGTCGACATCGCCCGCTTTACGGGCGTCCAGACCCTGCTGAATGACCTGCGCCAGTTCGGCCTGGCCCGTGTAGTGGGCGACCTGCGGGTTGATGGACGTAGAAGCCGCCATGTCGTCCGTCCAGACCGCGCGGACCAGCCCCTGCGAGAGGGCCTGCGCCGAGCCGTCCGGCTGCGGGATGACCAGGGAGACGCGGGCGGCCAGCATCTCCTGGCCGAGGTCGGCCTGGGGAACCTGGACGCAGACGTGGTAGTCGCGGGACTCGTCGCCCCAGGAGCCGGTCGGGTAGTCGCCGGCGCGCGGGCCCGCCTCGGTGCGGCGGTTGGTCAACTCCTCCACGGTGGGCGCCACTTGCTTCACGAACTTGATCTCGGAGCCGAGCGGGGTCCACAGCCGCAGCGCGACGTCCGCGACCTCCTTGCCCATGGCCGTCTCCATCATCTGCGTGAAGTCGTCGGCCAGGTGGGCCGGGTCGGCGACGATGTCGGCGGTGCCGAGCAGCGCGGAGGCGATCCCTGTGACCTCCTTCACCTCCCAGTCGGTGCCGACACCGCGGGCGTCGCAGGTGAAGCGGCCGGCACTGGCGTCCAGCGTCGCCCGGAGGTCCTCCGGCGACTCGTGCTCGTTGCGCCCGTCGGTGAGCAGGATGCCGTGCCGGATCGGAACGTCCGCGGAGTGCAGGAGGCGGTCGGCCAGCCGCAGCCAGGTACCGATCGCCGTGCCGCCGCCCGCGGACAGCTTGCGCAGCGCCTGCTTGGCCTGGCCGCGGGTGGTGGCGTCGGCGACCGCGAGGCGCCCGCCGCCCGGGTAGACCTCCTTGGCGATGTGGGTGCCCGCGATCACCGCGAAGTGCACCCCGTCGCGCAGGGTGTCGATCGCGGCGGCCGACGCGTCCCGGGCGCCGCGCATCTTGGTCGGCGGATAGTCCATCGAGCCGGAGCAGTCGACCATCAGCGCGACGGCCGCGTCCGTGCCGCCACCCACGTTGTAGAGGTGCGGCGCCCCCACGGCGTTGCCCACCGTCCCCCCGCCCGTGGACGTGACGGTGACGATCGCGTTGACCTCGCGGCCGCCCTCCGGCAGGTACTCGTTCTGGTACACCTCGACGGAGAACTGCGGCACATTCGACTTCGAGAAATTGGCCATGCTGACAAGTCCCCCCTGGACAAGGCACGTTGAATAAGTGACGGCCTAGGCCGATCCTGCCCCCTGCCGAGCCCCCGGGAACGGCAGGACCGCCACTGTTACGTTGTCGTGGCCCCCGCCGTCGAGCGCGTGACCGACCAGGACCTGGGCGGCGTGCAGCGGACGCTCGGCCGCGTCGGCCGGCACGACCCGGGCCATCTGCTCGACCGCCTCCGCGTAGTTCCACAGGCCGTCGGTGCACACCACCACGACACCGGGGCGGTCCGGCTTGAAGGAAGCGGTGTGCGGATCCAGTTCGTACGCGTCCGCGCCGAGCCAGCCCGTGATGGCGTGGGCCCGCTCGTCGGCGTACGCCTCCGCCTCGTTCATCAGTCCCGCGGCCACCATCTGCGCGGCCCACGAGTCGTCCTCGGTGAGCCGGGCGGAGGGGGCGGCACGGTCGTCGGGCACCCAGTAGGCGCGGGAGTCGCCGACCCAGCCGACGACGAGCAGTTCCTTGGTGACGACGGAGCCGACGAAGGTGCACGCCGGCGCGTTCTGGTGCGGCTGGTGCTCGCGGGCCGTCGCAGGCTCCTGCGCGAGGGCGTTGACCGCCTCGGCGGCCGCGACGATCGCCTCGTGCATGGCCTGCTGCGGGTGGGTGCCGCGCGGCAGGGCTTCGTGCAGCGCCTCGTTCGCGGCGCGGGTCGCGGCGAGCGACGCGTCGTCGGGCCGGGTCGCGGAGGACACGCCGTCGCAGACCACGGCGACGACGGCGGGGGAGCCGTCGGGCAGCGCCGCCGAGGAGATCGCGAACGCGTCCTCGTTGCGGTGGTGGCGCAGGCCACGGTCGCTGACCGCGGCGACCGCGCCCAACTCCTGCTCCATGTGGTCGCGTTCGCGCGGTTGGGCGTGCCCGCAGTTCTCGCAGTACCCGTCCGGGTCCACCTGGCCGGCGCGGCACGCCACGCACAGCTTGGTGCCCGCGGGCGGGGTGGCGGCCTCGATCTGCTCGGGGGTCGCGGTGCGCGGGTCGGGGGCGGCGACCGGGAAGTCGCCGTCGGGTGGGCCGGCCGGTCCCGCGTCGGGCACGCCGTCCAACCGCACGGCGGACGCGGGCAGTTCGCTGCCGCCGGAGTCGGTGCCCTCCAGGTCGGTCGGCAGGTGGACCGGCGCCGGGGTGTCCGAACTGTCCAGCTCGGGAGCGGCGGGCCACTCGACGGACGGGTCCGCCTCCCCGTCCGGCGCGGGCGTCATCGTCAGCGTCGGACGGTCGTCCGGTCCCGACGCCGACGGCACGGTCGACAGGTCGTATCCGCACGCCCCGCAGAAGCGGTCGCTCTGCTCGAGCGGCTCCTCGCAGCTGGGACATACCGACATAGCAGCCTGCTGGTGCGTCTGCGACATCAACTCACACCCACGTCCGGGGGCGGTAGCGGTTGGCCCGCTCCACCAGCTCGATCCTCTCCTCGCCCCGCTGAGCGAGCCTGGCCAGTGTCCGGTACGAACGCTCCAGGCCCAGTCGCAGGCCGCGCTCGTCCAGATCGTTGCCGAGCACCACCGTGCGTACGGGGCCTGCCGGCTGACCGGAACCCTGCCTACCGGAGAGTACCCAGTCAAGCGCCGTACCGAGGACCTCGGTGGACAACTGCTCACGGCGCACCGCGTCGAGGCCGAACGCGTCGAGCGCCTCGACCTGTCCCGCCGCGGCGGTCAGGTCGTCGAGCAGCGGTACGCCGTTGACGGACTCCGCCATGCGGCCGCGCAGCCGGGCCCGGACCGCGGCGACGCGGGCCGCCGTGTAGTGGATGGAGGACTCCGGCACCGATTCCAGGGTGCGCACCGCGCCGCCCCGGTCACCCGCGGCCAGCTGGACGCGGGCCAGGCCGAACGCCGCGCTGACATAGCTCGGGTCGGTCGCCCACACCAGGCGGTAGTACTCCGCCGCGTTGTCCAACTGGCCCAGGATCTCCGCGCAGACGCCGAGCGCCAGCTTGGGCGCGGGCTCGCCGGGGAACGCGTCGTAGATCGCGTCGAACGACAGCGCCGCGTTCGCGTGGTCGCCGATGGCGAGCGCGGCCACGCCCCGGTACCAGACCACCCGCCAGTCGTCCGGGTGGTCGGCCTCCAGCGCCGCGAGGCCGCGGGCCGCGGAGTCGAGCTCGCCCATCTCCAGGCGGGCCCGCAGCTCGCGCAGGCGCAGCTCCGGCGAGCCGGCCGGCGCCGCGTGCAGCGCCGCGATCAGCTCGCCCGGGGCCGACGCCATCAGGCCCGCGAGGAACCCGGCGTTCGGGTCGCCCGGGTCGACCCGGGGCACCGGCAGCGCGAGCGAGGTGGCCACCGTGGGCAGCGGCTTGACGAGCGACGTCGGCGACGGAGGCAGCGCGGGCTGTACGGGATGCGTGGGCTGCGCCGGGACGCCGGGCAGCGCGGCCTGCTTCCGCGACCGGGCCCGTACGGGGATCTGCCGCACCCCGAACCGCGACACGTCACCGTCGAGGCGGCCGAACAACTCCGTGTCGGTGACCTTCACCTCGGGCCCGAAGAGCGTGGACAGGGCGGGCCTCGGCCGGTTCGTCTGCAGGGCGACGACCTCGCGCAGGACGCCCGTCAGCTGCTCGGCCATCTCCTGCGCCGAGGCGAATCTGCGGGCCGGGTCGGGGTCGGTGGCACGCACCAGGAGCCGGTAGAAGGACTCGTAGCGCCGGAAGACCTCGATGTTGTCGGGGTCGGGCAGGGAGTCCACGAACACGTTCGTATAGCCCTGGAAGTCGAAGGTGAGCAGGGCGAGGGTACGGGCGACCGTGTACAGGTCGGAGGCGACGGACGGGCCGACCTCGGCGACCTCGGGCGCCTGGAAGCCGACCGTGCCGTAGATCGCGGACTCGTCGTCGTCCATCCTGCGGACCGCGCCCATGTCGATGAGCTTGAGCTGGTCCTCGGTCTGGATCGCGTTGTCCACCTTGAAGTCGCAGTACAGCAGGTTGCGGCTGTGCAGATGGCCCAGGGCCTCAAGGGCCTCGATGCCGTACGCGCACGCCTGCTCCACCGGCAGCGGGTCCCGCCGGCCCTCGGGGGTGCGCCGCTCGTTGGCGATCTCCTTGAGGGACTTGCCGCCCACGTACTCCATGACGATGTAGCCGTCCATGGAGCCGGTGCGCTGGTCGAGGTGCTCGACGAAGTTGTAGATGCGCACGATGTTGCTGTGCTCGATCTCCGCGAGGAAGCGGCGCTCCGAGATCGCCGCCGCCATCGCGTCCTGGTCGCCCGTGTCGAGCAGGCCCTTGAGGACCACCCAGCGGTCGGACACCGCGCGGTCGACGGCGAGATAGACCCAGCCGAGACCGCCGTGCGCGAGGCAGCCCGCGACCTCGTACTGGCCGTGCACGATGTCGCCCGTGCTCAGCTTCGGCACGAAGGAGTACGGGTGCCCGCACTTGGTGCAGAAACCCTCGGTGCGGCCCGCTCGCTCACCGCGCGAACGGCCCACGGGCGCCCCGCAGTCCGAGCGCGAGCAGAATCGCTTCCGCTCGGGGACCTCCGGGTTCTCCTGCACCATCGCGCGCGGATCGGGCCGCGGCACGTCGGGCACCCGGACGAGGCCTGCGCCGAGCCGGGCCCGCCCCGAACTGCTCGCGCTCTTGCCCGAGCTGCGCACCGACACCGAGCGGGACGTCGACGTCCCGGACAGCGAACGGGACAGCCGCCCCGACACCGACCGGCGCGACTGCGAGGAACGCGCCGACGTCCGCGCCGACCGGGACGAGGCCCGGGAGCTGGAGCGCGAACTCTGCGAGCCGCGCCCGCCGCGTGAGCCGCCGGCCGCCATGCCGGTCGGCGGTGACGACACCATCCCGTTCGGCGAGACGACCGGGGCGAGCCCGCACGTGTCGCAGTACAGCTCGCCGCCGCCCATGTCCTCGTAGGAGCCGCCGCAGCCAGGGCGCTGGCAGCTCGTGCTCGCGGGTGAACTTCCCTGCTGCGCCGCACCGGTGGCGGCCTCCGGCTTCAGGCCGCAGGTGTCGCAGTACAGCTCCCCGCCCATGTCCTCGTAACGGCCCGGACAACCGGGTCGCGTGCACTTCTGAGCCCCAGCCACGACTACGACTCCCCCCTCTGGTCCGTGGGCGCGGCGAGCGCGTCCGCCGCCGCCCGTTGATACCGCAGCACCGCCGCCTCCGCCGCGAGCAGATCGCAGGGCGCGCTCCACAGCATGCGGCGCGCCGCGTCGTACCGCTCGACGAGCAGCGGGTCCTCGGCGAAGCCGAGCCGCGCCACCTTCGCCTTGTACGCGTCGAGCCGCCCGCGCAGCTCCGCGCGGACGGCCAGTGGTGCGGTCACGGCCGTCAACGACTCGCGTGCGCGCAGCAGTTCGTCCTCGGCCTTGCTCTCCAGCGACTCCAGAAGCGGGGAGAGGCGGTGCCACTGGCCGTGTCTGCGGTACTCGGCCGCCATCGCCAGCTGCTCCTGGAGCGCCGTCGGCGGGCCCGAGACGGCGGGCACCTCGGACGCGGCGATCTTCGCCAGCACCTCGCCGCGCGCCGACCTGGCCTCGGCGAGCGTACGGTCCGCGCGGGAGAGCACGTCACGCAGCTTGCCCAGACGCGCCTCCGCGTCCTGCCGCACGGTCAGCACGGCCTCGATCTCGCGGCGCACCTCCTCGATGGCGCGCGCCTCACGGTCGTACGCCGTGGTGTCCGGGCGGCCGCCGCCGGGCGCCGAACTGCCCTTCGCCTTCCGCCAGTACGTGAGCGGGTCGGAGACGACCTCCTCGCGCAGCCGGGTCAGTTCGGCGGTGATCCGCTCCAGGTCGTCCCCGGCCGGATGCTCCCCGGGCCGGACGCCGACGGAGTGCGCGAGCTGCCGGGTGCGGCCCAGTTCGGCGGAGAGCAGGTCGATGCGGGCGGGCAGCGCCGACCAGACCGCGTCGGCGGCCACGACCATGTCGAGCGAGGACGCGTACAGGTCGTTCATCCGCTCCACGAGCGCGGACAGCGTGAACCGCTCGGAGAGCTTCGCCGGGCCGGTGATCGACGGCGAGCCCGTGCCCGCGCTCGCGCCCGAGGCGACGGTGACGCCCTCGCCGCGCAGCAGGTCCGTCAGCTCCACCAGGTCGTCGCGGTTGGGCCAGCGGCGCCGGGAGCGGATCTCGCGGGCGGTGCGCAGGGCGCCCGCGTACGCGTCGAAGTACGCCCAGAGCAGCGTGATCGCCTGCTCGGCCGACGACCAGCGCTCCCGGGTCGTCCCGGTCAGCCGGGCGCCTTCGAGCAGGCGGCGTCCCGCGTGGTCCTGGAGCGCGAGCAGCGACGTCTCGATCGCCTCGTGCTCGGCGCCGAGCCGGGCCAGGGCACGGTCCACCTCGTCCCGGTCCATCACCGGACCAGGGGGTCCCGCGACGCCCATCGATCACCTCTCGCTTTTCTCGACTGCCTGGTGTGTGCGGTCACTCGGTGGGTCACTTGTCCGCGCGTCACTTGCACGCGCGTCACTTGTACTTCGGGGCGGGCGGGCCGTCCGACTTGCCGAGGCCCGGCTCCAGCCACTTGTCGTACGACTTCTGCCAGCCCTTGTCCTTGCGGTAGTCCTCCAGGACCTGGTTGACCCGGCGGACCAGGTCGTCGGCGCCCTTCTTCATGGCGACGCCGTAGTACTCCTTGGTGAACGGGTCGCCCTTGACCGCCACCGTCGGGTCCTGCGCGGCCTGGCTCGCCGCGAGGGCGCCGTCCGTGACCACCGCGTCGACCTCGCCGAGCTGCAGACGCACCAGGCAGTCCAGCTGGTTCGGCACGGTCGTGTCGATGTCGACGCTCGCGGGGATCTCCTTCTTCTTGCGGCCGTTGTCGAGAGCCGACCAGGCCGTCGAACCCTTCGCCGTGCAGATGCGCTTGCCGGCCAGCGACTCGTCGTACCCCGTGATCTTCGAGGACTTCGGGGCGAGCACCTGCTGGCCCGTCTGGAAGTACGCCGTGGAGAAGTCGACGTCCTTGAGCCGCTCGCAGCTTATGGTCATCGTGCGGACCACCATGTCGACGTCGCCGCGCTGGATCGCCGGGATGCGCTCGTTGGTCGGGATGGCCTTGTAGCGGATCGTGTTCTTGTCCGAGCCGAAGATCGAGGTCGCTATCTCACGCGCGAGATCGATGTCGAAGCCTTCCAACTCACTCTTCTTCGAGGTGTTGTTGGGATCGCGGTAGCCCCACCGGAAGCTGTTCTGGTCGACGCCGACCGAGAGGTAGCCGCGCGCCTTGATGGCCTGCACCGAGGGGCCGCTGTCGCTGCTCGACGGGCGCAGGCTGCGTTCCGGCTCCTTGCCCTCGACATCGGCGTCGCAGTCGTCGTCCTTGGTCTGCAGGCCCTGCGCGACACCGCCCGAGCCGATGCCCGTACTGCCGTCCGGCTCATCGGTGTGGGACAGCGGCAGCAGCACCGTGAACACCGCGACGAGGGCACAGGCGACCGCGACGGCCATCGCCGCCACGCCGCCCCAGCCGCGCAGACTCACCCTCTGTGCGTCTCGCTCGTCCATCTCCGCACCCCCTCTCACCGGTACTCCGAAAGCCTGCGCCCGATGCCGATCAGCGCGCCGGCGGCGGCGAGCACCGCCAGGACCGCCGCGCCGACGGACAGTCCGGTCATCGCGTCCCTGCCGTTGCCGGCGTCGGCGCTGAACTGGGCCTGCTCGTGGGCGAGCGCGTCGTCGAGATTCTCGTCCACCAGGTCGAAGCAGTCACCCGTCGGCTTGTCCTTCTTCGAACCGATGATCTTGTCGAGCGCGCCCTGGTAGTTGCCGTCGTCGTCCGCGGCGCGGGCGACCTTGTGCCGCTTGCGCCATTCCTGCATGCCTCCGTTGGCGGCGGTCACCGGCTTCGCGGCCGCCGTGTCGCCCTCGGCGAGGGCGGACGCGGCGGCCAGCTTGTCGCCCAGCGTGGCCATCTGCTTCTCGAAGTCGACGTTGTACTTGTCCTCGGTCCTGCCGTTCACCTGCACCGTCTCGGCGCCGCGGCTGACCAGCGTCAGGTTCTCGTTGCCGCGCGCCTTGAGCGACGCGATGCTCGCGTCGTGCAGCACGCTCAACGACCGTACGCCGTGGTCGTACGAGGCGTTGAGCCCGCTGCGCGCGACCGTGTGCCCGACCACGAGCCACAGCAGCACCACGGTCGACGCGGCGGTCGCCGCGAGCATCCCGTGGTTGAAGACCCGGTTCGTGCGGCGGTAGTTGCGCCGCTGCGCCCATGCGAGGCCGCCGATGGCGACGACGCCGAGCGCGATCGCGATCCAGGGGTAGGGGGTCGCCGCGTCGTAGTCGTCGCGCAGCCGCTGGTTCTCCTTGGTGTACAGGTCCTCGGCGGCCGGGAGCATCTGGTCCTGCATCTTGTCGTTCGCGTACCGCAGATACGCGCCGCCCAGCGGGAAGCCCTGCCGGTTGTTGGCGCGGGCCCGCTCGATGAGGCCCTTGTACTCGGGCAGCAGCTTGTTCAGCTTCGCGATCGTGGCGGCCGAGGGGGAGCCGGGGTCGGTGCTGGCCGCGGCGGTCACGAGCTTCTCGGCGGCGGTACGGATGTCGTTCTCGTACCGGTCCCGGACGGCCTTGGTCTCCTGGCCGCCCGCCAGGAACCCGCTGGACGCCGCGGTGTTGGCGTCCGCGAGCGAACGGTAGATGTCTGCGGCGTCGGCGCTCAGCGGCTGGCTGGAGTGCAGCACGTCGTCGGCGGCGGCCGAGCGGTCCGTCATCTGCCAGGCCGTCGTCGCCCCGAACGCGACGACGAGCAGCGCGAGTACGGCGCCGATGATGCGCAGCCGGCCCGGTTCGGTGGTCGCCGCGGACTTCAGCCGGTCGATCCCCTCCGCCCAGGCGGTGCGGCGGTGCTCCGCCGGTGCGCCGGGCGGTGCCGGGGCCGGTGGTGCGGCGCCGCGCGTCTGCTGTGGAAGCTGCTGCTGCGGCGGCACGGTCGGCATCGTGGGCACGGCGCCGTGCCCCGGCGGCGCGGTGCTCCCGTTCGGCGGGTATGTCACTTCGACCCTCCCCCATGGTCGTGCGTCGGCGGTAAGTATCGCTGCCGCGACTGACATCCGCACAGGCATTGACTCGATCTTGTTTGCGAGCCCTGCATTGGAACACGTGTCGGGGGTGGGTTCGGTTCCCTGGGGGTGGGTCGGCTACGCGCCGTGGGGGTGCGAATTCGTCGCCGGGTGCGGCCCGGTGGGACTTCTCGCGCAGTTCCCCGCGCCCCTCTCCGCCTTCGCGTCTGCCGGGTGCTGTTCGTCTCGCGGGTGCGGGTCGTGGGTGGTTGCTCGCGCAGTTCCCCGCGCCCCTGACAGCGAGCTCCGCTCGCTTCAGGGGAAGGCTGCGCGCAGCGCATGCCTTAGGGGCGCGGGGAACTGCGCGACCAGCCCCCACCGGCCGTCAGCCGACGTAGTGCGCCCGTACGCGTGCGTGCACCTCCGGAGCAGCCCCCACCGAATCGAGGCCGAGCAGCGCCGCGCCCAGCACCGGGCGCTCCGACACCACCCGAGGTATCGCCTTGGGTGCCCGCGCGGAAAGCAACACTGCGATGCGGTCGTCCAGTTGCGGATGCCGCGCAGCGAGGACACCGCCGCCGAGCAGCACGGGAACCTCCTCCGTCAACAGGTCGAGCCTGCGCAGCGCCACCGTCGACATGGCCACCACCTCGTCCGCCATCCGGTCCACCAGCGCGCGGGCCACCGGATCCCCGGCCGCCGCCGTGGCGAAGAGCACCGGGGTGCACTCGTGGCGCCGGGCCTCCGAGACCCGGCCCAGGTGCAGCGCCTCGATCAGCGCGTACATGGAGGGCAGGCCGAAGTGGGCAGGCAACTCCCGCATCAGGGCCGTCGGTTCGCCCCGGCCGTCCTCGGCGCGGGCCGCGTACCAGAGGGCCTCCTCCGCGAGGCCCCCGCCGCCGCCCCAGTCGCCGGAGATCCTGCCGATGGCGGGGAACCGGGCCGTGCGGCCGTCGGGCAGCATGCCGGCGCAGTTGACGCCCGCGCCGCAGACGACGGCGACGCCGCGCGGCTCCGCGTCCTCCAGGAGGCCGGCCCGCAGCACGGCGAAGGTGTCGTTGCGGACGTCGACACTGCCGCTCGGCGACCAGCCCCGGCCGCGCAGCGCCGCCGCCAACTCCTTCTCCTCCACCGGGAGATCGGCGTTGGCCAGGCAGGCCGAGACATGGCCGACGGAGTCGACGCCGGCCTCCGCGAAAGCCCGGGCGACCGCGTCGGCGAGCACGTCAACGGCCGCCTCCACGCCCACCCTGGGCGGTTGGAACCCGCCGCCGCGGGCCGCGCCGACGACAGTGCCGTCGGCCGCGACCACCGCGACGTCGGTCTTGCTGTTCCCCGCGTCGATGGCAAGGACGGTCATGCCCACGCGAGGTGCTCCCGGTTGTGCGCGATCAGCTGGTCGGTGAGCTGCTCGGCGTACTCGTACTGGCCGACGAGGGGGTGCGCGAGCAGCGCCTTGAAGACGCGGTCGCGGCCGCCGCGCAGGGCGGCCTCCAGCGCCAGGTCCTCGTAGGCGGTGACGTTCGCGATGAGTCCGGCGTACAGGGGGTCCAACCGGCCCACGGGCAGCGGGCGGGCGCCCTTGCCGTCGACGGCCGCCTGCACCTCGATGACGGCGTCGTCGGGCAGGAACGGCAGCGTGCCGTTGTTGTACGTGTTGACGACCTGGTGGCGCGAGCCCCCGTTGCCGAGCAGCGACGCCGCCAGGTCGACGGCCGCCTCGCTGTAGAAGGCGCCGCCGCGCTTGGCGAGCAGCTCCGGCTTCTCGTCGAGCGTCGGGTCGCCGTACATCTTCAGCAACTCACGCTCCATCTCGGCCACTTGGGCGGCCCGGGACGGCTTGGTGCGCAGCTCCCGGACGACCGCGTCGTGCTGGTAGTAGTAGCGCAGGTAGTACGAGGGGACGACCCCGAGGCGGTCGACGATCTCGCGCGGCATGTGCAGGTCCTCGGCGACCGCGTCGCCGTGGTCGGCGAGCAGCCGCGGCAGCACGTTCTCGCCGTCCGGACCGCCGAGGCGCACGCCCAGTTCCCACGTGAGGTGGTTGAGGCCGACGTGGTCGAGGTGGACCTGCGCGGGCTGGACGTCGAGCAGCCTCGCGAACTTGCGCTGGAAGCCGATGGCGACGTTGCACAGACCGACGGCCTTGTGACCGGCCTGGAGCAGCGCCCGGGTCACGATGCCCACCGGGTTGGTGAAGTCGATGATCCAGGCGTTCGGGTTCGCGCGGCGCACGCGCTCGGCGATGTCGAGGACGATCGGCACCGTGCGCAGCGCCTTCGCGAGGCCGCCGGCGCCGGTCGTCTCCTGGCCGACGCAGCCGCAGTCCAGCGGCCACGTCTCGTCCTGGTTGCGGGCGGCCTGGCCGCCGACGCGCAGCTGGAGGAGGACCGCGTCCGCGTCGGCGACGCCCGCGTCCACGTCGGACGTCGTCCGGATGATCCCGGGGTGGCCCTGCTTGGCGAAGATGCGCCGCGCGAGACCGCCCACCAGCTCCAGGCGGTCGGCCGCCGGGTCGACGAGGACGAGCTCCTCGATGGGCAGGGTGTCCCTCAACCGCGCGAAGCCGTCGATGAGTTCGGGTGTGTAGGTCGAGCCTCCGCCGACCACAGCGAGCTTCATAACCGTCCTTACCGTCCTTGGCCCTTGAGAGCCCTTTAGCCCTTGACACCGGTGAGGGTGACGCCTTCGACGAAGGCCTTTTGTGCGAAGAAGAAGACGATGCAGACCGGCGCCATCACGAGGAGCGTCGCGGCCATCGTCAGGTTCCAGTTGACGCTGTGCGCGGACTTGAAGGATTCGAGTCCGTAACTCAGCGTCCAGGAAGCCGGGTTCTGGGCCGCGTAGATCTGCGGCCCGAAGTAGTCGTTCCAGCAGTAGAAGAACTGGAACAGCGCGATCGCGGCGATGCCCGGCTTGGCCATCGGCACGACGATCTTCAGCAGGGTCCGCAGCTCACCGCACCCGTCGACCTTCGCCGACTCGATGTACTCCTTCGGGATCGTCAGCAGGAACTGACGGAGCAGGAAGATCGAGTACGCGTCGCCGAACGCCATCGGGATGATCAGCGGCCACAGCGTGCCGGACAGGTGGAACTGCTGTGCCCACACCAGGTACATCGGGATCACGATGACCTGGGGCGGCAGCATCATCGTCGAGATGACGAGGATCATCGCCGCGCGGCGGCCGCGGAAGCGGAACTTGGCGAGCGCGTACGCGACGGGCACCGCCGAGCAGACCGTGAAGGCCGTGCCCACGACCGCGTAGAAGATCGAGTTCCGCCACCAGTCGAGGAACCCGTCCGTCTCGAAGACGGCCTTGTAGTTCTCCCAGTGCCAGGAGTTCGGCCACAGGTCGCCGCTCATCGCCTGGTCGTCGCTCATCACGGACGTCAGGAAGACGAACACGAAGGGGAGGATGAACAGCAGGGCGACGGCGATCGCGATGCTGTGCACGGCGATCCAGTTCAGGATCTCCTTGCGGCGCGGACGGGCGGGGGCCGTACCTCTGCCGGAGGCGGTGGCGGCGGCGTCGGCGGCCGCCGACGGGCGCAGGGTGGTCGTGGTCATGGGATCAGTCCTCCGCCGAGAGCAGGCCCGAGCGCTTGCGCATGAGCAGCATGGTCACGGCCATGGCGATGACGAACAGCACGAGCGAGAGCACGCACGCCGCACCGGTGTTGAAGTTCTGGAAGCCCATCGAGTAGACGAGCTGGGGGACGGTCAGGGTCGAGTGATCGGGGTATCCCGGCTGGATGACCGAGCCGGGGCCGATGGAGACGCCGGACGCGATCTTCCCGGCGACGAGCGCCTGCGTGTAGTACTGCATCGTCTGTACGACACCGGTGACGACCGCGAACATCACGATCGGCGTGATCGACGGCCAGGTCACGTACCGGAACTTGGTGACGGCTCCGGCTCCGTCCAGCTCGGCGGCCTCGTACTGCTCCTTCGGTACGTCGAGCAGCGCGGCCATGAAGATGACCATGAGGTCGCCGATGCCCCAGAGCGAGAGCATGACGAGGGAGGGCTTGGCCCAGGCCGCGTCGTTGAACCAGTTCGGGCCGTCGATGCCGATCTTCGCCAGGACCTCGTTGACCGGTCCGGTCCCCGGGTTGAGCAGGAAGACGAAGGCGACGGTCGCCGCCACCGGGGGAGCGAGGTAGGGCAGGTAGAAGGCGGTGCGGAAGAAGCCGACCCCGGTCTTGATCTTCGTCACGAGCAGCCCGAGCGAGAGCCCGAAGACGACCCGCAGCGCCACCATCACCACGACCAGCCACAGCGTGTTCCACAGGGCCGGGCCGAACAGCGGCATGTCCTGGAACACGTACTTCCAGTTCCTCAGCCCCACGAACGTGGGCGCCTTGATCTGGTTGTAGTGCATGAACGAGAAGTAGACGGTGGCGATCAGCGGATACGCGAAGAAGGCGCTGAACCCGATCAGCCAGGGGGACAGGAAGCCCAGGGTGCGCAGTCTGCGCCGCGCGGGCCGGGAAAGTGCGAATGCCATGCGCGGGTCCTCAGTTCTGCGACTGCAGGGTGTCGGCGTCGATGAGTTTGTCGAGGCGTTGCAGCCCCTTCTTCAGATTCGGGACCTTGCCCGCTTCCTCCGTGTACGAGAAGTCCTGGAGCTGGACGACGTACATGCCGCCGTTCGTCGACGGGGGCAGGACCTGGCTGTACTTGTTCTTGGCGATGTCCAGGAAGGTGCGGAACGTCGGATCGGCGTCCAGTTTCGGCGACTTGAGGGCCGCCTTCGTGGACGGCACGTTGTGAATGGCGTTCGCGAAGCTGACGACCTGGTCGGTGTCGGCGGTCAGGAACTTCACGAGTTCCCAGGCCGCGTTCTGGTGCTTGCTGCTGTGCGCGATGCCGGCGACGGTGCCGGTGAGATAGCCCCGCCCGTACGTCTCGGCCTGGTCGTCGGGGACGGGCAGCGGGGCGACGCCCCAGTCGAACTTCGCCTTGGCGTCGTTCAGCATCAGACCGCGCCACTCGCCGTCCATGTGCATCGCCAACTTCCCGTTGAGGAAGGCGTTCTGGTTCGACATCTCGTCACCGAAGGAGGTGCGGAACCGCTCCAGGGCGTTGTATCCGCCCTGCGCGTCCATCAGCTTCTTCGTCGTCTTGAAGAAGTCGTACGTGGCGGGGTCCTTCGCGAGCCGCGACTTCCCGTCCTTGTCGAAATACGTCGGCCCCCACTGCGCGAACAGCCGGTCCGGGCTGTTCTGGTAGAGCCGGAAGTTCGGCATGAAGCCGACCCGCTCGTACGAGTCGCCCTTTTTCTTGGTGAGCTTCTTGGAGTCGGCGATGAACTCGGACATCGTGTGCGGCGGCCGAGATATCCCCGCCTCCTTGAACGCGTCCTTGTTGTAGTACATGCCGAAGGCGTCGGCGAGCAGCGGCAGCGCGCACTGATTGCCGTTGTAACTCGTGTAGTCGAGAAGGGACTTCGGGAAGACCTTCTCCTTGTCGAGTCCGGTCTTCTTCATGAACGGGTCGAGGTCGGCCCACATGCCGGAGTCGCAGTACTGCCCGACATTGTTCGTGGTGAAGGACGAGACGACGTCCGGGGCCTCGTCGCCGCCGGCGCGCAGCGCCTGGTTGACGGTGGCGTCGGTGACGTTGCCGGTGGCCTGGACATGGATGTTCGGGTGGAGCTTCTCGAAGCGGGCGATCGAGTCGTTGATCGCCTTCACCTCGCCGGGCGCCGACCAGCCGTGCCAGAACTTGATGGTCACCGGCTTCGTCGGGTCGTCGGTGGCGCTGCCGGTACTCGGATTGGCACAGCCGGCGAGCAGCAGTCCGGCCGCGGCGAGCACCACGGGTGCGCGCAGGGGTATGCGCCATCGCGGCATGGCGAACGTCCTTTACGTGTACGGGGGTTGGGGGAGCGGGGTCGAGCTATGCGGGGGAACTGGTGTCGAAGACGCTGTCGCGGGCCTGGGTGAGGGCGGTGCGCAGGGCGCCGACGAGGATGGGGTCGCCGGCCAGGTCGCTGATGCGCAACTGGGGCCGGGGCAGGGCGAGTCCGGTGAGTTCCGCCTCGACGCGCTCGCGCAGGGCGTCGCCGCCTGCCTGGGCGACCTGCCCGGACAGTACGACGAGTTCGGGGTCGACGACGGCGACGACCGCGGCGAGACCCATCGCGAGGCGCTTGGCTACTTCGCCGAGGACTTCGTCGTTGTCGAGGGCATCGGCCAAGTCGGCGACGCCGCCTGCGAGTTGGCGGACGGCGGGGGCCGCGACCAGGCTCTGGAAACCGCCGCCCGCGTCGGTGCGGGCGTGCACGGCGTCGCCGCCGCGGGCGAGCGGGGCGCCCGGCAGCGGCATGTAGCCGATCTCGCCGGCGCCGCCGGTCGCGCCTCGCAGCAGTACGCCGCCGAGCACGATCGCGGCGCCGACGCCCTCATCCACGTACGCGAGCACGAAGTCGTCATGATCCTGGGCCGCGCCTTCGTACTGCTCGGCGAGGGCCGCCAGGTTGACGTCGTTCTCGATGGAGACGGGCGTGCCGAGCACCTCGGCGAGCTCGGCACGCAGGGTGCGCGAGTGCCAGCCCGGCAGGTGCGGGGCGTAGCGCAGCTGCCCGGTGTGCGGGTCGATGGCGCCCGGGGTGCCGATGACGGTGGCGGTCAGTTCGTCGTGGCCGAGCCCGGCCTCGCGCAGCGCCCCGTCCACGGCCTCGGCGACGAGCTGCGCCGTCCGGTGCCGCACGTCCTCGGCCACGGCGACGGCCTCGATCCGGCAGCGGCCGCGCTCGGCGCCGGTGATGTCGGCGACGACCGCGGTGATGCCGGTCGGGTCGGCGGAGAGGGCGGCGACGTGCGCGGCGCCCGGATCGATCTCGTACAGCAGGGCGTTCGGGCCCGGGCGGCCGGTCTGGCTGCCGGTGGTGCGCACGAGCCCGGCCGCTTCGAGGCGCCCGAGGATCTGCGAGGTCGTCGGTTTCGACAGACCGGTGAGCTCGCCGATCCGGGTACGGGTCAGCGGGCCGTGGGCGACGAGGAGATCGAGGGCCGAGCGGTCGTTCATGGCGCGCAGCACGCTGGGCGTGCCGGGGGTACCAGCCATCGCGGTCCTGCCTCCTCGCGGTCCTGCCATCCACTGTTAGGAAAGTTTCCTATTGGGTGCGAGGAACGTAAGACGCACGTGAAGGGGGCGTCAATAGCTGACGCCCCCTGGTTGGCCAACTCGTTACTTCTGTACTTCTGTACGGACAGACCGCCTGCCGCCGCGCGCCGAAGGGCGGATCAGGCGATGGGCGTCCAGTCGGTGGGGTCGGCGGTGTCGCGCTCGCGGTCGTGGCGCAGGTGTCGCTTCTCGCACGCGCGGGCCAGGGCCCAGGCGAGGGAGCTGAGGGGAAGGGCGGCCCAGAGGAGGTAGAGGCCGACGCGGTGGCCGTGCGGGTGGGCGAGCGTGTACGCGGCGCTGAGCGTCATCGCGGCGGCGAGGTGCCAGCAGAGCAGGCGGCCGAGGTGGCGGGTGAGGGTGGTCGCGGTGTGAGTGTTCACCGGGTGACTCCTGGCGGTGGTGCCGGCGGGGCGCGGCGCGTTGGTGTGCCGTACAGGAGTGGGGGGAGAGTCGTGCTGGTCGTGCGCGGGGGTGTGTGATCAGGGTGCCCGTGGTGACCGGTTTGACGCATGCATGATGCAGTCTTTCCCGGAATCAGGGCTTTACAGGGCAAGTTGACGGTCAAAGCCGCACAGATGCGGATAGAAATCCACGGTTTCGATGGTACGGACCTGGCGAAAACGCGCCGCGGCGGCGTAAAGAGTCGACCAAGGCGGTCCGGTTGTCAGCCTTGCGTCACCGTTCTGTCCGGATCATGCGAGCAGATCGCGACTCCGCGACGTCATGGGTTCCCGATGTCCCGATACGCGCAGTTGCCGGGTCGGCAGGGGAGGGATCAATTCCGGCCCGGCGATGCGTGCCCCCGGGGCGTGACGCGGCTCAGCCGGTGAAGCCGCCCTCGCTCAGCGCCTTCTCGATCTTCGCCCGGTGTGCCGCCTCCCACTCGTCCAGGGTCTCGGCGGCCTCCTTCGCGAGCTTGGTCCGGGCCGCGGTGAGGATCTCGTCGCCGCGGTCCGCCGGGACGACCACCACGCCGTCCTCGTCCGCCACGACCACGTCCCCGGCGTTCACCAACACCCCGCCGCAGCGCACCGGTTCACCCAGCGGCGCCACCGCCTTCTTCGCCCCGGGGATGGGCACCACCCCGCGCCCGTACACCGGGAAGCCCGCCTCACGCGCCTCCCCGATGTCCCGGATGACCCCGTCCAGTACGAACCCCGCGACACCGCGCCGCTGCGCCACCGCGCACACGTTGCCTCCGGCGAGCGCGTACTCCGTGTCCCCGGACTCGACGACGATGACCGAGCCGGGCTCGGCCCGGTAGATCGCCGCGTGGACCATGAGGTTGTCCCCGGGCGGGCACCGCACGGTGAACGCCGGACCGGCCAGACGCGGGCCCGGGCCCCACAGGGGGCGGATGCCGATGTCCATGACCTGGGCGCGGCCCAGGAGGTCGGCGAGGGTGGTCGTGGGGATGTCGCGGTACGTCATCGTCGTCGTCATCGCAGGAACTCCGTGAAGGTGGTCCAGGTCGCCGGGGTGACCTGGACTATGGGATCGCCGGTGGGGGTTTTGGTGTCGCGGACGGCTACAACTCCGACGACGTTGCGGGCGACTTCGACGCATTCGCCTCCAGTGTTGCTGTGGCTGGACTTGGCGAAGTCGAACTCGGGCATGGGGTCAGGTCTCCTGGCGGATCGTGTCGATCAGTTGCGCTGAGTCGCGCTGAGCGAGGCTCAGCCGGGCGGTGCGGTCGAAGAAGTCACCGAGAGGTCGCCGGTGGCTGACTGGCGCTGGGAGTGTTTCCGTGACGACGCGATGGAAGGACTCCCCGAGGCGGCGCGCACGGAGGCCGAGCGGCTCGCGACCGAGAGAGCGGAGCGCGCCCTCCCGGACGACCGGGGCCGGACGTGCGTACAGAGGTCCGCGGCCGTCTGATGCTCGATCACCTGACGGACGTACGGGGCGAACGCATCGTGCTGCCGGACCGCATGCATGTGACGACGGTCGCCCCCACGAACACCCCGTGGTGCGACCGCCGTCCCGGAACACGAAGACCCGGATCGAAGATCAGGCGGAAACGCCTTCGATCCGGGCCAGTGCCTCGTCCGCGCCGAATGGCTGCAAGTACGGCAGCCAGCGCGGATCCCTATGTCCGGTCCCGATGATGCGCCAGGCCAGGCCCGACGGCGGAGCCGGTTTGTGGCGCAGGCGCCAGCCGATCTCCACCAGGTGGCGGTCGGCCTTCGTGTGGTTGCAGCGGCGGCACGACGCCACCACGTTGTCCCAGACGTGCTGACCTCCGCGGCTTCGCGGGATCACGTGGTCGACGCTGGTTGCGACGCCACCGCAGTACATGCACCGGCCGCCGTCGCGGGCGAACAGTGCACGCCGGGTCAGAGGAACGGGCCCCCGGTAGGGAACCCTGACGAACCGCTTGAGCCGGACCACGCTGGGGGCGGGGACGGTACGTGTCGCGCTGTGCATGAAGGCGCCGGACTCCTCGAGACAAGTGGCCTTGTTCTCCAGGACGAGTACGAGCGCGCGGCGGAGCGGTACGACGCCGAGGGGCTCGTACGACGCGTTGAGGACCAGGACATGCGGCACGGAATGCCTCCTTGTACGCCGGCGGCGCGTGGCTCGCGCCGGGACGATCTCGTAGTCAGTCTCCCCTCATGGCTGGTCGCGGCGCCACCATGTCCGCGTAACGGCCTTGAAGTGTTTTCGACCACACACCCTTCATGCCCCGCGGGAAACCGGCTGAGCCCGGGGTGAGCACCGTCTCTCCCGCAAACTTCACGCCGATCCGCACACAATGCCCCGTTAGTGTGGTGGGTCTGCCCGCTCCTGTCCCCGAGTCGTGCCGCCTTGCGGCGGGCAGAGGCAACGCCTGGAGGTACCTGCCGTGATCTTGTCCGTCCTGCCGGCTGCCGACGACAGCAGAGGCCAGCAGCCCACGCTCAAGGACGCCCAGGAGCAGGCCGGCCAGGCCGCCAGCTGGGTCGAGCAGAACTGGTCCGCCTGGCTGGCCATCGGCCTGCGCATCCTGCTGATCGTCGTCATCGCCGCCGTCCTGCGCGTCGCGATACGCCGGGCCATCACCAAGCTGATCGAGCGCATGAACCGCACGGCGCAGGCCGTCGACGGCACCGCCCTCGGCGGCCTCCTGGTCAATGTCGAACGGCGGCGGCAGCGCTCGCACGCCATCGGCAGCGTGCTCCGCTCGGTCGCGTCCTTCGCGATCCTCGGCACCGCAGCGCTGATGATCCTCAGCGCCTTCGAGATCAACCTCGCCCCGCTGCTCGCCTCGGCCGGTGTCGCCGGTGTCGCCATCGGTTTCGGCGCCCGCAACCTCGTCACCGACTTCCTCTCCGGCGTCTTCATGATCCTCGAGGACCAGTACGGCGTCGGGGACACGATCGACGCCGGTGTCGCCTCGGGCGAGGTCATAGAGGTCGGCCTGCGCGTCACCAAGCTGCGCGGCGACAACGGCGAGATCTGGTACGTGCGCAACGGCGAGGTCAAGCGGATAGGCAACCTCTCCCAGGGCTGGGCCACCGCCGGTGTCGACGTCACCGTCCGCGCCGACGAGGACCTCGACAAGGTGAAGACGGTGCTCGGCGAGGTCGGCGAGGCCATGAGCAAGGCCGAGCCGTGGAACGAGATGCTGTGGGGCCCGATCGAGGTCCTCGGCCTCGACAGCGTCCTCCTCGACTCGATGGTGGTGCGCGTCACCGCCAAGACCATGCCGGGCAAGTCCCTCACCGTCGAGCGCGAACTGCGCTGGCGCGTCAAGCGCGCCTTCGACGAGGCCGGCATCCGCATCGTGGGCGGCGCCCCGGTCGCGGTGGACGGCGAGGCGGCGGCCGACCCGACGGCCGGGATGGCGGCACCCTCGGCGTACGCGTCGGCGACGTCGCCGCAGTCGCTGGCCGCGTCGCCGTTGCAGAAGTAGTCGCCTTTACGTGGAGGGGGCGGCCGGAGTGATCTCCGGCCGCCCCCTCCACGTACTCGATGACGCAGACCTTCCTAGCCCCGATCGCCGCGCGCCCCCACGCGCGCGTACAAGGCCGCGCCGACCACGAACGCGGTCAGCGCCACGGCCCACGCCTCGCGCTGCGGACCCGACTGCATCGACCACGTCAGCATGGTCGCGCCGTGCAGGTGCGGGTTGGAGTACGACAGGTAGACGGCACCGATGTACAGCAGTGTCGGCAGCCAGCTCAGGCGTGCCCCGAGGACCACCGCGGCGACAGCCGTGAGCCCGGTGGCCCCCAGCGTGTTGCGGACCATGGCGGCCGCGCCGAACTCCTGGACGTGCCCGGGGAGGGCGAGCGCCAGCACCGTCGCGGCAACCGCGGTCAGCGCGACGAGATGGGCCAGCCGCAGCGGCCACCAGCGGCGCACGGCGGTGCGGTCCAGTTCGCGGGCGTACTGGTGGGTGCTCACCCCGATCACGGCTGAAGCGAACAGCGGGGCGAGGGAGAGCAGCGGGACACGGCGGTACGGGTCCACGTACGTGTCGGGGCGGGTCGCCGCCCAGAGGGTCAGGAGTGCCGTGGCGGCGAGGGCGGCCACCGTCATGGGCAGGGCCCGGGAGCGGGCGTACAGCAGCCAGGGGTTCAGAGCCGTCGTGTTCACAGCTGCGGCACCTCGCTGTCGGTGCGGCCGCAGCGCTCCTGGTCCTCGAAGTAGCGGGACAGCCAGGTGTGGCGGTCGGCCGGGGACATGGTGCGCAGGTGGTCGTAGGCGCGCTGTTCGGCCTTGAGGCGGCGTAGTGCTGCCTTGTCGTTGTTGGCACGCGCGCTCTTGAGATGCTGCTTGCGGATGATGTCGCTGATGTGGCTGGGACCGAGCCAGCGCTGCACGGCTTGATCGACCAGTGCGACCTCGGCGGGAATGTCCCGGACGGGGCAGTCGTAGCCGTCGATGAGTCCCGCGGCCGCCTCCCACCGATATTGCTCGGGATCGGTGATACGTCCGCGCACCAGATGCCAGCCCAGTGGATAGAGCATCGGCAGCTCCGCCTCGTCGGCTGCCGGACGCCCCGGCAGGTCCTCGAAGCGCGTGGGCAGGTTCCGCACGCCCTTGAGCCGGTCGGTGAGCGGGCGCATGGCCGCCGTGACCGCGGGCAGTTGGCGGGCGCGGGTCCCGTTCACGCAGATCTGCGGAACGGTGTCCGTGGTGCACACCTGCCGGTGCGCGCGGGGATCGGGGCGGGACATGCCGTCGCCGACCTGGAGAAGCAGCGTGGCTGCGACGACCGCGGCGGCCAGCGGGACGAGCGCGGTCCAGCGGCGGCGCGCGGTGTGGGCCAGGGCTGCGGCGGCGGCGAGCGCGAGGACCCACCAGGCCGTCAGGAACGGATGCCACCACACGAGCAACTGGTCGCTCGTGAACCCCTCGGGCACGGGACCGAGAAAACGGAGCGCATTCCGGGTGGTGGCGGCCACGCCGAACAGCCCGTACCCCGCGACCCCCAGCAGAGGTGCCGCCAGCCGCCAGCGTGCGAGCGCACCCACGACGTGGCCGATCAGGGAACAGGCCGCAAGGGCCGCGGCCGTACTGACGAAAGCCGTCGGGACGAAGCCGCCCGGCGTCGCGTACGGCCGGCTGGCGAGTGTGCCGCCGGCGAACGCCAGCGCGTACGCCACCGTCAGCCAGCACGCGAGCGGCAGCGCCGCCACCAGGAACTGGGCGAGCGGCCCGCGCGCCGACGCGGCCCGCAGCACGTCCGTGCCGCGTCGGCGTTCCCGTCCGCCCTGCCAGCAGCCGGCCGCGAGCGCGAGCGGGCCGCCGAGCATGACACCGCCCGCGCGCAACATGCCCATGGTGTCGGTCCAGCTGCCCTGCCATGTCTCGCTGGTGTTGTACAGATACGCACCGAGCGTGACCGCCAGGCCGAGCCCGGCCCACGGCGGCAGCCCCCGCAGCAGCTCCGCCCGCAGCGGATGCGGCGCGCGCCGTACACGGACCGGCGCGGGCGCGGACGTGTGCGGCCGGTCGTCGAGCGAGGTGGGAGCACTCATGCGCCGACCCCCTCGGGCGCGGCCGCGCGGTGGGCGCGCAGTGCTGTCGTGTAGCCGCGCTCGATGGCGTTGCCGTCGGACTCGTCGCCGTCGCGGCCCAGGGCCGCCAGGGACGTGGGGGTGCCCCTGTATGCGACCCGGCCGTGCTCGATGAGGGTGACGTCGGTGCATGCCGCCGCCACGTCCTCCACCAGGTGCGTGGAGACGAGGACGGTGGACTCCTGGCCCAACTCCCTGAGCAGCGAACGGAATTCGACCCGCTGTTCGGGGTCGAGCCCGGCCGTCGGCTCGTCGAGGAGCAGAATCTTAGGGTCGTTGACGACGGCCTGGGCGATGCCGACGCGGCGCACCATGCCGCCGGAGAGCGTCTTGATCCTCGCGTCGATGCGGTCGGCGAGACCGACCCGGGCGACGGCCCGCTCCACCGCGGCCGCGGTCGCCTCCGCGGGCATCTCCTTCAGCCAGGCCACGTACGCCACGAACTCGCGCACCGTGAAGCCGGGGTAGTAGCCGAAGTCCTGCGGGAGATAGCCGAGTTCGCGCCTGGCCGCGCGTCGCTCGCGGTGGCCCGTCAGATCCCCGCCGAACAGTTCCACGCGGCCCGCGGTGGGTCGGGCCACCGTCGCGAGGACGCGGATGAGAGAGGTCTTGCCCGCGCCGTTGGGGCCGAGCAGCCCGTGCACCCCGGTGCCGAAGTCCAGGTCGACGGCGTCCAGAGCGGTGGTCCTGCGGTACCGGACGGTCAGTCCGGACACCCGTATCGCCTGCGCGTGCGCGGTGGCGGTCGTCGTGGTCACATCGTCTCCAAGCGGTCGTACGAGGCCCTGCGCAGGGCGACGAGGGCGGCGCACAGCACGAGAGCGGCTGCCCAACTCGTCTGGTGCGCGGGCCCGTTGAAGTAGGTCGCGAGCTGTTCCGACAGGCGCGCTGTCGCTTCCTGGGGCGCGGTGGCCGCGGTGGCCGTGGGTACCGTCACCGCCGCCAGCCAGCCGCCGCCGACCAGGGCCGTGGCGGCCCGGCAGCCGATGTATCCGCCGAGCGCGAGCGCGGCCAGGGTGAGCGCGAGACCGGGCAGCAGCCAGGCCGCCGGATCCGGGGCAGGACCGTCCGGCTCGGGCAGCAGCAGCCCCGCCGCCGTCAGCACGGGCAGGCTCGCCGCGAGCACGGCGAGGGTGCGGACCAGGACGAGCCGCAGCCCGCCGCGCGGTGTGGCCGCGGCGATCTCGTGCAGCGGGTCGGCGTGCCGTCCGAAGGACACCGCGACCCCGGCCACCGGTACCACCGGCGCGAGCGCGAGCAGCAGCGGCCGCGCCCCGTCGAACCCCGTGCCGTACGCGAGGGCCACCGCCCCCGCCGCGACGACGAGCAGCGCCACCAGCCAGGGCCCGCGCAGCGCGGGCCCCACGCTCCACCACAGCCTGCCGATCCGCCGCGTCTTCGGGGCAGGGGCAGGGGCAGGGGCGCGGACGTCGGTGAGGAGGGCGGCCCGTACGTCGGCGAGGACGGGAGCCGCCGCACCGGCCCGGGCCGCGTGCGAGACCCGCATCGCGCAGGCGGTGCAGCCCTCCACGTGCCGTTCCACGGACCAGCAGTCCGGCTCCGGGAGGGAGCCGTCCACGTAGCGCGCGGCGGCGCCGTCGGTCACATGCCAGGCGATGTCGCTCACGCGGTGCCTCCCAGGGGTTCCAGCGGGCCGGCCGAGGCCAGCCCGGCGAGCGCCGCCCGCAGTTCACGGCGGGCGCGCAGCGCGCGGGTCTTGACGGTGCCCTCCGGTATGCCGAGCAGCTGCGCTGCCTCCCGGGTGGTCAGACCGTCGACGACGGTGGCCCGCAGCACGTCGCGCAGTTCGGGCGAGATCCGGTCGAGGGCGGTGCCCACGTCGCCGTACTGGAGCCCGGCGAGGACGTGGTCCTCGGTGGACGGCGCCGCGTCGGCCACCGGTACGTCGACCCGCTCGGCCCGCGCCTGAGCCCGCTGGGCGTCGACCAGGCGGCGGGCCGCGATCGTCCACAGCCAGCCGCCGACCTCACCGCCCCGGTGCGCCTTAGCCGACCGCCACACGGCGAGGAAGGTGTCCTGGAGGACCTCGCGGACCGCCTCCGGGTCGGCGCAGCGACGCGTGAGGCGTGCGTGCAGCCAGCCGGAGTGCCGGTCGTAGAGCGTGGCCAGCGCGTCCGCGTCCCCCCGTGCGACGGCCCGCAACAGCGCGCCGTCGCCGGTATCTTGATCAGCCCCCATGGGCCGGAACAGTCTCACAACCCGTCTATCGACCGACCTACCCCGGCCGGTTCACTGAGGCGGGGATCAGCTGTGCGATCCGTGCCGCGGGGCCGCCACCGCGTACGCCTCCACCGACCACAACGAGATCCCGTACTTCGTCGCCCGCTCGTCCCCGACGACCCGCACGAACTTCACGTCCCGCGCGTCCATCCGCACCGACTCGCGCCCGCCGTGCCCGTCCCGCACCGTCGCCGCCGTGCGCCAGGTGCGGCCGTCGGTGGAGGTCTGGATGCGGTAGGTCTTCGCGTAGGCGTCCTGCCAGTGCAGGGCCACCCGGCCCAGGCGGACCGGGTCGGGGAGTTCGGTCTGCCACCACTCGCCGTCCTTCGCCGGGGACGACCAACGGCTGTCCGGCTTGCCGTCGTTGGCGGCGGACGCGGGGAAGTCCGGGGTCTCGTCCGCCGAGGAGGAGGCCGTGCCGGTGCGGGCCAGGTCGGGGCCCGCGGTGCGCGGGTAGGCGCGGACCGAGACCGTGCGGGTCTCGTCGCCGAAGGTCAGCGGGATCTCGTACGTCCCGGCCGGGGTGTCCGCCGGGACCGTGATCTCGACCGGGACGTCCACCCTCGTACCGCGCGGGAGTTCGGACTCCTTGGGCGCGGACACCTTGATGCCGTGCGGGGCCTTCGCCCTGAGCTCGCCCTTCACGTCGTCCGGGCGCTGCGAGGTGAGGCGTGCCGTCACCTTCTGCGCGCCGCCGCCGATCTCCGCGTCGGCCTCGGTGCGGGCCAGCGAGAGGGAGGCGGCCGGGGAGTCCGCGTACCAGGGGACGACGTGCGCCACGTCGGCCGCGGGCGCGCCCGTGACGCGCAGCGCGTCGGCCCGGGTGTTCTTCGCGGCGAGTTCCGTGAAGCCGCCGTCCGTCAGGTCGCCGAGCCGCTGCCAGCCCTCGCCGGGGACGTGCGCCTCGACGGTGCCCTGCGTGCCGGGCGTGCTCAGCACCGTGACCGTGGACAGGGCCCGTACGCGCGGCAGTTCGGCCTTCGGGCCGGTCGTCGCGTCGCTCCGGTCGGTGCCCGCCCAGGCCGCGAACTCCTTCTCGGCCTGCTTGAGGAACGGGTCCAACACCCCTTCCCCGACGGTGACATGGTTCGCCTTCAGCTGTGTACGCAGCTTCCCCAGGCGGCGGGCGGCCTGCCACGCCGCCGCGCTGTCGCCGCGCGCCGCCGCGTCCAGCATGTCGACGGCGGCCTCGCCCGCCTGCCCGTAGCGGCCCAACTTGTCGCTCCAGGGCCGCACTTCGGTGCGCAGCTCCGTGGCGTCCAGCGTGTCCGGTGTGCGGCGCATCTGGGTGAACGCGGCGCGCAGTTCCTTCGCCGCCTTCTTGATGCGGGCCGCGTCCGTCGTCGTACGGGCCTGCCGGAAGGCCGAGACGAGCGGCTTGAGGTACGCGGACTCCTCGGAGCCGAGGACGGACGAGGCGTCGTTGCCCGCCAGCGCGTTCAGCGCCGCCGCCGCGTCCTTGTCGCCGTCCGCGAGGTCGTCGATCGCCGCCTTCCAGGACTCCTGGGGCCGGTAGTCGCGCGGGTTCCACGCGTAGTCCGCGGCCGTGAAGAGCGGGATGCGGGAGGCCGCCGGCTGCTCCATGGCGGTGGCCAGCACGGCCGCCGAGCCGGACGCCACCGCGGGCTCCCGGCCGGTGTACGGGCCGAGGAAGATGCGGTCCTGCTTGTAGTCGTTGACCGGGTAGTTGTCCATCGTGAGCAGCTTGTGCGCCGCGCCCGACGACGCGAACGCCCGGCGCGCGTCCGCCAGTTCACCGCCGGTGATGGTGCGCGGGACCACGCCCACACCCGTCCACGCCACCTGCACGGAATCGTCCAGGCCGCGCGCGAGCGCCGTGCGGTACTCCGTCTTCCCGGCCTGGTAGTACTCGGTCGGCATGAGGGAGAGCGGCTCGGCGTCCGGATGACGGGCGGCCAGGTGCTTCGCCACCGCGTTCGCGACCTTCGCCTGCGCCCGCGCCGCCGCGTCCGGCCCGGAGCCGAACTCCTCGGCGTCCGCGGAACAGTGCCACTCGCTGTACGACACGTCCTGGAACTGGAGCTGGAAGGCGCGCACGCCCAGCGCCCACATCGCGTCCAGCTTGCGGTTCAGCGCCTTGAGATCGTCCGGCGACGACATGCACATCGCCTGGCCCGGCGCCACGGCCCAGGCGAGCGTGACGTGATTCGCGCGGGCCCGCTCGGCCAGCTCCCGGAAGTCCGCGCGCTGCGCCGCCGGGTACGTCTCGCGCCAGCGGGCCTGCCGGTACAGATCGTCGCCCGGGGCGTACAGGTAGCGGTTCTGTTTCGTGCGGCCCATGAAGTCCAGCTGCGCGAGACGCTGTTCGGTCGTCCACGGGGTTCCGTAGAACCCCTCGGTCAGGCCGCGTACCGCCGTGCCCGGCCAGTCGCGTACGACGGCCCCGGCGATCTCGCGGCCCTCGACCAGCTGCCGCAGCGTCTGCACCGCGTGGAACAGACCGTCCGCGCCGATGCCCTCCAGCGCGACCGTCGGACGCCCGGACGCGGGCCCGACCGCGAGGCGGTAGCCGCCCGACGGCAGGTCGCGGCGGGCCGTGGCGCCCAGGCCGCGCAGGGTCGCGTCCAGGGAACTGGCGTTGGTGTCGTGCGAGTTCGGGCGGTACGAAGCCGCACCCGACGCCCGCTCGGGGGCGGCCGAGCCCAGCCGCACGACGAGCCCGGAGCCGGCCGGCACCGCGGCCTCGGCGGGGACCTGGTGGATCTGCCGGGCACCGGCGCCCCGCAGCAGCGTCCGCAGCGTCTCCAGGGCGTACGGGTCGGTGCCGTCCGGCGCCACGAGCACCACCGTGTCCGGGACCGTCACCCCGTGGTCCGAGGCCCGCATCGACTGCGGCCGCGGCCACACGGACGGCAGACCCGCGTCCGTCGTCAGGTCGCCGGACGAGGTTCCCGGGGCAGGCGGAGCCGCCAGCGCGCCGGTCGCGCCGCCCAGCGTCCCCGCGATGACCACGACCGCGAGGGCCGCCGCCCTCTTCCTGCGCCGGAGTTGCACGGCGGACTCCTCGAAAAAGTTCAGTTGCGCTGAATCTGTAGAGATGTGAGAGACAGCTGACCCAGAGTGGCTACGAGCCCACCACTCACCGGGGCAGGGTGTCAACGCCCGTGGCCGATGTGCCGCAATTGCCCGGCCGGGCGTGGTGAGCCCGGTGAAGGTCTTCCGGTTTCGCAGGCCCTCTGGTCAATTTCCTTTTGCCGTACACAATGTGACCAGTAACACGTTGCCCGGCCGAACAGGTCTGGGGCGGCGCGCACTGGGTAGGGCTTCCGACTCACGACCCCCTTTTACGAAGGAGGCCCCCGTGGCCGCATCAGCTCAGCTTCTGCTCTCGGCCCTCTCCAAACCGGCGGACATCGCTCTGACCGGTCCGGACCTCGGCATGATCGGTCCCGACCTCACGATGACCGGCGCCGACAGCACCACCTCGTCGTCCTCCGAGTCCCCGCTGACCAGCGAGCCGCCCTTCGCGGACTACGCGCCCCTCACGTCCGAGCCGCCGCTCTCCGACGAGCTGCCGCTGACGTCCGAGCCCACCCCGAGCGGCCTGGCCGCGGGGTGACCCTGGCCCGCCTCGCCGAGCTGTACGGCGTGGCCACCTCCTACTCACCGGCGCCCGGCCGCACCGTCCGCGCGTCCGACGCGGCGCTGACCGCCGCCCTCACCGCCCTCGGCGTGGACGTGCGGGACGTCCCCGGCGCGCTCGCCGCGCGGGAGGCCGAACTCGCGGACCACCTGGTCCCGCCGACCGTGGTGCTCCGCGGCGACGGCTCCACCCCCGAGTGGGTGCTGCGACTGCCCGAACGAGCCCGGTGCAGGCTCCGGTTGGAGGGCGGGCGGACATACGCGGCCTGGGACCCGGCCGTGCCGACCCCGCCCGGCGTCCACGGGCTGCGCGTCGTCGCGCCGGACGGACGCACCGCCGACGCGCACCTGATCGTGGCGCCGCCCGCGGCCCCCACACCGCCGGAGCGCACCCACGGCCTGCTCGTCCAGCTCTACTCCCTGCTTTCCACCCGCTCGTGGGGCATGGGCGACCTCGCGGACCTGGCCGACCTCGCGTCCTGGTCGGCGCGCACCCACAACGCCGGTTTCCTCCAGGTCAACCCGCTGCACGCGGCGGTCCCCGCGGGTCCCGGCGGCGGCACGGACCCGTCGCCGTACCGCCCGTCCTCGCGCCGCTTCCCCGACCCGGTGCACCTGCGGATCGAGGACATCCCCGAGTACGCGTACGTGTCCTCGCGCACCGTCCAGGCCGCCGCGTTACGGGAAGCGGTGCTCGGCAAGGGCGAGTTGATCGACCGGGACGCGGTCTGGGCGCTGAAGCGCGAGGTCCTGGAGGAGATCGTCCGCGACGTCCCGCTCACCCCGGGCCGCCGTGCCGCCTACTGCGACTACCTCGCCGAACAGGGCCCCGCCCTGGAGGACCACGCCACGTACCTGGCGCTCGCCGAGCGGTACGGCCCCGAGTGGCACACCTGGCCCACCGCCCTCCAGGACCCGCGCTCGCCGGAGACCGGCCGCGCCCGGCGCGAGGCCATGGACCGCGTCGACCTCCACTGCCGCCTCGCCTGGCTCACCGACGGCCAGCTCGCGGCCGCCCAGCGGGCCGCGCGCGAGGCGGGCATGCCGATCGGCCTGGTGCACGACCTCGCGGTCGGCGTCCACCCGGGCGGCGCCGACGCCTGGGCGCAGCGCGACGTCTTCGCGCAGGGCATGAGCGTGGGGGCGCCACCGGACGCGTTCAACGCCCGCGGCCAGGACTGGGGCCTGCCGCCCTGGCGCCCGGACCGCCTCGCCGAGACCGGCTACGCGCCCTTCCGCGACCTCCTCCACCACCTCATGCGGCACGCGGGCGCCCTGCGCATCGACCACGTCATGGGCCTGTTCCGGCTCTGGTGGATCCCGGAGGGCGAGGCCCCGACCGAGGGCTGTTACGTCCAGTACGACGCCGAGGCGATGCTCGCGGTGCTGCTGCTTGAGGCGTCGCGTTCGGGCACGTACGTCATCGGGGAGGACCTCGGCACGGTCGAGCCGGGCGTGCGCGAGACGCTGCGCGCGCACGGGGTGCTCGGCACCTCGGTGCTCTGGTTCGAGCGGGACTGGGAGTCCCCCGGGGAGCCGCCCGTCCCCGCCGAGGACTGGCGCACGGACTGTGTCGCCACCGCCACCACCCATGACCTGCCGTCCACCGCGGCCCGTCTGACCGGCGACGACGTCCGCCTGCGCGAGCGGCTCGGGCTCTCCACGGCCACGGCCGCCGAGGCGACGGCGGAGGTCGCCGACTGGCTCGGCCTGTTCACCCGCCTCGGCCTCCTGGAGGGCGGCCCGGGCCACGAGGAGGAGTCGGTCCGCGCCGTCCACCGCTTCCTGCTGCGCACCCCCGCCCGGATGATCGGCGTCTGGCTGCCCGACCTGGTCGGCGACCGGCGCCCGCAGAACCTGCCGGGGACCTGGGACGAGTACCCCAACTGGCGGCTGCCCGTCGCCGACGCCGACGGTCACCCCGTCACCCTGGAGGAACTGGCCGCGTCCCCGCGGGCGCACGCGCTGCTCGACGTGTTCGCGGGCCCGGACCCGGCGCCGGACGTGCCCCTTACAGGCCCCCCGGGCGCGCGCCCCGTTTAGGGGTTCGCTACGTTGGCACCGTGGACAAGAAGAACGCCCTGCGCGCCGGCGCCCTGGCTTCCGGTACGACGCTGATGATGCTGCTCATGTCGTCCCCCGTGTTCGCGCTCACGCGCGACGACGGCGACGACCCGGGAACCGGCCTGAGCGTGATCGACACGATCGGCCTGTACGTCGTGGCCCCACTCGCGATCTTCGCGATCATCGCCGGTCTGGTGATGCTGGGCGACAAGTCGCGCAAGCAGCAGAAGCAGGGCTGACCGCCCGCACTCGCTTCGATCGAGGGCACCCGCCGTGGCCGACGCCGCGGTGGGTGCCCTCGACGCGTTCTCAGGGATTCTCCGCCGTTTCTCAGGGATTCTCCGCCGTCAGGTAGCGCTGCACGGTGGGGCCCAGCCAGTCCACGACCTCGTCCCGGCCGAGCGCCGCGCTCGCCGGGAATCCCAGCACGTACCGGGTCAGCGCGAACCCGAGCACCTGTGACGCGCCGAGCGCCGCCCGCGCGGGCGCCTGCTCCGGGTCCGGGCAGACCCGCAGCGCGATCGGCACCAGCTGCTCGCGCAGCACGCCCCGCATGCGCTCGGCGGCGGCCGGGTTGGTGGCGGCGACCCGCAGCAGGGCCGTGAGCACCTCGTTCTCCTCCCACAGCGCCAGGAAGTGGCCCACCAGGGTGCGGCCGATGTCCTCGCGCGCGACGCCCGCCGGGTCCGGCAGGTGCAGATCGAGCGTGACGGCGGCCGCGAAGAGGCCTTCCTTGTTGCCGAAGTACCGCATCACCATGGACGGGTCGATCCGCGCGTCGCGCGCGATGGCCCGGATGGTGGCCCGCTCGTACCCGTCCGCCGCGAACCGCTCACGGGCCGCGGCCAGGATCGTGGCGCGGGTCGCGTCCGACCGCCGTACGCCCCGTTCCGCCTGCTGCTTCTCGCTCATGCCAACAAACGTAGGCCAACGCCTGTTGACAGTCCATAGCGGCGGCTCTACGTTTGCCAACAAGCGTTGACCAACAAGCGTTGACCCACAAGCGTTGACCCACAGGTGTTGACCGACAGCTTCCGCTCAGGTCAGTCCCGGTCGTAGGAGGCCACCATGAACGGCACCGCGCAGACCGTGATCGTCGTCGGCTCCGGGCCCACGGGCCTGCTCCTCGCGGGGGACCTCGCCGCCGCCGGCGTGCCCGTCACCCTCGTCGAGAAGCGCCCCCACAAGATCAGCAACCTCTCCCGCGCCTTCGTCGTGCACGCCCGCACCCTGGAGCAGCTCGACGCGCGGGGCCTCGCCGACGAGATCGACGCCCGCGGCCAGAAGCTCGACCGGCTCCGCCTCTTCGAGGGCCTCACCATCGACCTCTCCGCGCTCCCCAGCCGCTTCAACCACCTGCTCGTGCTGCCGCAGTTCGAGGTGGAGAAGGCCCTGGAGCGGCGCGCGATCGACGCCGGGGTCTCGTTCTCGTACGAGACCGAGGTGACGGGTCTGATCCAGGGCACGGACGGCGTCACTCTCCAAGTGCGGCGCGGCGGCGGCGAGTCGCAGGAGATGAGCGCCGCGTACGTCGTCGGCGCCGACGGGATGCGCAGCGCGGTGCGCGAGGCGGTGGGGCTGCCGTTCCCCGGCAGGTCCGTCATCCGCTCCGTCGTCCTCGCCGACGTGCGGCTCGCCGAGACGCCGGAGAACGTGCTCACCGTGAACACCGCCGGCGACGCCTTCGCCTTCATCGCGCCCTTCGGCGACGGCTACTACCGCGTCATCGGCTGGAACCGGGCCCACGACGTCCCCGACAGCGAACCCCTCGACCTCGACGAGATCAAGGAGATCGCCCGGCTCGCCCTCGGCCGCGACTTCGGCATGCACGACGCCCGCTGGATGTCCCGCTTCCACAGCGACGAGCGCCAGGCGCCGCACTACCGCGTGGGCCGCGTCCTGCTCGCGGGCGACGCCGCGCACGTGCACACCCCGGCGGGCGGACAGGGCATGAACACCGGCCTCCAGGACGCGGCCAACCTGGGCTGGAAGCTGGCCGCCGTCCTCAACGGCCGTGCGTCGGAAGGGCTGTTGGAGACGTACGAGGCCGAGCGCCACCCCGTCGGCAAGGCCGTGCTGCGCAGCAGTGGCGGCCTCGTGCGCCTCGCGATGGCCAAGCGCCCGTGGACGCTCGCGGCCCGTGCGGGCCTGACGGCGTTCCTGGCCCGGGTGCGCCCCGCCCGCGACCGCGCCGTCGGACAGATCACCGGCATCGGCTTCCGCTACCCGGCGCCGAAGGGCTCCCACCGCCTCGTCGGCACGCGGGTGCCGGACGTGGCGCTCGACGGCGGCTCGCGGCTCTACGAGGCCTTGCGCGCGGGCGAGTTCATGCTGATCCTGCCCCAGGGGGACACGTACAAGAGCGACGCGGTGCGGGTCGCGCACTGGGCGAGCGGCCGCCGTACGGCGCTGCTCGTGCGGCCCGACGGATACGCGGCGTGGGCGGCGGACGAGGTCGCGGAAGGGGGAGTTAAGTCCACCGACTTCCCCCGGGATTTCGCCGGATACTCGTTGCGGTAGCGGAAAGAGCCGCTTTGAGCAGGGGAGTTGGGGGACATGGAGATGTTCAGGGGGATCCGGCGGTGCCATGAGCAGATGTGGCTGTGGCTGGTGGCCATGCACTGGACGACGACGGCGTTCGTCTCCGCGCTCCTCCCGCTGCCGGGGCTGCTGCGCTGGTCCGTCGCGGGCATGCGCCGCCTCGCGGACCGGCAGCGGGCGCTCGCCGGAGCCTGGTCGGGCGTCCCGGTCGAGTCGCCGCCCCGGCCCCCGGCGCCGCGCGGCAGGCCGCCGCTCGACCTCGCGGGACGCTGGAAGTGGCTGATGGGCGACCCGCGGGACGTGCGCGGCTGGCGCTGGACCGCGGTGCACTCGCTGCCCGCCGGACTCCTCGTCTGCGCCCCTCTCTCCTTCGTCCTGTACGGGCTCTACGGCTTCTTCCTGGGCGCCTTCGGCCCCGCGCTCGCGACGCGCGGCCAGTACTGGCAGGGCAGCCTCTGGTACATCGGCTTCGAGGTCACGGACGGCACGACCGCGGCGCTCGCGGCCGTCGTCGGAGCGCTCGTCACCGTGACGGGCCTGGCGATGGCGCCCACCGTCGTCTCCCTGCACACCCGCTTCGTCCGCGCCATGCTCACCCCCAGCGACCAGGAGATGATGGCCGCCCGCATCGCGCACCTCTCGGCGACCCGCTCCGACGCGGTCGACACCTCGGCCGCCGAACTCCGGCGCATCGAGCGGGACCTGCACGACGGGGCGCAGGCCCGGCTGGTGGCGATGGGCATGACGCTCGACGCCGCCGAGCACCGGCTCAAGGAGGACCCGGAGGCGGCGGGCGCGCTGCTCGCGGAGGCCCGCGCCTCGTCCACGGCCGCGCTGCGGGAACTGCGCGACCTGGTCCGCGGCATCCACCCGCCCGTCCTCGCCGACCGCGGACTCGCCGACGCCGTACGGTCGTTGGCGCTGCTGAGCCCGCTGGAGGCGGAGGTCACGGTCGACCTGCCGGCCCGCCCGGAGGCGCCCGTCGAGTCCGCGGTCTACTTCGCGGTCGCCGAGGCGGTCACGAACGCCGCCAAGCACGCGGACGCCACACGCCTGTGGATCGACATCGCCCACCGCGCCGGGGTGCTGCGGGTCGGCGTCACCGACGACGGCACCGGCGGCGCCGACCCGGCCCTCGGCAGCGGCCTCGCGGGCATCGAGCGGCGCCTCGCCACCTTCGACGGCGTCCTCGCCGTCAACAGCCCGGCCGGCGGCCCCACCCAGATCTCGATGGAGGTGCCGTGCGCGTTGTCGTCGCCGAAGACCACTTCCTGCTGAGGGACGGTCTCGTACGGCTCCTGGCGGCGTACGGCCACGAGGTCGTCGCCGCCGTCGACAACGGGCCCGAGCTGCTCAAGGCCCTCGTCGCCGAGAGCCCGGACGTCGGAATCGTCGACGTACGCCTGCCGCCGGACTTCAGCGACGAGGGCCTGCGCGCGGCGCTCGCGGCCCGCGCACAGGTGCCGGGCCTGCCGGTGCTGCTGCTCTCCCAGTACGTGGAGCCCTTGTACGCAAGGGAGTTGCTCGCCGACGGCGCGGGCTCGGTCGGGTACGTGCTGAAGGACCGGGTCACGAACGGCGCCGAGTTCCTGCGCACCATCCGCCAGGTCGCCGACGGCGGCACGGTGATGGACCCCGAGGTCGTCTCCCAGCTCCTGGCCCGCAAGGTGCGCGACCAGCGGCTCGGCTCCCTGACGGCCCGCGAGCGCGAGGTCCTCGGACTGCTCGCGCAGGGCCGCTCCAACGCGGGCGTGGCGGAGACCCTCTTCGTCTCGGAGAAGGCCGTGACCAAGCACATCGGGAACATCTTTACGAAGCTCGGGCTGTACCCGGGGGAGAGCGACAACCGGCGGGTACTGGCCGTGCTGGCGTATCTGGAGGGCTAGGCCGTTGACGTGGTCGTGGTGAGCAACTGCCTCAGCAGACCCGCGAGTTGTTCGGCCTGCGGTCCGTCCAGAGCGCCCTCCAGGGCCTTCTTCTGCACGGCGAGCCCGGCGCCCACCGCCTCGTCCACGACGGCGAGGCCCTCCTCGGTGAGCGTGACCTGGAGGCCGCGCCGGTCGTGCGGGTCGGGCGAGCGGCGGACCAGGCCGCGCCGCTCCAGCTTGTCGAGCCGTCCCGTCATGCCGCCCGTCGTCAGCATCAGCGTCGCCGACAGCCGACGGGGGGAGAGCGTGTACGGGGCGTCCGCGCGGCGCAGCGTGGCCAGCACGTCGAACTCGCCGCGCGAGATGCCGAGCCGCGCGTACGTCTGCTCGATGCGGTCGCCCATCGCGCGGGACAGGCGGTAGACGCGGCCGAACACCTCCATGGCGGTGGTGTCGAGGTCGGGGCGGACGGCCGCCCACTGCTCGATGATCGCGTCGACGGCGTCCTTGTCGGTCATCCGCCCAGTATCGGTTCGCGGTCGCTTTCGGGCAAGAAAGTAGCTTGACGGAAAGTAGCTTGCGACTAAGCTACTTTCCATCGAGCTGCTTTGGAATGCCTACGGAGGGGTGGGTCCCGTGCGGGGCGAGCGCATACCCGGCGAACGGTCGATGACCTTCGCGGCGGCGGTGAACGGGGTCGGCAACGGCATGTACATCCCGTTCACGCTGGTCTTCTTCCATCACGTAACGGGCCTGTCGTTCCCGGTCGTCGGCGCGGTCCTCACCGTCACGGGCCTGATCGGGATGGGCGCGCTGCCCGTCGCGGGCGCGGCGGTGGACCGGTTCGGGGCGCGCCCGGTCCAGTACGTCCTCTACGCGGCCCGCGCGCTCGGCTTCCTTCTCTACCCGGCCGCTCACGGACTGCCCGCCTTCGCCGCGGTGGTCCTCGTGACGGCCGCCGCCGACCGGGCCTTCCCCGCGGTGCAGTCCGCCCTGATCGGCGAGGTGGCGCGCGGCGCCGACCGCGACCGGCTCCAAGCGGCGCTGCGCGCGCTGACCAACGGGGGACTCGGCGCGGGATCGCTGCTCGCGACGCTGGTGATCGGGGTCGCGGGCAGCGGCGCGTACACGTACGCGGCCTGGGCGAACGCGCTGACCTTCGCGGTGGCGGGGCTGCTGCTGCGGCCCCTGCGTCCGGTGCGGCCGGAGCGTACGGCGGGCCAGGATGAGCACGGCGGGCGCGGCGGCGCGGGCTACCGGCTGGTCGCCGCCGACCGCCCCTTCCTGATCGTGACCTCCGCGAACTTCCTCAACGCCCTGTCCTACTCGGCCCTTTCGGTGCTCTTCCCGCTCTTCGTCGTGCAGTGGCTGCGCGCCCCGGCGGTGTTCACCGGCACCGCCTTCACGGTCAACACGGTGCTGTGCGGGGCCGTCGGCATGTTCGTCGCGGGCCGGGTGCGCGGCGCGGGCGCCCGGCGGACCCGGGCGGCGGCGCTCGGCGGGCTCCTGTTCACGGCGTCGTTCGCCGGGCTCGCGGTGCTCGGCGCCGTCCGGCCGGGCTCCGCGTGGCTGGTCGGGTCGGTCCTGGTCGCGCTGGTCGTCCTCTACACGCTCGGCGAGCTGATCCACAGCCCGGCCGCCGAGGTCCTCGCCGTCTCGGCCGCGCCGGAGGCGGTGCGCGGCCGGTACATGGCCACGTACCAGCTCTCCTGGTCGCTGGCGAAGGCGCTCGCGCCGTCCCTGTTCACCACGCTGCTCGCGGTCGACGGCCGGGTGCCGTGGCTGTTCCTGATCGGCACGTCGCTGCTGGCCGCCGGGCTGCTGCTGCGCGTCGAGCGCCGGCTCCCGGTGGAGTCGGTGGTCGTGGCCCGGTCCGTGCGGTCCGCCGGTGACGTGGTGAGGGCGGCATGAGGCGCGCGCCGACCATCCTGCTGACCGCGCTCGCCCCCATCTCCTGGGGATCGACGTACGCGGTGACGACCGAACTCCTGCCCCCGGACCGGCCGTTGTTCACCGCGACGCTGCGGGCGCTGCCCGCGGGCCTGGTACTCCTCGCGCTCGCGCGGCGGCTCCCGGCGGGGCGCTGGTGGTGGCGCTCCGCGGTGCTCGGCGCGCTGAACATCGGGGCGTTCTTCCCGCTGCTGTTCCTGGCCGCGTACCGGCTGCCGGGCGGACTCGCGGCGGTGGTCGGCTCGCTGGGGCCGCTGTTCGTGGCGGGCCTCGCGGTCCCGCTGCTCCGGCAACTCCCCACCCGGCGCGCGCTGTTGACGGCGGCAGCCGCCGCGCTCGGGGTGAGCCTGGTGGTGCTGCGGGCGGCGGGCGGCCTCGACGCGCTCGGCGTGGCGGCCGCCGTGGCCTCCGCGGCGTCGATGTCGACCGGCACGGTCCTGACGAAGAAGTGGGGACGGCCGGAGGGGATCGGCCCGCTGGCGCTGACCGCCTGGCAGCTGACGGCGGGCGGCCTGCTGATCGCCCCGCTCGCCTGGGCGGTGGAGGGCGCGCCGCCCGCGCTCGACGGCCGGGCCCTGACCGGCTATGCCTATCTGGCCCTGGCCAACACGGCGGTCGCGTACTGGCTCTGGTTCCGCGGCATCGGCCGGCTCAGCGCCACGCAGGTCACGCTGCTCGGCCCGCTCTCCCCGCTGACCGCGGCGGTGATCGGCTGGGCGGCGCTGGGACAGGACCTCACGCCCCTCCAACTGGCCGGGATGGCCGTGGCGTTGGGGGCGACGGTGCTGGGCCAGCGGGCCGGGCGCCCCGAAGAAACGTTCAGTAGAGCTGAACGTCACCGCCGGAAGGTTTCGATGGACGTGACGAGTGAGGCCCTGCGACGGTAGCCGCGTGCCGGGAACTCCCGGCGCGTCCGCACCCCTGAGCGAGAGGCCCCGATGGCAGTCCTGGACCGGACCCGCACCCCCGTCGAACCGAGCGCGGCCCCCGGCCGCGCGGCGGGCGGGCTCGGTGCGGGCCTGCTCCTCGCGGCCGTCGCCACCGTCCTGTGGTCCGGCAGCTTCGTCACGGCCCGCGGCCTGCACGACAGCGTGCCGCCGGTCCAGCACGCGTTCTGGCGCTGGGTCATCGCGCTCGTGGCCGTGGCACCGTTCGGGGTGCGGGCCGCATGGCGTGAACGGGCCTCGCTGCGAAAGCACGTGACGTTCGTGACCCTGGCCGCGCTCCTCGGCGTCACGGTCTACAACACCCTCGTGAACCAGGCGGGCCTGACGACCTCCGCCGGGAACATGGGCATGATCATGGCCGCGTCGCCGGTACTGATGGCGGTCTACGAACGGCTCGGCGGAGCCCGGCTCGGGCCGCGCCGGGTGGCCGGAACGCTCGTCGCCTGCACGGGAGTCGTCCTGCTGGTGAGCAAGGGGTCACCGACCCCGGACTTCGCTCCCGGCGACCTGTGGGTGGTCGGCGCGGCCGTCTGCTTCGGCTCGTACAGCGCCCTGCTGCGCCGCCGCCCGAAGGAGATCGGGGGCGTCGCCTTCCTGTTCGCGACGTTCGTGCTCGGCACCCTGATGCTGCTGCCCGCGTTCGCGGTGAGCGTGGCGGTGCAGGGCGGCTTCGCGGTGCGGCCCGGGACGGTCGGACCGCTGCTGTACGTGGGCGTGGTCTCGTCGGCGATCGCCTTCTTCGCCTGGAACAAGGCGATCGCCCTGGTGGGCGCCGCGCGGGCCGGGGTCGTGTACTACCTGCAGCCGGTCTGCGTCGCGTCGCTGTCGTACGTCGTGCTGGGGGAGGACGTGGGCCGGACGCGGGGGCTGTGCCTGGCCCTGATCCTCGGGGGAGTCGTGCTCGCGTCCGCCAACCGGCCCGCGCACAAACGGCGTTGAAGCAGCGACAGCCCCACGACACCCACCCCGAGCCCGATCCAGCCGAGCGGCCCCGCCGCCATCACCCCGGACGTCAGGGCGGGCGGTCCGACCGACTTCTCGATGGACTGGGACATGCCGGCCACGCCGAGGTAGGCGGGGCGGGCGTCCTCGGGGGCGAGCCGGACCGCGAGCTCCCAGGAGCTGACGGAACGCATCAGCTCGGCCAGCGTGATCAGCACCGTGCAGGCGATCAGGAACAGGGATGCCGTCCAGGCGCCGCCCGTGCCGGAGACCGCGAGCAAGGTGCAGCCGAGCAGGACCAGCAGACCGTAGCGGGGCAGGGCGCGCAGCGCGCCGCCGGTGTCGGAGAAGCGTGCGGTGACCCGGAGCTGGAGCAGCACGACCATGAGCGTGTTGACCACCAGGAAGGCCGGGACCAGGGTGTGCGGCGCGTCCGTGTGGTGCACCAGCCACAGCGGCAGCCCGACGTCGAGGATCGCGCCGTCGATGGTCATGGGGATGTCCAGGAGGACGAAGAGGAGATAGCGGTGGTCGCGCCAGGGATTCGACGCGGCAGGCGGCGCGGCGGTCTCGTCGGCGGGCCGGTCCGCCGGGGCGCGGCCGCGGCGCGGTGCCGTACGCAGCACGAGCGCGGCGGCGGCCACGAACGACGCGGCGTCGGCGACGATCAGCGCCCGGTACGCGCCGAGCGTGCCGACGGCGAGGCCGATCGCGGCGACACCCGCCCCGACCCCGTACGCCGCGTTCGCGACACTGCGCGACAGCGCCTGGTACGTGGCCCTGCGCTCGCCCGCCGCCTCCGTCGCGAAGATCATCTCCAGGGTCTTCGCGGCCCGGTCCCCGGCGCAGATCAGCGCGACCACGGCGAGCAGCGCGAAGAAGTCCGTGAGCGCGAGCAGCGCCAGCACGGCCCCGAGCCGCAGCAGATGACACCCGACCAGCAGCGCCCGTACGGAGAACCGCTGGGCGAGCCGTCCCGCCACCGGGGAACCGGCGATGCCCGCGACCCCTGCCGCGCCGAGCAGCAGTCCGAGCCGGCCGCCGTCCATGCCGACGACGAAGGTGAAGTACAGCACGCAGGCCGCCGCCCACACCCCGGTCCCCGCCCGGTCGAGGAACTGCCCGAGCAGCATCAGCCGGGCGTCGCGCCCGCCCGGTGGCTGCCTCAGTTGGGCGATCAGCCCGTCCCCGCCTGGCTTCATCGTGGAACCTCCCCCTCGTTCTGCCGCGTCCGCGATCACTGGGAGTCTCGTCATCAAGAATCTTGATGTCAAGGTATTTCGCGCCGGTGGCCGTACGAGCCCGTACGTTGACCCCATGAGCGACGACGAGCCGCGCGCACCGCGCCGGGACCGGTGGGACATCAAGAAGCTGGTGATCCTGCGGACGCTGCGCGAGCGCGGCACCGTCACCGCCGCCGCGCAGGCCCTCCTGATGACCCCGTCGGCGGTCTCGCAGCAGCTCACCAACCTGGCCAAGCAGCTCGGGGTGCCCCTCCTGGAGGCGCAGGGGCGGCGCGTACGGCTCACGGACGCCGCGCATCTCGTGCTCCGCCACGCGGAGGCCGTGTTCGCCGAACTGGAGCGCGCGGACGCCGAGTTGGCCGCCTACGTGCGGGGCGAAAGCGGACTCGTGCGGGTGGCGGCCTTCTCCACCGCCGTGCCCGCGCTCGTCGTCCCCGCCGTACGGGCGCTGCGCGCCGAGCGCCCCGGCATCACCGTCCGGGTCCGCGAGGCCGAGGCCGCGCAGGCCTACGAGCTGCTCGCCGCCGGGGACGTCGACCTCGCCCTCTCGCTCGCCGCCCACGCGCCGACCGCCCGCGACCCCAAGTTCACGCGGGTGCCGCTGCTCGCCGACCCGCTGGACGTGGCCCTGCCCGTCGGGCACCCCCTCGCGGGCGAGCCGGGCCTGCGCCTCGCCGACCTCGCGGGCGAGCCCTGGATCTTCGGCGGCTCGGGCCCCTGGTCGGAGATCACCACCGCCGCCTGCGAGGCCGCCGGGTTCGTGCCGGAGCAGGCCCACAGCGCGGCAGGCTGGACCGCGATCCTCGCCATGGTCGAGGCGGGTATGGGCGTCGCGCTCGTCCCGCGGATGGCGGCGGCGCGGCGGGACGGTGTCGTCATGTGCGCGCTGGGCGCCGACCGTCCCGTACGGCATGTGGTGGCGGCCGTGCGGAAGGGGGCGGAGGAGGGGGCCGCGGTACGGCGGGTCCTCGACGCCCTGACCGTTCAGCACAGCTGAAAGGCGACCCCGAAAACTTTCGATGGACCTACCGCCTCGCCGCGCCCGACAGTGGGGCCATGACTTCGACTCCTGTGACCGACGACCCGCACGCCAACGACGCCGCCCCCTACGGAGGCGGCGACCCGTACGCCGACTACCGCACCTTCGGTGACGCCACCGCGTTCGCCGAGCTCGTCGACCTCGCCGACCGGCGGCTCGGCGCCGGAGTCATCGCCGCCAACGACGAGTTCTTCGCCCAGCGCGAGAACCTCCTGGTGCGCGAGCGGGCCGTCTTCGACCCCGAGCACTTCGGGCACAAGGGCAAGGTCATGGACGGCTGGGAGACCCGCCGTCGCCGCGGCACCTCCGACGAGCCCTTCCCGGCGCCCGAGGACCACGACTGGGCGATCGTCCGGCTCGGCGCGCCCGGCGTCGTCCGCGGCGTGGTCGTCGACACCGCCCACTTCCGCGGCAACTACCCGCAGCGCGTGAGCATCCAGGCCACGAGCGTCCCGGGCGCGCCGGGCCCTGACGAGCTGCTCGCCGACGACGTGAAGTGGGAGGAGATCGTCCCCGTCAGCCAGGTGCGCGGGCACGCCGCGAACGCCTTTGCCGTCACCTCGGAGCGCCGCTACACGCACGTCCGCGTCTGCCAGCACCCCGACGGCGGCATCGCCCGGCTGCGGGTGCACGGCGAAGTGCTGCCCGACCCCGAGTGGCTCGACCTGCTCGGCACGTTCGACCTCGCCTCCGTGCTCAACGGGGGCGCCTACGAGGACGCGTCCGACAAGTTCTACTCGTCGCCGACGCAGATCATCCTGCCGGGCACGTCGCGGAAGATGGACGACGGCTGGGAGAACCGGCGCCGCCGCGTGCACGGCACCAACGACTGGGTCCGCTTCCGGCTCGCCGCGCAGGGCGCGATCCGCGCCGTGGAGATCGACACGGCGTACCTGAAGGGGAACTCGGCCGGGTGGATCGCGCTGAGCGGGCGCAACGGGGAGACGGGGGAGTGGTTCGAGATCATCCCCCGCACGAAGCTGCAGCCCGACACGCTGCACCGCTTCCCCCTCGCCGCGCAGGCGGTGGCCACGCATGTCCGTCTTGACGCGTTCCCCGACGGTGGGGTGGCCCGGATGCGGGTGCATGGCGTTCTGACGGAGCAGGGTCGGGCGGCGCTGGAGGAGCGTTTCCAGCGGGGCTGATCGGTTTCGTCGCGGGCTGACGGCCCGGTGGGGGCTGGTCGCGCAGTTCCCCGCGCCCCTGAAGGCATGCGCTGCGCGCAGCCTTCCCCCACAGACCCGCGCCCCTGAGATGGCGCACGAAGCGCGCATCTCAGGGGCGCGGGGAACTGCGCGAGAAGCCCCACCGGGCCGGACGCCGCGAACGGCGCCCGGCCCGGCGGACGAAAAGGCGCCTACGCGTCCGCGCCCTGCGCCTTGAGGGCGCGCTCCACGCCCGCGCGGGACTCGGAGACGAGACGCCGCAGCGCCGCGCTCGGCTCGGCCGAGGCCAGCCAGGAGTCCGTCGCGGCCAGCGTCTCCTCGGAGACCTGGACCGACGGGTAGAGACCGATCGCGACCTGCTGCGCCATCTCGTGCGACCGGGACTCCCACACGCCCTTGAGCGAGGTGAAGTACTTCTCGGTGTACGGCGCGAGCAGCTCCCGCTGGTCGGTCTGGACGAACCCGCCGATGACGGCTTCCTGCACCGCGTTCGGCAGCTGGTCCGACTCCACGACGGAGGCCCACGCCTCGGCCTTGGCCTCGGGCGTCGGCCGCGCCGCACGCGCGGTCGCCGCGTGCCGTTCACCCGCGGCGGTCCTGTCCCGCTCGTACTCGGCGGTGATCTCCGTCTCGTCGAACCGCCCCACCGCCGCGAGCCGCTGCACGAACGCCCAGCGCAGCTCAGTGTCGACGGCGAGCCCCTCGATGGTCTGCGAACCCTCCAACAGGGCGTCCAACACGTCGAGTTGCTCCGGCGTGCGGGCCGTCGCCGCGAAGGCGCGGGCCCACGCCAGCTGGTGGTCGCTGCCCGGCTCGGCGGTGCGCAGGTGGGCCAGCGTCGCGTCCGTCCAGCGGGTCAGCAGCGCGTCGCGGTGGGCCGGGGCCGCGTACAGGTCGAGGGCCAGCTTCACCTGCCGGTGCAGCGACTGGACCACGCCGATGTCGGACTCCTTGCCGACCCCGCTGAGCACCAGGTCCAGATAGGCGCTGGCGGACAGCTCGGCGTCGCGGGTCATGTCCCAGGCGGAGGCCCAGCACAGGGCGCGCGGCAGGGACGCCTCGAAGTCGCCGAGGTGCTGCGTGACGAAGGCGAGGGACTCCTCGTCGAGGCGGACCTTGGCGTACGACAGGTCGTCGTCGTTGAGCAGCACGACGGCCGGACGCCGCTTGCCGACCAGCTGCGGAACCTGCGTCGACTCGCTCGCGGTGACGTCGAGTTCGATCCGCTCGCCGCGCAGCAGCTTGCCGCTGTCGTCATCGAGGTCGTAGAGGCCGACGGCGATCCGGTGCGGCCGCAGCGTCGGCTCGCCCTTCGCGCCGGCGGGCAGGGCCGGGGCCTCCTGCCGGATCGCGAACGAGGTGATGACACCGTGCTCGTCCGTCTCGATCTCGGGACGCAGGATGTTGATGCCGGCCGTCTCCAGCCACGCCTTCGACCAGGCCTTCAGGTCCCGGCCGCTGGTCTCCTCGAGCGCGCCGAGCAGGTCGGACAGGCGGGTGTTCCCGAACGCGTGCCGCTTGAAGTACGCCTGCACGCCCTGGAAGAACTCGTCCATGCCGACATACGCGACGAGCTGCTTCAGGACCGAGGCGCCCTTCGCGTACGTGATCCCGTCGAAGTTGACGAGCACGTCGTCGAGGTCGTTGATCTCGGCCATGATCGGGTGCGTGGACGGCAGTTGGTCCTGCCGGTACGCCCACGTCTTCATGGAGTTGGCGAACGTCGTCCACGAGTGCGGCCAGCGCGAGTCCGGCGCGTACGCCTGGCAGGCGATGGAGGTGTACGTCGCGAACGACTCGTTCAGCCAGAGGTCGTTCCACCACTCCATCGTGACGAGGTCGCCGAACCACATGTGGGCGAGCTCGTGCAGGATCGTCTCGGCGCGCACCTCGTACGCGGCGTCCGTCACCTTCGACCGGAACACGTACTGGTCGCGGATGGTGACCGCGCCCGCGTTCTCCATCGCCCCCGCGTTGAACTCGGGCACGAAGAGCTGGTCGTACTTGGCGAACGGGTACGCGTAGTCGAACTTCTCCTGGAACCAGGCGAATCCCTGCCGCGTCACCGCGAAGATCGCGTCCGAGTCGAGGAACTCGGCGAGCGAGGGACGGCAGTAGATGCCGAGCGGCACGCTCTGCCCGCCCGGGCCCTCGTACGACGAGTGCACGGAGTGGTACGGGCCGACGATCAGGGCCGTGATGTACGAGGAGATGCGCGGCGTCGGCTCGAAGTGCCAGACGTCGTCCTTGGGCTCGGGCGTCGGCGAGTTGGAGATGACGGTCCAGCCGCTCGGCGCCTTCACCGTGAACTGGAAGGTGCCCTTGAGGTCCGGCTGCTCGAAGCTGGCGAACACGCGCCGCGCGTCCGGCACCTCGAACTGCGTGTACAGGTAGGCCTGTTGGTCGACCGGGTCGACGAACCGGTGCAGCCCCTCACCCGTGTTCGTGTACGCGCAGTCGGCCACGACCCGCAGCTCGTTCGGCCCCGACTCCAGGCGCTTCAGCGCGATCCGCGAGTCACGGAAGACGGCGGCGACATCGAGCGAGTGCCCGTTCAGCACCACCTCGTGCACCGCGTCCGCGATCAGATCGATGAACGTCTCGGCGCCCGCCTCCGCGCTGTCGAAGCGCACGGTGGTCGCGGACCGGAACGTGCCGCCCTCCTGCGCGCCGGAGAGGTCGAGATCGATCTCGTAAGAGTCAACGGTGAGCAGCTTCGCCCGCTGCTGCGCCTCTTCTCGGGTCAGATTGGTGCCAGGCACGCGGTCATCTCCTAGTGCGGTCTGTGTTCTACGTTTGTGACGTTTCCGGCCATCCTTCCACGCGGGGTACCCGATGGCGATGTCCGTTTTCCGCCGGTGAACAGGCCCGCCGCGCGGGACCGTGGAGGGCATGACCAGGTACACCGCACAGCCCGTCGATCCCACCGCTCTCAAGGAGCTCCGCGACGTCGACGACGCGGGCCGCCCTTGCGTCCCGTACCCCGCGACCGCGGACGACGCGGGTTCCCCGCTGCGCTGCTGCCTGCGCCCCGTCGAGGAGGGCGAGCGCATCGCCCTCGTCGCGTACGCGCCGCTGCGCCGCTGGGCCGCCGAGACCGGCGCGACCCCGGGCGCGTACGACGAACAGGGCCCGGTCTTCCTCCACGCCGAGGACTGCGGCGGCCCGGACCCGGACCGCCACGGCTATCCCTTCACCCGCACCGGCGCCCTGCGCGCCCTGCGCCGCTACGACGCGCGCGGGCACATCGCGGGCGGCGCGCTCCTGGAGCTTCCGGCCGACCCGGCGGCCGCCCTCGACGCGGCCCTCGACGAGGCGTTCGCCGACCCGGAGGTGGTGCTCGTGCACGTACGGGCGGTGGAGTACGGGTGCCTGCACTTCGCGGTGCCCCGGCCCGCGTAAGGGGTGGAGGCCGTCAGCCGCCCACCGAGATCTGCCAGGGGCCGTCCGCCGCCACGAGCAGCAGCCCCGGTCCCTGGACCGGGGCCAGGACGTCGAGCCGGCCGACCTCGTTGACCAGGAGGTCCTCGTCGTCGTGCGGCCAGTCCGGGTCGGTGGAGCGGAAGCGGTGCCAGACGGTGAAGTTGCTCTCGCCCTGGTGCGCGAAGGACAGCACGCCCGGACCGCCCGGGTACACCAGCAGGTCCGCGCCGCTGCCGTGCAGCGTGTGGTCGAGGCGGCGGGCGTGGCCGAGCGGCAGCACCCGCAGCTGCCACGGGGTGTCGGCCTCGACGAGCAGGGTCAGCGGCCGGTCGTCGGGGACGGTGGCCACGGTCCGGCCGTGCACCTCGTCCTCGTAGGCGGCCAGCAGCGTCTCGCCACTGCGTCCGTACGCGTCGCACGCGCTGACGGCGACCGAGATGCTGTCGCGGCACTCGATCTCGACCACGACCCGGCAGCCGGGCGGCAGGGACGGCGGGCAGGTGACGCGCTGCTTGCCCGTGCCCTGGGTGACGAACGGGGGGAAGGCGACCGCGAGTTCGGCCGGACTGCCGGGGCCCTCCTGCGGCGGCGCGGGCATCGGTGGCGGGAACGGGGCGGGGGCCGGCGGCGGCGCGCTCGACTCGTCCTCGATGCCGATCCCGAAGTCCGTCGCGAGGCCGGCGAGCCCCGAGGCATAGCCCTGGCCGACGGCCCGGAACTTCCAGGAGCCGTTCCTGCGGTAGAACTCGCCGAAGACGAAGGCCGTCTCCGTGGTCGCGTCGCCGATGGCGAAGGAGGCGACCGTGGCGCCCTGCGGGATCGCGGCGTGGACGGCGAGCCCGGGTATCCGGCCGAACGTTTCGCCGTCGGCGGAGGCGGCGACCACGACCCGCTCCACCCCGGGCTCCACGGCCGCCAGGTCGAGCCAGATCCAGTCGGCACCCGTACCGCCGGGGTCCTGCCCCCTGCCGAGGTGACGCACGGCGTTCGACGGGTGCGCGGGCTGGTTGTAGAAGACGAGGTCGGCGTCGCCACGGACGCGGCCCGCCGCGTCGAGCAGCAGGGCCGAGACGTCCACATCCGGAATCCCGGGCCCCTGCTGCCAGACCACTGCCACATGCAGAGCCGTGGAGGGAACGGGAAGATTGCCGCCCTTGGACATCTCGGTCATGGCGGGATCTTCACACAAGCTCCACGGCGAAGTGAGCCGTTTCGCGCAGCTCGGTTCGCGCGGCCCGGCGCTGCCGCTGTCAGCCCTTGAGCTCGGCGGCGACCAGCTCCGCGATCTGCACCGCGTTCAGGGCCGCGCCCTTGCGCAGGTTGTCGTTGGAGACGAAGAGCGCAAGCCCGTTGTCCACCGTCTCGTCCGCGCGGATGCGGCCCACGAAGGACGGGTCCTGGCCCGCGGCCTCAAGGGGGGTCGGGATCTCGGAGAGCGCGACGCCGGGCGCCCCACCGAGCAGCTCGGTCGCGCGCTCCACGCTGATCGGCCGCGCGAAGCGGGCGTTGATCTGCAGGGAGTGGCCGGAGAAGACCGGGACGCGCACACAGGTGCCGGAGACCTTGAGCGCGGGGATCTCCAGGATCTTCCGCGACTCGTTGCGGAGCTTCTGCTCCTCGTCCGTCTCGTGCAGGCCGTCGTCCACGATGGAGCCGGCGAGCGGGAGGACGTTGAAGGCGATGGGGCGCTTGTAGACGTCCGGCTCGGGGAAGTCGACCGCGCCGCCGTCGTGGGTGAGCTTGTCGGCGTCCGCGACGACCTTCTGCGCCTGGCCGTGCAGCTCGGCGACGCCCGCGAGGCCCGAACCCGAGACCGCCTGGTACGTGGCGACGATCAGCGCTTCGAGGCCCGCCTCGTCGTGCAGGGGACGCAGGACCGGCATCGCGGCCATCGTCGTGCAGTTCGGGTTGGCGATGATGCCCTTGGGGCGGTCGGTGATCGCGTGCGCGTTCACCTCGGCGACCACGAGCGGCACCTCGGGGTCCTTGCGCCAGGCGGAGGAGTTGTCGATCACGACGGCACCCTGCGAGGCGACCTTCTCGGCGAGGGCCTTGGAGGTGGCGCCGCCGGCGGAGAACAGGACGATGTCCAGGCCCGTGTAGTCGGCCGTCGCCGCGTCCTCGATCGTCACGCCGTCCAGGGTCTTGCCCGCGCTGCGCGCCGAGGCGAACAGGCGCAGCTCCTCGATCGGGAAGTCCCGCTCGACCAGGATCTTCCGCATGACCGTGCCGACCTGACCGGTGGCTCCGACGATTCCGACCTTCACAGGGTTCCTCCGTACGTACACAAGCGGCGGGGTGCCACTCAATGATGCGTCTGTCCAGGCCCGGCTTGTCCAATCGATTGTCCGAGGTGCGGGACGCGTGGGGTTCACCACAGCCGGATCACGGATTCCCGCGAACGTTTCCGGTGCCTCGCGCGTCGTAGGTCACACGCGGGGAGGGGAGGGGCAGTGCTGCGCAGAAAAACCAGGGGTCGGCCGGACGACCCCCTGGACGCGGCCGTCGAGGACCGGGTGCGGGCCGTCCTGTCACTGGGCGGGGTGCCGTACGCGGACCTGCCGGACGGGGTGCAGCAGGTGCGGCTGCGGCTCCTGGAACGGGCGGCGAAGGGGCAGGAGGCGCCGCGCGACGTCTCCGCGTGGGCGGCGGTCGTCGCCTCGAACCTCGCCATGGACTGGCACCGGGCCAGGCGGCGCCAGGACCGGCTCGGGGAGCGGCTCGCCTCGCTGCGCCAGGAGGACGCGCGGGACGCCGCCGAGACCCGGGTGCTCTCCCTCGCCGTCGCCCAGGGCCTCGACCAGCTCCCGGACCCGCAGCGGCAGGTGGTCGTGCTGCGGTTCTACGCCGATCTGCCGGTCCGGGACATAGCGGTCGAGCTCGGTGTGCCCGAGGGCACCGTCAAGAGCCGCCTGCACACGGCGGTGCGGATGCTCAGGGCCCGGCTGCACGAACAGGAGGTGGTCTGACGTGGACGCGAACCGTGAGGATCAGCTGCTGATGCTGGCCATCGCCGGGGAACCGCTGCCGGACGGCGATCCGGAGGCCGCGGACATCGCCGCGGACGTCGCGCTGCTGCGGGAGCAGGTGCGCGGCCTCGGCGACGCACTCGCCGCCCGCCCCGCCCCGAAGCCGGAGCCGGTACCGGTGAAACGCCCCGCGCGGACCCGCCGCCCGCTGCGGATCGCGTTCGGCGCGGTGGCCGTGGCCTGCGCGGCCTCGTTCGTCGGCGGCCTGGTGTGGCTCGGCGTGAACGCGCCCGGAGTGGGCGGCGGTATCAGCAGCGACAGCGGAGACAGCGACAAGGCGGCGGCCTCCGACAGCAAGGGCAAGGGCTCGGCCGGTGACGACGTCTCCTCGCCGCAGATGCACATCGCCTGCTCCAAGGTGCTCGTCGAGGGCCGGGTGGTCAGCGTCACGCCGCGCGCCGACGGCGACGTGCGCGTCGTGCTCAAGGTGAAGCGCTACTACCGTCCCGAGCGCTCGGTCGCGGAACACCCCACGTTCGCCGTGACCCTGGACGGCCTGGCGAAGGAGGACCTGAAGCCCGGCACGTACACGCTGATCCGCACGCCCGTGCGTCCGGAGGACCGGCAGGACTGGGAGACCGGCCGGGGTGTGCAGGACGCGCGCGACGGCATCCGCGCAGCGCTGCCCGGCGCCGACGGCCTCGCCTGCGAGGGCCCCGGCCACTGAAGGAACGGAAAGAACGGGAAGAACGGAAAGAGGGGCGGACGCCGACGGCGTCCGCCCCTCGCTCAAGCCACCCGGAACCTTACGGAGTGACCTTCTCGATCTTCACGCTGCCGGTGCCGGCGACGACACCGCGCTCGTTCACGAGCTGCACCTCACCGAAGAACTCACGGCCCTCCGGAGCCGCGGCGGCCGCCGTGACCTTCGCGGTCACCGTGGTGGACGCGCCGGTGGCCAGCGAGACCGGCTTCGAGTCGTCGACCGTCACCGAGCCGAGGGCCGGCGAGAAGAAGACGTCCGCGTAGTCGTAGTCGGTCGAACCGGACGGCACCGAGTAACCGACGATCTCGACGGTGTACGTGCCGGCGGCCGGCTTGGTGACCGTCACCGCCTCCTCGGAGTCGCCGTCCGCGGACTGCGCGACCTGGTTGCCCGCGGCGTCGTACACCGTCAGGTCGAGGTCGGCCGACTTGTCGGAGACGTTGCCGATCGAGACGGCGAGCTTCTCCGCGCCCTCGGGCACGACGACCTCGGAGGTCTGCGTGGCGCCCTGCGCGATGCTGGGCCGCGCCGACTTCGACGAGCCGAGCGCACCGCCCTGCAGCTTGCCGCCGCTGATGGCCGCGAAGTTGTTCGTGACCTTCCACGAGACGTCGGCCGGGGTACCGACCTTGGCCTCGGGGACCGTCTGCACGGCCGGGTCGAACGCGGCGCCCAGGACGGAGACGCCCAGCGTGTACGGGTTGTCGAGCAGCGGCGACGTACGGCGCGCCTCGACCTCGATCTCCCAGACACCGGCCTGCGGGTCCGCGTACGAACGCAGGTCCGGGCGGCAGGTGTTGGCCGGGTTGTTGTAGTTCGGGTAGCAGCTCGGCGTCGACGTGTCGTCGACCGGCACACCGTACGGGTGGATGGAGATGAACCGGGTCTGGCTCGTGGCCTTGAGACCGCTCATCGCCACCTGGAGCGACTTGGCGCCCTCGGGCACCGTCACGAAGTACGACGTGGTGCTGTTGCGCTGCACCGAGCCCTTCGCGGAGAAGGTGTACGACGGCTTCGCGATCGGCGTCGAGACGACGACCGTCGCCATGACCTGCTGGTCCACGCCCTCGGTCTTAGGGTCGTCGACCTGGAGGATCGCGCTGCGCAGCCCGGCCGACTCCGGCCTGGCCTGCACCTTCACGGTGACGGCCTTGTTCAGCGGGAGCACCACCCAGCTGGAGCCCGCGATGGCGAAGGTGTCACCGGAGTTGTTCTTCAGCGACAGCTTGTGCAGCACCGGCTTGGCCGAGCCCGACGTACGCGTGATGGTGACGTCGTACGTCTTGCGCTGGCCGGCCTTCAGGCCGCCCTCGCGGTCGTAGATGCCCGTGCCGAAGCCCGGCGTCGCGAGCGCGTCGTCGATCGCGGTGTCGACGGGCGCCTTCACGGTGTACGTGTGCGCGCTCGCCCCGTGCCGGATGGAGTGCCAGGCGTCCTCGATGTCGATGAGGCCGGAGCCCTCGGCGTACGCCTGCTCGCCCTTGATGTGGTCCGCGGTCGAGGTCAGCGCGGTGCGCAGCTTCGCCGGGGTCAGGTCGACGTGCGCGCGCTTGGCGGCGGACAGCAGCAGCGCGGAGGCACCGGCGGCCTGCGGGGACGCCATCGACGTGCCCTGCAGCATCGAGTAGCCGGCCGGCAGGGAGTAGCCCGCCTCGGCGACCGGAGCACCGGGCAGCCAGGTCTGGGTGGTGTTGATCGCCGCGCCCGGCGCGGTGATGGTCGGCGTGAAGCCGCCGTCCTCCCGCGGACCGCGCGAGGAGAAGGGCATCATCGCGTACGACTTCTCCACCTGGGAGCCGTAGTTGGAGGCCCAGGTGTCCTTGGAGATCGAGGCACCGACCGAGACGACCTTGTCGGCCAGGCCCGGGTCACCGATGGTGTTCGCGCCGGGGCCCGAGTTGCCCGCCGAGATCACGAGCTGGACGCCGTAGTCGTCGATGAGCCGCGTGTACAGCAGCGAGCGGGCGTTGTTGCCGTCGTTCAGCGCCGGCAGACCGCCGATCGACATGTTCACGATGTCGACGCCGCGCTTGGTGACGAGGTCGATCATGCCCTCGGTGAGCGCGACGTTGGTGCAGCCGCCGGACCAGGTGCAGGCCCGCGAGGAGACGATCTTGGCGCCGGGGGCGGCACCGTTCATGTTCTTGTTGCCGAACAGGGAGTTGGCCGCGGTGATGCCCGCGACGTGCGTGCCGTGCTCGGACTCGATGACACCGATGTTGACGAAGTCGCGCTTCTGGCCGACCCAGTCGCCGCCGTACGGGTCCATCGGGACGTCCTTGCGGATCTCCACGACGAACGGCTGGCGCTCGACGACGTCGGTGGACGGGTCGTCCTTGCCGAAGTAGCCGATCTGGTAGCCGTCCTTGTACGGCTTCATCGGGGTGTCGTCGGTGAAGTCGCCGTTGTCGTTCAGGTCGACGGTCACCGTGCCCGCGGCCGCGTCGTACAGCACGCCCCACTTGTCGGTGGTGTCGCCGTCCCGGTTCGCGTCGCCCTTGGCGTCACCGCCGGTGGTGGCCGACTCCGAGAAGGTGCTGATGCCGTACGAGCCCGCCTTCGCCTTCCAGGTGCGGCCGCCGTACGTGAACGTCGGGCCGGAGACCTGGGTGACCATCGCCCGCCAGGTCGCGTCGCCGTCCACGATCGGGTCGGTCGAGGTGACCCAGTCGACGATCTTGCGCTCGCCGGTGGTGGTCTTCTGCAGCGCCGGGTGACCGAGGTCCACGCCCGAGTCGAGGATGCCGATGGTGACACCGCGCCCGTCGGCCTTCGGGTTGTCCTTCACGAAGTCGACGGCGCCCGTCTCGAAGGACGGGTTGTACGGGTTCTTCTCGGGGGTGTTCTTGCCGGGCCCGCTGTACGAACCGGAGGCGGAGCCCTTCGAGCCCTTGGCGCCCTTCGCGGTGTCCGCGGTCGGCGTCGGGTCGTCGAGCGCGATCTCCTGGCGCAGGTCGATGCCGAGCACGGAGTCGAGCTTCTCGGCGCCCTTGATGGCGGCCTCGGCCCTGCCGGTGGGCAGCGTCGCCCGGACGTAGCCGAGCTTGTCGTAGGTGCGGCCCACGGAGCCGCCCTTGACGGAGTCGAGCTGCGAGGCGACTTCCTCCGTCTTGCCGGGGGCGGTGGCGACCATGACGGTCACGTTCTTCTTGCCGTCCGCCTTGGCGTCGGCGAGCAGTTCGGCGTCCTGCGAGCCGAGCTTGTCGCTGCCCGCCTTGACGGCGGGGTCGGCGGCCGGTGCGGAACCGGAGTCCGCCGCGAGGGCCATGGGTATCGGCCCGGCCGCGGTGAGCGCGGCCACGAGGCCCGCGGCGGCCGCGAGTCGGGCCGCGCGTCTCGCGCCGGATATCGGTGCGCGCTGGGGATCGGGGGTCATCTGCATCCCTGTACGTGAAGGTGAGGACGATCGGCGATCGACGATCGGAAAGGCTCCGGAATTCGGTGCCGGATGACCGCTCAGCTTTACTTAAGTGAGCACAGTTTGGGGAGAGTTGCCCGAGGCGGGATAAGGCCATGGCGTAATCCCGCCATACGCCATGCCGACCAAATCCCTATAAAGGTGGCTAAGGAACGCCCCGCCAGGGGCGCGGGGAACGGCGCGAGAAGCCCACACAACCCGCACTCGCCCGCGAATCCGTACACCCACCCCATAGGCGCCCCATCGCAGGGCAAGAGGCCATCGAGGCGAGGGGACAAAGCCCGCCATCCCCATGCGCACCGGCCCGGATGCCTCTAGCGTCAGGGGATGCACAAAGAGCTGAGGGTGGCGGCGTACGCCGTGTGCGTGCGCGACGGACAGGTCCTCCTGGCCCGCTGGATCGCGGGCGACGGCAGCAGGCGCTGGACGCTGCCCGGCGGCGGCATGGACCACGGCGAGGACCCGTACGACACCGTGATCCGCGAGGTCGACGAGGAGACGGGTTACGCCCTCGCCCCCGGCACCCTGCTCGGCGTCCACTCCGTGCTGCGCCGCTACCCCCGCAAGCTCGGCAAGATCGCCGACTTCCACGGACTGCGTCTCGTCTACGAGGGCGAGATCACCGGCGGCACCCTGCGCCACGAGGAGAACGGATCCACCGACATGGCCGCCTGGCACGACCTCGCGGCCGTCGTCGATCTGCCCCGCGTCGAACTCGTCGACGTGGGACTCACCCTGTGGCGCGAGCGCCCGCGCGACGGCCACATCCGGGCCGCCTTCCCCGCGAAGTGAACGCAGCGTGACGGCGAGTTCGCCGGTCACCCACCCGCGCATGACATCGCGGACCCGGCGCATCCCTCCGGTGATCCACGTACCGTGATCGGCGCTGCGCGTTGCGTCGCCGTTAACGCACAGGCCACCCCCGATGCCAACGATCCAGTACGGACGGGCAGTTCGACGCACCGCCGCCCGGCCGCCACTGTCGACGCGTTCGCACTCGGGGAGACCGCGCCATGTCGCGCACACGCTCTGTCACCAAGGCCGCCGCAGAACTCGACCGCCGTACGTTCCTCGCCGCGACCGGCGCGGTGACGCTGACCGCCGGCATCGGATACGCCCTGGGCCCGGGCGGGCACGAGGCCGCCGCCGGACCCGCGCCCGTACCCGTGCGGGCCGTGTCCCGCCAGGCCCCCGCCGCCCCGCTCGCCCCGTACACCCGCGGCACCACCCTCGCCTCGGTCGCCGCCCCGCGCGGCACCGGCTTCCGGCGCCTCGGCGACGGCCCGGCCTGGCAGCGCGCCGTCCGTTCCGAGCTGGGCGGACCGAAGCCGGGACGCGAGGCCCGCCGCACGGCGCTCGCCGCCTTCGTCCAGTTCACCGACCTGCACCTGGTCGACGTACAGCACCCGCTGCGCTACGAGTACTTGAGGGCGCAGACGGCGAGTGCCTGGCGCCCGCAGGAGGCGCTCTCGGTGGCCGGCGCGGTCGCCCTCGTCGAACGCGTCAACGCCCTGCGCGGCGCCCCCGTCACCGCCTCGCCACTGCACTTCGTGATGACGACGGGCGACAACACCGACAACAACGCCCGCTCCGAACTCGACTGGTTCCTCACCGCGATGAGCGGCGGCCGGATCACCCCCAACACCGGTGACCCCCGCCACTACGAGGGCGTCCAGAACAGCGGCCTGCCCCTGTACTGGCACCCGGACGCGCCCCTGCGCGACACCGACAAGCGCGACCACCACTTCCCCCGCGTCGACGGCTTCCTCGCCGCCGCGATCTCCGAACTGCGCAGCCCGGGCCTCAACCTGCCCTGGTACTCCACGGTCGGCAACCACGACGCGCTGCCCGGCGGCTGCTACGCGCCCGGCGACGGCTTCCTCGCCGAACTGGCGGTCGGGGGACGGAAGCTGATGGAACTCCCCGCGGCCACCGGCAAGGCGATCTGGGACAACGTCAAGAGCGGCGGCGACCCGAAGGGCGAGGCGTTCAAGGCGCTGCTGAAGAGCCAGGCCCGCCACATGCGCCCGGTCACCCCCGACGAGTCCCGCGCCCCCTTCACCCCCACCGAGTACCTCGCCGCCCACCTCGACCCGGCGCACACCGGCCCCGGCCCGGTCGGCCACGGCTACACCCGGGCCAACCTCGCGTCGGCGACCCAGTACTACACGTTCCGGATCTCGGACGACGTCATCGGCATCAGCCTCGACACGACGGACCCCGGCGGCCACTACGAGGGCTCCCTCGGCGCCACCCAGCTCGCCTGGCTGGAGCGCCAGTTGAAGGCGGCGGCCAAGGACGGCGACCACGTCGTCGTCTTCTCCCACCACACCAGCGGGACGATGCGCAACCTCCGCGAGGACCCGCACCACCCCGGCGAGAAGCGCCACGGCGGCCAGGAGATCGCGGACCTGCTCGCCCGGCACCGGCCCGTCCTGGCCTGGGTCAACGGCCACAGCCACAAGAACGCCATCACCCCGCACCCGGCCGCGGAGGGCCCCGGCGGATTCTGGGAGATCTCCACGGCCTCCCACGTCGACTTCCCCCAACTCGCGCGCATCATCGAGATCGCCGACAACCACGACGGCACGCTCTCCCTCTTCACCACACTCATCGAGTCCGCGGCCCCGCACCGCACCGACTTCACCGACCTCACCCAGACCGGGCTGGCCGCCCTCTACCGCGAACTCGCCTTCAACGCACCGGGATCCAGGGCGACCCTGTCCGGCACCGCGGGCGACCGGAACACCGAACTACTGCTGCGCAAGGGCTGAGCCGGCGGGCACGGTCCGCACGTGCGAAGGGGTGGAGCCGCGCCCCGCGGCCCCACCCCTTCGCTCCCCTCCTGATACCGCCCCGAACCGGTCCGTCACGACCGGAACTACCGGGGCAGCACCACGACATACGCCGCAGGATCGCGGTCGCCGGACGCCATCAGCGCGGTGCGTACCACCGCCGCCTGCTGATCGAGCGAGTCCCGCAGCTTGCGGGGCGTGAGGTGGACGACCGTGATCCCGAGCCGCTCCAAGTGCTCGCGCTTACGGGCGTACTCGCTCCACAAGGCGTCCTCGTCCTGGCGCGGTGCCCGGGTGTCGAGTTCCACGGCCACCGCCTGATCGGGCCAGTACGCGTCCACACCGCCGAGGTGCGGGCCGCCGGGCAGTCGCAGGTCCACGTTCCACACCGGGTCCGGAAGCCCGTGCTCGCGCACCATCGTGTACAGCCGCTCCTCGGCGATCGCCCGCCCCTCGGCGAGGAGGGAGTCGACGGCGTCCACGACGTGCGGCCGGGTCAGCAGTCGCGCCCTGGTCAACTCCCTCACGACGGAGGCCGGGTCGCAATGCCCGCCGCGCACCGCCTCGGTGAGCAGCCGTCGCACCGCGTTCGCGTCGCCGAGCTGCGCCACGGCGTCCGCGAGGGCCCGGGGCACCGGCGCCACCGGAACTCCCTTGACCGGTACGGGAGTCGGCAGGCCCGCCGAGCGGACCAGGCGCGCGAAGTCGTTCGACCGCAGGCGCCGGGTGCGCGGTACGAGGACGTCGACGTGGTCGAGCGAGAGCAGCGGGGGAGCGGACGAGAAGCCGTGCAGGGTCAGCGCCGCGAGCCCGGTGATCATGGCGTCGGAGTACGGCACGGCGGGCGCCGCGTGCGCCTCGCCGGCCGACGGCTGCGTCGGCACGGCGTCCACCGGGGTGACCCGCTCCTGGACCCGCCCCGCGTACAACAGCACCGCGTGCAGCCGCTCTTCGCCGGTCGGCGGGCCCGGGTGGAGCAGGAACACCCCCGGCAGCACCTGCTGCCAGGGCCCGCCCGAGCGGCACTGCCGCAGCGCGGCGGCGGCGGAGACCCCGTGCGCCTTCAGCTGCGTACCGCTCATGACGCGCCGCTGGGTCTTGACGAGGTGACGCAGCGGGCGGGGAGCGAGGGGGGAGGGGGTGGAGGTGGAAGCGGGGGTGTTGTGGTTCATGGTGTGGGTGTTCCCGCCACCGAACGCCCCGCTAACCGCTGTTACAGTCCCGTCGACAAAACCGGACAAGATCGCCCTAAAGCTGACCGCCCGATGTGCCGAAAAGCCCTGGCGGCACACGGGGTTACGGCTCCGAGTGCCCGCATTCGGTAACACGCCGCCGGTGCCCTCACCCCAGGGTGACGACTCGGGCCCAGTCCGGCGGTGACTCCGGCACGTAATCCGGATCGTCCTCGTGCACCGCGCGGCCGGGCCGCGGGAACAGCCCGACCACGGTGCGGCAGGGCGGCTGAGCCGAGGGCCAGGGTGTCTGTCCGTCGGTCAGGGCGACGATCACGTCCGGCCGGGGCCCGGACCGCAGGGCCCGCGCGAACCCGGTCCGCAGGTCTGTTCCGCCGCCCCCGACGAGCTCCAGACTCTCGGCCCGGCACAGCGGCACGGCGACGTTCGCCGCCGCGTCGCAGGAGATCACCGACACCAGATCGCGCCGCCCGCCCACGGCCCGCGCGATCGCCGCCACTTCGAGCAGCGCGCTGCCCAGTTCGGCGTCGCTCACCGACCCGGAGGTGTCGATGACGACGCAGACCCGGGGCGGCATCCGGCGCAGGCTCGGCAGGATCACCCCCGGCACGCTCGCCGACCGCCGGGACGGGCGCCGGTAGCTGTGGTTCTCACCGACCCCGGGCGACCCCGCCGCCGCGCGGATCGCCGCCCCGAGCAACTCCCGCCAGGGCTGCGGCGGATGGAACGCCTCCTCGGCCCACCGCCGCCACCCGTCCGGCGCGTCGCCCGGCCGTCCCTTGATCCCCTCGGCGACCCGGAACCGCACCGCGTCCCGCTGCTGCCTGGTCAGCCCGTGCGCGCCGTCCGGACCCAGCTCCCACGGCCTGGCCTGCCCGTCGGCGCCACTGCCGCAGTCCAGCCAGGCCAGGTCCGCGGCGAGCCCCGCCATGGACGCGGACCGCAGGTACTCCTCCATCAAGAGGTCGTCGGGCAGCCGCAGCATCGAGGGCAGGGCCGCGCCCGAGGGCAGCGGCAGCCCGTCGCCGTAGATGTCGTCGTTGATCTCGAAGTCGGCGGCGATGTTGCGCCGCAGTCGCTCGCCCGGCCCGTGCTCACCGTGCTCCCGCGCGTACCGCTCGCCCCGCTCGTGGTGGTCCCGGAGCAGATGGGACACCTCGTGCACCCAGACGCCCGCGAGCTCCTCCACCGGAGTGCGGGCCACGAACCCGGGGGAGACGTAGCAGCGCCAGTACGGGTCCACCGCCATGGTCGGCACCGCCCGGTCCTCCACCACGTGCAGGGCGAACAGGGCGGCGGCCAGATAGGGGCGTACCCGCACGGCGTGCAGCCGGGCGGTCAGCAACTTGTCCATGTCCAAGGGCAGTTCGGCATCCGAGGGACCGGCCTCCGGAGTCCGCGGAACCACCCGCACCGGACGCGGCGGCGCGGGCCTGAGCGGCGGCCGCGGTACCGGCCGCCCGCCGGCCCCCGTCATCGGCCCACCCGCGCCTCGGCGCGCGCCATCGCCCGCTCGGCCCGCGTCACGGACCGCTCGGCGCGTCCGGCGATCCCGACGACCCCGGCCAGGCGTTCCACCGCGGCCGGCACCTCCCAGTCGTCGCGGCGCAGCCCGGCCAGCGCCGACGCGGGGGCGACCAGCAGGTCCGGGGCGCCGGTCTCCAGGGCGCGGACGAGTACGGCCCAGGCGGCCTCCCAGCGCTCCCGCTCGGGCCGCGACCCGACGGCGGCGATCACTCCCTCCAGGGCGGCCTGCCGCAGGTCGCCGCGGACCGGCAGCTCGGCGGCGGCCGGATCGGCGAGGAGCGACTCCGGGTCCGGCAGGTCCAACCGGTCCAGATGGGCGAGGAGTTCGAGCCCGGGTCCGTCGCCCACGGCGCCGCGTACCAGCAGCGCGAGCACCTCTCGGGAGACGGACGCCGCCGTCGCGAAGGCCAGCAGCGTCAGCGCGGTCTCCCAGCTGCGCGGCGAAGGCCAGGCGCCCCCGCGCCGCGTCTCGCTGGTGGGCAGCCGGTGGATCAGCGTCGGCCTCGCCTCCAGGAACCCGCACACCGCACGCCGCGCGAACGCCACCGCCTCCGGCAGCGACTCCGGTACGAGGCACGGGAGTTCGGCCCGGGGCCAGACGCCGCCGAGCCCGCGCACCACCACGTCCCGGTCGTGCACCCATTGCAGGTGCACGAACCGGTTGGCCAGCGGCGGGCTCAGCTCCCACCCGTCCGCCGCCGACGCCCGCGGATTGGCGGCGGCCACGATCCTCACGCCGGGCGGCAGTTGGAGCGCGCCGACCCTGCGCTCCAGCACGACCCGCAGCAGCGCGGCCTGCACGGCCGGGGTCGCGGTCGACAGCTCGTCGAGGAACAGCAGCCCCCGCCCGGCCTGCACCAGCTCGACCGCCCACTGCGGCGGAGCCATCGGCACCCCCTGGGTGGCGGGGTCCTCGCCCACGATGGGCAGCCCGGAGAAGTCGGACGGTTCATGGACGCTGGCGATCACGGTGGTCAACGGCAGCCCGAGCGACTCCGCGAGCCGCGTCAGCACGGCGGTCTTGCCGATCCCCGGTTCGCCCCACAGCAGCACCGGCAGATCGGCGGCGACGGCGAGGGTGAGCGCTTCGAGTTGTTCGTCGGGGCGCGGCTCGGAGGAGGTGTTCCGCAGCAGACCCAACAGGTCCTCGGCGACGGAGAGTTGAGAGGTGGACGGAAGAGTGCGAGAAGTCATGGTCATCACCTTGGGTGGAGTAGGGAGGGGTGAAGGAGGTGTCCGTGCCCCTGAGTCGCGCACTTCGTGCGGCATCTGATCGGGGAAGCTGCGCGCAGCGCATGCTTCAGGGGCGCGGGGAACTGCGCGGGGCAGGATCACCGGCCGTCAGGTCGCGACGAAACAGGTCGGGGCAGACGCGGATCTTTCAGGGGCGCGGGGAACTGCGCGACCAGCCCCCACCGGCGGAGAGACGGGGGCGTACCGGCCGGGGCGCATCGAACGGCCGGCGGGACGGGCCGCCGCCCGGCACGGCATCGAGCCCCGCCCGGAACAGCCCGTGCCCGACCCGACGAGCCGCGGCCGATTCCAGCTCGTCCTTGAGCGGCCCGGCACGGAGCACCGCCCCGGCCCCGAGCAGCCCCTCGACCACGGCCAGCGCCCCGACCGCGTCCCCGTGCAGAAGCCGCTCGCGCACGGCGGGCAGCGCCTCGGGACTGCGGTGCACCGCGTCGATGGCCCGCAGACACGGCAGCCCGGGACCGCCGAGCGCCACCAGCAGCTCCTCGCGGCGCAGTTGGTCCGGATCGTGGTCGACGGCCGTCAGCACCCCGTCCCGCAGCGCGATCCGGTGGACCTCGCCCCGGCACTCGACCCGATGCGGATCACCGGGCCCGGGCACGGGCGGACCGGCCTGCGGTGCCGCGCCGAGACCGGCCAGGGCTGCTGCGACCAGCGGGTGCAGCTGCCCGGGCGTGATCAGCCCGGCCCGCAGCAGCTCCAGGTCCGGCAGCTTCCTGACCGCCGCGTCCGGCAACACCGGCAGCGCCGCGACCACCTGGGGCGCGGGCAGCTCCCGCAGCGGACGGCAGGTCGGGGCATGGCTGTCGTCCGGGGCGACGAGTTCGAGGACGGCCCGCTCGCGCGCGGCGAACCGCACGGTGAACGCGCCGCGCGGACCCGCCCCTTCGGCCCGCAGCAGCAGCTCCGCCTCGGCGGCCCACCCGGCCACGGCGCGCGCCGCCAGCTCGCCGCTGCGTCCGGCGTCCCACAGATGCCGGTGCAGATCGAGCCGGAACCGCCGCTCGGGATACGGATGGGGATGGTGGTCGGGCGGCGGACCGCTCCCGGGCCCCTCCCACAGGGACAGGGACATCCGCTGCCCGCCACCGGCCCGCTCGGGCGGCGTCCGCACCACGAGGCGCAGGGGCCCGTACCGGGCGAGGGAGACGGTCAGACCGGGCCGCAGCCGCCCGTCGGGGGCGACGCGGGGCATGTGCCAGCGCAGCAGATCGGGCGCGAGACGGCGCAGATCCGCACGGACACGGTCGGCAAGGAAGATGCCGTGGCGACGGCGCACGGCGCGCAGATCGAGATCGACATCGATACGGGCGGCGGCACAGGCCCCGGCCCAGTCACCGGCGGCACGCCGCACGGTGCAGGTCTCGATCATGGACGGTGGCACGGCGTACGCACGCACGCGCTGCCACATCGAAAGGCGGGTCGGAATCCCGTTCGCGAAGTGAAGTGCCATCAGCACTCACCTTGTGCGAACGAGTCCCCCAATCCATACAAGGAGAAGTTCATCATCGCGGTCATCATAACCACGACCTCCGGCGCGGGGCGAGCGATCTTTCGGTCGCCCGCCCCAACACCGTTACGGCGAGCCTCAGTTGGCCGTGGCTCCGTCACAGTCCTGCGCCCGAAGCCCCCGGGCCAGATCGTCCCGGGCCTCCAGCACCAGCCGCCGCAGCGCCGGAGCCGCCTGCTCGTGCCCGGAGAGCCACGCGTCCGTCGCGTCCAGCGTCGCCTGCGAGTCCTGCAGCCCGGGGAACAGCCCCCGCACCACGTCCATCCCGATCTGGATGGACCGCTCGCCCCACACCCGCTCGATCGCCGCGAAGTACTTCTCCGCGTACGGCGCGGTCAGCTCCCGCTGCGACGACTGCTGGAACCCGGCGATCGTCGCCTCCACCAGCGCGTTGCTCAGCGCGTCCGACTCCACGACCTGCGCCCAGGCCTGCGCCTTCACGGCCTCCGACGGACGGGAGGCCAGGCAGCGCACCTGGTGCCGCTTGCCGGACGCGGTGTCGTCCCGCGCCAGCTCGGCGGCCAGCGCGGCCTCGTCGGCGACCCCGTTCGACGCCAGCGTCTCCAGGAACGCCCAGCGCAGCTCCTGGTCGACCTCCAGGCCGTCGATCTTCGCGTTGCCGGCCAGCAGCCCCTGCAGCAGCTGCAGATCGGCGGCGCTGGAGGCGACCGAAGCGAAGAACCGGGCCCACGTCAGCTGGTGCTGGCTGCCCGGCTCGGCGAGCCGCAGTTCCTTCAGGGCGCCCTCGGCGAGCAGCCGCCCGCCCTCCTCGCGCCACCCGGGAGCGACGTAGTGCACCAGCGCCGAACGCGCCCACGCGTGCAGCATCTGCAGCACGCCGATGTCGGACTCGCGCCCCGCGAACCGCAGCACGAGGTCGACGAAGTCCCGCGCGGGCATGAGCGCGTCCCGCGTCAGGTTCCACAGCGCGGACCAGCACAGCGCCCGGGCCAGCGGGTCGGTGATGTCGCCGAGCCGCTCCCGCAGCGTGGCCAGCGACTCCGCGTCGAAGCGGATCTTGCAGTACGTGAGGTCGTCGTCGTTGACCAGGACCAGCTCGGGCGCCTCGGCCCCGGCCAGCTCCTCGATCACGGTGCGCGGCCCGGCCACGTCGGCCTCGGCCCGCGCGTACCGCTCCAGGGCCCCTTCGGGCGTGCGCCGGTACAGGCCGACCGCCACCCGGTGCGGCCGCAGCTCGCCACGCGGCGGAGCCGCAGCATCAGAATCAGCCGACGCGGCGGCCTCCTGCACCACGGCCAGCTCGACGATCTTCCCTTCGCCGCTCGAAGTGACCTGCGGCGTGAGGGAGTTGACCCCGGCCGTCTGCAACCAGGCCCGCGACCAGGTCGCCATGTCGCGCCCGCTGGTCTCCTCAAGCACGGACAGCAGATCGCCGAGCCGCGTGTTCCCGTACGCGTGCCGCTTGAAGTACCGGCGCGCACCCTCCAGGAACGCGTCGCGCCCCACGTACGCGACGAGCTGCTTCAGCACGGAAGCGCCCTTCGCGTACGTGATCCCGTCGAAGTTGAGCTTGGCGTCCTCCAGGTCACGGATGTCGGCCGTGATCGGGTGCGTGCTCGGCAGCTGGTCCGCCCGGTACGCCCACGCCTTGCGGTTGTTGGCGAAGGTGATCCAGCCGTTCTGGAACCGTGTCGCCTCGACCATCGAGAACGAGCCCATGAAGTCCGCGAAGGACTCCTTCAGCCACAGGTCGTCCCACCACTGCATGGTGACGAGGTCGCCGAACCACATGTGGGCCATCTCGTGCAGGATCACGTTCGCGCGCCGCTCGTACGACGCGGTGGTCACCTTGCCCCGGAAGATGAACTCCTCGCGGAAGGTCACCATCCCCGGGTTCTCCATCGCGCCGAGGTTGTACTCGGGCACGAACGCCTGGTCGTACTTCCCGAAGGGGTACGGGTAGTCGAAGTTCTCGTGGAAGAAGTCGAGGCCCTGCTTGGTGACCTCGAAGATGTCGTCGGCGTCGAAGTACGGGGCGAGACCCTTGCGGCACATGGCGCCCAGCGGGATGACCAGCTTGGAGCCGTCGTCGAAGGCGCGCTCGTAGGAGTCGGTCACATAGTGGTACGGGCCGGCGACGACCGCCGTGATGTACGTCGAGATCGGCTTGGTCTCCGCGAACTGCCAGACACCGTCGACGAGTTCACCGGCCCCGTTCGACCAGACCGTCCACCCCTCGGGGGCCTGCGCGCTGAACCGGTAGGGCGCCTTCAGGTCGGGCTGCTCGAAGTTGGCGAAGACGCGCCGCGCGTCGGCGGGCTCGTACTGCGTGTAGAGGTAGACCTCGCCGTCCTCGGGGTCGACGAAGCGGTGCATGCCCTCACCGGTGCGCGAGTAAGCGCACTGGGCGTCGACGACCAGCTCGTTGTCCTCGGCCAGGTTCTCCAGCTGGATGCGGCTGCCGTCGAACACGGCCGCCGGGTCGAGGTCCTCGCCGTTGAGCGACACGGCGGTGACGGACGGGGCGATGAGATCGACGAACGTCCCCGCGCCCGGCTCGTTCGCCCGGAACCGGATCGTGGTCACCGAGCGGAAGGTGCGCGGCCCCTCGCCGCCGGCCTCGCCGACCGCTGAGCGCAGGTCGAGCGCGACCTCGTACCCGTCGACGGACAGCAGACCCGCCCGCTCGCGGGCCTCGTCGCGGGACAGATTCTCACCGGGCACGGGCGGCACTCCTTCGTGACGTATGCGGCGTCCTCGTGGACTGTTCCGCAGGCGGGTGGTGCCTGCGATCCGCCTACGATCCTCGCACGGGAATGCCGGCGCCCGCCGTCGCGTTGCCGCAGGCAAGAGGCACATCAGCGATGTCACGGTGACTTACGAGGAGAGCCATGTCCACCACGGCTGAGAAGACCCCTGTCGACTTCTGGTTCGACCCCCTGTGCCCCTGGGCGTGGATGACGTCGCGCTGGGTCCTGGAGGTCGAGAAGGTGCGCGACATCCAGGTCCGCTGGCATCTGATGAGCCTCGCGGTCCTGAACGAGCCGCGCCTGGACGAGCTGCCCGAGCAGTACCAGGAGATGATGCGCACCCAGGCCTGGGGCCCGGTCCGCGTCGTCATCGCCGCGCAGGAGGAGCACGGCGCGGAGGTCCTCGGTGACCTGTACACGGCGCTCGGCACCCGGATCCACAACCGCGGCGAGGGCCCCACGAAGGAGGCCGTCGCCGGCGCCCTCGAAGAGGTCGGCCTGCCCGCCGCACTCCTCGACCACTGGGACAAGACGCCGTACGAGGCCGAACTGCGCGCCTCCCACAAGGAGGGCATCGACAAGGTCGGCCAGGACGTCGGCACCCCGGTCATCGCGGTCCCCGGCGCCGACGGCAACCAGATCGCCTTCTTCGGCCCGGTCGTCACCCCGGCCCCCAAGGGCGAAGAGGCCGCCAAACTCTGGGACGGCACCCTGCTCGTCGCCTCGGTCCCGGGCTTCTACGAGATCAAGCGCACGCGCACGCAGGGGCCGATCTTCGACTGAGGTCAGTCGTCCTCGGGCGGGGGGAACGATCCGCCGATTTTCTTGTTACCCCTGAGCTGGTACCGCAGGCAGTCCGGACTCGTGCAGTGGAGGTAGGACCGCAGACGGGTGTACTTCGGCTTGTGCTTCAGGACGTGATCCTGCTGCTCGGGCGTGAGGTTCTCGAACTCCTGCATCGTGCCGTCGCACTCCGTGCAGACCTTGGACACCATCTGAGGCCTCTTTTCGGTGTATCGCCGCTCGTTCCGGGAGAATAGGCCCGGGCCGTCAGGCGATGTCCGGGGGGAACTGCACGCGCTTTCCCTCGTTGGTGTAGGACCGGGCGGTGAGGCAGCCGGTCACGGCGCACTTCCACCAGTCGTCCGTGTACTTCACGTCCGTGTTCTGGCGCATCCAGTCCTTCTGCTCCTTGGTCAGGGGCTTGTGGGGCTGGGAGCGGTGCGGCAGACACGTCGGGCAGGGGAGATTTATCGACTTTGGCATCCCCACACGGTCCCCCGGAACCTCGCATACCGACAGACCCCCGTGCGTCACGTCCGCACGGGGGTCCGTCCTTTTTCCGCCCGCCGCATGAAGGTTGAGAAGACGATCACGAGGCGGGACGCTTCACGGCATCACGGGACCAGCAGCAAGTTGTACGCGCGCTCCTTCGCGGCCGCGTAACGCTTCGCCACGTCCTGCCAGTTGACGACGGCCCACATGGCCTCGATGAAGTCGACCTTCTGGTTCTTGTACTGCAGGTAGAAGGCGTGCTCCCAGGCGTCGAAGACGAGGATCGGGGTCGAGCCCTGGCCCACGTTGCCCTGGTGGTCGTAGATCTGCTCGACGATGAGGCGGCCGCTCACCGGCTCGTAGGCGAGCACGCCCCAGCCGGAACCCTGCGTCGTCGCCGCGGCCTTCGTCAGCTGCGCCTTGAACCCGGCGAACGACCCGAAGGACTCGGCGATCGCGTCGGCCAGATCGCCCACCCCGTCGGCGGCCACCGGCTCGCCGCCACCGTCACCGGTCATGTTGTGCCAGTAGATGCTGTGCAGGATGTGGCCGGAGAGGTGGAAGGCGAGGTTCTTCTCCAGCCCGTTGATGGAGCCCCACTGCTCCTTGTCACGGGCCTCCGCCAGCTGCTCCAGGGTGTCGTTCGCGCCCTTGACGTACGCCGCGTGGTGCTTGTCGTGGTGCAGCTCGATGATCTGCGGGTTGATGACGGGTTCCAGCGCCGCGTAGTCGTACGGAAGCTCAGGAAGCGTGTACGTGGCCATGTCTCTCCGTGCCCTCCGACTGCTTATTGCAAGTTATTCGCAACTGCAGGCTAACAGCAAGAGTGCCGCGTGCAACGAGAAGGACCCCCGGGCCGAGTGGCCCGGGGGTCCTGCGAAGTGGGGGAGTGGGGAGTGCTACTTCTTCGCGGCCGCCTTCTGCCGCACGTAACCGACGATCGCGAGGACGACCGTCAGACCGCCCGTGTAGTACAGCTGCACGCGGGTGTCGTGCTCACGGGCCATCAGGACGAAGATCGCGACCATGCCGACGAGCGCCACGACCGTCAGGTACGGGTACGCCCACATCTTCACGACGAGCTTCTCCGGCGCCTCGCGCTCCAGCTTGCGGCGCAGGGTCAGCTGCGAGAAGGCGATGAAGAACCAGACGACGAGGATGATCGCGCCGATGGTGTTGAGCAGCCAGGCGAAGACGTCGTCGGGACGCCAGTAGCTGAGCAGCACGCACACGAAGCCGAAGACCGCGGAGAGCGTGACGGCGAGACGCGGCACGCCGCCGTAGGTCTTGCCGATCGTCTTCGGGCCCATGCCGCGGGAGACCAGCGAGGTGGCCATGCGCGAGGCGCCGTAGATGTTGGCGTTCATGGCGGAGAGCAGGGCGACGAGGACGACCACGTTCATGATCTGGCCGGCGCCGGGGATGCCCAGGTGGTCGAGCGTGGCGACGTACGGGCCCTTGGTCGGGATCTCCTTCGCCGTCCACGGCAGCAGCACCACGACGACGGCCATCGAGCCGACGTAGAACAGCGCGATGCGCCACATCGCCGTACGGACCGCCTTGGCGACACCCTGCACCGGGTGCTCCGACTCGGCCGCCGCGATCGTCACGGTCTCCAGACCGCCGTACGCGAAGACCGAGGCCAACAGGCCGACGATCAGCCCCTCCGTGCCGTTGGGCATGAAGCCGCCGTGGCCGGTGAGGTTCGACATGCCGGGCGCGTCGACATCGGGCAGGACGCCGAGGATCGCCAGCACGCCGATGACGAGGAAGAGCACGATCGCGCCGACCTTCAGCGTCGCGAACCAGAACTCGAACTCGCCGAAGTTCTTCACCGCCGACAGGTTCGTGCCCGTGAACAGCAGCATGAACAGGGCGACCCAGGCCCACTCGGGAACGCCCGGCACCCACGCGTGCACGATGCCCGCCGCGCCGATGCCCTCCAGACCCACCGCCACACACAGCAGGAACCAGAACGCCCAGCCCGCCGTGAACCCGGCCCACGGACCGATGGCCCGCTCGGAGTGCACCGAGAAGGAGCCGGAGGCGGGATACGCGGCCGCCATCTCGCCCAGCATGCGCATCACGAGCATCACGAGGGCGCCCGATATCGCGTAGGCGAGGATGATCGAAGGACCTGCCGCGGCGATCGCGGTGCCGGAGCCCACGAAGAGCCCGGCGCCGATCACGCCGCCGAGCGCGATCATGGAGAGATGGCGCTGCTTGAGGCCGTGCGACAGTGACGAGGTGTCCACCGGCTGGTCGGGCCCACCCGTCGACGCCGAGGCGTCGACCGGCTGCTGCGCGGACGTCCGAGACATGGAAGTGCCCTGTTCAGTAGCTGAGACGGGGTGCGGGTGCGCCCATGTAATGAGCGCGTAAAGCGGCCACAGTCTGGGCACGCACACCGTTCACAGGGAATACGTTTCCGCTATACGGACACGACGCTCACACTCGGCGATGCCGGTGTCGACGTTGCGTGAACGATCAGACACGCCGTGCGCGCAACTCCCGCACACCCGCGACCGCGAGCACCGCGAGCGTCGCCCCCGTCGACCACAGCAGCTGCGGCCGCGCCGTGTCGTCGGTCAGCATCAGGACGAAGACCGCCGCCATGGCCACGAGCGCCGCCCAGGTCAGCCACGGGAACGCCCACATCTTCAGGACGAGCCGCTCGGGCGTCTCGGCCTCGATCCGGCGCCGCAGCCTGAGCTGCGACAGCGCGATCAGCGCCCACACGAACAGCAGCACCGCGCCGACCGAGTTGAGCATGTAGAGGAAGACGCTGTCCGGCCACTTCAGATTGAGCAGGACGGAGACGAAGCCGAAGGCCACCGACGCCAGGACCGCCCGGCGCGGCACGCCACCCCCGCTCACCTTCAGCAGCGCCTTCGGCGCCTCACCGCGCTCGGCCAGCGAGAAGACCATGCGGGACGAGCCGTAGAGGTTGGCGTTGAGCGCGGAGAGCAGCGCCACGAAGACGACGATGTTCATGATCTGGCCGGCCGACGGGATGCCGATCGAGTCCAGCACGGTGACGTACGGGCTGATGCCCGCCTTCTGCTCCGTCCAGGGCAGGACCGTGACGATGACCAGCATCGAACCGACGTAGAAGAACAGGATCCGGAAGACCGCGCTGCGCACCGCCCGCGCCACCGAGCGCACCGGGTCGTCGGACTCGGCGGCCGCGATGGTGACGACCTCCAGGCCGCCGAACGCGAAGACCACCGCGAGCACGCCGGAGACCACGCCCTGCCAGCCGTGGGGCAGGAATCCGCCGTGCCCGGTGAGGTTGGTGAGGCCCACGGGGTCGGTGTCGGGCAGGACGCCGAAGATCGCGAGCGTGCCGAGCACCAGGAACGCGATGATCGCGAAGACCTTGAGCGTCGCGAACCAGAACTCGAACTCGCCGAAGTTCTTCACCGCCGCCAGGTTCGCCCCGGTGAACACCACCATGAAGAGGAGCACCCAGGCCCACTGGGGGACACCCGGCACCCAGCCGTTGGCGATCTGCGCCGCGCCCGTCGCCTCCACGGCGAGCACGACCACGAGCATGAACCAGTACAGCCAGCCCGCGCTGAACCCGGCCCAGCGGCCGAGCGCCCGCTCCGCGTGCACCGAGAACGAGCCGGACGCGGGCATCGCCGCCGACATCTCGCCGAGCATCCGCATCACGCACATCGCGATGGCGCCCGCGATCAGATAGGAGAGGACGATGCCGGGGCCCGCGACCTGGATCCCGGCGCCCGAACCGACGAAGAGCCCGGCGCCGATGACACCGCCCAGGCCGAGCATGGTCAGGTGGCGCTGCTTGAGGCCCCCGGCGAGCGGTTCGGGGGTCACGTCGTCGTGCATGAGGGTTCAGCCGATCTGGGCATTGGCGGGAACCTACAGTCTCGCTTTCGGGCGTCCTCCCGCGCAAAACGGACTCGTCCCAGTGACGAGCGTCACCCCGTATGTGGTGTACATGCGGTTCTTTGTGCAGAGCCCACCAACACGGAGCTCAAGCCTTTGTCGATCGGTGACCGTGATCGGCTCAACTCCCCTGGGATAGCGTCACGGAGTCCCACCCTGCCCGCCCACGAACACTTGCGGAGTCCCCATGAGCACCGCCGCTGCAGTCGCCCGTCCGGGCAAGGTCCTGGCCGACCTCCTCCCCGCCTCCCGCACCGGGTCCGCCGCCGTCGCGCGGAACGCGGCGCTGGTCATCGGCGGCGCCGCCCTCACCGGCATCGCCGCGCAGATCGCGATCCCCGTCCCGGGCTCGCCGGTGCCGGTCACCGGACAGACCTTCGCCGCGCTGCTCGTCGGCACCGCGCTCGGCACCCGCCGCGGCTTCCTCTCGCTCGCGCTGTACGCGCTCGCGGGCATGGCCGGTGTGCCGTGGTTCGCCGGGGGCGGCTCGGGCTACGCCATGGCGTCGTTCGGCTACGTCATCGGCCTGATGCTGGCCGCCGCGGCCGTCGGCGCGCTGGCCCGCCGCGGCGCGGACCGCTCGGTCCTGCGCACCGCGGGCACGTTCCTGCTCGGCGAGGCCATCGTCTACGCGGTCGGCGTCCCGTACCTGGCGCTCTCCACCGGCATGGGCCTGAGCGCCGCGATCGCCGCGGGCCTGACCCCGTTCCTGCTCGGTGACGTGCTGAAGGCGGCGCTCGCGATGGGCGCGCTGCCCACCGCCTGGAAGTTCGCCAACAAGTAAGCGGCTACAAGTAAGCGGCTACCGCAGGTTGTAGTTCCTCCGGAAGAGGTTCGCCGGGTCGTACGCGGCCTTCAGATCGGCGAGCCTCTTTCGTGTGTCCGGGTCGTGGAGCCCTTCCGTACGGTCGCCGCCGCCGAAGGCGAAGTTGAGCGACCGCCCGACGGTGTGGTCCGCGACCGCCGCGAACGCCCGCGCGTGATGCGCCCGCGCCGCCTCCCGGCCACCCTCCCCGAGCGGCGACAGGATCCGCACCAGCCAGCCCGCCGACCGGTACGGCACCGCGTTCGGCGCGGGCCGCGACAGCGCGCCGCCCAGGTGGTTGAGCTGCACGACGTGCATCCCGTCGGCGGCGGGCCCGGAGAGCGTGAACAGCTCACCGATCCCCGCCGCGTCCGCGTGGTCCAGGAACACGCTGTCCCCGTAGTAGGGGTGCGGGAAGTCCGGGTCGGCGTGGATGGTGGGGCTGTCGCCGTACGGCATCTCGCGCACGGTGTCCGTGACGGGCTCCCCGAGCGCGGCGCGCAGCGGCGCGACCAGGCGCGCGCCCTCCTGCGCCGTCCCCGTGAACGCGATCCGCACCGAGACCAGGTACCGCCCGCGCAGGTGCGGCGGCATCGCCGGGACGTCCGGGTGGACGAGCGCGGCGAGCGACGAGGTCAGCGTGGACGGGACGGTGGACGTCCAGTCCGTGTACGCGGCGACGATCCCCGCCACGTCCGTCTCCCGCCCGTCGAAGGCGAGCGAGCCCCCGTACAGCCGGGTCACCGGGACCAGGCCGACCTCCAGGGACGTCACCACCCCGAGATTGGCGCCGCCGCCCAGCAGGCCCCAGAACAGTTCGGGGTCGCTGTCGGCGGTGACGTGGCGCGGGACGGCGTCCGCGGTCACCACGTCCAGGGCGCGCACATGGTCGGCGGTGTAACCGAACTCCCGTGCCAGGATGCCGAGTCCGCCGCCCAGCGTGTACCCGACCACGCCGACGCTCGGCGCCGAGCCGTTCAGCGGGGCCAGGCCGTGCGGGGCCGCGGCCCGCGCGACGGCGCCCCAGGTGGCTCCGGCGCCGACGCGCACCGTGCGTGCCCCGGCGTCGACACGTACCTCGGTCATCCGCCGCGTACTGATGAGGACGCCGCCCGTGGAGGTGTCCGGCAGGCCGTGGCCGGTGGCCTGGACCCCGATCGGCAGGTGCGCGTCCGCCGCGTACGCCACGGCGGCCACCACGTCGTCCGCGGTGGCCGCCGCACTGATCATGTCGGGCCGCTGGGTGAACCCGGTCTGGAATCCGGCCAGCTCCTCGTCGTACCCGGGGTCGCCCGGGCGGAGCGTGTGCGGGTCATGACTGTCGTCGTGTGTCGTCATGACCCGCACTCTGCCCGCATAACCTGACAGATTCCGGCAGCTTTTCAGCCGGTCCCGGACGGCTTCCTGCGCGAGGCCCACAGGCCCGCCCCGCCGGCCGCGATCAGGCCCGCGCCCACCATGCCGAGCGGCAGCACCTCGTCGCCGATGCCGGTCGAGGGGAGGTCTTCCTTGCCCTTGTCACCCGCGGGCGTGGCCGGCTTGTTCTCCGTGTTGAGCAGCAGCGGTGTCACGGGCGCGTTCGGCGACGGGCTGGTCGTGCCGAACGGCACCGGGCCCTGCTGCCAGAACGTCTTCTTGCCGTCCCCGCTCTGCACCGGCAGGCAGATCTTGCCGGTCTTGTCGAGATCGAAGGTCGCGGCGACCTTGTAGGACTTCGATTTCCCGGCCGCGAGATTGTCGATCGCGCAGGAGAAACCGCTGTTGGAACCCTTCGGAAGTTTGTTCTTCGGAATAGCTGTACAACCCGCTACATCTTTCACCGAGAGTCCGTCGAATCCGACGACGGCCAGAATGATCTTTCCGCTGTCCTCGGTCCCCTGATTACGCACGCTCGCGACGAGATCCTTCGTCTCCTCGGTCGAATTGTCGACCGAGATCTTTTTGGGCAGAGTCGTGGTCAGCTCGACGCCCGCGGGCGCCTTGTCCATGGCCTTGCCGCCCTCGCTGCTGCCCGGCCCCGGCGGGTCGTCCGCGACCGCGGCGAACGGCAGGACCAGCACCGCAGTGACGGTCGCGGTCAGCAGTGACCCGGCGATCTTGGCGTGACGCCGTGAACTCATGTTCGTCCCCCTAGGTGTTTCTGTTTCCCCCGTGACTTCTGCAACTGCGCCTGAATTCGCAGTACTTGAAGAGGTACCACAAGATTTCTCCCCACTATGCTGGGACGGCGCGAAGTGTCGATTTTGTGATTCCGTGCGTTTCGAGTGTTGCGTGTGTTTCGGGGGTGCAGTCGATTGCCAGGGAATATGAGCGGAGGCGTCCGTGGCTTGGTGGTGGCCGCGCGCTACCGCCTGGACGAACACATTGGCCAGGGCGGCATGGGGCGGGTGTGGCGAGCGGTCGACGAGATGCTCGACCGGCCGGTCGCCGTCAAGGAGATGCGCATCGACGGCCTCGACCCGGAGGACGCCCGCACCCGCCGTGAGCGCACCCTGCGCGAGGCCCGCGCCTCGGCCCGGATCGACCATCCCAACGTGGTCCGCGTCTACGACGTCGTCGACGAGGGCGAGCGGCTGTGGATCGTCATGGAGCTGGTCGCCGGCCGCTCCCTGGAGCAGGTCCTGGTCGAGGACGGCCCGCTCGGCGTCGACGAGGCCGCGGGCATCGGCCTCAGCCTGGCCCAGGCGCTGCGCCAGGTGCACGCGGGAGGCGTCCTGCACCGCGACATCAAACCCGGCAACGTGATGATCGAGCGGTCGGGGCGGCGTCGCGTCATGCTCACCGACTTCGGCATCGCCGCCATCCAGGACACCAAGGCGCTCACCGTGGTCGGCATGCTCGTCGGCTCGCCCGACTACATGGCGCCCGAGCGGGTCTCCGGCAAACCGCAGGGCCCGCCGTCCGACCTGTGGTCCCTCGGGGCGACGCTGTGCGCGGCGCTCGGCGGCCGGTCCCCGTTCAGCCGGGACACCACCCTCGCGACCCTGCACGCCGTGCTCTACGAGGAGCCGCAACTGCCTCCGGAAGCGGGCAGGCTGACGCCCTTGCTCACCCGGCTCCTGGCGAAGGAGCCGCGGGACAGGCCGGGGCTCGACGAGATCGCGGACACTCTCGTGCCGCCCGCCCCCGACCCGGCCTGGCACCCCAGGACCCGCACCCTGGACATCGGACTGCGCCGCCCGGCCCCGCCGCCGCCCGTCTCCTCGCAGGAGACCTCGTCGCCCGCCGAGTCCCCGACCGAGTGCGCGAAGCCCGGCTCCGGCGACGACCTGCTCGGCCCGCCGACCCCGGCGGACCCGCGCCCGCGCCGCCGCCGCGCCCCGCTGGTCGTCCTCGGCGCGGTGCTGGCCGGCGGCATCGCGGCGGCGCTCGCGCTCACACTGCCGGGCGGCGAGGATCCCGAGACGGGCGGGGGAGGCGGCAGCCCGACGGTCACGTCCCTGCCGCCGACGGTCGAGGGCACGTCACGCCCGCCGACGACCGCCCAGACACTGCCGCCCGGGTCGCGCCGCGAGGTCGGCTACGCGTGGGTGCCGCCCCAGGACTGGAAGCGGTCGGTGAAGACGGCGTCCGAGGTGCACTACACCTCACCCGACGGCACCCAGGAACTGGTCACGCAGTCGGCGCTCGCCAAGGACGACCTCTTCACGACCTGGCAGAAGTCGGAGCGCGACGCCCACCAGGGCCAGGACTACGCGAAGATCCGTCTGAACCGTACGACGTTCCGGGGCCGCCCCGCGGTCGTCTGGGAGTACCTGTTCACCCTCGACGGCAGGCGCTGGCACGCCGAACTGCTCGGCTTCGAGCAGGACTCGCAGTCGTACCAGATCGGGACCTGGTACCAGCCGCAGGTGGCGGGCCCGGCGAAGGAGCGCTACGAGCAGGTGAAGAAGACGTTCACGGTGCTGCGGCCCAATTGAGGGCCTGTCCACGGGCCGCGGCACCGTCGCGGGTGCTCAGCGCTTCCGCTGCACCTTCTCCCGCACCAGCGAGAACCCGACCACGAACGCCGCCACCAACAGCGACAGCAGCACCTGCTCACGCCCGGCGTCGTCGGTCAGCATGTACACGAGCACGAACGAGATCATCGCGATCGTCGCCCACGTCAGGTACGGGAACAGCCACATCTTCACGACGAGCTTCTCCGGCTGCTCGCGCAGGATCATGCCGCGCATCTTCAGCTGCGTGAAGCAGATGACGAGCCAGACGAAGAGGGCGACGGCGCCGGAGGAGTTCAGCAGGAAGTTGAAGACGGTGTCCGGCCACTGGTAGTTGAACCAGACGGCGAGGAACCCGAAGACGACGGAGCCGAGGATCGCGGTCCGCGGCACACCGCGCGAGGTGGTCTTCGCGAACGCCTTCGGCGCGTCCCCGCGCTGCCCGAGCGAGAAGGCCATGCGGGAGGCGGTGTACAGGCCCGAGTTGAGGCAGGACAGCACGGCGGTGAGCACGATGACGTCCATGACCTGACCGGCGTGCGGGATGCCGATGGAGTTGAGCGCCGCGACGTACGAGCCGTCCTTGACGATCGACGGGTCGTTCCACGGCAGCAGGGTCAGCACGACGAAGATCGAGCCGAGGTAGAAGATGCCGATCCGCCAGATCACCGAGTTGGTCGCCCGGGTCACGGCCTTCTGCGGGTCCTCGGACTCACCGGCGGCCAGGGTGACGATCTCGCTGCCCATGAAGGAGAAGACGACCATCAGGACACCGGTGAGGATCGCTCCCGGTCCCTTCGGGAAGAAGCCGCCCGCGTCGGTGAGGTGCCCGAACCCGGCGCCCGGGTTGTCGGAGCCCGGCAGCACGCCGAAGACCGCGAGCAGCCCGATGATCACGAACGCCGCGATGGCGACGACCTTGATCCCGGCGAACCAGAACTCGAACTCGCCGTACGACCCGACGGCCGCCAGGTTCACGACCGTCAGCACGACCATCACGATCAGCGCCCAGGCCCACTGCGGCACGGCCGGTATCCACCCGTTGAGGATGGTCGCCCCGGCGGTCGCCTCCACGGCGAGCACCACGACCCAGAAGAACCAGTACAGCCAGCCGATGGAGAAACCGGCCCAGCGCCCGAGCGCCTGATCGGCGTAGGCGGAGAAGGAGCCGGACGAGGGCCGCGCGGCGGCCATCTCGCCGAGCATCCGCATCACGAGCACGACCATCGCGCCGACGAGCGCGTACGAGACGAGGATGGCGGGCCCCGCCGCCGCGATCCCGGAACCGGACCCGACGAAGAGGCCCGCGCCGATGACACCGCCGATGGCGATCATCGACAGGTGCCGGTTCTTCAGCCCGGCCTTGAGGCCGTCGCCGCCCGGCGGGGTCTCTTGCGTCTCAGGTGACGACTGCAGGGATGACTGCGCGGTCATGGACGTCCTTACGTTCGTGGGGACTCGGGTTGCGAGCCCTGGCATTCAAAGCGCCGGGGCGGTGGATACGGAAGAGTCGACTCCGGATTGTTGTCTTCGTTACGCCGGTGAAGCCCTGTGACGTACGAGGTCAGGGCCCCGCCAGCGACTACCCGGGCCGCGGCGTGCCACACTCGGATCCATGCGCGTCTATCTCGGCTCTGATCACGCCGGCTACGAACTCAAGAACCACCTGGTCGAATGGCTGACGGCCCACGGCCACGAGCCCGTCGACTGCGGGCCCCACATCTACGACGCCGTCGACGACTACCCCCCGTTCTGCCTCCGCGCCGCGGAGAGGACGGCGGCGGACCCCGACGCCCTCGGCATCGTGATCGGCGGCTCCGGCAACGGCGAGCAGATCGCCGCGAACAAGGTCAAGGGCGTCCGTGCGGCCCTCGCCTGGAGCGAGCAGACCGCGGCGCTCGGCCGTGAGCACAACAACGCGAACGTGATCTCCATCGGTGGCCGCATGCACAGCGAGGAGGAGGCGACGAAGTTCGTCGAGATCTTCCTGAGCACGCCGTACTCGAACGAGGAGCGCCACCAGCGCCGCATCGACATGCTGTCGCGCTACGAGGAGACGGGCGAGCTGCCGGCGATCCCGGACCACCACCCCCAGCAGGGCTGAGCCCGGCTCTTCCTCGTTCCTCAAGCCCGCCCGGGTGAAATCCAGCCCCTCCGGCGCTTGAGGAGCGGGGTCTGGGGCAGCGCCCCAGGACAGCAGCCCCCACCCACCCGAGGAGAACGACGGCCGTGCCCGAGGGCCACACGATCCACCGCCTCGCACAGGACCACGCCGACCGATTCCTCGGCCGCGAGGCCAGGGTCAGCAGCCCCCAGGGCAAGTTCTCCGACGCGGCCGCCCTCCTCACCGGCCAAGAACTCACCCGCACCGAGGCCCACGGCAAGCATCTCTTCCTCGGATTCGGCACGGCCGAGGACACCTGGGTCCACATCCACCTGGGCCTCTTCGGCAAGTACACCCTCGGCGAGACCCCGGCCCCGCCCCCCACGGACACGGTCCGCCTGCGCCTGGCGAACGACGCCCACTACTCGGACCTGCGCGGCCCCACCGCCTGCGCCCTGATCACGGACGCCGAGAAGCAGGCGATACACGACCGCCTCGGCCCGGACCCGCTGCGCCCCGCCGACACCCCCGCCAGGGCGTACGCCCGCGTCTCCCGCAGCCGCACCACGATCGCCGCGCTCCTCATGGACCAGAAGGTCGTCTCGGGCGTCGGCAACGTCTACCGGGCCGAGGTCCTCTTCCGCCACGGCATCGACCCGTACACGCCGGGGAAGAGCATCACCGAGGGCCAATTCACCGCGATCTGGGACGACTTGGTGGCCCTGATGCGCGAGGGCGTCCGCCACAACCGCATCGACACGGTCCGCCCCGAGCACACCCCGGAGGCGATGAACCGCCCGCCGCGCGTCGACGACCACGGCGGCGAGGTCTACGTCTACCGCCGCGCGCCGCAGCCCTGCCACCTGTGCGGCACGGAGATCCGCACGGCGGAACTGGCGGCCCGCAACCTCTTCTGGTGCCCCAACTGCCAGCCGTCGCACTGACCTTCGACATACAGTGCGCTCATGTTCTCCCAGCTGGGGCCCACCGAGGTCCTCATCATCACCTTCTTCTGCCTCGTCATAGGCCTGCTGCCGACCTGGATCGCCTTCAAACGCAAGGCCGACCACCGCTGGATGATCCTGGTCCTGAACGTCCTCCTCGGCGGCACCGGCATCGGCTGGTTCATCGCGCTCTGGTTCGCCCTGCGCCCGCGTACGGAGCGACGGGCCGTCGAGACCGCCTAGGTCGTGTCCGCAAAGTCCCTCCTGCCCGGCGACGCCTGGCACGCTTCCCCAAGCTCTTCGACAGGCTCCGAGCAGGGGAGACCCCATTGACGCCGCAGGGCCCGCCCTCCGGGCGGACGGAGGGACTTTGCGGACACGACCTAGAACCCGTGCTGCAGCCACGGTGCGACCGGTGAGCCGAACGCCACCGCCGCCTCCGTCAGCGCGCCCTGCCGCAGCTCCCGCACCCGCCCGGCCGCCGCCAGCTCGGCCAGCGACACGTCACCGAGATAGGCCGCACCCAATTCCCGTACGGACAGCGCGAGTTCGGCGGCGTCCGTGGTCCGCTCGCAGGACGCGCCCTTCGCGTCCCCGGTCAGCCGCCAACGCCCCGCGTTCCAGGGGCAGAAGGCGTCCTCGACCTCCAGCACCACGTCCAGCGGCGCGACATACGTACGCGCTTCGAGGGCGGTCGCCATGTCCACCAGACGTACGTGCATCGAGTCACGCATCCGGACACCGCACCGGCGAACGTCGGAAATCATCGAGAGCAGCGGATCGTCGACCGGACGGTTCCGGCTCTCCACCGTCTCCGTCAGATCGATGTCCAGCAGGAACCGCCACAGCGCCGCGTACGCCGCCGGATCGAGCGCCGTGACGTCCCGCGCCTGGATCCGCGCGCGCGACACCCCCCAGTCGCCGCCCGGCCTGTTGCGGAAGCGGGTGAAGCCGACGACCTCACCGCCCCGCTCGGCGAGCACGCACTGCAGCGGCGAGGCGCCGTCCCGGTCCTCCGGCGGATCGAGCAGCGGCAGCCGCTCCCAGCCGGGCGAACGGGCGAGATTCCCGGGCCGGCTGCCGACGGTCCGCAGATACACCGCCTCGCACCGCTCGGCGGCCTCGGCCGGATCCACGTACCGCAGCCGTACGTCGTCCGTCCCGGCAGGGACGTCGATCCGCACCCGTGACGAGTCGATGGTGAGGCTCAACTGCCGGGTGGCGATGCCGTATCCGAACCGCCCGTAGATCGCGGGCTCGGACGCGGTCAGCACCGCGAGCGGCTCGCCCCACGCCCGTACGTCGTCGAGCTGGCGCCGCATCATCGAGGTGAGCAGGCCGCGCCTGCGATGCGTGGCCGCGACGCTCACCATGGTCACGCCCGCGGCGTCCACGAACGCGCCGCCGGGCACCGAGACCCGGAACGAGAAGGCGCCCGCGGTGCCCACGCACTCCTCGCCGTCCCACACCCCCAGCGAGCGGTCGACGTCCGTCAGGTCGTCCCACAGCCGCTGCTCCTGCGGCGACTCGGGCACCCCGCCGAAGGCCAGCATCAGCCTCCCGTACCAGCGGTCCCACTCGTCACGGCTCAGCACGCGCAGGTCGGTCGTCATACGCCAGGCTTATCAGCGCGGGCAAGTCGGGAGCGAGCGATTTTCCCGGTCCTTCCCCCTTGCCGGACGTGCCCGGAAAGGGGGACAAGTGGGACCTCCCGTGCACAGATCCAGGCCCGATGGATAAGGTCCACGAGCAATGGCGGTACGACGAGAACGGCGACGGCGCGAACAGCGCGCGGAGGCCGAGACGCTTCCGGCCCGGTTGAAGATGCGTGTGCACCGGGTCCGCACAGCCGTGCGCAAATCCGGGGTGGACTACTTCCGCGGCGACGGCTCGGACTGGATAGCCCTGGCCGGCCTGCTGATCATGGTGCCGCTGATCGCCTGCGCCACGATCCTCAACCCGGTCTGGTGCTCCCCGGCGGTCCTGGTCCTGCCCATCGTCGCGGGCGGCCTGCTGCTGCGCCCGGCCAGCCTGCTCGGCCTGTACGCGGCGGCGGCCGCGGCCCTGATCGTGGAGTCGTACCAGCTCGGCCCGTACGAGCAGCAGCCCGCCGCGGTCACTCCCGGCACCGTCCTCACGGTCGCGGCCTGCGGTTTCTTCGGCCTGCTCATAGCGCAGTTCCGCAGCCGCGTCGGCGTGCCCTGGCGGCGCGGCGGCACGATGCTCTTCGACCTGCGCGAGCGCATCCGCACCCAGTCCCGGCTGCCGCAGCTGCCGGCCGGCTGGCACCGCGAGATGGCGCTGCGCCCGGCCGGCGGCCAGTCGTTCTCCGGCGACTTCGTGGTCGCGGCCCGGACCAACAACGGCCGCACCCTCGAGGTCGTTCTCACCGACGTCTCCGGCAAGGGCATGGACGCGGCGTCCAGGGCCCTGCTCCTGGCCGGAGCCTTCAGCGGCCTGCTCGGCTCCCTCCCGCCGCACGCCTTCCTCCCCGCGGCCAACGGCTACCTGCTCCGCCAGGACTGGGACGAGGGCTTCGCGACCTCCATCCACCTCGTCCTCGACCTCGAATCGGGCGACTACGAGCTCTACTCCGCGGGCCACCCGCCGGGCCTCCAGCTCAGCGCGGGCACCGGCCGCTGGGAGGAGAAGGCGGCGGAGGGCCCGCTCCTCGGGGTCTACGACGGCGCCGAGTTCGACGCGACGAAGGGCACGCTGCGGCCCGGCGACGTCCTGATGCTCTTCACGGACGGCCTGGTCGAGACCTCCGACCGCGACATCGCCGAGGGCATCGACCGCCTCACCGGCGAGGCCGACCGCTACGTCACCGGCGGCTTCCACGGCGCGGCCTGGCACCTCATCGAGGCGGTGGCCAAGGACGTGAACGACGACAGGGCGCTGCTGCTTCTGTGCCGGGATTCCTGATCGTTCGGCGACCTGGGCCCTTTGCGCCGTAGCGTCTGCCGTGCCGCTCTTCGTCTCGCGGCCGCGGGTGGTGGGCTGGTCGCGCCGTTCCCCGCGCCCCTGAAGCGAGCTCCGCTCGCTCAGGGGAAGGCTGCGCGCAGCGCATGCCTTCAGGGGCGCGGGGAACGGCGCGAGCAACCACGACGAGACCGGCACTCAACATCCGAACCGGCGGGGCAACGGCGCTTCAGGGGCGCGGGGAACGGCGCGAGAAGCCCCACGCACCCGCACTCGGCGACGCACCATCCACCCCTACGGCGCGCAGCCGGTCACACCCCGGCGCCGACCCGCTCCTCGACCGGCTCGGGCGACCGCCCCCCGGGCAGAATCCGGGCCAACCAAGCGGACCGCCCCGCCGCCAGAGGCCCCAGCACCGCCAGCACCAGCACATACCCCGCGATGAACGGCGAGAGCCGCTCGTCGAGGCCCGCGCCGGCGGCCATCGTGGCGAGGATCAACGCGAACTCCCCCCGGGCCAGCAGCGTCGTGGAGATATTGGCCGCGGGCCCGGGCCCGAACCCGTACACCCGCGCGGCGCCGAGCCCCGCCAGCACGTTCATCACCAGCGTCACCGCGACAGCGGCCAGTACCGGCCACACCACGGTCGGCAGGTCCCCGGGATCGATCGAGAGCCCGAACGCGAAGAAGAAGATCGCGCCGAAGGCGTCCCGCAGCGGATGCACGAGCTTGCGGATGCGCTCCCCGGAGGAGGTCGACCCGAGCATCAGGCCGACCATGAACGCGCCGATGGCGTCCGCGACGCCGAACCACTCCGAGACGCCCGCCACGAACACCGCGGCACCGAGGAAGGAGATGACGAGGAGCTCGTCGTCCTTGGTGTTGAAGAGCTTGCCGACGACCCGCGTGCCGAACCGCGCCGCGAGCGCGAGCAGCAGCAGGAACCCGAACGCCTTGCCGCCGTCCATGACGGCCGCCGCGAGCGAGTCGGCGCCGGACAGGATCGGTTGCAGCGCCGCCAGATACAGCGCCAGGAAGATGTCCTCGACGACGATGATGCCGAGGATCGGCTTGGTCTCCGGGTTGCCGAGCCGCCCGGTGTCGACGAGGACCTTGGTGACGATCGCGGACGACGAGATGCCGAGCACCCCGGCGAGGACCAGAGCCTCGGAGGTGCCCCAGCCGAGGGCGAATCCGAAACCGAGGCCGGCGCCGACGTTCAGCGCGAGGTACGTCCCTCCGGCGACGGCCATCTTGCGGCCGCCCTCCTTGAGGTCGTCCAGGTGGAACTCGAGGCCGAGGTAGAAGAGCAGCAGCACCAGGCCGAGCGCGGAGAGCATCTCCAGGTCGTGCGGGTCGGCGACCAGCACGATGCCGGGTGTGTGCGGGCCGAGCAGGATCCCGGCCAGGATGAACAGGGGGATGGTGGGGAGTCCGATGCGTCCGCCGAGGCGGGCGAGGACGGCGGCGGCGAGGAAGGCGCCGCCCATGGCTATCAAGGTGTCCGCGTGTCCGATGGGCCCGTTCCTCCTTGGTAAAGGGATCGTCAAGAAAGCGTCAATATTTAGCTTACCAAAGTACTGAAAGGGCGGGTCGGAAGTCCCGTGGTGGGGTTCTCCCCACCCCGGATCGGCCAGGTGTCTCCATGGCCCGCGGGGCCCCCGCATCCGTACGTTCGCTCTATCGAATGCGCCATCCGGCACGGACGAGAGGGCAACCATGGGCCTGCGCAACAAGCGCCAGCGTCACGACGAGGCACCGCACGGCGGCGGCTGGGCCGTCGAACTGCGCGGAGTGTCGCGTCAGTACGGCCGCGGCGGCGCCGCCGTGCACGCCCTGCGCGGTGTCGAACTCGCCCTGCGCAGCGGCACGTTCACCGCCGTGATGGGGCCCTCTGGCTCCGGGAAGTCGACGTTCCTGCAGTGCGCGGCCGGGCTCGACCGCCCCACCGACGGCACGGTCGTCCTCGGCGGCACGAAGATCACCGGGATGAACGAGAACAAGCTCACCGAGCTGCGCCGCACCCGCCTGGGCTTCGTCTTCCAGGCGTTCAACCTGCTGCCCTCGCTCACCGTCGAGCAGAACGTGCTGCTCCCGATGCGCCTCGCAGGACACCGCCCGAGCCGGCGCCGCGCCGCCGACGTCCTCTCCCGGGTCGGCCTCGCCGACAAGGGCAGGCGACGCCCCGGCGAACTCTCCGGCGGTCAGCAGCAGCGCGTCGCCATCGCCCGCGCGCTCGTCACCGACCCCGACGTGATCTTCGCGGACGAGCCGACCGGCGCCCTCGACACCACGACGGCCGCCGAGATCCTGGGCCTGCTGCGCTCCGCCGTCGACCGGATGGGTGCCACCGTCGTCATGGTCACGCACGACCCGGTGGCCGCCGCCCACGCGGACCGCGTCCTGTTCCTCGCGGACGGCGCGCTCGTCGACCAACTCGAAGGCGTGTCGGCGGACGTCATCGCCGCGCGCATGAACACCCTGACGGCCCGCGCGGCCATGAGGTCGGCGGCGTAGCGCTCCGCGGGTTCCTGGTCGGCCAGGACGGGCCCGCACTCCCTGGAAACCCCCGGGCATAACCTCGCCCCATGCTCACACTCACGGAGATCGAGGCCCTGGCCCGCAGGGCGCACGAGGGTCAGACCGACAAGGCCGGCCGCCCCTACGCCGAGCACCTGCACGCCGTGGCCGACGGAGTGGCCACGCGCGGCGGCACCGATGAGCAGATCGCCGCGGCCTGGCTGCACGACGCGATGGAGGACGAGGCGCTCTCCGAGGAGTGGCTGACGACGGCCGCGCTCACGGACGCGACCAAGGCGATGATCCGGGCCCTGACCAAACAGAAGGGCGAGGACCCGGGCGCGTACGCGCACCGCATCCTCGCCACTCCCGGCGCCCGCCTGATCAAGGAGGCGGACCTGGCCCACAACGCGAACCCGGCCCGCCTCGCGGTCCTGGACGAGCCGACCCGCACTCGCCTGACCCGGAAGTACGCGACGATGCGCGCACTTCTCGGCCTGGCCTAGGCTCTGTCCGGCGGACGGAACCTAGGCGCGCTGACGCTGCCGGGCCAGCTCCGCGGCGTCCCGCCGGAACGCCCATTCCATCTTCGGCTCCATGGCCCACCGGAACATCCGCTGCACCGGTGGCGTGCACAGCACGGTGATGACGGACGCGGCGGCGACCGTGACGACGATCTGGCCCCACGGCGTATGGACCCACGCGGCGTCGAACCAGCCCCAGAACCGGGAGCCCTTCGCCAGGAATCCGTGCAGCAGGTAGCCGTACAGGGTCCCCGCGCCGAGCGCCGTGAACCACATCTTGCGGCCCGGCACCCACGCGAAGAAGCACGCGGTGAGCACGATCGAGCAGCCGAACAGGGCGAGCGTCATGACGACACCGGCCCACCACGGGGCGCCCAGCTCCTGCGCGCTGTCCCGGTGGTAGAACCACGCGGACGTCATCCGGGGCCCGGCCCAGTAGGCGAGCGCGAGGCCGCACAGCATGACCGGCACGGCGAGGATGCGTACCTCGCGGCGTCGCACCAGCTGGAAGTGCTCGGGCTTCAGGCACAGGCCGAGCACGAAGAACGGCAGGAACTGCAGCACGCGCTGCAGATCGAGGTCGTCACCGATGTCGGGGGAGACCGACGCGAGGACGGCGATGGCGACGGCCAGCGGCAGCGGCCAGCGCACGATCTTCCAGATCGGCGTGGTCAGCCGCCACACGAACAGGGCGACGAGGAACCAGGTCAGGTACCAGGGGTCGAGCAGGCTGATGGGGTAGTCGGGGTCGCCCCCGGCCGTCCGCTTGAAGAAGGTGTACGCCACCTCGAAGAGGACGTACGGGACGGCGACACCGGTGATCAGCCGCATGAGCTTCTTCGGGCTCGCGTCGAACGAGCGAGAGAAGTAGCCGGAGATGATGATGAACGCCGGCATGTGGAACGTGTAGACGACCATGTACAGCGCCTCTGCGGCGCGGCTGCCGTCGGTGAGCGGTTCCCAGGAGTGGCCCATCGCGACGAACACGATGGCCAGGTACTTCGCGTTGTCGAAGAAGGCGTCCCGCTGCTTGGGCTTGGGCTCGGCAGTCCGAGCGGGGGCCGGTGCGGCGGCGGGCGCGGGGCGGTGGGGGCGCGGGTGGGGGGACGGTACGCCGTCCCGGGGCGGCGCGGCCGGGGGAAGCGGCGAACGATGCGAACCGTGTGGATACAGCGAGTTGGTCACAGGTCCTCCCACCAGGGGCTCGGGGAGACCGTCCGGGACCGCACTGCGCCGGCGGGGGTCATGGCAGTGTGGAACATCTGAGGCACCCTAGTGGTGCCTGTGGGATTTCGTAAAACCCTCAACTCGATTCCTCCTTATCGCCCCCGGGTACCCCGGATTCGCGAAAGTCGACATGCGTGCGGACGCTGCCGAAAACTTGCCGATCTGCCCCCTATGGCGTGGTTAATCCCGCTTAAATGGCGCATATTGTCCGTAATCGACCCGGTCGGATTGTCCAGTGATGGACCTTTTGCCGCTCGGCCCGCAGGTCGGTAATGAGCCGTCGAATTCCCTGGATTTCCCTGTGCGCAGAACAAGGGGAAAGTGCGGGAAAACCGGGAACGACATGCGAGGGGCATGTGTGCGCCACATGTGCCCCGATGGAAACGATCAAGCCGAATTCCGACCCCCGCCGGCGCCTCCTCGGCAACCGCCGCCCCCGCCGCGACGTGCGCCGCACCCGCGCCCCGGGGGTGCGCGGCCCGCGAGCCCCCACGCGCGCGTGGCCGACGATGCGTCACCGGCCGCATACAGAAGCCGGGTTGGTGGCACGATGGTTCTGGCGGGGGGTGTGCGGGGCTGTGCCCCCCGGGCCGGGAGAGCGGACCGACCTAGGGTGTGATCAGTGTGGCCATTTCGCTGTCAGTGGTGCTGTTGTTGGCGATCGTCCTCGTGGTGCTCATGCGCGGTGGATCGATCAAGGCGGGGCCCGCCATCGTGGCGGTGCTCTTCGGCTTCTTCCTGGCATCGACCGGAATGGCCCCAGCGATCAACAACTTCCTCAACTCTGTCGCGGAGAGCATCAGCGCGATCAATTTCTGAGACCCGGGGCCGGGGAAGCGAAAAAGCCCCCGGCCCGGTCCGCGGAGAAGCGGGACCGGGCCGGAGGCCTTTGTCGAGAGCGGGCGACGGGAATCGAACCCGCGTAGCTAGTTTGGAAGACTAGGGCTCTACCATTGAGCTACGCCCGCACAGCGCGCGCCCCGGTTCGGTGACCGCGGCACGAAAGGCATCGTAGCGGGTCATGGGCCCCGCCCGCACACCCCCTTACCGACGGTCCGTCCGGTCAGGGGCCGCCGCCTGCGCCGCGGCCGCAATGCGGGCGCCGCGCCGCCTGTGGCCATGTACCCTACGTGTCGCACCGAACGGGGTGTGGCGCAGCTTGGTAGCGCGTCCGCTTTGGGAGCGGAAGGCCGTGGGTTCAAATCCCGCCACCCCGACCAGCGTTGGCGCGGCGGCACGGCTCCCCGCGCGGGTCCCGGTGGGACCGACTTCAAGATCGCATTGTGGGCGGGCTCCGGCGTGCCGTTACTATGCAAGCTGCATGCCCGTGTGTCTCTAAGCCGGGCACGATTCCTGAAGTCAGCCCCCAAGGAGACCCACCGTGAAGAGCGCCGTCGAGACCCTGAACCCGACCCGGGTTCGGCTCAGCATTGAGGTGCCCTTCGAGGAGCTCAAGGACAGCCTCGACGCGGCGTACAAGAAGATCAACCAGCAGGTCACGGTGAAGGGCTTCCGCAAGGGCAAGATCCCGGCCCGCGTCATCGACCAGCGCTTCGGCCGCGGTGCGGTGCTGGAGGAGGCCGTCAACGACGCGCTCCCGAAGTTCTACACCGAGGCCGTCAATGAGGCGGAGCTCAACGTCCTGGGCCAGCCCGAGGTCGACATCACGGAGCTGAAGGACGGCGAGACGCTGAACTTCACCGCCGAGGTCGACGTCCGCCCGGCCATCGAGATCCCGGACTACTCCGGCATCGAGGTCGAGGTCGACGCGGTCGAGGTCACCGACGAGGACGTCGACAAGTCGGTCGAGCAGCTGCGCGACCGCTTCGCCTCGACCTCCCCGGTCGAGCGCGCCGCCGAGGACGGCGACGTCGTCACCATCGACCTGGAGGCCAAGGTCGAGGGCGAGGTCCTCGAGGACGGCGTCGCTTCCGGCGTCTCCTACACCATCGGCTCGGGCGAGCTCCTCGACGGCATCGACGAGGCCGTCAAGGGCCTGGAGGCCGGTGGCGAGGCCACCTTCACCTCGCAGCTCAAGGGCGGCAGCGCCGAGGGCAAGGACGCCGAGGTCACCGTCAAGGTCACCCAGGTCGCCGCCCGCGAACTCCCGGCCCTGGACGACGAGTTCGCCCAGCTCGCCTCCGAGTTCGACACCCTCGACGAGCTGAAGGCCGACAGCCGCAAGCGACTCGAGAACATGAAGCAGTACGACCAGGCCACGCAGGCCCAGGAGCGCGTCCTGGAGAAGCTGCTCGAGCTGGTCGAGGTCCCCGTTCCCGAGAAGCTGCTCGAGGACGAGGTCCAGACCCGCAAGCACAACCTGGAGCACCACCAGCTCGGCCAGATGGGCCTGGACATCGAGAAGTACCTCGAGATCCAGGGCAAGACGGTCGAGGAGTTCGACGCCGAGACGCGCGAGCAGGCCGTCAAGGGCATCAAGACGCAGTTCGTCCTCGACGAGCTCGTCAACAAGGAGAAGCTGAACGTGAACCAGGAGGAGCTCACCGAGCACCTCATGCGTCGCGCCGCCTCCTCCGGCATGTCCCCCGACCAGTTCGCCCAGGCCGTCGTCGAGGGTGGCCAGGTCCCGATGCTGGTCGGCGAGGTCGCCCGCGGCAAGGCCCTTGCCGTGGTCGTCGAGGCCGCCACCGTCAAGGACACCAACGGCGAGGTCGTCGACCTGGAGGACGACGAGGAGGAGACGGAGGCCACCGAGGCCGCCGCCGAGTCCACCGACTCCGCCGAGGAGAAGACGGAGGCCTGAGCCTCCCCGTAGTCACACGACAGGCCCCCGGGACACGTCCCGGGGGCCTGTCGCGCCCCGCCAGGGGCGCTGTACGGCCCGTACGTGGCTGGTCGCGCGGCTCCCCGCCCCCTTGCGGGGCACCCTGCGCTCACAGCGAACAGTTCCCTTCGCGGGATTCCCCGAAGGGACCCGCGCGTTAGGGTCCATGAAGAGGAGGGCAGGGGAGTCCTGAGCAAGGGCCCCGCCCCCAGCTAGAGACGCGAGACGGCGCGTAGCCGTCAGAGACGAGCAGGTGGATACGTGACGAATCTGATGCCTTCCGCCGCCGGCGAGCCGTCCATCGGTGGTGGCCTCGGCGACCATGTCTACAACCGGCTGCTCGGCGAGCGGATCGTCTTCCTCGGCCAGCAGGTCGACGACGACATCGCGAACAAGATCACCGCGCAGATGCTGCTCCTTGCCGCCGACCCGGACAAGGACATCTACCTCTACATCAACAGCCCCGGCGGCTCGGTGACGGCCGGCATGGCGATCTACGACACCATGCAGTACATCCCGAACGACGTGGTGACGATCGGTATGGGCATGGCGGCCTCGATGGGCCAGTTCCTGCTCACGGGCGGTTCGGCGGGCAAGCGCTTCGCGCTCCCGAACACCGACATCCTGATGCACCAGGGCTCCGCCGGCATCGGCGGTACGGCCTCCGACGTCAAGATCCAGGCCGAGTACCTGCTGCGCACGAAGCAGCGCATGGCGAGGATCACGGCCCAGCACTCCGGCCAGACCGTCGAGACGATCATCCGTGACGGTGACCGCGACCGCTGGTACACCGCGGAGGAGGCCAAGGAGTACGGCCTCATCGACGAGATCATCACTGCCGCTACGGGTGTTCCGGGCGGCGGCGGCACCGGCGCCTGATCACAGGCCCCGATTCAAGCCCACTGCCTCCCTCACCAGGACGGAACACCGCCATCATGAACAACATCCCCGGCAGCGGCCTCTACACGGGCCCGCAGGTCGACAACCGCTACGTGATCCCGCGCTTCGTCGAGCGCACCTCGCAGGGCGTGCGTGAGTACGACCCGTACGCGAAGCTCTTCGAGGAGCGCGTGATCTTCCTCGGCGTCCAGATCGACGACGCGTCGGCCAACGACGTCATGGCGCAGCTGCTGTGCCTGGAGTCGATGGACCCGGACCGTGACATCTCCATCTACATCAACAGCCCCGGTGGCTCGTTCACGGCCCTCACGGCCATCTACGACACGATGCAGTTCGTGAAGCCGGACATCCAGACGGTCTGCATGGGCCAGGCGTCCTCCGCGGCCGCTGTGCTCCTCGCCGCCGGTACGCCGGGCAAGCGCATGGCCCTGCCGAACGCCCGCGTGCTGATCCACCAGCCCTCCGGCGGCACCGGCCGTGAGCAGCTCTCCGACCTGGAGATCGCGGCCAACGAGATCCTCCGGATGCGTACGCAGCTGGAGGAGATGCTGGCCAAGCACTCGACGACGCCGATCGAGAAGATCCGCGACGACATCGAGCGCGACAAGATCCTGACGGCCGAGGACGCGCTCGCGTACGGCCTGGTCGACCAGATCATCTCGACGCGCAAGATGAACAACGAGGCGATCGCGTAACGGCTCGCTGTATCGTCTGCCATCCCTTGGCACGGACAACGAACTCCCCACCGGAGGAAGTGAACCGTGCCAAGGGGGGCCCGAACGGGGGGCCCGGCAAGGTACCGTCGGATACAGGCACCAGGAGCCGCTGAACGTGGCGTCTCCCAGGCGAAGGGGAAGCACCTCGTGGCACGCATCGGTGACGGCGGCGATCTGCTCAAGTGCTCGTTCTGCGGAAAGAGTCAGAAGCAGGTCAAGAAGCTCATCGCAGGCCCCGGTGTATACATCTGCGACGAGTGCATCGACCTCTGCAACGAGATCATCGAGGAAGAGCTCGCGGAGACGAGTGAAGTGCGCTGGGAAGAACTTCCCAAGCCGCGCGAGATCTACGAGTTCCTCGAGGGCTACGTCGTAGGCCAGGAGGCCGCCAAGAAGGCGCTCTCCGTGGCGGTCTACAACCACTACAAGCGCGTCCAGGCCGGGGAGAACGGCGGGGGCAGCAGCCGTGAGGACGCCATCGAACTGGCGAAGTCCAACATCCTGCTGCTCGGCCCGACCGGCTCGGGCAAGACACTGCTCGCCCAGACCCTGGCCCGCATGCTGAACGTCCCGTTCGCGATCGCGGACGCCACGGCGCTCACCGAGGCGGGCTATGTCGGCGAGGACGTCGAGAACATCCTGCTGAAGCTGATCCAGGCCGCCGACTACGACGTCAAGAAGGCGGAGACCGGGATCATCTACATCGACGAGATCGACAAGGTGGCTCGGAAGTCCGAGAACCCGTCGATCACCCGCGATGTGAGCGGCGAGGGCGTCCAGCAGGCCCTGCTCAAGATCCTGGAGGGCACCACTGCCTCCGTGCCCCCGCAGGGCGGCCGCAAGCACCCGCACCAGGAGTTCATCCAGATCGACACGACGAACGTGCTGTTCATCGTGGGCGGCGCGTTCGCCGGCCTGGAGAAGATCATCGAGTCGCGGGCCGGCGCCAAGGGCATCGGCTTCGGCGCGACGATCCACTCCAAGCGCGAGCTGGAGGAGAAGGACCAGTTCCAGGAGGTCATGCCGGAGGACCTGGTGAAGTTCGGGATGATCCCGGAGTTCATCGGCCGTCTCCCGGTCATCACCTCGGTCCACAACCTGGACCGCGAGGCCCTGCTCCAGATCCTCGTCGAGCCGCGCAACGCACTGGTCAAGCAGTACCAGCGCCTCTTCGAACTCGACGGTGTGGAGCTGGACTTCGAGCGCGAGGCCCTGGAGGCCATCGCCGACCAGGCGATCCTGCGCCGCACCGGCGCGCGTGGCCTGCGGGCCATCATGGAGGAGGTCCTCCAGTCGGTGATGTACGAGGTCCCGTCCCGCAAGGACGTGGCCCGGGTCGTCATCACGGCGGACGCCGTTCACTCGAACGTGAACCCGACGCTGATTCCGCGGGACGCGCGGGGCGGCGGCAGCGGGGAGATGAAGTCGGCGTAGCCGTACGACGGTTGACGCAGGAAGGGCCCCGGCGGGAGATCCGCCGGGGCCCTTCGCGTGCCGCCGTGGGTGTTACGCGGGGACGCGGACTTCCTTGCGGAGCTTGGCGGCGAGGTCCGCCGCAGCCTTCAAGTCCGGGGACTTGCCGGCCATCATGTCGGCGATCTCCGCGGAGGTGATGATCGCCATCGTGCTGTGGTCGCTCCAGATGCACACCGGCATGTGCATCTCCTTGGGAGTCGTGGAGCTGCCGGACGCGGAGCCGGTGCTCTCCATCGTCAGTTCCTGGCACTTCAGGGTGACGTCGTCCGTGCTGTAGTCGCTGGGGTCGCCGACGAGCGTGGCCTTGCCGTCGCTGCTGCTGCCCTTCGTGATCTCCAGCGCACCCTTGTCGAACATGCCGTCGACGAGCTTCTCCGGGTCGTCGATCTCGCCGTAGGCGCCCTGGAACTGCAGCACCTTGCCGCCCAGCGGGTTGGAGGAGTCCTTGACCTGGTAGCCGGCGGCGACGGGCTTCCCGTTCTTCAGGCCCTGCTTCTCGGCGTCCTGCATGTCCGACGAGCTGAAGCCGCCCGACGACGAGGAGTCCTCCTTCTGGTACTCGCCCAGCACCGTCGCCGGCGTCGTCAGCTTGTGCGCGCCGTCGTCCGCGACCGAGGCGCCACCCCCACCGCCCCCGCCCAGCACGAAGTACGCCCCCACACCGAGCGCCGCGACGACCGCGACCGCGCCGATGATCAGGCCCGTCTTCTTGCCGCCACCGCCGCTCGTCGGGGGCGCCGGCGGGTACTGCTGCCCGTACTGGTCCTGGCCGTACGGAGCCTGCTGCTGCGGGTAGCCGTAGCCCTGCTGAGGGGCCTGGGGCTGCTGGCCGTACGGGTTCGGCTGCTGGGGCGGGACACCGGGCGGCGCCTGCTGCGGGTACCCGTAGCCGGGCTGAGGGGCCTGGGGCTGCTGCCCGTACGGACCCGGCTGCTGCGGCTGGCCGTAGGGTCCGGGCTGCTGCGGCTGCTGGCCTCCGTAGGGGCCCGGCTGGTTGTAGCTCATTGGATGGGTTCCCTCCCGATGCTTATGTGCTCCTGACATCCTGGCGTACGGGAGTACGCATCAGGCCACCGGATTCGGTTTCAGTACGAGACCGTGACCCCTCTAAACTGGCTCCGTGACCGAGAACTCATCGCAGCAGAACCCAGCGCCCACCACCGAACTGCCGACCCAGTACGCGCCGGCCGAGGTAGAGGAGACGCTGTATGCGCGCTGGGTAGACCGGGGGTATTTCACCGCGGACGCCAAGAGCGAGAAGCCGCCGTACACGATCGTCATTCCGCCGCCGAACGTCACGGGTGCCCTGCACCTGGGCCACGCGTTCCAGGTGACGCTGATGGACGCGCTCACGCGCCGCAAGCGCATGCAGGGTTTCGAGACCCTGTGGCTGCCGGGCATGGACCACGCCGGTATCGCGACGCAGAACAAGGTCGAGCAGCAGCTCGCCGAGGAGGGCAAGTCCCGGCAGGACATCGGCCGTGAGGCCTTCGTCGAGAAGACGTGGCAGTGGAAGAACGAATACGGCGGCCGCATTCTGGGGCAGCTCAAGCGCCTCGGCGCGGGTCTGGACTGGTCGCGTGAGCGGTTCACGATGGACGAGGGGCTGTCCCGCGCCGTCCAGACGATCTTCAAGGACCTGTACGACGACGAGCTGATCTACCGTGCCGAGCGCATCATCAACTGGTGCCCGCGCTGCCTGACGGCCATCTCGGACATCGAGGTGGACTACCAGGACGACGACGGTGAGCTGGTGTCGCTGCAGTACGGGGAGGGCGACGAGACCGTCGTCGTCGCCACCACCCGTGTCGAGACGATGCTGGGTGACACGGCCGTCGCCGTCCACCCGGACGACGAGCGGTACGCGCACCTCATCGGCAAGCGGATCAAGCTGCCGCTGACCGACCGGACCATCCCGGTCGTCGCGGACGAGCACGTCGACCCGGAGTTCGGGACCGGCGCCGTCAAGGTGACCCCGGCACACGACCCGAACGACTTCGCGATCGGGCAGCGGCACGACCTCGAGACGATGACGATCATGGACGAGCGGGCGGTCATCACCGTGCCCGGTCCGTTCCAGGGGCTCGACCGGTTCGAGGCGCGCTCCGCGATCGTCGCCGCGCTGCGCGAGCAAGGCCGGATCGTCGCCGAGAAGCGTCCGTACGTCCACTCCGTCGGTCACTGCTCCCGCTGCAAGACCACCATCGAGCCGCGTCTGTCGCTGCAGTGGTGGGTCAAGGTCGAGACGCTGGCCAAGGCGGCCGGTGACGCCGTCCGTGACGGCAGCGTCGAGCTCCACCCGAAGGACATGGAGCGGCGCTACTTCGAGTGGGTCGACAACCTCAACGACTGGTGCATCTCGCGGCAGTTGTGGTGGGGCCACCGCATCCCGGTCTGGTACGGGCCGAACGGCGAGGTCGTCTGCGTCGGTCCCGACGAGCAGCCGCCGGGCACCGAGGCCGAGGGGTGGACGCAGGACGAGGACGTCCTCGACACCTGGTTCTCGTCCGGTCTGTGGCCGTTCTCGACGCTGGGCTGGCCCGAGGAGACCCCGGACCTCGAGAAGTTCTATCCGACCGACGTCCTGCTCACCGGCCACGACATCATCTTCTTCTGGGTCGTCCGGATGATGATGTTCGGCCTGTACGCGATGGACGGCGAGATCCCGTTCAAGAAGGTCGCGCTCACCGGTCTGGTCCGCGACGAGTTCGGCAAGAAGATGTCGAAGTCGAACCCGAACGCGGTCGACCCGATCGACTGGATGAACGCGTACGGCTCGGACGCCGTCCGCTTCACGCTCGCCCGCGGCGCCAACCCCGGCGCGGACGTGCCGATCGGTGAGGACTGGGTCCAGGCCTCCCGCAACTTCGCCAACAAGATCTGGAACGCCACGCGCTTCGCGCTGATGAACGGCGCGACGATCGAGGGCCCGCTGCCGGAGCCGTCCGAGATGACGGCCACCGACCGGTGGATCCTGTCCCGGCTGAACAAGACGGTCGCCGACGTCGACGCGTTCTACGACGACTTCCAGTTCGCCAAGGTCTCCGACGCGCTCTTCCACTTCGCGTGGGACGAGGTCTTCGACTGGTACGTCGAGCTGTCGAAGACGACGTTCATGGCGGGCGGCGAGCCGGCCAAGGTGTCCGGCCGGGTCCTCGGCGAGGTCCTCGACGTCACGCTGCGGCTGCTGCACCCGATCGTGCCGTTCGTGACGGAGACGTTGTGGACCACGCTGACCGGTGGCGAGTCCGTCGTCGTCGCCGACTGGCCCAAGGACAGTGGCTTCCGTGACGACGCGGCCGAGCGGGAGATCGAGACGGTCCAGCAGGTCGTCACCGAGGTCCGCCGGTTCAAGGGCGAGCAGGGTCTGAAGGCGGGCCAGCGCGTGCCGGCGCGGCTCACCCTGGACGGCACGGCGCTCGCCCCGCACGAGACCGCCATCCGTCAGCTGCTGAAGCTGCAGCCGCAGGGCGAGGGCTTCAGCGCCACGGCCACGCTGCCGGTCGCGGGCGCCGAGGTGGCGCTCGACCTGTCCGGCGCGATCGACGTGGCGGCGGAGCGCAAGCGCCTCGCCAAGGACCTCGCCGCGGCCGAGAAGGACAAGGCGCAGGCCGAGGGCAAGCTCGGGAACGAGAAGTTCCTCGGCAAGGCCCCGGAGAAGGTCGTCGAGGGCATCCGGGCCCGCCTGGTGAAGGCGGACGAGGACATCGCCCGTATCCAGGCCCAGCTGGAGCGTCTGCCGCAGGCCTAGTGCCTACGCACCCGAAGGCCCCCGGAACCGCACGGTTCCGGGGGCCTTCGTGCGTGGGCCCTGAGTCCTGCGCGCGTCAGTTCCGGGCGAGTCCGAGGCGGCGCAGTTCGACGTCGGCCAGGGCGTCCAGGACGGCCGGGTCCGCCTCGCGCCAGCCCTCAGCGAGGCGGCCGGGTCCCGCGTCGCTGAACCGGGCGAGTTCGTCGAGCGGGCGGACCAGGGCGCGCAGCGCGAGGAGTTCGCGCCCGTCCTCGGTGGCGGCCAGCTCGCGGGCGGCGGCGGCCTGCCGGGTCCAGCGGATGCGGCGCGGCAGCCACAGGGCGAGCAGAAGGCCCACGGGCACGACGAACAGGGCGACGGCGGAGAGCAGCGCCAGAGCCTGCAACGGGGCCTGCCCGGTGGGCGCCGCGTCGGCCAGCCGGTCGCCGGCCCGGGCGACGTCGTGCAGGGTGCCGTTCATCCGGGGGCCGAGCAGCGGGAGCCGGGTGCGGGTGTGCGGGGGCGTGGGGCGGGCCGCGAGGGTGATCAGCCGGTGCGCGACCACCGCGGCGACGGCCCACAGCGCGGTCCAGAGCAGAACCGCGCCGTCGCCGAGGAGTTGGCGTGCGCGGCGGCCGGGTTGATGTGCGTACCACATGGTGCGATGGGAACACCGGGCGTGCGGGGCGGGGGGTCACCGCGCCGGACGGGCGCGGGGGTTACGGCAATCGGGGGTGCCCCGGGGGGTTTCATGACTCGCCCCGCTTGCGCAGGGAGACCGGGTGCAGCGGCAGCTCCACGGTGAAGGTGGAGCCGGTGCCTTCGGTGCTGGTGGCGGTGACGGTGCCGCCGTGCCGTTCGACGATGCCACGGGTGATGAACAGGCCGAGGCCGCTGCCGCGTCGCCGGTTCGCGTTCGCGGCCCGCTGGAACGGCTCGAACAGCGAGTCCAGGAACGATGCGGGGATGCCGATGCCGGTGTCGCTGATGCGCAGCACCCAGTGCCGGGTGGCGGGTTCGTAACGGGCCCGCACGTGGACGTGGCCGCCGGCGGGGGTGAACTTCACGGCGTTGCCGAGCAGGTCGTCGGCGTACTCGTCGGGCGTGAGGCGACGCTGGACCGCGCCGCGGTGACGGTTCGTCAGGCGCGGCGGGTGACGCGGCGGGTCCGGTTCACTTCGGCGGCCACGGTCAGGGCGACCGGGACGAGGAGCGCGACCGTCGGCAGGACGCCGACGATCACCAGGGCGAAGAGCAGGAAGGCGATCACGTAGACGACGCGGACCGGGGAGCGCTTGAGGGCGGCGAGGGCGGACATGGTGGGCCTCCATGGATTGTGGGGCGGACAGGACGAGACGGACGTCCGGGTCGTCCTCGACGACGAGCACGGTGACCTGCGACGGCACGCTCGTGGGCACGGTGGCTCATACCTCCTTGGCGATGGGACCGACGCCGACGGCCTCGGCGTTGCGCCGGGTCTTGGCCCAGCCGTTGCGGCCCAGCACGATCCGGGCCAGGCCCCGGCAGGAGACCCAGAACAGGTGGTACGTGTACAGCCACAGGCCGAGCCCCCAGACGACGCCCGCGCCGCGCCGCGCGTCCCGCCGGCGCAGGGCCCGGTAGCGGGTGCCCCACAGGGCGAGCGGGCCCGCCGCCACCAGGAACAGCGCGCCCGGCAGCAGCATGTGGGCGAAGACGTGGGCGCCGGGGTCCTGGACGCAGGCGACCAGGGTCAGCGCGGCGAACAGGGTGGTGGTCAGCGCGAGCAGGACGTGCAGCGGCCCCTGGAGCAGCGTGTAGACGGTCTCCCACTTGCCCCAGACGGTGTAGTGCGGGGAGTTCACGATCCGCGGCAGATAGCGCAGGCACTGCAGGTTGCCCTGCGCCCAGCGGGTGCGCTGGGTGAGGAAGCGGCGGGTGGAGGTGACGGCCTCCTGGGAGACGTACGTGCCTTCCAGGTGCGTCAGCTCCCAGCCCTCCAGACGCATCAGGAGCCCCGACTCGTAGTCCTCCAGGAGGGCTCCGTCGGGCCAGGCGTGAATCGTGCCGTCGGCGAGCGAGTCCAGGGCGGTCAGCCGGACGAACTGGCCGTTGCCGCCGAGGCCCACGCTGCCGGTGCGGCGGCGCAGGATCTGCATCCCCGCATTGTTCACGGAGAACTCCACGTCCTGCATCCGGACCAGCCAGCGGGCGTGCGCGTCGACCAGCCGGTTCGCGCCGGGCCGCGCGGGCTTCTCGCCCGCGTTGCGCATCCGTACGCCGATCTGCGCGCCGCCGACGTCCGGGTCGGCGAAGGCGGCCGACGCCTGCTCCAGGGCGTTGCCCGCGAGCTGCCCGTCGGCGTCCACGACACAGACGACGACGTCGCCGCGGTCGGCGCCGGCGGGCAGCCAGTCGCTCAGCTGCCGGTACGCGGCGTTCAGCGCGGCGCCCTTGCCGAGCCGGGCCGCGGGCATCCGGCGGGCCACCAGGTGGATGTGGTCGTCCCAGGCGGCGCGTTCCTCGATCAGGGCGCGGGTGCCGTCCTCGCTGTGGTCGTCGATGACCCAGACGTGGCAGCCGGGGTACGTCTCGCGCAGCCGCGCCATGGAGGTACCGATGACGGCCTCCTCGTCCCGGCACGGGATGAAGAAGTGCCAGGAGAAGGCGGACACGTCACCGGCGTCCAGCGGCCGGTCCTCCCACAGGGCGTCGGAGACGGCGAACCAGTAGGCGAGGAAGCGGAGCAGGGTGAGGGCCGCGAGCACGGTCATGAACGCGGCGAGGACGGTCAGGACGCCTTCGATGGTCATGGGGTCCCCCTGAGAGATGGCGGAGACAGGAAGGTCGGGTGGCGGCGGAAGGGCTCAGACCGCGATCGGCCGGGCCGTAGGGGTCTGCGCGACCCGCTCGGTCAGGCGCGCTATCCGGGCGGAGGCGAGGCCGTCGCCGTACGGGCTGGCCCTGCGGGCGAGGGAGTTGAGCAGCGCGGCCCGGTCCGCGAGCCGGGCGAGCGCGGTCTCGGCGAGTTGCGGCCCCGGCCGCACCAGCGCCGCGAACCCGGCGTCGACCGACTCGGGACGCTCGGTGGAGCGGCGTACGACGAGCAGCGGCCTTCCGAGCACCGTGCACTCCTCCTGCACGCCGCCCGAGTCGGAGACGAGCAGCGCCGCGTGCCGGGCGAGCCCGAGGAACTCCCCGTACCCGACCGGCTCCACGACCCGCAGCCCGTCGAGCAGCGCCCCGAGTCCGAACCGCTCCACGGCCGCGGCCGTGCGCGGGTGCAGCGGCAGCAGCACGGGCGCGCCCTCGGCGGCGATCCGGCCGAGCGCGGTGAGCAGCGCGCGCAGCGTCTCGGGGGAGTCGGTGTTCTCGGGGCGGTGCACGGTGGCGAGCACGTACCCGTCCTTGGTCAGGCCGTACGAGGCGAGCAGCGCGGCCCGCTCCGGGGTGGCGGGCAGCGAGGAGCGGACGACCTCGACGACGGTGTTGCCGGTGCGGTGGATCCGCTCGGCGGGGTGGCCCTCGGCCAGCAGGTTGGCGGCGTTCTCCTCGGTGGCGGCGCAGAGCACGTCGGCCAGCTCGTCGACCATGACCCGGTTGTGCTCCTCGGGCATGGCCCGGTCACGGGAGCGCAGACCGGCCTCCACGTGGACCAGCGGGATGCCGCGGGCATTGGCGGCCAGCGCCCCGGCGAGGGTGGCGTTCGTGTCGCCCTGCACGACGACGGCGGCCGGCCGGTCGGCGTCGAAGAGGGAGTCCAGCTGCTGCAGGGCGCGGCCGATCTGGGTGCCGCGGGGGTGCCCGCCGACGCCGGTGAGCAGCTGCGGCTCGGGCAGCCGCAGCTCGTCGAGGAACCGGCCCGACAGGGCCTCGTCCCAGTGCTGCCCGGTGTGCACGAGCCGGGCGGCGTCGCCGAGGTCGTGCAGCAGCGGGGCGAGTTTCACCAGTTCGGGGCGGGTGCCGAGGACGACGGCCACGGAGCCGGGGGAGAGGGAGGAACCAGTTGTAGCGTGCATGCGTTCAGCGTTCGGCGCCGCGGGGGCGAATCGGGGGTGGGACGGGGGCGGAACGGGGGCAGCGGGTGGCTCCGCCGGAACCGGGGACTTTGGACCCGGGCAGTCCGGCCCCTCCGGCGTTCGCGGGGCGGGGCCGGGAGCGGAGCCCCGGTCAGGGGGCGCCTTCGTACCGGTAGCCGATGCCGCGTACCGCCGTGATGCGGGACGGGGTGCCCGGGGCGGCCCGGTCCATCTTGCGGCGCAGGCGCTGGACCGCGTACTTCACCCGGGTGCTGTCCTCGTCCGGCTCCTCATGCCAGGCGAGCCGGACGAGCTGCTCCCGGCCGAGCACCTGACCCGGATGGCGCAGGAACGCCACGGCGAGTTCGAACTCGGTGGGCGTGAGGTCGAGCGGCCTGCCGTCCACCCAGGCCTCGTGCGTCGTGCGGTCCACCCGCAGCCGGTCGTCGCCGAGCTCCCGGCGCCCCTGCGCGGCGGCGTTCGTGACCCGCCGCATCCGGGCGTCGAACCGGGCCCGGTACTGCTCGGGCCGGGTCCGGTAGGTGAGGTAGTCGTCGGCGCCCTCGCGGTACGCCCGGGTCTCGTCGTCGGTCTCGTACTCCTTCGCGACGACCACGATCGGCAGCACCGGGTCGGCGGCCCGCAGCAGCCGCACCAGCTCCCACGCGCCGGGGTGCGGCAGCAGCCGCCCCACGACGACCCCGGCCGGAGCGTCCGTCGCGACATCGCGCAGCGCCTCCCGGACGGTGGGCGCGGTGCGGGTGTCGTAGCCGATGACCCGCAGCCAGCGCACGACGTAACGGGTCGCCTCGCCGTCGGGGGCGGCGACGAGGACCAGGAGCCGGTCCCCGGTCTCGTCCGTGGCTGAGTGAGCTGAGTGCCTCATATCACTCCATTAATGCCCTATATCGGTCGAATCGGGTACCTGGACCTTGGATGATGGGCCTCATGCACGAAAAGGCCGGCGCACGGGCGATCCGCCGGGCGTCGGCCGCGGGCCGTCGTCTCGGGCGGCTGTGGCCGCGTGTCGCGGACTGGCGCGGCACCCCGCACGCCCTCGACCTGGTGACGGCCGGCGGCTGCTTCGCCCTGATGAGCCTGGACATCCCGGGCCTGGCCCACGCGGACAACGCCCTCACCGGCGCGACGGCCACGATCGTCCTCGCGCTCGGCGCGGCGACCCTGTTGCTCCGGCGCAGGGTGCCGTGGGGCCCCTGGCTCCCGTACGCGGTGTCGCTGGTGTTCCTCGGCTGGCTGCACGAGCTCACGCTGGTCCAGTTCGCCCTGTACTCGGTGGCCCGTTACCGGGGCCGCGCGGCGGGCGTGGTGTCGTGCCTCGGCTATCTCGTGGCGGCCTGTGTCTCGTACGCGCTCCCGAACTGGCCGGTCCACCGGGGCGAGACCGTCAGCCAGTTCCTCGCCCTGGTCGTCCCCGTCGGCGTCCTCGCCACCGGGGTCGGCATCGCCGCGAACCGCCTCGACCTGGTCCGCGCCCTGGAGGCCCAGCGCACGGAGACCGCCCTGCTCCAGGCCGTCCAGGAGGAGCGCGGCAGCGTCGCGGGCGACGTCCACGACTTCGTGGGCCGCGAGCTGACGATGCTCTCGGTCCGCGCGGGGGTGCTCTCGCGCCGGGCCCGCGGCGAGCGGTGGGAGCAGGACTTCGACGAGCTCGCGGAGACGGCCCGCCGCGCGCACCTCCTGCTGAACGAGATCGTGGTCCGGCGGGGCAGCGGGGGCGGCGCCCCCACCCCCGGCCTGGAGGCGCTGCCCGACCTGGTGGCCCAGAGCGCCCTGACCGGCAACGACGTGACCCTCACCGTGGACGACGCGGCCCGCGCCCAGTCCCCGCTGCGCCAGGCGGCGGTCTACCGGGTGGTCCAGGAATGCCTCACCAACGCCGCCAAGCACGCCCCGGGCGCCCCGGTGGACGTCACGGTGACGCTGGCCGGCCCGACCCGCCTCCGGGTGACGGTGACGAACCCGCTCCCGACGGACGTGCCCGTGGTGCCCCCGGTCTCGGCGGGCACGGGTACGGCGGGCATGGCGGAGCGGGTCGTCACGGTGGGCGGCACGTTCAAGGCGGGCCTCAAGGGCGACTGTTACGAGGTCGAGGCGGAGCTGCCGGCGAGAAGCGCCCCGTAACCCCCAAGGCGCCTACGCGGCCCCCAGCATCCGCTCAAGACCGTCGAAGTCCTCCACGCACTTCCCGCACCCCAGAGCCACGCTGTCCAGCGGATCGTCGGCCACGAACACCGGAATCCCCGTGGCGGAAGCGATCCGCAGATCGAGTCCGGGAAGCAGCGCACCCCCGCCGGTCAGCACGATCCCGTGCTCCATGACGTCACCGGACAGCTCCGGCGGACACGACTCCAGCGTCGCCTTCACCGCCGAGATGATCGCCTCCACGGGCTCGTCCAGAGCGGCCCGCACCTCGCGCACGGTGAGCTCCACTGTCTTCGGCAGCCCGGCGACCTTCTCCCGCCCCCGCACGGTGAACGCCCGCATCTCGAAGGCGTCCTCGCCGGGCACCGGCCACGCGGACCCGATCGCGACCTTGATGTCCTCCGCCGTCCGCTCCCCGATGAGCAGCCCGTGCGCCTTGCGCACGTGATCGGTGATCGCCTCGTCGAGCCGGTCGCCGCCCACCCGCAGCGACTGCGCCGTGACGACCCCGCCCAGCGAGATGACGGCCACCTCGGTGGTCCCGCCGCCGATGTCGACCACCATCGACCCGCGCGGCTCGGCCACCGGCAGCCCGGCCCCGATCGCCGCCGCCATCGGCTCCTCGATCAGGTGCACCGCCTTCGCGCCCGACCGCTGGGCGGCGTGCACGATGGCCCGCCGCTCGACCGGCGTGACCCCGCTCGGCACGCACACGACCATGCGCGTACGGGGACGGCGCCCCGGGGCGACCTTCCGCACGAAGTGCCGGATCATCTCCTCGGCCGCCTCGTAGTCGCTGATGACACCGTCGCGCAGCGGCCGGATCGCGGTGATGGATCCCGGGGTGCGCCCGATGGTCTCCTTCGCCTCGGTGCCCACCGCGAGCACGGAGGCGTGCTTGCCGCCCTCCTTGACGGCGACCACGGACGGTTCGTTCAGCACGATCCCCTGACCGCGTACGTAGAGAAGAGTGTTGGCGGTGCCGAGATCGATGCCTATGTCCATGATCACCAAGTTTGCAGGGTGTTGCTGTGCGTCCGATGAGGACCAAGGTCCCGAAACGGACAGGCCAAAGGTCCCGTTCCGTCCCGACGGGCGGCATCCGCGCCGCTGTCGGCGCTCGTCGGGGTCCTCCGTAGACTGGCGTACGTGAGTGACCTCCCCCCGCGCGACAGCAGCGACGACGACACCCCCTTCGGTGACGATGCCTTCGACGAGATCGTGGACGCCGAGACGACCCGCGACCCCGACCTCGCGGTGATCGAGGCGGGCAGCCGCACCCTGCGCACCCAGGGCGGCGCCCCGCAGGGCGACGGCATCCCGGCCCGCCCGCAGGACCCGGAGGTGGAGAAGGCGCTCCGCGCGGTCGAGGCCGACCTGGCCACGCGCTGGGGCGAGACGAAGCTGGAGCCGTCGGTCGCCCGCATCGCGGCGCTGACGGACGTGCTCGGCGATCCGCAGAAGGCGTACCCCTCGATCCACATCACGGGGACGAACGGCAAGACGTCCACGGCCCGCATGATCGAGGCCCTGCTCGCCGCCTTCGACCTGCGCACGGGGCGGTACACGTCCCCGCACGTCCAGTCGGTCACCGAGCGCATCAGCCTGGACGGCGCCCCGATCTCGTACGAGCGCTTCATCGAGACGTACGAGGACATCAAGCCGTACGTGGAGATGGTCGACTCCCAGCAGGAGTACCGGCTCTCCTTCTTCGAGGTGCTGACCGGCATGGCGTACGCGGCCTTCGCGGACGCCCCCGTCGACGTCGCGGTCGTCGAGGTCGGCATGGGCGGCAGCTGGGACGCGACGAACGTGATCGACGGCACGGTCGCCGTCATCACCCCCATCGACCTCGACCACACCGACCGGCTCGGCAACACGCCGGGCGAGATCGCGGGCGAGAAGTCCGGGATCATCAAGCAGGACGCGACCGTGATCATGGCGCAGCAGCCGGTGGACGCGGCCCAGGTGATCCTGAAGAAGGCCGTCGAGACGGACGCGACGGTTGCCCGCGAGGGCCTCGAGTTCGGCGTGGTGGACCGTCAGATCGCGGTCGGCGGCCAGCTGGTCACCCTGCGGGGTCTCGGCGGCGAGTACGAGGAGGTCTTCCTCCCGCTGCACGGCGCGCACCAGGCGCACAACGCGGCGGTGGCGCTCGCGGCGGTCGAGGCGTTCTTCGGCATCGGCTCGCAGCACGCCCGCCCGCTCGACATCGACACGATCCGCACGGCGTTCGCGTCGGTCACCTCGCCGGGCCGCCTCGAAGTCGTACGCCGTTCGCCGACCGTCGTCCTCGACGCGGCGCACAACCCGGCGGGCGCCCGCGTCACCGCCGAGGCGATCAGCGAGGTCTTCGACTTCAGCCGCCTCATCGGTGTGGTCGGCGCCAGCGGCGACAAGAACGTACGAGGACTGCTCGAAGCCTTCGAGCCGATCTTCGCGGAGATCGTCGTCACGCAGAATTCCAGCCACCGCGCCATGGACGCCGACGAGTTGGCCGCCATCGCCGTCGAGGTCTTCGGCGACGACCGCGTCCAGGTCGAGCCGCGCCTCGACGACGCCCTGGAGGCCGCGATCACGCTGGCCGAGGAAGAGGGCGAGTACGCGGGCGGCGGCGTCCTGGTCACCGGTTCCGTGATCACCGTCGGCGAGGCCCGACTGCTTCTGGGGAAGGGCTGACCGCCATGCGTACCTTGTGCTCCTCGACCCTGATCGGCGAGTTCTTCATCATCGGCTTCGCGGGCCTCGTGGCCATGAAGGACGCGGACCTGTCGACCGGCCTGGTGTGGACGGTCTGCGGCGTCGCCATGGTGCTCAGCGTCCTGCTGTGCGGCATGGTCACCCGGCCGGGCGGCGTCCAGCTCGGCTGGGCCCTGCAGATCGCCCTGATCATCAGCGGCTTCTTCGTCCCCGTGATGTTCTTCCTGGGCGCGTGCTTCGCGGCGCTGTGGTGGGCCTCGGTGCACTTCGGCCGCAAGGTCGACGCGGCGAAGGCGCGCTGGGCGGAGCAGGGGTCGAGCGCGGCCTGAGATTTTTCACGGGGTGCGTTCTTCGGCCGACGGCCGGTGGGGGCGACCAGCCCCCACCGGCCGTCGGCCGACCACGGAGTGACAAAGCCCCGGTGCGGGCCCGACGGTGACCCCCTGTAACCTCAGGGACCCGCACACCCAGGCCGCACAAGGAGTCCAGCCAACATGACCCAGCGCACGCTCGTCCTGCTCAAGCCCGACGCGGTCCGCCGCGGCCTGATCGGCGAGATCATCGGCCGTATCGAGCGCAAGGCCGGCTGGACGATCAGCGCCCTGGAGCTGCGCGAGCTCGGCCAGGAGACGCTGGAGCAGCACTACGGCGAGCACAAGGGCAAGCCGTTCTACGAGCCGCTGGTCGCGTTCATGTCCTCCGGCCCGGTCGTCGCCCTGGTCGTCGAGGGCGAGCGCGTCATCGAGGGCGTCCGCCAGCTCGCGGGTCCGACCGACCCGATCGCCGCGGCCCCCGGCTCCATCCGTGGCGACTTCGGCACGATCGTGCGCGAGAACCTGATCCACGCCTCGGACTCCGAGGACTCGGCCGCGCGTGAGCTGAAGATTTTCTTCCCGGGTCTGGCGTAACGCCCGCGAACTTTCGGAAAGTCAGTTTCTGACGATCACTCAGTCACTTAGCGCCACTGGCCTGGAGCGGCTCGAGAATTCGGGCCGCTCTTTGGCATATGCGCCCCGATTGGGGGAACGCAACCCTCCGTCGGCACGTCCCCAATAGCGGGGCGGGGATTCATCTGCTGACAATGGCGAAGACCCTCGCGCCGTGATCGTGCAGGCGAGACTACGATGGAAGCCTTCACGCCACACCGCGTCCACCTCTCGCCTACCTGACAAGCAATCAAACGCTCCACTTGGGGAAGGCCAGACGAATCCTGATGGGGAACTCAATGTCGTTCATCGGCCGTGACATGGCTGTCGACCTCGGGACCGCCAACACGCTGGTGTACGTCAGGGGTCGCGGGATCGTGCTCAACGAACCGTCCGTGGTCGCTATCAACACCAACACCGGTGGCATCCTCGCGGTCGGCGCCGAAGCCAAGAAGATGATCGGGCGCACCCCTGGCAACATCGTCGCCGTGCGTCCGCTGAAGGACGGCGTGATCGCCGACTTCGAGATCACCGAGCGCATGCTCCGCTACTTCATCCTGAAGATCCACAAGCGGCGCTACCTCGCCCGGCCCCGAGTCGTCGTCTGCGTCCCCTCCGGCATCACCGGCGTCGAGCGCCGCGCGGTCATCGAGGCCTCCTCGCAGGCCGGTGCCCGCCAGGTGCACATCATCGAGGAGCCCATGGCCGCGGCCATCGGCTCCGGGCTCCCGGTCCACGAGGCCACCGGCAACATGGTGGTCGACATCGGCGGTGGCACCACGGAGGTCGCGGTCATCTCGCTCGGCGGAATCGTCACGGCGCAGTCCATCCGCGTCGCGGGCGACGAACTGGACAACGCGATCATCCAGCACATCAAGAAGGAGTACTCGCTGCTTCTTGGTGAGCGGACCGCCGAGCAGATCAAGATCACGATCGGTTCCGCGTACGACCTCGACTCCGACGAGCACACCGAGATCCGCGGCCGCGACCTGGTGTCGGGGCTGCCCAAGACCGTCGTCATCTCGGCGGCGGAAGTCCGCAAGGCGATCGAGGAACCGGTCAACGCGATCGTGGACGCGGTCAAGACCACCCTCGACAAGTGCCCGCCCGAACTGTCGGGTGACGTGATGGACCGTGGCATCGTTCTCACCGGTGGCGGCGCACTGCTGCGCGGCCTCGACGAGCGGCTCCGTCGCGAGACGGGCATGCCGATCCACATCGCGGAGGACCCCCTGGACTCCGTGGCGCTGGGGTCCGGAAAGTGCGTCGAGGAGTTCGAGGCGCTCCAGCAGGTGCTGGACGCCTCTCCGCGCAGATGACACGACGCGCAGCCGTCCGCCGTACGAGTGCCTGCCACTTCGTACGGCGGATCGTTGATATATAGGCAAGGCATAAGAAATCCTCAGCAAGAACCTCCGCAGTAACGATTGAGGAAGGCACGGCCGCCGCACGTGAGGGACACACGAGAGAGCCGGCTGCTCCTGGTGCTGCTGATCGCCATCGCGTTCGCACTGATCACGGTGGACATCCGCGGCGGTGAGGACTCGCCGGTCGACGGTGCCCGCCAGGCCGCCGCCAAGGTCTTCGGCCCGGTGGAGAACGGCGTCTCCGGCGCGGTCGACCCCATCGGCAACGCCATAAGCGCGGTCCGCGACTCCGACGAGCGGCACGACCGGATCAGCCAACTGGAGCGCGAGAACGCCGCGTTGAAGTCGAAGCTCGGCAGCGACGACCGCAACCGCAGCAAGATCCGCCAGCTCGACACCATGCTGAAGACGGCCGGCGCCGGCCAGTACGGCATCAAGGGGGCCCAGGTCATCGCCATAGGGTCCGCGCAGGGCTTCTCCTGGACGGTCACCATCGACGCGGGCGCCAACGACGGCCTCAAGCGCGACATGACGGTCCTGAACGGCGACGGCCTGGTCGGCCGCGTCACGACGGTCGGCCCGAACACCGCCACCGTCCTGCTCGCCAACGACCCCGACTTCACCGTCGGCACCCGCATGGAGAAGACCGACGAGCTCGGCTTCGCCTCCGGGCAGGGCGACCGCCCGCTGCGCGTCCAACTGCTCAACGGTAAGGCCAAGGTCAAGAAGGGCGACCGGCTCGTCACCTTCGGCTCGCAGGCCGACAAGCCGTTCGTGCCCGGCGTCCCGGTCGGCAAGGTCGTCCGCGTCGACCCGTCCGGCGGTGACCTGACCCGCACCATCTACGTCCAGCCGTACGTCGGCTTCACCAAGCTCGACATCGTCGGCGTCGTCGTCCAGGCACCGCGCACCGACCCGCGCGACGAGGTCCTGCCGGCCAAGCCCGCCAAACCCAAGCCCACGCCGACCGTGACGGTCACCGCCACCCCGTCCGCGCCCGCGAACGGCGCCGCCGACGCCGGCACCGAGCAGTAGGAGGAGCTGACCATGCGCTTCAACCGGATCCTCCTCTCCACGACCCTCGTCGTCGTCGCCCTCGTCGTCCAGGTCTGCATCCTGGCCCGGCTCCAACTCCCCGGCGCCGTACCGGACCTGCTGCTCCTCACCGTCCTCGGCCTCGCCCTCGTCTACGGCCACGTGGGCGGCGCCCTCATCGGCTTCGGCGCGGGCCTGCTCGCCGACCTGGCCCCGCCCGCCGACCACGCCGCCGGGCGCTACGCCCTGGTCCTGTGCGTCATCGGCTACCTCGCGGGCCTGGCCAAGCCGGAGAACGGGCAGCTGCGTTCGGCCGCGGGCCCGATGGTCGTGGTCGTCGGCGCCGCCATCGGCACGACCCTCCTGTACGCGGGAGTGGGCGCCCTCGTCGGCGACACCGCGGCCCGCCACGTGGGCCTCGGCAGCCTGCTCTTCACCGCCGCGCTCTACGACCTGCTGCTCGCGCCGTTCGTCGTGCCCGGCGTGATGGCGCTCGCCAGACGCGCCGAGAACGATCCGCTGGCCGAGGCCGGCGGCGGCTCCGGCAAGGCCACCGACGTCTCCTCCGGCTGGCTCTCGGCCGGTACGGGCCTGCGCATCGGCAACCAGCGCGGCGGCCTGCGGATGAAGTCGGTCAAGGCCCGTGCCGCCCGCGCCGGACGCATCAAGGGGGTCAAGCGCCTGTGAGCGCACGGCAGTTGACCGACCCGGTCACGCACACACACAGGTTGGGCGTGTACACGTACCACTCGTACTCGCACACGCACTGAGGGGGAGCAGCACAGGTGACCAATATCCCCGAGACCGGCCGGACCCCCCGCGTCCAGATCCGCCTCGTCATTCTCCAGATCCTCGTCCTGTCCCTCCTGCTCACTCTCGGCGGCCGCCTCTGGTACCTCCAGATCCGCAACGGCGACGAGTACGCCAAGGAGGCCTCCGGCAACCACGTCCAGCAGGTCGTCACGCCCGCCGTGCGCGGCTCGATCCTGGACGCGCGGGGCGTGCCGATCGCCGACAACGAGACCCGGCTCGTCGTCTCCGCCTCCCGCACCGACCTCATGAAGATGGAGGACGACGGCAAGGGGGTCCTCACCAAGCTCGCGGGCGTCCTCGGCCTGAAGCCCAAGGAGGTCGAGGAGAAGGTCCGGCTGTGCGACGCCAAGACGCCGCAGCCCTGCTGGAACGGCTCGCCGTACCAGCCGATCCCGATCACCGACGAGGCCACCCCCAAGCAGGCGCTGCAGATCCGCGAGCGCGGCGAGGACTTCCCCGGCATCACCGCCGAGCCGACCGCCGTACGCCGCTACGCCAGCCCCGGCAAGGCGAACACCGCGCAGGTCCTCGGCTATCTCTCCCCGGTCACCGACGCCGAGATCGAGAAGGCGAAGGACACGGACTCGCCGTACCTGCGCTCCGACCAGGTCGGCCGCTCCGGTCTGGAGCGCACGTACGACAAGGAACTGCGCGGCAAGGCCGGCGTCACCCGCTACGAGGTCGACAACCTCGGCCGCGTCATCGGCCGCGCCGACAGCGACAAGGCCGAGCCGGGAGCGAACGTCGTCACGTCGATAGACGCACGGGTCCAGCGCGTCGCCGAGTACGAGCTGCAGGCGGCGATGAAGGCCGCCCGCAAGGAGTTCGACAAGAACACCGGCACCAACTACAAGGCCGACTCCGGCGCCGTCGTGGTGATGGAGGCCAAGACCGGCCGCATCGTCTCCATGGCGTCCAACCCCACCTACGACCCGAACGCCTGGGTCGGCGGCATCTCCGGCAAGGACTACGCCCGGCTGACGGGCAAGAACTCCAACTACCCGCTGCTGAACCGGGCCATCCAGGGCCAGGCCGCACCGGGCTCGATCTTCAAGGTCATCTCCACGACCGCCGCGGTCAACGCGGGCTACCCGTTCAACGGGCGCTACCCCTGCACCAGCTCGTACTCCATCGGCAACCAGGTCTTCAAGAACTTCGAGTCGGAGAACTTCGGCCCGATCAACCTGGGCCGCGCCCTGGAGGTCTCCTGCGACACCGTCTTCTACGGACTCGCCCACAACGAGTGGAAGAAGGACGGCGGCCTCAAGGGCAACAAGGACACCCAGGACTGGTTCTACAAGACGGCCCACCAGTTCGGTCTCGGCAAGGAGACCGGCGTCGACCTGCCCAACGAGGTCACCGGCCGGGTCCCCGACCGCCAGTGGAAGCAGCGGTTCTGGAAGGCCAACAAGGACTCCTGGTGCAAGTCCGGCAAGAAGGACGGCGACTACGTCCAGCGGCTGAACTACGAGAACTGCCTCGAAGGCAACCTCATGCGCGCCGGTGACTCCGTCAACTACTCCATCGGCCAGGGCGACACGCTCGTCACCCCGATCCAGATGGCGTCGATCTACGCGGCCATCTCCAACGGCGGCACCCTGCACGAGCCCGAGGTCGGCAAGGCCATCGTCAGCGCCGACGGCAAGCAGGTCCAGGAGATCCAGCCGAAGGTCAACGCCAAGCTCCCCTTCAAGGGCAAGACCCGCGACGAGATAGACCAAGCACTGGCGGGAGTGGCGACCCGCGGTACGGCCGCCTGGCGTTTCCAGGGCTGGCCCCAGGACAAGATCCCGATGCACGCCAAGACCGGTACGGCCGAGGTCTACGGCAAGCAGACGACGTCGTGGTTCGCGACGTACACCAAGGACTACTCGATCGTGATGACGATCTCCCAGGGCGGTACGGGTTCCGGCGCCTCGGGACCCGCCGTCCGCAAGATCTACGACGCGATCTACGGCCTCGACGGCAGTGGCAAGCAGGACCTCAAGAAGGCGCTGCTGCCGCAGCCCGAGAAGTCCCTGCCGAAGATCCAGAAGGACGGCTCGATCGACGCCCCGACGATCGAGACGTACGACCCGAGCAAGCAGCAGCCGCCCGCGCAGCAGGAACTGGCGGCCGGACTGCCCGCCTCGACGTACAGCAGGAGGGACTGACCGTGGCAGGCAGCACCAGTGGTTTCTCCGTCTCCGGGTACGGGCCGCAGCAACGCTCCGCCATGTCCCGGCTCATGGCCCGCGACTCGGTGGTGCGGCGGCTCGACTGGCCCATCCTGCTGTCGGCGATCGCGCTGTCGCTGATCGGCTCCGCGCTCGTCTTCTCGGCGACGCGCAACCGCACCGAGCTGAACCAGGGCGACCCGTACTACTTCCTCTTCCGCCACCTGCTCAACATGGGCATCGGCATCGCCCTGATGATCGGCACGATCTGGCTCGGCCACCGCACGCTGCGCACCGCCGTCCCGATCCTGTACGGCATCTCGGTCTTCCTGGTGCTGCTGGTCCTCACCCCGCTCGGCGCGACCGTGAACGGCGCGCACGCGTGGATCATCATCGGCGGCGGATTCTCGCTCCAGCCCTCGGAGTTCGTGAAGATCACGATCATCCTGGGGATGGCGATGCTGCTCGCGGCGCGGGTCGACGCGGGCGACCGCGAACACCCCGACCACCGCACGGTGCTCCAGGCCCTCGGGCTCGCCGCCGTCCCCATGATGGTCGTCATGCTGATGCCGGACCTCGGGTCCGTCATGGTCATGGTGATGATCGTGCTCGGTGTGCTGCTCGCCTCCGGCGCCTCCAACCGCTGGGTGCTCGGGCTCATCGGCGTCGGCGCGGCGGGCGCCGTCGCGGTGTGGCAGCTCGGCGTCCTCGACGACTACCAGATCGCCCGCTTCGCCGCCTTCGCCAACCCGGCGCTCGACCCGGCCGGCGTCGGCTACAACACCAACCAGGCGCGGATCGCGATCGGTTCGGGCGGGCTGTCCGGCGCGGGCCTGTTCCACGGCTCGCAGACCACCGGCCAGTTCGTGCCCGAGCAGCAGACGGACTTCGTGTTCACGGTGGCGGGGGAGGAGCTCGGGTTCGTCGGGGCCGGGGCGATCCTGCTGCTTCTCGGCGTCGTGCTGTGGCGCGCCTGCCGGATCGCGCGGGAGACGTCGGAGCTGTACGGCACGATCGTCGCCGCCGGGATCATCGCGTGGTTCGCGTTCCAGGCCTTCGAGAACATCGGCATGACGCTCGGCATCATGCCGGTCGCGGGCCTGCCGCTGCCGTTCGTGTCGTACGGCGGATCGTCGATGTTCGCGGTGTGGGTGGCGATCGGACTGCTTCAGTCGATCAGAGTGCAGCGCCCCATGTCGGCGTAACCGCTCCGCTCGGCGACCTGGTCTCCGGGCGGGCCCCGCGCTCCTGGCTGCGCCCGCCGTTTCGGGCTGCGCCCGCCGTTTCGGGCTGCGCCCATCGCCTTGGCGGTCGCCGCAGCCTTGGGCAATCTGCCTTCCCCCGAGCTCTCGAACGTCGCTCGAGCAGGGGAGACCCCATTGGGCGGCAGGGTGGGCAAGGCGGCACCCCGGCGCTGGGTGAGCGCTTCAGGGGGCGGTCGCCTCGGCGCCGTTCGCGGCTGACCGCCCGGTGGGGGCTGAGCGCGCAGTTCCCCGCGCCCCTTACGGGGCTCGTCCTCGCCCGCGTTCCCAGCGCGCTCCGCGGCGGAGCCGCTGATGGGTGCAGCGCCGCGTGTTCTCTGCGGCCCCGCGCCCCTTTCCGGGCGACCCGCTGACGTCTAGATTCAGGTCATGGCGGACACAAAGCGCGAGATCGAGCGGAAATATGAGGTTCCCGGCGCCCCCGACGAGCACTTCGAGCTGCCCGACCTGCTGAAGGTCCCCGGCGTGGCGGCAGTCATCGAGAAGGGCGTCGTGGAGCTCGACGCCGTGTACTACGACACCGAGGACCAACGCCTCGCGGCCGACAAGATCACCCTGCGCCGGCGCACCGGCGGCGACGACGCGGGCTGGCACCTCAAATTGCCGGTCGCGCTGAGCGAGGGCGTACGGGACGAGGTGCGGGCACCCCTGTCCGCACAGGTGCCGCGCGCGCTCGCCGGACTCGTCAGGTCCCGCGTCCGGGACGCCGAACTCGTCCCCGTCGTGCGGCTGTTGTCGTCCCGCGACGTCTCCCACCTGACCGGCGCCGACGGCGAGCTGCTCGCCGAGGTGTGCGTGGACGCCGTGCGCGCCGAACGCCCCGGGGGGCAGGGCAGCGCCGCCTGGACGGAGATCGAGGTCGAGCTGGCCGACGACGGCGACCCGGCCTTCCTCGGCAAGGTCGAGAAGAGGCTGCGCAAGGCCGGCGTCGACCGCTCCGGGGCCACCTCCAAGCTGGCCCGCGCCCTCGACGAGACCGGGGCGGGGGAGGGCGCACAGAAGGCCGACGCCGAGGCGCCCGTCACCGCGGGCGACCACGTCCTGGCCCACCTGCGCGCCCAGCGCGACGTCCTCGTCGAGCTCGACCCGGCCGTCCGCCGCGACCTGCCGGACTCCGTGCACCAGATGCGGGTCGCCGCCCGCCGGATGCGCAGCGCCTTCAAGACGTACAAGAAGCTGCTCGACCCCGCCGTCACCGCGCCGGTCGCCGAGGAGCTGAAATGGCTCGGCGGCGAGCTCGGCATCGACCGGGACCGCGAGGTGCTGACCGAGCGGCTCACCGCCCGCATCGACGCCCTGCCGCGCACCCTGCTGCTCGGGCCCGTCCGCGGCCGCCTGCGGATCTGGGCGGTGGCCCAGCGCCACGGCTCGCGCCGCCACACCGTCGCCCTGCTCGACGGCAAGCGGTACCTGGCGCTCCTGGAGACCCTGGACGCGCTGCTCACCGATCCGCCGCTCACCCCGAGGGCCGGAAAACCCGCCGCCCCCGTCTTCGTCAAAGCCGCCCTCAAGGACCAGGCCCGCCTCGCGACCCGCGTCGAGCACGCCCTGTCGCTGGCGCCTGGCACCGACCGCGACCTGGCGTTGCACGAGGCCCGCAAGGCCGCCAAGCGCGCCCGGTACGCCGGAGAGGCCGCCGTGCCCGCGCTCGGCAAGCAGGCCAAGAAGTTCGGCAAGGAGATGAAGGCGGTGCAGTCCCTGCTCGGCGACCACCAGGACTCGGTCGTCGCCCGCGAGGCCCTGCGCCACCTCGCGATCCAGGCGCACGCCGCCGGGGAGACCGCCTTCACCTGGGGCCTTCTGTACGGACAGGAACAGGCGGCCGCCGCGGACCGGGAGCGGGAGCTGCCGGAGGTGTGGCGGAGCGCGGCGGAGGCGGACCTTTCGGCGGGTTAGGCTTGAGGGTCACCCCTGTCAGCTCACAAAGGTCCACGGTTATGCCTGCCGAAGCCGCCCCCGCGGCGCCCCAAGCGGTCGAGTCTGTGTTTCCGCAGCTCGAAGCGCTGCTCCCGCATGTGCAGAAGCCGATCCAGTACGTCGGCGGAGAGCTCAACTCCACGGTCAAGCCGTGGGAGTCCTGCGACGTCCGCTGGGCGCTGATGTACCCGGACGCGTACGAGGTCGGGCTGCCCAATCAGGGCGTCATGATCCTCTACGAGGTGCTGAACGAGCGCGACGGCGTCCTCGCCGAGCGTACGTACAGCGTCTGGCCGGACCTCGAAGAGCTGATGCGCGAGCACAAGGTGCCTCAGTTCACGGTCGACTCGCACCGCCCGGTGAAGGCCTTCGACGTCTTCGGACTGTCGTTCTCCACCGAGCTCGGCTACACCAACATGCTCGCCGCGCTCGACCTGGCCGGCATCCCGCTGAAGTCGGCGGACCGCACGCTGGACGACCCGATCGTCCTCGCGGGCGGCCACGCGGCCTTCAACCCGGAGCCGATCGCCGACTTCATCGACGCCGCGGTCATCGGCGACGGCGAGCAGGCCGTGCTCGACATGACCGACATCATCCGCGCGTGGAAGGCCGAGGGCCGTCCCGGCGGCCGCGAGGAGGTCCTCTTCCGCCTCGCGAAGACCGGGAACGTGTACATCCCGGCCTTCTACGACGTCGAGTACCTGCCCGACGGCCGCATCGGCCGTGTGGTCCCGAACAAGTCGGGCGTCCCGTGGCGGGTCTCCAAGCACACCGTCATGGACCTCGACGAGTGGCCGTACCCGAAGCAGCCCCTCGTGCCGCTCGCGGAGACCGTCCACGAGCGCATGTCCGTCGAGATCTTCCGCGGTTGCACCCGCGGCTGCCGCTTCTGCCAGGCCGGCATGATCACGCGCCCCGTGCGGGAGCGAAGCATCACCGGCATCGGCGAGATGGTCGACAAGGGCCTCAAGGCGACGGGCTTCGAGGAGGTGGGCCTCCTCTCCCTCTCGTCCGCGGACCACTCGGAGATCGGCGACATCGCCAAGGGCCTCGCCGACCGCTACACCGAGGACAAGATCGGCCTCTCGCTGCCGTCGACCCGCGTGGACGCCTTCAACATCGACCTGGCCAACGAGCTGACCAGGAACGGTCGCCGCTCCGGCCTCACCTTCGCCCCCGAGGGCGGCAGTGAGCGCATGCGCAAGGTCATCAACAAGATGGTCTCCGAAGAGGACCTGATCCGCACCGTCGCGACCGCGTACGGAAACGGCTGGCGCCAGGTCAAGCTGTACTTCATGCTCGGCCTGCCCACCGAGACCGACGAGGACGTCCTGCAGATCGCGGACATGGCGGCGAACGTCATCGCCAAGGGCCGCGAGGTCGCGGGCAACGACATCCGCTGCACCGTCTCCATCGGCGGCTTCGTGCCCAAGCCGCACACGCCCTTCCAGTGGGCCCCGCAGCTGTCGTCCGAGGAGACGGACGCCCGCCTCGCCAAGCTCCGCGACAAGATCCGCGGCGACAAGAAGTACGGCCGCTCCATCGGCTTCCGCTACCACGACGGCAAGCCCGGCATCGTCGAGGGCCTGCTCTCCCGCGGCGACCGCCGCATCGGCGACGTCATCCGCGCCGTCTACGAGGACGGCGGCCGCTTCGACGGCTGGCGTGAGCACTTCAGTTACGACCGCTGGATGGAGAGCGCCGCCAAGACGCTGCCCGCGTACGGCGTCGACGTCGACTGGTACACGACGCGTGAGCGTACGTACGAGGAGGTCCTGCCCTGGGACCACCTGGACTCCGGTCTCGACAAGGACTGGCTCTGGGACGACTGGCAGGACTCGCTCGACGAGACCGAGGTCGAGGACTGCCGCTGGACGCCCTGCTTCGACTGCGGTGTCTGCCCGCAGATGGACACGAGCATCCAGATCGGCCCGACCGGCAAGAAGCTGCTGCCGCTGACGGTCGTGAAGTAGCGACAGGCGAGACATGAGCGAGGGGCGGCCGGTGAGCATCCGGCCGCCCCTCGTTGCTCCGTGCCGCGCCGTGCCGTGCCGTGCCGCGCCGTGCCGCGCCGCGCCGCGCCGCTCCGTGCCGCGCCGAGGCCGACCGGCTACTTGCTGACGGCGAAGCGCATCAGGGCGCGCTCGTCGCCCTGCTTGATCTTCCCGGTCTCGTTGATGACCTCCAGCTTCCAGACGCCCGCGGGGGTCCGGATGGCCTTCGCCACGAGGCAGCCGTTGTCCGCGCTGAGCAGGCTCGGCCAGATGTCGGCGACCTGCTGGCTGCTGCCGCCCGTCGCGTCGTACACCTTGAAGCTGATGTTGCGGGCCTTCTGGAACGAGCTGCCCTTCTTGTAGGCCGCCGCGATGAACACGATCGACGTGATCGGCGACGGCACCTTCGCGAACTCGACCGTCACGGTCTCGTCGTCGCCGTCGCCCTTGCCCGTCTGGTTGTCGCCGCTGTGCAGGATCGCCCCGTTGCCCAGCGGGTCCAGGGAGTCGAGGCCCGCGAGGCGGACCGGGTCCGCGCCCGAGATGGCTATCGCGATGAGGTCCAGGTCGGTGCCCTGCTTGCGGCGCAGCGCGCCGAGCACACCGCCGCTGCTGCCGGCGGTCGGGTCCCAGGAGACCCCGATGGAGAGGTGGGTGACACCGTCGAGATCCGCGGGGCCGTCTTCCTTCGTAAGCGTAATCATGCGCAGATTCTGCCTGGGACGGTTGCTTTGTGAAGCATCGGCGTCCGATCCGCATCCGGAAGCCCTTCTTCGGCGTCTCACACTGCATGGATCTGGAGAAGCGTCCCGAACCCGCCCCGCCTCCGGCGCCCGCCGCCCCGGAAGGCTGTCTGGTGGCGGCGATCCGCATGCCGGTGCGGATCGTGGCACTGGTCGTCGTGGTGCCGGTGCGGCTCGTGTGGGACGCGTTCGTCACGGGCGGCCGCTTCCTGTACGAGAAGGCGCTCGTGCCGCTGGCCCGCGCCGTCGGGTGGGTGCTGTTCGCCGTGTTCGGGTGGCCGTTCGTGGCGCTGTGGCGGTATGTCGCCGTGCCCCTCGGCCGTGGACTCGGCTGGCTGGGGCGGGTGTTGGTGGTCGTGCCCGCGGTGTGGCTGTACGCGCATGTCCTCACGCCGCTCGGGCACGCGATCGCCTGGCTCGCGCGGGGCGCCGGAGCGGTGCTGCGGTGGATCGGCATGGCGCTGTTCGTGTGGCCGTGGGTCGCGCTGTGGTGCTACGTCGCCGTGCCCCTCGGCCGTGGACTCGCCTGGCTGGGGCGGGTGTTGCTGGTCGTGCCCGCGGTGTGGCTGTACGCCCATGTCCTCACGCCGCTCGGACACGCGATCACCCTGTTGGTCACGGGCATCGGGATCGGCCTGCGGTGGGTCGCCATGGCGTTGTTCGTGTGGCCGTGGGCGGCGCTGTGGCGGTACGTGGTCGTGCCGTTCGCGGGGTGGCTGTACGCGTATGTGCTCACCCCCGTCGGCCGGGCCGTCGCGGCACTCGTCCGGTGGATCCTCGTGCTCCCCGTGCTGGCCCTGTGGCGCTGGGTCCTCGTGCCCGTCGGCCGGGCCCTCGTCGTCCTCGTACGGGAGATCGGGGAGGCGCTCGGGGTCGCCTGGCGGGTCGCCGGGTACGTGTCGCTCGCCGTCGGGCGGTTCCTCGGCAAGCTGCTGCGCTGGACCTTCGTGGAACCGGTGCGCTGGGCGTACCGCAGTGTGCTCACGCCGATCGGGCACGTCGTACGGGACCAGGTGTGGCGGCCCTTCGCGCGGGCGGCCCGGGAGGTCGGGCGCGGTGTGCGGCAGGCGCTCGGCGCGGCCCGCGCCAGTGTCCGGCAGGCCCGCGCCGACGTGCGGCGCGCGCTGTTCGGCCCGGACAGGCAGCCGGAACCGCTGGTCAGGGAGGTGCGGGAACCGGAGGGCGCGCAGGGACGTACTCTTGGTAGCAGTACGACCGCACCTACGCAGACCGCATTCATTAAGGATTAGGACACTGGGCAAGCGACAGCCCGTAGGCCCGCCGCCCGCACCCGCGGTGCAGCGCATCCGACTGCGCTACACCAAGCGCGGCCGCCTCCGGTTCACCAGCCACCGTGACTTCCAGCGCGCCTTCGAGCGTGCGCTGCGCCGCGCCGAGGTGCCCATGGCGTACTCGGCGGGGTTCACGCCGCACCCCAAGGTGTCGTACGCCAATGCCGCACCCACCGGCACGGGCAGTGAGGCCGAGTACCTGGAGATCGCGCTCACCGCGCCGCGCGACCCCGAGAAGCTCCGTGTGCTGCTCGACGAGTCGATGCCCGTGGGCCTCGACATCGTCGACGCCGTGGAGGCCCGTACCTCGGGCCTCGCCGACCGGCTCACCGCCTCCGTGTGGGAGCTGCGCCTGGACGGCGTGACGGTCGAGGAGGCCGCGCGCGCCGCGGACGTGTTCCGCGCCGCCGAGGCCGTCGAGGTCCAGCGCCGCACCAAGAACGGCATGCGGACGTTCGACGCCCGCGAGGCCGTGGTCTCCCTGGCGGCACAGGACGCGGCTTCGGCCTCGGATGTTCCGGCTGATAGGCCCGGCGACAAGGCCTGTGCGATACTGCGCCTGGTTGTTCGGCACGTGACGCCTGCCGTTCGACCCGACGACGTCCTGTCCGGTCTCCGCGCCGTGGCCGACCTGGCGCCGCCGGTCCCCGCAGCGGTGACCAGGCTGGCGCAGGGGCCTTTCGATGAAGAGACCGGCACGGTGACCGACCCGCTCGCGCCCGACCGCGAGGCAGTCCAGTCCGCCCCCTCAACGGAGGCCGCGGGATCTGCCGCCGCGACGGTGCCTGCCGTGGAAGGTTCCGCGTAAGGACGGTCGCCGTCGCGCCGCCCTCGGACTCGGGAGCCACCTGGGTCGGGCAGCGCACCCACCCAAGGACTTTCGCCAGGCCGTACGTACAAGGCGTACCGGAACCGGCGAGAACAGACAGAAGAGCCCCCGTGCGGCGCCCGCGCCCCGGACCGGCGGTACCCGCGCATCGTTCTCACGGAGCGCGCGGGCCGCGGACGTCACCGGTCATGGATCAGGCGCGGCGCCCGGGGGCCTGACGGGAGATCCACCCGCATGCCCGAGCCGATCGAACCCACCGCCTCCGAGCTGAGCAGCCCGAGCGACACCCTGCCCCCGCGCCGTCGGCGCCGGGCCGCGTCGCGACCCGCGGGCCCGCCGCAGGCCGCCGCCGCCGAGCAGGCCGCGCCGGCCATACCGGCCACCGCCGCGGACGCCGAGGAAGAACTCGACACCGCAGAAGAGGCCACCGAGGCCACCGAGACCGCCGAGGCCCCGGCCGCCGAGGCGCCGCAGGAGGCGCCCGCCGCCCGCCCGCGCCGCCGTGCGACCCGCCGCGCCTCCGCGCCCGCCGGTACGCCGACCGGCGCCGACGCGCAGGCCGAGACCGTCGTGGCCGAGAGCGCCCCGGACCAGACCGTGGCACCGGTCGCCGAGCCCGCCGCCGAAGAGGCGCCGGCCGAGGCCGCCGCGCCGCGCCGCCGTCGCCGCGCGACCCGGACCGTGTCCGCGCCCACCGCCGAAGCACCCGTCGCCGAGGCCCCGGCCGCCGAGAGCGCGCCCGCCGCCGAAGCGCCGCAGGCCGTCGCGGAGGAGCCCGCCGCCGAGGACGCCGCGCCGCCGCGCCGCCGTCGCCGCGCCACCCGGACCGTGTCGGCTCCCACCGCCGAGACCGCGCCCGTCGCCGAGGCCCCGGCCGCCGAGGAGCCGCAGCCCGAGACGTCCGCCGCCGAGCCGGCCGCGCAGGCCCCGGCCGAGGACGCCGCGCCGCGCCGCCGTCGCCGTGCCACGCGCGCCGTCGCCGCGCCGGAGGCCGAGCCCGAGGCGCCCGCGCAGGAGCAGCAGAAGCAGGCCGAGCCGACCGCGACGGCCGAGCCGGTCGCCGAGGAGCAGGCCGAGTCCGCCGAGGACGGCGGCCCGCGCCGTTCCCGCCGTCGTGCCACCCGCAAGGCCGCCGGTGGCTTCGCCGAGCCGAAGCAGCCGAAGCAGTCCAAGCGCGACTCCGGGAGCAACGGCAGCAGCGGGGACGGCGAGAGCGGTGGCCGTCCGAAGCGGCCGTCCGTCGCCGTGTTCCAGGCGCCGGTCTTCACCGAGCCGATGTTCCAGACGCCGGAGCGCGCCGCCGCCGCTGCCGCGGCCGAGGCCGCCGAGGAGAAGAGCGTCGAGCCCGAGCCCCAGCCCGAGCCCGCCGCGGTCGTCGCCGAGGAGGAGCAGACGCCGCGCCGTCGCCGTCGTCGCCGCGCCGCCGACGAGCGCCCGGCCGAGCCTGAGCCCGTCGCCGAGCCGGCCGCCGAGCCGGTCGCGGAGGAGCAGGCCGAGGCCGAGGCCGACGACCAGGACGAGCAGGAGCACGACGACCACGACGAGCAGGGCGACCGCCCGGCCCGCCGCCGCCGTCGCGGGGGCCGTCGCCGCCGCCGCGGTGACTCCGCCGACGCGGAGACCGACGCCGAGGGCACGTCCGACGAGGACACCGACGCCGACGACGAGCAGGCCGACGACGCGGACGACGACGAGGCGGACGACGCGCAGGCCGAGTCCTCCTCCGGCGGATCGAGCAGCAGCCGTCGCCGCCGTCGCCGCCGCCGTCGCTCCGGCGACTCGCCCGCGGACGCCGAGCCGTCCACGGACGACCCGGAGCGCACCGTCGTCAAGGTCCGCGAGCCGCGCAAGAAGGAAGAGAGGGCCGAGCGCTCGACGTCCTCGGACGAGGTGCAGTCCATCAAGGGCTCCACGCGTCTGGAGGCGAAGAAGCAGCGCCGCCGCGAGGGCCGTGAGCAGGGCCGCCGCCGCGTCCCGATCATCACCGAGGCCGAGTTCCTGGCGCGCCGCGAGGCCGTCGAGCGCGTGATGGTCGTCCGGCAGAACGGCGAGCGCACCCAGATCGGCGTGCTCGAGGACAACATCCTCGTCGAGCACTACGTCAACAAGGAGCAGTCGACCTCGTACGTCGGCAACGTGTACCTGGGCAAGGTCCAGAACGTGCTGCCGTCGATGGAGGCCGCCTTCATCGACATCGGCAAGGGCCGCAACGCGGTGCTGTACGCCGGTGAGGTCAACTTCGAGGCGCTCGGCATGGCCAACGGGCCGCGCCGCATCGAGACCGCCCTCAAGTCCGGCCAGTCCGTGCTCGTCCAGGTCACCAAGGACCCGATCGGCCACAAGGGCGCCCGCCTGACCAGCCAGGTCTCGCTGCCCGGCCGCTACCTGGTCTACGTGCCCGAGGGCTCGATGACCGGCATCAGCCGCAAGCTGCCCGACACCGAGCGCGCGCGTCTGAAGACCATCCTCAAGAAGATCGTCCCCGAGGACGCGGGCGTCATCGTGCGCACCGCCGCCGAGGGCGCGAGCGAGGACGAGCTGCGCCGCGACGTCGAGCGTCTGCAGGCCCAGTGGGAGGACATCCAGAAGAAGTCCAAGCAGATCTCGACGTCGTCGCCGAGCCTGCTGTACGGCGAGCCGGACATGACCGTCCGTGTCGTGCGCGACATCTTCAACGAGGACTTCTCCAAGGTCATCGTCAGCGGTGACGAGGCGTGGGACACCATCCACGGCTACGTCAACCACGTCGCCCCCGACCTGTCCGACCGGCTGTCCAGGTGGACGTCCGAGGTCGACGTCTTCGCGACGTACCGGATCGACGAGCAGCTCGCCAAGGCGCTCGACCGCAAGGTGTGGCTGCCCTCCGGCGGCTCCCTCGTGATCGACAAGACCGAGGCCATGATCGTGGTCGACGTCAACACCGGTAAGTTCACCGGCCAGGGCGGCAACCTCGAAGAGACCGTGACGAGGAACAACCTCGAAGCGGCCGAGGAGATCGTGCGCCAGCTGCGCCTGCGTGACCTCGGCGGCATCGTCGTCATCGACTTCATCGACATGGTCCTGGAGTCGAACCGGGACCTGGTCCTGCGGCGTCTGCTCGAGTGCCTGGGCCGGGACCGTACGAAGCACCAGGTCGCCGAGGTCACCTCGCTGGGCCTGGTCCAGATGACCCGTAAGCGCGTCGGCCAGGGCCTCCTGGAGTCCTTCTCCGAGACCTGCGTGCACTGCAACGGCCGCGGCGTCATCGTCCACATGGAGCAGGCCTCGTCCAGCGGTGGCGGTGGCAAGCGCAAGAAGCGCGGCCGCGGCGGCAACGGCGCGGACCACCAGCACGACACGCACGAGCACGAGGACACGCAGTCGTCGGACTCGGCCGAGACCGAGGCCGAGGTCGCCGCGGAGGCCGCCGCCCCCGTGGCGCTGCCCGAGCCGGAGTTCGTCCCGGACGAGGAGCTGTACTCCAGCCCCGCCGAGGCGGAGGCCGCGGCCGGGCGTGGCCGCTCGCGCCGTCGCGCCACGCGCCGTGCGTCGGCCCCGGCCGGTGCCCCGAAGGCCGAGAAGGCCGACAGGAGGAGCGGCAAGGCCGAGAAGGCGGAGACCGTCGAGGCCGCCCCGGTGGCCGAGGTCGAGGCCGCGCCGGTCGTCGAGGCGGAGAAGCCGCAGGAGGCCGCCGCGCCCGTGCAGGAGCAGGCTGCCGCCGAGGCCCCCGCGCCGCGGACGCGTCGTCGTGCCACCCGTAAGGCGAGCGCCCCCGCCGGTTCCCCGAAGGCGTCCTCCGAGGAGGCCGCCGCGGTGACCGTCGTGGAGCCGGAGCCCAAGGCCGCCGAGCCGAAGGCCGAGGAGCCCAAGCCCGCCGAGGAGACGGTGCAGGAGACCGAGGCTTCGGCCCCGGCCCGCCCGCGCCGTCGCGCCGTCCGCAAGGCCACGGCCCCGACCGCGACCGAGGAGGCGGCCGTCCTGGTCGTCCCGTCGGCCACGGAGGACGCTCCCCGGGCGGAGGGTGCCGAGGACGCCGAGGAGGCGCCCGTCGCCAAGAAGACGGCCCGTAAGACGGCCAAGAAGGCGACGGCGAAGAAGGCGGCCACCAAGAAGACCGCGGCCAAGAAGACGACCACGGCGAAGAAGACGACGGCCAAGAAGGCGGCGACCAAGACCGCCGCCAAGAAGACGACCGCGAAGAAGACCGCGGCGGCCGAGCAGCAGTCGCTGCCGTCCGTCACGGCGGCGGCCGACGAGGCCTGAGCACACCGACGGCGTCCCCGTCACGGCTGACGGCCGTGACGGGGACGCCGTCGCATGCGCCGGGTGGAACAACTGCGCTGTGAGGAACATCGCGGGGCGGCGAAACGCACGTAATTCGCCCCCCGCCTCTTGGATCACGGTGTACTACCTGTAAAACTCATGGGGCCGTACAAGTGAATGCAGGGCAGGGGTGTTCGTTGGGGAGACGCCGCACCTGTTGCCCAGGGGAGGGATTTCGATGGCGCACGTGCGTCTCAGAGGCACGGGCCGACACCGTGCCGTGAAGCCGGTCAAGGGCGGCCGGCAGGCGGTGGCGATCGCCACCGTGCTCTCGGCGGCGGGCGTGCAGGCGGGCATCGCGGTGGACACCGCGTCGGCCGACACGCGGACCTGGACCGAGGGGCCGATCTTCAACGACCCGCTGGGCACGACGCAGGAGCAGTACGCGATCCGCACCCGGCTCGTCGAGCTGACGGACGCCGCGCTGCCCGGCTCGTACATCAAGATCGCGGTCTACCACGTCTGGGAGCAGACGATCTCGGACGCGCTGATCCGGGCCAAGGCCCGCGGCGTGCACGTACAGATCGTGATGGACTCGTCCAGCGTCAACGACCGCCCCACGAACCCGATCTACGGGCAGCTGAAGGCGGCGTTCGGCACCAGCATCACCGCGCAGTCCTTCGTGACGCTGTGCCCGAAGGACAAGTCCTGCCTGGGTGACCCCAAGTTCGGCAAGTCGATCATGCACAACAAGTTCTGGCTGTTCTCGGCCGTCGAGGGCGCCACGAACGTCGTCGTGCAGACCACCTCGAACTCGACGCCGTCGGCGAGCACGCGGTTCTTCAACGAGGCGCTCCAGCTGCCCAACAACCCGGTCCTGTACGGCGCGTACGCCGACTACTTCGACGACATGGCCGCGAAGGTCTGGCAGAACTGGGACTACCGGACGGTCAGCAACGGCCGCTACAAGGCGTACTTCTTCCCGCGGGCCGGCACCACCAACGCCACGGACACGCTGTACTCGGTCCTCAACAACGTCTCCTGCACCTACAAGGACTCCGCGGGCACGACGAAGCACACCGTCGTGCGGGCCGCGATCTTCCAGATCACCCGGCAGGCCATCGCCGACAAGCTGGTCTCGCTGAAGAAGGCCGGCTGCACCGTCTCCATCGAGTACGCGACGTCCGACAGCGGCACCTGGAAGTCGATGCACGCCAGCGGCGCCCCGCCCCGGCGCTGCTACAACGACGACCGGGACCCGCTGAACCCCGGCACCAAGCTCGGCACGCCGTTCATCATCCACACCAAGTACGTGCTGATCGACGGCATGTACGACGGCTCCCGGAACAAGATCACGTTCACCGGCTCGCAGAACGCCTCGAACCCGGCGCTGCGCGAGAACGACGAGGCGTACGTCAAGATCGACGACGACTCGGTGCACGACACGTACCGCACGCACTTCACGAACGTGTGGAACGTCGCGTACCCGGGGACGAACGACAACACCAACCTGTGCAAGGGCGTCAGCACGCTCCCGCAGGACGGTGAGGGCAAGACCACCTGAGCGGGTCGGCCGGACGGCGGTCAGGGGGCCGGTTTGACCCTTCTGAGGGGTGCCCCGTAACCTTGACCGTCGGCGTGTCCATCGACGCGCCTCACTCCCGTAAACCTTCTTCCTCCGATTTCTCGGCAGAGATGCCGGGATTCCGGAGAGGCCGCCTCGCGCGGCTGGACTGCGGGGGTTCCGTTCCGAGCGAAAGAGAGATCCGCGTGTACGCCATCGTGCGCAGCGGTGGTCGCCAGCACAAGGTTGCTGTCGGCGACATCGTTGAGGTTGACAAGCTTCCCACCGCCAAGGTCGGCGACACCGTAGAGCTCTCTACGCTGCTCGTTGTCGACGGCGACGCCGTGACGAGTGACCCGTGGGTCCTTGCCGGCATCAAGGTCCAGGCCGAGATCGTGGACCACCACAAGGGCGCGAAGATCGACATCCTTCGCTACAAGAACAAGACCGGCTACCGCCGTCGTCAGGGCCACCGCCAGCAGTACACGGCGATCAAGGTCACTGAGATCCCCGCGGCTGCGAAGTAAGGGTAGGGACTGAGACATGGCACACAAGAAGGGCGCATCGTCCACTCGGAACGGGCGCGATTCCAATGCTCAGCGGCTCGGTGTGAAGCGCTTCGGCGGTCAGACCGTGAACGCCGGTGAGATCCTGGTCCGCCAGCGCGGCACCCACTTCCACCCGGGCAACGGTGTGGGTCGTGGCAAGGACGACACGCTGTTCGCGCTCGACGCCGGTGCGGTGGAGTTCGGTACCCACCGTGGCCGCAAGGTCGTGAACATCGTTCCGGTCGCCGCCTGAAAGGCAGCCTGACCGGTAGTTTTTCGCGAGGCGGACCTCACTTCCCTTCCGGGGAAGCGGGTCCGCCTTTCGCGTGTTGAAGTAAAGACATTCCTGTACGTAGCTGACGTACAGCTGCTGACGTACTGCTGTATCTGGAGGCACTGAACCATGACCACCTTCGTGGACCGCGTCGAACTGCATGTCGCCGCGGGTAGCGGGGGCCACGGCTGTGCCTCCGTCCACCGTGAGAAGTTCAAGCCGCTCGGCGGCCCGGACGGTGGCAACGGCGGCCGTGGCGGCGACGTCATCCTGGTCGTCGACCAGTCGGTGACGACGCTCCTCGACTACCACCACAGCCCGCACCGCAAGGCCACCAACGGCGCCCCCGGCGCGGGCGACAACCGTTCCGGCAAGGACGGCCAGGACCTGGTCCTGCCGGTCCCCGACGGCACGGTCGTCCTCGACAAGCAGGGCAACGTGCTCGCCGACCTGGTCGGCGAGGGCACCACCTTCATCGCCGCCCAGGGCGGCCGCGGCGGCCTCGGCAACGCGGCCCTCGCCTCGGCCCGCCGCAAGGCCCCCGGCTTCGCGCTGCTCGGCGTCCCCGGCGACCTGCGCGACGTCGTCCTGGAGCTGAAGACCGTCGCCGACGTGGCGCTGGTCGGCTACCCGAGCGCCGGCAAGTCCTCGCTGATCTCCGTGCTCAGCGCCGCCAAGCCGAAGATCGCCGACTACCCGTTCACGACGCTGGTCCCGAACCTGGGCGTCGTCACCGCGGGCGCGACCGTCTACACCATCGCCGACGTGCCGGGCCTGATCCCGGGCGCGAGCCAGGGCAAGGGCCTCGGCCTGGAGTTCCTGCGCCACGTCGAGCGGTGCAGCGTGCTCGTCCACGTGCTCGACACGGCGACCCTGGAGTCCGACCGTGACCCGGTCTCCGACCTCGACGTCATCGAGGCGGAGCTGCGGGAGTACGGCGCGGGCCTGGAGAACCGGCCGCGGCTCGTCGTCCTCAACAAGATCGACGTGCCCGACGGCCAGGACCTCGCCGAGATGGTCCGGCCCGACCTGGAGGAGCGCGGCTACCGCGTCTTCGAGGTCTCCGCCGTCGCCCACAAGGGCCTCAAGGAGCTCTCCTTCGCGCTCGCCCAGCTGGTGGCCGACCACCGTGCCGCGCAGCCCAAGGAGGAGTCGACCCGGATCGTCATCCGCCCGAAGGCCGTCGACGACGCGGGCTTCACCGTCGTACGCGAGGACGCCGAGGGCGAGCCCCTCTTCCGGGTGCGCGGCGAGAAGCCGGAGCGCTGGGTGCGGCAGACCGACTTCAGCAACGACGAGGCCGTGGGTTACCTGGCCGACCGCCTCAGCCGCCTCGGTGTGGAGGAGGAGCTGATGAAGGCCGGCGCCCGCAGCGGCGACGGCGTCGCGATCGGCCCCGAGGACAACGCGGTCGTCTTCGACTGGGAGCCCACCATGATGGCGGGTGCCGAGATGCTCGGCCGCCGTGGCGAGGACCACCGCATGGAGGCTCCGCGCCCCGCCGAGCAGCGTCGTCGCGACCGGCAGGCCGCGCGCGACGAGGCGCAGCAGGAGTTCGACGACTTCAGGCCCTTCTAGCCGTAGTCATGGAAAAGGGCCCGGGAGGAATCTCCCGGGCCCTTCGCCATGTCCTGACTGCGGTGGTTACGCCGTGACCGTGTCCTCGGACTCGGCCGTGTCGGTGCCGTCCGACTCGACGACCTCGGCCACCTGCTCCTCCACGGAGTCCTCGCGCTGCGTCGGGATCTCCGTCTCGCCGCGCGCGGCCATCCGGACGCGGCGCTCGTCGGCACGGTCGCACAGGGCGCGCACCGCGCCGTTGAAGCGGTCCATGGACGGCGGGTCCGAGGGGCCCAGGAGGTGCTCCTTGAGCTCCAGACGGGCCTCGGCGTGCTCGTCCTCCTTCTCGCCGCGAACGGCCGCGAGAAGGGCAGGCACGCCCTTCGCCTTCGGGGTGAGGATCGTCGCGGCGCTCACCGTCGGGAAGCCGGTGCGGAAGTCCGTCTCGGACAGCCCCGAGGTGTTGGCGACGGCGTACGGCTTCTCGCTGCTCAGCCAGTCGGAGACGACCGAGGAGACGTCCGAGATCAGGACGTCGGCCTGGTTGAAGCAGGTGAAGATCGCCGGGCGGGCCTCGGTGACGATGAGGTGCTCCCACTCCGGGAACGACGCCCAGTAGGCCTCTTCCCAGGCGGTGATCGCCTCGGCCACGGCAGCGGCACGGCCGCCGTCGGGCTTGCCCTGGAGCAGCATCTTCTCCATCTCGTCCGCGCTGGTGCGGAACGAGGTGGAGGTCAGCCGGTCGAGGGCGGCCGCGGCGCGGGTCAGCCGGTCGGCGGCCTCCGGGCCCGGGCGGGCGCCGGAGCGGTGGGTGTTGGCCTCGCGGATCATCGCCATGATGCGCTTGTTGGCCTCGCCCGCGGCGGGGACCTGCGAACCCGTCATGGGGTGCGGCTTGTAGATCAGGCGGACCTTGTCGTCGGCGAGCAGGTGCCGGACGATGTTCTCGCCGGCCAGGATCACCGAGGTGTTGCCCGGGTTGCCGTCCCAGCCCTCCCAGGTGGGGGCGTAGAGGACCGTCGTGTACGCGCCCTCGGCGGGGCCCGTGCCGACCGTGATCGGGGAGAGCTGCGGGCGGCCCACCTCGACGACGTCCTTGTCCTCGACGCCGACGTCGGCCAGCTGGTAGCGGTCGCGGGCCGCGGGGCCCGCCACCCACACCTCGTCGTACGCCTTCGCGTACGGGTTGCAGGAGCTCAGCTTGTCGGACTCGCCGTGGTTGATGAAGGCGTGCTTGATCGTCGGGATGCGCAGCACCTGCGACGTCTTCGCGGCGTTCGCCGGGTGCAGCATCATCTTCAGCGTCGAGTTCTCCAGCGAGAACATCGTGGCGACCTTGGGGAAGCAGATGATCGGCACGTCGGTGGCGTCGATCTTGTTCACCATGAAGCGCTCACGCAGCACGATCAGCGGCTTGCCGTCCACGTCGGCGAGCGTGGAGAGCCACATGTTCGCCTGGTACGCGGAGGTCGTGCCGCCCGAGAAGTACATGGCCACGGTCGGCCGGTAGTCGGCCAGCCACTGGTCCAGCCACTCGATGACCTGCTGGTCGTTCAGCGGGCGCTTCTTGGGCAGCAGCCAGGTGGCCAGGTACGCGGCGCCGCCGCCGAACAGGACGATCGAGACGCCGATGCCGATGCCGCCCCACAGCGCGTCGGTCGTCGCGGCCGTGGCCAGCAGGCCGGCGGTGGCCGGGATCGAGAAGGCCAGCATGCGGTGGCTGGAGCGGCGGGCCAGGATGCGCGGCGGGGCCGCGGACAGGCGCAGCGGGGTGGAGTCGATGTTGCGCGTGACGATCGGCAGCATACGGGTGCGGCGCACCAGGACCGCGGCGGCCTGGCAGCCGAAGTGCAGCACGTACACGACGAGCAACATGATCAGCAGCGGCGCCTGCTCCCCGAGCGGGTTGATGCCGTCGATGCGCAGCAGGCCGACGAAGATCAGCATGTCGCGCAGCAACTGCCGCACGGTGACGTCGAAGCGGATCTTGCCGAGCAGCGACAGCAGGCCGGGCTGTCGGTACTGCAGGTATGTGTCGAGGGCGAGGCCCGCGGCGCTCGCTGCGACGAACACCGGGACGTACGGAACGAGCGCGCTCACGAGCTGGGCCACATAGAGCGCGAACATCGCGAACAGCGCGGAGAGCTGTACGACGCGGCGGGGGGCAAGTCCGGCGGAGGGCACGGGCTGGGCTCCTGGCAGGGATAGGAGGTCGAGTGGGACCGTGGGGGGCTGGTCCACCTCGGTGAAAAGGCTGACCACTGACCGTATGACTTTCACCGGTCCCGTAGCAATCCTCGGTGATATCAATCACGGCATACAGGGGCAAAAGGCACGGAACTCGTGGGACCAAATTCCCGTCCGCCCGACAGGTTGTCCACAGGGGTGCCCGTGGGATGTTCGTGGGGTGTCCGTACGGTGCTCGCCGGGTGTCCGCCCTTCGAAACCCGAGAGCGTTCGCTCGGTCACGTCACGTAGATTGCGACGCATGTCAGGGGCAGCAACAGCGCGGCAGGGCGTGGCGGACGCGCGCCGCATCGTCGTCAAGGTCGGATCCTCCTCGCTCACCACGGCCGCGGGGGGCCTGGACGCGGACCGCGTCGACGCCCTCGTCGACGTCCTCGCCAAGCACCGCGGCGGGGGAGCGAAGGAGATCGTCCTGGTCTCCTCCGGCGCCATCGCCGCCGGACTCGCGCCGCTCGGCCTGACCCGCCGGCCCAAGGACCTCGCCCGCCAGCAGGCCGCCGCGAGCGTCGGCCAGGGCCTCCTCGTCGCCCGCTACACCGCCTCCTTCGCGCGCTACGGCGTCCGCGTCGGCCAGGTCCTGCTCACCAGCGACGACATGGCCCGCCGCGCCCACCACCGCAACGCCTCGCGCACCCTCGACCAGCTCCTCGCGATGGGCGCCCTCCCGGTCGTCAACGAGAACGACACCGTCGCCACCGACGAGATCCGCTTCGGCGACAACGACCGGCTCGCCGCCCTCGTCGCCCACCTCGTCCACGCGGACCTCCTCGTCCTGCTGTCCGACGTGGACGGCCTGTACGACGGCAACCCGGCCGAGCCCGGCACCTCCCGCATCGCCGAGGTGCGCGGCCCCGCCGACATAGCGCACGTCAAGATCGGCTCCGCCGGGAAGGCGGGCGTCGGCACGGGCGGCATGGTCACCAAGGTCGAGGCCGCCTCGATCGCCGCGGCGGCCGGCATCCCCGTCGTGCTGACCTCCGCCTCGTACGCCGCCGACGCCCTCGCCGCCCGCGACACCGGCACGTACTTCCACCGCACCGGGCGGCGCAGCGCCGACCGCCTGCTGTGGCTCCAGCACGCCTCGACCCCGCAGGGCGCGATCACCCTCGACGACGGCGCCGTCCGGGCCGTGGTCGAGCGGCGCAAGTCGCTGCTGCCCGCCGGGATCGCGGCCGTGGAGGGCGAGTTCAGCGCGGGCGACCCCGTCGAACTGCGCGACGAGAGCGGCGTGGCCGTCGCCCGTGGCCTGGTCAACTTCGACGCGAAGGAGATCCCGCAGCTGATCGGCCGTTCAACACGGGAGCTCGCCCGCGACCTCGGTCCGGCCTACGAGAGGGAAGTCGTACACAGGGACGACCTGGTCCTCCTCCGGGCTTGAAACCCCATCGGCCACCTTGGAAACCGCCTGTGCAAAAGGCCGAAAGCCTGCCACCCGTGGGGGACCTTCCCCAAAAGCACCCCACGAAGCCTCGTGTCCTGCTCAACTCTTGATGCGGAGAGTTTCACTCGGGGAAGTTCCGTACGACCATCACGACCATCACGACCATCACGTCCATTGCGCAAAGGAGGCCGTCGTGAGACGAGCGCGCCCGGGGGCTGGATCTGCAGGGTCCCGAGGGTCGGCGGAGCGGGCACTGACGAGTGTGGCCGCGGGGGACGCGTACGAGGAGCGGACCGCAGACGTCGCCGACGCCACCGGGGAGCCCGCGGGGGACGCCGAGACCGGCCCCCGCCTGTGGCACATCACGCTCAGCGTTTCCGGCGCCGAGGCACCCCTCGCGGAAGTCCGCCGGGGCCTCGAACAGCTCGCCCACGACCACCCTTTTCTGCTGACCAGCCGCTACGCCGTGGACCACGCCGAGATCCGCTACTGGGAAGAGGCCCGCGACCTGCACGACGCGGCGGCCGTCGCCCTGCGCCTGTGGGGCGAACACCGTCAGACCTCCCAGCTCCCGCCCTGGGAGATCGTCGGCCTCGAGGTCATCGACCGCCAGACCTACCACCACAGGATCGCCGAGGGCTACGGCCCGCTGCCGGCGACCCCGGTGGGCGTTCATCCGTTCTAGCCCCGTAAGGGGCGCGGGGAACTGCGCGACCAGCCATGGACAACCGTCGATCGGGATCGAAACAGAACCCCTCACGAACGAACCGTTTTCGGCCATGTCTCACCCCCCGAAACCCCCGGTGAACCCGCGCCGAACCCCCGCTACCCTGCGGAGCATGACCTCGCTTTCGCTCAACCCGTACGACTCGCTGCCTCCCGTGACCCAGGCCGCCTACCGCGCCAGGTCCGCGGCCAACGAGATCGCTCCGCTGCCGCGCGCCGACAAGGACGACGTCCTGGCCGCGATCGCCGACGCCCTCGAAGTCCGTACGGCCGAGATCATCGAGGCCAACACCAAGGACGTCGCCCGTGCCCGCGAGACCGGCACCAGCGAGGCCATCATCGACCGCCTCACGCTCACCGCGGAGCGGATCCGCGCCATCGCCTCCGACGTGCGCGACGTCATCGCCCTGCCCGACCCGGTCGGCGAGGTCGTCCGCGGCTCGACGCTGCCCAACGGCATCGACCTGCGCCAGATCCGCGTCCCCCTCGGTGTCGTCGGCATCATCTACGAGGCCCGGCCGAACGTGACGGTCGACGCGGCCGCGCTCTGCCTCAAGTCGGGCAACGCCGTCCTGCTGCGCGGCAGCTCCTCCGCGTACCACTCGAACACCGCCCTGGTGAAGGTGCTGCGCGACGCCGTCGGCGGCGCGGGACTGCCCGCCGACGCGATCCAGCTCGTGCCCGGCGAGAGCCGCGACTCGGTGACCGAGCTGATGCGCGCCCGCGGCCTGGTCGACGTACTGATCCCGCGCGGCGGCGCGTCGCTCATCAAGAACGTCGTCGAGAACTCGATCGTGCCCGTCATCGAGACCGGCACCGGCAACTGCCACGTCTACGTCGACGCGCAGACCGACCTCGACATGGCCGTCGACATCCTGATCAACTCCAAGGCCCAGCGCCCCTCCGTCTGCAACGCCGCCGAGACGCTCCTGGTCCACCAGGACATCGCCGACGCGTTCGTGCCGCGCGCCCTCGACGCGCTCGCCGAGGCGGGCGTCACCGTCCACGCGGACCCGCGGATCCTCGCGTACGCGGGGCAGAGCAAGGCCACCGTCGTCGAGGCCACGGCGGAGGACTGGGAGACCGAGTACCTCTCGTACGACATCGCGGCCGCCGTCGTCGACGACCTCGACAAGGCCGTCGAGCACATCCGGCTGTGGTCGTCGGGCCACACCGAGGCCATCGTCACCACCTCCCAGCAGGCGGCCCGCCGCTTCACCCAGCTCGTCGACTCCACGACCGTCGCCGTGAACGCCTCGACGCGGTTCACCGACGGCGGCCAGTTCGGCTTCGGCGCCGAGATCGGCATCTCCACGCAGAAGCTGCACGCCCGCGGCCCGATGGGCCTGCCCGAACTGACGAGCACCAAGTACATCGTCACGGGCGACGGCCACACGCGTTAGTCACGTCTTGTGCGGTGAATTCCCTTACCGTCTGCCCAAATTGACCCCTCAGGTCTACTCTGGACAGGTGCCGGAGGACGTGGGGGGCACGCCGTTCCCGGACGGCGGGGAGCCCGACGACGACCACGACCGCGGGGGCTGGGACGAAGAGTTCGCCTCCGTGGTCTTCGACGAGGACTTCGTGAAGTCTGCCGAGGTCCATGAGCCCACCGCGGTCGAGCGCCTGCTCGCCGCGGCGCAGGCCCGTGCCGAGGCCCAGGAGGCCGAGGCCCGCAGGGCGCGCATACGCCGCGGCGCCGACGACGACTTCTACGAGGACGCCGACCCCGAGGGATACGGCCACGACGACGCCGGCGACTTCGGGCGCGAACTCGACGATCTCTACGACGACGAGTTCGACCGGGACGGCAGGACCGGCGCCTTCCCCGCCCGGATCCGCTGGCGCAGGCCCGTCGCCTGGGCACTCGCCCTGCTCATGGGCGTCGGCATGGTCGCCCTCGCCTTCACGGCCGTCTACCGCGGCGCGTCCGCGGGCCGCCAGGACGACCGGGTGCCGCCGCCCGCGACGACGGAACTGGAGAAGAGCCTCCCGGGTCCCTCCGCCTCCGCCGACTATTCCCGGCCCGCGGTGTCCGCGGTTCCCCGGACGCCCTGAGCACGCCGTCAGCGGCCTCCTGAGGGCCTGTAAGAAGTTGACGTGTACCAGGGCGTTTACCTGAGGTCCCGGGGACCTACTCTGAAGGTATGGGTGGGCCAGCGGACCCACCGGAGGGGACACCGGAAGGCGGCCCCGGCGGTGGCAGCGGAAGCGAGGACGAGTACCGGTCCGTCGTGTTCGACGAATCGTTCGTCAAGGCTGCCCGGCTCCAGGAGTTCTCCGCGCAGGAGCGCATCACCGATCACGCCCCGGCCGTGCGCCGCACGCCCGCGCTGCGCCGCGGACTGACCCGGCAGGCCGTCATCCTCGTCGTCATGATCGTGCTGGCCTTCGGCACCGCGATCTACATGGGCATACGCAGCCCGTACCGCACGACCCAGGTCTCCCGGCACACCGAGCCGCTGCGGATGACCGTCATCCCGCTCGCCCCGGCCGGCCGTGTCCCCGGGGACGCCTCGGCCGCGAAGCTGTACCGGCACAGCCCGGCGGCCGCGTTCGCCGTCGCGGCCCGGGGGATAGACGTCCCCAAGGACCCGCGGGCCACCACGCACTTCTCCGACGGTCAGGTCACGGCCGCGCTGACCACCGTCAAGGACTACCTGGTCGACTCCTCGCTCGACCCGGACGTGCTCACCGGTGGCTCGGTCCGCCAGGTCCGCCAGCTGCTCGATCCGCAGCAGCTCGGCCAGTTCGACCAGAGCTTCGCCCGGCCCGCCGCCGACGGGCGGCACGCGGCCACCGGCTGGCTGGTCCGCTTCGACCCGGCCGAGACCGCGCTCGCCGACCCGCACATCCGCGTCCGGGGCACCCTGCACGTCGCCGAGACGGACGCGAGCAGCCTTGAAGTCTCCTCGGACCACACGTTCGTCTACGCACTGCGGCCCGTCGGCCGGCCGGACTCCGAGGCGTCCCTGTTCACCGTCCGCCGCGAGCTGCACTTCCGCTTCGACCGCGACGACCTGCGCAACCACCAGGCCGAGGTCCTCGTGTCCTACGTCCAGGCGGGCCCGCTCGCCTGCTCCGCCGACTCGGCCGCGCATCTGCATCCGCTGCTCGCCGGCCAGCGGGCCAAGCAGGACGGGCCCGCGGGCACCGACCCGTATGCGGCGGGCAGTGCGACCGCGCTGTGCGGCGCGCTCGCACCCGATGCCCAGCCCTCCGTCTGACGCTCCTGCGGATCGCTCTTACGCATCGCCCTTACGCATCGCGCTTAGGGATCGCTCTTACGGATCGCCGGAGTTACGCGTCGTCGTCCTCGCGGGTGCCGTGATTTCCGTTGTTGCCCGCGCCGCCGTCGCCGGCGCCACCGCTGCCACCGGTTGCGCCGCCGAAGCCCCCGAAGCCGCGCCGCACCCGGCCGCCGAGGTCGCCCGCGCCGCCCGCGATGTCGCTGACCAGCTTCATCAGCGGGTCCTTCGAGCTCTTCACGTGGTCCGTGTAGTGCGAGGCCGACTCGCGGAACGAGTCCGTCACCGAGGTGTCCTTGTCCTCGGTGCGGCGCGGGTAGTGGCCGTCCATCAGCCGCTGGTAGTCGCGGGTCTCCGCCCACTTCTTCAGCTCGGCGGCGCGCACCGTGGTGAACGGGTGCGAGCGCGGCATCACGTTCAGGATCTTCAGGACCGAGTCGCGCAGATCGCCCCCGGCCTCGTACTCCTCGGCCTGCTTCAGGAACGCGTCCACGTTCATCTCGTGCAGGTGGTTGCCGCCCGCGATCTTCATCAGGCCGCGCATGGAGGCCTGCAGGTCCTGGCCGACCAGCAACCCGGCGCGGTCCGCGGAGAGTTCGGACTTGCGGAACCACTCGCGCAGCGCCGTCACGATCGCCATGATCGCGAGGTTGCCCAGCGGGATCCACGCGACGCGCAGCGCCAGCGAGGTCAGGAACAGCAGTATCGTCCGGTAGACCGAGTGGCCGGAGAGCGCGTGCCCGACCTCGTGGCCGACGACCGCCCGCATCTCCTCCTCGTCGAGCAGCTCCACGAGCCCGGTCGTCACGACGATGATCGGCTCGTCCAGGCCGATGCACATCGCGTTCGGCTGCGGGTCCTGATGGACGTACATCGGCGGGACCTTCTCCAGGTCCAGGATGTAACAGGCGTCCCTCAGCATCGTGTTGAGGTGCGCGAACTGATCGTCGGAGACCCGCACCGAGTCCGACAGGAACAGCAGCCGCAGACTGCGCTCGGGCAGCAGACCGCTCAGCGCCTTGAAGACCGTGTCGAACCCGCTGAGCTTGCGCAGCGCCACCAGGGCCGAACGGTCCGCCGGATGCTCGTACGCCCGCGAGGAGATCCCCGGGAAGCGCCTGCGCTGCCTGCTGGGTACGTTCTCGTGCTGCTCGTTCGGTTCGTCGGGCATGCGGCCCCCCATGTGTGTGGTTGTGCCCCCAAGGTGGACTCCACACTAGGCGGAGATACCGTGACGGGGCAGCACACAGAAGGAGCGAACCGTCATGGATCATCCCGATCACCTCGGGTACCCCGGTCACCTGGACCACGTCATCAGTGCCGCGGCGGAGCAGGGCACCGGCCCGCTGCTGCGCATCGTGCTGATCGTGGGCGTCCTCGGCGCCGTCTTCCTGGCCTGGTTCCTGCTGCGCGGGTACAAGCGCGACGACTGATGTGACGGTTGCGTGGGCCCGTACGGCAGAGTCGGCGTGAGCGGCGCGGGAGCCCCCGCTTACGATGGGTCAGAAGTCTTTATCCCGATCCCACACCGGATAGGTCCTGCTGACGATGAGCCTCCACAGCACCGCTGCCCAGCTGGCCACCCTCGCCGCCGAGGGCGGCGAGCACGGCGGCAACCACGAAAGCCTCAGCCCGTACATCACGGGCGGTGGCGCGTTCGTCATCCTGCTCGTACTGCTGTGGATCACCACCCGCTTCAACCGCGACCGCTGATCCCGGACGGGACCACTCGGATCGGGCCAGTAGGCTCTGCACGCATGGGAGCGCAGGACATGCCTACCGGCCCGGTCAACAGCCCGGCCGGCGGCCCGGATCACCAGTGGGCCTCACCGGCCAAGAGACGCCTCGGCGTCATGGGCGGAACGTTCGACCCGATCCACCACGGACACCTGGTGGCGGCCAGCGAGGTCGCCTCGCAGTTCCACCTGGACGAAGTGGTGTTCGTACCGACCGGGCAGCCCTGGCAGAAGAGCGACAAGAAGGTCTCGCCCGCCGAGGACCGTTATCTGATGACGGTCATCGCGACCGCCGAGAATCCGCAGTTCTCGGTCAGCCGCATCGACCTCGACCGCGGCGGACCGACGTACACCACGGACACGCTGCGCGATCTGCGCGCGCTCAATCCGGACACGGACCTCTTCTTCATCACGGGTGCCGACGCCCTGGGTCAGATCCTCACCTGGCGATACACCGAAGAGCTCTTCTCCCTGGCACACTTCATCGGCGTCACCAGGCCAGGTCACACGCTCACCGACCCCGGCCTGCCGGAGGGCGGTGTCTCGCTGGTCGAGGTTCCCGCCCTCGCGATCTCGTCCACGGACTGCCGTGACAGGGTCGCCAAGGGCGACCCCGTCTGGTACCTGGTACCGGACGGTGTGGTGCGCTACATCGACAAACGCCAGCTGTACCGAGGCGAATGACCCTGCACCGCCGAGAGGGGCATCGGTGAACGACCGATACGACGGTTACGACCAGCAGAATTACGAGCTGGTCGGCTATGACGAATTCGGCCAGCCGGTCTACCGGCAGGTGCAGCAGGCGCCGTCGTACGAGCAGCACGCACCCCAGGCGGACCACGCGACGTACGGATACGGTTACGACCCGTACGCGAACGGGCAGCAACAGCCCGTTCCGCCGCAGTCGTACGACCCCTACGGCGGCGCGCAGCAAGGGACTTCGGGCGGGTACGACCCCTACGGCGCGGCCGCCGGGACCGGGCAGCAGCAGCGGGTCGCGCACCCCTCCGTCGCCGAGCAGCAGGCGCAGGCCACCGCGTACATCCCGCAGCAGGCGCCGCCCACGCAGCCGCCCGCCCGGCCGGCCGCCCCGGCGGGGAACGAGGCACCGCCGCGCGAGCACGGCACCGAGCAGTTCGACTTCGTCGAGGAGCCGGACGAGAACTCCGAAGACGTCATCGACTGGCTGAAGTTCACCGAGTCGCGCACCGAACGGCGCGAGGAGGCCAGGCGCCGCGGCCGCAACCGGGTCGTCGCCCTCGTCGTCGTCCTCGCCCTGTGCGTCGTCGGCGGCGCCGGCTACCTCTGGTACGCGGGCAAGCTGCCGTTCCTTTCCGACGACTCCGCGAAGTCCGGCGGCGCCGCCGCGGCCGGACCGCAGAACCGTGACGTCATCGTCGTCCACCTGCACAACACCAAGGGCGGCGGCACCTCCACGGCGCTGCTCGTGAACAACACGACCACCAAGCAGGGCACGACCGTGCTGCTGCCCAACTCCCTCGGCCTCACCGACGAGGAGGGCGGCGCCGCCACGCTCGGCAAGTCCGTCGACGACGACGGCTCCTCGGGCACCAGCGACTCGATCGACACCCTGCTCGGCACCGACATCGAGGGCACCTGGCGGCTCGACACCCCCTTCCTCAGCAACCTCGTCGAGCTCGTCGGGAACATCGACGTCGACACGAACGCCGAGGTCCCCGACCCGGACAAGAAGGGCACCGCCCTCGTCCACAAGGGCCAGGACCAGACACTGAGCGGCGCCATGGCCGTCGCCTACGCCACGTACCGGGCCAAGGGCGAGGCGCAGACCGCACAGCTCATGCGGTTCGGCCAGGTCATGCAGGGCGTGCTCCGCAAGATCTCGTCCGACCCGCAGGCCGCGACGACCACCGTGCAGACGCTCACCCAGATCATCGAGCCGCCGCTGACCGAGAAGGACCTCGGCGCCTTCCTCGCCAAGCTCGCCGACCACGCGAAGCAGGGCGACTACAAGACCGCGCTGCTCCCGGTCCAGCAGGACGGCACGCTCTCCGAGGCGGCAGCGGACTCCGTGGTCAAGGACGTCCTCGGCGGCACCGTGAAGAACACCGACAAGAACGCCTCGCCGCGCGTCTCGCTCCAGAACGCCACCGGCGTCAAGACCCGCACCGAGACGGCCCGCGTCGCCCTGGTCAACGGCGGCTACACCTTCGTCTCCGGCGGCACCGGCACAGCCCGGTCCGCGTCGCAGGTCACGTACGCCGACGCCGACCGCAAGCAGGACGCCGTCGAGGTCGCCAAGACCCTGGGCCTGCCGACCTCGGCCGTACGGAAGGGCAAGACCTCCGCGAACGCGGACGTCTCGGTGGTCCTCGGCCAGAACTACACCGGCAAGTGACGCGGTGACCGGCGCCCCGGAGCGGGGCGCCGGTAAGGCCGTGAGGCCGGCCGGCGGTCCGTGAGACCCTTGGGGTATCCCCGTGAGGGCCCGGTGAGGGACAGTCCGGGGGATTCTGACCTTCGACGGAAAGCCTTGTAGTGACCGCCACCGACCGATCCATCGAGCTCATCAACGCCGCCGCGCAGGCGGCCGCAGACAAGCTCGCGCACGACATCATCGCCTACGACGTCAGCGACGTGCTGTCCATCACGGACGCCTTCCTGCTGGCCTCCGCGCCCAACGACCGCCAGGTCAAGTCGATCGTCGACGAGATCGAGGAGCGCCTGAACAAGGAGCTCGGCGCCAAGCCGGTCCGCCGCGAGGGCGACCGCGACGCCCGCTGGATCCTGCTCGACTACGTCGACATCGTCGTCCACGTCCAGCACAGCGAGGAGCGCGTCTTCTACGCCCTGGAGCGGCTGTGGAAGGACTGCCCCGAGCTGGACCTGCCCGAGGAGGCCAAGGCCACCCGCGGCAAGGCCGCCGAGCACGCCCAGGGCGAGGAGGCGGCCGCTGCCGAGGACATCCGGGAATTCGGCGGTGAGGTCCTTTGACCGCAGCTCCACGCGGCCGCCGGGTCATCCTGTGGCGGCACGGCCAGACCTCCTGGAACCTGGAGCGCCGCTTCCAGGGCACCACGGACATCGCGCTCACCGAGGACGGAGTGGCCCAGGCCAAGCGTGCCGCCCGGCTGCTCGCCTCGCTGAAGCCGGACGCGATCGTCGCCTCCGACCTCGAGCGGGCCGCCGCCACGGCCGGTGAGCTGGCCGCCCTGACCGGCCTCGACATCACGCACGACGAGGGTCTGCGCGAGACGTACGCCGGTGCGTGGCAGGGCCTGACCCACGAGGAGATCAAGGCGCGCTTCGGCGAGCAGTACGCCGGGTGGAAGCGCGGCGAGCCCGTGCGGCGCGGCGGCGGCGAGCTGGAGACCGAGGTCGCCGACCGGGCCGCGCCCGTCGTGCTGCGGCACGCGGACAAGCTGCCGGACGACGGCCTGCTCGTCGTGGTCAGCCACGGCGGCACCATCCGCACCACCATCGGTCGCCTCCTGGGTCTGGAGGCCCACCACTGGGAGGGCCTCGGCGGTCTGTCGAACTGCTGCTGGTCCGTGCTCGGCGAGGGCGCGCGCGGCTGGCGCCTGCTCGAGCACAACGCGGGCACGCTGCCGGAACCGGTCCTCGGCGACGACGACTGACCTGCGAGAACGTCGGTCTGTGGCCGGTCCCCGAGGGCGCGGGGACCGGATTTCACTTTCTGGCGGGGGGCAGGCTAAAGTTCTTCTTGTTCGGCCCGCCGGGGAGAAACCGGGGGAAAGAGCACAAGGGGCTATAGCTCAGTTGGTAGAGCGCCTGCATGGCATGCAGGAGGTCAGGAGTTCAATTCTCCTTAGCTCCACAGTCCGAAGATCCCGTCCCGTCAGGGGCGGGATTTTTCGTTTCCCGCGCGCAGTGCGGCCAGACGGTCGCGCGTCTCGTCGTCCACGGGGGTGTACACGACGATCCGGCACTCCGGCATGTTGTCGATCGAGAGCGAGGTCGACGTCATGCGCAGTTCGCCGTCGAGGTCCTGGTGCCGGAACGTCTTCACGTACTGCCCGTGCGGCGCGACGTCGCCGCTCTTCCACAGCCGGGCGAAGTCGGGGCTGGCCTCGGCCAGCGAGCGTATGAAGTCCTCCCACGCCGGCTCGCCCACGTGCCGCCCGTACGCCGAGCGCAGGATGGCCACCATCACCGGCAGTTCGCTCTCCCGGAAGACCAGCGGGCACAGGTTGTCGGGCGTGACGAACAGCGTCCACAGCGCGTTGGCCCCGCGCCCCGCCACGGGGTCCATGAGATCCGGGCGGACCTGGAACAGGAGCCGGTACGCGAGGTTGGTGGCCAGCACGTCGTACCGCGTGTTGTAGACCACCGCGGGCAGCGGGTCGAGGGCGTCCAGGACCCCCTGCACGTCCGGCCCGAGCGTCTGCCCGAGGTCCTGCGGCGCCGACGCGTACGCCACCCCCGCCAGGTGGTAGAGATGCTCGAGCTCCGGCTGCTCGAGGCGCAGGGTGCGCGCCACCGCGTCCAGGACCTGCGGCGAGGCGTTGATGGGGCGGCCCTGCTCCAGCCACGTGTACCAGGTGACGCCGACGCCGGAGAGCTGTGCGACCTCCTCGCGGCGCAGGCCGGGGGTGCGCCGGCGCGGGCCCGCGGGCATGCCGACGTCCTGGGGGGTGACTCTGGCGCGGCGGGCGCGCAGGAAGGCGGCCAGCTCGGGCCTGCGGCGGTCGGGTGGCTCGCTCGTCGTCCGCTCCGTCGTGGTCATCGTCGTCACATCCCCCATCGTGTGCGCCGGCGCCGCGCCCCGGAAGGCGCGTACCGGGTGGTGCCGGTACCAGCATCATCGGGCTCTCGGTACCCGTGTCCGATCGCCGTCAGGCTCCAGGCATGACGACAACAGTCCCGGAAAGTCCGCGTTCCCCAACTCCCGGATCCAGTAAAGCCCCTGGCACTGACAACGGGCCCGCGGCCGGTCGCGGGCGGCTGCTCGCGCTCGTGCTGACCGCCCAGTTCATGGCCGTCCTCGACGTGTTCATCGTGAACGTCGCCGCGCCCACGATCCGGACCGAACTCGACGCGTCCGGCGCCGCGTTGCAGCTGGTCGTCGCCGGATACACGATCACGTACGCGGTCCTGCTGATCACCGGCGCCCGGCTCGGCGCGCTGTTCGGCCACCGGCGGGCCCTGCTCGCCGGGCTCGCCGTGTTCACCGCGGCCTCGCTCGCCTGCGGCCTCGCGCGCAGCGGCGGCGAGCTCATCGCGTTCCGCATGGTGCAGGGCGCCGGTGCGGCGCTGATGGTCCCGCAGGTGCTCAGCCTCATCCAGCGGAACTTCACCGGGGAGGCCCGCACCCGTGCGCTCGGCGTGTACGCGGCGGTCCTCGCCGTGGGCGCCGCGGTCGGGCAGGTGCTCGGCGGGGTCCTGGTCAGCGCCGATCTGCTCGGCACCGGCTGGCGCTCGGCGTTCCTGGTGAACGTGCCCGTCGGCGCGGTGCTGCTCGTCCTCGGGTGGCGCGCGCTGCCCCGTGACGCCGGCCGCGGTGCGGGCCGGACCCTCGACCTGGTGGGGCTCGTGCTGCTCGGCGGCTCCGTGTCGCTGCTGACCGTGCCGCTGGTGCTCGGCCAGGAGGAGGACTGGCCGCTGTGGTCCAGGCTCTGCCTGGCGTCGTCCGTGGTGCTGTTCGCCCTGTTCTGCCGGTACGAGTCCGCTCTCGCGCGGCGCGACGGGGCGCCGCTGATCGCGCCGCGCGTGCTGCGACTGCCCGGCATCGGCCTCGCCATCCTGCGAGTGCTCGCCGCGATGGCCGTGAACGCCGGTTACCTCTTCGCGCTCACCCTGCACATCCAGAGCGGCCTCGGGTACAGCGCGCTGCGCGCCGGGCTGACCGTCGCGCCCACCGCGGTCGCGTTCGGCGTCGTGGGGCTCACCTGGCGGCGCTGGCCGCGGCGCTGGCAACCGGCCATGATCCCGGGCGGATTCGTGCTCGCGGCGGCCGGATCGCTCGGTACCGGTCTCGCGCTGCACGGCGGAGGCGACGGTGGCGCGGGGCTGTATCTGGCCTTCGTGGCGCTCGGTGCGGGCCTCGCGCTCGCCTTCGGCCCGACGCTCACCGGGGCCCTGGCGACGGTGCGGCCGGAGGACGCGGCGGACGCCAGCGGACTGCTCACCACCGTGACCCAGCTCGGCCAGCTGATCGGCGTCGCCACCTTCGGCACACTTTTCCTCAACCGCTTTGAGGCACTGGGGGCCTCAGGGGCGTATACCTCTTCGGACGCGCTCTTGATGTGCGCTTATGCGCTGGCCGGGGCGGCGGCTCTGGGGGCCGTGTCCGGACTGGTACGCAGGCGTCGCTGACCGTATTGCTCCGGCCGTGGCAGAATCGGACGGCCGGAAGGGGGCTGCGTCCGACCGACGAAGACGGCCCGACGGGAGGGAGTGCGCGATGCCCGCGAGCATCATGGAGGAGGCCGACCGCCTCCTCGGCGTGACGGCGATATCCGCCGAGCCCCCGACCCTGTCCGAGGCCGTCCCCGAGGTCTCCCCGGGCGTCACCCCGCTTCGTCTCAACTGTCCGTCCTGCGGCTCCTCCCATGTCGCCCAGATGCTGGGTGACAACGGCGGGATCTCGTACGTGTGCACGGCCTGCGGCCACAGCTGGAGCTGAGCGGAACGACATGGGGTCACACAGGAGGAAGTGCGACTGGTGCGGCGGCGGTACGCCCATCGTGCGCGACATGGAGCCCGTGAATCCGGAGTACCAGTACTGGTGCGAGGAGTGCGCGCGGGCGCTGATCATAAAGGGCGATCCGATCGAGACGTACCGCGAGTTGGAGGGCGAGCCGATCTACGGCCGTCTCCTGGACGAGCACTGCACCCTCAAGCGGTTCTACTCGTTCGCCAGAGCCTGATCCCGGAGTGCGCCAAGAAGGCGCAGGCCATGCCCACGTAGAGCGCCGACAGGACCAACTCCGCACCGTTCTGACGCAGTTCGGGCCGGTCCCCGCCGTGCGGCACCCACCACAGGGCGTACGAGCAGAAGAGCGCGGCCATGAAGGCGGCGACGCCGCGACGGCCCGACTCCCACACCAGAAGGACGAGCGGTACGCACCACACCCAGTGGTGCGACCAGGAGACCGGGCTGACCAGGAGGGCCGTCGCCGCGCACGCCACGACGGCGAGCGCGTGCCGTCCGCGCAGCGCCGCCGCGACGGCCACCGCGAGTCCCGTGACGCCCGCCGCCGCGGCGATGAGCACCCACCACAGGCCCGGGTCGTCGGTGTGCAGCAGCCGGGCCAGGACGCCGCGCAGCGACTGGTTACCGGTCTCCTCGGCATGCCCGACCCGGCTCGCCTCGAAGACCATCCGGGTCCAGAAGCGGCGCGAGTCGTGCGGCAGGGCCATGGCCGTCAGCGTGGTGACGCCGGCGAACGTGCCCGCCGCCATCCACGCGGGCCGCAGCCAGGGCCGCCACGCGCCCCTGGTGGCCGCCAGCACGAGGCCCGTGCACAGCAGGAACACCGCGAACAGCGCCGGCGTCAGCTTGATCGCGGCGGCCAGGCCGATGCCCACGCCCGCCCAGCGGTGGCCGGGGCGTCGCGTCAGGTCCCACAGGACGAGCACGGCGAGCAGCAGGTTGACCTGGCCGTAGCGCAGGGTCGTCCACACCGGTTCGCACCACACGGCGCCCGCCGCCACCCACAGCGCGTGCTCCACGCGCGCGTGGCGTCGTACGAGCAGCAGGGACAGGTGCACGAACGCGACGAGCAGGGCGAGGTTCGCGGCGGTCGCGAGCGCGCGCAGGTCGGCGACGTCCAGGAGCGTGAGCGGCGTGAACAGCAGTGCGGCGAACGGCGGGTACGTGGTCGGCAGCTCGGCGTGGGTCGCTCTGAGCGCGTACAGGTCGCCTCCCGCCCGTACGGTCGCGCCCTCCGCTCTGTAGACGAGCAGGTCGATCATCGAGACGTGAGCCGCGCGCTGGGCGATCCAGAAGCTCACGAAGGACAGCAGGCAGACTCCCAGGGATGCGGAGACACGACGGTGGGTACGGGGCAGGACGAGCGCGGTCACGGGAGGCACCGTAGTGGCCTCATAAGGATCTTTTCCCAACAAGCTGGGGCAGATGGGAAACGATTTGGTGGTGCACCCAGGTGACCGTGTAATGTTGGCGTCGCCGCCGGGGAAACCGACAGGGAAGACCTGAAGGAAACGGCAGCACACCGCAAGGGGCTATAGCTCAGTTGGTAGAGCGCCTGCATGGCATGCAGGAGGTCAGGAGTTCAATTCTCCTTAGCTCCACAGGAATTGAAAGAGGGCCATCCGATCGGATGGCCCTCTTTCGTGTGTCCTTCTCTCGTATGTCCCGAGCTTTCGTATGTCCCGAGGTCACCTGCGGGCGCGGCTCCGACCCGGAGGCAGCGCCGGTGGCAGGGCCGGGCGCGGCGGAAGCGCCGCCGGGTCCCCTTCGATGCGCAGGGCGAGCGCCGGGCAGCGGCGGACGGCCCGCACCGCGTTCGCCTCCGAGTAGCGCGGCACCGTGGCCTCCGCGACCGCGGGGAAGCCGTCGGGGCCCAGCTGGATGAGCTCTGGCACGATGTCCGCGCACAGACCGTGGCCCTGGCACAGCGTCCAGTCGACGGCCAGGCGTTTGCCGCTGGGCGCCGAGCTCACCGGCCCTTCCGTGTGCAGCGGCAGCACCCCGCGCACCGGGCGGCCGCAGCCCGCGCCCAGCACGTGCGCGGCCAGGTCGTCGGTGAACGCCGAGATCGTCGACTCGATGAACGCCGCCGAACCGTCCGGGTGCTTGCAGGCCCCGCGCCGCTTCACCGCGCGCGTGACCTCGCGCAGCGCCTCCAGCGCGGTCGGGCCGCCACCGTTCAGGACGTCCTCCAGGCCGCGCGCGGCCGCCGGGAGCCCGAGGTAGCAGGGCCCGCACTGGCCCGCACTCTCCGCCGCCAGCCACTGGGCGACCTTCAGGGACTCGCCGAGCGGGCAGGTGTCAGGCCCGATCGGCAGGATCGCGCCCGCGCCCAGAGCGCCGCCGCACGCCTCCAGGGAGGCCCGGGAGACGATCGCGTCCTGCGCTCCGACGCCGTCCAGCCACTTGCCGTGGTAGCCGCCCGTGAGAACGCCCTGGGGCAGCGGGGGAGCGCCGGCCAGCTGGAGGACGTAGCGCAGCGGGACACCGGAGGGGACCTCCAGGACCATCGGGCGGGCGACCGCGCCGGACAGGGTCAGCAGCACCGTGCCGGGCTCGTCGTGCAGGCCGGTGCGGCAGTAGCGCTCGGGGCCCGTGCGGGCGGCGACGGCGAGCTGCGCGAAGGTCTCCGCGTTCGACAGGAGGGTCGGGGCGCCGCCCACCCCGGAGTCGGAGGCGCGCACCTTGCGGCCCGGCGGCATCGGAGGACCGCCGTCCGCCGAGCGGATCAGGGCCGAGGACTCGCCGGTGACCATGCGCACCGGATTGCGCTGCACGCGTGCGCGCAGGGGCGCGTTGCGACGGTTGGACAGGCCGCGCTCGGCGAGGGCCGCCTGCATCGACGCCTCGGTGGAGTCGCGGGTCACGCCGACGACGAGGGTGCGTGCGCCGATCGCCTCCGCGACCAGGAGGGCGCCGTCGAGGATCAGGTGCGGGGCCCGATTGAGCAGGACCGTGTCCTTGCGGCAGGCGGGCTCGTCCTCGCTGCCGTTGACGACGACCACGGGCCGCACACCGCGCCGGATCGCCGACTCGGCGACCGCGCGCAGCTTCTTGGCGAACGGGAAGCCCGCGCCGCCCCGGCCGCGCAGCGACACCGCCTGCGCCAGTTGCGCGAGCTGCTCGCCCGCCAGAGGTTCCAGCGGGCCGTGCACCTTGAGGTGCATGTCGAGGTCGAGCCGCTCCACGAGGTCGAACCCCGAGGTGAGCTGGGGAAGACCGACGACGCGTACTTCGGGGACGTCGGGCAGCGCCGTGTTCACTGCGTGCCTCCGTAAGGCGTGGACCAGGGCTCGCCGGAGGACGGTGCCTGGAAGGGATCGGGGATCGGTTCGGTCGGGGCGTCGTAGGAGCCGGCGCCCTGGTGGGCCGGGTCGTTCCCGTAGGCGGCCTCGTAGGCGGGGACGCCCCCGTAAGGCGTGTCGTACGTGGGGTCGTACGCGGACGGCGGGGCCTCGGCCGGCGGCGGGGGCGAAGGCGCGGGCCAGCGCTGGGTGGGCGGCGGCTCTACGGGGTCCATCGAGGGAAGCGGAGAGGAAGGCGCCTCCATGGGGCCCATGGGGTCTACATAAGGCGTTGCCTGCACATAGGGGAGCGATTCGGTGGTCGCCTCCCTGCGCGGGGTCGCCGAGACGGCGCGGTAGGCGGCCGCGAAACCGGCGTCGGGCGGCGTCGTCGCCGCGGGGCGGACCGGGATGTCCGTGGCCGGCAAGGGCTGCTCGGCCACGTCGCGCTCCGCGCGGGGGGCTCGGACGCGCCGGTCGGCCCGGGTGCCCCGGCCGCCGCGGGTGCTTCGGTCGCCTCGGTCGTCGCGGTCCAGGAAGGCGAAGATCCGGGCCGCCACCTTGACCTTCACGGGGCGTGGCGCCGCGCGCAGGGCGACCGCCGCGGCGACCGCGAGCAGGCACAGGCAGTACAGGACCACGACGTACGTCTTCGGTGGCCGGCCCGCGTACAGGCCGTGCATCAGGGCGAAGCACCAGGCGGGATAGGCGAGCATGTGGGTCGCGCGCCAGCGGGCGGCGAGCCGGGCCGGGGAGGCCATGGAGCTGCGCAGCGCGCCGGTGACGCCCGTGGCCACCATCAGGAGCCCGGCGAGGACGCCGAGGCCGATCAGGCCGCTGCTGCCGGTGACGCCCATGCCGAAGGGGATCAGGGCCCCGATGAGCGTCACGTGGGCGAGCGCCAGTTTCACGCTGACATGCAGCAGCAGGAAGCCGAGCGAGGCGACCGCGGTGGCCCGGTGGACGGCCTGGGACAGCAGGCGCTGCCGGGAGGTCAGGAAGAGGCGGTCCGAGGCCACCAGGCCCCATACGACGGACGCCGACAGCGAGACCAGGGACAGCACGCCCGTGGTGAAGTCGAGCGCCGCTCTGAAGGCGTCGCTCCCCGTGACGACAACCACGGGTATGAGCAGGAGGACCGCCGCGCTCAACACCCCCGTCTTGGCGCGGCGGCCACTACCAGTGGTACGTGAACTCCGAAGCGTGCGAGGGGAGTTCAGAGTTTGCGGGACTCGAGGGTTCATGGGGGCGACTCCGAAAGGTTCGGCACAGTGGACCCACAGCCCGCACTCTAGGTCGCCGAATACCAGCCAGTACGAGGTTTGAGTTATCTCGCTGTTATCTAGAGGAAGCCTGGTATTTGTGTTGCCCCGATAGAGGCCGGTACGCGGAGTAACCAAGGGCGCCCGGTGGGGCGCGAGGAAGCCCGTCGCGGCCCGCGCGCGCCCTGCGGTACCCTGACGCCATGCGTGCCGTACGCCTTCTGCTTAGCGAGCCGCGCTGATCAGTCCCGACCCGCCACTGGCGTGAGGTCGGAATCGGCGCGGCGTCCCCTCCTGTGCGAGGGGCTTTTTCATTTCCTGAGCACTGGCCGCAGGCAGAGACGATCGATGGAGCTTTGAGGATCATGAGCGAGACGAACACCGCCGCCACTTCCGAGGCGGCGGTCGCGCCGCACCGCTACACGGCGGTCATGGCCGCCGACATCGAGGCACGCTGGCAGGACTTCTGGGACGAGGACGGCACGTACGAGGCGCCCAACCCGAAGGGCGACCTGGCCGGGGACTCCGACGAGGCCAGGGCGATCGCCGCCCGCCCGAAGAAGTTCATCATGGACATGTTCCCGTACCCCTCGGGTGCGGGCCTGCACGTCGGCCACCCGCTGGGCTACATCGCCACGGACGTCTTCGCGCGCTTCCAGCGCATGACGGGCCACAACGTGCTGCACACCCTGGGCTTCGACGCGTTCGGCCTGCCGGCCGAGCAGTACGCCGTGCAGACGGGCACCCACCCGCGCGCGTCGACCGAGGCCAACATGGAGAACATGAAGGCGCAGCTGCGCGCCCTGGGCCTGGGCCACGACAAGCGCCGGTCGTTCGCCACGATCGACCCCGAGTACTACAAGTGGACGCAGTGGATCTTCCTGCAGATCTTCAACTCCTGGTACGACGACGACCTGAAGAAGGCCCGTCCGATCGCCGACCTGATCCAGCAGTTCGAGACCGGTGAGCGCGCCGTTCCCGGCGGCGGCTCGTGGGGCGCGCTGAGCGAGGCCGAGCGGGCCGACATCCTGGGCGAGTACCGCCTGGCGTACGCCTCGGACGCGCCCGTGAACTGGGCGCCGGGCCTGGGCACCGTGCTGGCCAACGAGGAGGTCACCGCCGACGGCCGCTCCGAACGCGGCAACTTCCCCGTCTTCAAGGCGAAGCTGCGCCAGTGGAACATGCGCATCACCGCCTACGCGGACCGCCTGCTGGACGACCTGGACGGCCTGGACTGGCCCGAGGCGATCAAGCTGCAGCAGCGCAACTGGATCGGCCGCTCCGAGGGCGCCCGCATCGACTTCGCGGTCGGCGACGAGGCCATCACCGTCTTCTCCACCCGCCAGGACACCCTGTTCGGCGCCACCTACATGGTGCTGGCCCCCGAGCACGACCTGGTCGAGAAGATCACCCCGGCCGCCTGGCCCGAGGGCACCCACGACGTGTGGACCGGCGGTCACGCGACGCCCGCCGAGGCCGTGGCCGCGTACCGCAAGCAGGCCGCCTCCAAGTCGGACGTCGAGCGTCAGGCCGAGGCCAAGGACAAGACCGGCGTCTTCACGGGCGCGTACGCCATTAATCCCGTCAGCGGCGAAAAGGTTCCCGTCTTCATCGCCGACTACGTGCTGATGGGTTACGGCACCGGCGCGATCATGGCCGTCCCGGCGCACGACGCCCGCGACTTCGCCTTCGCGCGCGCCTTCGAGCTGCCGATGCGCTGCGTCGTCGAGCCGTCGGACGACCGTGGCACCGACCCGTCGACGTGGGACGACGCGTTCGTCGCGTACGAGGCGAAGCTGGTGAACTCCTCGGGTGACGAGGTCTCCCTGGACGGTCTGGGCGTCGCCGACGCCAAGGCCCGGATGACCGAGTGGCTGGAGCGCAAGGGCATCGGCCACGGCACGGTCAACTTCCGGCTGCGCGACTGGCTGTTCAGCCGCCAGCGCTACTGGGGCGAGCCCTTCCCGATCGCCTACGACGAGGACGGCATCGCCCACGCGCTGCCCGAGTCGATGCTGCCGCTGGAGCTGCCGGAGGTCGACGACTACACCCCGCGCACCTTCGACCCGGACGACGCCGACACCGAGCCCGAGACGCCGCTGTCGCGCAACGAGGACTGGGTCAACGTCACCCTGGACCTGGGCGACGGCCGCGGCCCGCGCGCGTTCCGCCGCGAGACCAACACCATGCCCAACTGGGCCGGTTCCTGCTGGTACGAGCTGCGCTACCTGGACCCGCACAACAGCGAGAAGCTGGTCGACCCCGAGGTCGAGCAGTACTGGATGGGCCCCCGCGAGGGCATGCCGACCGGTGGCGTCGACCTGTACGTGGGCGGTGCCGAGCACGCCGTGCTGCACCTGCTGTACGCCCGTTTCTGGTCGAAGGTGCTGTTCGACCTGGGCCACATCTCGTCGGCCGAGCCGTTCCACAAGCTGTACAACCAGGGCATGATCCAGGCGTTCGTCTACCGGGACGCGCGCGGCATCGCCGTACCGGCCGCCGAGGTGGAGGAGCGCGACGGCGCGTACTACTACCAGGGCGAGAAGGTCTCCCGGCTGCTGGGCAAGATGGGCAAGTCCCTGAAGAACGCCGTCACGCCGGACGAGATCTGCGCGGAGTACGGCGCGGACACGCTGCGTCTGTACGAGATGGCGATGGGCCCGCTGGACGTCTCCCGGCCGTGGGACACGCGTGCGGTGGTCGGCCAGTTCCGCCTGCTGCAGCGCCTGTGGCGCAACATCGTCGACGAGGCGACCGGTGAGGTCACCGTCGCCGACGTCGCCGACGCGGACATCGACGTGGCCACGCTGCGCGCCCTGCACAAGGCGATCGACGGGGTGCGTGGCGACCTGGAGGGCATGCGGTTCAACACCGCCATCGCCAAGGTCACCGAGCTGAACAACCACCTGGTCAAGACGTACGCGGGCGCGGCGCTGCCGCGCTCGGTCGCCGAGCGGCTGGTACTGCTGGTCGCGCCGCTGGCCCCGCACATCGGCGAGGAGCTGTGGCGCAAGCTGGGCCACACCGACTCGGTCGTCCACCAGGACTTCCCGGTCGCCGATCCGCAGTACGTGGTGGACGAGGCCGTGACCTGCGTCGTGCAGATCAAGGGCAAGGTCAAGGCGCGCCTGGAGGTCTCCCCGTCGATCTCCGACGAGGAGCTGGAGAAGGTCGCCCTGGCCGACGAGAAGGTCGTCGCGGCGCTGGACGGCGCCGGCATCCGCAAGGTGATCGTGCGGGCGCCGAAGCTGGTGAACATCGTGCCTGCGTAACGGGCTCAGGGTTGTTCCCTACGGGCAGGTTGGGGGTTCCGCCGGAACCCTCGGCCTGCCCGCTCCGTTTACGGTGGAGAGAGCGGGACAACGGGGCGGACGAATCGGAGGAGCGCCGTGGAAACTGTGCTGGTGATCGTGGCGCTGATCTTCATCGCGTTCCTGGTGCTCGGCGCGTACGCGACGGTGAAGGCCGTCGGCGCGGCCAAGCGCGGCGTGGACCGCACGGTGGCGCAGGCCCGCAGGACCGTGGAGGACACCACGTTGCGGGCCAAGAGCTTCCAGCCGGGTGCGGCCAGCGAGCTGGCGCAGCTGCGGCTGAAGCTGCGCGGCTCCATGCGGGCCACGCAGGACGCGCTGCACGCGCGCGTGGCCGAGGACGCCACCCTCAAGGAATCCGTCGACCTCTTCGGGCGCCTCAGCGCCCACGGGCATGAGCTGGACGACGAACTGAAGCGCCTGGAGAGCGAGCCCGACAAGGCTCAGGTGGCGCGCCTGCTGCCGGATCTCACAGCGCGTACGGAACAGATCACGAACGCAGCCGACGCCCTGCGGCACGCGGCCCGGGACCGGGCCACCCGGTTCGCGGCCGACGATCTGGACTCCCTGAGCCTGCAGATCGACCTGGAGGCGGGGGCGCTGCGGCACTGGACGACGGAGCCTCGGGCCGAGGAGGAGCCGGGCGCCGCACAGCAGCCCTCGCGGGCCGAGCAGCCCTCGCCGTCCGGGCGGCAGGAGCAGGACCGGCCCGCCGCCATCACCCCGCCCGGTGTACGACCGGTCTATCCGTGGCAGAAGAAACCCCGCCCGGAGAGCACGACTTGATCCACGGCCGCTCGCTGGCCGACAGGCGCCGCTCGTCGGGGGCCGGGCTGCCGACGACGGGCCCCGCCGGGTAATCTCCGGTGCATGTCCCGCCATGTCGCGATCGTCACCGATTCAACGGCCTACCTGCCGCAGCGGACGATGGAGCGCCACGACATCACGGCAGTGCCGCTGACCGTGGTCCTGGGCGACCGAGCACTCGAGGAGGGCACGGAGATCTCCGCCCGTTCGCTCGCCGAGGCGCTGCAGAAGCGGCAGTCGGTGACGACGTCGAGACCCAGCCCCGAGCTGTTCGCCGAGACCTACCGCAGGGTCGCCGAGTCCGGGGCCACGTCCATTGTCTCGCTGCACCTGTCGGCCGAGTTCTCCGGGACCTACGACGCCGCGGTCCTGGCCGCGCGCGAGGCCCCGGCCCCGGTGCGCGTGGTGGACACCGGGATGGTCGCCATGGCGCTCGGCTTCTGCGCGCTCGCGGCCGCGGAGGCGGTGGACGCCGGGGGCACCGTCGACGAGGCGGTGGCCGCCGCGGAGAAGCGGGCCGCGGGCATGTCCGCGTACTTCTACGTCGACACCCTGGACTATCTGCGTCGCGGCGGCCGGATCGGTGCCGCGCAGGCGCTGCTGGGCTCCGCGCTCGCGGTCAAGCCACTGCTGCAGCTCGACGGCGGCCGCATCGAACTCCTGGAGAAGGTCCGCACGGCGTCGAAGGCGATCGCGCGGCTGGAGGAGATCGTCGCCGAGCGCGCGGGCAGTGGGCAGGTGGACATCGCCGTGCACCATCTGGCCGCGCCGGAGCGGGCCGAGGTCCTCGCGGGCCGGCTGCGTGAGCGGCTGCCCGGCCTCGCCGAGCTGCACGTCAGCGAGGTGGGAGCGGTCATCGGGGCGCACACAGGACCGGGGCTGCTCGGCGCGGTGATCTCGCCGCGGGAGTAGGGTTCGCGGCCTGCCGCTGTCGCTGGTGCGGGTGACGGAGTTATCCACAACTGGCGTGTTGTCCCCGGGAATTGACCAAGATCCACTGGTTCGTGCGGTGATGCCTACCGTCTCGGACATGGCACTTCGATCACTGTCTCGGACAGCACAGACATCCAGCGGACCGGGGCGTGGCCCCGCGTCGGACAGCAGGGCCCGCCATCGGCAGATCCGGCGTCGCGTGCGGCGCGGGCGCGCCCGCGCCGCGGCGGAGGAGACCCGGCTGCGGGCGGAGGCGCTCTTCGCCCCGCGGCGGCCGTACGAGGGTGTGGAGCCGGCGCGATGGGACGGGCCTTCGGCGCGGGATCCCGTACCGAAGGCAGTGGAGCGGGTCCGGCCGAGCGCGCCGGCGGCGGTCGGGCTGAGCGCGTCGAAGTCGGTCAGGCCCGGCCCACGGGAGCCGGTCCGGCTCAGCCCTCGGGAGTCAATCCTGGACGGCGAACCGGAACCGGTCCCGGCCGTCGTCGGGCCCGAGCCGCCCGCGTCCGGGCCTTCCTGGCGGGAGCGCACCACTCTCGCCGTGCGCGACCGGCTGCCGCTGTGGGTGCAGACGCGGTGCGGTGTCGAGCGGCGGGGCGCCGTGGCGCTCGTCGTGGTCCTCTGCGTCGCCGCGCTCTTCGCCGTGCAGCACTTCTGGGCGGGGCGCACACAACCGGTGCGGGCGCCGGAGACGGTGCGCGCGGCGCAGCCCGCGGCGGCCGAGCCCGCCGACGAGACGGTTCCCGCGCCGACACCCGGACCCCCGCCGACGGGTGCCGCGGGAATCGTGGTGGACGTCAGCGGCAAGGTGCGGCACCCGGGGATCCATCGGCTGCCCGCCGGGGCGCGGGTGGCGGACGCGCTGCGGGTGGCCGGCGGAGTGCGCCCCGGCACGGACACCGCGGGGCTCAACAGGGCGCGGCTGCTGATGGACGGCGAGCAGATCCTGGTCGGCGCACCGGCGGCGGCCGTCGGCGCTGCCCCGCCGGGCGGGAGCGGGAGCGCGGGCGGAGGTACGGCCGCGGCGCCCACCGGGCCGATCGGCCTGAACACGGCCACGGTGGAACAGCTCGACACCCTTCCCGGCGTCGGCCCGGTGCTGGCTCAACACATCATCGACTACCGCACGGAGCACGGAGGTTTCCGCTCGGTCGACGAACTGCGCGAGGTCAACGGCATCGGGGACCGCCGCTTCGAGGATCTGCAGAATCTTGTCCGGCCATGACCCGTGCGACGGTGGAGGGGGAGCGAGTCGGGAGCGGGCCCGGCGTCGCCGGTCCGCGGGACGAGGGGCCGGTGGACCTGAGGCTGGTGCCGCCCGCGCTGGCGGCGTGGGTCACGGCGGCGCTGCTGCTGACGGCTCCGGGATGGTGGGCGGGCGCGGTGGCCGTGGGGTGCGCGCTCACCGGCTCGGGGCTCCTGGTGGCGGGCCGCAGGGGAAGGCGTCCCGCAGGAGCGCGGGACACGGGCACGCTCGAAGCCCTCCACCCCGGCGGCCGCTCACCCGGAGTCTGGCGGATCCCCGTCGCGACACTCCTCCTGTGCACCGCCGCGGCAGCGACCTCCGCGGGTCTGCACGGAGCCGATCTGCGGCGCGGCCCCGTACCGAACCTCGCGGCCCAATACGCCAGGGTGGACGTCGAGTTGGAGGTCACCTCCGACCCGCGGCTCACCCGGCCCCGGATCAAGGGGGACCACACCGCACCGGCCGCCGTGCTCATCGAGGCCGACGTCGTACGGGTGACGGCGCCGGACGGCGCGGTGCACCGGACCCGGGCCCCGGTGCTGGTCGTGGCGAGTGCGCTCCGGGTCGGTGGGGACGACCGGCGGGCCGGGCCGCGCGGCAGCCCCTGGCTGTCCCTGCTGCCGACCACCCGGCTGCGGATCAGGGGCGGGCTCGCACCGCCGCTGACGGACGGCGACCGGGTCGCGGCGGTGCTGCGCGTCGGGGCGGACGACCGTCCCGAGGTGGTGGGTGCGCCGAGCGGGCCGCAGCGGCTGGCCGGCACGCTGCGCGGGGGACTGAGAGAGGCCACCGAGGGGTTGCCCGCGGATGCGCGGGCCCTGCTGCCCGGCCTCGTCATCGGCGACACGGCACGGGTCGCACCGGAGCTGCACGCGGCGTTCCAGGCGACCGATCTGCTGCACTTGATGGCCGTGAGCGGGGCCAATTTCACGATCTTGCTGGCTCTGCTGATCGGGCCGGCCGGCACCGCGCACCTCGTCGAGAGACGGGGGCTCGCGCCCCGGGCCGGGTTCTCGCTGCGGACGACCGCGCTGCTCGGCGGGGTGCTGACGCTCGGCTTCGTCGTGGTGTGCCGGCCCGAGCCCAGCGTGCTGCGGGCGGCGGCGTGCGGACTGATCGCGCTGCTCGCCGTCGCCACCGGGCGGCGCCGATCCCTGATCCCCGCGCTGGCCACGGCCGTGCTGCTGCTCGTCCTGTACGACCCCTGGCTGGCGCGGAGTTACGGGTTCCTGCTGTCGGTGCTCGCCACCGGGGCGCTGCTGACCCTCGGCCCGCGCTGGAGCGCGGCGCTGCGCGGGCGCGGGGTGCCGGGGCGGCTCGCCGAAGCGCTCGGGGCGGCCGCCGCCGCGCAGGCCGTGTGCGCGCCGGTCGTCGCCGTGCTCGCGGCGCGGGTGAGCCTGGTGGCCGTGCCGTGCAATCTGCTGGCGGAGTTCGCCGTAGCGCCCGCGACCGTGCTGGGGTTCGCGGCGCTCGCGGCGGCTCCGGTGGCCATGCCGGTGGCGAAGTTCCTCGCCTGGTGCGCGGGTTGGCCCACCGGTTGGATCGCCGGGATCGCGCGCACCGGGGCCGCGCTGCCGGGCAGTGGCGTGGACTGGCCCGGTGGCTGGCGCGGCGGAGCGCTGCTCGCGGTCGGCACGGTGGTCCTCGTCGCCGTGGGGCGGAGAGTGCTCAAGTCGCCTTGGGTCAGCGGGGCTTGTGTGCTGTTGCTGCTCCTCCTGGTGGTGCAGCCCGCGCCGTTGGCCCGGGTGATCACAGGGTGGCCGCCGCCGGGCTGGCGCCTGGTGATGTGCGACGTGGGGCAGGGGGACGCGCTGGTGCTCGCGGCCGGGTCCGGCGCCGGGGTCGTCGTGGACGCGGGGCCCGACCCGGTGCTCGTCGACCGGTGTCTGCGCTCGTTGGGCGTCACCCGCATCCCGCTGGTGCTGCTCACGCATTTCCACGCGGACCATGTGGCGGGCCTGTCAGGGGTGTTGAGGGGGCGGTCGGTGGGGGCGATCGAGACGACGGGCTTCGAGGAGCCGGTGGACCAGGTCGCGTTCGTGCGGGGGCTCGCGAAGGAGCACGGGATCCCGATGGTCCGGGCCGCGGCGGGGGAGCGGCGCAGGAGCGGGCCGCTCGACTGGGAGGTGCTCTGGCCGCTGCCCGGGCCGGAGCCCGCCCCGGACGGGCCGAACGACGCGAGCGTCACGCTGCTCGTGCGCACCGGAGGGCTGACGTTGCTGCTGCTCGGCGACCTCGAACCGGCCGCGCAGCGCGCCCTGTCGAGAACCGGCGCGGGGGCCCGGCTGCCCGCGGTGGACGTCCTCAAAGTCGCCCATCACGGCTCGGCCTACCAGGACCCGGAGCTGTTGCGGCGGGCCGCGCCGCGGCTGGCGCTGATCAGCGTCGGAGCCGACAACCCGTACGGTCATCCGGCTCCGCGCACCCTGGCGGCGCTGCGGTCCCGGGGCACGGCGGTGTTGCGGACGGACCGGGACGGAGCGGTCGCGGTCGTGAGCGGTGACCCAGGCCGACGAGGTGGGCGAGCCGAGCAAGACGGGCGCGGGGGAACGGAGTTGGGAGTGGCGCATACCGAACCCTGAGGGCGGCGGGGGAAGGGCGTGGTGCGAGCGTGCGGGTGACTGTGTGCGGCCTGCGTGCCCGCTGTGGGCGACAGGGGTGCCGGGCGGGGGCCTACCCGTGCTCCAGAGCGTGCCGGTGCTGTTGCTACCGGTGAGTAGAAATGCCTCTGAGCTGGCGAAACGACAACCGGAGTGGTGAATTCGGGCCAGTCGTGGGCGACAGTGCACCTTCTCCTCCATTCCCGGGATGTGGGCCCGTGTTGCCTCGAAAGCCGCAACGGTGGTCGAATGTTTCTTCGTTGAAGATGTGACGGAAGTTGTCAAGGCGCACTGGGGTGGGTAGGTCATGTTCGGCCGCTGGCTGGGAAACCGTACGAACCGGGCTCAACGGACAAGTCCTTTGGCGGCGGTGACGATGCCGCCCAGTGCGGGCGTTCTCAGCTGCCGGGTCCTCGACCCGGTCAACGAGCCGGTGCGCGGCGCCGAGTTCGCGGTGACCGATGTGATGGGGCGCAAGGTGGTGAGCGGGGGGACCGACCCGTTCGGTTCGTTCATGGCGGCGGTGCCCGCCGGTGACTACCGGCTCGCCGTCTCGGCCGAGGGGTACGCGCCCTTCCGGGGTGGCGCCACCGTCGCCGAGAGCGCGCACGCCTCGCTCGGCGACGTGACGCTCCAGGTCGCCACGCCGCCCCAGCTGCCCGACGCGGGCGACTGGGAGATCGAGCCGATGCACTCCTCGATCGCGTTCACGGCACGGCACATCGGGCTCGCCCGGATCCACGGCCGGTTCAACACCTTCGCCGGAGCGCTGCGGGTCGCCGACCGCATCGAGCAGTCCGCGATGCACGTGGTCATCGACGCGTCGTCCATCGACACGAACGTGAAGATGCGCGACGACCACCTCAGGTCCGGCGACTTCTTGGACGTCGACCGCTTCCCGACCCTGGAGTTCTACAGCGAGCGCTTCGTGCACAAGGGCGGCAACCGCTGGGGGATCACCGGTGCGCTCTCCCTGCACGGCGTGACCCGCACGGTCACGCTCGACGCCGAGTACCTGGGCCTGGGCAACGGGATGGAGGGCGAGACCCGCGCCGCCTGCCGCGCCACCACCGAACTGCACCGCGACGACTTCACGGTCAGCTGGCAGACCATGCTGGCCCGCGGCATCGCCGTCGTCGGGTCCAGCGTCCGGATCGACCTCGACGTACAGATGGTGCCCAAGGAGGGCTGACCGGCGGCCGCCCCGGTGCGGAGCCGTCGCGCGCGTGCCCGAAGATGGTGGCGTGAGCGATGTGAGACACGTACTGGTGCTGCCCGACCGCGACGCCGCGGAAGAGGCCGCCGAAGCGCTCGCCGAGCGCTTCGGCGTGGCCGAGGAGCCCCAGCTGGTACGGGACGCGCTGGCCGGCGAGGACGACGCCGAGGACGCGCAGTGGCTGCTGGTCGTCGAGGACCCGCGGGGCCGACTCGACCCGAAGGAGCTCGACGCGTTCGCGGGCGAGTGGGACGGGTGGCGCGAGGAGCCCTAGGTGTATTGCCCTGTGAGGTTGGGGGCGGGGCTGGCGGGTGGTTGACCTTTCAGGGCGGTGTGTCCGCGGTGGTGATTGTAGGAGTGCAGCCAGCCGGGGTACGCCTCGCGTCGTTCGGTCTCCGTGCGGTAGGGCAGGGTGTAGGCCCACTCGTCCAGGAGGGTGCGGTTGAGGCGTTCGACCTTGCCGTTCGTCTGCGGCCGGTAGGGGCGGGTCCGCTTGTGGGTGATCTCGGCTGCGGCCAGGGCATCGCGCCAGTCGCGTGAGCGGTAGCAGGAGCCGTTGTCGGTCAGCACCCGCTGGATGGTGATCCCGGCCTGGGCGAAGAATGCCTGGGCCCGGGTCCAGAAGGCGGTTGCGGTTTCCTTCTTCTCGTCTGCGTGGATCTCGCTGTAGGCGAGGCGGGAGTGGTCGTCGACGGCGTTGTGCAGGTAGCTGCAGCCCACGCCGGAGCGGGTCCTGCGGCCGGCCCGGCGGCCCAGGGTCTTGTGGCCGCCGCCGTCGGGGATGTTGCCGAGCTTCTTGATGTCCACGTGCACCAACTCGCCCGGCGCGGAGCGTTCGTAGCGGCGGATCACCCGTGCGGTGGAGCGGTCGAGGTGAGCGAGGCGGGCCAGTTGCTAGCGGGCCAGGACCCGGTGCACGGTGGACGGGTTCAATTTCAGCAGGCAGGCGATGCGGGCCGGTCCCCAGCGGCGCAGGACACGGACTTTGATGATGCGCCGCTCGGTGCGGGTCGGGGTCCGGCCCGGGCTGTGATGCGGTCGGGACGAGCGGTCGCTCATGCCTGCCGCGCCGAGCGTGCGGTAGCGGTCGGCCCAGCGCCGGGCCGTGGTCGGCGAGACCTGGAAGCGTTCGGCCGCCCGCCGCAGCGGCCAGCCGTCCTCGACCACGCAGCGGGCCAGACACAGCCGTCCGGTCTCGGTCAGGGGTGCATCACGGTGGACCACGAGGGCCTTTCTGTCGGGGTAGATGTCGCAATCCACACCGAACCGGAAGGCCCTCACCCGTTCAAGATCCCTCAGCCGAGACCTGCCTCACCCGTCCACAACCCCCAGGACAGAACACCTAGCAGCTCCGAGCGGACGGGCCGGGTTGTCAGTGCCGCGTGGGATGCTTGACCGCGATGGCCAGGAAGAGTGCACACGATGATCCCCTCGCTCCGCTCACCGTCGCCGTGGGGCAGGAGGACCTGCTCCTCGACCGCGCGGTGCAGGAGGTGGTCGCGGCCGCGCGTGCCGCGGACGCGGACACCGACGTGCGGGATCTCGCCCCTGATCAGCTGCAGCCCGGCACGCTGGCCGAGCTGACGAGCCCGTCGCTGTTCGCCGAGCGCAAGGTCGTCGTCGTACGCAATGCGCAGGACCTGTCGGCGGACACCGTCAAGGACGTGAAGGCGTATCTCGGCTCGCCCGCCGAGGAGATCACGCTGGTGCTGCTGCACGCCGGTGGCGCCAAGGGCAAGGGGCTGCTCGACGCCGCTCGCAAGGCGGGGGCGCGGGAAGTCGCCTGCCCGAAGATGACCAAGCCGGCGGACCGGCTGTCGTTCGTACGGGCCGAGTTCCGCACGATCGGGCGGTCCGCCACCCCCGAGGCGTGCCAGGCGCTCGTCGACGCCATCGGGAGCGACCTGCGGGAGCTCGCGTCCGCCGTCACCCAGCTCGGCGCCGACGTCGAGGGGACCATCGACGAGGCCGTCGTCGGGCGGTACTACACGGGGCGGGCCGAGGCGTCCAGCTTCACCGTGGCCGACCGGGCCGTGGAGGGGCGGGCCGCGGAGGCGCTGGAGGCGCTGCGGTGGTCGCTGGCCACCGGCGTCGCGCCCGTGATGATCACCAGCGCGCTGGCGCAGGGCGTGCGGGCCATCGGGAAGCTGTCCTCCGCGCGCGGGGGGCGGCCGGCCGACCTCGCTCGGGAGCTGGGGATGCCGCCGTGGAAGATCGACCGGGTGCGGCAGCAGATGCGGGGGTGGACTCCGGACGGGGTTGCCGTGGCGCTCACCGCCGTGGCCGCGGCCGATGCCGGGGTCAAGGGGGGCGGGGACGATCCCGAGTACGCGCTGGAGAAGGCCGTCGTCGCCGTTGCGCGGGCCGCTCGGGCCGGGCGCAACCGCTGACTTTCGCCCCCGCCACCCCTTCCCGTCCCGTCCCTGGGGGCTGCGCCCCCAGACCCCGCTTATCGGCCTTCGGCCTCGTCCTCAAACGCCGGACGGGCTGGGTATGCCGAAGGCCCCGGCCAGGAGATCCTGGCCGGGGCCTTCGGTCACGCTTCATGTGAGCCGCACCCGCGTGGCGAACGCAGTCGTGTGCGGCTCGGGAGGCCGGTCGGGGGCGGATGAGAGAGGGCCCGCCCGGGTCCTTCCGGCTTTTCAGATCAAGAAAGAAAGGTTCAGCCCTTGAGGGACGCGACCTTCGAAGCAAGCGCCGACTTCTTGTTGGCGGCCTGGTTCTTGTGGATGACACCCTTCGAGACAGCCTTGTCGAGCTGACGAGCGGCAACGCGCTGGTACTCGGTGGCCTTCTCGACGTCACCCGCGGCAGCAGCCTCACGGGCCTTGCGGATCGCGGTCTTCAGGGAGGACTTGACGGCCTTGTTGCGCAGCCGAGCCTTCTCGTTGGTCTTGATCCGCTTGATCTGGGACTTGATGTTCGCCACGAAATGAGCCTTTGCAGGTTCAGGCACGGGGCCGGTAAGGGTCCCGTACCGATGATTTTCACTGAGTGTGCGTCTCGTGCTGAGAGGGCATGAGACACAGCTGCCCACGGTACCAGCCGTACTCCCACCGGCCCAAACCAGTCCCTGCTCCCCGGCCGTGGGACCATGGAAGCTACGTATCGTTCCCAACCGAGGCCGACCTGAGGCAAACGGCGCCTCAAGAGACAGGACCCTGCGTGCCCGCGACCCCTAAGAATGTGCCCGAGCCGAGCCGTACCGACTCGGATCTGATCCGCAATTTCTGCATCATCGCGCACATCGACCACGGCAAGTCCACGCTCGCCGACCGGATGCTCCAGCTGACCGGAGTGGTCGAGCAGCGGCAGATGCGTGCTCAGTACCTCGACCGTATGGACATCGAGCGAGAGCGCGGCATCACGATCAAGTCCCAGGCGGTGCGTCTCCCGTGGGCCCCGACCCACGACAAGAGCAATACGCACATCCTCAACATGATCGACACCCCGGGCCACGTGGACTTCACGTACGAGGTCTCGCGCTCGCTCGCCGCGTGCGAGGGCACGATCCTGCTCGTCGACGCCGCCCAGGGCATCGAGGCCCAGACCCTCGCCAACCTCTACCTGGCGATGGAGAACGACCTCCGGATCATCCCGGTGCTCAACAAGATCGACCTGCCGGCCGCCCAGCCGGAGAAGTTCTCCGAGGAGCTGGCGAACCTCGTCGGCTGCGACCCCGAGGACGTGCTGAAGGTCTCCGCGAAGACCGGCATGGGCGTCGAGGCGCTGCTCGACCGGGTGGTGGAGCAGATCCCCGCCCCGGTCGGTGTGCAGGACGCCCCCGCCCGCGCGATGATCTTCGACTCGGTCTACGACTCGTACCGCGGCGTCGTCACGTACGTCCGTGTCGTCGACGGCCAGCTCAACAAGCGCGAGCGGATCCGGATGATGTCCACCGGCGCCACGCACGAGCTCCTGGAGATCGGCGTCTCCTCGCCGGAGATGACCCCGGCCGACGGCATCGGCGTCGGTGAGGTGGGCTACATCATCACCGGCGTGAAGGACGTCCGTCAGTCCAAGGTCGGTGACACGATCACCTCCCTGCACAACGGTGCGACGGAGGCGCTCGGCGGTTACAAGGACCCCAAGCCGATGGTGTTCTCCGGGCTCTACCCGCTGGACGGCTCGGAGTACCCGGACCTGCGCGAGGCACTGGACAAGCTCCAGCTCAACGACGCGGCCCTGGTCTACGAGCCGGAGACCTCCGCCGCCCTCGGCTTCGGTTTCCGCGTCGGCTTCCTCGGCCTGCTGCACCTCGACGTGATCCGCGAGCGCCTGGAGCGGGAGTTCGGGCTCGACCTGATCGCCACCGCGCCGAACGTGGTCTACCGCGTCGACATGGAGGACGGCTCCGAGCACACCGTCACCAACCCGAGCGAGTTCCCCGAGGGGAAGATCGACAAGGTCTACGAGCCGGTCGTGCGGGCCACCATCCTCGCGCCGTCCGAGTTCATCGGCTCGATCATGGAGCTGTGCCAGACCCGGCGCGGCACCCTGCTCGGCATGGACTACCTCTCCGAGGACCGCGTCGAGATCCGCTACACGCTGCCTCTCGCCGAGATCGTCTTCGACTTCTTCGACCAGCTGAAGTCCAAGACCCGCGGCTACGCGTCCCTGGACTACGAGCCCACCGGCGAGCAGACGTCGAACCTGGTGAAGGTCGACATCCTGCTGCACGGCGACAAGGTCGACGCATTCTCCGCCGTCACGCACCGGGACCAGGCCTACGCGTACGGCGTGCGACTGGTCGCCAAGCTGCGCGAGCTCATCCCGCGGCAGGCCTTCGAGGTGCCGATCCAGGCGGCCATCGGCTCCCGGGTCATCGCCCGCGAGACCATCCGCGCCATCCGCAAGGACGTCCTCGCCAAGTGCTACGGCGGTGACATCTCCCGGAAGCGGAAGCTGCTGGAGAAGCAGAAGGAAGGCAAGAAGCGGATGAAGATGGTCGGCTCCGTCGAGGTGCCGCAGGAGGCCTTCATCGCGGTGCTGTCCAGCGACGACAGCGCCGGCAAGGGCAAGAAGTAGCCCTCGGCTCCCGATCCGCACCTGAGCGCCTGTCCGTCCATCGGACAGGCGCTTTTGTGTGGGCCCTGTGTGGGCAGGGGCGGTTGGGGTGCACCTTGCGCAAGTCGGGGGCCGGGGCCTCTTACGCGCCGGGCGGGTGACCCTTACTCTGATCACTGCTCAATGGTTACTCGCCAGTTAAACAAGCCGCGTTTCAACAGTCGCGGGCCCCGGAGGACGTCGTGAGCGACACACAGACCCTGATCGAGAACCGGCCGCCCTCCGTGGCGTCTCTCTTCCTGGAGCGCGTGGCGGCCACACCTGATGCCGAGGCCTACCGTTACCCGGTGCCCGCGGCCGGCGGTGCGGGCCCGGACGAGTGGAAGTCCTTGAGCTGGGCGCAGGCCGCGCAGCGGGTCTACGCCGTCGCGGCCGGCCTGGTCGAACTGGGCGTGCAGGCCGAGGAGCGGGTGGCGCTCGCCTCCTCGACGCGGGTCGAGTGGATCCTCGTCGACCTCGGCATCATGTGCGCGGGCGCGGCGACGACCACGGTCTACCCGCAGACCAACGCCGAGGAGTCGGCGTTCATCCTCTCCGACTCGGAGTCCAAGGTGCTCGTCGCCGAGGACGCCGCGCAGCTCGCCAAGGCGCGCGAGCAGCGGGCCGAGCTGCCCGAGCTGCGGCACGTCGTCGTCATCGACGCGACCGGCGTCGAGCCGGACGCCGCCGACCCCGACGGCTGGCTGCTCACCCTCGAGGACCTGGAGGCGCGCGGCGCCGCCTACCTGGAGAAGAACCCGGAGGTGGTCAAGGAGCGGGTCGGCGCGCTCAAGAAGGAGCAGCTCGCCACCCTCATCTACACCTCGGGAACCACCGGCCGGCCCAAGGGCGTGCGCCTCCCGCACGACAACTGGTCGTACATGGCGAAGGCGATGACCGCGACCGGGCTCGTGGGCCCGGACGACGTGCAGTACCTGTGGCTGCCGCTCGCGCACGTCTTCGGCAAGGTGCTCACCAGCGGTCAGATCGAGGTCGGGCACGTGACGGCGGTCGACGGGCGCGTCGACAAGATCATCGAGAACCTGCCCGTGGTGCAGCCGACGTACATGGCCGCCGTGCCGCGCATCTTCGAGAAGGTCTACAACGGGGTCGCGGCCAAGGCGCGGGCCGGCGGCGCCGCCAAGTACAAGATCTTCCAGTGGGCGGCCGGGGTGGCCCGCGAGTACGCGAAGGTCAGCCAGGACAACTTCCGCAGGACCGGCGTCAGCTCGGTGCCGTTCGCGCTCGCCTCCAAGCACAAGGTCGCCGACGCCCTCGTCTACAGCAAGCTGCGGGAGGCCTTCGGCGGGCGGCTGCGGGCCTGCGTGTCCGGCTCGGCCGCGCTCGCGCCGGAGATCGGCTACTTCTTCGCCGGCGCCGGAGTCCACATCCTGGAGGGCTACGGCCTGACCGAGTCGTCGGCCGCGTCCTTCGTCAACCCCGGTGAGGCGTACCGCACCGGCACCGTCGGCAAGCCGATGCCCGGCACCGAGGTACGGATCGCGGACGACGGCGAGATCCTGCTGCGCGGCCCCGGCATCATGGAGGGCTACCACAAGCTGCCCGACAAGACCGCCGAGGTCCTGGAGTCCGACGGGTGGTTCCACACCGGCGACATCGGTGAGCTGTCCGTGGACGGCTACCTGAAGATCACCGACCGCAAGAAGGACCTCATCAAGACGTCCGGCGGCAAGTACATCGCGCCGGCCGAGGTCGAGGGCCAGTTCAAGGCCGTGTGCCCGTACGTCTCCAACATCCTGGTGCACGGCGCCGACCGGAACTTCTGCACCGCGCTGATCGCGCTCGACGAGCCGTCGATCCTGGAGTGGGCCAAGGAGAACGGGCTCGGCGGGAAGTCGTACGCCGAGGTCGTGGCGGCGCCCGCCACCGTGCAGCTCGTCGACGGCTACGTGCAGGAGCTGAACCAGGGGCTGCAGCGCTGGCAGACCATCAAGAAGTTCAAGCTCCTTCCCCGTGATCTCGACATCGAGCACGGGGAGCTGACGCCCAGCCTGAAGCTGAAGCGCCCGGTCGTGGAGCGGACCTACAAGGGCCTGCTCGACGAGATGTACGCCGGGTCCCGGGAGGGCTAGCGGGACGCGCGACGACGAGGCGGCCCCTCGCTCCTAGGGGCGCCTCATCGAGCGCAACGTTTCCTCCATCTGGGTGATGTCGACACGCAGTCTGCTGACGTCCGGGTTCGGGTGTTCCGCGAGCTGGTGCTCGATCGACGACATGCTGGCCGCCAGCTCGTCGAACTGCTCCTGCTCACGGGCCAGCAGCCGCTCCAACTGCTGGTTCTTGCGGTGCAGATCGAGGAAGACGGTGACCTTGGCGCGCAGCACCCACGGGTCGAAGGGCTTGGTCAGGTAGTCGGCGGCGCCCGTGGCGTAGCCGCGGAAGGCGTAGCCGGCGTCCGCGTCCGTCCCCGTGAGGAAGATGATCGGGACGTCCTTCGTCTGGTCCAGGCGCTTGATGTTCGTCGCCGTCTCGAAGCCGTCCATGCCGGGCATCCGGATGTCCAGGAGGACGACGGCGAACCGGCGGCGCAGCAGGGCCTTCATGGCCTCCTCGCCCGAACGGGCCCGCACCAACGGTTCGTTGAGCGAGCCCAGGACGGCTTCCAGCGCGACCAGGTTGTCCTCCATGTCGTCGACCAGGAGGATGCTGGCCCGCTCCGCTGACGTGGCTTCTGCAGTGATCATGGTGACGGTGCCTCACTCGGTCGTCGGCGGGGCCACGGACTCTCCCTCGGTGTCCCGTGTCCCCGGGGCGGCGGGTTCCCCCGGGTCGGCGTCGGCGGAGTCGGGCGCGTGCGGCGCCGCGTCCTCCGGAGCGAGCACGTCACAGACGACGGTCAGCAGCTGATCGACGTCCACCGGTTTCGGTACGTAGTCGTTGGCGCCCTGGGCGATCGACTTCTCGCGGTCGCCGGGCATCGCCTTCGCGGTGAGCGCCACGATGGGCAGCCCCGCCCACTGCGGGGTGGCGCGGATGACCGAGATGGTCTCGTAGCCGTCCATCTCCGGCATCATGATGTCCATCAGGACGAGCTCGACGTCGGGGTTGAGCTCCAGGGTCTCGATGCCCTCCCGCCCGTTCTCCGCGTACAGCACCGGCATGCCGACCCGGCCGAGGACGTGGGTGAGGGCGAAGACGTTGCGGATGTCGTCGTCGACGATCAGGACGCGACGACCGGACAGCATCTGCCCCGCGCGACCGGACCTCCACTGCTCCAGTTTGGTCGGAGCCGGCCAGTTGTCCTCCTGGTCGTGAATCGGGTACGTGTCCGGGATCATCGTCTGCTGTGCCGGTACGAGCAGCGGCGGGCGCACGCCGGACGAGGGGTGGGGCGGCGGCTCCGGAACCGGCTCGTGGCTCGGGTGGAGCACGGGCACGTACAGGGTGAAGGTGGATCCCGCGCCGGGCTCGCTCTCGGCGATGATGCGGCCGCCGAGCAGCCCGGAGATCTCCCGGCTGATGGACAGGCCGAGGCCGGTGCCGCCGTACTTGCGGTTGGTGGTGCCGTCGGCCTGCTGGAACGCCTCGAAGATGACCGGGAGTTTGTCGCGGGCGATGCCGATGCCGGTGTCCGAGACGGAGAAGGCGATCAGGTCGTCGCTCTCCCGCACGAACTGGTGGTCGGGGTCCTTGACCCGGGTGACCCGCAGTTCGACCTTGCCGTTCGCGGTGAACTTGATCGCGTTCGACAGGAGGTTGCGCAGGATCTGCTGGAGGCGCTGCTCGTCGGAGAACATCTCGCGCGGCACGTCCTCGCCGACCGTCACCTCGAAGGCGAGGCCCCGGTCGAGGGTGATCGGGCGGAACGTGGCGTGGACGTAGTCGAGGAGCTTGATGAGCGGGAGCTTCTTGGGCCGTACGTCCATCCGGCCGGCCTCGATCTTCGACAGGTCGAGGATGTCGTTGATGAGCTGGAGCAGGTCCGAGCCCGAGCGGTGGATCGTCGTCGCGAACTGGACTTCCTGGTCGTTGAGATGGCCGTCCGGGTTGTCGGAGAGCAGCCGGGCCAGGATGAGCAGCGAGTTCAGCGGCGTACGGAGCTCGTGCGACATGTTCGCGAGGAACTCGGACTTGTACTGCGAGGAGGTCGCCAGCAGGGCGGCCTTCTCCTCCAGCTCCGCGTTCGAGCGCTGCAACTCGCCCTGCTGACGCTGGAGTTCGTCGGAGCGCTCCTGGAGCTGCGTGGCCAGGCGCTGGGACTCGCCGAGCAGGGACTCGGTGCGGGAGTTGGCGATGATGGTGTTGATCGCGACGCCGATGGTGTTCACGAACTGGTCGAAGAAGGCCAGGTGGACGTCGGAGAAGCGGGAGAACGAGGCCAGCTCGATGACGCCGAGGAGCTTGTCCTCGAAGAGGATCGGGATGATGACGACCGAGGCGGGCGCCGCCTCCCCGAGACCGCTGTTGATCTTGATGTAGTCCGGCGGGGCCTCCTCGACGAGGATGCGCTTCTTCTCCAGCGCCGCCTGCCGTACGAGGCCGTGGACCGGCATCCCGCCCGTGTCGACGACCAGCGCCGCCGCCGAGCCGTAGCCCGCGATGTAGGCGAGGCCCTTGGTGGGGATCGCCGAGCGGATCGGGGTGTCGTCCTCGTCGGGCTCGGCGAGGAAGAAGGCGCCGTACTGCGCGTTCACCAGCGGGGTCAGCTCGCGCAGGATCAGGTCCGCGACCTCCATCAGGTCGCGGTGGCCCTGCATCAGCGCCGCCAGGCGCGCCAGGTTCGACTCCAGCCAGTCCTTCGCGCGGGTCGTCTCGCGGAGGTTGGCCACCATCAGGTTGATGTTGTCCTTCAGCTCCGCGACCTCGCCCTGCGTCTCCACCGTGATGGAGCGGGACATGTCGCCGGAGGTCACCGCGGAGGCGACCTCGGCGATGGCGCGGACCTGGGTGGTCAGGTTCGACGCCAGCTCGTTCACGTTCGTCGTCAGGCGCTTCCAGGTGCCGTACACGCCCTCGACCCGCGCCTGGCCGCCGAGTTGGCCCTCGGAGCCCACCTCGCGGGCCACGCGGGTGACCTCGGAGGAGAAGGAGGAGAGGGTGTCGACCATCGTGTTGATGGTCGTCTTGAGTTCGAGGATCTCGCCGCGCGCGTCGACGTCGATCTTCTTGGACAGGTCGCCCTGGGCCACCGCCGTGGCGACCTGCGCGATGTTGCGTACTTGGGAGGTCAGGTTGTCCGCCATGTAGTTGACGTTGTCGGTCAGGTCCTTCCAGACGCCCGACACGCCGTGCACGGTTGCACGGCCGCCGAGGCGGCCGTCGGTACCGACCTCGCGGGCCACGCGCGTGACCTCGTCGGCGAAGCCGCGGAGCTGCTCCACCATCGTGTTGACGGTGTCCTTCAGTTCGAGGATCTCGCCGCGTGCGTCGACGGAGATCTTCTTGGAGAGGTCGCCCTGGGCCACGGCGGTGGTGACCTGCGCGATGTTGCGGACCTGCGACGTCAGGTTCGACGCCATGAAGTTCACGTTCTCGGTGAGGTCGTTCCAGACGCCGGCGACGCCGCGCACCTGGGCCTGGCCGCCGAGGTTTCCCTCGGTGCCGACCTCGCGGGCCACACGCGTGACCTCGTCGGCGAAGGCGGAGAGCTGGTCGACCATCGTGTTGATCGTCGACTTGAGTTCGAGGATCTCGCCCTTCGCCTCGACGGTGATCTTCTTGCCGAGGTCGCCCTGCGCCACGGCGGTCGAGACGAGCGCGATGTTGCGGACCTGCGACGTCAGGTTGTCCGCCATGAAGTTGACGTTGTCGGTGAGGTCCTTCCAGACGCCTGAGACGCCGCGGACCTGTGCGCGGCCGCCGAGTTGGCCCTCGGTGCCGACCTCGCGGGCGACGCGGGTGACCTCGTCGGCGAAGGCGGAGAGCTGGTCGACCATCGTGTTGATCGTCGACTTGAGTTCGAGGATCTCGCCCTGCGCGTCGACGGTGATCTTCTGGCTCAGGTCGCCGTTGGCCACGGCCGTGGTGACCTGAGCGATGTTGCGGACCTGGGAGGTCAGGTTCGACGCCATGAAGTTGACGTTGTCGGTGAGGTCCTTCCAGACCCCCGAGACGCCGCGGACCTGTGCGCGGCCGCCGAGTTGGCCTTCCGTGCCGACCTCGCGGGCCACACGCGTCACTTCGTCGGCGAAGGCGGAGAGCTGGTCCACCATCGTGTTCACGGTCAGCTTCAGTTCGAGCAGCTCACCGGTCGCCTCGATGGTGACCGTACGCGTCAGGTCGCCGCGGGCCACCGCCGTCGTCACGAGCGCGATGTCCCGCACCTGCGCGGTCAGCCGCGACGCCATCGTGTTGACGGCCTCCGTCACGTCCCGCCAACTGCCCGACAGGCCCTGGGCCTTGGCGCGGCCGCCCAGCCGCCCCTCGGTGCCGACCTCGCGGGCGACCCGGGTCACCTCACCGGTGAACAGCGAGAGCTGGTCCACCATCTTGTTCACGGCACGGCCGAGGCTGCGCAGGTCGCCGCGGAGCTGGCGGGTGCCGTCGTGCAGGTCGACCCGCTGCGTCAGATCGCCGCCCGCGACCGCGTCGAGGACCCGCGTGGCGTTGGCCGCCGGGGCGACCAGCGCGTCGATGACGGTGTTGACGTCATGGATGCGGGTGGCCCAGGCGCCGTGCCCGGGGCTCGCCTCCATCCGCTCGTCGAGCCGGCCGTGCCGGACGATCTCCCGGCGCACCCGCGTCAGTTCGGTGCTGAAGTGGGAGCTGCGGTCGACGAGTTGGTTGAAGACCGCGCAGAGCTCACCGACCAGTCCGTCTCCGGTGTCCTCCGGGACGTGTGTGAAGTTTCCGTCGCGGGCGGCCGTGATGGCGGCCAGCAGAGGGCGCAGATCGACAGGGCGGATCGTGGCGCCGCCCTGTCCTCCGCTCGGATGCACACGCGTAGCACTGTTTTCACTCATGGCGGCCCACTTCAGTGACTCGGCGCTTATGGGCATGGTCAGTCTGTCACTCTGTTCCTGTCGCCTGATGCGTAAATGCCCGAACTGCTCAGGAGCTGAACCGTGGGGCCCATTCCTCTTCAGCGGGAAACCACCTTTAGTGGCTCCGACCTGTCCGACTCGTCGCCCGCGGGACCGGTCGTGGTGCGCACGTCGCTGCCCGGCAACCCGCTCGCCCCCGCGGCCGCCCGCCGCTTCGTGCGGGCCGCTTTCGCGGACTGGACCGAACTCGCCCTGCCCGTGGCCCCCGCCCTGTCCGACCGGCTCGCCGACGACTCCGTCGTCGTCCTCAGCGAACTCGTCACCAATGCCGTCGTGCACGCCGGGACCAGCGTCGACCTGCTGTGCCGGATGGAACCGGTCGCGCCCGACGGGACCCCGGCCGGACTCGTCATCGAGGTCACCGACCACCACCCGGCGCGCGCCGTGCGCAACGACCGCGCCCTGCGCTCGCCCGAGACCCCCGAGTACGGCCGCGGCCTCACGCTCGTCGCCTCCCTCGCCGAGTCGTGGGGGATCACGTACCGGTCGGGCACCAAGACCGTGTGGGCGCGGCTGATCGTCGACGGCGCCGCACCCGCCGTGCCCGACACCCCCGTACAGACCGGCGCGGACGCCGCGACGCGCGCTCTGCAGCGCGGCCTGCGCGCCGCCGACATCCTCTCGCCCGTACCCCGGCGCGCCCCCGAGGACCGGGACTGGATCAACCGCGGCGCGCTCACTTTCCTGGCGGAGGCGTCCGACTTGCTCGCGGGACAGCTCGACGAGGACATGGTGGCCGCGCTCGTCGGACAGCTCCTCGTGCCCAGGCTCGCCGACTGGTGCGCGATCTGGCTCTACGACGAGGAGGGCCGCGGCCTGCCGGGCATCTCCGACCACGATCCGCGCGGCGCCGACCCGCTGCACGTGCCCCGCCTCGCCCGCGTCTGGCACACCCACGAGAACCGCACCGAGGACCTCCGCCGGATCCTGGAGAAGGAGCCGCCGCAGCTGCCCGAAGCCGTGCGCACCGCGGCGGTGCCCGTGCCCTGGCCGTTCGAGGGCGCCCCGGACAGCGCGGGCGCCTCGCTCGCCTACCGCCTCTCCGCGGGCGGCCGCACCCTCGGCATCCTGCTCATCGGCCGGGCCGGCCTTCAGCGCTTCCCCGACGAGGTCACCGGCCTCGTCGAGGACTTCAGCCGCCGGGTCGCGCTCGCCGTCAGCGCGGCCCGCCGCTACACCCGGCAGGCCACCATCAGCCGGATCCTGCAGCGCGGCCTGCTGCCCACGTCCATCGCCGAGATCCCCGGCATGACCAGCGCCCTCGTCTACGAGCCGAAGGAGCAGGGCGGCCCCGGCGGCGACTTCTACGACGTGTTCCCCGTCGGGGACGGGCGCTGGTGCTTCGCCCTCGGCGACGTCCAGGGAAAGGGGCCCGAGGCGGCCGTAGTGATCGGGCTCGCCCGGCCCTGGCTGCGGCTGCTCGCCCGCGAGGGATACCCGGTCGAGCAGGTCCTGGACCGGCTCAACCGGCTGCTGCTCGACGACGCCACCGAGGCCGCCGACGCGGCCGCCCGCGCGCTCGCCGCGATGGGCGGGCAGGGGGTCCCGCCGGAAGGTTCCACCGCCCGCTTCCTGTCCCTGCTCTACGGAGAGCTGACGCCCACCGAGAACGGGGTGTGCTGCACGCTCGCCTCCGCCGGGCACCCGCTGCCGCTGCTGATGCGACCCGGCGGCGAGGTCGTCGCGGCGGCCGCGCCGCAGGTGCTGCTGGGGGTCGTCGACGACCCCGACTACACGAGCGAAACGTTTGAACTGCACACCGGGGACACGCTGTTGTGCGTCACCGACGGGGTCACCGAGCGGCGCCGCGGGGCCCTCCAGTTCGACGACGGGGACGGGCTCGCGCGGACGCTCGCCGGGTGCGCGGGGCTGACGGCGCCGTTGCTCGCCGATCGGATCCGGCGGCTCGTGCACGCCTTCGCGGACAGCCCGCCGGACGACGATCTGGCGCTGCTGGTGCTGCAGGCCCAGTAGTGCCCCTTACGGGGCTCTCGACGATCCGCGCCGGGCGGTGCAGGACAATAGAGGCATGCCTTCCGCACTCCCCGACGGCGAACCCGTCCCCGTCGACGGTTCCCTGCCCGCCTCCGCGCTGGCCGGCGCCGCCTCGCGCCCGCTCGGCTTCTACCTGCACGTCCCGTACTGCGCCACGCGCTGCGGGTACTGCGACTTCAACACGTACACGGCGACCGAGCTGCGCGGCACGGGCGGCGTCCTCGCCTCCCGCGACAACTACGCCGACACGCTCGTGGACGAGGTGCGGCTCGCCCGGAAGGTCCTCGGCGACGACCCGCGGCCGGTGCGGACCGTGTTCGTCGGGGGCGGTACGCCGACGCTGCTCGCCGCCACCGATCTCGTACGGATGCTGCAGGCGGTCCGTGACGAGTTCGGGCTCGCGGACGACGCGGAGGTGACCACCGAGGCGAATCCGGAGTCGGTGGACCCGGCGTATCTGGCGGAGCTGCGGGAGGGCGGCTTCAACCGGATCTCCTTCGGGATGCAGAGCGCGCGGCAGCACGTGCTGAAGATCCTCGACCGTACGCACACCCCCGGGCGCCCCGAGGAGTGTGTCGCGGAGGCGCGGGCCGCCGGGTTCGAGCACGTGAACCTGGATCTGATCTACGGCACGCCGGGGGAGACCGACGACGACTGGAGGGCCTCGCTGGACGCGGTCATCGGGGCGGGGCCCGACCACGTCTCGGCCTACGCGCTGATCGTCGAGGAGGGCACGCAGCTCGCCCGGCGGATCCGGCGCGGCGAGGTGCCGATGACCGACGACGACGTGCACGCCGACCGGTATCTGATCGCGGACGAGGTGCTGTCGGGGGCCGGGTTCGACTGGTACGAGGTGTCGAACTGGGCCACGTCCGAGGCCGGGCGGTGCCTGCACAACGAGCTGTACTGGCGCGGCGCCGACTGGTGGGGCGCCGGGCCCGGCGCCCACTCGCACGTGGGCGGGGTGCGGTGGTGGAACGTCAAGCATCCCGGCGCGTATGCCGCGGCGCTCGCGGGCGGTACGTCGCCGGGGGCCGGGCGTGAGGTGCTGGCCGACGAGGACCGGCGGGTCGAGCGGATTCTGCTGGAGCTGCGGCTTCGGGAGGGGTGTCCTTTGGAGTTGCTGCGGGAGGCGGGTCTTGCCGCGGCTCGGAAGGCTCTGGGGGACGGGCTGTTGGAGGCCGGGCCGTTCGCGGAGGGGCGGGCTGTGTTGACGTTGCGGGGGCGGTTGTTGGCCGATGCCGTGGTTCGGGACCTGGTCGACTGATTGCTTCGCGCCGTTGGTGGAGCGGTCGTGGGTGGGTGCCGGCTTCGTCGTGGCTGGTCGCGCAGTTCCCCGCGCCCCTGACGGGGCGCTCCTCACTCCGTGACGAAATCGATCAGTTCCTCGACGCGGCCCAGCAGCTCCGGCTCCAGGTCCTTGTAGGACGTGACCCGGGACAGGATGTGCTGCCAGGCCTCGCCCGTGTTCGCCACGCGCCAGCCCAGGGAGCGGCACACGCCCGTCTTCCAGTCCTGGCCGTGCGGGATCCGCGGCCAGGCCGTGATCCCCACCGACGACGGCTTCACCGCTTCCCAGATGTCGATGTACGGGTGGCCGACCACCAGCGCGTGCTCGCTCGTCACCGACCGGGCGATCTTCCACTCCTTGGTGCCCGGGACCAGGTGGTCCACGAGGACGCCGAGGCGGGCGTCGGGGCCCGGCGCGAAGTCGGCGACGATCGCGGGGAGGTCGTCCACGCCCTCCAGGAACTCCACCGCGACGCCCTCGATGCGCAGGTCGTCGCCCCAGACCCGCTCGATCAGCTCGGCGTCGTGCTTGCCCTCGACGTAGATCCGCCCGGCCCGCGCGACCCTCGCCCGCGCCCCGGGGACCGCCACCGAGCCCGACGCGGTGCGGGTGGGGCGCGCGAGGGCCGGTCCCGAGGGACGTACGAGCGTGACGACCTTGCCGTCGACCATGAAGCCGCGCGGCTCCATCGGGAACACCCGGTGCTTGCCGAAGCGGTCCTCCAGGGTCACCGTCGGGCCCTGGGCCGTCTTCTCGATCCGGACGACCGCTCCGCAGAAACCGGTCGTGACCTCCTCGACGACGAGGTCGGGCTCCGCGGGCACCTCGGGAGCCTGCTTGTTCCGCTTCCAGGGGGGAGTCAGGTCCGGTGAGTACTGGCGCATTTTGCCGACGATAGGAGAAGTGCGCAGGTCGCGGCTACGACACGCCGAAACGGGCCGCCAGTGTGGCGCGCTGCTCGCGGACGAATGCCGCATTGACCGCCGAACCGTGCCCGGGAACGTACAGCGCGTCCTCCCCGCCCAGCTCCAGGAGGCGGTCGAGCGCGGCGGGCCAGTGGTGCGGGGCCGCGTCCGGTCCCGCCTGCGGTTCGCCCGACTCCTCCACCAGATCGCCGCAGAAGACGATCTCCCGGGGGCCGGGGACGAGGACCACGAGGTCGTGGCCGCTGTGGGCCGGGCCGATGTTCGCCAGCAGCACCTGCCGCCCGCCGCCGAGGTCGAGCGTCAGCTCGCCGCTCACCTGGTGGCGCGGGGCGACCAGGATCTCGGTCGCCGAGGCCGCCTCCCGCGCGGGCAGCCCGTTGCGCACGGCGTCCGCGCAGAGTTCGTCGGCGCCGTGCGCGAGGACGGTGTCCAGGCCCACCGCCCCGTACACCCCGACGCCGGAGAAGGCGGCCGTACCGAGCACGTGGTCGAAATGCGGGTGGGTCAGTGCGACATGTGTCACCCGTGCGTGTGCCCCGAGCAGCTTGCGGGTGTCCGCGCGCAGCCGGGACCCTTCACGCAGTGAGGATCCCGTGTCGATCAGCAGGGCCGCGCCGTCGCCGACGACGAGCCCGGTCGTGCAGTCCCAGCCGGGCAGCCTGACCCGCCCCGCGTACGGTGCGAGTTCCTCCCACCCGGTGGAGTTCCAGTCGATACGTTCCATGGCCCGACGCTAGCGGCCTTGCCGGGCCCGTACCCGTCGGCCGTACACTGAGCCGGGGACTATTGGCACTCACCCGTAGCGAGTGCCAAACGGGAAAGATCGCTCAGGCCGTGGTTGGAGGTGTGCGCCCATGCTCAGTGAACGCAGGCTCGAAGTGCTGCGCGCCATCGTCCAGGACTATGTCGGCACCGAGGAGCCGGTCGGCTCCAAGGCGCTGACCGAGCGGCACCGGCTCGGCGTCTCCCCGGCGACCGTGCGCAACGACATGGCCGCCCTGGAGGACGAGGGGTTCATCGCCCAGCCGCACACCAGTGCCGGGCGCATCCCCACCGACAAGGGGTACCGCCTCTTCGTCGACAAGCTCACGAGCGTGAAGCCGATGACCGCGCCGGAGCGGCGCGCCGTCCAGAATTTCCTGGAGGGCGCCGTCGACCTGGACGACGTCGTCGGCCGGACCGTGCGGCTGCTCGCGCAGCTGACGCGGCAGGTGGCGATCGTCCAGTACCCGTCCCTGACCAGGTCCACCGTGCGCCACGTAGAGCTGCTCTCGCTGGCGCCCGCCCGTCTGATGCTCGTGCTGATCACGGACACCGGGCGCGTGGAGCAGCGGATGATCGACTGCCCGGCGCCGTTCGGCGAAACGTCACTCGCGGATCTGCGGGCCCGGCTCAACAGCCGTGTCGCGGGCCGCCGTTTCGCCGACGTACCGCAGCTGGTGCAGGACCTGCCGGAGGCCTTCGAGTCGGAGGACCGCGGCACGGTCACGACGGTGCTCTCCACTCTGCTGGAGACGCTCGTCGAAGAGTCCGAGGAGCGGCTGATGATCGGCGGCACCGCCAATCTCACCCGCTTCGGACATGACTTTCCCCTCACGATCCGCCCCGTCCTCGAAGCCCTTGAGGAGCAGGTTGTGCTCCTCAAGTTGCTTGGGGAGGTGGGGGATTCGGGCATGGCCGTACGGATCGGTCACGAGAACGCCCATGAGGGACTCAACTCCACGTCCGTGGTGTCGGTCGGCTACGGTTCGGGCGGCGAGGCAGTCGCCAAGCTCGGCGTGGTCGGACCGACCCGCATGGATTACCCGGGAACGATGGGAGCAGTACGCGCAGTGGCACGTTACGTCGGACAGATCCTGGCGGAGTCGTAAGTGGCCACGGACTACTACGCCGTACTCGGCGTGCGCCGCGACGCTTCCCAGGACGAGATCAAGAAGGCTTTTCGGAGGCTCGCCCGCGAGCTGCACCCGGACGTGAATCCGGATCCGAAGACCCAGGAGCGGTTCAAGGAGATCAACGCCGCCTACGAGGTGCTCTCCGACCCGCAGAAGAAGCAGGTCTACGACCTCGGGGGCGACCCCCTGTCGCAGGCCGGCGGAGGCGGGGCCGGTGGCTTCGGCGCCGGCGGGTTCGGGAACTTCTCGGACATCATGGACGCGTTCTTCGGTACGGCGTCGCAGCGTGGACCCCGGTCCCGTACGCGCCGCGGCCAGGACGCCATGATCCGCCTGGAGGTCGAGCTCGACGAGGCGGCCTTCGGCACCACGAAGGACATACAGGTCGACACGGCCGTCGTCTGTACGACCTGCAGCGGCGAGGGTGCCGCTCCGGGGACGTCGGCCCAGACCTGCGACATGTGCCGCGGCCGCGGCGAGGTCTCGCAGGTCACCCGGTCGTTCCTCGGCCAGGTCATGACCTCGCGCCCGTGCCCGCAGTGCCAGGGCTTCGGCACGGTCGTGCCGACGCCGTGCCCCGAGTGCGCCGGCGACGGCCGCATCCGGTCGCGGCGCACGCTGACCGTCAAGATCCCGGCCGGTGTGGACAACGGCACGCGGATCCAGCTCGCGGGCGAGGGCGAGGTCGGCCCCGGCGGCGGCCCCGCCGGTGACCTGTACGTGGAGATCCACGAGCTGCCGCACCCGACGTTCCAGCGGCGCGGCGACGACCTGCACTGCACGGTGACGATCCCCATGACCGCGGCGGCCCTCGGTACGAAGGTGCCGCTGGAGACGCTCGACGGCCTCGAGGAGATCGACATCCGGCCGGGCACGCAGTCCGGTCAGTCGGTCCCGCTGCACGGGCGCGGTGTCACGCATCTGCGGGGCGGCGGTCGCGGTGACCTCATCGTGCACGTCGAGGTCATGACGCCGCAGAAGCTCGACCCCGAGCAGGAGCGGTTGCTGCGGGAGCTGGCCGCGTTGCGCGGGGAGGAGCGGCCCACGGGTCAGTTTCAGCCCGGTCAGCAGGGGCTCTTCTCGCGGCTGAAGGATGCGTTCAACGGGCGCTGACCTGGCGTTTCGAGGGGCCTGGGGATAATCCCCGGGCCCCTTTTCGCGGTTCGGGGGGTGGCTCGTCCTCGTCGTTGCCGGGTGCTGGTTCGTTGTGGTTGCTCGCGCCGTTCCCCGCGCCCCTTCGGGGTGCGGAACGTTCGATTCGGCCAGTTGAACAGGACGTGGCACGATGCCGTCATGTCCTCCGCACTGACCGATCTCTGCCGCTGTCCGATCGTGCAGGCCCCCATGGCGGGCGGCGCGTCCCGTCCGGAGTTGGTGGCCGCCGTGTCCGAGGCGGGCGGGCTCGGATTCCTCGCCGCCGGGTACAAGACCGCCGACGGCATGTACCAGGAGATCCAGCAGGTGCGGGCACTCACCGGACAGCCGTTCGGTGTCAATCTCTTCATGCCGCAGCCCGAGTACGCGGACGCGGCCGCCGTCGACGTCTACCGCGAGCAGCTCGCCGGCGAGGCCGCCTGGTACCGGACGCCGCTCGGCGACCCCGACAGCGGACGCGACGACGGCTTCGACGCCAAGCTCGCCATCCTCGTCGACGACCCGGTGCCGCTGGTGTCCTTCACCTTCGGCTGCCCGAGCCGCGAGGCGATCGAGGCCCTGCGCCGGGTCGGCACCCTCACCGCCGTCACCGTCACGACCGTCGCGGAGGCGCGGGCCGCGGAGGCCGTCGGGGCCGACGCCGTCTGCGTCCAGGGCATCGAGGCCGGCGGGCATCAGGGCACCCACCGCGACAACCCCGAGGCCGACGGCAGCGGCGTCGGGCTGCTCGCGCTGATCGCCCAGGTCCGGGAGGCCGTGCGGCTGCCGGTCGTCGCGGCCGGCGGGATCATGCGGGGCGCGCAGATCGCCGCGGTGCTCGCCGCCGGGGCGGACCTCGCCCAGCTGGGTACGGCGTTCCTCGTGACGCCCGAGTCCGGGGCGCCCGCCCTGCACAAGCAGGCCATGACCGACCCGCTGTTCACCCGCACCGAACTGACCCGGGCTTTCTCCGGGCGGCCCGCGCGCGGCCTCGTCAACCGCTTCCTGCGCGAGCACGGGCCGTACGCGCCCGCCGCGTACCCGGAGGTGCACCACATGACGTCGCCGATCCGCAAGGCCGCCGCCAAGGCCGGGGACCCGCAGGCCATGGCGCTGTGGGCGGGGCAGGGGCACCGGCTCGCCCGGGAGCTGCCCGCCGGGCAGCTCGTCGAGGTGCTGGCCGCCGAACTCGACGCCACCCGGGGCTCGTTGGGGCAGGGGGCCGCGTGACCGCGCCGGTGTTCGTCGTCGAAGGGGCCGTCCCCGGCGACCGCACGTGCGTACTGGAAGGGCCCGAGGGGCGGCATGCCGTCTCCGTGAAGCGGCTGCGGGCCGGGGAGGCCGTGGTGCTGACCGACGGGCTCGGCTCGTGGTGCGAGGGCGTCGTCGCGGGCAGCGAGGGCAAGGACCGGCTCGTCGTCGAGGCCGGACCGGTGCGCTTCGAGGACGAGGCGCGGCCGCGGATCACCGTCGTCCAGGCACTGCCCAAGGGCGACCGGGGTGAGCTCGCCGTCGAGACGATGACCGAGACCGGGGTCGACGCGATCGTGCCGTGGGCGGCGTCGCGCTGCATCACGCAGTGGCGGGGCGAGCGCGGGCTCAAGGCGCTGGGCAAGTGGCGGGCCACCGCGCGCGAGGCGGGGAAGCAGTCGCGCCGGGTGCGGTTCCCCGAGGTCGGTGAGGCCGCGTCGACGAAGGAGGTCGCCGCGCTGCTCGCCCGGGCCGACTTCGCCGCGGTGCTGCACGAGGACCGGGACCACGAGAGCGCCGCGCTGGCGTCCGTGGAGCTTCCGGCGGACGGGGAGATCGTGCTGGTCGTCGGGCCCGAAGGGGGCGTGTCCCCCGAGGAGTTGGCGGTGTTCGGGGAGGCCGGGGCGCGGGCGTGCCGGCTCGGGCGGAGTGTGCTGCGGACGTCCACCGCGGGGACGGCGGCGGTGGCCTTGTTGCTGGGGCGTACGGGGCGCTGGGGCTGAACCGGGCTGCGGCCGCGGCTCCGCGGCCCGTGCGGCGCGAGAACTCGGCGAATTCTGCCGAAAAGGGGACTGTCCCGCGGGCCCGCGCGATGGGACCCTGCCGCGCATGGGGGCATTGAGGCGTTTCGGAGGGCGAGTTCGGATGCGGCGCGGTCTGGCCGCGGGCGGACTGACGGCCGTGGCCGTCATCGGGGGTGTTGTCGCATGTCAGCCGGTCGACGAGGATCTGAACCCGTCGACGGCCGCGGCCACGACCGACCAGCAGGGCACGGAGGAGCTGGAGCGGCAGCACGTGGACGTGGCGTGGCTCAGTTGCAGCGGCACGTACGTCGACGGGGGGTCCTCCAGTTCGCCGAGCGAGGTCGAGGTGAACTGCCAGGGGAAGACCCAGGACGGGCAGGACATCGTCCTCAAGGGGACCGTGCACGGGGTCGTGTCCGGCCACTGCGTGCGCGGAAGCCTGACGGCGACCGTCGGAGGCAAGGAGTGGTTCCACCTCGGGGTCCTCGGCAACTGTGCCGAACAGGACAACAGCGGGGAGCCCGCGACGAGCGAGCCGCCGAAGGAGGAGTCGCCGACGCAGGAACCTCCTAAGGAGGAGCCTCCCAAGGAAGAGCCTCCCAAGGAGGAGCCGTCGCATCAGGAACCCGCGCCCGGCGCCACGACCACGGTCACCGTGACCGCCACTGCCACTGCCACTGCCACGACGACCGCCCCGCCGCCCGACCCGAGTTGTTCCTGTTTCCAGGGCAAGTGACCGTCCGGCCGGTGATCGTGAAACCGCAGACGTGGGGCGGGCGGCAAATTTAGGCTGGCGGGGTGACGAACCCTGCCGCTCCTGCCTATCTCCGGTTCCCGCACCTGCACGGCGAGTCGGTGGTCTTCACCGCCGAGGACGACGTCTGGGCCGCGCCCCTCGACGGCGGCCGCGCCTGGCGGGTCAGCGCCGACAACATGCCCGTCAGCCATCCCCGGATATCCCCCGACGGAGCCACCGTCGCCTGGACCTCGCGCCGCGACGGCGCCCCCGAGGTGCATGTCGCGCCGGTCGACGGCGGACCGGCCGAGCGCCTCACCCACTGGGGGAGCTGGACCACGTCCGTGCGCGGCTGGCTGCCCGACGGCCGGGTCCTCGCCACCAGCACGCACGGCCAGGCCTCGCTGCGCCGCAGCTGGGCGCGGGCGCTGCCGCTGGACGGCGGGCCCGCCGAGACGCTGCCGTACGGACCGGTGGGCGGGGTCGCGTTCGGCCCCGACGCCCACGTGGTGCTGCTGTCCGCGCCGATGGGCCGGGAGGCCGCCTGGTGGAAGCGGTACCGGGGCGGCACCGCGGGCAAGTTGTGGATCGACCGCGCCGGAGACGGTGAGTTCGTCCGGCTGCACGCCGACCTCGACGGGAACATCGAGTACCCGATGTGGGTGGGGGACCGGGTCGCGTTCCTCTCCGACCACGAGGGCGTCGGCGCGCTCTACTCGTCCCTGGCCGACGGGACGGACCTGCGCCGGCACAGCCCCGTCGACGGCTTCTACGCCCGGCACGCCGCCACCGACGGCAGCCGCGTCGTGTACGCGAGCGCCGGTCAGCTGTGGCTGGTCGGGGACCTGTCCGCCGCGGACGCCGCGCCGCGCCGCCTCGACATCCGGCTCGGCGGGCAGCGCACCGACCTGCAGCCGCGCCCGGTGGACGCCGCCCACTGGTTCGGTGCCGCCTCGCCCGACCACACCGGACGCGGCAGCGCCGTCGCGGTGCGCGGCGCCGTGCACTGGGTCACCCACCGCGCGGGCCCGGCCCGCGCCCTGGCCGCGCGGCCAGGGGTACGGGCGAGACTCCCGCACACGTTCCGCGTCGGCGGCGAGGAGCACGTGGTGTGGGTGACCGACGCCGAGGGCGACGACGCCCTGGAGTTCGCCCCGTCCACCGGCACCGCGCCCGGGGCCACCCCGCGCCGGCTCGGCGGCGGACAGCTGGGCCGGGTCCTCGGCCTGGCCGTCGCCCCGGACGGCGGCCGGGTCGCCGTCGCCGCGCACGACGGCCGCGTACTCCTCGTCGAGCGGGACAGCGGCGACGTACGCGAGGTGGACCGCAGCGAGGACGGGCACGCCACCGGGCTCGCCTTCTCGCCCGACTCGGCGTGGCTCGCCTGGTCGCACCCCGGACCGCACGACCTGCGCCAGCTGAAGCTGGCCAACACCGCGGACCTGGCCGTCACCGAGGCGACCGCGCTGCGGTTCAAGGACTACGCGCCCGCGTTCACGCTCGACGGGAAGCATCTGGCGTTCCTGTCGGCGCGGTCCTTCGACCCCGTCTACGACGAGCACGCCTTCGACCTCGCCTTCGTGAGTGGCTCGCGCCCGCACCTGATCACGCTGGCGGCGACCACCCCGTCCCCGTTCGGACCGCAGCGGCACGGCCGCCCCTTCGACACCCCGGACACCCCCGGGTCCGAGACCCCCGACAGCGAGGGCGCGCCCGCCACCCGCGTCGACCTCGAAGGGCTCGTCGACCGCGTCGTGCCGTTCCCCGTCGAGGCCGCCCGCTACTCGACGCTGCGCACCGCCAAGGACGGCGTGCTGTGGCTGCGGCACCCCGTGCGCGGCGTCCTCGGCGACTCCCGGGCCGGACTCGGCGACGCCGAACCCAAGACCCGGCTCGAACGCTACGACCTCGCCCAGCAGCGCATCGAGGAGATCGGCGCGGACGCCGACCACTTCGAGGTCACCGGCGACGGCAAGCGCGTCCTGCTGTGGACCGGCGAGGTCCTGAAGGTCGTCCCCAGCGACCGGCGGCCCGCGCACGACGACGACAGCGACACCAACATCACCGTGGACCTCGCGCGCATCAGCCAGACCGTCGACCCGGCGGCCGAGTGGCGGCAGATGTACGAGGAGACCGGCCGCCTGATGCGCGACAACTTCTGGCGCGCGGACATGAACGGCGTCGACTGGGACGGCGTCCTGGAGCGCTACCGGCCGGTGCTGGAGCGGGTCGCCACCCACGACGACCTCGTCGACCTGCTGTGGGAGGTGCAGGGCGAGCTCGGCACCTCCCACGCGTACGTGATGCCGCGCGGCGGCGGCGGGTCCGCCGCGCGCCGCCAGGGGCTGCTCGGCGCCGACATCTCCCGCCACGAGGACGGCAGTTGGCGTATCGACCGGGTGCTGCCCTCGGAGACCTCCGACCCGCGCGCCCGCTCCCCGCTCACCGCGCCGGGCGTCGCCGTGCGCGCGGGGGACGCGATCGTGGCGGTCGGCGGGCGGCCCGTCGACCCGGTCACCGGGCCAGGCCCGCTGCTCGTCGGCACCGCCGACAAGCCCGTCGAGCTGACGGTGTCCCCGGCCGGCGGCGGCGATCCGCGGCACGTGGTCGTCGTCCCGGTCGAGAACGAGGAACCGCTGCGCTACCACGCGTGGGTGGCGGACCGCCGGGCCTACGTCCGGGAACGGTCGGGCGGGCGGCTCGGCTATCTGCACGTGCCGGACATGCAGGCGCCCGGGTGGGCGCAGATCCACCGCGACCTGAGCGTGGAGGTGGCCAGGGACGGGCTCGTCGTCGACGTCCGGGAGAACCGGGGCGGGCACACCTCGCAGCTCGTCGTGGAGAAGCTCGCGCGCCGGGTCGTGGGCTGGGACGTGCCGCGCGGCAGCCGCCCCTTCACGTACCCGATGGACGCGCCCCGGGGGCCCGTCGTCGCCGTCGCCAACGAGTTCTCCGGGTCCGACGGCGACATCGTGAACGCGGCGATCAAGGCGCTCGGGATAGGTCCCGTGGTGGGGGTGCGGACCTGGGGCGGCGTCATCGGGATCGACAGCCGGTACCGGCTGGTGGACGGGACGCTCGTGACGCAGCCGAAGTACGCGACCTGGATGGAGGGGTACGAGTGGGGTCTCGAGAACCACGGGGTGGACCCGGACGTGGAGGTCGTGGCCGCGCCGCAGGACGCTGTCGCCGGGCGTGACCCGCAGCTCGATGAGGCGGTGCGGCTCGCGCTGGCCGCGCTCGAGGAGAACCCGGCGAAGGTGGCGCCGACGCTGCCTTAGCGTCTGCCGGGTGCGGTTGTCTCTCGGCTGACGGCCGGTGGGGCTTCTCGCGCAGTTCCCCGCGCCCCTGACAGCGAGCTTCGCCCGCCGCAGGGGCGCGGTGGCCCACGAAAGATCACCCCGCCGACGCCGATGCCACCCCCGTCGAGGCTGATCGATACGATTCCGCCAAGTCGCGACCGCCCCGCAAAGGAGACCAGAACATGCCCGGCGAACCCCAGGCGGACTGCCTGTTCTGCAAGATCGTCGCAGGGGACGTCCCCGCCACGATCGTCCGCGAGACCAAGACCACCGTCGCCTTCCGCGACATCAACCCCCAGGCCCCCACCCACATCCTGGTCATCCCGCGCGTCCACCACCCCGACGCCGCCTCCCTCGCCACCGCCGAACCGGCCGTCGCCGCCGACGTGCTGCGCGAGGCCGGCGAGATCGCCGAGGAGGAGAAGCTGGGGAGCTACCGGCTCGTGTTCAACACGGGCAGCGGCGCCGGCCAGACCGTCTTCCACGCGCACGCCCACGTCCTCGGCGGCCGCGGCCTGCAGTGGCCGCCCGGATAAGCACCGGCAACCAGGTATCCAGGTAACTCCTCATGTCCGTACGTGAATTCGTCGTCCTCGGCACCGCGAGCCAGGTCCCGACCCGGCACCGCAACCACAACGGCTACCTGCTGCGCTGGGACGGCGAGGGCATCCTCTTCGACCCTGGTGAGGGCACGCAGCGGCAGATGCTGCGGGCCGGTGTCGCCGCCCACGACCTGAACCGGATCTGCGTCACCCACTTCCACGGCGACCACAGCCTCGGGCTCGCGGGTGTCATCCAGCGGATCAACCTGGACCGGGTCCCGCATCCGGTGACCGCCCACTACCCGGCGTCCGGGCAGCGGTTCTTCGACCGGCTCCGGTACGCGACCGCGTACCGCGAGACCGTCCGGATCGCCGAGGAGCCGGTGAGCGGCGAGGGCGGCGTGCTGGCCGAGACGCCCGCGTACCGGCTGGAGGCGCGCAGGCTGTCGCACCCCGTCGAGTCGTACGGCTACCTCCTCGTCGAACCCGACGCGCGGCGCATGCTGCCCGAGCGGCTCGCCGAGCACGGGGTGACCGGGCCCGACGTGGGCCGGCTCCAGAAGCAGGGCGAGCTGCGCGGCGTCACGCTCGACGACGTGAGCGAGACGCGGCGCGGGCAGCGGGTCGCGTTCGTGATGGACACCCGGCTGTGCGACGGAGTCACCGCGCTCGCGGCCGGCTGCGACCTGCTCGTCATCGAGTCGACCTTCCTCGACGAGGACGAACGGCTCGCCTCCGACCACGGCCACCTGACCGCGGGGCAGGCGGCCCGTGTCGCCCGGGACGCGGGCGTACGGCATCTCGTGCTCACCCACTTCAGCCAGCGCTACGCCGACCCGGAGGAGTTCGCCCGGCAGGCGCGGGCCGCCGGGTTCGACGGGGAGCTGACGGTCGCCCGCGACCTGGACCGCGTCACCGTGCCCAAGCGCGTCTGACCAGGTGAGCGAGGTGCGGCGGGCCGGGCGGCCCGTACGATGCACAGATGTTCCACGCACCACTCGCATCCCACGCCCGCATCCCCAAGGCGGAGCTCCACCTGCACATCGAGGGCACCCTCGAACCCGAGCTGGCCTTCGAGCTCGCCGCGCGCAACGGCATCACCCTGCCGTACGCCGACACCGAGGAGCTGCGGCAGGCGTATCTCTTCGCCGACCTGCAGTCCTTCCTCGACCTGTACTACGCGCTGATGGCCGTCCTCATCACCGAGGACGACTTCGAGGCGCTCGCCGACGCCTACCTGGCGCGCGCCGCGGGACAGGGCGTGCGGCACGCGGAGATCTTCTTCGACCCGCAGGCGCACATGGCGCGCGGCGTGGAGATGGGGACCGTCGTGGAGGGCCTCTCGCGGGCCCTCGCGCGCGGCGAGGAGCGGCACGGGGTCTCCACGAAGCTCATCATGTGCTTCCTGCGCGACCAGTCCGCCGAGTCGGCGATGGAGACGCTGGCGGCCGCGAAGCCGTACCTCGACCGGATCGTCGGGGTCGGGCTCGACTCGGCCGAGGTCGGCAACCCGGCGTCGAAGTTCCGTGACGTGTACGAGGCCGCGGGCGAGCTGGGCCTGCGCAAGGTCGCGCACGCGGGCGAGGAGGGCGACCCGTCGTACGTGTGGGAGGCCCTGGACGTCCTCGGGGTCGAGCGCGTCGACCACGGCCTGCGGTCCATGGAGGACCCCGAGCTGGTGGCCCGCCTGGTCCGCGACCGGATCCCGCTGACGCTGTGCCCGCTGTCGAACGTACGGCTGCGCACCATCGACGTCCTGGTGGACCACCCGCTCGTCGCGATGATGGACGCCGGGCTGCTGTGCACGGTCAACTCCGACGACCCGGCCTACTTCGGCGGCTACGCCGGGGACAACTTCGCCGCGGTGCGCGAGGCCCTCGACCTGGACCACGAACGGCTGCGGGAACTGGCTCGCAACTCGTTCGTGGCCTCCTTCCTGGACGGCAGCGCCGAGGAAGAGGAGCGCAGGGCGCGCTACATCGCCGAGGTCGAGGCGTACGCGTTCGACGACTGAACCGTCCGAACCGCCTGATCCGACTGACTCTCCTGTCGGGGGCCCGCCGTCGTGAATCCGGCCTGTACGGGGTCGGGCTGCGCCTCTTCGATGGCGGCGGGCACCTCGATCTCCACCACCGGCTGCTCGGGCAGCCCGGACGGCGGGACGATGGCGCCCACCGGGGCACCGCTGCGGCGCCTGGCCGCCCCGGCGAACAGCGGGCGGCCGCCCGTGTGCAGGGTGACCGCGGTCAGCGGCACCGCCAGCAGGAGCAGCAGCACGGCGAGCACGGCGCCCATCGCGGGGAAGCCGACGCTCTGCGACAGGGAACTGCCGACCAGCGGGCCGCACGCCGTGCCCAGCGAGGACGCCGAGCCGACCAGGACCGCCCAGCGGCCGCGCGGGTCCAGGGACGCGCCGAGGCCGAGCAGGTAGGAGAGCACCACCGGGTACAGGACGTTCCAGGCGATCTCGCCGGTGGCGAAGGTGGCCAGGCCGTCCGCGCGGGCACTGAGCGCGATGCAGCAGGCGATCGCCGCCGTGCCCGCGCCGATCGGCACCGCGCGGCCGATCCGGGCGCCGAGCGCGCCCGCGCCGAGCACACCGAGCAGTCCGGCGCCGAGCGCGATCGCGAAGACCGAACCGACGGCGACCTCGGACAGGCCCGCCTGCTCGGTGCCGATGCGGCTGCTGACGCCCCACAGGGAGTTCTGCGCCATCGACCAGCAGACGATCACCGTGGCCAGGACCATCCCTGAACGGGCGTAGGGGAGCGGAGACTTGGGGGCCCGGGCCGCGCTGTTGTCCGGCCCCGCCGGGGCGTCGAGGCGGTGCGTCGCGGGCCACACGGTGAGCGCGGTCAGGGCGAGCGCCGCGAACGGCAGGGTGTGTCCGGTGCTGACGCGCGGGATCGTCAGATACAGCGCGCCCGCGAGCGCGGAGACCGTCAGCAGGCCCAGCGTCGAGGCGCGGTGCGGGTCCTTCTGGGCGGCGATCCCGGTGGCGGCGACGGCCGTCGCGGTGCCCGAGCCGAAGCCGCCGATCATCGCACCCGCGACGACCAGCGGGACGGCGGAGGAGAGGGCCGCGGTGCCGTAGCCCACGGTGGCGAGGAGCAGTCCGGCGCGGGCGGCGCGGCGGGCGCCGACGCGTTCGACGCGGGCCGCGAGCGTGAGGCCCGCGGTGGCCGAACTCAGCAGCAGCGCACTGCCGATGAGACCGGCCTGAGGGGGAGAGAGGCGCAGGCTGACGGCGAGACGGCCGACAACCGTGGGCAGGAGATAGGCGGCGAGGTACCCGGCCGTGAAGAGGGCTATGAGGGCGGGCCGGGGGGTGCGCGAGGACACGGGCGTTCCTGTAGGACGGCCCCCTGCCTTGGACGCTGTTTTGGGCAAGGGGGTGGTAAGGCGGGGGAGTTTGGGAGCGCGACGTCTTTGCGAACGGGACCGAACCGGGGACGTCTGGGCGCGGCCAATTTGTATCAAGCCGAAGGCCCCGCACAGAAGGCGGGGCCTTGTGACCTGGGACACATTCAGTTTGGGGGTGGTTCGGCCGGGTAGTTGCGCGCTTCATCTCTTGCCTCATCTATCGAGATTCGATAGATTTCCATCGTGGATCGATGGGGAGATGGGTCATGGGGAAGCTGACCGTGCGCGCGCTGCGCGCCGTGCTCGTGGTGGTGCTCACCGGCACCGTGTTCGTACAGGCGTTGATGGTGTGGGCCTTGGTCAGTGGGAACGATCCGGAGGACGGATCGCTCCCGCTGACCCCGCTGCGCGTGGTCACGGTCCTGGGGGTCGGGGCGGCCCAGGTCGCCCTGGTCTGCGTATGGCGACTGGTGACGATGGTGCGACGCGGGACCGTGTTCTCCCACGCCGCCTTCCGGTACGTGGACGGCATCATCGGCGCGATCGTCGCCGCCGCTCTCGTGTGGTTCGCGGTCACGGCCCTGAACGCGCCCGGCCAGCGGGACGATCCGGGCGTCACCCTCATCATGGGCGGGATCGGCCTGGCCGTCCTGGGAGTCGCGCTGATCGTGCTCGTGCTGCGGATGCTGCTCGCCCAGGCCGTCGCCCGCGACGTCGAAGCGGCGCGGATGCAGGCCGAGTTGGACGAGGTGATCTGATGCCGATCGCCGTCGACATCGACGTGATGCTGGCCAAGCGGAAGATGTCCGTGGGCGAACTCGCGGACCGCGTGGGGATCACCCCCGCCAACCTGGCGGTCCTCAAGAACGGCCGCGCCAAGGCGGTGCGCTTCGCGACGCTCGCCGCGCTCTGCGAGGTGCTCGAGTGCCAGCCGGGCGACCTCCTTCGCTGGGAGGCCGAGGACGACATGTCCTAGCGCCAGTCGGGGGTCCCCGAGCCGCCCCGGTGGGTCGCCGTCTCGATCTTCGAGCGGATCTCGCGCATCACCGCCACGATGCGCTCCTCGTGCTCCGGTGTCAGCCGTGCGACCGGCACCGAGCAGCTGATCGCGTCGTGCGCGGGCACGGCGTAGTGCAGGGCGAAGCCGAAGCCGACGATGCCGGCCACGCCCTCCTCGCGGTCGATCGAGTGACCGCGGGCCCGGGTCGCCTCCAGGTCGGCGGCGAGCGCCTCGCGGGTGGTGTGCGTGTTCACGGTCGCCCGGACGTACGGGCCCTTCGGCAGCTCCGCGTCCGGGCGCTCGGCGAGCAGCGCCTTGCCGAGCGCGCCGACGTGCGCGGGCAGCCGGCGGCCGACCCGGCTGATGGTCCGCAGGTACTCGTGGGACTCGCGGGTCGCGAGGTAGGCGACATCGAACCCGTCCAGCCGGCCCAGGTGGATCGTCTCGCCGAGCGCCGTGGACGCCTCGTCGAGGAAGGGGCGCACGGTGCGCACGTACGGGTCGGTGTCCAGGTAGCTGGTGCCGGTCAGCAGGGCGTGGATGCCGATGCCGTACAGCGAGCCGGTGACGTCGGTGCGCACCCAGCCGCGCGCGATCAGCGTCTGCAGCAGCGCGTACATGGAGCTGCGCGGCACGGCCAGCTCGTCCGCGAGCTCCTGGAGGCGGGCCGGGCGGTCGCCGCGCGCGGCGAGCACGTCGAGCAGCTCGACGGTCCGGGCCGCGGACTTCACCTCACGGACACCACGGCTGCGCTGTTCCTCCTCTGACATGGGCCGATCGTAAGCCGATGCCTCCGACCCATTGACGCCCGGTGTTCGCGTATCTAATCTCCGTCTACATGTGTGGATGGCATCTACGTACGGAGACAGCGGATGGAAGGGCGGGATGGCGGCGATGGTGAACGGTGACGTCGTGGAGCGGCTGCGCGAGGGCATGGCGAACGGGGTGCTCTCCTTCCCGCTGACCAGCTTCCGCGCCGACGGCTCGCTCGACCTGGAGTCCTTCCGGGAGTACGTCGCCGCGCAGGCGGCCACCGGGCCCGGCGCACTCTTCCCGGCCTGCGGAACCGGCGAGTTCTTCTCCCTCGACGAGGACGAGTACCGGCAGGTCGTCACGGCCGCCGTCGAGGAGAGCGCGGGCCGCGTGCCCGTCGTCGCCGGGATCGGCTACGGCTGGGCGCAGGCCGTCCGGTTCGCGGCGATCGCCGAGGAGGCCGGCGCCGACGCGCTGCTCGTGCTGCCGCACTACCTCGTCTGCGGCCCGCAGAGCGGCCTCGTCGGCCAGGTCGAGCAGATCGCGAGCCGCACACGCCTCCCGCTCATCGTCTACCAGCGCGACCAAGTCACCTTCAACGCCGAGTCGTTGACGGCGATCGCCGCCCTGCCGAACGTCATCGGCCTCAAGGACGGCCACAGTGACCTCGACCGGCTCCAGCGCCTCACCCTCGCCGCGCCCGACGGCTTCCTCTTCTTCAACGGGGCCGCCACCGCGGAGATCCAGGCACGCGCGTACGCGGCCGTGGGCGTCCCCGCCTACTCCTCGGCCGTGCACGCCTTCGCGCCGGAGATCGCCGCCGGGTTCTTCACCGCCCTGCGCGACGGGGGCGACGCTCAAGTCGACCGGCTGCTCCGGGAGTTCTACGTCCCGTTCGTCGAGATCCGCGACCGCGTCCCCGGCTACGGCGTCTCCCTCGTCAAGGCCGCCGCCCGGCTGCGCGGCCGCCCCGTCGGCCCCGTCCGCGCCCCGCTCGCCGACCCCACCCCGGCCGACCTCGCCGACCTGGAGCGCGTCCTCGCCGCCGGGCTCGACCTCGTATCCGCCCCGTCCGATTCCGCCCCGACCGGAGCCGCCCGATGACCGATCTCACCATCACCGACGTCCGCCTCACCCCGATCCTCGTCGCCGACCCGCCGCTCCTGAACACCCAGGGCCTGCACCAGCCGTACACGCCCCGCCTCATCGTCGAGGTCGTCACGGCCGACGGCGTCACCGGCGTCGGCGAGACATACGGCGACGCCAAGTACCTGGAGCTGGCCCGGCCTTTCGCCGAGCGGCTGACAGGCCGTCAAGTCAGCGACCTCAACGGGCTGTTCGCCATCGCCGACGAGGTCTCTGTCGACGACGCGCGCGTCGACAACCAGGTCGACGTCGGCGGCCTGCGCGGCGTCCAGACCGCCGACAAGCTGCGTCTGTCCGTCGTCTCCGGCTTCGAGGTGGCCTGCCTCGACGCGCTCGGCAAGGCGCTCGGCCTGCCCGTGCACGCCCTGCTCGGCGGCAAGCTCCGCGACTCCGTCGAGTACAGCGCGTACCTCTTCTACAAGAACGCCGACCACCCCGACGGCATCCCGAGCGAGAAGGACGACTGGGGCGCCGCCCTCGACCCGGCCGGTGTCGTCGCCCAGGCCCGCCTCTTCCACGAGCGCTACGGCTTCGAGTCGTTCAAGCTCAAGGGCGGCTGCTTCGAGCCGGACCAGGAGATCGCCGCGATCAAGGCCCTCGCCGAGGCGTTCCCCGGCAAGCCGCTGCGCCTGGACCCCAACGGCGCCTGGTCCGTGGAGACTTCGCTCAAGGTCGCGGCCGAGCTCAAGGACGTACTCGAATACCTGGAGGACCCGGCGCTCGGCACACCCGCCATGGCCGAGGTCGCCGCCAAGGCCGGGGTGCCGCTCGCCACCAACATGTGCGTGACAACCTTCGCGGAGATCCAGGAGGCCTTCACCACCGGCGCCGTACAGGTCGTCCTCTCCGACCACCACTACTGGGGCGGCCTGCGCAACACCCAGCAACTCGCCGCGATCTGCCGCACGTTCGGAGTCGGCGTCTCCATGCACTCCAACACCCACCTCGGCATCAGCCTCGCCGCGATGACCCACGTCGCGGCCACCGTCCCCAACCTCCACCACGCCTGCGACTCCCACTACCCGTGGCAGTCCGAGGACGTCCTCACCGAGCGCCTCACCTTCCGGGACGGCAAGGTCGCCGTGTCCGACGCGCCCGGCCTCGGCGTCGAACTCGACCGCGCCAAGGTCGAGTCGCTCCACCAGCGGTGGCTCGACGAGAACTACGCGCACCTGCGGGACCGCGACGACGCCGCCGCCATGCGCGTCCTCGACCCGGAGTGGGTCACCCCGTCCGTGCCCCGCTGGTAACTCCCGGCGCGGGGGCGGCAGTCGGCCGCCCCCTCGCCGGACATCCCCCTCTCCTGCCCCACGACCGGAGCCGCTCGTGTCTGCAGCAGTGCCCAGGGGCTCGTCGGTAGAGCAGGGCGGCACAGGCTCGGGACGTCACGTCGATCTCCCCAACGTCTTGGACCTCAGCCATCAATTGGGTCACCCCACGGCGAGCAACCGGGTCCGCGAGAGCGGCGGCGGTTTAGCCGCAAGGGGGAGTGCGAAGATCTGGCTCACCCGCATCATGATCAGCTGGGGTGTCGTCGCCACCGGGATGGCCTTCGTGAACAGCGCGGAGATGTTCTACGCGCTGCGCTTCCTGCTCGGCGTGGCCGAGGCCGGGTTCTTCCCGGCCGTCATCTACTACTTCTCGCGCTGGCTGCCCGACTCGCACCGCGGCCGGGCCACCGCGATCTTCCTGATGGGCTCGGGCACGGCGACCGTCATCGTCGGCCCGATCTCCGGCGCCCTGCTGGAGATGCACGGCGTCTGGGGCCACTCCGGCCGGCAGTGGATGTTCTTCATCGAGGGCGTCGCCTCCGTCGTGCTCGGCTTCGTCGTCTTCCGGTTCCTCGACTCCTCGGTGGAGAGCGCCACCTGGCTCACCCAGGAGGAGAAGGACGGACTCGCCACCGTCATCGACGCCGAGCAGAAGGAGCGCGAGGCGGGACGCGGCACCGAGCGGGTCTCCCGGTGGAAGCCGCTCGCCGATCCACAGATGCTGATCTTCCTGTGGATCTACTTCGCCATCAACGTCGCGCTGTACGCCGTCACCTTCTGGCTGCCGTCCATCGCCGACGACATCGGCGGACTCACCGACTTCCAGGTCGGACTGCTGACCGCCGTGCCGTGGCTGTTCGCCATCGCCTCCGTGTACGTGTCGGGGCGGCTCTCCGACCGGCTCGGCAAGCGGCGGCCGATCCTCGTCGCACTGCTGCTGCTCGGCGGCGCGGGCACCCTGCTCGCCGTGTTCGTCTCACCCTGGGTGGGGCTCGGCGCGCTGTGCCTCGCCGCCATGGGGTTCAAGCCTGCCTCGCCGGTCTTCTGGACCATCCCGCAGAGCTACCTCGACGCGCGGGCCGCCGCCCCCGGCATCGCCCTCATCAACTCCATCGGCAACCTCGGCGGGTTCGTCGCCCCCACCGCCTTCGGGATCATCGAGGACACCACCGGGTCGACGAAGGGCGGGCTCGTCGGCCTCACCGTCGTCGGCTTCCTCGCCGCGCTCAGCGTGCTGCTCGTCCGCGGCGGCGGGCGCAACGACACGGCGCGCCCGGCACGCCGCCCGGCGGCCCGAGCGGGTACCCGCACCGCCCCGGACGCGACCGCGCACCGCGTCACGATCCGCCCGGAACCGGGCGCCACGTGACGTAGTGCCACGTACCGATGGCAACTACAGGGGTACGGGACCGCCTTCGTGCACACTGTGCGGACCCGTACCCCTGCAGGAGCACCGACGTGACCCCTACCGACCCGGCCCACGTGGACCCCCTGGCGGCGCTGCGCACCCCCGCCGATCCGCCCTGCGACGTGTATCTGACCGGCACCGTCTTCCTCGACATCATCTTCACCGGCCTCGACTCGGCGCCCGTGCGCGGCACCGAGTCCTGGGCACGCGGCATGGGTTCGAGCCCCGGCGGCATCGCCAACATGGCGGCCGCGCTCGCCCGCCTCGGGCTGCGCACCTCGCTCGCCGCCGCCTTCGGGGACGACCACTACGGCGAGTACTGCTGGGACACCCTCGAACAGGGCGAGGGCATCGATCTCGGCTACTCCCGCTCCGTCCCCGGCTGGCACTCGCCCGTCACCGTCTCCATGGCGTACGAGGGCGAACGCACCATGGTGAGCCACGGCCACGAGCCGCCGCCGCAGGAGCCCGCGCCGCGCTGCCCGCCGCGCGCCAGAGCGGCCGTGGCCTCGCTGACGCCGGGCGCCGACCAGCCCTGGGTGGGCGAGGCCGCACGCCACGGCACCCGGATCTTCGCCGACGTCGGCTGGGACGAGACCGGGCGCTGGGACCTGGCCGCGCTGCCGGACCTCGGCCAGTGCGAGGCGTTCCTGCCCAACGCCGAGGAGGCCATGCGGTACACCCGCACGTCCTGCCCGCGCGCCGCAGCGCACGCGCTCACCGAACACGTACCGCTGGCCGTCGTCACGCTCGGCGCCGAGGGCGCCTACGCCGTGGACGGCCGCACCGGCGAGACCGCCTCCGTCCCCGCCATCGCCGTCGAGGCCCTCGACCCCACCGGCGCCGGGGACGTCTTCGTCGCCGGATTCGTCACCGGCACCCTGGCCCACTGGCCGCTCGCCGACCGCCTCGCCTTCGCCGGACTCACCGCCGCGCTCTCCGTCCAGGAGTTCGGCGGCTCGCTGTCGGCACCGGGCTGGTCGGAGATCGCCGCGTGGTGGAAGCACGTCCAGTCGTACGAGGCCCAGGACCTGGCCGCCCTCAACCGGTACGCCTTCCTGAACCCGCTGCTGCCCGAGACATCCCGGCCGTGGCCGCTGCGCCGGGCGGTGCCGACGATCGGCTTCGGGCGGTCCGCGTAAAACCGCTTGTCGGAGTGGCGGCGGCCGTGCCACAGTGAACGCCGCCGTCACCCGACAGCGACCACCACTTCTCATCCTTCAAGGACTGAAGCCCATGAACTCGGCGACCGCCAGCGGCCGCCGTCGGTACTGAGCCCGTCTTCGTACGGCTCGGTTCCGGGCGCCCACGCCCTCCTCACGGCGGCCCCACGCACGCATTTCCTTCTGCCTGCTTCATCACGTGAGGACACCACCATCACCATGGACTCCGACGTCCAGCGTTTCACCGTCGCCCACCTGCGCCGTCGCCCCGAGCCGGTGGAGACCGGCGGCTTCGTGCTCGGGATCGACCCCGGCACCACCAGCCCCTACGTCAACTACGCCAGCCCGCTGCCCGGCGCCGCCCCCACCGCGGCCGACGTGGCGGCCCTGATCGCCGCGTTCCGCGACCGGGACCTGGTGCCGCGCCTGGAGTTCGCGCCGGACGCCGCGCCGCGGGCCGCCGAGGCGCTGGCCGCCGCGGGCTTCACGCCCGAGGCCGAGCACACCTACCTGGTCTGCACCCCGGACACGCTCGCCGTGCCCGAGGACGGCCCGCGTGTGGAGGCGCCGACGACCGACGCCGACTACACGGACCTCGACGCGGCGCTCGCCGAGGCCTTCGGCGGCGAGTTCCCGCCGTCCCCGGAGGGCGCGGCCCGGCTGCGGCGCACCGCGGACACGGGCGGCGCCGTCCGCCTGGTCCGGGCCGCGGACGGCACCGTCGCCGGGGGAGCCCTGTGCAGCCCGCCCGCCGCGGGCACCGCCGAACTCGCCGGCGTCGGCACCCGCCCCGCCCACCGCGGCCGGGGCATCGCCGCCGCCGTCACCGCGGAGCTGGCCCGCACCCTGCTGCACGAGGGCGGCGCCGGATCGGTCTGGCTGGAGTACGGCGGCCAGGACTCCCGGCGCGTCTACGAACGCGTCGGCTTCGAGCCGCGCGGCACCCGGCTCTACCTGCGCCTGGAGGCCTGACGTGCGCGGCGTCGGCGGGCCGGGTCAGCCGACCTGCCCGCCGGCGCCGGAGCGCCCGGCGGGCACGGCCTCCAGGGACACCGTCACCTCCTCGCGGACCTGCTCCCCGAGCGCGCCGGCCACCGCGTCGGTGATCGCCACGACCAGCCGTGCCGCGGCGTCCGGCACCTGCGGGTGCCGGTAGGCCCCTTCGCGCAGGCTCAGGGTGACGGTCGGGGCGGCCCGCGTGATCGTCGTGCCGCCGATGGCACGCCGGTGCGCAGGGATGCCGACGAGATCGACGGCGACCAGGTCGCGGAATCCGTCGCCGAAGACGCTGCCGACCGCGTCCGTGAGCTCGCTGATCAGGGCCTTCTCGGTTGTGTCGGTGAGGGCGGACTCGGTGATGTGCACCGTGAAGTGGGGCATGGTGGAATCTCCCGTGGTCGGGGACCTGTGGGTGAGAACCGCGGCCGCGATTACCTTTGCAAGCAAAGCACCTTTGTCATCAAAGGTAAATGGTGAGGGTGAGAGGTGTGTGCGTGATGGCCGGACCGGGCGACGTCGACGCGACGGTGCGGGAGCTGCTGCTGCTCATGCCACGGATGGCGGGGCGCGTGAAGCGCATCCCCGTCCCGGAGGCGCTGCGCTCGCAGGCGCTGGCGCCGCGCCATCTGTCGCTGCTTGCCTGCCTGTTGTTCGACGGCCCCATGACCGTCAACGACCTGGCCGCGCGCCTGGAGGTCGCCCCCACCACGGTCAGCCTGATGGTCGGGGACCTGAGCGGCAAAGGAATCCTGGAGCGGCGCGAGGACCCGGCCGACCGGCGCCGCAGGATCGTCGCCATCGCCCCCGACCAGCATCCGGCGATCGACGCCTGGCTCGCCCCCGGGGCCGGCGCCTGGCGCCGCGTGCTCACCCCGCTGACGCCCGCGCAACGGCGGCTTTTCGTCGACACCCTGCGCGCCTACGAGGCCGCGGTGGCCGAGGACAACGAAGGCTGAGCCCACTCCGGTGCACCGGCGTCCGGAAAAGCCTTCGGCGCTGTCAGTGTCGCGTCGTAGGCTGGAGCGCGTCAGACATCGGCTGTCACAAGGAGACTGCGGCCCTCAGAGCCCGCCCATGACGCAGACACCATCCAGCTCCCGCGCACGGTTCACGGTTCCGGCGAAGCACCCCATGGTCGAGGTGCTCGGTTCGGGTGACGCGTTGCTGCGAGTGATCGAGCAGGCCTTCCCGGAGGCCGACATCCACGTCCGGGGCAACGAGATCAGTGCGACCGGAGAGCCCGCCGAAGTGGCCCTCGTCCAGCGCCTGTTCGACGAGATGATGCTGGTTCTGAGGACGGGAGCACCGATGACGGAGGACGGCGTGGAGCGTTCCATCGCCATGCTGAAGGCGACGCAGAACGGCGAGGGGGACGGCCAGGAGACCCCGGCCGAGGTCCTCACGCAGAACATCCTGTCGTCGCGTGGCCGCACCATCCGCCCCAAGACGCTGAACCAGAAGCGGTACGTCGACGCCATCGACAAGCACACCATCGTCTTCGGCATCGGCCCCGCCGGTACCGGCAAGACGTACCTGGCGATGGCGAAGGCGGTCCAGGCCCTCCAGTCCAAGCAGGTCAACCGCATCATCCTGACCCGCCCGGCGGTCGAGGCGGGCGAGCGCCTCGGCTTCCTGCCCGGCACGCTGTACGAGAAGATCGACCCGTACCTGCGCCCCCTGTACGACGCGCTGCACGACATGCTCGATCCGGACTCGATCCCGCGGCTGATGGCGGCGGGCACGATCGAGGTGGCGCCGCTCGCGTACATGAGGGGTAGAACTCTTAATGACGCCTTCATCATCCTCGACGAGGCCCAGAACACGAGCCCCGAGCAGATGAAGATGTTCCTCACCCGGCTCGGCTTCGAGTCGAAGATCGTCATCACGGGTGACGTGACGCAGGTCGACCTGCCGAACGGCACGAAGTCCGGGCTCCGCCAGGTCCAGGACATCCTGGAGGGCCTCGACGACGTGCACTTCTCGCGCCTGTCGTCCCAGGATGTCGTGAGGCACAAGCTGGTCGGCCGTATCGTCGACGCGTACGAGAAGTACGACACCGAGCACGGTACGGAGAACGGCACCTCCAAGGGCCGTCCCAGAGGGAAGTAGACGAGCACCACCATGTCGATCGACGTCAACAACGAGTCCGGAACCGAGGTCGACGAGCAGGCGATCCTCGACATCGCCCGCTACGCCCTCGCGCGGATGCGCATCCACCCGCTCTCCGAGCTCTCGGTGATCGTCGTGGACACCGACGCCATGGAGCAGCTGCACGTGCAGTGGATGGACCTGCCGGGGCCGACGGACGTCATGTCGTTCCCGATGGACGAGCTCCGGCCGCCGATGAAGGACGACGAGGAGCCCCCGCAGGGGCTCCTCGGCGACATCGTGCTCTGCCCGGAGGTCGCGAAGAAGCAGGGCGACGACGCGCCGACGCAGCACTCCATGGACGAGGAGCTGCAGCTGCTCACCGTCCACGGCGTGCTGCACCTGCTCGGTTACGACCACGAGGAGCCCGACGAGAAGGCCGAGATGTTCGGCCTCCAGGCGGCCATCGTGGACGGCTGGCGCGCGGAGAAGGGGATCGAGGGGCCGTCGCCGGCCCCGACCGTGTCATGAGCCTCTCCCTCATCGCGGGCGCCGTCGCACTGGTCGTCGTCGCCTGGCTGGCGGCCTGTGCCGAGGCGGGCATCGCCCGTACGTCGAGTTTCCGCGCCGAGGAGGCCGTACGGTCCGGGCGGCGCGGCAGCGCGAAGCTCGCGCAGGTCGCGGCCGATCCGACGCGGTATCTGAACGTCGCGCTCCTGGTGCGGGTGGCGTGCGAGATGGCGGCCGCCGCCCTCGTCACGTACGCGTGCCTGGAGGAGTTCAGCGAGACCTGGCAGGCGCTGCTCGTCGCGATCGGCGTGATGGTGCTGGTGTCCTACGTGGCCGTCGGGGTCTCCCCGCGCACCATCGGCCGCCAGCACCCGCTGAACACGGCGACGGCGGCCGCGTACGTCCTGCTGCCACTGGCACGCGTCATGGGCCCGATCCCGCCACTGCTCATCCTCATCGGTAACGCGCTGACGCCCGGCAAGGGCTTCCGCCGCGGCCCGTTCGCCTCCGAGGCCGAGCTGCGCGCCATGGTGGACCTCGCCGAGAAGGAGTCCCTCATCGAGGACGACGAGCGCCGTATGGTGCACTCCGTCTTCGAGCTCGGCGACACCCTGGTCCGCGAAGTCATGGTCCCGCGCACCGACCTGGTCGTCATCGAGCGGTACAAGACGATCCGCCAGGCCCTCACCCTCGCCCTGCGGTCCGGGTTCTCCCGGATCCCCGTGGTCGGGGAGAGCGAGGACGACGTCGTCGGCATCGTGTACCTGAAGGACCTGGTCCGCAAGACCCACATCAACCGTGACTCCGAGGCCGAGCTGGTCTCGACGGCGATGCGCCCGGCGACCTTCGTCCCCGACACCAAGAACGCCGGTGACCTGCTGCGCGAGATGCAGCAGCTGCGCAACCACGTCGCCGTCGTCATCGACGAGTACGGCGGCACGGCCGGCATCGTCACCATCGAGGACATCCTGGAGGAGATCGTCGGCGAGATCACCGACGAGTACGACCGGGAACTGCCGCCGGTGGAGGAGCTCGGCGACGACCGCTTCCGGGTCACCGCGCGCCTCGACATCGGCGACCTCGGTGAGCTGTACGGCATCGAGGAGTACGACGACGAGGACGTGGAGACCGTCGGCGGACTGCTCGCGAAGGCGCTCGGCCGGGTGCCGATCGCGGGGGCGTCGTCCGTCGTCGAGCTGCCGGACGCGCGGCGCCTGCGGCTGACCGCGGAGTCCGCGGCCGGCCGCCGGAACAAGATCGTGACGGTACTCGTCGAGCCGGACCCCGCACCGGAGCCCGGCCCCGAGGGGGAGAAGGCCACATGACCCCGCAGGAGCTGCGCGCGCTCTGCCTGTCGTTCAACGCGGCGGCGGAGGAGTTTCCGTTCAACCCGGAGACGTCCGTCTTCAAGGTCCTCGGCAAGATGTTCGCCCTGACCGCCCTGGACGCGCGGCCCCTGACGGCGAACCTGAAGTGCGACCCGGACGACGCGGTACGCCTGCGCCGGGAGTACGAGGGCGTGATCGTGCCGGGCTGGCACATGAACAAGCGGCACTGGAACACGGTGACGGTGGGCGACCTGCCGGACCGGTTCGTCCGGGAGCTGGTCGAGGACTCGTACGACTTGGTGGTGGCGGGCCTGCCGAGGGCGGAGCGGCTGCGGCTCGATCGGGGTTGAGTATCGGCGCGCGGCTCGTGGTGCGCCGCGCGTGCGCCCCGAAATGGCCCGACTGCCCCTCCCCAACGGGCGGACACAGCGGCAGAATGGAGTGACGGTACCCAACGACGCCACCGCTCCGGGTAATCCTGCCAGGGAAGTCGGAACGGCAGCGTCTGTCCTGGGCATCCGCCGCTATCGGCCCCGGTCGTCAGGCTGGGGCCGATTGCTGCTACACGAAGGGCAGAATCCACTCCTCGGCGATCTTGTGGATCGCGATGAGGAGATTGATCAACGGGATGGCCAGTGCCATCCGCTCGCCCCATGTGCGCTTGGTCTTCTGCGGTCGGAGCCCTCCTTCCTCTGCCTGGTGCTCGGCCATGGTCACTCGACCCCTTTCCGGGACCGCCGGGGCAAGTCGCCGTCCTTTTGCGGGAGTTGGGTTGCGGTGCTGATCAACTCCTTTGTGGATCAAGGTTGTTGATCGGACATACTTCATCAGCTTCTCTCTCAGCGTATCCTCGTGGTCGCGAAAAGCACAGTGCCTAACGGATACTCCTCTATGGCGGGTCCCAATCTGCTACATAGCAGAGTGCGGAGTAAGGTTAGGGTGTGCGCAGCACACCCGGTGTGCGGAGTGCACGCATGGGTTCGCGCGATGGTTGAAGTGTTGCAACTAAGAGGTCTCGATGAGTCGTATGGATAACTGCTATGTTGCACAAAGCTGGATGCGGTCGGGGGTGAAGCAGGCATGGCGGTAACAAGCCCGGCGCTGCTGCGGCTACAGCTGCGCACCGAGCTCCGCAAGGCGCGGATCGCGGCAGGCCTGACTCAGCGGCAGGTCGCCGACCGGATGGAGTGGAGCCCGTCCAAGCTCATCCGGATCGAGGCGGGCGAGGTCGGCATCTCCGTCAACGATCTGCGTCCGCTCGCCGCGGCGTACGGCATCTCGGACCGGCGCAAGCTGGAGGAGCTGCTCGACATGGCCCGCGGGAGCCGGCGCATGCCGTTCACCGAGTACCGGGACCTGTACAGCAAGGACTTCATGCAGCGCCTTGCTCTGGAGTCGGCGGCGTCTGTCCATCGGCAGTTCGCGTCCCTGCTGCTGCCTGGTCTGCTGCAGACCGAGGAGTACATGCGGGCCGTGATCGGCGCGTACGGCAAGGACATGGCCGAAGAGGACGTGGACCGCACGGTCGAGTCGCGCCTCGCCCGTCAGGAGGTGCTGGACGAGGAGGACGGGCGCGAGTTCAGTTTCGTCCTGGACGAGTCTCTGCTGCGTCGGGTGACGGGCGGACGGGGGGTGATGCGCGCTCAGCTGGAGCATTTGGCCGAGCTGTCCGAGCGTGCGCACGTCACGATTCAGGTCCTGCCGTTCAGCGTCGGTGCCCACCCCGGCATTCAAGGTCCGTTCTCGCTGTTCGAGTTCAAGGCCGAGGGGATGGAGGACGCCCTGTTCCTGGAGGACTCCCGGGGCATCACCATCGCCTCGACCTCCCCGGAGGAGACCAGGCAGTACCTGGAGCGTTTCTGGGAACTGGAGGATCTGTCGCTGAAGGACGGTGTCGGTGTGGTGCTGCGACGCCTCGCGGCGCGCGTCGCGGAGGGAGGGGACGAGCTGGAGGCGCTGCTGCAGCAGGACCCCGGCTGAGCGGACGTCACTGCCAACTTGTCGCCAACTCGGCCTGAACATCGCCAAGTTGGCGGGAATTGTCATGCCTGCGTGCATGGGTTCTGCACGTACCATGAGAGTTCTGCCGTGTGACCCACGGCGCTGTACGGGGGACGCCCCCGGCTGGGCGGTCCACAACCGGGGTGGAGGTCGAGGGTGACTCAGGCATGGGCATGGCGCAAGAGCAGCAAGTCCGCGCAGACGGACGACTGCGTCGAGGTTGCCTGCACGGGCGCCGGGATCCGCGTCCGCGACTCGAAGCGCCGAGGTGACGTCATAGCCGTGGCCCCTGCCGCTTGGGTTTCCTTCCTCCGGTCCTTGCCGGGCGCGTCGTTCGCCAGGGGGACGGAGTCGTAGGAGGCAGGGGCGATCACTGTGAGCGCCCCGGTCGGCGGCTCCGATGGACGGGCAGAACTCAGCCGAGCCCCGGCCCCGCGATCCACGTCTTCCCCGCCTGGCGGCGGGCCTCCGCGAAGGCGCGGGGCGCGTCCTCGAACGCGTACCGGCTGGTGAGCGCCACGGACGGGCGGACGCGGTCGGCGATGACGTCGTCCAGTGCGGCGCGGAAGTCGTGCGGGTGGTCGTAGATCAGGGAGCCGCGGATCGTGAACAGGCCGCGCACCACCTGCTCCATCGTGAGGGGGAGCGGGGCCGCGTCAAGGCCGACCAGGGTGATCGTGGCGCCGGCGGCGAGGCGTGCGATGCCTGATCGGAGGGCGGGGGCGGCGCCCGTCGTCTCGTACAGCCAGCCGAAGCCGTGGTCGTCGTCGCGGGCCGCGGTGGCGCCGAGGGCGACGGCGCGGGCGAGGCGTTCGGGGTGCAGTTCGACGACGACGGGCTCGATGCCGAGGGCCAGGAGCGACTGGCTGACCAGGAGGCCCTGCGCGCCCGCGCCGAGCACCAGGGCCCGCTCTCCCTTGGGGATCCCGCTGCGCTTCACCGCCGTGCGCGCCACCACGTACGGCTCGAACGCGGCCAGGTCCTCGACGGCCAGCTCCTGCGGGACGACGTGGGCGAAGGGGGCCGGGACCGCGAACCGCTCGGCCAGCAGGCCCGGGGCGTTCATGCCGACGACCGCGCGGCGCGGGCAGGCCGAGGTCAGGCCGCGGCGGCAGTCGGCGCAGGCCAGGCACGCGTAGTTCGGCTCGACGACGACGCGTCTGCCCACCTCGTGGCCGGTGACGGCCGACCCCTTCGCGACGATCCGGCCGAACGCCTCGTGCCCGACCACCCAGGGCGTGCCGGGGACGGCGCGATGGCCGTCGTACAGGGAGAGGTCGGAGCCGCAGATGCCGAGTCCTTCGAGCGCGACGATCACGTCGTCGGGGCCGGGGGCCGGGTCCGGCAGGTCGTCGACGACGGTGAGGTGGTGGGGGGCGGTGAGGACTACGGCCTGCATGTGCGGCTCCTCGGCGGGAACGTCAGAAACGGGCGGCCTATTGTACGAACCAGTTAGTTATTTAAGGTCACGGTAAGAAGCGGGCGTCCCGGCGTCAAGCCGCCGCAGGCCGCTTCCTTATGCTCAGCCCATGACTGACAGCACCGACCTCGGCCCCGAGGACCGCAAGATCGTCACCCTGGCCCGTTCCGCACGGGCCCGCAACGGTGTGCCCGAGGGCGCCGCCGTGCGCGACGAGACCGGGCGTACCTACGTCGCGGGCACCGTCGCCCTCGACTCCCTGAAGCTCAGCGCGCTGCGGACCGCCGTCGCCATGGCCGTGGCGTCCGGCGCGCAGTCCCTGGAGGCGGCCGCCGTCGTCTCGGCGGCGGACGCGGTGCCGGCCGACGACCTGGCCGCCGTACGCGATCTGGGCGGGGCCGGCACCCCGGTGTTCCTGGCGGCGGCGGACGGGACGCTGAAGGCCGCGATCGAGGCCGGCTGAGCCGGGACGTTCCAAGAGGTGTGCGAGGTGTGCGTCACAGCGGAAGGCTTCGGCCCAGTGCTGAGGCGGCTTCCGCCGTTCGGGCGTGAAGACGCTCACGTCGGCCCCGGGCCGGGACTTTGGTCCCGGCCCGTCGTGTCGGCGCCGAAGGGCGCGCGGGCCTTGCGGGGCAAGGGGTGAGTGGCTTCGGGCCGGGACTTTCGGCCCGGGGCGGCGAGTGCCGAGAAAAGGACGGAAGTCCCGTCGATGGGACTTCCGCCTTATGGGGCGAACCGGGACACGACGGTCATGGTGGAGCAGTCGCCCGGCGCCGATGCGCTTCGCAGCGTCCCGTCCACGGGAAGCGCCGGACACTCCCCGTCCCCGAACAAAGGCTTTTCCACGTGCTCTCCACCGCTCGCAAGACCTCGTCCCGTGTCCGCACCCTCGCCCTCTCCGGCGTCCTCGCCGGTGCCACCGGCATGATGGTGCTCGCCGGCACCGGCTCCGCCTCCGCGGCGACCACCGCCGCCCCGGCGAGCTCGTGGGACTCCGTCGCCCAGTGCGAGTCCGGCGGCAACTGGTCCGCGAACACCGGCAACGGGTTCTCCGGCGGCCTGCAGTTCACGCAGTCCACCTGGGCCGCCTACGGCGGCACCCAGTACGCCCCCAGCGCTCACCAGGCGAGCAAGGGCGAGCAGATCAACGTCGCCAACAAGGTCCTCGCCTCCCAGGGCGCGGGCGCCTGGCCGAACTGCGGCGTCAGCCTGTAATCAGCGGCCCGTCGTGGCGATGGCGACGGCCCACGGGCGCGGCTCAGATCGCGTCCGGGCCCCGCTCGCCCGTCCGCACCCGCACCACGCTGTCGACGGGCACGGCCCACACCTTGCCGTCGCCGATCTTCCCGGTCCGGGCCGCCCGCACGATGGCATCCATCGCGGGCTCCGCGTCCTCGTCCCCCACGACGACCTCGATCCGGACCTTCGGGACCAGGTCGACCTGGTACTCGGCGCCCCGGTACACCTCGGTGTGGCCGCGCTGGCGGCCGTAGCCGCTGGCCTCGGTCACCGTCAGGCCGTGCACGCCCAGCTCCTGCAGCGCCGTCTTGACCTCGTCGAGGCGGAACGGCTTGACGACCGCGGTGATCAACTTCATGACGTGGCCTTTCGGGCGACGGGAGCGGCGCTCAGGACGCCGTGATCGTACGCACTCTCCGCGTGCACCGTCTGGTCCAGCCCCGTCATCTCGTCCTCGGCCGACGCCCGGAAGCCCAACAGCCGGTCGACGGCCTTCCCGATGCCGTACGTGACGACGAAGGTGTACGCCGCCACGACGAGTACGGCGAGCAGCTGCTTGCCGAGCTGGCCGAGGCCGCCGCCGTAGAACAGGCCCTCCTTGGCCGCCGAGCCGGTCATCGCCGACGTCGCGAAGAGGCCGATGAGGAGCGTGCCGACCACACCGCCGGCGAAGTGGACGCCCACCACGTCGAGCGAGTCGTCGTAGTCGAAGCGGAACTTCCAGGCGACGGCGTACGAGCAGACCACACCGGCCGCGAGGCCGACGGCCGCCGCGCCCAGGACGCCCACGACCCCGCACGCCGGGGTGATCGCGACCAGGCCCGCCACCGCGCCCGACGCCGCGCCGAACGTGGTCGGGTGCCCGTCCCGCTTCTGCTCCACGAAGAGCCAGCCCAGCAGACCCGTGCAGCCCGCGATCAGGGTGTTGAAGAGGGACGCGGCCGCGGTGCCGTTCGCGCCGAGGGCCGAGCCGCCGTTGAAGCCCAGCCAGCCGAACCAGAGCAGGCCCGCGCCCATGACCACCATCGGCAGGTTGTGCGGGCGCATGGCGTCCTTCTTGAAGCCGATCCGCGGGCCGAGGACCAGGCACAGGGCCAGTCCGGAAGCGCCCGAGGCGATCTCCACGACGAGCCCGCCCGCGAAGTCCAGCGCCCCCAGACGATTCGCGATCCAGCCGCCCGGACCCCAGACCCAGTGCGCCACGGGAACGTATACGAGCAGCGCCCAGAGGGGTACGAAGGTCAGCCACGCCCCGAACTTCGTGCGGTCCGCGACCGCTCCGCTGATCAGCGCCGCCGTGATGATCGCGAAGGTCAGCTGGAAGGTGGTGAAGAGGAAGGTGGGGACGGTCCCCGTGAGCGAGTCGGGGCCGATGCCCGCCATTCCCGCGTGCGACAGATCACCGATCAGGCCCGCGAACGCGTCGTCGCCGAACGCGAGCGAGTATCCGGCGACCAGCCACACCACCGTCACGAGAGCGATCGAGACGAAGCTCATCATCAGCATGTTCAGGACGCTCTTCGTGCGGACCATGCCGCCGTAGAACAGGGCGAGGCCCGGCGTCATCAGCAGGACGAGCGCGGTCGCGGCGAGCAGCCAGGCGGTGTCGCCGGTGTCGAGGGCGGGGCCTTTGGCGGCGGAGAGGATCTCGGTCGTGGCAGGCATGCGTGCCAGCGTCACCGGGCCGCGTTTCCGAATCCCTACCCGGGCGTTTCCGCCGTGTTTCGTGTTGCCGCGGGGTTACCGGAAGCTCACGGTGCTGCGGCCCTCCGCACATCAGGGACAATGGGCGCCATGAGCGTTCACACCCCCGCTGCCGGACCCGCCCACCGCGCCGGCTTCGCCTGCTTCGTCGGCCGCCCCAACGCGGGCAAGTCCACCCTCACGAACGCTCTGGTCGGCAAGAAGGTGGCGATCACCGCCGACCAGCCGCAGACCACGCGGCACACCGTGCGCGGCATCGTGCACCGCGAGGACGCCCAGCTGATCCTGGTGGACACCCCCGGCCTCCACAAGCCGCGCACCCTGCTCGGCGAGCGCCTCAACGATGTGGTGCGCACCACGTGGGCCGAGGTCGACGTCATCGGCTTCTGCCTGCCCGCCAACGAGAAGCTCGGCCCCGGCGACCGGTTCATCGCCAAGGAACTCGCGTCCATCAAGAAGACGCCGAAGATCGCGATCGTCACCAAGACCGACCTCGTCGACAGCAAGCAGCTCGCCGAGCAGCTCATCGCCATCGACCAGCTCGGCAAGGAGCTCGGCTTCGAGTGGGCCGAGATCATCCCGGTCTCGGCCGTCGGCGACAAGCAGATCGACCTGCTCGCCGACCTGATCGTGCCGCTGCTCCCCGAGGGCCCCGCGCTCTACCCCGAGGGCGACCTCACCGACGAGCCCGAGCAGGTCATGGTCGCCGAGCTGATCCGCGAGGCCGCGCTCGAAGGCGTACGGGACGAGCTGCCGCACTCCATCGCCGTCGTCGTGGAGGAGATGCTGCCGCGCGAGGACCGGCCCGCCGACAAGCCGCTCCTCGACATCCACGCCTTCGTCTACATCGAGCGGCCCAGCCAGAAGGGCATCATCATCGGCCCGAAGGGCAAGCGCCTGAAGGACGTCGGCATCAAGTCCCGCAAGCAGATCGAGGCCCTCCTCGGCACGCCGGTCTACCTCGACCTGCACGTCAAGGTCGCCAAGGACTGGCAGCGCGACCCGCGCCAGCTGCGCAAGCTCGGCTTCTAGCTCCCCTGGTGACCTGTGGGTGACAGGTCCTGGAGGCCTATCACCCGCAGCAGTTCGAGCCGTTCGTACGTGTCCGTGCCCGGCCGCGCCGAATGCACCACCAGCAGCTGGCCGTGGCCGTACCCGTCGCCGAGCAGCACCTCGCAGTCCAGGTCCAGGACGCCGACCACCGGGTGCACGAACCGCTTCGGCGACGGACGGCGCACGGTCACCTCGTGCGAGGCCCACAGCTCCTCGAACTCCCTTGAGGCCGCGCGCAGTTCGGCCACCAGCGTGGCCGGGCCCGGGTCGTCGGGGCGGGCCGCGGCGACCGCGCGCAGGCTCGCCACGTGGGCGCGGCCGTGCATCTCGTGGTTCTCCGGCGGGCACAGGGCCCGGCCGGTCGGGTCGGTGAACCAGCGGCGGATCATGTTCGCGCCCACCTGGTCGCCGGTCAGCGCCATTGACATCGTGTTCTGCGCCAGCACCTCGCCCCAGTCGCTCAGCACCGACGCGGGCAGGTCGTGCAGCCGGTCCAGGATCATCAGCAGCCCGGGGCGTACGTGCCCGGACGCGCCGCCGGGCCGCGGCGGCTCCTGCCCCGCCAGATGGAACAGGTGGTCGCGCTCGGCGTCGGTCAGGCGCAGCGCGCGGGCCAGCGCGCCGAGCATCTGCCGCGACGGGTGCGAGCCGCGGCGCTGTTCGAGCCGCGCGTAGTAGTCCGTGGACATCCCGGCGAGCTGGGCCACCTCCTCGCGGCGCAGCCCCGGTGTACGGCGCCGGGCGCCGGCGGCCAGGCCCACGTCGGAGGGGCTGAGCCGGGTGCGGGCGCGGCGCAGGAAGTCGGCGAGTTCGGCACGGTTCACCCTTCCAGGGTCGCGCAGCTCCGGGCCCGCGACCAGCCCGTATCCAGGGAGCGCCGGTCCCTGGATAAACGCGTCTCTCCCGCTTCGCCCGCGCCGCCCGCACGGTGGAGTCATGGCTACGAAGAACGCGAAGAGCACAGACAACACGGAGGCGGCCATGGTGATTCTGGTGACCGGAGCGACCGGACAGGTCGGACGGCGGTTCGTGCCGCGGCTGCTGCAGAACACGGCGCCCGGCGACCGGGTGCGGGTCCTGGTGCGGGACGCGGCCCGTGGCGAGCGGTTCGCGGAGCTCGGCGCCGAGGTGGTCGTCGGCGATCTGCGCGACACCGACGTGCTGGGCAAGGCGACGGCCGGTGCGGACGCCGTGGTGAACGTCGCCGCGGCCTTCCGCGGAGTGCCGGACGAGGAGGCGGTCGCCGTCAACCGGGACGCGGCCGTCGAGCTCGGACGGGCCGCGGTGGCCTCGGGCGTACGACGGTTCGTGCAGGTCAGCACGGGGCTCGTGTACGGCTCCGGGCGCGGGCGTCCGATGGTCGAGGGCGACGAGACGGTGCCGGGCGGCACCATGTGGGGCGCGTACCCGCAGTCCAAGTGGGAGGCGGAGCAGGCGCTGGTGGCGATGGACGGCCTGGAGGACCTGCGCATCGGGCGGCTGCCGTTCGTGTACGGCGACGGGGACCCGCACATCGCCGACGCGATGCGGTGGGCCCCGAACTGGCCCGCCATGCAGCGCCTGCACATGGGCCACCACGCGGACGTGGCCCAGGGCCTGCAGCGACTGCTGTACGCGCCGGGGGCGAGCGGCGTCTACAACATCGCCGACGACGCGCCGGTGACCACGGTCGAGATCTTCCAGCTGAACGGGGTGCCGGTGCCGCCGGAGGTCTACGAGAAGGAGGTCCCGGACCCCTGGCACTCGGTGATGTCGACGACCCGCATCCGTCATGAGCTGGGCTACCGCCCCCTGTTCCCGTCGGTCTGGACCGCGCGGGACGCGGGAGCGCTCTGAGCTCCGCGGGGACCGGGGCGGGCGCAGCCTGAAGCGCTCACCCCGCGCCGGGGCGCCGCCTTGCCCACCCTGCCGCCCAATGGGGTCTCCCCTGCTCGAGCGAAGTTCGAGAGCTTGGGGAAGGCAGATTGCCCAAGGCTGGGCGGGCGCGGCGCACCCCGTGATCAGGCCCCTTCCTTCAGGACCCGGGTGATCAGTCTGCGCTGGTCCTCGGTGAGTCGGGGGTCCGCGCAGTACACGGTCCGCCCGTCCACGGTGATGGTGTAGCTGAACCCGTCCGGCACCCCTATGGGCGGCGTGCCCCGGCCGGAGGCCAGCGCCTTCTCGGCCAGGGCGTGCCACTCGCGGGCGTCGGCGCGGCCCGCCGTGTCGACCTCCGCGTGGCGGTCGATCCCGGCGAAGCCGCCCGTGCGTTTCACCTGAATCCGCATGGGTTCCTGTCTACTCCGGTCGGCGCCTACTGAGTAGGCACCCCGACCTGCTCCCACGCCTTGAGCACCGACTGGTACTCCTCGCCGGACTGGTAGCGGTCCTTCGCGGCCTTCACCGTCGCCTTGGCGAAGTCGGTGAAGGTGCAGTCCGGCTTCAGCTCGCCGCCGGTCAGGGTGTCGTACCAGATCACCCCGGCCCGCTCCCACGCGTGCCCGCCGAGCGCCTCGGCCAGGATGTAGAAGGCGTGGTTGGGGATGCCGGAGTTGATGTGCACGCCGCCGTTGTCCCGGCCGGTGTGCACGTAGTGGTCCATGTCGGCCGGCTGCGGGTCCTTGCCGAGGACGTCGTCGTCGTACGCCGTGCCGGGCGCCTTCATGGAGCGCAGGGCGACGCCCGTGACGCGCGGCGCGAGCAGCCCGGCGCCGATCAGCCAGTCGGCCTCGGCGGCGGTCTGGCCGAGCGTGTACTGCTTGATGAGCGAGCCGAACACGTCGGACATCGACTCGTTCAGGGCGCCCGACTGATCGAAGTAGGCCAGGTTCGCCGTGTACTGCGTGACGCCGTGGGTCAGCTCGTGGCCGATGACGTCGACGGGGATGGTGAAGTCGAGGAAGATCTCGCCGTCACCGTCGCCGAACACCATCTGCTCGCCGTTCCAGAAGGCGTTGTTGTAGTCCTCGGAGTAGTGCACCGTCGCGTTCAGCGGCAGACCTTCGCCGTCGATCGAGTGGCGGGCGAACTTCTCCAGGAACAGCTCGAACGTCGCGCCGAGGCCCGCGTACGCGCGGTTGACGGTCGCGTCCTTGCCGGGCTTGTCGCTCTCGCCGCGCACCTTGCGCCCCGGCAGCGCGGTCTGGTGCCGGGCGTCGTAGACGGTGCGGTGCGGCCTCGTCGCCGCGGCATCGGCGGGCGGCGCCAGTGCGGGGGCGCCGACCACGGTCGTGATGCGGCGCTGGGTGCGCTCGTAGGCGTCGCGCGCCAGGGACCTGCGGGCCCTGGCGGCGATCGCGGAGTCCTCGGCCCTGGCGGCCTTGTCCTGCATGTGCGGCGGCACGATGGTGCAGAAAACGGGTTCGAACCCCGTCGGGTTCCCCGTTGAGTTGGCGGTCATGCGAGGCAATGTGGCACTGGGTCATGCCGCTGTCACTACCTGCAGCCATGATTAGTGAAATAGAGGGATGGATCACCTCTTACCCGTTACCTTCTTGCGGTCCCGCATACTGATACGGGTCTTCGCGTCCGGCGCGACTCGGCTAGGCTGCGTCGCATCATGCGTTTCGGGCTGCTTCTCCTTAGCTGCCGCGGCGAGGGCCTGTAGTCGAGGCCGACCCCCTCCCCGCGGAGTTTGGCGTTGCGCCGTCGGCCGACAGTCAGGCCACCTCTGAGGAGCCCCACGCATCATGCCGAACCACCAGCAGCCGAGCAGCATGCCGATCCGCAAGTACGGCCAGTACGACCAGGTCGACATCCCGGACCGCACGTGGCCGGACAACCGGATCACCAAGGCCCCCCGCTGGCTCTCCACCGATCTGCGTGACGGCAACCAGGCGCTGATCGACCCGATGTCGCCCGAGCGCAAGCGCCGGATGTTCGACCAGCTGGTCAAGATGGGCTACAAGGAGATCGAGGTCGGTTTCCCGGCCTCCGGGCAGACCGACTTCGACTTCGTACGTTCGATCATCGAAGAGCCGGGCGCCATCCCGGACGACGTCACGATCTCCGTACTGACCCAGGCCCGCGAGGACCTGATCGAGCGCACGGTGGAGTCCCTGAAGGGCGCCAAGCGCGCCACGCTCCACCTGTACAACGCCACCGCGCCGGTCTTCCGCCGGGTCGTCTTCCGCGGCTCCAAGGACGACATCAAGCAGATCGCCGTCGACGGCACCCGCCTGGTGATGGAGTACGCGGAGAAGCTGCTGGGCCCCGAGACGGTCTTCGGCTACCAGTACAGCCCCGAGATCTTCACCGACACCGAGCTGGACTTCGCCCTGGAGGTCTGTGAGGCCGTCATGGACGTCTACCAGCCGGGTCCGGACCGCGAGATCATCCTCAACCTGCCCGCCACGGTGGAGCGTTCGACGCCGTCCACGCACGCGGACCGCTTCGAGTGGATGTCGCGCAACCTGTCGCGCCGCGAGTACGTCTGCCTGTCCATCCACCCGCACAACGACCGCGGCACCGCCGTCGCCGCCGCCGAGCTGGGCGTCATGGCCGGTGGCGACCGTGTCGAGGGCTGCCTGTTCGGTCAGGGCGAGCGCACCGGCAACGTCGACCTGGTCACCCTGGGCATGAACCTGTTCTCGCAGGGCGTCGACCCGCAGATCGACTTCTCCGACATCGACGAGATCCGTCGTACGTGGGAGTACTGCAACCAGATGGAGGTCCACCCGCGCCACCCGTACGTGGGCGACCTGGTCTACACGTCCTTCTCCGGCTCCCACCAGGACGCCATCAAGAAGGGCTTCGACGCGATGGAGGCCGACGCGAAGGCCAAGGGCGTCACCGTCGACGACATCGAGTGGGCGGTCCCGTACCTGCCGATCGACCCGAAGGACGTCGGCCGCTCCTACGAGGCCGTCATCCGGGTCAACTCGCAGTCCGGCAAGGGCGGCATCGCGTACGTCCTGAAGAACGACCACAGCCTGGACCTGCCGCGCCGCATGCAGGTCGAGTTCTCGAAGGTCATCCAGGCGAAGACGGACGCCGAGGGCGGCGAGGTCACGCCGAAGGACATCTGGAGCGTCTTCCAGGACGAGTACCTGCCCAACCCCTCGAACCCGTGGGGCCGCATCCAGGTCAAGGCCGGCCAGACGACCACGGACACCGACGGCGTCGACACGCTGACTGTCGAGGCCGAGGTGGACGGCGTCGAGCAGGTCCTGGTGGGCACCGGCAACGGTCCGATCTCCGCGTTCTTCCACGCGCTGCAGAGCATCGGCGTCGACGCCCGCCTGCTGGACTACCAGGAGCACACGATGAGCGAGGGCGCCTCCGCGGTCGCCGCCTCGTACATCGAGGTCGCCATCGACGACAAGGTTCTGTGGGGCATCGGGATCGACGCGAATACGACGCGTGCGTCGCTGAAGGCGGCCGTCTCCGCGGTCAACCGCGCGAGCCGCTGAGGCAGTTGAGCTGCGGTTTTTTGGCCCCGTACACCTTTCGTGGGTGTGCGGGGCCGCGGTGCATCTCGGCCACGGTCACAGGATCTCCGTGACCTTGGCGTGACCAAGGTGCTGACGCCGCCTCACCAATGTGGCTAACATCACGCCAACGCCGCGATGTTGCGGCGCCGTTACGGAGGTGTGCGACGTGCTGCCGAACAGGGGACTGGGGCGACGGGCCGGGATCTCACGGGTCCTGGGCGTGCACACCACATGGACCACCGTGGGCGACGGGGAGTTCTTCTGCCCCGGCTGCGGTGGCGACCGCAACTACCAGCGGCGCACCGGGCGGAAGCGTTTCGTCGTGCTCGGCGTGCCCGTGCTGCCGCGCGGCGAGACCGGCCCCGTCGTCCAGTGCGCGGCGTGCGAGGACCGGTTCGGCACGGAGGCGCTCGACCACCCGACCACGCACCGCTTCTCCGGCATGCTGCGCGACGCCGTGCACACCGTGGTCCTCGCCGTGCTCGCGGTGGGCGGCCCGCCCTCCCGTACGTCCCTGGAGTGCGCGGTGGGAGTCCTGCGCGGCGCCGGCTTCGAGGACACCTCGGAGGTACAACTCGCGGCCCTCGTCGAGGCGTTGGTCACCGACGCCGGACGGATGCCGGAGCACGCCGGAGCCGGCGCGTCCCTGGCCATCGAACTCCACGAGTCCCTCGACCCGCTCGCCCAGCATCTGGCCCCGGCCGGACGGGAATCGATTCTGCTCCAGGGAGCGCGGATCGCCCTGGCCGACGGCCCGTACTCCTCCGGCGAGCGGGACGTCCTCGGCACGGTGGGCGCCGCGCTGACCATGTGCACGGACGAGGTGGGGCAGTTGCTGGTGGCGGCGGCGCGTACGCCGAGCTGAGCCTGCGCGCACAGGCCCTCGCTGCGGTACTCCCCGGGGAGTAGTCGCCGCCCGCTGTCACCCCACGCAGTAGCCCTCGGCTCGCCCTCACGCCCGACGTACGAGGCCCCCCGGTCCCGGAGTCTGGATCCACCGGACTCCGAGACGAGAGAGGGGGCCCACCCATGGGGGGACCGCCTGTAGGTGTGGTGCGGCGGGGCAGGGGTGTCCTGCCGTGGGCGTTGCTGGTGCTGTGGGTCGGGGTGATCGCGCTGGCGATGCCGTTCGCCGGGAAGCTCGGTGACGTGCAGCACGACCGGGCCGTCGACTATCTGCCGGCGAGCGCCGACTCCACGCAGGTCGCGAAGATCCAGGACCGGCTGCCGGGCGGCGAGACGACCGAGCTCGTGCTCGTGTACCACCGGGACGGCGGGCTCAGCGCCGCGGACCGGGCCGTCGCCGCCGCACAAGTGAGCGACGTGGAGGCGAAGTTGGAGATCTCCGGTACGCCCGAAGGGGTGCCGTCGGCCGGCGGTGACACGCTCATGTACCCGGTCGCCAGCAACGCGCCCGGTCAGGACGAGGATCTCCGGGACGCCTTCGTCAACGACGTACGGGACATCGCGCACGGTACCGACGCGGCCGCCGGGATGAGCGTGGAGGTCGGCGGGCCCGGGGCGCTGGCCACCGATGCCAGTGAGGTGTACCAGTCCCTCGACGGGCCGTTGTTGTACACGACCGCGGCCGTCGTCGCCCTGCTGCTGATCCTCATCTACCGCAGCCCGTTCCTGTGGCTCGTGCCGCTCGCCGTCGCGGGCGTCGCCGACTTCCTGTCGATGGGCGTCGCGTACGGGCTCAACCAGGCGTTCGGGACGACCGTGAGCGGGCAGAGCTCGGGCGTCATGACCATCCTCGTGTTCGGCGCGGGCACCGACTACGCGCTGCTCATCGTCTCCCGCTACCGGGAGGAGCTGCGCCGGTTCGAGCGGCCCCACGACGCCATGCGCGCGGCGCTGCGCGGCTGCGGGCCCGCCGTCGTCGCCTCGTCCGCGACCGTCGCCGCGGGGCTGCTGTGCCTGCTCGCCGCCGACCTCAACTCCTCGCGGGGCATGGGGCCGTTGGGGGCCGTCGGCGTGCTGTGCGCGCTCGTCGCCATGCTGACGCTGCTGCCCGCCGTGCTCGTGCTGCTCGGACGGCGTGTGTTCTGGCCGCTGGTGCCGGCGTTCGGGTCCGAGGCGAAGCGGCGCAGGTCCCTGTTCCACGCGATGGGGACGTCCGCCGGGCGGCGGCCGCTCGCCGTCCTCGGCGCCGGGGCGGTCCTGCTCGGCGCGCTCGCCCTCGGCGTGCTGAACCTGCCCGGCAGCCTCAAGCAGGAGGACTCCTTCACCAGCACCCCGGACTCCGTCGCCGCGATGAAGACCCTGGCCGCCGCCTACCCCGACACCGGCACGCAGCCGATCACCGTGATCGCGCCGAATGGCCTTGCGAAGAAGGTGGTCGAGGGCGCGCGGGACACCTCCGGTGTCGTGGACGTGCGGCGCGGGCGCAGTGGCGGGGGCTGGACCGAGATCGGTGTCGTCGCGAAGGCGGCGCCGCAGAGCGCCGCCGAGACCGCCACCATCGAGGCGCTGCGCGACCGGCTCGACGGGCAGGGCGCCTACGTCGGCGGGCCGAGCGCCGAGCAGCTCGACCTGAAGGACACCAACGCCCGCGACCGGCTCGTCGTCGTACCGATCGTGCTCGCCGCCGTGCTGCTGATCCTGGTCGGCCTGTTGCGTGCGCTCGTCGCGCCGCTGCTGCTGCTCGTCGCCGTGGTCGCGGTGTGGGGTGCCTCGCTCGGCATCGCCGGGTTCGTCTTCGGGCCGCTCCTCGGCTTCGACGGCACGGATCCGGGCCTGGGGCTCCTCTCCTTCGTCTTCCTCGTGGCCCTCGGCGTCGACTACGGGATCTTCCTGATGCACCGGATGCGGGAGGAGGTCCTCGGCGGCGCCGGTACCGGGACGGCGGCGCTGACCGCGCTGCGCACGACCGGCGGGGTGATCGCGTCGGCGGGGCTCGTGCTGGCCGCCACGTTCGCCGTGCTCACCAACATGCCGCTGGTCCAACTCGTCGAGCTGGGCTTCGTCATCGCGGTCGGCGTGCTCCTGGACACCTTCCTCGTGCGGACCTATCTGGTGACGTCGGCGAGCCTCGCGCTCGGCCGCAAGGTGTGGTGGCCGGGACCGCTGTCGCGCACCCGGGAGGCCCCCGCCGCGCCGCCGGCCGAACAGCAGCCGGTGACCGTCGGCCGTTGACCGCGAAAGGGCGCCCCTTCACGTCCCTTCCCTGCGGAGGGCGCCCAACTGGACGCTCTGTGAAGGAAGATGGGCCGGTGGACGTCAAGCGACTGCTTCTGCTGCCCGGCGCCGCCACCCGGCGGCCCGGGCCGCCGGACCCCGCCCGCGTGCTTCGCCAGGACGCGCTGCTCGCCGCCGTGATGTTGCTCGCCGACGTGTTCCTGGCGCTCGGGGTGCGGGCCGACGGCCGTCAACCCGACGCCCTGGGCTGGACGTTGCTGATCGCCGCGCACGTCCCCGCGGTGTGGCGGCGGCGCGCCCCGCTCGTCTCGTTCCTCGGCATGGTGGCGTGCGTCTTCCCGTACCACGCGCTGGACTTCAACCACACCGCGCCGATCGTGGTCTCCCTGGCCGGCCTCTTCACCGTCGCCATGACGGGCCGCCCGCTGCGCTCCGCGATCATCGGCACGGCCGTCATCGGCCTGATGCTCGGCGTGAAGTTCGGCCAGGGCATGGCCGAGGGCACGCAGGCGCTGCGGGTCACCGGCTGGATCGTCGCCGTCATCCTCCTCGGCGTGTACGCGCGCGTGCACCAGCAGTACCTCGCCTCCGTCGTCGAACGGGCCGAGCGCGCCGAACGGACCCGCGAGGAGGAGGCCCGGCGCCGCGTCGCCGAGGAACGGCTGCGCGTCGCCCGCGACCTGCACGACCTGCTCGCGCACAGCATCACCCTGGTCGGGGTGCGGACGTCGGTCGCCGCGCACGTCCTGAACGCCGACCCCGACCGTCTCGACCGGGCCGCCGTCGCCAGGGCCCTCGACGACATCGCCGACACCTGCCGCTCCGCCCGCGGTGAACTCCGGGCCACACTGGAGGTGTTGAGGTCGTCGCCGGACGAGGCGCGCGAACCGCTGCCCGGACTCGACGGCATCCCGGAGCTGCTGTCGGCGGCCCGCACGGCGGGCGCGAGCGTCCACGCGGACCTCGACACCGTGACGGTGCCACCGGCGGTGGGCGCGGCCGCGTACCGCATCGTGCAGGAGGCGCTGACGAACGCGGTACGGCACGGGGGGCCCGGACCGACGGTCCAGGTCACGGTGCGGCAAGGGCCGGGCGGCCTGGCGGTGTCGGTGGTGGACGACGGCACGGCGACACCACAACTCCCGCCGGGTACAAGCGGTTTCGGTCTGCTGGGAATGAAGGAGCGAGCACGCAGCGTACTGGGAACACTGGAAGCGGGCCCGAGGGCCACGGGCGGCTTCGAAGTGGCGGCGAAGCTGCCCTTGGAGGGGGCGCGGGGAACTGCGCGAGCAACCACGACGCACCTGAACCCCCCGACGAACCAACCCACGAACGGCGCGACGGCGCTGGAAAGGGGCAGTGCCGGATGACCCCGATCCGCGTCCTGCTCGCCGACGACCAGACCCTCGTCCGCGCCGCCTTCGCCATGCTCGTCGAATCGGCCCGCGACATGGAGGTCGTGGCCCAGGCGGCGACCGGCCGCGAAGCCGTGGAACTGACCAGGTCGGCCCGCGCCGACCTGGTCGTCATGGACATCCGCATGCCCGACCTCGACGGCATCGAGGCCACCCGGCTGCTCGCCGCCGACGAGGACCTGGCCGGGGTGAAGGTCCTGATGCTGACGACGTACGACACCGACGAGCACGTCGTCGAGGCGCTGCGCGCGGGCGCGTCCGGCTTCCTGGTGAAGGACACCAGACCGGCCGAACTCCTCGACGCCATCAGGACGGTGGCGGCCGGCGAGGCCCTGCTGTCGCCCGGTCCGACGGCCCGCCTGATCGCCCGGGTCCTGCACGCCCCGGACGTGCCGACACCCCCGGCGAACACCCTCGGCCACCTCTCGGACCGCGAACGGCAGGTGCTCACGCTCGTCGCCCGCGGCCTCAACAACACGGAGATCGCCGAGACCCTCGGCCTCAGCCCGCTCACCGCGAAGACCCATGTCAGCCGCATCATGGGCAAGCTGGCGGCGCGCGACCGTGCCCAACTGGTCATCGTGGCCTACGAGTCGGGCCTGGTGACCCCGCTCACGCCGCCGTAGTTACAGTGCCCCCATGGACCATCGCGCCGCGCTGCTCGTCATCGACATGCAGAACGCCCTGACGCCGATCATGCACCGGCCCGCCGCCACGGTCGCCGCCATCGCGGGCCTGCGCAGCCGGGCGCGGGCGGCGGGCGTGCCGGTCGTCACGGTCCAGCACCGCGGGGCCGGGCTCGAACCCGGCACGGACGGCTGGCGGGTCGTCGCCGAGCTCGATCCGGCGCCGGGCGAGCCGGTGGTGGCGAAGACGACGGCGGACGCGTTCCTGCGCACGGATCTCGACGCGACGCTGCGCGCGCACGGCGTGACGGAGGTCCTCGTCACCGGCTTCGCCACGGAGAACTGCGTGGAGACGACCGCCCGGCAGGCGCTCAGCCACGGCTACGACCTGGTGCTGGTGGCGGACGGCCACACGACCTCGGTCCGCCCGGACCCCGACACGACGGACTTCGCCCCGGCGGACCGGTCGATCGCCCACCACAACGAGATCTACCGCCACATCGACTTCCCCGACCGCAGCGTGCGCGTGCTCCCGGCGGCCCGGGTCGACTTCACCCCGCCGCAGGCGCCCTGGACCACGGAACCGGGCCTCTAAGCCCGGGTGCTGTAGGCGATGCCGTCGACCGTGTCGCCGTACAGGCCGCTCTCGTACGCCCTCGTGTACGCGGCCCCGCCGAGGGCCCGCCGGCTCTGCCGCTCCGCCTGTTCGCGGACGGCGACCAGCGGCGGGGCGCCCAGCTGGGGCCGGCCGATGGACTGCCAGAGGCGCTGCGCGGTGCCGAGGAGGGCGGCCCCCGACTCGTTCCGCCCGTCGGCCACGGTCGCGGCGGCCAGTACGTCGACGGCGAGGGCGACCCCGCTCGTGTCGTGGAAGTGCCTCTTGCCCCGCATGCTCGCGCGGGCGTGCTCGGCGGCGTCGGCCCAGTCGCCGAGGCCGAACGCGGCGACCGCCTGGACATAGTCGCCGTACGCCCGCGCCCAGCGCTCGCCGCGCGCGGCGAGTTCGACGGAGACCTCGTGGGCGAGGGCCTTGCCCGAGGCGAACTCGCCGAGCGTGATCCGCGCGAACGCGCGAACGATCCGGTTCAGGAAGCACGCGACCTCGTAGGAGCCGGACAGGGTTTCCTTCGTCGTGCCGTCCAGCACGGTGATCGCCCGCTCGCAGTCGCCGGTCAGGAACAGCGGCGTGCCCTCGAAACAGCACGCGGCCACGCGCGCGGTCGGGTCGGCGGACCGCTCGGCCAGCACCCGGAACTCGTCGGCGTGCCGCAGCGCCTCCTCGGGGCTGCCCTGCGACATGGTCACGAGGCCGTAGGCCCACAGGGCCTTGGCGTACTCGGGGCCGGGCCCGGGGGCGTCGGCCAGGGCCCGCTCCAGGTAGAAGCGGCCTTCATGGGTGAACCCGCACGCGAACCAGAAGAACCACAGGGCGCCGGTCATCTCCAGGACGGTGTGCAGGCGGCCCTCGCGGAGCGCGTGGTCGAGGGCCGCCCGGACGTTGGCGTGCTCGGCCACGACGCGCGTGGCCCAGGCCGTCTGCCGGTCGGTCAGCCATTCGCGGTCGGCCCGCGTCACGAGGCTCCGGTAGTGCTCCAGGTGGGCCTGTCGCACCGCCGCCTCCTCACCGAGTTCGCCGAGCCAGTGCGCGCCGAACTCCCGCACGGTGTCGAGCATCCGGTACCGGACCGGTTCCGCCGTCCCCGGCACCGGACGCACCACCGACTTCGCGACCAGGCCGTCGAGCAGGGCGGGCACGGCGTCGGCGGACAGCGGCCCGCCGGCGGCCACCGCCCGGGCGTCTGCCCCGTCGAAACCGGCGGCGCAGACGCAGAGGCGAGCCCACAGCAGCCGCTCCAGTGGCGTGCACAGTTCGTGGCTCCAGCCGATCGTGGTGCGCAGCGTGCGGTGCCGGGGCGGCAACGGGGTGCGCACGCCGTCGGCGGTGATCAGGGTGTCGAACCGGTGCCGCAAGCCCTCACCGAGCTGATGGACCGACAGCTCCGGCAGCCGGGCCGCTGCGAGCTCGATGGCCAGCGGGATGCCGTCGAGGCGTCGGCAGACGTCGGCGGCCGACACCTGCTCGGCGCGGTCGGGCCGCAGGCCGTCGGTCCCGGCGCGCGCCCGGTCCAGGAACAGGGCGACGGCGTCACCGCCCCCGGGGTCGCGCGCCGGATCGGCCGCCACGGGCAGCGGCTCCACCTCCACGCACCACTCGCCCGCCACGCCCAGCGGTTCCCTGCTGGTCGCCAGGATCCGCAGTCCCGGCGCCGCGTCGAGCAGCAGGACCGCGAGGCGCGCGCACGCGTCGATCATGTGCTCGCAGCTGTCGAGGACGAGCAGCACGTCCCGGGTGGCGAGCCACTCGGCGACGACGTCCTCGGGCGGCCTGGTCGACTGGTCGGCCAGGCCGAGTTCCTCAAGGACTACGTAGCCCAGCAGGGAAGGCTCGCGCAGCGGCGACAGCCCGACCAGCCGGACGCCGTCGGGGAAGCGCGGGGCCGCCCGGCGCGCGGCGCGCACCGCGAGCCGGGACTTCCCGACGCCGCCGACACCGTTCAGCGTCACGAGTCGATGTTTCGTCAACATCTGTTCGATCAGGGCCAGTTCAGTGGTACGCCCGATGAAACTTGTCGTCTCGACCGGCAGATTCTCCACGGTCCACCCTTTCGCTCCGCCCGCCAGAATCCTCTTGTCCGGGCGGCACCTCAGTGGATGACACAAGGTGAACGGGCGGGCCGGGTTTCTCCGGCGAACCGGACGGATCCGGAACGTACGGGATCACTTCCGGTCGAGGTCGGTCCAGAGCGCACAACAGACGTGGTCAGCGACCGAGTTGGGACATAGTGGGGCGCTCACCATGGCGGGGTGGAAAGACGGGAGGCCCCAGCATGGCAGACCGGTACGGCGGGCCACGACGCCGACCACCGGGTGACGGACCCGTGTCACCCCCATATGCCACAGGCATACTTTTCGCTGTTCTGTGCGCGTGCCTCGGGCGCGCCGCGCACCTGGACATACGCGTTCCGGCCGCGGCGGCGCTCGCCTTCGCGTCCGTCCTGGCCTGCGCCTGGCTCGGGCCGCGCGCGGCACTCGCCACGGCGGCCTCGTCCACGGCCTTCCTGTTGGCGGCCTGGACCCTGCTGTCCCTCACCGGCGCCCCGGCCCGCGTCGTGGCCTACGTCGCCCTGCTCGCCGGCGGCTGCCTCGCGATCCGGATCGCCCTGCGGGACACGGCCCGCGCGATGGCCCTCGCGCGGGCGGTCGAGGTGGCGCGGGTCGCGCAGGGCGCGCTGCTGCGCCCGGTCGCCGCGCGGATCGGCGACATCGACGTCCACACCCGCCACCACTGCCCGGTCGAGGCGGAGACGGTCGGCGGCGATGTCTACGACGTGGTGAACACCCCTTACGGGCCGAGGCTGTTCATCGGCGACGTACGCGGACACGGCCTCGATGTCGTACGGACGTCGGCGGCGGTGCTCGGCGGATTCCGCGACCTCGCCTACGTGACCCGGGACCTCACCGAGGTCGCCGCCCGCCTCGACGAACGGGTCGCCGCCGAGGTCGGGCCCGAGGACTTCGTCACGGCCCTCTTCGCCGAGTTCGCGCCCGGCGAGGTGCGGCTCGTCAACTGCGGGCATCCGCCCCCGCTGCGGCTCGGCAGCGGCCCGCCCCAGCTCCTCGAACCGGTCGACCAGGACAGCCCGTTGGGCCTCGGCGCACGCCCCGGGCTGCGCCGCTGCTGGCTCCAGCCGGGCCATCGCCTCCTCTTCTACACCGACGGCCTCACGGAGGCACGGGACGCCGAGGGGGAGGACTTCCCGCTCCTGGAGCGGGCCGAGGTGCTCCTGGACGAGGTCCTTCCCGGCGACGCCCTGGGCGCGCTGTACGAAGCCGTCACGGAACACACGGGTGGCCCGCTCAACGACGATGTCGCGCTCGTCCTGTGCCAGCAGGGCGCGCCGGCCGTGCGGCCGGCGCCCCACGACCTCGACTCCGCCCGAGAGGGGGACCGGCTCCGCGCACGTCGCATCACAGGAAAGTGATAGCCATGGCTATAGTAGCCATGTACAGTATTTTTCATGAGCGACACCGACGCCCCCGACGGGCCGACCCCCGGCTACTTCGTCTGGCGCCTGTCCATGAAGGTGCGGACCGCGATGGACCGAGCCCTGACCCCGCTCGGCCTGACGCACGCCACGTACTCGCTGCTGTCCTCGTTGCACGGCCTGCGTGGCGCGGGGCAGACGCCGAGTCAGCGGCAGCTCGCCGACCACACGGGTCTTGAGCCGCTCTACGTGTCCAAGCTGGCCCGTTCCCTGGAGAAGTCCGGGCTCATCACCCGGCCCCGGGACGCCGCCGACAGCCGTGCCGTCCGGCTCGCCCTCACCGACGAGGGTGAGGCTGTCGTGACGCGGGCGATCCCGGTCGTGCAGGGGCTCATGGCCCAGCTCTTCGAGCCGCTGGGCGGCCTCGACAGCAAGCGGACCCGGGTGCTCGCCGCCGAGCTCCAGGTGTTGCTCGACGCCCCGGTCTAGTTCCTTTTCCCGTTCTGGTTCACGAAGGAGTCGTCATGTCTACGCCCCTGTTGAACGGCCAGATCATCGGCCAGGCCCTGTACGCCACCCGCGCGGTCCTCGCCGTCCGCCTGACCGAACTCGGCACCTCGTTCGAGGTCAGCGCGGTGCTCAACGTGCTGGCCCAGCACGGCGGTTCATGGGGTCGGCGCGACATCGTCGACCGCCTGACCTTCGCGTTGAAGGTGGACGAGGCGGAGGTCGTCCCCGTCGTGGAGTCGGTCCTGGCGGACGGGCTCGCCGAACCCGTCCCCGGCGACACCGCGACGCTGCGCCTGACCGAGCACGGCCGCGATTTCCAGGCCCGCGTCGCCGAGGTCGCCGCGGCCATCGCGGCCCGGCTCTACGCGGACATCCCGGAGGTCGAACTGGCCACGGCGGCCCGTGTCTTGACGCTGCTCACGGACCGCGCGAACGCGGAGCTGGCGGCCTAGGGCCTGTCTTCACACTCCCGTCGTCGCCCGGAGGGCGGCCTCGCGGCGTCAATGGGGTCTCCCCTGCTCGAACGGAGTTGAGAGCTTGGGGAAGCGTGCTCTCGGCGTGCCGGG
>NZ_KB891808.1 GCF_000373565.1 Streptomyces sp. HmicA12 | reverse complement strand
GCTCGCGCCGTTCCTCGCGCCCCTCAGAGCTCGGGTCCGGTTGTTCGTTCGCGGGTGCGGGTGGGGGGTGGTTGCTCGCGCCGTTCCTCGCGCCCTCAGAGCTCGGGTCCGGTTGTTCGTTCGCGGGTGCGGGTGCGGGTGGGGGTGGGGGTGGGGGTGGTTGCTCGCGCCGTTCCTCGCGCCCCTTACGGGGCCACCGTCATCAGGGGGCAGTACTCCCCCGCCTCCGCCCTCTCCCCCACCATCCGGTCCCCCGTCTGCACCCAGGCGTGCGGGGCGAACGGTGGGGCCGCGCGGACCCCCGCGTGCCAGGTCGGCCAGGTGCCCCGCGTCCGGCACAGCAGGGCGATCGCCACCGATCTCGGCAGGCAGCCGTACCAGCCCGCGCAGCGGCGGCTCGCGGTGACCACCGAGTCGTAGGCCGCCAGGGCCTCTTCGTGCGTGGCGGGGCGGGCGCCGCGGGCGAGGAGGGTGAGCAAACGGCGCAGGCGGTCCGGGCGCAGGCGGGCAAGGCCGAGGGCGAGGGCCACGGCCGTGCGGGTGCGCGGGCCGCGGGTGGCGCCCGGCCGTGGCATCGTCATCTCGGTGCTCACGGCGTGGCCATCTTCGCGTCGACGAGCCGCTGGGCGAGTTCGGCGACGTCGGCCTCGGCGCGGGCCCGGTCGATGTCGAACTCCGCCATCAGCCGGTCGACCGCCGTCCCGAGGTCGTGCCCCTCGGCGAGCGTTGTGACGACGAGGGTGCCGGAGTCGTTCAACTGCCAGTACTCACCGGCCCGTTGATCGAGGAGTACGCCCCCGTAGTCGGTCCGTGTCACGGCTATGCCGTCCCTGAGCCTCAGCGCCTTCACGGGGTCAGTGCCTCTCTGTGCGTGGAGTCGGTGGCCCGCAGCCACATCTCGCAGGCCACCGTCGCGTCGATGGACCACCGGGTGTGCGGCGGTGCGTACGGGTCGGCCGCCAGCGCGTCGAGTTGGGCGACGTCCACCAGGCCGAGGGCGGCCAGCCGGGAGGCGTCCGGGTCCCACAACCGCCGGATTTCGTCGGCGTGTTGAGCCAGGCCCTGGACGATGTCGCCGCTCATGTGGTCCTTGGTGGTGCGGGCGAGGAGCGGCGCGGGCACGGTGTCCCGGACGGCCTCGGTGAGCAGGGGCTTGTAGCGGCCGGGGTCGATGCGGTCGGCCAGACGTACCGACAGGGTCGCCTCCAGGACGTGGTCGGCGTACATCGGCGCCGCGACCGGCAGGCCGAGGGCGAGGCCGTGGTCCTCCATCGCCTGGAAGTGGCGGGCGCCGATACGGACGGTGTCGAGGTCGAGGTGGCGGCCGGGGCGCGGCCCGAAGGGTTCGGCGCCGGAGGCGGCCGCCGCCCGGAAGGCGTCCTGGATCAGGGTGCGCGCGTCGGGCGTCAGCCAGGGCGGCAGGGACTGGACGACTCCCCAGCCCAGTTGCGGAGTCCGGGCGGTCGGAGGCGGGGCCGTGTCCGACACCGCGCCCGCCAGCCACGTACGGAAGGACGGGCGGGCGAGCAGGGCGCGGAGGGTGCCCGCGAGCGGCCAGCCGAGCTGGTGGCGTACGGCGCCGACGCGGTTCCAGGCCGCGAGGGGCCGGCCGGGGAACAGGTCGGCGGCGACGGTCGGCAGCGCCATGAACAGTTCGTCGCCGCCGTAGCCGGTGAGGTGGCAGCCTGAGCCGTGGGCGGCGGCGCGGGCGAGGGGCAGCAGCGCGCGGGCGCGGGCCGGGGCGACGGGCAGCGGTTCGTCGGTGGGAACCTCGTCGGGGCCCGGCGGGGCGGCGACGTCCGCGTAGAAGAGGGGCGCCTCGTCGGCCGGGACGAGGTGGTGGGCGATGCCCGTGCCGTCGAGGAGCTCCACGGCGCGGCGCGCCCAGCCCTCGTCCTGTGCGTGGCGCTCCCGGGAGGCGACCGTCACCAGGTCGATGCGGGCGTCGGGGGCCGCGCGCCGGGCGAGGAAGGTGAGCGAGGTCGAGTCGAGCCCGCCGGAGAGTTCGCAGCTGATGCGGGGGCGGCCGGCGACGTGCGCGCGAACGGCGGCGTCGAGGGCCGTACCGAGCGTCGAAGCGCCCTGGGACAGCGGGAGTTCGGGTGCGGGCGGCTGCCACCAGCGGCGGGTGCGGTGCGTTCCGTCGGGGCGCAGGACGAGGGCGTGCGCCGGGTCGGTCTCGGTGATGCCGCGCCACACGGGCCGCCCGCTGAGCGGGTGCGGCACGAAGTCGAGGAGGCGCAGGGCGAGCCCGGTCTCGTCGAGGCGGGCGCCGGTGAGGTGGGCGAGGACGGCCGGGCGGTCGGAGGCCAGGCACTCCCCCGCGTGTTCGGCGGCGTACACGCGACGCAGTCCGGTCGCCGTGCCGCGCACCCAACTCTCCGCGCCCCGGCGGGAGATGACGTGGTGGACGCCGGGCAGCCGACGGGCGAGGCGGTCGTGCAGGCCGGCGTGGTCGCGGGTGGCGTCGAGGTCGGCGCCGAGTCCGGTGACCTCGCAGGGGCCGATGACGACCACGGCGTCCGGGCCGCGCTCGGCACTGCTGACGTGGCGCAACGGGGTACGGGCGATCAGCCAGGGCCGGCCGGAGGGGTACCGGAACACCGGTGCGCCGGGTTCCGTGGAAGGGAGACGCCCGGCCGCCGTCCGGCCCGCCGGGGTGTCCGGCAGGACGACGAAGCAGTCGCGTGCGTGGGGCGGCTGTACGGGCGGGCGGCCGGGCATCTTCACCTTTTCTCGTTCGCATCTGCTGACGCACGCCCACAGGGTGCGGGCGACAGGGCGTCGGACGTCGGGGCGTCAGGCAGCGGGGCGTCAGACGATGCGGCGGACGATCCACTCCTTGTACGAGCCGACGAAGTAGCCGGCCGTCACCTTGGTGAAGTCGCCCTGCTTGACCATCGCGGGCTTCGCATAGCTCTTCTTCGCTTCCTGCGCCTGCTTCTTCATGACCGGCTCTCCGTCTCGGTTGTGTGCAACGGATGTGATTGATGTGCAGCGTGTGAACACCACGCGGATCATTGCCCGTTCGCAAACGTCCATGCGTGCGACGCGCCCCCTTTCGACACTTGACCTGATCCTTTCTCGCCCATGTCGGGCTTAGGGCGATCAAGGTCCATACGTCGGGCCCGGACGGCCGCGGTACGGACGGGTAGGGCGCCGGAAACCGCCAGCCGTTCAGCGCGCAACAACCCCGTTGAGCAGGCAACCAACCGCCGATGTCACATTCCTGCCGCCTGATCAGTCGTCTCTGTGAGCACCTACGGGAGGTTCACGATGACCAAGAGCACGGACGCGCCGGCGGGTGAGCGCGTCGCCGACTGGGCCGACGGACGGCTCGGCGTGTACGGCCTGGGCCGCAGGTACCTGCGCAAGGTCTTCCCCGACCACTGGTCGTTCCTGCTGGGGGAGGTCTGCCTCTACACGTTCCTCGTCCTGATCCTCACCGGCGTCTACCTCACCCTCTTCTTCCATCCGTCGATGAACGAGGTGGAGTACCACGGCAGTTACGTCCCGCTGAGCGGTGTACGGATGTCGGAGGCGTACGCGTCGACGCTCGACATCAGCTTCGAGGTACGCGGCGGACTGCTCATCCGGCAGATCCACCACTGGGCCGCGCTGATCTTCGTGGCGGCGATGTTCGTGCACATGATGCGGCACTTCTTCACGGGCTCGTTCCGCAAGCCCCGTGAGCTGAACTGGCTGTTCGGCTGGCTGTTGCTGTTCCTGGCGCTGTTCGAGGGCCTGTTGGGGTACTCCCTGCCGGACGACCTGCTGTCCGGCGCCGGCATGCGGCTGATCGAGGGGATGACCCTCGCCGTCCCGGTCGTCGGGACGTACCTGTCGTTCTTCCTCTTCGGCGGCGAGTTCCCGGGCGGCGACATCGTGGCCCGCTTCTACTCGATCCATGTGCTGCTGCTGCCGGGCATCATGGCGGCGCTCGTCGTCACACACCTGATCCTGGTCTTCTACCACAAGCACACCCAGTTCCCCGGCCCGGGAAAGACCGAGCGCAACGTGGTGGGCCAGCCGTTCTTCCCCGTCTACGTCGCCAAGGCGGGCGGCTTCTTCTTCCTCGTGTTCGGCGTGGTGACGCTGATCGCGGCGGTCGCGTCCGTCAACCCGGTCTGGGTGTACGGCCCGTACCGCCCCGACCAGGTGTCGACCGGCGCCCAGCCCGACTGGTACCTGGGGTTCGCGGAGGGGCTGGTCCGCGTGATGCCCGGCTGGGAGATCGTGGTCGGGGGGCACACGCTCGCGCTCGGGGTCCTCGTCCCGTTCCTGGCGTTCCCGCTGTGGCTGGTCCTCATCGGGGTGTATCCGTTCGTGGAGGCGTGGATCACGGGCGACCGGCGCGAGCACCATCTGCTCGACCGCCCGCGAAATCGCCCTGTCCGTACGGCACTTGGAGTGGCCTGGCTGACGGGCTTCCTCGTCGCGCTGGCGGCCGGCGGCAACGACCTGTGGGCCACGCACTTCCATCTCTCGGTGAACGCCATCACCTGGACCGCGCGGATCGCGCTGTTCGCCGGGCCGGTGCTCGCGTTCGTCGTGACCAGGCGGATCTGCCTGGGGCTGCAGCGACGGGACCGGGACAAGGTGCTGCACGGCCGCGAGACGGGGCGGATCAAGCGGCTGCCGCACGGCGAGTACGTCGAGGTCCACGAACCGTTGGAGCGGGCCGAGCTGTACCGGCTCACCCAGCACGAACAGCCCGCCGCGCTGGAGGCCCCGCCGGACACGGACGAGCACGGGGTGCGGCGGCGGGTCCGGGCGACGGAGCGGCTGCGGGCGGCGCTGTCCCGGTGGATGTTCGGGGAGGGGGCGCAGGTACCGAAGGCGCTGCCGCCCGCGACCGGGAGCGAGGAGGAGCGCACGTCGCTGCACCGGTGAACCTCGCGGGGGCGGCGGGCGCGCCACGGTCGCCGGGCGCGCCGGCCCGTCCTGGCCGAGTATCGAGGGAGAGCCGGGTGGAACGAGCGAGGGAGACCGGAGCATGGCCGCACCGTGGGAGCACAAGGTCCTGACGTACAAGCTCGGCATGAAGGGCTTCGACTACGGCCAGGTCGAGGAACAGCTGAACGAGCTGGGCCGCGACGGCTGGCAGGCGGTCGGCACCCTCGCCCCCAGCTTCGGCGCGGGCCAGGCCATCGAGATCGCCGTCATCCTCAAGCGGGCCGGCGACTGAGTTCCGGGGCGTCCGGCTTCCACTCGTGGGCGAGGAGGCCGAGTACCGCCTCGTCCAGGAACGCGCCCATCACCCAGGACGACGAACGCAGCACGCCCTCGCGGACGAAGCCGTTGCGCTCGGCGGCGCGCAGCATCGCGTGGTTGTCCGTCAGCGTCTCGATCTGCAGCCGCCACAGGCCACGTACGACGAAGCCGTAGTGGCACAGGACGGCGACGACGTCGGTGCCGTAGCCCTTGCCGCGGGCGGACGGCAGCAGGCCGAGGCCGATGTGCGCGGACCGGTGGTGGAGGTCGATGCCCCAGAGCGTCGCGGCGCCGACGAGCGCGCCGCCGTCCAGCTCCACCACGGAGAACGGGAGGTTCTGTTCGTCCGTGTCGTCCACCGAGAACTTCGATCCGGACGCCATCGGCCGCCACGGTCTGCCGTCGGCCCGCGAGGTGTTGACCACGTCGTCGTAGAGCCCGTCCTTCAGGACCGGGACGTCGTCCTCGTGCCGGGCCCGCAGCCCGATCCTGCCACCTGTCAGCATGCGGGGTTCCTACCCGAGGGGGCCCCACGGTGGCAATGCCCTACGCCCACGCCCCGAGCTTCTCCGGATTGCGCACCGCCCAGATGTGCGTGACCCGGCCGCCCGCGAAGCCGAACGCCGCCACGGTCGCGGTGGCCCCGGCGAACCGTGCGACGAGCCCCGGCGCCCCGTTCACCGTCCGCTCCAGGAGGGTGAGCCCCGGGGCCTTCTCCGCGAAGAACGCGAGGTAGCGGGCGATCTCCTCGCCGCCCTCGACGGGGCGCAGCGCCGTGCTGACGACACCGCCGCCGTCGGCGGTCATCGTGGCCGCCGGGTCGAGCAGGCCGACCAGCGCCTTGATGTCCTTGGCCTCCCACGCCTGCTTGAAGTCCCTTACCAGGACGGCCTGTCGCGCGTGCTCGGTCGCCGCGTCCGGCACCCCGCGGCGGATCCGGCCGCGGCCCGACGACGCCAGCTGGCGGCAGGCCGCGGGGGTCCGTCCGAGGATCTCCGCGACCTCCGCGAACGCGTACTTGAAGACGTCGTGCAGGACGAACGCCACTCGCTCGGCCGGTGTCATCGACTCCAGTACGACGAGGAACGCCATGCTCACCGACTCGTCCAGCGTGATCCGGTCCGCCGGGTCGGCCACGTCGCCGCCGGGCCACTCGGTGCGGTCGGGCAGCGGCTCGGGGATCCACGCGCCGACGTAGCGTTCGCGCCGCGCCCGTGCCGAGCCCAGCTGGTCGAGACAGACGCGGGACGCCACCGTCGTCAGCCAGGCGGCGGGGTTCTCGACGGCGGCCCGCTGCCGCGGTGACCTGGCGTACCAGCGGGCGTACGTCTCCTGCACGGCGTCCTCGGCCTCGGCGAGCGAGCCGAGCATGCGGTACGCGAGGTTGGTCAGATGCCGTCTCTCACCGGCCACCGCGCTCACTTCTGTCGTCATAGTGCCGTCCCCCCTGACGTTCCTGACGTTTTCCGACCCTGCGTCGTCGGAGTACCGGAACCGTACAGAAGATCCACTGCCGGCAGGCAGGAGAAGGGACCTCACCATGGCCACCCAGACGGCGACCGCTCCCCGCAGCACCACGTTCCTCCAGGTCACGGTCGCCCTGCAGACCGCGACGATCTTCCTCCAGGCCGTCAGCGCCGGGCTGCTGCTCACCGCGCACTACGGCGAGGTCATCCACGGCGTCGGCGCCCGCGTGATGTACGCCGCGTCGATGCTCTACGTCCTCGCGGCCGTCCTCGCCTGGAAGCCGGGCGGCGGTTCGCCCCGGCCCGTCCTGTACGCGACGGGGTTCCTCGTCCTCGCCTCGGCGCAGGTCGTGCTCGGCATCGCGCACGTGCCGTCGGTCCATGTCCCGCTCGGCATCCTGATGTTCGGCCTCAGCGTGCTGGCGCTGACCCGTCCCCGGGCGCGGTCGTGACGCGGCCGTGCCCCTGACGCGGCGCCCGGCGACCCACAGCAGCCCCACGGCGGCGACCGCGAGGACGATGTGGCCGATCAGGTTGGCGGTGCCGGCGGAGCCGACGTCGGGGGTCTGGCCGAAGCCGATCCAGGCGTACGTCAGCGTGGCGCCGGCGGCGAGCGCGTACTCCTGGCGCGGTCCCCAGCCGGACCTCCTCGACCAGGAGATCCCGAGGGCCAGGGCGGCGACCGCGACGGCGAGGGACGCCGCCACGCCCCACCGGCTGGGCTGGAGCACCAGCCAGAAACCGCTGGTCAGCACCAGTGCCGCCGCGCCGGCGAGGACGGGGCGAGGCGCACCGCGCGTGGACCGGCCCGGCGCAGGGGGCCGGATGCGGAACGCGGCGGCCACGAGCAGGACCACCACCGCGGCCGTGCCGGCCAGTCGCGGCCAGGGCGCCATGAAGTGGGAGTCGTCGTAGCTGCCCCAGCCGACGACCACCGCCCCGAGGACGAAGAGGACGGCGGTGACGGACAGCCCGGTGCGGCCCAGCCACGGCTGCCGCGCGCGGTCCGGGACCAGCGCCTCCATGAGCGCGATCGGCACGGTGATGCTCCACACGGCGTGCACGGCGAGGACCGAGAGCAGTCCGTAGCCGCCGATGCCCAGGAACGGCACGTGCGTCACCGAGACCATGTCGTAGTCGCCCGAGTAGGCGGCGTTGAACAGCATCTGATCCAGGAGCCCCTCCTCCACCAGCGCGTACGCGGCGCCGAGGAGCAGGATCGAGGACCATCCCCGGCCCGCGCGCCGGACGGCCTCGCGGATCAGCAGAGCACCGCCGCCGTACAGCAGCGCCATGATCGGCAGCTGTCCCACCATGTCGCCGGAGGTCGCGCCGAGCAGCAGCTCCCCGACCACCGGCGCCAGGAGGAACAGCCCCACGGCGGGTATCGCGCGTCTCATGTCGGCGACGCTACGAGCGGCGTGGCCGGCGGCGCGTCCGCCGACGGGCTGGAAGCGGTCAGCCGAAAGGACGGGGACGGGGTGACGAAAGTCGGCGCTGCTCCCCCCGGCGCCGGAGCCGCCCGCACCTGGAAGCGGGCCGAACGGCCCAGCGAAGTCCCCCGGAGGGCGCACCGCGGGTCGGTGAAATACGCGGGCGCGCCACGGGCGGGGCATACGGTCCGCATGCGCGTCCCCGCGGCGATGCCGTCGGCCCCGCCCAGCCCCTCCAGGAGAAACCCTGTGCACACCCACACCGTCCGGCTCGCCCGCGCCGTGGCCACGGCGGCCGTCGCCGCCCTGACGCTCGCCCCGGCCGCGTACGCCGGTGCCCGCGCCGACGAGGCGGACCTGTCCGTCACCCTGACCGCTCCCGACCGCCTCCGGCCGAGCGGGCTCGGCTCCTGGACGGTCTCGGTGCGCAACGCGGGTCCCGCCTCCTCCGGGGGGACGCTGACCCTGGACCTCCCTGACGGCATCGTCCTGGAGACGGGCCCGGCCACGATCTGCGAGCTCGGCGGCGCGCGGGCGACCTGCGCGGTGAGCGCGCTCGCCCCGGACGCCACCCGTGACTACGCCTTCACGGCCCGGCCCGAGGACTACGCCGAGGGCGCGTACCGGGTGACGGCCACGATCGCCGCGGAGGTGTGCGACCCCGCCCCGGCGAACGACACGGCGGCCCGCACCACCGTCGTCGACACCCCGTCGCACCTGTCGGCCCTGTCGGTCCGGGCACCTCTGCCCGGCCCGTCCGTGGCCCGGCTCGCCGCCACCGGGGCCGAGTCGCACGTCGCCCAACTCAGCACTGTGGCCGGGCTGTTGCTGGCCGCGGGCACGGCCTTGATGCTGCTCGCCCGGCGCATCGGACACGGCCGGACCCGGTAGCGCCCCGCATCGTCAGGGCGTCCTCAGGGCGTCTTCAGGGCGCCTCAGAAGCCGCCCCCGAAGTCCCCGCCTCCGCCACCGCCGCCCCCGAAGTCGCCGCCACCGCCGAAGTCCCCGAAGCCGGACGAGTCGAAGTCGGCCCCGGAGTAGTCCCCGCCCTCGTACCCGGCGCCGGGCCCGAAGTCCCCGTACCCGGAGCTGTAGTCCGCCGCGTACGCGGGGCTCGCCATCATCGACCCCAACACCGTGCCGACCAGCAGCCCGGGCAGCATCCCGCCGCCGAAGTAGCCGCCGGCCCACGGCCCGTACACCGGCCCCGCGTCGTAGTACGGCCGCCGTTCGCCCGACCCCGCGTCCACGGTCCGCACCATCGGCTCCTCCCCGTCGCGCAGCCGCGTCGCGTCCGCCGCGCACACCGGGACCTGCCGCGCCGCACCGCCCGGCGGCGTCCACTCGGCGTCCTCCACGGACGGCCCGTGCCGCGGGTCGAAGAAGCAGGGCGCCCGGCGCTCGGGCAGCGGGCGGCCCTCTCGGCGCGCGGCCAGCAGGGCGAGCGAGAAGCGGCCGTCCTCCACCGCCTGCGTCACCCCGCGCACGTCCTCCGGGCGCTCGGCGGCGCCCATGTACTGCTTGGCCTTCTCGTACGCGTCGAGCGCCCGCTCGTAGTCGGCCCGCATGGCGTCGTCGGCGCCCGCCTCGGCCGGGTGGAAGTCGAGCCGGTCGAGTTCCTCGCCGAACGCGGTGATGTCCTCGTCGACGACGACCCGCAGCTTTTCGAGGGCGGCCCGCTGCTCCTCCTCCCGCCTGCGGCGATTGCGGCGCACCAGCGCGTACGCGCCCGCGCCGCCGACGACCAGGACGCCACCGACGCCGACGAGGGCGCCCACGGGCACCCCGCCGTCACCGTCGTCCACGCCCCAGGAGGACGGCGCCGTGCCCCTGGCCGTGCGAAGGGCACTGTCGACGAAGTCGTCGAGCTGTCGCTTCACCGGCTCGCCCTGGACACTGGTCGTCACGTTGTGAACGGCGTCACGGGACATCACCGAGCTGTCGGCGCGCGCGTCGAAGGCGTCGCCGAGCCGGATCCCGTAGACACCGACGATGCCCGTCTTGGTCCGCAGGTTCGTGAACAGGTCCTGTTTCGGGACGTCGGCGGGCAGTACCGCCACCATCACCGGCTTGTTCGCGTCCTTGATCGTCTTTTCGAGCTCGTCGACATCGGCTGAGGTCAGCGTGGTGCCGGCGGCCGGATCTACGTAGACGGGGCTCTTCTGCAGGGCGTCAGCGACGGCGGATACGTCCGTGGCGGCAGAGGCGCCGGGCGCCATGGCCACCGGGACGCCGAGCGCGAGCAGGGTCGCGGCGAGGGCCGCTACGAGGGGCCTCATACCTCGACGCTAACCCAGTCCGGGTGTGAATGACGGGTCGGAGCATTCGTGACGTGAAGTCTTGACGCACACATGGAACACCCTTTAACTCACGTCTTGAACTAAGCCATGAGTGTTGCGAGTTGAGACTCAGGAGGCATCGTGCACACCCCCACGCGATCGACACGGACACGATCAGCAGCACGATCGGGCGGAACCCGGCGACCGACCAGGCTGCTCCTGGCCGGGATCCTCACCACCGCCGGCCTCTACGGAGCGTCCGCCGCCCCGGCGCAGGCCGCGAACGAGCAGGTCACCGTCTGGCTGACCACCACCGACGACAGCGGCGGGCGGCACGTCACGCGCGGTCTGCAACAGCAGGCCCCGGTGTCGTTCCAGTCGGGCACCGGCTCGTCCGGCACGGTGGTCACCGTGGACGAGAACACCCGCTACCAGACGTTCACCGGCGGCGGCGCGTCCTTCACCGACACCGCGGCCTGGCTGATGAACAGCAGCGGCGCCCTGTCGACGGCCACCCGGGACGCGACGATGAAGAAGCTGTTCTCGCCGACGGACGGCATCGGGCTCTCCTTCGTCCGCAACCCCATGGGCGGCTCGGACCTGGCCCGCTTCGGCTACACGTACGACGACGTCCCGGCCGGTCAGAGCGACGCCTCGCTCGCGAAGTTCTCCATCGCCCACGACCAGGCCGACGTGCTGCCGCTGACCAAGCAGGCCAAGCAGCTCAACCCGGCGGCCACCGTGATGGCCTCGCCGTGGACCGCCCCGGCCTGGATGAAGGACAGCGGCCAGCTCAACGGCGGCTGGCTGAAGGCCGAGAACTACGGCACGTACGCGAACTACTTCGTGAAGTACATCCAGGCCTACCAGGCGGCCGGTGTGCCCATCGACTACGTCACCGCGCAGAACGAGCCGACGTGCTGCTCCGGCTACCCGTCGATGAGCTGGAACGGCTCCGGGCTCGCGTACTTCACCAAGAGCGAGCTGCTGCCCAAGCTCGCGAGCGCGGGCGTGAAGACCAAGGTCCTGGCCCACGACTGGAACTGGGACACCTACGACGCGTACGCGGCGCCGACCGTGGACGACGCGGCCGTGCGCTCCCACCCGAACTTCGGCGGCATCGCCTGGCACGGCTACGGCGGCGACATCGCCAAGCAGACCGAAGTGCACAACAAATACCCGCAGTTGGACGCCTTCCAGACCGAGCACTCCGGCGGCACCTGGATCGCGAACCAGCAGCGCGAGGACATGATGAACATCATCGACTACACCCGTAACTGGGCGAAGTCGGTGACGAAGTGGTCGCTGGCCGTGGACCAGAACCGCGGTCCCCACAACGGCGGTTGCGGCACCTGCGACGGTCTGATCACCGTCCACGACGGCGACGGCCGCTCGGGCCAGGTCGACTACAACATCGAGTACTACACGATGGGCCACCTGACGAAGTTCGTCCGCCCTGGCGCCGCGCGCATCGCCTCCACCGGTTCGTCCGCCGTGCCGAACGTCGCCTGGCGCAACACCGACGGCTCCAAGGCCGTCATCGCCTACAACGACGCGGCGGGCGCCAAGGACGTCACCCTCAACTGGGGCGGCCAGCACGTGACTTACTCGCTGCCGGGCAAGACGTCGGCGACGTTCACCTGGAGCGGTACGCAGTCCGGCGGCACCGCCGACCGGACGGGCGCCCTGAAGGGCCTCGGCGGCAAGTGCCTCGACGTGAAGGACGGCTCGACGGCCAACGGCACGACAGCCCAGATCTGGACCTGCGTCGCCGGATCGCAGAACCAGACATGGACGGTGAAGGGGGACGGGACGGTCCAGGCGCGCGGCAAGTGCCTCGACGTGTCCGGCGCCTCCACCGCCGACGGGGCGAAGGTCCAGCTCTACGACTGCAACGGCACCGGCGCCCAGCAGTGGCGCCTCGAATCGTCCGGCGACCTGGTGAACGCCGCGGCGGACAAGTGCCTTGATGTGACCGGGAATTCGTCGGCGGACGGGGTCGCTACGCAGATCTGGACGTGCACGGGGGCCGGCAATCAGAAGTGGGCCTTGTCGTAGCTGAGGTCCGGGGCTCCGCCCCGGACCCCGCTCCTCGATCGCCGGAGGGGCTCCAGAGAAGGGCCGGCCTACTCGACCGGCTCGACCCCGGCCCGCAGCAACCCGTACGTGTACGCGTCCTCAAGGGCACCCCACGACGCCGCGATCACGTTCTCCGCGACACCGACCGTGGACCACTCGCCCGAGCCGTCGCCCGTGGAGATCAGGACGCGGGTCGTGGAGGACGTGCCGTGCTTGCCCTCCAGGATGCGGACCTTGTAGTCGAGCAGCTCCAGCTTGGCGAGCTGCGGGTAGATGCGCTCCAGGCCGACGCGCAGGGCGCGGTCCAGGGCGTTGACCGGGCCGTTGCCCTCCGCCGTGGCGACGATGCGCTCGCCCTTGGCCCACAGCTTGACCGTGGCCTCGTTGGCGTGGGTGCCGTCGGGGCGGTCCTCGACGATCGCCCGCCAGGACTCGACGCGGAAGTACTTGCGCTCCCGGCCCTCGGCCTCGGCACGCAGCAGCAGTTCGAAGGAGGCGTCGGCGGCCTCGTACGTGTAGCCCTTGAGCTCGCGCTCCTTGACGCGCGCGACGACCCGGCCGACCAGTTCGCGGTCGCCGCCGAGGTCGACGCCGAGCTCCTTGCCCTTGAGCTCGATGGAGGCGCGGCCCGCCATGTCGGAGACCAGCATGCGGATGCGGTTGCCGACCAGCTCGGGGTCGATGTGCTGGTACAGGTCCGGGTCGACCTTGATGGCGGAGGCGTGCAGGCCCGCCTTGTGCGCGAAGGCCGAGACGCCGACGTAGGGCTGGTGCGTGGACGGGGTGAGGTTCACGACCTCGGCGATGGCGTGCGAGATGCGGGTCATCTCGCTGAGCGCGCCGTCGGGCAGGACCTTCTTGCCGTACTTGAGCTCCAGGGCGGCGACGACGGGGAACAGGTTGGAGTTGCCGACCCGCTCGCCGTAGCCGTTGGCCGTGCACTGGACGTGGGTGGCGCCCGCGTCGACGGCTGCCAGGGTGTTGGCGACGGCGCAGCCCGTGTCGTCCTGGGCGTGGATGCCGAGCCGGGCGCCGGTGTCGTCGAGGACGGTGTGCACGATCGCCTGGACCTGGGCGGGCAGCATGCCGCCGTTGGTGTCGCACAGGACGACGACGGAGGCGCCGGCCTCGTGCGCGGTGCGGACGACCGACTTCGCGTACTCGGGGTTGGCGCGGTAGCCGTCGAAGAAGTGCTCGCAGTCGACGAAGACGCGGCGGCCCTGGGACACCAGGTACGAGACGGAGTCCCGGACCATCTCCAGGTTCTCCTCCAGCGTCGTGCGCAGCGCCAGTTCGACATGCCGGTCGTGCGACTTGGCGACCAGGCAGATCACCGGGGCGCCGGAGTCGAGGAGGGCCTTGACCTGCGGGTCCTCGCTCGCCTTGGCGTTCGCGCGGCGGGTCGCGCCGAAGGCGACCAGCTGCGCGTGCTTGAAGTCGATCTCCTCCTGCGCGCGGGCGAAGAACTCGGTGTCGCGGGGGTTGGCGCCGGGCCAGCCGCCCTCGATGAAGCCCACGCCGAAGTCGTCCAGGTGCCGTGCGATGGTCAGCTTGTCCGCGACGGTGAGGTTGATGCCCTCGCGCTGCGCGCCGTCGCGCAGCGTCGTGTCGAAGACATGGAAAGCGTCGTTGGGTTCGTCGAGTTCGCCGGTGGAAACGCCGGTGCGTTCGCTCGGGCTGCTGCTCATGCTGATCTGGCTCCTGATCGGGATCTCGGTCTTCGTACCGGAAGGACCGGCTCCACCGTCCATCTATGATCCCCCGCGCTCTTCTCCCGGCTGAGGGTGGGCCGAGAAACAGAAAAACCCCTCGCGGGTGCGAGAGGTCTGCGCGCGGGTCGAGGACGACGGTGTCCGCCCGTACCTGGTCGTACGAGGCGGTCACTGCGGACCGGCGCGCCTGCTGCCAATAATCATGGCGAACGAGAGCACGCCCGCAGTCTGCCACAGCCCGGGCGGGGCCCGGGCCGTGGTCTCACGATGCGGTCAGAGCGCCGGTTCCAGCGGGGAATCGGCCGAATCCGCGTCCTTGACCCGGTTCAGGTCGATGTCACGCGTCTCGCGCATGCTCAGGTAGACGATCAGCGACACGGCCGCGCATCCGGCGACGTACCAGTAGAAGCCCGACTCCATGCCGCCGTCCTTGAACCACAGGGCGACGTACTCGGCGGTGCCGCCGAACAGCGCGTTGGCGATGGCGTACGGCAGGGCGACGCCGAGGGCGCGGATGCCGGTCGGGAAGAGCTCGGCCTTCACGCAGGCGTTGATGGAGGTGTAGCCGGTGACGACGACCAGCGCGAGCAGGGACAGACCGAGGGCCGGCCAGAAGGAGCCCGCGTGCTGGAGCAGCGTCATGATCGGGACCGTCAGGAAGGTCGACCCGACGGCGAAGGTGATCAGGAGCGGGCGGCGCCCGATGCGGTCGGAGAGGGCGCCGGCCAGCGGCTGCAGGCAGGCGAAGACGATGAGCGCGCAGAAGGAGACGAGGGTGGCGGTCTCCTTGCTCAACCCCGCCGAATTGGACAGGTACTTGGTGAGGTACGTGGTGTACGTGTAGTACGCCACGGTGCCGCCCATGGTCAGCGCGATGACGAGGAACGCCTCGCGCTTGTGCGCCCACAGCGCCTTGAGGGTGCCCTTGTCGTCGGCGGAGGTGACGCCGTCGTCGGCGGACTCCGCGTAGACCTCGGTCTCCAGCATGGAGCGGCGCAGCCAGAAGATGATGGCGGCGCCGAGCGCGCCGATGATGAACGGGATGCGCCAGCCCCAGCTGTGCAGGGCGCCGTCGGTCATGGTGCGCTGGAGCAGGATCATCAGCCCGAGCCCGACGATCTGCCCGGCGGTCATGGACACGTACTGGAAGCTGGACGCGAAGCCGCGCCGCTTCGGGTCGGAGGCCTCGGTCAGGTACGTGGCGCTGGCCGCGTACTCGCCGCCGACCGAGAGTCCTTGCAGGAGGCGGGCGATGAGCAGGACGACGGCGCCGCCGTACCCGGCGACTGCGTAGGTCGGCGCGACGGCGATGAGTACGGCGGACGCGGACATGAGCGTGACCGTGAGGGTCAGCGCGGCCTTGCGGCCCTTGCGGTCACCGACCCGTCCGAGCAGCCAGCCGCCGACCGGCCGCATGAAGAACCCGACGGCGAAGATGCCGGCGGTGTTCATCAGCTGGGCGGTCGGATTGCCGTCGGGGAAGAAGGCCCCCGCGAAGTAGGTCGCGAAGCTCGCGTACACGAACCAGTCGAACCACTCGACCATGTTCCCGGCCGACCCGACCAGGATCTTCTTCCATTGCTCTCGTCCCATGACGGGCCACCCTCCGTGATCGTTCCCGCCGGTGACAAGGGTGTACGGAGCAACGGTCCTGTGTACTTGTGTTCTTTGTGGTCACGGTGGCGCCCCTGGGCGAGCGGAGCTCGCTCCCAGGGGCGCGGGGACCTGCGCGAGAAGCCCCACCGGGCCCGCACCCGACCACGCACAGCCGGAGCTACGGCACCTAGTGCGTAGCCCCCTCCGAGACCCGCAGATCCTCCCCGGTGACCGCGGCAGCGGTGAGCAGCGCCGCGACGCCCCGCGCGACGAGGTCCACCGACAGGCTCGGCGCCGAGCCGTCCACCACCTGCTCCGGCGCCCACGGCACATGCGCGAACCCGCCCCGTGCGTCGGGCAGTTCGGTGGCCAGGAGATGGGCGAGGCCGTACGCGACGTGGTTGCACACGAACGTCCCGGCGGTGTTCGACACGGCGGCCGGCACCCCCGCGGAGCGCACCGCCGCGACGCACGCCTTCACCGGCAGCGTGGAGAAGTACGCGGCAGGACCGCCCGGCACCACGGGCTCGTCGATGGGCCGGGCTCCGGCGTTGTCGGGGATGCGGGCGTCGTCGACGTTGACCGCGACGCGCTCCACGGTGACCGCGGTCCGCCCGCCCGCCTGGCCGAGGCAGAGCACGAGCTCGGGCTCGGTCTCGTCGATCGCGGCACGCAGGGCACGGACCGACTCCCCGAAGACGCAAGGGAGTCGGACCGCGGTGACGGTCAGCCCTTCCGGGGGCGCGGCGGCGACCAGCTCGGCCACCTGCCAGGACGGGTTCACGGACGCGCCGCCGAAGGGTTCGAATCCGGTGAGCAGAACTCGGGTTGCCACTGTTTCTCCCTCAGACCGCGAAGAGTGCCATGAACACGATGTTGCAGCCGAGCAGCGCGAGCGCCGTCGGCAGCTGCGCCTTGATCGGCCCGTACTGGTCCTTCAGTTCGAGCAGCGACGCGGGGACGATGTTGAAGTTGGCCGCCATCGGCGTGCAGAGGGTGCCGCTGAACCCGGCGAGCATGCCGATGGCGAGGACCGCCACCTCGTTGCCGTGCATCTGCTGGATGAGCACGGGCCAGCCGATCGCCGCGGTCATCACCGGGAACGCCGCGAACGCGTTGCCCATGATCAGCGTGAACAGGAACATGCCGACGCAGTACGCGAGCACGGCGGCGTACTTGGAGCCTTCGGGGAGGACGTCGTCGACGAGTTTGCCGACCTGGGTGCCGACCCCGGCGACGGCGAAGATCGAGCCGAGGACGGACAGGAGCTGCGGAAGGAGCAGCGCCGAGCCCATCGACTCCAGCATCGAGCGGCCGGAGTGCAGCGGCACGGACAGCTTGCGCTCGCCCGTCACCAGCATGCCGACGATCAGCGCGACGACGCAGCCGACGCCGAGCCCGATGAGCGTGGCCTTTCCGGTCTCGAACAGGCCGGACTCGTCGAGGAAGGAGGCGCAGACGATGGCCACGAGGGGGATCGTCAGCGCGGGGACGAAGAGCTTGTTGCCGAGCCTCGCCGCCGATGCCTCGCGCTCCTCGCCCGTGGTCGTCACGGGCACGCCCTTGCCGATGAAGTTGAACCCGGCGAGCACGATGAGCGCGAGGACGGCGACGCCGAGCGGTTCGGCGGGCAGGGTGAACCCTTCGGTGCCGGTGACTCCGGTGCCGTAGGGGAAGGTGAGCCCGAGCAGTCCCCAGAAGGCGGCGGACGTCCAGCGCTTGGGGTTGGTGCGGTCCTTCGCCATCTGCACCGCCATGACGACGAAGACGAGACCGACGAGCCAGTACAGCCATTCGACCCTGATCACTTGCCGGCCTCCTCGGTCGTCGCGGGCAGGGGGAAGTCGTTCTCGGCGGCCGCGAGGGCCATTTCGCGCTCCAGCTTCTTGTCGAGCAGGAGCAGCCGGGCGCCGTGGATGACGAAGGCGCAGACCGCCGACGGGATGGCCCACAGGGCGAGTTGGGTGGGTTCGAGGTCCTGGTGGTACGTGGAGTTCACGAAACCGGTGATCAGCAGGATCGAGCCGATCGCGATGAAGCAGTCCTCGCCGAAGAAGAGGCCGACGTTGTCGGCGGACGCGGAGTAGGAGCGGACCTTCTCGCGCAGCCGGTCGGGCAGCTTGGCGCCCACGGTGCGCTCGGCGGCGGCCTCGGCCATGGGTGCGACGAGCGGGCGCACGGTCTGGGCCGGGCCGCCGAGGTTGTTGAGCCCGAAGGCCGCGGTGACCTGGCGGACCAGCAGGTACACGGTGAGGAAGCGGCCGGCGCTGAGGCTGCCCAGCTTGCCGATCAGGGTGCGGGCCTGTTCCCGCAGGCCGTACCGCTCCAGGAGTCCGATCACCGGAAGCACGATGGCGAACACGGTGACGGACCGGCTGTCGGCGAACGCCTTGCCGAAGGCGGCGAGGATCTCCTGCGGATCCATCCTGCCGAGCAGCCCGGTGACTATGCCGGCGACGCCGACGACGAGGACGGGATTGCGGCGCGTGACGAATCCGAGGATCACCACGAGCACGCCGAGTAGAACGATCATGCGGCGGCCTTCACGGGGGGCGGTGGGGGGACGCCCGGACCCTAGGTGATTGTTGAACGATCGAACAAGGGGTGTCCGATAAGCGGACGCCAGGAAGCCGACAGCGCCGCAAAACGGGCTCTTGTCGAATCGTTCAACAATCGCCTACGTTGAGACCGTGCCTCAGAACGTGATCGACCTCAACGCGGATCTCGGCGAGGGCTTCGGCCGCTGGACCCTCACCGACGACGAGGCCCTGCTCTCCGTCGTCACCAGTGCCAACGTCGCCTGCGGCTTCCACGCGGGTGATCCGAGCGTGATGCGCCGGGTCTGCGAGCGCGCGGCCGAGCGCGGTGTGCGGATCGGCGCGCAGGTCTCGTACCGCGACCTCGCCGGATTCGGGCGGCGCGCCATGGACGTACCGGCGGACGAGCTGGCGGCCGAAGTGGCGTACCAGATCGGCGCGTTGAGGGTGTTCGCGGAGGCGGCCGGGGCCACGGTCGCGTACGTGAAGCCGCACGGCGCGCTCTACAACCGCACGGTGCGCGACGACGAACAGGCCCGCGCCGTGATCGCGGGCGTCCAGCTGGCGGGCGGCGCACTCCCCGTGCTCGGCCTGCCCGGATCGCGTCTGCTGGCCGTCGCCGGGGAGGCGGGCCTCACCCCGGTCCGCGAGGCCTTCGCCGACCGCGCGTACACCCCCGAGGGCACCCTCGTCCCGCGCCGCGAGCCGCACGCCGTGGTCGAGGACGCCGACGCGGTGGTGCGCCGCTCCGTCGGCTTCGCCGTGGACGGCGGGGTCGAGGCGGTCGACGGTACGCGCGTCGCGGTCGCCGCCCGTTCGCTGTGCGTGCACGGCGACACCCCGGGCGCGGCCCGGATCGCGGCGCGGGTGCGCGCGGCCCTGGAGGACGCCGGGGTCACCGTGGGTGCGTTCGCGTGAGCGGCGACATGGTGGTGCGCCCCGCCGGGCGGCACGCCCTGCTCGTGGAGCTGCCGGACGGCGAGCGCGCCGGCGCTTTGCACGCGGAACTGCTGCGCCGCCGCGCGGCCGGCACCCTGCCGCCGGTCGCGGAGATCGTGCCCGGCGCGCGCACGGTCCTGCTCGACGGCGTACCGGACCCCGAGCCACTGGCACGCCAACTCGCGGACTGGGACGTGCCGTTGACGCCCCCCGCGGACGGCGACGTCGTCACGATCCCCGTCGTCTACGACGGCCCGGACCTGGCCGACGTGGCCGCGCTCTGGGGTGTCGCCGAGGACGAGGTGGCCGCGCTGCACTCCTCGTACACGTACCGCGTCGCCTTCTGCGGCTTCGCCCCCGGCTTCGGTTACCTGACCGGCCTGCCGGAGCACCTCCACGTCCCGCGCCGCGCCACCCCGCGCACCAGGGTCCCGGCGGGCGCGGTGGCCCTCGCGGGCCCGTACTCGGCGGTGTACCCGAGGTCGACGCCGGGCGGCTGGCAGATCATCGGCACGATGCCGGATCCGACTCCGCTGTGGGACCCGGCCAAGGAGCGGGCGGCGCTGCTGACGCCCGGAACGCTGGTCCGGTATCTGCCCCTGTCACGGGGCTCCGCCCCGGACCCAGCTCCTCAATCGCCGGAGGGGCTTGAGGGGAACGGCGGGACCCCATGACCACCAAACTGACCGTCACCCGCCCAGGGGCGCTGACCACGATCCAGGACGCCGGCCGCCAAGGCCATGCCCACCTGGGAGTCCCCCGCAGCGGCGCCCTGGACGCGCCCGCGATGCGCCTGGCCAACAGGCTGGCCGGCAACCCGGAGGGCGCCGCCGTCCTGGAGACCACCCTGACCGGCTGCGCGCTGCGCCCCGACCACCCGGTCACGGTCGTCGTCGGCGGCGCCCCCTGCCCGGTCACCGTGAACGGCCGCCCCGCACCGTGGGGCACCCCGGTGCGCGTCCCGGCCGGGGCCGTCCTCGACGCGGGTACGGCGACGGCGGGCCTGCGCTCGTACCTCGCCGTGGCCGGCGGCATCGCCGTGGAGGCGACCCTCGGCAGCCGCGCCACCGACCTCCTGTCGGGCCTCGGCCCGGCCCCGCTCGCGACGGGCACCGTGCTCCCCGTGGGCCCGGCGCCGCACTCCCCCGCGCTCCCGGCGGCCGCGCCCTGGCCGGCCCCGCCGGCCGAGCTCGTCCTGCCGGTGCGGCTCGGCCCGCGCACGGACTGGTTCACCGGGGCGGGCCTGCGGACGTTCCTGTCGGCGACGTTCACCGTCTCGCCGCACAGCAACCGCATCGGCCTGCGCACCGAAGGCCCGTCCCTGAAATGGAAGGTGGAGACCGAACTGCCGAGCGAGGGCATGGTGCTCGGCGCGGTGCAGGTGCCGCCGGACGGCCGCCCGGTGGTCTTCCTGCACGATCACCCGACGACCGGCGGCTACCCGGTGATCGCGGTCGTCGCGGAGGAGGCCCTCGCGGCGGCGGCGCAGGCGGTGCCGGGCACCCCGGTGCGCTTCACGACGGGCCGCTGACCGGGGCGGCGAGCCCGTCGTCCAGGAACTCCCGTACGTGGTCGAGGACTTGAGCCCGGTCGGCCCCGCGGAGCCCGATCACCACATGGATCGAGAACCCGTCGAGCATCGCCCGCAGCCGGGCCGCGAACCGGTCCGGGTCGACGCCGGTGCGGAACTCGCCGCGCGAGATCCCCTCGGCGAGCAGCGCCACCAGATCGCGGTGCCAGGCCCCCTCGATGGCGGCCTGGCGGGCACGGGCGTCGCCGTCGGCCTTCTGCGAGCGGTTGAACACCTCCAGCCACAGCGACCAGTGCGGGTCCCGGTGTCCGTCGGGCACGTACAGATCGGCGTACGCGTCGACGCGCTCGCGCGCGCTGCCGTCGCCCACCAGCAACTCCCGCCGTTTCGCGCCGAGTTGGCCCTCGCTCCACTCAAGGGTGCGCAGCAGCAGCTCGTCCTTGGAGCCGAAGTGGTACGCGAGGTGCCCGCTGCTCATGCCGACCTCGCGCCCGAGCGCGGCCAGGGTGAGCTTCTCCAGGCCGCTCTCGGCGATCATCGCCATGGTCGCGGCGAGCACGTTCTCGCGCGGCGGGGCGGGGGTGTGGCGGCGGGTCACCTCAGTTCCCCGGGACGGGCTGCTGCTGCGTGATGCAGTGGATGCCGCCGCCTGCCGCGAAGATCGTGCGCGCGTCGACGAGCGTGACCGTCCGCCGCGGGAAGAGGCGGCGGAAGATCGCGGCGGCCTTCTCGTCGTTCGGGTCGTCGAAGCCGCACAGGACCACGCCGTCGTTGCAGAGGTAGTGGTTGATGTACGAGTAGTCGACCCAGCCCTCGTCGTCGGTGAGGACGGTCGGGGCCGGGACCTCGACGATCTCCAGGGGGCGGCCCTGCGCGTCGGTCTGCCCGGACAGGACGCCGATGATCTCCCTGCTGACCTCGAAGTCGGGGTGGGCGGGGTCCTGCTGCGAGTGGACCAGGACGACGCCGGGCGCGGCGAACGCGGCGACGATGTCGACGTGCCCGCGGGTGCCGAACTGGCCGTAGTCGCCGGTGAGTCCGCGCGGCAGCCAGATGGCCTTCGTCGTGCCGATGCGGGCGTGGATCTCGGCCTCGACGTCCTCCTTCGACCGGTCCCCGTTGCGGTCCGGGTCGAGCTGCACGGTCTCGGTGAGGAGTACGGTGCCCTCGCCGTCGACGTGGATGCCGCCGCCCTCGTTCACCAGGGGCGAGGAGTGCACGGGGATCCCGGTCAGGTCGGCGACATGGCGGGCGATCTTCGCGTCGTGCTCCCAGCGGGCCCAGTCCTGCGCGCCCCAGCCGTTGAACGTCCAGTCGACGGCGGCCAGTTCGCCCGACTCCGCGTGCTTCACGAACGTGGGACCGATGTCCCGCATCCACGCGTCGTCCAGGTCACGCTCGGCCAACTCGACCGCGGGGTCGAGGAGTTCGCGGGCCGATGCCTCCTGGCCCGGTCCGACGACCATCGTCACCGGCTCGTACGCGCGCACGGCGTCGGCCACCGCGGCCCACGCGGCGCGGGCCTCGGCGAGCTCCTGGTCGTCGGCGAAGGTCGGGTTGGGGCTCGGCCACGCCATCCAGGTGCGCTCGTGCGGGGCCCACTCGGGCGGCATCACGTAGGTCATGACAGAAACCTCAGAGGAAGTAGAGACGGTTGAGGGAGACGGAGTCGGCCGGCTCGGACCGCAGCGGCTCGCCGTCGAGAGTGACCAGGCCGGTGCGCTGGTCCACGTCGACGGCACCCGTACGGGAGTTGAACCTGAGGTCCGCCGGGCCGATGCCGCGGGTGCCGCGCACGGCGACCCGGCGGCGTCGGGTGGGCATCGAGTCGTGGCCGTCGTCGACGGCGGCCTGGGCGACGAAGGCGACGGACAGTTCGGCGGCAGCGGCGCCGTGCGCGCCGAACTGCGGTCCCAGGACGAGGGGTTCGCAGGTGTCGGTGGCCGCGTTCGGGTCGCCGACGACGCCGTACGCGGGGAACCCGGACTTGAGCACGAGCTGCGGCTTCGCGCCGAAGTACTCGGGGCGCCACAGCACGATGTCGGCCATCTTGCCGGGCTCGATGGAGCCGATCTCGTGCGAGAGGCCGTGCGCGATGGCGGGGTTGATGGTCAGCTTCGCCATGTAGCGCAGGACGCGGTCGTTGTCGTGGCCGACTCCGGGGTCGCCGAGCTCGCCCTTCATCTTGCCGGCCATCGCGAAGGTACGGCGGACGGTCTCGCCCGCCCGGCCCATGCCCTGCGCGTCGGACGAGGTGATGCCGATGGCGCCCAGGTCGTGCAGCACGTCCTCGGCGCCCATCGTCCCGGCGCGGATCCGGTCGCGGGCCATGGCGGCGTCTCCCGGCAGGTCGGGCTTGAGGTCGTGGACGGAGACGATCATGCCGTAGTGCTCGGCGACGGCGTCCCGGCCGAAGGGCAGGGTCGGGTTGGTGGACGAGCCGATGACGTTCGCGACGCCCGCCATCTTCAGGACGTTGGGCACGTGGCCGCCGCCGCAGCCCTCGATGTGGAAGGCGTGGATGGTCCGCCCGTCCAGCACCTTCAGGGTGTCCTCGACCGACAGGCACTCGTTCAACCCGTCGCTGTGCAGGGCGACTTGGACGTCGTGCTCCTCGGCGACGCGCAGCGCGGTGTCGAGCGCGCGGGTGTGCGCGCCCATGTCCTCGTGCACCTTGAACCCGCAGGCACCGCCCTCGGCGAGCGCCTCCACGAGCGGGGCGTCGTGCGAGGACGAACCCCGGCCCAGGAAGCCGATGTTGACCGGCCAGGCGTCGAAGGCGGAGAAGGCGTGCTTGAGCGCCCAGGGCGAGTTGACGCCGACGCCCCAGACCGGGCCGAACTCCTGCCCGATGATCGTGGTCACGCCGGAGGCGAGCGAGGCCTCCATGATGCGCGGGGAGAGCAGGTGCACGTGCGTGTCGACGGCTCCGGCGGTGGCGATCAGGCCCTCGCCGGACACGATGGACGTGCCCGTGCCGACCACGACGTCCACGCCGTCGAGGGTGTCCGGGTTCCCGGCCCGGCCGATGGCGTGGATGCGGCCCTCGCGGATGCCGATCGACACCTTGCGGATGCCGAGCGCCGCGTCGATCACGACGACGTTCGAGATGACCACGTCGCAGGTCTCGCGGACGGCGGCGGCCTTCAGGTGCAGTCCGTCGCGGGCGGTCTTGCCGAACCCGGCCAGGAACTCGTCGCCGTACGCCTGTGAGTCGGACTCGACCTTGATCGTGAGCCCGGAGTCACCCAGGCGGACGCGGTCACCGGCGCGCGGGCCGTGCGTGGCCGCGTACTCGTACGGGGTCAGGCGGCGGGCTGCGGCGGGGTGTCCTCCGGGGCGGCTCATCGCGCGGCCTCCTCTTCGTCGGTGCCGGGCTCGTCGATGCCGGGCTGGTCTGTGCCCAGATATCCGCAGGCGGCCGCGCGGCGCAGCGCCTCCTCGCGGGCGCCGGGGGCGTCGAGCGGGCCGTCGACGAGTCCGGCGAACCCGATGGCGATCCGCTCGCCGCCGATCGGCAGGAGACCGACCTCGGCGCTCTCCCCGGGACCGAACCGCACGGAGGAGCCCGCGGGCACCGCGAGCCGCATGCCGTAGGCCTTCGCGCGTACGAAGTCCAGGCGCGGGTTCGCCTCGAAGAAGTGGAAGTGGGAGGTGACCGAGACGGGGACGGACGCGGTGTTGGTCACGGTGAGCGTCGACTCCGGCTCCGGGTCGGCGTGTTCGGGTCCGGGCAGCAGCGCGCCCGGCGCGTTCTCCCCGAGTCCGCCGCCGATCGGGTCGCCCACGATCGCGAGCCGCGACCCGTCGTCGAAGACGGCCTCGACGTGCACCTCGGTGACGACGTCGGCGATGCCGGGCAGCACGTCGTCGGGGCCGAGCACGGAGCGCGCCGCCTCGATCGCCTCCGCGAGCCGCTTCCCGTCGCGGGCCGCCTCGCAGACGGTGTCCGCGATCAGGGCGGTGGCCTCGGGCACGTTGAGCCGCAGGCCGCGGGCCTTGCGTGCCCGGGCCAGCTCCGCGGCGCCGAACAGCAGCAGCCGGTCGCGCTCGGTGGGGGTGAGTCGCACGCCGTCCTACCTCCTCATAGTTTGAACGCCACTCTAAATGCCGGTCGGACAGAAGGAAACCCGGGGCCTTCAGCCTTGTCTCACATCTGCTTGAGCACTGCTCTAAGTGCCGCCCTCAAGGGCGAGGGAGGGAGCGGGGGCGACTACCGTGGGGCCGTGACCAGCAGCGACCGGACCGGCACCGACCGGACGAGCACCCCGCGCAGCCGCCGCGAGCGGCCCGCCAAGCCCGCCCTGAGCCGGAGCGGCATCGTCACCGCCGCCGTGCGCGTCCTGCGCGCGGAAGGGCTCGGCAAGGTGACGATGCGCCGCCTCGCCGGCGAGCTCGACACCGGCCCCGCCTCGCTGTACGTCTACGTCCGCAACACCGACGAGCTGCACGCCGCGGTCCTGGACGCACTCCTCGCCGAGGTGGACCTCTCCCCCGCCCGGGACGGTTCGGGCGACTGGCGCGAGCGGCTGACCCGGCTGCTCACCTCGTACCTGGAGATGCTGTTCCGCTACCCGTCGCTGGCCCGCTCCGCGCTGACCGTCCATCCCTCCGGCGAGCACTACCTGGACCTGGTGGAGGCCGTGCTCGTGCTGCTGCGCGAGGGCGGCGTCTCGGACGCGCGCGCCGCGTGGGGCGTGGACCTGCTGCTGCAACACGCGACCGCGACGGCGGCCGAGCACGCCGGGGACGACAACGGCACGATGGACGCCACGTTCACGGCGATCGCCGAGGCGTCGCCCGCCCGCCACCCGGAGCTCGCCCGGCTCTCCGACCTGCTCGTCGCGGGCGCTCCCGGGCGCAGGAGCTGGGGCTTCGCCACCCTGATCGCGGGCATCGAAGCGGCGCCCGAGCCGCCGCTCGACGCTTCCTGACCCCCGTCTCCGCCCTCCCCTGATCCACCCGGCACCGGCCGCCCTGACCTCCGCTCACTCTCCGACGAACTTGTTCGTTACGAACATGTTCGTTACTGTGGAAGAGAAGAAACGGACACCTCGGACATCACGGGGCGGCGCCCAAGGAGGCCACCATGAACACCACGACCACCACCGTCCCGACCACCCCGGACATCCCCCACCACCCCGTCGCCGTCATCGGCGCCGGACTGGGCGGCCTCGTGCTCGCCCGCGTCCTGCACGTGAACGGCATCGCCTGCACCGTCCTCGACCTGGACGCCTCGGCCGACGCCCGCGCTCAGGGCGGCATGCTCGACCTGCACGAGGAGACGGCCCAGGAGGCGCTGCGCGCGGCCGGCCTCCACGACGACTTCCGCGCCCTCGTCCTCGGCGGCGGCGAGGAGACCCGGGTCATCGCCCCCGACGGCACCCTCGTGAAGCACGAGCCGGACACCGGCGACGGCGGCCGCCCCGAGGTCAACCGCGCCGACCTGCGCCGCCTGCTGCTGAACTCGCTGCCCGACGGCACCATCCGCTGGGGCTCGAAGGTCACCGGCGCCGAGCCCACCGCCGTCCCGGGCCGCCACCTGGTCACCCTCGCCGACGGCGGCCGCTTCACCACGGACCTGCTGATCGGCGCCGACGGGGCCTGGTCCCGGATCCGCCCGCTGCTCACCGACGCCCGTCCCGCGTACACCGGCATCTCGTTCGTGGAGGCCGACGTACTGCCGGGCAACGCGCGGCACGCGGAGGTCGCCGCGTTCACCGGCGGCGGCAGCGCCTTCGTCCTCGGCGACGAGCGCGCCCTGCTCACGCACCGCGAGGGCGACGGCCGCGTCCACACGTACGTCGCGGTGAAGGCGCCCGAGGACTGGCTGGACTCCCTCGACTTCACGGACACGGAGGCGGCGCGCGCCGCGGTCCTCGCCCACTTCGAGGGCTGGGACGACCGGCTGCGCGCCCTGGTCGCGGCCGCCGACGCGCCCCTGGTGCCGCGCCCGATCCACGCCCTGCCGGTCGGCACCTCCTGGGAGCGGGTGCCGGGCGTCACGCTGCTCGGCGACGCGGCGCACCTGATGTCGCCGTTCGCGGGCGAGGGCGCCAACCTCGCCATGTTCGACGGCGCCGAACTGGCCCGCGCGATCATCGAGCACCCCGGCGACGCGGAGGCCGCGCTCACGGCGTACGAGAAGGAGCTGTTCCCGCGCAGCGAGGCGACGGCCGCCGACTCCGCGGGCAACCTCACGATGATGTTCGGCCCGGACGCGCAGCGGAAGCTGCTCGACATGTTCGCGGGGTACGGAGCGGAGCAGGCCTGAGCGGGTCTGAGCAGGCCCGAGCACGCGAAGGCCCCCGCGCCTCGACCGAGGGGTGCGGGGGCCTTGAGCCGGGAGGGTGTCAGCCGATCTTGTGCATCCAGCCGTGCGTGTCGTCGGCCGTGCCGCGCTGCAGGTTGAGCAGGGCGTCGCGCAGCTTCAGGGTGACCGGGCCGGGGGTGCCGTCGCCGTGGGCCCATTCGCCGGACTTGGTCTTGGCCTTGCCGATCGGCGTGACCACGGCGGCCGTGCCGCACGCGAAGACCTCGGTGAGCGCACCGGAGGCCGCGTCCGCTCGCCACTGCTCCAGCGTGATCACGCCCTCCTCGGCGGTGTAGCCGAGGTCAGTGGCGACCTGGAGGAGCGAGTCGCGCGTGATGCCCTCCAGGATCGAGCCGGTCAGGGCCGGGGTGACGATGCGGTCGCCGTAGACGAACGCGACGTTCATCGAGCCGGACTCCTCGACCTTGGTGCGGGTCACCGCGTCGAGGTAGACGACCTGGTCACAGCCGTTGGCCGCGGCCTCGGCCTGCGGCAGCAGCGACGCCGCGTAGTTGCCGCCGGTCTTGGCGTCGCCGGTGCCGCCCGGGACGGCGCGGACGTGGTCCTCGGAGACCCAGATGGTGACCGGCTTCACGCCGCCCGCGAAGTACGCGCCGGACGGGGAGGCGATCAGCATGAACAGGTACTCATTGGCCGGGTGGACGCCGAGTCCGGTCTCCGAGGCGAACATGAACGGCCGCAGGTACAGGGCCTCCTCGCCGCCGTGCGGCGGCACCCAGCCGGAGTCCTGCGCGAGCAGCGCGTCGAGCGCGCCGAGGAACAGCTCGTCGGGCAGCTCGGCCATGGCCATCCGGCGGGCGGAGGCACGGAAGCGGCGGGCGTTGGCCTCCGGGCGGAAGACGGCGACGGAGCCGTCCGGCTGCCGGTACGCCTTGAGACCCTCGAAGATCTCCTGCCCGTAGTGGAGCACGTGCGAGGAGGGGTCGAGCGAGATCGGGCCGTACGGGACGAGCTGCGCGTCGTGCCAGCCGCGCCCCTCCGTCCACTTGATCGTCACCATGTGATCGGTGAAGTGGCGGCCGAACCCGGGGCTGGCCAGGATCGCCTCACGCTCGGCAGCGGAGAGCGGGCTGGCGGAGGGCTTGAGTTCGATCGTGGGCGTCGTCATGGTTGCGTGTCCTTCACCGTTGGTTGTGACGGACCGCGCTCACGTCTGCACTCCTTGTACTAGGACGTCCGAGCTTCCACGTACATCGCGGCCTCGCGTTCGATTATCGCGCGCGCAGAGGTGTGCTCGTAACGGGCCTGGTGAGTGCGGGATGTGGTGCGGCCCAGGGGTCGATGGTTCCACCCGGGGCCGCATACGAGAAGCCGCCGGGTGCGGTGTGCGTCCCGGCGGCTTCGCTACGAAGGTCGAGCGCCGGGTCAGCCGGCTACTACTCGGGCGACGAGCGCGTCGCCGATCTCGTCGGTGGAGCGGACGGCAGCACCGCGCTCGCCGAGGTCGGCGGAGACGGCGGTCTCGATGCGCGTGGCCTGCTCCTCGTAGCCGAGGTGACGCAGGAGGAGGGCGACCGAGAGGACCGTGGCGGTCGGGTCGGCCTTGCCCTGACCCGCGATGTCCGGGGCCGAGCCGTGGACGGGCTCGAACATCGACGGGAACTCGCGGCCCGGGTTGATGTTCCCGGAGGCCGCGACGCCGATGCCGCCGGAGACGGCAGCGGCGAGGTCGGTGATGATGTCGCCGAAGAGGTTGTCGGTGACGATCACGTCGAAGCGGGCCGGGTCGGTGACGAGGTAGATCGTCGCGGCGTCGACGTGGATGTAATCGGTGGTGACCTCGGGGAACTCCTCGGCCACCTTGTTGAAGACGTTCGTCCAGAGGTGCCCGGCGAAGGTCAGCACGTTGTTCTTGTGGACCAGCGTGAGCTTCTTGCGGGGGCGGGCCTGGGCGCGGGCGAACGCGTCACGGACCACGCGCTCCACACCGAACGCGGTGTTGACGGAGACCTCGGTGGCGACCTCGTGCTCGGTGCCCTTGCGGATCGTGCCGCCGTTGCCGGTGTAGGGGCCCTCGGTGCCCTCGCGGACCACGACGAAGTCGATCTCGGGCTGGCCGGCGAGCGGGGTCGAGACACCCGGAAGGAGCTTCGACGGACGCAGGTTGACGTGGTGGTCGAAGGCGAAGCGGAGCTTGAGCAGGAAGCCGCGCTCCAGGACACCGGACGGCACCGACGGGTCACCGATGGCGCCGAGCAGGATGGCGTCGTGCTTCTTGAGGGAGTCGAGGTCGGCGTCGGTGAGGGTCTCACCGGTCGCGTGGTAACGCTTGGCGCCGAAGTCGTAGTCCTCGGTCTCCAGCTTCACATCCTGCGGAAGGACGGCGGAGAGGACCTTCAGACCCTGGGCCACGACCTCCTGGCCGATGCCGTCACCGGGAATCACTGCGAGATTGATGCTGCGAGACATGCCAGCACCGTACTCCCTGTCCCATGGGATGACATGCGTTGTCCATCATCCGGACAGGTCGCCGTGCGGTCGCCCGCTGTTCACCCCCCGGTGCGGCCGTAGTTGGGGTCTGCTGGGAAGTTGACCCCCATGGAGACCCCGGACGTCGGCATCCCGCCGGACCTCGCGCGGCGGATGAGCATGCCCGAGCAGTACGAGTACCTGCGGACGCGGTTCGGCAGGCGGCGGGCCCTGCTGACGGCGGGCGCCGTGGCCGCGGGCGGACTGCTCACGGGCTGCTCGGACGGCTCCGCGCCCCGGACGAGGGAATCGGCGTCGGCGTCCGCCACGCAGGGCGCGGCGCTGCCGCCCTTCGGCCGCCATCTCGCGTTCGGCGCCGACCCGAGGACGCAGATGCGGATCGCCTGGCAGGTCCCGCGCGCGGTGCGGAAGCCGTACGTCCGGATCGGCCTGCGCCCCGACGACCTGAGCCGGCGGATCGCGGCCGAGGTACGCGATCTGCACACGCCCGGCGTGGAGGGGGTACGGCTCGCGCTCGATCAGTTCTACGTGCACGCGGCCCTGGACCGGCTGACACCCGGCACGACGTACTACTACGGCGTCGGCCACGACGGCTTCGATCCGGCCTCGCCCGCGCACCGCTCGACCCTGGCGCGGTTCCGCACGGCCCCGGCCGCGCCCGCGGCCTTCACCTTCACGGCCTTCGGCGACCAGGGCGTGGGAGAAGCGGCCGCGGCAAACGACCACCTGATGCTGCGCCAGGCCCCGGCCTTCCACCTGCACGCCGGCGACCTCTGCTACGCGGACGGCACCGGGCACGGCAAGAAGACGGACGGCTACGACCCCGGTTTCTGGGACCTGTTCATGAAGCAGAACGAGCAGGTCGCCCGCACCGTCCCGTGGATGGTGACGACCGGCAACCACGACATGGAGGCCTGGTACTCCCCCGAGGGCTACGGCGGCCAGCTGGCGCGCTGGTCCCTGCCGGACAGCGGCTTCGACGCGACGTCGACACCGGGCGCGTACACGTTCACGTACGGCAACGTGGGCGTGGTGGCACTGGACGCCAACGACGTCAGCTACGAGATCACGGCGAACCTGGGCCACAGCGACGGCCGGCAGACCGCGTGGCTGGAGCGGACCCTGAAGGAACTGCGGGCCGCGCCGCACATCGACTTCGTCGTCGTGTTCTTCCACCACTGCGCGTACTCGACGTCGGCGCACGCCTCCGACGGCGGGGTCCGCAAGGCATGGGTCCCGCTGTTCGACCGGCACCGGGTGGACCTGGTGATCAACGGGCACAACCACGTCTACGAGCGCACCGACGCCGTGCGCGGCGGCGCGGTGGGCCGGGCCGTGCCGATCGGCGGCACGACGGACCCGGCGCGCGACGGCATCGTGTACGTCACCGCGGGCGGCGGCGGTCGGGACCTGTACGGCTTACGGCCCGGCAGCAAGGAGAGCTTCGAAGGGCACGAGGAGCGACACGCAGACAACGCGGCCGTCGACAGCTTCGTCTGGGCGACACCGTCGCGGCGGACGAAGAACGAGACCGTTCCGTGGTCACGGGTGCGCTATCGCGGGTTCTCCCTGCTCAAGGTCGAGGTGGAGACCGGCGCGCGCCCGCGCCTCAAGGTGTCCGCGCTGGCCGGGGACGGCACGCGCATCGACCACTTCGAGGTGGAGCGGGGTGCTTGAGCGGTCTCAGTGACCGGTCTCGCCGCCGTTGTCCCTGCGGTCCAGGGCGCGCTGGAGAGCGGCGGCGGCGATCTTCGCCGTCCTGCGGTCGGCTTCGGTGGACGGGGAGACGTGACGGACTCGGCGGCGAGCGGGCGTCGCAGTGGCCATGGTGATCGACTCCTTGAGATCACATGAGGTCACGCGCGGAAGTGCGCGGGATCCACGGGGATTTCGAGGCGCCGGAAGGGGCGGGGAGCGGGAGCTGCAGGGGTTGCCTGCCTGGTGCTCGGCTCACGACCGCCATTCGCCGGATCGGGCGAGACGTTCGGCTCCTACAAAGCTAGGACAGGTCTCTGATTCTGTCTCCACAATTACTCGGACTTCCTACTATCTGAGACGGACCTCACGCCACTGGCCCCATCAGCCCCCGCAGCCCCATCAGTCACAGAAGGGCCCCGCTCACCCGTACGCGGCCGACAGCGACTCCATCCCGGGCCCCGACTCCCCTTTCCTGTACGGGAGTTGTGATCGTGGAGGCGTTATGGCGCGGGGGGCGGCCGCACTCCACGATGGACCCAGCACCGGCCGGGCCACGGTGGTCCGGCCGGACCCCTGGGGAGGAGTCCCACCATGCGCGTGATGACTCAGCGGCGGCTCGGCGGACCCGAGGTGCTCGAAATGGTGGAGGCGCGACTGCCCGAGCCGCAGGAGGGCGAAGTGCTGGTCCGGGTGCACGCGGTCGGCGTGAATCCGGTGGACCGGCTGGCCCGCACCGGTGAGTCACCCCTCTTGGGCGACCCGCCGTTCACCGTCGGCCGGGACCTGTCCGGGGTGGTCGAGACGTGCGGCGGGGACGTGACCGGGCTCCGGCCCGGCGACGAGGTGTTCGGGATGATCCGCGGCGGCGCCTACGCCGAGTACGTGACCGTCCGCGTCGAGCACCTCGCGCCGAAGCCGGCGACGGTCGACCACGTGCACGCGGCCGCGGTCCCGACCGCCGCGCTCACCGCCTGGCAGGCCCTGATCGACACCGGCGCGGTGGGCCCGGGACGCCGGGTGCTCGTGCACGCCGCGGCGGGCGGCGTCGGCCACATCGCGGTGCAGATCGCCAAGGCCGAGGGCGCGTACGTCATCGGCACCGCCCGCGCCGACAAGCACAGGTTCCTGCGCGACCTCGGCGTGGACGAGCCCCTCGACTACACGACCACGGACTTCGCCCTCACGGTCCGCGACATCGACGTGGCCCTCGACCTGATCGGCGGCGCCTACGGGCCCCGCACCCTGGCCACTTTGCGCCCGGGCGGTCTCCTCGCCTCGGCGGTCCTCTCCGACCCGGGCGTCATCGCGGAGGACGGGGAGGCCCGCGGGGTGCGCTGCGCACGGGTCGCGGTCCAGCCCTCGGGGGCGACGCTGCGCAAGGTGGCGGCCCTGATGGCGGCGGGCCGGATCCGCCCGCACGTGTCGGCCGTGCTCCCTCTGGCGGAGGCGGGCAAGGCCCATGAGATGAGCGGAACGGGCCGCACCCAGGGCAAGATCGTGCTGACGGTCACGGACCACGAGGGCTGATTCCAGCGGCGCAGAACACGCCGCCCCCGGCCGGGGTGGGGCCCTGGACCGGGGGCGGGGTTGTGGGGGCGGGCGTCAGCCCATGTGCGGGTACGTGTACTCGGTCGGCGGGACCAGCGTCTCCTTGATGGCGCGGGTCAGCGTCCAGCGCGTCAGGTTCTGCGGGGCACCGGCCTTGTCGCAGGTACCGGAGGCGCGGCCGCCACCGAACGGCTGCTGGCCGACGACGGCGCCGGTCGACTTGTCGTTGATGTAGAAGTTGCCCGCGGCGTAGCGGAGCTTCTCCATCGTGTGCGCGGCGGCGGCGCGGTCGTTGGCGATGACCGAGCCGGTGAGCGCGTAGTCGGAGGCCGACTCCATCTGCTCCAGCATGGCGTCGTACTGGTCGTCCTCGTAGACGTGGATCGCGAGGATCGGGCCGAAGTACTCGGTCGTGAAGACCTCGTTGGCCGGGTCGGTGCACTCGACGACGGTCGGGCGCACGAAGTAGCCGGTCGAGTCGTCGTACGTGCCGCCCGCGACGATCGTGCAGGACGCGTCGTCCTTGGCACGGTCGATGGCCGCCTTGTTCTTGGCGAAGGAGCGGTCGTCGATGACGGCGCCGATGAAGTTCGACAGGTCGGTGACGTCACCCATGGTGATGCCGTCGACCTCGGCCGCGAACTCCTCCTTGAACCCGTCGTTCCAGATGGACGCCGGGATGTAGGCGCGCGACGAGGCGGAGCACTTCTGGCCCTGGTACTCGAAGGAGCCGCGGGTCAGCGCCGTCTTGAGGACGGCACGGTCGGCGCTCGGGTGGGCGACGACGAAGTCCTTGCCGCCGGTCTCGCCGACGAGACGCGGGTAGGTGCGGTACTTCTCGATGTTGTTGCCGACCGTCTTCCACAGGTGCTGGAAGGTCTTGGTCGAGCCGGTGAAGTGGATGCCGGCCAGGTCGCGGTGGTTCAGGGCCACCTCGGAGACGGCGAGGCCGTCACCGGTCACCAGGTTGATGACGCCCTTGGGCAGACCGGCCTCCTCCAGGAGCTGCAGGAGCAGCACGGCGGCGTGGGTCTGCGTCGGGGACGGCTTCCAGACCACCACGTTGCCCATGAGGGCCGGGGCGGTGGGCAGGTTGCCCGCGATGGCCGTGAAGTTGAACGGCGTGATCGCGTAGACGAAGCCCTCCAGCGGGCGGTGGTCCATGCGGTTCCACACGCCGGTGGAGTTGGCCGGCGGCTGCTCGGCGAGCAGGTTGCGGGCGTAGTGGACGTTGAAGCGCCAGAAGTCGACGAGCTCGCACGGGGTGTCGATCTCGGCCTGCTGGGCGGTCTTCGACTGGCCGAGCATCGTGGAGGCGGCCATCGTCTCGCGCCACGTGGTGGAGAGCAGCTCGGCGGCGCGCAGGATGATCGCGGCGCGGTCGTCGAAGGCCATCGCGCGCCAGGCGGGGGCGGCGGCCAGGGCGGCGTCGACCGCGTCCTGGGCGTCCTGCTCCGTGGCGTTCGCGTACGTACCGATGACGGCCTTGTGGTTGTGCGGCTGCACGACGTCGAAGCGCTCGCCGCCACCCATCCGACGGACGCCGCCGATGGTGCAGGGCAGCTCGATCGGGTTCTCGGCCAGCTCCTTGAGCTTGGCCTCCAGGCGGGCACGCTCCGGGGAACCGGGGGCGTAGCCGTGCACCGGCTCGTTGACCGGGGCGGGGACCTGGGTCACGGCGTCCAGGGTCATGGTCCGTAATCTCCTTCGGGGGTCGGGGAGTCGGGAACGTTTTACGTATGACGCACGCGCGTCATACGTATGACGACGGTGGGGCTCAGCCCTTGGTGAGGACCGAGCGGGCGAAGAACAGCAGGTTGGCCGGCTTCTCCGCGAGGCGGCGCATGAAGTATCCGTACCAGTCGGTGCCGTACGCGGTGTAGACACGCATCCGGTGGCCCTCGGCGGCGAGCCGCAGGTGCTCGTCGCTGCGGATCCCGTAGAGCATCTGGAACTCGTACTCGTCCAGCTTGCGCCCGGCCTGGCGGCCGAGCTCCTGCGCGATGGAGATCAGGCGCGGGTCGTGGGAACCGATCATCGGGTACCCGGAGCCCTCCATGAGGATGCGCATGATCCGGACGTACGCCTTGTCGATCTCGGCCTTGTCCTGGTAAGCGACCTCGGCGGGCTCCTTGTAGGCGCCCTTCACGATGCGCACGCGCGAGCCGGCGGCGGCCAGGCGGCGGGCGTCGTCCTCGGTGCGGAAGAGGTAGGACTGGATGACGCAGCCGGTCTGCGGGAAGTCCTTCCGCAGCTCCTCGTGGATGGCGAACATCGAGTCGAGGGTGGTGTGGTCCTCGGCGTCGAGCGTGACCGTGGTGCCGATGGCGGCGGCGGCCTCGACGACCGGGCGGACGTTGGCGAGGGCCAGCTCGTGGCCGCCCTCCAGCGCCTGGCCGAACATCGACAGCTTCACGGACATCTCGGCCTTGGTACCCAGGCCGAGGTCCTTCAGGTGCTGGACGAGCTCAAGGTAGGCGTCGCGCGCCGCGTGGGACTGCTCGACGGTGGTGATGTCCTCACCGACGACGTCGAGGGTGACTTCCAGGCCCTTGGCGGCGGCGTCCTGAACGATCGGGATCACCTGGTCGACGGTCTCGCCGGCGATGAACCGGTCGACGACCTGCTTGGTGCCCGGCGCCGCCGACACGAAGGAGCGCATCTTGTCGCTGCGCGACGCGGCGAGGATCAGGGGAGCCAGCACGGGGCACCTCCATGGAGCATGTGGAGAGGACAGGAGGACGGACGCATAACGCCGGGCCGAATCACCGCAAAGCGGGTACGGCACGTGGAACCACCGTGAAATCTAAGGATCCCTCCGATCCTGTGCCATCGACAGCTGTCACGCATCTGTGGCCGCCACCTCAGACAGATGTATGAAGCGACGCCCGGGGTGAGTGAGAATGGTGGGGTGAAGGGCGATTACCAGGAACTGGTCGACGAGATCTCGGCACTGCTCGGCGCCCCCGCGACGCTCGAGAACCGCGACTTCCGGCTGATCGCGTTCGGCGCGCAGCTCAGCGACGGTGACGGAGGCGGGGCCGGGGGCAATGACTTCGACGCGTCGGCCCTGGACCCGGTCCGCACCCGCTCGATCCTGACGCGCAGCTCCACGCCCGAGGTCCGTGCCTGGTTCGAGGGCTTCGGCATCGCCCGTGCCAAGGAGCCGGTCCGCATTCCGGCGACCCCGGAGGCCGGCGTCTATCGCGGCCGGATCTGCCTCCCCGTACGCCATCGGGGCATCGTCCTCGGCTACGTATGGCTCCTGGACGACGAGCCGGGACCCACGCAGGAGCAGCTGGACGCGGCGATGGAGGTGGCGGGCCGGATCGGCGCGCAGCTGGCGGACGAGGCGCAGGCCGGCGCCGATCTGACCCGCGAGTTCCACTCGGTGCTCACCGCCGAGCGCGGCTGGCAGCGCGACATGGCGGTGGCGGCGCTCCGGACGGCCCTGGGGGCGCGGGCGGACGGACTGCACACGGTGGTCTGCGTGGCCCCCTGGCCGTCGGCCGACCCCGACGACGCGCCCTCCGTCCGCACGCTCCCGGCCGCGGACGCCCTGTGCACCGTCCCCTGGGGCACGACGGGCCAGTGCCTGGCGCTCCTTGTGCGCCTGCGCTCCTCGGAGGTACTGACCCCGGCGCTCGCGGCGGCGGCGAAACTGCGGGCCCGCGCGGGCGGCACCCCGGTCGCGGCCGGCATCGGCGCCCCCCGCACCGACCTTGCCGAACTCGCCGCGGCCTGGCACGAGGCGCAGGCCGCGGCCCGCACCGCCCTGGCCAACCCGCGCCTGGGCCCCGACACGCAGTGGTCGGCGATCGGCCCGTACCGCCTGCTGACCTCGCTCCCCGCCGAGACCGCCCACGACCCGACGCTGACCGCGCTGCTCTCCCCCGCCCACCACCAACTGGCCCACACCGCCGAGGTGTTCCTCGACTGCGCGGGCCAGGCGGGCCGCACGGCGGCCGCGCTCGGCATCCACCGCCAGACCCTCTACTACCGCCTGTCCCGGGTGGAACAGCTCACCGGCCTCGACCTGGACGAGGGCGAGGACCGACTGCTGCTGCACATGGGGTTGAAGGCGGCGCGGCTCTAGGGCCCCTGGGCCGGGTTGCCGTCTAGCCGGCCGTCTCCATCAACTGCCGCAATCCCTCGGTGAGTTCATCGGCGCTCGGCGAGAACTCCGGGTCGAAGGTGTGCTGGGCGATGAGTCCGAGGACCAGCACCGAGAAGAACTTGCCGAGGGTGTCCACGCTCGGGTCGTCGGCCGGCGGCTCCTCCCCCATGATCATGCCGATGAAGCCGCGCCCGGCCTCGCGCTGGGCCGCCGACATGTGCGCGCGCAGGGCCGGGAGCTTGTCGCCCAGCGTGATGAGCTCCACGCTCAGGTGCCAGATGGAGCCGGGCTTGCCGAGGCTGTCGGTGATCCCGCCGACCACGGCCCTGAACCTCTCCAACGAGCCCGGCGCGCCCGCCGGTTCGTGCGGCCCGCCCCACTCGTCGCCCGCCTTCTCGGCCAGCGCCACATAGGCCTGCGCGAGCAGCGCGTCCTTCGACCCGTAGTGGTAGCCGATCGACGCCAGGTTCGTCCCCGACTCCTTGACGATGTCGCGCGCGGTCGTGCGCGCGAACCCCTTCTCCAGAAGTACGCGCTTGGCGCCTTCGAGCAGATCCTCGCGATGTCCCATGCCTTCAGCCTACCCAGAATCCAGACGAACGTCTTAAACGAAAGTCCCATACGCTCGTACTAGACAAGCGTTTAAGACGTCCGTATGGTTCCTGTCATGACGAACTCGACGGGCACCACCACGACCCCCGACTCCCGTGCGGGGCGCAAGGAATGGACCGCACTCGGCGTCCTGATGCTGCCGCTGCTCCTCGTCTCCATGGACGTCTCGGTCCTCTACTTCGCGATCCCCGCGATCAGCGCGGACCTGGAGCCGAGCGGCACCCAGCAGCTGTGGATCTTCGACATCTACGCGTTCGTGCTCGCCGGCCTGCTGATGACGATGGGCTCGCTCGGTGACCGCATCGGGCGCCGCAAGCTGCTCCTGATCGGCGCCGCCGCCTTCGGCACCGCCTCCGTCCTCGCCGCGTACGCGAACAGCGCCGAGACCCTCATCGCCGCCCGCGCGCTCCTCGGGATCGGCGGCGCGACGCTCATGCCGTCCACCATGGCGATCATCCGCACGATGTTCACCGACGCCGGCCAGCGCGCGAAGGCGATCGGCCTGTGGTCGGCCGTCATGACCGGCGGCGTCGCGCTCGGTTCGGTGATGAGCGGTGTCCTCGTCGAGTACTTCTGGTGGGGCTCGGTCTTCCTCGTCAACCTGCCCGCGATGGTGCTGCTCCTGGTCCTCGGCCCGTTCCTGCTGCCCGAGTCGAAGAACCCCGAGCCCGGCCGCTTCGACCTGCTCAGCGTGCCGCTGTCGATGGCCGCCGTGCTGCCCGTCATCTACGGCATCAAGGAGATCCCGTCCGAGGGCTGGAACGTGCGGTACGTCGTGTCGATCACCGTGGGCCTGCTGTTCGCCGCCCTGTTCGTGCACCGCCAGCGCACCGCGAAGTCCCCGCTGATCTCCCCCGTACTGTTCCGCGGCCGGGGCTTCGCCCCCGCCGTCGTCCTGAACCTCGTCTCCTCCTTCGGCATGATGGGCTCGGCGTACTTCACCACCCAGTACCTGCAGTCCGTGCTCGGCAAGAGCTCGATGTCGGCCGCCCTGTGGGCGCTGCTCCCCACCGTCCTGGTCGGTGTGGCGGCGCCCGTCGCCGCGCAGCTCGTCGACAAGGGCGTGCACCGCGCCCACGTCGTCGCCGGCGGCTTCACCGTCGCCGCCGCCGGGTACGGCTTGCTCGCCCTCGCCGGCACCGACTCGCTGTGGCTGGTCCTGGCCGGCGCCGGTGTCCTCGCCGCCGGGATCGTCACCGTGATGTCCCAGATGATGGACCTGGCGCTCGGCACCGTGCCGGTCGCCAACTCGGGCTCCGCAGCGTCCCTGTTGGAGACGGGCGCCGAGTTCGGCGGCGCCCTCGGCATGGCCGTCCTGGGCTCCATCGGCACCGCGGTCTACCGCCACGGCATCCCGTCCGACGCCCCGGCCGCGGCCCACGAGACGCTGGGCGGCGCCCTCGCGGTCGCCGGGCAGCTGCCGGGCGACGCGGGGTCGGCCCTGACCACCGTCGCACGGGAGGCGTTCACCGACGGCATGCGGGCGGCGGCCGTCGCGGGCGCGGTCCTGCTGCTCGCCGCCGCGGTCCTCGCCATCGCCTCCCTGCGCAAGGTGCGGGTGCGCGACACGGAGACGGCGTCCGAGGAGACCGCACCCGTCGAGCCGACCTGCGGGAGGGCGACCGTCTGACATCCCACCGGCCGGGCGCCGGGCGGGCCGGACCCTCCGGCCGGCCCGGCGCCGTCGCGCTCCCGCCCACCGGGGACGGCTGGCCGAGAGCGATGCCGGCGGAGCGTGCCAGGATGGGCACGTGGCACAGACATTCGGTACGCCGTTCATCGGCCGGGAGGACGAACTCGCCCGGCTCACCGGCGTGCTGGAGCGCGCCAGGGCCGGCGAACCGCGCGCCGTCCTGCTGGCCGGGGACGCGGGCGTCGGCAAGACCCGCATGCTCACGGAGGCCGCGGCCCACGCCGCGGGCACCGGCACCATCGTCCTGACCGGCCACTGCGTGGACCTCGGCGACGTGGGTCTGCCGTACCTCCCGTTCACGGAGATCCTCGGCGCGGCGGCCGCCGACGAGCGGCTCGCCCCTGCCTTCGCCGCGCACCCCGCGGTGAACCGCCTGCTCGGCTCGGCCCCGGGGACCGGCTCCGCGCCCGACCCCGGCAGCCGCCTGCAGCTCTTCGAGGGCGTCGCGGGACTCCTCGCGGACCTGGCCGGCCTGGCCCCGCTCCTTCTGGTCGTCGAAGACCTGCACTGGGCGGACCAGTCGTCACGCGACCTGCTCCGCTTCCTGCTCAGCCGGGGCGTCCTGCAGCGGCCCGGCCCCGGCGACCCGCCCCGGCGCCTCGCCCTCTTCGCCTCGTACCGCACGGACGACCTGCACCGCCGCCACCCGTTGCGACCCCTGCTCGCCGAGCTGATCCGGCTGTCCACCGTGGACCGCCTGGAGCTGCGCCCCATGGCCGACGCGGACGTGGCCCGGCTCGTGCGCGCGCTGGGCAGCGGTCCCGTCCCCGACAGCACGGTCCGCCACATCGTCGACCGGGCCGAGGGAAACGCCTTCTACGCCGAGGAGTTGCTCGCCGCGCTGCCCGGTGACCACGGCCCCGGCATGCCCGGCGATCTGGGCGGGCTGGGCAGCCTGGTCGACGTACTGCTCATCCGGATCGAGCAACTCTCCGAGACCGCACAGCAGGTGCTGCGCACGGCGGCCGTCGCGGGACGCCGGGTCGGCCACGACCTGCTGCGCGATGCCGTCCAACTGCCCTACGAGGAGCTGGAGTCGGCGCTGCGCGAGGCGGTCGGGCACCAGCTGCTGCTGCCGGGGGACGACGCGACGTACTCGTTCCGCCACGCCCTCACCCGCGAAGCCGTCTACGCGGATCTGCTGCCCGGCGAGCGGGTCCGGCTGCACGGCCTTTTCGCCGAACTCCTGCGCCGCGAGGGCCACTCGGCGGAGAGCGCGGCGGAGCGCGTCCACCACTCGCGCGAGAGCCACGACCTGGCCGACGCCCTGACGGCTTCCCTGGAAGCCGCCGACCACGCCCGGCGCGTCGGCGCGCCCGCCGAGGAGCTGCGCCACCTGGAGACCGCGCTCGAACTGTGGGCCGTGACGGACCCGTCCGCCCACCCCGAGCATGGCGACACGGTCACCCTCGGCCTGCGCGCCTCGGCCGCCGCCGCCCACGCCGGCGATCCGCACCGCGCCGTCCAGCTCACCCGCTCCGCGCTCGCACAGGCCGGCTCGGACGCCGACTCGGAACTCGCCGCGCGGGTGCGCTACACCCTCGCGGGCAACCTGATGCGGATCGACAACCTCCAGGCCGCGTTCCGGTACAGCAGCGAGGCGCTCGCGCTGATCCCGGCCGAGCCGCCCTCGCCCACCTGGGTGTGGGCGGCCGCGACCCACGTCATGGCGGCGCGGTACGTGGGCCGTGACGAGGACGCCGAGCGCGTCGCCCGGCAGGCGCTGGACATCGCCGAACAGCTCGAACTGGCCGACGCCCGGGCCGACCTGACGATCTCCCTCGTCGGCCTGGACGCGCACAACCGGCGCACCCCGCAGGGCCGGGAGCGGCTGCTGCAGGCCCGCGACCTGGCCCGCACCGCGGGGAACCTCCCGGTGGAGATGCGGGCGCTCTACAACCTGGCCATCGGCCACTACGAGTCCGGGGCCCTGGACGCGGCGCTGACCTGGATCGGCGACGGCCTCGACCGCGCCCGCCACGCCGGCCTGCTCTCGTCTCCGTACGCCCTGGAGCTGCGCTATCTGCAGTCCCTGCTGCTCTACACGCTGGGCCGCTGGGACGAGTGCGCGCGGGCGGCCGCCGCCGACAGCGCACTGCTCACGGCCGCGTCCGCGTTCGCCACCGCGCCGGCGCTGTACGTCGCCCTGGCCCGCGGCGAGCTGGACGCGGCCGCCGCCGGGGCCCGCGCGCTGCTCGTCGACGACGCCGACTGGATGGCGCTGCTCGTCGCGAGCATCGTGCTGACCGACGCGGCGGCGCTGCGCGCGGATGCCGAGGACTGCGTACGGCAGCTGCACACCTCGACCGAGGCGCTCACGGAGACCTCGGGCTCCGAGGGCCGGCCCGACGCCGTGGTGCGGCTCGCCGCGCTGGCCCTGTCGGCGGTCGCGGACGCCGCGGAGGAGGCTCGCCTGTCCGGCGACGCGGCAGGCGCCGGACGCTGGGCGAAGACCGCCGCCGAGCTGGTGGAGCTGGCCCGGGACACGGCCGCTCGGGGCGAGGACGGCACCGAGCAGGGGCCCGAGGGCCTGGCCTGGCTGGCGCGCGCCGAGGCCGAGGGGGTGCGCGCCGCCACCGGCCCGGACGTCGCCGCCTGGGAGCGGGCGGTGACCGCCTGCGACTACGGCGAGCCGTACGAACTGGCCCGCTGCCGACGGAGGTTGGCCGAGGCCCTGCTGACCGCCGACCGCCGCGAGGAGGCCGCCGAGCAGGTCCGCGCGGCCCGGGAGACCGCGGTGCGGCTCGGCGCCGAGCCGCTGCGCGAGGCCCTGGACGCCCTGATCCGCCGGGGCCGCCTCGGGGACACGCAGGCCACCGGGGACCGCATCGCCGCGCTGACCGCCCGGGAGAGCGACGTGCTGCGGCTGCTCGGCCGCGGCCGCACCAACCGCCAGATCGGCGAGGAGCTGTTCATCAGCGGCAAGACGGCGAGCGTCCACGTCTCGAACATCCTCGCCAAGCTGGGCGCCACGAGCCGCACCGAGGCCGTCGGCATCGCCTACCGCGAGGGCCTGATCGAGCCGGAGTCCACCGCGCCGTCCACCTGACGCCCGTACGCGCGCAACGGCCGAGGGCCGGGTCACCCGTGGGTGACCCGGCCCTCAACTGTGCTTGTCGCAGATGTACGTGTCTCAGATGTACGTGTCTCAGACGTACGTGTCTCAGACGAGGTTGACCGAGCGGGCCGAGGCGGCGCCGATCTCGGCGGCCAGCTCGTTCAGCACGCTCTGCGGGACGGTGTCGTCGACGGTCAGCACGGCGAGCGCCTCGCCGCCGACGTCGGCACGGGCGACCTGCATGCCGCCGATGTTGATACCCGCCTCACCGAGGACCCGGCCGACGGTGCCGACGACGCCGGGACGGTCCTCGTACCGCAGCACCACCATGTGGTCGGCGAGGGCGAGGTCCACGTCGTACTCACCGACGGCGACGATCTTCTGCAGGTGCTTCGGGCCGGCGAGCGTGCCGGAGACCGAGACCTCCTGACCGTTGCCGAGGGTGCCGCGCACGGTGACGACGTTGCGGTGGTCGGGCGACTCGGACGAGGTCGTCAGGCGCACCTCCACGCCGCGCTCCTGCGCGAACAGCGGCGCGTTCACGTAACTCACGGTCTCGGCGACGACGTCCTCGAACACGCCCTTGAGCGCGGAGAGTTCGAGCACCTTCACGTCGTGCTGGGTGATCTCGCCGTACACCTCGACGTCGAGGCGGGCCGCGACCTCACCGGCGAGCGCGGTGAAGATCCGGCCGAGGCGCTCGGCGAGCGGCAGGCCCGGCTTGACGTCCTCGGCGATGACGCCGCCCTGCACGTTCACCGCGTCCGGCACGAGCTCACCGGCGAGGGCGAGGCGCACCGACTTGGCGACGGCGATACCGGCCTTCTCCTGCGCCTCGTCCGTGGAGGCGCCGAGGTGCGGGGTGCAGACGACCTGGTCGAACTGGAACAGCGGGGAGTCCGTGCAGGGCTCCTTCGCGTACACGTCCAGACCGGCGCCCGCGACGCGGCCCTCCTTGAGCGCCGAGTACAGCGCCTCCTCGTCGACGATCCCGCCGCGCGCGGCGTTCACGATGCGCACGCTCGGCTTGACCTTGTGCAGCGCCTCGTCGCCGATGAGACCGAGGGTCTCGGGGGTCTTCGGCAGGTGCACGGTGATGAAGTCCGAGACCTCGAGCAGCTCGTCGAGGGAGAGGACCTTCACGCCCATCTGCGCGGCGCGCGCGGGCTGCACGTACGGGTCGTACGCGACGACCTTCATGCCGAAGGCGGACATGCGCTGGGCGACCAGGGCACCGATGCGGCCGAGGCCGACGACGCCGAGGGTCTTCTCGGCGAGCTCGACGCCCGTGTACTTGCTGCGCTTCCACTCGCCGCCCTTGAGGGCCTGCGAGCCCTGCGGGATGTTGCGCGCGGTGGCGATGAGGAGACCGCAGGCGAGCTCGGCGGCGGTCACGATGTTCGAGGTCGGGGCGTTGACGACCATCACGCCGGCCTTGGTGGCGGCGGACACGTCCACGTTGTCCAGGCCGACGCCGGCTCGTGCGACGACCTTCAGCTTGTTCGCGGCGGCGATGGCCTCGGCGTCGACCTTGGTGGCCGAGCGGATCAGGATCGCGTCGACCTCGGCGATGGCGGGCAGCAGCTCGGCGCGGTCCGCGCCGTTGCACTGGCGGATCTCGAAGTCCGGGCCCAGCGCGTCGACAGTCGCGGGAGAAAGCTCTTCAGCGATGAGTACGACGGGTTTGCCGGTGGCAGCAGTGCTCACGTGAGTCCTCACAAGTCCAATGCGGACGGCCGTCCCGACGGCCGCATGCGGTGGAGGGTGCTAGCCGCGATTAAGACGCACGACGCTGTGGGCCCAACGCGAATGTAGTTCAGCAGTGTAGTGGCGCTCGGGAGGCTGTCTTACGCCTCCCTGGAAGGATCACTCGTCCGTGGCTGGACGCCGTGGACAAGCCGTGGCCGGCCATGTGGACGACCGATGGAGAACGGGGCCGCGGCGTGTGCCGCGGCCCCGTCCCCCGAAGGCTTACGCCTCCTCGTTGTCCACCCAGCTCATGAGCTTGCGGAGCTCCTTGCCGGTGGTCTCGAGCAGGTGCTCGCTGTCGGCGGTCTTGTACTCGTTGTACTTCTTCAGGCCGCCGTGGTACTCGGCCATCCACTCGCGGGCGAAGGTGCCGTCCTGGATCTCGGCGAGGACCTTCTTCATCTCGGCCTTGGTGGCGTCCGTGATGATCCGCGGGCCGGTGACGTAGTCGCCCCACTCGGCGGTCTCGGAGATCGACCAGCGCATCTTCTCCAGGCCGCCCTCGTACATGAGGTCGACGATGAGCTTCAGCTCGTGGAGGCACTCGAAGTACGCGATCTCCGGCTGGTAGCCGGCCTCGGTCAGCGTCTCGAAGCCCGCCTTGACCAGCGCGGCGGTACCACCGCAGAGGACGGCCTGCTCACCGAACAGGTCGGTCTCGGTCTCCTCGGTGAAGGTCGTCTTGATGACGCCGGCGCGGGTGCCGCCGATGCCCTTGGCGTACGACAGCGCCAGCTCGAAGGCCTTACCGGTGGCGTCCTGCTCGACGGCCGCGATGCAGGGAACGCCGCGACCCTCCTCGTACTGACGGCGGACCAGGTGGCCCGGGCCCTTCGGGGCGACCATGCAGACGTCGACGTCGGCCGCCGGCTTGATGAAGTCGTAGCGGATGTTGAGGCCGTGACCGAAGAACAGGGCGTCGCCCGCCTTCAGGTTGTCCTTGATGGACTCCTCGTAGACCTGGGCCTGGATCGGGTCCGGGACCAGGATCATGATGACGTCGGCCTCGGCGGCGGCCTCCGACGGGGTGACCACGCGCAGGCCCTGCTCCTCGGCCTTCGCCTTGGACTTGGAGCCCTCGTGCAGACCGACGCGCACGTCGACGCCCGAGTCACGCAGGGACAGCGCGTGGGCGTGGCCCTGGGAGCCGTATCCGATCACCGCGACCTTGCGGTTCTGGATGATGGACAGGTCGGCGTCGTCGTCGTAGAACAGCTCGGCCACTGGGGTTCTCCTCGTATGCGGTATTGCTGGTTCTGCGTCCCACCGTACGGCGGGGTGCGGAAAGGAAGTTTTCGGGTCTCGCTATGCGAGAGGTGGTACGACGCGTTATGCGCTGCGGTCGAGTGCGCGCAGGCTCCGGTCGGTGATGGAGCGCGAGCCGCGGCCGATGGCGATCGTCCCGGACTGGACGAGCTCCTTGATGCCGAAGGGCTCCAGCATCTTGAGCATCGCCTCCAGCTTGTCGCTGGAGCCGGTGGCCTCGATGGTGACGGCCTCCGGGGAGACGTCCACGGTCTTGGCGCGGAAGAGCTGGACGATCTCGACGATCTGCGAGCGCGTCTCGTTGTCGGCGCGGACCTTGGCGAGCACCAGCTCGCGCTGGACGGCCGCGCCGGGCTCCAGCTCGACGATCTTCAGGACGTTGACCAGCTTGTTGAGCTGCTTCGTGACCTGTTCGAGCGGCAGGTCCTCGACATTCACCACGATGGTGATGCGGGAGATGTCGGGGTGCTCGGTGACGCCGACGGCGAGCGAGTCGATGTTGAAGCCGCGGCGCGAGAAGAGGGCGGTGATCCGGGCGAGGACACCGGGCTTGTTCTCGACGAGGACGGAGAGCGTGTGCTTGGTGGACATGGTGAGGTTCCTTCTCCTGCGGCTCTCAGTCTTCTTCGCTGTCGCCGAAGTCGGGGCGGACGTCCCGGGCGGCCATGATCTCGTCGTTGGAGGTGCCGGCGGCGACCATCGGCCACACCATGGCGTCCTCGTGGACGATGAAGTCGACCACGACCGGGCGGTCGTTGATCGAGTTCGCCTCCTCGATGCACTTGTCGAGGTCCTCGGGGCGCTCACAGCGGATGGCGTAGCAGCCCATCGCCTCGGACAGCTTCACGAAGTCCGGGATGCGGGTGCCCTTGTTGGGCGGGGTCTCGCCGTCCGGGCCGGCGTGCAGCACGGTGTTGGAGTAGCGCTGGTTGTAGAACAGCGTCTGCCACTGGCGGACCATACCGAGGGCGCCGTTGTTGATGATGGCGACCTTGATCGGGATGTTGTTCAGGGCGCAGGTGGTCAGTTCCTGATTGGTCATCTGGAAGCAGCCGTCGCCGTCGATCGCCCAGACGGCCCGGTCCGGGGCGCCGGCCTTGGCGCCCATCGCGGCGGGGACCGAGTAGCCCATGGTGCCGGCGCCGCCCGAGTTCAGCCAGGTGGCCGGCTTCTCGTACTGGATGTAGTGCGCGGCCCACATCTGGTGCTGTCCGACACCCGCGGCGAAGATCGTGCCCTCGGGGGCGAGTTGACCGATCCGCTCGATGACCTGCTGCGGGGACAGCGAGCCGTCCGCGGGCTGGTCGTAGCCGAGCGGGTAGGTGTCGCGCCAGCGGTTGAGGTCCTTCCACCAGGCCGCGTACCGCGACTTGGCGGCCTCGCCCTGGTGGCCGTCGCTGTGCTCCTTCTGCACGGCCTGGATCAGGTCGGCGATGACCTCGCGGGCGTCGCCCACGATCGGCACGTCGGCGGCGCGGTTCTTGCCGATCTCCGCCGGATCGATGTCGGCGTGGACGATCTTCGCGAACGGCGCGAAGCTGTCCAGGTTGCCGGTGACGCGGTCGTCGAAGCGGGCGCCGAGGGCGACGATCAGGTCGGCCTTCTGCAGCGCGGTGACGGCGGTGACCGCACCGTGCATGCCCGGCATTCCCACGTGCTGCGGGTGGCTGTCGGGGAACGAACCGAGCGCCATCAGGGTGGTGGTGACGGGCGCTCCGGTGAGCTCGGCGAGGACCTTCAGCTCGGCGGTGGCACGGGCCTTCATGACGCCGCCACCCACGTACAGGACGGGGCGCTTCGCGCTGGTGATCAGCTTCGCGGCCTCGCGGATCTGCTTGGCGTGCGGCTTCGTCACCGGGCGGTAGCCGGGCAGGTCCTGCTGCGGCGGCCAGGTGAACGTGGTCTGCTTCTGCAGGATGTCCTTGGGGATGTCGACCAGGACCGGTCCAGGGCGGCCCGTCGCGGCGATGTGGAACGCCTCGGCGATCGCCTTCGGGATGTCCTCGGCCTTGGTGACGAGGAAGCTGTGCTTGGTGATCGGCATCGTGATGCCGACGATGTCCGCCTCCTGGAAGGCGTCCGTGCCGATCGACTTGGAGACGACCTGGCCGGTGATCGCGACCAGCGGGACGGAGTCCATCATCGCGTCCGCGATCGGCGTCACCAGGTTCGTCGCACCCGGGCCCGAGGTGGCCATGCACACCCCGACCTTGCCGGTGGCCTGCGCGTAGCCGGTGGCGGCGTGCCCCGCACCCTGCTCGTGACGGACGAGCACGTGCCGGACGCGCGTCGAGTCCATCATCGGGTCGTACGCGGGAAGGATCGTGCCGCCGGGGATGCCGAATACGGTGTCGACCCCGACCTCCTCAAGCGAGCGAATGAGGGACTTCGCACCCGTGACGTGCTCGACGGGGGCGGACTGCTGTCCTCCGGAACGGGGCCGCGGCTGCGGATGGTGGGCCCCGGTGGCCTGCTCGGTCATCGGCATTCTCTTCTCGATGCTGAGGGTTTTTGCGAGGGTTGTGCAGGGTCTTGCGAGGGTGCGTCCTGTGCCGGTGCAACAAAAAACCCCTCGTGCCGTGAGGCAAGCGAGGGGAGCGCGCCGGGTGCGGTCGCTGGGTTTCCGGTGTCCTTACCGGTCGTCCCAGCTTCAGCCGACGCGCTTTCCAAGTACGAGAATTCGGGTGCGCATGGCACTGACCCTCCCCCCGGCGCACAGTCACTGTCAAGTGGGTGGGACGGGAGTCTCATTATGTGAGCGCAGGCCCGGTGCACCCGCGAACACCGGTTCGGCGGGACCCATGGGCACGGGGTACTCCCCCGAGGCCAGGGCACGCCTGAGCCGGTACTCGTCGAGCGGTCCGGAGAACGCCATGCCCTGCCCGTGCGTGCACCCCATCGCCCGCAGCGCGACGACCTGCTCGGGCAGGTCCACGCCGTCGGCCACCGAGGTGAGCCCGAGATCGCCGGCGATTCTGAGCAGCCCGCTGGTGATCTTGTGCAGGCGCGCCGACTCGACGACTCCCTCGACGAGCGACCTGTCCAGTTTCAGTACGTCGACGGGGAGGCGGCGCAGCGCCGTGATGGCCGCATAGCCGCTGCCGAATCCGTCCAGCGCGATCCGGACACCCAGCCTCCGCAGTGCTGTCAGGCGCCGCTCCAGCTCGTCCAGCGGCACTCTCGGGTCGCTGTCGGCGAGTTCGATGACGAGCGCGCCGGACGGCAGCCCGTGCCGGGTGAGCAGCGCCTCGATGGAGCCGAGCGGCATCGCGCGGTCGAGCAGTCTGCGGGCCGTGATCCGCACCGCGACCGGCGTCGCGTGTCCGCTGTGCCCGCGCTCGGCGGCCTGCTCGACGGCCTCCTCCAGCATCCAGCGCCCCAGCTCGGCGGTGCGCTCGCTGTCGTCGGCCACCCGCAGGAACTCGGCGGGCGTGAACAGGATGCCCTGCGCCGAGCGCCATCTCGCCTGAGCGGCGACCGCCGTGATCCGGCCGTCGTCGAGCGAGACGACGGGCTGGTGCAGCAGCGCGAACTCGCCGTCGTGCAGCGCCGTGCGCAGCCGTGTCGCCAGCTCCGCCTTCCGTACGACGTCGGCCTGCATCTGTGGCGCGTACAGCTCTACGCGCCCTTTGCCGGCCGCCTTGGCGCGGTACATCGCCAGGTCGGCGTTGCGCAGCAGCTCGCCGGCCGTGACGTCGGGCTCGGCGAAGGCGACGCCGATGGAGGCCGCCACCCGCACGTTGTCGTTCCCGTCGATCGAGTACGGCTGCGACAGCGCGATCCTCAGACGGTCGGCCAGCTCGTAGATGTGCTGCTCCCGGGCGGTGTGGTCGCGGCCTCCGTCGCCGACGATCAGTGCCGCGAACTCGTCACCGCCGAGACGAGCCGCGGTGTCTCCGGAACGTACGGAGTCGGCCAGCCTTCTTGCCGCCTGCACGAGCAGTTCGTCGCCCGCCTGGTGGCCGATCGTGTCGTTGACCTGTTTGAAGCCGTCGAGGTCGATGAAGAGCACGGCGGTGCCCCGGTCGGTGGCCCGCCGTCCGGTCAGGGCCTGGCTGACCCGCTTGGTGAACAGCGCCCGGTTGGGCAGGTCGGTGAGCGGGTCGTGCTCGGCGTTGTGCTGCAACTGCGCCTGGAGGCGTACCCGTTCGGTGACGTCTCTGCTGTTGAGGATCAGGCCGCCGTGGTGGCGGTTGATCGTGGACTCCACGTTCAACCAGGCTCCGGTGCCGGACCGGAAGCGGCATTCGATACGGGTGGTGGGCTCCTCCACCTGGCTCGCGGCGAGGAACCTGCGCACTTCGTGCACCACGCGCCCGAGGTCCTCGGGGTGGATGATCGAGGCGAGTTCGGACCCGACGAGCTCTTCCGCGTCGCGTCCGTAGACCCCGGCGGCGGCCGGGCTGACGTACCTCAGGATCCCGTTCGGCGCGGCGATCATGATGACGTCGCTCGATCCCTGCACCAGGGAGCGGAAGTGGTTCTCCTTCTGGGCCAGTTCCTGGGTCAGCGTGATGTTGTCGAGGAGCATGATGCCCTGGCGCACGACGAGGGCCAGGACGACCGTGCAGGCCGTGAAGAGGACGATCCGGTCGACGCTGTGGCCGTTCAGGACGTTGTAGAGGATCCCCAACGTGCAGACGGCGGCGGCCAGATACGGCGTGAGCGCGGCCAGCGAACCCGAGATGGGCCGGGTGTAGCTGACCTGGTAGCGCAGGCCGGTGCCCGCGGGATGCTCCTCCTGGGCCGCCGCGGCGCGGCCCCCCACCCACGGCGCGTACGCCATGAGCAGCGAACCGGCGAACCAGCCCGCGTCGAGGATCTCCCCCGAGCGGTACGTGGCGTGCAGCAGCGGCGACGTGAACAGGGCGTCGCACAGCACGGTGAGGGCGAGCGCGCCGATCGCGGTGTTCACCGCCGTGCGGTTGCCGGGCGAGCGCCGGAAGTGCAGGGCGAGGACCATGCTGACGAGCGCGATGTCCAGCAGCGGGTAGGCGAGCGAGAGCGCGGTTCTGCTGACGCTCTGCCCCTCGAACTCGGCGGTGTGCGCGAGGGCGAGGCTCCAGGACAGCGTGATCAGGGAGCCGGCGATCAGCCAGGCGTCGAGCGCGAGGCAGATCCAGCCGGCCTTCGTCATGGGCCTCTTGGCGAGGACGAGCAGGCCGATGATGGCGGGCGGCGCGAAGCAGAGGAAGAACAGGTCGGCGAGGCTCGGGCTCGGCACGGGCTCGTGCAGGATGACCTCGTACCACCCCCACACGCCGTTGCCCAGCGACGCCATGAGGGAGGAGAACGCGAAGAGCAGCCAGGCGGGTCGAAAACGGCTGCGCCGTCTGCGCGCGTACAGGAAGTTGGAGACAGCGGCGGTGGCGGCGGCCACGCTGAGACCGAAGTCGCCCATGAACAGGGCGATCCGGTCGGAGCCCCAGCCGAGCACGGAGCCGATGGCGTATCCCGCGCACAGCACGACGAGGACCAGCTGCGGCCCCGCACCGCTCCCGCGCTCAGGGGCGCGGGCGGGCACCGGTCCCCCGGCGCTCAATGGAGTGCCCAGAGCGGCGGTCGCCGCCGCCTTGACAGTCACCGGGCCGCCTCGGTCCGTCGGGCTGCCCCCGTGTCCCGCTTGCCCTGCCCGGTGTGCGGATGCCTCCGGCGGCCGCTGCGCGGCCCGCTCCGGTAGGCATGACTTCTGCGGCAGCCGGGACTTCGCCCGTGCATGGGTGTGTGTGAGGACCGACAGACCAGCCGTCGGCGGCCCCGCCGCGTCGGATCGTTCGCCCATAGGCCATGCATCGCCCGTCGCCCCCCTCGCAGTCCGTCACTCTTCCCCGGCGCCGCGTGTTGCCGAGCGGCGCTGCCCCAGTCGGGACGATACACCAGTCTCGTCACTCAGGGACATAGTTCCTCTACTCTCAGTGACGACCAGCGACGATGGCGGCACAGGGTGCAGCCGGACGGGCGCGGAGCGTCAGCGCCCAACGGCGGGCGGCCGCACGGAAGTTGACCGTGGGACCACCGGGACACCGGTCAACTGGTGTCAGCTGACGGTGAGTACGACGTTGTCGAGCCCCTCCCCCGCCGCGAACCGGTTCAGCTGGGCGGCGAGCAGCCGCTTGGCGCGGGGCAGGAAGGCGGAGGTGGGTCCGCCGACGTGCGGAGAGATGAGCACTCCCGGAGCCTGCCACAACGGGTGCTCCCGGGGCAGCGGTTCGGGATCCGTGACGTCCAGGGCCGCAAGGATCCGGCCGCTCTCCAGCTCCGCGAGGAGGGCCTTCGTGTCGACGACGGGTCCGCGCCCGACGTTCACGAGGAGCGCGCCGTCCTTGAGCCGCGCGAGGAAGTCGGCTCCGACCAGGCCGCGGGTGTCCTCGGTGAGCGGGGTGACGACGATGACGACGTCGGCCTCCGACAGCAGACCGGGAAGATCGGCGAGGGCGTGCACGGGGCCGCGCTCCGTCGTGCGGGCCGAGCGCGCGACGCGTGCCACCCGCGCGACCTCGAAGGGGACGAGCCGGTCCTCGATGGCGGCGCCGATGGCTCCGTACCCCACGATGAGCACGTTCTTGTCGGCGAGCGCCTGGCGGAACCCGGAGCGCCACTCGCCGCGGTCCTGGCCGCGCACGAAGTCGGGGACGCCGCGCAGGGAGGCGAGGATCAGGGTGAGCGCGAGCTCGGCGGTGCTGGCGTCGTGCACCCCGCGCGCGTTGCACAACTGCACGCCGGGGCGCAGGTACTTGAGACCGCCCTGTACGTGGTCCACGCCCGCCGAAAGTGTCTGGACCGCGCGCACGGACGTCATCCGCGGCAGGGGACGCACGGCGACCTCGGCGCCCTTCATGTAGGGGACGACGTAGTAAGCGCAGTCCTCCGGGTCGGCGGGGTAGTCGGGTTCCCCGTTCCAGAAGCGGTAGTTGAGCCCTTCAGGAAGCCCGGGGACCTCGTCGGCGGGGAACGGGAGCCATACATCACCAGTCATGGTCAGGAGGCTATGTCAGAGCCCCGGACGTGCAGAGGTTAGGTTGGGGGCCTCAGTACGTAGGGCCGGGGAGGGCCAGGGAGGGTCACGGGCACGTGAAGCGCAAGGCGATCGGCGCGGCGGCACTCGAGGTGGGCGCGGTCGGACTCGGCTGCATGCCGATGAGCTGGGCGTACACCGGCTCGCGGCAGCGCGGCGAGGAGTCGTTGCGCACCGTGCACGCCGCGTTGGACCGGGGAAGCACGCTGCTCGACACGGCGGACATGTACGGCCCGTTCACCAATGAGCTGCTGCTGGGCCGGGTCCTGAAGGAGCGGCGCGCGGACGCGTTCGTGTCGACGAAGGTGGGGCTGCTCGTCGGCGAGCAGCACATCGTGGCCAACGGCCGTCCCGGTTACGTGAAGCGGGCGTGCGACGCGTCGCTACGACGCCTGCAGACGGACGTCATCGACCTGTACCAGCTGCACCGCGCCGACCCCGAGGTGCCCGTCGAGGAGACCTGGGGCGCGATGGCGGAGCTGGTGGGCGCGGGCAAGGTGCGCTCGCTCGGCCTGTGCGCGGTGGGTGCCCGGGCCGCGCGCCGCGACGGCCGGGGCGGGCTGCACGCCGGAACGATTCGGCAGCTGGAGCGGATCCAGCAGGTGTTCCCGGTGAGCTCGGTGATGGCCGAGCTGTCGGTGTGGTCCCCCGAGGCGCTGGAGGCGCTGCTGCCGTGGTGCACGTCGCGCGGGGTCGGGTTCCTGGCGGCGATGCCGCTGGGGAACGGCTTCCTGACGGGGACGCTCACCCCAGGGCAGGGCTTCGAGCCGGACGACGTACGGGCCCGGCACCCGCGGTTCACCGCGGAGATGATGGCGGCGAACCAGCCGGTCGTGGCGGGTCTGCGGCGGGTCGCGGCGCGACACGGCGCGGACGTGACACCGGCGCAGGTGGCGCTCGCCTGGGTCCTGGCGCGCGGGACGAGCGTGGTTCCGGTGCCGGGTGCGAAGCACGAGCGGTGGGCGGCCGAGAACGCGGCGGCGGCCGAACTGCTGCTGACGGACGCCGACCTGGCGGAGATAGCGGGGCTTCCGGCGGCGCAGGGGTCCTGGGACTGACGGCGGGAAGTCTTCGCGCACCGCGCGGAATCCGTGCGCGGAGATCGGGAACCTGGGCGGGGCGGGCGGTGTATGAACAGGAGAACCTCGCGAACCTCGCGTCGAAGGGACCTGATCGTGCATCGTCCAGCTGTGCGGCCCGCGTGGGCCGTGGCCGCCTGTGCCGCGCTCCTGCTCACGACCGGGTGCTCCTCGGGCGGCGACGGGCAGCCGAGCGAAGCCACCAAGACGCCCGCGTCGCGCACGCCCGGCGCGACCGCCTCCGGGCCGGCGGGGAAGTCGGGCGCCGTGCCACCGGCGAAGGGCTCGGTGAGCGTCGTGCGCACGGTGACGGAGGGGCTCAAGTCACCGTGGGGTCTGGCCCCGCTGTCCGAGGGCGGCCTGCTGGTCTCGTCCCGCGACGAGGGGACGATCACCCGGGTCGACACCGAGACGGGGAAGAAGACGGAGCTCGGCTCGGTGCCCGGGGTGGCCCCGGCCGGCGAGGGCGGCCTCCTCGGCATCGCGCTCTCCCCCGACTACGCCTCCGACCACCTGGTCTACGCGTACTTCACGACGGAGTCGGACAACCGCATCGCGCGGATGCTCTACGACGAGAAGAAGCCGGCCGGTGAACAACTGGGCGCGCCGGACACGGTGTTCAAGGGCATCCCCAAGGGCACGAACCACAACGGCGGCAGGATCGCGTTCGGCCCGGACGACCTGCTGTACGTGGGCACGGGCGAGACGTACCACACCGAGCTGGCGCAGGACAGGAAGTCCCCCGGCGGCAAGATCCTGCGCCTGACCCCGGACGGGCAGCCGGCACCGGGCAATCCGTTCGGCGACTCCCCGGTCTACTCCTACGGCCACCGCAATGTGCAGGGCCTGGCCTGGGACGAGGACAAGCGGCTGTGGGCCTCGGAGTTCGGCCAGGACACCTGGGACGAGCTGAACAACATCGTGGCGGGCGACAACTACGGCTGGCCCGACGCGGAAGGCAGGAGCGGCGGCTCCGAGTACCACGACCCGATCGCCCAGTGGCGCACCGGGGACGCCTCGCCCAGCGGGATCGCCTACGCGAAGGGCTCGATCTGGATGGCGGGCCTCAGGGGCGAGCGGCTGTGGCGCGTCCCGCTGGACGGCACCGAGGCGGCGCACGATCCGCAGGCGTTCCTGGAGGGGAAGTACGGCCGGCTGCGCACCGTGGTCGCGGCGGGTGGCGACAAGCTGTGGCTGGTGACGAGCGAGACGGACACGCGGGGGACGCCGGAGAAGGGGGACGACCGGATCCTGGAGCTGAAGGTCAGCTGAGCTCGCCGGCGTCCGGGCCGGAGCCGTCCTCGTCCGGCCCCGGCTGTGCGGGGAGGCGGACGACGACCGTGCCCGAGGTGAGATCTATCGGGCCGTGGCCGGGATCGCCGTCGTTCAGGTCGACGCGGGTCAGCTCCAGGCGCTTGCGCTCGTCGTCGGTGTGCTTGCGGCCGGGCGCGAAGATCTCCTCGAACATGTTGAACACGATGTCTCCCTCGCGTGGCCGGGCCGAGCCTTCCGTCCAGCGTACGGGAGGGCCCGACCGAGGCCTCAGGCGCTGACCGACGGGACGAGGCGGAGGCGGTGGGCCAGGGCCGCCGCCTCGCCGCGGCCGGCGACGCCCAGCTTGGCCAGGATGTTGGAGACGTGGACGCTGGCGGTCTTCGGGGAGATGAAGAGCTCCTCGGCGATCTGGCGGTTGCTGCGGCCCGCGGTGACCAGGCGCAGGACGTCGCGCTCGCGGCTGGTCAGGCCGAACTCCTCGGCGGGGTCGGCCGGGGCGCCCGGCCGGGGTACGTCGCGGGTGAGGCCGATCCGGGCGCGCTGGGCGAGCAGGGCGACGGACTCGGCGAGCGGGCGGGCGCCGAGGTGGTCGGCGACGGCCGCGGCGAGGCGGAGCAGTTCGGTGGCGCGGTCGCGGTCGTCCGCCTCCGCGCGGGCGAGGAGGGACTCGGCGAGGCGGTGCCGGGCGCGGGACAGGTCGTAGGGGCGGTCGAGAGGTTCGAGGAGGGTGACCGTGGTCTCCCAGTCGCCGGGGGTGTCGCGGCCCTCGGCGCGCAGGAGTTCGGTGCGCACCCACTGCTCGTAGGCGTGCCAGACCGGGACCGGGGTGGCCTGGAGCTTGGCGGTGTCCCGGATGCGGGCGACGGCCTCGGCGCGTTCGGCGTCGGCGGCGGGCAGGCCGCGGGCGTCGGCCTCGGCCTGCGCGGCGGCGCGCAGCAGCGGCCAGGTGTAGCGCTGCTGCATGGCGGGCGGCAGCCCGGCGGTGACGAGGCGGTCGAGTTCGGCGCGGGCGTCGAGCGGCCGGCCCTGGGCGGCGGCGAGCTCGACGGTGAGGTGGGCCATGGGCAGGTCGTGCTGCGGTTGCGGGTCGTGCGTGCCGAAGGACGTGCGTGCGTCGGCGAGCCGGTCGGCGGCCTCCTGGAAGGCGCCCCGGCCGATGGCGACCGCGGCGAGCTGAGTGCACGAGGTGCCGCGCGGCTTGTCGCTCAGGGCGGAGCGGCGGGTCCATTCGGCCGCCTTCACCGCCTCGTCCCAGCGGCCGAGCGAGACGAGCGACTCCGCCTTGTTGCCGCGGATCCAGGCCTTGGTGTCGGTCAGTCCGTGGCGGCGGCACACCTTGATGCCCTCGTCGCAGATGCGGACGGCTTCGGCGGAGCGGCCCGAGCTCTCCAGGTGGGAGGGGAGGTTCACGTGGACGTTGCTGATCCGGGACATCAGGCCGAGGACGACGGAGCGCTCGCGGACGGCGTACATCTCGGCGAAGCCCTCGTCGACGGAGCCGGAGTCGACGAGGAGGCCGCCGAGGATGAGCCGGGCGTGCAGTTCGGTCTCCTCGTCGCCGACCATGCGGGCGTACTCGACGGCGCGCTCGGCGTCGGCGAGGGCATCGGGGCCCGGGGTGTGCAGCATGCCCCAGGCCGCCGCGTTGGCGAGGACCTCGGCGTGCACGGCCGACGGCGGCAGGCCGCGGACGAGTTCCTGGGCCCGGGCGATCTCCTCCCAGCCGTCGCCGCGGCCGATGTGGGAGATGCTCCGGGAGCGCTGGAGCCAGAACCAGGCGGCGAGCAGGGGGTCGCCCTCGCCCTTCGCGGCGGCCTCGTCCAGGATCCTGAGGGCGCGCTTGCTGATCTTCAGTGCGCGTTCCCGCTCGCCGCACAGCCGGCCCGCGACGGTGGCCTCGGCCATGATGTCGAGGTAGTCGAGGCGGGTCTCGGCGGGCTCGCAGCCGCAGGCGCGGTACGACTGCACGTAGGTGCCCATGCGCAGGTCGGCGCGGACGTCCTCCGGCGCTCCGTCCCACAGTTCCATCGCCCGCTCCAGGAGCCTCAGTTGCTCGGAGTAGGCGTGCCGGTGGCGGGCTTCCACGGACGCGTCGAGCACGGCCGGCAGGGCCTTGGCGGGGTCATGGGCGTGGTACCAGTACGTGGCCAGGCGCATGACGCGGGCTTCGGCGGGGATCAGCGCCGGATCGGCCTCCAGGGCCTGCGCGTAGCGGCGGTTGATGCGGGAGCGCTCGCCGGGCAGCAGGTCGTCGCTGACCGCCTCGCGGACCAGGGAGTGCCGGAAGCGGTAGCCGTCTCCGTCCGGGGATGCGAGCAGGAGGTTGGCGCCGACGGCGGCGCGCAGTGCCTCGATGAGGGCGTCCTCGCCGAGCCCGGCGACGGCCGCGAGCAGCGGGTACTCGACGGTGGAGCCGCCCTCGGCGCAGAGCCGGGCGACGCGCTGGGCGGCCTCGGGCAGTGATTCGACGCGCACGAGCAGGATGTCGCGCAGGGAGTCGGTCAGCCCGGTGGCGCAGCCCTCGGCGGCGGAGACGGCGAGCTCCTCCACGAAGAACGCGTTGCCGTCGGAGCGGTGGTAGATGTCGTCGACCAGGGACCGCTCGGGTTCGGCGGCGATGATGCCGGCGATCTGGCGGGCGACCTCGTCGCGGGTCAGGCGGCCGAGTTCGATGCGGGTGACGGTGCGCAGCCGGTCGAGCTCGGCCAGCAGGGGGCGCAGCGGGTGGCGGCGGTGCACGTCGTCGGCGCGGTAGGTGGCGACGACGGTGAGGCGGCCGGTGCGCAGGGTGCGGAAGAGGTACGAGAGCAGGTGGCGGGTGGAGGCGTCCGCCCAGTGCAGGTCTTCGAGGACGACCACCACCGGGTGCTCGGCGGCGACCTGTTCGAGCAGGCGTGCGGTGAGTTCGAAGAGCCGGGCCGTGGCGCCCTCGTCCCCGCGCTCGCCGGGCCGGATGCCGGGCGCCGACAGATCGCGCAACTCCGGCAGCACGCGGGCGAGTTCGTCCTCGCGGCCGGCCGCCGCCGCGTCGAACGCGTCGGTCAGCCTGCGGCGCAGCGCGTGCAGGGCGCTGGAGAACGGCGCGAACGGCAGCCCGTCGGCGCCGATCTCGACGCAGCCGCCGGTGACGACGACGGCACCCCGCTCGCAGGCGGCCGCGGCGAACTCCTCGACGAGTCGCGTCTTGCCGACCCCGGCCTCCCCGCCGAGCAGCAGAGCCTGGGGCTCGCCGTCGGCGGCGCGGGCGAGGGCGGTGTGCAATATGCCCAGTTCGTCGGCGCGGCCGACGAACACCGGGCTGACAGACCTGGTCTCCACAGCGCCGAGCATCGCACACGGGTCCGACAGCACGGCACGGTTTTCCGCTCCGAGCAGCGGGAAGGGGAGGCCGGCCGACACGCCGTCCTCCCCTCTCCCCACTCCCCCGGACCGGGGCGCGGCGCTCATGCCGTGCGGGCGAACCGCGACCGGCGCGGGCTGTGGGTACTCACCCGCCCCTCGGTGTCCTGGCCTTCGGAACCACCGCGTGCCTTGCGGGCCTTGCGGGCCTCACGGGCGGCGCGGACGAGCCGGTACTCGTCGGCCTCGCGGACGAGTTCGGCGGCGCGGACCTGGTGCATCTCGTACTCGAACATCTCGTCTCCCTGGTGACGATCGGTGCGCTTCTCGCGGCCGTTCACCGCGATGACTCAACTTTCGTTTCCCAGGGGGGTGCGGCACATCGGGAGAGTGCCTCATCTGTGACGACGAGGGGGCCTTAGGCGGCGTACTCGGGGGAGGTGTACGCGCCTAAGGCCCCCTGGGGGTGCTTAGTGAGGGGTCAGCTCAGACCGGGCGTGCCGAAGATCATGTCGGTGTACTTGGCGACGGCGAGGAGCAGTCCGATGACACCGAGGGAGACACCGGCCCAGGCCACGGACTTGATCCAGGTGGCCTGCGGCCTGCCGGGCGTGCCGAAGGCGGGGCGGGCCAGTACGACGACGCCGACGATCAGGGCGACGAGCGCGAAGACTCCGCCGACGGCCGCCATGGCGTGCCAGCCGTCGGTGTAGCCCTCCTTCACCTGGGCGGCGACGCCCGCGCTCGAGTTGGTGGAGAGGGTGAGCTGGCCGGTGAGGGTCTCGCGGGCGCTCACGACCGTGCCGAGCCAGCTGCCGGACATGGAGAGGAAGCCGAGCGCCGTGGAGACGATGGCGGCCGCGCCCTGGCCGACGCCGGTCGGGCCCGACGGGGCGTTCTGCCCGGCCCGCGCCGCGAGTTCGGCCTCGATCTCGTCGTCGGTGAGGTCCTCGACGGCGACCTCGGACTTCTCGGCGCCGGCGTCGGACTTCTTGACGTCGGCCTCGGACTTCTTGACGTCGGCCTTGGCGGCGCCGGTCGTCCCGGCGGGCTCGGTGGCCCCGGTGACCTCGGCGGCCTCGTCGGAGGCCTTGGCCTTGGTGGCCTCGTTGGCCTCGTTCTGCGCGTCAGTCTTGGTAGTCATGCTGCGCACCGTACGGACGCTGTCTGAGAGGTCTCTTAACGTTCCTTGTGCGCGTCGCGTGCGCTGCGCCACTCCGGGCCGAGCACGGACCAGACCTCCAGGTCATGGCGGGTGCCGCGCCACTCGTGCGCCTCGCGGCGCACTCCGTCCTTAACGAAACCGAGACGTCGGGCGACGTTGAGGCTCGCGACGTTTCCGGACGCTGCCACCCATTCCACCCGGTGGATGCCGCGCTCCAGGACGACCCAGTCGAGCAGGATCCGCATCGCGCGCGTGATCAGGCCGCGCCCGGTCGCCGCCGGCTCCAGCCAGCAGCCCACCTCCGCGTTGCCCGTCGCGGCGTCGAAGTTGAGCGTGAGCACCCCGCCGACGAGCTTCCCGTCGAGCCAGATGCCGTGGTACGAGCCGGTGTCCGCGGCCCGCATGTCGGCGTACCGCTGGAGGGTGCCGCGCGCCGAGTCGACGTCGGTGGCCTGGGAGCCGAACGGGATGTACTGCCCGATGAACTCCCGCCCGCGCTCCAGGTTCGCGAGGAACTCCTCGGCGTGCCAGGGCTCCAGGGGCCGCAGCTCGGCTCCCTCGTCACCGAGCGGTATCGCGTACATCGGAGGACTCCTTCAGCTGCAGCTCATCGGGGACCTCCAGCCTCTCATGGGCCGCGCGGCACTCGGGCGGCTCGATGCTGATGCGCGGCAGGATGCGGCCGAGCCAGCGGGGCAGCCACCAGTTGGCGCCGCCGAGCAGGTGCATCAGGGCCGGGACCAGCAACGTACGCAGGATGAACGCGTCCACGGCGACGGCGACCGCGAGCGCGATGCCGAACATCGCGATCACCCGGTCCCCGCTGAGCACGAAGGCCAGGAAGACCGAGATCATGATCACGGCGGCCGAGTTGATCACGCGGCTGGTCTCGGCGAGCCCGACCCGCACGGCCCGCCGGTTGTCGCCGGTCTCCAGCCACTCCTCGTACATCCGGCTGACCAGGAACACCTGGTAGTCCATGGAGAGCCCGAAGAGGACGGAGACCATGATCACGGGGAGGAAGGGTTCGATGGGCCCGGACGCCCCGAGCCCCATGAGCTCGCTCCCCCAGCCCCACTGGAAGATCGCGACGACGACGCCGAAGGCCGCGGCCACCGCCGCGATGTTCATCGCGGCGGCCTTCAGCGGGATGCCGAGCGAGCGGAAGGCCAGGAGCAGCAGGAGGCAGCCGAGTCCGACGACGGCGCCCACGAACAGCGGCAGCTTGCCGACGATGACCTCGGCGAAGTCGTCGTAGCTCGCGGTGACACCGCCGACCTGGGCGTCGAGGCCGGACGCGGGGACGACGTCCGTCCGCAGCCGGTCGACGAGGTCGCTGGTCCGCTGCGACTGGGGCGCGGACGTCGGCGCGACGGAGAGGTACGCGGCCGAGTCGTCGCCGTTGTACGTGATCGGGGAGACGGCGGCGACCCCGTCGGTGGTCCGCAGGTCGCTCGCGAGGTGCTGGAGGGCGGCCTTGTCCTGGGCGCCGTCGACCTGGGTGACGAGGGTGAGCGGGCCGTTCACGCCGGGCCCGAAGCCGTCGGCGAGCAGGTCGTACGCCTGCCGGGTCGTGCTCGTCCTCGGGTTGTTGCCCTGGTCGGAGGTGCCGAGGTGGAGGGAGAGGGTGGGCAGCGCGAGGACCGTGATCACGGCGAGCGCGATGCCGCCGAGCAGCTTGGGGTGGCGCTCGACGAACGCGGCCCAGCGCGCGGCGAGCCCGGTGGGCAGCTCCGGTTCGGGCCCGTGCTCGGCGAGCCGGCGCCGCTCGCGCCGGGACAGGGCGCGCATGCCGAGGTACGAGAGCAGCGACGGCAGCAGCGTCACGGACGCGGCGACGGTGAGCAGCACGGTGACGGAGGCGGCGATGGCGACGCCGTTCAGGAAGCTCAGGTTCAGGAGCAGCATGCCGAGCAGGGCGATGCAGACGGTCGCGCCGGCGAAGACGACGGCCCGCCCGGTGGTGGCGACGGCCCGCTCGGCGGCGACCGCGACCGGAAGTCCCCGCTTCAGGCCCTTCCGGTGCCGGGTGACGATGAACAGCGCGTAGTCGATCCCGACGCCGAGCCCGACGAGCATGCCGAGCATGGGCGCGAAGTCCGCCACGGTCATCGCGTGGCCGAGCAGCACGATGCCCGCGTACGCCGTCCCGACGCTGACCAGTGCGGTGGCGATGGGCAGTGCGGCGGCCGCGAGCGACCCGAAGGCGAGGAAGAGGACCACGGCCGCGACGACGACGCCGATGACCTCCGACAGGTGTGCCGAGGTCGACTCGGTGAGCGCGACGGCGCTGCCGCCCAGCTCGACGTCGAGGCCGTTCGGCCCATGGCTCTCGGCGTCCTCGGCCGTGTCGACGACGGCCCGCGCCCGGTCGGCCGGGATGTCGTCGGCCTGCTCGTCGAAGGTGACGGTGGCGTACGCGGTGTGCCCGTCGGCGCTGATCTGGCCCGCGCCCCGGGCGTCGTACGGGGAGCCGACGGACGAGACGCCGGGCAGCGCGGCGATCTCCTCCAGCGTGTTGCTCATCGTCTTCTCGACGTCGGCGGCCCGGACGGTGGAGCCGTCGATGTGCCAGACGACGGTGTCGCTGTCGCCGCCGAGCCCGGCGAAGTTCTCGTCGAGGAGCAAGGTGGCGCGGCCCGATTCGGTGCCGGGCGCCTCGTAGTCGTTCGAGTACGCGGAACCGGCGACCGCGGCGGCCGCACTCGTCCCGCCGAGCGCGAGCAGCCACAGCAGGACGACGACGAGCCGGTGCCGGACGCACCAGCGGGCGAGGGTGGCCACAGGCGTGCTCCCTGGACGTTCATGGATCTTTGACAGGGAGCAATCGCATATAAGGGACGAGCCCGCAAAGAACACGTGAGCAGTGGCCAGTCACTCTTACAGGCAAACGTGATCGTTTGTCGCTTTCGTGTCGTTCCTCACAGCGCGTCGTCCGGCTTCACAGCCCTTTCTCAGCCGAGGAGTTGGAGCCCCGCCCACAGCGCCGCGGTCGACGCGACGAGCGTCGCGGGCACGGTCAGCAGTCCGAGCCGGGTGAAGTCGCCGAGCTCGGGTTCGGTGCCGTGCGCGTGCACGATGCGCCGCCACAGCAGGGTCGCGAGCGAGCCGACGTACGTGAGGTTCGGGCCGACGTTGACGCCGATGAGGGCGGCGAGGACCGGACCCGGACCGGCCGGGGCGACCACCGGCAGCAGGGCGAGGGTCGCGGGCAGGTTGTTGATCAGGTTCGCGAGCAGCGCCGCGACGGCGGTGACGGCGAGCAGCGCGGGCAGCGAGGAGCCGTCGGGCAGGACGTGTCCGATGACGTCGCCGAGCCCGTTGTCGACGACCGCCTTGACGACGATGCCGAGCGCGAGGACGAACAGGCAGAACGGCAGGTTCGCCGACTTCAGCAGTTCGCCCGGCGTGGACTCGCGCCGGGCGAGGGCCCGCGCGCCGAGCACGATCGCCCCGGCGAGCGCCGCCCACACCGGCTCGATCCCGGCGAACGAGGCGACGGCGAACCCGGCCAGGGTCAGGGCGAGCACGGTCAGGGTGAACACCGGGACACCGGTCGGCTCCGCCTCGTCCGGGGCGTGCGCGGGGGCGGCCAGGTCCGTGGCGAAGTACCGCCGGAACACCGCGTACTCGATGCCGATGGCCACCAGCCACGGCAGCGCCATCAGCCCCGCGAAGCGGGTGAAGCTCAGGCCGCTCGCGGCGAAGGCCAGCAGGTTGGTGAGGTTGGAGACCGGCAGCAGCAGGGACGCCGAGTTGGCCAGGTGGGCGCTCGCGTAGACGTGCGGGCGCGGCCGCGCGCCGATCCGGGCGGCCGTGGCGAAGACGACCGGGGTGAGCAGGACGACGGTGGCGTCCAGGCTCAGGACGGCGGTGATGCCCGCGGCGACCGCGAAGACCCCGCCGAGCATCCGGGTCGGGCTGCCGTGACAGGCCCGCGCCACGGCGTCGCCCGCGGCCTTGAACAGGCCCTCGTCGGCGCAGAGTTGGGCGAGCAGCAGGATCGCGGCGAGGAAGCCGACGACCGGGAGCAGCTCCTTGGTCTCGGCCCAGGCGTGGTCGGGGCTGACGGCGCCGACGGCCACCACGAGGGCGGCGGCGGGCACGGCGGCGACCGCCTCCGGCAGATTGCGGGGGCGCAGGACCGCGAAGGCGAGGGTGACCAGGAGAAGGGCCAGAGCCAGGATTTCGGCCGAGGTGGTACTCAGAGTGCTGCTCCGTTCCACGGGGCTCCGCCCCGGACCCCCGCTCCTCACACGACGGAGGGGCCGGATGTCTCCAGCCCCTCCGCACCACAACAGTGTTCAGCCTTCGCTGACGCCCAGCTTCTCCAGGATCAGTTCCTTGACGCGGGCCGCGTCGGCCTGGCCCCGGGTCGCCTTCATGACGGCGCCCACCAGGGCTCCGGCGGCGGCGACCTTGCCGGACTGGATCTTGGCGACGATCCCGGCGTTGCCGGCGATGGCCTCGTCGACGGCGGTGTTCAGCGCGCCCTCGTCCGAGACGACCTTCAGGCCGCGCTTGTCGACGACCTCGTCCGGCGTGCCCTCACCCTTGAGCACGCCGTCGATGACCTGACGGGCCAGCTTGTCGTTGAGGTCACCCTTGGCGACCAGCTCCGACACCCGCGCCACCTGCTCCGGCGTGATGGGCAGCGCACCGAGCTCGACCTGCTGCTCGTTCGCGGAGCGGGCCAGCTCGCCCATCCACCACTTGCGCGCGGAGGTCGAGTCGGCGCCGGCGTTGATCGTGGCGACGATCGGGCCGATGGCACCGGCGTTGCGGATCGACTGCATGTCGTGGGCGCTGATGTCCCACTCCTCGATCAGCCGGTTGCGCTGGGCGAGCGGCAGCTCGGGGAGTTCGGCACGCAGCGCCTCGACCCACTCGCGGGCCGGGGCGACGGGCACCAGGTCGGGCTCCGGGAAGTACCGGTAGTCCTCGGCGTTGTCCTTGATGCGGCCCGACGTGGTGGAGCCGTCCTCCTCGTGGAAGTGACGGGTCTCCTGCACGATGGTGCCGCCGGAGTTCAGGACGGCCGCGTGCCGCTGGATCTCGAAGCGGGCGGCGCGCTCGACGGAACGCAGCGAGTTCACGTTCTTCGTCTCGGAGCGCGTGCCGAACTTCTCGGTCCCGTTGGGACGCAGGGAGAGGTTCACGTCGCAGCGCATCTGGCCCTTGTCCATCCGGGCCTCGGAGACGCCCAGGGACTTGATGACCTCGCGCAGCTCGGCGACGTACGCCTTGGCGACCTCGGGAGCACGCTCCCCGGCCCCCTCGATCGGCTTGGTGACGATCTCGATGAGCGGGATGCCGGCGCGGTTGTAGTCGAGCAGCGAGTGCGAGGCGCCGTGGATGCGACCCGTGGCACCGCCGACGTGCGTCGACTTGCCGGTGTCCTCCTCCATGTGGGCGCGCTCGATCTCCACGCGGAAGACCTCGCCGTCCTCCAGCTGCACGTCGAGGTAACCGTCGAAGGCGATCGGCTCGTCGTACTGGGAGGTCTGGAAGTTCTTCGGCATGTCCGGATAGAAGTAGTTCTTCCGGGCGAAGCGGCACCACTCGGCGATCTCGCAGTGCAGCGCGAGGCCGATCTTGATGGCCGACTCGACGCCGATCTCGTTCACCACCGGCAGCGCGCCGGGCAGGCCGAGACAGGTCGGGCAGGTCTGGCTGTTGGCATCCTGCTTGAGCTCGGTGGAGCAGCCGCAGAACATCTTGGTCCTGGTGCCGAGCTCGACATGGACCTCGAGGCCCATGACGGGGTCGTACGTCGCGAGGGCTTCCTCGTACGACACCAGGTCAGTCGTGGCAGTCACGGTGAAACTTTCCCTCTCAGCCCAGCAGGACGTCGTCGTCGCCCAGGCGCTTGAGCTCCCGGTAGAGGATCGCCAGTCCGGTGACGATGGCGGCGGCGGACACGGCGGCGTCGATCAGCCGCAGGGTGTCGTTGTCGTTGCGGGCCATCTTCGCCTGCTTCGCGACACTGATCGCGCCGAAGGCGGTGCTGGCGGCCGACACGTACACGCCGGTCTTGGACTTCTTGAAGTTCTTGGCCTTCTTTGCCATGGCACTCACAGCGACGGAGCCTCCTCAAGCAGCGGGTGCCCCCACTTTTCCACGAAGGCGGCCTCGACGGCAGCGCCGACCTTGTAAAGGCGGTCGTCCTTCATGGCGGGGGCGATGATCTGCAGGCCGACGGGCAGGCCGTCCTCCGGCGCGAGGCCGCAGGGCAGCGACATGGCGGCGTTGCCGGCCAGGTTGGTCGGGATGGTGCACAGGTCCGCGAGGTACATCGCCATCGGGTCGTCGGCGCGCTCGCCGATCGGGAAGGCGGTGGTCGGCGTCGTCGGCGAGACGATCACGTCCACGCTCTCGAAGGCGGCCTCGAACTCGCGGGTGATGAGCGTGCGGACCTTCTGGGCACTGCCGTAGTACGCGTCGTAGTAGCCGGAGCTCAGCGCGTACGTGCCCAGGATGATGCGGCGCTTGACCTCGTCGCCGAAGCCCGCCTCGCGGGTCAGCGCGGTGACGTCCTCGGCGGACTTCGTGCCGTCGTCGCCGACGCGCAGGCCGTAGCGCATGGCGTCGAACCGGGCGAGGTTCGAGGAGCACTCGGACGGCGCGATCAGGTAGTACGCCGAGAGGGCCAGGTCGAAGCTCGGGCAGTCCAGCTCGACGATCTCGGCGCCCAGCGACTTCAGCAGCTCGACGGACTCGTCGAAGCGCTGCACGACGCCGGCCTGGTAGCCCTCGCCGCGGAACTGCTTGACGACGCCGACGCGCATGCCCTGCACCGAGCCGTTGCGTGCGGCCTCGACGACCGCCGGGACCGGGGCGTCGATGGACGTGGAGTCCAGCGGGTCGTGCCCGGCGATGGCCTCGTGCAGCAGGGCCGCGTCCAGGACCGTACGGGCGCAGGGCCCACCCTGGTCGAGGCTGGAGCTGAAGGCCACCATGCCGTAGCGGGAGACGCCGCCGTACGTGGGCTTGACGCCGACGGTGCCGGTGACGGCGGCGGGCTGGCGGATGGAACCGCCGGTGTCCGTGCCGATGGCGAGCGGCGCCTGGTAGGCGGCGAGCGCGGCGGACGAGCCACCGCCGGAGCCGCCGGGGATGCGGGTCAGGTCCCACGGGTTGCCCGTCGGCCCGTACGCGCTGTTCTCCGTCGACGACCCCATGGCGAACTCGTCCATGTTGGTCTTGCCGAGGATGACGACGTCGGCGGCCTTGAGGTTCTTGACCAGCGTCGCGTCGTACGGCGGGATCCAGCCCTCGAGGATCTTGGAGCCGACCGTGGTCGGGATCCCCTCGGTGGTGAAGATGTCCTTCAGCGCGAGCGGGACACCGGCCAGCGGGCCGAGCTTCTCGCCCGCGGCGCGCTTGGCGTCGACGGCGGCGGCCTGCTTCAGGGCGCCCTCGCGGTCGACGTGCAGGAAGGCGTGCACCTTCTCGTCGACGGCCTCGATACGCGCCAGGTGGGCCTCGGTGACCTCGACGGCCGTGAGCTCGCCGGACGCGATCTTCGCCGCGATCTCGGCGGCGGTGAGCTTGATGATGTTGACGTTGATGTCCGTCATGACTGTTAGTCCTCCCCCAGGATCTGCGGCACCTTGAAACGCTGCTGCTCCTGGGCCGGGGCGCCGGAGAGCGCCTGCTCGGGGGTGAGCGACGGACGGACCTCGTCCGCGCGCATGACGTTCGTCAGCGGCAGCGGGTGGGAGGTCGGCGGTACGTCTTGGTCGGCGACCTCGCTGACGCGGGCGACCGCGCCGATGATGTCGTCGAGCTGGCCTGCGAAGTGGTCGAGCTCTTCGGGCTTCAGCTCCAGACGCGCCAGCCGGGCGAGGTGGGCGACCTCCTCGCGCGTGATGCCAGGCATGCAGCGATCCTCTGGGGTGAGTGAGTGTGGTTTGGCCTCAATCCTATGGGGCGCGAGGCCGTGCCCGGTAAACGGTCAAGGGGGCGGGGTGGGAGTGCGGGTCCCCTGGGCGAGCGGAGCTCGCTCCGGGGGCGCGCGGAACTGCGCGAGAAGCCCCACCGGCCCGCAGCCGCCCACACAGCAGGAACCCGCAACGGCGATCAGGCACGACCCCGCGACATCAGGCCTCGTCGGCCGCCGGCAGCGCCGCAGGCTTCCGCTGCCACCCACGCGATCCCCGCGCCCGCAGCCACGCCGTGGCCTCGTCCGGCGGCATCGCGGCGGCGACGAGCCACCCCTGCACCGCGTCACAGCCCAGATCCCGCAGCCGCTCCCACGTCTCGTCGTCCTCCACGCCCTCGGCGACGACGAGCAGCCCGAGCGAGTGCGCGAGGTCGACCGTGCAGCGGACGATCTCCGCGTCCTCGTTGTCCACCGCGAGGCGGGCGACGAACGACCGGTCGATCTTCAGCTCGCTGACCGGGAGCCGTCGCAGGTGGACCAGCGACGAGTACCCGGTCCCGAAGTCGTCGAGCGACATCTTCACGCCGTGCCCGGTGAGCCCGGCCAGCGTGTCCGCGGCCCGCTGCGGATCCTCGAGCAGCACGTGCTCGGTGATCTCCAGTTGCAGCGACCCGGCCGGGACTCCGTGCCGCGCCAGCCGCGCCGCGACCGCGCCCGCGAATCCGGGCGTGTGCACGTCCCGCGGCGACACGTTGACCGCGACCGGTACGTACAGGCCCTGCGCACGCCACCGCGCGACCTGGGCGAGCGCCGTCTCCAGCACGTACTCGGTCAGGTGCGGCATGAGGCCGGAGGATTCGGCGATGGCGATGAACTCGTCAGGCGGAACCTTCCCTCTCTCGGGATGCACCCACCGCACGAGCGCTTCGAGACCCGCCACCTGTCCGTCGAAGCGCACCTTCGGCTGGTAGTGCAGCTCCACGTCCCCGGCGTCGAGGGCGCGTCGCAGATCACCCAACAGGCCGAGCCGGTCGGGGGTGTTGGAGTCCCGCTTGGACTCGTACACCTCCACGCCCGTACGGTCCCGCTTGGCCTGGTACATCGCGACGTCGGCCCGGCGCAGCAGGCCCTCCGCGTCGAGCGCGTGGTCGGGGAAGACCGCGAGTCCGGCGCTCGCCTCGAGCACCAGCGTCAGTCCGTCGAGGTCGAGCGGTGAGCCGAGCGCGGCCACCAGGTTCCGGGCCACCCGGCTCGCGGACGTCGTGGAGTCGGCGACCGGGAGCAGCACGGCGAACTCGTCGCCCCCGAGCCGCGCGGCCTCCGCACCGCGCGGCAGCGCGGCTCTGAGTCTGTCCGCGATCTGCAACAGGAGCCGGTCACCGGCGAGGTGGCCGAGCGTGTCGTTGACGGAACGGAACCGGTCGAGGTCGATCAGCACGAGCGCGCTGCGCGCCCCGATCCGCTCGGCGTCGTCGAGCGCGGTCCAGGTGCGCTCAAGGAGCCACTGCCGGTTGGGCAGTCCGGTCAGCGGGTCGCGCAGCTGCTCCTCGGCGCGGGCCCGCGCGATCCACAGCGTCGAGTCGAGCGCGATCAGCGGGATCGCGAACAGCGGCAGCAGGACGGGCAGGGCGATCGCGACGACACAGATCAGCGGCGCGATGCCGAGCAGCGCGACACCGACCAGGCCCTGCCGGACCAGCGCCGTGCGGGCGACGGTGGGCAGGCCGGAGCTGCGCGGCGCGTGCACGTACCAGAGGAGCATGCGGGTGACCAGCAGGTAGGCGGCCGCCACGAGGAGGACCTCGGGCGCCGTGTAGGCGTCCCAGGTCTCCGGTTTCCAGGGTGACTCGACGGACGGTACGCGGCCGAACGCGGCCAGCACGAGGGCGCCCGCCCCGATGCCGAGGATGTCGATGGCGCCGTGCAGCACGCCCTGGCGCCAGCGGTGCCTGCGGGCGGCGCCGACGAGCACGACGACGGTGAGGCTGACCATTCCGGCGGGCACCCAGCCGTACAGGAGCAGCACGGCGAGGGTGAGGGCCGCGCCGGAGCCGGTGCCGCCCCACCAGCGGTCGCGGCCGAGCGCGACGAGATGGCCGACGATGATGCCGGCCAGGACCGCGAGGGACCAGCCGACGACGCCGGACGGGAAGAGCGCGTGGTCGCCGCTGAACGCCCGCTGGAATCCGGCGCCCAGGACCACCGCGGCGAGCGCGACGACGGCGCCGGGCAGCAGCGGGAGCGCCGCGGCCCGCGTGGTGTCGGCCGCTCCGCTCTGCTCGTTGCGCGCGGGCGTCGCCACGCCGACGTGGCCGCTGCCGGGCAGGCCGTTCGGCGGGACGGCCGGGCCCGTGGTCACCCCGGTGAGGGCACCCGGGTGGAACACCGGGCCGCCGCCCGTGGCCCGGCTGCCGGCGGTGTGCCGCTCGCCGGGTGCGACGGCCGCGCCGCCCGTGGGGTCGAGGTCGGTGGGGTCGGGGTGTGCGCCGCCGCGCTCCGCGCCGCCGGGGCCCGCGGGTTCCCGTCCCGCCGCCCGGGCGCCCTGAACGTCCTGGCCGCGCCGGTCACTTCGGGCTCCTCGCGCGCGCTCCGCCGTCCCGGACGGATCGCCCGCGGGGCCCGCGGTGCCGAAGGCCCCCTGGGCCCGATCCGGGCCGATGCGGGTGAAACCCAGCCCGCTCTCGCGCCACCAATTGCGCCAGTTCACCACACCACCGCGCTCGTTCTCCCCGTGACCGCTGCCGTTGTCGCCGCTCGCGGCGCCCCCGCCGAATCGTCGGTCCCTGCCGCGCCGAAGGCGTCGACGCGGGCGCAGACGTGAGTCCGGGGCGGCGCTCTCGGTCGGTTCCATTCCCGTCCCTCTCACAGCCGGCGGTGCCCACGTCCGCTGCCCGGGCCCCTGGCTTCTGTGGAGCAGGGGTTGCCCCGTCCGCAGCAGGACACGGCAGGCGCACACCTCAACAGTAGGCCGCAGAAGGCTTCCACGGGCACCAGACGGACGCGCCCGACCACGGTTGCCCGAATGCGGCCCGGCCACCCGTATGCATCTGGTATGCGCCGAACGGGTGGCCTTCAACCGCTACTGCTCGGTCGGCTCTTCCGCGGGAAGTGCCACTTCGGCGGCGGCTTCGGGTCCTTGTTCGAGCAGAACGGCGAATCCGTCTTCGTCCAGAACCGGAACCTTCACCTGCATGGCCTTGTCGTACTTGGATCCCGGGTTCTCGCCGACGACCACGAAGGACGTCTTCTTGGAAACGGAACCGGTCACCTTGGCGCCTCTGGTCTGCAGTGCTTCTTTGGCGCCGTCCCGCGTGAAGTTCTCGAGCGTGCCGGTGACGACGACGGTGAGTCCTTCGAGCGGCCGCGGCCCCTCGTCCTCACCGGACCCTTCCTCCTCCATCCTCACACCGGCATCACGCCACTTCCGCAGGATCTCCCGATGCCAGTCCTCGGCGAACCACTGCTTCACGGAGGTGGCGATGATGCCGCCGACGCCGTCGGTGGCGGCGAGCTCCTCCTCGGTGGCCTGGTCGATGCGCTCGATGGAGCGGAACTCGCGGGCGAGCGCCTCGGCGGCGACCGGTCCCACATGACGGATGGACAGGCCGTTGATGACGCGGGCGAGCGGCCGGGTCCTGGCGGCCGCGATGTGCTCCAGCATCGCCACGGCGTTCTTCTTCGGCTCGCCCTTCTGGTTGGCGAAGACCGTGACGACCTTGTCCTCGCCGGTCTTCGGGTCCCGCTTGGGCAAGCCGCTGTCGGCGTCGAGGACGTACGCCTTGATGGGCAGGAGCTGCTCGATGGTGAGGTCGAAGAGGTCGCCCTCGTCGGTCAGCGGCGGCTCGGCGGGCTCCAGCGGCGCCGTGAGCGCGGCGGCGGCGACGGCCCCGAAGTTCTCGATGTCCAGACACTGGCGGCCACCCAGGTAGAACAGCCGCTCCCGCAACTGGGCGGGGCACGTGCGGGCGTTGGGACACCGCAGATCGATGTCGCCCTCCTTCATGGCCCGCAGCGGGGTGCCGCACTCGGGACATTCGGTGGGCATCACGAACTCGTACTCGCTGCCGTCGCGCAGGTCGACGACGGGCCCGAGGATCTCGGGAATGACGTCGCCGGCCTTGCGGATGACGACGGTGTCCCCGATGAACACGCCCTTCTTCTTGACGATCTCCTGGTTGTGCAGCGTCGCGAACTCGACCTCGGAACCCGCCACCGTCACCGGCTCCACCTGCGCGTACGGGGTGACGCGGCCCGTGCGGCCCACGCCCACGCGGATGTTGACCAGCTTGGTGTTGACCTCTTCGGGCGGGAACTTCCAGGCGATGGCCCAGCGCGGAGCGCGGGCGGTGGAGCCGAGCCGGCCCTGGAGGGGGATCTCGTCGAGCTTGATGACCGCGCCGTCGATCTCGTGCTCCACGGAGTGCCGGTTCTCTCCGTAGTAGGCGATGAACGCCCGTACGCCGTCGAGGTCCCCGACGACCTTGTTGTGCTTGGCGGTCGGCAGGCCCCACTCGCGCAGCAGCTCGTACGCCTCCGACAGGCGCGTGATGTCGAAGCCCTCGCGGGCGCCGATGCCGTGCACGACCATGTGCAGCGGGCGGGTCGCGGTGACGCGCGGGTCCTTCTGGCGGAGTGAACCCGCCGCCGCGTTGCGCGGGTTGGCGAAGGGCTTGTCGCCGGCCTCCACCAGGCGGGCGTTCAGCTCCTCGAACTTCTCCATCGGGAAGAAGACCTCGCCGCGGATCTCCACGAGCTCGGGGATGCGCTCGCCCTTGAGGCGGTCGGGGATCTCGGCGATCGTGCGGACGTTGGGCGTGATGTCCTCGCCGACGCGGCCGTCGCCACGCGTGGCCGCGCGCGTCAAACGCCCGTTCTCGTACGTCAGGTTGACCGCGAGGCCGTCGACCTTCAGCTCGCACAGGAAGTGGTACGCGGACGAGCCGACGTCCTTGTGGACGCGCTCGGCCCAGGCCGCCAACTCCAGGTCGTCGAAGGCGTTGTCGAGCGAGAGCATGCGCTCGCGGTGCTCCACGGAGGTGAACTCCGTGGCGTAGTTCCCCGCGACCTTCTGGGTCGGCGAGTCGGGGGTGCGCAGCTCGGGGTACTTCTCCTCGAGGGCTTCGAGGGAACGCAGCAGCTTGTCGAACTCGGCGTCGGAGACGACCGGCGCGTCCTTCACGTAGTACCGGAAGCGGTGCTCTTCGATCTGCTCGGCCAGCTGGGCGTGCTCGTCCCGCGCCTTCGCGGGCACGGAGGTCTGCGCCTGCGTGCTCTCCAACGGTTCTCCAGCGCTTGCGGCAGCCACCTTCTCGTCCTCCCGTTCACCTTCGTCCCCGGTCACTCAGGGTTGTCCGCGAGTGATCTCGCCGCCCGGGCGCAGTGGGCGAGTGCCGTGCGGGCGTACGCGGGTGAGGCACCCGCGAGTCCGCACGACGGCGTGATGACCACCGACTCCGCGAGAGACCCCGGATTCAGCCCCAGCCTGCGCCACAGCGTCCTGACACCCATGACGCTACCGGCAGGGTCTGACAATGGGCCGTCCACGCCGGGCACGACACCGGCGAAGAGCGTGACGCCTCCTTCGACGGCCTCACCGATCGCGTCGTCGTCACGCTCGGTGAGCAGCGAGAAGTCGAAGGAGATCGCGTCGGCACCGGCCCGGCGCAGCAGCGCGAACGGGACGTCGGGGGCGCAGGAGTGGACGACGGTGGGCCCGCCCGTCACGTCGGCGGCGACGCCGAGGACGTCGCGCAGGGCGCCCTCCACCACCTGCCGGTCGACGGAGCGGTGCGTGCGGTACTCGCTCGCGGTCTTGACCTGTCCGCGCAGGACGGCGATGAGGGAGGGCTCGTCGAGCTGGAGGACGACCTGCGCGCCGGGGACGCGGCGCCGCACGTCGGCGAGGTGCGCGCGCAGTCCCTCGGCGAGCGACCCCGCGAGATCGCGGCAGGCGCCCGGGTCGGAGAGCGCGGCCTCGCCGTTCCTCAGCTCCAGCGCGGCGGCGAGCGTCCACGGCCCGACGGCCTGCACCTTCAGCGGGCCCTCGTACCCCTGCGTGAACTCCTCGAGCGCGTCGAGGTCCTCGCCGAGCCACGACCTGGCGCGCTTGGTGTCGCGCCCCGGCCGGTCCCCGATCCGCCACCCGCTGGGCTCCACGCGCGCGTACAGGTCGACGAGCAGCCCGGCGGTCCGGCCGATCATGTCGGCGCCGGGTCCGCGCGCGGGCAGCTCGGCGAGAAACGGGATGCCCGTCTCGGGGCCCTCGAAAGACCCGACGACGGTCTTGGCGGCCTCCCGGGCGTCACCACCGGGCATCGAACCGACGCCGGTCGCCGGTCCCCATTTGAAGTCGCTCTTTTCGCTCACCCAGGAAGAGTACGTAACCCCGGTGGTGGCCCCGACGGTCAGCGTCCCGGGCGCACCGTCAGATCGTTGACCTCGGCGTCGCGCGGCAGGTCGAGGGCCATGAGGATCGACGTGGCGACCGACTCGGGGTCGATCCAGCGCGCCGCGTCGTACTCCTTGCCCTCCTGCTGGTGCACCTTGGCCTGCATGGGGCTGGCGGTGCGGCCGGGGTAGACGGAGGTGACGCGTACGCCGTTGCCGTGCTCCTCGTGGCGCAGCGAGTCGGCGAGCGCCTTCAGACCGTGCTTGGAAGCGGCGTACGCGGACCACTGGGGGCTCGCGCTCAGCCCGGCACCGGAGTTCACGAAGACGACGTGCCCCTGGGCGACGCGGAGTTGGGGCAGGAAGTGGCGGGTCAGCTCGGCCGGGGAGATGAGGTTGACGTTGAGCTGGTGCCGCCACGCCTTCGGGGTGAGCTCGCCCACCGGGCCCAGGTCGACGACGCCGGCGATGTGCAGCAGCGAGTCGATCCGGTCCGGCAGCGACTGGTGCGAGAACGCCCACGACAGCTTGTCGGGGTCGGCGAGGTCACCGACGAGCGTCCGGGCGCCCGGGAACCGGGCGGCGAGTTCCTTGGCGCGGCCGGCGTCGCGCGCGTGCAGGAAGATCTCGTCCCCGCGCGCGTGCAGACGACGGGCGACGGCCGCCCCGATGCCCGAACCGGCGCCGGTGATCACATGAGTGGCAGTGCTGGCTGTGCTGGTCATGGCGCCATGCTCGCACTACTCGATGCCGCGCGACTCCTCCAGGTAGGCGAGGGCTCCGACCGGCTCCTCGGCGAAGAACACCAGGTCGGTGAGGGGGATCGGCAAGAAGCCCTCGTCCTCCATCCGCCGGAACTGCTCCTTGAGCCCGTCGTAGAACCCGGCGGAGTTGAGCAGCACGACGGGCTTGTCGGTCTTCCCGTGCTTCTTCAGTTCGAGGATCTCGGTGGCCTCGTCCAGCGTCCCCGTGCCGCCCACCATGATCACGACGGCGTCGGCCTTCTCCATGAGCAGCCGCTTGCGCTCGGCGAGGTCGGCGGCGATGACCATCTCGTCCGGCGCGGACACGGCACGGGCCTTGGCCGCGAGGAACTCCACGGACACCCCGATCAGCCCCCCACCGGTCTCGTGCACCCCGTCGGCGACGACCTTCATCAGCCCGCTCTCGCTGCCGCCCCACACGAGCGTGTGCCCGCCCTTGCCGAGGAGCTCGGCGAATTCGCGGGCGGGGCGGGTGTAGCGGTCGTCGAGGTCGGCGGCGGAAAGGAAGACGCAGATGTTCATGAGGCCTACGGTACGGGCCACACCGGCGGCCGGGCGCGCGGCGGTCACCGGCCTCCGAGGGGCACCCGGCGCGCGCCGACCTTCCGGTGGGCGATCCGCCATCCGTCGTCCCCGCGCACCACGGTGTCCTCGTAGGTGACGCTGCCGCTGGTGCCGTCCGCGTTGATGCCGATGCCCTTGGACAAGGCGTGGACGCGGCCTTCGGCGAGTTCGGTGAGAACGACGTTCGTGATGTGGTGGGCGACCGGGTTGCCCGCGCCGAGGGCGAGAGCGGCGTCCCGGATGGCGGCCGGCCCGTGGAGGGGCGGCTGCCCGAAGTCCGTGATGTCGTAGACGACGTCCGGGGTGAAGAGCTCCCCCAATCGGTCCAGCTCACCGGCGTCGGTCAAGTGGCCGTGCAGAGCGAGCAGTTCGGTGACGGCCGTCCGGTCCTCGGGGTCGAGTGCCATGGCGCTCCTCTCGTCGGCCTTGATCCTTGCAACAGTGCGGCCGCGCCGGGAAGAACCCGCCCTCTGTGAGCGCTGACACAGTCATGGCTGAAGGACACACGATCACGATCGAGCAGGGTTCGCAGGGCGTCCGCGTCGTGCACGGCGGACAGGTGCTGGCCGAGAGCGGGCGGGCACTGGTGCTGCGGGAGACGGGTTGTCCCGTTCGGTACTACATCCCTCCGGAGGACGTTCGGACCGAGCTGCTGACGCCCTCGGACACGACGACGTACTGCCCCTTCAAGGGCGACGCGTCCTACTGGTCACTGGCCGACGCGCAGGATCTGGTGTGGGAGTACCAGGAGCCGAAGGCCGAGGTGGCCGCCATCAAGGGCCACTTCTGCTTCTACGAGACACAGGTCGACGGCGCATAGTCTGCGGAGGTACACAGCGCACGGCGGAGGGTGAGCGAGCATGTCTCACGGGCACGAACACGGGCAGCGGGACGTTCCGACGGACGGATTCGGCTCCGCCCCGCCACCGTTCGCACCGGAACCGCCCGCTCATCCCCCGGCGTTCCCGCCGCCGCCCGCTCATCCGCCGGCGTTCGCCCCGGTGGCGGGTCACGGTCCCGAGTTCGTGGCCGCCGATCAGTACAACGGCCTGGTCGTCGATGCCGAGGGCGTCCACTTCGAGCAGGGGCCGCACGCCATCGACCTCCCGTGGGCGCACGTGCGCACCGTCCATGCGCAGCCGCTGCCGGAAGGGCTGTCCGTGACCGCGGTGATGGCGGACGGCCCGGTCTACGAATGCCGGGTCAGGGCCCGGCGCCGGGCCCAGGCGACGCAGTGGAGCACCGATCTGGCGGGGGTGCTGCACCACTACCTTCAGGGGCGCGGCTAGGCCACCGCGGTGGCGCGGGCGGTGGTCGCGATCGTCGCCGAGCCCACCACCCGGGTCCCGTCGTAGAGCACGATGGCCTGCCCGGGGGCGACCCCGCGCACCGGCTCCGTGAAGGACACCCGGAGCTCGTCGTCGACGAGCTCCGCCGTCACCTCGGTCTCGCCGCCGTGGGCGCGCAGCTGGGCCGTGTACGTGCCGGGGCCCGAGGGGGCCGTGCCGCACCAGCGGGGCTTGATCGCCGTCAGGGCGGTCACGTCCAGGGCGGCCGCGGGGCCCACCGTCACCGTGTTGTCCACCGGGGAGATGTCCAGGACGTAGCGGGGCTTGCCGTCGGCGGCGGGGGTGCCGATGCGCAGGCCCTTGCGCTGGCCGATGGTGTAGCCGTAGGCGCCTTCGTGGGTGCCGAGCTTGGCGCCCGACTCGTCGACGATGTCGCCCTCGGACTTGCCGAGGCGGGCGGCCAGGAAGCCCTGGGTGTCGCCGTCGGCGATGAAGCAGATGTCGTGGGAGTCGGGCTTCTTGGCGACGGCGAGGCCGCGCCGCTCCGCCTCCGCGCGGATCTCGTCCTTCGTCGTCTCCGTGTCGCCGAGCGGGAACATCGCGTGGGCGAGCTGACGGTCGTCGAGGACGCCCAGGACGTAGCTCTGGTCCTTGGCCATGTCGGTCGCGCGGTGCAGCTCGCGGTCGCCGTTCCCGTCCACGACGACCTGCGCGTAGTGGCCCGTGCAGACGGCGTCGAAGCCGAGGGCGAGGGCCTTGTCGAGGAGCGCGGCGAACTTGATCTTCTCGTTGCAGCGCAGGCAGGGGTTGGGCGTGCGGCCGGCCTCGTACTCCGCGACGAAGTCCTCCACCACGTCCTCGCGGAAGCGGTCGGCCAGGTCCCAGACGTAGAACGGGATGCCGATGACGTCCGCCGCGCGGCGGGCGTCGCGGGAGTCCTCGATGGTGCAACAGCCGCGGGCGCCCGTGCGGAAGGATTGCGGGTTCGCCGAGAGGGCGAGGTGGACGCCCGTCACGTCGTGGCCGGCTTCCGCGGCGCGGGCCGCCGCTACGGCGGAGTCGACGCCGCCGGACATGGCGGCGAGCACGCGGAGGGGGCGGTCCTGGGTGGGGCGCTGCGCGGTCTGCGAGGTCTGCGAAGTCATAGCCCTAACAGAGTACGGGGGCGCGGGAACCGAATCTCTCCGATATGCGTTGTGGGTCTTGAACGGGGACGGGGTCGGGGCAGGCAGGCGGGGGCGTCGCGTGGGTGCGCAGGGGGCAGGCAAGGACCGGGACCGGGGCATCAGCCGGCGGACCTTGATCGTGGGCGGGGTGGTGTCGGCCGTCGGGGTCGGCCTGCTTGCGCGCGGTGATCTCGCCCGGATGTGGTGGCAGGTGCCCGGCGTCGACAAGCCGCGCACGGCCGGTGCGGTGGACTTCAAGGGCGCGGAGTGGGTGGCCGCGGCGGCGGCGAACTGGCGGCGGGCGGACCGGCCCGCCGACTACCCGATCGACCGGGTCGTCATCCATGTCACGCAGGGCAGCTACAGCACCACCTTGCGCGTGTTCAAGGACCCCTGGCACGGGGCCGCCGCGCACTATGTCGTCCGCAAGGACGGGCACATCGCGCAGATGATCCGGGAGCTGGACGTCGCCTTCCACGCGGGGAACAAGGACTACAACCAGCGCAGCATCGGCATCGAGCACGAGGGGTTCGTGGACCGGCCGCAGGATTTCACCGCGGCCATGTACGAGGCGTCGGCGAAGCTGACCGCCGGGATCTGCAGACGGTACGGGATACCTGTCGACCGGAAGCACATCATCGGGCACGTGGAGGTGCCGGGGACGGATCACACCGACCCCGGACCGCATTGGGACTGGGACCGGTACATGCGGCTCGTGCGGGCGGCCCACCGGCGGGCGGGCTCGACGAAGGCCTGACCTTCCCGGGCCCGGCCTGCGCGCGTCAGCTCAGGCCCGCCGACCGTGCCCGCTCCACCGCCGGGCCGATCGCCTGGGCCACCGCGTCCACGTCCGCCTTCGTCGACGTGTGGCCGAGGGAGAAGCGGAGCGTGCCGCGGGCCAGGGCGGGATCGGTTCCGGTGGCGAGGAGGACGTGGCTGGGCTGGGCGATGCCCGCCGTGCAGGCCGAGCCGGTGGAGCACTCGATGCCCTGGGCGTCCAGGAGGAGGAGCAGCGAGTCGCCCTCGCAGCCGGGGAAGGTGAAGTGGGCGTTGGCGGGGAGGCGTCCGTCCGGTGCCGGGTCGCCGCCCAGGATCGCCTCGGGGACGGCCGAGCGGACCGCTGTGACCAGGTCGTCCCGGAGCGCGCCGATCTCGTGGGCGAACCGGTCGCGCCGCTCGTGCGCGAGGCGGCCCGCCGTGGCGAACGAGGCGATGGCGGGGACGTCGAGGGTGCCGGAGCGGACGTGGCGTTCCTGGCCGCCGCCGTGCAGCACCGGGACCGGGGTGTACTCGCGGCCGAGCAGGAGGGCGCCGATGCCGTAGGGCCCGCCGATCTTGTGGCCGGAGACCGTCATCGCCGCGAGGCCCGAGGCGGCGAAGTCGAGCGGGATCTGGCCGTAGGCCTGAACCGCGTCGGCGTGCAGCGGGATGTCGAACTCCCCCGCCACGTCGGCCAGTTCGCGCACCGGCTGGATCGTGCCGATCTCGTTGTTGGCCCACATGACCGTGGCGAGGGCGACATCGTCGGGGTTGCGCCCGATCGCGTCGCGGAGCGCTTCGGCGTGCACGCGGCCGTGCGCGTCGACCGGCAGGTACTCGACCGTGGCACCCTCGTGCTCGGCGAGCCAGTGCACGGCGTCGAGGACCGCATGGTGCTCCACGGGGCTGGCGAGGACGCGGGTGCGGGCCGGATCCGCGGCGCGGCGGGCCCAGTACAGGCCCTTGACCGCGAGGTTGTCGGCTTCGGTGCCGCCGGAGGTGAACACGACCTCGCTGGGGCGGGCGCCGAGCGACTCGGCGAGGGTCTCGCGGGACTCCTCCACCGTGCGGCGGGCGCGGCGTCCCGCGGCGTGCAGGGACGAGGCGTTGCCGGTGACGGCGAGCTGGGCGGTCAGCACCTCGACCGCCTCCGGGAGCATCGGGGTGGTCGCGGCGTGGTCGAGGTAAGCCATGGTGGGCTCGATTCTACGAGTCCGCCGGAGCCGCTCCGCCGCCGCGTGGGGTCCCGTCCCACGCGGAGCCCGTCGGGCCTCAGCCCGTGATGCTCCAGGAGAAGGTGTTGTCGGCCGCGATGAGCGCGCCGAGCACGACGAGATCGGCGACTCCGAGGCCGAGGCCCAGCAGGGCGCGGCCGCGTCGCGCGGTGCCGCGCCACAGGGCGAGGCTCGCGAGAACGATCGCGATGGGGCCGAGGAAGACGTTCAGGACGAGCAGACCGACGAGGCCGAGGACGAACGAGGCGACGGCCATGCCGTCGGTGTCGCGCCGTCCGACCGGGCGCCGGGCCTGAGCCTGGTTCCGGGTCTCGGCCTCGACGTCGGCCTCGACCTGCGGTGCGGCCGCTTCGGTCACGATTGCCTTCTCCTGTGTCGTCTCTTGTGTCGTCGCTTCTGACGTCTCTTCTGCCTTCGTTTCGCGCTCTTCGATGAGTTGCACGGTGTTACCCCCTTGATGGCACAGCTCGGTCGGACGGGTCAGCTCTGGTGACGGCGGGCGTGGCGCTCGCGGGCCGCGAAGACGGCCAGCCAGACGCCGATGACGGCGGCCGCGACCAGGGTGAAGGTCAGCGGGGCGTGGGCCACGGTGCCGAGGGCGAAGCCCAGGAGCAGGAGGGCCGCTACGAGGAACAGCACGGGAAACCTCTCGAAGTCGAGTTCCGAAGTTGGGTTACAACTGTTCACTGACTGACGAGTCTAGACCCGGACAGCGGTTTCCCCACACGGAGAACAGTTGTTAACTGGATGACATGAGTCACACCCGGCAGGCACAGAAGCAGAAGACCCGGCAGGCGCTGCTCGACGCGGCGCTGGAGCTGCTCGAGGAGCAGAGCCTCAGCAGCCTGGGGCTGCGCGAGGTCACCCGGGCCGTAGGGGTCACGCCGACCGCGTTCTACCGGCACTTCGACTCCATCCCCGACCTCGGCGCCGCCCTGGTCGAGGAGGCGCTCGGCAGCCTGCACACGGTCGTCTCCGAACTGCTGACGGCGACCTGGAACAGTGACGAACGCATCGCGCGCACCGTGGAGTTGATCTCCGCGCACGTGCGCACCCACCCGGCCCACGTGCGGTTCATCGCGCGCGAACGGCACGGCGGGGTGCAGCGGGTGCGCGAGGCGATCGGCGCGCAGCTCGACCAGTTCGCCGAGGAGGTGCGCACCGCCCTGCGCCGCGACCCCGAGTCGGCCGGCTGGAGCGAGGAGGACCTGCTGATGCTGGCCGGGCTGTACGTCGACCACATGGTCATGACGGCGTCACTGCTGCTCACGGCCGGTCCGGGCGATCTCCCCCGGGTGACGGGCCTCGCCGAGCGGCAGCTGAGGCTGGTGAGCCTCGGGCGCAGACACTGGCTGGATGCGTCATGACCAATTAGCCTTACGGTCATGACAGTCGCCGACTGGAACCTCGACCGCAGTTACAGCAGCTCGTCCGGTGAAGTCCGCTGGGCCGGGCTCGGCCCCGCGGACGCGCCGCCCGTCGTGCTCGTCCACGGCACCCCGTTCTCGTCGTACGTCTGGCGGGCCCCCGCGCGGGCGCTCGCCTCCCGACACCGCGTGTACGTATGGGACTTGCCGGGGTACGGCGTCTCCGAGATGCGCCCGGGGCAGCCCGTCGACCTCGACAGCCAGGCCCGCGTCCTCACCGAACTCCTCGACCACTGGGGACTGGCCGGTGCGGGCACGGGGCCCGCCGTCGTCGCCCACGACTTCGGCGGCGCCGTCGCGTTGCGCGCGCGCCTGCTGCACGGCGCGGCGTACTCCCGCCTCGCGCTCGTCGACCCGGTGGCGATCGCGCCGTGGGGCTCGCCCACGTACCGGCTGCTCGCCGAACACGCCGACACCTTCGGGCAGTTGCCGAGCGAACTGCACGAGGCGCTCGTGCACCGCTACATCAGCTCGTGCAGCCACCCGGGGCTCCACCCGGACACCCACGCGCGGCTCACAGCACCCTGGCTGAGCGAGATGGGCCAGGACGCCTTCTACCGGCAGATCGAGCAGAACGACCAGCGGTTCACCGACGACATCCAGGGCCGTTACGGGGAGTTGGAGCTCCCCGTGCTCATCTGCTGGGGCGCCGAGGACACCTGGATCCCGGTCGTACGCGGCCACGAGCTCGCCCAGCTGATCCCCGGCGCCGAGCTGCGGGTCATCGAGGGTGCCGGGCACCTCGTACAGGAGGACGCGCCCGCCGAACTCACGGACGCGCTCGGGGAGTTCCTGCGTAGAGGCTGACGACCTCGGCCGCGCCGCGTGCCAGCTCCGCGCGCACCTCCGGGGGTTCGAGCACCTCCAGATGCTCGGCGAAGGGCAGGAGCATGCGCGCGGCGCCCAGGACGCCGTAACCGAGCCGGACCGTGATCCACTCACTGTCACCGTCGTCCCGCGGGTGCTCGATCAGGGAGTTTCCGCACATCCGCAGGAACAGGTCGTAGCGGCTGCGGTGGACCCGCGCGGTGACCGCGATGCCGCCCGGACGCTTCTCGACCTGCCGCTTCAACACCGCCCAGACGTCCGCGAGTTCGATGCCCGGGCGGCGCTCGACCGGCGCGTCGGTGACGACCACCGACTGGGTCCGGTCGGCGCGGAAGAGCCGGGGCACCGCCCGGCGGTCGGCGATCAGGTACCAGACGCCCGCCTTGGAGACGAGGCCGTACGGGTCGACGGTGTACGTACGGGGCTTGCCCGCGCCACTGTGGCGGTAGCGGATGCGCAGGCGGCGGTCGGTGAAGACCGCGTCCTGGAGGGCGCTGACGTCGACCTCGCGCGGCGGCGGGCCCATCCAGCGGGACGATTCGACCAGGATCCGACGGCTCGTCAACTCCGCCGCCGGGCGGTGCGGTTCGGGCAGCGCGGCCATCACCTTGCGCAGCGCGGAACCCAGGGCCTCGTCCAGGCCGAGGGCGGCGTGGGCGCCCTGGGCCGCGAGGATGAACAGGGCGCGGGACTCGTCGGCGGTCAGGCCGGTGACGTCGGTGCGGTAGCCGGGGACGAGCGCGATGCCGCCGTGCCGGCCGCGTTCGGTGTAGACGGGGACGCCGGACGCGGACAGCGCCTCGACGTCCCGGTAGATCGTGCGGACCGAGACCTCCAGGCGGGTGGCCAGTTCGTGGGCCGGGACGCGGCCGCGGGTCTGGAGGAGCAGGAGGATGGAGAGCAGGCGGTCGGACTTCACCTGCGTCAGCGTGCCGCAGTTCGGCGGGAAATGCTGACCGGGGTTGTCAGGTATGCCGGGGATATTGGCGGTGCGTTGTCGGGCGCGGGTCCGGTGAGGGCTTCTCGCGCAGTTCCCCGCACCCCTGGACCGAGCTCCGCTCGCCCAGGGAGAAGGCCCACCGAAGCCGCACCATTGCCACCGCACGACACAGGAGCCGCAATGACCGCCCCAGCCGCCCCGGATCCCCGCCCCCTCTTCGAGCGGGCCACCGCGCAAGTCGCCGGGCTCGTCGCCTCCGTGCGGCCGGAACAGTACGAACGGGCCACGCCCTGCGCCGAGTTCGACGTACGCCGACTGATCTCGCACCTGATCGGCGGAGGCCGCCGCGTCGTGGTCGTCGGCGAGGGCGGCGACGGGCTCTCCGTGGCGTCGTTCGCCGACGGCATCGCCGACGCGGCACTGACCGAGGCGTACGAGGAGGTGCGCGTCGGCGCGCTCAAGGCCTGGCAGGACGAGGCCGCGCTCGACCGGCAGGTCACCGTCCCGTGGGGCAGCGTGCCGGGGCGGGCGGCGCTGTCCGGTTTCGTGCTGGAGTCCGTGGCCCACTCCTGGGACCTGTGGGAGGCGCTGGGCCGACCGGGCACGCTCGACCCGGAGCTGGCGGGCTTCGCGCTCACCGTCGCCCGGCAGGCGCTGCCCGCCGAGCGGCGCGGCCCCGAGGTGCCGTTCGGGGAGATCGTGGCCACGCCCGAAGGGGCCGACGCCTACGGGGAGTTGGCGGCCTGGCTGGGCCGCCGCCCCCTGGGTGAAGACGGGAGTGTGAAGACAGGCCCTAGCCGAGCCTGACCCGCGCCAGCTGACGGGACTGGGCGACCATCCGGTCCTGCGCGTCCCAGACCTCGGCGTCCTCCTCCAGGAAGCCGCCCGCGAGGTTGCGCGTGGTGATGGAGACCCGCAGCGGGCCGGGGGCCGGGCGGCAGCGGACGTGGACGGTCAGCTCGACGGTCGGCACCCAGCCCTTGAGGCCCATCTCGAAGGCGGTCGGCGGCAGCGCGTCGACCGTGAGCAGGAGCGAGAGCGGGTCGGCGTCGCGGCCGTCGGCCAGGCCGAACCAGGCCCGCATCTCGCCCTTGCCGGACGGCGCGCCGAGCGCCCAGCCGAGGGTGGCCGGGTCGAGCCGGACGTCGAGCCGGTCGGTGATGGCGGAGCTGCCCGGGATGCGCGGGGCGTCCTCGGGCGCGTCACCGGCGCCGAAGCACTGCTCGACGGGCGGGATCGCGGGCGGCTTGGCGGTGGTGCGCACGTCGTCGGGGAGCGCGTCCAGGTCTCCGTACGAGGCGAGGACGCGGATCCGCTCGACCTCGGTGCCGTCCTCCGCGTACTGGAACAGGGACGCCTGGCCGGTGGAGAGGGTGCGGCCGGTGCGCACCACGTCGGTGCGGATCACGGCGGGCCCGGGCGCGGAGGCCGTCAGGTAGTGCGCCGAGATCGTGAACGGGTCGGTGTGCGGCAGGGCGTCCGCGAGGGCGCGGCCGAGCACGGCGAGGAGGTAGCCGCCGTTGACGGCGTTGATGATCGTCCACCCGGCGGAGAGGTCGATGTCGTAGACACCGGGCTCCCGGCGCGTGACCTCGGTGTCGCGGTCGAACTCGCTGTCGCCGATGCGGCCCTGCTCGCGACTCTGTACGGATGCTGCGTCTGCCATACAGGAAACGTACAACAGGAAATTACTAAGCGGTAGCTTGCGACTGTGAAGCCCTCGTCAAGCCCTGGTCGAGCCAGGGCACCTCCGGGTCACGGGGTCTCCTCCACCACCTCCACCGCCGCCGACCTCCGGTTCCACGCGCGGGGCGCCCGCCAGTGGTAGCGCATCGCGAGCAGCCGCAGCACGAAGGCGGTGACGACGGCGATCCCGCTGGTGATGCCGTCGAGGGCGTCGAAGCGGATGCAGAGCACGACGATGGCGGCGCCGACGATCGCGGGGACGGCGTACAGGTCGCGGTCCCAGCGCACCAGGGACGGCACCTCGTTGGCGATGATGTCGCGCAGCACACCGCCGCCGACGGCGGTGGCGAGGCCGAGTGCGGCGGACGCGGTGAGGCCGAGCCCGTAGTCGTACGCCTTGGTCGTGCCGGTGACGCAGAACAGGCCGAGGCCCGCCGCGTCGAAGACGTTCACCATGGTCTGGGTGCGCTCGACCTCGGGGTGCAGGAAGAAGACGAGCGCGGCGGCGACCAGCGGGGTGAGGAAGTAGCCGAGATCGGTGAAGGCGGCCGGGGGCACGGCCCCGATCACCAGGTCGCGGAACACCCCTCCGCCCAGCGCGGTGACCTCGGCGAGGGCGGCGATACCGAACACGTCCCAGTTCTTGCGGACGGCCATCAGCGCGCCGGAGATGGCGAACACGAAGATGCCGACGAGGTCGAGCCAATGCTGGACGGAGGGGGTGAACAGTTCCTGGATCACCCGATATTTTTACCTGCCGGGCGCGGGCCTACAGCGTCGGCTTGCCCGTCGTGAACAGCCACGTGTCGAAGAGGTCGTCCAACTGCTGCCCCGAGACCCGCTCGGCGAGGGCGACGAAGTCGGACGTCTCGGCGTTCCCGTACCGGTGGAGCCTGGTCCACAGCGGCAGCAGCTCGAAGAACGCCTTGTCGCCGATCCGCTCGCGCAGCACCTGCAGCGTCATCGCGCCGCGCTGGTAGACGGCGGAGGCGAACATCGTGTCGCGCTGCGGGTCGCCGGGCGCGACCTGCCAGAACGTGGAGTCGGCGGGGCGGGAGTCGTAGCCCGCCCGGAACGAGTCGTGGGCGGAGCGGATGCCCTTGTGCTCGGACCAGAGCCATTGGGCGTAGGTGGCGAAGCCCTCGTTGAGCCAGATGTTCTTCCACTGCTCGACCGAGACGGAGTCGCCGAACCACTGGTGGGCCAGCTCGTGCACGATCGTCGACTCGGAGCGGACGGCGGAGTAGATCGGCTTGGACTGGGTCTCCAGGGAGAAGCCGGCCTGCGGCATGTCGTCGACGATGGCACCCGTCTCCTCGAACGGGTACGGGCCGAAGACGGTCTCCCAGTAGTCGGTGGCCTCGGCCGTGACCGCGTACACGTCGACGCTGTTGCCGTTCGCCAGGACCGGGTCGATGGCCACGTAGATGGGAGTGCCGGCCGGGGTCCGACCGCTCTTCACGTCGAACGTGCCGATCGTCGCGGTCGCGAGGTAGGTCGCCATGGGCTTCGTCTCGCGCCAGTGGTGGACGGTCTGCCGGCCCTTGTCGGTGTCGTACGTGGCGACGAGGCGGCCGTTCGAGACGCCGGTCAGGCCCTTGGGGGCCTTGATGCGGATGTCGTAGGTGGCCTTGTCGGAGGGGTGGTCGCTGGACGGGAACCAGGTGGAGGCGGCGTTCGGCTCGCAGGCGACGAAGACGCCGTCCGCCGTCTTCATCCAGCCGTAGTCGGAGCCGAAGACGATGGGGCCCGTGAGGGGTTCGGGGACGCCGTCGTAGGTGACGGTGGTGGTGAAGGTGTCGCCCTTGTGGATCGACCGGTGGGGCGTGACGACGATCTCGTCGCCGGTGCGCGTGAACTGGGCGCGTCTGCCGTTCACTTCGACGCCGGCGACCGTCAGCTTCTGCAGGTCCAGATCGAAGGAGCTCAGGCTCTGGGTGGCGCGCGCGGTGAGGGTCGTACGGCCGTCGAGGCGGTCGGTGCCGGGATCGTACGCGACGTCGAGGGCGTAGTGGCGGGCGTCGTAGCCGCCGTTGCCCAGCTGGGGGAAGTACGGGTCGCCGACGCCGTCGGAGCCGGGGGTGGGGCCGGGGGCGGCGGCGATCAGGGTGAAGGAGGCGGCAGCGACGGTGAGCGCGGCGAGTTTTGCCGAACGGGAGAGCATGGGCGTCCCTTCGAGCGTGTTCCGTGTGATGGACACGGGAACTCTGCCGCTCGGGGATGGTCGTGTACATGCCCCTTATGGGCTATGCGCTCCCGCGCCGCAGCGGGCCCTCCATGAACGCTCACCCCGCGCCGGGGTGCCGCCTTGCCCACCCTGCCGCCCCAGGCGGCAGACTGCCCAAGGCGGCGGGCCACCGGCTACTTCTCTTCCGGGGCCTCCGGGGCTGCCTCCGGCGACGGCTCCTCGGTGACCACGTCCGCCGGCGCCGGCACCGTCACCACGTCGATCGCCTCCTTGGCCACCGAGAGGAGCTTGGTGTCCTCGGGTGCCTGGTCGGCGGCGTTCTCCGGGTGGTGGCAGGCGACCTGGTGCCCCGTGTCCAGCTGAATCAGCGGGGGCTCCTTCGTCGCGCAGAGCTCCGTCGCCTTCCAGCAGCGCGTGTGGAAGCGGCAGCCCTTGGGCGGGTCGATCGGGGACGGCACGTCGCCCCGCAGCAGGATGCGCTCGCTCTTGACGCCCCGGCGCTTGGGGTCCGGCACCGGCACGGCGGACAGCAGCGCCTTGGTGTACGGGTGCATCGGCCGCGCGTACAGGTCGTCGCGGTCGGCGAGTTCGACGATCTTGCCGAGGTACATCACCGCGATCCGGTCCGAGACGTGCCGGATGACCGAGAGGTCGTGGGCGATGATCACGTACGTGAGGCCGAGCTCGTCCTGGAGGTCGTCCAGGAGGTTCACGACCTGCGCCTGGATCGAGACGTCGAGGGCCGAGACCGGCTCGTCCGCCACCACCAGCTTCGGCTTGAGCGCCAGGGCCCGCGCGATGCCGATGCGCTGGCGCTGACCGCCGGAGAACTCGTGCGGGTAGCGGTTGTAGTGCTCGGGGTTGAGGCCGACCTTCTCCAGGAGTTCCTGGACCGCCCGCTTCACGCCGCCCTCGGGCTTGACGCCCTGCAGCCGGAACGGGGCACCGACGATGGTGCCGATGTTGTGGCGCGGGTTCAGCGACGAGTAAGGGTCCTGGAAGATCATCTGCACGTCGCGGCGCAGCGGACGCATGCCGCCGGTGCTCAGGTGCGTGATGTCCTGGCCCTCGAACTCGACCCGGCCCGCGGTCGGTTCGAGCAGCCGCGTGATGAGCCGGCCCATGGTCGACTTGCCGCAGCCGGACTCGCCGACGACGCCGAGGGTCTCGCCCGCGCGGACGTCGAAGGACAGGCCGTCGACCGCCTGCACCGCGGCGACCTGCCGCTTGAGCAGGCCCTTCTTGATCGGGAAGTGCTTGACCAGGTTCTCGACCTTGAGCAGCGGCTCGCCCTTGGCCGGGTTCGGCGAGGTGGCGGGCGAGTCGGTGGCCTGCTGGGGGATCGAAGAGGGCGTCATCTCGGTCTCGGGTCCTTTGGCGTCCGTCACAGCTTCGGCGCAATCTCTTCGGTCCAGATCCGCTCCCGCTCCTCGGCCGACATGTGGCAGGCGGAGAAGTGACCGGAGCCGACCTCGCGCAGTTCGGGGCGCTCGGTACGGGTGATGTTGTCCTTGGGGATGTCCGCGTACGGGCAGCGCGGGTTGAAGGCGCAGCCGTTCGGCAGGTTGATCAGGCTGGGCGGGGAGCCCTTGACCGGGATGAGCCGCTCGGTCTGGTCCCGGTCGATGCGCGGCATCGAACCCAGCAGGCCCCAGGTGTACGGGTGCTGGGGCTCGGTGAAGACCTCCGTGGCGGTGCCGCGCTCGACGCACCGGCCGCCGTACATGACGAGGAGTTCGTCGGCCATCTCCGCGACGACGCCCAGGTCGTGCGTGATCATGATGACGGCCGAGCCGAACTCCTTCTGGAGGTCCCGGATCAGGTCGAGGATCTGGGCCTGCACGGTCACGTCGAGGGCCGTGGTCGGCTCGTCGGCGATCAGCAGCTCGGGGTTGTTCACCAGCGCCATGGCGATCATCGCGCGCTGGCGCATACCGCCGGAGAACTCGTGCGGGTAGGCGTCGACCCGCTTGTCGGGCTGGGGGATGCCGACCCGGTCGAGCATCTCGATCGCGCGCCTGCGGGCGGTCTTCTTGTCGACGTCGTGGTGGACCCGGTAGGCCTCCACGATCTGCTTGCCGATCGAGTAGTACGGGTGCAGCGCGGACAGCGGGTCCTGGAAGATCATCGCCATGTCGCGGCCGCGGAGCTTGCGCACCTTGTCCTGGTCGCCGGAGAGCAGCTCCGTGCCCTCGAGCCAGATCTCGCCGCTGATCTGCGCCTTGCGGCGGCCGTACTGGCCCGCGGTGTGCAGGCCCATGATGCCGAGCGACGTGACGGACTTGCCCGATCCGGACTCGCCGACGATGCCGAGGGTGCGCCCCTTCTCCAGGGTGAAGGAGAGCCCGTCGACGGACTTGACCAGGCCGTCGTCGGTCGGGAAGTGCACCTTGAGGTCACGGACCTCGAGGAAGGCGCTGGGGGCGCCGGAAGCGGCGACGGGTTCGCCGACCGCCGCTCCGGTCTTGTGCAATTGGGTCATCCCAGCCTCACTCGCGGGTCGATGACGGCGTACAGAAGGTCCACGACGAGGTTGGCGACGGCGATCGCGAGAGCCGCGAAGAGCGTCACGCCGAGGATCACGGGCAGGTCCTTGTTGCTGATGGCCTGCACGGCTTCGAGGCCGAGCCCCGGCAGGTTGAACGTGGACTCGGTGAGCACGGCGCCGCCGAGCAGCACGCCGAGGTCGAGTCCGAAGACGGTGAGGATCGGTGTCATCGCGGAGCGCAGCGCGTGCCGGGTGATGACGGCGGACTCGCCGAGCCCCTTGGCGCGCGCCGTGCGGATGTAGTCCTCGCCGAGGATCTCCAGCATGGTGGCGCGGGTGAGTCTCGCGTACATCGCGGCGTTGAGGAAGGCGAGCACGATCCACGGCAGGATCAGCGTCTGCAGCCACGTACCGATCGAGTCGTCCGTGGACAGCGAGTCGGCGATGTGCACCCAGCCCAGGGTGTGCACGAAGATGCCCATCGCGACCATGCCGGTGAAGAAGACGGGGAGCGAGACGCCGCCGAGGGCGGTGGTCATCGCGGCGCGGTCCCAGAAGGTGCCGCGCTTGAGGGCGGAGGTGACGCCGGTGGCGACACCGCCGACGAGCCACAGGACGCAGGCGCCGAGCGCCAGGGCGCCGGTGATGGGCGCGTCCTGCTTGAGCGTGTTCCACACGGGCTCCTCCGTGCGGAAGGAGTACCCGAAGCAGGGGGCGGGACAGTGGGTGACATCGGCGCCGTTGGCGTAGTCGCGGCCCAGCGGGATGCCCTTGACGAAGTCCCAGAACTGCACGAGCAGCGGGTCGTTGAGGCCCAGCTTGACCCGGATGCCGTCCAGCGCCTCGGGGCTGGTGGCCTTGCCGGCGAAGAGGACGGCGACGTCCTGCCCCGCCCATTTGGGCAGCATGAAGAAGATGGTGAAGGTCGCGAACAACACGATCAGCACCATGATGACGACGGCGAACAGGCGCCGGATGAGATAAGCAAGCACTGTGCGCGGCCCGGCGGCGGGGACCCGTTCGGGGTCCCCGCCGCCGAGGCCATCACCTGCCCTTCGGACTGGCGGGGTTTCGACGGTATGAGCGGGATCGGCTCATCGACCGGAAGGACCGTGATGGACGACTACTTGTTGACACCCAGCGTCACGTAGTCGTAGCGACCGCTGTACGCCGCGGACGAGTACACGTTGGTCAGGCGGGTGCTGCGCCACGAGATGTTCTTCTCGTAGATGAAGGGCATCCAGTACGCCTGGTCCAGGATCTCGTGGTCCAGGTCGGTGTAGAGCTGCTTCGCCTTGGCCAGATCGGTGGTGCCGATCGCGTCGTCGAAGAGCTGGTCGACCTTCTTGTCCTTGATCTGCGACTCGTTGTAGTTACCGGTCGGGAAGATGAAGCGGCTGTCGAACAGCGGCTGCGCGTAACCCTGGCCGGAGTTGAAGTCGGGGCCCCAGCCGCTCATCGTCATGCCGTAGCCACGGGACTTGACGACCTTCGGCGAGCCGGTGATCGAGGACGACTGGGCGCCGTCGATCGAGTCGATCGTCAGCTTGATGCCGACCTTGCCGAGCGACGCCTGCAGCGCCTCGGCGGCGTCGACCTCACCCGGGTTGTTGCTGCGGGCCGAGATCTTGGTGGAGAAGCCGTTCGGCTTGCCGCACTTCTTCAGCGCGTCCTTGGCCTTGGCCGCGTCCGGCTTGCCCTTGCGGGCGAGGATGCCGTACGGGTCGTAGTCGCTGTAGCCCGGGATGGACGTCGGGAAGGTGGAGTTGGCGATCTCGCCACCGGCCACCTTGCCGCCGCGCGACTGCTGGAGGCTGGCGAAGTCGGTGCCGTAGAAGACGGCCTTGCGGCACTCGACGTTGTCCAGCGGCTTGGCGGCGGTGACCAGGGCCACGTAACGCACGAAGGACGTCTGGACGTTGTCGACGTTGTCCTTGTGGTCCTGGACGGCCGAGACGCGGCCCGACTGGGTCATGCCCGTGCCGTTGACGTCGACGTCGTAGTCGCCGGCCATCAGGCGCTTGTCGTTCTCCTCCAGGTTGGAGGAGATGGTGACCGTGATCTTGTTCGGCAGGGCCGGGCGGATCGGGTCGGACGACTTCTTCCAGGCCGTGTTGCGCACCAGCGTCAGGCTCTTGCCCGCGTTGTAGCTCTGGATCTTGTACGGGCCGGACGACATCGGCTTCTGCGTGTACTTCGCGGCGGTGTCGGCCTTCTGCGGCACCGGGGCGCCGGTCGGCATGGCGAGCATCTGCTCGAAGTCGCCGTTCGCCTTGGGCAGGTGGAAGACGATGGTCTGGTCGTCGGGCGTCTCGATCGCCTTCAGGCCCAGCTTGTCCTTCGACTTGTCCTTGTACGGGCCCTTGTACGCGCCCTTGGGGTCGAGGGTGGAGCGCAGGTAGCCGGGGCCGCCGGTGATGACGTCGGTGGCCCAGATGCGCTCGATGCCGTACTTGACGTCCTTGGAGGTCAGCTTGGAGCCGTCCTCCCAGGTCAGGCCGTCACGCAGCTTGTACGTGTAGGTCTTGCCGTCGTCCGAGACGGTGGCGGGCGCGGTGGCCAGGTCGCCGACCAGCTTGTTGGAGCCGTTGCCCGGCTTGGTGTCGTAGGTGACCAGGGTGCGGGTGTAGTACCGCATGAAGTCCCAGGTCATGCCGTAGTACGAGCGCTGCGGGTCCAGGGAGTCGAAGTCCTGCTTGCCGACGAACTTCAGCGTCCCGCCCTTCTTGGCGGACGCGTTGACGACCTTGGTCAGCGCGGCGTTGAAACCGGCCGCCTTGGCGCCGTCCTTGCTGTCGCTGTCGCCGCCACCGCACGCCGTAGTGGCCGCCAGCGCCCCGACGACGAGGGCCGCGCACGCGGCGAGCCGTCGCTTGGGAATACCTGTGGGCATTTTCTCGTATCCTCCGAGATCGCGGTCCGGGCAAGTCGCCGAGGAACCAGTGAGGTGCGCCGCCTGACGTTGCGACAGGGGCCTTTGGAAAAAGGGCTGTTGAGGACCTAGCGGGTGCCCTTGGGGTCGAGCGCGTCGCGCAGCCCGTCCCCGAAGAGGTTGAACGCGAGGACGGTCACGAAGATCGTGACGCCGGGGAAGACCATGAACATCGGGTCGTGCTCGTACGTCGCCAGCGCGTCGCGGAGCATGCCGCCCCAGGACGCGGTCGGCGGGCGCACACCCGCGCCGAGGAAGCTGAGGGCGGCCTCGGTGAGGATGTTGGTGGGGATCATCAGCGTCATGTAGACGACGATCGGGGCCACCAGGTTGGGCAGCAGCTCGCGCAGCAGGATGTACCGGCTGCCGCCGCCGAGCGAGCGGGCCGCCTCCACGTACTCGCGCTCGCGCAGCGAGAGGGTCTGGCCCCGGACGATACGGCCGACGTAGGGCCAGCCGAAGAAGCCGATGACCAGGACCAGGATGGCGACGCGGACGCCGGTGCCGGTCAGGCCGAGCAGGTCGTCGGGGAGGACCGAGACCAGCGAGATGATGAAGAGCAGCTGCGGGAAGGCGAGCAGCACGTCCATGACCCGGCTGATGACCGAGTCGATCCAGCCGCCGAAGTAACCCGCGACGACGCCGAAGATCGTGCCGAGCACGACGGCGACGATCGCCGCGAGGAAGGCGACGAGCAGCGAGATGCGGGCGCCGTAGACGACACGGCTGAAGACGTCGCGGCCCTTGTTCGGTTCGACGCCGAAGAGGTAGTCGCTGCTGACGCCGCCGAACGAGCCGGTGGGCAGGTTCGTCAGCGGGTCCAGCTTGTCCTGGTGGAAGTCGTTGGGCGGATGGCCCAGCAGGCCGACGATGAGCGGGGCGAAGACCGCGACCAGGATCAGCAGGACGACAACGATGCCACCGCCCAGGGCGACCTTGTCCCGCTTCAGGCGGCTCCAGGCGATCTGCTTCAGCGACCGGCCCTCGACCTTGCGGCCCGGCTCACTCGCGGCAGCTTCGACCGGAGCGGTCGGTTCCGCTTCCGTGGTCGTGTCGTGCAATGGTGCCGTCATCGTGGCAAGGACCCCTCTCAACCGGCGGTGACCGGCCCGCACTTGCCGCTGTAGCGGCGGTTCAGTCCGTCGTACACAGAGGCGATGCCCCTTGGAGCGGGAGTCTTCAACCTGCGTGTGACCAGGGGCCAGACTTGACGGCGAAAGGAAACCTAAACGTGATGCTGTCTGGGGGGTTCCGTTATCCGGACGGTCGTGAACGGGGGTCGGACAGTGGGCAGTTGGGGTCGAAGCGGCTCCGGACCGGACATTGCCGGGCACAAGCGTCTTTCCTGCCCCCAACCGGCCTCTTCCCGAAATGACCGCCGAGCAACCGGGGTTGAGGGGGATCCGAGGTTCGGCGGGCCGTCCGGCGATTCAGGACAAAGGCGGTCAGTACGACGCACCGTGGGGCGGCGGGTAGCCGTACCCGCCACCGGCCTGCCCCGCGGGAGCGACGTGCGCCTCGCGGTCGTAGAACGGCCGGGCGTTGGCCCGCAGCCACATCGCCACCGGGTCGTACTCGTCCGACATGGCGACGGTCGAGACCGGCAGGCCGTCCGGCACCGCCGCGATGGACTGCTGCATCATCGCGCGCACCGAGTCCACCGACGCGGGCGACGTGTCGTACACGTCGAGGCCGATGGCGAGGTACGGGGCGCCGAGCGCGGGCTGCACCCAGGCGCGGCGCAGCGAGCGGACCGCGGTCGTGCGGTGGGCGTTCTGCGCCAGCAACGCGTAGAACTGGGAGATCTCGATGGCCGGCTCGGAGAGGCGGAGCGGGCCCGCGGGCTGGCGGTCCAGGCCGCCCGCGATCCGGCGCAGGTCGAGCCAGGGGACGCCGACGCCGCCGCCGGGCGCGTGCGGGTTCAGCCAGAGGCCGTAGTGGTCGGGGTAGAGCGTGCGGGCCGCGTCGACACCACCGACCACCTCGTACGCGCGCGACCAGCCGGACGCGGAGAGTTCCTGGGCGGAGGTGACACAGGGGGCGTAGGAGAAACCATCCACCTCCATGTTCCCGTACTGGGCGTCCGGGGAGCCGGCCTGGCCGTGCCAGAGCAGCATCCAGACCTGGCCCGCCGCCGGGTCGGCGAGGGCCTTCAGGAGCGACTCGTACGCGTCGTAGCGCCCGGGAGTCACCTGGCGCAGCATGTGCTCGACCTGTCCGGCCGCGGCCGTGCCCGACGCGCTCACCCGTAACCGCCCCTTCGTGAACATCCGTGTCCGCCCGTGACCGGGGGCGCGACGCCGCCCGGTCAGGTCATGAAACCAGCTTAAGCGGCGTTACTGACACCGACTTGACGGACCGTGTCATCGCTCTCGCGCATAGAACGGACGTACGTGCGCCCGCAGCCAGTCGGCGACCGGGTCCTGGGTGACGTCGAGGAACACGAGGTTCACCGGCCACGCGACCGGTGCGCGGCCCAGCGCACGGCCGAGCGCGTCCAGCGGAACGTCCCGCGCCGGGCCCTCCCACGCGATCAGCTCCACGCCGATGAACAGCGACGGTGCGCCGTCCTCGACGACGGCGAGACAGCGGCGGGCGCTCAGCACGGTGCCGGCCGCGTCGAACTCCTCGCGCACCGCCGCCAGGAAGTCCACCGGGTCGTCCTGCCAGTCCGGCTCGGACAGCACGACACGGCCGCCGCCCGCCGGGCCGTCCAGCGGGGTGCGGCCGCCGCGGGCCAGCTGGGCGACGGCGGGCGGGGGCAGCGGGACGCCGATCGCGCCGTCCGGGTTCACGGCGAGGCCCACCTGCGGCGGCAGGCCGCGGGCGAACTCGACGGCCGGGGCCACCGTGCAGTCCATCCGGCCGCCCGTGACCTGCATGAACTGCTGCTCGGAGCTGAAGACGGGGACGTAGGCCTGGCCGTCGAGCTCCAGGGTCGGCAGGTCGAGGTCCCGGCTGGCGTTGCCGCCGCCCCTGGGCAGCGGGATCCAGAGGTGGCTGCGGCCCAGCACCTCGACGATGCGGCCGCCCGCCTCGGGGCGGCCGAGCGCGGCGGAGAGGACCTCCTCCAGCTCGTTCGCCGGCCAGCCGTGCTCCGGCCGCGGGTGGGCGTGCGCGCCGCCCTCGTGTCCTTGCGGGTGGTGCTCGTGTCCCTGCTCCGGGACGCCCGGCGTCTCCATGCTGCCTTCAACCTCTGCTGCTCTGCCCGTGCGCGGCCGCTGCCGGCACGCGCCCGACCCTAACCCGTACGCCCCCGCCGACGGGCCGCCTCAGCCCTCCTGGAACGTGATCCCGCCCAGCACGTCCGTCGCCGCCCGGTCGAGCAGCACCGCCGACTCGATCCCGACCGGCAGATCTCCGCGCTCCGTCGACGTGACGAGCGCGGTGACCGCTCTGCGGTGCCGCGCGAAGGCGTACCGCGAGACGCCGCGGCCCCGGTCGCGCTGGCCCTCCAGGGCCAGGTCCGGCGGCACGTCGAGCAGCAGCAGGTGGACGGCGGCGCCGCGGCGCCGGGCCGTGCGCGTCACCCAGCGGCGTACCCAGGCCTGGGTACCGCAGTCGTGCACGACGACGCTGGCGCCCGAGCGCATCGCCCGGCGCAGGCCCGCGTAGTGCGCGAGCCGGACGAGCGGGCGGTACAGCGCGTACGGCACGAGGCGCGGCATGCGCTCCGCCCAGCGCTCGCGCGTGTCCTGGGAGTCGATGCGCACGACGGTGACCGCCCGCCGCATCAGGGTCGACTTGCCGCTGCCGGGCAGGCCCGAGAGAACGACGAGGTCGCCCGCCGCGAAGCCGATCCGGCGCGGTGTGCGGCCGTCACGCCCGCGCAGGTCCCGCACCGAGCGCTGTCGGGGGAACCTCACCCCGGCCGCCCCCGCCACGGCTCCGGTTGCGTACGCCCCCGCGACTGCTTTGTGCACCGTGATCGTCCTCCCCGTTCCGGTCACGCCACTCTTGCCCGCCAAGTGTAAAGAGTAGGTAATGCCCTACAAGCTGTTTCCCCGTTCCCCGGGCATGCAATGATGTGCGCGCCAAGCGCGTCTTGGTGCGCACACAACCGCATACCGGCCGCTTGAATCCGCGCGGGAGAGTTCCGGGTACCCCGATCGGGGTCCGGACGCCGAAGGAGCAAGTCCCTCCCTTGAATCTCTCAGGCCCCGTACCGCGCGGGCGAGGCACATCTGAAAAGCGGGCTGTCCGTCTCGTACGCCAGCCCCACCCAAGGTGCAAGCCCCTCGGGGCGAACCTCTCAGGTTCCGATGACAGATGGGGAGGATCTCCGCCACGGAGAGATCCCGCCTTCGCCGTCATGCCCTGGAGCACCAGCAATGACCCGTACGCCTTCTCGTTCGACAGCCCTTGACGCCCTGCACCGCTCGCTCGGCGCCACGATGACCGACTTCGCGGGCTGGGACATGCCGCTGCGCTACGGCAGCGAGCGCGACGAGCACAACGCCGTGCGCACCGCCGCGGGCCTCTTCGACCTCTCCCACATGGGCGAGATCACCGTGTCCGGGCCGCGCGCCGTCGACCTGCTGAACTTCGCGCTCGTCGGCAACATCGGCTCCGTCGGCGTCGGCCGCGCCCGCTACACGATGATCTGCCGCGAGGACGGCGGCATCCTCGACGACCTGATCGTGTACCGGCTCGAAGAGAGCACGTACATGGTCGTCGCCAACGCCGGCAACGCCCAGATCGTCCTCGACGCCCTCACCGAGCGCGCCGCCGGCTTCGACGCCGAGGTGCGCGACGACCGGGACGCGTACGCGCTGATCGCCGTGCAGGGCCCGCACTCCCCCGCCATCGTCAAGTCCGTCACCGACGCCGACCTCGACGGGCTCAAGTACTACGCGGGCCTGCCGGGCACGGTGGCCGGCGTCGAGGCGCTCATCGCCCGCACCGGCTACACCGGCGAGGACGGCTTCGAGCTGTTCGTCGCCCCGGCCGACGCCGAGAAGCTGTGGCAGGCACTGACCGAGGCGGGCGCCGCGTACGGCCTGGTCCCCTGCGGTCTGTCCTGCCGGGACACGCTGCGCCTGGAGGCGGGCATGCCGCTGTACGGGCACGAGCTGACCACCGCGCTCACCCCCTTCGACGCCGGGCTCGGCCGGGTCGTCAAGTTCGAGAAGACGTCCCCCGACGAGCACAGTGACGACTTCGTGGGCCGCGAGGCTCTGCTGGCCGCCGCCGGGCGCGCCGAGACCGCCCCGCCCCGCAGGCTCGTCGGGCTGATCGCCGAGGGCCGCCGGGTGCCCCGCGCCGGCATGTCGGTCGTCGCCGCCGGACAGGTGATCGGCGAGGTCACCTCCGGCGCACCCTCCCCGACCCTGGGCAAGCCGCTGGCCATCGCGTACGTGGACGCCGCGCACGCCGAGCCGGGCACGGCGGGCGTGGGGGTCGACATCCGTGGTACGCACGAGCCGTACGAGGTCGTGGCCCTGCCGTTCTACAAGCGCCAGAAGTAGCCCCCGCCGTTCCCGGTCGCCCTGCCGTCACCAGCACCTTCCCCCGTACAGGAGAATTCGCATCATGAGCAACCCCCAGCACCTGCGTTACAGCAAGGAGCACGAGTGGCTGTCGGCCGTCGAGGACGGCGTGGCGACGGTCGGCATCACCGAGCACGCGGCCAACGCGCTCGGCGACATCGTGTTCGTCCAGCTTCCCGAGGTCGGCGACACCATCACGGCGGGCGAGACCTGCGGTGAGCTGGAGTCCACCAAGTCGGTCTCCGACCTGTACTCCCCCGTGACCGGCGAGGTCGTCGAGGCCAACCAGGACGTCGTCGACGACCCGGCGCTCGTCAACTCGGCCCCCTTCGAGGGCGGCTGGCTGTTCAAGGTCCGCGTCGCCGATGAGCCGCAGGACCTCCTCTCCGCCGACGAGTACACCGAGTTCTCCGGGAGCTGACCCCCCTCATGACCGACAAGTCCGTACTGAACGAGTCGCTGCACGCCCTCGACCCCGAGGTCGCCGTCGCGGTCGACGCCGAGCTCAAGCGCCAGCAGTCCACCCTGGAAATGATCGCGTCGGAGAACTTCGCCCCGGTCGCCGTCATGGAGGCACAGGGCTCGGTCCTGACCAACAAGTACGCGGAGGGCTACCCCGGCCGCCGCTACTACGGCGGCTGCGAGCACGTCGACGTCACCGAGCAGATCGCGATCGACCGCGTGAAGGCCCTGTTCGGCGCCGAGTACGCCAACGTGCAGCCGCACTCGGGCGCCTCCGCGAACCAGGCCGCCCTGTTCGCGCTCGCCAAGCCCGGCGACACGATCCTCGGCCTGGACCTGGCGCACGGCGGCCACCTCACGCACGGCATGCGCCTGAACTTCTCCGGCAAGCAGTTCGACGTGGTCCCGTACCACGTCGACGACGCCGGCCTGGTCGACATGGCCGAGGTCGAGCGCCTGGCGAAGGAGCACCGCCCGAAGGTGATCATCGCCGGCTGGTCGGCGTACCCGCGCCAGCTGGACTTCGCCGAGTTCCGTCGCATCGCCGACGAGGTCGAGGCGTACCTGTGGGTCGACATGGCGCACTTCGCCGGCCTGGTGGCCGCGGGCCTGCACCCCAACCCGGTCCCGTACGCGGACGTCGTCACGTCCACGACGCACAAGACCCTCGGCGGTCCGCGCGGCGGCATCATCCTCGCCCGCAACAAGGACTTCGCGAAGAAGCTGAACTCGGCGGTCTTCCCGGGCTTCCAGGGCGGCCCCCTGGAGCACGTGATCGCGGCCAAGGCCGTCTCCTTCAAGGTCGCCGCCTCGGAGGGCTTCAAGGAGCGCCAGCAGCGCACGATCGAGGGCGCCCAGATCCTCGCCGCGCGCCTGACCTCGGAGGACTCCCGCGCCCACGGCGTGAACGTGCTCTCCGGCGGCACGGACGTGCACCTGGTCCTCGTCGACCTGCGTGACTCCGAGCTCGACGGGCAGCAGGCCGAGGACCGCCTCCACGAGGTCGGCATCACGGTCAACCGCAACGCCGTCCCGAACGACCCGCGCCCGCCGATGGTCACCTCGGGGCTGCGCATCGGCACGCCGGCGCTCGCCACCCGCGGTTTCGACGCCGACGACTTCCGCGAGGTGTCCGACGTGATCGCCGAGGCGCTGAAGCCGTCCTACGACGCCGAGGCGCTGAAGGCCCGGGTGACCGCTCTGGCGGAGAAGCACCCGCTGTACCCCGGCCTGTAGCAATTACGTACGCTTTGCGGCGTACGAACTTTCGGGGCACCCCGCACACTGGGAAGTGAGCAGGGTGCCCCGTGCCACGCCCGCCCCCTTCTCGCCCCGCTTGTCCCGGCAGACAACGGCGTCTACCACCACCATTGGAGTCCCACCGTGGCCATCTCGGTCTTCGACCTGTTCTCGATCGGCATCGGCCCGTCCAGCTCCCACACGGTCGGCCCCATGCGCGCCGCGCGGATGTTCGCCCGGCGTCTGAAGAACGAGGGCCTGCTGGCCCACACCGCCTCCATACGCGCCGAGCTCTACGGCTCCCTGGGCGCGACCGGCCACGGGCACGGCACCCCGAAGGCGGTGCTGCTCGGCCTGGAGGGCGAGTCCCCGCGCACGGTCGACGTGGAGCACGCCGACGAGCGCGTGGAGGCCATCAAGGCCTCCGGGCGGATCAGCCTCCTCGGCATGCACGAGATCGGCTTCGCCTACGACGACGACCTGATCCTGCACCGCCGCAAGGCGCTGCCGTACCACGCGAACGGCATGAGCCTGTGGGCGTATGCCGACGAAAAGGGGGCGGGACAGGAGCTGCTCACCAAGACGTACTACTCGGTGGGCGGCGGTTTCGTCGTCGACGAGGACGCCGTGGCCGGGGAGAACCCGATCGTCCCGGACGACACGCTCCTGAAGTACCCCTTCCGCACCGGCGACGAGCTGCTCCGCCTCACCCACGAGACCGGCCTGTCCATCCCCGCGCTGATGCTGGAGAACGAGAAGGCGTGGCGCACCGAGGACGAGATCCGCTCGGGGCTCCTCGACATCTGGCGCGTCATGCAGGCGTGCACCACCCGCGGCATGTCCCGCGAGGGCATCCTGCCCGGCGGCCTCAAGGTCCGCCGCAGGGCCGCGAGCTCGGCCCGCAAGCTGCGCGCCGAGGGTGACCCGCTGGCCCACGCCATGGAGTGGATCACCCTGTACGCGATGGCGGTGAACGAGGAGAACGCGGCGGGCGGCCGCGTCGTCACGGCGCCCACGAACGGCGCCGCCGGCATCATCCCGGCCGTCCTGCACTACTACATGAACTTCGTGCCCGGCGCCGACGAGGAGGGCGTGGTCCGCTTCCTGCTCTCCGCGGGCGCCATCGGCATGCTCTTCAAGGAGAACGCCTCGATCTCCGGCGCCGAGGTCGGCTGCCAGGGCGAGGTCGGCTCGGCCTGCTCGATGGCGGCGGGCGCGCTCGCCGAGGTCCTCGGCGGCTCCCCCGAGCAGGTGGAGAACGCGGCGGAGATCGGCATGGAGCACAACCTCGGCCTGACCTGCGACCCGGTCGGCGGCCTGGTCCAGATCCCGTGCATCGAGCGCAACGGCATGGCGGCCGTGAAGGCCGTGACCGCCGCGAAGATGGCGATGCGCGGCGACGGCTCCCACAAGGTGTCCCTGGACAAGGTCATCAAGACGATGCGGGACACCGGCGCGGACATGTCGGTCAAGTACAAGGAGACGGCGCGCGGCGGGCTGGCCGTCAACATCATCGAGTGCTAGCCAGATGGGCCCTGACCAGCGCTTTTTTAATCTTTCAGCACTGTCGGGGCCTTCCCTGCTTACGCGGCGGAAAGTCCCTGGAGGCTCCCTGTGGCAGACGTGAAAGTCCCTGACAAGTCCCTGGGAAGTCCCTGAGGAAGGGGCTCTTGACCTGCAGGTTTGCGGTACGCGATCAACACCGGATGCGCCGCTCACCCACCACGGGATGTATCAAATCGATCCCTCAGGACCACATGAGGGGTACCATTTGATACATGGATGCTGCGGAAAACTCGCGCCTGGAACAGCGGCTGGCCGGCCTATCCCCCACATTCACCACGGCGCAGGCACGTCAGGCCCTGCTCTCCCCTCGCGATCTGGCGCACTTGGTCACAGAAGCGGAGATAGACGAACTGTCCCGTGGGGTGTACCGGCGTGCAGACGCCCCGGAGACCGCGCACGCGGATCTGCTGGCCGTGTGCGCACGGGCTTCTCACGCCGTCGTGTGCGGTGAATCCGCCCTGGCCCTGCATGAGCTGATCGATGACATCCCCGCAGCAGTACACATCGCCGTGCCGCGCGGTACACGCCGCCCGACGATTTCCTACCCGCCGACCGTGGTGGCGCAGTACGCCGCGAAGACCTTCGACCTCGGTATCGAACGGTTCGAAGCAGCCCCGGGAGAGGCCATCCCCATGTACAACGCGGCCCGCAGCGTCGTTGACGCTATGCGCCACCGCAGCCGCCTCGGCGAGACCCTCGCCCTGTCCGCGCTCGGCCGCTACCTGCGCCGGAGCGGGCGCGGCGGAGTCGGCGAACTTCAGAACGTCGCACGCGAGTTGGACGCTCTCTCTGTCGTCCGCCCCGCCGTAGAGGCGGTGCTCGCCTGATGGCCAACCCCACCCGCGACACCATCGCTGGCCGCGTCTACAACGACCTGCGCAACCTGGCACGCCGCAACAGCCGGTCCACGGACGAGATCATGGTCGAGTACGTCCTCGAACGGTTCCTCTACCGACTGGCCTCATCGCCCCTGGGCCGGGAGCACTTCGTTCTCAAGGGTGGCCTGCTGCTCGCCCAGTTCGGCGCGCGTCGAATGACCCGCGACATCGACATCCTCGGCCGCTCGTTTCCAGGGACAGAAACCGAGATCATCCACAGAATCGCGGCCATCGCCTCCACCGAGAGCGACGACGGAGTCGTGTTCGATCCCACGGCGCTCAAGACGGTTCCCATCCGCGAGGAGGACGAATACCACGGCCTACGCCTGTCCATGGCCGCCTCCATCGCCCGAGCGCGACTCAAACTCCAACTGGACGTCAGCTTCGGCGACCCTGTCACGCCCGGCCCCCGGCTCATCGACTACCCACAACAGCTCACGGAGGAAAGCTTCCAGATCTTCGGTTACCCACTGGCCACCGTCATCGCCGAGAAACTTTCCACCGCCGTCTCACTCGGTGACCTCAACACCCGCGACCGCGACTACGGCGACCTCTACCGCTTGCTCACCCTCAACGATCTGGACGGCCAGGAACTCACCACAGCACTGACCGCCACCGCCACACACCGCGGCATCACCCTGAAACCCCTCAGCACCACCATCACCGACCTCAGCGAGCGCCGCCAGACCTCTTACACCGCCTGGCGCCGCCGACAGGGACCTTCCTCGACCAGCTATCCGAATCTTTTCACCGACGTGGTCGACCTAGTCATCGCATTCGCAGACCCACTGCTCGCAGGCGCTGCTGCCACACGTAGTTGGAACAGCTCAGCCAGTACGTGGACGTGATCCGGCTCCCTCACAAACCGCAAGAGATGCCCCACACACCCCGAAGCGTCAGTGACATCCCGTCACTGACTTTCAGAGGTGCGCCCGACACACGGAGTGGTGGATGCCCGATCTTTCGTGACGCCAGGGAGTGCGGGAACTTCCCATACGTAGGCCCACGTTACGAGCCGGGGTTACATGGGTTTAGGGCAACGTGCCCGGCGGCCAAGGCAAGGAGGCTGCGGGCGCGAGCAGGAAGCAAGCAGTACCCCTTCAGCCCGGCGGTCAAGTCGGCCCGCCCACCCACAACTTTTCAATCAGACGCAGCAGGACATCGTATGTCTCTCCACGGCGGTATTTGATCACGGGGGAATCCCTGCCATGCCGGTCCGCCGAGTACGGAGTCAGATAGACGACCCGTTCGGTTGCGATGATCCGGCCGACGTGTGGAACGCCATAACCACGTGCTTCGAGGTGTCCCTCCACCGTGAGTGGAGCAAGGTAGTCGTAGGTCGCCGCGATCTGGCGGCGCAGCAGACCGGCGCCGAAAGCGGAGTCGAAGACCTGGATCTCCTCCTCCCGGTCGGTGATCCAGTCCGGCTCTCCTGCGCGAACATCAAGTTTCGGCAGCAGTATGCGGCAGCGGGAGCGGCGAGCCCGACAGCGAAGGAACAGATCTTCGAACAACTCGCGCTGCAGTTCAGAACCGCGGCCGGTCAGAACGGACACTTCCCTCGCCCGACCAAGTTCCCGCTTGATGTCGTGTGCCGCATCTCGACTGTTAGCGAAGACCTCTTCCACATCCAGGTGCAGTAGGTGGGCGGCAAGGCCACGTATAAGGCGGCGGGCAGTCTTGGAGAATGCCCATACCAGCACCAAGAAGAGAGCGCTGGCAAGCAGTGACGTTCCGATATCGCGTAGAAATTCCATTCCTCATCCCCGTTGCCACCATTCGTTCCACCCCGGTCGGCATTTCAAGCCGATCAGCTCTCGCGCACCGCAAGTAGATCCCTGAGGCGTTCCACAGCTTTCTCATCGGGACGGGCGTGTTCCAGTGCCGCGAGCAGGGCGAGCCGGGCCTCCTGGCCGCCCTCGCCGTAGGCATATCCGGCAATCGCTCGCAGATGATCACGCGCCATGTTGTGGTCCGCGATGGGCAGGAGTCGGTCCGCATTCATGAGCAGCTGCATGTCCCGCACGATCCCCACACGGAATTCATGGCTGCCCATGTCCTGGAAGGCTTCCAGCACTTCGACGAGTCGGGCTTCGACGAGCATGGACTCAGACGAGGCGGCGCCCCCGGCCAGGAGGGCGACGACCTCATCAAGGTCGACTGGAGTCCACGTCGCCGCAAGGCAGTTGGCCCGTGCCGACACCAGCGCGGCTCGCAGGTTCAAGCGCGCGGGAAAATCGGCTGCCAGCGCCTTCAGCTGGTCGACCGCTTCCGGAGCAGGCGAGCAGCAGCCTGAGCCCACGCACGTCTTTGTTCTTCAGGTAACGCTTCAGGTAGGAGGGAAGATGGCGACAGATCTCGCTCTCGTCGGCCTGGTCGATCACCATCGTCAGGTTCCCGCCAGGCGACGGCCCCTGGCCCACTGCCACGCTCGGTAGCCCTCTGAGGTGACTCCCCAAGACCTCGTCCCAGGTGGCGGCTGTCAGATCGGGGCCGTCGACCCACACGCAACGATCCGCCCCATCGGGGACGAAGGGGTCGTCCCACATCGGTAGCCCTTGCACCAGTAACTTGAACACCGAGGTCTTTCCGGCACCCGGCTCACCCAGCAACACGGTTGCCCCCTCACGGGCGACATCACCGGGGGCAACGAGCAGACCCGCAGCCGCCTCGGACCCAGGCGGCGCCACAATGTGCTCGCTGCCCAGGAATCCGTCGTCGTCCAACGGGAAGAAGTCCTCGTCGGGAGAGCTGTCCGCACGTACGCGGCACAAACGCGGGGCCTGTACGGTGAAAACCTCATTCATCATGACATCAACCGGCTCAGCCCTTCGAGAGCCCCGTCGTCGGGACGAGCATGCTCAAGAGCGGCGTAGAGAGCCCTGCGTGCGGCAGGAGGATCCCGGTAGGCGTTCATCCGGCGGACGATCTCCCGCACATGATCACGCGCCATCGATGATTCCGTCGCCATAAAGGCACGCGGCAGGCCGAGTATGCGCCCCATGTCGGTGAGAAGGCTATGCCGGAAATCCCCTCTGCTTATGTCGTCGAAGGCCATCAGGGCCCTCACCCACTCGACCTCCGTTGCTGACGCCTCGCCAATGGCTCCCGTGGAGCGTACGGCGAGGCTCGATCCGCCGGACCCAGCCGTCTCCGGCAGCAACTCACACGCGACGGCGGCCGCCGCGGCGGCGGCGTGTGCGGACGCCCGATGCTGCGAACCCGACGCATCGGCTTCGCTTTTGTTGGCATCGGCGTGGTCGCTGATGCCTCGAAGGGTGAGGATCCGCAGGTCCTCCGACAGGTCAGCGACACGGGCAACGCCAGCAGACTCCATCTCGATGGCCAGGGCGTCACCGTAGTGGAACGTGATCTGGTCACGCAGAGGAGTGACCGGAGAATTCAGGACGACCTCACCAGCGATGATGGGCTGGAAGTGAACGTGCGGACCGTCTTCCTGCCAGGTCGCTCGCATCTCACGAGGAACCCACTTGCGCCAGCTTTCCGAGCACAAGGCGATTCCTGCCGCCTGCTCCAACCTGTGCGCCACAGCGCCTGGCACCGGTCGGGCGTGGAAGCCTTCGGGTGCCTACTTGCCCGGATGCAGGTGGTAAACCTTCGTCGACACCACGACGTCTCCGAGTCGGGCGTCCGGCTTCAGTCCACCCGCAACTCCGACGAACAGCAACGCCTGCGGGCGCAGCCACTGGCGGACGCGCTCAGCAATGGCAGCAGACGTCAGATTGCCGGCTCCGATTCGTGCGACGGCAACGGTCCCCCCAAGTCCGGGAAGCTTCCCCTTCACGAGGCTCGTGCCTTGCGGATGAACGAGCGTCGACTGATCGTGCAACAAGTGCGACACGGCCCGGAACTCAACTGGTAGTGCGGTGAGAACTACTACGTCTGCACTCGGCTCCACGTACCCTGCCCTTGGCCTCAGCCGACAATCTCACGCAACACTAGCGCGCACGGGGCATGTGCTGTGGGCCGAACGCCCGTGAAACATAAGGGGCCGACGTGTACACCTGCCAGTGCACCACCGTTCGCGTTGGTCCTCGCATGCCGGAAGTAGCAGTACGTACTCCCATCACCGGTTCGTACCAGTAGTGGGAGACCCACCGGCGCCCCACCAACCCGCTCACCGGCACGTACTCCGGATATCGTTGTGGGCAACTGTCGGCATGAACGTCCCTGAAAAGTCCCTGCCGTGACGCCAGTCGGACCTGCCTATGCCAAACTCGCAGGTCACACCCTTAGCCAAATGCGGCCCACATGTCGGTGAAGTACAAGGAGACGGCGAGGGGCGGGCTCGCCGTCAACATCATCGAGTGCTGATCACAGGGTCGCGGTCGTCCCCTCGCCCGACCCGCTCCCCTGGAGCCACTGGTCCCAGCTCAGGTTGAAGGCCGCGTAGCCGTTGTCGGCCGGGGCCTTCGCGCGGGGCGAGCCGGTGATGGTCACCGGGTCGCCCTGCTTGACCTGCTGGTAGAACCACTTGGCGTCGGACATCGACAGGTGGACGCAGCCGTGCGAGCCGCGGGCGCTGCCGCTGCCCGGGTTCGGGTCGCCGGTCGAGTAGTGCACGTACGTGCCGGACTGGGTGAGGTGGACGTCCCAGGGCAGCGTCAGGTCGTAGTAGTTCGCGCTGCCCTTGTCGCAGCTGATGCCGACGCTGCAGGAGGTCATGTGGACCTCCTTCTGCTTGTCGATGACGGCCATCGTGCCGTTCCAGGTCGGGTACTCGGAGCTGCCCGCGTTGATCGACAGGGTGCGCAGCGTCGACCCGTTCTTGGTGACCTTCATGGTGTGACCCGACACGGAGACGTCCGCGCGGACGTCGTCGCCGACGGTGAAGTCGTGCGTGTAACTGTGCGTGCCGTAACGGCCGTTGCCGTTGCTCACGCCCTCCATGTCGGCGACGACCTTCACCTTCGTCCCCGAGGGCCAGTACTCCTTCGGCCGCCAGTCGGCGCGCTTGTCGCCGAACCAGTGCCAGGCGCCCTCCACCGGATTCGAGGCGCTGACCTTCATGTGCTTCTCGACGGAGGCGCGCGCCTTCGCGGCGACCGGGTCGGTGAACACCACCGAGATGGGCATGGCCACGCCGACCTTGGTCCCGGACTGCGGCATGATCGTCTCGAGCAGCATCGGCGGGCCCTTGGGCTTGGTCGGCGAGGGCGAGGCGCTCGCACTCGGCTTCCCCGACGCCTTCCCGTCGCTCGTCCCGCCCGCCTGATCACTGCCGCTCCCGCTGCAGGCGCTCACGCCCACCAGCATCGCGACCGTCACGAGCGCGATCCCTATACCGCCGCCCTTGCGCCGTCCCACGACCGTCCCCACTCTCCTTCGATCCGAGCCCTCCGAAGTTCGGGGCCCGACCCTGTGTCAGACCCCGTTCTTGGTGGGCACAGTTGCACCTGCCCACGTAAAGCGTGTTCCAAGACTGTTCGGGCTCACACCGCGATCCGCAGGGCGAGCGCGAGGACGGCGAGCCCGAAGCAGAACGCCCACGGCCCGTAGCGCCGGTCGCCCGCCCGGACATGGGCCCCGAGCGCCCCGACGAAGTACAGGACGAGCCCGGTCCCGGCGGCCACCCCGAGGCCCGGTACCGCGAACCCGGCGAGCAGCCCGAGCGCGCCCGCCGCGAGGGCCGTCCCGAGCAGCGGCATCCAGGAGCGGGGCACGCCCAGCCGGTCGGCCTCGGCCTTCGGGTAGGCGTGCCCGACGAAATTGGCGAGGGCCGCCGATCCGTGGACGGCAGCGGCGAGGGCGGTGACGGCAGCGTAGAGCGCGTACATGGCGATCTCCTTCTTCGCGGGCCTCGCGGGCCTCGCGGGCCTCGCGGGCCTCGCGGAATCCGCCGGCTTCGCGGGGCTTTCACCACAGCGACGGACCGCTGTCCGCAAAGGTGACCTCAGAACGCTCGGGATCGGGGACGATGAACGTTCGACCTCGTCGCCCCACCGACCTGGAGGCCCGCATGATCCGCGGCATCGATGTCAGCTCGTACCAGACGACGTTCGACACGGACGGTCTGGCGTTCGCCTTCATCAAGGCGACGGAGGGCCGCTCGTACGTGAACCCGCGCCTGGCCGCGCAGACGAGACTGGCCCGCGACGGCGGCTGCGTCGTGGGCTTCTACCACTTCCTGTGGCCGGGGAACATCACGGCGCAGGCGGAGTACTTCCTGAGCAAGGCGCCGGAGAAGGCGGGCGATCTGCTGGCGGTGGACTGGGAGACGACCGGGGAGGGCTCGTACGCGAGCAACGCGGAGAAGGACCGGTTCATCAAGGAGGTGAAGCGGCTGCGGCCGCATCACCGGGTCCTGTTGTACTGCAACCGCGACTACTGGCTGACGCGGGATACGACGTCCTACGCCGGCGACGGCCTCTGGATCGCCGACTACGTGACGGCCGGCAAGCCGCGCATCAAGGCCGACTGGACGATCCACCAGTACACGGACCGGCCCCTCGACAAGAACGTGGCCGATTTCGCGAGCGAGAGCGCGCTGCGCGAATGGGCCACGTCCTGACGGGAGTTGAGCGTACGGATCCTCAGGCGCGCCACTCCGCGGTGCGGTCGGGGGACGCCGCGTCCAGCGCCTTGCGAACAGCCGCGGCGTCGGCGGCGAGGCCGTAGACCGGGGTGCCGGGCTGCTGGCGCCACGACTCGTCCTGGCCGCCCGCGTCGACGGCGTCGAAGCCGATCTCGTCGAGGAGCGCCGCGACCGTCTGCTTCGCCGCCGCGTCGTCGCCGGCGATCGGCAGGGCGACGCGGGCCGGGTCGCCGGCGGGGCGGGCCTTGTCGACGATGTCGGCCGCGTACGTGCCGTTGAAGACCTTCACCACCTCGTGGCCGATCTGGCGCTCCGTCCAGCGGCTCTCGGTCAGGCCCTCGTCCTCGATCCCGGCGATCTTCCCGTCGCGCTGCTGCGGGTAGTAGTTGCCGGTGTCGATGACGGCGACGTCGGGCGCGGCCGTGCCCAGGAGGCCCTTGGGCAGGTTCGGGACCGCCTTCAGCGGGATGGTCACGACCACGACCTGTGCGTCCCTGACCGCGTCCTCGATGGTGGCGGGGGTGGCCCCCGTCTCCTCCGCGAGGGCGGTGAGGGTGTGCGGGCCGCGCGAGTTCGCGACGTGGACGTCGTGGCCGACGGCGGTGAGGCGCCGGGTGAGGTTGCCACCGATGTTGCCCGCGCCGATGATGCCGATCTTCATGTCTCGCCCTTCCGGAGATTCATGCATGTGCATCGAGTGCGAACCTCGGCCGGGCGCGGGCTATTCCTGGGTGCCGCTCAAAGAGTGACGACGATCTTTCCGGTGTGCGCGTTGGACTCCATGAGGCGGTGGGCGTCCTGGATGCGGTCGAGGCCGTCGAAGACCTCGGCGACCAGGGGGCGGAAGCCGCCGTCGCGCAGCCCCGCGTTCAGGAAGGCGGTGGAGCGGCGGAAGCCGTCGGGCGTCGTGGTGAGGGCCATGTTCGCGTAGGTGTGGATGGTCTGCGGCCAGTTCATCGGGAAGCCGATCCGTCCGTTCAGCCAGCCGTAGACGACGATCGTGCCGTGGGTGCGCAAGGCGGCCGCGTGGTGCGGGAGTTCGGGCCCGCCGATCGCGTCGAAGAGGATGTCGGCGCCCGCGCCGCCGGTGACCCGGCGGGTCTCCTTCGCCACGTCCTCGGCACCGGCCACGATGACGTGCTCCGCCCCCAGGTCGAGCAGCGCCTGCTTCTTGGACGCGGCGCGGGTCGTCGCGACCGGCACCGCGCCGATGCGGCGGGCCACCTGGATCGCGGCGGTGCCGACGCCGCTGGAGGCGCCGGTGATCAGGACGTGGTCGCCGGGGCGCATCCCGGCCGTCTCGATCAGTCCGCCGTACGCGGTCGTGTACGTGAGCCAGGCCGCGGCCCCGGTGATCGCGTCGACGGCGGCGGGGCGTGGCACGAGGGCCGACTCGGGCAGCACGACGCGGTCGCCGTAGACGCCCTGTGTGCCCATCTCGATGCCGGGTCCCGTCATCACGAGGTCGCCGGGGGCGAAGCCGGTGACGTCCGCGCCGGCCGCCTCGACGACGCCGGACGCCTCGTAGCCGAGCCGCGACCCGGGGAGCGTCGGCAGGTAGTAGTACTCGCCCGCGCGGAAGAGTGCTTCGGCGCGGTTGAGGCCCAACGCCTCGACGCGGATGAGGAGTTCGGTGGGTCCGGGGGCCTTCAGCTGTACGTTCTCGATGTGCAGGACGTCGGGGCCGCCGAGGGAGTCGAAGAGGACGGCGCGGGCGGCGGGTGCCTGTGCGGTGTTCGTCATGCCGTCGACGCTATGAGGCAGCCACGAGACGGACCATGCCTGCCGGTCTCCCTTTCCTGTCCGTACGTCTCATGGGTGCGGGAGTCGCGCGCTACCGTGGCCGCCATGGACGTACTCAGCGACGCCGTCGCCGCCATGCGCCTGGGCCGCCCGCACTCGGCGCTGCGCGACAAGTTCGCCCCGTGGGGCTTCCGGTTCGACGCGCACGACGGCGCCGGGTTCCATGTGGTGCTGCGCGGTTCCGCCTGGCTGCTGCCGGAGGGCGACGAGGCGCGGTCCTTCGCCCTCGGACCCGGTGACGTGGTGTTCCTCGCGCACGGCCGCGGTCACACGCTGGTGAGTGAACTCGGCGTCCCCGTGGAGGAGTTCAGGATCCGCCCCGACGGCACCTGGCCCGCTCCCCCGCCCCGGCCCGCCGTCGGCCCGGCGCCGGACACGGTGATGCTGTGCGGCGCCTACCTCCTGGACCGGGCCCGCGCCCATCCGCTGCTCGGCGAACTGCCGGACGTGGTGCACCTGCCCGCGCGGGTGGGCGCCCACCGCTCGCTGCGTACGGCGGTCGAGCTGCTCGGCGCGGAGCTGGACGCGCCCCGCCCCGGTTCGGACACGATCGTCTCGGCGCTCCTGGACACGCTGCTGCTGTACATCCTGCGGGCCTGGTGGCTGGAGCGGGGCGAGGGGTGGGACGGCTCGCACCCCTCGGGCTGGTCCGCCGCGCTGACCGAACCGCCGTTGGCCGCCGCGCTGACGGCGATGCACGCCGACCCGGCGCACCCGTGGACGGTGGCGGAGCTCGCCGGGCTCGGCGGTCTGTCGCGGGCGGCGTTCGCGCGGCGGTTCGCGGCGGCGGTGGGGATGCCGCCGCTCGCGTATCTGACGTGGTGGCGGATGACGACGGCCGGGCGGCTGCTGCGCAAGGAGAACGCTCCGCTGCGCGTGGTGGCCGGACGGACGGGCTACACCTCGGAGTTCGCGTTCGCCAAGGCGTTCAAGCGGGAGTTCGGGGTGGCGCCGGGGCAGTACCGCAGGACTGCCTGACAACCACCCCGCCCCCTGGAACTTCAGCTCAACTTCCCCTGCATCGATTCGAGTTCGGCCCGCGCCACCCGCCCGGCCGCCTCCGCGTCGCCCGCCACGACCGCCTCCACCAGGTCCGCGTGCGCGGCGTCCCCGTGGTCGCGCTCCGCCCGCGGTACGTCGACGAGGCCGAGCAGATCGATCAGGGCCTGCCGCAGCGCCGGCGCGAACTCGGCGAACAGATCGGCCAGTACGGGGTTGTGCGCGGCGGCGACGACGGTGGCGTGCAGCGCGATGTCGGCGTCCACGAACGCGTCACCGGGGCCGTCCGCGGCCGCCCTGCGCACCTCCAGCGCCGCCCGCATCGCCGCGACGTCCTCGTCCGTGCGCCGCTCGGCCGCGAGCCGCGCCGCCTGGATCTCCAGCAACGTACGGACCTCGTAGACGTCCGCGACGGCCGCCCTGCGCAGCCGGGCCGGGAAGTCCTCGACCGGGCGCGCCGCCGTCACGAAGACGCCGGCGCCCTGCCGCGGCCGCACCATCCCGGCTCCGGCGAGCGCGCGCAGCGCCTCGCGGACCGTGGAGCGGCCGACGCCGAGCTCCTTGGCGAGGGTCGTCTCGCCGGGCAGCCGGGCGCCGACGGGCCAGACGCCGTCGGCGATCTGGGCGCGCAGCCGCTCGGCGGCCTGTTCGACGAGGGGGCTGGGGCGGAGCGGACCGACGGACGACACCCGATTCACCAACTTGTCTGAGGAGTACTTGTCTGAGGACCTGAGGTGTGGCTAGTCTACGGGCATGATCCGCGGACTCCTCCTTCTCGGCAGCCGCGGCGGGGCCTGACGCGACCGGCACCCCGCCGCGGGATGCCGTGCTGCCGGTCGTCACTCGCCGACCGATCCGCAGGAGCCAGATCCATGTACCGCTGGAATCCGCAAGCGCCCTCCCCCATGCCGTTCCACCGCTACCGCCCGTACCACGAACGCGTCAACGTCCCTGTCCAGGAGCGGAGTTGGCCGGGCCGGCAGCTCACCGAGGCTCCGCTGTGGGTCCCTGTCGACCTGCGCGACGGGAACCAGGCGCTGGCCGAGCCGATGGACACCGGGCGCAAGCGCCGGCTGTTCGACCTGCTGGTGCGCATGGGGTTCAAGGAGATCGAGGTCGGCTATCCGTCGGCCAGCCGGACGGACTTCGACTTCGTACGCCACCTCGTCACCGACGTCGAGCTGCCCGACGACGTGACGCCGGTCGTCTTCACCCCCGCCAAACCGGATCTGATCGAGCGCACCTTCGACTCCGTCGCGGGGCTGTCGCGCGCCGTCGTCCACCTCTACATCCCGACGTCGCGGGTGTGGCGGGACGTGGTCCTGGGCAGGTCCCGCGCCGAGATCCGGGAGACCGTGCGGGAGGCCGCCACGCACATGGCCCGCCTCGCCGACGCCCGCCCGGACGCGCACATCCGCTTCCAGTTCGCGCCGGAGACGTTCAATCTGACGGAGCCGGACTTCGTGCTGGAGCTCTGTGACGACCTGACCGAGCTGTGGGACGCGAGCCCGGACCGCCCCGTCACCCACAACCTGCCGTCGACGGTGGAGATCTCGACGCCCAACGTCTACGCGGACCAGATCGAGTACATGCACCGCCACCTGGCCCGCCGGGACTCGGTCATCCTCTCCGTGCACCCGCACAACGACCGCGGCACCGGCGTCGCCTGCGCCGAACTGGCCGTCCTCGCGGGCGCGCAGCGCGTGGAGGGCTGCCTGTTCGGCAACGGTGAGCGCACCGGCAACGTCGACCTGGTGACCCTGGCGATGAACCTGTACGCGCAGGGCGTCGACCCGAAGATCGACTTCTCGGACATCGACGCGGTCCGCGAGACGGTCGAGCACTGCAACCGGCTGCCGGTCCATCCCCGCCACCCCTACGGCGGCGACCTGGTGTACACGGCCTTCTCGGGTACGCACCAGGACGCGATCAGCAAGGGCCTCGCCCACCGGGCCGCGCACCCGGACGGGCCGTGGGAGGTGCCGTACCTGCCGATCGACCCGGTCGACGTGGGCCGGACGTACGAGGCGGTCATCCGCGTCAACTCCCAGTCGGGCAAGGGCGGAATGGCGTACCTGCTGAAGGAGCACCACGGGGTCGACCTGCCGCGGGACATGCGGCCCGAGTACGCGAAGGTGGTGCAGGAGGCGACCGACGACAGCGGCCGCGAGGCGAGCCCGGACGAGCTGTACGAGCTGTTCCGCGGGACCTATCTGGAACCTGCGAACCCCGCCGTGGTGCTGACCGGCTGGTCGGCGACGGTCGACGGGGACGTGCACCGATTCGCCTGCACGGTTCGGATCGACGGCGACGCACGGGAGATCGAGGGCAAGGGGAACGGGCCGCTGGCCGCGTTCGCCGACGCGCTGGGCGCGGCGGGGGTGAGCGTCGACATCCTCGACTTCACCCAGCACGCGCTGGCGGAGGGGCAGGGCAGCGAGGCCGTCGCCTGTGTCCGCTGCCGGGTCGACGGCACCGAGGTGTGGGGCGCGGGCCGTGACACGTCCGTGCTGACCGCTTCGGTGCGTGCCGTGCTCTCGGCGGTGAACCGGGCCTGACACGCCTGTGGAGCGCCTGCTGGTGAGGCAGGCGCTCCACAGTCGACGTACGTCACTTGTTCAGGTTCGCCCAGAACTCGTCGAAGGACAGCACCTTGTCCCCGTTGGCGTCCTGCCGGGCGATGAGGACCTCGGCCACCGACTCGGTGACGTTGAAGTCGCCCATCTGCGCCATGGCGCTCTTGTACTCGGCCGCCGTGATGAAGCCGTCGCCGTCCGCGTCGAACCGCTCGAACGCCTTGCGTGCTTCCTCGATGTCCGCCACCGGGACCACCCCTCGTATACGTACTGCTCGTACTGCCGTGTTGACGGTGGCCAGATTAACCGGCCGGGTGGGCGCGCAGTGCAGCCAGTACCCAGGCGAACTCCGGACGGTGCGCGGGCTGTGCCGGCGCTCCCTTCAGGACGGTCAGCAGCTCCCGGTAGCGGGCGACCTTGTGGTCCATGGTCGTGAGCAGCCGGTCCAGGACGGCGGCGCGGTCGGCGTCCGGGCCGAGCAGCTCGCGCAGCGCGGCGTCGGCCTCGGGCGAGGCCGGGTCGACGCCCGCGCGGACGGCGTCCCCGGCGACGACGACCAGCTTCTTCAGGAACTGCATGGAGGCGCCGGCCCGGTCCTCGGGGGTGCGGTCGGCCGCGTTGTACTCGGCGGCCTGCCGCATCCGCCGCTTGAACTCGGGGTCCTGGAGCAGTTCGGCGAGCTCCACCCAGGCGTCGACCTGCTCGGGCGTCGGGTCGTCCGGCAGCCCGGCGCTCATGCCGCGCATCCGCTCCTGGATCGCCGGGTCGACGCTGTCGAGGCCGTGCAGCATCTCCTCCGCGAACTCGTCCATGATCCGCTTGCGTTCGGTGGCGCTCAGCCGTGCGAGCTTGTTCATCAGGGCCATCTCCTCCGTGCTCGACTTCCGCTTGGCGACCGTCGACAGCACCGCGCGGTTGAGCCGCAGCACCCGGATCTGCGCGTCCAGGGCCGCCACGTGGGCGGCGGCCACCGCCGCGACGTCCCGCTCCCCGGCCAGGACCTTGCGTACGTCGTCCAGGCCGAGGCCCAGTTCGCGCAGGGTGCGGATCAGTTCGAGGCGGGCCACGGACTCGGCGTCGTAGAGCCGGTAGCCTCCGTCGCTGCGGGTCACCGGGTGCAGGACGCCCTCGTCGGACCAGTACCGGATGGTGCGCACCGTGAGTCCGGTGCGGCGGGCCAGCTGCCCGATCGTGAGCAGCTGCGGGCTGTCGTCGATCATGTCGTGGAGTCTGGGCCTTCCAGTGGGTGGAGACTCAAGCGAAAGGGCGCGCATGGGTACGAGGGTTCTGAAGGACATTCTCGACGCGGTGGCCGAGGGGGTCTTCCCCGCGCCGGACGGCACGCTGACGGTCGTGCCGCAGACGGACGCGCGGGACGCGGGGATCCTCGCGTTCACGGCGCACACGGTGGTCGTCACCGACGAGCCGGAGGAGTGGGTCAGGCAGACGTTGGCGGCGGTGGACTGCGATCGGTTCGCGGCGCCCATGAACGCCCGGTTCCTGACGGCGTTCATGGACCGTACGGGGCGCACGCACGAGACGATCGACCTGGTGACCGTCGCTCCCGCCCTCCCCGGGCCGCCGCCGGTGGCGCTCCGCGAGATCCGGGACCGTGCGCATCCCCGGGTAGCGCGGGCGCTCGCGCACCGGGACGACGTGCGGGTGTGGGAGGCGGACGGTGGGGTGCTGACGCTGGGGCGGGGGCTCGGCGGGCGCCTCGAGGCCTCGGTCGAGGTGGACGAGGAGGTACGCCACCGGGGGCTCGGCCGGCAACTGGCGCTCTCCGCGCGGCACTTGGCGCCGGAGGGGTATGTCTGGGCCCAGCAGTCGCCGGGGAACGCGCGGAGTGTGCGGGTCTTCCAGGCGGCGGGGTATCGAGCGGTGGGCTCGGAGGCGCTGATGCTGGCGCTGTAGCGGGGCCCGGCCGGAGCGCTCGCCCCGCGCCGGGGTGCCGCCTCGCCCACCCTGCCGCCCGAGGCGGCGGACTGCCCGAGGCGGCGGGTGACCGGCCCTACCGGAAGATCCCCGTGTGCCCGAGCGAGTAGCGGCCCGGCTGCGGGTACACCGCGAGGCCGTGCGGGCCGTTGCCGACGGGGATGCGGGCCACCTGGACGCCGGTGCGGGTGTCGATCGCGTAGACCTCGGAGTCGTAACGGCCGGACAGCCACAGGGTGTTGCCGTCCGCCGAGACGCCGCCCATGTCGGGGCTGCCGCCCTGCGGGAGCTTCCACTTCTTCGTGAGCTTGTTCTGCGGGAAGTCGAAGACCGAGATCGTGCCCTCGCCGCGGTTGGAGACGTACATCTCCCTGGAGTCGCGGCTGACGTAGAGGCCGTGCGTGCCCTTGCCGGTGGGGAGCAGCTTGGGGGTGGTGAACTTGTCGCCGTCCAGGACCCACATGCCGTCGGCCATCATGTCGGCGACGTAGAACTTCTTGCCGTCGGGCGAGACCTTCACGTCCTGCGGCATGGCCCCGTCGAAGGGCAGCTTCTGCTGGCCGATGACCTTCATCTTCGCCGTGTCGACCTTCAGCAGTTCACCGCTGAACTCGCAGCTGACGATGAAGTAGCGGCCGTCGCGGGAGAAGTCGGCGTGGTTGACGCCGTAGCAGCTGACCGGCTCGGTGTGCTTGATCTTCATGGTGTGCGGGTCGCGGAAGACCAGCTGGCGGTCGAGCGAGGCCATCACGACGGCGTACTTGCCGTCGGGCGTGAAGTAGAGGTTGTACGGGTCGTGCACGTCGACCGGCTTGCCCGCCTTCCCCGTCTTCGGGTCGATGGGGGTGAGCGTGTGGCCGCGGTTGTTGTTGACCCACAGGGTCTTCATGTCCCAGGACGGGACGACGTGCTGGGGCTGGCGGCCGACCGGGATCGTCTCGGTCACCTCGAACGTCTTCGGGTCGATGACGGTGACCGTGTCCGACTCGGTGTTGGGGACGTAGACGCGGGAGGGGAAGTCCTTGACCACCGGGGAGAGCTTGTTCGGGCGGTCGGCGGCGTAGACGTCCTTCGGGTTCAGGACGGGCGGCATGCCGGGCAGCCCGGACACCGCCTGCTTCGGCACGGCGGGCTTGACCGGGTTGATCGCGCCCTGGGCGGGGCGGTCCGTCGGGGACTCGGTGCCGCAGCCGGCCAGGGCGGCGAGCAGCGCGGCGGCCAGGAGGAGGCCGGTTTTCGGGGTGCGGGTCACATTCACGAGAGCAGCTCCGTGCAGGTCACCGCGGACAGGCCGCGGCCGGCGAGGTGGTCGAGGAGGGGCGGCAGCGCGGCGACCGTGTCCGCGTACCCGAAGTGCAGGCTGACGATCGAGCCGGGGCGCAGGTCCGCGGCGACGTTGTCGACGACCGTCGCCGGGCCCGGCGAGGTGAAGTCGAGCGAGTCGACGTCGTACGAGAGGACGTGCGGGTATCCGGCGCGCTGCGCGAGGCGGGCGACGAGCGGGGTCGCGGTCTGGGTGCGGGAGGGCCGGAACCAGGTGCCGACGGAGCCGGTGAGGCGGCGGATGCGGGTGGCGCAGCCGGTGATCTCGGCGTAGGCGTCGGCCTCGGACAGGGCGTTGATGTCGATGTGGTGGAGGGTGTGGTTGCCCAGGTCGTGGCCGCCGTCGAGGATGCGGCGGGCGAGGTCCGGGTGCGCGTCGAGCCAGGTGCCGACGGCGAGGACGGTGACGTGGGCGCTGGCCCGCTCGGCCTCCTCGAGGAGCGCCCGCGCGATGGCCGGGTCGCCCTGGCCGTGGAAGGTGAGGGCGACGCGGTCGCGGGTGCGGGGGCCGTGGTCGATCTGGGCGGGCTGCCCGGGGAAGCGGCGCGGGGCGGGGGCGGCGCGGGCCGGCCGGGCGGTGCCGGGCGTCCTGTGCGCCTTCGGGGCGGGGGCGGTGGTGGCGGCCGGCTCGGGGGCGGCGCAGCCGGTGGCGAGGGCGGCGGTGAGTCCGGCGCCGGCGCGCAGGGCCGAGCGGCGTCGGATCGGTTCTGCCTGGGTCACCCGCACCATTTAAGGACGATCGGGGAGAAAAGCGGCCTACCGACCCGAGGGCCTTAAAGATTGCTGAAAGGCACCTACACATCTCCTTCATTTACTAGGCCCATGACCCATGTCACCAATGATTCATTTGGCCGTTCCTGGTGCCGTCTGCCATGATCGGTGCCACGACCCCCATTGACCCGGGCCAGGTCGTCTCCAGACGCCGCGGAATACACCCCCACGTCCGCGGCGCACCACACGGAAGCCCCCGCGGCGCCGCACGACGGCGAGAACGGGGGCTTCCGTGCGTGTGCACAAAGGCCGGGGACCGGCTCTAGCGGTCGGCGACCCGCATCTCGAACCAGGTCGTCTTGCCGCGCGGCAGCAGATCCACGCCCCAGCGGTCGGAGAGCTTGTCGACGAGGAAGAGGCCGCGCCCGGAGATGTCGAGTTCGTGCACGGGCATCAGACAGGGCAGGCCGCGCGAGGGGTCGCGGACCTCGACCCGGATCCAGCCGCGGCGGCGCAGCATGCGCAGGCCGAAGATGCGGGCCCCCGTGTGCCGCACGGCGTTGCCGACGAGCTCGGAGACGAGCAGCACGGCGTCCTCGGTCATCTTCGGGGAGAGGCCCCAGTGACGCAGGACGACGACCTGGGCGAGCCGGCGGGCGGTCGCGGCCGACTCGGGGCGCGACGGCAGCGGTACCTCCGCCTCGGTCGGATTCCCGAACAACTCCAGCGCCCGCAGCGCGTGTTCGTCCTCCACCGCCGGAGACCAGCGCGCCGCGGTCGCACCGCCGTGCCTCCGCGGCTGTTCGACACCCTCAAGCCCCGCCATGCCCTCCATGATGGCTGCACGGCGGGGCTCTTGGGGCCGTTCCGGCTGAATAAGCCCCCCGGAACGCCTCATTCCGGAGGGCCCTTCCGGCATATGCCGCTGGCAGATAAGAGCTCAGGAAAGCCCCTCTGGCCTGCGACGACCCATCGCGCGCGACCGGTCATTGATCGTCACGGGCCGGGATTGTTTAAGGTTGCCTTAAGGCCCGGATAATGCGCTCCAATGGGGGACGTGATCAACTCGACTTGCCTGTAAGGGAGTTGACGCACCCTCCGGACGGACCGTCAGGCGAACTTCGCCTTGCCCGGACCATCCTCCACAAAGCTGCGCATACCGGTCTCCCGGTCCTCGGTCGCGAACAGGCCCGCGAACCAGTTCCGTTCGATGGCGAGGCCGGTCTCCAGGTCCGTCTCCAGACCCGCGTCGATCGACTCCTTCGCGGCGCGCAGCGCGATCGCCGGGCCCTGCGCGAGCTTCGCCGCCCAGGCGTGCGCGGCGGTGAACACCTCGTCCGCCGGGACGACCCGGTCGACCAGGCCGATGGTGAGGGCCTCGTCCGCCTTCACATGGCGGCCGGTGAAGATGAGGTCCTTCGCCTTGGACGGGCCGACCAGGCGGGCCAGGCGCTGGGTGCCGCCCGCGCCGGGGATCAGACCGAGCAGGATCTCCGGCTGGCCGAGCTTGGCGTTCTCCGCGGCGATCCGGTAGTCGGCGCACAGGGCCAGCTCGCAGCCGCCGCCCAGGGCGTATCCGGTGATCGCGGCGACCACCGGCTTCGGGATGCGGGCCACCGCGGAGAACGAGTCCTGGAGCGCGCGGGACCGTACGACCATGGCCGCGTGGTCCATGGCCTGCATCTCCTTGATGTCCGCGCCGGCCGCGAAGACCTTCTCGCTGCCGCGCACGACCACGGCCCGCACGTCGGTGCGGGCCGTGGCTTCTTCCGCGAGCTGCTTGATGCGGTCCTGGGTGGCGATGTCCAGGGCGTTCATCGGGGGGCGGTCGAGGGTGATCGTGCCTACGCCTTCGGCTACTTCCAGAGTTGCGGTCATGCTCCGCAGGTTAGCGGGCGTTCACCCCGGGCTGCCCGGTGCGGTTCGTCACGTGGTCGTCCCCCGCCGTGGGACTACTTCTTCCAGTCCGCCCAGGACATGTTCCACCCGTTGTACCCGTTGTCCGGGGCCACCGTCTTGTCGTGGGAGTTCTTCACGATCACCACGTCGCCGGTCATCGACCGGTCGAAGAACCACGCCGCGGCGACCTTGCCGTCGTAGCCGCCACGCACGTCGCGCAGGCCGATGCAGCCGTGGCTGGCGTTGTAGTTGCCGAAGGCGTCGCCGCCCCAGTAGTTGCCGTGGATGAACGTGCCGGAGTTGGTGAGGCGCTGGGCGTGCGGGACGTCCTTGATGTCGTACTCGCCGCCGTAGCCGACCGTCTCGCCGTTCATGCGGGTCACCTTGAGGCGCTCGCTGATGACCATCTGGCCGTTCCAGGTGTCGTAGCCGGGCTTGCCGGTGGTCACCGGGATCTTCTTGATGGTCTTGCCGTCCCGCTTGACCGTCATCGTCTTCGTCTTCACGTCGACCGTGGAGACCTGGCTGCGGCCGACGGTGAACTTCACCGTGCGGACCTGCTTGCCGTAGACGCCGGGGCGGCCCTCGACGCCGTCCAGGTTGAGCTTGACGGTGACCTTCGTGCCGGCCGCCCAGTACTTCTCGGGCCGGAAGTCGAGGCGGTCGTTGCCGAACCAGTGGCCCTCGACGTCGACGGCGGGCTCCGTCTTGACGGAGATGGCCTTCTCGACGTCGTCGGGGTGCGTGATGCCCCGCGTGAAGCGGACCGAGAACGGCATGCCCACGCCGACCTTCGAACCGTCCTCCGGGGTGAACGTACCGATGAAGGTGTTCTTCGGGGTCAGCGTGGTGAAGCTGGTGTCCTTGGCCGACTCCCGACCGTCCTTGTCCTTCGCCACCGCGTGGACCTTGTACTTCGTGGAGGCGGCGAGGTGCGCGTCGGGCGTCCAGGTGGTGCCCGCGCCCGTGATCCTGCCGTCGACCGCCTTGCCCTTGTTGTCGGCGACCTTCACCTCGGTCAATTTGCCCTTGGCGGACGTGACTTTGAGCGCGCCGCTGGTGGCCACGCCGTCCGCGCCGTCCTTGGGCGCCACCGTCACGACGGCGACCGACGCCTTCGTGTCCTCGCCCGCCTTGTCGGATGTCCCCTTGCCGTCGCTCCCCGTGTCCGAACCGCCCCCGCCACCGCACGCGGTGACCAGAAGCAGTCCGGCGCCCAGCAGAGCAGCCGATATCGGCCGTCGCCCGTTCAAGATGTTCGTCTCCCCTCGCCGGGCCCCGGTCCAGGGCCCGCACCCCAGCGCGTCCGCGCGCGCACTGCGAAAGATAACCACACGACCTGGGAAAACGGAGCCCCGAACTATGTCACCGTTTAGTCCCAACCGCCGGTGCCCCACCCCCCTTTCGGACCGCCGAACGACTGCGGTCGGGGCACCGGCACCGCCGCTTTTCGGCTAAGAACGTGCCGCGCCCCCGGCCTTCCAGGCCTCCCAGTCCATGTTCCAGCCGCCGAGGCCGTTGTCAGGAGCCACTTTCTTGTCAGCGCTGTTCTTCACCTCGACGACGTCCCCGATGAGGGTGCGGTCGAAGAACCATCCGGCGGGGGTCTGCGAGCTGCCGCCCTTGACGTCACGCAGGCCGACGCAGCCGTGGCTCACGTTCGTGGAGCCGAAGGCGCCGCCCGACCAGTAACTGCCGTGCAGGAAGGTGCCGGAGTCGGTGAGCCGCATGGCGTGCGGCACGTCCGGGATGTCGTACTCGCCGCCGAAGCCGACGGTGCGGCTGTTCATGCGGGTGACCTCGTGCATCTCGGTCACCACCATCTTCCCGTTGTACGTGGTCGAACGCGGCGCCCCCGCCGTGATCGGCAGGGTGTCCACCAGCTCGCCGTCCCGGACGACCTCCATGGTGTGCGCGGCCGCGTCGACGGTGGAGACCTGGCTGCGGCCGACGGTGAAGGTGAACGTCTTGTACTGCTGGCCGTAGACGCCGGGCGTGCCCTCCACGTCACGCAGCTTCAGGTCGACGGTGACCTTGGTGCCGGGCTTCCAGTACTTCTTGGGCCGGAGGTCGAGGCGCTCCTTGCCGAACCAGTGCGGGGCGACCTCGACCGGCGGGTTCGCCGTGACGCGGACGGCGCGCTCGACCGCGGCCCGGTTCTCGATCTCCCGGTTGAACGCCACCTTCACGATCATGCCGGTGCCGACCGTGGCGCGGTTCTCGGGCGTCACGTAGCCGATGAAGCGCTCGTCGGGGACGGCGGTGCTGAAGGTCGTGTGGCGGGCCATGCGGCGGCCGTCGTCGTCGACCGCGACCGCGTCGACCGTGTACTGCGCGGCGAGCGCGAGACGGTCGGCGCCCGCGCCGGTGGGCTGCCACCGCGTGCCGTCGTCGGCCAGGCGGCCCGGCACGGCCTCCTCCTGCGCGTCCTGGATCCGTACGACCTTGACGGACTCCAGCCGGCCCTCGGGGACCTCGACCCGGAGTCTGCCGTCGGCCGTCACGTCCTTGCTCGCGTCGTCCGGTGTCACCCGGATCATGTCCTCGGGCGACCGCGGCTTGCCGAGCGACTCGGTCGCGTCGCAGCCGGCGAGCGCGCCGACCAGTCCTGCCCATGTCAGTACGGCGGCCAGTGTCGCCCCTGCGCGCCGCGCGCGCCTCACAGCTGTTCTCACGCCAGGCCAACGACGGGCACCCCGCTGGGGAAACGTGAGTGCGACCCAAGCTCTGGGCAGAACAGTGGGGAAGGCCAGAGGGGAGCGCGGCCGGGACGCCGTGCGCCCTTCTCGCGTTCATCAGTCGTGGAGCCGCGGGAGGCTGACAGGTGTCGAGCGCACCCGAGCAGGAGGCCGTGCAGTCCGGCACGGAGACAGGCGGGCCGGGCGGCAGGGCGGGCCAGGGACGGCCGGTGCCGTCCGCGCTGGTCAGGCGTGGCCCGGACCGGGAGCGCACGCCCCCGGTGGAACCGGTGTGGCCGGGGGCGCCGATGCCGCTCGGCGCCCGCTTCCGGGTCGGCCCCGACGGGGTCGCGGGCACCAACTTCGCGCTGTGGGCGGGCGGCGCCGAATCCGTCGACCTGTGCCTGTTCGACGAGGAGGGCCGTGAACGCCGTTCGCCGCTCGCCGAGTTGACGCACGAGATCTGGCACGGATTCGTGCCCGGAGTGCGCCCGGGGCAGCGGTACGGCTTCCGGGTGCACGGCCGCTGGGACCCGTGGACGGGCGCCCGCTGGAACCCGGCGAAGCTGCTCCTCGATCCGTACGCGCGCGCGGTGGACGGGGAGTTCCGGCTGCCGCCGGAGGTCTACGGCCACGTACGGGACTGGCCCGAGCAGCACGTCGCGGACACCGTGCGCGACGACCGGGACTCGGCGCCGTACGTCCCCAAGGGTGTGGTGGTGCACGACGACGTGCCCGACGACGAGTGGGCGGACGACCGGCGGCCGAAGACGCCGTGGGCGGACTCGGTGATCTACGAGCTGCACGTGCGCGGCTTCACGGCTCAACACCCGGGGATTCCGGCGAAGTTGAGGGGGACGTACGCGGGCCTGGCGCATCCGGCGGCGATCGAGCACCTCGTGCGGCTCGGGGTGACGGCGGTCGAACTCCTTCCGGTGCACCAGTTCGCCCACGAGGACCACCTGCTGCGGCGCGGACTGAAGAACTACTGGGGCTACAACTCCATCGGCTACTTCGCCCCGCACGCGGCGTACGCGGCCTCCGGCACGGGCGGGCGGCAGGTCGGCGAGTTCAAGCGGATGGTGCGCGCGCTGCACGACGCGGGCATCGAGGTCATCCTCGACGTCGTCTACAACCACACGGCGGAGGCCGGCGAGTTGGGCCCGATGCTGTCGCTGAAGGGGATCGACAACCGCGGCTACTACCGCCTCCAGGGCGACGCGCGGCGGTACGCGGACTACACGGGCTGCGGCAACACGCTGCACGTGGTGCAGCCGCACGTGCTGCGGCTCATCACCGACTCGCTGCGGTACTGGGTGACGGAGATGGGGGTGGACGGCTTCCGCTTCGACCTGGCGGCGGCGCTCGCGCGCTCGATGCACGACGTCGACATGCTGTCGCCGTTCCTCGCGGTCATCGCGCAGGACCCGGTCCTGCGCAGGGTGAAGCTGATCGCGGAGCCGTGGGACGTCGGGTCCGGCGGCTACCAGGTGGGCGCCTTCCCGCCCCTGTGGACGGAGTGGAACGACCGGTACCGCAACGCCGTACGGGACTTCTGGCGCGGCGCGCTCCCGGACGTACGGGATCTCGGCTACCGCCTCTCGGGGTCGAGCGACCTGTACGCGTGGGGCGGGCGCAGGCCGTACGCGTCGGTCAACTTCATCACCGCGCACGACGGCTTCACGCTGCGCGACATGGTCAGTTACGAGCGCAAGCACAACGAGGCGAACGGGGAGGGCAACCGGGACGGCTCGAACGACAACCGCTCCTGGAACTGCGGTGTCGAGGGCGAGTCGACGGATTCCTCCGTACTCGCCCTGCGCAGGCGGCAGTTGAAGAACCTGCTGACGACCCTGCTGCTGTCGACGGGCGTGCCGATGCTGGTCGCGGGCGACGAGTTCGGGCGCACCCAGCGCGGCAACAACAACGCGTACTGCCAGGACAACGAGATCAGCTGGGTGGACTGGGGGCTGCTCGACGAGCCCGGCTGGCGCTCGCTGTTCGACCTCACCTCGCGCCTGATCGCGCTGCGGCACGCACACCCGGTGCTGCGCCGCCGCGCCTTCTTCTCGGGCCGCGCGCACTCGGCGGACGGGCTCCGGGACCTGGCCTGGTTCACGTCGCGCGGCACGGAGATGACGGAGCGGGACTGGTACGCGCCCGCGGCGACGCTCGGCATGTACCTCTCGGGGCGCGACATCCCGGGCCGGGACGCGCGCGGCGAGACCGTCGAGGACGACAGCTTCCTCGCGGTGCTGCACGCGGGCGACCGCGGGGAGAGCTTCGTGCTGCCGGGCGAGCCCTGGGCGCGGGAGTACGAGGTCGTGGTGGACACCGGGGCGGAGGAACAGGGCGCCGCGCCGGGGACGGTGCATCCGGCGGGCGGCGTGATCACGGTGGGGGCGCGGAGCGTGCTGCTGCTGCGGGTGAGGGGATAGCGAGGGTGAGCGGCGGGGCCCGACCCGATGTGCACGCTGGGGGCTGCGCTCGCGCCCCGAGGACCTGTACGGGTCCGAGGAGCGGGTGCACGGCGGCCACTGGGCGGACTGGGGCGGCTCCTCGGACGCGGTCCGCGACTTCCTGGCCCGGGTGACGCTTCAGGGCCGCGGCTCGCCCCGGTACGTGCCGAAGGACCATTTGTTGCCCTCCGGGTCCGCGGCGGTGAACTCGCGGCTGCCGTACGGCTGGTCCTCGATCTCGCGGAGGATCTTCACGCCGGCGTCGACGAGGCGCGCGTACAGCTCGTCGACCCGGTCCGTGACGACGTAGGCGCCGAACGTGCCGGGGGTCTGGCACCACGTGCCCGGGTCGGCGTCGGGTTTGTGCGAGCCGAGCATGATGCCGCCACCCTCGGGCCAGTCGAGCTGGGCGTGGGCGACGAGGCCGCCGTCCTCGTAGACCGCCGTGCGCAGGAAGCCGACGGTGTCGACGAGGAAGTCGATCAGGGCGGGGGCGTCGGTGGCCTGGAGGCTGGGCCAGACCATGGGCTCCCGTTGCCGAGTGTTCTCTGTCGTGTTCATGGGTTCGAGTCTTCGCCGTTGACGTGTCCCCCGGCTTGGATGTTCCGGCACTCTTCGGCGAGCCAGCCGGTCGGGCTCAGGCCGGTGTACTGCCGGAAGTCGCGCACCAGGTGGGAGTGGTCGCAGTAGCCGTGCTCGGCCGCGATCCGGGACAGGTCGCGCGGGGCGCCCGTGGCGACGGAGCGTACGACCGCCGCCTTCGCGTGCTGGAAGCGCATGAGGCGGGCGGCCTGCTTGGGGCTCAGGCCCGTCTCGGCGCGGAAGAGGGCCGTGAGGCGGCGCTCGCTGAGGGCGACGTGCCGGGCCAGGCCGCGCAGGGTGCCGGCGCCGCGGTGCCGGGCGAGCCAGGTCCATGCCTCCAGGACCTCGGGGCGCACGCCCGCGAACGGGTCGGTGCCGACGTCGCGCATCAGGTAGCCGGAGAGGTGCGTGAAGCGGTCGTTCCAGTCGGCCGACTCCTCGATGCGGGAACGGACCCGGTCCGCACCGCCGCCCAGGACGTCCGCTCCCGGCGTGACGAGTCGCCCGGTGAGCTCGGCGGCCGGGACGCCGAGGACCGCGCGGGACGCGAGCGGGTGCACGGCGAGCTGGATGCCGCTCTCGTGCTCGGGCTGCCTGATGTACGCCGGGCTCTGGTGCAGGCCGCCCAGGACGATGTCGGTGCGGTCCGCGTCCGCGCCGGTGGCCTGTTCCGGGGTGGCGCCGGTGGCGATGGGGCCGTCGAGGGAGAAGATCACCGTGAGGTACGGGGAGGGCAGGCCGCGGTGGAGCGCGGGGCGCAGGCCCTGGGTGCGGTAGCCGACCGCCGAGACGACCGGGCCGCCGGGCCTGGGGTTGGCGCGCACGAATTCGCGCGAGCCGGGGCTCATGGTTCAAGTATGCGGCGCGGGCGCCTCCCCCGCAGGGTCGATTACCCTGGCCCGCCGTGACCCCCGTAGACAAGATCGCCGCCGAGCTGGAGCACTGGCCGCGGGCGCAGGCCATGGCCCTCGCCCGGGTCGTCGCGGCACACGAGGACCAGGGCGCGTACGCGACGTTCGACGCCGACAACACCACGTACCGGGGTGACCTGGAGGAGTCGCTGCTGCCCTTCCTGGAGATGAGGGGCGTGCTGACGCGGGACACGGTGGCCGCGTCCCTCGAGGTCGTCCCCTTCGCCGACACGGCGGGCCGCAGGGAGACCCTCACCGCGTACTACGACCGGCTGTGCGCGATCGACGACCAGATCGGCTATCCGTGGGCCGTGCAGGTCTTCTCCGGCTTCACGCTGCGCGAACTCAAGTCGTACGTCGACGAGTTGATGGCGTACGAGGGTGAACTGCCGGGCGGCGCACGGCCCCCGCGCGTGTCGAGGGGGATGCGGGAGCTGTACCGCATGCTGCGCGCGCACGGCATCGAGGTGTACGTGGTGAGCGCCGCGAGCGAGGATCTCGTACGGATGGTGCTGTCTGATCCGCGGTACGGGTACGGCGTGCGGGCGGAGAACGTCATCGGGGTCTCGGCCCTGCTGAAGGACCGCGCGACCGGCGCCGTGACGACGTCGCGCCGGGAGATCGCGGCCGGGACCTTCGACCAGGAGGCGCTGGCCGAGCGGGAGTTGACGCCTACCCTGTGCGCGCCGCTGACCTGGTACGAGGGCAAGCCCGCCGCCGTCCGTACGTACATCGACGCCTGGCGCGGGCCGGTGCTCGCCGCCGGGGACACGCCCCGCAGCGACGGGCCGATGCTGTTCCGGTCGGTCGATGTCGCGCGCGGGGGTGTGCGGTTGTGGGTCGATCGCGGGGACGGCCACCGGGCGGAGCTGGAGGCGATGAAGGCGGACGCGGTGGCGCGGCAGAAGGAGCTGGGGCAGGAGGTCACGGCCGACCGGGGGTGGGTGAGCGTGACGCCCGAGCAGATCGCCTGAGGCCGCGGGCCCGGAGGCGACCTAGCCGAGGATCTTCCGGTCGTACGCCACCGCGACCGCCGCCGCGCGGTCCTTGACGCCCAACTTGCCGTAGATGTGCGTGAGATGGGTCTTGACCGTGGCCTCGCTGATGAACAGCTCGCGCGCGATCTCCTTGTTCGAGGTGCCCCGGGCGACGAGGACGAGGACCTCGCGCTCGCGGGCGGAGAGCGTCTCGTCGGCGGGCGCGGCGGGCGTGCGGACCGCCGTGACCAGGCGGGAGGCGACCGCCGGGGAGAGCACGGTGCGGCCATCGGCCGCCGCCCGGACCGCCGCGAACAGTTCCTCGCGCGGGGCGTCCTTGAGGAGGTAGCCCGTCGCGCCGGCCTCGATCGCGGGGAGCGTGTCGGAGTCCGTGTCGTACGTGGTGAGGACCAGGACGCGGGCGCGGGCGCCGCGCCGGGTGAGCTCCTTGATGGCGTCGACCCCTCCGCCGCCCGGCATCCGCAGGTCCATCAGCACGACGTCCGGGTCGAGTTCGGCGACGCGGGTGACGCCCTCCACGCCGTCGGCCGCCTCGCCGAGGACCGTGAAGCCCGCGGCGGACTCGAACATGCCGCGGAGTCCGTCGCGCACGACGGGATGGTCGTCGACGATCAGCAGGCTGATGGTGTGGTCAGTGCTCATGGGGCACCAAAGGTACGCGAGCGGAGATCGCCGTGCCGCCGCCCGGCTCGGATTCGATCGTGACGTCGCCCGCGAGGCGCTCGGCGCGGGCCCGCATGCCGTCGAGGCCGAAGCCGGCGGTGCCGGTGCGGGCGGGCAGCGCGAGGGGGTCGAAGCCGCGGCCGTCGTCGCGGACGTCGAGGGTGACCTCGCCGGCCATGAAGGAGAGGGTGACGCCGAGGCGGGTGGCGTGGGCGTGCCGGGCGGCGTTCGAGAGGGCCTCCTCCGTGATGCGCAGCAGCGTCGCCTCGATCTCGTCGTGCAGCGGCTGGGCGGTGCCGGTCAGGGTGAAGTCCGCGCGGACGCCGGTGCGCCCGGACCACTCCGTCACCGTCTTCTTCAGCGCCTCCGCGAGCGTGGCGTCGGCCAGGGCCGCGGGGATGAGGTTGTGCACGGAGCGGCGGGCCTCGCCGAGGCTGTGCCGGGCGAGGGCGTCGGCCCGGTCGAGGTGTTCGCGGGCGGTCTCCAGGGTGGGGGCGTTCTTGACGACCTGGAGCTGGGCGATGATCCCGGTCAGGCCCTGCGCGATGGTGTCGTGGATCTCGGCGGCGAGGCGGCGGCGTTCGTCGGCGACGCCCGCTTCCCTCGCCTGGACGAGGAGTTGGGCGTGCAGGGCGGCGTTCTCGTCCATGGCGACCCGGAGGGCCTCGTTGGTCTCCGCGAGTTCCTGGATCGTGCGGACCTGGAGCCGGGCCCGCTCCTGCTCCTTCTCCTGGAGGTGCCCGGTGATGACGACGAACGCCATGTTGGCGACGACGAGCGCGCCGAAGACGGCCCAGCCGAGCGCGCTGTCCGGCCAGAGTCCGCCGGCCTGGGCACCCGCCACGATGATCACCGAGGCGAGGATGCCGGGCCGCTGCTGCCAGCGCGGCAGCATCCGGTCGGCGTCGTAGTAGCCGGCGGCGGCGAAGAACGCGAAGAACGGGTTGATCAGCGCGACGACGAAGCCGATCGCCCAGCGCGCCCAGTAGACGAGCGCGCTGGCGGCGGAGGGGCGCATCGGGGTCGGCTCCGCCCGGAGCCACCACAGCTGGAGCACGCACGCGAGGGCGGACAGGCTCGCGACGACGTACCACTGCGTGTGGCTCATGCCGATCACGTCGGACGTGGCGGCGACCAGCACGACACCGACGGCGAGCAGCACGAACGCGCCGTAGCGGTGGACGACGCGCCAGGGGTCCTCGGCGGTGGCGACGGCGTCGGCGAGTTCGGTCGCGGCCGCCGAGCGCTCGCGTGCGGGTCCGTGGATCATGCCTTCAGTCTGCCCGGCACTGCCTGCCCCGGTCACGGTCATGCTCACTCCCAGCGGAACCAGCGCGCCGCGGCACCCGACAGGCCCACGGCCCACACGGCGAGCACCAGCAGGTGCGACCAGGAGGGCCAGTCCCCCGCCATGGCCTGGCTCATGGCTTGGGCGGAGGCGCCGAACGGGGTCAGTTCGACGATGTGCGCCAGTGCGTCCGGCATCGCCTGCACCGGCAGCCACATCCCCGCGCAGAACATCGCGGGGAAGAAGACGACGGTGCCGATCGCGTTGGAGATCTTCGTCGTACGGGCCCGGGAGGCGATCAGCGCGCCCAGCGACAGGGCGACGACGACGGACAGGGCCAGGGCGAGCAGGTATCCGGCGAGCTGCCGGGGCAGGGCCACGTCGAAGGCGAGGCGGCCGACGGCCAGGCACACGGCGACGGACAGCAGGATCGCGCCGCCGTGGATGCCCATCTGCGCGCTGAGCAGCGCGGACGGGCGTACCGGAGTCGTCGACATGCGGCGCAGGACGCCGCGCTCGCGGTAGCCGGTGATGATCGGCGGCATCGACTGGACGCCGCCCGCGATCATGGCGAGGAGCACGGTGACGGGGACGTACGCGTCGACCAGGCGGATGCCGCCGAGCCCGGCGTCGGCCTCCCGGAACGACGGGATGGACCCGAGGATCACCAGCAGGGCGACCGGGAAGAGCAGGATCCCGATCAGGCTGCCGGCCTCGCGGCGGAAGAGCGTGAACTCGGCCTTCAGAACTGCCTTGTTGGGGGTGCTTGCGGCAACGGCGGTGCTCATGACTGGCCGACTCCCGTCAGGTCGAGGAACGCGTCGTCCAACGTCGCGTCGGAGACACGCAGTTGGTGGGCGGTGATGTGGTGCCGGGCGAGCAGCGTGATGACGGCGTTGACCGTCTCGTCGCTGCCGGTGAGGGTGATCCGGCCGTCGCGGTGGTCGGTGGAGGCGAGCCCTGGCAGGGCGGCGAGGTCCCGCTCGTCCAGCGGCGCGGAGGGTGTGAAGGAGATGACGGTGGCGCCCGCGGCCTGCCGGATCAGCCCGGCCGGGGTGTCGAGCGCGGCGACCCGGCCCTTGTCGATGACGGCGATGCGGTCGCAGAGCCGCTGCGCCTCCTCCATGAAGTGGGTGACGAGCAGGACGGTGACACCGCTGTCCCGTACGTCCTCGATGAGCTCCCAGGTGTCGCGGCGGGCGCGCGGGTCGAGGCCGGTGGTCAGCTCGTCGAGGACGACGACGCGCGGGTTGCCGACGAGGGCGAGGGCGATGAACAGCCGCTGCTTCTGGCCGCCGCTGAGCTTGCCGAACCGGGTGCCGAGCTTCTCGGTGAGCCGCAGCCGCTCGGCGAGCGGCCGCCAGTCGAGGGGGTCCGGGTAGATCGCCGCGTACAGCTCCAGGGCCTCCTTGACCGTGAGCTTCGGCTGGATCTCGCTCTCCTGGAGCTGGGCGCCGAGGATCCCGGTGACGGCGGCGTGATCCCGCACCGGGTCGAGCCCGGCGACCCTGATCCGCCCCTCATCAGGCGTCCGCAGACCTTCCACGCACTCGACGGTGGTGGTCTTGCCGGCCCCGTTGGGCCCGAGGATCCCGAAGATCTCCCCTTCGTCGACGGAGAACGACACCCCGTCGACGACGGCCCGGCCGTCGTAGGCCTTGCGCAGCCCGCTCACCTCGATGAGCGGTGCCGTGGCGGTGGTACTGGTCCCTGTCGTCATGCTTCAAGACTCCCGGCCGGGGCGGGGGCCGGGCATCGCCCATCACGCTCGAAGGCCCATCAACCGATCGGTTGATGGGCCGGTACGACTCGGAGCGGCGCGCGGTGACTAGCCGACGGTGACGGAGTCCCCCGAGGAGGTGCTGACACCGGTGGTGGAGTTCCCGTATGGGGTTTGCCCTGAAATGTGGACATCTCTTGAAGGTCGGATCGTGGGATCCGACGAGGAGGTGTCCAGGTGGCTGTCACCCGGTATTCGGAAGAGTTCAAGCGGGACGCGGTCGGGCTGGTCGAGTCCAGTGGCCGGTCGGTCAACTCGGTGGCCAAGGAGCTCGGGATCAACACCGAGTCGTTGCGCAAGTGGGTCCTGCGGGCCCGGGGCAGTGCGGGCGGCGGGGACGGTGAAGCGGTGAGGCCTGCCGAGCGCGAGGAGCTGAAGCGGCTGCGGAAGCAGGTCCGCGAGCTGGAGCTGGAGAAGGAAATCCTTCGCAAGGCGGCCCAGTATTTTGCGAAGGAGATGAGTCGATGACCAGCCGCTGGCGGTTCATCTCCGACCACCACATGGAGTACGGCATACAGCGGCTGTGCAGGATTTTCCGGGTCTCGCGGTCGGGTGGACGTTCCCCGACGGCACGTACACGGGCCCGTCCAGCAAGCAGACCGGCAACGTCGACTGCTCCGGTTACGTGCGGATGGTGTACGGCCATCACCTGGGCGTGCCGATGGCCGCGGGCGCGGACGCCTCCGGCACCCGGCTCCCCCGCAAGTCGAGGGACATGGCCGAACACGCGCCGGGCGTCCATGTCGACCGCACCGACGGCACCGCCCCACCGGCCGCGGCGCTGTTGCAACCGGGCGACCTGGTGCTGTTCAACGCCGACTCCGGCGACGACACCGTCTCGGCCACGGTCGACCACGTCGGCATCCACCTCGGCGTGGACGCGGCGGGGGCGCGGCGCTTCCTGTCCAGCCGTAAGACGGGTGACGGTCCCACCATGGCGGATCTGGGCGGCGCCTCGCTGTTGGACGGCACCGGCGTCTACGCACGGAGCCTGCACACCGTGCACCGCCTGTGACCGTCGCGATCGAGGCCGAAACCCGGTGTGCGATGTCAGTGGCAAACCGTAGTCTCACCACTGATGACGACTACAGATGCACCGACCACGGATCCTGACCGGAGCGGCGGACCACCTCAATCAGCGGCGCCCGTACGGCAGTCGGCCGTCCGGACCCTGGCACGGCTGTGGCCGTACGTACGGCCCGTGCGGGCCCGCTGGGCGGGTGCCGCCGCGGTCGCGGTGATCGCGTCGTGCCTCGCGCTGGTGTTCCCGCTCGTGCTGAAGTGGATCGTCGACGGTCCGGTGACCGACCAGGACCCGGGCGGTGTGTGGCTCGGGGCCGGGGTGCTGCTCGCGCTCGGCGTCGCGGAGGCGCTGCTGTTCGGGCTGCGGCGATGGCTGGTGGCGCGACCGCTCGCCGGGGTCGAGGCGGCGATGCGGGCCGATCTGTACGGGCAGTTGCAGCGGATGCCGGTCGCGTTCCACGACAAGTGGGCTTCGGGCCAGCTGTTGTCACGTGCCACGACCGATCTCATGGTCGTGCGGATGTTCCTCGCGTTCCCGCTGACGTTCCTCATCGTCAACAGCGTCACGATCGTGGCGGGGCTCGCGGTGCTCGTCGTGCAGGACTGGGGCCTCGGGCTCGTGCTGCTCGCGCCCGCCGTGCCGCTGATGGCGGTCTGCTACCGCTTCGAGCACGGGTACGCGGAGGCGTCGCGGCGAGCACAGGACCAGGTCGGTGACCTGACCACCGTCGTCGAGGAGTCCGTGCTCGGCATCCGGATCATCAAGGGGTTCGGGCGGCACCGCAGTCAGGCCCGCGCGTTCCGTGAGCTGTCGCGGACCGTGCGCGGCACCGAGCTGACCAAGGCGCGGCTGCTCGCCGGGATCCTCGGCGTGATCACGCTGCTTCCGGAGCTGGCGCTCGGCACGGCGCTCGTGCTCGGCACCGTGGAGGTCGCGGACGGCGATCTGTCGGCGGGGACGCTGGTCGCGTTCCTGTCGACGGCGCTGGCGCTGCGCTGGCCCATCGAGTCCATCGGGTTCCTGCTCGCGATGAGCCAGGAGGCGGCCACGGCCACCCGCAGGTACTTCGAGGTGATGGACGAGGCCCAGGAGGATCCGCGGGTCCGGCCGACGGCGGGCGAACACGGCGGGAGCGGGCTGCGGTTCGAGGGCGTCGTGTTCCGCTACCCGGACGCCGCCCCCGACTCCGTGCCGACCCTGAGCCGCATAGACCTGCACATACGGTCCGGCGAGACGATGGCGCTGGTCGGCGCGACCGGCTGCGGCAAGACGACGCTGACCGCGCTCGTGCCGCGCCTGTACGACGTGACGGCCGGGCGCATCACGCTCGACGGGCGGGACATCACCGCGATGCCGCGCGAGGAACTGCGCACGCTGGTGTCGATGGCGTTCGAGGAGCCGACCCTGTTCTCCGCGTCCGTCGCGGAGAACGTGCGGATGGGCGCCCCCGAGGCCGGGGACGACGCGGTGCAGCGGGCGCTCGGGGTCGCGCAGGCCGACTTCGTGGAGCGGCTGCCGGACGGCGCCGACACGGAGGTCGGCGAGCAGGGGCTGAGCCTGTCGGGCGGACAGCGACAACGGCTCGCGCTGGCCCGTACCGTCGTGGGTGAGCCCCGGTTCCTCGTGCTGGACGACCCGTTGTCCGCGCTCGACGTGCACACGGAGGCCGCGGTGGAGGCGGCGCTGCGGCGCGTCCTCGCGGACAGTACGGCCCTGGTGGTCGCGCACCGGCCGTCCACGGTGCTGCTCGCGGACCGGGTGGCGCTGCTCTCGGAAGGGCGGATCACGGCGGTCGGCACGCATCAGGAGCTGCTGCGGACCAGCGCCGAGTACCGGTATCTGATGTCGGGGGACGACGAGGCCGCCGAGGCGGAGGAGGCTGCGCACGCATGACGACGACGGCGAACACTCCGAAGGCACGGGCCGGCGAGGAACCCGAAGCGGGTGAGGAGCCGCGACTCCCCTCCCCCGGCGCCCCCGGCGACCCGTTCGACCAGGACGACCTGCCGACGCCGCAGGGCGCGACGGGCTCCCTGCTGCGCTCGCTCCTCGCGCCCCATCGGCGTACGGCACTGCTGACGGTGCTCGCCCTGCTGCTCCAGCAGGGCGCCGTGCAGTCCGGCCCGCTGATCGTCGCGTACGCGATCGACAGCGCGGTGCCGGCGTTCCGCGACCACTCCTACGGGCCACTGGTCGCGGTCGGTGTCGGCTTCCTGCTGACCGCCGTCGCGTCGGCCCTCTTCCAGTACCTGTACGTGCGGTTGTCGGCCCGTGTCAGTCAGAACGTGCTGCTCGATCTGCGCGGCCGCATCTTCCGGCACGCGCAGGCGCTCAGCGTCGACTTCCACGACCGGTACACGTCGGGGCGGGTCATCTCGCGGGCGACGACGGACGTGGAGTCGCTGCGCGAGCTGCTGAGCGAAGGCCTGCAGGAGCTCGTCAACGTCATCCTCGCCTCCCTCTACATCACCGCGATGCTGCTCTGGCTCGACCTCGGGATCGGGGCGGTGGCCGCGGCGTCGTTCGTGCCGCTGTACGTGCTGATCCGCACCTACCGGCGGCGGGCCGCGCGGGCGTACGGGGAACGCTCGTCGGCGATCGCCGCGGTCATCGTCAAGTTCGTGGAGACGATGAACGGGATCCGGCCGGTGCGGGCGTTCCGCCGCGAAGCCGCCAACGACACGCACTTCGCCCGGCTCAACCGGCGGCACGAGCGGTCCAACGGCACCGCGATGCTGGAGATGGCCCGCTACGTCGTCGGATCGCGGCTCATCGCCAACGTGGCGGTGGCGGGAATGGTGCTGTGGGGCGCGTACCGGGTGGCCGGCGGCACGCTCGAACTCGGTGTCCTGGCCGCGGCGGTGCTGTTCATCCGCCGTCTGTACGACCCCATCGACCGGCTCGCGATGTTCCTCAACTCGTACGAGAGTGCCGCCGCGTCCCTGAAGAAGATCGCGGGGCTGCTCGCGCAGACGCCGTCCGTGCCGGAGCCGGTCGCGCCGCGCGAGCTGCCCGCGGCGGCGGACGGGCAGCCGGGCCGCGAGGTCGTCTTCGACGACGTGTCGTTCGGCTACCGGACCGGCGGCGAGGTGCTGCCGCGCTTCGACCTGACGCTGCCCGCCGGGCAGACGGTGGCGGTCGTCGGGTCGACGGGCGCGGGCAAGTCGACGCTGGCGAAGCTCCTTTCGCGCTTCTACGACCCGTCGCACGGGCGGGTGCTGCTCGACGGCGTCGACGTGCGGGAGCTGTCCAACGCCGAGCTGCGGCGCGGGGTGGTCATGGTGACGCAGGAGGCGTTCCTGTTCTCCGGGACCGTCGCCGAGAACATCGCGATCGGGCGGCCGGAGGCGAGCCGGGAGGAGATCGAGCGGGCCGCGAAGGCGATCGGGGCGCACGACTTCATCTCCGCGCTGCCCGACGGGTACGACACCGATGTGCGCAAGCGGGGCGGGCGGATCTCGGCGGGGCAGCGGCAGTTGGTCGCGTTCGCGCGGGCGCTGCTCGCCGACCCGGCGGTGCTGATCCTCGACGAGGCGACGAGTTCGCTGGACATTCCCGGGGAGCGGGCGGTGCAGCGGGCGATGCGGACGGTGCTGCGCGGGCGGACCGCCGTGGTGATCGCGCACCGGCTCTCCACGGTGGAGATCGCGGACCGGGTCCTGGTGATGGAGTACGGGCGCGTCGTGGAGGACGGGACGCCGGGTGAACTCATCGGGGGCAGCGGGGTGTTCGCGGGGTTGCACCGGGCCTGGCGGGAGAGTCTGGTGGCTTCGGCGTCGAGTCCGTCTCCGCGTTCGTGAAGCCCAGCTCGCCACCTCCCGGGGCGCTCATGTGATCCCATGACGGGATGGAGCAGATGATCGTCCCCGCCCTGTACCAGGGCTATGAGGGCATCGCCTTCGGTGGATACGTCGCCGGGCGGCTCGCCGAGGCGTTGGACGCCAAGACCGTACGCGTCGACTTCCGCGGGCCCGTGCCCGTGGAGACGGAGCTGGTCCGGGCCGGACTGCCGGACGGCGGCGTCGAGTTGCGGGGCGGCGACGGGCGCGTCCTCGCCGTGGCGGCACCGGCGCCCGGTCTCGACGACGCCGCGCCGCCCGCGCCGCCCGCGCCGCCCGCGCCGCCCACGCTCGCGGAGGCGGCCCGCGCCGCCGAGGAGCTCCGGGGCGTGTGGCGGCACGACGAGGGGCACGACTGTTTCGGGTGCGGGATGGGCCGGACCTCGCGCACGGGGCTGCGGACGCACTGCGGGCGGGTCCCCGGCCGGGCGGACGTCGTGGCCTGCGACTGGACGCCCGACCCGGTGCACGCGGACCCGGACGGGACCCTGCCGCCGCACATCGTGTGGGGCGCCCTGGACTGCCCGGGGAACTGGGCGGGCCGGTTGCTCGGTTCGCAGCGGGCCGGTGCCATGACCGCTTCGCTCACGGCGTCGTCGCCGCGCCCCGTGCGGGCCGGGGCACCCCACATCACGTACGCGTGGGTGCGCGAGGAGTCCGGGCGCAAGCACCGTTACGGGATGGCCGTCGCCGACGCGCACGGTGAACTGTGCGCCGTGGGCGAGGCGTTGTGGGTGGATCCCCGGGACTGACCGGACGGCGCGACCGCGCTCACTCGCCCGTCACCGGGATCAGTCCCGCCGCCTCGATCCCGGCGACCGCGGCCCGTTCGTCGTTGAGCGACGTGTCGCCCGTGGCGCCGACCGCGCCGAGCAGCCGCCCCTCCGCGTCCCGGACGAACACGCCGCCGGGCACGTCCAGGATCCGGCCCCCGGCGAGCGCGGTCACGGAGGCGAAGAACGCCGGGGCGGCCGTGGCCCGTCGGGCGATCTCCCGGTTGTCGATGCCGAGCCCGAGCACGCCCCAGGCCTTGGCGACCGCGACGTCGGGGCGCAGCAGGCCCGAGCCGTCCTGCCGGGCGAGCGCGACGAGGGTGCCGCCCGGGTCGAGGACGGCGAGGGTCAGCGGCGCGAACTTCTCGTCACGGGCGAAGGCGAGCCCGGCCCGCACGATCGTGTCCGCCTGGTCGAGGGTGATGGTCATGGAGTGCCCTTTCGTGCGTACGGGTTGATGGGCGAGCGGGGGCGTGTACGTAGCCCAGGGCGGCCAGGATCACGGCCGTCCCGGCGGCTTGCGGCCAGGTGAGGGAGTCGGCGCCGACCGCGGCGGCGAAGAGCGCGGCGGCCGGCGGCACGGCGAACATCCAGAGCATCACCGCGGCCGAGCCCGCCCGCCGCACGGCCCGGTACCAGAGGACGAGTCCGGCCACGGTGACGAGCAGCACCGAGTAGGCGAGCGAGAACCACGAGAGGGCGTCCGGGGCCGTGCCGCGCACGGTGAAGGACGTGAGCGCGGCGAGCGGCAGCAGGACGGCCGCGCCCACCGTGGACGTCCAGGCCGTGATCCGCAGTGCGGAGTGCCCGGTGAGCAACGGCCGGGTGACCACCGGATACCAGCCCCACAGCGCCGCCGCCGTCACCGCGAGGGCGTCGCCCTGCCAGGACGCGGCGCCGCCCCCGCCCCGGCCGAGGACCACGAGGGTCACCCCGGCGAACGCGAGCAGTCCGCCGCGCAGGAAGCGTCCCGCGGGCACGGTCGACCGCTCCCCCGCCCACCGTCCGAACACCGCGGCGAAGAAGGGTGAGAGGGCGACGAGGATCGCGGCGGTGGCCGGGGCGGTGAGCCGGACCGCCGCCGAGAACGCCAGCTGGTAGCCGACGATGCCGACCGCGGACGACAGGAGCAGCCGCGGCCACCGTTCCCGGGGCACCCGCAGCCCGCCCTCCGCGATCCGCGCCACCGCGAGCAGCAGCGGCGCGGCGAGCAGGAAGCGGGCCGCGTTGAACCCGACGACCGTGAACTCCCTCAATCCCCAGGCGTTCACCGTGTAGTTGGCGCCCCAGACGAGCGCCACGACGGGCGGCGCCCACCGGGCCACGCCGGCCGCTGCGGCCGCTCCCCTCGCACCGGCCACGCCCGCTCCCGCTCCCGCTCCCGCCTCAGCCGACCCGCGCACCGGCCCGCTCGAGAACGGCCCGCACCGCGTGCAGCGCCGACTCCAGCGCGCCCTGGATCCAGGCGTGCGCCACCGACAGCTGCTCGCCCGCGAAGAAGACGCGGGGCGCGGGCGCCGGGTGCGCGGCGCCGAGGGCTCCCAGGTAGCGGCCGTGCTGGCCCGGCGCGAGATAGGCGAACGCGCCGCCGCCGAGCTGGGCGTCCCAGCTCCAGTGGACGACGTCGTCGACGGTGTCGCTGATCCCGGGGTGCAGTTCCTCCAGGGACTGCAGGACCCGGGCGGTGCGTTCGGCCTCCGGCAGCAGGGCGAACCGGCGGGCGCTGGACTCCCACTGGTAGGCGCCGGTGAGCACGGCGGGCGCGGCCGAGCGGTCCGGATCGCGGGCGTCGGCGTTGTCGGACGGGTACCAGACCTGCTGCACCGGAAGGTCGGTGAAGCTGCCGCCGCCGAAGACGCCGTCGCGCTGCTCCCACAGCCGCCGCTCCACGTGGACGAGGGTCTTGCTGCTGGAGGCGTAGTGGATGCCGCGGATGGCGGCCTGCTGGGCGGCGGGCAGCGCGGGCTCGAAGCGGACCCGGTCCAGGGCGGGCGCGGGCAGTGCGCACACCACCCAGTCGTACGGCTTCTCGAACCGTTCGCCGAACCGCTGTCCCAGGATCCGTACGCCGTCCCGCTCGGTGCGGACCCGGTCCACGGTGGTGCCGAGCCGCAGTGTGCCCGGCGGCAGCCGCCGCACGAACGCGGACACCAACTGGTCCGTGCCGCCGACGAGTTCGAGCTGTGCGACGTGGAACAGGCCGAAGTAGTCGACCAGGACCTCCAGCAGGCAGGCGTGCTCGTACTGGGCGAGTCCGCTGGCCTGGCCGACGAGTTCCCAGGCCGCCGGGGTGAGCCGCTGCCGCGCGTGCTGCCACAGCGAGCGCGCCATCAGCTCCTCCAGGACGGGGTCGCCGTCCACGTCCCCGCGGAGCACGGCCCGGTGCTGCTCGGGCGTGAGGGTGTCCCAGATGTCGTGCAGAAGGGAGTCGAGCAGGACGCGCGGGTCGCGGTCCTCCGCTCCCTGAAGTCCGTAGAGGGCCGGGGCCCGGTCGGCGTCGCTGGCGCGCAGGCGGGTGCCGCGCAGGTGCAGCAGCGTGTCGGGCGAGGCGTTCACGAACGGCCGCGTGGGCAGGGCGAACTCACGTACGTAGTGGAGGGTGGTGTGGTGGTTGGCGGGCAGCCGCATCGCGCCGAGTTCGCCGTGGGTGCCGTCCCAGAAGCGGTGGGTGCGGACCCGGCCGCCGGGCCGGTCGGCACGCTCGTACACGGTCACGTCCAGGCCGCGCCGCGTCAGTTCGTAGGCACACGCGAGGCCGCTGACGCCGCCGCCGATCACGGCGACCGTGCCGCGCGCACCGAGGTGGGCGCGGTCCAGGTCGGCGGGGAAGCGGTAGTGCGTGTCGAAGGGTGTGTCGCGTTCCTGAGTGGGGGCGTCCGGCGTGACCGTCATGGAAGAGACGGTAGGAGTACGTCAACTGCCGTAGGTGGAGGGCGTGTTGCAACCTCATGAAGCCACTCACGCGGTCGAATCCGGCCATGCCCGAGGACAGCGCCTGCGATGCCCCACGCACCGAAGTCCGCCGCGATCGCGAAGGGCCCGAGCCCCGACAGGGGCGCGGGGAACTGCGCGACCAGCCACACCCGACCCGCAGCCGCACGCGCCGGAGCGGCAGGCAGACGTGTCCGCGCAGCTGAAAAGGCCCGCGCCCGAGAGCATCCGGATCGCAAATCACCGCCCCCCACCGCCTCCGCATAACGAACGCGCCCACCCGCACAGCGAACCATTTCCGGCCAACCTCCTGACGCGCTCCTGACAGGCAACGCTTCCTGCTGCCACTCTTCCCCTCGACCGCCGCACAACTGCCCCACAGCAACGGGGCACCCGGCCGTGTCACGCACTCCACCCGCACCGCTCGCACTGCGTTCTGCCCGGACGGCCACCCGCCGCCCGTACCCCACTGGCCGCGCAACCCGCGGCCATGCAGAAGGAGTTCAGCGTTGAGATCGACTCCCACCTCCCACAGACGCCGCGCCACGGCAGCAGCCGCCGTCGGAGCCGTCACCGCTCTCCTGGCCGTCGCCTTCCAGTCGGCCCCCGCGTCCGCCGACCGAGGCGGTGACCTGAGCGCGGCCGCGTCCCAGGTCACCGCGAACGCGGCGCGCGGCGCCGACCCCGGCGCCCTGCCCGTGAAACTCTCCCCCGCCAAGCGCGCCGAGCTGCTGCGCGAGGCGAACGCGGGCAAGGCCGGCACCGCCAAGGACCTGGGCCTCGGCAGCAAGGAGAAGCTCGTCGTCCGTGACGTGCTTCAGGACAAGGACGGGACGACCCACACCCGGTACGAGCGGACGTACGACGGGCTCCCGGTCCTCGGCGGCGACCTGATCGTCGACACCGCGAAGTCCGGTGCCGAGCAAGGCGTCACGAAGGCGTCGAAGGCGCAGCTCAAGAGCGTGGAGACGACGGCGGGCGTGAAGGCGGCCACCGCCGAGACACAGGCGCTGAAGCTCGCGAAGGCCGACGGTTCGAAGAAGACCGAGGCCGACCGGGCGCCGCGCAAGGTGGTCTGGCTGGGCCAGGGCGCGACGAAGGGGCAGCCGACCCTCGCGTACGAGACGGTGGTCGGCGGACTCCAGCACGACGGCACCCCGAACGAGCTGCACGTCATCACCGACGCGGCCACCGGCAAGAAGCTGCACGAGTGGCAGGCGATCGAGACCGGTACGGGCAACACCCAGTACAGCGGCACGGTCACCCTCGGCACGTCCCAGTCCGGGTCGACGTACACCCTCAACGACACGACCCGCGGCGGCCACAAGACGTACAACCTCAACCGCGGCACGTCCGGCACCGGCACCCTGTACTCCGGGACCGACGACGTGTGGGGCAACGGCGCCGCCTCCAACACCGAGACGGCCGCCGCCGACGCGCACTACGGCGCGGCGCTGACCTGGGACTACTACAAGAACGTCCAGGGCCGCACGGGTATCCGCGGCGACGGCGTCGGCGCGTACAGCCGGGTCCACTACGGCAACGCGTACGTCAACGCGTTCTGGGACGACAGTTGCTTCTGCATGACGTACGGCGACGGCAGCGGCAACACCAAGCCGCTCACGTCCATCGACGTGGCCGCGCACGAGATGACGCACGGCGTCACCTCCAACACCGCGGGCCTGAACTACTCCGGCGAGTCGGGCGGCCTGAACGAGGCGACCTCCGACATCTTCGCGGCGGCCGTCGAGTTCTACGCGGGCAACGCCAACGACGTGGGCGACTACCTCGTCGGCGAGAAGATCAACATCAACGGCAACGGCACCCCGCTGCGCTACATGGACAAGCCGAGCCAGGACGGCGCGTCCAAGGACGCGTGGTACTCCGGCATCGGCTCGGTCGACGTGCACTACTCGTCGGGCCCGGCGAACCACTTCTTCTACCTGCTCAGCGAGGGCAGCGGCACCAAGACCATCAACGGTGTCACCTACAACTCGCCGACCTCCGACGGCCTTCCGGTCACCGGCATCGGCCGCGACAAGGCCGCGCTGATCTGGTTCAAGGCGCTGACCACGAAGTTCACGTCGACGACCAACTACGCGGGTGCCCGCACCGGCGCGCTGGCGGCGGCCGGTGAGCTGTACGGGACGACGTCCACCGAGTACAAGGCGGTGCAGGACGCGTTCGCCGCGATCAACGTGGGCGCCCGCTCCGGCGGCACCGACCCGGGCACCGGCAAGACGTTCACGAACGACGCCAACGTGAACATCCCCGACTCCCCCGGCGCGGCCGTGACCTCGTCGCTGGCCGTCACCGGCATCAGCGGAAACGCGCCGTCGACGCTGAAGGTCGGCGTCGACATCGTGCACACCTGGAGCGGTGACCTCCAGGTCGACCTGGTCGGCCCGAGCGGGAAGACGTACCGGCTGCACTCGTCGGTCTACGACCCGACCCCGAACATCCAGACCACGTACACGGTCAACGCCTCCACCGAGACCGCCAACGGCACCTGGAAGCTCAAGGTCCAGGACCTCGGCGCGCAGGACACGGGCTACATCAACAGCTTCAAGCTGACGTTCCCGTAGGCCCCACCGCTCCCGACTGGGCGCGCCGCACCGGTGGTTCAACTCCCCGGTGCGGCGCGCCTGTTCACGTTCCCGCAATGACGCAACCCGTTCGCAATACGTGCGTCAGTCATCGCTCAACGGACGAATTCCGGCCAACCTGCAATCGCGTACATGACAGGTCCGTGGTTCAACTGCCACAGTTTTCCCGCACGACCCGCACGGCAAAGCTCGCCCCCCACATCACTCAAGGAGCTTTCTTCGTGACTCCCCACATATCCCGTCGCACCACCCTGTCCATCGCCACCGCCGTCGCCGCCGGCGCCCTGCTGACCGGCGCCCTGACCACGACGGGCGCCGCCGCCCAGCCGTCCGCCCCCGGAGCCACCCCACTGGCTCTGAGCGCCTCGGCCCGCGCCGGTCTCATCAAGGACGCGAGCGCCGAAACGGCGGACACGGCACGCGAGTTGAAGCTGGACGCCAAGGAGAAGCTGATCGTCCGTGACGTCGTGAAGGACCGCGACGGCACCACGCACACCCGCTACGAGCGCACCTACGACGGCCTGCCCGTCCTCGGCGGCGACCTGGTCGTCCACGAGTCGAAGTCCGGCAAGCGCGAGGGCGTGACCAAGGCGACGTCGAAGTCGATCGACGTCGCGACCACCGGCGCCTCGCTCACGGCGGCCCCGTCCGGCGCCCTCAAGATCGTCTGGGCGGCCACCGGCACGCCGAGACTCGCGTACGAGAAGGTCGTGAAGTCCACCAAGAAGGACGGCACGCCGAGCCGGCTGCACGTCGTCACGGACGCCGCGACCGGCAAGAAGATCACCCAGTTCGACGAGATCAAGACCGGCACCGGCGAGTCCGAGTACAGCGGCAGCGTCGAGATCGGCACGACCCAGTCGGGCTCGTCGTACTCGCTGACCGACGGCACCCGCGGCGGCCACTCCACGTACGACCTGAAGAACGGCTCGTCCGGCAAGGGCACGCTGTTCACCGACGCCGACGACAAGTGGGGCGACGGCACGGTCAACGACCCCGCGACCGCCGGTGTCGACGCCGCCTACGGCGCCCAGGAGACCTGGGACTTCTACAAGGAGGTCTTCGGCCGCAGCGGCATCAACGGCGACGGCAAGGGCGCCTACTCCCGCGTCCACTACGGCAACGCGTACGTCAACGCGTTCTGGGACGACAGCTGCTTCTGCATGACGTACGGCGACGGCGAGGGCAACAAGAACCCGCTCACCGCCCTCGACGTGGCCGCCCACGAGATGAGCCACGGCGTCACGGCGGCGACCGCGGGCCTGATCTACAGCGGCGAGTCCGGCGGCCTGAACGAGGCCACGTCCGACATCTTCGGCACCTCGGTCGAGTTCTACGCGAACAACAGCGAGGACGCCGGTGACTACCTCATCGGCGAGAAGATCGACATCAACGGCGACGGCTCCCCGCTGCGCTACATGGACAAGCCGAGCAAGGACGGCGCCTCGCTCGACGCCTGGAAGACCGGCGCGGGCAACGTCGACGTGCACTACTCGTCCGGCATCGCGAACCACTTCTTCTACCTGCTCAGCGAGGGCAGCGGCAAGAAGACGATCAACGGCGTCGACTACGACTCCCCGACCTCCGACGGCTCGACGGTCACCGGTATCGGCCGCGACAAGGCGGAGCAGATCTGGTTCAAGGCCCTGACGACGTACTTCACGTCGAGCACCAACTACGCGGCGGCGCGCACCGGCACGCTGAGCGCGGCGAAGGACCTGTACGGAGCCGACTCGGCGGAGTACAAGGCGGTCGACGCCGCCTGGGCGGGCGTGAACGTCAAGTAAGCGGTACGAGGACGTAGTTCTCGCAGTCGAGGGGCGGCGCCGACCGGTGCCGCCCCTCACTCATGGCGTCAGCGCATCAGCACCCCCGCGCCCTCGCCGACGGCCTCCGACGGCACGGTCACCAGGCCCGTCTCGGCCGGGGACGCGAGGAGGCGGTGCGTGGGCAGGATGCGGACCGTGTAGCCGTACGGGCCCGTGCGGTCGAGGGGGAGCGGGCCCTCGTAGGACCAGCGGCCCTCCTCGTCGGGGCCCGAGACCGGTTTCAGCGGGACCGTCGTCGCCTCGGCGATGCTGTCCTCGGCGTCGACGCGGCCCGCGACCGCCTGCACCTCGACGTCCTCGGGTCCCAACTCGCCTAGGGCGACGCGGACATGGAGGGCGAGGGTGGCGCCCAGTTCGGCCGCCGCCGTGGAGGCCTCCACGTGGTCGACGGCGACCCGCGGCCAGGCGGCGCGGACCCGGGACTTCCAGCCGGCCAGCTCCCTCGCCGCGTCCGGGGTGAGGGAACGGTCGGCGTGGGCGGCGGGCGTGTACAGCTTCTCCACGTACTCGCGGACCATGCGGCCCGCCAGGACCTTGGGGCCGAGGTGGGTCAGGGTCTGGCGGACCATCTCGATCCAGCGGTCGGGCAGTCCTTCGGGGCCGCGCTCGTAGAAGCGCGGCGCCACGCGGTTCTCCAGGAGTTCGTAGAGCGCGGCCGCCTCCAGGTCGTCGCGGCGGTCCTCGTCGGTGGCCGTGCCGTCGGCGGTGGGGATCGCCCAGCCGAAGTCCGGCTCGAACCACTCGTCCCACCAGCCGTCCAGGACCGAGAGGTTGAGGCAGCCGTTGAGCGCCGCCTTCATGCCGGACGTGCCGCAGGCCTCCAGGGGCCGCAGCGGATTGTTGAGCCAGATGTCGCAGCCGGGGTAGAGCTTCTGCGCCATCGCCATGCCGTAGTCGGGCAGGAAGACGATGCGGTGGCGCACGCGCGGGTCGTCGGTGAAGCGGACCAGTTCCTGGACGAGGCGTTTGCCGCCGTCGTCGGCCGGGTGCGCCTTGCCCGCGACGACGATCTGGACCGGGCGTTCCTCGTCGAGGAGCAGCCGCATCAGACGGTCGGGGTCGCGCAGCATGAGGGTGAGGCGCTTGTAGGACGGGACGCGGCGCGCGAAGCCGATGGTCAGGACGTCCGGGTCCAACACCCCGTCGATCCAGCCCAGTTCGGCGGACCCGGCGCCGCGCTGACGCCAGGACGCGGTGAGCCGCCGGCGCACCTCGTCGACCAGCTGGGCCCGCAGCGACCTGCGCAGTTCCCAGATGTCGCCGTCCGGGATGTCGCCGACGGCGTCCCAGCGGTCCGAGCCGCCGACGGAGAGGGCGTCCTCGGTGCGCCGCTCGCCGATCTGGCGCGCGCCGAGCCGGAAGACCTCGGGGGCGACCCAGGTGGGCGCGTGCACGCCGTTGGTCACCGAGGTGATCGGGACCTCCTCGGGGTCGAACCCCGGCCACAGGCCGGAGAACATCTCGCGGCTGACCGAGCCGTGCAGGGTGGAGACGCCGTTGGCGCGGCCCGCGAGGCGCAGGCCCATGACCGCCATGTTGAAGACGTTCGGGTCGCCGCCCGGGTACGTCTCCATGCCGAGGCCGAGGATGCGCTCCACGTCCACGGCCGGGAGTTCGGCCTGTGCGCCGAAGTGCCGGGCGACGAGTTCGCGGTCGAAGCGGTCGATGCCGGCCGGGACGGGGGTGTGCGTGGTGAAGACGGTGCCGGCCCGCACGGCCTCGGTCGCGGAGTCGAAGTCGATTCCCTGGTCGGCGAGTTCGGCGATGCGCTCGACGCCGAGGAAGCCGGCGTGGCCCTCGTTGGTGTGGAAGACCTCGGGCGGCGCGTGCCCGGTGATCCGGCAGTACGTGCGCACGGCGCGCACCCCGCCGATGCCGAGCAGCATCTCCTGGAGGAGGCGGTGCTCGCTGCCGCCGCCGTAGAGCCGGTCGGTCACCTCGCGTTCGTGGACGTCGTTCTGCTCGACGTCGGAGTCCAGCAGGAGCAGCGGCACGCGGCCGACCTGGGCCCGCCAGATCCGGGCGAGCAGGCTGCGGCCGCCGGGGAGGGCCAGCGATATGTGCGCCGGGGTGCCGTCGGGCTCGCGCAACAGGGTCAGCGGCAGCTCGTTCGGGTCGGTGACCGGGTACGTCTCCTGCTGCCAGCCGTCCCGGGACAGCGACTGCCGGAAGTAGCCGTGCCGGTAGAGCAGCCCGACGCCGACGAGCGGGACGCCGAGGTCGCTGGCGGCCTTGAGGTGGTCACCGGCGAGGATGCCGAGGCCGCCGGAGTACTGCGGCAGGGCGGCGGTGATGCCGAACTCGGGCGAGAAGTAGGCGATGGAGGCGGGAAGCCGGGCCTGGCCCGCGCTCTGGTTCTGGTACCAGCGGTCGTCCTGGAGGTAGCCGCGCAGGTCGTCGGCGACCTCGCTGAGGCGGGCCAGGAAGGCTTCGTCGGCGGCGAGTTCGGCGAGCCGGGAGGGCGGGACGCCGCCGAGCAGGTGCATGGGGTCGCCGTCGGACGCGGCCCAGCGGACCGGGTCGACGAGCGCGAACAGATCGCGGGTTCCGGGATGCCAGGACCAGCGCAGGTTGCGCGCCAACTCGTGCAGGGGCGCCAGGGGTTCGGGCAGTACCGGACGAACGGTGAATCGACGGATGGCCTTCACGTGCTCACCTCGACGCATACGCAGGGGACACAGCGGGCGGCCGGGCCTGCGCACGTCGTCGTGCGGCCCGAAGTCACTGAAGCAAGGTAGTGCGCTGTCATGCTCCGGGCCACGGCGCATGGCAGGGCGCGCGGATCAGGCGCGCCCCGACCACGTGGAAGGCGGCCGAAAACGTTGGTGCGGGAGAGGACTTGAGATACGGCGGGTGCGTCTCACGGCGTCAGGCGACGGCCGCGCCGGTCCCCCGCGCCCCGCCGATGTAGTCGGTGAGTCCCGCGTCGTCGTAGACGGAGAGGTCGACCGCGGCGCCCTCGGGGATGTCGAAGTCCTTGGTCACGTGGTCCATGACGGCGTCGGTGCCGGGCGCCGCGTACGTGCCGAGGTCGTGGGTGGTGCCGCCCGACGTGTACGAGATCCGCACGTAGAAGGTGTCGTCGTCGTTCTTCGTGTCGTAGACCCACAGCTTCTCGTCGTTCGGGTGGAACTCCACCTTCCCGACGAACGAACCGCTCTGGTTCAGCTCCAGCTTGACGGCGTAGCCGCCCGGGTCGTACGCGAAGTACGTGTTGTCGAACGGGTCGGTGAGCGTGCCGCCGCTGCACGGGCAGGTGCCGGTGTCCCGGTAGTACGTGCCGACCGTGGGGTTGGGACTGTAGGCCTGGGCGGGCGCGACGGTGGCGGCCAGCGCGCCGGCCGTGGACAGGAGCGCGGCGGCGGCGATGCCGATCCGCCGTCGCCACCCGGCCGTCGTCCTCGGGCGCCCGTCGACTCCTCGGGTCGTCCTTGCTCGCATCCGTCCAGTCACCCTTGCTTCTCCCCCACTCGGCGTCACAGTCCGTCGACCGACGGTGACCGCCGTCGACGCTGCCACGATGTCAGACCCGGCCGCCCCGGTGAAATCCGACATCCCGCCAAGCTTTCCGGGCCCCTCGCGTCACGCGCCGCCGCGGCACGAGGGAGTCAGTCACCTCGCACGACAGCGAAGACGCCGCGCACCCGGCTCCCGTCGCCCAGGGCCCACTCGGCGGTGACCCCACTGGTGGCGGTGGAGCCCGGCTCCAGTACGCGCACGATCTCGGGCCGCCCCTCGGCGCCCGCCACGGTGGCGTGCACGGTCGGGTCGAGTTCGCCGTCGATGCTCTGCGCGTGCGCGGGCACCTCGCCCTTGAGGAGCGCCGCCAACTCGCCGATGAGCAGCGGGTCCTGTGCGCCGTCGTACACCCATCGCTCGCCGAGGACGCCGTGCACGAGGGTTCCGACGAGCGCGTCGTCGGCGTCCGGCAGCGGGGCGCCGCGGTAGGTCATCGGCACGTGGTACGTCACCGGCTCGGGGCCCGAGGTGTCGGTGGTGGCGAGGAACTCGATGCCGACCTGCCCGGCGGGGTCGTCGAGCCGGAAGCCGCCTGCCTTGGTGAGTTCCGGGGTGCCCGCGCCCTCGTACCAGGACTGCTTCGGCAGCCAGGAGGTGAGGAGTTCGAGCTTGGTGGGCTTCAGAGTGGTGCGGTGAAGGATCGCCATGGCGCCATCCTGCCGCAGCCGCACCGCTCACCTCATTCTCATATTCGGGCCACACACTCTCGGCATGAGTGTCAGGGGGACGCGCCATGGAGTGCGGCGGTTGAGCGGCCGGATGCGGAGCCTGTCGCTGCGGGCCCGGCTCGGGCTCCTCGCGGCGGTCGCGGTCGCCGTCGCCGTGAGCGCCGCGTCGGTGGCGGCGTGGGCGTTCACGGGCCAGCAGCTGGGCCGGCAGCTGGACTCCAACCTGCGGAGCGTGTCGGCCCCTCCGGGGTTCGTGGAGGGGCTGCTCGCCTCCTGCGGCGTCAGCCCCGCGCTGCCCGACGGCCGGGACCAGGCGCCGTCGCCGTACACGATCCAGGTCATCACCGGAGACGGCACGGTCTGCGCGCAGCCGGGCACCACCCCCATCAAGGTCACCGCCGGGGATCTCGCGGTCGCCCGGGGGCTGCGGCCGGGGGCGCTGCACGACGCGGCCGACGAGGACGGCAGGGCCATGCGGGTCGCCACGTCCCCGGCCCGCATGATGCCGCGCGGATACGCCGTCTCCATCGCCCAGCCCCGCGACACCGTCGACGCACCCTTGCGCAACCTCGCGTTCCTGCTGCTCGGCGTCGCCGGGCTCGGTGTCCTGGCCGCCGCCACCGCGGGGTTCGGCATCGCGCGGGCCGGGCTGCGCCCCGTCGAGCGGCTCACGGCGACGGCGGAACACATCGCCCGCACCGAGGACCTCACCGTCCGCATCCCGGCCCACGGGCACGACGAGATCGCCCGCCTGTCCCAGTCGTTCAACGCCATGACGGAGGCCCTGTCCAGCTCGCGCGACCGCCAGCAGCGGCTGATCGCCGACGCCGGGCACGAGCTGCGCACCCCGCTCACCTCGCTACGGACCAACATCGAACTGCTGGCCCGCAGTGAGCGCACCGGCCGCGCCATCCCGGCCGCGGCCAAGAAGGACCTCATCGACTCGGTCACCGCCCAGATCGGGGAACTCGCCGGGCTCATCGGCGACCTTCAGGAACTGTCCCGGCCCGACCGCACCGCGGCCGACGCACCCCTCCAGGTCGTCGCGTTCCACGAGGTGGTGGGCCGCGCCCTGGAACGCGCCCGGCGCCGCGGCACCGGCCTGGACTTCACCACGGAACTCGACGCGTGGTACGTCCTCTCCGACCCCGCCGCACTGGAGCGGGCCGTGCTGAACCTGCTCGACAACGCCGTGAAGTTCTCCCCCGCCGACGGCACGGTCCGGGTCCGTCTCGACTCCGGTGAGCTCACCGTGCGCGACGAGGGCCCCGGCATCCCGGCGGACGAACTCCCGCACGTCTTCGACCGGTTCTGGCGCTCACCCGCGGCCCGCGCGCTGCCGGGCAGCGGTCTCGGCCTCTCCATCGTGGCGCAGACCGTGCAGCGCTCGGGCGGTTCCGTCGCCCTGCGCCCCGCCGACCCGGCCGGGACCGAGGCCGCGCTGCGCCTGCCGGGCGCGGCGGCCCCGCCGCCCTGATCCGGCCGGTTTTCGCCGCAACCCTCACGGCACCTCCACGGGCGATATGGCCGATTCCGCCCCCTCGTACGACCTTGTGGCGCTTCACACCACACGAGAGGCTGCCAACTGGCGTGCTACTGCGCCGAGTTGAGGAGGGGAACTCACTTATGGCAGTGACCGTGCCAGTGACGCGGACGAGGCAGTCCCGGTGGGTCGGTGGACTCACCGTGCTCGCCACGGCCGCAGCGCTTTCGGCCATCACGCTGCCTGCGCAGGCCGCCCCCGCACAGGGGCGGATACTCGGCGCCGGGGAGCCCGGCGCCGTGGCGGGCAGCTACATCGTCACTCTGAAGGGCGGGGAGGGGGGAACCGAGGCCCCGTCCAGGGCGGGCAAGGACCTCGCCGAGAAATACGGGGCGAAAATACGCCACACCTACAGCGAAGCGCTCAACGGGTACGCGGTGAAGGTCGACGAGGCACAGGCCGAGCGGCTCGCGGCCGACCCGGAGGTGTCCTCCGTCGTGCAGGACACCGAGGTCACCTTCGATCACACCCAGAAGAACCCGCCGTCCTGGGGCCTGGACCGCGTCGACCAGAACGGCCTTCCGCTCGACAAGTCCTACACCTGGCCGGAGTCGGCGGGCGCGGGCGTGACCGTGTACGTCATCGACACGGGCATCCGCACCACGCACCAGGACTTCGGCGGGCGGGCCCGTTCCGGCTGGGACTTCGTCGACAACGACGCGGTCGCCCAGGACGGCAACGGTCACGGCACCCACGTGGCCGGAACCGTCGCGGGCGAGCGGTACGGCGTCGCCAAACGTGCGAATGTGGTCGCCGTGCGGGTCCTCGACGACACGGGCTCCGGCACCACGGCCCAGGTCATCGCGGGCATCGACTGGGTGACCAAGCACGCCGCGAAGCCGGCCGTCGCCAACATGAGCCTGGGCGGCTACGCCAATGCCCAACTCGACGCCGCCGTACGCAACTCCATCGCGTCCGGGGTGACGTACACGATCGCGGCGGGCAACGACGGAATGCCCGCCGAGCTGTACTCCCCCGCCCGCGTCAAGCAGGCGATCACGGTCGGCGCGACCGACCAGAAAGACGCACGTGCGAGTTTCTCGAACTGGGGTACCCGACTCGACCTGTTCGCCCCCGGCGTCGGCATCACTTCGGCGTCGTACGCGAGCGACACCGGGAAAGCCACGTTCTCCGGTACGTCCATGGCGTCGCCGCACGCCGCGGGCGCGGCCGCGCTGTATCTCGCCGATCATGCGTGGGCCACGCCCGCGGACGTCGGCAAGGCACTCGCCGACCGGGCCGTGCCGGGGAAGGTGACCGGCGCGGGACTCGGCTCACCGAACAAACTGCTTCAGGTCAACAACCCTTAACCGAAAGGTGAATTCATGGACCGGTCCCGCTGCGCCTGGCGGGACCGGCCTTGTGTGTGCCCTTACGCGCGAGTAGTTAACAAAGCACCGGATTGCCCGCCCTGCGACCGTGGAAGGCTCCTCCGGTACCCCGCACGACCCTCTCCCCGAAGTGTGTCTCCGCAACCCCCCGAATCCTCCGCGGACAGGAGCGGTCATGCCCGCCAAACGCACGCCCCCTCAGAAGAAGATCGCGCCCGCTGCGGCCAACGGCCCAGCGGCGCGGCCTGATGGGGCCCAGACCCCCGAACCGATACCCGACGCGACCAGCACCGCCCCGGGCCCGGCCGAGCAGCCGGCCGGGCCCGAGAAGAAGGCATCCACCGGGACCACGGCAGCCGCCACGAGGAAAGCCGTCACCAGCAAGACGGCCGCGACCAAGAAGGCGGTCACAGCGAGAAGGGCCGGTGCGACGAAGAAGGCCGACACAGCGAAGAAGGCCGTCGCGGCAAAGGAGCCCGCCACAGCGAAGAAGACGGTGGCGGCGAAGAAGCCGACGCCGGCCAAGACCCGGCCCACTCCCCGAAAGGCCCCGTCCCCGATTCAGGTCACCACCGGACGTATCCCGGTCCGCGACGTCCGGCCCCGGATCGCCGACGGCACCCTTCCCGCCAAGTCCGTGGTCGGCGAGACCTTCTGGGTCACGGCCACCGTCTTCCGCGAGGGCCATGACGCGGTCGCCGCCGATGTCGTGCTGCGCGGCCCCGACGGCCAGGAGGGCGCCTGGGCGCCGATGCGTGAACTCGCCCCCGGCACCGACCGCTGGGGCGCCCGGGTCACGGCGGACGCGCCCGGCACCTGGACGTTCTGGGTGGAGGCGTGGGGCGACCCGGTGACGACCTGGCGGCACACGGCCCAGATCAAGGTCCCGGCGGGCATCGACACCGAACTCGTGCTGGAGGAGGGCGTGTTGCTGTACGAGCGCGCCGCCGAGGGCGTACCCGAGCGGCAGCGCCCCCCGGTCCTCGCGGCCGCCGACGCGCTGCGCGACACCGCCCGCCCGGCCGCGGCCCGGCTGGCCGCCGCCCTCACCCCGGACGTGGACGAGATCCTCGCCCGGTACCCGCTGCGCGAACTGGTCACATCCGGCGCGCGGTTGCCGCTCCTCGTGGAGCGCGAGCGGGCGCTGTACGGCTCCTGGTACGAGTTCTTCCCGCGCTCCGAGGGCGCGGTCGTCGAACCGGGCAAGCCGCCCGTGAGCGGCACCTTCGCCACGGCCGCGCTCCGCCTCCCGGCCGTCGCGGACATGGGCTTCGACGTCGTGTACCTGCCGCCGATCCACCCCATCGGCACCACGTACCGCAAGGGCCCCAACAACTCCCTCTCCCCAGGCCCTGACGATGTGGGCGTCCCGTGGGCGATCGGCTCCCCCGAGGGCGGCCACGACGCGATCCACCCGGACCTGGGCACGCTGGAGGACTTCCGCGCGTTCGTGGACCGCGCACGGGAGTTGAACCTGGAGGTGGCTCTCGACTTCGCGCTCCAGTGCTCCCCCGACCACCCCTGGGTGGACAAGTACCCGGAGTGGTTCCACCACCGGCCCGACGGCACGATCGCGTACGCCGAGAACCCGCCGAAGAAGTACCAGGACATCTATCCGATCGCCTTCGACGCGGACCTGCCCGGTCTGATCGCGGAGACGACACGCGTCCTACGCCACTGGATGGATCAGGGCGTACGCATTTTCCGGGTGGACAATCCGCACACCAAACCGGTCGCCTTCTGGGAACACGTCATCGCGGACATCAACCGGAGCGACCCCGATGTCATCTTCCTGGCGGAGGCGTTCACCCGCCCGGCGATGATGCACGCCCTCGCGCAGACCGGCTTCCAGCAGTCGTACACGTACTTCACCTGGCGCAACACGAAGCAGGAACTCACCGAGTACGTCGAGGAGTTGGCGGGTGAGTCGGCATCCTTCATGCGGCCGAACTTCTTCGCCAACACCCCCGACATCCTGCACGAGTTCCTCCAGCACGGCGGCCGCCCCGCGTTCGAGCTGCGCGCGGTGCTCGCCGCGACCCTCGCTCCGTCCTGGGGCGTCTACAGCGGATACGAGCTGTGCGAAAACACTCCGCTACGTCCCGGTAGCGAGGAGTATCTGGACTCGGAGAAGTACCAACTACGGCCCCGGGACTGGGAGTCGGCGGCGCGCGAAGGGCGGACGATCGCTCCGCTCCTCACCGCGCTCAACGACATCCGGCGCCGCAGCCCCGCGCTGCGGCAGCTGCGCGACGTGCACTTCCACCACGCCGACAAGGACGAGGTGATCGTGTACTCGAAGACCGCGGAGGACCCGTCCGGATCGAACACGGTTCTGGTGGTCGTGAACCTCGACCCGCACCACACCCAGGAGGCGACGGTCTCGTTGGACATGCCACAACTGGGCCTCGGCTGGCACGAGTCCCTGTCGGTACGCGACGAGCTCGCCGGCGACACCTATCACTGGGGCAGGACGAACTACGTGCGCCTAGAGCCGGGCCGTTCGCCCGCGCACATCCTCACCGTCCTGCGACCGTCCACGCCGCGATGAATTCTCTGGAAGAGGAATTCGGAGGGTCACCCACACCATGATCATGAATGAGCCCGTCCCGGACACTTTCGAGGACACCCCGCAGAAGGACCGGGACCCGGATTGGTTCAAGCGCGCCGTCTTCTACGAGGTCCTGGTCCGCTCCTTCCAGGACAGCAACGGCGACGGCGTCGGAGACCTCAAGGGCATCACGGCGAAACTGGACTACCTCCAGTGGCTGGGAGTGGACTGCCTCTGGCTGCCACCCTTCTTCAAGTCACCTCTCCGGGACGGCGGTTACGACGTCTCGGACTACACGTCGGTCCTCCCGGAGTTCGGCGACCTGGCCGACTTCGTCGAGTTCGTCGACGCCGCACACCAGCGCGGCATGCGCGTGATCATCGACTTCGTCATGAACCACACGAGCGACCAGCACGAGTGGTTCCAGCAGTCCCGCTCCGACCCCGAGGGACCGTACGGCGACTACTACGTCTGGGCCGACGACGACAAGCAGTACCAGGACGCCCGGATCATCTTCGTGGACACCGAAGCCTCCAACTGGACCTTCGACCCGGTCCGCAAGCAGTACTTCTGGCACCGCTTCTTCTCCCACCAGCCGGACCTCAACTACGAGAACCCGGCGGTCCAGGAGGAGATCCTCGCGGCCCTGCGCTTCTGGCTCGACCTGGGCATCGACGGCTTCCGCCTCGACGCGGTGCCCTACCTGTACGCCGAGGAGGGCACCAACTGCGAAAACCTTCCGGCGACGCACGAGTTCCTCAAGCGGGTCCGCAAGGAGATCGACGCCCAGTACCCCGACGTGGTGATCCTCGCCGAGGCCAACCAGTGGCCGGAGGACGTCGTCGACTACTTCGGCGACTTCCGCACCGGCGGCGACGAGTGCCACATGGCGTTCCACTTCCCGGTGATGCCACGCATCTTCATGGCGGTCCGCAGGGAGTCCCGCTACCCGGTCTCCGAGATCCTGGCCAAGACCCCGGCCATCCCCTCGGGCTGCCAGTGGGGCATCTTCCTGCGCAACCACGACGAGCTGACGCTCGAGATGGTCACGGACGAGGAACGCGACTACATGTACGCGGAGTACGCAAAGGACCCGCGCATGCGGGCCAACATCGGCATCCGCCGGCGTCTGGCCCCGCTCCTGGACAACGACCGCAACCAGATCGAGCTCTTCACGGCGTTGCTCCTGTCCCTCCCCGGCTCGCCGATCCTCTACTACGGCGACGAGATCGGGATGGGCGACAACATCTGGCTCGGCGACCGCGACGCGGTCCGCACCCCGATGCAGTGGACGCCGGACCGCAACGCCGGCTTCTCCTCCAGCGATCCGGGCCGTCTGTTCCTGCCCACGATCATGGACCCCGTCTACGGGTACCAGGTCACGAACGTCGAAGCCTCGATGTCCTCCCCGTCGTCCCTGCTCCACTGGACGCGCCGGATGATCGAGATCCGTAAGCAGAACCCGGCGTTCGGCCTCGGCTCGTACACGGAACTCTCGTCCTCGAACCCCGCGGTGATCGCGTTCCTCCGCGAGTACAAGGACGACCTGGTCCTGTGCGTCCACAACTTCTCGCGCTTCGCCCAGCCGACCGAGCTGGACCTGCAGATGTTCAACGGACGCCATCCGGTGGAGCTGATCGGCGGGGTGCGGTTCCCGGCGATCGGGGAACTGCCCTACCTGCTCACCCTGGCGGGGCACGGGTTCTACTGGTTCCGGCTGCGCAAGAGCGAAGGCTCGTAGGAGCAGCGGGGCTCAGGGCCGGCCGGGGCGTAGAGCACGGGCGGGCCGGCGCCGGGACGTCCGTTCCGGTGCCGGTGCGCCGTCCGGCCGGCGAAGAGCCAAGAACACGCCAATCCCGGTTTCCGTCCCCTCCCCTTGGGCACTCTCCCCCAATACCGTGCGGGACCGGCGCCGCCGCGCACCGTCCCGACCCGCGCCACGGATCGCGCACCATTGCTCACGCACACTCGGCACGTCCCCCTCTGGTCAGCTCAGGACAGCATCTCGGCACCCGGGACCGCGTACACCGTCGTCGAGCGTTCCCGGCCCGGGGAAAGGACGCGACGCCATGTCGGAAGCCGCAGCCCGGCCCGCCGCTGCCGCCAGCACCTCCGCCGTCGGCGCGGAGGACCGATTCGAACTGCTCCTGTCCCTGGAGCCGCTGCTGCGCGAATGGCTGCCGCGCCAGCGCTGGTTCGCGGGCAAGGGCCGGCCCGTCACCGGCTTCACTCTCGACTCCGTCACCGAACTCCTGCCCCGCGCGGCCCTGTTGCACCTGCTGCTGCGCGCGCACCAGCCGCCCGCCGACGAGGAGGGTCCGGGCGAGTGCTACCAACTCCTCATCGGAACCGCGGAGTTGCTGCCGGGGTACATCGGCTCCGCCGCGATCGGCCCGATCACCCGCGGCCCACTGGCCGGCCGCACCGCCTACGAGGCGCTCCAGGACCCGCGTCAGGCGTCGGTCCTGCTCGAACGGCTCCGGATACCCGGCGCCCTCGGCGCCCTCCGATTCCACCGCGGCCCGCACGGCCATGTCCCGCGGGGCCTGATCCCGCGTCCGCTGCGGGCCGAACAGTCCAACTCCTCGGTCGTGTACGGCGACCGGCTGATCGCGAAGTTCTTCCGCCGGGTCGTCCCCGGCACCAACCCCGACCTCGAACTCCCCCTCGCGCTGGCCCGCGAGGGCAGTGAGCGGGTGCCGGCGCCGGTCGCCTGGTTCGAGACGGGCCACACCGACAACGGCACCGAGACCACCACCCTCGGCGTGCTCCAGCCGTACCTCAAGGGCGCGGCCGACGGCTGGGACCTGGCCCTCGATCACCTCGGCAAACGGGAGGAATTCGCCGCGGAGGCACGGGAGTTGGGGCGGGCCACGGCCGAGGTGCACCGCGCCCTCGCGCACGCCCTGCCGACGGTCACGTACACCCGCGCCCAGACGGAGCAGCTGACCGCGGCGATGACGCGCCGCCTGGAGACCACGGCCCAGCAGGTCCCGGCCCTGCTCCCGTACGTCCCCGCGCTGCGCACCTCGTTCGACGCGCTGCGCGACCTGGCCGCCGACGGGCACACCTGGCAGGCCCAGCGCGTCCACGGTGACCTGCACCTCGGCCAGTGCCTGCGCGAGCCGGACGGCACCTGGCAGCTGATCGACTTCGAGGGCGAACCGTCCCGCCCCCTCGCCGAGCGCCGCCTGCCGCACCCCCCGCACCGGGACATCGCGGGCATGCTCCGTTCCTTCGACTACGCGGCCCGCTCGCACCGCCCCTGGAGGCCGGACTGGTCGATGTCCTGCCGGGCCGCGTACTGCACGGGCTACGCGGAGGTGACGGGCCGCGACCCGCGCGCCGACCCGGTCCTGCTGCGCGCGTACGAGACGGACAAGGCGATCTACGAGGCCCTGTACGAGGCCCGCCACCGCCCCGACTGGCTCCCGGTCCCGATGGCGGCCCTGTCCGGGCTCGCGGAGGAGGCGCACCGCTAGGGGCGCGGGGAACGGCGCCAGCAACCGGACCCGACCCGCACCCGCCCACGAAGCGGCGACCCGGCAGACGAGAAGGCGAAGAGGGGCGCGAGGAACCGCGCGACCAGCCACGACGAGACCCGCACCCGCCACCGACACCGCAACCCGGAAGAAGAAAAGGCCCCAAGGAGGCGCCCCCCGTGACCCGCCGCCCCACCGAAGCTCCGTCATCGGCCCCGGTCCCCCCGGACGACAGGAACCGCCTCCGTGCCGGCACCCACCACAACCCCCACGGAGTGCTCGGCGCCCACCCCACCCACGGCGGCATCGCGTTCCGCGCCTGGCGGCCCTACGCCCGGAAGGTCGCCGTCCGCACCCCGCAGGGCCTGCACGCCGAGCTCCACGACGACGGCGACGGGTTCTTCTCGGCCCTGTTCCAGCTCCGCGAGGTCCCGCCCGAGTACGAGCTGGAGATCACGTACGGCGACACGGTCCAGACGGTCGCGGACGCGTACTCCCTGCTGCCCGCCCTCGGCGACCTCGACCTGCACCTGTTCGCCGAGGGCCGCCACGAGCAGCTGTGGACCGCGCTGGGCGCCCGCCCCATGACCCACCAGGGGATCGAGGGCACCCGCTTCACGGTCTGGGCCCCGAACGCGCGCGGCGTCCGCGTCGTCGGCTCCTTCAACTACTGGGACGGCGCGGCCCACACCCTGCGTTCGCTGGGCTCGTCCGGCATCTGGGAGCTGTTCGTCCCGGGCATCGGCGAGGGCGAGCTGTACAAGTTCGAGATCACCCGGCCGGACGGCAGCAAGACGATGCGGGCCGATCCGCTGGCCACCCGCACGGAGACGCCCCCGGCCAACTCCTCCGTCATCCACGCCTCGCACCACACCTGGCACGACGAGGAGTGGCTGGAGAACCGCGGCGCACACCCCGCGCACGAGGCCCCCTTCTCGGTCTACGAGCTCCACCTCGCGTCCTGGCGCCCCGGCCTCACCTACCGCCAGCTGGCCGAGCAACTCCCCGAGTACGTCACGGAGATGGGCTTCACGCACGTAGAGCTGCTGCCCGTGGCCGAACATCCCTTCGGCGGCTCCTGGGGCTACCAGGTCACCGGCTTCTACGCCCCCACGGCCCGCCTCGGCACCCCCGACGACTTCAAGTACCTGATCGACGCGCTCCATCAGGCGGGCGTCGGGGTGCTGATGGACTGGGTTCCGGCCCATTTCCCGCGCGACGACTGGGCGTTGGCGGAGTTCGACGGCCGTCCGCTGTACGAGCACGAGGACCCGCTGCGCTCCGCGCACCCCGACTGGGGCACGCTGGAGTTCGACTACGGCCGCAAGGAGGTCCGCAACTTCCTGGTGGCGAACGCCCTTTACTGGTGCGAGGAGTTCCACATCGACGGGCTGCGGGTCGACGCCGTCGCCTCCATGCTCTACCTCGACTACTCGCGCGAGGAGGGGCAGTGGACGCCGAACCAGTTCGGCGGCCGCGAGAACCTCGACGCCGTCGACTTCCTCCAGGAGATGAACGCCACCCTGTACCGCCGTGTCCCCGGCGTCGTCACCATCGCCGAGGAGTCGACCGCCTGGGACGGCGTCACCCGCGCCACCCACCACATCGGACCGGGCGGCTTCGGCGGCCTCGGCTTCGGGCTGAAGTGGAACATGGGCTGGATGCACGACTCGCTGGAGTACGTGCAGCACGAGCCGGTCCACCGCAAGTACCACCACAACGACATGACGTTCTCGATGGTGTACGCGTACAGCGAGAACTACGTCCTGCCCATCTCCCACGACGAGGTGGTGCACGGCAAGCGGTCCCTCGTCTCCAAGATGCCCGGCGACTGGTGGCAGCAGCGCGCCACGCACCGCGCCTACCTGGGCTTCATGTGGGCCCACCCGGGCAAGCAACTCCTCTTCATGGGGCAGGAGTTCGCCCAGGGTGCCGAGTGGTCCGAGGCGCACGGCCCGGACTGGTGGCTGCTGGACCCGGCGTACGGGGCCGAGGCCGACCATCGCGGAGTGCGTGATCTCGTACGGGATCTGAACCACGTCTACCGCGAGGCGCCCGCGCTGTGGGAGCGGGACACCGACCCGGCGGGGTTCGCGTGGGTGGCCGGTGACGCGGCGGAGGACAACGTCTTCGCCTTCCTGCGGCACGCCGCCGACGGCTCCCCGCTGCTCGCGGTGTCCCACTTCTCGCCGGTGGTGCGGCACGACTACCGGCTCGGGGTGCCCGACGACGCACCGGCCTGGCACGAGGTGCTCAACACCGACAGCGCGCGGTACGGCGGCAGCGACGTCACGAACCCGGGGCCGGTGAAGCCGGACGACGTCCCGGCCCACGGCCGCCCGGCGAGCCTGCGCCTGACCCTGCCGCCGCTCGCGACGGTGTGGCTGCGCCCGGCCTGAACCACGCGCGGCTTCATGTGCGGCCTATATTGCCGCACATGAAGTCGTCCGGCAGACCCGTCATACCCTCCGTCGCCGCTCTGCTGTGCGCGGTGGCCGTGCTGCTCCTCGGCGCCTGCGGCACCCAGAAGGCGGGCACCGGTCCCAACTCGACGGCCACTCCCCTCCGCTGGACCCTCGCCGGCCCCATCGGTGTCACCGCCGCCCGTCTCGCCGACGACCGGCGCACGCTGAGCCTCGACGCCGAGGTGCCCGACGGCCCGCGTCCGTGCGTACGCGATCTCAGGGCGGCGGTCACCAGCACGTCGGAGCGGACCGTGTGGGTACAGGTCAGCTACAACTCGCCCTCCGGCGACCGCAGTTCCGGCTGCACGAGGACGAAGACGGTCACCGTGAAGGTGCGGCTGCCCGAGCCTCTGGGGCACCGGGTCCTCAACGTCGACAACTTCACGGACTTCACCGCCGACGGCGCCGAGGCCCCCGACCTGCGCCCGTGCGGCGAACTCGGCTGCCACCCGGCCCCCACCGGCTGCACCCCCGCCTCCTACGACCAGGCGGTGGCCGCGCTCGACGTGCCGAACCACACCTCCCGCGGCACCGAGCACTGCGACGGGAAGTGGCTGGTGTTCGACGTCTCCTCGCGCATGGGCCCGGCCTGCCCGGAAGGCGCGGGACCGGGCTGCGGGGCGAGCCTCGGCGACCGCTGGTTCTTCCGTGCCGAGAAGTCGGGCTGGGACCCGGTCGCGCGCGGAACGAAGGCGGGCTGTACCGACGTGCACCGCGTCGAGCCCGCCTTCCCGGACGCCCTGTGCGCCGACCTGCCCGCGCTGCGGCGCTCCAACTGAGCGCCGCTCGGGGCCTGTTGGGCTAGACGACCCGCGGCGCCCCGTGCCGGACCCCGGCCTCCAGGGCCGCTTCGAGCACCGCGGGGTCGCCGAGGCGGTCGGCGCGCACCACGACGTCCGCCCCGGCCGGCGTCACCAGGGACCGGCTGAAGACGATCACCGCCCACGCGTCGTCCGGCCCTGTCTCGCGCACCTCCCACCGGCTCGACAGCGCCGCGAGCACGCCGCGCCCCCGCCACCGGTAGACGGTCCCCGGCTGCTCGGTGAGGCGGGTGTCGACGCCCCGGATGTGGCGCCGGCGCCCGCTCCTGGTCCGGTAGCCGACGTCGTCGCTCATCCGCTGCGCGCCCGGACCGCCGCCCGGCAGGGGACGGTAGGTGAAGGTCGCGTCGGTGCGCCGGTCGCCCTGCCACATGGGGAACGAGGAGCAGACGATGTGCCAGGTGCCGGCCAGCCGGTCGGGTGTGACATCGAGGTGTTCCATGGGACGGACCCTAAGACCTAGCTCTGGTCGAGCGCCTCCGGGAGGTCACCGGTGTGCAGGATGCCGAGGTGCTGGGTGGCCCGGGTCAGCGCCACGTACAGGTCGCTGGTCCCGTACCGTCCCGGCTCGACCACGAGCACGGAGTCGAACTCCAGGCCCTTGGCCTGGCGCGGGTCGAGGAGCACGACGGTGTGCGTCAGGTCGGGTTCGGCGCCCGCCGTCACCCCGTCGAGCCGCTCCGCGAGCGCGGCGTGCAGCTCGCGCGGCGCGATGACGGCCAACCGGCCTTCCGCTGGGGCGAGTTCGTCCACCGCGTCGGCGACGGACCCGGGCAGGTCGTCGGTGGCGCGCACCCAGGGACGTACGCCCGTGGACCGCACCGACGACGGCGGCTCGAAGTCCGGGTGGTCGGCGCGGACGACGGCCGCCGCGAGGTCCATGATCTCGGACGGCGTACGGTAGTTGACGCCGAGCCGGGTGTGCTCGAAGCGGTCCTCGACGTACGGTGCGAGGATGCCCGACCACGATCCGACGCCGCCCTCCGTCGACGTCTGCGCGGGGTCGCCGACCAGCGTCATCGACCGGGTCGGCGAGCGCCGCATCAGCAACCGCCAGGCCATCGGCGACAGTTCCTGCGCCTCGTCGACGATGATGTGCCCGAACGCCCAGGTCCGGTCGGCGGCGGCGCGCTCGGCGGCGCTGCGGTGGTCGTCCTCCTCGTACCAGTCGGCGACCCGGTCCGCGTCGACGATGTCGTGCGCGGCGAGCACCTCCGACTCGTCCTCGTCCTCGAACTCGTACGACTCGGATCCCTTGGACAGGTCCAGCACGCCCTGCGCGTAGGCGATCCGCTCCTGGCGCGCGGCCTCGGCGGCGGCCCGCTCGGCGGAGTCGTCGTACCCGAGCAGCTCGGCGGCCTCGTCGAGCAGCGGCACGTCACCGGACGTCCAGTCGGCGGGCCCGGTCACGTCACGCCGGATGGCCGCGGCCTCTTCGTCGCTTACGTGGACGGGCTCGGCCAGGAAGTCCGCGACGACGTCCTCCGGGGTGAGCCGGGGCCACAACTCCTCGATGGCGGCGTGCACTTCGCGGCTGGTGGCGACGGCCTTGCCGAGCTGGGCGAGGTCGTCGGGGCCGAGGAAGTTCGGGCCGCCGTAGGGGTCGGCGCCGATCCGCTCGGCGATCTGCGCGGTCAGCGCGTCGATGATCTGGAAGGAGAAGTGCGGGCGGGCCAGGTTGTGCGGGAGCAGGGTGGCGCGGGCGGCCTCGCGGGCCTCACCGGCGATCGTCCAGTCGAGGATCAGGTCGCCGTCGTCGTGCGGGACGATGATCGGGGCGCCGGGTTCGGGGGTCTGCTGCCGGTCGCGTACGGCGAGCGCGAGCGCCTCGGCCATCGCGGCGGAGCCCTTCACGGCGGCCGCCGCGGGAGTGTCCTTGGCGGTCGCCCTGATCCCCGGGTACAGCTCGCCCACCGTCGCGAGCAGCACACCGGTCTCACCGAGGGCGGGCAGCACCTCGGAGATGTAGGAGAGGAACGCCGGGTTCGGCCCGACGATCAGCACGGCCCGCTTGGCGAGCAGCTCCCGGTGCTCGTAGAGCAGGAAGGCGGCGCGGTGCAGGGCGACGGCGGTCTTGCCGGTGCCGGGGCCGCCCTCGACCACGAGCACACCCCGGTGGTCGTGGCGGATGATCCGGTCCTGCTCGGCCTGGATGGTCTGCACGATGTCGCCCATGCGGCCGGTGCGCGCGGAGTTGAGCGCGGCGAGCAGCACGGCGTCGCCGGCCGGGTCCTCGAAGCCGGTGCGCTCGTCGTCGCCGAGATCGAGGATCTCGTCGTGGAGTTCGGTGACGGTCCGCCCCTCGGTGGTGAGGTGCCGGCGCCGGCGCAGCCCCATCGGCATATGGCCGGTGGCGAGATAGAAGGGGCGCGCGACCGGCGCGCGCCAGTCGATCAGAATCGGGGTGTGCTCGGTGTCGTCGTCACGAATTCCGATACGCCCGATGTGATGCGTCACGCCGTCGGTGAGATCGATCCGGCCGAAGCAGAGCGAACCGTCGACCGCGTTCAGCGCGGCCAGCAGTCCGGACCGCTCGACGACCAGCAGATCCCGCTCCAGGCGGGCCTGCTGACCGGTGCCGACCGGCGTCAGGGCATCCGTGACCGACTCCGCGGCCGTGCCGCGCAGCGCGTCGACGCGCGCGTAGAGCCGGTCGATGAATTCCTGTTCCTTTTGCAATTCTTTCTGCGAAGCGGCGGATTCCCGGCTTGACAAAACTGCTCCCTGCCCGGTACGGTGTGTTTAGTTGGCCCCCGGTGAGGGGCCTTTTCTGTGGGCACACAGAAACACCGAATATACCCCGGGCAGGGTTTCTTTCCAAGCCGCCGATTCCGGATTACCCGACTTACAGGGCCTCGGCCAATTCCTCCAGCAGGCGCCGCTTCGGCCGGGCGCCCACCCTGGACCACACCGGCTCCCCGTCCTTGAAGACCATCAGCGTCGGCATGGACAGCACGCCGTACTTCACGGCGGTGTCCGGATTGGCGTCGACGTCGATGGCCACGACGTCGAGCCGGTCGCGCTCCTCCTCCGCGACGGCTTTCAGCACCGGGGCCAGCTGCTTGCACGGCCCGCACCACGCGGCGGTGAACTCCACGAGCACCGGTCGGCCGGCCTTGACGACCTGCTCGTCGAAGTCCGCGTCGGTCACGTCTCGAAACGCCACCTGGATCACTCCCTCAGTTCGCAGCGCGGCGCGAAGTCGTCCTCCGCGGCCAGCGCGTCCATGGCCTGCTCGGCACGCGTGAGCTGCGCACCGACCTTCTCCCGTACGGCGCTCAACTCACCGATGAGTGAGTCGAGTTCGGCGAGCTTGTTGCGGTACACGGCGAGCGACGCCGGACACGAGTCGCCCTCCGGGTGCCCGGCGCGCAGGCACTCCACGAACGGCCGGGTCTCCTCCAGGTCGAATCCGAAGTCCTGCAGCGTGCGGATCTGCCGCAGGGCCCGCAGGTCGGCCTCGTCGTAGGTCCGGTAGCCGTTGCCTCCGCGCCGCGCGGGCAGCAGCCCGCGCGACTCGTAGTACCTGAGCGTCCGCGTGCTCACCCCGGCACGGTCCGCGAGCTCTCCGATGCGCATGCCTACGACGGTAAACGTTGCCCCCGACGTCAAGGCCAGCCCCGCCCCGCCGCCTTGGGCAATCTGCCGCCAAGGGCGGCAGGGTGGGCAAGGCGGCACCCCGGCGCCCGGCAGGCGCCCCGACCGGCCCGCGCCACGACCCCGCCCGAGGACCCGGCGGAATACCGGCTCCGGCAACCGACTTGACCGCAGTACCCAGTCACGACCCGGCCCAGCACCCATGCCGGCACCCACCCCGCAACCAACTCCGCACCCGACGTACAGGAGCGCACCCCGTGCCCACACTCACCGTCCGCTACATCGGCGGCCCCACCGCAGTCCTGGAACTCGCCGGCCTCCGCCTGCTCACGGACCCCACGTTCGACGCCCCCGGCGCGTACCCGATCGGCGCGCGGGCGTTGGTGAAGACGGTGGGCCCGGCCCTGACCGCCGAGGCGACAGGCCCGGTCGACGTGGTGCTCCTCTCCCACGACCAGCACCCGGACAACCTGGACCGCGCGGGCCGCACACTGCTGGCCGACGCCCCGCTGATCCTCACCACGACCGCGGCGACGGACCGCCTCGACCACCCCGACGCCCGGGCACTGCCGAACTGGCGCCACATCGACCTGCCCCGCCCCGACGGCGGCCGCCTCCGCATCACGGGCGTCCCGGCGCTGCACGGCCCCGAGGGCAGCGAACCCCTGGTCGGCGAGGTCACGGGCTTCGTGCTGTCCGGCGACGACCTGCCGACGGTCTACGTCTCCGGGGACAACGCCTCCCTGGACCGCGTCCGGCAGATCGCCGACCGCTTCCCCACGATCGACGTGGCCCTCCTCTTCGCGGGCGCGGCCCGCACCCCGATCGTCCCCGACGCCCCGCTCACCCTGACGAGCGCGGACGCGGCCGAGGCGACCCGCATCCTGAACGCCCGGCACATCGTCCCGCTGCACTTCGAGCACTGGGGCCACTTCACGCAGGACGGCACGACCCTGACCAAGGCGTTCGCGGAGGCGGGCCTGAGCGAGCGGCTGCACCTGCTGAGTCCGGGTGCGACCGTGACCTTCTGACGAACCGTCACGCACCTTCGTCCGTGGGCCAGTCACCGCGCCCGGCGACATGCAGCACGAGCGCGGCGATGTTCCACGCGTCGTCCTCACCCCGGTGATGCCGCCCTTCCAGGGGCAGCCCGGCCACCGTCAACGCCTGGGCCATGCCCGGCCGTTTACGCAGACCATGGCTCTCGGTGAAGACGGCCTTGGCGTTGATGTGCACGGCGCCGAAGGGATACGAGGCACGGGCGGCACCGGACGCCTCGCACTGCCGCCGGAACTGATGCCGGTCGTAGTCGCCCCAGCTCGCCCACTGGTGATGCTGCGCCGCGAACCGCTCCCGCAGGGTCCGGCAGGCGTCGGCGAAGGGGACCCCCCGGTCGACCTCGGCCTGGGTGAGACCGGTGAGTTCGGTGCAGAAGGCGCTGACCGAGGAGCGGGAGGGGCGGACGAGGATGCGGTGCCTGCCCAGGCGGCGCCGCGCGTCGAGATCGACCACGGTGAGCCCGACCTCGATGATCTCGCTCACCGACCCGGGCGGCGGCTGCCCGTCCCAGCAGGTGGCTTCGACATCGACGACATTGAGGAGGCGGGCGGTCATGCCCGGGAGCGTACGGAGCCGGGCGCACCGGCCGCGAACGGTTTACGGCCAGTCGATCATCCCCATGAACACCAGGTACGTGAGCCCCACCGCGAACGGCGCCGCCACCGCGAAGCCGATCCGCCGCGCGACGAACCGTTCCTGCCACGGCAGCAGCCACGCCGTCACGAGCAGAAGGAGCGACACGGCGAGGCCCCAGCCGAACACGGTGTACGCCCGGTCGAAGCTCGGGTCGAACCGCGCCGCTTCGGCCTCGGTGCACGAGTCGCAGGCCATCGGCATGAGGCTCGCGAACACGTACGCGAAGAACGCCGCAGGTAGCGTGACCAGGCTGGAGATCACCGGGGCGACCCAGTGACGGGCGTGGCGCGCGGGGCGGCTCACCGCGGAATCGGCTCCGAGTTCGAAGGTCATGGCTCCATCAAAGCGCCCCCTGGCCGACCCCACCTGAGTCCTCGTACTCACCCGACGTACTCAAGCGACGTACTCAACGACGACAAGGAAAAGCATGACCGCCGACCAGCACGAAACGAACGACACGACCGAGGCGATCGGCACGACCGACGCGACCGACGCGCCCCGCACCGTCGACGCCTCGGCCTCCGGCACCTGGCTCCTCGGCGACCTCCCCGTGCGCCGCGTCGGCTTCGGGGCGATGCGGCTCCCGGGACGTGTCGCCTTCGACAACACGTCCGTCTCCGACCGCGCCCAGGCGATCCGCGTCCTGCGCCGCGCCGTCGAACTCGGCGTGAACCACGTCGACACGGCCGCCTTCTACTTCTCCGCCCTCCGCTCGGCCAACGAGATCATCAACGCCGCGCTGGCCCCGTACCCCGACGACCTGGTCATCGCCACCAAGGTCGGACCGCGCCGGGACCGGGCCGGTGACTGGGCGACGTGGGCCCGCCCCGACGAACTGCGCGGCGACGTCGAGGAGAACCTGCGCCAGCTCGGCCGCGACCACCTGGACGTCGTCAACATGCGGGTGAACGAGCGCAGTTCACCGCGGATCGCCGAGTACGTGGGCGTGCTCGCGGAGTTGCGCGCGGCGGGCCTGATCCGGCACATCGGGGTGTCCGGCGTGGACGCGGCGGCCCTCGCCGCGGCGCAGAAGGAGGCGCCGATCGTGTGCGTGCAGAACCCGTTCGGCCTGGGCGGGGTCCGCGCGGGCGACGCCGAACTGCTGCGCTCCTGTGCCGAGCAGGGCATCGCGTTCGTCCCGTTCTTCGCGATCGCGGGCAGCGGCGGCCACGCGGGCGCCGTCGACACGACGTCCTCGGCCGTCGACGCGATCGCCGCGGCGCACGGCGCCTCCCCCGCCCAGATCCGCCTCGCCTGGACCCTCCACCAGGGCCCCAACGTCCTGGCCATCCCCGGCACCGGCGACCCCGACCACGTGGCGCAGAACGTGGCGGCGGGCGCGCTGCGGCTCACTCCGGAGGAGGTACGGGCCCTGGGGACCGTCTGACAGCGGCGGGAACGGCGGGAACGGCACGGACGCGGCCCCCGGCCACGAGGTCGTACGGCAGCTGACGGACCGCGGCGTGGAGATCCTGGCGGCCTGATCCGCGTACGGGACGGCTTCCGCACCCGACCCGATCGGGCACAGGATGTCGGGCCCGGCACCGCGCCCCGCTCCTAGCGTGGTGATCACTCAATCAGGCACGAGAAGCCAGGCACGAGAAGCCAGACGTGAGAAGTCAGGCGTGAGAAGTCAGACGTGGGAAGTCAGGCACGAGGAAGGAAACCGGGGTGCTGGACCGGCTCAATCAGGCCATGGACCGCATCGAGCAGCAGCTCGCCACGGACGCGGCGGACCTCGACGTGGCCGAGCTCGCACGGATCGCGGCGACGTCGGAGTACCACCTGCGACGCATGTTCTCGGCGCTCGCCGGGATACCGCTGTCGGAGTACGTGCGTCGGCGCCGGCTCACCGTCGCGGGCGCCGAGGTGCTCGCGGGCCGGGAGCCGTTGCTGACGATCGCGGTGCGCTACGGGTACGGGTCGGGCGAGGCGTTCGCCCGCGCGTTCCGCGCCCTGCACGGGATCGGTCCCGGCGAGGCACGGCGCACCGGCGCCGCGCTGGTCTCGCAGCCCCGGCTCACCTTCCGCCTGACCGTCGAAGGGAGCAGCAGTATGCGCTATCGAGTGGTGGACCGGGACGGATTCACGGTCGTCGGGCCCAAGGCCCGGGTGCCGCTGGTGTATTCGGGGCCGAACGAGGCGATCGAGACGTTCGTCCGCGGCCTGGACCGCGGGGTCATGGAGGAACTGAAGCAGCTGGCGGAGAAGGCGGGCGAGCAGCCGCAGGGCGTCCTCTCGGTCTGCGACGACCTGGACCCCGGCCGCGCCGAGGGCAGTGAACTCGACTACTACCAGGGCGTGGTCGTGCCGCCGTCCACGCCCGTACCCGAGGGCGTGGCCCACCTGCCGGTCCCGGCCGGCACCTGGGCGGTGTTCACGACGTCGGGCCCGGCACCGGAGGCCATCCAGCAGTTGTGGGCCGACGTGTACACGGAGTGGTTCCCGTCGAACCCGTACCGCACCCGGCCGGGCCCCGAACTCCTGCGCACCCGCGTGACACCGTCCCCCGAGGGCACGAAGGCGGAGGCGGAGCTGTGGCTTCCGGTGGAACGGGAGCAGGAGCGGACACAGACCTGAGCCAGGCGCCGGTGAATGCGGCCATTCCTCCGGGATTGGCCGTGTTCCCCGGGCCGCCCCGCCCGCAGACTCACTCACCCCCGGTGGCATCCGGCCACGTACGGCATCACGGAGGTGAGGCGCATGGGCCCCCGCCCGAAGATCGCGCTCATGGACGTCGGCATCGGACTGCTGCCCACCGCGGCGGCGGTGCGCGGACTGCGGCCCGACGCGGACCTCGTCCTGTCGTCGGACCCCGACGGCATGCCGTGGGGGCCGAGAACGCCGCGGGACATCACGGCCCGCGCCCTGGCCGTCGCGGAAGCGGCCGTCGCGCACCGGCCGGACGTCCTGATCGTGGCCTGCAACACCGCGTCCGTGCTCGCGCTGCCCACGCTGCGGGCGCGCTTCGAGCCCGCCCTGCCGGTCGTCGGCACCGTTCCGGCGGTCAAACCGGCCGCGGCGGGCGGCGCCCCGATCGCCGTCTGGGCGACGCCCGCCACCACCGGCAGCCCGTACCAGCGGCGGCTCATCGAGGAGTACGCGGCCGAGGTCGCCGTCACCGAGGTCGCGTGCCCGGGGCTCTCCGACGCCGTCGAACGCGCGGACCCGGCCGCCGTCGACCGTGCCGTCGCCGCGGCGGCCGCCCGCACCCCGGCCGACGTGCGCGCCGTCGTCCTCGGCTGCACCCACTACGAACTCGTCGCCGCCCGCATCCGCGCGGCCCTGCCCGCGCCGGTCGCCCTGCACGGCAAGGCCGACGCGGTCGCCGCACGGGCGCTGTCCAGGATCGGGGTACAGCCGACGCCCGGAGCACCGGCCGACGGAACCCTGACCGTGCTGCACAGCGGGCGCCCGGCGACACTTCCCGCGGCCGCGTACGCGTACGCGGAAGGGCGATCGCCCGTGAGCTCGGCGGTGAGCTTGTCAGTGGGCGCCGCTACCTTGGGCTCATGACCCACGACGTACGAGCTCCTCTGCCCGGCGCGCGGTATCTCGACTGCCTCGCCGCCGACTTCGACCGCCTGCGGTCGGTCGCCTCGGACGCCGATCCGGCCGCCGCGGTGCCGAGCTGCCCCGGCTGGACCGTCGCCGATCTGGTACGGCATGTCGGCCAGGTCTACGTGGACAAGACGCACGCGATACGCGAGGGCGTCGAGTCGGAGTGGCCCCCGAAGGGCACGGCCGACGCCGAGCCGTTCGCCCTGCTCGAGCGCGCCTACGGCGACCTGCGCGGGGAGTTGACCACCCGCGCCCCCGAGGACCCGGCGGGCGGCTGGTACGAGCCGGACCGTACCGTCGGCTTCTGGATCCGCCGCATGGCGCAGGAGACGGTGATCCACCGGATCGACGCCGAGCTGGGCGCGGGGCACGAGGTCGCCCCCGTCCCGGAGGACCTCGCCGTCGACGGCGTCGACGAACTCCTGAAGGTGTTCGTGGCGTACGCCGTCTCCGGCTGGACCGAGTACTTCGCCGAGACGCTGGACGTGTCCCCGGGCCGGACCTTCGATATCCGCGCCGTCGGCACGAAGGCCGCGGCCTGGCGCATCCGCACGGGACCGGCCCGCTTCACCGTGGAGGACGGGACCGGGGACGGCACTGCGGCCGACGCCACCGTCACCGGCCCACCGGCCGCGCTCCTGCGCGACCTGTGGAACCGCCAGGGCCCCGACGAAGCACCACAGGTCACGATCACCGGCCCCCCGGACGCGGTGACGGAACTACGCGCCTGCATCAGGATCGCGACGCAGTAGCGCCCGAAGGGGAGCGCTCCTAGGTCGTGTCCGCAAAGACCCTCCGTCCGCCCGGAGGGCGGGCCCGGCGGCGTCGATGGGGTCTCCCCTGCTCGAACGGAGTTGAGAGCTTGGGGAAGCGTGCTCTCGGCGTGCCGGGTGCAAGACACCCACGAGGGACCGGACGTACTTGGCCTTGTGCCCGGTGCGGCGAATGGGGTCTTCCCTGCTCGGAGCTTGTCGGAGAGCTTGGGGAAGCGTGCCAGGCGTCGCGGGGCAGGAGGGACTTTGCGGACACGACCTAGCGGGGTGTGGGGCCGAGACCTGTGCGGCTCCGCCGCGTGGGCGCGCGCAACCACCCACGCACCCGACCACAGCAGGCAGATCCTCAGGCGCTCACGGTGGAGGAGGCCGGCTCAGCCTCGGAGCCGGCCTCACCCTCACCCCCGCCCGCGGAGCGCCCCCGCGGCAGCAACCCCGCCACCACCACGGTCCCGACTCCCAGAATCACGGCCCCCACCACACTCGTGTGCGCCACCGCGTTCGAGAACGAGGCCCCCACCGCATCGGCCATCTGCCGTGCCCCGTCGGCGAGTTGACCGGCCTGCGCCTTCAACTGCGCGGCCTGCTGCGGATCGGAGGCGGCGGCCGCCTGCTCGGCGGCCTTGTGGGCCTGCGCCCCGATCCGCTGCGCGACGGCGTATCCGGCGCCGACCGAGTCCTGGGCGGTCGTCAGCGCGTTCCCGGGCAGCTTCGTCCCACCGGCCGCATCGGCGAGGTGCGACGAGTACGAACCGGCGAGCACCGACCCGAGGATGGCGATGCCCAGCGAACCACCCAGCTCCAGCGAGGTGTCGTTCACAGCGCCGCCGACACCCAGCTCACTCTCCGGGAACGCCCCCATGATCGCGTCCGTGCAGGGCGAAAGCGCCAGGCCGATGGCGAGCCCGAGGACGACGAGCGGCAGGACGAAGTCCCCGTACGTCGACGAGGCGTCGACCCGGGTGAGCAGCGCGAGCGCCACCGTGCCCCCGACCATCCCCGCCGTCACCGTGACCCGCATGCCGATCCGCGGTGTCAGGAACCCGGTGAGCGCGGACCCCACGAACACGGCGCCGGCGAGCGGCAGCATCCGCACGCCGGTCTCCCACGCGTCGTACCCGAGCACGAACTGCAGGTGCTGGGTCAGGTAGTAGAAGGCCCCGAAGACGGCCAGGAAGAAGAGCGCGACGGCGAGATTCGACCCCGCGAACCTCCGGTCGGTGAACCGCCGCACGTCCAGCACCGGCCGCGGATGCCGCAGCTCCCACACCACGAACGCCACCAGCGCCGCACCGGCCACCACGGCGGCGGTCACGGCCTTGGCGCCCCAGCCGAAGTGCGGCCCCTCGATGATCATGTAGACGAGCGCCCCGACCCACACCACGGACAGCACACCGCCCACGTAGTCGATCCGCCCGTGCCGCGCGGCCTTCGACGGCGGTACGAGGACGAGCGCGCCGACGAACGCGACGGCGGCGACCGGCACATTGATCAGGAACGTGGACGCCCACCCGTGGTCGCGCAGCAGCGCCCCCGCCACCAACGGTCCGGCGGCGATGGCGAGTCCGGCCGTCGCCGTCCACAGCACGATCGCCTTGGCCCGTTCGGCCCGCGGGAACGTGGCGGCGAGCAGCGACAGCGTCGCCGGCATGATCATGGCGGCGCCGACCCCCATCACGGCGCGCGCGGCGATGACCCCGGTGGAGCTGTCGACGAGCGACCCGGCGACGGCCCCGCCCGCGAACACGAGGAGCCCGAGCAGCAGCGCACCCCGCCGGCTGTACTTGTCGCCGATGGCGCCGAGGAGCAGCATCAGCGCCGCGTACGGCACGGTGTACCCGTCGATGACCCACTGCAGATCGGCGCTGGAGAGCCCCAGATCCTGGGTCATGTCGGGCGCCGCCACCGTGAGCGCCGTATTGGCCATCACGATGATCAAGAGGCTCAGGCAGAGCACGAGCAGCGCCCACCAGCGGCGGGCGTACGGCCGGTCCATGTTCTCGACCGGCTCGTTCATGACGAGGCGCATGACGGGGAAACCCTCCAGAAGAACAGCACTTGCACAGGCATGTGCAACTACACACTGGTGCGCAATTTACGGCGTTGCACAGCCATGTGCAAAATGGCTCTTCGGGCGGGTTCTGGAATGAGCGGCGGATGTCCGGCGCTGCGGGAGGGCAGGCACAATGAACGGCGTGACTCCCGCTTCCGTACGAGCCGACGCCAACCGCCGCCGCATCCTCGATCTGGCGCTGGCCGAGCTGCTGCGTGATCCCGACGCGTCGATGGATCAGATCGCCCGTGCCGCGGGTGTCGTCCGCCGCACGGTCTACGGGCACTTCCCGAGCCGTGACGCGTTGATCGAGGCGCTGGTCGACGACGCGGCGCAGGCGGTGGCCGACACCCATCGGGCGGGCCGTGAGGGCATCGACGATCCGGCGGAAGCGGTGGCCCGCTCGATCCTGGCGATCTGGCCGATCGCCGACCGCTACCGCCTCCTGGTGCATCTCGCCCAGCGCAGCGTCACGATGGAGGGCATCAGGGCGCGCCTCACCCCGGTCCGCGAGGTGTGCGTCCAGCTCATTCAACAGGCCCTGGACAAGGGCGAGTTCACGTCCCCGCTGTCGGCCGAGGCGTTGGCCTACGTGCACGAGCAGGTGCTGTTCGGTCTGATGGAGGCGGTCAACGACGGCGTGCTCCCGGCGGCGGAGGCGGGGCGCGCGGCGGTCGTCGCGGTGCTGTCGTCGGCCGGCTGTCCGCCCGAGGAGGCGGAGCGCCTGGCGGCGTCCGCCTGACGGGTCAGCTCTCCCGGCGGCGCACCATCTCGGAGATCCAGGCGGGCGCGTACGGGGAGGTGCAGCCCGTAGGTGTCGGGTAGTCCTTGAGCACGCCCAGCCGCTCACCGATGCCGAGCGCTCGCTCCCGGTACGCGGGGTGCTCGATCCCGATCTGGGCGAGACAGTGGTTCATCGCCCATTGAAGGCGGTCCGGGGCGTCCTTCATCTCCTTCTCGATGACGTCGAGGAGTCCTGCAAGGTCGAGCCCGTCGGGCTTCTTCGCCACGCGCTCGGTGGTCAGCGCCCAGCCGGCGCTCGCGACCACCGAATCCGTGTCACCGGTCCAGACCACCCGGAGTTCCTCGGCGTGCGGGCTCTTCTTCACCACGTAGTTCACGAGCCAGTCGTGCACTTTGGGGGTACGTGCGTCGCGGATCATGGCGTCGAGTTCGTCGCGCTCGAACGCCTTGGGGCGGCAGATGAGGAGCGCCAGCAGCCGTGCCGCGGTGTCGCCGGTTTTCCAGAGCCCGCGGGCAAGTTCCTGCTGTGTCTTCAGCCGCTTGGCGAGCGCCCGGAGCTTGCCGAGGTTCACACCGTGATCGTCACCGTGCCTCTCGTTCACCGCGCGCGCCTTGGGGTCTTCCAGTGCGGCCAACTCGGCCATCACCTCGGCCACCGTCACCTCAGCCATGCCAGCCTCCTCAAACGCAAAAAAGCCGTGACCCTCAGGCTAATGCCTGGGGGTCACGGCTTTTATCAAAATTTGTTCGGCGGCGTCCTACTCTCCCACAGGGTCCCCCCTGCAGTACCATCGGCGCTGTAAGGCTTAGCTTCCGGGTTCGGAATGTAACCGGGCGTTTCCCTCACGCTATGACCACCGAAACACTATGAAACTGTCAACCGGAGTCGTGGCCCATGACTACGACGGTTGTTCGTGGTTTCAGAACCAACACAGTGGACGCGAGCAACTGAGGACAAGCCCTCGGCCTATTAGTACCGGTCACCTCCACACCTTACGGTGCTTCCAGATCCGG
>NZ_KB891807.1 GCF_000373565.1 Streptomyces sp. HmicA12 | reverse complement strand
GCCGCGGCGTCGTCGTGATCCCCTTCGACGAGCACCTGGCGGCCGGCGCCGAGGTCAACCTCGACATGATGCGCCCCAAGGTGCGGGAGGCGTACTTCAACCTCTCCGCACTGGTCGCCGAGGGATTCGCGACACGCGCGCAGCAGCAGAGGGGCTACGCGCAGCAGCAGCCCCACCAGGGCCAGCCCGCCGCCCCGGCCGCTCCCGCCACCCAGGCCCCCTACCCGCCGCAGGGAGTGCCGCCGCAAGGCCCGCCACCGCCGCAGTACTCCCAGCCGCCGCAGCAACCGCAGCCCGGTCAGCCCGGCCCGCAACCGGGCTGGCAGGCTCCTCCGCCCCCGCCTCCCCCGCAGCAGTGACAACGATTTGCCCAACTCCGTGAAAGGCCCGCACCGTTGGACGGTGCGGGCCTTTCACGTACATAGAGCGGATAAGTCCATTACGGCGCCACTCCCTGGCCTGCAAAGCGTCAGAGGTCTCTACCAATGTGCGTGAAATGCGGGTCAACTCGTTATTTCCGCAGGCCACATGGGGTTCACCTGCCGTTGACGTGCGTCAACAGCCGCTGATAGACACTCACTTCATTCAGCCTGCTGTGAGAGTCCCGACGCGAGGTGTCCGCCCCATGGCCACGAAAGCTCAGCGAGATGTGCAAGATCAGCACCACAGAACGAACCGACGAGGCATGCGGGTACTCCTGGCATCCGGGGCCGCGGCATTCACGTTGACGGCGGGCCTGGCCACGCCGCTGAACCCGGCCCCGCAGGAGGCCAGGGCCGCCGACGACGGCGGCAAGAAGGTCCTCACCGTGGCGCTCGCGCAGAGCGTCGACTCGCTGAGCCCGTTCCTGGCGTCACGCCTGGTCAGTACCAGCATCCACCGCCTGATGTACGAGTACCTGACCAACTACGACCCGAAGGACAACCACGTCGTCCCGGGCTTCGCCACCCAGTGGAAGCCCTCCGCGGACAAGCTGACGTGGACGTACACCATCCGCTCCAATTCCAAGTGGTCGGACGGTGAGAAGGCCACCGCGCACGACGCGGCCTTCACGTTCAACAAGATGATGACGGACGACGCGGCGGCCACGGCCAACGGTTCGTTCGTGGGCAACTTCAAGAAGGTCACGGCCCCCAGCGACACCCGGCTCGTCATCGAGCTGAAGAAGCCGCAGGCGACGATGACCTCGCTCGACGTCCCGATCGTGCCCGAGCACATCTGGAAGGACGTCAAGGACTACTCGAAGTTCAACAACGACAAGAAGTTCCCGATCGTCGGCAACGGCCCGTTCGTCCTGACGGACTACAAGGCCGACCAGTACGTGAAGCTGCGGGTCAACAAGGACTTCTGGCGCAAGACCGGCAAGCCGCAGTTCGACGAGATCGTCTTCAAGACGTACAAGGACCAGGACGGCGCGGTCGCCGCCCTGCGCAAGGGCGAGGTCTCCTTCGTCGCCGGTTCCCCCGCCCTGACGCCCGCCCAGGCGGCGTCCCTCAAGGGCGAGAAGAACATCAAGGTCAACGAGGGTCCGGGCCGCCGCTTCTACGCGATCGCGGTCAACCCGGGCTGGCAGACCAAGAGCGGCGAGAAGTTCGGCGACGGCAACAAGGCGCTGTCCGACAAGGAGTTCCGCCAGGCGCTGTTCAGGGCCGTCGACACCAAGACCATCGTCGACAAGGTCTTCCAGGGCCACGCCGTCGAGGGCGCGGGCTACATCCCGCCGCGCTTCAAGGACTACTTCTGGCAGCCGTCGGGCGACCAGAAGCTGTCCTACGACGCCGACGCCGCGGCCAAGATGATGGACGACGCGGGCTACAAGCTGAAGGACGGCAAGCGCGTCGGCAAGGACGGCAAGCCGATCGACCTGCGCATGCTGTGCCACGCCACCGACCCGAACGACAAGGCGGTCGGCAAGTACCTCAAGGAGTGGTGGGGCAAGATCGGCGTCGGCCTCAAGCTGAACTGCGTCGACGACGTCTCCGTGCCCTGGTACGCCGGTGAGTACGACCTCGCCTTCGACGGCTGGTCGGTCAACCCGGACCCGGACTTCGTGCTCGGCATCCACACCTGCGCCGCGCTCCCCGCGAAGCCCAAGGAGATCGCCCAGACCGACAACGGCATCTGCGACAAGACGTTCGACGGCCTCTACAACAAGCAGCTCGCCGAGTACGACCCGGCCAAGCGTGCCGATTACGTCAAGCAGATGGAGTCGTGGCTGTACGACTCCGGGTACATGAACGTCATGGCGTACCCGAACGCCGTCGAGGCGTACCGCACGGACCAGATCAAGTCGATCGAGACGATGCCCACCGCGGCCGGCAACATCTACGGCCAGGACGGGTATTGGAGCTGGTGGTCGGCGGTTCCGGCGTCCGCGTCCGACAGTGACGACTCGGGTTCCTCCAGCAACACCGGTGTCGTCATCGGCATCGTGATCGCCGCGCTCGTCGTCATCGGCGGCGGTGTCTTCTTCGCGATGCGCCGCCGGACCACGGCGGACGACCGCGAGTAGCACCACCGATCACCCGGGCTCCACACCTGCACGAGTAACGAGAGTTCGCATGAACCGCAGAGTCACCAGCAGAGAACGCACGAACCATGACAGCTGACAGCACTCCGGCGCTCGTGCAGCCCGCGGACGGCTCCGACGGCGACCCCACCGCACCGGTGGGGGCGTCGTCGGCCGCCCGCGGCCCGCGGGCCCGCAACACCAAGGCCTACCTCCAGTACGCGGCGACGAAGATCCTGGGCGCGGCCGTCTCCCTCTTCGCCGTCCTCGTCACCAGCTTCTTCCTCTTCCGGCTCATCCCGTCCGACCCGGTCAAGCAGATGACCGGCGGCCGCAAGGTCTCCACGGAGCAGCTGGAGAACCTGCGCCACCAGTACGGCCTCGACCAGCCGATGTGGAAGCAGTTCACGTCGTACATCGGGGACGCGCTCTCCGGTGACTTCGGCATCTCGTACCAGTTCCACACCCCGGTGATGGACAAGATCACCGACGCGCTCCCGGCGACGCTGCTGCTCACCGGCACCGCCTACGTCCTGTACTCGGCGCTGGGCCTGTGGCTCGGCACGCGCACGGCGTGGCGCAACGGCTCGAAGTCCGACCGGTTCAACACGGCGTTCGCGCTGACCCTGTACTCGATCCCGTCGTTCTGGCTGGGTCTGCTCCTCATCATCGTCTTCGCCGTCGGCATCGGCCCGATCCCGGGCCTGTTCCCGACCGGCGGCCTCGAAACGGGCGGCGAGACCGGATTCGCGTACATCCTCGACGTCGCGCACCATCTGGTCCTGCCGGTGATCACGCTGGTCGCGGTCGGGTACGCGCAGACGCTCCTCGTGATGCGTTCCTCGCTGCTCGACGAGATGGGCAGCGACTATCTGACGACCGCGCGGGCCAAGGGCCTGCGGGACGACCTCGTCCGCCGCAAGCACGCCGTGCCGAACGCGATGCTGCCGACGTTCACGCTGATGTTCGTGAACCTGGGGCACGTGGTGGCCGGCCAGATCCTCGTCGAGACGGTCTTCTCCTGGCCGGGCCTCGGCGGCCTCTTCTACCAGGCGCTGTCCGTGCCCGATCTCCCGCTCGTCCAGGGCCTGTTCTTCGTCTTCGCCACCGCGGTGATCCTGGCGAACACCCTCGCCGACATCCTCTATCCGCTGCTCGACCCGAGGGTGGGCCGATGACGACCCAAGCCGTAAGCAATCCCCGCGCGCTGGCACGCGCCCGCAAGCGCCAGTCCCTGGCCCGGTTCTGGCGCTCGTACCGCTCCCACAAGGAAGGCCTGTGGGGCCTCGGGCTGCTCGTCCTGATCGCGCTGATCGCCCTGCTCGCGCCGGTCGTGGTCGGCGAGGACGCCCTGTCCGTCACCGACGCGCCCGGCGGCCCGCTGGAGAGCCCGAGCGGTGAATTCCCGCTCGGCACCGACCAGTTCGGCCGCAGCGTGCTCGCGCTCCTGGTCTACGGATCGCGGATCTCGCTCACCGTCGGACTGCTGGCCGCGTTCCTGTGCGTGGCGATCGGCACGCTCGTCGGGATCGTGGCGGGGCACTACCGCGGCTGGTTCTCCACGGTCCTGATGCGGATCACGGACTGGTTCCTCGTCATGCCGACGCTGGTCCTCGCGATCGCGCTCGCCACGGTGATGGACCGCTCCATGTGGACCGTCATCATCGCGATCGGCGTGACGACCTGGCCGACCACGGCCCGGCTCGTGCGCGCCCAGACGCTGGCCGTCGAGTCCCGCCCGTACATCGAGCGGGCCCGCGCGCTCGGCGGCGGCCACAGCCACATCATGACCCGGCACGTGCTGCCGAACGTGATGCCACTGGTCCTCGCCCAGACCACGATGATCATCTCCTCAGCGATCCTCACCGAGGCGACGCTCGCCTTCCTCGGCCTGTCCGACCCGACGGTCACCTCCTGGGGCGGCATGCTCCAGGACGCGCGCGAGGCGGGCGCCGTCAGCGCGGGCGACTGGTGGTACCTGGCCCCGCCCGGCATCGCCATCGCGATCGTCGCGCTCTCCTTCACCCTGTGCGGCCGCGCCGTCGAAGCCGTCCTCAACCCGAAGCTGGGGGCGCGCTCATGACGCTGCTTCAGGTCAAGAACCTGGAAGTCACCTACCCCGGAGGGGCGCGGGCCGTCCGCGGCGTGAACCTCTCCGTCGAGGCGGGCCAGAAGCTCGGCATCGCGGGCGAGTCGGGCTGCGGCAAGTCGACACTGGCGCTCGCGCTGCTGCGACTGCTGCCCGCCGGCGCGAAGGTCACCGGCGAGATCCTGCTGAACGGCGAGGACGTCCTGGCGATGAAGTGGGGCCGGGTCCGCGCCGTGCGCTGGGCCGGGGCCTCCATCGTCTTCCAGGGCGCCATGCACTCGCTCAACGCGGTCCACCGCATCGGCGACCAGATCGCCGAGCCGATCCTGCTGCACAAGAAGGCCACGCAGGAGGGCGCGAAGAAGCGGGTCGCCGAACTCCTGGAACACGTGGGCCTTCCGGCGGCGCGGGCGAACGCCTACCCGCACGAGCTCTCCGGCGGCCAGCGCCAGCGCGTGATGATCGCGATGGCGCTCGCCTGCGACCCGGAACTGATCATCGCCGACGAGCCGACCACCGCGCTCGACGTCATGATCCAGGCTCAGATCCTGCGCCTGATCGAGCAGTTGGTGGCGGAGCAGGACCTCGGCCTCATCATGATCAGCCACGACCTGGCGGTCCTCTCGGACACCTGTGACCGGCTCGCGGTGATGTACGCGGGCCGCGTCGTCGAGGAGGGCCCGGCCGACGAGGTCTACGAGAACGCCGTGCACCCGTACGGCAAGGCGCTCTCGGCCGCGTTCCCGACGATCGGCGACCCGGCGTCCCGGTTCGCGCCGCGCGGCCTGCCCGGCGACCCGCCGGACCCGGCGGCGCTGCCTTCGGGCTGTACGTTCCATCCGCGCTGCCCGGTCGCGCTCGACGTGTGCGCGACCGAGGACCAGGTGCTGCGCGAGGCGGGCCCGGGCCGCCGGGCGGCCTGCGTGCACGTGGGTGCGACCGACGCGCCCGCGGAGGGTGTCGAGGCAGGGAGCAAGACGGCATGACGGAGACACAACCCCTGCTGAGCGCGGACCGGCTGCAGCTGACGTTCCCCGGCCGGCGCGGCGCCCCGCCCGCTCGGGCCGTGGACGGTGTCGACCTGGACATCGCGCCCGGCGAGATCGTGGCCCTGGTCGGCGAGTCGGGCTGCGGCAAGACGAGTCTGGCGCGCACGCTGCTCGGCCTGGAGAAGCCGACGTCGGGCCGGGTCACGTTCGCGGGCGAGCCGCTGAACTACACCTCGCGCGCGCTCAAGACGTACCGCAAACGCGTCCAGCTGGTCCTCCAGGACCCGAGCGGCTCGCTCAACCCGCGGCACACGGTGTACGACGCGGTGGCGGAGGGGCTGCGCATCCACGGGTACGCGGGCGACGAACGCGAGGCGGTGGCAAGTGCCCTGTCGCGGGCGGGACTTCGCCCGCCGGAGCGCTTCTTCCTGCGCTATCCGCACGAGCTGTCGGGCGGCCAGCGCCAGCGTGTCGTGATCGCCGGCGCGCTGGTCCTCGACCCCGAACTGATCGTCGCGGACGAGCCGGTGGCGTCCCTGGACGCGTCGGTGCGCGGCGAGATCCTGGCGCTGATCCTCAAGCTGCGCGAGGAGTTGGGCCTGTCGGCGCTCGTGGTGACCCACGACCTGGGTCTCGCGTGGAACATCGCGGACCGGGTCGCGGTGATGTATCTGGGCCGGATCGTGGAGACGGGCAAGGTCGAGGACGTCCTGACCTCGCCCCAACACCCGTACACGCAGGCCCTGTTGTCGGTTCTGCCGGAGGCGCCGGGCGATCCCGTGGTGCTGACGGGCGAGGCGCCGGATCCGTCCGACATCCCCGGCGGCTGCCGCTTCCACGCGCGCTGCCAGATCCTGGCGAGCGGCGAGGCGGAGCGGGCGGGCGTCGCGACGTCGTGCCGCACCGAGGACCTGCCGGTGCTCTCGGGCGGGAGCGGTTCGCAGGTGGCGTGCCACTGGGCGGCGGCCAGGGTCGCGGCCGGATAGCGGACACGGACGAACGGTCAGGGCCCGGCTCCGTGGAGCCGGGCCCTGACGCGGTACGGCGACCGTTCAGCTGTACATGCCGACCACGTAGTCACCGGCGGGCTGCTGGGTGATCACGTTGAACCGGTTGAACGTGTTGATCACGGCGATGCATCCGACCAGCGCGCCGAGCTGGTCGTCGTCGTAGTGCTTGGCGGCCCTCGCCCACACCTCGTCGGAGACGCCGGCGCTGTCGGCGATGCGGGTGCCGGCCTCCGCCAGCTCCAGGGCGGCCTTCTCCGCGTCGGTGAAGACCTTCGCCTCGCGCCAGGCGGCGACCAGGCTGAGCCGGACCGCCGTCTCCCCGGCCGCGGCGGCGTCCTTGACGTGCATGTCGAGGCAGCCGGCACAGCCGTTGATCTGGCTGGCCCGGATCATGACGAGGTTCAGCGTCGCCGTGGGCACACCGGAGTCCTCGGCGGCCTTGCCCGCCGCGATGACATGCTTGACGATCTTGCCGAGGACCGGGCTGGTGAAGAGGTTGAGTCGCGGTTCCATGGAGGGCTCCTTCGTGGTCCGTCATAAGTGGTGACACCACTACGACGGGACAGCCCTCCGGGATGTGACAGCCCCTGGGGTGACCCGCGTCACCCCACGGGCGGAGGTCAGGCCTCGTCCCTGCCGTACGCCTCGACGAGCTCCCGCGACCGCTTCACGTCGTTCGCGATCGCCTCGACCAGCTGCTCCAGCGAGTCGAACTTCGACATCCCGCGCACGAAGGCGAGGAAGTCCACGGCCACGTGCAGCCCGTACAGGTCGAGACCGACGCGGTCGATGGCGTACGCCTCGACGGTCCGCTCGGTCCCGTCGAACTGGGGGTTGGTGCCGACGGAGATCGCGGCGGGCATCGCCTCGCCGTTCACGTGCAGCCATCCCGCGTAGACGCCGTCGGCGGGGATGGCGGTGTGCGGCAGGGTCTCCACGTTGGCGGTGGGGAAGCCCAGCTCGCGGCCGCGCTGCGCGCCGCGCACCACGACGCCCTCGACGCGGTGCGGCCGCCCGAGGATCTCGGCCGCGCCCTCGACATCGCCCTCGGCGACGAGGGTGCGGGTCAGCGTGGAGGAGAAGGGGGCGCCGCCGCCGGCGTTCCCGCTCACCTTGAGGTCGATGACCTCGACCTCGAAGTCGTACGTCGCGCCCTGCTCGGCGAGGAACTCGACATTGCCCGCGGCCTTGTGCCCGAAGCGGAAGTTGGGGCCCTCGACGACCACGCGCGCGTGCAGCTTGTCGACGAGCACCTTCGCCACGAACTCGGCGGGCGACAGCTTCGAGAACTCGGTGGTGAACGGCAGGATCAGCACCGCGTCCACGCCGAGTTCTGCCATCAGCTCCGCGCGCCGGTGGTGCGGCGCGAGCAGCGGCGGGTGCGAGCCGGGGCGCACGACCTCGCTCGGGTGCGGGTCGAAGGTGACGACGACCGCCGGGACGCCCAGCTCACGGGCGCGCTCCACGGCCCGGCCGATGATCAGCTGGTGTCCGCGGTGGACTCCGTCGTAGGAGCCGATGGTGACGACGCTGCGCCCCCAGTCCTGGGGGATGTCCTCCAAGCCACGCCAGCGCTGCACGGTGATTGCTCCTCGCAAACCTGTGTACGACGGTTCATCTCTGTATCTCTGCGTCGCCATGACCGATAACTCATGGCAACACGCAGGTCTAAGAGTGCCATGCCGAGGGTCCGCGCCTCGCCCCGGCCCACCCGGCGCAGGTCACCCGGCCAGGCGTCGCACCACGGCCAGCGCCTCGCGCACCGCCTCCGGGATGTCCGTCACCGGGAAGCGCACGTGCCGCAGCACCCGGTCCCGGTCCACGACCAGGACCGCGCGCTTGAGCCGCAGCGCCTGCCCGGCGCGGAACACGGGCAGCCGTAGCGCGGCGGCGAGGCGCAGGTCGACGTCCGAGAGCAGCTCGAAGGGGATGCCCTCCTCGACCGCGAACACGCGCTGCTCGTCCGGGCGTTGGGTGCTCACGCCGCGCACCTCGGCGCCCGCCGCGCGGAAGTCGTCGTACGCGTCGCGGAACAGCCGGTTCTCCAGGGTGCAGCCGACGGTGCCGGGGATGTCGGCCCAGCCCTCGGGCAGCGGGCTCGGGCGGCCGGTCGCCGGGTAGCAGAACAGGACGGTGGCGCCGGCGTCGGCCACGGGGTCCCGCGGCGCGCCGTCCCGGTGGCCCGGCAGCTCCAGGTGCGGCAGCCGCTCGCCGGCGAGGGCCGACATCCGCCGCGCCTGTTCGCTCTCCTCGTCGGCGGTGCCGCTGAGCGTGCCGTCGCCGAAGACCCAGCGGTCCGCCCAGTCCTGCATCGACAGCAGTACGGGCAGCAGTCCGCGCCCCTGATCGGTCAGCCGGTACTCGTGACGGACCGGCCCGCTCTGGTACGGGACCTTCTCCAGGATCTCCGCGTCCACCAGGTGCGCCAGGCGCTCGGTCAGCACCTTCCGGGAGATGCCCAGCTCCTCCTGGAGCGCGTCGAACCGGTGGTGGCCGCGCGCGGTCTCCCGGATCAGGAGCAGGCTCCACCAGTCGCCGACCACCGCCGCGGCCTGCGCGATCGCGCAGGCGGCGTCCCGCTCGGGCACCGACCTGACCATGGCTTCCCCGTCTCTCTGCTGCGGCGTCGCAGTCATCCAGTCGTCGGACCCATCTTGCGCCATCAGGTCAGTTCCCGATAGGAACTCACCTGAACCGAGTGAGTTCCCAAAAGAGACCCAGTGGGGGGCGTACCCGTATGACCGAGGCGCAGACAGTCCCGGACCTCAAGGAGCACGAACGAAGCCGTACCGAGGGTGCCGACGCGCCGCCGGGCGTCTTCTGGCGGTACTGGACGGCCGCCACGGTCAGCAACGCGGGTACCGCCGTCACCGCGCTGGCCCTGCCGCTGGTCGCCCTCACCGTCCTGGACGCGACCGCCCTGGAGGCCGCGCTGCTCGCCGCCGCCGGGCAGATCTCCTGGCTGCTGCTCAGCCTCCCGGCGGGCGTGATCGCCCAGCGCGTGCCGCTGCGCCGCCTCCAGGTCGCCCTCGATCTCGCCCGGTTCGCCGCGCTCGGCTCACTGCCGCTCGCCTGGTGGCTCGGCGCGCTCACCTACCCGCATCTGCTCGTCGCGGCGCTGGTCACGGGCGCGGCGACGGTCCTGTTCGACATCGGCAACTCGACGTTCCTGCCCGCCGTCGTACCCGCCGAGCAGCTCGCCGCCCGCAACAGCGTCATGTCTGGCACGCACGCCGTCACCGAGACCGGCGGCCCCTCCCTCGGCGGGGTCCTGGTGAGCGCGACGGGCCCGGTCGGCGCCCTGGTCGTCGACGCGGCGAGCTATCTCCTCTCCGCCGTACTGCTGCGCACCCTGCCCGAGCGCCGCCCCGCGCCCCCGACCGGCGAGAGCGCGCTGCGGCTGATGCGGGAGGGGCTGCGGTACGTGATCAGGCACCCGGTGATGCGGCCCTGCATGCTGTGGGCGACCGCCGCCAACTTCCTCAACGCGGCCCTGGTCGCCCTCACCCCGCTCTACCTCGTCCGCGAGGCAGGGCTGAACTCCGTACAGCTCGGTCTGGTCCTCGCCATGGACGGGGTCGGCGCGCTCGCCGGGTCCGCCGTCGCGGTCCGGGTGACCCGGCGCCTCGGCACGGCGTGGGGGATCATCGCGGCCGACCTGGCGGGCGGCGCGCTGCTGCTGCTCGCGCCGCTGACCACGTCGGCGGGCGACGCGTACTGGTTCGCCCTGGGCAACGCGGGCTTCGCCTTCGGCAGCGTCGTCGGCTCCATCACCACCCGCACCTACCGCCAGACCCAGTCGCCGCCCGAGCTGCTCTCCCGGGTCATGGCCACGGTCCGCTTCGTCTCCTGGGGCGCCCTGCCGCTCGGCGCCCTGAGCGCCGGCCTGCTCGCCACGTACGCGGGGACGCACGCGGCGCTGTGGACGGTGTGCGCGGCGGCGCTGCTGCCCGCGCTGTACCTGCTCGGGTCGCCGGTGGGCCGCCGTCGCGATCTGGCCGTCTGATCTTGCCCGCGCCCCTGGAAGCTCCTCAGGGGCGCGGGGAACTGCGCGACCAGCCCCCACCGACCGGCGGCCGACGAACCGCCCCTACGCCGGAACCCGCACCCCGGCCAGGTTCTCGATCGTGCGGCGAGTGCTGGGACCCACCAGAGAGGCCCACTCCTGCGGAGCCTCGGCGAGCCAGGCGGCTGCCTCCGTGGCGAACCCGGAGACGTCCCGGGCCAGTTCGACGAGGCGCCGGTCGAACCGGGAGGCGCCCTCCGGAGTGCGGACCATCAGGGTGCCGACGCGATGGACCAGCCCCCGCGCCCCCGGCCGCCCGCCCCGCACGGCAGCACAGAGCACCGCGTCGAGCACCACCGGCTCCCGCTCCCGCCCGAGCAGGACGTCGAGCAACTCGGCCCGCAGCGCATGCGAACCCGCGGTGCCGGGCCCGGCCAGCACCGTCCCGAGCGCGGCCCCGACCGCGCCGGACCCCCCCTGCAACAGCCCCACGACCAGCGAGAAGACTGTGGCCCGCGCCGTGGCCCCGTGCTCCAGACGCCGGTCGACGAACGCCGCGACGTGCCCGGCCGCCGCCTCGGGACGCTCCTCGGCCAGCTCCTGTACGAGGACGGCCACGCGCCGGGCGAGCTCGGGCGCCGTCACCTCGGCGAGCGCGCGCAGAACGGCACCGGGACCGGGGCCCGGCACGCGCAGCCGCTCCCGGAACGCCGCGAGAACGGGCTCAGGGTGCGTACCGAGCGCGGCCGCCACCGCCTCGGCCGGCACCTGCCCGTCCCCCGCGGCGAACCGGTCCAGGGCCCGTCCCAGATACTCGGGGCGCGCCTCCGGGTCCCGTACGAGCAGGGCGAGCGCGGCACCGTGCGGCGTGCGGTCGTCGGCGCGGGCCAGCAGGGCGAGCGCGGCGTACCGCAGCAGTTTCCGGTCGGCGTCCGACGTGACGTGCGGCGCGGCCCGCAGCCCGTACGCCATCGCCGCCACGTGCCGGGCGGGCCGCTCGTCGTGCGCCCACCGGTCGACGGCCCGGCACACGGCGGACGGTTCCTCGTCGGCGAGGGCCGCGAGCAGTTCGTCGGCGCGCGGATGGGCGCGGTCCACCAGCGCCTCGGTCAGGTCGTCGACGCCCCGGTGCCGTTGGGTGTGCAGAAGGGCCTGCGCGGCGGTCGCGACCGTGGCGTCGGGCAGCGCGGGCAGCGCCCGCTCGTCGTCGAACCACCGGGTCAACTGCCGCTGCACGCGCGCCGGTTCGGCGGCGAGCAGCTCGGCCACGGCATCGAGGTGCCGCTCCCCTTCACCCGGCTCCGGGTCGTGCACGACGAGCCGCCGCAACAGGTCGAACCGTACGTCGTCGCAGACGGGCAGCCCGGTCCAGAACCAGGCCCCGAAGGCCCCGGCATCGGCGAGCTCCTCCAGCACGGACAGATGGACACCGGCGTCGGGCACGTGCAGCAACACCTCACTCACCAGATGCCCGGCCCACCAGAGAGCTTCGAAGCTCGCAGAGCCCTCAGAGCCCTCAGAGCCCTGGGAGCCTTGGGCCATCTGCCGCCAGGGGCGGCAGGGTGGGCAAGGCGGCACCCCTGCGCGGGGCGAGCGTCCGTCCGGCCCCAGCCCGGCTCCCACTCCGGCCCACTCGACCAACTCCCGCAACCGGCTCCCGAGCTCGCCGTCCCCCCGCTCCCGCCCCACCAACAACAACGCCCGCACCACAGGCCCCGCCCGATGCCGCGGCACCGGCACGGAATCGCCGTCGCCCCGCCGCCGGAACACCAGCGCGTCGAGCGCCGCGTCCAGATCCAGGTGCATCCCCTGGACCCAGTCGGCCACCTCCTCGTGCGCGAACCGGTAACCGGCCCCCGCGGGCACCAGAACCCCCTCCGCCAGCACCGCGGAGGCCCACCCGGTGACCCCGCCGAGCACCCCCCACGGAAACAGCTCCTCGAACGTCTCCCGGTCCAACTCGCCCTGCCCGGGCCCGAGACAGCGCCGCGCCGCCTCGTGCACCCGCCCCGACACCCGCGCCGCGAGCCGCCGCACCCCGCTCCCCCGCACCCCGGCGGGCGCCGCGAGCCGCACCGCCACCCGCAGACACATCAGGTCCAGGTACGCGGAGAAGACCTCGTCCCGGTCGGGGCACCCGGCCGGTCCCCCCTCAGGCACCGCGGCCCGCACCTCGCCCAGCAGCCGCAGCGCCAGCGGATGCCCGGCGTCCCCGGCCGCGAGGGCCCCCTCCGGAATCCCGAACCGCTCCCGCGCCTCCCGCGCCCGCTCCCCGGCCAGATCCCCCACCCGCACACACAGGGGCAGCCGCACCGTCGCCGCACCGTGCGGCACGTCCGCGCCGAGCAGCGGGCCCGCCTGCTCCCAGTACTCCCCGCGGCACGCCACGACGAGCTGCACCCCGGACTCCGCGAGCCACCGCTCGGTCCCCCGCGACCACGCGGCGAGCCGGTGCGCGAGCACGGGCGGCATCTCCTCGGGCCCGTCGAGCAGCAGCACCAAGGGCCGCCCGGCGTCACGGGCCACCTGCGCGACACGCTCCGGCGACACGCCCCCGGGACCACCGCCCCCGACATCGGCCTCGGCCTCACGCCCGCCCTCCCGCGACGCCGCGACGATCCGCCCGGCCCGCTCCAGGGCCCGCCCCACCGCATCGGCCACCGACGCGTCGTCCCCGCGCAGATCCGCCCCGCGCAGCCACACCGTGGGCGCGGCGTCCTCCCCGCCGGCCCGCCGCGCAGCGAACGCCGCCAGCTCCGTCGTCCGCCCGCACCCCGGATCCCCGACGAGCGCGAGCACCCCGGTGTCACCCGCCGTGAACCTCTCCAACTCCCTTGTGACATCCGGCCGTTCGACAGGAGTGGGCCCCGCGCTCTCCCCGGGCCCGTCGCTCCCCACCGACACGGCGGCCATCTGCAGCACGCCCGCCAGATTCAGCTCGGAGCCGTACGCGGGAACCGTCGCCGCGTTGCGCGCGAGCAGCGCGGCGAGCGGCCCGCGCGGATCGGCCGCGGCCGCCGCCCGCAGCGGCACCGCGAGCCCCGCCGCCTGGTGCCCGGCCTGCAGCGCCGTACCGAGCACGGCGACCACGGCACCGGTCCGCACGTCGACGACCGGCCCTCCGGCGGCACCGCCGCCGAGACACAGCGCGTCGGCCCCCGCGGTCCCCACCGCCAACTCCATGGCCCCGTCGAGCAGATGAAAGCGACCGGTCGCCGTGTACGTGACGGCCGCGTGGCCCAGAACCCGCGCCTCGCGCCACCCGCCCGCCGGAATCCGGACGTACGCCCCCGTCTCCAGCGCCCCGCCCGCCCCCACGGGCACAGCGGTGACGCCAAGACCCTCGGTCCGTACGAGCGCGAGGTCGGCCTCCGGCAGCTCCACCACAGCTTCGGGCCCGACCACGCACGTGGCTCCGCCGTCCGGCGCGTGCAGCACCACCCGGCCGAGCCCGTCCACCGCCTCATGACTGGTGACCACGGTGCCGCGGTCGTCCGCGACGAACCCGGCACCGCGCGGCCGCCCGGCCAGATCACAGATCCGTACCAGCGGCGGATCCTCCATGCCCGCAACCTCCCGCCACGCCCTGTCCGTTCGACGGTAGGCGCGCGGTGATCAGCGGACCAGGACACGACTCGAACGCGCCCCCTTCCACTCCCCCGGTTCACTCCGAGCGCCTGCTCGAAGGGGTGAAGTGACCGTGCGGGATGGATACACCCTCAGAGGGGGAACGTGGAGCGGCGGCTACCAAGAAGACCTGGCAACCGCCGCTCCACCGAAAACGACACCCTCTACGGCTACTGCTACGCGAAGACGGCGAGGCTCTTCGCCTTGCCCTTCAACTCCTCGACGAGCGCGAGGAACTGACCGTCCGCACCGAACACGGCCACAGGACCGGCCCCCGCGTACTCCTGCGGCATCTCGAGCCGTACGCCGTTCAGCAGCAGCTTCCCGCGCTTGGCGTCGACGTCCCAGCGCGGGAACGCGGCAGCGGCGGCCTCGGCCACCGGCATGACGGTGAGCGTCTCCTGCAACTGGTCCAGGGTCCTGGCCGTGTCCAGCTTGTACGGGCCGACGCGGGTGCGGCGCAGCGCGGTCAGATGCCCGCCCACCCCGAGGTCGGCGCCCAGGTCCCGGGCCAGGGCCCTGATGTACGTACCGGACGAGCAGACCACGGAGACCACGAGGTCGAGCACGGGCGTGCCGTCCTCGGCGACCGCGTCCCGGATGTCGTACACGGCGAAGGACGAGATCTTCACCGGCCGGGCCGGAATCTCGAAGTCCTCGCCGTCGCGCGCCCGCTTGTAGGAACGTACGCCGTTGATCTTGATGGCGCTGACCTTGGACGGCACCTGCATGATGTCGCCGGTCAGCTTGGCGATGCCGGCGTCCACGGCGTCGCGCCTCACGCCGGACGCGTCGGTGGAGGAGGTGATCTCCCCCTCCGCGTCGTCCGTCAGGGTGTCCTGCCCGAGCCGGATGGTGCCCAGGTACTCCTTCTCGGTCAGCGCGAGGTGGCCGAGGAGCTTGGTGGCGCGCTCGACGCCGAGCACGAGGACGCCCGTCGCCATCGGGTCGAGGGTGCCCGCGTGGCCGACGCGGCGGGTCTTGGCGATCCCGCGCATCTTGGCCACGACGTCGTGCGAGGTGAAGCCCGACGGCTTGTCGACGATGACAAGGCCGTCGGGCGGTGGGGTGCGGTCGGACATGCTCAGGCGTCGCCGTCCGTCTCGTCCTCGTCGGCGTCTTCTTCCGGCTTCTTGTACGGGTCGGCGTCACCGGCGAACGTGGCGCCCGCGGACGCCTCGCGCACCTGGGCGTCCGAGGACCGCGCCTTGTCGAGGAGGTCCTCGATGGTCTTGGCGTTGTCCGGCAGTGCGTCCGCGACGAAGGTGAGGGTCGGCGTGAACTTCACGCCGGCCGCGGCACCGACCGCGGAACGCAGGATGCCTTTGGCGCTCTCCAGACCGGCGGCCACCTCGGCCCGCTCCTCGTCGTCCCCGTACACCGTGTAGAAGACGGTGGCCTCCCGCAGGTCACCGGTGACGCGGGTGTCCGTGATGGTGACGTGGGTACCGAGCCGCGGGTCCTTGATCCCGCGCTGCAGCTTCTGGGCCACCACCTCTCGGATGAGGTCCGCCAGCCTCTTGGCGCGCGCGTTGTCGGCCACTGGTCCGTCTCCTTAAGTGCTTACTTCTTGTTGTGCTTCAGGCTTCAGTCTTCGTCGCTGTGGAGCCTGCGTCGAACCGAGAGCAGTTCCACCTCTGGCCGCCCGGCGACGAGCCGTTCGCAGCGGTCCAGTACATCGGTGAGGTGTCCCGTGTCCCCGGAGACCACCGCGAGGCCGATCTCGGCTCTTCGGTGGAGGTCCTGGTTGCCCGTCTCCGCCGCGCTCACCGCGTACTTGCGCTGGAGTTCGGCCACGATGGGACGGACGAGGGAGCGCTTTTCCTTCAGCGAGTGGACGTCGCCGAGGAGCAGATCGAAGGACAGAGTCCCCACATACATGTGTGTCCGGATGTCCCGCCGGTTCGGGTTCGTAAAGGCGCCGGTCTGGACGCCGATACGGGAACCGTACACGCAACGGCCGGGGCCGATCGACGGAAATAACTCCCACCGATCGGCCCCGGTCGCGTGTCAGGTCAGACGCGCGGCTTCTCGCGCATCTCGTACGTCGCGATGACGTCGTCGACCTTGATGTCGTTGAAGTTGCCGAGGTTGATACCGCCCTCGAACCCTTCGCGGATCTCGGTGACATCGTCCTTGAAGCGACGCAGACCGGAGATGTTGAGGCTCTCCGCGATGACCTTGCCATCGCGCAGCAGGCGCGCCTTGGTGTTGCGCTTGACCTCTCCGGACCGCACGAGCACACCGGCGATGTTGCCCAGCTTGGACGACTTGAAGACCTCGCGGATCTCCGCCGTGCCGAGCTCGACCTCTTCGTACTCCGGCTTGAGCATGCCCTTGAGGGCCGCCTCGATCTCCTCGATGGCCTGGTAGATCACCGAGTAGTACCGGACGTCGACGCCCTCGCGCTCCGCCATCTGCTGCGCACGGCCGGCTGCCCGGACGTTGAAGCCGATGACGATGGCGTCGGAGCCGGTCGCCAGGTTGATGTCGGACTCGGTGACCGCACCCACACCGCGGTGCAGGACACGGATGTCGACCTCTTCACCGACGTCGAGCTGGAGCAGCGAGGACTCGAGAGCCTCCACCGAACCGGACGCGTCGCCCTTGATGATGAGGTTGAGCTCCTGCACCAGACCGGCCTTGAGGGCCTCGTCCAGGTTCTCCAGGGAGAACCGGACGCCGCGGCGCGCGAAGTTGGCGTTGCGCTCGCGAGCGGCACGCTTCTCGGCGATCTGACGGGCCGTACGGTCCTCGTCGACCACCAGGAAGTTGTCGCCGGCACCCGGGACGTTGGTGAGACCGAGCACGAGGACGGGGGTCGAGGGACCCGCTTCCTCGACGTTGTTCCCGTTGTCGTCGAGCATCGCGCGGACACGGCCGTACGCGTCGCCGACCACCATCGTGTCGCCGATGCGCAGCGTGCCGCGCTGGACGAGGACGGTGGAGACGGCACCGCGGCCACGGTCGAGGTGCGACTCGATCGCAATACCCTGCGCGTCCTGCTCCGGGTTGGCCCGCAGGTCGAGCGAGGCGTCCGCGGTCAGGACCACGGCCTCGAGGAGGGACTCGATGTTGAGGCCCTGCTTGGCGGAGATGTCGACGAACATGGTGTCGCCGCCGTACTCCTCGGCCACCAGGCCGTACTCGGTCAGCTGACCGCGCACCTTGGTCGGGTCGGCACCCTCGACGTCGATCTTGTTGACCGCGACGACGATCGGGACCTCGGCGGCCTTGGCGTGGTTCAACGCCTCGACCGTCTGGGGCATGACGCCGTCGTTGGCCGCGACCACGAGGATCGCGATGTCGGTCGACTTCGCACCACGGGCACGCATGGCGGTGAAGGCCTCGTGACCGGGGGTGTCGATGAAGGTGATCTTGCGCTCTTCGTCGTTCACCTCGGTCGTGACCTGGTACGCACCGATGTGCTGCGTGATGCCGCCGGCCTCACCCGCGATGACGTTCGTCTTGCGGATGGTGTCGAGCAGTCGGGTCTTACCGTGGTCGACGTGACCCATGACGGTCACGACCGGCGGACGCGCGACGAGGAGTTCCTCGCCACCCTCGTCCTCGCCGAACTCGATGTCGAAGGACTCGAGCAGCTCGCGGTCCTCCTCCTCGGGGCTGACGATCTCGAGGACGAAGTTCATCTCGTCCGCGAGGAGCTTCAGCGTCTCGTCGGAGACGGACTGCGTGGCAGTGACCATCTCGCCGAGGTTCATCATCACGCCGACGAGCGACGCCGGGTTGGCGTTGATCTTCTCGGCGAAGTCGGTGAGGGAAGCACCGCGCGACAGACGCACCGTGGCGCCGTTGCCGCGAGGCAGCATGACGCCGCCGACCGACGGGGCCTGCATGGCCTCGTACTCCTGGCGCCTCTGACGCTTCGACTTGCGACCACGACGGGCGGGCCCGCCGGGACGGCCGAACGCACCCTGTGTGCCACCACGGCCACCGGGACCACCGGGACGACCGCCACCGGGACGACCGGCGAAACCGCCGCCGCCACCGGGACGACCCGCGAAGCCGCCACCGCCGCCGCCACCGGGACGACCGGCGAAACCGCCGCCACCGCCACCGGGACCGCCCGGACGACCGGCGAAGCCGGGACGACCGCCGCCGCCACCGCCACCGGGACGACCGCCACCGCCGGGACCACGGCCACCGCCGGGGCCACCACCGGGACGCGGGCCCGCGGCGGGACGCTGCGGCATCATGCCCGGGTTCGGACGGTTACCACCGGGGCCGCCGCCGGGACGCGGACCGGCCGCGCCGCCCTGCGGGCGAGGCATGCCGCCCGGGGTCGGACGGGCGCCGCCCTGACCCTGGGGACGGGGACCACCCTGGCCGCCACCCTGCGGGCGCGGACCGCCCGGGGCACCCTGGCCACCGGGACGCGGGGCGCCGCCCGGACGGGGCGCCTGCGGGCGCGCCATGCCGGTGGAGCCACCAGAGGTGAAGGGGTTGTTGCCCGGACGCGGACCCGCGGGACGGGCACCACCGGGACGCGCACCCTGGCCGCCGGGGCGCGGAGCACCCTGACGGTCGCCGCCGCGCTCGCCACGACCCTGGCCGCGGTCACCGCGGTCCTGGCCGGGGGCCGGACGGCCACCGGGCTTCGGGGCGCCGGGACGGGCACCCGCCGGACGCGGCGCGGCCGGAGCCGGGGCCGGGGCCGACGAAGCGGCCGGGGCGGCGGGCGGCGCCGTGAACTCGGGCGCGGCCGGGGCCGGAGTGACCGGCTTGGGAGCCGGCTTCGGACCCGGGGTCGGCCGCGGACCCGGCGCGGCGGGCGCCGAGGCAGCGGGCTTCTCCGCGGCGGGCTTCGGCGCGGCCGGACCCGGTCGCGGGGCGGGCGCGGGCTTCGCGGCCTGCGCGGGGGAAGGGGTCGGACGCGGCGCCGCCGGCTTGGCGGGCGCGGCCTTCTTTGCGGCGGGCTTGCCGCCATTGCCCTGATTCAGGGCATCAGTCAACTTGCGTACAACCGGCGCCTCGATCGTCGAGGACGCCGAACGTACGAATTCACCGAGTTCTTGGAGCTTGGCCATGACGACCTTGCTCTCCACTCCGAACTCCTTGGCGAGTTCGTATACCCGGACCTTAGCCACTTCGCTCCTTTTAGGTCCGGGTTACGCCGGACCGTCGCTACTTCATGGGCGTACTCATCGCGTGCTCATCGAGTGCTCATCGCAATCTCGACCTACTTCCAACTCGCGGGGTACCAGGGCCGCACGGGGGTTCCGCACGGCGCTTCTTACGGTGTTGCCTGCTCGACGCGGTGACTCAGGGCCGCCGTGTCGAACGGTCCAGGGGCTTTGAATGCCCGCTGGAACGCCCGGCGGCGGACCGCCAGGTCGAGACAGGTCTCGGCGGGATGCACGTAAGCACCCCGGCCGGGCAGCGTACCGCGATCATCGGGGACGCAGGCGCCCTCGACTACCACGATCCGCAGCAGATCGCTCTTGGCCGCTCGCTCCCGGCAACCCACGCAGGTTCGCTCAGGGCAGGCGCGGGCTTGCGTCCGGCCAGACACGTTTAAGTCTACCTCCCCGTACCGACCTCACCCCTTTGGGGCAAGAATCGAACGGACGTCTACGTCACATTCTGTCGTGATCCAAGCGTGGAGTGCCCGGAATTATTCCTCGTCCGAGGGACCCGCCTGCTCGGTGTCCGGGCGGATGTCGATCCGCCAGCCGGTCAGCCGGGCGGCGAGGCGGGCGTTCTGGCCCTCCTTGCCGATGGCCAGCGACAGCTGGTAGTCCGGCACCGTCACCCGGGCCGAGCGGGCACCGAGGTCGACGATCTCGACCTTGGAGACCCGCGCCGGGGACAGGGCGTTGGCCACCATCTCCGCCGGGTCGTCGGACCAGTCGACGATGTCGATCTTCTCGCCGTTCAGCTCGCCCATGACGTTGCGCACACGCCCGCCCATGGGACCGATGCACGCGCCCTTGGCGTTGAGTCCGCTCCGGGTGGAGCGGACGGCGATCTTCGTGCGGTGGCCGGCCTCACGCGCGATGGCCGAGATCTCGACGGACCCGTCGGCGATCTCCGGGACCTCGAGCGCGAAGAGCTTCTTCACGAGGTTCGGGTGTGTGCGCGACAGCGTCACGGACGGACCACGCACACCCTTGGCGACGCGGACCACGTACGAGCGCAGGCGCAGGCCGTGCGGGTACTCCTCGCCCGGCACCTGCTCCTGCACCGGCAGGATGGCTTCCAGCTTGCCGATGTCGACCAGCACGTTCTTCGGGTCGCGACCCTGCTGGACCTGGCCCATGACGATGTCGCCCTCGCGGCCCGCGTACTCGCCGAGCGTCGCGTCGTCCTGGGCGTCGCGCAGGCGCTGCAGGATGACCTGCTTCGCCGTCGTCGCGGCGATGCGGCCGAAGTCGGACGGGGTGTCGTCGAACTCCTTGGCCTCCTGGCCCTCTTCGAGGTCCGCCGGATCCTCCGTCGCCCACACGGTCACATGGCCGCTCTCGCGGTCCAGCTTCACGCGCGCCCGGCGGAAGCTGCCTTCGGTGCGGTGGTAGGCGATGAGGAGGGCCGACTCGATCGCCTCGACCAGCAGATCGAAGGAGATCTCCTTCTCCCGGACCAGACCCCGCAGGGCACTCATGTCGATGTCCACGACTACGCCTCCTCTACTTCTTGAGCGTCGTTCTTGTTCTTGCGGTTGAACTCGACCTGGACGCGCGCCTTGGCGATGTCCTTGAAGTCGAGCCGGCGGGCGGTGGCCTTGCGGCCCTTCACGCCCGGTACTTCCAGGTCGAGACCCTCGTCGTCGACCCGCAGAATGCGTGCGACCAGCTCGGCTTCCCCCGCTTCCGGGGTGAGCTGGAACCTGACCAGTCGGTCGGTGGCGCGGACGTAGTGGCGGTGCTCGCTCAGCGGGCGCTCGGCCCCCGGCGTTCCGACCTCCAGCTCGTACTCGCCGTCGCCCATGGCGTCCGTCTCGTCGAGCTTCGCCGAGAGCGCGCGGCTCACATCGGCGATCGCGTCCAGGTCAGCGCCTTCGTCGGAATCGACGACGACACGCAGCACACGCTTGCGTCCTACCGAGGCCACCTCGATCTCCTCGAGGTCGAGCCCCTGTGAGCTCACGAGCGGTTCCAGTAGTTCCCGCAGCCTCTCGTTCTGGGTGGTGCTCATCCGGGTGACTCCTCGGCCGCGTGTGCTGTTGTGGTTGCTGACAATCCTTGCGCGTCAGGTCAAAGGGTATCCGGTCCAGGGGGGTGTTGCCGTCCACCGGACGAGGCCCGACTGTACGGTGATCTTCGGTCACGCACCGCCACGCGTCGCCCTTCGCTCTTCGCTCCACTGCTCCTGCTCGTCCCGCCGAATCCTTCCTGCCCCTAGGACGTCCGCTGTGCCGCTCATGTCTCAGGCCCGCCCCGGGCCACGCCGTAGGAGTCTGCTCGTCTCGCTGGCCGGGGCCGCGCTGCTGACCGGATGCTCGGACGGCGGCGACGACGCGGGGGCCGAGGGCGCCCCCTCGGTCTCGCAGGACAAGCGGCTGCGGACCAGGCAGGCGCGGGAGAGCGCGGACCTGCTCGGCCGGTACGACGAGGCGCTCGCCGCGCAGCCGTCCCTCGAAGCGCGACTCGCGCCGCTGCGGGACGAGGTCGAGCGGCATGTGAAGGCGTTCGGCGGGGCGACCAGGCCGAGGAAGTCCGGCACGACTCCCTCCACGCCTCCGGTCGCCGAGAAGGACGTACTGAAGGCGCTGGCGGCCGCCGAGCGGGAGCTGTCGGACCGCCGGATGAAGGCCCTGGTGGAAGCCCCCGCGGAGCTGGCGCGGCTGCTCGCGTCGGTGGCGGCGGCCGGGGCCGGGCACGCGTTTCTGCTGGGTGAGGGGTGAGGGGTTCGATGACGACCGATCAGGATCTGCTGTCCGCCGCGCAGGCGGCGCTGCGGGCCGAGCACGCGGCGGTGTACGGGTACGGGGTGGTCGGCGGCCGCGTCCGTGAGGGCCGCAGGGACGAGGCGAAGGACGCCTACGACGCGCATCGCGCCCGGCGTGACGAGCTCCGCCGCACCGTGCGCGACCTGGGCGGCACCCCCGAGGAGTCCGCGGGGGCGTACGCGCTGCCCTTCCCGGTGCCGGACTCGGCCGCGGCGGCACGGCTCGCGGCCGACATCGAGGACAAGGTCGCCGGGGTCTACTCGGACCTCGTACGGGCCGCGAGCGGTGAGCGGCGCCGGGCCGCGGCGGACGCGCTGCGGGAGGCGGCGGTCCGTGCCGTCAGGTGGCGCGGCGGCAGCGTAGCCTTCCCTGGGCTCACCGAACGGGCCGCGGCGCCCACGGCATCCGCCTCCGGTTCCACGGTGACACCCAGCACGTAAGCAGTCTTTGGAAGGGAATCACGCGCGCATGGCTTTCGAACCGCCGCAGCGGCTGGTGAACGCGCTCGGCGAGGTGCGCGACGACGGGGCGTCCGCGTGGCTCGGCCGGGTGGGCGCGCTGCTCGACGAGGCAGCGGCCCGGCGCGAGGTCTCGGTCGAGCGGGTGCACGTGCCCGGAGGGCGCAGCAGCGTGGTCGCGCACGTGCGCCGCGCGGACGGTGCGCCCGCGGTCCTGAAGCTGGCGCCGGAGCGGTTCCGCCCCGAGGCGGAGCGGGCGGCGCTGACGCACTGGGACGGGTTCGGCGCGGTGCGGCTCCTCGACCCCGGGGTCAACGACGGGGCGCTGCTCCTGGAGCGCCTGCACCCGGAGGTCTCCGTACGGACCCTGCCGGAGGCGAAGGCGCTGCTCGAGGCGGCGGGGACGCTGCGGCGGCTGTGGGTGGAGCCCCCCGCCGGGCGCAACTGCGAGACGGTGCCCGAGCGGACGGGCCGTCAGGCGACGGCGATGCGCTCGACGGTGGACGCCTTTCCCGAGGTGGCGCCGCTGATCGACGCGGCCCTGGAGGCGCGCGAGGAACTGGTGACCTCGCCGCCCGAAATCCGTTTGCTGCACGGCACGTTCCGGCAGTCCAAGGTGCTGTCCGGGGAGCGGACGCCGTGGCTGGCGGTCGGGCCCGACCCGGTGGTGGGCGAGTGCGCCTTCGATCTGGCGCGGCTCGTGCGCGACCGGGTGGAGGACCTGATCGGCTCGCCCTCGGGGCCCGCGATCACCCGGCGCCGGGTGAAGAAGCTCGCCGAGTCGCTGGACGTGGAGCAGGAGCGGCTGCGCGGCTGGACGCTGTTCCGGGCGGTCGAGTCCGGGGCGCGGGCGCTGCGCGTGGGGCGTGAGCGGGACGCCGAGAACCTGCTCGAATTCGCGGGCTGGCTCTGAGAGTCGGGGTTCAGCCCGTCAGGTCGCGTACGTACGTGATGCCGGGCTTGCCGGAGAGTGTCGTCTCCCCCGTGGGGCGGAAGCCGGTGCGGGTGAGGACCGCCTGGGAGGCGTGGTTCGCGCGGGCCGCCGACGCGGTGACGCGGGTCAGGCCGTAGTCGGTGGCGGCCACGGTCAGCAGCCTGCGCACCGCGGCCGTGGCGAGACCCCGGCCGATGGCCGCGCGGGCGAGCCGGAAGCCGAGGTCGGCGCTGCCGTCCTCGACGTCGACCAGGTTGAAGCGGCCGAGGACCGCCCCGTCCTCGTCGACCAGGACGTGCATGTGGACGCCGCCCTCGTCCTGTTCGGCGAGCAGGGCGGCGTGACGGTCCGCGAAGTGCTCGAAGTACGCGTCGCCGCGGTCGGGGATGCTCGCGGCGAAGAACTCCCGGTTCTCCCGCTCGAAGGCGAGGACCGCCGCCGCGTGCTCCGGGCTCAGGCGCTGCAGTTCGGGCATGGCGCCATGATAGTGGTGGGGCCGGTGCGGCGGCGGGTGCGGGCCCGGTGGGGGCTTCTCGCGCAGTTCCCCGCGCCGCTCAGGGGAAGGCTGCGCGCAGCGCATGCCTTCAGGGGCGCGGGGAACTGCGCGACCAGCCCCCACAGGGCCCGGCAGCCGCGAACGGCGCCCGGCCCGGCAGACGGAGGGGCGGACCCGCTAGACCGCGGACGCGGTGAGGCGGGCCACGGCCTCCTCGACCGTGAGCTCCTCGCGCTCGCCGGTGCGGCGGTCCTTCAGCTCGAGGACACGGTCACCGCTGCGGCGGCCGGCGACCAGGATCTTCGGGACGCCGATCAGCTCGGAGTCGGTGAACTTCACGCCGGGCGAGATGCCCGGGCGGTCGTCGACCAGGACGCGGACGCCGGCCTCGGCCAGCAGGTCGGAGACCTCCAGGGCCAGCTCGGTCTGGAGCGCCTTGCCCGCGGCCACGACGTGGACGTCGGCGGGGGCGATCTCCTCGGGCCAGATCAGGCCCTTGTCGTCGGCGTGCTGCTCGGCGAGGGCGGCGACGGCGCGGGAGACGCCGATGCCGTACGAGCCCATGGTCACGCGGACCGGCTTGCCGTTCTGGCCGAGCACGTCGAGCTGGAAGGCGTCGGCGTACTTGCGGCCGAGCTGGAAGATGTGGCCGATCTCGATGGCGCGGTCCAGCTTGAGGCCGGTGCCGCAGCTCGGGCACGGGTCGCCTTCCTGGACGACGACGACGTCGACGTACTCGGAGACCTCGAAGTCACGGCCCGCGACGACGTGCTTCGCGTGGACGCCGTCCTTGTTGGCGCCGGTGATCCACACGGTGCCGGGGGCGACGCGCGGGTCGGCGATGTACTGGACCTTCTCCAGGCCCTGCGGGCCGACGTAGCCACGGACGAGGTCGTCGCGGCCCTCGAAGTCCTCGGCGGTGACCAGCTCGACGGTGGCCGGGGCGAAGTGCGCCTCGACCTTGTCCAGGTCGACCTCGCGGTCGCCGGGAACGCCGACGGCGACGATCTCGCCGTCGACCTTGACGAGGAGGTTCTTCAGGGTGGCCGACGCCGGGACGTTCAGGTACGCGGCGAGCGTCTCGATCGTCGGGGTGTCGGGGGTGGGGATCTCCTCGACGGCCGGGGTGTCCTCGGCGGGGACCGGCTTCAGCGCGAAGGAGACGGCCTCGGTGTTCGCCGCGTAGTCGCAGTTCGGGCAGTCCGCGAAGGTGTCCTCGCCGGCCGCGGCCGGGGCCAGGAACTCCTCCGACTTCGAGCCGCCCATGGCGCCGGCGGTGGCGGCGCAGATGCGGTAGTCGAGGCCCAGACGCTCGAAGACCTTCTGGTACGCGGCGCGGTGCAGCGCGTAGGACCGGGCGAGGCCCTCGTCCTCCAGGTCGAAGGAGTACGAGTCCTTCATCAGGAACTCGCGGCCGCGCAGGATGCCGGCGCGGGGGCGGGCCTCGTCGCGGTACTTCGTCTGGATCTGGTAGAGGATCACGGGCAGGTCCTTGTAGGACGTGCACTGGTCCTTGACCAGGAGGGTGAAGATCTCCTCGTGGGTCGGGCCGAGGAGGTAGTCGCCGCCACGGCGGTCCTGGAGCCGGAACAGCTCGGCGCCGTACTCGGTCCAGCGGTTCGTCGCCTCGTAGGGCTCCTTGGGCAGCAGGGCGGGGAGGGTGACCTCCTGGCCGCCCATGGCGTCCATCTCCTCGCGGACGACACGCTCCACGTTGGCGAGGACCTTCTTGCCGAGCGGCAGCCAGGACCAGACACCGGCGGCGGTGCGGCGCACGAAACCGGCGCGGACGAGGAGCTTGTGGCTGAGCACCTCGGCGTCCGCCGGGTCGTCGCGCAGGGTTTTCACCATCAACCGGGACATGCGCTGGACCTGGGCCTTGGCCATGATTTCTGACTCCTGCTACGAAAGGGTGATGTCAGGAGGTTAGCCGTGCTGCCCGGGTCGCCGGAAATCCGTCAGGGGTTGTACCTGAGCAGCGGCAGCGGGGCGCCCATCACCGCGTACGGCAGCGGGGCGCTGGGGAACAGCACCTGACGGGCCAGGTCGTCGTAGCCGAGGGAGCGGTAGAGGCCGCGTGCGGGGCTGTCGTGGTCGATCGCGGAGAGGATCGAGCGGGGCTGCTGCGCGGTGTCGGTGATCGTCGTGATCAGGGTGCGGCCGATGCCGCGGTTCTGGTACCCGGGGTGGACGTGCAGCTCCGTGATGACGAACGAGTCGTCGAGCCAGTGGGCGGTGCCGCGGGCGCGCAGGTACGGCTCGACGACCGTGGACCACCAATGGGTGCGGTCGTTCGGCATGCCGTAGACGAAGCCGACGAGGCGGCCGGTGTCGGTGGTGGCGCCGAGCGAGCGGGCCCCCGGAAACGTGATGTGTCGCAGGACGATCTGGCGGCGGACGGCGATCTCGTCGTCGCTCAGGCCGAACGCGTGCGCCTGGACTGCGAGGGCCTCGTCCACGCGGGTGCGCAGGTCGAGGGGGCCGATGGTGACGGGGGTGTCGTCCGTGCGGCTGCGGTGCGGCATGCCCGGAGAGTACCCCGCGCCGAGGTGGCGCCCGGGGCTCGCTCTAGAACAGCACGCTCATGAACGCGCCGACCTCTTCGAAGCCGACTCTGCGGTAGGCCGCGCGCGCCGGGGTGTTGAAGTCGTTGACGTAGAGGCTGACGACCGGGGCGACGTCCGCCAGCGCATAGCGGACGACCGCCGCCATGCCGGGGGCCGCGAGGCCCCTGCCCCGGTACTCGGGGGCGACCCAGACGCCCTGGATCTGGCAGGCCTGGTCGGTGGCGGCGCCGATCTCCGCCTTGAAGACGACCTTGCCGTACTCGTCGAGGCGGGCGAACGAGCGCCCGGAGCCGACGAGTTCGGCCACCCGTGCCTGGTAGAGCAGGCCGCCGTCGCCCGCCATCGGGGAGACGCCGACCTCCTCGGTGAACATCGCCACGCACGCCGGCATGATCGTTTCCATCTCGTCCTTGCGGATGCGGCGGACGTACGGGTCGGGCGCGATGTCGGCGGACAGCCGGTCCGTGACCATCAGGGGCTGGTGGGCGCGGACTTCGCGGGCCGGACCCCAGGAGGGTTCGAGCAGGCGCCACAGCTGGGCCGTGGACTCGGCGGGGCCGACGATGGAGGAACAGCGGCGGCCGGCCCGGCGGGCGCGGTCGGCGAAGCCGCGTACGGCTCGCTCGGTGGCGCAGATCGGGACGAGGTTGGCGCCCGCGTAGCAGAGCGACTCCAGCAGGCCGTCCTCGTACCAGCCCCACATCTCGCCGCCGAGCCGCCACGGGTCCAGGCCCGCGACGCGGACGCGGGCCGTCACGAAGGCGTTCGCGACCGGCTCGCGGTCGAGTACGGCGAGCGCGGCGTCGAGGTCACTCGGTTCGAGGACCCGGGTGGTGGTCTGAGTCAACACGTGCGGGGCCTTTTGGCTGGGCTGCTGATCTCCGCACTGTACCTGGCGGTGCTGAGGGTCGCAGGGGGCCTGCCTGCGGCGGCCCTTCGCCTGCTCGTGTGCGGGGTTCTGTGGCTCTGGCGGCTGCGGCCCGGTGGGGGCTGGTCGCGCGGTTCCCCGCGCCCCTGTTCGCATTCCCGTCTGCACGATTGCCTCGTTGCGCGGCTGCCGGCCGGTGGGGCTTCTCGCGCAGGTGCCCGCGCCCCTGGAAGCGAGCTCCGCTCGCCCAGGGGAGGCGCGGCGGAGCCGCTGCCCCAGGGGCGCGGGGAACTGCGCGAGCAACCGCCCACGGCCTTCAGACGCGCGACGAGGGGGACACGGCAGACGCGATGGCGAACCGTCGCAACGAGACACGCGCCCGCCCACCGGGCGGGAACCCGGTGGACGAGCGCGCGAAAAGGGAAAGCGGCCCGAGCTGTGATCAGCCCGCGACGGCCACCGACGGCTCGCCGGAGGCCACGCCGTCCTTCTCCATCTGCTCGGCGATCTTGAGGGCTTCCTCGATGAGGGTCTCCACGATCTTCGACTCGGGGACGGTCTTGATGACCTCGCCCTTGACGAAGATCTGGCCCTTGCCGTTGCCGGAGGCGACACCGAGGTCGGCCTCACGGGCCTCGCCCGGGCCGTTCACGACGCAGCCCATGACGGCGACGCGCAGCGGGACCTCCATGCCGTCGAGGCCCGCCGTGACCTCCTCTGCCAGCTTGTAGACGTCGACCTGGGCGCGGCCGCAGGACGGGCAGGAGACGATCTCCAGGCGGCGGGGCTTGAGGTTCAGCGACTCCAGGATCGAGTTGCCGACCTTGATCTCCTCGACCGGCGGGGCCGACAGGGAGACGCGGATCGTGTCGCCGATGCCCTCGGAGAGCAGCGCGCCGAAGGCGACGGCCGACTTGATCGTGCCCTGGAAGGCGGGGCCGGCCTCGGTGACGCCGAGGTGCAGCGGGTAGTCGCACTTCTCGGCCAGGAGGCGGTACGCGTTGACCATCACGACCGGGTCGTTGTGCTTGACCGAGATCTTGATGTCGCGGAAGCCGTGCTCCTCGAAGAGGGACGCCTCCCACAGGGCCGATTCGACGAGGGCCTCGGGGGTCGCCTTGCCGTACTTCTGGAGCAGGCGGCGGTCCAGGGAGCCCGCGTTCACACCGATGCGGATCGGGGTGCCGTGGTCGTTCGCCGCCTGGGCGATCTCCTTGACCTTGTCGTCGAACTGCTTGATGTTGCCCGGGTTGACCCGGACCGCGGCGCAGCCGGCCTCGATGGCGGCGAAGACGTACTTCGGCTGGAAGTGGATGTCGGCGATCACCGGGATCTGCGACTTCTTCGCGATGACGGGCAGCGCGTCCGCGTCGTCCTGGGTGGGGCAGGCCACCCGCACGATCTGGCAGCCGGACGCGGTCAGCTCGGCGATCTGCTGCAGGGTGGCACCGATGTCGGACGTCCGCGTCGTCGTCATGGACTGCACCGATACCGGGGCGTCGCCGCCGACCGCGACGGTGCCGACCTGGATCTGACGGCTCTTGCGCCGCACCGCGAGCCTCGCCGGAACATCCGGCATTCCGAGAGAGATACCGGTCATCAGTGATGCAACCCCAAGGTCTGAGACAGGGCCCGCCGGCCAGGTGGCGGGCTCGGCCACCGAGGTTACGTCAATGGGTGGGACCGGAGCACACCGAGGATGCGGTATACGACGAAACCACTCCTTGGAGGTCATGGGGCGCGAAAGGGGCGCCCCGGCCGCGTAGGCCGTGGGCGCCCCTGTCGGACGTGCCGCCCGCTAGGTGATCTTCACGGGGTTGACCACGTCCGCCACCAGGACGAGCAGGGTGAAGCAGACGAAGATCCCGGCCACGACGTACGCGACCGGCATCAGCTTCGCCACGTCGAACGGGCCCGGGTCCGGGCGGCGCAGCACCCGCGCCACGTTCCGCCGCAGCGACTCCCACAGGGCGCCCGCGATGTGGCCGCCGTCGAGCGGCAGCAGCGGGAGCATGTTGAACAGGAAGAGGGAGAGGTTGAAGCCCGCGACCAGCATCAGGGCCATCGCCAGCTGCTGGGTCGCCGGGATGTCCATGGTGAAGATCTCGCCGCCGACGCGGGCCGCGCCGACCACGCCCATCGGGGAGTCCTGCTCCCGCGGTCCGTCGCCGAACGCGGCGTCCCACAGGGCCGGGATCTTCGACGGCAGCGCCACGATCGAGTCGACGGCGTCACCGACCCGGTCGGTCATCCAGGACACCGAGTCGCCGAAGTCCTGCCGGACGACGCCGGTGGCGGCGGTGAAGCCGAGGAAGCCGGCGTTGACGTACCCGTCGGTGATCTGGCCGTTGGAGTCCTTCTTCGCCACCTGGTTGGTGGCGATCTTGGCGGTAAGGGTCCGCTGCTCGCCGCCGCGCTCGACGACGATCGGGACGGTCTTGCCCGCGCTCTCGCGGATCTCGTCGGACAGGGTGTTCCACTTGTCCGTCGTGATCCCGTTGAACGAGACGATCTTGTCCTTGGCCTGCAGACCGGCCGCCTTGGCCGGGGACTCCGGGTCGGAGGACTTGCAGTCGTCGCGGTTCGCGCTGGCCTGGATGACGCAGGCGGAGACCGACGAGACGACGTTGGTCTGCTGGGTGACGCCGAACCCCATGAGGACCGTGAGGAACAGGCCGACGGCCAGGATCAGGTTCATGAACGGCCCGGCGAACATGACGATGACGCGCTTCCACGGCTTGCGCGTGTAGAAGAGGCGGGTCTCGTCGCCGGGCTTCAGCTCCTCGAAGGCCGCGGCGCGCGCGTCCTCCACCATCGAGCGGAACGGTGACGTCGAGCGGGCCTCGATCTTGCCGTCCGCGCCGGGCGGGAACATCCCGATCATGCGGATGTAGCCGCCGAGCGGGATCGCCTTGACGCCGTACTCGGTGTCGCCCTTCTTCCGCGACCAGAGGGTGGGGCCGAAGCCCACCATGTACTGCGGCACCCGGATGCCGAAGAGCTTCGCCGTCGACAGGTGGCCCAGCTCGTGCCAGGCGATGGAGACGAGCAGGCCCACCACGAAGATGACTATGCCGAGGATCATCATCAAGGTCGTCATGCACGAGCCTCCACGGCTGCCTGGTCGGTCTTCGTCAGTTCGCGGGCCCGGGCGCGCGCCCAGGTCTCCGCTTCGAGGACGTCCGCGACGGTGAGCGAAGTTCCCGTTTCCGGTGTGCCGTGTTCCTCGACGACCTTCGTCACCGTGTCCATGATCCCGTTGAACGGCAGGGCGCCCTTCAGGAACGCGTCCACGCACTCCTCATTGGCGGCATTGAACACCGCCGGGGCCGTCCCCGCGAGCTCCCCCACGTGCCGGGCGAGCCCCACCGACGGGAACGCGTCGTTGTCGAGCGGGAAGAACTCCCAGCTCGACGCCTTCGTCCAGTCGAAGGCGGGCGCCGCGTCGGGCACTCGCTCGGGCCAGCCGATGCCGATGGCGATCGGGCCCCGCATGTCCGGCGGGGTGGCCTGGGCGAGGGTGGAGCCGTCGGTGAACTCGACCATGGAGTGCACGTAGGACTGCGGGTGGACGACGACCTCGATGCGGTCGAAGGGGATGTCGTAGAGGAGGTGCGCCTCGATGACCTCCAGGCCCTTGTTGACCAGGGTCGCCGAGTTGATCGTGATGACCGGGCCCATCGCCCAGGTCGGGTGGGCGAGGGCGTCCTCGACGGTCACGTGCGCGAGGTCGGCCTTCGTCCGTCCCCGGAACGGGCCGCCGGACGCCGTCACCACCAGCTTGCGGACGTCGGCGCGGGTGCCGGAGGCCAGCGCCTGGAAGAGCGCCGCGTGCTCGGAGTCGACCGGAATGATCTGGCCCGGCTTGGCGATGCCCTTGACCAGCGGGCCGCCGACGATCAGCGACTCCTTGTTGGCGAGGGCGAGGGTGCGGCCCGCTTCGAGTGCGGCGAGCGTCGGGGCCAGGCCGATGGAGCCGGTGATGCCGTTGAGGACGGTGTGGCAGTCGCCGCGTCCGGCGATCTCGGTGGCCGCGTCCGGTCCCGCGAGGATCTCGGGAAGCGGTTCGCCCGGCCCGTACTGGGCGGCGAGCGCCTCGCGCAGCGCCGGTACGACGTCCTCGCGGGCGACGGCGACCGTGCGCACGCCCAGGCGGCGGGCCTGTTCGGCGAGGAGTGCGACCCTGCCGCCCGCGGCGCTGAGGGCCGTGACGCGGAACCGGTCCGGGTTGCGCAGGACCAGGTCGATGGCCTGCGTGCCGATCGAGCCCGTCGAGCCCAGGACGGCGATGTCCCGGGGGTGATCGGCGGGGGCCGGGTCGAAGACGAGGTGCGGATCCGCGAGGGGGGCTGGACTGTCGCTCATCCCCCCATTCTTGCGTGCGGCCGCTGTGAAACCGACAGGGTGTCCCGGCAGTTCGCTGTCAGCGCGTCCCAGCGGGGCTCAGTGGGGCTCAGCGGGTCATCGAGCGGACGTAGTGGGTGAGGTTGGCGGTCACCAGTCCGCGTACGTAGAGCGCCGCTCCGACGACCGAGAGCGGGAGGGAGAGCGCGAGGACGCCGAGGAGGGTGGGCCAGGGGTCGACCGCGCAGGGGTTGCGGAACTCGCCGGCGCCGTCGACGTAGATCTCCTCGAAGAGCGGCGCGTCGCAGTCCGGGTCGTTGCCGAGGATCTTCCACGGCAGGAGGAGGCGCAGGGCGACGTAGGCCCAGAGCAGGCCGGCGACCCAGAGCAGCGCGAGGCCGCGGCCGCGGTGGCGCTGCGTCTCCTCCAGGAAGCGGCGCTCCAGCTCGGCCCGGTACTTCGTCTCGTCGCGCTCCATGGTCGCCCCCGTGTATGTCGTGGCCATGACGGATCCGCCGGACTCTACCGGCGGATCCGCCGGCCCTCCCCGGCGGCCCTCGGCCGAGGTGGCCGGCTCGCCCGTACGTCCATGGCCGGGGAGCGTTCGGCCCCGGGCGCGTTCTGGCGGATCGTTCCGGGGCCCGGGGAGTGAGCGTCAGCGGACGGGCCGGTGCAGGTTCTCCAGCTTCGACGGGCCGGGCGTCGCGTCGGCGATCCACGGACCCTCGCCGCTCGGGTCCACGACGCCCTGCTCCAGCCAGGTGTACGTGCCGCCGAGCACGCCCTCGACGACCTTGCGGTCCAGCTCGTCGGTGTTGGTCCACAGGCGGTCGAAGAGCTCGTCGACGCGGATGCGGGCCTGGCGGCAGAAGACGTCGGCGAGTTGGTACGCCTCGCGGCCGTAGTCCTCGGTGGTGCGCAGGAGTTCGGCGCGCACGCAGGCCGCGCTCATCGCGAACAGCTCGGCGCCGATGTCGACGATCCGGCCGAGGAAGCCCTGCTTGGTCTCCATGCGGCCCTGCCAGCGGGACATGGCGTAGAAGGTGGAGCGGGCGAGTTTGCGGGCCGAGCGCTCCACGTAGCGCAGGTGGCCGGAGAGGTCGCGGTGGCCCTCCGGGTGGAACTCGGCGTAGGAGCGCGGGAGTTGGCCGGGTCCCGCGACCAGTTTCGGCAGCCAGCGTGCGTAGAAGCCGCCCGCCTTCGCGCCCGCTTTCGCCTTGTCGGACAGGGACTTCTCCGGGTCGATCAGATCCCCGGCGACCGACAGGTGGGCGTCGACGGCCTCGCGCGCGATCAGCAGGTGCATGATCTCGGTCGAGCCCTCGAAGATGCGGTTGATGCGCAGGTCGCGCAGGATCTGCTCGGCGGGGACGGCGCGTTCGCCGCGCGCGGCGAGCGAGTCGGCGGTCTCGAAGCCGCGGCCGCCGCGGATCTGGACGAGTTCGTCGGCCATCAGGCAGGCCATCTCGGAGCCGTACAGCTTGGCGAGGGCCGCCTCGATGCGGATGTCGTTGCGGTCCTCGTCCGCCATCTGCGAGGACAGGTCGAGGACGGCTTCGAGGGCGAACGTCGTCGCCGCGATGAAGCTGATCTTCGCGCCGACGGCCTCGTGGAACGCGACCGGCTTGCCCCACTGCTCGCGCGCCGCCGACCACTCGCGGGCGATCTTCAGGCACCACTTGCCCGCGCCGACGCACATGGCGGGCAGCGAGAGGCGGCCGGTGTTCAGGGTGGTCAGCGCGATCTTCAGGCCCGCGCCCTCCGGGCCGATCCGGTGCGCGGCCGGGACCCGCACCTGGTGGAAGCGGGTGACGCCGTTCTCCAGGCCGCGCAGGCCCATGAAGGCGTTGCGGTTCTCCACGGTGACGCCGGGCGAGTCGGCCTCCACGACGAACGCGGTGATGCCGCCCTTGTGGCCCTCGGACTTCGGGACGCGCGCCATGACGACGAGCAGGTCGGCGACGACCCCGTTCGTCGTCCACAGCTTCACGCCGTCGAGGACGTACGCGTCGCCGTCCGGGACCGCCGTCGTGGCGAGGCGCGCCGGGTCGGAGCCGACGTCGGGCTCGGTCAGCAGGAACGCGCTGATGTCGGTACGGGCACAGCGCGGCAGGAACGTGTCCTTCTGCTCCTGCGTCCCGAACAGCTTCAACGGCTGCGGTACGCCGATGGACTGGTGCGCGGAGAGCAGCGCGCCGATCGCCGGGGACGCCGAACCGACCAGCGCGAGCGACTTGTTGTAGTAGACCTGCGTGAGGCCGAGGCCCCCGTACTTCGTGTCGATCTTCATGCCGAACGCGCCGAGCTCCTTGAGCCCGTTGATCGTCTCGTCCGGGATCCGCGCCTCGCGCTCGATGCGGGCCGAGTCGATCTCCGTCTCGCAGAAGTCGCGCAGTTTGGCGAGAAACTCCTCCCCGCGCCGCGCGTCCTCGTCGGCGGGCAGCGGGTGCGGGTGGATCAGGTCGACCCGGAACCGGCCGAGGAAGAGTTCCTTCGCGAAGCTGGGCTTGCGCCAGTCCTGTTCGCGTGCGGCCTCGGCGACCTGCCGGGCCTCCCGTTCGGAGACCTTCGCCTGATGCTGGGGTGTTGCGGACATGAGGTTCACCTCGCCGCGCGTCGGGTCCACCGGCCCGGTCCGTTACCGGCCGGTGCTACTCGATCGTATGTACCCGATTCCGGGCATCCCGGCCAGCCCCCGCGCACGGGGTCGTGCGGTCGGCATATTCAGCGAATATTTATCGGCCCAGATTTATGTCCCGTTTTCCGTGGCGACTCAATGGACTGAATGCGTGAATACAGGTGACCTGTGCGCCGGGTGCCGTGTTTCAGCGGCAAGAGCACTGCAGAATGCAGAAGTCACCCCCTCTGAAATTTGGAGCAGAAATGATCCGGAAGGTTCTGGCCGGCGCCGCGCTCGCGACCGCCGCCACCGCTGCCACCGTGAGCGCCGCGGGCGTCGCCTCCGCCACGACGGGCTCGGGCCCCGAGGCCGAGAACATGACGACGAGCGCGCACGACATGAACCAGGCCGCGCGCGTCGCCTACGGCGAGACGGTCAGCGGCACGGGCACCGGCGCCACGGAGTTCTCCACCAACAACGGTGATGTCGCCATCGCCGGCGACCCGGGTGGCATCGCCAACACCTACGGCGCCCCGTTCGTCGACGTCGACCTGCGCTGCGCCGTCCCGGCAGCCCAGGGCGTCGGCGGCAACGTGCTCGGCGGTCCGGTCACCACCTGCAACAACGCGCCGGTCGACCAGTTCGACGCCCCCGAGCGCATTCTCTGACCTCTGGTCAGGGACCCTTCCGGGCCGCACGCCCGAGCCGAGCCCTTCCGGCCGCGTCTCCTCCTTGCACGGCCGGAAGGGCTCTCTCTTTTCCCTTTCTCCATTTACGCATTCGCGTGAATATGTGGATTTTCCTGAGAATGAATACGCCATATTGCGGTGCGTAATTGATCTGAATGAATGAAGCCCGGTGACCTTTGCCCGGATTTCCGGTTCTCTCCGGGTGACGGCCGCATATGCGACCGTCCTCCTCACGCTCATTCCCTCTCAATTGGAGCAGAGATGATCCGCAAAGTTCTGACCGGTGTCGCGCTCGCCGCGGCGGCCACCGCCGCGACCCTCGGCGCTTCCGGCGTGGCGGCCGCGGACGGCGGCGCCCAGGAGTTCGCCACCAACAACGGCGACGTGGCCATCGGCGGCGACCCGGGCGGCATCCTCAACAGTTACGGCGCCTCGTTCGTCAACGTCGACCTGCGCTGCGCCGTCCCCGCGCCCCAGGGCGTCGGCGGCAACGTGCTCGGCGGCCCCGTGGCGGCCTGCACCAACGAGCCGGTCGACCAGTTCGACGCGCAGGAGCGCATCGTCTGACGCTCGACCGACACGCCCTCTTCTTCGTACCGGGGTTCTGAACCGAGGCCCTCCCTGCCGATCGCGCCCGAGCGCGATCGCGGGGAGGGCCTTGTCGTGCCGGGCGGGGGTCCCCCGGGCGGGTGGCGGCGTTCGCCCGTGCCGGGCATCGGGCGGTGCCCGGCGGGTGAACCGCGAGCGCGCCCCACATCCTCGCCCCGCCCGATCGGCGTTGATGAGGACGTGACTACCGCGACGACCCACCCGATACTGCCCCTCGCCGCCACGACCGGCGCGCCCCCTCCCCCGCCCGCGGCGGCCCCGTCACCGGCGGCGGAGCCGGGCCCGGACCCCGCGCCCGGCGACATACTCATCCGTTCCGTCGCCACCCCTGACCCGCACACCCTGCGCATCACCCTGGCAGGCGAGGCGGACCACCATTCGTCGGCCCCGCTGCGGGTGATGCTGGCCGCGGCCGCGGACCACGGATTCACCCGCCTGCACCTCGTCACCGCGGCGGTCACCTTCGCCGACTCGGGCCTGCTGCACGCGCTGCGGCCGTGGCCCCGCCAGGGACGCCGACTGCTGATGCACGGCATGTCGCCCGCCGTCGCCCGGCTCCTGCAGACCTTCGCCCTCGCCCGTCTGGGAACGCGGCCGTGACCCGAGGCTCGTAGGACCTGAGAGCCCGAGGAACGCGTCCGCGACGAGCCGGCGGGAAACGAGACGGCCGGAGCCCCCGCACAGTGGGCTCCGGCCGTCGTGTGTCCGGCGCGCGGGACAGGCGCGCGCCGGGTTCTCGCGGGTCGGCTACAGGGCGAGGCCGGTCAGGACCAGGACCCGCTCGTAGGTGTAGTCGTCCATCGCGTAGCGCACGCCCTCACGGCCGACGCCGGACTGCTTGGCGCCGCCGTACGGCATCTGGTCGGCGCGGTAGGACGGCACGTCGCCGACGACGACGCCGCCGACCTCGAGCGCGCGGTGGGCGCGGAAGGCGGTCTGCAGGTCGTGCGTGAAGACGCCCGCCTGGAGGCCGTACTTGGAGTCGTTGACGGCCGCGAACGCCTCGGCCTCGCCGTCCACCTTCTTCACCGTCAGGACCGGGCCGAAGACCTCCTCGCAGGAGATCGTGACGTCGGCCGGTACGTCGGCGAGGACGGTCGGCGCGTACGTGGCACCGTCCCGCTTGCCACCGGCGAGGAGGGAGGCGCCGGCGTAGACGGCCTCGGTCACCCACGCCTCTACGCGCCGGGCGGCGTCCTCGCTGACCAGCGGGCCCACGTCGGTGGCGTCGTCGGCCGGGTCGCCGGTGACCTGCGCCTCGACGGCGGCGACGATCTTCGGGAGCAGCCGGTCGTAGACGGCGGCGTCGGCGATGACGCGCTGCACCGAGATGCAGGACTGGCCGCCCTGGTAGTTGGAGAAGGTCGCGATGCGGGACGCGGCCCAGTCCAGGTCCTTCTCGGAGGCGTAGTCGGCGAGGACGACGGCCGCGCCGTTGCCGCCGAGCTCCAGGGTGCAGTGCTTGCGCGGGACGCTGTCCATGATCGCGTAGCCGACCGGGCCCGAGCCGGTGAACGAGATGACCGGGAGCCGCTCGTCCTGGACCAGGGCGGGCATCTTGTCGTTCGGGACGGTGAGGACCGACCACGAACCCGCGGGGAGGTCCGTCTCGGCGAGCAGCTCGCCCAGGATCAGGGAGGAGATCGGGGTCGCGGGCGCCGGCTTGAGGATGATCGGGGCGCCGACCGCGATGGCCGGAGCGACCTTGTGGGCGCTCAGGTTCAGCGGGAAGTTGAACGGCGCGATGCCGAGGACGACGCCCTTGGGGATGCGGCGGGTCAGGGCGAGGCGGCCCTGGCCGCCGGCGTCGGTGTCGAGGCGCTGGGCGTCACCGCTGTTCCAGCGGCGGGCCTCCTCGGCGGCGAACCGGAACACGGAGACCGCGCGGCCGACCTCGCCTCGGGCCCACTTGATCGGCTTGCCGTTCTCGGCGGAGATCAGCTGGGCGATCTCCTCGGTGCGCTCGGTGAGGCGGTCGGCGACGTGGTTCAGGGCCTTGGCGCGGACGTGCGCCGGGGTCGCGGCGAACTCGTCGACCACGGCGTGGGCGGCGGCGACGGCCTCCTCGACCTGGGCCTCGGTCGGCACGGCGACGGTGCCGACGAGGCGGCCGTCGTAGGAGTTGTGGACGTCGAAGGTGTCGTCCCCGGTGGCCTGGCGGCCGGCGAGCCAGAAGGCGTGGGTGGCGGTCATGTGTCTTCTACCGGCCTCTCCGTGTTCGTGGGCTTGTGCGAGGTCCACGTTAGGTGGGTGCCGGGCGATTTCATTCGGCCGTGCTGGAGTGTTCGGGCCGCCTTGTTGTCCGGTTCGGAGTGGCGTTTGCGAGGTTCCCGATTCGTCGCCGGGTGCGGGTGCGTGGGTGGCTGGTCGCGCAGTTCCCCGCNCCCCTGAGAGCGAGCTCCACTCACTTCAGGGGAAGCTGCGCGCAGCGCACGCTTCAGGGGCGCGGGGAACTGCGCGAGAAGCCCCACCGGCCGTCACCCGGCAACGAGACGCCCCTGAGGCATGCGCTCCGCGCAGCCAGCCGCGACGCAAGCCGCGGACGCCCACCACCGCGCCCCGCAACGGCGCGGCAGCGCCTACGCCCCGGTCGCCTTCAACGCCAGCCACAGCTCCATCCGCACATCCGGATCGTCCAGCGACCGCCCCAGGATCTCCTCGACCCGACGCATCCGGTACCGCAACGTGTGCCGGTGAACCCCGAGATCCGCCGCGGCGGCGTCCCACTGACCGTGCCGCGACAACCACGCCCGCAGCGAGGCGACCAGGTCACCCCGGCCCGTCGCGTCATGGTCGCGCAGCGCCCGCAGCAGCCCGTCCGCGAACGCCCGCACCGCGTCGTCCCCGAGCAGCGGCAGCACCGAACCGGCGACGACGTCCTCGTGCTCGACCAGGATCCGCCCGCGCCGGCGCGCGACCGACAGTGCCTGCTCGGCCTGCTTGAACGCGGTGGCCGCCGCGATCGGCCCGGACGGCGCGGAGAGCCCGACGACCAGCTCCTCCCCGGAGCCGGAGCCGGAGCCGGAACCGGAGCCGGAGCCGGACCCCGACCCGGACCCGCCCGCCCGCGTCGCCTCCAGCGCCTCCGCGTACTGCGCGCACGCCTCCGCGGCCGCACCCCCGTCGACCACGAGCAGCACCACCCGCTCCCCGTCCGGCACGACGAGCACGGCCTCGCCCGAGCGTGCCGCGGCGGACTCGGCGACGTCGACCAGGACCGAGACGGGGTCGCCGGCCGAGCCGCCCGCCCCGGTCACCGCCTCGGCGAGCAGCAACGCGGTCCCGGTCACCGGGCCCCCGGTGGACGCGACCCCGCTCGGCGGCGCCGCCACGGCCTCCGCGAGCACCATCCGGAACGGCGCGTCGAGCAGCGCCCCGTACAGATCACCGGCGACGGCCCGGGCATGGTCCGGCTCCCCCGCGAGGAGCATCCGCAGCACCGCGGCGCCGATCCGCTGCTCGGCCGCGTACAGGGCCCGCGAGCGTTCGGTCGTCAGGGTCAGCAGCGCGATGGCGGAGTGCAGGGCGTAGCGCTCGGCGGTGCCGAGGGCCGCCGCGGTGCCGACCGCGAGCGCCGCCCGCGGTCTGCGTCCCGTACCGATCGAGTGCAGTTCCACCCGGTCGTCGGCGCCGCCCGCGACGACGGCGCTGGCGGGCGCGGGCCGGTCCCGCAGCCGCTCCACGTCGGCGGTGAGGCGGGCCGCCCGGCGCCCGGCCCAATCCGGCGCGGTGGCGACGACTGCGCCCGAGGCGTCGTACAGCGCGGCCCACCCGTCGACCTGCGCGGCGAGCACGGAGAGGAGTCCTTCGGGGCCCTCGCCGAGCGCCTGCTTGGTCAGTTCGCGCTGCGCGGCGAAGCCGGAGGTCACGGCGCGGTACTGGTCGGCGGCGATGGCGGCGGACACCGCCTTGCTGATGGCGATGAAGGGGGTGCGCGGCGGCACCTCCACCAGCGGCAGCCCCTCGTCCTGCGCCGCCTTCACGAGTGCTTCCGGTACGGCGTCGTAGTTGACGCCGACCGCGAAGCCGAGCCCGACGACACCCGCGCCGACGAGCCGCTTCACGTACCGCCGCATGGCGTCGGGGTCCTCGGCGTCCAGCTTCAGGGCGGTGATGAGCAGCAGCTCGCCACCCTCCATGTACGGAACCGGATCGGCGAGTTCGCTCACGTGCGCCCAGCGGACGGGGGTGTCCAGGTGTGCCTCGCCCGCGCGCACGGTGAGTTTGAGCGCCGAGTGGTGGACGAGCGAGGCGAGCGTGGGCGGCATGACGGCCTTCGGTTGATTCTCGGGTACGGCTGAGGCGGTACGAGCGGGGTGGTACGAGTGGGGCACGGTTGTGAAGCTTTTGGACGCTCCGTATGAACGCCCCGTGCCGATTCTGCCTCACCGTACGTACTGCCGGGGCCGCGCCCCACGATCCTCAGCCAACCGTCGGGCCCGTCTCAGCCCCGCAGGTCCACGAGCAGCGGAGGAGCGTGTTCCCCCCGCACCGTCGTGAGGGAGAGCACGGCGTGGCCGGGCGGGACGGCGTGCGCGAGGTCGGAGGCGGACCAGCGTTCGCGCTCGACCTGGCGCACGGTGACGGCGCGGGCGGTCGGCGCCCGGCCGGTGATCACCCGGCGCACCGCGTGCAGCGCCTTGCCCGCCGGGGTCTCGGCGATGATCTGCCGGTCGGTGACGTCCCGGGCCTCGGTCCACTCCTTGCCCCAGACCTCGGCGAAGTCCTGGCCGTCCCAGGGCGTCAGCCCGGACAGTGCCATGCGGCAGCCGACCGAGCCGAGCAGCGGGGAGCGCAGTGGGCGGGGTACGTCGTCGAGGGTGCGCAGGGTCAGCACGGCCCCGGCGTTCGCCGAACGCAGCCGCTGGACGGCGCGGACGGCCTGGGGCGTCACGACTCCGGTGGCGTCGTCGAGGACGAGGCAGGCGAACAGGGACCGGTCCTCGCGCACCGCGACGCTCGCCGTGAACTGGGCGAGGACGAGCCGGGCCAGGATCCGGGAGGCGTCGGCATGCCCGCGCTCCGGCAGGTCGATCCGGACCCGGACGGGGTGGTCGAGCGCTCTCAGCGAGAACGGCCGGGTCCGGCCCGACGTGTCGAAGAACGACGCGAAGGCGGGCCGGTCGAGCAGCGCGATCCGGTCGGCGAGCACCGTGCCCACGTCGCCCGGGTGCCCCAACTGCCGCTCGCGGGCGTCGAGTTCGCGCAGCATCGCGTCGTGCCCGGCCTCGGTGAGCGCCTTGCGCAGCGCGCCGAGGGCGGTGGGTGTCCCGTCGAGCAGCTGCCGCAGCTCGGGGACGGAGGGGAAGCGGGCGTGCACCGCGTGGTACGGGCCCAGGAGCTGGGCCAGGACCGTCGTCGAGCGGCGGCTGTCGCCGCTCGGGTGCGGGTCGGCGAGGTCGCCGACGAGGGCTTCGGCGAGCACGGCCGCGGCCTCGTCCGGGTCCGTGCTGCCGCCGTAGAGGTCGAGGTCGTAGACGGAGTCGGCCTGCCCGACGCCGACCACGACGTCGTACGCGTCCTGCGAGCCGAGCCCGGCACCGGCCGCCCCGACGACGACCACGGCGGCCCGCCCGGCGAGCGCGCCGAGGCACAGCGACTCGGCGAGCGGCCAGACGACGGCGCTGGTCTTGCCGGCGCCGGGCGGCCCGACCGCGAGCAGGGACGTGCCGAGCAGATCGGGGCCGATGCCGAGCCCGACGCCGCGGTACGCGTACGGATTGCGCTCGTCGTCGGCGGCCGCGCCGAGCCTGACCTGCGCGGTGCCCAGGTCGTGGCGGGCCGCGCGGGACGGCAGGTCACGGATGCCGGAGGGGTGCGGGCAGGCGGCGGCGCCGTCCTTGACGACGGCGGCGGAGAACGCGGCGAGCGAGTGCCGACCGCGCTTCACGCCCTGCCAGGCGCGGGCGATGCGGGCGTGGTCGACGTCGCGCATCAGGCCCGCGCGGGCGTCGGCCCCGAGCCGGTCGGCGGCCTCGGCGGCGCCGGCCTCGCGCAGCGTGGGCCACTGCACGGGGTCGGTCTCGGGCGCGACGGGCCGGGCGGCCTGCACCGGGGCCGCGGCCTTGCGCCACGCCGGATAGCCGAAGCGCCGCCAGATCTCGCCCCAGCGGCCGAGCCGCCCGACGCCGACCATGATCCCGACGGCGAACACGCCGTAGTAGAGGTAGACGACGACCACGGACATGAAGGAGTGCGGGGACGCCCAGGAGTCCGGGACCATCGCGTACAGCGGGAGCAGCCACCAGCCGCCCAGGTAGCCGTTCCACAGCAGCGACCACACCAGCCAGCCGACCAGGAACGCGATGACGGCGCCGCTCAGCAGCTGGCGGGTCGGCGTCACCTCCGGCTCCACGTCGGGGCGGGGCCGGTGCCCGAACCGCCACACGCCCGGCGCGGCGGCCGGCCGCGGCGTGCGCAGCCAGGCCAGGAACTCCGAACCCGCCGCGCCTTCGTCGCGCACGCCGGGCGCGTGCGCGGGCCGGGGCGGCGGCGTGACCGGGCGGGCCGGGTGTGGCACGGCGGCGCCGGCGGCGCGCTCCCGCTCCGCCGCGGAGCCGTGCGTGCCGCCCGTGCCCTGCGTGCCGTCGGTGTCCATGACCCTTGCCCCCTGCTCAGCCCGCGCTTTTCTGCGAATCGGCCTCAATGTAGTGCCCGTACCTAGGGAGTTCACCGTTTACGCGCCCCGTTACGCGTACCTTCCGCCGGTACGCGACTCCGTACGTACATGTCCACGGCGGACAACGACTCGCGCGAACCCCACCCCGATGGAGCATGACCACGTCCCCGGACCGCACCTAACCTGCGAGGAAACCCCCCGTACGAACCCGGTGAAACCGCTAGCCGGACCGGAACCAGAACCAGGAGCCCCGCATGAGCGACATCCCGCAGGAGCGCCGCGTCGTCACCGCCATCCCCGGCCCGAAGTCGCAGGAGCTGCAGAAGCGCCGCCTCGCCGCCGTCGCCGCGGGCGTGGGCTCCACGCTGCCGGTCTTCACCGCCCGCGTGGACCGCGGCATCATCGAGGACGTCGACGGCAACCGTCTGATCGACTTCGGCTCCGGCATCGCCGTCACGTCGGTCGGCGCCTCCGCCGAGGCCGTCGTGCGCCGCGCCTCGGCCCAGCTGCAGGAGTTCACGCACACCTGCTTCATGGTCACGCCGTACGAGGGTTACGTGGAGGTCGCCGAGGCGCTCGCCGAGCTGACCCCGGGCGACCACGCCAAGAAGTCGGCCCTCTTCAACTCCGGCGCCGAGGCCGTGGAGAACGCGGTCAAGATCGCCCGTGCGTACACCAAGCGCCAGGCGGTCATCGTCTTCGACCACGGCTACCACGGCCGTACGAACCTGACGATGGCTCTGACAGCCAAGAACATGCCGTACAAGAACGGCTTCGGCCCGTTCGCGCCCGAGGTCTACCGCGTCCCGGTGGCCTACGGCTACCGCTGGCCGACCGGCCCGGAGAACGCCGGCCCGGAGGCCGCCGCCCAGGCGATCGACCAGATCACCAAGCAGGTCGGCGCGGACAACGTCGCCGCGATCATCATCGAGCCGGTGCTCGGCGAGGGCGGCTTCATCGAGCCGGCCAAGGGCTTCCTCCCGGCGGTGCGCCAGTTCGCCGCCGACAACGGCATCGTCTTCGTCGCGGACGAGATCCAGTCCGGCTTCTGCCGCACCGGCCAGTGGTTCGCGTGCGAGGACGAGGGCATCGTCCCGGACCTGATCACGACCGCCAAGGGCATCGCGGGCGGCCTTCCGCTCGCCGCGGTGACCGGCAAGGCGGAGATCATGGACGCCGCGCACGCGGGCGGCCTCGGCGGCACCTACGGCGGCAACCCGGTGGCCTGCGCCGGTGCGCTCGGCGCCATCGAGACGATGAAGGAGCTCGACCTCAACGCCAAGGCGAAGGAGATCGAGCGGACGATGAAGGCGCGCCTGGGCGCCATGCAGGAGAAGTTCCCGGCCATCGGCGAGATCCGTGGCCGCGGCGCGATGATCGCCATCGAGCTGGTCAAGGACCCGGCGACCAAGGAGCCGAACCCGGAGGCCGCCGCGGCGCTCGCCAAGGCCTGCCACGCCGAGGGCCTGCTCGTCCTCACCTGTGGCACCTACGGCAACGTGCTGCGCTTCCTGCCCCCGCTGGTCATCGGCCAGGATCTGCTCAACGAGGGCCTCGACATCATCGAGAACGCTTTCGCGGCTCTCTGACCGCTCTGGGAAACTGGCGTCACAGGGCCCGTCCGGCCACGGTTGAAGCGGTAACCATTCCGCTGACCTGCGGTGACGGTCGGGCCGTGTGAAGAAGGTGTGGGGGCCCGATGGCAGCTTGCCGAACCGGCTGTCGCACCCCCAGCCCCTGACGTACGGTTCCTGCAGATGAGAGAAACACCCCGCCCACAGGGGACTGTGGGCGAACCCGGGTCGGAGCCTCCCCAGCCCCGCCCTGGTCGTGCCCTCGCGCACACACCCGGAGCTTCCGGCTCCGGAACTCCTCACCGATCGGACGGTCGCCCGCCCCAAACCCCCCGGGGCGCGCGGCACCCCGATCAGTTCGGGCGCCTCGGAGCTACCCCCCCTGCTCCGGGGCGCCCGGCCACTTTTTCGGCCCTTCTCGCGGCCCTCCTCTTCGCGGTGCTGACCTGGCAGGTGGCCACGGTCGGCCCCCTCCTCGGCCCCGACGAACGCCTCGGCGACGCGATCCGCACCGGCGGCATCCCCTCCGGCCCGGCCGAGTTCTTCGCGGACCTCGGCAATCTCCAGGTCGCGCTGCCGGTCCTGGCCGCCGTCCTCGCGTACGTCACGTACCGCACCCGGCACTGGCTCCCGGCGACCGTCGCGGTCCTCACCATGGCCCTGGTCCCGGTCCTGGTCGGCCCCCTCCAGTCCCTGCTGGCCCGCCCCGGCCCGCCGCCGATGGCCCCGGAGACGGGCTTCTACCCGTCGGGGCACGCGGCGACGGCGGCGGTCGCGTACGGGCTGTGCGCGCTCCTGCTCCACCGCCGCGAACCGGCCTACGGCTGCGTCGTGTTGAACGCGGCCGTAGGCCTGGGGCTCGTCCGGCAGGGCTATCACTGGCCGGTCGACGTGGTGGGGAGCTGGTGCCTGAGCGCGGTACTCCTGTACGTCGCGGCGTACGCGCTCAGCCGTGGGGCGGGCGGGGTCAGCCGAAGTACGCGTCGAAGTTCTTCTGGAACTCCCAGTTGTTGAACCGGTCCCAGTTCACCGACCACGTCATCAGGCCGCGCAGCGCGGGCCAGGTGCCGTGGGTGGCGTACGAGCCGCAGTCGGTCTTCTTGGTGAGGCAGTTCAGGGCCTTGTTCGTCTCGGCCGGGGACACGTAGCCGTTGCCCGCGTTCGTGGAGGCCGGCATACCGATCGCGACCTGGTCGGGGCGCAGCGGCGGGAAGACGTTGCCCGCGTCACCCGCGACCGGGAAGCCCGTCAGGAGCATGTCGGTCATCGCGATGTGGAAGTCGGCGCCGCCCATGGAGTGGTACTGGTTGTCGAGGCCCACGATCGGGCCCGAGTTGTAGTCCTGGACGTGCAGGAGGCTCAGGTCGTCGCGCATGGCGTAGATCACCGGGAGGTACGCGCCGCAGCGCGGGTCCTGGCCGCCCCACTTGCCGCTTCCGTAGAACTGGTAGCCGTTCTGGACGAAGAAGGTCTCCGGGGCCATCGTCAGGACGAACGTGTCGCCGTACTTGGCCTTGAGGGTCTTCAGCGCCGAGATCAGGTTCACGATTCCCGGCGTGGTCGGGTTCTTGAAGTCCGTGTCGCCCGTGTTCAGGGACAGGGAGTGGCCCTCGAAGTCGATGTCGAGGCCGTCGAGGCCGTAGGTGTCGATGATCTTGGAGACGGACGAGACGAAGGTGTCGCGGGCCGCCGTGGTGGTGAGCTGGACCTGGCCGTTCTGGCCGCCGATCGAGATCAGGACCTTCTTGCCCGCCGCCTGCTTGGCCTTGATCGCCGCCTTGAAGTCGGCGTCCGACTCGACGTTCGGGCACTCGGTGACCGGGCAGCGGTTGAAGCGGATGTCGCCGGAGGTGGTGGAGGTGGGTTCGCCGAAGGCGAGGTCGATGACGTCCCAGCTGTCGGGGACGTCGGCGAGGCGGGTGTAGCCGGAGCCGTTGGCGAAGCTCGCGTGCAGGTAGCCGACCAGGGCGTGGGCGGGGAGGTCGGCGGAGCCGCCGCCTCCTCCGGTGCCCTGGCCCGTCGTCGCCGTCACCGCCGTCGACTTCGCCGACTCACCGGCGTCGTTGAGCGCGGCGACCTGGAGGCTGTACGCCGTGGCGGGCGTGAGGCCGGTGAGGGTGGTCGACGTGCCGGTCACGGTGCGGGACTTGGTGCCGTTGACGTAGACCGCGTAGCTCGTCGCGCCGGGGACCGCCGGCCAGGAGAGGGCGATGCTGGTGGCGGTGACGGTGCCCGCCGTCACGGTCGCGGGGGCCGCCGGGGGGACGGGGGCCTCGGTGCCGGGGCCGAGGAGGGAGAGGTCGTCGGCGGTGTAGGCCGGGGTGCCGTACCAGCCGTGGGTGTAGAGCGTGACCTTGGTGGTGGAGGGGCCGGTCTTGAACGTCGTCGTCAACTTCTGCCAGTCCGGGGCCGACTGGGTCCACGTCGAGACGTCCGTGGTGCCGGTGCCGCTCGCGCCCAGGTAGACGTAGGAACCGCGGACGTAGCCGGAGAGGGTGTACGTGGAGTCCGGCTTGACCGTCACCGTCTGCGCGCACTGGGCGTTGTCGGACGCGGTCGGAGTCGCCTGGAGGGCCGAAGTCCCGCTGTGCGTGGGCGAGTTGACCGTCTTCCCGGTGCCCGCCGAGCATGTCCAGCCGTCCAGGCCCGACTCGAAGCCGCCGTTGCGGGCCAGGTCGGTGTCGGCGGCGTGGGCGGGGGCGGACACCGCCGCGAGGCCGGCGGCGGCCAGCGCCGCCGCCGTCATGGCGGTCAGAAGTCTGCGGGGTGGTCTGGTACGGGCCATGACTGCCTCCGGGCGTGGCGGGGGAAGGGGGCGCGAATCGGTGGAGCGCGCCCAACTTGGTCCAGACCAATTGAGTTGTCAAGGGTTCAGCCTGCTCCTACTCCCCCACGTCCCTGGCCAGTTGGGCCGCCGCCTCGTGCATCGCCAGTTCCAGCAGGGCCGGATCGGTGAGCGTGCCCTGGCCGTCCGGCGGCACCAGCCAGCGCACACCACCGGTGGACCGGCCCGGGTACGGGACCACGATCCAGGTGCCGCGGCCCGCTCCCCGCACACCCGTGCCGAGCCAGCGGGCGGCCGTGCCGGCGGGCACGAAGAAGCCCATGCGGGCGTCGCCGAAGTCCGCGAGCACCGGGCCCGGGCGGTCGATGACGCGGGTGAGCACGTCGAGGGTCGGGTAGCCCAACTCCCCCGGCAGGATCAGTACGTCCCACTGTTTCCCCGCGGGCAGCAGCGCGACCCCGAGCGGATTGCGCTCCCATTCCCAGCGGCACGCGTCCGGATCCGGTGCCACGGACACCAGCCATTCGACCGCCGACTTGGCCGTCCCTGAGCCAGTCATGGCGGGACCTCCCTCTTGCTTCGACTCCATCGGTCACGAGCGAGAGGGGGCTGGGGCCCGAGCATTACGCGACTTCGGGCTACTTGTTGGTAGTGAACCGGGTCACACCGGGCGACCTGGGCGTACGCCGGTTGATCAAGCCGGGCGTGACCGCCTAGCTTCGGCCGCATGACGAAGGATGAGCAGGCTCAGATCCAGGCGGCGATCGAGGGTGAACTACGGCTGCTCGACCCGGTGGTGCGGGCGTCGGACGACGCCGTCCGCGCGCTGCTCGATCCGGAGTTCTTCGAGTTCGGGGCGTCGGGGGCGCGGTGGGACCGGGAGACGATCCTTTCGGTGACGGGCGCGGCGGCCTCCGGTGATCCCGAACCCCCGACGCGGGTCTCCGACATGCGGGGCACGCTGCTGGCGCCCGGGGTCGTGCACCTCACGTTCCGCACGGACGACGGCGGCCGCCGGGCGAACCGGAGCTCCGTGTGGCGCCGCCACCCGGAGGCCGGGTGGCGGATGTACTTTCACCAGGGGACGTTGACGGACTGACGCCAGGCGCCGGTGCGGGCGAGGAGGCTGCGCGGAGCGCATGCCTCAGGGGCGCGGGGAACTGCGCGAGAAGCCCCCACCGGGCGGCCGGCCGCACACGGCGCGGCGTCAGCTGTCGAAGCCCAGGCCCACCGCGTCCATCGCCTTCAGCCAGACATTGCGGCGCCCCCCGTTGTCGTCGGCGCGGGCCAGGGACCACTTGGTGAGGGCGATTCCCGTGTACGCGAACGGTTCCGGCGGGAAGGGCAGGGGCTTGGAGCGGACCATCTCAAGCTCCGTGCGTTCCGTGCGCTCCCCGGACAGCAGGTCGAGCATCACGTCCGCGCCGAAGCGCGTCGCGCCGACACCGAGCCCGGTGTACCCGGCGGCGTAGGCGACCTTGCCCCCGTGCGCCGTGCCGAAGAACGCGGAGAAGCGCGAGCAGGTGTCGATCGCGCCGCCCCACGCGTGCGTGAAGTTGAGGCCCTCCAGCTGCGGGAAGCAGGTGAAGAAGTGGCCGGCGAGCTTCGCGTACGTCTCCGGGCGGTGGTCGTGCTCGGCGCGGACCCGGCCCCCGTACGGGTAGATCGCGTCGTAGCCGCCCCAGAGGACGCGGTTGTCGGCCGACAGACGGAAGTAGTGGAACTGGTTGGCCGAGTCGCCGAGCCCCTGCCGGTTCTTCCAGCCGATCGACTCCAGCTGACCGTCCGTCAGCGGCTCGGTCATCAGCGCATAGTCGTAGACCGGGACCGTGTACGGGCGGACCCGCTTGACCAGCGACGGGAAGACGTTCGTGCCGAGCGCGGCGTGCTGGGCGAAGACGCGGCCGTACGGGGTGCGGACCGCGACGCCGGTGGCGTTCGAGGCGAGCTCGGTGGCCGGGGTGTTCTCGTAGATGCGTACGCCGAGGTCGAGGCAGGCCTGCTTGAGACCCCAGGCGAGCTTCGCCGGGTGGAGCATGGCGACGCCGCGACGGTCGTACAGGGCGCCCTGGAAGGTCGGCGAGTTGACCTGTTCGCGGGTCTGGTCCGCGTCCAGGAGTTCCAGGCCGTCCGCGAGGCCGCCCTCGCCCAACTCCTCGTAGAACTCGCGCAGTTCGGTGACCTGGTGCGGCTGGGTCGCCACGTCCAGCTCGCCGGTGCGCTCGAAGTCGCAGTCGAGGGAGTAGCGGGCGACGGCCGCCTCGATGGCGTCGAGGTTGGCGGCGCCCAGCTCCTCCAGTCGCTTGATCTCCTTCGGCCAGCGGGCGAGCCCGTTGGCCGTGCCGTGCGTGAGGGAGGCGGCGCAGAACCCGCCGTTGCGCCCGGAGGCGGCCCAGCCGATCTCGCGGCCCTCGACGAGGACGACGTCCCGCCCGGGGTCGCGCTCCTTGGCGATGAGCGCGGTCCACAGGCCGCTGTAGCCGCCGCCGACGACGAGCAGGTCGCACCGCTCGTCGCCGGTGAGGGCGGGACGGGCCTCGGGGCGGCCGGGGTCGTCGAGCCAGTACGCGACCGGCTTCGCGTCCGAGAGTGACTTCGTCCAGCGATTCATGGCACCAGTGGCCATGATTCCAACTCCCTCAGGAATATCAGCAGTCCCCTGGAATTCAGGAGACCTTGTTCTTTCGCTTACCGAGCATCATTCCGGCAAGCACACACAGTACGGCGACCAGGAACATGGCCGTACCGATGACATTGATCTGTACGGGCGTACCGCGCTGCGCCGAACCCCAGACGAACATGGGGAAGGTGACCGTCGAGCCCGCGTTGAAATTGGTGATGATGAAATCGTCGAAGGAGAGCGCGAAAGCGAGGAGTGCGCCCGCCGCGATTCCGGGCGCCGCGATCGGCAGGGTCACCCGTACGAACGTCTGGACCGGGCCCGCGTACAGGTCCTGCGCGGCCTGCTCCAGGCGCGGGTCCATCGACATCACGCGCGCCTTCACCGCCGTCACGACGAAGCTCAGGCAGAACATGATGTGGGCGATGAGGATCGTCCAGAAGCCCAGCTGGGCGCCCATGTTGAGGAACAGCGTGAGCAGCGAGGCGGCCATGACGACCTCGGGCATCGCCATCGGCAGGAAGATGAGCGAGTTCACCGCTCCCCGCGCGCGGAAGCGGTACCGCACCAGCGCGAAGGCGATCATCGTGCCGAGCACGGTCGCGCCCAGCGTCGCCCAGAAGGCGATCTGGAGGCTCAGCGAGAGCGAGCCGCACATGTCGGCGACGCCGCACGGATTCTTCCAGGCGTCGAGCGAGAACTGCTGCCACTCGTAATTGAAACGGCCCTTCGGTTTGTTGAAGGAGAAGACCGTGACGATGACGTTCGGGAGGAGGAGATAGGCGAGCGTGATCAGGCCCGCGATCACCACGAGGTTTTTCCGCAGCCAGCGCATCAGACCAGATCCTCCGTTCCGGCACGGCGAATGTAGACGGTGACCATGACGAGAATGGCCGCCATGAGGATGAAGGAGAGCGCGGCCGCCGTCGGGTAGTCGAGGATCCGCAGGAACTGGGTCTGGATGACGTTGCCGACCATGCGGGTGTCGGTGGAGCCGAGCAGGTCCGCGTTCACGTAGTCGCCGGCCGCCGGGATGAAGGTGAGCAGCGTGCCGGAGACGACGCCCGGCATCGAGAGCGGGAAGGTCACCTTGCGGAAGGTGGTCGCCGGGGAGGCGTACAGGTCCCCCGCGGCCTCGTGCAGCCTGCCGTCGATCCGCTCCAGGGACGTGTACAGCGGCAGGATCATGAACGGCAGGAAGTTGTACGTGAGTCCGCACACCACCGCGAGCGGTGTCGCGAGCACACGGTCGCCGTCGGTCATGCCGAGCCAGGTCGTGACGTCGAGGAGATGCAGCTTGTTGAGCGCGCTCACGACGACGCCGTTGTCCGCGAGGATCGTCTTCCAGGCGAGCGTGCGGATCAGGAAGCTGGTGAAGAACGGCGCGATGACGAGGATCAGGACGACGTTGCGCCAGCGGCCCGCGCGGAACGCGATGAGATAGGCCAGCGGATACCCGAGCAGCAGGCACAGGATCGTGGCGAGACCGGCGTACAGGACGGACCGCAGGAACTGCGGCCAGTAGTCGGACAGCGCGTCCCAGTACGTGGCGAAGTGCCAGGTGACCGTGTACCCGTCCTCCAGCGACCCCTGCTGTACGGAGGTGGAGGCCTGGTAGATCATCGGCAGGGCGAAGAAGACGACCAGCCAGAGGATGCCGGGCAGCAGCAGCCAGTACGGGACGAGCCGGCCGCGCCGTCGCGGCTTGCGCGGTGCCGGCTCATCGGACGGCGCCTCGGGCGCCTTGGTGAGTGTCGTGCTCATGCGGCCGCGTCCTCCGAGACCTTCTCCACGCCCGCGTCGGCGTCCTGGGCGGCGTCGAGACCGAAGGAGTGCGCCGGGTTCCAGTGCAGGACGACCTCGGCGCCGGGGCTGAGGCGGGCGTCGCGCTCGATGTTCTGGGCGTAGACCTCGAACGCGTCGCAGAGCGGGCTCTCGATGACGTACTGCGTGGAGACGCCGATGAAGGACGAGTCCGCGATGCGGCCGGTGATGCGGTTGCGGCCGTCGGGGATCGCGGACGCGTCGTCGGCGTGGGTGAGGGAGATCTTCTCGGGGCGCACGCCGAGCAGGACCTTGTCGCCGGTGGTGGTGGAGGCGGCGGAACATCGGGCGCTCGGCAGCACGAGCTTGCCGTCACCGGCCCTGAGCGTGAGGTCGTCGCCCGCGCGGCCCGCGATCTCGGCCTCGATGAAGTTCGAGGTGCCGAGGAAGTTGGCGACGAAGGTGGAGCCCGGGTTCTCGTACAGGTCGGTGGGGGCGCCGAGTTGTTCGACGCGGCCCTGGTTCATCACGGCGACGGTGTCGGCCATGGTCATGGCCTCCTCCTGGTCGTGCGTGACGTGGATGAAGGTGATGCCGACCTCGGTCTGGATGCGCTTGAGCTCCAGCTGCATCTGGCGGCGCAGCTTGAGGTCGAGGGCGCCGAGCGGTTCGTCGAGCAGGAGCACCTTGGGGTGGTTGATGAGGGCGCGGGCGACGGCGACGCGCTGCTGCTGGCCGCCGGAGAGCTGGTGGGGCTTCTTGCGCTTGTGCTCGCCGAGCTGCACCAGGTCGAGCATCTCCTCGACCTGCTTCTTCACGGACTTGATGCCGCGGCGGCGCAGGCCGAAGGCGACGTTCTCGAAGATGTCGAGGTGCGGGAAGAGCGCGTACGACTGGAAGACGGTGTTCACGGGCCGCTTGTAGGGCGGCAGGTTCGTGACGTCCTGGTCGCCGAGCATGACGGTGCCGGTGGTCGGCTCCTCCAGGCCCGCGATCATGCGCAGGGTGGTGGTCTTGCCGCAGCCGGAGGCGCCGAGCAGGGCGAAGAAGGAGCCCTGCGGGACGGTGAGGTCGAGCGGCTGGACGGCCGTGAAGCCGTTGTCGTACGTCTTGCTGATGCCGGTGAGACGGACGTCGCCGCCGTGGTCAGTCTGGGCAAGAGGGGTCATGATGTGTCCAAGGAGTCTGGGAGCAAATAGGGGGAGATGCGCGAGTTTCTGCCTCAGCCGCCGGTGAGCTGGGCGAACTTCTCCTCGAACGACGTCTCTTCCTTGGCCGTGAGGGAACGGAAGCCGTGCCCCTTGGCCGCCATGGTCTTGTCCGGGACGATCAGCGGGTCGTCCGCGATGCTCTTGTCGATCTTGGCGAGCTCGGGCCGGACGACGCTCGTCTCCATCGGTGTCACATAGTTGATCCACGCGGCGAGTTCGGCGCCGACCGCGGGCTCGTAGTAGTAGTCGATGAGCTTCTCGGCGTTGGTCTTGTGCCGCGCCTTGTTCGGGACGAGGAGGTTGTCGGTCGACGAGATGTAACCGGCCTCGGGAATCGCGAACTTGATGTGCGGGTTGTCCGCCTGGAGCTGCACGATGTCGCCCGCCCAGGCCAGGCAGGCCGCGAGGTCGCCCTTGCTGAGATCGGATATGTAGTCGTTGCCCGTGAAGCGGCGGACCTGCTTCTTGTCGACGGCCTTCTGCACGCGCGCGATGGCCGCGTCGAAGTCGTCCGCCGTGAAGTCGCGCGGGTCCTTGCCGAGGTCGAGCAGGGTCATGCCGACGGTGTCGCGCATCTCGGAGAGCAGCCCGACCTTCCCCTTGAGCTTCGGGTCGTCGAGGAGCTGCGAGACGGAGGTGATCTCCTTGCCGCCGGTGGCCTCGGTGTTGTACGCGATGACCGTCGAGATGCCCGTCCAGGGGTAGGAGTACGAGCGGCCCGGGTCCCAGTCGGGGTTGCGGAACTGGGTGGACAGGTTGGTGTACGCGTGCGGCAGGTGGGCCGGGTCGAGCTTCTGCACCCAGCCGTAGCGGATCAGGCGCGCGGCCAGCCAGTCGGTGAGCACCATCAGATCGCGGCCGGTGTCCTGGCCGGCGGCGAGCTGCGGCTTGATCTTGCCGAAGAACTCGACGTTGTCGTTGATGTCCTCGGTGTACTTGACCTTGATCCCGGTGCGCTTGGTGAACGCGTCCAGGGACGGACGGTGCTTCTCGTCGTCGCTCATGTCGATGTACTCGGTCCAGTTGGAGAAGTTGATCGTCTTCTCCTTGGCCGAGTGGTCCTCGGACGTGACACCGCCCTGGGACTTGCTCGCGGCCGGGATGCCGCAGGCGCTCAGCGTCCCGAGCCCGCCGACGGCGAGGGCGCCGCCCGTCGAGGCACGCAGCAGGGAACGGCGGGACATGGCGGCCCGCCCGTTCCTGAAGCTGCGCCTCATGGCGGCCAGTTGAGCCGGGGACAGGTTCTCGGGCTCGTACTGCTCCATGCGCGTGGTGCCCTTTCGGGAGTCCCTTGCGGGAGGTGGAGGCGGCCGCGGGTCAGGCGGCCTGGTGGCTATCGGTCCCCGAAGATCGTGCGGTGCCAGTCCTTGCGGACCACCGCGGTGTTGTCGAACATGACGTGCTTGATCTGCGTGTACTCCTCGAAGGAGTAGGCGGACATGTCCTTGCCGAAGCCGGACGCCTTGTAGCCGCCGTGGGGCATCTCGCTGAGGATCGGGATGTGGTCGTTGACCCAGACGCAGCCGGCCTTGATCTCGCGGGTGGCGCGGTTGGCGCGGAAGACGTTGGTGGACCAGGCGGAGGCGGCGAGCCCGTAGGGGGTGTCGTTGGCGAGCTCGATGCCTTCGTCGTCGGTGTCGAAGGGGAGCACGACGAGGACCGGTCCGAAGATCTCCGACTGCACGATCTCGCTGTCCTGCGCGGCGTCGGCGATGAGGGTCGGCCGGTAGTACGCGCCGTTCGCCAGCGCCCCGCCGGGTGCCTCGCCGCCGGTGACCACGCGCGCGTAGCCGCGGGCCCGGTCGACGAAACCGGCGACGCGGTCGCGCTGGGTGTGCGAGATCAGCGGGCCGAGGTCGGTGTCCTCGGCGAAGGGATCGCCGAGCCGGACGCTCTCCATGAGCGCCGCCGTCTTCTCGACGAACGCCTCGTAGAGCGGACGCTGCACGTACGCGCGCGTGGCGGCGGTGCAGTCCTGGCCGGTGTTGATGAGGGAGCCGGCGACCGCGCCGTGCGCCGCGGCGTCGAGATCGGCGTCGTCGAACACGACGAAGGGCGCCTTGCCGCCGAGCTCCAGGTGGAGCCGCTTGACCGTGGCGGTGGCGACCTCGGCGACGCGCTTGCCGACGCCGGTGGAGCCGGTGAAGGAGGTCATGGCGACGTCGGGGTGGCCGACGAGGTGCTCACCGGCGTCCTTGCCCGCTCCGCTGACGACGTTGACGACACCGTCCGGGATCCCGGCCTCGGTGGCGGCCTGCGCGAAGAGCAGCGAGGTGAAGGGGGTCAGCTCGGCGGGCTTCAGCACGATGGTGTTGCCCGCGGCGATGGCCGGGAGGACCTTCCATGCGGCCATCTGCAGCGGGTAGTTCCAGGGCGCGATGGAGCCGACGACGCCGATGGGCTCACGGCGTACGTACGAGGTGTGGTCACCGCTGTACTCACCGGCCGACTGGCCCTGCAGGTGCCGGGCGGCACCGGCGAAGAACGCGGTGTTGTCGACGGTGCCCGGCACGTCGAACTCGCGGCTCAGCTTGATCGGCTTGCCGCACTGCAGCGACTCGAGCCGGGCGAACTCCTCGGCCCGTTCGTCGAGCACGGCCGCGAACTTGTGCATCGCGTCGGACCGCTCGCCCGGGGTCAGGCCCGCCCAGCCGGGGAAGGCGGCGCGGGCCGCGGCGACGGCGGCGTCCACGTCGGCCGGGCCGGCCAGCTCGTACGTGTACACCGCCTCGCCGGTGGCCGGGTCGACGACCGCGTGGGTGCGGCCAGAGGTGCCCGGGGTCAGGCGGCCCGCGATGAAGTTCGCGCCGGCGGCGAAGCGTTCCTGCGCGAAGGCCTTGACGGACTTGGCCGAGAGGGGGGTGTCCGAGGTGAGGGTGGCCGAGGTCGGGTTGGCCGAGTCGGGGTTGTGCATGAGTGCTCGCTCTCGCTCTCCTCCGCCGGCGTCCCGTCCCGCAGGCGCCGACGTGGCTCCAGCTCGATTTGAGTGCCGATCCTGACAGAGCCCTAGTACTCCAACAAGTGATTCCGTTGTTGCCTTTTGGTTACGCGACGGAATCTGTCGACCAGGTGTCGAGTCGGCCTGGAAAACCCAGGACGGAGTGTCAGTGGTGCGTGCCAGACTCGCGTGTATGGGGATCACGGGGGACGAAATGAAGATCGACAACAGGGAATCGCTGGTGGCGGCCCTGGCGGCGGGGGCCCGGCTGAAGTATCTGCATTTCTGGGGGCACACCCCGCGGGGCGACGGCACGCTCGGGGCGAGCTGCCTCAGTCAGTGGTGGCCGTCGCCGTTCACGGTGGACGGGGTGGAGTACGCGACGGCGGAGCACTGGATGATGGCGGCGAAGGCCCGCCTGTTCGGTGACGCGGAGGCCGAGCGGCGCGCGATCGAGGCCGGTCATCCGTCCCGGGCCAAGACGGCGGGGCGGTTGGTGCGCGGCTTCGACGAGGCGATCTGGGCGCGGGAGCGGTTCGGCGCGGTCGTCGAGGGCAGCGTGCACAAGTTCGCGGCGGACCCGAAGCTGCGGGCGTTTCTCCTCGACACGGGCCGGCGCGTCCTGGTCGAGGCCAGCCCCGTCGACCGGATCTGGGGCATCGGACTCACCGCGGACGATCCGGCGGCGCTGGATCCGCGGAAGTGGCGGGGCCCGAATCTGCTGGGGTTCGCGCTGATGGAGGCGCGGGAGCGGTTGCGCTGAGCCGGCTCCGTCGCGGGCGGACGCGTTGCGGGCGGGGTGCTCGGTCCCGGGTGCCGGGGGCGTTGCGGGCGGGACGCGGTCCCGGGTGCCGGGATGCACTTCGCGGGCGGGTGCGGGTCCGGTGGGGGCTGGTCGCGCAGTTCCCCGCGCCCCTGAAGCATGCGCTGCGCGCGGCTTCCCCTGAAGCGAGCGGAGCTCGCTCTCAGGGGCGCGGGGAACTGCGCGAGAAGCTCCCACCGGCCGTCAGCCGCGCGACAAGGGACCACGGCAGACGCGAAGGCGAAAGGGGCGCGGGGAACTGCGCGAGCAACCACCCACAACCCGCACCCGCGCGACAAGAGAACTCGGCGGACGCGAAGGCATGAGGAGGCGCGGGGAACTGCGCGGCCGTCCCGCACCCAACCCGCGCCCACCCACACCGCACACTCAGCGCAGCACGATCGAGTACCCCGGTTCGTCGGACCCCGGCTCCGGGTCGGACGGGCCGTCGTCGTCCCCGACCCGCCCCACCAGGAACACCACCGCGAGCAGCACCGCCAGGATCAGCCCGCCGAGCCCGCAGATGAACCCGGCGAGGGCCTGCCCACCGTTGGTCGCCGCGGAGCGGTTCGCGCGGCGGCGGCCCAGCACGCCGAAGACCACGGCCAGGACGCCGGTGACGATCGCGAACGGCCAGAGCAGGAAGCCGACCGCGGTGACGATGCCGAGGATCAGGGAGGCGACGCCGAACCCGTTGCGCGGGCCGCTCTTCCCGTACCCGGCCGCCCAGGCGTACGCCGGGTACGGGAAGACGCCGGGGCCCTCGGGGCCGACGGGCGGCGGCGGTACGGGTTCGCCGGGCGGCGCGTACGGATTGGCGTACCCGTAGGAGTCGTGGGTGTGGGCGGCGGGCGCGCCCCACCGGCCCCGCCCGCCGTACGGGTCGTACTCGGTCATCCGCCGATGCTAAGGCTGCCCCGCACCCGAGTTCACCCCCCGCATACGATGACCGGGACCCCGATCAGCCGATCACCCAAGTTCCTGGGGAGGAATCCGTGAGCGAGAGCCCGAGCCTGCAGTCCTTCATCGCCGGACTGCCGAAGGCGGAACTGCACGTCCACCACGTGGGCTCCGCCTCACCCAGGATCGTGTCGGAACTGGCCGCCCGGCACCCCGACTCGAAGGTCCCCGCGGACCTCGAGAAGCTCACGGAGTTCTTCACCTTCAAGGATTTCGCCCACTTCATCCAGGTCTATCTGTCGGTCGTCGACCTGATCCGCACGCCGGAGGACGTCCGCCTCCTCACGTTCGAGGTGGCCCGTGACATGGCCCGGCAGAACGTGCGGTACGCGGAGCTGACCATCACCCCGTTCTCGTCGACGCGGCGCGGCATCGACGAGCGGGCGTTCATGGACGCGATCGAGGACGCCCGCAAGGCGGCCGAGTCGGAGTTCGGCACGGTGCTGCGCTGGTGCTTCGACATCCCCGGCGAGGCGGGCCTGGAGTCGGCCGAGGAGACGGTGCGCCTCGCCACGGACGACGCGCTGCGCCCGGAGGGCCTGGTGTCGTTCGGGCTCGGCGGCCCCGAGATCGGCGTCCCGCGCCCGCAGTTCAAGCCGTACTTCGACCGGGCCGTCGCGGCCGGCCTGCACTCGGTTCCGCACGCGGGCGAGACGACGGGCCCGGAGACGGTCTGGGACGCGCTGCGCGACCTGCGCGCCGAGCGCATCGGCCACGGCACGACGTCCGCGCAGGACCCGAAGCTGCTCGCGCACCTGGCCGAGCACGGGATCCCCCTGGAGGTCTGCCCGACGTCGAACATCGCGACGCGCGCGGTCCGCACCCTCGACGAGCACCCGCTGAAGCAGTTCGTCGACGCGGGCGTGACGGTCACGATCAACTCGGACGACCCGCCGATGTTCGCGACGGACCTCAACACCGAGTACGCGGTCGCGGCCCGTCTGCTGGGCCTCGACGAGCGCGGCGTCGCCGACCTGGCGAAGAACGCGGTGCGTGCCTCCTTCCTCGACGACGCGGGCAAGGACCGGATCGCCACGGAGATCGACGCGTACACGGAGAGCTGGCCGACCACCTGACCGCCGGCTGAGGCCACAATGGGGGCCATGCGCACCGTGACTGCCGTGGCCCACCGAGGCGACCCCTACCGCGTCCGCGAGAACACCCTGCCGTCCCTGCGCTCCGCGCTCGAACGGGGCGCGGACGCGGTGGAGATCGACGTACGTCTGACCCGCGACGGCGTACCGGTCCTCCTCCACGACGCGACGCTCGACCGGCTGTGGGGCGTGGACCGTCCGCTGTCCGCGCTCTCCGCCACGGAGGTGCGCGAGCTGACGGCGGGCGGCGTGCCCACGCTCACCGAGGCCCTGGACTCCGTCGGCGATCACCGCCTGATGATCGATCTGCCCGGCGCGACGGCCCGGTCGGTCCGCGCCGTCGTGGCCGCGGTGCACGACAGCGGCGCCGAGGACCGCGCCTACTACTGCGCGGGCGCGGAGGCGATGCTCAAGGTCCGCGCCGCCGACCCGGCCGCCGAGATCGCCCTGACCTGGACGAGCCTTGCCCCGCCCCGCCCGGCGCTGCTCGCGGCGGTCCGCCCGCGCTGGCTCAACTACCGCTTCTCCCTGCTGACCCGGGACCTCACGGCCCGCGTCCACCGCGACGGCCACCTGGTCTCGGCGTGGACCCCGGACACGAGGAGGTCGATGCGCCGCCTCCTCGACCTCGGCGTCGACTCGATCACGACGAACCGGGTCGACGTCCTGGCCGGGCTACGCGGCGCGGCCTGAAGCGGCCGGTCCCGACGCGGCGAGCGGTGGCAGCATCGCCTGTGCGTCCTCCCCCTCCCCCACCCACAGCTGGATGACGAGGGCCGCCGTCGCCTCCAGCAGGGCGGCCCGGTCGAGGCCACCCGCGGACAGGGGACGGCACCCCGTGTCCCGTACCAACTCGCCTACGAGGTCGAGGGCTTGTTCGTCGTCGCCGCACAGCGGCACGGCGAGCGGCCGGCCGTCGAAGACGGGCGGGTCGAGGCGCCAGGTGTCCTCGTGACAGAGGTTGAACGCCTTGACGACGTGCGCGCCGGGCGCCGCGTCCGCGATGCGCCGCGCGGCGGCCGGGCCGCCGCGCGTGAGCAGCCGGAACCCCTCCCCCACCGGATTGCAGCAGTCAACCAACACCCTTCCCGCGAGAGGCACTTGGAGCTCCGCGACGACACGCTCCCCCACGCCGTACGGCAGCGCGAGCAGGACCGCGTCGCCGGACCCGGCCGCCTCGGCGAGGCTCCCGTGGGCCGCCGCGCCGATCCGTTCCGCGAGACGCGCCGCCTTCTTCCCGTCCCGTCCGCCGACAGTGACCTCGTGGCCCGCCCGCACCCAGTGCGCGCCGAGCGCGCCTGCCATGTTTCCCGTTCCGAGAATCGCGATCCGCGTCATGGACAGGACGGTAGGCGGCTCTTCGGGCACCATTCGGTACGTGACCAGTGACCAGCCTCAGCTCGCCGACTGCCGGGCCCGCCTGGCCTTCGATCTGCTCGCGAACACCTGGAACGCGGTGCTGATCTGGGCCCTGCGCCACGGCCCGTGCCGACCGGGCGAACTGCGCGGGCGGATCGGCGGGATCAGCCCGAAGGTGCTGACCGAGACCCTGCGGCGACTGGAGTTCAACGGGCTCGTGACGCGGCGCGCGTACGTGGAGTCGCCGCCGCGCGTGGAGTACGAACTGACCCCGCTCGGCGCGACGTTGCTCGGCCCCATCGACGCCTTCGGGGCGTGGGCGTTCGAGCACGGCGACGAGGTCATGGCCGCCCAGGAAGAACACGAAGCCCCCTAGGGGACTCCCGCACCCGGCCCCGGGGACGGGCCTCGTCCTCGATCCTGATGTCCGGCCCGGCGCGGCGCGGAAGGGTGGTCGACATCGCGGTCGACACCGCACACCACGTCTGAACACCACGCCCTGGAGCCCCAGTTGAAGCGTCGCGCCTTCCTCGCCCTGTCCACCGCCGCTGCCACCGCTGCCGCCGCCCCGACGCTCGCGGGTCCGGCCGCGGCCACCACCGGCACCGGACTCGACACCGCCGCGCTGCGGCAGGCCGTCTCCGGGTTGCCGGACGGGGACGCCACCGCAGCTCTGGTGAGAGTCGGCGGACGGGCCGGGGCCTGGCACGGGGGCGGTGGGGTGCACGATCTAGCGTCCGGGCGGGCCGCCGACCCCCACGCGCGCTTCCGTGCCGGGTCGACGACGAAGGTGGTCACCGCCGCCGCCGTGCTGCGGCTCGCCGCCGCGCGCCGGGTCGATCCGGACGCCCCGGTGCAGCACTATCTGCCCCGCCTGTTCCGCGGTACGGAGTTCCACCGGCCCGTATCCGTACGGCAGTTGCTGAACCACACGAGCGGCATCCCGGCGGGCATCGGCTGGGGCGACGCGTTCGCCGACCAGTACGCGCACCGCTTCGACGTGCTGCCGCCCCTGAAGGTCGTGACGTCGGCGCTCGCCAAGAGGCCGGAGTTCCTGCCCGGGACGCGGCAGCACTACCTCAACATCAACTACACGATCCTCGGCCTGCTGATCGAGCGGGTGACCGGGCAGTCGTACGCGGACGTGGCCACGCGGCTCGTGCTGCGCCCGGCCGGGATGCGGCACACGTACTTCCCGGGTGCCGACCCGACGATCCGGGGCGCGCACAACCGTGGGTACCAGCTGGTGGACGGCGAGTTCGTGGACGTGACGGAGTGGGTGCAGGCCGACCGGTGGGCGGCGGGCGACATGATCTCCACGACCGCGGACCTGGAGCGGCTGATCGTCTCCCTCTTCCGGGGACGGATCGTGCCCGCGCCGCAGCTGAAGGAGATGTTCACCGTGCCGGCCGGGATCGACGGCGCGACGCGGACCGCGGGGCTGCAGCGGATGGACCTCGGCGACCTCACGTTCTGGGGCAAGACCGGTGCCCGGTACGGCTACAACACGGCGATCGCCGCGGCCCGCGACCTGTCGCGCACGCTCGTCTACTCCGTCAACGCGACCGACGCGAAGGACGAGGAGATGAACCCCGTCGCCCAGCGCATCGTCATGGCCGCCGCCCGGGGCGCCTGATCCGCCGCGCGACTCCGTGCGAGACCACCGTCGCCGCGGCCGCCCACGCGATCCCGGCGACGGCGTCGCGCCCGCGGCCCGGGCGCAGCACCCCGGCCCGCTTCAGGCGCCGCCGGGCCCACACCGTGAACGGCACGACGAGGGTCGGCGACGTGGCGGCGCCGGGGGTGCAGCCGCGGACGGCGACCGCCTGCCCGATGTGCAGGAGCCCGCGCAGGCCGAAGCCGTTCAGCATCGCCTGGTACGTCGCGCCGCGTCCGCCGCTCGCCCAGCCGGCGGCCGCGCCCGCGCCCGCGCCCGCGCCCGCGCCCGCACCGACGATCCCGGCCATCACACCGACCGCCACCGCGAACTCCCGCTCGTCGACGCCCTCCAGGGCCCACCACACCCGCTCGGGCACCCGCGCCCACCGCTCGCGCAGCTCCGGCAGGCGTCCCCGGATCCAGCGGGGCGCGGCGAGCACCTCCTCGGTGTCGTGCAGCGCCCAGAATCCGGTCGACGCCTTCGAGCAGGCGGCCGGGGCCGAGGTCGTCCGCGTGGATCGCGCCACCGAACGGGAGGGCGCGGGCCCCTCGCTCCCTCCTCCCCCCCGCCCCGGCGACGTACAGCAGCCCTTCCCCGCGTACACGTACGGGGCGTCGCCGGGCGCCACCGGAAGGGCTCCTTCCTGACCTGCCCCTATGAGGCTGACCCTCGTGCCGTTAGCATGTTCGAGCCCGTCACGACCACCCCGGTCACCTGTAATTCACCAGAAACTCATGCCGCCCGACGACCACGTGCCCCTGGCCCCACAGCCACTCGCAGCCACTCGATGAGCCGGAATTGACGACCACACCACCTCGAATATCCCCGCCTGACCACCCCGGGCCCCTGTGGCGACGGCCACGCACCGTGCTGTGGACCGTGGCGGGGGTGGCGACCCTCGGTTTCCTGATCGCGCTGGAGTTCGCGGCCCGCCGCTACGGTCAGCCGGGTCCGCTCACCGTCGAGGCGCAGGAGCTGATCTTCGCCCCGCACTCGGGGCCGCTGCTGTACGCCGGTCTGGCGCTGGCGATGGTGGTGCTCAGCTGGCGGCAGCGGTTGATCGCCGCGGCCGCCGCCGTCGGCATCGACATCGTGTTCTGCCTGGTCCGTCTCGTGGTCGGCGCCGACATGAACTTCGGCAACGGCGCGCTGTGGGTGGTGCTCGGCCTCGCGGTCGTCGCCGTCGTCCGCCGCACCGGCACCGAACGGTCGCTGCTGCTCAAGGGCTGCGGCCTCGGCATGCTGCTGGTCTTCGGGCACAAGACGGGCGACACCTGGCTGCTCATCACGGCCAAGGAGCACCCGCAGGTCCTCGACCCGTACGTGGCCCTCGCCGATCACGCGCTCGGCAACCCGTCGTGGGTGGCGGGCCGCGTCCTGGAGGCGATCGGCCCCGTCGGCAGCCACACCCTCAACCTGGTGTACGGCCAACTCCCGCTCGCGGCCGCCCTCGTGGGCCTCTACCAGCTGCGCAACGTGGCAACCGAGCGCCGCTTCCCCGCCCACCACCTGGTGCGTACGTTCCTGGTCATCGGCCTGATCGGGCCCGCCATCTACATGATCTTCCCGGTGGTCGGCCCGGTCTACGCGTACGGCGCCGAGGGCGGGGCCTGGGCCGTGTCCCACGTGTGGCCGGACGTCCTGCCGGCCATCGGCAGCCCGCACCCGGTCCTGTTCGACGAGATCACCCCGCGCAACTGCATGCCCAGCCTGCACACCGCGTGGGCCACCTCCCTCTTCATCCACACCCGCAGGGGCTCGCGGCCGATGCGGTACGCGGGCGCGTTCTGGCTGGTGGCGACGCTCAGCGCGACGCTGGGCTTCGGCTACCACTACGGCGTGGACCTCGTCGCGGGCGTGGTGTTCGCGCTGACGATCGAGGCGGCGATGCGCGCCTTCGCCCGCGGCTGGGACCTGTCGGCGGTCCGCCTGGTCTCGTACGGCACGGTGGTCTTCTCCGTGCTTCTGGTGGCGTACCGCTTCCTCCCGGTGCAGCTTGCCGCGCACCCTTGGCTGTTCGGTCCGCTGCTGCTGCTCGCGATGGCCTCGGTGATCCTCTTCTACGTACGGACCACCCAGGCCTGGGAGCCGAAGCCGGCGCCCCCGCGGCAGCCGGAGTCACACCCGACGGAGCCCCAGCCCGAACTGGCCTGAGCGACCGTACCGGGCGCTACAGCCCCGCGATCGCGTTCCACCGCTTCGCGAACTCGGTGCGCTCCTTCGACGTGATGTCGCGGGCGATGGCGAGCCGTGAGCGCATCGCGTCGTCCGGGAAGATCAGCGGGTCCTCGGCGAGTTCGGCCGTCTCCTTGTCCTTGGAGGAGGCGAGCACGTCCTTGGCGGCGGGCACCGGGCACACGTAGTTGACCCACGCGGCCAGTTCGGCGGCGACCTCCGGCCGGTAGTAGTAGTCGACGAGGCGCTCGGCGTTGGCCTTGTGGTCGGCGAGGTTGGGGATCATCAGCGACTCGGCCCACAGCTCGGCGCCCTCCTCGGGCACCACGAACTCGATGTCCGGGTCGTCGGCCTGCAGCTGGATGATGTCGCCGCTGTACGCCTGGCAGGCGAGGACGTCGCCGCTGGAGAGGTCCTTGATGTAGTCGTTGCCAGTGAAGCGGCGGATGTGCTTGCTCTTGACGAGCTTGTCGACCTGGTCGCAGACCTTGTCGAAGTCGTCGGCGGTCCACTTGGTGATGTCGACGCCGTTGCCCTGCATGAGCAGCGCGAAGGACTCGTCGAGCCCGGACAGGAGGGTGACGCGCCCCTTGAGGTCGTCGGCCCACAGGTCGGAGACGTGCTTGATCTCGCGGCCCAGCCTGCGCTTGTTGTACGCGATGCCGGTGATGCCGGACTGCCACGGCACGGTGGACTTGCGGCCGGGGTCGAAGGCGGGTGAACGCAGCAGCGGGTCGAGGTACTTGGTGACGTTCGGCTGCCGCGCGCGGTCCATCTCCTGCACCCAGCCGAGGCGGACGAAGCGGGCGCACATCCAGTCGGAGATGACGATGAGGTCGCGGCCGGTCTTCTGGTGGTTCATCAGCGACGGGCTGATCTTGCCGAAGAACTCGTCGTTGTCGTTGATCTCTTCGGTGTACTTGACCTGGATGCCGGTCCGCTTCTCGAACGCGTCGAGCGTGGGCCGCTTCGACGGGTTGTCGTCGTCGACGTCGATGTAGAGCGGCCAGTTCGCCCAGGTGAGCCGCTGGTCGGAGGAGGACAGGTCCTGGCCCGCGCGGTCGCCGGGCCCGACGTACGCGGCGGGCACCCCGCAGCCCGTGGCGAGCGCGCCGACCGCCGCGGCCGTGGCGCCACCGCCGAGGGCGCGCAGCAGGGATCGACGGGTGACCTGGGCCTTGGGGGTGGAAAGGTTCGCTCGCACCACCGAAGGATGCCGCCGCGACACCCACGGGGACAATGGACGCTGCGTCGAGCGGGGCGGTCAGCAGCCGACACCCTGTCGATGATGTGCGGCCCGGGCGGGCGCCGGGTGCGGCGGCCGGGCCGCCCGGGTCACTTCGGCCCCGGCTCCAGCCACGCCACCAGTTCGGAGGCGGTCACCCGGGCGAGTCCGGCCGCGTCGGCGGCACCGGGGAACAGCCGGTACAGGGTGCCCGTGTGGGCGTCCGGCAGCTCCGCGTACTCCAGGGCGGCGAAGACGCGCCGCCCCGCCGGGCCGGGCGATCCGCCCGCGCCGTCCGGCTCCCAGCCCTCGCGCACCCGCAGCGCGAACTCGTGACGCGGCTCGTCGGCGGCGCGCCGGTAGACGCGCTCGCCGTTCTGTCCGCGCACCCGGATCTCCCCGTCGGTGCGCGCGGCGGCGGCCCAGCACGCCACGTCCCACAGGGTGGCGCGGTCGCCCGCCTGGAACGCGTCGAGGAGATCGCGCCCGAGCCGGCGCAGCCGCTCCCGGTGCCCCCACACGTTGTGCCGGGTGTCCTCGCCCGTCGGGAGCGTGACATCGGCCCACCAGGCGCGCAGGGTCCGCAGATCGACGACCATCGGCACCATGGCCTTGGCGTCCCCCGCGAGGTCGAAGCGCTGCCGCACGGCCCGGGCGTCGAACGCGGCCCTGGCTCCCCGCTCGACCCCCATGAACCCCGCGAAGGAGTCCGGGAGTTGATCGAAGGGCACGTCGTTGTACGAGAACACGACGGGCACCGCGAACCGCACACCCACCCCGCGCAGCCGCCCGAGGTCCAGGTCGACGTACTCGCTGGCGCCGTGCGGCGGCGGCGCGGACGTCAGGTCGCCGGAGTGCAGCGCGCCTTCGCCACCCCACTCCAGTGAGGTGTAGTCGCACAGCCCGACGAACCGCCACTGGTCGTCGTAGAAGGCGACCGACAGATCGAGGTCGACGCGCTGCCCCTTCTCCTGCGTCCAGTGCAGGAAGAGCCGCAGCGCCCGCCCGACGCCCGGCGCCGGTACGCGCAGCGCGCTGCCGCGCGGCACGGCGACCAGCGACGCGGCCGAGGCCCGCTCGGCGTACGGGACGGGCAGGTCGGCGAGGCGCGCGTCGAGCACGGCGACGTCGTACCGGTCGCCCGGCACGTCCATCCGCCGCACCGCCTCGGCCTCGATCAGCTCGGCGGCGCGCTCGGCGGTCCTGCGCGGCAGCGGCGGCCGGTGGTCGTCGACGGCGTACGCCTTCGTGACGCGCCCGCGCGGGAAGAACACCCGCCGATGCCCCGGTACGGTCCGCACCGCGAGCTTCCCCCAGGCCCCGAGCAGCGGCCCGACACCGGCGCCGGGCAGGGCGTCGGCGAGCGCCGCGGCGACCTGCTCCGGCGCGCCGTCCCCCACGGCCCGGGACAGCAACACGTCGGTGCGGCGCAGGAGTTCACCGGGCCGTCCGCGCAGCAGCCCAGTGGCGCGCTCGACGTCCCACGCGGCGAGGGCGTCCTCGACGCGGCCCGCCCAGGTCGTCACGCGCAGCCGGTCGCCGACGACCCGCACCGCGTCCCCGTGCCGCGCCGCCTCGGCGAGGAGCGCGTCACCGAGCGGCCCGTCGTCGACGCGCTGCCCGCGCAGCACGGCGAAGGCGAGCGCGGCCCGCGGATGACGGCGTAGGTCCTCGAAGGGGTGCAGCACCTCGCCCACCCGCTTGAACGCGCCGGCCCGCCTCGTCATCTCCTCGACGGCACGCGCCAGGTCCAACTTGTCTATGGAATAAAGGAGTTGACGTCGCAGCGCGCGCGGCACGCTGCGCAGCCGCACCGGCTCCAGCAGGTCCGGGTCGCCGCCGGAGCGCACGGCGAGCAGCCGCAGCACATCGGTGGCGCTGTCCAGGTACCGGCCGAGCGCGGCGGGATCGTGCTCGGCCAGCAGCGCGAGCACGAGCGCCTTGGACTCCCGTACGGGAATGTCGGCGGGCAGCTCGGAAAGCCCGTCCGGGTCGAGGGAGTTGAGCAGGAACACGAGGTCGTCGTGGTCCTGCGGGTTCAGCGGCGTACGGCGCCCGAGCAGGGCGCGCAGCTCGGCGGTGGCGTCGTCGTCGAGGGACGCCCCGAGGCGCAGCGTCCGCAGCACCTCCCGGTCACCGCCCGCGTCGGCCGCGTCGGGCACGTCGAGCCAGGGCCGCACGGGCCCATCGGTCTCGTGGCGGGCCTCGCAGACGGGGCACCGGTACCAGGTGCAGCAGTCCTCGCAGCATCCGAAGTCGAGCGCGCTCCGGCAGGCCCCGCACACCAGGTGGGCGCAGGAGGTGAGAGCGACCACGACCCCGCCCGCGCGCCCGCACTCCATGCAGGGCTGGTGCGGTTGCGCGGCGAGGGCGGCGAGGACGTGCTCCGCGAAGAACGCGTGCCCCCGCCGGTACGGCACCTCGCGCGGAAACTCCTTGAACAGCGGGGCGTGCCGCCGGTCTGCGCCGGTGAGGACGGCGACGTCGGCGAGCAGCCGGGTCCCCGCGCGGGCGAGCCCGTCCTCGTCGAGCGCGGCGAGGGCGCGGCGCAGTGGACCGGTCAACAGGTGCCCCAGGGCAGCGAGTTCGGCCTCCAGGACGACGACTCCGGCCCCGACGACGGAAGATGGCGCCCCGCCGCTCTCCTCGACGTACACCCGCTGCTGCCTGCGCACCATCAGCGCGGCAAGGTCTTCGGTCATCCCCGTCTCACCCCCGTACGTACATGACAGAGCGGGGGCGGGAAGTGGGCGCACTACGGTCTTTTTGCAGAAGAAGAAAGAAGGAAGCACGCCACGGAGCCGCCCCCGCGACGTTCACTGTAGGCGGCCTCCGAGCCGAACGCGCGGCAATAACTCAGCGCCGCCAGGGGCGCGGGGCTGGGTCGATCAGCGGCTCCGCCGCGGGGCGCGAGAAGCCCCACGCACCCGCACCCAGCCCGCGACCCGACCCCCTACGGCGAGACCGCGCAAGCCCTGACCACAGCCCGCAGATACCTCCGCGTCACCCACACCTGCACAGCCCGGGCCACCGGCCCACCCACCCGCGTGAACCACCGCCCGGCCCGGGAGAACGCCCGCACCCGGAACCACACAGAGCCGTCCTCGCCGAGTTCGACAAGAAACGCCTCCTCCCCGCGCTCCGGATGCCCCGGCAACGTCCCGTAGGCGAACCCGACCCGCCCCGAAGAACGAACGACCCGCACCACCCGGCAGGGAATCCGCAGCCACAACGCCCGCAGGACGACATCCGCCCCTTCCCGGACGGGATCCCCCGGCACCACGGAGAGCCCGGCCCCACGCTGCGCGCCCCACGCGAGAACCGCCGCGCCCGCCCGCTCGAAGCACTCGTGCCCCGAGCCGAGACGGACGCGGCGGTCCAAGTGGGCGTACCCCGACGGGAGGTGACCCTCCGTCAGGGTCGCGCCCACTTCCGCATAGGTCAGCGGCGGTGTCACGCGTCCAGCGACGTCATCACGTGCTTGATGCGCGTGTAGTCGTCGAAGCCGTACGCCGACAGGTCCTTGCCGTAGCCGGACTTCTTGAAGCCGCCGTGCGGCATCTCGGCGACCAGCGGGATGTGGGTGTTGATCCACACGCAGCCGAAGTCGAGCGCCTTCGACATGCGCATCGCCCGGCCGTGGTCCTTCGTCCAGACCGAGGAGGCGAGCGCGTAGTCGACGCCGTTGGCGTAGGAGACGGCCTGCTCCTCGTCCGTGAAGGACTGGACGGTGATGACCGGGCCGAAGACCTCGTTCTGGATGATCTCGTCGTCCTGCTTGAGGCCCGAGACGACGGTCGCGGCGTAGAAGTAGCCCTTGTCGCCGACGCGGTGGCCGCCGGCCTCGACCTTGGCGTGGGCCGGGAGGCGCTCGATGAACCCGGTGACCTGCGCGAGCTGGTTCGGGTTGTTGAGCGGGCCGTACAGCACGTCCTCGTCGTCCGGCTGACCCGTCTTGGTCTCGGCGGCGATCTTGGCGAGCGCGGTGACGAACTCGTCGTGCACCGACTCGTGGACGAGCACGCGGGTGGCGGCCGTACAGTCCTGGCCCGCGTTGAAGTAACCGGCCTCGGCGATACCTTCGGCGGCCTTGGCGATGTCGGCGTCGCCGAAGACGACGACCGGGGCCTTGCCGCCCAGCTCCAGGTGGACGCGCTTGAGGTCCTTGGCGGCGGACTCGGCGACCTGCATGCCGGCGCGCACGGAACCGGTGATGGATGCCATCGCCGGGGTCTTGTGCTCGACCATCATGCGGCCGGAGTCGCGGTCGCCGCAGACGACGTTGAAGACACCCTTGGGCACGATGGAGCCGATGATCTCGGCCATCAGGACGGTCGACGCCGGGGTGGTGTCCGACGGCTTCAGCACGACCGTGTTGCCGGCGGCGAGCGCGGGCGCGAACTTCCAGACGCCCATCATCATCGGGTAGTTCCACGGCGCGACCTGCGCGCAGACGCCGATCGGCTCGCGGCGGATGATGGAGGTCAGACCCTCCATGTACTCGCCGGCCGAGCGGCCCTCCAGCATCCGGGCCGCACCCGCGAAGAAGCGGATCTGGTCGACCATCGGCGGAATCTCCTCGCTCCGCGTCAGGCCGATCGGCTTGCCCGTGTTCTCGACCTCGGCGGCGATGAGCTCCTCGGCCCGCTCCTCGAACGCGTCCGCGATCTTGAGCAGGTACTTCTGGCGCTCGCCCGGTACGAGGTCGCGCCAGGCCGGGAACGCGGCCTCGGCGGCGGCCATGGCGGCGTCGATGTCGGCCTGCCCGGACAGCGGCGCGGTCGCGTACGCCTCGCCCGTCGCCGGGTTGACCACATCGGTGGTCCGCCCGTCGGCGGCGTCCCGGAACTCGCCATCGATGTAATTACGCAGACGACGCAGCTCACTGGTGGTCACTGACCGGCCTCCTTGCGGATCGAAAAGGCAGATGTCCACTGCTTGAGACACCCACCCTAATCCGTTCACCGACGTTTTCGACACCCCCCGCCACCCCGGACCTACGAAATCCGTGAGTATCGGAAGCGTAAACAACGAATTTCATCGGTCCGGGGTTGCGAAACGGACGACCCCTCGTGCACAGTGAGGTCCGTGGCCAGTCGCAGCGCAGACCCCAAGGGACCCAGTTCGAAGAACGGCGGAGCCAACCCGTCGCTGGACTCCGTCTCCCTCGCCATCATCGAACAGCTCCAGGAGGACGGAAGGCGTCCGTACGCCGCCATCGGCAAGGCCGTGGGCCTGTCCGAGGCAGCCGTGCGCCAGCGCGTCCAGAAGCTGCTCGACCAGGGCGTGATGCAGATCGTCGCCGTCACCGACCCGCTCACCGTGGGATTCAGGCGGCAGGCGATGGTCGGGATCAACGTCGAGGGTGACCTGGATCCCGTGGCGGACGCGCTGACGGCCATGCCGGAGTGCGAGTACGTCGTGATGACGGCGGGCTCCTTCGACCTGATGGTGGAGGTCGTCTGCGAGGACGACGACCACCTTCTGGACGTCATCAACAAACGCATCCGGGCCCTGCCCGGCGTGCGCTCCACCGAGAGCTTCGTCTACCTCAAGCTCAAGAAGCAGACCTATATGTGGGGAACCCGATAGCCGTGAGCACCAAGGACCTCAGCCAGAGCGCGTACGACCACCTGTGGATGCACTTCACCCGCATGTCGTCGTACGAGAACGCGCCCGTTCCCACCATCGTGCGTGGCGAGGGCACCTACATCTACGACGACAAGGGCAAGAAGTACCTCGACGGCCTCGCGGGCCTGTTCGTGGTCCAGGCCGGCCACGGCCGCCAGGAGCTCGCCGAGGTCGCCGCCAAGCAGGCGGCCGAGCTGGCCTTCTTCCCGATCTGGTCGTACGCCCACCCCAAGGCCGTGGAGCTCGCCGAGCGCCTGGCCCACTATGCTCCGGGCGACCTCAACAAGGTCTTCTTCACCACCGGTGGCGGCGAGGCCGTCGAGACCGCGTGGAAGCTGGCGAAGCAGTACCACAAGCTCACCGGCAACCACCAGAAGTACAAGGTCATCTCGCGTGCGGTCGCCTACCACGGCACCCCGCAGGGCGCCCTGTCGATCACGGGCCTGCCGGCCCTGAAGGCTCCCTTCGAGCCGCTGGTCCCCGGTGCCCACAAGGTGCCGAACACCAACATCTACCGCGCCCCGATCCACGGCGACGACCCGGAGGCCTTCGGCCGCTGGGCCGCCGACCAGATCGAGCAGGAGATCCTCTTCGAGGGCCCGGAGACGGTCGCGGCCGTCTTCCTGGAGCCGGTGCAGAACGCCGGTGGCTGCTTCCCGCCGCCGCCCGGGTACTTCCAGCGCGTGCGCGAGATCTGCGACCAGTACGACGTGCTGCTCGTCTCCGACGAGGTCATCTGCGCCTTCGGCCGCCTCGGCACGATGTTCGCCTGTGACAAGTTCGGCTACGTCCCGGACATCATCACCTGCGCCAAGGGCATGACCTCGGGCTACTCCCCGATCGGCGCCGCGATCGTCTCGGACCGCATCGCCGAGCCGTTCTACAAGGGCGACAACACCTTCCTGCACGGCTACACCTTCGGCGGCCACCCGGTCTCCGCGGCCGTCGGCCTCGCCAACCTCGACATCTTCGAGCGCGAGGGCCTCAACCAGCACGTGCTGGACAACGAGGCGAACTTCCTCAGCACGCTGCAGAAGCTCAACGACCTGCCGATAGTCGGCGACGTCCGCGGCAACGGCTTCTTCTACGGCATCGAGCTCGTCAAGGACAAGGCCACCAAGGAGTCCTTCACGGACGAGGAGTCGGAGCGCGTGCTCTACGGCTTCGTCTCCAAGAAGCTCTTCGAGTACGGCCTGTACTGCCGCGCCGACGACCGTGGTGACCCGGTCATCCAGCTCTCGCCGCCGCTGATCTCGGACCAGGCGACCTTCGACGAGATCGAGGGCATCATCCGCCAGGTCCTCACGGAGGCCTGGACGAAGATCTGAGCCCCTGCTCAACTGGCTTGATCCACGGCCCGGTTGCGCCCATCCGAGTGAGATGGGAGCGGCCGGGCCGCGTCTTTTTCCCGAGTCCCCCCTTGAGATACCTAGCGTGCCCAGTGACCGATCGGCCCCGCCTTCGTTCCCCCGTACGGGGGAAGGCAACTGATCTGAACCGAGGTGTACGCGATGGTGGCCCCGCCGGACAACGACGTGCTCTGGGCACGCGCTCTGCACTTCTCCCACGGCGGCTCGCCCGCGCTCACCGGGGTCTCCCTCGGTGTCCGCGAGGGCGAGATCCTCGCCGTCACCGGCCCGCGCGGCGCGGGCAAGACGACGCTCCTGCAGTGCCTCTCGGGCCAGCTGCTGCCCGAGAAGGGCGGGGAGGTCTGGTTCAACAGCACCCCCGTGCACACCATGGGCGCGCTCGTACGGGAACGGCTGCGCCGGGACCGGTTCGGCTGGATCGACCCGGAGCCGGCCCTCGTCCCCGAGCTGAACGTGTGGGAGAACACCGCACTGCCGCTGATGCTGCGGGGCACCGGCCGGCGCCCCGCCAAGACCGCCGCGCACGAGTGGCTGGACCGGCTCGACGTCGGCCACCTCGCCCGCAAGCGCCCGCACACCCTGGTCATGGCGGAACGGCAGCGCGTCGCCATCGCCCGCGCCCTGGTGCACGCCCCGAACGTGGTCTTCGCCGACGAGCCGACCGCGACCCTGCACCGCGCCGACCGCGCCCACGTGCTGCGGACACTGACGGCGGCGGCCCGCTCGCACGCCATCACCGTCGTCCTGGCCACGCACGACAGCGAGGTCAGCGCCCTGGCCGACCGCACGGTGTCGCTGCTCGACGGCCGCCGCGTGAACACGGTGCACCTGCCGGCCGGGAACACGGACCCGAAGCCGGCCGACCCCACCGACACGGAAGGCCGGGCCGCGTGCTCGCTCTCCGTCTAGCCCGCGGCGCCCATCCCCTCGTCCAGCTGCGCAGACTCATGGTGGCCGCCGCCTCGGCGGGCACCGGATTCCTGCTGCTGTGCACGCTCGGCCACGCGATGGGCCACCCCGACGCCTCCGCCAACTCCCTGCTGCGCCTCGCCTGGTGCGTGATCCCGCTGGCCGCCACCGTGTACTTCGCGGTCGCCGTGGCCCGCTCCGACCCCGGCACGAAGCCCCGGTCGGGTCTGTCGGCGGTGGGCCTCGGCCCGGGCCGCCTCACGCTCCTCACGGCGATCTCGACCGCCATCGCCTGCACCCTGGGCTCGATGCTGGCGCTGCTGTTCTTCCTGCACCTGCGGGGCGATCTGTCCGGGCTGCCGTTCGACGGGGCGGCCCGGGAGCTCCTGGCCGCGAACGAGCCGCTGCCGCTGGCCGCCGCGCTGACCCTGCTCACGTTCGTGCCGCTCGCCGCGTCGGGGGCCGCCGCGTTCGTGCTGCGCCCGCAGACCGCCAAGCCCGGCAAGCCGGCCACCGAGCAGGCCGAGGAGCCGACCCCGGCGCCGACCGGCCTGCCGTGGGGCATCGCGCTGCTCGCCGCCGGACTCGCCGTGGAGACCTACGCCTCGCACGCCCCCGGCGACGACGGCTTCCCCATGCCGGGCGGGCTCGGCGGCTCCTCCACCGGGGTCCTGGCCGGCTGGGCGCTGACCGCGCTCGGCCTCGCCCTCGCCGGCCCCGGCCTCACCTACCTCTGCGGGCGCGCCCTGCAGGCGGTGCGGCCCGGCGCGGTACGGCTGCTCGCCGGGCGCGTGCTCCAGGAGGAGGCGCGGCGCATCGGGCACCCCCTCGGCGTCGTCTGCGCGGTCGCCTCGGGCACGTACGCGGCGACCGTCCTGTACGCGGGCGGCGGGCCCGACCTCGGGCCGCTGTCCGCGCTCGGCGCGGCCCTGGTGGTCGGCTGCACCGTCGCCACGCTGGTCACGGCCGCGATCGAGGCCCGCCAGTCCCGCAGGCACACGACGGCGGCGCTGCTGCGCCTCGGCGCGCCCGCGACGATGCTGCGCGGTGCCGCGGCGCTGCGCGCGGGCGTCCTGCTCGCCGTCTTCGGACCGCTGACCTGGGCCGTCGCGGAACTTTCGGCGATTCCGCTGATGTCGCGATGAGTTTCGGTGGCGGCCGCCGTCTAACTCCACGTACGGCATGACACCCACAGGCCATTGACCGAGAAGGCGACGGACACCTCATGACCCAGTACCAGCAGATGATCTTCACCAACCTGGCCGTGAGCGACCTGGAGGCGTCCAAGAAGTTCTTCTCGGAGCTCGGGTACACGCTCAACGCCCAGTTCTCCGACGAGACCTGCGCCTCCTTCGTGGTCAGCGAACACATCGTGATCATGCTTCTCACGAAGGAGAAGTACGCGAGCTTCACCAAGAAGGCGATCATCGACTCGCACAGCAACAGCGAGGTGCTGCTGTGTCTGAGCGCCGAGAGCCGCGAGAAGGTCGACGAGCTCGTCGGCAAGGCGCTCGCGGCGGGCGGCACCGAGAGCGGCGAGAAGCAGGACTACGGCTTCATGTACGGCCGGGCCTTCGACGACCTCGACGGCCACACCTTCGAGATCATGTGGATGGACCCGTCGGCCATCGAGAGCTGACCAACTCCCCCGCCGGGGACCGTGCTTAGCATGGGCGGGTGCCGACACCAACTGACCCCGCCCTGCCCAGCACCACCTCCGACCACGAGATCGAGACGCTCGCCGAGTTCGACGAGGTGGTCGCGGACCGCGGCAGCCTCAGCAAGCACCGCGTACAGGCCGTCGACCTGACCGCCCGTACGCGGTCCCTGCTCGCCACCGACGTCGAGGGCGCCGTCTTCCTCGGCTGCCCCATGGAGCCGGAGGCGGCCGCCCAGGTCAGGGCGCGCGGCGCCCTGGTCTTCCCGCCGGTCCCGGGCCTGCCCTTCGACCCGTACCGCGGTCACCTCTACACACCCGACGAGCTCTTCGAGGGCCTCGCGTCGCCGGACGGTTACGAGGCGACCCCCGACTCCCGCGCCTACGCGTGGTTCCAGCGGACCAAGGCCGACGGCGACGTCTTCGCGTCGATGCTGCGCGCCGTCCACGACGACTCGATCTCCGACGCGCTCGACGAACTCCTCGTCGGGGCGCGGGTGGTGGGTGTGATGGGCGGTCACGCGATGGCCCGCGGCACGGACGCGTACGCGTCCGCCGCCCACCTCGGCCGCACACTGGCCCGCGCCGGTCTCACCGTGGCGACGGGCGGCGGCCCGGGCGCCATGGAGGCGGCGAACCTGGGCGCGTACGCGGCGCCGCTCGACGACGCGATGCTGGACGAGGCCCTCGAACTCCTCGCCAAATCACCCTCGTTCACCCCGTCGATCACGGACTGGGCGGCGGCGGCCTTCGAGGTCCGCACCCGCTGGCCGGACGGCGGCCCCTCGGTCGGCATCCCCACCTGGTTCTACGGCCACGAGCCGCCGAACGCCTTCGCCGCCCACCTCGCCAAGTACTTCGCGAACGCCACCCGCGAGGACGGCCTCCTGGCCCGCTCCAACGCGGGCGTGATCTTCCTGCCGGGCGCGGCCGGCACCGTGCAGGAGATCTTCGACAACGCGACGCCCAACTACTACGAGTCCCGCGGCGAACCGACCCCCATGGTCCTGGTCGACCGCGCCCACTGGACGGAGCGCCTCCCGACCTGGCCGCTGCTCCAGGCCCTGGCCCGGGAGCGTTCGATGGAGTCGCGGATCGCGCTCGTCGACACGGCGGAGGAGGCGGGCGAGGCACTGAAACGCCTTTCGGGGTCAAGCACGGGTCAAGTCTGACATTGTGATCCTGTTGTGTATTGACGCTGCGTCACCGCCCCCTATAAACGTGAGGGGACCGTGGGGGCGACGTGACGCAAGCGGCGATCCGCTTCCGTGCCGCTCCCTCTTCCTGCACTTGATCTCGTGAAGGACAACCGTGTCCCCAACCCCCCGTATATCCGCACGTGTCGGGCGTATCGCCGGTGTGTCGGCCGCAGCTGCCGCGCTCGCCCTCGGCGTCGCGGGCACCGCGTCCGCGTGCAACATCAGTGAGTTCACGGCCGCCGCCAACTGCACCGACGGCAAGGGCGTCATCACCGTCACCGACAAGGACAGCTCGGGCACCCCGGCCACTGTCACCCTCTACCTCCAGTCGAACGGCTCGGAGAAGGAGGTCGGTTCGCAGGTCGTGACGGGCTCCGCCGAGGGTGCCACCATCACGTTCGAAGAGAACTGGGCGCCCAAGGCGACGTACCGCATCCACGTCAAGACGGACAAGTACAACGTCGACGAGGACATCAAGGGCGGCGTCACCACGCCCGCGACGGCCTGCGCCACCGAGAAGCCGACCCCTCCGGCTTCCACCCCGCCGGCGTCCAGCCCGGCACCGTCGAAGCCGGCCACCAAGCCGACCCCGTCGGCCTCCGAGTCCACGTCGGCGGCGGCCCCGGCCCCGTCCAACTCGGCCTCCCCGGCCGGTGACTCGAACCTCGCCGAGACCGGCGCCAGCTCGAACACCGGCATGTTCGCCGGCATCGCGGCGGCGCTGGTCGTCGCGGGCGGCGGCGTGGTGTTCGCCCTGCGCAAGCGCGGCGCCAAGAGCTGACCCGACGAAAGCGGCCGTACGGGACGTCACCGTCCCGTACGGCCGCTTTCGCGTGCGCCGGTCACGCGCCCAGCATGACCATCTCCGCCGCGTCGAACGCGACCCCGACCTCGTCCCCCACCTCCGGCGCCGCCCGCAGCGCGCACGCCGCCTCCAGGCGGGGCGCGTCCTCGGGCTGCAGCTGGAGGGCGACGTGCGTACCGCGGAAGGTGCGGGCGGCGACCGTGCAGGTCAACTGGGCCTCGGCGGCGGGGACAAGGCGTACACCGGCAGGCCGTACGAGGATTCGGCCCGGGCCCTGGCCCGCACCGTCGGGCACCGGCAGCTTGCCCCACGGCGTATCGGCGGCCTCCCCCGAAACAGTCGCCTCCACGACGTTGTCGAAGCCCAGAAAGCGCGCCACGAACTCGTCCGCCGGGTGCCGCCACACCTCAAGTGGCGTACCGGACTGGGCGATCCGCCCGTCACGCATGACGACGACCCGGTCGGCGAGCGCGAAGGCCTCGCCCTGGTCGTGCGTGACGGCGAGCACCGTCGTCCCCAACTCGCCGAAGAGCTCGCGGAGTTCCACCACCAGGCGTTCCCGCAGCGACCGGTCGAGCTGACCGAGGGGCTCGTCCAGCATCAGCAGCCGGGGCCGCGGCGCCAGCGCTCTGGCCAGGGCGACGCGCTGCTGCTCGCCGCCGGAGAGCGCCGCGACGGCCCGCCGCTCGGCGCCGGGCAGCCCCACGAGCCCGAGCAACTCCCGTACCCTTTCGGCCTGTTCACTCTTCCCGGTCCCGTGCATCCGCAGCCCGAAGGCGACGTTGCCGCCCACGTCCCGCTGCGGGAACAGCTGGTGGTCCTGGAACATCAGGCCCACCCCCCGCTTGTGCGCGGGCACCCTGGACTGGTCGCGCCCGCCGAGCGACACCCGCCCGGAGTCGAGGGGCTGCAGCCCGGCGACCGCCCGCAGCAGCGTCGACTTCCCGCTGCCGCTCGGCCCGAGCACGCACACGATCTCGTGCTCGGCGACGTCCAGGTCCACGGCGTCGAGCACCGCGCGTCCGCCGAACCGTACGGTGGCGGCGTCCAGTTCCAGCATCAGCGACATCAGAGATCAGAACTCCCCGGAGGTGGCCCTGGCGGGCCGGATACGTTCGAGCAGCAGGAGGGAGACGGCGCAGACGAGCATCAGGATCGTCGACAGGGCCATCGCCTGCCCGTAGTTGAGGTCACCGGCCCGCCCGAGCAGCCGCGCCACGGCGACGGGCAGCGTCGGGTTGTCGGGCCGTGCGATGAACACGGTCGCCCCGAACTCGCCGAGCGAGACCGCGAAGGCGAACCCGGCCGCGACGAGCAGCGCCCGCCGCACCATCGGCAGGTCGACCTCCCGCCAGGCCCGCAGCGGTGACGCGCCAAGGACGGCGGCGGCCTCCCGCAGCCGCCCGTCGACGGCCCGCAGCACCGGGAGCATCGTGCGGACGACGAACGGCACGCCCACCAGCGCCTGCGCCAGCGGCACCAGGATCCATGACGCCCGCAGGTCCAGCGGCGGTTCGTCGAGCGTGATGAGGAACCCGAACCCGACGGTCACGGCGGACACGCCGAGGGGCAGCATCAGCAGCGCGTCGAAGCCACGCACCAGGCGGCCCGCACGCCGGGTGAGCGCCGCGGCCGCCAGCCCGCCGATCACCAGGGCGATGGCCGTAGCCGCGACCGCGTACTCCAGCGAGTTCCCGATGGCGTCGATCGGCGGCACGAGGAAGGTCCCGCCGTCGGCGGACGTCAGGGCCCGGTAGTACGCGAGGCCGAAGCCGCCGGGCGTATCGAGCGAGCGCTGCACCAGCACACCCAACGGCAGCAGGATCAGCAGCACGACGGTCGCCAACACTCCGCCCAGCAGGGCCCATTGCCCCGCTCCGCGCGGCCGCCGCGCCGTCTGCGCGGCGTCGACGAGCCGCAGCGCGCTCTCCCGCCGCCGCACGGTCCACGCGTGCACCCCGAGGATCAGCCCGACGGCGACGAACTGAACGATGGTGAGCACAGCGGCCGTCGACAGGTCGAAGATCTGCGCGGTCTGCCGGTAGATCTCGACCTCGAGCGTCGAGAAGCCGGGCCCGCCCAGGATCTGCACGACACCGAACGAGGTGAACGTGAACAGGAACACCATCAGCGCCGCGGCCGCCACGGCGGGTCCGAGTGCCGGCAGCGTCACCGTCCGCCAGGCGGCGAACCGCGAGGCGCCGAGCATCCGCGCGGCCTCCTCCTGCCGCGGGTCGAGCTGCGCCCACAGCCCGCCGACCGTCCGTACGACGACGGCGTAGTTGAAGAAGACGTGCGCGAGCAGGATCGCCCACACGGTGGTGTCGAGCCGGACGCCCCACAGCTCGTCGAGCAGCCCGCCCCGGCCGACCACCGCGAGAAAGGCGGTGCCCACCACGACGGTCGGCAGCACGAACGGCACCGTCACGACCGCCCGCAGCACCTGCTTGCCGGGGAAGTCGAGCCGGGCGAAGACATAGGCCCCCGGCAGCGCGACGAGCAGCGTGAGGGCGGTCGACGCGAGCGCCTGCCACACGGTGAACCACAGCACGTGCCGGACGTCGGACTGCCCGAGCACGTCCGCGATCCGCCCGAACTGCCACCCGCCGTCGACATGCAGGCCGCGCTCGACGATCGCGACGACCGGATAGGCGAAGAAGACGCCGAAGAACGCGACGGGCACGGCCATCAGGCCGAGCCGCGCCGCGTTCGCCGAACGCGCCTTCTTCGCCGCCTTTCCGGCTACTTGAGTACGAGCGACGTCCACGACTTGACCCACTCGTCACGGTTGTCCGCGATCTTCCGCGGCTCCATCGTCTTCGGGTCGTCGACCGGCACCGCGTACCTGGTGTACGCGGCGGGCGCGGTGGCGTTCTTCGTCACCGGGTCGACGAACATGTTGAGCGGCATGTCCTCCTGGAACTCCTTGGAGATCAGGAAGTCGACGAGCGCCTGCCCGCCCTTCTCGTTCCTGGCCCCGTCGAGCAGCCCCGCGAACTCGACCTGCCGGAAGCAGGTGCCCTTCGCGACCCCGACCGGCGAGGTCTTCGGCTGCGGGTCGGAGTAGATCGCCTCGGCCGGCGGGGAGGAGGCGTACGACACGACGAGCGGCCGCTCGCCCCCGGCCTTCTTGCCGCCGGCGCTGCCGCTGAACTCCTCGTTGTACGCCTGGTCCCAGCCGTCGACGACCTTGACGCCGTTGGCCTTGAGCTTCTTCCAGTACGCCTGCCAGCCGTCGTCGCCGTACTGCGCGGCCGAGCCCAGCAGGAATCCGAGCCCGGGCGACGACGTCGACGCGTTCTCGGTGACGAGCAGGTCCTTGTACTCAGCCTTCGTCAGATCGGCGAAGGACGAGGGCGGCGTCAGGTCGTGCTGCTCGAAGTACTTCTTGTCGTAGTTGACGCAGATGTCACCGGTGTCGACCGGCGTGACACGGTGCTTCCCGGCGTCGAGCTGATACTGGCTCTTCACCTCGCTCAGCCCCTGGGCCTCGTACGAGGAGAAGATCCCGTTGTCGAGGGCCCGCGACAGCAGGGTGTTGTCGACGCCGAAGAAGACGTCGCCCTGCGGATTGCCCTTGGACAGGATGGCCTTGTTGACGGCCTCGCCCGCGTCGCCGTCCTTCAGGACCTTCACCGTGTACCCGGACTTCTTCTCGAAGTCCTTCAGTACGTCGTCGGAGACGGCCCATGAACTGTGGCTGACGAGGGTGACGGTCTTGGAGTCGGATCCGCCGGACCCGGACTCGTCGGACGACGACCCGCACGCGGACAGCGTGACAAGACCGAGGCCGACCACGGCGGCCACGTACGTCTTCTTGCTCACTTGGTTTTCCTCCTGGGGGTGGCCAGGAAGAGACGCGGCCCTGCCCGGAGACCTTCGCGGTCCCCGGGCAGGGCGCAACAGCTTGAGTGATGACCGAACTTCCTACCCAGAATGACCTGGGCAAGGTTCAGAGGGTCTGCGGTCGCTACCGCACTCTCAGCGCTGTGGCGCTCCCCTGTCGGAATATGCAGATGTAGGTACGGGCCCCAGGCTACCGCTCGGTGGCGGCGAGCTGACCACACGCCCCGTCGATCTCCTGACCGCGGGTGTCCCGGACGGTCACCGGCACCCCGTGCGCGGCGATGGCCTCGACGAACGCCTTCTCGTCCTCGGGCCGCGACGCGGTCCACTTCGACCCGGGCGTCGGGTTCAGCGGAATGAGATTGACGTGCACGGGCTTGCCCCTGAGCAGCCGCCCGAGCCGGTCACCGCGCCACGCCTGGTCGTTGATGTCGCGGATCAGCGCGTACTCGATGGACAGCCGGCGCCCGGACCGGGCCGCGTACTCCCATCCCGCGTCCAACACCTCCCGCACCTTCCACCGCGTATTGACGGGTACGAGAGTGTCGCGCAGCTCGTCGTCGGGCGCGTGCAGCGAGATGGCGAGCCGGCACTTGAAGCCCTCGTCGGCGAACCGGTGGATGGCGGGCACGAGCCCGACCGTCGACACGGTGATGCCGCGCTGGCTGAGTCCGAGGCCGTCCGGCTCGGGATCGGTGAGCGCGCGAATCGACTGCACGACGCGCTTGTAGTTGGCGAGCGGCTCGCCCATCCCCATGAACACGATGTTGCTCAGCCGGGCCGGCCCACCGGGGATCTCCCCGTCCCGCAAGGCCCGCATTCCATCGACGATCTGGTGCACGATCTCGCCGGTCGACAGGTTCCGGTCGAGACCGGCCTGCCCGGTGGCACAGAACGGGCAGTTCATACCGCACCCGGCCTGCGACGAGATGCACATCGTCACCCGGTCCGGATACCGCATGAGCACGGACTCGACGAGCGTCCCGTCGAACAGCCGCCACAAGGTCTTGCGGGTGGTGTCCTGGTCGGTCGACAGATGCCGCACGACGGTCATCAGCTCGGGAAGCAGTGCCTCCCGCAGCTTCTCGCGCGAACCGGCGGGGATATCGGTCCACTCGGCCGGGTCGTGCGCGTACCGCGCGAAGTAGTGCTGCGAAAGCTGCTTGGCGCGAAACGGCTTCTCACCGATCGCGGCAACGGCTTCCTTGCGCTCGGCGGGCGTGAGGTCGGCGAGGTGCCGCGGCGGCTTCTTGGCTCCGCGGGGGGCGACGAAAGTGAGTTCTCCGGGCTTAGGCATGGCTGTACCAGTGTCGCAGACAAATGGGCGTGACCTGGGGTCGGCAGGTTGGGCCCTTGTCACTGGCGGTCGACGCTGGTCACTGTTGAGCGGCCTCGGACGGCCCGGGGGCGGCCCAGGACTCTCGGCTCGCTCATGCTCTGACCAGCTAGCATCGCGGCCAGTCCAGGGAACGGGGGCCCTCCATGGCTATCGGCCGCAAGGGTTCGCGACGCATCGTCGTCAACGGCACGACTTATCGCTGGCGCCTGCGCCAGCGGCCGACCTATAGCCAGGGCCATTGCTGGTCGCCGTGCACGTACGCGGTGGAGCATGCGGACCATCCCGGCACGACCCTCGTCGTCACGACGAACCAGCCGCATGCCGGCAACTGGTTCGGAGTGCCGAGCACCGCGGTGCTGCCCAGCGATGTCAGCACCGCCATCACGTCGGCCCTCGCCCAGGGCTGGCACCCGACGCGTCCGGGTTCGCCGTTCCACCTGGACCAGTCCGACGGATTCGTTCGCTTGCGGCCCTGACACCCCATTTCGCCGCGACCGCTTCGCCCCGAGGCAACTCGAGGTGAGCGCTGCCCTTGGGCTGCCGCGCCTGTCACCTGCGCTGTTGGCCCGGGACGTCAACGGCTGTTCGCGGCTGTGCGTCGCGGCTGTCACGCAGTGGGACACTCCTTGCCCTGCCCTGGAGAGGCCTGGTCGGTCGGCTGATCCCCGGTCTCGGACTCGTGCAGTGCGACGAGTTCTCCCAGGTCGTTACAGACCATGACGTGAGCGAGTCGCCCGGCGACGGCCACGACCTCCGGCCAACAAGACGACCGCAGATACTCCTCGTCCGCGTCATTGGGTGCCTGGGCCTCCGCCGCGGCCAGGGCGAAGCTGACGCCTGGGCGAGCGTCTGCCCACCCGTCCGCCTTCCTGACAGGAACCAGGACGGTCGTCCCCGACACCGGGTGCTGCACGTTGGACGTGCTGCCTGCGGGGACCTCGTATCGGCAGTGCACTTCCGTGACGGTCAGGACCCGCAACCGAGTCGACGCCTTCACTTCCTCCTGGCCGTGATGCTCCTCGCGAAAGTTGATCTCCGCCGCCCGCTCGCCCCGACGACATCGGCGTGATCCTCTGGATCGATCTCCGGCAACTGCCACGAGACGACATCGCCGGGTGCGAAGGGCGCTCCACAGCACTGGATCTGCCAGTCACCGACCCAAACCGTCAACGTCATGCCGTCATTGTCTGCTGAGTGTTCTGCGCTCACCCGGGCTCATCACCCTCGACGGGTCCGCGACGGAGCCCGCCAGGTCCGCGACGCTTCGCCCATTTCGGCGGCGCGTGCGACATCGTCGGGCACGAAGTCGTAGCTCTCCTGTGATGCCTGTACCAGGTCCAGGTACATGAGCGCGGCTTCCGCACTGCCGAGGTTGGTCCCATGTCCCTCGATCCCCCAGCGGGTGAGGTGTCGTGCCCCTTCGTCCAAACCGTCCTCGGGAGCGGTGGGGAAGAGGTCGCGCAGGGCGGCGCGGGCGATCTCGACGGCACTTCGTGTCTGCATGGGAACGGTCCCTTCGGCAGGGTCAGGGCTGGTTGGCGCGAGCGGTGCACACGAGGCACTTGTCCTGGTAGGCCGTCATCCACATCACCGCGCGGGCGAAGCTCTCGGCGGAGGTGAGCGCCTCCGTGCGGTCCAGGTCTGCCAGTTCGACCGTGCACAGCACGTCCCTGACGAGGACCTCCCAGTGGTCCTGGGCCTTCTTCCAGTCTCCCGCGTGCGCCCTCCTCACATAGCGGTCCAGGAATTCCTGGTCCACCGCGCTCTTCATGTGCAGTGACTCGAGGAAAGCGATCCGGCCCGGGAGCTTGAGGCGCCGGCTCAGGGGCCGCTGCTGGAAGAGGTGGTTGGTGGCGATGTCCTTGACCCGCTGCATCCGGGTGGCGATCACATGACCGGCGACCCCACCGATCAGGGCGGGCACCAGTAGCCAGCCGATCACCGACGCGCCCCAGGACAGCATGTGCGCGGGCCTGTCGATGAGCGTGAACACCCGGTAGATGCCGCTCCAGCCCTTCTCGGAGCGGCCGGCGCCGAACACCCAGACGCACCCGACGAGCAGGGCGATCGGCACGCCCCAGTCGATGAACCACTGCGTGACGCCCGACAGGGCTTTGCGCGAGCGGAACGTCCGCCGGACCCGGACGGCCAGGGACTGCCCCCGCAACGGGTGGAGCGCCGGCGGCAAGGGTGGCTGGGGCAATGGTGGCAACGGAGGCTCTCCACGGAGGCGTAGGACTCGGTTCTGTCGCAAGTGACGCGTCCGCTCAGCCCGCGGTTGCGGTCCCCGGCGCACGAAGACGCCGCGAGCCCCCGCCCGAAGAGGGCAGGGGCTCGTAAAGGATCGGCGTGGAGGTCAGCCCGACCCGACGAACAACACCAACAGCAACCACACCACAGGCGCCGTGGGCAGCAAGGAGTCCAGGCGGTCCATGATTCCGCCGTGGCCCGGCAGCAGCGTCCCCATGTCCTTGATGCCGAGGTCCCGCTTGATCATGGACTCGCCGAGGTCGCCGAGAGTCGCGCTCGCCGCGACGCAGGCGCCGATGATCAGGCCCTGCCACCAGGTCCCGTCGTCGATCAGGAACTGCATGCACAGCACGCCCGCCACCATCGCGAACGACACCGCGCCGACCAGTCCCTCCCGGGTCTTTCCGGGGCTGATGCGGGGCGCGAGCTTGTGCTTGCCGAAGCGCCAGCCGATCGCGTAGGCACCGGTGTCGCTGACCACGGTCAGGATCAGGAAGGTCAGGACCCGCCAGGCCCCGTCGTCCGCGGTGAGCATCATGGCGACGAACGTGGCGAGGAAGGGCACGTAGAAGGCCGCGAAGACCCCCGCCGTGACGTCCTTCAGGTAGCCCTCGGGCGGCTCGGTCATCCGCCACACCAGGACCGCGAGCGCGGTCAGCGCCATCGCCACCCAGGCACCCTCGGGCCCCCGGACGTACCCGGCGACGACCATCGCCGCGCCGCCGACGGCCAGCGGCACGAGCGGCGCCTTGATGCCCTTGCGCTCCTCGAGCCGGGAGGTGAGCTCCCACAGGCCGACCACGACGGCGACCGCTATCACCCCGACGAAGACCGCCTTGACGATGAACAGCGACGCGATGATCACCGCGCCGAGCCCGACACCGACCCCTATGGCCGCCCCGAGATCACGCCCCGCGCTCTTCTTCTGGGGCTGGGGCTGGACGGGGGGCTGAGGCTGCGGCGCTGCGCCGGTCATGGGCTCCTGCGGGCCGGTCTGCGGAGAGGGCGGCGCCTGCGGGGCGGCCGACTCGTCGCGGAACAGGGGGCCACTCAGCCGAGCAGCCCCCCGGTCGTCCTGGTTGTCACCGCCACCGGCGGGCACGTCGGGCATATCGGGCACGATGGGCATGGGCCGAGTCTCCTCAACCGCGTGCCGTTCGTACGCGGGACCCGCCGGAGCGCGTCCCTGGTCGTACGAGGGGCCCTGACCGTACGCGGGACCTGCCGGGGCCCGGTCCTGATCAGCGGGCCCCCAGTACCCGGGCCCGGTCTGCGGCGCCCCCCAGGAAGAGTCGTTCACGGATTCCTCGAACCTCGATGTTCCGCGCTCGCTCAGACTTCGAGCAGCTCGGCTTCCTTGTGCTTGAGCAGCTCGTCGACCTGGGCCACGTACTTGGAGGTGGTGTCGTCCAGCTCCTTCTCGCCGCGACGGCCCTCGTCCTCGCCGATGTCGCCGTCCTTGATCGCCTTGTCGATGGCTTCCTTGGCCTTGCGACGGACGGAGCGGATGGACACCTTGCTGTCCTCCGCCTTGCCCTTGGCGACCTTGATGTAGTCGCGACGGCGCTCCTCGGTGAGCTCGGGGAACGTCACACGAATGATGTTGCCGTCGTTGCTCGGGTTGACGCCCAGGTCGGAGTCCCGGATCGCCTGCTCGATGTTGCGCAGCGCGCTCTTGTCGAACGGGGTCACCACGGCCATCCGCGGCTCGGGAACCGAGAACGAGGCCAGCTGGTTGATCGGCGTCAGCGCGCCGTAGTAGTCGGCCACGATCTTGTTGAACATCGCCGGGTGCGCACGACCGGTGCGGATCGCCGCGAAGTCCTCCTTGGCGACCACGACGGCCTTCTCCATCTTCTCCTCGGCCTCGAGGAGGGTCTCTTCGATCACCACTTGCTCCTGCGTGTCTTGAGTGAGGCCCGGCTTGCACGGGGGCGGCCGGCTGCGTCGTGTGTCTTTGTCCTGCGCGGTTTCCTGCGGTGTCCTTGCACGGTGTCCGACCGGCAGGACATTGTCCATCCCTCTCGGGACGTTACGGACGTGAGGATCAGGCGCGGGTGCCCTGCTCGCCCACGAGCGTCCCGATCTTCTCACCCTTGACGGCGCGCGCGATATTGCCCGACGCGAGGAGCTCGAAGACGAGGATCGGAAGCTTGTTGTCGCGGCACAGGGTGATCGCGGTCATGTCGGCGACCTTCAGGTCGCGCGTGATGACCTCGCCGTAGCTGAGCGCGTCGAACTTCACGGCCTCGGGGTTGGTCTTGGGGTCCGAGTCGTAGACGCCGTCGACACCGTTCTTGCCCATGAGCAGCGCCTCGGCGTCGATCTCCAGGGCGCGCTGCGCGGCGGTGGTGTCGGTGGAGAAGTACGGCATGCCCATACCGGCGCCGAAGATGACGACGCGGCCCTTCTCCAGGTGGCGCACGGCACGCAGCGGGATGTACGGCTCGGCGACCTGGCCCATCGTGATGGCGGTCTGGACGCGGCTGTCGATGCCCTCCTTCTCCAGGAAGTCCTGGAGGGCCAGGCAGTTCATGACCGTACCGAGCATGCCCATGTAGTCCGAGCGGGCCCGGTCCATGCCGCGCTGCTGGAGCTCGGCACCGCGGAAGAAGTTGCCGCCGCCGATGACGACGGCGACCTGCGCGCCGTCGCGGACGACGGCCGCGATCTCACGCGCGATGGCGTGCACCACGTCGGGGTCGACACCCAGACCCCCGCCACCGGCGAACGCCTCGCCGGAAAGCTTCAGCAGAAAGCGCCCCGCGCCTTTGCCGTCGTCGCTCTTGTCGCTCTTGTCGGCTGCCTGGGTGCTGGTCATGGATTCTCGCCTCTTCTTGCTTGGCACACATACGAAGAAGGCCACTGCCGATGGGGTGGTTCGCATCCCATGCGCGGCAATGGCCTCCTCGTCACAACTGCGGTCGTCCGGTGCGTGCTCCCGCGAGTACGCGGACGACTGCTGTCGACCCTAGCCGGGTCTCGCGTCGGTCGCGGTACGGACTCAGATGCCGACCTTGATGCGCGAGAAGCGCTTCAGGGTGACACCGGCCTCCTGGAGGACCTTCTCGACCGACTTCTTGTTGTCGAGCGCGTACGGCTGACCGAGGAGAGTGGCCTCCTTGAAGAAGCCGTTGACGCGACCCTCGACGATCTTCGGGAGCGCGGCCTCGGGCTTGCCCTCGGCGCGGGTGGTCTCCTCGGCGACGCGACGCTCGGTCTCGACGACCTCGGCCGGGACGTCGTCCTTGGTGAGGTACTTCGGCGCGAAGGCGGCGATGTGCTGAGCCACACCCTTGGCGAGGTCGGCGTCGGCCTTGTCCAGCTCGACCAGAACACCGATCTGCGGGGGCAGGTCGGGCATGGTGCGGTGCATGTACGCGGTGACGTAGGCGCCGGAGAACTGCGCGAAGCGGTCCAGGACGATCTTCTCGCCGAGGTTGGCGTTGGCCTCGTCGACGTACGCCTGGACGGTCTTGCCGGCCTCGATCTCGGAGGCGAGCAGGGCCTCGAGGTCGGCGGGCGACGTCTTGGCGACGTGCGCGGCGAGCTCGTTGGCGACCGACTGGAACTTCTCACCCTTGGCGACGAAGTCCGTCTCGCACTTCAGCTCGACGATGACACCGGAGGTGTTGTCGTCGGCGATGAGGGAGACGACGGCACCGTTCTCGGCAGAGCGGCCCTCGCGCTTGGCGACGCCCTTCTGGCCCTTGATACGGAGCGCCTCGACGGCCTTGTCGACGACGCCCTCGGCCTCGTCGAGCGCCTTCTTGCAGTCCATCATGCCGGCGCCCGTGAGCTCACGGAGCTTCTTGACGTCAGCGGCGGTGTAGTTCGCCATGATCCTGGTTTTCTCTCTACGAAGTCTGAAGTGTCTGACGACGAAAGGTCACGCACGGACGGCCACGGGTGAACGGCGGGGGCCGAAGAGGGCCCCCGCCGTGTCACTCACGAAACCGAATCCCGTACGGGTCAGGCCTGCTCGGCAGCCGGGGCCTCAGCGGCCGGAGCCTCGGCGGCGGGCGCCTCGGCAGCGGGCGCCTCGGCAGCGGCGTCGGCGACGGGGGCCTCAGCGGCAGCAGCCTCGGCGGCCGGGGCCTCCTCGGCCTTCTCGTCGGCCTTCTTCTCGCCCTCGAGCAGGTCGCGCTCCCACTCGGCCAGCGGCTCGCCCTGGGCCTTCTCGCCCGGCTTCGAGTCACCGGTGGCGACACCGGAACGGGCGATGAGGCCCTCGGCGACGGCGTCGGCGATCACGCGGGTGAGCAGGGTGACGGAGCGGATCGCGTCGTCGTTGCCCGGGATCTTGTAGTCGACCTCGTCGGGGTCACAGTTCGTGTCGAGGATCGCGACGACCGGAATGTTGAGCTTCCGGGCCTCGCCGACAGCGATGTGCTCCTTCTTGGTGTCCACGATCCAGACGGCGCTGGGAACCTTGGACATCTCGCGGATACCGCCGAGGGTCTTCTCCAGCTTGGCCTTCTCGCGCGAGAGCACGAGAAGCTCCTTCTTGGTGAGACCGGACGCGGCGACGTCCTCGAAGTCGATCTGCTCGAGCTCCTTGAGGCGCTGCAGACGCTTGTAGACGGTCGAGAAGTTGGTGAGCATGCCGCCCAGCCAGCGCTGGTTCACGAAGGGCATGCCGACGCGGGTCGCCTGCTCGGCGATCGCTTCCTGCGCCTGCTTCTTCGTACCGACGAACATGACCGTGCCGCCGTGGGCGACGGTCTCCTTGACGAACTCGTAGGCGCGGTCGATGTACGACAGCGACTGGAGAAGGTCGATGATGTAGATGCCGTTGCGCTCCGTGAAGATGAAGCGCTTCATCTTCGGGTTCCAACGACGGGTCTGGTGACCGAAGTGGACGCCGCTTTCCAGCAGCTCCCGCATCGTGACGACGGCCATGGCCGTACTCCTCTGGGTGTTCTCGGTTGTTTCCTGACGCCCCGATGCGCGCCTGCCACGTGCGTGAGCACGGGACCGAAAGGCACTGACACAAACCCGAATGGGCCCGGTGTCGGGGCGTGCGAAGTCGATCCGGTGGCCCGGATCGCCACAAGAAGTGTACGGGACCCGCGAGGTACCGGGTGACGCCGCTGTCCACAACCGCCCGGTAGTCCACGTTTCCCGGCCAAGATCCCCCGGACTCGGCCCGCTCGCGGATCATTTCCGCCATGCGACGACTACTCTGCGTGACGATTTCGGTGATACTGCTGCTGGCCGCCTGGTCGGCACCGGCGCAGGCGGCCGATCTCTGGCCGGTGGGCGACCACCCCGCGGTGGTACGCGCCTGGTCCCCACCGGCGACCGCCTACGGCCCGGGCCACCGGGGCGTGGACCTGGCGGCCCCGATCGGCGCTCCGGTGCGGACGGTGGCGGCCGGCCGGGTCTCGTTCGCGGGCCGGGTGGCGGGACGAGGAGTGGTCTCGGTCGAACTGACCGGCACGGGCGACCCGCCCCTGCGCACGACGTACGAACCGGTGACGGCGACGGTGGCGGAGGGCGACGAGGTCACGGCGGGCCAGGCGATCGGCGCCCTGGAACTCCCGACGGGCCACTGCCCTCCCACGGCTCCGTCGTGCCTCCACTGGGGCTTGCTGAGAGGCGATACGTACCTGGACCCGCTGTCCCTGCTGGATCCGTCCCTGCTGCACCGGACACCGGCACGCCTGCTCCCCGTCTGGGGAATCGACCCCGGCCCGGCCACACCCGCCTTGGGCAGTCTGCCGCCATGGGCGGCAGGGTGGGCAAGGCGGCACCCCAGCGCGGGGTGAGCGCTGCGCCTGGGCCCGCTGCGGCGCCGAGCCGGCGGGCCTCAGCCCCGAACGCCCCGCAGCACCATGCCCACAGCGGCATCCACGATCGCCCCCGGCTCCTCCGCGGCCCCGAGCTCGATGCGCCGTACCGCCGCGTCCACGACCCCCTGGACCAGCATCGCCGCGAGCCGGGGCTGCTCGTGCCCCATCTCCCCGAGCGCCTCGACGATCATCGCGACGAGCCCGCCGTGCGCGGCCCGGATCTTCTCCCTGGCCCCGGCGTCGAGCTCGCTCGCGGAGATGGCGACGACGGCCCGGTGCCGTCGGTCCCCCACCAGCGCCAGCTGCTCGCGCACATACGCCTCGACCTTGCCCTCGGGTGTCGCGGCCCGCGCCATCCCGGCCTCGACCTCGGCGGCCCACACCGGGAAGTCGACCGCGCACAGCTCCTCGACCACGGCCGCGCGGGACTTGAAGTACTCGTAGACGGACGACCGCGCGAGTCCCGTCCGCTCCGCGAGCGCGGGGAACGTCAGCGCCTCCGTCCCGCCCTCGGACAGCAGGGAACGCGCCGCGTCCAGAAGGGCGCCGCGCTGCATCGACCGGTGCTCGGCCACAGAGGCCGCTCGAATCCTTGGCACACATCCACTGTACGGACGCCCCGCCCGGGACGGGAGCTCACCGGACACCACCCGCACACCGACCTCGGCAGGGACGATTCACCACCACAGGTCGGCTGCGCAGCGTCAACGCCCGAAACTCGCCAGCTTCGCCCGGAGCTGCAGCACCGACTTCGTGTGGATCTGACTGACCCGGCTCTCCGTCACACCCAGCACATTGCCGATCTCGGCGAGGGTCAGACCCTCGTAGTAGTAGAGCGTGACGACGGTCTTCTCGCGCTCCGGCAGCGTGTTGATCGCCCGCGCCAGGAACCGCCGCAGCTCCCGGTCCTCGGCGACCTCCACCGGGTTGTCCGCCGCGTGGTCCTCGAGAGTGTCCATGAGGCTGAGCCGATCGCCGCCCTCGCCCCCGACGTGCAGCAGCTCCTCCAACGCCACCACGTTCGCCAGCGACAACTGGCTGAAAACGGCGTGCAGTTCCTCCAGCGCCACGCCCATCTCCTCGGCCACCTCGCTCTCCGAGGGACTGCGCCGCAGCTTGGCCTCGAGCGTGGCGTACGCCCGTTCCACGTTGCGCGCCTTCTGCCGCACCGACCGCGGAATCCAGTCCAGGGCCCGCAGTTCGTCGATCATCGCGCCGCGGATCCGGGTGATCGCGTACGTCTCGAACTTGATCTCCCGCTCGATGTCGAACTTCTCGATCGCGTCGATCAGCCCGAAGACCCCGGACGAGACGAAGTCGGCCTGCTCCACATTGGGCGGCAGCCCGACGCTCACCCGGCCGGCGACGTACTTGACCAGCGGTGAGTAGTGCAGGATCAGCTGCTCCCGCAGCCGCTCGTCGCCCGTCGCCTTGTACGACCTCCACAGTTCCTCCAGGGAGGAGGGAGCCGGAGGCCGCACGCTGGAGCCGCGGGCGGCGGGTGGTACCGCCGCCCGGTCGGATCCGGAGGTGTGCTGTGGCATACGCCGCCTTGTGCCGTTCTGCTGCGTACCGAGCGAGTCGGAGAGGGGGCCGCGGGACTGGACCCGGGCCTGATTTCTGATCGTCGTCTTGGTCGTGGGAGCCGCTGGAATCTCTTTGCTGGTGAAGATGCCGTGTTGCCCGTCTAGTGATGACTGGTGCCGAGCTGCCTGCCTGATTCCGGATTTGAGGTGACGAACCCGAATCCTGGTGAGCGTAGCGTGACTGGAGTGTCGCAGTGTGCGAAGGGTAGGGCATCGTACGCGCGCAGATACGTTCCGTTGGGCGACTTGCGCGGATGCTTCCGACCCCTTATGTGATCGGGACGGAACGTCAACTGCCGGAATTGCCAAGGTCATCGGGGGGGTCATCCGGACGGCGCAACGTCTCCCGTCAGGGAACTCCGCCCTCCGGAAAGACCGACCGGATCGCCTGGCGTGTCAACTGCCAGCCGTCGCCGTGTCGTTCGACGAACCCCAAAGAGCGCAGTTCGTACAACCGCGCGGTCGTGTCGTCGTCGGTCGCACCGGCCTCCCTGCCGATCTGCGCGGTCGTTCGTGTGCCGTGTGCGGGCAGCGCCGCGAGCACCCGCGCCGTGGCCGCCGGCAGCAGGTCGCGGGGCAGTACGGGCCCCCGCCGCTCCGGCGCGAGCTCTCCCATCTCGCCGACCAGCTCGACGACTTCCTCGGCGTCCGTGACCAGCACGCCCTCCTTGCGCAGCAGTTCGTGGACTCCGGCGGAGACGCTGCTGGTGACCGGTCCCGGCACCCCCATCGCGTGCCGCCCCAGCCGCTGCGCCCAACGGACCGTGCCGAGCGCCCCGCTGCGGTAGGCCGCCTCCACGACGACGGTTCCCCTGGTGAGCGCGGCGATCACCCGGTTCCGCTGAATGAATCTGCTGGGCGTGGGGTGATCACCGGGCGGCAACTCCCCCACCACGAGCCCCTGTTCCACGATCCGGTCGATCAACTGCTCGTGCCCGCGCGGGTAGGCGCGATCGACACCGCAGGCGAGCACCGCCACCGTGGCGCCGGTGGCCCCGAGCGCCCCGCGATGGACCGCGGCGTCGATCCCGTACGCACCGCCCGAGACGACGACCCATCCGCGCTCGGCGAGGCCGGCGCCCAGGCTCGCGCCCATCCGCGCGCCGTAGTCCGTGCAGGCCCGCGCCCCCACCACCGCCACCGAGCGCAGCGCCCACATCCTCAGCGAAGGCCCGCCCCGCACCCACAGCCCGATCGGCCGCGCGTCCCCCAGGTCGTCCAGCTGGCCAGGCCACTCGACGTCTCCCGGGCACACGAACCGGGCCCCGATCCGCTCCGCCCGCGCCAAGTCCCGCTCCGGGTGCGGCGCTTCACGGGCCCGCGCGACCAGCCCGGCCCACCGCTCACTGCGCACCCCGGGCAGCGCGAGCTCCTCCTGGCCGCCCGATGCGGCTTCCTCGATGCGCCGCACCGTCTCCACCGCCCCGAACTCCCGCAGCCACTGCCCGGCCGGCTCCCATCCCGGTTCCACGATCCGGGTCAGCCGTGCGCGGGCGAGCCGTACCTCGTCCGCGATGCGCACCCGCCTCATGAGCGGGCCCCGATCGTCATCGGCGCCCCGCGCGAGATCCCGGTCCGCAGTTGCAGCGCGAGCGCCACGTCCTGGGCGCAGGGACGGTCGCGTCCGGCGAGGTCGGCCACGGTCCACGCGACGCGCAGCACACGGTCGAGCCCACGTGCGGTCAGGAAACCGCGCTCCAGGTCAAGTTCCGCCTCGTCCAGGGCGCCGGGGGCGGCGGGCCACCGGGTGCGCAGAGCGTGTCCCGGCACCTCGCTGTTGGTCCGCCACGGTGTGTCCGCGAACCGCGCCGCCGCCCGCTCCCTGGCCTGCCGCACCCGGTCGGCGACGACCTGGGTGGTCTCGCCCCGCGGCCCGTACCCGGCAAGTTCGTTGCGCGTGACGGGGTCCACCTCGACCCGCAGATCGACCCGGTCGAGCAGTGGCCCGGAGAGCCGGGCCTGATACCGCCGGACCGAGGCGGGCGGACAGTCGCACTCACCGCCGTGCACCCGGAACTGCCCGCAGGGGCACGGGTTCGCGGCCAGCGCCATCAGGAAGCGGGCGGGCAGCCGCACCACGCCCGCGCTCCGGGCGATGACCACATGCCCCGACTCCAGCGGCTGTCGCAGAGCGTCGAGGGCCTGCCCACTGAACTCCGGCGCCTCGTCCAGAAAGAGCACGCCACGGTGGGACAACGAGACCGCCCCCGGCCGCGCCACTCCCGGCCCGCCCCCGACGAGTGACTGCATGGTCGCCGAGTGATGGGGCGCGCAGTACGGCGCGACGTCGATCATCGACTTTCCTGGCGGCAGCATCCCCGCCACCGAGTGGATCGCCGTGACCTCCAGGGACTCCTCCCTGGTCAGCGGCGGCAGAACCGCGGGCAGCCGCTCGGCGAGCATGGTCTTGCCGGCGCCCGGCGGTCCGGACAGCATCACGTGGTGACCGCCCGCCGCGGCGACCTCGATCGCGGTACGGGCCGACACCTGCCCGACGACATCGGAGAGATCGGGCCCCGGCCCGTCGTACAGCGGGCCGCCGAGTCCGGTGCCCGCCCCGCTCCCCGGCATGCTCAGCCCGGCCAGCATCGGATCGGGACGGCCGTGCGTCTCGGGCTCCTCGTCCGGCACGGGTTCGTCCGCGAGCACCGCGATCAACTGGCGCAGGCTGCGCACGCCGAGGACGGAGATCCCCGGCACGAGCGCCGCCTCGCCAGCCGTGGACTCGGGTACCACCACCTGCTCGTAGCCCGCGTCGGCGGCGGCGAGCACGGCGGGGAGCACCCCGCGCACCGGCCGCACCCGTCCGTCGAGCCCCAGTTCACCGATCATCACGATGTCGGCGAGCACCCGCGGGTCGATCCGCTCAGCGGCGCCGAGGACCGCGCACGCAACAGCGAGATCGAAGCCCGAACCGCCCTTGGGCACGGATGCCGGGCTGAGCCCCACGGTGAGCTTCTTCTGTGGCCAGTCCGCCCCCGAGTTGACCACGGCGGCCCTGACCCGGTCCCGGCTCTCCACCAGGCTCTTGTCGGGCAGCCCCACCAGCGTGAAGGCCGCGACTCCGGGCTCCAGGTCGGCCTGCACCTCGACGACGACACCCTCGACGCCCACCAGGGCCACCGAACACGTACGCGCGAATCCCATCAGGACACCCCCCGCACATGCTCGACGCGGGGTGCTCCGCGCTCCGGCAGCAGGACGCCGACGAGATCGATGCGCACGCCTCCGGGCGGCGCCCCGCCGTGCTGCTGCACCCATCGCTCGGCGAGATCGCGCAGCCGCCGCGCCTTGACCGGGGTGATCGCGGCCATCGGATCCTCGAAGGCCGCGCCACGGCCCGAGCCGCGTGCTCCGCTGCGGGTCTTCACCTCGCACACGACGATCGCGTCGCCGTCCCGCGCCACGATGTCGATCTCGCCCGACCGGCCCGCGCGCCAATTCCGCGCGAGCACCGTCATCCCGGCCTCGGCCAGCCGCCTCGCGGCCAGGTCCTCGCCGTACTTCCCCAGTGCGCCTTGTGCGTTCACGTCGGCATCACCTCCGACGCCCACGCTGACGCAGCGCCGAAGGAGAAGTGGATCTTGGTGTACTACCGACGGGTTGTGGAGAACTCCGTCACTCGCAAGGTGAGCGACGTCGGCGGATCAGCTCCCCGGAAGCTCCAGGTCGCTCTTGTTCAGCTCCTCGATGTTCACGTCCTTGAACGTGAGTACCCGCACCTGCTTCACGAATCTGGCAGGCCGGTACATGTCCCACACCCAGGCATCCGCCATCGACACCTCGAAGAACACCTCGCCCTGGACCGAGTGCACCTGCATCTCGTAGTCGTTGGTGAGGTAGAAGCGCCGTTCGGTCTCGATCACGTATTTGAACAGACCGACGACGTCGCGGTACTCCCGGTAGAGCTTCAGCTCCATCTCGGTCTCGTACTTCTCGAGGTCCTCGGCGCTCATGGCATGTTCCCCTTCAGCCGTGCGTCCCCCTATTGTGCGCCAGCCTCTGGTGCCTCTAGACGATTTCCGTGTCGAGGACCACCGGCCGGCTCGGGGGACCTTCGTCGAGCAACCGGTTCAGCAGCTCGGCGAGTCTGGTCGGATACACCGTCTCATGCCCTTCGGCCAGTTCCCGGCACGTCCACCAGCGCGCTCCGGCGACACTGCGTCGTTCCAGGTCGGTGAGGCCGTTCTCATTGATGCCGGCAGCCCCCGACGACGACGTACGGGCCAGGAAGTACCACTCGTCCTGGTCCCAGCGCCGCCCGTCGAACGGGAAGGAACACTCGCGCCGCCACAGCACAGGGCCCAGCTCCACATCCGTGATGCCGGTCTCCTCGGCCAGTTCCCGCAGAGCCGCCTGCTCGCGCGTCTCGTCGCCCTCCAGGCCGCCGCCCGGGGTGAACCACCAGTTGTTCGCCGCGTCGTCCGGCTCATGGCCGTGCAGCAGCAGGATGCGGCTCTCCGCGTCGAGCAGGACGACCCGGGCCACCTTGCGCAGCTCCCTGCCGAGCTCAGGCACGGACCGGCTCCGCCGCCCGGGTCCGTGAGCGCCGCGTGGCCTTCGCGATCGGGCCGTAGGCCGCTCCGCCGAGCACCAGCACCGCGCCGGCCACCACGGCGTACACCATCCACTTGAGGGGGCCCGGCTGCGAGGTCCCGCCCGGCAGCTCCTCGAACCCGGTGGGCTTGGCCAGCATGCCGTTCAGGGGCCAGGCCACGGCGTCGACGCGGGCCTGTACGGCGCCGCGCTCCACCGAGCCGTTCTCCGAGTCGCCGAGGTGAACGCTGGAGTCCAGGGAGCCGCTGCGCTCGTCACCGAGCAGGAAGAGCCGTCCCTTGGGAACCGTCGTGGCCTTGATGCCGGTCAGCGAGACGCTCTTACCGGCCGGCAGATACGGTTCGTCGATCTTCTTGCCGTTGACGGTCAGCTTGCCGTCCGTGCAGCAGGCGATCTTGTCGCCGCCGATACCGACGACCCGCTTGACCATCGGCAGGTCGCCCCAGGTCTTCTCCTGGAAGACGACGACGTCACCGCGCTTGACCACGCTGCCGTCGATGCGCTGCGCGAGGACCCGGTCGCCCGCGCCGATCGTCGGCGTCATCGAGCCGGTGGGCACCGTGTACGGCTGGTACACGAAGGCGCCCCACACGAATCCGCCGAGGAACAGCACACAGCCGAGGGCCACGGCTATGCCCGACAGCACGCTGCCGACCTTGCCGTGGCCCTCGTCCGTACGACGTGTCCTGCTCATCCCAGTTGCTCCCCAGCGTCGGAGAAATCGATCTCGTGGCCCGGCCCAGGAATGGCTCGGACCACGGAAGATCGGCGATCTGGGACGGCACCCTACCCGGCGGTACCGGTCGCAGAAACCCCGGTGTTTCCCTCGGTAAGGGCCTTGTGAATCTTGCGCCTGCGCCAGATCACCAGCGGCACCGCGCCCGCGAGGCCGAGCGCGCCTGGAGCCGCGCTCGCCGCGGCGTTGATGCCCGACTGGTCGAAGGTGTCCGGCACCGGCAGCGTGGACCAGTGCGTGGGCGGCCAGGCGACGACGATGGCGCGGCCCACGACGTTGTCGACCGGGACGAAGCCGTTGTTCTTGTCGTTCTGGTGGTAGCGGGAGTCCATCGAGTCCTGGCGGTGGTCACCCATGACCCAAACTTTGCCCTCGGGAACCTTCACCTTGAAGGTCCCGCCCGCATTGTCCGCGCTGCACGGGGTGTTGCCCGGGTACACGTACGGCTCGTTCAGCGCCTTGCCGTTGACCATCAGCGGGCCCGTGCTCTTGCACTCGACGGTGTCGCCGCCGACGCCGATGACGCGCTTGATGAGGTCCTTCTCGTCGGCGGAGGGCATCAGACCGACCCAGCTCAGCACCTGCTGCACCGCGTTCGGCTCCGCGGTGGGCTCACCCGCGAGCCATTCCGCGGGGTCGTGGAAGACGATCACCTCGCCGCGCTCCGGCTTGGACCCGAACCACGGCGTGAGCTTGTCGACGAGCACGCGGTCGCCGATCTTCAGCGTGTTCTCCATGGACGCCGACGGGATGGAGAACGCCTGGACCAGGAACGTCTTGATCAGCAGAGCAAGGACGAGCGCGATACCGATGAGGAGCGGCAGCTCCTTCCAGAAGGAGCGGGGCTTCTTCTGCTGCTTCGCGCCGGAGTCGTCACCGCCGCCTCCCGCCTCGTCTGCGGGTCCGTGGTCCGTCACGGCCGGACTCGCCGCGTCGTCGGATCGCCCGGGCTGCTCTTCGGGCCCTTGCCCTGACCGTGCGCCGACCGCCAAGTCCCCCACATCCACTCCTCACTCCGTGCCGCTGCCTGATCCCTACGCGATGCAGGCCCACCACTCCCATAACGAGCGGGAGTTCCGCAGGGGTCGGGAGGGGGATCATTCCGTCCGAATCCGATGCGGTCGAACTCGTGACAGCGCTGTTCGTGGTGGCCACCCTATGCGACGCGCCCGACGCCGCGGTCGATCCGTCACCTTGCGCGTCGGCCACGGCCGAGAACGTCTCCGGCTCCCCCAGGGTGGTCCAGTTGCCGATCGGCCAGACGATGGCGCGGGCCCGTCCGACGACCGACTCCTCGGAGACGGTGCCGTGGTAGGCCTCGGTGAGGTGATAGCGGGAGTCCGCCGAGTTGGCGCGGTGGTCACCCATCACGAACAACCGGCCCTCGGGAACCTTCACCGAAAAGTCGAACTTGGAGGGGGTGTTGCCCGGGTGGATGTACGAAGTCTCGTTCAGCGGCGTCCCGTTCACGGTGACGCGGCCCTGCTTGTCGCAGCACTTCACGGTGTCTCCGCCGACACCGACGACCCGCTTGATGAGATCGCGGTCGTTGTCGGAGGGCAGCAGACCGATCCAGGTCAGGCCCTCCTTGATCTGCTTGACGCCGACCGGTGGGTCCTGCTTCTCGCCCGTCTCCGCGGTGAGCCACTTACCGGGGTCCTTGAAGACGACGACGTCGCCGCGGTGCACCTTCGCGCCGAACCAGGGCGTGAGCTTGTCCACCACGACCCGGTCGCCGATCTTGATCGTCTGCTCCATGGAGCCGGACGGGATCACGAAGGCCTGGACGAGGAAGGTCTTCAGGACGAGGGCTATGAGCAGGGCGACGCCTATGAGGAGCGGTATCTCCTTGATCGCGGAACGCCTTCTGCGCCGCTTCACCTTGCGGGCGAGCTTGCGCCGCTCGGCGCGACCGGGATGCGCCGGCCCGCTGGTGGGCCGGCTCCCGGTGGGCAGCAGTTCGTCGGCGGCGCCGTGGCCGCTCCGCGCCTTGCCCCGCCTACCCATGCGCGCCACCGGGTGCGGGCACGCGCGCGTAGACGTCTTCACGCGGCAGAGAGCGCCAGTGCCCGGTCGGCCAGGCGATCCACTCGGCCTTGCCGATCACGTGGTCGAGCGGGAGGAAGCCGCCGCCGGGCGCGCCCATGAGGTCGCGGGAGTCACGGGAGTCGCTGCGGTGGTCACCGAGCAGGAAGAGGGTGCCTTCGGGAACCTCGATGTCGAACGGCACCTCCGAAGGCGCGTCCCCCGCGTACAGGAGGGACCGCTCGTCCACGGACTGCCCGTTCACCTCGATCCTCCCCTTGCTGTCGCAGCAGACCACGTGGTCTCCCCCTACGCCCACGACGCGCTTGATGTAGTCGGCCTCACCGAAGTACCCGCTGCCGTCGAAGACGACCACGTCCCCGCGCTTCGGTTCGGCACCGAAACGGTACGCCAACTTATTTACGAGAACGCGGTCCCCGACCCTCAACGTGGCCTCCATCGACCTGCTGGGGATCTGGAACGGCTGCATCACAAAGACACTGAAAGCCAGCAGGAACACCATGCTCAGCAGCAACGAGAGCGTGACACGGCCACCAGGCACCCAGCCGGCGACTTCCTCGAAGCCCCGGGACAGCACATCCCTGGAACGCAAAGAGGAGCGCGACCGTTCCTCCTCGCCCTGTGAGGTGTGCTCTGCGGGCCGGGAGGAGCGGTCGCGCTCCACATGCTGTGCTTCGGTGTCCATCGAGGCCAGATGCTATCCGGCGCTCCTGAGGACTCCGTACGCGAGATGCGCTGACGCCCGGAGCGGGCGCCGGGCGGCTCAGTTCTCGCGCTTCTCCTTGATCTTCGCAGCCTTGCCGCGCAGCTCGCGGAGGTAGTACAGCTTGGCGCGACGGACGTCACCCTTGGTGACGAGCTCGATCTTCTCGACGATCGGGGTGTGGACCGGGAAGGTGCGCTCCACGCCGACGGAGAAGGAGACCTTGCGGACCGTGAAGGTCTCGCGGACGCCGGCGCCCTGGCGGCGGATGACTACGCCCTTGAACTGCTGCACACGGGAGCGGTTGCCCTCGATGACGCGGACGTGGACGTTGACGGTGTCGCCCGGGCGGAAGGCGGGGACGTCGCTGCGCAGCGACGCGGCGTCGACGGAGTCGAGCAGGTGAGACATGATCGTCTGCTTTCTTCGCCGATGCCACAGGTCATCGGCGGGAGGTATGCGATGAGTTTCGGTAGCTGATCGCGTCGGGCCTAGCGTCTTTCCCCCTGTGGCAGGGGCGCAGGCTGGACGTACAGCAGCGGCTTATTCTTCCACGACCTCGGGCGTCGGCCCAAATCGTCCGTCGGGGCCCGGCCCCCAGCCCAGGATCGAGAGCATTTCGCGGTCCTTCTTGTCGAAGGCCTTGGGGTCGGTGCGCTCGATCAGGTCGGGCCGGTTGCGCGTGGTGCGGCGCAGCGCCTCGTCGCGCCGCCAGCGGGCGATCTTGCCGTGGTGTCCGCTGAGCAGCACCTCCGGGATGTCCCGTCCGCGCCACTGCGGCGGCTTGGTGTAGACGGGCCCTTCGAGGAGGTTGGCCATGGCTCCGGGCGCGAAGGAGTCGTCCTGGTGCGAGGCCGCGTTGCCGAGGACGCCCGGCAGCAGGCGTGCCACGGCCTCCGTGATGACGAGCACGGCGGCTTCCCCGCCCGCGAGGACGTAGTCGCCGATCGAGACCTCGTAGACCGGCATACGGGTCGCGTACTCGTCGATGACGCGGCGGTCGATGCCCTCGTAGCGCGCGGGCGTGAAGACCAGCCAGGGGCGCTCGGAGAGCTCGACCGCGAGTTCCTGGGTGAAGGGGCGCCCGGAGGGCGTGGGGACGACCAGGGCGGGGCCGTGCGCCCCGTTCTCGTACCCGTCGGCGAGGACGTCGTCGAGGCAGTCGCCCCACGGCTCGGTCTTCATGACCATGCCGGGGCCGCCGCCGTAGGGGGTGTCGTCGACCGTGTTGTGCCGGTCGTACGTCCACTGCCTCAAGTCGTGCGCGTGGACGTCGAGTTGGCCACGCGCGCGTGCCTTGCCCACGAGCGAGACGTTCAGCGGTTCCAGGTACTCGGGGAAGATCGTGACGACGTCGAGCCTCATGCGGACTCTTCCTCCGCCGCGTCGCGCGACGACACGATCTCGGCGCGGTCGTCGATCAGACCGGGCGGCGGCGTGATGATCGCCTTCTGTTCCTCGAGGTCGATCTCGCTGACGATCTCCTCGACGAACGGGATCATGACCTCGCTGCCGTCGGGCCGCTCCACGATGAACAGGTCCTGCGAGGGCAGGTGCGAGATCTCCGTGATCCGGCCTACCTCGACACCGTCGGCCGTGACGACGTCGAGGTCCATGAGCTGGTGGTCGTAGAACTCGTCCTCGTCCTCCGGCAGCTCCTCCGGGTCGACCTCGGAGATCAGGAGCGTGTTGCGCAGCGCCTCGGCCGCGGTCCGGTCGCGTACGCCCTCGAAGCGCAGCAGCAGCCGGCCGGAGTGCACCCGGCCGGACTCGATGGTCAGCGGCCCCGTGGCGGCCGGGTCGGTGGCGAGCACCGCACCGGGGCCGAGCCGCAGCTCGGGCTCGTCGGTGCGCACCTCGATGGTGACTTCGCCCTTGATGCCATGGGCGCGGCCGATGCGCCCCACTACCAACTGCACGGTCCGAAACTCTCCTGTCATACGACTAGGGCGTGTCGGGAAGTCCCGTGCGGCGTCCGCGGCGTCCGGTGCGTGACCTCGGCGTGCCGGACGAAGGCCCTGGTAGCGGAGCTACTCGGGTCTTTGACCGGTGCGGCGAGGGTGCGTGCCGGGCATCGTGGGCGCTGTGCGGGACTTCCCGACACGCCCTCGGGCCGGGGACGGCTCGTAAGCCCTCCCCGGCCCGAGCCGGTGTTCAACTTTGTCAGCGAACCTGGTCGACGTCGACGAGGTCGACGCGGACACCGCGGCCGCCGATGGCGCCCACGACAGTGCGCAGAGCGCGCGCGGTGCGGCCGTTGCGGCCGATCACCTTGCCGAGGTCGTCCGGGTGGACCCGGACTTCCAGGACGCGCCCACGGCGCAGGTTGCGCGAGGCGACCTGCACATCGTCGGGGTTGTCGACAATGCCCTTCACGAGGTGCTCAAGAGCCTCCTCGAGCATGCTCAGGCCTCGGTCGACTCGGACGCGGCCTCAGCGGCCTCGTCCTTCTTCTCAGCCTTCTTCTTCTGGGTGATGGCCTCACCCTTGGGCTCGTCGGCCGTGGCAAGCGCCTCGAAGGAGGGGCGGGCCTTCTTCGGCTCGGCGACCTTCAGCGGCTCCGGGGCGGGCAGACCCTTGTGCTTCTGCCAGTCACCGGTGAGCTTCAGGATGGCCATGACCGGCTCGGTCGGCTGCGCGCCGACGCTCAGCCAGTACTGCGCGCGCTCCGAGTCGACCTCGATGCGCGACGGGTTCTGCACCGGGTGGTACAGACCGATCTCCTCGATGGCCCGGCCGTCACGGCGGGTACGGGAGTCGGCGACGACGATGCGGTAGTGAGGCGAACGGATCTTGCCCAGACGCTTCAGCTTGATCTTGACTGCCACGGAAGTGGTGTCTCCTGGTCTTGACGTGGGTGGGCACGGCGAGATTGCCGCGTGGGGTTGCGGTACCCGAGTGCCCGATGGACGCGTCAGCCGGAGGAGAGAGGGGTCCTGTGCGACTGTCGAGTACAGCTAGCCATTGTGCCACACGCCGAGGGGGCGGCCGAAACCAGTACGGCCACCCCACCAGGAGCGAGGACCCGACGATCAGCTCGCGGCGGCGGCGACCGCCTCCGGGATGCGGAACGGCTTGCCGCAGCCGCCGCAGACGATCGGCGCCTGGGCGAGCACCGACGGTACGACGCGGACATTGCGACCGCAGTCACAGACGGCCTTGACGCGGACGCCGCCCCCGGAGGAGCCGTGCCGTGCGGCCGGCCCCCGGAAGCTGCGCTTGGTGTCCGCGGCCGTGGCCACGGTGTGTGCCTTCAGGGCGCGCTGGAGCCGCTCGATCGTCTGGCGGTAGCGCTGCTTGGCCTCCGGATTGAGCGTGACCAGCGAGAAGCCACTGCTGGGGTGCGGTTCCTCGGGGTGGTCGAGGCCCAGCTCCTCGGCGATGGCCAGGAATCTGCGGTTGTGGTACCGGCCGGCGCGCGAGGTGTCGCGGATTCCGCGCGCGGCAGCGATGCCGTGGACTGCTTCGTGAAGCAGTCGCTCGAAGGAGAGCTCGTGTCCGCAGGCGGACGACGACTCCCCGATCAGGGACTCGGGCGCGGCAAGATCCGGCAGTTCGGGGTGGTGCCGCTGAATGTCGGCCCACGCCCCTGCCAGCTCTGCGGCGAGAACAGGTGGTGTCGTGCTCACGTCGTGACAACGAGCCGAGGTGCCTCCGTGTTCCTATTCCGGGGCATCCCAAATAATTTGCACGTACCAGTCAGTTGCCGCTGATGCGTCCTGACGAGGGCGGGTGCGCTGATCTGCGGAGAAGGCTCACAGCTCACACCAAGGTGGTGCGTAGTAACGCGTACGCCCCGGCGCGTAGTCGGGACCGCGCGCGGGGGCGTCAGATGCGCAAGATGCGTTTCGGCCTCAGTGGGCGGCTCAGCAGGCGGCTCAGTAGGCGCGCGCCACGACGGCGACGTTACCGGGTGCGTCGTCCGCGTCCGGCACCGACCCGTCGGCGGCGAGCAGACACCGTACGGACACCGCGTGCTCGGCGAGCTTCGCCTCGCCCGCCTCGCCGAGGGTGGCCCACGGGATGCGCGCCCAGCCGCCCGCGGCGGCCGCCTCGACGGCCTCCTCGATGGTGGTGACGTCGGTCGTGCGGGACTCGCGGCGCTCCCGCGACTGCTTCAGGAGCAGCGCCTGGTCCTCCTCCAGGACGGCGGACAGCAGCCCGGCGAGCGCGTCGAGCGCCACGGGTTCCTTGCCGCCGGGGATGCGGCGGGCCAGCATCGCGGTGCCGTTCTCCAGGTCGCGCGGCCCGATCTCGACCCGGACCGGGACGCCCTTCAGCTCCCAGTCGACGGCTCGGCGCCCGAAGGGGACGTCCGTGCGGTCGTCCACGTGCACGCGGATTCCCGCCGCCTTCAGTACGTCGCCGATCTCGCGCACCTTGCGGAGCACTGTTTCGTCGCCCTTGATGGCGAGGACGACCACCTGGGTGGGTGCGAGGCGCGGCGGGACCCGCAGGCCGTTGTCGTCGCCGTGCATCATCACCAGGGCGCCGATCATGCGGGTCGTGGAGCCCCAGGAGGTCTGCCAGACCAGTTCCTGCTTGCCTTCCTTGGACAGGTACTGGGTGTGGAACGCCTTGGCGAAGTTCTGGCCGAGTTCGTGGCTGGTGCCCATCTGGAGGGCCTTGCCGTCGCCCATCATCCCTTCGAGGGTGAGGGTGTTGATGGCGCCCGCGAAGCGCTCCTTGGGGGTCTTGCGTCCCAGGACGACGTCCATGGCGAGGACGTTCTCCATGAAGTCCGCGTAGACGTGGCGGTGGATGCGCGCAGCGAAGTCACGCGCTTCCTCGTAGGTCGCGTGCGCCGTGTGGCCCTCCTGCCAGAGGAACTCCGTCGTACGCAGGAAGAGACGCGGCCGCAGTTCCCAACGGACCACGTTCGCCCACTGGTTGATGAGGAGCGGGAGGTCGCGGTAGCTCTGGACCCACTTCGAGAAGTAGTCGTTGATGATCATCTCTGAGGTGGGGCGGACGACGGCGGGCTCTTCGAGTTCCTTGCCGCCGCCGTGCGTGACCACGGCCAGTTCGGGCGCGAAGCCCTCGACGTGGTCGGCCTCCTTGGTGAGGTACGACTGCGGGATCAGGAGCGGGAAGTACGCGTTCTGCGTGCCCGTCTCCTTGATGCGCCGGTCCATGTCCTGCTGCATCCGCTCCCACAGGCCGTAGCCGTACGGTCGGATGACCATCGTGCCGCGCACCGGTCCGTTGTCGGCCAGTTCGGCCTTGGAGATCAGGTCCTGGTACCAGCGCGGGAAGTCTTCCGCCTGGGGCGTGAGAACGGGTGCTTTGGCCATGGCGCGCATGCTACGGCGCGGGCTGCGGAGCACCCGAATCCTTTTCGCCCGTATGCCCAGCGTGCACCCGTCATATGACCTCCGGGGGGCGCACGACGGTGCATGCGCGCATTGCGCGTACGCCTGCCCGACACCCCCTAGACGTGGCGGACGATGCGGAGTTTTCTGGCATACGGGGGGAGTGCGAGGAGCGCGCGAACACGGTCCACACGCATCGGCGACAACTCTCGGCATCTCTCGGCGAATTGGGGAACTTTCCATGACACCTACGCTCGTGCAGCGGCACCTTCCCCTCGCGGCACCCGTGCCGCGCGCGGACCTGTGCGCACGCGCGCGTGACTGGGCGGAGATCCAAGAACGAATGCTGGTCCCGCTCTACGAAGCCGTGTACGAGCGGCTCGAGGTCGGTACCGGCACGCGGGTCCTGGGCCTGGGCTGCGGCTCGGGGCTCGCCCTCCTCATGGCGGCGTCCCGCGGCGCGGTCGTGACCGGCGTGGAGTCCGGCGAGCCGGAGCGGCTCGCCCTCGCCCGGGAGCGGCTGCTGCCCGAGGCGCGGGAGGAACGGGAGCCGGCGAAGGCCCGGCTCACGGACGGCAGCGACGACTCCGTCGTGGCGGCGCTCGACGCCCTCCCGTACGACCTCGTCACCGCCTTCCAGCCGATCGGCTGCACGGCCGGGGACTCGCAGGGGCTCTCCGCGCTCCTGCAGAGCGCGTCCCCGCTCGCGCAGCGGGGTGCCGCCGTGGTGCTCGTCGGCTGGGGTCCTCCGGAGCGCTGTGCCACGTCGTCCGTCCTCCGCGTGGCCACGAAGCTGGCCGACCCTCTGCGCAGCGCGGGGAGTTGGCGTCCTGCCCTCCGTGACGACCTGGAGGAGGTCGCACAGCGGGCAGGGCTGCGGCCCGACGGCTCGGGGCGGGTGGCGTGCCCCTTCGGCTACTCGGACACGGAGAGTGCCCTCAAGGGGCTGCTCTCCACCGGACTGTTCGACGCGGCCGTAGGGGCGACGGACCCGACGCAGGTCGACAAGGAGGTGACGGAGGCCCTGCAGCCGTACGTGCGCAAGGACGGCACGGTGTGGATGCCCAATGTCTTCCGGTACTTGATAGCCCGTACCGCCTGAGCACCCATCTGCCCGAACACCTGTCTCCAGGTCACCTGTAGGCGTAGGTAACACATAGGCGTAGGTCACCTATAGGCGTGAGCCGCCTATAGGTCACTCCTTGGTGAGCCGGGTGATTCCGGCGACCCTGTAGGCGTCCGCTTCCTCCAGGGTCTCGTTCTCCATGAGCGCGTTGGCCAGCGCGTCCAGCTTGTCGCGGTTCTCACGCAGCTTGCGGCACGCCTCCTCGTAGCACTCGTCCACGATGCGGCGCATCTCGCCGTCGATCGTGTCCAGGGTGTCGGGGGCGGCGGAGAGCCCGTACGCCTGCTGGGCGTCGTTCGGCAGTGCCGAGAGGCGGCCGACCTTCTCGCTCATGCCCCAGCGGGCGACCATGCCGCGGGCGATGTTGGTGACCTGTTCGAGGTCGTTCTCGGCACCGGTGGTGATGACCCCGTAGACGACCTGCTCGGCCGCCATACCGCCGAGTGCGCCGATGATGCGGCCGCGCAGGTACTCCTCCGTGTACGCGTACTTGTCGGAGTCCGGGGTGGACAGCGTGACGCCGAGGGCGCGGCCGCGCGGCACGATCGTGATCTTGCGGACCGGGTCGGCGCCGGGCTGCAGCATGCCGAGCAGGGCGTGCCCGCTCTCGTGGAAGGCGGTGCGGCGGCGCTCCTCGTCGGGCATCACCAGGGGCCGCTCCGCGCCCAGCTGGACCTTCTCCAGGGCCTCGGAGAGGTCGGTCTGTGTGACCTGCTTCTGCTTGCGCTTGACCGCGAGGAGGGCGGCCTCGTTGGCGAGGTTGGAGAGTTCGGCGCCGGTCATGCCCGGGGTCGTCCTGGCCACCTGCGCGAGGTCCACGTCCGGGGCGAGCGGGATCGCCCGGGTGTGGATCTTGAGGATGGACTCGCGGCCGCCGCGGTCGGGCGGGGAGACGTTGACGATGCGGTCGAAGCGGCCCGGCCGGGTCAGGGCCGGGTCGAGGACGTCGCTGCGGTTGGTGGCGGCGATGACGATGACGCCCTCGGAGCCGGAGAAGCCGTCCATCTCGGTCAGGATCTGGTTCAGGGTCTGTTCGCGCTCGTCGTGGCCGCCCATGCCGGAGCCGCCGCCGCGGGCGCGGCCGATGGTGTCGATCTCGTCGATGAAGATGATCGAGGGAGCGACCTTGCGGGCCTCGGCGAAGAGTTCCCGTACGCGCGAGGCGCCGACGCCGACGATCATCTCGATGAACTCGGAGGCCGAGGCCGAGAAGAACGGGACGCCCGCCTCCCCCGCCACCGCCCGCGCGAGCAGCGTCTTACCGGTTCCCGGCGGGCCCGCGAGGAGCACGCCGCGCGGCATCTTGGCACCCATCTCGCGGTACTCGTCGGGGTTCTTGAGGAAGTCGACGACGTCGTTGAGTTCGCCCTCGACCTCGTCGATGCCGGCCACGTCCGCGAACGTGGTGCGCTTCTTGCCGGGCTCCAACTCGACGGGTTTCGGCGGCTGTTTACGGCCGAGCATGCCGCCCGCGCCACCGCCCATGCCCTGACTCATACGGCGCGCGATGAAGATCCACAGCACGACGAGGAGCAGCATCGGGGCGAGCGAGATGAGCAGGTTCGACAGGAAACTGCGTTCCTGGACGACCGGTTCGGCGGTCACCGTGACGTCGTGCTTCTCCAGGTTCGACCAGAGGTCGTCGTCCGCGAAGGAGGGGCGCTGCGTCGTGAACTTCGTGTAGTTCTTGCTCCGGGTGTCGCTGTCGTCCGGGGTGGGCTGCTCCTTCTTGAGCTGGCCCTGGATCGCGTCGCCCTTGGCGTAGATCTTGGTGACGTTGTCGTTGGCGACCTGCTTGCTGAACTCGGTGTACGAGATCGTCGGCTCATCGCCCTGGTTGAAGAAGGACAGGACCAGATTGGCGATGAGGTAGACGACCAGCGCCGTCAGGATGAGGCCGCCCCAGCCACCGGGCATCTTCCGCTTGGGTGCCTGCGGAGGCGGTGGGGGCGGAGCACCCTCCGAGCGCCAGGGCTGATCGGTCCGATCGCGCGGGGGTACGGGGTTCGCCACGCCTCTGTCCTCCTGCCGACTACCCATGGTCCTTGGGCCCATCAGCGCACAGATCGGTCGGGCCTGCCACCTGGGAGGAGCAGCACGCGGAGCAGCGCGAAGGGCCCGGAACCTCTCCGGTTCCGGGCCCTTCATCCGCGTAGAACGGCAGGTCAGCCCATGAACTTCTTGAACTCGTCGGGGAGCTCGAAGTCCTTGGCCGCCTGGCCCGCGCCGGGCAGGCCGAGCGCGCCGCCCGACTCGGCGGCGGCCGCGCGCCGTGCGGCCTCCTCCTGCTCCTGCTGCTTGCGCTTCATCGGGTTGCCGGAGCGCTGCTTGCCCTTGGCCTTCTTCGGCTGCTTCTTCGTCCGGCCGGCGCCGCCGCCCATGCCCGGCATCCCGGGCATCCCCGGCATTCCGCCGCCCTGGGCCATGCGGGACATCATCTTGCGGGCCTCGAAGAACCGCTCGACCAGGTTCTTGACCGCGCTGACCTCGACACCGGAACCCTTGGCGATACGGGCACGGCGCGAGCCGTTGATGATCGTGGCGTCGGCGCGCTCGGCCGGGGTCATCGACTTGATGATGGCGGCCGTGCGGTCGACGTCACGCTCGTCGAGGTTGTTGATCTGGTCCTTGATCTGGTTCATGCCGGGGAGCATCCCGAGCAGCTTCGAGATCGACCCCATCTTCCTGACCTGCTCCATCTGAGCCAGGAAGTCGTCGAGCGTGAAGTCCTGGCCCTTCTTGGAGGCCAGCTTGGAGGCCATCTTCTCGGCCTCTTGCTGCGAGAAGGTCTGCTCGGCCTTCTCGATCAGCGTGAGCATGTCGCCCATGCCGAGGATGCGGGACGCCATGCGGTCCGGGTGGAACGCGTCGAATTCGTCCAGCTTCTCGCCGTTCGAGGCGAACATGATCTGGCGGCCGGTGACGTGCGCGATGGAGAGCGCCGCACCACCACGGGCGTCGCCGTCGAGCTTCGAGAGCACGACACCGTCGAAGCCGACGCCGTCGCGGAACGCCTCGGCCGTGTTGACCGCGTCCTGACCGATCATGGCGTCGACGACGAAGAGGACCTCGTCGGGCGAGACCGCGTCGCGGATGTCCGCGGCCTGCTGCATCAGTTCCTGGTCGATACCGAGACGGCCGGCGGTGTCGACGATGACCACGTCGTACACCTTGGTCTTGGCGTACTCGATGGAGTCCTTGGCGACCTGGACCGGGTCGCCCACGCCGTTGCCCGGCTCGGGGGCGTAGATGCCGACGCCGGCGCGCTCGGCGACGACGCTCAGCTGGTTCACGGCGTTCGGGCGCTGGAGGTCACAGGCGACGAGCAGCGGCGAGTGGCCCTGGCCCTTGAGCCACTGGCCCAGCTTTCCGGCCAGGGTCGTCTTACCGGCACCCTGCAGACCCGCGAGCATGATCACGGTCGGGCCGGTCTTGGCGAAGCGCAGGCGGCGGGTCTCGCCACCGAGGATGCCGATGAGCTCCTCGTTGACGATCTTGATGACCTGCTGGGCCGGGTTGAGGGCCTGGGAGACCTCGACGCCGGCCGCGCGCTCCTTGATCTGCTTGATGAAGGCGCGGACGACCGGAAGGGCGACGTCGGCCTCGAGCAGCGCGATGCGGATCTCGCGGGCCGTGGCGTCGATGTCCGCTTCGCTCAGCCGGCCTTTGCCGCGGAGGTTCTTGAATGTCGCTGCGAGGCGATCGGAAAGAGTGTCGAACACGGCGGTCGCGAATCCTCGGGTCGGTGGGCGGTACGGACAGGTCGCCCTCCAGGGTATCGGGCCGAGGGGGCGTGGTCAGCGGCCCGGTCCGAAGCGCCGCCAGGGGCGCGGGGAACTGCGCGCGCAACCCACCACGAGCCGCACACGCCGAACTCCGCCAACCCCGTGTCGAGAAGGCGCCCTATGCCCGGAGCGCCCCCTCCAGCCCCTTGGCCACCGACACCGCCTCCTCGGAGGGCAGCGGCGCCCCGTCAAGACCCGTGACATAGAACGCGTCGACGGCGTTGGCACCCAGCGTGGAGACATGCGCGGAGCGCATCCGCACGCCGGAGGCCTCCAGCGCGTGCCCGATCCGGTACAGCAGCCCCGGGGCGTCCTGGGCGCGTACCTCGATCACGGTCGCGAGCCGGGACCCGGCCGACGCGAGGGACACCCGGGCCGGCGGCGCCACGACGCCGCGCCGCCGCGGGTAGGCCGCGTCCCGCTCGGCGAGCCGGGCGGCGATGTCGAGCGACCCGTCGAGTGCGCGTACGAGATCGGCGCGCAGCCGGGCGGCCTGCGGCAGGGAGCCGTACTCTGCGGCGACCCGCCAGTTCAGCAGCAGGACAGACCCCTCGACGCCTTCCGGCAACGACAGCGAACGCAGCTCGGCCGTGCGCACCGTGAGCCGGTGCATGGCGAGCACCCCGGCGACGGCGGGCAGTACGCCCGGCTGGTCGGGTACGGCGATGAGGAGTTCCACGCCGAGCGGCTCGGGTCCGTCGGCCGTGCCCACCGCCTCGGTCTGCGCGCGCAGGGACAGCACGGGCCCGCCGGTGCGGAACGCCTCCACCGACAGCCGCTCCTGCTCGGCGGTGGGCTCGGCGGCGGCAGCGGTCTCTTCGTCGACGGGCTCGTCCCCGGCGAGCACCGCGGAGACCCGCTTGACCAGGTCGGCGACGAGGGACCCGCGCCAGGAAGACCAGGCCGCGGGCCCCGTCGCCAGCGCGTCCGCCTCCGTGAGCGCGTGCAGCAGCTCGAGGGTGCCCACCGAACCGACCGCGTCGGCGACGGCCCGGACGGTCGCCGGGTCCTCCAGGTCGCGTCGCGTCGCCGTCTCGATGAGCAGCAGGTGGTGGCGTACGAGCGAGGCGAGCACCGCGACGTCGGTGCGGTCGAAGCCGATCCGCGCGGCCACGTCCCGGGTGATGATCTCCCCCGCGACCGAGTGGTCGCCCGGCCAGCCCTTGCCGATGTCGTGCAGCAGGGCGGCCACGAGCAGCAGGTCGGGGCGGCCCACCCGGCGCGTCAGCTCACTCGCCTGTACGGCCGTCTCGACGAGGTGGCGGTCCACGGTCCAGGTGTGCACGGCGTTGCGCTGCGGCCGGCAGCGCACCCGCTCCCAGTCCGGAAGGAGTCGCGTGATCAGCCCTTCGGCCTCCAGCGCCTCCCAGACGTCGACGGTCGTGCGCCCGGCGCCGAGCAGCGTCACCAGCTGTTCGCGCGCCTCGGCGGGCCAGGGCGTGGGCAGCGGCCGGGCCGCGGCGGCCATCCGGCGCACCGCGTGCAGCGACAGCGGCAGCCCGGCCTGGGCGGCAGCGGCGGCGGCGCGCAGCGGCAGGACCGGGTCCCGCTCGGGCTTGGCGGCGCGGGCCAGCACGGCCTCGCCGTCCATCTCGACGACGCCCTCGGCGAGCGGGGAGCGCTCCACGGGGGCCTGCTTGCCGCCGCCGAGCATGGCCCGCAGCTTGGGCCGCACCGAACGGGACTTGAGGACCCGGCCGACCTCGCGCCAGGTGACGTCACTGGCGTACGAGATGGTGCGCGCGGCCTCGTAGACCTGGCGCAGCAACGTATCGGCGTCCAGCAGGCCGAGTTCCGCGGCCACCTGGTCCTGCTCCTGCAGGGCGAGGCGGTCCGTGGCGCGACCGGTCGTCAGATGCAGGGCGTCGCGCACGTCGAGGAGCCGGCGGCGGGCGTCGTCGAGGCCCTCGCGCGGCGCGTCCGCCAGCCACGACGCGGCGACGGCCCGCAGCGCGGTCGCGTCGCGCAGACCGCCCCGCGCTTCTTTCAGGTCGGGTTCGAGCAGGTACTGCAGCTCGCCCTGCCGCTCGGCCCGCTCCTCGCACATCTCGCGCAGTTCCGGGAGCCGCTTGGGCGCCTGGTTGCGCCAGTCCGCGAGGATCGCGGTGCGCAGCCCGGCCGTCAGGCCGAGGTCACCGGCGATGTGCCGGGCGTCGAGCAGGCCGAGGTGCACCTTGAGGTCGTCGCCCGCGGTCTTGCGGGCCTCCGCGGGTGTGCGCACCGAGTGGTCGAGGGCGAGCCCCAGGTCCCAGACCGGGTACCAGATGCGGTCGGCGAGGGCCGCGATCTCGCCCGGGTCGGCGCTGCCGTCGTGCAGCAGGAGCAGGTCGAGGTCGCTGCGCGGGGAGAGTTCACCGCGTCCGTAGCCGCCGACGGCCACCAGCGAGACGCCCTGCGCGCCCCGGCCGAACAGCTCCGTGAGCCAGTCGTCGGTGAGGTCCGCCAGGGCGGAACGGCGCGGCGGCCCGGACCGCGCCTCCTCTTGGAGGAGGCGCAGCCGGGCCGCCGCGTAGCCGCTGGGTCCGGGATCCTCTGTCTCGGTCCGTACGTCGTTCACACTCGTCACCCAGCGACTCCCGTCCTTTGCAGGCCAGTTCGGTTACAGCGCGTCCGGTCCGCGCTCGCCGGTCCTGACCCGTACGGCCGTCTCGACGGGAACCGCCCAGACCTTGCCGTCACCGATCTTGCCGGTGCGCGCCGCCTTCACGACGACGTCGATCAGCTGCTCGGCGTCGTCGTCCTCGACCAGGACCTCGACCCGGATCTTGGGTACCAGGTCGACGGTGTACTCCGCTCCACGGTAGACCTCGGTGTGTCCGCGCTGGCGGCCGTAGCCGCTGGCCTCGGTCACGGTCAGGCCCTGGACGCCGAAGGCCTGGAGGGCTTCCTTGATCTCGTCGAGCCGGTGCGGCTTGACGACCGCGGTGATGAGCTTCATGCGTCCACCTTCTTCGTGTCCTGGGGCGACTGGGCCACCGGGCCCGGCACGGCCGTGCGGGCCGCGGCGCCGCCGCCCGCACCGCTGAAGTCGTACGCGGTCTCGGCGTGCTCGACCTGGTCGATGCCCGTGACCTCGTCGTCCTCGCTGACCCGCATGCCCATCGTCTTGTCGATGAGGAAGGCGAGGATCGCGGAGGCGATCAGCGAGTAGGCGAGGACACCGCCGACACCGGCGCACTGCTTCCAGAACTGGGTGAGGCCGCCGCCGTAGAAGAGGCCGGCCGCGTCGGACTGGCCGCCGCCGGTGGCGAAGAAGCCGATCAGGAGCGAGCCGACGACGCCGCCGACGAGGTGGACGCCGACGACGTCGAGCGAGTCGTCGTAGCCGAACTTGTACTTGAGGCCGACGGCCATGGCGCAGAGCACACCTGCGATGGCGCCGATGGCGATCGCGCCGAGCGGCGAGCAGGAGCCGCCGGACGGGGTGATGGCGACCAGGCCGGCCACCGCGCCGGACGCGGCGCCGAGCGAGGTGAACGCGCCGTGGCGCAGCTTCTCGTAGGCGAGCCAGGCCAGCATGGCGGCGGCGGTGGCGACCTGCGTGTTGACGAACATCAGCGCGCCGACGCCGTCGTCGTTGCCGAGCCACGAACCGGCGTTGAACCCGAACCAGCCGAACCACAGCAGACCGGCGCCGAGCATCGTCCACGGCAGCGAGTGCGGCCGCATCGGGTCCTTCTTGAAGCCGACGCGCTTGCCGATGACGAGGATCACGCCGAGCGCCGCGGCACCGGCGTTGATGTGCACGGCCGTACCGCCGGCGAAGTCGATCACGCCGAGGTCGAAGGCCCAGCCACCGGTGCCCCACACCCAGTGCGCGACCGGGAAGTAGACGACCGTGGCCCACAGGGTGATGAACAGGGCCCATGCCGTGAACTTCACCCGGTCCGCGAGGGCACCGCTTATCAGGGCGGGCGTGATGATCGCGAACATCAGCTGGAAGACGGCGAAGACATAGATCGGGATGGTGTAGCCGTCCCAGAGCTGGGTCAGCCCGATCCCGCTGAGGCCGACGTAGTCACCGTCCCAGCCGAAGAGCGACCCCTTGTCCGTGCCGAACGCGACGGAGAAGCCGTACAGAACCCACAGGATCGTGATGATCCCGAGGCTGATGAAACTCATCATCAGCATGTTCAGAGTGCTCTTGACGCGAACCATGCCTCCGTAGAAGAAGGCCAGGCCCGGTGTCATGAGCATCACCAGGGCGGAACAGATCAGCATGAAGCCTGTGTTCGCTGCAGACAGCTTGGGTGCTTCTGCGGCGAGCGTGATGGCGGCTGGTGCCATCGGCGTCTCCTCGTCGTCGGTACGGCCCCGTGCGGGCGAAGCCTGAAGTCGGGCATGAGGGGTGGGCCGGTTATGCGCCATGAGATTGGCGCAGCGCGGTTTCCGTGGGTGCCCCTCGATGTTTCGCCGCAGTGACGAAGAGCCGGTGGGTGTTACGCGTCCATGAACTGCCGGATGACGGGTCCGCCGATCGTTATCGTGACGCAACCGAAGCACGGTGATCACCGGACAAGCAGCCGGCCGCGGTCGTCCGTCCCTGATGACCTGGCGTGGGGGAGCCGAGTCGGGCTGTTTCGGGACGGTCGGCCGCGGCCGGGGTTCTGTGGGTGTTGCTCCGGGTGCTCAGACCGCGGTTTCGGCGGTCTCGGGCAGATGGACGGCGAGTTGGTCGGTCAGATCGATCACCTCGGCGAGGTCGCCGAAGTCGCGGACCGCGGTGTCCACGGTCTTGCGGATACGGGTGTTGACCCGCTCCGAGCGCACCTTCCGGGCGATGCCGAGTGCCTCCGTGGCCATCACGGTGGCCTGCTCGGGCTCCTTCTGGAGGAGGTGCACGGTGGCCATGCCGATCAGGTTCAGTGCGTACGAACGCTGGTGCTCGGCGTCCTTCCCGAACAGGTCGACGGCGCGGCGCATCAGCGGCTCGGCCATCGACGCGTAGGCCGGGCTGCGGCCGGCGACATAGGCGAGATCGCGGAACGAGTGGCTGTTCTCGCCGTGCAGTTCGGCCTCGGAGAAGAAGCGGATCCAGTCGGGGTCCGGCTCGTCCCAGTCATCGGCGTCGGTGAAGGTGTCCTCCGCCATCCGCACGGCGCGCTTGCACTTGCCCGGCTGCCCCATGTTCGCGTACGCGCGGGCCTCCATCGCATACAGCATGGACTGGGTGCGCGGGCTGGCGCAGTCGCGGCTGCCGTACTGGGCGAGGTGGATGAGCTCCAACGCGTCCTCGGGGCGGCCGAGATGGATCATCTGGCGGGTCATGCTGCTGAGAACGTACGAGCCCAGCGGCTTGTCGCCCGCTTCCTTGGCGGCGTGGAGCGCGAGCACGAAGTACTTCTGGGCGGTGGGCTGCAGGCCGACGTCGTAGCTCATCCACCCGGCCAGCTCGGCGAGTTCGGCGGCGACCTTGAACAGGCGCTTCGTGGTGGAGTCGGGCTGCGGCTCCTGGAGGAGGTCGGTCACCTCGTGCAGTTGGCCGACGACCGCCTTGCGGCGCAGGCCGCCACCGCACTGGGCGTCCCACTGGCGGAACATGACGGTGGTGGACTCCAGGAGGTCCAGCTCCGGCTTCGAGAGCCTGTTCCCCCGGCGCTGGGCCGCGCTCTCCGGCTCGGCGGCGGACTGCGCGCCGGATCCCGGCGTCGGCACCAGCCAGCGCTGCATGGGCTCGATGAGGGCGGGGCCCGCGGCGAGCGCCAGCGAACTGCCGAGGAAGCCGCGGCGGGCCAGCATGAGGTCGCTGCGCGAGAACTCGCCGATGAGGGCGACGGTCTGCGGCCCGGTCCACGGCAGGTCCACGCCGGACACGGAGGGGGCCTGGTGCGCGGCGCGCAGGCCGAGGTCCTCGACGGCGACGACACAGCCGAACCGCTCGGAGAAGAGCTCGCTGAGGATTCTGGGGATCGGCTCGCGCGGGTTCTCCCCGTCGAGCCAGCGCCGCACCCGTGAGGTGTCGGTCGAGATGTGGTTCGCACCCAACTGCCGTGCCCGCCGGTTCACTTGGCGCGCGAGCTCGCCCTTCGACCAGCCACTGCGCATGAACCACGAGTTCAGCAGTTCGTTCGGGCGCTTCTCAGCGTTCGTCACGCTGCCGCCGCCGCTGCCGCCCACTGGAACGCCCCCATTCCCTGAAGCCATCTATGCGATCCACGCCGCCGTGCAGGACTCTCAACGACGCCCGACGCCACGGAGCGTCGAAGTCCTGCCGGCCACGCTCTGTCCGCACTCTCCACCGGCAAGCCCTACCAGGATGCCGTCAACTACAGGCCCCCGTCCGCCAGTTGTCACTCCTCGAACGGAAATCCGGCTTGCCTCCGGCATACCCACGGGTGCACTCACCCTCAGGGTTCGTGTACCGAAAGTAATCCTACGATCACCCCTCTCGCGAGGGCGAACCCGGAAACGCCACCATTCGCCACCCCTTCGAATGAACTCAGGGACGGCCGCACACGATTCACTTGACATAGGACAGCCGGAAGTAGGCGGAGCGTAGTGCGCCGGGGCGCGTGACACCGGAGCGCACCACCCCAGGAGCGGCCCGGCGCCGCCACGACCAGGCGGCGTACACATCGGGTCACGATCCGATTCCGCCGCGTAACCACCGGCGCGCGGGACCTGTTGGAGGGGGCATGGGCTTCACGATCGGCGGCATTCGCGAGATGCGTTCCGGCACACGACGTCGCGGCCGCACGTCCGGCCGTGCTTCGGACTGCACCACGGTGGCGGAGTTCACCGGCCTCTGGGGCTGGGACGTGATCCCGGGCGCCCGGGCCGTCAACGGAATCTGCTCCTGCGGCAAGGCGGGCTGCCCGGCTCCCGGGGCCCATCCGCTCGACCCGACCGCTCTGGTGCCGGCCGGCGCCACGCTCGGTGAAGTGACCGAGTCCTGGGGCCGGTTCCCCGGCGCCGCGGTACTGCTCCCCGTCGGGCGCGCCTTCGACATCCTCGACGTCCCGGAGGCCGCCGGCCGCCGCGCCCTGATCCGCCTGGAACGCCTGGGCCTCCCACTCGGCCCGGTCGTCGCCACCCCGGAGGGCCGCGCCCACTTCTTCGTGGCCCCGGGCGCCGCGGCCGAACTGCCCACCCTGCTCTACCGCATGGGCTGGGACGACGCCTCCCTCGACCTGCACGCGCTCGGCGCCGGGGACTACATCACGGCCCCGCCGTCGGACCGCGCGGGCCTCGGCCCGGCGACGTGGCTGCGCGCCCCGTCCCTGGACACGGCGACCCAGCCGCCGCAGGCGCGGTTGTTGCTCGGGGCACTGGCGTACGTGGCGCATCGCTCGCCCTGCGCGTAGCGGGCGCCCCGCGCACAGAGAAGGTGGGCAGGGACCGGATCCGGTCCCTGCCCACCTCTGTACGTCCACAGGTGTCCCTGAACGGCTACTCCCCGATCAGCGCGTCCACGAACGCCTCCGGCTCGAACGGCGCCAGATCGTCCGGCCCCTCGCCGAGGCCCACGAGCTTCACCGGCACGCCCAGCTCACGCTGGACCGCGATGACGATGCCGCCCTTGGCCGTGCCGTCCAGCTTGGTCAGCACGATGCCGCTGATGTCGACGACCTCGGCGAACACCCGCGCCTGGACCAGGCCGTTCTGACCGGTGGTCGCGTCCAGGACGAGCAGCACCTCGTCGAGCGGCGCGTGCTTCTCCACGACGCGCTTGACCTTGCCGAGCTCGTCCATCAGGCCGGTCTTGGTGTGCAGTCGGCCCGCGGTGTCGATGAGGACGACGTCCGCGCCCTCCTCGATGCCTTCCTTGACGGCGTCGAAGGCGATGGACGCCGGGTCGCCGCCCTCGGGGCCGCGCACGGTGCGGGCGCCGACGCGCTCGCCCCACGTCTGCAGCTGGTCGGCGGCGGCCGCGCGGAACGTATCTGCAGCGCCGAGCACGACGTTCTTGCCGTCGGCGACGAGCACGCGCGCGAGCTTGCCGGTGGTGGTGGTCTTGCCGGTGCCGTTGACGCCGACGACCATCACGATGCCCGGGGTGGTTCCCTCGGCGTTCCCCTCCGTCTTCACGGAGCGGTCGAACTCGGGGACGAGCAGCTTGAGCAGCTCCTCGCGGAGCAGGCCGCGCAGTTCCTCGGGGGTACGGGTGCCGAGCACCTTCACGCGCTCGCGCAGGTTCTCGACCAGCTCCTGGGTGGGCTGCACGCCGACGTCGGCGGTGAGCAGCGTGTCCTCGATCTCCTCCCAGGTGTCCTCGTCGAGGTGCTCGCGCGACAGGAGCGTGAGCAGCCCCTTGCCGAGCGCGTTCTGCGAGCGGGAGAGGCGGGCGCGCAGCCGCACCAGGCGGCCCGCGGTCGGCTCCGGGACCTCGATCTCGGGAGCGGCGGGCTCCTCGGCGACCTCGGGCTCGGCAGCGGGTTCGGCTTCCGGTTCCGCGACCGGAAGATCCACCTCCTCGATCGTGCGCCGCGCTTCGTCGCGCGGCGTCTCGGCCTCGTCGCCGACATGCGGCTCGGCGGGCGGGGCGGCGGTGATGTCGGGGGCGGCGGGCGGGGCGGGCGGCAGCTGCTTCTTCTTGCGACCGCTGACCACCAGCCCGCTGACCGCGCCGATCACGACCACGGCGATGACTACAGCAAGGATGACGATTTCCATAACTCGTCCAGTATCAGTCATGGGGCCTGGCCGGGGCCGCTCTCGTGCCTTCCTCCAAAGGACAAAGGGCTCTGGAAGGTATGACTCGGACTAAAGTACGATGGAAGACCTCGCATCGACGCGCGTAGAGTCCCACTCGATCGACACAACCGCATCACCCCGGACCTCGCAGCAGGTTCGGCAGGCCCCCCACCCCCACCGGCTCTCCCGTCCCCCACGTCTGAGCCGAGCGAGAGGCACGGAACCCCACCGCATGAGCAAGACCGCCGAATCCGAGGGCGCACTCGAGACGCGTGGCCTCGAACCCGTTCCCGACGCCGAGCGCACGGCGAAGACCCGCGAACTGTTCCCCACGTGGGTCGCGGCCAACATCAGCGTGCTGCTGCTCACCATGGGCGCCACGCTGTCCGTCTCGTTCGGGCTCAGCTTCTGGCAGACCCTGATCGTGGCCATCGCCGCGCCGGTCGTGTCGTACGGCCTCGTCGGCCTGATCGGGATCGCCGGAAAGCGCGGCGGCGCGCCCGGCATGGCGCTGTCCCGCGCGGTCTTCGGGCAGCGCGGCAACCTGCTGCCCGGCTCGCTGATCTGGGTGGCGCGCTGGGGCTGGGAGACCATCAACGCGGTCACCGGCGCGTACGCCATGCTCACGGTCCTGGACATCGTCTTCGGCATCCGGAAGAACGACGTCCTCGTCGTGATCACGCTCCTGCTGTTCGTCGTGACCACGTTCGCGATCTCCGGCCTGGGCATCAACGTCGTACAGAAGTGCAACAAGTACGCGACGTACCTCTTCGGCCTCTTCTCGGTGCTCGTCCTGGTCTATCTGATCGTCGACACCGACTGGTCCGAGGTCTTCGGCAGGCCCGCGGGGCAGACGTCGATGGTGATCGCGGGCATCGGCATGATCGCCGCGGGCGGCGTCAGCTGGATCCCCTCCTCCCCCGACTTCACGCGCTACCTGCCGCGCACCGCCTCCTCCAGGGCGATCGTCGGCAACTCGATCGGCGGCGCCGGCCTCGTCGTCCTGCCGATGGTCCTGATGGGCGCCGTGATGGCGACCTCCGTGCCCGACCTGGCCAACGCGGCCGACCCGGTCTCCTTCCTCGGCGAGATCCTGCCGATGTGGATCGCGGTGCCGTACCTGCTGATCGCCCTGGTCGGCATGCTGCTGATCAACGCCATGTCGATGTACTCGGCCGGCTTCACCGCGCAGACCCTCGGCTTCAAGGTCCCGCGGCACTGGGCGGTCTCCATCAACGCCGTCATCTCGCTGGTCTTCGGCGCCGTCCTGATGCTCGTCGCGACCAGCTTCATGAACTCGTTCATCGCGTTCCTTTCTCTGCTCGCGGTCGCCTTCTCCGCGTGGGTCGGCGTCTTCGGCGCGGACATGTTCACGCGCAAGCACTACGACGGCGCGGCCCTCCTCGACACCACGCGGACCAGCGCCTACTGGTACCGCGGCGGATTCAGCCCCTCCGCCGTCATCGCCTGGCTCGTCGGACTGGGCGCCGGCCTGCTGTTCACGACGGCCGGCACGGCGGACGCCGCCTGGTTCAGCGGCCCGTTCTCGGACACCTGGATCGGTCGCAACGGCCTCGGCTGGGTCGTCACGATCGTCGTCTCCGGCCTGCTGTACCTGGTCCTTCCGAAGCCGGCCGACACCACCACGGCCCCGGACGACTCCGAGGCGCCGGCCACGGACTCCCCGCGCGAACTGGACCGCTCGGCCGACATCGGCTGACGCGCCACCGCCCAGGATCAGGGTCTGCCCCCGCCGTAGCGCGGGGGCAGACCCTGATCTCGTCGTCGTTCCGACCGACCCGCGCGCGCGACGCGTCGCACCTCTGGCAACCTGACGGCCCGTCAGCTATCGTCCACGCGCGTCAGCCGACCCCCACCTCTCGCGAAGGGCGGTCTCCGCATGCCCATGTCCGTCGTACGGTTCAACCTGGTCGACCCGGCCGGCACCCCCGAGTCGCTCGGCGCCCGCTACCAGGCGGCCGTGGAGATGGCGAAGTACGCCGACGAGCACGGCGTCGACACCGTGCAGACCGAGGAGCACCACGGCGTCGCCAACAACTGGCTGCCTTCGCCCTTCACCTTCGCCGGCGCGGTGCTCGGCGCGACGCGTCGCATCGTCGTCACCGTCTCCGCGATCATCGGTCCCCTGCACGACCCGCTCCGGCTCGCCGAGGACATCGCCGTGCTCGACCTGGTCAGCGGCGGCCGGCTGCTGACCGTCGCCGGGATCGGCTACCGGCCCGAGGAGTACGCGCAGTTCGACGTGGAGTGGAAACGGCGCGGCAAGCTCCAGGACGAGCTCCTGGAGACGCTGCTGCGGGCCTGGACCGGCGAGGAGTTCACCTTCCGCGGGCGCCGGGTCCGCGTCACGCCCCGCCCCTTCACCCAGCCGCACCCGATGCTGCTGGTCGGCGGCTCCTCGCAGGCGGCCGCGCGCCGGGCGGCCCGGCTCGGACTGCCCTTCTTCCCGAGCGCGCATCTGCCGGAGCTGGAGGCGTACTACAAGGAGAAGCTCGTCGAGTACGGGACCGAGGGCTGGACCATGATGCCCGCGAGGACGACCCCGCTCCTGCACCTCTCCACGGACCCGGACCGCACCTGGGCCGAGCACGGCGAGCACTTCCTGCACGAGGCGCGGACGTACGCGTCCTGGCAGTCGGGAGACATCAAGTCGGCGGTGAAATCGGCGGCGTCGTCGGTCGAGGAGCTGCGCGCCGAGGGCGTCTACCGGGTCCTGACGCCCGAGGAGTGCGTGGCGCAGGGCCTCGACAACTACGTACTGCACCCGCTGTCGGGCGGTATGCCGCTGGAGGAGGGATGGCGCAGCCTGCGGCTGTTCGCGGAGCAGGTGCTGCCGGCGATATCCACTCACTGACCCGCGAGGGCGGGTGCTCCACCGGGGGCATGAGCCTGATGGTCGATCTCTTCGTGCGGGACCCCGACGGTGGGCTGCGCATCCTCGACACCCCCGACGACGTGATCTTCTCGGGCGGCTTCGAGTCGTGGCGCAAGAACGTGTGGGGCTCCGGCGTGGTGCGCGCACTGGGCGCCCGGCTCCTGCCGCTGCCGGCCTACGAGGATCTGTACGTCGAGCCTGATCGGGTCGGCGAACTGCTCGCGGAGATCGGCCTGTTGCGCCCGTACCTGTACGAGATCGCCCACGCCACCCGGCATCCACGCTCGGTCGAGGAGCACCAGGACGGAATCTCGCACCGCCTGCGCATCATCGAGGAGCGCTGCCACGCGGCGCGCGAGATCGCGGGCGGCGTCCTGATCTGGTGACCCCGGGCATGACGGCGCCGCCTCCGGAATCCGGGGGCGGCGAGGTCATCGGGGAGACGGCGGCGGGGGATTGATGAGCCGTCTCCCCGGGTCTTGCGGGGAGTGGGCCGGTCAGCCCATCTCCTCCAGGGCCTTGCCCTTGGTCTCCTTCACGAACTTCATCACGAACGGGATGGAGATCGCGGCGAAGGCGCCGTAGATGATGTACGAGCCGGTCAGGCTCCACTCGGACATGCTCGGGAAGGTCTTGGTGATGGCGAAGTTGGCCAGCCACTGGGCCGAGGCCGCCACACCGAGCGCCGCGGCGCGGATCCGGTTCGGGAAGATCTCGCCGAGCAGCACCCAGACCACCACGCCCCAGGACAGGGCGAAGAAGAGCACGAAGGCGTTGGCCGCGATGATCGCGGTCAGACCCTGGGCGTTCGGCAGCGAGACGTTGTCGCCGGAGCCGGTCCGGTACGAGAAGGCCCAGGCACAGGTGAACAGGGCGATCGCCATACCGGCGGAGCCGATGATCGCGAGCGGCTTGCGGCCGATGCGGTCGACGAAGATCATCGCGATGACGGTACCGATGATGTTCACGATCGACGTCTCGAACGAGTACAGGAACGAGCTCGACGGGTCCTTGCCGATCGACTGCCACAGCTGGTTCGAGTAGTAGAAGATCACGTTGATGCCGACGAGCTGCTGGAAGATCGACAGGAAGATGCCGATCCACACGATCGGCAGGAAGCCGAACTTGCCGCCGAGCAGGTCCTTGAACGTCGACTTGTGCTCGCTGCGCATACCGGCCTCGATCTCCGCGGCGCGCGCGTCGACGTCGATACCGGTGCCCTCGACCTCGGCCAGCACCTTCTTGGCCTCGGCCTCACGGCCGGCGGAGATCAGGAAGCGCGGCGACTCGGGGATCGCGAAGGAGAGCAGACCGTAGAGGACGGCCGGGATGACCATGACGCCGAGCATCCACTGCCAGGCCTCGAGGCCACCGAGCTTGCCGCGCTGGTCGCCGTCGGCCATGTTCAGGATGCCCCAGTTGACGAGCTGGGAGATCGCGATGCCGATGACGATGGCGGCCTGCTGGAACGAGGCGAGCCGGCCGCGGTACGCGGGCGGGGCCACCTCGGCGATGTAGGCCGGGCCGATCACGGACGCCATGCCGATGCCGATGCCGCCGATGACGCGCCACATCGTCAGGTCCCAGGCGGCGAACGGCAGAGCCGAACCGACCGCGCTGATCGCGAAGAGGGCGGCGGCGATCTGCATGCAGCGGATGCGTCCGATGCGGTCCGCGAGCCGGCCCGCGACCGCCGCGCCGACCGCGCAGCCGAGCAGCGCGGAGGCGATGATCCAACCCAGCACGTCGGCGTTCACGTCGAACTTGTGCTGGATGGCGACCGTCGCGCCATTGATCACGGAGCTGTCGTAGCCGAACAGGAAGCCACCCATCGCGGCTGCCGCCGTGATGAAGATGACGTGCCCGAGATGATCGGGCTGGGCTTCCCTGGCTCCCGATGAAGGTGCCGAAGTGCTGGTCACGTGGACTCCTGGTGCCGCCCGGCAACGCTGCCGGGGTGGGGGCGAGGCCCTTCCAGTGGCGCACAACTTCACGCCGCCCACCACCTGAAGGTAAAAGCAACGTTGCAGAGACTATGCGTTCAAGTTTCTAAGTCAATACTTCGGGTCCTGTGAATTTTGGACACAGAAGGGGCGCCTTGAGTTCAAGTCTTGAAGACTTGGAGGAGAGGTGCGCGCCCTACCGCAGCCGCTGACTGATCACCTTCGACACCCCGTCGCCCTGCATGGAGACGCCGTACAGCGCGTCGGCGACCTCCATCGTGCGCTTCTGGTGCGTGATCACGATGAGCTGCGAGGCCTCCTGCAGCTCCTGCATGATCCGGATCAGCCGCTGCAGGTTGGTGTCGTCGAGCGCCGCCTCGACCTCGTCCATCACGTAGAAGGGACTGGGCCGCGCCTTGAAGATGGAGACCAGCATCGCCACGGCGGTCAGCGACCGCTCGCCGCCGGACAGGAGGCTGAGCCGCTTGACCTTCTTGCCCGGCGGGCGGGCCTCGACGTCCACACCCGTGGTGAGCATGTTGTCCGGGTCGGTCAGGATCAGCCGTCCCTCGCCGCCCGGGAACAGCCGGCTGAAGACGCCCTCGAACTCACGGGCCGTGTCCCGGTACGCCTCGGTGAACACCTGCTCGACCCGCTCGTCGACCTCCTTCACCACTTGAAGAAGGTCGGTACGGGTCTTCTTCAGGTCCTCCAGCTGCTCACTGAGGAACTTGTGGCGTTCTTCGAGGGCCGCGAACTCCTCCAGCGCAAGGGGATTGACCTTGCCCAGCTGCTGATAGGCACGCTCGGCGGACTTGAGCCGCTTCTCCTGCTCCGCACGGACGAACGGTCGCGGCCTGTTGCGCGGATGCTCCGGGTCCTCGGGCAGCTCCTCCCCCTCGGCGGGGAGCGAGGGCGGCACGAGCTGATCGGGACCGTAGTCCGCGACAAGCCCGGCCGGTTCGACACCGAGTTCCTCCAGCGCCTTGGTCTCCAGCTGCTCGATCCGCAGCCGCTTCTCCGCTCCTAGTACCTCGCCCCGGTGGACTGAATCCGTCAACTTGTCGAGTTCTGCTTTGAGATCCCGGCCGCGGCCCCGCTCGACGACGAGTTCCTGCTCCCGTACGGCCTTGGCCTGCTCGGCGAGCGTGCGCTCCTGATCGGCCCGCGCGATGGACACCTCCACGTGCGCGAGCAGCTGCCGGGCGCCGGACGCGACGGCCTCGGCGACAGAGGCCTCGTACTTCAGACGGGCGCGCTGCCGCTCGGCACGCGCGCGTGCCTCCCGCTCCGCCCGCGCGGCCCGGTCGAGCGAGTCGGCGCGTCCCGCGAGGCCCTTCACCCGCTCTTCATGGGTACGTGCCTGAAGGCGGGCCTCCATCTCGGTCTGCCGGGCGTTGGCCCCGTCCGCGGAGAGACGATCCCGCACCGAGGTGTCGGGTTCTTCGTCCCCTCCTTCCCCGACGGGGGCTTGCTCCTCGGCCACGGCGAGCCGCTCGGCCAGCTCCTCCGCGTCCATGGCGGCCTTCTCCAGCGCGTCCTGCGCCTTGGCCGCGGCCGCGGCGCTGCGCTCGGCCTCCCCCGCGGCGCCGCGCGCCTGCCCGGCCAGCCTTCCCAGCTGCTGGGCCCGCCCGGACCGCTCCCGCTCTATGGCCCGCTGCCGCTGACCCAACTCCTCCACGAGCAGGGCACACTCGCCCCGCCGCTCACCGGCGGCATGCTGCGCCTCGGCCAACTCCTCGCACTGAGTGGCCAGTTGCTCCAGTTCGGCGGCGGCCTCGTCGACGGAGGCCTGCACTTCGAGGAGGCTCGGCGCCCCGGCGGAACCGCCCTGCGCGAAGTGCGCCCCGAGCAGGTCCCCTTCGGTGGTGACCGCGGTCAGCTCGGGCCGCGCGTAGACCAGGTCCTCGGCGTCCTCCAGGGTGCCCACGACAACGATGCCGCGCAGCAGATGGCGCACCGCGGGCAGCAACTCGGCCGGTCCCCGCACGAGTTCGGCGGCGTACGGGGCGTTGCCCGGGTTCGGTGCGTCACCAGGGGCGGCACCGGGGGCGCCGGTACCAAGTCCGTCGGCATCGAGGGGGCCCGCCGCGCTCTCCCCCGCCAGCAGCAGCGCCGCCCGCCCCGCGTCCTGCTTGCGCAGCAGGCGAATCGCTTCGGCAGCGGAGGCGGGAGACGCCACGGCGATGGCGTCGGCGGCCGCCCCGAACGCCGCCGCGACCGGAACCTCGAACCCGGGCTCCACGGAGAGCAGCTCGGCGGCGGGCCCGAGCAGCCCGTTCAGCCGCTCCGTCGCCCCGAGCAGCGCCCCCGTGCCGTCCTTCCTCCGCAGACCGAGGGCGAGCGCCTCGCGCCGGGCGGCGACGGCGGCCCGCTTGCGCTCGGCGGAGGTGGCCGCCTCCCGCGCGGCGCTCATCGCCGACTCGGCCTCGGCGAGCTGCGCCTTGGCGGTCTCCAGCTGCTGCACCAGCTCCTCGTCGCCCGCGTCGAGCCCGTCGACCTCGGCCTTGAGCTGCTCGTACTCCTCCTGCGCGGCGGCGGCCCGCTGCTCGGCCTCGTCCCGCGCGGAGGCGAGCCGGTCGATCTCGGCCTGCGCGGACGCGGCTCGGGAGCGCGCGGCGTTGGCCTGTCCCTGCAGCCGGGCGAGCCCTTCCCGGCGATCGGCGATGGCCCGGGCGACGTCCTTGAGCCGCCGCTCCTCGACGGCCAGTTCCCGCTCCAGATCGGCGCGGTGGGACACGGTCTCGTCGAGCGCGGTCTGCGCGGCTTCGAGGGCGGCCTCCAGCTCGGCCTCCTGCTCCCGCACCCGGGCGGCCTCGCGCTCCAGGTCCTCGGGGTCGCGGCCGCGCCGCTCCTCGGCGGGCGCGGACGTCGCGCTCTTCACCCGCGCGTCGGCGAGCGAGATCGTCCCGCGCACCCGCTCGGCCAGCTGCGACAACTCGACCCAGGTCTGCTGCGCCCGCTGCAGCCGCGGCGTGAGCTGCCGCACCTCGTCCTCAAGGTGCCCCTCGCGCAGGAGGGCCTTCTTCAGCTCGTCCTCCGCGGCTTCCTTGCGCCGCTTCAGCTCGGCCTCGTCGGCGACCTCGGCGCTGAGCGCCTCCCGCTGCCGTACGAGATCGTCGGCGAGCAGCCGCAGCCGGGCGTCGCGCAGATCGGCCTGGATGACGGCGGCCCGCCGGGCGACGGCCGCCTGCCTGCCCAGCGGCTTCAGCTGCCGCCGCAGTTCGTCGGTCAGGTCCTGTACGCGGGACAGGTTGGCCTGCATCGCGTCCAGCTTCCGCAGCGCCTTCTCCTTGCGCTTGCGGTGCTTGAGGACACCGGCGGCCTCCTCGATGAAGGCGCGGCGCCCCATGGGGTCGGCGTGCAGCACGCCGTCGAGCTGTCCCTGCCCGACGATGACGTGCATCTCGCGCCCGATGCCGGAGTCGGACAGCAGCTCCTGGATGTCGAGCAGCCGGCAGGTGTCCCCGTTGATCTGGTACTCGCTGCCGCCGTTGCGGAACATGATCCGCGTGATGGTGACCTCGGCGTACTCGATGGGCAGCGCGCCGTCGGAGTTGTCGATGGTGAGGGAGACCTCGGCGCGGCCGAGCGGCGGCCGGCCGGTCGTCCCGGCGAAGATGACGTCCTCCATCTTGCCGCCGCGCAGGGACTTGGCTCCCTGCTCGCCCATGACCCAGCTGAGGGCGTCCACGACATTGGATTTGCCCGAGCCGTTGGGGCCCACGACACAGGTGATGCCCGGCTCGAACCGCAGCGTGGTGGCCGAGGCGAACGATTTGAACCCGCGCAGGGTCAGAGCCTTGAGGTGCACGCCGTCGGACTCTACCGGCCACCCCTGTCTCACTCCATGAACCCACGGTTTCGCTCATGAAGGTGCAGGGCACATCAGACGTTAAGAACACGCTTCGGTGCGCGGGGGGCCGTGGAGACCGGAGCAGGTGAGGAGAAGAAAGAAGGGACGCCGAAGCGTCCCTTGCATATCTGGTGCGTTGCTCTGTCAAGCGGTGGTTACGAGCAGCCCGGCCGCGGACGACGGTGCGCCCTTGGATGCGGTCAGGTGAGTGCAGGCTCCGCCTGGGGTACGTCGATGCTCTCGAGCAGAGAGTCGTGAGAAGCGGCAGCCGCGAGCGCGTCGTTCTCGGCCTGGATCCTGCCGAGCTCGGATTCCAGATCCTGTACACGCTGCTGGAGCCGTCGCATCTCGGCGAGGAGTCGCGGGTCGCTGCCGCCGACGTAACCGAGAAGCGCCTTTGCCATGATGGATGGTCCTCCACACTGAGTGACCGACCGAAGCGATGGTGGGTCGTGAGGGTCGAGAGGGAAAACGCACCCGCGGTGCTTGGCACTTCTTGTCTTGCTGGCCGTTCCCACATGCCAAACAGCTAAGGTGCGCGGGGATTCCAGAGTCTCACCAAAAAGTTTGACGGTCAACACGATCACGCCCCGTATTGGCGGGCAACCCGGGGGCTCTGCACCGCGGATCTTGCGGTGTGGCCGGACCTTCGGGGCCCTGGGGGCGTAGAGATCATCCGTACTCCGGGAGCCTGCCACGACTCCCCCGCCTTGGCAACCACCAGGGCATTTCTGCCCGGAGCAGTTGCCTGCGGCATCTCGAATCGGGGTGCACCCGCCCCCGTCTGCGGTGACTGCTCAGCGAATGGCAAATCCGTCGTAGCCGCCGCGAGGTGTGTCCCAGATCTCGGTGACACCGTCGACGCGGCCGGGTGTGTCGTCGCCGTGGAGCCAGTCGAGCAGTTGCTGACACGCGGCGCGCGATCCCTCGGCGACCACTTGCACGCGACCGTCGTCCAAATTGAGAGCAAAACCACTCAGGCCGCCGATCTCCAGGGCCCTCGCCCGCGTGAACCAGCGGAAACCCACACGTTGGACGCGTCCTCGCACCCACGCGACCAGCCGCACATCTTCATTCATGGCTGCACGCTAACCGGCCAATTGCTCTCGGAGCACTTCGTCCCCTTGCGTTCTGGGGTACCGTCGCGGACCGATGAGCCTCACCCGTACGGGTGAGTCACATTGACCACCGCGAGGATGAGGAAGGCCAAGATCATGGGACGCCACCGACGCTCCGCCGCCGGCCGCGCCGCCACGGGCCGCGCCGCGGGGACCCCGGAGCACAGCTCCGCGGGTGGGTACACCGAACAATACGGCGACGCGTACGGCGCTGATCACGCGGGGGCGTACCGGGAGCAGACCTCCTCGTACCCCTCACATTCCGCGCACGGCGCATACGCGTCGGCAGGCGCCGCGTCCCCCGCGTCCTCGGTGCCCTCGTACTCCCCGCAGGACGAGACCCTGACGGCCGTGTACGGCTCCATATCCTCGGCCGGCGGGAGCGGTGTCTCCGGCGATCCGCAGCGCGGCCGCGCCCACCGCCGAAAGAAGCGTGACGGCGTCCCGCTGCGCACCGGGCTGCTCGGCGCCTCCGCCGCCGTGGCCATGGGTGCGGTCGCGGTGGCCTCGGGGCTGATCCCGGGCGGCGACAACTTCAAGCTCGGCGGCGACCACAACGGCAACAAGGTGCAGGCCGCCGACTCCCCCACCGTCGAGGCACAGGGCGGCACGGACGGCACGGTCGAGGACCGCGCGTCGGAGTCCGCCGCCAGCCGTGGCCAGGACCGTTCGGCCTCCCCTTCCGCCTCGCCCTCGAAGTCCGCGTCGGCCGAGCCGTCCGCGAAGCCCTCGAAGACGCCGGAGCGGACCGAGCAGTCCCAGAAGGACTCCGGCAGCGAGACGAAGACGAAGACCGCGAGCCCCTCCAAGTCCGCCGCGGCCAAGACCGAGGCACCCGCCGCCGGCTCGGGCTCCGCCACGACGACGTCCGACGAGGCCGCGGCCGCCGCGCAGGTGCTCACCCTCGTCAACCAGGAGCGCGCCAAGGTCGGCTGCTCCCCCGTGACCGCGGACAGCGGCCTGGCCTCGCTCGCGAGCGACTTCAGCGAGGACATGGCCGCGCGGAACTTCTTCGACCACACGGACCCGGACGGCGCGACGCCGTGGGACCGCGCCAAGAAGGCCGGGATCACGAACCTGGGCGGCGAGAACATCGCCCGCGGTCAGGCCAACGCCCAGTCCGTCATGGACGCCTGGATGAACAGCGAAGGCCACAAGGCGAACATCCTCAACTGCGACTTCAAGACGCTCGGCGTCGGGGTGCACTTCGGCTCCGGCGGCCCGTGGTGGACCCAGGACTTCGGTTACTAGGACCGACCGGCCCGGACCCGCCGCCCGCACGCTTACTGCCGGTTAGCGCAATCCTTCGGGATGCGCTGTGCGGGAGTACGCTGAACCCATGCCCCTCACCGACGACGTCACGGACAGCGCGGACGACAGCGCCTACGACGTGTTCGCCAAGGCCTGCCCGTCGCGCGGCACCCTGGAGCACGTGACGGGCCGCTGGGGCGCACTCACGCTCGGGGCGCTGCACGAGGGCTCGTTCCGGTTCAACGAGTTGCGGCGCCGGGTCGACGGCGTCAGCGAGAAGATGCTCTCCCAGACACTGCAAGCGCTGGAGCGCGACGGCCTGGTGCACCGCGAGGCCCAGCCCACGAACCCGCCGCGCGTCGACTACGAGCTCACCCCGCTGGGCCGGGACGTGGCCGACCGCCTGCTGACCCTCATCCACTTCGTGGAGGGCCGCATGGACGACGTACTGGTGGCGCGCGAGCGTTACGACGACGCGCGCGGCGGCCGCTGACAGCGCGGACAGAAGTAGCTGGACCGGTTCATCCACGGGCGGCGCCGCATCGGGGTGGCGCACCGTCGGCAGGGTTCGTCCTCGCGTCCGTACGCGTCGAGGGACCGGTCGAAATACCCCGACTCACCGTTCACATTGACGTAGAGCGAATCGAAGCTGGTCCCGCCGACCGCGAGCGCCGCGTTCATCACATCCCTCACGTGGCCGAGGAGTTCGGCCGTGCGCGGGCGCGTGAACGTGGCGGTGGGACGCTCGTAGTGCAGCCTCGCGCGCCAAAGTGCCTCGTCGGCATAGATGTTGCCGACACCGCTGATGAGCGACTGGTCGAGCAGGGCGCGCTTGATGGTGGTGCGCTTGCGGCGCAGCGCGTCGTGGAAGGCGGCGTCGTCGAAGAGCGGGTCGAGCGGATCGCGGGCGATGTGCGCGATGACGTCCGGCAGACCGTCCGGTGTGGTGTCGTGCAACGACAGCCCACCGAAGGTGCGTTGGTCCACGAAGCGCAGTTCGGTACCGAGGTCGTCGTCGAACCGCACGCGGATGCGCAGATGCTTCTCGTCGGGAGCGTCGTGCGGCTGCACGAGCAGCTGACCGCTCATGCCGAGATGCGCGAGGACCGCCGTGTGCGTGGTGTCGAGAGGGATCCAGAGGTACTTGCCGCGCCGGCTCGGTTCACCGACCCGCTGCCCCTTGAGCCGGTGGGCGAAGTCGTCCCCACCCGCGATGTGCCGCCGCACGGCACGCGGATGCAGCACCTCGGCCTCGGCCACGGTCCGCCGCGCCACCCACCGCGCGAGCCCCCGCCGCACCACTTCGACTTCGGGCAGCTCGGGCACGGGTTCCTCCAGATCTTTTTGGCTGGGGGCGAGAGTATCGCGCCCCGAAGGGGCGCGGGGCTGTACCGATTTGCGGCTCCACCGCGTGGGCGCGAGAAGCCCCACCGGCCCGCGGACGACAACGACAAAAACGCCCGCCCCCACCGGCGGAAACCGGTGAAGACGGGCGCTCCAGGAAACGGAAGAACTACGCCCCGGGGGCGCTGTCGGCGCCCGCCCCCTCGGCCGCGGCGGCCTTGGCCCGCTCATCCGCGGCAGCGCGAATCGCCCGCCAGGCGGACTCCGCGGCCTGCTGCTCCGCTTCCTTCTTGCTGCGGCCGGTGCCGGTGCCGTACGAGACGCCTCCGACGCGGGCGGCAGCAGTGAAGGTCTTCTCGTGATCGGGACCGGTCTCGGAGACCAGGTACTCGGGAACGCCGAGCCCCTCGGTCGCCGTGAGCTCCTGGAGACTGGTCTTCCAGTCCAGGCCGGCACCCAGATTCGAGGACTTCTCGATCAGCGGGTCGAAGAGCCGGTGCACCAGCTCGCCCGCCGCATCCAGACCTTGGTCCAGATAGACAGCGCCGATCACCGCTTCAAGGGTGTCGGCGAGGATGGACGCCTTGTCCCGGCCGCCTGTGCCCTCTTCGCCCCGGCCGAGCCGGATGAAGGAACCCAGGTCGAGCCCGCGACTGACCTCCGCAAGCGCACGCGAATTGACCACCGCGGCCCGCAACTTGGCCAGCTGGCCCTCGGGCAGGTCGGGGTGGGTTCGGTAGAGGGTGTCGGTGACGACCAGACCGAGCACCGAGTCCCCGAGGAACTCGAGCCGTTCATTGGTCGGCAGGCCACCGTTCTCGTACGCGTACGAGCGATGCGTCAGCGCACGCACCAGAAGGGCGGACTCGAGTTTGTACCCGAGCCGCCCTTCCAGAAGCGTGTGGGACGAGGCTGTGGTGTCCGCCTTTTTCTTGGCGTCATCCGCCGATTTTTGGCTAGCCACTGTGCCTCTCACCAGCCGCTCAGACCTCGAGGACCTGGCGCTTGTTGTAGGTGCCACAAGCGGGGCACGCGATGTGCTGCAGCTTGGGCTCCTGGCAACGCTCACACGAAACCAGGGTGGGGACCGCAGCCTTCCACTGCGACCGGCGGTGGCGCGTGTTGCTGCGCGACATCTTCCGCTTCGGAACAGCCACGGCTACTTCTCCTGCTTCTCGTCGACGCCCGCTTCGGCGCCGCTCATCTCGTCCTTCTCGCCGTCCTGGATGGTGCCAGCGAGTCCCTGCAATGCCGCCCAACGGATGTCGACGGCGTCATGGTGGTGGCCAGGCTCGTCCGAAAGCCGCACTCCGCACTCGGAGCACAGACCCTCGCAGTCTTCCTGGCACACCGGCTGCATCGGCAGTGCGAGCACCACCGCATCACGCAGCACAGGCTCGAGGTCGAACAGACCGTCCTCGAGATAGAGCCTGTCCTCGTCTTCCTCGGCGTCGTCGGCCGGCTCCGCTTTCACGCGGCCCCGGTCGTCGGCGTCAGGGTACGAGAACATCTCCTGGAAGTCCGCGTCGACCTCGTGGTCGAGCGGCTCCAGACACCTTACGCACTCCCCCTTGGCCGATGCACGGGCGGTGCCTGTGACAAGCACCCCTTCCATGACCGACTCCAGACGGAGCTCGAGCTCCACCGGGGCGCCTTCCGGCACCGCGATGACTCCCTGGATGCCCAAGTCCTTGGGAGCGTCGATCGTGCGGGACAGCCGCTGCATGGCACCAGGACGCCGACCCAGCTCGTGTGTGTCGAACACGAGGGGGTTGCGGTGGTCGAGGTGGGTGTTCAGGGCTGGTCCTGCTTTCGTTCTACGAAGCTCATGAGGAAGCTCGGGGCTGCTGCTCCGATATTCCGGGCAGCTCGGAAGGCACGTGTACGCGCGACCGAAGAGCCAGGATACTGGACCTTTCGCTCACGGCCCAATCCGGTCCCGGCCACCCTCGAACAGCCGGGACCAGCAGGGCTCAGCGGCCCTGGTCGTACTGCCGCTCGTACTCCCGCACCTGATCCATGCTGATCATGCTGGTGTCGAAGAGGCTGGTCTCGTCCAGCGCACCGGCGTCCTGAGGCTGCTGCTGGTCCTGCTGGTCCTGCTGGTAGCCGTACTGGTACTGGGCCTGCTGCTGGGCCGCGTAGGGGTCCTGCTGCTGGTACCCGTACGGATCCTGCTGCTGGTACGCCGCGTACGGGTCCTGCTGACCGTACGGCTGTTGCTGGTATGCCGCGTAGGGATCCTGCTGCGGCATCTCCTGCGCGTACGCGGGCTGCTGGGCCGGGATCTGCGGGGCCTGCTGGGCCTGCGGCTCCTGGGTGACGGCGGCCTGGCCTGCCCCACCGTCGAGGTTGCCGATCTCGGCGAGGCCCGCGAGGTAGTCGGCGTCACTGGTGTGCGCCTGGGCGCCGCCCTCGCCGTCCGTGTGCAGCGCGCCCAGGTCGTCGGAGGCGATGCGGCCGTGCAGCTTCTGGCGCCCCTTGCCGACGGCCTCCAGGGTCTTGGCGAGCACCGCCTCGAAGGCGCCGAGCTTGACGTCCACGTAGGCGTCGGCGTCGCGGCGCAACGTCTCGGGATCGTGGCTGCGCTCGGGAGCGTCCTCGTCCTCGTAACCCTGCTCGTCGATGCCGGGACCGGTGCCGAGCAGCTTCTCGCGGCCGCGGCCGACCGAGCCGAGGGTCTTGGTGAGGACGACCTCGAAGTTGGCGAGTTTCGAGTCGACGTAGTCGTCGGCCTCGGCGCGCACCTCCTCGGCCTCCTGGCGGGCCTCCGCGAGGATCCGGTCCGCCTCGTTCTGCGAACGACGGGCGATCTCGGTGTCGGAGATCAGGGAGCCGCGCTCGGCGTGCGCGGTCTCGATGATCCGATCGGCCTCGGCGCGGGCCTGCTCCACCATCTGCTCGCGGCCGCCGATGAGCTCCTGGGCCTGGGCCAGGGAGCCGGGGAGCGCCTGGCGCACCTCTTCGAGCATCGAGAGAAGGTCGGCGCGGTTGACCACGCACGAGGCCGACATGGGCATGGATCGGGCGTTGCCGACCGCGGCGACGATCTCGTCGAGCTTCTTCTGCACGTCCACCGTGTGCTCGCCACTCTCTCGTCTTGTCACCGGGATGACAGGGGGTTTGGAGACGGACGGGACGACTGTATGCCCAACTGGTGGGTGGGTGTCACTTCTTGGGCAGGCGCTCGGTCAACGCCTCGTGCACCAGCGGCGGGACCAGGTGCGACACGTCACCGCCCCAGGCCGCGACCTCCTTGACGAGCGAGGAGGACAGGAAGCTGTAGGTGGGGTTGGTGGGGACGAAGAGGGTCTCCACACCCGAGAGGCCGTTGTTCATCTGGGCCATCTGCAGCTCGTAGTCGAAGTCGCTGACGGCGCGCAGGCCCTTCACGATCGCGGGGATGTCGCGCTGCTTGCAGAAGTCGACGAGGAGGCCGTGGAACGACTCCACCTCCACGTTGCCGAATTCGGCGGTGACTTCGCGGATCAGCTCGATCCGCTCGTCGACGGTGAACAGTCCTTGCTTGGACTGGTTGATCATCACCGCGACGTGCACGACGTCGTACAGCTTGGAGGCTCGGGCGATGATGTCGAGGTGTCCGTTGGTGATGGGGTCGAACGACCCCGGACAGACTGCGCGGCGCACGGGAAGTCCCTCGCTCTCCGGTCCGGTCATCGTGCGTCGTCGCACGTGAGGGTGGTGTTCAAGGCGGCGCGACCGTACCAAAACGTGCCCTCGCCGTAGCGCCGGGACCTCAGTCCCTCGAACCCGTCCGGCCAGTGGAACTCGCCGCCTCTGGTGCTGCGTTCAACGGTGACGAGCGCGTCGTCCGCGAGCCAGCCCTCGGTACGGAGTGTGAGCAGAATCTCCTGAAGATCGTCGTCCGAGACCGCGTACGGGGGGTCGAGAAAGACCAGGTCATAGGGGGTGGCCGGAGGCGGGCCCGCGATGATTTGTTCCGCTTTTCCGGTACGTGCCTCTGCTCCCGGCAGGCCGACGGCCTTGATGTTCTCGCGGATCGTGCGGGCGGCCCGGGCGTCGGCCTCGACGAGCAGAGCGTGCGCCGAGCCGCGGGAGAGCGCCTCGAGGCCGACGGCTCCCGAGCCCGCGTAGAGGTCGGCGACTCGGGTGCCGTCCAGGGTGCCGAGCAGGGCCTGCCAGGTGGAGAAGAGGCCCTCGCGCGCCCGGTCGGAGGTGGGGCGGGTGCCATTGCCCGGCGGCACGGCCAGGCGGCGTCCGCCGGCGCGCCCGGCGATCACGCGGGTCATCTCGGTTCCCGGTCCTTGTCCGTCGTCGTGGTGCTGATCGGTCGGGGCCAGTCTCTCAGGGCGGCGGCGCGGGGCGCTTGTCGGGCGGCTCCGCCCCAGCCTTCAGGGCCTCGGGCAATCCGCCGCCGGGGCGGCAGGGTGGCAAGGCGGCACCCCGGCGCGGGGCGAGCGGTCGACGAGGGGTCACCCCTTGTCGAGGTACTGCTCCCGCTCCGCGTCCAGCAGCGCGTCCAGGGCCGTGCGCAACCCCGGCAACCGCTCGAGCTCCGGATCGGCGGCGACCACCCTGGTCGCCTCCTCCCGCGCCTCGGCGATGATCTCCTCGTCCTCGATGACGGTGAGCATCCGCAGCGACGACCGCACTCCGGACTGCGCCTGCCCCAGGACATCGCCCTCCCTACGCTGCTCCAGGTCGATCCGGGACAGCTCGAACCCGTCGAGCGTGGAGGCGACGGCGCCGAGCCGGGCACGCGCGGGGCTCGCCTCGGGCATCTCGCTCACCAGGAGGCACAGCCCCGCCGCCGAGCCACGACCGACGCGGCCGCGCAGCTGGTGGAGCTGGGAGACGCCGAACCGGTCGGCGTCCATGATCACCATCGCTGTGGCGTTCGGCACGTTCACCCCGACCTCGATGACGGTCGTCGCGACCAGGACATCGGTCTCGCCCGCGGCGAAGCGCCGCATCACCGCGTCCTTGTCGTCCGGATGCATCCGCCCGTGCAGGATTTCGACCTTGAGACCCTGGAGCGGCCCGCGCGCCAGCTCCTCCGCGATGTCCAGGACGGCGAGCGGCGGACGCTTCTCGGCCTCGTCCTCCGCGGACTTCTTCTTCTTGGGTTTCTCGTCCTCGTCGTCACCGATGCGCGGGCAGACGACGTACGCCTGATGGCCATTGCCCACCTCTTCTCTTACGCGCTCCCAGGCGCGGGCCAGGAAGTGGGGTTTGTCGGCGGCGGGCACGACATGGCTGGCGATCGGCGAGCGACCGGCCGGAAGCTGGTCGAGCACCGATGTCTCCAGGTCGCCGAAGACCGTCATGGCGACCGTGCGCGGGATCGGCGTCGCGGTCATGACCAGCAGGTGCGGAGGCTGCTTGCCCTTGGAGCGCAGGGCGTCGCGCTGCTCGACACCGAACCGGTGCTGCTCATCGACGACGACCAGGCCCAGGTCGTGGAACTGCACCTTGTCCTCGATCAGCGCGTGCGTGCCGATGACGAGGCCGGCCTCCCCGGTGACGAGGTCGAGCAGTGCCTTCTTGCGCGCGGCGGTGCCCATGGAGCCGGTGAGCAGCACCACCTTGGTGGAGTGCTCGGAGCCGCCGAGCATGCCGCCCTCGGCCAGCTCGCCCATCATCTCGGTGATCGAGCGGTGGTGCTGCTGGGCGAGGACCTCGGTGGGCGCGAGCATGGCGGCCTGACCGCCCGCGTCGACGACGGCGAGCATGGCGCGCAGAGCGACCATCGTCTTGCCGGAACCGACCTCGCCCTGGAGCAGCCGGTGCATCGGATGCTCGGTGGCCAGGTCGTCGAAGATCTCCTTGGAGACCTTCTGCTGGCCGTCGGTGAGGGTGAACGGCAGCTTCGCGTCGAAGGCCGTGAGAATGCCGTCGGGCTTCGGCACGCGCGCGACGGCGGTCAGCTGGGTGTCCGCGAACCGGCGCCTGGCGAGGGCGACTTGGAGGACGAACGCCTCGTCCCACTTCAGGCGGGCCCGGGCGTCCTCGATGTCCGCCTTCGTGTGCGGCCGGTGGATCTTGAGCAGCGCCTCGGGGAGCGGGACCAGGCCGCGCCCCTCGCGCAGCGACTCGGGCAGCGGGTCGACGGCCTCCTGGGCACTGGGCAGCACCACGTCGACGGAGGTGGAGATCTTCCAGGACTCCAGCTTGGCGGTGGCCGGGTAGATCGGCAGGAGCGCTCCGGCCCAGGCGCCGACGGCCGCGGCGGCGTCCTCGGTGGAGTCGGCGTGCAGCAACTGATAGGCGGGGTGAGCCAGTTGCATCTTCCGGTTGAACACCGAGACCTTGCCGGCGAACATCGCACGCGTGCCCGGCAGCAGGTCCTTGTGCGGCTTGTGGATGCCCTTGCCGAAGAAGACGAGCTGGATCTGGCCGCTGCCGTCGGTGATGGTGACTTCGAGGCGCTGCCCCCTGCCGTTGTTGAACTTCAGCACGCGGGCGGTCGCCACCTGGGCGACGACCGTGACGTGCTCGTCCAGCGGCAGCTCCGCGAGGCGCGTGAGCTCGCCCCGCTCCGCGTATCTGCGCGGATAGTGGTGGAGCAGGTCACCGACGGTGTGCAGGTCCAGGTGCTCGGCCATCACCTTCGCGGTGGGGGGACCGAGCACTTTCTTCAGCGGTTCTTCGAGCGCGGGCACGAGATCCATTGCACACCACCCCACTGACAATCCTGAGCAGGTCCCCGGAAACCGCAGGTCGGATGCCCTGAAAACCGCTGGTCAGTCGCGGCGTCACAGCCCTGGCCCGCCCTGCTGAGCCCAGGCCCCTCCGCTCTGCCGCCTACTCGACCCCGATCAGCAACAACGCCGACTGCCGCCCACCCCGGTACACCACGGTGTCCACGGCCAGATGAGCCTCGCGGACGTGCCGCTCGAGCCCGTCCGCGAGCTCGTCGGGCACGTCGTCGCCGAGGACGAGCGTGACGAGTTCCCCGCCCGCCGCGAGCATCCGGTCGAGCACCGTACGGGCGGTCGTCGGAACCGCGCTGCCGATGACGGCCACGTCGCCGTCGATGAGTCCGAGGACGTCACCGGCCTGGCAGATGCCGGCCATGGTCCACGACTGCCGCTCGGCGACGGCCAGTTCGGCGTAGCGGGTGGCGCCAGCGGCCGAGGTCATCGCGACGACGTCCTCGTCGAAGCGCCGGTCGGGCTCGTGCACGGCGAGCGCGGCGAGGCCCTGGACCGCTGACCGGGTGGGGATCAGCGCGACCCGTACGCCCTCGGAACGGGCCTGCTCGGCCGCGGCGGCCGCGGTGTGCCGCAGTTCGGCGTCGTTCGGCAACAGCACCACCTCGCGTGCGTGCGCGCGCCTGATCGCGTCGACGAGCTCGCCGCTGGCGGGCGGCTCACCGGGCCGGTCGGGCACGGTCGTCGCCCCCGCCTCCGCGTACAGGCCCGCGAGCCCGTCACCCGGCACGACCGCCACCACGGCTCGCTGCGCGCGCTCACGGGGCGGCGCGAAGGCGCGGCCGGCATGTACGTCACCGAGCCCGAAGTGCGTGATGCGGATGCGGTACGGCCGCCCGGCCTCGACGCCCGCCTCCACGGCCGCGCCCGCGTCGTCGACGTGCACGTGGACGTTCCACAGCCCGTCGCCGCCGACGACGACCAGGGAGTCGCCCAGGGCATCGAGCCGGGTCCGCAGCCGGGCCACGGCCGCGTCGTCGGCTTCCAGGAGATAGATGACTTCGAAGGCGGGCCCCGCGGCCCCGTGCTCATCGGGGCATCCCAGAGCCGCGTCGGCGGAAACGGCGTCCACGCGTGCGTGCCCGCCTGCCGACTCCCGGCGTACGGGCACGGCGTCCCCGGAGACGGCTTGGCTCAGCGCGCCCAGAACGGCGACGAGACCTCGCCCGCCGGCGTCCACGACCCCGGCGCTGCCGAGGACCGCGAGCTGCCCCGGTGTCGCGTCGAGCGCCGCGCACGCTCCTTCATAGGCGGCCCGCGCCACGGACCCGCAGTCGCCGTCGACTCCGGATGCGGCGTCCGCGGCCGCCGTCGCGACCGTGAGGACAGTGCCCTCGACGGGGTGGGCGACCGCCTCACGTGCGGACTCGGCGGCCCTGCTCAGGGCGAGCCGCAGCGACTGCGCGTCGACGAAACCGTCGTGATCCGCGTCACTGGCGTGCCCGTCGGCGAGCACCTGGGCCATGCCTCGGAGGAGCTGGGCGAGGATCGTCCCCGAGTTCCCGCGGGCGCCGATGAGGGCTCCGTGCGCCATGGCGCGCATCACATCGGGCAGCGCGGGCACGGCGGGCTCGAGCCCGGCGAAGACGGCCTCGACGGCCTGATGGGCGGACTCCACCGTCAGGTACAGGTTGGTGCCGGTGTCCCCGTCCGCCACGGGATACACGTTGATCGCGTCGATCTCCGCGCGCTCCCGGCCGAGCGCCTCCAGGGCGAGTGAGCACCAGGCGCGCACCGCGGCCACGTCTACGTGTCGCACCTGCGGCACCTGCGCCTCCTTTGAGCAGCGGACTGGCACGCAGAGTAGACCCCGCCTCAGCGCCGTCCGGGAAGAGGGCCTGGTCGGAGGCCCGGGACCAAGGGCCCGGGACAGCGGTCCGGCCAACCATGGTAGTTTCGTTGTACCGAAGCAGCCGTTGTATGCTGCTCCGGTTGCCCGATATCCATCGGGCCATCCCCCTGGCACCGCCACTCAGATCCCTTTCGATCTCGATCCCGGCATGCCGGGATTAACCGTAAGTGCATCTGAAGTCTTTGGAGTGACCCGTGGCTGCCAACTGCGACGTCTGCGGCAAGGGGCCGGGCTTCGGCAACAACATTTCGCACTCGCACCGCCGTACGTCTCGTCGCTGGAACCCCAACATCCAGCGTGTGCGTGCCGTGGTCGGTCGGACGCCGAAGCGGCTCAACGTCTGCACCTCGTGCATCAAGGCCGGCAAGGTCTCGCGCTGACGTAACGCGTAGCGCGGCCACCTCGCTGGTTGCTTGAAGAAGCCGGTCCCCTCGGGGACCGGCTTCTTCGTTTTCCCGGTCGGGATGCCTCCTCGCTCGGGATGCGCGGTCCCGTGCAAGATCCACGGACCGACTCACGACTGTCAGTGGCTGCTGCCAGACTCTGCGCATGCGGTTCGGCATCCTCGGCCCTCTCGACGTGCGGGCCCCTGACGACAGCCCCCTGGACCCCGGGGGGCCACGGCCGCGCGCCCTGCTGACCCTGCTGCTCCTGGACGCGGGCCGGACCGTCTCGGCGGAGCGCCTGATCGACGGCCTGTACGGCGAGGATCCACCGGCCGGGGCGACGAACGCGCTGCAGTCTCAGATGTCACGGCTGCGCAAGCGCCTGGCCCTGGAGATCGAGGCGGGTCCCGCCGGATACCGCCTGGTCGTGGACCCGGACTCGGTGGACCTGCACCGCTTCGAGCGCCTCGCGCGTGAGGGCAGGCAGGCGCTGACCACGGGGGACCCCGCACGTGCGGCGGCTCTGCTGCGCGAGGGCCTGGACCTGTGGCGCGGCCCGGCCCCCGCCGACCTGCCGCGCCTGGACGAGGTGCGGCTCGGCGCCGTGCAGGACCGGATCGAGGCGGACCTCACACTGGGCGAAGGCGCCGACCTGGTCGCCGAGGTGCGGGAGCTGCTGGCGCGGCATCCGCTCAGCGAGCGTCTGTACGGCCTGTTGATGCGCACGCTGCACAGGGCGGGCCGCTCCGCGGAGGCACTGCAGGTCTACGAGGAGGCACGGCGCACGCTGGCCGACGAGCTGGGCGCCGACCCGTCCGCGGAACTGTCGGCACTGCACCTGGAGCTGCTGCAGGGGCAGCGGCCCGAGCGGCAGCGCGGGGTGCCCGCGCAGCTGACCCGGTTCGTGGGGCGGGCCGACGAGCTGGGCAGGATCGACGAGCTCCTCGCCGGGGCACGGCTGGTGACGCTGACCGGGCCGGGCGGTGCCGGCAAGACCCGGCTCGCCGTCGAAGCGGCCCGTTCGCGCGAGGACGTCTGTTACGTGGAGTTGGCACCCCTCGCCGAGGGGGCGCGGATCCCCTACACGGTCCTCACCGCGCTCGGTGTGCGTGAAGGGCTGCGCGGCCCACAGGGTGAGGACGCCACGGACCGTCTCGTGGCCGCGCTGGAGGGCCGCGAACTGCTGCTCGTGCTCGACAACTGTGAGCACGTGGTCGAGGACGCGGCCAAGGTGGCGGGCCTTCTGCTCGGTACCTGCCCGGAGCTGCGGATTCTCGCGACGAGCCGGGAGGGGCTCGGCATCACCGGCGAGGTGCTGTGCCCGGTGCCACCGCTCGCGGCGGGACCCGCGGCCCAGTTGTTCCGGGACCGGGCGGCAGCGGTGCGCCCGGAGTTCGCGGCGCAGGAGCACGCGCGCGTGGCCGCGATCGACGACATCTGCGCCGCCTTGGACGGGTTGCCCCTCGCGATCGAGCTGGCCGCGGCCCGACTGCGCACGCTCACGGTGGAGGAACTGGCGGAGCGGCTCGGTGACCGGTTCCGGGTCCTGTCCCGCGGGGACCGCACGAAGGCGCCGCGGCACCGCACTCTGCGGGCCGTCGTGGAATGGAGCTGGGGACTGCTCGACGAGGAGGAGCGGGACCTGGCGTGCCGGCTGACGGTGTTCACGAGCAGCGGCCTGGCCGGGGGCGCGACGCTGGACGCCGTGGAGCGGGTCTGCGGCATCCCCTACCCGGAGGACCTCCTCGCCTCACTCGCCGAGAAGTCGTTCCTGGAGGCGTCCGAGGGCCGCTATCGGATGCTGGAGACGATCCGCGCCTTCTGCGCCGAGCAGCTCACGGACGATGTCCTCGCGCGACTGCGGGACGCGCACGCCGCGTACTTCCTAGGGCTCGCCGAAGAAGCCGAGCCCCTGCTGCGCGGACAGGACCAACTCCCCTGGTTGGCACGCCTGTCCAGCGAGCAGGGCAATCTGGACGCGGCCCTGCGCCACTTCGTCCACGCGGCTCCTCATGACGGGCTGCGTCTCATGGCGGCCCTGTCGTGGTTCTGGCGGTTGCACGGCCTGGCCGGCGAGCGGGTGGCGCTGGCCCGCGAGCTGGTCGACGCGGTGGGTCCCGAGCCGCCGCGCGGCCTGGAGGAGGAGTACGCGCTGTGCGGGCTCAACTCCGTGATGTCCTTGGCGGGGCACGACGACGAGGCACGGCTCGCGCGCGCGGACCGCGTACTGGCCACGATCGACCGACAGTTGAGACTGCCGTTCACGGTCATCCTGTGGACCCTCGCGGTCGGTCCTGAGCGGTCGCAGGACGAGCGGGTGCGCGCCCAGGTCGGGGACGATCCGTGGGGCCGGGCGCTGCTCGGCATCGGACTCGGCTTCCAGGAGCAGTTCGCGGGGCGCCCCGCCGCGTCCGAAGCACTGTTCGCGCAGGCCCTGCGGGGTTTCCGGGAGACCGGTGACCGTTGGGGCATGGCCAACTCCCTGGACCAGCTCGGGATGTTCGCGGACTGGCGCGGTGAGCGCGTGCGCGCGCTGGAGCTGATCGACGAAGCGCTCGTCCACGCTGGGGAGCTGGGGGCGCCGGAGGAGACGGCCGACCTGCTGTGCCGACGCGGCACCGTCCTGCTGCGCGGCGCTCGGTACGAGGAGGCTGCCGCCGACTTCGCGCGGGCCGGCGAGCTCGCGCGGGCCGCGGGCGCGCCCGAGAAGGTGGCGGGTGCCCACTGGGGCATGGGCGACGCGGCCCGTCTGGCAGGTGACCGGGTCCGGGCACGGGAGCACTACGAGACGGCGCTGGAGACGAACGCGCGGTCCTGGTACAGCGTGGGCCAGACGGTGCACGTCTTCCTCGGTCTGGGCCGCATCGCCCTCGCCGAGGGCCGCGTGGAGGAGGCCGACGACTGGTTCCGGCAGGCCCGCACCCTGTCGATCGACGGCACGGCACAGGGAATCGAACTCGCGGTGATCGCCGAGGCGTTGGCGTCCCGGGCGGAAGGTCCCGAGCAGGCCGCCACGCTCCTCGGTGCCGCGGCGGCCCTGCGCGGCCGGCTGATCGTCGACGACCCGGACGTGACACCGCTCGAGGTGCGGATCCGCCGGATGCTGGCACCCGAGGTGTTCAAGAAGGCCTTCGAACTGGGCGGGCGCCTGCGCGAAACCGCTGTCAGGGAGCCGTGATGCCACGGCGGCACACGGCCCGCACCGGCACGGTAGGCCGTCGGCGCATCGCGGTCAGCGCCCGGTAAGCCGTGGTCAGCAGGTGGTCAGCGATCGGTAAGCGCCCGGCCGCAAGCTCACTGCCATGACGAAGCAGACGCACACGACCGACGCCCACGCAGCCGAGACGAACACCACCGGCGGCCGCACAGCCGGGCCGAGCACCACGGCCACCGGCCCGCTGCCGACAGACACCACCGCCCCGCTGTCGGCCGAGGCCACCGACCACCAGCCCACGACCGGCCTCGGCACCTCACCCACAACCGCCACCGCCACCGCCACCAGCCCCGAGCCCACCCCGGCCGACACCCTCGCCCACCTCGATGTCCTGGTCGCCGGAGCCAGCATCGCCGGACCCGCGATCGCCTTCTGGCTCTCCCGCCAGGGCGCCCGCGTCACGGTCGTCGAGAAGGCCCCGGCCCTGCGCGAGGGCGGGTTCGCGGTGGACTTCCGCGGCCATGTCCACCGCACCGTCCTGACCCGCATGGGCATCTGGGACGACCTGCACAGGATCCAGACGGACATGGGCCGCCAGACCATCGTGAACGCGGACGACACCGACCGCGTGGACCTGCCCGCGTATCTGATGAGCGGCGACGTCGAGGTCTTCCGCGGCGACCTCTCCCAGCTTCTGTACGAGCGCACCAAGGACACGGTGCAGTACGTCTTCGGCAACTCGATCACCTCGCTCACCGAGACCGCCACGGGTGTCGACGTCACCTTCGACCACGGCGCACCCCGCACGTTCGACCTCGTCGTCGGCGCGGACGGCCTGCACTCGCACACCCGCGGCCTCGTCTTCGGCGACGAGTCGCAGTACCTGCGCTTCTTCGGCTACTACGTCGCCGGGTTCGACATGCCCAACCATCTGGGCCTGGACCGGACAGCACGCCTGTACACCGAGCCCGGCCGCACCGCGATGATCAGCAACTACGACGGCGACCCCGACCGGGCCGGCGCGGGCATCGTCTTCGAGTCGGAGCAGCTCACGTACGACCGCAAGGACACCGCACAGCAGAAGAAGATCGTCGCCGACAAGCTGCGCGGCATGGACTGGCCGCACGTGGAGCAGATGCTCGCCGCGCTCGACGACGCCGACGACCTGTACTTCGACGCGATCGCCCAGATCCACGTGGACCGGCTCTCCAAGGGCCGCGTGGTCCTGCTCGGCGACGCGGGGTACGGCGCGACCATGGGCGGCATAGGCACGGGCACCGCGCTGGTGTCGGCGTACGTCCTGGCGGGCGAGCTGGCGGCGGCCCGGGGTGACCACCGCACCGCGTTCGCCGCCTTCGAGGCGGAGATCACGAAGTACGCGAAGGGCTGCCAGAAGATATCCGGGAACGCGGGGTCGTTCTTCGCCCCGCCGACCGAGAAGAAGATCCGCAGCCGCGACCGGGCCTACCGGATGCTCAGCTCGCGCTTCCTGGCGGGGTTCTTCAAGCGCCTCACCGAGAAGGCGGCGAGCAATCTGGAGCTGAAGGCCTACGGCCTGGCCGGGGAATCGGCGCCCTCCGCCGGCCTGAACCGCCAGCCGTGATCCACCGGGCCGATGCCGCCGCCCAGGGCGAACCCGGCGGCGATCGCCCCGGTCACGTACTCCTTGGCCGAGCGCACGGCCTCGGGCACCGACTGCCCCTTCGCCAGCTGGGCGGCGATCGCGGAGGCGAGGGTGCAGCCCGTGCCGTGCGTGTGGCGGTTGTCGAAGCGCGGAGCACGCAGCCAGTGCTCCTCGGACCCGTCCGTGAGCAGATCCACGGCCTCCGCAGAACCGGCCCCTGAACCACCGGAGGATCCATGACCACTGTCGACGGCCCCATGGCCGCCACCGGAGAGCGCATCCCCACTGCCGGAGCACCCCGCACCGCTCCCGGACCCCAGGTGTCCGCCCTTGATGACGACCCAGCGCGGCCCGAACGCGAGCATGGCCGCAGCGGCCCGGCGCATCCCCGCCTCCGACTCGACCTGGACGCCGGTGAGTTGAGCGACCTCGTCGAGGTTCGGGGTGGCCACGGTGGCGGTCGGCAGCAGTTTCGTGCGGACGGCGTCCAGGGCCGAGGTGGCGAGCAGCGCGTCGCCGTGCTTGGACACTCCGACCGGGTCGACCACGACCGGGGCGTCGGTCCCGGCGAGCAACTCGGCGACGCATTCGACGAGTTCGGGCGAAGCGAGCATCCCCGTCTTGACCGCCTGTACGCCGATGTCGTCGACGACGCTGCGGTACTGCGCGCGCACCGACTCCACCGGGAGTTCCCAAGCTCCTTGCACCCCAAGGGAGTTCTGGGCGGTTACGGCCGTGATGACGCTCATGCCGTGGGTGCCGAGGGCCAGCATGGTCTTCAGGTCGGCCTGGATCCCCGCACCGCCCCCGGAGTCGGACCCGGCGACGGTCAGCACCCGGACGGGGCGGGAAACAGCGGCGCTCACGACTCGATCTCCCCACCGAAGCCGTCGGAGGATCCGTCCCCGAAGTGGTCCCAGCCGCCCTTGCTCGTCCACGACGCTCCGTCGACGGTGACCTGGGGCAGTGCCGACGGGTTGAGCACCTCGCCGATCACCTTCCAGCGGGCCGGCAGCTTCACGTCCGCCGGGAAGGTGGCCACGATCGCGTGGTCCTCTCCCCCGCTCAGCACCCACTGCAGCGGGTCGACGCCGACGGCCTGGCCGATGTCGTTCATCTGCGAAGGCACGTCCACCTTCCCGGACTTGATGTCGATGCGGACCTTGCTGGCCTCGGCGATGTGGCCGAGGTCGGCGATGAGTCCGTCGCTCACGTCACACATGGCGGTGGCGCCGAGTCCTGCCGCCGCGGGGCCCGCGTCGTACGGGGGCTCGGGCCTGCGGTGGGCCTCCACGAAAGCGCGCGGCGAGCGGAACCCCCGGGAGAGCACGGCGTACCCGGCCGCGGACCAGCCGAGCCAGCCCGTGACGGCGACGACGTCTCCGGGTTGCGCGCCGGCGCGGGTCACCGGGTCGTGGTTGCGCAGATCGCCGAGGGCGGTGATGGCGATGGTGATCGTGTCACCGCGCACCACATCGCCCCCGACCACGGCGGCGCCGGCGACCTGGCACTCGTCGCGCAGCCCGTCCATCAGCTCGGAGGGCCAGGATGCGGGCAGTTCGGCGGGGACCACGAGGCCGAGCAGCAGCGCGGTGGGGACGGCGCCCATGGCGGCGATATCGGCCAGGTTCTGCGCGGCGGCCTTGCGGCCGACGTCGTACGCCGTGGACCAGTCGCGCCTGAAGTGCCGGTTCTCCAGCAGGACGTCCGTGCTGGCGACGACCCTGCGGTCCGGCGCCGCGACCACGGCGGCGTCGTCGCCGGGGCCGATCCGTACGGCCGGGGTGGTGGTGAGCCGGGAGGTCAGCTCTCTGATGAGGCCGAACTCCCCCAGTTCGCCGACGGTGCCCTTCATGCGCGTACTGCCCTTTCTGTACCGACCGGTTCCCGATCGCGGACCATCCCTACGTCCCCCGTGCCCTCAACGCCCTCAAGGATCGCCCCTGCCGCCGTCCGCGCGCCCGGCTCCTGGACGCGGCCCCTCACTGTCCGCGTCCACGCGCGGTCGCGGACCGTCCTCCTCCTGGGTACCGTTTCTGTCACGGGCTTGCCCGCGGGCGTACCCACGGCACCACCGACGACGGCGCCCGCAGTCGCATCCACGGTCACGCCCTCAGACCCTCGCACGAGCACGCCCTCCGCTTCCCTTCGCTTCCCTCGTGGAACCGCCCCGACGATCCGCTGTGACGCCTCGCGCCCCGGGCCCGTGCCCGGCGAGTGCGCCACAGCCACCCCGGGTCTCCCCGCGACGAGCGGCGACGCGATACCGTGGCGTCCCTTCTCCCCCACATGATCCTCGTGGCCGCCCTGGAGGTTCCGTGGTACAGGCGTACATCCTGATCCAGACCGAAGTAGGCAAGGCGTCGACAGTCGCCGAGCTGATCGGGAAGATTCCAGGTGTCATACAGGCCGAGGATGTCACCGGTCCCTATGACGTGATCGTGCGTGCACAGGCAGACACCGTCGACGAACTGGGTCGCATGGTGGTCGCCAAGGTCCAGCAAGTGGATGGCATCACGCGCACCCTGACCTGCCCGGTCGTCCACCTGTAGCCCCCGTCTACCCTGTGCCGGTGAACTCTTTCCGTCACCGGCACCGTCTCGGCCGACTCGTCATCGGGTTGCCCGCACTGTCTTTGCTGATCGCCGCCGCGGGTTGCTCTTCCACGGACGACGCGCCCGAGGCGACGGTTCCCACACCGGAGGCGTCGGTCACGAAGTTGTGCCGGGACCTGGACAAGGTGCTGCCGCGGAAGGTCGACGGACTGGAGCGCAACGATCCCGAGCCGAGTTCCGAGCTCACCGCGGCGTGGGGAAGCCCCGCGATCATACTGCGCTGCGGTGTGCCGTGGCCCGACGCGGCGGCGAAGGCGAGCAGCAATCCCGCGACCGTCGACAACGTGGAGTGGATCGTCGACGAACTCGGCGACGGCACACAGCAGATGACGACGGGAAGCCGCCGCGCCTACGTGGAGGTGACGATCCCCAAGGACCTGGTCTCCCAGGTCGGCGCGGGCCCCCTGGTCGACCTGGCCGGGCCCATCAAGAAGGCGATCCCCAAGGGGATCGCCGACTAGAACCTCTCCGAGGCGGCCCGCACCGGACCCTGGCCCTCGGGCCGGAGGTGCTACCGCAGGCCCGTGGACCGTCGCAGCGCCGCCTGCAGCAGCCGGTCCACCAGCTCCGGGTAGCTGACGCCGCTCTCCTGCCACATCCGCGGGTACATCGAGATCGGCGTGAAGCCGGGCAGCGTGTTGATCTCGTTGATCACGAACTCCCCGTCCTCCGTGAGGAAGAAGTCCGCGCGCACGATCCCCTCGCAGGACACCGCCTCGAACGCCTCGACGGCCAGCCGCCGCACCTCGGCGGTCTCCTCGTCGGTCAGCGGCGCGGGCACGATCCCGGCCGCGGAGTCGATGTACTTGGCCTCGAAGTCGTAGAAGTCGTGCGCCTGCACCGGCGGGATCTCGGCCGGGACCGACGCGCGCGGCCCGTCCTCGAACTCGAGCACGCCGCACTCGATCTCGCGCCCGACGATGCCCGCCTCGATGATGACCTTCGGGTCGTGGGCGCGCGCCGTCTCCATCGCCTCGTCGAGCCCGTCGAAGGACTCGACCTTGGTGATGCCGAACGACGAACCGGCACGCGCGGGCTTCACGAACAGCGGCCAGCCGTGCTCGCCCACGAAGTCGGCGATCCGCCGCCGCGCGCCGTCCTGGTCCCGCTCCCACTCCCGGGGGCGGACCACCACGTAAGGCCCGACCTTCAGTCCGAAGGACGTGAAGATCCGCTTCATGTACTCCTTGTCCTGGCCGACGGCCGAGGAGAGCACACCGCAGCCGACGTACGGGGTCCCGGACAGGTCCAGGAGACCCTGGATCGTGCCGTCCTCGCCGTACGGGCCGTGCAGCACCGGGAAGACGACGTCCACGTCGCCGAGCGCCTTGGGCACGGAGCCCGGCTCGGTGTAGACGACCTCGCGCGACGACGGGTCGACCGGGAGCACCACGCCGCCCTCGGACGACTCGGCGAGATCGTCGACGTCGGGCACCTGCCGGTCCGTGATCGCCATCCGCTCGGGGTCGTCCGACGTCAGCGCCCAACGCCCCTCGCGCGTGATGCCGATGGGCAGCACGTCGTACTTGGAGCGGTCGATGGCGCGCAGCACGGCGCCGGCCGTGACGACGGAGACACCGTGCTCGGAGCTGCGGCCGCCGAAGACGACGGCCACACGCGGCTTCTGCCCGTTCGACGAAGCATCCGACGAGGCCGATGACGCGTCCGACGACGCGGCGGACGCAGGGCTCTGGGGAAGGTTCTCGCTGCTCATATCGCGTTGAGCGTACCTGCTGGTAGTACGAGAGTCAGTGCCCGCAGAGCACCGGTCGTGCCGTCGTCCCCCGGGCGGTCCCGCGGCCGTCGCTCAGCGTCGCTCGGCCTTGGCGGAGCGCGACATGAGCTCCTTCACGGCGACGACCGGCGGCTTGCCCTCGTGGACGATCGCGACGACGGTCTCCGTGATCGGCATGTCGACTCCGTGGCGGCGCGCCAGTTCCAGCACGGACTCGCAGGACTTGACGCCCTCGGCGGTCTGCTTGGTGACCGCGATGGTCTCCTCGAGGGTCATGCCCTTGCCGAGGTTCGTGCCGAAGGTGTGGTTGCGGGACAGCGGCGAGGAGCAGGTGGCCACCAGGTCGCCGAGCCCGGCGAGCCCGGAGAAGGTCAGCGGGTCCGCGCCCATGGCGAGTCCGAGGCGCATCGTCTCCGCGAGCCCGCGCGTGATGAGCGAGCCCTTCGTGTTGTCGCCGAGCCCCATGCCGTCGGCGATGCCGACGGCGAGCCCGATGACGTTCTTGACCGCGCCGCCGAGTTCGCAGCCGACCACGTCGATCTCCGTGTACGGCCTGAAGTACGGGGTGTGGCAGGCGACTTGGAGCCGGCGGGCCACTGTCTCGTCGCGGCAGGCGACGACCGCGGCGGCCGGCTGCCGCGCGGCGATCTCGCGCGCGAGGTTGGGTCCGGTGACGACCGCGATGCGGTTCTCGCCGACCTTCGTGACGTCCTCGATGACCTCGCTCATCCGCATCGCCGAACCGAGCTCGACGCCCTTCATCAGGGAGACGAGAACCGTGTCGGGAGCGAGCAGCGGCGTCCAGTCGGCGAGGTTGGCGCGCAGCGTCTGCGACGGCACGGCGAGCACCGTGAAGTCGGCGTCCGCGGCGGCCTCGGCGGCGTCGGTCGTGGCGCGCAGACCGGCCGGGAGCTCCACGCCGGGCAGGTAATCCGGGTTCGTACGCGTGGAGTTGACGGCTTCGGCGAGCTCGGCACGGCGGCCCCACAGCGTGACGTCGCAGCCCGCGTCCGCGAGCACCATGCCGAACGCCGTGCCCCACGAACCGGTCCCGAACACAGCGGCCTTCACGGGTCGGGTCGTCACTTGGCGCTCTCCTCGGTGGTACTGCCGGACGTCGAACTCCCGTTGCCCGCCTGCGACTTCGCCCTCTTGCCGTCCTGCAGCTTGCGGCGCTGCTCGATGCGCGCCTCACGCGGGTCGTACCGCTTCCGCGGGGCCGTCTCGCCCCGCAGTTCCGCCACCTCGGCCGTGATCGCGGTCATGATGACCTCGGTCACCTCCTTGAGGAGTTCCGGAGTGATTTCTTTGTCGTAGTACGCCGCGAGATCGACCGGTTCACCGGCGAGTACGTGATGCGTCTTGCGCGGGAAGAAATCCGGCTTCTTGGCATACGGCGGCAGTGCGTCGGTGGCGCCCCACTGCCCGACCGGAATCACCGGACACTTTGTCTGCAGGGCCACACGGGCGACACCCGTCTTACCGGTCATCGGCCACAGTTCGGGGTCACGCGTGAGCGTTCCTTCGGGATAGAAGGCGACGCACTCACCGCGCTCCACGGCGTCGATCGCGGCACGGAACGCACTCAGCGCGTTCGTGGACTCGCGGTAGACGGGAATCTGCCCTGTACCGCGCATCGCGGCGCCCACGAACCCCTTCCTGAAGAGGCCGTGTTTGGCGAGGAAACGCGGGACCCGTCCGGTGTTGTACTGAAAGTGCGCGTACAGGAACGGGTCCAGATGCGAATTGTGGTTGACCGCGGTGATAAATCCGCCGTCGGCAGGAATGTTCTCCATTCCGCGCCAGTCCCGCTTGAACAGAACCACCAGTGGCGGTTTGCACAGGACCGCAGCGAAGCGGTACCAGAAGCCGATTCTGCGGCGGGACACTCGGACACCTTCCTCTAGGACCTGACAGGTGGCACCTGCCGGGGCCGAACAAGTGTCGCCCCAGGCCACCGGTCTGTCGAGAACACCGTACGCCCACCCGTCTCCCACCACCGCCCCTGCAAAGAGCTTCGCGCACCTCCCCCTTCCGCCCGACGCCACCTCATGCACAGGTCACAATGGGCGGCGTGCAGTGGACCCTGGTGATACCGCTGAAACCGCTGGTGCGGGCCAAGAGCAGGCTCGCTCCCGCGGCAGGCGACGCCCTGCGGCCCGGTCTCGCCCTGGCGTTCGCCCAGGACACCGTGGCCGTCGCGACGGCCTGCGCGGCGGTCCGCGATGTGGTGGTCGTCACGGACGACGCCCGCGCCGGACGCGAACTGGCGGCGCTGGGCGCCCGGATCGTCCCCGACACCCCCCGGGCGGGCCTCAACGCCGCCCTCGCGCACGGAGCGGCCACCGTGCGCTCCCTGCGCCCGCTGACCCCCGTGGCGGCCCTGAACGCCGATCTGCCGGCCCTGCGTCCCGGGGAATTGGCGCGCGTTCTCGCATCGGCCGCCGCATTTCCCCGGGCATTTCTGCCCGATGCCGCCGGAATCGGCACAACACTCTTGTCCGCGGCCCCCGGCACGGAATTGCTCCCCGCATTCGGCACGGACTCCCGCGCCCGGCATCGCGCCTCCGGCGCCGTGGAACTCCCCCGCGACGGCGTGGACTCGGTGCGCCAGGACGTGGACACCGGCGACGACCTGCGCACCGCGCTCGCCCTGGGCGTCGGCCCGTACACGGCCGACGCCACGACGGGACTCCTCCTGGTCGACTGAGCGAGCCGACCGAGCGAGCCGACCGAGCGAGTCGACCGACTGCGCCCACCGGATACGCCCGCCGAGTACGTCGACCGATTCCGTCGACCGATTCCGTCGACCGAGTACGCCGACTGAGTACGCCGACTGAGTACGCTGCCTGCATGCAGGCCACCGCGTACACGTACGACCCCGAAACCCGTTCCGGCAGCGTCCTTCTGGATGACGGCACCCCGATGCCGTTCGACGCCGCCGCCTTCGACGCGGGCGGCCTGCGCCTGCTGCGCCCCGGCCAGCGGGTGCGCATCGAGGTCCGGGACGCGAAAGACGGGGCGGACGCCGCCGAGGCACGGCAGATCACGCTCGTGACCCTGCAGACCTTCTGAACTCCCCCACCACAGGTACCCCCGCACACACCGCGGGCCGGGCTCCCCGAGGGGAACCCGGCCCGGCGCGTGAGCAGCCTTGTGGCGTACGCCCAAGAAGGCGACCTTGGTGAAAGGTCTTACTTCTTGCGAGCGGTGGCCTTCTTGGCGGTGGTCTTGCGCGCAGTCGACTTCTTGGCGGGCGCCTTCTTGGCCGTGGCCTTCTTCGCGGGCGCGGTCTTCTTCGCCGTGGCCTTCTTGGCGGTGGTCGCCTTCTTGGCCGGAGCCGCCTTCTTGGCCGTGGTCTTCTTCGCCGTGGCCTTCTTGGCGGTCGCCGTCGCCTTCTTGGCGGTCGCCTTCTTGGCGGTCGCCGTGGCCTTCTTGGCGGTGGTCGCCTTCTTCGCCGGCGTGGCCTTCTTGGCGGCGGCCTTCTTGGCCGTCGTCTTCTTGGCCGCGGCCTTCTTGACGGTCGCCGAAGCGGTGCCGGTCAGGCTGCCCTTGGGCGCCTTCTTGACCGCGACATCGTTCTTCGGGAGCTTCTTCGAACCCGCGACGAGGTCCTTGAAGCCCTGGCCCGCACGGAAGCGCGGCACAGAGGTCTTCTTGACCCGCACGCGCTCACCCGTCTGCGGGTTGCGGGCGTAACGGGCCGGGCGGTCGACCTTCTCGAACGAACCGAAGCCGGTGACCGAGACGCGGTCGCCGGCGACCACGGAACGGACGATGGCGTCGAGTACGGCGTCGACGGCCTCAGCGGCCTGCTGACGGCCGCCGACCTTGTCGGCAATCGCTTCTACGAGCTGCGCCTTGTTCACGTCTTCCCCTTCGGAGACATTGCCGGAGCGAATCGTTTTCGACCCGGCTTTTTCGCACGTTAGGCAGATATATACCGCAAATCAAACACGAAACGGGCTAATCACCCTTGTGCCGCAACGAACTGGGCAGTCTCAGAGTTCCTCTTCAGAGCGAGAGCCCTCGTCAAACTCGTCGAGGTCCGCCATGAATCGCTCCAGACGCCTTGCCGCGGCGGCGAGATCGTGTTTGGCCGCGGCCGTAATGGCCAGCAGCTTCCGGGTCAGCGCCATCCGTACGCCCTCCGGGACTTGCAGTGCACGCACTCGGGAGTGCGCTTCTTTGAGTTGGTTCGCGACCGCCGAGTACATCTGGAGTTGGCCGTCGTGTTCCATGCACAGATTGTGCCATCTGGGGCGAGTTGTCGCCTCCGCAGGGGGTAACTCCCGCCCCACGAGGGCTTCCTGAGCCCATCCGCGACGTGCCCGCTCAGAGCGCCGCCGGAGCACGCGTACCCCAGGAACACCCTTGGTATTCAAGGGAGTTGAGAACCTCCGAAGACCACCCGTTCAGGTCAGTCGGGTCGCTCGGGAGGCGGACACAGAAGTACCCCCAACCGGTGCACGATTGGGGGTACGAGGCCTGTTGATGTGGCCTGAATAAGCCTTGCTCGGCGATGGATCTGACTCCGAGCGGACCGCGAGGGGTCGGGATCAGGTCGGGATCGGGTCGCGATCGGACCGTCTTCGTGTCGCTCAGACCTGGAGCGTCCGCGGCTTGAAGGAGGGGCGCTTCGCCTCGTAGGCGGCGATGTCCGGCTCGTTCTGCAGCGTGATGCTGATGTCGTCGAGCCCGTTGAGCAGCCGCCAGCGGGAGTTCTCATCGAGTTCGAAGGAGGCCGTGACGCCCTCGGCCCGAACTTCCCGCGCCTCGAGGTCCACCGTGATCTCGGCCTGCGGGTCACGCTCCACGAGCTCCCACAGCGCGTCCACGATCTTCTGCTCCAGAACGACCGTGAGCAGGCCGTTCTTGAGGGAGTTGCCGCGGAAGATGTCCGCGAAGCGGGAGGAGATGACGGTCTTGAAGCCGTAGTTCTGCAGGGCCCAGACGGCGTGCTCACGGGAGGAACCGGTGCCGAAGTCGGGACCGGCGACCAGCACCGTGGCACCCTCGCGCTCGGGCTTGTTGAGCACGAACTCGGAGTCCTTGCGCCAGGCCTCGAAGAGCCCGTCCTCGAATCCGTCCCGCGTCACCTTCTTGAGCCAGTGAGCAGGGATGATCTGGTCGGTGTCGACGTTGGAGCGGCGCAGCGGGACGGCCCGGCCGGTGTGGGTGGTGAATGCTTCCATGACTGATCAGACTCCAGCGGGCGTACGGTCGGCGGAGGACTCGGAGAGGTCTGCCGGGGAGGCCAGATGGCCCAGGACGGCGGTGGCGGCGGCGACCTGGGGCGAGACCAGGTGGGTGCGGCCGCCCTTGCCCTGCCGGCCCTCGAAGTTGCGGTTGGACGTGGACGCGGAGCGCTCGCCGGGAGCGAGTTGGTCCGGGTTCATGCCCAGGCACATCGAGCAGCCCGCGTACCGCCATTCGGCGCCGGCCTCCTTGAAGACCTTGTCCAGGCCCTCGGCGGCGGCCTGCAGGCCCACGCGCGCCGAGCCCGGGACGATCAGCGCCCGTACGCCGTCGGCGACTTTGCGGCCCTTGAGGATCTCGGCGACGGCGCGCAGGTCCTCCATGCGGCCGTTGGTGCAGGAGCCTACGAAGACGGTGTCGACCTTGATGTCGCGCAGCGCCTGACCGGCTTCCAACCCCATGTACTCCAGGGCCTTTTCGGCGGCGTAGCGCTCCGAAGCGTCTTCGTACGAAGCCGGGTCGGGGACGTTGGCCGAAAGCGGCGCGCCCTGCCCGGGGTTGGTGCCCCAGGTGACGAACGGCGACAGTTCCTCGGCCTTGATGAAGACCTCGGCGTCGAAGACCGCGTCGTCGTCCGACTTCAGCGTCTTCCAGTACGCGACGGCGGCGTCCCAGTCCTCGCCCTTCGGGGCGTGCTCACGGCCCTCGAGGTACGCGAACGTGGTCTCGTCCGGGGCGATCATGCCCGCGCGGGCACCGGCCTCGATGGACATGTTGCAGATGGTCATGCGGGCTTCCATCGAGAGCTGCTCGACGGCGGAGCCGCGGTACTCCAGGACGTAGCCCTGGCCGCCGCCCGTACCGATCTTGGCGATGATCGCCAGGATCAGGTCCTTGGCCGTGACGCCCTCGGGCAGATCGCCGTCGACCGTGATGGCCATGGTCTTCGGGCGGGCCATCGGCAGGGTCTGCGTGGCCAGGACGTGCTCGACCTGCGAGGTGCCGATGCCGAACGCCAGGCCGCCGAAGGCGCCGTGCGTGGAGGTGTGCGAGTCACCGCAGACGACCGTCATGCCGGGCTGGGTCAGGCCCAACTGGGGGCCGACGACGTGCACGACGCCCTGCTCGACGTCGCCCAGCGAGTGCAGGCGCACCCCGAACTCGGCGGCGTTCTTGCGCAGCGTCTCCAGCTGCACCCGCGAGACCGGGTCGGCGATCGGCTTGTCGATGTCGAGGGTCGGGGTGTTGTGATCCTCGGTGGCGATGGTGAGGTCGAGCCGCCGCACCTGGCGACCGGCGTTGCGCAGGCCGTCGAAGGCCTGCGGGCTGGTCACCTCGTGCAGCAGGTGCAGATCGATGAAGAGGAGGTCGGGCTCGCCCTCGGCGCGCCGGACGACGTGGTCGTCCCAGACCTTCTCCGCGAGTGTCCTACCCATCGCTTTCCCTCCGGCCGGCTTGTGGTGCGCCGGCCCAACTAGAGATTTCGGGATCGCCGTCATCCGTACCCCTCGTACCGGACGTCGACGGCCGGGCCCGTTTTGGTCCACGGGCCGGTGTGACATCCAGAGTGGCAAGTTCCACGGGAAATTGAACTTGCGTTTCACAGAGTGAGACGGGAGTATCGACGCATGGACAACAGTAGCGGCGTCGGCGTTCTGGACAAGGCAGCCCTTGTCCTGAGCGCCCTGGAGTCCGGACCCGCGACCCTAGCTGGCCTTGTCGCGGCCACCGGATTGGCAAGACCCACAGCTCACCGCCTCGCGGTGGCGCTCGAGCACCACCGCATGGTGGCCCGTGACATGCAGGGCCGTTTCATTCTCGGCCCGCGCCTCGCGGAACTCTCCGCGGCGGCCGGCGAGGACCGCCTCCTCGCGACCGCGGGGCCGGTGCTGACGCACCTGCGGGACGTGACGGGAGAGAGTGCCCAGCTCTACCGCCGCCAGGGCGACATGCGCATCTGCGTCGCCGCGGCCGAGCGGCTCTCCGGCCTGCGGGACACGGTTCCGGTCGGCTCCACGCTCACGATGAAGGCGGGCTCGTCCGCGCAGATCCTGATGGCGTGGGAGGAGCCGGAGCGCCTGCACCGGGGACTGCAGGGCGCCCGCTTCACCGCGACCGCGCTCTCGGGCGTACGACGCCGCGGCTGGGCCCAGTCGATCGGTGAGCGCGAGCCGGGCGTCGCGTCCGTCTCGGCGCCCGTGCGCGGCCCCTCGAACCGCGTGGTGGCCGCCGTCTCGGTCTCGGGTCCGATCGAGCGTCTGACCCGCCACCCGGGCCGGATGCACGCCCAGGCCGTCATCGACGCCGCGGGCCGCCTCTCCGAGGCGCTGCGCCGCACCGGCTGATCCGCCTGCTTCAACTCGCTTTGCTCTCCTGCCACTTCCCGGCCGGTCGCTCCAACGCCGCAGCGACCGGCCGGACTTGTGTCCGGGGCCGCTCGACCCCCGTACGGACCAAGGGAGTTGATACGTACGCGAAGAGGCCCTTCCCGCACTCGGGAAGGGCCTCTTCGTTCTGTACCCCCGACCGGATTCGAACCGGCGCTACCGCCTTGAGAGGGCGGCGTGCTAGGCCGCTACACAACGGGGGCCTTGCGGATCAGATCCGCGGTTGCAGATGAGCTCTGCGAGCTGGCCTACCAGGACTCGAACCTAGAATGACGGTACCAGAAACCGTAGTGTTGCCAATTACACCATAGGCCATGGTGGTTTAGACCAATATGTGGTTTAGACCAGTACCCCCGACCGGATTCGAACCGGCGCTACCGCCTTGAGAGGGCGGCGTGCTAGGCCGCTACACAACGGGGGCCCTAGCGATCCTGCATCAAGGTCGGCGGGAGCTACCCGTACCGTCCTCGCGGGAAGGATCTGTACCCCCGACCGGATTCGAACCGGCGCTACTGCCTTGAGAGGGCAGCGTGCTAGGCCGCTACACAACGGGGGCTTTGTGGACCTGGGATCCACGGTTGCAGATGAGCTCTGCGAGCTGGCCTACCAGGACTCGAACCTAGACTAACGGAACCAGAAACCGTCGTGCTGCCAATTACACCATAGGCCACCGGGACGCAATCCCCGGGGGGACTTTGTTCGGCTTGCGCTTCCGGGTTTCGGGCTTTCGGCCCGCTCCCCTCGGCGCAGGAAGAACATTACCCGAAGGTGTCCGGCGCTCCAAAACGGGTATCGCCGACCAGCAGCGAGGGCAGCTGGTCAAGGCCTGTGATGCGGGTGAGTTCGGGTCTGCCGCCCAGCTCGGCGCGGTCCAGCCAGATGCCGGTGAGGCCCGCCTCGACCGCGCCCCGCGCGTCGGTGTCCGGCTGGTCGCCGACGTAAGCGACCTCGTGCGGCGCGAGGGCCAGTTGCTCGCAGACGGCGTGGAAGGCGGCGGCTTCCGGCTTGGCGACGCCGAGTTCGGCCGCGCAGACGACGGTCTCGAAGCGGTCGCGCACGCCGAGGACGCGCAGCTTGCGGTCCTGGTTGTGCAGGGAGGAGTTGGAGAGCACCGCGTGCCGGTGGGTGCCGGCGAGGGCGTCCAGGGTGGGCACGGTGTCCGGGAAGAGGGCCCAGGCCGCCTCGTAGTGGGCCAGGTAGCGGGCGAACCAGTCGTCGGCTTCCTCGTCGGCCAGCGCGCTCCCCACGAAGGCGCGCACCCGGTCCCTGCGCTGCGCCTCCCAGTCCGTCTCCCCCGCCTCGAAGCGGGCCCAGTGCTCGCGGGTCAGGGCCCTCCACCGGGTCAGGGCCCGCTCGGCACTCCCGTAGGTGTCGAGCAGGCCCTCGGCGGTGAGGTGGGCGCGCATGCCGGTGGTGTCGGCGGTGGCGTAGTCGAAGATCGTGTCGTCCACGTCCCAGACGACGGCGCGGATCGGCGCGGGCGAAGGCAGCGGCATGGGACGAACGTACGTCGATCAGTCGTCGTAGTGGTCCTCGATCACGAAGAAGTCCGTGACGAAGCAGGCCACCTCGCCGGTCGCGGTGCGGCCGATCCAGGTGGGGTACGCGCCGTCGCCCCAGCCGGAGCCGAAGGCGGCCACCGTGTGGCCGGTGGACGGGGACGTGACCAGATAGGGGCCGGGGGCGTGGTCGTGCTCCTCGAAGGCGTCCCAGAGCGGGCCCTCGTCGGCCTCGCACTCGGGGAAGGAGTCGTCGGACTCGGCGTCGTAGAAGCAGCCGGTGCCGGCGTCGACGCCGTAGCCGAAGTACTCGTCGTCCCCGAGTTCCGTCGCGTCCTGGCCGGGCTGGAGAGCGTGTTCCCAGGTCGTGGCGGGCTCGTCGCGTATGACGAGGCGGGCGGCCGCGACCCGCTCGTGCGGGGTGTCGGACGGGGGCTCTTCGGTGCTCGTCAGGGTCGCGACCGCCGCCTCGACGCGGTAGCGGCCGGGCTCGACGGTGACCGTGAAGGGCTCGCACTCGCCGAAGCCCAGGGTGAGGAACGGGTCGCAGGCGACGACGCGGCCCGAGGGCAGCCACAGGTCCCCTGCGGGGCGGACGTCGATCGTGCCGACCGCGCCCGTCTCCAGCGTGAACGTGTGGCCGGGGGTGAAATAGCGCACGTAGTCGCGTGCGGGCATCGGCATGGCAGTGCCTCTTCGGGTCGGTTTTCCGGGTGAACTGCCATGGGTGGCAGAGGACTTCGGCACCGTAACGCGAGGCGCCGACAACGCCCGAGGGGCGGCACCCGCAGCTGCCGGGTACCGCCCCTCGGGCGCAGGACCGCTTACGCGGTGAGCTTCGCCAGCGCCGCGTCGACGCGGGCCAGCGTCTCCTCCTTGCCCAGGATCTCCAGGGACTCGAAGAGCGGGAGGCCGACGGTGCGGCCGGTGACCGCGACACGGACCGGGGCCTGGGCCTTGCCGAGCTTGAGGCCGTGGGCCTCGCCGGCGGCCAGGACGGCCTCCTTGAGGGACTCGGGGGACGCCCAGTCCGCCGACTCCAGCTTCTCGCGGGCCGTGCGCAGGAGGGCGTCGGAGCCCTCCTTCATGGCCTTCGTCCAGCTGGCCTCGTCCTCGACCGGCTTCGCGAGGAAGAGGAAGTCGACGTTGTCCGTGATCTCGGACAGGACCTTCAGGCGGGTCTGGGCGTGCGGGGCGATCGCCGCCCACTTCGCCTCGTCGAAGTCCTCCGGGGCCCACGGCGCGAAGGGCGCCTTCAGCCACGGCTCGCAGCGGGCCGCGAACTCCTTCGGGTCGAGCAGGCGGATGTGGTCGCCGTTGATCGACTCGCACTTCTTGAGGTCGAAGCGGGCCGGGTTCGGCTGGACGTCCTTGACGTCGAAGGCCGCCACCATCTCGTCGATCGAGAAGATGTCCCGGTCGGCGGAGAGCGACCAGCCGAGGAGCGAGAGGTAGTTGAGCAGGCCCTCGGGGAGGAAGCCGCGCTCGCGGTAGAGGTTGAGGCTGCTCTGCGGGTCGCGCTTCGACAGCTTCTTGTTGCCCTCGCCCATGACGTACGGGAGGTGGCCGAAGAGCGGGGTGAACTTGGCCAGGCCCAGCTCCTGCAGCGCCTCGTACAGGGCGATCTGCCGCGGGGTGGAGGAGAGCAGGTCCTCGCCGCGCAGGACGTGGGTGATCTCCATCAGCGCGTCGTCGACCGGGTTGACGAGCGTGTACAGCGGGGCGCCGTTCGCGCGGACGATGCCGTAGTCCGGGACGTTCTCCGGCTCGTACGAGATGTCGCCGCGGACCAGGTCCGTGAACGTGATCGTCTTGTCGGGCATGCGGAAGCGGACGATCGGCTTGCGGCCCTCGGCCTCGTAGGCCGCCTTCTGCTCGGACGTCAGGTCGCGGCAGTGGCCGTCGTAGCCGGACGGCTTGCCGGCGGCGCGGGCGGCGTCGCGGCGCGCGTCCAGCTCCTCGGTGGAGCAGTAGCAGGGGTAGGCCTTGCCGGCGGCGAGGAGCTTGTCCGCGACGTCCTTGTAGATGTCCATGCGCTGGGACTGGCGGTACGGGGCGTGCGGGCCGCCGACCTCGGGGCCCTCGTCCCAGTCGAAGCCGAGCCAGCGCATCGAGTCGAGGAGCTGCTCGTACGACTCCTCGCTGTCGCGGGCCGCGTCGGTGTCCTCGATGCGGAAGACCAGCGTGCCCTGGTTGTGGCGCGCGAAGGCCCAGTTGAACAGGGCGGTGCGGACCAGGCCCACGTGCGGGTTACCGGTGGGCGAGGGACAGAAACGGACACGGACGGGAGACGCTGCTGCGCTAGCCACGCTTGACAACCTTGTTGGTGAGAGTGCCGATGCCTTCGATGGTGACGGCGACCTCGTCGCCGACGTTCAGCGGGCCGACCCCTTCCGGGGTCCCCGTGAGGATGACGTCGCCGGGGAGCAGCGTCATGGCCTCGGAGATGTTGACGATCAGGTCCTCGATGGACGTGATCATGTCCGACGTACGGCCGAGCTGGCGCTGTGCGCCGTTGACCGTGCACTGGATCGTGAGGTCGGATGCCCGGTCGAGGGAGAGGTCCGTCTCGACCCAGGGGCCCAGGGGGCAGGAGGTGTCGAAGCCCTTGGCGCGGGCCCACTGCTTCTCGCGCTTCTGGACGTCGCGGGCCGTCACGTCGTTCGCGGCGGTGTAGCCGAAGATGACGTCCTTGACGCGCTCGCGCGGGACCTCGCGGCACATGCGGCCGATGACCACGGCGAGCTCGGCCTCGTGGTGCAGCTCCTGCGAGAAGCTCGGGTACTGGATCTCGTCGCCGGAGCCGATGACCGAGGTCGACGGCTTGAAGAAGGCGAAGGGGGCGTCCGGGACCTCGTTGCCCAGTTCCTTCGCGTGCTCCGCGTAATTGCGGCCGAAGGCGATCACCTTGTTGGGGAGCACCGGGGGCAGCAGCCGGACCTTGTTGAGCGGGACCTTCGTGCCGGAGAGTTCGAAGTCCGCGAACGGGATGCCCTTGATGATGTCGAGGACGAGCTCGTCAGGCTTGTCGCCCTCGACCGCGCCGAAGGCGACGTTCCCGTCGATGGAGAATCTGGCGATGCGCACGGCTTGGCTGCGCCCCTTTGTTTCTTGCGGTGGGCCCGGGTGATGGGGTCGGTCCCGACCAGGCTAACGCGGTACGCAGGGGCGTGTTCGTCGCGCGGCGTGGCGCCGACGCCGGGAGCCGGGCGCGGCCTCGCGCTCCTTAAGCGACGACCGCCGTCTCCGGGGCGACCATCAGGATCGTGCGCTTCGGGTTGGCCGTGTTCGTGGGGAGCGTGGCCGAGTGCTCCGGGACGGCCGGGGCGGCCTGGATGTCGTCGGCGTCCTTGAGGTGCGCCAGCGTCGTGCGCCGCGGGTTGGCGAGATTGAGGGAGATCATCGTCGTCTTCATGACTGTGCGGGAAACCTTCTCGGTGGGCGATACGACATCGCGTGCTGCCAGGGCTCTGCTCAGCCACGGCACTGTCGCACGCGTCGGGAGGCTCTTCACGATACGTCGCCGTCGGCAAGCGACCGGCAAGTCGCTTCGCGACGCTAAACATCTGATTCCCGCCGAAAGCTGTGAAGTTGCGATCCCGGGTGTGTGAGTTTGCTCACGAGATGCCGCGCAAAACGGGCACATCGGGCCGTCAACTCCCGTCAAGGAAACGGACATTGCGTACCTGAAGGCACCATTCCGCTCCCGATCATGGCGACTGGGACACCCCCCTGCCGTACGTGAAAGTTCGCGAATGCCCGGTTTTCTGTAGATCATCTTCTACGCCATGTGACTCTCCCTGCGCATGCCGTCACGATGAGTGCGCCCCTTCTCTCGGGCCTTGTTGGAGATCCGGCACTGTGCTGGAATTCCCGGGACCGTCGCGGGATCGAACCGGCGCACTGGGGCGCGCAGCAGCGCCGAGCAGCGGCGGGAAGGGGAGCCAGCGCCGGTCACTCACGACCACAGGGGGGCGTTCAGGTCGCCCCTCGAACTACGCCGACACCGCCTTGTCCGCGCACGCGGGTGGGGCGCCTGGTCCAGAGGTTGCGACGCTAGTGCAGGGACGTAAGAACAGGGATGGCAGCGCTGCGGCGGAGCCGGAGCCGCGCGGCGGGACCGGTCCGATAGCCGGCGGTTCTCAGCCCCCGCACGCCCAGAACCCGGGACGCACCGCGTCCGTCGACGTCGGTGAGCGCGAGGGGCGCTCCACGACGTCCAACGGGACGGCCGCGCCCGCGCAGCCCCAGCAGGCCAAGCCCAAGGTGCCGACCGGGCCCGGTTCTCGCGTCGCGCTGCGCAACTGGCGCATCTCGACCCGACTGGTGTCGCTGCTCGCGCTGCCCGTGGTCGCGGCCACCTCGCTCGGCGCGCTGCGTATCGCCGAGTCCCTGAACGACATCGATCAGCTCGACAACATGAAGTTGTTGACCGAGATGACGAAGCAGGCCACCGACCTGGCCTCGGCGCTGCAGACCGAGCGCGACCAGTCGGCGGGCCCGCTGGCCAACGACCCCAAGGCCGCCGAGACCAACTACGACGTGAAGCAGGCGCGCAAGGAGACCGACCGCGCCAGGACCGCGTTCCTCGACGGGACGTACGCCGTCGACGAGGGCGACCAGTCGAGCCTCACGGGCGTGCACAACCACGCCGTGCAGATCGCCAGGCAGCTCAACGCCATCAAGAGCATCCGCGACAAGGCGTACACCCAGGGCACACCGACGTCGCAGACCGTCGAGGCGTACAGCCGCATCATCGAGAACCTGCTCTCGCTCTCCACCGACATGGCGCAGGCGACCAGCAGCCCGGAGATGATCGACCGCACGCGTTCGCTGGCCGCGTTCTCCAACGCCAAGGAGTACGCCTCCCAGCAGCGCGCCATCATCGCGGCCGCCCTGCCGGAGAACCGGAAGACGTTCGGCACCCTCTCGGACACCGACCGGCTGTACGGCCAGGCCGCGCTCGACGACCAGGACAACGCGCTCGACTCGTTCCAGAACGTGTACGGCGAGGTCGCCTCGGAGGAGCTCCTCAAGCCGCTCAACGACAACAACGCCACCATCAAGGCGGCGGACCGTTACGCGGACCGCGTCTTCGAGCGGTCCGACGGCATCAAGACCCAGGACAAGCGCTCGTACAAGGACTGGTACGACGCGGACACCACGCGCATCCAGCAGATGACCAGCATCGAGCTGACGCTGCTCAACGAGATGGAGCAGCAGGCCCGCGAGCTGCGCAGCGCCTCCGAGCGGCAGGCCATCATCAACGGTGCGCTGATCCTGCTCGTGCTCGGCGTCTCGCTCGTCGGCGCGTTCGTCGTGGCCCGGTCCATGATCCGGTCGCTGCGCCGGCTGCAGGACACGGCGACCAGGGTCGCCCAGGAGCGGCTGCCCGAGCTGGTCAAGGAGCTGTCCGAGTCCGACCCGCAGGACGTCGACACCTCGGTGGAGTCCGTGGGTGTGCACTCCCGGGACGAGATCGGCCAGGTGGCCGCGGCCTTCGACGACGTGCACCGCGAGGCCGTGCGTCTCGCCGCCGAGCAGGCCCTCCTGCGAGGCAACGTCAACGCGATGTTCACCAACCTGTCGCGGCGTTCCCAGGGTCTTATCCAGCGCCAGCTCTCCCTCATCTCCGAGCTGGAGTCGCGCGAGGCCGACCCCGATCAGCTGTCGTCGCTCTTCAAGCTCGACCACCTCGCGACCCGCATGCGTCGTAACGGTGAGAACCTGCTCGTCCTCGCCGGTGAAGAGCCCGGTCGTCGGTGGACCCGGCCCGTTCCGCTCGTCGACGTGCTGCGTGCCGCCGCGTCCGAGGTGGAGCAGTACGAGCGCATCGAGCTCGCCTCCGTGCCGGCCACGGATGTCGCGGGCCGCGTCGTCAACGACCTCGTGCACCTGCTCGCCGAGCTCCTCGAGAACGCGACGTCGTTCTCGTCGCCGCAGACCAAGGTCAAGGTCACCGGTCACGCGCTGCCCGACGGGCGCGTGCTGATCGAGATCCACGACACCGGTATCGGCCTGTCGCCCGAGGACCTCGCGGCGATCAACGAGCGGCTCGCCGCGCCGCCCACCGTGGACGTGTCCGTGTCGCGGCGCATGGGTCTGTTCGTGGTCGGTCGTCTGTCGCAGCGGCACGGCATCCGCATCCAGCTGCGCCCGTCCGACTCCGGCGGTACGACCGCGCTCGTCATGCTCCCGGTGGACGTCGCCCAGGGCGGCAAGAAGCTTCCCGGCAAGTCCGGTCCCGGTGGCTCCGGTGGTCCCGCCGCCGCGCAGGCCGCGGCCGGTGCCGCCGCCGCGCGCCGCGGTGTCGGTCCGGGTGCCGGTGGTCCCGCCGGTTCCGGTGGTGGCACCGCGGGCCGGCTCGGCGCCGGGCCCGGTGCGGCGCGGCCGCAGGTCGGCGCCGGCAACGGTGGTCCGCGTGCGGCGCTGCCCGCGCGGGACTCCGGGCCCCAGCAGGGCGGCCCCCAGGCGGGTGGCCCGCAGAACCCGCCGGTGCAGCAGCGCCCGCAGGCTCCGCAGCCCGCCCGTGCTCAGCAGAACGACCCGCAGTCGACCGGCGCCTTCAACGCGCAGGGCCCGGTCCCGCCGCAGCAGCGCACCCACAGCGCCCCCGGTGACCAGCGGCAGAACCAGGGCGGACGTCCGGTGCTGCCCCCGCGCGGCGGTCCGCGCGCCGAGCTGCCGGGTGGCAACCCGGCGCCCCGCGTGCCGAGCTGGAGCGACGAGAACGCGCAGCCGAACCTGGACGCGCCGCGCGGGCACGAGGAGACCGACTCCGTCGAGTCCACGACGCAGTTCCCGCCGATCCGGGACGAGCGCCAGGGCCAGGGCCAGGGGCAGGGGCAGTTCCAGAACCCGGGTTCCACTGCCGAGTTCCCCCGTCCCGACTTCGACGCGCCGCGCCCGGCGCCCCGGCAGCCGCAGGGCCAGGGGCAGTTCCCCAACCAGGGCACCGGCCAGTTCGTCCGCCAGGACGTCTTCGGCGGCATACCCGACAACGGTGGCGCCCCGAACGCCAACGGCTCCTCGTTCAACGGCGGCGGCCAGGACTTCGGCTCCTTCCGTGACAACGGCATGGCGGGCCGCCCGGACCAGGGCGGGTCGACGGGCCAGTACGAGCGTCCGCAGGACCCCGCGACCTCGACCGGCCAGTTCGAGCGCCCGGCCGCCCCGCGGCAGCGCGGCGACATCGGTGGACAGGACTTCGGCGGGCAGGACTTCGGCGGCCAGGGCCAGAACGGTCAGGGCCAAAACGGTCAGAACCAGAACGGTCAGAACCAGTACGGTCAGAACCAGTACGGCCAGGGTCAGAACGGTCAGGGCATCCCGGCCCAGCCCGCGCCGCAGGGGTACCTGCCGCCGGCCGACCGGCCGGGCGACGGTCGCACTCCGCTGTACGACACGCTGGAGACGAACTGGTTCCACGGCCAGCAGCAGGGCCAGGGCCAGCCGGCTCCGGGCCAGGGCCAGCAGAGCCAGCAGGAACAGCAGGCCCCGGGCCGGCAGCTCCCGCAGCGCGGCGCCCCGCAGCAGCCCGTGCCGCCCGCCGCGCCGCAGCGCCGGGCGCGTGCCCAGGAAGCCGCTCCGGCGATGCCCAACGCGAGCCATGACCCGGCCAATTGGCGGCAGTCCCCGAACGACGAGCTGATGCGTCAGGCCGAGCGGGTGCGCAAGCCCGCCGCGGGCGGCGTCACCGTCTCGGGTCTGCCGCGCCGCGTGCCGCGGGCGAACCTCGTCGCGGGCACCGCCCAGGAACAGCAGCAGCACCAGGCAGGTCCTGCGGTGTCGCGCGCGCCCGACGACGTGCGCGGACGGCTGACCAATCTCCGTAGGGGCATTCAGCAGGGCCGTCAGGCCGGCGGCAGCGGCCAGACCGGCAGCTACCCGAGCCCCACTCACCAGCAGGAGCGTTAGTTGAGCCAGATGAGCCAGGCGGCACAGAACCTGAACTGGTTGATCACCAACTTCGTGGACAACACACCCGGTGTCTCGCACACGGTCGTGGTGTCCGCGGACGGCCTGCTGCTCGCGATGTCGGAAGGGTTCCCGCGCGATCGCGCGGACCAACTGGCGGCCGTGGCCTCGGGATTGACCTCATTGACGGCCGGAGCCTCGAGAATCTTCGAGGGCGGGCCGGTGAATCAGACGGTCGTGGAGATGGAGCGCGGCTTTCTCTTCATCATGTCCGTCTCGGACGGCTCTTCGCTCGCCGTGCTCGCGCACCCCGAGTGCGACATCGGCCTCGTCGGGTACGAGATGGCGCTCCTCGTCGATCGCGCGGGCGCCGTGCTCACCCCGGATCTCCGTGCCGAGCTGCAGGGCAGCCTGCTGCACTGACCGGCCCAGGGCGTGTGACGGCCGGTAACCCCGGCCGCCCACACAGTCTTACGCACCAACAGCCCCGCAGACCACAGCAGTTACGCAATCCCCTTCCGATCAGCTCCCGATCACCGTATGGCCGTCACAACTCCCCCACCGGCCCACCCTCAGACGGCAGGCCCCGACCACGCCGTCCCGCCCGGAGGATCCATGACCCCGCCCACCGCTCCTCACGATCCGTACGGCAGTGCCGCGCACGCCGACTACGGCCATGAGGGCGACCAGCCGCTGGTCCGTCCCTATGCGATGACCGGTGGCCGGACCCGGCCGCGCTACCAGCTCGCCATCGAGGCGCTCGTCTCCACGACCGCCGACCCGGCGTCCCTGGTGACGCTGCTCCCCGAGCACCAGCGCATCTGCCATCTGTGCCGCGAGGTCAAGTCGGTGGCCGAGGTCTCGGCCCTCCTTTCGATGCCGCTGGGTGTGGCCCGGATCCTCGTCGCGGACCTGGCGGAGGCCGGACTGGTTGCCATTCACCAGCCGGGCGGCGACGAGGCCAACGGCGGTGCGCCGGACGTGACTCTGCTCGAAAGGGTGCTCAGTGGACTTCGGAAGCTCTGACGGCGCGCTGGGCGCCACCCCCCGCGCCACCACCTCGGCGAAGATCGTGGTGGCGGGCGGCTTCGGCGTCGGCAAGACGACCTTCGTGGGCTCGGTCTCCGAGATCAACCCGCTCCGTACCGAGGCCGTGATGACCTCGGCGAGCGCCGGGATCGACGACCTGACCCACACCGGGGACAAGACGACCACCACGGTCGCCATGGACTTCGGCCGCATCACGCTCGACCAGGACCTGATCCTCTACCTGTTCGGCACGCCCGGCCAGGACCGGTTCTGGTTCATGTGGGACGACCTGGTGCGCGGCGCGATCGGCGCNGTNGTCCTGGTCGACACCCGCCGCCTCGCCGACTGCTTCCCCGCGGTCGACTACTTCGAGAACTCCGGGCTCCCCTTCGTCATCGCCCTCAACGGCTTCGACGGGCACCAGCCCTACACGCCCGACGAGGTGCGCGAGGCGCTGCAGATCGGTCCCGACGCCCCGATCATCACGACGGACGCCCGGCACCGTGCGGATGCAAAGAGTGCGCTGATCACGCTGGTGGAGCACGCACTGATGGCGCGCCTGAAGTAGACAGAACCAGTCGGAAGTCGGCCATCAAGTGGCCGGATCCGTACGGTAGTTGTCGTAGGCCTGTCAGCGACCCCTGTGGCCTTTGACACGCGGGGCCCCGGTGTTCATAACGTTTCGACAGAGAATTCCGGGGGCTCCGCCACAGGTCGCGCACACCCGGTTCCACTGCGCTCACAAGAGCCCCGCCTTTTGGCGGGGCTCGCTCTTTATGACCGTTTTATCTAGGGCATACATCACGTGGAGCTTCCGGTTCCGACTGTTTGGAAGTGCACCTCCTGACGTGCTGGAATGCGCTGAACTGCCCAGTAAGAACGGGCCTGGAGACATACCGCGGCACAACGTAGGTGCCGACGCCGAGAGGTTGTTGGTCGAGTGAGGCGAAGCACGAACAGTCCCGAGCCCGCGTCGGCGGCACGGGGCAACTTCACCCCGCCGCCGCGCACTGCGGCACAGGCCGCCCCCGTGGCCGAGACGCCGGCGCCGGCCGGTGGGCGGATGTCGCCGCGCAACTGGCGCGTGCCCACCAAGCTGAACGCGATCCTGCTCATACCGGTACTCGTCGCCCTGGTCATGGGCGGTTTCCAGGTCAAGGGCTCGATCGACACCCTGAACGAGGCCAAGGACGCGGAGAAGACGGCCAAGATCGTCAAGGCCGCCGCCGCGTACGGCCAGGCGCTGCTCAACGAGCGCGACCTGTCGGCCGAGCCCATCCTCTCGGGCGACCGCGACTCCGCCACCGTCAAGAAGCTCTACGCCGCCACGGACGACGCCAAGGCGAAGTTCGGGGAGGAGATCAAGGGCGCCCCGGACATCGCCGGTCTGCAGCGTCGCCTCGGCCTCATCGAGAAGGCGGAGCCGCAGCTCGCCGCGCTGCGCAAGGTGGCGTACACCCGTGACATGGACCCGGTGAAGACCGAAGAGGGCTACGTCTCGGTCCAGCACTACCTCATGGAGATCTCCAACGAGCTGAACCTCGGCAACAGCAACGTGACCGCGTACGGCCGTACCGTCTACGCGATCCAGCTGGCCAAGGCCGCCGAGTCGCTCAACCGCTCCATCGGTATGCACCTGCTGGTCCGTCCCAGCACCGACGTGACGACGTACAAGAAGCAGATCGTCTCGTTCAGCTCCTACGCGTACCTCGAAGGCATCGCGATGCAGGAGTTCACCTCCGGCGCCGAGCCCGCGGACGTGGCCGACCTGAAGAAGGTCTTCACGAAGAAGGCCCAGGAAGGCGTGCAGGAGTACTCGGCCCTGGTCCAGAAGGAAGCCGCGAAGGGCAACAAGCTCCCGACGAAGCTCCCGACCAAGGACGGCAACGTCTACGACGGCATGGTGGGCGCCATCGCCTCCGGCCAGAACCCGCGGGCGCTCGCCGCGGCCGGCGTGACGCCGACGACGTGGGAGTACGCCACCACGAACAAGTTCGACGGCTACACCGAGGTCGAGAGCGGGCTCATCGACCGCGCCGTGACCGAGGCGTCCGGCATCGCCGACGACGCGCAGCGCGACGCGTACATCACCGCCGCCGCCACCGTCCTCGCCGTCCTCGCCGCGTTCCTCATCGCCGGCCTCATGGCCCGCCAGATGTCCCGCTCGATGCGCCGCCTGCGCTCCGCCGCCTTCGACGTGGCCGAGCAGCGCCTGCCGATGCTGGTCGACCAGCTCTCGCGCACCGAGCCGGGCCGCGTCGACACCCGGGTCCAGCCGATCCCGATCACCACCACGGACGAGATCGGCGAGGTCGCCCGCGCCTTCGACCAGGTCCACCGGGAAGCGGTACGGCTCGCCGCCGAGCAGGCTCTCCTGCGAGGCAACATCAACGCGATCTTCACCAACCTGTCGCGCCGCAACCAGTCCCTGATCGAGGGCCAGCTGACCCTCATCACCGACCTGGAGAACAACGAGGCCGACCCGGACCAGCTGGAGAACCTCTTCCGCCTGGACCACCTCGCGACCCGTATGCGCCGCAACGGTGAGAACCTGCTCGTCCTCGCGGGCGAGGAGCCCGGCCGCCGCTGGGACCAGCCGGTCCCGCTGGTCGACGTGCTGCGCGCCGCCACCTCCGAGGTGGAGCAGTACGAGCGCATCGAGCTGCAGGGCGTGCCGGAGGCCGACATCCACGGCCGCGCGGTCACCGACCTCGTGCACCTGCTCGCCGAGCTCCTGGAGAACGCGACCTCGTTCTCCTCGCCGCAGACCAAGGTCCGCGTCACCGCGACCCGGCTGCCCGACGGCCGCATCATGGTCGAGATCCACGACAAGGGCATCGGCCTCACCGCCGAGGACTTCGCGGACATCAACCACAAGCTGGCCAACCCGCCGACCGTGGACGCCGCGATCTCCCAGCGCATGGGCCTGTTCGTGGTCGGCCGCCTTTCCGACCGGCACGGCATCCGCGTCCAGCTGCGCCCCTCGGGCGAGCAGGCGGGCACGACCTCGCTGGTCATGCTCCCGGACGCGATCACGCACGGCGGTGGCGGCGACCACCAGCAGCAGCACGGCGAGAACGAGTTCACCGTCTCGACGATGATCCCGCAGCAGCCCGCCTTCGAGAAGGCTCCGCTGCGCACGGCGGCCGAGCTCGGCTTCGACGACAGCCGTTACGAAGTCCCGGACGACGCCCGCGAGTTGGACCCGGTCGGCCGCTCCCTCATGCGTGAGGAGCGCCGCGCGGCCCTGGAGGCGCAGGCGCAGGCCCCCGACGGCACCGGCGGCATGGACGACGCCGGCGACCGCCCGCTCTTCCGCGACGAGGTGCCGCCGCAGCAGAACCAGCAGTCGGTGTACGCGGAGCAGTCCGCGTACGACGGGCAGCAGTTCGGCTACGACAATCGCCAGCAGGCCGCGTACGACGACCAGCAGCAGTCGGCCTACGACGACCCGCAGCAGGGTGGCTACGACGACCAGCAGCAGTCCGGATACGGCGGTTTCGCCCCCGCGCAGCCGTCCTACGACAACGGCCCGCACGGCGGCTACGAGGCGGACTACGCCCCGCAGAACGGCTATGCGGAAGCTCCCGCGGAGCCTTTCAGCGCCTTCCAGGAGCCCGCGCGGCAGGCCGATTGGCAGGCCCAGGACGCCTACCAGGGCGATTTCCAGAGCTCTTACGCTCCCGAAGCGGAATCCGTCCAGGGCACTGACGCGGCGGAGCTGGACAGCGTAGGCTTCGACCCGCACACTCCCGCTCCCTCGGCCGGCCCCTCCCCCTCGGTCACGCACGATCTGACCGACGCCGGGTTGCCGCGCCGCGGCTCCAGCGCCCCCCAGCGCGAAGAAACCCCGGCACCGGCCGCGGACGGCGACGACAGTGACACCTGGCGCTCGGCGAACGACGCGAGGTGGGAGCGCGCGGAGGCGCTGAAGCAGCCGAAGGCGGGCGGAGTCACCTCCTCCGGTCTTCCGCGCCGGGTGCCCAAGGCCAACCTGGTCGAGGGCACGGCGGAGTCGACGCCGCAGGGCGGTCCCTCGATCTCCCGCGCTCCCGAGGACGTACGGGGCAGGCTGAGCAATCTGCGCCGTGGGGTCCAGCGGGGACGCAATGAAGGCAGCAGTGATACGAACGGCCAGGGCTTCAGCCCTGACAGCACCTACAACCAGGAGCGTTAGTGTGAGCCCGATGAGCCAGGCGGCACAGAACCTGAACTGGTTGATCACCAACTTCGTGGACAACACCCCCGGGGTGTCCCACACGGTGGTGGTCTCCGCCGACGGACTCCTTCTGGCGATGTCCGAAGGGTTCCCCCGCGACCGCGCCGATCAGTTGGCGGCCGTCGCGTCGGGACTGACCTCGTTGACCGCGGGCGCGTCCCGCATCTTCGAGGGTGGCGCGGTGAACCAGACAGTTGTGGAGATGGAGCGGGGATTCCTCTTCATCATGTCCATTTCCGATGGTTCTTCGCTCGCCGTCCTTGCACACCCGGAGGCGGACATCGGCCTCGTCGGGTACGAAATGGCACTTCTTGTCGACCGCGCGGGCACGGTTCTCACGCCCGACCTGCGCGCGGAGCTTCAGGGAAGCCTTCTCAACTAGCAGACAGGCGGTGCGTTTTCGCGCCCCGTGGCCGTAAGGTTTCGGGACGCGGCTCCACAGTGATGGTGCCCAGCGCAGTCGGAGGAGGAAGTACGTGTCTGGTTCAGCAACACCCCCGAGCGGTTCGTCGGCCAACTGGCCGCCCTACGGCCCTGCCCAGGGTCAGGCCGGCGCGGGCGGCCGTGAGGACGGGTCGCAGAACCGGTACAACTTCCCCTCTGCCCCTTCGTCGGCGGGTCATGCCCGTCCGACCCGGCAGCCCGGTCCCTACGACCAGCCGCGCGCGCCCCGCATTCAGCCTGTGCAGCCGCAGCCGCGTCCCGACGCGAATCCCGCGCCTGCTGCGAAGAACAATCCCCTGGTGCGCCCGTACGCCATGACGGGCGGCCGCACCAGGCCGCGCTACCAGCTCGCCATCGAGGCGCTGGTGCACACCACCGCGCAGCCGCACCAGTTGCAGGGCCAACTGCCCGAGCACCAGCGGATCTGCAGCCTGTGCCGAGAGATCAAGTCGGTGGCCGAAATCTCGGCCCTCCTCACGATCCCGCTCGGCGTGGCCAGGATTCTCGTCGCCGACCTCGCGGAGGCGGGCCTGGTCGCCATCCATCAGCCCGGCGGCGACGAGAGCGCCGGCGGCCAGCCAGACGTGACTTTGCTCGAAAGGGTGCTCAGTGGACTTCGCAACCTCTAGCGGAGGGCCGGCAACTCCAAGTCGTTCCACCACGTCCGCGAAGATCGTGGTGGCGGGCGGCTTCGGCGTCGGCAAGACGACGTTCGTCGGCGCCGTCTCCGAGATCAACCCGCTGCGCACCGAGGCCGTGATGACGTCCGCTTCGGCGGGCATCGACGACCTGACCCACACCGGGGACAAGACGACCACCACGGTCGCCATGGACTTCGGCCGCATCACGCTCGACCAGGACCTGATCCTCTACCTGTTCGGCACGCCCGGCCAGGACCGGTTCTGGTTCATGTGGGACGACCTGGTGCGCGGCGCGATCGGCGCGGTCGTCCTCGTCGACACCCGCCGCCTCGCCGACTGCTTCCCCGCGGTCGACTACTTCGAGAACTCCGGGCTCCCCTTCGTCATCGCCCTCAACGGCTTCGACGGCAGCCAGCCCTACAACCCGGACGAGGTGCGCGAGGCCCTGCAGATCGGCCCCGACACCCCGATCATCACGACGGACGCCCGGCACCGCGCCGACGCCAAGTCGACGCTGATCACTTTGGTCGAGCACGCGTTGATGGCGCGCCTGCGCTAGCCGGATCGTCGAACTACCGGTATTTTCGCCCCGCTGGTCCACACCAGCGGGGCGTTGTCGTTTCACGGACCGAGATCACTCTCTTCGGCCGGGCACCGTCTCTCGGCCAAGATGCGCGCCCATTCTCCGCAGTAATTACAACTCCTTCACGAGGGCGTCTCGCCTGGACATCGGCGAGTACGCGCAGTAACACCCTTGGCTATAGGTCGAGTTCGGCCGAGATGTCCCCGGCAGCTTCTGACCGAATTCACATACCTGCCGCTGTGATGTTTTCGCTGCCCCTGTCGCTCACCTGTTGGGGGCGGGACCATCAATGGTGCCCGCCCATTCTCCAGGCGAAATGAGCAGGAAGCGGAGCAGATCCGATGAGCTTGTCCCATTCGGGCACCAAGGCCGCCAGATCCGGTCCCGCCGTAGCGAGACCGGAACGGCCCCCGAGTCCCGAGCAGGAGGAGGCGCATACCGCGCACGAAGCGGAGCGCCGTCTCCTGCATGAGGCGGTCAGCAAGGCACAGAAGGGCGACGAGCGCGCCTTCCGGACGGTCTACGAGACATTGCAGCCGCGGCTCTTCCGCTACGCACGCGCCCTGGTCGGCGCGACGGAGGCGGAGGACGTCCTGTCGGACAGCTGGCTGCAGATCGCCCGGGATCTGCACAAGTTCCGGGGCGACGTCGGCCACTTCCACGGCTGGTGCAGCCGGATCGTGCGCAACAGGGCGGTGGACCACATCCGTTGGCACAAGCGCCGCCCGACGGCCACCGACGACATCAGCACGGTCATGGAGCGGCCGGCGCCCGACGACACGTCGGAGCTGGCCCTGGACATGCTGGGCACCGAGCGGGCCCTGACCCTCGTGGCGCAGCTGCCGCGGCAGCAGGCCCAGGCGGTGACACTGCTGGCCGTCGTCGGACTCGACGCCAAACGCGCGGCCGGCATCCTCGGCAAGCGCGTAGGCGCGGTACGCACGGCCGCCCACCGAGGCATCCGCACGCTGTCCTGCCTGATGACCGACACCGCGTACCACTAGCGGTCGCACGCCCGACCCGACCGGGCGGCGCCCTCATCCGGCGACGTCACGGTCCTCCTCAGGGACCCCGGCAGCCCATCAGGCCCGCGGAGTCCCTCCCTCTGCTTCCGCGTCGCGCGGAAGCCGCGCCCAGGCCCCCGGCGCGGATGCAATCCCGCACGTCTGTTCCCCGCACCACGGGACGCCCACAGATGTCGCGGCGCTTGCATCCACCACCGCGTTGTCGGACGAACCACTGACGCGTCCGGCACGCCCGTAGGGGATGTACGAGCCCCTCTGCGGGCCGGTTCTCGAGGGTTTCCCCTTCTGGCACGACGGCCACCCGTCCGCCCCGGAGGGGGGTCCCGCATGCCGAGGTACGAACACGCAGAGGATGCGGATGAGCACGCACAGGAGCAAAAGCCAAGCGCCGTTGTTGTCACCGCCCCGACGGACGATGGCAACAACGGCGCCCGGCCCTCGCGGGCCTCGCGGAACATCGGCTCGGTCAGCCGATGGGCTCCGCGTCGATGGTGTCCAGGTCCAGTTCGGCCCACACCACCTTGCCGGTGTCCGTCGGCGTCATGCCGATCGCGCTGGCCTGGGCGGCGACCAGGAACAGGCCCCGCCCTCCGGTCTGGAACAGGTCCGGGGGCTCGGTGGGGATGACCACGAGCTCGCGGGACGTGTCCGCCACTTCGAGGCGGACTCCGCTGATGGTGCGACGTACGGCGAACTCGAAGATGTTGCCGTCGCAGTGCCGCACGTTGCTGCACAGCTCCGTCGCCACGAACGAGGCGTCGTACACCAGCTTGTGCAGTCCCCAGCAGCGCAGGCGGGCGCCCACGATCCTGCGGATCTGCTCCAGGCGATGCGGGCTGTACTCCATACGGATCACGCACGGCTGATCGAGAACGTCGATCACGTCGACCTCATCCGTTGGCTGGTCCGGCATTACCCCTCCGGGGGTCCTTGTGCGGTCAACTCGCTTATGGACAAAGGACGTTGCCTCACCATCATGGCGGCGAAAGTATTCCCTAGGCAAGTATTACGCTTCAGGATCGGGCCACATCGAAGGGTTGTCCGATGACAGTTGTGTGGCCTGAAGGGGCGGGACATCATGTGGCCATGTCCCAGAGCGAGATGCCCACGATGCGCAGCCGCCGCCTCGGCGCCGAGCTGCGGCGGCTGCGAACCGACGCCGGCCTCAAGGTGAACGACGCGGCGGTGGCACTCGAATGCGGACAGCCCAAGATCAGTCAGATCGAGACCGGAAAACGCGGTATCCGCCAGCTCGACCTGACGACACTGCTGAACCTGTACGGCGTCACGGACGACCGGCAGCGGGCCAACCTCAAACGACTGGCCAGGGACGTCCACCAGGTCGACTGGTGGTCCGGGCAAGGGCCGCTCCTGGGCGACGACTTGCGCGACTATCTCACCCTGGAAGCGGATTCCTCGCTGGTCAGATCGTACGAACCCGCAGTACTTCCGGGGCTGCTGCAGACAGAGGCGTACATGCGAGAGATATTCACTGCGGGGGCGGAAGCGGATCGCGTAGAACCCCTTGTGAAGACTCGGTTGAGGCGCAAGGATCTGCTCAGCGGAACGGTCGAATTCCGCTTGAGAGTGGTCATCGACACGCCCGCGCTGCACCGGATACCCGGACCGCGCTCATTGATCTGTCAGCAGTTTGAACACCTGATGGAAACAGGCGAGTTGCCCAATGTCACCATTCAAGTTCTGCCGATGGACATAACCTTGCCTCTCGCGCAGTACGCTCCCTACACCCTGTTCACCATGCGCGGCGAACTGCCCGTGCAGGTGGCCTGGCTGGAGCACATGACCGGGGGCACGCTCCTCGAGCAACGCCCCGACGTGGAGATGTACACCAAGGCCTGGGACGACCTGACGGCGGCAGCGCTCTCGCCCGCCCAGTCCCGCCGGTACATCAGTGACCGAATCAAGCAAGAAAGCGGGTCGTGATGCCCCCCACTTCCGCCCCCACCGCCACACTCATCGAAATCGGGTCGGCGGCCTGGCACAAGAGTTCCTTCAGTGGCGCGTCCAACGGATGCATCGAGCACGCCAAACTTCCGTCACACCGGCGAGCGATCCGCGACACGAAGAATAGGCAGAACGGAGCGATTGTCTTCGCCTCTCCGGCGTGGCAGGCATTTATTTCAAGCATCAACTCCGGAGTTCTGCCGCTATGAGTACGAGCACAACAGACACCGTTCCGCGCGACCTCGATCAGGAAAAGCGGAAAATTTACGCGATCGATCTCTCCGACGCTCAGTGGCTGAGCGCGCCGGGCGGCCCCGCATGGGGTCGTGTGGAGGTCGCCGCGCTCGCGGACGGGGCCGTGGCCATCCGCAATCCGCAGGACCCGCGAGGGCTCGTCCTGCGCTTCACCGCCCATGAGTGGGAGTCGTTCAAACGCGGGGCGCTGCACGGCGAGTTCGACTGAGCCGGAAGCCTCCTGCCGCACATGCGTGAGCCCCCTCCAGATGGAGGGGGCTCACGCATGTGCGGCAGGGGGGCTCAGCGCCAGCTGTGCGGCGCCCGGAAGCCGTGCTCGCGCTCCAGCCGGCGCCAGCCCGCGCGGGACTGGAGGGCGGGGGCCGGGGCGGACGGCTGGGTGGCCGCGCGGGCGACGAGGATCGCGGTGATGGCCGCGACCTCCTCGGGGTCGGCGTGGCCCTTCTCGACACGGATGTCAGGCATGGACATGTGGCAGTCTCCTACGACTAGTGACCGCTACTGCGGCGGGTTGCCGTGCTTGCGGGAGGGCAGGTCGGCGTGCTTGGTGCGCAGCATCGCGAGCGAGCGGATGAGTACCTCACGGGTGGTGGCGGGGTCGATCACGTCGTCGACCAGACCGCGCTCGGCCGCGTAGTACGGGTGCATCAGCTCGGCCTTGTACTCCTTGACCATCTTCTGACGCATGGCCTCGGGGTCCTCGGCCTCGGCGATCTGGCGGCGGAAGATCACGTTGGCCGCGCCCTCGGCACCCATGACCGCGATCTCGTTGGTCGGCCAGGCGTAGGTGAGGTCCGCGCCGATGGACTGGGAGTCCATGACGATGTAGGCACCTCCGTACGCCTTGCGAAGGATCAGCGAGATCCGCGGGACGGTGGCGTTGCAGTACGCGTACAGCAGCTTCGCGCCGTGGCGGATGATCCCGCCGTGCTCCTGGTCGACGCCGGGGAGGAAGCCCGGGACGTCGAGGAGGGTCACGATGGGGATATTGAAAGCGTCGCACATCTGGACAAAGCGGGCAGCTTTTTCCGAGGCCTCGATGTCCAGGACACCCGCGAGCGACTGCGGCTGGTTGGCGACGATGCCGACGACCTGGCCGTCCAGGCGGGCCAGGGCGCAGATGATGTTGCGCGCCCAGCGCTCGTGGACCTCGAGGTAGTCGCCGTCGTCGACGAGCTCCTCGATGACCTTCGTCATGTCGTACGGGCGGTTGCCGTCGGCCGGGACCAGGTCCAGGAGGACGTCCGAGCGGCGGTCCGCCGGGTCGTCCGACTCCACCGTCGGCGGGTTCTCCCGGTTGTTCTGCGGGAGCAGCGAGATCAGGTAGCGGACCTCGGCGATGCAGGTCTCTTCGTCGTCGTAGGCGAAGTGCGCCACGCCCGACGTCTCGGCGTGCACGTCCGCGCCGCCGAGCCCGTTCTGCGTGATGTTCTCGCCGGTGACCGCCTTGACGACGTCCGGGCCCGTGATGAACATCTGCGACGTCTCGCGGACCATGAAGACGAAGTCGGTGAGCGCCGGGCTGTAGGCGGCGCCGCCGGCGCACGGGCCGAGCATCACGCTGATCTGCGGGATGACACCGGACGCCTTGGTGTTGCGCTGGAAGATGCCGCCGTAGCCCGCGAGGGCGGAGACGCCTTCCTGGATACGGGCGCCCGCGCCGTCGTTCAGGGAGACCAGCGGGGCACCGGCCGCGATGGCCATGTCCATGATCTTGTGGATCTTCGTGGCGTGGGCCTCGCCCAGGGCGCCGCCGAAGATGCGGAAGTCGTGCGCGTAGACGAAGACCGTACGGCCCTCGACCGTGCCCCAGCCGGTGATGACACCGTCGGTGTACGGCTTCTTGGCCTCCAGGCCGAAACCGACGGCGCGGTGCCGGCGCAGCTGCTCGACCTCGTTGAACGACCCCTCGTCGAGGAGCAGCTCGATGCGCTCGCGCGCGGTGAGCTTGCCCTTCTTGTGCTGGGCCTCGGTCGCCCGGTCGCTGGGACCGGCCAGGGCCTGTGCGCGGATCGCGTGCAGCTCGGCCGTGCGCCCGCGGGCGTCGGTGGGCTCGTCCCCGGGGTTCGAGGCGGTGTCGTCCAAAACGGTCATGTAGCGACCATACGAAGCCGACCAAGGAAAACGGGCCGTCGACTCTGTACAGTCTCCGGCCCGTTTTCCTGGTAGCCCCGAACAGAACGCATCCGGCATGCAGCCAAAGTTACTGCTCAGGACCCCCTCGGGTTGTGGGGGTCATACAAAGGCGTCCGGTGAGAGGCCCGTCACGTCGCCGTGTCGGCGGGCTGTGGCGACCCAACTGTTCACGCAGCTTTTCACCCGCCGCAATGGAAGCGGGCGGCTCCCCAGTCCGCGTGATCGTTCCCGTTGCCGTCGCCGCCGTCGCCCGCGATCAGGTCGACGTACTTGGCGCCGGTGACGTCCGCCGTCAGGGACCAGGCGGGGTCGGTGGCCTTGAGGACCGGTGACGCCACCTTCTCGGTGCCGTCGGCCGCCACCGAGAATCGCACACTTCCGCGGCTGGTCTGCACGTCGTCGATGCCGACCTCGGCCGTGAAGGAGGTGCACTGTCCGCCGAGGTAGTAGCGGACCCTGGCCGGGGCATGGCTGCCCAGGCCCTTGTCGTACGTGACTCCGCCGATCTTGAGGGGGGTGCCGTCGCCCTGGCCCTGTTCGCCGTTGGACAGGTCCTTCTCGACCGGGCCCCAGCCGTTGTCCGCCGACGCCCAGTCCAGGTCGCTGGCGTACGTGTCCTTCGTGGGCGGCGGCGGGAGCGTGCGGACGGCGGCGCCCGCGGTGAGAGTGCGCGCCGTGCCCGCGACGGTGTACGTCGCCTTCGAACTCAGCTGGTAGGGCTGGTACTCGGCGTCGGCGGGCGGGGTGACCCGGTAGGTGACCGTGGCCTTGTCGCCGGGGGCCACCGGGTCGAGCGTGGTGGATCCCGCCGGTTCGGCCGTCCAGCCCTCGGGGAGGCCGAGGGTGACGGTGGCGTCCGTCACCGGGTCCTGCTCGTAGTTGGTGAAGGTGGCCTCGACCTTGTTGGGCTGTCCGGGCTCCAGGGTCTCCCCCGCCTTCAGCGCGAGTGTGCCGCAGGCGGCCTGTTCCTTCGCCGGGCCGAGGTCGGTCACGGTGAAGTCGTCGAGGACGAAGTCGGCCCCCTCCGGGGCGCCGGGCAGCTTGCGCAGGCCGGTCCACGTGGTGCCGCAGCCCGCCGTGACGGTGGTGCTGAAGCGGCCGGTGGTGCGCTGCTCACCGAGGGGGACGGCGGCGGTCTCGACGGCGTCGTCGCCGCGGTCGTAGCCGCTGATCCACTGGTAGGCGCCCGCGTGGCTGGACTGGTAGGAGAAGTCGACCCGGTAGGCGTGGCCGTTCGTGAGCGGGACGGCCGCGGGCGAGGTGCGGTAGACGACGCCGTCGTTCTCCTCGTGCGACTTGAGGGACTCGGAGCCGTCGCCGATGACGTCGTCGATCAGCTTTCCGTTCCAGCCGGCCTGCGTGTACGGGGCGTTCTTCTGCGCGATGTGCGTGCGCGGGTCGGTGACGCCGCCCGCGTCGCCCTTGTCGAACGGCCCCCAGCCCTCGTCCACGTCCTCGAAGTCCTCGTGGACGACCGTGCCGGCGCGCGTCGTGGGGGCGTTCGCCACCAGGCGGACGTCATCGACGCGGACGGCCGCCGCGTCGGTGTCGCCCTTCTCCGTCGCCACGCGCAGCGTCGTGGTGCCGCTCGCGGGCGCGGTGAAGTTCACCTTGACGCGCTGCATGCTGGTGTCGTGCCAGTCACTGGCGGCCATCGTGTTCGGCAGCGTGGACCGGTCGACGGCCACCGTGGCACCGGCGGCGCCGAGTGTCGTACGGCGGGACTTGCCCGGCTCGATCTCGACCCAGGCGGAGGCGGTGTAGCGCTTGCCCGGCTCGAGCCCCGTGATCCGCTGGGAGATCGCGGCCGGATCCCGGCCGGTGAGGCGGGCGCTGTTGCGGCCGTGGTCGTCGGTGTCGCGAGCGACCGTGCCGGTCGTGTCCCAGGCGGCGAGGCGGGCGTCGTTGAAGCCGGGGTCGGTGACCGGGGTGCCCTCGCCCCAGTGCGGATCGGTGGCGCGCGGGGTGTCGTCGGCCGGGTAGAGGACGTACGGCTGTCCGGCCTCGGCCTTGAGGGTAAGCCTGCCGGAGGCGTCGGTGCGCACGGTGCCGGTCTTCACGCGGCCGTTGTCGGTGAGCCGGTAGACCGTGTACGCGCCGCGGGGCACGGCCCAACTGCTGGTGCCGCCCTGCTTGTTGTAGTGGTACAGCTTCTTGCCGTCGCCGTCCTTGGCGTCCCACGGGAGCAGGTAGCTGTCCCCGTCGAGGACCTTGCGGTCGTGGTCGTAGAAGGTGCGCTTCCCGTTCTCGACCGTGCCGCGCAGGCCGCCGGTGAAGGTGATGTCGTCGCCGTCCCAGCGGGTGATCTGCTGGTGCTGGAGGTACTTGGCGGGCAGGTCGCGCTGCCAGACGTTGGCGTAGAAGGCGTTCCAGTCGGTCTCGCCGGTCCAGCCCTCGAAGTCGACGAGGGCGGTCTGACCGAGGACGGGATCGTTGTTCCAGACGTCCTTCTCGCTGTTCCGGATGAACCGGATGATCTTCGAGTTGAGGCCCTTGTTGGTGGCGCCGCCGTAGTCCAGGTCGTTGGCCCAGTGCGACCACAGGGACTGCCGCTCGAACTTGTCGGCCCACTCGGTGGCGAGGTTCCAGCCCTGGCCGTTGATGGCCTTCGCGGTCTGCTCGGCGATCCAGCCGTGCGTGTAGTACACGTCGACGTAGACCGTGGTGAGGTTCTTGTCCGTCTCGTCGCGCAGCTGCTGGAAGCGGGCGGCGAGGTCGCCGCCGTTGATGTCGCGGCGCTGGTCGATGTAGTAGCTCTGGTCGAGCCAGTTCCAGCCCGGGGCCTTGGGGTCGATGAGCTTGTCGCTGAAGTGCTTGGCGACGGGGTACGCCTCGGTGGCGTTGACGTGGACGCCGAACTCGGCGCCGTACTCCTTGCCCGTCCTGAGCAGCTTGTTGAGGTCCTTGAGGCCGCCGGCCCGCTTGTTGGTGTTGCCGCCGTAGTCGGGGTGGGCCGAGTCGTGGCCCTCGGACGCGTACCCCTTGAGCAGCGCGAACTGGCCCAGGTCGTCGGTGGCGAGGGAGACCCGCTTGACGTCGTCGAGGGTGCGCAGGAAGGGGTGCTGGGCCTGGCTGGCGAAGTTGAACGGGATGTGGGTGACGACCCGGTCGGGGGTCTTCTCGCTCCCCTTCGCCTTGATGCCGATGGAGCGGAAGGCGACGGCGCCGTCCTGCCAGTCGACCGTGCCGTCCGCGTTGGCGTCCGGGGTCACGACGACCTTGGCCCAGGGCAGGTCGTCGCCGGTGGCGTGCGTGGCGGAGCCCTCGCCCCGGTACGTCCACTGCCCGGACCAGACGCCGACGCGCGTGCCGCCGTCCGCGTCCTTGCGGGCCTGGTGCCAGAACCGGGCGTCGTCGCCGCCGGTCGCGCCGCTCGGCTTGTCGTAGGTGGAGTTGGACTCGACGGCGGCCGCGAGCCCGTCGGTGTTGACGATCGCGTACGAGGCGCCGGTCGCGGACGTCTCGGCCGGGGTGTCGGCGGTGACCTTGCCGAAGACGTCGGCGGTGCGGGTGGAGTCCGGGTCCAGCTTGGTGAACGCGGTCCGCGCCCCGCCGTCGGCGCTGTCGACCGAGACGAGGTCGTGGCCCGGGATGTCGAGGGTGCCGACCCGGAAGGCGGCCGTGTCGCGGACCGCGGTGACCTTGAAGGTCGTGGTCCGGCCGCGGACGCCGAGCGTCGCGTCGATCTCCACGCCGGGCAGGTCGGGAAAGGCGAGGGTGTACGCGGCCGTGGACCCGGTGACCTTGGGGGCGGCCTTGACGTGGGTGGCGTACGGCTTGCCGTTGAGGGTGATCTCGGTGACCGGGCGGGTGCTGCCGGACAGGCGGGCGCCGTCGGCCCGGTTCTCGTACGAGAGGACGCGGGGGAAGTCGTCGGCGACGGTCACCTTCAGCGGGCCGGAGGCGAGGACCGTGCCGACCGGCTCCGCCGGGGCACTGGCGCTCGCGACCGGGGTGAGGCCGGCGCCGAGCAGCGCGGCGCCGGCCAGGACGTAGAGGGCTCGGGATCTTGGGGGCATGGGGCTCTGGGTATCCGTGCGCGGCCCTCCGGGTCAACGGGTGGATGAGGGAACGGAGTTGAGAGTCCAACAGTCCGTTCCCTTTAGTCCAAGCCCCGTGAGGGGCGCGGGGAACCGCGCGCTCAGCCCACCTGATACCTCGCCGAGCCGCCCAGCTGCTCCTCGATGCGGATCAGGCGGTTGTACTTCGCCGTGCGGTCCGAGCGGGACAGGGAGCCCGTCTTGATCTGGCCGCAGCCCGTCGCCACCGCCAGGTCGGCGATCGTCGTGTCCTCCGTCTCGCCGGAGCGGTGCGACATCACGGCCTTCCAGCCCGCCCGCTGGGCGGTGGTCACCGTCTCCAGCGCCTCCGTCAACGTACCGATCTGGTTGACCTTGACCAGGACCGCGTTGCCGACCCCCGTGCGGATGCCCTCGCGCAGCAGCTCCGGGTCGGTGCAGAAGACGTCGTCGCCGGTGAGCTGGCAGCGGTCGCCGACGCGGGCGGTCAGTTCGCGCCAGCCGTCGAGGTCGTCCTCGGCCATGGGGTCCTCGATGGACAGGACCGGGTACGCGTCGATCAACTTCTCCAGGTGGTCGACCTGTTGGGACGTGGTCCGCTCGACGCCCTCGCCCCGGTACGCGTACACGCCGTCCCGGTGGAACTCCGACGACGCCGGGTCCATGATCAGGCCGATGTCGGCGCCGGGCCGGTACCCGGTGCGTTCGATCGCCGCCATGACGAAGTCGAGCGCCTCCTCGGCGGTGCGCAGCGCGGGGGCGAAGCCGCCCTCGTCGCCGACGCCCGTGGAGTGGCCGGCGGCGAGCAGGTCACGGCGCAGGGTGTGGAAGACCTCGGAGCCCATGCGGACGGCCTCGGCGAAGGTCGGGGCGCCGACCGGCGCGATCATGAACTCCTGGAAGTCCAGCGGATTGTCGGCGTGGGCACCGCCGTTGACGATGTTCATCATCGGCAGCGGCAGGAGGTGGGCGTCGGCTCCGCCGAGGTGGCGGTAGAGCGGCAGCCGGTGCGCGGCGGCGGCCGCCTTGGCGCCGGCGAGGGAGACGCCGAGCAGGGCGTTGGCGCCGAGCCGGGACTTGGCGGGGGTGCCGTCGAGGGCGATCAGGGCGGCGTCCAGGCCCGCCTGGTCGTCGGCGTCGAGGCCGGTGACGGCGCGGGCGATCTCGCCCTTGACGTGGGAGACGGCCCGGTCGACGCCCTTGCCGTGCCAGCGCCGCGGGTCGCCGTCGCGCAGTTCGACGGCTTCGCGGGCGCCGGTCGAGGCACCGGAGGGGACGGCCGCACTGCCCTCGGAGCCGTCGGCCAGGGCGACGTCGACCTCGACGGTGGGGTTGCCGCGGCTGTCGAGGACGGCGCGGGCGGTGACCGAGGTGATCGCGGTGGAGGTGTGTGCCGGTGCGGGCATGGGAGTTCCTTCGCGTCGCTGCATGCCGCGGCCCTGCTGCGACAACGCTGGCGCGTGCCGCGACGGAACAAAACTATACAGCTCCGCTGTTCAGTTCTGCTGTTCAGTTGTTCTGTTCAGTTCAGCTGTTCAGCTTGGCTGCACAGGCTCGCTGTGCAGGTCAGGTGCTCAGTCCCGCTGGCTACTGCCGGGTTAAAGTGCCGTATGCCTGCCCGGGAATCCGCCGCCGTCGCCACCGACCTGCGCACCGCCATGGGGCGCCTCACGCGGCGCGTGAAGCACGAGGACCTGATTCCGCACGGGCAGGTCGCGGTGCTCGGCGTGCTGGACCGCGCGGGCGCCATGACCACCAGCGATCTCGCCGTCGACCAGCGGGTGCGGCCCCAGTCGATGGCCCGCGCGGTCGGGCTGCTCACCGAGCAGGGGCTCGTCACCCGGCGGGCGCACCCGACGGACGGCCGCAAGTCCCTCGTGGAGCTGACCGATGCCGGGCGGAGCGCCCTGGAGGCGGAGCGCGGCCGTCGGGCCGGCTGGCTGGCCCAGGCGATCGAGGCCGAACTCAGCGACGAGGAGCGGGAGTTGCTGGCGCGCGGCGCAGCCCTGATGGAGCGGCTGGCCGCGCGCTGACCTGCTAGCAGCCGCCGCAGTTGTAGTACAGGACGTCCCAGTGGTTGCCCTCGTCGGCGTAGATGTTGCCCGAGCCGGACTTGTACTGCGGGGCGCCGTCACCCCGTAGCCCGATGTAGCTGAAGTTGCCCTTGATGTAGTTCGTGACGCAGGTGCTCTTGCCGAAGTCGAGCTTGTAGCCGTTCCAGTGGGAGTACGTGCCGCTCGCATGGCCGGTCTCGGTGCCGCCGGTGATGTTGAGCGCGCAGCCACTGGCCCTCTTCAGGGTCTGGGCGCCCTGGGCTGTGGCGAGATTCAGCTGGTCGAAGGACGTACACGTGGAGACGTTGCGGTCGGAGCAGCCGCCGGACGACGACCAGGTGATGCCGACCGAGCTGAACATCGAGGTGGCGGTCGCGTGACTGATCTTGGTGACGGCGAAGGCGTCGGTGGCCGTAGTCAGGACGCCGAAGCCGGGGGCGACGAGCGCGCCGGTGGTGAGCGCGAGTGCGGTGAGCGCGGAGCGGATGCGCATGGAAGGTCCTTTCCTGCTGTTGACCGTGCTTGCTGTGGGACGGCTGTGGTGCAGGTGGAACAGAGAGATGGTGCCCGGTTCTACGCGCGTCCGGTAGTGCGCCCGCGAGATCCACCGGGTGTAATCGAGGGGACACGCCGCGTTTGATGTTGAAAGTTGAACATCATCGCGCTACAGTCGCTCTCAGTTGATGGTTCAACGTTCAACATCACCGCGACACTCCCGTGCCGCCGTCCCCAAGGAGCACGCCATGGCCACCACCCCGGAGCTCGCCGCCCTCACCGGTGACTACACCGTCGACCCCGCGCACACGACGCTCGGCTTCGTCGCCCGGCACGCGATGGTGACGAACGTGAAGGGCAGCTTCACCGACTTCACCGGTGAGCTGCACCTGGACGGTTCGGAGCCGGGCAAGTCGACCGCCTCGTTCGACGTGCAGATGGCGAGCATCGACACCGGTAACGCGGACCGCGACGGTCACCTCAAGAGCGCCGACTTCTTCAAGATCGACGAGTTCCCGACGATGACGTTCCGTTCGACGTCGGCCGAGTCGCTGGGCGGCGAGGACTACCGCATCACCGGTGACCTCACCATCCTCGGCACCACGAAGCCGCTCACCATCGACCTGGAGTTCAACGGCTCGGCGAAGGACCCGTTCGGCAACGAGCGCGTGGGCTTCGAGGGCAAGGCCCAGATCAAGCGCTCCGAGTGGGGCCTGACCTGGAACGCCGCGCTGGAGACCGGCGGCGTCCTCGTCTCCGACAAGATCAAGCTGAGCTTCGACATCTCGGCCATCAAGAACGCCTGACGTTCTTCTCGCAGTCAGTGGGTCGAGGCGGTCACCAGTTGGGTGGCCGCCAGCTCCCCGTACAGGGCGTCCGCTTCGAGCAGCTCGGAGTGGGTGCCCTGTGCGCGTACGCGGCCGTGTTCCATGACGACGATGCGGTCGGCGTCGACCACCGTCGACAGGCGGTGCGCGATGACCAGGACCGTGGTGTGCGGGGTCAGGTCGCGGATCACCTCGCGCAGGTGCTGTTCGTTGACCGCGTCCAGGTTCGCCGTCACCTCGTCGAGCAGGAGCAGCCGGGGGCGGCGCAGCAACGCCCGTGCGATGGCGACCCGTTGGCGCTCGCCGCCGGAGAGCAGGACGCCGCGGTGGCCGACCGGGGTGTCCAGGCCCTCGGGGAGGCGGGCCAGGAGGTCGTCGAGGCGGGTGCGGGTGACGGCCTCCGTCACTTCTTCGTCCGTGGCGTTGGGGGCCGCGTAGCGCAGGTTGTCGCGCAGGGTGCCCGCGAGGACGGGCGCGTCCTGTTCCACGTAGCCGAGGGCGGCGCGCAGCTCCGCGAGGGGCCAGTCGCGGATGTCGCGGCCGTCGACCGTGAGCGCGCCCGCGGTGTGGTCGTAGAAGCGTTCCAGGAGCGCGAAGACCGTGGACTTGCCCGCGCCGGAGGGGCCGACGAGCGCGGTGAGGCCGCCGGGCGGGGCGGTGAAGGTCAGTGCGTCGTGGGCGGGGGCGCGGTCGTCGTCGTAGGCGAAGGTGACGTCGGTGAAGGTGACCTCGGCGGGCCCGGACTCCCTTGCGGTACGGGCCTGTCGGGGCGGGTCGGGGTCCTCGCCCGGCAGGTCCTCGATCTCCGCGATACGGCCGACCGCCGCCATGCCGGTGTTCAGGCCGACCCAGCCCTCCGCCAGTTGTCCGAGCGGCGCCACCAGGTAGAAGAGGTACAGCAGGAAGGCGATGAGGGAGGCCAGGTCGAGGGCTCCCGACGCGACGCGGGCGCCGCCCGCTCCCAGCACGCACAGGAACGCGACCTGCACCGACACCAGCATCGACACGTCGGACGCCGAGGTCCAGCGGGCGACCGACAGGCCCTTGTCGTAGGCGCGGCGGGCGGCGCTCGTCACGGCGTGCCGCTCGCGGTCCTCGGCGCCGTTCGCCTTGACCGTGCGGAAGGACTGGAGGGCGCGGTCCAGGTTCGAGCCCATCGCGCCGACGGCTTCCTGGGCCTGGAACTGGGCGCGTCGGATGCGCGGCATGAGCAGGGCGAGTGCGGCCGTGATCAGGGCGAGGACCAGCAGGGTCACCAGGAGCAGGAACCAGTCCACGATGCCCATGAGGACGACCGTGCCGAGGAGGGTGAGCGCGCCGTTCGCCGACTCGACGAGGCTGCGGGACAGGACCGTGCGCAGGAGGGTCGTGTCGCCGGTGGCGCGGGTGAGGAGGTCGCCGGGGGTGAGGCGGTCGACGGCGGCGACCTTGAGGCGCAGCATGCGGGTGGTGAGGCGCTCCCGGGCGGCGAGGACGACCGCTTCCCCGGTCCGGGACATGAGGTAGGTGCCGGTCGCCGTGAGGGCGGCGCCGGCCAGGACGATCAGGGTGAGCAGGGCGAGGGCCGGGGCGGGTGAGCGGTGCTCGGCGAAGGCCTGGACCGCGTACTTCGCCGCCCAGGGCATGGTCAGGCCGGCGGCGGATCCGGCCAGCGCGAGGGTGCCTCCGGCGGTCAGGGGGCGGAGGTGGGGCCGCGCTTGGGCGAGGAGGCGGGACAGGTCGGTGGGCATGGGGGGGCTTTCCGGGGTGGCTGGCTGTGGGTGGCTGGGGCGTGCGCCTCAGAGCTCGGGTCCGGTTGTTCGTTCGCGGGTGCGGGTGCGGGTGGGGGTGGGGG
>NZ_KB891806.1 GCF_000373565.1 Streptomyces sp. HmicA12 | reverse complement strand
GGTCTCCCCTGCTCGGAGCTTGTCGGAGAGCTTGGGGAAGCGTGCCAGGCGTCGCGGGGCAGACGGGAGTTTGAAGACAGGCCCTAGCGCTGCCGCCCGGCCGCGTTCTCGACGAAGGCGCGCCATGCTGCCGCGCCGATCACGATGACGTCCCCGTCCGTGACCTTGGAGTCCCGGACGGGGACGACACCGGGAATGCCGTCGGCGACTTCGAGGCAGCTGCCGCCCTCCTGGTTGCTGTACGTGGACTTGCGCCAGTGGGTGGCACCCGTGAAGTCGTATGCGACCTCGACGCAGTTGCCGCCGTCGCCGTCGCTGTAACTGCTCGTGCGCCAGCGGGCGTTGCTCAGGTCGTACTCGCGCATCGTGTGTAGTCCTCCGCCACCGATTCGATGAAGGCCAGGGACGCCTCCGGCGGCAACGCGGCGACCCTGAGTAGATCGTAAGTGCGCTGGGCCCGCTTCACCACGGCCGGATCGTCGAGGAGCGTTCCCGAAAACGTCGTCTCTGTATAGGCGACGGGCGGCGCGTCCTCGAACTCCATGAGCGACAGCATCCCGGCCATGGAGGGGTAGGCCCCGTCTTCGCACGGGATCACCAGCACCAGCGCCTTCCGGGCGCGGATGAGCGACGCGATGTGTGTCAGCTGCTGTGCCATGGCCGCGGGGCCGCCCACCGGGGTGCGCAGGAGGTTCTCGTGCAGCACGGCCCAATACTCGGGCCGTGTAGCGTCGTCGAGGATGTGGGCGCGCTCCGTGCGCGCGGTCACCAGATCCTTCACGTACTCGTCGGTGACGAACGGGTTGAGCGCCAGGGTGGTTACCCGGGCGTACTCCGGGGTCTGCAGGAGCCCGGGGATCAATGACGGCGCGAACTCACAGATCTTCGTGGCCGTCCGCTCAAGCTCGACCACCTCCGCGAAGTACTCCGCGTACCGATGGTCGTCGATCAGGCTGCGCCACATCCGCTCGAAAATACCGCCGGTTTGCAGCGCCTCGTCAATCCTCTGGGCGACGTCCAACTGCGGTTTGCGAATTGCCTGTTCGAATTGGCCGATGTAGCCGCCCGAAACGAATACGCGTAAGCCCAGCTCCACTTGTGTGAGTCCGGCGTCCTCCCGGCACCGCTTCAACTCAAGGCCGAAGAACTCCCAGGCCGCCTGCCTCGAACCATTGGCCATTGCCAACCCCCAAGCTCTGCGCAGCACTTGTAGTGCGCAGACCTCTCCCCACTCTAGATACGAAACGCCACCGTTGAGGTGCGAAGCGTGAAATCGAATCGGGAAGGGGAGCCACGTGACGGAACGTACCGACCATGCCGCGCCGTGTGTGGAGGAGGCGGAGGAAACGGTGGAGAAATTGCGGGCCGCACTCGCGGGGGCGGGAATTGGGTTGCCCTCGCTCGGTCTCGACGCGGGGTCAATCGCGCGAACTGCCCCGTGTCCATTGGTGGAATTGGGACGTTGTTCGGTTGACGCGGCGGCCCGCCTGGCTGCCGCACTGATGGCGAGCGCGGACGACAGGAGTACCCCCCGATGAAACCGCCGATCGGTTCCTATGCCGTCGACACGAGCACGGGCCGGGTCGGCATGGTGATGGGGCACGAGGGGCCGTACGTACAGTTACGGCCCTTCGGGGGCGGCCGGGAGTGGGACTGTCCGCCCGACGTGCTGCGGGAGGCGACGACGACGGAGCGGCTGCGGGCCGCGACGGCGTACGCGAACCGCAGGAGCAGGGGCGAGGTGCCGTGAGGGGCCCGGCCCCGGGTTCAGCCCCGCAGGCGGAGGGCGGCCAGCCACAGGGACGGCCAGTCCAGGTGCGGGTCGGGCTGGGCGGGGCGGGCCTGCGGCTTCCGGCGGGGGCGGGGGAGGCGGGGCAGGCGCCCCGGCGTACGGGCGTCGGACATGACGTGGTCGTCTCCTCGGTGAGGTGAGGTGAGGTGAGGTGAGGTGAGGTGAGGTGAGGTGGGGTGAGCTGAGGCGAGATGCGATGCGACGCGACGGTCAGAAGGCAGGGAACGCGGCGCCGGACAGGTGGAACGGTTCGCGGTCGCCACGGAAGGCGCGCGAGGCGGCGGTCACCGCGCCGGGGCGCAGTTCCTCCACTCGGCCCGCGGCGGCGAGCGTGGTCAGGGTGGGGCCGCCGAGGTGGACGGAGGCGAGCGTGGCCGCCGACAGCCTCAAGTCAGGTGCCGAGATGGTGCGTTCGCAGGTGACGTCGTCGGCGCCGTCGGACCGGAGCCGGTAACGGCCGGTGTTCCAGGGGCAGAAGTCGTCCTCGACGTCGAGCACCAGGTCGAGGGCGGTCGCGTACCGGCGGGCGGTCAGTGCCCGGTCGACGTCGACGAGGCGGACCCAGAGGTTGTCGACGACCGTCGTGCTCGCGGCGCGCGGGTCGACCAGCAGGTGGTTGAGGGGTTCGTCGAGGGCGGCCTCGTAGCTGAGGTGGTCGTGCGCGTCGAGGTCGGCGAAGTAGCGCCACAGCGTCGCGTAGGACTGACGGGTCGTCGCCGCGAGTTCGACGATCCGGGCCGTGTCGCGGTGCGAGCGGTAGACGGCGTACCCGGTGACCTCGCCGGCCGGGTCGGTGTGGACGACGTACCGGAGGGCGGTGGCGCCGTCGCGGATGTGCGGGGCGTCGGCGTCGTAGAGGCGGGCGTTCCAGTACTTCTCCGTGCGGTCGACCCAGCCGGGGACGTCCTGGCGGGCCGCGTCGTAGACCTTCTCCAGGAGCGGGCGGGCCGCGTCCGCGTCGAGCAGACGCAGCGATCCCGCGCCGAAGTCCGTGTCGGGGCGCAGCGCCATGACCCGCTTGTCGGCCTCCACGACCGCCCGGTGGCTGGCGACGCCGTAGCCGTAGCGGCCGTAGATGGTGGCCTCGGCGGCGTTCAGCGCGGCGATCGGCTCACCGCCCGACTCGTGCAGATCGGTGAGCTGGCGGCGCATCATCGCCGTGAGGATGCCGCGGCGGCGGTGTGTCGGCAGGACCGCGACGAGCGTGATGCCCGCGACCGGCGTGCAGCCGCCGGGGACCGTCATCGTCCGGCCGTAGATCGAGACACCGCCGACGATGTCCGCGCCGTCGTACGCGGCGAGCGTGCGCTCCGGCTCGATGGTCCCGCGGGCGTCGCGGAGCGTGCCCTCGCGCCAGTCCTGGCCGTACGTCGTCGTGATCATCCGGGCCCATGCGTCGAACTCGTGGGGCTCGATGGTGCGGATCGGGTGGCTGTGCGTCGCATGGCTGCTGCTGTTCCGGCTGCTGTTCATGCTGTGAGCCTCGCCGGATAAACACCCTCGCCACATCAGGCGACTTCGGTATTTATGCTGGCCGGATGGTGGCGGATCGCGTGGTCAGCCCGGTGTGCGTCGGCCGCGACGACGCCCTGGGGACACTGGCACAGGCATGGCGTACGGCGGTCGAGCGGGGACCGGCCGTCGCGCTGGTCGCCGGGGAGGCGGGGATCGGGAAGTCACGCCTGCTCGCCGAGTTCGCGCGGGCGGCGGGGCCCGGGGTGCGGGTCGTCGAGGGCGCCTGCACGGAGTTCGGCGGGGAAGGGCTCGCGTACACGCCGTTCGTCGCGGTGCTGCGGCGCCTCGTCCGGGGCGGCGACGTCACCGTGGAGAGCGGACGCTACCGCGAACTGGCGCGCTGGCTGCCCGAGTTCGGCGAGCCCGGCGCGCCCGGCGCCACGGACACCGGCAAGCACCGGCTCTACGAGGAGGTCCTCGACCTCGTCGAGCGGGTTGCCGCCGACCGGCCGCTCGTCCTGGCCGTCGAGGACCTGCACTGGGCCGACGCCGCGTCCCGCGAACTGTTCGCCTTCCTCGCCCGCAACCTCACCGGGCCCGGCGTCCTGCTGCTCGCCACCTACCGGCCGGGCGAGGCCGACGCGGGCCGGCTCGGACCGCTCCTCGCCGAACTCGCCCGCGGCCCGCGCACCGTCACCGTGCGCCTGTCCCGGCTGAGCCGCGACGACGTCGGCCGGCAGCTCGCCGCGATCGTCGGCGACGTACCCGACGCGGCCACCGTGGCCCGCGTCCACCGCCGCAGCGATGGCAATCCGCTCTACGTCGAAGCGCTCGCGCACGCCGACGAGCGGACCCCGGACAGCCTGCGCGACCTGCTCCTGCACGGGCCGAGGACACTGGAGGACCCGGCGGCCCGGCGGCTCCTCGGCCTGCTGTCGGCGGGCGGCGGCACGGTCGAGCACCGCCTCCTCGTGGGCGTCGCCGAGGAGAGCGGACCCCAACTCGACGTCCTGCTGCGGACATTGATCGACCGCGGCCTGCTCGTGACGTCCGGCGACCGCTACGACTTCCGGCACGCCCTCATCCGGCACGCGGTCTACGAGGACCTGCTGCCCGGCGAACGCGCCCGCCTGCACGCCCGCTACGCCGAGGCCCTGCGCCAAACCGACGCCCACGCCGAACTGGCCGCGCACGCCCACGCCGCGGGCGACCCCGCCCAGGCCCTCGCCGCCGCCCACCGGGCCGCCCGCCGGGCCCGGTCCTCGTACGCGTACGAGGAACAGGTCCGCATGCTGGAACTCGTCGCCGAACTCTGGGACCAGGTCCCGGACGCGGCGAGGTCGGTGGAGGACGATCTGGCGGGTGTCCTGACCGACGCCGCCGAGGCCTGCATGTTCAGCGGGGCGTACCAACGCGGCGTCGAGCACGCCACCGCCGGGCTCGCCGCCCTCGACGAGGTGCGCGAACCCGAGCGCGCCGCGCTGCTCCTCGAACACCGCGGCAGGCTCCTCATCCGCCTCAACACCGTCGGCACCCCCGACTTCGAACGGGCGCTGCGGCTGCTCCCCGACGGCCCCGACCAGGTGCAGCGCGGACGCGTCCTCGGGATGCTGGCCATGGGCCAGAACCCCAAGGACCCCGTGGCGCGGCGGGCGTTCGACGAGGCGCTGCGCGTCGGCCGGCGCACCGGCGACCCGACGGTCACCGTCCGCGGCCTGCTGGGCGCGGGCGCCCGCCACCGCGACCTCGGGGCACTCGCCGAGGCCCGCACGCTCGCCGAGCGGCTCGACAGCATGGACCTGCTGCTCACCGTGCCGATGTACGAGACCACGGTGCACCTGCGCGGCGGCGACCACCGCCGCGCCGTCGAGGTGGCCCTGGAGGGCGCCCGCCGGGCCCACCGGTTCGGGCTCGGCCTCAGCCGGGGCGCCGACCTCACCTGCGACGCCGTACGCGGCCTGATCCTGGCCGGGGAGTGGGACCGGGCCGCCGCACTCGTCGAGGAGGCCCTCGCGCAGGGCCCGCCCCCGGTGCAGGACCAGGTGCTGCGCTCCCTCGCCGGACAGCTGGCGCTGCTGCGCGGCGACCTCGCCGCGGCGCAGGCGGCGCTGGCCGCGACCGCCCGCGCCCCGCACGACGTGATTCTGCGCCACCAGGCCCGGTGGCGGTGCCTGCTCGCCGTCGCCCAGGGGGACACGGAGCGCGCCGACCGGCTCGTGGGGGAGGCCCTGGACGATCCGGCGCTGGCCCACTTCTACGGTGTCGAGTCCCGGCCCGTCCTGATCGCGGCCGCCCTCGTGCAGCGGGCCCGGGGTTCCGCGGCGCGCCGTAGTCAACTGGATTCGCTCGACGCCGAGTTCGGGGTCGACGGGCGCCTCGACGAAGCGCAGCGCACCTTCTTGCACGCCCTGCTCGGCGACGATGACGACGACGGCGGCACCGGCTGGGCGGCGTCCGTCGCCGCGTGGCGCGACCTCGGGCAGCCCTACGAACTCGCGCAGAGCCTGCTGTACGCGGGGCGGGCCGCGCTCGCCGCCGGTGACACCGACGGCGCCGGGCCACTGCTCAAGGAGGCCGCCGAACTCGCCGACGGACTCGGCGCCGCCCCGCTCGCCCGCGAGATCGCCGAGGCCGCCGGGCCCGCCCCGGCCGCCGCCGTCACCGCCGACCGGCACGGTCTGACCGCCCGCGAACTCGACGTACTGGCCCTGATCGCCGAGGGATGGAGCAACCGCCAGATCGCCGCGCGGCTGCACATCTCGCCCAGCACGGCCGGGGTGCACGTCTCCCACATCCTGGCCAAGCTGGTCGTGGAGACGCGCACACAGGCCGCCGCCGTTGCCCACCGGGAAGGGCTGGTCTAGCGGGACCCGGGTGGCGGTGGCGCCGGGCGGCCGCTCGCCCGCCACATCAGGACCACGGCCACCACGACCAGGCCCGCGAACACCGCGCAGACCGCCACCATCCCGGTGTGCGCGGCGCGCAGCCCCGGCCCGGAGGCGGCGAAGAACAGCATCCCGAGCAGCGCGATGCCCAGCGAACTCGCGGCCTGCTGAGCCGTGTTGAGCATGCCCGACGCCGAGCCCGCCACGCCCTGGTCCACCTTGGACAGGGCCATGCCGAGGATCCCGGGATTGAGCAGGCCGTTGCCGAAACCGTTCAGGACGAGGGCGGGGATCAGCGCGGCGCCCGCCAACTTCCCCTCACTGACGGTGAGTTGCGTCGCCATCAGGCCCAGGCCGGTCAGGATGAGGAGGCCGCCCACGGCCGGTGAGCGCCTCCCGAACCGCGCCGTGAACCGGCCGCTCGCCAGCGCCCCCGCCGAAAAGAGCGCCGCCTGCGGAACGAAGAGGGCGCCCGCCGCGAGCGGGCTCTCGCCCAGGCCCGCCTGGAACAGCAGCGCCAGCGTGAACATGTACGAGCCGAAGTAGAGCTGGAAGGAACCGAACGCCGCCAGCAGCGTCAGATACGGGCGGTTGCCGAACAGCGCGGGGTTCAGGACCGGCTCGCCGCCGCGCACCCGCAACGCCCGCTGCCACCGCCAGGTCAGCCACGCCACCGGTGCGGCCGCCGCCAGACACAGCCACGTCCACGGCGGCCAGCCCTCGTCCCGGCCGAGCGCCAGCGGCACCAGGACCAGAGCCATCGTCGCCGTCACACCGAGAGCGCCGGGAACGTCGAACTGGCTCCGGCGGCCCGACAGCGGGGGCAGCAGACGCCAGGCCGCAAGCGAAGCGGCCACGCCCACCGGGATGTTGACCAGGAACACCGCGCGCCAGCCCAGCCCGAACACGTCCGCCTGCAACAGCATGCCGCCCACCAACTGGCCGCCGATCGCGCCCAGTCCACCCACCGCACCGTGCCAGGCCGTGGCCCGCCCCCGGTGCCCGGCCGGGAAACGCGCCGTCACGAGCGACAGCACCTGCGGCACCATCACCGCCGCCGACAGCCCCTGCAGCATGCGCCCGGCCACCAACTGCCCCGGATCCCTCGCCAGTCCGCACAACAGCGACGTCACCGTGAAGGCGGCCATGCCCGTCACGAACATCCGCCGGTAACCGAACCGGTCACCCAGCCGGCCGCCCGTGATCAGCCCCGCCGCGTACGCGAACGCGTAACCGGAGACGACGAGTTCGAGCGCCGCGTCGCTCGCACGCAGCTCCGCGCGCAGAGCCTCCGTGGCGACGTTCACCACGAAGAGGTCGAAGCTGCCCATGAACACGGCGCTCAGGGCGACCGCGAGCATGCGCCAGTCGGCGGACGCGGGGCCGGGGCCGGGCGCGGTCGACGCGGTGGTCGTGGTGCCGAGACGGATCTCTGCCATGACGCCCATCCGTATCATCGACCACGACCTGCCCGACGGGTATCTCGCCAAGCACCTCACGTCACCGGCCACGGCCGGAGTGCTGCACATCACGTCCCGGCCGAGCTGTGCGGCGGGCCGTGCGGGGTCGCGCAGGCCATGGACGAAGCGGACCGGGCCCGGCGGGAGGCGCTGCTGGCGCGGGGCGGGCCTGGCTCGTGGACCGGTCGGCGCCGCTGCCCCCTTCACATAGGAGAGCTCATTCCCGTAGGGGAGGCGGTTCGCGTGAGAGGGCTCATGCGCGTAAGGGAGAATGGGTGCCATGAGTCTGTTCCGCGACGACGGCATCGTGCTGCGCACCCAGAAGCTGGGCGAAGCGGACCGCATCATCACCCTCCTCACCCGGGGGCACGGCCGCGTACGCGCCGTCGCCCGCGGTGTGCGCCGCACCAAGTCCAAGTTCGGGGCGCGGCTCGAACCCTTCTCCCATGTCGACGTGCAGTTCTTCGCGCGGGGCAGCGAGTTGATCGGGCGCGGGCTTCCGCTGTGCACGCAGAGTGAGATCATCGCCGCGTACGGCGGTGGCATCGTCACCGACTACGGCCGCTACACCGCGGGCACGGCCATGCTGGAGACGGCGGAACGCTTCACCGACCACGAGGGCGAGCCCGCCGTGCAGCAGTACCTGCTGCTCGTCGGCGCCCTGCGCACGCTCGCCCGCGGCGAGCACGAGCCGCACCTCATCCTCGACGCGTTCCTGCTCCGCTCCCTCGCCGTGAACGGCTACGCGCCCAGCTTCGGCGACTGCGCCAAGTGCGGAATGCCCGGTCCCAACCGGTTCTTCTCCGTCGGCGCGGGCGGCTCGGTTTGCGTCGACTGCCGGGTACCGGGCAGCGTCGTACCCTCACCGCAGGCCCTCGGGCTGCTCGCCGCGCTGCTGACCGGAGACTGGGACACGGCGGACGCGTGCGAGGCGAGGTTCGTGCGGGAGGGCAGCGGGCTCGTGTCGGCGTACTTGCACTGGCACATGGAGCGCGGACTGCGCTCGCTGCGTTATGTAGAGAAGAGCTAGGGGAGAGGCCCACACACATGGCACGTCGCGGAATTCTCGGACGGTCGTCACGACGCGAGTACGTGGCACCCGAACCGCACCCGTCGGGTGCGCGGCCACCGAAGATCCCCGGCGAGCTGGTGCCGCGGCACGTCGCCATCGTGATGGACGGCAACGGACGCTGGGCCAAGGAGCGCGGCCTGCCCCGCACGGAGGGTCACAAGGTCGGCGCCGAGCGTGTCCTCGACGTCCTCCAGGGCGCCATCGAGATGGGCGTCGGCGCGATCTCGCTCTACGCCTTCTCCACGGAGAACTGGAAGCGGTCCCCGGACGAGGTGAAGTTCCTCATGAACTTCAACCGCGACTTCATCCGCAAGACCCGTGACCAGCTCGACGAGCTGGGCGTGCGGGTGCGCTGGGTGGGCCGGATGCCCAAGCTGTGGAAGTCGGTCGCCAGGGAGCTGGAGATCTCCCAGGAGCAGACCAAGGACAACGACAAGCTGACCCTGTACTTCTGCATGAACTACGGCGGCCGCGCCGAGATCGCGGACGCCGCGCAGGCCATCGCCGAGGACGTGAAGGCCGGCCGTCTCGACCCGTCGAAGGTGAGCGAGAAGACCTTCGCGAAGTACCTCTACTACGCGGACATGCCGGACGTGGACCTGTTCCTGCGGCCCAGCGGCGAACAGCGCACCTCCAACTACCTGCTGTGGCAGAGCGCTTACGCCGAGATGGTCTTCCAGGACGTCCTGTGGCCGGACTTCGACCGCCGCGACCTGTGGCGGGCCTGCGTGGAGTACGCCTCCCGGGACCGGCGGTTCGGCGGTGCGACCCCGAACGAGGTGCTGCTGCAGCTGGAGTCGGGCAGCTAGTCCGTCTGCGGGCCGGTGGGTGAGAAGCCCCACCGGCCCGCAGACGACGAGACGCCGGAACCGCTCAACCCGCGGCGCACTCCGCGCACGTACCGAAGATCTCCACCGTGTGCGCCACGTTCACATAGCCGTGCTCGGAGGCGATCGCCTCGGCCCACTTCTCCACCGCCGGGCCCTCGACCTCGACGGCCTTGCCGCACATCCGGCAGACCAGGTGATGGTGATGGTCGCCCGAGGAGCAACGCCGGTACACCGCCTCGCCCTCCGACGTGCGCAGGACGTCGACCTCGCCCGCGTCGGCGAGGGACTGCAGCGTGCGGTAGACCGTGGTCAGGCCGACCGAGTCGCCCTTGTGCTTGAGCACGTCGTGCAGTTCCTGGGCGCTGCGGAACTCGTCCACCTCGTCGAGCGCCGCCGCCACGGCCGCGCGCTGGCGGGTCGACCTGCCTCGAACCGGGGCTGCCACGGGTTCCTCCTCGCATCCCTGCCACCTACCTGCCGCCGCCATTGTGCCAGGCTGCGTCAGGGCCGGGTCATCCATGAACCGAGGGGATCGGGGCCTGCTGCCCCGGGACCGTGCACTGCGCGGGGTCCCCGTGCAGCCGCGCCGCCGCGCGGGCCCGGCGCCGGGCGAGCGGCGCCGCCAGCAGCGACAGCACGATGAACACCGCGATGGTGAGCAGCACGATCGTCGCGCCGGGCGGGATGTCGACGTAGTAGTTGGTGACCGTGCCGCTCAGGGTCGTGACGACGCCGATGGCCACCGCGACCGTGAACGTCGCCTTGAAACTGCGGGTCAGCTGCTGTGCCGCCGCGACCGGCACCACCATCAGCGCGGAGACGAGCAGCAGGCCCACCACCCGCATCGCGACCGTGACGGTGGCCGCCGCGGTGACCGCGATCAGCAGGTTCAGGAAGCGCACCGGCAGGCCCGTGACCCGCGCGAACTCCTCGTCCTGGCTCACCGCGAACAGCTGCCTGCGCAGGCCGAGCGTCACCAGCATCACGAAGCCCGCCAGGACGCAGATCGCCACGAGGTCGCTCTGCGAGACCGTGGAGAGCGAGCCGAAGAGATACGAGTTGAGGTTGGCGGTCGAGCCGCCCGGCGCGAGGTTGATCAGCATCACGCCGCCCGCCATGCCGCCGTAGAAGAGCATGGCGAGCGCGATGTCGCCGCGGGTCTTCCCGTACCAGCGGATCAGCTCCATGATCACGGCGCCGAGGACGGAGACGGCCATCGCCATCCACACCGGCGAGGTGGAGAGGAGGAAGCCGAGGCCGACGCCGGTCATCGCCACGTGGCCGATGCCGTCGCCCATCAGGGCCTGGCGGCGCTGGACGAGGTAGATGCCGATCGCCGGCGCGGTGATGCCGACCAGGACGGCGGCCAGCAGCGAGCGCTGCATGAAGTCGGTGGTGAGGAATTCCATGTCAGCTCAGCAGTCCTGTGCGTACCGGGGCGGGGTCGGACGAGTGCGGGTGCACGTGGTCGTGGCCGGGCAGCGCGTGCTGGCCGACCGCCTTCGGGGGCGGCCCGTCGTGCAGCACACAGCCGTCGCGCAGCACCACCGCGCGGTCGATCAGCGGCTCCAGGGGGCCCAGTTCGTGCAGGACGAGGAGGACGGTGGCGCCGGCCGCGACCTGCTCCCGCAAGGTCGCGGCCAGCACCTCCTGGCTCGCCAGGTCGACGCCCGCCATCGGCTCGTCCATGATCAGCAGCTCGGGCCGGGCGGCGAGCGCGCGGGCGATCAGGACGCGCTGGTGCTGGCCGCCGGACAGCGCGTCGACGGAGTCCTTGGCGCGGTCGGCCATGCCGACCAGGTCGAGGGCGTGGGTGACCGCGTCCCGGTCGGCCCTGCGCAGGATGCCGAAGCGGGCCCGGGACAGCCGGCCGGACGCGACGACCTCGGCGACCGTCGCGGGCACCCCGCCCGCGGCGGTCGTGCGCTGCGGTACGTACCCGACACGCGCCCAGTCCTTGAAGCGGCGCCGGTCCGTGCCGAACAGCTCTATCCCGCCGCCGGTCACCGGCACCTGCCCGATGATCGTGCGGATCGCGGTCGACTTGCCGGAGCCGTTCGCGCCGAGCAGGGCGACGACCTCGCCGCGGTGCACGGTCAGGTCGATGCCGCGCAGCACCGGGCGCGCGCCCAGTTCCGCGGTGACCTTGCGCAGTGCGATGACCGGTTCAGCCATGTCGTTCTCCCCTTGGCGTACGTGCGTCACTTGGCGCCGAGCGCCTTCTGGAGGGCGGCCAGGTTCGACTCCATGACCTTGATGTAGTCGTCGCCCTTCGACTTCTCGGTGATGCCCTCGATCGGGTCGAGCACGGCCGTCTTCAGGTGGGCGTCGGAGGCGATGGTCTTCGCGGTCCGGTCGCTGACGAGCGTCTCGTAGAAGACGGTGGTGACGCCGTCGGCCTTCGCCATGTCCTGGAGGGCCTTGACGCGGGCGGCGCTCGGCTCGCTCTCCGGGTCCAGCCCGCTGATGGCCTCCTCGGTGAGGCCGTACCGCTCGGCGAGGTAGCCGAAGGCGGCATGGGTCGTGATGAAGACGGAGGAGTCGGTGTCCTTCAGGCCTTCCTCGTACTTCTTGTCGAGCACGTTCAGCTTGTCGACGAGGGCGGCGGTGTTCTTCTTGTAGTCGGCCGCGTGGTCCGGGTCGGCCTTCTCCAGGGCCTTGCCGACGCCCTCGGCGACCTCGGCGTACTTCACCGGGTCCAGCCAGATGTGCGGGTCGGTGCCCTCTTCGCCGTGGTCGTGGTCGTGCTCCTCGGCGTGCCCGCCGACCTCGGTGCCGTGCTCCTCCAGCTTCGTCAGGGAGGCGGCGTCGACCTTCGTTCCGATGCCGGACTGGCCGATCGCGTCGTCGACGGAGGGCTGCAGGCCCTTGAGGTAGACGGCGACGTCGGCTTCCTCGATCTCGACGCGCTGCTTGGTGCTGATCTCCAGGTCGTGCGGCTCCGTGCCGGGACCGGTCAGCGTGGTGACGTCCACGTGGTCCCCGCCGATCTCCTCGGCGAGGAACTGCAGGGGATAGAACGACGCGACGACGTCGAGCTTGCCGCCGCCCTTGCCGTCCGCGGCCGTGGAGCTGCCGCAGGCGGAGAGCAGGGTGAGGCCGAGCGCCGTGGCACCGGCGACGGCGGTCGTGGATATGAGGCGGCGGGCGGGACGGCTCGATCGGCGTACGTTCATGACACTCATTTTCAACAAAACTGGAAACGATTGTCAACAAGCTCTTGGTGGGCTCCTTCGTCATGCTCGGTCCGCCTCTGTCCCCCCGGGGCCCCGGAACCGATTTGGTTCGGGGGGTGGGCCCGCCGGTAACCTGAGGCATTCGCTCCCGGAGCGCGTATCCAGCGCGCTCACCGTCGTCGTAATGAAGAGAGCACCGTGGCCGCCGACAAGATCGAGACCATCGTCAGCCTCAGCAAGCGCCGTGGCTTCGTCTACCCCTGCAGCGAGATCTACGGCGGTCAGCGGGCCGCCTGGGACTACGGTCCGCTGGGTGTGGAGCTGAAGGAGAACATCAAGCGCCAGTGGTGGCGCTACATGGTCACCTCGCGTGAGGACGTCGTCGGTCTCGACTCGTCCGTGATCCTGGCGACCGACGTCTGGCAGGCCTCGGGCCACGTCGCCACGTTCACCGACCCGCTCACCGAGTGCACCTCCTGTCACAAGCGGTTCCGCGCGGACCACCTGGAAGAGGCGTACGAGGAGAAGAAGGGCCGCGTTCCCGAGAACGGCCTCGCGGACATCAACTGCCCGAACTGCGGCACCAAGGGCGCCTTCACCGAGCCCAAGCAGTTCTCGGGTCTCCTCTCCACGCACCTCGGCCCGACGCAGGACTCCGGCTCGGTCGCTTACCTGCGCCCCGAGACCGCCCAGGGCATCTTCACCAACTTCTCGCAGGTGCAGACCACTTCGCGCCGCAAGCCGCCGTTCGGCATCGCCCAGATGGGCAAGTCGTTCCGCAACGAGATCACGCCCGGCAACTTCATCTTCCGCACCCGTGAGTTCGAGCAGATGGAGATGGAATTCTTCGTCAAGCCGGGCGAGGACGAGAAGTGGCAGGAGTACTGGATGGAGCAGCGCTGGAACTGGTACACCGGCCTGGGCCTGCGCGAGGAGAACATGCGCTGGTTCGAGCACCCGGCGGAGAAGCTCTCCCACTACTCCAAGCGCACCGCTGACATCGAGTACCGCTTCCGCTTCGGCGGCAGCGAGTGGGGCGAGCTGGAAGGCGTCGCCAACCGCACCGACTACGACCTCTCGGCGCACTCCAAGGCCTCCGGCCAGGACCTCTCCTACTTCGACCAGGAGAAGGGCGAGCGCTACACGCCGTACGTCATCGAGCCCGCGGCCGGTGTCGGCCGCACGATGCTGGCGTTCATGCTCGACTCCTACTTCGAGGACGAGGCGCCCAACGCCAAGGGCAAGATGGAGAAGCGCACGGTCATGCGCTTCGACCACCGCATCGCCCCGGTGAAGGTCGCGGTGCTCCCGCTCTCCCGCAACCCGGAGCTCTCCCCGAAGGCGAAGGGCCTGGCCGCCGCGCTGCGCCAGAACTGGAACATCGACTTCGACGACGCCGGCGCCATCGGCCGCCGCTACCGTCGCCAGGACGAGATCGGTACGCCGTTCTGCGTCACCGTCGACTTCGACACCCTGGACGACAACGCGGTGACCGTGCGCGAGCGCGACACCATGAAGCAGGAGCGCGTCTCCCTCGACCAGATCGAGGGCTACCTGGCCGCACGCCTGATCGGCTGCTGACGCCCGTACGCGCCTGAGCCCCGGCCCGCCGTTTCGGCGGTGGGCCGGGGCTTTTTGCTGCACACTGCCGCTGTGCCTCACATAACGAACAGCAAGGTCAGTCGCTGGGACCAGCACGGGCGCGGGCATGTCGTGCGGGTCGAAAGGACGGGAATGCAGCGCCAGTTGACGTGCGAGACGTGCGGCTGGAGCAGAACGGCGCAGTTCCTGCCGTGGCTCAAGGCGGAGGAACACCTCGGGCAGGTGCATCAGGCGACGGTGGACCCCGGGGGCGAGGCGTGACGGCCTGACGCGGGCCCGGCCGGGGCGTCGTCAGCCGCGCAGGCCGCGCATCACCAGGTTCACCAGCGCGTCGAACGCCGGCTGCGCGTCCGGGCGGGACCACTGCGGGGCGTACGCCGGGTCGTGAAAGTGGGCGGTCGCCTCGAAGACGGCGCGGGCTGTGGTGGGGATGTCCGGGGTCGTCGCGAACTCGCCCTGGGTGACGCCTTCTTGGAGGATCGTCGTGAGCTGGTCGCGGAGTTCGGTGATGTGGGCGTCGACCACGCCGCCGTTCTCCGTCGTCAGGACCGTGTACGTGGCGAACAGCTCCGGGTCGTCGCCCGCCTTGTGCCGCTTGGCCTCGAAGAGCGCGGTCAGCCAGTGGCGGAGCTTGGCGGCGGGCGGCTCGGCGCCGGTGGTGACCTCGGCGAGCACGCCGGTCGTCCGGTCCAGCCAGCGCTTGGTGACCGCGCCGCGCAGCTCCGCCTTCGTACGGAAGTGCCGGTACACCGAGCCGTGGCTGACCCCGAGGGCGCGGGCCACGTCGACGACGGTCGCCTTCGCGGCGCCGTGCCGGCGCAGCACGTCCTCGGTCGCGGCGAGGATGCGCTCGGGGGTCAGGGTCTCGGTGGCCATGGATATGAAGTTACCCGGCGTCGATCAGCGCTCGCTGTCGAGGTGTGCCATCTGGGCCGCCGGGTAGCGGTCGCCGGCCGCGGCGTCGGCGGGCACGGCCTCCTCGATCGCGGCGAGGTCGGCGTCGTCGAGCGTCACGTCGAGCGCGCCGAGCGCCTCGGTCAGGCGGGTCCGGGTGCGGGCGCCGATCAGCGGCACGATGTCGTCGCCGCGCGAGAGCACCCAGGCGATCGCGATCTGGGCGACGCTCACGCCCTTCTGCTCGGCGATCTTGCGGAGCTGCTCGACCAGGTCCAGGTTGTGCTGGAGGTTCTCGCCCTGGAAGCGCGGCGAGAAGGAGCGGAAGTCGCCCGCCGCGAGCTGCCGGTCGCGGGTGAAGTGGCCGGAGATCAGGCCGCGGGAGAGCACCCCGTAGGCCGTGATCGAGATTCCCAGCTCGCGGGTGGTGGGCAGGATCTCCTCCTCGATGCCGCGCGAGATGAGCGAGTACTCGATCTGGAGGTCCGAGATCGGGGCGGTGGCGGCGGCCCGGCGGATCGTCTCCGCGCCGACCTCGCTCAGTCCGATGTGCCGCACGTGCCCCTTCTCGACCAGCTCCGCGATGGCTCCGACGGTCTCCTCGATCGGCACGTCCGGGTCGATGCGGGCGATCCGGTACACGTCGATGTGGTCGACGCCGAGGCGCTGGAGCGAGTACGCGGCGAAGTTCTTCACGGCGCCGGGACGCCCGTCGTAGCCGGACCAGCCGCCGTCCGGGTCGCGCAGGGCGCCGAACTTCACGCTGGTCAGCGCCTTCTCGCGGGCCGCCGCGGGCGCGGCGCGCAGGGCCTCGCCGATCAGCATCTCGTTGTGCCCCATGGCGTAGAAGTCGCCGGTGTCGAGCAGGGCCACACCCGCGTCGAGCGCGGCATGGATGGTGGCGACGGACTCGGCCCGGTCGCTCTCGCCGTACAGCGCGGACATGCCCATGCAGCCGAGGCCGAGGGCGGAGACCTGGGGGCCGGTGGTACCGAGGGATCGCGTGGGGAGGTTCATGCACCCAGCTTGGCATGACAGATGACAGATTTCAATATCTGTCATCTGTTACTTGTCATCTGTCATGCCTCTCCCGTCGTCACGCCTGTTCCCGTCGTGGCGTGCCGCCCCGCGCGCGGCCCGGAGCGTTCGTGACACGGCTGTGTCCGGAACTGTGGCTTCCGTCACGGACGGTGGGCGGACGCTCCGGTGGAATCGGCCGATGATCTCCGTCGCTGTCTTCCTGGTCGCTTTCGTCGGCTCCCTGGTCGGCGCGCTGTGCCTTCTCGGTCACGGCGTCGGCCAGTTGCTGCCCGGCGCGGAGAGGGCCCGCGCCGACCGGCCGCTGCGCGCCGGTGCCGCGCTGGCCGGGTCGGTGGCGTCGGCGCTGTGCGCGCTGGGGCTGTTCTGCGTGGGTGGCGCCGTGGTCAGCGCCGAGGACGGCGGCACCGACTCCGCGCCGATCATCCCGTGCCGGACCGGTGACGCGGAACGCGACGGGCTCATCGTCGACTACGCGGTGTCGTACGTCCCCCTCGGCTTCGAGTGCTCGCGCAACGACGGCACCCGCTACCTGACGGACGACGTCCCGGGTTACGTGAACCCGGGGATCGCCCTGTTCGGCCTCGCCGGCGCGAGCGGCGCCGTCCTCGTCGGCTACCGCACCGAGCTGCGGGCCAGGCGCGCCGCCTGAGCCGGGGTTCAGACGATGCGGCGCGGCAGCCGCAGGCTCAGGGCCACCGTCAGGACCACCGCCACCAACTGCACTAGCAGCGTCACCACCAGCGCGTCGCGCATGCCGAGGGACGGGGACAGGGAGAGGAACAGCGAGCCCAGCGTCGCCACGCCGAGGGCCAGCGCCGCCTGCTGCGTCGTCGTCATCACGCCGCTGCCGACACCCGCCCGCTCCGCCGGCACCTCCGACAGGATGATCCGGAACAGGATGGGGAGCTGAAGGGCCTGCCCCGCTCCGGCCAGCGCCGCGCCGGGCAGCATGCCGAGCACCCCGAGACGCGGCCAGTCGCGCCAGGCCGCGAGGGCGATGAGCACCACCCCGGCCCCCTGCAGCAGGCCGCCCGCGGTGACGATCCGCGTACCCCAGCGCGCCACCAGACGCGGACCGGCGAGCGACGTGGCGAAGAAGACCGCCGCCATCGGCGCCAGGGCCAGCCCCGCCGCCGTCGCGCCGAGCCGCTCGCCCTGCTGCAGTGCCACCGCGATCACGAACATGAACCCGCTGAAGCCGATGGAGAACGGCACCACCATCACCAGGCCCCGGCGCAGGGAGGGGAGCCGGAACAGGGACGGCGGGACCAGCGGGGTGCGGCCCGCCCGGTCCGCCCGGCGCTCCACCGCGTAGAAGGCGTACGCGAGGAACGGGAACGCCGCCAGCGACAGCCACGTCCACAGCGGCCAGCCCGCGGACCGGCCCTCGGTCAGCGGCGCGAGCAGCGCGCACAAGGCCAGGGCGAGCAGCACCGTGCCGGGACCGTCGACCGGTTCGGGCCGCGCGGAACGGGTCTCCGGGACCGTACGGACGGCGAGCACCAGGGCGAGGACGACGACGGGCACGTTCACCAGGAACACCGAGCGCCAGCCCGTGCCGAACAGATCCGCCGAGACCAGGACGCCGCCGAGCACCTGGCCCGCCACCATCGACAGGCCGGCCGTCGCGCCGTAGAGGCTCATCGCCCGCGCCCGGCGCGGACCGGCCGTCGTCGCCTGGATCGTGGCGAGTACCTGCGGCAGCATCACCGCCGAGGCGGCGCCCTGCGCGACCCGGGCCGCGACCAGCGTCCACGCGGTCGGCGCCAGGCCGCAGGCCAGCGAGGTCACGCCGAAGGCCGCCATGCCGCCGATGAACAGCCGGCGGCGGCCCAGCAGATCACCGAGCCGGCCGCCCAGGACGAGGAGGACGGCGTACGCGATGCCGTAGCCCGCGACGACGAGTTCGAGGACGGGCTCGCTCGCGTTCAGGTCACGGTCGATGGTGGGCAGGGCGACGTTGACGATGAAGAAGTCGATGAGGGGCAGCGCCGCGCCGAGCAGCACGGTGAGCAGGCCGGCGCCGCCGAGCGCGGTGCCGGCGGCGGACGCCACGACGGGCGGGGCCGGCGGGGACTGCGTGTGGGTGGTCATGGCACCGAGCGTCCGCCGCCGCTCAAGCTGGTACCAGAGTGTTCTTATCCTGGTAGAACCTCTACCTGGCAACAGGATGCGGCCCGCTCCACGCTGGAGGCATGACCACCATGACGCAGGACGTGCAGCAGTACGGGGCGGAGGTCCGGCCCGGCGAGATCCGGCGCCACGAGCTGGCCGGGTTCCTGCGCAGCCGCCGCGAACGCATCACGCCCGAGGAGGTCGGCCTGCCGCGCGGCCGGCGCCGCCGCACCCCTGGCCTGCGCCGCGAGGAGGTCGCCCACCTCTCCGCGGTCGGCGTCACCTGGTACACGTGGCTGGAGCAGGCCCGCGACATCCAGGTCTCCGCGCAGGTCCTCGACGCGCTGGCCCGCACCCTGCGCCTCGACGCGCCCGAGCGCGCCCACCTGTTCGGCCTGGCCGGCGCGATCGACCCGACCCCGGCGGCGAGCTGCACCACGCTGACCCCCGAAATCCTCTCCCTGATCGCCAAGTTGGAGCCGATCCCGGCCTGCGTGCAGAACAGCCGCTACGACATCCTCGCCTACAACAGCACGTACCGGCTGCTGCTCTGCGACCTCGACAAGATCCCGCCCGAGGACCGCAACTGGATGCTTCTCGCGTTCACCCACGAGGGCTGGCGGTCCTCGATCAGCGGGCTCGACGACGTGCTGCGCACGATGGCCGCCAAGTTCCGCTCCGGCATGGCCGAGCACCTCGGCGAGCCCGCCTGGAAGCTGGTCCTGCGGCGGCTGACCGAGGAGTCGGCCGAGTTCCGCGAGCTGTGGGAGCGGCACGAGGTGGTGCGGTCGGTGCCCAGCAAGGTGAAGCACTTCGACAACCCGTACGTGGGCCCGCTCTCCGTCGTCCACACCGACCTGTGGCTGGGCCGGGACTGCGGGGCGCGCATGGTCACGTACACCCCGGCCGACGAGACGACCCGCGAACGCCTCGCGGAACTCCAGGAGTTGACGGCGGGGAGATAGCCGTTCACGCCCCGGCCGACGACTCCGTCAGCGCCGCGTCCTGCGGCTCCTCCAGCCGTTCCGCCGTGCGCCGCGCCGTACCGCGCGCCCACGCCCCGCTGGTCACCGCGCCGAGCACCAGCACCGCGAGGCCGCACCCGGCGATGATCCACCAGCAGGACCGGCTGGCCGCGACGAAGGTCTCCGCGTACGAGGACGAGGCGACGCCCGAGGCGAGCACCGCGCCGATCACGGCGACGCCGAGGGTCTGGCCGATCTGCCGGCTGGTGGAGGCCACGGCCGCGGCCACCCCGGCCTGGGCGCGCGGCATCCCGGAGACCGCGGTGTTGGTGATCGGCGCGTTCACGAAGCCGAAGCCGATGCCGAACAGCACGTAGGCGAGGACCAGCGACCAGTTCGACGTCTCTGCGTCGAAGGCCGCGAACATCACGCCGCTCACCGTCATCGTGGCGCCAGCGACCAGCAGCGGCAGGCGCGGGCCGCGACTGCCGACCAGGCGGCCCGAGAGCGGCGCGCAGACCAGGGCCATCGCCGCCATCGGCAGCATCCACAGACCGGCGTGCAGCGCGTCCAGGCCCCGTACGTCCTGGAGGTACAGCGTCGACAGGAACAGGAAGCCGCCGAGCGCGGCGAAGCCGCAGATCGCGATCACCGCGGCCCCGCTGAACGGCGCCGAGCGGAAGAACCGCAGGTCGATCAGGGGGTCCGTGCGGCGCGGTTCGTACAGCAGGATGCCGAGGAGCGCGGCCACCGCGATCACCGTGCAGACGACGATCCGCACCGAGGTCCAGCCCGCCGACGGCGCCTCGATGATCGCGTACGTCAGTGAGCCGAGCAGCGCGATGACGAGGACCTGGCCGACCGGGTCGGGGCGGCGCGCCTTGGGGGCGCGGGACTCGGGGACGTAGCGCATGGTCAGCAGGAGGGCCGCGACGCCGACCGGCAGGTTGACCCAGAAGATCGAGCGCCAGCCGATCGAGTCCACGAGCAGGCCGCCCACGATCGGGCCCGCGGCCATCGAGATGCCGACGACACCGCCCCACACACCGATGGCGCGGGCCCGCTCGCGCGGGTCGGTGAAGGTGTTCGTGATGATCGACATCGCGACCGGGTTCAGCATCGAGCCGCCGACCGCCTGCACCATGCGGAACGCGACGAGGGACTCCAGAGTCGGTGCGAGGGAGCAGGCCACGGACGCGGCCGTGAAGACGGCGAGCCCGATCCGGAACACTTTGCGGCGCCCGATCCGGTCGGCGGTCGACCCGGCCAGCATCAGCAGCGAGGCGAGGACCAGGGTGTAGGCGTCGATCGTCCACTGCATGCCCGAGAGCGTGGCGTCGAAGTCCTTCGCCATGGAGGGCAGGGCGACGTTCAGGACGGTGTTGTCGAGGCTGACGATCAGCAGGCTCATGCAGCAGATCGCGAGGATCAGCATGCGCCGCTTGTGGGTCAGGGTCTGTGCATCGGGCATGTTTTCGACGGTAGCCGGAACCGGGGCCGGGTGGGCACGTGAGGTGGAGGTCATGGCTACGACGATGGCCGCCCGCTCAGCCTGGTACCAGAGCCTGCTCATCCTGTTACAGGCAGTACCTGGCAACAGGATGGCGACGGGCGGGGGACCGGAGCATCCTGGTGGCATGACGACCATCGCCCCCGCAGACCGGTCCGCCGGTGACGTCCGCGCGGCCGACGACGTCCGCCGCGCCGAACTGGCCGCCTTCCTGCGCAGCCGCCGCGAACGCATCACCCCGGACCGGGTCGGCCTGCCCGGCACCGCCCGCCGCCGCACCCCGGGCCTGCGCCGCGAGGAGGTCGCGCACCTCGCCGCGGTGGGGGTCACCTGGTACACGTGGCTGGAACAGGGCCGCGCCATCAACGTCTCGGCCGCAGTCCTCGACGCCATCGCCCGCGCCCTGCTCATGGACCCCGCCGAGCGGGCCCACGCCTTCGCGCTCGCCGGGACCACCGACCCGCGCGCCGCCACCGAGTGCCCGGTCGTCACGCCCACGATCCAGCGCCTGCTGAAGCGCCTGGAGCCGTACCCGGCCGCGCTGAAGAACGCCCGCTACGAGATCCTCGCGTACAACCGCGCCTACGCCCACGTCTTCGGCGACCCCGCCGAACTCGACCCCGAGCACCGCAGCGCCCTGTGGCTGCTGTTCATGAACGACCGCTGGCGCACCCGGTTCCTCGACCGCGAGACGATGGTGGTCGACCTCGTCGCCAAGTACCGCAAGGCGATGGCCGAGCACGTCGCCGAACCCGCCTGGAAGGCGCCGGTGGACGAGCTGCTCGCGGTCTCGCCGGAGTTCCGCGAGCTGTGGGAGCGGCGCGACGTGGCGCCGATGGTCTCGCACGTCAAGCGGTACCTGCACCCGGAACCGGACATCGGCCTGCTGCGCCTGGAGCACCGCCACATGTGGCTGGCCCCGGACGGCGACGGGCACCGCGTGGTCGCGTACCTGCCCGCCGACGACGAGACCGACGAACGCCTGGAGAAGCTGGCCGCCCGGACGGGGTGAGCGGGGCATGGGCCGGGTGGGGGACAATGGATCCTTGCCGCGTCGGCGGACGACGCACCGGACGCCGTGGCAGCCGCCCTGTTCGTACGTTCCCGGAGACTCGCCCCGATGTCCCAGCAGCCGCTCCAAGTAGGCCCGCACACCGTGCAGCCGCCCGTGGTCCTCGCACCCATGGCGGGCATCACGAACGCGCCGTTCCGGACCCTGTGCCGGGAGTTCTCGGGCGGCAAGGGTCTCTTCGTCAGCGAGATGATCACGACCCGCGCGCTGGTCGAGCGCAACGAGAAGACCATGCAGCTGATCCACTTCGACGAGACCGAGAAGCCTCGCTCGATCCAGCTGTACGGCGTCGACCCGGCCACCGTCGGCAAGGCCGTCCGCATGATCGCGGAGGAGGACCTCGCCGACCACATCGACCTGAACTTCGGCTGCCCGGTCCCGAAGGTGACGCGCAAGGGCGGCGGCTCCGCGCTCCCGTACAAGCGGAACCTGCTGCGCGCGATCCTGAAGGAGGCCGTCTCCGGCGCGGGCGACCTCCCGGTCACCATGAAGATGCGCAAGGGCATCGACGACGACCACATCACGTTCCTGGACGCCGGGCGGATCGCGGTCGAGGAGGGCGTCACGGCGATCGCCCTGCACGGGCGCACGGCGGCGCAGCACTACGGCGGCACGGCCGACTGGGACGCCATCGCGCGGCTCAAGGAGCACGTCCCGGAGATCCCGGTGCTCGGCAACGGCGACATCTGGTCGGCGGACGACGCGCTGCGCATGGTCCGCGAGACCGGGTGCGACGGGGTCGTGGTCGGGCGTGGGTGCCTGGGCCGTCCCTGGCTGTTCGCGGACCTGGTCGCGGCGTTCGAGGGCCGTGACGAGCGGGTCCGCCCGACCCTGCGGGTGGTGGCCGACGCGATGGTGCGGCACGCCACGCTGCTCGGTGAATGGATCGGCGACGAGGCGCGGGGTGTCATCGACTTCCGCAAGCACGTCGCCTGGTACCTGAAGGGGTTCTCGGTCGGCTCCGAGATGCGCAAGCGTCTGGCGATCACGTCGTCCCTGGCGGAACTCCGTGCCGGGCTCGACGAGTTGGACCTCGACCAGGACTGGCCGTCCGGGGCCGACGGGCCCCGGGGCCGTACCTCCGGCAACAACCGTGTCGTCCTCCCGGACGGCTGGCTCAAGGACCCGTACGACTGCGCGGGCCTCTCCGAGGACGCGGAGTCGGACACGTCCGGAGGCTGACGGGCCCAGGTCGCGCAGTTCCCCGCGCCCCTGAAAGACCGGCGTCTGCCCCATGGGCGCCTCGTTTCCACCTGACGGCCGGTGGGGCTTCTCGCGCAGTTCCCCGCGCCCCTGAAGCATGCGCTGCGCGCAGCTTCCCCTGGGGCGAGCGGAGCTCGCTTCCAGGGGCGCGGGGAACTGCGCGAGCAACCACCCACGACCTTCAAGCCGCGCGACAAGGGAACCCGGCAGACGCGAAGGCGAACAGGGGCGCGGGGAACTGCGCGAGAAGCCCCACCGGGTCGCGGCCGGGGACGAGAGCGCACTCGACAGACGGGCACGCTCAGGGGCGCGGGGAACTGCGCGAGAAGCCCCACCGGGCCCGCACCCGGCAACGCGACCTATCCCCCCACCGCGCTCAGCAACGCCAACGGCGCCGCGGCCGACCGGGACTCGCGCGCGCACGCGTACGGGTAGGGAACCGGCGCCGGGTACGCCTCCCGCTCGTACCCGGCGACCACCTCCGGCAGCCGCCCACCGCAGGCGACCGACGCCGCGACCAGGCCGCCCGCCACGACCCGCGCCTCGTCGTGCAGCCCGTACCGCGCGAGCCCCAGCGCGATCAGCGCGTTGTCGTGCGGCCACACCGAGCCGCGGTGGTACGACAGCGGGTGGTACGCGGCCTGGCCGGAGGCCACCGTGCGCACGCCCCACCCGGAGAAGAAGTCCGGTTCGAGCAGGCGCCGCCCGACCGCCTCGCCGTACTCCTTGTCGAGCAGCCCCGACCACAGCAGATGCCCCGCGTCGGACGCCAGCGCGTCGACCTGGTGCCCGTCGCCGTCGAGGGCCAGCGCCGGGAAGCCCTTCTCCTCCATCCAGAAGTCCCGCAGGAACCGGTCGCGGAGATCCGCCGCCGCCTGCTCCAGCAGTTCCGCGTACACCACGTCGTCCCAGACCGTCCTGGCCAGCACGGCGGTGCGGCGCAGCGCGTCGTACGCGTACCCCTGCGCGCCCGCCGCCATCACGGGCCCGGTCGCCCGGCTGCCGTCGGCGGAACAGATCGCGCCGGGGGAGTCCTTCCAGTTCTGGTTGGCGAGGCCGCCCTGGTCGGCGCGGTATACGAGATACCCGCGCGACGTCAGTCCGCCGTGGTCCAGCATCCAGCCCACCGCGGCCCGCGCGTGCGACTCCAGGCGCCGGGCGAGCCCGGCGTCCCCGGTGCGCTCCGTGTACGCCCCGAGCAGCACCAGGAAGAGAGGCGTCGCGTCGACCGAGCCGTAGTAGCGCCCGTACGGCACCTGCCCGAAGTGCGCCAGCTCCCCGTGCCGCACCTCGTGCACGATCTTGCCGGGCTGCGCGACGGCCCCCTCGACCAGCTCGGTGGCCTGGGTCGCGGCGAGCACGGGCAGCGTGGCGGCGGCCAGTTCGGGCCGGTAGGGGAGCGCGAACAGGGACGTCAGCAGGGCGTCCCGGCCGAGCAGGGTGAGGAACCAGGGGACGCCCGCCGCCGGTACCAGATGCCGCTCGCCGTCCGGGCCCGCCGCCGGCACCCGCAGCACCGCCAGATCGGCGAGGCCCCGCGCGCAGGCCGCCGCCAGCTCGGGCCAGGCACCGGGCAGGGTCACCCCGGAGCCGAACTCGTCGACCGAGGCGGTGAGTTCGGCGGCCGCCGCGGCCGGCGTCGCGGGCACCCGTACCGCCGCCACGCCGTGCGGTCGCGCCGCCACCCGCAGCGTGAGCTCCGCGCTGCCCTGGGCGTCGAGCTCCAGCGTCCACACCAGGCGGCGCGCGCCCGTACCGGTCTCCTCCACGGCCTCCGGCGCGGGCTCGCTCGTCACGGTCGTCGACGAGCGCCAGTCGCCCCGCCGGTAGGTGAACTCGACGCCGTCGTCGAGGACTTCACGGGTGCGCACCACGCCCGTCTTGGCGTACGTGCGGTGGTCGGAGCGCAGCTCGAACTGGTCGGTGAAGTCGGCGTCGACGGTCAGCGCGAGCCGGACCGTCGACGGCACCGGACGGTTCGACACGATGCGCAGCAGCTCCACCAACGACCCCTCCCCGACGGCCTGTTCGCGGAAGAGCGTGTACGCGGGCGGCTCCTGGCGTCCGCCGCGCGGCACGAGCACACAGCGGGCCACGCCCCCGTCCTCGTACGACAGGGGCGTGAGCACCTCGGGCGCCGCGCCGTCGACCGTGAGCTGCCAGCGGCACAGGTGCCGGGCGTCCCGCACGAACAGGCCGTCCGGTCCCGACATGGCCGAGCCGCCGCGCACCGCGCTCAGCCCGCCGCCCGCGTCGAGCGACGCGAACGTCCCTCCGCACACCAGGAGTTGGGGTGCGAGGCCCTGTCCCTGCCCATGTCCGTAGCGGTGTGTCTCCGTCATCGAGAGGTTCCTTCCCTCGGGCCCTGTCCCCGCGTTCCCGCCTGCCCGGCGGTGTCCTGCACGTGTGCCGGCTCCGCCCGCCGGTGTTGTTCGGCGTTCGACACCGAGGCGGGGCTCAGCAGGTCCAGCGTCAGCGCGGCCGTCCAGCCGAAGCCGCGGGCGCCGCAGCCCGCCCCCGTGTACGGATCGACGTACTCGGCGAAGTCCGAGGCCCCGGCCACGTCCAGCATCGCGGTCCGCAGACGCGCCGCCCGCGCGTGCTCCCCGTGCAGCCGAAGGCCGTGCTCCAGAAGCCAGTTGGTGTTGAACCAGGCAGGACCGCGCCAGTACCGGTGCGCGTCGAAGGCCGGTCCGAGGAGGTCGTAGCTCGGCGCGAGCCGCACCCGCTCGCCGACGCCGAAGTGCGGGCCCGCCGCGGTGCGCACCAGCGCGCGGACCACCTCGCGCGGCAGCGCGGGCAGGATCAGCGGCACCAGGCCCGAGACGCCGTACTCCCTGATCAGCCCGCCGCCGCGCACGTCCCGGCAGAAGAACATCTCCGTGTCCGGGTCCCACAGCCGCGCCACGAGCGCCGCGGTGAGCCGCTGCGCGCGGGCGTGCCGGGCCGTGCCCGCCGCCCCCAGCTCGCAGGCGATCCGCGCCAGCGCGTGCTCGGAGGCGGCCAGCAGCGCGTTGAAGGACGGGTCCTCGACCGCGAACTCCCCCTCTCCGTCCGCGTATTGACCGTCGCGGTAGTCCGTCGCGAGACGCACGTACCGGCCGTAGTCGAGGTCGGTGGGGCGGTCGTCCGCCGCGCCGTGCTCCAGGTCCGCACGCCGGAACGTACGCGACTCGGCCGGGACGATCCGGCTCAACGGGGTGTCCCAGCAAGGGCTGTTGTCCATCCCCTGCTCCCAGGGGTGGACGACCGAGGCGAGCCCGCCGCCGCCCAGATCGCGGCGGTGCAGCAGATAGCGGTGCCAGGCCGCGAGCGCGGGGTACACGCGGGGCAGGAAGCCGCGGGAGCGGGAGAGAGCGGGGTCGGCGCGGTGCACCAGCCAGGCGGCGAGCGCGTGGACCGGGGGCTGCACGATGCCGGAGGTCTGCACGGCCGACGGCGCGCCGGACGCGCGGCCCGCGGTGGAGGAGCGCCAGAAGTCGGGGCTGGGGAAGTACGCGTCCAGTGGTACGGCAGGGTTGAACACGATGTGCGGGATCCGGCCGTCGCCCCACTGGGCGCTCAGCAGCGTCTCCAGCTCCAACTGGGCGCGTAAGGGGGAGACATGACGCAGCCCGATCGCGATGAACGCCGAGTCCCACGACCACTGGTGCGGGTACAGCGTGCGCGAGGGGACGGTCGAGACTCCCGTCCAGTTGGCGTCGAGGACGTGCGCGGCGCGGTCCCACAGCGGCTCGGGTCCCGGCCCCCGCTCCCGCAGCCTGGTTCCCGCCGCGGACTCGAACCGCTCGGTCGTGTGCTCCACATGTTCTCCCGTGGACAGCCGGACTGCCGGACACCGGGCCGAGGTACTGACGGGGTGTCGGTTACGCAGCAGGCAGCATAGAGTTACGTCTACTTAACACGCAAAACCTAGAATGTAACGCGCAGTTGATGAACGCAAGGGGGTTGGCGACATGGCGGGGAACCAGGCGAACGCCGGGGATCTGCTGCACCTGGTGCGCAGCGGGCGGGCGACCACGCGCGGCGCGCTCCAGGAGGTCACCGGCCTCTCCCGGGCCACCGTCGGACACCGCCTGGACCGGCTCTTCCGGGCCGGCTGGCTGCGCGAGGGCGCGGCCGAGACGGTCAACTCCCGCCTGGGCGGCCGCCCTTCGATCCACCTGGAGTTCGACGACACCCATGCCGTGGTGCTCGCCGCCGCCCTCGACACCCGGCACGCCCGCGCCGCCGTCCTGACCCTGTCCGGCGAGGTCCTCGCCGAGTACACCGACCCCCTCACCGTGGAGGACGGACCGGAGAGGGTGCTGTCCCAACTGGGCGTCTGGTTCGGCGACCTGCTCAAGGAGGCGGGCCGGGCCGCCGACGCGGTGTGCGGCATCGGGCTCGCCGTGCCGGGGCCGGTCGACACCGACAGCGGCCGCGTCATACAGCCCCCGATCATGCCGGGCTGGGACGGCTACGACATAAGAGGGCGGCTCGCCCGGTCCGCCGCCGAGCACGCGGCGACCGCACCCGACCTCCCCGTCCTGGTGGACAACGACGCGAACCTCATGGCGTACGGGGAGCAGCGCGCAGGTCACCCCGACTGCCGCGCCTTCGTCCTGGTCAAGGTCTCCACCGGGATCGGCGCGGGTGTCGTCGTGGACGGGGCGATCTTCCGGGGCATCGACGGCGGCGCGGGCGACATCGGGCACATCCGCGTCCCGCAGGGCGCGGACGCGCTGTGCAGGTGCGGCTCGTACGGCTGCCTGGCCGCGGTCGCGAGCGGCCGGGCCCTGGCGCGCCGGCTCACCGAGGCGGGGGTGCCCGCGGCCTCCGGCTGGGACGTGCGCGAGCTGCTCGCCGCCGGGCACCCCGAGGCGGTGCGCCTCGCCCGGGAGGCGGGGCGCGGGGTCGGCGAGGTCCTCGCCACCGTCGTCACCCTGCTGAACCCCGGTGTCCTCATGATCGCCGGAGATCTGGCCGGAACTCCCTTCCTCACGGGCGTGCGCGAGCTCCTCTACCAGCGGGCGCTGCCCCGCTCGACCGCACACCTGGACGTGGTCACGGCACGGCTCGGCGAGCGCTCCGCGCTCATCGGAGCGGGAGCCCTGGTGGTGGAGGAGCTGTACGCCCCCGAGCGCGCGGAGCGCCGGCTGGCGGCACTGGGCGTGTGACGCGCCCGTTTCGGCCGCGATCAGCTGTCCGCATGCTGACATCGGACCGTCCGCCCGGCCCTTCAAACGGCGTGATTCTCGCCACCCTTGATAGCCCTTGCGCTCAGATGAGCGCTAAATCGACGTCTGCGCTTCTTCAAGACGTGGCACTGAGTGCCATCGCTCGATCATTTACGCCTTGAATTCAGATGAGTAGTGGGCATGCTCATGTGAGCGATATTCGGGCTCTACGGGGGTTGCGCGTTCGGGACTTGAACGCTGGGGGAGTGCGGCGCGTACCCGCCAGTCACTTTCGATCTCCTGGCGGACGGGTGGTTACGTCCGTATGACAGCTGAGTGGACGTACCCACAGGCCTTGGATCTGGGTATGTTCCTCGCCGTCAGGGCAGCCACCGAGCCTCGAGGAGTCGAGACCCGTGTCGGAAAACAAAGATCCTCAGGTAGACACTCAGGCGTCGCAGGGGGTGAAGTTCGTTTACGACTTCACCGAGGGCAACAAGGACCTCAAGGACCTCCTCGGCGGCAAGGGTGCGAACCTCGCCGAGATGACCAACCTGGGCCTTCCCGTCCCGCCGGGCTTCACGATCACCACCGAGGCCTGCAAGGTCTACCTCGACAGCGGGGACGAGCCGGTGGCACTCCGTGACGAGGTGAGTGCCCACCTCGACGCGCTCGAGCAGAAGATGGGCAAGACGCTCGGCCAGCCCGACAACCCCCTTCTGGTGTCGGTCCGTTCGGGCGCCAAGTTCTCCATGCCGGGCATGATGGACACCGTCCTCAACATCGGCCTCTCCGACAAGTCGGTGCAGGGCCTCGCCAAGCAGGCAGGCGACGAGCGGTTCGCCTGGGACTCGTACCGGCGTCTCATCCAGATGTTCGGCAAGACGGTGCTCGACGTCGACGGCGAGCTCTTCGAGGAAGAGATCGAGAAGGCCAAGCGCGCCAAGAAGGTCGTGGTCGACACCGACCTGGACGGCGCCGACCTGAAGAAGCTCGTCACCAGGTTCAAGAAGATCGTCAAGACCGAGGCCGGGCGCGACTTCCCGCAGGACCCGCGCGAGCAGATGGACCTCGCCATAAGGGCCGTCTTCGAGTCGTGGAACACCGACCGTGCCAAGCTGTACCGCCGCCAGGAGCGCATCCCCGGCGACCTCGGCACGGCCGTCAACGTCTGTTCCATGGTCTTCGGCAACCTCGGTCCCGACTCCGGTACGGGCGTCGCCTTCACCCGTGACCCGGCCAGCGGCCACCAGGGCGTGTACGGCGACTACCTGCAGAACGCGCAGGGCGAGGACGTCGTCGCGGGCATCCGCAACACCGTCGCGCTCGCCGATCTGGAGAACATCGACAAGAAGTCGTACGACCAGCTCATGCAGATCATGGAGACCCTGGAGAACCACTACAAGGATCTCTGCGACATCGAGTTCACCATCGAGCGCGGCCAGTTGTGGATGCTCCAGACCCGCGTCGGCAAGCGGACGGCCGGTGCCGCCTTCCGCATCGCCACCCAGCTCGTCGACCAGGGACTCATCGACGAGGCCGAGGCCCTGCAGCGGGTCAGCGGCGCGCAGCTCGCGCAGCTGATGTTCCCGCGCTTCGACGACGAGGCGAAGGTGGAGCTCCTCGGGCGCGGCATCGCGGCGTCGCCGGGCGCGGCCGTCGGCAAGGCGGTCTTCGACTCGTACACCGCCATCAAGTGGTCGCGCTCCGGCGAGAAGGTCATCCTCGTGCGCCGCGAGACCAACCCCGACGACCTCGACGGCATGATCGCCGCCGAGGGCATCCTGACCAGCCGGGGCGGCAAGACCTCGCACGCGGCGGTCGTCGCGCGCGGCATGGGCAAGACCTGTGTCTGCGGCGCCGAGGACCTGGAGGTCGACACCAAGCGCCGGCGCCTGACCGTCGGCGGCACCGTCGTCGAGGAGGGCGACGTCATCTCCATCGACGGCTCCACCGGCAAGGTGTACGCCGGTGAGGTGCCCGTCGTCCCGTCGCCGGTCGTCGAGTACTTCGAGGGCCGGATGCACGCCGGAGCCGACGACGCCGACGAACTGGTCGGTGCCGTGCACCGGATCATGGCCTACGCGGACCGGGTACGCCGCCTCCGAGTACGGGCCAACGCCGACAACGCCGAGGACGCGCTGCGCGCCCGCCGGTTCGGCGCCCAGGGCATCGGCCTGTGCCGCACCGAGCACATGTTCCTCGGTGAGCGGCGCGAGATGGTCGAGAAGCTGATCCTCGCCGACACGGACGCCGAGCGCGAGGAGTCGCTGAAGTCCCTGCTGCCCCTGCAGACGAAGGACTTCGTCGAGCTGTTCGAGGCCATGGACGGGCTGCCCGTCACCATCCGCCTCCTCGACCCGCCGCTGCACGAGTTCCTGCCCGACATCACCGAGCTGTCGGTGCGCGTCGCGCTCGCCGAGTCCCGCCAGGACAACAACGAGAACGACCTGCGCCTGCTCCAGGCCGTGCACCGGCTGCACGAGCAGAACCCGATGCTGGGCCTGCGCGGCGTGCGGCTCGGCCTGGTCATCCCCGGCCTGTTCTCCATGCAGGTACGGGCCATCGCGGAGGCCGCCGCCGCCCGCAAGAACGCCAAGGGCGACCCGCGCGCCGAGATCATGATCCCGCTCGTCGGCACCGTCCAGGAGCTGGAGATCGTCCGCGAGGAGGCCGACCAGGTCATCGCGGAGGTCGAGGCCACGACCGGCGTCAAGCTGAAGCTCGCCATCGGCACCATGATCGAGCTGCCCCGCGCCGCCCTCACGGCCGGACAGATCGCCGAGGCCGCCGAGTTCTTCTCCTTCGGCACGAACGACCTCACGCAGACCGTGTGGGGCTTCTCCCGGGACGACGTGGAGGCCAGCTTCTTCACCGCGTACCTGGAGAAGGGCATCTTCGGGGTGTCGCCGTTCGAGACGATCGACAAGGACGGTGTCGGCTCGCTGGTGAAGTCCGCCGTCGAGGCGGGCCGCGCCACGCGACCCGACCTCAAGCTCGGCGTCTGCGGCGAGCACGGCGGTGACCCGGAGTCGGTCCACTTCTTCCACGAGGTGGGGCTCGACTACGTCTCCTGCTCGCCGTTCCGCATCCCGGTCGCGCGCCTGGAGGCGGGCCGCGCGGCCTCCACCTCGGCGGGCAGCGACCACCGCTGATCCCCGTGTGACCCCCGGAGCCGCCGTCGGTCCCCGACCCTCACCGATCGCGGCGGCTCCGGTGTTCGACGAAAGGGCGGCACCCCTGTGCGGGGGGTGCCGCCCTTTCGCGCGGGCGGGCCGGGCACTTTACTGTCGGGTAAGTTCACCCGGTAACGACCGACCCGCGCCCAGGGAGCACAGCCATGAGCGGCTGGAACGCCAGCGACATCCCCGATCAGAGCGGCCGCGGCGCCGTGGTCACCGGCGCCAACAGCGGCATCGGGTACGTCACCGCGCGGGAACTCGCGCGGGCCGGTGCCCGCGTCGTGCTCGCCTGCCGCAGCGCGGAACGCGGCGGCGCCGCGGTGGACCGGCTGCGCGCCGAAGTGCCGGGCGCCGACGTCGAGTTCGGGGCGCTCGACCTCGGGGACCTCGGCTCGGTGCGGGAGTTCGCCGGGACGTGGACCGGGCGACCGCTCGACCTGCTCGTCAACAACGCCGGGGTCATGGCCCTGCCGTACGGGCGCACGGCGGACGGCTTCGAGACCCAGTTCGGCGTCAACCACCTCGGGCACTTCGCGCTGACCGGCCTGCTGCTGCCCAGCCTCCTCGACGCGGCCGCGCCCCGGGTGGTGTCGGTCTCCAGCGGGCTGCACGCCCTGGCCAACATCGACATCGACGACCTCAACAGCGAGAAGCAGTACCGGCGCTGGGTCGCCTACGGCCGCTCCAAGACCGCCAACCTGCTGTTCGTGCACGAACTGGCCCGGCGCGCCGCCGACGCCGGGCTGGTGGCCGCCGCCGCGCATCCCGGATACGCCGCCACGTCCCTGCAGGCGCGCGGCGCCCAGATGGAGGGCCGCAAGGGCGCGGAGCGGTTCTACGAGGTGGGCAACCGGGTCTTCGCGCAGCCCGCGGAGACCGGGGCGCTGCCGACGCTCCACGCGGCGACGGCGCCCGGGGTGCGCTCCGACGACTTCTACGGCCCGCGCGTGATGATGTGGCGCGGGGCGCCGGCCAGGTCGTGGCGGGCGTCGTGGACCGTGAACGACGTGGCGGGGGAGCGGTTGTGGGCGGCGTCGGAGCGGTTGACCGGGGTCACCTATGAGGGCCTCAAGGGGTAGCGCCGCGTCACGAGAGCCCGGCCGCACTGAAGATCGCCCGCGCCTCGTCCCCGTCCACCCGCGCCCCGAGCTCCCGCAACACATCCTCCCCGGCCACCAGCAACCCACTGGCCCGGGCCCGGCCCGCCCCGGTCTCCACCCGGTGCCACAGCACCGGGTTCGCCACGAGCACCGCGGGGTCCAGCTCCACCCGTGCCCCCAGGGCGTCGCGCAGGACGAGACGCGGCGTCAGCCCCTCGCCGCGGCGCACCGACACCAGCAGGTCCGTGCAGACGTGGCGGCGGCGCAGCAGCCCGTGGACCGCGAGCCGGCCGGGGCCCGCCATGACGCGCGGCGGGTGCAGCACGGCGTAGAGGAGCAGGGACAGGCCCGTCCACAGCAGGCCGCGCACCGGGCTGAGCGTCTCGTTCGCCGCGTCGATCAGCGTGACGAGCCCGAGCAGCAGGAGGGAACAGAGCGCCGCGGCCCGCAGCTCGTGCGCCCAGTTCCGGTCGGTGACGGTGTGCGTGGCGCCGTGGGGTACATGAGGGGTGACCTTGCCTGCCATACGTCGCACCGTAGGCCGGAAGCGGGAGCGCGGCGCCCGTCTTTGACGTTCCGCTGATTCGTGCAGGCCGCACCTTTACGCTTCGCTGACGGCCTCACAGCGACGACACACAGAACGAACGACGACACAGAACGAACAGGGGGAACACCCGCGATGACCATCAGCCGCAGGGGACTGCTCGCCACCGGAGCCGTCGGCTCCGCGCTCGGTCTGCTCAGCGCGTGCGGGTCCAACACGGGGCGCGGCGACGGAGGTTCCGAGGGCGGGCCGAAGCTGTCGCAGTGGTACCACCAGTACGGCGAGGCGGGCACCGAGCAGGCGGTGAAGAAGTACGCGGCCGCGTACGACAAGGCCGACGTCGCCGTGCAGTGGCGGCCGGGAAACTACGACCAGCAGACCGCCGCCGCCCTGCTCACCGACTCCGGACCCGATGTCTTCGAGGTCAACGGCCCCTCCCTGGACATGATCCAGGGCAAGCAGGTCGCCGACGTCACCGACCTCCTCAAGGGCGTCGAGGACGACTTCAACCAGGCCGTCCTCGCCCCGAAGCGCCACGACGGCAAGATCTGGGGCATCCCGCAGGTCATCGACATGCAGATGCTCTACTACCGCAAGAGCCTGCTCGACGACGCGGGAGTGAAGCCGCCCACGACGCTCGACGAACTCGTCGACGTGGCGAAGAAGTTGACGACCAAGAAGGTCAAGGGGCTCTTCCTCGGCAACGACGCCGGCGCCGGAGTCCTCGGCGGCACCCCGCTCTACGCCGCCGGACTCTCGCTCGTCACCGAGGACGGCGAGGTCGGCTTCGACGACCCGGCCGCCGCCCGCGCCCTCGGCAGGATCCGCCGGCTCTACACCGACAAGTCGCTGCTGCTCGGCGCGCCCGCCGACTGGTCGGACCCGTCGGCGTTCACCCAGGGCCTCACCGCCATGCAGTGGTCGGGCCTGTGGGCGCTGCCCGCCGTCCAGAAGGCGCTCGGCGACGACTTCGGCGTCCTGCCGTTCCCCGCGGACGGCGCGCAGGGCAAGCCGTCCGTGCCGGTCGGCGCGTACGCCGCGGCCGTCTCCACCCGCTCCAGGCACCAGCAGGCGGGCAAGGACTACCTGAAGTGGCTGTGGGTCGAACGCACCGACTACCAGGAGGACTTCGCCCTCGGCTACGGCTTCCACATCCCGGCGCGGATCTCGCTCGCCAAGAAGGCGGCCAAGCTGCGCGAGGGCGCCGCGGCCGACGCCGTCCGCTTCACCACCGACCACGGCTTCGCCCAGCCGCTGCTGTGGACCCCGGCCGCGCAGACCGCGTACCAGGACGCGCTCAACCGCATCGTCAAGAGCGGCGCGAACCCGGAGAGCGAGCTGAAGAAGGTCGTGCGGAAGGTGTCGGCGGAGCTCGACCGCGTGAAGAAGAAGTGACGCGCACGGCATCCCAACTCCGCGAGCGCAACCGGGCGTTGTGGTTCTGGGTCTTCGTCGGCCCCTTCGTGCTCGGCCTGCTCGTCTTCACGTACGTACCGCTCGGCTGGAGCGTGTACCTCAGCTTCTTCGACGCGCACAACACCGTCACGCCCGACACCTTCGTCGGACTCGACAACTACACGGCGCTGCTGAAGGACGACGCCTTCACGAGCAGCCTGTGGACGTTCTGCGTCTTCACGCTCTTCATCGTGCCCGCGACGTACGCCGCTTCGCTCGCCCTCGCCCTCATGGTGAACCGGCTGCGGCGCGCGCAGGCGTTCTTCCGGTCGGTGTTCTTCCTTCCCGCCGCGTGCAGTTACGTCGTCGCCGCCCTGATCTGGAAGATGTCGATCTTCAACGGGGTGCGCTTCGGGCTCGCCAACACGCTGCTCGGCTACGTGGACGCCGACCAGGTCGCCTGGCTGTCGACGACCGATCCGCCCTGGTACTGGCTCGTCATCGTCACCGTACGGCTGTGGCTGCAGGCCGGCTTCTACATGATCCTGTTCCTGGCCGGACTGCAGCGGATCAGCCCGACCCTGTACGAGGCGGCGTCCGTCGACGGAGCCCGGCCCGGATGGCAGGTGTTCCGGCACATCACGTTCCCTCAGCTGCGCGCCACATCCGTCGCCGTGGTGCTGCTGCTCGTCATCAACGCCTTCCAGGCCTTCGACGAGTTCTACAACCTGCTCTCCGACGCGCGCGGCTATCCGCCCTACGCCCGGCCGCCGCTCGTCTACCTCTACTACACCGCCCTCGGACAGGGGCAGAACCTCGGACTCGGCAGCGCGGGCGCCGTCCTGCTGGCCCTGATCATCGCCGTGGTGACGGTGGGTCAGGCGCAGTGGTTCGGGCTCGGCAGGAAGGAGGCCGACTGATGAGCGCCACCCGCCGGACGCGGGACGACGGTCTGGTCCGGGCGGGACGCGCCCTGCGCCTGGCCCTGCTCGTCGCACTCGCCCTGCTCTTCCTCATCCCCTTCTACCTCCTGGTCCGCAACGGCCTCGCGAGGGAGGAGGACATCACCTCGCCGGACTGGACGTTCTTCCCGTCGGACATCCAGTGGGGCAACATCGGCGAGCTGTTCGACGACACCTCCGTCCCCTTCGCCCGCTCCCTGCTCAACTCGGCGCTGATCGCCGTCCTGACGACCCTGGGCACCCTGCTGCTCGCGTCCCTCGCCGGGTACGGGCTCGCCCGCATCCCGTACCGGCACGCGAACAAGGTCTTCTACGCGATCCTGGGCACCCTCATGGTCCCGGCGGCCGTCACCTTCGTACCGACCTTCGTGCTGGTGTCGTCGCTCGGCTGGGTGTCGACACTGCGCGGACTCATCGTGCCCACGCTCTTCTCCGCGTTCGCGTGCTTCATCTTCCGGCAGTACTTCCTCGGATTTCCCCGGGAGTTGGAGGACGCGGCGCGGGTGGACGGGCTCGGATACTGGCGCACGTACTGGCGCGTGGTCGTGCCGAACGCGCGGCCCGTCTTCGCCGCCGTCGGCACGATCGTCTTCATCGGTGCCTGGAACTCCTTCCTGTGGCCGCTGGTCATCGGGCAGGACCGGAACGCCTGGACGGTGCAGGTGGCGCTGTCCTCCTTCACCACGTCCCAAGTGGTGCGGCTGCACGAGCTGTTCATCGCGGCCGCCGTGTCGATCGTGCCGCTGCTGCTGGTCTTCCTGCTGTTCCAGCGGTGGATCGTGGCGGGGGTGGAGCGGTCCGGGATCGATTGAGTGGGGGGTGCGTCTGCGGGGTGCTGTGCGTTGCCGGGTGCGCGTGGTGGGTGGCTGGTCGCGCAGTTCCCCGCGCCCCTGAGGGCTCGCGGCTTCGCCGCTTGCCCTCATCGATGGAGGTGCGCACGCAGTGAGCACCTCCAGGGGGGCGCGGGGAACTGCGCGACCAGCCCACCACAAGCCGCGTGATCAGGCCGCGGCCCCGCCGTCGATCACCAGGTCCGTGCCGACCACCGACGCGGCGTCGTCCGAGGCCAGATACAGCACCGCGGCGGCGACCTCGGCCGTCGCCGCGACCCGGGCGAGCGGGGACTCGGCCTTCATCCGGATCGCCCGCTCGGCCTCGGTCTCGCCCGGCCGCATCGACATGGCGGTGTCCGAGGCGCCCGGGCTCACGGCGTTGATGCGGATGCCCTCGGCGATGTGGTCGAGGGCCGCGCCGCGGGTCAGGGCGGAGACGGCCGCCTTGGAGACGGCGTACGCGGTGACGCCCGGCTGGGTGCGGTGCGCCCCGAGGTTCGAGGCGATGTTGACGATCGCGCCGCCCGACTCCTGCCCGCGCATCTGGGCGACCTCGGCCTGGAGCGCGTACAGGACGCCCGTGACGTTGATGTCGAGCAGCGTCCGCCAGTCGTCGGCCGGCAGGTCGGCGATCGGGGCGCCGCCGCGGAAGACGCCCGCGTTGTTCACGGCCACGTCCAGCGCGCCGAAGCGGTCGACCGCCGCGCGGACGGCGGCCGCCACGTCCTCGGCGCGGCTCACGTCGGCCACCTGTGCGTGCGCGGTGCCGCCCGCCTCCTCGATCAGGGCGACGGTCTCCGCCAGCGGGGCCGGGGTGCGGCCCGCCACGACCACGTTCGCGCCCTCCGCGGCCAGGGCGAGCGCGATGGCGCGGCCGAGGCCGGAGCCCGCGCCGGTGACGAGGGCGGTCCTGCCGCTGAAGCGGGTGCGGGGTGCGGAAGGGGCGACAGTCATGACGGTGTTCCTCTTTCTTGACCGATCGGTTCAGTATGAGGGCATGAAGAAGGGAGGCGCGTGGGTGGCAGGTGGCGGTCAGTCCAGCAGGGTGAGTGCCTGCTCGGCCGCGTCCCGGACCCGGGCCGGGTCCTGCGACGCCTTGCCGGTGACCCGGATTCCCTGGAGCAGTACGAGGAGCATGCGGGCGAGGGCGCGCGGGTCGCGGCCCTCGGGCAGTTCGCCCCTGGCCCGCGCGCGGGTGAGCGTCGCGTGCAGCAGCGTCTCGATCTGCTCCCAGGAGCGCTCCACGCGGCGCGCGGCCTGCGTGTCGTGCGGGCCGAGCTCGGCCGCCGTGTTGGTGACGAGGCAGCCGAGCCGGCGCCGATCGTCCGTGGCGGCCTCGTCGGCGAACCGGCGCACCAGGGCGCGCACGGCGTCCAGCGGCGGCCCGTCGCCCGACAGCTCGGCGACGGTGACCGCCCCGGTGGACTCGGCGTACCGGTCCATCGCCTTCAGATACAGCTCGTGCTTGTTGCCGAACGTCGCGTAGATGCTGGCGCGTCCGACGCCGAGGTGCTCGACGAGGTCCGCCATCGACGTGGCCTCGTAGCCTCGCCGGTGGAACAGCTCCTGGGCCGCCCGCAGCGCGGCGTCGGGGTCGAATTCCTTGGTCCTGGCCACAGCCAGGACCCTACGGCTTTCTGGAACGGTCGGTCAAGTAATCTCGGGAGTCAAGTAATCTCGGGAGTCAGGGAGTCAGGGAGTTAAGCGGTCCGTGCGGCGTACGTCCGGACGGCCACTCCGTCGTCGTCCAGGCAGCGGCCCGTCTCCAGGTCGAAGCGCTGCTTCAGCAGCGGCGACGCCACGAACGGGCGCCCCCGGTCGGAGCCGAGCAGCCCGCGCGAGAGCACGGCCGCGCCCGTGAACGGGTCGGTGTTGTCGATGGCGTGCACCCGGCCGGAGCGGTCCAGGAAGACCGCCGCCTGGCGGCCGTCCGGCAGCAGCGCGGCGACTCCGCGGCCCGGCGTGAGGCGGGACAGGTCGCATACCGTCAACCACTCCTCCTCCAGGCCGAGTTGCACCAGTACCGTCGTCTTGTCGGGGGCGATCGGGGCCATGGTCATCGGACAGCCAGTCCTTCCAGGGGGATCAGCGGCAGCTCGGGCTTGATCTGGTCGCGCTCCGGGACGAAGCGGACCGTCGGGTCCGGGGTGTCGGGGGCGTTCACGAAGGAGACGAAGCGGGCCAGGCGCTCCGGGTCGTTGATGGTCTGCGACCACTCGTCGCGGTAGCCCGCGACGTGCTCCCGCATCAGGGTCTCCAGCTCGTCGCAGAGGCCGAGCGAGTCGTGCACGACGACGTCCCGTACGTGGTCGAGGCCGCCCTCGATCCGCTCCAGCCAGACCGAGGTGCGCTCCAGGCGGTCGGCGGTGCGGATGTAGAACATCAGGAACCGGTCGATCAGCCGGATCAGCTCGGCATCGCTCAAGTCCTGTGCCAGCAGGTCCGCGTGACGGGGTGTCATGCCTCCGTTGCCGCCCACGTACAGGTTCCAGCCGTTGGCGGTGGCGATGACGCCGAAGTCCTTCGACTGGGCCTCGGCGCACTCGCGGGCGCACCCGGAGACCGCCGACTTCAGCTTGTGCGGGGACCTGAGCCCCCGGTACCGCAGCTCCAGGTCGATCGCCATCCGGACCGAGTCCTGCACCCCGTACCGGCACCAGGTCTGCCCCACGCACGACTTCACCGTCCGCAGGGCCTTGCCGTACGCGTGCCCCGACTCGAAGCCGGCGTCGACCAACCGCGCCCAGATCATGGGCAGTTGCTCGACCCGGGCGCCGAACAGGTCGATGCGCTGGCCGCCGGTGATCTTCGTGTAGAGGCCGTAGTCGCGGGCGACCTCGCCGATCACGATGAGCTTCTCCGGGGTGATCTCACCGCCCGGGACGCGCGGCACGACCGAGTACGAGCCGTTCTTCTGCAGGTTGGCGAGGAAGTGGTCGTTGGTGTCCTGCAGCGCCGCCTGCTCGCCGTCCAGGACATAGCCGTCGGCGCCGATCGAGGGCGCGAGCGAGGCGATGACCGAGCCGACGGTCGGCTTGCAGACCTCGCAGCCCTCGCCGCCGCGCGCCGCCTCACGGCCGTGCTCGTCGAGCAGCTGGGCGAAGCTCGTGATCCGCTTGACGCGCACGATCTCGTACAGCTCCTGACGGGTCTGCCCGAAGCAGCCGCACAGTCCGTCGTCGCCGGACTTCGGCAGCAGCTGGCCGATGAGCTTGACGCAACTCCCGCACCCGGTACCGGCCTTGGTGCACTTCTTCACCTCGGGCAGCGTGCCGTGCTCGCAGATCTCGCCCTTGGTGACGTTGTGGCAGGAGCAGATCACGGCCTCGGCGGGCAGGGCGTCCGGGCCGAGCTGGGCCGGACCGCCGGCCCCCGCCGGGAGCACGAGGGACTCGGGTGCGACGGGCGGCACGGTGCCGGTGAGGGCGCGCAGCGTGCTGTAGGCCTCGGCGTCGCCGACGAGGATGCCGCCGAGGAGTTCCCCCTCGCCGCCGATGACGAGCTTCTTGTACGTGCCCGAGCGCGAGTCCGAGTAGACGACGTCGAGGCAGCCGTCGGCCGTGCCGTGCGCGTCGCCGAAGGAGGCCACGTCGACGCCGAGCAGCTTCAGCTTGGTGGAGAGGTCGGCGCCGGTGAACGCCGCGTCGGCCTCGGCGATGGTGTCGGCGGCGGTCAGCGCCATCTCGTACCCGGGGGCGACGAGCCCGTACACCCGCCCGTCGGCGGCCAGCGCGCACTCGCCGATCGCGAAGACGTCCGGGTCACTGGTGCGGCACTGCTCGTCGACGCTGATGCCGCCCCGCTCGCCGACCGACAGGCCCATGTCGCGGGCGAGCTGGTCGCGCGGCCGGACACCGGCGGAGAAGACGACGAGGTCGGTGGCGAGTGCGGAGCCGTCCGACAGCTTCATCCCGGTGACCCGGCCGTCCGCGTCCGCGACGATCTCCTGGGTGCCGACGCCGGTGTGCACGTCGAGGCCCATGTCGGTGATGGTCCGCAGCAGCGCCTGGCCGCCGCCCTCGTCCACCTGCACGGGCATCAGGCGCGGCGCGAACTCGACGATGTGCGTCGCCAGTCCGAGCCCTTGCAGCGCTCCGGCCGCTTCCAGACCGAGCAGCCCGCCGCCGACCACGGCCCCGACGGTGGAGTTGTTCTTCGCGTACTCCTCGATCGCGTACAGGTCCTCGATGGTCCGGTACACGAAGCAGCCGGTCGCGTCCTTGCCGGGGACCGGAGGCACGAACGGGTACGAGCCGGTGGCGAGGACGAGCGTGTCGTACGGGACCTCGAGCCCCGAGCGCGCGTGCACGGTCCGCGTCTTTCGGTCGACGACCACGGCCGGGTCCCCGACGTACAGCTCGATGCCGTGCTTCTCGATGAACTCCGGGTCCGTCATGGACAGTTCCTCGGGCGACGTGCCCGAGAAGTAGGAGGTCAGGTGGACGCGGTCGTAGGCGGGCCGCGGCTCCTCGCACAGCACCACCACGCGGTGCGATGCGGTGAGCCCGCGCTCGGCCGCCGCTTCGAGGAAGCGCTGGCCGACCATGCCGTGGCCGACGAGGACGAGCGTGGGCATCGCCGGGGCGGGCGATGTCTTTTCGGTCGGCATGATCAGAGGCCTCCGTCGTGGGTGAGCAGGTGGAGCAGCGGCGCGGCGGTGGTGTCACCGGCGGCGGGCAGCGGTTCGTTCGACTCCCAGGCGTGCGCGAGCGCGCCGACGCTGGCGAGCTCGCCGACCAGGACGCCGCCGACGAGCCGGTCGCCGCGGACCACGACCTTGCGGTACGTGCCGCGGGTGGCGTCCGCGAGCTGGACGACGTCGTCGCCGGGCAGCGCCTCGGTCTCGCCGAACGCGGCGAGATCCAGAGGGCCCGCCGTGTGCGGCAGGGTGAGGCGGGTCAGGGCACGGGTGCCGGTGTACGCGTCCGCGCCACCGGTCAGTACGCCGGCCAGCGCGTCCGCCTGTTCCAGCGCGGGCGTCGCCAGGCCGTACACGGTGCCGGCGTGCTGCGCGCAGTCGCCGACGGCGTGGATACGGGGGTCGGAGGTGCGCAGCGCGTCGTCGACGAGGACGCCCTTGCCGACGTCGAGGCCCGCGGCCTGCGCGAGCCCGGTGCGCGGCCGCACGCCGCAGGCCAGCACGGTCACATCGGTGCCGAGCACGTACCCGTCGTGCAGTTCGACGCGGCGCACCCGCCCGTCGACGACCCCGACTCCGCGCACCCGGCACTCGGTGTGGATCTCGACGCCGAGGGCCGTCAGGTGCCGGCGCACGAGCTCGCTCGACCGCGGATCGAGCTGACGCTCCATCAGCCGCTCGGCCTGCTGCGTGAGGACGACCTGGGCGCCGCGCCGGGCCAGCGCCCGGGCCGCGGAGACGCCGAGCAGACCGCCGCCGATGACGACGGCCCGGGTGCCCTCGGTGACCGTCCCGGACAGCGCGAGGCAGTCGTCCATCGTGCGGAACGCGTGCACCCCGCCCGGCAGTTCGCGCGCCCCGGGCTCGAACAGGCCGCGCAGCGGCGGCAGCACCGGGTTCGAACCGGTCGCCAGGACCAGGGTGTCGTACGGGACCTCGGCGCCGCTCTCGCACTGCACGACGCGGCGCTCGCGGTCGACGCGGACGGCGCGGGTGCGCAGCCGGGGGCCGGGGGTGGCGGGGAGTTCGATCACGTCGGGGGTGTACGTCCCCGCCAGGACCTCGGCGAGCAGCACCCGGTTGTACGGGGCGTGCGCCTCCTCCCCGATGAGCACCGCGCGCTCGCCCAGGCGCTGGGCGAGCCGGGTGCCGGCGAGGCCGGTGCCGATGACGACGACGCGGGACCCGTCCCGGGGCGGCGTGCCGTCGTGCTCGTACGGTGCGGTCATGCTCCGCAGCCTGCGGGGTGGGTGTTTCCCGGTGGCGTCCCGCTGGTTTCTCGTGAGGAACGCGTCCCTCAGCGGTGCGGGCGGGCGGATGTGAGGGCTCGCTCCGGCACCGCCGGGGCCGCGGCTTAACCCGTGTTCAGGCGTTCCTGAAGAGGACCTTAAGGATCTCCCCGGCGGCGCTGACCAGCCCGATTCCCGGCCCGGCGGAGCCTAGTGTGCCGGGCGTGACCACCGAGGCCGTCGAACCCGAACTCTCCCGCTACCCCGCCCTGTCGGCCTACCGCCGGCAGACCGAGGGACCCGCACCCGCCCGCCCCGTACCGCCGCGCCCGCGCCGGGCCCCGCGCATCCGGCCCGCCGCCCCGGTGCGGGTCACCCCGGCGGCGCTGCGGGCCGGCATCGCCGCCGGCGCGGCCGCGGTGAGCGTCCTGTGGGCCGCGCAGGCCACCTTCTCGCCGCGGCTCGACGCGCTGTTCGCGTCCGGCGCCCATCTGACGGGGCTGCTCGCCGGGTACGGGATCCTGGTCATGCTCTTCCTCATGGCCCGGGTCCCCGCGGTGGAGCACGGCGTCGGCGCCGACCGGCTCGCCCGTCACCACGCCCGCGGCGGCCGGCACGTCCTGACCCTCTGCGCCGCCCACGTCGTCCTCGCCCTGCTCGGCTACGCCGCCCACACCGGAACCGACCTGGTCACCACGGTCACCGACCTGCTCGGCTACCCCGGGCTCGCCGCGGCGGCGGCCGGCACCCTGCTGCTCGTCACGGTCGGCGTGAGCAGCGCCCGCGCGGTGCGCCGCCGCGTCGGCCACGGCCCGTGGCGGGGCCTGCACCTGCTCACGTACCTCGCCGCCGCCCTGACCTTCGCGCACCAACTGGCCGGACCCGACATCGCGTCGAGCCCGGTGAGCCTCGGCCTGTGGTCGCTGCTGCACGCCACCGTCGCCGTCCTGCTCGTCTGGTACCGGCTCGTCGTCCCCGTACGGCAGGCGCTGCGGCACGGCCTGCGCGTCGTCGAGGTGCGGACCGAGGGGCCCGGCGTCGTCTCGGTCCTGATGCGCGGGCGCGACCTGGGCATGCTGCGCGCGGAGCCGGGCCAGTTCTTCCGCTGGCGGTTCCTCACCCGGCGGCTGTGGAGCACGGCGCTGCCCTTCTCCCTGTCCGCGCCGGTCGACGGCGACCACGTCCGCGTCACCGTGCAGGCCGTCGGCGCGCACACCCGGCGTGTACGCAGGCTGCGCCGCGGTGTCCGGGTCGTCGCCACCGGACCGTACGGCGCGCTCACCGCCCACCGGCGCACCCGCCGCAAGGTGCTGCTGCTCGCCGGGGGAGTGGGCATCACGCCGCTGCGCGCCCTGTTCGAGACGCTGCCCGGCGAACCCGGCGACCTCACCCTCCTGTACCGCGCGAGCAACGCCGAACGGCTCATCCTGTGCGAGGAGTTGGAGTCCATCGCGCGCACCCGCCGGGCCGCCCTGCACTACCTCCTCGGCCCGTCCGACGCGGCCTTCGACCCGCTCGCGCCGCAGGCCCTGCGCAACCTCGTGCCCGAACTCGCCGACCACGACGTCTACGTGTGCGGTCCGCCCGGCATGACGGAGGCCGCGACGACGGCGCTGGCACGGGCCGGCGTCCCGGCGGACCGCGTCCACGTCGAGTCCTTCACCTACTGACCCGCGCACCGACCCGTACCGACCCGCGCACCGACCCGTACCGACCCGCGCACGACCCGTACGTTCGGAACCTTCGGAGAACCCCCATGGGCCGCCACGCCAGTCCCGTCCGCACCACCCACGCCCCCACGGTCCAGTCCCGCCGCAGGCTCACCGCGGGGCTCGCCTCGGCGAGCGCCCTCGTCGCGGCCTGTCTCGCCCTGACCGTCGACCCGGCCGCACCGGCCGCCCCCGACCGGGCCACGCCCCGCGCCGGGACCGCAACCTCAGAAGAGTCTCAACTCTCCACACATTCATGGACCGCACACGTATCGCGTCCATAAGCTCGCGATCATGCCTGACATATCCCTGGCCACCATCGTGGTCCTCTGCCTCGCCGCCCTGGCGGCCGGCTGGGTCGACGCGGTGGTGGGCGGCGGGGGACTGCTCCTGCTCCCCGCGCTCCTGCTCGGCCTGCCGAACTCCGCGCACGCGGGCCCGTACGCACTCGGCACGAACAAGGCCGTCGCCATCGTCGGGACCACGGGCGCCGCCGTGACGTACGCCCGCAAGGCCCCCGTCGACGTACGCCTCGCCGTGCGCATCGGCGTCGCCGCGCTCGCGGGCTCGACCTGCGGCGCGGCCCTCGCGGCGGGCATGAGCACCGAGGTCCTGAAGCCGATCGTGATGGTGGTCCTGGTCGGCGTCGGCGCCTTCGTGATCTTCCGGCCCGCCTTCGGCACGGCCCCCTCGGCCGAGCCCGCCTCGCCCCGCCGCATCCTGGCCGCGATCGGCTTCGCGGGCCTCGGCATCGGCTTCTACGACGGACTGATCGGCCCGGGAACCGGCACCTTCCTGGTCCTCGCCCTGACCGCGATCCTCCACCTCGACCTGGTGACCGCGTCCGCCACGGCCAAGATCGTCAACTGCTGCACGAACGCGGGGGCGCTGGCGATGTTCGCGTGGAAGGGGACGGTGTACTGGCAACTGGCCGGGCTGATGGCCGTCTTCAATCTGGCGGGCGGGATGATCGGCGCGCACACGGCGCTCAAGCGCGGCGCCGGGTTCGTGCGGATCGTGCTCCTGACGGTGGTGTGCGCGCTCGTGGTGAAGATGGCCTACGAGCAGTGGGTGGCCTGAGCAGGCCTGTCGCCCCGTTCCTACCGACTGCCCGTCAGATGCGCGAACACGACGACGTTCCCCTGGTAGCCGGTCCGGCGTGAGTACGGGCCGCCGCAGGTGATCACCCGCAGCTCGGGCCGCTTCGTCGCCCCGTACACCTTCTTGTCGGGGAAGGCGTCGGCCTCGTAGACCTCCACGGCGTCGACCGTGAAGACCGCCACCGAGCCGTCCCGGCGGTCGATCTCGATGGTGCGGCCCCGGGTGAGGGCGCCGAGGCCGTAGAAGACGGCGGGGCCGACGGCGTTGTCGACGTGGCCCGCGACCACGGCCGTGCCGCGTTCGCCGGGGCGGGTCCCGGCCTCGTACCAGCCCGCGAGGTTCTTCTTCTCCGGCGGCGGGACGTCGAGGCTTCCGGCGGGCGTCAGGCCGAGGCCCATCAGCGGGGCGTCGACGTGCAGCGACGGGATGCGGACGCGGTCCGGCGGGGACGGGGACAGCGGGGCGGCGGCGGGGGAGTTCCCGGTGGGGTGGGCCTGGGCCGCGGACGGCTGGGGCGGCGGACGGCCCTCGGAGCCGCTGGTGAGGAGCCAGCCGCCCGCGCACAGGGCGAGTGCGGTGACGGTTCCTATGGCGGCGTTGACGGGGTTGACGCGGGTGCGGATGCGGGTGCGCACGGCGGCTCCTGGACGCGAGCCCCGGCCCCTCCGGCCGCGAGGGGGGGGTGCGGCCGGAGGGGCGGGGAGGTGGCGGTACCGGTGGACGAGGACGGGCGCGCGGACGGCGGAGGGGGTTCGCGCGGCCCGCCGGCGTCGTCCTTCAGATCCCATCGCCTCTCGCCCGGCGATGAAGGAGCCAGGTACCGCCCGCGGCGGCGACGGCCAAGGCCGCCACACCCGCCGCGGTCTGCACGGGGTCGGGACCGAGCGCGCCGCCGACCCCCGTCTCTACGTGCCCTCTGGGCATCTGTGCCCCCGCCGCGCCCGGCTGGGCGAGGGACACGATCAGGTCACCCGTCACCCGGGTGCCGTCGGAGCAGCGGGCGACGATCTCGTACGTGCCCGGCTGCGCGGAGGCGGGCACGGTGAACCGGCCCGCGGCGTCGGCGGCCTGTTCCTCGGGGGCGAGGGTGAAGGTGCCGGCGCCGATCGCGCCGGCGTCCCCGGACGCCATGCCGTGCGCACCGCAGGCGGTGGTGTCCACGGTGACCGTTGAGCCCGGTGCCGCCGTCGCCGGGAAGACTTCCAGGCCGCCCTGCGAGGCACCCGCGGGGGTGGCCGCGAGCCCGGTGACGGCGACGGCGAACGCGGCGGCGATCAGCGGTCGGCCTGTGCGCATCGTTGCTTGCTCCTTACGCGTGCTGCCCGGGCGTCGGACGCGCCCTGCAAGCACGAGGTAAGTGGCAGTCGCGACACCGCGCCTCCTGATGCCGCGTCAGAAACGGTGGAGCGGGTGCCTTTCTGACGGTCCGGCGGGAACATTCCAGCAGGTCATCGGCGTGTCGACGAAGAAATGCCCGAAAGGCGGCGCCCCGCGTGCGACCGGGTGATCCGGTGCGCGTCGCGGGGCGCCGTCGGCGAGGTGGCGGGGCGTCAGTTCACCGACACCGCAGCCCAGGCGGCGGCCACGGCGGCGTACTCCGTGCCGCCGGCCCCGTACAGGTCCTTCGCCGCGCTCAGCGTCGCCGTGCGCGCGCCCGCGTACTTCGTCGACGACGTCATGTAGACGGTCAGCGCCCGGTACCAGATGGCGCCGAGCTTGTCCTTGCCGATCCCGGCGACGGTGCTGTTGTCGCAGGTGGTGCCGTTGTGCTGGACACCGCCGATCACCTTGGGGCCGCTGCCCTCGGCGAGGAGGTACGCGAAGTGGTTCGCGATGCCCGAGGAGTAGTGCACGTCGAGGTTGCCGACGGACGAGCTCCAGCAGTCCGCCGAGTTCCCGTCCTTGCTCGGCCGGTCCATGAAGCGCAGCGCCGCCTTCCCGAAGCCCGGCTTGACGATCTTCTCGCCGATGAGCCAGTCCCCGGGGTCGGAGGCGTTGGCCGCGTGGAACTCGACGAGGGTCCCGAAGATGTCGGAGGTGGCCTCGTTGAGACCGCCGGGCTCACCGGAGTAGGTCAGAGCGGCGGTCTTGGACGTGACGCCGTGGGACATCTCGTGGCCGGCCACGTCGAGGGCGACGAGCGGCCCGAAGGTCGTCCCGTCCCCGTCCCCGTACGTCATGCAGAAGCAACTGTCGTCCCAGAAAGCGTTGTTGTACTTGTTCCCGTAGTGGACGCGGTTGTACGAGCCCTTGCCGTCACCGGCGATGCCGTTCCGGTGGTGGACCTGCTGGTAGTAGTCCCACGTCTGGTCCGTGCCGTACTGCGCGTCCACGGCGGCCGAGGCGCGGTCGGCGGTGGCGCCGGTGCCCCAGTGGTTGTCGGCGTCGGTGAAGAGCGTCGCGGGGGCGCGGCTGAGGCAGATGCCGAGGATGCACAGGTCGGTCTTGTTCTGGGCGTCGCCGGTGTAGGTGCCGCCGCGGGTGGCGTCCTTGAGCTGGTACGCCGATCCCGACTGCGTCGTCCGGAGGGGCACGGTGCCGGAGTAGAGCGAGGCGCCGTCGCCGGCCGCGGTCTCGATGCTGTCCCAGGCGTCGATCCGGCGGCCCGTGCGGGCGTCGGTGAGGACGGTGCGGCCCACGGGGTTGCCCAGCGAGTCCTTGCCCGCGGCGTTCGTGCGCCAGGCGAGGCGCGGGGCGCCGTGCAGGGCGTCCACCACCAGCTCGGGGCGGGCTCTGAGACCGCGCAGCACGGTGCCGGGGGTCGCCTCCCGCAGGGCGTCGGCGGCCAGGTCGGCGGCCCGGGGAGCGCTGACCTCGGGGGTGGTCGTGGGGACGGCGAGAGTGCCGCGCACCGCCCGGTCCGCGCTCTCGTAGGCGCCGTCCGGGGCGAGATGGACGACCAGATCCCCGCCGAGGACCGGCAGATGGCGGTACGAGCGGTCGTAGCGGACGTGCTGGGTGCCGTCCTTGTCGACGATCACGTCGCGTACGGAGGTGCCCTGGGCGGAGGTCAGGGAGAGCGTCGCGGCATGCCGCGTCAGGGCGGTCGCGGCGTGGGTGACGGCCTCGGCGCGGGTGGGGAGGGGGGTGTCCGTGGCGGCCGCGGCGGGGGACAGGGTCGCGGCCAGCAGGGTGGCTGCGGCCGCGACGGTCGTGGCTATGCCGGCGGTGGATCTCATCGGTCTCCTCTGCTGAGGGTGACGACTCGCTGATGGCGTTTCAGTTTTAAGCGGTCATGACAAGTCGCGTCCAGGGTGCCGGTGTGCCGGGACTGTGAAAGAGACAATGGGCGGCGTGCCGAAACCTGAACCCAGCGAGTCGTCATCCGTCCTGACCGTGCTGACCACGGTGGACACCGCCGAGAAGGCGCAGGCCCTGGCCCGCGGGGCCGTCGAGGCGCGGCTCGCCGCGTGCGCCCAGATCTCCGGGCCCGTCACGTCCGTGTACCGGTGGGAGGGGGTGCTGGAGACGGGGCAGGAGTGGCAGGTGCTGCTGAAGACGACGCGGGCGCGGTACGCGGACCTGGAATCCTGGCTGACGGAACATCATGACTACGAGACGCCGGAGATCATCGCGACGCGGGTGGAACGGGGTGCCGGTGCGTACTTGTCCTGGGTCGCGGCGGAGGTGACGCCGGCCGTGGAGTGACGGTGCGGGCCGGTGGGGCTTCTCGCGCAGTTCCCCGCGCCCCTGAAGCATGCGCTGCGCGCAGCTTCCCCTGGGCGAGCGGAGCTCGCTTCAGGGGCGCGGGGAACTGCGCGACCGGCCACGACGAGAGCCGCAGCCGCGAACTGAACCGCTGGGTCAACGGCGATCAGGGGCGCGGGGAACTGCGCGAGAAGCCACGACGAGAGCCGCAGCCGGCAACGAACCGCAACCTCACCCGTCGACCCGCTCCACCCGTACCGCGCAGACCTTGAACTCCGGCATCCGGGACGTCGGGTCGAGGGCCGGATTCGTCAGGGAGTTGGCCCGCCCCGCCCCGGGCCAGTGGAACGGCATGAACACGGTGTCCGGCCGAATCGTCCCGGTGACCCGCGCCGGAGCGACCGCGCGGCCGCGCCGGGACACCACGGCCACCTCGTCCCCCTCCACCACACCCAGCCGCGCGGCCAGCCGAGGATGCAGCTGCACGAACGGCCCCGGCGCCGCCTTGTTCAGCTCGTCGACCCGGCGGGTCTGCGCCCCCGACTGGTACTGGGCCACCACCCGCCCCGTCGTCAGGTACACCGGGTACTCCGCGTCCGGCTCCTCCGCGGCGGCGCGATGCGTCACCGGCACGAACCGCGCCCGCCCGTCCTCCGTCGCGAACCCGTCGAGGAAGAGCCGCGGGGTGCCCGGGTGTTCCGGGGCCGGGGCGGGCCAGAACACCCCGGTCTCCTCGGCGAGACGCCCGTACGAGATCCCCGCGTAGTCGGCGGGCCCCCCGGCCGACGCCCGTCGCAGCTCCTCGAAGACCTCCTCCGGATCGGCCGGGAACCCCTTCTCGAGGTGGGGCTCGAGGCGCGCGGTCAGTTCGCGCAGCACGTCGAGGTCGGACCGCACCCCCGGCGGCGGGTCGAGCGCCCGCCGCCGCAGCAGCACCCGCCCCTCCAGATTCGTCAACGTGCCCGTCTCCTCGGCCCATTGGGTCACCGGCAGGACCACGTCGGCCAGCTCCGCGGTCTCGGACAGCACCACGTCCGCCACGGCCAGGAAGTCGAGCGACCGCAGCCGCTCCTCCACGTGCGCGGCACGTGGCGCGGACACCACCGGGTTGGAGGCCATGACCAGCAGGGCCCGTACGTCACCGCCCAGCGCGTCCAGCAGCTCGTACGCCGAACGGCCGGGCCCCGGAAGGGAGTCGGGGTCCACGCCCCACACCCCGGCGACATGCGCCCGCGCCGCCGGGTCCGTCAGCTTGCGGTACCCCGGCAACTGGTCGGCCTTCTGGCCGTGTTCGCGTCCGCCCTGCCCATTGCCCTGCCCGGTCAGACAGCCGTACCCGGACAGCGGCGTGCCCGGCCGTCCGGTGGCGAGCGCGAGATTGATCCACGCGCTGACCGTGTCGGTCCCCTTGGAGTGCTGCTCGGGGCCGCGCGCGGTGAGGATCATCGCGTTCTCGGCGTCGGCGAACATCCTTACAGCGTCGCGGAGTTGAGGGACAGGAACGCCCGTCACCCGCTCCACGTACTCCGGCCAGTGCGCCATCACCCCGGCCCGCGCCCGCTCCCACCCGCGCGTCCGCTCCCGTACGTACTCCTCGTCGACCCGCCCCTCGGCGACGACGAGATGCAGCAGGCCGAGCGCCAGCGCGAGATCCGTCCCCGGGCGCGGCGCCAGATGCAGATCCGCCTGCTCGGCCGTGCGCGTGCGGCGCGGGTCCACGACGATCAACGTGCCGCCGTTCTCCCTGAGTTCGGTGAGATAGCGGAGCGCGGGCGGCATCGTCTCCGCGAGGTTGGAGCCGACCAGGATCACGCACCCCGTGCGCGGAATGTCCTCCAGCGGGAACGGCAGCCCCCGGTCGAGCCCGAACGCCTTCTGCCCGGCCGCCGCGGCCGACGACATGCAGAAGCGGCCGTTGTAGTCGATCTGCGAGGTGCCGAGCACGATGCGCGCGAACTTGCCGAGCGCGTACGCCTTTTCGTTGGTCAGGCCACCCCCGCCGAAGATCCCGCACGCGTCCGGGCCATGTGCCGTACGCGTGCGGGACATCCCCTCGGCGATCGCGTCGAGGGCCTCCTCCCAGGATGCGGGCGCGAGCCGTCCGGTGGCGGGGTCACGCACCAGCGGCTCGGTCAGCCGCACCCGGGAGGAGAGCACGGCGGCGGCGCTCTGCCCCTTGCCGCACAGCGCCCCGCGGTTCACGGGGAAGTCAGGCAGGCCCGTCACCGCCACCGTCCCGGCCGCCGCGTCCGGCGTGAGCCGCATCCCGCACTGCAGGGCGCAGTACGGGCAATGCGTCGAGACCGCGGCCGTCGAGGCGACCGTGGTGGCGGGGGAGGGCGGGGCGGGGCGCGCGGGCGAGTGCATACGGGCCAGCGTGCGCGCGCGGTGTTACACGGCGACGGGCCGGCCGGTTACGCGGCGGGGACGCGCCCCTCCCCGCGCCACGGGCGCCCCTGTGAGGTCGGCGCCCGCCCCCTCCCTACCGTGCCAGCGCCTCGCGCACACCGTTCTCCCGGTCGCCCAGGAAATGCGGGTCCGGGCGGACCGTCGCGTCGAGGAACGCCTTGCCCGCGGCCAGCACCTCGCGCGCCCCGCCCGCGTACCAGGTCACGTCGTGCGGCTCGTCGACCCCGACGCCGTACGAGGAGACGCCCGCGGCCTCGCACAGCGCCACCGCCCGGCGGACGTGGAAGCCCTGGGTGACCAGGACGGCCCGGTCGACGCCGAAGATCTTCTTGGCGCGTGCGCACGAGTCCCAGGTGTCGAACCCGGCGTAGTCGCCGACCACGGCCCGCGACGGCACCCCGTGGCGGGTCAGATAGGCGCGCATGGCGTCCGGTTCGTCGTACTCGGCGCGGCTGTTGTCCCCGGTGACGAGGACGACGCGGATCCGGCCCGCGCGGTACAGCTCGGCCGCGGCGTCGAGGCGGTGCGCCAGGTACGGCGACGGCTCCCCGTCCCACAGGCCCGCCCCGAACACCACCGCCACGTCCGTGCGCGGCACGTCCGCCACCGACCGCAGCCGGTCGCCGGTCGTCGTGAACAGCCATGTCGCGGGCAGCAGCCCCAGCACGCACAGCGCCATGACCGCCTGCACGGCATGTCGCCGGCCCCGCTGGGTACGGGGCAGGCGCGGACGGGGCAGACGCATGAGAGACCTCCGGGCAGAAAGCGGCTTCCGCAGGCACAGGACGCCTTCCGGGCCCCTGCGGTTCACGCTCACGGCGCCCATGAGCGCCCGGTGAACCCCGCGCAACGACCCGTCACCACCCCGCAACAGCCCGGCAACCCCCACCAGGCAGGATCGCTCCATGACGGATGAGTCGTACGGCACCACGCACGCTGGCACGACCCACATCGACAGCACGGCGAGCACGGCGGGACTCCTCACCATGATCAGCGACCAGCTCGGCACGCAGCTCAGCAACCGGCCCCTGCGCAGCCGCACCCGGCCCCCGGCCCTGGTGCTCGTGGCACACGGCAGCCGCGACCCGGGCGCCCTCGCCACGGTCACCGAGCTGGTGGAGCGGATCCGGGCACTGCGCCCGGGACTGACCGTCCGCCTCGGCCACATCGAGCTGAACGAGCCGCTCCTCACCGACACCCTCGCCGCCCTGCCCGCCGGACGCGCCGTGCTGGTCCCGCTGCTGCTGTCCCGAGGCCACCACGTCAAGCACGACATACCCGCGGCCGCCGACGCCGCGAGCCACCTGCTCACCCGGGTCGCCGCGCCCCTCGGCCCGCACCCGCTGCTCGTCGACGCGCTGCACGACCGGCTCGTGGAGGCGGGCTGGCCGGAGCACGGACTCACCGAGCGCGCCCGCCGCAGGACCGGGATCGTGCTCGCCGCCGCCGGGTCCCGCGACCCGCAGGCCGCCGTCGACACCGGCCGCACCGCCGGACTCCTCGCCCTGCGCCTCGGCGTCCCGGTCGTCCCCGCCTACGCCTCCGCCGCGACGCCCGACGTGACGGACGCGGTCCGCTCCCTCGCCGCGCGCGGCCGCGACCGGGCCGTGCTCGCCTCGTACTTCACCGCGCCCGGCCGGTTCGCCACCGAGTCCGCGAAGGCCGCACCCGGGATCGCGGCCGCCCCGCTGGGCACGCACCCGGCGCTGGCCCGCCTGGTCCTGCACCGCTACGACACCGCGCGGGCGGCGGCTCCCGACACCGCGCTCACCCGTCACCTCGCGTCGGCCTGATCACATCACCCTCCATTGTCGGCGGGTGCCCTTACTGTCAGTACATGGAAGGCAGCAACACGTACGACGAGGGGGCGACCGAGCGCTGGGCTCCCGAGCCCGACAAGCGCCCCGGCCGCACCGCGTTCCAGCGCGACCGGGCCCGGGTCCTGCACTCGGCGGCCCTGCGCCGCCTCGCGGGCAAGACACAGGTCGTCACCCCGGGCACCAGGAGCCGGCACTGGGACGCGAGCCCGCGCACCCGGCTGACCCACTCCCTGGAGTGCGCCCAGGTGGGCCGGGAGCTGGGCGCGGCCCTCGGCTGCGACCCGGACCTCGTCGAGACGGCCTGCCTCTCGCACGACATGGGCCACCCGCCCTTCGGGCACAACGGCGAACAGGCGCTCAACGAAGTGGCCCAGGACTGCGGCGGCTTCGAGGGGAACGCCCAGTCGCTCAGGCTCCTCACCCGCATCGAGCCCAAGCGCTTCGTGCGCGCCGAGGGCTCGGGCGAGCTGATCAGCGTAGGGCTGAACCTGACCAGGGCGGCCCTGGACGCGGCGACGAAGTACCCGTGGCCGCGCGGCGAGCACCCCACGGACCCGGCGTCCGTGAAGTTCGGGGTCTACGAGGACGACCGGCCGGTCTTCGACTGGCTGCGCAAGAGCGCCCCCGGCCGCCGCACCTGCTTCGAGGCACAGGTCATGGACTGGTCCGACGACGTCGCGTACTCCGTGCACGACCTCGAGGACGGCCTGCACGCGGGCCACTTGGACCCGAACGTGCTGCATGCCGAGCCGGAGCGGTCCGACATCTTCGAGGTCGCCATCGGGCGGTACGTCCCCGCGGACACGGACCCGGCCGAGCTGTCCGCCGCCCTCGACCGGCTCCTCGACCAGGAGTGGTGGCCGCACGGATACGACGGCACGGCGGTCGCGCAGGCCCGCCTCAAGGACGCCACCAGCCAGCTCATCGGCCGGTTCTGCCTCGCCGCGGAGAGCGCGACCCGGGTGCGGTACGGGACGGGACGCCTCACCCGGTACGACGCCGAGCTGGTCGTCCCGCGCGAGGCCCGGCACGAGTGCGCGGTACTCAAGGCGGTCGCGGACCGGTACGTGATGCAGCGCCCGCAGCAGGAGCGGCTCCGCGCCGACCAGCGGATCGTGGTCGCCGAGCTGGCCCGGGCGCTGACGGCCCGCGCGCCGGACGGGCTCGACCCCCAGTTCCGCGCCCTGTTCGACACCGCGCCCGACGACCGCGCCAAGAAGCGCGTCATCGTCGACCAGATCGCCTCTCTCACCGACGCCTCGGCCCGCTCCCTGCACGCGAGCCTCACCGCCGACCGGTCATGAGTCCCGCGTCCGACCACTGGGCGTGACGGAACGTACGCGCGAATCGAGCGCAAGGCGGGGAAAAGGTGCCCTGATCGGGCCATGCCCCCTTCCCGCATTACGCTCCGTGCGGGACGCTCGCATATGACGCCATGGCAACGAGGAGGCACCAAGTGGTCGACGCGGACCAGACGTTCGTCATCGTCGGAGGAGGACTCGCGGGCGCGAAGGCGGCCGAGACGCTCCGCTCGGAGGGTTTCACCGGGCGAGTGATCCTCATCGGCGACGAACGGGACCACCCCTACGAACGGCCGCCCCTGTCCAAGGGCTACCTCCAGGGCAAGGAGGAACGGGACAGCGTCTTCGTCCACGAACCGGCCTGGTACGCGAGCCACGACATCGAGCTGCACCTGGGACAGACGGTGACCGTGATCGACCGCGAGGCGAAGACGGTGCGCCTGGGCGACGCGACGCTCATCGGCTACGACAAGCTCCTCCTGGCCACCGGCGCCGAACCGCGCCGCCTCGACATCCCCGGCACCGACCTCGCGGGCGTCCACCACCTGCGCCGCCTCGCCCACGCCGAGCGCCTGAAGCACGTCCTGGCATCCCTCGGCCGGGACAACGGCCACCTGGTCGTGGCCGGAGCCGGCTGGATCGGCCTGGAGATCGCCGCCGCCGCCCGCGAGTACGGCGCCGAGGTCACCGTCGTCGAGCCGGAGGAAACCCCGCTGCACGCGGTCCTCGGCCCCGAGATCGGCCAGATCTTCACCGAGCTGCACAGCGACCACGGCGTCCGCTTCCACTTCGGAGCCCGGCTCACCGAGATCTCCGGCCAGGACGGCATGGTCCTCGCCGCGCTCACCGACGACGGCGAGGAGCACCCGGCGCACGACGTGCTCGCCGCGATCGGCGCCGCCCCGCGCACCGCGCTCGCCGAGGCGGCGGGCCTGACCCTGGCCGACCGGGAGCACGGCGGCGGCATCGCGGTCGACGCGGCGCTGCGCACCTCGGACCCGGACATCTACGCGGCCGGGGACGTGGCCTCCCTCCAGCACCCCCACCACACCGAGCGGCTCCGCGTCGAGCACTGGGCGAACGCGCTGAACGGCGGCCCGGCCGCGGCCCGCGCCATGCTCGGCCAGGACGTGACGTACGACCGCGTGCCCTACTTCTTCTCCGACCAGTACGACATGGGCCTGGAGTACTCGGGCTGGGCGCCCCCGGGCAGCTACGACCAGGTGGTGATCCGCGGCGACGCGGGCAAGCGCGAGTTCATCGCGTTCTGGCTGAAGGACGGACAGGTCCTGGCCGGGATGAACGTGAATGTGTGGGACGTCACCGACCCGATCCAGGAACTGATCCGCTCCGGGGCCCGGCCGGGCACGGAACGCCTGTCGGACCCGAGCGTTCCGCTCACCGATCTCCTGGACGATCTTCCCGGAGAGTGAGGCGCGGTGACGGGAGTGTCAGACCTTGCCCGTAGAATTCTGGCGTGGCAGGCAGGATCAATGACGAGGACGTGAAGGCGGTTCGGGACGCGGTCCCGATCGACGCCGTCGTCTCCGAGTACCTGCAACTGCGCAACGCGGGCGGTGGAAACCTCAAGGGCCTCTGCCCCTTCCACGACGAGAAGTCCCCGTCCTTCCAGGTCAGCCCGAGCAAGGGGTTCTTCCACTGCTTCGGCTGCCAGGAAGGCGGCGACACCATCACGTTCGTGATGAAGATCGACCACCTCTCCTTCTCGGAGGCGGTCGAGCGCCTGGCCGGCCAGGCGGGCATCACGCTGCGCTACGAGGAGGGCGGGTACAACCCCACCCACCAGCGCGGAGAGCGCATCCGCCTGGTCGAGGCGCACAAGGTCGCCGCGCAGTTCTACGTCGATCAGCTGGAGTCCCCGGAAGCCGAGATCGGCCGCGCGTTCCTCGCCGAGCGCGGCTTCGACCAGGCCGCGGCCGCCCACTTCGGCGTCGGCTACAGCCCGGCGGGCTGGGACCACCTCACCCGGTACCTGCGCGGCAAGGGCTTCAGCGACAAGGAACTGACCCTCTCCGGCCTCTCCCAGGAAGGCCGCCGAGGGCCCATCGACCGGTTCCGCGGCCGTCTGATGTGGCCGATCCGCGACATCGGCGGCGAGGTCGTCGGCTTCGGCGCCCGCCGCCTGCGCGAGGACGACAACGGGCCGAAGTACCTGAACACCCCAGAGACCCCGATCTACAAGAAGTCCCAGGTCCTCTACGGCATCGACCTCGCGAAGAAGGACATCGCCAAGTCGTCCCGCGCCGTCGTCGTCGAGGGCTACACGGACGTCATGGCCTGCCACCTCGCGGGCGTCACCACGGCCATCGCCACCTGCGGCACCGCCTTCGGCGGCGACCACATCAAGATCCTGCGCCGCCTGCTCATGGACAACGGATCGGCGCGGGTGATCTTCACCTTCGACGGCGACGCGGCCGGCCAGAAGGCGGCCCTGCGCGCCTTCGAGGACGACCAGAAGTTCGCCGCCGAGACGTACATCGCGATCGCCCCGGACAACATGGACCCGTGCGACCTGCGCCTCGCCAAGGGCGACGAGGCCGTCGCCGACCTGGTCGAACCCCGCACCCCGCTCTTCGAGTTCGCGCTGCGTCAGATCGTCTCGCGCTACGACCTGGAGACCCCGGCGGGCCGCGCCTCGGCCCTCGACGAGGCCGCGCCGATCGTCGCCCGCATCAAGAACAGCGGCGCCCAGCACGAGGTCGCCGTCCAGCTCGCCGGCATGCTCGGCATCCTCGACACCCAGTTCGTCGTCAAGCGGGTTGCGCAGCTGGCCCGTTGGGCCCGTGACCGGGGCGGCAAGGGCCCGGCGCCGGACCGCTCCGCGCAGGCCGCTCCGATGGGCGCCTCCCCGCACGCGTTCGGAGGCCCCGCCCTGACCCTGCGCAACCCGGTGTTCACCACCGAGCGCGAACTGCTCAAGCTGGCGCTGCAGAACCCGGACCTGGTGTCGCCCACGTTCGACGCGTACGGCATCGACGAGTTCACCGCCGCGCCCTACGCCGCCGTGCGCTCCGCCATCCTGGACGCGGGCGGCGCCGAGCAGGGTGTGCACGACGCGCACGCCTACCTCGTCGCGGTCCGTGAGGCCGCGCCCGACGACGCCGTGCGCGCGATGGTCACCGAGCTGGCCGTCGAGGCCATCCACCGCAAGACCGTCGACCAGGCCTACGCGGACATGCAGCTCGTCACCGTGCGCCGACGTGCCGTGGAGCGCCGCATCCGCGACGTCCAGGGCACGTTCACCCGCCTCCACTCGGCGGGCGACCCGGCCCAACTCGCTGCGGTCCAGAACGAGTTGTGGGTCCTCCAACAGTACGACCAGGCCCTCCGGGAGCGCGGCGCGGACGCGCTCTAGCTCCGCCGCCTCGGCCCGGGTCGCCGCCGCCTTGGGCTGCGCCCCCCATTTCGGGCTGCGCCCATCGCCTTGGGCAATCTGCCTTCCCCAAGCTCTCGAACTTCGCTCGAGCAGGGGAGACCCCATTGGGCGGCAGGGTGGGCAAGGCGGCACCCCGGCGCGGGGTGAGCGCTTCATCGGGCGGCCCGTACAGCGCCGTACGCGGCTGATCGCCCGGTGGGGGCTGAGCGCGCAGTTCCCCGCGCCCCTGACGGGGCTGACCCTGGCCCGCGATCCAAGCGCACCCTGACGGGGCTGACCCTGGCCCGCGCCGCAAGCGCACCCTCACGAGGCGCACAACCCTCACTACATCCCCGCGCCGTTTGTCACCGTTCGGGACCGGGAAGCGCGGGCACTCGTACAGCTCGGTAACCGTGCGGTCACGCACCGGACTCAGAAAGTCATCGCACGCCCCTCGTGGCGGCACTGTGTCGTACTCCACACTGGGTTGCGGTGCCTGAGTCCTCGGAGCGCGGCTGGAACCCGGACAACGGGTCCGACACCCCCGCGGTTCCGCTCATCGCGTACGGGACGGGCAACGGCGAAGCAGCCGTTCCCGCCCCCCTGCCGCACGCCTCAGATGCGATCACCTTGGAGGTCGCCCCCGTGCAGACCCAGACCCTCAGTCAGAGCGACAGCACAGCGCAGGCCCTGACCGATCCGGAACCCCGTTCCGATACCGCGGACGGCGACGTCCTGACCACGGTCCCGCCACAGAGCCGCGCCACGCACCACCCCGAGTCCGACACCGCCGAGCCCGTGACCTCGGACGAACCCCCGGCGCCCGAGTCCCCCCGGACCCCGGAGCGCCCGGAGTCCGTCGACCCGCCCGAGCCGGTGCGCGGCGCCCGCGCCGACACCAGCGGCCCCTCGTCCGACCTGTTCCGCCAGTACCTGCGCGAGATCGGCCGCATCCAACTGCTCACCGCCGCCGAGGAAGTGGACCTGGCGCGGCGCGTCGAAGCGGGCCTGTTCGCCGAGGAGAAACTCACCAGGTCCGGCGATCTGGACTCCCAACTCGCCCTGGACCTGGACCGTTTGGTGGTACTCGGCCGGATGGCCAAGCGCCGCCTGATCGAGGCGAACCTGCGCCTCGTCGTCTCCGTCGCCAAGCGCTACGTGGGCCGCGGCCTGACCATGCTCGACCTGGTCCAGGAGGGAAACCTCGGCCTGATCCGGGCGGTCGAGAAGTTCGACTACGCCCGCGGCTACAAGTTCTCGACGTACGCCACCTGGTGGATCCGCCAGGCCATGAGCCGCGCCCTCGCCGACCAGGCGCGGACGATCCGGGTCCCGGTCCACGTGGTGGAGCTCATCAACCGGGTGGTCCGCGTCCAGCGCCGCATGCTGCAGGAACGCGGCTACGAACCGACCCCCGAGGAAGTCGCCGCCCACCTCGACCTGCCCCACGAGCGGGTCAGCGAAGTCCTGCGCCTCGCCCAGGAACCGGTCTCGCTCCACGCCCCGGTGGGCGAGGAGGACGACGTGGCACTCGGCGACCTGATCGAGGACGGCGACGCGACGAGCCCCGTGGAGTCCGCGGCGTTCCTCCTGCTGCGCGAGCACCTGGAGGCGGTCCTCTCCACCCTCGGCGAACGCGAACGCAAAGTGGTCCAGCTCCGCTACGGCCTCGCCGACGGCCGCCCCCGCACCCTGGAGGAGATCGGCCGCATCTTCGGCGTCACCCGCGAACGCATCCGCCAGATCGAGTCGAAGACCCTGAACAAACTCAGGGACCACGCCTTCGCCGACCAGCTGCGCGGCTACCTGGACTAGGAAGGCAGCCCCGAAGGGGCGCCTTCAGGGGCGCGGGGCTGTGTCGATGTGCGGCTCCGCCGCGTGGGCGCGACCAGCCACACACGGCCGGCACCCGACAAGCCCCCACGCCCCTGCGGCGATCAGTCGACCTCAGCCACGGCCTGCGCGAACTGGGCCTCGTACAACCGCTGATACGCCCCGCCGGAGGCGACCAGCGCATCGTGCGAGCCCTGCTCGACGATCGCCCCGTTCTCCATGACCAGAATCGTGTCGGCATCGCGGATCGTCGAAAGACGGTGCGCGATGACGAACGACGTCCGCCCGGCGGCGAGCCGCGCCATGGCCTTCTGGATCAGCACCTCGGTCCGGGTGTCGACCGAACTGGTCGCCTCGTCGAGGACGAGGATCACCGGGTCCGACAGGAACGCCCGGGCGATCGTGATGAGCTGCTTCTCACCCGCGCTCACCCCCGTGCCCTCGTCGTCGATCACGGTGTCGTACCCCTCCGGCAGGGTCCGGATGAACCGGTCGGCGTGCGCGGCCTTCGCCGCGGCCTCGACATCCTCCCGCGACGCGTCCTTCGCGGCGCCGTAGGCGATGTTCTCCGCGATGGTCCCGCCGAACAGCCAGGTGTCCTGCAGCACCATGCCGATGCCGGCCCGCAGCTCGTCGCGCGACATCTTCGCGATGTCGACCCCGTCGAGCGTGATGCGCCCGCCGGTGACGTCGTAGAACCGCAGCAGCAGATTGACGAGGGTGGTCTTGCCGGCCCCCGTCGGCCCCACGATGGCCACCGTGTGACCCGGCTCCGCCGTGAGGGAGAGGTCCTCGATGAGCGGCTTGTCCTTCTGGTAGCGGAAGGCGACGTGCTCGAACTCCACGTGCCCGCGCAGGTTCCGCGGCTTCTCGCCCGGCACCGGGTCGGTCGACTGCTCGTCGGCGTCGAGGAGTTCGAAGATCCGTTCGGCGGAGGCGACACCCGACTGCACCAGGTTCGCCATCGAGGCGACCTGCGTCAGCGGCATCGAGAACTGCCGGGAGTACTGGATGAAGGCCTGCACATCACCGATGGACAACGAGCCGCTGGCCACCCGCAGACCGCCCACCACCGCCACGAGCACATAGTTCAGGTTGGAGATGAAGAACATCAGCGGCTGCATGATGCCGCTGTTGAACTGCGCCTTGAACGAGGCCTCGTACAACGCCTCGTTCTGCTCGGCGAACTGCTCCGCCGACTCCTTCTGCCGCCCGAACACCTTCACCAGCGTGTGGCCGGTGTACATCTCCTCGATGTGCGCGTTCAGCACACCCGTGGTCTTCCACTGCTGCACGAACTGCGGCTGCGACCGCTTGCCGACCTTCGCCGCGACGAACACCGACAGCGGCACCGTCACCAGCGCGACCAGCGCGAGCAGCCAGGAGATCCAGAACATCATCACGAGGACGCCGATGATGGTCAGCAGCGAGTTGAGCATCTGCCCCATCGTCTGCTGCAGCGTCTGCCCTATGTTGTCGATGTCGTTGGTCGCCCGGCTCAGCACCTCGCCGCGCTTCTGCTGGTCGTAGTACGACAGCGGAAGGCGCTGCAGCTTCGCCTGCATGTCCCCGCGCAGCTTCGCCACGGCCAGGTTGATGGCCCGGTTGGCGAGCCGGGTGCCGATCATCATCGAGAAACCGGCCACCGCGAACACGGCGAGCGCGAGCAGCAGCACCTGCCCGATCGCGTCGAAGTCCACGCCCTGGCCGGGGGTGAAGTCGACGCCGCCGAGCATGTCGGCCATCCCGCCGTCACCCTTGGCCCGCAGGCCCTCGATGACCTGCTCCTTGGTCTGGCCCGGCTCCATCTGCCCGCCGACGATCCCGCCGAACAGCAGGTCGGTGGCGTGACCGAGGATCTTCGGCCCGACCACCGACAGACCCACACTGATCACCACGGCGATCAGCACGCTCACCACTGAGGCGCGGTGCGCGGCGAGCCGCTTCAACAGCCGCTTGCCGGAGTTCTTGAAGTCCATCGAGCGCGAACCGGGCGCACCGGCCGCCATCCGCGCCGCCATCGGCCCGCTCATCAGGCGGCCTCCGCTTCCGTCAGCTGGGAGAGGACGATCTCCCGGTACGTCTCGTTGTCCGCCATCAGCTCGTGGTGGCGGCCGGTGCCGACGACGCGGCCCTCGTCGAGGACGACGATGCAGTCGGCGTCCCGGATCGTCGCGACCCGCTGCGCCACGATCACCACGGTCGCCTCTGCGGTCTCGTTGCCGAGCGCCCGGCGCAGCGCCGCGTCGGTGGCGTAGTCGAGCGCGGAGAACGAGTCGTCGAAGAGGTAGATCTCCGGCCGCTGCACGAGCGTGCGCGCGATGGCCAGGCGCTGGCGCTGACCACCGGAGACGTTCGTCCCGCCCTGGGCGATGGGCGCGTCGAGGCCGCCCTCCAGCCTGCTCACGAAGTCCTTGGCCTGCGCCACTTCGAGGGCGTGCCACAGGTCCTCGTCCGTCGCGTCGGGCCGCCCGTACCGAAGGTTCGAGGCGACCGTCCCGGAGAACAGGTACGGCTTCTGCGGCACGAGTCCCACGGTCCTCGCCATCAGCACCGGGTCGATCCCGCGGACGTCCTCCCCGTCCACGTACACGACGCCGGCGGTGGTGTCGTAGAGCCGCGGTACGAGCCCCAGCAGCGTCGACTTGCCGCTGCCGGTCGAGCCGATGATCGCGGTGGTCTCCCCGGGCCGCGCCACCAGGTCCACGGACCGCAGCACCGGCTCCTCGGCGCCCGGGTAACCGAAGTCGGCGCCCCGGATCTCCAGGTGCCCGTGCCGCCGCAGCTCGCGTACGGACGAGGCCTCGTCGGGCGGTACGACGCTCGACTCGGTCGAGAGCACCTCCTGGACGCGCTCGGCACACACCTCGGCGCGCGGCACCTGCATGAACATGAAGGTGGCCATCATGACGCTCATCACGATCTGCATGAGGTACGCGAGGAACGCGGTGAGGTCACCGATCTGCATGCCGCCGCTGTTGATCCGGTGCGCGCCGAACCACACCACGGCGATGGACGCGACGTTCACGATCGTCATCACGAACGGGAACATCAGCGCCATGATCCGGCCGGTGGCCAGCGAGGTCTCGGTCAGATCGCGGTTGGCCTCGCCGAACCGCCCCTTCTCGAAGTCGTCCCGCACGAAGGCACGGATGACGCGGTTGCCGGTGATCTGCTCGCGCAGCACCCGGTTCACGGTGTCCAGCTTGGTCTGCATGGACCGGAACAGCGGCCGCATCCTGCGGATGATCAGCGACAGCACGATCGCCATGACGGGCAGCACGGCGAGCAGCACGCCCGACAGCGGCACGTCGAGACCGAGCGCCATGATCACACCGCCGACGCACATGATCGGCGCGGACACCATGAGCGTGAAGCCCATCAGCACCAGCATCTGGATCTGCTGCACGTCGTTCGTGGTGCGGGTGATCAGCGAGGGCGCCCCGAAATGGCCGACCTCGCGGGCGGAGAAGGACTGCACCCGGTCGAAGATCCCGGCCCGCACATCGCGCCCGACGGCGGCGGCGGTCCGGGCGCCGAAGAACACGGCACCGGTGTTGCAGACGACCTGGACGACGGTGACGCCGAGCATCGCGGCGCCGTAGGTCAGGATGTAGCCGGTGTCGCCGTTGACGACACCGTTGTCAATGATGTCCGCGTTCAGAGTGGGCAGATACAGCGCGGCGCAGGTCTGCAGGAACTGCAGCAGCACCAGCAGCCCGATGGGTTTCTTGTACGGACTGAGATGGGTCCGCAGGAGTCGTATGAGCACGCTCGGTCTCTCGTGGTCGGCGATCTGGAGTGTGAGCGGTTGGGGAGGGGGACGCGCCTTCGCCGAAACGCAGACGCATGGACCCCTATCGTCGGACACTCCACCCGCGTTACCTCAACCGATTAACCCAAGAGAGCTCAAAGACCGGATCGAGTCGCTACGCGAACGCCCCGGGATGTATCTGCTCCCGCACCGCCCGGAACTGCTGGCGCACCGCCTGCCCCACCGGCAGCTCCTCGCCCGGCTCGAAGACCTGGGTGGCCGCGCCCTGCCACATCGGCAACTGGCCGGACATCGCCCACGCGGCCTGCCGGGCCGCACCGATCGCCGCGTAGTCCGCGGGCTGCGGCACCACGACCTGCGTGCCGAACAGCATCGGCGCCACGGCCTGCACGGCCTGCAGCTCGGCAGCGGCCCCGAGCAGGAACACCCGCCGCACCTCGACGCCGCGCCCGCGCAGCACGTCCATGGCGTCGGCGAGCCCGCACAGCATGCCCTCGAAGGCGGCCCGCGCCAGGTGCTCCGGCTTCATCGACTCCCGCCGCAGCCCGCTCAGCGTCCCCGCCGTGTGCGGCAGATTCGGCGTCTTCTCGCCCTCCAGATACGGCAGCAGTACGAGACCGTGGGCGCCCGGCGTCGACTTCATGGCGAGCTCGGACAGCTCTTCCGGGCCCCCGTCGAGCCCCAGCATCTCGGCCGTTCCCCGCAACGTCCGTACCGCGTTCAACGTATGCACCACCGGCAGATGCATCCCGGTCGCGTCGGCGAGCGACGTAATGGAGCCGCTGGAGTCCACCAGCGCCTCGTGGTGCACGGCCATCACGGACCCGGAGGCGCCGAGCGAGACGACGGCGTCGCCGGGGGAGACCCCGAGGCCGAACGCGGCGGCCATGGTCTCCCCTGTCCCGGCCGAGATGATCAGCCCCTCGGGGGTGGTCCCGGCCGCGTCGCCGGGGCCGAGCACCTCGGGGAGCGCGGCCCGCTGCCCGAGCGCCGTCTCCACCAGGTCGGGCCGCCAGGAGCCGGTGGCCGCGGACCAGTACCCGGTCCCCGAGGCCCCGCCCCGGTCGGTGGTCCGCCGGGTCGGGCGGCCGAGGAGCTGCCACACCAGCCAGTCGTGCGCCTGCATGAGGAAGGCCACACGCCGCGCGTTCTCCGGCTCGGCGCGCGCCATCCAGCGCAGCTTGGTGACCGGCTGCGCCGCCTGCGGTACGCAGCCCACGGCCTCGGCCCACGCCTCGCGCGAGCCGAGCCGGTCGATCAGATCCGCGGCCGCGGCCTGCGCCCGCTTGTCGCCGCCCACCAGGGCCGGGCGCACGGTGTTGCCCTGGGAGTCCAGCGGCACCAGCGCGTTCTGCTGCGACGAGACCCCGATGGCCTGCACGCCTTCGAGGAGTCCACCGCCGGCCGCCTCGCCGAGCGAGAGCAGCCAGGCCTGGGGATCGACGTCGGAGGGCCGTCCGCCGCCCTCCGGCGTCTCCAGCGGATGCGGGGCGTACCCCTGCCGGAGCACGGCCCCGGTGTCCGCGTCACAAACCACGATGCGCGTGAAATCGGGCGAACTGTCCAGCCCGGCGACTATCCCCATGCCTGAAATTCTGCCGTACCACCCGCGCGAGCGTGCCGTCAGGTGTTACTGGTGCCCCAGTCGTCGTCCTCGGGGCCGCCGCCGCGCTCCCGCAACGACCGCACCCGGTCGGCCACCGAGTCCGGAACCTTGCTCTCCACCTTCGCGCTCACCGAGTGGAACGCCTTGCCCGCGTACTCGCGCGTCTGCTGCGCGGCGGACTCCGCGGTGTTGCGCACGGCCGGGTTCTGGGAGATCTCCCGGGCGGTCTTCTTGAGCTTCTCGTACCGCTCGCGCCCGGCCCTCGTCCCCAGCACGTAACCCAGGGCCAGACCGGCGATGAATGTGAGCCGGTAGCGCATGTCGGCCACCCTTTCCGAAGTGAGGCGTCGTGGTCGTGGCGATCCTCGTGGCGGTCATCGCGGAGCCTGATGATCGCCGGGGGGATACCGATTGGCGGAGCACCCCCCTGCTTGCGCTAATGTATGTGTCGCAGCGAGCGCACGCCGCCTGGCAAGTACCCGGGTAGGTGCGTTCGAAGCAATCAAGCATTCCCCTGTAGCTCAATTGGCAGAGCAGCCGGCTGTTAACCGGCAGGTTACTGGTTCGAGTCCAGTCGGGGGAGCTCGATCTCCTGTAGCTCAATTGGCAGAGCAGCCGGCTGTTAACCGGCAGGTTACTGGTTCGAGTCCAGTCGGGAGAGCTGTGAACAAGCCCCTCGGAGTCCACTCCGGGGGGCTTTTTCGTGCCTGGTGGAACCATGTGCGCGCGCCGGGAGTCCTCAAGGTCGTGCAGAGCCGAACCATCCGAGGCAGGAGATCGTATGAGCGGCTATGCTGCGGCAGACGGCGCGCACAAATGTGCGCGGCGCGCCGTAAGGGGCGGTAGCTCAGCCGGTTAGAGCAGCGGACTCATAATCCGTCGGCCGTGGGTTCGAGTCCCACCCGCCCCACAGTGGAAAAACCTTTTGACCTGCGAAAACGCGGATTATGGGGTGATTTCCGTGTGGCGCTCGCCTCCCACGTGTGTGGTGGGGCGGGCGCCGTCGATGGGATGCGTTGTGCAGCAACCGTGCTGAGCTGCGGTTTTCGGTTCGGCTTCGACGTGGTGCCGTTGTGATCATCCCACGGCGCTCCCACGTCTCCCTCGTGTGACACGCCGCACATTATCTCGGATTGTGTGACTGTGTCGGGTGTCGTCGGGTGGACGTTCCGGCAGGGCCGGGACGGCGGCGACGTCCCGGCCCTACTGCCCTTGCCCTTGCCCTTGTCGTCCCCAGGGCGCTGCCGATCGTGATGCTGTGCGCGTTCGGATGTCGGCGCTTGCGCAACGGCCTCACGGCAGGGTTCTGCACGTGATCGGCTGGTGGGGACCGGGACTGCCTACTCCAGGGCCTGTGCCGGGTCGACCGGAATCTCGGGTGCCGTCTCCTCGGCGCGCTTCTCGGCGCCCAGCTTCCGCGCCGCGGTGTTGCAGCAGCGGTTGTACTGACTCTGCCAGTCCGTCATGAACGCGTCGTAGTCGGACTGGCCGATGAACTGCAGGTCCGACTCGTCGTTGTGCCAGATGCCGTTGCTCGTCCAGTTTGAGGAGCCGACGAACACGATTCTGGTGTCGGACGCACTCGCGTAACCTCCGCTGACCAGCATGTATTTGTCGTGTGTGTAATGCAGGGCGTTGCCGTTCGCGTCGGTGCCGCGGGTGGTGTCGTGCACGTCGATGTTCGGCTGGTCCTTCAGGTAGTCCTGCACGCTGTCATCAACCATGCCGGCGGTGAAGAGTATGTGGATCTTGACGCCAGTTCCTGCCAGACTGACGAGCTTCTTCGGCAGCTCCAGGTAGTTCCGGTCGCCCGGTTCACCGTGAGAGGTCCACTCGAACATGGCGAGGTTGATCGTGGCGGGCGCCTTGACGTTGTTCAGGAAGTCGACCCAGGTGTCGCTTCTGTCGCGTGCCTTGGGCCACTGGTAGGAGGCTGGGTACAGTTTTCGGGCGGCCAGGCCGCTGTCGGAGTTGTAGTAGTCGGGCACCAGCGGGCCCGGGCCGCCCAGTGCCCCCTTGGACATGGCTGTGAAGTAGCGGAGATAGGAGTTGTACAGGTCGACGTTGCCCTTGACGGTGGCGGCACTGTTCCATGCCGTGTTGGCCTGGGCGGAGGTGGGGTTGGCGCTGCTGACCGTCACCGTCCTGTTCGCGTCGCTCCCGCCGCTGAGCATGTAGTACTTCGCGTGCAGGGCGGAGCCGGAGAAGTGGGTCAGGCAGCCGCCCGGGCACAGCGCGGCGAAGCTTTCGGCTTGTGGGTCGTTGCCCAGTTCGGCGACCATCGACTGCCATACGGCGTTGTCGCTGTGGGAGTCCATCAGTGCCTTGACGATGACACCGCGCTGGTGTGCGGCGATCAGGGCGGCTGCGAAGTCCGGGCCCGGCTGCGTGTTGCCTATCGAGTACATGGCGACGCGTATGGTCTGCCCGCAACCAGCGCTGTTGATGGACGCGATGATGGGTCCCATGATGTTCATCTGGGCGTCGGGGTCCTCGGGGTCGCTGAACTGCGGGCCCGGTGTTGAGGTGAACGTCCGAGACTCGCAGCTGAGCGGAGACTCGGCCTGCTTGACGGCCGCCTGCGCGGTGGTCGGGGTCAGCGCGGTGAGGGCCAGCGCGGTGATCAATGTGAGTGTTCGCTTCATGAGAGTGCCTTTCGTTGGGGTGTTGGCGATGGCAAGTCGGGGTGTTGCGGTGCTGGCCGACCGATGACGTCAGCTTGGAACCAGCCCGGAGCCCTGAACGCTGAACGCTTCCCAGCGGCTGGCGAACGGGAATTGGCTCTCCAGGAAGTCGCGGAGGGTGCCCGCCACGCGCTCCAGCTCAGGGGCGGCGGTGTCGACGTCGTTGAGGCACAGGAAGTCGTATGTGTGACCCGGGCGGAACTCGTCGAGAGCCGCGGCCAGGTCCGCCTTGCCTACATCGATGTAGCGCAGTTTGAATGTGCCGGGCACGGCACGGCCGGTGAGATAGGCGTGGTGGTGGTGCAGTGAGGTCGCCATGGCGATGTCCGTCGTGGCGCGGAACCGAGACCGGCTCGTGCGCTGCACATGATCCGCGAACTGCTCGTCCAACTCGGCTAGCACGCGCCGGAGTTGGGGGTGGGGAGTGTGCTTGAACTTGCTGACGGTGAAGCGGCCGTGGGCGTTCAGCATCAGCTCGCGCACGTTCTTCCCCGCCGAGTTCGGTGCGGGGTCATCAGGGTGCGGGGCACTGATGCCGAGCTGGAAGGGTGAGAAGGGGAGCTTGGCGATGCCGTTGCCGTGGAAGAACTGGCCGGCTGAGGAGGGGCGGGTGAAGAAGACGTCGTCGTTGAGGTACAGGTAGTGCTCAGACAGGCCCGGTATGTGGTGCAGCTGGGTCTCTATGGCCTGGGAGTTGAAGACGGGCAGCACCGTCGGGTCGGTGAAGATGTCCTTGTGGTCGATGACCTGGAGCCCGACCGCTTCCGTGTCGAGCCAGGCGGGTGTCTGGCCGTCGGTGACCAGGTAGATGTTCCGCACGAACGGGGCGTACATCTCCACTGAGCGCAGGGAGTACTTGAGCTCGTCGCGACTGGTGTAGCGCGAGGCACCGGATTCGCGGGAGTGGATTCGCGGGACCGCCGCTTCGGCGCGGAAGGAGTTTCGGCGGGCCGCGAGATCAGGGTCGTCACCGTCGACCCAGGTGTAGACGAGGTCGATGGGGAAGTCGACGGTGTCGATGCGGGGACGGACGAAGCTCTCGTGGGTGGGGTGGTCGCGGCCTTCGACAGTCTGGACGGCAGCGGTGCACGCGTCGGCGGGTATCACGTCGGAGACCGCGTTGGGACGGGGGGCCACCAGAGCGTCGGCGAGCACGGCGGGCGGAGCCTGCGTACGCAGGGTGTCCATGCGGGCAGCTCCGCGTTCACTGTCGTCGAGCAGGGTCTGACCGTAATTCCAGAACTCGACGTCGCAGCCGTAGGTGAGGTCGGCGAGGATCTGTCCGGCGGGACCGAGCAGGATCTCTCCGAAGCGGATCACGTCCTGGCGTTTGAGGGCGGTGGGCAGGGAGCCGTCGGCGTAGAGCACGGCCTCTGCGGGCAGGGGCTCGCTGCTGGGTCTGAGGGCGTAGAGGGGGCTCGACCCGTGTGTGGCGCGCAGGGTGTCCAGCAGTTTCTTGCGGTCGACGCGGCGCAGGGCGACGACGTGGCGGGTGCGGGAGCGGCCGGGGACGAGGAAGTACTCGACCCCGGCCTGCTCCAGGGCGTCGGCGACAAGGGTGAGGTTGCGGGCACTGGCACCGGCGGCGGTGAACTGACTCACGACGCGGCCGTAGTAGGTGCGGTCCTCGAAGGTGACCGTGCGCACTGCGGAGTCCGAGTCCAGCATCGCGCGCCGCCGGGCCTCGATCCTTTCCGCATGCTTGCGGGCCACCTCTGCGGCCTGTGCCGCCTCGGCCTGCGCGGCTTGTTCCTCGCGGGCGCGTGTGCGCCCAGGCAGCAGTTGGTCGGCGAGGCGGTGGAGGGGGGAGGGCACGTGGGGTTTCCTGTCTGGGGTGCCGACCTGGTAGGGACTTCGACCCGTCGAGCCGGCGTGAGTGGGGGCACCTGCTGATCAGGTCGCTTGACCGCCAGTCAGATGCACGTGTGCTGTGAGGGCAGACGTGAGGTCTGATCCAGGCGAGGGCCTTCTCGGGCATGCCCGGGGATATCCGGCCGGGCGCCGCTGAGGGCGCTGCTCCCGGCGGCAGTCTCGACGGTGACTCCGTCTGTGAGCACGGATATGAAGTCGCCGTCGGAGATCAGGTGCACGGGGGTGACGTCGGCGCCGGGGGCGCGATCCTCGACGACGTTGCCCTTCCCGGTGTCCCAGCAACTCGCGTGCAGCGAGGCGTCGGTGTCTGCGGGGGAGGGGAAACAACCGGCGAGAACGGTGGCGTCGTTGTCACGGAACTTGCGCTGCTTGTCGGTGCTGGTGTCGTGATTTCCGTCGGTCCGCGCCCGGTAGGGCGAGGTGACCGGGGACAGGGCACGACTCCTCTGGCGCGATCGGTGGGCGGCCCCGTTGGCGGCGAGCGCCGTCGCGATCCGGCCACCGGCCGAGGAGCCGACGCGCTGCGGATCGAGGTCGAGCTTGGCAACGTTGTCCCTGGTGCAGTCGATGGCGGAGATCACGTCGGTGCGCCGGGCAGGCCAGGAGTCATCGAAATTCAGCCGAGAGCCGACGGAGAAGACGGCATCGACCTGGTCGGCGAAGTGGCGCGACCAGGTCGTCCACGCGGAGTTTTCGCACCAGGATCCGCAGTACAGAAAGTTGATTCCCGGCTGGCTGGAGTTCGATCTATTCCAGTCGGTGTCGATTTTCCGTCGAGTGTGCGTGCCGTATGAATACGTCGCCTCGCTGCGGACTGCAGCGGCGCTGGAGTGTGCGTCAAGGAATAGCAAACTGACGACAAGTGCCGCACGCGCAGGCAGGCACACCCGTAGGCGCTTCACTGGTTTTCCGTTTCCGTCCCGGCTCGACGGCGGGCGACGTGCAGGATGTATCGGTTCGCACCATTACGAACCCTTCGGCACGCCTCTGACGTGCCGAGATTTCGAACAGCCTGCGTGTTCCTGGTGAGGGAACTATGAAGGGCGGGCCAATGGCCAGTCAAGTGCAAACAAGCAAACTTGTCCGACTTGTCCGCGATTTGATTTAAAGGGGGCGATCCGGTTCTTTGTGGGAGTTGGGTATAATTCTTAAGCGCAAATAGGGTATGAGTTTGACATGGGAGCCGTGGGGGTCGATAACTTTACGTCCGTTTGATTGCCTGCGGCGGGAGATTCGGAAAGTTTCCGGATGCATGCATCAAGATTGGGCAACAACGACATACCGAGGGGTGGGGTGGATGACTCATGCGTAGAAGCATGAGCGCGGCCGGTCTGGCCGCGATAGTGGCCACGGTTTTGGCGACGGCCGGGGGGCTGGTTTCGCTGCAGCAGCCTGCGGCTGCTGCAGCGACGTGCACAGGCGGTACGTCGACCGATTTCAACGGTGATGGTGTGACCGACACGATCATCGCGGACCCGAATGCCACCGTGAACGGTGCCGTGCGCGCCGGCCTTGTGCGTGTGGTGCTCGGCGGCGGCAAGGGTGTCTTCGAGATCTCGCAGGCAACCGCAGGGATGAACGCGGAGCCGGAGCGAGGTGACCAGTTCGGAGCGTCCCGGGCTACGTTCGACGCAGACGGCGACGGATGCGCGGACCTGGTGGTCGGCGCGCCGTACGAGGACGTCACCAAGGACGGCACGGACCTGCACGATGCCGGTGCCGTCTACGTGATCCACGGTATGCCGACCGGGATCGGCGCGGGGTCGAAGATCGACAGCTACACCCAGGCTCAGTTCGACCCGAGCACGGTCACCGAGGAGTACGACCGATTCGGGTTCGCGCTGGCATCGGGCACGACCTCGGGCGGTTCCCCCTACCTGGTGATCGGTGCGCCCGGCGAGAACGTCACCAGCGGCGGCAAGGACTACGCGGACGCCGGCTGCATCCACTACATGCAGGGCACGACGAAGTACACGGTCAACGAGGACGACACCGGAGTACCGGGCGTCGTGGAAGCGCATGATCGCTTCGGCTACTCGCTGGCAGGAACGAACCGCTACTTCGCGGTGGGTGCCCCCGGCGAGACCATCGGCGACGACGCGGTCTTCGCCGGCGCGGTCACCGTCTTCAACCACACGATCACCGGTGGCGTTCCCACCGGCCTGGTCGGCCTCGACCAGGGCGCTTCAAGCGAGGGACTGGCTGGCGTCGCGGAAGCCAACGACCAGTTCGGCACCTCGATCGACATGACGAACTACCGCCCCAGCGACCAGACCTACAACTCGGATGCGCTCCTTGCCGTCGGTGCCCCCGGGGAGGCCATCGGTTCGGCCGCCGGGGCGGGCACGGCAACAGTCGTCCGCATTCAGCCGTCCGGTGCGTACACCGAGGTCGCACCCATCGACGCGGACAAGGCCGACGTTGAAGGCACCGCCACGGAAGGTGACTTCTTCGGGCAACGGGTGGCGATCACCAACACGGACACTTCAGTCGTCAGCAGTGATGCCACCATCCGGCTGGCCGTGGGCGTACCGGGCCGTGATGTAGGCAGCGCCAAGGACGCGGGGGCGCTGCACATCTTCCGCCCCCTGGACACCGCGATCGGCGCCAACGACAAGATCATCAGTCGCGCTGCGAGCGGCAGCGTCCTGCCTGGTACGGCGACGGCGCGCGACTACACCGGCATCAGCCTGACGTCGGGCAGCGCCAACCTCTATGTCGGCGTGCCGTACAGCAAGGAGTCCGCCACCTCGAAGGGTGTCCTGTACGTGATCCCGTGGACCGACATCAACGGCACCACCAGCACCGGGACGACGACCTTCAAGCCGGGCGCGGGCGGAATCCCTGACGCCGGTGCCTCCTTCGGCGTGGTCGGGTGACGGGCACCATGGCCAGAGAGAAGCAGAACACTGTGAACCACCGTCCCGCACGCGGCACTCGGGGTAGACGACGGGCCGTCGTGATCGCCGCGACGCTGACCGCACTTTTGGCGTCCGGCCTGGGCGCGCTGCCCAGCATCGGAGGCGACGCCCCGGCCGCGGCCGCCGCGGACAAGGACACGTCGCTGACGGCGGCGGGCAGCGGCGATGCGCAGGCCAAGGCGGCCAAAGCTGGCAAGAAGGTCGAAGTGCTGGCCCTGCGTGACGAGCGCAGCACCACCACGGCCAACCCGGACGGCACTTTCACCACCATCGAATACGTCCAGCCCATCCGTACCCGCAAGGACGGCAAGTGGCAGGACATCGACACCACGCTCGTCAAGCAGGCCAACGGCACCTACGCGCCGAAGGCCGCGCTGACGGCCATGGCGTTCTCCGGGGGCGGGGACGAGACCTTCGCCCAGTTGGAGAAGGACGGGCGGTCGCTGTCCCTGGGCTGGCAGGCCAAGCTTCCCAAGCCGAAGATCGACGGCTCCACGGCCACGTACGCCAACGTCCTCGACGGCGTCGACCTGAAGATCACCGCCAGCGCCGAGGGATTCTCCCACGTCCTGGTGGTCAAGAACGCGAAGGCCGCGGCCAACCCGGACCTTGCCAAGCTCCAGCTCCCCGTGGACACCGACTCCGTCACGCTGAGGAAGACGGCGAGTGGTGGACTTGAGGCCAAGGACAAGACGAGCGGCGGCACCGTGTTCGAGGCGCCGCAGCCGATGATGTGGGACTCCAGCCGCGGCACGGCACCGGACGGCGACGCATCGGCCAGCCCGTCGCCGACGGCGACCGCCTCGGCCACGGCCGGCACGGACGAGGGCGACACAGTCACCCCGCCGGACGGCGCCCAAGTCGCCGACGTGGCATTGGACGCCTCCGCGGACAGCGTGACCCTCACCCCCGACACGGATCTGCTCCAGGGCAAGGACACCGTCTACCCGGTCTACATCGACCCGGTCTACAAGACGGCGAACCGCACTAGTTGGACGATGGTGTCCTCGTACTGGTCCGGCAATTCCTACTGGAAGTTCGACGACCACGAAGGCGTGGGGCACTGCCCCTCCGACGTCTCGTACACGTGTGCCGACCCCAGCGACGTGAAGCGCCAGTTCTTCGCGCTTCCGACCGGCTCGTTCGAGGACAAGGACATCGTCGCTGCCGAGTTCGCGGTCACGATGGTGCACACCTACAGCACCTCCGCGCGTTCGGTGGAGCTCGGCCGGGTCAACTCCTCCGGCGCCAGCGCCATCAACTCCGGTACGACCTGGAAGAACCAGCCTTCGCTGAAGGACGCGATCACGTCGCAGTCGCCCACCAACCCGGCGGGCTCGTGCACGTCCACGAACCAGAACGTGCGCTTCAACGTGAAGAGCACCGTGCAGAAGGCCGCCGACAGTGGCTGGGACACCACGACGTTCCGGCTCAAGGCGGGCAGCGAGAGCGACACGTCCTACTGGAAGCGGTTCTGCGGCAACGCCCACCTCGAAGTCACCTACAACCGTCCGCCGTTGCAGCCGGGCATGGACGACCTGACGATGGCCCCGGGCGGTGTGTGCGAGTACGGAAACGCCGCCGAGCACTATGTCGCCGAGGCGCCGAAGCTGACCGCCGTCATCAAGGACCTCGACCACGGCGACACGGGCAGCAACACCGAGACTCTGCAGGCCCAGTTCCACGTGTGGTGGACCTCCGGCAGCACAACCGTCGACAAGTACACGCTATCGAAGAAGATCACCACGAGGGACGCCACATCCAGCGGCCAGACCGGACAGGCGACGTTCAACTACACGGCGGGCACGAACTCGGCGGACGACCCGAACGACGCGGCCTACACCATTCCGCAGAACGCCACCATCGGCTGGGCGGTACGGGGCAGCGACGGCACCTCATGGGGGCCGTGGTCGACGACCGGTGACGCCACACGCTGCGAGTTCATCTACGACTCCACCGCCCCCAAGGCCCCGGTGATCGCCTCTAGCGCATACCCGAATGACGACGTGGCGCATGCGGGCGTGGGGGACTACGGCAGCTTCACCTTCGACTCGCCGTCCGCAGACGTGGCGTCCTACAAGTACCGGTTCAAGGGCGACAGCACCTGGACGAGTGTGAAAGCGGAGTCCACCGGTGGTCCGGCCACCGTGCGCTGGATGCCGCCGGACGAGGGCACGATGTACGTGGAGGCGAAGGCGGTGGACGGCGCGGGCAACGCGGAGCCGACGCGCAATGCGTACACCTTCCTGGTCAGCGACGGCCGGGCCCCGGCGGCCGGCTGGACGCTCGGTGACGCGAAGGGCTCCACTGCGGCGGTTGGTACGTCCGGTTCGCCGAACGCGACGCCCGGCTCCGGCGTGGCCTTCGGCAACGAGGGCCCGCTGGGACCGACCGACACGGCCGCGACGCTCGACGGTTCAAGCGGCGCCTACCTCGACGCGGGCAAGGCGGCGGTCGACACCAGCAAGACGTTCTCGGTGAGCGCCTGGGTGAACCTGCCCGAGAGGCCCACCGACGACGTGACCATCGTGAGCCAGGACGGCACCGGAGCGCCCGGCTTCGACCTCGGCTACGACGTGGACACTCAGTCCTGGACGTTCCGTACGCCCATGAACGACATGGAAGGCATGGGCACGTGGAAGGTGTCCGGCGCGACTGCTGTCCCTGGCAGCTGGATGCACCTCATCGGCGTCTACGACGACGAGCTCGGCACGCTGAGCCTCTTCGTCAATGGCGATCTGTTGGAGGAAGACGTCCAGAAGCGCCGCACGACGTGGAACGCGACCGGGCCGCTGCAGATCGGACGCAAGCTGTCACTGGACGGCTACACCAGCAACTTCAAGGGCAGCATCGCCGACGTCAAGGTCTACGACCGAGTCGTTCCCGAGGCTGAAGGCGAGGAGCTGGGCGGCATCTCCGCGAGTCAGCTCGCCTACTGGCAGGTCGACTCCGCGACCGGCGGCGTCGCCCCGGAGGACACTGGCGGAACCGGTCTGACGCTGGGAGGCGGCGCCTCCATCTATCTGCCGGACGACTCGTGCGACCCGGCGGAAGACCCGGATTGCGTGCCGCCTGCCGAACCGCTATCGGGCGATGGCCACTTGTCTCTCAACGGCACCGACGCCTACGCGACCCGGGCTGCAGGCCTGTTGGCCAAGGAGGACAGTTTCACCCTCACCGCGCGGGCCAGGCTCGCCACCGCCGGATCGACGAAGGACCAGACGGTTCTGTCCCTGGCGGGTGCGAACGGCAGCGCGGCCACGGTGAAGTACCTGGCATCGGCTGATCGCTGGCAGCTGACGACCACCGACAAGGACGCCACCACGGCGGTCTCCTCGGCTGTGAACGCCGAGGGCGTACTGCCCAGCAGCGAGGGCGACGGCGACCACCTGGCTCTCGTCTACTCGGCGGTCTTCGGCGACGTACTCCTGTATGTGAACGGAACGCTCGCCGCGCAAGCTCCCTGGGACAACGCGTGGGACTTCACCACCGCGTCGCTCCAGGTCGGACGGACCCTCTCCGGCTCCACCGGGTCCGCCTACTTCGATGGCGCCGTCGACGAACTGCGCGTGTATCGCGGTGCGTTGGACGCGAGCATGGTGCCCACGGTGGCCGTGCTCCCGGCAGGCGCAAGCATCGAGGAAACCGTCACCTGACAGAAGTGACACCAGGCGGGTGTCCAGCGACCAGGCCATAAGGCCGGTCGCAGGACACCCGCCCCTCTTCGTGATGCCTGATTCCAGGTCTCTGTCATGTCAACAGTCCATTTCTCCCTACGGAGTTGTGATGCAATCGCCCTTCCGGTCACGGTGGCGAATACCGGCGCGGAGCACTGTGCTCGGCGTTGGTATCGCCCTGGCCGTCGGCTTGTTGCCGCAGTACGCCCCCACGGCTGCGGCCAAGGACGGCGGTCTGGCCAGACCTGCAACCCAGAAGAACCTCGACGATCCGGTCGACGGCAAGAACATCAAGGCCAAGAAGTACGGCAAGACGGATCTGGCCGCCAGAGCGGCGGTGAAGTCTGCCGACGACGTGAAGTGGCCCAAGGCCGCAACCGACGACATCACCTTGGCTCCTGCTGCGAAGGCCAAGAAGACGGCCGCTCAGGCTGACGGGCTACCGGTCGAGGTGGCCGCCACCGGCGAGACCAGCCCCGGGTCGGTGCGCGTGGCCATGCTGGACCGCAAGAAGTCCAAGGCCGCCGGCATCGACGGGCCGCTGATGACGCTGTCCCGTACGGACAGCGAGGACAAGTCCGCGCCCGTACAACTGGCTCTGGATTACGCAGCCTTCGCGAGCTCCTACGGCGGTGGCTACGGCTCGCGGCTGCGCCTGGTCCAGTACCCGGCGTGTGTGCTGACGACGCCGCAGAAGAAGGCGTGTGCCACGCCGAAGCCGCTGGCCAGCAGCAACGACACGACCAAGCAGACGCTGACGGCCAAGGTGACCGCGGCCGCTGACACGTCCGGTACCAGCACCCAGCTGGGCAGCGCGGACTCGGCGTCCAACGACGCCGCCTCAGTGACGGTCCTCGCCGCGACGGCAGGCTCCTCCGGCGACCAGGGTGACTTCGCGGCCACGCCGCTGAAGGCTTCCTCGAAATGGAGCGTGTCCAACGCCTCGGGCGCCTTCAACTGGTCCTACCCGATCACCGGCCCGCCGGTGCCCGGTGGTCTCGCACCCGACGTATCGCTTGGCTACAGCTCCCAGTCCATCGATGGCCAGACTGCAACCACCAACAACCAGGGCTCGTGGATCGGCCAGGGCTTCAGCTACGAGCCCGGCTACATCGAGCGCCGCTACAAGCCGTGTGCCGACGACGGACACGACGACACGTACGGCGACCAGTGCTGGGGTGGCGACAACGCCACCATCTCGCTGAGCGGTGGCACCTCCGGCGAGTTGGTCAAGGACGACACTACCGGCGAGTGGCGCATCAGTTCCGATGACTTCTCCAAGGTCGAGAAGCTCACCGGCGCCACGAACGGCGACAACAACGGCGAGTACTGGAAGGTCACCACCAAGGACGGCACCCAGTACTTCTTCGGCCAGAACCGCCTGTCGGGCTACGCGTCCGGCGACGAGGAGACGGACTCCGCCTGGACCGTCCCGGTATACGGCGACGACTCCGGTGAGCCCTGCTACGACGCAACCTTCGCGAACGCGGCTTGCACGCAGGCGTGGCGCTGGAACCTCGACTACGTCGTGGACCCGCAGGGCAACGCCATGTCGTATTTCTACGGCAAGGAGACCAACTACTACACCCAGGGCCTGAAGACCGACGAGAACGGCAAGTCGTACGTCCGCGGCGGTTACCTCAAGCGCATCGACTACGGCCAGCGCGACGGCAAGGTCTACGACACCAAGCCCGCCGCCCGTGTCGCCTTCACCACCTCCGAACGCTGTATCGGCGACCTGACCGACTGCTCCGCCTCCGCGCTGACGGACTCGACGGCGGCCGACTGGCCGGACGTCCCGTGGGACAGCAACTGCAAGGTCGACACCAAGTGCGCCGGTCAGAACTCGCCCACGTTCTGGACCCGCAAGCAGCTCGACAAGATCACCACACAGATCCGCACCGGCGACTCCACCTACGAGGACGTCGACGCCTGGACCCTGGGCCACGTCTTCACCGACAACGGTGACGGCTCCAAGTCCCTGTGGCTGAACTCGATCGACCACACGGGCAAGGTCGGCACCGACACGAACGTGCCCTCGGTGAAGCTGTACGGCAAGCAACTGGCCAATCGCGTTGACGTCGCAGGGGACAACATTCAGCCGTTCATCCGCTTCCGCATGTCGGCGGTGGAGAGCGAGTCCGGCAGTGTGATGTCCGTCAACTACGCGGACAAGCAGTGCACTTCGTCGAACCTGCCCACCCCGGGCAAGTCGACCGTGCGCTGTTACCCGGTCAAGTGGAACCCTCCGGGCGAAGAGGACCCGATCACGGACTGGTTCCACAAGTACGTCGTCTCCTCCGTCGTGGAGCAGGATCTGGTGACGGGCAGCCCCGACCAGGTCACCTCGTACACCTACCTCGGTGATGCGGGCTGGCGGAAGGCCAAGGCCGACGGCTTCACCAAGTCCGAGTACCTGACCTGGAGCGACTGGCGCGGCTACGGCAAGGTCCGCGTCGAGACCTCCGACGGCACCGAGAACGCCTCCAATACCAAGACCGAACACGTCTTCTTCCAGGGCCTGGACGGTGACACCGACCCCGACGGCGGCACCAAGGCGTCGACGGTGAAGGACTCCACGGGCGCCAGCTACACCGACTCCGACTGGAAGTCCGGCATCGAGCTGGAGACCACGACGTACGACGGGGACAAGGTCGTCTCCAAGTCGATCAACACGCCGTGGACCAAGGTCACCGCCACGCACGCTGAGGACTGGGGCACCCGCTACGCCCGGTTCGGCGGGATCGAGCGGACCGACAACTACGAGGCGCTCGCCGCCGGCGGCTGGCGTCAGACGGCCTCAGTCACCACCTACGACGACACCACTGGACGCGTCACCCAGGTCAACGACCTCGGTGAACTCGACGTCGCCGACAACCAGTGCACCCGCACCGAGTACGCCGACAACGCCTCCAAGCACCTGTACGCGTTCACCGCACGGGTGGAAGTGGTCAGCGTCGACTGTGCCACCACGCCGGACCGCACCAAGCAGGTCCTCTCCGACGACGTGACGCTGTACGACGACACCACGACCGTCGGCGCTGCCCCCACCCTGGGCAACGCGACCACCGTCAAGCGGCTCGCCTCGCACAACGGTGTGACCGGCACCTACCAGACGGTGTCCACGACGAAGTACGACGAGTACGGCCGTCCGCTCAAGGTTACGGACGCGCTCGGCACGCCGAAGACGATCGCCTACACCGACACCTACGGTCTGGCGACCGGCAAGACCGAGACGAACGCGCTCGGCTGGATCACCAAGACCGAGTACGCCCCCGAGTGGGGTGCCACGGCGGCCCAGGTGGACGTCAATGGCAAGCGCACCGACTTGGCCTACGACGGCCTGGGCCGCCTGACCTCGGTCTGGCTCCCCGACCGCCCGAAGGCGTCGAGCTTCTCCGCGTCGCTCAAGTACACGTACGGCATCCGCACCACCGGACCCAACTACGTCAAGACGGAGCGGATCGAGAACGGCGGAACCACGTACGGCAGCGAGTACACGCTGTACGACGGCCTGCTCAGGCCCCGCCAGGTCCAGACGGAAGGCCTGGACGGCAGCCGTCTGATCGCCGACACCTACTACGACGGCTCCGGCCGCACGGTCAAGACGAACGACACGTACTCGACGACCGGAGCCCCCAGCTCCACGCTCTTCGAGCCGCTGAACGCGGACATCGACGCGCAAACCGTCACCGAGTACGACGGCGACAGCCGCACCAAGGCCACCATCTTCAAGGTCGCCGGCCAGGAGAAAAACCGCACCACGTACACCTACGGCGGCGACCGCGTCCACATGGACCCGCCGACCGGGCAGACCCCGACCACCACGATCACGGACGCCCGTGACCAGACGGTCGAACTGCGCCAGTACAAGGGCGACACCCCGCTGCCCCTGGGCACCGCGTCCGACTACGTCTCCACGAAGTACGGCCACACGCCCGACGGCCAGCTCAACAAGGTCACCGACAACGACGGCAACACCTGGACGTACGCCTACGACCAGCGCGGCCGCAAGACTCAGGCCGTCGACCCGGACACCGGAACGACAACGTTCGGCTACGACGACCTGGACCGCCAGACATCGGTCACCGACGCCCGCAAGAACACCACGACCACGGTCTACGACCAGCTCAGCCGGGTGAAGTCGACCTGGCAGGGCGCAGCGGACACCGGGACGAAGCTGTCGGTGTCGACGTACGACACGGTCGCCAAGGGCGAGTTGTATGGCACCTACACCTACAAGAACGGCGCCGTCTACTCGTCGGTGACCTATCCGGTCCTGGACGAGAAGAATGACTACAAGCCGACCTCGACCAAGTACCTGCTGTCCAAGACGGCGGAGCCGGAGCTCGGCGGCACATACGAGTTCAACACGCAGTACAACGACGACGGCACGGTACAGGGGACCAACTTCCCTGCGGCGGGCGGCCTTGAGGCCGAGGCCGTCTCCTACCAGTACGACGATCTGCAGCGTCCGACAGCCCTGAACACCTCGCTCGGCGGCGGCACCTACGTCTCCGACACGTCCTACTCGCCCACGAGCCAGCTCGAACAACTGGAGCTGTCCACAGGCGATTCGGGTGCGAAGAAGACGTGGCTGACCTACTCCTACGAGCAAGGCACGAAGCAGCTCACCAACGCCCGCGTCGATGTCGAGGGCGCCACTTCGGTCGCGTACGACGCCGACTACACGTACGACGACGGCGGCAACGTCACCTCCATCGTCGACAACCCCACGGGCGGCACCCGTGACGTGCAGTGCTTCCGCTACGACAGCCTGCGCCGCATGACCGCGGACTGGACGTCCTCGCAGACCCCCGATGGCGCTGTCGGTACCGGTGGCACGGACGCGGCCTGCAAGCCGGATGCCTCTTCGACCACGGTCGGTGGCGCGTCCCCGTACTGGAACGCCTACACGTACGACAACACCGGCAACCGTAAGACGGAGACCAACCACGGCATCAACGGTGGCGCGACCTCGACCAAGTCGTACACCTACGGCGAGAACGGCGACGGCCCGCACCAGCTGACCACGGCGGTCACCGACACCACGGCCACCAGCACCACGCCGGCCGTCAAGTCCCAGAACACCTACACCTACGACGACGCGGGCAACACCGAAACCCGTGTCCTGGGCGGAGACACCCAGAGCCTCACCTGGGACAAGAACAACGACCTCACCAAGGTCACCAACGCCGACGGCAGCGAATCGTCGTACACCTACGACGCGAGCGGCTCCCGCCTCCTGCGCACGTCAGCGTCGGAGAAGACGTTCTACCTGCCCGGCATGGAACTGAGTCTCGACACCTCCACCAAGGCGGTCACGGCCAAGCGGTACTACTCACTGGGCGACCAGACGGTGGCAGTCCGCGACTCCAAGGGCGTCACGTTCCTGGCGGGCGACCATCACGGCACGTCGCAGCTCGCCATCAACGCTGCTACCGGCGAAACCCAGCGCCGCCGCCTCGACCCGTTCGGCAACGGCCGTGATGACAACTCCGCCGACAGCTCGGACTGGGTGGACGACAAGGGCTTCGTCGGTGGCACAAACGACACCACATCGGGCCTGGTGACCCTGGGCGCCCGTGAATACGACGCATCGACCGGCCGCTTCATCTCGGCCGACCCGATCGTCGACTACACGGACCCGCAACAGATCAACGGGTACGCCTACAGCAACAACAACCCGGTCACCCTCTCCGACCCCGACGGTCTCAAGCCCGACGACTGCATCAGCGTCGGTGTCCAGTGCAATCTGAACGACAAGGGCGGCTGGGACGTCAAGGTCACCAAGACCTACTACACGTACTACGGCGTCCAGGCACCGAAGGAATCCACGGCCAGCTACAAGGCCCGCCAGGAACAGGCCAAGGCGGACGCGGCCAAGCAGCGCGCGATCGCCATCGCCAAGGAACTCGGCAAGATCATCGCCGATGAACTCGGCATCACTGATGCGCTGGACTGCTTCACCACGGGCTCCCTGGGCGCCTGTGGCGCCACGGCGGGCAACATCGTCATGTCGCTGATCGGCGGCGGACCGGTCACCAAGCTGATCGGAAAGTACTGGTACCGCGTCAACAAGGCGTACGCCCTGGGTAAGCGGATTGTGAACCTGGGCAAGCGGCTGTGGGGGGCGTTCAAGGATTGGAACAAGAGCCGGAAGCTCGCGAAGGCGTGCAACAGCTTCGTGCCCGGCACCTTGGTCTTGATGGCCGACGGCAGTACAAAACGCATCGAGGACGTCGACATCGGCGACAAGGTGCTGGCCACCGATCCCAAGACCGGCGAGACCAAAGCCGAGACAGTCACGGCCGAGATCAAGGGGCAGGGCCTCAAGCACCTCGTCAAGGTCACCGTTGACACCGACGGGAAGAAGGGCAACAAGACCGCATCGATCACGGCCACCGACGGGCACCCCTTCTGGGTCCCTGAGCTCGGGAAATGGATCGACGCGACCGAGCTGAAGACCGGTGAGTGGCTGCGCACCAGCACGGGGACTCGCGTTCAGATCAGGGCGATTGAACGATGGACGGCCCAGAACGCCACCGTTCACAACCTCACCGTCGCCAGTGAGCACACGTACTATGTGGAGGCCGGGGGCACCCCGGTATTGGTTCACAACACTAAGTACGGCACTCCTGGGGAACTTTGCACGGTCCGGCCCGGCTTCACGCCAACGGAAGGGCGCGGCGGAGGGCCTGGGACGCGAGCTGGAAAGAAATTCACGCCCGCCGGCAAAGATGAGGTTATTCAGCGCAATGCGCTGGGGCAGGAAGATGGGATCGCGAGATGCGTGAACCCAAACTGTAATGTCGAACTCGTCTACCCAGCGAAGTCGCAGACTGGTGTGACGCCTCCTACCAATGAGGCGCAAGTGGATCACATAGAACATGAAGCCGGTGGTGGTTCGGGTGATCCATCAAACGGTCAAGCGACGTGCCGCGTTTGCAACAGGGATAAAAGCGACGGTCCGCAACCGTGGTGAGCTTGCGCCTGGCTTGCGCGGCAGATGAAGAAAGGTGACTCATGGAGCACGCGACCAAGGTTCACGTCCGATTGGCTGTCGAAGGCGGATGGCCACCGGTCGCCTTCGAAGAGGTAAGCGTGAAGGCCTTGGGGGATCACCTCTACGAACTCGCCTCCCCGCCCGCTTTCGCCAACCGGTTGGCGGTCGGTGACGTCGTCCGCGTCGTGCATCACGGATCGCCGGAGCAGGTCTGGGTAGATTCCATCATCGAGTCGAGTGGTCATTCGACGGTACGTGTGGTCTTCTTTCGGGCTGCCGGTCAGGACTCGGAGGATAATCTCAGGCGTGAGCTTGTGCGGCTCGGAGCGAAGATTCATGAGACTACCTTGGACGGGATGATTTCAGTAGATATTCCCGCCGAGGTGGATTATGAGGCTGTGCGCACCGTTTTGCAGGAAGGGGAATCTCGGAACTTCTGGGAGTTCGACGAAGGTGCGATTTCGTCTCTGCACGACCGTGATGCATAGAATAGTGCCTTGCGATTCGATTCATTAGAGTCGTCGAAATGAGATCGCAAGGAACTGCTAGGTCGATGCCATTCGTCGAATAATCGAAGACCCCCTACATGATCCTATTGTGGAGGGGGTCTTTGTCTTTCTGACGCTGAGTTGAAAGGTCAGGGTGACGAGGTGCCGAGGGTGAGTCCGGTTTCGGTGATGAGTCCGGAGAGTGGCGGGCGCTTCTACTGACTGACCGTAAACCGAGATCGCAAGCGGGGTTAAGCTGGGCATCAGCCTCAAGCATAACTGGGACTACGAGTGGTCTCTGCGCGCGCAGGGATGGGCCCGACGTGGCGCAGTCGGCCGGGAACCAAGCCGCTGTTCCCCGCCCTAGTACTCCAGCAGCGTTTCGCTATCTGGCCTGGTCAGAGGCATCGTCGGGAGTGTAGTGGGCTGATGCCGTGTCAGGGGCGGTCTTGCCGGAGCGCCCCTCCAACGAGTGGCATCGAGAACTGTCCGAGCTGTGATGAGGGCAGCCTCCCCGAGTGATCGACGACCTTGCCGACGCGACCTGGGACCGTGAACTCGACGACCTCTTCTTGCGTATCGGCCACCGCTTCGGCCGCGCCGACCTGCGACGCCGCATGCGCGACTACGTCCGCGCCCTGCTGGGCCCGGTCGGCCGCAAAAACGGCTGGCAACTGGCCGAACATGCAGGCCACCGCACCCCGACGGCCTGCAACGGCTGCTGAACGGAGCCACCTGGAACGCCGACGACGTCCGCGATGACCTGCAGACATGCGTTGCCGACAAGCTCGGCGAAGCCGACGGGATCCGCATCCTCGACGACACCGGCTTCGTCAAGAAAGGCACCACCTCCGCGGGCGTGCAGCGCCAGTACTCCGGCACCGCCGGCCGCACCGAGAACTGCCAGATCGGCGTCTTCGCCGCCTACGCCACCACCCGCGGACGCGCCCTGGTGGACCGCGAGCTGTATCTGCCCAAGTCCTGGACGGACGACCGCGAACGCTGCCGCGCCGCCAAGATCCCCGACGAGAGGACCTTCGCCACCAAACCAGAACTGGCCAGGGCCATGGTGCTGCGCGTACTCGCCTCGCCGCTGCCGATCGCGTGGGTGACCGCGGATGCCGCCTACGGCCAGGAATGGCGCTTTCGCCGGATGCTGGAAGAAACTGCCGTCGGCTACGTGCTCGCCGTCCCGAAGTCTCAGCAGGTGCCGCGCTTTGGCCGCATCGACCACCTCTTCACGCAGGCGCCGGACGAGGCGTGGGAGAAGCGCTCGTGCCGCGACGGTGCCAAAGGCCCGCGTGTCTATCACTGGGCGGCCCTCCAGCTTCCCGTGATCGAGGAGTTCGACGGCGAGCGGCCCACCCATCACCGCTGGGCGCTGGCCCGGCGCAGTATCAGCAGACCCGATGAGATCGCCTACTACCTCGGATACGCGCCGGTGGGCACAGGCGTCGACCGGCTCGTGCGCGTCGCCGGGCGCCGGTGGGTGATCGAGGAGTGCTTCCAGGCCGCGAAGAACGAGTGCGGCCTGGATCAGTACGAGGTTCGCCGTTACGTCGGCTGGATGCGGCACATCACCCTGGCCATGCTTGCGCACGCCTTTCTCGCGGTCACGGCGGCGCAGGCGGCGGCAAAGGCGGCTGCAGAAACGGTTCCACCTTGGTTCCGCTCACCGTGGCGGAAGTCCGCCGGCTGCTGGCAACTGGCCTCGCGCACCGAGCCTGCCCGCCGCTTCGCATCCACGCAATGAGCTGGTCGCGGTGGCGGAGAAGGCGTCAGGCCGTCGCCAGACACTGCCACTACCGGCGACGATGCCACTCGTTGGAGGGGCGCTCCGGCAAGACCGCCCCTGACATGGCATCAGCCCACTACACTCCCGACGATGCCTCTGACCAGGCCAGTTAGCGAAACGCTGCTGGAGTACTAGTGCCGGCGACGGACAACACTGATCGAGCCCTCGTGATGTGGTGCGGTCGCACGGTGCACTGGAAGGCGGGGTGGTTGCCCTGTGCCGTACCCCCTGGAGTTGCGCGGCTCAAACAGCGGCACTTCTGGCAGCGGTCATATTTGATCAGTGAGCCTGTTCCAACTTGCCTGAGTGGCTTGCGCGTTGGGCTGACGGCGCGAAGAAGCCCTGCTAGACGGGTTTTCGACCATGAGAACCGGATCCACCAGAGGCTTCGCGTGCTTGTCTACCGCTCCGGCATCGACCTGTCCAGCTCCACGGTGCGCTTCCTGGCCGGCCAACTTCGCTCTCGGCATCGACAGCAGGGCACGCGGTGGCGGCGCCTGCCGCCGGGCCGCCAGGCCCTGCTGGTCCTGGCCCACCTGCGCAAGGGCGACACCTACGCCCAGCTTGCTGCCGGGTTCGGCATCGGCACCGCCACGGCCTACCGCTACATAGGCGAGGCGATCGATGTCCTGGCCGTCCTCGCCCCGACCCTCCAGCAAGCCATGGACGAGGCCCGGCGCAAGGCGTTCCTGATCCTGGACGGCACGCTCCTGCCGATCGACCGGATCGCGGAGGACCGCCCGTACTACTCCGGAGAACACAAGCGTCACGGAATGAACGTGCAGGTTATCGCCGATCCGCACGGCAAACTCCTGTGGGCCTCGCCTGCGTTGCCCGGTGCCACGCACGACCTGACCGCCGCCCGCACCACCGGCATCATCGAGGCGCTGAGCAGCACCGGGCTGAAGACCTGGGCCGATCGCGCGTACCAGGCGGCGGGGCGGCACATCCGGGTGCCGATCCGCGGCCGGAAACTCAAACGATGGCAGCGCCGCTACAACACCACCCACGCCAAGATCCGCTGCGTCGGCGAACAGGCCGTCGCCACGCTGAAGGGATGGCGAATCCTCCGCAAGATTCGTTGCAGCACCAACCGGATCACCAACCTCGTCCGAGCCGTCCTCACACTTCATCTGGCCAGCTCAACGCCAAGATGAAATGTGCTCAGTGGCACCCGTGGACGGATCGCTAGAGTCGTGGCTGAGCTTCGCGTGCTCGCGCGGGCCTGAGCGGTGAGTGTGTGGGGGCGGTGTGGCGAACGCCTAACGGCCCCCTGTTCGAGCGGGATCGAGGCGGATGCGGCGGGGTGGAAACAGGCTTAAATGTCCGCCCGTCGGCGTTTTCGCAGGTGAGACGCGTCACTGGTTCGGGTTCGAGTCCCACCCGCCCCACCACACGTTCGTGGCGCAGAAACGATGCGACCAGGCTGAACGTAACCTGATGGCCCGTCATGCAAACCGTGACGGGTCATCTGTCACTCAGGAGGCGGCCTCCGCCACGGCGTGTCGTTCACCGGGCCGCTTTTCGGCCGGCTCACCAGCCGGTCAGCAGCAGATGGTTCAGCAGCAGTGCGAGCGCGGCCTGGGCGGTGAGCCAGGCGCGTGGGCCCGGCAGGAAGGCGCAGGCCGCCGGGAGCCAGGCCGCGAACGGCAGCCAGATGCGTTCCGTCTCCGCCTTGCTCATCCCCGACAGGTCGGCGAGCAACAGCGCGGCCAGCGCCGCGGCGGACAGCAGCGCCAGACGGCGCGCGGACCCCGCGGGCGCGCCCGGCGCACGTCGCAGACCCGCGACGGTGGCCGGGCCCACGATCAGGACCGTGCAGGCGAGATTGGCCCACACCCAGTAGCCGTACGGGCGGATGCCGCCCGCGCCCTCGTAGTACCGCTCCACCAGCAGGCGGTACGCCTCCCACCAGTTGAAGCCCATGAGGGTGAACACGGCGGGGACCACGACGAGGCCGGCCAGGGCGTACGGCAGGGGCCGCAGGCGGTGGCGGGTACCGAGGAGGACGATCACGGCCGCGATGAGCGCGAACAGCGTGAGGCCGTACGAGAGATAGAGGGTCAGGCCGAACAGGAGGCCCGAGGCGAAGCCGGTGAGGCAGGGGCGGCGGCCCGTCACCGCGAGCGCGAGGAAGGCCAGGGACCAGGCGGCGACCGCCGTGAAGTAGCCGTCCGCGGACGTGCCCATCCACACCGCCGCCGGGGCGAGCACGAGGAACGGGGCCGCCCTGCGGGCCAGGTCCTCGGCGGCCAGGGCCCGGACCGTGATCAGCACCGCCACGCACGCCGAGGCACCGGCCGTGATCACCCAGGCGCCCGCCCACGCCCCGCCGCCCAGACCGATCCGGTCCAGCAGGACGAAGGTGAGCGTGGCCGCCGGAGGATGGCCCGCCACATGCGGGGGCCAGTGGTCGGGGGAGTGGAGAAGGATGTGTCCCGTGAAGTCGCGCAGGGTCGCCGGGATGTCCTGGAAGCGGTCGATGACCTGCAGGTACTCGTACTTGGTGGTGAGCCGGTTCGCGATGCCGCGGTGCCAGCCGTCGATCAGGGCCAGGGACCAGACCCAGGCCATCGCCGTGGCCCAGGCCGTGACGAGCAGGGCCCGCCAGGAAAGGCGGGCCGCGAGGGACGGGCCGTACGCGACGACGGCGGCCGCCACGGCGAGCGCCGCCGGGGTGCCGGGGCCCAGGTGCGGGGACCAGCGCGCGTACAGGGGCGGCCGGCCCACGTGCAGGGTGCCGTACGTGTGCTCGATCCAGGTGCCGAGCAGTGCGGCCGTCGTGACGAGGAGGGCGGCGGCCGCGACGGCGAACAGGTCGTGGCGGACGGCACGGGGGAGATTGCGGATCACACCGAAACGCTAGGTCGCGCCGCCGGTGCGAAGGGGGGTACGCGGGTGGATGTCAGCGTTTCGTCATGTGTTCCGGAGGCTCGGGCGGGGGTCGCGCGGCCTACGGTCGGCGCATGTCACCGAAGTTCGACCCGGATGCCCTGCCGACCTCGCCGGCGTTCTGGCGCAGTCCGCTGCGCGGGCCGTGGTTCACGTCGGCGCTCGGTGTGGTCCTGCTGTTCGGGATCACCGTGCTGTTCGTGACGGGGCTCCTGTCCTACGCCGCGTACAACCCCGGGCTCTCGCCGGTCAACGACAAGACACCGGACAAGGGGCTGCTCGGCTTCTACCTGTTCGCGTGGCCGACCCGGCCGTCCTGGCTGTACCGGCTCACCCAGGGCGTGCACGTGACGCTCGGCATCACGCTGGTCCCCGTACTGCTCGCCAAGCTGTGGTCGGTGGTGCCCAAGCTGTTCGCGCTGCCGCCCGCCCGCTCGATCGCCCACGCGCTGGAGCGGATCTCGCTGCTCCTGCTGGTCGGCGGGGTGCTCTTCGAGTTCGTGACCGGGGTGCTCAACGTGCAGCTGGAGTACGTCTTCCCCGGGTCCTTCTACCCCCTGCACTTCTACGGGGCCTGGGTGTTCTTCGGCGCGTTCGCCGTGCACGTGGTGCTGCGGGGACCGGCCGCCGTGCGGAATCTGCGGGACATGAGGAGTGGGCGGCAGCCGGAGAGCGGGGACCTCGTCGCCGTCCGGCCCGCGGCGCCGACCATGTCGCGGCGGGGCGCCTTCGCGGTCGTCGGGGGCGCGTCGGCGCTGCTGTTCGGGACCACGGTGGGGCGCGGCTTCGACGGGCCGCTGCGGCGCACCGCCCTGCTCGCGCCGCACGGGTGGGCCGAGCCGGGCAGCGGACCCGGCGGCTTCCAGGTCAACAAGACCGCCGCGGCACGGGGGATCGCCGCCGACGAGGTGGGGGAGGACGCGTGGCGGCTGGTCGTGACCGGGCCCGGGGGGAGGCGTGCGCGGTTGAGCCGGGACGAGCTGCTTCAACTCCCGCTGCACAGTGCCGCGTTGCCCATCGCCTGCGTCGAAGGGTGGTCCACGGGCGACCAGTTGTGGCGGGGCGTGCGGCTGCGGGACCTCGCGGAGCTCGTCGGGTACGCGGCGGACGAGGCGCCCGACGCGCTGGTGGAGTCGCTGCAGCGGCGCGGGGCGTTCCGGCGGGCCGCGCTGCGGGCCAACCAGATCCGCGATCCGCGCTCGCTCCTCGCGCTCGAGGTGAACGGTGCGGCCCTGACCGCCGACCACGGGTACCCGGCGCGGATCATCGTGCCCGCCGCGCCCGGGGTGCTCAACACGAAGTGGGTGGCCAGGATCGAGTTCGGTGACCTCGGGAAGGTGGCGGGATGAAGCGGGCGGTGCGTGGGATGAAGGCGGGCAGTCCGCTTCAACTGCTCTTGCTCGCCTGCTCGTTCGCGCTCGCCGGGTACGCGGGGGTGCGGCTGCTCGCCGGTGACTGGTTCGCCGTCGCGCTGTGGTTCGTGGGGGCGGCCCTCGTGCACGATCTCGTGCTCGTGCCGCTGTACGGGGCGGTGGACCGCGGTGTCGTACGGGCCCTCGGCGCCGTCGGTACGGGCGGGCGGCGGGAGTGGGCCGGGTACGTGCGCGTACCGGCCATGCTGTCGGGGCTGTTGCTGCTGGTGTGGTTCCCGATGGTCAGCGGCTGGTCCGCGGCCCCCTACGCGTCGGCGACCACGCTGTCGGGGGACGGGTTCCTCGGGCGCTGGCTGCTGAGCACCGCCGTGCTCTTCGGCGGCTCGGCCCTGCTGTTGCTGGTGCGGCTGCGCAGGGCCACGAAGCAGCGGCCGTCCGCCGACCACTGAGCCACCGGCCGCCAGCGCTGCGGGCGGGCCGCCCGCAGCAGGGCGGGCGTGCCGATCCTGGCCCACGGGAACGGATCGGTCTCCGCCGCGTCCCCGCCCACGATCCGTACGCGCACCCGCTCGTCGACGTCGAACGGGGCCGTCTCGGCGATCAGCATCCCGCCGGGTGCGAGGAGCTGGGCCGCCCGGGTGAGCAGGGCGCGCGGGTCGCCGCCGATGCCCACGTTGCCGTCGGCCAGCAGGACCGTGCCCCAGCGGCCCTCGCCGGGCAGCGGCGCGAAGACGGACCGCAGCAGGGCCTGACCGCCGCGGTGCGCGGTGTGCGCGACGGCGGCCTCGCTGACGTCGATGCCGAGGGCGGGGGTGCCGCGGGCGGCCAGCTCCGCGACCAGCCGGCCCGGGCCGCAGCCGACGTCGAGGACCGCGCCCTCGCACAGGTCGAGCAGCGCGCGGTCCACGGAGTCGGCGCGGGTGCACCAGCGCTCCACGTCGAGGGGGAGCAGCCAGCCGTCGTCACGGCGCAGGTGGAGCGGGCCGCGGCCGGTACGGAGCGCGTCCGCGTAGGGGTCCGCCGACCAGGGGCGCGGGGGCGTGTCGAGTTCGTGTGCCGTGGTCATCGCGGGGTGACCGCCCCGAGCCGGTGCAGCCGCGCGGCGAAGCGGGTGTCCGGGGCCGCGGCGGCGACGGCCCGGGCGTCGGCGGCCGTGTCCACGTCGCGCAGGGGCGGCAGGTCGCGGACGCGCAGGCCCGCGGCGACGAGCCGGGCGCGCTGGGCGGCGCCGGTGGTGGGGGTGGACATCGGGACGCCGCGCAGCAGGGCGGGGTCCGGATGCGCGAGGCCCAGGGCCCAGAAGCCGCCGTCGTCGGCGGCGCCGATACACGCGTCGTACGTCTCCCCTTCGAGGTCCACGGTGAGCAGTTCCGGGGTGACCTGGGGGGTGTCCATGCCGATCAGCAGGGTCGGGCCCGTACAGGCGGCGAACGCGGCGGCGAGCCGTTCGTCTAGGGGGCCCGCGCACTGCGGTACGACGTCGAAACCGGGCGGCAGCCACGGGCCCGGGGTGCCGTCGAGGGCGAGGACGCGGCGGTCGGCCGGGGTGGCGGCCACCGTGTGCAGGGTGTCGGTGAGGGCGGCTTCGGCGAGGGCGGCCGCCTCCTCGGGGGTGAAGGGAGGTGTGAGGCGGGTCTTGACGCGGCCTGGGCGCGGTTCCTTGGCGATGACGAGCAGGGTGGTCATGGGCGGCGTGGGCCTTTCGCGGGGCGGGCGGGGCGGGGCTGGTGGGGTGGAGCGGGGTCGGGGCCGGGGCCGGTCGAGCGCTCGCCCCGCGTCGAGGTGCCGGGCGGCCGGCCGGGGTGTTACGTGGGCGGGGGCTCGGCGAGGACTCGGCTCATGTCGCGTACCGCCTGCCAGGTGCCGCGCCAGGTGCCGGTCACCTTCGAGGTGCCGGTGCGCGGGCGGTACGGGACGTCGTGCTCCGTCACGCGCCAGCCCGCGTCGGCGGCGCGCACCACCATCTGCAGCGGGTAGCCGCTGCGCCGGTCGGTCAGCGCGAGGGCGAGCAGCGCCTCGCGGCGGGCGGCGCGCAGCGGGCCCAGGTCGTGCAGGCGCAGACCGGTGCGGCGGCGCAGCATCCGGGACAGGGCGAGGTTGCCGACGCGGGCGTGCGCGGGCCAGGCGTCCCGGGACTGGGGTCGGCGCCGGCCGAGCACCAGGTCGGCCTCCCCGGCCCGCACCTCGCGGACGAACGGCACGAGCAGGGCCGGGTCCAGGGAGGCGTCGCAGTCGCAGAAGCAGACGTACGGGGCCGTCGCCGCGGTCAGTCCCGCGTGGCAGGCGGCGCCGAAGCCGCGCCGCGCCTCGTGCACGACGGTGGCCCCCAGATCGCGGGCGATGTCGGCCGAACCGTCGGTCGAGCCGTTGTCCACGACGATCGCCCGCCAGCCCGGCGGGATGCGGGACAGGACCCAGGGCAGCGCCCCGGCCTCGTTCAGGCACGGGAGGACGACGTCGACGCCCTCGGGGGACGGGGGAGAGGAAGGGGTTCGCACGGGTCTCACCCTACGAACACCAATCGGGCATAACGGACTTCAGCTCCTTACGAAACGCGGACGTCCGGGGCGGTGGGGCAGGCGCCGGGCGACGGGGCGTCCGGGGCGGTGCGACGCTGGAGGCATGGAGCAGCAGCAGTCGCAGGAGCGGGGGGCGGGCCGGGTTCTCGTCGTCGACGACGACCCCACCGTCGCCGAGGTCGTCACCGGGTATCTGGAGCGCGCCGGGTATCTGGTGGACCGGGCAGGGGACGGGCCGACCGCGCTCGCCGGCGCCGCCGCGCACCGGCCCGACCTGGTCGTCCTCGATCTGATGCTGCCCGGCATGGACGGCCTGGAGGTGTGCCGCAGGCTGCGGGCGCGCGGGCCGGTGCCGGTCGTCATGCTCACCGCGCGCGGCGACGAGGACGACCGGATCCTGGGCCTGGAGGTCGGCGCCGACGACTACGTCACCAAGCCGTTCAGCCCGCGCGAGCTGGTGCTGCGGGTCGAGTCGGTGCTGCGCCGCGCCCGGCCGAACGCCCATGTGCGGCCGCTGGCGGCGGCCGGGCTCACCGTCGATCCGGCGGCCCGCCGCGCCACCAGGGACGGTGCCGAACTCGCCCTCACCCTGCGCGAGTTCGACCTCCTCGCCTTCTTCCTGCGCAACCCGGGCACGGCGTACAGCCGCGAGGACCTGATGCGGGAGGTGTGGGGCTGGGACTTCGGCGACCTGTCGACCGTCACGGTCCATGTGCGCCGTCTGCGCAACAAGGTCGAGAGCGACCCCGCCCGCCCGCGCCTCGTACAGACGGTGTGGGGCGTCGGCTACCGCTTCGACCCGGCGGGCGACACCGACGACACCGACGACGCGGACAAGACCGACCACGCGGGTGCAGCCGGATCTACCGGCCAGGAAGGGGAGTGATCGTGCGCGACACCCTGCTCATCGCCCTCTTCGCCTTCCTCGGCGCCGCCGCGGCCGGACTGCTCGGCGCGGGCGCGCTGTGGCTGCTGCGACGGCGGTCGCTGACCGCGTCGGTCGCGGTGGTCGCCGCCGTCGCCGTCGGCGCGATGTTCGCGGGCACGCTCGCCGTGGCGCAGGCGATGTTCCTGTCCCCGCACGACCTGAGCGTCGTCACGACGGTCGTCGCCATGGCGGCGGTCGTGTCGCTGGTCACCGCGCTCGTGCTCGGCCGTTGGGTCGTCGCCCGCAGCCGTGAACTGGCGCTGGCAGCCCGCTCGTTCGGTGACGGCGGCGGCTTCACGGCGCCCACCGGACCGGCCACCGCCGAACTCGCCGCCGTCAGCCGCGAACTGGCCGCCACCAGCGACAAGCTCGCCGCCTCACGGGAACGCGAGCGGATGCTGGAGGCGTCGCGGCGCGAGCTCGTCGCCTGGATCTCGCACGATCTGCGCACCCCGCTGGCCGGACTGCGCGCCATGTCGGAGGCGCTGGAGGACGGCGTCGCCGCCGAGCCCGACCGCTACCTGCGGCAGATCCGCACCGAGGTCGAACGCCTCAACGACATGGTCGGCGACCTCTTCGAACTCTCCCGGATCCACGCCGGCGCCCTCACCCTCGCCCCCACCCGGATATCGCTGTACGACCTGGTGGGCGACGCCCTGGCGGGGGCCGACCCGCTGGCCAGGGAGCACGGGGTGCGGCTCGTGGGCGACGGCGTCGAACCGGTGCCGGTGGACGTCGACGGCAAGGAGATGACCAGAGTCCTGGGGAACCTGCTGGTCAACGCGATCCGGCGGACCCCGGCCGACGGCACGGTCGCCATCGCCGCCGAGCGGAGCGCCGACAGCGTCGTGCTCTCCGTGTCGGACGGCTGCGGCGGCATCCCCGAGGCCGATCTGCCGCGGGTCTTCGACACCGGCTGGCGCGGCACGCACGCCCGCACCCCGCCGGCCGGCGCGGGCCTCGGCCTCGCCATCGTCCGCGGGATCGTGGAGGCCCACCAGGGGCGGGCCTCCGTGCGCAACATCCCCGGCGGCTGCCGCTTCGAGGTGACCCTGCCCACGGCCGCGGCCTCAGGCTGAGGCGCCCGCGAACTCCCGCATGCCCTCGGTGAACCCGACCTCCGGCTTCCAGCCGAGCTCCGCGCGCAGCCGCGCCGAGTCCGCCGTGATGTGCCGGACGTCGCCGAGCCGGTACTCGCCGGTCACGACCGGCGCGGGCCCACCGCACGCCGCGGCCAGCGCGTGGGCCATCTCGCCGACGGTGTGCGGGGTGCCGCTGCCGGTGTTGTACGCGGTCAGCGCACCCGGCGGCGTCGCCGTGCCCAGCGACTCCAGCGCGGTGGCGTTGGCCTCGGCCACATCCCGTACGTGCACGAAGTCCCGCCGCTGGAGCCCGTCCTCGTAGACCCGCGGCGCCTCACCGCGCGCCAGCGACGAGCGGAAGAACGAGGCGACACCGGCGTAGGGGGTGTCGCGCGGCATCCGCGGCCCGTACACGTTGTGGTACCGCAGCGACACCGCCGTGCCGCCCGTCGCGCGCGCCCACGCCGCGGCCAGATGCTCCTGGGCGAGCTTGGTCGTCGCGTACACGTTGCGCGGGTCGACGGGCGCGTCCTCCGTCACCAGACCAGGCGCCAACTCCCGCCCGCACTGAGGACATTCGGGCTCGAACCGGCCCGCGTCGAGCGCGGCGACCGCCCGCGGGCCCGGCCGCACCACCCCGTGCCGCGCGCACGCGTACCGCCCCTCCCCGTAGACCACCATCGACCCGGCCAGCACCAGGTGCCGCACGTCCGCCGCGGCCATGGCGGTGAGCAGGACGGCGGTGCCCAGGTCGTTGCGGGAGACGTAGGCGGCCGCGTCGGCGAAACCGGTGCCGAGGCCGACCATCGCCGCCTGGTGGCACACCGCGTCCACGCCGTCCAGGGCGCGGGCGACGGCCTCCTCGTCCCGGACGTCCGCCGCGGGATCCTCCCGTACGTCGAACACCACGGGCTCGTGCCCGCGCGCCGCCAGCGCCTCGACCACATGGGACCCGATGAACCCGGCACCGCCGGTGACCAGTACACGCATACGGCCACGCTAGGCCGCCCGGCCCGCGCGCCCCAGTGGCGCGCCCGTCACGTCACCGGTCCGTAAGACACCACCCGTACCGTGCGCGCCGGACGGCGCGCGGTGTCCGTGCGCCGAGTGCCTGCGCTTTCCGGACAGCCCTGCGCTTTGGGGAGTGACCGGCGCCGGTCCGGCCGCGTACGCTCTTCGACGACCGCAACCGACTCATCCCTGGGTCGAGAGTCGAGATCTCCCGACGAGCGGTGATCGAGCGGTGTGCGTCAGGGGATGAGCGGAGTCGGCGCCGGTCATCCCCGAAGCATCACGGGCTCACTCCCCCAAGGCCCGGACCTCACCCCCACCCCCAGCGCTGCTCAGGTGCCGCTTCAGTGCTGTCGCAGTGGTGACTGCCACGTCATCGTCGTGCCCGACCTTGCCTGTGTGTCCGTCCCGTCGCCGCCCGCCCCGTCGTCCTCGACGGTCAGCCGGACACCGGGGCGGCCGTCCGGCAGGGTGGCGAGCGCGTCGACCACGACATCGATACGGGAGATCGCGCCGCGCCGCGACGCGGTGGCCAGCGCGCGGCGCAGCGCCGCCAGCAGATGCCCCTCGACCGCGTCGCCGAGCACCCCCTCGACCGGGCCCGTGAAGTGCACCGACGGGGCGAAACCCAGGATCGCGGCGGCGCCCGCCGTCTCGCGGAGCACCTTGCCCCGGAAGGTCGTCGGCGCCTCGGCGGGCGGCTGCTGGAGCGCGAAGATCGTCGTACGGACCTCCTGGATCGTCGACTCCAGTTCGTCGACGGCGCGCGCCAGCGTCTCGCGCTCGTCGCCGACCTCGGAGCGGCGCTGCGTGGACTCCAGCATCATGCCGGTCGCGAAGAGCCGCTGGACCACCAGGTCGTGCAGGTCACGGGCGATCCGGTCGCGGTCCTCGAAGACGGCGAGACGTTCCCGGCCGGCCTGCGCGTCGGCCAGGACCAGGGCGAGCGCCGCCTGCGAGGCGAACTGGGTCGCCAGCAGGTGGTCGACGGAGGTGTAGGGGCGGGCCCCGCGCTCGCGCGGCAGGGCGAGCGTGCCGATGAGCTGCCCCGCGGCCTGCAGCGGTAGCATCATGCTCGGCCCGAAGCGGCCCCGCACCTCGGTCGTCATCCGGGGGTCGGTCGCCGAGTCCTCGATGAACACCGGCTCACCGGTGAGGAGTTGGGCCAGTACCTCGCTGCCCGGCCGGATCGTCGCGCCGAGCAGGCCGTCCACGTCGTCCGTGGTGGAGGCCGCCACGATCGTCATGCCACCGTCCTCGGTGGGCTGCAGGACGACCCCGGCCGCCGCGTCGGCGAGCAGCCGGGCCCGCTCGGCGACCGCGGTCAGGGCGTCGTCCGCACGGCCGGTGAGCAGCGCCGTGGTGACCGCGGCGGCCCCCTCGATCCACCGCTCGCGCTGCTGGGCGGTCTCGTACAGGCGCGCGTTGCCGATGGCGATGCCGGCCTGGGTGGCGAGGACCCGGAGCAGATCGTGGTCGTCGTCGGTGAAGCCGGCCCCGGTCAGCCGCAGCCTGCCGAAGTCCGTCTCCTGGACGAGGACGGGGACGGTGAGGGAGGCCGCCGCGTCTGCCTCGTCCGTCGCCGGGCCCGTGGTGACCGTTTCGAGCAGGCTGCCGTGGCCGGGGTCGACGACGTCGAGCACCCCGTGCGCGGCACCGGTCAGCGTGACGGCGCTGTCCACCAAGTGCTGGAGCGTGGCGCGCAGTTCGAGCTCGGTGCCCACGTTCAGCACCGCCTCGAGAAGAACCGAAAGGCCGGAACCCGGCCGTACCGCTGGTCGCATGACCGCCTCAGTGACCGGGGGCGCGCGGCGTGCGGCCCCGCGCCTTGTTGATGAGACTCACCGCGGACACGATCATCCACGCTCCTTCGAGCAGCAGGAAACCCCACTGCTTCTCATGGAGCGCGTCGCCCGCGGTGAGCGCCGAGCCGGCCAGGTTCAGCCACAGGTACGACCAGGCGGCCGGGTCCATCCGGCCCGCCTGCGCGAGGAGGAAGGCGAGCAGGATCAGGACGGACCCGGTCATCTGGACGGTGAGGGACACGCGGGACCTCGGCGAAGGCTCGGAGGAGTGCTCGACGGAGTGCTCGGCAGGGGCCGCTCAGCCGGCCAGCGGGTCCAGGACCAGCGGCTGGATCTTGCCCTCCATCATCGCGCCGAGGCCCTGGACCGCGCACACGTCGGGGCGTTCGGCGATGTGCACCGGCATGCCCGTCGCGTCGCGCAGCATCTGGTCGAGCCCCGGCAGCAGGGCCGAGCCGCCGACCATCATGATGCCGCGGTCCGCGAGGTCGGCGACCAGGTCGGGCGGGCAGTCGCGGAGCACCTTGCCGATGCCGTCGAGGACCGCGGTCAGCGGGGTGTGGATGGCGTGCCGGACCGCCGCCGTGTCCACGTGCACCGAACGCGCGAGGCCCGTCGCCACGTCACGGCCGTGGATCTCGGTCTGCTCGGGTCCGTGCGGGGTGAGGCCGTTGCCGCTCAGGGCCAGCTGCAGAGGTCGTACGGACTGCGAGGGCAGCATCAACTCGTGGTGCTGGCGAAGGTGTTGGACCACCGCGTGGTCGATGGCGTCGCCGCCGACGGGAACCCGGTCGGCGGTCACGATCGCGCCGAGGGAGAGGACGGCGATCTGGGTCGTGGCCGCACCACAGACGATGATCATCGTCGCCTCGGGCTGCTCGACGGGCAGCCCGCAGCCGACCGCGGCGGCGATCAGCGTGTCGACGAGCTCGACGCGGCGCGCGCCGAGCCCGACCAGGGTCTCCACGGCCGCGCGCTGGGCCAGCGGATCGGCGTCGTGCGGGGTGCATGCCGCCGCGCGCAGACGGGGCTTGCGGCGCAGGGTGCGGCGGAGCTTCTCCCCGATCAGGTGGCGCAGCATCCGCTGGGCCATCTCGATGTCGACGACGGTGCCGCCGGAGACGGGACGCACGACGCGGATGTAGCTGGGGGTGCGGCCGGTCATCTTCTCCGCGAACTCGCCGACCGCGATCAGCGCGCCGGTGCGGGTGTTGACCGCGGCGCAGCTCGGCTCGTCGACGACGAGACCCGCACCCTTCACATACACGCGGGTGCGCGCGGCACCCAGATCGACGGCGAAGTGGCAGCGGCGCAGCTGCTCCAGACTGACGGTCATGGCAGTTCCTCCCGAGAGCGCAGACCGTGGGCGGGCCGCGGGTCCGCGGTCCTTTTGGCATCGTGCGGCGGAGGGGCGGATACCGCGCGCTGAGGTAGGCCGTACGGGGCGGAATTGCGCCGGGCGCGCGCGTGAACAGGTCAGTGCCGGTCACATTTCTGACGCTGCGCCACTTTGCCGGACGGCTCCTACGAGGCACTTCCGCGCACGGCGTCGACCAGCTGCGACAGGTCGCGTACGACGAGGCGGGCGCCCAGCCCCGTCAGAGTGCTCGCGTGCTTGGCCGACGCCGCGTAGCCGATGAATGGCAGGCCGATCGCCCGCGCGGCGAGCAGCTCCGCCGGGGACGAGCCGATCAGGACGCCGTGCGGGGTGGGGGAGCCGGGCCGGTGCAGCGCCCGGTGCAGGGCGTCGGGGTGCGGCATCAGGAGGGCCGGATCCGCGGAGCGCCCGTGCACCCCAGCGCGTACCGCCGGTGAACGGCTTGCCAGGTACGCCGAGATGACGTGCGGCGACACGTCGGAGACGACCGAGACCGGGCGGCCCGTGGAGTTCAGGGTGCGCACGAGGAGGTCGGCGTCGCGGGTCGGCCGGGCGGTACGCAGAGCACGGAGCTCGATCTCGTCGAGGCGGGCGCGCAGGGTGCGGGCGAGGCGGGGGGTGCGGGCGAAGGTCCGCAGAACGTCGAGGGGGTGGATGTCGAGTTCGAGGGGCTCCTCCAGGGGTACGCCGGTCAACGCGTCGTCCGGGTCGCGGAGTTCGGTGGCCAGGGCGGTGAGTTCGCGGGCGGCGTCGCGGGCGCGGGCGTAGAGCTGTACGAGGGGGCCGTCGAAGGCGAGGAGGTAGGACTCGGCGGTGGCCAGGGCGCGGGTGAGACGGTCACCGCTGTCGGCTCGTGTGTCCGTGTCCGGGCGTGTGCGGGCCCGCACGAGGGCGGACGGCGACGACAGCTCCCAGCGCACCACGTACCCGGGCACCGGCCAGCGGTTCAGGCGGCGCAGCACTTTCTCGACGTCGAGGGGTGACGGGAGGCGGGCGGCCTCGGTCTCCAGGCGTTCGGCCAGCGTGGAGGCCAGGTCGAGGGACGCGTTCTGGACGGCCTGTACCGGGTCACTGACCTGGACCCGGGTGAGGACGCCCTCCTCGACGGGGATCTCGCGCTCGGTGAGATCGACCTCGTAGTACTCCCACAGCAGGTCGGACTCGTCGGGCGGGTCCAGGCCGAGGCTGCCGGAGGGGTGGCGGTAGACGAGTGCCGTGCGGTCGTCGAGGGCAGTGGGCGCAGTGCTCTCGGACGGCATGGGCAGCGGGCCGCGGATCAACGGTTCCTGGAGCGGGTCGGCCTCCACGTGGCCGAGGCGCCGCTCACATTCCTCGGCGGCGTCCGGACCCAGGACGATGGCGACGGTATCGATCAGCGCCCGTTCGCCGTCGGCACTGCTCAGCGCCACGCTCGCCAGGATGCGTAGGTCTGCCTCGGCGTCGTCGCCGGGCACGTGGACGCGGCGATCCAGTTGTGTGCTCAGCTCGCCCGCGAGCCGGTCGCGGGTGTCGAAGTCCGCCATGGCGGGCAGCGCGCCGAGCGCCGCCACCACGTGGTCGCGGTCGTCCTGGGTGAACCGGGTCAGCGAGCGGTACCAGTACGAGGACGTGGCGTCGACGCGCCTGGTGTGCAGGCCCAGCGACGTGGCCGTGCCCCGGTCGATGATCGCGGGGTGCGCGGCTACCTGGGACAGGGCTCCGGTGCCGACGAGTTCCTCGCCCACCGCGTCGCGCTCCGCCCGGCGCCCGGGGCCCGCCGGCCAGAAGACCGCGGAGAGGTGGGCGTCCGGCGGAAGCTCGGTCACCGTCGCGGTGAGGAGCCGCACGGTGGCGTCCGCCGTACTGAGCTGGATCTCGTAGCCGTGCGGATGCGGGGCCGGCCGGGGCGAGTGCGGGGTCAGCTGCGCCATCAGCATCAACCGGTCCAGCTGGTGACCGAGTTCTGGAGTCGCTCCACCGGGGCTCTCGAACAGGACGATCGTGTGGCCCGCGGCCACATCGCGTGCTGCCATCAGGTCCCGGCGCAGTTCCGTCAGGACCGCCCCGACGCGGCCGTTCTCCGCCAGGTACCCCTCGTAGTCCTCGAACGACTCCAGCGCCTCGTCGATCCTGCCCAGCTGCCGCAGGGCGATCATCTGGAGGCGCCGGAAGTCCTCCCGGGAGGGGTGCTCGCGGACCAGCCCGGCGAGGGCCTCGGCGGCGCGCTCCGGTTCGCCCAGGTCGAGGTCGAGTTCGGCGCGCTGTCCGAGGAGGGCGAGGCGGAGCTGGGTCAGGCGGGTGCGGGCGGTGGCCGCGGCGGGGCCGGGGACTCCGTCGAGGGGGGTGCCGCGGTACAGGGAGAGGGCTACGGAGAGGTGGTTCCGGGCGGACTGGAGGTCGCCCGCCGCGCGGTCCCGTTCCGCTTCGGTGACGTGGGTCTGGAGACGGATCGCGTCCACGGTGTCGGTGCTGGTGTGCAGGGCGTAGGCGTCGGGGAGGGTCGCGAGCCCGAAGGCGTCGGGACGAAGGCGCAGGCCCAGGGCGGTGTCTTCCACCGACGGTGTGGTGGCGCCGGGGGCTGCATCGCCCCGGATGCCCTGGGCGAGTTCGGCCATCGGGACGGGGAGGCCGGGTTTGAGCAGCAGCATGCACAGCAGGGCTTGCTCGTCCGGTGAGAAGTCGTCGAGGAGCCGCGTTCTGCCGTCGGGCGTCGTGCGGGTGACCTGGACCCGGCCGAGCAGCTCGTAGGCGTACCGGGAGGACCGCGGCAGAGGTGGCACGTCTCGGGCGAGGCGACTCAGGGCGTTCGTGCGGGTCGGCGCGTCGGGGGCGATGAGCTCGTTCCCCAACGGAGCGCCCAACTCGACGAGCAGGGAGTGGAGTTTCGCGCAGTCGTCCGCGCGCCCGGCCGCCCTTCGGAGCAGTCCGGGTTCGAACAGGGAGAGCTTCACCGTGCCGTCCGGCAACAGCATCACCCGGGGCAGGCCGATGCGGCCGTGCGCGCAACCCGCCTCGTGCACCGTCGTCAGGGCGTGGGCGAGCGACTGGGTGATCCGGCCGAGCAGGTCCCCGGGCAGTTGGTGCAACCGGTACGCGTCGGACGGTACGAGGGAGTCGAGCGGAATGCCCTCCAGATGTTCCACGACCGTGTACGGATCGCCGTCCTCGGTGAAGCCGAAATCGAGCAGCCGCGCGACGCCGGGGTGGTCGATACCGGCCAGGACCCGGGCGTCCCGCAGAAAGGCGTCTCGGTCGGGCGCGGCGTGCAGCTTGACCAGCACCGGGCGATCCAGGCGCAGGTCGTGTGCCATGCGCACCATGCCACCGCGCAGCCTGCGCCCGAGCCGGTACCGGTCGGGGAGGGCGCGGGTCCCGGCACCGGCCATCCGCCGCACACTCTCCACCCGCACCGCCGCGAACGCCTCCTCCCCCTCCGCGCCCCGCGTACTCGCCCGGAACTCCCCGGCCGCCGCCCCCACCCGTTCGTCGATGAGCCCGCCCACCCGGGCCAGGAAGGCATGGGTGCGGGTTCGGGACGTGCGGGGGAGGGAGCGCAGGAGCAGGTCGCGGACGCCGGCGCGGAAGGCGTACGAGCCGGGCGGGCCGGAGGCCGTGGTCAGCAGGCCGCTGAGGATGACCTCGGCCAGGTGTTGCGGGCGCGGGTCGGGTTCGAGGGCCGCGTGGACCAGGCGCATCACGGGCAGGTGCGGGACGCCGACGGCCAGGTGGCCCGCGAGACGGTAGGCCTCGGGGGACGCCGTGGCGCGGAAGGCGCGGACCAGGTCCTCCGGAGTGCGGGGGAGGGGGCCCGCCTCGGCCGGCGGGGTGGGGTGAGGCCTCAACCATGCCGCCGTGCCCGGGACTTGGGCGCCGCCCGGCGCTCCGACCAGCCGGGACCAGTTGGCCAGCCAGGGTGCCGACGTCTCCAGGACCGGGAGGGGGAGGGCGCCGTGGGGGAGCGCGTCCTCGGCGTCGTACGGAGTGAAGCGGAGCGCGGGCAGTGGGGCCGCCGGGTGCGGTGCCGTGAAGCGGCCGGGGGCGGTCGGCAGGGCCGTCGTGCGCCAGAGGTGTTCGGGGAGGGGCTGGAGGAGGGCCAGCGGGGTGTGGCTCGCCAGGGTGTGCAGGGTGCGGTACCAGCGGGTTCCCGCCGGGCCCCGGTGCCACTGCGGGCCGGTGCCGTCGCTGAGCAGCAGCACCGCGGTGCGGCCGTCGCGCGGCAGCGCCAGGTGCGGGACGCGGCCGTCGGGGGTGGCCGGGTGCACGGTGATGGTGCGGAAGATGCCGGACTGGGTGAGTGCGGTGTGCAGTTCGCGCAGGAGCGGGCGCCAGACGGGCATCGTCGGGCCCGTGTCGTGGATGAGGGCCAGGCGCAGCCAGCGTTCCGGCGCGGGGTGCAGCACGGGCAGCCACATGTCGTGGGCCGCGCCGAGCCGGGCGATGCGGTTCGCGGTGGCGGCCTCGTCCAGCACGGGGCGGCCTGTTCTGGCCGGCACCCGGCGCTTGAGCGGGCGCAGGGCGCGTTGCAGCGCGAGGGGGTGGCGCAGCATCGGGGGCGTAGGGGCGAGCAGGGAGGCGGCCGTCGGCTGCGGGGACGGGTCCACGTAGAGCGGGACACGGTCGGGTTCGGGGTTCGGGTGTGGGTGCGGGGGACCGGGCGGGGCGGACGGGACGGGTGGTGGCGGCGGTGGTACGTCCGCGGGGGACGGGTGTGCGGGGGCCCGGAGCGGCGGCTCGGGTGTCTGCTGTGGTGGAGGCTCGATGGAGGAGCTCTCCGGTCCCGTCAACTGCCGTGCCAGCCACAGCACTTCCGCCAGCTCGCGCGCCGTCGGGGCCGTGCCGTCGTCGGTCGCGGACCGTAACAGCTCGGCCAGCCGGGCCAGTTCAGAGTGCATCGGTGTCCGCGAGCCGTCCCAGGCCCGGCATCAGGTGTGCGGCCAGCTCGTCGCGGGTGGCGGAGTCCAGGCCCGCCGCCCGGGTCAGATAGATGGCGTTGAGGAGCTGGTCCGTGGCGAGTTCGCCGGTGTTGGCGCGGGCGAGGAAACGGGAGATCAGTACGTCGGCCTGGTCGACCGTGTCGCCCAGATGGGCGCGGACGATCTCGGTGAGCTGGTCCCGCTCCGGCCGGTCGAGACGGAGCGTGACGCAGCGGCGCAGGAACGCGGGCGGGAACTCCCGCTCGCCGTTGCTGGTCAGTACGACGAAGGGGAAGGCGCGGCAGCGGACCCGGCCGGAGACGATCGGCACCCGCTGGTCCGTGCCGTCGGCCCGCACCCGCGCCTCGCCGCCCGCGCGGACCAGCTCGGGGATCTCGTACTGGCCCTCCTCCAGGACGTTGAGCAGGTCGTTGGGCAGGTCGAGGTCGCTCTTGTCGATCTCGTCGACGAGCAGGGCGCGCGGCCGGTCGTGGGGGAGCAGTCCGGTGCCGAGCGGGCCCAGACGCAGGTGATCGGCCACCCCGGAAGCTCCGCCCCCTCCGGTCCCTTCGTCCGCGCCGTCCGCACCCTGCTCGCGCGCCGCGTACAGCCGGGACAGCGGGTCGTACTGGTAGAGGCCGTCGGCGAGCGTGGAGCGGCTGGTGATGTTCCAGCGCAGCACCGGGCCCAGCTTCAGCTCGCGGGCGACCGCGTAGACGAGGGACGACTTCCCGGTGCCGGGCGGGCCCGTGACGAGCAGCGGGCGCCTCAAGTACAGGGCAGCGTTGACGAGTTGGACGCTCTCGGCGGTTGCCCGGTAGGTGCGCGCCCGGTGCGCCCGGTCCGGTGAGACGGCCGCCGCGTCGTCCGCGTCGGTGGGCGTGGCCAGCGCCGGGCCGCCGTCGAACGCGCGCCACGGCGGCGGTGGAGGCAGCCGGTCGACGCCGTCGTGCGGCTCGTTCGCGCCGGTGTACACGGGCCACTCGGACATGACTCTCGATCTTTCGTCGGCGGGAGATTCGGCGGGATTCGGTGCGGGATTCGGCGGGGGATTCGGTGGGCGGTCAGGCTACGGGCGAGCGGTGACGGGCCGGGCTGTCGCGCGGGTCGGGCAGACAGTGCGGGGCGTCCCACAGCAGCTGCACGTCACCGGCCCAGTGATCGTTGTCGGAGTCCGCCTCTTCGCGTAACTCCTTCATCTGTTGGGGCAGTTCCGTGAGGTCGGTGCCGGAGAGGAACGGTTCCAGGCGGTCCAGGAACGTCGCGCCCGCGCACTCCGTGCCCGGTTCGTGCGGCGCGCCGCAGTCGCCGCGCGGCCACAGCAGCGCGGGCACGGGCTTGGTCAGTGCCGCGTCGAAGCTCGGGTCGGGGGCGGTGCCGGGCGGCCGGGCGAAACCGATGACGTCGGCGTCCCGCAGCGCGTCCTGGCCGACCGGCGTGGCCCGGTCGCAGGCCACGCGCCCCACCGTGCGCACCGGCCGACCCATGGCCTTCTCCCAGCGGTGCGCGAGCCGGCGGTGCTTGCCGATGTGGCGGCGGGCCGGGTGGATGACGACGACGGGGTAGGCGCAGCCCAGTGTGGTCGGCTCATCGGGGCCCGCGGGCCAGCGGTCCACCGGCCAGTTCAGCCATGCCGACGGCAGCGTGAAGGCCACCAATTCGGCTGTGCCGAGCGGGAGATGGGCCAGTGCGTCATCGATGACGTCACGCACGTACACGGACACCTCCGCGGTGTGGACAGTGGTCGAGGCGACCGGGCGGAGCACACCCCCGCTGTACGCCGACACCTCCACGAGCGCCTGGTCAGCGCCCGCGCCGCTGCGCTGCACGTCGAACAGGACGGGTGTCCAGCGCGGGCGGGCGGCCGGGGCGGCCGGGGCGTTCAGCAGTCGCTCCAGCTCCTCGGCGAAGCGCACCACCGACTCCTCGTCGGCCTCGGCCAGCAGCCAGGCCGCGGCCGCCCACAGCGAGTCGAAGCCGCCGGGCGGCAGATCCTGGCCGAACTCGCCCACCGCATACCGGAAGAGCTTGTCCGGCCCGCAGTCGATGCGGGCGCGGGTCACCTTCTCGACCAGGGCGAGCACCCGCCGGGAGTCGGGGGCCGGCGCCGACAGCTGCTCGGCCAGTTCCGGGCAGTGGCCGGCCAGCACGTCGAGCGGCAGCATCCGGCCGCCGCGGCCGTTGATCGCGGCGACGGCCATGCCGACGACCTGGTGCGTGGTGGCGAGCGTGACCGCCGATCCGCTGAAACCCTCCTCCAGGACCTGGCCGTGGCCGTCGTACGCCTCCAGCTCCACCCAGTGGCCGCGCACCCGCAGATCGGACTTGGCGCGGTACACCGCGATCGTGCCCTCGTCGAACCTGCGGGGGAAGCCGAGCGCCAGCAGTCGGGGTGCCGGGTGGCCGAACGCGGCCTCGGGCGGCGCGAGTTCGGCCGGTGGTACCGGCGCGTCCCGGTCCAGGGCGAGGACGGCGACGTCGCCGGGGTGGCCGCGGTCGTCCTCCGTCCAGCCCCCGTGGCTCTCCAGACGGGCCGGGACGGGAGCGCTGCCGTACCGCTGGGTGAAGGTGACCGTGACCGGGGCGCCCGGGGTGAGGTTGTGGGCGCAGGTCAGGATCTTGCGCGGGGTGATCAGGAAGCCGGCGCCGGTGCGAGGGCCGCTCTCGACGCGGACCTGCCAGTTCGCCGCGCTCATGGCCGGGTGGTGTCCGCCGGGTCCGGGGCGGTGGGTGGCTGCTCGCGCTCCCGGGGCCCCTGAGGAGTCCAGCTCAGCCGCACCACGAGGTGGCCCTCCGCCGTGCCCTTCGCGATGACCGCGCCCGCCTCCGCCGACATCTTCACACCGAACTCGAGCTCGACGCCGTCGGGTCGGAGGGCGCCGTCGCGCAGCACGCGCAGTGCCGACTCCGCCGCCGAGCGGACCGAGGCCAGGGACGACTCGAACGAGTTCGTGGCGCGGACCGCGCCGGTCTCGCGGGAGATCAGCCGGGCGCCCGACGCCGCGTCGTCCTCCATCGCCCTCTCGAACAGGACCGGTGTCCCGTCGTCGCCCTGAACCTGGAACTCGACCAAGCCGTCCATACCGAAAGCCCCCCGTGCGCTGTTGCGTAGCCGCTCCCATTGTGGCCGCCGGTGGCGGGAAGACGCCAGGGCAGCACCCGCCAACCCACGGCAACTTCCCCGCAACACAAGCCCCCTGACACTCTTCGCAGCACTCGGGCACCACCCCCGGTCCGAGGCGCCTACGAAGAGAGGCAACGATGTCCAGAGGACCTGCCGCGAGACGCGGCGCGGCCCTGTTGTCCGCCGGGCTGGCGTTCGCGCTGCTGCCCGCCGGCGGCTCCCACGCCGCCCCGGGAGCGACCCCCGCCAAGGCGGCCGGCGCCGCGCACACCGTCACCCTGGTGACCGGTGACAAGGTGACCGTCACCGAGGTCGGCGGCGGGAAGAAGGCCGTCACCGTCGACCGGGCGAAGGGCGCGACCGGCGCCGTGCGCACCCAGGTGTCGGGCGGTGACGTCACGGTCGTACCGGACGAGGCCCGGTCGTACATCGCCGCCGGCGTTCTCGACCAACGGCTCTTCAACGTCAGTGAGTTGATACGGCAGGGGCTCGCCGACGGCAAGGCCGACGCGACGCCCCTCATCGTGACCTACGCCGGACGGAGCGCACGCGCCGCGGCCGCCGTCCCGAAGGGCGCCGAGCGGACGCGGACGCTGCCCAGCATCGGCGGCGCCGCCGTCGACGCCGACAAGGGGCGGGCCTTCTGGAAGGACCTGACCGCCCCGTCCGGTACCGAACTCGGCGCCGGAGTGGGCAAGGTCTGGCTCGACGGACGCGTCACCGCCGACATGGCCGACAGCAACGCGCAGATCGGCACTGCGCAGGCGTGGGAGGCCGGGCTCACCGGCAAGGGCGTGAAGGTCGCCGTCCTCGACACCGGGTACGACCCGTCGCACCCCGACCTCGCCGCGCGCGTCAGCGAGTCCAAGTCCTTCATCGAGGGCGAGGAGGTCGCCGACGCCAACGGGCACGGCACGCACGTCACTTCGACGGTCGGTGGCTCCGGCGCCGCCTCCGACGGCAAGGAGAAGGGCGTCGCCCCGGACGTCACCCTCGCCGTCGGCAAGGTGCTCGGCAACGGCGGCTCCGGCAGCGAGTCGCAGATCATCGCCGGGATGGAGTGGGCCGCCAAGGACATCAAGGCGAAGATCGTCTCGATGAGCATCGGCTCGGACGGGGCCAGCGACGGCACCGATCCGATGGCCGCCGCCGTCAACTCCCTCTCCGCGGAGACCGGCGCCCTCTTCGTCATCGCCGCGGGCAACTACGGCGCCCCCGGCACCATCGGCTCGCCCGGCGCCGCCGACGACGCCCTCACCGTCGGCGCCGTCGACTCCGCCGACGAGGCCGCCTACTTCACCAGCCAGGGCCCCCGCGTCGGCGACAACGCCCTCAAGCCCGACCTCTCCGCGCCCGGCGTCGACATCCTCGCCGCACGTTCTTCCCTGGTCGAGGGCAGTGGCTCGTACGAGACCATGAGCGGTACGTCGATGGCGACACCGCACGTCGCCGGTGTCGCGGCCCTGCTCGCGCAGAAGCACCCGGACTGGACCGGCGCGCGGCTCAAGGACGCGCTCATGTCCAGCAGCAAGCAACTCGACGCTTCCGTCTACGCGTTGGGGTCGGGGCGGGTGAGCGTGCCGGACGCCATCGGTGCCGACATCACCGCCACCGGCAGCGCCGACCTCGGCTACTACAAGTGGCCGTACGACAGCAATCAGCCGGTGACCAAAACCGTCACCTACTCCAACTCGTCCGACTCAGCTGTGGAGTTGAGTCTTGCCGTGCAGGACGCGCCCGACGGGGTCGCCACCCTCGCCGACTCCACGCTGACCGTGCCCGCGCACGGCACCGCGTCCACGACGGTCACCGGCGACGGCGCGAAGGCGGCCGTCGGGAACACCAGCGGGCAGATCGTGGCGAGCGCGGGCGGCAGGGCCGTGGCGCACACGGCCGTCGGCCTGGTGAAGGAAGAGGAGCGGTACACGCTGACCGTCCACGTGAAGGACCGGGACGGCGCGCCCGCCGAAGCGTTCCTCGCCGTGCAGCAGCTCGTCGCGCACACCGACCCGCAGAGCGCCGTCACCGGTGACGACGGCACGGTCGAGTTGCGGCTGGCGCCCGGCACGTACTACGTCGACTCGTTCCTCGACGTCCGCGGCAGCCACGGCAAGGACTCGCTCGGCCTCGGCTATCTCGCGAACCCGGAGATCAAGCTCGACCGCGACCGTGACATCACCCTCGACGGAAGAGAGTTGAGAGAGGTCGCCGCCGACGTCGGGCGGACCGCCGAGACGCGGCAGATCGTCATGGAGGCCGACCGGCAGGCGAACGGCGCCGAGCTCATGAACGCCGTCCAGGTCCCCATCAAGTACGACAGCCTCTTCGCCGCCCCCACCCGCAAGGTCACCGAAGGCGGCTACGAGTACCGCACCGTGTGGCGGCTCGGTAAGCCGGTGCTCCAGGTCGACGGGGTACGGGACGCCGTCGTGCAGAGCGGCGGCACACTCACCGAGGGCCGCCGCACGCTCTCCGTCGTCGACGCGGGTGCCGGTACGGCCGCCGACTACGCGGGCAGGAACGTGCGCGGCAAGGCCGTCCTCGTGCGCGCCGGTGACACGACGACCCCGGCCGAGGTCGCCCAGGCTGCCCAGGACGCGGGCGCCGAGGCACTGTTCGTGACCGACGACGCGGCGGGCCGTCTCAACACCTACTTCGGTACCGACGACTACACCGACCGGCCGCTGCAGATCGCGACCGTCGACGCGCAGGGCGCCGCCGTCCTCGCCGCGGCCGCGAAGAAGGGCCGCGAGATCGGCATGACCGGCACCCGGTACACGCCGTGGGTGTACGACCTCAGCGAAGGGCACCAGGGTTCCGTCCCCGACGGCTCGCTCGTCTACCGCCCCGCCGCGGGTGAACTCGCCGTGCGTGACGTGAAGTTCCACGCGGTGAAGCCGCAGGACGGCGGCGAGTTCCGTTACTCGCTCACCGACACCTTCGCCGTCGGCCTCGGCTTCCTGGAGAGGGTGGCCTTCCCGGCCGAGCGCACCGACTACGTCTCCACGGGCGCCGGCCAGAAGTGGCACGAGTCCGTGCAGGCGGGCCCCGCGCTCTCCTGGGAGCAGCGCAGCGGCCTGATCAGCTACCGGGGCGGTACGCGAAAGGAGCTGGACTGGTTCAAGCCGGTCTGGCACCCGTGGCTGGGCACCGGGCTCACTTGGGGCCAGGAGCGCGCGGGCAACAACATCTCGCTGAACACGCCCGGTTGGGGCGACTCGGGACCGGACCACACCGGCTTCGGCGACGCGTACAGCTCCGACTCCGGGATGACCCAGGAGACGGCGGTCTACGCCGACGGGGTCGAGGTCGACCGCAGGACGAGCTCGGGCGCGTACGTGTGGGACGCCGCCCCGGCCGAACGCACGTACAAGGTGACGACGGACACCGGGCTCGACGCCGGGCTGTGGGGCCTCGCGACGAAGGGGCACGCGGAGTGGACGTTCAAGTCGGCCGCGACACCCGCGGACAGGTCGACGCCGCTCACCCTCATCAACCTCGGCTTCGACCTGGACACCGGCCTCACGGGCGCGGTGCGGGGCGGGAAGCGCCTCCCCGTCGGGATCTTCGCCGAGTACACGGCGGGCGCCACGGCCACCGGAAAGCTCGGCGGGGGCAGGCTGGAGGTGTCGTACGACGACGGCGCCACCTGGAAGTCCGTGTCCCTGAAGGGTGAAGGGGCCTCCTGGAGTGGGGAGTTGAACGTGCCGCGTGACGCGAAGTACGTCTCACTGCGGGCCTCGGCGCGCGACGACAAGGGCGCGGCCGTCTCGCAGGAGGTCGTCAGGGCCGTTCCCGTCCAGTAGGAGACGGCGGGAAACACGCGGCGGCGCCGCCTCCCCGTGGGACCGGGGGAGACGGCGCCGCTTGCGTGCTTTCCGACGGTGTTGCACCGCGGTGTTGGACCGGGTGTTACACCAGCCAGCCGACGAAGTGGACGATGCCGGCGAGGATGTCGGTGAGCAGGTTCATGGTGGTACTTCTCCTCGGTATTGCGTCTTACGTGTGTGGGACGTGCACGTGCATCGCGATGCGTTTCGCTACGGTCTGCAGCCCGTTGCTTGCGCCCCGTAAGCATCGTTGGTGACGCGTGCCCCATGCAAACTCTGGAGCGACGATCACCTGTTCCAGGGAACAACTGCTCCCTTGTTCGTTTTCGCGGGCGCTACCGGGCTGCCTCCGCGATGCCCCGTGCGACCCCCAGGTCCACCAAGTCCTGCGGCCGGACGCGGAGTTGATCCGCGGTGTGTTCCGCCTGGTCGGGCGGGCGTTTGAGGATCGCGGCGGCGAGCTCCGGCGCGATGACGGAGAAGTACGCGTCCGGCGCCACCCAGGTGCGGTCCGGCGCCGCGAGCGCCAGGGCCCCGCCGGAGCCGCCCTCGCCGATCACCAGCGTCGTCACCGGCACCGGTGACTCGGCGACCGCGAGGAACACCTCGGCGATCGCCGGTCCCGCCCCCGCTCGTTCGGCCGCCGCGCCGTTCGCCGCGCCCGGGGTGTCCACGAGGGTGAGCACCGGGATGCCGAGACGGCCCGCGAGACGGATCAGGCGTGCCGCGGTCCGGTACCCCGCGGGGGTCGTCGCCGTCCCGCACTGGGCCGCGTACGCGACCGTCCCCGTCCCGTGCGTCCCGAAGCCGCAGAGCACGCCGTCGTCGGTGCCGCCCGCGCGGTCGCCCCGCAGGTCCTGGCGGTCGGTGAAGTAGGCATCCAAGTAGGCGCGGGCGCGCGGGCGTTGTGGGTCGCGGGCGCGCCGCACCGCCGCCCAGCCGGTGGGCGGGAGGTCGGTGCGGCCCAGGGCGTGCGGGACCGCGGCCGGGCCGGAGCCGGGCCGGGTGAGCAGGCGCAGCCAGTGGCCGAGCGTGGTGCGCAGTGCGGCGGGGGCGACGATCGCGTCGATGGACCCTGCCGCAAGCTGGCCCTCCGCCGTGTACGCCGACGGGTCCGCGTCCGGCGGGCGGACCCGGGAGCCCGCGAACCCGATCTGCGCGCCCGGTACGGCCAGCGTGACGTCGGCGCCCGCGCCCAGGGTGGCCCAGCCGCCGCCGGTCGTCGGATCGTGGGCCACCGTGATCTGCGGCAGGCCCGCGGCCCCGGTGAGCGCCATCTGGCCCGCCACGCGCTGGAGTTGGGTCAGCGCGATCATGCCCTCCTGCATGCGGCTGCCGCCCGTGGCGACCGTCGTCACCACCGGGAGGCGGTGCCGGCGGGCGTGTTCGTGGGCCGCGACGATCCTGTCGCCGGTCCGCCGGCCCAGGGAACCGCCCAGGTAGCCGAAGGTGAACGTGATCAGGACCGTCGGGGTGCCGTCGACCGTGGCGGTGCCGGTGGTGACGGATTCCGTCGCGCCGCTGCGGGCCGCGGCGCGGGTTCGGGCCGCGTCGTAGTCCGGCCAGTCGAGGGGATTGGGGTCGGTCGGTGGGGGCGGGTGCGGGAGTTCCCGGAAGCTGCCGGGGTCGGGGATCGCCATTTCGCTGTCGGCGGTCGGGGGAGCGGCGGCGGGCGCCGCGGCGTCGTGGTCGGTCGCGCCCCTCGCGGGGCGCTTCTCATCGGCCATCGGACAGGGACCGCTTCAGGATCTTGCCCATGTCGTTGCGGGGCAGGGACTCCAGGTGGTGGACCGTGCGGGGGCGCTTGTGCGGGGACAGCCGGGACGCGACGTGGTCCGCCAACTCGGCCTGTGTCGGCGGGTGTTCGGCGTCCGCGGGGACGATCCATGCCACCACGCGCTCGCCGAGGTCGTCGTCCGGGGCGCCGGTGACCGCCGCCTCCTTCACGCCCGGGTGCTCCAGGAGCGCGTTCTCGATCTCGCCCGCGCCGATCTTGTAGCCGCCGCTCTTGATGAGGTCGGTGGCCTTGCGGCCGATGATGCGGACGTAGCCGTCGGGGTCGCGGACCGCCATGTCGCCCGTACGGAACCAGCCGCCCGGCGCGAACGCCGCCTCGGTCGCGTCGGGGCGGTTGAGGTAGTGCAGGAACAGGTTCGGGCCGCGGACCTGGATCTCGCCGACCGCCTCCGGGTCGTCGGGGGCGACCTCGGTGGTCCCGTCGTCCTCCGTCAGACGTACCTCCACGCCGGGCAGCGGCACGCCCACCGTGCCGGGGCGCGGCTCGCCGTCCGCGCGCACGCTGGTGTTCATCAGGGTCTCCGTCATGCCGTAGCGCTCGATGACGCGCCGACCGGTGGCGGAGGTGATGCGCTCGTGGTCGTGGACCGGGAGCGCCGCCGACCCCGAGACCAGGAGCCGCGCCGAACCGAGGGCCTTCGCGAGCGCCGGGTCCGTGGGCAGGGACTCCGCGACGCGGTGGTACATCGTCGGGACGCCGAACAGCATCGTCGCCCCCGTGGACAGCTCGCGGGTCACGCCCTCCGTGCTGAAACGGCCCAGGTGGCGCACCGCGCCGCCGCGCCGCAGCGGGCCGATGACGCCGAGGATCAGGCCGTGCACGTGGAAGAGCGGCAGCCCGTGGGTCAGGGTGTCCGCGTCCGTCCACTGCCAGGCGTCCCCGAGCGCGTCGATCGTGGAGGAGACCGCGCGGCGCGGCAGCACCGCGCCCTTCGGCGGGCCCGTCGTGCCGGAGGTGTAGACGACGAACGCGGGGGTCTCCGGATCGGCCGGCTCCGGCGGCAGCGCGGGAACCGTCGCCGTCACGGGCGCGTCCGCGGCCACGTCGATCCGAGGCAACTCGGCGAGGGCGTCCGGGAGTTCGGCGTCCGGCGCCGCCAGGATCGCCTCCGGGGCGCTGTCCGCCACGATGTGGCCGAGCTCGCCGCCGCCCGACTTCGGGTTCAGCGGCACGGCGGCGACCCCGGCGAGCAGCGCCGCGACCACGCCGACCGCGGTCTCCAGGGTGGACGTCGCCCACACGGCGACCCGGGCGGACCCGCTGATCCGGGACGCGAGCGGCGCCGCCACCGCCGCCAGCTCGCCGTACGTCAGGGCGCGGTCGCCGAAACGCAGGGCGGGACGGTCGGGGGTGTCGAGCAGGGCGGGCAGGAGGGGGGTCGGGCGTGCTGGCACGGGTCGCTCCTCGTGATGCGGTGCATCTGGATTGGCTGATTGGCTCAGCCAATCCGAGCGTGCCGTGTGGCAGGCGCCGACGTCAAGGACGTACGCTGCCGGGCACATGACGAGGAAGGGCCAGGATGACCGACGCACTGCGGCCGATGGGGGCGCGCCCGCGCCTGTACGAGCAGGTGCTCGACCGGCTGCGCGCGTACGTCGCCGAGGGCGGGCTGCGCGCGGGCGACCGGCTGCCCACCGAGCGTGACCTCGCCGCGCGACTCGGCGTGAGCCGGGCCTCCGTGAAGCAGGCCATCGTCGTTCTCGAGGTGCAGGGCCTCGTCGAGGTGCGGCACGGCGGCGGCACGTATCTGGTGCGGGACGGGCTCGATGTCGCCGAGCCCGTCGAGCGGCTCGTCGAGCGCAAGAAGCGGCTGCCGGACGTTCTCGAGGCGCGCGAGGCGCTGGAGACGAAGCTGGCCGAGCTCGCCGCCGAGCGGCGCACCGACGCCGACCTCACCGCGTTGCGCTCGGCTCTGGACCGGATGGCCGAGGACATCGGGGCGGGCGGGCTCGGCATCGAGGGGGACCGGCTCTTCCACGCCGCCGTGACCGCGGCCGCGCACAGTGCGCTGCTCGCCGCGTTCATGGCGGAGATCGACGAGCCGATCGCCGAGTCGCGCAGCGAATCGCTGCGGCAGCCCCGGCGGCCCGGGCGGTCGCTGGCGCAGCACCGGGCGATCCTGGAGGCCGTCGAGGCGGGCAACGGGCGCGGCGCCGCGGCGGCCATGCGGCGGCATGTGCGGGCTGTGGCCAAGGTGCGGTTGCTTGAGTGGGAGCCGGGGATCGACGGGGCCTGAGATGCGGTAACTCGCCGTCTCGGGTGGGGTGTTCGTTGTCGGGTGTGGCGCCGTCGTGGTTGCTCGCGCAGTTCCCCGCGCCCCTTTCGGGGGCTTAAGCTCAGGGCTTCATCACCGTAGAGCCATGTGCTCGGTGACGGAGTCGGTGTGGAGTGCGCGTCCCCGCTCCATGCCCGTAAGGGAAGGCTTCAGGCGCTGTCACGGGTCGGCCATCCGGACGCCGACGGCCCCGTTGTGACGCGTCCCGCCGGGCTTCGAAAGGGACGTGCCGTGCCGTCGGCGAACTATCGCACCCTGCTGCGCACTCCAGGTGCCGCCGCCTTCTTCCTCACCGCCTGCGTCGGGCGGGTCGGGCTCGCCATGACCGGGCTCGGCATCGTCTGGCTGGTGCACGCGCGCACCGGGTCGTACGGGGCCGCCGGCCTCGTCACCGGATGCTTCGCCGTCACCGACGCGCTCGCCGGGCCCCAACTCGGCCGTCTCGTCGACCGGTTCGGGCAGACCCGCACCCTGCCGTGCACGGTGATCGCGCACGCCGGGGCCGTGGCGCTGCTCGTGACGGGGGCCGTGCCGGACCCGGTCGCCGGAGCACTGGTCGGGGCCACACTGCCGCAGATCAGTGCCTTCGCCGCCGCCCGCTGGTCCGCGCTGCTGCACGACGGGCCCGACGGGGCGCTGCCGCGCGCGTACGCCCTCGAATCGCTCGCCAACGGGCTCTCCTTCCTCGCCGGTCCCGCCCTCGTCAGCTCCGCCGGAGCCGCCGGGCATCCACGCCTCGGCACCCTGCTCGCGGCGGCCCTCGTGGTCGGCGGCGGGCTCGCCCTCGCCGCGCAGCCGCGCACCGCGCCGCCGGTCGAGGGGCGGGCGGCGCGACAAGGCGCCGGACGCGCGCTGCTCAGCCCCGCCTTCGGCCGGCTCGTCGCGGTCACCCTCGCCCTCGGCGTCTTCTTCGGCGCCCAGCAGGTGTCCATCGGCGCCTACGCGGTGGAGCGCGGCACCCCGGATCTCGCGCCCCTGCTCTACGCGGTCTCCAACTGCACGTCCCTGGTGGGTGGTTGGCTCTACGGGCTGCGGAAGTGGCCGCTGTCGCCGGTGCGGCAGCGGACCGCCGTCTGCGCCGCGCTCGCCGTCGTCGTCCTGCCGCTGACCGTGCTCGACGCACCGCTGCCGATCGCCGTCTGCCTCGCCCTGACCGGACTCGCCGTGCCGCCCCTGCTGATCCTCTTCTCGCTCCTCACCGAGTCGACCGTGCCGCGCGCCGTCCTCACCCAGGCGTTCACCTGGGGCGGCTCGGCGAGCGCGGCGGGTGTCGCCGTCGCCGGTGCGCTTGCGGGGCGGGCGGTGGATGCGGGTGGGGCGCATGGAGGGTTCGCGGTGTCGGCGGCGGCGACGGTGGGGATGACGTTGATCTCGGGGTGGCGGGGTGGTCGCCTCGGGTGATCCGCCTTCGGGGCTGACGGGTGCGCCCGGTATGCGGCTGGCGGGTCTCGTCGTGGCCGGTCGCGCAGTTCCCCGCGCCCCTGAAAGATCTGCGTCTGCCCCACGGGTGTCTCGTCGCGATCCGACGGCCGGTGGTCCTGCTTCGCGCAGTTCCCCGCGCCCTGAGAGGCCTGCGGCCTTCAGGGGCGCGGGGAATCAGCCACGACGAGACCCGCAGGCCGCACACCGGGCGCACCCGGCAGACGCGAAGGCGCCCCGCGTTAGCCTCGGGACGAGAACCGCAGTCCGCACCCCGAGGAGCAGTCCCGCATGTCCCGCATAGCCCTCGCCACCTACCGGCCGGGACCCGACCAGCCCGTCGACCCCGATCTGCCGCTGCTCGTCGCGGAGCTGGGGCGGCGCGGCGCCGACGCCGCCGCCGTGGAGTGGGACGACCCGGAGACCGACTGGGCGTCGTACGACCTCGTCGTCGTCCGGTCGACCTGGGACTACAGCTGGCGGCGTGACGAGTTCCTGGGCTGGGCCGCGCGGTGCGCCTCCGTCACCCGGCTCGCCAACCCCGTCGACGTCATCCGCTGGAGCACCGACAAGCGCTACCTCGGCGAACTCGCCCGCGCCGGGGTGCCCACCGTGCCCACCTCGTACGTCGCGCCGGGTGACACCCCCGAGCTGCCGGACGACCGCGCGTACGTGATCAAGCCGACGTCCGGCGCCGGTGCCCGGTACGCCGCCCGCTACACACCCGGCGAACGGGCGACCGCGCTGGGCCAGTTGGCCCGGATGCACGCCGAAGGGCTGACCGCGATGGTGCAGCCCTACGTCTCCGGGATCGACATCAGCGGCGAGCGCGCCGTGCTGTTCTACGGCGGGCAATTCCTGCACTCCATACGCAAGGGTGCGGTCCTCTCCGAGGGAACGGCCTTCGACGTGCGGAAGGTCGCCCATCCGTCACTGGAGGCGTGGCGGCCCAGCGAGGCCGAATTCGCCGTCGCCGAAAGGGCGTTGGACGCCGTGCCGGGCGGGCGGGATCAGTTGTTGTACGCGCGCGTGGATCTGGTCGACGGGCACGACGGGCAGCCGTGCGTGATGGAGCTGGAGCTGGTCGAGCCGAACCTGTTCCTGAGCGCGGTGCATCCCGGTTCCGTGCCGGTCGTCGCGGAGGCGATCCTCAAGGTCGCTTCCTAGATCTGCGTCCAGCGCTGCAGCAACCCGTACGTGAACTCCGCCCGCACCGCGTGCGGCGTGCCCGACGCGTCCGGCGCGGTGAAGGCGAGCCCCCACCGCGTCGGCGCCGATCCCTCCAGGGGGCGGGCCGGCGGGAACGCGCGGGCCGCCTCGTCCACCGTGCAGGACCACGGGGTCAGGTCCGCGAGCGTGCGCAGGGCCGGGCCCGGGGCGCCCGGGGTGCGGATCAGCCAGTCGTTCCAGACCGCGCCCTGCGGGGAGAGGAGCACCTCGAAGCGCAGGTCGGGCCAGAGCGGCACCGGCCACAGCAGCGCCTCGCACTCCATGTCGCCGATGCGGCGGATCAGCCGCCGCTCCGGGGCGCCGAGCACCGAGCGGTAGCGGGAGACCGCCGCCCTGGCGCGCGGGGAGCGGACCATCGCCTGCCAGCGCCGGTTCGCCTCCCGCATGTCGGCGACCGAGACGCCGAGGTCGGCGCGGGCCGTCTCCACGAGCTCCGGGTTGTGGTCGGCCATCCGGCGCAGCAGCACCAGCTGGAAGTGGAGCGGGGTGAAGGGCTCAGCGGGGCCGGTGGACGGTGTGGGACGTGGCATGTTCCCCATGGTCGCGTACGCCGCCGGGTCCCGGGGTCCGCCCGTCGGGGAGGAACAGCACCGAGTTCACGTAGCGGGGGCGGCGGCCCGTCGGGGTCAGCGCCCGGCGCAGCAGACCCTGCGCGGCCAGGTGCGCGGTGCCGCGCTGGTGCGCCGCCAGATCGAAGGCGGGCAGCGGAAGCCAGGTGGCGCCCGGCAGCACCCAGCCCTCGTAGTCCAGCGCCCGCAGGTGGTCGATGACCGGGCCGATCGGCTGGATGCGAGTCTCCAGCTCGATGAAGAGCGCCGGGCGGTCGCGGGCCAGCACCTCGCGGGCCCCGCGCAGGACGCGCAGCTCCGCCCCGTCCACGTCGATCTTGACGAAGTCGATGTCGTGGAGCGGGAGTTCGTCGAGGGTCACGCACGGCACGGGGTGCGGCGCGTTCGCGTGCAGGCCGTCCCGGCGGACCAGGGACGACACCCCGCGCTCGCCCCGCGCGTCGTTCGGCGGCTGCCACAGCAGGGCCGTGCCGTGCCGGTCGCCGGCCGCCGCCTGCAGCACCCGTACGTTGTCGGGCGCGGCCGCGGCGAGAGTGCGGGCCAGGTGCGGCACCGGTTCCAGGGCGACCACGTGCCGGGCGCGGGCCGCGAGGCGGTGCGTCCACGGCCCGTACCAGCCGCCGACGTCCACGGCCGTGCCGCCGACCGGCACCATGTCGGCGAGGCGGGCCAGTTCCGGCTCGAAGCGGGGATAGAGCGCGCGGGCCGCGGCCGCGGTCAGCCGGGCGGGCAGATAGGGGGCGACGCGGGCTGCGAGGGTGGTCACGGGAGCACCCGGCGCGCCTGCTCCATCCGTTTCAGGATGCGCTCGTGCTCGTCCTCGGAGACCTGCTCGCCGGACGCGGGGAGCAGCTGCGGGATGCCGTCGACGATCGGGTAGCGGCGGTGCAGGCGCGGGTTGTAGAGCGCGTCGTCGTCCGGCAGGAGCGCGAGCGGGCCCTTGTCGAGGGGGCAGGCCAGGATCTTCAGCAGCGGGTCGTCAGGGTTCATGAGGCAACAACTCCCTTGGTTTCGTGGCGGGTTCGTCCGGTTGCGGGGTGTCGTGCTTCGGCATCAGCAGGAGCACGGCGACGGCGAGCACCGTGCCGGTGACGCGCAGGGCGAGCCGCACCGGCTCGTGCGGCAGCGACTCGCCGAACGCGAGGGTGCCGAGCACGGCCGTGAACAGGCAGGTCACCGTGGTGCACACCGGCACGATCAGCGAGGCGCGGCAGCGCTGCAGCGCCGCCTGCGACATGACGAGCCCGCACGCCCCCGTGCACAGCAGCAGATACGGGTACGGGGACGCGAACAGGCGCGGGATGTCGGGGAGCACGCCCGACGCGCCCTTGATCGCGAGCGAGCTGACGCCGTAGAGCAGGCCCACCGCGACGCCGTACTCGACGCCGGTGGTCGGCATCCGGTGCCGGTGCCGGGCACGCCGCTCGGCGGCCGCGTACAGGTACAGGCCCGCGCCGAGCGAGGGCAGGCAGACGGTCAGGATGAGCGGGGCCGGGGCGTCGCCGCCGATGGTCTCGCTGCCCTGTCGCAGCGACAGGACGACCATGAGGAGCGCGGCCAGGATCGCGGCGATGGCGTACCGCTCGCGGCCCGAGGTGTGCTCGCCGAGCAGCCGCGAGGACAGCAGCAGCAACAGCACGAGCCCGGAGACGAAGATGCCCTGCGCCGCGGCGATGGGAAGCGTCCGGTAGACGGCGAGCTGGGCGCCGAACCCGGAGGCCAGGGCGATCGACCCGGCCAGCCACAACGGGCTGGTGACCACGTGCCGCAGAAGCAGTACGGGGCGGCGCACGCTCACCTCGGGCAGCCGGGTCAGGGCGCGCTTCTCCAGGACGAAGCCGACGCTGTACAGCGCGTTCGCGAGCAGGGCCGCGCCGACGCCCCACGCCACGGCGGGCATCGCCGCTCACGTCCTTCTGGCGTGCAGCAGCAGGATCGAGGCGAGGGACGGCGCCGCGCAGGCGAGCCGGTCCAGGGGACGCAGGGGCCGCGGCACTCCGTGGAACGGCGCCCCTGACAGCCGTACGACGTCGAAGCCCGCGGCCGTGACGAACGCGCGCAGGGCACGCGGTGTGTAGAGCCGCAGGTGGCCCACCACCTCCCGGCCGGGGCGGCCGTGGATCGCGCGCAGGCTCACCTCGGAGAACACGGGCTGCACCCCGGCGAGCAGCAGCGCCCGGTTGTACCAGGCGGCCAGGTTCGGGGTGGAGAGCAGGAGATGGCCTCCCGGGCGCAGGACCCGGCGGATCTCGTCGAGCGCGGCGTCCGGGTCGACGAGGTGCTCGATCACCTCGCTGAACACGACGGCGTCGGCGCTCGCGTCACCGAACGGCAGCCCGTGGCCGGTGAGTTCACCCCGTACGACATGCGGTACGCGGGTCGCGGCCCGGCGCAGGGCGTCCTGCGACCAGTCGACGCCGACGATCCGGTGCCGGTCGGGGAGCAGCCGGGCGGCGGTGGCCGTCGCGGTGCCGTCGCCGCAGCCGATGTCGAGGACCGTGGACCGGGTCCCGGCCAGCGCGGCGGCCAGCACACGGGTCTGGCGCAGGGTGCGCGGGGCGCCCGAGGCGACGGGTGTCGCGGGGTTCTCGTAGAGGTCGCGGAGGTCCTTCGGGTCCTTCAGGGGAGTGGTCATGGTGCCTCCTCCTGTGTCGCGTGGAGGTGGTGCTCGAACAGGTCGCGCAGCCGCGCCCCGTCGCCGTGGCTCAGGAGCGTGCGCGACCAGCGCAGGGCCAGGTGCAGCCGGCCCGCCGTGGACGCGGTGGTGACGGTGAGGCCGCGCGGCATCCGGGCCGGCGCGGAGAACCAGACGGCGCTCGCCCGGCCGCCGTCGCCGAAGTCCAGCGGGTACGGGATGCGGCCGATGTTGCTGAGCAGCGTCGTCGAGGTCCAGGGGCCCGCGGCCGTGCGCAGCGCGCGGGTGGCGGCGGCCCGCCAGGCGACCGGGGCGTACGGGGTGGTCAACAGCGCCGCTCCGTGGCCGAGTTGGGGGCGCACGAGGGATTTGAGGGCGGCGGTGCGGGCCGCTGTCCGCTTCAGCAGTTCCGGGGTCGGGAGGTTCAACTCGGCCGCCCCGAAGGCGACTTCCACCAGCCGGGTGCCGTTGCCGATCGGCATCGAGGCGTCCCGGGGGCGGTCGTCCACCGGCATCGTGATGCGCAGGGGGCGGCGGGGCCGGTGCGCGCCGTGCTCCTCGTTCCAGTCGGCGATCGTGCGGGCCGTGGCGACCATCAGCTGGTCGTTCACCGTGTAGGGGGCGCCCTTGGGCCGGCGTGGCACGGACAGCTCGCAGACGAGGAGGCCGTTGCCCGGCCGGGGCTCGGGCGTGCCCGGGGCGACGCGGGCCGGGCGGGCCCACGACGAGGGTGGGGTCGCCGGGGGTGGGGGTGCGGGAGGTGCGGGAGGTGCGGGTGGCGGGGGCGTGATGGGCGGCGGGCTGTGGTCGCGGCCGCCGTACAGCTCCGCCGCGGTGGCCAGGACGCGCAGGCAGGCGGGGCCGTCGAGCGCGGTGTGGTTGATGGTGAGTACGAGGACGGTGGTGCCAGTGGTGCCAGTGGTGCCGTTGGTGCCGGTGGCACCTGTGGTGCTGGTGGTGTTCGTGCTCGGGGCCTCGATCGCCTCCACGCGGATCGGCGGGGACGTGGTGAGGGGCGGCGCCTCGTCGAGGCACCGGGTGCGGGCCCGCTTGAGCGCGTCGGGGGTCGGGGCGGGGAACGACACCGGGTGGACGTCGGGTCCCTCGGTCAGCTCCCACTCGTACCGCCTGCCGAACCAGCGGCGCTCCGCTTCCCGTACGAGGATGCGGGGGTGCCGGCGCAGTGCCTCGCCGAACGCCGCGCTGAGCCGGGCCGGGTCGAGCCGGCCCGTGAGATGCACCTCGATGTGCACGGTCTCGGGTTCCCGGTCCTGCAGACAGTGCCGGGAGACTTCGTCGACGGTGGGGAAGGGGATCCGCGTGCCCGCGGGGGAGCGGGTGGGCTGGTTGTCCAGGGTGGTCATGACTCGGCCCCTTTGGGGGCGCGGGGAACTGCGCGCTCGGCCCCCACCGGCCCGTCACCCGGCGACGATGCTGAGCCCCCGGGGCTCTGCCCCGGACCCCGCTCCTCGATCGACGGAGGGGCTTGATGGGGCCTGCCCACCGACACCAGCGCCGCGAACAAGGAGATCAGCGCCAAGAGCTGCGCCGCGGAGCTGAACGCACCCTGCCCCTCGCGCACCGGCTCACCGGAGGCCACCGCGGCGACGATCCCGGCGGAGCCCATCGCCAGGAACGCCAGCGGCATCAGCAGCGCGTGCCGCCACCAGGCCACCAGCGCGAGTGCCGGGACCAGCGCCGCCCACGGTCCCGCGATCACCACCCCGATCAGGGTGAGGACCACCGTGCCGAGGATCCAGCCGGGGGCGGGCGGCGGGGCCGTCGCCTCCGGGAGCTCGTCCGGGTCGCGCCGCCACAGCGCGAGGCCCACCAGGAGCACGAGCGCGACCACGGCGCCGATCAGGCCCGCGTCGTACGTCGTCGCCGGCTCGTAGGACAAGGAGATCGTGCCTCCCGCGCCCTCGGGCACGAGCCACGCCTGCTGCCAGCCGTCGAGCCGGAGCGCGGTCAGCTTCTTGCCGTTCAGCGTCGCCTGCCAGCCGTCGTTGGCGTTCTCGTACATGGTCAGGTACGTGGCCTCGCCCGCGCCGACCCGGACCGTGCGCCGGTCGCCGAGCCAGTCGCGGATGACCAGCTCGCGCGAGGTGGCCGTGGCCTTCGGCGCGTCCACCGCGACCGTGCCGGTGAGCGTGACGGACGTCAGCGCCAGGGCGCCCCCGCGCGCCGCCTCGAAGGTGTGCGGGCCCGCGGACAGGTCGAGGCCGCCGCAGAGCGTGATGTCGACCGGGCGGCGCTCGGTGAGGTCGGCGACGGTGCCCTTGGCCGAGGTGCGGTACCGGGTGCCGTCGATCACGACGGCCGGGCCCTTGCCGCAGGGGAGCGTGAACTTCCTTCCGGGGGAGGGCTGTTCGACCCGGTACTGGTCCAGCGTGGGGATGTACGCCTCGGTCAGGCCGACCGGCAGTTGCAGGTCCGCGTCGGCGAGCGGGTTGTGGACCTTGAGCGGCGCCGACTCGGTGATGGTGACGTCGAGCCGGTCGGTGGTGATCGGGTCGAAGGTGGCCACCCCGTTCTCGTCGACGCCCGCGACGGCGGCACCGTCCGGGCTGCTGATCTCGATCTTCTGCGGGCGGGTGGACAGACCCCCGGCCGCGGGGAGCACGAGGGTGGAGACGGGCTGCTTGCCGGGCCAGCGGAGATGAATGGTCGGCCGGTCGCCGCCCGCGACCCAGGCCGTGGTCAGGTCGCCGTCGGTGAGGTTGCGGGCGCTGGTGTCGGTGCCGATCCGGGCCGTGGAGTCCGCGGTGGCAGTGATCCTGCGCTCCTGGTCGGGCGCGACGCCGTAGAGGAGCTTGTCGAGCGCGGCGGTCGGGGTCGGCGTGGCCGTCGCCCGGAACGTGTACCGGCCGGAGTCGTCGGTCGTGAAGGCCCGGCGGAACGACGACTCGGTGTCCGTGAGGGTGAGCGCCCCGCCGCCCGTGGCCCGGTGGAACGTGAACTGGCCGGCGTCTGCCGAGTCCGCGGGCAGCCGCAGCGTGCGCGTCACCCGCACCCCGGGGACACGGATCTCGGAGAAGCCCGCGCCCGTCAGTCCTGGCCGGGCCCGTTCGGTGTCGAGGATCGTCACCTTCAGCCACTTCGCTTCGGAGGACGGCGACTTGACCGTCTGGCGGCTGCCGTCCGGATGGAGGTCGACGGTCGTGGAGCCCTTGTCCGTCTCGATCCGGACGCGGGTGGGTGCCGCCCGCACCCCGTCCTGGGGGAGCGGCGTCACCTGGAGCGTGTCGGGGATGGTGGTGGGCTGGTCGAAGGCGATGCGTAGCCACTGCCCGTTCGCCGAGTCCGGGGACCCCTCCGCCCACGCCGTGTCCGGGTCGCCGTCGAACGCGTTCACCGGGTCGAACTGGGGTAGTTTCAGTAGCCAGTTGCCGTACGAGGACGCGGTGACCGAGCGGGCGCCGTCGATCCGGGCCGTGGTCTGGTGGCCGATGCCCGAGCCGGGCAGGAGCTGCTTCGGTTCCTCGCCGGGGTTGGTGGTGGCGTCCGGGCCGTTGCGCCCGTTCGGTGTGTACGGGTACGAGGTGTTGGCGTTGACCAGGCCGAAGTCGGTGTCCGCGCGGCGCAGACCGTCGACGGCCGTGCTCAGGGCGGGCGTTCCGATGCCGGGATGGTTGTCCCCGGTGAGTACGGCGGGCCGGTCCCGGAAGGCCGGGTCGGCGGAGAGCGGCAGCAGCGACTCGGGGCCGCCGCTGACCTCCGCCGTCGCCCGCACCGGCAGCAGACTCGCCTGCCCCGGGCGCTCGACGGCGGTGTCGGGCGCGTAGATCTCCACGGCGCGCGACCGCGGGTACAGGCCCTCCACCTGGACCGGGGTGTTCTCGGCGATCCGGCCGCCGGTGACGACGGGGCCGAAGCCCGTGACGCGGTGGAAGCCGGACTCGTCGAGGGTGCGCTTGACCGTGGCCGTCGGGACGTAGCCGAACTGGTCCGGGTCGAGGTCGTTGCGGACGACGACGTAGTACAGCCCGGACCGGCTCAAGTAGTCCTGCAGGCCCGGAACTTCGTCTCCCGACATCAGTGCCTGCTCGATCGCGTCGAGGGCGCGCCGGTTGCCCGCGGTGCCGAACGGGACGTAGTCGCGCTGCGCCCACCGCGAGTCGGCCAGCACGTCGAGGGGCTGGTCGATGGGGGAGCCCCAGGTGTAGATGCCGTGGGCCGTCGCCGGGACCACCAGGGCGCGCGAGTCGGGCGAGTACGTGTGCAACCAGTCCGCCGTGGTCTCCCAGTAGGCGGGCAGCCTCTGGAACGGGCCGGGCTGCAGGATCGAGCCGTTGAGGTACGGCCAGGCCAGGCCGGGCAGGATCAGGATCGCGGCGATCAGCGGCGCGTGGCGGCGGCCGCGCACCGGGCGGGCGCCGCGAGGGTCGGCGGCCACGCCCACCAGATGGGCGATCCCCAGCGCGAGCGCCAGCGCGAGACCGGTCTGGAACTTGTACACGTTGCGGAACGGCGACAGGCCGCCGTCCAGCCACGCCCTGACCGTCTCGTGGAAGGGAGCGCCGAGCGAACCCCCGTATCCGGCAAGGGTGATGAGGGCCGCGATCATCACGGTCAGGATCAGCCAGCGGCGCTCCGGGAGGTCGCGGCGGGCCAGCCCGGCCAGACCGAGCCCGGCGGCGAGCGCCGAGCAGACGATGACGACGGCGGCCGTGGCCACCGTCCAGCCCGCCGGCAGCCAGGCGTCACCGAGGTGGAGGTACGCCACCCAGTTGCCCGCGCCGCGCAGGGTCTCCGTCGCCGCCATCGTCTCGGTCGTGGTCTGTGAACTCTCCACGTACGGCAGGAAGTTCTCGCCGTGGATGCCGAGCAGGAGGAGCGGGATCACCCACCACGCCGTCGCGAGCACCACGAGCGGGAACCACCACGCGATCTGCTGCCGTTTACGCGGCGACGGCGGCCGGGACAGCAGATACAGGCCCACGGGAAGCAGCGAGGCGAGCGTCGCCGCCGCGTTCACGCCGCCCATGAACGGGATCAGCAGCGCCGAGCGTGCCGCCGAAACCCGTGGCGTGGTGGCGGAGTTGGCGAGCGGGAGCAGGACCCAGGGCAGGAAGGCGCCGGGCAGGGCCGCCGCCGACGTCGAGCCGACGACGATCGTGAACGTCGGCCACAGCGCGTACGCGACCGCGCCGAGCAGCCTGCCGCCCGGCGAGCCGACCCCGAGCCGTTCCGCGAGCCGCAGCGCGCCCCAGAACGCCGCCGTCACGACGATCGACAGCCACAGCCGCTCGGCCAGCCAGACCGGGACGTGCAGCAGATCGGCCACGCCGTAGTACGGCAGCATCGGGAACGCGTAGCCGATGTACTGGTCGGCGAGGCCGCCGAACCCCGCCCGGTCGTGCCACAACTGGCCCAGGTCCCCGATGAACCGCCACGGGTCGAACGCGACACCGAGCTTCGTCTCGAACGTCGCCCGGCCCGGCCGCACCGCGCAGAACGCCACGAACACCACGGCCCAGAAGGCCAGGAGCCAGCGGCGCGAGCGCGGGGCGGGCTCCGGGTCCGGGCTGGTCGCCGCGGCGGGAGGGGCCTGGACCATGGTCGTCATGGGGGACACCGCCTGAGGATGAGGAGGAGGTTCCAGGTGGCGAACTCGCGCACCCCGGGCACCCGCGCGACCGCCTCGGTGAGGAACGGCCAGTAGCGGGAGCGCGCCGAGACGACCGTGATGTCGTCGCGGGCCCGGACATGGCGCAGCGTCGGCCCGATGTGATGGGCGAAGAGGTTCTCGCCGAAGGTGTGCTTGGGGGCTCTGCCGGTACGCCGCCGGTAGCGGGCCTGCGCCCGGCGGGCGCCCAGATAGTGCCAGGGCGCCCACTCGTGACCGCCCCAGGGGGAGAGCCAGTTGGTGAACGACACGTAGATCAGGCCGCCGGGCCGGGTCACCCGCACCAGCTCGCTGAGGAACGTGTCGCGGTCGGCGACGTGCTCCAGGACGTTCGAGGAGAACGTGACGTCCGCCGACGCGTCGGGCAGCGGCAGCAGATACCCGTCGGCCACCACCGTCGCCGAGGGCGGATCGGAGCCCAACTCCCGTGTGTCGGGTTCGAAGAGGACCCCGGTCGCGCCGCGCGCCCGGAACTCCCGCGTGAAGTGACCGCTGCCGCCGCCCACGTCCACGACGACCTTCCCGGCCACCTTCCCGTACGCCTCGACCTGGTCGGCGGCGTCCCGGGCGAGCAGCGCGTAACAGGTCTCGGGGTCCCGCTGCTCCCGAAGGAACGCCCGGAACAGCGTCAACGACCTCTGCAGGGAAGGGTCTTTGAGGGGCGTGGGCGTCCGAGCCGTCATGGCGTCCAGCCCCTGAGGGGCTGTGCCTGCGCCACCGCCTCCGCCGCGACCGCTCCGAACTGCCGTACCGTGCGCGCCCAGCGGTAGCCGGCGGCGCGTTCCTCCGCCGCCTTGCCCATCAGCTCGCGGCGGTGCGTGGACAGGGCGAGGGTGCACCAGGCCGCCGCGAACGACGACTCCCCGTGCGCCAGCAGCCCGGTGACCCCGTCCTCGACGGAGTCGCGCACCCCGGGGACGTCGAAGCCGACCGCGGGGGTCCCGCGCGCCGCGGCCTCGGTCACCACCAGGCCCCAGCCCTCGACGGCCGACGGGTGCAGCAGCAGCCACGCCTCGCACAACAGCCGGTGCTTGTCGGCCTCCGAGACGTGACCGGTGAACTCCACGTCCGGGCCGGCGAGTTGGCGCAGCCGGCCGGCCTCGGGGCCGTCCCCCACGATCACCAGGCGGCCCCCGGTGACCGGCCGCACCCGCTCCCACAGGCGCAGCAGCAGATCGATCCGCTTGTACTCGACCAGGCGGCCCATCGCCAGGAACAGCGGCTCGGCGGAGCGGCCGGCGCGCGGGCCCGGGTCCTCGACCCCGTTCGGGACCAGCCGGATCCGGGCCGGGTCCACACCGATGGCGTGCAGGGCGTTCGCCGTCGACGGCGACACGGCGACGAGCAGATTGCGCCGCTGAGCCCCGGACAGCGCCCAGTGTTCGAGTCTTCGGCCGAGATGGGCCGCGGGCGCCAGCGGGCCGCGCAGTCGCATCCGCCACAGGTCCGTGTGCACGTGGTTGACCAGGCAGAGGGTGGGGCCGCGATGCCAGAGCGGAGCGAGGTACGGCATGCCGTTGCACACCTCGACCAGCAGATCGCAGTCGCCGACCTGCCGGGCGAACGCCGAGCGGGCGCGCAGATAGTGGCCGGCCTGTCCGCCCGCCGACACGACCCGGTAGTCCCGGAAGGCGCCGTGCGCGGCCGGTCCGCCGCACAGCAGCGTCACCTGGTGGCCGAGGCCGGTCAGCCCGTCGGCCAGCCGGTCGACGAGGAGTTCGGAGCCGCCCGCGGCGGGATTGCCGAGATCGCGGTGGGCGAGGAACACGATCCGGCGCGGGGCTCTCGGGTGCTGGGCGCCCGGTGGGGCGGCGGCGCGCAGCGGTACGGGCACGTGCTGGGGCATAGGTGCTCCAACTCGTCTCAGGGTGCGGAACCTTGAGGGCGTGGGGGGTGTCAGCGGTGTGCGGGCATGGCAGGTGCGGTGCGTGGCGCCGACTCGGCAGGGTGCGGGCTGCCGAGGCGAACCGGCGGGTACTGTGCCGGGGTTGTGCGCGGTCTGTGCACGGGGTGGGGTGGGACAGTTTTCGCCCAGCTGTTCGGCGCGGCTACTCACCCACGTGACAAGTTTCGGGCTTTCCTGACCTGACGTACCGTCACATCGTGGATGTTTCCAGGGTCGTCGGGGACGTATCGGGATCCGGTCGCTCCGGCCCTTCGGAGGTCGTGCGGCCTCCCCTTCCCCGGGCGACGAGAACGGCCCCGGCCACCACGAGGAGCCCGCCCAGCGCACCCGCCACGACAGGCAGCGTCGTCCCGAGCAGGGTGAGGCGGTCGTTGTCGTCCCGGGCGAACGCGACCTGTGCGCGTTGCGTGGCGGGCGTGAACGCGATCTTCTCGCTGTCCAGGAGTACCGCCGCGTCCTTCGTCGAGCCGGGCGCGCGCAGCGTCTTGCGCGGGCCGATCGCCGCGTACAGGATCCGGCCCGTGGTCGGGTCGGCGACGAGCTCGACGCCGTGGTTCGCGTACCACTCCTCGGCCAGCACCTGGCCCTTCCTCGGCTGCCCGACGATCCGGCCCGGCACCAGACGCGAGCCGGTGCGGGCGGCCTCGACGGTGCCGGTGAACCGGTAGCCCTCGAAGCCCTGGACCTTCGTCGTGCCGCTGAACCGGAGCGGGACCGTCGCGCCGAGCGTGTTGTCCCACCAGGTGTACGTGCGCTTCTCCACGTGGAAGGGGAACTTCAGGTACGCCTCGCCCTGGAAGGCGGGCTGTTCGCCGCAGCAGTGCACCGGAGCGTTCGTTCTCCGGTCGGTGACCCAGCGCTCCAGGGTCCACTGCAGCGCGTCGTGCGGATCGGACGCCGGCAGCGACCTGTCGGTGTCGACGGACGTCACGACGTCCCACACCGCCCGCCCGCTGCGCTCGCTCTCGGCGACGTCGCCGCGGACCTGCCGGGTGATCGTGAGGGGCTTGTCCTTCACGGTTCTGATCTTCGCGGTGTCGAAGTAGCTGCCGGTCCCGGTGAACTCCGTCGACGTGTCGATGTCGATGCTGGTGCGCTCGGCGCGCGGCTCCACGTACCAGGCGAGAAGCCCCGCGAGGACGAGCAGGAACGTGCCGAGTCCGACGAGGACCAGCGAGAGGGGTGAGGCTGTTCGGCGCATCCGGCACTCCTGGGAATTCGGGGCGAGTGGGTGGCCTGCCGTTCTGGGCCGGGAACCGTAGACGCACTCTTGACGGGGTGTCAATCAACTGTCGAGACTGGGGAGTTACCGGGACGCACAGGGTGGGGACCGACCTCAGTACGCCGTCAGCACGTCGTCAGTGCTACGCACGAGAGGCTGACCCTGCGATGAACCGACTGCTCTTCGCCGCGCTGTCCGCGGCCGCCGGGGCGGCCCTCGCCGTCGCCGCGGCCTTCGGCGTGCTCGCACTGATCAACGCCACCCCGGACCAGCCGAACACGCCCCTGGTGACGTACGAGACCGCCGGCCAGGGGCGCTGACCGGCCGTGCCCGCCACCGCGCGGTCCGCCTGGTGCGATGTGCCGCGGCTGCAGGTCAAGCAGTTCGCCGCGCTCGCCATGGACGAGGCGCCCCGGCTCGCCCAGGACATCCTCGACGAGGTCCGCCGCGAGTTCCCCGGCCTGCCGACGGTGCTCGGCGCGACGGGGGAGCCCCTCGCCCTGATCGGCATCCGGCGCGCCATCGAGGGCTTCGTGCGCCGCCTCGTGGAGGTGTCGGCCGTACCGGCCGTGCCCACCGCCTCGCCCGCGGACCCCGAACCGCCACAACTGCCCGTCGTGTTCCAGGAGTTCGGCCGAGACCAGAATCTGCACGGGCGCAGCCTCGACTCCCTCCAGGCGATGTACCGGCTCGGCGTGAAACTCGCCTGGCGCCGCCTCGCCGACATCGGCCAGCGCCTGCGCATCCCGCCCCCGGCGATGTACGAACTCGCCGAGTCCGGATACGAGTACCTCGACGGCCTCGTCGACCAGTCCGTCCGCGGGTACGCCGAGGCCGCCGCCCGCCAGGCCGGTGAACGCCTGCGCCAGCAGAGGAAGTTGATGGACCTCCTGCTCAGCGGCAGGTCCGCGGCCCCGCCCGACCCGGTCAAGGTGCTCACCGAACGCGCCGCCCGCATCGGCTGGCCGGTGCCCGAGCGGGTCGCCGTCGGGCTGCTCCTGCGCCCCGCCCGCGACGCCGTCGCCCCGGCCGTCGGCCCCGAGATCCTGCTCGACATGGAGACCGAGCGCCCGCGCCTGGTCGTCCCCGACCCCGACGCGGCGGGCCGCCCCGAGCTGCTGCGCCGCGCCCTGTCCGGCTGGAGCGGCGCCATCGGGCCGCCCGTCGCGCTGCCCGACGCCGCGAAGTCTCTGCGCTGGGCCGAGGCGGCGGTCGCGCTGATGGAGCGGAACCTGCTCCCCGCCACCGACGTCCTGCACTGCACCGAGCACACCCAGGCCCTCGTGCTGCTCCAGCCCGAGGAACTCGTCGACGACCTGGCCCGGCGCGCCCTCGCCCCGCTCGCCCACTGCGGGCCCACCCACGCGCGGCGCCTCGCCGAGACCCTGCTGGCCTGGCTGGAGACCCGCGGCGGAGCCCCCGAGGTGGCGGCCCGGCTCGGCGTCCATCCGCAGACGGTGCGCTACCGGCTGCGCCAGATCCGCGAGCTGTGGGGCGCCGAGGTCGACGACCCGGACCGCCGCTTCGAGCTCGAACTGGTGCTGCGGGCACGGCGTCTTCGGGGCGAGCTCGGACCTGTCTAGGCCGTGGCCGCAACCTTCGCCTCAGTTGAACCATTGCCCGGCCGTCGGCCCTCTGCATAGCCTATGTTCGCTATACCGATCGTCTGTTGAAATATCGAACATAGGGAGGGGATCGGTCGTGGGACGCCTCGTACCAGCCGTGACCCGGGCTCTGGACATCCTGGAGCTCTTCCTGGACGGGGACGGCACGCTGTCCGCCCCCGACATCGTCCGCAAGCTACAGCTGCCGCGCACCACGGTCCACGAGCTCGTCACCACGCTCGCCGCCCGCTCGTACATCGTGCAGGTCCCCGGCCAGCCGGGCCGCTACCGCCTCGGGGTGCGCCCCTACCAGCTCGGCAGCCGGTACGCGGAACAGCTCGACCTCGCCGCCGAGGGCCAGCAGGTCGCCCGCACGGTCGCCGAGACCTGCGACGAGACGGTACACGTCGCGATCCTCGAAGGCACCGATGTCATCTACATCGCCAAGGTCGACTCCACGCACGCGGTGCGCATGGTCTCCGCCGCGGGCCGCCGTCTGCCCGCCCACTGCACCTCGGTCGGCAAGATGCTCCTCGCGTCGCTGCCCGAGCCCGAACTGACCGCCCGCATCCCGGACGGCGTCACGCTCACGGGCATGACCGAGAACTCGATCACCGACCCGGCCGCCCTGCGCGAGGCCCTGCACACGATCCGCGAGCGGGGCGTCGCCGTCGAGAGCCGCGAGTCCAACCCGGACGTCTCCTGCGTCGCCGCGCCCGTGCGCGACCGCACCAACCGGGTCGTCGCCGCCCTCTCCATCTCCGTACCGATGATCCGCTGGACGGACGCCCGCGAGGAGGAGCTGGCGCAGCTCGCCGCGAAGGGCGCGGCCGACCTGTCGGAGCGCCTCGGGCACCGGGGGGCGCCGTGAGCGTCGAGGTGGCGGTGCGGGAGACCGCCGAACTCGGCGAGGGCCCCACCTGGGACCCGGCGGCCCGGCGCCTGATCTGGGTCGACATCCTCGGCTCGCGCGTCCACACGTACGAGCCCGGCGGCGGCCGCCGCACGGTCCTGGCGACCGAGCAGCACGTGGGCGCCGCCAAGCCCCGGAAGGACGGCGGTCTCGTCGTCAACCTCCGTGACGGCATAGGCGGTTACGGCCCTGACGGCGCCTTCGCCTGGCTGCACCGCGACCCGGTCCCCGGGCGCCGCGGGAACGACGCGGCGGTCGCACCCGACGGCGCCCTGTGGGCGGGCTCGATGGCGTACGACGAGACGCCCGGCGGCGGCAACCTGATCCGCCTCGCCCCCGACGGCGCGGCGGCCGAGGTCCTCGACGATGTCACGATCTCCAACGGCACCGGCTGGAGCCCCGACGGCACGCTCATGTACTACGTCGACACGGCCACCAACCGCATCGACGTGTTCGACGTGGCGGGGCAACAGGTCACCAACAGAAGGGAGTTGGCGACCGTCGAGAAGGGCGCCGGCCACCCGGACGGTCTCACCGTCGACGCCGACGGCTGCGTGTGGGTGGCCCTGTGGGACGGCGCGGGCCTGCGCCGTTACACCCCGTCCGGCACGCTCGACCGTGTCGTCCCGCTGCCGGTGCGACGCCCCACGGCCTGCGCCTTCGGCGGGCCCGGCCTGCGCGATCTCTACGTGACGTCGGCGCGGGTGGGCCTTGACCGGCCGGCCCCGCTGGCGGGATCGCTGCTGGTGCTGCCCGAAGCGGGCCAGGGTCTGCCGCAACCCGCCTTCGGGTAAGCCCCGTAAGGGGCGCGAGCACGTACGGACAAGCCGCGGACGCGTCCGCTCATCGACTGAGCGGACGCGTCCGCGGCTTTCGCCTTGCCAGGCCGAAACTTTCCGCTGTCCAACCCATTGACGGTCGAAGCGCTTCAACCATACGGTCCCGTTCGAAGTTACGGGCAGCAGCCGAAATCTCGAACGATCACCTTCGAACAGTAAGGGCAGGGCATGGGACGACCTGGCCTGAACCGCAGGCAACTCCTCGCCGGACTGGGCGGGTTGACCGTCGCCGGCAGCGCCGCCTTCGCGGCGCTCGGGACCGGGGCCGACGCCCTCGCCTCCGGAGCCGACACCCGCGTGCGCTACTGGAACCTCTTCAGCGGCGGCGACGGCGCCAACATGATCGCGATGCTGGACTCCTTCCGGAAGGAGCACCCGGACATCGCGGTGAAGGACTCCACGCTCCAGTGGGGCAACCCCTTCTACACGAAGCTCGCGATGGCCGCCGCGGGCGACCGCGCCCCCGAACTCGGCGTCATGCACCTGGGCCGGGTCGCGGGCTTCTCGCCGGGCCGCCTCCTGGACCCCTGGGACCAGCAGTTGCTCGCCAAGTACGGCGTGCGCAAAGAGGACTACAACCCGGCGCTGTGGAACCGCGGCGTGATCGACGGCAAGCTCTACGCCCTGCCGCTCGACATCCACGTACAACTCTGCTTCTACCGCAGGGACGTACTGAAGAAGGCGGACCTGCTCGGCGACGACGGCCGGATGATCGACGTCAGCTCCACCGACGCGTGGTTCGACGTCCTGAAGAAGGCCAAGAAGGTCCAGAAGAAGGGCCTGCAGACCATCGGCCTGTGGACCAACGACCAGAACTTCCAGTGGTGGTTCTTCGTCGCCTTCTACACCCAGCTCGGCGGCCAGTGGTTCAACGACACCGACACCGAGGTCCTCTTCGACGCCGACAAGGCCACCCAGGTCCTGGAGTTCCTCCGGCAACACGTCACCGACGGCTACGTCATCCCGGGCGCCCCGACCGGCGAACAGTTCATCAACGGAGCCCCCTTCACCTGGGAGGGCAACTGGTCGGTGCCCGTCTTCTCCGGCGCCAAGCTCGACTACGGCGCGACACCGCTGCCGCCCGTCTTCGGCAGGAAGGCCACCCACGCCGAGTCGCACTCCTTCGTCCTGCCGCACCAGGCGGGCCGCGGCGGCGCCACCAACGAGGCCGCGCACGAACTCGCCGCCTACGTCGTCACCCACGCCCAGCAGTGGGCGGCCGGCGGCCACATCCCCGCCTACACGCCGACGCTGTCCACGGCCGCGTACAAGAAGCTCACCCCGCAGAACGAGTACGTGAGCGCCATGGACCACCAGGCCACCGAGCCGAAGGTGTGGTTCGCGGGCTCCACCGGTGTCCTCGCCCAGGACCTCGGCCCGATGGTCGTCTCCTCGACGATGGGCTCGGCCAAGCCCGCCGCGGTGGCGGAGCGCATGAAGAAGGAGCTGGTCAAGCTCCTCGCCTCGAAGAACCCGATGGACGGCACGACTGCCGCGCAGGGAGGTGCGGTCGCATGACGACGACCAGCGCAGAGACGACCGTCGTCCCGCCGTCGCGGGCCAGGAGCGCGACCGCGACGGCGACCGTCCGCCGCAAGCAGGGCTTCCAGCACGGGGGCTGGTTCATCGCCCCGTTCCTGCTGCTCTTCGTCCTGTTCGTGATCTGGCCGCTGGTGCGCGGCATCTACCTCAGCTTCACCGACGCCAACATCTCCGGCGAGAGCGCGAGCTTCGTCGGCCTCGACAACTACCGCGAGGCGCTGGGCGACGCGGCGATGTGGGACGCGCTCGGACACAGCGCGTACTTCACGCTCCTCGTCGTCCCGTGCATCACGGTCCTCGCCTTCTTCCTCGCGATGCTCGCGCACCACATCGAGCGCGGGAAGTGGCTGTGGCGACTCTGCTTCTTCGTCCCGTTCCTGCTGCCGTCGACGGTCGCCGCCAACCTGTGGCAGTGGCTGTTCACCCAGGGCATCGGCCTGTTCAACGAGACCTTCGGGCTCACCACACCATGGCTGACCGACAAGTCGTACGCGATGCTCGCCATCGTCATCGAGACGCTGTGGTGGACGGTCGGCTTCGCCTTCCTGCTCTACCTCGCGGCGCTGCAGGGCATTCCCGTCCACCTCTACGAGGCCGCCAAGCTGGACGGCGCGAACGCCTGGCACCGCATGGTCCACATCACGCTGCCCATGCTCCGCAACATCACGGGCCTCGTCATCGCGCTCCAGATCCTGGCCTCCCTGCAGCTCTTCGACCAGGCCGTCGTGATGATGGACTTCAGCCCGGGGCCGGAACTCTCCACCCGCTCCTTCGTGCAGTACACCCTCGAACAGGGCTTCACCAGCTACCGCGTGGGCTACGCCTCCGCGATGTCCATCATCTTCTTCGTGATCATCGCGGCCGTCGCCCTCGGGCGGATGGTGCTGCTGCGCAACCGTGAGGAGGGCACCCGATGAGCACCACCCAGGTCCGCCTGAAGTCCCGCAAGCCGTGGACGCCCAGCCAGATCGTCCTGACCCTCCTCGGCGTCGCCGTCTCCGCCGTCTTCGTGGCACCGATCGCCGCGGCCCTGTTCACCTCGCTCAAGTCCGAGGCGGAGGCGGCCGAGATCCCGCCGCACTGGCTGCCGAAGGTGTGGACGGGCCAGGCGTGGAAGGCCCTGTGGCAGACCGGCAACGTGTCGAACTGGTTCGTCAACTCCCTGGTCGTGTCGGTCATGGTGACCGCCATCGTCCTCATCGTCGCCGCCCTCGCCGGATACGGCTTCGCCCGCACCGAGTTCCGGGGCAAGTCGGTGCTGATGGGCGTGGTGATGGCGGGCCTGATGATCTCCCCGGCCGTCCTCGGCGTCCCCCTGTTCACCACGGTCCAGCAGATGGGGATGGTCGACACCTACTGGGGCATGATCCTGCCGCAGTGCGCCCCGGCCGCCATGGTCTACATCCTCTACAAGTTCTTCCAGGGCATCCCGCGCGAGCTGGAGGAGGCCGCCTTCATCGACGGCGCGGGCCGTTGGCGCGTCTTCTTCACGATCATCCTGCCGCTGTCCCGCCCCTCGCTCGCGGCGGTCGGCATCTTCACCTTCATCAGCTCGTGGAACAACTTCCTGTGGCCGTACATGGTCACCAACAACCCCGACCTGATGACCATGCCGAACGGCATCGCGACCGTCATGAACTCCTACGGCATCCAGTGGGCCCAGCTCATGGCCGGCGGCCTGATGGCGGGCCTGCCCCTGATCGTCGTCTTCGTCTTCTTCCAGCGGCAGATCGTGGCGGGCGTCGCCCACACGGGATTGGCGGGCCAGTGACCGCACGAAGAGCGCTGGCCGCCGCGGCGGCGGCCGGTTTCCTCGCCGTCCTCCCCAACACGGCCCAGGCGGCGCAGAGTTACCCGGACCCGCAGCCGATCACCGGCCAGCAGATCATCCACGATCCGACCGTCATCAAGCTGAGGGACGGGCGGTACGTCGCGTACTCGACGGGCGGCGTGATCGGCGCCCGCCTCTCGAAGGACCGGGTGAACTGGACGGACGAGGGCAACGCCTTCGCCGAGCCGCCGAGCTGGTGGTACGAGTACAACGACACGGGTGATCCGTGGGCCCCGGACATCTCGTACCGCGACGGCACGTACTGGCTCTACTACGCGGTCTCGTCCTGGGGCACGAACCACTCCGCGATCGGCGTCGCCACGTCCCGCACCGGCCTCCCCGGCACCTGGACCGACCACGGCAAGGTGTTCGCCTCGGAGACGACGGACACCTGGAACGCCATCGACCCGGCGATCGTGCGGGCCGGCGGGAAGCTGTGGATGTCCTTCGGCTCGTACTGGACCGGCATCCGCATGGTCGAGCTCAACCCCCGTACCGGCAAGGCGGTCCCGGGCGCGACGGTCCACCACCTGGCCACCCGCCCCGACGCCCCGTACGCGGTCGAGGGCCCGTCGGTGGTCAAGCACGGCCGCTACTACTACTTGATGGCCTCGTACGACGCCTGCTGCTCCGGCGTGAACTCCACGTACAAGATCCGGGTCGGCCGCTCGACGTCCGTCACCGGCCCGTACGTCGACCGGGACGGCACGCCGATGCTGGACGGCGGCGGCACGCTCCTCCTCGCCGGGCACGGCCGGTTCATCGGCACCGGCGGTGAGTCCGTGTTCCGCGACAAGGGCCGGGACGTCCTCGCCTACCACTACTACGACGCCGAGGACTCCGGCACTCCCAAGCTCGGCCTGAACGACCTCAGTTGGGCCGCGAACGGCTGGCCCGTGCTGAACGACACGAGAGGAAAGCATTGAGTACCGCCCGCTTCACCCTGGACCCCGCCTTCACGGTCGGCACGGTCGACCCGCGCCTGTTCGGCTCGTTCGTCGAGCACCTCGGCCGCTGCGTCTACACCGGCATCTTCGAGCCCGGCCACCCGAGCGCGGACGAGGCGGGCCTGCGCACCGATGTCCTGGACCTCGTACGGGAGTTGGGCGTCACGGCCATCCGCTACCCAGGCGGCAACTTCGTCTCCGGCTACAAGTGGGAGGACTCGGTCGGCCCCGTCGAGGACCGGCCGCGCCGCCTCGACCTGGCCTGGCGCACCACGGAGTCGAACCGCTTCGGCCTCTCCGAGTACATCGCGTTCCTGAAGAAGGTCGGCCCGCAGGCCGAGCCGATGATGGCGGTCAACCTGGGCACGCGCGGCGTCGCCGAGGCCATCGAGCTCCAGGAGTACGCCAACCACCCGCAGGGCACGGCCCTTTCGGACCTGCGCGTCGAGCACGGCGACAAGGACCCCTTCGGCATCCGCCTGTGGTGCCTGGGCAACGAGATGGACGGTCCCTGGCAGACCGGCCACAAGACGGCCGAGGAGTACGGCCGGATCGCCGCCGAGACGGCCCGCGCCATGCGCCAGATCGACAAGGACGTGGAGCTCGTCGCGTGCGGCTCCTCCGGCCAGAGCATGGACACGTTCGCCGAGTGGGAGGCGACGGTCCTCCAGGAGACGTACGACCTGGTCGACTACATCTCCCTCCACGCCTACTACGAGGAGCACGACGGCGACCGCGACTCGTTCCTCGCCTCGGCGGTGGACATGGAGTCGTTCATCGAGAACGTCGTCGCGACCTGCGACCACGTGGGCGCCCGTCTCAAGTCGAAGAAGAAGATCAACCTCTCCTTCGACGAGTGGAACGTCTGGTACATGTCGCGGACGGAGGCCCAGGTCTCCGCCCTCGACTGGCCGGAGGCCCCCCGCCTCCTGGAAGACGTCTACTCGGTCACCGACGCCGTCGTCTTCGGCTCGCTGCTCATCGCGCTGCTGCGGCACGCGGACCGCGTCACGGTCGCCTGCCTCGCCCAGCTGGTCAACGTCATCGCGCCGATCATGACCGAGCCCGGCGGCGCGGCCTGGCGCCAGACGACGTTCTTCCCGTTCGCGCAGGCCGCCAAGTACGGTCGCGGCGAGGTCCTCGACGTACGGGTCGCCTCGCCGACGTACGAGACGAAGCGCCACGGCACGGCCGACCTCCTGCACGCGACGGCGGTCCGCGCCGAGGACGGCACAGTCACCGTCTTCGCCGTCAACCGCAGCCAGACCGAGCCGCTGCCCCTCGAAGTCGCCCTGAACGGCCTTGACCTGACGTCGGTCGTCGAGCACTCGGTCCTGTCCGACGCCGACCCGGACGCCCGCAACACGCTCGCCGACCCGGAGCGGGTGGCACCGCACGCGGCGACGGGGACGGTCCTGGCGGACGGGGTGCTGAAGGCAGGGCTCGAGCCGCTGTCGTGGAACGTGATCCGGCTCGGCTGAGCCGCCGACGGGTGCGGCCGGAGGTCTCTCCGGCCGCCCTGTTGTCAGTCCTTGGAACGTGCCGGCTCATAGGCCTCGCGGACGCTTGCCGGTACACGGCCCCGGTTGTGCACGACGTAGCCGTGCGCACGGGCCCAGGCGTGGATGGCGTTCGTGTCCTGCTGCCCGCCGGGGCGCGGTGCGGTGGACGGTGCGAAGGAGGGACCGGTCGGCAGGCCTTCGGGGAACAGCGGTACCCGGATGCGGCCGCTGAGCACGGCGGTCAGGGAGGCGACCAGGCCGCTGCCCTCCTCGAAGGTGAACCACCCAGGACCGTCACGCTCGCTCACCGCGACGCGCCACCGGTCAGGCTCGTCGCGCGGCTCGGTGACCCAGAGCAGGTGGTGGGTGTTGGTCACACCAAGGGCGAACAGGCTGTGCGGATCGTGTGGTACGGGCCGGCCGTTCTCCCGGGCCTCCAGCAACCGGCGGCCGACGGTGTCGGCCATGGGCCCGGTCAGCGAGAGCCATTCGGTACTGCCGAGCGGATGCCGCACGTCGATGAAGTCGCCGAACGAGCCCGGCCCGTACGTGTCGCAGAGCCACTTGTAATCGGCGGGGAGGTGTACGCCGAGCGCGGCCTCCGTCGCGGGCCAGTCGGTCGTCGGAGGCGTATCGGCGGGCGGCGGGCACAACCGGGTCAGGTCGTCGAGCGCGGTCATGCGGTGGACGTTACTGGAAGCTGAGCCGGTGCGGATGCGCAGGGTTCGCGGGGCAGGTGAAGACGCGCATCTCGTCGCGGCCCAGGTGCACCCCGGTCGGGGTGGCGGCGCCCGGGACGCCGATCGACTCCCGGTCCTCGTGAGGCACCCAGGTGGTGATGCCGTCCCACTCCCCGGCGTCGACCGTGAGCAGCGGCCGCATCGGCGTACCGCAGGAGCCGCAGTCGACGCGGGCCGGGTCGGTGAGATGCCACGAGGCGTAGCCGCCGACCTTCCAGCCCGGGGCGATGGACAGGTGGTGCCAGTAGGAGAGGATCTCGGGCTGTTCGGGGTAGGCCGCCGCGGCCGCCTGATACTCCTCGTAGGAGGCGAAGTCGCGGTAGTCGGGCTCGCCCTCCGCCCACGCCTCCTCCCGCCCCGTCTGCGAGTCCTCCCAGGCGTGGACGGCCTTGCGGAGCTTGCGAGGCAGCAGGTCCGCGTACTCGTACTCCACGATCCGCTCGGGGTCGAGCACGCACGGCCGGGGGACGCACGCCTCGCGGCCCACGACCTCGGGCGCCGGCAGGCCGTCGCCCGGCAGCGGATCGACGACGTCCGCCGCGCGCCGCCACCGCAGGACGACCTCGACGGTCCGGTCCGGGCCGTGCGCCTCGAACGGACACCACAGCACCTGAAGCAGATCGCAGCCGTCCGGGCCCGCGGGCAGATCCGGTACGTCGCGGGCGTACAGCTGTGCCGCGGCCAGCAGCGGGACCGGGTCCTCGTCGGCGATCCAGGGCGCGTGCTTGCCGCGCCGCGCGCCGTCACCGGCGCGTACGTCCGCCAGCAGGTACCCCCGCCCCTTGCGGTGCGGCGCCGTGCACACCGGCCAGGGCTCGCCGGCCGGCCACAGCAGCGGGCCGCCCACCGAACTCTCCGCGACCGTCGGCGTTCCCGGCCGCGGATGCAGGCGCGTACAGGTGCGCCGGTGCGCCTCGATACCGGGGAAGAGCGCCTCCGGGTCGAGGGGGCGCGGGGGAGTCGTGCGGGTCACGGGGCGGGGGTCTCCACTGTCCGGGTTCTGTCGAGATGCTGTCGGGTTGCCGTGAACCAGTGTGCCGCCTGTGAGCCAGGTCAACTACCGCCCATCTACTGCTCGTCGAACCGACCGGATTGCGCAAAGCGGAGGTCTGGATTCACTCACCACCCTGTTGAGGTGCACGCGCCAAGCAGATGATCGTGCGCAGCCGCCGAGGACAGCGCATCGGCGGCCATGACACCCGCACTGCCCCTGTCCACCCTTCTCAGGAGGCTGTACGTTGCGTGACTCCATCCCCCCAAGACGGCACCGCGGTCGTCGCCGCACAGGCGCCGGCATCGTCGGCGTCGCGGCCCTCGTGTTCGCCGGGCTCGGCACGGCCGCCCAGGCAGACGCCGCCACCTCGCCCACCCCGCACGTGACCTGGAAGCGGGCCTGCTCCGCGCCCGCCAAGGCCGGCGAGATGGCCTGCGGCGCCAAGCGCGTGACCGGCGGCACCACCGCGTACGCACTCCAGCGCGCCAAGGCCGGGCACGCCGCCCCGGACGCGGCCGACGCGTCCACCCCCTCCGGGTACGGCCCCGCCGACCTCCAGGCCGCGTACGGGCTGACCTCGGCGGCCGCGGCCAACGGCACCGGTGAGACGATCGCCGTCGTCGACGCCTACGACGACCCGAACGCCGAGGCGGACCTCGCCAAGTACCGCTCCAACTACGGCCTTTCGGCCTGCACCACGGCCAACGGCTGCTTCAAGAAGGTCAGCCAGACCGGCTCCACGACCTCGCTGCCGAGAGCCGACAGCGGCTGGGCCGAGGAGATCTCCCTCGACCTCGACATGGCGAGCGCGGTCTGCCCGAAGTGCAGCATCCTGCTCGTGGAGGCCAAGTCCGCGACGATGGCCAACCTCGGCACCGCCGTGAACCGGGCCGTCACCCTCGGCGCCAAGTACGTCTCCAACAGCTACGGCGGCTCCGAGTCGTCCTCGGACAGCTCCTACGACTCCTCGTACTTCAACCACCCGGGCGTCGCCATCACCGTCAGCGCGGGCGACGAGGGCTACGGCGCCGAGTACCCGGCGGCCTCCCGCTACGTCACCGCCGTCGGCGGCACCGCCCTCACCAAGGCCACCTCCACCACCCGCGGGTGGACCGAATCCGTGTGGCGGACCAGCAGCACCGAGGGCACCGGCTCGGGCTGCTCCGCGTACGACACCAAGCCCACCTGGCAGACCGACACCGGCTGCGCGAAGCGGACGATCGCGGACGTCGCGGCGGTCGCCGACCCGGCCACCGGCGTCTCCGTCTACGACTCGTACGGCATCACGGCGGGCTGGTACACCTTCGGCGGCACCAGCGCCTCCTCGCCGATCATCGCGGCGGTCTACGCGCTCGGCGGCACCCCGTCGTCCGGCTCGTACCCGGCGAAGTTCCCGTACACCGTGGCCGGGACCTCCGCCCTGAACGACGTGACGTCCGGCAACAACGGCAGCTGCTCCGGCAGTTACCTGTGCACCGCGACGACCGGTTACGACGGGCCGACCGGATGGGGCACGCCTCAGGGCGTGTCCGGCTTCACCGGCTGATCGTCACCAATTGATCACGGGGTGACGGGGGAACGGGGGCGGGGCGCGGGTCACGGCGGGGAAGCGCCGTGACCCGCACCCTCATGCCCGTCCGCCTGCTGAGATCCATCGGCCTTTCATACCTTTCCCCTAGGGAAGGTGTGCATAGTGGCGGCCATGGACTTCTCGTGGACGATCGTCGTCGCCGGGGCCCTGGTCGGGCTCGCGGTGGGCCTCACCGGTATGGGCGGGGGCGCCCTGATGACCCCGATCATGGTCATGTTCTTCGGGGTCAACCCCACCGCCGCCATCGGCAGCGACCTGGCGACGTCCCTGTTCATGAAGCCCTTCGGCGCCGCCGTGCACCACAGAGCGGGCACGATCCGCTGGGACATCGTCCGCTGGCTGCTGCCCACCGCCCTGCCCGCCGCCTTCGGCGGAGCCCTGCTCCTCCAGGCGCTCGGCGACGGCGAGACGCTCCAGACGCGGGTGAAGTACGTCATCGGCGGCGCCCTGCTGCTCGCCGTCATCGGCATGGTCGCCCGGATGTGCCTCGACCGGCGCCGCGGCCTCGGCTCCGACACCGCCGAGGACGCCGACGTGCGGGTCAGGCCGGTCGCCACTCTGCTGATCGGGCTCGTCGGCGGTGTCGTGGTGGGGATGACCTCGGTCGGCTCCGGCTCCCTGATCATCGTCATGCTGATGCTCGCCCACCCCCGGCTCAAGGCGAACCACCTGGTCGGCACCGACCTGGTGCAGGCCGTCCCGCTGGTCGGCGCCGCCGCCCTCGGCCACTTCCTCGTCGGCGACGTCTCCCTCGGCCTCGCCGGCACCCTGCTGATCGGCGCGATACCGGGCGTCGTGGCCGGGGCCCTGCTCTCCACCCGCGTCTCGGGCGCCGCGCTGCGCTGGGCCCTGATCGTGCTGCTGACCGGCTCGGGTCTCGCCATGTGGGGCGTCTCGGGCATGCCGCTGGTCCTGGTCTGCGTGGCGGTCGCGGCCGTGGGGGTCACGGTGACCCTGCGCACCCGTAAGGCCCCGCGGCCCGAGAAGACGGACGCCGACGACACCCGGACCGAGGAACGCGAACCGTCCCCGACAATGACTGCATGAGGATTTCAGCCCGAGCCGACTACGCCGTGCGCGCGAGCCTGGAACTGGCCGTCCGCGCCTGCGACGAACCGGTCAAGGCGGAGACCGTCTCCGCGGCCCAGGACATCCCGCACAAGTTCCTGGAGGGCATCCTCAGCGACCTGCGGCGCGGCGGCATCGTCGTCAGCCGCCGCGGCGGCAACGGCGGCTACCTGCTGGCCCGCGCCGCCGACACGATCACCGTCGCCGACGTCGTCCGCGCCGTCGAGGGCCCCATCGTCTCCGTGCGCGGCGAGCGGCCCAGCGCCCTCGCCTACACCGGCGCCGCCGAACCGCTGCTCCCGCTGTGGGTGGCCCTGCGCGCCAACGTCCGCAAGATCCTCGAAGGCGTCACGCTCGCCGACCTCGCCCACGACCGGCTCCCGGACCCGGTCCGCCAGCTGGCCGAGGACCCGGCGGCCTGGCACAACCCCTGAGCTCTGAGCGGGGTCACGGCCCGACGGGGGTCACCAGCCGGTCCACCGCCGCCGTGCCCGAGCTGTAGGCGGTCCCTCCGACCAGCTCGGGCACGACGGCTCCCCTCCCGCCCCCCAGGAGGACGCCCTCCAGACCGGACACCAGGCGCATGACGTCGGTCTGCGGGCGCACCACGAGGCGCAGGAAGCCGCTGGAGGATCCGATCTTGTTGCCGCACTCGCGGACCAGCACCCCGTGCTGGTGCAGGAGCTGGTCGCGCAGCCCGGCCCCGTCGATCCCGTCCGGCAGACGCACGTACAGGAAGTTTCCCTGCGACGGGTACACGGTGAGGCCGGGCAGCCGGGACAGGTGCCAGCGCATGTCCTGGCGGTCGCGGCACACCTGTCGGATGCTGTCGGCGTACTCCTGGCGGTGATGGCGCAGCATGAACACCACGGTCTCCGCGAAGGAGTTCAGGTTCCACTTGGGGAGGGCCGCGCGGACCCGGCCCGCGAGGCCGGGGTTGGCCACCAGATAGCCGAAGCGGATGCCGTGCAGTCCGAAGTTCTTGCCGAGGCTGCGCAGCACGATGACGTTCGGCCGGAGCACCCCTTCCTGTACGAGGCTCGGGTCCTGGCCGCCCTCCCACTCCGCGAAGTCCAGGAACGACTCGTCGACCACGATCAGGTCCAGGTGGCGCAGTTCGTCGATGAGGGTGAGCAGCGAGCGGCGGGGGAGCATGCCGCCGTCGGGGTTGTTGGGGTTGCAGATCACCGCGACCCGCGATCCCCGCGCGTGGATGAACTCGGCGTACGCCGCCGGGTCCAGGGCGAATCCGTCGCGCTCCCGCAGCGGGAACATGTCGACTCGCTTGCCCGTCTCCATCGGCTGGTCGGTCCACCGGCCGAAGGTCGGCACGGGGACGGCCAGTGATTCCCGTACGAGCAAGTGGTCGATCCACGTGATGAGTTCGGTGGAGCCGTTGCCCATCGCGACCGTCTGCGGGTTGAGGCCGAGGACCTGGCACAGCTCGGCGGTGATCGTCGCCGCGTCGCTCGGGTAGTACGTCAGGATCTCGTGCAGCCGCCCGCGCAGCGCGTCCAGCATCGGCGGCGTCGGGAAGTACGGGTTGCAGGGGATGCAGAAGTCGGTGACCGCCCCGCCGGCCCCCGCGGCCGCCCCGGCCCGCGTGAGCTGGCCGTAGGAAGGGGAGTGGGCCGTGCTGCCCTGGAACAGCGAAACGACGCTCGCGCTCATCAACTGCCTCCGCCCGTATCCGTGTTGTCGGGAGTTACGGATACGGGCGGGGCATTGTTCAACGGCAGTTGCTCAGGAGGCGCTGAACGAGTGCACGGTCGTCGTCCGGTACGTCTCACCGGGGCGCAGCGTGGTCGACGGGAACGACGGCTGGTTCGGCGAGTCCGGGAAGTGCTGGGTCTCCAGGCACAGGCCGTCGCCCTGCCGGTAGGTGTGCCCGGACGGGCCGACGAGGGTGCCGTCGAGGAAGTTGCCCGAGTAGAACTGCAGGCCCGGCTGGTCGGTGGCGATCTTCAGGGTGCGGCCCGAGCCCGGGTCGCGCAGCGTGACGACGTGCTGCGGCCCGGACGTGACGCCCTTGTCGAGGACGAAGTTGTGGTCGAAGCCCTTGGCGGTGACCAGTTGGGCGTGCCCGGCGCGGATGTCCTTGCCGATGAGCTTTCCGCGCTGGAAGTCGAAGGGGGTGCCCGCGACCTTCGCCAGCTCCCCGGTCGGGATGAGGCCCGCGTCGGTGGGCGTGTAGCGGGCGGCGGCGATGGTCAGCTCGTGGTCGTGGATCGAGCCGCTGCCCTCGCCCGCCAGGTTGTAGTAGGTGTGGTTCGTGAGGTTCACGACCGTGGCCCTGTCGGTCGTAGCCGTGTAGTCGATCCGCCAGTCGCCGGACGAGGTGAGGGTGAAGGTGACCTTGGTCTTCAGCGTGCCGGGGTAGCCCATCTCGCCGTCGACCGAGGTGTAGTACAGGTGCAGGCCGACGTCCGGGCCGGACGTGAAGCCCTCCACGTCGAAGACCCGGGTGTTGAAGCCCTTGGCGCCGCCGTGCAGCGAGTTCTCGCCGTCGTTGACGGACAGCTGGTACGCCTTGCCGTCGAGGGTGAACTTCCCCCGGGCGATGCGGTTTCCGTAGCGGCCGATGGTGGCGCCGAAGAAGGTCGTGCCCGCGACGTACGACGCGATGTCGTCGTAGCCGAGGGAGACGTTCGTGTACCGGCCGCGGCGGTCGGGGATCTCCAGGGACTGCACGATGCCGCCGTAGGAGAGGACCTTGAGGCGGGTCCCGCCGTTCTCCAGGCTCCAGCGGTAGATCTTCGTCCCGTCGGCGAGCTTGCCGAAGAGCTCCTTGGTGGGGGCCTTGCGGCCGTGCGCGGAAGCGGTTCCCGCTGCTGTCATCGCGATGCCCGCGGCGGCGGCCCCGGCCAGGACGGCACGTCTGCTCGTACTCATGAAGCGGCTCTCCAGTCGACGAAGGTGCGGTGAGGGTGCCGGCCCACGGGAGCGCGCCCGTGGGCCGGAGGTGCGTTTCGTGCGAATGGGTGCCGGGAGGTGCTAGCGCCCACCCCTGCGCTTGTTCCAGACGTCGAAGCCGACCGCGGCGAGCAGGGCCAGGCCCTTGATCACCGACTGCCAGTCGGAGCCGACGCCCAGCAGGTTCATGCCGTTGTTCAGCACGCCGAGGACGAGACCACCGATGATCGCGCCGAGCACGGTGCCGACACCGCCGCTCATGGACGCGCCGCCGATGAACGACGCGGCGATCGCCTCGAGTTCGAAGTTCAGACCCGCCTTCGGCGAGGCCGCGTCCAGCCGGGCCGCGACCACCAGACCGGCCAGGGCCGCGAGCACGCCCATGTTCAGGAAGACGTAGAACGTGACCTTCTTGTCCTTCACACCGGACAGCTTGGCCGCCGGCAGGTTGCCGCCGATGGCGTAGATGTGGCGGCCGAAGACGGAGTTGCGCATCAGATAGCCATAGCCGACGACCAGCACGCCGAGGATCAGCAGCACGATCGGCACGCCCTTGTAGCTGGCGAGCAGCAGCGTGACGACGGCGATCGCCGCGATGATCGCGATCAGCTTCAGGATGAACAGGTTGCGGGGGACCACATCGAGGGAGAACTCCCGCTGCCTGCGCCGGTCGCGCACCTCCTGCCAGCCCACCGCGACGGCGAGCAGCACGCCGAAGAGCAGCGTCAGGTTGTGGTAGTTGGTGTTCGGGCCGACCTCCGGCAGGAAGCCGTTGCCCAGGTCACCGATGCTCGACGGGAACGGGCCGAGTGTCTGCCCCTTGAGCAGGATCTCCGTGAGTCCGCGCCACACCAGCATGCCGGCCAGGGTCACGATGAACGACGGTATGCCGCCGTACGCGATCAGCCAGCCCTGGATGGCACCGGCCGCGCCGCCCATCACCAGGCACACGATCAGGGCGATCGGCCAGGAGACGTCGTTGTTGACCATGAGCACGGCCGCGGTCGACCCGACGAACGCCGTCAGCGAGCCGACGGACAGGTCGATGTGGCCCGCGATGATCACCAGCATCATGCCGATCGCGAGGATCAGCACGTAGGCGTTCTGGAGCACCAGGTTGGAGACGTTGTGCGGGGTGATCAGGGTGCCGTCGGTCCACACGGCGAACACCGCGATGAGCAGGCCGAGCGCGATCAGCATGCCGTACTGGCGCATGTTGCGGCGCAGGCCGTCGACGACGAGCCCGAGCAGGCCGCCCTCCGTGCCGGTGCTCCCGCCCTTGCCCGGCGGCGCCGCCGCCGGGGTCTTCGTCACGTCCGTACTCATCGCGCTACCTCTTTGTCCTTCGTCATCAGGCGCATCAGCGATTCCTGCGTCGCCTCGGCACGCGGCACCTCGCCGGTCAGGCGGCCCGCGGCCATCGTGTAGATGCGGTCGCACATGCCGAGCAGCTCGGGCAGTTCGGAGGAGATGAAGACCACCGCCTTGCCCTGGGCCGCGAGCTTGTCGATGACCGTGTAGATCTCGTACTTGGCGCCCACGTCGATACCGCGGGTCGGCTCGTCGAGGATGAGCACCTCGGGACCCGCGAAGATCCACTTGCTGAGGACGACCTTCTGCTGGTTGCCGCCCGACAGCTTGCCCGCCGGTTCGAAGACCGTCGGGGCCTTGATGTTCATCGACTTGCGGTACTGCTCGGCGACCTGCCGCTCCTCGTGCTCGTCGACGACGCCGCGCTTCGCGACCTTGCCGAGAGCGGCGAGGGAGATGTTGCGGTTGATCGTGTCGATGAGGTTGAGGCCGTAGTGCTTGCGGTCCTCGGTGGCGTACGCGATCCCGTGGCCGACCGCGTCGGAGACCGTCCTCGTCCGGATCTCCTGGCCGTCCTTGAGGACCGTGCCGCCCGCGTACCTGCCGTAGGTGCGCCCGAAGACGCTCATCGCCAGCTCGGTGCGGCCCGCGCCCATCAGGCCCGCGATGCCGACGATCTCACCGCGGCGGACGTGCAGGGACACGTCGTCGACGACCTTGCGCTCCTGGTCGATGGGGTGGTGCACCGTCCAGTTGCGGATCTCCAGGGCGGGCGCCGCCCCGGCCTCCGGCTCGTGCGGAGTGCGGTCGGGGAAACGGTTGTCGAGGTCGCGGCCGACCATTCCGGAGATGATCCGGTCCTCGGTGGTCTCGGGGGCCTTCACATCGAGCGTCTCGACGGTGCGCCCGTCGCGGAGGATCGTCACCGAGTCGGCGACCTTGCGGATCTCGTTGAGCTTGTGGGAGATGATGATCGAGGTGATGCCCTGGTTCTTCAACTCCAGGATGAGATCGAGGAGTTTGTCGGAGTCCTCGTCGTTCAGCGCGGCGGTCGGCTCGTCCAGGATGAGCAGCTTCACCTCCTTGGAGAGCGCCTTGGCGATCTCCACGAGCTGCTGCTTGCCCACACCGATGTCGGCGACGGCGGTGTTGGGGTTCTCGTCCAGGCCCACCCGGCGCAGTTGACGCGTCGCGTGCCCGAGGGTCTCGTGCCAGTCGATGAGCCCGCGCGAGGCGTGCTCGTTGCCGAGGAACATGTTCTCGGCGATCGACAGGTACGGGACCAGGGCCAGCTCCTGGTGGATGATGACGATGCCGCGCTTCTCGCTGGCGTTGATGTCCTTGAACTCGCAGGACTTGCCCTCGAAGAGGATCTCCCCTTCATAACTTCCGTGCGGGTGGACGCCGGAGAGCACCTTCATCAAGGTGGACTTTCCGGCGCCGTTCTCCCCGCAGATGGCGTGGACCTCGCCCGTGCGGACGCTCAGGGAGACGTCCGACAGCGCCTTGACGCCCGGGAAGGTCTTGACGATCGAGCGCATTTCCAGGACGGGTCCCGCCATGGCTGTGCCCTTCAACTAGTCGACGGTCGGGGAATGTCCGGGCTACTTCAGGCCCAGGTCCTTCTTGGTGTAGTAGCCACCGTCGATGAGGGTCTTCTCGTAGTTCTCCTTGGTGACGGCGACCGGCTGCAGGAGGTACGACGGGACGACCTTGGCGCCGTTGTCGTACGTCTTGTCGTCGTTGGTCTCCGGCTTCTTGTCCTTCAGCACGTCGTCGACCATGGTCACCGCGCGCTTGGCGAGCTCACGGGTGTCCTTGTAGACCGTCGAGTACTGCTGGCCCGCGATGATCGACTTGACCGAGGCGACCTCGGCGTCCTGACCGGAGACGGCCGGCAGCGGCTTGGCCTTGGTGCCGTAACCGTCCGACTTCAGGGCGGAGATGATGCCGATCGAGATGCCGTCGTACGGCGAGAGCACCGCGTCGACCCGCTCGCTGGAGTACTTCGACGTGAGGATGTCGTCCATGCGCTTCTGCGCCGTGGCGCCGTCCCAGCGCAGCGTGGTGACCTGGTTCATCTTGGTCTGCTTGGACCGGACGACGAGCTGCTTCTTGTCGATGTAGGGCTGGAGCACCTTCATCGCGCCGCCGAAGAAGTACTTGGTGTTGTTGTCGTCGTTGGAGCCGGCGAACAGCTCGAGGTTGAACGGGCCCTTCTTGCCGCTGGTCAGACCCAGCTTCTCGACGAGGGAGGTGGCCTGTAGCTGGCCGACCTTCTCGTTGTCGAACGTCGCGTAGTAGTCGACGTTCTTGGAGCCCAGGATGAGGCGGTCGTACGCGATCACCGGGATGCCCGCGTCGTGGGCCTCCTGGAGGACGTTGCCCAGCGACTTGTTGTCGATCGCCGCGACGATCAGTGCCGAGACGCCCTGCGTGATCATGTTCTCGATCTGCGAGACCTGCTGGTCGGGGTCGTCCTCGCCGAAGGCCAGCTTGGTCTTGTAGCCCTTGGCCTTGAGCGAGTTGACAACGTTGTTGCCGTCCGCGATCCAGCGCTCGGAGGACTTGGTCGGCATCGCGATGCCGACGGTGGACCCCTTGGCGTCACCCTTGTCGCTCTTGCTGCCGCCCTCGCTGTCCTGGCCGCAGGCCGTGAGGGCGAGGGCGAGGGTGGCGGTCGCGGCTATCGCGCTGACGGCGGCTCGGCGGTTTCGCATGGTCATCATCCTTGATGTGTGTGTGCGAGCTCGGTCTGCGGTGCGAAGTCGCTTGCGCGGGGCGGGGATTGACCGAGTAGAGGTGTGTCGGATTGTGCGCGGCTCTGTTGTGGCCTGTGAAGTTGTGTTTCCGGAACGTTATTGACTGGTGTCGAAGCGCCGGAGATCGCCGGGCAGCCGCGAGCCGAGCGGCGACATTCCGCCGTCCGCCCCGTGCCGCTCCAGCAGGTCGAGCGCGAGCCGGCCCCTGCGCACCCGCTCGCGCGCGGTGTCGAGGGTGACGTCCCGCAGGTGGGCGCCGTACGGGTAGATGGCGGGGGCCTTGGCGAGCCCGAACTTCAGGTACAACGGCGCGCCGCGGCGCACCAGTTCGGCGATCTCGTACATCCGGACGTACCCGCCCAGGTCGTCCGGAGCCTCGACATACATGTCCATCGGCGCCGCCGACACCCGCCGGATCTCCGTGAGATGGGCCAGCGTCAGGTCCGAGGGCACGTTCAGCGAGTCGGCGCCGAGCTGCTCGTACACGGCGTACGAGGCCGGGTTCACGGGCCCGACGAGCGCGGAGACCTTGAGGGTGGTGTCGGCGGGGATGATCCCCTGGACCCGCGCCCGGTGCAGCGTCCACAGCACGCCCTCGTCGGCGACGAGCAGGCACTTGACGCCCAACTCCGTTGCCCGGACGGCGTCTTCGACACATCCGGCGACGGCGTCGTGGCCCCGGGCGCGCAGTCCGGCGCCGCGCGAGTCGGTGCGCACGGAGGCGCCGGTGTCCCAGGTGCCGCGCGGCCCGGTGAACAGGCACAGCTCGATGTCGCGCTCGGCGGTCGCCTCGACCATCTCCTGGATCTCGGCGTCGCGCAGCATCCAGACGCCGCTGCCCTGGCTGATCCGGTGGATCGGCACGTCGAGCCGCGAGGCTTCCTTCAGGACGGTCCCGACGGCCTCGGGCCCCTCGACGGAAGGAATCTCGACACGCCAGGTGCCGCCGTCGGGAAACGTGTGGGGCGAGGCGTCCGCCGGGTCGAGCGCGGGGGCGCTCAGCCCGAGGGCGGAGAGGGCGGGTTCGCCGGGGAGGCGGGGTGAGTCGGTCACGCGCATTCCTTTACGTTCAACAGGGTTCGACATTTCGAACGAGGTTCGGATCATCAGGGGCGCGGGCTGTACCGATATGCGGCTCCGCCGCGTGGGCGCGGCCGGCCACGACGAGACCGGAAGCCGGCCACGCAGCTCCCCTCCTGCGGGGAGCAGAGGGACACGACCTAGGGCCGCAACAGAACCTTCCCCACCTTCTGATCCCCGGCCCCCACCCACTCGATGGCCTCGGCGAAGCGTTCGAGCGGCACCTCGTGCGTCACGAGCGGCATCGGATCGAGCAACCCCGCCCCGAACACCCGCACCGCGTGCGCCCACGCGTCGGGCGCCGCGCCGAACACGGTCTGCACCTCCAGCTGCCGCACCACCAGATCCGTCGGGTCGAGCCCCTCGGCCCCGGCCGCCGGAAGACCGGTGAGCACCAGCCGCCCACCCCGACGCAGCAGCGAGGCCGCGGTCCGGGCGGCGGAGGCCGACCCGGCGGTCTCGATCACCACGTCGAAGTCGTCCGGCAGATCCTCGGTCCGGAGCCGGAAGTCACTCGCCCCGAACTGTCGTGACAGCGCCGCCCGTTCGTCCCGGGTCCCGACCACCAGCAGCTCCGCGGGGGAGCCCGCCGCGAGGAACTGCACGGCGAACATCCCGAGCGTCCCGGTCCCGACGACGGCCACCCGCTGCCCGGGCTGCGCCTTGGCCTTGAGCGCGGCGGCGGCGATGCAGGCGGCCGGCTCCAGCAGCGCCGCGGCCGTCAGATCGGCATCGTCGGGCAGTACGTGGAGCAGCCGCGCCGGCAGCACCAGCGTGGCCGCCATGGCCCCCGGCTGCGTGAAGCCCGTCTCCTCGTACCCGGCGGTGCACAGCGTCGTCTCACCGGCGTGGCACCGGTCGCACACCTGACAGTTGCGGAACCCCTCGCCGACGACCTTCCGGCCGACCAGCGCCGCGGGCACCCCGGCGCCGACCGCGTCCACGACGCCGGACCACTCGTGGCCGGGGGTGAGCGGGTAACGCACGTACCCCTCGGGCCTGTTGCCCTGGTACAGCTCGCGGTCGGAGCCGCAGATCCCCACGGCGTGCACCCGCACCCGCGCCTCCCCGGGCCCGGGCTCGCCGGGCTCGTGCGGGACCACCCGGTGGGTGCCCGGTGCCTCGACGACGACGGCGCTGCTCACTTCGAGCCGCCCTTCGCGCCGTCCTTCGGGTCACGCTTCTCCCAGCCCTCGGCCCACAGGTCGAACCGGGCCTGCTGCTGCGGGAACTCGGCGGCGGCGTCCACGTCGAGCTCGACGCCGAGGCCGGGCTCGTGCGACAGCTCGAAGTACCCGTCCACGACCTGCGGAGCGCCCTTGACGACCTTCTTGATGTCGGCGTCGGCGAAGTCGTTGAAGTGCTCCAGGATCTTGAAGTTGGGCGAGGTGAAGCCCACTTGGAGCGAGGCCGCGGTCAGCACGGGGCCGCCGACGTTGTGCGGGGCCACGAGCATGTAGTGCGTCTCCGCGGTGGCCGCCAGCTTCCGCGTCTCCCAGATGCCGCCGATGTGGCCGACGTCCGGCTGGATGATGTCCACGGCCTGGCTCTCGAACAGCTCGCGGAACTCGATCCGGTCGTGGATCCGCTCACCGGTCGCGACCGGCATGTCCACCTTCGCGGCGACCTTCTCCAGCGCCTTCAGGTTCTCCGGCGGCACCGGCTCCTCCAGCCACGCGGGCTTGAACGGAGCCAGGTCGCGGGCGAGCCGGATCGCCGTGGCGGGGGAGAACCGCCCGTGCATCTCCAGCATCAGCTCCGCGTCCGGGCCGATGGCGTCGCGCACGGCCTCGATCAGCGAGACGGCGTACAGCGACTGCTCGTGGTCCAGCTCGAAGTGCCCGGTGCCGAACGGGTCGATCTTGAGCGCCTTGTACCCGCGCTCCATCACCCCGCGCGCGGCCTTGTGGTACGCCTCCGGCGTCCGCTCGGTCGTGTACCAGCCGTTCGCGTACGCCTTGACCCTGTCGGTCACCTTGCCGCCGAGCAGCTGCCAGACCGGCACGCCGAGCGCCTTGCCCTTGATGTCCCAACAGGCCATCTCGATGACGGCGATGCCGGACATGACGATCTCGCCGGCCCGCCCGTAGTCGCCGTACTTCATCCGCTTGACCAGGTCCTCGACGGCGAACGGATCCGAGCCGAGAATGTGGTTGGCCTTCGCCTCGTTCAGGTACCCGATGAGCGCGTCGGTGTGGCCCAGCATCCGGGTCTCGCCGACGCCCGTGATTCCCTCGTCGGTGTGCACCTGGACGTAGGTCAGATTCCGCCACGGAGTACCGACGACGTGTGTGCTGATTCCCGTGATGCGCAAGGCAGTTGCCCCCTGTGCCGTTCGATATTTCGTCACTCGTTCGAAATGCTGGCGTGACAGTAAGGACGCGGCCGCGGGGGTGTCAATGGGTGTGCACGGACTGGACGTCTTCGAGCGGTGAACGGGAACCCCCTGTTCCGTGCAGAAGCTTCACACCACCAGCAACTTCCGTCACTCTTCCGCCTCTAGCCTCCCTACGTCATGGACTACTGCCACCCGTGTCGCAGACACCTCAACGGCGCCCTGGCCTGCCCCGGCTGCGGCACGCCCGCCGATGCCGTGCGCGCCTACGCCGAGACCGTCGCCGCGCACGAGACGGCGGCGGAGGAGGACGACACGGCGTACGAGGGGGAACCGGCCCGCGGCCCACGCGGTCGCGACCGCGGCCGCCGCCGTGCCCGCAGACCGCACCGCCGTCGCAGACGCCGCATCCTGCTCGCCACGGCGGGCCTGGCGCTCGCGGCCGGCGGCCTGGGCCTCGCGGAGCTCGGCACGGAGGGACCCGGCGACGGCGGAGCCGGTGCGCAGGCGGCCCCCGACCTGTCCGAGGACGCGTCCGACGTCCGTACCGGCGAGGCGTCGCCCGCCGCGTCGGACCCCGCGTCCGCGCAGCAGTCCGAGCCCGCCTCGCGCTCCTCGGCCCGCGCCTCCGCCGTGCCGTCCGCGTCGGCGTCCGCGTCCGCGTCGGCCCAGGAGGGTGTGGCGTCCTCCGCCCCGGCCGAAGCCACTCAGGTCAACTCCACCACGGCCGCGGCCAGTTCGCCGCAGGACACTCCGTCCACGTCCCGCCCCGCAACGACCCCGCGCCCGACGACGGCGTCCCCGACCGCGGAGCCGAGCCCGTCGGAGACGTGCGACCGGTTCCTGTGGTGGTGCACGTGACCGTCCGCACGTGACCGCCTGCGCGTGACCGACTAGTCGTCGGTGGGCTCGATCCCGAGCATCCTGCGCAGCATGTCCCGGAACGCCGTACGTTCCTCACGGGACAGCCCGGCCAGCGGCTCCCGCGCGAAGTCGAGGGACTCCCGCAGGCCGCGAGCCACCCGCTTCCCCTCCTCGGTGGGCGCGGCGACCTTCACCCGCCGGTCCCCGGGCGACGGCTGCCGCTCCACGAGCCCGCGCCCCTCCAGGCGGTCCACGATCCCCGTGATGTTCGACGGCTCGCACTTCAGGCGCTGGGCGATCTGCCGCATCGGCAGCGGCTCCAGCGTCAGCAGGCCGAGCACCCGCGCCTGCGCCCCGGTCAGCCCGTGCCGCGCGGCGGCCTCCTCGTACTCCTGGTGGTAACGCGCGACGACGGACCCGATCAGCTCGACGACTTCGAGCGTGAGGGGGTCCATACGGCGGGTACGCGGAGCATTCATGGGAACCAGCGTACCCATTTACTTGACATCCTGAAATATTCAGACGCATGGTTGTTTCAGGTACTGAAATACTTCCCGACGTGCGAAGGATCACCGCATGACCGCCGACACCCCCCAGATCCCCGCCACCGGCCGCGAGTGGGCCCTGCTCAGCCGCCCGGTCGGCTGGCCGAAGCCCGAGGACTTCGAGCTGCGTGAGGCCCCGGTGGTCGAGCCGGGCCCCGGCCAGGTCCTGGTCAAGAACCTGTACGTCTCGGTCGACCCGTACATGCGCGGCCGCATGTCGGCGGCGAAGTCGTACGTCGCCCCGTACGAGCTGGGCAAGGCCATGCAGGCCGGCGCCGTCGGCGTCGTCATCGCCTCGAACGACGAGGGTGTCGCGGCCGGCGACCACGTCCTGCACTTCTTCGGCTGGCGCGAGTACGCGACCTTCGACGCCAAGCAGGCCGTCAAGGTCGACCCGGACGCCGCACCCCTGTCCACGTACCTCGGCGTGCTCGGCATGACCGGCCTCACCGCCTACGCGGGCCTGCTGCGCACCCTCGCCTTCAAGGAGGGCGACAGCGTCTTCGTCTCCGGCGCGGCCGGTGCGGTCGGCGGCCAGGTCGGCCAGATCGCCAAGCTCAAGGGCGCCTCGCGGGTGATCGGCTCGGCCGGCTCCGACGAGAAGGTGAAGCTCCTGATCGAGGAGTACGGCTTCGACGCGGCCTTCAACTACAAGACGGGCGACGTCCACACCCTCCTGAAGGAGGCGGCCCCCGACGGCATCGACGTCTACTTCGACAACGTCGGCGGCGACCACCTGGAGGCCGCCATCGCCCGCCTGAACCGCGACGGCCGCATCGCCGTCTGCGGCGCGATCTCCGTCTACAACAACACCGAGCCGGCCCCCGGCCCGCGCAACCTCTCCCGCCTGATCCAGACCCGCGGCCGCATCGAGGGCTTCCTCGTCGGCGACCACTACGACCTGCAGCCGCAGTTCGTGCAGGAGGTCGGTGGCTGGGTCCGCTCCGGCGAGCTCAAGTACCGCGAGACCGTCGTCGAGGGCATCGAGAACAACCTGGAGGCGTTCCTCGGGGTCCTGCGCGGGGACAACACGGGCAAGATGGTCGTCAAGCTCTGACGTCCCGCGTTCTTGCCGGGTGGCCCTCGTCCTCTGTGACGGGGGCCACTTTCGTTCCCCCGCGCATTCGATACGCTGCTTCCATCTAACGGATGAAGTTTTCCGCATTCTGAAACCAGGGAGCCGGTCATGGCCATCACGCAGTCCGACGTCGTCTACACCGCCGTAGCCACCGCCGAGAACGGCCGCGACGGCCGTGTCGCCACCGACGACGGCAAGCTCGACGTCGTCGTCAACCCGCCCAAGGAGCAGGGCGGCTCGGGCGCGGGCACCAACCCGGAGCAGCTCTTCGCGGCCGGTTACAGCGCCTGCTTCCAGGGCGCGCTGGCCGTCGTCGCCCGCCAGGAGGGCGCCGACGTCGCCGGCTCGACCGTCACCGCGAAGGTCGGCATCGGCAAGAACGACGAGGGCTTCGGCCTCATCGTCGAGATCTCGGCGTCGATCCCGAACGTGGACCAGGCCACCGCCAAGGACCTGATCGAGAAGGCCCACCAGGTCTGCCCGTACTCCAAGGCGACCCGCGGCAACATCACGGTCACGCTCTCGGTCTGATCCTTATTCGTGCCTCGGCCCGTCCCGTAAGGTTTGCGCCATGCGTGATCTCGGGGCGGGCTTCGGCTATTTGATGAAGGGGCAGCGCTGGGTTGCCCAGCACGGCAAGCAGTACGGGTGGGGCCTGTTGCCGGGCCTGATCACCCTCGTCCTGTACGTCGCGGCGCTGGTCTGTCTGGCCGTGTGGGGCGGCGACTTCATCTCGTGGGCGACGCCGTTCGCCGACGACTGGACGTCCCCCTGGCAGGGCCTGTTCCGCGGCCTGCTGACCGTGGTCCTCTTCGCCCTGGCCCTGCTCCTCGCGGTCCTGACCTTCACCGCGGTCACGCTCCTGATCGGCCAGCCCTTCTACGAGTCCCTCTCCGAGGAGGTCGACCGGACGGAGGGCGACGGCGAGGTCCCCGAGTCGGGCCTCCCGCTCTGGCGCGAACTGTGGATCTCGGCCCGCGACAGCCTGCGCATCCTGGTCCGGGCGGGCGTGTGGGGCGTCCTTCTCTTCGCCCTCGGCTTCATCCCGTTCGTCGGCCAGACCGTCGTCCCGGTCATCGGCTTCTTCGTGACCGGCTTCTTCCTCACGGAGGAGCTGACGGCGGTGGCCCTCCAGCGGCGCGACGTCCAACTCCGCGACCGTCTGGCCCTGTTGAGGTCGAGGAAGGGCCTGGCGTGGGGCTTCGGCGCCCCGCTGGCGGTTTCGTTCCTGGTCCCGTTCGTGGCGGTGTTCCTGATGCCGGGAGCCGTGGCGGGGGCGACGCTGATGGTGCGGGAGCTGGAGGGGCCTTCGGGGGGAGCGGCGCCGGAAGCGCGGGCGGCGGCGGACGGCGCGCCCTCGGCGCCCGACCGCAATGAGGCGGGCGCGCCCCCGCACGGAGCCTCTTGGTGAAAGCGCTGAACCTCGGGGTCCTGTTCGCCATCGAACTGATCGCGCTCGGCGCCGTGGCCGGCTACGGCTTCACCCGCGACGTACCGACCCCGCTGTCCCTGCTCCTCGGCTTCGCCGGTCTCGCCGTGATGATCGCCGCCTGGGCCCTCTTCGGCTCCCCGAAGGCACCCCGCAAAGCCCGCGGAGCGAGCCGCGTCGCCTTCGAACTGGTCTGGTTCGGCGCGGGAGTCGCGGCCCTGGCCCTGTGCGGCGCGTACCTCTGGGCGGCCGCCTTCGCCGCTCTCTGCGTGGTGAGCAAGACGCTCGCGGTGGCCTGGGAGCAGTAACTAGCCTTCCCCGCCGAGCAGTTCCAGGAAGTCCCGGAACGCCCCCGGCATGTCCACCGACTCCGGGTCGAGCAGCCACTGGTACTGCAGCCCGTCCATCACCGCGACCAGCAAGGGCGCGGCCCGCTCCGGCGTGAGCCCGCCCGGCAGCCGCTCCCCGTACTCGGCGCGCAGCACCTGAGACATCGACTCCCGTACGCCCATGTAGCGCTCGGTGAAGAACTCCCGCGCCGGATGCCCCTCGGTCACCGACTCCCCGAGCAGCGCCGAGAAGGTCTGCACGATGCCGGGCCGCATCGCGTTGTACTCCACCAGCGAGCCCAGCAGATCGAGCCGCCACTGGCTGTCCGGCACCGCGTCCCACTGGTCCCGCTCCTCCAGGACGGCGACGAGCAGCGCCTCCTTCGTCGGGAAGTGGTGCAGCAGCCCCTGCTGGGTGAGGCCCACGCGCTCGGCGACGGCCGCGAGGCTCGCGCCCCGGTACCCCCGCTCGGCGATCACTTCCAGCGCGGCGCGCAGGATCTCCGCCCGCCGCTCCCCGCTCCGTGTGCTTCTGGTGCCGCTGCTCATGCGGTCACCGTACGACATGGTCAGGGCACCCCAGGGCGTCATTTATAACGCCAAGATAACGAAACCTACCGCTTTACAGGTAACGCGTGCAGGATGGAGGTGCTCAGACTTGATGAACCTCGACGAGGAGGTGCCGGCATGGCGCGCAAGGCGGATGGCGACGAGAGGGCCCAGGCCCGCGAGACGGCGGTCGAGGCCGCGCTCGGCAAGCTCGACCTGGACACCAAGGCCCGGCTGCTCGGAGGCCAGGACATGTGGTCGCTGCCGGAGATCCCCGAGATCGGCCTGAAGTCCCTGGTCATGTCGGACGGCCCGATCGGTGTGCGCGGCGTGCGCTGGACCGCCGACGACCCGTCGATCGCCCTGCCGTCGCCGACCGCGCTCGCCGCGACCTGGGACCCCGCGCTCGCCCGCCGGGCCGGCGCCCTGCTCGCCCAGGAGGCCCGCCGCAAGGGCGTCCACGTGCTGCTCGCCCCGACCGTGAACCTGCACCGCTCCCCGCTCGGCGGCCGCCACTTCGAGGCGTACAGCGAGGACCCCTGCCTGACCGGCGCCATCGGCACCGGCTACGTCCAGGGCGTGCAGTCCGGCGGCGTCGGCACCACGGTGAAGCACTTCGTCGCCAACGACGCCGAGACCGACCGCTTCACGGTCAACAACATCGTGTCCCAGCGGGCCCTGCGCGAGCTGTACCTGGCGCCCTTCGAGGCCATCGTCGAGAACGCCCACCCCTGGGGCATCATGACCGCCTACAACCAGGTCAACGGCGTGACGATGACCGAGCACCGCTACCTGGTGAACGAGGTCCTGCGCGGCGAATGGGGCTTCGACGGCATCAACGTCTCCGACTGGATGGCCGCCCGCTCGACCGTGGGCGACATCAAGGGCGGCATGGACATCGCGATGCCCGGCCCGCAGACCGTCTACGGCCCGGCCCTGGCGGCAGCCGTCCGCGCGGGCGAGGTCGAGGAGTCCGTGGTCGACGACGCCGTGCGCAACGTCCTGCGGCTCGCCGCCCGCGTGGGCGTCCTCGACGGCGCCGAACCCGTCGTCACCGACCCGCCCCAGGACATCGACGGAGAAGCCCTGGCCCGCGAGGTGGCCCGCCGCGCCTTCGTCCTCGTACGGAACTCGGGCGTACTGCCCCTGCGCCCGGACGCCGAGGTCGCCCTCGCCGGCGCCGCCGCCCGCGACGCCCGCGTCCTCGGCGGAGGCTCCGCCACCGTCTTCCCGGCGCGCATCGTCTCCCCGCTCGACGGCCTGAGCGCCGCGTTCTCGTCGCTGACCTACGCCGTCGGAGCCGACCCGAGCGACGAACTCGCCCCCGCCGACAAGGGATTCGAGCTCCGCGCGATCTGCCGCGACGCCGACGGGAACGTCATCGGCGAGGGCTCGCTCCCCAACGGCCAGGTCCAGTGGCTCGGCGACGACCTGCCCGAGGGCGCCACCCACGAGGCCCTGCACAGCATCGAGGTCAAGGGCACCTACACCCCGCGCGAGAGCGGCGACCACGCCTTCGGTACCCGGGGACTCGGCGCCTTCACGCTCACCGTCGACGGCACCGTCCTCTACGACGGCGTCCAGGCCATGGGCGACGAGGCCGACCCCTTCGAGGCGTTCTTCGGCGCCCCGCTGGAGCGCGGCAAGGTCACGCTCACCGAGGGCCGACCGGTCGAGGTCTCCCTCCTGCACCCGCTCGACAAGACCTTCGCGATGCCGCTCCCCGCCGTGATGTTCAGCCTCGTGCACCTCGGCCCGCGCCGCGACGCGGACGCACTGATCGCCGAGGCCGTCGAGGCCGCCCGCGGCGCCGAGGCAGCCGTCGTCGTGGTGGCGACGACCGAGCGCGTCGAGTCGGAGGGCTTCGACCGCACCGACCTGCGACTGCCCGGCCGCCAGGACGACCTGGTGCGCGCCGTCGCCGCCGTCAACCCGCACACGATCGTGGTCGTCAACTCCGGCTCCCCGGTGGAACTCCCGTGGCGCGACGACGTGGCGGCCGTACTGCTGAGCTGGTTCCCCGGGCAGGAGGGCGGCGACGCCCTCGCCGACGTCCTCACCGGCGCCGACGAACCCGGCGGCCGACTGCCCACCACCTGGGGCTCGCTCGCCGACGCCCCCGTCACCGGAGTCACCCCGGCCGACGGCGAACTCGCCTACACCGAAGGCGTGTTCATCGGCTACCGCGCCTGGGACAAGTCCGGCGCCACCCCCGCCTACCCCTTCGGCCACGGCCTCGGCTACACCGACTGGACGTACGAGTCGATCGAGGTCGACGGCACCACGGCGACGGTCCGCGTCCGCAACACGGGGGAACGCTCCGGCCGCGAGGTCGTCCAGCTCTACCTGGCGCCCACGGACTCCTCCGCGCCCGACGCGGCCCGCCCGGCGCGCTGGCTGGCCGGCTTCGCCGGAGTGAGCGCGGCCCCCGGCGAGACGGCCGAAGCGGTGATCGAACTCCCGCGCCGGGCCTTCGAGATCTGGGACGAGACCGCGAACTCCTGGGCGCACCAACCGGGTTCGTACGAGCTGACGGCCGGCCGCTCGCTCACCGACGGCCGCGTCAGCGAGACGATCGTCGCCTGACGATCCCCTCGAACCGGGGGCGGCGGCACCTGACCCCGCCGCCCCCACGGTCTTCTCCGGGCAGCTACGGCCGGGTGCCGAACCCGTACACCGTCTGCGACCGGTACACCTCACCGGGCCGCAGCACGGTGGACGGGAACTCCGGCCGGTTCGGCGAGTCCGGGAAGTGCTGCGTCTCCAGGGCGATCCCGTCACCGGGCGCGAACGGCAACGACGCGTCGAAGTGGTCCGACGTGTAGAGCTGCAGCCCCGGCTCCGTCGTGGCCACGCTCAACACCCGCCCGGACGCCGGGTCGTACAGCTCGGCGGCCTCCACGGCCGTCTCGCCGACGCCCTTGTCGAGCACGTAGTTGTGGTCGTAGCCGGGCCCGACCTTCCGGCTCTCCCGGAAGTCGAACGACGTCCCGGCCACCTCCCGCAGCTCCCCGGTCGGAATCAGGGTCTCGTCCACGAGGGTCACGCGCCCGGCGTCGATCCGCACCTCGTGCCCGCCCGCCGCGTTCCCGGACCCGGCGCCGCCCAGGTTCCAGTACGTGTGGTTGGTCAGGTTCACGATCGTCGGGGCGTCGGTGACCGCCTCGTACGAGATCCGCAGCGAGCCACCCGCCTCCAGGGCGTACGTCACCGCCACCTCGAGCCGGCCGGGGAACCCCTCCTCGCCGTCCGGCGAGACCCGGCTCAGCCGCACCCCGAACTCGCCGACGGCCTCGGCCGCCCACACCCGCTTGTCGAAACCGAGCTCACCGCCGTGCAGCGAGTTCGGGTCGTTGTTCCGCGCGAGACGGTAGGAGTCGCCGTCGAGCGTGAACGTGCCCTCGGCGATCCGGTTCGCGTACCGCCCGACCAACGCCCCCAGATAAGGCTCGGGATGGGCGAGATACCCGTCCAGGTCCGGGAATCCGAGCACGACGTCGGCGACGCCGCCCTCCCGGTCGGGCACCTCGACCGACTGCACGATGCCGCCGTACGTCAGGACGCGTACCCGCACCCCGTCCCGTTCGAGGACCCAGCGGTGGACGTCGATACGGTCGGTGCCGCCTGCTGTGTCGGGCAGGGTGCCGAAGAGTTCACTGCGCATGATCGAGACCCTACGCCCGCCCTCTCGGCCCTCAGCCGACAGGCTCCTTCGCGGTCACTCCGCGATACGCGATCTCCGCGAGCCGGGCCTGCCCGTTCTTGCTCGGATGGAACCAGTCCCAGTGGCTCAACTGGTCCGTCCCGAACCGGTACCCGAAGACGGCGCCCCCGTCGTACCGACACCGCTTGTCGTCGGCGCACACGTCCTTGAGCACCTTGTTGTACGCCTCCACCCGCTCCTGCACGGAGTCCCGCCGAGCGGTGGCCGCGGCGTCCACGTCATCGGGATCCGCCAGCATCGACGAGCAGATCCCCAGCTTCCACACCTGCTTGCCCAGCGGGTTCTCCCGCCCCTCGGACCACAGCCGCTTCAGGTCCGGGATGCTCATCACGTACACCTGCGCCTTGGGCGCCTCACGCCGCAACTGCCGCAGGGACTCCTCGAAGTCGGCCCGGAAGCCGTCGACGGACGTCATGGTCTCGGCGTTGCCCCGGCAGGCGTCGTTGGCCCCGATCATCACGGTCACCAGGCCCGGCCGCACGGCCCCCGCCTGCTCCATCTGCCGCGGCAGATCGGCCATCCGCGCCCCGGTCCGCGCGTGGTTCCAACTGTGCGTCTGCGCCCGGCTCTTGCCGAGCAGCCGCACAGCGAGACTGTCGACGCTCTTGTCGGACCCCGTCGCCCACGACACCTCGGGACAGTCGGACAGCACCGTGCACGCGTCGAACCCGCGCGTGATCGAGTCGCCCACCGCGGCAACCGACCGCGGACTCGTGTCCCACGTCGGAGTGGGCTTCGGCGACGGCTTCGCGGCGGACGTGGAGCCCGCGGGGCCGGGGGAGTTGTCACCGGAGGCGTCACACGCCGTGAGCCCCGCGACACCGAGCACGGCCGCCGTCACCGCGGCCACAGCGCCCCGAACGGCGGTTGACCGGTGGCTTCGCTTCCGCATCCCGTGGTCCCTCCATCGCCAACTGTCACCCGGCACCGATCAACCTGACGCCGTACGAGGGGTCTGGGTTGCGCCCCGCCGGGTGAAACGTCGGCGTTTGTGTGTCCCGGGACCGACAGTACGTCACACTCCTTGCACCGCTGCGCGATAGCCTCGCCCCGGGGTCCCCGGTCGACCCAGTGAGACCCCGCTGTACCGGTTCCGCTAAATTACAACACGTCAGATGTGTCCCTTTTTGTCTGGAGCTTCTCGGTCCGGGCGGAGGGAAGAAGGCTCGGCACGGGCGCGAGGCCGCTGGGGAAGGCGAACCTCGACCCACACTGGAGGTCCCGGTGACGACACGTGGAGTTCTGTACGTGCACTCCGCACCCCGCGCGCTGTGCCCGCACGTCGAATGGGCGGTCGCGGGCGTGATGGGCGCGCGCGTCAGCCTCGACTGGATCAGGCAGCCCGCTGCCCCGGGCACCTGGAGATCGGAATTCTCCTGGCGCGGCGAGGCGGGCACGGCCGCGAAACTCGCCTCCGCGCTGCGCGGCTGGCAGCTGCTGCGCTTCGAGGTGACGGCCGAACCCTGCGCGGCCGCCGAGGGCGAGCGCTACAGCGCCACGCCCGAACTCGGCATCTTCCACGCCGTCACCGGCATCCACGGCGACATCCTCGTCCCGGAGGACCGCCTGCGCGCCGCCCTGGCCCGCTCCCAGGCCGGCGAGGTCCACCTGGAATCAGAACTCGCCAAACTCCTCGGCAAGCCCTGGGACGACGAACTGGAGCCTTTCCGGTACGCGGGCGAGGGCGCTCCGGTCCGCTGGCTGCACCAGGTGGTGTGAGAGCCGCCCCGTAGGGGCGCGGGGAACTGCGCGATCAGCCACACGCGACCCGCACCCGCGAAACGGCACCACACCGCACCCGCCGAGGCGATACGAGAGTGGGCCCCACCCGGACATCCGGAGGGGGCCCACTTCCAGTTCAGCGGAGCGGCAGAGCGCGTCAGACCGTCCTGAAGGCCAGGACGACGTTGTGCCCACCGAACCCGAACGAGTCGTTCAGCGCGGCGATCCGGCCCTCGACGGGCAGCTTCCGGGCCTCACCACGGACGATGTCCGCGGCGGCCTCGGCCTCGGGGTCGAGGTTCTCCACGTTGATGGTCGGGGGAGCGACGCGGTGGTACAGCGCGAGCACCGACGCCACGGTCTCGACGCCACCGGCGCCACCGAGCAGGTGCCCGGTCATCGACTTGGTCGCGGAGACGGCGATGTGGTCGGTGTCGTCACCGAACACCTTGCGCAGCGCCTTCAGCTCGGCCACGTCACCGGCCGGCGTCGACGTCGCGTGCGCGTTCACGTGCACGACCTCGGCCGGGTCCAGGTCGGTGCTGTCCAGCAGGTTCTGCAGGGCGTGCGCGATCCCGCGGCCACCCGGCTCCGGCTGCACGATGTCGTGACTGTCGGCGGAGATGCCCTGGCCGACCGCCTCCGCGTAGACGCGGGCACCACGCGCGGCGGCGTGCTCGGCGGACTCCAGGACGATGACGCCGGCGCCCTCACCGAGGACGAAGCCGTCCCGTGCGGTGTCGTAGGGGCGGGATGCACCCTGCGGGTCGTCGTTGTTCTTGGACATCGCCATCATGTTGCCGAACGCGGCGATGGGCAGCGGGTGGATGGCCGCCTCGGTGCCACCGCAGACGACGACGTCGGCGCGGCCGGAGCGGATCATCTCGATGCCGTAGCCGATGGCCTCGGCGCCCGACGCGCAGGCGGAGACCGGCGTGTGCACACCGGCACGGGCGCCCACGAGAAGGCCCACGTTGGCCGACGGGCCGTTGGGCATCAGCATCGGAACGGTGTGCGGGGAGACGCGGCGGACGCCCTTCTCCTTCAGCACGTCGTACTGGTCGAGGAGCGTGGTCACGCCGCCGATGCCGGACGCGATGACGGCGCCCAGACGGTCGGGGTCGACACCGGCCTCCTCGTCGCCCGCCTTGCCGGCGAAACCGGCGTCGGCCCAGGCTTCCTTGGCGGCGATCAGCGCGAACTGAGCGGAGCGGTCCAGCTTGCGGGCCTGCGGGCGAGGAATGACCTCGCTCGGGTCCACGGCGGCCGGTGCCGCGATGCGGACCGCCTGCTCGGCGGCCCACTCCTGCTCGAGGGGCTTGACACCGGAACGTCCGGCGACCAGGCCCTCCCAGGTGGTTGTCGCGTCGCCACCCAGCGGTGAGGTTGCGCCGATACCGGTGACGACCACGGTGCGATTGGTCGGGCTCACAGGAATTCTTTCTCCAACGGATGCGAGGGATTCAGCGGCGCCACCGCCGGGTGGCGGAGCGACTGACCTTAAGGTCTGAGGCTTGTGGCTCAGGCCTGGTGGTCGAGGATGTACTTCGTGGCGTCGCCGACGGTCTTGAGGTTCTTGACGTCGTCGTCCGGGATCTTGACGTCGAAGCGCTCTTCGGCGGCGACGACGACCTCGACCATGGACAGCGAGTCGACGTCCAGGTCATCGGTGAAGGACTTGTCCAGCTGGACGTCCTCGGTGGGGATCCCGGCGATCTCGTTGACGATCTCGGCGAGACCGGCGACGATCTCTTCCTGAGTGGCGGCCATTGTGGCGCTCCTTCGGTGTGTTTCCAGAGGGTGTGGCGGTACCTGTCCGAACCAGGTGATCCGGACGGGATGCCTAGGGGAGGGTAACGACCGTGGCGGCGTACACGAGACCCGCCCCGAAGCCGATGACGAGCGCGGTGTCGCCGCTCTTCGCCTCACCGGTCGCCAGAAGCCGCTCCATCGCGAGCGGAATCGAGGCGGCCGAGGTGTTGCCGGTGGTGCGCACATCGCGGGCGACCGTGACGTGCTCCGGCAGTTTCAGAGTCTTCACCATCGAGTCGATGATCCGCTCGTTGGCCTGGTGGGGAATGAAGACATCCAGGTCGTCCGGGGTGATCCCGGCCGCGTCCAGCGCCTGCTGGGCGACCTTCGCCATCTCGAACACGGCCCAGCGGAACACCGCCTGGCCCTCCTGCGTGATCGCAGGGAACTTGACGTTGCCCTCGGAGTCCAAGGGCAGGTGCTCGACATCGCCGACGCGGTACTTGTCCCACGGCACGGTCTGCTTGATGGTGCCGGCCTTGTCGCCCTCGGAGCCCCACACGGTCGGGCCGATCGCGGGCTCCTGGGCCGGGCCGACGACCACGGCACCGGCGCCGTCACCGAACAGGAAGGCCGTCGCGCGGTCCTCCAGGTCGGTCAGGTCGGAGAGCCGCTCCACGCCGATGACGAGCACGTACTCGGCGCTGCCCTCGACGATCATGCCCTTGGCGAGCGTCAGGCCGTAGCCAAAGCCCGCGCAACCGGCGGAGATGTCGAACGCGGCGGCCTTCTGCGTCCCCAGCTTGTCCGCGATCTCCGTCGCGATGGCCGGCGTCTGCGCGAAGTGCGAGACGGTCGACACGACCACGGCACCGATCTGCTCGGCCGCGATGCCCGCGTCGGCAATGGCCTTGCCGGACGCCTCGATCGACATCATGGCCACGGTCTCTTCGTCGCCGGCCCAGTGCCGGGTGGAGATGCCGGAGCGCGAACGGATCCACTCGTCGGACGAGTCGATCTTCTCGAGGATCACCTCGTTCGGCACGACCCGGGTCGGCCGGTAACCGCCGACGCCGAGGATGCGCGCGTACGGGGCACCCTTACTGGGCTTGATCTTCGACATGCTGCTCGGATCTCCTTCTCAGGCCGTGTGCTCGGCGATCAGGGCGCGGGCTGCGTCGAGGTCGTCGGGGGTCTTCAGTGCGAGCGTCTTGACGCCGGGCAGGGCGCGCTTGGCGAGGCCGGTGAGGGTGCCGCCCGGGCACACCTCGATGAGCGCGGTGACGCCGAGCTCCTGGAACGTCTCCATGCACAGGTCCCAGCGGACCGGGTTCGCGACCTGGCCCACCAGTCGGGAGACGACCTCGGCGCCGGTCGCGACGGCCCTGCCGTCCTTGTTCGAGACGTACGTGACCGTGGGGTCGGCCGGGGCCAGCTCCTTGGCGGCCTCCTCCAGCTTCGCCACGGCGGGGGCCATGTGCGCGGTGTGGAAGGCACCGGCCACCTTCAGCGGCACCACGCGGCGCACACCCTCGGGCTTGTCGGCCTCGAGCGCGGCCAGCTCCTCGAGCGTGCCGGCGGCCACGATCTGGCCCGAGCCGTTCACGTTCGCCGGGGTCAGGCCCAGCTTCTCCAGGTGCGGCACGGTGATCTCGGGGTCGCCGCCGAGCAGCGCCGACATGCCGGTCTCGGTGATCGCGGCGGCCTCGGCCATGGCCAGCCCCCGCTTGCGCACGAGCGTCAGAGCGGCGGTGTCGTCGAGCACACCCGCGAAGGAGGCCGCGGTGATCTCACCGACGCTGTGCCCCGCGACAGCGCCCGGCGTGACGTCGCCGAGAGCGGAGGCGGAGAGGATCCCGGCCGCGACCAGCAGCGGCTGGGCGACGGAGGTGTCACGGATCGCGTCCGCGTCACCGTGCGTGCCGTAGTGGGCAAGGTCGAGTCCGATGGCGTCGGACCACGCGGCGACGCGGTCGGCGGCACCGGGGAGGTCGAGCCAGGGAGTCAGGAAGCCGGGCGTCTGGGCGCCTTGGCCGGGAGCGACGAGTACGAGCACTCTCACACTCTCTCTTGGGGACGGGTCGGGCCGCCCGTGGGGACAGGGACGAAGAACCGAAGGGGGAATTGTAGACCCCCGACAAAAGCCTACGACTGGGGATCTCCGTCGGCCAGGCGCCCCAGGATCAGCGCGATGCGCAGGGTGAAAGCCGAGCGGACATCAGATGGCGACCATCCGGTGACGTCGGTCACACGTCGGAGCCGGTAGCGGACGGTGTTCGGGTGTACGAAGAGCATCCGTGCCGCGCCTTCGAGGCTGCTCGCCTGCTCCAGATACACGCTGAGCGTCTCCAGAAGCGCCGAGCCCGCTTCCTCCAGTGGTCTGTAGATCTCCTCCACCAACTGCTCCCGCGCGGAAGGGTCGCTCGCGATCGCGCGCTCCGGAAGGAGATCGTCCGCCAGAACCGGACGGGGAGCGTCCTGCCAGGCCCCGCACGCCTTGAGGCCGGCGGCCGCGGCCTGCGCGGACCGGGTGGCGGCGAGCAGATCGGGCACGACGGGGCCCGCGACCACGGGCCCGGCCGCGAACGGGCCGATCAGCGACTTCGCCACGGCCAGCGGATTGTCGCTGCCACCCGCGATGACGACGAGCCGGTCACCGAGCACACCGGTCAGCACCTGGAGCTTGGCATGGCGCGAGGCCCGCCGGATCGCCTCGACGGTGAGTTCGCTGTCCCCGTCGGGAGCCGTGCCGAGCACGACGCACACGTGCTCGGGGGAGTTCCAGCCGAGGGCCGCGGCCCGGCTGACGGCGCCCTCGTCGGCCTCTCCGGACAGCACGGCATTGACGACCAGCGATTCGAGCCGCGCGTCCCAGGCGCCCCGCGCCTCCGCCGCCTGTGCGTACACCTGGGCGGTCGCGAAGGCGATCTCCCGCGCGTACACGAGCAGCGCCTCCCGCAACACGCTCTCGTCGCCCGGCGCCGCCACCTCGTCGATGGCGGACTCCATGACCTCGATCGTGGTCCGCACCATCTCCACGGTCTGGCGCAGCGTGATCGCCCGCGTCAGCTCCCGCGGCGCGGTGCCGAACACGTCCGTCGAGATCGCCTGCGGGGCGTCGGGGTGCCGGAACCACTCGGTGAACGCGGCGATACCCGCCTGCGCCACCAGACCGATCCACGACCGGTTCTCCGGCGGCATGGCCCGGTACCAGGGCAGCGTCTCGTCCATGCGCGTGATCGCCTGCGCCGCGAGCGCCCCGGATGACTTCTCCAGGCGCTTCAGGGTCGCCGAATGCGGGTGCGGGATCGCATGGACGCCCGGGTGGCGGTCCGCTGGTTCATTCGCTGAGGGCTGCGCTGATTCCGATTGGGGCACGGGGACAAGACTGCCTTATCGGGACGGCTCAGCGGAGTGGTGGGTCCGACCTGCCGGGGGTGGAAGGCCGGAAACCACGGCTACGGTGGAGCGCGTGATTGATGTACGTCGCTCCGGCGACCGCTATCCCGGTGGCGAGCCAGGCGCCGGGATCGAGTCCCGCCACGCGTTTTCCTTCGGCCCTCACTACGACCCGGACAATCTTCGATTCGGCGCGATCCTTGCCTGCAACGAGGAGCACCTCGTCCCGGGCGCGGGCTTCGACGAACACCCGCACAGTCACACCGAGATCATCACCTGGGTCGTCACCGGCGAGCTCACCCACCGGGACTCCGCCGGCCACACCTCCGTCGTGCGCCCCGGCGACGTCCAGCGCCTCAGCTCCGGCGGCGGGGTCCGTCACGTGGAACGCAACGACGGCACCGAGCCCCTCACCTTCATCCAGATGTGGCTGGCCCCCCGCGACCCCGGCGGAGACCCCGCGTACGAGGTGGTGCACGGCATCGCCGACTCGACCCCGTACGACGTCCCCGCGGCGGGCGCCATGCTCCACGTACGGCGCCTGGCGACGGGCGAACGGGCCGAGCTGCCGACCGCGCAGTACGTCTACCTGCACGTGGTGCGAGGTGAAGTGCGGCTCGGGGACGTGGAGTTGGCGCCGGGTGATGCCGCTCGGATCGCCGGGGAGACGGGCCTCGAGGTGCTGGCCGGCGCGGAGGCGCACCTGTTGATCTGGGAGATGAACGACTGACCCCGGGGCGCGCCGCCCTCGGCCTTCGGTCAGATCTCCGCTCGCACCGCGTCGGTGAACGGCGGCCACACTTCGGCCGCCCACGGCCCGAACGCCCGGTCCGTCAGCGCCACGCAGGCCGCCTCGGCATCCGGGTCCACCCACAGGAACGTCCCGGACTGGCCGAAGTGCCCGAACGTCCGCGGCGACGACGAACTCCCCGTCCAGTGCGGCGACTTGTGGTCCCGGATCTCGAACCCGAGCCCCCAGTCGTTCGGGTTCTGGTGCCCGTACCCCGGCAGTACGCCCTTCGTCCCCGGGTACTGCACGGTCATCGCCTCGGCCACCGTGCGCGGGTCGAGCAGCCGCGGCGCCTGCACCTCCGCGGCGAACCGCACCAGGTCGTCCACCGTCGACACCCCGTCCTTGGCGGGCGAGCCGTCCAGGGTGGTCGCGGTCATTCCCAGCGGCTCGAGCACGGCCTGCCGCAGGTACTCGGCGAACGGAATGTCCGTCGCCTTCGCGATGTGGTCCCCGAGCACCTCGAAGCCGGCGTTCGAGTACAGCCGGCGCGCTCCGGGTTCCGACGTCGTCCTGTGCTCGTCGAAGGCGAGCCCGCTGGTGTGAGCCAGCAGGTGCCGCACCGTCGACCCCTCGGGGCCGGCCGGTTCATCGAGCTCGACCGCCCCCTCCTCGTAGGCGACGAGTGCCGCATAGGCCGCCAACGGCTTGGTCACCGAGGCCAGCGGGAAACGGTGGGCCGTGGGTCCATGCGTCCCGAGCACCGTGCCGTCCGCACGGACGACGGCTGCGGCGGCGGTCGGGACCGGCCAGTTCTCGATCAAGGCGAGGCTCTGCATGCCTACGAGCCTAATTCCTCCGCACGAACGCCCGTGAGGCGTCCAGAGCCCGGCGCTGGGTCCGGTGCCGGTGCCGGTGCCGGTGCCGGTGGTGCGGGGCGGCAGAGCGTGGGCGCCTAGAGCGTCAGCCTCATCGAGGGCGCCGCGCTACGGTCGAAGCCGAGGGAGGCGTAGAGCGGCTCGCCGTCCGCCGTCGCGTGCAGATCGACCCGGCGGACGTCGCGCTCCTTGTACCAGGCGAGCAGTGCCTCCATGCAGGCACGTGAGTAGCCCTGCCGCCGGTGGCCCGGATCGGTGCACACGTTGAAGATGTGGCCCGAGGTGCCGGAAGGGTTTCCCGGGCTGCCCAGGCTGCGCTGGATCACTCCGGCCGCGCAGGCCGCGAGCCCGCCGGAGCCGCTCGGATCGTCGACCACGAACGCCGTCAACTCGCCCTCCTGGTCGGCGAGATGGGTCCGCAGCGATGAGAGCGCCGACTGCTGCCAGCTGACGTCGTCGCTCGGGTTCATCGAGTCGAGCATGATCTTGCGCAGGCGCACCAGTTCCTCGGCGTCCCCAAGGACCGCACGGCGTACAACAGTCATGATCGGCACCGTAGTGAGGGTGCCGTCGGGCTGTCGTCCGGATTTCCGCACGATCTGCTTGCCTGGAGTGCACTCCAAGGTTCTAGCGTGGAGCCCATGACGGTGATGGAGACCACGCCCGCACCCACCCAGGCCAAGGTCGACGCCTGTATCGCGGCCCCCGAAGTGCATCCGCGTCCCGACGGCCAGGACCGCTACACCATCAGCGAGGTCGCGGCCTTCACCGGACTGACCGCGCACACCCTGCGCTGGTACGAGCGGATCGGCCTGATGCCGGACATCGACCGTTCGCACACCGGCCAGCGTCGCTACAGCAACCACGACTTGGACTGGCTCGCCTTCGTCAACAAGCTCCGGCTCACCGGCATGCCGGTGGCCGACATGGTCCGCTACGCCGAGCTCGTGCGCCTGGGCGAGGAGACCTTCGACGAGCGCAGGGAACTCCTCGAATCGACCCGCCGCGACGTGCTGCATCGGATGGCCGAGCTCCAGGACACCCTGGCCGTGCTGGACCACAAGATCAATTTCTATGCGGGCGCCCGCACGGCGTCGGAGAGGGCGTGAAGCGCATGAGCAGCACGGACAGCGCGCAGCAGGCGGGTAAGCAGCAGCGCATTTCCACTGTTGAGTTGGGAAGCAACGGGCCCGTGGTGGGCGTGCAGGGCCTCGGCTGCATGGGAATGAGCTGGGCCTACGGTCCGACGGACGCCGACGAGGCCCGGGCCACCCTGGAGCGGGCCCTGGAACTCGGCGTCACCTTGTACGACACCGCCGACGCGTACGGTGCCGGTGAGAACGAGCGGTTCCTTGCTCCTTTCGTCAAGGCGCATCGTGACGAGATCGTCCTGGCTACCAAGTTCGCCATCGGAGTCGATCCGAGCGCCCCCTACAAGCGCGTCATCAACAACGACCCCGCCTACATCCGGACCTGCATCGACGCCAGCCTTCAGCGCCTGGGCGTCGACTCGGTCGACCTGTACTACATGCACCGCCGCGACCCGAAGGCGCCGATCGAGGAGACGGTCGGTGCCATGGCGGAGCTCGTCGCCGCCGGCAAGGTCAAGCACCTCGGCCTCAGTGAGGTCACCGCCGACGAACTGCGTGCCGCACAGGCCGTCCACCCGATCGCGGCCGTCCAGTCGGAGTGGTCCCTGTTCAGCCGCGACATCGAGCGGTCGGTGGTGCCCACCGCCGCCGAACTGGGCGTCGGGCTCGTGCCCTACTCCCCGCTCGGCCGAGGCTTTCTCACCGGCGCCTTCGTCAGTGCCGACAAGGAGTTGTCCGAGGACGACTTCCGCCGCCAGCAGCCCCGGTTCACGGGGGACAACGCCGCCGCCAACGCGGCCCTCCTCGAACCGGTCCGCCGGATCGCCGACGCACGAGGGGCCTCCCTCGGCCAGATCGCTCTGGCCTGGGCGCAGCACCGGGCCGAGGCGTTCGGCCTCGCCGTCGTTCCGATCCCCGGCACCCGCAAGCGCAGCCGTATCGAGGAGAACACCGCGGCGACCCACATCGCCCTCACCGAGGAAGAGCTGGCGCTGCTGGAGCCGATCGCCGCCCAGGTGTCCGGTGACCGCTACGCCGACATGGCCTTCACGTCGGCGGGCCGCGAGTAGCCGAGCATCCGATGCCCCGGTGACCGGCCACCGCCCCCGGACGGAGTCTGCGCCGTGTCCTCCCCGCCACGGCCGTCCGTCCGTGGCGGGGACGGCCTGCCCGGGCCCTCATGCCAGCCCCAGAGCGAACACGGCGAACCCTGCGGCGAGCACCCCGGCCAGTGCCCGACGGCCCCGACGTGCGCGCTTCCACGGTGATTCGAGGCCCCGTGCGTACCGGCCTATCAGGAGGAGCGACGTCGCGAACAGCGGCAGCCACACGAGCCGGGCCACCACCCAGCCGAGCGTGTCCGGTGCCGTGGTGAGCCCTGGTACCGCACCGGCGAAAGACGCGGGTATCGCCGCCGTGAGCATCGCTGTCTGATGCCAGCACAGGATCGTCATCGCCGACAGGTTGATGACCACGACCGGCGCCCACAGCGCGGGCCGGCGGAGCGCCCTGCCGATGCGGTCGCGGAGCAATATCGCGGCGCCGCTCTGCGCGGCCGCCAGGGCGAGAACGAGCAGCGACGGCGGATGCGAGTTCGTCCGCGCCTCGCCCGGCACCCCGACCATCGACGCCGGGTAGTGGAAGGCGAACAGCAACGCCGCGAACAGGGCCGACCCGCCGACCAGCAGCACCCAGGCCCCTCGCCGACCGAGCCTCTTCTCGCCCCAGCTGATGCCGAGTTGGTAGGCGAACATCCAGCCAGGCAGCAGATTCAGCAGACTCAGCCACGACGGCATGGTGGACTCAAAGGGTCCGTACCGCAGGAAGTCGACGACAGCGACCGAGGCGAGCAGCGGCGCAGCCGCCCACGCCCCGAGCCGCCGCGCGGCCCGTACGCACCAGGGCGTGAGCGCGGTGATCACCCCGTAGACGCCGACGAACCACAGTGGCTGTATCACCAGCGTGGATCCGGTGTGCAGGGTCGGCCAGGGCACCGCGAGAGCGTGGAGCACCGGAATCGCTGCAGCCCATATGGCCGTCACGCCCAGCACCGGGCGCCCAAGGCGGGCGAGTCTGCCCCGCAGCCATGCGGCGCTCGACGTACCGCGCTCCTGAGCCCGGCGGTAGGAAAGAACCGATGCGTATCCACCGACGAGAAAGAAGACGCCGAGCATCTGCAGCACCCAGCTCAGCGGCGCGAAGAAACCGAAGGCGGACAACGGGCTCGCGTTGTGGAGGGCGCCCTGCGAGTCCAGGGTGAAGCCGCCGAGGAGCCAGTGGCCGGTCGGCACGGCGAGCAGTGCCAGAGCCCTCAGCCCGTCCACCGCCCGGTCGCGGTGAGCCGGAGTCCTGGCGTCGATCGTGGCAACGGCCGAGGATGCGGAAGCCCGTAGGGAAGCGAGAGTCATGACGAAGCTCCGATCGCAATGTCGGTGAAGGCGCGCAGCGAGTCCGTGCCGGGCGCGAAATAGCCGGTGTGACCCTCGGCCAGCTCGGCCGGTACCCGACGGGCACCGAAGGCGGGGGCGGTGGGGTCGGCGCCGTGCCCCAGGCCGAACAACTCGACGTTCGGCACCTTGGCGATCCAGTCGCTGTCGTCCCGCGCTGCCCACACCCGCGCCCGGGTGTGCAGGTCGGCCACGCTGTCCGCGCGCAGACCGGGGGAGCCGAACACCACCAGATCGGCCGCGAGCAACCTAGACGAGGCGAGCCCGCACACCACCGACCCGTAGCTGTGGCAGAACACGGCCGGCTTCGGCGTGCCCGCCGCCGTGAGCCCCTGCACGAAGCGGGCCAGTCGGGGCGCTCCCGCCTCGGCCAGCCGCCCCGTGGCCGCATCGGGCCCCAGGCCCACCGGCGTGGTGTAGCCGGCCCACGCCACCACCGCCGTGCGCGCACCCGCCGCCCGGTACAGAGACTCGGCCATACCGGCGGGAGTCCCGTAGACATCCCTGGTCCGATCGAACGAATCCAGGTCGATGTCCGAGCCCGGAACGATCACCGAGACGTGTCGGGACCTGGCCAAGTCGCCGTACACCTCGGCGATTTGGCCCCGGCCGCGAGGGTCGAAGAGGAGTATGCGGCGTTCGGGCTCGAGCAGTTCGGAACAGCGCTCCACGCGAGTGCGGGCTGTCTCCCGCTCCAGCTCGGTGCGCGTCGCATCCTCCGCGACAGCGCGGGCACGCGCCCGCTCGATCCGCAGCGCGATCGCGTTCGCCTCGTATCGCAGAGCGATCGGCGCACCGTCCAGGTTGCCGACGACCGACGGATGTCGAACGGCAAGCTGGTGCTGCTCGGCCGCGCTCAACCTGCCGAAGAAGGAGGCGACTTGATCCGGGCGGTCCGTCGCCGGATCAGGAAGCCCGATGCCCAGCGAATCATCGGCGCGCCACGACGCGGTGCCCGGAGGCGGGCCGGTGAGCGGACGCTGCTCATGCCCCGACGCCCACCCCGCGGTACCTGCGATCACCGTCGTCGCGAGTGCTGCGGCGACCACGGTGCGCCGACCGCGTCGCTTCCAAGAGCCCAGGCCCATTACCCGTCTCCCCTCCGTCTGTTGGCTTGACGAAGGGAAGGTAAGGAGCCGGCCGGGGGCGGCACGTCACACCACGGAGCCAAGTCGGAGGTGATACCCGGGTATCAGTGACGGATACCGCAGTAGGGGGTCACGGTGACGCACGGTCGCTCAGCTGCCAGGACGGCCTGATACTTCGGGAGTTGGTCATGGTGCGGTGCGGGCCCGACCGGCCGCTCGTACAAAGAGGCGTACTACTTCGGGAGGGGAGTCACTGCCGACCGGGCGTGACGAGGCCCGACTCGTACGCGAAGATCACGGCTTGAGCCCGGTCGCGCAGCCCCAACTTGGCCAGCACGCGACCGATGTGAGTCTTCACGGTCTGCTCCGCCAGGACCAGCTTCTGCGCGATCTCCTGATTGGACAGGCCCCGAGCGATCAGCTCCAGGACCTCGAGTTCGCGCGGAGTCAGGCTCTTGAGCTGCGGCGAGCGGTCCTTGCGCGCCGGCCTGGTCTTCGCGAAGTCCTCGATGAGGCGCTTCGTGACGGTCGGCGCGAGCAGCGCCTCGCCCGCCGCGATCACCCGGACCGCGGCGATCAGATCGGTGGGCGGTGCGTCTTTCAGCAGGAAGCCGGAAGCGCCCGCCTGCAACGCGGCATAGACATAGTCGTCCACGTCGAATGTCGTGAGCATCAGGACCTTGGGCCGGTGCACCACACCGGGCGGAGGATCCAGCAGCTCCCGGGTCGCGGCAAGCCCGTCCATCTCCGGCATCCGCACATCCATGAGGACCACGTCGGGATGGGTAGAGCGGCTGACCTCGACCCCCTGCTTTCCGTCCGGGGCCTCGCCCACGACGTCGATGTCGCTCTGTGCAGCCAGCAGCGCGGCGAAACCGGCCCGCACCATGCTCTGGTCGTCGACGATGATCACGCGGATGGTCATGCGTGCCGAATTCCTTTACGCCGTGGGGGAGTCGGGCTCGGTCAGCGGGAGCCGGGCCGCGACGCGGAAACCTCCGTCGGGCAGCGGGCCCACGTCCAACGTGCCGCCGACCAACCGTACGCGCTCGCTCATCCCCACGAGCCCGTGTCCCGTACCACTGGACTCCAGTGGGGACACCGGCTCCCGGGCCGGGCCGTTGACCACGAGCACCAGAAGCGCGTCGTCCTCCAGCCCGATCGAGATCTCTGCCCGTGCACCGGGAGCATGCCGCACCACATTCGCCAGCGCCTCCTGCACGATGCGGTAGGCCGACAGGTCCACCGCCGGTGACACATCGGCCAGTTCACGGACCAGCGACAGCTCGGGATAGGACAGATCCGTGGGTACACCGCCCCGTATCGTCGCCTCCACCAGCTGCCGCAGCTGCGCGAGACCCGGCTGGGGGGTCAGGTCACCCTGCGCCTCCTCGCTGCGCAGGACCGCGAGCAGGCGTCGCATCTCGGTCAGTGACTCGCGGGCGCCCGCGGCGATGGACGCGAATTCGCCCCGCACCTCGCCCGTCAGGCCCGGCAGACGGTACGGAGCGGAGTCCGCCTGGACAGTGATCACCGACATGTGATGGGCGACGACATCGTGCAACTCACGGGCGATCCTCGCCCGTTCCTCGAGCAGCGTGCGGCGAGTCCGCTCGGCCTCGCTGATCGTCTCCTGCTCGACGAGTCTGCGCTGGGCCTCGCCGCGCTCACGCAGCAAGGCGCCCAGCAACAGCACTCCACCGCTCAGGACGATGAGCAGCACCCCGGTGTCCTGGCTCGTCTCGTCCCGGAAGAGACCGACGGCGATGCTGGCGACGACGGTGACCAGCCAGATCCCGATGAGAGCGCGACGGCTCTCGCGCAGCGCCAGGGCGATGCACAGCACGAGATACCCCACGACCACTGTGGGAGTCCAGGGCGAAGGATGGTGTGCGTCCCCCTGGAACAGCGGGATCGTCCCCAGCACATCGGCGACGATCATGATGTACCAGGCGGTCAGAGGACGGGTGACCGCGAGGAGCAGCGGCGCCGCCTGGGCGACGCCGATCGCGCCCGCGAGGCCGCCGCTCACCCCGTAGTCGTTCGACAGCACCTGGGTGGTGACCGGGATCAGGACGATCGTGAAGCCGAGCGCGATCAGATACGGAAGCGCGCGCATCCAGCGCTTGGGCGCCTGAGAGAACAACGGCTCCGTCCGGCCGCCGCCCAGGGCGACCCCGAGCCCCGAACCAACCGACACCAGCCGGTCGCCCGTGTCGCGCAGGCGGCCGCGCATCCATCCGGGCGCACGCCGGGAACCCGTCGGCCCGGAGTCGTCGTCCGGGGAGCGGGGCGTCTGGTCGGGGGAGCTCGGTTCAGTGCTCATGGCCAGTTCAGCGTAGGCAACAGTCCTGGCTCATGACGTCATACCGTGGTGCTCACCGCGCTTAGTACTCAGGTATCACCAGCACGCGCAGTGCCTGGCTGTCACAGCTCCGCGAGCAGTTCGGCCTTCTTCGTAGAGAACTCCGAGTCCGTGACCAGCCCGGCTTGATGCAGTTCGCCGAGGTGCCGGATCCGGTCGGCGATGTCCGCCGGGTCGCGGCGCCCGGGCGACACCGCCCCGGCAGGCAGCTGCCCCGACGACGGCGCGGGGCTTGTCGTGCGGACGGCGGCCAGCACCGAGGCGGCGAACGGCAGCGACTCGTGCACCGGACCATAACCGAGTCCGAAGACGACCGCGGCCGGATCTTGGTCGGCCTGCCCGGGCTGTTCCCCGACCACGTCACGGTGCAGGAGCCGCAGATGTCCCTCGAACAGTTCGGGCGAGCGCCACTCGACGCCGCTCAGATCGCCGACCGGGAACGTCTTGTCCCCGGCCTTCCACTTGGCGGACGACGCTCCGGTCCAGAACCAGCGGAAGGAGACCGAGGAGCCGTCGAAGGAAGCCTTCCCGTCGTACGCCTTGAACTGGAGGGGGGCCTCGGGCGGCGCCACCAGATAGCCCTCGGTCCGCCGGTCCTCCTCGGCGACGAGCTGACCGCGCAATTCGTCCGCGTAGTACTCGGCGAGAGTCTCCCGGTCGGCGGGCAGTACGAGGCGGTAGGGGTCGCTGCTCTCCTTGAGCTGCCCGGCCGCGGCGTCCATCAGCGGATCCGCGCCCGGTCTCGGCACGGCGTGCAGCACCACAGTCCCGCGCTTCCCGGGAGTGAGGGTCACCGCCGCGATCGCTTCCAGCGGGATGTGGCGTTCGCCGAGCGCCTGAAGGAGCTTCGGCGTGCGGATCCCCCGTTCGAAGCGGATGCGCACGGAGTCGGTCTCGAACTCCCAGGCGGCATGAAATCCGGCCAGTACGTCACCCATGCGGCTCATCGTATGCGGCACGCGCGCCTCCGTCGCCTGTTGCGTCGGACCACTGTTTCGCCGTTCTCTACGCGCGTCAGGTGGAGCCGCTGCCGGAAAATCCCTCCCGGCAGTCCTGATCCGCGTCGGCGCACCGCACCGATCGGTACGAGCCAGTCCCGATCTTGGCGAAGTTGCTGAGACTCTCGGTGCCCGGTTCGAAGTAGCCCGTGTGCCCCTTGGCGGCGCCCGCTGAGACAACCCGCGAACCGAAGCCGGAGGAGACCGGGTCGGCACCATGACCGAGCCCACCCACCTCCATGTAGGGCACGTCCTGGATCCAGTCGTCCTTGTCGCGAGTGGCCCACACGCGCGCGTGTGTGTGCAGGCCCGCAGCGCTCTGGGCACGCATCCCGGGACTGCCGGCCACCGTGATGTCACTGACTCGCGACGGCAGGTCGCGCGCCGCGACACCACAGACGACGGAGCCGTAGCTGTGGCAGTACAGGGCGACGGGCGAGCTGCCGGGCAGACCGCGCAGCATGGCGTTGAGCCGGACCGAGCCGTCGTCCGCGCGCATCGCCGTGGCCGCGTCCACGCCTAGCCCCACGGGAGCCGTGTAGTCGGCCCACGCGATCACCGCGGCGTGCGTGTGCGGGCTCGCGGTGCGTTCCGCGGCGTACAGCGAGCGTGCCATGCCGACAGGAGCGGAGTACTTGCGGAAGGTGCGCTGGAAGGTCAGCACATTCGTGTCGACGCCCGGCACCACGACCGAGACGCGCTGCGCCGTGTCGAGATCACCGAACACCTCGGCCACCCGGCCGGTGCCCATGGGATCGAAAGCGAGGATCTTGCGATGGGGATCGTCGAGGAGCGCGAAACGCTGCATACGTTGCTTCGCGTCGGCGTGCCCGACGGAGGACAGCCGATTGTCGTGAGTGCGCTGCTGCTCGACTGCGCGAGCCTGCTCCAGAGCGATGCGATTCGCGCGATAGCGCAGCTCTACAGGCGCTCCGTTCATGTTGCCGACCGCGAGCGGATAGCGGTCGGCGAGCCGACTTCGCTGGTGCGGGGTCAACGAGGCGAAGAAGTGCCCGAGCCGGGTGGGGGAGCCGTCGGGGTCGGGCAGCACGTGTCCGTTTATCCGGCCGTGCTCCCATGCGGTGAGAGCGGTCTGGAGCGGCGAGGTGACGCCCCGCTGGTGACGCACCGCGGTCCAGCCGGTGGTCGCCAGCATGACGAACACGACGGCCAGCGCAAGCAGAGCGCGCCAGACGTTCAGTTGGGGGGATGAGTCGAAGGAAGTCACTGCGGGACACCCTAGGAGAAGCGCGCGAGGCTCCGTACCACGGGTGAGGCAGATCACGTTTTCCGAGGTGTATTTGGGTAAAAGCGGACGTAGTTGGGGTCAAATCATCACGCTGTGTAGGGAGGCGAAGCGCCCCACGCGCGCGGGAGTGCGACCGGCGTCACATCGCCGCGCTCGCACGCTCCTCAGGTGTGATCGCGACGCCACCGCTCACCGAGCGACGGGTTCAGATGATCGAGGTACGTCTCCGTGAGGGCCCGGATCGAGTCGACGCTGGCGTCCTCGCCCGCGCCCCACAGGCGTCCGGTCAGCCGCATCACGCCGCTGAACGCGGCCACGGCGACGCGCGGACGCAGATCGCCGTCCACGTCGACGCCCTCGCGTTCGGCGATGACGTGCGCGATCTCCTCCTCCAGTTCGATGGAGCGGCGCAGATGCACGGCCAGCAGGGAAGGCGTCGACTCGATCATTTGGTAGGTGCGCATGTGGAGTTCGACCGGAATGACCTCCTCCACGGAGCGGCTCAGTGCGTCCCACGTGCCGAGGACCGTGTGGCGCAGGGCCTCGAACGGGCTCTCCTCCGCGGGCCGTTCACGCAGGGCGGAGACGAAACGGCCCTCCACCATGTGCTGCACCGCGAAGGCGGCCTCCTCCTTGTTCGCGAAGTACCGGAAGAAGGTGCGCTGTGAGACCTCGCAGGCCTCGACGATCTCGTCGACCGTCGTCCGGTCGAACCCTTGAGTCGTGAAGAGCTCGAGTGCCGAGCGCAGCAAAGCGTTTCGTGTGCGTTGCTTCTTGAGTTCACGCAGGTTCAATTGGGCGGCCATGGTCCTCTTTCTAGCCGTTTGTGCAGCTCAGCATAGTGTGAGCGAGGTGACAGTTACCGACTTGTGAAATGCTTTGTCAACTGTCAGGAGCTGTCACTAGCCTCGAACGTATGACTAGTCAGATCACTGTCGACAAGGCGGACCGGGTCCCGGAGCCCGAGCCTGCCCCGGCATCGGCCAAGGGGTTCCGCGGCCACCCTTGGTTGACCCTCTTCTCTGTCGCGATCGGCGTGATGATGGTTGCCCTCGACGGCACCATCGTCGCCATCGCCAACCCGGCCATTCAGAAGGACCTCGGCGCGAGCTTCGCCGACGTCCAGTGGATCACCAACGGCTACTTCCTCGCCCTCGCGGTCACACTGATCACCGCGGGCAAGCTCGGCGACCGGTTCGGCCACCGGCAGACCTTCCTCATAGGCGTGGTCGGCTTCGCCGCCGCCTCGGGGGCCATCGGCCTGTCCGACAGCATCGCCCTCGTCATCACTTTCCGTGTGTTCCAGGGGCTGTTCGGTGCGCTGCTGATGCCGGCGGCGCTCGGCCTGCTGCGTGCCACGTTCCCCGCCGAGAAGCTGAACATGGCCATCGGTATCTGGGGCATGGTGATCGGCGCGTCGACCGCGGGCGGTCCCATCCTCGGTGGCCTGCTCGTCCAGCACGTCAGCTGGCAGTCCGTCTTCTTCATCAACGTGCCCGTCGGCGTCGTCGCCCTCGTGCTCGGGCTCGTCATCCTTCTCGACCACCGCGCCGCGAACGCGCCGCGCTCCTTCGACATCCTCGGCATCGCGCTGCTGTCCGGCGCGATGTTCTGCCTCGTCTGGGCCCTCATCAAGGCGCCGGCGTGGGGCTGGGGCGACGGCATGACGTGGACGTTCATCGGCGTGGCGGTGCTGTGCTTCGCGCTCTTCGCGCTCTGGGAGACCCGGGTCTCCGAACCGCTCATCCCGCTGGCGCTCTTCCGCTCCGTGCCGCTGTCGGCCGGTGTGATCCTGATGGTCCTCATGGCCATCGCGTTCATGGGCGGTCTGTTCTTCGTCACCTTCTACCTGCAGAACGTGCACGGCATGAGCCCGGTCGACAGCGGGCTTCACCTGCTGCCGCTGACCGGCATGATGATCGTCGCCTCCCCGCTGGCGGGCGCGATGATCACGAAGGTCGGTCCGCGCATTCCGCTCGCCGGCGGTATGGCGTGCACCGCCATCGCGATGTACGGGATGTCCACGCTCGAGTCGGGCACCGGCAGCGGCATCATGTCCGTCTGGTTCGGTCTGCTCGGCCTCGGCCTCGCGCCGGTGATGGTGGGCGCCACCGAGGTCATCGTGGGCAACGCCCCGATGGAGCTGTCCGGCGTCGCCGGCGGACTCCAGCAGGCCGCGATGCAGATCGGCGGCAGCCTCGGCACCGCCGTGCTCGGCGCCGTGATGGCGTCGAAGGTGGACAACGACCTGGCCGGCAACTGGGCCGACGCCGGTCTTCCGCCGCTCACCTCCGCTCAGTCGGCCCAGGCGTCGGAGGCCGTCCAGGTGGGAGTCGCCCCGGTTCCGCCGCAGACGCCGGCTGCCATCGCGGGGAAGATCACGGACGTCGCCCACGACACGTTCATCTCCGGCATGAGCCTGGCCTGCCTGGTCGCCGCGGGTGTCGCGGTCGTCGCCGTCCTCGTCGCGATGCTGACCAAGCGGGGCGAGAACGCGGAGGCGGCAGCGGGCGCCGCGCACATCTGACGCCCTTCGCCGTGCACGAGGTGGTGAAACCGCCTGTGTGGGGGAAGCCCTCGGGAACTTTCCGGGGGCTTTCGCTTATCCGGGTGACGTCCCTCGACAGCCCTTCCCGGAACCGGATCTTCCGGGCCAGAGTGTGAGGCAAGCGATCAGTCGCGAACGCAACTGGTCGATACGACACGGGGGTTGAAGCACATGCGCACGTCCATGATCACCAAGATGGCCACCGCCGCGTTCGCCGTGGTGGCACTCACGCCCGGCCTTGCCGCCGGAGCCGCGCCGCCGACGCTGGGCGACTGCGCGGCCGGAGAGCTCTGTCTTTGGACCAAGACGGGGTTCAAGGGGTCCCGCCACACCTATGAACTGGCCGGGACCGACATCGAGAGCTGCGTCGCGCTGCCGGAGGGGAGCAGCGCGGCGTCCCTCGCCAATCGCACAGGCCGCCCCGTCACCACGTATCAGTCCGCTGAGTGTGCGGAGACCGGGGAGTTCCAGACGTATCCCGGCAGTGGCACGTGGGAGCCCGAATCTCCCTATCGTGCGCGGGCGTTCAAGATCTGGGAGAGATAGCGGAGCGCCGGGTGCGGTAGACGCTCACAAGCGGGGTACCCGAATCATTGCCCGAGTCCGGACGACCTCAGGGAGTGATGATGGCGGGCTTCGGACACACCACGCGCAAACACCCTCGTTCACGTGGCCGCGCATGGTCACGGAGCGGGCCGGACCGCGCGTCGCTCGGAATCATCGGCCTCATCTGCGCGATCGCCGGGTTCTTCATCCTGCAGATCGTGCTCGGACCGGTCGCCGTCGTCTGCGGCTGGCTGGCCATGGGCCGTCGTTGGACCGGCACCCAGTCGATGCCGGCCCTGGTCGCGGTCGTGCTCGGTGCGATCGACACTCTGCTCGCGATTGTCTGGCTGGCCTCAGCGGCCGGCCCCAGCGCGGGAGGAATGTTCTGAGCGCGAGAGTGTGACCGTTCCGAGCGGTCAATTCCAGGCGGCCCCGGGCGAGTTCCCGGGGCCGCCCACCGAAGCGGCCGCACCGCGGTCGGGCGGCGTCACGTATGTCTGCCCCGCGCTCTCACCCGCGTCTGTCCCCATACGTGGGGACATCGCGACCGGCGCGCCCGAGATCTCTCCCGCCGACGAGCGCTTCTGACTACCGCGAAAACCACGGGCTGCCCGATGCGTGCGACTGTCTGAATGCCCCGCCGGCTGCCGCGGAGGCATGGGGGGCCCAGTCATCCAGGCGTCCCAGGAGCCGCTGCCTGTTCGGGGACTTCCGGCTGACCAGGAGTCACGAGCGGTCTCGGTGACCCCGGTTGTGTGGACGCCCTTGGCTGTTCGGAATCCTCTGGTCGCCCAGGTACCTTCAGCCGCCCGGAAATTTTCGGTTGTCCGGACGCCTCCGGCGGTGCAGATACCGCTGGGGTGCTGAGTACGTCAGAGCGACCACGCGCGTCTGATCGGCCGGCTGGCTCCGATGGGCCAGGGGCGTCCGACCGGCCGACTGGTTCCGATGGACCATGCGCGTCCGACTGACCGTGTACCCCCGACTGACCGGGCACCCCCGGCAGTCGGGACACCCCAGATGCCTCGGGCCCCGGTCCGGCTCCTGGCCCCGGTCCGGCTCCTGGCCCCGGTCCGGCTCCTGGCCCCTGTCCGGGTCCGGATCCGACCCCGGACTCAGGCCATGGCCCGAGCGGCCCGGGCTCCGACCCGGGCCGGCCCGACAGCACTGCCACCTGGGCCCGGAGCGCCCGTACCTCGTGTGTGAGCGCCTCGATGGCCTCCGTCTGACGGCGTTCTTCCGCGTCGTCCTTCTCGAACCGGGAGATGAACCATGCCGCGATATTGGCGGTGACCACACCGAGCAGCGCGATGCCAGACAGCATCAGACCCACCGCGAGCACCCGGCCCATGCCGGTCGTGGGTGCGTGATCGCCGTAGCCGACCGTCGTCATGGTGGTGAACGACCACCACACGGCGTCGCCCAGCGTCTTGATGTTGCCGTTCGGGGAGTCCCGCTCCACGGAGAGGACCGCCAGTGAGCCGAACATCAACAGGCCCACCACGGCCCCGGCGACATACGTCGTGAGCTTTACCTGCTCGGCCATCCGGGCCCGGCGGCCGACCAGGAGCAGTGTCGACACCACACGCAGCAGCCGCAGAGGCTGCGCCAGGGGGAGCACCACGGCAAGGAGGTCGAGGGGGTGCGAACGTACGAAGTGTTTACGGTCCTGCGCGAGGAAGAGACGGACGATGTAGTCGAGGGCGAACGCGCCCCACACCACCCACTCCACGACCGCACACGTGTCGTTGACCGCGCGCGAGGCGTCCGGTCGGACGATGGGCACCGCGTAGGCGACGGCGAAAGCCAGGGCCAGGGCGAACAGCGGGCGATGCGTGTGCTGTTCCCATCGGGTCTGTGCCGGTTGCTCCTTCATGCGCGCATCGTAGGAAATGCCGGAGGGCGGCGGGACCAGGAATCCCACCGCCCTCGGACAGGGCGTCCGCCCAGCGAGCCGTTACGCGTCGCCTCCGGCCGAGCCGGGGTCGGCGGCCGTGACGTCGAGCAGCTGGTAGCGGTCGATCGCCTGCTTGAGGACCGAGCGGTCGACCTTGCCCTCACGGGCGAGCTCCGTGAGCACCCCGACCACGATCGACTGCGCGTCGATGTGGAAGAAGCGGCGCGCGGCGCCCCGGGTGTCGGCGAAGCCGAAGCCGTCCGCGCCGAGCGACTGGTAGGTGCCCGGAACCCAGCGGGAGATCTGGTCGGGGACGGACCGCATCCAGTCGGACACCGCGACGAACGGACCTTCCGCGCCGGACAGCTTCTGCGTCACGTAGGGCGTGCGCTGCTCCTCCTCGGGGTGCAGCAGGTTGTGGCGCTCTACTTCCACTGCCTCGCGGCGCAGTTCGTTCCACGAGGTCGCGGACCACACGTCGGCGCGTACGTTCCACTCCTGCGCGAGGATCTGCTGGGCTTCCAGGGCCCACGGGACACCGACGCCGGACGCCATGATCTGGGCCGGGATGGTGCCCGAGGTTCCGGTGCTGATGCGGTGGATGCCCTTGAGGATGCCCTCGACGTCGACGTCGGCCGGCTCCGCGGGGTGCTGGATCGGCTCGTTGTAGACGGTGAGGTAGTAGAAGATGTCCTCGCTGTCCGGGCCGTACATCCGGCGCAGACCGTCCTTGACGATGTGCGCGATCTCGTAGGCGTACGCCGGGTCGTAGGCGACACAGCCGGGGTTGGTCGAGGCCAGCAACTGGGAGTGGCCGTCGGCGTGTTGGAGACCTTCACCGGTCAGCGTCGTACGGCCGGCGGTCGCGCCGAGTACGAAGCCGCGCGACATCTGGTCGGCCATCTGCCAGAACTGGTCGCCGGTGCGCTGGAAACCGAACATCGAGTAGAAGACGTAGACCGGGATCAGCGGTTCGCCGTGCGTCGCGTAGGCCGAGCCCGCCGCGATCAGCGAGGCGGTGCAGCCCGCCTCGGAGATGCCGTCGTGCAGCATCTGTCCGGTGGGCGACTCCTTGTAGGCGAGCAGGAGTTCACGGTCGACGGACTCGTACTGCTGGCCGAGCGGGTTGTAGATCTTCGCGCTCGGGAAGAAGGAGTCCATGCCGAAGGTGCGGTACTCGTCGGGGGCGATCAGCACGAAGCGCTTGCCGATCTCCTTGTCCCGCATGAGGTCCTTGAGCAGCCGGACGAACGCCATCGTCGTGGCGATCGACTGCTGACCCGAGCCCTTCTTCACGCTCGCGTACGTCTTGTCTTCCGGGAGCTGGAGCGGCTTCGAGCGCACGACTCGGGTCGGGACATAACCGCCCAGCGCCTTGCGGCGGTCGTGCATGTACTGGATCTCTTCGGAGTCGCGGCCCGGGTGGTAGTACGGCGGGGCGCCACCCTCCAGCTGCGCGTCGGTGATCGGGATGTGCAGCCGGTCGCGGAAGCCCTTCAGGTCGTCGACCGTGAGCTTCTTCATCTGGTGCGTGGCGTTGCGGCCCTCGAAGTTCGGGCCGAGGGTCCAGCCCTTGACCGTCTGCGCCAGGATCACCGTCGGCTGACCCTTGTGCTCCTTGGCCGCCTGGAAGGCCGCGAAGATCTTCTTGTGGTCGTGGCCGCCGCGACCCAGGTGGAGGATCTGGTCGTCGGTCATGTTCTCGACCATGGAGCGCAGGCGGTGGTCGCCGCCGAAGAAGTGGTCGCGGATGTACGAGCCGGGCTCGGTCGCGTACGTCTGGAACTGGCCGTCGGGGGTGGTGTTCAGCTTGTTGACCAGGACGCCGTCGCGGTCCTGGGCGAGCAGCGGGTCCCAACTGCGGTCCCAGACAAGCTTGATGACGTTCCAGCCGGCGCCGCGGAACTGGGACTCGAGCTCCTGGATGATCTTGCCGTTGCCACGCACCGGGCCGTCGAGGCGCTGCAGGTTGCAGTTGACGACGAAGGTCAGGTTGTCGAGGCCCTCGCGGGCGGCGATGGAGAGCTGGCCGAGCGACTCAGGCTCGTCCATCTCGCCGTCGCCGAGGAAGGCCCACACCTGCGACTTGGAGGTGTCGGCGATGCCGCGGGCCTCCATGTAGCGGTTCATCCGGGCCTGGAAGATCGCGCCGAGCGGGCCGAGGCCCATGGAGACCGTGGGGAACTCCCAGAAGTCCGGCATGAGGCGCGGGTGCGGGTACGAGGACAGACCGTTGGGCGCCTTCGACTTCTCCTGACGGAAGGAGTCGAGCTGGGCCTCGGTGAGCCGGTCCAAGAGGTACGCGCGGGCGTAGATGCCGGGCGAGGCGTGGCCCTGGAAGAAGATCTGGTCGCCGCCGTCGCCCTCGTCCTTGCCGCGGAAGAAGTGGTTGAAGCCCACGTCGTAGAGCGAGGCCGAAGACGCGAACGTGGCGATGTGGCCGCCGACGCCGATACCGGGGCGCTGGGCGCGGGACACCATCACCGCGGCGTTCCAGCGCGTCGCGTTGAGGACCTTGCGCTCGATCTCCTCGTTGCCGGGGAAGAACGGTTCGTCCTTGGTGGCGATCGTGTTGATGTAGTCCGTGCTGCGCATCTCGGGCACGGCCACGCGCTTCTCGCGGGCGCGCTCGATCAACCGGAGCATCAGATAGCGGGCTCGCTCGCGGCCGCGCTCGTCGACCGCCGCGTCAAGGGAGTCGAGCCACTCCTGAGTCTCTTCGGGATCGAAGTCCGGGACCTGGCTGGGGAGACCGCCAATGATGATCGGGTTGCGATCGGATCCGGAAGCCACGCTGTTCCCTCACTGTCGGTGATGCCGCTGGTTCACTGTCGGGTACGCCGCTGTCCATCGTGTACCGCGGAATCGGAATCGTCATCTCTACCGCGAGGTAATCCGGATTCCGCACGGCGACCCTCGATCGGGTTCGAACAAATCGCAACGATACGCCCGCGTCGTTCAGGTGTTCCGTGGGGCCGTTCGGCCCTGGTTACGCTCGGTGGTCGGGCAGTGCGGGCAAACCCGGCAGAACGCTGTGGCATACATCACTGACCTGGGGGGATCCTTGACTGGAGTTGCGGTGACACGGCCAGGAACGTCACCGTTTCGGCGGTCTCGGGGGCCGGGTACTTGCGCGATCCGTCGCGCACGTGTGGACTACGGCCAACGCTTCGCGTGCGCGCGAAGCCGCAGACAACTTCGTAAACATGATCAGGAGGCAATCCGTGAGCGCGACCGCGGACCACGCGGAGACGAACCTTGCCGTAAGGCTCGGGTTCCAGACCGACCAGGTGGTCCAGGAGATCGGCTACGACGACGACGTCGATCAGGAGCTCCGCGAGGTCATCGAAGAGACCATCGGCTCCAACCTCGTCGACGAGGACTACGACGACGTGGCTGACGCCGTGGTGCTCTGGTTCCGTGAGGACGACGGGGACCTTACTGATGCGTTGGTGGATGCCATCGCGTACATGGAAGAGGGCGGGTCCATCCTCCTGCTGACGCCGAAGACCGGGCGTGACGGGTACGTCGAGCCGAGCGAGATCGGCGAGGCCGCCACCACTGCCGGGCTTTCCGCGAGCAAGAGCGTCAGTGCGGGCAAGGACTGGACGGGCAGCCGTCTTGCCACGCCGAAGGCCGCAGCCAAGAAGCGGTAGGAGCTGTCCCGGCGGAACGGGAATCTCAGGGTGAGGCCCTCACGGGTGCGTCTCGGCGTGCCTGTGAGGGCCTCACGCGTTCGCCGGGCCCGGTCACGGGCCGAGGCGCGGGCCGGGCCGGTGACCGCCCCGGAGCGAGGCAGGCGGCGACAGAGCACTCAGGTGCGGGAACTAGGCTGAACTCACCCGAACAGCCCCATCGAAGGGAATCTTCACCATGGCGATCGAGGTCGGCACCAAGGCTCCGGAGTTCGAGCTCAAGAACCAGCACGGCGAGACCGTGAAGCTCTCGGACTTCCGCGGCGAGAAGAACGTGGTGCTGCTCTTCTACCCGTTCGCTTTCACCGGGGTGTGCACCGGTGAGCTGTGCGCCCTGCGCGACGAGCTGCCGAAGTTCGTCAACGACGACGTGCAGCTGCTCGCCGTGTCGAACGACTCCCCGTTCACGCTGCGGGTCTTCGCCGAGCAGGAGGGCCTCGAGTACCCGCTGCTGAGCGACTTCTGGCCGCACGGCGAGACCTCGCGCGCGTACGGCGTCTTCGACGAGGAGAAGGGCTGCGCGGTGCGCGGCACCTTCGTCATCGACAAGGAGGGCGTCGTCCGCTGGACCGTCGTCAACGGCCTGCCGGACGCTCGCGACCTGAACGAGTACGTCAAGGCCATCGACAGCCTCTAGGGCACCCTGTAGAGAGGCCCTCTACAGGACGACACCCGGTAGGAAGCCTCGCCGGTTGCGGGAACCCGTCACTAGGATCCAGACGTTGATCCGATGCCAGACGTACTTCGGGGCTCCCCGCCCCCAACACCACAGGGAGGACTCGTGGGAGTCAGCCTCAGCAAGGGCGGCAACGTATCGCTGAGCAAGGAGGCCCCTGGTCTCACGGCGGTCGTCGTGGGCCTGGGGTGGGATGTCCGTACCACCACCGGTACGGACTTCGACCTCGACGCCAGCGCGATCCTGACCAGCGCCGAAGGCAAGGTCCGCAACGACCAGGACTTCGTGTTCTTCAACAACCTGAAGAGCGCCGACGGCTCGGTCGAGCACACCGGTGACAACCTCACCGGTGAGGGCGAGGGCGACGACGAGCAGGTCAAGGTCAACCTCGCGGCCGTCCCGGCGGACGTCGACAAGATCGTGTTCCCGGTCTCGATCTACGACGCCGAGAACCGCCAGCAGTCCTTCGGTCAGGTGCGCAACGCGTTCATCCGCGTCGTGAACCAGACGGGCGGCACCGAGATCGCCCGTTACGACCTCTCCGAGGACGCCTCGACGGAGACCGCCATGGTCTTCGGCGAGCTGTACCGCAACGGGGCGGAGTGGAAGTTCCGCGCCGTCGGCCAGGGCTACGCCTCGGGTCTGCGCGGCATCGCGCAGGACTTCGGCGTCAACGTCTGAGCCGTAGCGCACCACCACGCTCATCTGTCCGGCGCCGCACTCCCGTAGTGCGGCGCCGGACGCGCAGGGCACCAGCAAAGCCAGCAATGCCTTACACCTCGGGGAGGACCACCAATATGGGCGTCACGCTCGCCAAGGGAGGCAATGTCTCCCTCTCCAAGGCCGCACCGAACCTCACGCAGGTCCTGGTCGGGCTCGGTTGGGACGCACGCTCCACCACCGGAGCCGACTTCGACCTGGACGCCAGTGCGCTGCTGTGCAGCGGCGGCCGGGTGATGGGCGACGAGTGGTTCATCTTCTACAACCAGCTCACGAGCCCCGACGGCTCCGTCGAGCACACCGGTGACAACCTCACGGGTGAGGGCGAGGGCGACGACGAGTCGATCATCGTGGACCTCTCCAAGGTGCCGGCCGACTGCGACAAGATCATCTTCCCCGTCTCGATCCACGACGCGGACAACAGAGGGCAGACTTTCGGCCAGGTCAGCAACGCGTTCATTCGCGTCGTCAATCAGGCCGACGGCCAGGAACTCGCCCGCTACGACCTCTCCGAGGACGCCTCCAGCGAGACCGCGATGATCTTCGGTGAGGTGTACCGCTACGGGGGCGAGTGGAAGTTCCGTGCGGTCGGTCAGGGGTACGCGTCCGGGCTCCGGGGCATCGCTCTAGACTTCGGAGTCAATGTTTCGTAAAGCCGTGCACGGAGCGGGGGAGCCCCGTACAACCAGCACGGGGAAACCCGTACACACGATGGGGTAGCCAGTGGTTCTGAAAACCTTCGGCTGGTCGTTCGCGATCACCGTGCTCGGCTTGATCGCGGCGGTGTTCTACGGCGGTTGGACCGCTTTCGGGGTCGTCGCGATCCTCGCGATCATGGAGATCTCGCTGTCGTTCGACAACGCGGTGGTCAACGCCGGAATCCTGAAGAAGATGAGTGCCTTCTGGCAGAAGATCTTCCTCACGGTCGGTGTGCTGATCGCCGTCTTCGGAATGCGACTGGTCTTCCCTGTCGTCATCGTCGCGATCAGCGCCAAGATGGGTCCGGTCGAGGCCGTCGACCTCGCCTTCAATCAGCCGGACCGCTACCAGCAGCTGGTGACGGACGCGCACCCGTCCATCGCCGCCTTCGGCGGCATGTTCCTGATGATGATCTTCCTCGACTTCATCTTCGAGGAGCGGGACATCCAGTGGCTGCGCTGGATCGAGCGGCCGCTCGCCAAGCTCGGCAAGGTCGACATGCTGTCGGTCTGCATCGCGCTGATCATCCTCCTCGTCGCCTCCATGACCGTCGCGGTCAACGCCCACCAGCACGGCGGCGCGCACGTCGACAAGCAGGCCACCGTGCTGCTCGCCGGTGTCGCGGGTCTGATCACCTACCTCATCGTCGGCGGCCTCTCGAGCTTCTTCGAGAACCGGATCGAGGAAGAGGAAGAGCGCGAACACGAGGCCGAGGAAGAAGCCAAGCGCACCGGCAAGCAGAAGCCGGCCGTGGTCCTGGCCGGCCAGGCCGCGTTCTTCATGTTCCTCTACCTTGAGGTCCTGGACGCGTCGTTCTCCTTCGACGGTGTGATCGGCGCCTTCGCCATCACCAACGACATCGTGATGATGGCCCTCGGCCTCGGCATCGGTGCCATGTACGTCCGTTCGCTCACCGTCTACCTGGTCCGCCAGGGCACCCTCGACGACTACGTGTACCTGGAGCACGGCGCGCACTACGCGATCGGCGCGCTCGCCGTGATCCTCCTGGTCACCATCCAGTACGAGATCAACGAGATCATCACCGGTCTCGTGGGCGTCGTCCTGATCGCCTGGTCGTTCTTCTCCTCGGTCCGGCGCAACAAGCGCCTCGCCGCAGAAGAGGGCGGATCCGGGAGCCCGGACAAGGCCGAGGTGGCGTCCGGAGTCTGAGCCACCGAGGACCCGAGGTTTGACCCCGGGCCCTTTCCTGGAACCCTGTCAGCGGGGCGGTCGTACGAGGACGAGTCCTCACCGGCCGCCCCGTCGGCATGTACGGGCGGGGACGAGTACGGGTACGTGATCGGCGGGTAGATGATCAACGTACGCGGACGCAGCGGCACTTGGGGGCGGTATGTCCTTCTGGGACAGGCTATGGCGGGGCAACTCCGCGCAGTTCGAGTTCGATTCGGGCAGCGCGGCGACCAACAGCATCGAACTCACCAAGCGGCACCCGGCCGTCTCGCTCTCCAAGCAGGGCGCGGACACCGGCAACCTGCGGGTCAATCTCTCCTGGCGGATGCGGACCTCGGACATCGGCGGGCCGGAGAAGAACAGCCTGCTGCGCCATCCGTTCAGCGTGTTCAAGCCCGATGTCGTGCAGGCGCACACCCAGTCGATGGTCAACGTTGACCTGGACCTCGGCTGCCTGTACGAGCTGCAGAGCGGCGAGAAGGGTGTCGTACAGCCGCTGGGCGGCTTCTTCGGGGAACTGAACGCTCCGCCGTACGTGAAGCTCAGCGGTGACGACCGGTTCGGTTCGGCGTCCGGCGAGACCATCTACGTCAATCTCGACCACCGCGAATCCATCAAGCGGCTGCTGGTGTTCGTCTACATCTACGACCAGACGCCGGCCTTCGACCGCACCCACGCGGTGGTGACCCTGTATCCGAGCAACGGGCCGCGGGTCGAGATCAGCCTCGACGAGCGGCAGCCGCAGGCCCGGTCCTGCGCCGTCGTCTCCATCGAGAACGTCAAGGGCGATCTGGTGGTGCGGCGCGAGGTGAAGTTCGTGTACGGGTTCCAGGCGGAGCTGGACCGGTTGTACGGGTGGGGGCTGCAGTGGGGGCGGGGCTACAAGTCCGTCAGCGGTCGCTGAGTCTGCCGCCCCCCCCGGGCTCACCGCCCGATGAACTGCGGCCCCTGCGGCGGGAGCCGGAACATCGGGTCGGGGTACACCGTCGCCGCCACCGGCTGCGGGTAGCCGTACGCGGGCTGGTGCTGCGGGGCTGGCTGGGTCGTGGGCTGCGGCGGGTACCCGTACGCCGGAGGCTGCTGCGGCGGCGGCAGCGGGAAGTCCGAAGGGGCGGCGGGGACCGGCACCGGTGCGGTGGCCGGCGTGGGCGTCGGGGCCGCCGGAGCGGACGCGGCGGTCTCGTCGACCGAGATGCCGAAGTCGGTGGCGAGGCCGATCAGGCCGTTCGAGTAGCCCTCGCTGACCGCGCGCAGCCGCCAGCCGTCCCCGCGGCGGTACAGCTCGCCGCAGATCAGCGCGGTCTCGGCGCCGGTCTCCGGCTTGATGTCGAAGTGCGCGAGCGGTTCGGCGCCGTCGGCCGCGGCGTCGTAGACGAACATCCGCAGCGACGGTACGTGCTTGAACTCGATGTCCTCCGCGGAGGCCACGAGCAGGATCCGGCCGATCTCGGGGCCGAGGCCCGCCAGATCCGCCTGGACGGTGTCGGTCAGGCCGTCGGCCACCCGCTTCTTGCCGAGCCGCCAGACCTTGCCCGAGGGGTGCCGGGGCTGGTTGTAGAAGACGAAGTCCTCGTCGGAGCGGACCCGCTCGTCCGCGCCGAGCAGCAGTGCGGAGGCGTCCACGTCCGGCACGCCCTGCCCCGGGGTCCAGCGGAGCACGGCGCGCACCGCCGTGGCGTCGAGCGGGACGTTCGCCCCCTTGAGCATCGCGTGCGTCATGCCGTTCATCCTGCCCTCCTGACACCGGCCAGGACAACGCGGGGTGCCAAGATCCACTGCCGGGTCGAGGCCCGCCGAAGTCCGGAACACACCCTTCGACATATGGGGGTTACCAGAATTTCATTGCGGGTGGGAACCCTTGACATGGCTTTGTACGTACTATTACCGGCCACCTGTTCGCGCGTCGCGTCGGGCGGCAAGGCGGTACGGAGCCGCGACGGGGCTACGACAGCGTCACATCGGGGGAGTCTTATGCGTCATTTCGGGCACATTGCCCCTGAGGTGCGGGAGCGGTTGTTCCATCGGGAGCCGCAGGCGTTCACCGCGGACTCCGCGCCTCGCATGCTCGCGGCGGCGCTCGGCGCCACGCTCTACAGCCCGGCCACCCGTCCGCACCTCGCGGACGACGTGCTCAAGCAGGCCGGGCGCGGAGTCGTCTCCATGGTGCTGTGCCTGGAGGACTCGATCGACGACGCGGACGTCCGGGACGCGGAGGACAATCTGGTCCGGCAGTTCGCCGCACTCGCGTCGCGCTCCGGGGCCGAGGCCGGGGTCGCCGGGGCCGAGCCGCCGCTGCTGTTCGTCCGCGTCCGCACGCCCGAGCAGATCACCGATCTCGCCCGCCGCCTGGGCTCCGCGGTGGGGCTGCTGTCCGGATTTGTACTGCCGAAGTTCACCGAGGAGCGGGGGGTTCCGTTCCTTGAGGCCCTGACCGCCGCCGAGACGGCCACCGGACGGCGACTTTTCGCCATGCCGGTTCTCGAGTCGCCGGAGCTGTTGCACCTGGAGACGCGCACCGAGACCCTCGCCGGGATCTCCCGCACCGTCGACAAGTACCGCGAGCGGGTCCTCGCGCTGCGGCTCGGCGTCACCGACTTCTGTTCGGCGTACGGACTGCGCAGACCGCCCGACATGACGGCGTACGACGTGCAGATCGTGGCCTCCGTCATCGCCGACGTGGTGAATCTGCTCGGCAGGGCGGACGGCACCGGCTTCACGGTGACCGGACCCGTCTGGGAGTACTTCCGCCATCAGGAGCGGATGTTCAAGCCGCAGCTGCGCCGCAGCCCCTTCCTGGAGGAGGGCGCGGGGTCGCTGCGCGAGGCGCTCATCGAGCACGACATGGACGGGCTGTTGCGCGAGATCGCGATGGACCGGGCCAACGGGCTGCTGGGCAAGACCTGCATCCACCCCTCGCACGTCCTGCCCGTGCACGCGCTGTCCGTCGTCAGCCACGAGGAGTACAGCGACGCCTGCGACATCCTGCGCCCCGAGCGGGGCGGCGGCGGAGTCCTCAGGTCGGCGTACACGAACAAGATGAACGAGGTGAAGCCGCACCGGGCCTGGGCCGAGCGGACGCTGCAGCGCGCGGAGGCGTTCGGCGTGGCCCGGGAGGACGTCGGCTTCGTGGAGCTGCTGACCGCGGGGCTGCCCGCATGACGACAGAGGCAAGGGATGCAGGGGACACGGGGCGGACGGTGGACGCGGTGCACGAGGTGAGCGCGGTGCACGAGGTGAACGCGGTGTGGTCGGGTGCGTGGGTCGCCGAGCGGCTCGGTGTCGGGCTGGCCGGTGACCCGGAGCTGACCGGGCTGCTCGGGCTCGCGCTGCGGCGCAACCCCAAGCGCGCGCATCTGCTGGTGTCGAACGTGCTGGGCAAGCACGTGCCGCAGCGCCCGTCGGTGGTCTGGCGCTCAGGGTACGAACTGGGCGTACGCGTCCGGGAGTTGCTCGGTGACGAGGCGGCGCGGCAGGCCGTCGTGCTCGGCTACGCGGAGACCGCGACGGGCCTCGGCCACTCGGTCGCCGACGGGCTGGCGCTCGCCCCGTACCTGCACTCCACGCGCCGCCCCGTCGACGGTGTGGCGCGCGCGGGCGGCTTCGAGGAGTCGCACTCGCACGCCACCTCGCACCTGCTGCTGCCGGAGGATCCGGAGCTGCTGGCCGGGGACGGCCCGCTGGTCCTCGTCGACGACGAGTTCTCGACCGGCAACACCGTGCTCAACACCGTCCGCGCCCTGCACGAGCTGCATGCGCGGGAGCGGTACGTGATCGTCGCGCTCGTCGACATGCGCTCGCCCGGGGACCAGGGGCGGCTGGAGGCGTTCGCGCGCGAGATCGGCGCCCGGGTGGACCTGATCGTGTCCGCGCGCGGCTCCGTGCACCTGCCGGACGGCGTCCTGGAGAAGGGACAGGCGCTGGTCGCCGAGCACGAGCGGGCCGCCGGGGCCGGGCTGCCGCAGCCGCGCCGCGAGCGCGGCGAGATCGTGCGGCCGGCCGGGCTCGACTGGCCCGACGGCCTGCCGGACGGCGGTCGGCACGGGTTCCGGCCCGAGCACCGCGCGCGGCTCGAGGCGGCGCTGCCGGGGATGGCCGAGCGGCTGGCTCCCCACGTGCGGGGCCGGGTACTCGTCCTGGGCAACGAGGAGTTGATGTACGCGCCGCTGCGCCTGGCCACCGCGCTGGAGGCGGTCGGCGCCGACGTCGCGTACTCCACCACGACCCGCTCACCCGTTCTCGCCGTCGACGACCCGGGGTACGCGATCCGCACCCGGCTCGTCTTCCCGGCGCACGACGACCCGGCCGACGGACCCGGCGAGCGGTACGCGTACAACGTGGCGGGCGGCGGCTTCGACACGGTCGTCGTCGTCCTCGACTCGGCCGGCGACACACCCGAACTGGCCGCGCCCGACGGGCTGTTGGCGCGGGTGGCCGAGCATGCCGCGCGGGTCGTGGTCGTGGTCGTTCCCTCGCACGTACCCGCACGGCAGGTACCTGCTGCACCAACCGCTGTTGAAAGGCCCCCGATGTCGTTGCCCGAGCCGCTGCGCGGACCCGCCTTCTCCTCGTACGCGCCCGACGAGGTCGGCTGGCTGCTCCAGGACCTGTCCGACGTACGGCTCGAAGCGCCCACCGAGGAGCGCGAGGAGGCCATCCAGAGCGGCGGCGCCCACTACGCGGAGTCGCTGCCGGTCGAGTACCAACCCAGCCCGCAGTACCAGGAGTTGTTCCACGCGGCGCTCGACGCGTCGGCCGGGCGGATCGCGCACGCGGTGGGTGTGGTGACGGAGACGGTACTCGCGGAGCGTGCGCCGCGCCGTCCCGTGCTCGTCTCGCTGGCGCGGGCCGGTACGCCGGTGGGGGTGCTGATGAGGCGCTGGGCGCTCGCCCGCCACGGCGTGGAGCTGCCGCACTACGCGGTGTCCATCGTGCGCGGCCGCGGCATCGACGCGAACGCGCTGCGCTGGCTGGCCGCGCACCACGACCCGGCCGATGTGGTGTTCGTCGACGGCTGGACGGGCAAGGGCGCGATCACGCGTGAACTCGCCGCCGCGATAAGAGAGTTCGAGGAGCAGGGCGGGGCGCGCGGGTTCGATCCGGAGATCGCCGTGCTCGCCGACCCCGGGTCGTGCGTGCGCACGTACGGGACGCGCGAGGACTTCCTCATCCCCTCGGCCTGCCTCAACTCGACTGTTTCCGGGCTGATTTCGCGGACCGTCCTGCGGGCCGACCTGGTCGGTCCCGACGACTTCCACGGGGGCAAGTTCTACCGGGAGCTGGCCGATTCGGATGTGTCCGGGCAGTTCCTCGACGTGGTGGAGGAGTGGTTCGGGGAGGTCGGCGACGCGGTCGACGTGGACGTCAAGGAGCTCCTCGGGGCCGATCGCACACCGACGTGGGAGGGCTGGGCCGCCGTCGAGCGGATCAGCGAGGAGTACGGGATCCACGACGTGAACCTCGTCAAGCCCGGCGTCGGCGAGACCACACGGGTGCTGCTGCGGCGCGTGCCGTGGAAGATCCTGGCGCGGGCGGACGCCGGGGCGGACCTGGACCATGTGCGGTTGCTGGCGGAGCAGCGCGGGGTGCCGGTCGAGGTGGTGGACGAACTGCCTTACAGCTGCGTGGGGTTGATCCATCCGCGGTTCACGCGAGGGGCCACCGGCGCGGACGGCAAGGCGGTGGCCGCGCAGTGACGACGGTGGTGGCGAGCGATCTCGACCGTACGCTCATCTACTCCGCGGGCGCGCTCGGGCTGACGATGCCCGACGCCGAGGCGCCGCGGCTGCTCTGCGTCGAGGTGTACGAGGGGAAGCCCCTGTCGTACGTCACGGAGGACGCGGCCGCGCTGCTCGCCGAGCTCGGGCGGCGCGCGGTGTTCGTGCCTACGACGACGCGGACGCGGGAGCAGTACGGGCGGGTGCGGTTGCCCGGGCCCGCGCCGAAGTACGCGATCTGCGCCAATGGAGGGCACCTGCTGGTCGACGGGGTGTCGGATCCCGAGTGGCGGCGGGACGTGGCCTCGCGGCTCGACGCGGAGTGTGCGCCGCTCGGGGAGGTGCGGGAGCGGATGGTCGCCGCCGCGGATCCGGAGTGGCTGTTGAAGGAGCGGGTCGCCGAGGATCTGTTCGCGTATCTCGTGGTCGACCGGGCGCGGTTGCCCGAGGGATGGGTCAAGGAGCTCGGGGAGTGGGCCGCGGGGGTCGGCTGGGGCGTTTCGCTGCAGGGGCGGAAGGTGTACGCCGTGCCGAAGCCGTTGACCAAGGGGGCGGCCGCGCGGGAGGTCGCGCGGCGGGTCGGGGCGGATGCGGTGCTCGGGGCCGGGGATTCGTTGCTGGACGCGGATCTGTTGCTGGCCGTTGATCGGGGGTGGCGGCCCGGGCATGGGGAGTTGGCCGATGTGGGGTGGGTCGCGGATGGGGTGACCGTGTTGGGGGAGCGGGGAGTTCTTGCGGGGGAGGCCGTGTTGCGGGGGTTTCTCGGGGCGGTGTGATGTGGGGCGCTGGGGTGGGCGGCGCCGGGGCGGGGGTCGGTTGGAGCGCTCGCCCCGCGCCGGGGTGCCGCCTTGCCCACCCTGCCGCCCTTGGCGGCAGATTGCCCAAGGCGGCGGCCGACGGCAGATTGCCCAAGGCGGGTGCGACGTCAGCCGCAGCAGCCTCCGCCGCAGCAGCCGCCTCCGCCTCCCGAAGGTGCGGGGGACGACGGGGACTTGGTGCCGGCCACGGCTACCGTCGACAGGAGTTTGACCGTGTCGGGGTGGCCCGCGGGGCAGGTGGCCGGGGACGAGGACTCGGCCATGGGGCGGGAGAGTTCGAACGTGTCGCCGCAGCTGCGGCAGCGGTATTCGTAGCGAGGCATGGCCCAAGATTACGGGTCGTCGCGGAGCGAGACGTCCAGGAGTTCCAGCATCGCCGTGTACGCCCCGTCCGCGTCCCGTTCGCGAATCCGGGCGGCGACCTCGCTGTGGCAGGGCAGCGGGTGGTGGTGCGGGCCCGCGTGCACGACGCAGACACGGGTGGTCAGCGCCGGGGCGATGACCCGGGGCAACTGGGCGTAGAAGCGGTTGCCGGACGCGGTGAGCAGGGCCGTGTGGAACGTGGCGTCGGCCTGCGCGGCACCTACCGGATCGGCGTGCTCGGCCCGCTCGGCGCAGGCCATCGCCGCCAAGGCCGAGTCGAGCACCGTCAGGTCGGCGGGCGAGCGGTGCTGCGCGGCCAGCGCGGCGGCCGGCGGCTCGACGGAGCGGCGCAACTCGTGCAGATCGCCGTAGAACGCCGGTGAGACCGGTGCCGCAGCGAGGGTCCAGCGCAGTACGTCGCTGTCGAGCAGGTTCCACGCGGAGCGCGGGCGCACCCGGCCCGTGCCGTCCAGCAGCCCTTTCGCCGCGAGCGCCCGCAGTGCCTCGCCGAGCACCGGCTCGGTCAGGGTCAAGTCCGCTGCCACACGCGGGAGTTCGAGCGTGGCGCCGGTCGCGTACCGGCCCTCGGTGATGGCGCGTGCCACGGCCTCCATCGCCGTGCCGTGCACGTCGGGCCCGGGATGGGGAACCGGCGGGGAGCTGGTCATGCGGAGCAATCTCGCACGGCACCCTGTGCGAGAGCAATCGCCCGCCAGGTCAATCGGACGGGAGAGGAACCGGCCGCCGTAACAGGCTGCGCGACAGCGGACGGCCGCGCGATCACCGGGCTCCGGGGTGGCGCGCCTTCCAGTACGGGTTGTCGTGCGGCAGGCCGCCGCTGACGCGCCCGTACATCCCGAAGAGCATCAGCAGCAGCCCGACGGCGAAGCTGAACAGGACGTTCTGGATGCGGAAGGCGAGGAAGTTGTAGCGGGTGTCGAGGAGCGCCAGGTTCACGAAGCCGCTGAGGATGAACAGCACACCCAGCGTCATGTTGAGCGTCGACGCGACGGACCCGCCGGCCAGCATGCCCGCGATGAGCAGGGCGCCGGCGCACAGGGACAGGAAACTGAGCGCGCCGTTGGTGCTCAGGCCCGCGACCGTGTCACCGCGCGTGTCGAAGAAGCCGACCTTGTCGATGAACCCGAGGATGCCGAAGACCAGCAGCACCAGGCCCATCAGCCCCGCGCCGACGCGGTACACCCTGCTGAGGCGGTGATCGACGGGCGCCTGCTCGTCGAGCGCGACGTGGTGCCAGGATCCCGGGTGGAGTACGTGCGTGGCCATGATCGCCTCGCCTCGCCTTCCGGCCCCCCTGTGCGTACGGAGGTTGCGTACAGACAGATGGCTGCGTACCTCCAGGATCGGCCCGACCCGCGCGCAGTGCCAACCGCGCACATCGCGCCGACCGAGCCGACCGAGCCGCCCGTGCCGCCCGTGCCGCCCGTGCCGCCCGTGCCGCCCGTGCCGCCCGTGCCGCCCGTACCGCCCGTACCGACCGAGCCGCCCGCGCCCACCGAGCCACCCGGGCCCACCGCGTCAGATGCCGCCGCCGCGGTCCTCGCGGATCTGCGCGACGACCCGGGACACCGTCCGCCGCACGGCCTCCGTCTCGGTGAGGAAGTGCCAGTAGTCGGGGTGGCGGCCCTCCAGGCCCTCGACCGCGCGGTCGAGCCGGGCCACCGAGTCGTCCAGCGGCCGGGCGTGCCGCGGCTCGGGCGTGGAGCGGCCGCTCATCGCCAGCCGCTGGGCGTCCCGGATCGCGAACCGGGTGCGGTCGATCTCCTGCTGGGGGTCCTTCGCCACCGCGTTGAGCCGCTGGAGGCGGTCGGCGGCGGCGGAGACCGACTCGTCCGTGCTGTTCAGCAGGGCGCGGACGGTCGAGAGCAGCGCCGTCGCGTCCGGCCAGCGCTGGGCCTCGCGGGCGGTGCGGGCCTCGGCGAGCTTGGTCTCGGCCTGCCGCACGTTCTCCACGGCCTGCTGGGGTACGCCTTGCAGGTCCTGCCAGCAGGCGGCCGCGAACCGGCGCCGCAGCTCGCTGAGGACCGGGTCGACCTGGCCCGCGCGGGTCTGCAGTGCCTGGGCGCGGGTGCGCAGCGAGACCAGGCGGTGGTCGATCTCCGCGGCCTTCTCCGGGAGGCGGTCGGCCTCCGCGCGGATCGCCTCCGCGTCCCGCGCGACACGCTCCGCGCGCTCCAGCGTCTCCGGCACGCCGTGCTGGCCCGCGCCCTGGTTCAGCCTGGTCAGCTCGGGGCCGAGGGCGGCGAGGCGGGCGGCCAGGTCGTCGGCCTTCAGGCCCGCCTGCCGCACACCGTCGAGGGCGGTCGTCGCGGCGAGCAGGGCCTGGCGGGCGCGCTCCACGGACGGGGCGAGGCGGGCCAGCTGGGTCTCCGCCTTGCCGAGCAGCGGGCCGAGGCCCTGCGCGAACCGGTCCAGGTCCTGCTTGGTGCGGGTCAACTGGTCCTTGGCCGCGGTCAGTTCGCCGCGCGCGCGGTTCGCCGCGCTCGCCTCCAGGTCGTCGCGGTCAAGGTCGTGGGCGTCGACCGCGGTGATGTACTGCGCGCTGACCTCGTCGATGCGGGTGCCGAGCTGCTGGAAGTCGGTGACGGCGCGGCGGGCGGCCGGGGAGTCGTCGACCGCGGTGATCGTCTCTATCGAGATGCGCAGGTCGCGCTGGGCGGTGTCCAGCTCGTAGAACGCGGCGGCCGCGGCGTCCTTGGCCTCCTGGGCCTGGACGCGCTGGGTCTCGGCCCGGCCGCCGAACCATCTCCGTGTGCCGCCCGGGTTGAACGCTCCGCCGAGTGCCGCCGTGAGGATCGGCAGGGGGAGGAGGGTGAGGGTGAGGAAGTCCCGCACGGGGCGCGGACGCGACGGGCGTGACGGCGTGTCTTCGGGGCGCCGGGCAGCGGTCGGGGACGACGGATGGTGGTGCGTGTCTGTCGTCGTCGCCGTCACTAACCTCTCCCGCACTGCCCGTGCCGTCATCAGCCCTGCCCGGTGTCCATTCTCCCACCGGTTAATGACGAACACACGGGCCGGTTAGTTCGCGGTTCGGAGTGTGACTTTTCCGTCCTGGGCGTGGGCCGTGACCTGGTGCGCACTGCGGGGGTCGGTGGGGACGGAGACGTCGACCGCGCCGTCGTCCGTGCCGGTGGTGACCTTGTACTGGGCCGTGCCGGGGAGGGTGAGCGTCAGGGCGCCGTCCTCGCTGCGGGCCGCGACCCGGTCCGGGGCCGTGCGCAGGGCGATGTCGGCCGAGCCGTCCTGGGTGTCGACCGAGACCCGCCGGGCGTCGACGCCGGAGGCGCGCAGTGAGGCGTCCTGGCCGCGCAGGCGCAGCGGGCCCGAGGTGTCCGTGACGCGGACCGAGCCGTCCCGGGTGGTGATGTCGAGGCCGCTCTCGAAGCCGCTCGCGCGGACGCTGCCGTCGCCGTTGTCGACCACCAGGGCCACCCCGCGCGGCACTTCGACGCGGTGGCGGGCCGAGCAGTCGGTCACGACGCCGCCGCAGTGCAGGCGGAGCGTGAGCCGGCCGGCGCCCGCGTCCCACGACCAGGTGGGCTTCGGGTCCGAGCCGATCACCGTGGACCCCTCGAACCAGCGGGTCACCTTCACCCGGTCGCTGTCGCCGTCCGCGGGGACGAGTTCGAGCGACGAGTCGTCCGAGTCCACCGTCAGCGTCCGGCCCTCCAGGGCGAAGGAACGGTGGTCGGGATGCTTGTCGTCGGAGGCGTCGGCCCCGCAGGCGGTCGCGGTCGCGGCGAGCACCACCACGGCGCCCGCCGCCGCCAGGGTGCGGATGGTGCGACGTGAGCGGACGGTCATGATGAACTCCCCCTGTGGCGGCCGGTGTTGCGGTGCCGGCCCGGTGGGCGGCACCCCATGAACGTAGGGCCGCGACCGGGGCCGTCACGATCCGGGCCGCCACCGGATCGTGGGTGGGGTTAACCCCCCGGGTCGGGCGTTTGCGGTGCAGGGGCATGGGCAAGGTAGGCTGTCGGCTCGTCCTGGTCACAGCGCCAGGGAGCCCGGGTGCGTAGCTCAGGGGTAGAGCGCCTGCCTTACAAGCAGGATGTCGGCGGTTCGAAACCGTCCGCGCCCACCATGACGAGGAAGACCCTCGGACGATCGTGACGATCACGATCCCGTCCGGGGGTCTTCGCCGTTCCCGGGCCCGTCGGTCGCGGACCCGTCGTCCACCATCGTGGCGTCGGCGTCGGCGTCGGCGTCGGCGTCGGCGTCGGCAACGGCATCGGCGTCGGCGTCGGCGGTGCCTGCGGTGTCGTAGTCGTGTACGTGCTTGAGGCGGGCCCGTGCCCGGACCGCGTCGGTGCCCGAGAGCTTCGACCAGTGGCGGTGGCACGTCACGAAGACGGCCAGTTCCAGCTCGCGCTGCCGGAGCTTTTCGACCTCGGCCTGTTCGTCCTCGGTCCACCCCGGTGACGCCGGGCGCTCCAGCCTGCGCCAGCCCTGGGTGTCGCTGATCCCGTCGAGCGGCGCGACCGACCAGGGGAGCCGCTTGAGCAGGGCTATCAGCTCGGCCCGCACCTGATGCAGCTCCTCCTGCCCTGCGAGGAGGTCGCTCGGGAAGCCGGAGGCGGAGTCTGAGTCATCGTTCGCTGCCACCCGGCAATGGTACGTCTGTTCGAATTACTGGGGCGAGCAACTTCGGGGAGTTCGTCGGACAGTTCACGCGAACGTGTGGCCGAGTCGCCGGACGGCGGCAGACTGGAGGCATGTGTCGCAGCATCAAGACCCTCCGCCCGCCCGTGCTCCCCGAAGAGGCCACCGAGGACGAGATCCGGGCCGCAGCTCTGCAGTACGTACGGAAGGTGTCCGGGTTCCGGGCGCCGGCCGCGCACAACCGCGAGGTGTTCGAGCGGGCCGTGGACGAGATCGCCCGGGCCACCGCCGAACTGCTCGACGGCCTGGAGGTGAGGGGATCCGCGAAGGCTCAGGCCTCGTAGGGGTTCGGGCCGCTGGAGGGCTCAGGCCTCTTGCGGGACCGGCCTGCGCATCACGAACGCCGCCACCGCGCCCGCGCCGATGAGGGCGAGCACCGAGACCGCCGTGGACAGCCAGCTCGCGCCGAGCCACTGCGCGCCGAAATAGCCGAGCGCCACGCTGTACGCGGCCCAGGCCACGCCCGCGATGGCCGACCAGGGCAGGAACTCGCGGACCCGGCGGTGCGCCGTGCCCGCCGCGAAGGAGACCACCGAGCGGCCCGCGGGCGCGAACCTGGCGATGATCACGAGGAGCCCGCCGCTGGAACGGGCGAGGGCTCCGCCGAGACGTTCCTGCGCGGTCGTCAGGCGCCGGGAGCGGGCGATGGCGCGGTCCAGGCGCTCCCCGCCGCGCCAGGCGATGCGGTAGGCGACGAGGTCGCCGACGACGGAGGCCGTCGCGGCGCAGAGCGTGAGGGCCAGCAGCTCCGGGGTGCTGCTCGGCAGCTGGCCGGTCGCGGCGCCCGCCGTACCGGCCGCGGCCGCGGTGGCCGCCGTGACCACGAGGAAGCCGCTGGGCAGGACGGGCAGGAAGACGTCGAAGAGCACGGACAGCGCCACGACCGCGTAGATCCATGGGCTGTCGGCCAGCGACCCCACACTCTCCAGCACTGCGCGCCAACTCTCTGTACGGAACCGTTCCGGGACCGTTCCCTCCACGCAGGAGCACACAGGAGCGGCGTCATGACAGCTTTACAGCGTACGCCTCGGGCGTGGCGGAAGTGACGAAAGGGACACAGATGTTCCCCATCTCACGTTCCTGCGCACTCCGTCTCCCGTTCACCCGACTGCCCCGTCCGGTGCGGTGCCCCGGGCTCGGTTCCCGTACGAACGAGCCAGGGTCCACAAGAGGAGCGGTGATGGTGGCAGGGATGGTGACCGGCGCTCTCGCGGCGGCCGTGCTCGCCGCGGGCGGCGGGAGCGCGAGCGCGGCGGATTGTTACTGGCTGCGGGTGGAGGGCAGGTTCGCGCCGCCGACCGCGTTCGTGCCGTCGTCGGCGGTCACGTACGACATGGGGCTGGTGCCCGCGGCGGCGTCGGTGAGGGTCGAGCAGCGCGGCGACGAGGCCGGGATGACCGTGACGCTGGAGGTCGCGGGGCTGGTGCCCGGCCGCGCGTACGGGGCGCACGTCCACGAGAAGCCGTGCGGCGCCGACCCGGAGGCCGCGGGCGGGCACTATCGGCATGTGAGGGACCCGGAGCGGGCGGACGCGGGGAACGAGGTGTGGCTGGACTTCACCGCCGATGCCTCGGGCGACGGCAGGGCGGCCGTGCGCAAGGCGTGGGGGCTGCGGGCCGGTGGGGCGGGGTCCGTCGTGCTGCATGACGTGCCGGGTGGGGCGGGGGCGCGGATCGCGTGCTTCACGGTGCCGTTCGCGGGGGCCGCCTGAGCCCTGGGCGGATTCGGGTACGCACGGCCGCGCCCGCCCTCCGTGGTGCTCGCGGAGGGCGGGCGCGGTCGTGTGCGGGTGGGTCAGGCGGTCACGGTCTCGCGGTTGGGGGACGCCTCGGTGGGCTGCTCACCGCGGCGGGCGAACAGCCGGTCGATGCCGAGGGCGCCGGAGCCGGTGAAGACGAGCAGCAGCATCGTCCAGCAGAACATCGCGGAGGCCTCGCCGCCGTTCTGCAGGGGCCACAGGGCCGAGGGCTGGTGGACCTTGAAGTACGCGTAGGCCATCGAGCCCGACGCGACGAGGGCCGCGAAGCGCGTGCCCAGGCCGAGCAGGACCAGGCCGCCGCCGACGAGCTGGATGACGGCCGCGTACCAGCCGGGCCAGGTGCCGACCTCGACGGTGCCGCCGCCGGCCGCGCCGCCGAGGACGCCGAAGAGCGAGGCGGCGCCGTGGCAGGCGAAGAGCAGGCCGACGACGATGCGGAACAGGCCGAGGACGTAGGGCTGGGCGCTGTGGAGACGTCCAGTCATGGTGGGGACTCCTTCGGACGGTTGTCGGTTATCGGTTCCCGGTTGAGGGACGGGGACGCAACCGGGTGCACCGATGTAGTCGGCGCCGTCGTTGCCGCCGTTGCCACCGATGTGGGAGTACCACAGATTAGGGGTGCCTAAATTGTGCTTGCAACTTCAACATTCGGCCATGGTCGACTTCGGGGAAGGGGTTCCGTTTCGACCGATTCGGCCGTACGCAGGGCCGCGCGGGCGACCGCGTCGGCGTCCGAGAGGGTGACCGAGTCGACCCCGGGCCGGGCCCCCGCCGCCGTCACCCAGTGCACGCCCTCGGTGGGCACGCCGAAGGCGAAACGCCCTGCGTGGGCGCGTCCTTGACGGTTCATCAGGTGATACGGGCGAGGGGTGACGTCGAGGCCTCCGGTCTCGTGCTCGTCGACCGTGTGCGGGCGGGCCTGGCCGGTCTTCAGGAGCCGGGCGATGAGCTCGTCGGCGGTGCGGCGGACGTCCGGTTCCGGTAGGCGGGCCTCGATGAGTGTGGTGGCCGTCACGGTCGAGCCCGGCACGTCGGGCGAGTGCGCGACGAAGTGGCCGTCCCGCGTGGCCACTTCGAGGCGCGGGCCGACGACGGTCAGTACCCCCGCCTCGATCAGGGCGGTCATCTCCTCGATGCGGCGGCGGGGCGGGCCGATGGAGAGGAACGCGTTGAGCGGGGTGTACCAGCGGTCGAGGTGGTCGCGGCGCGAGCCGCCGGACAGGCCGCCGTGGTCCACGACGAGCCGCAGTTCGTTGCGCAGGTCGCGCAGGACGTCGAGAGCGGCCTTCACGGGCCCGTCCACGTTGCCGAGCGCCGCGTGGGCGGCGTCCTCGCGCAGCCGGTCCAGGAGCCAGGCGTGCCAGTCGGCGGGGGAGGCGTACGTGTGTCCCGCGTGCGGGCGCGAGACGCGCTCCCAGGACCAGTGGAGCTCGTCCGGTATCCCGAACTCCCTTATGGCCGCGGCCTCTTGGGGGGAGTGGTGCGAAGCGGCCAGGAAGCGCTCGCGGAAGTCGGAGAGGCGCGGGGCGGGATGTCCGGTGGCCTTCAGCAGTGCCTCGTAGTAGACCGTCTCGACCTCCTTGGCGACCAGCGGCCATATGTCGGTGAGGAAGTCGGGGGCGTCGCCGGAGTCCGCTCGCTTGCGGAAGCGGGATATCGCCTCGGGTGTGAGGACCGCCGGCCGGTGCCGTCCGTAAGGGCCCTTGGCGTTGTCGCCGCGGGCCTGGTACGGGATGCCTCGGCGTGAACCGGCGTACAGGCGCGGCTCGTCGCCGGACGGCGTGTAGCGCAGGACGCCTTCGGGCGTGCGGGAGTAGCGGCCGCCCCGGGCCTCGGTGAACAGGGCCATGTGGTCGAAGAAGTTGAGGCCGAGGCCGCGCAGCAGGACCGGTTCGCCGGGGTGTACGGAGGTGAGGTCGAGGTCGGCGGGGTTGGCGGGCGGCACATGGCGCAGCCCGTGCCGCTGGGCGTACTCGGTGAGGTTCCGCTCGGCCGGGGTGCCCACGGTCGGCAGGTGGCCCTGGGTGAGGACGACCGCGTGCAGGCCGGTGAGCTCGGTGCCGTCGGCGAGGGTGAGGGTCTGGCGGCCGTCGGGGAGCGGGGCGTCGTCGAGGCGGACGGCGCGGGTGGCGTGGACGACGACCGTGACGCGGGACGGGGCGGCGGCGACCGTCTCGGCGAACACCCAGCGCAGGTAGCGGCCGTACCGGGCGCGGGTGGGGTAGTCGTCGGGGCCGAGGGGGCTCTGCCGGTCGTGGAGCGCGGCCCACTCGTACAGGCTCGGGCCCGGGCGGATCGGGCCCGAGCAGTCGACGCTCTCGTCCGTGAACAGGGTGACCTGAGAGGCGACCGTGTTCATCAGCAACTCCGGTGCCTGGTCCGTCCGCCACACGGCGCCGGCGCCCGGCGGTGCCGGGTCGATCACGTGGACGGTGAGGCGGGCGTGGGCCGGGAGCAGCTCTTCCGCGGAGGCGGTCAGCCGTTCCAGGACGCTGGTGCCGCGGGGGCCCGCGCCGACGATCGCGAGGCTGAACTCGGAGCCGGACTCGACGTTGGGGCAGAGCAAAACGGGACTCCCGGGGCATGTGGGGCTGCTGGAAGCGGATGGTCCGCCTCATCATGCCGCTTCGCTGCCGGGAGGGGAGGGGCGGAGTTCGGGTGTGGGGTGGATCACTGGGTGCCGGGGTGCCGAGGCCCATCAGGTCAGGGTGCGATCCGTTGCCCGGTGCAGGGTGCCGTCCGGGGCGGCCTGGTCCAGGGAGAGGCGCGCGGCGCGGCCGCGCAGGGCCAGGGTCATCAGCTGGTTGCCGAACCACGGGCCGCCCGACCTGCGCCAGGTGATGCGGGGCGCCACCGCGCGCGCGTGACGGGCGAAGCGGCGGCCGATGACGCGCCCCGTGCGGCTCCAGCCGAACCGGAAGCCCAGCCGTATCGACGCGGGGATGGAGTTGTGGACCGGCGAGCAGGTCAGTTGCAGGACGCGGGCGGTGGGGGCGTCCCGGGCGGCGGGCCAGCGCGGTTCGGCGATGTACGCGTGGTGGACGTCGCCGGAGAGCACGGAGATCGTCGCGGGTGCGGCCGGACCCGAACCGGCCTCGGCGATCAGGTCCGTGAGCGCGTCGAACGACGCGGGGAACGCCGCCCAGTGCTCCAGGTCCGCCCGCCGCCGCAGATCCTCGCCGAACCGCGCCCAGCGCGGCCCGCGTTCGCCGCGGCACAGCGCCGCGTTCCAGTTCTCGGCGTCGTGGATCAGGTGGGGGAGCAGCCAGGGCAGGGACGTGCCGATGAGGAGGTGGTCGTACGCGCCCGCCTCAGCCGCGCCGTCGTTCCGCCCCTCCAGGGCCTGGGCGCGGACCCACTCGGCCTCGTCCGGGTCGAGCATCGCCCGGTTCTGCTCGTCGAGGACGCGGGCCGCCCGGGTGTCCACCATCAGCAGCCGTACGCGGCCGAAGTCGCGCCGGTAGCTCCAGCGGACGGAGACGGGGTCCGCGTCGGCCCTGGCCGCGAACTCCCGCAGCGCGTCCGTGCCGTCGGGGGTGGCCCGCACCGCCTGGTAGACGGGGTCGTCGGCGAGCTCGGACGGGGCCAGGTTGCCTATGTGCTGGTGCACCCAGTACGACATCAGCGCGCTCAGCGCCCGCTCGCGCCACCAGGGCGTCGCCCGCATGTCGGCCAGCCAGGCGGCGCTGGTGTTCCAGTCGTCCACGACGTCGTGGTCGTCGAAGATCATGCAGCTGGGGACGGTGGACAGCAGCCAGCGGATCTCGGGGTCGAGCCAGGACTCGTAGTAGAGGTGGGTGTACTCCTGGAAGTCCGCGACCTGGGTGCCGGGCGGCTCGGTCAGGTCGCGGCGCCGGGCGAGCCACTTCTGGGTCGCCGGTGACGTCTCGTCCGCGTAGATCTGGTCGCCGAGGAGGACGAGGACGTCGGGACGTTCGGCGTCGGGGTCGGCGGCGAGGCGGGCCGCGAGGGTGTCCAGGGCGTCGGGGCCCACGGGGTCGTGCTCGTCGGCCGGGGGCGCCGCCCAGCGGCAGGAGCCGAAGGTGACGCGTACCTCGCTGTCGGGGGCCTCCGGTCCGTACGCCGGGGTGCGGATGGTGCTCGGCGGGAACGGGGAGTCCGGCTCGGGCCAGACCCGGCCGCCGTCGAGGACCACCTCGTACGGGGTCTCGGTGCCGGGGGTGAGGCCGGTGACCGGGACGAGCGCGTAGTGGTGGCCGTCGATCTGGAAGGTGTGCGCACTGCCCTGCGCGCCGTCCTTGCAGCGCACCTCGGCGACGCAGGGCCGGCTCGCCTCGACCCAGACGGTCGCGGCCCCCTCGTCCACGTACCTCAGCAGTGGGCCCAGGCGCAGCCTCGCCATGTGATGTCCTCCCCGTTCCGGTTCCGGTTCCCGTTCCTGTTCCCGCTCCCCCGACGTCCACGTACGGTACGGAACGCCGGAGGCGGGTGGGGTGGTTCCGGTGTGCTGTCTTTCGGGAATTCGGGGAGGACCGCGGTGGGCTCAGCAGCCGCTGAGGCCCGACTGGACCGCCGACTTCTCCGCCGAGTCGACCGAGAGGTCGTAGTAGTGCTTCACCTGGACCCACATCCGCAGGTACGTGCACTTGTACGCGGTGCGTGAGGGCATCCACTCGGCCGGGTCCTGGTCGCCCTTGGACTGGTTGACGTTGTCGGTGACCGCGATGAGCTGCGGGCGGGTGAGGTCGTTGGCGAGGGCCTGCCGCTTGGCCGTCGTCCAGCCGCTGGCTCCCGACTTCCACGCCTCGGAGAGCGGGATGACGTGGTCGATGTCGACGTCGGCGGCCGCGGTCCAGGTGGCGCCGTCGTACTCGGAGTACCAACTGCCGGACGTGGCAGCGCAGCTGGAGTTGGTGACCACGTTCTTGCCGTCGCGCTTGAGGACGGTCTCGCGGGTGTCGCAGGCGCCGGACTGGGTGATCCAGTGCGGGAACTTGTCGCGGCTGTAGCCGTCCGACGAGCCCTCGGCCTTCACCGTCAGCTCGGAGAGGTAGGTGCGGGCGGTGGACGCGGCGATGGGGGTCGGCGGGGACGCCTGGGCGGGGGTGGCGGTGACGGTGGTGAGCAGGGCGAGCGTGGCGGCGGTGGCCGCGGCCGCGGTGAGGGTCGCTCCGCGGGGTCGACGCGCGTAGAAATCGGGCGTGCGGCGAGAGGTGGGGCGCATGTGAACTCCCTTGGGGTGGGGGGTTGTTGGGCGTGCGGGCCGGTCGTGCCTGGGCACTGGCCATGGTGTGGGGGTGGGGTTTCCGGGAGGTGTGCGTTGGGTGACAGGGTCGCGTCAAGTGGGTGTGCGGGGCAAGGGGGCGGTGGGGG
>NZ_KB891805.1 GCF_000373565.1 Streptomyces sp. HmicA12 | reverse complement strand
GCTCGTCGTGGTTGCTCGCGCAGTTCCCCGCGCCCCTCGGCAACCCGCCGTTGCCGGAGGCGGCGGCGGCTAGCGGGGCCTTTCCACTCGGCGTTCGTCCCAGACCGGGGTCGGGGTTTCGCGGACCTTGCCGTCCGAGCCGAAGACCAGGTAGCGGTCGAAGGAGCGGGAGAACCAGCGGTCGTGGGTGACCGCCAGGACCGTGCCGTCGAAGGCTTCCAGGCCCTCCTGAAGGGCCTCTGCCGACTCCAGGTCCAGGTTGTCCGTGGGCTCGTCAAGGAGCAGGGCCGTGGCGCCCTCCAGTTCGAGGAGCAGGATCTGGAAACGGGCCTGCTGGCCGCCCGAGAGGCGCTCGAACTTCTGCTCGGACTGGGCCGTGAGTTCGTAGCGGCGCAACAGGGACATCGCCGCGCCTCGGTCCTTGGCGTGGTCGCGCCAGAGGATGTCGAGCAGGGGGCGGCCCCGGAGTTCCGGGTGGGCGTGGGTCTGGGCGAAGTGGCCGGGGACCACGCGGGCGCCGAGCTTCCACTCGCCCGTGTGGGCCACCGAGTCGTCGCCCGCGAGCAGGCGCAGGAAGTGCGACTTGCCCGAGCCGTTCGAACCGAGGACCGCGACCCGCTCGCCGTAGAAGACCTCCAGGTCGAAGGGGGACATGAGGCCCGTCAGCTCCAGGCCCTTGCACGTCACGGCCCGCACGCCGGTGCGGCCGCCCTTCAGGCGCATCGTGATGTCCTGCTCGCGCGGCGGCTCCGGCGGCGGACCGGCCTCCTCGAACTTGCGCAGGCGGGTCTGCGCGGCCGCGTACCGCGAGGCCATTTCGTGGCTGACCGAGGCCGCCTGGCGAAGGTTCACGACCAGCTTCTTGAGCTGCGCGTGCTTCTCGTCCCAGCGGCGCCGCAGCTCCTCGAAGCGGGCGAAGCGCTCACGACGCGCCTCGTGGTACGTGGCGAAGCCGCCGCCGTGCACCCAGGCGTCGGCACCGGCGGGCCCGGGCTCGACGCTGACGATCTTCTCGGCGGAACGGGAGAGCAGCTCGCGGTCGTGGGAGACGAAGAGGACCGTCTTGCGGGTCTCGCGGAGCTTCTCCTCCAGCCAGCGCTTACCCGGAACGTCGAGGTAGTTGTCCGGCTCGTCGAGGAGGAGGACCTCGTCCGTGCCGCGGAGCAGGGCCTCCAGGACGAGCCGCTTCTGCTCGCCGCCGGAGAGCGTGCTCACCTCGCGGAACTGGGCCTTGTCGTAGGGGATCCCCAGCGCGGCCGTGGTGCACATGTCCCAGAGGGTCTCGGCCTCGTAGCCCTGGACCTCGGCCCAGTCGGCGAGGGCCTGCGCGTAACCCATCTGCGCGGCCTCGTCGTCGACGGTCATGATCGCGTGCTCGGCCTTGTCGACCGCTTGCGCCGCCTCACGGATACGGGGCTGGGCGACGGAGACGAGGAGGTCACGGACCGTGGTCTCGTCCCGTACGGAACCGACGAACTGGCGCATCACCCCGAGGCCGCCACCGACCGTGACGGAGCCGCCGTGGGGCTGGATCTCGCCGGAGATCAGGCGCAGGAGCGTGGTCTTGCCCGCTCCGTTCGGCCCCACCAGGGCGACCACCGCGCCCTCGCCGACGCGGAACGAGACGTCACCGAGCAGCGCCCGCCCGTCCGGCAAGTAGTACTCGAGGTGCGCGGCTTCCAGATGTCCCATGATCCCGCATTCTGGACGCCCGTGCGGGTGACGGGCAAATGAATTGGCAGGCCGGAGCCGGATGCGAGGCCCCGCTCGGGGTACCCGTCGTCACATGTGTGCCGACTTCTTCGCCGACCTCACCACGCCCAAGCCGGACGTGACCCGCCCGGGCCCGTCCCTGCGGGGCCGGCTCGCCGCCCTCGACCGGCGCGTCTTCGAGTTCGCCGCCGGATCGAACTGGCCCGGCGCCGAGCGCGTCCTGCCCCGGCTCAGCCGCACCGCGAACCACGGCGTGCTCTGGTTCGCGATCGGCGGCGCCCTCGCCATGAGCGGATCGCCGCGGGCCCGCCGGGCCGCCGTGCGCGGTGTCGCGTCGCTGGCCGTGGCGTCGGCGACCATCAACACGCTCGGCAAGCGGTCGGTGCGCCGGGCCCGGCCCGTGCTCGACCCGGTGCCGCTGACCCGGCGGCTGAAGCGGCAGCCGTTCACGACCTCCTTCCCCTCGGGCCACGCCGCGTCGGCCGCTGCGTTCGCGACCGGGGTGGCCCTGGAGTCGCGGGGCTGGGGCGCGGCCCTCGCGCCGGTGGCGTTCTCCGTGGCCGCCTCCCGCGTCTACACGGGTGCCCACTTCCCGGGCGACGTGCTCGCGGGCGCGGCGCTCGGCGTGGGTGCCGCGTTCGCCGTACGGGGTCTGGTCCCGACGCGCGACCAGATGCCGTCGCCGGGGCGGCCCCTCGTCGACGACGTGCCGACGCTGCCGGGCGGCGAGGGCCTGGTACTGGTGGTGAACACGAACGCCGGGACGCCGGAGAAGGTGAAGGCGCTCGCGGACGCGCTGCCGCAGGCGGAGATCGTCGAGTTCACCGGTGGCGACCTCGCCCAGGTCCTGCAGAAGGCGGCACCGCGCGCCCGCGCGCTCGGCATCTCGGGCGGCGACGGCTCGGTGAACACGGCGGCGACGGTGGCCCTGGAGCACGGGCTGCCGCTGGCGGTGCTGCCCGGCGGCACGCTCAACCACTTCGCCTACGACCTGGGCATCGAGGACGTGAGCGACCTGGTGCGGGCCGTCGAGGGCGGCGACGCGGTCGCGGTCGACGTGGGCCGCTTTCACTCGGCGCAGACCTCGGGGATCTTCCTCAACACCTTCAGCCTCGGCGCCTACCCGGAGCTGGTGCACGAGCGCGAACGCTGGTCGGCGCGGGTCGGCGGGCGGCTCGCGGACGTCGTGGCGGCGGTGCACGTGCTGCGCCGCGACCACCCGCTCGACGTCGAGATGGGCGGCAAGAAGCGCAAGATGTGGCTGCTGTTCGCGGGCAACTGCACCTACCGCCGGATGGGCCTGACGGCAGGACGGCGCGCGGACCTCGCCGACGGGCTGCTCGACGTCCGCACCGTCAGCGGCGGCCGGCTGCCCGGCGTCCGGCTCCTCGCGGCGGCGCTCTCCGGACCGCTGTCCCGCTCCCCGTTCCATACCGCGACCCGCATGACGAGGCTGCGCGTGGACGGGATCACGCCGGGCACCCCGCTCGCGTACGACGGTGAAGTCGGCCCGTGCGGAGCCCGGTTGACGATCGAGAAGGACCACGAGGCCCTGCGCGTGTTCCGCCCGCTGACCATACTGTGAGACGGAGGTCTCAGGATGCGGCCATCGAGCGTACGGTGATCCCATCGCCCGGGGCACTCGCCCCCGGGCGGTGGGTCGCGCCGTGAAGGCGGACCGAGACGTCGCATCGTGAAGGGGATCGGGCCATGTCGCAGGAGACCGCCGTATACACCCACGGACACCACGAGTCCGTACTGCGCTCGCACACCTGGCGCACCGCCCTGAACTCGGCGGCCTACCTCCTCGGCTCGGGCACGATCAAGCAGGACATGAAGATCCTGGACATCGGCTGCGGGCCCGGCACCATCACCGCCGACCTGGCCGCCCTGGTGCCCGAGGGGCTCGTGGTCGGCGCCGACTACGCCGAGAGCGTGGTGGAGCAGGCCCGCGCGACGGCGGCCGAACGCGGCCTGGAGAACACCGAGTTCACCACGGCCGACGTGCACGCGCTGCAGTGGGAGGACGACACCTTCGACGTGGTGCACGCCCACCAGGTCCTGCAGCACGTGGGTGACCCCGTGCAGGCCCTGCGCGAGATGCGGCGGGTGACGAAGCCGGGCGGGATCGTCGCCGCGCGGGACTCCGACTACTCGGCGTTCTCCTGGTTCCCGCAGCTGCCCGGGATGGACTACTGGCAGGACCTGTACCGCCGGGTCGCCCGCGCCAACGGCGGCGAGCCGGACGCCGGCCGCTTCCTGAAGTCCTGGGCCATGCGGGCCGGTTTCGCGCGGGAGGACGTCACGTGTTCGGCGGGCACGTGGTGCTACGCGGCGCCGGACGAGATCGCGTGGTGGAGCGGGCTGTGGGCGGACCGCACGGTCGCCCCCGCGTACGCCGACCGGGCGACGGAGGGCGGGCACGCGACGCCCGAGCAGCTGACCACCGTGTCCGAGACGTGGCGGGAGTGGGGCACGCACGACGACGCGTGGTTCACCGTGCTGCACGGGGAGATCCTGGCCCGTAAGTAGGCCTGCGAGGAACAGCGGTCCCCGCGGCCCGAGGTCGATGTCCGGCCCCGGGCCGCAGGCCGTGCGCGCTCCGCCGCTTCTACTCCGGGCTGCCCGCGGGTGCGGACGGCCCCGGCTCCATGAAGCTGTACGGCGGGAGCGGGCCGTTGACCGTGAACTCCAGGTGCGCGTGGCTGGTGCGGAGCTTGTCGACGGCGGCGAGGAAGTGCTCGGCCGCAGTGCGGTCGACGAGGAAGGAGACGTCGGCCGGCCAGCCGGTGCTCTCGGGGCCCGTCGACACCGCCTCCGCGGACGGTTCGAGCAGGCGCTGCACCTCCACCGCGTCCGCGGCCTCACGGGCCTGTACGGCGGCCACCACCAACTCGCCGAGCCGCAGCCGCTCCTCGTACGTGCCGCCGCCCATCTGCCGGTTGGCCTCGGTCACGGTGCGCACCTCGGCGTCCTCGGCCATCACGCGGTGCAGGACGGCCTCTTCGTCGTGCCGCGCCTTGACGTTGTACTCGACCTTGCCGTCGAGTGTGCCCAGCCGTTCCTGGTAGTGGTCCAGACGCTCGGCGAGCACACCGGCGACGGACTCCTCGTCCGGGGCGAGGCTGCCGAACCGCATGGGCAGCACGGTGCCGCCGGCGCCCGCCTCGGTGAGCACGCTCTGATGGGCGAGCAGGTCGCGGCGCCTGGGCCGCAGGTCTTCGGGGGCCTCGCTGACGATCGCGGCGAGCGGGCCCTCCTTCACGATGCGCACCTCGCGCGCGGGTTCACCGATGCCGCCCATGCCGTCGGGCAGCGCCGGGTGGTCGGCGCTCGCGATGCCGTAGATGTAGGTGCCGGTCACTCCTGATGCTCCTTCCGACGTGCATTTCGCTTCCCCCATGACGCGCTTCCCCGCGCCCCTTCGCCGGTGCGTCTGCCGGGTTCCCTGCCGGACGGCGGCGGACGGGACCGCGGGACACGTCACGGCGCCACCTGCTGCTCCACCAGCAACCCCACCGCCGCGGAGATCGCCGCCGCGTCGATCCCGGCCCCGCGCAGTTGCTCCTCCGGCGTCCCGGACCCCGGCATCACCCGCACCCCGAGCCGCACGAGCCGCGGCGCGGGGCTGCCGTCGGCGAACACCTCGGCGACGGCGTCCCCGAGGCCGCCCTCCTCCCGGTGGTCCTCCACCGTGATCAGGCACCCGGTGGCCCGCGCGGCGTCCCGCAGGGCGACCCGGTCCACGGGCTTCACCGAGTACGCGTCGATCACCCGGACCGGAATCCCCGCGGCGGCCAGCTCGTCCGCGGCGGTCAGCGCCTCGTGCACGGTGACCCCGGCGGTGACGAGCGTGACCCGGTCGCCGTCGTCGGCGCGCAGCACCTTGCTGCCGCCCACCGGGAACTCCTCGTGCGCCGGGTAGATGACCGGCGCGGCGCCGCGCGAGGTGCGCAAGTAGCGGACACCGCTCAACTCGGCCATACGACGAACCAGTTGGGCCGTCTGGTTCGCGTCGCACGGGTACAGCACCGTCGACCCGTGCACGGCCCGGAACATCGCCAGGTCCTCCAGTCCCATCTGCGAGGGCCCGTCCTGCCCGATGGCGACGCCCGCGTGCGAGCCGACCAGGTTGATCCCCGCTCCGCTGATCGCCGCCATCCGCACGAAGTCGTGGGCCCGGGTGAAGAACGCGCCGAACGTCGACGCGTACGGAACCCAGCCGCGCACCGCCAACCCCACGCTCGCGGCTACGAGTTGCTGTTCGGCGATGTAGCACTCGAAGTACCGCTCGGGGTGTTCCTTGGCGAAGAACTCGGTGCGGGTCGAGTCACCGACCTCACCGTCCAGCGCGACGACGTCACCGCGGGCCGAGCCGAGCGCGGCGAGGGCCTCACCGAACGCGTTACGGGTGGCGACCTCGTCGCCGACCTCGTAGTGCGGCAGGTCGAGGTGGCCGGTGCGCACGGCGTGCAACGCCCTTGCGGCGGGCGGCTGTTGGACCCGCACACGGATGCCTCGGTCGCCGCCCAGTTCCTCGATCGCCGCGGCCGCGTCGGGCAGCGGCTTGCCGTGCAGGCCCTCCCGGTCCTCGACGGAGGCGACGCCCTTGCCCTTCAGTGTCCGGGCGATGATCGCGGTGGGCTGTCCCGCGGTGGCGCGGGCCTCGGCGCAGGCGTGGTCGATCTCGGTGACGTCGTGCCCGTCGATCTCGATGGTGTGCCAGCCGAATGCCTCGAAGCGCCGCGCGTACGCGCCGAGGTCGTGGCCGTGCCGGGTGGGCCCGCGCTGTCCGAGCCGGTTGACGTCGACGATCACGGTGAGGTTGTCGAGGTGCTCGTGTCCCGCGTGCTCGGCGGCCTCCCACACGGAGCCCTCGGCGAGTTCGCTGTCGCCGCACAGCACGAAGACGCCGTAGCCGATCCGGTCCAGCCGTTTGCCGGACAGGGCGATGCCGACCCCGATGGGCAGGCCCTGGCCGAGCGAGCCGGTGGCGGTCTCGACCCAGGGCAGGCGCTGCGGCGTCGGGTGTCCTTCGAGGCGGCTGCCGAGCCCGCGGAAGGTCAGCAGCTCGGTGTCGTCGATGGCGCCGGCCGCCTTGTACGCCGCGTACAGCAGCGGCGACGCATGCCCCTTGGACAGGATGAAGCGGTCGTTGCCGGGGTGGGCGGGGCGCTCGAAGTCGTAGCGGAAGTGCTTGGCGAGGAGTACGGCCATCAGGTCGGCCGCGGACATGGACGAGGTGGGGTGCCCGGATCCGGCGGCGTCGGCCGCGCGGATCGAGTCGACCCTCAACTGTGCTCCCAGGTCGCGCAGTTCGTCGGTGGTGTAGGCGGTGGGGGACGTGGTCACTTGGTTCCTCCGTGGGACGGGTCTGTGGGGTCGCCGGTCACGCGGGCCAGTTCGGGCGACGTCGTGTCGAGTGGCACGGACCAGGAGCGGACGAGCCCCAACTGGACGGCCTGGCGCGGCAGTACGGCGTCGAGCAGCCAGTCGGCGGCGACCCGGACGCGGTTGCCGGGCAGCGCGGCGAGGTGGTAGCCGCGGGTGACGGCGCCCGCGAGCGGTCCGGACAGCGGGATGCCGAGCGGGTTCGCGGCGGCCTTCACCCCGCCCAGGTCGACGGTGAAGCCGAGGTCCTTGTGCCGGTAGCAGCGCCGCTCGCCGCGGCCGATCGAGGCCGCGACGTTGATCCCGGCGACGCGGCCCTGCCGCCAGGCGTGCTGCGCGGTCATCGCCGTGTACGCGCCGGGCTTCTCCAGGTCCGGGACGGCGGCCGCGTCCCCGCACGCGAAGACTTCGGGGTGCCCGGGCACGTTCAGATACGGGTCGACGAGCAGCCGCCCGCGCTCCAGCGGCCGGCCGAGACCGGCGACGAGCGGATCGGGCCGCACCCCGACGCACCACACCAGGGTGCGCGTGTCGACGAACTCCCCGTCGTCGAGCAGCACTCCGTCCCCGGTGGCCTCCTTCACGGACGTACCGGTACGCACCTCGACGCCCCGCTCGCGCAGGACTCGGTCCGCGGTGCGCGACAGGTGCTCATCGAGTTCGGGCAGCACGCGCGGGGCGATGTCGAGCAGCATCCAGCGCGGCCTGATGCCCTGCCGCAGCGGCCGCTTGCGCACCAGCGCGTCGGTCAGCAGCTGCCCCTGCGCGGCGACCTCGGTCCCGGTGTACCCGGCGCCGACCACGACGAAGGTGCAGCGGGACCGGCAGCCGCCCGGGTCGGGCGCCGCGGCGGCCAGCTCGATCTGCCGGGTCACGTGGTCCCGCAGGTACAGCGCCTCGGGCATGCCGCGGAACCCGTGCGCGTGCTCGGCGACGCCCGGCACCGGCAGCAGCTTGTTGACGCTGCCGACGGCCAGCACGAGCCGGTCGTACTCCAGGGCACCCCGGCCGCCCTCCGGGTCCACGTACGAGACGTGCCGCCCGTCGAGGTGCACGCCGTCGGCCTCGCCGAGCGCGAGCCGGACGTGCGGCAGCGTGCCCGCCAGCGAGACGGTGACGCGCCGCGGTTCGAGCGTCCCGGCGGCGACCTGCGGCAGCAGCGGCAGGTACAGGAAGTAGTCGGTGGGATTGAGCAGGGTGACCTCGACGGACCCGCGGGCCACCCGGGTCAGGGTGCGGGCGGCCCGGTACCCGGCGAACCCCGCACCGACGATCACGACGCGCGTCCGGCTCACGGCTCTCCTCCATTTCTCCCCCGCCCGGCACGACTACGGACCTCCCGCGTCCCCGACCCGACCGCCACCAAACGCGCGCTGCCGCATACGCTCCCGCCATGACGGTCGAACTGCTCCTGATCGGCGGCCGCTCCGGCGCCGGGAAGTCGTCGGTGGGCTGGGAGGTCGCGGCGCAACTGCGGGCCGCGGACGTGGCGCACGCGTACCTGGAGGGCGATTTCCTGGACGCGGCCCACCCGACCCGTCCCGACCTGACGCGGCGCAACCTGGCGGCGCTGTGGCGCAACTACCGGGCACTGGGCCATCACCGCCTCGTCTACACGAACACGGCATCGGTCCTGGCGAGCGAGACGCGACTGTTCACGACGGCGCTGGCCCCGGATCCGCTCCGCGTCGTACGCGTCCTGCTGACGGCGACGGACGAGACGGTACGAGCCCGGCTCACCACACGCGAACAGGGCTCGGAGCTGCAACAGCAGCTGGAGCGAAGCCGGTCGATGGCGACGAGGCTGGAACACGGCGTGCCCGAGAACACGCTCCGGATCCCGACGGACAACCGCACCGTCATCCAGGTGGCCCGCGCGGTGATCGAGCAGGCAGGCTGGCTCGTCCCGTAAGAGGCGCCGATACCCTGCCCGCGCACCTCATAACGGGTACCGAGACTCCTACGGAAGAGGCCCCTCATGAGCACCGAGCCCGCTGACGAGAAGCCCGGGGAGACCGGGGAGACCGGGGAGACCGGGGAGACCCGCCAGGCGCGCTTCGAGCGCGGTCTGGAGACCCTGACCCGGGTGAGCGGCGCCGGAGGGCGCCGCGTCATCGACTCGCTCGCCGATGTGAACCCCGAACTCGCCCACCAGATCGTCTCCTGGGGTTTCGGCGAGATCTACAGCCGCCCCGCGCTGCCGCCGCGCGACCGGCAGTTGGTCACGCTCGGCATGTTGACCGCGCTCGGCGGCTGCGAACCGCAGCTGGAGGTGCACGTCAACGCCGCGCTCAACGTGGGCCTGACCCCCGAGGAGATCGTCGAGGCCCTGCTGCACTCGTCCGGCTACGTCGGCTTTCCCCGGGCGCTGAACGCCACCGCCGTCGCCAAGAAGGTCTTCGAGGAACGCGGTCTGCTCCCCGTACAGCAGGAGTGAGGACGTGAGGAGTGATCGCCGCCGATCAAAGCCGCATCCGGACACCGGAGTTGGTAGCGGCGACGGCGGCAATCATGAAATCGTGGCAAGCCCGAAGAGCCGGTCGGAGAGGTGGCACGGGCCAAGTCATGGAGATCCTGGGCACCACGCTGCGCATCTGCGTAGAGGACCTCGAGTCCTCTGTCGCGTTCTACGAGCGCCTCACGGGCAGCAGAGCGCTGCGCTTCGAGCGGGGCGGGGTCTCGGTGGCCGCGGTCGGCTGCTTCCTCCTGATGAGCGGCCCCGCCACGGAGCTGGAGGTGCTCCGCAAGGTGTCGGCCACCATCGCCGTGCCCGACGTCGAGGAGGCGCACGCCGTGCTCACCGCGTCGGGCGCGAAGGTCATCGCGGGCCCGGTGCCGAGCCCGGCGGGGCGCAACCTGATCGCCCTGCACCCCGACGGGTCCGTCTTCGAGTACGTGGACCGGCAGGCGCCCGCCGCGGAGTGAGCGCACCCGGCTCCACGTATCCTCACCCGGAGCACGAGGGTTGAGGACGGTGCACGTGACGGCGAGCGGTAACGGAACACCAGCGGGACAGGTGCGGACGTCCCTGAGCGCACAGGCCCGCGAGGCGGTGCGGCAGCGGATCGTCGACCGGCGCTACCCGATGGGCTCGCGCCTCGTCGAGCGTGAGGTCGCCCAGGAGCTGGAGATGTCCCGGGTGCCGGTGCGCGAGGCGCTGCGCGCGCTCGTCGCCGAGGGTCTGCTGGAGCTTCTGCCGCACAGCGGCGTACGGGTACGGAGCCTGGAGCGGGCCGACGTACGGCATCTGTACGAGGTGTGGGAGCCGCTCGCCGTGCAGGCCTCGCGGCTCGCGGCGGGCGCGGTGGCGGCCGCGGCACCCGCCGCTGTGGACCTCGACGCGCTGCGGGCCTGCCTGGAGCGGGCCGAGCGGGCTGCCGGGGACGACGAGGCGACCGACGAGGTGGCCGCGCACACCGCGTTCCACGAGGAGATCGTGGCGCTCGCCGGCAATCCGCTGCTGTCCCGGACGATGGAGCAGCTCAGCTGGCAGCTGCAGCTCCTGTTCGGCATGCGCGCGGAACCGGCGCACATGCGGGCCCAGCACGCCGACATGTTCCGGCACATCGCGGCGGGCGACATCGAGTCGGCGGCGGCGAGCACCCTGCTGCACGTGCGGGACAGCCGTGCGGTGGCCGTGCGGTCCCTCTTCGGCGACGAAGCCAGTTTGTATACCGAAGACTGATCACTTCCCCTCAAGCCCTCTCCTCGCACGTCATTTTTTGGGCATAAGTGACGCGGATCTTGCCGCGCTTCTTGTCCTGGTATACAAAGCTGGGGCCAGGCCGTCTCCTCCTCCCCCCAAGGAGCTCCCATGTGCGTCGAGCCCACCGAACCCCCGCCGAACCGACTGACCCGCCGCGGCGTGCTCGCCGCCTCCGCGGCCCTCGCGGGCACCGCGGCCGCGCTCGGCGCCGGTACGTCCCAGGCGGCCGCGGCACCGCGCCGCGCCGCCCGCGCCGGTGACCTGGTCGTCGAAGGCGGCACCCTGCTCGATCCGGCGACCGGCGACGTGACCGAGGACGCGGTCGTCGTCATCCGTGACGGCGTGGTCCGCGCGTCCGGCGCCCGCGCCGCCGTGGCCGTACCCGACGGCGTCCCGCGCCTGGACGCGCACGGCCGGTGGGTGCTGCCGGGCCTGGTCGAGGCGCACATCCACCTCAACACCGCGGCCGAGGCCCGTGACGCCGTCCGCAAGGGCGCGACCAGCGCCCGCAGCGGCTCCACGAACTTCTTCCAGGACGTCGCCGTGCGGGAGCTGGCCCGTCAGGCCCCCGAACAGGCTCCCCGCCTGAAGGCCGCCGGCATCTTCGTCACGCCCGACCTCGGCGACACGATCCTCGCCGACCCGGACCTCGCCCCGCTCGCCCGCCTCAAGAACGGGGTGCGGTCCGCCGACGCGCTGCGCCGGGTCGTCGAGGTGAACCTGGCGCGCGGCGCCGACGTCGTCAAGACCCGGGTCAACGAGCGCGCGGGCCTGCCCGAGCAGGACCCGCTCGCGCAGGTCTACTCGTACGAGCAGCTCGCCGAGGTGGTGGCGGCCGCCCGCCGCGGCGGCAAGGGCGTGCTCTGCCACAGCTACAGCGAGGCGGGCTGCCACGACGCGGTGACCGCCGGCATCCGCTCCCTGGAGCACGGCGTCTTCGTCGGCGAGCGCACGCTGCACGAAATGCGCCGCAGGGGTACGTACTTCACCCCCACCCTCACCGCGATGGCGGGACTCGCGAAGTCCTCGGACCCGGTGCTCGCCGAGCGCGGCCGCACGTACCTGCCGATCCTGAAGAGGGCCGTCCTGGCCGCGCACGAGCTGGGGGTGCCGCTGGCGGCGGGCACCGACTCGTCGGGCGGCTCGGTCTCCCCCATCGGCGGCGAGGTCGAGCTGATGCACGCGGCGGGGTTGTCCGCGCTGGACGCGATCCGCACGGCGACGACCGGGGCCGCGCGCCTGCTCGGCCTCACCGGCACCGCGGGCCGGCTGACCCGCGGCCACGCCGGCGACGTCGTCCTGCTCACCGGCGACCCGCTGAAGGACCCGGGGCTGCTCAAGTCCCCGTCGCACGTGGTCCGTTCGGGCATCGCGCTCTGACGCACCCGCCGCACCACCCTTCCGCAACCTCACACTCACGCTCACCAGGAGAAGCCATGACTCCCCCTCCCCTGTCCCGGCGCGGTGTCCTCACCGGCGGTGCCGCCTCGCTCGGCGCCGCCTTCACCCCGACCGCCGCGCAGGCCGCCGAGTCGGCGCGGCAGGATCACGGGCGGCCCAAGAAGGCCGTGGTCTTCCGTGACGTGCGCCCGTTCGCCGCGAAGGAGGCCGTCGACCTGACGGTGATCGACGGCCGCGTCTCCGACCAGCCGGCTCCGCGCGGCGCCAAGGTCATCGACGGCGGCGGCCGCATCGCGCTGCCCTCGCTCGTCGACGCGCACATCCACCCCGACAAGACGACCTGGGGCAGCGACTGGATCACGCGCAAGCCCGCGAGCGGCATCGCCGACTACTGCGCGCAGGACGTCGAGGTGTTCCGCACCCAGAGCCGCCCGGTCGGTGAGCGGGCGTACGGCCTGATGGCGCACGCCGTGACGCGAGGTACGCGCGCGATGCGGGCCCACGCGGACGTGGCGCCCGCCTACGGCCTCGCCGGTGTCGAGGGCGTCGCCGAGGCACGCGAACGGCTCGCCGACGCGCTCGACGTACAGATCGTCGCCTTCCCGCAGCACGGCGTGGTCCGCACGCCCGGCACGGCGCAGTTGCTGAAGGACGCGGCGCGCGGCGGTCTCGTCGACATGGTCGGCGGCATCGACCCGATCAGCTTCGACCAGGCCATGGACGAGCAGCTCGACCTGCTCTTCGATCTGGCCGACCGGTACGACGTCGGTGTCGACATCCACCTCCACGACCGCGACGAGAAGGGCACGAAGGTGCTGCGCGGCATCATCGAGCGCACCCGGGCGCTGTCACTGCGGGGCAAGGTGACGGTGAGTCACGTCTTCTGCCTGCCGTTCCTCGGCGAGGCCGAACTGGACACGATGGCGGGCGACTTGGCGGACCTGGACATCGCCCTGACGACGGTCGCGCCGAACGAGTCGCTGGTCCTGCCGATCACCAAGCTGCACGAGCACGGGGTGCGGGTCGGACTCGGCTCGGACGGCGTACGGGACTCGTGGAGCCCGTTCGGCAACGCGGACATGCTGCACCGGGCGCACATCCTCGGCTGGGTCACCGATGTACGCCTCGACGACGAACTCTCCGCCTGCTACACGGTCGGCGCGCACGGCGGCGCGGACGTGATGGGCCTGGACCACGCGGACTTCAGGCCCGGCGCTCCTGCGGACTTCGTGCTGGTGCGGGGCGAGTGCGTGCCGCAGGTCGTGGTGGACATGCCGCAGCGCGATGTGGTCGTGCACGGCGGTCAAGTGGTCGCCAGGGAGGGTGAGTTGGTCTGACCGCACGCGGGGAGGGGCCGTGCCGCTCCGCGGATCGGCACGGCCCCTCCCCGTCGGCGCTCTCCGTCAGGGCCGCATCCGGAAATCGAGGCCCGCGGGCAGCGGCTCCCCCGGCGCCACCTTCTCCCACGCGTCCCCGATCGTCTCCTCGCCCTCGCGCAGATCCGCCACCTCGAACCCGGCATCGAAGACGGCTCGCGCCGCCCCCGCATCGCCCTCCGCGAGCAGCAGTCGAGCCTCCAGCAGACGGAACCGGCCCTGCTCCCGCGTGCTCGCGTGCAACCGGCCCCACACGGCCCGGGCCGCCTCGACGCGGCCCACCTCCAGCAGCGCCGCGATCGCCTCACGCCCCAGGGACGCCGTCACCGCCACCCACATCGCCCCGTCGTCCCGCCGTTCCGCGCACAGGTCGTCGAACGCGGCGGCGTACCGGTCGGCCGCGCGCTCGCCGTGCCCGCCCTCCGCGTCGGCCACGGCCAGGCAGCGCAGCAACGGCCACTGGGACGGGGCGAGTTCGAGCGCCCGCTCCCAGCTGCGCACGGCCTGCGCCTGATCCCCGGCGTGCCACTGCGCGACGCCGAGGTGGTACTCGGCCAGCGGGCGGGCCGGTGCCGTCTCCAGCATGTCGCGCCAGGCGGGGGCGACGAGCGTCCATCCGGGCGGACCGACCCGGCGCTGCTCGGGGAAGGCGCCGGTCTCCAGGAGTTCGCGCCAGGGCGCCTGCGCGTCGGTGAGCGTCGACTCGTCGAACGGCGTGCCCGGCAACTTCAGCCCCGTGCGCAGGACTTCGAGCGCTCCCCAGCCGGAGCCGACGGCCAGCCGCTCCCCCGGTTCCGCGTCGGCGCAGGCCGTCCGCCACGTTTCGTAGGCGGCGTCGACGTCGGCCCGCGGCAGCGCTTCTTCCAGCCGGCCGCCGACCTCCTCGACCACGGAGCCCCAACTCCCCGTCGAGTGAACCGCTTCCGCGGACACGGCGAGCGGCCCGTACGCCTCCAGCCAGCTGAACTCACCCTCCGACTCCAGCCGTACGTGCTCCAGCTGCGTGCGCGCGAGCCCGGCCTGGATCTCCGCGTAGCCGCCCGTGCCCGGCTCGGTGAGCCACTCCTGCCAGCGCCGGCCGCCGGGGCCGCTGCCCCACACGAACAGCTTCCGGCCGCGCAGCAGATCGGTCGACGTCTGCACGAGGCCGTGGCCCACGTCGTCGAGGGCCGCGATCCAGCGGCGCCGCCCGTCCTCGACCTCGTAGAAGTAGTCGGCGGGGAACTCGCTGCCCAGGGGGTAGGTGCGGTCGGCGCCTTCATGTTCCGGCACCGGCACGGTGCGCAGCGTGTGCTCGTACCCGAAGTGCCAGGCCTCCTCGGCCGGGGCGATCACCCGCCGGTCCTCCGGCACCGCGATGTTGGACCACCAGTAGACGGGCGCGGGCTTCTCGTGCGGATTGCGGACGCGGACGCCCACGTAGAGGAAGTCGGAGTCCTCGGGCAGCCACAGGTCCACCTGGAACGGCAGGTCGCGCAGCCGCTCCCACTCCCACAGGCGCAGCATCTCGCCGCCGTCGGGAGCGGTGACGCGCGCGGCGTGCACGGGCGCGCAGGAGAGGGTGGTGTGTCCGGTGGCGCCGATGTTCCACTCGATGCCACCGGAGAACCAGGCGCCGTTCAGCGCGAAGTTGGCGGGCTGGAACACCGGGTTGCGGTAGAGGAGTTCTCGTTCGCTCGGTTTGTGGACGAGCGAGGCTATGCGGCCGCCGAGGCCGGGGAGGACCGTCACCCGCAGGCGCTCGTTCTCGATCACGATCGCGTCGAGGTCGACCGGCGCCCGGTCGCGTCCGTACCCGTCCAGGATCCGCTCGGGCAGCACGCTGCGCAACGGCCGGTAGCCGACCTGCCGGGCCATGTCGAGCGGCAGCTCCGCCCTGGTCCGCTCGTCGAGTTCGTGCACCTCGTCGAGGGGCCGCAGCGGCGGCAGCGGGTTGTCGCGGCCCACCTCCGCGCCCGGCAGGGTCAGCACCTCACGGCGGATCTCGGTCATGGGGGAGCCTCCTGTCGCCAGGGGCGCCGCCCGCCCCGACGACCATCGAACATGGTCATCGGGGAGCTGGCCAGGGGCTGCCCCGGTCAGGATTGCGCAAAGGCGGCCACGATCAGGTCGGTGAGGAGGGCGCCCGCCGTGCCCTCCGGGTCGAGGTCGGGGTCGTAGATGGTGACGTTCATGCCGACGCAGCGCGGCGAGGCGAGCAACGGCCGCAGCAGCGCGAGGAGTTCGTCGGGAAGCAGACCGTCGGGGTCGGGGCTGTCGACGGCGGGCATGACGGACGGGTCGAGCACGTCCGCGTCGAGATGCACCCAGAACCCGTCCAGGACCGGTACTTCCAGGCTCTGCACGAAGCCGCGCACGACGTCGTCCACGCCCCACTGCCGCAGCTCCCCCACGGTCACGTTCGGGATCTTGAGCGCGGCGAGCTCGGCCCGGTCGTCCTCGAAGGCGTCCCGGCCGCCGAAGAGGCGTACGTCCTCGTCCCGCAGATACGGCCGCAGGCCCTCGATGTCGGTCAGGTCCGACTGCCCGCGCCCCGTCCCGAGCGCCAGCTCCTCGCCGCCCGCGGCGCCGACCCGGTCGGAGTTCCCCGGGTGCCGGAAGTCGGCGGAGGCGTCCACGGCGGCGAGCCCGTACCGTCCGATGCGGCGCAGCGCGAGCGCGGCGCCCAGCTGGATGGAGCAGTCGCCGCCCAGCACGAGCGCGAACTCCCCTTCCCGTACGTGCCGTTCGATCCGGTCGGCGAGCTTGACCGTGTACGCGGCGATCGCGGCGGCGTTGAACACGCCGTCGCCCTCCTGCCAGTCGCCCCGGTCGTAGCGCGGCGGGACGACGACCCCGCCCTCGAAGGCGCCGAGCCTGCGCACGATCCCGTGCTCGCGCAGCGCGCCGGCCAGCTTGTAGCAGCCGGGCACGGTGCCGGGGACGGGCGGGCGAAGGCCCAGGTTGGAGGGGGCGTCGACGGCCACGATATTCCGCATGCGTCGCATCCTCTTCGACGTACGCTGGCGCTTTCAAGACGTAGCAAGACGTAGCGAGACGTTTCACGACGTACGCAGCAGCACGAGGAGCACCGCCCGCCATGGCCGAGAGCCACACCTACCGCGTCATCGTCCGCGCCACCTTCGAGGGTCTCACCGACGAGGCCAGGCAGCGGCTGCTCGCCGAGGTCGCCGAGCACGAGGGCATCGCGGGCATGCGCTTCGGGCCCGAGGGTTCCCTCGCGTACGACCGCACCCTCAAGCACTTCTCCATGCGTTACGTCGTCGAGTCAGACCCGGACGACGGCGACGAGATGGCGGGCGCGCTCGCCGAGGAGCGGGCCGAGGCGTATCTGGCGGAGCGTGGCTACGGGCATGGGGAGCTGCGCTCGACGGTGACCGACATGGACACCATGAAGGTCAACCGGAAGTCGCGCCGGTAGCTGCGGCGGCCATCTCCGCCGTGATCGCCCATCGCTCGTGGTCGCGCCAGGCCCCGTCGATGAAGAGGAAGTCCGGCGAGAAGCCTTCGAGGCGGAATCCCGCGCGGCGGGCGAGCGCGATCGACGCGGTGTTGGCGGGCTGCGCGTTGATCTCCAGGCGGTGCAGGCCGAGCGGTCCGAACGCGTGCCGGACCACGAGCGCGAGCCCTTCGGACATCAGTCCGCGCCCGGCGGCGTGCGCGAAGGCCCCGTAGCCGAGGGCGCCGCAGCGGAAGCCGCCCTGCACGACGTTGTTGATGTTGATGAACCCGGCGATGGCTCCGCTCTCCCGGTCGCACACCAGGAATCCGTGCTTCGTCGGGTCCTCGATGAGCCGGCCCGCGTACGTTGCGTAGGCGTCGGCACCGTCGGGCGGGAAGAGCCAGGGCCGGTGCAGGTCGCGGCTCTCGCGCGAGCGCGCGGTGAACTCCTCGGCGTCGGTGAGGGCGTAGGGGCGGATGCCCACGCGGGTGCCCTCGGCGACATAGTCAAGATCATCGGTCATCGGCCCAGCGTACGGAGGGGCTAGCGGGCGACCGCCGTGGGGCACTTCTCGCCGTGCTTGACGACGCCGATGCGCACCCCTTCGTCGCCGATCGCCTTGCCGGCGGCCGGGGACTGGGTGCAGACCTTCCAGCTCATTGGCCACAGCACATGCCGCTTGAGGCCGCTGACGTCCGTCACGTCGACTCTTGTGCGGTAGTCGACCGTCGAGAAGACGTGCATCAGGCCGCGCCCGCGGAACTCCGGCATCGGCGGGCCCGCGGCCGCCACCGCGGCGCCAGCCGAGACGGTGAGGGCCAGGGTGGCCCCCGCGGTCACGGTCGCGACCCGTCGTCGCATCGCGTGCGCCGTGGCTCGCGCCGTCACTTGCGCCTCCTCGCCACGAAGTAGCCCCCGCAGATCCCGCCGATGATCGCGGTGATCAGCAGCGCCATGTACAGGGGCATGGACACCTCGGGGATGAGCAGGCGGATCTTCACCTCCCGGGTGTTCTCGAAGATGAAGACCAGCAGGAGGACGAAGAGCGCCAGGACCGCGATCCTGGCCGGCGTGAACGCATTGGAGCCACCGCTCTTCGCGGTGCTCGCGCTGTCCTTCGGGCTCATCGGTGGACCCTTCCGTCGTTCCCCCGGAGGCCGACACCGCCTCCCCGCCCAGCATGTGCGGGGAGGCGGCGATCTCGCACCGGCCGAGGGACCGTCCGGGTGACGGGCCACTACATAGGGTGACCTACGGGACGACGGGCAGCTCCACGGTGCCGGTGTCGTCGGGCGAGCTGGTGACGGTGACCGGTTTGATCCCCTTGTTGCCGCCGTACGCGTCGTCGCTGGCGGCGACGACGAACTGGATGCGGTGCCCCTTCTCGTAGCGGTGCACGATGCCCGGGAGCGTGACGGTGAAGGGGCGCGTGACGTCGGGGACCCGCACCGGGGCCACCAGCCGGTGCACGAGGGTCTTCGTGCCGTCGGGCGCGACGTCGTACAGCTTCGCGAAGAGGACGAGCTTGTCGGCGGCGTCCCCGGAGTTCTGTACGCGCTCGGTCCTCGGCGAGATCACCTTGAGGGTGGCCTTCGCCGATCCGACCACGTCGGTGGCCCCGGTGAGCGGCTCGGTGGTCCAGTCGAGGTAGGTGCCCCTGGTGTCGTGCGGGGCCGGGTCGGGCAAACCGATGGTGCCGGCCAGGGAGGACTCGGAGTGGCTGGTCGGGATGAGCCAGTTGCGGTACTCGCGGCTGCCGCGGGCGACCTTCTTACGGTTGTCGACGAGCTTGCCGTCGCCGGACAGGTACAGCGTGCGGGACAGGGCGGGGACGGAGGAGGCGGTGGCGTAGGTCCGGTTCGGGTCGGTGATCCAGTCGCGGTAGTAGGCGAAGGCGGGTCCGGTGTCGACAGCCTTCTTGCGGTTCAGGTACCGGTCGAACCAGGCGAGGATCCGCTTGCCGACGTAGCTGGTCTCCAGGTTGCCCTGGGAGAGGTTGAGTTCACCGGAGGCCGGGTCGGTGAGGCCACCGCTGTGCCCCCACGACTGCCAGATCATCTTCGCCGTCGTGCCCTGCTCGCGCAGTGTGTCGTACGTGGCCGTGGCCTCGTTCAGATTGAACAGGCTGTCCGTCTGGCCCTGGACGAGCAGCGTGGGCGCCTTCACGTCCTTCAGATACGTGACCGGGGAGACGCCGCGCGCGTAGGCGAGCAGGGCCGCCGTCTTGTCGGCGGGGTAGCTGCCGGAGTTCAGCGTGCGGATCGTCTCGCAGGCGTCGTCGACGAAGTGCAGGCAGGTCAGCTTGTTGATACGGGACGGGTCGAGGGACGGCGAGAGCAGCGGCTGCCCCTCGCCGATCAGGTAGAAGCCGTTGGTCCACTGCCACTTGAAGACGCCGGGGACGCTCCGGTCGGCCGCGTTCTGCGGGTCGAGGGAGTAGGCGAGGTCGTTCCAGGTGATCATCGGGACGAGGGCGTCGACCCGGTGGTCGACGGAGGCGGTGGCCATCTGGACGGCGCCGCCGTAGGAGCCGCCGATCATGCCGACGCGTGGGTCGCCCTTCTTGTCCGTGGTCACGTAGTCGACCTTGGTGCCGTCGTCGGCGGCGCGGGTGCCGGCGAGGAAGTCGACGAGGGCCGAGGCGGCCTTGCCGTCGATGCGCGGATCGTCCAGGGAGATCAGGCAGCCGGACTTGCCGAAGCCGAGCCCGGAGTAGGCGAGTCCTACGTACCCGCGCTGCGCGAACGCCTTGGCGGTGTCGCCGGTGCTGTCCGACTTGTTGCCGCCGAAGCCGTTCGTGGTGAGCACGGCGGGCGCGGGGTGCGCCGCGTCGGCCCCGGCCGGGCGGTACAGGTCGGCGTCCACGACGCAGGTGCGATCACCTGTGTCGACCGTGAACTTCAGGGCGGTGACGGTGTATTGGCCCGGGGTGGGCGTGGCTGCGGCCGCGGTGGCGGGCACGGTCAGGGTTGCCGCCACTGTGCCGATGGCGGCGGTGAGCAGGGCGGCTCGGGTTCTGAGCACGGTGACGACCTCCACGGCAACGTTTTACCGACCAGTAGGTATGCGCGCGGAGTCATCGTGTGACGCGTGTCAGTTGGGGGTCAATGGGCGTGCGTGGTGTTTTTTGGTGAAGGGGGGTGGGGGGTCAATCGCCGCGGGGGCGGGGGCAGTTGGGTGAGTGCGGGCCGGTGGGGGCTGGTCGCGCAGTTCCCCGCGCCCCTGAGGCAGCGGCTTCGCCGCGCCTCCCCTGGAGCGAGCGGAGCTCGCTTTCAGGGGCGCGGGGAACTGCGCGAGAAGCCCCACCGGCCGGTAAGCCCCGCCCGGCAAGAACAAACCGGCAGACGAGACGGCGCTCAGCTCAGAGCGGGCTCATCCAGAGTCAGCGTGCCGGCAGCGGCATCCAAGTGACCCGCCACCCCGAGCGGCACCGTCAACGCTCCGTCGCAGTGTCCGAACCCGAACCCGTCCACCACCGGCACCCCGAGCCCGCCCAGCCGATCGGCCAGCAGATCCCCCAGATCCGGGTCGTCGCACTCCGCCCAGGACCCGAGAAGCACCCCGGAGACGCCTTCCAGCCAGCCGCCGCGCAGCAGTTGGGTCAGATACCGGTCGAGGCGGTACGTCTCCTCGCCCACGTCCTCCAGGCACAACAGCCCACCCCGCGCCGACCGCCGGCCGAACGGCGTCCCCAGATCCGCGGCGAGCAGCGACAGGCAGCCGCCGAGCGTGACCCCGCGCGCGACACCGGGCACCAGCACCCGCAGCCCGCCGCCCCCGGCGATGGTCCGCACCGTCTCGGGCGCGAAGAGCGTGGCCCTCAGATGGTCCTGCGCCCGCGCGTTCTTGAGGAAGTCCGCGGCGGCGACCATCGGCCCGTGCAGCGTGCTCACGCCGAGCCGCACCGCGAACGCCTCGTGCAGCGCGGTGATGTCGCTGTACCCGACGAACACCTTGGGCCGCGCCGCCCGCATCGCCGACCAGTCGAGCAGATCGACCATGCGCTGGGCGCCGTAGCCACCCCGGGCGCAGAGGACGGCGTCCACGTCGGGGTCGCACCAGGCGCGCTGGAGGTCAGCGGCGCGGTCGGCGTCGGCTCCCGCCAGGTACCCGAACGCGCCGTGCACGTCCAGGACATGGGGCGCGACGACCGGCTCCAGGTCCCAGCCGCGCAGGATGTCCAGGCCCGCCTGGAGCCGGTCCTCGGGGACCGGACCGCTCGGGGCGACGACGGCGACGCGGGCGCCGGGAGCGAGCCGCGCGGGACGGGTCAACGTGTTCACTTGCCGAGCTCCAGGGCCGGGACACCGGTCGGGTGCAGGCCGAACACCTGGGCGTACAGGGAGAGTTCGGCCTCCAGGGCGCGGACCATGGTGTCGGCCCGGCGGAACCCGTGACCCTCCCCCTCGAAGGCGATGTACGCGTGCGGGACGCGGCGCCCCTCGCTCTCCATCCGGGCGAGGAACCGCTCGCACTGGACCGGCGGGCAGATCACGTCGTCGAGCCCCTGGAGGAGCAGGAAGGGAACGGTGAGCCGGTCGGCGTGCTCGGACGGTGAGCGCTCCGCGTACCGTGCGGGCACCTCGGCGAGCGGGCCCACCAGTGACTCCAGGTACTGGGACTCGAAGTCGTGGGTCTCGCCCTCGGCCCAGCCGGTGAGGTCCAGGATCGGATAGATGATGGTGCCGCAGGCGTAGACGTCCGTGCTGGTCAGGGACGCCGCGCTGGTCCAGCCGCCCGCGCTGCCGCCGCGGATGGCGAGCCGGGCCCGGTCGGCGGTGCCCTCGTCGGCGAGGGCGAGCGCGACGGCCGCGCAGTCCTCGACGTCCACCACGCCCCACTGCTCGCGCAACCGGTTGCGGTACGCGCGCCCGTAGCCGGTCGAGCCGCCGTAGTTGACCTCGGCGACACCGATGCCGCGCGAGGTGAAGTAGGCGATCTCCAGATCGAGGACGAGGGATGCGTGGCCGGTGGGGCCGCCGTGTGCCCAGACGACGTAGGGCGGGAGCTCGTCGTCGGGAGCGCTGTGGGTGGGGTTGTGCGGCGGGTAGATGTGGGCGTGGATGTCCCGGCCCTCGGGTCCGCTGAAGGTGCGGATCTGCGGCTCGGGGTAGTGAGCGGGGTCGACGGGGTCGGTGTGGGCCGCGCCGATCACGCGGGTGCGTCCGGTGCTGGTGTCCAGCTCGACGACCTCGGGCGCGGTGCGCGGGCTCGCTGCGACGCCCACGACACGGGTGCCGTGGACGGCGAGCGAGGACGCCCACGCGGTCCAGGGCCCCGCGGTGTCGACGACCTCCCCGGTCTCCGGGTCGAGGATGCCGAGCGAGGTGGCGCCGACACCGTGCACGACGGCGATCAGGCCCCCCGCGAGGGGCTTGAACCAGCTCAGCCCGATCTTCCAGAGCGGACCGCCGAACTCCTCCTCGCGCGGGCACAGGGCCTGCGTGCGGGAGAGCAGGGCGGGGAGTACGCCGGCGCCCGGGGCGGCGCCGGGCGCGGCCCCGAACGCGATCTCCATCCGGTACAGGTTCCACCAGCCGCTGCGGTCGCCGGAGTAGAGCAGCGCCCCGTCGGGGGCCCACTCGACCTGGCAGACGGACACGTCGGGACCGCCGGCCACGGTTCTGGCCGGGCCGAACGTGCCGTCGTCGGCGACATCGGCGAGCAGCAGTTCCGTGCCGTCCCACGGCATTCGCGGGTGGTCCCAGGCGATCCAGGCGGCGTGCCGTCCGTCGGGCGAGAGGCGGGCGCCGGTGACGAACCGGTGGGTGTCGTCGGTCAGTTCACGCACCGCGGCGCGGTCCTCGGCGGCCGAGCCGTCGAGCGGCACGGCGGCGACCACGCGCCGTACGTCCCCCGCGCCCTCGCCGGTGAACTCCTCCAGGACGCACCACACCTCGCCCCGGTCGAGGTGGAGCTGCGGGTCGGCCCAGCGCAGACCGCCGCCGACGCCGGACACGGGGGTGAGCGGGCGCGGTGCACGCTCCGGGGCGTCGGGCTCGTACGCGTACAGCCGCTGGTCGGTGAAGTTCACGAAGGCGAGCAGCGGTCCCTCGGGCCGCTCTGCGCCGGTCCAGGGGCGGCCGCCGTACTCGATGACGCGGCTGCGCACGTTCCACGGCTCGGGCAGCACCGACCGCTCGGTGCCGTCGGGCCTGCGCCGCACGAGCGCTCTGCGGCCGCCCTCGGCGGGCCGGGGCTCGGTCCACCAGGCCTCGTCGCCGACGAACCCCACGTATTCGGGCTGTCCGTCGTGCGCGGCGGCCAGTTCGGCGTCTATCGGTGACGGCCAGGAGCCGTACGCCTGGGTGTGCACCATGTCCCCGCCCCCCATGTGTTCTGAGGCCCCCATGTTCTTCGCGTCCGCCATGTTTTCCTAGTCCGTCTTCTGTTCGAGCTCAGGCCGTGCGCAGGAAGCGGTCGAGGACCCGCACTCCGAAGTGCAGCGCCTCCACCGGAACGCGCTCGTCGACGCCGTGGAAGAGCGCCTGGTAGTCGAAGCCCTCGGGGAGCTTGAGCGGCGCGAAGCCGTAGCCGGTGATGCCGAGCCGGGAGAACTGCTTGGCGTCGGTGCCGCCCGACATGCAGTACGGGACGACATGCCCTTCGGGAGCGAACTCCTCGACGGCGGCCCGCATCCTGGCGAACGTCGGCGAGTCGACCGGCGCCTGCAGCGCGACCTCGCGGTGGTGGTACTCCCAGTCGACGTCCGGCCCGGTCAGCGCGTCGAGCGTGGCCTTGAACTCGTCCTCGGTGCCCGGCAGATAGCGGCCGTCGATGTGCGCGGTGGCCTCGCCCGGGATCACGTTGATCTTGTAACCGGCGGACAGCATCGTCGGGTTGGAGCTGTTGCGCACGGTCGGGGCGACGAGGTCGGCGGCCGGGCCGAGCGCGGTGAGCAGCGCGTCGGCGTCGAAGTCCGCGGCGTCCACATCGGCCTCGATGCCGTACACCGTCGCCATCTCGGCCAGCGCGGCGCGCACGGTGGGGGTGAGGCGCAGCGGCCATTCGTGGTCGCCGATGCGGGCGACGGCGGAGGCGAGCCGCGAGACCGCGTTGGCCCGGTTCACCTTGGAGCCGTGGCCGGCCCTGCCGCGCGCGGTGAGCTTGAGCCAGCCGGTGCCGCGCTCCCCCGCCGCGATCGGGTAGAGCTGCCCGCCCCGGCCGTCGTGGAAGGTGAAGGCGCCGGACTCGCTGATGCCTTCGGTGCAGCCCTCGAAGAGGTCGGCGTGCCGGTCGGCGAGGAACCCGGAGCCGTCCTCGGCGCTGGCCTCCTCGTCGGCGGTGAAGGCAATGACGATGTCGCGCCGCGGCCGGAACCCGACGCGGGCCCACTGCCGCACGGTCGCGAGGATCATCGCGTCCATGTTCTTCATGTCGACCGCGCCGCGGCCCCACACCACCCCGTCGCGGACCTCGCCGGAGAACGGGTGCACGCTCCAGTCGGCCGCCTCGGCCGGTACGACGTCCAGGTGGCCGTGGACCAGGAGGGCTTCGGCGGTGGGGTCGGTGCCCTCGATGCGGGCGACGACATTGCCGCGGCCCGGCGTGCGCTCAAGGATCGTCGGGTTCAGGCCCGCCTCGGCGAGTTTGGCGGCCGCGTACTCGGCGGCGGGGCGCTCCTGGCAGTCGCCGCCGCCACGGTTCGTGGTGTCGATGCGGATCAGCTCGGAGGTGAAGGTCACGACCTCGTCGAGGGCCTGCCGGTCCACCGTCGCCGTCTCCATCAGCTGCTGCTCAGCCATACTGTTCCTCCACCGCGGCCGAGGCGATCGTGGTGACCGCCTTGAAGGTGCGGATGCCCTCGTACATGGTCTCGTGCGTGTAGGAGATCCTGCGCTCGCCGACGCGCTCCACGCCGGGCACGACGGTCGACGCCATCGCGAGGTGCTCGGCGTCGAACTCGACCTCCACGGTGAACGGGCCGCCCCGCACCGGCTCGTGGCGCACCGCGATCGACGCGGCGTCCTTGGCGGCGGCCCTGATGTCGGCGGCCGTACGGGCGGGGGTGCGGCACACGGCCGCGTACCGGGAGACGTGGTCCTTGACGGCGACCTTGCGGGCCTCCGGCGCGTACCCGAGCGCGTCGTCGCACGCGTGGTCGTCGCCGGTGACCAGGACGACGGGGACGCCGTACTCGGCCACCACGTGCGCGTTCAGCAGGCCCTCGCTCGCACGCACGTCGTTCACCCACACGCCCGTGATCTGGTTCGCCAGGTAGGTGTGGGCGAGGACGCCCTCCATTCCGGCGCCCGCGTGGTAGCCGATGAACGCGATGCCGTCCACGTCACCGTGCTGGACACCCTCCACCATGGAGAGCGACTTGTGACGGCCGGTGAGCATCTCGACGCGCTCGTCCAACTGCTCCAGCAGCAGATTGCGCATCGTCCAGTGCGCTTCGTTGATGAGCACCTCGTCGGCGCCGCCGTCGAAGAAACCGAGCACCGCCGCGTTCACGTCCGAGGTGAACATCGAGCGGCAGCGCTCCCACTGCGGGGTGCCCGGCAGGACGTCCGCGGGCCAGGTCACACCCGTGGCGCCCTCCATGTCGGCGCTGATGAGGATCTTCATGCCCTGCACCGTACGCGGATCCGGGCACGCCTCACCAGGCCTGTGGATAACTCTCAGTGGCGTAGACCAATGTCGTACCCATACAGAGCAGTTCGCCCTAGTCAGGAGCGTACGCGCGACCAGGAGGCGAGCATCCGCACCAGCGCGTCGACGAGTGCGCCGTGCCAACAGGCATAGTCGTGACCGCCGTTGAACTCCTCCAGCGTCACCCGCCGCCCGGCCGGCCGCAGCGTCTCGTGCAGCGCGCGGCAGTACCCGACCGTCGGACCCTCGTGCGGCCCTACGTCCATGTGGACCGTGAGGTCGCGGGGCGCGGCCTCGGCGTAGCACCGCACCAGCCACGGTACGCCGACGACCGGGGGTCTGCGGCACGCCGTCGCCGGTCGGAGATCGGGGTGCCACCACAGGGACGGGGACTGCGCGAGGACGTTGCCGAAGCGTTCGGCCCGCACCAGGCCCGCGTACAGGGCGGTGAGTCCGCCGAGGCTCTGCCCGGCGACGACGGTGCGGCGCGGGTCGGTGGTGAGCGGCCAGCGCCCCGCGGCCCAGGGCAGCAGGTCGTCGGCGAGGAAGGTGACGTAGGGGTCGCGAGCGCCCATCTCGCGCCAGCGCGTGGCGTTGTCGACGGAGTCGGGGGCGAGCACGATCAGCGGCGGCAGGGTGCCGTCGGCGATCAGCCGGTCCAGGGAGTCGGCGAGGCCCGTGCCGTCGCCGCCGAACCACATGCCGCCGTCACCAGGGACGACGACGGGCAGGTCGCGGTGGCCGGGCCCGGGCGGCAGGTACACCCACACGTCGCGTTCGGCGCCCAGCGCGGGGCTGTCCAGGCGGTGCCGTTCGACGCCGCCGCGCGGGACCTGGCGCGTGCGGCCCTCCCAGCGCCGCGCCGGAGCGTCCGGCAGTGCGAAGACGGAGCAGTCGGGGCCGCCCCAACGCGTGGGAATGGTGCGGGGGTTGAGCGGGTCGGGCCCGGCGTACCGCTGGAGCGTGCGCAGGAACCGCTGGAGCCGGTCGGGGTCGGTGGGCGGCCCACCGAGACGTCGGCGGCGATCCGGTAGGCGCCGCGGTGATCGGCCCGCAGCCGGAAACCGAGGTGCCAGATGCCGGTGCCGGGGATGTGGTGCAGCAGGGCGTCGGCGAGGCGGGCGCGGTCGACGAGGCGGTTGCTGAACAGCAGGACGTGCCGGGTCGCCCGGTGCCCGCGGTACGGGAACGTGAGGGTGCGGTAGCCGGGCTCGCCCTCGACGGGCTCCGAGCGGAGCGCCGAGCCGGGCGACACCGCCCCAGAAGCCGTCGACGAGTTCGGCGCGGCGGGCCTCGTCGGCCCCGTCGGGATGCGCCAGGTCGTCGAGGAGGCGTGCGACGCGGGCGCCGACGGCCGGGCGCGGCCGGACCGGGTCCGCCACCCAGGAGAGGTCGGACGCGACCAGGGGCGTGCCCATCGCCCACCACCTTCCGAGGTTACTTAGCTTAGCCTTAGCTGACCTATCACCCGCTGCCAGTCGTCTGCCGGGGTGTGCGCCCCACCACCAGCCACAGGGACGGCAACTCGATCCGGGTGCCGTCGGACGTGAACTCCGTCGTGATCAGCGGCAGCTCCCCCGAGGCGAGGACGGCGAGTCCGGCCTCGGTGACGTACCCGCGCAGCGCCGCGTCGGAGACCTCGGCGGGCGCGATGCCGTGCGCGAAGACCGGCTGGAGCTTGGGCGGGGGTCCGGCCGGGGACGTGGCGAGGTCGTGCAGGATCGGCCGCGCACGCTCCGACAGCTCGACGACGAAGCCGCTCCCGCGCTCCCCGACGAGCGTGGCGACCGCGTCGACGAGGGCCTGCCGGTCCACGGCCTCGCTCTGGTGCAGCACACCGCGGACGTAGACGTTCGCGTCCCCCAACTCGGCGTGCAACGCGTTCACTTGGGCCGCGTTCGTGGCGTCGACCTGCCGGTAGTCGGCCTGTTCGGCGGGGTCGGACCGGCGGGCGCGGTCGAGGGCGGCGCCGGACAGGTCGAGGCCGACCACCCTGCGGCAGCGGTCGGCGAGGAAGCGGGTCTGGGTGCCGTTGCCGCAGCCGAGGTCGACCAGGGGAAGCCCGGCTGCCGTCAACTCCGGCTCAAAAAGGGCGAGATGGAGACCCGCGGTGAGGGCGGGTTCGGCGTCCCAGAAGACACCGCCCGGCCCCTCTGGCGCGTCCTCCCAGAAACCCTCCCACGCCTCTTTGTAGCGCTCGGTCACGCTCACGGGCCCTCCCAGGGGTGCGCCGACGGACCACGGCACATGCGGCCGAAGTGTCCGAACGGTCTACCGCGCCGGAGTGCGCCCCACAAGCGACGTGCGTGCGCGTTTCAATGAACCTTGCCGCGCGGCACCGTCAGCTCGAACCACACGGTCTTCCCCGTCGCGGTACGGCTCGTGCCCCACTCGCGCGCCAGATGGGCCACGACGCGCAGGCCCCGCCCGAACTCGTCACCCGGGCCCGCGCTGAGCAGCGTCGGCAGGGTGTGCTCGGCGTCCTCGACCTCGCACAGCAGCGTGCCCGAGCGCACCAGACGCAGCTGGACGGGGCCGGCGTGGGCGTGCCGCACGGCGTTCGTGACGAGTTCGCAGACCATCAGCTCGGCGGCGTACTCGACACTCGACAGGCCCCAGTCCGCGAGCTGTCGGCGTACGAGAGCGCGGGCGCGCGGCACCTCGCGCGAGGTGGGCGCGAGCTCCCAGTGGGCGACGTCGCCGCTCTCGATGCCGCTCATGCGGACCATGAGGAGTGCCACGTCGTCCTTTCGGCCGCCGCGGCCCGCGAGGGAGCGGATGATGGTGTCGCAGGCGTCGTCCATGGACGCGGCCGGGTGGGCGGCGGACTCGCAGAGCGTGGCGAGTCCCACGCCGATGTCCTCGCCGCGCACCTCGACCAGACCGTCGGTGCACATCACGAGCCGGTCGCCGGGCGCGACCCGGACGGTCACCGACTCGAAGGGCACGCCGCCCACGCCGATCGGCGCGCCCGTGGGCAGGTCGAGCAGTTCGCTGCGGCCGTCCGCGGCGCGCACGATCACCGGCGGGATGTGCCCGGCGTTGGCGAGGTGCAGCTCGCCGACGATCGGGTCGTAGACCGCGTAGAGGCAGGTGGCGAGGTAGTGCTCGCCGAGCCGCTGCGCCAAATCGTCGAGATTGCGCAGGAGTTGGGCAGGCGGCAGGTCGAGCCCCGCCATGGTCTGGACGGCGGTCCTCAACTGGCCCATCATCGCGGCCGAGTTGAGCCCGTGCCCCATGACGTCACCGACGACGAGCGCGGTCCTGGCGCCGGGCAGCTTGATGGAGTCGAACCAGTCGCCGCCGACCCGTCCGAGCAGGGTGCCCGGCAGATACCGGGTGGCGATGTCGCAGCCGGCCATGTGCGGTTCGATGTGCGGCAGCATGCTGTCCTGGAGCGTCTCGGCGACGGACTCCTGGTAGGTGTACATCCGGGCGTTGTCGAGCACGAGGCCCGCCCGCGCGGCGAGTTCGGCGCCGGTGACGCGGTCCATGTCGTTGAAGACGGGGCGCTCCTGATGGCGCAGGAGAATCATGAACCCGAGCACGACGTTGCGCGCCTTCAGCGGGACGACGAGCATCGAGCGGTGGGTGATCAGCGGCCGGATGTCCCGCTTCTCGAACTGCGAGGCGATCGCGTCGCCCATCTCCTGCGAGATGTACGGGACGAGGACCGGGTCGCCACTCGTCATGCACTGGAAGAACGGGGTGTGCACCGGGAACGGCATGGACTCGCCGACCGGCACGACGTCGTCCCACCGCCCGGGCTCGTCGGTGTGCTCCAGGGCGACGCGGTGCCACATGGTCGTGGCGTCGGGCGGCCCCTCGGGGAACCCCTCGCCGGCCACGACCTGTTCGCGCAGATAGGTCCCGGCGACGTCGGTGAAGCGCGGCACGACGGCCCGGCTCACCTCGACGATCGTCCGCGACAGGTCGAGGGAGGAACCGATGCGCCCGCTCACCTCGTTGAGGAACTCCAGGCGCTCGCGCACCGCCGTGTACTCGATGTCCTCGGCCAGGTCGTCGAGCGGCCTGCGCGGGGCGGGCAGCCCCGCCGCGACGGCCCGCGCCGCCTCCGCGCGCCGCGCCTTGCGCTCCGTGCGCCGCGAGACACCCCAGTCGGCGGTGACCGGAACCCGGTCGTACCGGCTGAACTCCATGACGGGGTAGCCGAGTTCGAGCACCTGGGAGACGATCCGGGCGCTCTCCCCCACGCTCATGCTGGGGAGGATCTCGGGCAGCCCGCGCGCCAGCTCGTCGGCACCGGGGAAGTCGGTGTGCAGCGCGAAGCCGGGGGCTATCCGCTCACTGCCCTCACCGTCGGCGCCGGTCAGTCCGCGGGCGTCGGCGGCCAGCACGAGCAGCCGCTCGGTACCGGGCCCGACCAGCGGATACGCCCACCACAGCACGTCGATGCGGGCACCGGTCCCGCCGGTCGCGTCGAGCCGGGCCCGCCCCGCCGTCGGGTAGGCGGTCTGCCCGCCGAGCGAGAGCTCCAGGTCGTCGCCGATCCTGTCGTACGTGCCGTAGCCCTCCGGGTCGTACCCCTCGGGCTCCGCGCGCAGCGCGCCGGAGACGGGCAGCAGGTCGGTGACGGGCCGCCCCACCGCGTCCTCCCTAGCCGGGCCGAACAGCCGGCGTGCGCCGGTGCTCCAGTGCGAGACGCCGCCCGCCTGGTCGACGACGACCACAGCCAGCGGCACGCGTCCCTGCGGGGCTTGACCGGTGCCGTGCATGGCCGCGCTCCTTCCGCCCGGCGCGCCGGGGGGTGCGCGCCGCCTCTTTCCACGGTACGGCTCGGCCGGTCAACGGGTCGGGTTTACCGGTGAATTGGGGCCTGAGGGGCGCAGTGACCCGCGGGCCGGTGGGGGCTGGTCGCGCAGTTCCCACCGGCCCGCAGCCGCTAATCCTCGTGACCGAGCTGAAGGTCGCGTTCGGTACGGCCACCCCCGGCCACCTGGAGAACCGTCGCCACCGGCGGGTAGCCCGCCGCGATGACCGTGTACTCGCCCGACGACAGGTCCACGAAGCGGAACGTGCCGTCCGCGCCCGTCGTCAGGGTGTCGACCACGTTGCCCGCCGCGTCGAGCAGCGTGACCCGGGCGTCCTCCACGGGACGCCCGCCACTGGCCCGCACCGTGCCGCGCAGGACCGCCCCGCCCGCCAGCTCCACGTCCTGCCGGGTCTCGCGCGAGGCCATGACGGTGACCGGGAGCGCGGCGGGCCGGAACGCGGGGGCGCTCGCCGCCAGGGTGTACTCGCCCGCGACCAGCTCCGTGATGACGTAACCGCCCTCGCGCCCGCTGCGCGTGGTGGCGACGACCTCGCCGTGCACGTTCGTCAGCGTGACGATCGCGTCCCGTACGGGGGTTCCGTCCGCGGTGACGACCGAGCCCGCGAGGCGCCCGGCTCCGCCGAGCACGACGTCCAGCTCGACGGGGCGCTCCCCGACCGTCACCGTCACGGCCTGCGGCTGGTGCCCGCCGGCCGCCGCGATCAGTACGTACGAGCCGACGCCGGGCGTCGACAGGGCGTACCGGCCGTCCTCGCCGCTCGCGCCGCGCCCGATCTGGGTGCCGCCGACATCGATGAGCGTGAGCGCGGCGCGCGGCACGACGGTGCCGTCGGGGTGCTGAACGGTACCGCAGACCGGGACCCCGGCGGCGTAGGACGCGGCACGCTCCTGGGCGGGGACGGCGGGCACGACGGTGTTCTCGGGAGAAGGGGCGGCGCTGGACAAGAGGGGTGTCTCCTTGAGGAAGAAGGCGAGGACCAGGCCCAGGAGGAGGACCGGCACCAAGTAGAGGAAGATCCGGGGCATCGCGTCGGCGTACGCCTCGATGTACGGCGTGCGCAGCGCCTCGGGCATCGCGTGCACGAGCTGCGGGGTGATCGATTCGGCGTCCGGCAGGTGTCCGCCGGTGGGCAGCCGGTCGGCGAGGGAGTCGGCGAGCCGGTCGGCGAAGAGCGTGCCGAAGATCGCGGCGCCGACGCTGCCGCCGATCTGCCGGAAGTAGTTGTTGGCGCTGGTGGCGGTGCCGAGGTCGGAGGGGCGGACCGCGTTCTGCACGGCGAGCACGAGGACCGGCATGATCAGGCCGATGCCGGCGCCCAGCACGGCCATGTAGACGCTGTACTCGAGGCGCGGGGTGTCGACCTCCAGGCGGGAGAGGAGGTACATGCCGAGGGTCGACAGGGCGCCGCCGAGGATCGGGTAGAGCTTGTACCGCCCTGTGTGGCTGATGAGTTGGCCGGAGATGATCGAGGCGCCGACCACACCGCCCATCATCGGGAGCATGAGCAGGCCGGACTCCGTGGCCGTGGCGCCGTCGACCATCTGCAGGAAGGTCGGCAGGTAACTGGCCGCTCCGAAGAGCGCGACGCCGACGACCATGCCGACCAGGCCGCTGAGGTTGAACACCGAGTCGCGGAACAGGCGCAACGGGATGAGGGGTTCGGCCGCGTACTTCTCGGCGACGACGAAGAGCGCGCAGGACAGGACCGCTCCGACGCCGAGCCCGATGATGACGCGGTCGCCCCACTCGTACTCCGTGCCGCCCCAACTGGTCAGCAGTACCAGGCAGGTCGAGGCGGCGGCCAGCAGCAGCGCGCCCGGCACGTCGAGGCGGGCCTTCTTCGTCGGCTTGGGGAGCTTGAGGACCACGGCCGTCACGGCGAGGGTGACGAGGCCGAAGGGGACGTTGATGTAGAAGCACCAGCGCCAGGAGAGGTGGTCGGTGAAGTAGCCGCCGAGCAGCGGGCCCGCGACCGAGGCGAGGCCGAACGCGGCGCCGATCAGGCCCATGTAGCGCCCGCGTTCGCGCGGCGGCACGATGTCGCCCATGATCGCCTGTACGCCGATCATGAGGCCGCCCGCGCCGACGCCCTGGAGCGCGCGGAAGGCGATGAGCTGGTCCATGTTCTGGGCGCGGCCCGCGAGCGCGGAGCCGATGATGAACACGACGATGGCGAACTGGAAGACGCCTTTGCGGCCGAAGAGGTCGCCGAGCTTCCCGTAGATCGGCAGGCCGATGGTGGAGGTCAGCAGGTAGGCGGTGATCGCCCAGGACATCTTGTCCAGGCCGTGCAGCTCACCGACGATCTTCGGGAGCGCGGTGGCGACGATCATCTGCTCCAGCGCGGCGAGGAGCAGCGCGAGCATCAGCCCGACGAACACCATGCGGACCCGGCTCGGGCTGAGACCGTGGTCCGGCAACTGCGGTGCGGGGTCGGCGGGTTGGACCGGTGGGCGGTCCGTCACGGGCGGTGGAGGTGCCGTGACCGGCTCCCCGACCGTCTCGGTCACCAGCGTCGTCGTGCCCACCTGCAGCTCCCCTCGTCACCCTTGCGCGCCCATTTCTCGCATTGCGCGACAACAGGGAGCAAGCGCGACGAATCGCTGTTCAGGCGGGCCCGACGGGCGTATGCGCCGGTCGGAGCCCTACGGCGTACAACCGGCGCGAAACGAAAACCACTCGAAACGGTGAGCACTCCGGCCGTGCCCAAGTGCTCACCGTGAAGCGCGCGTTACGTCGTGCGCTACTTCTCGACCTCGGTGGCCAGCTTGTCGAGCACGGCGTCGTAGATCCGGCCGAGACCCTTGGGCGCGAAGGTCTTCTCGAAGAAGCCGCCGATGCCGCCCGCGCCGTTCCAGACGGTGGAGACGACGACGCGGGACTTGTCGTCACCGGCCGGCGTGACGCGCCACGTGGTCACCATCGACGAGTTGCGGTCCTTCTCGACGAGCTCGCCGTCGGTCGGCTCGGAGACGTCGAGCAGGCAGTCGCGGACGCGCTTGCTGGTGGCCTGGAGCTTCCAGTGCACGACGGTGCCCTCACCGTCGCCGCCCTCGCGCACCTCGTACTCGCTGAAGTGCTCGGGCAGCAGCTTCGCGCGGGTGCCGTTGTAGTCGGCGAGGGCGTCGAACACGTCGTCCGGCTTGGCGGCGACGACCCGCTCCGTGGTGGCCTCGACCTGCGCCATGGCTCTTCCTCCAGCACTTGGTTCTTCGGGGTCTTTCAAGGGTGGACCAAGCCAACCACCCCGCGTACCGCCCGCCAAAATCGGGGTTCGCACGATCAAGGGAACATGTGTTCTATTCTGGGGTCAGTGCTAGCGAGGAGGCGTCATGCGCTGGGAGAACCTCACGGATCCCGCGGGCCCCGGGGCCGGTCCCGTCGACCACGGCCGGGCCCGGGACGCCGCGCTGTTCGGCGCGGACACGGTGGTGAGCCGCACCGTCGACACCCCCGAGTTCCGTGGAGTGACGTTCCACGAGATCCGGGCCCGGTCGATCGTGAACCGGGTGCCGGGCGCGTCCCGGATGCCGTTCGAGTGGACGGTCAATCCGTACCGGGGCTGCACCCACGCCTGCGTGTACTGCTTCGCCCGCAACACCCACCGGTACCTGGACCTGGACACCGGGCTCGGCTTCGACAGCCAGATCGTGGTGAAGGTGAACGCGCCGCAGCTGCTGCGCCGCCATCTCGCCTCGCGGAGCTGGCACGGTGAGCACATAGCGATGGGCACGAACGTCGACTGCTACCAACGGGCCGAGGGGCGCTACCGGTTGATGCCCGGCATCATCGAGGCGCTGCGCGACTACGCGAACCCGTTCAGCGTGCTCACGAAGGGCACGCTGATCCTGCGCGACCTCCCGCTCCTGCGGCAGGCCGCCGAGGTGACCGACGTCGGGATCTCGGTGTCCGTCGGCTTCGTGGACCAGGAGCTGTGGCGCACCGTCGAGCCGGGCACCCCCGCGCCCGAGCGACGCCTCGACGTCGTACGCGCCCTCAGTGACGCCGGGATCGGGTGCGGGGTGCTGATGGCGCCGGTGATCCCGTTCCTCGGCGACCGCCCCGACCAGCTGCGGGCGACGGTCAGGGCCGTCGCCCGGGCGGGCGCCACGTCCGTGACACCGCTCGTGCTGCATCTGCGGCCAGGGGCGCGCGAGTGGTTCATGGCCTGGCTCGCGCAGCACCACCCCTACCTCGTACGGCGTTACGAGCGTCTGTACGCGGAGGGCGCCTACGCTCCGAAGTGGTACCAGCGACGCGTGACCCGGCAGGTGCACGAGCTGGCCGAGGAGTTCGGGATCGGGCCCTCCCGGGCGGCCGCGCGGCGGCGGATCCCCGACCGGGAGCCCGCCGCGCAGGCCCCCGTCGAGTCCGGCCCGACGCAGCTGTCCCTTCTGTGACGCCACGGCCCGGCGGTCGCCGGGCGGCCGAATAACCGGAAGCGGGGCCCACCACGTGCGGGCGAGGATGTGCGCATGACGACTCACCTCACCCGCATCCCCGCCCCCGACGGCGTCGCGCCGGCCGCCGCCTACACCCATGTGGTGCTGGGCAGCGGGCGGTTCGTCGCCGTGTCCGGCCAGCTGGCCCTCGACGAGAAGGGACAACTGGTCGGCGCGGGCGATCCGCTGGCGCAGGCCCGGCAGGTCTTCGAGAATCTGCGGCGGTGCCTGGCCGCGGCCGGTGCCACCTTCGAGGACGTGGTGAAGATGACGTACTTCGTGACGGACGTGGCCGACATGCCCTCGGTGCGCAGGGCACGCGACGAGTTCCTCGACCCGGCCCGCCTGCCCGCGGCCTCGGCGGTCCAGGTCGCGGGACTGATGGGCCCCGAGTTCCTGCTGGAGGTCGAGGCGTGGGCGGTGCTTCCGGAGTGAGCGCGAACGGCCTGACCGTCCGGCCCATGGCGCTCGGCGACTGCGACGCCGTGGCCGAAGTGCGCGTGCGGGGCTGGCAGTTCGCGTACGCGGGGCTGCTCCCGCGGGCCCATCTCGACGCGCTGAGCGTGCCGGACGTCACCGCGCATCTGCGGGAGACGTTCGGCAGGCGGCATCCGGACCTGGTCGCCGAGCGCGCCGGGGCGGTGGTCGGCTGGGCCTGTCACGGGCCGACCCGCGACGCCGACGTACCGCCGGGCGACGGCGAGCTGTACGCGCTCTACGTACGCGAGGAGCAGCTGTCCACGGGCGTCGGGCGGGCCCTGATGGGGGTGTGTCTCGCGGACAGCGCCGCCACGGGCCGGTCCGTGATCCGGCTCTGGGTCCTGGAGGGGAACGCGCGGGCCCGCCGGTTCTACGAGCGGGCCGGCTTCGTCGCGGACGGCGCGCGGGCCCCGTACGAGGTGGCGGGCGAGACGGTCCCGGAGATCCGGTACGTGCGCGCCCTGGCTCCGCGCCCCTGATCCCTCACGCGGGCGGCAGCCTCGCCAGTGCCGCCTCCGCCGCCATCGCCAGACGCGGATGGGTGGCCGCCTCCTTGAGGACCTCCCTCGCCCGCGGGTCCGCCAGGCTGCCGAGGCCCTCCACGCAGGCGAGGGCCACCTTGCGGTACGGGTCGTGCGGGGCGAGACGGCGGCGCAGGGTGGTGATCAGGGCCGGGGCCGATTCGGGGGCGCGCAGCTGGGTCAGCAGGCGGACCGGGTGGAGGGCGTAGGCGACGCGGAGCTCGTTCGTGGCCAGGGCCGCCGCCGCACGGGCCGTGCGCGGGTCGCCGAGGGCGGCGAGGGCGTGCGCCGCGGACGCGCAGCGCTCGGGGTCGCGATGGTTCAGGAGCAGGACGAGGGCCTCGAAGGCGCGGCGGTCGCCCGCCATGCCCAGCCGGTAGGCCACGAACTCGCGGGCCCACAGCGGCTGTTCGGGTGCGGTGAGGACCGCGGCGAGACCGTCGTGGTCGTCCGTGGTGGCGAGCTGCTCGAAGGCGGGGGTGCCACCGGATTCCTTCCGGATGCGTTGTGTCACCGTTCGCGACTCTTCGTCCATGCAGTCGAGGCTACGTCGCGCCGGGTCAGCGGCGACGTAGATCACACAGACTCGTCAACGACGAGGACTGGCGCGCTCGTTACTCGCCGGTTAATCTCATGTGAGCGGGGCACACTTCCCGCAGTGCCACTCATGGCGGCCTGGTGACGCAGCCGCCGCGAGTGCCCGTTGGTTCGGTACGACACGGCTTGGGACAGGGCCGGTCGGTTCCACCCTCATTCACCTTTCATGAGCCCGCGCTCCGCAGCTTGTGCGCCGCGCGCTCAATTCCCGCACGCCGCCCGCCATGTGGCGTGATCGCGTGCGCCCTCGGTCGTCACCCTCACTTCTGGAGTCCCCGGATGGACGCTCCTCTGTCCCCTGTGTCCCGCATCTCCACCGTCGCCGTCGTCGGGCTCGGCACGATGGGCACCGGTATCGCCGAAGTCCTCGCCCGTGCGGGCCGCGAGGTCGTCGGCATCGACATCAGCGAGGCCGCCACCGCGCAGGCCGTCGCCTCCCTGGAGGCCTCGACGGCGCGTGCGGTGCGCCGCGAGCACCTCACCGAGCGGGAGCGGGCCGATCTGCTGGCCCGGTTCCGCACGTTCACCGATCTGCAGGCCGCGGCCGACGCCGACCTCGTCATCGAGGTCGCCCCGGAGTCGTACGAGATCAAGCAGCAGATCTTCCGCGCCCTGGACGGCGTCGTCCGCCCCGACACCGTCCTCGCGACCGGGACGAACGCCCTGTCCGTGACCCGGCTGGCCGCCGACTCGGCCCGGCCCGAGCGGGTCCTGGGGCTGCACTTCTTCAACCCGGCCCCCGCGATGAAGCTCGTCGAGGTCGTCTCGTCCGTGCTCACGGCGCCGACCGCCGTCGCCGCCGTCACCGACCTCGCGATCGAATTGGGCAAGGAGCCGGTGGCCGTCGGTGACCGCCCCGGTTTCGTCGCCGACGGGCTGCTGTTCGGCTACCTCAACCAGGCCGCCGCGATGTACGAGGCGAAGTACGCGTCCCGCGAGGACATCGACGCCGCGATGAAGCTGGGCTGCGGCCTGCCGATGGGCCCGCTCGCCCTGCTCGACCTGATCGGGATCGACACCGCGCGTACCGTCCTCGACGCCATGTACTCCGAGTCGCACGACCGGCTGCACGCGCCCGCGCCCATCCTCAAGCAGCTCAGCGAGGCGGGGCTGACCGGACGCAAGACGGGCCGCGGCTTCTACACGTACGAGGAGCCGGGCAGTTCGGTGGTGGTGCGGGACGCGCTGACGCCGCTGACCGACGCCGTCGCCGCCCCCTTCCGCACCGTCCGCTCCGTGGGTGTCGCGGGCTCGGGCACCATGGCCTCCGGCATCGCCGAGGTCTTCGCGAAGGCCGGGCACGCGGTCGTGCTCGCGGCCCGCAGCGAGGAGAAGGCGGAGGCGGCGAAGGCCCGTATCGGCAAGTCGCTGAAGCGGTCTGTCGACAAGGGCCGGATGACGGCGGAGGCCGCCGAGACCACGCTGGCCCTGATCACCCCGGCCGGTTCGTACGAGGCCTTCGCCGATGTCGACCTGGCCCTGGAGGCGGTCGCCGAGGACCTGGAGATCAAGCAGCAGCTGTTCGCGACGTTCGACAAGGTCTGCAAGCCGGGCGCGATCCTGGCCACCACGACCTCGTCGCTGCCGGTCGTCGCCTGCGCCCGCGCCACCTCGCGGCCGCAGGACGTCATCGGGATGCACTTCTTCAACCCGGCCCCGGCGATGAAGCTCGTCGAGGTCGTGCGGACCGTGCTGACCGCGGAGGACGTGCACGCCACCGTCCGCGATCTGACCCTGCAGATCCGCAAGCACCCGGTGGACTGCGGCGACCGGGCCGGGTTCATCGTGAACGCTTTGCTGTTCCCGTACCTGAACAACGCGGTCAAGATGGTCCAGGAGCACTACGCGTCGCTCGACGACATCGACGCCGCGATGAAGCTCGGCGGCGGTTACCCGATGGGGCCGTTCGAACTCCTCGACGTGGTCGGCCTGGACGTCTCGTTGGCCATCGAGAAGGTGCTGCACCGCGAGTTCCGCGACCCGGGCCTCGCGCCCGCGCCGCTGCTCGAGCACCTGGTGGCCGCGGGCTGCCTCGGCCGCAAGACGGGCCGTGGCTTCCGCGAATATGCCCGGCGCTGAGTCGGGCGAGGAAGCGGGAGCCGGTTGGGGCGGGCTGCTCGGAGCGTCGGGCGGCCCGCTTACCGGGGAGCGACTTGGAACGTACATGCAGTACGTTCGGGGCATGACGCCCGCTTCCAAGGCCGACCAGACCTCCCGCACGCCCGCCGCGGCCGCAGCCGTTGCGGCGTCCGAGGCGCCCGAGAGCGCCGCGAGCAGCAGGGCCGCGGCCCAGCGGCTCAAGATGCGCCGCGAACTCGCGGCGGCGGCGATGGAGCTCTTCGCCACCAAGGGGTACGAGGCGACGACGGTCGACGAGATCGCCGCGGCGGCCGGGGTCGCGCGCCGCACGTTCTTCCGGCACTTCCGCTCCAAGGAAGAGGCGATCTTCCCGGACCACGACGACACCCTGGTGCGCGCCGAGGCGGTCCTGAACGCGGCGCCGCCGCACGAGCACCCGCTGGACACGGTGTGCCGCGGCATCAAGGAAGTCATGAAGATGTACGCGGCCTCGCCCGCGGTCTCCGTGGAGCGCTACCGCCTGACGCGTGAGGTGCCCACGCTGCGCGAGCGCGAGATCGCCTCGGTCGCCCGCTACGAACGCCTCTTCACGCGCTACCTCCTGGGCCACTTCGACGAGCAGGCCCACCACGACGGCAACGACGACCCGCTGCTCGCCGAGGTCGCCGCGTCGGCCGTGGTGACCGCCCACAACCACGTCCTGCGGCGCTGGCTGCGGGCCGGCGGCCAGGGCGACGTGGAGACCCAGCTCGACCACGCCTTCGCCATCGTGCGGCGCACGTTCGGCACGGGCATCGGCGCGGGCCGCACGCCCGCGGACGCGGTCCCCGCGGCGCAGGTGTCGCACTCCGGGGAGGTCCTGGTGACGGTGGCCCGCACGGACGCGCCGCTTCCGGAGGTCATGCGCACGATCGAGGAAGCCCTGAGGAACCGTTAGTCGAGGGGTCGGGTGCGGCTTCGGTGGGGGCCTGGTCGCGAGCCCCGCTCGCCCCGGGGAAGCTGCGCGCAGCGCATGCTTCGGGGGCGCGGGGAACTGCGCGAGAAGCCCCACCGGCCCGCAGCCCGCGACGAACCCTCACCCCCGGTACACGCACTCCGCCAACGCGGCGTGCCGCTTCCACCCCAACGTCCCGTACAGCCCCCGCCCGGCCGGCGTGGCCCCGAGCACGCCCAGCGCCGCCCCCTCCCCCAGCGCCCGGTCGGCCAGCGCGCGCATCACGAACGCCCCGAGCCCGCGCCGCCGGTGGGCCCCGGCCGTCCTGACCCGGTCGACGACGACCGCCTCGCCGAGCAACGCCATCTGCCCCGCGGCCGCGTCCGCGCCGGAGGCGTCTCGTACACGGACGCACCACCGTGCCTTCCGTCCGCACGGCTGACGTGTATCCCTCCGGCACGACAGGTTCCGTAGCCGTCAGGTCCGCGGCCATCAGGTACCCGGTCTAGCTCCAGGCCACCTCCCACCCCGGCGAGATCCAGGGCTCGACCTCCTCGGGCTCCGCGGGCATCTTCATCCAGGTCCGCGAAGCGCGCACGCCCTCGGCGGCGGCGCGCACCAGCGGCTCCGAGGCCTCCGGGAACACATGGCGCCCCACTTCGGCGGGATCGTCCGCGACCTCGGTGTAGTACCCCCAGGGCCGTGCGACCGGAGCCGGCGTCCCCCGGGACACCGCCCAGCCCTCCACCCAGGTTCTGACCATGTCGTAGATCACCGAACCCCTCCCGGTAATAGCCACTCGACGAGCGCGCACATTACATCCACTGTGGAGCGCCAGGAGAGGGATCGGATTCGGCCTGGCCCTCCAGCCTGGCACTGCGTGCCACGTCAGATGCCGTCTCCCCATCCGGCACCACCCCCGCGCGGACCTCGGTGATCGATCATCGATCCCTTCCATTGGCCACAACCCTGCTCTGACCACGGATGATCGATCATCGCTCGCCTGAGCCCAAAGATTTCATCTGAGCGAAATCAATGGCACGCAGTGCCTTGCCAGGTGTCACGGTGTGCCATACGTTGAAGGTGTCCGGGCGGCCGGCGTGCAGAGAACTTCCGTACGCCGGCTGTCCCCGCAAGCCATTGCCTGCGCGCCCGGACGCCTGCGTCACAGGCAACCTTCCGCGCCACACCAAGCGCTGCCACCGCACCACCCCCGCCGAACCGACGGCACGCACCACCCACACCGCAGCCAAGCCACACACCCGACTCAGCGTTCCCCTCAGACGCTCACCGCCGGAGGCACCACCGTGAAGGACATCCTGGACGCGATTCAGTCGCAGACCGCCACGTCTGCCGACTTCGCCGCCCTGCCGATCCCCGACTCGTACCGCGCGATCACCGTGCACAAGGACGAGACGGAGATGTTCGAAGGGCTGACCACCCGCGAGAAGGACCCGCGCAAGTCGATCCACCTCGACGAGGTCCCGGTTCCCGAACTCGGGCCCGGCGAGGCCCTCGTCGCGGTCATGGCCTCCTCCGTGAACTACAACTCGGTGTGGACCTCGATCTTCGAGCCGCTCTCCACGTTCGGCTTCCTGGAGCGCTACGGCCGCACGAACGAGCTGGCCAAGCGCCACGACCTGCCGTACCACATCATCGGTTCCGACCTCGCGGGCGTCGTGCTGCGCACCGGCCCCGGCGTCAACGCCTGGCAGCCCGGTGACGAGGTCGTCGCGCACTGCCTGAGCGTCGAACTGGAGTCGTCCGACGGCCACAACGACACGATGCTCGACCCCGAGCAGCGCATCTGGGGCTTCGAGACCAACTTCGGCGGCCTCGCCGAGATCGCGCTGGTCAAGTCGAACCAGCTGATGCCGAAGCCGGACCACCTCAGCTGGGAGGAGGCGGCCGCTCCCGGTCTCGTGAACTCGACCGCGTACCGCCAGCTGGTCTCCCGCAACGGCGCCGGCATGAAGCAGGGCGACAACGTCCTGATCTGGGGCGCGAGCGGCGGACTCGGCTCGTACGCCACGCAGTTCGCGCTGGCCGGCGGCGCCAACCCGATCTGCGTCGTGAGCAGTGAGCAGAAGGCCGACATCTGCCGGTCCATGGGCGCCGAGGCGATCATCGACCGCAGCGCCGAGGGCTACAAGTTCTGGAAGGACGAGCACACCCAGGACCCCAAGGAGTGGAAGCGCTTCGGCAAGCGCATCCGCGAGTTCACCGGCGGCGAGGACATCGACATCGTCTTCGAGCACCCCGGCCGCGAGACCTTCGGCGCCTCCGTCTTCGTCACGCGCAAGGGCGGCACCATCACCACCTGCGCCTCCACCTCGGGCTACATGCACGAGTACGACAACCGCTACCTGTGGATGTCCCTGAAGCGCATCATCGGCTCGCACTTCGCCAACTACCGCGAGGCGTGGGAGGCCAACCGCCTGATCGCCAAGGGCAAGATCCACCCGACGCTGTCGAAGGTGTACTCGCTCGAGGACACCGGCCAGGCCGCGTACGACGTGCACCGCAACCTCCACCAGGGCAAGGTCGGCGTGCTCGCGCTCGCTCCCGAGGAGGGCCTCGGCGTGCGCGACCCCGAGAAGCGGGCCCAGCACATCGACGCCATCAACCGGTTCCGGAACGTCTGAACTCCTCGGGGAGCACAGCATCATGACTGAGCGTCAGAAGGACCGGCCGTGGCTGATGCGCACGTACGCCGGTCACTCCACGGCGGAGGCGTCCAACGAGCTGTACCGCCGCAACCTCGCCAAGGGCCAGACGGGTCTGTCGGTCGCCTTCGACCTGCCGACCCAGACGGGCTACGACCCCGACCACATCCTCGCCCGCGGCGAGGTGGGACGGGTCGGCGTCCCGGTAAGCCACCTCGGTGACATGCGGCGACTGTTCCAGGACATCCCCCTGGAGCAGATGAACACCTCGATGACGATCAACGCCACCGCCATGTGGCTTCTGGCGCTCTACCAGGTCGTCGCGGAGGAGCAGGGCGTGGACATCGCCACGCTCCAGGGCACGACGCAGAACGACATCGTCAAGGAGTACCTGTCGCGGGGGACGCACGTCTTCCCGCCGGTCCCGAGCCTGCGCCTGACGACCGACATGATCGCCTACACGGTGTCCCACATCCCCAAGTGGAACCCGATCAACATCTGCTCGTACCACCTTCAGGAGGCGGGGGCCACACCGGTCCAGGAGATCGCGTACGCGATGTCCACCGCCATCGCCGTTCTCGATGCCGTACGCGACTCAGGGCAGGTCCCCGCCGAGAAGTTCGGGGACGTCGTGGCCCGCATCTCCTTCTTCGTGAACGCGGGAGTCCGCTTCATCGAGGAGATGTGCAAGATGCGGGCGTTCGGGCGGATCTGGGACCAGATCACGCGCGAGCGGTACGGCATCGAGAACGCGAAGCAGCGCCGCTTCCGGTACGGCGTGCAGGTCAACTCGCTGGGGCTGACGGAAGCCCAGCCCGAGAACAACGTCCAGCGGATCGTGCTCGAGATGCTGGCCGTGACACTGTCCAAGGACGCGCGCGCCCGAGCCGTCCAACTCCCCGCCTGGAACGAGGCGTTGGGGCTCCCCCGCCCCTGGGACCAGCAGTGGTCGCTGCGCATCCAGCAGGTCCTCGCGCACGAGAGCGACCTCCTGGAGTACGAGGACATCTTCGCGGGCTCGCACGTCATCGAGAAGAAGGTCGACGAGCTGGTCGCCGACTCCCTCGCGGAGATCGAGCGGATCCAGGAGATGGGCGGCGCGATGGCCGCCGTCGAGTCGGGCTATCTGAAGTCGCAGCTCGTGTCGTCGCACGCCGAGCGCCGCGCGCGGATCGAGGCCGGCGAGGAGAAGATCGTCGGTGTGAACGTCTACGAGTCGACCGAGCCGAACCCCCTCACCGCCGACCTGGACACCGCCATCATGACGGTCGACCACGGCGTCGAGGCGAAGGTCGTCCGGGCGATCGGCGAGTGGCGCACGACGCGTCAGGAGTCGAGCGACCGGCAGGGCATGGGCGACCCGTTCCACTACCCGACCACGCAGCAGGCCCTGGAGCGCCTCAAGGAGGCCGCCGCGGGCACGGAGAACCTCATGGAGGCCACCCTCGAGTGCGCCCGCGCCGGAGTCACGACCGGCGAGTGGGCGGGGGCGCTGCGCGAGGTGTTCGGCGAGTTCCGGGCCCCCACGGGCGTCTCGTCGGCGCCGGTCGCGGTGACCGCGGAGGAGGGCACCCCGCTCGCCCTCGTCCGCGAGAAGGTCCGCCGCACCGGCGACGAACTGGGCGGCAAGCTCCGCCTGCTGGTCGGCAAGCCGGGCCTGGACGGCCACTCCAACGGCGCCGAGCAGATCGCCGTCCGCGCCCGCGACGCCGGGTTCGAGGTGGTCTACCAGGGCATCAGGCTCACGCCCGACCAGATCGTGTCCGCCGCGCTCGCCGAGGACGTGCACTGCGTCGGCCTGTCGATCCTGTCCGGGTCGCACGCCGAACTGGTGCCGGACGTGCTCGACCGGATGCGCGAGGCGGGCGCCACCGACATCCCCGTGATCGTCGGGGGCATCATTCCGAACGCCGACGCCGAGGACCTGAAGCGGGCGGGTGTGGCCGCCGTCTTCACCCCCAAGGACTTCGGCATCACGGAGATCATCGGCCGTATCGTCGACGAGATCCGGCAAGCGAACCATCTCGACCCGTTGGAGGTCCCCGCATGACCCAGGTGAACCGTCTCCGCCCGCGCCGCTCCTGCCTCGCGGTGCCGGGAAGCAACCCCCGCTTCCTGGAGAAGGCCCAGGGACTGCCGGCCGACCAGGTCTTCCTGGACCTGGAGGACGCCTGCGCGCCGCTGGCGAAGCCGGAGGCCCGACACACCATCGTCAAGTTCCTCAACGAGGGCGACTGGACGGGCAAGACGCGCGTCGTGCGGGTCAACGACTGGACGACCGAGTGGACGTACCGCGACGTCGTGACCGTCGTCGAGGGCGCCGGCCAGAACCTCGACTGCATCATGCTGCCGAAGGTCCAGACTGCCGACCAGGTCGTCGCGCTCGACCTGCTGCTCACGCAGATCGAGAAGACGATGGGCTTCGAGGTCGGCAAGATCGGCATCGAGGCGCAGATCGAGAACGCCAAGGGCCTCAACAACGTCAACGCGATCGCGGAGGCCTCCCCGCGCGTCGAGACGATCATCTTCGGCCCGGCCGACTTCATGGCGTCCATCAACATGAAGTCCCTGGTCGTCGGCGAGCAGCCGCCCGGCTACGGCGCCGACGCCTACCACTACATCCTGATGAAGATCCTGATGGCGGCCCGCGCCAACGACCTCCAGGCGATCGACGGCCCCTACCTGCAGATCCGCAATGTGGACGGCTACCGCGAGGTCGCCCAGCGCGCCGCGGCCCTCGGCTTCGACGGCAAGTGGGTGCTGCACCCGGGCCAGGTCGAGGCGTCGAACGAGATCTTCTCCCCCTCCCAGGAGGACTTCGACCACGCCGAGCTGATCCTGGACGCGTACGAGTACTACACGTCCGAGGCGGGCGGCAAGAAGGGCTCGGCGATGCTCGGCGACGAGATGATCGACGAGGCCTCGCGGAAGATGGCGCTCGTCATCTCCGGCAAGGGGCGTGCGGCCGGCATGCGGCGCACCTCGAAGTTCGAAGCCCCGGAGGCGTGACAACCATGCAATTCGGCCGCACCTACGAAGAGTTCACCGTCGGGGACGTCTACAAGCACTGGCCCGGGAAGACGGTCACCGAGTACGACGACCACCTCTTCTGTCTGCTCACGATGAACCACCACCCCCTCCACATGGACACCAACTATGCGGAGAAGACGACGGACTTCGGCAAGAACGTCGTCGTCGGGAACTACATCTACTCCCTGTTGCTCGGGATGTCGGTCCCGGACGTCTCCGGCAAGGCCATCGCCAACCTGGAGATCGAGTCGCTGAAGCACGTGGCGCCGACCTTCCACGGCGACACCCTCTACGGCGAGACGACGGTCCTGGACAAGACACCGTCGAGGTCGAAGAGCGACCGCGGGATCGTCTACGTGGAGACCAAGGGTTACAAGCAGGACGGCACGCTCGTCTGCGTCTTCCGCCGCAAGGTGATGGTGCCCACCGAGACGTACATCAAGGAGCGCGGCGGCGAGCAGCCCGGCCGCCCCGAACTGAAGCAGCAGGAGAAGTAACCATGGCGCGACTCGCCCAGACCGCCGGTCTCACCGACGTCCAGCAGGAGATCCTGTCCACCGTCCGGGACTTCGTGGACAAGGAGATCATTCCGGTCGCCACCGAGCTGGAGCACCGCGACGAGTATCCGCAAGAGATCGTCGACGGGCTCAAGGAGTTGGGCCTCTTCGGCCTGATGATCCCCGAGGAGTACGGGGGTCTGGGTGAGTCGCTGCTCACGTACGCGCTGTGCGTGGAGGAGATAGCCCGCGGCTGGATGTCGGTCTCCGGCATCATCAACACCCACTTCATCGTGGCGTACATGCTCAAGCAGCACGGAACGCAGGAGCAGAAGGAGTACTTCCTTCCGCGGATGGCGCTCGGCGAGGTGCGCGGCGCGTTCTCCATGTCCGAACCGGCCCTCGGCTCCGATGTGTCGGCGATCACCTCGAAGGCGGTCAAGGACGGCGACGAGTACGTCCTCAACGGCCAGAAAATGTGGTTGACCAACGGCGGAACGTCAACTCTTGTGGCCGTTCTCACGCGAAGTGACGAAGGTCATCCCGAGGGCACCGCCCCGCACAAGTCGATGACGACCTTCCTCGTGGAGAAGGAACCGGGATTCGGAGAGGTCCGTCCGGGTCTGACCATCCCCGGGAAGATCGACAAGATGGGTTACAAGGGGGTCGACACCACCGAACTCATCATGGACAACCTACGGATTCCGGCCAATCGCGTGCTGGGGGGCAGCACCGGCCGAGGGTTTTACCAAATGATGGACGGTGTCGAAGTCGGCCGCGTGAATGTGGCGGCGCGTGGTTGCGGTGTCGCACAGCGTGCATTTGAACTGGGCGTCTCTTACGCCCAGCAACGTCACACTTTCGGCAAGCCCATCGCCCAGCACCAGGCGATCCAGTTCAAGCTGGCCGAAATGGCTACCAAGGTCGAAGCCGCCCATGCGATGATGGTGAACGCAGCACGCAAAAAGGACTCCGGGGAACGAAACGACCTCGAAGCAGGAATGGCCAAGTACCTGGCCTCCGAATACTGCAAAGAAGTCGTGGAGGACGCGTTCCGGATTCATGGCGGCTACGGGTTCTCGAAGGAGTACGAGATCGAGCGCCTCTACCGCGAGGCACCCATGCTGCTGATCGGCGAAGGTACCGCCGAGATCCAGAAAATGATCATTGGACGCCGACTTCTCGAGGAGTATCGCTTCCAGGGCTGAGTCCGTCCGGAGTGTCCAGATTCGGGGTGTTTTCTTCGCGAAGAAGATCACACCCCGTAGGCACTCCCCGGCCGAAGCTCACAGCCTGATGTCGCTTCCTGGCTTGCCCAGTTGTGGCTCGCAACCGATACCATCCCGGGAAAAGCCGCCGTCCCCCCGTAACCAGCGCGGCCTCATCCGCTACGAAGGTCATCCATGCCCCACAGCCAAACCTCTGCACCTCGCGACGGCTTCCTCGGTGGTCGCCTTGCGCGCGGAGCATCGCCGTGGCTTCTTCCGACCGTCGCCACGGCCGCACTGAGCCTTGCGCGCTCGCGTCGTTCCAAGAAGGCAGCAGCACTCGCCGTCCCGACCACCGCTCTGGCGGCCGGCATGCTGTGGTTCTTCCGGGACCCCGAGCGCGAGATCGCCCCCGGCCGGGTCATCTCCCCGGCCGACGGTGTGGTGCAGAGCATCATGCCGTGGAAGGACGGTCGCACCCGCGTCGCGATCTTCATGAGCCCGCTGAACGTCCACGTCAACCGCGCTCCCCTCGCGGGCACCGTGACCTCGGTCGAGCACATCCCCGGTGGCTTCGTTCCCGCCTTCAACAAGGAGAGCGAGAACAACGAGCGGGTGGTGTGGCACTTCGACACCGAGCTCGGTGACATCGAGATGATCCAGATCGCCGGCGCCGTCGCCCGCCGCATCGTGCCGTACATCCCGCAGGGCACGAAGGTCGAGCAGGGCGAGCGCATCGGTCTGATCCGTTTCGGTTCGCGCGTCGACATCTACCTCCCCGAAGGGGTCGAGGTCGACGTCGAGGTCGGCCAGAAGACGACGGCGGGGGTGACTCGCATTGACCGTGACTGACCCCGAGGCGCAGGCCTGGGCCACTGACACCGACGGTGCGGACGACGCGGAGGAGATGCCGCTCTCACTGCGCCTGTCGATAGCGGACACCCTGACGCTCGGCAACGCGACGTGCGGCTTCATGGCCGTCTACTTCACGACGACCGGCATCCTGATCCCGCACATCCAGGGCAGCAACGACTCCGGCATGGCGCGGCACTCCGCCGCGACCGCCGTGATCCTGATGCTGGCCGCCGCGATCTTCGACCTGTTCGACGGTCTGGTGGCCCGCAAGCTGCGTTCGTCGCCGATGGGTGCGGAGCTGGACAACCTCTCCGACCTCATCAGCTTCGGCCTGGCGCCCGCCTACTTCGTGCTCGTCTACGGCATGGTCGCCGACGACGCGCACCAGAGAGTCGCGGCGGTGGGGGCGATCGTGGTGCTCCTGGCGGTGGTGCTGCGGCTTGCCCGCTTCTCGTGCGTCACCGTCAAGGACGGCACGTTCCAGGGCATGCCGTCGCCGTTCGGCGCGCTGACGGTCGTCTCGATCGTCCTGCTGGAGCTGCCCTTCGTGGCGACGCTCCTCGCGATCATCGGGACCGCGTGGCTGATGGTGAGCCGCGTCGAGTACCCGAAGCCGCGCGGCCGCCTCGCCGTCGCGATGCTGTCGTGGATCGTGCTGAGCATGGGTCTGCTGGCGGCCTGGGCGTTCGACGCCCCCGGCGGTCAGCTGCTGCTCCAGACCGGCTGTGCGCTGCAGCTGGTGCTCGGCGCGGTGATCCCGCTGTTCGCCACGGCCCGCCGGGTGAACAACTTCCGCGACAACCGTCGTGAGGCGCGCGCGGCTCAGCTTCCGTAGCGTTCCGGTACGTCGTCGAAGGGCCCCGAACCTTTTGGTTCGGGGCCCTTCGCGTGCCTACGGGGCTTCTACGCGGCTTCCTGCAGGAAACCTCCCGACTGGTGCTGCCAGAGCTTGGCGTACGTGCCGCGGGCCTCCAGCAGCTCCTCATGGCTGCCCTGCTCGACGATCCGCCCGTGGTCCAGGACGACGAGCTGGTCCATGCCGGCCACGGTGCTCAGCCGGTGGGCGACGACCAGGGCCGTGCGCCCCTCCATGAGCCGCCACAGCGCCTCCTGCACCAGCAGCTCGCTCTCCGAGTCGAGTGCGCTGGTCGCCTCGTCCAGGAGCAGGATCGGGGCGTCGCGCAGGATCGCGCGGGCGAGCGCGACCCGCTGGCGCTGGCCGCCGGAGAGCTTGATGCCGCGCTCCCCGACCATGGTGTCGAAGCCGTCGGGCAGCGCGTCCGCGAACTCCGTGACGTGTGCCGCCTGCGCCGCCCGCCGGACCTCCGCCTCGGTGGCGCCGGGCCGGGCGAAGGCGATGTTGTCGCGCAGGCTGCGGTGGAACATGGCCGGGTCCTGGGGAACGTACGCGATCAAGGACCGCAGGTCGGTCTGGCGCAGCCGGGAGATGTCCTGGCCGCCGATCAGGATGCGGCCGCCGTCGATGTCCATCATCCGCAGCAGCAGCCTGGTCAGGGTGGTCTTGCCGCCGCCGGAGCGGCCGACGAGGCCGATCCTCGTGCCACCGGGCACGTTCAGGTCGAGCCCGGTGAACAGCGGCTCGGCTCCGGCGTGCGCGTACGAGACCTGCTCGAAGCGGACGTCGGCGGGCGAGGGCCGCAGGGGCTCGGGCTCGGCCGGGTCGAGGACCTTCGGCTTGTCGTGCAGCAGCTCCGTGAACTGCGCCGCCTCCGTCATCGAGCTCTCGAAGCGGCGGTAGATCTGGTTGAACTCGAACATGATCCGCGTCGCGTTGGTGAAGTACGTGAACGCGACGACGATCGCCTCGACGCTGTGCCCCTCGCCCACGAGGACGACGGCGAGCAGCAGTCCCAGGGCGTTGGTGGCCACCGACAGCGGTGCGACGACGGTGTCGACGCGCAGATTGCCGTAGTCCCACGACCTGAGCAGGAGGCGCCGTGCGGTGCCGACCCGCTTGCGGTGCTCGGCGGCCTCGCGCTCCTCGGCTGCGAAGGCGCGGACCGTCTCCATGTTCATGAGGCTGTCGGCGACGTGGCCCGACATCCGGGCGAACGCCGCCTCGCGCTGGTTGACCAGCTTCTGGCGGCGGCGGATCAGGGGCCGCACGCACGCGCCGGTGATGACGATCATCGCCAGGAGCACGACGACGAGCAGCGGCTCGTACCGCCAGAGGATCACCGAGCCGAAGACGATCGGCACCATGGTGGCCATCACGTTGAAGATCAGTGCGTCGGCGAACTCCTCGAAGCGCTGGGCGAAGCTCAGGACGCGCTTGGTGAGGGAGCCGGCGAAGTTGTCGTGGAAGAACGTGGCGTCCTTCGCGTACAGCTCGTCCATGCCGATGACGTAGAGGCTCTCGATCGCGCGGCCTTCGAGCCGGTTGATGCAGTGGAAGGCGACGCGCCACAGCACTTCGGCGGCGAGGAGCACACCGGCGAAGCCGAGCACGTACGGCAGCAGCGCGTCGAGGGTGCGGTCGCCGCCGTCGGCGAGGTGGCCGATCAGCTTGGCGACGACGAGGGGTGCGAGGTAGTTGAGGCAGGTATTGGCGAGCGCCGGCAGCAGGAGCGCGGGCGCGGCGACCCGTCGTGCCCGGGTCAGCTCGCGTCCGTAGTAGCGCAGTGCGAGGAGCACGGAGCCCCGGCTCGGCGGCGCTTCGCTTAAGTCGGTCAATCCGATCCCGTCCCTTGGATGTCGGCGGGTGTGGGGCCCGGCGTGGGTGGGCCGGGCGCAGCCAAGGGTCCCGCGCGAGGAACGGGGTGGTCCACGTGTTTTCGGGGCGGTGTGGTGCTTTTCGGCCGACTGGCCGGGCCGCACACGCGCGACCCGGCTGTTCGTCGACGCGGGGCGGGCGGCGCTAAGGGTGCCCGCCGGCGCGTACGAGCATCAACTGGCGGACTCCGCGTAGGACTTGGCCTCGGCCGCCTCCGTCGCCTCCCTGACGACCTTGGTGCCGCCGACCGCCGTCTTGTCGGGCTGCAGGATCACCGACTGCTGCGAGGACGGGGCCTTCGGGTCGCTGAAGTTCTGGTCGACGCCGAAGCCGTTGTCGAAGGAGTCCAGTGTGAGCAGCGCCTTGTCGACGCCCTCGCGGGTCAGGTCCTTGCTGTCGCAGGCCTTCTTCAGGGCCTCGCCGTAGAGGGACGCGGCCGTCCAGCCGGCGACGACGCCGTTGTCGAGGGAGTCCTTCGGGTACGCCTTCCGGTAGTCGGCGACGAGCTTCTTCGCCTCCGGTGTGTCACCGCCGATGGGCAGCGACGGCGAGGCGACCCAGTAGTTCTTCATCAGGGCCGGTCCCGCCTGGGTGGCGAGGAGCTGGGGCGAGTAGGCCGAGTTGTTGCCGATGATGGGGACGTTCAGCTTCGCCGCGGCCGCGACGCCGACGAGGGAGGCCGCCTGGCGCGGGCCCGCGCTGATCACGATGCCCTTGACGCCCGCCTTCTTCAGCGCGGCGACCTGGGCGGTCATGTCGTTGTCGGTGGGCTTGATCTTCTGCTCGACGACGGTGAGCCCGGCCTTGTCGGCGATGAACTTCGAGCCCTTGAGGGCGTTCTCGCCGTAGTCGCCCTCGAAGTACACGTGGCCGAGCTTGTCGCCCTTCTTCAGGCCCTTCTCCTTCATCAGGAAGTCGACGGCGTTGATCGTCTCGTAGTCGTACGTCGATCCGATCACGCGGACGTACGGGTTGCCCAGCAGGTTCGCCGACCATGCCTGCGGCAGTACGAGGGCCTTGTCCTGGGCGATGCGCTTCTCGACCGCGGCGACGAACGGCGAGCCGATGAACTGGGTGAAGCCGAGCACCTCCGGCTCCAGTTCGGTGTAGCCGGCGACGGCCTTCTGCGGGTCGTAGCCGTGGTCGCGGACGGTCAGCTTGAGCTGGTAGCCGCAGATGCCGCCGGCGGCGTTGGTCTGCTTCACGTAGAGCTGCTGCGCCTGGGTGACGCTCTTGCCGAGCGTGGCGTAGACGCCGGTCATGTCGGTGAGGACGCCCAGGTTGATGGTCTTGCCCGAGATGCCCTGGCCGGTCTTGACCCCGCCCGCGCTCTGCTGGTCGCCGTCGTCGTCCTTCGCCTTGGAGCTGCAGGCCGCGGTCAGCGCCAGCAGCGCGGCCACGGCTGATGCCGTGAGCGTGCGGCCGAGGGGATGGGAAATGGTCATGCGTCCTCCTGAGGGTGTTTCCGGGCGCGCCGGGCGGCGAGCCGCACGAGGCCGCCGGGCAAAAACAGGACCACTGCCACGACGGCGGCGCCGTAGAGGTAGCGGGATGCCTCGCCGGGGGCGATGCCGCCGGTTCCGGGAGCCGAGACGAGGGGCAGCGCATCGCTGTAGCGGGTGAGGAGTTGGGGCAGGAGCGAGACGAACGCGGCGCCGACGACCGCGCCCGCGACCGAGCCGAGACCGCCGATGACGATCATGGCGAGGTACTCGAGGGAGAGCGTCATGCCGAAGTAGTCCGGCACGGTGCGCTGGAAGACCAGGGCGAGGAGCACCCCGGCGAGACCCGCGTACATGGAGGAGAGCACGAAGACGGCTCCCCGGTAGCGGGCGACCGGCACGCCGAGGACTCCGGCGGCGATGCGGTGGTCGCGGATGGCGTTCATGGCGCGGCCGGGGCGCCCGCGCAGCACGCCGCGGGCGAAGAGGCCGCAGGCGAGCGTCAGGACGAGGCCGAGGTACCAGAGCTTCTCCGCGGACCCGAACGGCACGCCCCCGATGGTGAGTTCACTCTCGTCGAAGCCGAGGCCGAACAGGTTCATGACCGGGACGTCGCGGCCGTTGGCGCCGCCGGTGAGGTCCTCGGCGTTGAACAGCACGTGCTGCCCGATGAAGATCAGCGCGAGGGTGGCGATGCCGAGGTACGCGCCCTGCAGCCGCCCCGCGATGGGGCTGAACAGGCCTCCCGCGGCGCCCGCCATCAGCACGGCGAGCACGGCGGCGAGCCAGGGCGGCAGGCCGAGGCCCGCGAACTCCTGGCCCCTCTCCCCCGCGAACACGCAGTACCCGTAGGCGCCGACGGCGAGGAAGAAGGCGTGGCCCATGGAGAGCTGGCCGGTGGCGCCAGTGAGGAGGTTGAGGCCGATGGCGCCGATCGCGGCGGCCATCGCGAACAGCCCCGCCTGCAGCCAGAACCGGTCGAGGTAGAAGGGAATCGCCAGGAGTACGAGGGCGAGGACGCCGGTGACATACGTGCGGCGGCGCGACAGCAACGTACGGGCCGGGGCGACGGGTTCGGGGGTGGCCCGGGCCGGGGCGAGCGTGTCAGACACGGGCGAGCTCCTTCGTGCCGAAGAGTCCGGAGGGCCGCAGGAGGAGGATCGCCGTCATCACGAGGTAGGGGGCGACGTCGCCGAGTCCCCTTCCCATGAAGGCGAGTTCGCTCTGGTAGCCGGTGGCGAGGGACTCGGTGATGCCCACGATCAGGCCGCCGACCAGCGCGCCGGTCGTGGAGTCGAGCCCGCCGAGGATCGCGGCGGGGAAGGCCTTCAACGCCGCGAGGGACGTGGCGCGTTCGAGGCCGGGGGTCGGGAACACGGTCAGGAACAGCGCGGCGACGGCGGCGAGCCCGCCGGCCACGGCCCAGGCGCCGAGCGACACCCTGCCGAGCCGGATGCCCATCAGCGCGGCGGTCTCGCTCTTCTCGGCGGCGGCGCGCATGGCCACGCCCCATGACGTGTACCGGAAGGTGAGCAGGAACGCGGTGATGAGCAGGGCGGCGGCCACGAACGCGGCGATCCGGGTGTGCGCGATGGAGACGCCGCCGACGGTGAGCACGGCGTCGCCCCACGGGTCGCCGAGCGGGAGCACGTCGGTGCCGAGCCGGCGGGTGAGTTCGGTGGTGAGCAGGATGTCGACGCCGATGGTGACGATGGCGAGGACGCTGTGGTCGTGGCCGCGGTAGCGCCGCATGACGAAGAACTCGACGGCGGCGCCGACCACCGCGGCGGCGGCGATGCCGACGCCGAGCGCGGGCCAGAACCCGATGTCGTCGTGGAGCGAGGCGGTGACGTAACCGCCGGCGAGCAGCAGCGAGGCGTGCGCGAAGTTGACGACCTCGGTGGCGCGGAAGATCACGACGAAGCCGAGGGCGATGAGGGCGTAGACGGAGCCCATCGAGACGCCGTTGAGCAGCAGTTCGAGGAAGGTCGAGAGATCGGTCATGCGGCGCTCTCCGGTTCTTCGGGGGCGCCCAGGTACGCCTGGATCACCGCCGGGTCGTTCTGGACGGTGGCCGGTGGTCCCCCGGCGATACGCCGCCCGAAGTCGAGGACGGTGACGTCGTCCGCGAGGCGCATGACGACTCCCATGTCGTGTTCCACCAGGACGATCGAGATGCCGAGGCTGTCGCGGACGCCCGCGATCACGGCGGCGGTACGGCGGCGCTCGTCGGCCGTCATGCCGGCGACGGGCTCGTCGAGGAGCAGCACGCTCGGCTCCATGCACAGGGCGCGGGCGAGCTCGGCGAGTTTCTGCGCGCCGTACGGCAACGCGCCGGTGGGCGTGGCCAGTTGATCGGCGATGCCGACGAACTCGGCGATCTCACGGACGCGTTCGCGGTGCGCCCGCTCCTCCCGCACGGCGGACGGCAGCCGCAGCCCGGCCGAGACGAACGAGGCCCGGGTCAGCCGGTGCCGGCCGAGCAGCAGGCTGTCGGCGACCGTGGTGCGCGGCGGCAGGGCCAGGTTCTGGAAGGTCCGGGCGACACCGAGGGCGGCGATCCGGTGCGGGGACAGGCCGGTCAGCTCCGTGTCGCCCAGGTGGACCGTGCCGGAGGTGGCCTTGTAGACCCCGGACAGGACGTTGAAGGTGGTGGACTTGCCGGCGCCGTTGGGCCCGATGACGGCGTGCACGGTGCCGGGCTCGACGGTGAGACCGATCCCGTCGAGAGCGGTCAGCCCGGCGAACCGCACGGTCAGGTCCCGGACCCGGAGGGGCAGTACGTCACTCATCGCGGACCTCCCTCGGTGGCGCCCCGAAGGGGCGCGGGGCTGTGCCGGTCAGCGGCTCCGCCGCGGGGCGCGAAGGCGAACCCCATCACCGCCCACCTCCCCAGGCCCGCAGCACCGCGGCATCCCGAACCCCGCCGGAGGCGTCCGCCGCGGCGTCCTCGTCGACCACCCCGAGGTACCGCCGCCGCACCTCGTCCGACCCGGCCAGTTCATCGGCGGGCCCGTGCAACGCGATCTCGCCGACATCGAGCACGTACGCGTACGAGGCCAGGCGCAGCGCCAGCGTCGCGTTCTGCTCGACGAGGAGCACGGAGACCCCCTGTGCGTTGATCTCGCGGATCGTGTCGGCGATCCGGGCCGCCATCAGCGGGGCGAGGCCGAGCGACGGCTCGTCGAGGAGCAGCAGCTTCGGCTCGGCCATCAGGGCCCGGCCGACGGCCAGCATCTGCTGCTCGCCGCCGGACAGCAGCCCGGCCCGCTGGTGCGCCCGGTCGGCGAGGACCGGGAAGAGTTCGTGCACATGGCGCAGCGCGGCCGCCTTCGCGGAGCGCGAGCCGGTCGAGCCGAGGGCCCCCGCGCGCAGGTTGTCGGCGACCGTCATCCGGGCGAACACCTGCCGCCCTTCCGGTACTTGGCAGATCCCGGCGGCGACGACCCGGTCGGCGCTCAGGCCGCTGACGCGCCGCCCGCCGAACCGCACCTCGCCCGACGTCACCGCGCCTCCGTGGAAGCCGAGCGTGCGCGAGACGGCCCGCAGCAGTGTGGACTTGCCGGCGCCGTTGCCGCCCAGCACGGCGACCACGGCGCCCTTCGGCACCTTCAAGGTCACGCCGCGCAGGGCGCGTACGGGCCCGTAGCCGACGGACATGTCGTCCACGGCGAGCCCGGGTGGTTCTTCTGCATCGGTCACGTGTGCGCCCCTGTGTGCGTCGCTGTGTGCGTCCCCCTGGTCCGGGCCTGTGACCCGGTGGCGCTCACGACAGCACCGTGCGGGCGGCCCGTCCACGGGCGGCCCGGTAATCGCTGCGTGGGCCCAGCGCCCGACCGCCCCCGTTGTGCGCGCGCACAAGACCCCGCGTCAGGGGCCTGCCGGGGAGGGGCGCGGGGTGGCATCCTCCGCATCAGCGAATGAGTCCTTTGCCGTCGCTTTACGAGCCTTTGGGGAGGGGCGATGGGCGGGCGCAAGCACCGTACGGGCCAGGACTGGAAGCTGCTGAGGGAGGCGTGCACGACACTCCTCGACCGGGTTCCCGAGCTCGTCGACGAACATCTGCGCCAGCTGTTCGCGTACTCGGACGTGTACGCGCGGGTGCTGCCGTACGACGCGCAGTGGCGGGAGGCCGAGGAGGCCATGCGGATCGGCGTCGAGACGATCACGGCGCCGCGGGACGCGCCGCGCCGTGATCTGTCGTACGCGGAGGAGGCGGGCCGGCGCCGGGCGGGCCAGGGCCTGCCGCTCGATCTGCTCGTGCACGCGTACCGCAACGCGGGCTATCTCGTCTGGGACGCGCTGATGGAGAGCGCGGGCGGCGAACCCGAGCGGCTGAAGGCGCTGATGCGGTCGGCGACGATGGTGTGGGCGGCGGTGGACGCGCAGGCCGCGGCGGCCTCGGAGGCCTACCGGGCCACGGAGTTGGAGCTGCGCCGTCGCACCGACGAGCAGATGCAGGCGCTGCTCGACGCGCTCCTGGAGGGCCGTCCGGCGCCCGGCCTCGCGGGCCGCGCGGCCGCGGGGCTCGATCTTCCGGAGCACGGCCCGTACGCGGTGGTGGTCCTGCGGGTGGAGCGCCGTGACAGCAGGGAGGCGTTCCACCGGAGGGTGCAGGACCCCGACTTCCGGTTCGTGTGGCGGATGCGGGCGGACTGCGAGGTGGGTGTGGTGGCGCTCGGCGCGGGCCGCACCCTCGACGACGTGGCGGCGCTGCTCGACGGGCGCTGCCCGGGTCCCGGGGGGCTGAGCCCGGTCGTCCGGGGCCTCGCCGAACTCGGTCACGCCCGCCGCCTCGCCGAACTCGCCCTGCGCACCTGCCCGCCCGACACGACGGGCGTCGTCCGGCTGGACCAGCGGATGCCGACGGCCCTGGTGGTCAGCCAGCCCGACCTGGCGCAGCGGCTCGTCTCCGGCGTCTTCGGTGAGCTCCTTGCCCTCGAACCGGCCGACCGTGCCGTCCTGTTGGAGACCCTGGACGCCTGGCTGGCCTGCGAAGGCTCTGCGGGCCGCGCCGCCGGGCGCCTGTACTGCCACCGCAACACGGTCTTCAACCGCCTGCGCAGGCTGGAGCAGTTGACGTCACGGTCGCTGTCGCGGCCGCGGGACCTGATGGAGATGACGTTGGCGCTGGACGCGTACCGGTTGTCGTCGGCGGCGGGGTGAGTCGCGGCGGCGGGGTCAGCGGGGGGTGCGGCGGAACATCGCGGTGAGCAGGAACGGCTGCCCGAACGTCGCCGACTCCGCGCCCCGCGCCGCCATGGGCCGGATCTCGACCTCGGTGAACTCACGGAAGACGTGCCGCAGTTCGTCCTCCGTGAACGCGAGCCCGCCCTCCAGGCCGACGCCTTCGCGGTACAGCTCCGCGTCGGGCCGCTCGGAGCCCATCTCGCCCGCGGCGAAGCAGACGAGGCCGAAGTGGCCGCCCGGGGCGAGGAGCCGGTCGAGCAGGGCGAGGTAGCTGATGCGGCGGTGCGGCGCGAGGTGGTGCAGGCACCCGGAGTCGTACACCACGTCGTACGACGCGTGCGGGAGTTGTACGTCGAAGATGTTGCCGTGATGGAAGCGCACCGACGCGTCCGCGGCGGCCGCGCGTTCCTTGCCCCAGGCGAGGGCGGTGGCCGAGAGGTCGACGGCGTCGACGTCGAAGCCGCGGGTGGCGAGGTGTACGGCGTTGCGGCCGGGCCCGCAGCCCAGGTCGAGGACGCGGGCGCCGGGCGGGATCAGCCCCTGGTCGAGGTGGGCGGCGAGGTTCTCGTCGGGCTTGTCGACGAAGAACGGCACGTCACGGTTCCGCTCCGCGTAGAACCGGTCCCACCAGTTGCCGTGGTCCGTCAGCGGTGCGATCAGCTCGTCGAGCAGGTCGAGGACGTCCTCGGTGGTGGTGACGGTGCGCTTCAAGTGGTCTCCTCCGCCTGGCTGTTGACCTAGTCGAGGATAGGCGGGGCAGAGCTCTTGTGCAGGTCAGAGCAGTCTGACCGAAAGGCGGGACGCGTGCGCCGGGCTCTTACCGGGGTGCGGGGCATGGCGGTCCTCGCGCGGGGCGGGAAGAGGCGTCCGGGAGGTGGAGGTGGGCCGTGACGGGGCATTTCCGACGAGGGCCGTGATCCCTAAAAGCACGCCGGTTCGCCGTAGGGGAGAGTCTGGTCAGGCGCGTGTGGGCCCGGTGGGGGCTGGTCGCGCAGTTCCCCGCACCCCTGAGGCAGCGGCTTCGCCGTGCCTCCCCCTGAAGCATGCGCTGCGCGCAACTTCCCCTGGGCGAGCGGAGATCGCTTCAGGGGCGCGGGGAACCGCGCGAGAAGCCCCACCGGGCCCGCACCCGCGAGACATACACCAACCCGGCAGACGCGACGGCGCGAGGGGCGCGGGGAACCGCGCGAAGCAGGACCACCGGCCCGCACCCGCCCACGCGACAGACACCCGGCAGACGCGACGGCGAACCGGGGCGCCGGGAACCGCGCGATCAGGCGCCCGGCGAACCCGGCTCAGCTCAAGAAGTCCGCGGCGATGCGCTCCGCCACGTCCTCCAGAATCGGCCCGGCCTCCGCGATGCAGCGGGCCACATCCGGCTCCACCTCAGTCAGCGCGTACGCCCGACGGATCCCGGCCCGGCCGAGCGCGTCCGGCGCGAGGGCGAGGCGGCCGCAGACCGCGACGACCTCGATGCCTGCCGCCCGCGCCGCAGCCGCGACCCCGGCCGGCGCCTTGCCGTGCAGCGTCTGCTCGTCGAGGGAGCCCTCACCGGTGATCACCAGCGTGGCCTTCGCCAGCGCGGGCGCGAACCCGAGGACGTCGAGCATGACCTCGATGCCGGGACGGAAACTCGCGCCGAGGGCGACCAGGGCCCCGTAGCCGATCCCGCCCGCGGCGCCCGCACCCGGCGACTCGGCGTCCTCCAGGGCCTTCGGACCGACCGACTCCGACAGCACCTTCGCGTAGTGGCCGAGCGCGGCGTCCAGCTCGGCGACGTCCTCGGGAGAGGCCCCCTTCTGCGGGCCGTAGATCGCGGGGGCGCCCTTCGGGCCGGTCAGCGGGTTGTCGACGTCGCTGGCGAGGACGATCTCCACGTCGGCGAGACGCGGGTCGAGACCGGAGAGGTCCGCGGAGGCGAGCGCGGCGAGCGCTCCGCCGCCGGGCCCGACCGGCGCACCCGCACCGTCCAGGAACCGGGCGCCCAGCGCGGCCAGCATCCCCGCGCCGCCGTCGGTCGTGGCGCTGCCGCCGACGCCGAAGACGATCGTGCGCGCGCCCGCGTCGAGCGCCGCCGCGATGACCTCGCCCGAGCCGTACGTCGTGGACGTCAGCGGCGCGAACTCGCCCTCGGGCAGCAGCTGCAGGCCGGACGCCTCCGCCATCTCCACCACGGCCGTGCCGTCGCGCAGCGCCCACGCGGCCGTCACCGGCTCGCCGACCGGGCCCGTGACCCGCGCCTCGCGCCGCTCGAACCCGGCCGCGACCGCAGCCGCGACGGTGCCGTCACCGCCGTCCGCGACGGGCACGGACTCGATGGTCACCTCGGGCGCCACCCGGCGCAGACCGGCCGTCACACGCTGTGCGACCTGCACCGCGGTGAGCGAGCCCTTGAACTTGTCCGCCGCGATCAACACGTGCCGCGCGGCCTGTGCAGCGTCCGCCACCTTGGTCTCCCCTTGCTGTTCGGGCCTTGCTCGCGTCAAGGCAGTCGCGCCGCTGCGACCATAACCGCAGGAGGGGGTCGCTGCCCATGGTTGTCCGGTCGGCGGGACGGCGTGCCAGCCGCCTGTATCCGCACATATGCGTCCATAGTGGGTCGGCATGAGCACGGAAACGATCGATCATCCGGCCCCGGACTCCCCGCCCCCCGGCTCCGAAGGGGCTTCCGACGCTCCCGACTTCACCGTCGTCGGCATCGGGATCACCGTGGTGCTCGCCGTCGTCGCCTGGGCCGCGCTCGGCAAGGACTCCTTCGAGAGCGCGTCGGGCGCCGCCCTGACCTGGGTCCTGGACAACTTCGCCTGGCTGTTCGTGGTCGCCGCCGACGCCTTCCTCGTGCTGTGCCTGGTGCTCTCGGTCAGCCGGTTCGGCCGGATCCGGCTGGGCCGCGACGACGGCGAGCCGGAGTTCACCAATCTGGCGTGGATCGCCATGATGTTCAGCGCGGGCATGGGCATCGGCCTGATGTTCTACGGGGTCGGGGAGCCCCTCACCCACTACCTGAACCCGCCGCCGGCGAGCGGCGCGCAGCCGCGCACCGGCGGCGCGGCGCTGGTGGCGATGGAGTACTCGTTCTTCCACTGGACGCTGACCCCGTGGGCGATCTACGGCATCGCGGGCCTCGCGCTCGCGTACGCGGGGTTCCGCAAGGGCCGGGGCAACCGGCTGAGCTCGGTGTTCGTCCCGCTCATCGGGGAGCGCCGGGCGGCGGGCTGGCCGGGCCGGATCATCGATCTGCTGGCCGTCTTCGCGACGGTCTTCGGTACGGCGACGAGCCTCGGTGTGGGCGCGCTGCAGGTGGCCACGGGGCTGAACCTGACGACGGGCGTCTCGAACACGACGACCCTCCAGCTGATCATCATCATCGGGCTCGGCGCCGCCTTCGTCGGCTCGGCCTTCTCCGGTCTGCACAAGGGCGTGAAGTGGTTGAGCACCCTGAACCTCGTGCTCGCGGCCTGCCTGATGCTGTTCGTGTTCGTGCTCGGCCCGACCGTGTACATCCTCGACGCGATCCCGGCGAGTGTCGGCGGCTATCTGCACGAGCTGCTGCCGATGGCGTCGCGCACGGGCGCCTTCACGGACCGGACGTGGCTGGGCTCCTGGACGATCTTCTACTGGGCGTGGTGGCTGTCGTGGGCGCCGTTCGTGGGGACGTTCATCGCGCGGATCTCGCGGGGCCGGCGCATCCGGGAGTTCCTGGTCGGCGTGCTCCTCGTGCCGAGCGGGGCGACGGTGGTCTGGTTCTGCGTGATGGGCGGTACCGGCATCCGGCTCGATTTCACCGGCAAGGTCGACATGGCGGCGGAGGTCGACGAGAGCGCGGAGGCGTCGCTCTTCGCGATGCTGGACGCGCTGCCGCTCGGCACGATCACGTCCTGGGTGGCGATGATCCTGGTCATGACGTACTTCGTCACGAGCGCGGACTCGGCGTCCCTGGTGATGGGATCGCTGACCAGCCGGGGCGCGCTGCACCCGCGGACCTGGCTGGTGGTGACGTGGGGCGTGCTGATGGCGGCGGTCGCGGCGGTGCTGCTCGTGGCGGGCGGCCTGGACTCCCTGCAGAGCGCGACGATCCTGGTCGCCCTCCCCTTCGTCGTGGTGATGCTGGCACTGTGCTGGGCGCTGCTGAAGGAGCTGCGCGAGGACCCGGGCGCGGGGCCGGCGCGGGGGCACGCGCTGCACGGGCTGCGGGACGCGGTGCGCGCGATGGTCGGCGACGCGATCTCGGAGCAGGGCCCGGCCGCCGCCCGCCACCACCGGCTCCGCCGACGTGCCGCCAAGTCACGCAACGCCGAAGACAGTTGACGCGGGGAAACGGGTACACCGGACTCATGACGCCAACGAGCCCTCAGCTCACCGAACGCGCCCTCGCCGACCGTGTGCTCGGCGGCTGGCTCGGCCGGATCGCCGGGAACATGCTCGGCAAGCCGGTCGAGCAGGGCGAGGTGTGGACGCGTGCGCGCATCGACCGCTATCTGCGCCAGGCCGAGGCCCTGCCGCTCACCGACTATCTGCCCGAACCCCCTTCGGACGACGTCGAGTTGGCACTGCGTCCGGAATGGCGGGCGTGCGTCAGGGGACGGATCCACGGCAGCTGCCGGGACGACGACGTGGACTACGCGGTGCTCGGCCTGCACCTCCTGGAGACCCACGGTTTCGCCTTCACCACGGAACAGGTCGGGGAGCTGTGGCTGCTGCGCCTGCCCTACCTCCAGACGTTCACGGCCGAGCGCGCGGCCTACCGCAACCTCGCCAACGGCCTGAAGCCGCCGCTGACGGCCACGTACGACAACCCCTGCCAGGAGTGGATCGGCGGTCTGATCCGCGCGGACGTCTTCGGCTGGACCAGCCCGGGCGCGCCGCGCCGCGCGGCCTCCCTGGCCCGCCGCGACGCGGTCCTCTCGCACACCGGCAACGGCGTGTACGGGGCGATGTGGGCGGCGGCCCTGGTGTCGGCGGCGTTCACGGCGCCGACCCCGAGGGCCGCCCTCGACGCGGCGCTGACGGTGATCCCCGCGAGCAGCCGTCTCGCCCGTGTCGTGCGGCGCACGATCTCGCTCCACGACTCCCGGCTGACCTGGGAGGAGACCCTGGCCACGGTCGAGGAGGAGACGGGCGGCCTCGGCTGGATCCACACCGTCCCGAACGCCGCCGTCATCACGGCCGGACTCCTGTACGGCGACGGGGACTTCACCCGCACCCTGGCCCTGACGGTGCGCGGCGGTCTCGACACGGACTCCAACGGCGCGACGGCCGGGTCGGTCGCGGGCGTGTTGTGCGGCGCGGACGCGGTCCCCGAGCAGTGGACGGAGCCGCTCGAGGACCGGGTGCGCAGCGCGGTGTTCGGGTTCGACGGCGTACGGATCAGTGAACTGGCCGCCCGGACAACGGAGTTGGCGCGCCGGTGACGGCAGCGGCCGTGCGGGTCACTCCCCGTACGCGTCCGTCGCCATCCACTGCCCGAAGTACGTGTAGTCCGCCGACGACACCTTCGCCGTGGCCGCCGAGAAGCTGACGGCCTGCGAGGTCGTCACGCCCTTCGCGGAGCCGCGCAGGCTCCACAGCGCGCCGTTGCTCTTGTTCTCGGTGGGCGCGGCGACGGCCAGATCGGCGTAGCCGTCGCGGTTGGTGTCGGTCAGGCGCACGGAGCCGCCGAACCGGTCGTAGCCCTCGTTGGCGCCCGGCACGCCCGCGGTCCCCTGGTGCAGGACCTGGGCGCCGGTTCCGGTGAGCCCGTCCGCGGAGCCGTACAGGACGACGGCCTCGCCGCTGTTGAGGGCCGAGCCGGAGCCGATGGTCTCGAAGTCGTTGCCCACGGCCACGTCCGCGTAGCCGTCGTGGTTCACATCGCCGGTGGCCACCGTGTCGCCGAAGGAGTCGGCGTCCTCCGTGGCTCCGGCCACGCCCGGGGTCTCCTGGGTGAAGGTGCGCCTCGCGGACGCCGTGAGGCCCGAGGCGCCGCCGGCGTAGACGGTGACCTTGTTGTCGTCGGGCGAGCCGAGGACCAGGTCGTCGACGCCGTCGCCGTCGACATCGCCCGCGGCGGCGGCAGGGGCCTCGTCGGGCAGGGCGGTGTAGGTGCCGGACGCGCCCGGGTAGACGAGCGCGGCGCCGTCGAAGCTGCCGTCCTCGTCGTAGCGGCCGCCCACGACGAGGTCGTCGCGCCCGTCGCCGTCGAAGTCCCCGGAGGTCAGTGAGGTGTAGTACGCGGCGCTGTCGGGCGCGACGCCGGTCACCAGCTCGCGCCGGGCCGCGGCGCCCGAGGTCTTCGCGATGCCGCTGAAGATCCACACGTCGTTGCGGCTGCTGCCGACGGCGAGTTCGGGCCGGCCGTCGCCGTCGTAGTCACCGATGGTGAGGTGGTCGCCGAACAGGTCGTGGGCGGTGGGCGCCGGGTCGGCGATGGTGGTGCCGCCGCTGATGCCGGAGCTCGAACCCCACAGGACGGCGACGGTGCCGCCGTCGACGTCGCTGCCCACCTTCTCGTGCGGGGTGCCGGCGACGACGTCGGTGTAGCCGTCCCCGTTCAGGTCACCGGTGACGACCGCGGAGCCGAACCGGTCGCCCGCCTCCGCGGCGCCGGGCACACCCGCGGTGTTCTGCGTGATCACCTTGGTCCGGGTGGCCGAAACGCCGCTCGACGAACCGGTGTTGACGACGAGGGCGCCGGCCCGCGAGGCCCCCGCCACGGTCGCCTCCGAGCCGGTCACGAGGTCGCCGTACCCGTCTCCGTTCACATCGCTCTGCCCCTGGTGCGTGACCGCGGGGGCGGCATGCGCCGGCGCCGCGCCGAAGAGACCGGCGGCGATGGCCGCGGCGATGACCGGTGCGGCGGCGCGGGAACGATGTTGCATGCTGCTCATCTCCTGCTGGAACGAGGCTCCACTGAATCAACGGGACAGGGGATGGACCTGCGTCCTGCACGAATGGTTGTACGCCACAGCGAAAGGGGTTCACCCTGCGACCGCCGTGACCGCCCCTGACCGCCCCTCCCGGCTGGCTAGGGTGGGGCGATGACGACTCTCGACTACGCCACCTACATCGCCGGCCTCCCCCGCGTCCTGGTCGGCGCGGCCGTCCTGTTCCGCGACGGCGAGGGGCGCGTGCTGCTGGTCGAGCCCAACTACCGGGACGGGTGGGCGCTGCCCGGCGGCACCGTGGAGTCGGACGACGGGGAGAGCCCGCGGCAGGGCGCGCGGCGCGAGACGCTGGAGGAGATCGGGCTCGACGTCACCGTGGGGCGGCTGCTCGTCGTGGACTGGGTGCCGGGCGCCGGTCGGCCGCCGCTGGTGGCGTACCTCTACGACGGCGGCGTACTCCCCGCCGAGCAGGTCGAGAAGATCCGGCTGCAGGAGGAAGAGCTGCTGTCGTGGCGGTTCGTGGCGCGCGACGACCTCGACGCGTACCTGCTGGGGTCGCTCGGCCGGCGGGTGCGCTCCGCGCTCGGCGTGCTCGACCGGGGCACCGGGACGGCCGAGCTGGAGTGCGGCGAGCCCGTCACGGATTGATCGCCCCCACCCACCCGATGTGAACATACCGGACGCACCAGACGTAACGGTCACGGAATCTACGCGCGTTGACAACTCGTGTGGCGACGGGTGAGGTTTGCGAGGACAGTTTTTCCCAACCGGAGCAAAGGGGCTCATGACGTTGGCCAGGAAGATCATCCTCGACTGCGACCCGGGGCACGACGACGCGGTCGCGATGCTGCTCGCCCACGGCAGTCCCGACATCGACCTGGTCGCGGTGACCACCGTCGTCGGCAACCAGACCCTGGAGAAGGTGACCCGCAACGCGCTGTCGGTCGCGGCGATCGCCGGGATCACCGGGGTCCCGTTCGCCGCCGGCTGCCCGCGGCCCCTGGTCCGGGAGATCGAGACGGCGCCGGAGATCCACGGCGAGACCGGCCTCGACGGACCCGACCTGCCCGCGCCCGCCTTCGAGCTGGACCGGCGGCACGCCGTCGACCTCATCATCGACACGGTGATGAGCCACGAGCCGGGCGAGATCACCATCGTCCCGACGGCCGGCCTGACGAACATCGCGCTGGCCGCCCGCAAGGAACCCCGCATCGTCGAGCGCGTCCGCCAGGTCGTGCTGATGGGCGGCGGCTACCACGAAGGGAACTGGAGCCCGGTCGCCGAGTTCAACATCGTGATCGACCCCGAGGCCGCGCACATCGTCTTCAACGAGAAGTGGCCGCTGACCATGGTCGGCCTCGACCTGACCCACCAGGCCCTCGCGACCCCCGCGGTCGAGGACAAGATCAAGGCCGTCGGCACGAAGCCCGCCGCGTTCGTCCTCGAACTGCTCGACTTCTTCCGCGCGGCCTACCGCGAGAACCAGGGCTTCGAGCACCCGCCGGTGCACGACCCGTGCGCGGTCGCGTACGTCATCGACCCGAACGTCATGACCGTACGGAAGGCGCCCGTCGACATCGAGCTGCGCGGCGCGCTCACGCTCGGCATGACCGTCACCGACCTGCGCTCCCCCGCGCCCGCCGACTGCCACACCCAGGTCGCGGTGGACCTGGACCACGACCGATTCTGGGATCTCGTGGTCGATGCTCTCGTCCGTATCGGAGAGCCCGGAGACAACGGAGCACCCGCAGCATGAACGTCGCCGCCTCCCCCCACACCCCGGCAGACGGCCCCCGCGCGGGCCGCCCCGCCAAGGTCGGCGCCCTCATGGTCGCGCTGCTCGCGGCCAGCTTCGCCTTCCAGCTCAACGCCTCGATGCTCAGCCCCGCGCTGGCGACGATGGCGACCGAGCTGCACACCACGGCCTCGAAGATCAGCTTCACCCAGACGGCGTTCTTCACCGCCGCGGCGCTGTTCTCGCTCTTCCTGCCGCGCCTGGGCGATCTGATCGGCCGCCGCAAGGTACTCACCGGGATGATGGCCCTGATGGCCGTCGGCTGCGTCATCTCCGCGCTCGCCACGAACGTCGGAATGCTCGCCGTCGGCCGGGTCATCCAGGGCGCCTCGGGGCCGACGATCCCGCTCGCGCTGATCATGCTGCGCGTGCAGGTCCCGGACCCGAAGAAGTACGGGGTGCTCCTCGGCATCGTCACGGCGGTGAACGGCGGTATCGCGGGCGTCGACTCGTTCGCGGGCGGCTGGCTCGCCGAGCACCACGGCTTCGCCTCGATCTTCTGGGTCATGACCGCCTTCGCGGCCTTCGCGGCGCTCCTCGTGCACTTCCTCGCCCCCGAGTCGCGCGCCGACGAGCGTCCGCGCATGGACTGGCCGGGCGTCGTCCTGCTCGTCGTCTCGGTCGGCGCGCTGCTCATCGCGTTCAACGAGGCGGGCAAGCTGGCCGACGCGAACTGGACGCTGACCGTCGCCCTGATCGTCGTCTCCGCGCTCGCCTTCTGGGCGTTCTGGCGCACGGAGAAGCGCTCGGCCCAGCCGCTGGTCGCCACGCGCCTGATGAAGCGCCGCGCCACCTGGTCGATCCTGCTCGCGACGATGCTCACCATGACCGGCGTCTTCGCGATCATGAACGGGCTGCTGCCCGGCTTCGCCCAGGACACGAACGTCGGACTCTCGCTCGGCGCCGAGGGCGCGACCTGGTGGACGCTGACGCCGTACGCGCTCGCGGGTCTCGCCATGGGACCGATCGCGGGCCGTCTCTCGGCGAGCGTCGGCTACGGCCGCATCCTGCGCATCGGCCTGGTCCTCACCGCGGCGACCACGGTCCTGGCCCTGGTCATGCTCCGGACGGACTCGCGGGGTCTGCTCCTCGCGGTGTCGATCCTGCTCGGCGTGACGTACGCGGGCACGGTCAACATCATGCTCAACGGCCTCGGCATCGTGCTCTCCCCGAAGGAGAACCCGGGCTTCCTGCCGGGCCTGAACGCGGGCTGCTTCAACCTCGGCGCGGGCCTCAGCTTCGTCGTCCTGTACGCGGCCATGGACGCGGTCGCCCCGTCCGGCTCCACGTCGGTCGGCGGGTACAGCGCGGGCGTGATCGCGGGCCTGGTCCTCATCGTGGCGGCCCTGTTCGTCTCGATGCTCATCCCGAAGCCGGTGGACGCGGAGGCGACCGACTGACCTACGCTCGGAGGCATGACGGCGTCCGCACCCCAGCCCCTTGTCGCGATCCTCACCGGTGCCGGTATCAGCACCGACTCCGGCATCCCCGACTACCGCGGGCCGAACGGGGTGTGGCGCAAGGACCCCGACGCCGAGAAGCTCGTCACGTACGAGTACTACATGAACGACCCCGAGATCCGGCGCCGTGCCTGGCAGGTACGGCGCCGTTCGGCCACCCTGACCGCGGAGCCGAACGCGGCGCACCGCGCGATCGCCGGCCTCGACCGTTGCGGCGTCCCCGTGCGGGTCATCACGCAGAACGTCGACGGGCTGCACCAGCTCGCCGGGACGCCCGCCCGCAAGGTGCTCGAACTGCATGGCTCGGCGCGGCGGTTCGTGTGCACGGGGTGCGGGGAGGGCGGGCCGATGGAGGCGGCGCTCGCCCGGGTCGAGGCGGGTGAGGACGATCCGGCGTGCGTGATCTGCGGCGGCGTCCTGAAGTCGACGACGGTGATGTTCGGCGAGCAGCTCGACCCGGTGGTGCTGGGCGAGGCGGTCGCGGTCACGCAGGCGTGCGAGGTCTTCTTCGCGGTCGGCTCGTCGCTCCAGGTGCATCCCGCGGCGGGACTGGCCGGTCTCGCGGCCGAACACGGTGCCCGGCTCGTCGTGGTGAACGCGGAGCCGACCCCGTACGACGAGCTGGCCGACGAGGTCGTACGGGAGCCGATCGGGACGGCGCTGCCGCGGCTGCTCTCAGAAGTGCGTGGCGATCCCGAAGGCGCGGCGTAGCCGGGCCATGTCGTGCAGGTCGCGCTCCCGGGGCTCGTACCCGTGGTGGAAGGCGACCTGCTGCTCGGCGGAGAGACACGGGACCGGCGTCCCGCCGACGGTGCCCGTCACGAAGCACGCGGCGGGACAGCGGAAGGGGTGCTCCGGATCGGGTGAGGCCTGCACGGCCGAGCCGTCGGCGGCGAAGGCCAGCGGGTGCAGATCGATCTCGCGGCCGTCAGGGTGCGCGACGACGAAGCGGACGGGCCGCCAGTCGAGGGTCTGCGCGAAACCGGCTCCGCTGAGCGCCGCGAGCACCGCCGGTTCCTGTTCCCGCCTGTGCATGAGATCCAGGTCGTGGTGGTCGCGGGTCTGCTCACCCACGAGGGCGTCGATGCCCCATCCGCCGCCGATCCAGACGTCGGCTCCCGCTCGCCGCAGCAGCGTCAGCACGGTCACCACGTCCTCGGCCGTCATCACGCGACGCAGCCTAGAACAGCGCGGTCCCGCGCTCGAGGTCGAGCAGCCGGCGCTTACGGTCGAGGCCACCGCCGTAGCCGGTCAGGTCGCCGTTCGCGCCGATGACACGGTGGCAGGGCACGATGACACCGACGGGGTTCTTGCCGTTGGCGAGGCCGACGGCGCGGGAGGCGTTCGGCTTGCCGAGCGCCTCGGCGAGTTCGCCGTACGTGCGGGTCTCGCCGTACGGGATGAGCAGCAGCTGCTCCCAGACGGTGCGCTGGAACGGGGTGCCGTGCAGGGCGAGCGGCAGGTCGAACTCCTTCAACTCACCCTGGAAATAGGCGTTCAGCTGGTCGATGACGGCACCGAAGGGGCGCTCGTCACGGACGCCGAAGGTCTCCTCGGCGGGCCGGTGGCGCTGCTCGGCCATGTAGAGCCCGGAGAGGGCGCCGTCGGTGGCGACGAGCGTGAACGGCCCGTAGGGCGTGTCGATGACGGTGTGCTGAACGAGTGCCGGTGTCGGTGTCCGCATGGCGTGGATCCCTTACGCGGGGAGGAAGTTGATCGGGTGGTGGTCGGTGGCCCACAGGTACTGGGTCGCGTACGCCCGCCAGGGGCGCCACGCCGCGGCCCGCGCGGTGAGCGCGGCGGGAGTGTGGGGCAGGCCCAACTGCTGTGCGGCGCGCCGCATTCCGAGGTCGGTGGGCAGGAAGGCGTCCGGGTCGCCGAGGGCGCGCATCGCGATGGCCTCGATGGTCCAGGGGCCGAAGCCGGGCAGCTCGGCGAGCCGGGCGCGCGCCTCGTCCCAGTCGGACTCCGGACCCAACACAACTGTCCCGTCGGCCAGTTCACGTACGAGCGTGAGGAGCGTGGTGCGGCGGCTGCGGGGCAGCGCGAGGGATTCCGGGTCGAGCGAGGCGAGCGCCTCGGGCGACGGGAACAGATGGGTGAGGCCGCCCTCGGGGTCGTCGACGGGCTCCCCGTGGGCGAGGACGAGACGGCCGGCGTGGGTGCGGGCGGCGGCCGTGGACACCTGCTGCCCGAGGACGGCCCGCACGGCGAACTCGGCCTCGTCGACGGTCCGCGGGACGCGCCGCCCCGGCGCCTTGTCGACGAGGGGCGCGAGCAGCGGGTCGGTGCGCAGCTGTTCGTCGATCGCGACCGGGTCGGCGTCGAGGTCCAGCATGCGGCGGCAACGGCTGATGGCGACGGTGAGGTCGCGCTGGTCGGTCAGGACGAGCCGGCAGCCGATGTACTCGGCGCCGGGTGTGAGGCTCACGATGCCGTGCCCGTACGGGAGGCGCAGCGTGCGCCGGTACGCCCCGTCCCGCCACTCCTCGACGCCCGGTACGGCGGTGGCGGCGAGATGGCCGAAGAGGTTGTCGGGGTTGAGGGGCGCCCGGAACGGCAGCCGCAGGGTGAGCGCGCCGCCCGGGGCGGTGGGCCGGCCCTGCGGCGCGCGGGTGCGCAGGTCGCTCGGGCTCAGCGCGAAGACCTCACGGACGGTGTCGTTGAAGGTGCGGATGGACGAGAACCCGGCGGCGAACGCGATGTCGGCCATCGGCAGCCCGGTCGTCTCGACGAGCAGCCGTGCGGTCTGCGCGCGCTGGGCCCGGGCCAGCGCGAGCGGGCCCGCGCCCAGCTCGGCGAGCAGCTGCCGCTCGACCTGCCGCTCGCTGTATCCGAGGCGGCGGACCAGTCCGGGCACGCCCTCGCGGTCGACGATCCCGTCAGCGATCAGCCGCATGGCGCGGGCGGTGAGATCGGCCCGCTCGTTCCACTCCGGCGACCCCGGGCTGGTATCGGGCCTGCACCGCTTGCAGGCGCGAAATCCGGCCTGCTGGCAGGCGGCGGCGCTCGGGTAGAACACCATGTTGCGCGGCTTGGGCGGCACGACCGGGCAGCCGGGCCTGCAGTAGATGCGGGTGGTTGTGACGGCGGTGAAGAAGACACCGTCGAACCGGGTGTCCTTGGCCTGCACCGCACGCACGCACCGCTCGGTGTCGGTGTGCATCGCGGCACGGGCTTCGACATGGTCGTTGGTGGTGGGCATGCGTCAAGGATCGCGCACGGTGAGCGGGCCGGCTGGCGAGAATCCGACATGGCCCTCGGCCCGCCGGAACCCGTCGGCCGGAAAGTGCGCGTCCCTCCGGGTGACACCGGCCGAGCCCCTCGTACGCCTCCCGTCCGCCCCCTGCACTCCGGCGCACGCCGCTGACCTGCGTGTAATTCGTCAACCCAGTTGAAAACAAGCGCTGTTCGGACAATATGGCTGGTTTCCGAAGATCGCTCCGCTGCCTACAGTCATGCCGCCGATTCGTTTCCCCGGACGCCCGCACGCGCCCACCTCAGAAAGAGCGAGGTTCGAGTGACCGTAGCCGACCGTCCCGCACAGCCCCCTGCCGACCGCGCGACCGCGGTCCTGGAAGGGGTCGCGGGCTGGGTGCCGCCGCGCCGGGTCTCGAACGCCGAGCTCCCGGCCGCCTGGGGCGTCGACGACGCCTGGGTACGGCGCCGTACCGGCATCGCCACCCGCCACTGGGCCGGGGACGGGGTCCGCACCGGTGACCTGGCGCTCGAAGCGGCCCGGCGGGTGCTCGCGTCGCTCGACGGTCCCGCGCCGGACACCGTGCTCGTCGCGACCTCGACGCCGGACCGGCCGATGCCCGCGATGGCCCCGCGGCTCGCCTCCCTCCTCGGCCTCGGTCAGGTGGCCGCCTGGGACGTGGCGGCGGCCTGCAGCGGATTCGGCTACGGCCTGGCCACGGCGGCGGGCGTGCTCGCCGCCGGACACGCGCAGCGCGTCCTGCTGGTCGCCGCCGAGGTCTACTCGACCCTCGTCGACCCGGCGGACCGCGGCGCCGGGGTCGTCTTCGCCGACGGCGCGGGCGCGGTGCTGCTGCGCCGGGGCAGGTCCGGCGAACCGGGCGCGCTGCTCGCCTTCGACCTCGGCAGCGACGGTACGGGGCACGAGCTGATCCAGGTGCCCGGCGGTGGCGCTGCCGAGCGCGCCAGGCCCACCGACCACACCCCCGCGGACCGGCACTTCCGGATGGCGGGCCGGGAGGTCTACCAGCACGCGGTGACCCGGATGACCGAGTCGTCGCTGCGAGTGCTCGAACGCACCGGCTGGACGGCCGACGACGTCGACCGGTTCGTCGCCCATCAGGCGAACGCCCGGATCCTCGACGCGGTCGGGGAGCGCCTCCGGCTGCCCGCCGATCGGCAGGTCGCCAACATCGAGCGGGTCGGCAACACCGGCGCCGCCTCCCTGCCGCTGGCGCTCGCCGACGCCGCATCCCGCGATCAACTCGCCCCCGGTGAGCGGGTGTTGCTCACCTCTTTCGGCGCCGGTCTCACCTGGGCCTCCGCGACGATGACCTGGCCGGAGCTGCCCGTGGTGGCACCGGTCGACTCGGCGGCCCTGCCGGCCGTCGCCCGCTGACGCCACCGGGTCACAGGCCTCCAGCACCTCTCCCGCACACCGCTGCCCGCGGTGCGCGCCCTCGCCGTACCCCGGCGGTTCCCGCCCGCACCGGGAACGCGCGGGGTTCGATCCCCCTGCCGCTCCAGCGGCTCGTCCCCCGATTCTCCCCTTCCTCGAAAGGTTCGCCATGTCCTCCGAGTCCCCCGTGGGGTCCGCCATCGCCGCCGTCCTCACCGAGAAGTTCGAGGTCGATCCGGCCGCCGTCCGGCCCGACGCCACCCTGGAGAGCCTCGACCTCGACTCCCTCGCGCTCGCCGAACTCGCCCTCGCGCTCCAGGAGCAGCTGGGCGTGGACGTGGCGGAGTCCGAGGCGTCGAAGCAGACCACCGTCGCCGAGCTGACCGCCACCCTCACCGCCAAGCACGCCACGGCAGCGGCCCGGTGACCCTCGCCGACCGCACCGTCGCCGTCACCGGTCTGGGGCTCATCACCCCGGCCGGTGCCGGCCGCGAGGCCACCTGGGCGGGGCTGCTCGGCGGCGCCTCCACCGCGGCCCGCGATCTGCAGCTCAAGGGCTGCCCCGTCGACTTCTCCTGCCGCATCCCCGAATTCCCGGCCGGCCAGGGCCGGATCGGCGGCGGCAAGGCGTGGCGCATGGGCCGCTTCACCCGGCACGCGGTGCTCGCCGCCCGGGAGGCCGTCGCCGACGCCGGGCTCACCTCCGGCGACGGCTGGGACGGGGCCCGGGTCGCCGTGGTCATCGGCTCGGGGCTCGCGGGCGCCGCGCACCTGGAGGACCAGACGGTCCGCTTCCACCAGGCCGGACCCGAGCTGGTCGCGCCCACGCTGGTGCCGATGCTGATCTCCAACATGGCGGCGGGCGAGGTCGCCCTCGACCTGGCGGCACGCGGCCCGTCGCTGGCCACGGAGACGGCCTGCGCCTCGGGGGCCAGCGCGCTCGTCGTGGCCCGCGATCTGCTGCTCAGCGGGGCCTGCGACATCGCCGTCGCGGGCGGCACGGAGGCCGCCGTCACCCCGGTCGTCACCACCGGGTTCCAGCGCATGGGCGCACTGTCCTCGCGTACGGGCGAGCCCGCCGCCGCGTCCCGCCCGTTCGCGGCCGACCGGGACGGGTTCGTCATCGCGGAGGGCACCGCGATCTGCGTCCTGGAGCGCACGGCGGACGCCCGGGCCCGCGGCCGGCGCGGCTACGCCCTGCTCGCGGGGGCGGGCCAGTCCACCGACGCCCACCATCCGACGGCACCCTCGCCCGGCGGTGTCGTCGCGGAGACGGCGCTGCGCGCGGCCCTGGCCGACGCGGGGCTGTCCCCCGCCGACGTCGATCACGTCGACGCGCACGGCACGTCCACGCCGCTGAACGACAGAACGGAGGCCGAACTCATCGGCCGGGTGCTGCCGCACGGCCCGAGTGTCACCGCGCCCAAGGGCGTGCTCGGCCACAGTCTCGGCGCGGCCGGGGCCGTCGACGCGGCCGTCACCGCGCTCACGATCCACCACGGCACGGTGCCACCGATCGCCAACCTCACCCCGGAGCTCCTGGAGTTCCCCCTCGACTGTGTGACCGGCGCGCCGCGTGAGCAGCGGGTGCGGGCCGCCGTCAGCCACTCGTTCGGCTTCGGCGGGCACAACGTCGTGCTCGCGATGATCCCCGCGTAGACCGCGCGCGGGCGAGGGACCGCCGTACGCGGCGGACCTGGCACCCGCGGCCGATCTCGCGCACCTCCACGAAAGAGCTCATCCATTGTGACCGCGTACAGCTCGATCTCCCATGCGGCCGTGCACGTGCCGCCCGGTCGTCAGACCGTCACCGAGGCGGAGGACCGTTTCCGCTCCCACAGCCCGGCCGTCAGCCTGTCGCCCGGCGTGCTGCGGCACATGTACGGGCTGCTCGAAAGGACCGTCGCGCACGCCGACGAGCAGCCGTCCGACCTGGCGGCGCACGCCGCCCTCAAGCTCTTCGACGAGCTCGGCACCTCGGCCGCCGACGACGTCGATCTGCTGATCTTCACCGGGATCCTCGCCGACATGGAGGAACCGGCGACCGCGCATCTCGTCGCCGACAAACTCGGCCTGCGCTGCCCGGTGTTCGACCTCAAGAACGCCTGCAACGGAGTGCTCAACGCCATCGAGGTCGCCGACGCCTTCATCAAGGCGGGCCAGTACCGGCGTGTGCTGATCACCACGGCGGAGGTCTCGACCCGGGAGAGCCGGTGGTCGGTCGACGCCCAGGACGACGTGCTGACGGCGCTGCCCAGCCTGAGCACGGGCGACATGGGTTCCGCCCTGCTCATGGAGGCGTCGGAGCGGCCCGGTGTCCTCGGCTCGCGGTTCTTCGCCAACTCGTGGGGCTGGCCCGCCGCCACGCTCCCCAATCCGTACGCCCGCCATCGCACCCTGGGCCATCTGCACATCGACTCGGCCCAACTCGTCGCGTCCTTCGAGGGGTTGCCGCAACGGCTGCGGTCGGCGGTGCGCGACATCGGGGTGCCGTCCGTGGCCGATCTGGACCTGGTCTGCATCCATCAGCCGTCCGTCGCCTTCACCAAGGTGGCCTGCGACTGGGTGGGCGTGGACGTCGACCGCGTCCAGCCGACGTTCCCCACACACGGCAACGTCGCGACGAACACCATCCCGCTCCAGCTCGCCACCGCACTGGAGTCGGGGCGCCTGCGACGGGGTGATCTGGTGGGCCTGTTCGGGTTCGCGAGCGGGGCGAGCGCCGGGGTGGTGGTGTGCTCGTGGTGAGTCCGCGCATCGCTCCGCTGCCCGCCGCCGACTGGCCGCCCGCGCTGCGGGAGCTGCTCGACGCCTCCCGGCAGGACGGTTCCGGCCGGGAGAACCTCTTCGGGACGCTCGCCCACCATCCCGCGCTCGCCGAGGCCTGGCTGCGTCTCGCCCACGTCCTCACCCATCAGGGCCTGTTGGAGCCGCACCTGCGCGAGCTGGCGCTGCTGCGCACGTCGCACCGCCTGCGCTCCCCGTACGTGCGGGCCCGGCACGAGGGCCACGCCTGCGATCTCGGGGTCTCCCCCGCGGCCGTCGCCGCGACCGCCGCCGAGGACCTGGGCGCGTACGACTGGAGCCCGCGGGAGGAGGCCGTGCTGCACGCGGCGGACCTGCTGGCCGTGGGCACCGCGCTGCCCGAACCGCTGTGGCACGAGCTGTCGGGGATGTTCTCGGCGGCCCAACTCCTGGAACTGCTCGTGCTCGTGGGCCAGTGCGCCATGGTCTGCACGACCTTGAACACACTGCACACACCGCACACCCCCGGCGGCGAGCCCCTCGTGCGCGTCGACCAGGCGCGCTGCTGCAGCGCCGGACAGTGCGTCTCCACCGCCCCCGACGTGTTCGCGCACGACGAGGACGGCCTGGTCACGCTCGTCGAGGGCGGCGCCGCCGAGGACCGGCCGGCCCTGACGGACCGGCTGCGCCTCGCCGCCGCGCTGTGCCCCAGCGGCGCCATCCAGCTCACCGCTCCGTCCCGGACCACGGAAGGCGTCCCCCTGTCATGACCTCCGCCCCGCCCGCCCCGCTGACTCTGCCCGCCCCGTACGGGGCCTGCCCGTTCACGCCGCCACCGGCCTACGCCGAGGTCGCCGGGCAGGCGCCGGTCACCCTCTCCGAGCTGCCCGACGGTTCGCCCTGCTGGCTGGTGACGGGGTATCAGGAAGTGCGGTCCGTGCTGTCGGACGCCCGGTTCAGCGCCGACGCGCGCACCCCCGGGTTCCCGTTCCTGTCCCCGGGCCAGCGTGAACTGGCCACCGCGCGCCCGAGTTTCATCCGCATGGACGACCCGGAGCACGCCCGGCTGCGCCGCATGGTCACCAAGGACTTCCTGGTGCGCCGCGTGGAGGAGCTGCGACCCGGGATCCAGCGGATCGTCGACGAGCGGCTCGACGCGATGCTCGCGCGCGGCCGACCCGGCGACCTGGTGCGGGACTTCGCGCTTCCCATCCCCTCCCTGGTCATCTGTCTGATGCTGGGCGTGCCCTACGCGGACCACGACCGGTTCCAGTCGCTCAGCCGCACCCTGCTCGACAACACCGCCCCGCACGACGAAGTGACCTCGGCACACGTCGAGTTGACGACGTTCCTGGAGCGGCTCGCCGAGCTCAAGGTCCGCGAGCCCGGCGACGACATCCTCAGCAGGCTCGCGGCGCGCCCCGACCTCACGCCGCAGCAGGTCGCGTCCCTGGGCTTCCTGCTGCTGGTCACCGGCCACGAGTCGACGGCCAACATGACCGCGATCTCCGTGTGCGCGCTGTTGCGCCATCCCGAGCAGGCGGACCGGCTGCGGGACGACCCGACGCTGATCCCCGGGGCGGTGGAGGAACTCCTGCGTCACCTCACCATCATTCACCTCGGCCTCGCCCGCGCCGCGAAGGAGGACGTCGAGGTGGGCGGGGTGACGATCCGGGCGGGCGAGGGCGTCATCTGCATGCTGTCCACGGCCAACCGGGAGCCCGGACTGTTCGGCGAGGATGCCGACACGCTGGATCTGGACCGCGACGCCCGTCGCCACATGGCGTTCGGATTCGGCGTGCACCAGTGCCTCGGGCAGACGCTGGCGCGCGTGGAGCTGCGGCTGATCCTGGAGACGCTGCTGCGCCGGGTGCCGACCTTGCGCCTGGCCGTCCCGGAGTCCGCACTCTCCTACACGACGCAGAACATCGTCTACGGGCTGAGGGAGCTGCCCGTCAGCTGGTGAGCCCGTCGAGGTGCCGGGTGAACGCCTCGTGGGCCCGGTCGTCGAAGACGACGAACCGCACCTCCTCGACGACCTCGGCGACCGAGGGCCCGGCCGCGCGGACCGTCTCCACGGCGATCCGCGCGCCGTCGTCCAGCGGCCAGCCGTAGATGCCGGTGGAGACGGCGGGGAAGGCGACCGTGCGCGCCCCGAGTCCGGCGGCGACCTTCAGGGACTCCCGGTAGCAGGAGGCGAGCAGCGCCGAGCGGTCCTCGGTCGCCGACCAGCGGGGGCCGACCGTGTGGATGACGTGGCCGGCCGGGAGCCGGCCGGCGGTCGTCGCCACGGCCCGCCCCGTCGCGAGGCCCTTGCCGTACTGCGAGGCGCGGAGTTTGCGGCACGCGGCGAGGATCTCGGGGCCGCCGCGGCGGTGGATGGCGCCGTCCACTCCGCCGCCGCCCAGCAGCGAGGAGTTCGCCGCGTTCACCACGGCGTCCACCTGCTGCTCGGTGATGTCGCCCTGGACCAGGACGAGTTGAGGGCTCATGACGCGCGCAGCCTCTTCCAGACGGCCTTCGCCGCGTTGTGCCCCGACATGCCGTGCACGCCGGGTCCCGGGGGCGTGGACGACGAGCAGATGAAGACGGCCGGGCGCGGCGTGGTGTACGGGGACAGCGACAGCTTGGGCCGCAGCAGCAGCTGGAGTCCGCCGACGGAGCCGGAGGCGATGTCGCCGCCCACGTAGTTGGCGTTGCGCACGGCCAGTTGGGGCGGGCCCGCGGTGGCGCGGGCGAGGACCAGATCCCTGAACCCCGGGGCGAAGCGCTCCAGTTGACGCTCGATGGCGTCGGTGAGGTCACCGTCCCAGCCGTTCGGCACATGGCCGTACGCCCAGAACGTGTGCTTGCCCGCGGGCGCCCGCGTCGGGTCGACGACGCTCGGCTGCACGGTGATCAGGAACGGCACCTCGGGAGCCCGGTCCTCGACGGAGGCGGCGCGCAGGGCCTTGCCGATGTCGCAACGGTACGGGCCGACCTGGACCGTCCCGGCCGACCTGGCCTCCTTCGCGGTCCACGGCACCGGGCCGTCGAGCGCGTAGTCGATCTTGAAGACGCTGGGTCCGTACCGGAACCGGTCGTAGTAACGGCCGAGGCCCGCGATCCGGGCGAGGGCGGTGGGTGAGGTGTCGAAGATGTACGCGCGGGCGGGCGGCAGGTCGTCGAGCCGCTTCACCTCGTAGTCGGTGTGGATCGCGCCGCCGAGGTCCGCCAGGTACGCCGCGAGCGCGTCGGAGATCGACTGGGAGCCGCCGCGGGCGAGCGGCCAGCCGCGCGCGTGTCCGGCGAGCGCGAAGACGAGGCCGATGGCGGACGTCGCGAGGCCGCTGAGCGGGGCGATGGTGTGCGCGACGAGGCCGGAGAAGAGTGCGGGGGCCCGCTCGTCGCGGAAGCGGCGCATCAGCCAGGTGGCGGGCGGCAGCCCGGTGAGCCCGAAGCGGGCGAGGGTGACCGGGTCGCGGGGCAGCGCGCTGAGCGGCAGGGACATGAAGTCCTGCATGAGGGTGTCCCAGCGGGCCAGGAGCGGCTCGATCATGCGCCGGTACGTGCCCGCGTCGCGCGGCCCGAAGGAGGCGGCGGTCTCGGCGACGGACCGGGACAGGACGGCGGCCGTGCCGTCGGGGAACGGATGCGCCATGGGCAGCTCGGGCTGCGCCCACCGAAGGCCGTACCGCTGCAGCGGCATCGCCCTGAACGCCGGGGAGTTGACGCCCAGCGGGTGGGCGGCCGAGCACGGGTCGTGCCGGAAGCCGGGCAGCGTCAGCTCCTCGGTGCGCGCGCCGCCGCCGACGGTCTTCTCGGCCTCGAACAACGCCACGGAGAAACCCCGCCTGGCCAGTTCGACTGCTGCGGTCAGCCCGTTCGGCCCCGCACCCACCACGACGGCATCGAGCATCGCCGGCACCTCGGACTCCTTCGTCAGCCGATGGCCACACTGCCTGCACAGGATATGCCGGGGCGCCGACAACGCCGGGCGCGGGGCGGCCCGGCGGCCCGGGTCCGGGGTCGGCACCGGCGCTTCAGGGGGTGGTGGGCACGCGTTGTCCGCGCCATTCGCTCGGTGTGACCGCCGTGGGCGGCGCGGAAGCGGCGGCCGAAGTGGCTGGGGCTCGCGAAGCCGCAGCGGGCGGCGACCGAGGCCACCGGCAGCCCGGCGTGGCGCGGGTCGGCCAGGAGCCGGCAGGCCGCTTCGAGACGTGCGCCGATGATCCACTGCTCGAGGCTGATCCCTGCCCGCGCGAGCACGGTGCAGAGCCGGCGGCGGGAGACGGCGTGCTCCCTGGCGATGCGCTCGGGCGTGAGGTCCGGCTCCGTCAGATGGCGGCGGACATACACCATGACGCGGGTGACCAGGGCGTCCTCCATGACCGCGCGGGCACGCCCTGACCATCGACCACGGGTGGCGCGAAGTCGCCGACACGGCGCTGGAGTTCGTCCGGCGGTTCGCCGACCCCGCGGCCCCCGACGCGTAGCCGATGCGCTGTCGGCCGGATCAGGACCCGGCCGACAGCAGGCCCACCACGCGTCGCGCGGTCGCCGCGTCCCGGGCCGCGGTGAACGGCAGTTCGTTCCCCCCGGTGATCCTGAACGGCGCGCCCGCGCGCGTGAGGTGCGTGCCGCCCGCCTCCTCGACGAGGAGCACTCCCGCGGCGTGGTCCCAGGCGAGCTCCCAGCTGAAGGCGAGGGCGTCCAGGGTGCCGCGGGCGACGGCCAGGTACTCCAGGCCGGCCGAACCGCAGGGCCGTGGGGCGACGCCGGGCGTGCGCAGGCCGAGCAGGGCGCGCTTCTGGGCGTCGGTGGTGTAGTCGGGGTGCGAGGTGGCGACCCGCAGGTCGGTGTCCTGCTCGGGTGAACCGGCGTGCAACGGGCGTCCGTCGAGGGTCGCGCCCCGGCCTCGTACGGCCACGGCGAACTCGTCCAGCGCGGGCGCGTACGTCCAGGACGCGAGGACCACTCCGTCGAGCGCGAGGGCGACGAGGGTGCAGAAGCCGGGGTCGCCGTGGACGAACTGGCGGGTGCCGTCGACCGGGTCGACGATCCAGACCGGGGCCGTGCCGCGTATCGCCTCGTACGTCGTCGGGTCCGCGGCGACCGCTTCCTCGCCGACCACGACGGAGCCGGGGAGCAGAGCGGGCAGCTCGCGCGTGAGGTACTCCTCGGCGCGCTTGTCGGCGACCGTCACGAGGTCGTGCGGGGCGCTCTTCTGCTCGATCTCGTGCGCGGCGAGCTGCCGGAAGCGCGGGGTGATCTCGGCGGCGGCCGCGGCGCGCACGGTCCGCTCCACGTCGGTCAGGAGTCGGTCGGTGACCTTGCTGGTCAGAAAGTCGTCGATGCTTTCTGTCGTTGTTTCGATCATGCCTCCATGAGAACACGAGCCACTGACAACGCGTACCGAGGAGGTGAACGAGGGGTGGACTCGCCATGAAATCGGCGATTCCACCCCTCGGGACGGTCGGTGCGGGTCAGCGGCCGACCGCGTACCCCTGCATGCCGCGCGGGTTCGCCGCCGCCGACAGGACTCCGGTACGCGGGTCACGGGCGACGGCGCACAGCCGGCCCTCGGACCAGGGCTCGCCGACGGTCACGTCGTGGCCGCGGCGGCGCAGTTCGGCGACGACCTCCTCGTCCATGCGGGACTCCACGGTCACCGACCCGGGGCGCATACCGCGCGGGAAGAAGGAGCCGGGGAAGGAGTCGTTGTGCCAGTTCGGGGCGTCGATGGCGCCCTGCAGGTCGAGCCCGCCGCGCACGGCGGAGCGCAGCGCCACGGCCAGGAAGAAGTGCACCTGCCACTGGTCCTGCTGGTCGCCGCCGGGGGTGCCGAAGGCCATGACGGGGACGCCGTCCTTCAGGGCGAGGGACGGGGTCAGCGTGGTGCGCGGGCGGCGGCCGGGAGTGAGCGAGTTGGGCAGGCCCTCGTCGAGCCAGGCCATCTGCAGGCGCGTACCGAGCGGGAAGCCGAGCTCGGGCACGACCGGGTTGGACTGGAGCCAGCCGCCGGACGGAGTGGCGGCGACCATGTTGCCCCAGCGGTCGACGATGTCCAGGTGGCAGGTGTCGCCGCGGGTCGCGCCGTCCTTCGCCACCGTGGGCTCACCGGCGCCCGCGCCCGCGATGCCCATGGCGTCGAAGCCGGGCTCGCCGGAGGCGACGGCGTGGGCGTGCGCGCTCAGCCGCGGCTCGGCGCCGAGCGGGCTGCCGGGGCGCAGCTCGAAGGACGCCTTCTCGGGGTCGATCAGGGCGCGGCGGGCGGCGTTGTAGTCGTCCGAGAGGAGCGCGTCCACGGGGACCTGCTCGGCGTCGCCGTACCAGGCCTCGCGGTCCGCCATCGCGAGCTTGCAGCCCTCGATGAGGAGGTGGACGTAGTCGGCCGACCCGTAGGCGGGCAGTTCCGGCGGGAGGACGGCGAGCTGCTGGAGGAAGGCGGGGCCCTGGCTCCAGCCGCCGGCCTTGCACAGGGTCCAGCCGTTCCAGTCGTACGTGGCGGGAGCCTCGTAGGTCGCCGACCAGCCGGCCAGGTCCTCCAGGGTCAGCGTGCCGACGTGGCGCTCGCCGCTGGTGTCCATGGTGGGCTGCTGGGCCTGCCGGACGAGGGCCTCGGCGATGAAGCCCTCGCGCCAGACGCGGCGGGCCTCCTCGATCTGGGCGGTGCGGTCGGTGCCGCCCGCCTCCTCGGCCTCGGCTATCAGCCGCGTCCACGTGGCGGCGAGCTGCCGGTTGCGGAACAGTTCGCCCGGTCGCGGGGCCTTTCCGTCGGCCAGGTAGACCTCCGCCGACGAGGGCCACTCGCTCTCGAAGAGTCCGCGCACCGTCTCGACGGTGGCGCCGACGCGCTCGACGGGGGCGTGGCCGTCCTCCGCGTAGCCGATCGCGTACTTGAGGACATCGGCCGGCGTCTTGGTGCCGTGGTCCTTCAGGAGCAGCATCCAGGCGTCGAAGGCGCCGGGCACGGCGGCGGCGAGCGGTCCGGTGCCGGGCACCAGGTCGAGGCCGAGGGACTTGTAGTGCGCGACGGTGGCGCCCGCGGGGGCCCCGCCCTGGCCGCACAGCACCCGGACCTCGCCGCCCGCCGGGGCGAGGATGATCGGCACCTCGCCGGCCGGGCCGTTCAGGTGCGGCTCGACGACGTGCAGGACGAAGCCCGCGGCGACGGCGGCGTCGTAGGCGTTGCCGCCGTCCTCCAGGACCGCCATCGCGGACTGGGATGCGAGGTAGTGCGTGGAGGACACCATGCCGAAGGTGCCCTGGAGGGTCGGCCGGGTGGTGAACAAGAAGGGGCTCCTAGCGGGTGGCGGTGCGGGTGTTCGGGATCGTACGAGACGTCGGGGAGGACGCGGCGGCCGCGTCGGGCGCGGTGCCGTCCTCGGCGACCAGGTGACAGGAGACCTCGCGGCCGCCTTCCAGAGTGCGCAGTGCCGGGACTTCCGTACGGCAGCGGTCGACGGCGAGCGGGCAGCGCGTGTGGAAGCGGCAGCCGGGCGGCGGCGCGAGCGGGCTGGGCAGTTCACCGCTGAGGACGATGCGTTCGCGGGTGCGCTGGGTGACCGGGTCGGGGACCGGGGCGGCCGACAGAAGGGCCTGCGTGTACGGGTGCTTGGGGTTCGCGAACAGCTCGGCGGTGGGCGCCTGTTCGACGATCTGGCCCAGGTACATGACGGCGATCCGGTCGGCGAGGTACTCGACGGCGGATAGGTCGTGCGTGATGAACAGGCAGCCGAAGCCGCGGTCGCGCTGCAGGTCGGCCAGCAGGTTGAGGACCGATGCCTGCACGGAGACGTCGAGCGCGGACGTCGGCTCGTCCGCGACGAGGAGGTCGGGGTCCACGGACAGGGCGCGGGCGATGGAGATGCGCTGGCGCTGGCCGCCGGAGAGTTCGTGCGGGTGGCGGTCGGCGTGCTCGGGGCGCAGACCCACTTGGGCGAGAAGTTCCCGCACGCGCGCGTGGGCGGCCTCTTTGTTCTTCGCGATGCCGTGCAGGCGCAGCGGCTCGGCGATGATCTCGCCGACCGTCATCCGCGGGTCGAGCGACGAGGACGGGTCCTGGAAGACCAGGTGGAAGTCCTTGCGCAGCGGGCGCAGGGCGCGCCGCGACAGGGTCGTCACGTCGGTGCCGTTGATGCGGACGGCGCCGCCGGTGGGGTCGTCGAGGCGGACGGCGCAGCGGCCCACGGTCGACTTGCCGCTGCCGGACTCGCCGACGAGGCCGACGACCTCGCCGCGGCCGACGGTCAAAGTGACGCCGTCGGCGGCGCGCACGGTGCCGCCGGCGCCCGCGAAGTGGCGCTCCAGGCCGACGAGTTCGAGAACCGGGATGCTGTTGTCGAGGCTCATGAGACGGTCTCCTGGAGGGTGTGCGGGTGCCAGCAGGCGGCGCGGTGCGCGGCGTCGGCGCCCGCCTCGGTGCTGACGGCCTTGAAGCCGGGGCGGCCGCCCGTGCAGGTGTCGTCGGCGCGGGCGCAGCGCGGCGCGAACGTGCAGGCGTCGGGCTGCGAGTCGAGGCTCGGCACCAGGCCGGGAATCTCCGGGAGCCGGTCCTTGGGGGTGCCGGGCCGCAGGACGGCCGACAGCAGACCGCGCGTGTACGGGTGCCGGGGCGCCGCGAACAGCTCGTCCACCGGGGCCTGTTCGACCGGGCGGCCCGCGTACATGACGAGGACCCGGTCGGCGATGTCGGCGACGACACCGAGGTCGTGGGTGATGAGCACGATGGCGGTGCCGAGGCGCTCGCGCAGCGACTGCAGCACTTCCAGGATGCCCGCCTGGACCGTCACGTCGAGCGCCGTCGTCGGCTCGTCGGCGATCAGGACGGACGGGTCGCAGGCGACCGCGATGGCGATCATGACGCGCTGCCGCATGCCGCCGGACAGCTGGTGCGGGTACTCGTCGACGCGCTGGGCCGGGGCGGGGATGCCCACCAGGTCGAGGAGTTCCACGGCACGCGCGCGTGCCTCCTTCTTGCTCAACCCCTGGTGGCGGCGGAGCACTTCGCCGATCTGCCGCCCGATGGTGAGCACCGGGTTGAGGGACGTCATCGGCTCCTGGAAGATCATCGCGATGTCCTTGCCGCGGATCTTTCCGTACGCCTTGTCGTCCGCGCCCGCCAGCTCCCGCTCGCCGAGCCGGATCGAGCCGGTGATGTGCGCGGTGGGCGGCAGGAGCCCCATGACGGCCATCGACGTGACGGACTTGCCGCAGCCGGACTCGCCGACGACGGCGAGGACCTCACCGGCGTGCAGGTCGTAGGAGACGTGGTCGACGGCGTGCACGGTACGGGTGTCGGACCGGAAGGAGACCGAGAGGTCCCGCACGCTGAGAACTGGCTCGGTCATCGGGTCGCTCCACGGGGGTCGAGGACGTCGCGCAGGCCGTCGCCGAGCAGGTTGAAGGCCAGCGTCGCGGCGACCACCGCGAGGCCGGGGAACACCGCCATCCAGGGCGCGGGCGCGAGGAAGGACTGGGCGGAGGAGAGCATCACGCCGAGCGAGGGCTCGGGCGGCTGCACGCCGAGGCCGAGGAAGCTGAGCAGGGCCTCGCCGATGATCGCGGCGGGGATGCCGACGGTGGCCTGCACGGTGAGCGCGGACGTCGCGTTCGGCAGGATGTGCCGGAACAGGACGGTGCCGTCACCGCCGCCGTTCGCGACGGCCGCGGCCACGTAGTCGACGTGCTTGAGGCGGAGTGTCTCGGCGCGGGTGATGCGGATGACGGCCGGGATCTGGGAGATGCCGATGGCGATGGTCGCGTTGGTGAGCGACGGGCCGAGCACGGCGGCGAGGCCCACGGCGAGCACCAGGAACGGGAAGGCGAGCATCGTGTCGGTGACCCGGGACACGACGCTGTCGACGAACTTGCCGTAGTAGCCGGCGAGCAGGCCGAGGGGGACGCCGACGAGGAAGGCGAGGACCACCGCGAGCACGCCGACCTGCATCGAGGCCCGCGCGCCGTAGACGACGCGGGAGAGCTGGTCGCGGCCGAGGTCGTCGGTGCCCAGCCAGTGCGCCCAGCCCGGCGCGGCCAGGACGTTGTCGAAGTCGGGCCGCGCCGGGTCGTAGGGCGCGACGAGCGGGGCGAACAGCGCGGCGAGCACGAAGATCACCGCGATGACGGCGCCGGTCATGGCTAGCTTGTTCTTGCGCAGGGCGCGCAGCTTGGGGCTGCTCGCGGCCCGCGCCCGCATGCCTGTCAGGGCGAGAGTCGTCACCGGGCACCTCCGAGCCGGATGCGCGGGTCGATGACCGAGTACGCCACGTCGACCAGCAGGTTGATGAAGATGTACGCGAACGAGGTGACCAGGACCACGCCTTGCAGCGTCGCGTAGTCACGGGTGAAGACGGCGTCGATGGTGAGCTTGCCGAAGCCGGGGAGCACGAAGATCTGCTCGGTGACGACCGCGCCGGAGATCAGGTGACCCAGTTGCAGGCCGAGCACGGTCACGACGGTGACGAGGGAGTTGCGCAGCGCGTGCCCGCCGACGACCTCGCGACGGGAGAGGCCCTTGGCGCGTGCGGTGCGGACGTAGTCGGCGGAGAGCGAGTCGAGCATCGCGGCGCGGGTCTGCCGCATGACGACGGCGGCGAGTCCGGAGCCGAGCACGATCGCGGGCAGGATCATGCGCCGCAGGTTGTCGACCGGGTCGGTGCCGAACGGCACGTAGCCGGAGGCCGCGAAGACGGGCATGGCGATCGCGAAGGCCAGTACGAGGACGATGCCGAGCCAGAACGTCGGGATCGAGAGGCCGAGCAGGGCGAGGGCGTTGGCGATCCACTCGGCGGGCCTGCCCCGGCGGACGGCCGCCACCACCCCGGCGCCGATCCCGAGCACGATCGCCAACAGCAGGGAGAGCGCGGCGAGTTCGAGGGTGACGGGCAGCGCCTGCGCGATGGCGTCGGAGACCGGCAGGCCGGTGCGCGAGGACGTGCCGAGGTCGCCCTGGAGCGCGTGCCCGATGAAACGCCCGTACTGGATCACGATGTTGTCGTCGAGCCCGTACTCGGAGCGGATCGCGGCGAGCGCCTCGGGGCTGCGCTCCTCGCCCGCGAGGGCGAGCGCGGGGTCGCCGGGCAGCGCGCGGATCCCGGCGAAGACGACGATCGAGACGAGGAAGAGGGTGATGACGGACTGCCGGACGCGCGTCAGTACGTACGTGGCCATGGGGTGCCCGGACAGCAACCCGGGCCTCTTTACCGATATCTGAGCGGTCGTCACTTGGCGTACCCCGCATCCTTCACGCGGATCAGGCCGTCGCCGTAGACACGGATGCCCGCGACGTCCTTCCCTGCGACGACGTAGTTCTTCTGGCGGTAGAGGTAGATGAGCGCGTGCGCGGCGTTGACCCGTCGGGTCAACTCGCCGTAGATCTTGGCGCGTTCGGCCGGGTCGGCCTCGGTGCGGCCGCGGGCGATGAGCGCGTCGACCTTCTTGTCGGAGTAGCCGTACGCGTTCATCGCGCCCCGCGTCTGCAGGAAGCTCGCGATGTTGCCGTCCGGGTCGAGCCGTCCGGACCAGCCGCTGTTGAAGGCCTGGTACTGGCCCGCGTCGGTCTCCTCCAGCATCGTGGCGTACTCGGTGGGGCGCAGGGTGACGGCGAAGCCGGCGTCCTTGGCCATGGCCTGGATGACCTGGCCGATGCGGCTCCACTCGGGCGTGGTGGACGTCTTCAGCTCGACGGGGACCGGCGTCTTCACCCCGGCCTGCTTCAACAGCCGCTTGGCCTTGGCGACATCGCGCTTCGGGCAGGTGGACGCCTTCTCCCCCGGCGCGATGGCGGCCTCAGGGGAGACGGGCCCGCACGCGGGCTCGTACATGCCCTGGAAGACGACCTTGTTGATGAGGTCGCGGTCGATGGCCAGGCCGAAGGCCTCGCGGACGCGTACGTCCTTCGCGAGCGGGGAGTCGATCGTGCCGGGCTTCTCGCCGAGGCCCTTCACGTTGCCGACGTTGAGGCCGATGCCCTGGTAGCCGAGCGAGGGCGAGTCGAAGAGCTGGAGCTTGTCGTCGGTGAGCGAGCTCTTCACGTCGACCGGGGACATCTGGTCGCCGACCTGGACGTCGCCGGAGCGGAGGTTGGCGAGGCGGACGCCGCCGTCGGGGATCGGCTTGTAGATCACCTTGTCCAGGTGGACGGCGTCGGCGTCGTAGTAGTGCGCGTCCTTGGTGAGGACGATGCGGTCGCCGCCGACGCGCTCGGCGAACTTGAACGGCCCGACGCAGGAGGGGTGGTTGGTGAAGTTCTTGCCGTACTTCTTCAGCGCGGTCGGTGACATCACCATGCCGGCGCGGTCGGCGAGGACGGCGGAGAGCGGCACGTAGGCCTGCTTGAGGGTGAGCCGCACGCTGTACGGGCCGGTGGCCTTCGCCGACTTCAGCGGCGCGAGTTCGGTGGCCCGCGCGGAGCCCGCGAGGTCGCGGTGGCGCAGCAGTGAGGTGACGACGGCGTCCGCGTCGAGCTTCGTGCCGTCGCTGAACTCGGCGTCCTTGCGGACGTCGAAGGTGATGGTGCGGCCGGCGTCGGAGACTTTCGGAAGTGCGGTCGCGAGCTGCGGCACGACCTTGCCGTCGACGTCGGTGTCGTAGAGCTTCTCGCACATGCCGGCGAAGACGGTGCGGCCCACGAGGGTCTGCGCGAGGGTCGGGTCGAGCTTGTCGGGGTCCGCGTTGAGGGCGACCGTGAGGGTGCCGCCGTCGCGTACGGGACGGTCGTCGGTCATCCGCTCTCCGCCGACCTCGGTGGCCGAGGACTGCAGGGAGCCGCAGCCCGCCGTCAGGGACAACACCAAGGCAACTGTCGTGCAGGCAACCGCTGTTCGGCGCACGAGGGCATACCTCCGCCAGGGGGTGGATCCGCAGGAACCCGGGCCGGGGCATGGGGGTGACCTCGGGAATCCTGTGGGCGATCAAGGAATACCGCAGAACGTATTTCGCATACAGTCCGCGGGACAAGGGGGTTGTCCGCATGCCGGACGCTTGTCGATGAAGATTGAATAACCGGGCGCGACATCAAGGGAGAAGAAGGGGAAGAACGGACAGGGCCCGGGCCGAGTCCGTCGACTCGGCCCGGGCCCCGGGATGTTCAGGCGGTGCGGCGGATCAGCTGTCGACCCAGCCGTGCTTGCGTCCGCTCTGCACCAGCTCGCGGCGGATCGCCAGGATCTGCTCGCCGGTGATCGAGGGGGCGGCGCGCAGCAGCAGCTCCGTCACCTCGTTCGTGAACTCGTCGACGCGCAGCACGTCGCAGAGCACGTCGTCGCCGTCGGCCGCGACGCTCCGGCCGCCCGCGACCGGCGCGGACGCGCCCTCGGCGAGCTGGACCGAGGACGCCTTCGGCCCGCGGTCGCCGTCCTCGATGTCGAACTCGACCTTCAGTCCCGTGCGCAGGTACGACTCGGGGATGAGGAGGTCGTTGACGTGCAGGAACACGTCCTCACCGCCGTCGTCCGGCGCGATGAACCCATAACCGCGCGCTCCGTCGAAGCGCACCACACGACCAGCGACCACGCCGACCCCCCGACAACCACGGCGGACCCAGTGTCCGCATCCTCAGCATCTTTGGTGCGGATCCTAGCGGGCACCTCCGGCCCGTGCCGTCACTCCTTGCGCCAGGCCGTCGTGCCCAGCCTGCCGGTGCTGCCGAGGTCGAGCGGCGGGTCCGGAGTCACGGTCGGCGTGCCGCGGCCGAGCCCCGGATCGACGGTGACGTGCTCCACGGTGACCGGCGGGTGCGTGATGTCGTCGTACGTGTTCCGCCACACCAGGTACATGACGGCCCGCTCGCCGGGGCGCACGGTGACGCGGGTGGGCTTGTCGTCGCGCACGCCCGTGGCGGCGATCTCCTTGGTTCCCTCCAGGATCCGTACGCGCTCGACGGCCCCGCGGTCCTCCTCGAGGAGCTTCAGCTTCGGGTATCCGTACAGCTCGAAGGTGCCCTTGCCGCAGTTGGTGAGCGTGATGTCGAGGACCCTGAGGCCCATCGCCGCGTCACCGCGCCCCGCCGCGACGCGCAGGCCCGTGTCGGGGCAGGGCCCGGTCGGCTCGGCGGTCGCGGTGGCGGTGGCGAGAGGCGCGTCGTCGAGATCGCCGTACCGCGGCGGTGGGCTGCTTTCGAGCGGGTCCGCGTGCACCCGGCCCACGTCCGTGCTGCCGCTCGGGGCCGGTCCGGCCCCGGCGGACGTCCGTGTGCCGCACCCGGCCATGAGCAGCGCCACCGTGGCGAACCCCGCGGCGCGTGTCAGCGCCGACCTCCCCCTGATCGTCATGCGCCGATCCTACGCAGCTCATTTCCCGACCCCCTGGGCTCGCGCGGTCACCAGTCCCGACTCGTAGGCGAACACGACGAGTTGGGCCCGGTCACGGGCGCCCAGCTTGATCATGGCGCGGCTGATGTGCGTCTTGGCGGTGAACGGGCTGATCACCATGTGCGCGGCGATCTCCTCGTTGGTGAGGCCGCGCGCCGCGAGCGCGGTGACCTCGCGCTCGCGCGGGGTGAGGCACTCCAGGCCGGGCGCCGTCGCCCGGTCGGGTGGCCGCGCGACGAACTCGCCGATGAGGCGGCGGGTCACGGACGGCGACAGGAGCGCGTCCCCGCGCGCGACCACCGCGATCCCGGCGAGGAGGTCCTCCGGCTCGCTGTCCTTGAGCAGGAATCCCGACGCGCCCGCGCGCAGCGCCTCGAAGACGTACTCGTCGAAGGCGTAGTTGGTGAGCATGACGACACGTACGCCGGTCAGCCCCGGGTCCGCGGCGATCCGCCGGGTCGCCGCGATGCCGCTCTCGCCGGGCATCTGCACGTCCATGAGGACGACGTCGGGTACGGCCTCCCGCACGAGTGCGACCCCCGCGGCGGCGTCCCCCGCCTCCCCGACCACCTCGATCCCGTCCTCGGCGTCGAGCAGGGCCCTGAACCCGGCCCGCATGAGCGTCTGGTCGTCGACGAGCGCCACGCGGACGACGGGGCCGGTGGCCGGGCCCCGGGCGGAACCGTCGGCCGGCTGGGTCACGGCGCGGCCCCGAGTGCCACGTCGCCCAGCGCCGCCGGGTCTGTCGGCGCCACGTCGCGGACCGGCGCCGGGGTCCGGCCGATGTCCAACGGCAGCACGGCCCGTACCTCGAACCCGCCCGCGTCGCGCGGCCCGGCCCGCAGGGTGCCGCCCGCCGCAGCGACGCGCTCCCGCATGCCGGTCAGGCCCGTGCCCTCAGTGGGCGGACGGAGCGGGTCGGCGGCACCCTCGTCCGCCACCCGGACCGTCAACTCGTCTTCTCCATAGGCCAGTTGCACTTCCGTACCTGCAGCGCCGCCCGCGTGCCGCGCGACGTTCGTCAAAGCCTCCTGGACGATCCGGTACACCGTCCGGTCGAGCTGCGGCGCGAGCGGGCGGGCGCGGCCCGTGGTCGTGAGCGTGACGGGGATCCCGGCCGAGCGGGCGCGCTCGACAAGGAGGGCGGGGGTGCCGGTGGGCTCGTCGGTGCGCAGGACGTCGAGCGTGTCCCGCAGTTCGCGCATCGCCTCGCCGCTGGCCTCCTGGATGGCGAGCAGTGCGGCGGGTACCTTTTCGCCGCGCTTGCGGGCGAGGTGCACCGCGACGCCGGCCTGCAGCTTGACGATGGAGATGCTGTGCGTGAGGGAGTCGTGCAACTCCCTTGCTATGCGCAGGCGTTCCTCGCCAGCGCGGCGCAGCGCCGCCTCCTCGCGGGTGCGCTCGGCCTCCAGGGCGCGCTGCTCGGTCTGGTGCAGATATGCCCGCCAGTTCTTGTCGGCGACGCCGGTGACGACCGCGCACAGGAACCACCCGGCGAGCATCATCCCCCGGCCCACCGCGCCGTCGGCGGCCAGCGCGTCCCGCGTGATGTACACGGCGAGGAACCCGCCGGAGACGAGGGCACCGAGGCCCCGGTGCTCCGCGCGCGAGGCCGTGTGCACGGACGCGATCACCGGCAGCGCGGCCAGCGGATCGGGGTGGGCGTGCACCACGTACGCCGTGGTCAGGGCGGTTGAGGTGAAGAGGACGGCCCTCGGCGCGTGACGGTACGCCGCCAGCGACGCGGACGCCGCCACCGTCAGCGCGTAGTCCAGCGGCGTCGCCCCGTCGCCGAGTGCCGCCGCGAGCACCACGACGGCGCCGATCACGACAGCGAGCGCCGCGTCGGCCGCGTACGTGCTCAAGGAGCAGCCGCCGATGGCCGCCGTGTCCGTACTCACCTGTGCGCTTGCCTCTGCGTCCGTGTCCCCCTGCATGTCCCGAAGGCTAGACCTCACCACTGACGACGTCCCTCCGCCGCGAGGACGGGAGTGACGCCCCGCCTACTCCCCCGGGAGTAGCGGCAGTTGGGCTCCGCCGTACGACGCCCGGGACGGGGGCCCGGCGCGAGTCTGGGCGCATCGCAAGCACCGAAACACTCAGCCCCGAAACACCGAAGTCCTCAACCACCGAAACCCCGACCCCGAGGAGTCACCGTGTCCGGCCCGTACCGCTATACAGAGCCGCCGTCGCCCAAGTCCGCCACCGGCACCGCCGCCGCGGTCTACGCGCAGGCCGCGACCGACTTCGGCATCCCGAAGCCGTCCACCCTGATCGTCCTGTCGTCGGCGCCCGAACTGCTCGCGCCCGCCTGGGCGTTGCTCCGCGAGTCGCTGATCGCGGGCAGCGGTTCGCGCGCCGACCGGGAGCTGATCGCGGCCGGCGCCTCGCAGGCGAACCGCTGCCCCTTCTGCGTGGACGCGCACGCCGTGCTGCTGCACGCGCACGGCGACCACGACCTCGGCGAGGCGGTGGCCCGCGCCACGACGCCGGGCGACGAGCGGGCGGCGCGGCTCCTGGAGTGGGGGCGGGCCACCCGCGTCCCCGGGGCGTCCGGTCTGACGCCGCTGCCGTTCCCGCGCGCCGACCTCGCCTCGCACCTCGGCACCGCGTTCACCTTCCACTTCATCAACCGGATCGTGTCCGCCCTGCTGACCGAGAACCTGCTGCCCGCGGGGGCCCAGCGCTGGCAGGCGGCCCGTTCCCTCGTCGGCCGCAGCGTCTCGCGCGTCGTCCGGGCCGACCACACGCCCGGCGCCTCCCTCGCCCTGCTCGACTCCCCCGGCCCCGGCCCGGCCTGGGCTGCGGGCACGTCGGTCGGGCCCGCCTACGACGCCCTGCGCGCCGCCGCCACGAAGGGGGCCGGGCTTCTCGACGACGCCGACCTGGGCCTCGTACAGGAGACCGTCGCGCGGTGGGACGGCACGCATCCGCCCACCGTCTGGCCCGAGCTGCCGGACCGCGCCGAGCGGCCCGGCGCGCGGCTCGCGCTCCTCGCCGCGCTCGCGCCGTACCGGATCACGGACGAGGACGTCGCCGCGTGGCGCGTGCCGCCGTTCACCGACCACTGCCTGGTGCATCTGATCGCGTACGGGGCGTTCGCCGTCGTCGACCGGATCGAGTCCGCCCTGCCCGCCTCCCTCGGCCGTCTGGAGACCCGATGACCCTCTCCGTCACCGTCAATCATCGTCAGGCGCACGCCTGGAACGGTCCGCTCGGCCGGCACTGGGCCGCCCAGGACCGGCGCTTCGACGCGATGCTGGGCGAAGCCGACGAGGCGCTGTTCGCGGCCGCCGCCATCGGGCCGGGCGACCGGGTCCTCGACATCGGCTGCGGGGCGGGCGCGACCACCCGCACCGCGGCCCGGCTCGCGGCGCCGGGGCACGCGGTCGGCGTCGACATCTCGGCGCCGCTCGTGGACCGGGCTCGCGAGCGCACCGCGGCCGAGCGCGTGCCGGGTGCCACGTTCGAGCTCGGTGACGTCCAGGCGTACCCGTTCCGGCCGGGCGGCTTCGATGTGGCGATCAGCCGCGGCGGGGTGATGTTCTTCGAGGATCACGTGACGGCGTTCGCGAACGTGGCACGGGCCCTGCGCGAACGCGGCCGGCTCGTCTTCGTCTGCCCACGCCGGCCGGGCCCGGACGCGGAGGAGGGTGCGGCGCTCGGCCTGTTCGCCCGCCGCCTCGCTAAGGGCACCCGGAGCGGCGGCGGTGACCCGGACCCCGGCGACCGCGCGGCGCACACCGCGATGGCGTCGCTGTCCGAGCCGTACCGGATCCATGCAGCGCTGCACCGCTCGTTCGCCCACATCGCCGTCAACCCGGTGGACGTCCACACCCACTGGGGTGATTCGCCCGCCGACGCCGTCGATTTCCTGCTCTCGCGGGCGCCGGAGCGGAGCGTGCCCGCCGCGACCCGCGCCGCGCTGGAGTCCACGCTCCGTCCGTACGCGACGTCGCGCGGGGTGCGGACGCGCGCGGGCGTGTGGCTGGTCACGGCCGTACGCCGGGACGATGCCGGTGTGTGATGCCGAGGTGACAGAAGTGGCGGTATCGGTCGCACAGCAAGTCATGTGACACTGGCGTCCCCCACCCCACCTGACGTAAGGGCGGCCGCCGTGCGTTCTCTCCCGCTCCCGGTCACCCTGACCGTCCGGCTCCTGCCGGTCGCCGTCCTCGCCTGCGTGGGCTGGGCCTGGTCCACCGGCCCGATGGCCGAGCCCGCGGCCAAGGACAAGAACGACGCGGCGGCCCCGTCGTCGTCTCCGTCGAGCCCCAGCGCGAGCGTGGCGGCGAAGACGTACGCGAAGCCGCCCGCGCCCTGCGGTTCCGTCGCGTCCAAGACGGTCACCTCGCTGGTGCCGGGGGCGAAGACGGCGGGCAAGGAGCTCTCGGCCACCGACGAATCGGTTCGCCGTGGCTGCTCCTGGAGCGCGCTGAAGGGGTACGACTACCGCTGGCTCGACGTGAGCTTCGAGGTGAAGAACTCCGACGCGCTGGCGAAGCAGTCGTTCGAGGAGGGCGACGGCGCCCCGCGGACCAGTGCGCTCAAAGGCCTCGGGGACGAGGCCCGTGTCACGAGCGAGCTCACCACGAAGGACAAGCAGGACACCCGCGAGTCCGTGGTGACCGTCCGCAAGGGCAACATCCTGGTGACCGTCACCTACAACGGCAGCGACTTCGAGTCCAAGGGCGCGCCGTCGAACGAGACCGTGATCAAGGGCGCCCGGAAGGCGGCCGGGGACGCGGTGGGCGCACTGACCTCCGCGGGCTGACCCGGCCCGGTCCCGCCCTCTCCATCGGGACCACGAGCCGACCTGCCGCAACACCCCCTCCCCGCAGGGGATTTGGGCCCGCTAGGGTGATCCCCCACGCAGCATGATCGCCGAACGCCAGGAGAGGGACGGCCCCGTGACGAGCAGCGACGCGCAACCGGACAGCATCGCCCACCGGATCGACACCACCCGGCCGCACACGGCACGGATCTGGAACTACTGGCTGGGCGGCAAGGACAACTACCCCGTCGACGAGGCCGCGGGGCAGCAGATCCGCGAGCTCCACCCGGGCATCTCCGACTACGCGCAGGCCGACCGCGCCTTCCTGGGCCGCGCGGTCCGCCACCTCACCGCCGACGTGGGCATACGCCAGTTCCTCGACATCGGCACCGGCCTGCCCACGGCGAACAACACGCACGAGGTCGCCCAGCGGGTGGCTCCCAAGACCCGGATCGTCTACGTCGACAACGACCCGCTGGTGCTGCGGCACGCCCAGGCGCTGCTCACCAGCTCCGCCGAGGGCAGCACCGACTACATCGACGCCGACCTGCGCGACGTCGACCACATCCTCGAACTCGCCGCCAAGACACTGGACTTCACCCAGCCCGTGGCGCTGATGCTGCTCGGCGTGGTCATCTTCATCGGCGACGACGAGGACCCGTACGGCCTGGTGCGCCGTCTCCTGGACGCCCTGCCCTCCGGCAGCCATCTGGTGCTCTCGCACACGATCACCCGCCCCGACATGGCGGACGTCGACGAGGCGGTCGCGTTCTGGAACGCGAACGGCACCCCGCGCCTGAACCAGCGCACCCCCGAGCAGGTCACCCGCTTCTTCGACGGCCTGGAACTCCTGGACCCGGGCGTCGTGTCGTGCTCACGCTGGCGCCCGGAGGACACCGGCGACCCCACGGGCGGCGACCCCGCCGAAGTCGCGATGTTCGGCGGGGTCGGGCGCAAGCGATAGCTCACACCTCGTCGAGGTCGCAGGAGAAACCGGCACCCGGGCGGACAGGAGGAAGTGGATCAGTCCTCCCCCAGATACGCCTTGCGCACGCTGTCGTCGTCGAGCAGCTCGCGGCCGCTGCCGGACAGGGTGATGCGGCCCGTCTCCATGACGTAGGCGTGGTCGGCGAGGGCGAGGGCCGCGCGGGCGTTCTGCTCGACGAGGAGGATCGTGGTGCCGCCGGCCTTGAGCTCGGCGACGGTCGCCATGATCTTCTTCATCATGATCGGGGACAGTCCCATGGAGGGCTCGTCCAGCATGAGCAGCTTCGGCCGGCACATCAACGCCCGTGCCATGGCGAGCATTTGCTGCTCACCGCCGGAGAGGGTGCCCGCGGCCTGGGTGCGCCGTTCCCGCAGCCGGGGGAAGAGCGTGCAGGCGCGTTCGGCGTCGTCGGCGATGCCGTCCGCGTCCTTGCGCAGGAACGCGCCGAGCAGCAGGTTCTCCTCGACGGTGAGCCGCGGGAAGATGTGCCGCCCCTCGGGCGAGTGGGCGAGCCCGAGCTCGACGATCCGGTGCGCCGGGATGCCGTCGAGGTCGCGTCCGGCGAACCGGATGCGGCCCGCGGCCGGGGCGAGCAGACCGCTGAGGGTGTGCAGGGTGGTGGTCTTGCCCGCGCCGTTGGTGCCGATGAGGGTGACGACCTGCCCCTCGTCGACGCGGAAGGAGATGCCCTTCACGGCCTCCACCTTGCCGTAGGCGACGCGGAGTTCGTCGACTTCCAGCAGCGTGCTCATACGGGCGTCTCCTCGTCGTCGGGTGCGCCGAGATAGGCCTCGACGACGCGTTCGTCGGTCTGTACGTCGCCGGGGGCGCCCTCGACGAGTTTGGCGCCCTGCACCAGGACCGCGACGCGGTCGCACAGGTTCATGATGAACCGCATGTCGTGCTCGATGACGAGGACGGCGACGCCGCGTGCCCGCACGGCGTGCACCAACTCCTCGGTCTCGCGGGTCTCCTGGGGGTTCATGCCGGCGGTCGGCTCGTCGAGCAGGAGCAGCCGGGGTTCACTGGCGAGGGCGCGGGCGATCTCCAGGCGGCGCTGGCCCCCGTAGGAGAGGTTGCGGGCGAGCTGTCGTTCGCGGTCGGCGAGGCCCACGAAGTCCAGCAACTCCCTTGCTCGTTCACGGGATTCACGTTCCTCGCGGCGATAGCGGGGGCCGCGGCCGAGCGCCGCGAGGAGGCCCGCGCGGGTGCGGGTGTGGCGGCCCACGATGACGTTCTCCAGGGCCGACATGTTGGCGAACAGGCGGATGTTCTGGAAGGTGCGGGCCACTCCGGCCCGGGTCACCTTCGCGGGCCGGGGCGGCAGCGCCGTCCCCGCGAACAGGACGGCGCCGTCGGTGGGGACGTACAGGCCGGTGAGGCAGTTGAAGAAGGTGGTCTTGCCGGCTCCGTTGGGGCCGATCAGACCGACGATCTCGCCCTCGGCGACGGTGAGGTCCACGCGGTCGACGGCGGTGAGGCCGCCGAACCGCATGGTGACACCGCGCGCCTCCAGCAGGGGAGTTGGGCTCATGCCGGGGTCTTCGCAATCTGGGTCTGGGGGTCTTCGTGGAACTCCAGCTGGTGCTTGCGGTCGGGCACGAGCCCCTCGGGCCTGAAGCGCATCATCAGGATGAGGGCGAGGCCGAACAGCATCATCTGGTACTGGCTGAAGAACTCGAACTTGGCGGGCAGGAGATAGAGCAGGGCCGCGCCGACCAGCGGCCCCGAGATGGTGCCCATGCCGCCGAGGACGACGGCGGCCAGCAGGAACGCCGAGTTGGGCGGGGCGGTGTCGGCGAACTTGTAGTTCTCGGGGACGGCGTTGGTCTGCAGATGGGCCATGACCGTGCCGGCGAGCCCGGCGAGCGAGGCGCCGAGGCCGAAGGCGAGCAGCTTGTAGCGGAAGCCCTCGATGCCCATCGCGGTGGCCGCCTTCTCGTCCTCGCGCAGCGCGATCCAGGCCCGTCCGATCCGGGAGTCGCCGGCCCGCGCGTACACGAAGACGATGACCGCGATGACGGCGAGGAGCAGCTGGTAGTAGTTGGCGAACCGGCCGAAGGGGACCCCGAACAGCACGTGCGGTTCCCCGAAGTCGAAGCCGAGGATCTCCAGGTTCGGCACGGAGTTGATGCCGTTGGGCCCGTTCGTGACGGCCGGTCCCGACGTGCCGTCGAGGTTGTTCACGGTGATCCGGAAGATCTCGCCGAAGCCGAGGGTGACGATGGCGAGGTAGTCGCCGTGCAGCCGCAGCGTGGGGGCGCCGATGACGAGCCCGGCCACGAGCGAGACCCCCATGCCGAGCAAAGCGGTCGCCCAGAACGGCCACGGCCCGACGTCCAGCGTGGAGAAGGTGGAGCCGGAGACGAGGGCGGCGGTGTACGCCCCGGTGCCGAGGAAGGCGACGTACCCGAGGTCGAGGAGCCCGACGAGACCGACCACGATGTTGAGGCCGAGCGCGACCGCCGCGAACACGAGGATGTTGTCGGCGATGGCGGTGTACTGGTCGCCGTCCTGGGTGAACGGGAAGGCGAGGGCGGCGGCGAGCGCGGCCACGGACACGGCGACGCGGTTGCGGGCGTTGATCCGGCTGAGCCGGGCCAGGAGCCCGCTCGCGACCAGGGCGCGGGCGCCGAACCCGGCGGCGGGCAGGAAGGCCAGGAACTCCTCGGCGGAGCCGGTCGTGATCCCGTACGCGAGGACGTACATGGCGGCGAGGAACACGACGGTGATCAGGGCGACTTCGAGGACGCGCGGCAGCCGGCCGTCCGGCGCCGGATCGTCGACGGTGTCGTCGGGCAGCGCGTGCGCCCCGGCCGCGAGGAGGGCCGTGGCGAGGAGGGCGAGCCGGCCGCCGGGTTCGACGTTGACCACTCCCCCGAGGGTGATCGCGATCGCGCCGACCGTGATCCAGGCCGAGGCGAGCGCGGCGAGGGCGGCGGCCCGCAGCGCGCGGACGGCGCCGCACGGTGCGAGGCGGGGCACGGCGAGCGCGGCGACGGTGAAGTACGCGGCGAGCAACCCCGCGACAAGAGTGACGAGTTGACTGCCTCCTGGGTAGCCGGTGAGGGTCAGATTGCCGGGGAACCGGTTGGTCCACGTCCAGGCCAGAAACGGTGAGAGGAGCGTGAGCAGCAGCCCGGCGACGGTGAGGGGCCTGGCGATACGTACCGGTACGGGGATCAGGGGAGCCATACCGATCACGCCCTGTCCGTGGCGAGGCGTTCGCCGAGCAGCCCTTGCGGTCTGACCAGCAGCACGACGATGAGGATCACGAAGGCCCAGACGTCCTTCCAGACGCTGCCGCCGAACGTGTGCAGGGCGGGCAGGTGCGGCAGCAGCCCGGAGGCGAGGGACTCGGCGACACCGAGCACGACGCCGCCCAGCATGGCGCCCTGGATGTGCCCGATGCCTCCGAGCACGGCCGCCGTGAAGCCCTTGAGGCCCGCGATGAAGCCCATGTTGTACGAGATGGTGCCGAGCCTGAGTCCCTGGGTGAGGCAGGCGACGGCGGCGAGGACGGCGCCGAGGGCGAAGGCGACGACGATGACCCGGTCGGTGTCGATGCCCATGAGCCGGGCCGTCTTCGGGTCCTGGGCGGTGGCCTGCATGGCGCGCCCGGTGCGGGTGCGCCCGACGAACCAGGTCAGGCCGGCCATCGCCGCGCCCGCGAGGACGACGGTGAGCAGTGCCGCGTACGAGACGGTCACCCCGCCCAAGTGGATGGGTGCGCCCGGGAGTTGAGGGAAGGGGACGGGGGCGGTGACGCCGACGGCCTTGCCGGGCAGGGTGAAGAAGTTGAACACGACCTGCTGGAGGAAGAGGGAGAGGCCGATGGCCGTGATGAGCGGGGCGAGCCGTGGCGCGCCGCGCAGCGGCCGGTAGGCGAACCGTTCGGCGGCGACCGCCGCGGTCACGGAGACCAGGACCGCGGCGAGCAGCAGTACGGGCAGCGCCACCCAGAGGTTGACCTGGTGCAGGCCCGGCACCCACGCGTAGACGAAGAGGGCGCCGAACCCGCCGAGCATGAAGATCTCGCCGTGGGCGAAGTTGATGATCTGGAGGATGCCGTAGACCATCGTGTAGCCGACGGCGATGAGGCCGTACATGGCGCCGAGGACGAGTCCGTCGGTGAGGAGCTGGAGGAAGTCCGTCGTGCTCACTTGACGGTGACCACCTTGACGCCGTCCTTCCAGGCGCCGCTCTTCACGCAGTTGACGGAGATGACCTGGTTGACGCTGTCGCCGTACGTGTCGAAGCCGACCTTGCCGGTGGCGCCGTCGAAGGAGACCTTCGCCATCGCCTCGACGACCTTCGGGCGCAGCTGGGTGACGTCGTCGGCCTTGCCGCCGTTCGCCTCGACGGCGGTGCCGACGGCCTTCATCAGCGCGGTCGTGGCGTCGTAGACGTACGCGCCGAAGACGCCGTAGGGCTGCCGGTAGCCGGCCGCCTTGTAGTCGGCGACGAACGACTTCGCGGAGTCGAGGGAGTCGATGGGGGCGCCGTCGGAGTGTGCGCAGGTGCCGTCGGCGGCGGTCTTGCCCGCGATGGCGACGAGTTGGTCGTCCTTGACGGCGTCGCCGCCGCCCATCGGCGCGTCGAACCCGGCGGCGACGAGCTGCTTCTTCAGCGAGGCCGCCTGCGGGTACTCGCCGCCGTAGAACACCCCTTGCGCGCCTGAGGACTTGACGGAGTTCACGACGGCCGCGTAGTCGGACTCGTCGGGGTTGACCGACTGGTGGATGGCGACCTTGCCGCCGAGCTTCTCGTACGCCTCGGTGAAGTTGTCGACGATGCCGGTGCCGTAGGTCTTCTTGTCGTCGACCATGGCGATCTTCTTGACCTTGAGGTCCTTGTAGAAGTACTCGGCCATGACGGGCGCCGCGACGGCGTCGGTGGAGATGGTGCGGAAGTAGTTGTCGTACTCGCGCTTCGGGTTGTCCTTGTAGTCGGCGCCCATGGTGAGGGTGGCGGCCGTGTTCGCGCCGGAGACCTGCACCATGCCCGCGTCGTGCAGGGTGGACTGCATGGCGGCGGAGACGGAGGAGTTGTAGGCGCCGACGACGCCCACGACGTCCTTGGCGGCGACGAACGCGGCGGCGTTCTGCTGGCCGATGTTCGGGGTGGCCTGGTCGTCCTTGGCCTGGAGTCTGAAGGTGACGCCGGGGACGAGCTTGTCCTTGTTGGCCTTCTTCACGGCCAGTTCGGCGGAGTTGCGCATGCCGAGGCCGACGGCTGCGAGGTCCTTGGAGAGCGGGGCGTCGAAGCCGATGGTGACAGTGGTGGAGCTGTCGTCGCCCGCGCTGTCGCCCTCGTCGCGGGAACCGCAGGCGACGAGGGAACAGGCGAGCAGGGGTGCGGTCAGTGCGAAAAGCCTGGTGCGGGACGTGCTGGAGCCAAGCATGAGGTCCTCCCCGGGTTCAGTGGCTGAAACCTAGGTCGGACCGTCACGCGTCCCGCTTGTCCGCTCGGCAGAGGCCCGCCGGACGATACTGTCCGGACGGACAACTCCCTTTACACGTACGTCACATGAGGCGGGCGCGCCACATGAAGCGGGCGCGTCGCATGAAGCGGGCGCGCCACAAGGCGGGGCATCGGCATCGCGTCACACCGCCGCCAGCTCCGCCCGCTCCGCGCGCCGCCGCGCCGCCCGCTCGGGGTCGAGCGCGGGGACGGCCGCGAGCAGTGCCTTGGTGTACGGGTCCTGCGGATCGGCGTACACCCGCTCCACGGGTCCCTCCTCCACGATCCGTCCCCGGCGCATCACGACGACCCGGTCGCTGACCTGTCGTACGACGGCGAGGTCGTGCGCGATGAAGACGAGGGAGAGGCCGAGCTCCCGCTGCAACTCGGCGAGCAGCGCCGTGACTTGGGCCTGTGTCGTCACATCGAGGGCGGAGACGGCCTCGTCGCAGACGATGAGGTCCGGCTCGGCGGCGAGGGCCCTGGCGATGCCGACGCGCTGGCGCTGGCCGCCGCTGAACTCGTGCGGGTAGCGGTCGTAGTGGGCCGGGTCGAGGCCGACCCGTGTCAGCAGGTCGCCCACCCGGGCCCGGATCGCCGGGTCGTCGAGCCGCCCGGCCGCGCGCAGCGGGTCGGCGACCGACTCGCCGATCGAGCGGCGCGGGTTGAGCGAGGAGACAGGGTCCTGGAAGACCATCTGGACCGTGGCCCGGCGGGTGAGGTCGCCGGAGGTGGGCTCCAGCAGGCCGACGAGGATCCGGCCGAGGGTGGTCTTGCCGCTGCCGCTCTCGCCGACGATGCCGAGCGTCTCGCCCCGGTGGACGGTGATCGAGACGTCGTCGACGGCGGCCTGCGCGGTCCTGCCCCTGCCGAACACCTGCCGGATGCCGGTGGCCTCGACGAGCGGGGCGTGCTCGGCGGCCTGCTGGTCGGGAGGCGTCTGCTCGTCCTTCGGCCCGGGACCGTCCGGGATCCGCGGCACCGCCGCCAGCAGGGCCCGGGTGTAGGGCTCGCTCGGGGCGGCGAGCACCTCGCGGACCGGTCCGCGTTCGACCGCCCGCCCGTTCTGCATGACCAGCACGTCGTCGACCGACTCGGCGGCGACGCCCACGTCGTGGGTGACCAGGAGCAGGCCCATGCCCGTCTCGCTGCGCAGCTGGTGCAGCAGGTCCAGGATCTGGGCCTGCACGGTGACGTCCAGGGCGGTGGTCGGCTCGTCGGCGATGAGGAGCTGGGGTTCGCAGGCCAGGGCCATCGCGATCAGGGCCCGCTGCCGCATGCCGCCGGAGAACTCGTGCGGCCTGGACCGGGAGCGGCGGGCCGCGTCCGGGATGCGGACCCGGTCGAGGACCTCGACGGCGCGGGCTCGCGCCGCCCGCCGGGAGACCTTGTGGTGGACCCGGTACACCTGGGCGATCTGGTCGCCGACCGCGTAGTACGGGTCGAGCGAGGACAGCGGGTCCTGGAAGACCATCGCGGCCTTGGCGCCCCGCAGGGCCCGCAGCTCCTTGTCGTCGGCGGCGTTGACGTCCACCCCGGCGACCCGGACCGAGCCGGAGACCTGGGCGCCGGTCCCCCGGTGCAGGCCGAGCAGGGCGTACGCGGAGGCGCTCTTGCCGGATCCGGACTCGCCGACGACACCGAGCGCGGCGCCGGGTTCGAGGGTGAACGACAGCTTGTCCACCGCCCGTACGTCGCCGAAGGAGATGGACAGATCGGTGACTTCCACCAGGCTCATGCGAGCACCACCCGTCGGTCGGCCAGCGCCTGGAGGACGTCCGCGACGGCGTTGGCGAGGACGACGAAGAATCCGGTGACGAGCACCAGACCGACGACGACCGGAAGGTCCACGTTCTTGACGGCTTCGACGAGTTCGCGGCAGATCCCCGGGATCCCGAAGAGGGACTCGGTGAGGACGGCGCCGCCGAACATCGCGCCGACGTCGAGCGCGCCGAGCGCGATCACCGGGGCGAGCGCCCCGCGCAGCGCGTGCCGGCGCACCAGCGTCCGCTCACTGACCCCGTACGCGCGGAAGGTGCGCACATGGTCCTCGGCGAGGGTCTCCAGCATCGACGCGCGGGTCATGCGGGCGTACGGGGCGGCGGAGACCAGGGCGAGGGAGATCCACGGCAGCAGCAGGTTCCAGGCCCACTGTTCGGGATCGTCGGTGAGCGGCACGTAGTCCGGGAACGGCAGGATCTGCAGCGCCGTGACGAGCACGATGATGAGCAGCAGACCGATGACGAAGACCGGGGTGGCCATGCCGGCCAGCGTGATCCAGGTGAGGATCCGCTCGGTGGGCCGGCCGCGCCGCCACACCGAGAGGATGCCGGTGCCGACGCCGAGCAGGATCCACAGCACGGCGCCGCCGAGAACGAGCGATGCGGTGGCCGGGAGCTTGGACAGGATCAGCTGGGTGACCTGCTGGTCGCTCTGGTAGGAGAGGCCGAGGCAGGGCGCCGAGCAGTGCTGCACGGTGGTGCCGGTCGAGTAGTCGCGGCCTGCGAAGAGCGCCTCGACGAAGTGCGCGTACTGGAGGTACAGCGGGTCGCCGAGGTGCAGCTGCTCGCTGACCTGGGCGACCTGGGCGGGCGAGCAGCGCGGACCGCAGGCGATCTGCGCGACGTTGCCCGGGGCGACGTAGAAGGCGGCGTAGACGACGACGCTCAGCGCGAAGAGCACGAACACCGCTCCCGCCAGCCGCCGGAGCAGGAAGCCGGTCATGCGCCCGCCTCCTTCTTCTGTTCCTTCTTCTGTTCCTTCTTGCGGCCGGTGCCGATCCGCAGCCGGGACTCGGCGCGCGGGTCGAGCGCGGTGCGCACGCCCTCGCCGAGGACGGTCAGCGCGAGCACGGTGACGAACAGCAGCAGGGCCGGGATCAGCAGATAGGTGGGCGCCGCCTGGTACCAGGTGTCGGCGTCACTGAGCATCTGTCCCCACGACGGGGTGGGCGGCTTGATGCCGACGCCGAGGAACGACAGGGCCGCCTCGACGACGATGTTCGCCGGGAAGAGCAGGACCGCGTACGTGATGACGGGCGCGGCGAGCGCGGGCAGCAGTTCGCGCTTGGCGATCTGCCAGGAGTTCCAGCCGCTGAGCCGGGCGGCGGCGACGTGGTCGCGCGACTTCAGGGACAGCGTCTGGGCCCGCACGATCTTCGAGATGCCGGACCAGCCGATGAGACCGACGACCACGGCGATGAGGACCGGGCGCGGGAAGCCGGCGGGCACGACGGCGAGCGCGCCGAGCGCGATGACCATGACGGGCAGGGCGACGACGACGTCGGTGACGCGGCTGAGCGCCTGGTCGACGTACCGGTTGCCGAGCCCGGCCGCGAGGCCGACGCCGGTGCCGATGACGACCTGCAGCACGGTGGCGGCGAGCGCGACGCCCAGCGAGACCCGGGCCCCGTACACGACGCGGGCGAACAGGTCGCGCCCGGTGAGGGGTTCGACGCCGAGCCAGTGCTGCCCGCTGATCCCGCCGAACGAGCCGAGCGGCACACCGCCGGTGGCGGAGTCGACGAGTGAGGCGTGGTACGTGGTCGGGTCCTGCCCCTCGATGGCGCTGAGCAGCGGCGCGGCGAGCGCGACGACGACGAGCAGGCCGACGATCACGGCGGCGACGAGGGTGGAGCGGCGGGCGCGGAGCCGCCGCCAGAAGGGGCGGCCCCCGGAGGCGGGGGCGGCCTCGACCGCCCCCGCCTCCTCGGCCGCTTCCACGAGGAGAGCTTCAGCCATGACTACTTGACCGCGACCTGCGAGATGTCGAGGACGCCGGTCCAGTCGCTGATGACGACGTTCTTGACGGCCGAGCCGTACAGGCGCTTGTAGACCGGGTGGAACAGCGGCACGGTCAGCGCCTGCTCACCGACCTTCTTGTCGAGCGCGCCCCAGCGCTGGGCGGCGGCCTTCAGGTCGGTCAGCTTGTTGATCTCGTCGATCTCCTTGTTGACCGAGGAGTCGTTCAGCTGGGCCGAGTTGAAGTTGTAGCCGGACTTCACGATCTGCCGTCCGTCGAAGATCGGCGCGAAGAACGGGCCGCCCGACGGCCAGTCCGCACCCCACGCGCTGAGGAAGAAGCCGGGCTCCTTCTTCACGTTGTAGATGGTGTCGGAGTAGTCGTTGTCCTCCAGGCCCTGGAGCTTGACGGTGATGCCGGCCTTCTTCAGCGCCTCCTGGATCGCGGTGGCGATCTCCGGGCTGGTGGCGAAGTTCTTGGCGTTGTTGTGCGTGAGGGTGACGGTCAGGCCCTTGGCGTAACCGGCCTCCTTCAGCAGCTGCTTGGCCTTGGCGGCGTTGCCGTTCTTCCCGGCCGGGAAGTGGTCGTAGGCCTGGTACCCGAAGGACGACTGGTCGGGCAGGAACGTGGTGGCGGGCTCGGCGAGCGACGAACCGCCGGCCGCGTTGACGACGGACGACCGGTCGATCGCGTACGAGATGGCCTGGCGCACCTTCGGGTTGTCGAACGGCTTCACCTTCGGGTTGAAGGCGATGTAGTTCGTGTAGCCGAAGTGGCCGGTGCCGACCCGGGCCGCGAGGTCCTTGTCGCCGCTGACCTTGGCGAGTTCGGCCGGGCCGAGGTTGGTGTCGGTGGTGACGGCGGCGGCGTCGGCGCCGCGCGAGGCGGAGAGCCGCTGGTTGATGACGGCGGAGTCGAGACCGGAGCGGACGTCGATCTTGTCGGGGTAGGCCTTGCGCTCCTTGTCGGTGGCGGCCGACCAGTACTTATTGCGCTCCAGGACGAGACGCTCGCCGTCGCCCTCGTTCTTGACGACCTTGTACGGGCCCGAGGAGACCGGGTGCTCCTCGTACTTGGTGCCGGTGTCCTTGGCCTTGGGCACCGGGGTGGTCTGCGTCTGCGTGGCCAGGTAGGGGAAGTCGCCCTCGGCCTTGTTCAGGTGGAAGACGATCGTCTTCGCGTCGGGCGTCTCGATCGAGTCGAGGCCCTTCTTGTCCTTGTACGGGCCCTCGTAGTCGGCGCCGCCGATCAGCCAGTCCCGCAGGTACGGCGCGCCGCCGGACAGCTCACCGGCGAACGATCTCTCGATGCCGTACTTGATGTCGGCGCTGGTGATCGTCGAGCCGTCCTCGTACTTGAGGCCGTCCTTCAGGTGGTACGTCCACACCGTGGCGTTCTTGCTGGGCGTGCCCAGGTCGGTCGCCAGGTCGGGCACGACCTTCGCACCGGCCGCGCCGTCCTCGCGGTTGCGCGTGGTGAGCGTACGGAAGACGAGGGAGGGGACGTTGCCGCCGCCGGAGGTGTAGAGCCGCGCGGGGTCGAAGTCCTCCTGCGGCTGGGCGTTGAGGACGCTGAGCGTGCCGCCCTTCTTGGGCGCACCCGCGGCGCCGTTGCCGCTCCCCTTGTCGCTGTCCTGGGGACCGCACGCGGCGGCGCCCACGGCAACGACGGAGACGGCCAGGGCCGCTGTCAGGCGACGCGATATGACGGACGGTTGACGCATCGGAAGGTGACCTTTCGGGGGTGCTGCTTGCGGAGGGGTGCACACAGGTGCGGAGGGGGTGCGGGCAGGCGGCGGCCACAGAGGTCACGGCCGGATGGTGAGACCACCGACCGGAATACGAGATGCCGACATGCCTGCGAGGGGAGGTTCGCGCGCTCGCGAAGGCGTCAGCAACAGTGATCGTCGGATACGCAGTGCCTGGTCACGCCGATGAGAGCCAGCTCTATGGCGGCTTGCTCGGCGATGACGGGACTGCGTGACATGACGAGGAATATGTCTCAGCGCTCGAGGGAAGTCAACAAAAGTCGAGACGGCGATCTCGCATATCGGACTCCCGGCGATCCGGCGGGCCCGGGAAGGCACCGACGGTCCGCGTTCGGCGCGGGAGACCGGACCCGCAGTCCCGGGCCTCTTGGTCCCACCAAGTCGGCTGCTGTGCAGGGGCTTTGACCTGCCACGCACAGCGAAGGGCGGCCTCCCGCCGCGTTCGAGCGCGACGCGACGGGAGGCCGCCCCAGGTGTTTCAGGTCACACGCGGGCCCGCTGTCCACTCCCGGCCATCAGCGCCACGTAGACGAGCAACGACGCCCCGAGCCCTACGGCCCACCCGTAGTCCGCGAGCGGCTTGAGGAACGGGATGATGCCGTCGACAGGGAACGGCCCCGCCTTGTTCCCCTTCGCGTCGAGCGTCGAGTACGAGCCGCCGACGGCCAGCACCCCACCCACGGCGAACGCGGTGACGGCCCGCCAGTTCCAGCCGCCCGAGTACCAGTAGCGGCCGCCCTCCAGGTACAGGTCGGCGAGGTGCAGCACGGTCCGGCGGATGATCCAGTAGTCGGCGATCAGGATTCCGGCCACCGTGCCGAGCAGCCCGCCCACGACGCCCAGCCAGGTGAAGATGTACAGCTCGGGAGTGGACGTCAGCTTCCACGGCATGACCAGCACACCGACGACGCCCGTGATGATCGCGCCCGTCCTGAAGTTGATGATCTTCGGGGCGAGGTTGGCGAGGTCGTACGCGGGTGAGACGACATTCGCGGCGATATTCACCGAAATCGTCGCGACGAAGACCGTGATGAGGGCGAACAGCAGCCCGAAGACGTTGTCGGTCTTGCCGGCCAGCGCGACCGGGTCCCAGATCGCCGCGCCGTACACCCTCTCCGAACCGGCCGTCACCAGCACCGACATGAGCGCGAACAAGGTCATGGTTGTAGGCAAACCGAGCGTTTGCCCCCAGACCTGCGCCTTCTGCCCCTTCCCGAAGCGCGTGAAGTCGGGGATGTTCAGCGACAGGGTCGACCAGAAACCGATCATGCCCATCAGGCCCGGGAAGAAGACCTTCCAGAAGTCCGGGCCCCAGCCGACCTTCGACGGCTCGTGCAGCAGCGGCCCGAACCCGCCCGCCTTGTTCGCGATCCACACGAGCAGCACCACCGCGCCGACGAGGACGAACGGCGCCGCCCAGTTCTCGAAGCGGCGCAGGGTGTCCATCCCCCGGTAGATGATGGCGAGTTCGAGCACCCAGAAGATGACGAAGCAGAGCCAGAGGGTCCAGGGGTAGCCGCCGATCTGCCCGGCGTCGGCCCAGCCGCCGAAGATCTTGCCCAGGAGTACGAAGATGCCCTGGCCGCCGATCCACGTCTGGATGCCGAACCAGCAGCAGGCCACCGCCGCCCGCACCATGGCCGGCAGGTTCGCGCCCCGCACCCCGAAGCTGGCCCGCGCCAGGACCGGGAAGGGTATGCCGTACTTCGGTCCCGCGTGCCCGGTCAGCAGCATCGGCAGCAGCACGATCACGTTCGCGAGGCCGATGGTCAGCACCGCCTGCTTCCAGTCCATGCCGAGCGCCACCAGGCCCGAGGCCAGCGTCCAGGACGGGATGCAGTGGGCCATGCCGATCCACAGCGCCACGAAGTTGTACGTGGTCCAGCGGCGCTCGGCGAGCGGCACGGGCCGCAGGTCGTCGTTGGCGTAGCGGCTGCCCGCCGGGTAGGCGTCGGCGGTCAGTTCGACGGCCGGGGCGGACGACGGTGGTGGCGCGGTGTCGGTCATGCGCGGTCCCTTCAGGACGGGTTCAGGACGGACGGGGAGGGGGGCGGGGGAACTGTGCGGGCATGCGGGTGCCGTGAACTTCCTTGTGCCGTGCGGGAATTGCTAAGCCGGGGATCATGCGTTCACCACCGGGATCACCTCCCGGCCGTACCGCTCGATCACCGATTCCTTCGCGTCGTGCATCGCGTACACCGCGAACTGGTCCACGCCCAACTCCCTGAGCGCGCGCAGCTTTTCGATGTGCGCGGAGGGCGGGCCGATGAGACAGAACCGGTCGACGATCTCGTCCGGCACGAACTTGGTGTCCGGGTTGCCGGAGCGGCCGTGGTGCGCGTAGTCGTAGCCCTCGCGGGACTTGATGTACTCCGTCAGCTCCTCCGGGACCATGTCGGAGTGCGCCCCGTACTTGGACACCAGGTCCGCCACGTGGTTGCCGACCATGCCGCCGAACCAGCGGCACTGCTCGCGCGCGTGGGCGAGGGCCTGCGGCGAGTCGTCCTCCGTGACGTACGCCGGCGCGGCGACACAGATCTTCACCGCCGACGGGTCCCGGCCCGCCGCCACCGCCGCGTCCCGCACCGCCTGCACCATCCACCGGGTCAGGAACGGATCGGCGAGCTGCAGGATGAAGCCGTCGGCCTCCTCGCCCGTCATCTTCAGCGCCTTCGGCCCGTACGCGGCCATCCACACGGGGAGTTCGGCGCCCTCGCGCACCCACGGGAACCGCACGACGGCCCCGCCGCCGAGGTCGGCCTCGTCGCCCCGCGCCAGCGCGCGGATCACCTTCATGGCGCCGCTGATCCGGGCGAGGGTGTTCGGCGTGCGCCCGGCCACCCGCATCGCGGAGTCGCCGCGCCCGATGCCGCACACGGTGCGGTTGCCGTACATGTCGTTCAGCGTCGCGAAGGTCGAGGCGGTGACCTCCCAGGTCCGGGTGCCCGGGTTCGTCACCATCGGGCCGACGATCAGCCGCTCGGTCTCGGCGAGGATCCGGCTGTAGATGACGAACGGCTCCTGCCACAGGACGCACGAGTCGAAGGTCCACCCGTGTGTGAACCCGGCGCCCTCCGCGCGCTTCATCAACTCCACGACCCCGGAAGCCGGCGGGTCGGTCTGCAGGACGAGTCCGAAGTCCATGATGTGTTCCCTCACTTGCTCAGTTCAGGTACTGACAGGTGGAGCGCGGGGTGTACGTGCCGTGGCCGGCGCGGCCCGTGAACTCCCGGTTCGTGATGACGAGTTCACCGCGCGAGAGGACCGACTCCACCCGGCCGGTCAGGCGCTTGCCCTCGTACGCGGAGTAGTCGACGTTCATGTGGTGCGTCTCGGCGCTGACCGTCTGCTCGGCGTGCGGGTCGTAGATCACGATGTCCGCGTCCGCGCCGGGCGCGATCGTGCCCTTCTTGGGGTACAGGCCGAACATCCTGGCCGGGGTCGCGCAGGCGATCTCGATCCAGCGGCGGCGCGAGAGGTGGCCGTCGACGACCGCCTGGTGCAGCAGGTCCATGCGGTTCTCGACGCCCGGCATGCCGTTGGGGATCTTGGAGAAGTCGCCGCGGCCCAGCTCCTTCTGGCCGACGAAGCAGAACGGGCAGTGGTCGGTGGAGACCACCTGGAGGTCGTTGGTGCGCAGGCCGCGCCAGAGCGCCGCCTGATGGTCCTTGGGGCGAAGCGGCGTCGAGCACACGTACTTGGCGCCCTCGAAGTCCGGCTCGGCGAGGTTGTCCGTGGACAGGAACAGGTACTGCGGGCAGGTCTCGCCGAAGACGTTCAGACCCTCGTCGCGGGCGCGCGCCAGCTCCGCGACCGCCTCCTGCGCCGACACGTGGACGACGTACAGCGGCGCCCCGGCCACCTGCGCGAGCTTGATCGCGCGGTGGGTCGCCTCGGCCTCCAGGAGGGCCTTCCTGACCTCGCCGTGGTGGCGCGGGTCGGTCTCGCCGCGGGCGAGGGCCTGCTCGACGAGGACGTCGATCGCGATGCCGTTCTCGGCGTGCATCATGATCAGGCCGCCGTTCTCACCGGCGCGCTGCATGGCACGCAGGATCTGGCCGTCGTCGGAGTAGAAGACGCCCGGGTAGGCCATGAACTGCTTGAAAGAGGTGACGCCCTCCCCCACCAGCAGATCCATCTCCTTCAGGGTGTCCTCGTTCACGTCCGAGACGATCATGTGGAAGCCGTAGTCGACGGCGCACTGCCCGTCCGCCTTGGCGTACCAGGCGTCGAGGCCCTCGCGCAGACTGCGGCCCACGGACTGGATCGCGAAGTCCACGATCGTGGTGGTGCCGCCCCAGGCGGCGGCCCGCGTCCCCGTCTCGAAGGTGTCCGCGGCGTACGTGCCGCCGAACGGCATCTCCATGTGGGTGTGCGCGTCGACGCCGCCCGGGATGACGTACTTCTGACTCGCGTCGATGGTGCGCGCGTCCGTCCAGGACGCGGCGGTGTCGCTGCCGCTGGCCGCGAGGGCCACGACGCGGCCGTCCTCGACGAGGACGTCGGCGTGCATCTCGTCGGCGGCGGTGACGACGAGACCACCGCGGATGACGGTACGGACGGCGCTCATGCTCTCCTCCAGGTACGTGCGTACGGGTGCTACGGGCGGGTCAGGGGCTCGTACGCCTGCGGGGCGCGGTCGCGGTAGAACTGCCAGCGGTCGCGGACCTCGCGCAGCTTGGCAATGTCGAGGTCGCGGACGACGAGTTCGGACGCCTTGTCGTCGGCGACCTCGCCGACGAACCGCCCCTCGGGGTCGACGAAGTAGGACGTGCCGTAGAAGTCGTTGTCGCCGTAACTCTCGACGCCGACGCGGTTGATGGCGCCGACGAAGTACTCGTTGGCGACGGCGGCGGCCGGCTGTTCCAGCTGCCACAGGTAGCGGGACAGGCCGCGCGAGGTGGCCGACGGGTTGAAGACGATCTGGGCGCCTTCGAGGCCGAGCGCGCGCCAGCCCTCGGGGAAGTGGCGGTCGTAGCAGATGTAGACACCGATCTTGCCGACGGCGGTGTCGAAGACGGGCCAGCCGCTGTTGCCCGGGCGGAAGTAGAACTTCTCCCAGAAGCCCTTCACCTGCGGGATGTGGGTCTTGCGGTACTTGCCGAGGTAGGTGCCGTCGGCGTCGATGACCGCGGCCGTGTTGTAGAGGACGCCCGGCTGCTCCTCCTCGTACATGGGCAGGACGAGGACGATGCCGTGCTCGCGGGCCAGGTCCTGGAAGCGCCGCACGATGGGCCCGTCGGGGACGGCCTCGGCGTACTCGTAGAACGCGGGGTCCTGAACCTGGCAGAAGTACGGGCCGTAGAACAGCTCCTGGAAGCAGAGGACTTGAGCGCCCTGTGCGGCGGCGTCACGAACGGCCTGTTCGTGCACCTTGATCATGGATTCCTTGTCGCCGGTCCATGCGGTCTGGAAGATCGCGGCGCGGATCACGGGGCTCATCTGGACCTCCGGACGGTCGGGGTGCTCGGTGTGCCCACGACGATAGGAAGCCGTTCCCACGCCGCCGAGTTGCACCGTGTCACGTCCGGGGGCGGATGCCGTGTCACCGTGTCACGCCCCGTGCTGCGCGTCGTGGGCGAGCAGGGCGATGTGCACGGACGCGGCCTGCTCGAAGTCGTCGAGGTCGATGCCGAGGAGGGTCTCGATGACTTCGAGGCGTCGGTAGAGGGCGGGGCGGCTCATGTGCTCGATCTGGGCGGTGCGGGACTTGTTGCGGCCGGTCGCGAGGTACGTGCGCAGGACCGGCAGGAGCGCGTCGGCGTCGTCCGCGTACAGCAGACCGTCCAACTCCCGCTCGGCGAAGGACAGGACGCGCGGGTCGTCGCGGAGCAGTCGCATCAGTCCGCGCAGGCGTACGTCACGGAGGCGGACCACCGGCGGCAGGTCGGGCGGGGCCCCGGCGACCGCGTCGGCCACGTGCAGCGCCTCCTGGAGTCCCGCCGGCACGTCCTCCCAGCCGGTGCAGGCGGGCCCGGCGGCGACCACGGCGGGAGCGCCGGTCTCGGCGCGCAGACGGGCCGCGAAGTGGACGGCGAGGGGCTCGGTCGCCTGGTCGCGGGCGAGGCTGAGCAGGACCGCGGTGGCGCCCTCGGCGATCTCGGCGACCAGCGAGGGCATGCCCAACAGCCGCAGTACGCGCTCCAGTTGGGCGGCGTCGCCGTCGCGGACGACGAGGGGGACGAAGGTGCGGCGGTTGACGGGGAGGCCCGCCGCCCGTGCGCGGGGCAGGAGTTGGCGGGCCGGGACGGCGCCGGAGACCAGGTCCGCGAGCAGGCACCGCGCCGACTGCTCCTCCCAGGTGGTGGCCGCGGAGCCGGCGAGCAGGCGGTGCAGGACGAGGGCCTCGGCGGCCCGGTCGGCGAGCAGCCGGCCGGAGGAGCCGTCGCCGCGGTAGCCGCACAGGACGACCGAGCCCCAGCGTTCGCCGCGCCCGCCGAGGTCGGCGCGGAGCCAGCCCTCGCCGTCGACGCCGCCCGGCTGCCGGGCGATGCGGTCCCAGTCGCGCAGGACGTCGTCCACGGCGGGGCGTTCGCCGGCCGTGGCCAGCACACGGTGGGCGAGGTTCGTGACGATCACCGGGCAGGCGCTGTGCGCGGCGACCTCGTCGAGGAGGGCCTGGAGCGGGGCGCCCGCCGTGATCAGTGCGGTGAGGGCCGTACGGATGCCCTCGGAGAGGCTGACGGCCGCGAACTTCCTCCGTACCAGGCGGGATTGGACCTCCTCCGTCAGCTCGGCGAAGGGGAAGGGGCGGTGCAGGACCACCATGGGCAGGCCGTAGCGCTCGGCCGCCCTGCGCATGTCCTCCGGCGGGGCGGGGAAGGCGCGGCCCAGGCCGAGGACGAGGGCCGCGGCCTCCGCGCGGTGCAGGGACTTGATGTACTCGGTCCGGGTGTGTGCGTCGCCCGCGAGCAGGACGCCCGTGGTGAGGATCATCTCGCCGCCGGTGAGCATGACGCCGACGTCCGCGGCCTCCGCCACGTGGACCCAGCGGACGGGGCGGTCGAGGTGGTCGGCCGCCGCGACCACCTCCGGTTCGCCGGCCGCGATGCGTTCCAGGGCGAGTATCTGCCGTACGGACAGGGCGTGTTCGGTGGCGGTGGCCATCGGGCCGCCTCCCTCCTTGTTGCTCGGCTCCTCGCCTTGGGGGCTTCTCTTGTCGGCCGTGTGCGCGTACGTCGCGGTTGCTCGCGCTCACGCGGCGGAGCCGCATGCTGAATACAGCCCCGCGCCCCTTACGGGGCCCATCCCCTCGGCCCTATGACACGTCCCGCAGCGCCCCCTCCAGGATCGCCGCGCCCTCCTCCGCCTCCGCCACCGTCAGGGACAGGGGCGGGGCGATGCGCAGGACGCTGGTGTCGTGGCCGCCGCCCTTGCCGATCAGGAGGCCCGCCTCGCGGCACGCCTCGAGGACCGCGCCCGCGACCGTGCGCGTCGGGTCGTCCAGTTCCACGCCGATCATCAGGCCCCGGCCGCGCACCTCGCGCACGACGGGAGTGGTCGCCGCGATGGCGCGCAGACGCTCGATGAGGAGGCCGCCGACACGGCGGGCGTTGCCCTGGAGGTCGTGTTCCAGGAGGTAGGAGAGGTTGGCGAGGCCCGCGGCCATCGTGACCGGGGAGCCGCCGAACGTCGAGATGGAGTTGGCGTCAAGGGTGTTCATGACGTCGGCCCGCGCCACCACCCCGCCGATCGACATGCCGTTGCCGATGCCCTTGGCGAAGGTGAGGATGTCCGGCGGGCCCGACCGGCCGTGCGCCTGCCAGCCCCAGAAGTGGTCACCGGTGCGGCCCCAGCCGGTCTGCACCTCGTCCGAGATCCACAGGATGCCGTGCTCCCTGAGGACCTCGCGGAAGCGCGCGTACAGACCGTCGGGCGGCGACGTGAAGCCGCCGACCCCCTGGATCGGCTCGGCGATCAGCGCCGCCACGTCACCGCGCGTCTGGCCGAGCATGTCGCGCAGGTCGGCGACGCAGGCCTCGGTGAACTCGGCGTCGCTCAGGTGCGCGTACGGTCCCCGGCCGCGGACACCGCCATGGACGTAGAGCGTCTGGAGCGGGGACAGGCTGGTCGGCGACCAGCCCTGGTTGCCGGTGATGCCGACGGCCGCGAACGAGCGGCCGTGGTAGCTGTTGCGCATCGCCAGGATCTGGTTCGAGCGGCGGTACGCGGTGGCGAGCAGCAGCGCCGTGTCGTTGGCCTCGGTCCCGGACGTCGTGAAGAAGACGCGGGCGTCCGGGATGCCCGACAACTGGGCGACGCGCTCGGCGAGTTCGACCATCGGACGGTTCAGGTACAGGGTCGAGGAGTGGATGATCCGGGAGGCCTGTTCGGCCACCGCTTTCGTGACTTCCGGCAGCGCGTGCGCGGTCATCGTGGTGAGGATGCCGCCGAAGAAGTCGAGGTACTTCTTCCCGTCGGCGTCCCACACGTGGCGGCCCTCGCCGTGTGTCAGCTCGATCGGGTCGGCGTAGTACAGGGCCAGCCAGTCGGGGAGAACGGCGCGGTGGCGGGCGTGCAGGGAGGTGTTGTTCACGGGTGCGGCGTCCCTTCGTCGATCACGGCTCGGGCGGGTTCGCTTCACTGTCTCGCTACGTCACGGCTGGACGAGTCCGTCGTACGCGTCGGGGCGGCGGTCGCGGTAGAACGCCCACTGCTGCCGGACCTCGTCGATGAGGTCGAAGTCCAGGTCGCGGACGAGGAGTTCCTCGGCCTTGTCGCTGGCCGCGTCGCCGACGAGCTGGCCGCGCGGGTCGACGAAGTAGGAGGTGCCGTAGAAGTCGTTGTCGCCGTAACTCTCGACGCCGACGCGGTTGATGGCGGCCACGAAGTACTCGTTGGCGACGGCGGCCGCGGGCTGCTCCAGCTGCCACAGGTAGGCGGACAGACCGCGTGAGGTGGCCGACGGGTTGTAGACCAGCTGCGCGCCGTTCAGGCCCAACTGCCGCCAGCCTTCCGGGAAGTGGCGGTCGTAGCAGATGTACACGCCGATCCGGCCGACCGCGGTCTCGAAGACCGGCCAGCCCAGGTTCCCCGGCTTGAAGTAGTACTTCTCCCAGAAGCCCTTCACCTGCGGGATGTGGTGCTTGCGGTACTTGCCGAGGTACGTGCCGTCGGCGTCGATCACGGCGGCGGTGTTGAAGTAGAAGCCGGACTGCTCGACCTCGAAGACGGGGACGACGATCACCATGCCGGTCTCGCGGGCGAGTGCGCACATGCGGGTGACGGTCGGCCCTTCGGGGACCGGCTCGGCCCAACGGTAGTGCTCGGCCTCCTGGACCTGGCAGAAGTAGGGGGCGTTGAAGACCTCCTGGAAGCCGATGATCTGCGCGCCCTGCCGGGCCGCCTCGCGGGCGTGCTCCTCGTGCTTGGCGATCATGGATTCGGTGTCGCCCGTCCAGGTGGCCTGGACGAGTGCGGCGCGTACGACGTGGGCCATGAGCCGCTCCTTTGCCTGAGCCTCTACGCCCGTAGACCGGGTGGTAGAGGGACGAACGTAAGCCCACCCGGAAGGCTTGCCAAGACCATCGTCGTTAACCCGCTGGATCGATCATGTTTCACACCCGAGCGGGTGACGGTCCGGCGTCGTGGCGCACGGTTCAGGCGGCGTGCCCCGCGACACGGAGGGCGTGCGCCACGTCCCGGTAGCGGTCGTCGGAGACGGCGCGCGCCGCGTCGAGGACCAGCGGGACGAGCAGGCCGGGCTCGCGCAGCGCGCTGCGGGCCGCCTCCTCGGGGGTGCGGGTGCGGACGTAGGCGTCGAGCAGGACGCGGGCCTCGCGGCGCCGGCCCTCGGCGTCGAGGTCGGCGACGGCGTCGCCGATCAGCTCGGCCGGGCGGCCCACGCCCTGGCGCAGCACCTGCTGCCCGTCGGCGACGCGGCCGGCCGCGGTGAGCGCGTCCGCGGCGTCGACCAGGCGGGCCGGAGGCAAGGACGCGGCCTCCCACAGCAGAGTGGCCCAGTCGGCGTCGAGGCCGGCCCGGTGCAGTTCGGCGGCGAGCAGGGGAAGACGGGCGGCCGGCCAGTGCGCGGCTTCCACGAGGATGATGTGCGCCTCGCCGCTGCGGGCCGCCGCGCGGAGCCTCAGCAGGGTCTCGACCGCGGCAGTGACCTCTTCGCGGTCCGCGGTGCCGAGCGGGGACGCGGCGGGGGCCGCCGGGGTGTCGTCGTCCTGGGCTCCGGCGAAGCGGGCGCCGGTGGCCACCGTCACGGGCGCGCGGGCCGGGGGTGGGGCGTCCTGCGCGGGCTGGTCCTCCACGGCCAGTCCGGCGAAGCGGGCGCTTCCCCTGGGGCGGCGCTTCTTGTCCTTGGCGGGCTTGGCTTCGCCGTCGCGTTCGCCTGGGTGGGGCGGCGTGGGCGAGTGCGGGTGCGTCGTGGCCGGGCGCGCGGTTCCCCGCGCCCCCGAAGGGGCTTCTTCTCGGCTCAAGTCCGCGAGCCTGTCGTGGAGTTCGGCGATGCGGGCCGTCGCACGGTCGTGGTCGTCGCGGGCCCAGGCCAGGTCCAGACGGGCCGACTCGGCCTGTTCGTAGGTGGTGGCCGCGTCCAGACGGCGGCCCAGGTCGCGTTGGCGTTCGGTGGCGTAGCGCTGCTCGCGGGTCATGACGTCGATGCGGTCGACCAGCGCCTCGCGGCCGCCGGGGGCCACGTCATAGACCCGGGCCGAGGCGCGGTGCAAGGTGCGCGCCGTGGCGCCCTCACGGTCGGCGCGCTCCGTGCCGTGCAGGGCCGCGAGGTCCTGGAGCAGTGCCTCGACGACGTCCCAGGGCGGCACCTCGCGCCCGTCGAGACACGCGCGCATACCCTCGGGATCGCGCTGCCAGAACACGCCGCACCAGCCCGCACCCTGATCGACGCGGGTCACGAGCCCGCGCAGAAAGTTCGCGAACTCTCTTGTCGGCAGCGGCAGTTGCCGCGTGTCCTTCGCGTCCGTCACGTGCGCCCCGCCGATCCTCGCGCCCCTGGAGCCTGTCGCTCCGGAAGGAAACACCCGGCGTGTTACGGAGGCGCTACGCGCTCTTTTCAGGCGGGCACCAGCGCGCAGCGCACCACCAACTCGTCCATGGACAGGCCCAGTTCGCGAGCGACGGCGGCGATGGTGAAGAAGGTCGGGGTCGGCGCGCGCCCCGTCTCGATCTTGCGCAGCGTCTCGACGGAGACGCCCGCGCCCGCGGCGACCTCCGTCATGCTGCGCCCGTGCCGCGCCTCGCGGAGCAGCTGCCCCAGGCGTTCGCCGCGTTCACGCTCTTCGGGAGTCAAAGGGGTTCGGACCATGCCGTCAGTCTACCCGAGACTCGATTCCTATACCGGATTACAATACCGGTATAGTTATTGGCATGGTGGAGATCAAGACAGACGCGTCCGTCGACGCGATGCGTGAAGCGGGCCGTGTCGTGGCCCAGGCCCTGACCGCCGCGCGGGAGCACGCGGCCGTGGGCGTGAGCCTGCTGGAGCTCGACGAGGTGGCGCACGAGGTGCTGCGGAAGGCGGGCGCGGGCTCACCGTTCCTCGGCTACCGCCCCTCCTTCGCGGCCACCGCGTTCCCCGCGGTGCTCTGCACGTCCGTGAACGACGCGATCGTGCACGGCATCCCGACCGCGTACCGGCTCCGCGACGGCGACCTGGTGTCGATCGACTTCGGGGCCGAGCTGGACGGCTGGGTCGGGGACTCCGCCGTCAGCTTCGTCGTGGGACGGGCCAGGGCCGAGGACGTCCGGCTCGTCGAGACCGCCGAGCGGGCGCTGGCCGCGGGCATCGGCGCGGCCGTCGTCGGCAACCGCATCGGCGACATCGCGCACGCCGTCGGCTCGGTCTGCCGCGCCGCCGGGTACGGGATCCCGCAGGACTTCGGCGGACACGGCGTGGGACGGCACATGCACGAGGACCCGGGCGTCCCGAACGAGGGGCGGCCGGGCCGCGGCATGCCGCTGCGCCACGGCATGGTCCTGGCCATCGAGCCGATGCTGATCGGCGGCGGCACGGACGACTACCACGAGGCGTCGGACGGCTGGACGCTGCGCACGAACGACGGCTCCCGCGCCGCGCACGCCGAGCACACCGTCGCGATCACCGAGAACGGCCCGCGGATTCTGACGGCCCTGTAGGAGCGACCGGCCAAAGGCCCTCACCGGGACGGGGCGACCAGTCCCAACTCATAGGCGATGATGACGAGTTGGACGCGATCCCGGGCGTCCAGCTTGGTGAACAGGCGCGCCACATGGGACTTGGTCGTGGCGACGCTGATGAACAGCTCCTCGGCGATCTCCTGGTTGGAGCGGCCGAGCCCGACCAGGGTCAGCACCTCGCGCTCCCGCTCCGTGATCCCCTCGACGCGGCGGGGCGAGCGCGTCGCCGCGGGCCCGGGCCGCCCCACGAAGTCCGCGATCAGACGGCGGGTGACACCCGGCGCGATGAGGGCGTCCCCGGCGGCGACCACGCGCACGGCCGCGAGGATCTCCTCCAGCTGCATGTCCTTCACGGCGAAGCCGCTGGCGCCGGCGCGCAGGGCCCCGTACACGTAGTCGTCCTCGTCGAAGGTGGTGAGCACGAGGACCCGGGACCCGCTGTCCCCTGCCATGATCCGGCGGGTCGCCTCGATGCCGTCCGTGCCGGGCATCCGGATGTCCATGACGACGACGTCGGGCCGGAGTGTCTCGGCCAGCTCGACCGCCTCGGCGCCGTCGCCCGCCTCCCCGGCCACCTCCAGGTCGTCGGTGTCGGCGATGAGGACGCGCAGCCCCGACCGGACGAGCGGCTGGTCGTCGACCAGCAGGACGCGCACGGTCATCGGCCCGCCCCCGGCAGCGGTATCCGCGCCGCGACCCGGAACCCGCCCTCGGGCCCCGGTCCCGCGCTGAACTCGCCGTGCAGCAGACTCACGCGCTCCCCCATCCCCGTGATCCCCATGCCGGGCACGCCAGCCGGGGATCCCGCCCCGGCGTCGACGATCTCCAGGAACAGCTCGTCGTCGCCGTACGCAACGAGGACCCGACAGGCGTCGGTGCCCGCGTGCCGCGCCACGTTGGTGAGGGACTCCTGGACGATCCGGTACGCGGCCAGGTCGACGTCGGGCGGCAGCCGGCGTTCCCTCCCCTCGCGTACGAGGTCGACGTGGACGCCCGCGTCGCGGCGCGCGCTCTCCACCAGGTCGCCGAGATCACCGATCCCGGTGCTCGGCACGAGCGGCGCATCGCCGCCCGGCTCGGCCCGGCGCAGTGCGACGAGGGTGCGGCGCAGCCCGGCGAGCGTCTCGCGGCTGGTCGCCTCGATGGCCTCCAGGGCCGTGCGCGCCTCGTGCGGCTGGGTCTCGATGACGCGGGCGGCGACGCCCGACTGGATCGCGATGACGCCGATGCTGTGGGAGACCATGTCGTGCAACTCCCTTGCGATGCGCAGCCGTTCGGCGGTGACGGCCTCGGCGACGGCCTGGCCGCGCAGGGCGGCGGCGTGCTCGCGCCGCTCCCGGTCCCGCAGCCCGGCCATGCACGCCACGAGGAGCGCGAGCAGGGCGATGACACCCAGGCCGATGAGGTTGGGCTGTTCGGCGAACGCGCCGATCGCCAACGCCTGCACGAGAACGGACAACCCGATCCCGACGATCCACTGTCGGCGCGGCCGGACGGCGACCAGATAGCCGAGCGCCACGTCGGCCGACACGAACGCGAGCAGGGTCATCTGCCGCGAGCCGTCGTTGTTGTTCCATGGTCCGGACGGCGGCGCCGCGGCCACCGCGACGACCGTTCCCAGCAGGATCACGGCGAGCCCGAGCAGCGGTATCTGGCGCACGACCCCCACCAGCAGCACGGCGACGAGGGCGACCCCCATGACGCGCACGACCGGTCCCACGTCCGACGACCCGAAGAGCGGCAGTGTCAGGGCGACCGGATACAGGGCGAGCCCGCACGCGGCGGCGACGGGATGAGGCTTCGGTATGGCGTTCACAGCGGCGAGCGTACGAGGACGGGCCCCGGGCGGGCATCGGCCCACGGGATGCATCCCGTGGGCCGATACGCGGGTTCGTCACTTTGCGGGTCGGACCACCATCGCCGAGCCCCCACCACGCCGTACCTTCTCGGCGGCCGCGAGCCACTTGCCGCCCGGCAGCCGCTGCACACCGGTGGCGGCCCCGATCTCCGGGTTCAGCTTGAAGGAGTGCCCGATGGCTTCGAGCTTGCCCCGCAACTCACTGTCGTACAGGCCGGGTTCGAGCTCGGTCTGCGCGGCGTTGCGCTGGCTGGCGCGCGGCGCCGCGATGGCGTCGACGAGTGGCAGCCCGCGGTCGAGGAACCCGGTGAGCGTCTGCAGCACCGTGGTGATGATGGTGGCGCCCCCGGGCGAACCGACCGCCACCACGGGCCTGCCGGCCTTGTCGAGCACGATGGTCGGCGAGATCGACGACCGCGGCCGCTTGCCCGGGCCCGGCAGGTTCGGGTCGTGCACCGCCGGGTTCGCCGGGGCGAAGGAGAAGTCGGTCAGCTCGTTGTTGAGCAGGAATCCGCGGCCCGGCACGGTGATGCCGCTGCCGCCGGTCGACTCGATGGTGAGCGTGTAGGAGACGACGTTGCCCCACTTGTCGGCGGCCGTGAGGTGTGTGGTGTTCTCGCCCTCGTACGTCGTCGGAGCGGCCTTGTCACCGGCCTTGCCGCACGTCCCGGGGTGCTTCGGGTCGCCGGGCGCCACCGGGCTGGTGAGCACGGCGTCGTCCTTGATGAGGCACTCGCGGGAGTCGGCGAACCGCTGCGAGAGCAGCTGCTTCGTCGGTACGTCCTCGAAGGCCGGGTCGCCGACCCAGCGTCCCCGGTCGGCGAACGCGATCCGGCTCGCCTCGATGAACCGGTGCAGGTACGTGACGTCCGAGGCCTTCGAAAGGTCGGTCTTCTCAAGGATGTTGAGGGCTTCACCGACCGTCGTGCCACCGGACGACGACGGCGCCATGGAGTAGACGCCGAGCCCGCGGTACGAGGTCTTCGACGGCGCCCGGTACTTGGCCGCGTAGGCCTTCAGGTCCTTGGCCGACAGCTCGCCGGGCCGCGCGTTGTAGCCCGAACCCGGGTCGACCGGCGGCTTGTTGACCGTCTTCACGATGTCGGCGCCGAGATCGCCGCGGTAGATCGCGCCGACTCCCTTGCGGCTCAACTCCTCGTACGTGCGCGCCAGATCGGGGTTCTTGAACGTCGAGCCGACCACCGGCAGCTGCCCGCCCGGCAGGAACAGCTTCGCCGTGTCGGGGAAATTGCGGAACCTGGCCTCGTTCGACGCGGTCTGCGAGCGGAAGGTGTCGTCGACGGTGAAGCCGTCGCGCGCGATCCGGGTCGCGGGCTTCAGCACGGTGCCGAGCCTCTCGCTGCCCCAGGCGTCGAGAGCCGACTGCCAGGTGGCCGGGGTGCCCGGCGTGCCCACGCTGAGCCCGCTGGTGACGGCGTCGTTGAAGGCGAGCGGCTTGCCGTCCTCCAGGAACAGTCCGGAGTCCGCCGTCAGCGGCGCGGTCTCCCGGCCGTCGATGGTGTGCACCGTGCGGGACTTGGCGTCGTAGTAGACGAAGTAGCCGCCACCGCCGACACCGGACGAGTACGGCTCGGTGACGCCGAGGGCGGCCGCGGTGGCGACGGCGGCGTCCACCGCGTTGCCCCCGTTCTTCAGGACCTCGATCCCGGCGGCCGAGGCGTCCGCGTCGACACTGGCCACCGCCCCGCCGTGGCCGACGGCGACCGGCACCTTCCGAGGAGCCGACGCGGAGGAAGGTGGCGCCGCCGCGCCGACGGCCACCATGCTCGCCGCCACCGCGCACAACGACAGATTCCGCCCAACTGAACGCCTCATCAGTACCTCCGGTCAACAGCGGTTCGCGCAGCGTAACTTGACTTCCGCTACCCGTCAGGACCCCCTCGAACACCGGTCCGTACGTTGGCTAGAGTGCGCCCCCATGACTGACGACGTGCGCAACATCGTCCTCGGCCTGATCGCGGCGGGCATCAGCGCCTCGCTGGGCTGGCTCGCCCGCACCTATCTGTGGCGGCGCAGGCTCCGCCGCAAGCAGGCCTTCTTCGGGCTGCCCGACAACTCCGAGTCCCTGCTGGTCGTGAACCGCGACGCGGGCGGCCCCGAGCTGACGGTCAAGCGGCACGACGTCTTCGCCCTGCTCGAACTCTCCGCCCTCATCAAGGACTGCGGGGCGCATGCCCAGGTCGTCGCCCACGACACGGCGCAGCAGGGTTTCGGCGAGCGCACGGAGTTCTGCGTCGGCGGCCCGGCCTCCAACCGCCGCATGGCGGCGCACATGGTGAGCCTGCTGCCCGGCATCCGCGTCAACACCGACCCCGAGCCGGGCCCGGACCGCGGCGCCTTCCAGGTCGGCTCCGAGCGCTACCGTCTGGAGCCCGGCAGGACCGAGTACGTGATCCTGGCCCGCCTGACCGCGGGCGAGTCGCGGGACGCCAGAGAGGCCAGACCGGTCTTCCTCTTCTGCGGCCAGCTCCCGATCACCAACCAGGCGGCCACCCGCTATCTGGCCCGTCACCACGAGCGCCTGGCCCGCAAGCACGGCGGCGGCTCGTTCGTGCTGCTCCTGAAGGTGGTCAACTCGGGGGCGTACGGCCCCGACGTGGTCGAGCTGGTGGCCGATGTCACGAAGGCGGCCCAGGCCCCGCTCCCGGCCGCCGCCACCACCACGAACGGCCGCAGTGCCCACCGCGCGACCAAGAAGGACGCCTGAGGGCCCCGGAACCGGGCCCCGAAACCAAGGAGAGCGGCGCCCCTGTCGCGTACGAATGCGACGGGGGCCCGCTCGGCCTCGGCAAGCAGGCACATCACGTCCCACCGCGCAGCTGACCTTCTTCCCGAACGCTCGGGAAGTGATCTCCGGCTGCCGCGGGGCGGTGACGGCCGATGCTCTGGCTACTGCACGCCCGGCAGCAGCGTCCCTGGTTCGGCCGGCGCGATGTCGGCGGCCTCGGTCTTGGGATTGCGCCGCTGACGCCTGGCCACCCACTGGGCGAACCACGACAGCAACATGCACATCCCGATGTAGATCGGCGAGATCACCATCACCACGGGGATGAACGGCAAATCGTAGTCGAGGTTCGACGCGATGAGCTTCCCGGCGTGGAGGAACTCCTCATAGGTGATCAGATAGCCCAGCGAGGTGTCCTTCAGGGCCACCACCAGCTGGCTGATGATGGCCGGCAGCATGGCCCGTACCGCCTGCGGCACGAGCACGTGCGCCATGACCTGCGTCTTGCGCATGCCGAGCGCGTACGCGGCCTCGCGCTGCCCGCGCTCCACGGAGTTGATGCCGGAGCGGAACACCTCGGCGAGCACGGACCCGTTGTAGAGGGTGAGACCGGCCACCAACGCGGGCAGCGGCTCGACCTTCAGGGCCACGTAGATGAAGAAGATCATCACGAGGACCGGCATGGCGCGGAAGAACTCCACGAAGAGCGTGGCCACCCACCGCACCGGCCTGTGGTCGGAGAGCCGTCCGACGGCCAGCAGGGTCCCGAGCACGAGCGAGAGGACGGCCGCGAGGGCGAACGCCTTCAGCGTGTTGCCGAGGCCGCGCAGCAGCAGTTCCTGGATGCCCTTGTACTCGAAGGGCATCCACTTCGTGGACGTGAACTGGTCCGTGTCGAAGAGGAGGTACAGCACCCAGGCGACGATCCCCAGCACGGCCAGTGTGGAGATGAGGCCGTAGAGCTTGTGGCGGCGCTCGGTCTTCGGGCCGGGAATGTCGTAGAGCGCGGTGGCGGAGTGGTCGAGGGCTTTCATCGGGCGACACCCCAGCGCTTCTCGAGGACGTTGAAGAGGGCGCTGATGGCGAGCGTGATGATCAGGTAGCCGAGCGCGATCCAGACGAACGTCCAGATGATGTTGTAGCCGAGTTCGCTGAGCGTCTTGTACGTGCCGAGCAGCTCGACGACGCTGAACGCGCCCGCGATCGCCGAGTTCTTGGCCAGCGCGATGAGCGTGGAGCCGACCGGCGGGATCACGGACCGGAAGGCCTGCGGCAGGATCACGGTGGTCAGCGTCTGCCCGAAGGTCATGCCGAGACTGCGGGCCGCCTCGCCCTGTCCCCGGGGCACGGTGTTGATGCCGGCGCGCAGCGCCTCGCAGATGAAGGCGGAGGTGTAGCAGCCGAGCGCGAGCACCGCGAAGAGCTGGAAGGGCAGTACGAGCCCGAAGCGCGGCAGGCCGAGCAGCACCGCGAAGAAGAGCAGCGTCAGCGGCGTGTTGCGCAGGATGGTGACCCAGGCGGTTCCGAAGACCCGGAAGGAGCCGACGGGCGCGACCCGGAACGACGCCATGAGGAAGCCGAGGACCAGCGCGAGCAGCGAGGCGTAGACGGTGAGTTCGACGGTACCGAGGAAGCCCTTCCAGTACGTCGAGAAGTTGTCGGTCAGGACATTCATGGGACGCCTCCTCAGCTCGCCGGGTAGCGGTCGATGGCGGGCGGGGTCGGGGCCGGGACACCGGAGAGGCCGAGCGTCGCGGCGTAGGCCTTCTTCCAGTCCCCGTCGTCCTGGCGGGACTTGAGGGCGTCGTCGAGGGCGAGGCGCAGCACGTTGTCGGACTTCGGGACGCCGATGCCGTAGGGCTCCTCCGAGAACGGCTTGCCGACCAGCTTCAGTTCGTCGGGGACCTTGGCCGCGTAGCCGAGCAGGATCGCGTCGTCGGTGGTGACCGCGTCGACCTGGTAGGTGAGCAGGTTGTCGACGCAGATCGAGTACGTGTCGTAGGCGACGAGGTCGGCCTTGGGGTAGTCGGCCTGGATGCGCTGGTACGGGGTCGAACCGGCGGCCGAGCAGACCCGCTTGCCCGCGAGGTCCTGCGGGCCCTTGATGTCGTCCTCGTCGGTGCGCACGAGCAGCGACTGGCCTGCCATGTAGTACGGGCCCGCGAAGCCGACGAGCTTCTTGCGGTTGTCGTTGATGGTGTACGTGCCGACGTAGTAGTCGATCTGGCCGTTCTGCAGGGCGGTCTCGCGGTTGGCGGAGGCGATCGTCTTGAAGCGGATCTTCGCCGGGTCCAGGCCGAGCGAGGCCGACATCATCTTGGCGATCTCGATGTCGAAGCCGGAGTAGACGCCGTTGGCCGGGTTCTTCTCGCCGAGGTAGGGCTGGTCCTCCTTGGCGCCGACGACGAAGTGGCCGCGCTTCTTCGCCTTGGTCCACGTCCTGGAGTCGGGCAGCGAAAAGCCCTGCGTCACCTGGTACTTGGGGAGTTCGTCGGCGGCGGGGCCCTTGGTGGGCGGGCTGCCTTCCTTGCCGCAGGCGGTGACGGCGGCGGCCGTCACCAGGAGCGCGGCGAGCAGCCGGAGCGACTTGGCGATCATGTGGTGCTGCACTCCCCCGTCAGTGCTTGAGGATCTTGGAGAGGAAGTCGCGGGCGCGTTCGCTCTCCGGATTGGTGAAGAAGTCCTCGGGGGCGCGGTCCTCGACGATCTTCCCGTCGGCCATGAAGACGACGCGGTCGGCGGCGGTGCGGGCGAAGCCCATCTCGTGGGTGACCACGACCATCGTCATGCCGTCCCGGGCGAGCTGCTGCATGACCTCCAGGACCTCGTTGATCATCTCGGGGTCGAGGGCGGAGGTCGGCTCGTCGAAGAGCAGGGCCTTGGGGTCCATGGCGAGGGCGCGGGCGATGGCCACGCGCTGCTGCTGGCCGCCGGACATCTGCGCGGGGAACTTGTCGGCGTGGGCGGCGAGTCCGACCCGGTCGAGGAGTTCGCGGGAGCGCTTGTCCGCCTCGTCCTTCTTCCGCTTCCTGACCTTGACCTGGGCCAGCGAGACGTTCTGCAGGACCGTCTTGTGCGCGAAGAGGTTGAACGACTGGAAGACCATGCCCACTTCGGCCCGCAGCTGCGCGAGGGCCTTGCCCTCCTCGGGCAGTGGCTTGCCGTCGAGCCTGATGGTCCCGGACTGGATGGTCTCCAGCCGGTTGATCGTCCGGCAGAGCGTCGACTTGCCCGACCCCGAAGGGCCGATGACCACCACCACCTCCCCCTTGCCGACGGTGAGCTCGATGTCCTGGAGGACATGCAGCTCTCCGTAGTACTTGTTCACGTCACGCAGCTCGATCAACGGATCGACGGCCATGGCAGTCCCTGCCCACTCTCAGCTGTGTCGGTCCGCGCAAACTATCCACGCCAATATGGGACTTAATGGACGACACGCTCTCGGGGGCATTAACCGTATTTGCGGTTCAACGGCCTGACCGGATCCGCGCCTAGGACTCGGCGGCCTCCGCGTAGAACTGCGAGAGCTCGGGCGCACCGCTCTCCGCCCAGGCGTGCCCGGCCTCGACCACGTCGATCTCCCGGCCCGACTCCAGGCGCACCACAGGCTGCCCGTTGGGCCAGATCACCCAGGAGGCGCCGACGACGTGACGGACCATGATCGTGCCCAGGTAGAGGCCCGCGTCGTTGCCGAGCCACGGCAGCACTTCCTCGTCGCCCCGCCAGCGCGGCACCAGCTGGTCGAGCGCCGCCAACGACCCTACGGAGTCGTCGAGTTCGACCCCCTCCCCGTGGGCCTGGGAGCGCAGCAGCTCACACTCGGCGAGCAGCTCGGCAACGCCCGCGGCACGCTCCTCGTCGCTTTCGTCGCCGACGGAGACCACGGCCACTCCGAAGGCCGCACCGTGCTTCCTGCGCCAATTGTCCACGAAAGGGATCTTCATACCGACCAGCGTCGCATCCGGCGCCTTCCGTGCACCACAGGCGCGCGGGCCAACGTGACCCGCCCGCCGTTCCCCGGGAGTTCGAGCCGTCTTCCTCCGCACCTCATTGACGCGTTACCGCCCCCTCCTTACGTTCATGGCGCACCTGTCACGGCACGCACACCGATGGAGGGAGCCGGCCGTGCGCCGACGCACCTGGGGAACAGCCGTCCTATTGGCCGTCTGCGCGGGGCTCGCCCCCGTCACGGCGGCCCAAGCGGCCCCGCACAGACCCGAGCCGCTCCCTCTGGAGCGGCTCTTCGACAACCGGGCGGTGAGTGACGACGCCGCGCCGGGCGAGGCCGATCTCGACGGTGCGGGCGGTTCGCTGTCCGCGCAGGATCTGACGGCCGCGGGGTGGACTCCCGGGCGGACGCTGGGAGTTGACGGCGCGCGCCTGACCTGGCCGCGCTCGGCCGGCTCCGGGCCCGACAACGTCGCGGCCGACGGGCAGCTGGTGAGGGTGAGCGGGCGCGGAGACGCGCTGGCGTTCCTGGTGGCCGGAACCGGCGGGGACGCCGGGGGTTCGGGGGTCGTTCGGTACGCGGACGGGTCGCGGTCCTCGTACACGCTGACCGCCCCCGACTGGCGGACCGGGCCGCTCGCCACGAAGTCGGTCGCGCTGCCGCACCGGAACACGCCGGACGGCCAACTGGCCGAGCAGACAAAGCTGTTCGTCGTCGGCGTGCCGGTGCGGGCCGGGCGGCAGATCGCCTCCGTGGAGCTGCCGAAGGCCTCCGGCGGCGCCGCCCTGCATGTGTTCGCGATGTCCGTGCGCGCGCGGACGAAGGGGTGGACGGGGACGTGGTCGGCGTCGCCCGCCGGGTACACGACCGTGGGGCCGTGGGCCGACCGTACGGTGCGGCTCGTCGTGCACACGAGCGCGGGCGGGCCGCGGGTGCGGATCCGGCTCGAGAACACCTTCGCCTCGGCGCCCGTACGGATCGGGAGCGCTTCGGTGGCGGTGCAGGAGGCGGGCGCCGCGGCGCGGAGCGCACCGGTTCCGCTGCGGTTCCGGGGTGCGGACGGGGTTCAACTCCCGGCGGGCGCGCAGGCGTTCAGCGATCCGGTGGACTTCGACGTACCGGCCGACGCGAATCTGCTGGTGAGCTTCCACCTGCCGGAGGCGGTGACCGCTGCGCCCGTGCACAGCCAGGCCATCCAGCGCTCGTACGTGAGCGGTCCCGGGGACCACGCGGTGGAGGCGGCCGGGACGGCGTACACGTCGACGATCTCGTACTGGCCGCTGCTGACGGGGGTCGACGTGGGCGGCGGTCCCGGGTCCGTGGTGCTGCTCGGGGACTCCATCACCGACGGCGTGAAGTCGACCCAGGACGCCAACCACCGCTGGCCGAACGTGCTCGCCACGCGGCTCCTCGGGCAGAAGCGGGTGCCGCGGTACGGGGTGCTGAACGAGGGGATCTCGGCGAACAAGGTCGTCACGGACCGGTACGCCGGTGACGGGATCTCCACCGACACGGGCGGCGTGAGCGCGCTGCACCGGCTCGACCGGGACGTGCTCGCGCAGACGTCGGCCCGTACGGTCGTGGTGTTCCAGGGGATCAACGACGTGCGGTGGGGCGCCACGGCGGAGCAGGTCGAGGCCGGGCTGCGGGAGATCGTGGACCGGGCGCACGCGCGTGGCCTGAAGGTGATCGGGGCGACGATCACGCCGTGCGAGGGCGAGGCGCTGTGTCCGGCCGCCGTCGACGCCCAGCGGGTCGCCGTGAACACGTATTTGCGCGGGCCCGATTCGCCGTTCGACGGGCTGGTCGACTTCGACGCCGTGGTGCGGGATCCGGTGCACCCCGCCCGAATGCTGCCCGCCTACGACAGCGGGGACCATCTGCATCCGGGCGACGCGGGCCTCACGGCCATGGCCGACGCGGTCGATCTGAGGCTGCTGGTGCCGTAACTCCCTTACGGGGCTGTGCTGTTCGTCTTCTGGGCCAGCAGGGTTCCCTGCCGGCCCTGGGTCGCCCGCTCGAAGTCGTCGGGCTCGCGGACCAGGCGGGCCCGCACGGTGAGTCCGGCGGCGGCGAGCCGCTCCTCGACCTCCTCGGGGGAACGCCAGTAGACGTCGAGCGAGAGGTCGTGGCCGTAGGCGTGGTCGAGGTGGCGGAGCCGATCGCCGATCTTGTAGCCGACCAGCACATGGCCGCCGGGTGCCAGGACGCGGTGGAACTCGCCGAAGATCGCCGGCAGCACCTCCGGCGGCGTGTGCACGGTCGAGTACCAGGAGACGATGCCGCTCAGGGAGTCGTCCGGCAGGTCGAGGCCGGTCATCGTGCCCTCCTCGAACCGCAGGCCGGGGTAGGTGCGGCGGGCCTCGGCGACCATCTTCGGGGAGAGGTCGAGGCCGAACGCGTCCAGGCCCAGGTCCCGCAGGTGCGCGGTGACGTGGCCGGGCCCGCAGCCGAGGTCCGCCACGCGGCCGGCGCTCTCTCCGTCCCGGACGACGTCCGCGAAGGCGCGGAACATCGCGAGGCCGAACGGATCGCGGCCGAAGAACGGAGGGACGATCTCGGCGTAGGCACCGGCCGCGGTGTCGTAGGCGAGCCGGGTCGCATCCAGGTACGCGGCCTGGCCCGCCTGCTCCGTCTGGTCAGTGGTCATGGGCGGCGACACTAGTTCCCGGCACTGACAACGACCCCGGCCGACCGAACAGATCAGGTCAGACGTCCAGGTCCACCACGACCGGCGCGTGGTCGGACGCGCCCTTGCCCTTGCGCTCCTCGCGGTCCACGTACGCGTCCGAGACGGCCTTCGCGAACGGCTCGTTCCCGTAGACGAGGTCGATGCGCATGCCCTTGTTCTTCGGGAAGCCGAGGGCGCGGTAGTCCCAGTACGTGAAGGGGTGGTCGTACTTGAGCGGGCGCGGCACGACGTCGGCGAGGCCCGCCTCGCGGAGCTCCGCGAGGGCGGCGCGCTCGGGCGCGGTGACGTGGGTGAGGCCGTCGAAGGCGGCGAGGTCCCAGACGTCGTCGTCCGTCGGTGCCACGTTGTAGTCGCCGAGGACCGCGAAGGGGCGGGATCCCGCGGCGTCGCCCGCGACGGCCGCCTTCAGCGCCTCGAACCACTGGAGCTTGTACGCGTAGTGCGGGTGGTCGACCTCCCGGCCGTTCGGCACGTACACCGACCACACGCGGACCGGGCCGCAGGTCGCGGAGACGGCGCGGGGCTCCTGCGCGCCGTCGTAGCCCGGGTCGCCGGGCAGGCCCTTGACGACGTCCTCCAGGCCCACGCGGGAGAGCAGCGCCACCCCGTTCCACCGGCCCGTCGCGTTCACCGCCGACTCGTAGCCCAGCTCTCGCAGCTCGTCCGCGGGGAACTGCTCCGCCGAGCACTTGGTCTCCTGGATGCACAGCACGTCCGTGCCGCTGTTCTCCAGCCAGGCGAGGAGGCGCGGGAGACGCGCGGTGATCGAGTTCACGTTCCAGGTAGCGATGCGCATGCCTCACAACCTACCCGGCAGGTCTGACAACGGGCCGTGCGGCGCCGCGATATAGACAGGCAACCTTGCAAGTTTTCCTTATAGGCAGGTAGCCTGCCAAATATGAGCACCAACACCCCCATCACCCTCGACGAGCGCCCCGCACTCGTCCTCATCGACCTCCAGAACGGCATCCTCGGCCTGCCGACGGTGCACCCGTCCGCCGACGTGCTGAAGAACGGCGTCCGGCTCGCCGAGGCGTTCCGCGCCAAGGGTCTGCCCGTCGTGCGCGTGCGCGTGACCTGGTCGCCCGACGGCGGCGACCTGCCGGTCAGCCGCACCGCGGGCCCCGGCATGACGCAGGCGCCCCCGGCCGAGTTCGCGGAGTTCCCCGAGGACCTCGGCCCGCTCGGCGACGACATCGTGATCACCAAGCGCCACTGGGGCGCGTTCACCGGCACCGAGCTGGACCTCCAGCTGCGACGGCGCGGTGTCACGCAGATCGTGCTCGGCGGCATCTCGACGTCGATCGGCGTCGAGTCCACCGCCCGCTCCGCGTTCGAGCTGAGCTACCACATGGTGATCGTCGAGGACGCGACCACCGACACGGACGCCGCGTCCCACGAGCACAGCTTCGGCAAGATCTTCCCGCGCATCGCCGAGCTCGGTACGACCGACGAGGTGCTCGGGCTCCTCAAGTAACCCTTCTTGCAGCGGAAGCGGTTCAGACCTGCGCCGAGTCACCGGGGGTCAGGCGCAGGTGTTCCGTGCCGCCGAGCGCGCCGATCTGGCTGTCGTAGATCGGGCGCGCGAGGTCGGTCAGGAGCGCGTCGTGGATGTCGTACGCGCGGACCGGCTTGACCTCACGTACGTAGTCGATGACCTCGGCGATCTTGTTCCAGGGCGCCATGACGGGCAGCATCAGCGTCTCGACCGGGTGGTCGGGGACGGTGAGGGCGTCGCCGGGGTGGAAGACGGTGCCGCCGTCGATCAGATAGCCGACGTTCGTGATGCGCGGGATGTCCGGGTGGATGACCGCGTGCAGTTCGCCGTGGACCTGGACGTCGAAGCCGGCCGCCGTGAACGTGTCGCCGTGGCCGACCGTGTGGACGCGGCCCGGGAACGCCGCCGAGATCTTCTCCGCGACCGATTTCAGGGTCCAGATCTCGGCGGCCGGGTCGGCCTCCAGCCCCGCGCGCAGCCGCTCCTCGTTGAAGTGGTCCAGGTGCTCGTGCGTCACCAGGATCGCTTCGGCGCCGATCGCCGAGTCCTCCTCCGAGAACGTGCCCGGGTCGATGACAAGGGTGCGGCCGTCCTTCTCCAGGCGGACACAGGCGTGGGTGTTCTTGGTGAGCTTCATACGTCCCATCCTGCGCCCTCGCGCTCCGCCGGGGGCGGGTTGGGGGGTGCGGGGCGTTGTGGGCGCCTGAGGGGCGGGGCGGTTCGGGTGGTGTGGCGGCCGCGGGTAGCGTCGTGGTGGTTCGCGCCGTTCCCCGCGCCCCTGGCGGGGCGGCCTACTCCTGCGGCGTTGTTTCCTCGCGGATCACCTGCTGGGCGACCTTGAAGGCCGAGTTGGCCGCCGGGACTCCGCAGTAGACCGCTGCCTGGAGCAGGATCTCCTTGATCTCGGCGGCCGTGAGGCCGTTGCGGAGGGCGGCGCGGGTGTGGAAGGCCAGTTCGTCGAGGTGGCCGCCCGCGACGAGCGCGGTCAGGGTCACACTGGAGCGCATGCGTCGGTCCAGGCCCGGGCGGTTCCAGATCTCGCCCCAGGCGTAGCGCGTGATGAACTCCTGGAAGTCGCCGGAGAACTCGTCGGCGGAGGCCAGCGCGCGGTCCACGTGGGCGTCGCCGAGGACCTCGCGGCGCACCTTCAGACCCACGTCGTGCGGGTCGGGGCGGGTCGCGGCCTCGGGCTGGAGCGTGGCCGCGGCGATCTCGGCGCGGGGCGCGACCGGCGGGGGCGGCGGGGCGAGGACCGGCTTGACCGGGGCCGCCTGGATGGCGTGCTGGCCGGTCTCGTGGGCGGGCAGCCAGGCCGCCGTGAAGTGGCGTACCAGGAGGTCCGTCACCGCCGCGGGCTGCTCCACCGGGGCCAGGTGCGAGGCGCCGGGAACGACGGCCATACGGGCGTCCGGGATGCCGGCGACCAGCGTGCGGGCCTCCGCGGGGCCGGTCACCTGGTCCTCCGAGCCCACCAGGACGAGGGTCGGGACGCCGACCGAACCCAGCTGGGCACGGATGTCGAAGGCGGCCAGCGCCTCGCAGCAGGCGATGTAGCAGCCCGGGTCGGTCGTGCGGACCATCTGGACCGCCCAGTCCGTGATGGCGGGCTGCGCGGCGGCGAAACCGGCCGTGAACCAGCGCTCGGGGGACGTACGCGCAATGGGGTCGAGGCCGTTGCTGCGCACGATGACGCCGCGCTGGCGGAACTCGTCGGCGGTGCCGAACCGGGGCGAGGCCGATATCAGCGCCAGGGACGCGACGCGCTCGGGGTGGCGCAGCGCCAGCTCCGCGCCGATCGCGCCGCCCAGCGAGCAGCCCGCGTAGCCGAAGCGGGTCACGCCCGCCTCGTCGAGGGTGGCGAGGAGGCGGTCCGCGAGCTCGGCGACGGATCCGGCCGGGTGGGCCGGGGCGCCGCCGTGCCCGGGAAGGTCGAAGCGGAAGACCCGCCAGTGCTTGGCCAGCTCGGCGATCTGGCGGTCCCACATGTGCCAGGTCGTCCCGAGCGACGGGCCGAGGATGAGCACGGGGGCGGACTCATCGTCACGGCCGTCGAATCGGTACTGAAGGGCAGGGGTCTTCTTCTCACTCACCCGCTCCACGCTAGCCAGTGAGTCTGAGCGATGTGGGGGCGGGGGCAGGAAGAGGCACGGAGTGTACGCCTCGGGGTGGAGGCGTGAAGGAGGGGTGGTCGTATCGTGTGTCGCGCCTGTGGCCCGGATCACGGGCGCGGTGCCGGGCCGGGTGTCAGACGACGGTGACGGCGTGCCGCACCACGGCGTCGAAGAGATAGCCCTGGGTGTTGTGCTGCGTCGCCGTCGGCTGGGTCCGTCCGCTCGTGTCGGTCGCCCGGGCGAGGATCGCGGCCGGTCCCGGCGTCGTCGGGCGCCAACTCGCGCTCCAGCGGACCCAGTCGGCGCGGCGCGGGGTGTCGTGGAGGCGGGCGCGCCGCCAGGTGCGGCCGTCGTCCGTGCTGATCTCGACGCGGGCGACGGCGCCCGTGCCGGACCAGGAGCGGCCGGTGATCCGGTGCCCCGCACCCGCGGAAAGGCTCGCGTTCCACGGGAGTTCGAGAGCGGACTTCAGGGTCTGCCGGGCGAGCGAGGCACTGCCCTCGGGCGGGTACGCGGCGCCGAACAGGCGGTAGAAGTCGGTGTTCCAGGGCGAGTAGAGCGGCTCGGCCGAGACCTCGATGTCGCCGACCCACTTGATCGACGCGATGCCGATCCAGGACGGGACGACGACGCGGACCGGGGCTCCGTGGTCGGGTCCGAGGGGTTCGCCGTTCATCTCGTAGGCGAGGATCACGTCGTCCAGCGCCTTGGCGATCGGCAGCGGGCGCCGCACCCGGCCCAGGTTCGTGCCGTCCGCCGTGACGTAGTCGGGGTCGAGTCCGCGCGGCAGCACGTCGACCGCGTCACGCCGGACGCCCGCGCGGCGCAGCACGTCGGCGAGGCGGGCGCCGCGCCAGCGGGCCGAGCCGATCGCGCCGAGCGTCCAGGCGGTGCCGGAGACCTCCTGGCCCTGCTGGGTGGTGAAGAAGCTGCGGCCGTTGCCCGCGCACTCGACGAAGGCGGAACGGGTCACGGCGGGCAGTCGCTTGAGGTCGGCGAGGGTGAAGGTGCGTCCGGCGCCTTCGAGCCCACTCCCCCAGACCTTCAACTCCCATGTCTTCGGGTCGAGTTGAGGGGTGGAGGTGTGGTTGCGGACGAAGAAGCGGGAGGCCGGTGTGTGGTGGCCGGTGTCGGCAAAGGAGGCGAACTTGGCCTCCGCGTTCGTGCCGCGCACGGTGAACCACTCCTCGGGCAGTGGCTTCACGATCCCGGCGCCGGCCGCCGACGCGGGGGCCGCGAGCGCCGACGGGAGGCCGGTGGCCAGGCCCGCCGCCGCGAGCAGCTTCATCAGGTCGCGGCGCGCCACGCCGTCGGCGCGGGCCCGGCCCGTCCGCCACTGGCGCAGTCTGCGCCGGTCGTAGGCCGTCTCGTCAGGTACGTACGGTGGGGTCGTCACGCGCCGAGGGTAGGAACGCGCGCGACGCACGGTCCAGGGCAACTGCCTTACCGCAACGCGTTGTTCACAGTCACGGCTCGGTGGTCGAGACGACGTAGACCATGGGGTGGTCCGGGTTGGACCGGTTCACCAGGATGCTCTGCGTCGGCGACGGGTCGTTCTGGTGGTGGGTGACGCCGTACCAGGGCCCGGGGCCGGTGAAGTCCCAGCCCGCGACGTTCTGGTCGCGGGTGCTGATCGTCATGTCGTTCTTCTTCAGGTCGGCGGTCGTGTAGTTCTCGTCGACGTCCTTCAGGAACGTGTCCAGGCCGGTGTTGCTGGTGAGGAACTGCGCGTACAGGCGGCTGACCTTGTAGTTGTTCGTCTCGTAGTAGGCGACGTTGCGCGAGTAGTGGGGGACCGGGATCTCGTAGAGCCGCCGCTGCACCTTCGACGGCCAGCCGATGGTCAGGCCGGTCGCCGAGTACTTGGCCTCCTTGTCCTTGCCGCTGTTGCGGCTCTGGTTCGCGGAGATCACCAGGTATCCGGCGGGGATGCCGATGAGCAGCACGATGGTGAGGAGGGTGAGCGCGCGGCGACGGATCACATGGCCGCGGGACTCCTCCGGCGGGCGCGTCTCCTCGTACGGAGACGGAGGCTGGCGGGGCACGGTCATGGCTGGCTTTCCTGTCATCTTTCTGCGTTCTGCCTACCGGGCCGGGGCCCTACTGGTCCTCGGTGCCCGACGCCGCGCCGCGGGTCTGGGCGTAGCGCTCGTACCGCTCGTAGCGCTCCACGCGGCGGCGCTTGGCGCGGCGGAACCGGCGGGCGACCAGCCGGGCCAGGTCCGCGGCGCCGACCATGCCGGCCTCGGGGCCGAGCTGGGCGCGGGCGATGCGGGCCTCGGGGCGGTAGCCGCGGCCGGTGAGCTGGCGCTTGAAGGCGTCGCGGGCCGGGGCGATGAGCAGGTCGTCGGCGGCCGAGACTCCCCCGCCGATGACGAAGCAGGACGGGTCGAGGGCGGCGGCGAGGTTCGCGATGCCGACGCCGAGCCACTGCCCGATGTCCTGGAGCAGCTCGACGCACATGGCGTCGCCCTCGCGGGCCAGCTCGGTGATGAGGGGTCCGGTGATGTCGGGGATGTTGCCCTGGACCCGCTCGATGATGTTGTACGCGACCGGGGAGTCGGCGGCGGCGAGCTCGCGGGCCTCGCGGACCAGGGCGTTGCCTGAGCTGTACTGCTCCCAGCAGCCGCGGTTGCCGCACGGGCAGCGGTGGCCGCCGGGGACGACCTGCATGTGCCCGAACTCACCGGCGACGCCGTACTTGCCGCGCTTGACCTGGCCGTCCTCCAGGATCGCGCCGCCGATGCCGGTACCGAGGGTGATCATGACCAGGTGGTCCTCGCCGCGGCCGGCGCCGAAGCGCCACTCGGCCCAGGCGGCGGTGTTCGCGTCGTTGTCGACGAGCACCGGGACCGCGAGCCGGCCGGCGAGGCGGTCGCGCAGCGGTTCGTTGCGCCAGGACAGGTGCGGGGCGAACAGGACGCGGTTGCGGTCCGCGTCGACCCAGCCCGCCGCGCCGATGCCGACCGCGTGCACGTCGTGCCGGTCGGACAGGTCCAGGACCAGCTCGCAGATCGTGTCCTCGACGACCTTCGGGCTCTTCGACTTGTCCGGGGTCTCCGTGCGCAGCGTCTCCAGGATCTGGCCGTCCGCGTCGACGACGCCCGCCATCACCTTGGTGCCGCCGATGTCGATGCCGACGGTGGGGACGCGCGGGGCGGTCAGGTGCGAGCGGCGCTCCCGGGTGCCGACGGTCCGCAGGACGGTGGCCCGGGCGCTGCCACGGTGTGCGAGGTCGCGGTAGGTGCTCATTGCGGCGATTCTGCCTCACCGGTCGGCTCCGCCGCATGCCGGGTTTGCCGGGTGGCGGGGTCGCGCCCGGCGCCGCGGCTACCCCCTGACTTCCGCCAGCCAGGAGGCCAGGAGGCCGTTGGTCTCGTCGGGGCGTTCCTGCTGGAGCCAGTGGCCGCAGCCGTCGAGGAGGTGGCAGGAGACCAGGCCGGGCAGCGTGGCCGGGTAGGCGTCGATCGCGTCGGCCATCCAGGTCGTGGAGGCGTCGAGGGCGCCGCCGATGAACAGGGACGGCTGGGTGATCGGCCGGCCTTCGAGGTCGGCGAGGTCCGCCCAGTCTCGGTCCATGTTCCGGTAGCGGTTGAGCGCGCCGGTCAGGCCGGTGCGTTCGAACTCCCCGGCGTAGTGGTCGAGGTCGGCCCCGGTCAGCCAGGCGGGCAGCCGGCCCTCGGGGAAGCGGTCGCGCAGCGTGCCGCCGGTGCTGACGAAGTGCGGGTCGGGCGCGTCCGGCGCCGGCATGGTGTCGCCGGAGAAGGCCGCGTAGAAACCCGCGAGCCAGCCCCGCACGTCGGGTTCGATCTCGGCCTCGGCGCGGCCCGGCTCCTGGAAGTACGAGACGTAGAACTCCTGCGCCTCTCCCCCTCCCATGTGCGCGAAGACGTCGCTGGGGCGGGGGCCGCCGGGCGGGGCGTAGGGAACGCTGAGGAGTCCGACGGCGCGGAAGATCTCGGGGTGCAGCAGGGCGGAGGTCGCCGCGATGTTCGCGCCCCAGTCGTGCCCGATGATCACCGCGGTCTCCTCGCCCAGGGCGCGCACCAGGGCCACGTTGTCCGCGACGAGGGCCCGCATCCGGTAGTCCCGGGTCGCGGTCGGCCGGGAGGAGCGGCCGTAGCCGCGTACGTCGAGGGCGACCGCCCGGTGGCCCGCCGCGGCCAGGGCCGGGAGCTGGTGGCGCCAGGAGTACCAGGACTCGGGGAAGCCGTGCACGAGCAGGACCAGCGGCCCGGTGCCCTGCTCGACCAGGTGCAGCCGTCCGGCGGGCGCGGTGATGATGCGGTGGCGTTGCTCCGCGGACGGCTCGGACGGGTGCATGACGTCTCCTCGGGTTCCCGGACGGGTGCGGGTTCCCTCGATCATGCGATGCCGTGGCCGACGGACGCGACCGGCGTTGACACTTTGGCAAACTTGCAGGACAGGCGGTGGTTCCGGGCTGTCGCGGAGAGGTGGGTCGGGATGGCGTACGACGACATCAGCGGTCTGCTGGCCGGACTCGGCCCGCGCCTGCGGGCCGTGCGCGAGCGGCGCGGGGACACGCTGGCCGGAGTGAGCGGGACGGTCGGCGTCGCTCCCAGCACGCTGTCGCGGGTCGAGAACGGCCGCCGGAAGCCGAACCTGGAACTGTTGCTGCGCCTCGCGAAGGCGTACGACGTCTCGCTGGACGCGCTGGCCGGCACAGGGCCCGGCACCGAGTCCGCCGTGGAGCAGGAGCGGCCCGCCCGCCCGCGGCGTCCGGCGGACGACAAGGCGGTGCTGCCACTGACCCGGTACGTCGGAGGGCTGCACGCCCACAAGCACGTCCTGCCCGCGACCGACGCCCCGCCCGCCCGGCCCGGCCGGTCCGCGCACGAGGGCTACGAGTGGGTGTGCGTGCTGTCCGGACGGCTGTGGCTGGCTCTCGGCGACCACGACGTCGTCCTCACCGCCGGGGAGGTCGCGGAGTTCGACACGCGCACCCCGCACGGGGTCGCCAACGCGGGCTCCGGCACCCCGGTCGAATACCTGATCCTCTTCGGCCCACAGGGCGAACGCCTCCGCCCCCGGGTCAGACCGACGGAACCGCCCCTGTGATGCCGCACGAAGTGCGGCATCACAGGGGCGCGGGGCTGTGTCGATGTGCGGCTCCGCCGCGTGGGCGCGAGCAGCCCAGCGACGCTGAGGCCGCCCACGAAGCGGAGCCCCCTCGGCGACGGGGCGCGACCGGGCGCGACCGGAGAGGCCCTACTTCTCGGCGCCCCCGGCGGAATGCCCGCCCAGATGCGTCGGCACCGGCGCCCGCTCCAGCTCGTGCCGGAGATCGTCGAGCTCGCTGCCGCCGGCCATCTGCCGGGTCAGCTCGTCCAGGGTGATCTCGTCCCGTGCGTGGCTGCCGAACATCGCCCCGCGCTTGAGCAGGATGAACCGGTCGCCGACCAGGTAGGCGTGGTGCGGGTTGTGGGTGATCAGGACCACGCCGAGCCCGGCGTCCCGCGCCGCCGCCACGTACTTGAGGACGACGCCGGACTGCTTCACGCCGAGCGCCGCGGTCGGTTCGTCCAGGACGAGGACCTTCGCGCCGAAGTAGACGGCGCGGGCGATGGCGACGCACTGGCGCTCACCGCCGGACAGCGTGCCGATGGGCTGGTCGACGTCGCGCAGGTCGATGCCCATGCGCGCCAGTTCCTCGTGCGTGGTGCGGCGCATGAGGTCGATGTCCATGCGCTTGAAGGGGCCCTTGCCCTTCGTCGGCTCCGAGCCGAGGAAGAAGTTGCGCCACACCGGCATCAGCGGGACGACCGCCAGGTCCTGGTAGACGGTGGCGATGCCGCGGTTCAGGGCGTCGCGCGGGTTGGCGAGCTTCGCCTCCTCGCCGTCGATCTCGAAGGAGCCCGCGTCGTGCTGGTGCAGACCCGCGATGATCTTGATCAGGGTGGATTTGCCCGCGCCGTTGTCGCCGAGGACGCAGGAGATCTCCCCCGCGTTCACGACGAGCGAGACGTCCTCCAGGGCGCGGATGTTGCCGTAGTACTTGCTGACCCCGGTCAGCTCCACCAAAGGTGTGGTCGTCATGCGCTCGCCTCCGCACGCTTGCGGACCCAGTGGTTGAGCAGGGTCGCGAGGAGCAGCATCGCCCCGAGGAAGAACTTGAACCAGTCCGAGTTCCACTCGGCGAACACGATGCCCTTGCTGGTCATGCCGAAGATCAGGGCGCCGATGGCCGCGCCGACCGCGGAGCCGTAGCCGCCGGTGATCAGACAGCCGCCGATGACGGCCGCGACGATGTAGATCAGCTCGTTGCCGACGCCCTCGCCGGACTGCACGACGTCGTAGCTGAAGAGCAGGTGCTGGCCGGAGATCCAGGCGCCGAACGCGACGCCCATGTAGAGGCCGATCTTGGTCTTGTTGACCGGGACGCCGACCGCGCGGGCGGCGTCCACGTCACCGCCGACCGCGAAGATCCAGTTGCCGACGCGGGTGCGCAGCAGGATCCAGGTGGCGACCAGGATCAGGGCCAGCCACCAGACGATCGTGATCTTGAAGTCGACGCCGCCGATGGTGAACGTCGACGCGAAGACGTTCTTGCCGGAGGCGAAGCCCTCCATGTCCGCGATGGACTTGGTCGACACCGTGCCGCTGATCATCTTCGTGAAGCCCAGGTTCATGCCGGTGAGCATCAGGAAGGTGCCCAGCGTGATGATGAAGCTGGGCAGTTTGGTGCGGGTCAGCATGATGCCGTTGAAGGCGCCGATGGCGAGGGTTACCAGGAGCGAGACGCCCACGCCCACCCAGGTGTTCGCCGTCATCTGGTAGCTGAACATCGACGAGACCAGCGCCGACGACGTCACCAGGACACCCGCCGACAGGTCGAACTCGCCGCCGATCATCAGCAGCGCGACCGGCACCGCCATGATGCCGAGCGTGGACGCCGCGTAGAGGACGGTCGCCAGGCTCGTCGCGCGCAGGAAGCTGTCCGCGAAGATCGAGAAGAAGATGAAGACGGCGATGGCGCCGACGACCGAGCCCAGCTCGGGGCGGCCCATCAGCTTCTTCCAGGGCGAGGTCTTCAGCAGCCGTTCGTCGACCGCGGTCTCGGGTGGTGCGGTGGTCATCGCGTCCCCCTCTTCGCGTACTGCTCCAGCTGCGCGGCCTGCTTCTTGGTCACGATCTGCGGGCCCGTGAGCACCGGCTTTCCACCGCCGAGGACGTCGGCGTTGTACTTGTACAGCCACAGCAGGTCCACCGCCTCGTACCCCTGCAGGTAGGGCTGCTGGTCGACCGCGAACCCGAGGTCACCGCTCTGCAGGCCCTGGGCGACCTTCTCGTTCAGGTCGAACGTGTCGATCTCGGCCTTGCTGCCCGCGTCGTCCTTGGCCTTCACCGCGGTGGCGGCGAACGGCGCGCCCAGCGTGACGACCGAGTCGATCGACGGGTCGGCCTGCAGCTTGGCCTCGATGGACGACTGCACGTCGGGCATGTTGGTGCCGTCGACGTAGAGGTTCGTCATCTTGCCGTCGAAGGTCGACTTGGCGCCCTCGCAGCGCTGCTCGTGGCCGACGTTGCCCTGCTCGTGCAGGACACACAGGGCCTTCTTCTTGCCGCGCTTGTTCAGCTCCTTGCCGACGGCCTCGCCGGCGATCGTCTCGTCCTGCCCGATGTGGGTGAGCGCGCCGAACTTCGCGGACTCCGCGGAACCGGAGTTCACCGTGATGACGGGGATGCCCGCCTTCTCGGCGCGGGCCACGGCCGCCTTCATGGCGTCGGGCTTGGCGAGCGTGACGATGATGCCGTCGACCTTCTTGTCGATGGCGGCGTCCACGAGCTGCGCCTGCTGGTTGGCCTCGTCGCTGTGCGAGTAGAGGAAGTTGATGTTGTCCTTCTGCGCCGCCTGCTTGGCGCCGCTCTGGACGATGTCCCAGAAGGTGTCGCCGTCGCCCGAGTGGGTGATCATCGAGAAGGTCCAGTTCGGCGTGTTCACCGCGGCCTTGCCCTGGGCCTGCTGGGCCTTCCTGGCGTCCTCCGCCCGCTTGCCGCCCGTGCTGCTGCATCCGGTCAGTCCCGTGACTGCGAGGCCGAGGGCCCCCGCAACCGCGATGCTCACCCAGGTCCGAAACCGTGCCACGAGGCCGTGCCCTTCTTGGTCTGCTGCGTCGTACACCGGGACCGGACACGCCGTACGGCTGCCGATCCCGGAGGACCACCGATCGGTCCCGTGGGACCTCTTTGCGGTCCCAAACGCACAAGTATGGGTCACGGGGATCATGCATCCATTCACCGGGTACCGCGCGCGGTGTACTTCTCCAGTCGCGGCACGTCCTTCTCGGTGACGAGCGCGGGTCCGGTGAAGACGGGCTTGCCGCCGCCGAGGACGTCGGCGTTGTACTTGTACAGCCACAGCAGGTCCACCGCCTCGTAGCCCTGGAGGTAGGGCTGCTGGTCGACGGCGAAGGTGACCTCCTTGGCCTTGAGGCGCTTGACGACCTCCGCGTTCAGGTCGAAGGTCGCGATCTCGGCCTCGCTGCTCGCGTCCTCCTTGGCCTTCACGGCGAGAGCGGCGACGGGCGCGCCGAGGGCGACGACGGCGTCGATGTCCTTGTCGGCCTGGAGCTTGGCCTCGATGGAGGACTGGGAGGCGGGGGCGTTGGTGCCCTCCACGTTCAGGTTCTCGACCGTGCCCTTGAACGCCTTCTTCACACCGGCGCAGCGCTGCTCGAGCGAGACGTTGCCCTGCTCGTGGATGACGCAGAGGACCTTCTTGCGGCCGTCCTCGGTGAGCTTGGTGCCGACGGCCTCGCCGGCCACGGACTCCTCCTGGCCGATGTGGCTGAGCGCGCCGAACTTCGCCGAGAACTCGGAGCCCGAGTTGATCGAGACGACCGGGATGCCGGCCGCCTTCGCCTTCGCGAGCACCGGCTTCATGGCCTGCGGCTTCGCGAGGGTGACGATGATCCCGTCGACCTTCTTGTCGATCGCGGCCTGGACGAGCTCGGCCTGCCCCTTGGCTTCCTTGTCGTTCGAGTAGAGGAAGTCGACGTTGTCCTTCTTCGCCGCCTGCTTGGCGCCGCTGCGCACGATGTCCCAGAAGGTGTCGCCCTCGCCGGAGTGCGTGACCATCGCGATCTTGAGGCGTGGCGTGTTCACGCCCGAGCCGCCGCCCCCGCCGTCGTCCATCTTGTCCTCGTAGTCCTTGCCGCCCGAGTCGCTGCATCCCGCGGCGAGGGCGATCACCGCGGCGAGGGCCGCGGCCGTACGGGCCGTACGCGTCGTGAGCATGGTGGAGCCACCTCTCCTCCGGCCGCCCGGTGCGGCTGGAGGTGTTTGTAGCGGGGTCCCACGGCAGCGTCAATGAACTTGTCAGAACATTCGGACTACGTATGCGTCACGACCCCAACTCCTAGGAGCGTACGAGGAGTTGGAACTCGAAGGAGTAACGCGACGCACGATAGGTGTGCGAGCCGAACTCGACCGCGCGGCCCTTGTCGTCGAAGGTCGTGCGCTGCATGGTCAGCAGCGGTGCCCCTTCCGGCTCGCCGAGCCGCTCGCCCTCGACGGCGGTGGCGGCGCGGGCGCCGACGACCTGCCGGGCGCTGTGCAGGGTGATGCCGGCGGCCCGCATCAGGCGGTACAGGCCGGTGGCCTCGAGCCGGTCGTCGTCCAGGGCGAGCAGGCCGGTGGGGATGTGGTTGCAGAGGTAGGCCATCGGCTCGCCGTGGGCCAGGCGCAGCCGCTCGACCCGGTGCACCTCCTCGCCCTCGCCGATCGCGAGCGCGGCGGCCACCTCGGCGGAGGCGGGCACGAGCGTGTTGGCGGCCACCCGGGTCTCGGGGCGCTGGCCCGCCGCCTCCAGGTCGTCGTAGAGGCTGGAGAGCTCCAGCGGGCGCTTGACCTGGCTGTGCACGACCTGAGTGCCGACGCCGCGGCGCCGCACGAGCAGACCCTTGTCGACCAGGGCCTGAATGGCCTGGCGGACGGTGGGCCGGGAGAGACCGAGGCGCCCCGCCAGCTCGATCTCGTTGCCGAGCAGGCTGCCGGGGGTGAGCACGCCGCGCTCGATCGCCCCTTCCAGTTGCTGGGACAGCTGGAAGTACAGCGGGACCGGACTGCTGCGGTCGACGCCGAGTTCCAGCTGGACGGTGGGGTCGGCTACGGGTTTGGCCACGAGGCGAGCGTAGCGGCGGGAGATGTTGACGGGAAGTCCGAAGGTTCGATTGTCCTGACAAAGTGAGCGCGGGTGGGGGCGCCCCGGCTCGACGCCGCACCCCGGAACCTGTTTGTCAGGACAAAGGATTGACAGCATCTGGGCGGGACGGCACGTTGGGGTGCATGCGCATCGGACTCATCGGTACGGGCCGTATCGGCACCTTCCACGCAGGCGTCCTGGAGCGATACCGCGAGGTCGGCTCGCTCGTCGTCACCGACGCGGAACCGGAGCGGGCCGCGGCCCTCGCCGACCGGATCGGGGCGACGGCGGCGCCGAGCGTCGACGACCTCTTCAAGTGGGGCGTGGACGCGCTCGTCATCACCGCCGCGACATCGGCGCACGCGGAGCTGATCGGGCGGGCGGCGCGGGCCGGTCTGCCCGTCTTCTGCGAGAAGCCGATCGCGCTGGACCTGCCGGGAACACTGGCCGCGCTGCACGAGGTGCGGGCGGCCGGGACCGTGCTCCAGCTCGGGTTCCAGCGGCGGTTCGACGCCGGGTACACGGCGGCGCGCGAGGCCGTGCGGGCGGGACGGCTCGGGCGACTGCACACCGTACGGGCCCTGACCTCGGACCCGGCGCCGCCGCCCGCCGCGTATCTGCCGCTGTCGGGCGGGCTCTACCGGGACTGCCTGGTACACGACTTCGACGCGCTGCGCTGGGTGACCGGGCGGGAGGTCGTCGAGGTGTACGCGGCCGGGTCGGACGCGGGGCCCGCCATGTTCCGGGACGCGGGCGACGTGGACACGGCCGCCGTCGTACTGACCCTGGACGACGGCACGCTCGCCACGGCCACGGCCACGCGGTGCAACGGAGCCGGGTACGACGTGCGGATGGAGCTCTCCGGGGAACTGGACACGGTCGTGGTCGGGCTCGACGACCGCACGCCCGTCGCGTCCACGGAGCCGGACGGGCCACCGGCCGCGGACAAGCCGTGGCCCGGGTTCCTCGAACGGTTCGCGCCCGCGTACGAGGCCGAGCTGAAGGCGTTCGTGGATGTGGTGCGCGGGGCCCGGGACAATCCGTGCGACGGGTGGGAGGCGCTGGCCGCGCTGCGGGTCGCGGAGGCTTGTGAGGTGTCGCGGCGGGAGCGGCGGGTGGTGCGGGTGGAGGAGATCGCGGGGGGCCGGTAGCGGCGGGGCGGATCCGGTTCGTCGCGGGCTGCGGGTAGGTGGGGGCTGCGGGCAGGTGGGAGCTGCGGGCAGGTGGGAGCTGCGGGCAGGTGGGAGCTCGAGCTGGTCGCGCAGTTCCCCGCGCCCCTGCGATGCGCACTTCGTGCGGCATCTCATCGGGGAAGGCTGCGCGCAGCGCATGCCTTCAGGGGCGCGGGGCTGTGTCCATCAGCGGCTCCGCCGCGGGGCGCGACCAGCCCCCACGCACCCGCACTCGGACTACCACCTCACCCGCAACGAACGAACCCCCCGCATCAACACCCCGGGCAGCCAGCTCTCCGGCTCGCCGTCCAACGCCAGTTCGGGGCACCGCTCAAGAAGCGAGCGCAGCGCCCCGCGGCCCTCCAGTCGGGCCAGCGGGGCGCCCAGGCAGTAGTGGATGCCGTGGCCGAAGGCGAGGTGGCCGCGGGGCTCGCGGCGGATGTCGAAGCGGTCGGGCTCGGGGAAGCGGTCCGGGTCACGGTCCGCGTTGCCGATGGCGATCAGGACGGGGGCGCCCGCCGGGATCACCGTGCCGTCGATCTCCACCGGTTCGGCCGCGAAGCGGTGCGTCGCCGTCTCGACCGGGCCGTCGTAGCGCAGCATCTCCTCCACCGCGCCGTCGAGCAGGGTCATGTCGGCGCGCAGTGCGGCGAGTTGGTCGGGGTGGTCGAGGAGTGCGCGGACGCCGTTGCCGATCAGGTTCACCGTCGTCTCGTGGCCGGCCACGAGCAGCAGGAAGGCCATGCCGCGCAGTTCGTCCCGGGAGAGGCGGTCGCCGTCCTCGGACGTCGTGCGGATCAGGGCGCTCAGCAGGTCGTCGGCCGGTGCCGTGCTCCGCTTGTCCTCGATCAGCTCGTCCAGGAACCCGGCGATCTCGGCATGGGCCGCGTACGCCTCCTCGTCGGACGTCGGGGCCACCACCTGCGTCGACATCCGGCGGAACCGGTCGCGGTCGATGTCGGGCACGCCGAGCAGCTCGCAGATGACGACGAAGGGGAGCGGGAAGGCGAGGGACGCGATCAGGTCGGCGCTGCCGCGCGGCACCATGTCGTCGAGCAGTTCGTCGGTGATCTTCTGGATGCGCGGGGCGAGGGCCGCGACGCGGCCCGGGGTGAACTCACGGGTGACGAGCGAGCGCAGCCTGCCGTGCTCCGGCGGGTCCGCGAAGAGCAGGTGGAGTCCGATGAGGTCGTCGTCCAGGCTCCACGGCGGCGATTTGACCAGGCGCGGGTCGGTGAACGCGGCGCGCGCCGCCTCGTGTCCGACGATCAGCCACAGCTCTTCGGCCGGGCCGGGGCCCGGCGTGCGCACCTGGTGGACCGGGCCGCGGGCCCGCAGCTTCTCGTACACGGGATACGGGTCGGCGTAGAACCCCTCCCGGCCGCCCTCCGCGTACTCGCCCAGGTCGACGATCTCAGCCATGCCGCTCCCTCTCCGTGGACCTTCGCCTGTCTCGTCCCCACGTGTATCCCCCACCGGGTTCAACTCGCGCCGCTGACGATCGGTTCCCGGCGCGCCCCGCCCGTCTCCAGGAAGCGGGCGAGCGGCAGGGTCGCCGCGCCGACGGTGACCGCGTCGGTGCCGAGGCGGCCCAGTTCCACGGTGACCTGCGCGAAGGGGTGGCGCAGCGCGTACGCGGCGGCGGCGCGGCGCACCGGTTCGATCAGGCGGGGTCCGAGCAGCAGCCCCGCCCAGCCACCGACGACGATCCGTTCGGGGTTGAACAGGTTGACCAGGTCGGCGATGCCTGCGCCGAGGAACTCCGCGGTCTCGTCCAACAGCCCTGCCGTGGAGGGGTCTTCGAGGAGTTCGGCGAGGGCGCCCTCCTCGTCCGGCGACGTCCAGGTGCCGCCGGCCTCCCGCCACCGTTCGAGCAGCGCCTCCGCGCCGACGTACGCCTCCAGGCAGCCGCGCGCCCCGCACCGGCACGCGCGCCCGCCGACCCGCAGGACGGTGTGGCCCCACTCCCCCGCGCTGGAGGACGAGCCCTGGTAGGGCACGCCGTCGGCGATGACGCAGGCGCCGACGCCGGAGCCGATGAGGGTGATCACGGCGTTGCGGGCGCCGCGGCCCGCGCCGAACCACATCTCGGCGCGGCCGAGGGTCTTGGCGCCGTTGTCGACGAACACGGCGATCTCGGCGAGGAGTTCGCCCTCGGAGCGCAGCATCGCCTCCAGCGGGACCGCGTCCCAGCCGATGGTCTGGCCGTGCACGACGGCGCCGTGCGCTCCGGACGCGTCGACGATGCCGGGGACGCCGATGCCGACGCCGATGAGCGAGGCGGGCGTCACGTCGGCCTCGGCGAGGACGTCGGTCAGCCCCGTCGCGATGAGGCGGACCACGGCCTGGGCGTCGTACTTCCCGTCGGGCAACGGGGCTTCCACGCGCGCGAGTTCACTGAGACTGAGGTCGAACAGCTCGACGCGCACCCGGGTCTCTCCGACGTCCACTCCCGCGAGGTGGCCGCTGCCGGGCGCGACGCGCAGCAGGGTGCGCGGGCGGCCGCCGTCGGAGTCGACGGACCCCGCCTCCTCGACCAGGCCGTCGGCGACCAGTTCGGAGACGACGTTGCTGATGGAGCCGGAGCTGAGCGCCGTCATCGGGCCCAACTCCTGTCTGCTGAGCGGCCCTTCGAAGTAGAGCTTGCCCAGTACGGTGGCCCGGTTGTTGCGGCGCAGATCGCGCACCGTACGCCGACGTGGTCCTGCCATGCCTCGCTCCCACCCCTTCACCCAACAGCACCCGGCTCTCGGATCACGCTGTGAATTTACCCCGGCCGGGGGTCGCTCTCAGCTTTCGTCGAGCAGTCCCGCGTCGTGGACGAGCAGCGCGATCTGTACGCGGTTGTTGAGGTCGAGCTTGGCCATGATGCGGGAGACGTGTGTCTTGACGGTGGCGACGCTCATGTAGAGGGTCGCGGCGATCTCGGCGTTCGGCTTGCCGCGGCCCACCTCGACGGCCACGTCCCGCTCCCGCGCGGCCAGTTCACCGATCCGGGCGCGGGCCCCGGCCCTGCGGACGTCGCGCTCGGAGGCGGCGGCGTGCGTCATCAGCTGGCGGGTCACGGCGGGCGACAGGACCGGGTCGCCGCCCGCGACGCTGCGTACGGCGCCGAGGATGTCGGCCGGGGACGCGTCCTTGAGCACGAATCCGGCGGCGCCCGCGCGCAGCGCCCGCAGTACCTGCTCGTCGGCGTGGAACGTGGTGAGGACGACGACCTCGGGCGCGTCCGCGCGGGCCCTGAGGTGCTCGGTCGCGGTGAGGCCGTCCATGGCCGGCATGCGGATGTCCATGAGGACGACGTCGGGCCGCACCGTGGTGGCGAGCGTCAGCGCCTCCTGCCCGTCGGCCGCCTCTCCGACGATCTCGACGTCGTCCGCTCCGCCCAGCATGATCTTCAGGCCCGAACGGACCAGGGGGTCGTCGTCGACGAGCAGCAAACGGATCGCGTTCATGGCTCCCACCGTAGTCAAGCTCCGATCCGCGGCGTGCGGGCGCGTCAACCGCTCCACGGCAACCATGCCCGCACCTGGAATCCGCCGTCCCGCGCGGGTCCGTGGTCGAGCCGGCCGCCGGCGAGCGTGGCCCGTTCCGTCAAGCCGATCAGTCCCTGGCCCGAGCCGGGCACGTGCGGGACCGCGCCGGGCGGCGGCGGGTTGCGGACGGTGATCGTCAGGCCCTCGCCCTCGGCGCCCGTCACGGTGACCGCGACCTCGGCTCCGGGCGCGTGCTTGCGGGCGTTGGTCAGGCCCTCCTGCGCGATGCGGTAGGCGGTGCGGCCGGTCGAGGCGGGCACGGACTTGGGGTCGGGGACCCGGTTGTCGAGGTGTACGTCCATGCCGGCCTCGCGGGACTCGGCGATCAGGGTGTCGAGGGCGGCCAGGGTGGGCTGGGGGCGGCCCGACTCCTCGCCGTGGTCAGCGGCCCGCAGCACGCCGATGATCTCGCGCAGGTCCTGCAGCGCCTCGTGGGAGCTCTCCCGGATGACACCGGCGGCCCGGGCGATCTCCTCCTGGGGCGCGTCGGGCCGGAACTCCAGGGCGCCCGCGTGCACGCTGAGCAGGGTGAGGCGGTGCGCGAGCACGTCGTGCATCTCGCGGGCGATGTCCTCGCGGGCCAGGCGCTGGGCCTTCTCCGCGCGCAGGGCCGCCTCGTTCTCGGCGCGCGCGGCCCGGTCCCGCAGCGACAGCAGCAGTTGGCGCCGGGAGCGCACGAACATGCCCCAGCCGACGACCGCGACCGTGATCATCACGGTGAACGTGACCGACAGCAGCCACGACGAATCGGGGTCGGGCCGCAGCCAGAAGAAGAGCGGCACCAGGGCGATGTTGGCGCCCGCGACCCAGGCGATGTACCGGAACGGGCGGTGCACGGCGAGCGTGAACATCGAGATCATGACCGCGCCGCCCGCGCTGTTGGACACGAAGGCGACCGGAATGAGGGCCACCGCCAGGCCGAGCGGCCAGCGCCTGCGCAGCCAGACCCCGGCGCAGGCCAACGCACCCAGCACCTGGTCGGTCCCGGCCAGGAGACGCGGCGTGTTCGGGTCGTCCCAGGTCTGCTCGGCCAGGATCAGCCCGAAGAACACCGCGATGAGGAAGCAGCTGAAGTCGACGATCCAGTCGCGGGCGGTGCGGCGTCTGCGGCCGGGGCGCCCGTCGGCGTCGAGATCGACCTCGTCGGCGACGGCCGAGGGCAGCAGTCGGCGCCGCCACGGCAGCGGCAGCTCACCTGCCGGTGCCGGGGTCTCGGTCGCGCGTATCTCCTGCCGTGCCTCCATGGTCGACAAATCTACGCACGATGGGCCCCGCGCACCGCCCCGCGCCGCGACCGGGGGACCAAAGTCGCAGGGGCCGAAGACTTTGGTCGCGCGGCGGCGGGCCGTACGGCGACGTGCGGCGTACGGGACTCGCCCCGCGGCCGATGTGCGTGGGGGGTCCGCGGGGCGAGAGTTCCGGACATGAACAAGAAGCAGCTGTGGACGATGCTGGAGATCATCGGGATGTTCGCCCTGATCCAGGGCACCGTCGGCCTGGTGCACAAGTTCACCGGCTGGCTGGGCTGGGGACTGGTGGAGCGGGTCCCCTTCCTCGACGGCCACGAGGTGTACGGCAGCATCGCGCTCGTGGTCCTCGCGTTCGCCCTGTTCGCGGCCGCCGAGAGCCAGAAGAAGGCCTGACTAGGCCGTTCCCCGGGTCAGCAGGAGTAGTCGATCAGGTCGAACGACGCGTAGTGGTCGGCCGTGTAGTAGTCCTCCTGGCTCGCCTCACCGGTGACGATGCGGCGAGCGCCGCGGTCGGAGGAGCCCGGGGTGATGACCGTGTACTCGTGGTAGTAGCCGGTGGACTGCGACGGCAGGACGCCCTCGCGGTTCTGGAAGACGGTCCCGTCCTGCGAGTACGGGAACGGTCCGCCCGCCTCGATCAGGTCCAGGGTGTCGTACGCCTGGGAGGGCAGGTCGGAGTGGCAGATGTCGCCGACCGCGGCGGCGGCCCGCACGGAGACGGTGGCCGTGGGGGCGGCCTGCGCGGCGACGGTGGCGGGGCCGCCGATGAGGAGGGCGGCGGCGACGGCTACGGCGCTGAAGAAGCGTGGGGGTGTCTTCATGCCTTTCATTGACGCGCGTAGAGCTACGCGCGTCAATCCCAACCGCAGCCTGTTTTCCCGGAGTTAACTTGCCGAGCGCCGGCCCCAGCTGGTTCCGGCCAGCACCAGAACCGCTCCCAACACACCCAACGCGCCCAGCCGTTCACCACCCAGCGCAATTCCGGCCGCGGCCGCCCAAAGGGGCTCCGTGCCGAGCAGCAGGCTGACGCGCGAAGGGGACGTACGGCGCACGGCCCACATCTGCACGAAGAACGCGAACAGCGTGCAGAAGACGGACAGGAACAACAGGCTTGCCCAGTCGCCGGGTTCGAAGGCGGCGGCCGTGTCCCACGGGGTGGAGCCGGTGCCGGGCACCGCGCACAGCAGCGCGAACACGAGGACGGCGGAGCCGAGTTGGACCGTCGTGAGCGACAACGCGTCGGCGCCCTCGACCGACTTGACCCGCGCCATCGTGAGCACGTGCACGGTGCGGGCGAGGGCCGCGAGCAGCATGAGCAGATCACCGGCCGAAGGTGTCGTGAAACCGCCCCCCTGGGTGAGCAGCACGACGCCGAGCACGGACAGTCCGGCCGCGCCGAGGAACGTGCGGGACGGCCGGGTCCGGGTGACGGCGGCCTCGGCGAGCGGGGTGAAGATCATGGTGAGGCTGATGATGAGGCCCGCGTTGGTCGCCGAGGTGTGGACGACGCCGTACGTCTCCAGGAGGAAGATCCCGCTGAGGATGAGGCCGAGCAGTCCGGCGCCGCGCCACTGCGCGGCGCTCAGCGCGCGCAGCCCCCGCCATCCGGCGCACACGAGGGCGGGCAGCACGATCCCGAAGCGCAGGACCAGGACGGCGAGCACCGTCGACTCGGTGGTGACGCCCTTGGCCGCGAGATAGCTGGCGCCCCAGACGACGGCGACCGCGAGGACGGGCACGTCGGTCAGCCAGGCGCGGGATCGGGGTGCGGGCAGGGCGAGGCTGCTCAAGGAGGTCTCCGGGAGGGCGGGGCCGTGCGGAGACTTCGGCGGCTCTCGCGGGGGCGGCGCTCACCGTACCCGCGGCATGATCGCGCCCGCTACCGGTCGGTCACGCGAAACTCCCCTGCGTGGGGCGTCCTTCGAGGCCGTACGGACTCAGCCGGTGTGGGTGGAGAACAGGCCGCCCGTCGGTCCCTGCTTGTCGCCGCCCTGGGCCTTCTTCAGGGCGTTGGCCAGGCCCTCGATGGTCATGGACTGCAGGATCACCCGGCCGTTGCCCTCCAGCGTCGCGAGGGACAGGCCCTCACCGCCGAAGACCGCGTTCATCATGCCCTGGCGGTTGAGGCCGCCGATGCGCTGGACCCCGTACTGGATGCCCTCCTCGAAGGCGACGATGCAGCCGGTGTCGACCTCGATGCGGCCGCCGAAGTCCGCCGGGTTCAGGTCGATGAAGTTGCCGGAGCCCGCGATGATCACGGTGCCGCGCCCGGTGAACTTCTCCAGGACGAAGCCCTCGCCTCCGCTGCGCCCCGTCCTGCCGCCCTGCCAGGCGATGCCGAACTCGACGCTCGACTCGGCGGCGACGAAGGCGTCCTTCTCGGCGAACCACGCGCGCGTGCCGTCCAGCTCCAGGGCGCGCATCTCGCCGGGCAGCACGCCCGCGAAGCCGACCGTGCCCTCGCCCTGCGACGTGAAGTACTGGAAGGCGAGCGACTCGCCGGCGAGCGCGCGCTGGCCGACCTGCATGGCCGTGCCCACGGCCTGGCGGAGCATGCCGCCCATGCCGGGGGCGCCGCCCTGCGCCTGCTGTCCGCCTCCCTGGGAGGGGCCGGACAGCCGGGTCTCCATGCTCACGTTCGCCGTCTTGAACAGGAACTTTCCGGCCTCGCAGTAGACGGTCTGGCCGGGCTGGAGGTTCACCACGGCCATCTGCATGGCGTTGCCGACGATCTCTTGCTGAAGTGTCACGCCCCCTCAACGCACGAGACGGAGGCGATGGTTCCGCATCTCGATCTCGGTGTCCGTTCCCCGCCAGCTTTCACCCTGTCGCGCCGCTGTACTTGAAGCCACAACAACCCATCGCTTCGGGAGATGACATGGACGGCAAAGTGGCTCTGGTGACCGGCGGCTCGCGCGGGATCGGTGCGGCGACGGCGCTGCGGCTGGCCGAGGACGGGTTCGACGTCGTGGTCAGCTACGTACACGGCAAGGAGGCCGCCGAGGAGGTGGTGCGCCGGATCGGGGCGCTGGGGAGGCGCGGCGCGGCGGTGCGCGCGGACGCGGCCGACGCCGCGGAGGCGGCGGGGGTGGTGAGCGCCGCGGTGGACCGGCTCGGCCGTCTCGACGTGCTGGTCAACAACGCGGGGGTGGGCGCGCTCGGCCCGCTGGAGGCGCACGCCCCGCAGGACGTCGACCGGGTGCTCGCGGCGAACGTGCGGGGCGTCTACCTCGCCGCGCAGGCCGCCGCGCCCGTGCTGCCCGAAGGCGGCCGGATCATCACCGTCGGCAGTTGCATGGCCCAGCGCGTCCCCGGTCCCGGCGGCACGCTGTACGCGATGAGCAAGGCGGCCCTGATCGGCCTGACGAAGGCGCTGGCCCGGGAGCTCGGCGGGCGGGGCATCACGGCGAACATCGTGCACCCGGGCCCGATCGACACCGACATGAACCCGGCGGACGGGCCGTCGGCGTCGTGGCAGGCGTCCATGACCGCGCTCGGCCGGTACGGCACGGCGGCGGAGGTCGCGGGGACCGTGGCACATCTCGCGGGGCCGGACGCGGTCTACGTGACGGGCGCCGAGTTCGCGATCGACGGCGGGTTCGCCGCGTAGCCGCCGGTCAGGGGCAGGAGAACGCGGGGCGCACCGGTGCTGTCGGGCCGGTGCGCCCCGCAGGCCGTCCGGGCGTTACTCGCCCGACTCCGCGTGCCGCGCGGACAGCCGGGCGGAGCCCTGCTCGGTCAGCGAGCCGAACAGGCGCAGGCGCGAGATGCCGCCGTCCGGGTAGATGTCGATGCGGGCGTGGGTGCCGACGGCCGGGGTGTCGAGCACGAAGCGGTGGTTCGTGTCGGGCTGGAGGCGGGTGCGGGGCAGTACCTCGACCCAGTCGCCGTTCTCGCCGTCCTTGACGGAGACCGACGCCCAGCCGGCGCTGTTGCCCTTCAGGTACGCCGTGTCGATCTCCAGGGCGCGGATCTCGGACTGGGCGGCGAGCCGGTAGCGGATCCAGTCGTTGCCGTTGTCGCGGCGGCGCCGGGTCTCCCAGCCGTCGTCCATCTTGCGGGAGTAGCCCGGCTGGATGGTGTTGGAGGCGGGCGAGTAGAAGAGGTTCGAGGCGTCCTCGGCGCGGCCGCCGTTCGCCAGGGCGACGACGTCGAAGGTGCCGAGCGTGGCGAGCCACTTCGGGTCCGGGACGACCTCGCCGTAGACGCGCAGGCGGGCGATGCCGCCGTCGGGGTGCTGGTTGAGGCGCAGGTGGGTGAAGCGCTGCTCGGACGTCACCTCGAAGCCGTTCGCCGCGTGGCCGCCGACGGCCGTGCGCGGGACGAGAGTCGTCCACTTCACGTCGCCGGAGAGGAGTTCCTCGGGCGTGGGCGCGCCCGCGACGGACGCGGCCTCCACCGAGACCGCCTGCGGGTAGTTGCCGCGGAAGTGGGCGGTGTCGACGACGATGCCACGGATGACGCCCGGTGCGCCCAGGCGGACCAGGGCCCAGTCGTGGTCGTCGGCGGTGGGCCACGGGTGGTCGGCGCCGGAGCCGCGGCGACGGCGGGTCTCCCAGCCGTCCATGATCTTGCCCTTGTGGCCGAAGTGCTCCGGGTCGAACTCGGCGGGGGTGGCGACCAGCAGGTTCTCGCGCTGCGCGAAGAACTCGTCGTTCGCGGCGATCACGCCGGCGCCGAGCGTGCGCGCGGCGAGGTCGACGTGGTGCGTGAACGGGAAGTCCGCGGTGCGGTAGTCGGCGTACGGGTCGCCGCCGCCGTAGGGGCTGGCGTCACCGGTGAAACTGGGTATCCCAGAAGTCGCGGACATGGTGGTCACTTGTTCCTTTCGAGCAGCTTGCCCTGCGGGGCGGTGAACTCTCCGTCGGCGACGATGCGCTCGCCGCGCAGCCAGGTCGACCGCACGACGCCGTGCAGCGTCTTGCCCGCGTACGCGGTGACGCGGTTGCGGTGCTGGAGGTCGGCGGGGTCGACGGTGAAGGTGGCGTCCGGCGAGAGGACGGCGAAGTCGGCGTCGCGGCCGACGGCGATGGCGCCCTTGCGGTCGTCGAGACCGACCAGCGCGGACGTCCGCTCGGACATCCAGCGGACCACGTCCTCCAGCGAGTGGCCGCGCTCGCGGGCCGCCGTCCAGATGGCCGAGAGGCTCAGCTGGAGGCCGGAGATGCCGCCCCAGGCGGTGGCGAAGTCGTCGGTCTTCAGGTCGGCCGTCGACGGCGAGTGGTCGGTGACCACGCAGTCGATGGTGCCGTCGGCGAGGGCCTGCCAGAGCAGGTCCTGGTTGGCGGCCTCCCGGATCGGCGGGCAGCACTTGAACTCGCTGGCCCCGTCCGGTACTTCCTCGGCGGTGAGGGTGAGGTAGTGCGGGCACGTCTCGACGGTCAGCTTGACGCCCTCGGCCTTGGCGGCGGCGATCAGCGGCAGCGCGTCGGAGGACGACAGGTGCAGGATGTGGACGCGGGCGCCGATCCGCTTGGCGGTGTCGATGAGCCCCTTGATGGCGACGTCCTCGGAGACCCGGGGGCGGGTGGCGAGGTAGTCGTCGTACTTCGGGCCGCTGTGGTGCGGGGCCACGTCGAGCTCGTGCGGGTCCTCGGCGTGCACGATGAGCAGGCCGCCGAAGCCGGCGATCTCGGCCATGGACGCGGTGAGCTGGTCCCCGTCCAGGTGCGGGAACTCGTCCACGCCGGACGGCGACAGGAAGCACTTGAAGCCGAAGACGCCGGCGTCGTGCAGCGGGCGCAGGTCCTTGACGTTGTCGGGCAGGGCGCCGCCCCAGAAGCCGACGTCGATGTGCGCCTTGGAGGCGGCCACCTCCTTCTTCGTACGGAGGTTGTCGACCGTCGTCGTCGGCGGCAGGGAGTTGAGCGGCATGTCGACGAGGGTCGTGATGCCGCCGGCCGCGGCGGCGCGGGTGGCGGTCCAGAAGCCCTCCCACTCGGTGCGCCCCGGGTCGTTCACGTGGACGTGGGTGTCGACGATGCCGGGCAGGAGGACGTCGTCGCCGAAGTCTTCGACCCGGGCGCCCTCCGGCACCTGCGCGTCGTGCGCCAGCACCGCCGCGATTTTCCCCTGGGCGACGGCCACCGACGCGGGCCGCGTACCGTCGGGGGTGATGACGCGGGTCGAGCGCAGCACCAGTTCGACTTCGACGTCCGACACCCTGGACCTCCGTACGTAAGTTTTCAACGCCAGTTTCAACGTTCTGTTGAAGGAGTTTTCACTCCTCGTTCGCGGTCCGTCAAGAGCGCACAAGTCTCTGGACGTTTCCACAAAGTGAAATTATGATTCCGGTAGGCAGAACGTAGCTACCGACGAACTTCGAGGTCAAGGGATCACTGGCCGGGAAACCGCCGGTAGGCTGCACCCTCGCTTGCTTGTCCTCGAAAGGAACGCGCCGTGCCGACGTCCAACGCCAGCACCACTGATGCCGCCAAGTCCGCACCCAGCGGCGGTGTCCAGTCTCTCGAGCGCGCCTTCGACCTGCTGGAGCGCATGGCCGACGCCGGCGGCGAGGTGGGCCTGAGCGAACTCTCCGCGAGCAGCGGCCTGCCCCTGCCGACGATCCACCGCCTGATGCGCACGCTGGTCGCCTGCGGTTACGTACGCCAGCAGCCCAACCGCCGCTACGCGCTCGGCCCGCGCCTGATCCGCCTCGGCGAGTCGGCGTCCCGGCTGCTCGGCACCTGGGCCCGCCCCTATCTCGCCCGTCTCGTCGAGGAGACCGGTGAGACGGCGAACATGGCGCTGCTCGACGGGGACGAGATCGTCTACGTCGCCCAGGTGCCCTCGAAGCACTCCATGCGGATGTTCACCGAGGTCGGCCGCCGGGTGCTGCCGCACTCGACCGGCGTCGGCAAGGCGCTCCTCGCGCACACGCCCGCCGACGAGGTGCGGGCCCTGCTCGCCAGGACCGGGATGCCGGCCGCGACGGAGAAGACCCTCACGACGCCCGACGGCTTCCTCGACGCGCTGGAGGACGTACGACGTCTCGGTTACGCCGTCGACGACAACGAGCAGGAGATCGGGGTGCGCTGCCTCGCGGTGTCCGTCCCGGACTCCCCCACGGCCGCGGCGATCTCCATCTCGGGGCCCGCGGGGCGGGTGACCGACGCGGCGACGGAGAAGATCGTGCCGGTGCTGCAGCAGGTCGCGCAGGAACTGTCGGAGGCGCTGGCGAGCACCGGGAACGCGTCGTAGGCAGCCTCCCCCTGGGAGCGAGCGGACCTCGCTCCCAGGGGCGCGGGCAACTGCGCGAGAAGCCCCACCGGCCCGCGGCCGAGGACGCTCAGCAGACCCCACCCCGGAGGTCGGCCGAGCCCAGACTTCCGTCCACCATCTCGACCACCCGGTCGGCGAAGCCCAACTGCCCCCGGTCATGAGTGACCAGCACCGTCGCGGTGCCCCACTCCCGGGTCAGCCCGCCGATCAACTCCAGCACCTCGGCCCCCCGTTCGTGATCCAGCGCACTGGTCGGCTCGTCGACGAGCAGGACCTTCGGCTCGTTCATGAGGGCCCGCGCGATGTTGACCCGCTGCCGCTGCCCGCCGGAGAGCTGGTGCGGTCGCCGGTGCGCCTGGTCCGCGAGGCCCACCTCGGCCAGCAAGTCCCGTGCCCGAGAACGGACTTCGCGCGGCCGGCGCCCGTCCAGGTGGGCCATGACCTGGAGTTGTTCCAGCGCGGTCAGCGACGGCAGCAGGTTCGGCTGCTGGAAGACGATGCCGATGGCGCGGCGCCGCAGCTCGGCGGCGTCGGCGCGGCTCAGCCCTGTCGCGTCGGTCCCGGCGACGAGGACACGGCCGCTGTCCGGGGTGACCAGCGTCGCCGCGACGGCGAGCAGGCTGGACTTGCCGGACCCGGACGGTCCGACGACGGCGGTGAGGCCACCCGCGGGAACCTCCAGGCCCACCCGGTCCAGGGCGGTCAGCCGCCCGTCCCCGTCGGGGTAGGTCAGCGTGATGTCGGCGAGCAGCAGGGTCATCGGGCACTTCCGAGGGCGGTGAGGGGGTCGACGGCGGTGATCCGCCGGATGGACAGGGCGGCGCCGACGACGCCGAGGACGGTCATCACGACGGCCGGGCCGACGGTGGTCAGCGGCTCCATCACGAACGGCACGCTGTCCGGCACGAACGCCCCGATGAGCGCGGCGAGGCCGGTCCCGAGCGCCGTACCGCCGACCAGCATGATCACGGCCTGCCCGAGCGCGTCCCGCAGCAGGTATCCGGTGGAGGATCCGAGCGCCTTCAACACCGCGATGTCGCCGCTGCGCTGGATGGTCCAGACGGTGAAGAACGCGCCGATGACCATCGCCGAGATGACGAAGAGGAAGCCGCGCATCAGCTGCAGCGAACCGTTCTCGGCCTGGTAGGACCCTATGGCTTCGAGGGCGCCGTCGACGGTCGTGGTGTCGGTGCCCGCGGCCCGGTCGGCGGCGCCGAGGTCGGCGCCGGATCCGGTGGTCAGGGCGACGACCGTGGCCCCGTCGGAGTGGGTGAGGGTCTGCCAGTCGCCGAGGTCGGTCCAGACGACGGGCGTGTGGCTGTAGGAGGCGTCTCCGGAGACCGCGGAGACGGTGAGCGTCTCGGCGCCGAGGGTGATCGTGTCGCCCCCGCCCACTCCCAGCTCGGCCGCGGCCTTCTGCGACAGGACGGCCGTGCCCGGCTCCGTGGCGTCGGGCGCGAGGCCCGAGCCGGGCCGCACCCCGAACGCGGAGACCGCGGCGGTCCGGTCACCCGCCTCCGCGTCGAGGGTGCTGATGCCGATCGGCTCGGCGCTCGCCACGCCCGGCTGCCCGGCCAGCTCCCGCCATTGCTTCTGGGTGACGGTCGAGCCGGTGAAGGACACGGGCCGGCCGTCCGCGGGCCGCGCGAACGCGATGTGGTCGGCGGGCAGCCCGGTCAGCGCGGACGTGTTGTCCCGGGCGAGCCCGGCCGTCAGCCCCGACAGCAGTCCCACCAACAGCGTGATCAGTACGATCACGGCCCCCATCAGGGCGAACCTGCCCTTGGCGAACCGTAGATCTCTCCATGCGACGAACATGCCGTCCACAGTGCGGCCCGCGCCCCTCCCCGGGCATCGCGCCACAGCACGCTTCACCCGAATCGAAGGAAGCACCCCGCTTTCAACCTTTCGGTTGACCGGTTCGAGGGATTGCCTCCGTACGCTGGTGAACGGTATGGATCCACGTTCCCTCACCCCCGCCCTGCGCGCGCTGCGCCTGTGCCTGCACCTGCTCACGGCGGGACTGCTCGGCCTCGTCGTGCTGCGCGCCCTGACCGGCCGCACGGACGAGCCGGCCGCCGCGGTGGTGGCGGTGGCCGCGGCCATGGGTGTCGTCTACGCGGCCGGGTCGCTGATCGGGGCCGTACGGTCCACGCGCGTCGGCGCGGCCTGCTGGCTCGCCGCACTGGGCGCGGTGTGGGCGGTCCTGCTCGCCCTCTCCCCCGACGGTGTGTGGCTCGCGTTCCCGCTGTACTTCCTGCTCGTCCATCTGCTGCCCGTGCGGTGGGCGCTGCCTGCGGTGGCGGTCTCGGCGGGCGCGGCCATCGCCTCGTACGTCGGTCATGGTGCCCCGCTCAACGCGGGCGCGTTCATAGGGCCGCTGCTCGGCGGATGCGTCGCCGTGGCGACCGTGCTCGGCTACCAGGCGCTGTACCGGGAGAGCGAGAGCAGGCGCCGGCTCATCGAGGAGCTCATCGCGACCCGCGCCGAACTCGCCGACGCCGAACGCACCGCGGGCACGCTCGCCGAACGCGAACGGCTCGCCCGCGAGATCCACGACACCCTCGCGCAGGGCCTCTCCTCGATCCAGCTGCTGCTGCGGGCCGCCGGGCGCGATCTGCCCGCCGACTCCGCCGCCGCGGCCCACATCGAGCGGGCCCGCGCCACCGCGCAGGACAACCTCGCCGAGGCCCGCCGGTTCGTGCGCGCCCTCAGCCCGCCCGACCTGGCGGGCGGCTCGCTCGCGGCGGCCCTGGAGCGGCTGTGCGCCACGGCGCACGGCGTCAGCGCCCGCTGCACGACGAGCGGCACCCCGCTCGTGCTCCCCACCCCGTACGAGGTGGCGCTGCTGCGGATCGCCCAGTCGGCGCTCGGCAACACGGTGCGGCACGCGCACGCGCGCCGCGCGGAGATCACCCTCAGCTTCATGGAGACCTCGGTGGCCCTGGACGTGGTGGACGACGGCGACGGCTTCGATCCGGAGCACCCGGAGCACGCGGTGTCCGGCGACGGCGGTTTCGGGCTGCCCGCGATGCGGGCGCGGGTGCGGGCGCTCGGCGGTACGTTCACCGTCGAGTCGGCGCCGGGGCAGGGCACGGCCGTCGCCGTCACGCTGCCGCTGCCGCTGTCCTCCGGGGGTGGCGCGTGATCCGGCTGCTGCTCGCCGACGACCACCCCGTCGTACGGGCCGGTCTGCGGGCCGTCCTCGACGCGGAGCCCGACTTCGAGATCGTCGCGGAGGCCGCGTCCGCGGAGGCCGCCGTCGAACTGGCCGGCACCGCGGATGTGGACGTCGTGCTGATGGACCTGCAGTTCGGGACCGGGATGCACGGCTCCGAGGCGACGGCACGCATCGCGGGGCTCGACGGCGGGCCGCGCGTTCTGGTGCTCACCACGTACGACACCGACGCGGACATCCTGGCGGCGGTGGAGGCCGGCGCCTCCGGCTATCTGCTGAAGGACGCCCCACCGGAGGAGCTGGCGGCAGCGGTACGGACCGCCGCCGCGGGACGCTCCGCACTGGCCCCGGCGGTGGCGCTCCGCCTGATGGACCGGATGCGGGCGCCCGCGGAGTCGTTGAGCAAGCGGGAGTTGGAGGTGCTCCAGCTGGTGCGGGACGGCCTCTCCAACGCGGAGATCGCGCGCGAGCTGTTCTTGAGCCAGGCCACCGTGAAATCCCATCTGGTGCACGTGTACGCGAAGTTGGGGGTGGATTCGCGGACCTCGGCGGTGGCTGCCGCCATCAGCAGGGGGTTGGTGAGACCCCGCTAGGGCGGCGGCTTTTCGTGGGTTGCTCGCGCAGCTCCCCGCGCCCCCTTACGGGGCTGCCAGCAGCGCCCGAAGCTGAGCCCGGGGAACCTTGCGGAGCGGGACCGTGAGGACCGGGCACCACGCGTGGCGGCGCGCATGGCGGTGGACGGGGCCCCGGTGGCCGCCGATCACCAGCAGGTCGCCGGGGGCCGCGGCCAGCTCCACCAGTACGGGCCCCGGCCTGCCCCGGACGACGCGCAGGGCCACCTCGATGTCGGACGGCACCCCGCCCACCGCGTCCTCGAAGGCGCGGGCCAGCGTGACGCGTGCCTCGGTCTCCCAGTGCAGGGCCCACTCCCGGTCCGGCCGGCGGGAGTACAGCTTCTCCCCCTCGGGCGGCTCCCAGGCCACTACGGCGACCAGCGGCCGCCCGGAACGACGCGCCTGGTCCACGGCGGAGCGCAGCGCGGCGAGACTCGCCGGGGAACCGCTCACCCCGGCCACCACACGGCCTGCCCCGAACCCGTCGTCGTACATCGCGCGCCTCCTGCTCCCACGTAGGCCACTTCTCCTCGGCCACTGCCGAGTCTGTACGCTGATTGGCCTGGACAGCAGGGCCAATATCGGAGATGTGGCATGGCGGGTGGACCGGTGGTCCGGAGCATGGACAGTCTCGGCAGCAGGCGGCTCGCCGAGCTGGTGACCGGGACGACGGCGGGGCGGCGGCCCGGCTACCGGGCGCTCGCGCAGGGCGTGCGCACGCTGCTGCTCGACGGGCGGATCCCGCTGCGCGCGCGGCTGCCCGCGGAGCGCGAGTTCGCCGGGGCCCTCGGGGTCAGCCGGGCCACGGTCACGGCCGCGTACGACCTGCTGCGGGAGAGCGGGTACGCGCACAGCAGGCGCGGCTCCGGGACCTGGACCGAGCTGCCGGAGGGGGCGCGGCCGACCAGTGTCGCCACCCCGGCCGCCGGGGACGACGTGATCGACCTGGCCATCGCGGCACCGGGCGCCGTCGCCGAGGAGCTGACGGCGGCGTACGCCGGGGCGGCGCCCGATGTGGCCCGGCACGCGGTGACCCCCGGCTATCACCCGTTCGGCCTGCCGGAGCTGCGGGCCGCGATCGCCGAGCGGTACACCCGGCGCGGCCTTCCCACGCTGCCGGACCAGATCCTGGTCACGACCGGCGCCCAGCAGGCCGTCTCGCTCACGCTCACACTGCTCGGGCGGCCCGGCGACCGGATCGTGGTGGAGAACCCGTCGTACGCCAACGCCCTTTCCGTCATACGGCAGTTGGGGTTGCGGGCCGCTCCCGTCCCGGTCACCGAGGACGGGTGGGACGCGGAGCTGTTCGGCGCGGCGCTGCGGCAGTCGGCGCCCCGGCTCGCCTATCTCATCCCGGACTTCCAGAACCCGACGGGCCGCCTCATGCCGCCCGAGCAGCGGCAGCAGGTGATCGCCGCGGCACGGGCGACCGGCACCTGGCTGGTCGTCGACGAGACGGTCGCGGACATCGGGCTCGACCTGCCGAGGCCCGCCCCGTTCGCCTCGCTCGCGGGCTCCGGCGGCGGTGAACAGATCGTCACCGTCGGCTCGTTGAGCAAGGGGCACTGGAGCGGGCTGCGGGTCGGCTGGGTACGGGCGGGCACGCGGCTGATCACCGAGCTGACGGCGCTGCGGGTCACCGCGGACATGTCCGGTTCCGTGCTCGACCAGCTGGTGGCGGGGCGGCTCATCGAGCGCGAGACGGAGGTGCTGCGGCACCGGCTTCCGGTCCTGCGGGCGCAGCGCGACCATCTGGCGGACGCGCTGAGCCGTGAATTCCCGCAGTGGCGCTGGAAGTTGCCGCCCGGCGGCATGTCGCTCTGGGTCGACCTGGGGCGCCCCGTCGCCTCGGCGCTGTCCCGGGCCGCACTGCGGCACGGGGTACGGATCGAGGGCGGGTCACGGTTCGGCGCGGACCCCGGGACCTTCGAGCACCGGCTGCGCTTCCCCTATACGCAGCCGGTGGAGGTCATCGACGAGGCGGTGCGCCGGATCGCGGCGGCGGTGGACGGCGGGCTCGGCACGGCGGGCGACGAGCCGGGGCGGCCGCACTGGGTGGCGTAGGCCGTCCGATCCGCCACCTCTATTCAGTTCCTGGCGGGTGGTGTGCCCCCGAACAGATCCACCGCGCCCCGCACTTGGGTCAGCGCCCCGGACAGTGCGCTCACCGAGCCGATCGCCCCCGCGACCAGCAGCAGCGACCGCCGGAGCCGCGGCACCTCGGGCCGCCCGCCGCTCGCCATCGCGTCCAGCGCCGCGAGCTCGTCCTCGGCGATGCCCCGGTCCGGGAACTCGGCCGGGTGGGCGGCCAGTTCGCGGCGCAGCCGGGACACGGCGGTGCGCAACTCCGCCACCCGCGGATCCTCGTCACTGCCCGTCACAAGCCTCTGCTCCACGCTCCGCAACACAGCTCTCCCCCTCGCACGTCGTTGTGCGCCTGTCGTGACCCCCGGGCCGAACGGTGGTCAGACACTCAACCAGGTTTTGTGGGCGCCCAGTTAACGCCACACCGGACGGTGACGCCAGTCTGTTGCGCAGGACAACTGCCGAGCTTCCGAGAGTCTTCACACCGGACGGCGACATCGATCCGCGCGGCCGACCGGTACGCCGCGACGCCCGCTCCGTGCGGTAAGCAGGAGCCATGACGACGACAGAGACGGACACGGTCGCGGGGCTGCTGCTCGCCGCGGGTGGCGGGCGGCGGCTCGGCGGGCGCCCCAAGGCGCTGCTGTCCCACCGGGGGCGGCCGCTGGTGGAGCACGCGGCAGGCGTTCTGCGCGCCGGGGGATGCGATCCGCTGCACGTGGTACTCGGGGCGGCGGCCGGCGACGTGAGGGAGCGGGCCGTGCTCGACGGGTGCGTGGTGGTGGAGAACCCGGACTGGGCGGACGGCATGGGGTCGTCGCTGCGGGCCGGGCTCGACTCCCTCGCCGCGACCGACGCGACGGCGGCCCTGGTCCTGCTCGTCGACCAGCCGGGCATCGGCGAGGCCGCGGTGGCCCGGGTGCGGGCGGCGTACCGCTCGCCCGGGTCCCTCGTGGCGGCCGCGTACGACGGCGAGCGCGGGCACCCGGTGTTGTTCGGGCGCGAGCACTGGGCCGGGATCGCGGCGAGTGCGAGCGGCGATCGCGGGGCACGCGCGTACCTCAAGGAGCATGCCGGCGCGGTGGAGCTCGTGGAGTGCGGCGACATCGCCGAGGCGTACGACATCGACACCGAAGCGGATCTCCAGCACCTTCGGTGAAGGAGGTGGCACCGAGCGCCACGGTCTGTCGACCCAGAGAATCTCGACATCAACAAACCATTGAACTTCCACAATGAGGAAACTAGTATCCACTGATCAGAAGGGCAGGTCCCCCGAAGCGGGGCCAGCAGCCGTACCCAGGCGCGCCCGGCACCCCGTGCCGACGTCCGCGCCCGCTCGCTGAAGGAAGTGACAGTTCATGTCCGCACCAGCGCCGTCCCCGCTGGCCATCGTCGACGCCGCGCCCCTGCCCCGGCAGGACGAGGTGCTCACCGACGCGGCCCTCGCCTTCGTGGCCGAGCTGCACCGGCTGTTCACGCCCCGGCGTGACGAGCTCCTCGCCCGCCGCGCCGAGCGCCGCGCCGAGATCGCCCGCACCTCCACGCTCGACTTCCGCCCGGAGACCGCCTCGATCCGCGAGGACGACACCTGGAAGGTCGCCGAGGCCCCGGCCGCTCTGAACGACCGCCGTGTCGAGATCACCGGCCCCACCGACCGCAAGATGACGATCAACGCCCTCAACTCGGGCGCCAAGGTCTGGCTCGCCGACTTCGAGGACGCCTCGGCGCCGACCTGGGAGAACGTCATCGGGGGTCAGCTGAACCTGACCGCCGCCTACAACCGCTCGATCGACTTCACCGACGAGCGCACCGGCAAGTCGTACGCGCTGAAGTCCGCCGACGAGCTCGCCACGGTCGTCATGCGCCCGCGCGGCTGGCACCTCAACGAGCGCCATCTGGTCGACGAGAACGGCAAGGCCGTCCCCGGCGCCCTGGTCGACTTCGGCCTCTACTTCTTCCACAACGCCAAGCGCCTCATCGAGCTCGGCAAGGGCCCCTACTTCTACCTCCCGAAGACGGAGTCGTACCTGGAGGCCCGCCTCTGGAACGAGATCTTCGTCTTCGCCCAGGACTACGTCGGCATCCCGCAGGGCACCGTCCGCGCCACCGTCCTCATCGAGACGATCACGGCCGCGTACGAGATGGAGGAGATCCTCTACGAGCTGCGCGACCACGCCTCCGGCCTGAACGCGGGCCGCTGGGACTACCTCTTCTCCATCGTCAAGAACTTCCGTGACGGCGGCCAGAAGTTCGTCCTCCCGGACCGCAACCTGGTCACGATGACGGCCCCCTTCATGCGGGCGTACACCGAGCTGCTCGTCCGCACCTGCCACAAGCGCGGCGCGCACGCGATCGGCGGCATGGCGGCCTTCATCCCGTCCCGCAAGGACGCCGAGGTCAACAAGGTCGCGTTCGAGAAGGTCCGCGCCGACAAGGACCGCGAGGCGGGCGACGGCTTCGACGGCTCCTGGGTCGCGCACCCGGACCTCGTCCCGATCGCGATGGAGTCCTTCGACAAGGTCCTCGGCGAGAACCCGAACCAGAAGAACCGCCTGCGCGAGGACGTCTCCGTGGCGGCCGGCGACCTGATCGCCATCGACTCCCTCGACGCAAAGCCCACCTACGACGGCCTCGTCAACGCCGTCCAGGTCGGCATCCGCTACATCGAGGCCTGGCTGCGCGGCCTCGGCGCCGTCGCGATCTTCAACCTCATGGAGGACGCGGCCACCGCCGAGATCTCCCGCTCGCAGATCTGGCAGTGGATCAACGCCGGTGTCGTCTTCGACAACGGCCAGACCGTCACCGCCGACCTGGCCCGCAAGGTCGCCGCCGAGGAACTGGCGAACATCAAGGCCGAGATCGGCGAGGACGCCTTCGCGGCGGGCAAGTGGCAGCAGGCCCACGACCTGCTGCTCCAGGTCTCCCTGGACGCGGACTACGCGGACTTCCTGACGCTCCCGGCCTACGAGCAGCTGGGCTGACGCCCTTCCGCACGACATGACGAAGCCCCCGGCACCGCACAGCGCCGGGGGCTTCGTCGTGTTCGTCCTCGTCCGCGGGCCCGGTGGGGGCCGGTCGCGCCGTTCCCCGCGCCCCTGAAAGGCCCACGGCCTTCAGGGGAAGCTGCGCGCAGCGCATGCTTCAGGGGCGCGGGGAACGGCGCGAGAAGCCCCACCGGCAGTCAGCCGACGAACTGCTCACCCGAGGTGCACCGACCAATCCTGTTCCGCCGCCGGCTTGCCGTGCAGGTCGGGGACCCGCTTGAGCCAGGCCGGGCGGCCCTTCTGGGTCGCGGCGGCCCGCCGGGCGTCGGCGGCCGCCAGTTCGTCGCGGGTGGGGAAGTCCGTGGGCAGCCAGGACGCGGAAGCGCGGGCGCGGGCCAGCAGGTACGTGACGTACGCGTCCCGCGCCTCGTCCGGGGTCGGGAAGTCGGTCGTGAGCCAGGCGTCCGGGACCAGGGCGAGGACCTCGCGCAGCAGCGCCTCCGTCACCTTCGGAGAAAGCTCCGCGTCGGCGGCGCGGGTGTCGGGGCCGTAGCCGCCCAGCGCGTGGTGCTTGAAGTCGTACGCCCGCTCGGGCGCGGCCCCGTCCCAGCGGTGGTGGAAGACGAGGGCGGCCCCGTGGTCGATGAGCCACAGCTTCGGTGGGGCGGTGCCGAACGTCGGCCAGACCATCAGGTTCGAACTGTGCACGGTGCGGTCGACGTTGACCGTGAACGCGTCGAGCCAGACGATGCGGCCCGCTTCGAGGGGATCGACGGGGAAGACCGCCGCGATGTCCGGGGTGAAGTCCCGCGCGCCCGGCAGGTAGTCCATGCCGAGGTTGAGACCGGCGCTCGCGCTCAGCAGGTCCTGGACCTCCTGGTGCGGTTCGTCGGCGGCGACGGCCGGGTCGAAGCGGGCGAGGACCAGTTCGGGGAAGCGCAGGCCGAGCCGGCGGGCCAGCTCCCCGACGACGATCTCGGCGACCAGCGCCTTGACGCCCTGCGCGGAGCCGGTGAACTTCAGGACGTACGTGCCGAGGTCGTCGGCCTCGACGACCCCGGGGACCGAGCCGCCGCTGTGCAGCGGGGTGACGTAGCGGGTCGCCGTGACTTCTCTCAGCATCTCCGCCACCCCTTGCCACCTGCTGTTACCCGCTCCGGCACGAAGTGGTCATAGTAGCCGTGCGGTCCGGCCCGCTCAGAAGTCGACCGGGTCACGGACGATCGGGCAGGTCATGCAGTGGCCACCGCCCCGGCCGCGGCCCAGCTCGGCGCCCACGATGGTGATGACCTCGACCCCGGCCTTGCGCAGCAGCGTGTTGGTCTGGGTGTTGCGGTCGTACGTGAAGACGACGCCGGGTTCGAGGGCGACGGCGTTGTTGCCGCTGTCCCACTGCTGGCGTTCGGAGGCGTACACGTCGCCGCCGGTCTCGATGACCCGCAGGCCTCCATCGATCCCGAGCGCCTTCCCTACGACATCCACGAAGGGCGTCGAGCCCTCGTCGGTGATGTCGAGTCCCGGTGCCTTGTCGCTCGGCCGCAGCGTGAACGTGTGCACCGAGTCCATGATCCGGGGATAGAGCGTGACGATGTCGCGGTCGGCGAAGGTGAAGACGGTGTCCAGGTGCATCGCCGAGCGCAGCCGGGGCATGCCGGCGACGATGACGCGCTCGGCCGCGCCCCGCTCGAACAGGGCGGCGGCGACCTGGGTGATGGCCTGCCGCGACGTACGTTCACTCATGCCCATCAGAACCACGCCGTTGCCGACGGGCATGATGTCGCCGCCCTCGAACGTGGCCTGCCCCCAGTCCCGTTCGGGGTCCCCCCACCACACGGTCGAGCCCACGAAGTCGGGGTGGAACCCGTACACCGCCTTCATCAGGAGGGTCTCGTCGTGGCGGGCGGGCCAGTACAGCGGGTTGAGGGTGAGGCCGCCGTACAGCCAGCACGTGGTGTCGCGGGTGTAGAGGGTGTTGGGCAGCGGCGGCATCAGGTACTCGCGCACACCGGTCGACTCCCGGGCCAGGGACACGTACGGCGAGCGGAAGTCGTCCGGCAGGTCGGTGGTGGCCAAGCCGCCGATGAGGTGCTCGGCGAGCTGCTTCGGGTCCAGGCCCTCCAGGAAGGCGCGCGTGTCGTCGATGAGGCCGACGCCGACCTGGTTCGCCACGATCTTGCGGTCCAGGAGCCAGCTCTTCGCCTCCGGGATCGCCATGGTCCGCGCCAGCAGATCGTGCAGTTCGACGACCTCGACACCGCGCTGCGTCAGCTTGTTGACGAAGTCGGCGTGGTCGCGCTGAGCGTTCTCCACCCACATGACGTCGTCGAAGAGCAGGTCGTCCGAGTTGGTCGGGGTGAGCCTGCGGTGTGCGAGGCCGGGCGCGCACACGAGGACCTTGCGCAGCCGGCCCACCTCGGAGTGGACGCCGTAGGAGGCGGAAGCGGGGGTCGTGTCGTGGTCGTCGGTCACGGTGTGCCTTCCGAAGAGTTCCTGGAGTCGACGGGTCGGTCTACGGGGGCCTCAGAGACTGATCCAGCCCACCGCCAGCGCCACGACACCGAGCACGGCGCCGATGACGGAGACGGCCAGGATGATCAGCTCGCGGCCGGAGAAGAGGCGTCGGCCCTGCTCGCGGCGGGCCATCACGAAGAGGATCGTGGCGGGGGCGTAGAAGATGAACGAGACGAGGACGAACTTGAGCCCGGCCGCGTACAGCAGGAACGCCGTGTAGACCGTGGCGAGCGCGGCCACCACCAAGTCCGAGGAGAAGCCGGTGCCGCCGCCGACGGTGCGCGGATCGGGCCGCAGCGCGATCTTCAGGGCGAACCCGGCGGCCAGCAAGAACGGGATCAGCGTCAGTGAACTGGTCAGATCGAGCGCGAAGTTGAAGGCGTCGTCCGAGAACATCGTGATGACGAGGACGATCTGGGACAGGATCGTCGTCATCAACAGCGCGGGCACGGGCACGTCCTCGGCGGTCGCGCGGCCCAGGAAGCGCGGCATGTCCTCGTCCTTGGCGGCGACGAACAGCACCTCCGCGGCCATCAGCGTCCAGGCCAGATAGGCGCCGAGCACCGAGATGATCAGGCCGACGCTGACGAAGACCTGGCCCCAGGTGCCGACGGCCTCCTCCAGGACTCCGGCCATCGACGGCTGGCGCAGCTCGGCGATCTCGCTCATCGGCAGGATCCCGTACGAGACGATCGTGACCGAGGCGAAGATCGCGAAGACGCTGAGGAAACCGAGGATGGTGGCCCGGCCGACGTCCTCGCGCCGCTTGGCGTGCCGGGAGTAGACGCTGGCGCCCTCGACGCCGAGGAAGACGAAGACGGTGGCGAGCATGGTGCCGCGGACCTGGTTGAACAGGGAGCCCGCGTAGTCGGCGCCGCCCCAGTTCTCGGCGAAGACGTGCGGCTTGAAGAAGAACAGGGCCAGGATGACGAAGACGACGATCGGGACGAGCTTGGCGACGGTGACGATCCGGTTGATCGCCGCGGCCTCTTTGACGCCGCGGCGGATGAGCAGGAAGAACGCCCACAGGCCCACCGAGGAGAGGCCGATCGCGAGGAGCGTGTCGCCGTCGCCGAGGGCCGGGGCGATCGCGCCGATCGTGGACATGATCAGGACCCAGTACGTCACGTTGCCGACGCAGGCACTGGCCCAGTAGCCGAACGCGGAGAAGAATCCGAGGTACTCGCCGAAGCCCGCCTTGGCGTACGCGTACACACCGGCGTCCAGGTCGGGCCGGCGCAGCGCGAGCCGCTGGAAGACGAAGGCCAGCATCAGCATGCCGGCGCCCGCGACCACCCAGGCGATGAGCGCTCCGGCGACTCCGGTCTCGTCCGCGAACCGGCGGGGGAGCGAGAAGACGCCCGCGCCGACCATGGAGCCGACGACCATCGTCGTCAGAGTGAACAGCGTCAGCTTGGCGGCACGTGGCGCGGTCTCCGGCGCGCTCGGTGGCGTGGTCCCTGAAGCCTGATCCATACGTTTCAGTTTTCTCCTCGACCGTACCTTTATGCACCTTTTGCGGCTTTCGTTGACCTATAGGCAGTATGGAGGCCTTATGGACACCTCCCTCACCTCAGCCGCCCTCGACGAACTCCGCCGACAGCGCCCCTATCCGGCGGTGTCCCTGACCCTGCCCACGCATCGGCGCAGGCCTGAGAACGCCCAGGACCCGGTCCGGCTGAACAACCTTGTGCAGGAGGCGGTGCGCCGCCTCGAAGCGGACCCCGGCGTGACCGCGGAGCGCCGCGACGACGTGGTCGCGCGGCTCGGAGAAGCGGTCGCGGAGACCGACCTCGCCCACGCGGCGGACGGTCTGCTGGTCTTCGCCGCGCCCGGTGAGCACCACGTCTGGGCCGTCGACCGCCCGGTGCCCGAGCGCGTCGTCGTCGCCGACAGCTTCCTCACCCGCAACCTGGTCGCCGCCGACGCCGCGGCCCGGCGCTACTGGGTGCTGACGGTCGCCGCCGACCGGATCGCCCTGTGGGCGGGCCGTGGCGAGCGCGTCACGCACGACTTCGATCACGGGTTCCCGATGGAGCGGGACCTCGACGATCCCGATGCCGAGCGCAAGGAGCGGATCGGTGATCTGCCGAGCGCCTTCCGCGACGAGCGGACCCGCCAGTTCTTCCGGGACGCGGACGCGGCGCTCACCGTGCTGCTCGCCACCGAGCGGGGTCCCCTCTACGTCACGGGTGAGCCGGCCGCGCTCTCCCTGCTCGGCGAGGTCGGCGACGCCGCGCACGGCGCGGTCCAGGTGCCGTTCGGCGGGCTCGCCCACGGCACCGCGGACGCCGTCGCCAGGGCCGTCGCCCCGGCGCGCGCCACCGACGCCGAACGCCTGGTCGCCGAGGCACTGGCCGGCCTGGACCGGGCGCGCGGCGGTCACACGTACGCGGCCGGGGTCGACGAGGTGTGGCAGAAGGCGTCCGACGGCCGGATCCACCGGCTGGTCGTGGAGGAGAACTTCCGCGTCACCGTGCGGGCGGGCGAGGGGCACCTGGAGCCCGCGCAGGACAGCGACCTCGACGCGGTGCACGACGTCGTCGACGAGATCGTCGAGTCCGCCCTGGAGACAGGGGCCGAGGTCGTCTTCGTCCCCGACGACGCCCTCACCGAAGCCGGGCACATCGCCGCGGTTCTACGTTTCTGACCTCTGAAGGGAATGGACCATGAGTGCAGGCAGGGCTTTCCGGCGCTCCCGGCGTACGGCCGCCTCGATCGCCGTGTGCGCGGCGACGGGCATGCTGGCGCTCGCCGCGTGCAGCACCGAGAGCAACGACAGCACCGGGGCGAGTGCCAGCGCGCGGCCGACGGCCCCCGACGCGTCGAACTTCTCCGGTGAGCCGCCCTCGGCGCTGGCCTCCAGCGCCGCGTCGAAGAAGGCGGAGGTCAAGGAGTCGGCCTCCGCGGCGGCCGAGTCGGCGTCGCAGCGCGCCCACGACTTCGAGGCGTCGGTCTCCGCCGAGGTGGAGCGCAACCGGCAGGAGTTCACGCGCGAACTGGACAAGGCCGACGGACAGGGCAATGCCATGAACAGCGTCTCGCTGACCGGCAAGCCCCTGGCGCAGACCGACAACGTGCGCGCTCTGGTGGTCAACATCACCAACAAGACCGACGAGAAGGCCTCTTACGCGGTGCAGGTCGACTTCAAGGACGCGGACGGCAAGGTGGTGGAATCCACGGTCGTCGGCGCCCAGGACCTCGACCCCGGCGACCGGGCACAGCCGCTGGCCATCAGCACGAAGCCGCCGGAGCCTCACCTCAAGGCGGAGATCGCCAAGGCGCAGCGGTACTGACGCACGGGGCAGGCGGCCTGACGGCAGGTCAGTGACTCCGCTCGTTTTGGCTCAGGACCACCCTGATCCATAAGATCCGCCGATGATCACAAGACAACGGCTGGCGGCGGGGCTCTGCGCCCTGCTCGCCGCCCTGGCCGTCGGCGGCCTGCCGCCCACGCAGGCGTCCGCGGACGAGACCGACCAGAAACCCGCACCCCAGGTCGAACTCGTCCTCGACGTCAGCGGATCCATGCGCGCCCGCGACATGGACGGCGGCTCGCGGATGGCGGCGGCGAAGCAGGCGTTCAACGAGGTCCTCGACGCGACCCCCGAAGAGGTCCGACTCGGGATACGGACGCTCGGGGCCAACTACCCCGGCGACGACCGCAAGACGGGCTGCAAGGACACGGAACAGCTCTATCCCGTGGGCCCGTTGGACCGCACCGAGGCGAAGACCGCCGTGGCCACGCTGCAGCCCACCGGCTGGACCCCGATCGGCCCGGCCCTGCTCAAGGCGGCCGGCGACTTCGGCTCCGGCGAGGGCTCCAAGCGCATCGTCCTCATCAGCGACGGCGAGGACACCTGCCAGCCGCTCGACCCGTGCGAGGTGGCGCGCGAGATCTCCGCCAAGGGCATCGGCCTGACCATCGACACGCTCGGTCTGGTCGCCGACGCCAAGACGCGCGAGCAGCTGTCCTGCATCGCCGACGCCACCGGCGGTACGTACACGGCGGTCCACCACAAGGACCAACTGACGGACAAGGTCGGCCAGTTGGTGGACCGGGCGGCCGACCCGGTGGTCACGCCGGTGGCCGTCGAGGGCGCCGCCCAGTGCGCGAGCGCGCCGCAGATCAAGTCCGGCCTCTACACCGACCGCGAGAAGTTCGGCGAGCACCGCTTCTACCGCGTCGACGTCGAACCGGGCCAGGAGCTGCGCGCCTCGGTGAGCGTCGCGGCGGACCGGGCCGTCAACCAGGACTACGGCGTGCTGCTGCGCGCGGTCACCACGCACGGCCGGGAGATCGTGCGCGGCCAGGAGTCGGGCGACGGCCGCACCGACGCCATCTCGACGGGCCTGCGCTATCCCAAGCCGGACCAGGACGACGACGATGCCGCAGCGGGCACCGAGACGGTCTGCCTCCAGGTCTCCAACTCCTTCTCCGCGCCCGCCTCGGTCAAGACGACGCCGGGCCTCCCGGTCGAGCTGACGGTCGATCTGGTGGACGGCCCGGACCAGGCGTCCGACGTGGCCGCGTTCGGGCTCGGCAACGGCTGGTGGCTGCTGGCCGCGCTCGTCGTGGTCGGCTTCCTCGCGGGCGTCGTCTGGGGCTGGATCTCGCGCTGGCGTGTCGCCGTCTGGAGGACGAACTGATGCGACGTACAAGACTGTTGACGGGCGCGCTGCTGGGCGCCGCCACCGCACTGCTCGCGCTGGCGGGACCGGTCGCCGCGGCCGATGACGACGACGCCGCGCAGAAGGCGCCCACCGAGGCGGGTACCTCCTTCCGCACCGCGGCGCAGATGCAGCAGGACCAGAAGGCGACGGCGAGCGCGTCGACCGGCGACTACCTGTACTGGTCGTTCCCGGCCGACTCCGGCCGGCGGCCGACGCTGAAGGCGACCGTCGACCTGTCGGACTCCCAGGCCCGGCACGGCGCGCAGACCTGGCGCATCGACGTGTACGACGGACTGCGCCGCCGCCAGTCCTGCATGTACGGGACGCAGGCGCGCACGGTGGAGGCGGCGGCGACCCGCGTGGACCTCGCCTGCACGCTGCGCACGGTGCGGGCCTGGTCGGAGCCGTGGGCGAACGACCCGCTGCCCGGCACGTACTACGTGCGCCTGACGGTGACCTCGCTCGCCGACACCGACCTGGGCCAGCCGGTGTCGGCGTCGGTCGAGGCGCGGTCGAAGGAGATCGGCGGGACGGCGGCGGTCGACGGCACCCTGTCGACTCCGCTGGTGCCCGGGACGACGGCCTCGGCCGAGAAGGCGGCACCGACGGACGGCTGGTCGTCCGGCTGGTGGACCAGCCGGTGGCTGTGGACGGCGGCGGGCGCGGTGCTGGCGGCGCTCGCGGGTATCGGGGGGTACGCCCTGACACGCGGCTCGGGGCGTCCGGTCTCGGCGCCGTAGGGGCTCCTGGTTCGTGGGCGGGTGCGGGGGCGTGGGGGCTGGTCGCGCAGTCACCCGCGCCCCTGCCGGATCGCCGTAACTCCGCCTACCGATCAGTATCCGCCGGTGCGTCGTGGTTGCTCGCGCAGTTCCCCGCGCCCCTGAAGGCCGCAGGTTCTTCAGGGGCGCGGGTGACTGCGCGAGAAGCCCCACCGGGCCCGCGCCCGCCCGCGAACCGTCACCCCCCGACGGCGACGAGGGACTTGGCCAAGGCACCGTCCCCCTCGACGACGACCCGCCCCGCACGCACCGCCTCCACCAACCCCAGCGCCCCCTCGGCGACGGCCCCGCACACCTCCGCGTCCAGGGTCAGCCGCACATCGGCCGGACCCTCCGCGTACGCCCCGTCCCCGTAGACCGGCCCCCCGGAAGAGCCGACGCGCACATGGAACTCCCCTTCCTCCAGGTGCACATCGACCACCCCGGACTCCCCCAGCCCCTCCAGCTGCCGCAGCAACGGCAGGGCGAGCCAGTGCGCCCGCACCGCGTCCGTGGGCCGCCGCTCGGCGAGCCCCGGCGCCCCCCACTCCCCCAGCGCCTGCAGCACGGGGAGCAACTCCCTTCCGCGCGGCGTGAGTTCATACACGTACGCGGAAGCAGGCGCGGGCAACCGGCGCCGCACGGCGAGCCCGTCCCGCTCCATGTCCTTCAGGCGCGTGGCCAGCATGTCCGTGCTCACGCCGGGCAGATCGGCGTGCAGGTCCGTGTAGCGGCGCGCCCCCGCGAGGAGTTCCCGCACGATCAACAGCGTCCAGCGGTCTCCGACGACGTCGAGAGCGCGGGCGGCGGCGCAGTACTGGTCGTAGCTTCGGCGTGGCATGGCTCGCAGTCTATGCAACTTGTTGGACTTTCCAAGCGCGCACTTGGTAAAACCAAGTAACAACGGTTCAGCACAGTGACACCTGGTCCGCCTGGAGGGCAAGCGCATGGAGTTCCGGCAGTCGAGCAAGCTGAGCGAGGTCTGCTACGAGATCCGCGGCCCGGTGATCGAGCACGCCAACGCGCTGGAGGAGGCGGGCCACAGCGTCCTGCGCCTGAACACCGGCAACCCCGCGCTGTTCGGCTTCGAGGCGCCCGAGGAGATCGTCCAGGACATGATCCGGATGATCCCGCAGGCGCACGGCTACACGGACTCGCGCGGCATCCTCTCGGCCCGCCGCGCCGTCGCCCAGCGCTACCAGACGCTCGGCCTGGAGGTCGACGTCGACGACGTGTTCCTCGGCAACGGCGTCTCCGAGCTGGTCTCCATGGCCGTACAGGCGCTGCTCGAGGACGGCGACGAAGTCCTGATCCCCGCCCCCGACTTCCCTCTGTGGACCGCGGTCACGACCCTGTCCGGCGGCAAGGCCGTGCACTACCTGTGCGACGAACAGGCCGACTGGTACCCGGACCTGGCCGACATGGAGTCGAAGATCACCGATCGCACCAAGGCGGTCGTCATCATCAACCCCAACAACCCGACCGGCGCGGTCTACCCGAAGGAGATCGTCGAGGGCATCCTCGACCTCGCCCGCCGGCACGGCCTGATGGTCCTCGCGGACGAGATCTACGACCAGATCCTCTACGACGACGCGGTGCACCACAGCGCCGCCGCCCTCGCTCCCGACCTCGTCGTCCTCACCTTCTGCGGACTCTCGAAGACGTACCGCGTGGCCGGGTTCCGCTCCGGCTGGCTGGTGATCACCGGTCCGAAGCAGCACGCCAAGGACTACCTGGAGGGCCTGACGATGCTGGCCTCCATGCGGCTGTGCCCGAACGCGCCCGCCCAGTACGCCATCCAGGCCGCGCTCGGCGGCCGCCAGTCCATCCACGAACTCACCGCACCTGGCGGCCGGTTGTACGAGCAGCGCGACAAGGCGTGGGAGAAGCTGAACGAGATCCCGGGCGTCAGCTGCGTCAAGCCCAAGGGGTCGCTGTACGCGTTCCCGCGGCTCGACCCGAAGGTGCACAGGATCGTGGACGACGAGAAGTTCGTCCTCGACCTCCTCCTGCGCGAGAAGATCCAGGTCGTGCAGGGCACCGGCTTCAACTGGCCGCGCCCCGACCACTTCCGGATCCTCACCCTGCCCTACGCTGATGATCTCGATGCCGCGATCAGCCGGATCGGGCGCTTCCTGAGCGGATACCGTCAGTGACCCTCTGCACCACCTGCGCGTACCCGAGCCACACCCAGTTCGCCTCCCCCGGCCTCGTCGGACCGATCGTGTCCGGGGAGTTCGACCGGGCCGAGGACCCGGCCTGGCGGGAGTCGGGCGCGGCGACGGTGGAGGACTACGCGCGCTGGTGCGGGCACCTGTGCGGGGCGACGTGCCTGCGCATGGCACTCGGCGCGGGAGCCCCTTCCCTCTTCGAACTCCGCGACGGAGCCCTGAAGTTCGGGGCGTACACGGTGGACCCCGATGGTGAGATCCACGGCATGATCTACGCGCCTGCCGTTCAGTACGTCCGGGAGGCGCACGGCGTCGACGCGGCGGTGCACCGGGAGCTGACGGCGGACGGCATCGGTGAACTGCTCGACGCGGGGCGGCTCGTGATCGCCTCCGTGCACTACGCGATCCGCCGACCGCACGAGCCGGCACCCGGCAGGGGCGGCCATCTGGTGCTGGTCACGGGCCGGACGGCGGACGGGACGGGCCTGCACTTCCACAACCCGTCGGGCACGGACGCGGCGACGCGCACCGCCGAGCTGCCGGTGGGTCGGTTCGCGGAGTTCTTCGCGGGCCGCGGCATGTCGCTGGCCCCGGCACTCTGAACGGCAACAGGCCTCCCTCGCGACGACATTGGACACACGGGCACCAGGTAGCCTGCGCATGCCAACTTCGCGTTGGGCACCGTCCGCTCAGTCGATCACGGGGGATTACCGGACATGTCCGCACCCATTCCACCGAACAACCAGAACCAGCCGCCGTACGGATACCCGCCGCAGCCGCAGTACGGCTACCAGCAACAACCGCCCTATCAGCAACAACCGCCGTACCAGCAGCACCCGCCCTACGGGCAGCCGCCGCAGGCCCCGCGCCCGAGCGGCCCGCCGCCCGGGCGCGGGCGCGGGGCGCAGGGGGCGATCACCCTCGTCGTCATCATCGCGATCTTCGCCGGCGTGGGCTACTGGGTGTGGGACTACAACACCGACCCCAACGGTGGCAAAGCCAAGGCCGAAGCCTCCCAGTCCGCCAGGGCCGACGAGGCCAAGACGCACAACCCTGGGATCGGTGACTGCGTCAAGGTCGACGACCCCCACGGCGATCCCGTGCCGACGATCGTCGACTGCGGCTCCGCCGAGGCCGAGTACAGGACGGGCGACAAGATGTACGGCGCCGGCCAGACCTGCGCCGCGAAGTACGACTACGGCATCGAGTACCGGACCAACCGGGGCTCCGACTACACCTGGTGCTTCACCAAGGTCTGACCACTGCCGTCGGCGCCGGGAAGAACAGCGGAAAGGCGGCGGCGCCGAGGGCGTAGCCTGCCCTCGGCGCCTTTCGAATGCCGCTCACATCACACGCCGGCACGCTTGAGAACTCCGGTCAGTCGTCAATGTCCCGCGTCCTACCGTTGGACCACCGCCCATCGAGCTGGGCGGGCCGGATTCGAACCGGCAGTTCGGGATCTGGGGCCGGAGCCCGGTCGATCCGGCGATGAGCGGCGCATGCTGAGTCTGGAGCGAGAGTCTGAGATTGACGGCGGTGCGCACGTGCTCTGCGCACCGCGTGGTTCACGACAAGCTTCAGTTTCAGCTTTGCGCTCCTCGCGCACCCCGGCCGTCGCCGTCACGCGGCGCCGCCCGGGGAGTCTTCATCGTAGGGTCCGTCAGCCGAAGAGGTAGCCGAATACCGGGTCGCCGGTGCGCTGGTCGGTGACCTCCGCCGCGTTCGCCTCCTCGCGGGCGAACTTCACCGCCTGCTGCAACTTCTCCACCCGGTCGAGGAGTTGGGACACGCGGCGGGCGGGCAGGGCGCCGGAGAACTTCACCGTCGTCCAGTACCCGACGGGCACGTCCTCGTAGTACACCTCGACCTGCGCCGGGTGCTTCTCGGTGGCCTCCGCCTTCACGTGGTTGCGCGGCACCTTCTTCGTCCGCACGGTGCGCACCGGCTCGGTACGCCAGTCGTCGGTCGACGGGTCCTGCGTCCACGACTCGGCGGCATCGAGCACGGGCAGCTTGCGCACGAACGTGTTGAGGTCGGTCAACTGCTTCTCCAGGAACAGGAGATACGAGACCGGGGCCTGGCGGACGAGCACCTGTCCGTCGACGGTCACGTCGGCGCGCGCCGTGCAGTTCGCCCAGTCCTTCGTGGCGGTCACGTCGAACAGGCGGGTCAGCGACGCGGCGGTCCGTCGCAGGACGTCCTCGGCCCGCACCTGCACGCGGGTCGACTCGGGCGGCAACTGCTCGCCCTCCTCGTCCTTGGGCTGGTACGTGCGCGCGATGCCGGCGAGCAGCGCCGGCTTCTGCAGTCCGTGGTGGGCTGTCGTGAGGTCCTGGTGGGCCTTGGCCTTCACGCCCTTCTCGACAGCGATGATCTGATTGAGTTTCGTGGACACGTCTGTGACGGTAGCGAGGCGCAGGTCGTGAATTCGACTTGTTTTCCTGTGGGTTGGTTCCCGGGTGGAGGAGTACGCAACGGTGGACGCGGCCCTGATCGCGGTGTTCGGCACCCTGCTCGGCTCGATGGTCACGCACTATTTCCAGGGCCGGGCGACGGTGCGCAGCGCCGAGCTGGCGCGCGCGGAGCAGCTGCGGCAGGAGCGGATCTCCAGCTACAGCGCGTTCGCGGGCGCGCTGCACGACTACCGGCGCAGCCAGAACGACCGCTGGTTCCGGGCCCACGAGGACGGGCCGGGCACCCAGGCGGAGGCGTCGCGCTTCGCCTCGTACGAGGCGCGCATGTCGGCGCGGGCCGCTCTGGTGCGGGTGCAACTCGTCTGCGCCGACCCGCAGTTGCGGCATCTTGCCGACGAGGCGTTCGAGTGCACGAACTGTCTGCACGAGGCGGCCGACGAGACCGATCGCGACCGGCGTTCGCAGCGGTGCAAACAGGCGCTGAACGCCTTCGTGGCGGCCGCCGCGCCGACCGTGCACTGAGGCGTGTCGTCGCGCCCCGCGCCGGGCATTTCTCTTCCATGACGGACAAGCCGCTGCTGCTGCTCGACGTGGACGGCCCGCTGAACCCGTACGCCGATCGCTTCGCCCGGCTGCGCGGCTATCGCGCGCACCGGCTGCGCCCCAGCTCCTGGGCGTCACGGCAGGAGCCGGGCTCGCGCCGTCTGCGGCGCGGCCTGAGGGTCGTGCTGCACCCCGGGCACGGGGCGCTGCTGCGGGCGTTGCCGTACGAGCTGGCCTGGGCCACCACGTGGATGCACGAGGCCAACGAGATGATCGCGCCGGCGGTCGGACTGCCTCAGGACCTGCCGGTCATCGAGTGGTCGGAGCTGTTCGCCCCCGATCCGGACGGCCTGTACTGGAAGACGCGCACACTCGTGGAGTGGGCGGCGGGGCGGCCCTTCGTGTGGGTGGACGACATGGTGACCGAGGCCGACGTCGCGTACGTGGCCGAGCGGCACGACGGGCCCGCGCTGCTGCTCACCATCCATCCGCGGCGCGGCCTCAGGGCTGCCGATTTCGCCCGACTGCGTTCCTGGGAAAGGGAGTTGAACGCCGCTTAACCGTGGGCCCGAACGGTCAGCGGCCCAGGATCGAGTCCAGTGCCGCCACCGGGTCCGGGCTCGGCTCGCCGCGCGGCCACCAGTCGTCGCGGCCCGGGTCGGACTCGTAGCCGTACCAGAACCCGTCGCGTCCCAGGCGGAGTTGGACCGACGGGGCGGAGAGGTGGTTGCGGCGCGGGCGGAACTCGGGGTGGCCGAGAGCGAGCAGCGCCGGGCGGGCGCGGTCGAACGGGCCGGCCGGCGGGTCCCACTCCTCCTCCAGGACCGAGAGCCCTTCGAGGCCGCCCTGGCGCCAGGCGGCGACCGCGCGGGCCAGGTCGGCGGGGGTGCGTCCGGTGCCGCGGGCGAGCGAGGCGTAGAGCGTGCGCGTGGCGGCGGTGAGCCCCGAGCCGGGGTGGCCCGCGGCCACGCGTACGGCGTCCTGCCAGGGGGTGAGCCCGGCGATCGGGTCGGTGCCGGTGGTGAGCAGGGCGTGCGCGCGGGCGCCCGCCTCGGTGGCGAGCAGGTCGAGGGCGAGGGGGTCGGGGGCGTGCGGGTGCTGGGGGTAGGAGGGCGGTCGCTCGGGGTGTGCGGGGGCCGGGAACTCCGGTGGCAGGGCGGGGAGTTGGGCGGCACGCTGGGTGTAGAGGTCCCGGGCGGGGACCGTGTCGAGTTCCGGAGCGGACGCCCCGGCCTGTTCGGCGGCCGTGTGCGTGGCGTTGCGCCGGGTGAGCTCGGTCAGCAGCTGCTGCTCGCCGCGGCCGCGCAGCAGGAACAGGACGAACGGGTCCTCGTCGACGAGTCGCGCCGTCTGGTAGCAGAGCGCCGCCGCGTGCTTGCAGGGGTGGGCGCGGTCCGGGCAGGTGCACTCGGGCGTCAGGTCGTCGACCGTCGGCAGCAGGTCCACCACGGCGGCGAGCGCGTGCGGCACGTCCTTGTCGAGCAGCGAGGCCATGTGGTCGGGGCGGGCCGCGGCCGTGTCGAGGAAGCGGTCCCAGGCCTCGTCGGGGAGGGTGCGCAGGCGCAGTTCGGCCCGGTAGGGGCGGGGCCGGGAGCCGTGCACGTACGCGACGACGCGTCCCGGCGTGACGGTGATCGCGTCGACGTGGCCGCGATCGGCGTAGGTGCGTCCGCGGGCGAGGCGGGCCGGGTCGAGGGCGGTGTCCTCCAGGGCCTCCACCCAGGCGTTCCCCCACCAGGTCAGGGCCGCGCCGCCACCGGGCTCGGCACGGGGCGGCAGCGGCGGGAAGGTGCGCCGGTCGTCCATGTGGCGGGCCTGCGCCTGCTCGGCGGCGGTGGCCCGGCCGGGGATGTGCGCGGCACGACCGCGCGTGCGGGCAGGCCTCATCTTGCACCCTCCCGACCGGGGTGGTCCGCCTTCCCTGGGCTCTCGCGCCTCACGCCGACTCCCTCCTCAGCGACACCAGATCGCTCAGCTCCCGGTCCGTGAGCTCGGTCAGTGCCGCCTCCCCGGAACCCAGCACCGCGTCCGCCAGCGCCCGCTTGGAGGCGAGCATCTCGGCGATCCGGTCCTCGACCGTGCCCTCGGTGATCAGCCGGTGGACCTGGACCGGCTGGGTCTGCCCGATACGGTAGGCGCGGTCGGTGGCCTGCTCCTCCACGGCGGGGTTCCACCAGCGGTCGAAGTGGACGACGTGCCCCGCGCGCGTGAGGTTCAGCCCCGTACCGGCCGCCTTCAACGACAGCAGGAACACCGGGACCTCCCCGGCCTGGAACCGGTCCACCATGCGCTCGCGCTCGGCGATCGGGGTGCCGCCGTGCAGCAGTTGGTGCGGGATGGCGCGGGTGGTCAGATGCGTGGCGAGGAGCTGGGCCATGGACACGTACTGGGTGAAGACGAGGACCGAACCGCCCGAGCCTCCCTCGGCGAGGATCGTGTCCAACAGCTCGTCGAGAAGCGCGAGTTTCCCGGAGCGCCCGGCCAGGCGCGGGCGGGTGCTCTCGCCTTCCTTCAGGTACTGCGCGGGGTGGTTGCACACCTGCTTGAGCGAGGTGAGGAGCTTCATGATGAGGCCGCGTCGGCCGATCCCCTCGGCCTCCTCGATCTGGGCCATCGACTCGCGCACCACGGCCTCGTAGAGCGACGCCTGCTCGCGCGTGAGCGGTGCCGGATGGTCCGACTCGGTCTTCGGCGGCAGCTCGGGGACGATGCCGGGGTCGGACTTCTTGCGGCGCAGGATGAAGGGGCGGACCAGGCGGGACAGGCGCTCGATCGCCTCGGGGTTCTCCAGGGGGCCCTCGCCCTCGACCGCCCGCGCGTGCCGCGCCCGGAACGCCTTCAGCGGCCCGAGCAGGCCCGGTGTCGTCCAGTCGAGCAGTGCCCACAGCTCGGAGAGGTTGTTCTCCACGGGGGTGCCGGTGAGGGCCACGCGCGCGGGGGTGCCGATCGTGCGCAGGGCTTTCGCCGTCGCCGAGTTCGGGTTCTTGACGTGCTGCGCCTCGTCGGCGACGACCATGCCCCAGTCGTGCTCGGCGAGTTCGGCGGCGCGGGTGCGCAGGGTGCCGTACGTGGTGAGGACGAATCCGGCGGTGCCGTCGCCGAGTGTGCGGTCGGCGCCGTGGAAGCGGCGTACGGGAACGCCGGGGGCGAACTTCTCGATCTCCCGCTGCCAGTTGCCGAGCAGCGACGCCGGGCAGACCACGAGGGTGGGCTGCGGCCGGTCGCGGCGCAGGTGCAGGGCGATGAGGGTGACGGTCTTGCCGAGGCCCATGTCGTCGGCGAGGCAGCCGCCGAGGCCGAGCGAGGTCATGAGGTCGAGCCAGGCCAGGCCGCGGAGTTGATAGTCGCGGAGCGTGGCGCGCAGCCCGGCCGGGGGCTCCACCGTGTCGATGCCCCGGGTCAGGCGGTCGCGCAGTTCGGCGAGGCGTCCGGTGGGCACGGCCGCGACCCGCTCGCCGTCCACCTCGGCCTCGCCGGTGAGGGCGACCGCGAGCGCGTCGACGGGCTGCAGCAGGCCCAGCTCCCGCTTGCGCGCCTTGCGGACGAGGTCGGGGTCGACGACAACCCATTGGTCGCGGAGCCGGACGACCGCCCGGTGCGACTCGGCGAGCTTGTCCATCTCGCGCTCGGTCAGCGGGTCGCCGTCGAGCGCCAACTGCCAGTTGAACGCCATCAGTTCGTCGGCGTCGAAGAACGTCGTGCCGTCGGTGGCGGAGCCGGGCGCGGTGTGGGCGCGCACCACGGCGGTCGCGGTGAGCGAGCGGGCCAGCTCGCGCGGCCAGTGCACGGCGACCCCGGCCTCGGCGAGCCGCGCCGTGCCCGGCCCGAGCAGATCGATCAGCTCGCTCTCGCCGAGGGGCAGCACGTCCGGTACGTCCTGCTCCAGGAGGCGGCCGAGCGGCGGCCAGACGGCAGCGGCCCGGCGCACCGCGAGGACCGCGTCGATCCGGGCGCGCGGCCCGAAGTGGTCGTCGGCGTCGCCGGCCCACAGGTGCGCGGCGTCGGCCACGCGCGTGGGGTCGGCGAGGCTGTGCACCTGGACGATGGCGGTGCCGGCGCGGCGCGTCTCGGGCCCGTCCGGGTCGGCGTCGGGATCGCCCCCGTCGAACAGTTCCTGATGGGAGAGGTCGAGCCGGAGCGAGACCTTCACGCCCGCGTCGAGCCCGGCCGCCGCCTCCACCGCCCAGGGCCGCGCCTGCGGAATGTACTGGGCCGCGGCGGCGGCGAACGGGGCGCCCGCCGCGTGCGCCGCCGCCGGGGTGCGCGGCAGCGCGTCGGCCACGGCGTCGAGGAACGCCCGTACCAACGCCTCGGGATCGGGCACCTGGACGGGCCTGCGCCCGGCCACCGGGACCGCGAAGCCCTCCGGTGGGAGGGCGGCTGCGATCCCTCTGATCTGCGCGATGTCGTCCTCGTCGAGCGGGCCCGCGCGCCAGGCGTCGTGGTCCGACGCGGTGAGGCCGGGCAGCAGCCTGCCGCGAGCGACGAGGTGCAGGGCGTGCGCGGCGGCGGCGCCCCAGGCCGCGGCGGCGGGGTGGGCGCCGCGGGTGCGGCGGGCCCGCACCAGGAGCGGCAGCGCGTCGGCGACGGGCAGCACGAAGGCGGGGACCTTCCGGCTGCGCACGCTCGCGCCGTGCGGCCGCACCAGGGCGATCTCCTCGTCGGCGCCGGGCAGCGCCGCCCCGTCGTCCGGCGACCAGAACGCGATCCGGCCCTCGCGGGGCAGCGGAGCGGGCAGGAAGACGGCGGCGGCACCGAGGACGGCACCCGGCAGCTCCGGCACGAACACTGCCACCTCCCTTCCTTCTCTCACCTGTGTACAGCTCTGGACGGCCGCGGGACCTGTAGGACCACCGGACCACCAAGATCTCGTAAGACCTCTCAGACCTTACGGGCCGGGTCTGACAATCCATGATCCGTGCCGGGCCGGAGGGCGGCCGAAGGCCACCGCGGGGCCCGCGGTCCCGACCACGTGTACGGTTCCATCGACCATGTCCATGGAACCGTACGGAATCCTGACAGAACGGGGCGCGTGTCTTGGGTGATCTGCTCCTTGTCCGGCACGGCGAGACCGAGTGGGCCCTGACCGGCCAGCACACGGGTCTCACCGACATCCCGCTCACCGAGAACGGCCGGGAGGAGGCGCGCAGAGTCGCGCCGCTCGTCGGCAGCTATCACATCGGTGCCGTCTTCGTGAGTCCTCTGCGGCGTGCCCGGGAGACCGCCGAACTGGCGGGTCTCCAGCGCGTCAATGTCGACCGCGACCTCCTCGAATGGGACTACGGCGCCTACGAGGGCGTCACCACCCGGGAGATCCAGCGGACGCGGCCCGACTGGTTCCTGTTCGACGACGGGGTGCCGCCCGGGCCTCCGGAGCATCCAGGCGAGACACCGGACGAGGTGGGCGCGCGGGCCGACCGGATGCTCTCCAAGGTCGACGCGGCGCTCGCCAACAACGAGGGCAGTGTCGTGCTCGTCTCGCACGGCCACTTCCTGCGGGTGCTGACCGCGCGCCGCCTCGGGCTTCCGCCGTCGGGCGGCGCCCACTTCCTGCTGGCGACCGGCACGGTGAGCCGGCTGACCATGGAGCACGGCCGGCCCGTGATCTCGGGCTGGAACCTGCGGCCCTGACCGGGCCGCGTCGGGCCGTCCGGCCGCCGGGCGACGGCCGTTGTCAGACCCGTCGTGCACCATCGTCTCCATGACCAGACCGCCGACCGCCGCGCAGCGGCGCATCATCGAGGCCGCGGAGCCGGAGACGGGCCGGATCACCGGCACCGCGACCCAGCTCGCCCGGCTCGTCGCGCTGCGGCTCGCGTTCCGGCATCCGCGGCCGCCGCACGATCACTTCCTGACCCCGGCGGGCCACCGGATCCGGGAGGCCGTCGAGGAGACCCCGGCGCCGCAGCCCGAGGCCACGCCCGCCGCGCCCACCCCGCCGGGCGGAGTGTTCACGGCGTGGCTCGGCGGTGAGCCGGACGCCGTCGCGTCGCCCGCGCGGGCGCGCGAGGTGCGCACGGCCTGGCAGGGCCTGATGGAGATACGCCGGATGACGAATCCGGACGGCGCGACCGACCGGCCCTGCGCGTGGGAGCGCGGCCGGCTCGCGCACTCCGCGGCGCTGGCCCTGGAGGCCGCGGGCTGCGCGCCGGCGACCGGCACGGCGACCGGTCACCGTGTGACGGACACCCCGCAGCCCGAGGCCGTCGCCGTGCGGCACCCCGACCCCGGCGCCCTCGCGGCCTGTGCAGCCGCGCTCCGGCGGGCCGGCTGGCAGGTGAGCGAGCACGCCGAGCCGCGCGGCGGCCGCTGGCTGCTGGCCTCGCCCAGACGCACGTAGACGCTTTCCCGGCACCGCACCGGACCCACGCCTGGGCACAATCGAGGCACACCAGGATCGTCGAAGGGATCGTCGTGGCAGAGCGGTTTTCCGTGCGGGTCGAGGTCCGCGGGTACGAGACGGACTCGCAGGGGCACCTCAATCAGGCGGTGTACCTGCAGTACGCGGAGCACGCGCGCTGGTCGCTGCTGCGGCACGGCGGCATCGAGCAGCGCGATCTGCTCGCCCGGGGCGTGGGCCCCGTCGTCCTGGAGACGACGATCCGCTACCTGGCGGAGCTGCACGCCGGCGACCGGGTGGACGTGGGGTGCGTCTTCGAGTGGGGCGAGGGCAAGACGTTCCGCGTGCGCCAGGAGATCACGCGGCCCGACGGCACGCTGTCGGCCGAACTGACCTCGGTGGGAGGCCTGTTGGACCTCACCGCGCGCAGGCTGGTGGCGGGCCCGAAGGAGGTCTTCAAGGAGCTGTCGAAGGACCCGGGCGCCTTCGGCCTGTAGGGCGCGCGGCGCGGTCGGCGGCTTGCGGACACGACCTAGGCGAACGCGTCCTTGTGGTCGCGCGCCCACTCCTCGAAGGTCCGCGGCGGGCGCCCGAGCACCCGCTCCACGTCGTCGGTGACCACCGCGTTGCCGCCGTCCCTGACGAACGCGAGGCCTTCGAGGACGCCGTCCACGGAGTGTTCGGGGATGCCGATCGACAGGAGGCGGGCGCGGTTGTCCGCCGTCGAGAGCTCGACCGTGTCGAGGGTCCGGCCGAGCACCGTGCCGAGGGCCGCCGCCATCCGGGGCACCGCGAGCGCCTCGGGCCCCGTCGGCGTGTACGTCCGTCCGTGATGGCCGTCGCCGAGCAGTGCCTCGGCGGCGACGGCCGCGATGTCGGCCGGGTCGACGACGCCCTGCGCGCCGCCCCCGTACTGGTCGGGCACGGGCCGCCCCGCCCTGATGTCGGGGGCCCACCACAGGAAGTTCGAGGCGAACATGGTCGGGCGCAGGATCGTCCACTCCAACGTCCCGTCGCGCAGGGCCTGTTCGCCGGGTACGTGCCATTGGCTGAAGGGGCCGCTCGCCGGGTCCCCGGTGGCGATCGCCGAGAGCTTGACCGCGCGCCGCGCGCCTGCCGTCACGGCCGCGTCGAGCAGGGTCCGGTCGTGGGCGCCGGGGGCCGCGGCGCCCGGCACGTTGACCATGAACACGGCGTCGACGCCGGTGAGGGCGGCCCGGAGCGAGTCCGGGGTGTCGTAGTCGCCGCGCACCACCTCGGTCCCCGGCCCGAAGCGGGCACGGGACGGGTCGCGGGTCAGGGCCCGGTGAGGGATGCCGCGCGCGGCGAGGAGGCGGACGAGTTCGCTGCCGATGGTGCCCGTGGCACCGGTGATGAGGATCATGTGTCCCACGCTGCTCCCGGCCGCCGCCCGCCGGATAGGAAATTCCGGCACGCTTTCGCCGCCCCCGAGCGGGTCGGCGCTGGCTACGGTGGTGCGGTGACCACGGTGACGGAGTCCGCGCCCGCATGGCTGGCCCGGCAGACGACGATCAGGACGGCGGCGGGTGCGTCGCTCTTCCCCGCCCGGCTCGTCGAACCTCCCGAGGCGCTGCGCCCCTGGGTCACCGACATCGGGATCACCACGCACACTCCCGGCGCGACGGCCTCGGTCGCCCATGTGCCGGACGCGGCCGTGCGGTTGGTGCTGCGCACCCTGCCGGACGGCGGCAGTGACGTCCTCGCGATCGGGCCGCGCACCCGTGCCTCGTACCACACGGGCAAGCGCCTCCCGCTCTGCCTCGACCTGCGGATCAAGCCGGGGGCGGCGCGGTCGCTCCTGGGCACGTCGGCGCGGGAGTTGGTGGGCCACGCGGTGCCGCTGGCCGAGCTGCCGGGGCCGGAAACGGCTCGTCTGGCTCGGCAACTCCTGCTTATCGGGGGCGAGTTGTCGCAGGGCGAGGTGATCACCGCGGTGGCCGAGTTGCTGCCGTCCGCGTTCACCCCGCGCGACTCGGCGGAGCTGTCCCGCGAGCTGCTCGTCCGGTCGGCGATCGATGCCCTGTCGACCCGGCCGGGGCGTCCGCGCCCCGCGTCGGTCGCCGTGGTGGCGCACCGACTCTCGGTCAGTGAGAGGCAGTTGAGGAACCTGTTCACCGACAGCGTCGGCCTCTCCCCCAAGCACTTCGCCCGCATCGACCGGGCACGGCAGCTGCTCGCGGTGGCCGCGCGGCGCGACGGCGAGGCCCAGGTGCCGTGGGCGGGCCTGGCGCAGGACACGGGCTACTACGACCAGTCGCACATGGCGGCCGAGTTCCGCACCCTGTTCGGGGTGGCGCCGACCGCGTTCGTCAGCGGACACCTCCCGGCGGGCACCCCGTGCCGCTCGCGGCGTCCCGGCGCGTGACACGGGCGTCATGCCGCCCGGGGCGATGACGCTCCACGAGTCCATCGGGTACCGCACGACCGCGCCGTCGGGGCTGTTCCGCTCACGCAAGGAGAACCGCTTCGACGCCAAATCCCTTCGGGGTCGGGCTTCTTGACGGGTATACGTCATCCCTAATCTCTGGTAGGAAACCTTCCTAACAGTCGAAGGAACGACGAACTCCCCTCAGGAGGACCCGTGTCGACCCCCCACATACGCACCTCCCGCACCTCCCGCCGCACCCTGCTCGCCGCACTCGGCGCCGCCGTCGTGGCAGTCCCGCTCCTGGGCACCCAGCTCGCCGGAGCCGCCCCCGTCGCCGGTGGTGCGAGCGCCGGCGCGGACGGGCTCGACGACCCGGCGAAGAAGGAGATCGCCATGCAGCTGGTGTCGAGCGCGGAGAACTCCTCGCTGGACTGGAAGGCCCAGTACCGGTACATCGAGGACATCGGCGACGGCCGTGGCTACACCGCCGGGATCATCGGCTTCTGCTCCGGCACCGGCGACATGCTCGACCTCGTCGAGCTCTACACCGAGCGCGTGCCCGGCAACGTACTCGCCCCGTACCTGCCCGCCCTGCGCGAGGTGAACGGCGGCGACTCGCACGAGGGCCTCGACCCGGACTTCCCCGACGACTGGGCCCGGGCGGCCGAGGACCCGGCGTTCCAGCAGGCGCAGAACGACGAGCGCGACCGCGTCTACTTCGACCCCGGGGTCGCCCAGGGCCGGGCCGACGCGGTCGGCACCCTCGGGCAGTTCGCGTACTACGACGCCCTCGTGATGCACGGCAACGGCTCGGACCCCACGGGCTTCGGCAGCATCCGTGAGCGCGCGCTCGGTCAGGCACGGCCGCCCGCGCAGGGCGGCGACGAGGTCACCTGGCTGGGCGCGTTCCTCGACGCCCGCGTCTGGGCGATGAAGCAGGAGGAGGCGCACAGCGACACCAGCCGCGTCGACACCGCGCAGCGCGTGTTCCTGGAACAGGGGAACCTGAACCTCGACCCGCCGCTGGACTGGAAGGTGTACGGGCAGAGCTTCCACATCGGCTGACGGCCGGTGGTGGGCTGGTCGCGCAGTTCCCCGCGCCCCTGGAGAGGCGCACCGCGTGCGCTACCTCCATCGATGAAGGCGAGCGGCGGAGCCGCAAGTCTTCAGGGGCGCGGGGAACTGCGCGACCAGCCACGTCGAGACCCGCACCCGCCGACACGGCCCCCGCCCACCAGGGCGGAAAGCGCGCCCGGCAGAAATCAGTGCGCCCCCGCCGCCGTCGCGTCCCTGCGCTGTTCCGCGATCGCGCCGCCCGATTCCATGGGCGCGGTGACGTCGTCCGCGTCGCGGCTGCGGCCGATGTGGTTGAAGACCAGGTTCAGGAGCACCGCGGCGACACAGCCCGTCGAGATGCCCGAGTCCAGGATGATCTTCGCGCGCTCCGGGAACGCGTGGTAGAACTCCGGCGCCGCGATGGGGATCAGGCCCACGGCGAGCGAGACCGCGACGATGAGGACGTTGTTGTCCTTGTCCAGGCCCGCCTTGACCAGGGTCTGGATGCCGCTGGCCGCGACCGAGCCGAACAGGACCACGCCCGCGCCGCCGAGGACCGGGCGGGGCACGACGGCGATCAGGGACGCGGCCATCGGGCACAGGCCCATCAGGACCAGGAAGGCGCCGCCGGTCGCCACGACGAACCGGCTGCGGATCTTCGTCATCGCCACCAGGCCGATGTTCTGCGCGAACGCGCTGCACATGAAGCCGTTGAAGACCGGGCTGATCGCCGTGCCGAGGGTGTCGGCGCGCAGACCCGCCGCGATCGTCCTCTCGTCGGCCGGACGGTCGACGATCTCGCCGAGCGCGAGCATGTCGGCGGTCGACTCGGTCATCGAGACGACCATGACGACGATCATCGAGACGATGGCCGCTCCCGCGAACTGCGGTGCGCCGAAGTGGAACGGGCTCGGGAAGCCGACGACGTCCGCGTCACCGACCGGCGAGAAGTCCGTGACGCCGAACGGGATCGCGACGACCGTGCCGATGACCAGGCCGAGCAGCACCGCGATCTGCTTGACGAACCCGGAGGTGAAGCGGCGCAGCAGCAGCACGATGACGAGGGTGACGCCGGCGAGCGCCAGGTTCTTCATCGAGCCGTAGTCGGCGGCCTTGGCGTCCGGTCCCTGTGCCCAGCCGAACGCGACCGGCATGAGGGAGATGCCGATGAGGGTGATCACGGTGCCGGTGACCACCGGTGGGAAGAAGCGGATCGCCTTGGAGAAGAAGGGGGCGGCTATGAAGCCGAGGACGCCCGCGACGATCACCGCTCCGAAGATGATCGGCAGGGCGTCGTCCTTGTTCTTCGTCGAGTCGACGATGGCGAGCATCGGGGCGACGCCCGCGAACGTCACGCCGTTGACGAAGGGCAGCCGGGCGCCGATCTTCCAGATGCCGAGCGTCTGGAGGAAGGTCGCCAGGCCCGCCGTGAAGAGGCAGGCGCCGGTCAGGAAGGTGAGGTCCTTCGCCGACAGACCTATGTACGCGCCGACGATGAGCGGCGGCGCGACCACGCCTGCGTACATGGCCGCGACGTGCTGGAGCCCTGTCGTCGCCATCTTCAGCGGCGGCAGCTTCTCGTCTACCGGGTGTTTGGTATGCCCCGCGGATTCGTCGGCGGGGGTGGTGCCTTGCTTGGTGAACCTGGGCTTCGTCGCCACTGCGGCTCCTCCGGTTGTTTTCCAGTCCCGGCGGGCCGCCGGCACTTCGCTTCTGGGAGGTGATGCAAGGTCGTGCTCAAAATGTGCCGATATGTAGTTGTTGTGCGCCCAGGTACTACTGACCGCCCCGGCAACGTGAAGCTTCGGGCCACGTTCCGGGGCGGCACCCGAGCTGCCCGCTCGGCAGCTCGGGTCCGGCCGGGGACCGTCCTCCCCGGCCGGAGTTCAGGGGTTGGCGAACGTCACGCCTGCGCGGCGATCCGCGCCAGACGCCGCGCCTCGTCCCGCGTGGAGCGGGCGATGGCGTCCTCGTCGACGTGCAGGAGGCGGCTGTCCTCCACGACCGGCTTGCCGTTGACGAGCGAGAGGGTGACCGGGGCGGCCGCGCCGAAGACGAGCGCGGTGACCGGGTCGGCGATGGAGGAGTGGGCGAGCGTGTCCATCTTCCACAGCACGAGGTCGGCGAGCTTGCCGGTCTCCAGGGAGCCGATCTCGCGTGCCCTGCCGAGGACCTGGGCGCCGCCGTACGTGCCGAGGCGCAGCGCCTGACGGGCGTTCAGGGCGGCCTCGCGGTGGGCGCCGAGGCGGTTGATCAGGAGCGCGTTGCGCAGTTCGGTGTGGAGTTCACCGGACTCGTTGGACGCCGTTCCGTCGACGCCGAGGCCGACCGGGACGCCGGCGGCGAGCATGTCGGGGACGCGCGCGATGCCGGCCGCCAGGCGGGCGTTGGAGGACGGGCAGTGCGCCACGCCCGTCCTCGTCCGGCCGAACGCGGCGATGTCGGAGTCGTTCATGTGGACGCTGTGCGCCATCCACACGTCCTCGCCGAGCCAGCCCGTCGACTCGAAGTAGTCGGTCGGACCCATACCGAACAGCTCGTGGCAGAACTTCTCCTCCTCGACCGTCTCGCTGCCGTGCGTGTGCAGCCGTACGCCGAGTCGGCGCGCCAACTCGGCGCCCTGCTTGAGGAGTTCGGTGGACACGGAGAACGGCGAACAGGGGGCCACGGCCACCTGCGTCATCGCGTCGAAGGAGGCGTCGTGGTGCTTCTTGACGGTCTCCTCGGTCGCGGCGAGGGCGCCTTCGAGGGTCTCGACGGCGAAGTCCGGCGGCAGGCCGCCGTCCTTCTCGCTGCGGTCCATGGAGCCGCGGGCCAGGGTGAAGCGCACGCCCATCTCGGAGGCGGCACGGATGATCGAGCCCGACAGGTCGCCCGAGCCCTGCGGGAAGACGTAGTGGTGGTCCATGGCGGTGGTGACGCCGCCGCGGGCCATCATCGCGAGGGAACCCTGGGCCGCCGCGTACGTCATCTGCTCGTCGATGCGCGCCCAGGTCGGGTACAGCGCCACCAGCCAGTTGAACAGGTTGTGGTCCGTGGCCAGGCCACGGGTGATCCACTGGTAGAAGTGGTGGTGCGTGTTGACCAGGCCGGGCGTGGCCAGGTGTCCGGTGCCGTCGATGCGGCGGACGACGTTCTCGAGCCCTGCCGGGGCCGCGCCGGCCCCGATGGACTCGATCCTGTTGCCCGCCACGACGATGTGGCCCGAGGCGTACTCGGTGTCCTGGTTGTCGACCGTCGCGATGGCGACGTTCTCGATGACGATGCGGTCGAGCCGCTGGTCTGCCGTAGAAGGTGCCATGGTGCTTCCTTCATTTCGTGAGTGGCGATTGGGCACGGCAGGACCCTAGGAGGATTTGAGTGCCGCAGCCGCGCCGGCGCTGCTACGGGTGCCGAGATGGTGGAAGAAGAGGTTCAGCGAGACGGCGACGAGCGCGCCCGCGCTGATGCCGGAGCCGAGCACGGTCTGCGCCCAGGCCGGGAAGTCGGCGTAGAAGGTGGGCGCGGCGAGCGGGATGATGCCCGCGCCGAGCGAGACGGCCACCAGGATGATGTTGGAGCTGTCGTCGAGGCCGGCCTCGGAGAGCGTACGGATGCCGCTGACCGCGATGGAGCCGAACAGGACGATGCCCGCGCCGCCGAGGACCGGCATGGGGACCAGGGAGACGACCGCGCCGAGCACCGGGAAGGCGCCGAGGATCAGCAGGGCGCCGCCGGCCACCGCGACCACGTAGCGGCTGCGCACCTTGGTCAGCGAGACGACGCCGACGTTCTGCGCGAAGGCGGAGGTCGGGAAGCCGCCGAAGATCGGCCCGATGAAGGTGGCGATGCCGTCGGTGCGCAGGCCGCGCGTGATGGTCTTCCCCGTGCAGTCGCGCTCGCAGATCTCGCCGATGGCGAGCATCCCGGCGCTCGACTCCGTCATCAGGACGAGCATGACGAGGCAGAGCGAGATGATCGCGGCGGGCTGGAACTCCGGTGTGCCGAAGGCGAACGGCGTGGGGAGCGCGGCCACGGGCGCCGACTTGATGGCGCTGAAGTCCGCCATGCCGAACGGGATCGCGGCGAGCGTGCCGATCAACAGGCCGAAGAGCAGGGCGACTTGCTTGACGAAGCCGCGGCCGAAGCGCTGGATCAGCAGGATGACGACGAGGGTGAAGCCGGCGAGGGCGAGGAAGCGCATGTCGCCGTAGTCGGCGGCGGTCTTGTCGCCGCCCTGGGCCCAGCCGACCGGTACGGGCATCAGGGTCACCCCGATGAGGGTGATGACGACGCCGGTGACGAGCGGCGGGAAGAACCTCAACAGCCGCCCGAAGAAAGGCCCGATGGCGAGACAGAAGACACCCGCGACCATGACCGCCCCGTAGATGGCGGGGAGTTGGTCTCCTTCGGCGTTCGTCTCGGCGATGGCCAGCATGGGCGCGATGCCCGCCGACGACGCGGCGTTGACGAACGGCAGCCGGTTGCCGACGAAGCCCTTGACGCCGAGCGTCTGGAGCAGCGTGGCCACACCGGCGATGAGCAGGGACGCGGCGATCAGCCGGGTCTGTCCCGCCGTGTCCAGGCGGACGGCCTGGCCGATGATGAGCGGAGGGGTGACGACGCCCGCGTACATGGCGGCGATGTGCTGGAGCGCGGCGGGGACGAGCCGCGAGACGTGGAGCTTTTCGTCCACCGGGTGCACCTTGGTGACAGGAATGGTGCCGTCCGGCAGCGGGGTCGAACACGGGCCTTCAGCCGGCCCCTTTGCAGGCGTTGCCATGTTGTTCCCTCCGGGAGGGGGTGCCCCCGCCGACTGCGGGTGAGCGGGGGCACGCCTTCACAAGGCTGTGACACAGGGAGACGCGGCTCTCGGAGCGCGACTCACCAGGACATGACGAGGACCGTCAGAGGTTGGTCATGTCGGTGGGGATGCGCTGGTCGGCGCCGTCCCGCAGGATGGTGGCCTCGATCAGGCCGTAGGGGCGGTCGGCGGCCCAGTACACGGCGCCGTCCTTCGCCTCGTTCTCCAGGCCGAAGGCCGAGAGGTCCTGGCGGAAGTGGTGCTTGTTCGGCGCGGAGAAGCGGATCTCGTCGATCTCGCCGCGGTTGTTGATGACGCGCGAACCCATCTGGAAGAGGGTCTGCTGCAGCGACAGCGAGTACGTCTCGACGAAGGCCTGCAGGATGTGCTTCTTGGCCTGCTCGTAGGACTTGTTCCAGTTGGGCGTGCGGTCGTCCTCCGCGCCCGTCCAGTTGTGCCGCCACCAGGTCGACAGCGACGTGGCGAGGATGCGGTCGTAGTCCTCCTTGAGCGTCGTGTACTTGTCCTTGATGAAGCCCCAGAACTCGGAGTTCGTGGTGTTCATCACGGTCAAGTCCTTGAGCCCGGAAAGGACTTCGAACCTCTCGCCGTCGTACGTCACCTGCACCAGGCGCGTCTCCTGGCCCTTGCGGACGAAGGAGTGCTTGACCTCGTCGGCGCCGATGAAGTTGGAGCCCGCGTCGGAGCCGGCTATGCGCTCCCAGGAGTACTCCTCGATGCGGATGCGCGACCGGTGGATCGACGGCTGGCTGTCGACGAAGTGCCGGGCCAGCTCGATGCCGTACTGCTCGGCCGACTCGATGCCGTGTTCCTTGGCGAAGGCGAAGCAGGTGTTCTTGGTGGTGTCGGTCGGCAGGCAGTGGGCGTTCGACCCGGTGAGGTGCACGTCGTCGAGGTCACCGCTGAGGGCGACCGAGACGTTCAGGTCCTTGATGTGGTGGGTGTCGCCGTCCCGCGTGATCTTTACGACTCGGTTCTCGGCCTTGCCGTACTGGTTCTGTCCCAGAATCGTGGGCATGTCTGCTAGCTCCCTCGGTAAACGGAGTAGCCGAACGGGTTGAGCAGCAGCGGCACGTGGTAGTGCTCGCCCGGCTTGACGGCGAACGTGATCGCCACCTCCGGGAAGAACGCTCCGGTCGTGTCGCTGTCCCGATTCGCGGGGGCGTCCTGCTGCGCATCGGCTTGCTTCTTGACGAAATACGCTTCCGTCTCGAAGTCGAGACGGACGTGGGTGGTGCCTTCCGGCAGTGCCGGCAGGTCCTTGCAGCGCCCGTCCGCATCAGTGGCGGAACCGCCGAGTGCGGCCCATGCGGCGTCCGAACCGGCGCGCGCCGCAAGGGAGATGGCGACGCCCTCGGCGGGGCGTCCGATGCTGGTGTCCAGGATGTGCGTGGACACCGACGCTGTGGTCGCGGTGCTCATCAGGCGTGTCCCCTTTCTTCTGCGAGGCTCTTCTACGAGGCTTCTGCGAGGCGGGTGAGGCGGATGCGGTTGATCTTGCCCAGCTCGGTGCGGACGATCTCCCGCTCCCGCTCGGGCGTGTTCTCGATGCGCTCCTTGAGGGCATCGAGCATGTGCTCCGCGCTCGCGCCGGTGGCGCAGATGAGGAAGACATGTCCGAACCGGTCCTGGTAGGCCAGGTTCAGTTCGAGCATCTCCGCCTTGAGCTCCTCGGAGGCTCCCGCCATGCCGCGTTGTTCGCGCGACGACGTCGGGTCGCCCGGCTTCGGGCGGCCGATCGGCGGGTGCCCCGCCATCGCCTCGGCGAGATCCTCCGCGGTCAGCTCCGCCATCGCGGCGTCACTGGCCCCGAAGAGTGCGTCGAGGGAAGCGAAGGGGCGCTGGGCGAGCAGCTTGCTCCCCCACGCCGATGAGGCACACACCTCGTGGAGCTCGGCCAGGGCCGCGCTCTCGTCCGAGGCGTTGAACCGGGTGAGCCCCTGTGTAGTACCTGACGAACCTGAAGTCACGGGATGCCTCCGTGGCCTTGTGCTGGACGGGCTGCGGATAGCTAACGCCCTCGGAAACATCGCGTCAACACTTTGTTGAAAACTTCGAGTGACAAAAACCGCCGTCCGGTATCCGGACGGCGGTCAGTGGACCGGGAACACGTCCCAGGTCAGGGGGCCTTCTCCCGGTTGAGGTAGTTGTAGACGGTGAACCGGGAAACACCGAGCGCCCCGGCCACGGTCTCCACGCCGTGTCGCACCGAGAAGGCGCCGCGCGCCTCCAGGACCCGTACGACCTCCTGCTTCTCCTTGCGGTCGAGCTCGGCCAGCGGCCGGCCCCGTCCGCGCTCCATGGCGGCCAGGATGTGGTCCAGCGAATCGGCCAGCTGGGGCAGCCGGACCGCCATCACGTCCGCGCCCTCCCAGCTCAGCACGACGTCGTCCTTGTCCGCCTCGCTCGGCGGCAGCATCTCGCCCCCCATGGCGTCGACGAGCGGCTTGACCGCTCTGACGAAGGGGTCGTCCCCGAGACCGGTCACTTATCGCCCTCCCCGGACCCGTTTCCGAGCACATTGACCTGGAGCGAGACCCGGGTGGCCCCGGCCTCCAGTGCCTGGCGCAGCAGGGCGTCGACCGCGGTGAGCACGCGGCCGGCCTCCCCCTCCGCCGTGTTGCCGAACGGTCCGACGTCCACCGCGTCCAGGTCGGCCCCCTGGATGACGTCGCGGGCGACCACCGCGTGCGGCGGCGCCTCGTCGAGGTCGAAGGGCTCGGTCGTGAACTCCACTCTCAATCGCACGGGCTCAACCTAATGCCGTTCGCGGTTTTTCCGGCAGCCCCTCTTGACAGTTCCCACGGACCGCAGGCAACCTTCCATCAAGCAGAAACTAACTTCCGCGATACGGAACAACTTACGGAAGGGAGCGCCGACCCCCATGCCAGGTTTTGAATTGGGTGCAGCCGCAGACCAGCGCTTCAACGTCAACCTGTCGATCCTCTTCACGGAACTCCCGCTCCTGGAGCGTCCCGCGGCCGCCGCCGCGGCGGGCTTCACCGCGGTCGAGCTGTGGTGGCCCTGGGTCGACGCCCCCACCCCCGAGCGGTCCGAGCTCGACGCCCTGCGCGGCGCGATCGAGGACGCCGGCGTCCAGCTGACGGGGCTGAACTTCTACGCGGGCCAGCTACCGGGTCCCGACCGGGGCGCCCTGTCGATCCCCGGCGAGGAGAGCGACAAGTTCCGCGCGAACATCGACATCGCGGCCGACTTCGCCCAGTCCCTCGGCTGCAAGGCGCTCAACGCGCTCTACGGCAACCGCGTCGACGGCGTGGACGAGGCCGCCCAGGACGAACTCGCCCTGGAGAACCTGGTGCTGGCGGCCCGCGCCGCCGACCGAGTCGGCGCCGTGCTGCTCATCGAGGCCCTCAACAAGCCCGAGTCGCCGAAGTGCCCGATCGTGAGCGCCCCCAAGGCGATCGAGATCGTGGACAAGGTGAACGCGGCGACCGGCCTCGGCAACGCCAAGTTCCTGATGGACCTGTACCACCTGTCCATGAACGGCGAGGACCTGCCGCAGGTCATCAGCGCCTACGCCGACAAGACGGCCCATGTGCAGATCGCCGACAACCCGGGCCGTGGCGCGCCGGGCACCGGCTCGCTGCCCCTGGAGGAGCTGCTCGACCAGCTGGCGAAGGCCGGTTACGAGGGCTATGTCGGCCTGGAGTACAAGCCGGGCGACCGCCCGAGCGCCGAGGCCTTCGACTGGCTGCCGCGCGAGCACCGCGCCGCCTGAGCGCCTCCGGGCCCAGCGGCCCCGCGGCCCCGCGGCCCCGCGGCCCCGCCAACTCATCGACGCAACAACGCTTTTGGAGTCACCCTCATGAGCAACAACCTCCCCAAGGTCGCGTGGATCGGTCTCGGCATCATGGGTTCGCCCATGTCGGAGAACCTGATCAAGGCCGGTTACGACGTCACGGGCTTCACCCTGGAGCAGGACAAGCTGGACCGCCTCGCCGCGGCCGGCGGCACCGCCGCGAAGTCGATCGCCGAGGCGGTCAAGGACGCCGACGTGATCGTCACCATGGTCCCGGCCTCCCCGCAGGTCGAGGCCATCGCGTACGGCGCCGACGGCATCCTGGAGAACGCGAAGTCGGGCGCGCTGCTCGTCGACATGTCGTCGATCACGCCGCAGACCTCGGTCGACCTGGCCAAGAACGCCAAGGACAAGGGCATCCGCGTCATCGACGCCCCGGTGTCCGGTGGCGAGGCCGGCGCGATCGAGGCCGTCCTGTCCATCATGGTCGGCGGCGAGCAGGGCGACTTCGACGAGGCCAAGCCGCTGCTCGACGCGCTCGGCAAGACCATCGTGCTGTGCGGTCCGCACGGCTCGGGCCAGACCGTGAAGGCCGCCAACCAGCTGATCGTCGCCGTGAACATCCAGGCGTGCGCCGAGGCCGTGGTCTTCCTGGAGAAGTCCGGCGTGGACCTGAAGGCCGCGCTCGACGTCCTCAACGGCGGCCTCGCCGGCTCCACCGTGCTGACCCGCAAGAAGGACAACTTCCTCAACCGGGACTTCAAGCCGGGCTTCCGCATCGACCTGCACCACAAGGACATGGGCATCGTCACCGACGCCGCCCGCAACGTCGGCGCGGCCCTGCCCGTCGGCGGTGTGGTCGCCCAGCTGGTCGCCTCGCTGCGCGCCCAGGGCGACGGCGGCCTCGACCACTCCGCGCTGCTGCGCTCGGTCGAGCGCCTCTCCGGCAACCAGGTCGCGTAGCTCCCCCAGACTTCCGGGCCGCGGCGGCGCTGACACCTGTCCTGTCGCGCCCAGGCGCCGTCGCGGCCCGGAACCATCTCCAAAACTTCAACATTCTGTTGACTTCAACTTCAACAAACTGTTGACGTGGCAGTTCAGGGCTCCTTACGCTCCCTGTCATCCTCAGCCATCGTCAGCAGCCACTGCACGGAAGGTCGCCTCGAATAATGCCGAAGCGTGTGCTCACGACCGAGTCCGGCGCCCCAGTCGCCGACAATCAGAACTCCGCCACCGCAGGCGTGGGCGGCCCGATCCTGCTCCAGGACCAGCAGCTCCTGGAGAAGCTCGCCCGCTTCAACCGTGAGCGCATCCCGGAGCGCGTGGTGCACGCCCGCGGCTCCGGCGCCTACGGCCACTTCGAGGTGACCGACGACGTCACCGGCTTCACCCACGCCGACTTCCTGAACACGATCGGCAAGCGCACCGAGGTCTTCCTGCGCTTCTCGACCGTCGCCGACAACCTCGGTGGCGCGGACGCCGTCCGTGACCCGCGCGGCTTCGCCCTGAAGTTCTACACCGAAGAGGGCAACTACGACCTCGTCGGCAACAACACCCCGGTGTTCTTCATCAAGGACCCGATCAAGTTCCCCGACTTCATCCACTCCCAGAAGCGCGACCCGTTCACGGGCAAGCAGGAGCCGGAGAACGTCTGGGACTTCTGGGCGCACGCCCCCGAGGCCACGCACCAGGTGACCTGGCTGATGGGCGACCGCGGCATCCCGGCCTCGTACCGGCACATGAACGGCTACGGCTCGCACACCTACCAGTGGACGAACGAGCAGGGCGAAGCCTTCTTCGTGAAGTACCACTTCAAGACCAACCAGGGCATCCGCTCGCTCTCCGCCGAGCAGGCCCAGGAGATCGTCGGCAAGGACGCCAACTCGCACCAGACGGACCTGCTCCAGGCCATCGAGCGCGGTGTCCACCCGTCCTGGACGCTGTACGTCCAGATCATGCCGGCGGCCGAGGCGGCGGACTACCGCTTCAACCCGTTCGACCTCACCAAGGTGTGGCCGCACAAGGACTACCCGCTGCAGCGCGTGGGCCGCCTGGTCCTCGACCGCAACCCGGACAACGTCTTCGCCGAGGTCGAGCAGGCCGCGTTCTCCCCGAACAACTTCGTGCCGGGCATCGGTCCCTCGCCGGACAAGATGCTCCAGGGCCGCCTGTTCGCCTACGCGGACGCGCACCGCTACCGCCTGGGCGTCAACCACACCCAGCTGCCGGTCAACTCCCCCAAGGCGACCTCGGCCGACAACTACGGCCGCGACGGTCTGATGGCCACCAACGCCTACGGCCGCACCCGCAAGAACTACGAGCCGAACTCCTTCGACGGCCCGGTCGAGACCGGCCGCCCGCTGGCCGCGCCGCTCGCCGTCTCCGGGTACACCGGGACGCACGAGGCGCCGGCCCACACCAAGGACGACGACTTCTTCCAGGCGGGCGAGCTGTACCGCCTGATGTCGGAGGACGAGAAGGGACGTCTGGTGGCGAACATCGCCGGCGGGCTCTCCCAGGTCTCGCACGACGACATCGTGGAGAAGAACCTGGCCCACTTCCACGCCGCCGACCCGGACTACGGCAAGCGCGTGGAGGCGGCGGTCCGCGCCCTGCGCGAGGACTGAACCCACAAGCAGCGTACGGGGATTGACGGGAGGTCAGCTCCGTACGCGTAGGCCCGTACCGCTCGCGCGACCCGGATGAGGGGTGGTCGTGCGGGACGGGTACGGGAGACTGCGCCAGTCGATGCGGCTGGCGCCGTGCGGGGACCGCGGCGGTTCGTGCGAGCCAGTGCGGTGGTGAAGGTCTCCGGGCCCCCTTTCGACCTGAGGGAGGGCGTGCCCGGCGGACCGTCGTACAGCCGCCGCGGTCCCAGCCACTCACACTCCGTCCGGTGGCGCGCATGCATGTTTCGCCAGTCGCGCGCCGTCGGACGGCAACCACCTCCCGAACCAGGAGCCCCCGGGTACGACGGTCCGTACCCGGGGGCTCTTTCGCGTACCGGCGTCCGGTACGGCCGCCGCCTCACATGCTGATGCGGCAGTACAGATGATGTCCGGCCGCCCGCGCGTCCACGGCCAGGGCGGCGAACGACTCGACCAGGTCCGCCAGCTCGCCCTCCTCCTCGTCCCCGTCGAACTCCTCCGTGCGCCCCCAGGCGGCCGCCGCCGTGCGCAGCGCCCGCGCGTCGGCGCCGGCGAGGGCGTCCCGCAGGCCGTCCGTCAGCGTCGTGACGACGACCGCGCAGTCCTCCTCCTGTGCGACCAGCGCGGCCTGGCGCGGGTCCGCCCGTACGTCGTCGTAGCTGCGGCCGGTCAGCAGGGCCTCCAGGTTGCCGATCATCACGGCCGGGTCGATCCCGTTGCCGCAGACGGCGCCGGGCACCTCGCCCACGTCCAGCTGTGCCGCCGCCGTCTCGTCGTCGGCGGCACTGAAGTAGTCCATCCATGCGCCCACGTGGCACTCCCCGAGGATCTTTGGCCGTTGTCGTGAACGGTAAGGCACGCCGCGCAGAGCACAAGCAGGCGGGCCACCGGTGCACCGGTGGCCCGCCTGGCCCTGTGTCCCCCCTCGGGAGGTCTGTCCGATCCTGTCGGTCAGACCTTCAGCGGACGGATCGACGTGGGCGCGTGGCCCGGCTCCGTCGCGATCTCCTCGAACTCCTTGACCGCGCTGATGTCGGCGGTCGGGCTCATGGAGATGTTCGTGATGCGCTCCAGGATCGCCTCGACGACGACCGGGACCTGGTGGTCCTGCGCGAGCTTCTTGGCCCGCTCCAGGGCCTCGCCCAGCTCGTTCGGGTCCGTCACCCGGATCGCCTTGCAGCCCAGGCCCTCGGCGACCTTGACGTGGTCGACGCCGTAGACGCCGAGCTCCGGGCTGTTCTGGTTCTCGAACTCCAGGTTGACCTGGAAGTTGATGTCCAGGCCGATCTGGGCCTGGCGGATCAGGCCCAGGTAGGCGTTGTTCACCAGGACGTGGACGTACGGGATGCGGTGCTGCGCGCCGACCGCCAGCTCCTCGATCATGAACTGGAAGTCGTAGTCGCCGGAGAGGGCGACGACCTGGGTGTCCGGGTCGGCCTTGGCGACGCCGAGCGCGGCCGGGATGGTCCAGCCGAGCGGTCCTGCCTGGCCGCAGTTGATCCAGTGGCGCGGCTTGTAGACGTGCAGCATCTGGGCACCGGCGATCTGCGACAGACCGATGGTCGTCACGTACCGGGTGTCCTTGCCGAACGCCTTGTTCATCTCCTCGTAGACGCGCTGCGGCTTCATGGGGATGTTGTCGAAGTGCGTGCGGCGCAGGAGGGTCTCCTTGCGCTCCAGGTGCGAGGCGACCCAGGCCGAGCGGTCGGGCAGCCTGCCGGCCGCCTTCAGCTCCTTCGCGACCTCGACGAAGAGCTCCAGGGCCGCCTTGGCGTCGGACGTGATCCCGTAGTCCGGCGCGAAGATCTTGCCGATCTGGGTGGGCTCGATGTCGACGTGCACGAACTTGCGGCCCTCGGTGTACACGTCCAGCTTGTAGCCGGTGTGACGGTTGGCCCAGCGGTTGCCGATGCCGAGGACGAAGTCCGATTCCAGGAACGTGGCGTTGCCGTAGCGGTGGCCGGTCTGCTGGCCGACCATGCCCGCGTTCAGGTCGTGGTCGTCCGGGATCGTGCCCCAGCCCATCAGGGTCGGCACGACCGGGGTGTTGGTGATCTCCGCGAACTCGACGAGCAGGTCGCTCGCGTCCGCGTTGATGATGCCGCCACCGGCGATGATCAGCGGCTTCTCGGACTCCAGGAGGAAGCCGATCGCCTTCTCGATCTGGGCACGGGTCGCGGCCGGCTTGTAGACCGGCAGCGGCTCGTACGTCTCCGGGTCGAACTCGATCTCGGTCTGCTGGACGTCGATCGGCAGGTCGATGAGGACCGGGCCGGGACGGCCGGACCGCATGAGGTGGAACGCCTGCTGGAAGACGCCCGGGACCTGCGCCGCCTCCAGGACCGTGACGGCCATCTTGGTGACCGGCTTGGCGATCGTCGCGATGTCGACGGCCTGGAAGTCCTCCTTGTGGAGCAGGTGCGTCGGCGCCTGGCCCGTGATGCAGAGGATCGGGACGGAGTCGCCCGTGGCGGAGTAGAGACCCGTGATCATGTCGGTGCCCGCGGGCCCCGAGGTGCCGATGCAGACACCGATGTTGCCCGGGTTCGCGCGCGTGTAGCCCTCCGCCATGTGCGAGGCGCCCTCGACGTGGCGGGCGAGCGTGTGGTCGATGCCGCCGCCCTCCTTGAGCGCCTTGTAGAAGGGGTTGATGGCGGCACCGGGCACGCCGAACGCGTTCGTGACGCCCTCGCGCTTGAGGATCTCAACTGCCGCCCGGACTGCGGTCATTCGAGCCATGAGTGCTCCCGACTCCTGCAGTGACTTGTAGGTCACCGTCTTGTCAGCTCTGTCTTCGGATGTCGGATTCGCGCTCCCGTCGCGCCCCGCGGCGAGCTCTGAATTCCGTGATCGATCTTCGTACAGTTTCCACTACGTTTTCCGCATAGTGGAAACTAGGTTCTGCTATATGGAAGCAATGTAGAGGGGGGTCTTCGCGGCCGTCAAGGTGGATGATGAGACTCACGTCGATCCGAAATCCGCGGCATGCCGGGGCCCCAGGAGGTGTGTCATGGCCGAGCCCGTCCGCGTGCGGTGCCCCGCCTGCTCGCGCGACCACGCGTACGTTCCCCCGGTGTTGCCCTGCGCCTGCGGCGCCCCGGTCTCACCGCCGCTGCTGCCCGGCGCCGCCGCAGAGCCGGTCGACGACCGCACCTGGGACGACGACTGGTGCACCCTGCGCTGCCCGGTGTGCGGTCGCCGCGACCGCTGGCCGCGGCCCGAACTGGGCTGTGACTGCGGCACGGTGCTGCGCATCCCCGTCCAGGACGACCAGGTGCCTTCGCCGCAGCACATACCGCTGCCGCGGACGGCGGCGACGCCGCGCCCCGCGTTCCAGCCCGTCGCCATCCGTACCGCGCGCGACGCGGTGACCGCCGTCGCGCTGTATCTGCGCTGGCTCGGCTACCGGGACGTGCGCCGCGCCGACCAGCGCCCGCCGTCCGGCATCGGGCTCGCGGCCCGCGGCCTCGTGGCCCAGCTGGAGCCGTCGGTGCGGCCCGCGACCGTGCGCGACGTGGAGTGCCTGTGGCTGCAGTCGATGACGGAGTCGGCGACCTGCGTGTACTTCTCGCTCGCCGGATACGTGGACGCGGCCCGCACCCGGGCGGACGAGCTGAACGTGCCCCTGTTCGTGCTCGACCTCGCGGGCGTGCCGCAACCGGTGAACGGACCGGCGGACGAGCTGATCGCGGGCGGCACCTGACCGGGCCGCCGGACCTACCGGCCATACTGACCCGGTGATCATCCGTCCCGCCACCGCGAGCGACCTGACCCGCCTCCAGGAGATCGAGACGGCCGCCGGGGAGATCTTCCGTCCGCTCGGCATGGCCGCGATCGCCGACGACGAGCCGCCGGCCGTCGAGGAACTGGAGCGCTACCGGGCCGCCGGACACGCCTGGGTCGCCGCCGACGACGACGCCGGGCCCGCGCTCGCATACCTGGTGGCGGAAGCCGTCGACGGTGCCTTTCACATCGAGCAGGTCACCGTGCATCCGGACGCCGCCCGGCGAGGAGTGGGTCAGGCCCTGGTCGCGCGCGCCGCCGACTGCGCGCGCGACCAGGGCCTGACCGGTCTCACCCTGACCACGTTCACCGACGTGCCGTGGAACGCCCCGTACTACGAGCGCATCGGATTCCGCCGGCTCACCGAGGTCGAGCTCACGCCCGGCCTGCGCGGGATCCGCGCGGCGGAGGCGGAGCACGGCCTCGACCGGTGGCCCAGGGTGTGCATGCGAAGAGAGCTGTGAGCCCTCTTGTCCGAGATGACTACAACTCCCCGTATCCTTCCCGAAGTTCGACTTTCCGCACCTTCCCGCTGACGGTCATGGGAAACGAGTCGAGGATCCGCAGCCGGCTCGGCACCTTGTAGTGGGCGAGCCGGTCGCGGCAGTACGCCCGCAGCTCGTCGAGAGCGAGGGTGTCGGCGGGATCCCGCAGGATCACGCAGGCGAGGACCTCTTCCCCGTACCTCTCGTGCGGTACGCCCACCACCTGCACGTCGGCGATCTTCGGATGCCCGTAGAGGAACTCCTCGATCTCGCGCGGGTAGATGTTCTCCCCGCCGCGGATGATCATGTCCTTGATGCGGCCGACGATCTGCGCGTACCCGTCCTCGCGCAGCACCGCGAGGTCCCCGGTGTGCATCCACCGTCCGGCGTCGACGACTTCGGCGGTCTTCTCCGGCTCGGCCCAGTAGCCGAGCATCACGCTGTAGCCGCGGGTGCACAGTTCGCCGGGTTCGCCGCGCGGCAGCGTGACGCCGGTGACCGGGTCGACGACCTTGACCTCGATGTGCGGCAGGACGCGGCCGACGGTGCCGGTGCGGCGCTCCAGGTCGTCGTCGCGGCGGGTCTGCAGGGAGACGGGCGAGGTCTCGGTCATGCCGTAGCAGATGGAGACCTCGGCCATGTGCATCTCCGCGACGACCCGCTTCATCACCTCGACGGGACACGGCGAGCCCGCCATGATCCCGGTGCGCAGGCTCGACAGGTCGTACGTGGCGAAGTCGGGCAGGTTCAACTCGGCGATGAACATCGTCGGTACGCCGTACAGCGAGGTGCACCGCTCCTGCTGCACGGCCCGCAGGGTCGCCGCCGGTTCGAACGACGGGGCGGGGATCACGATGCAGGCCGCGTGCGAGGTGGCGCCCAGGTTTCCCATCACCATGCCGAAGCAGTGGTAGAAGGGCACCGGCAGGCACACCCGGTCCTGTTCGCTGTAGCCGACGGTCTCGCCCACCCAGTAGCCGTTGTTGAGGATGTTGTGGTGGGAGAGGGTGGCGCCCTTGGGGAAGCCCGTGGTGCCGGACGTGTACTGAATGTTGATGGGGTCGTCGCAGGACAACTCGGCCTCACGGGCGGCCAGTCGGTCGTACGGCACCGATTCGCCGGCCGCGACGAGCGCGTCCCAGCTGTGGTCGCCGATGAAGACGCGCTCGCGCAGCTCCGGACATTCGGGCGCGACCTGGCGCACCAGTTCGCGGTAGTCGGTGCCCTTGTGCCCGGGCGACGAGACGAGGACGCTGACGCCCGACTGCTTGAGCACGTACCCCAACTCGTGTGCCCGGTAGGCCGGGTTGATGTTCACCATGATCGCGCCGATGCGGGCGGTGGCGTACTGGACGAGCACCCACTCGGGGCAGTTGACCGCCCAGATCCCGACCCGGTCCCCTTTGGCGACGCCGCGCGCGAGCAGGCCGCGTGCCAACTTCTCCACGTAGGCGCCGAATTGGGCGTAGGTCCAGCGGCGTCCGCTCGGCACGTCGACGAGCGCCTCACGGTAGGGCCAGGCGTCGACGGCCCGCTGGAGGTTGGTGCCGATGGTGTCGCCGAGGAGAGGGACCTCGCTGGTCCCGTGCGTGTAGGAAAGATCCGTCGGGGAGCCGGTCACCGGAAGTCCTCCTCGCGGTACTCGGCGGTCGAGCCCTGCGCGGTGGCCTCGCGCAGCTCGATGCGGCGGATCTTGCCGGAGACCGTCTTGGGCAGCTCCCCGAACTCGATGCGGCGCAGGCGCTTGTACGGCGCGAGGACCGCGCGAGAGTGCTCGAAGAGCAACTTGGCGGTGTCCGGGCCCGGTTCGTACCCCTCGGCGAGGACGACGTACGCCTTCGGGACGGCGAGCCGCAGCTCGTCCGGTGCGGGCACGACGGCGGCCTCGGCGACCGCGTCGTGCTCCAGCAGGGCGCTCTCCAGCTCGAAGGGGCTGATCTTGTAGTCGCTCGCCTTGAAGACGTCGTCGGCCCGGCCCACGTACGTCAGGTAGCCGTCGGCGTCCCGGGATCCGATGTCGCCGGTGCGGTAGTAGCCGGCCGCCATCGCCTCGGCGGTGCGCTCCGGGTCGCCGTGGTAGCCGACCATCAGACCGACGGGGTTCGCGGACAGGTCGAGGCTGATCTCGCCCTCCTGCGCGCCCGGTTCACCGGTGACCGGATCGAGGAGGTCGACCTTGTAGCCGGGGCTCGGGCGGCCCATGGATCCGGTCTTGAGGAGCTGGCCCGGGCTGTTGGAGACCTGGACGGCGGTCTCGGTCTGGCCGAAGCCGTCGCGGATGGTGACGCCCCAGGCGCGCTTCACCTGCTCGATGACCTCGGGGTTGAGCGGCTCGCCCGCGGCCACCACTTCCCTCGGCCGGGTGCGGAGTTGGGTCAGGTCGGCCTGGATCAGCATGCGCCACACGGTGGGCGGCGCGCAGAACGAGGTGACGCCCGCGGCGTCCATCGCGGCCATCAGCTTTCCGGCGTCGAAGCGTGTGTAGTTGTAGAGGAAGACGGTCGCCTCGGCGTTCCACGGCGCGAAGAAGTTCGACCAGGCGTGCTTGGCCCAGCCCGGCGAGGAGATGTTCAGGTGGACGTCGCCGGGGCGCAGGCCGATCCAGTACATCGTCGCCAAGTGGCCTACGGGGTAGGAGACATGGGTGTGCTCGACGAGCTTGGGGCGGGCCGTCGTCCCGGACGTGAAGTAGAGGAGCAGCGCGTCGTCGGCGAGGGTGACGCCGTCGGGCTCGAAGTGGGCGTCCGCGCCGAACGCGTCGTCGAAGTCCCGCCATCCGGGGACGGGTTCGGCGCCCACGTCCTTGACGGCGATCCGGGTGTAGTCGCCGGGTACGTCGTCGAACTTGGCCGTGTCGTCGGCGCGCACGATCACATGGGAGGCGTTGCCGCGCTCGATGCGGTCCCGCAGGTCGGCGGGGCCGAGCAGGGTTGTCGCCGGGATGACGACCGCGCGCAGCTTCATCGCGGCGAGCATGGTCATCCACAGTTCCTGCTGGTTGCCGAGCATCAGGAGGATCCGGTCGCCGGCCCGCACGCCCTGGGCGCGCAGCCAGTTCGCGACCTGGCCCGAGCGCACCGACATCTCGCCGTACGAGATGGTGATCTCGCGGCCGTCCTCCTCGACGATGTGCAGGGCGGTGCGCGCGTTGCCCTCGGCGATGACGTCGAACCAGTCGAGCGCCCAGTTGAACCGCTCGGGCCGGGGCCAGACGAAGCCCTCGTAGGCCGTCTCGTAGTCCTGGGCGTGCCGCAGCAGGAAGTCACGGGCCGTGCGGAACTGCTGCGTGGGGCCGTTCGCCGTCGTCATGGGTGCTCCTGTGTCCCGAGGTTCCGCTCCGTCGCGGACCGTGTCATTGCGGACCGTGTCTGTCATCGTGTAGCCGTGACGTGGATCTCACCACCCCCGAACGGGGGTGAACGGAGCACAGCGAGGAGATCGAGGGTGAGCGCGGAGGCCTCCGACGCGGTGGAGATGCGTGCGGCGCTGGCGCGGCTGCGCCGAGGCACCGGCCTTCCGGTCGCGTTCGGCGGCCTGACGGCGGGCGCGGGACAGGTGCGCATCGGCGAGCTGAGCGGGGCCGCCACGCACGCGCTGCGCGGCCTCGCGGTGGCCGCGGGCAACGGGCTCGGCGGCAAGACGCTCTCGCTGGCCAGGGCCTGCGCGGTCACCGATTACCACGGCTCACGGCACATCAGCCACGAGTACGACACGGCCGTCGCGGCCGAGGGCCTGCGCTCGGTGCTCGCGGTGCCCGTCGTCGTACGGCGCCGGGTGCGAGGTGTGCTCTACGGGGCGCTGCGCACCGCACAGCCGCTGGGCGACCGGGTGCTGAACGCGGCGATGGCGGCGGCCCGCGACGTGGAGCAGGCGCTGCTGGTGCGGGACGAGGCGTACTCGCTGCTGACGGCGGCGGCCGCACCCGCGGTCGAGAGCCGCGGAGCGTGGGAGGAGGTCCGGGAGGCGCACGGGGCGTTGCGGGCGCTCGCGCCGAGGATCGTCGACCCGGCGCTGCGGGCGGAGCTGCTCGCGGTGTGCGGCCGGTTGGCGTCGGCCTCGGCGCCCGCACCGTCGCCGTCGCCGGTCGAGCGGGAGACTGCCGTGGCGCTCGCGCCGCGCGAGATCGACGTCCTCGCGTGTGTGGCGTCGGGCTCGACGAACGCGGTGGCGGCGGATCGTCTCGGTCTGCGCCCGGAGACCGTCAAGGGGTATCTGCGGTCCGCCATGCGGAAGCTGGGGGCGCACACGCGGGGCGCAGCGGTGGTGGAGGCGCGGCGGGCGGGGCTGCTGCCGTAGCCCCGCCCTGAGCCCCTACTTCTGCCCCTGCTTCTGCCCCTGCTTGTCCGCGGTGAGGGTGCCCGCCGCGCCCCAGCTGTCGGCGGGGAACTCGTGGATCCAGACCTGGACGGTCTCGGCGGGCAGCTTGTACGCGTCGACGAACGCGTCCGTGATCTTCTTGACCAGTTCGCGCTTGGCCTCGACGTCGCGGGGGCCCTGCTGGACGGTGACGATCGGCATGACTGAACTCCCTTGTCCGGAACGGTTTCCGGGTGGCTTCCGGCTTGCGGGTTCAGTTCATCGCGGCGGGCGCCCGCGACCAAGAAGCAGTTCGCGACCGCAGCGATCAGCGATCGAGATCGTTGCCGGTCAGGCACGCTTTCCGGAAGGCGGCGAGGGCGTCGTCCGGTTCCCCTTCCCCGGCGCGGGTCACGAGCGTCGTGGTCAGGGAGAGGCCCGGCGCGCGGAACGGTACGAAGGCGACCCGGGAGGTGTTGAGCGTGCTCGCGTGCGAGGCGTAGACGACCGTCCAGACCGGGGTGGCGCCGGCGCCGATCGTGGCGAGCGTGTCCTGCAGCGTGCCGCAGGTGGGTCCGGGGCACGGCTCGAATCCGGCGTCGTGGCAGGCGCCGACGACGAGGTCGACGAGGGCCGGGTGGTTGCGCCGTTCGGTGAGGCCGAGCGGCAGGGCGGCGAGGTCGGCGACGGCGACGTCCGGTGCGGCGGCGAGCGGGTGCCGGGCCGGCAGGGCGGCCAGCAGCGGCTCCTGCCACACGGGCGCGGCGCGCAGCCCGGGTGCGAGGTCCGGCCCGTCGGCGCCGGTCCGCAGGAACGTCGCGTCGAGCCGCCCCTCCCGTACCTGCTCCAGGCGTTGGCGTGAGGGCGCCGACAGCAGCTCGACGCCGATGTCTGGCCGGAGCGTCGCGTACGCGGCGAGCACCCGGTCCAGGTGCGCGCCGAGGCCGGTGCTGGTGCCGACGCGCAGCGCCGTGCGGCCCGTCACCACCGCCCTGGCCCGCTCGGCGGCGGCGAGCACGGCCCGCGCCTCGGGCAGCAGCCGCTCCCCCGCGCCGGTGAGCCGCACGTGGCGCGGCGAGCGGTCGAACAGGTCGCGGCCCAACTCCTTCTCGAGTCTGCGGATCTGCTGGCTCACCGCCGACTGGACGATGTGCAGCCGCTCGGCGGCCCGGCCGAAGTGGAGTTCCTCGGCGACCGTCACGAAGTAGGCGAGCTGGCGCAGTTCCATGGCTCGATTGTCAGTGCCGTGGTCTTCAATGACGTACGAGGGGGTGATGGGATGGCATCCCTGGACGGCGGGGGAATGTGGGGGGGGGTGGGCACATGGTGTCGACGGACCGGTATCTGGCGTTCGCGGCGATGTCGCTGCTGGTGATCGTGATCCCCGGGCCGAGCGTGCTGTTCGTGATCGGACGGGCGCTGGCGCACGGGCGAAGGACGGCGGTGGCGACGGCGCTGGGCAACGTATTCGGGTCGTATCTGCTGGTGGTGGCGGTGGCGCTGGGCATCGGGGCGCTGGTGGAGCGTTCGGCGACGCTGTTCGTGACCGTGAAGCTGGCGGGCGCGGCCTATCTCGTCCACCTGGGCGTGCAGGCCTTCCGGCACCGGCGCGACATGAAGGTGTCGGACATACAGGGCACGCAGGGCGCACGGGGGCCGGCGGTGTCCGCGCGGAGCACCGGGCGCACGATGCTCGACGGGGCGCTGGTGGGTGTCACCAACCCCAAGGGGATCGTCTTCTTCGCCGCCGTGCTGCCGCAGTTCGTGAACCACGACGCGGGTCACGTCCCGCTCCAGATGCTGATGTTGGGCCTGATACCGATCTCCATCGGCCTGGTCACGGACACACTGTGGGGGCTGACGGCGTCGGCGGCACGCAACTGGTTCGCGGGCTCGGACCGCCGCCTGTCGATGATCGGCGGCACGGGCGGGTTCGCGCTGATAGGTCTCGGGGTCGCGGTGGCGGCGACGGGCCGGGCGGACTGAGCTCCTACGCGCGTACGGCGCCGAAGTCGACGGTGACCGGCCCGGGTGCCTCCAGGACGGCAGCCGTGCGCTCCGCCTCGGCGACGAGTTCCTCGCGCTGCTCACGGGTGAGCCGGCCGAAGGGTTCCAGCGTGAGGCGGCTCCCGGTCCCCTCCCCCTTCTTCGGTTCCCGGAGCGTCCACAGCCCGGCGAGCATCCCGTCGACGAGGAACGTCAAGTAGGCGGTGTTCACCTGCCAGTTGCGGCCCCGGTCGGCCTCGTGGATCACGCGGGTGCGGTCGGCGTGCGAGAGGAGGAGGTTGTCGAACTCGGCGAGGAGGCGCGGCGGCGCCGGGGTGTCCTCGTCGGGACGCGGGGCGTCGGGCAGGTCGAACAGCTCCACGCCGTGCTCGTCGCGGAACGTCACGAGGCTCGGCCGCAGCCGTTCGAAGGCGTCCTTGGTACGGGTGATCCCGGCCCACTGCTGGAAGTCCTTGACGGAGGCGGGCCCGAAGGCGCCGAGGTAGCGCAGGATCGTGGCGTCGGGCGCCGGGGTGGGTTCGGCGGGCGCGTCCAGCCAGTGCTCGGCCGTGGTCAGCCGCACGCCGCCGCTGCGCCGCCACAGTCCGCGCGGGGTGACCTGGACGAGCGGCAGGGAGCAGCGGGCGGCGATGGTGAGGGCCTGCGGGTCGGCGTCCGGCCACTCGGCGAGGAGCAGCTCGCGCAGCTCCTTCGGCGTGCGCGGCTCCTCCTCCACGGCCGTACGCGTCAGAGCGGCCAGCCGGTCGACGTCGACGCCTTCGAGCCCCTTGCGGAACATGCGCAGCTCCCGCTCCCGGGCGGGCTGCACCAGGGGGCGCAGCGTCATGCAGTCCTCGGCGGTGTGCAGGTGGATGGTGGAGCGCATGGTGACGAGGCGGGCGACGCGCCGGGCCTGCAGGGCGTCGGAGAGGTCGGCGGGCGCGAAGCCGTCGAGCCGGGCGGCGAGCGCGAGGTAGGGCGGGCGGACCTCCTGCGCCTGGAGCCCGACGAGATGGGCCACGGCCTCTTCCACCTGCCCGGCCTTCTTGGGAGCGCGGCGCAGCAGCAGTTGCCGCTCCAGGGTGGCCCGGCCCAGCGCGCGTGCGGTGATCGGCTTCGTCGTCATGGGGCGACGGTAGCCGGGGATGCGGTCAGACACTGTCCGCGATGCCGGTGCCGGGGCGGACGGCTCACGCTGGATACGCTGCCCGGGACCCCGACGAAGGAGGCGGCGATGCCGCGACGGCAGGATGGACGCCGCTACACCTGGCGCCGGGGCGCGGACCCGCGCCCGCCGGCCGGTACGCGCACTCGGCCCGCCGCCGAGCCGGACACCCCGCAGGACGCGTCGCCGGACAGTGTGGTGCACGCGGCGCTCTACCGGGACGGGGTGCGGGTGGCGAGTCCCGCGTCGCTCACGGACACGTACCGCAAACTGCGCGAGAAGCCGCGGACGACGGCGTGGATCGGCCTGGCCCGCCCGACCGAGTCCGAACTCAAGTCGCTGGCCGCCGAGTTCGACCTGCACGAGCTCGCGGTCGAGGACGCGATGGAGGCGCACCAGCGCCCGAAGCTGGAGCGCTACGGGGAGACGCTCTTCGTCGTCCTGCGCGCGGCCCGCTACCTGGACGCCTCCGAGGAGGTCGACTTCGGCGAGTTGCACGTCTTCGTCGGCGCGGACTTCGTGATCACGGTCAGGCACGGCGCGGCCCCGGACCTGTCGGCGGTGCGCCGCCGCATGGAGCAGACCCCCGAACTCCTCAAGCTCGGCCCCGAGGCGATCCTGTACGCGATCCTCGACGCCGTCGTCGACGGCTACGTCCCGGTCGTGGACGGCGTCCAGAACGACATCGACGAGATCGAGACGGAGGTCTTCTCCGGCGCCCCCGAGGTCTCCCGGCGCATCTACGAACTCTCCCGGGAAATGGTCGAGTTCCAGCGCGCCACCCGCCCCCTGGTGGGCATGCTGCACGGCCTGATGGCGGGTTTCGCGAAGTACGGCACCGACGAGGAACTCCAGCGCTACCTCCGCGACGTCGCCGACCACGTCACGCACACCAGCGAACGCGTCGACGGCTTCCGCCAGGCACTCGCCGACATCCTGACGGTGAACGCGACCCTGGTGACACAGCAGCAGAACGCGGAGATGCGGGCCCTCGCGGAGGCGGGGTTCGAGCAGAACGAGGAGATCAAGAAGATTTCAGCCTGGGCCGCAATTCTCTTTGCACCCACACTCGTTGGAACCATCTACGGCATGAACTTCGAGCAGATGCCCGAGTTGAGCTGGAGCCTCGGATACCCCTTCGCAGTCGGCTTGATGGGGGTTGTCTGTACCGGTTTGTATGTTATTTTCAAGCGGCGAGACTGGCTCTAGGGATGGGCCGACCCATTCGCGCCGCGCACATGGTCTGCTTCTGCACCCCCATCACAAACCACGATTTGGGGCTCTGGGGAGCCCCTGGGGAGAAGTGATGCGGGTGATCTCCTCACCCTGCCGTAACTAAGCCTCTGACCTGGCCTTTTGACTGCTTCTCGATGCTGGGGAGAATCCGGGGAGAATCGAATGCCACTCCAAGTCGTCCGACCGGCGCAGCAAACCCTCCCGGCCTCCCTGTTCGCCAGGGTCGGCCGAGCGACTGCCCACACGGAACCTCACTGACAGTGACATCAGTGAGGTGTTTTCATTCTGATGCGGCCGTGAGGTGAAGGGCGAGCACGGCCTTGACGGTCGCGGTGATGCGGTTGGTGCTGCAGCGCAGCTTGCGCAGGAGGCGCCAGCTCTTGAGCGTGGCCATGGCCTGCTCGCCGACGCAGCGGATCTTTGCGTGGGTGGTGTTGTGGCGTCGTTGCCACCGCTTCGGGCGGCGCCCCTTGAACGGGACGCGGACGTTGCGGGCCGCGCCCTGATGCGCCTTAATCGGCCCAGCATTTGAGGCCGGCGTCGGCGAGGGCGTCGATGATGCCGTGCTTGCGGGCCGCCGTCAGGTCGTGGGTGGCGCCGGGCAGTGCGGGCGAGGCCCACAGCAGCCCCCCGAACGTATCGGTCAGCGCCTGCACGTTCATGCCGTGGTGCCGCTTCTTGCCGGTGTAGTAGGGCCGGTCGGCGGCGATCCGGTTGATCGGCAGCACGGTGCCGTCCAGGATCACGTACGCCTTCGAACGGGCCGTCACCATTGCCTCGTCGAGCGTGGGCGCGAGCGCAGCCAGGACGTCGATCGCCTCGCGGACGTAGCGGTAGACGGTGGCGATCCCGATGCCGAACCCGGCCGCGAGTTGCGCGTACGTATCGCCACATCGCAGATGGGCCAGGGCCAGCAGGGCCTGGCGCCGGGGAGTCAGCCGCCGCCGACTGCCTATCTCCCGGCGCCGCGTGGCCATCACCCGGCTCAGGTGACACAGGTGCGCGGTGGACAGATCGATGGCCGACGGGTGGACGAGCACGCGGAGCTCCTGGAACGACGGTTGATCTTGGTCGACAACTCGTCTACCAGGAGCTTCGTCGATCTACAGATCCGTCCAACTCGCGGTCACTCTTGCCAGGTTGGAAGATTCTCACGGAGTGCTAACGAGCGTTGCCGCGGAGGCGGCGCCCAGTAGTTGAGACACCGCCTCGCCCGCGATCAATCTGCTTGAACCTCGAGAAAGTTGTCTAAGGTCGACAGGTCGATATGTGCTCGGCCATGGACCAGCCGACTACCCGCCGCGAATGCATGTCGATGACGGTGGCGAGATACATCCAGTCGTTCCCGACCGGCAGATACGTAATGTCTCCGCACCAGCGCACATCCGTTCTGGGCGCGGTGAAGTCACGCCCCACCAGGTCCGGGGCCTTGGGTGCTCGCGCGTCTTGGACCGTGGTCCGCTTGCCCTTGCGCAAGTGACGGCCGGTCATGCCGCGGCCCGCATCAATCGCGCGACCCGCTTGTGATTCACCACCGGACCTGATTCCCGCAGCTCACGCGTGATCCGGGGAACGCCGTAGGCGCCCTTGGTGGCGGTGTGAATGCTGCGGATCTGCTCGGTCAGCGCCGCCTCGGTCGCTGCTCGGGCCACCCGGGCGGGCTCGGCGGCCCGCCAG
>NZ_KB891804.1 GCF_000373565.1 Streptomyces sp. HmicA12 | reverse complement strand
CGCGCTGCGGGACATCCGTGCCGGCCAGACCGTGCTGGACCCGAGCATCGTGGACTCCCTGGTGACGCGCCGGGACGGCATCGCCATCGACGACCTGACCCTGCGCGAGATCGACGTCCTGGAACACATCTCCCACGGGCTGTCCAACCGGGGTATCGCCGCCGCGCTCTTCATCTCGGTCAAGGCCGTCGAGAAGTACGTCAGCGTCATCTTCCGCAAGCTCGGACTCACCGACCAGCCCCTGGTCGACCGCCGGGTCACCGCGGCACTCACTTTCCTGAGTGCCCAGAACGACGGAGCCCCCATGCCCCAGCGGACACCGATCCACTGATCCACCGCCCCCGAAGCCTGCCGGGCAGCGGCCGCTGGCCGATCAGCTCTGCATGCCCCACTACATCTGGCCATCTACCCGGAGACTCAGGGAGTAGCGGCCCGGAAGGACTGCTGGAGGCGTCGCCAGCAGATGATGGCGCAGCTGAGGGTGGGGGAAGGTCCGGGGGACGTCGGTGCGGATCTCCCAGCGGATGCGGAGCCGGCGGAACCAGTGCAGGAGGGGGAAGGCTGCCTCTACGACCCAGTGGTTCTTGCCCAGGCCGCCGCCCTGACCGGTGTTGCGGCGGGCGACGAGAGGGCGGATACCCAGGTCTCGTACCTCACGGCGGTGCATGTCGTGGTCATGGCTGCGGTCGGCGTCGAGGACGTCGGGGCACCTGGTCCGGCCGATACATGGTTCAGCAGACCTTGTTCCACTGACTGATCCCGCCGAAGCGGGAGTCAATCCTCTACTGCGCGATCAGCGAAGAAGCTGTCGGGGAGACGGGCGATGCCACGTCTGTTCAGGGCGCAGTCGTCGGGTTGGCCGATTCGGCGGCGCGGCGGTATTCGGCGTTGATGCGCTGGGCTTCTTCGAGCTGGTCTTCGAGGATGACGATGCGGCAGGCGGCCTCGATGGGCGTGCCCTGGTCGACGAGTTCCCGTGCGCGGGCGGCGATGCGCAGCTGGTAGCGGGAGTAGCGGCGGTGTCCGCCCTCGGAGCGCAGCGGAGTGATGAGACGTGCCTCGCCGATCGCGCGCAGGAAGCCCTGGGTGGTGCCGAGCATCGCGGCGGCCCGGCCCATGGTGTAGGCGGGATAGTCGTCGTCATCGAGCCGGTTGAACGAGTCGTCTGCTGTCATTGGACCTCTCTGTGGAACGCGTCGAGGGGCCCGGGCGCCTTATGGCACCCGGGCCCCGAAGGAACTGCTACACCATCTGCCGGCCCTGATACTGCACCGGCCTTCTGTTTCCGCCGACCCGACCTGGAATATGTCGGGACCGCGGGGATCGCGGTTGCTTGACCGGAGACCACCTCACTATCGATGTCCTGCGGTACCCGGGCTCAGCGATTCTGCCCGGGCGATCCTGATGGCGCTCGGCTCCTCCGTTCTTCCCTCTTGATCAACTACTTACTGAAGGGGACTTCGTACTGCTGGAACTGCGTACTACTGGAACTGCGTACTGCTCAGTGGCCTGCGGCAGCGCCACTCTTCGGCAGCCAGCCCCGTCGCCCGTCCTGCGTCTGCTCTGGCTTAGAACCCCACTGCCGAACTTCCCGGTGCGCGCGCCCGCAGCCGACGCCTTCACCGAGGTACTGCTCACTCGACTTCACTGCTGGGTACTGCACTTGCGGGTACTGCGGTACTGCTCTTGGCGGCCCCTGATCACTGCGGGCCGCCCGGTCCGGTCGTCAGCCCCGTCGCCATCCTGCAAAAGCTCTGGCTTCGGAACTCCACCACCGCACCGTCCTGCGCACTGCGGTTACTGCTGCCCGCCAGTTCATGTCTGCCGGGCCCTGCTCGATCTCGGCTACGAGAGAAACCATAACCACACCACCACCCAATGTCTACTCCGGCCGACATAGATTTCTGACCGGGCGGCAGAGAGGTAATCGATCCTCGGCATAGAAGTAGTGGCCGGTGGTCCGGCACCGGGTGCGTGGTCGCCGACCTGGGTGCGGGTGTAGACGTCGGGGAGCCCGGCGAGGTCGAGTTCGTCCTCGCTGGAGGTGACGGTGGCGACGTAGGCGCCGTTGCGCAGGTGGGAGAAGTCCTCGCCGCGCAGGGACACCGCGCCGGTGGCGCACAGGACCAGGCCGGCGCCGGTCAGGGCGGCCTCGCGGTCGCGGGCGACGGTGAAGCCCTGGGAGAGGGCCTGGGTGCGGCGGACGGGGTCGATGTCGAAGACGGTGACCTGGACTCCCTTGGCATGCAGGAGGCGGGCGATGGAGGAGCCGAGCTTGCCGAAGCCGATCACCAGGGCGGGGCGGCCGTGGAGGATGTCGCCGCGGTCGCGCATGACGGCCTCGGTGGAGACGACGACGGACTGCCCGACGAGGTAGTCCTCCGGGTCCTTCAGCGGTGAGCGGGCGACCGAGACGACCGGGCAGGGCAGCTTGTCGAGGTTCTCGTAGCGGCGGTGGCCGCTCTCGGTGTCCTCGACGACTCCCGCGAGGCGGCCGGTGAAGCGGCTGTGCAGGTCAGGGAGTGAGGGGGGCGAAGTAGCCGCCGACGTCCAGCAGGCTCACGGTCTCGCCCGCGGCCCGGGACTCGAGATGGTCCAGGGCGGAGTCGGCGTCGGTGAACTGCTCGCGGGAGAGCGTGTCGACGGGGTGGGTCTGTTCGATCTCGCGGCGGGCGGCGGCGCTGACGGACTTGGGCTTGGGCAGCGCTGCTGCCAGGCGGGTCGTGGTGGCGACGGCCCGGACGAAGGCGGGGCACTCCGGCAGGAGGTGCGTGACCAGGAACGACGCGGTCTGCTCAGCCGGGGTGAACTGGGCCGCGATGCGAGCGAAGTAGGCGTCCAGGCGGGCGCGTTCAAAGGTTTCCATGGCGGTTCCCTCTCATCCATCCGTCCATTCGGATCGGGGCCGTGCGGGGAAGCTTCAGCGGTCAGAGGGCGGGTGCGCGGCTGAACAGCACCTGGAGAGCATCCGGGATCGCGCCCGGGGCGATGAGGGCTGGGCTGTGGGAGATCGGGATCTGGGCGAGTCGCTGCCGCCCGGTGCGGTGCCAGGCCGGGGCCAGGTGGTGATCGAGACCAGCCGCCGGATCGCGGGTCCGTTCGGGTCGAGGACGGGGATCATGCCGTCGGCCCTGCTACGCCCGGAGTCTTGAAGCACGACCAGACGATCTTCCCGGCCGGGGCACGGTCCTCGACTCCGCAGCCATCGGAGAGCGCGGCCACCAGCACGCGACCCCGAGAAACTGTGACGCCTCAGGCAACGGCTTCTGGTGCTCGTGGACTCTGTGGTGCGAGGAGGTGAGCCATGAGAGACACGGCAAGAGCGGCAACTGACGCCGGTGGGGGGTCCGCGGACTTCCAGGCGTTCGTCATCGGGCGGTGGTCCCGGCTGATGCGGACCGCGTATCTCCTGACAGGAGAGCAGTACGCGGCGGAAGACCTCGTGCAGGGTTGCCTGGAGCGGACGTATGTGGCCTGGCGGAAGGTGTCGCAAACCCGGGACCCGGATGCCTACGTGCGACGCATCATGGTCAACACGCACGCGCGCAGGTACCGCAGGGGGCTCAAGGAGTTCCTGTCGCGGAGTGACGACCCGGGGCTGGGGCGCGATCTGCCGGAGCGCGGGGACCGCATCGCGCAGGCCGTCGAGCGCTCCGATCTGGTTGCCGCCCTCTCCCAACTGCCGGTCCGGCAAAGGGAGGCCGTTGTGCTGCGGTATTGGGAGGACCTGAGCGAGACACAGACCGCCGCGGCGATGGGGTGCTCGGTGGGCACCGTGAAGAGCAATACGGCCGGTGCGTCCTTCGGGCTTTCAGCCCGCTGCTTCTTGGCGGCTGCGGTACGGCAGGGGTCGGAGCAGTACTTCTGGCTGCGGGGGCGCCACGACTCCATCACTGAGCCGCAGACCGCGCATGGCCGACCCGCTGGCTCGGAGGTGCTGATGTCGGCGTCGTCGGTGCTGCCGAAGCCGTGGTCCACAGGCTGTCCTCGGGTCGAGTGGGCGACTGGAGTTCGCGAACGCGCAGGTGCGAGCGGACGCGCGGGAGGCGTGCCTCCCTTGCCGGGCGATCAGCCGCTGGGAGAAGCCGACCAAGATCTTCTCTCAGACTTCTCCCAAACGATCTCCGGGAACGCCCCTGACCTGTTGTTTCAGCTGTCGGGGTGGCGGGATTCGAACCCACGGCCTCTTCGTCCCGAATCGGCCGCGCTCCCCGCCTGGTGGATCATCACGGGCTGCGGCGCCGCCGTCCTTTTGCTCGCCGCTCGCCTCGTACCTGCCCACTCTCCCGCACCGCCCACGGCCCGCTCGACACGACGGCGCACGAGCCAAACAGCGGATCGTGACCGGGTGCGGCAGCGCGGTGGTGCCGGGCACGGAGCCACCCACGCCGTCTGCCGCGCCACCGGTCATCCATGTCACGCCCCCACTGGGCCCGACCGTGACTCCGGGCTGCCCGCCGGGCCGGCCACCGCGGCGGTGTCTAGGACAGCTCCCGCTTGAGGATCTTGCCGGTGGGCCCCTTGGGGAGTGCGTCCACGAGGCGGATGGTTCGCGGGTACTTGTACGGGGCGACCCGGGTCTTGACGTAGTCGTGCAGGTCCTCCGGTGTGGCCGTCGCGCCGGGCTTGAGGGCGAGGACCGCTCGGACCTCTTCGCCGTGCAGGTCGTGCGGGACGCCGATGACGGCGGCCTCGGCGACGGCCGGGTGCGTGTAGAGGACCTCTTCGATCTCGCGCGGGTAGACGTTGTAGCCGCCCCGGATGATCAGGTCCTTCTTGCGGTCGACGATGAAGTGGTGGCCGTCCTCGTCGCGTCGGGCGAGGTCGCCGGTGCGGAACCAGCCGTCGGTGAAGGCGGCGGCGTCGGCCTCCGGGCGGTTCCAGTAGCCCCGCATGACGTTGGGGCCGAGGACCGCGATCTCGCCGACCTCTCCCTGGGCGACCTCCTTGCCGTCGTCGTCGATGAGGCGGACCTCGACGCCCTCGACGGGGATGCCGATCGAGCCGGGCTTGCGGACGCCGTCGACCGCGCCGAGCGTGACCACGGGGGACGTCTCGGACAGGCCGTACCCCTCGACGACCGGGCAGCCGAACGCCGCTTCGAAGCGGTGCAGTACGTCGACGGGCATCGCCGAGCCGCCGGTCGCCGCGACCCGGACCGCCTCCGCTCCCGTCCCGCCGGCGGCGTCCGCCGCCGCGAGCAGCGCCACGAACATGGTGGGCACGCCCTCCATGACGGTGACCCGGTCGCGGGTCAGGATGTCCAGTGCCTTGGCGGCGTCGAAGCGGGGCAGCAGCGTCACGCAGGCACCGGTCAGCACGGCCGCGTTCAGGCCGCAGGTCTGGCCGAAGACGTGGAAGAACGGCAGGCCGCCGAAGACGGTGTCGTCGCCGGTGATGCCGAGCAGCCCGGAGACGGTCTCGGTGTTGCTGCGCAGGTTGCCGTGGGTGAGGACGGCTCCCTTGGGGCGGCCCGTGGTGCCCGAGGTGTAGAGGATCACGGCCGGGTCGTCGTCCGTCCGCTCCACGATCCCGGCGGAGGGCTCCACACGGGAGAGGGCGGTGGCGAAGTCCTGGCCGGTGACATCGGTGCAGGTGATACCCAGTTGCTCGGCGGCGGCCCGCGCCTCCGGTAGCGACGGTCCGCTGGTGAGGATGGTGCGGGCCCCGCAGTCCCCCGCGCTGTAGCCGATCTCGCCCGACTTGAGGAGGGGGTTCATCGGCACGACGACGGCGCCCGCGCGCAGCGCCCCGTAGTAGACCACCGCGAAGTGCGGGACGTTGGGCAGCATGATCGCGACGCGGTCGCCCGGTACGACGCCCTCGGCGGCGAGCCAGGCGGCCACCCGGGCGCTGTGCTCGTCCAGCGTGCGGTAGTCGAGCACGTGGTCGTCGAGGCGGAGGGCGGGGCGGTCGGGGTGGGCCTCGGCGGTGTGTGCCAGGTTGCGGGCGAGATTGGTCACCGTCGACCTCTTTCCTGCGGGATGTTCCGGGCGGGCGGGTCCTACGTTGCCGCAGCGGCCCCCGGCGAGTCTTGACCGTGGGCGACAAAGTCCGGGCAGGTCAGGGCGGTCATGCGGAGGGGAGCCGGTGGCGCAGGGCTTGTCATAGGGCGACAACATCTTGACGTCACGTGACAAGGGCGTGGCAGGCGACAGGGGTGATCGTGTAGCGCACCACCTCTCCCAGGGCCCCGCGGCCCTCGCCGAAGAACGGTGCACGACATGGTCAACTCGCGGTCCCTGACCGTCGGCCGGATGGCCGGCTGGGGCGTCGGCGCCTTCGCGTCGAACGCCTTCAACACCCTGCCCGGCCTGCTGCTGCTCATCTACATGACGGACGCGCTCGGGGTCCCGGCGGCGCTCGCCGGTGTCGTCGTCGCCGTGCCGAAGCTGTTCGACCTGGTGGCGAGCCCCTGGCTCGGCGCCGTCAGCGACCGCGAGGCGACGCGCACCGGACGGCGACGCCGGCTGATGACGTCGGGCGCGCTGATCCTTCCGTTCGCGTTCGTGGCCACCTTCAGCTCTCCGGTGCGCGGGGACGCCGCCGCCCTGTGGGTGTTCGCGGCGTTCCTCGCCGCGTCGGCCGCCTACCTCTGCTTCCAGGTGCCGTTCACCGCGCTGCCCGCAGAGATGTCCGAACTGCCGCGCGAGCGGACCCGGTTGATGACCTGGCGGACCCTGTTCTTCACGCTCGGCATGCTGGTGGGCGGAGTCGCGGGCCCGCTGATGACGGAGAAGGGCACCCCGGCGGCGTACCGGACCATGTCCGTGATCATCGGCGTGGTGCTGCTCGTCGTACTGCTCGTCCCCGTGCTGTCCACGCGCCAGGTCCGCTCGCGGCCCGCGGCGGACGTGCCCTCGCTGCGCGCGGCGTTCCGCACGGCCCGCGGCAACCGGCCGTTCGTGCTGCTGTCGGCGGTGCTGTTCCTGTACTTCGTCTTCACCGTGATGATCCTGACCGGCCTGCCCTACGCCGCCACGTACTTCCTCGGCGGCAAGAAGGAACAGGCCACCGTTTTCCTGGTGTTCGCGCTCAGTTCCACGCTGGCCGTGCCCGGCGCGGGCGCGCTCGCCCGCCGGTACGGCAACGTGCCCGTCCTGCTGACCGGCCTCGGGCTGTGGGCGGCGGGCGGCGTCGCCCTGTACGGCGCCGTGGGCGTCGGGGTCGCGGCCACCGCGGCCGTCAGTGTCCTGGCCGCGCTCGGGCAGGCCGCCGGGCTCGTCGCGATGTACGCGCTGCTCACCGACTGCGTCCGTATCCAGGCCGAGCGCACCGGGCACGACAGCGCCGGTGTGCTCTCCGGGGTGTGGACGGCGGTCGACACGGCGGGGCACGCTCTCGGCCCGGTCGCCTACACCGTCGTCCTGTCCCTGACCGGCTACGCGTCCTCGACCCTGGACCACCCGGTCACCCAGTCCGCGACCGCGCTCGAAGGCATCCGTATCGCCTTCTCGGCCCTGCCCGGACTGCTGCTCCTGACCACGCTCCCCCTGGTGCTGCGTTACCGCCGCGCCGTCTCGGGCCCGATGAACGGCACGGCCGCGCAGCCGGCCGACGCCTGACCCGCGGTCCCACCGCACCATCCGCACGATCCGCACCATCCCGAAAGGACCACCCCCCGTGGTGAATCCGGCCTACCGCGCCACCCTCCCGATCCAGCAGCCGAAGCGCCCGCACGCGACCCCGATGGACGTACGGGACGCCGAGCAGCCCGCGCCGCTGGAGCGGATACGCCCGCCCAAGGGCGCCCCCAACGTGCTCATGGTCCTCGTCGACGACATGGGGTTCGGCGCCTCGTCCTCGTACGGCGGCCCCTGCTCCATGCCGACCGCCGAGCGGCTCGCTGAGGGCGGCCTCAAGCTGAACCGCTTCCACACCACGGCCATCTGCTCCCCCACCCGCGCCTCGCTGCTCACCGGCCGCAACCACCACACCGTCGGCGCCGCCGGCATCACCGAACTGGCCACCAGCCACGACGGATACACCTCCTCGCGCCCCGACTCGTGCGCCCCGATCCCGGAGATCCTGCGCCGCAACGGCTACAACACCTTCGCCTTCGGCAAGTGGCACCAGACACCCACCTGGGAGACGTCCCGCTCGGGTCCGTACGACCGCTGGCCGACGGGTGAGGGGTTCGAGCGGTTCTACGGGTTCATGGGCGCCGAGACCGACCAGTGGTACCCGAACCTGTACGAGGGCACCACGCCGATCCCGACGCCGACCGAGCCCGGCTACCACCTCAGCGAGGACCTCGCCGACCGGGTCATCGCCGACATCCGCGAGCAGCAGGCCGTCACCCCCGACCAGCCGTTCTTCGGCTACCTCGCGTTCGGCGCCTGCCACTCGCCGCTCCAGGCGCCCAAGGAGTACATCGACGCGTACCGCGGGCAGTTCGATCACGGCTGGGACGAGCAGCGCGAGCGGACGCTGGCGAAGCAGAAGGAGCTGGGCCTCGCGCCCGAGGACAGCGAACTGAGCGCCCGCCCCGCCGAGATCCCCGCCTGGGCCGACCAGTCCGAGGACGCCCGGCGGCTGTACGCGCGGATGATGGAGGCGTACGCCGGGATGGCGACGCACACCGACGCGCAGGTCGGCCGCGTCGTCGACGCGTTGCAGGAGATGGGCCTGCTCGACGACACGCTGATCCTGTACATCATGGGCGACAACGGCGCGAGCGCCGAGGCCGGTCCGGACGGCTGCGTCAACGAGTACGCGACGTACAACATCGTCCCCGCGAGCGTGGAGTCGATGCTGGAGCGCGTCGACGAACTCGGCGGCCCGAGCCTCTACAACCACTATCCGGTGGGCTGGGCGCACGCCATGAACACCCCGTACCAGTGGACGAAGCAGATGGCGTCGCACTGGGGCGGCACCCGGGTCGGCACGATCGTGCACTGGCCGGCCGGGATCGACTCGCCCGGCGGCATCCGCGACCAGTTCACACACGTCAACGACGTGGCGCCGACGCTCCTCGACCTGGCCGGCATCCCCGAGCCGACGTCGGTCAACGGTGTGGCACAGAAGCCGATGGAGGGCGTCTCGTTCGCGTACGCGCTGAACGACGCCGACGCCGCCGAGCGGCACACCACGCAGTACTTCGAGATCTTCGGCAACCGCGGGATCTACCACGAGGGCTGGTCCGCGTGCACGAAACACGAGGTCCCGTGGGAACTCGCCGGTGAGCAGCGGCCGTTCAGCGAGGACACCTGGGAGCTGTACGCGCCCGGCGACCACGCCCAGGCGCGCGACCTCGCGGCCGAGATGCCGGACAGGCTGGAGCGGCTCAAGGAGCTGTTCCTCATAGAGGGCGCCAAGTACAACGTCTTCCCGCTCGACGACCGCAAGGCGACCCGGGTCTTCAACGAGGAGGTGGGCCGCCCCACGGTCGGCAGCACCACGTCCGTCTCCCTGTACCCGGGCATGCGCGCCCTGCACGAGTCGGTGCTGCCCTCCACCCGGAACCGTTCCTGGTCCCTCACGGCCGACATCGAGGTCACCGCGGACCCGGCGCGCGGCGTGATCGTGGCGCAGGGCAGCCGGTTCGCGGGCTGGGCCCTGTATCTGCGGGACGGTGCCCCGGTGTTCCACTACAGCTGGGTGGACGTGGAGCGGTACGAGATCGCGGCGCCGGAGCGGCTCGCGCCGGGCCGGCACGAGGTGCGCTACCGCTTCACGTACGACGGCGGGGGCGTCGGCAAGGGCGGTCTCGGCGAGCTGTTCGTCGACGGCGAGCCGGCGGGCTCGACCCGCCTGGAGCACACGGTGCCGTTCATCTACCACATGACCGACGGCCTCGACATCGGCGAGGACAACGGCAACCCGGTCACCGACGACTACGGCACGGACCGCGGTGTGTTCACCGGCGGCCGCGTCCACAAGGTCATCCTGGACAGCGGCGACGACGCCCACGAGGACCCGATGGGCGAGGCGAAGGCGAAGGCGTCCCTGCAGTAGTAGCGAGAGACGGGGCCCCGTACGCGTGTGGCGTACGGGGCCCCCTTCCGTCTCACACCCGGTGCACGGGCGGTGGTGTCCACTTCCCTTCGGTGATCTCGGGCTTGGCCCAGTAGGCGCGGAGCGTCAGCTCGAACTCGCCGCGCGGCGCGGGCAGCCAGTTCGACCGGTGTTCCCCGGCGGGCGGTTCGTGCTGGATGTGGAGCGTGAGGGAACCGTCGGCCTCGTACGTCAGGGACCTGCTCTTCGTCCCGATCGAGTAGCGGCCGAGTTCGTTCGGGGCGAAGAAGTGCTCCGGGTTGTAGAGCGTGAGCGACCAGAACCCGTTCACCGGCGGAACCTGTCCGGGCGGGAAGGTGATCGTGTAGCGCCGGTCGCCGTCGAGGCGCCGGTCCCGGCTGTCGTGCTCCAGGAAGAAGTAGCGGGTCTCCTCGGGCTGGTTCACGTACATGTTCGACTTCGCCGTCGCCGCGCGCGTGAGGTGGTCGAAGCCCCAACGGGCCACGTTGAGCGGCGTGTTCCAGCCGCCGGTCACGCGGGTGCCGTTGGTACGGAAGTCGAACAGCGGCGCGATGACCGTGGCCTCCGTCTCGGCGGCGGCCTCCTTGACCGCCGTCGCGACAGCGGGGTCCGCGGCGGCCGCGGCCAGCAGCGCCCGCGTCATGGCGTACCGCGACTCCTCGCCCGGCAGCGGCGGGACGCGGTCGAGGATGCCGGGCAGCTCGTCGAAGAACGTCCCGGGGTCGACCCACTGACGCTCGCCCGCCGACGTGTCCCCTCCGGGGAAGTGCGGGACGCTGCGCCAGTCCACGGACTTCGGGCTGCCGGTGTGGGTGCTGAGGGGGTGGATGACCAGCTGGTTCAGGAGCGGCTGTACGGCCTCCAGATCCTCGGGGGTGTCGTCGAGGAACACCCGGGGGCCGATGGCCACCAGCTCGGTGGGAGAGCGCAGCACGCCGGTGATGCCGTCGGGCACCTTGCCGTCCCAATGCGGCCCGACGACAAGGTAGTTGCCTGGTTCGGTGCCGTACTGGAGGCCGAGCCTGGAGAATTCCTCGCTGCGGGCGTCGTACAGGGAGCAGACCCAGTAGCGGTCACCGAACTCCGGTACCTGCACCACGACCGGGTCGTCGTCCACCGCGCCGTAGCCGAATCCGTAGACGACGTCCTGGTTGGGGTGGGCCACCCAGCGCTGAGCGGGGTCGACGTACTGGCTCAGCATCGTCACGTGGCCGATGGGGGCCGCCGGCAGGACGCCGTCGACGAGTCCGGGCTCCGGTGCCGCGGCGAAGGAGGCACGGCGGTGGAAGGCGTTGACGATCGGCCAGCCCCACACGTACACGTCCCGCGCGAGCAGCCGCGCGAACTCCGCCGTCATCACCGTGCCCGGCGGCACCCCTCCCACCTCGTGTGCGGCTGTCGGCGCCGGGTTCTGATGGCTCATCACGGACCTTTCTCCTTACGTGTTACGTGGTCGATGGCACTGCGCGGTCCCATGACGTGGGGGCCGGACGGAAGCGCGTGCTCCCGTCCGGCCCCCGCGTCCTGCCTGTGCGGCTCATGCCTCCTTGGGGGCGGCGTAGCGGGCGGCGCCACCCGTCAGGTAGTTGACGTCGAGGCCCTGTGCGGCGGACAGCTGCCGGGTCAGGCCCTGGATGGTCACGGCGTCGAGCACGGAGTGGAACTGGCCCTCGTCCGTGAAGTTGATGTTGGCGCCGTAGACGACGTACAGGACGACCGTGTCCTCGGTGTTGGTGTCGGGCACGAACAGCTTGTGGACCGAGGCGCCGGGCTCGTACAGGTACGAGCCCTCGATCTGCGGCTGGTCCGGGTACTCGCGGTACGCCCACGAGCCCTTGAGGGTGTACGCGTGCACGGCGCCGGTGTGCAGGTGGATGGGGAGTTCGGCGCCCGGGGCGAAGTGGGCGAGCACCACCCAGACGCCGACCTCGGGGTCGAGGAACAGCGGCTGGTAGTGGATGCCCGGGCCGAGCGAGTCCTTGATGACGGGGATGTCGTTGACGTTCAGCGTCAGCAGTTCGCCCTGCGGGAGCGACATGACGGGAAGCTTGGCGGCGGAGGGCTGGTCGGCCATCTGCGGTCTCCTCAATTGGGTTGTTTCGTAAGGGAGTTGAAGGAATCAGAGCCCGGGGACGATCAGGATCTTGGCGTCCTTCTCGGGATCGGCGAGACTCCGGCAGGCGTCCGCGACCCCGTCCAGGCCGACCCGACCGGTGATGAGCGGCTCGGCACGCAGTTCCCCGGCGGCGAGGTGGGCGAGGGTCTGCGCGAACTCCTGGACCGTGTAGTAGAGCGAGAAGACCAGGTCGATCTCCTTGAGGATGCCGAACGTCGGCAGGAACCGGTCCTCGGCCATGCACAGGCCCGCGACGATGACCCGTGAACAGGCGGGGGCGCCGGCGAGCACCTGCTGGATGAGGCCGGGCACGCCGACGCACTCGAAGACCACCGACGGGCGGAACGGCAGCTCGGGGAAGAGCGCCGTCTGGCGGCCGTACCGGGCCGGGTCGTCGACGGCCGCGGCCTCGTGCCAGGAGTCGTACGGCGACGTCTCGCGCGGGTCGACGACGATGTCGGCGCCCATCTCGGCGGCCAGCGCACGCCGCGCCGGGGAGAAGTCGGCGGCGATGACCGGGCCGACGCCGCGCATCTTCAGTACGGCGATGACGGCGAGGCCGATGGGGCCGCAGCCGATGACGACGGGGACATCGTCCGCACCGAGGGCGCCGCGGTTCACCGCGTGCAGCGCCACCGCCAACGGCTCGGTGAGCGAGGCCACTTCGCTGGACAGGTGATCGGGCACCGGCATCATCAGCGCCTCGGTGAGCACCATGTACTCGGCGTAGCCGCCGGGCGCCTCGACGCCGCCGAAGCCGAGGTTGACCGGGACGGACCTGGCCAGCACCGGCGGCGACACGACACGGGTTCCGGGTGCGAAGGTGCCCTGGGTGCCCGGGCCGCTCCGCACCACCTCGGCGCAGAACTCGTGGCCCATCACGACCGGCCGGTCCGGGTCGAGCAGGTCGGCGCCGGTCACGGCCTTCACACCGGCGGCCAGGTCGCGGCTGTGGGACACGCAGTGCAGGTCCGAGCCGCAGATGCCGTTGGCGAGGGTCTTCACCAGGACCTCGCCCGGGCCGGGCTCGGGGACGGGTACCTCGGCGAGTTCGAGGGCGTCGTCCTTCAGGAGTACCGCTTGCATCGTCATGGGGTTCCTCATTCGACGGAACGGCAGGGGGTGGACCGAACGGGACGCGGGTCAGCTCGCGCTGTATCCGCCGTCGACCGGGATGGTCACGCCGTTGATCAGGCGGGCGGCCGGGGAGGCGAGGAACAGGGCGGTGCCGGCCAGCTCCTCCGGCTCGCTGAGCTGCCCGCCCGGGATGCGGCTGACGATCGCCTGCGCCGCCTCCGGCACGTCGGCGAGCGGTGCGGTGAGCGCGGTGCGGATCCAGCCCGGCGCGATGCCGTTGACGCGGACGCCCTCGGCGGCCCAGGCGAGGGCGAGGGTCTTGGTGAGCTGGACGATGCCGGCCTTCGCGGCGCCGTAGGCGGGCACCAGCGGGGAACCGAAGTAGCTGTACATCGAGCCGACGTTGATGACGCTGCCGCCGGAGGCCGCGAGCAGGGGACGCAGCGCGGTCGCCACCGAGAACGACCCCGTCAGGTGAATGCCGACGATCTCCTCGAACGTGGCGAGCTCGTACTCCTCCATCGGCGCGGCGCGGCCCGCGCACTGCACCAGCACGTCGAGCCGGTCCAGGTCCTCGGCGAGGGCGCGTACGGCGGCGGCGTCGCGGACGTCGAGCAGGCGGTCGTCGATCCCCTTGCGGGGCTCGGCCGGTACCGGTGAGACGTCGGTGGCGACCACGTGCGCGCCGGCGTCGACGAAGGCCGCCGCGATGGCGCCGCCGATACCGCCACGACCACCGGTGATGAGGACGTGCTTGCCTGATACGTCGAAGTCGACGGGCATCCGAGGGCTCCCTTGCGCCGGATCCGGGACGGTGACCGAGATGGTGACCGGGTTGGTGACCGGGATGGTCAGTGGCCCCAGCTTGCGACGCCTCGCCCGTCACGTCTTGACGTGGGACGACAAGAATTTGACACTTGGCGACATGAGCTCGCTGATCCGTTCCAGTTCCCTCACCGGCTTTCCCGCGCTGGTGAGTTCGCTCGGCGGTGAGCCGAGTCCGCTGCTGCGGCAGGCGGGCATCCGGCCCGAGGTGGTCGAGGACCCGGACGAGTACATCCCCTACCGTGCGCTCGTGACGGCCCTCGACCTCGCGGCCAGAGGGCTCGACCGCCCCGACTTCGGGCTACGGCTCTCCACCCATCAGGGCCTGGACATCCTCGGCCCGGTCGGTGTGATCGGGCGGCACGCCGGCTCGGTGGGCGACGCGCTCGAAGGGATCGGCCGGTTCCTGTACCAGTACAGCCCGGCGATCGAGATCGCCGTGGAGCCGGCGGGCACGGTGGCCGAGTACCACTTCCGGATCCGCCCGCGCGTGCAGCGCAAGCTGATCGACGTGGCCCAGATCGGCGAACTGTCCCTGGGAACCACGCTGCAGATCTTCCGGGTGCTGATCGGGCCCGAATTCAGCCCGATCAGCGTCTCGTTCCTCCACCGGCCCGCGGCCCCCATCGCCACGTACGAAAGCCACTTCGGCTGCCCGGTGTCGGCCGAAGAGGATCACTGGGGCTTCCGCTTCGCGGCCGATGTGCTGGGCCGCCCGGTCGAGGGCAGCGACCCGGCGGTGCGCAGGCTGGTCCTGGAGTACCTGAGCGGCGTGGTCGGCGGCGCCATCGGCAACGGCCTGCCCGCCGAGGTGCGCAGCACTGTCAAGCGGTCGCTGCCCACCCGGCGGTTCAGCCTGGAGGACGTGGCGGAGAGCTTCGCCCTCCACCCCCGCACCCTGCAGAGGCAGTTGGCCACCCACGGCACGACCTTCCAGGAGATCGTCGACGATGTGCGCCGCGAACTCGCGGACCGCTATCTGCGCACCACCGACATGCCGCTCGCGCAGTTGGCCGACGTCCTCGGATACAGCGAGCAGAGCAGCTTCAGCCGCTCGTGCCGCCGCTGGTTCGGGTGCTCGCCTCAGGCGCAGCGGGTGTCGGCGACGGGCCGGACCCCGAGCGCCGCCGACGGCGTGATGGTGCCGTCGAGGACGACACCGTCCGGCCAGTAGGCGCGCGGAAGGCGCGGGGACTCGTACGTTCCCTCACCGTGTGCTTGACCGTCGACCCCTGCGACACTTCAGGCACAACAGTTCGATACGGGCAGGAGTGAGGACGGCAGTGGGCCTTGAGGATCTTGGACTCACGGCGGACGAGGACGCCGTCTACCAGGCGCTGATCGCGTTTCCCTCGGTGCCGTCCGAGCAGGTGGCCGGCATGGTCGCGCTGCCCGGCGACCGGGTGGGCGAGGCGCTCGGCTCGCTGGTGGGCCGGGGGCTGGTGGCCCGGGCGGGTGACGGGCGGCGGTACACGGCGGCGCCCCCGGCCGTGGCGCTGGGGGCCGAACTCGCCGCCCACCGCGAACGCCTGCAGCGCGCCGAGCTCGTCGTGGCGCGGCTCTCGGAGACGTACCGCATGGCCACCGCGGACCGGGCGCAGCGCGAGCTCGTGGAGGTCGTCGAGGGGACCGAGGCGATCCGTGTCCGCTATCTCCAGCTCCAGCTGTCCGCCCGGCGCACCGTCGACATCTTCTCCGCGGGCGCGCCCCGCGCGGTCACCCCGGCGGACAGCGAGGAGGTGACGGCCATCGCCCGTGACGTGCGGGTGCGGGCCGTGATCGACCAGGGGTTCCTGCGCGAGCCGGGTGCCGCCGCGCACGTGACCCAGTCGCTGGCCGACGGCGTGCGGGTGCGGACGGTCACCGAGGTCCCGTACAAGCTGATCCTGTGCGACGACGAGGTGGCGATGCTGCCGCTGCACGGCAGGGAGGCCGACGTGGATCCGGCGGTCGTGCTGCGCGGCGGACTCGCCCACGTGGCACGGGAGTTGTTCGAGCTGGTGTGGGAGCGGGGCCGGCCGTACCAGGATCAGCGGGGCACCGGTATCGACCCGGTCGACGCGGACATCCTGCGGCTGCTGCTCGCCGGGCTCACCGACACCGCGGTGGCCGGGCAGCTGGAGATGTCCGTACGGACTCTGCAGCGCCGGCTGCAGGTGCTGATGGCCGGGGCCGGGGCAACCACCCGCCTCCAACTGGGCTGGTACGCACGGGAGAACGGCTGGGTGTGACGGGCCGGCGGTCCCCCTCCGGACCGCCGGTCCGTCACACCCATGCCTCGGCTCACCGCAGCAGGACCGCCCTGACGACGTCCTGCTGGACGGTGAGTCCGCCGGGGGCGTCGGCCGTGGCGCGCAGCGACACCGAGGTCGCGCCGCGCGGCGTGCTCAGGGCCGTCGTCCACCGGCCGTCGCCGGTCCGCTTCAGCTTCGCGTCCCGCCAGGTCGTCCCCTCGTCGTACGACACCTGGAGCGAGGCCTCGTCCGCCGTCACGTCACCGGGGAACGTCTCGGCGTGCAGACCCAGTTCGAGGCGTGAGCCGGCGCGTACCGCACCCCGCAGGTCCGTGTCGACGTCGTAGCCCAGGTTCAGCAGCGGAAGGTCGGCGCGGAGCGGACCGTCGGCCTTCGGCGCGAGGTCGAAGCCCCATGTCGTGCGCGTGCTCGTGGACGTCTGCCAGGCGGAGCCGGTGCGCTGTCCGGTCGCCACCAGCTCGTACGAGCCCGCGGGGAGGCTGGAGGCCCGTCCCGCCCGGGAGTTGGCCTTGGCCACCTGGGTGTCGCCGCGGTACAGCGCGGTCTGCGCCGTGCCACCGCGTCCGGTGTGGCCGTCGTCGCCGCCGGACAGCATCGGGATGTTCCACTGAAGGGTGCCGGTGCGGGTGTAGGAGGCGGCGTAGTCGGTGCCCAGGCGCGGGGCCTGGACCGGCTTGAACCACGCTCCCTCGTAGGGGTGTCCCGTCGTGTACGACGGCGCGTAGCCGCTCTCGTAGTAGCCCGCGGCGTCGCCGAGCCCCTCGTGCTGCTCCCACCAGGTGCCGACATCGCCCGCATCCGGGGTGACGTACTCGATGACGGTGCGCCCGTACTGCTCGTACGCGTCGCCGCCCAGGGCGGGGCCCCACTTCGGTGCGAAGTAGCGCCCGCCGACGCCGAGGGTGCCCGCCGGAGCGTAGAAGCTGTTGTTCACGCGGGCCAGGTCGCTGTTGTCCGGACGGTAGGTGAGGGACGACGCCGGGATGCCGCCGTCGAATTTCTTCAACAAATCGTAGGTGTAGTCCGGGTATTGACGCTGCGTCACATGGAGTGTTCCGCCGCGTCCCGCCTCGGCCTCCGCGATCAGGCGGGCGCCGTCCCGCTGTGCCACGGACGCGATGGTGACGTCACCGGCGCCGCTGTACGTCTGGTAGAGGCGGCCGCGCGCGTCGTTGGCGACGATCAGCATCGCCGCGCCGGCGTCCGCCGCCGCCTTGGCCCGCGCGTTCGCGGTCACGGCGTCGCTGCGGTCGATCACGACCGCCTTGCCGCGCGCGTCCAGGCCGTCGTAGTCGGCCGCCGCGCCCTGGCCCGCGTACACCGTGCGAAGGGTGTGGCCACCGTCGTGGTAGGCGGTCCCCCCTTGCGGGTCCAGGGTGATCTCGTGGCCGCCGCCGGTCTCGGCGTCGAGCGCCTTCTGCCGCATGCGCCAGTTCATGAACGCCTTCATCGACCCGTCGGCGACCTTCTCGGTCGGCGTCAGGTAGACGGAGTCGTACTTGGCGGGCAGCAGCAGGGAGCTGGACCAGTCCGTGGCAGCGGGGTCGGCGAAGTCGCGGGAGAGGCCGAAGACCGTCTGCGTCGTCTCGCTCTCGCGCTCGGGAACCGCCGACACCTTGCGTGCCGTACGGGCGTCGAGGACCGCGGTGCCGTTCGGATGGGCGGCGTCCAGGGTGACCTCGGGCGAGAGCAGCAGCGCCTCACCGAGCGAGTCGGAGCTCTCGCCGGGCACGTCCATGTACGAGGAGGCCGAGTAGCGGCCCGGGGGCAGGCGCAGGGTGGTCTCGCCGTCGGCGTCGACGGCGATGTACCTGGGCTCGTCCGCGGTGGGGTCGTAGAAGGCCACCGTGTCGGCGGTGGGATTCCCTTCGCGGTCCTTCACCTTGATGGTGAGGTCGTACGCCTCCCGCTCCTTGAACAGCGCGAAACCCGTGTGCGCCACCACGGAGTGCGAGGCGGCGTCCGTGGCGGTGACCTGGCCGGAGTACATGGTGCCCGCGGCGGCCTTCGCCGGGTCGAGGGTGAGGGTGACCTCGGCGGTGCCGTGCGCCGGGACCTTCACCGAGGAGGCGGACAGGGAGTACGCGTCGTCGGCCGTGCCCGTGGCGAGGTCGAGGGTGACGTCCGTGTCGCCGTCGTTGCGGTAACCGATCGTGCGCGAGGCCGACTTGGCGTCGGCGTTGGGCCACTTGTACACGGCGGCCTCGACGGAACCCGTCGCCTCGATGGTCGTGTCCAGTGCGGCGGACACGTCGACCCGGCCGGTGCCGGACTCGTACGGTGTCTCGCCCGTCCGGTGCGCGGTGGTCATCAGCGCGGCCTTGACGCGCGCGCCGCTCCAGTCGGGGTGCCGCTGCTTCAGGATCGCGGCCGTGCCCGCGACGAGCGGCGTGGCCATCGACGTGCCGCTCATCGTCCGGTACAGGCCGCCGGTCCAGCCCGGCACCGACTGGGAGGCGGCGGCGGTGACGTCCACGCCGGGCGCCGAGACGTCGGGCTTGAGACCGTAGGACCCGATGAGCGGGCCCTGGCTGGAGAAGTCGGCGCGCTCGTCGTCGCGGTCGACGGCGGCCACGGTCAGTGCGGAGGCCGCGGCGCCCGGGGTGCCGATGGTGCCCTGGTCGTAGGCGTTGCCCGCGGCGATCACGTACAGCGGGCCGCCGTCGGCCGACAGGGCGTTCACGGCCTGCGACGTCGGGTCCAGGCCGTCGGAGCCGTCGGGCGAGCCGAGGCTCATCGAGACGATGGCGGCGCCCTGTTCCTTGGCCCACTCCATTCCGGCGATCGCGTCGGACTCGTTGCCCGTACTGGCGTTGGAGAGCACCTTGCCGATCAGCAGGCGCGCGCCCGGGGCCGCGCCCTTCTCCTTGCCGTCGGAGGCGGCGCCGGTGCCGGCGATGGTGGAGGCGGTGTGGGTGCCGTGGCCGTTGCCGTCGTCGACGCCCTCACCGGCCACGAAGCTCTTCGACGCGTCGACCTGGCCCACGAGGTCCGGGTGGTCGAGGTCGGCGCCGGTGTCGAGCACCGCGACCTTCACGCCCGTACCGTCAAAGCCCTTCTGCCAGGCGTCGGTCGCCTTGATCCGCGCGGTCTCGTCGGCGAGGGATGCCTTCACCTTCCCGTCCAGCCACAGCTTGCCGATGCCGCCGTCGAAGGTGCGCGGGGCCTTGCCGGGGGCGATGTCCTTCCAGAACTCGGAGGCGTCGTCCTTGTCCGTGTGCAGCGCGGTCGCGTCGATCGACGTCAGCGTGCGGACCTTCGCGGCGCCCTTCGGGGCGGCCGGGGGCCGGGCGGACCGGGCGTCCCGGGGCGCCGTCGCGATCAGCGGCACGGAACCGGCGTGCGCGTCGTCGTACCCCATGGCCACCAGCTCGGTGACGTTGAACAGGCGCGGGTCCAGCTTGTCGGCGGCCAGCAGGGGCATCGCCGCCGTCGGGACGACGTAGGTGTCGTCGCCGCGGGTCTGCACCTGCACCCCGCCGCCGTCCTCGTCGGCCTGATCGACCGTGACGATGTCGCGGCGGCCGGGCAGGTCGGTGTAGTGCACGACATCGCCCGTGACCAGGGTGACGTCGTACGACCGTGCGTCGGAGCCGCTCGCCGGCCCGGCCGGCGCGGAGGCGCCCGCCGCGGTGGCCGACACCCCTGCCCACCCGGTGAGCGCCATGGTCAGCGCGGTTGCGGCCGGGAGGTACCGGCGCCTGGATATGGGTCTCATGGGGAAGGGTTTAGCTGGCGGTGCCGCCCCGGCGCAGCTGTCAGCGGTGGCGGATGTCCGTCATGGCGGAAACCGGACTGCCGCCTTCAGTCCTGGACCGGTCGCGGGGACGGCCGCTCCGCGGATGGTTCCCGCGTGATCGGGCGAGCCTCGACGGCTCGGCGCCCCCGCCTCACCGGCAGGCCCCGCCCAGCGTCTCGTAGTGGTCGCACATCGCGACGACGGACCGGGCGAGGCGGCGGTTGTGGGCGGCCAGGGCCGGCAGGCCGGGGCGGGGCTCGACGGTCAGGCGGGACCATGCCTCGCCTGCGCCGACGCGGGCGCAGCTGGCGGGTACGTCGTCGGTGGGCAGTACGGAGGCGAGGCTCAGGACCTCGGGGACGGCGAGTATGACCATGCCGCGCAAGGTGAGGGCGAGGGTGTGCTGCTCTTCGGGGGTGGGTGGTTCGGCGTCCTCGGCGAGCAGGCGGCGCGCGGTGGCGCGCATGGTGGCGACGTCCATGGGCCGCCCCTCACGCCCTTCGGCGGGCGGAACGTGAGCGGAAGCTTTCATGTGTCGGCGCTCCTTGTCGGCGTGGGCCACGCCCGGGACCGTTCGTGCGGCTGCCGGGGCCTTTTATTCCGTCGGAGCACTCGATTCGGATGCACTTCGTTCCCGGTCGGCCGACTTCGTGAGCAGAAACGAACAGTGAGTGACGTTCACTCCCGAGAGGCATAAATAGGACAAGGCACTTAAACTCGGGCACGTCGCACACGCTGGACAAGCCTCGGAGGAGTGCACCCATGAGCAATCTGTTCGTCGTCGCCTACAACGACCTCGCCACCGCCAACCAGGTTCGCGACAAGGTCCTTTCGATGACCCGTGAGCATCTGGTCGAGCTCGAGGACATCGTCGTCGTCGAGCGGCGCGAGAGCGACGGGAAGATCAAGCTGCACCAGGCCGTCAACCACACCACGACCGGTGCCGCCGGTGGCGCGCTGTGGGGCGGAGTCATCGGGATGCTGTTCCTGGTGCCGTTCCTGGGAGCCGCCGTGGGCGCCGCCGCCGGAGCGGCGGGCGGGGCCGTGACGGACACCGGCATCAACGACAACTTCATGAAGGAGCTCAGCCAGAACCTCCGGCCGGGCGCCGCCGCCGTCTTCGCCCTGGTGAAGCAGGCCGCCAAGGACAAGGTCGTGCCGGAACTCGCCGTGCTCGGCGGGCAGTTGGTGCAGACCTCGCTGAGCACCGAAGAGGAAGAGGCGCTGCGCGAGATGGCGAAGGCCGCGCAGGAGAAGGCCCAGTCACAGGAGACGGCTCAGGCCCAGGAGACGGCTCAGGCTCGGGAGACGGCTCAGGCCACCGTCGCCTCCTGACCCGCCGAGCTCGTACGACGGCCGTTCCGGCAGGTGCCGGGGCGGCCGTCGGAGTCTGTACAGGGCACTTCAGTCGACGGGCAGTTCGTCCTTGCCCTCGGTGATCTCGCGGGCCACGTCCGCCACCTTGCGCTGACGGGACCGGGCGTAACGGCGTAAGCACTCGAAGGACTCGTCGAGCGTGAGGTCCCGGCGAGCGGCGATGATGCCCTTGGCCTGTTCGACGACGACGCGGCTGGACAGGGCGTGCTCCAACTGGCCTGCCAGCACCCGGCCTTCGGACACCTCACGCTGCAGCGACAGGGTGTGCGCCGCGGTCTCGGCCAGCGAGCGGGCCAGCGCGAGCGCGTGCTCGTTCAGCGGGCTCCCCGGGTCGGCGAGCAGGACGAGCGCGCCGCTCGGGCCGTCCTTGCCGTACAGCGGCAGCGAGGTGACCCGGCCGATGCCCAGGGAGCGGGCGCGGGAGACCCAGCGTGGCCAGCGCACGCGCGAGGGTCCGGTGTCGATGTCCACGTCGATGAGGGCGCAGCCCGTGGCCCGCGCGTCGCAGCCGGGGCCCTCACCCCAGGCGACGGCGTCGAGGACCAGGGAGCGCAGGGCGGCGTCGGTACCGTCGGTCTGCACGAGGCGGCCGCGGCCCGGCACGTACTGGACGATCGCTCCCCGCGCGCCGAACAGCCTCCTGCCGCTGTCCACGAGCGTGGCGAGCAGGGTCTGCGTGTCGAGCGGATCGCGAGCGGCCTCACCCGTCAACCGGGTGAAGAACGCGGCGAGTTCCTGCTCCTGCAGCGTCACGGTGGAGACCTCTCTTAGCCGAGTTTGAGTTGTCCATGGACGATATCCCGGGCGACGTCCGCGATGGGTCGGCCGTCGGAGAAGGCGCGGGCTTTGACCAGTTCCAGTGCGTCCGCGACACGGCAGTTGAGCCGGCCCGCGACCATTCCGGCCGCCTGGTGCACCTCCGCCCGGTAGTCGATGCCGCCGAAGAAGCCGGGAATCGCGTCGCATCCGAGGAAGACGCTGCGGGTCAGGGCGTCGGCGACCTGCGTGAAGAGCGTCGCGGACGCCGATTCGGGCTGTGGGTCGAAGACCGCGAGGGCGCCGATGCACTCGCCGGGCACCTCGAGCGGCACGGCCACCACCTTCTCGATGCCCAGCTCCATGACGGCCGGGCCGTAGCCGGGCCAGCGCGAGGCCAGGCCGTCGCCCGACACGTCCACGGGTCCGCGGGCGAGCACCGCGTCACGGGCCGGCCCCTCCCCCAGTACGTACTCCAAGTCCTGGGCGCCGCGCGAGGGTTGGTCGGAGGAGGCGGTGGCGAGCTGGTTCTGCTCCGCGTCGATCAGGGTCACCGCGACGCTGGCGGTACCGCACACCTCCGCGACACCGGTCATGAACAGGGGCGGCGGGCCACCGTCCCTGATCCACCGCCCGGCGCGGCGCGCATGGGACTGCAGCAGCTCCGCGGCGACCTGGTGCCGGTTCCCCGTGGTGCGGTGGAGATGGGCGAGACGGATGTGGAGCGGGTCCGCCGTGTCGAGAGCGAGCTGCTCGTACCGACGCGCGATCGTGAAATTGCGGTCGGCTCGCTCGCGTGCCTTGGCCGCCCGCTGCCAGGCGAGTGCGGCCTCTGCGGGCGAACCGCCCTGGGGGTCCATGCTTTTCAGCGTACGCCCATCAGCTCAGGAAGCGCCGTCGCTCCGGTCTTCTTCCATCAGGAGCACGACTCCGCCGCGGTGGCCGTCGAACGGACTGCAGTGCACGGTGCAGACGATGCTTCGGCCGAGGCGGTTCACGGCGGCGATCTCCACGGGCAGGCCGCGCTTGCGGGTCTTGATGCAGTCCTCGACGACGGGGCGCAGCCGGCCGGTCGGCAGCCCGAAGTCCAGGCCGAAGAAGGGCTGTTCGGACGCCTCGTCCGCGCGCAGGCCCCACAGGTCGGCGGCGCCGCGGTTCCAGCTCTTGACGGTGAGGTCCTTGTCGAGGACGACGACGGCGGCCGCGATGGAGGTGAGGACGCCCTCCAGGAAGGCGCGGGCCTCGTCGAGCTCCTCGCTGCGGATGCGCATCTCCTCGTTCATGGTCTCCAGTTCCTCGTTGCCGGACTGGAGTTCCTCGTTGGTGGTCTCCAACTCCTCGTTCGTGGACTGGAGTTCCTCGTTCGTCGTCTCCAGTTCCTCGATGGAGGACTGGAGTTCCTCGTTGGTGGTCTCCAACTCCTCGTTCGTGGACTGGAGTTCCTCGTACGCGGTCTCCAGATCCTCACGCACTCGCTTGACCTCGGCCTTGAGCTGGGTGGCGACGGTGACGTCGGTGAACGTGATGTTGGTGGCGGCGGACAGGCCGCCCGTACCGGCCAGCGGCTGGACCAGGATGTCGAAGTACTGGAGGTCCTCGCCGGACCTGCGCTCGGCGCCGTTGATCCGCAGGGTGCGGCGTTCGTGCGTGGCCTGGTCGATCAGGGAGCGCAGTTCGACCGGACGGTAGGAGACCTCGAGGTCCTGGAAGGGGCGGCCCACGTCGCTCGCGGTCAGGCCGAACTGGGCGCGGGCGTGGTGGTTGATGAAGACGACGATGCCCTCGGTGTCCACGGCGAGTGCGGCGCCGGGCGAGGAGTCGAGGATCAGGTCGCGCAGCTGGCGGTTGCGGGCCACGCTCTGCATCTCGCCGCCGAAGCCGGTGCGCAGCTTGACCCCGGTGGGCTGGTAGGGCGTGGCGTGGCCGCCGGGCCGGCGGCGGAAGATGCGCTGGCGCATGGAGACGACGTCGAACCGGTCGGCGTCGTTGAGCAGCATCTCGGCCTTGCCGAGGAAGAGGAAGCCGCCCTCGCGCAGCGCGAAGTGGAACCGGTCGATGATCTGGGTCTGCGCCTCGACGTTGAAGTACATCAGCGCGTTGCGGCAGACCAGCAGGTCGAGGCGGGAGATGGGGGCGTCACGGGTGATGTCGTGGCGGCCGAAGATGACCCGGCGGCGCAGGTCGGAGCGGAAGCTGTACTGCGAGCCGTTCTGCTCGAAGTACTTGTCGCGCAGCTCGGCGGAGAGCGGTTCCAGGGTCCTGGCCGGGTAGAGGCCGGAGCGGGCGTCGCGCAGCGCCTCGTCGTCGACGTCGGTGCCGTAGATCTTGACGCGGGTCAGGGCCTCGTCGAGGCCGAGCGCCTCCGCGAACATGATCGCGAGGGAGTACGCCTCCTCGCCGCTGGAGCAGCCCGCGCTCCACACCCGGATCTCCTCCTCCGCGCCGAGCTGGGCGAGGAGTTCGGGGAGCACCTCGCGCTGGAGGTACGTCCAGGCGTCGGCGTCACGGAAGATGGAGGTGACGTTGATGAGGATGGTGTTGAAGAGCGAGCTGAACTCGTCGGTGTTCGTCTCGAGCTGGTCGCGGTAGTCGGAGTACGACTCGATGCCGATGTCGGCCATGCGCTTGCGGATGCGGCGGCCGAGGGACGAACGTTTGTAGCCGGTGAAGTCGAAGCCACGGGCGTCCCGCAGGAATTCGAGAAGGTCCTCCAGCTCCTCGTCCGGCTCCGCGTCGCGGGGTACTTCGCTCATCGTCTGCTACCTACTGCCTCTACTGCCGCTCGACACCGACGAGTCCGCGGATCACCGCGGGAATCTCCTCCAGAGGTAGCACGAAGTCGACCGCTCCCGTACTCAACGCCGCCTCCGGCATGCCGCGGAACTCCGCCGTCTGCGGGTCCTGGGCGATCACCGTACCGCCCCCGGACTTCACCGCCACCACACCCTTGGCCCCGTCGTTGCCGGTGCCGGACAGGACGACGGCGACGGCGCACGGACCGTAGGCGTCGGCGACGGAGTCGAAGAGCAGGTCGGCGGCGGGGCGCAGGAAATGGACGAGCGGGCTCCGGGAGAGGGAGAGGGTGTGGCCCCGCTCGACGAGGAGATGGTGATCGGGCGGCGCGATGTAGACGGTGCCGGGATGGATGGGCTCGTCCTGCGCGGCGAGTTTGACGGCGAGCTCGGTGCGTCGGTCGAGGATGTCGGCAAGGACCGTGCGGTGGCGGGGGTCCAGGTGCTGGACGATGAGGACGGGGACCGGGAAGTCCGCGCCGAGTCCCGCCAGGAGGCTGGTCAGGGCGGAGATCCCGCCGGCGGACGCGGCGATGGCGATGACGGTTTCCGGGCCTGTGGCCTCGGGCTCTGGTGTCGGAGGCACGTGACTGAGCGTAGCCCGTCGGAGCGCGTTGCGGTCAGAGCCGGGGCCCCGCACGACCACTGCCGTCGGATCCCCGGGCCCTACACGCCCGCGGCCGCCGTCACCACGCCCGCCGCGATCGCCCGCCGCAGTGTGGCGTGGTCCGTGGCGGTCTGGTCGGCGTAGCGCAGGGCGAAGGAGGCGATGGCGCGGTCGAAGGTGTCCGCGCTGCCGAGGTAGGAGGCGATGCCGATGCGGTCGCCGGAGCGGGCGTGGGCGCGGGACAGCGCGGTGCCGCACAGGCGGGCGTAGCCGAGGAGTTCGTCCGGGGGCATGCCGGCGACGTCCGCCGAGCCCTTCATGTCGCGCAGCTGGCGCCAGTAGAAGGCGCGTCCCTGGGGGCCCGTCATCCAGCCGAGGAAGATGTCGCCGGCGGCCTGGAGGAGGCGCTGGCCCGAGACGACGCGGTGACCGGGGTGGAGGTACGGGCCGTGGTGCGGGACGTGCTCCTCGATCACCGAGCGCGTCGCCTCCTTGATCTGGAGGAAGAGCGGGTCGTCCGCGTCCCGTCCGGCGAGCAGCACGATGAAGCAGCGGGTGCCGACGCTGCCGACGCCGACGACCTTGCGGGCCGCGTCCACGAAGCGGTAGCGGTCGAGCAGGCGGCGGCGTTCCTCGGCGAGTGTGGAGCGGTAGTCGCCGAACATCTTGCGGATGGCGGCCGCGTCCGTGACTCCGGCCGGTTCCAGGAGCGGCGGGTCGTGGGCGATGCGGCGGCGGCCGTCGGGCGTCGTCTCGGTGAGTTTGGCCAGCGCGTGCAGGCTGTCGCGGCGGGTGGCCGCCGCCAGGGTGTGCTCGGCGCGGCGCCGGTGGCGTGCGGAGCGGACCAGCGGGAGCAGGTCGTGGGCGTCTATTCGCTCGTACCAGACGGCGAGTTCACCGAGGGCGGCGAGCCGCCGCATGTTGGCGCGGTACGCCGTCGCGCTCGCCCGCGCGGCCCGGTACGCCTGCTTGTCGCCGTGGCCGTTGTCGCGGGCGGCGACGGCGATCGAGGCGGCGAGCCGTTTGACGTCCCATTCGAACGGCCCCGGGTACGTCTCGTCGAAGTCGTTCAGGTCGAAGAGGAGGGCGCGTTCCGGGGACGCGAACAAGCCGAAGTTCAACAGGTGTGCGTCGCCGCAGAGCTGGACGGTCAGACCGGTGTGGCCGCCGGCCGCAAGATCGCCCGCCATGACGGCCGGGGCGCCCCGCAGGAACGCGAACGGGCTCGACGCCATCCGCCCGTAGCGGATGGGCAGCAGGTCGGGCAGCCGGTCGGCGCCCTGGCGTTCCAGCACGACGATCGGGTCGGAGCGGTCGGCGGCCGGGATCCAGGGCGCGTGCGAGGAGCGCGGGGCGTGCTTGCGGGCGCGTTTGCCGTGGGCGGCTCGTTCGGCGGGGCTGCTCATGGCGTGCGCGCCCCGTCGTTCAGTGCCGCAGCGCGCGGGAGACGTCGGCGGTGACGTCGCCGTCGAGGGAGCGGTTGCTGCGGGCCGTGGCCTCCTTGGACTTGCCGGCCTCGACGTCGCCGACGCTGACCACGACCGTGTCGAGCAGGTTGCCGCCGCCGTCCCGGAAGTCGACCTGGACCATGTACGACTTGGTCGACGACTGGCCGTTGGTGGCGGTGACCGGGACCGTGGAGCGGTCGCCGTCCTTGGCGACGTCGCCGAGCTTCACGTCGTCCTTGGCGTCGACGCCGTCCTTGAACTCGTTGAACTTCTGGCTCGCCTCGGCGGTCGCGGAGGCGACCACGTCCGACGCCTTGGAGGCGGCCGACGAGACGGCGGAGCCGGCCTTGGACGCCGCGTCGGACGGGCTGGTGTCGCCGTCGGAGCAGCCCGCGGCGCCCAGCGTCAGCGCCACCACGGCCGCCGCCGCACCCATCGCCCGTACGCCGCTTCGCTTGCCCGCCATCCGGAACACCTCCGCTAGACCGTCGATCTGGTCGCCCCAGTCAACGGCGGGCCGTGGGGGGCCCGCATGCCCAGTACGGCAAACAGGTGACCGCTGCGGAAGGATGAGCGCCATGAGTCCTACGTCCACGGGTCCTACGTCCCCTACGTCCCCTACGTCCCCTACGTCCAAGAGGCACATCGGCGACGCGGAGCGACGGGCCCGCCTCGCCCTCGCGCACCGGCTCTCCCCCGGGGCGCGGGCGACGACGCCGCAGGAGGTGGCGCGGTCACTGGTCGCGCTGCACGGCACGGACCCTGCGACCGTGTACCTCGCGGTCGGCGCGCGGCTCGCCGACGCCTCGAAGACGGTGGCCGCGGTGGAGGCCGCGCTGTACGAGGACCGGTCGCTGGTGCGGATGCACGGGATGCGGCACACGGTGTTCGTGTTCCCGGCGGAGCTGGCGGCGACGGTGCACGCGTCGACGGGGCTCGCGGTCGCGGCGAAGGCACGGGCCGGGCTCCTCAAGGACATGGTGGGCGGCAGCGAAGGGCGGCTGACGGCCGAGTGGCTGGCCGAGGTGGAGGGGTCGGCGCTGGCCGCCCTGGAGCGGCGCGGGCAGGCCACGGTCGCCGAACTCACCGTCGACGAGCCCCGGCTGAAGGAGCGGTTCACGTACGGCAGGGGGACCCGGCACGAGTCCCCGCAGACGCTCTCGTCGCGGCTGATGCGGGTGCTCGGGGTCGAGGGGCGGGTGGTGCGGGGGCGGCCGCTGGGTTCCTGGACCTCGTCGCAGTTCCGCTGGGCGGTCGCGCCGCCGCATCCCGAACTCCCCCTCGCGGAGGCCCAGTCGGAGCTGCTGGGGCGGTGGCTCGCGGTGTGCGGGCCCGCGACCGAGGCGGATCTGAAGTGGTGGACGGGGTGGAAGGTCACGGACGTGCGCAAGGCGCTGGCCGCGACGGAGGCGGTGGCGGTGTCGCTGGACTCCGGCGCCACGGGGTACGTGCTGCCGGGCCTCCTCGACGCGCCCGCCGAGGAGGTCGAGCCCTGGGCCGCGCTGCTGCCCGGGCTCGATCCGACGGCCATGGGGTGGCAGGAGCGCGACTGGTACTGCCCGCCGGAGCTGCGGGCCGCGCTCTTCGACGGCAGCGGCAACATCGGGCCGACGGTGTGGTGGAACGGGCGGATCGTAGGGGGCTGGGCGCAGGGCGCGGGCGGGGAGGTGGTGTGGCGGTTCCTCGACGAGTCCGGGGGCCGGGCGGCCGCGCGGGCGGTCACGTCGGAGGCCGAGCGGGTCGCTGCGTGGCTTGGCGGGGTCCGGGTGACTCCCCGTTTTCGGACGCCGCTGGAGCGGGAGCTGGCGGGATGAGGTCGGTGGTCGGGTGCGGCTTTCGTCGTGGCTGGTCGCGCAGTTCCCCGCGCCCCTGAAGCATGCGCTGCGCGCAGCTTCCCCGCTGGGCGAGCGGAGCTCGCCTCAGGGGCGCGGGGAACTGCGCGACCAGCCCCCACCGGACCGCGGACAGAGGAAAACCCGAAAAGCGGGGCCGGACGAATCCGACCCCGCCGAGAACAACACGGGTCAGCGGCTGTACCGCATCAGCGCCCGCACCATGTGACACGTCGTGTCCGACGGCGGATGCACGCCGATGCGCTCGGCCGTCGAGCGGATCCTTCGGTTGTGGGCCTGGTTGGGGAGGTAGACACCGGAGTCGAGCAGGGCTATCGCCAGGCGCATGGCCTTCAGTCGACGGTTGTGCGTGATGTACCAGTCACGCGGCTGCCCTGCGGGCAACGGCTTCTTGGCGAGTGGCGCGTACGGCAGATCGATCAGCATGGGTGCGGCAGCGGGCACAGGCATCCTCCTGTCGCGTACTTCAAGAGCCCCCGAAGCTCTCGAACACTGCTTCTATTCTACTGCTCCCCACTGACAAAAGCCGCTGGCCAAGCCCTAGTTGAGGGTCTCCCTCGCGTACCTTTGGCCCCATGGAGATCTGGATCAACCCGGCCTGCTCGAAGTGCCGCGGCGCGCTCACCCTGCTCGACGCGGAGGGCGCCGAATACACCGTCCGCCGCTACCTGGAGGACGTGCCGTCGACCGACGAGATCCGCGCCGTCCTCGACCGGCTCGGGCTCGAACCCTGGGAGATCACCCGCACCCAGGAGGCCGCCGCGAAGGAGCTCGGGCTCAAGGAGTGGGCGCGGGACGCGGGCGCCAGGGAGCGGTGGATCGAGGCGCTCGCCGCGCACCCGAAACTGATCCAGCGCCCGATCATCACGGCCGACGACGGCACGGCGGTGGTGGCCCGCAGCGAGGAGGCGGTGCGGGACGCGCTGGGGCGCGGCTGAGGTCCGGGCTCGGGCTCACCGCTCAGTCCAGCAACTCGGCCAGGCGTGGACCGAGTTGGAGCGGCATCCCGTGGTGCGACACCCCCGGCACCACGGTGACGTCCGCCCCGGCCCGGGCCGCCACCCGGGCCACGTCGTGCGCCCGGCTCTCCCCCGCGAGCACGACCCGTACGGCCGGGCCCCCGTCGAGCACCGGGATCCGGCCCGTCACCGGACGCGCACCCGGGAAACCGGCGGCCGCCTCCTGCAGCGCGAGCCAGTCGGCGTCCAGGGCGGCCCCGCGTGTCTCCCAGGCCAGGAACCGGCGGACCCGGCCGGGCGTGGGCCGCAGCAGCATCGGCAGGGCCCGCAGCAGATAGCCGGGGGCGAACCCGGCGTAGCAGCGGGTGGGGTCGAGAAGCGTCAGGCGGCGCACCCGTCCACCGCCCCGCAGCGCGTAGTGGAGGGCGATCCACGCGCCGTACGAGTGCCCGCACAGGTCGGCCTCCGGGACGCCGAGTCCGTCGAGGAGCGCGTCGAGCCAGCCCGCCAGGTCCGCGACGGTCCGGATCGGGCGGTCCGGGGCGGCGACGCTGCGGCCCGGTTCGCCGACCAGGTCGGGCGCGTACACCCGGTACCGGGTATCGAGCGCGCCGGCGTTCGCGAACCAGCTCGCCCCGGTCGCGCCGCCGCCGGGCAGCAGGAGCAGAGGCGGGGCGTCGCGGGGACCGAGGGTGTGGACGTGCGTGGTGCCGTACGGGCCGGCCACGTCGAGGTGGCCGGTCCCGTCCGGCCACTTGGCCATGACCTTGCCGTACGCGTCGAGGAACTCCCGTGACACCCTGACACCCCCAGATATCTCGCCGAGCGATTCTCTCGCTGAGCGAGAGAATAACGGAGGCTCCCCATGCGGCACCAGGAATCCCCCGAGGCCGTGGACACCGCCGACGCGATGGACACCGTCCATGCCCTGCGCGCGGTGACGGTCCAACTCGCGCTGCGCAGCTCCGAGTTCGCGCAGCGCAACGGCATGCACCCCACCGACGTGCGGGCCTTGATCGCCCTGATGGACGCGCTGCGCGCCGGTGAGCCGGTGACCGCGGGGCGGCTCGGCGGCGAGCTCGGGCTGAACTCGGCGGGGACCACGGCGGCCCTGGACCGGCTGGAGCGGGCCGGGCACGTACGGCGGGTGCGCGACCCGAAGGACCGGCGGCGGGTGCTCGTCGAGGTGACGGAGGGGGCGGTCGCGCTGGGGCAGGAGCACTTCGGGCCGTTCATCGAGGCGGCCGTGGCGCTGCTGGAGGGCTACGACGAGCGGGAGCGCTCGGCGGTCCGCGGCTTTCTGCACGGCGTACTGCGGGCGGCTTCACACTCGGAACATCTCGCCCCACCTCGCTTTAGATGAGCGTTACTTGAGAGGTAGCCGCGTTCACCGAGCACGCGGGGGCGCCTCCTGGGCCACCGACCTCGACGACGGCAGGTCGACGACCGTGGGGTAACGCGGGGCCACGTAAACCCATCGCATACGAGTTCACGGGCCGCCTCCCGCCCCAGGCGGCTCCGGTAACACGGGGTTCACAAACGGGCAACGGCCGGGAAATCGCCTGTTGACAGGCTTCCGGCCAGAAAGAGACCCGCTCCTAGAGGATGTGGCCCGTGACGTTCAAGGCTGAGTACATCTGGATCGACGGCACCGAGCCGACGGCCAAGCTTCGTTCGAAGACGAAGATAATCGCCGGTTCGCCGGAAGGCCTGGACGCGCTGCCGATCTGGGGCTTCGACGGATCGTCCACGAACCAGGCCGAGGGCCACGCCTCGGACCGCGTACTCAAGCCCGTGGCCGTGTACCCGGACCCGATCCGCGGCGGCTCCGACGTCCTCGTCATGTGCGAGGTCCTCAACATCGACATGACGCCGCACGAGTCCAACACGCGTGCCGCGCTCGTCGAGGTCGAGGAGAAGTTCGGCGCCCAGGAGCCGATCTTCGGCATCGAGCAGGAGTACACGTTCTTCGAGGGCGACCGCCCGCTCGGCTTCCCGGTCGGCGGCTTCCCCGCCGCGCAGGGCGGCTACTACTGCGGCGTCGGCACGGACGAGATCCACGGCCGTGACGTCGTCGAGGCGCACCTCGACAACTGCCTGAAGGCCGGTCTCGGCATCTCCGGCATCAACGCCGAGGTCATGCCCGGCCAGTGGGAGTTCCAGGTCGGCCCGCTCGCCCCGCTGGAGGTCTCCGACCAGCTGTGGGTGGCCCGCTGGCTGCTCTACCGCACCGCCGAGGACTTCAAGGTCTCGGCCACCCTCGACCCGAAGCCGGTCAAGGGCGACTGGAACGGCGCGGGCGCGCACACCAACTTCTCGACGAAGGCGATGCGTGAGGGCTACGACGCGATCATCACCGCCGCCGAGTCCCTCGGTGAGGGCTCGAAGCCGATGGACCACGTCAAGCACTACGGCGCCGGCATCGACGACCGCCTGACCGGCCTGCACGAGACCGCCCCGTGGAACGAGTACTCGTACGGCGTCTCGGACCGCGGCGCCTCGGTCCGCATCCCCTGGCAGGTGGAGAAGGACGGCAAGGGCTACATCGAGGACCGCCGTCCGAACGCCAACGTCGACCCGTACGTCGTCACGCGCCTGCTCGTCGACACCTGCTGCTCCGCCCTGGAGAAGGCCGGCCAGGTCTGATCGCCGACTGTTTCAGGCCATGAACTCCCCGAGGGCGTCCGCATCCTGTGCGGGCGCCCTCACTTTTGCGTACTCCATCTGCTTCAATACGTATATGGCCAGCTCCCAGAACCTCAGCGCACGGGGTCGTCGTCACGACCTCGAGCCGTTCTGGCCTTCCCGCCAGCACCACGACTTCGACCGTGTGTGTTGCCGCGCGACGAACACGCAGGCCCTCTAAAACCGTCACGCCCTCATCGCGTCGTACGGCCTTCGGTCCGCGTGCATGACGTACGTCCTCTCCCAGACGGCTTCTCGCGCGAAGGTTGACCACTCATGGCTCAGGCCCGCACTCTCTCCTCCCTGCCCGTCGCCCCTTCTCCTGCCCGGACCCGGCTGCGCGCCGTCGGCAGCGACGAAGTGGTGGACGTCACCGAGTTCCTGCCGCCGGGCGCCACGCTGCTGCCCGCACCGCCGCACACCCTGCCCACCCTGCCGGGTCACCCGCCGATGATCGGGTACCTGGTGCTCGTACCGGCCGACCAGCAGCCGCTGCTGCCCACACCCGCCCCGGCCGTGGACGACACGCCCGCCACCGCCGCGTCCGACGCGCTCATCGGGATCGACTCCGCGCAGCGCACCGCCAGCGTCGAGGGGCGTCAACTCGACCTGACCTACCTGGAGTTCGAGCTGCTCGCGCATCTCGTCGCGCATCCGCACCGGGTGCACTCGCGCGACCAGCTGGTCACCACGGTGTGGGGGTACGGGCACGTCGGCGACGGCCGCACCGTCGACGTCCACATCGCCCGGCTGCGCCGCAAGCTGGGCGCCGAGCACCGCAAGGTGATCCAGACGGTGCGCCGGGTCGGCTACAAGTACGCGCCGCCGGCCGGACGCTGAGCCGGTGACCGTTCCGGGGGTGGAGGTAGCTCCACTCCCGGAACGGTAGCTGTACCCACTGACCCGCGCCGCTCCACCGGCCACACTGTGAGGTGTACGGCTGACGGGACGGACGGAGTGCGTGATGGGTGCGAGGGTGCGGAGCGCCGTGCGGGCGGGGCTGCGGGGGCTGTGGGTCGCCGCGGCCGGTCTGGCCGGGTCGATCACCCTGTTCGTCCTGTCGGTGCTGTCGATCGCCTTCATCCTGCTCGGGTTCGGCGCCGTGACCACGCCCTGGGTGCTCGGCCTCGTCCGGCACTGGGCGAACTGGCGCCGGGCCGTCGCGGGCGAGTGGTGCGGGGTGGGCATCCCGGCGACGTACCGGCCGTTTCCGGACGATGTGCGCGGCGGGGTCGTCGGGCAGGTCGCACGGTGCCGGCTGATGCTCGGTGATCCGGCGACGTGGCGGGACCTGCGCTGGCTGCTGGTCGACATGACGGCCGGGTTCGTGACGGCGCTGCTGCCCGCGGCGCTGGTCTTCTACCCGATCGAGGGGTACGTGATCGCGGCCGGCCTGTGGCGGGTCTTCACGGACGGGACGCACATCGGCTACTGGTACGGGTTCGTGCCGATCAAGGGGCAGGGGACCGCGCTGCTCGCCGCCGCGCTGGGGACGGCGCTGGCGGTCACCGGAGTGTTCCTGGCGCCGGCGCTGCTGCGGGTGCACTTCCTTCTCACGCGGGCCGTTCTCCTCCCGCCCGGCGGCGAACTGGAGGAGCGCGTCAGGGTGTTGACCGAGACGCGGCGCGACGCCGTGGACACCTCCGCGGCCGAGCTGCGCCGCATCGAGCGCGATCTGCACGACGGGGCGCAGGCCCGGCTCGTCGCGATGGGGATGGACCTGGGCACGATCGAGGCGCTGGTCGAGAAGGATCCGGCGAAGGCCAAGGCGCTGCTCGCGCAGGCCCGGCAGTCGTCCGCCGACGCCCTCACCGAGCTGCGCGACCTGGTGCGCGGCATCCATCCGCCGGTGCTCGCCGAGCGCGGCCTCGGCGATGCCGTCCGGGCGTTGGCGCTGCGGCTGCCCGTCGCGACGGAGGTGGAGGTCGAGCCGGCCGTACGGACCGAGGCGCCCGTGGAGTCGGCCGCGTACTTCGCCGTCAGCGAGGCCCTGACGAACGCGGTGAAGCACGCGGGCGCGGACCGGATCTGGGTCGACATCACGCACACCGACGGCCACCTGCGGATCTCCGTCACGGACAACGGCAAGGGCGGCGCGGTCATCACGGCCGACGGCGGGCTCGGCGGGGTCGAGCGCCGGCTCGGTACATTCGACGGTGTCCTCGCCGTCAGCTCCCCCGCGGGCGGTCCGACCATGGTGACCATGGAGATCCCTTGCGTGTTGTCCTAGCCGAAGACCTGTTCCTGCTGCGGGACGGGCTCGTGCGGATGCTGGAGGCGTACGACTTCGAGATCGCGGCAGCCGTGGAGAGCGGGCCCGAACTCACCAAGGCGCTCGCCGAGTTGGACCCGGACGTCGCCGTCGTCGACGTCCGTCTGCCGCCCTCGCACACCGACGAGGGGCTGCAGTGCGCGCTCGCGGCGCGGCGGGCGCGGCCCGGGCTTCCGGTCCTCGTGCTGTCGCAGCACGTGGAGCAGTTGTACGCGCGCGAGCTGCTCGCCGACGGGAACGGCGGGGTCGGCTATCTGCTCAAGGACCGGGTCTTCGACGCCGAGCAGTTCGTGGACGCGGTGCGGCGGGTCGCCTCGGGCGGCACCGCGATGGATCCTCAGGTGATCCAGCAGCTCCTCGCGCGGCGGGCGGTCCAGGAGCCGCTCGGCGGGCTCACTCCCCGGGAGCTGGAGGTGCTGGAGCTGATGGCGCAGGGCCGGTCGAACGCGGCGATCGCGGGGCAACTCGTGGTCACGGAGCGGGCGATCGCGAAGCACACGTCCAACATCTTCGGAAAGCTGGGCCTCTCCGTCTCGGACGACGACAACCGCCGAGTCCTGGCGGTCCTGGCCTACTTGGACCGGGCCCTGTAAGGGGCGCGGGGAACTGCGCGAGAAGCCCCACCGGGCGATCACCCGCGAACGGCGCTGCACTGGCCGCCCGATGAAGCGCTCCCCCGCGCCGGGGTGGTGCCCCACAAAAATCGGGGCGGGGTTGAACGCGGGCGGCACTCGTTGCGTACGTAGTCCCATGGGACGCACCTCACGGAAAAGGCGCTCATCGCTGGCGACGCGTATGACCATCGCGTCGGCCGCACTGCTCCTGGGCGGAGGTGGGCTGATCGCGGTGAACGTGTACGCGCAGGCTCACGAAGAGAACTCCGCGGACACCGGGCAGCGGAGCGCGAACAGCGGCGCCGCGACACGCACGACCACCATCGACTGCCCGGACGTCGGCACCGCGCTGCCCGACGTACCGGACAGCGCCCGCGGCCGCGTGGACGGCGAACTCGCCGCCATGGACAGCCAGATCACCGAGGCGTACCAGCGCCTCGCCCAGAACCGGGCCGCCGCCGCCCAGGACCCGAACTGGGTCCAGAACAGCATCCTCGGCCCGCTGAAGGCCAAGCGCGGCGCCGCCCTCGACCGGATCGGCCAGAACATCCGGCGCTCCGGCGGCAGCGCGCCGCAGCAGCGGCTCGACGGGATGGCGGGGTGCGGCCAGCGCGCCACCGACGACAACGGCGGCAACGACTCCCCCGCGCCGCCCACAGACCCGTCCGCCGATCCGTCCGCCGTGCCGTCCGCGGACCCGTCGGGCGGCGTATCGGCCCCGGCCTCGCCCGCGCCGCCACCGGCGCAGGGCGGCACCGGGGGCCCCGTGGCGGCGGACTTCCAGGACATCACGGAGGTCCAGCCGAACGTGCCGCGGGTCCGCAACGCCCGTGGCGCCTCGACCGGCACCTTCACCACCTCGTGCGGCACCAACGCCAACAAGCTCCGCAACAGCGACAACGTGATCGTCGCCCCCGGCGTGAGCAACGGCGCGCACCACATGCACGACTACGTCGGCAACCAGAGCAACACCGCCTTCGCGAGCAACGACACCTTCGCGGGCGCCGCCACCAGCTGTCGCAACCAGGGCGACAAGTCGACGTACTACTGGCCGGTGCTGCGCCTTCAGGACGGCACGCAGGAGGCCGACGCGAACCAGCTCGGAGGCGGCCAGGAGGGCAACGTGGGCAAGATCCTCCAGGTGCAGACGGCGAGCATCAAGTTCGTGGGCAGCCCGCGCGCCAAGGTCGTGGCGATGCCGAGGTTCCTGCGGATCATCACCGGTGACGCCAAGGCGTTCACCAACGGCACCGCGAACGCCAACGCGCACTGGAGCTGCACCGGCTTCGAGAACCGGCAGCTGACGGACAAGTACCCGCTCTGCCCGGACGGCAGCAAGGTGGTGCGCAGCTTCAAGTTCCAGAGCTGCTGGGACGGCCAGAACGCCGACAGCGCCAACCACCGCACGCATGTGACGTTCGCCGACGCGCAGGGCAACTGCCCGGCGAACTTCAAGGCGATCCCGCAGCTGACGATGCGCCTGGTGTACGACGTGCCGGCCCCGACCATCGAGAACGGCCAGGTGAAGAACCCGTACGCGGTGGACGGCTTCCCCGAGCAGCTGCACAAGCCGATCACCGACCACGACGACTTCATCAATGTCTTCTCCGATCAGTTGATGCAGCGCATGACGGGCTGCATCAACCGGGGCGCCCGCTGCAACTGAGCGCCCCTCATGGCTGCTGCGCGGCCGCCTCAGCGATGACCCGTGTGCCCGGAGCCGGACCCCTCCTCGTGACCCCCACCACCACTCCCCGTGTGGTGCGAGGAGGACCGCTCCACGGTCCCGCCGAGCCGGCCGCGCAGCTGTGTCACGACCCGGTCGGGGCCGACCACGACCCATTTGCGGCCGACGAGGTAGGTGCCGCCGTAGTCGTCGGCGATGTCCAGCCATTCGGTGCGGCCGCGGTCGGTGGCGAAGGTGGCGAGAACGTACCGTCCCTTCCCGCTGCCGCAGTTGGCCTGCCGGAGTTCGGCCGCGTCGGTCTGGACGTCGGGTTCGCAGCCCGCCCTGTGCGCGATCTGCTCCAGCGTCCCGGTGGCCGTCCGGGGGATCTTCGGGCCGTCGTCGGCGGCCCCGCCGGACGTGCATCCGGCCGTGGCCGCGAGCAGCACGGCCCCCGTCACCAGCAGCTTCCTCATTGCGCTCTCCTGTCCCGTACGTGGTCGAGGGTCCGTTGTGTTCCCGCCAGCTCCGTGTGTTCCATTGAGCACGGACCTGCACCCGGTTAGCGTGCGCCGCACGATCCGCGACGCAGGGGGTTACACGTATGTCCGCGCCAACGCGACGCACGGTCATCGGCACGGCGGGTGCCGTCGGCCTCGGTTCGGCTCTGGGGGTGAGCCTGGGCGCGCCGGCGGCACACGCCGCTCAGGCCCTTGATACGTCGGCGGCGCTCGCCGCGCTCAAACGGCAACTTCCGCATCACGCGGACCAGTTCAGACTCAGGCTGCTCGCCCCGCAGGGCGGCGCGGACCGTTTCCGGGTGTCCGGGACACGGGGCCGCATCGAGGTGTACGGGACGACCCCGGCGACCCTGCTCGCCGGGGTCCACTGGTATCTGAAGTACGTGTGCGGGGCCCACATCGCGTGGAACGGCAGTCAGCTGGAGCTGCCGAACCGGCTTCCGGCGCCGTCCCGGCCGCTGGAGAGATCGACGTCGCTGCCGCACCGTTTCGCGCTCAACGACACCAACGACGGCTACACGGCGCCGTTCGCCGACTGGTCGTACTGGGAGCGCGAGCTGGACATCCTCGCGCTGCACGGCTGCAACGAGGTGCTCGTCATCGCGGGCATGGAGGCCGTCTACCACCGCGTTCTGAAGGACTTCGGCTATAGCGACGAGGAGTCGCGGGCCTGGCTGCCCGCACCGTCGCACCAGCCGTGGTGGCTGCTGCAGAACCTGTACGGGTACGGGGGCCCGCTCTCTCCCGAACTGATCGCCAAGCGCGCCGAGTTGGGCCTGCGGATCACCGACCGGCTGCGCGAGCTCGGCATGCAGCCGGTGATGCCGGGCTACTACGGGCACGTACCGGCGGGCTTCGTGGAACGCAACGGCGGCGACGCGCATGTCGTCCCGCAGGGCGTCTGGCACGGCTTCCGGCGGCCGGACTGGCTGGACCCGCGCACGGAGTCGTTCGCCCGGGTCGCCGCCTCGTTCTACGGGCATCAGAAGGACCTGTTCGGCGAGATCGACGCCTTCAAGATGGACCTGCTGCACGAGGGCGGCACGGCCGGTGACGTGCCCGTCCCGGATGCCGCGCGGGGCGTGGAGGCGGCGCTGCGGAAGAACCGTCCGGGGGCGACCTGGGTGATCCTCGGCTGGGAGGCGAACCCGCTGCCCGAGCTGATCGACGCCATCGACAAGCAGAAGATGCTGATCGTCGACGGGGTCTCGGACCGGTACACGTCCGTCACCGACCGCGAGAAGGACTGGGGCGGCACGCCGTACGCGTTCGGCACCATCCCCAACTTCGGCGGGCGCACGACGATCGGCGCCCGCGCGCACATCTGGCAGGAGAAGTTCTTCGCCTGGCGCGACAAGCCGGGCAGCGCACTCGCGGGCACGGCCTTCATGCCGGAGGGCACGGACCGCGACCCGGCCGCCTTCGAGCTGTGGTCCGAACTGGCCTGGATGGACGGCGACTTGGATCGCGCGGCGTGGTTCGCGCGGTACGCCGGCTTCCGCTACGGGCGCGACGACAAGAGCGCCCGGGCCGCCTGGCAGGCGCTGCACGAGACGGCGTACCAGCAGAAGGCCGTGGAGCGCTCCGACCCGCACGACTCGCTGTTCGCCGCCCGCCCGGACCTGTCCGCCGACCGCGCCGCCTACTACGCGCCGCGCGCCCTCACCTACGACCCGGCCCGCTTCGACGCCGCGCTCACCGGACTCCTGGGCGTGGCAGGGGACTTGAGACGCAGCGCCGCCTACACGTACGACCTCGTGGACGTGGCCCGGCAGGCCCTCGCGCACCGCAGCCGCCAGCTCCTGCCGCAGCTCAAGGCGGCGTACGCGGCCAAGGACCAGGCCACGTTCAAGGCGCTCGCCACCCTGTGGCTGAAGCTGATGCGGCTGTCGGACGACGTGACCGGGACCCACCCGGCGTTCCTGCTCGGCCCGTGGATCCAGGATGCCAGGAACCTGGCCACCAGCGACGCCGAGCGCGCCGAGTTCGAGCGTTGCGCCAAGGTCCTCATCACGGTGTGGGGCGACCGTGCGACGTCCGACCCGGGCAATCTGCACGAGTACGGCAACCGCGAGTGGCACGGCCTGATGGCCGACTTCTATCTGCCGCGCTGGCAGAAGTGGCTCGACGAGTTGCAGGACGCGCTGGCGGCGGGGCGGGCCCCGGCGGCGGTCGACTGGTTCGCGTTCGAGGAGCCGTGGACGCGCGAGCGCAAGGACTACCCGCTGCGCCCGTACGGGGACGCGTACCGGACGGCGGACCGCGTCCGGGACACTCTCGCGCGGGCCCCGTACCAGGGGGCCGTCACGGTCACGGCGGAGCCGCCCGCGTTCCCGCCGAACGGGCACGCGCGCGTGGCCGCCACCTTCCACAACGTCAACGGCCTGCGCGCGACGGGCCGCGTCGACTTCGCGCTGAAGGGCATCGACGCCGAGCCGGAGGGCGCCACGTACCTCAGGAGCGTCGCCCCGGCGGGCGAGGGCACGGTGGCGTGGCGGGCGAGCGCACCGGGCACCCCGCTCGACGAGCCGCTGCGGCCGCTGCCGTACGAGATCGACGTGCAGTACGGCCCGGCGGGCGAGCCACGGGTCACGTACGTCCACAAGGGGACGCTCTTCGAGGCCGGACCGCTGGACGCGGGCTGGAAGACGTACACCAACAATGCCGCGGTCTTCGGGCAGTTGGCGGACCGGTTCGCCATCGACGGCGGCGGCGCGGACCTGTGGAAGGGCACGGCGGAGTTCGGGACGGCGTACCGCGAGGGCGCGTTCACGGACGGCACGTCGGTGGTGCTGCGGGTGGACAGCCAGGCGGTCACGGGCGCCTGGGCGCGGGCGGGCGTCATCGTGCGCAACTCCCTTGCCACACCGGGGTCGTTGGGCTTCCTGAACCTGTCGGTCACACCGTCGAACGGGGTCGTCCTGTCCTACGACACGAACGGCGACGGCACCCTGGACACGTACCAGCGCATCACCGGGATCAAGGCGCCGGTGCTGCTGCGGCTGAGCCGGTCCGGCGGCTCGTACACCGGGGAGTGCTCCACGGACGACGGCGCGACCTGGCGGACCGTGGCCACCGTGCCGGTGCCCGGGGCGGCGGCGACGCAGGACGCGGGCCTGTTCATGACCGCGACGAACGGCGGGAACGGGGCGCGGGGCACGGTCGGGTTCAGTGGCTGGCGGTTGACGTAGCCGGAGCGGGGGCGCGGGCCCCCTGTGACCATCGCACGATTCGCTCGTTCAGCTGAACGTGCAGTCAAAGGTGCAGCAACCCAAGCCCCCGGCCCCCGGCGCACCCGCCCCGGCCGACGTGATCGACGTCGAACAGGCGGAGGCGGCCCTGGTGGAGCACTACCCCCGCCTGGTCCGCCTCGCCTACCTGGTGCTGCCGCCGGGCCTCGGCCGCAACCGCCGGGTGCTCACCGCCCACTCCGTCACCCAGCGGGCGCTGCCCCGCGGCCGGACGGCGCCGGCACCCGCGCGCACGGCGGGCGACCCGGGCTACGCCTACGTACGCCTGCGGGTGCTGCGCAGCGCCCTGGACGCGGGGCTGCCGCTGCGCCTCTCGGCCTGGCCGAAGCGGGCCCAGCTGCCGCCGCTGCTCCCGCAGGTGCGGGGGCTCCGGCTCTTCCCGAAGTCCGGCGGCGCCGACGAACTCGCCCTGGACCAGGCGCTGTCGGCGCTCGACGGGCCGGCCCGCGCCGCGTACGTGCTGCGCGGGCTGGAGCGCCTGGACGACACGGCGATCAGTACGACCCTGACGTCGGCGGGCTGCACCCCGGAGGACGCGGCGGCGGCGCTGGTGCGGGCCGCGGGGGTCGAGTCGCAGCCCGCGCTCCTGAACTCCCCCGAGTTCGACCCGTGTTCCCTGCACGCCCGCCCCACCGACCTGATGCGCCGCCGCCAGCACGCGAAGGCGGGCCTCGCGGCGGTCGCGGCACTCGTCGTGTGCGGGGCGCTGCTCGGCCTGCCGGCCGACGACTGGGGCCCGGACGGCGCGGCCGCACCGCCTTACGCGCGCAACCCCGCGGGTCAAGCGGCTCTGGATCCGAGCAAGTTGACGAGGGTGGCCGCGGGCGTCTGGCAGACCTCCTCGCGCACCGACTTCTCGGTGTGGCCCGCGCGCGGCGATCTCACCGGCGACACGGAGCTGCTGCGCCGCGCGCTCGCGGTGTGGGCGCGGCCGGGCGAGTCCGTGCAGGTCTCGGCGACGCCCGGCACCCCGGCGGGCGCCCCGCCCGGGCCCGCGCAGCTGCTCTACGCGGGCGAGGTCGACCAGGCCCGTGTCGTCGTCCTCTACGACGGCCTGCGCATCGTCCGCTACGCCGAACCGAAGAACGGCACGAGCGGCGCCGCCCTCGACTTCGCCCGCGTCGACGGGGCCACCGCCGGGCAGGCGAGCGCCGTCGTCCTGGACCGCTCCGACGGCAACGTCCGCTATCTGACGGCCCCTTGGGTGTCCGGCGCCTCGGTCCGCGACCTGCTGAAGCCGGACGCGGCACCGCTGAAGCTGACCCGCACGTCCGACGGCGTCACCTCCCCGTTCCTCAGCCCGGCCCTCGCCGAGAGCTGTACGTCGTGGAACGCGCTGGCGCTCACCGACTCCTCCGGCACCCGGCTCACCACCGACCTCGGCGAACTCGTCCCCGCACAGCTCACCTCGGGCCGCCCGGACGCGCCCCGCGACTCCAGGGCGGCCGACTGGTCGGCCACCGCCTGCTCGCTGGCGGCGGCCCGCTCGCACGGAGTGCGCTCCGTCAACTCCTGGGCGTACGCGCGGCAGCCGCTCCCCGAGGCCAACGGGACGGCGGAGTGGGTGTGCACCCGCGCCGAGACCTGGCAGGGCGGCAGCCCGCGCACCCTCGCCCTGTTCCGCACCCCGGGCGCGGCCGCCTCGGTCGTCGCGGCGAAGTCGGAGACCTCCCCCGCGTGCGGCTCCCGCGACCCCGTGGTCCTCGCGGGCGTCCGCTGGAAGTCGCGGGCCGGCACCTGGTACCTGGTGGCGGCGGGCAGCAAGCAGGTCAACTCGGTCACGGCGGCGGGTTCCACCGGCGCGGGGAACCTGTTGGCGGTGAAGGTGGCGCGGGACGCGAAGGTGTCCCTGAAGGGCGGCACGGCGAGCGGCAAGCAGGTCACCACGCTGCGATGAGGAGAGGCCTCGCATTACTGACGATCAAGTAAAGAAAGTCGCCGCAAGGGGCTGTACCGCCACGTCTACCCGTCAGTACATTGACGCCATGTCTAATAAGCGCGTCACGCTGAAGGCACGCCAGGTGTCCTTCGCCTGGGACAGGACCCCGCTGCACTGGCTCCCGGGCGACCCGTTCGCCACGCACACCATCAACGTGCTGCACCTGCTCCTGCCTGCGGGCGAGCGCTGGTTCGTGCACGTCTACAAGCAGGTCCTGCCCCTCATCGAGGACGACCGGCTGCGCGAGGACGTGATCGGGTTCATCGGCCAGGAGGCCATGCACTCGCAGGCGCACGACGAAGTGCTGCCGCACCTGCGCGAGCAGGGGCTCGACCCGACGCCGTACACGGCCCAGGTGGACTGGTTCTTCGAGAAGCTGCTCGGCGACCGGACGCTGCCGCCGGGCAAGGCGCGCCGGTGGTGGCTGATGGAGCGGGTCGCGCTGATCGCGGCGATCGAGCACTACACCGCGTTCCTCGGGGACTGGGTGCTGAACGCCGACGAGCTGGACCGGCGCGGCGCCGATCCGACCATGCTCGACCTGCTGCGCTGGCACGGCGCGGAGGAGGTCGAGCACCGCTCGGTGGCCTTCGAGCTGTTCGAGCACCTCGACGGCAGCTACCGGCGGCGCGTACGCACCTGGGCCACCGCCTTCACGGCGCTCGTCTTCCTGTGGCAGCGCGGCGCGCGGTTCTTCATGGAGAACGATCCGACGCTGGTCGACGGCAAGGCGAGCTTCAAGGACTTCCACCGGGGCGGCAAGCAGGGCGTGCTGCCCTCGACCGGGGCGATGGTGCGGTCCATCCCCCGCTATCTGAGCCGGAGTTACCACCCGGAGCAGGAGGGCGACACCGCGCAGGCCGTCGCCTATCTCGCCTCGTCCCCGGCGGCGACCGCGGCCGAGGCCCGGACGGGGGCGGCCCGATGAAGGCCCGTACGCTCACCCGGGCCGCCGTCGTCGCGGGCGCCGCGCTCGTCGTCCGCCGCGCGCTGCGCCGCAGGATCCAGGGTTCGCCGCTGTGGCCGCTGCCCGCCCTGGAGGAGCCGGTCTCGGGGCGGCCGCGGGCCCGCGCGCTGCGCCTGCTCATCACCCGGCACGAGCAGATAGCCGACGGAGTGGTCCAACTCCGCCTGGAGGGCGAGCGGTTGCCCGCCTGGCAGCCGGGCGCCCACCTCGATCTGGTGCTGCCCTCCGGTCTCGTACGGCAGTACTCGCTGTGCGGCGACCCGGAGGACACGTCCTCGTACACCGTCGCCACCCGGCTGATCCCGGAGGGCGAGGGCGGGCGCGGCGGCTCGCGCGAGGTGCACGAGCAGCTGCTGGAGGGCGCGGAGGTGGAGGTGCGCGGGCCGCGCAACCGCTTCCCGCTGGACGCCGACGCGCCGTCCTACCTCTTCGTCGCGGGAGGCATCGGACTCACCCCGATCCTGCCGATGCTGCGGGCCGCCGAGGCACGGGGTGCCGCGTGGAAGCTGCTGTACGGGGGCCGGACGCGGGCCTCGATGCCGTTCCTGGAGGACGTGGTGAAGCTCGCCGGGGAGCGGTCCGAGCGGGTCACCGTCGTGCCCGAGGACGAGGCCGGACTGCCGGACCTCGCCGCCGCGCTCGCGGACACCGCGCCCGGCACGGCCGTGTACTGCTGCGGGCCCGAGGGTCTGATGGCGGCCGTGGAGGCGGCGCTGCCCGAGGGCCGCGCCCTGCACCTGGAGCGGTTCGCGCCCCGGAACTCCGCGGACGGCGACGGACCGTTCGAGGTCGAGCTGCGGCGCAGCGGCAAGGTCGTCGACGTCCCGGCCGGCACCACGGTGCTCGCGGCGGTGCGCGCCGCGGTGCCCGGCGTCTCGTACTCCTGCGAACAGGGCTTCTGCGGAACCTGCCAACAGCGCGTCCTGGAAGGGGAGATCGACCACCGCGACGAGCTCCTCACCGACGCCGAGCGGGACGACTCGATGCTCATCTGCGTCTCGCGGACCCGCGGTGAGCGCCTCGTGCTCGACCTGTAGCGACCCCGTGGCGACCGCGTAAGGGAGCGCCCTGATCCGCTCGGTAGAGTGTTCGGCATGACTACCGGGGTGCGGCGCAGGATGGGAGTCGAGGAGCGGCGGCGGCAGTTGATCGGGGTCGCCCTCGAACTGTTCAGCCACCGCTCCCCCGACGACGTCTCCATCGACGAGATAGCGGCCGCCGCGGGCATCTCGCGGCCGCTGGTCTACCACTACTTCCCCGGCAAACTCAGCCTGTACGAGGCCGCGTTGAAGCGGGCCGCCGAGGATCTGGCGGAGCGGTTCGAGGAGCCGCGGGAGGGGCCGCTCGGCGCGCGGCTGCTGCGCGTGATGGGCCGGTTCTTCGACTTCGTGGACGAGCACGGGCCCGGTTTCTCGGCGCTGATGCGCGGCGGCCCGGCCGTCGGCTCCTCGGCGACGAACGCGCTGATCGACTCCGTGCGGCAGGCCGCGTACGTCCAGATCCTGGCGCACCTGGGGATCGTGACCCCGTCCCCGCGCCTGGAACTCGTCGTCCGGTCCTGGATCTCGCTCGCCGAGTCGACGGCGCTGATCTGGCTGGACGGACGACGGATTCCCCGCGGGGAGCTGGAGCGTCAGCTGGTGCACGACTTCGCGGCGCTGGCCGCGGTGAGCGCCGCGTACGACTCCGAGATGGCGGCGCTGTTGCGCCGCCTTCTCTCGGGGGAGCCTGCGGACGGTCCGTTCGCCGAGTTGATCGGGCGGCTCTCCGCGCTGGCTCCGGTCTGAACGGGCAGCGCCCCGGACGGGGCGCTCCTAGCCCCGCGCCGACTTGTACGCCGGCTCCAGGTCCCGGACCTCCACCGACAGGTGGCAGCCCTCCGGGTTCTTGATGTGCTCGGGCAGCAGGGCGAGTACGGCCTCCGCCAGTGCCGTCTTCGCCTCCTGTGTGCGGCCCGCGAGGAGGGCGATCTCGAGGTGGACGACCTGCGCGTCCTCGGCGCCGTCGCCGACGACCGTCTCGTCCGCGCGGCGGAACCGGGTCTTGCAGGCCGCGGTGCGCGCGGCCACGGTCTCGACACAGGCCTGGTGCACGGCGCCCGCGAGCCCGGCCCGGTCGATCCGGTCGTCGAGGCCGGCGGAGTGGTCGACGGTGATGTTCGGCATGAGGCCTCCGGTGGGGTGACGTGCGGATGTGCTGGCCCCACACCTTTACGGTGATCGGCATGACGGCACAACTCGCGTTCCGCAGAGCGGACACCGACGACCTGGACACGCTCGTGGCGCTGTACGACGGCGCGGCCCGCTGGATGATCGACCGGGGCATCGACCAGTGGAAGCCCGGCGAGAAGGACGCGGACCACTTCCGGCTGCGGATCAAGGAGGGCGAGGTGTGGCTCGCGGAGCTGCGGGGCGAGGCCGTCGGCGCGTACGAGCTGTGGTGGGAGGACGAACCCGCGTGGGGCGTGCAGCCGCCCGTCGCCGGTTACGTGCACCGGCTGATGGTGCGCCGCGGCGCACCGGCCGGCACCGGTGGGGAGCTCCTCGCGCACGTCGAGCGGCGGATCACGGACAGCGGCCGGTCGCACTGCCGGCTCGACTGCGTGGCGAGCAACCCGCGGCTGCGCGTCTACTACGAGGGCCGTGGTTACGCGGTCGTGGGCGAGCAGCCCTTCAAGGCGGGCTCCGGCGGCAGCAGCTATGCCGTGACGCTCATGGAGAAGGATCTGGCGTCGAAGGCTCCGGGCTGAGCCGCAGGGCGAGGAGGGCGATGTCGTCGGCCCGGTCCTGGCCGAAGCACGACATGAGCGTGTCGCACAGGCCGTCGGGCGCGGCCGGGGCGACGGCCGCGGCGCCGCGCAGCTGTTCCAGGGAGATCGCCAGGTCGGTGCCGCGGGTCTCGACGAGCCCGTCGGTGACCATGAGCAGCCGGTCGCCGACGCCGACGTCGAGCGCGCTCGGCTCGGGGTGCGGCAGACCGAGGCCGAGCAGCGGGCCCGCCGCCTTCGCGTAGTACGGCACGCCGCGGTCGGGCACGATCAGCGGCGGGATGTGACCCGCGTTCGCCACGAGGGTGCGGCCGGTGTCCGGGTCGACGAGGGCCAGGCACAGGGTCGCCGTGGTCTCCGGGTGGTAGTGCTGGAGCATCCGGTCGATGCGGGTCACCAGGTGGCCGGGGCACGGGTCCTCGATGCTGTAGGCGCGCAGCGCGTGCCGGATCTCGACCATCACGGTGGCCGCTTCGAGGGAGTGCCCCACGACGTCGCCGATGCCGACGAGGATCCCGGCCGGGGTGGGCAGCGCGGCGTAGAAGTCCCCGCCGATCTCGGCCTGTTGGGACGCCGGCTCGTAGCGGAAGGCGACCTCGACGCCCGGCATGTGGGGCAACTGGGCGGGCAGGAAGCTGCGTTGCAGGGTGAGGGCCACGTGACGCTCCTGCTCGTACCTGAGGAGGGGTTCGGCGGCGAGCGCGGTGGCCCGGGCCAGCTGGGCGACGAGCGAGCCGATCCGCCCGGCCCCGTCGGCGTAGGCGGGCGTGGCCAGGCACACCGGAAGGCCGTCGCGGCTGCGGGCGAGGACGAGCCGGACGTCACCGGGCCCGAAGTACGCCTCGGGCCACAGCGATCCGGGCACGACGGTGGAGCGGACGCCACCCCGGGCGCACATCACGCGCCGGACCAGCGCGGCGGCCCGCTCCTCGTCGCGGGGCGCGGGCACCCCGGGGTGCGGGGCCTGCGGGGCGCGCCGGGACAGGCCGCAGTGCACGTCACCCTCGTCGCCGAGGACGAACACGGCGGCGGTGTGCCCGGTGAGCCGGGACGTCGCGTCGGCCGCGGTGGAGGCCAGCTCGCCGAGGCAGCGGGCGCCCTGCACCTCGACGACGGCCTCGGAGAGCAGGGTGAGGCGGGTGAACTGGTGCTGGACATGGGTGAGTTCACGGGCGCCGCGCAGGGCGGCCCGGACCACCGCGCGGATCTCCTCCGGCTCGGCGGGCACCGTCAGATAGGCCTCGCCGCCCGCGTCGAGCGCCTGGCAGCGGTCGACGGGGGCCGCGGGACGGGCGGAGAAGTGGACGACGGGGATACCGGCGAGGGAGGGCAACGCCTTGACCCTGCGGCACAGTTCGTAGCCGCTGAGATCGGGCAGGCCCACGTCGACGAGGACCACGTCGGGCAGGCTGCCGGTCCGCAGCCGGACGTCCAGCTCCACGAGGGCCTCGCCCGCGGAGGCGACGGGCACGACCACGTGTCCGGCGCGGGTGAGGACGGCACTCAGCGCGTAGCGGTTCGCGGCGGTGTCGTCGACCACCAGGACCGTGCTGCCTTCAGGGCCGCCTTCCGGCCGCGTCTCCAGGGCGGTGGCGTTCACGCACAACACCCCCTTGCGGCGAACCTGCGGGCCCCCTCGGCCCGCCCCACCAAGCTACCGCCGCCCGCAAGGGGCATGTCGGCCGTTCGCGGACCTTCACCGTTCCGAGTGGCCGTGCGCCGTGCACGCCCCTCAACTCGGCGCACGACCACCGCACTTGCCTGGCGGGGCCACCGGTGGGCAATACGGCGGGTCGCCGGTAGTGTCCACTTCCGTGACCGCACGCATGGCCGACATAGCAGCGCAAGCGGGGGTCAGCGAAGCGACCGTCAGCCGCGTGTTCAACGGCAAGCCCGGGGTCGCCGCCGCCACCCGCCAGTCCGTCCTCGCCGCACTCGACGTGCTCGGTTACGAGCGGCCGGTGCGGCTGCGGCACCGCAGCGCGGGCCTGGTCGGCCTGATCACGCCGGAGCTGGAGAACCCGATCTTCCCGGCGCTCGCCCAGGTCGTCGTGCAGGCCCTGACCCGGCAGGGGTACACCCCGGTGCTCGCCACCCAGACCCCGGGCGGCTCCACCGAGGACGAACTGACCGAGATGCTGGTGGACCGCGGGGTCGGCGGCATCATCTACGTCTCCGGACTGCACGCCGACACCACGGCCGACATGCGGCGCTACGAGGCGCTGCGCGGCAAGGGCGTCCCGTTCGTGCTCGTCGACGGCTTCTCCCCGGCGATAGCGGCCCCCTTCATCTCGCCCGACGACCGGGCCGCGGCCCGGCTCGCCGTGACCCATCTGGTCTCGCTCGGCCACACCAGGATCGGCCTGGCGCTCGGGCCGCGCCGCTTCGTGCCCGTGCAGCGCAAGATCGAGGGCTTCGTGCGGACGATGACGCAGCTCCTCGGGCTGCCCGCCGAGGACGTGGAGCGCGATCTCGTCCAGCACTCCCTGTACACGCTGGAGGGCGGCCAGGCAGCCGCCTCCGCGCTCCTCGACCGGGACTGCACGGCGGTGGTCTGCGCGAGCGACATGATGGCACTCGGTGCCGTGCGGGCGGCACGGGGGCGCGGCCTCGACGTGCCGAAGGACGTCTCGGTGGTCGGCTTCGACGACTCGCCGCTCATCGCGTTCACCGATCCGCCCCTGACGACCATCCGCAAACCGGTGCACGCCATGGGCCAGGCGGCCGTCAACACGTTGCTGGAAGAGGTGGCCGGGACGCCCGCGCCGCACAGCGAATTCGTGTTCATGCCGGAGCTGGTGGTTCGGGGTTCGACGGCCTCGTCCCCTGGGGTCCGGCCTCGTCCGTAGGGCGTAGCGGGTGCGGGCGTGACCCGACCGAGGGATGATCTGGCGGGGGCCTGATATCTGGCAGACTCGGTGACTATGGGTGAAACGACCGTGACGACACTCGACGGCCGACAAGGACCCGCCACCTCACCCGTCGCGGAGAAAGACCGCGGCAGGGAAGGCTTCGGCGGCCGCCTCAGCCGCCTGCGTACGCCGCGGCGTCCCCGGCTCTGGTTCGAGATCCTGCTGATCGCGGTGAGTTACTGGACGTACTCCCTGATCCGCAACGCGGTCCCGGAGCAGAAGGCGCAGGCGCTGCGCAATGCGGACTGGATCTGGTCCCTCGAGCACCATCTCGGCATCGCCGTCGAACAGAGCGTCAATCATGCGGTGAACGCCGTGTCTTGGCTCATCGTCGGCATGAACTACTACTACGCGACACTCCACTTCGTCATCACACTGGGCGTGCTGGTGTGGCTGTTCCGCCGCCATCCGGGGCGCTACGCGGCGACCCGGCTCGTGCTCTTCGCGACGACGGCCGTCGCGCTGGTCGGCTACTACTTCTTCCCACTGGCCCCGCCGCGCCTGATGTCCCCGGGCTCGGGCACCCGCTTCGTCGACACGGTCGCCGTGCACCAGACCTGGGGGTCGATGGCCTCCGGGAACCTGAAGAACATGTCGAACCAGTACGCGGCCATGCCGTCGATGCACATCGGCTGGTCCCTCTGGTGCGGCCTGACGATCTTCGCGCTCGCGTCCGCGCCCTGGGCCCGGATCCTCGGGCTGCTGTACCCGGCGGCGACGCTGGTGGTCATCGTGGCGACGGCGAACCACTTCTGGCTGGACGCGGTGGGCGGGATGCTCTGCCTGGCCTTCGGCTTCCTGGTGGCGCGGCTCTGGTACGGGGCGCTGCCGTACGCGCTGCCGCGCCGGGTGGCGGCGCGGCGCCCCCTGCTCCCGCTGAAGAACTAGGGCGATTTCTGCGCACATTCCAGGGAAGGGGCGGTGCCGTGCGGCACCGCCCCTTTTCCCATCATTGGCTACGGTGCGTGGTCCTTCCCCCTACGGTCGTCAACAGCACCGGCGCCTCGGCCAGTTCGTCCGCCGGGGCCGCGACCGGGTCGAGGCCGAAGGCGGTGAGGTCGGCCCGCATCCCGACGGCGATCCGGCCGGCCTCGGCCGACTCACCGGCCGCGACGGCCGCGTGCGAGGTCACTCCTTCGAGTGCTTCGAGACCGGTCAGGCCCTGGGCGGGACCGGCCGCGCCCGCGGGCACCCGGGCCATGGCGAGCACCCGCCGCGCGTCGTAGGGGGCGATCGGCCAGTCCGAGCCGAGCGCGAGCGTGGCGCCCGCGTCGCGCAGGTCGCGGGTGCGCCAGGCGCGGTTCGCCCGCTCGTCGCCGAGCCGCTTCGACCACTCGTCGCTGTGGTCGTCCTTCGTGTACGCGGTGTGCGGCGGCTGCATCGACGCGGTGACGCCGAGCGCGGCGAACCGCGGGAGCGTGTCGTCGGGGACGGACTCGATGTGCTCGATGCGGTGCGCGCCGCGGCCGCTCGCGCCGAGCCCCTCGATGGTGTCCAGGGCGTGCCGCACGGCCGCGTCGCCGATGGCGTGGGTGGCGGTGCGCACCCCGGCGGCGTGCAGGTGCCGTACGGCGGCGCTGTACGCGGCCGGGTCCGGCCAGAACGCGTCGGTGCCCTGCCCGTGGCAGTCGGCGTGCTCCAGCCAGGCGGTGCCGCCCTCGACGGTGCCGTCCATGAAGAACTTGACCCCGCCGACCCGCCAGTCCCGGCCCCGCGTGCGCTGGAGGGCGACCAGTTCGTCGAGCCCGGCGGCGTCCACGCCCGGCATGCACCAGGGCGCGACCGTCAGGCGCAGCGGCAGGTCGGTGTCCTGCTCGACGGCCTCCAGCAGGTCGAGCCCCGAGCCGTCCATGACGTGGGCGCCGGTGAGGCCGGTGGCGGCCATGGCGGTGAGCAGTTCGACGAGCCCGGTACGGCGTTCCGCGTAGGCGGGCGTGGGCACGACCGCGTACACCAGGTCCATGGCGGCGTGCTCGATCAGGTGACCCGTGGGGCGTCCTTCGGCGTCGCAGACGATCTCGGAGCGCTGGTCGAAGGAGCGCGGTCCGGTGATCTTCGCGGCGTCCAGGGCGGCGCCGCTGGCGAGCGCCGAGTGGCCGTCGTACAGGCGCAGGAAGGCGGGGGCGCCGTCCAGGACGTCCTCGACGAGGTCGCGGTGGACGGGCCGGCCGCCGAAGGCGTTGTGGTCCAGCCCCCAGGCGACGACCCAGCCGTCGGTCCGGGGCGCCGCGCGCAGGGCGGCCCGCAGTCCGTCCAGGTCCCGTACGCCGCTGAGGTCGGCGCCCGTCGCCATCTCCAGGCCCCAGACGGGGTGGCTGTGGGCGTCGACGAGGCCCGGGGTGACGGTCGCTCCGCGGAGGTCGATCCGTTCTGTGCGCGGACCGCTGTGGTCGCGGACCAGGGTGTCCGTGTCGCCGATCGCCGTGATGCGGCCGTCGGCGACCGCGAGGGCGGTGGCCTCCGGCCGGGCCGGGTCCAGGGTGCGGATGTGGGTGTGGGTGAGGAGGAGGTCGGCCGGGGGTGCCATGGGGGCTCCGATCAGGTTCGCGTGTTCGTCTGCCGGGTGCTGTCTCGTCGGCGGGTGCGGGTGGTGGGTGGCTGGGCGCGCCTACCCGGCGGAGCCGCATGTCGCTACAGCCCCGCGCCCCTGGATGCCTGGCCTGCGGCCGGCCTCATCGCCCGCGCTACGACTGGCCGAACCTTTCGTACACCTCCGGACGCGACCGCTTCAGGCGGTGGGCCAGGGTCAGGCCCAGGACGAAGACCGCGGGGACCACCGCGACCATCACCGTGTTCGCGAGCGGGGACGCGCCGGTGAACAGGTCGACGTGGGTGATCACCAGGGCTGTCGCCGCGCCGAGGAGGAGGGTCGCCGCCACGGGGGCCACCATCGTGCGCAGGACGCCCTCCGTGTGCGTGATGCGGCGGAAGAAGAACGGGACCGCGAGGGCCGCGAGGAGTTGCAGCGCCATCAGGCCGATCATTCCCGGGGTGTTGACCCACAGGAGGAGCTGGGCGTACGGGTCGGCGCCCGCCGCCCAGAAGGCGAGGACGACGACCGCGCCGAGGACCGACTGCGCGATCCCGGCCGCGTACGGGGAGCCGTGCCGGGGGTGGATGCGGGCGAAGGAGCGCGGCAGGACGCCCTCGTCGGCGAGGGCCAGTCCGTAGCGGTTGATCGCGTTGTGGAAGGCGAGGAGGGAGGCGAGGACGCTGGTGACGATGAGGACGTGCATCAGGTCGGCCGCCCAGCCGCCGACGAAGGTCGTGATCGCGGTGAAGAAGAGGTCGGCCGGGTTGCTCCCCGCCTCCTTCACCACCTGCGCGTCACCGAAGGACTGGATGGCGATCCAGACCGTGAACGCGTAGAAGAGGCCGAGGAAGGCGACCGCGATGAACGTCGCGCGGGGCACCGTGCGGTCCGGGTCGCGGGCCTCGCGGCGGTAGATGACGGTCGACTCGAAGCCGGTGAACGCGGCGAACGCGAAGGCCAGGACGACGGCCGTGCCGGGCACGAGGACGTTGCCGGGCGTGAAGGAGGCGAGGGAGAGGCCGTGGGCGCCGCCCTTGAGGAGGACGCCGCCGGCGAGCAGGACCAGGATGCCGGTCTCGGCGACCAGCAGGACGCCGAGCAGCTTCGCGCCGAAGTCGATCGAGCGGAAGCCGCCGTACCAGATGAGGACCAGGCCGAGCAGGGAGACCGGGAGCCAGGGAACGTCCGCGCCGAACAGGGCGTGGACGGTGTCCTGGGTGGCGGAGCCGAGGAGGCCGTAGACGCCGATCTCCATGCCGTTGTAGCCGATCATGGCGAGCAGCGCGGCGCCGACACCGGCCGGGCGGCCGAGGCCCTGGGTGATGTACGCGTAGAAGGCGCCGCCGCCGGTGACATGGCGGCTCATCGCGGTGAAGCCGACGGCGAAGACCGCGAGGGTGAGGCCCGCGAGGAGGTATCCGGCGGGGGCGCCGATGCCGCCGAGGGCGATGGCGAGCGGGGCGACACCCGCCATGACGGTGAGCGGCGCGGCGGCCGAGACGACGAAGAAGGCGATGTCGGAGGTGCCGAGGGAGCCGGTGCGCAGGCCGGGTTGTGCGGGGGCGGGCGGGTCCGGGGTGACGGTCTTCGGGGAGGTTGCGGGCATGCGGCACTGGGCCCTTCTGGTGGCAGGCAGCAGAGGACGGGGAAGGGGCGAGCGGCGTAAACCTAAAGCCTTTCGGTTTCCGCAATGTAACCTCCCGTTGGGCGCACGGGAAGACCCGTCATGCGGACACGAGGGAGAGCGGGACCGATGGGACGGCCGAGCAAGCCACTCCTGGACCGGGAGCGCATCGCGTCGACGGCACTCGAACTGGTCGACGAGCAGGGCGAGTTCAGCGTCCCGCAGATCGCTCGGCGGCTCGGGGTGCAGACCGGTTCGGTGTATCACCATGTGGACGGCCGGGACGGCATCGTGGAGCTGCTGCGGGAGCGGGTGGCGGCGGCCATCGACCCGGCGCCGCTGGACTCCGGGCTGCCGTGGGACCGGGCGCTGACGGCGTGGGCGCGCTCCTACCGGGCCGCGTTCGCCGCGCACCCGAAGGCGATCCCGCTGCTGACCACGAACCCGGTGCGGGCGCCGCGGGTGCTCGCGCAGTACGAGCTGGCGGTGGGCGTGCTGCTGGACGCCGGGTTCGCGCTGGCCGACGTGATGCCGGTGATCATCGGCCTGGAGAACGTGGTGCTCGGGTCCGCGCTCGACATGGCGGCACCCGAGGCGATGTGGGAGCTGACCGACGAGACGGCGACACCGCTGCTCGAACGGGCGCTCGCGGCCGTGTCCGAGGGGCGGGCGGACGCCGCGTTCGAGCTGGCGCTCGGGGCCTTCGTGGGGCACTGCCGGGGGCTGCTGGACGTAAGCGGGGAGTAGGGGTGGTGGGCCCTTGGGCCCACCGGCCCGCGACGTACGACATCTGTCGGGCGGCCGCGCGCTCGGGGAGGGTCGTGGGGACAGACACGACGAACGGAGTCCTGATGGCGGCGACGGTACGGAAGACCACGGCGGGTGTGATGGTGGCGGGAGCCTTCGTCACGGGGATCGCGGCGGCGGCGCCGGCGGTGGCCCACCCGGGCGACGACGCGCACCCGTGGTCCGATCTGCACCGCACGCACGCCTCCGGCGACGAGGCGGCGGCGGATGTCGCGGCTCTGGCCAACCGTGGCCCCGGCGGCCTCCCGTGGCTGGCCGGCACGTCTTCGGTACCGGTGCTGTCGGCCCTGTAAGGGGCGCGGGGAACTGCGCGACGAGCCACACCCGGTCCGCACCCGGCAACGGTGCCCGGGCCCTACTGGTAGAACCGCTCCTCCACCACGGCCCGCGCCCTGCGCGTCGTGCGGCGATAGTCGTCCAGCATGTCCCCGACGTGCCCGGGGTCGTACCCCAGGTACCGTCCCACCGCGCCGAGTTCGCGCCCGTCGGACGGGAACGTGTCACCGGCCCGCCCGCGCACCAGCATCACCGCGTTGCGCACCCGGGTCGCCAGCACCCACGCCTCGTCGAGCGTGGCCGCGTCCTCGCTCGGCAGCAGGCCGGCCGCGCAGGCCGCCGCCAGCGCCTCCCGGGTACGGGTCGTGCGCAGGCCCGGCTCCGCCCAGCCGTGCTGGAGCTGGAGCAGCTGCACCGTCCACTCGACGTCGGAGAGGCCGCCGCGGCCCAGCTTCGTGTGCAGCGTGGGGTCGGCGCCGCGCGGCATCCGCTCCGACTCCATCCGGGCCTTGAGGCGGCGGATCTCGCGGATCGCGTCGTCGCCGAGCCCCTCCATCGGGTAGCGCAGCGGGTCGATGAGGTCGATGAAGGCCCGGCCCAACTCGGCGTCCCCCGCGACCGGTTGGGCCCGCAGCAGCGCCTGCGACTCCCACACCAGTGACCATCGGCGGTAGTACGCCTCGTAGGACTTGAGGGTGCGCACGAGCGGGCCCGACTTGCCTTCCGGGCGCAGGTCCGCGTCGATGAGGAGCGGCGGGTCCGCGCTCGGCAGGGCGAGCAGGCGGCGCATCTCGGAGACGACCTTGCCCGCGGCCTGCGCCGCCTCGTGGTCGCCGACGCCCTCGCGCGGCTCGTGCACGAACAGGACGTCGGCGTCCGAGCCGTAGCCCAGCTCGTGTCCGCCGAAGCGGCCCATGGCGATGACGGCGAACCGGGTGGGCAGGGTGTCGCCCCAGCCGTCGCGGACGACCGCGCGGAGCGTTCCGGCGAGGGTCGCCGCCGTCAAGTCCGATACGGCGCCGCCCACTTGGTCGACCAGGGCGCCCTGGTCGGCGACGGCGGGGGTGTCCTCGGTGCCGTACGAGGCGATGATGTCGGCCGCCGACGTGCGGAAGAGTTCGCGACGGCGTACGCCGCGCGCCGCGACCACGGCCTGCTCGCCGCCGTCGGCGCGGCCCACCGCGGCCATCACCTCCTGCTCCAGCGAGGCGGGCTCGCGCGGCTTGAGCCCCTGCGTGTCGCCGAGCAGCGCGACCGCCTCCGGGGCGCGCATCAGGAGGTCGGGGGCGAGGCGGCCCGCGGACAGGACCCGGGCCAGGTTCTCCGCGGCCGCACCCTCGTCGCGCAGCAGCCGCAGGTACCAGGGCGTCTTGCCCAGCGCGTCGGACACCTTGCGGAAGTTGAGCAGTCCCGCGTCCGGGTCCGCCGAGTCCGCGAACCAGCCGAGCAATACGGGCAGCAGCGTGCGCTGGATGGCCGCCTTGCGGGAGACGCCGGAGGCGAGGGCCTCCAGGTGGCGCAGGGCCGCGCTGGGGTCCGCGTAGCCGAGCGCGACGAGCCGTTCGCGGGCCGCCTCCGTGCTCAACCGGCTCTCGCCCGGGGCGAGTTGGGCGACCGCGTCGAGCAGCGGCCGGTAGAACAGCTTCTCGTGCAGGCGCCGGACGACCGAAGTGTGGCGCTTCCAGGCCCGGTTGAGGTCGGTGATGGGCTCGGTCCGCATCCCCAGGGAGCGGCCGATGCGGCGCAGGTCCGCGTCGTCCTCGGGGACCAGGTGGGTGCGCCGCAACTTGTAGAGCTGGATGCGGTGTTCGAGCGTACGCAGGAAGCGGTAGGCGTCGTCGAGCTGGACGGCGTCGACCCGGCCCACGTAGCCGCCGTCGGCGAGCGCGGCCAGCGCGTCGAGGGTCGTACCGCTGCGCAGCGAGGCGTCGGCCCGCCCGTGCACCAACTGCAGGAGCTGGACGGCGAATTCGACGTCGCGCAGCCCGCCGGGGCCGAGCTTCAGTTCGCGCTCGACCTCGCCCGCCGGAATGTTCGCGACGACGCGCTTGCGCATCTTCTGCACGTCCGGCACGAAGTTCTCGCGCTCGGCGACCTGCCAGACCAGCGGGGACACGGCTTCGACGTAGGCCTCCCCCAGTTCGGGATCGCCCGCGACCGGCCGCGCCTTGAGCAGCGCCTGGAACTCCCAGGTCTTCGCCCAGCGCTGGTAGTAGGCGAGGTGGGAGGAGAGGGTGCGTACCAGCGGGCCGTTCCTGCCCTCGGGGCGCAGGTTCGCGTCGACGGGCCAGATGGTGCCCTCGACCGTGGTGTCCGAGCAGATCCGCATCAGGTGCGAGGCGAGCCGGGTGGCGGCCTGGACGGCCTTGCCCTCGTCGGCGCCCTCCACGGCCTCGCCGACGAAGATGACGTCCACGTCCGACACGTAGTTCAGCTCGTGGCCGCCGCACTTGCCCATCGCGATCACCGCGAGCCGGCACAGCGCCGCGTCCTCGGGCGCGGCGGCGCGCGCGATGGCGAGGGCCGCGCGCAGCGTCGCGGTCGCCAGGTCGGCCAGTTCGGCGGCGGTCTGCGTGATGTCGGTGGTGCCGCACACGTCGCGGGCGGCGATCGAGAGCAGGCAGCGGCGGTAGGCCACGCGCAGCGCCACCGGGTCGGTGGCCTCGGCGAGGCCCTGCTCGAACTCCTCGACGCCCGGGTGCAGGTCGCTCGGCTCATAGGTGACCAGCGCCTGCCAGTCGCCCCGGTGCCGGGCGAGGTGGTCGGCGAGGGCCTCGGAGGCGCCGAGCACGCCGAGCAGGCGGTCGCGCAGCGGCTTCGCGGTGATGAGCGTGTCGAGGAGTTCCTGGCGCGCGGTGGGGTCGGGCTGCGCCTCGACGAGCCGGACCAGGCCGAGCAGCGCCAGATCCGGGTCGGCGGTGGCGCCGAGCGCGTCCAGGAGCAGCGGGTCGGAGCGCACCGTGGACAGCGCCTCGGAGTCGAGCAGCCGCTCCGCGCCGGAGGGGTCCGTGAACCCGTGCCGCAGCAGCCGCGTGAACGTACTGCTCCTGCGCCCTTGCGGCACCGACATCGCACGGCCTCCTGTTCGATCACGCACTGGTGCTGAGCCTACTGCGCGGTGTCGTGGACCGATGAGTCGAGCGCGGGTGCGGAGTCATTGCCTCGGGGGGACGATTCCCGTACGTCTCCCCATGACGCCTCTGGAAGGACCGGCCATGGAATGGACCCTCGAAGTCGTCGTCGTCCCCGTCTCGGACGTGGACCGCGCCAAGGACTTCTACGCGGACAAGGTGGGCTTCAAGGTCGACCTGGACAGCGAGGTGGCCCCCGGTGTCCGCATCGTGCAGCTGACCCCGCCGGGCTCGCGCTGTTCCATCGCCCTGACCGAGGGCATGCCCGGCGCCCCCGGCCAGCCGCCCATGAAGCCCGGCGCGCTCACCGGTCTCCAGCTGTGCGTCACGGACATCGGGGCCGCGCGCGGGGAACTGGTGGCGCGGGGTGTCGGGGTGAGCCCGGTGCAGCACGCGGGCGCGGGCGGCTGGGAGGAGGGGCACGGCGGGGAGTGGAACGCGTTCATGTTCTTCCAGGACCCGGACGGGAACGGGTGGACGGTGCAGGAGGCGCCGGCGCCGCTCGCCGAGCGGTAGCCCCGCCCGCTCCGAGGATTCACCGGCGCTTCATCCGCAGGAACCGGAATACGTGACGCCGGGGCCTCTTGGCGTGTGCATGATCTGCCCGCACCGCCAGGAATCCCTCGCTCCTCCCCTACCCCGGAGGTCTCACGTGCCCGGCAGTTCTCTCCTCGGCCGCTCCCGCGGCAAGGCGCTCGCCTCGGCCCTCGCCCTGACGGTCGCCGCCGCGGGCAGCTGGCTCGCGCTCGGCGGCGGCTCGCCCGCCCACGCGGCGGCAACCGTGCCCACCCCCGACCACACGGTCGTCGTGGTCTTCGAGAACCACGCGTACAGCCAGGTCATCGGCTCCTCCAGCGCCCCGTACATCAACAGCCTCAAGACGGGCGGCGCCAACCTCACCGCCTCGTACGCCGAGACACACCCCAGCCAGCCCAACTACTTCGCCCTGTTCTCCGGCTCCACGCAGGGCATCACGGACGACAGCTGCTACACGCCCGGCTTCTCCTCCGCCCCGAACCTGGCCTCGGAGCTGATCGCCGCGGGCAAGACGTGGGGCAGCTACAACGAGACGCTGCCGAGCCAGGGTTCGACCACCTGCTCCTCGGGCGACTACGCGCGCAAGCACAACCCGTGGTTCGGCTTCAGCAACGTACCGACGTCGTCGGCGAAGACCTTCGCCCAGTTCCCCACGGACTACGCGACGCTGCCGCAGGTCTCCTTCGTCGTGCCGAACCTGTGCAGCGACATGCACGACTGTTCGGTCGCCACCGGCGACACCTGGCTGAAGAACAAGCTGGGGGCCTACGCGACCTGGGCCAAGACCCACAACAGCCTCCTCGTCGTCACCTTCGACGAGGACAACCGCCTCAGCGGCAACAAGATCCCCACCGTCCTCTACGGCCAGCAGGTCACCCCCGGTGCCACGTCCTCGACGACGTACAACCACTACGACCTGCTGCGCACCCTGGAGGACATGCACGGTCTGACGTCGCACGCGGGCAACGCGGCGTCGGCCAAGGACATCACCGGGATCTGGGCGTCCTGACATGTACGTAGCGGACAGTCGCGCGACACCCGGTGCGCCGACGTCCGCGGAGCCCGCCGCCCGGCCCCGTGCCGGGCGGCGGCGCGCCGTGGGCTCCACCGTGTTCGCGCTCGGCGCGGTCAGCCTGATCACGGACGTCTCGTCCGAGATGGTGACCGCCGTCCTGCCCCTGTATCTGGTGGCGGGCCTCGGCCTGAGCCCCCTCGGCTTCGGCCTCCTGGACGGTGTCTACAACGGCTTCTCGGCGCTGGTGCGCCTGCTCGGCGGCCGGTTCGCGGACAGTGGCGGCGGCCGCCACAAGACGGTCGCGGTCCTCGGCTACGGCCTCTCGGCCCTGTGCAAACCCCTCCTCCTGGTGGCCGGCACGCTCCCCCAGATCGGCGCCGTCCTCGCGGCCGACCGCACGGGCAAGGGCCTGCGCACGGCCCCGCGCGACGCCCTGATCTCCCTGTCGAGCACCCCGGAGGCGCAGGGGCGGGCCTTCGGTGTGCACCGCGCGATGGACACGGCGGGCGCGCTGCTCGGCCCTCTGGTGGCCTTCCTGATTCTCCGGGCCACGGTGGACGGCTACGACGCGGTCTTCACGGTGAGCTTCTGCGTGGCGGTCCTGGGCGTGGTGGTGCTGGTCCTGTTCGTGCCCCGCCAAAAGCGCGGGCCCGTGCCGGCCGGCGGCTCCGCGGCGCCCGAGCGACCACGGACGAGCCGCGCCCGGCAGCGGACGAAGCCGTCCCGGGCGCTCGTCCGCATCACCTTGTGCGCGACGTTGCTGGGCCTGGCAACCGTCAGCGACGCCTTCGTCTATCTGGTCCTCCAGCGCCAACTGGGCGTACCGGAACGGTGGTTCGCCCTCCTTCCGCTGGGCACGGCCGCCGCGTTCCTGCTCCTCGCCGCCCCGCTGGGACGGCTCTCGGACCGGGTGGGCGCCTGGCCCGTGTTCCTCGGCGGGCACGTCGCCCTGCTCGCGGTCTACGCCCTCCTGCTCACCCATGCGCGCACCCCGGCCCTGCCGTGCGTCGTCCTCCTGCTGCACGGCGCGTTCTACGCGGCGACCGACGGCGTCCTGATGGCCGCGGCCTCCGTCGGCATCCCGCGGGAGCACCGCTCCTCGGGCCTCGCCGTCGTGCAGACGGGCCAGGCCGTGGCCCGCTTCGGCTGCTCCCTCGGGTTCGGCGCGGCCTGGACCGCATGGGGCGACCGCACGGCGCTGTCCGCCGCGGCGGTGCTGCTCGCCGCCGGGGCGACGGCGGCCTCCTTCCTCCGACCGACCCGTACGGAAGCGCGCCCATGACGACTCGCGGCAAACTCACCGTTCTGATCGCGGCGGTGCTCGCGCTCGCGGCGGTGGCGACCACCGCCGTCCTGCACGCGTCGGCCCGCGCCGACCGCCGCGACCGGGCCCGCCCCGGCGGTCCCGTCGTGACCGAGGGGGCGGTCGGGCTGCGACCCGACGGACGCCACCTGGTGTTCCGCGACATGGCCTGGGGCCCGCACCGCGACGAACTGGCCTGGACGCCGGTGAACCGGCCCGCGGGCCCGCGCACGGCGACCGGCACCGGTCTCAAGTGCCTGCGCTTCTCCGCCGGTTCGGGAACCGGCATCTGCCTGCAGGCCGTCCACGGCGCCCTCACCGACACCTACCGCGCCACCGTCCTGGACGCCTCCCTGCACGAGAAGGCCCACTACCCGGTGCCGGGCATCCCGTCGCGGGCCCGGGTCTCGCCGAGCGGGCGGTACGCGGCGTGGACGGCGTTCGTCGGCGGCGACAGCTACGCGGGGACCGACTTCTCGACGCGGGCCGCGATCCTCGACACCTCGACGGGCCGCCTCACACCGACACTGGAGGCGTACCGCGTCGTCAAGGACGGGCGGCCGTACCGGGCGGCGGACGTGAACTTCTGGGGTGTCACCTTCGCCGCCGACGACCGCCACTTCTACGCGACCCTCGCCACGCGCGGGAAGACGTACCTGGTCCGCGGCGACCTGCGCACGCGCACGGTCACCACACTGCACACCAACGTCGAGTGCCCGTCCCTCTCCCCCGACGGCACCCGGATCGCGTACAAGAAGCGCGTCCCCGGCCTGCCCGCGGACGCGCCCTGGCGGCTGTACGTACTCGACCTGGCCACCTTCCACGAGACGCCGCTCGCCGAGACACGCAGCGTCGACGATCAGGCCGTGTGGAGCGACGACCGGCACGTGACGTACGCGCTGCCGGGCGACTACGGGGCCGACCTGTACACCGTCCCGGCGGACGGCTCGGGCGCGCCGCGCAGGCTCCTGACGGCCGGGGTGTCCCCTGCCTACCTTTGACACATGGAGATGACACTCGAAGTGATCCCCCTGCCCGTGTCCGACATCGACCGGGCCAAGGAGTTCTACGTCGACAAGGTGGGCTTCCACTGCGACGTCGACCGCGAGGTGATGCCGGGCGCCCGCATCGTCCAGCTCACGCCGCCCGGTTCGGGCTGTTCGATCGTGCTCGCCGCCGGGATCCCCATCCGGACGGGGACCCCGGCCCCGGGCACGTACCACGGGCTGCAGCTCGTCGTGAGCGACATCAAGGCCGCGCGCGACGAGCTGACCGAGCGCGGCCTGGAGGTGTCGGAGCCGGTGAAGTTCGGCGCCGACGACGGCGGCACGTTCATGTACTTCACCGACCCGGACGGGAACGGGTGGGCGGTGCAGGAGTACCGCAGGCGCGCCACCGTTCCGCTGCGGGACGCGATCAGCCCGCCGCCCGCTTGATCAGTTCGCCGATCCGCGCCGCGTCGGCGTCGGTCAGCTCCGCCAGGGCGAAGGCGCTCGGCCACATCGTGCCGTCGTCGAGCTGCGCCACGTCGCTGAACCCGAGCGTGGCGTAGCGCGCCTTGAACTTCTCCGCGCTCTGGAAGAAGCAGAACACCTTGCCGTCCTTGGCGTAGGCGGGCATCCCGTACCAGAGCCGCGGCGTCAGGTGCGGGGCGTGCTCCTTGACGAGGGCGTGGATCCGCTCGGCGAGGACCCGGTCCGCGTCCTGCATCTCGGCGATCTTCGCGAGGACCTCGGGCTCCGGGTCGGCCTTGGTCTTGCCGCGGGAGCTCGCCCTGACCTCCTTGGCACGCTCCTTCATCGCGGCGCGCTCCTCGGCGGTGAAGGCCTCGGTCGGCTCGGTGGTCCTGCGCTGCGTGCTCATGGTTTCTCCCCCTGGATCAGGCCGGCTGGGCCGGGTGTTGCTCTCGTGTTGTGGTGCTGATCAGGACGTCGCGCGGGCCGGCGACACGGCCTCCCACACGAATCCGTCCGGGTCGGTGCAGGGCTGCGCGGTGCCGCCGAGGACCAGCAGGTGCGAGCCGGTGCCGTCGGCGGGGACACCCGCCTGCTTGGCGAGCGCGCGCCGCTTGTACAGCGCCAGCGTGAGGCCGCTCGCCGGGTCGGCGGCGAACTCGACGTACTTGCCGCCGAAGCTCTTGCCCACGGCCAGGCCCTGCTCGACGTAGAACTTCTTGCTCTCCTTCACGTCCTCGACGCCGAGCAGGATCACGAGCGCCTCGATCGTGCGGGTGGCGGGTCCTGTGCCCTTCTTGTCCGAGGTGGCGATCTTCCAGATGGTGCCGTCGGGGGCCTGGACGACGGCGCCGTAGCCCCACAGCGACTTCTCGGCGGGCTTCAGCGTCGTGGCGCCCGCGGCGACGGCGGACTCGACGAAGCTGTCGACGTCGGAGCGGGAGGCGACCGTGAGCGCCGGGGTGAATCCGCGGAAGCCGGTCGACGGTGCGTCGGAGGCGCGGAACCGGAACTCCGGGCCGAGGCCGAAGGCGGCCTTGTAGAACTGGGCGGCGGCCTCGGTGTCGGCCACTTCGAGGGTCACGGATGCGAGTGATGAGGTCATGTCGTTCACGCTAGAACCGGGGCGGTCGTGGGCGCTTCTCGAATCCTGACCGGTTGGGCCGCCCGCGGCGGTACGCCGACCAGTTCCGTGAAACGGCCGCGGAAGACGCCGTCGGACGCGCAGCCGACGACGCGGCCGACCTCCTCGGCCCCGAGGCCGCCGTGGTGCAGCAGCCGCACCGCGCGCTGGACGCGCAGCGCCGTCAGATACCCGTACGGCGACGTGCCGTACGCGGCCTCGAACCGCCGGCTCAGCTCCCCGGCGGCCATGTCGACGCCGGAAGCGAGCGCCTCGACGTTCAGCGGCTGCGCGTACTCGCGGTCGATGCGGTCACGGACCCGCCGCAGCCGCGCGAACTCCGTCAGGCGCTGCGCGGCGACCAGCGCGAGGGCCCATCCTGGTCGGCACATCAGCTCGGGTCCGCGATCTCCTGGATGCGGACCATGTTGCCCGCGGGGTCGCGGAAGGCGCAGTCGCGGACGCCGTAGGGCTGCCGCGTCGGCTCCTGGACCACCTCGGCGTCGGTGGCCTGCACCTTGTCGAAGACGCCGTCGAGGTCGCGGGTGGCCAGCATGATCCAGCCGTAGGTGCCCTTGGCCATCATCTCGGTGATGACGCGCCGCTCGTCGTCGGTGACGCCCGGGTCGGCGGCGGGCGGCGCGAGCAGCACGCAGGTCCCGGGCTGGTTCGGCGGCCCGACGGTGATCCAGCGCATTTTGCCCTGCCCGACGTCACTGCGGACTTCGAAGCCGAGGGCGTCGCGGTAGAAGGCGAGGGAGGCGTCGGGGTCGTCGTGCGGGAGGGCGGTCGTATGAATGGTGAGGTCCATGGCCCTCAAGCTAGCGGCGGCCCCGGGCGGTCGCTTCTCGAATCCTGATCTGTTCCGGCCCGGACACGACAAGGGGCCGACGGCATGTGCCGTCGGCCCCTCGAAGCGGTGTCGCGCTAGAGCACCGGCAGGTTCTTCCGCAGCTCGAACGCGGTGACCTCGCTGCGGTACTCCTCCCACTCCTGCTTCTTGTTGCGCAGGAAGAAGTCGTAGACGTGCTCGCCCAGCGTCTCCGCGACCAGTTCCGAGCGTTCCATCAGGGCGATCGCCTCGCCGAGGTTCTGCGGGAGGGGCTCGATGCCCATCGCGCGGCGCTCGGAGTCGGAGAGGGCCCAGACGTCGTCGTCGGCGCCCGGCGGGAGTTCGTAGCCCTCCTCGATGCCCTTGAGGCCGGCGGCGAGCAGGACCGCGTACGCGAGGTACGGGTTGCAGCCGGCGTCGAGGGAGCGGACCTCGACCCGTGCCGAGCCGGTCTTGCCCGGCTTGTACATGGGCACGCGGATGAGGGCCGAGCGGTTGTTGTGGCCCCAGCAGATGTACGAGGGGGCCTCGCCGCCGGCGCCGGCCGTGCGCTCGGAGCCGCCCCAGATGCGCTTGTAGGAGTTGACCCACTGGTTGGTGACGGCGGCGATCTCGGCGGCGTGCTTGAGCAGGCCGGCGATGAAGGAGCGGCCGACCTTGGAGAGCTGGTACTCGGCGCCCGACTCGTAGAAGGCGTTGCGGTCGCCCTCGAAGAGGGAGAGGTGCGTGTGCATGCCCGAGCCGGGGTGCTCGGAGAACGGCTTCGGCATGAAGGTCGCGTTGACCCCCTGCTCCAGCGCCACCTGCTTCATGACCAGGCGGAACGTCATGATGTTGTCCGCCGTGGAGAGCGCGTCGGCGTAGCGCAGGTCGATCTCCTGCTGGCCCGGGGCGCCCTCGTGGTGGCTGAACTCGACCGAGATGCCCATGGATTCGAGCATGGTGATCGCCTGGCGGCGGAAGTCCATGCCCACGTTCTGCGGGGTGTGGTCGAAGTAGCCGGAGTTGTCGGCGGGGGTGGGGCGCGAGCCGTCGAGCGGCTTGTCCTTGAGGAGGAAGAACTCGATCTCGGGGTGGGTGTAGAAGGTGAAGCCGAGGTCGGAGGTCTTGGCGAGGGCGCGCTTGAGGACGTAGCGCGGGTCGGCGAAGGACGGCGAGCCGTCGGGCATCAGGATGTCGCAGAACATGCGAGCGGTGCCGGGGGCCTCCGCGCGCCACGGCAGGACCTGGAAGGTGCCCGGATCCGGCTTGGCGATCATGTCGGACTCGTAGACACGCGCGAAGCCCTCGATCGCCGAGCCGTCGAAGCCGATGCCCTCGTCGAAGGCCTGCTCCAGCTCGGCCGGGGCCACGGCCACCGACTTCAGGAAGCCCAGAACGTCCGTGAACCACAGGCGTACGAACCGGATGTCGCGCTCCTCAAGAGTCCGGAGCACGAATTCCTGCTGCTTGTCCATCTTCCGCTTCCACCCATCCTTGCTGGTCAGGCCGTCTGCTCCCACGCCCGGGGGCGCCATCGGGGGACCTCGAAAAGAAACCGTAAAAGGGCCTGGTCGCATCCCACCACACGCCCGTTTCGAGCGCGTTGCCGACCATGATCGTCTTTGATCGGCCGGTGTGGGTCTCATAGTGCCTGCTGGACCCCCCAGGGCCATAGTGCCTGCCGTTCGGCGCGACCACGACAGCGGGCCCTGAACGCGTCCTCCCGCAACCGCCCGTTCCCCCACTACGATCAGCGGGCCCGCCCGTCTCATCCTTTTCTCAGAAGGACTTTCCATGGGTTCCGCCAAGAACACGTCCGCCTCGCCCTCCCCGGACCGCAAGGCCCGTATAGAGGAGATGCGTCGGGCCGAGCGCGCCCGTGAGCGCCGCGGCCGGATCGCGGTCATCGCCGTCAGCACGGTCGTCGTGGCCGCGCTGATAGGAGTAGGGGCGTGGGCCGTGACCAAGGGCGATGACGACGGCGGCGACGCGAAGGCGAAGGCCCCGGCCGGGCACTTCTCGTACGACAAGGACGGCGTGGGCACCTGGAGCGCCAAGCTCACCCGCAACCACGTCGGCCAGAAGGTCGCCTATCCGATGAACCCGCCGGTCGGTGGCGACCACAACCAGGTGTGGATGAACTGCAACGGCGACGTATACGAAAAGGCCCTCGCGAACGAGAACGCGGTGCACTCCCTGGAGCACGGCGCGGTCTGGGTGACGTACAACGACAAGGCGTCCGACGCCGACGTCAAGGCGCTGGCCGCCAAGGTGAAGCAGACGCCGTACTCGCTGATGAGCCCGGTCGAGGACCAGAAGGACCCGATCATGCTGAGCGCCTGGGGGCACCAGCGCACGGTGAAGAGCGCGAAGGACCCGAAGGTCGCGACGTTCTTCTCGACGTTCGTGCAGGGCAAGCAGACGCCCGAGCCGGGTGCCCCGTGCACCAGCGGGCTGAGCCAGTGAGGCGTCGTACGGGGTGGCTGGTGTCGGGCGTGGCGGCGCTGGCCGTCACGGCCGGTGCCGTCACCTACGCCGTCGCCGACGGGGACGGCGGTCCGCACGATCTGAGGGTGCCCGCGGCCGAGTCGGCGGACGCCGGGTTCGCGCGCGACATGTCCGTGCACCATCAGCAGGCCGTCGAGATGTCGTACATCGTGCGCGACCGGACCAGGGACGAGGACGTGCGGCGCCTCGCCTACGACATCGCGCAGACCCAGGCCAACCAGCGCGGCATGCTGCTCGGCTGGCTCGATCTGTGGGAACTGCCGAAGGTGTCGGCGAAGCCGCCGATGGCCTGGATGGGCATGGGCGACGCGCCCGTCGGTGAGGACGGCGCGCTGATGCCCGGCATGGCGACCAACACGCAGCTCCGTCAGCTCGGCAAGTTGAGCGGGCGCAAGGCCGAAGTCATGTACCTGCGGCTGATGATCGCCCACCACAAGGGCGGCGTCCACATGGCCGAGGGGTGCGTGAAGCGGTGCGAGGTCGGGGCCGAACGGCGGCTCGCGCGCGGGATGGTGGCCTCGCAGGAGTCCGAAATAGACCTGATGACGGGGATGTTGAAGGAGCGCGGAGCCAAGCCGTAGCGGTCACCGCCGACTTGCGGAGACAGCTTTTGACGTCTTCTTGATCGTTTCATTCCCCTCGCGTGAACGGTTCGTGACGAGAGTGGTCCCCCTGCGTGTGCATTACACATGCACCTCTCCCAGGGGGTTCCACCATGAGATCCATCCGCATCGCAGCAACACTGCCGCTGCTAGCGGGCGCCCTCGCCCTCACCGCCCCGGCCGCCCAGGCCGACGCGGGAAGCAGCCGCGAGGCCCTGACCGGCACCAAGCCGCTGTGGGCCACCAACGCCGCCGACCAGGGCTCCACGGCGAACGGCAACAAGGTCACCGCACGCGTCTACCTGGCCGGCCGCGACGCCAAGGGCCTCGCCGCGTACGCGAAGGCGGTCTCCGACCCGTCGTCCGCGTCGTACGGCAAGTACCTCAGCGCCGACGAGGCGCAGGCCCGCTTCGGCGCGACCAAGGCGCAGGTCGCCGAGGTCACCCAGTGGCTGAAGGCCGCGGGCCTGACGGTCACCGGCACGACCGCGCACTACATATCCGTCTCCGGTGACGTGGCCGCGACCGAGAAGGCCTTCGGTACGCAGCTGCACAACTACGCCAAGGGGACGCACACGTACCGCGCCCCGTCGGGCACGGCCTCGGTGCCCGCCTCGCTGGACGGCGCCGTGCTCACCGTGACCGGCCTGGACAGCGCCCCGCACAAGGCGACGAAGCAGGACCAACTGCCGCCGCCGGACGCGGTGTTCCGCAACGCGGGGCCGTTCTCCTCGTACTACGGCTCCAAGACGGCGACGACGCTGCCGGACGCGTACGGCAAGAAGGTTCCGTACGCCGTCAAGGGCTACACCGGCAAGCAGCTGCGGGCCGCCTACGGCGCGGGCAAGGCCACCGGCAAGGGGGTGCGGGTCGCGATCACCGACGCGTACGCCTCGCCGACCATCGCGAAGGACGCGGCGACGTACGCGGCCAAGAACGGTGACGCGGGTTACGCCAAGGGCCAGTTGAATCAGGTCCTGCCGAAGAACTACACGCAGACCGAGGAGTGCAGCGCCTCCGGCTGGTACGGCGAGGAGACCCTCGACGTCGAGGCCGTGCACGCGCTCGCCCCGCAGGCCGGCATCACGTACGTGGGCGCCGCGTCCTGCTACGACGACGACCTCCTGGACTCCCTCCAGACCGTCGTCGACAAGCACCTGGCCGACATCGTCTCCAACTCGTGGGGCGACATCGAGGCCAACCAGACGCCCGAACTGGCCACCGCCTACGACCAGGTGTTCCAGCTCGGCGCGGTCGAGGGCATCGGCTTCTACTTCTCGTCCGGCGACAACGGCGACAACGTCGCCTCCACCGGCACCAAGCAGGTCGACACGCCCGCCAACTCGGCGTGGGTGACCGCGGTCGGTGGCACCGCGCTCGCCGTCGGCAAGGGCGACAAGTACCAGTTCGAGACCGGCTGGGGCACGCTCAAGGCCAACCTCGCGGCCGACGGCAAGAGCTGGACGGACTTCCCCGGCGCGTACACCTCCGGCGCGGGCGGCGGCACCAGCAGCACCGTCCCGCAGCCCTTCTACCAGAAGGGTGTCGTGCCGAAGTCCCTGGCGACGGTCAACGGCGGCAACAACCGCGTCGTCCCGGACATCTCGGCCGTGGCCGACCCCAACACCGGCTTCCTGGTGGGCCAGACGCAGACGCTGCCCGACGGCTCGCTCGGCTACGACGAGTACCGCATCGGCGGTACGTCGCTCGCCGCGCCGGTGATCGCGGGTGTGCAGGCGCTGGCGCAGCAGACGCGCGGCGGCCAGGCGATCGGCTTCGCCAACCCGTCGATCTACGCCCGGTACGGCTCGCCGCTGTACCACGACGTGACGGACAAGCCGACCGGCAAGGACCTCGCCGTGGCCCGCGTCGACTACGCGAACGGCTACGACGCCGCGGACGGCCTGCTCACCTCGGTGCGCAGCCTCGGCAAGGACGCGTCCCTGAAGGCCGTTCGGGGCTACGACGACGTCACCGGGGTCGGCTCGCCCGCGCCGGGGTATGTCTCGTCGTTCCGTCGCCACTGATCTGCCGGGTTCTGTAGCGACTGGGACCGCGGGTTCGTCGTGGCTGGTCGCGCAGTTCCCCGCGCCCCTGAGATGCGCACCGCGTGCGCATCTCAGGGGCGCGTTCCCCCTACGGCGCCTGCTTCACCAGCCGGAGGTCGTCGCACCAGCCGTGCCCGGTTCCGGCCCTGGTGTAGCAGTACACCGTCGCCTTGGTGCTGCTCGCGCCCTGAAGGAAACGGCTCCCCCGCGCCAGTCGGTCCCGGTGAAGAGCGGGACGCGGGTCTCCGTGCCGCCGAAGTTCTTGACGCCCACGGCGAGTTGCGTGCGGTCGGCGTCGACGCGGCCCCAGCCGGAGAGCACGTACGTCGTGTTCGGCTGGACGGTCACGAGCTGTTCGGCGGAGGTGTGGGCGCCGGTGAGCTGGGCGGCGTAGCCGCCCGTGTGCGGGGTGGCGGTGCCCACGGTGAAGGAAGTCGATCCCGTCCAGGGCGACTTGGCGCCGGATTCGAAGCCGCCGTTGGTGACGAGGTTCGTGCCCGCGCAGGACGCGTCGTCGAAGGACGAGACCTGGAAGGCACCGATGTCGGGGCGGCAGGCCGACGGGGTCGCCGCGCTCGTGTAGTCGCGCCCGCCGTTGTCGGGGGTGACCAGGCCCGCCTTGAGCGCGGGCGAGCCGGACTTCGGGCGGTAGTCGAGCGGGTCGGCGGAGGCGGGGTCCGTCAGCTGCGGGTCGGCCGTGATCTTTCCGGGGTCGGCGGGCTCGGAGGCCGGGTGGTTGCCGGAGATGACGTTGTTCCGCCAGGTGTGGTCGGCGGGCGTTTGACATGCTCCTCGCCCTGAAGGGCGGGGATTCTGGCCTTCCCTGACGGGGTGCTGTGCCGCTGGGCGGCACGGTGTCCGGTCGGGAATCCGTGGCTTCCTGCTTCTTCGCGCTGTGCCAGAACGGGTTCTGGTCTTATCGGCGCTCCGCAGGCTGATGCCGCCAGTCCGGCGGCCTGTTTGATGTTGCGTGCGGCGTTGGTGTCCCGGTCGTGGACGGTGCCGCAGGCGGTACAAGGTGGAGCAGACCTGGCTGGTCGGCTCGAACCGGTCGATCCTGATGAAGGTGCGGCCGTACCGCTCGGCTTTGTATTCCAGCATGCCGATGAACTGTGCCCAGCCCGCGTCGTGCACGGACTTGGCCAGCCTGGTGCGCGCCAGTCCCTTCACCGACAGGTTCTCCACGGCGATCCCTTGGTTCTCGGAGATCAGCTGGGTGGAGAGCTGGTGGTGGAACTCACGGCGTGCGTCGGCGACCTTGGCGTGGGCGCGGGCGACCTGCAAGCGGGCCTTGGCCCGGTTCCTGGATCCCTTCTGCTTGCGGGACAGCTCACGCTGGGCCTTCTTCAGTTTCTTCTCCGCCCGGCGCAGGAACCGAGGGGAGTCGATCTTCGTGCCGTCGGACAGGACCGCGAAGTGGGTGAGGCCCAGGTCGATACCGACGGTGTTCCCGGTGACGGGCATCCGGACGGCGTCAGCAGCAGGGTCGGTGTCGATGACGAACGAGGCGAAGAACCGTCCCGCCGCGTCCTTGATCACGGTGACCGAGGTGGGGGTGGCGGGCAGGGTGCGGGACCACTTCACCTTCACCGCGCCGATCTTCGGCAGGTCCAGACGCCCAGCGCCGGTGATCTTCCAGCGGGCGTTCGCGGTGAACCGGATCGACTGCCGCTGATCCTTGCGGGACTTGAAACGCGGCACGCCGACCGTCCGGCCCTTGCGGGTGCCGTTGAGGGAAGCGAAGAAGTTGCGGTACGCGGCCTCCACGTCACGCAGGGACTGCTGGAGGACCACGGCGGACACCTCGCCCAGCCAGGCCCGCCCGGCCGTCCGCTTCGCCTGCGTGATCAGCTTCTTCGACAGGTCTCCCAGTTTCGGGAACGGCTGCCCGCCTTTTCGGGCGTCCTCGCGGGCACGCACGGCGTCGTTGAACACGACGCGGGCGCACCCGAACGCCTCCGCCAACGCGGCCTGCTGGACGGTGTTCGGGTACAACCTGAAGGCGTACCTGAGCTGCATGACGATCACACTAAGCAAGCCGAACCCACATCATCACCGGGAACATCCGAGCGAACCGTCACCCCCCAGGCACAAGCACAGTCCGGCTCCGCCGGAACGCTGCCGCGACGCCACCACCAGACTCGCTTCTGGTGCTCATGCCGCTCATGGTGCTCCTTCCAGGGTGGGGACTTTCAGGAGTTCAGGCAGCCCCAAGGAGTGCCCGGCACAAGGGAGTTCGGAGGTCAGGCCACCCGTAGCAGGTCCCCTCGGTCGGTCCGGCCGACCAGCTCGCGCCCGGACACGTACCGCTCGACCTCCTCGGTCGCGTACACGCCGAGCCGTCGCACCTCCGCCCCCTGCGTCCCGGCGATGTGCGGGGTGACCAGCACGTTCGGCAGGGTGAGCAGCGGGTGTCCGGCGGGCAGCGGCTCGGGGGTCGTGACGTCCAGGTAGGCCGACAGGCGGCCCGTCGCGCACTCGCGGGCCAGCGCCTCGGTGTCGACCAGTGAGCCGCGCGCGGTGTTGATCAGCGTGCCGCCGTCGGGGACGAGGCTCAGCATCTCGGCGCTCAACAGGCCTCGGGTCTCCGGGAGTTCGGGTGCGTGCACGCTGACGATGGCGCTGCGCCGGCACAGATCGGCGAGATCCGTCAGCTCCGCGCCGAGGCGTGCGGCCTCGGCCTCGTCGACGTACGGGTCGTGGAGCAGGACCCGGTACGCCGCCGTGTCCGCGTTCAGCGCCTCGATCACCCGGCGGCCGATCCGGGAGGCCCCGATGACGCCGACGGTGCAGCCGTCGGTGCCGGTCCGCTCGGCGAACGCGGGCCAGGCGTCGGGGTAGCGGGCCGCGGCGGTCAGCGCGCTCTTCGCCGCGAAGGTGATCGCGGCGAGGGTGAAGGCGACGACGGGCCCGGCGTTGGCGTCGGCCGCCGACGAGACGGTCAGTCCGCGCTCCCACACCGCGTCCGTGACGAGCGGCCGCACCGAGCCCGCCGCGTGCACGACGGCCCTCAACCGCGGTGCGCGGGACAGTACTTGGCGCGTGAGCGGCGGGCAGTCCCAGCCGGTGACCAGGATCTCCGTGGTGGCGAGCACCTCGACCGCCTCGGGGGTGTCGAGCGGTCCGGTCAGCGGCCGCGGGGCGAGCCGCACGCTCCTGCCGAGCCGTTCGCGCAGCTCGGGCGGGAAGACCCGCTCCACCACCTCGGCACCCATGGCCAGTGCCGCGGTCGGTCGGTATGCCGTCACGCGGGCCTCCCCGTGTCGTCGTGTCGCCAGAAATCTCTGTAACCGGTTACTTCAATGTGTCAGGAGGCTAGGCACTGGCGGCCCAAAGGGTCAAGACATCGCACGGCCAAGGGGGTTGACCGGTTCCTGTAACCGTTTTAGATTCCGGCTCACCTTGTTCCAACGACGGAGGGGTTCCCGTGCCCACGGTGGCGAAGGACAGGCCCGAGACCGGGGTGGTGGAACCCCCCGAGGGGCCGCAAAACGGGTCAATTGACCACATAGAGCAGCGCAGTTCGGCGTGGAAACGGTTTCGGAGCAGTCGGACGTTGCTGCTGCTCATGGTGCCGGGCCTCGTGTACTTCCTGGTCTTCCACTACGGCGCCTTCGTGGGCAACGCCGTGGCGTTCAAGGAGTACGACCCGTTCGCCGGGCTGTGGGGCAGCCCCTGGGTCGGGTTCGGCAACTTCAGCCGGATGTTCGGCGACCCGGACTTCTGGCACGCGACGTGGAACACGCTCTACATCGCCGTGCTGCAGCTGGTGTTCTACTTCCCGGTGCCGCTGGCGATCGCGCTGCTCCTGCACAGCCTGACCTCGGACATCGTGCGCCGCTTCGTGCAGTCCGTCGTCTACCTGCCGCACTTCCTGTCGTGGGTGATCGTGGTCGCCCTGTTCCAGCAGGTTCTGTCCGACACGGGCCTGCTGAACAGCTTCCTCGGCGACTCCGGCCTGCACACCGTCGACCTCATCGGCAACCCGGACGCGTACCGCCCGCTGGTCGTCGCCGAGGTGATCTGGAAGGACGCCGGCTGGGGCACCATCATCTTCCTGGCCGCCCTGATGCAGGTCGACGAGCAGCAGTACGAGGCCGCGGCGATCGACGGGGCGGGCCCCTGGCGCCGCTTCTGGCACGTGACGCTGCCCGCGATCCGCCCGATCGTCGTCCTGCTGCTGATCATGCGGCTCGGCGACATCCTCTCCGTCGGCTTCGAACAGATGCTGCTGCAGCGGCCGTCGGTGGGCCCGGAGGTCGGCGAGGTGCTCGACACCTTCGTCTTCTGGCAGGGCATCGTCGGCGGCGACACCGGATACGCCGCCGCGGCCGGGCTCTTCAAGGGCCTGGTGGGCGCGCTGCTCGTCTTCGTCGCCAACCGGATCGCGCACAAGCTCGGCGAGCAGGGGGTCTACAAGTGAGCACCGCAGTCCGTCCGGCCCGTCCCGCGTGGATGGAGAAGCCGAAGCCCGTCACCCAGGTCGCCAAGGGGATCGCGGTGCTCGCGCTGCTCGCCCTCGTCCTCGTACCGTTCCTGGTGATCGTCTCCACGTCCCTCGCCTCCAACAAGGAGGTGGTGGCGAACGGCGGCTGGGTGCTGTGGCCGACCGAACCGACCCTGCGCGCCTACGAGAACATCCTCAGCGGCGGCATCGTGACGCACGCGCTCGGCGTGAGCGTCGGCGTCACCGTCATCGGTACGTTCCTGTCGCTCGCCTGCACCGCGTTCCTCGCCTACGCGCTCAGCCGCCCCGGCGTCTTCGGCGGCAAGCCCGTGCTCCTGCTCGTCCTGTTCACGTTCCTCTTCCCGCCCGGCATGATCCCGGCGTTCCTGCTGGTGAAGGGGCTCGGCCTGGAGAACATGTACGCGGCGATCGTCGCGCCCGTCCTCATCAACGTCTTCAACCTGATCGTCCTGCGCGGCTTCTTCCAGGGCATCCCCGAGGAGCTGTACGAGGCGGCGCGGCTCGACGGCGCCGGGGACTGGGCCACGTTCTGGCGGATCGCGCTGCCGCTGTCGAAGGCCGCGCTCGCCGTCGTCGGCCTCTTCTACGCGGTCAGCTACTGGAACTCGTGGTTCAACGCCTCCATCTACCTGGAGTCCGACCACTGGCCGCTCTCCCAGGTGCTGCGCATGTACGTGATCGGCGGCGCGCAGATCGCCGACAGCGGGCTGAGCGAGGCCGGCATGGTCTCGGCCCCGCAGACGACGCAGATGGCCGTGCTCGTGCTCGCCACCGTGCCGATCCTGGTCGTCTACCCCTTCGTCCAGAAGTACTTCACCAAGGGCGTGCTCACCGGCGCCATCAAGAGCTGAGCACCTTCAAGAGCTGAGCACCTTCAGGAGCTGAGCCCGTACCGCCGTCTTCCCCACCTCCTTTGTCCGAAGGGTCCTTCACCATGTCCGCGAACATGTCGCGCCGCACCCTGCTGCGCTCCATCGCCGTCGGCGGCGCCGCGCTCGCCGCCCCCGCCGTGCTCACCGCCTGCTCCACCGAGTCGTCCGGCGGCGCCGACGTCTCCAACGCGGGCAAGAAGGCCGCGGCCTGGCCCACGTACACCCCGGGCAAGGGAGCGACGCCCGACCTGGCCGCCACCGCCGAGGGCGTGCAGGCCGGCTTCACCACGTACCCGGGCGACCTGGTGCGGGCCGTCGCCGAGAAGCCCGGCAGCGGCAAGGAGAAGATCAAGGTCCTCACGATCACGTACGGCACCCCGCCCAAGCCCGCGGCGCAGAACAAGTTCTGGGCGGCGGTCAACGAGGCGCTGGGCGTCGAGGTCGAGTTCACCGTGGTCGCCGACGCCGACTACCGCGCCAAGATGGCGACCGTGTTCGCGGGCGACGACATCCCCGACGTCATCAACGTCGGCGGCGGCTACACCCTGCCGCGCGAGGCCCAGTTCGCGAAGACCCGCTGCGCCGACCTCACCGAGTACCTGTCGGGCGACGCGATCAAGGAGTACCCGAACCTGGCGGGCATCCCGACGTACGCCTGGCAGGGCATGGGCCGGATCGCGGGCCGGATCTACGGCGTCCCGGTCGAGCGGCCCAAGCCGCAGGACACCATGTTCTTCAACTCCCAGGCGTTCGCGAAGGCCGGGTACGCGCCGGGCATGTCCACGGACGACTTCGCGGCCATGGCCAAGTCCGCGACCCGCGCCAAGAAGTGGGCCCTGGGCGCCTCCACGACCGGCTACTTCGGCTACAAGACGCACGCCAACTGGTTCGGCGCTCCCAACGAGTTCTCGTACCAGGGCGGCAAGATGGTGCACTTCGGCGGCACCGACGAGTTCAAGGCCGCCCTGGAGTTCATGGCGAAGCTGCGGGCGCAGGGGTCGTACTACCCGGAGGCCACCTCGGTCTCGCAGGTGGACCTCAAGACGCAGTTCTGGAACGGCTCGGTGCTGTCGATGACCGACGGCTTCGCCGCCTACACGTCCAACGCCCAGGGCATCAAGGGCGCCTACGACATGGACGCGCTCGTCCCGTACGCGGCGGACGGCGCGACGACCAGGTACCAGCAGAGCCGCGGCGCCTTCGGCTACACGCTCGTCAAGAAGGCGTCCAAGGAACGCGTCAAGCTGATCCTGCGCGTCCTCGACTACCTGGCCGCGCCGTTCGGCTCCAAGGAGTACGAGCTGACCCACTACGGCATCGAGGGCACCCACTTCGAGCGCGACAAGGACAACAACCCCGTCGCCACCGAGCTGGGCCTGGTCGAGTCGAAGGTCAACGTCCCGTTCGTCTACCTCAGCGACGCCCCGCAGGTCCTGTACGCGCCCGGCTTCCCCGAGATCACGAAGCGGCTCCACACCTGGCAGCGGAAGGTCGTCCCGCTGATGCAGCCCAACGCCCGCTTCGGCCTGCAGTCGGACACGTACAACAAGCAGGGCGCCGCCCTGGAGCAGATGATGAACGACGGGGTCACCGCCGTCGTCAGCGGCCGCAAGAAGCTCTCCGACTGGGACTCCATCTACGCCAAGTGGCAGGCGCAGGGCGGGAAGAAGGTCACCGAGGAATTCGCCGAGGAGTACGCGGCGGCCCACTGACCCGGGACCGCCGAAAGGGACAGCGCACGCGATGATGGTGCGGGGCCGGCACGGACACGGCCCCGCGCCACTGGATTCGAGGAGAGATACGAGTGGGCGAGCGAGCCACCATCCGGGACGTGGCGGCACGCGCCGGCGTCTCGGTGGCGACGGTGTCACGGGTGCTCGCGGGCACCTATCCGACCTCGGCCGCCTCGCGCGCCAAGGTGCTGCGCGCCGCGAAGGACCTGGACTACGTGGCGAACGCGCACGCCCGCGCGCTCGCGGGCGCGGGCCGCAAGACCATCGCGGTGCTGATGCTCGACGTGGTCAGCTCGTTCTACGCGGCGGTCGCGCAGGGCGTGGAGATGGAGGCGGCCCGGCACGAGCGGCTCACCCTCGTCGCCTCGACCGGCGCCGACCCGGCCCGCGAACTGGCCCTGGTCCAGATGATGCGCGAGCAGGCCGCCGAGGCGGTCGTCCTGGTCGGCGGCGTCGTCGAGGACGACGAGTACCGGGCGCGGATGGCCCGGTACGCGCAGTCGCTCGCCGCCGCGGGTTCGCGTCTGGTGCTGTGCGGCCGGCCCGCACCCGCGCCCGACGTGCCCGCGCTCGTCGTCGAGTACGACAACGAGGCGGGCGCGCACGCCATCACCAGCCACCTCCTGGGCGCGGGCCACCGCAGGATCGCGATGATCGGCTACCAGCCGGGCAACACCACCGGCGAGGGCCGGGTGCGCGGCTGTCTGCGCGCCCTGGCGGACCACGGCGTGCCGCGCTCGGACGTGCTGCTGCACGACATCGGCTTCGGCCAGAACAACGGCGACCGGGCCATCCGCGAGCTGCTCGACAAGTGCGACGGCAGGCCGGACTTCACGGCGGTCGTGGCCGGCGACGACCGGGTGGCGGCGGCGGTGGTCAAGGCCCTCGCGGAGTACGGGCTCCGGGTTCCCGACGACATCTCGGTGGTCGGCTACAACGACGACCCGGTCGCCGCCGACATGACGCCGGGTCTGACCACGGTGCACATCCCGGGCGAGGAACTGGGCCGCACGGCCGTCCGTCTGGCCCTCGGCGGCTCGGCCCGCACGGGCCAGCAGCGGCATCTGCTGGGCACGCACATCGTGGTCCGCGACAGCGTGCGCCGCCTCACGCCGTGACCCCTCAGCGGTGGTCGGGGTGGATCCAGCTCGGCTTGCGGAACTTGAGGAAGGCGGCGGGGGCCGCGATGCCGATCAGCAGCAGCCCGCCGCCGACGATCAGCAGGAACCGCCACAGCGGCCCGGTGTCGTAGCCGTCCGGCGGCACGAACCCGATGATCATCGCGATCACCGAGGCGACGAACCCGATGCTCGCGACGGTGGTCACGGCCGGCACGACGAAGCCGCGCTCGACATCGGGCTGCGTCTTCCGCAGCCGTACGACCGCCACGAACATCAGCAGGTAGGCGACCAGATAGATCTGGATGGTGATGACGGAGAACATCCAGTACTGGCTGGAGACGTCGTCGCTGAAGGCGTACAGGATGCCGATGAGGGTGGTCAGCACGCCCTGGGCGACCATCATGTTCTGCGGGACGCCGTACTTGTTGAACTTCTGCAGGTAGGGCGGCAGATAGCCCTCCTGGCGTGCGAGCAGCACCAGGCCCTTCGCCGGTCCGGCGAGCCAGGTCAGCATGCCGCCGAGCGCCGCGCACACCAGCATGACGCCGACGACCTTCGTCATCCAGCCGACCCCGAAGTGGTCGAAGAACGCCTGGAAGGCCTGCATCAGACCGGCGGTCAGGCTGAGCTGCTTCGCGGGCATCACCCAGCTGATGGCGAGCGCGGGGAGGATGAAGATCAGCAGGACGAGCCCGGTGGCCAGGAAGACCGACCTCGGGTACTCGCCGCGCGGGTTGCGCAGGGACGACACGTGGACGCCGTTCATCTCCATGCCCGCGTAGGAGAGGAAGTTGTTGACGATCAGCACGAGGCTGGCGAGGCCCGTCCACGGTGGCAGCCAGTGGTCGGGGCTCATCGGGGCGGCGGACGGGTTGCCCTGTCCGAGGAAGACGATGCCGAGGACGACGAGCAGGACGCCGGGGACGAGCGTGCCGATGACGAGTCCGAAGGACGAGAGCCCGGCGATGGTCCTCGTCCCGCGCGAGCTGACGAAGACGCCCGTCCAGTAGAGGACGATGATGCAGATCGCGACGTACAGGCCGTTCTCGGCGAGGCTCGGGTGGATGACGTACGCGAACGTGGACGCCACGTAGGCGAGCAGGCTCGGGTAGTACGCGATGGTCATCGCGAACTGGCACCACACGGCGACGAATCCGAGCGGCTTGCCGAGCGCCTCGCTGACCCAGCGGTAGATGCCGCCCGTCCAGCCGGAGGCCAGTTCGGCGCCGACGAGGGCGGTGGGCAGCAGGAAGACGACGGCGGGCAGCAGGTAGAGGAAGATCGCGGCGAGGCCGTAGATCGCCATGGTGGGCGAGGGTCGCAGGCTCGCCACGGAGGCGGTGGTCATCAGGCCGAGCGTCACCCAGGAGATGAACTGGCGACGGTCCCCTTCCGCCGCGGCGGCACCCACGCCACCTTGTCCCTGATTGTCCGTAGTCGTCATGCGCTCATGATCGTAGGCGGTCCCGGCCCCCGCACGTCGTCCGATACCGGGTGGGGGTAGGCTGCGGACTGTGAAGCCGCAGCCGACTCCGCCGCCGCAGGGCCTTTTGGGCCCGCGCCGCCGCGGCCGGCTGCTGCTGTTCGTGGCGCTGCTGTTCGGGATCGTCGGCATGCACACGCTGGGGCATCCGACGGGACATGCGACGAGCCACCAGTCGATGGCGGCGCCCATGACCGCGCCCATGGCTGCTCATCCGGATACGCACATCGCGCCGTCCCAGGCCACCGCCGACGAGCACCCGATGCCGGGTGACGGCAGCATGGATCCGCTGGGTGTCTGCCTGGCGGTGCTCGGCTCGTTCACGCTGCTGTTGCTGACGGCGGCGGCGCTGCGGCCGCTGATCGCCCCGGCCGCGCCGGGTCCGGCCCCGCGCGGCATGGCGTTCGCCCAGCGACCCCACCCTCCCCCACCTCGCACGACGTTGTCCCGGTTGTCGGTGCTGCGCATCTAGGCCTGCGCACCTGCGGCTTCGCCTCGCCGCACACGAGCAGACCGACACCGACACCGACTTCACCATCGAGGTGCACCTCGTCATGCGCAGCAATCCCCCCTTCCCGAAGAACCCACTGTCCCGCCGTACCGTGCTCGGGGCCTCGATCGCCGTGGCCGGCACGGGAGTTCTGGCCGCGTGCTCCGGGTCCGGGTCCGGACACGGCAGCCACGGCTCGGCGCCCCAGGGCTACGTGGACCCGGCGGGCCCGGAGGTCGCCGCCGCGGAGAAGAAGCGCGGCTCCGGCGGCTCGGTCCGCGAGGTCGCGCTCACGGCCGCCGCGACCCGCCTCGACCTGGGCGACCGTACGGTCCCGTCCTGGTCGTACGGCGGCGATCTGCCCGGCAGGGAGGTCCGCGTGACGGCGGGCGACACCCTCGCCCTCACCCTCGCGAACCACCTCCCCGCGCCCACCTCCCTGCACTGGCACGGCCTGGCCCTGCGCAACGACATGGACGGCGTCCCGGGCCTCACCCAGAAGCCGATCGCCCCCGGCGCCGGCTTCACGTACCGCTTCACCGTCCCGCACCCGGGCACGTACTGGTTCCACCCGCACTCGGGCACCCAGCAGGACAGGGGCCTGTACGCGCCCCTGATCGTCGACGACCCGAAGGAACCCCTCGCCTACGACAAGGAGTGGGTGATCGTCCTCGACGACTGGGTCGACGGGGTGAAGGGCTCGACGCCGGACGCGGTCCTGAAGGAGCTGCGGGCGGGCATGGGCGGCGGCTCGGGCGGCCACTCGGGCCACGACATGTCGGAGACGGGCGGCATGGCGATGACGGACGGGACCGGCGAGACCGAGCCGTCCGGCCCCTCCCGCATGATGATGGGCGCCACCAGCGAGCTGCTCGGCGGCGACGCGGGCGACGTGAAGTACCCGCACTACCTCATCAACGGCCGTACACCGGCGGCCCCTTCGGTCTTCGAGGCCCGTCCGGGCGACCGCGTCCGGCTGCGCGTCATCAACGCCGGCGGGGACACGGCCTTCCGTGTCGCGCTCGGCGGCCACGAGATGACGGTGACGCACACGGACGGCTACCCGGTGCGGCACGCGAAGACGGACGCGCTGCTGCTCGGCATGGGCGAGCGGTACGACGTGCTGGTCACGGCGGGCGACGGCGTCTTCCCGCTGACGGCGCTGGCGGAGGGGAAGAAGGCCTCGGCGCTCGCCGTCCTCCGCACGGGCGCGGGCGCGACGCCGCCCGCGACGGCACGGCCGAAGGAACTGAGCGGCCGCGTCCTGACCGCCGACCGGCTCAGGGCGGACGCCTCGGTGGCCCTGGCGGCCCGCGCGCCGGACCGCACGATCAAGCTCCGGCTGACCGGCGGGATGGGCGCGTACGACTGGGCGTTCGACAAGAAGCCGTACACCGCGGACCAGCGCCACCCGGTCCGGGCGGGCGAACGGGTCCGCCTGGTCTTCGCCAACTCCACCGCGATGTGGCACCCGCTCCACCTCCACGGCCACACCTTCGCCCTGGCGAACGTGGCGGGCGGTCCCCGCAAGGACACGGCGGTCATCCTGCCGAACGGGACCCTGTCGGTGGACTTCGACGCGGACAACCCGGGCCTGTGGATGCTCCACTGCCACAACGTGTACCACTCGGAGGCCGGGATGATGACGGTGCTCGGGTACCGGGCCTAGAGGCCCTGCAAGCCCGAAGGGGCGGCACCCCGCGGTGGGGTGCCGCCCCTTCCGGCGTCAGCCTCTGTGGACGCGCCGCGTCAGCTCCGTACCGACTCCGCCTCCACCGGCACGTGCCCCGCGACCAGCCGCCCGGTGGTCGCGGCCCCGCGGCGGCGGTCCACCGCGTAGGCGGCGCCGGCCACGCCGAGGCCGAGGACCGCGAGCAGGGCGCCCGCGAGCGCGGGGGACGTCACGCCGAAGCCCGCCGCCAGGGCCAGGCCGCCGATCCAGGCGCCGCCGGCGTTGGCGAGGTTGAAGGCCGCCTGGTTCGCGGACGAGGCCAGGGAGGGGGCCGCCGAGGCCTTCTCCATGACCATCAGCTGGAGCGGGGAGCCCGTCATGAACGCGGTGAAGCCGAGGAGCAGAACGCCGAGGGGCGCGCTCCACTCCGTGCGCATCAGCAGCGGGAACGCCGCAAGCACCACGCCCAGCGAGGTGAGCCCGCCGAAGAGGGTGCCGCGCAGGGAGTGGTCCGCGAGGCGGCCGCCCAGGAGGTTGCCGATCGTGGCGCCGACGCCGAAGAGGGCCAGGAGCAGCGTCACGCTGGACTCCGCGAAGCCCGCGGCGTCCGTGAGCATCGGCGTGATGTAGCTGTACGCGGAGAAGAGCGCGCCGAAGCCCGCGACCGTCGTACCGAGCGCCAGCCACACGGGCAGCGACTTCAGCGCCCTGAGCTCGCTCCGGACCCCCACCGCCGAGCCGTGTCCGTGGTCCGCTGGGACGAGCGCGGCAAGCGCCGCGATGGCGGCCAGGCCGATCGCGCTGACCGCGAGGAACGTCGCCCGCCAGCCGAGCTGCTGTCCCATGGCCGTCGCGACCGGCACCCCGACGATGTTGGCGACCGTCAGGCCGAGGAACATCAGGGAGACCGAGCGGGCCTTGCGTTCGGGGCCGACGAGCGAGGTGGCCACCACCGCGCCGACGCCGAAGAAGGCGCCGTGCGGCAGGCCGCTGACGAAGCGGGCGACCAGCAGCCAGTGGTAGTCGGGCGCCACGGCCGACACCGCGTTGCCGACGACGAACAGCACCATCAGGCCGATCAGGACCCGGCGGCGCGGCATCCGCGCGGTGACCGCCGCGAGCAGCGGGGCGCCGATCACGACGCCGAGCGCGTACGCGGAGACGAGGTGTCCGGCGGCGGGGATGGTGATGTGCAGGTCGTCGGCGACGTTGGGCAGCAGGCCCATCATGACGAACTCGGTCGTGCCGATGCCGAAGGCGCCCACGGCGAGCGCGAGCAGGGCGAGGGGCATGGGGGATCTTCCCGGGAGTGCTGGTGGGGGCGGAGTGAGCGGAATCCGTAAGTTTACGTACGGAACAAAGTCTGCCGCACCCAGTATTCCAGCAGGTTAAGAGCGTGTGTACGACGCGGTGTACGTCACACGTCCACCCGTGCCGCGATCGGCAGATGGTCGCTGCTCGTCCTCGGCAGCGTCCACGACGACACCGGGTCCACGCCCCTGACCATGATCTGGTCGATCCGTGCCATCGGGAACGCGGCCGGCCAGCTGAACCCGAAGCCGCTGCCCGCCGCGCCCTGCGTGGAGCGCATCTGGGAGGTCACCGCGTTCAGGGCGCGGTCGTTCATCGTGCCGTTCAGGTCGCCGAGCAGGATGACCTTGCCGAGCGGCTCGTCGGCGATGGCCTCGCCCAGCGCGTTCGCGCTCTTGTCCCGCTGGCTGGCGGTGAACCCGGAGTCGAGCTTGACCCGCACCGACGGCATGTGGGCGACGTACACCGCGACCCGGCCCTCGGGCGTCGCGACGGTCGTGCGCAGCGCCCGGGTCCAGCCCAGCTTGATGTCGACGGGCTGGGTGTCGGAGAGCGGGTACTTGCTCCACAGCCCGACGGTGCCCTTGACGGCGTGGTACGGGTAGGCGGACGCGAGCGTCTTCTCGTACGTCGGCAGCGCGTCGGTCGTCACCTCTTCCAGGGCGATGACCTGGGCCCCCGACGCGGCGACGGCCTTCGCCGTACCCTCCGGGTCGGCGTTCTCCGCGTTCACGTTGTGGGTGGCGACGGTGAGGTCGCCGCCGTCGTGCTGCTTGTCGGTGAGCAGGCCGCCGAAGAGGTTGAGCCAGACGATCGCCGGGACCAGCACCGCGATCAGCGCGGTCGCCGACTTCCGTACGAAGCCGAGGACCAGCAGCACCGGGATGAACAGGCCGAGCCACGGCAGGAACGTCTCGGTCAGCGATCCGAGGTTGCCGATGGTGTTGGGGATCTGCGCGTGCAGCAGCATGACCAGCGCGAGCAGGATCGCGAGCACCGCGAGGACGATGCCGCGGCGCCAGTAGCCGCGGTCCCGCCGCAACCGGTTCGACAGGCCTCGCAGCCGGGCCCCCGGCCCCTGCCGCTCGGAATCCCTGGGGTCCCCGGTCCCGTACGCCTGCGCCATGCTCTCGTCGCCTCACTGCTGCCGTGCCCGCCGTCGTCGCCCGTCCGACAGTAGGCGATGATCAGCGGCTTTCCGTTCCGTCACACCCGCCGCGGAGGCGGTTCGAGGACGTCCGTACTGCCACGAGGACGAGCGGGATGCCGTTCGGAGTTCCGGACGTGGAGGCTCGCGGGGCGCTCTGTGACGAAACCCGCACATTCGCCCTGCGCCTACTCGGCGTCCGTGACCTGCGCTTTCAGGCCCGCGAGCACGGTGTCGACGATCCGCTCGGAGAGGTCGTCGGCCAGCGGCGCGTCGGATCGCATGACGGAGCGCAGCAGCATCGGCCCGGTGAACAGGTCGGCGGCCAGGCCGATGTCGGTGCCGGGCGGCAGCTCGCCGCGGGCCAGGCCCTGCCGCAGCACCTCGTCCATCGCGCGGCGCCGGGGCGCGACGACGACCTCGTGGTACGCGTCCCAGAGCTTGGGCAGCGGCTTCATCTGCGCGAAGACGTTGTGCAGCAGGGCCGAGGTGCGCAGGTTGAGGCCCCGCCTGCGCATGTGCTCCAGGAGGCGGACCACGTCGTCGCGCAGCGAGACGCCGGGGAGTTCGGGGTCGGGCTCCTCGATGGAGGCGACCACGTCGACGAAGAGCTCTTCCTTGCCGCTCCAGCGCCGGTAGATGGTGGCCTTGCCGACCCCGGCGGTACGCGCGATGCGCTCGATGGACAGCTCGGCGAGCGGCACGCCCTCCTCCAGGAGCCGGATGACGCCCTCGACGATGGCCTGCTCGACGGCCTCGCTGCGGGGCCGGCCCCGGGCGGGCGCCGCGGCACCGGGTGACACCGGGGCGTGGTCGCGCAGTCTGCGACGGCGCATCCGACGCTCGCTCCGCGCCGTGGCCGCGCCGTTCACGCCGTCCGCGCCGTTGACCCTGTCCGCGCCGTCCGCGTCGTTCAAGCCGTCCACGCCCTCCACCTCGCGCACCTTCCGCCACAGCCCCGGAACCTGATCCTCCGATCAGGTTCCGGGGCGATTGTCTCAGTGCCGTCCGTCCACGGACGCGCGCCTCAGCTGCCCGCGCCCACCTTCTCCTGCTCGTCGCGCGGCGCGGCCGGGGCCGTCGGCGCCTTGCCCGGCAGGAAGAGGCAGGTGACGACGGCGCTCAGCAGGGCGACGGCCGCGCCACACAGGGCGGTGACGTGCATGGCGTGCAGGAACGAGTCGTTGGCCGCGCCGACCAGGCCCTGGGCCCGCGGCCCGAGCTTCTCGGCGACGCCGAGCGTGGCCTCGATGGACGCGCCCGCGGTGTCCCGCAGACCGGCCGGCAGCAGGCCCAGCTTGTCCGTGTGGCTTTCGAGTCCGCTGCGGTACGCGGTGGAGAGCACGGAGCCGAGCACGGCGATGCCGAGCGCGCCACCGACCTGCCGGAAGGTGTTGCTGAGGGCGGAGGCGGAGCCCGCCTTCTCGCGCGGCAGCGCCTGCATGATGACGACGCTGGTCGGCGTCATGACGTGCGCCATGCCGGTGCCCATGAGGAAGAAGATGACCTCCAGGAGCCAGATCGGGGTGTCGGCGTCGAGCACGGTGAACGCGGCGAGCATCGCCGCGAGCAGCACGAGCCCGCCCGTGGTCGTGGCCTTCACACCGAACCTGTCGACGACGATCCGGGCCCGCGGCGCGAAGATCAGCTGCGCCACGGCGAGCGGCAGCATCAGGGCGCCGGTCTGCAGCGGCGAGTAGCCACGCACGCTCTGCGTGTAGAAGACGGAGAAGAACGTGACGCCCATCAGCGCGAAGAAGACCAGCGCGATCGCGGCGATGGCGGCCGAGAAGACCTTGTTCTTGAAGTAATTGATGTCGATCGACGGGTGGTCGCTGCGCTTCTCGTAGACGACGAAGCCGGCGAGGACGACGATGCCCGCCACGATCGTGGCGAGGACCGGGGCGCTGGTGAAGTCGCCCTCGTCGCCGCCCTTGATGATGCCGTAGACGAGCAGCACGAGACCGACGATGGACAGCACGACGCCGACGAGGTCGACGCGGCCCGGCTTCGGGTCCTTGGAGTCGGGCACGAGCGCGAGCATCAGCACCACGGCGATGATCACGATCGGCACGTTCACGAGGAAGACCGAGCCCCACCAGAAGTGGTCCAGGAGCAGCCCGCCGGTGATCGGGCCGATGGCGATGGCGAGACCGACGCCGCCCGCCCAGATGCCGATGGCCTTCGGCTGCTCCTCGCGCTCGAAGACGTTCATGAGCACGGCGAGCGTGGCCGGCATGACGAAGGCGGCGCCGAGGCCCATCACCGCGCGGAACGCGATGAGCTGCACCGGCGTACCGGACTCGGCGGCGAGCGCCGAACCGATGCCGAACACGACGAGTCCTCCGATGAGGACCTTCTTGCGCCCGATGCGGTCACCGAGGAGTCCGGCGGTGAACAGCAGCCCGGCGAAGACCAGGGTGTACGAGTTGATCGCCCACTCCAGCTCGCTCTGGGTGGCGCCGAGGCCGGTGGGCGCGGGCGTCGAGATCGTCTTGATCGCGACGTTCAGGATGGAGTTGTCGAGGACGACGATCAGCAGGCTCAGCATGAGCACACCGAGGATCGCCCAGCGACGGCGGTGCACGGCCTCCGGTATTCGGGGGGCCGCGGGAACGGCGGGAGTCGTCATGCGTACAACCCTAGACCCATTTCGATACGGAACCGTCTCGTATTGAAAGTGGCGGGGTGAAGCCTTACCGAGGCTTTACGAAGGACGGCCGAGAAGGGGCGACGGTGAGCCCTGGCGCCGAAGCGGCACGCGATGCCACCATGGGAGGCGATCCGGGGACGCCGTCAGGGCGCCTCGAGACGACGGAATTGAAGGAGCGGTTGCGATGACGCAACACACGCCACTCCAGGCTGCCCAGCCACAGACCACCGACAGCAGCGACGCGGGTACGCGCGACCCGAAGGCGCTGTACGGAGGCAAGGGCTCGCGGCGCATCACGGTGCGCGACATCGGCCTCGCCAAGGAGCGGGCCGAGAAGTGGCCGATGCTGACCGCGTACGACGCGATGACGGCATCGGTCTTCGACGAGGCGGGCATCCCCGTGATGCTGGTCGGCGACTCGGCGGGCAACTGCCACCTCGGCTACGACACGACGGTCCCGGTCACCCTGGACCAGATGATCATGCTCTCGGCGGCGGTGGTGCGCGGCACGTCGCGCGCCCTGATCGTCGGCGACCTGCCGTTCGGCTCGTACCAGGAGAGCCCGACGCAGGCGCTGCGTTCGGCGATGCGACTGGTGAAGGAAGCGGGGGTGGGCGCCGTCAAGCTGGAGGGCGGCGAGCGCTCGCACTCCCAGATCAGGCTGCTCACCGAGGCCGGGATCCCGGTCATGGCGCACATCGGCCTGACCCCGCAGTCGGTCAACACGCAGGGGTACCGCGTGCAGGGCCGCGGCGAGGAGGCGGCGCAGCAGCTGCTGCGGGACGCGAAGGCGGTGCAGGACGCGGGCGCGTTCGCGGTCGTGCTCGAACTGGTCCCCGCGGAGCTCGCCGCCGAGGTCACCCGCATCCTGCACATCCCCACGGTCGGCATCGGCGCGGGCCCCGAGACGGACGCCCAGGTCCTGGTCTGGACGGACGCGCTCGGGCTCACCGACGGCAAGATGCCGCGCTTCGTGAAGACGTACGCGAACCTGCGTTCGGTCATGTCCGACGCCGCGAAGGCGTTTGCGGAGGACGTGATCGGCGGAACGTTCCCTCTGGAGGAGCACTCCGTCCACTGACCCGGCCGGCCCGGCCCGGGTCCCCTTGAGCCATAGCGGCACCACCGCAGCCCGTCGATCTTCCCCCGTCGACGGGCTGCGCCCTTTTCCGGCGCGGCACCGCCCCGGGGCCGCGACCGCACACAACCTGTCGGCGATATATCGGCGCCAGTCGGTCGCTGTAGGTCGTCTGTCGGTGGATTGTCGGTGGCGGCTGGCACCTTGAGGGGCATGACGCGAATCGACAAGACCCCCGACAACAGCACAGGCGGCCGCCCGGTGGCCGTGTCCGTGCGGGGACTGGTCAAGCACTACGGCGAGACCAAAGCCCTGGACGGCGTGGACCTGGACGTGCACGAGGGCACCGTCATGGGTGTCCTCGGCCCGAACGGCGCCGGCAAGACCACCCTCGTACGCTGCCTGTCCACCCTGATCACCCCCGACGCCGGCACGGCGATCGTGGCCGGCTACGACACGGTGAAGCAGCCGCGCCAGCTGCGCCGCGTGATAGGCCTCACCGGCCAGTACGCCTCGGTCGACGAGAAGCTCTCCGGACGCGAGAACCTGTACATGATCGGGCGCCTGCTCGACCTGTCCAGGAAGGACGCCCGCTCCCGCGCGGACAGCCTCCTGGAGCGGTTCTCGCTGACCGACGCCGCGACCCGCCCCGCCAAGACGTACTCCGGCGGTATGCGCCGCCGCCTCGACCTCGCCGCGTCGATGATCGGCCGCCCGCACGTCCTCTACCTGGACGAGCCGACGACCGGCCTCGACCCCCGCACCCGCAACGAGGTGTGGGACGAGGTCAAGAGCATGGTGCGCGACGGCGTCACCGTGCTGCTCACCACCCAGTACATGGAGGAGGCCGAGCAACTGGCCTCCGAACTCACCGTCGTCGACCACGGCAAGGTCATCGCCCGCGGCGGCATCGAGGAGCTCAAGGCGAAGGTCGGCGGCCGCACCCTGCGCATCCGCCCGGCCGACCCGCTGGAGCTGCGCCCGCTGGCCGGCGCCCTGGACGACCTGGGCATCACCGGCCTCGCCACCACCACCGTGGACCCCGACAGCGGCACCGTCCTGGTCCCGATCCTCAGCGACGAGCAGCTGACCGCCGTCGTCGGCGCGGTCACCGCGCGCGGCATCACGATCGGCTCCATCGTCACCGAACTGCCCAGCCTGGACGAGGTCTTCCTGTCCATCACCGGCGAGAAGCCGTCCGCCCCGCAGGACGCCCGCCCCGAACTCGAGGAGGTCGCCGTATGAGTGCCACCACCCTGACTCCGCTCACGGCGCCCACCATCAAGGTCGACGCCGACCCCCAGATCGGTCTGCGCGGCCATCTGCGGCACACCGGCGCACTGATCCGCCGCAACCTGCTGTGGATCAAGCAGGACCCGGAGTCGATGTTCGACGCCGTCCTGATGCCGATCGTCTTCACCCTGCTGTTCGTGTTCGTCTTCGGCGGCTCCATCGGCTCCGCGATGGGCGGCGGCCAGGACGCGTACGTCCAGTACGTGATCCCCGGCATGGTCGCCATGATGTCGATGAACATCGCGCAGGGCGTCGGCACCGGCTTCAACGAGGACTTCCAGAAGGGCATCATGGACCGCTTCCGGTCCCTGCCCATCGGCCGCGGCTCGGTGCTGATGGCCAAGGTCGTCGTCGAGATGCTGCGCCTGCTGTGCGCCACCACGGTCCTGATGATCGTCGCGCTGCTCGTCGGCTTCGACATCACCAGCTGGGCCGGACTGTTCGGCGCGATCGGCCTGACCGCGCTGTTCGGCTCGTCCCTGATGTGGATCTTCCTGGTGCTCGGCGTGACCATGAAGAGCGCGCAGGCCGTGCAGGCCATGGGCTTCCTGGTGATGATGCCGCTGCAGTTCGGCTCGTCGATCTTCGCGCCGACCCAGTCCATGCCGGGCTGGCTGCAGGCCTTCACGAACTGGAACCCGATCTCGGCGCTGGCCGACACCTGCCGCGCGCTGATGACCGGCGGCCCGGTCGCCCACGACCTGTGGGTGACCCTCGGCTGGACGGCGCTGCTGACCGCGGTCATGGCGCCGGTGGCGATCCGCAAGTTCACCAGCAAGAGCTGACACGAGCTGACCGCAGCCGTACGTCAGTCCGTCGACTCGCGTCGCAGCAGGGCGGTGGCCTTCTCCACGGAGAGGCCACCGCCCTCGGCGTTCTCCCGTACGTAGCCGTCGTCGCCCAGCGCCGCGCGTGCGGCGCGCTCGGCCCGCTCCCGCCACTCCCGCTCCATGACGTTGCGCACGTGCCCGGGCGGCAGCGAGGCGTCCGACGCGCCGATCAGCCGGGCGGCCGTCGCCGCGTCGCCGGCGCCGGCGCGCAGCGTCAGCGCGTTCGCCGCGGTGAGCAGGTGGAGGGCCGCCAGGTGCGGTTCGAGCATCGCCGCCAACGGGTCGTCGGCGACACCGAGCGCTTCCTCGGCCTTCTCGAGCGCGAGGTCCGCACACCCCTCCATCGCGTCGAGCATCCCCTCCAGGCCGAGCAGCACGGCCCGGAAGAAGAGCACCTCCGCGACCTTGAACTCGGTGCGCAGCAGCGCCAGGAGCTCGCGCGCCTCCTCGGTCCGGCCCGTCGAGGCGAGCCGGGTGACCAGGAACATCCGGGCCGCCGGCCACGCCTCGTTGTGGAACTTGCGGGCCGGGTCGAGGGTGTCGCGCAGCATCTGTTCGCCGCGCTCCCCCTCGCCCTGCTCGATGAGCACGTTGCCGAGCCGTACCGACAGGATCGCGACCTGGGCGTGCGCGCCCACCTCCTCGGCGACCTCCTGGGCCCGGGTGAAGTCGGCCGCGGCCGCGTCGAAACGGCCCAGCTTCTCGTGCGCCTCGCCGCGCACCGACAGCGCCTCGGCCATCCCCCAGTCGTCGCCGAGCCGGGTGAACAGGGCCAGCGACTCGTCGGCGTCGGCGAGCCCGGCCTCGGCCGTCTCGATGCGGTTGGCCCGCAGGTTGGCGCGCAGGTGCAGCATGTGCGCGAGCTCCCACTCGTAGCCGAGGGCGCGGCAGGTGCGTACCGTCTCGTCGCTCAGCTCCTCCATCCGCTCGCCCTGGCCCGACATCAGGACCGCGAAGTACCAGAGGTGTCCCGGGGGGCGGCAGGACTGGGGCAGGTCGGCGCGGAGGGTGTCCACGATCGTGCGCAGCCGGGCCTGCCCCTCCTCGCCCTGCCACACCTCCAGCTCCATGTCCATGTAGCCGAGCCGCGTCAGGTGCACCTCGCGGCGGGCCTGGTCGAGGAGGTCGCCGGTGAGCGGCGGCGGGACGTCGGTGCAGCGCTGGTACAGCGGCGGTGCGGGGCGCGCGTCCGGGCCGAACGGGTCGGGGCCGAGCGCCGCCGCCTCCATGGTCCAGGTCCGGGCGTCGGTGCGCAGGTCGCGCATCATCCAGAACCACAGCAGGGAGAGCGTCAGGCTGAGCATCTCCTGCTCGTCGCGGGCGGCGGCCGCGCGGCGCAGGGCGGTGCGCAGGTTCTCGTAGTCGCGCTCGATCCGGGCGATGGCCGCGCGCTGGCCCGCACCGCGCAGCAACGGGTCGGTGGCGCGGGCGAGTTCGCGGTAGTACGTGAGGTGGGCGCGCTCGGCGGCGGTCCGGTCGGCGGCCTCGTCCAGCCGGTCGCCCGCGTACTCGGCGACGGTCTCCAGGAGGCGGTAGCGCATCTCGCCGCTGTCGTCGGGGACGGCGACCACGAGCGACTTGTCGACGAGGGAGGACAGGACGTCCATCGCCTCGGGTCCGCAGACCTCCTCGGCGGCGGTCAGGTCGCAGCCGCCGCTGAACACGGACAGCCGGGCGAGGACGGTGCGCTCGGGCGCGTCGAGCAGGTCCCAGGACCAGTCGACGACGGCGCGCAGGGTCTGCTGCCGGGGCAGGGCGGTGCGGGCGCCGGAGGTCAGCAGCCGGAACCGGTCGTCGAGGCGGTCGGCGATCTGCCGCGGGGTGAGCATCCGCAGGCGGGCCGCGGCGAGCTCGATGGCGAGCGGCAGTCCGTCGAGGCGACGGCAGATCTCGGCGACCGCCGCCGCGACCTCCTCCGACTGGTCGACGGTGAACCCGGGGCGCACGGTGGCGCCGCGCTCGCCGAACAGGCGCAGGGCGTACGGCTCCGGGAGCGGCTCCACGGGGTACAGCAACTCCCCCGGCACACCGAGGGGTTCGCGGCTGGTGGCCAGCACCGTGAGCCCGGGGCAGCGGGCCAGGAGGTGCTCGGCGAGGGCGGCCGCGGCCTCGACGACGTGCTCGCAGTTGTCGAGGACGACGACCATGTGCCGGTCGGCGCAGTGCTCCACGAGACGCACCAGCGGGTCGTCGCCCTGGCGTTCACCGGCGACGCGCAGTTCCTCGGCGCCGGCGCCGCGCAGCACGGTCTCGCGGGCGCCGAGTGCGCTCACGACCGCCTCCGGCACGGCGGACGGGTCGCTCACCGGGGCGAGCTCGACGAGCCAGACGCCGTCCGGCGCGGTGGTCGCGCCGAGGCCCTCCGCGGCTTCCTGGGACAGCCGGGTCTTGCCCGCGCCGCCCGGGCCGAGCAGGGTCAGCAGCCGGACGCGGGTGAGGTCGTCGCGGATGGCGTCGATGTCGGCGGCGCGGCCCACGAAGGAGGTGAGGCGGGCGCGGAGGTTGCCGGGGGCGGGAGGTTCGGCCGGGGACGCGGTGCTCCCGCCGGGCGGGGCGGTCCGCGCCGGGCCGTGCGTGCCGCCGTCCGGAAGCGCTCGCGCACTGCCCGATGCGGGGGCGGGGCCGGGCCGGCCGACCGGTGCCGGATCCAGCAACTCCCCGTACAGCGCCCGCAGTTCGGGGCCGGGATCCGCGCCCAGGCGGTCGGCGAGGACGCGCCGGATCTCGTCGTACGCGGCGAGCGCCTCGGCCGTGCGGCCCGCGTCGCGCAGGGCCCGCAGCCGCAGCGCCTGCAGCGGTTCGTCCAGGGCGTACGCGTCGCACAGAGCGGTCAGTTCGGGCAGCGCCTCCTCGGCCCGGCCGAGCGCCAGGCAGGCGGCGAGGCGGGTGCGGCGGGCGTCCAGGTGGCGGGCGTCCCAGCGGGCGGCCTCGCTCACCCGGTCGGGCAGGTCGGCGAGGGCGGGACCGTGCCACAGCGCGAGCGCGTCGTCGAGCAGGTCGGCCGCCTTGGCCGGGTTGCCGTCGGCGAAGGCCCGGGCCCCGTCGGCGGTGAGCCGCTCGAACCGGAACAGGTCGACGTCGTCCGCCGCGACCGCGAGCCGGTAGCCGCCCTCGTCGGAGGCGATCNCCGCCGCGCCGAGGGCCCGCCGCAGCCGCCCCACCAGCGCCTGCAACGCGCCCGGCGCGTCGGCGGGCGGCTCGGCGCCCCACACCTCGTCGACGAGCACCGCCACCGGCACCGGCCGGCCGGGCCGCAGCGCGAGCACGGTGAGCAGGGCACGCAGCCGCGCCCCGCCGACGGGGACGGCCGTGCCGTCGTCGTGGAGTGCCTGAGTGGTGCCGAGAATGCGGTAGCGCACCGGCCCATTGTCCCTGCCTCTCGACGAAGCCATGTCCCCGTGTCGCTCCGAGCGCCGCCACGGCCTCCGCCGGCGGTGTCGCCGTAGAGTCCACAGCTTCCGCCCTGTCCGGAACTCCCGCGCCCGCGCGACACGTTTCCCGCACAGGGCGGGTACGTTCATTGACGCCATTCGACCAGCACTCCGGGAGTCCCACTCCATGACCACGGCCACATCACGACGCGGCGACAGCAGGATCAGCCCCGTCTTCCTCGGCATCGCCGCGATCACGGCCGTCTCGGGCTGGGCGGTGTGGACGGGCTTCGCCGAACAGCCGGGCTTCGCGGTCTTCCTCTTCGTCACGGCGGCCTGGATCGTCTCGCTCTGTCTGCACGAGTACGCGCACGCGCGTACAGCCCTGCACAGCGGTGACATCACCGTCGGCGCGAAGGGCTACCTGACGCTGAACCCTCTCGCCTATTCACACGCTCTGCTGAGCATCGTGCTGCCCGTCCTCTTCGTGATCATGGGCGGGATCGGCCTGCCCGGTGGCGCCGTCTTCATCGAGCGGGGCCGTATCCAGGGCCGCTGGAAGCACAGCCTGATCTCGGCGGCGGGGCCGCTGACGAACGTGCTGTTCGCGGTCGTGTGCACGGCGCCGTTCTGGCTGGGCGCGATGGACGGGGTGCCGGACACCTTCCGGTACGCGCTCGCCTTCCTCGCGATGCTCCAGGTGACGGCGGCGATCCTCAACTTCCTTCCCGTACCGGGCCTGGACGGGTACGGGGTGATCGAGCCCTGGCTCTCGTACAAGGTGAAGCGCCAGGTGGAGCCGTTCGCGCAGTTCGGGCTGCTCGCGGTCTTCGGGCTGCTGTGGATCCCGTCGGTGAACCAGGTGTTCTTCGACGTGGTCGACGCGCTGCTGCGGGCGCTCGGGGTGAACGAGTGGGACACGTACTACGGACAGCAGTTCTACCGCTTCTGGCAGGGCACGCCCGACATCCCCGTCGTCACGCAGTGAGTACGCCCGGGAGGCCCGGGAAAAGTGGATAACGGCCTTCCGGTGACATGAACGGACATACGGGCACCCGATCTTCTCCGTACCGCACCCTCGACAGGTGGGAGAAGACGTGCAGCGCACCAGCAGAACGGCGACGGCGCTCGTGGGACTCTCGGCGGCCCTGACCCTCGCGGCCTGCGGCAGCGACAAGGAGTCGGGATCGGGCTCGGACGACCCGTTCGCCGGCAAGAGCGCCGACCGGATCGCCGCCGACGCGGTCAAGGCCACGAAGGGCGCCGACTCGATGCACCTGAAGGGCACCGTGCGGCAGGCGGAGGGCGGCTCCGCCGTCACCGTCGACCTCTCGGTGGACCAGGACAAGAACTGCGACGGCACCATTGGGGCGGACGGCGCGCGGGCCGACGTCCGGCACACGAACGGCACGCTGTACCTGCGGGGCGACGAGCGGTACTGGCGTACGGCCCTCAAGGGGCAGCCCGGCGGCGACAAGGTCGTGTCGAAGCTTCAGGGCAAGTGGGTGAAGGCCCCGGCCGACGACGCGATGACGCAGGGCCTGTGCGACAAGCAGGGGCTCGTGGCCTCGATGGACGAGGACAAGTCGGAGCGCACCGGCATGAAGAAGGGGGCGACGACCACCGTCGACGGCACGAAGGCGATCAGACTGACGAAGAAGACCGCCGCCGGTGAGAGCCTCGCGCTCTATGTGGCCGCCGAGGGCAAGCCGTACATCCTGCGCGCCACGACGACGGGCGGCAAGGCGCCCAACACGGCCACCTTCAGCGACTACGGCAAGCCGGTCCGCCCGCAGGAGCCGCCGGCCGACGAGACCGTCGACCTGAAGGACCTCGCCAAGGGCGGGAAGGAGCAGGCCTGAGTCAGGCGGTGGGTGCGGTGCCGCCGGCCTTCTCGGCCTTGGCCTTGCGGAAGTAGAACCACGTCATGTTCGACGTGATGCCCGCGATCAGCACCCACACGATCCCGAGGAAGCTGCCCTCGACGAAGGACACCACGGCGGCCACGGCGGCGAGGACGCAGACGACGAGGGCGAAGAGTGCGATGCGGGGCATGGGGTCGGCTCCAATACACGGCTGGTGTTCGCGACCAGTGTCCCCCATGCCCCGCTGACGCCTGAAGGCGCCCCGAACGTACCGGTTGACGTTTATACGTCCGTGACGCGCAGCCCGGCGTGCGCCTTGTAGCGGCGGTTGGTCGAGATCAGGTTGGCGACCAGGGACTCCACCTGGTGGGCGTTCCTGAGCCGGCCCGCGAAGACGCCGCGCATGCCGGGGATGCGGCCGGCCAGCGCCTGCACCACGTCCGTGTCCGCCCGCGCCTCGCCGAGCACCATCACGTCCGTGTCGATCTCGTCGATCTCCGGGTCGGCGAGCAGCACGGCGGACAGGTGGTGGAAGGCGGCGGTGACCCGGGAGTCGGGCAGCAGCGCCGCGGCCTGCTCGGCGGCGCTCCCCTCCTCCGGCTTCAGGGCGTAGGCGCCCTTCTTGTCGAAGCCGAGCGGGTTGACGCAGTCCACGACCAGCTTGCCGGCGAGGTCCTCGCGCAGCGCTTCGAGGGTGGCGCCGTGCCCGTCCCACGGCACGGCGACGATCACGATGTCGCTGCGCCGCGCGCACTCGGCGTTGTCGGCGCCCTCGATGCCGAGGCCGCCCTGGTTGAGTTCGTCCGCGGCGGCCTGTGCGCGCTCCGCGGCGCGCGAGCCGAGGATCACCTTCTGGCCGGCGCGGGCGAACCGGTAGGCGAGGCCCTTGCCCTGCGGTCCGGTGCCGCCGAGCACGCCGACGACGAGTCCGGAGACGTCGGGCAGGTCCCAGGGGTCCTTGGCGGGGGCCTTCTGGGTGCTTTCGGAAGAGGTCGTAGAGGTCATGGAGCGACCTTACTCAGCCGTACGGTCGGCGGAGCGGGCCGCCGACGATCACGGCACGAGGCCGGTGCCGTCGCGGCCGTCGCGAGTCGACCCGTACGGGCGGTCTTCCCGCGAACCCCCGCCCCGATCAGGCCCCTTGAGGCAGCATGCACCCCCATGGACGCCGTACGAGTAGCGCTGCTGCGTGAGGTCCTCGCCGGAACCGAGTGGCCCGCGGCCACCCGTCGCTTCGCCGGGGCGCTGCGCTCCTCGGTGGCCGCGCACGGTGGCGGGCTGCTGCTGGTCGGCACCGAGGAGTACGAGCCCTGGCACCTGGCCGCGCACCTGGTCGACGAGGCGGCCTGGTCCGGCACGCCGGAGCTGTCGCCGACCCTGGTGCGGCACGCGGCACGTCCCGACGACCCGGCCCATCTCGCCGTCGGTCTGGGCCGGTTGGCGGCGGCGCGGCGCGGCGAGACGCTGCTGGTGGTGACCCCGGACGCGGTGGGCGCACCGCTGCTCGAACACGTCCACGACGCCCGCCGGGCCGGGGCCACGGTCCTCGCCCTCGACGCCGGGACGGTCGCCAACACCGACCTGCGCTCCATGGCCCACGACGCGCTGACCGTGCCCGGCGACACGGACCTCGACCTCGACACCGTGCAGCACCTGGTCAGCGCGGCGGCCGGAGAGAACGCGGTGCCGCTGCCGCGGGGACGCAGGCGGTTCCGGGACCGCCTGTCGCGGCTGGCGGACCAGCTGACGGCCCCGCCACCGGCCAGGTGGTGACCTTCGGACGCGTCGCCGGTGCGGGTCTCGTCGTGGCGGGTCTCGCCTACGGCGACTGGTCGCCGTCCTCCCCGCGCTTGGCGGCGTCATGCCACTTCGGGTCGTTCTCCCACTCCAGGTTCCGCTCCCGCGCGGTGTCCATCGCGTGCTGCGCCTCCTCGCGGGACGCGTACGGGCCGAACCGGTCCTTGGCGGGGCACTCGGGGCCCTCCTCGACCTTCTTGTGCTCCAGGCAGTAGAACCATTCGCCCGGCTTGCCCGCGGTCCGCTTCTTGAACAGGGCCATCCCGACTCCTCTCCTCTGAGCGCTCAGGGCCATGGTCCCCCAGTCACGCTCGTTACACTCGCTGACATGTCTGGCCAGTCGCAGTCGTCGCTCCTCGTACCCGGGGAGATCTCCCCCACCCGTTCCGTGCCCGGGAACATCCGGCGCCCCGAGTACGTCGGCAAGCCCGCGCCGACCCCGTACAAGGGCCCCGAGGTGCAGACCCCGGAGACGGTCGACGCGATGCGGACCGCCGGGCGGATCGCCGCGCGGGCGATGGCCGAGGCGGCGAAGGCGATCGCGCCGGGCGTCACCACCGACGAGCTGGACCGGATCGCGCACGAGTACATGTGCGACCACGGCGCCTACCCCTCGACGCTGGGCTACCGCGGCTTCCCCAAGTCGCTGTGCACGAGCGTCAACGAGGTCATCTGCCACGGCATCCCGGACTCCACGGTGCTGCGCGACGGCGACATCATCAACCTGGACGTGACGGCGTACATCGGCGGTGTGCACGGCGACAACAACGCCACGTACCTGGTGGGGGACGTGGACGAGGAGTCGCGGCTGCTGGTGGAGCGGACCCGGGAGTCCCTGGACCGCGCGATCAAGGCCGTGAAGCCGGGCCGCCAGATCAACATCATCGGCCGGGTCATCGAGTCGTACGCGAAGCGGTTCGGGTACGGGGTGGTGCGCGACTTCACCGGGCACGGCATCAACTCGTCGTTCCACAGCGGCCTGATCATCCCGCACTACGACAGCCCGCACGCGACGACCGTGATCCAGCCCGGCATGACGTTCACGATCGAGCCGATGCTGACGCTCGGCACGCACGACTACGACATGTGGGACGACGGCTGGACCGTGGTCACCAAGGACCGCAGGCGCACGGCCCAGTTCGAGCACACCATGGTGGTCACGGAGACCGGCACAGAGATCCTGACCCTGCCGTAGCCGACCCGCCCGTCGCACGAGCCCGCCCCTTTCGGGGCGGGCTTTGCCGTTCACGTTCCCTTGCCCCGGAAGACGGGTACCTTTTTTACCGACAGCCTGTCGGGAAAGCTGATATCTTAGGTTAGGCTAACCTATCCAAACCCCGTCCGCGGAGGTCTTATGGACACCTCGTTCTCCACTCTGATCCGCACCGCCTCGCACGAGCAGCACACCGAGGCGGAGACGTCGACGTTCATGAGCGACCTGCTCGGCGGGGCGCTCGGGGTGGACGCGTACGCGCGGTACACGGAGCAACTGTGGTTCGTCTACAAGGCACTCGAGGGCGGCACAGAGCGGCTCGCGAGCGACCCGGTCGCGGGCCCGTTCGTCCGGACCGAGCTGCTGCGCGTGCCCGAGCTGGAGCGCGACCTCGCGCATCTGCGGGGCGCCGGCTGGCGGGAGACGGTCTCGGCCCTGCCGGCGACCGCGGCGTACGCGGCCCGCGTCGAGGAGTGCGCGCGGACCTGGCCGGCCGGTTATGTGGCGCACCACTACACCCGTTACCTGGGCGATCTCTCGGGCGGCCAGATCATCCGCGACAGGGCGGAGAAGACGTGGGGCTTCGCGCGCAAGGGCGACGGGGTGCGGTTCTACGTGTTCGAGCAGGTCGGGAACCCGGCGGCGTTCAAGCGGGGCTACCGCGAGCTGCTCGACGCGATCGGCGTGGACGAGCTCGAGCAGCAGCGGGTGATCGCGGAGTGCAAGCGGGCGTTCTCCCTGAACACCGGGGTGTTCCAGGCACTGGGCGAGGAGTTCCCGACCGCCGCGTAGGGCGCACCGTCACGGGACTCCGCCCCGGACCCCGCGCCTCAATCGCCGGAGGGGCCTGATCTCGCCGAACCGAGCCGGACCCGGCCGCCCACCTCGATCAGGTCCCCCGGCTGCGGGGCCGTCAGCATCTGCGAGCCGCGGCCCTGCCGGATGTTGAGCGCCCGCCCCAGCTCCGCGGTGAGCAGCAGCGCCGCGGCCCCCGTCGCCTCGTCCTCCACCACGCCGTCGCCGCGCCCCGGGAAGCCCCGGGCCCGCACCCGGCCCGCGGCCTCGTCCTCCCAGGCCCAGGCGTAGATCCACTCCCCCTCCGGGGGCACCGGCAGCGCGTCGATCTCGGCGGCCGAGCCGTACTGGCGCAGCGTGCGCGGCGGCGCCCACTCCGCGCGCGCCTCGATCCAGCTGAACTCCCCGTCCAGGCGCGCCCCGACGACACCGGCGGGCACGACCAGTTCCGGTACGTCGAGCAGCCAGGCGGCGCCGACGCACGGGTACCCGGCGAACGGCAGCCGGGTCGACGGCGTGTAGATGTCGATGACGCCGCGCTCGGGGTCGTCGACGAACACCGTCTCGCTGAAGCCCACCTTGGCCGCGAGGGCCTGCCGCTCGTCCCGGCCGGGCATGCGCGAGCCGTCGCGCACGACCCCGAGTTCGTTGCCGTGCCGGCCGTCGGGGCCGCAGAACACCGCCAGCACGTCGCAGTCGTCGTACTCACTCATGTCGGCAGTGAACCACGCGACACGCTCCACTTGACCAGTCCTTGACCCTCCATGGGGTGGCACTAAGGCAAGGCTCATATAAGTTAGGTCCGCCTTAGTAGAAGCTGTGCGCTTTCTGTACGTCCCTTGGAGCCCGTATGCGAGCCGTCCTCCGACTCCCCGTCGCCACCGCCGTCGCCGCGGTGGCGGCCCTGACCGCTGTCACGGGCTGCACCGAGAAGAGCGACGCCAAGAGCGGCGGCCCCGGCGCGATCAAGGTGACCGCCACCGACGACAGCTGCAAGGTGTCGAAGACCGAATTCCCCTCCGGGCACGTCGAGCTGGCGGTGGAGAACAAGGGATCGCGGGTCACCGAGGTGGAGATCCTCTTCCCGGACGACCGCATCGTCTCCGAGCGCGAGAACATCGGCCCGGGCACCAAGCACACCCTCACCGCCGAGGTGAAGAGCGGCGACTACCGCATCGCCTGCATACCCGGCATGAAGGGCAAGGGCCACCGCCAGGACGTGAAGGTCACCGGCGGCAAGGCGGCCGCCCAGCGCGACCCGCGCCTGGACAAGGCCGTCGCCGAGTACCGGGGCTACGCGCAGGCGCAGGCCGACGAGACGCTGCCGAAGGTGAAGACCTTCACGGACGCCGTGCGCGCCGGCGACGTCGAGGCCGCCAAGAAGGCGTACGCGACCTCGCGCATCGGCTGGGAGCGGACCGAGCCGGTCGCCGAGTCGTTCGGTGACATCGACCCGAAGGTCGACGTGCGCGCCGACGGCCTCGAAGAGGGCCAGAAGTGGACCGGCTGGCACCGACTGGAGAAGGCGCTGTGGAAGGACGGGAAGCTCGGCGCGGGCGAGAAGAAGCTCGCCGACCAGCTGGACGCCGACCTCACCGACTGGCAGCAGCGCGTCGGCAAGGCCGTGATCACGCCCACCTCCATGGCCAACGGCGCCAAGGAGCTCCTCGACGAGGTCGCCACCGGCAAGGTCACCGGCGAGGAGGAGCGCTACTCGCACACCGACCTGGTCGACTTCAAGGCCAACGTCGAGGGCGCGGAGAAGGCGTACGCGCTGCTGAAGCCGGTCGCCTCCGAGAACGACGCGGCGCTCGCCAAGGAGCTCGACCGGCAGTTCGCGGCGCTGGACGCCCTCCTCGACAAGTACCGCGACGACAAGGACTCGTACGACTTCACGTCCTACGACAAGGTCGGCAAGGCGGACCGCAAGGAGCTGTCCGACGGCGTCAACGCGCTCGCCGAGCCGCTGTCGAAGCTGGCCGCCGCGGTCGTGAAGTAGTCCCGCGGTGAACGAGAAGAACACCGAGGAACCTGCCATGACGGACAACTCACCCACCCCGTCCCGGCGTTCCCTGCTCGCGGTCGGTGGTGCCGGGCTCGCGCTCGGGGCCGCGGCCGCGGGCGGCGCCGTCGCCCTGGCCCGCTCCGACGACAAAAGCGGCGAAGGCATGCGGCCGACCGCCGAGTCGGGCGGCGCCGTGCCCTTCCACGGCGCGCACCAGGCCGGTATCGCCACGGCCGTCCAGGACCGGCTGCACTTCGCGGCGTTCGACGTGAAGACGGAGGACCGCGCGGAGTTCGTCCAGCTGCTGAAGGACTGGACGAAGGCGGCCGCCCTGATGACCGAGGGGCGGGCGGTCGGCGAGGGCGCGTACGGCGGACTCGCCGAGGCGCCGCCGGACGACACCGGTGAGGCGCTCGGCCTCAAGCCGTCGCGGCTCACGCTGACGATCGGCTTCGGGCCCTCGCTCTTCGACAAGTACGGGAAGGCGTTCGGGATAGCCGGGCGGCGGCCCGCGGCCCTCGTGGAGCTGCCGAAGTTCCCCGGCGACAACCTCGACCGGACGCGCAGCGGCGGCGACCTGTGCGTCCAGGCCTGCGCCGACGACCCGCAGGTCGCGGTGCACGCGATCCGCAACCTCGCCCGGATCGGCTTCGGGAAGGTCGCCATCCGCTGGTCGCAGCTCGGCTTCGGCAAGACGTCGTCGACGACGCCGGACGCGCAGACGCCTCGTAACCTCATGGGTTTCAAGGACGGCACCCGCAATGTCGCGGGGACGGACACCGCCGCCCTCGACCGGCATGTGTGGGTGAGCGACGCCGGATGGATGAAGGGCGGCTCGTACCTCGTGGCCCGCCGCATCCGCATGAACATCGAGACCTGGGACCGCACCTCGCTGCAGGAGCAGGAGGACGTCTTCGGCCGGGACAAGGGCGAGGGCGCCCCGGTCGGCAAGGCGAAGGAGCGCGACGAGCCGTTCCTCAAGGCGATGAAGCCGGACGCGCACGTGCGGCTCGCGCACCCGGACTCCAACGACGGGGCGACGATCCTGCGCCGCGGCTACTCCTTCACCGACGGCACGGACGGCCTCGGGCGGCTCGACGCCGGGCTGTTCTTCCTCGCGTACCAGAAGGACGTGCGCGAGGGGTTCATCCCGGTGCAGCGGAGCCTGGCGGGGAGCGACGCGCTCAACGAGTACATCCAGCACGTGGGTTCCGCGGTGTTCGCGGTGCCGCCGGGGGTGCGGGACGGGAGCGACTGGTGGGGCCGCGGCCTCTTCGAGGCGAAGGGTGTGTGAGGGATGTTCGCGAACTATCTGATCGGGCTGCGTGAGGGGCTGGAGGCCAGCCTGATCGTCTGCATCCTCGTCGCCTACCTGGTGAAGACGGACCGCCGGGACGCGCTGAAGCCGGTGTGGCTGGGCGTCGCGGCCGCCGTGCTCGTGGCGCTCGGGTTCGGCGCGGGTCTGGAGTTCGGCTCGCAGGAGATGACGTTCAAGGCGCAGGAGGCGCTCGGCGGTTCGCTGTCGATCGTCGCCGTGGGCCTGGTGACGTGGATGGTGTTCTGGATGCGGCGCACCGCCCGCCATCTGAAGACGGAGCTGCACGACAAGCTGGACGACGCGCTGCGCATGGGCACGGTGGCGCTGGTCGTCACCGCGTTCCTGGCGGTGGGCCGGGAGGGGCTGGAGACGTCGCTGTTCGTGTGGACGGCGGTGCACGCCACGAGCGACGGCACGACGGAGCCGGTGATCGGCGCGCTGCTCGGCCTCGCCACGGCGGTGGTCCTCGGCTGGCTGTTCTACCGGGGCGCGCTGCGCATCAACCTGGCGAGGTTCTTCACGTGGACCGGCGGCATGCTGGTCGTCGTGGCCGCGGGGGTGCTCGCGTACGGCGTCCACGACCTCCAGGAGGCCGACTTCATCGGCGGCCTCAACAACCTGGCCTTCGACATCAGCTCGACGATCGCCCCCGACGGCTGGCTGGGCACCCTGCTCAAGGGCGTCCTCAACTTCCAGCCCGACCCGACGGTGCTCCAAGTCGCCGTCTGGTGCCTGTACTTGGTGCCGACGCTGACGCTGTTCCTGCTGCCGCCCGGCCTGCTCTCCCGCAGGGCCGGGGCAGAGCGGGCCCCCGCTTCCCGGTAGGGTTCGCCCCCGGGAAGGGGAAGGTGAAGTCAACGTCATGAGCAAGGTCATGAACAGGCTCGGCAGACCCGCCGCGACGGCGGCAGCGGCGGTGGTGCTGTCCCTCACGGCGAGCGGATGCGTGACCGTGCACGGGGAGCTGGAGGTCGTCCCGACGACGGGGAAGGCCGAGGCCGCGCGCGCTCTGGACGCCTTCGTCACCGCGTACGGGAAGGCCGAGAAGTCGTACGACCGCACGGCCGACGCGAACCACGTCACCGGGGCGCTGGCCGCCATCGACGCGGCGAAGCTGAAGTCGGCGCGCAAGCTCGACCCGGACGGCAACGGGAACTACAAGCCGCTGAAGCTCACCGACGCCAAGTTCACCATCCCCAAGAAGGCGGGCTGGCCGCGCTGGTTCGTCGCCGACACCGACAACAACCGGCTCCCCGGCTACCGCTGGGTGATGGTCTTCACCCGCGACGCCGAGAGCGAGCCGTGGGCGGTGTCGTACCTGACGCTGTTCCGCGACGGCAAGGTGCCGGAGTTCAAGACGGACAAGGACGGTTACGGCGAGGCCGTCGACGCCGGCTCCACGAAGTTCGCGATGCGGCCCGAAGCGATGAGCCGGACGTACGCGGACTATCTGAACCCGAAGAACAGCGCGAGCGACGCGTTCGCCGACGGCCTGCACACCACGCAGTGGCGGGCCACCCGGAAGAAGAACGAGACGCGGCCCGGTCTCGTCACGCAGTACATCGACGAGCCGCTGTCGTCCGGTGACTACGCGCCCGTCGCGCTGCGCACCGCGGACGGCGGGGCGCTCGTGTTCTTCGCGACGCGGCGGTACGAGAAGCAGACCGCGTCCCCGGGAAGCGATCTGCCCTCGATCAATCCGAGCGTGAAGGCGCTGATGACGGGGGACGCGAAGCAGGCCGCGACGTACGGGTACGTGTCGAACCAGGCCGCGCTGGACCCCCTGAAGGGTTCCGGCACGGGCGGGGTGGACGTGGTGGCCCGGGTCGAGGGGATCACGTCGGCCGAGGGCTCCTGAGCCTCCGGCCCGCCGGTGAGGCCCGGCCCGCCTAGGGCCAGGCCGAGGTGTAGTCCGGCTCCGCTCCCGCGTAGCGCGCGCAGGCGTCCGTCAGGGGCTCCAGCAGGGTCAGCGGGTCCGGGAGCGGGTGTTCCGGGCCGCGGAGCCAGCGGACGTCCTGGTCGGCGGGGAGGCGGGCCGGGGGGATCAGGACGTAGCTGCCGCGGCAGTGCCAGCGCATGCCGGGGTGTTCGTCCATCGTCTCGGGGTGGCAGTCCAGCTCGCAGGGCCACCACTCGTCCTCGTCCTCCGGCGTGCCGCGCGTCGCCGTGAAGAAGAGCATGCGGTCGTCGCCGGAGAGGGCGACCGGGCCGACCTCGACGCCGGAGGAGAGCAGGCGGTCGAGGGCTTCCTGACCGGCCTCGGTCGGGACGTCGAGGACGTCGTGGACCATGCCGGTCGCGGTGATGAAGTTGGCCAGCGGCTGGTGCCTGGCCCAGCGCTCGATCTGCCCGCGGTCCGTCGTCGACTGGGTCTGCCAGGCGAAGGAGACCGGGTGCCGGCCGGGCGTCGGGCAGCCGATGCGGTTGCACGAACATCGGTAGTCGGCGGGGTACGCGGCCGGGGCGAGGGGCAGTCCGGCGTCGGCGGCCGCCAGCAGCAGGGACTCACGGTCGGTGTCGGCCGCGGACTCCTTCGGGCCCCGGGCACCCTTCAGCCATTGGGAGATCCGTCCCAGGCCGTACCGTCCGCTCCGCTCCGTGCCCATCTATCCCCTCACCGTCGCTCGTGCCGAACACGTCGACATACGCCGCCTACGAGTACCGGATGAATCCCGGACCAACATGGTCCCACCATCCTGCGCCTCGGGTGGCCACAGTCCACATCCGGGGGTATCGGGGGCGCCACCATGAGGTGTCATTGCCGGAATTGTGGGCATTTGTGGCTCTACCTTGGTCGGCATGATCGCCATGGTCACCTCGGCCCACAGGGCAGTGCCGGTCGTCACTCTCGTCGGTCTGCTCTCCCTCACCGGCCTGGCCTTCGCCCCTCCTCTGGAGTGGGGCAGCGGCCCGCTCACCGTCGACACCCTGCCGCGCGTCACGTACACGGCCCACCGCGGCGGCTCCCTGGAAGTCCCGGAGAACAGCATGTCGGGGCTCGAGGCGGCGTACGCGCGGGGCACCGCGCAGGTCCTCGACTTCGATACGCGGATGCTGCGCGACGGCACCCTCGTCGTGATGCACGACGCGGCACTGGAGCGCACGACGTCCTCGACGGGGCCGGTCCGGGACCTCGACCGGCAGGGCTGGGAGGCGGTGCGGCTGCGGCCGGCGGGGTCGCTGCCGGGCAGCTGGCGCGCCGAGCGGCCGCCGACGGTCGCGGAGGTGCTGGACCGGTTCGGCGGCCGCATCGTGCTGATGCTGGAGGCCAAGGACCCCGACAGCCTCGACCGGCTGGCGCGGCTGATCCGGGCGCGCGGCCTGACCCGTTCGGTGCTGGTCAACTCCAACCGCCCGGCCGTCGCGAAGCGCGCCCACCGGCTCGGCCTGACCTCTCAACTCTGGCGCTCCGCACGGCAGATGAGGAAGGACCGGCCCGAGCGCTGGGCCTCGTACGTCGACGTGCTCGACATGGACCACAGGGCGCGGGACGCGGATCTCGTACGGGCGGTGAGGTCGGGGGTGCCGCGGGTGTGGGCGCACACCGTGAACACGCCGCGGGACCGGGACCGGGTGCTGCGGCTCGGCTGCGACGGGGTCATCTCCGACGCGCCGGGGCTGCTCGCCCGCACGCCTCAGCGGGGCGCGATGCCGTAGAGCGCGTAGTCGACGAGGGTGTCCGTGTACTCGTGGGAGATCGGGCCGGTGAACTGGAGCCAGCGCTGGGCCAGGGGTGAGACCCAGAGTTCGAGGGCGATGCGCGGGTCGATCTCCGCGCGCACCTGGCCGGCCTCCTGGGCGGCGCGCACCCGGTCGACGTACAGCTGGAGCGACGGCATGAGGAGCTTCTCCGTGAAGTTCCGGCCGACCTGCTCGTTGACCACGCCCTCGGCGGCCAGCGCACGGGACGGGGCCTCGAACCGGGGGTCCGTGAGCTGGTCGACGGTGAGCCGCAGCACGGTCTTCAGGTCGGCGGCGAGGTCGCCGGTGTCCGGGATGGCGTACCGGTCGCTCCCGCCCGCCTCGCGCGCCGCCTGTTCGCCGAGATCGAGGAAGGCCTCCAGGAGGACCTCGGCCTTCGAGCCCCACCAGCGGTAGATCGTCTGCTTGCCGACACCGGCGCGGGCGGCGATGCCCTCGATGGTGGTCCTGGGGTAGCCGATCTCGCCGACGAGGGCGAGGGCCGCGTCGTAGATCGCGCGGCGGGAGCGTTCACTGCGGCGGGCGGAGTCGGGCGCCGCCTTCTTGTCGGGGGGCGTCTTCATGGCTGACATGGTTCGAATGTAGCAGCGGGCGAACCGAGACGTGCCGTCTCGTAACCCCTTGACAAGACGATACGTCTCGTTCAGAGTGGAGCACGTCAGTAAGGCGAGACGAAACGTCTCGCCGATGGTGATCGTGATGCCTACCGAGGAAGAGGAGCACACCATGACCCGAGGCGGAGCAGGCGGCATGCTGGGCGTCGGCGGCACCCGCAACCATCTCTCCCGCAAGGCGCTGCGCGGCGGCGGCCGGAGCGGGAAGGTCGGCGGGGGCGTCGATCCGGTGGCGCAGAAGCGGGAGCTGTTGCGCAAGCTGCAGGAGAGGCGCGGCTCGCACGACGCGTCGTGACCCCGCACCCGCGTGAACCACCCGTTCGGTTCACAGCCCGGAGGGCTCCTCCGGCCGCACCATGGGCGACAACAGCCCTGCGGTCGTGAGGAGCCCTCATTGCGTAATCCGCGCATCGCCGAACGGCGCGCCACACCCCGGCGCTACCTGATGTGCCCACCGGCACACTTCGAGGTCACGTACTCGATCAATCCGTGGATGGACCCGGCGAAACCCGTCGACGTCCCCCTCGCCCTCGCGCAGTGGGAGGACCTGCGCGACCGGTACCGCGCGTTCGGCCACACCGTCGAGGTGCTCGACCCGCGGCCGGGACTGCCCGACATGGTGTTCGCCGCGAACGGGGCGACCGTGATCGACGGACGCGTCCTCGGGGCCCGCTTCGCCCACCCCGAACGGGAGTTGGAGGCCGTCGCGCACCTGGAGTGGTTCCGGGCGCACGGGTACGCGGACGTGCACGAGCCCGTGCACGTCAACGAGGGCGAGGGCGATTTCGCCGTCACCGCCTCGTACGTGCTCGCGGGGCGCGGCTTCCGGGCGTCGCCGCTGTCCCACGGGGAGGCGCAGGAGGTGTTCGGGCGGCCGGTGATCGGGCTCGACCTCGTCGACCCGCGCTTCTACCACCTCGATACGGCGCTCGCCGTGCTGGACGACTCCGCCGACGAGGTCATGTACTACCCGGAGGCGTTCTCCGCCGGGAGCCGGGCGGTGCTGCGGCGGATGTTCCCGGACGCGCTCGTCGTGGCCGAGTCCGACGCGGTGGCCTTCGGCCTGAACGCGGTGTCGGACGGGCTGCGGGTGCTGCTGCCGCAGGGCGCGGTGGGGTTGTTCGAGCCGCTCAGGGAGCGGGGGTTCGAGCCGGTCGGGATGGACCTGGGTGAGCTGCTGAAGGGGGGCGGGTCGGTCAAGTGCTGCACGCTTGAGCTGCGGGGCGTCTAGCTCGGACACGACCTGGTTCGCCGGCAGCGGGCCGGTGGGGGTGATCGCGCGGTTCTGCGCGCCCCCGACAGCGAGCTCCGCTCGCTTCGGGGGCGCGCAGAACGCGTCAGTCGACCGGCGTCCAGGCATCGCCCCAGTCCACGTCCCGGGCCTCCTTGTAGCGCGCGCCGTGCTTCTTCGTCACCGTCGTCCGGGTCAGGGCCCCCTCCGCCTCGCACAGGTCGAGAAGCACCTGCCCCTTGCGGATCTGGGGGCGCCGGACCACCCGGGCCCGCGCAGGTTCCGGAGGAAAGCGCGTTGCCGCCACGTACGCGAACTTCTCGTCCTCGTACGGCAGTGAGCCGCTCTTGACCTGGCGGTGCAGGGAGGAACGGCTGACCCGCGCCGAGAAGTGGCACCAGTCCGTGCCGGGGACGATGGGGCAGGCCGCGCTGTGCGGGCAGGGGGCCGCGATGTGCAGGCCGGCCGCGATGAGGCGGTCGCGGGCCTCGATGACGCGGGTGTAGCCGTCCGGGGTGCCGGGTTCGATCACGACCACGGCGCCGGTGGCCGCCCGGGCCGCCGCGTCGACCGCCGCCGCGCGGTCGGCCTCCGTCAGCTCCTTCAGGACGTACGAGATGGTGACCAGGTCCGCCTGCGCGGGGGCCGCCGTCGCGCCGATGCGGGCCCGTTCCCAGGTCACCGACGTCGTCAACTCGGGGTCCGAAGCGGCGAGTTCGCGGCCGAGGGCGAGCGCCGCCTCCGACCAGTCGAGGACCGTCGTGGGGCGCGCGCCGGGCCAGACCGCGCGCGCCGCCCAGACCGCCGCGCCGGTGCCGCCGCCGATGTCGAGGTGGCCGGTGGGCTTCCAGTCGGCCGTCTCGGCCAGCGCGTCCAGGGCGGTACGGACCGCCTCGAAGGTGGCCGGCATCCGGTAGGCCGCGTACGCCGCGACGTCCGCGCGGTCGCGCAGGATCGGGGCGTCGGTGGGGGTGGTGCCCCGGTAGTTCGCGATGAGCCGGTCCACGGCACGGCTCGCCTGGCTCGGCGGGAGCCCTTCCAGGAGGGCGGCGAGGGCGGCGTGGAGGGTATCGGCGGTCACCCGGTGATTTTACGGGGCGCGTCTGCGGGGTCGGCGACGAACCGGACCGCCCGGGCTAGCCGCCGGACGAACCCAGCGGGACCACGGCCCGGGCCAGATGTGTGGCCGCCGCGGCTCGGGGGTCGCTGTCCGGGGCGCGGCGGCGCGGATGGACCGTGTTGGCCAGCAGCACCAGGAACGTGTCCGTCACCGGGTCCAGGACCAGCGACGTACCCGTGAACCCGGTATGGCCGGCGGCCCCCCGCCCCGCCAGCTCCCCCATGAACCAGGGCTGGTCGACGCGGAAGCCGAGGCCCGGGGCGCGCAGCATCAGGTCGACGAAGTCGGGGCCGAGGATGCGGGCGGTGCCGTAGGAGCCGCCGTTCAGCAACGTACGGCACAGGACGGCCAGGTCCTGGGCGGTGGAGAAGAGGCCGGCGTGGCCCGCGACGCCGCCGAGCGCCCAGGCGTTCTCGTCGTGCACCGCGCCGCGCAGCGGACCCCGGTCGGCCTTGGCCCAGGGGCGGCGCTGGTCCTCGGTGGCGGCGGCGTCGAGCCGCGGCCCGTACGAGGTGGCGGTCATCCCGAGGGGGCGGGTGATGCCCTCGTGGATCAGGGCGTCGAGCGGGCGCCCGGTGAGCCGCTCCAGGAGGTGCTGGAGCAGCAGCATGTTCAGGTCGGAGTAGAGGTACTCCCCCACCGGCGAGGACGGGGCCTCGGCACGCAGGGCGGCCAGCCGCGAGGGCCGGTCCGGGGCGTCGTACAGCGGGAGTTCGGGGCGCAGGCCCGAGGTGTGGGTGAGGAGCCGGCGGACGGTGATGCCGTGCCGGGCGGCGCCCGTGAACTCGGGGAGGTAGGCGCCGACCCTGGCGTCGATGCCGAGGGTGCCGCGCTCGATCTGCTGCACGGCGGCGATGGAGGTGAAGAGCTTGGTGAGCGAGGCCAGGTCGAAGGCCGTGTCGAGGGTCATCGGGACACGGGCGGCGGGCGGGAGTTCGACCCCGCGGTCGGCCGCCGCGTCGTACCCCGCGTAGCGCACCGCCCAGCCGCAGACGGCCTCGGCGGCGATCACGGGGCCGCGCCCGGCGAGCAGCACGGCGCCCGCGCACCAGGGGCGCGGGCCCTCGGGCAGGAGCCGCACCTCGCGGACGAGCGCGGCGAGCCGGCCGGCGTCCAGGCCGGCCCGCTCGGGTGTGCCGTGACGCAGTCGTGGGGAGCTCAGACCTCCCTCACCTCCCCTGTGCGCTGCCAGGGGCGGCACAACACCACGAACGCGAGGGCCGCCGCAAGGCCTGCGCCGAGCTGGACCAGTGCCATCGGGACGGCCGTGTGCTCCCCCGCGATGCCGACCAGCGGCGATGCCACCGCGCCGATCAGGAACGACGACGTCCCGAGCAGGGCGGAGGCGGAGCCGGCCGCGTGCGGGGTGCGCATCAGGGCGAGGGCGTTGGTGTTCGGGGTGGCGAGGGCCATCGACGCCATGAGGACGAACAGGCCGGTCGCGACCGGCGCGAGGCCCAGTTCCTCGGGGCTGCCGAAGGTGCCGGTCGCGACGAGGAGCAGGAAGACGGAGGCGGCGACGATGAGGGTGAGGCCGACGGCGAGGACCTTGTCGAGGTTGACCCGGCCGACGAGGACCTTGCCGTTGAGCTGCCCGACGGCGATCAGGCCGATCGAGTTCAGCCCGAACAGGAGGGAGAAGGTCTGCGGGGACGCCCCGTAGATCTCCTGGATGACGAAGGGGGACGCCGAGATGTACGCGAACAGCGCGGCGAACGCGAAGCCGCCCGCGATCATGTACCCGGCGAAGACGCGGTCCGCGAGCAGCCCGCGCATGGTGCGCAGGGCCTCGCCGACGCCGCCGCTGTGCCGCCGCTCGGGCGCCAGGGTCTCCGGCAGGCTCTTCCACACCAGCGCGGTGAGGGCGACGCCGATGACGGTGAGGACGACGAAGACGCCGCGCCAGTCGGTGACGCGCAGGACCTGGCCGCCGATGAGGGGCGCGACGATCGGGGCGACGCCGGAGATCAGCATCAGGGTGGAGAAGAAGCGGGCCATGGCGACGCCGTCGTAGAGGTCGCGGACGACGGCGCGGGCGATCACGATCCCGGCCGAACCGGCGAGTCCCTGGAGCAGCCGGAAGGCGATGAGCAGGGCGGCGCTCGGGGCGAACGCACAGATCGCGGTGGCGGCTACGTACACGAACAGGCCGATGAGCAGCGGCCGCCGCCGGCCCCACCGGTCGCTCATCGGGCCGACCACCAGCTGCCCGAGCGCCATGCCGGTCAGGCACGCGGTGAGGGTCAGCTGGGCGGTGGCGGCGGAGGTGTGCAGGACGTCGGTGACCTCCGGGAGCGCCGGGAGGTACATGTCCATGGACAGCGCCGGCACGGCGGTCAGGCCGCCCAGGACCAGGGTGACGAGGAGACTCGTGCGTCCGGCGCGAACGGGCGCCCGCGGTGCGGAGGTTGGGGAGGCGACCGGCTCCGTGGCCCGTCGCACCACTCTGCTTCCGCTGTCCGTCATCCTGACTCCCTCCCGGCCGTACGTGCGATTACCTATGCTCTCAGCTCGGTGGAGTGGTCGAGACCAACTGGGGTGGCAAGAGATGGCAGCGGAGCGTGTGCGGTGGGGAATTCTCGCGACGGGTGGCATCGCCGCGTCGTTCACGGCGGATCTGCTCGATCTGCCGGACGCCGAGGTGGTGGCGGTGGCGTCCCGCTCGGACGCGTCGGCGAAGGCGTTCGCGGAGCGGTTCGGGATCGGGCGGGCGTACGGCGACTGGGCCTCGCTCGCGGCGGACGAGGAGGTCGACGTGGTGTACGTGGCGACCCCGCACTCGGCGCACCGGCAGGCCGCCGGGCTCTGTCTGGAGGCGGGGCGTGCGGTGCTGTGCGAGAAGGCGTTCGCCCTGAACGCGCGGGAGGCCGGGGAGCTGGTCTCGCTGGCGCGTTCGAAGGGCCTCTTCCTGATGGAGGCCATGTGGATGTACTGCCATCCGCTGATCCGGCGGCTGAAGGCGCTGGTCGACGACGGCGCGATCGGTGAGGTGCGGACCGTCCAGGCCGACTTCGGGCTCGCCGGGCCCTTCCCGCCCTCGCACCGGCTGCGGGATCCCGCGCAGGGCGGCGGCGCGCTGCTCGACCTCGGGGTGTACCCCGTGTCCTTCGCGCACCTGCTGCTCGGGGAGCCGGAGCAGGTCACCGCGTCCGCGCAGCTGTCGGACGAGGGGGTCGACCTCCAGACCGGGATGCTGCTGTCCTGGGCGAACGGGGCGCGGGGGCTGCTGCACTGCGCGATCAACGCCGGTACGGGGGTGACGGCCTCGGTGACGGGATCGGCGGGGCGGATCGACGTCCCCGACGGGTTCTTCCATCCGGAACGGTTCGTGCTGCACCGGGACGGGCGGGAGCCCGAGGAGTTCACCCTGGCGCCGGGGGACGGGCCCCGGGGCTCGATGCGGCACGAGGCGCTCGAGGTGATGGGCCGCCTGCGGGCGGGCGACACGGAGTCCCCGCTGGTGCCGCTGGACGGTTCCCTGGGCGTGATGCGCACCCTGGACCGGGTGCGGGGGGCTGTGGGGGTGCGGTATCCCGGGGAGGGGTGAGGTCTCGTCCCCGCGCCCCTGAAGGCTGCGCGCAGCGCATGCCTTCAGGGGCGCGGGGAACTGCGCGACCAGCCACCGGCCACGCGCACCCGGCAACGAACCGACCGCGGCAGACGAGGATCCGGGACCCTACGCCGGGCGGAGCCCCTGGTCGCCCACGGCGGTGACGAACGACGCCGCCGTGGTGATCGGCGCCCCCGGGACGGTCACCGCGGAGACCGTCTTGAAGTCGGCCCGGGCCTCGCGCTCGCCCAGCTCCACGGTGACGTAACCCCGTTGCCCGTTGTAGTGCTTCATGTGCGGGTTGCGGGCGAGGTAGGCGGCCCAGTTGGACGGCTTCGCGGAGCCGTCCTTGCCGCTGGTGATCGAGGTGGTGACGATCTCCGTGCCGACGGTGGCCGAGTCCGCGTCGGCGGCGTCCCGCTTGATGTCCATGGCGTAGGAGACGTGCACGTCACCGGTGAGGACCATGAGGTTCTCGACGTGGGCGGACCTGGCGCCCTGGAGGAGCCGCTCGCGGGAGGCCGGGTAGCCGTCCCAGGAGTCCATGGAGAGGGTGTCCGTGCCGTCGGGGTTGTTGCGGCGCCCGAAGGTGACCTGCTGCGGCACCACGTTCCACAGCGCGCGGGAGCGCCGCCAGCCGTCGATCAGCCAGCGCTCCTGGGTGAAGCCGGGCAGCGTCTGCGAGGCGGCCTCGGACTCGGGGGTCGGGGACTTCCAGCCGTCACCGTTGGCCTGGTTGGTGCGGTACTGGCGGGTGTCCAGGATGTCGAACTGGGCGAGGCGGCCCCACTGCAGGCGCCGGTAGAGCTGGGCGTCGGGGCCGTGCGGCAGCTGCGGGCGGCGCAGCGGCTGGTTCTCCCAGTACGCGCGGTAGGCGGAGGCGCGCCGCAGCAGGAACTCGGCCGGCGGGTCGTCGTTCTCGGAGGTGTCGTCGGCGTAGTTGTTCTCGGTCTCGTGGTCGTCCCAGGTGACGACGAAGGGGTGCGCGGCGTGCGCGGCCCGCAGGTCCGGGTCGCTCTTGTAGAGGGCGTAGCGCAGCCGGTAGTCGTCGAGGGTCACGGTCTCGCGGTTGAACACGTCGGGCAGGACCCGGTCCGTGTACGTGCGGGCGCCGCCGACGGAGTTGACCGCGTACTCGTAGAGGTAGTCGCCGAGGTGGAGGACGACGTCGACGTCGTCCTCGGCGAGGTGCTTGTACGCGGTGAAGTAGCCGTCGTGGTACGCCTGGCAGGAGACGGCGGCCAGGGTGAGTGCCGGGACGTGGCGCTGCGACGCGGCGGGCGCGGTGCGGGTGCGGCCGGTCTCGCTGACGTGGCTGCCCACGCGGAAGCGGTAGTGGAAGACCCGGCCGGGCGGCAGGTGGCCGACCTCGACGTGCACGCTGTGGTTGAACTCGGGGTGCGCGGTGGTGGTGCCGCGTCTGATGATCCGGCGGAACCGCTCGTCGAGGGCGAGCTCCCACGCCACCTCGACGCGCTCGGCGGGCAGTCCGCCGCCCGCCTCGTAGGGGGTGGGGGCGAGGCGCGTCCACAGCAGCACGGAGTCGGGCAGCGGGTCACCGGAGGCGACGCCGAGCGTGAAGGGATCGGCGGTGATCTTCGCCGCGTCCAGCTCGGCGGCGGCCGCGGTACCGGCCACGGGCAGGTTCACACTGAAGGCTAGCGCGGCGGCGGCGCCCGTGACAGTGAGGAAGCGGCGTCGGGCCAAGTACTGGCCGGCGGCGCGTAGTTCGGGTGTGTGCTGCGGTGTGTGCGACATGGAGCCCCTCCCCTGACGTCTGGTGTCAGGGGAATTGGAGTGCCGCGGGACGACCTCCGACTGTCGCGTACACAACAGCCACATGGCGGATCGGTGACCTCCGGGTGGGCGGTGCCCCGTACGCTGCGCCCCCATGGACGATCAGCACATCTCAACGACGCGGACGGCCGTGGTCACCGGCGCCGGTTCCGGCATCGGCCGGGCCGTCGCCCTGGAACTGCTGGGCGCGGGCTGGCGGGTGGCTCTGGCGGGCCGCCGCACGGAGACGCTGGAGGAGACGGCGGCGCTCGCCCCGGGCACGGACTCCCTCGCCGTACGGACCGACGTGGCGTCCCCCGACGACGTGGCGGCCCTGTTCGCCGCGGTGCGCGAGCGGTTCGGGCGGCTCGGCCTGCTCTTCAACAACGCGGGGACGTTCGGCCCCGGCGGCGTCCCCGTCGAGGAGCTGTCCTACGACGCCTGGCGGCACGTCGTCGACACCAACCTCAACGGGGCGTTCCTGTGCGCGCAGGCCGCGTTCCGGCTGATGAAGGAGCAGGATCCGCAGGGCGGCCGGATCATCAACAACGGCTCCATCTCCGCGCACACGCCGCGCCCGCACTCGATCGCGTACACGGCGACGAAGCACGCGATGACGGGCCTGACCAAGTCCCTCTCCCTGGACGGCCGCCCGTACCGCATCGCCTGCGGCCAGATCGACATCGGGAACGCGGCGACGGACATGACCGAGCGCATGCAGGCCGGGATCCTGCAGGCGAACGGGGAGCTGGCGGCGGAGCCGGTGATGGACGTCTCCGACGTGGCGCGGACGGTGCGGCACATGGCGGAGCTTCCCCTGGAGGCGAACGTGCAGTTCGCGACGGTGCTCGCCACGAACATGCCGTACGTGGGGCGGGGGTGACCGTTCGGGTGCGGGGCTTCTCGCGCAGCCTTCCCCGGGCGGCCCAGCCTCCACCGGACGCGCACCCGCCCACGCGCCCAGGGCCGCCGAAGGCGACAATGCCCCCATGACGACCCCGCTGCGCTACACCGCGTTCACCACCACCCCCGCCGGCGGCAACCCCGCCGGGATCGTCCTGGACGCCTCCGCCCTCGACGACGACGCCATGCTGAAGATCGCCGCCGACCTGGGCTACAGCGAGTCCGCGTTCCTGACCCCGGGGCCGGGCGAGCGTACGTACAACCTGCGGTTCTTCAGCCCGAAGGCCGAGGTCAGCTTCTGCGGGCACGCCACCGTGGCGACCGCGGTGGCGCTGGCGGAGCGGCACGGAACCGGCGACTACCTGTTCCGCACCCCGGCCGGCGAGGTCCCGGTCACCGTCAGCGGCGGCCCGGGCGAGGCCCTGCGCGCGACGCTGACCAGTGTCGAGCCGCACGTGGCGGACGTACGGGACGAGGACCTCGCCGAGGCGCTCGCCGCGCTGGACTGGCCGGCCGCCGACCTCGACCCCGCGTTCCCGCCCCGCGTCGCCTACGCGGGCGCCCGGCACCTCGTCCTCGCCGCCACGAGCAGGGAGCGCCTCGCCGACCTGGCGTACGACTTCGACCGGCTGACCGCGCTGATGCACCGGCTCGATCTCACCACCGTCCAACTGGCTTGGCGGGAGAGCGAGTTCACCTTCCACGTCCGCGACCCGTTCCCGGTGGGCGGCGTGGTCGAGGACCCGGCGACGGGCGCGGCGGCCGCGGCGTTCGGGGCGTACCTGCGGGAGCTCGGCCTCGTGCCGGCCGAGTCCGTCCTCACTCTGCACCAGGGCGCCGACATGGGCCGCCCCGGCGAGCTCACGGTGACGCTGCGGGACGGCGACGCCCGGGTGCGGGTGAGCGGGACCGCCGTACCGATCCCGTAGCCCTCAGCGCCCGTCGCGGCCGAGGATCCGTTCCACCTCGGCCGACTCGTCGGCGGGCAGGGGCCCGTGGGCCACCGACCCCGCGTTCTGCTCGGCCTGCGCCACCGTGCGGAACCCGGGGATCGGCACCGTGCGCGGGCTGCGCGCCCACAGCCAGGCGAGCGCGCCCTGCGCCGGGGTGCGCCCGCCGCCGAGCAGGCCCATGGCGAGCGGGCTGCGGCTGATGCCGGCGAGGCCCAACTCGTCGCACAGGGCGAGACGTTCGGGGGCGTCCTGGAGGACGCTGCAGCGGCGCAGTGCGCGCCCTCGGCGAAGACGCGGGCACGGTCGGGGCCGTCGGTGCTCCAGGCGTAGGCCCGTACGAGACCTTCCCGTACGAACTCCTCGCAGGTGTCGCGGAGTTGAGCGGCGCGCTCCGGGTCCGCCTCGGAGATGTGCAGCTGGTACAGGTCGATGCGACGCGCTCGCTGCGGCCGGTGCCGTACGCGTCGGCCGTGTCGAAGAAGGTGACGCCGAGGTCGAGTGCGCGCCGCACGGCCCGCACCGACTCCTCGTCGTCGACCGGGCCCCAGCCGAGCGGCTGCCCGTCCGGGTCCCCCCACTCACCGCCGATCGCCCAGCACGCCTGCGGACCGTAGGAGTTGGAGCGCACACGAGGTCAACAGGCTCCGCGGAGCAGGATGTTCAGCCCTGGCCCGTCTCGAACCGGGCGACCTTGCCGCCCTCCACCTGGAAGGTCCACCGGGTGCGCATCTCGCCCCAGGCGTCGTTGCGGTAGGTGGCGACGAGACCGCGGCCCTGGGCCGTCTCCTTCTCGACGTCCATGTGGCCGTGCGAGTCGAAGATCTCGCGGTCCGTCCACTCGTCGAGGTTCCGCTCGCTGCCGTCGTCGGCCATCGTCGCACCGGGTGCGAGGGCGGCGCGGAAGGCGTCCTTGTCGTGGGCGTTCAGCGCCGTGACGAAGGCGCGGACCGCCGGATCGCTGAGTTTCGCGGTCTGGATGGGCATGCGGTCAGCGTGGCACCGGGCCCGGGGGCGCGCCACCCGAACGGGCCCGTGCACGAGGTGCGCGGCGCGCCTGCGGTGGACGGTGGAACCATGAAGACGACCTGCATACGTTCCCGGTCCCGTACCCCCTTCCGTACCTCCTCCTGCGTCGACCGCACCGGCCTCGGGCTGCTCGCGCTGCGCGTGGGCACCGGCGGGGTGCTCATGGCGCACGGCGCCCAGAAGCTGCTCGGCTGGTTCGGCGGCGGCGGGGTCTCCGGCACGGCCGCCGCCATGGAGGCCATGGGGTTCGCCCCGCCCAAGCAGAGCGCCCTCGCGGCGGGCATCGGCGAGCTGGGCGGCGGCGCGCTGCTCGCGCTCGGCCTCGCGACACCGGTGGGCGGGGCGGCCGCGGCCGGGACCATGGCGGGCGCGGCGGCCGTGCACGCGCCGAACGGGTTCTTCGCGCAGGGCGGCGGCTACGAGTACCCGGCGTTCCTCGGCTTCGTCGCCGCCGGCCTGGCCGTGACCGGCGCCGGCCGCTACTCCCTCGACCACGCGCTGGGCCACGCCCTCGACCGGCACTGGATGGTGCCCGCGGCGCTCGTCGGGGCCGGGGCCGCGGCGCTCGCGGTGGTCGGGTCGCGGGCCAAGCGGGTGAAGGAACCCGATCCGGAGGCATAGGCTCGGCACCCGTGACGAACGACGCGCACGACAGCCCCCGCACCCCTGACGCACCCGACGACCTCTGGACGACCGTCGACCGGCTGCGCGCCTGGCTCGACGAGAACAACCGGCGGCCACCCCAGGAAGCCCTGCTCCTGCGGATGCTGAAGCTCTCGGAGGAGGTCGGCGAGGCCGCCGAGGCGGTGATCGGGGCCGTCGGCCAGAACCCGCGCAAGGGCGTCAGCCACACCTGGCGGGACGTCGAGGCGGAGCTGTGCGACGTCGTCGTCACCGCGCTCGTCGCCCTCGGCACGCTCACCACCGACGCCCGCGGCGCCCTCACCGCCCACGTGGCGAAGCTCGCGGAGCGGTCCCTCGGCGCGGCGGACAAGGGCTTCACCGGCGGCGTCGTCACCGCGGTCAGCAGCAACGGCACGTACTCCTTCACCAAGCCGAACCGCGACAGCATCACGCTCCTCGCGGGCCTCGGTGTCGACGGCGACGTGCACGCGGGCGTCACCGTGAAGCACCGCTCCCGCGTCGCCCAGGACCCGACGCAGCCGAATCTGCGCCAAGTCCACCTGATGCACGAGGAGTTGTTCACCGAGCTGGCCGGGCAGGGCCACGAGGTGCGCCCCGGCGACCTCGGCGAGAACGTCACCACCCGCGGCATCGACCTGCTCGCCCTGCCCACCGGCACCCTGCTGCGGTTCGGCGACGGCGGCGCGGTCGTCGAGGTCACCGGGCTGCGCAATCCGTGCCTGCAGATCGACGCCTTCCAGGACGGGCTCCTCAAGCGGGTCGTCGGCCGGGACCCGGAGTCCGGCGAGATCGTGCGCAGGGCCGGGATCATGAGCGTCGTACGGGAGGGCGGGGTGGTCAGGCCGGGCGACGCCGTCCACGCCGAACTGCCCGCACACCCGCACACGCCGCTGGAACGCGTCTGACCCCCGAGGCCGAGAGGCCCGTCGCTCGCCGAGCAGCGGGCGGAGCGGACGGGTCGGCGCCCGCACGCGTCAACCCCTGACAGGTGAACGACTACCATCGCCGCCATGACAGACAGGCACCGAACCCCCGAACTCCCGCGCCTGGGCGTGGCCATCGTCACCATGGGCAACCGGCCCAAGGACGTCGACGCGCTCCTGGAGTCGGTGGCCGAGCAGGATGCCGTACCGACACGCGTCGTCCTGATCGGCAACGGCACGGTGCTGCCCGCGTACTCCGGCTACCCCTTCGAGGTCACGACGGTCGAGCTGGACGACAACCTCGGCTGCCCCGGCGGCCGCAACGTCGCGCTGGCCCGGCTGCGCGCGTTCGGTGACGTGGACGTGGCCGTCGAGCTCGACGACGACGGACTGCTCGTCGCCGACGACGTCTTCTCCACCATCCAGCGCCTGTACGCGGAAGACGCGCGGCTCGGCATCGTCGGCTTCCGCATCGCCGACGAGCACGGCGAGACGCAGCGCCGCCACGTGCCGCGGCTGCGCGCCAAGGACCCGATGCGGCGCGGTCTGGTGACCGCGTTCCTCGGCGGCGGGCACGCCTTCTCGATGGAGATGCTCGCCGAGACCGGCGACTGGCCCGCCGACTTCTTCTTCACGCACGAGGAGACGGACCTGGCGTGGCGGGCGCTGGACGCCGGCTGGAAGGTGCTGTACGAGCCCTCGCTCCTGCTGCAGCACCCGAAGACGTCCCCGGCGCGGCACGCGGTCTACTACCGGATGACCGCCCGCAACCGGGTGTGGCTGGCCAGGCGACGGCTGCCGATCCCGCTGATCCCCGTGTACCTGGGGGTGTGGACGGCGATCACGCTGCTGCGGACGCGGTCGCTCGGCGGGCTGCGCGCATGGGCGGCCGGGTTCGTGGAGGGCGTGCGCGCGCCCGCCGGTGAGCGGCGGCCGATGCGCTGGCGCACGGTGTGGCGGATGACGCGGCTCGGCCGGCCCCCGCTGGTCTGACGGCCCGGCCCGGCCACCCCCACCGAGGATGGCCGGGCCGGAGCGGTTCAGGACTGCTGCGCGCGGCGCCTGCGGGTGGCGAACACCGTGCCCGCGCCCGCGGCGACGACCAGCGCGGCGGCCGCGGCGAGCGGACCCGCGGGGACGTCGGCGCCGGTGGAGGCGAGGGAGCCGCCGGTGCCGCCGGTGGTCGAGCCGGTCGTGCCGGTGCCGCCCGTGGTGCCCGCGGTGCCCGAAGTGCCGCCGGACGCAACGCCGTTGGAGCCGCCGGAGCCGGACGGCAGCGTCGCGTCCTCGTCGAGCGAGATCGCGGCGGTGACCGGGTCGAGCGCGGCGCCCGCCTCGTAGAACCCGCCGAACGCCTTGGCGCCGTCGGCGGTGAGCACGGCCGCGGCGCCGTCCAGCTCGACGACGTCGTTCTTCGCGGTCAGATCGCCGGAGCCGACCTTGAGGGTGGCCACGGTCAGGTCGTCGTACGTGGTGACCTTGCCGGTCTTCTGATCCTTGCCGGACACGTCGGCGACGAGCTTGCCGCTGCTCCCCTTCGCCGTCACGTGCAGATCGCTGAACTGCAGGTCGAGCGCGTACGCGCCGCCCTCCTCGTGGCCGAGGAAGCGGACCTTGCCGGCGAACTTCGCGTCGAGCGACTTGGCGTCGGCGTCGTAGCCGCCGCTCGCGTCGCCGAAGCGGTAGACCGAGCCGTTCTTCGCGGCGCCGCCGCTCAGTTCGACCTTGCCGTTCGCGACGGGGCCCGTGATGTACGCACGGAAGGACTCCTTGACGCCCCAGTCCAGGTTGCCGTCGACGATCTCGCCGGAGACCGCCTCGGTGGGCCCGGCGGTGGGGGTGGCCGTCTTGGTGGGGGTCGGCGTCTTGGTCGGGGTCGGCGTCTTGGTGGGCGTCGGCGTCTTCGTCGGGGTCGGGGTCGGCGTCTTCGTCGGCGTGGGGGCGGTCCCGGCGGTGACGGTCAGCGTCGCCGCGTCGAGCGCGGTGCCCTCCTTGTACATGCCGTTGAAGGCCTTGGCGCCGTCCGCGGTGAGCGTCGCCGGGATGTCCTTGAAGGTCATCGCGCCGCCCGCGCCCTGGCCCGGCTTCACGGCGGACAGGTCGAGCGTGGCGAACTCGATGTCGTTCTGGGCGGTGCCGTTGAGGGTGACGTCGGCGTCGATGTGGCCGGTGGTGCCCGAGGTCACCACCTTCACGTCGCTGATCTTGATGTCGAAGCCGTGCGCCGTGGACGCGAACCGGACGGCGCCCCTGAACGCGGTGTCCGTGCCGTGCGTCGCCGTGTCGTACGTGCCCGTGCCGCCGCTGAAGGTGAAGGCGCCGTTGTCGGCGGCCTGCGTGGCCCCGTCGGTCGCCTCGATCGAACCGGCGGCGATACCGGTGACGTACTTGCGGAAGGACTCCTTGATGCCCCAGTCGAGCGTCCCGTTCTTCAACTCGATGCCCGGCGCGGCCCCTTCGGCGGCGATCGCGGGCAGGGCGAGCGCCCCGGCACCGAGCGCGACGACGGTGGCCGTGGCGGCGGCGAGGGCTATGGGGTGTCTGACGATGGCCATGGATTCTCCAACGAACTGATACGGGCTGATGAGAGAGAGGGGGCGCCCCGAAAGGGACGCGGGACTGCGTCGATGTGCGGCTCCGCCGCGTGGGCGCGACCAGCCACCGACGACCAGCGGCGCGCGGCGAGATCAGGCTTTGCGGCGAGAACGAACGACCAGGAACCCGGCCCCGGCCAGCACCACGACAACGGCGGCGACGAGCCCGGCGACCGCTCCCCCACCGATCCCCGACCGCGAACTCACCGCCGCGGCAGCTGACTTGGCGGCGACAGAAGGACTGGTGGAGGGGCCGGGAGACGCCGATTCACCGAGGTCGGGCAGCGCGGGAAGCTTCGCGTCGGCGTCGAGGGCGACCGCGACCGAGACGGGATCCATCGCGGCCCCGGCCTGGTACATCCCGCCGAAGGCCTTGGCCCCGGCGGCGGTGAGCGTGGCCGGCGCCTCGCTGACCTCGACGAGTCCGCCCTTCGCCGCGAGGGCACCGGCCTTGAAGGTGACGAGCGCGGTGCCCTCTGCGGTCCTGCCGCCGCTGGTCACGTCGGCCCGCAGTGTGCCCTTGCCGTCGTCGACGGAGACGGTCACGCCCCCGAGCCTCAGGTCGAGCCCGTGCTTGCCGGTGAACCGCACGGAACCGGTGAACTCGGCGTCCAGCGACTGCTTCTTCTTGTCGTACGTGCCTTCGCCCTTCGGGAAGCGGAACAGCGCGCCGCCGTCCCGCGCCCCGCCGCCGAGGTTCCACTCGCCCTGGGCGATGTCCCCGGTGACGTACTCGCGGAAGGTGCGCCGCACGCCCCAGTCGACGGCCCCGTCACGGACCTCGCCGGAGGCGTCCTGCTTCGCCTCCTCCTTCTTGGACTCGGCCTTCTTGGTGGCCGTGGCCGAGGGCGTCGCCCTCTTGGGCGCGACGTCCGCGGAGAGCGTGACCGGGTCGAGCGCGGTGCCCGCCGTGTAGTAGCCGGCGAAGGACCTGGCGCCCTGCGAAGTGAGCGTGGCGGGAAGGTTGTTGAGGGTGACGGTGTTGGTGGTGGCCTCGTCGCCCTTCATGTCGATCCCGCCGAGGGAGAGGGAGGCGAAGGGCACCTGGCGGGACGACGTGACCGCCCCGGTGCCCTTCGCCCTGCTCACGACATCGACGTACAGCGTCCCGGCGCCGCCCGCGATGCGGACGGTGGGGTTGCTGATCGTCATGTCGAGTTCGTACGACCCGTCGCTCTTCTTGTGGCCGACGAAGTGCACGCCGCCGGAGAAGGAGGACGAGAAGGCGCCGGTCGATCCGTCGTACGAGCCCCGGGCCGAGTGGAAGCGGAACTGGCTCGCGCCGACGGTGGCGGCGCCGCCCGTCAAGGAGTAACTCCCCTTCGCGATGGGCCCGGTGAGGTAGCTCTGGAACGACGACTTCACCCCCCAGTCGAGCCGGCCGCCCTGCACCGTGCGGGCCGCCGCGTGCGCGTCGGCGACGGGGAGCAGGGCGCCGAGCAGCGCGGTGAAGGCGGCGACGGCGAAGACGCGTAGGCGTATCTGTATCCGTGCGCGTCGGGGCATGACGGTTCCTCCGGAACGGGACTCCAGCACCAGGCGTCACCAGACCCTGGCGACTTAGGTAAGGCTAACCTAAACTATGATCGGTTCCATCAACAGCCCCTCTCACCACGACAGGACGGTCACCGCGTGCCGACGCCCGCCGCACCCGCCCCCGCCGCACGCGCCCCTCGGCGGACCGGCGCGCTGATCTCCGTTCTCGCGACGGCCCTCGCGCTGCTCGTCACCGCCTGCGGCTCCTCGGGCGGCACGTCCGACGACACGGCCGGCGCCCCGGCCAGGGCCGAGGCGTCCACCGCGAACCGCCTGGAGCCGCTCGCCTCGACGCCCGTGCCGCACCTGCCGGTCACGGTCGCCTCGGCCGACGGCGAGAAGGTCACGGTGAAGAAGGCCGACCGGATCGTGCCGCTGTCCGGCAGCCTCAACGAGATCGTGTTCACGCTCGGGCTCGGCAAGAGCGTCGTCGCCCGCGACATCACCGCCACGTTCACGCAGGCGGCGAAGCTGCCGGTGGTCACCCGCAACCACGACGTCTCCGCGGAGAGCGTGCTGTCCCTCGAGCCGGACCTGGTCCTGGCGGAGGCCACGACCGGGCCCGACGAGGCGATGCGGCAGATCCGCGACGCGGGTGTCCCGGTCGTCGTGGTCGACCCGGCGAAGGGCCTGTCCGACGTCGGCCCGCGCATCCAGGCCGTCGCGGACACGCTCGGCGTCCCGGCCGCGGGCAAGGAGCTGACGCAGCGCTCCGAGGACCGGATCGCCGCCGTGCGGAAGGACATACCCGGGCACAAGGACAAGCCGCGGGTCGCCTTCCTCTACCTGCGCGGCTCGGCGTCCGTCTATCTCCTCGGCGGCAAGGAGTCCGGCGCGACGTCGCTGCTCGAAGCGGCGGGCGCGGTCGACGCGGGCGCGGCCTCCGGTCTGAAGAAGGACTTCACGGCGATCACCAGCGAGGCCCTCGCGAAGGCGGCGCCGGACGCGATCCTCGTCATGACCAAGGGACTCGACTCCGTCGGCGGCGTCGACGGCATGGTCAAGATCCCCGGCGTCGCGGAGACCCCGGCGGGTGTGGACCGCAGGGTGGTCTCGGTCGAGGACGGCGTCCTGCTCAACTACGGCCCGCGCACCGACCAGGTGCTGCGCTCCATCGTGGAGCAGCTGTACGGGAAGGACGGTGCCTGAGATGACGGTGCCCGAGACGACAGCGCCCGAGCCGGCCGCGGCGGCCACCCTGCCCGCAGCAAAGCGGCAGACTCCGAACGCTCCCGCTCCTCAACGCCGCAGCGCCGCCTGGCTGTTGACGGCCGGCCTCGCCGCGGCGCTGCTCCTGCTCGCGCTGCTCTCCTCGGGCATCGGCGCCTACCACATCGCGCCCGCGGACATCCTCGCCTCCGTCCAGCACCGCATCGGCCTGGGCGGCCACGCCCTCGACCGGGTCGGTGAGTCGGTCCTGTGGAACGTCCGCCTGCCCCGCGTCGTCCTCGCCCTCCTCGTCGGCGCCTCGCTCGGCTGCGCGGGCGCGCTGATGCAGGGCGTGTTCGGCAACCCCCTCGCCGAGCCCGGGGTCATCGGCATCTCGTCGGGCGCGGCGGTCGGCGCGGTCGCCTGCATCGCGCTCGGCCTCAACTTCCTCGGCACGTGGACGATCACGGTCTGCGCGTTCGTGTCGGGCCTGGCGACGGTCCTGATCGTGTACGTGATGTCGCGCTCGGGCGGCCGCACGGAAGTCGTCACCCTCATCCTCACCGGCATCGCGGTGAATGCCTTCGCGGGCGCCCTGATCGGCCTGTTCCTGTCCTACGCGGATGCCGCCGCCGTCAACCAGATCACGTTCTGGCAGCTCGGCTCGCTGGCGCAGGCGACCTGGCCGAAGGTACTCGCCGTGCTGCCCTGCGCGGCGGTCGGCCTGCTGGTCGCGCCCCTGTACGCGCGCAAGCTGGACCTGCTCTCGCTCGGCGAACGCCCGGCCCGCCACCTGGGCGTGGACGTCGAGAAGCTCCGCGTCACGCTGATCCTCGTCATCGCGCTCCTCACGGCGGCGGCCGTGGCGGTGTCCGGCGTCATCGGCTTCGTCGGCCTGGTCGTCCCGCACCTGCTGCGGATGCTGGCGGGACCCGGGCACCGGTTCCTCGTCCCCGGCAGCGCGCTCGGTGGCGCGGTCGCCCTGGTCGGCGCGGACCTCGCGGCGCGCACGGTGGCGGCGCCCGCCGAACTCCCCATCGGTGTCCTCACCGCGCTCACCGGCAGCCCGTTCTTCTTCTGGCTGCTGCGCCGCACCCGCCGCAAGCAAGGAGGCTGGGCATGACCGTCCTGAGCACACTTCTGCGCGGGCCGCGCGCCCGCACCCTGCCCGAGCGGTACGCCGCCGGGGAGACCGTCGCCGACCTCCGCGCCCTGCACGTGGAGCTGGGCGGCCGACCGGTCCTGTCCGGCGTCGATCTGACGGTGCGGGCGGGCGAGGTGCTGGCCCTGGTCGGCCCCAACGGCGCCGGTAAATCCACCCTGTTGGCGGCGCTGGCGGCGGACCTGGCACCCACGTCCGGCGAGCTGACCATCTGCGGCCGCCCGGCCACGGACTGGCCCGCGGCCGAACTGGCGCTGCGTCGCGCCCTGTTGCCCCAGGCGGCGACGCTGTCGTTCCCGTTTCCCGTGGCGGACGTCGTCCGGATGGGCCGGGCCCCCTGGGCGGGCACACCGCACGAGGACGACGACGACGCGGCGATCGCGGCGGCGCTCGCGGCGACGGACACGACGGCCTTCACCGACCGCCCCTTCTCGGCCCTGTCCGGCGGCGAACGCGCGCGGGTGGCCCTGGCCCGCGTCCTCGCCCAGTCCGCCCAGCTGCTGCTCCTGGACGAGCCGACGGCCGCCCTCGACCTGCGCCACCAGGAACTGGTCCTGCGGGTCTGCCGCGAACGGGCCGCCGCCGGAGACGCGGTGGTCGTCGTCCTGCACGACCTGGGCCTGGCCGCCGCCCACGCGGACCGCACGGCGATCCTGCACGCGGGTAGCGTCACGGCGGCGGGCCCACCGGAAGAGGTCTTCGAGGCGGACCTGCTCAGCGAGGTCTACCAGCACCCGCTGGAGGTCCTCCCCCATCCGCGTACCGGAGCTCCCCTGGTGGTGCCGGTGCGGCCCTAGATGCTTGGCTGGCCGCATGGTTGTCGTCGTCACGAGTGTCATAGCGGTCCTGGGTACGTTGCTGGGCGCGGGCCTGAGTCATGCGCTGCAGAGCCGCACGGCGTCCCGCACCCAGCAGTCGGCCCGCGCCGAGCGGCTGCGGCAGGAACGGATCGACGCGTACTGCGCGTTCGGCGGGGCGCTCACCAACCTGCGGCGCGGGCAGATGGACCGCTGGTACCGCCGCCAGGAGGACCGGGCCGACGACCCGGCCGACGAGCACGAACTGCGGCGCGAGGCACAGCGGTTGCGGGCGGCGGCGATGGAGGCGCTGTTCCGCGTCGAGCTGCTCACCGACGCCCCGGAGCTGATCGGGCTCGGCCGCCGGGCGCTCGACGCGGTGGACCACATTCCCCGGGCCGCCGACCGGGACGAGATGCGAACGGTGCGGGAGGACTCCCGCGCCCTGATCCACGCGTTCATCGCGGCGTCGCGCCCGCACGTCCGGCTCTCGTAGAAGACGTGACTGCCCGTCAGATGGCGTCCAGGCTCCGCCCGGTGGTCCGCGGCCCGAGCAGCCGCACGTTCACGCACAGCAGCACCATCAGCACACCGGACCCGCTGAACACGGCGGTCGCGCCGAGGTCGTCCAGCACGTCGAGGGCGACGAACGGCAGCACCACGGACGTCAGCCGGGACAGCGAGTACGCGATGCCGATGGCGCTGGAGCGCAGGCCGGTCGGGAAGATCTCGGTCTGGTAGACGTGGAAGGCGTTGGAGAAGACGTTGCTGCACACGGTGAGCAGGAAGCCCGCGGCGACGATCAGCCAGGACGCGGAGGCGAACCCGAAGACGAGCCCGAACGCGGCGATGCCGAGCGCGGAGACGATGATGAGGCTGCGCCGCTCGATCCGGTCGATGAGCGGCACGGACAGCGCGGAGCCCACCGGGTAGCCGAGATAGCTCAGGGCCGCGTAGGTCAGGGACTCGGTGACGGTGTGCCCCTTGGCCTGGAGGACGACCGGGGCGAGCGAGCCGAACCCGTAGTAGCCGACGGTCTGCAGGACCTGGAAGATCCACCACATGACGGTGCGGCGCGCGTAGGGCGCCCGGAACATGCGCTTCAACGGGACGCGGGCCGCGGCGGCGGGGGCGGCCTCCCGCACGGGCCGCGCCTCGGCGGCGATGCCCACCCGCGCCTCGATGTCCCGCACGACGGACTCGGCCTCGTCGTACCGGCCCTGCGCTGCCAGCCACCGCGGCGACTCGGGCAGCCGGGTCCGCAGCAGCTGGATGAACGCGGCCCCGAGCGCCCCCGCCACGAGCAGCCACCGCCACCCGTCGACCCCGAACAGCTCGTGCCCGGCGACGAGCCGGGCCCCCAGCAGCGCCGCGACCGGCACCCCGACGAAGCCGAAGGTGTAGGCCCAGGCGATGTACCGGCCGCGCACGGCACGCGGCAGGAACTCCGCCAAGTACGTGTCCACGAGCACGAGTTCGGCCCCGAGCCCGAGCCCGGCGAGGAACCGCAGCACGGACAGCTGCGTGGCGTCCTGCGCGAAGGCACAGGCCAGCGAGAAGACGGAGTAGAGCCCCAGATTCACCAGGAACATCCGCCGCCGCCCGAGCCGGTCGGCCAGCACGGACAGCACATTGGCCCCGACGAACATCCCGAGGAACCCGGAGGCGATCAGCCACGACTTCTGCGTGTGCGTGAGCGCCCACGGCTCGGCGAGCGCGGCGGCGAGCACGCCGCCGAGGAACACCTCGTACAGGTCGAAGAAGGCGCCGATGCCGACGACCGCGGTCAGCCGGCGGTGCCACGGCCCGATGGGCAGCCGGTCCAGCCGGTGTGCGGGGTCGGTGGCCTCATACGTGCCCGGGGCGGACCCGGTGCTCTCCTGCGTGCTCACCCCGACAAATTAACTGCACATGACACGTAAATGAAAGGGTTGTTTCACGTGCTGGAATCCCCCGGAGCGGGGGAAAGGAGGGGGCAGCAGACGAGTCGGGCTGTACGCCGGGTTTTGTACCGCGGGTCCTCACGGACGTCGCGGCGACGGCCATCCATCTAGGACCGGCGTTGCCACCGGCCTCGTGCGGTCTACCCGCGAACTCGGGCGGGCAGCCCTCGAACGTTCGCGCAGGAGCACCGGGGTGCTCCCTCTTGACCTTGCTCCAGGTGGGGTTTACCTAGCTGCTCAGGTCACCCTGAGCACTGGTGGTCTCTTACACCACCGTTTCACCCTTACCCGGCGCCGAAGCACCGGGCGGTCTGTTTTCTGTGGCACTGTCCCGCGGGTCACCCCGGGTGGCCGTTAGCCACCACCTTGCCCTGTGGAGCCCGGACGTTCCTCGGGAGGTTCCGGAGAACCCCACGCGACCGCCCGCCCGGCTCGTCTGCCGTGCGGCCATCCTACCCGGCCACGATCAGAGGAACGCCGCCGTCTCGAGTTCGAAGGCGAAGGGCTCCGGCAGCTCCATGGGCTTGCCGAAGGCCCGGGTGCAGTGCTCCCGGTAGTCGTCGCCCTCCGGGTCCCGGAACAGGGTCACAGAGGAGACCTCGCGGTCGATGAGCAGGTGGAGAGGGATGCCGCCACGGGCGTAGCAGCGGCGCTTGGTCTCGCGGTCGAGCTGTGGCTTGGTGGACGTCACCTCGACCACCATGGCCACGCCCTCGCAGGGCATCCACGAGCCTGCGCCACGGAAGAGGCGGCGCTCCGTCGGTGCGAAGGTGCCGTCCGGGATCACGTGATTCTTGGGGCAGGCGCCTCCGCTCTCCAGCTTCAGGCCCTTGTTCCCGGAGAAGTCCATATCGGTCCTGGATCGCCTGGCCACTTGCTTCGAGACCAGATTGATGTAGTCCTCGTGGTCCCCGTCCGGTGGCGGCGTCACGACGATCTCCCCCTCGATCAGCTCCGCCCGGAATCCCTCCGGGGCGTCCAGCGCGAGGAAGCCCTCCAGCAGCACCTCTGCCTGCGTGAGCGGTTCGTGTGCCATGGCAGTCATGTCACGCTCCCCCTTCGATCGCTCGTCAGGCTGGGGCATCGATGGATCTCCTGTCGTCGAGATCGGGACCCGTTCCCTCGATCGTGGCACAGCCCGGGCCTCGGCGGCCCTCAGCCGCGCAACGCCCCCGCCCCCGTCCGCCACGCCAGGTCCAGATCCGCGCCGTCCGGAAACCGGCCGTGGATCTCCAGGATCACCATGCCGTGGGCGAAGGCCCAGGCCGCGCGGGCCAGGTCGAGGTCGTTGTCGCAGGTCCGCATGAGGGGGGCCGCGGCGCGGTCCTCCAGGCCCTCGGGCAGGGCGTGGCGGGGCAGCGGGCGTTCGGTGGCGAGGCAGTAGAGGTGGGGGTGGGACAGGGCATAGGCGCGGTAGGCCGACATCAGCGCCGGCAGCGAGCCGGGGGCCGTGCGCTCCGCCTCCTCGCAGGCCTCCGCCGACTCCGTGAGCATCTGCGCGACGAGTTCGGCCTCGACCGCGTACTTGTCGGGGAAGTGCTTGTAGAGGGACGGGGCCTTGATGCCGAGGCGGTCGGCCAGGGCGCGCATCGTGAGGGCGTCGGGGCCGGACTCCTCCAGCAGGGTCCTGGCCTCCGCCGCGATCTGGGCCGCCCTCGGGGTCAGCCGCCGCATCTTCGCCTCAGGCACGCTGGAAGCCTTCCTTCGTCCGCAGTCCGTAGCCGAAGGCGCGATCGTACGAGATGTGGGCGAGCCAGCCGCACAGGCCCGCGAAGATCGGCGCCCAGGCAAGGGGGAGCAGCGTGTACGCGACCATCAGCGCCAGCGGGATCAGGGCGCGGTGGGCCGTGTTGTAGAACGGCACGGCCTTGGCCGGCAGTTGCCCCTTCTCCACGGGGCCGGGCGCGCCCACCGCCGCGAAGAAGGTCAGGTCGGGCGCGATGAAGAACACGATGGCGAACGTCCCCGCGAGCCAGCCGTGGTTCACGCCTTCCAGGACCGCGAAGGCCGACCAGAAGAGGGCGTTCACCAGCCAGGCGGTGCGGCGGGCCGTGCGCAGAAAGGGCGTGAGCGAGGTCGCGGCGGTGGGTGCTGTCGTGCTCATGGGGTCCTCCCGGAGATTCGGCGCGGCGTGACCTTCAGATGCGGCTAACAGCGTTAGCCCAAGCCATGCGAGAACCGTACGGCTAACACCGTTAGCCGTCAAGGGGTGCCCGCCCGGCACCGGGTCCGCTTGACCCTCCCGCAGCGTCAACGTTTCTACTGAGGGCATGCGGATCGGAGAGCTCGCCGGGATCGTCGGTGTCACCACGCGTGCCGTGCGGCACTACCACCACCTCGGGCTGCTCCCCGAACCCGAGCGGCTCGGCAACGGCTATCGGGAGTACGGGCTGCGGCACGCCGTCGAGCTGGCCCGGATCCGCCGGCTGACCGAGCTGGGGCTCGGGCTCACCGAGGTGCGGGACGTGCTGGCCGACGACGCCGGGCGCGACCTCGCCGAGGTGCTCGCCGAGCTCGACGCGGACCTCGCCCGGCAGGAGGCGGCCATCCACGAGCGGCGGACCCGGTTGCGGGCGCTGCTCGACGAGGCGGAGCGGCAGGGTGGCGGGCTGCCCAAGGACGGCCCGCTCTCCCCCGAACTCGCGGCGTTCTTCGCCGAGTTGGGGGACGTCGACCTGGATTCGCCGATGGCCGCGAAGGACCGTGAAGTGCTGGCCCTCGTCGACGCGACGGCGCCGCCCGAGTCGCGCGCGCAGCTGATGGCCGCCCTGGTGCCCACGCTCACCGCGCCGGGCGCACTGGACGCCGCGCACACGGTGTACACGCTGCTCGATGCGCTCGCCGACGCCGGACGCGACGACCCGCGCGTGCCGGAGGCGGCCCGCGCCCTGCTCGCCTGCCTGCCGCCCGGCCTGCCGACGACGACGGAGGGCATCGAGCAGCCCGCGCTCCTCGGCGCCTTCCTCTCCGAGTTCTCCCCCGCGCAGGCGGAGGCCGTACGCCTCGCGCTACGCCTGGCCACCGAAGCCACCGAAGCCACCGAAGCCACCGAAGAGGGTGACCCCCGATGAGCGCACTGGCGAGAACGCTGACGCGGGCGCTGCGGCACGAGGCGCGCGTACTGACGAGCTACGGGATGTGGGTGACGCGGCGCCGGCACGGGGTCCCGGCGGGAGCCAGCGCCTTCGGGTACGCGCGGGGGCAGGCGGTGATGATGTACGCGTTCGCGTTCGTCTGCGTCGTCGAGTCGCTCGGGATGTGGGCGCTGCTGAAGGACCATCCGGTGCTGCACCGTGTCGTCCTCGTCCTCGACGTCTACACCCTGGTGATGGTGCTCGGACTGCACGCCGCCTCCGTCACCCGGCCGCACGTGGTCACGGCCGACGCGCTGCGGGTGCGCCGGGGCGCCCACGTGGACCTGCGGATACCGCTGGAGCTGATCGCCGAGGTGCGGCGCGAGAACCGGTTCACGCACACCCCGCGCGACGGCGAGCTGAACCTCGACGTCGGCTCACAGACCGGCGTCACGGTCGAACTCACCTCCCCCGTACGGCACTTCACGTTCCTCGGGCGCCCGAAGGACATCCGGCTCGTGCGCCTGTACGCGGAGGAGGCCGACGAGCTGGCCCGCGCGCTCACGCGGGCGCGAACAGCACCTTCGCCCGCCCCGGATCGGCCTGCGTGAGGCGTACCCGCAGCTGCTCCCCCAGGGGCAGCGCGGAGGAGCCGCCCTCGATGCGGGCGACCACGGCCGGCGCGGTCAGCTGCACGGTCCCGACGGCCGGTTCGCGGTCCTTCACGTCGACGACCACCGCGTCGAACATCTCCCCGATCCGGTCCTTCAGGAGCGCCGCCTCGACGATGTCGACGCTCTCGCGCTCCACGGAGTTCGCGCGCCGCGTGCCCTCGGCCATCTCCTTGGGCAGCTCGGGCAGGGCGGACAGCACCCAGTCGGGCGGGTCCTGTCCGGCGCACGCGGCCAGGCACAGCTCGGAGGCGTACCGGTCGACGAGGCGGCGCAGCGGCGCGGTGCAGTGCGTGTACGGCGCGGCGACCGCGGCGTGCGCGGTGAGCTCGGGCAGGACGCCGCCGGTGAACTCCGTGTAGCCCGCGCCGCGCAGCAGCGTCGTGCATTCCTGGAGGAAGGCGGCCTGGTGCGGGTCGGTGGGGTCGAGGGAGCGGACGAGGTCCGAGTACGGGACGTGGTGCGGCCAGTCGATGTGCAGCGCCTTGGCGGTGCGGCGCAGCCGGCCCACGGCTCCGTCGGGAGCGGCCGGCAGGGTGCGCAGGATGCCGTTGCCGGAGGCGAGCATCAGGTCGGCGGCCGCCATGCCGGTGAGCAGGGAGATCTGGGCGTTCCAGGAGTCGGCGGGCAGCGGGGCGCGGAAGGCCAGTTGGTAGCCGCCGTCCGCGCTGACGATCTCCTGCTCGGGGACGTCGAGGGAGATGCCGCCGCGGTCGGCCTCCAGCTTCTCGCGCAGTCGGCCGATGTCGCGCAGCAACGCGACGGGTTCCTCGGCGCTCCCCTCGTCGATCGCCTGCTGCACGCCCGCGTAGTCGAGTTTCGCGCGGCTGCGGACGAGGGCGCGTACGACGTCGGTGGCGACCGTGCGACCGTCCGCGTCGAGGTCGATCGTCCACAGGACCGCCGGACAGGTCTGGCCGGGGAGCAGACTGGCCGCGCCCTCGCTCAGCACCGGCGGGTGCAGCGGGGTCTTCTCGTCGGGGAAGTACAGGGTCGTCACGCGCCGGTGGGCCTCGGCGTCGAGCGCGCCGCCGGGGGCCACGAACGCGGCGACGTCGGCGATCGCGTACCGCACGCGGTAGCCGCCCCCCTCGCGCCGCGACAGGTGCATGGCCTGGTCGAGGTCGGTGGAGGTGGGCGGGTCGACGGTGAAGAAGGGGATCGCCGTCTCGTCGCGCTCGGGCAGCTTGGGCGCACCGGCGGCGGCCTCGGCCTCCGCGAGCACCGCGGCGGGAAACTCCTCGGGCACGTCCAGCTGCGTACGCAGGTCGCACAGCGCGGCACCGAGCGGCTCCTGCGCTGCGCCGGTCACACGGAGGTGGCGGCGGGGCATGGCACCGAGCCTAGGTCCCGGTGGCGACGTCGGCACGCCGTACGCTGGGCCGTCGATGAACCTGTCGTTCCGTACGTGTATGAGGAGAGCCCGTGCTTGTGCTGTTGCCGCCGTCGGAGGGTAAGGCCGCTTCCGGACGCGGGGCACCGCTGAAGCCGGAGGGGCTCTCGCTGCCGGGGCTCACCGGGGCACGGACCGCCGTCCTGGACGAGCTGGTGGAGCTGTGCGCCTCGGACGAGGAGAAGGCGCGCGAGGTGCTCGGCCTGAGCGAGGGGCTGCGGGGCGAGGTCGCGAAGAACACCGAGCTGCGGACGGCGGGGGCGCGCCCGGCCGGGGAGATCTACACCGGCGTGCTGTACGACGCGCTGGACCTGGCCTCGCTCGACGCCGCCGCGAAGAAGCGGGCCGCGCGGTCGCTGCTCGTGTTCTCCGGGCTGTGGGGCGCGGTGCGCGTGACGGACCGGATTCCTTCCTACCGCTGCTCGATGGGTGTGAAGCTGCCCGGGCTCGGCGCGCTCGGCACGTACTGGAAGGCGCCGATGGCCGAGGTGATGCCGGAGGCGGCCGGGGACGGGCTCGTGCTCGATCTGCGGTCGGCGGCGTACGCGGCGGCCTGGAAGCCCAAGGCCTCCGACGGCGGGATCGCCGAGCGGACGGCCGGGGTGCGGGTGCTGCACGCGCCGACCCGGAAGGTCGTCAGCCACTTCAACAAGGCGACCAAGGGCCGGATCGTACGGTCGCTGCTCACCTCCGGCATCACACCGGCCGGCCCGGCCGAACTCGTCGACGTACTGCGGGAGTTGGGGTACGTGGTGGAGGTCGAGGCGCCCACGAGGGCGGGGCGGGCCTGGAACCTGGACGTACTCGTGGACGAGATCCACTAGCCGACAGGACCAGACGCGTTGCAGCATGCGCAATGACCTTTGCGCATGCTGCGCGACGCGGGGCAGGATGGGGGCATGACCTCGTCTGCCCCTGTCTCTCATGCCTCCGGCGCCTCCGTGCTGGATCTCGCGCCCGTCGTCCCCGTCGTCGTCGTGGAGGACGCCTCCGACGCGGTGCCGCTCGCGCGGGCGCTCGTCGCGGGCGGCCTGCCCGCGATCGAGGTGACCCTGCGCACGCCCGCCGCGCTCGACGCGATCCGCGCGATAGCGGCCGCGGTGCCGGACGCGGTCGTCGGGGCGGGGACGGTCATCTCGCCCGCGAACGTCGCCGACGCGGTGGCGGCCGGGTCGAAGTTCCTGGTGAGCCCCGGCTGGACGGGCACGCTGCTGGCCGCCATGAAGGCGTCCGGTGTGCCGTTCCTGCCGGGCGTCTCGACGACGTCCGAGGTCGTCGCGCTCCTGGAGCATGGCGTCACCGAGATGAAGTTCTTCCCGGCCGAGGCCGCCGGCGGCGCCGCCTACCTGAAGTCCCTCGCGGGGCCGCTGCCGCAGGCCCGGTTCTGCCCGACCGGCGGGGTCTCCCCGGCCAACGCGGGCTCGTACCTGAAGCTGAAGAACGTCGGCTGCGTGGGCGGGAGCTGGATGCTGCCGGCCGACGCGATCGCCGCGAAGGACTGGGACCGGGTCGAGGCGCTGGCCCGCGAGGCGTGCGCTATCGCAGGTGAGCCGTCTCGTTGAGCAGGCGCACGCTGGCGTTGCCGTCGGCGTAGTACGCGATCTCGGTGAGCGAGGCCGCCGCGAGTTCCATCTTGAACAGGGACTCCGGCGGGGCGCCGAGCGCGAGCCGGACCAGGGTCTTGATCGGCGTCACGTGCGAGACCAGGAGGACGGTGCGTCCCCGGTGGGTCCCGGTGAGGCGGTCGCGGGCCTCGGCGACCCGCTCGGCGACCGCGGCGAAGCTCTCGCCCCCGCCCGTGGGGCTCGCGTCCTGTGAGGCGAGCCAGGCGTTCATGTCGTCCGGGTGGCGTTCGCGTACGTCCTTGAAGGTCAGGCCCTCCCAGGCGCCGAAGTCCGTCTCGCGCAGGCCGTCGTCGGTCATGACGTCGAGGCCGAGGCGGGTGGCCACGGCCTCGGCCGTCTCCCGGCAGCGCCTCAGGGGCGATGCCACGATCGCCTGGATCGTGGCCCGGTGGTGCAGTGCGGCCGCGACGAGTGCCGCTTGGCGGCGGCCCGTCCCGGAGAGTTCCGGGTCGGTGCCGCCGCTGCCGCTGAAGCGCTTCTGCGGGGTGAGCGCGGTTTCGCCGTGGCGGAGCAGGACGAAGGTGGTCGGGGCGCCGAGGTCGGGGGCCTTCGAGGTCGCCCCCGCCGCCCCCTCATTGCTCGCGTCCTTGCCCGCGCCGTTACCCGCGCCCCTGACGGGACTCACTCCCTAGAGCCCCGACTCCGAGGTGCGGACCAGGATGCGGCGGCAGTTCTCGCAGCGGACCACGGCGTCGGGGGCGGCCGCGCGGACCTCGTTCAGCTCCGTGATGTTGAGCTCCAGGCGGCAGCCCTCGCAGCGGCGCTGGTAGAGCTTGGCGGCGCCGACGCCGCCCTCCTTCTCGCGCAGCTTGTCGTAGAGCTTGAGCAGGTCGGCCGGGACGGCGGCCGCGACGGTCTCGCGGTCCTTGGTCACCTTGGCCGCCTCGGTGTCGAGCTCGCCGGAGGCCTGGTCGCGACGGGCCGTCGCGTCGTCGGCCTTCGCCTGGACGGAGCCGAGACGGTCGGTGAGCTCGGCCACCCGCTCCTGCGCGGACTCACGGCGCTCCATGACCTCGAGGACGACGTCCTCCAGGTCGCCCTGGCGCTTGGCGAGCGAGGCGATCTCGCGCTGCAGGTTCTCCAGGTCCTTCGGCGAGGTGACCGCGCCGGAGTCGAGGCGCTGCTGGTCGCGGTGGGCGCGCTGGCGGACCTGGTCGACGTCCTGCTCGGCCTTGGTCTGCTCGCGGGCGCAGTCGCTCTCCTCGGTCGTCGCGGCGACGTGCAGGTCACGCAGCTGCGCGAGGTCCTTGTTGAGCGACTCGATCTCGGCGTGCTCGGGCAGCGACCTCTTCTTGTGCGCGAGCTGCTGCAGGCGGACATCGAGGTCCTGGACGTCCAGGAGACGGATCTGGTCGGCGGGCGCGGCGTTCAGTTGGGGGCTCCAAAAGTAGAGAGGGAATCAAGAAGGGGTGCGCGTAGCGCTCGCTGCAAGGGCGGTGGTGGGCGACGGGTGGGCGGAGGCCGCGTGGGCGGTCCAGGGGTCGGTGACCGTCCGCGAGACGTGGACCCGCAGGTCCCAGCCCTCGCGATCGGAGACTGCTTCGAGCTGGCTCGCCGCCAGCTCGCACCAGGGCCACTCCGTGGCCCAGTGTGCCGCGTCGAGCAGCGCGAGGGGCCCCGCGGAGAGATTCTCTCGGGCCTCGCTCACCGGGTGGTGGCGCAGGTCGGCGGTGAGGAACGCGTCGACGCCGGAAGCCCGTACGTCGTCGAAGAGGCTGTCGCCCGAGCCGCCGGAGACCGCGATCGTGCGGATCGTCGCGTCCAGGTCACCCGCGACGCGGATGCCCTGGGCGGTGGCGGGGAGGCGGTCGGCGGCGCGGCCCGCCAGTTCGCGCAGGGTCAGGGGCGCGTCGAGTTCGCAGACGCGGCCGAGACCGCGGCGGCCCGTGGGGTCCGTCGGGTCGGGGACCAGGGGGCGTACGACGCGGACGCCGAGGGCGCCCGCGAGGGCGTCGGAGACCCCCGGGTCGGCCTTGTCGGCGTTGGTGTGCGCGACGTGCAGCGCGACGTCGTGCTTGATCAGGGTGTGCACGACCCTGCCCTTGAAGGTGTCCGCCGCCACCGTCGTCGTACCGCGCAGGTAGAGCGGGTGGTGCGTGATCAGCAGGTCGGCGCCCAGCTTCACGGCCTCGTCGGCGATCTCCTGGACCGGGTCGACCGCGAAGAGCACCCGGCGGACCTCGGCGTCCGGGTCGCCGGCGACCGTGCCGACCGCGTCCCATCCCTCGGCGAGGGAGGCGGGCCAGAGCGTGGCGAGCGCGGAGGTTACTTCAGACAGACGGGGCACGCAGACAGGTTACCTGCGCCGCGTGCCCCGACCGTAAGCGTGGCTACTTGACCAGGTCCGCGCGAAGGTCCCCCAGGACCTCGTTCGCGGCCGTGACGCCGAGACCCAGGTACCAGGTCTCGTCCGGGACGTCCTTGGCCTGCCCGGCCTCGACGGCCTTCAGGTTCTTCCAGAGCGGGTTGTCCTCGGCGCTCGCGCGCTTGGTCTTGTTCGCGTCGCCGTAGACGCCGGTGAAGATCCAGTCGGCGTCCGCGGAGTCGATCTTCTCCGGGCTGATCTCCGTCGCCAGGTCGTTGATCTGCTGGTTCTTGGGGCGCGGGATGCCCGCGTCGTCGAGGATCGTGCCGATGAAGGAGGCCTTGGCGTAGAGGCGGATGCGGTCCGGCATGTAGCGGAGCATCGTCACCGTGGGGGCCTTGCCGCCGTTGGCCCTCTTCACGTCGGCGCCGAGCCGCTTCACGTTCTTCTCGTACGCGGCGAGGTTCGCCTCGGCCTTCGCCTTCTCGTCGAGGGCGGACGCGTTGAGGAGGTAGTTCTCCTTCCACGTGAAGCCGGGGCGGATGGAGAAGACGGTGGGGGCGATCTTGGAGAGCTGCGGGTAGAGCTTGGCGGCGCGCAGCTCGCTGCCGAGGATCAGGTCGGGGTGGAGGTTGGCGATGGCCTCCATGTTGAGGGCGTTGATCGTGCCCACGTTCTTGGGGCTGCCCGCGTCCTTCTTCAGGTAGGACGGGATGCCGTCGTCGCCCTCGGTGGGGGCGTAGCCGACGGGCTTGACGCCGAGGGAAACAACGTTGTCGAGCTCGCCGACGTCGAGGACGACGACCCGCCGCGGCTTCTTCGGCAGCTCCGTCTTGCCCAGGGCGTGCGTGACGGTGCGCGGGAACTGGCCGGCCCGCGCCGTCGTGCCCATCCTCGCCGTCTGACCGGCGGCCTTCGAGAAGTCGTCGCCGCCCTGCGCCACGGCCTTGGAGCCCGCGCCGTTGTCGCTCTTGGCCGATCCGGAGGAGTCGGCGTCGCCGGAACCGCAGGCGGTGAGGGCGAGGGCGGCGGCCGCGGTGGCGGCCACGGCCACGGCGCGGGTGCGGCGGCGTATGAGCATCGACTTGCTCCAGATTCGGGCGCACAGAGAGTGCACAGCCATTGGTTAGGGGACCCTAACATCACGCTCACCTGGGCTCTGTCGCCACTCCCCCGGCACCCCCAGCACACCGGGCACACGGCTTTCAGCCGATTACGGGCACGGCCACCCTTTGGTGTGAAGCGGCGGCCCGCAGATGCCACGAAGAGGCATACAAAAACTAGCTTCGGCCATGGAGAACAGGAGTACAGGGGGACAACCGGAGGTGGCAGATCCCCATGACGGCCTTGGTCATCGAGACGGCGCCGGAGACCCGGCCGCGACCGCCGCGCACCGGCTGCGTGATCACCACGGACGCGTCGTACGCGGCTCGGCTCGCGTACGACGGGACGTCCTGGTTCCCGCAGCGGTGGACCCTGGACGGACCCGAGCCGTACGCGGTTCCGCTGCCCGTCAATCAGCCGGAGGAGCCCGGCACCGACGTGCTGCCGCTGACCGACGGCCGGGTGCTGATCCGGCGCGGGGCCGACGGCAGCCGCCACCTGTTCTCGCTGCTCTACCCGACCGGGCCCGGCACCGGTGAGGTGCCGCTCGGGGCCGTGGAGTGCGCCGAGGACGCGGAGCTGACGCTGCTGCCGCCCGCGCCGGACGGGTGCAGCGCGTACGCCCTGGAGGTGGGCGAGAAGTCGACGCAGGTGTGGCTGGTGGCGGGCGGCGCGTTCGGGCCCGAGCACGTGGCCGAGGTGCCGGGGCGCTGCTCGGGCGGGGTGTGGCTGGACCGGACGGGGCGGCTGCTCGCGCTCGACCGGGAGCCGGTGGACGGCGGTCCCGTGAAGACGGTGGCGGTGGATCTGGAGCGCGGGGGCGAGGTCTCTCCGCTGCTGCAGATCGCCGAGGACAGCGACGACCGGCTGCTCCTCGCCGACCTCGACAGCGGGCTCATCCTGGTCCGCTCGGACGCCGCGACGCCCGGCGAACTCCGGCTCGGGTGGGGCGTGTTGGGTTCCACGCTGCCGATCCGGTTTCCGCAGGGGCTGCGCGTCGCGGACTGCGAGGTGACGCCGTTCGCCGTACAGCCGGGACAGACGCTGATGCCGGAGAGCTGCGCGGTGGCGCTGCGGGTCGAGAGCACGGCCGGGGCCGCGGAGGGGCTGCCGTGGCTCGGGGTGTGGCGGCCGGTCGAGGGAACGTTGCATCAACTGGCGGCGCCCGGCGGCTGGCTGGCCGGAGCGGGGTTCTGGTCGCGCGAAGGTGTGCTGTCTCTTCCTTATGTGACGGAGGAGGTGTCGTGCGGGCTCGCCCGGGTACCCGCCCCCGAGCCTCCGGAACCGGCACCGGAGCAGCCGCCCGCACCCGAGGCGCCCGTCGCACCGCGCCCCGTGCCGTTGGGGAAGGCGCCTCTCGGTGGGCGCAAGGCGGATGGTTAGACTCGCCGGGCTGTAAGTTACGGATCTTGTAAGGGTTTACGGGGTGAGTTTTCCGATGACGGAAAGCAACGGAATGAACGCAGGGACGCAGACCGTGGAGCGCGGCGAGCACAGGGAGACCGCGGCCTCCGGCGGTTCCGGACGGCACCGCGGCACGGTCACCGTGTCGGCCGCGCAGGGCGAGCAGGCCCAGCCGCACGGGCGGCATCGCGGGGCGCGGGCCGACGAGGCGTAGGTCCACGCGCTCGCACCGATGACGAGTGAGGGGCCCGGCAGCTGCCGGGCCCCTCACTCGTACGGCAGGGCTGCCCGTCAGCCGTGCCTGAGGCCGAGCACCTCGGCCGCAGCGAACGTCTCGTTCGGCGGGCGGTCCTTGTAGTGCGGGGTGAGCAGCGCGTCGAGTTCGTCGTACGTGAACGCGTCCTTCTCGGTGTCGAACTTCGCCTGGACGCGCGGCCGTTCGACGATGGCGACGATGCCGCCGTGCACGACGAGCAGCTGGCCGTTGACGTTCGACGCGGCCGGTGCGGCGAGGTAGCCGACGAGCGGGGCGACATGCTCGGGCGCGAGCGGGTCGAGGCCCTCGTCGGGCTGGGCGAACCCGGCGAAGACGTCCTCCGTCATCCGGGTGCGGGCCCGGGGGCAGATGACGTTCGCCGTGACGCCGTACTTGGCGAGGGCGAGGGCGGTCGAGGTGGTGAGACCCACGATGCCGCCCTTCGCCGCCGCGTAGTTGGGCTGGCCCGCCGAGCCCGCGAGGAACGCCTCCGAGGAGGTGTTCACGATGCGGCCGTAGACCGGGCCGCCGGCCGCCTTGGAGCGTTCGCGCCAGTGGCGGGCGGCGAAGTGGGTGGTGTTGTAGTGGCCCTTGAGGTGGACGTGGATGACCGAGTCCCACTCGTCCTCGGTCATCGAGAAGATCATGCGGTCGCGCAGGATGCCGGCGTTGTTGACCAGGATGTCGAGCTTCCCGTACGTGTCGATCGCCAACTGGACCAATTGCTCGGCCTGTTGGTGGTCGGCGACGTCGCCGGTGTGGGCCGTGGCCGCGCCGCCCGCGTCGCGGATCTCCCGGGCCACCTGTTCGGCCGGGGTGGCGTCGGCCTCCCCCGAGCCGTCCCTGCCGGGTTGGCCGAAGTCGTTGACGACGACGTCGGCGCCGAGGCGGGCCAGTTCCAGGGCCTCGGCGCGGCCCAGGCCTCGGCCGGCTCCGGTCACTATCGCGGTGAGGCCGTTGAGCGGCGTTGACATGGTGCGGTTTCCTCTCGCCGATGTACCGGTTCGTCGTGGCCGGGGTCTTGGGGGCGCCGGCCTGTCTAGATCTCGATGCAGGTCCTCAGGGCGGAGCCCGTCCTCATCTGGTCCAGCGCCTCGTTGATCTCCGCCAGGGGGACGCGGTGCGTGATGAGGGACTCCAGGTCGATGCGGCCCGCCCGCCACAGGGCGATGGCGCGCTCGTACGACGTGAGGACGTCGCCGCCGCCGTACATGGAGGGCAGGATGCGCTTCTCGTCGAAGAAGAGCTCGAACATGTTGAGCTGCAGGTGGTCGTCCATGGCGCCCGCGCCGACGACCACGAGGGTGCCGCCGCGCCGCGTCGTCTCGTACGCCGTGCGGGCCGTGACCGACTTGCCGACGACCTCGAAGACGTAGTCGAAGCCCTCTCCGGCGGTCAACCGCTGCTTGGCGTCGCCGAGTTCGTCCGGTGAGACCGCTTCCGTCGCGCCGAACCTGAGTGCCGCCTCGCGCCGCGAGAGCACCGGGTCGACGGCGACGATCTGCGCGGCGCCCTTGAGCCGTGCGCCCTGGATCGCCGAGATGCCGACGCCGCCGCAGCCGATGACCGCCACCGACGAACCGGCCGCCACGTCGGCGGTGTTGATGGCCGCGCCGAGCCCGGTCGTCACACCGCAGCCGATCAGTGCCGCGATGTCGAAGGGGACGTCGTCGGGGATCGGGACGGCGCAGCCCGCGTCGACGACGACCTCCTCGGTGAACGTGCCGGTGCCCGCGAAGCCGAAGACGTCGCCGCCGGGGCGCTTGAAGTTCGGGGTGCCCGCGTTCATGAACCCGGCGAGGCAGAGCTGGGTCTGGCCGCGCTTGCACGACGGACAGGTGCCGCAGGCGGGCAGCCAGCACAGCAGGACGCGCTGACCCGGCGTCAAGTGCGTGACGCCGTCGCCGACTTCGAGGATCTCGCCCGCGCCCTCGTGACCCGGGATGAAGGGCGCCGGCTGCGGCAGCACGCCGTTCATCGCCGAGATGTCGGAGTGGCACAGACCCGTCGCCCGTACCCGGATCTTCACCTTGCCGGGGCCGAAGCCGGCCGTCTCGACGTCGTCCAGTACCTCGAGTTTGTCCTGGCCTGTCTCGTGCAGTACGGCTGCTCGCATGGGTGCGGCTCCTTCACGTGAACGTACGGGACTGACGTACGGGGATCAGGTGTGGTCGATGACCGTGTCCGCCAGGACCGGTGCCTCGTCGCGCTCCACCGCCGACACCGTCACCTGGATCCGGCCCGGCCCCTGCCACATGCGGACCCGCAGCGTCTCGCCGGGGAAGACGACGCCCGCGAAGCGGGTGCCGTAGCGGGTGATGCGGGAGACGTCGCCGCCGAGGCAGGTGTCGACGACGGTCTTGAGCGTCATGCCGTAGCTGCACAGTCCGTGCAGGATCGGCTTGTCGAAGCCGGCCAGCTTGGCGAACTCGGGGTCCGCGTGCAGCGGGTTCCAGTCGCCGGAGAGGCGGTAGAGCAGGGCCTGGTCCTCGCGGATCGGGCGGTCGACCGTGCGGTCCGGCTCACGGGCCGGGACCTCAAGTCGCTCCGAGGGGCCGCGTTCGCCGCCGAACCCGCCTTCGCCGCGGACGAAGATCTGCGCGTCGGACGTCCACAACGGCCCCTCCTCGTCGGTGACTTCGGTGCGCAGGACGAGGACGGCCGCCTTGGTCTTGTCGTAGACCGCCGCCACCCGGGAGGTCGTGGTCGCACTGCCCTTGACGGGGATCGGGCGGTGCAGCTCGATGCTCTGGCTGCCGTGCAGCACGTGCGCCAGGTTCACGTCGATGCCCGGTGAGGAGAGGCCGCCGACGACGCCCATGCCGGCGCCCGCGACCGTCGCGAAGCTCGGCAGGACGTGCAGCTTCGACTCGAGGGTGTAGCGCAGCTCGTCGGGGTCGGTGGCGGGGATTCCGGCACCGAGACCCAGGTGGTAGAGCTGGATGTCCTTGTGGTCCCAGGTGATCTCGGCGGACCTGGGCTCGGCGGCCACGGCCTTCGCTGCGTCGATGGGCATGGGGCAAACGCTCCTAGGGCTGACTGGTCGAGCTGGTCAAGACCTCGGTGCGGCCGTCCGCACCGTCGGCCGCACCGAGGTCGTCACGGGCCAGGGTAGAACGTGTTCTCATCCACCCGGCGATCCCCATGTATAGCCAAGCGGGGGTGGGTTGGGAAGGGGCGGGCCGCACCTTTCTGACTGTGCGTCAGATGGCGTCGTGGGGCAACCGCTGTGACATTTGTACCGGCGGACCGTGGACAACCCGCATCTGCCGCGCCCCCGCCCCCGCTCCGTACCGTCACCACCATGACGACAAAGACACCGGCGGTGTCCTTCACGGGGGCCGTCAAGACGTTCGGGGACGTACGCGCCGTCGACGGTCTCGACCTGCGGATCGGCGCGGGCGAGACGGTCGCGCTGCTCGGCCGCAACGGCGCCGGCAAGTCCACCGCGATCTCGCTGCTGCTCGGCCTGGACGAGCCGGACGAGGGGACGGTCGAGCTGTTCGGTACGCCGCCCGAGGCGTCGGTGCGGGCCGGGCGGGTCGGCGCCATGCTGCAGGAGGGCCGCGCCGTGCCCCGGGTCACCGTGGCCGAGCTGGTCGGCTTCGTGGCCCGCCGCTACCCCGCCCCCATGGACGTGCGGGAGGCGCTGCGGCTCGCCGGGATCGAGGAGCTCGCGGACCGCCGGGTCGACAAGCTCTCCGGCGGCCAGACGCAGCGCGTGCGGTTCGCCGTGGCGCTCGCCGGGAACCCCGCGCTGATCGTGCTCGACGAGCCGACGGCGGCGCTCGACGTGGAGGCCCGGCACGCCTTCTGGGCGTCGATGCGGGCATACGCGCGGCGCGGGCACACGGTGCTGTTCTCCACGCACTACCTGGAGGAGGCCGACGACAACGCCGACCGGATCGTCGTCATCGACCGGGGCCGCCTCGTCGCCGACGGCAGCGGCGAGGAGCTGCGCCGGGCCGGGGGCGGCAGCCGCGTCTCCTTCGACCTCGCCGGGCGGGGCACGGAAGGGCTCGCGCTGCTGCCGGGGGTGGTCTCGGTGGAGATACGCGGCGACCGGGCCCGGCTGCGCTCGGACGACTCGGACGCCACCGTCGTGGCGCTGGCCGCCCTGGACGCCGTACGGAACCTGGAGGTCGCCCCGGCCTCCCTCGACGACGCCTTCATGGCACTGACCGCGGGCGACCGCCTCGACCGGCTGGAGCGTGTGTGATGGGGGACTACCTGCGGCTCGAAGTGCGGCGCACGCTGCGCGACGGACGGTTCGTGATCGGCACCGTGGCGATGCCGGTCCTGATGTATCTGCTGTTCACCAACATCGGCGCGAACGACAGCGGTTGGAAGACCGCCTCGATGATCGGCATGGCCGCGTACGGGGCGCTCGGCGCGGCCCTGAACACCGCGGGCGGGGTCGCGGAGGACCGGGCCGTCGGCTGGCTGCGGCAGCTGCGGATCACCCCGATGTCGCCGCGCGAGGGGGTGATCGGGCGGGCCCTGACCGGGGCGGTGACGGTCCTTCCGGCCATCGCCGTGGTGCTGCTCGCGGGCGCGCTCGTGAACGGCGTACGGATGGACGCCTGGAAGTGGCCCGCGGTCGCGCTGCTGCTGTGGCTGGGTTCGCTGCCCTTCACGATGCTCGGCCTCGGCAACGGCTACCGGATGACCTCGCAGGCCATGGGCGGCGTGAACATGCTCTGCTACCTGGGGCTCGCGGTGCTCGGCGGGCTGTGGTTCCCGGTGGCGCTGTTCCCGGACTGGCTGCGGGAGGTCTCGTCCTTCACGCCCACCAACCGCTTCGCGCAGCTCGGCACGGCGGTCGCCGACGGGCACGCGCCGTCGGTCGCCGCCCTGGCGATCATGGTGGGCTGGCTGCTCGCCTTCGGTTCGTACGCTGTGGTGTCGTACCGCAGGGCAGCGCGGACCATCTGAGACGTGAGCGTGGAAGCAGAACGGGGAGTCGGGTCATGGCGTTGAGGCAGCAGTGGCGGGCGTGGCAGATCGCGCGCGACGAGTGGAAGGCCGAGAACGCGCGGGTCAAGGCCGAACAGCGCGCCTGCCGCAAGGAGGGCAGGCCGGTCGCGGCGGTGGGCCCGTCGCTCAACGGGTTCACGATGCTGCCGTGGCTGCTCATGGGCCTGGGCGCCTTCTCGAACCTCGTCCAGGGCAGGACCCCCAACCCGTGGATCGGCGGCGCCGCGCTGCTGACCTTCAACTCTCTTTACATCTATGTGGTCTTCCGGGCGTTCCACAAGCAGACCCGGGAGGCGACGTCGACCCGGGTCGCGCTCGGGCTGATGGCCGTGCTGACGTGCGCGCTCGCGGGCGGCTACGGCGGCAGCTGGCTGGCGTTCTTCCCGCTGCTCGGCCTCGCCGTCGGCGCGCTGGCCCGGGGCCGCGACATCGGGCGGATCGGCCTCGGCCTCAGCATCCTCGCCGGGGTCGTCGGCGGGCTGCGCGAGGGCTGGGACGCGATCAGCGTCTTCTACGGCACGTTCCTGTCCACGATGGTGACGGCGGCGATCCTCTCGCTCGCCGAGACCGTACGTGAACTGCGCGAGGCCCGTGAGGAGTTGGCCCGCCAGGCCGTGGAGAAGGAGCGGCTGCGCTTCTCCCGCGACCTGCACGATCTGCTCGGCCACACCCTGTCGGTGATCGTGGTGAAGTCGGAGGCGGCGCGGCGGCTCGCGCCGCGCAGCATGGACGGCGCGCTGGAGCAGATCACCGACATCGAGGCGGTCGGCCGGCAGGCCCTCACCGAGATCCGCGAGGCCGTCACCGGCTACCGCGAGGGCAGCCTCGCCACCGAACTGGACCGGGCGCGCTCGGCGCTGACCGCCGCCGGCATCGAGCCGGTCGTACGGCAGTCGGGGCCGCCGCTGTCCGCGCAGACGGAGGCGCTGCTCGGCTGGGTGGTGCGCGAGGCGGTCACCAACGCGGTCCGCTACAGCGCGGCGGGCTCGTGCACGATCACGGTCGAGGGGACGGAGGAGCGGGTGCGGCTGCGGGTCTCCGACGACGGGGCGGGGACGCCCGCGGAATGTGCGGCGCCCGGCATCGGCGGGACGGGCCTGAAGGGACTCACCGAACGGCTCGCGACGGCGGGCGGTTCGCTCACCGCGGGCCCCGGCCTGCGCGGCGGCTTCACCGTGACGGCCGAACTCCCGGTCGGCGAGGGCGAGTCGGCGCGGGACGCGGACCTGGCGCAGGCGAGCACGTAAGGTCTCCCCCTGTGACAGAGATGCCTCAGGACCACCGCCCGGCCAAGAGCGTGCGCGTTCTCCTCGCGGAGGACCAGGGCATGATGCGGGGCGCGCTCGCGCTGCTGCTCGGCCTCGAGGAGGACATGGAGGTCGTCGCGCAGGTCGCGGCCGGTGACGTCATCGTCGACAAGGCGTTGGAGTGCCGTCCCGACGTGGCCCTCCTCGACATCGAACTGCCGGGTCGCAGCGGCCTGGACGCCGCCGCCGACCTGCGGGACCAGGTGCCGGACTGCCGGGTGCTGATCCTCACGACGTTCGGGCGGCCCGGGTATCTGCGGCGGGCCATGGAGGCCGGGGCCGCCGGGTTCCTGGTCAAGGACGGCCCCGTCGAGGATCTCGCCGAGGCCGTCCGCAAGGTGCTGCGCGGGGAGACGGTGGTCGACCCGGCCCTCGCCGCGGCGGCGCTGTCGGCGGGGCCGAGTCCGCTGACCGCGCGGGAGGCGGATGCGCTGCGGGCGTCCGCGGACGGGGCGACCGTCTCCGACATCGCGGCGAAGCTGCACCTGTCGGAGTCGACGGTGCGGAACTATCTCTCGTCGGCGATCGGCAAGACGGGGACCCGGAACCGCATGGAGGCGATGCGCTCCGCGCGTCAGCAGGGCTGGTTGTAGGGCGGCCGGGCGGGATCGGCGAAGCCGTAGTCCTGCCAGCGCCGCAGCACCTTTTCCCGCACGTCCTCGGGGAACGACGTCCGGAACGACGCCGCCACGCCCCGGGGCTCGCCGGTGAACTGTTCGGGCAGCAGACAGCTCAGCACCGACTTGCCGCCCCGCCCCGCGCGGACCTCGCTCTCGGTCTCGAAGGCCGGCGATCTGCCGACCGGCCTCGCCGGGCTCGGTCCCCTGGCCCGGCGGCTCGATCAGGCGCACACCCGGCTCTGGCACGAGCAGGTCGACCGGGATCTGACGGGACCGCAGTTCACGGTGCTCAGCCTGCTGCCGTGCACGGGGCGATGGACCAGGGCACCCTCGGCTCACTGGCCCGTCTCGACAAGTCGACCGCGGCGCCGCTGCTCGGCCGGCTGCGGCGGCGCGGGCTCGTGGAGATCACCAAGGACAGCGCCGACCGGCGGCGCAAGCTGGTGACCGTCACCGAGGAGGGGGCGGAGCTGGCGACCGGCCTCGCCCCCGCGGCGGCCACCGTGAGCGAACAGTTGCCGGCGCTGCCGGCGCCCGGGGACCGCGAGGAGCTCTTGCGGCTGCCGCGCCGGACGCTCGACGACGAGGACTGAGCCGCACCGGGGGCCGCGGGGTTCCGCTAGGAAGCCCTGTTCCTCGGCATCCAGAGGAGCAGGACGAGGACGGCCACCACCAGGATGCCCGCGCCGGCCTGGAACGCGGCCGCGTATCCGTCGGTCAGCGACTCGGCGTCCAGGCCCCCCGCGGAGCGGCTCGCCGCGACGGTGGAGAGGATCGCCAGGCCCAGCGAACCGCCCAGCGTCCGGGACGTGTTGATCAGGCCGGAGACGAGCCCGGCGTCCCCCGGCGCCGCGCCCGACGTCGCCAGCGAGGCGAGCGGCGTCATCGCGAAGCCGGCGCCGGCCATCATCACGATCCCGGGCAGCATGATGGTCACGACGTACGAGCCGTGCGCGCTCATCGTCGACTGCCAGGCGAACCCGGCGGCGGTCACCAGAACCCCGGCCACCGCGACATTGCGCGCCCCGAAACGCGGCATCAGACGCGGCGCGATCTTCGACCCGGTGACGACCGCGAGGGAGCTCGGCACCAGGGCGAGACCGGCCTGGATCGGGGTGTAGCCGAGGACGTTCTGCGCGTACAGCGTCATGAAGAACCACATGGCGAACGAGCCCATGCCGCACACGAACATCGCCGCGTTGGCGGCCGCCACGGACCGCACCTTGAACAGGCCGAGCGGCATGAGCGGCAGCCGGGTGCGCGCCTCCACGACGAGGAACGCGGCGAGCAGCGCGAGCGCGATGCCGAGCGGGACGAGGGTGTCGGCCGAGCCCCAACCGGCCGCCTCCGTCTGCACGATGGCGTACGCGAGGGTCGCGGTGCCCGCGGTGACGAGCAGCGCGCCCGGCAGGTCGAGGCGGCGCTCGCCGCCCGCGCGGGACTCCTTGATCCAGCGGGCGGCGGCCGCGAACACGGCGGCGCCGAGCGGAACGTTGATGAGGAGCACCCAGCGCCAGTTGATGCCCTCGGTGAGGACGCCGCCGACGAGTCCGCCGGCCGCGCCGCCGCCCGCGCCGACCGCGGTCCAGGTGGCGATGGCCCGGGCCCGTGCGGCGCCTTCCGGCACGGCCGAGGTGAGGATGGTCAGCGTGGAGGGGGCGAGGACGGCGGCGCCCAGGCCCTGCACGGCGCGTGCGGTGAGCAACTGCCAGTCGGCCTGAGCGAGTCCGCCGGCCAGCGAGGCGAGCGTGAACAGACCGAGGCCGACGAGGAACATCCGCTTGCGCCCGAAGAGGTCCCCGGCCCGGCCGCCGAGGAGCATGAAGCCGGCGAACGCGATCGAGTACGCGTTGACCACCCACTGCAGGCCCGTCGGGCTGAGGCCGAGGTCGGCGCGCATGGACGGCAGCGCGACATTGACGACGGAGACGTCGAGGACGACGAGGAACTGTCCGGCGCAGGCCACGGCCACCACCAGCCAGGCGGGCGGGGCGGTCCTGCGGGAACGTATCCCGGCGCCGTCGGCGTCGGCGGCCTCGTGGGCCGAGGGGGAAGTCTGCGGCATGAGTGTCATGGTCCCAGGCGGCCGGTACCCCGTACATCAGGATTTCGGGGCATCGGGCATGGTCCGTAGGTCATACGTCCCGGGACCTAGGTCGGCTCTCGGGATCCCTGGGGATCTCCCGGCGAGCCTCCGGGGTCGATGACGGAAGGCCTTGTTAGAACTCTGGTCAACTCGTGTACCTGTTGGTAACTTTCGGCGCTGTTACCGACAGGTACACCCCTGTCGACCCGCGCTCCACTAGGCGAAGCCGAGGACACACATGCACCGCACCGCACTCGGGACACTGGCCGGCGCAGTCGTCACCGTTCTGGCCGTCACCGCCTTTCCCCCGGTCGCCGCCGCGGCCGCACCCGCGGCCTCGTCGGCCGCCGCGAGCGACTCGTTCTACACCTACGACGGCAGCGCTCCCCTGGCCTCGTACGCGCCGGGCGCCGTACTGAAGACGCGGACGCTGCAGTACCACGTCCTCGGCATCCCCACGCCGGTCAAGGCGACGCAGCTGCTCTACCGCACGGTGGACGCGCAGGGGCGGCCGTCCGCCGGTGTGACGTCGATCGTGCGGAGCCCGAACGGCGACGGCAGCAAGGCGGTCTCGTACCAGTCCTTCTACGACTCCCTCAACCCCGAGGACGCGCCCTCCCGCGCGATCGCGGGCGACGTCTCCCTCGGCGGCCTGATCGCGAACGGGGAGTCGCTGCTCCTGGTGCCGCTGCTGCTGTCGGGCTACAACGTCGTCATCCCGGACAGCGAGGGGCAGACCGCCGACTTCGCCGCGGGGCCCGAGTACGGGACGAACACCCTGGACTCGATCCGGGCCGCCGGCCGGTCCCCGCAGACGGGTCTCGACTCCGAGACCCGGTTCGGCCTGGCCGGCTACTCCGGTGGTGCCATCGCCACGCACTGGGCGGCCGTGCTCGCCCCGGAGTACGCGCCGGACGTCAACCGGAGACTGGTCGGCTTCGCCGAGGGCGGGCTGCTCGTCGACCCGGCGCACAACCTCAAGTACATCGGCGGCAGTTCGCTGTGGGCGGGCGTCGCGCCCATGGCCGTCATCGGGGCGGCCCGCGCGTACGACATCGACTTCACGCCCTACCTCAACAGCTACGGCCAGGAGGTCTTCAAGAAGCTGGAGTACGGGTCGATCGTCAACGCCCTGGGCCAGTACCCGGGGCTGACGTGGAAGAAGATGGTGAAGCCGCAGTACGCCGACCCGAACTCGATCCCCGCCTTCGTCGACGCCGTGAACAAGCTCAACCTGGGCTCGGCCGCGACCCCGAAGGTTCCCGGGTACATTGCACAGGGCGGCGGAGGGGTCTTCGAGGGGACCCTCAGCAACCTTCCGGGCATCGGGCGGGGCGACGGCGTCATGGTCGCCGGGGACGTGCGTTCGCTGGTGCGGCAGTACTGCGACAAGGGCAATACGTCGATCAAGTACCAGCAGTACGACGCCCTCAGCCATGTGGGCACCGCCGTGCCGTGGGCGCCCGTCGCCCTGGACTGGCTGAACGACCGGTTCGCGGGCAGGTCGGCGCCGTCGGACTGCGGCCGGGTCCCCGCGGGCAACTCGCTGGCACCCGAGGTGCCGACGACGGGCTCCTGACCCGCTCCCCACGGCGGGGCCGCACCGGCCCCGCCGGACGGGCCCTAGCCCCGCCGCACCATCGTCACCACGGCCGCGCCGCCGAGCCCGATGTTGTGCGCGAGTCCGACCCGCGCCCCCGGCACCTGTCGGCCCCCCGCGGAGCCCCTCAACTGCCAGGTCAGTTCCGCGAGTTGGGCGATGCCCGTGGCGCCGAGCGGGTGCCCCTTGGAGATGAGGCCGCCGGACGGGTTCACCACCCAGCGGCCGCCGTACGTCGTCGCGCCCGACTCCACGAGCTTGCCGGACTCGCCCGCATCGCACATGCCGAGGGCCTCGTACGTCAGCAACTCGTTGACGGAGAAGCAGTCGTGGAGCTCGATGACGTCGACGTCGTCGATGCCGAGCCCGGACGTCTCGAAGACCTGGCGGGCCGCCTCGCGCGACATGGGCTGCCCGACGACGTCGATGCAGGAGCCCGAGTCGAAGGACTCGGCGGTGTCCGTGGTCATCGACTGGGCGACGATCTCCACCGCCTTGTCGCCCAGGCCCCTTTCCTCCACGAAGCGTTCGGAGACGACGACCGCGGCCGCCGCGCCGTCCGAGGTGGGCGAGCACTGGAGTTTGGTGAGCGGCATGTGGATGGTCTTGGCGGCGAGGATCTCGTCGACGGTGTACGCGTCCTGGAACTGCGCGTAGGGGTTGTTGACCGAGTGACGGTGGTTCTTGGCGCCGACGGCCGCGAGCTGCGCCTCCGTCGTGCCGTACTTCTCCATGTGCTCGCGCGCCGCGTCACCGAAGATCTGGGCGGTCGGCGGGGACATCTCGAAGCCGTGCCGGGCGGCCATGATGCCGTAGTGGCGGGCGACCGGTGACGTCTTGAAGTCGCCGCCGTCCGCTCCCCCGCCGAGCGCGCCGCGCCGCATCTTCTCGAAGCCGAGCGCGAGCACGCAGTCGCTGATGCCGCCCTCGACGAACTGGCGGGCGAGCATCAGGGCGCTCGACCCGGTCGCGCAGTTGTTGTTGATGTTGTAGACCGGGACGCCGGTCAACCCGAGCTCGTAGACGGCCCGTTGACCGGCCGTGGACGCCTGGAAGCAGTAGCCGACGGGGACCTGCCGCACGTCCTCGTAGGCGATCCCGGCATCGGCGAGCGCGGCGCCGCCCGCCTCCTTCGCCATGTCCCAGTACTGCCAGTCCCGGGTCTCGGGCTTCTCGAACTTGGTCATGCCGACGCCGACGATGTACGACTTCATGGCTGCACGCCTCCTGCCAGTATCTGACGATGCGTCAGATACTGGCAGGAGGGATCGGTTAACGGAAGGCCGCGTGCCCCGTGAGAGCCTGACCGAGCGCGAGGGTGTGCATCTCGGTGGTGCCCTCGTAAGTGAGCACGGACTCCAGGTTGTTGGCGTGCCGGATGACCGGGTATTCGAGGGAGATGCCGTTCGCGCCGAGGATGGTGCGGGCGGTGCGGCAGATCTCGATGGCCTCGCGGACGTTGTTCAGCTTGCCGAAGCTGATCTGGGCCGGATGCACGCCCGCGTCCGAGTCCTTGAGCGCCGACAGGTGCAGGGCGGTCAGCGTCGCCTTGTGGAGTTCGAGCGCCATGTCGACCAGCTTCTGCTGGGTGAGCTGGAAGCCGGCGATCGGCTTGCCGAACTGCTCGCGCTGCAGGGCGTATTCGCAGGCCGACTGCCACGCCGAGCGGGCCGCGCCGGTGACGCCCCAGACAATGCCGTAGCGGGCCTCGTTCAGGCAGGTGAGGGGTGCGCCCACGCCGCGCGCCGCGGGGAGTCGCGCCGACGCCGGGAGCCGTACGCCGTCCAGGACCAGCTCGCTGGTGACCGACGCGCGCAGCGACATCTTGTGCTTGATGAGCGGCGCCGAGAAGCCGGGGCTGTCGGTGGGGACCACGAATCCCCGTACGCCGTCCTCGGTCTGCGCCCAGACCACGGCGACGGCCGCGACCGAGCCGTTGGTGATCCACATCTTGCGCCCGTCGAGGATCCAGTCGTCGCCGTCGCGGCGGGCCCGGGTCGTCATGGACGCCGGGTCGGAGCCGTGGTCGGGCTCGGTCAGGCCGAAGCAGCCGATGGCCTCGCCCGCGGCCATCCGGGGCAGCCACTCCTGCTTCTGCTCCTCGGAGCCGAAGCGGTGGATGGCGAACATGGCGAGCGAGCCCTGCACGGAGACGAAGGAGCGCAGGCCCGAGTCGGTGGCCTCCAGCTCGCGGCAGGCGATGCCGTAAGCGCGGGCCGACATCCCGGCGCAGCCGTAGCCCTCCAGGTGCATGCCGAGCAGGCCCATCTTGCCGAAGTCCCGGGCGAGTTCGGCGAGGGCGGGCAGCTCGCCGCTCTCGAACCAGTCGGCGATGTGCGGCTCGACCTTGTCGTCGAGGTACTGGCGGACCGTGTCGCGCACGGCGCGCTCCTCGTCGGTGAGGAGGGCTTCCAGGTTCAGCGGGTCGAGGGCGTCGAGGGCGGGGAACGGCATGGGGGTCAGGCTCCTTGCTGAGGACGCTGAGGACGGGTGTCGTGCTGGCCGAGGGTGGGCGGTGCGGTGCGCACGGCGGGCCGTACGCCGTTGAAGCTGACGGGGAAGGCGACCTGGCGGACCGGGCCCGCCACGGGGTGCTCGACCTCCTGGACCATGCCGAGGGCGGCGGTCTGCGGGCAGGCGTAGACCTCGTCGAGGTGGCGGATGGGGGCGACGGGCACCCCGGCCGCCTTCAGTGCGTCGCACCACTCACCGACCGTGCGCCGGGCGAGCGCGTCCGTCAACCGGGCGTTGAGATCGGCCCGGTGGGCGACGCGGGCGGCGTTCGTCGCGAAGCGCTCGTCGTCGGCGAGGCGGTCGAGGCCGAGGGCCGCGCACAGCTTGCGGAACAGGGCGTCGCTGCCGACCGCGATGACGAAGTGCCCGTCGGACGCCTCGTACGCCTGGTACGGGACGAGGCTCGGGTGGCCCGAGCCGAGCCGGGTGGGGCGCTCCCCGGTGGCGAAGTGGGCGGTGGCCCAGTTGGCGTGCAGGGCGAGCTGGGTCTCGTACAGGGAGGTCGTGACGTACTGGCCGCGGCCCGTGCGCGCGCGTTCGACGAGGGCGGAGGTGATGCCGATGAGGCCGAAGAGGGCGGCGCCGAGGTCGCCCATCGCGAAGCCCGCCTTGACGGGCGGTCCGTCGGGCTCGCCGGTCAGGGACATCAGCCCGGCGGCGGCCTGGGCGACCATGTCGTAGCCGGGCTCGTCGCGCAGCGGTCCCGTCTCGCCGAAGGCGGAGATGTGCAGGACGACGAGGCGCGGGTGGCGCTCGGTGAGTTCGCGGTAGTCGAAGACGCGGGCGAGGGTGCTGCCCGGCCGGAAGTTCTCCACCATGACGTCCGCGTCGGCGAGCATCCGGTGCACCTCGGCCTGCCCGTCGGCGGACTTGAGGTCGAGGGTGACGGAGCGCTTGTTGCGGTTGGCGGCCAGGTAGTACGTGGCGTCCTCGCCCTGGAACGGCGGGCCCCAGCGGCGCGTCGGGTCGCCGCCCTCGGGGTGCTCGACCTTGGTCACGTCGGCGCCGAGGTCGGCGAGGGACATGGTGGCGTACGGCCCCGCGAGGATCTTCGACAGGTCGACGACCTTGATCCCGGCGAGCGGTACGGCCTGCGGGGCGGCTTGCGGTCCTGCTTGCGGTACGTCCTGCGGCGGCTCAGACATGGTGATCACTCTGCCCCCGGCATTAAGTGCTGTCCAAGACCGATACCCGCGGCCAGTGAGCTGCTACGCCACATAATCGGGCGGAGTCGGCAGAACGCGCTCCGCCACGTCCAGGACCGCGGCGAGGGCCGCGCTGTCGTTCCCGGTGCGCCAGGCGAGCGCGATCGGCAGCGTGGGCACGCCCTCCCCGGTCAGCGGCCGGAAGACGACGTGCTCCAGGTGGATGGAGCGCGCGGACCCCACGACCACGGCCACCCCGACGCCCGCGCCGACGAGCGCGAGCAGGTTGTACGAGTCCGGCGCCTCCTGCGCGATCCGCGGCGCGAACCCGGCGTCGTGGCAGCCCTGCACCATCGCCTCGCGCACGGCCGAGCCGCGGGCGACGGGGAAGGTGACGAACCGCTCGTGCTGGAGCTCGGCGAAGGTGACTCCGTCCTGGGCGGCGAGCCGGTGCCCCTCGGGCAGCGCGCACACCAGGGACTCGGCGCGCACCACGCGGGCGGTGATCCCGCGCCGCACGGGCAGCGCCGCGACCCCGAGGTCGATGGTCCCGTCGGTGAGCCGCGCGAGGGCCTCCCCGGTGAAGATCTGACCCTCCAACACCAGCTCCACGCCGGGGAGTTCGGAGTTCACGGCGCGGGTGAGCGCGGGCAGCGCGGAGTAGGCGCTGGCCCCGCCGAAGCCGACGGTGACCCGGCCGGTCTCGCCGAGGTGGGCGGCGCGGACGGTGCGGCGCAGGGTGGCGGCGTCGGCGAGGAGGGCGCGGGCCGGTTCGAGCAGGGCGCGGCCCGCGGGGGTGAGCCGGACGGTCCGGGTGGTCCGCTCGAAGAGCTGCACCCCGAGATCGCGTTCGAGGAGCCTGATCTGCTGGCTGAGCGGCGACTGGGCCATGTGCAGACGCTCGGCGGCCCGCCCGAAGTGCAGCTCTTCGGCGACGGCGACGAATCCGGTGAGGTGTTTCAGCTCCACGGGGGTGACGATACGGGTGCGTCGTGGGGGGGGCGGGGGTGCTACGGGTGCGGGCCCGGTGGGGGCTGGTCGCGCAGTTCCCCGCGCCCCTGATCCACCGCCGTAGCTCCGGAGCGCCGCGTGTACGCGCGGGTGCGTGAGGGTTCTCGCGCAGTTCCCCGCGCCCCTGGAAGCGAGCTCCGCTCGTCCAGGGGAAGCTGCGCGGAGCGCATGCTTCAAGGGAGGCGCGGCGAAGCCGCTGCCTCAGGGGCGCGGGGAACTGCGCGACCAGCCCCCACCGGCCCGCACCCGAGAACACCCCCCTGATCCCCCTAATCCCCCTAATCCCGCGGCAACCCCAGAATCCGTTCCGCCACCACATTGAGCTGCACCTGCGTCGTGCCCCCGGCGATCGTCAGGCACCGCGACAGCAGGAACCCGTGCAGCGCCCGCTCCCCCGGCCCCTCCCGCAACGCGCCCGCGGGGCCGAGGAGTTCGAGGGCGAGTTCGGCGACTTTCTGCTGGTGCGGGGTCTGGACGAGTTTGCGTACCGAGGCACCGGCACCCGGGCCCTCCCCGGCGACCTGCCGCATCGTCGTGCGGAGCCCGATGCAGGCGAGCGCGTGCGCCTCGGCCGCGAGGGCGCCGATCCGGGCGCGGTAGGCGCCGTCGAGGTCGCCGGCCCGCGCGAGCAGCGCTTCGAGACCGGTGTCGAAGGTGAGCTGGTCGGCCATGTGGACGCGTTCGTTGCCGAGGGTGTGCCGGGCGACCCGCCAGCCGTCGTCGACGTCGCCGACCACCGCGTCCGCGGGCAGCAGGACGTCGTCGAAGTAGACCTCGTTGAAGAGGGCGTCGCCGGTGATCTCGCGCAGCGGCCGGACGTCGATGCCGTCCGTGTTCTTCATGTCGATGAGGAAGTACGTCAGGCCCTTGTGCTTGGGGGCGTCGGGGTTCGTGCGGGCGAGCAGGATGCCGTGGTCGGCCCACTGCGCGGCGCTCGTCCACACCTTCTGCCCGTTGATCCGCCAGCGCCCGTCCGGCAGCCGTTCCGCCCGGGTGCGCAGCGAGGCCAGGTCGGATCCGGCGCCCGGTTCCGAGAAGAGCTGGCACCACAGCAGGTCGCCGCGCAGGGTCTCCGGGAGGTACCGCTCGCGCTGCGCCTCGGTGCCGTAGGAGAGGAGGGAGGGGACGACCCAGGTGGCGATCCCGAGGTCGCTCACCTTCACTCCGGCCGCCTTCAACTCCCCCTGGACGGCGAGCTGTTGGACCGGTCCGGCGCCGAGTCCGTACGGTGCGGGAAGGTGCGGCGCCGCGTATCCGGTGGGCGCGAGGGCGCGGCGCGCTGCGGCCGGGTCGAGGCCGCGGGCGCGCTCGGCGACAGCGCGGGCGCTCTCCCGGTACGCCTCCGCCTCGGCCGGCAGGTCGAGCCTCAGCTCCCGGCGCGCACCGGACTCGGCGAGGCGCACGGCGCGCAGCCGGTGGGCGTCGCCCGCGCCGAGCAGCTGCCGGGCGACGACGGCCCGCCGCAGATAGAGGTGGGCGTCGTGCTCCCAGGTGAAGCCGGTGCCGCCGAGGATCTGGATGCAGTCCTTGGCGCAGCCGTACGCGGCGTCGAGCGCGGTCCCGGCGGCCAGCGCGGCCACCAGGCTCCCGACGTCCGAGGCGGAATCGGCGCCCGAAGCACGCTCGGCCTCCGGGGCGGAATCGGCGTCCGAGGCGGGCTCGGTCTCCGCGGCGGGCTCGGTCTCCGCGGCGGGCTCGGTCTCCGCGGCGGGCTCGCCGAGTGCGCGGGCCGCGTCCCAGACCAGCGCGCCCGCCTGCTCGACGCGGACGAGCATGTCGGCGCAGAGGTGCTTGACCCCCTGGAACTGTCCGATGGGCCGCCCGAACTGCTCGCGCACCTTCGCGTGCTCGGCCGCGGTGCCCAGCGCCCACGCGGCGGTGCCGCAGGCGTCGGCGGCGAGCAGCACGGCGGCGAGGTCGCGGACGAGAGAACTGTCCACGGACAGGATCCGGTCGGCGGGGACGGCGGCGCCGGACGCGGTGACCTCGGCGGTGGGCCGGGTCGGGTCGGCGCTCTCGTGGGCCCGCACGGTGAGCCCGGCCGTGGCGGCGTCGACCGCGACCCACACCGCGCCGCCCGCGCTCTCGGCGCCGAGGACGAGCAGGTCGGCGTCGGCGCCGGAGAGGACGGGCGGCGCGGTCCCGTCGAGCACGAGTCCTTCGGGCCCGGCGACGGCGGTGAGCCCGCCGGCCCCGAGGGCGACGGCCCCGATCCGCGCACCGGCGGCGAGCTCGGCGGCGAGGTCCCGCCGCCCCGCGCGCCGCAGCACCTCCGCCGCGAGCACGTCGGCGAGGAACGGGCCGGGCAGCGCCGCCCGGCCCGCCTCCTCGACGACCACGGCGAGATCGAGCAGGGTCCCGCCCCCGCCCCCGTACGACTCGGGCAGGTGGACCCCGAGCAGGCCCTGTCCGGCGAGGCCGTCCCAGTGGGGCGGGCGGTGGCCGGGGGCGGGCGGGGCGTCGAGGAGTTTGCGCACCTCGTCGGGCGGCACGCCGCGCGCGATCCAGCCGCGTACCGCGTCCGCGAGTTCCCGCTGGTCCTGAGTGATGGCTATGACGGAGCTGCTGGCGGTCCCCATGCGGCGCACGGTAGAACACGTTCCAGTAGAGCGGAAGACCAGATCTGACGTTGAGTCAGAAACGACCGCCCCGCGGCCGGAGCGCGACCGTCGCACGACCACCCCACGACCGCCTCGCGACCGCCTCGCGACCGCCCCACGACCATGGACCCGCCTCATGGAGAAGGCGGAAGCGCCCCATGTAATGAAAAGGTCAAGGTTTCCGTTCGTACGACGATCGTCGGAATAGTTGCCCGAGGGGACAGGTTCGACTTACACGCAACCCGCCCGCACGCCGATGTGCCGCATGTGACCCCCGACCCGCCTTCCGGAGGCCTCCCCTGATGTCCCAGCCGACGACCACTCCCCGCCGAACAGGCGGCGTCGTCCCCGTCCTCGCCTTCGCAGGCATCGTCGTCGCGGTCATGCAGACCCTGCTCGTGCCGGTGATCAAGGACCTGCCCGAGCTGCTGAGCACCGCGCCCTCGAACGCCACCTGGGTCATGACCTCGACCCTCCTCGCCGGCGCCGTCGCGACCCCGATCATGGGCCGCCTCGGCGACCTCGCGGGCAAGCGCCGGATGCTGCTCGCCAGCCTCGCGATCATGGTGATCGGCTCCCTGATCTGCGGCTTCACCGACCAGCTCCTGGTCATGATCGTCGGCCGCGCGCTGCAGGGCTTCGCCATGGGCGCGATCCCGCTCGGCATCGGCCTGATGCGCGACATGCTGCCGCGCGAGAAGCTCGGCTCGGCGATGGCCCTGATGTCCTCCTCGATCGGCGTCGGCGGCGGCCTGGCCCTGCCGCTCGCCGCGCTCGTCGCCCAGCACGCCGACTGGCACGCGCTGTTCTTCGGCGCGGCGGCCCTCGGCGTCGTCTCGATGGCCCTCACCCTCGTCTTCGTCCCGGAGAGCCCGCTGCGCGCGCAGGGCACCTTCGACTACGCCGGCGCCATCGGCCTCTCGGCCGGCCTGGTCCTCTTCCTCCTGCCCATCACCAAGGGCAGCGACTGGGGCTGGAGCAGCGGCACGACGCTCGGCCTGTTCGCGGCGGCGCTGGTGGTCCTCGTCCTGTGGGGCGTGATGGAGCTGCGTCTGAAGGCGCCGCTGGTCGACCTGCGTACCACGGCCCGCCGTGAGGTCCTGCTCACGAACCTGGCCTCGATCATGGTCGGCGTCGCGTTCTACGCGATCTCGCTCGTCCTGCCCCAGCTGCTCCAGCTCCCGACGGCCACCGGCTACGGCCTCGGCCAGTCGATGGTCGTCGCGGGCCTGTGCGTGGCGCCGCTCGGCCTGACGATGATGTTCACGGCCCCGGTCTACGCCCGCCTGTCGGCGACGTTCGGCCCGAAGGTCACGCTGATCCTCGGCATGCTGATCATCGCGATCGGCTACGGCGCCGGGCTCGGCCTGATGAGCGCGCCCTGGCAGACGATCATCATCGCCGTGGTGGTCGGCGCGGGCATCGGTCTCGCGTACTCGTCTCTCCCGGCGCTGATCATCGGCGCGGTGGACCCGTCCGAGACGGGCGCGGCCACCGGTCTGAACACCCTGATGCGGTCGATCGGTACGTCGGTTTCGTCGGCGGTGATCGGCATGGTCCTGGCCAACACGGCGAACCACGTCGGCGGCGTCGCGATCCCCACCCTGCACGGCTTCCGCGTCTCGTTCCTGATCGCCACGGCCGCGGTCGCGGTGGGCGTGCTCCTTGCGCTGTGCCTGCCGAAGCGCAAGGTGGCCGTCGTCCAGCTGCGGGCCAGCAGCGAGGAGGAGGCCAACCTGGCGCACGCCGAGGAGGCCCTGGCCCACTTCCGCGGCCAGGTCGTGGACCCGGCGGGCATGCCCGTCACCCACGCCAAGGTGACGCTGATCGACCGTCGCGGCCGCCAGGCGGGCGCGGCCCTCACGGACGCCGAGGGCCGCTACGCCCTCACCGTCCCGTCGGGCGGCTCCTACGTCCTCGCGGCGACGGCGGCCGGTCACGCACCGCGCGCCTCGGCGGCGACGCACCACGGCGAGAACCGTGCCGTGGACGTGGACCTCGCGCTGGAGGCCGTAGCGGTGCAGCAGGTGTAACGGCCCCTGCGGGAGGCCCTGTTGGGCGTGTGCCGAGAACGCGTCGCGCTGGTGCGCGGCGCGTTCTCGCGCTTTCATGGCACGCTGACACGCGTCGGCATCAGGCGACCGAGGGGGAATGGGCCGTGCAGCGTTACGACCGGTTACGCGAGATCCTTGCGCTCGACCCCGAGCGCGACTACGAGAAGATCTACGGGATCAGCACCACCTACGAGTTCCCCTGGGACTTCACCCAGGCACTCGGCTTCGCCCTGTACCGCACGTATGCCGTGCCGAGCATCGGTCAACTCCTGGCACGGACGGGCGAGTTCACCGAGCGCGCGCAGAAGCGGTACGACGACACGGTGCTCATCCTCGACGCCGTCGGCGAGCACGGCATGGACGCGGAGCAGGGCCGCACCGCGATCCGCCGCATGAACCAGATGCACCGCAGCTACGACATCCCGAACGACGACTTCCGCTACGTCCTGGCCACGTTCGTCGTCGTCCCCAAGCGCTGGCTCGACGACTACGGCTGGCGACCGCTGTCGGAGCCCGAGACACGGGCGTCCACGAACTACTACCGGGCTTTGGGCAAACGCATGAACATCCAGGACATCCCGGAGACGTACGCGGAGTTCGAGGAGTTCATGGACGACTACGAGCGCCGCAACTTCGCCTACGACAAGGGCGGTTACGCGGTCTCGGAGGCGACGCTCGACCTGATGGCGTCCTGGTACCCGGGTCCGCTCGGCACCGCGATGCGCAGGGCGTCGGTGTGCCTGATGGACCCGCCGCTGCGCGAGGCCTTCGGCTACCCGGCCCCGCCCGCCGCGCTCCAGGGTGCGGTACGCGGCGGAATGCGGCTGCGCGGGCGGCTGATCCGCCTGCTGCCACCCCGCCGCGAGCCGCGCTTCGCCCGGCAGAGCCCCAACGTGCGGGGGTATCCGAACGGGTATCGGGTGGCGGAGCTGGGCACCTTCCCCAGCGGCTGCCCGGTCCCGCACGGCGACGAGGCGACCGGCTGATCCGGCCGGAACCTCTCGCGGCGCGCGCAGCCCCTGGGAGCACCGGCCGATCTTGCCGGACCCTGGCAGCCGAAGCCGCCTCTGAACTGCCGTGGCCCCCACTGCGTTCCTCCGCTCCGACGGGCGGAGGATGCGGTTCAGGGGGCGAACGATGACAACGACACGGGCGAGAGCAAGAGCCAGGGCCACCGCCGGCATCAAGGGCAGGCCGCCGAGCACGGCCGGCCGGACGCGTCGCATCGGAGCGCTGCTGCTCCTGGCCTCGGTGGCGTCGATGACGCTCTGCTGGTTCACGTTCACCACGTGGCTGCCCCACGACCGGGAGCGCTACCGCGACTACCGAGCGGCCGAGACGTGCCCCGCGCGTGTGACGGTGCGGGAGCAGCGGCAGAAGGACTGTCTGGTCCTCGGGCGCCTCACCGTCGTGAAGGCGGTGACCGACCACGGCGGAAAGACTCCCCACTACGAAGTGACGCTGAAGGACCGGGACTTGTGGCAGGGAGAGGTGGACTTCAGCGATCCGGAGCCGCTGTTCGAGCGGCTGAGGGCGGGCGACCGGGTCACGGCCACGGTCTGGCGGCGCGACATCACGGCGCTCGACAGGGACGGCGTCGTGCAGAGCACCATCGACGCGCCCCGCGACGAGTTGCAGATGAACGCCGCGTTCGGACTGCTGGCCGCGCTCGTCGCGGCGGAGGCGGCCGCGTTCGGTGCGGCACGCCTGGTCAGCCCGCGCAGCCACGCGCCCTTCGCCTGGGACCCGTACGGCAGGCGCCTGCTCCTCACCATCCTCCTCGCCTGCTGCGGCGTGGGATTCCCGGCGGTGTGGGCCGGTACCCCGTGGTGGACTGTGCCCGCGATCGTGGTGCCGGTCGTGGCGGGCGCGGCGGTGGTGCTGTACCGCCGCGGGCGGTGACGATCAGCCGAGGTCGAGGTCCCAGGTCTGGCCGGTGAGGTCCGGCCCGAAGTCGCGGCACGGCTCCTCGGCGGCGAGGGTGAACCCGAAGCGCTCGTAGATCCGGCGGGCGGACACCAGATTGTCGGTGGTCCACAGGGTCACGCTCCGGTAGCCCACCTCGCGGGCGAAGGCCAGCGCCCCCTCGACGAGGCGGGTGCCGAGGCCCAGGCCCCGCGCGGCCGGGGCGACGAGCAGGACGCGCAGCTTGGCCACGCCGGGCCGGTCGGCGGCGACCAGGAACACGCAACCGGCACGCTCTCCGTCGACCTCGGCGATCCAGGCCGCCTCGGTGACCGGCGAGTGCTTCGCCGCGTAGTCGCCGACGACCTTGGCCACCAGGGCCTCGAAGGCGGTACTGAAGCCGAACTGCTCGGCGTACAGCTCGCCGTGGGCCATCACCACCCAGCCGAGGTCACCGGGACGGTCGGCGCGGCGCACCACGACCTGCCGCTGACGGGCTTCCTCCGACATCGCACACTCTCCGCAACCAACGGCCGCCATCCGGCCACCCAACGTCACTGACACGACCGTGTCAGTTGACTTAGGCTAGATCCATGCCCCCGAAGACGGCAAACCCGTCCACGAAGCCTTCCGCCCGCCAGGTCGAACTCCTCGAAGCCGCCTACCGGTACGCGCTCACCCACGGCCTCGCCGACCTGTCCCTGCGCCCCCTGGCCGAGGCCGTCGGCTCCAGCACCCGGGTGCTGATGTTCCTGTTCGGCAACAAGGACGGACTCGTACGCGCACTGCTGGAGCGGGCCCGCGCCGACGAACTGGAGCTACTGGCCGACCTGCGCCGGACCGGCCGCCCGACAGGGCTGGCCCCGGCCGCCGAGCAGGTGTGGGCCTGGCTCGCCGCCGACGAGCACCGCGCGCTGCTGCGCCTGTGGGCCGAGGCGTACGCCCGCTCCCTCGTCGAGCCCGACGGCCCCTGGGCCGGGTTCGCCGCGGCCACCGTGCGGGACTGGCTCGACGTCCTGGCCGCCTGCCAGCCCCGGCCGGAACGGGACAGCGAGGACGGCGCCATGCGCCGCACCCTCACGCTGGCGGTGCTGCGCGGGGCCCTGCTCGACCTGCTCGCGACCGGCGAGGAACGCCGGACGACCGCCGCGGTCCACCGGCACCTGACACTTCTGGACGCCGCGAACATCCCGGACGGCTCGACGCCAAGCGCCTGACCTGCTCATTCGCACTCGACATCACCGCGTGACGCCACCGGCACCGCACGCGGCGCCATAAATCACTCGTCATGGCATCACGCGTGTGCCATAGTGGCACCACCGAGAACGCGCAGTCGCGCGGCCGGTCATCGACGGGGGCGGATCATGGAGACGGCGGAGCAGGCGAGGACAGCACAGAGCGGGCAGCGGCAGGAGGCGGCACCCGGCGCCTTCGTGGCGTTCGCCCGGTTCGTGCTCTGCGGCGGCGGGGTCGGCGTCGCCTCCAGCTTCGCCGTGGCGGGCGTCGCCTCCTGGCTCCCCTGGGCCCTGGCCAACGCCGTGATCACCGTGGTCTCCACGCTGCTCGCGACCGAGCTGCACGCGCGGTTCACCTTCGGCGCGGGCGGGCGCGCGACCTGGGGCCAGCACGTGCAGTCGGCCGGGTCCGCGGCGGCGGGGTACGCGGTGACCTGCGCGGCGATGTTCGTCCTCCAGCAGTTGGTGGCCTCGCCCGGCGCGGTTCTGGAGCAGGTCGTCTACCTGTCCGCCTCCGCGCTCACCGGCGTCGCGCGGTTCGCGGTGCTGCGTCTGGTGACCTTCGCTCGCGGGCGGGCGCGGCAGGTCCCGGCCGCGCGCCCGGTGCCCGCGACGGTGGCCCGGGCGACCCTGTGCCGGGCCGCCTGAGCATCTGCCGGGTCCCCGCATCGCGGCCGGCTGCGGGCCGGTGGGGGTTGGCCGCGCAGTTCCCCGCGCCCCTGAAAGATCCGCATCTGCCCCATCGCCGCCTCGTCGCGATCTGACGGCCGGTGGGGCTTCTCGCGCAGTTCCCCGCGCCCCTGAAGCATGCGCTCCGCGCAGCAGGACCGCCGGCGGAAAGCCGCGGACGAATCGGCGACCCGGCAGACGCGCAGGCGAAAGGGGCGCGGGGAACTGCGCGGCCAAGCCCCACCGGAGCCGCACCCGGCAGACCCGCCCGCGCCTCCATACGGCAGCATGGCCATCATGACCACGACGAGTCCCGCGCCCCGCCCCGACGTCCTCGCCGCCTTCGAGAAGGCCAAGGGATTCATGCCGCTCGGCGAGGGCCTCGCCCTGTACGCCGCCGCGGTCGAGGCCGCCGCGCTGGGGCTCCCGCTCCTCGAAGTCGGTACGTACTGCGGGCGTTCCACGCTGCTGCTCGCCGACGCCGCCCGCGCGGCCGGGGTGACGGCGCTGACCGTCGACCACCACCGCGGCAGCGAGGAGCAGCAGCCGGGCTGGGACTTCCACGACCCGGAGACGATCGACCCGGTCGTCGGACGGATGGACACGCTCCCCACCTTCCGCCGCACCCTGCACGCGGCCGGCCTGGAGGAGCACGTCGTCGCGCTCGTCGGGAGGTCGCCGCAGGTCGCCGAGGTGTGGGGCGGGAAGCTCGGGCTGGTCTTCATCGACGGCGGGCACACCGACGAGCACGCCACCGCCGACTACGAGGGCTGGGCCCCGCACGTCGCGGACGGCGGGCTGCTCCTCATCCACGACGTCTTCCCCGTCAAGCACGACGAGTGGACCGGACAGGCCCCGTACCGCGTGTACCTGCGGGCACTCGAGTCCGGGGCGTTCACCGAGGTCTCGGAACACGACTCCCTGCGCGTCCTGAAGCGAACCGGCGCGGGGATCTGAAGGCGCGGTTAAGGTCGAGTACGTGTCATACGTGGGCCCGGACGGGGACGACTTCGAAGACTTCTACGGCGACGACGATCCGCGGCAGGGACGCCGCGGGCGCCGGTTCGCCGGCCGCCCCGTGCTGGTCACCTTCGCCGCCCTCGTGCCGACCGCGCTCGCGGCCTGGCTGCTGTGGCAGGTGGTGAGCGGCCCGGAGGAGAACGAGCCGCCGAAGGTGCTGCCCGCCCCCGCCGGGTCGTCGGCGTCGCCCGCCTCCCCGACCCCGAAGGCCGAGAAGCCGAGTTCCGCGTCGCCCTCGACGTCGTCGGCCTCCCCCTCGCCCTCCAAGTCGAAGACCACGCAACCCTCCAAGCCGGCGGCCGGCGGCTCGGGCCCCCTGCGCGGCAAGGTCGTCGTCATCGACCCGGGTCACAATCCGGGGAACTTTCGGCACACGGCCGATATCAATCGGAGCGTGAACGTCGGCAACGGCAGCAAGGAGTGCGACACCACCGGCACCTCCACCAACGGGGGTTACACCGAGGCCCAGTTCACCCTGGACGTCGCCCGCCGCATGCGCACCATCCTCGAACAGCAGGGCGCCACCGTGCGGTTCACGCAGAACGGGGACCGGGCGTGGGGCCCGTGCGTCGACGAGCGGGCCCGGATCGGCAACGCGGCGAAGGCCGACGCCGTCGTCTCCGTGCACGCCGACGGCTCCGCCGCGGGCAACCGCGGCTTCCATGTGATCCTTCCCGCATCCGTGCACGCCGGCAGCGCCGACACCCGCGCGATCGTGGCGCCCTCGCGGAACCTCGGCGAGCGCGTCGCGGGCAAGTTCATCCAGGTCACGGGCCAGCCCCCGTCGAACTACATCGGCAACGGAACCGCCCTCGACACCCGCTCCGACCTGGGCGGACTCAACCTGTCGACGGTTCCCAAGGTCTTCATCGAGTGCGGCAACATGCGGGACAGCCAGGACGCCTCCCGGCTCACCTCCGGCGCCTGGCGGCAGAAGGCGGCACAGGGCATCTCTGAGGGAATCGTGAGTTTCCTGCGCGGGTAGCTGTCACCTGTGGATCTCGGCAGACACCCTCGGGACACGGGCGATAGTGTCACCCGTACGTACCATGTGGGGCCACCCCTGCGCTATGCGCCGCCTCCATCGATGACCGGACGACAGACGAAGGACTCCCTGAAGTGAATATCCGCTCCCTCACTCGAGGCGACGGCGTGGTGATCGGAGCAGCGGTGTTGCTCATCATCGCCTCGTTCCTCGATCTCTACTCGTTCGACAACGCCCCGGACAGCGCGGACTTCCCCAACGCGTGGGAAAGCGGCCCGGTCCTGATGGGTGTCGTACTCGCGGGGATCATCGGCGCCGCGCTCATCGTGGTGAACCGTGGTCTGCCGCAGCCGCGCAAGGTCGCCGGTCTCGACCTCGGGCAGTTCGGCATCGCGGCCACCGTGTTCGCCGCCTGGGGAGCGCTCGGCAACATCTTCGACCCGATGGGCGGCTTCGACAATTCCGGCGGGAGCGGCGCGAGCATCGACGCCGGCATCGGCCTCATCCTCGCCCTGATCGCGACCCTGGTCATGGCCGCCGCGGCCATCGCCACCGCCGCCGTCCCGGCCCTCCAGGCTCCCCTCCTCGGCGCCCCGCGCCCGCAGCAGCCGCAGCCCTACGGCGGCCAGCCGCAGGGTGGCTACGGCTACCCGGGCGCTCAGCAGCCCGGCCCCGGCCAGCCGTACGGTGCGCAGCCGGGTCAGCCCGGTCCCGGCCAGCCGCAGCCCGGTCAGCCCGGCCCCGGTCAGCCCTACGGCGCGCAGCCGCAGCAGCAGGCCGCCGCTCCGGCGCCGCAGCCCGCCGCCCCGCAGGGTGGCGCCTCGGACTTCTCGCCGTTCTGGTTCGCCGTTCCGGTGCCGCGTCCGCTGTACGGCGAGGACGGCAACCCGACGCCGATCGCCGAACTGGCCCCGGGTACCTGGTACTTGGCCGTCGAGCAGCGCGGCCCCGGCCTGGTCGCCCAGACACAGGACGGCCGTCGCGGCGTCCTTCAGGACACCACCGGGATCCAGCGCGGCTGACCCGCACGGCACCCGCTCAAGGCCCCTCGCCCACCTTCCGGGCGCGGGGCCTTTCGCGTACAGTCGCCCACGCAATCCACGATCTGACGCATCGTCAGACATCGGTGCCGGAGGAGAGGCTGACCGCATGCGCCTGGGACTCGCACTCGGCTACTGGGGACGCGGGCCGAACCCCGATCACCTCCAACTCGTGCGCGATGCGGAGGAGTTGGGATACGACTCGGTCTGGACCGCCGAGTCCTGGGGCAGTGACGCGTTCACCCCGCTCACCTGGTTCGCCGCGCACACCTCCCGCATCCGGCTCGGCACCGCCATCGCGCAGATGGCCGCCCGCTCCCCCACCACGACCGCGATGCACGCGCTCACCCTCGACCACCTCTCGGGCGGGCGGATGATGCTGGGCCTCGGGCTGTCCGGGCCGCAGGTCGTCGAGGGCTGGTACGGGCGTCCCTTCCCCCGGTCCCCGCTGACCGCCACGCGCGAGTACGTGGACGTCGTACGGCAGGTGCTGAAGCGCGAGGGGCCTGTCGAGGTCGCCGGGAAGTTCCACGCGCACCCCTACCTCGGCGACGACGGCACAGGACTCGGCAAGGCCCTGAAACCCATCACGCACCCGCTCCGCGCCGACCTCCCGGTCCTGCTGGGCGCCGAGGGCCCGAAGAACATCGCGCAGACCACGCGGATCGCGGACGGCTGGCTCCCGCTGTACTGGTCGCCGACCCGCACGGATGTGTACCAGGCCTCGCTCACCGACCTCCGCGACAACTTCATGATCGCGCCCATGGCCCGCGCGAAGGTGTGCGACGACGTCGCCGAGGGACTGCTGCCCGTCAAGGCCATGCTCGGGTTCTACATCGGCGGCATGGGCCACGCGACCCGCAACTTCCACGCCGATCTCATGGCGCGGATGGGGTACGAGGCCGAGGCGCGGCGCATCCAGGAACTGTTCGCCGAGGGGCGGCGGGAGGAGGCGGTGCTCGCCGTGCCGGACGCGTTCGCCGACGAGATCTCGCTCGTCGGGCCGCGTGAACGCATCGCCGAGCGCCTGGAGTTGTGGCGCAAGGGCCCGGTGACCGATCTTCTGGTCCTGTCCCCCGACCCGCTCACCCTGCGCACCCTCGCGGAGCTCAACTCCTGAGGCCCGCGATTGTCAGTGGGCGCTCGTACTCTTCGTTCATGGCCGGGGAGACCGGCTGTGACCTGGGAGGGGTGTGCCATGGGCGGCGACGCGTGGGCGATGACGGGGGCGTACCAGGCCGATCTGGCGGCGGCGTTCCGCGGCGAGCAGGAGAAGGCGCTGGCCGAGGACGACCACGGCTTCGGGAGCCGCATGGTCGAGGAGCTGTGGCGGGACCCGGAGTGGCAGGAGTACATCTTCACCGGGGGCACCGGCACGGTCCTGGACCAGGCCTATGCGGTCGAGGCCGGATCGACCGACGACGGCCCGTGCATGAGACCCCTGACCGAGGACGAGATACGCGCCTGGTGTCCGGGCGGGCGGCCCACCCACGACGCGTGGGAGGCCGCCCTGGACTCCGGAGCCCTGGAGTATCCGGGGCGCGGCTGCGGGAACTGCACGGTGCTCTACGAGGAGGGGCGGCCCGCCCGGATCGCGTACTGGGGGGTCACCTGCGACTGATCCCGACCGGCCCCCGGGACGTCACGAGCCGGAGTTGAGCTGGGACAGCGACGGCACCTTGTCCGTCACCGTCGCGCCCGCGTCCTTGCCCGCGTTCTTCACGGAGTTGATGACGTCGTCGAAGGTCGAGGCCACCGAGTCGGTGCCGTCGCCCTTGCGCAGCTTGCTCGGCAGGTCCTTGAGGGACGCGATGCCGGCCTCCAGCGGGGCGACCGCCTTGGACAGGGTCGGGTCGCCCTTGGCGTTGTTCACCGCCGCCTTGAGCCGGTTGTAGGTGAAGGCTCCGGCGAGGCCCGCCTTGACGAGGGCGAACTTCTGGCCGTCGGCGCCCTTCTTGAACTTGCCCGCCTTCCACGGCTTCACGATCCACTGGTAGGTGGCGCCGGCCGCGAGGCCCGCGTTCGCCACGAAGCGGGTCTTGGCGAGCTTCTGGCGTTCGGCGGTGCTGGACGGGGACGCCGACGACGAGACGCTCTCGTCGGAGCTGCCGCACGCGGTCGTGCCGGCGAGCAGGGCGCCGGACATGAGGACGGCCACGACCGCACGCCGCACGGGAAGAGGGAAGCTGAGCACCGCGGGTACCTCCGGGGTGGGACTGCACACGTCCCCGCAGCGTCACCCGCCGCCCGCACTCCCGCCACTTGGGCGCGACCGTCCGGGTTTCATCGAACAAGTTGCGGTCAAACGGTGACTATGTCCTCTACTCGCAGCGGCAACAGCGCGGCCCGAGCCATCGTGGTCGTTGCCGACATCATGGCGCTGATACTCGGTCTGTGGATCCTCATGTACCTGCTCGATGCCAACCGCGGCAACGACCTGGTCCAGTTCATCCACGATGCTGCCAGCTGGCTGGCCGGCTGGTCCTACGATCTGTTCACCTTCGACGAGGCCTGGGCCCGCGTGGTCGCCGGATACGGTCTGGCCGCCGTCGTCTACCTGGCCGTCGGCCACGCCATCGCCGGCCGACTGCGCTGATCCGCCCACCGCACAGGCCCTAGCCGCAGCAGTCGGGTTCCACGCCGCCCGGCAGGGCCTCTCCCCCGAACACCGAGCACGTCGCCTCGTCTCCCCCCAGCGCGGCGACGGCGAGCAGCACGGACCCGGCGGTCCACGCGGTCAGCTCCTCCGGCCAGATCGCCCGGTCCTCGAAGACGTAGCCGGTCCAGTACAGGCCCGTCTTCGGATCCCGCAGGTGCTGGATGTCCTGCAGGATCGTGAGCGCGCGGTCGGACTCGCCCATCGCCCACAGGGCGAGGGCGAGTTCGGCGCTCTCACCCCCGGTCACCCACGGGTTGGGCACCACACAGCGCACCCCGAGGCCGGGCACCACGAAGCGGTCCCAGTCGGACTCGATGCGTTCCTTCGCCTCGGCGCCGCGCAGCGCGCCGCCGAGGACCGGGTAGTACCAGTCCATCGAGTAATGGTTCTTGTCGAGGAAGCGGTCCGGGTGGCGCCGGATGGCGTGCCGCAGCGAGCCGACCGCCAACTCCCAGTCGGGCTGCGGCTCTTCGCGCTGGTCGGCGATGGCGAGCGCGCACCGCAGGGCGTGGTGGACCGATGAACTCCCGGTCAGGAGCGCGTCGTTGACGGGTGTTCCGTCGTCCTCGCGCTTCCAGCCGATCTGTCCGCCGGGCTGCTGCAGCCGCAGCACCCAGGCGACGGCCGCGCACACCGTCGGCCACATCCGGTCGAGGAACGCGTCGTCGCCGGTGGAGAGGTAGTGGTGCCAGACGCCGACGGCCACGTACGCCACGAAGTTGGACTCGCGGCCGCGGTCCGTGACGTCGCGCGGGTCGCCGTCGTGATAGGCGGCGTACCAGGAGCCGTCCTCGTTCTGGTGCCGGGCCAGCCAGTCGTAGGCGCGCTCGGCGGCCTCGTGCTCGCCGGCCACGTCGAGGGCCATGGCGGCCTCGGTGTGGTCCCACGGGTCGAGATGGTGGCGGCGGAACCACGGAATGGCGCCGTCGGGCCGCTGGACCGCCAGCACGCCCTGCACCGTCCGCGCGACCTGATCGGCCGTCAGAACGCCTTCCAGGACGAGGAGTTCGGTCCGCTCAGGGCTGCTCACTCAGAGGCCCCGGCGGCCTTGGGCAGGTGCGGCTTGGTGGCGTAGGCGACGAAGCTCTTGCCGACGACCGGGTTGAGCAGCTGCTCGGCGACCCGGGTCACGGCGGGCTTCTTCATGATGTCCCAGACCAGGAGCTTGTGGTACGCCTTGACCGGCAGCGCCTTGTCGTTGTCGACGCCGAACGCGCACTTCAGCCACCAGTAGGGGGCGTGCAGGGCGTGGGCGTGGTGGGTGCCGTACGGCTTCAGCCCGGCCTCGCGCATCTTCGCGAGCAGCTCGTCCGCCTTGTAGATGCGGATGTGGCCGCCCTCGACCTCGTGGTACGCGTCGGACAGCGCCCAGCAGACCTTCTCGGGGCCGTAGCGCGGGACCGTCACCGCGATGCGCCCGCCCGGCTTCAGGACGCGCACCATCTCGGCGAGCACTCCCTTGTCGTCGGGGATGTGCTCCATGACCTCACTGATGATGACGACGTCGAACGACTCGTCGGGGAAAGGGAGTTGGAGCGCGTCGCCCTCCATGGCGGTGGCCGTGGCGCCCGCCGGGGCCTCACCGGCCTCCTTCATGGCGGCGAACCACTTGGCGACCTCGGCGATCTCTTCCTTGTTCTGGTCGAGAGCGACGACCTGTGCCCCGCGCCGGTAGCACTCGAACGCGTGCCGTCCGGCCCCGCACCCGAGATCGAGGACGCGGTCGCCCGCGGCGAGCGGGAAACGGGTGAAGTCGACGGTCAGCACGTGGCCCTGCTTTCCTCTGGGGTTTCCTGGTGAGGTCGTACGGAGGAGTCGTGGGAGGGTGCGGCGGGGGCCGCCGCCATCGCCTCGCGGTACAGCTCGGCGGTGCCCTGCGCGGCCCGCGCCCACGTGAAGCGGTCGAGCACCCGGGCGCGGCCCGCGGCGCCGAGGCGGGCCCGCAGCGCGGGGTCGCCGAGCAGTCGGCTCAGGCCCGCGGCGAGCGCGCCCGCGTCGCCCGTCGGCACGGCGAGGCAGGTCTCGCCGTCGGGTCCGGCGACCTCGGGGATGGCGCCGCCCGTGGTGGCGACGAGCGGGGTGCCGGTGGCCATGGCCTCGGCGGCGGGCAGCGAGAAGCCCTCGTAGAGCGACGGCACGCAGGCGACCTGCGCCGAGCGCACCAGGTCGACGAGTTCGGCGTCGCTGATGCCCTTGACGAACTCGACGGAGCCCTCCAGCCCGTACCGCTCCATGGCCACGGCGACCGGGCCCTCCGTGGGGCGCTTGCCGACGACGACCAGGTGGGCCTCGGGGTGTTCGGCCCGCACCTTGGCGAGCGCCTCGACGAGGAACACGAGGCCCTTGAGGGGGACGTCGGCGCTGGATGTCGTGACGATGCGGCCCGGTACCTCGGGCACGGCCGGATTCGGCGAGAAGAGGTCCGTGTCGGCGCCGATGTGCACGACGCCGATGCGGTCGCGGCGCACGCCCAGGTGCTCGACGATCTCGTCGCGGGACGTGCCGGAGACGGTGACGATCGACGGCAGGCGGCGCGCGACGCGCTTCTGCATGTTCGTGAACGCGTACCAGCGGCGCTTCGACAGCCGCTGCTGCCAGTTCTCGGCGGCGTCCAGTTCCAGCTGCCGGTCGACGGTGATGGGGTGGTGGATGGTGGAGACGAGCGGGGCGCCCAGCGAGGAGGGGCCGCCCAACAGGCCGTATCCGAGCGTCTGGTTGTCGTGCACGACGTCGAACTCGCCGCGTCTGGCCCGCAGATGGCGGCGGGCGCGCAGCGAGAACGTCAGCGGCTCGGGGAAGCCGCCGGTGCGCATCGTGGCGAACTCGAGGGCGTCGACCCAGTCGCGGAACTCGTCGCGTTTCGGCGTACGGAACGGGTCGGGGCTGCGGTAGAGGTCCAGGCTCGGCAGCTCGGTGAGGCTGAGCCCGGCCACGGCACCCCCCTCGGCGACCTCGTCCAGGACGGGGTAGGGCTGTGCGCCGATGACCTCGACCCGGTGGCCGAGGCGGGCCAGCTCACGGGAGAGGTGACGTACGTACACGCCCTGGCCACCGCAGAACGGGTTGCCCTTGTACGTGAGGAGAGCGATGCGCAACGACTCCGCGGTCACTCCAGGCCACCCTTCTCTCCTGCTTGCCCGTGGACATCCCGGCCTGCCAGTGGACACTACGTGGGGACGCTAATCTAGAACAAGTTTCAGACTTGATCGTTCAATGGGGATCGAATCTACCGGCTGGTAGCCAAGCAGTGGCAGGCGGATCGGGTGATTCACGCCACGGCCTGGGCGACGGGACACGGAAACGGACACATGACAGCTCCGGACGCCAGAAACGGCAGTGTTCAGGGGGGACCCGCACTCACCGAGCGGCAGGAGGCGCGGCGCCGCCGCATCCTCCACGCGAGCGCCCAGCTCGCGTCGCGCGGCGGGTTCGACGCGGTGCAGATGCGGGAGGTCGCCGAGTCGTCCCAGGTCGCGCTCGGCACGCTGTACCGGTACTTCCCGAGCAAGGTGCATCTGCTGGTCGCCACCATGCAGGACCAGCTCCAGCACATGCACACGACGGTGCGCAAGCGCCCGCCGGCCGGTGAATCGTCCGCCGAGCGGGTCGCCGAGACGCTGATGCGGGCCTTCCGCGCGCTGCAGCGCGAGCCGCATCTGGCGGACGCGATGGTGCGCGCCCTGACCTTCGCGGACCGCAGTGTCAGCCCCGAGGTCGACCAGGTGTCGCGGCAGACGACGGCGATCATCCTCGACGCGATGGAGCTCGACGACCCGACGCCCGCGCAGCTGTCCGCGGTCCGGGTCATCGAGCACACCTGGCACTCGGCACTGATCACCTGGCTGTCCGGGCGGGCGTCGATCGCCCAGGTGAAGATCGACATCGAGACGGTGTGCCGGCTGATCGAACTGACGACACCGGACCGGGACTAGGCCGTGTCCGCGGCCTCCAGGCCGCTCCACTCGCGCCCGGGGCCGGTGGCCGCCCAGTCGTCGAGCAGACGCCGCGTCTCGGCCTCGGGGGCGGCGAAGGAGACCGTCTGCGCTCCCGCGTGGAGGGTGCCGCCGTTCCCCTCCCCCGACTCCACCGACTCCGCCGTCTCCACGGTGCCCTCGCTGCAGCACGCGCAGAGCATCCGGACGGCGGACGCCGGTTCCGCCCCGAAGTCGTGCTCCGTGAAGAGCTCCAACAACGCCTCCAGGTCGGCCTCCTGGGCCACGCTCACGGTGGCCTGCCACGTGGGCAGGTCGGAGGGCTCGAAGAGCAGCAGTTCGTCGAAGACGGGGTAGGTGTTCCCGCCGGAGACCCGCTCGCCGTTGGGCGCCCCGTCGTGCACGACGATCTCGCCGAACCGGCGGCCGCCGGTCACCGGCACGTTGAGGACGCGCGCCCGGGTCGGGCAGAGCCTGCGTCCCCACACGACCTCCTGCTGCCCGTCGGTGTCGAGCCGGACGGCGACCGGCCCGAGGTCCTGCTCGATCGGCCCCTCGCCCGGGTTCAGCGCGATGCCGAAGCCGTCCCAGGCGTCCCGGGCGGTCGCCCAGTCGCGCAGGATCGTGGCCGCGATGCCGAGGTTCCAGAAAGCCGGGTCGTTCGTGCCGCGTTCGGCGCGGGCGGCGGCCTCCTTGCCCAGGGCGTACGCCTTGTCCCAGTCGCGCAGGAACTTGTGGGCGAGGGCGGCGTCGTACCACCACGCCGCGCTCGGTTCCTCGTCGGGGAAGTGGGCGAGCACGCGCTCGTACAGCTCGGCCGCGCGCGCCCACTCCTCCTTGTCCCACGCCTCGTACGCCTGGTCGATCAGCCCTCTGGCCTCGGCCTTGTCCATCGTGTCCCACCCCTGCTCGAAGATCCGCAGGAGCGTAACCCGGCCCGCGCGGCCCTCAGTCCTCGGGCGGGAAGACGACCTCTCCCGAGTCGAGGAGCGTGATGGTGATGGCCTCGACGGGGCAGCCCTCCGCCGCCGCGAGGACCTTCTCGTTGGCGTCCGTCTCGGGGTCCGCCGGGTGGGACTGGCGGGCCGAGTCGAGACGGAAGGCGCCGGGGGCGTGGTTCACGCACATGCCGGAGCCGATGCAGACCCCCCGGTCGACCTCCACGTGCCACCGGTCCCCCATGGTCAGCCCTCCTCCGGCTCGTACCCGGCAGGCAGGTGGATCATCTTGTGCTCCAGGTAGGCGCTGAAGCCCTCGGGCCCGAACTCCCGCCCCACGCCGCTGTTCTTGTAGCCGCCGAACGGGCCGAGCATGTCGAGGCTGAAGGTGTTCACGTTGTACGTGCCCGTGCGCACCTGCCGCGCGACGTCGATGCCGTGGGCGACGTCTGCGGTCCAGACGCTGCCGCTGAGCCCGTAGTCGGAGTCGTTGGCGATCTTCACGGCCTCGGTCTCGTCGCCGTACGGGAGCAGGCAGATGACCGGGCCGAAGATCTCCTCCCGGGCGATCCGCATGCTGTTGTTCACGTCGCCGAAGAGGGTCGGCTCGACGTACCAGCCGTGCTCCAGGCCGGACTTCGTGGGCGCGCCGCCGCCGGTGAGGACCTTGGCGCCCTCCTCCTGGCCGATGCGGATGTAGTCGAGGTTGCGCTGCTGCTGGCGCTTGGCGACGAGCGGGCCGACCTGGGTGGCCGGGTCGAGCGGGTCGCCGACGACGAGCGCGGACGCGGCGGCGGTGAAGGCCTCGGCGAACTCGTCGTAGCGGGCGCGGGGAAGGAGGATGCGGGTCTGGGCGACGCAGGCCTGGCCGTTGTTCATCCAGGCGGCCGGGACGACCCCGGCGACGGTGGACTCGACGTCCGCGTCGGGCAGGACCACGGCGGCGGACTTGCCGCCCAGTTCCAGGGTGACGCGGGTGAGGTTGCGGGCGGCGACCTCCATGACGCGTTTGCCGGCCGCGACCGACCCCGTGAAGGAGATCTTGTCGATGCCGGGGTGCCCGACCAGGTACTCGCTGACCTCGCGGTCGGCGGGGAGGATGGAGAGCACGCCCTCCGGCAGCCCGGCCTCCTTGGCGATCTCGCCGAGGATGTACGCGTCGAGCGGCGATTCGGGCGACGGCTTGAGGACCACGGTGCAGCCGGCGAGCAGCGCGGGGGCGAGCTTGGCGGCGGCGACGAACTGCGGGACGTTCCACGGGACCACGGCCGCGACGACACCGACCGGCTCACGGCGTACGAGGAGTTTGCCGAGGGCGCCGTCGCGGGCCTCCTCGTACGTGAAGTCGCGCGCGACGTTGATCGCCGAGTCCCAGACCATCATCGCGCCGAGCGCCTGGGCGAGGACGGCCCAGGAGTAGGGCGAGCCGTTCTCCTGCGAGATGACCTTGGCGATCTCCTCGTGGCGTACGGCGATCGCGTCCTTGATCCGCGACACGACGGCGATCCGCTCGTCGAGGGTCATGCGCGGCCAGGGGCCCTCGTCGAAGGCCTTGCGGGCGGCGGCGACGGCGCGGTCGACGTCGGCGGGCGCGGCGTGCGGCACGCGCCCGAAGACCTCGCCGGTGTGCGGGGAGACGACCTCGATGACGTCCTTGCCGAGGGGATCGGTCAACTCCCCGCCGATGAACAGCTGTCCGTGTTCCACGAGCTCGGTCATGAGGAACCCTCCGCGACCACTTCCGACGACTTCCGGGCAAGACTTCTGACGGTGTTTCAGAACTGATACCAGTTCTAGTTGCGATGCGGAAGGGTGCCGCGGGCCCCGGCCGTAGGGTGCGACGGTGACGACGAGCGAACCGATCCGCACCGAACGCCTCACCCTGCTGCCGCTGGCCGTGGAGCACGCCGACGAGATGGCGGGCGTGCTCGCCGACCCCGCGCTGTACGCCTTCACGGGCGGCGGGCCGCCGACGCCCGAGGCGCTGCGCGCGCGGTACGTCCGCCAGGTCGCCGGAGCGCCGGAACCCGGCACGGACTGGCTCAACTGGGTGATCCGTGACCGCACTTCGGGCCGCCTGGCGGGGTATGTGCAGGCCACGGTGGAGGCCGGGACGTCGGCGGACGTGGCCTGGGTCGTGGGCACCGCGTGGCAGGGCCGGGGCGTCGCGCGGGAGGCGGCGCTCGGGATGGCGCGGTGGCTGGCGGCGCGGGGCGTGCGCGAACTCGTCGCCCACATCCACCCCGGGCACCACGCGTCGGCGCGGGTGGCCCGCGCGCTCGGGCTCGTGGCGTCGGGCGTGACGGACGACGACGGGGAGATCATCTGGCGCGGGGAGACGGTCGACCCGGGCGACTATTGAAACGAGTTCTACAAGTTCCATTACAGTGACGGGAGTTCGGCGCGGCGACTGGTGCCCTCGGGTGACGGAGCGGTACCCCGACGGAAATGGCAGAGGTGACGCAGGTGACGCAGGTGACCGATCACGGCGGGGGCGTGCAGAGCATCCGGGTCCCGATCCCCGACAACCCCCTCGGCTACACGCTCATCTACGTGCTCGACACCGACGCGGGCCCCGTCCTCGTGGACACCGGCTGGGACGACCCGACGTCCTGGGACACGCTCACCGCGGGACTCACCGCGTGCGGCACCTCGGTCGCCGACCTGACCGGCGTCCTGATCACCCATCACCATCCGGACCACCACGGCCTGTCGGCGAAGGTGCGGGACGCGTCCGGGGCGTGGATCGCGATGCACGAGGCGGACGCGGCGGTGGTGCGGCGCACCCGCGAGAACCCCCCGTCGCGCTGGTACGGGTACATGGCCTCGAAGCTGCTCTCGGCCGGGGCGCCCGAGGACCATGTGGCCCCGCTGCTGCGCGCCCGCGACGAGGGCCGCCCGCGCCGCCTGCCCGGCCTCGACCCGGCGCTGCCCGACCGCACCATCACCCCCGGCGACCTGCTCCCCCTGCCGGGCCGCCGGCTGCGCGCGATCTGGACACCGGGCCACACCCCGGGCCACGTCTGCCTGCACCTGGAGGAGGACCACCCGGCGCAACTCCCGGGAAATGGACGCCTGTTCAGCGGTGACCACGTGCTGCCCGGCATCAGCCCGCACATCGGCCTGTACGAGGACCCGTCCGTCGAGGAGGGCTCCACCGACCCGCTCGGCGACTACCTCGACTCCCTGGAACGCGTCGGCCGGCTCGCGCCCGCCGAGGTGCTCCCCGCCCACCAGCACACCTTCACCGACGCGCCCGCCCGCGTACAGGAGTTGCTGGACCACCACGAGTCGCGCCTGACCGATCTGCTCGCCCTGCTCGCACAGCCGCTCACCCCGTGGCAGCTCGCGGAACAGATGGAGTGGAACCGCCCGTGGGCCGACATCCCGTACGGCTCGCGGAACATCGCCGTCTCGGAGGCCGAGGCGCACCTGCGCCGCCTGGTGAAACTGGGCCGGGCGGAGGCCGTGGTGGGCAGCAGTCCCGCGACGTACGTGGCGGCGCGCTGACGCGGTCGCGCGCCGTCCGTCCGTCGGCCCCGACCCGGTCGAAGGATCTTTGCCGTGCGTGGATGGTCGGGCTGTGCGCGCAGGCGTATGGTCCGGTCCCAAGAGCTCTTCTGAGCTGGAACGACAAGGGGGCGGCCGCCGATGGCGCCGGACGAGGCTGTGGTCGGCTGTACGGGGAAGCTGGTGCTCGGCACGCGTGGTGCGGACGGGCCCGGTGAGGTGCTGGTGCGGGTCAGAGGCGGGACCGAGACGTTTCTCGCGTTCTCGGACGAGCCTTTGGAGCGCGGGTCGACCGTGCTCGTGATCGAGTCGCGCGGTACCCGGCAGGTCGTGGTCATGGCCTGGACCGATCCTCTGCTCGCCGACGGCGAAGGCGGCGCCCGCTAAGGAGACGTCAAAGGATGTTCGGATATCGCGTTCCCGCACCCGACGAGGCGATGCTGATCTCGGGCGGCAGGCGGGGACTTGGGGGAGCGCCGTTCCGCGTCGTCACCGGACACGGGAAGTTCGTCCTGCCCGTGTTCCGCAAGACCCGCTTTCTGTCGCTGGCCATGGCGGAGGCGGAGGTCGTCGAGAAGTGCGTGACCAAGCAGGGCATCGCCCTGACCGTGCGGGCCGTCATCGCCTTCAAGGTGGGCAATGACCACGAGTCGATCGTCAACGCCGGGCAGCGGTTCCTCTCGGACCAGGAGCAGATGTCCGTGCTCACCGGGCGGATCTTCGCCGGGCATCTGCGCTCCATCATCGGATCGATGACCGTCGAGGAGATCGTCACCGAGCGGCAGAAGCTCGCGACGGAGGTCCTCGACACGTCGAAGTCCGAGATGGCGAAGATCGGGCTGCACGTCGACTCGCTGCAGATCCAGTCCATCGACGACGGGGCCACCGGGTACATCGAGGCCATGTCGCAGCCCCACAAGGCCGCGATCCAGCGGGCCGCGAAGATCGCGCAGGCGCAGGCCAACCAGGCCTCCGTGGAGGCGGAGCAGGCGGCGGCCCGCAAGCAGGCCGAGTTCGCGCGGCAGACCGCGATCGTGCAGGCCGAGTACGACGCCGAGGTCGACCGGGCCAAGGCGCAGGCCGACCAGGCGGGGCCGCTGGCGCTCGCCCACGCGCAGCAGGAGGTGCTGGCGGCGCAGACCGAACTCGCCCTGAAGCAGGCCGAGTTGCGGGAGCAGCAGCTCGTCGCGGAGGTCGTGAAGCCGGCGCAGGCCGACGCGGAGCGGATCCGTGTGCTGGCCCTCGCCGAGGCCGAGCGGATGAAGATCCAGGCGGAGGCCGCGGCCTCGTACGACCGGGTCGCGCTCGACCGGATGCTCATCGATCAGTTGCCGCAGATCGTGAAGGAGGCGTCGGCGGGGCTCGCGGGCGCGAACGTGAACGTGCTGAACGGGGCGGACGGCCTCGGGGAGATCGCGGCGGGGCTCGTCGGGCAGGGGCTCACCATTCTCGACTCGGTGCGGAAGAACTTGAACGGGGAGGACGGGTCGGCGGCGCCGGGGGCGGCCATGGAGCGGTATCTGGGTGGGCCTCGCGGGTCGGACGACGGTCCCGTCGACGTCCGCTGACCCAGACTCCGCGTCTGCCCCGCGAGGGTTTCGTCGCTGGCTGACGGCCGGTGGCCCTGCTGCGCGCCGTTCCCCGCGCCCCTGAGGCATGCGCTCCGCGCAGCCTCCCCTGAGCGAGCGAAGCTCGCTTCAGGGGGCGCGGGGAACCGCGCGAGAAGAGGCCACCGGCCCGCCGCCGGCGGCGAAAGTCGTGCCCGGGGATGCTCGCGGGGGCCCGCGGCGGGCCGCCCGGTAGAGTGAAAGCGTCGTCAGATCGCGCGAGTGAGGGGAAGCCGGCGGAAATCCGGCACTGACCCGCAACCGTCACAGTCGGAATGCCTCGCCCGCGTCATGATCGGCCCAGAACCGTCGAGGGACACGGAGCTGGCGCCGCCCGGTATCCGCAGCGTGCCGTGCCGCCCGGCTCCCCACAGGGAGAGGCACCCGCCCCAGCATGAACATTCGCCGTAGCGCCGCGCTCGTCGCCGCGACCGTCGTGATCGGCGCCGCTCTGGCGCCGGCCGCGGTCGCGGACAGTGCCTCGCCCTCCGCCTCCCCCAAGGTCGTCGTGCCCAGCGGTCTGTACGGGTCCGGCGACCCGACGTACGACGGGGTGTGGCGGCAGTCGCTCGCCTTCGTCGCGCAGAATACGGAGGGCGTGCGGCCCGCGGACAAGGCCGTGGACTGGCTGGTCGGGCAGCAGTGCGAGGACGGCGGCTTCGCCGCGTTCCGTGCCGACCCGGGCAAGGCCTGCGACAGCAAGACGCCGGTCGACAGCAACAGCACCGCCGCCGCCGTGCAGGCCCTCGCCGCCGTCGGCGGGCACGACAGCGAGGTCGCCAAGGGCGCCGGCTGGCTGAAGAAGAACCAGAACGACGACGGCGGCTGGGGCTACAACCCCGGCGGCGCCAGCGACGGCAACTCCACCGCGGTCGTGCTCGGCGCCCTGTCCACCTCCGGCGACGAGCCCGCCGAGGTGCGGTCCGCCTCCGGCAAGTCCGGCATCGACGCCCTCGGCACCCTCGCCCTGCCCTGCTCGGAGGGGAAGAACGGCGGCGCCCTCGCCTACCAGCCCGACAAGAAGGGCGAGCTCGTCGCGAACGCCGACGCGACCGCCGCCGGTGTGCTCGGCGCGCTCGGTTCCGGTTTCGCCGCCGAGAAGGGCGACGCCCCGGACGCGTACACCTGCGAGGACGGGAAGACGGCGAAGAGCGCCGACGGCATCGCGCACAACGGCGCCGTCTACCTCCAGAACCAGCTCTCCACCCACCTGTACCTCAAGTCCCAGCTGGCCGGTGCCACCGACCAGCCCGACTACGGCAACACCGCGGACGCGGTCACGGCCGTGGCCGCCGCGGAGGGTGTGAAGTACACGAAGGACCCGTACGCCTGGCTGGAGAAGAACGCCGGTGACTGGGCCGCGCAGTCCGGTCCCGCCGCCTATGCCCAGCTGATCTTCGCCGCGCACGCCACCGGCAACGACCCGCACGACTTCGGCGGCACCGACCTGGTGACCGCCCTGAACAAGACCGGGCCCGAGCCCGCCTCCGCCAAGTCGTCGGACTCCGGCTCCAGCGACGAGAAGAAGGACGACGACAGCGGCTCGGTGTCCTGGCTGATCGTCGGTGTCATGTTCGTCGCGGCCGTCGGCGTCGGCATCCTGATCAGCGGGCGCAAGAAGCGGCAGCAGCCGTGACCCGCCGCGCCGCCCGTCTCCTCCTCGTCCTGCTCGCCGCCGTCGTCGGCCTCGCCGTCGCGGCGCCCGCGCAGGCCGCCGGGTACCGGTACTGGTCGTTCTGGGAGCAGGACAAGGGTGCCTGGTCGTACGCGACCATGGGCCCCTCCCAGACCAGGCCGTCGGACGGGGACGTGGAGGGGTTCCGGTTCGCGGTGAGCGCGGACTCCAAGGACGCCGCGCAGCCGCGCGGCAGCTCCGGCTTCGACACGATCTGCTCCGGTACGCCCGCGCAGGACGGGAAGAAGCGGGTCGGCGTCGTCATCGACTTCGGTACGAAGACGGACGCGCCGAGCGGCGAGACCCCGCCGAAGGCGCAGACCGGGTGTGCGCTGGTCGGCGAGGACGCGACCGCCGCGGACGCGCTCGCCGCCGTCGCGAAGCCGCTGCGCTACGACAGCAGCGCGATGCTGTGCGCCATCTCCGGATACCCGAGGACCGGCTGCGGTGAGCAGGTGAGCACGGGACAGGAGACGGACGCCCCGGGCACCGATCACGCGGCCGCGAAGAAGTCGGGCGGCTCCGGGCCGTCCGTCGGCGTGCTCGCGGGCGTCGCCGCCGTCGCCGTGCTCGGCGCCGGGGCGATCTGGCAGGCCAAGCGCCGCCGCGGCTGAGCCATGGCCGTCGACTCGCTGCGGGCCCCCCGGGCCCACCGTTCCAATTCCCTGCACCCGGGCGCCTGGTGGATCTGGGCCCTCGGCCTCGGCACGGCCGCGTCCCGGACCACGAACCCGCTGCTGCTCGCGCTGCTCGTCGGCGTCGCCGGGTACGTGGTGGCGGCGCGGCGGACGGAGGCGCCGTGGGCGCGTTCGTACGGGGCGTTCGTGAAGCTGGGCCTCGCCGTCATCGGCATCCGGCTGGTGTTCGCCGTCTTCCTCGGGTCGCCGATCCCCGGCTCGCACGTCGTCGTGACGCTGCCGGAGGTGCCGCTGCCCGCGTGGGCGCAGGGGGTGCGGATCGGCGGGCGGGTGACCGTGGAGGGCCTGGTCTTCGCCCTGTACGACGGCCTGAAGCTGGCCACGCTGCTGATCTGCGTCGGCGCCGCGAACGCGCTCGCCTCCCCGTCCCGGCTGCTGAAGTCGCTGCCGGGCGCGCTGTACGAGGCAGGCGTCGCGGTCGTCGTCGCCATGACGTTCGCCCCGAACCTCGTCGCCGACGTACGGCGGCTGCGGGCGGCCCGGCGGTTGCGAGGGCGCCCGGACAGCGGTCTGCGCGGGCTGCTCCAGGTCGGCCTTCCGGTGCTCGAAGGAGCCCTTGAGCGGTCGGTGGCGCTCGCCGCCGCCATGGACGCGCGGGGTTACGGCCGCACCGCCGAGGTCCCGGCGGGGGTGCGTCGGGCCACCGCCGCGCTGACGCTGGGCGGACTCATCGGCGTGTGCGCGGGAACGTACGGGCTGCTCGCCTCGTCGGGCGCCGGGTACGGGCTTCCCGTGCTGCTCGTCGGGGTCGCGGCCGCGCTCGGCGGACTCCGGCTGGGCGGGCGGCGCTCGGTGCGCACCCGGTACCGGCCCGATGTGTGGGGCCCGCGCGCCTGGCTGGTCGCGGGGTCCGGGGCGGTCGCCGCCGCCGTCATGATCTGGTGCGGCCACCAGGACCCGGCCGCGCTGGCGCCGCCCGTCGTGCCGCTCGCGGCGCCGACGCTGCCGCTGTGGCCGGCGCTCGGGGTGCTCGTCGGCCTCCTTCCCGCATTCGTCGCGCCCGTCCCGGAACCGGGCAAGCGCCATCGGCAGCAACAGCAGGAGGCGTCGTCATGATCCGCTTCGAGGACGTCTCCGTGACGTACGACGGCGCCGCGTCGCCGACCGTGCGCGGCATTCAACTCCACGTCCCCGACGGTGAGTTGATGCTGCTCGCCGGTCCTTCCGGGGTCGGCAAGTCGACCCTGCTCGGGGCCGTGAGCGGGCTCGTGCCGCACTTCACCGGGGGCACCCTGGCCGGGCGGGTCACCGTCGCCGGGCGCGACACCCGTACGCACAAGCCTCGCGAGCTCGCCGACGTCGTCGGCACGGTCGGGCAGGATCCGCTCGCGCACTTCGTGACGGACACCGTCGAGGACGAACTCGCCTACGGGATGGAGTCGTTGGGGCTCGCCCCGCCCGTCATGCGGCGTCGCGTCGAGGAGACCCTCGACCTGCTCGGCCTCGCCGATCTGCGGGACCGGCCCATCTCCACGCTCTCCGGCGGGCAGCAGCAGCGCGTCGCCATCGGGTCCGTGCTCACCCCGCACCCGCGCGTCCTCGTCCTCGACGAGCCGACGTCCGCGCTCGACCCGGCCGCCGCGGAGGAGGTCCTCTCGGTGCTGCAACGGCTCGTGCACGATCTCGGGACGACGGTACTGATGGCCGAGCACCGCCTTGAGCGCGTGGTGCAGTACGCGGATCAGGTGGCGCTGCTGCCGGGGCCCGGGGAGCCGCTGCTGGTCGGGGATCCGGCCGCCGTCATGGCCGAGTCGCCGGTGTATCCGCCGGTGGTGGGGCTGGGGCGGCTGGCCGGGTGGTCGCCGCTGCCGCTGACGGTGCGGGACGCTCGGCGCTCGGCCGGGTCGCTCCGGGATCGGCTTGCCGGGCTCGGGCCGTCTTCCGGCCACGGGCCGGTGGGGGTTGAGCGCGCCCACGCGGTGGAGCCGCGAAGGTCACAGCCCCGCGCCCCTGGCGGCACTTCCCTCGCCCGCGTCGAGAGGCTCGGAGTCCGCCGTGAGCGGGTCGAAGCCCTGCGTCATGTCGACCTGAACGTCTCCCCCGGCGAGATCGTCGCCCTCATGGGACGCAACGGCGCCGGAAAGTCGACCCTGCTCTCCACGCTCGTAGGCATGGTGAGGCCGACCGTCGGGGCCGTGCACGTCGACGGGCTGGTGCCGCACAAGGCGGCGCCCCGTGACCTCGTCCGCAAGGTGGGGCTCGTGCCGCAGGAGCCGCGTGATCTGCTCTGCGCCGACACGGTCGCGGCCGAGTGCGCGGCCGCGGACAAGGACGCCGACGCGGAGCCGGGCACCTGCCGCGCCCTGCTCAGCGAGCTCATCCCGAACGTCGCCGACGCCACCCACCCCCGCGATCTCTCCGAGGGCCAGCGCCTCACCCTCGCCCTCGCGATCGTGCTGACGGCGGCACCGCCGCTGCTGCTCCTGGACGAGCCGACGCGCGGGCTCGACTACGCGGCCAAGGCCCGTCTCGTCACGATCCTGCGCGGCCTCTCCGAGCGCGGGCACGCCATCGTGATGGCCACGCACGACGTGGAACTGGCGGCGGAGCTCACCCACCGGGTGGCGATCCTCGCGGACGGCGAGATCGTGGCCGACGGGCCGACCCCGGAGATCGTCACGTCGTCGCCGTCCTTCGCCCCGCAGGTGGCGAAGGTGCTGGCGCCGCAGCGGTGGCTCACGGTCGCCCAGGTACGGGAGGCGCTGGCGTGACGCACACAGGACGAGCGAACGCCGTCCGGCTCGGGCCGCGTTCCGTCGCCGCGCTGCTGCTCGTCAGCGCCGTGGGGGTCGTCGCGATCGGCTGGCCGCTGATCACCGGGCCCGGGTCGCAGGTGAACGCCCACGCGCAGGACGCGCCCTGGCTGTTCGCCGCGCTGCTGGTGCTCCTCGTCGCCGTCGTCGCCGCGACGATCTCGGAGTCCGGGATGGGGCCCAAGGCGGTGGCCATGCTGGGCGTGCTGGCGGCGGCCGGGGCGGCGCTGCGGCCGATCGGCGCGGGCACGGCCGGGATCGAGCCGATGTTCTTCCTGATGGTGCTCAGCGGGCGGGTGCTCGGGCCCGGCTTCGGGTTCGTGCTCGGGTCGCTGAGCATGTTCGCGTCCGCGCTGCTCACCGGCGGGGTCGGACCGTGGATGCCGTTCCAGATGCTGTCCATGGGCTGGTTCACGATGGGCGCCGGGCTGCTCCCGGGGGCGGACGCGCTGCGCGGGCGGGCCGAGCGGATCATGCTCGCCGGGTACGGGTTCCTCGCCGCGTTCGCGTACGGCACGATCATGAACCTCGCGGGCTGGCCCTTCATGAACGCCCTCGCCTCCTCCGTCGCGTACCAGCCGGACGCCGCGCTGCACGACAATCTGGCCCGCTTCCTCGCCTACTGCCTGGCCACCTCGCTGGGCTGGGACCTGGGCCGCGCCGCGCTCACCGTCGTCCTGACGCTGACCGTCGGCGGTGCCGTCCTCAAGGCGCTGCGGCGGGCGACGCGGCGGGCCGCCTTCGAGGCCCAGGTCACCTTCGACGAGGCACTCGACGGGCCGCGCCCGTGAAGCGCCCCACATGACCCAGGTCACTTACTAGGCGTGTTCGTAGCGGTCGGCTCCTTACGAGGACCCGACGACACCCCCTTTGACCTGGGGTTTGAGACGTGCTTCACATAACGGACATTTAAATCAGATGCGACGTCCACTAGTAAAAGCGCTCATTGCATTCACCCATCGGTCCTGTTTCTGTGGAGCGGTCGCCGGACGTCGAGGCCCTCTCGGGAACGTCCCCGGCGGCCCCCTGTCCCCCACGGAAGGTTCCGTTGTGTCCGCCACGCTCCTGCGCCGCGCCGCCACCCCGAAGAAGGCCCTCGCCGGCGTCACCCTCGCCGCCGCCACGACCGGGATGCTCTTCGCCTCGACGCCGGCCCAGGCCGCTCCGGCCTCCGCCAAGGCGATCGCGCAGCAGAAGCTCTCGGACTCCGCGCAGTTCCGCTGCTTCGACAACATCGTGTCCCGCGAGAGTGGCTGGAACCCGAACGCGACCAACGCGTCCACCGGGGCGTACGGCCTCGTCCAGGCGCTGCCCGCCAACAAGATGGCGTCCGCCGGGTCCGACTGGAAGTCGAACCCGGAGACGCAGATCAACTGGGGCGTCACCTACATGAACGAGCGGTACGGCAGTGCTTGTGGTGCCTGGTCGCACTGGCAGGCCAACGGTTGGTACTGAGCGGGGATTTTGTTGGGCGGCACCTTCGGGTGCCGCCCATTTTTTGGTTGTTCCCGAAGTGGCGGTCGGTGGGGGCCTGTCGCGCCCACGCGGCGGAGCCGCAGATCGATACAGCCCCGCGCCCCTAAAGACTTCCGAGCCACCCTGCGATCTTTGGTGCGGCCTTCTTGAAGCTGCCGAAGTGGTCCACCTTCCCCTGGTCCAGGACCGGGGCTCCGCCCAGTTGGCGGGCGCAGCTGCGGGCGTTGGCGATCGGGACGTCCGTGTCCGCCTCGCCCGCGTACAGGCGCACCGGGACGTCCGGCTTCCAGGCGCAGGCGTCGTCGTTCGCGGCCAGCGCCTCCTTCAGGGCGCCCGTGGGGTGCCGCATCCGCTCGTAGAACGCGGGGGTGAGCAGTTCCTTCACCGACGCCGGGAGGCTCGTGACGATGTCCTCCTCCGTGTGGTTCCCGTCGTACAGCGCCTCCACGACATCCGCGTACGGGGCCCGGAACGCCTCGGCCGGGTTCTTGTAGAGCGGGCGGAGCCGGTTCTGGGCGACCAGGAAGTACGAGGTGTAGACGAGGCCGCTGGTGTCGTTGACCCGGCCGTCGAACAGCGCGGGGACCTCCTCGCCGCTGAGGTCGTAGGGGCCGCTGACCGGCGCCAGCGCCTTCAGCCGGAAGTGCCGGTCGGCGCCCCGCTCCAGCGCCTTGCCGAGGGCCATCGCCACCTGGCCGCCCTGCGAGAAGCCGGTCGCGTAGACGTCGCCGGTGAGGGGACGGTGCAGGCGGTGGGCGGCCTGGCGGGCGGCGCGGAGCATGTCGAGGGAGGCGGTGACCGACGAGGCCGTGTCCATGTACGGGTGGGCGCCGGGGCCCTCGCCGAGGCCCAGGTAGTCGGGGGCCGCGACGGCCTTGCCCGCGGCGGCGTACAGGAACGACGGGATGCGGCCGAAGTCGTCGCCGACGGACGGCGCGTAGTCGCGGTGGACCATCGTGCCGTGGGTGTCGGAGACGAGGCCGAGCCGGCGGTCGCCGCCGGTCGGCAGGGTGAACAGGCCGGTGGCGGTGGTGGGCCTGCCGTACGCGTCGCGGGTGCGGTAGGTGAGGCGGTACGAGGTCACCCCGTACCGCACGGTCCCCGTGGCCATCTCCTTCCCGGCGAGCCATCGGGTGACGGCGGCGCGGTCGAAGGAGACGACGGGCTCCAGGGAGACGAGCGTTCCCCGCTCGCTCGTCTCCGCGGCAGGGCGTGCGGGGCGTCCGTCGTCCAGCGCGGCGGCCACCGGCACGGCGCCGCCGCCCGCGAGCAGCAGCGCCGCGGCCACGGCGACACCCCGGCGCACGGGTGCCGAAGTTCCCTTTTCCGTACGCGAGTTGTCCGTGTTCTGGGTCATGTCATGAAGGTAGGGATCGGCCCACGTCGGCCGATATCCGAGCCGCCCCCGGACCGGGGGTGGACCTAGGCCCACCCCCGCCCTGTGGTCAGGCCCCCAGGGCCGTGCTCGGGACGGGGCGCATCCGGCGCCGGCCCGCGGGCGGGGCCGTGGAGTTGCGGACCACGAGTTCGGGCTCGTGCAGCAGCTCGCCCGCACTGGTGGGCACGCCGCCGATCTGGTTGGCGAGCAGGGTGACCGCGGCCCGTGACATGGCTTCGATGGGCTGGCGCAGCGTGGTCAGCGGCGGGTTGGTGTAGTTCATGAAGGCGGAGTCGTCGTAGCCGACCACGGAGAGGTCCTCGGGGACGGCCAGGCCCGCGCGGCGGGCGGCGCGGATGGCGCCGAGGGCCAGGATGTCGCTGCCGCAGATGAGGCCGGTGACCTGCTCCTTGAGGAGTTCGACCGCGGCCGCCTGGCCCCCTTCGAAGGAGAACAGGGCGTGGCCCACCAGGTGTTCACGGACGTGCGGTGACAGGCGCGCGGTCAGCCGGGCGAAGGCGTCCGCCTTGCGGCGCGAGGGGCCGTGGTCGGACGGGCCGACCAGGAGGCCGATCCGGGTGTGGCCGAGTGCGGTGAGATGGGCGTGAGCCTGTTCGACGGCGGTGGCGTCGTCGGTGGAGACCTGGGGAAAGCCGGGGGCCTTCTGGCCGGTGCTCCTCGGGCCGGTGGCCGGCTGGCTGACCGCGGCGTTCAACAGGACGACGGGGACGCCTCGTTGGGCGAGCGAGTCGTACTCCTGGGCGTTGAGGCCGCCGCAGAAGATCACGCCGCACACGTGCTGGTCGAGCAGCATGGAGACGTACTCGGCCTCGGTGAGACCTCCGGCGGTGCGGGTGCACAGCACGGGGGTGAAGCCGAGCTGGACCAGGGCGCCGCCGGCGACCTCGGCCAGGGCCGGGAAGATCGGGTTCTGCAGTTCGGGCAGGACGAGCCCGACCAGGCGGGAGCTGCTGCCGCGCAGTTGGGTGGGGCGCTCGTAGCCGAGGACGTCGACCGCGGTCAGGACCGCCTTGCGGGTGGCGTCCGAGACACCGGGTTTGCTGTTGAGGACGCGGCTGACGGTCGCTTCGCTGACGCCTACGCGGCGCGCCACTTCGGAGAGCCTGCGAGCCATGGGAGTTGCTTTCTGTCGGAGGTGGGGACGCCGGAGGCGGTGGTGCTCCGGGCCGGTGGTCGCCGGCCCGGAGAAGGACGTGCGGGAGGGCGTACGTCAGCCGGTGCGCAGCCACACCGTGGTGTCCGGTGCCAGCGTGTCCGCCGCGGGCGTGCCCGGAGCGCTGCCGAGCAGGATCTCGCGGTGCGCGGGCAGCGGCTGGTCCGTGCCCGACAGGTTGGCGACGCACAGGAAGTCCGGGCCGCGCCGGAAGGCGAGCACGTCCGGGTCCGTGTCGTGCCAGTGGAAGGAGTCACCGCGCAGGGCGGGCGCGTGGTGGCGCCGGGCGGTGAGCGCGGCCCGGTAGAAGGCGAGCACGGAGTCCGGGTCCGCCTGCTGGGCCTCGACGGTGTGGGCGGCCCAGGCGGCGGGCTGCGGCAGCCAGGGCCGCGCCGTCGTCGTGGGGCTGAAGCCGAAGGGGGGTGCGTCGCCGGACCAGGGCAGCGGGACGCGGCAGCCGTCGCGGCCGATGTCCCGGCCCCCGGTGCGGTGGAAGATCGGGTCCTGGCGCAGGTCGGCGGGGATGTCCTCGACCTCCCACAGGCCGAGCTCCTCGCCCTGGTAGAGGTAGTGCGCGCCGGGCAGGGCCAGGGCGAGCAGCAGGGCGGCGCGGGCCCGGCGGGTGCCGAGCTCCAGGTCGGTGGGGGTGCCGTGCTGGCGCAGCGCGTGGCCGTAGGAGGAGTCGGCCCGGCCGTAACGGGTGACGTGGCGGGTCACGTCGTGGTTGGACAGCACCCAGGTCGGCGCGGCGCCCACGCCCGCGTGGGCGTCGAGGGTGTCCTGGACGACGGTGCGCAACGCACCTGGATTCCATGGGCTGTTGAGGTAGTCGAAGTTGAAGGCGGTGTGCATCTCGTCGCCGCGCAGGTAGCGGGCGAAGCGTTCGGGGTCGGCGAGCCAGACCTCGCCGATGAGGGCGCGGGCGGGCTCGTAGCCGTCGGCGACGGCGCGCCAGGAGCGGTAGATGGAGTGGACGTCGTCGCGGTCGATGTAGGGGTGGGCGGGGGGTGTGCTGTCGGCGGCGAACTCGGGCAGGGCGGGGTCCTTGGCGGGCATGGTCGCCGAGTCGATGCGCATGCCGTCGACCCCGCGGTCGAACCAGAACCGGAGGATGTCCTCGTGCTCCTCGCGGACCTTGGGGTTGTTCCAGTTGAGGTCGGGCTGTTCGGGCGCGAACAGGTGGAGGTACCACTCGCCGGGGGCGCCGTCGGGGTCGGCCACCCGGGTCCAGGCCGGGCCGCCGAAGACGGACTGCCAGTCGTTCGGCGGCAGTTCGCCGTCTGGGCCGCGCCCCGGCCGGAACCAGAACAGGTCGCGGGCCTCGGCGCCGGGGGCCGCGGCGCGGGCCTCCTGGAACCAGGCGTGCTGGTCGGACACGTGGTTGGGGACGATGTCGACGATGACGCGCAGGCCCAGGTCGTGCGCCTCGGCGATGAGCGCCTCCGCCTCGGCCAGGTTGCCGAACGCCGGGTCGATGCGCCGGTAGTCGGCGACGTCGTAGCCGGCGTCGGCCTGCGGCGAGGCGTACCAGGGGCTGAACCAGAGGGCGTCGACGCCGAGCCCGGCCAGGTGGGGAAGGCGGCGGCGGACACCCGCGAGGTCCCCGATGCCGTCGCCGTCGCCGTCGGCGAAGGAGCGCGGATAGACCTGGTAGATGACGGCGTGGCGCCACCAGTCGTCGTGGGCTTCGGTGGATCGGACCACGAAGGGAACTCCTTGACTGAGAAGTGCGGGAGGAGGGAGGCGGGGCGGCTATCCCTTGAGGGCGCCCGCGGACAGGCCGCTGATGATGTGGCGCTGGAAGAAGAGGAAGAGAACGATCATCGGGACGGCGGCGATGGCGAGGCCGGCGATCATCTGGGTGGGCGGCACCTGGGTGGTGGACGTGGACAGCCGGTGCAGGGCCACCGACAGGGTCTGCTTCTCGGGGTCCTGGAGGACCAGCAGGGGCCACAGGAAGTCCTTCCACATGCCGACGACCGAGAAGATCGAGACCACGGCGAGGACGGGACGGGACAGCGGCAGCACGATGCGCAGCAGCACCTGGAGGCGGGAGGCCCCGTCGATGGCGGCGGCGTCGAGGATGTCGGTGGGGATCTGGTCGAAGAAGCGGCGCAGGACGTAGATGTTGAAGGCGTTGGCCGCTCCCGGCAGCCACAGCGCCCAGGGGGTGTTGATGAGATTGACGTGGAACAGCGGCAGGTCGTTGACCGTCAGGTAGGCGGGCACGAGGAGGGCCGCGGCGGGCAGCATGAGGCTGGCGAGCATGCCCGCGAAGACGATGTTGCCGAAGGCCGGGCGCAGCTTCGACAGCGCGTACGCGGCGCACACGTCGACCGCCATCTGGATGAGCCAGCCGCCGGCCGCGTAGTACACGGTGTTGAGGAAGAAGTGCGCGATGTCCATCTGCGTCCAGGCGTCCTTGTAGGCGCTCAGGTGGACGGACTCGGGCAGCAGCGTCGGGGTCTGCTCGGCGAACTCCCGCGGTGTCTCCAGGGCGGAGCTCGCCATCCACCACAGCGGGTAGAGGAACGCGGCCGCGAAGGCGAGCACCGTCAGCGTCAGGATCGCGTAGTAGAGGCGCCGGTTGCGGGGGCGGGCGAGCTCCTTCGCGGAGATCAGGCTGCGCTGCGCGGACTCGGCACGGAATGTGGCCTTGGACATGTGGTTCTCCCTCAGCCCTGGTCGCCGTCGCGGGTCAGGCGCAGATAGACGGCGGCGAAGACGGCGAGTACGACGAACAGGAGCACGCTCATCGCGGCGGCGAGACCGAAGTCGTTGTTGACGGCGAAGGCGTAGCGGTAGATCAGCGTCATCACGGTGATGGTCGACGGGTTGGTGAAGCCGGTCATCTGGAACGGCTCGATGAACACCTGCATCGTCGAGATGATCTGGAGCAGCAGCAGGACCAGCATCACGAACCGCATCTGCGGGACGGTGACGTGGCGCAGTCGGGCCCACATGCCGGCGCCGTCCAGTTCGGCGGCCTCGTACAGCTCGCCGGGGATGGACTGGAGCGCGGCGAGGTACATCAGCGTGGCGCCGCCCATGTTGGCCCAGGTGGAGACGAGGACGAGGGAGATCATGGCGGTGTGCGGGGACTGCACCCACTGGGAGGTGGGCAGGTGCGCGCCGTGCAGCAGGGTGTTGAACAGGCCCTGGCCCGGATCGTAGAAGTACTGCCAGAGCATGACGCTGACGATCGGCGGGAGCATGACCGGCAGGTACACGGCGATGCGGAAGAAGCCCTTGAAGTGGCGCAGTTCGTTGAGGAGCACCGCGATGACGAAGGGCACGGCGTAGCCGAAGACGAGCGCGAGGCCGGTGAACTCGGCGGTGTTCTTCCACGCGGTCCAGAACAGCGGATCGGCGAACAGGGTGCGGTAGTTGCCGAGGCCGATCCACTGCGGGTCGGTGATGAGGTTGTCCCGCTGGAAGCTCAGCGTGATGCCGCGGACGAGCGGATACCAGGAGAAGTAGGCGAAGCTCAGGATCCCGGCCGCGAGGAAGGCGTAGGCCAGGGCGTTGTCCGTGATCCGCCGGCGCAGGTGCGGCCACCGGCCGGGCCCCCGGGGGGCCGTGGCGGTCTCGGGCGGGCGGACTTCGCTGCGACGCGGCGCGAGGGACGTCGCCATGTTCTCTCCTTGCGGTTCGGGGGTGCGGACGTTCAGGGCTCGGGCGTTCAGGGGTGCGGGCCGTGCCGCGGGTCGGGTGCCGCGACACGGTCCTGCCGTGAGGTGTCGGGCGGCGGGTGCTACTGGGCGGCGAGCAGGGTGTCGACCTGCTTCGAGGCGTCGCCGAGCAGCTGGTCGATGTCCGCGTTCTTGTCGGTGAGCACCTTGGCCATGGCGGTGTCCAGGACGGCGTAGATCTTCTGGGCCTGCGGCGGTTCGAGCTTGAGCGGGATCCTGCCGAGGGAAGCGGCGAACGGCGCGTAGTTCGCGACGGGCTGGTTCGCGTACTTCTTGTCGGCCGCGGCCCTGGTCTTCTGGGCCGCGCCGGTCCAGATGTTGGGCTCGGGCAGGCCGACCGGCTGGTCGTGGGCGGCGGCGCGCTTCTGGCCCATCGTGATCCGGTCGGGGTTCTCGTACTTGAACATGACCCAGGCCAGGGCCGCCTTCGTCTGCGCGGCGCTGTTCTTCGGGTTGAACATGAACCCGCCGCCCCCGCCGAGCGTGCCCTTGCCCTCCGGCATCGGGCCGAGTCCGTACTCCTTGGGGTCGCCCTTGTACTGCGCGGCGATGGTGGGGATGTTGTCGGAGGTGGCCAGGTACATGCCCAGCTTGCCGGAGCCCATCATCTGCAACAGGTCGGCCCACTCCAGGAGTTGGCGCTTGCCCATGGAGTCGTCGGTCCAGCGCATGTCGTGCAGCTGCTGGAGGACCGCCCGTCCTGTGGCGTTGTCGAAGTCGGCCTTCCAGGTCCCGTCGGGCTGCTTCTTGGCGACGTCACCGCCGCGCGAGTACATCTCGGCGGTGAAGTGCCAGCCGCCGGTGTTGGACTTGCTGTAGTCGCCGTAGCCGGTGATCCCCTTGCCCAGGGCGGCGATCTTCTTGGCGTCGGCGCGGACCTCGGCCCAGGTGGTGGGCGGCTTGTCGGGGTCCAGGCCCGCCTTCTTGAACAGGGTGCGGTTGTAGACCAGGCCCATCGAGTAGTTGCCCTCGGTCACGCCGTAGGTGCGCCCGGCCTCGTCCTGGAAGACCTTGCGCAGCTCGGGCTTGACCTGCTGGGCCTCGGGATAGTCCTTGAGGTGGTCGGTGATGTCGGCCGCCTGGTGCTTGGCGATGATGCCGGCCGGGTCGGTCAGGTAGACGTAGTAGGCGTTCTCCAGCTGGCCTCCGGCGAGCTTGGTGGCGAACGTCTGGGGGTCCATCTGCCCCTCGTGCGGCACGACGTGGATGTCCGGGTTGGCCTTCTCGAACGCGGCCACGTCCTGCAGGAAGATCTTGCGGTTGACCGGGTCGGTCTTCGCGGGCATGTCGTTCACCGTGATGGTGATCTTGCCGTCGGGCGAAGCGGAGTCGTCGTCGGAGGCTCCGCAGCCGCTCACGGAGAGGCCGAGTGCGGCCACCGCGGCCACGGCGATGCCGACGCGGGCGTTTCTGCCCGCCGATATTGCGGTCATGGATCGTCCCTGAGGGTGAGTGGATGGGCCCGGCGTCGATAGGCGGCCCGTCGAGGTGACGCACAAGTTACGGGCCCCACGAACCGCGAGCAATACTCAAATCTGGATACGCAAAGCATCAATAACAGCTGCGGACTTCGGAGAAATTCTTCGACGAAACCGAACGCAAGAAGCCGACATCGGCATCGTGCGGCACGGTGCGCACCCGGCGCCGCACCGCTGGACCGCCTGGGAAGACAGCGCTTCCTACCCTCGCTGAGCTGGCACGGAGAGGGGTACGCCGAGGGAGCGTCGGTTCGTGGATCACGCAAGAAGCAGAGCAAGAATCCGACCCCCGCAACGTAATTGCGTTCCCCCGGATCACACCGTGCGGATGCCTCAACTTCGCTGGAGACACTGGTAGTTGGGGCCGCGCAAACAGCGCAACAGATTTCGTGGGAAGGCGCGGCGGAATTCGCGGATGTCCGCACTCATTGCCCGCGCATCACCTCACCGTTACGGTGCGCGTCACCTCACCCGCTCCTTGTCTGGGAGTTCCCCATGCCTCAATCCGGCTCCGCGTTCCGCCCGGAACGCAGCAGATCCCGGCTCCTTCTGGTGGGCACGGTCCTGGCCGTGCTGTGCGCCGCGCTCGGCACACTCGCCGCCCCGGCCGTGGCCGCCTCCACCACCTACCAGGCCGAGTCGGCCGCGCTCAGCGGCGGCGCCGCCGTCCAGAGCGACCACACCGGCTACACCGGCAGCGGCTTCGTCGGCGGCTACACCGACTCCGCCAAGGGCAGCGCCACCACCACGTTCACCGTGACCGCGGCGAGCGCGGGCGCCCACACCTCGACCCTGCGCTACGCCAACGGCACGGGCAGCGCGCAGACGCTGTCCCTCTACGTCCGCGGCACGAAGGCCGGTTCCGTCTCCCTGCCGGCCACGGCGGACTGGAACACCTGGGGCACGGTGGCCACTCCGGTCACCCTGACGTCCGGCAGCAACACGATCGCCTACGTCTTCGGGTCCGGGGACTCGGGCAACGTGAACCTCGACGCGCTCACGCTCGCGGCCGCCCCCGCTCCGGTCGCGGGCCAGTACGAGGCGGAGTCCGCGGCGCTGAGCGGTGGCGTGCTGACCGAGACCGAGCACTCGGGCTACCGGGGCACCGGCTACGTCGGCGGCTACACCGACTCCCACAAGGGCGCCGCCGCCACCACGTTCACCGTCACCGCGGCGAGCGCCGGGTCCGCGGACGTGGCGCTCCGCTACGCCAACGGCACGGGCTCCACCAAGACGCTGTCGGTGTACGTCAACGGCGCCAAGGCCCTGACCACGTCGCTCCCGGCGACCTCCGACTGGAACACCTGGGCGGCCCGCACCGAGACGCTCACGCTGAAGGCGGGCTCCAACACCGTCGCCTACCGCTTCGACTCCTCCGACAGCGGCAACGTCAACGTGGACGGCATCGACGTCTCCGCGGGCTCCACCGAGCCGCCCGCGGGCGGGGGCGGCACCGCCCCGGGCAAGGCGTACGAGGCGGAGACCGCGTTCACCACCGGCGGGCCCGCCAAGGCCACGTCCCTGTCCGGGTACAGCGGGAGCGGCTACCTCACCGGCTTCACCGCGCAGGGCGCCGAGACCGTCGTCGACACCGCCGTGCCCGCCGCCGGCAGCTACCCGCTGGCCGTCACCTACCGCAACACCACCGGTTCCGCGCAGAGCCTCTCCCTGTACGTGAACGGGGTCCGCTCCCGTCAGCTGTCCCTGCCCGCCGCGGACGGCTGGGCGTACGTCACCGTCGACGCGAAGCTGCGCGGCGGCCTGAACCTGGTCGGCCTGCGCACCGAGTCCGGTGACAGCGGGAACGTCGCGGTGGACAGTGTCTCCGTCGACGGCGGCACCGCGCTGTCCGCGCAGGGCGCCACCCTGCCGTACACCGAGTACCGGGCGGCCGACTCCACCACCAACGGCACCAAGCTGGCGGTGAGCACGAGCTATCCGAGCCTGTCCGCCGAGTCCACCGGCCGCAGCGCGGTGAAGCTGACCGACACCGGCCAGTACGTGCAGATCACGCTCACCAAGCCCGCCAACGCGCTCGTCGTGCGCTACTCGATCCCCGACACCGCGAGCGGCTCCGTCACCACCGCCCCGCTGTCCCTGTACGCGGGCTCCACCAAGGTGACGGACCTCCAGACCACCAACAAGTTCTCGTGGCTGTACGGCGCGGGCTACTACGACACCAACACCCCCGGGAACGCGGGGGACTCCACCGGCCACCACTACTTCGACGAGGTCCGCTACCTGCACTCCACGACCTGGCCGGCCGGCACGGTCCTCAAGCTGCAGAAGGACGCCGGGTCCACCGCGGCCTCGTACACCGTCGACGTCGTCGACACCGAGCTCGTCGACCCCGCCGCCACCATGCCGTCGGGCTATGTCTCCGCCGCGGACTACGGCGTCACGCCCGGGGCCGGTGACGTGACCAGTGCCCTCGACTCGGCGCTGAGCAGCGCCGCGAGCGCCGGCAAGGGGCTGTGGCTGCCGTCCGGTACGTACACGATCTCCGGCCGCGTCAACCTGTCGGGGGTCGCGCTGCGCGGCGCCGGGCCCTGGTACACGACGCTGAAGTCCACCGCGGAGAACGGCGCGGGCGGCCTGTTCTCCACCGGTGGCCGGGTCCAGATCGCCGACCTGTCCGTCTTCGGTGACCAGACCTTCCGCAACAACGACTCGGGCGCCGCCGCCATCGAGGGCGGCTTCGCCTCCGGCTCGCTCATCTACAACGTGTGGATGGAGCACACCAAGGTCGGCCTGTGGGCACGGCCCGGCACCGGCCTGCTCGTCTCCGGCGTCCGCGTGCGCAACGTGTTCGCGGACGGCCTGCACGTCCACGGCGGCTCCGACAACACGCGGGTCGAGCAGTCGCACGTGCGCAACACCGGTGACGACTCCCTCGCCCTCGACACCGAGGACGGCAACGTCACGCACAGCACCGTCTCCCACAACACCGCCCAACTGCCCATCCAGGCCAACGGCATCGGGGTCTACGGCGGCGGTGACAACACCCTGGAGAACAACGCGGTCAGCGACACGGTCGCCTTCGGCTCCGGCATCACCATCAGCACCTACTTCGGGCAGGGCTTCAGCTCCGACATCTACGTCCGGGACAACCTCCTCACGCGCTGCGGCTCGTACCACATCAACTGGGCCACCACGATCGGCGCCCTGTGGATCTACGCCGACACCGCGGACATCACCCAGCCCGTGCACGTCGACGGGAACACCATCAAGGACAGCACCTATCAGGGCGTCCTGCTCTCCTACGCCAAGAAGATCAGCGACCTGACCCTCGACGGCAACACCATCGCCAACGCCGGAACCTACGGCTTCGACCTCAACAACGTCACCGGCGGCATGACCGTCTCCCACACCACCGTCACCGCGAAGACGGGCGGGCTGCTCAACAACGCCCCCGGCTTCACGGTCACCCGGGGCAGCGGCAACAGCGGCTTCTGAGCGCCGGCATGGGGCCGCGGGGCGCACCATGCCCCGCGGCCCCGCACTGACGTGCGGTTACACTCCGGCCATGGCCCGCAAGCTCGCAGAAGTAGCCCGCCGCGTGGGCGTCAGTGAAGCGACCGTCAGTCGCGTCCTGAACGAGAAGCCGGGGGTGTCCGACAGCACCCGTCAGGCCGTCCTCACCGCGCTCGACGTCCTCGGCTACGAGCGGCCCACGCATCTGCGCGCCGCGCGGGCCCGGCTGGTCGGCATCGTCCTGCCCGAGCTGCAGAACCCCATCTTTCCCGCCATAGCCGAGATAGCCGGCGGCGCCCTCGTCCAGCTCGGCTTCACCCCCGTCCTGTGCACCCGCACCGCGGGCGGTCTCACCGAGGCGGAGTACGTGTCGATGCTCCTGGACCAGCAGGTCGCCGGGGTCATCTTCTGCGGCGGGCTGACCGAGGACGAGCACAAGGCGCTGCTGGAGCGCGGGGTCCCGGTCGTGCTGCTGAACGCGGCCGTCGACTATCCGGGCTTCCCCAGTGTCAGCACCGACGACGAGGCCGCCGTCCGCCAGGCCTTCGCCCACCTCACGGCGATGGGGCACACCGACATCGGCCTGATGGTCGGCCCCGGCCACCACATGCCGTCGCGCCGCAAGGCCACCGCGTTCGAGGCCCTGACGTCGGGCAGCGCCGGCCGTCACCCCGTCGGCCACGCGCTGTTCTCCTTCGAGGGCGGCCAGGCCGTGGCCTCCGAGCTGCTCGCCCACAAGGTGACCGCGCTGATCTGCGGCAGCGACGTCCTCGCCCTGGGAGCCGTGCGGGCCGCCCGGCGCGCGGGGCTGCGCATCCCCGACGACCTGTCCGTCGTGGGCTTCGACGACTCCGCGTTCATGAACTACACCGACCCGCCGCTGACCACGCTGCGCCAGCCGATCGAGGCGATGTCCCGGGCGGCCGTCACCCTGCTGGCGAACCAGATCTCGGGCGACAGCCCCACCCCGCACGAGCTCCTGCACGAGCCCGAACTCGTGGTCCGCCAGTCGACCGCGCCGCTCACACCCCGCTAGGGCCTGAGACGCGGGAACTACAGCCGCTGGATGATCGTGGCGGTGGAGAGCGCCCCGCCCGCGCACATCGTGATGAGCGCGAACTCCTTGTCCCTGCGCTCCAGTTCGTGCAGGGCGGTGGTGATGAGGCGGGCGCCCGAGGCGCCGACGGGGTGGCCGAGGGCGATCGCGCCGCCGTTCACGTTCACCTTCTCCAGGTCCTGCTCGAAGACCTGCGTCCAGCTCAGCACCACTGAGGCGAAGGCTTCGTTGATCTCGACGAGGTCGATGTCCTTGAGCGTCATGCCCGCCTTGCCGAGCACCGCGCGCGTCGCGTCGATCGGCCCGTCCAGGTGGTAGTGGGGGTCCGCGCCGACCAGGGCCTGGGCGACGATGCGGGCCCGCGGCTTGAGCTTGAGGGCCCGCGCCATGCGCTTGGACGCCCACATGATGGCGCTGGCGCCGTCGGATATCTGCGAGGAGTTGCCGGCCGTGTGGACGGCCGTCGGCATGACGGGCTTGAGGCCCGACAGTCCCTCCATGGTCGTGTCACGCAGGCCCTCGTCGCGGTCGACCAGGCGCCACATGCCCTGGCCCGCCGCCTGCTCGGCCTCCGTGGTGGGCACCTGCACGGCGAACGTCTCGCGCTTGAAGCGCTCCTCGGCCCAGGCGTTCGCGGCCCGCTCCTGCGAGACGAGACCGAGCGAGTCGACGTTCTCCCGCGTCAACTCCCGCCGTCGCGCGATGCGTTCGGCCGCCTCGAACTGGTTGGGCAGGTCCACGTTCCACTCTTCGGGGAACGGCTTGCCGGGGCCGTGCTTGGAGCCGGAGCCGAGCGGGACGCGGGACATGGCCTCGACGCCGCAGGAGATGCCGACGTCGATGACACCGGCCGCGATCATGTTGGCGGTCATGTGCGAGGCCTGCTGCGAGGAGCCGCACTGACAGTCGACGGTGGTGGCGGCGGTCTCGTAGGGCAGGCCCATCGCGAGCCAGGCCGTGCGCGCCGGGTTCATGGACTGCTCGCCCGCGTGTGTGACCGTGCCGCCGACGATCTGCTCGACGCAGTCCGCCTTGATGCCGGTGCGGCCGAGGAGTTCGCGGTACGTCTCCCCCAGCAGGTACGCGGGGTGCAGATTGGCGAGCGCGCCGCCGCGCTTGCCGATCGGGGTACGTACGGCTTCGACGATGACGGGCTCCGCTGCCATGACAGTCGTCCTCTCCACGCAATCCCGGACGGATACAACCGAACTGAAACTAGAACGCGTACCAGTTCTGAGTGCAGTCTCGGCGCGCTTACCCCCGGTACGCAAGGGTCGTGCAAGCACAACACACGGAACCAACACACCCGCGCCCCTTGCCACTTCTAGAACCCGTTACTACCTTTCGAGCCATACCTGACGGAGCGTCAGACAGAATATGGAGTGGCCCCATGCCGTGCCCCGCGCTGCCCGACGGGTTCGACTTCACCGATCCCGATCTGCTCCAAGACCGCGTGCCCCATCCGGAGTTCGCCCAGCTGCGGCAGACCGAACCGGTCCGCTGGATTCCGCAGGAGCGCGGCATCACCGGCTTCGACGACGAGGGCTACTGGGCCGTGACCCGGCACGCGGACGTGAAGTACGTGTCCACGCACCCGGAGCTGTACTCCTCCAACCTCAACACCGCCGTGATCCGCTTCAACTCCTCGATCCAGCGCGACCAGATCGAGATCCAGAAGATGATCATGCTGAACATGGATCCGCCCGAGCACACGCGCGTGCGCCAGATCGTGCAGCGCGGTTTCACCCCGCGGGCCATCCGGTCGCTGGAGGAGGCGCTGCGCAACCGGGCCCGCGAGATCGTCGCCACGGCGCTCGAAGGGGCCGGTCCCGACGGCTCGTTCGACTTCGTCACGAACGTCGCGGTCGAGCTGCCGCTGCAGGCCATCGCCGAGCTCATCGGCATCGCGCAGAAGGACCGGTCCAAGGTCTTCGACTGGTCCAACAAGATGGTGGCGTACGACGATCCGGAGTACGCGATCACCGAGGAGATCGGCGCCGAGGCCGCCATGGAGATCGTGTCGTACGCGATGAACCTGGCCGCCGACCGCAAGCAGTGCCCGGCGAAGGACATCGTCAGCCAGCTGGTCGCGGCGGAGGACGACGGGAACCTGTCCTCCGACGAGTTCGGCTTCTTCGTGATCCTGCTGGCCGTCGCCGGCAACGAGACGACCCGCAACGCCATCACCCACGGCATGCACGCCTTCCTGACCCACCCCGACCAGTGGGAGCTGTACAAGCGCGAGCGCCCCTCGACCACGGCCGAGGAGATCGTCCGCTGGGCGACGCCGGTCGTCTCCTTCCAGCGCACCGCCACCCAGGACACGGAACTCGGCGGCCAGAAGATCAAGGCGGGCGACCGCGTCGGCATCTTCTACTCCTCCGCCAACCACGACCCGGAGGTCTTCACCGACCCCGACACCTTCGACATCACCCGCGACCCCAACCCGCACCTCGGCTTCGGCGGCGGCGGTCCGCACTTCTGCCTCGGCAAGTCCCTCGCGGTCCTGGAGATCGACCTGATCTTCAACGCGATCGCCGACGCCATGCCCGACCTGACGCTCGCCGGTGACCCGCGCCGGCTGCGCGCGGCGTGGCTGAACGGGGTCAAGGAACTCCAGGTGGCCACCCCCGCGAAGGGGTGAAATTCCAGCCGATCCGAACCCGTTGGAGCACCTTTCCGTTGCGTCGCGCGTCTTCGTCCGTGAACCATGCCGGAGCCCAGCGCCTCGCAACGGAACGGATCGGTACCCGTGGCCACGGTCGACCTGCCCCTCGCACGCCGCCGCACCACCTTCGCCGTACGTCATCGCGTGCCCCTGCTCGCCACGCTGCCCACCCTTCCCCTGTACGCGGTGTGGGCGGGGCTCCTCGCGACCGGCGGCGGTGATCTCGCGGCCCAGCAGGCCTGGGCCCGGTTCGCCGCCGACCACGGGGCGTCGGCGTACAACCTGTTCTGGTACGGCGGCATGCACACCGCCAACTACTCACTGATCTCGCCCTACTTGATGGCCGGGATCGGCGTGCGCCCGGTGACGGTGGTGTCCGGGCTCGTCGCCGCCTGGCTGGGCGCGGTCCTCGTCGTGCGCACCGGCATCGCCCGCCCGCTGGCGCCCGCCGTGCTGCTGTCGCTGGCGCTGTGGTGCAACGTGGCGTCGGGGCGCACCACGTTCGCGCTCGGGGTGGCGCTCGGGCTCGGCACGTGCGTGGCGCTCACCGGGCGGCCGCGGTACACGGCGGCGGTGCTCTGCTCGGCGCTCGCCACGACGGCGTCGCCGGTGGCCGGGCTGTTCCTGGCCGTCGTCGGGGCCGGGTATCTCTGTGTACGGGACTGGGGGCGGGCCGCGGCGTACATGGCGCCGCCCGCCGTGGTCGTGGGGGCGACGACCCTCCTCTTCCCCTTCAAGGGCGAGCAGTTGATGCCGGCGGACCGGATCTGGCCGCCGGTGGTGTTCTCGCTCGCGCTGGTGGCGGCGGGGCCGCGGCGCTGGCGGGTGGCGCGGTGGGCGGCCTGTGTCTACGCGGCGGGCACCGTCGTCGCGTACCTCGTCCCCTCCCCCGTCGGCACGAACGTGGAGCGACTCGCCGAACTCGCGGCGCCCGCCGTGCTGTTGGCGGCGGCGCGCGCCCCGGGAACACCTCGGGCGAAGGCGGCGCTCCTCGCGGTCGCCGTCGCCCTGTCGTCGGCGTGGGTGGCGCAGAAGACGGTCGACGATCTGCGGGTGTCCACGCGCGTGCCCACGTGGGCGGCCGAGACCGACGGTGTCGTACGGGAGTTGAGCCGGCTCGGCGCCGACCGGACCCGGGTCGAGGTGATCCCGGCCCGCAACCACCGCGAGGCGACCGCGCTCGCTCCGTACGTGAACATGGCGCGCGGCTGGAACCGGCAGCTCGACATGGAGCGCGGTCGGCTGTTCTACGACGGCTCGTTCTCGGCGGCCACCTACCGGGCGTGGCTGGACCGGTGGGCGGTCGGCTATGTGGTGCTCCCCGAGGGCAAGCCGGACGGGTACGCCGAGCAGGAGGCCGCGTTCGTGCGTTCCGGGCCCTCCTATCTGGAGCCGGTGTGGCGCGACGCGAACTGGCACGTCTACCGGGTGCGGGGCGCGGCGCCGCTGGTCTCCGCGCCCGCGGCCGTCCTGCGTTCGGACGGGGCGCGGGTCACGGTCCGCTTCTCCCGGGCGGGCACGGCGACGCTGAAGGTGGCCTACTCGCCGTGGCTGAAGGCCGAGGGCGGCTGCCTGAAGGTGCGGCGGCAGCCCGGCGGCGAGTTCACCGAGCTGGTCGCGCCGGCGGCGGGCACCTACCGCATCGGCTCGGACTGGGAGTCGGGCGGGAAGGCGTCACCGTCGACGCGGCCGTCAGGCGTCGGGTGTGGCGCAGGGTGAGGGGGGTTCGGTCGGGGTCTCGGTGGGGCTGGGCGATCCGGTGGGGCTCGCCGTGTCGGTGGGGCTCGCGGAGTCGGACGGGCAGCCGTCGCCCGGGGTGCCGGTGCCCGGGTCGGTGGGCTCGTCCGTGGTCGGCGGCGTGGTCGGCGGCTCGGTGACGGGCGGGGCCTCGGAGTCGGAGGGCCCGGGGGTGGGGCTGGGTTCGCCGGTGGGGGATTCCGTGGGCGTGGTGGTGGGGCTCGGCGTGGGCTTGTGGGTGGGGGTGGGGCCGATGACGATGCCGCCGCCCTTGCCGCCGCCCTTGTCGTCGTCGACCGGCTTGGTCGCCGGGGTCTTCGAGCCCGCGCCCGGGCTGACCGGGACGGTCCCCTTGCCGTCGGGCACGCTGTGCACGCCCGTGCGGTAGAACTCCATCCAGTACAGGACCGTACGGAGATAGTCGCGCGAGTAGTTGTAGCTGAGGATCGCCCGCTCCAGGCCGCCCGAGGCCCCGAGGTCGCGGCCGCCCGCGCACAGGTAGTGGCCGGCGGCGAGGGCCGCGTCGTAGATGTTGTTGGGGTCGGAGGTGCCGTCGCCGTTGCCGTCGGCGCCCCAGCGGCGCCAGGTGCCGGGCAGGAACTGCATCGGCCCGACGGCCCGGTCGTAGACGGTGTCGCCGTCCCACAGGCCGTTCTCGGTGTCGCGGATGAGGGCGAAGCCCTTGCCGTTCAGCGCCGGTCCGGTGATGCGGTGCCGGGTGGTGCCCTGCGCGTCGACGTCGCCGCCGCGCGCCTGTCCCGACTCCACCTTGCCGATCCCGGCGAGCAGCTGCCACGGCAGCCGGCAGCCCCGGTCGGTGCGGGCGACGGAGGACTCGGCGCGGCGGTAGGCGGCGAGGACGGTGGCCGGGATGCCGGACTCGACGCGGATCTGCGCCGGCGGGAAGGTGACGGCCGGGTTGTCGGCGGTCTTCAGGGGCGGCAGTTCGGTGTGGTACGAGTCGTCGCCCTGGGACTCGACGCTGGGCAGCGGGCCTTCGGCGAGCGCGACGGGGTCGATGCCGTCGTCGTGCTTCTTGGTCAACTCCACGACGACACCGTGTGCCTGAGATGCCGTCAGCAGGGCCGTCGCGGCGACGGCCACCGCCGTGCCGCGCAGGCGGCGGCCGAGCCGGGGACGTCGTCGACTCACTTTCGGGGTACGCATCAGGACCCTTTCGTCAGCTGCTGAAGGTGTCGATCGCACTGATCAGCCAGCGGCCGTCGCGGCGGACCAGGTCGACGGCGAGCATGGCGCCCGCGTAGTTCGCCGCGGCGTCCTTCGCCTTGGCGGCGGTGCTGGTGCTGGACTGGTCGGCGTAGACGAGGACCCGGGCGCGGTCGCCGTCGATCCGTTCGACCGCGCTGTCGGTGACGGAGGTGGTGACGACCGTCTTCTGCTTCTGCGCCTGGGCGAGCACGGGGGCGAGGAGTGCGCGGTGCTGGTCGACGGCCTTGCCGGTGAGCAGGGTGGCGGCGGCCTTCTTCTCCGTGTCCGGGTTCGCGTAGTCGTACGAGAAGAGCGCGCCCACGGCCTTCTCCGCCTGCCCCTTGACCTCGCTGGTGCGGGCGGGGTCGGTGAGGGCGGTGTTGCGGGTGGCGGCGGTGTCGGTGAGTGCCTGGGTACGGGCGTGGGCCCAGCCGGCGAAGGCACCGAGGAAGAGGGTGAGGAGGCAGAGGGCGGCGAGGAGTCTGCGGGGGCCGGTGGTGCGCTCGGCGGCGACTTCCGTGCTTGCCGTGACGGGCGTGCTCTCGGTGCGGCGGGCCCTGGGGCGCGGGCGGCTCTCCTCGACGACGGGCCGCGCCGTGTCGGGCGCCGCCTTCGGCTTGGGGCGGGCGGCCGACTGTTCCAGGCTGCGGCGCTGGCGGTTGAGGGTGTGGCGGGTGGTGGACGGCATCCGGGGGCTCCTCCTGCGTCCGTCAGTCGGTGGTGGTCGCGGTGTCGCCGACCGGTGCCTGCGCGAGGGCGCTGAGTTTCCAGTGGCCGTCGGTGCGGGTGAGCTCGCCGAGCATGCGGCTGTCCTTGTCGGTGGCCTTCTGGCCCGAGGCCTTCACGGTGATCCGGACCGCGACCATGACGCGGGCCTTGCCGGCCCGCTCGTCGAGTTCGGTGACGGCGCCGTCGAGCACCTTCGCCGTGCTGACGGTCTTCGCGGTCCGCACCTGCTTCTCGAACTCCGCGCGCCCCTTGACCAGTTGGGAGTGGAGGGCGCCGGTCGTGGACGTCTCCCACAGGTCGAGGCCGGGGTCCAGTTGCCGGTGGTCGAGGGTGTTGAGGTTCTGCACGGACTGCTCCCCCGCCTCCAGGGCGTCGTCGCGGGCGGCCGCGAAGGAGGCGGTGTCGTCGTGCGCCGCGCCGTACCAGGACCAGCCGCCCCAGACGGCGAGGCCGCCCGCGACGAGGGTCAGCACGAGCGCCGCGAGCAGCAGGGGTCTGGTCCTGGGGTTCACTGACTGCACTGGTTTCACCTGGCCTTGATGTCGACGATCTGCCATACGTCGTCGTGGAGTCGGGCGGTGACGGAGAGCTGGGCCGCGGACGTGACCGCCTTCTTGTCGCCGCGCCTGGAGGACTGGTCGAGGAAGACGAGCAGGTGCGCGGTGTCGCCGCGCAGGCTGACCGTGCCGACCCGGACGGCGTCGGTGCTGAGCGTGATGCGCTGGCGGCTCACGTTCTCCCGCACCTGCCCGAACAACTGCGTGTACTGCCGCGCGGCCCTCCCGGAGAGCACTTCCCGGGCGGTGCGCTGCGTTGCGTCGGTGCCGCCCGGGGTGTACGAGAACACCTTGGCGAGCGCACTGCTCACGTCCCCGTTGACCCGGTTGGTGGCGTCGGCGTCGGTGAGCGCGTGATTGTGCGCGGAGGGCGCGTCCCGCAGATCGTGGGCCTGATAGAGCAGCACGCCTCCGGCGAGGGCGAGGAGCAACGAGACGGCGCCGATGACGACGAGGGGCCGCCGCTTCAGGTGAAGCCAACGGGGCCGAGGGGAGGCACCGGCCTCGACAGCTTCCGCCTCCGGCTCCCCCGGCTCCCCCGACTTGGGCAATCTGCCGCCTGGGGCGGCAGGGTGGGCAAGGCGGCCCCCGGCGCCGGGCGCCTCTTCGTCGGGCCCGAGATCAGTCACCGGCTCCGCAGCGTCATCGGGCCCGAGATCAGTCGCCGGCTCCTCGACCCGCGCCACAGCTCCGGCACCTTTCCGCGTCATCCCGATACCCCCGTAACCGGCACCGCGTTCAGCGCCTTCACCTTCCACCGACCGTCCGCGGAGCGGCTCAGCACCGCCTCGAGCCGCTTCCGGTCCGGCGACGCCGTCTTCGCACCCTTCGCCGTCGTGTCGACCCGCACCGTCGCGATGAGCTTCGCCGTACCCGCGCGGTCGTCGAGCGAGGTGACCGCCGCGTCCGTGACGACCCCGCGCGAGGACGCCCCGGTGGCCGGCGCCACCCGCCCGAGCTCCGTACGCAGCGGCCCGGTCGTCACCGCCTTCCACGCGCGCACCCCGGCCTTGGCCCGCGCCGAGGTCGAAGCGTCCAGCGTGGTCAGCGCGGCGACGGCCGAACGCCCGTCGGTCAGCGCGGCGTCCCGGGCCCGGCCGTACGCGAGGTCGTCGTCACCCGACGCCTGCGCGTACGACCAGGCCCCCGTCCCGCACAGCGCGAGCGCCGCGGCGAGCCCCGCTCCCGCCAGGATCCGCCTCACCTCCCGCTCCCCTCGGAGAGTCCCAGCAGCCCGGCCATCCCGGAGGATGCCGAGGTGCCGGCCCCGTCGCCCAGCGAAGGCAGCGACAGGGCACCCGGCCGTGCGGGGTCCGGCACGGCGCCACCGCGCGGGGCATGGGCCGAGCCGCGTACGTTCACGCCGCTCGACGCGGATGCCGTGCAGCCGGCGCCGGTATTGAGGGCGGGCGCCGGGCTCAGATCCGTACCGAGCCGGTACGTGGTGCCCGAGTAACCCGCCGTGCAGGGAAGGGGTTTGAAGAAGGTGACCGCCATGCCGAAGTTGACCTTCTTTCCGTCGACGGCCGTGGACCCGGCGGCGACGGCCGCGGGGAGCTTCACGAGCAGTTCCTCGGTGCCGCGCTGCCGGGTGACGGCGACCTCGGACGTGGTGAGGAGGTTGGCCATGACGACACCGACCTCCGGGTTCAGGTCGCGCAGCAGCTCGCTGATCCGGGTCGCGGCATCCGGCGCGGACATGACGAGGCGCCGCAGGTCCGCGTCGGAGCCCTTCAGCGTGGCCGCGAGGTCCTTGGCGCCGGACGCGAAGTCCTTGATGGCGCGGCCCTCTTCGGCCTGGGTGCGCAGGACGACCTGGCCGTCGTCGATGAGCTTCGTGGTCTGCGGCAGGGCCCGGTCGGCGGCCTGGACGAAGTCAGAGCCGTTGTCCATCAGCAGCTGAAGGTCCTCGCCGCGTCCTTCGAAGGCCTTGCCGAACTCGTCGACCACGGTGCGCAGGTCGTCGAGCGGCACGGAGGTCGTCAGGTCGTCGACGCTCGACAGGACGTCCGTCACCGGGCGCGGCACGGACGCCGCGCTGAGGTCGATCCGGGATCCGTCGGCGAGGTAGGGGCCGTCGTCGCGGTCGGGCCGCAGGTCGATGTACTGCTCGCCGACCGCGGACAGGTTCGCCACCACGGCCTGGGCGTCGTCGGGGATGTCGGGCGCCGACTTCTTGATGCGCAGTTCGGCCTCGACCCCGTCGTCGGTCAGCCCGATGGGTCCGACGCGTCCCACCGAAACACCCCGGTACGTGACGTCGGAGTGGGTGAACAGGCCGCCGGTGCGCGGGAGTTGCACCTTCACGGTGTAGTAGTCGGCGGCCCCGACGTAGCGGCCGAGGTCGGCGTAGCGGATGCCGAGGTAGCCGAGGACGAGGACAGCGATGAGGAGGAAGGCGAGGTTCTTGAGCCGGATGGCGAGGGTGATCACTGAGCGTCACCCCCACTCGCAGAAGCAGAAGCGGAAGCAGAAGCAGACGGGGACGCGGACGCGGACGAAGTCGTACTCGTCGCGGGCAGCGGCAACGGTGACGTACTGGCCGCGGACTTCCTGGACCTCTCCGACTGCGCCGTAGCCGTGTCCGTGGGCGCCGGACTGCCGTTGTCCTCCGTCAGCGGCGGAATCAGCTGGGTCCCCGGCGCGGCCGCCATGTTCAGATACGTGTTGAGGTAGTCGCCCTTGACGCCGCGCAGCACCTCGTCGGTGAACGGGTACGTGAGCAGCACCTGAAGCGAGTCCGGCAGGTCCTGCCCGGAGTCCGCGAGGGCCTTCAGGGTGGGGGCGAGGGCCTTCAGGTCGGCGACCATGTCGGCCTGGCTCCTGTCGAGGGTGTCGACGGCGACGTCCTTGAGCCGGTCGAGGGAGCGCAGCATCGTCATCAGTGAACCCCGTTGCTCCTCAAGGGTCTTGAGGCCGGGAGACAGGCCGGTCAGCACGGTGCCGACGTCCTCCTTGCGGTGCGCGAGCGTCGCCGAGAGCCGGTTGACGCCGTCGAGGGCGGCGGTGATGTCGCCCCGGTGGGTGTCGAGGTCGGTGACGAGGGTGTCGACGCGGCGCAGCGTGGAGCGGACCTCGGTCTCCCGGCCGCCGACGGCCTTGTTGAGTTCGGTGGTGATGGTCTTGAGCTGGTTGACGCCGCCGCCGTTCAGGAGCAGTGACAGGGCGCCGAAGACTTCCTCCACCTCGGTGTTGCGGCCGGTGCGGGAGACGGGGATGCGGTCGCCGGCGTTCAGCTGCCCGGTGCCGTTCTCCGGGGCGACGAGCTGGACGTACTTCTCGCCGAGGAGGCTGGACTGTTCGATGCGGGCGCCGGTCGTGGCGGGCAGGTGGACGTCGCCGTTGATGCGCAGGGTGACGCGGGCCGTCCAGCTGTTCCTTCCGGTCAGCCGGATCTTGGTGACGCGGCCCACGGACACGTCGTTCACCTTCACCGCGGACTGCGGGACGAGGCTCAGCACGTCCTTCATGTCGGCGGTGACGGTGTACGGGTGCGGGCCGAGGTCGGCGCCGCCGGGCAGGGGCAGTTCCTCCATGCCCCTGAACGACGGGCTGGGCAGCCGGATCACGCCGAGGGTCAGGAGGAAGGCGACGGTGATGGTGACGGCGCCGGTGAGGGCGCAGCCCATGCGCGCCTTCGGCCGCACTCCGGTCCCGCTCACCGCTCGCTCCCCGTCGCGGGCAGCGGCAGCAGCGGCCCGCCCATGCTCAGCTCGTTCAGGTCGGCGCGCCCGTCGAGGGTGCGCGTCTTCGGGTTGTACGCGTTGACGACGTTCCCGGCGGCGAGGGGTGCCACGTCCAACGCCTCGGCCAGGGAAGCTCGTTGGTCGACGAGGGCCTGGGTGACGGGGACGAGCTTGTCGATGTTGTCCTTCAGCTCGGCCCGGTGGTCGTTGATGAACTTCTTCACCTGGCCGAGCGCCGTGCCGAGTTCCTTCAGTGCGCCCGCGAGGTCGTCGCGGTTGTCGGCGAAGTAGCCGGTGACGTCGTCGAGGGTGTCCTGCGCGGTGCGCACCCCGGCGTCCTTCTCCTTCAGCATCGTGGTGAACGACTGGAGCTGGGCGAGGGTGGTGAACAGGTCGTCGCTGCTGCCGTTGAGGGTCTTCGCGGCCTTGCCGAACTGTTCGATGCTGTCGCCCATGGCGCTCCCGTTGCCCCTGAGGTTCTCGGCTCCGGTCTTCAGCAGCCCGGACAGCGCGCCCTTCTGGTTGGCGCCGCCGGGGCCGAGCGCCTTGCTGAGGTCGGTGATGGAGTCGTAGAGCTGGTCGACCTCGACGGGTGTCCGGTTGCGGGACGCGGGCAGCTTCGCCCCGTCCTTCAGCTCCGGCCCGGACTCGTAGGCGGGTGTGAGCTGGACGTACCGGTCGGCGACGACGCTCGGCGCGACGGCGACGGCCCGGGCGCCCGCGGGTACCTGGACCCCGTCGTCGACGTCGAGGGTGACGCGTACCCGGGTGCCCTCGGGGTGCACGTCGGCGACCCGGCCGACGCGTACGCCGAGGATGCGCAGGTCGGATCCGGCGTAGATGCCGACGGCCCGGTCGAAGTAGGCGGTGATGCGCATGCCGTCACGGCCGGTGGCGCTGACGCCGACGATGCCGGCGGCGATCAGCACGACGAGCGCGAGCCCGCCGATGAGCAGCCGCTTTCTGGTGGTCCCCACAGCCATGGCCATCACCGGCCGTCACCCCCCATTCCCGTACGTGCCGTTCTTCGGTGGTTTGCACGAGGTCTTCGGGAGCGAGGACTCGGGCAGGTAGGTGCGCGGGACGACGCCGCACAGGTAGCTGTCGAACCAGCGGCCGCTGCCGAGGGTGTTGCCGACGAGCCGGTAGTAGGGGCCGAGGAGGGCGAGGGTCTTGTCGAGCTTGCCCTTGTTCTCGGCGAGGACGGTGGTGACGCGGTCGAGGGCCTTGAGCGTGGGGCCGAGCTGCCGGTCGTTGTCCTCGACGAGTCCGCCGAGCTCCCTGCCGAGCGCCTCGCTGCCGCTGAGCAGTGCCTTGATGGCGGTGCGCCGCTTCTTCAGCTCGGTGAGCAGGGAGCCGCCGTCGTCGATGAGGAGCTCGAAGCTGGACTTCTTCGTCTGGAGCGTCTTCGTCAACTTCTTGCTTCCGGCGAGGAGTTCGGAGAGCTGCTCGTCGCGCGAGGAGACCGTCCTCGACAGCGCGGACAGGCCCTTCACGGCGGCCCGCACGTCGGGCGGCGAGTCCTTGAACGTCTCGGAGATCGTGTCGAAGCTGGCGGCGAGCTGCTTCGTGTCGATCTCGTCGATGGTCCCGCTGAGGTCCTCGAAGGCCTGGGTGACGTCGTACGGGGAGGTGGTGCGGGTCAGCGGGATGCGGGCGCCTGGGTCCTGGCGGCCGGTGCCGACCGGGTCGAGGGCCACGTACTTCTCGCCGAGGAGGGTCTTGATGGCGATGGCGGCGGTGGTGCGGTCGCCGATCCAGGTGTCGTCGTCCTTGATCTTGAAGGTGACCTTGACCTTGGCGCCGTCGAGTCCGACCCCGGTGACCTCGCCGACCTTCACGCCGGCGATCCGTACCTCGTCGCCGTCGCCGAGTCCGGCGGCCTCGCTGAAGTTGGCGGTGTAGGTGGTGCCGCCGCCGACGTAGGGCAGGCTGCTCGCGTTGAACGCGGCGAGCGCGAGCAGGCCGAGGACGACGAGCCCGACGACCGCCACGATGACGGGGTTGCGCTCCTGGACGGGCTTGAGCGCCCGCCGCTTCCGGGTCGTCACTGGCACCTCGCTTCGTTGACCGTGATGCCGGTGGGCGGCTTCGACCCGTCGGACATGGTGACCCCGCCGACCTTCGCCTGGCAGAGGTAGAGGTTGAACCAGGACCCGTACGAGGCGAGCCGGCTGAGCGCGGTGAGCTTGGCGGGCGTCTTGTCGAGGAAGTTCTGGATCTGCGGCGTTCCCTTGCCCAACTGATCGGAGAGGCGGCCGAGTTGCTGGATGTCGCTCTGCAGGGGCCCGCGCGCCTCCTTCAGGAATCCGGAGGTGACGGTGGTCAGGTCGCCCATGGCGGCGACGGCCTGGCCGAGGGGCTCGCGGTCGTCGTTGAAGCCGGAGACGAGTTCCTGGAGGGTGGTGACGAGGTCGTCGAACTGGCTCTCACGGTCGTTGATCGTCTTCAGTACGTCGGTGAGGTTGCCGATGACCTCGCCGATCACCTGGTCCTTGGCGGCGACGGTCTGGGTCAGCGAGCCGACGTGCTCGATGAGGCTGTCCACGGTGCCGCCCTCGCCCTGGAGCACCTTCACGATCGACCCGGCGAGCTCGTTGACGTCCCGCGGGGACAGGCCCTCGAAGAGCGGCTTGAATCCGTTGAACAGCAGGGTCAGGTCGAGGGCGGGTTCGGTGCGGGACAGCGGGATCGTGCCGCCGGGCGCGAGGTCGCCGACCGCCGTGCCGGTGCCGCGGTCCAGGGACACGTACCGCTGGCCGACCATGTTGAGGTACTTCACGGCGGCCGTGGTGGTGCCCGGCAGGTCGCGGTCCTTCTCGACGGTGAAGGTCACCTGGGCGGTGCGGCGGTCGACGACGCGTACGTCCGTGACCTCGCCGACCTTCACCCCGGAGATCCGCACGCCGTCGCCGTCGACGAGCCCGGTGACGTCGGTGAACAGCGCTTTGTAGGAGCGGGTTTCGGTGTTGACCCCGGAGTTGGCGATGCCCAGGCCGAGGACGGTGGTGGCGAGCGCGGTGACGACCAGGAAGATCAGGGACTTGGCCAGCGGTCCGGCGAGGGAACGCCGCTTCACATGCCCGAACTCGGTTTTCTCTGTGCTCACTTGAGCTTCACCTCCGTCCCCCGGTAGACGGGTCCGACGAGCAGGCTCGACCAGTCGGGCAGGTCGTCGGGCGAGGTCTTGGCGGCGGGCGCGACGAGCTCGTTCACCAGGTCGTTCTCCTGCGGCGAGTTGGCGGGCCCGAGGTCCTGCTCGGTGGCGGAGTCCGTCGTGGACAGCGCGGTGGCGGCCGGCGTGCGGGCCGACGCGCTGCCGAGGTAGGGCACGGAGTAGCAGTGCGGGGTGCCGCCGGAGGCGTAGGTAGGGGTGTCGCGTCCGGGCGTGTAACTGCCTCTGGAGGCGACGGTGGTGACGTCGACGTGGAGTCCCGGCTCGTCGGTGCCCTTGCCGAGCGCCTTGTCCATCCGCGGTACGAACTCGGCGAGCGTGCGCAGGGTGCACGGGAACGACGACGCGTACTTGGCGAGCAGTTCGAGCGTGGGCCGCGAGGTGGCGGAGAGCCGGATGATGTTGTCCTTGTTGGCGCGCAGGAACGCGTCCAGGTCCTCGGCGGCGCGGGTGGTGTCGCCGTAGGCGGCGGCGAGGTCGCTCTGCTTCTCGGCGATGGTGCCGCTGGTGGTGGTGAAGTCGGTGAGCGCGTCGATGATGCCGGGGGCGGCGTCGGCGTACACGTGCGACACCTTGACGAGCTGCTTCAGGTCCTCGTTGAGGGTGGGCAGGTTCGGGTTGAACTTCCGCAGGTGCGCGTCGAGTTGGGTGAGGGTGTCGCCGAGCTGGTTGCCCCGGCCCTCCAGGGCCTGCGAGACGGCGGACAGCGTCGCGGACAGTTTCTGCGGCTGTACGGCGGTCAGCATGGGCAGTACGTCGTCGAGGACCTGCTGCAGTTCGACGGCGTTGGCCGACCGGTCCTGCGGGATGGTCGCCCCGGCCGCCAGCATCCGCGTACCGGCCGTGGACGCGGTGGTGGTTCCGGTGTCGCCGGGCGGGACGAGTGCCACGTACCGCTCGCCGAACAGGGTCGTCGGCAGCATCTGGGCGCGTACGTCGTCGGGGATGCGGTCGAGGGCGCCGGGTTCGAGGGCGAGGACGAGCCGCGCCCCGGTCCGTGTCGGCTCGATCTTCCGTACTTCACCGAGGACGACGCCGCGCATCTTGACCTCGGCGCCGAGGTGCATCTCGTTGCCGACGCTGCCGGTCTCGACGGCGATCTCGTCGGAGTCGGTGAAGTCCTTGTTGTATACGGCGACCGCGAGCCAGATGAGGAGGACGGGCACGAGCAGGAAGGCGATGCCCGCGAGCCGTCGTCTGATGGTCTCCATCGGCGCTCACCCCGCCACTTTCACGGTCGTGGTGGCGCCCCACAGGGCCAGCGACAGGAAGAAGTCGGTGACGGAGATGAGGACGATGGCGTTGCGCACGGACCGCCCGACGGCGACGCCGACACCGGCAGGACCGCCGCTCGCCCGGAACCCGTAATAACAATGGGCGACGATCACCATCACACTGAAGATCAGCACTTTCAGCACCGACAGCAGGACGTCCGTCGGGGACAGGAAGAGGTTGAAGTAGTGGTCGTACGTGCCTTGCGACTGTCCGTTGAAGACGACGGTGACCAGGCGCGAGGCGAGGTAGGACGACAGCAGCCCGATCGCGTAGAGCGGGATGATGGCGACGACGCCGGCGATGATGCGGGTGGTGACGAGGTACGGCATCGACCGCACGCCCATCCCTTCCAGGGCGTCCACTTCCTCGTTGATGCGCATGGCGCCGAGCTGCGCGGTGAACCCGGCGCCGACGGTGGCGGAGAGCGCCAGCCCGGCGACCAGCGGGGCGATTTCGCGGGTGTTGAAGTACGCGGACACGAACCCGGTGAAGGCGGCGGTGCCGATCTGGTCGAGGGCGGCGTACCCCTGGAGCCCGACGACGGTGCCGGTGGCCGCCGTCATGGCGATCATCACGCCGATGGTGCCGCCGATGACGCCGAGCCCGCCGGACCCGAAGGCCACTTCGGCGAGCAGCCGCTGCACTTCCTTCGTGTACCGGGTGAGCGTGCGCGGTATCCACACCAACGCGCGTACGTAGAACAGGAGTTGGTCGCCACCACGGTCGAGCCAGACGAGGGGGGAGGTCATGACGGGCTCAGCCTCCCTTCGGCGGAACGATCTGGAGGTAGATGCCGGTCATCACCATGTTCACGAAGAAGAGCAGGATGAACGTGATGACGACGGACTGGTTGACGGCGTCGCCCACGCCCTTCGGCCCGCCGCGCGGATTGAGGCCGCGGTAGGCGGCGACGATCCCGGCGATGAACCCGAAGATGAGGGCTTTCAGCTCGCTGATGTAGAGGTCGGGGAGCTGGGCGAGCGCGGAGAAGCTCTGCAAGTAGGCGCCCGGGGTGCCGTGTTGCAGGATGACGTTGAAGAAGTAGCCGCCGAGGGTGCCGACGACGGACACCATGCCGTTGAGCAGCAGCGCGACGAACATGGTGGCGAGCACGCGCGGCACGACGAGCCGCTGCACGGGCGAGACCCCCATGACGGTCATGGCGTCGAGCTCTTCCCGGATCTTCCGTGACCCGAGGTCGGCACAGATGGCGGACCCGCCGGCGCCCGCGATGAGCAGGGCGACGATGAGCGGGCTGGCCTGCTGGATGACGGCGAGCACGCTGGCCCCACCGGTGAAGGACTGCGCCCCCAACTGCTGCGTCAGGCTTCCCACTTGCAGTGCGATGACGGCACCGAACGGGATCGACACCAGGGCGGCGGGCAGGATGGTGACACTGGCGATGAACCAGAACTGCTCGACGAACTCCCGGAACTGGAAGGGCCGTCGGAACACGGCCCGCCCGACGGCGACCGCTAGCGCGAAGAGCTGGCCGGTCTGGCGGAGAGGGGCAAGGAGCGGGTTCGGCGTCCGGGCGCCCGCGCGGTGCCGCTTGGCGGGCGGGGCGGGCGGTTCGCTCGGTGGCGGGGGCGGAGGCGGCGTGGGCCGCTGATCGAGGCTCATGAGCGCCCCGTAAGGGGCGCGGGGAACTGCGCGAGCAACCACAACGAAACGCGCACCCGGCACACCAGAGACGACGGCAGACGAGAAGCCGATCTCACAGCGCACCCCCGGCCCGGGGCAACACCGCGGTCGGCTCCAGCGCATCGGAGCCGTACGTCGCCCGAATCGCAGCAGCCGCCGACGCCGGCAAGGTGTCCAGCATCCCGAGCACCCGCGCTCGGCGCCGAGCGACAGCGGCGCGCTCCCCCAAGCCCGGAGAGGGCTGAAGCTGCGGCACCAACTCCCTCGGCACCGGAACCGCCCCACCGCCGGAGGCCTCAGCGGCCAGCGTCGCCGCGTCCTTCTCCTCCGACATCCCGATCGGCCCCGCCTTGCTGGCGGTGAGGAACTGCGCGACGACCGGCTCCCGGCTGGTCAGCAGAACCTCGCGCGGCCCGAAGGTCACGAGATTCCGGCGGAACAGCATCCCCATGTTGTCCGGCACGGTCGCCGCGATGTCGAGGTTGTGGGTGACGATGAGCATCGTGGCGTCGATCTGCGTGTTCAGGTCGATCAGCAACTGCGAGATGAAGGCGGTACGGACGGGGTCGAGCCCCGAGTCGGGTTCGTCGCACAGGATGATCTGCGGGTCGAGGACGAGGGCACGGGCGAGTCCGGCCCGCTTCCTCATGCCGCCGCTGATCTCACCGGGCAACTTCCCCTCGGCGCCCAGGAGTCCGACGACGTCGATCCGCTCCATGACGATGCGGCGGATCTCGGATTCCTTCTTCTTCGTGTGCTCGCGCAGCGGGAAGGCGATGTTGTCGAAGAGGTTCATCGAGCCGAACAGGGCGCCGTCCTGGAACATCAGGCCGAACAGCTTCCGGGCCTCCATGATGTCCCGCTCGGGACTGCGTGCCATGTCGACGCCGTCGACGAGGACGCGTCCCCGCTCGGGCTTGAGCAGACCGATCAGCGACTTCAGGAAGACGGTCTTGCCCGTGCCGGAGGGGCCGAGCATGACGCTCACCTCGCCGGCGGGCAGGGTGAGACTGACGTCCTGCCAGATCTGCTGCTTGCCGAAGGACTTGGTGAGCCCCTCGACCTTCACTTCGATTCCCATCGCTTCTCACCTTCAGCGAGCGAACTCGGCAGCGCACGGTAATTCGCTTCATACGTGCCGGACAAGATCTCGGAGCGGTCGCCCCGAATCTTCCTGAAAACTTGTCATCCGGTGACAAGAGACGAGTTCTCTCCTGTCGGGAGATGAGTGAAAACACTGAGTCCTGGAGGCTGCCGCGTAGTTCGTGGCGGGGCCGCACCTCACCGGGGGTGCGGTGAAAGATGGGGCCCCGCCACGGAGATGCCGGTCAGGAAGGAGGGTTCCGGCCGGCATCTCTTGCACCTCCTGGCCAACGGGGGGCGCCGACCAGGAGAGGAGGAACTTTTCCCGACGTTACGGCTCAGTAACCTTGCCTAGCAATACCGATTCGCCAATTTTCCGTGCCCCGTCCGATTCCGCCCCCGGATTTATCACCCGGCGACAAGACGGTCACTTGACCGCCGAGTGCCAGTACTGGGAGAAGACCTTGCCCTGGTTCGGTGCGGCGGCGCCCGGGTCGTTCAGGGTGCCCAGGTAGGTCGAGGTGTTGTTGAGCTTGACGCTGTTGACACCCGAGGCGGCCGGGAGGCCGGACTTGAGGTTGACGGCCCAGTTGAAGGCGCCGAGCCCGAGGGGGCCGCAGCCGCTGGCGCCGGGCGCCGCGAAGGTGAGGTCCTGCTGGGTCGAGCCGGTCAGCGCGAGGCGGCCGAACGGCCCCGTCTCGGCAGGCGTGCCGTTGGAGGTGGCGCTGTCCGCGGCGATGTTCGGCGCCGCCGCGTTCCCCGGGCGCAGGATGATCGGCGCGGACTTGGTGCCGATGTAGCAGTTGCTGCCGATGAGCGGGTTGCTGAGGTGGATGCGGACCGGGATCGAGATGATCGGCACCCCCTCGGAGACTCCGGCGAGCAGCTGGAAGTCGGAGGGGGTCCCCACGGATTCGACGGTCGCCACGATCCGGTTGGTCGTGCTGTTGGTGATCTGCCCGCAGACGGCGCTGACGACGGGTACGGAGCTGGGACACATCAGCCCGAGCAGGCCGCCGGGAAGGTCGGCGGGGTCGGCGATGAGCGCGCCGTCCGAGGGCGCGATCACCGAGTTGGTCCCGTCGGAGTGGGTCACGATGCCCACCTGGAGGTCGGTCTTGCCCGTCGGCACGACCGAGCTGCCGATCTTGATGACGCCGCTGGGCGAGCTGGACGAGATGCAGGTCGCCTGGTCGGTGATGCCGTCGGCGGCCAGCATGGCTGCGTTGTCGACCGGGCAGCGGTTGAACGGCGCCCAGTTCCCGTTCAGCTGGGTGCCGGCCGCGGAGGACGTACCGATGGAGGCGATCGTGGCCAGGGCGGCCGTCGCGCCGAGGACTGACATACGTCTGAGAGTGGCCATGCCGGTTTTCCCTTCTCGTAGGGGAATGCGAGCCCGGACGTTACTCACGGGAAACCTTTCGCACAATGGCCTTGCTGACAGTTCTTCCACTACTCGCGGGTTTATCGGTGAGTGAGCAATCGCGACTCGCGCCTGCTCACTGAGTGAGTACTTTCCGGAGCGAGCGGGAAACTCGTCACTCGCGGACAAGGAAAGTCACGCGACCTGTATCCGGAGAGACAAGAAAAACCGCGCATTCTGATCCTTCCGAGGAACCTCGCACTTATCCATTGCGACTTCCGGTTACCAGCTCGTAACGTCCGTCTCGAAGGCGACGCAGGCCGGCCGGTCTCGTTCCCCCTCCATTCACCCTCGATTACGCGGAGGAACCACTGTGCGCAGATTCGTCCGGAACACCGCTCTCGCCGCTGCCGCGCTCGGCTCGGCCGTCGGCCTCTCCATCTCCTCGGCCTCGGCGACGGCGCTGGCCACGTACACGGTCACGCCCGGTGGGGCGTTCACGGCCAACGCCACGAACCCGAAGATGACGGTGGGTGCCGCCACCCTCACCTGTGCGTCCTCACAGGCGAAGGGCACCCTGAAGTCCGGGTCCGGTCTGGCCGGGGCCCAGCTCGGCTCCATCACCAGCCTGACCTTCACCAACTGCACGGTCGCCGGCATCCCGTTCACGGTCTCCACCACCGCGTCGACCGGCGCGCCCTTCTACGTCAACGCCACGGGCACGACGGCGAACCACATCGACGGCAACATCAGCGGCATCAGCGCGACCATCACCGGTACGGGCTGCAACGCGACCTTCGCGGGCACCACGAACGGTTGGTACGAGAACACCACGAAGACCCTGCACGTGACGGGTGGCGGCTCCCTTGCCGCGCAGGCGGGCGCCAGCTGCCTCGGGCTGTTCACCGCGGGCTCGCCCGCCAACTACGTGGCGAACTACGTGATGACCGCCCAGCAGACGATCACCTCCCCGTGATCGCGTAGCACCGCTCAGCCCGCCGTCGAGCTCCCACTCGGCGGTGGGCGCGCACGCGTTTGCGGGGCCGGACCGGCATCGGGTGAGAGAACACGACTTCAGGAGGCAAGGACCGGATGAGAGCGATCGACAAGCGAACCGGGCCGCCTGCACGGCGGTCGGTACGGGTGGCATCGGTCGCCTCGGCCGCGCTGGTCGCCGGGCTGCTGTCCGGGTCCGGGTCGCGAGCCGATGAACAGCCGCCCTCCGCCGTGGAGTTGGCCTACGAGTGCGGCCTGCCCGCGACGGCGGGCACGGACGGAACGGCGGTGGCGAAGCTGGCCGCCACCGTGAAGGTGAGCACCCAGTTGCCGACGACGGCTGTCACGGGGCAGCCGATCCAGGCGGGCCCCGTCCAGGTGGAGGCCGTGCTGCCGCGTGCCGGACTCGCCGACCTTCTCCCCGCCGGGGGCGACCTGACGAGCGAGGCGACCCTCGGCGTCGAGGTCCGGCAGAACGGGGAGAAGGCGGATGCGACCTGGTCCGGGCTGAGCGGTCGGGCCACCATGCCCTCCGACGGCACAGACCTGGTTCTGCCGCACACGGGAGACGTGTCCTCGATCACCGTCGATTCGCCCGGCGACATCGAGTTGGTGGCCGGTGATCTCGCCCTGACGGTGACACCTTCGACCGGCACGGCGGTCGCCGTCACCTGCTCGCCGGCCAAGGACACCGACCCGCTGATGGCCCGCGTGGCCGTCCCGGGAGGAGCCGAGACGGAGCCGGGCGGATCGCCGTCCTCGTCGACGGAGCCCGGCGAGGGAAAACACGGGTCCCGCGACGGACTCACCGTCACTCCCAAGGAACAGCCGAAGGCGGCGGACGTCACCTGCGGGGAACGGCCCACCGGGGAACCGGACCTCAGCCAGCTGCCACCACCACCGGCACCTCCGGAGGTGAACCATTCACCGGGCTTTGGCGGGTGCGCCTACGCTGCGGGGCTGGCCACGGTCCGCAAGCAGAACGGATCGATGATCATCAACGATCCGTCCAGAACACCGGCGCTCATGAACATCAGCGGCGGCATCCGCGGCTCCAACGCGACCAACCCGAACGGAAACTTCTGGAACAGCATCGACTCCATCGGAAGACTCACCCTTCCGGACTCCGAGTCGACCTTCCTCGCCTTCGGCTTCACCCCGGTCTCCGCGAAGGTCGGGTTCGACACCGGACTCGTCAGCATCTCCACCGGCAACACGGACGGTATCTCCGGCGCCTACGCCGTCATCACCTTCTTCCAGACCATCCATATCCGGTCCGCAAAGGTGAACGGCACACCCCTTGCCGTCGGGAGCAACTGTCGCACCAAGGAGCCCTTCCGGGTCACCCTGCGCGGCTCCATCAACGATGACGGCACCGGCTCGTACACGCACGTCCTGTTCGGCGGTCTCCTCACCGGCAAGGTCACGATCCCGGCCTTCACCGGCTGCGGGACGGGCGGGGAGAACCTCAGCCCTCTGTTCACCGCCTCCATCAGCGGCCCGGACAACTTGATCGCCATGAACCAGGCACCGGTCTGCGCTCCCGAGTACAGCCTCGGCTGCCCGCCGGTGATGGCCACCCTCCCCCCGACCAAGCTCCCGTGACCACCTCACCGGCCCATCACTTCTCAGCCACATCTCCCACACCGCGATCAATCCCTGCGCAACAGATGTACAACGCACAGTAGTTGTTCTAATTTTCATTAGCCCCATTGGTACGCACCTGGCGGGCGGGACAGCGCAGCCCTGCGCCGGTCCGCCCGACCCCCACCCGGCGCCCGCACGAGGGAGGACGCGGCCATGTCCCTGCCTGCGCACACGACGGATGTCGAGGAACCCCCGGTACCGCTGCCCCGGGAGTTCGCCCGCATCATGCGTCCCGAACTCCCCGGCCTGCTCAAGGAGATCAAGGTCGAGGTCACGCGCGCGTTCCCGGAGTACGCCGCGCTGCTGAGCGGACCGAACGAGACGGCCATCCGGCAGGGCGTCGAGCAGAGCCTGAACGCCTTCGTGGACCGCGTCGCCGACCCCAACGCCTCCACCGCGACCCGCGACGAACTGCTCCGCACGTTCGGCAGAGTTGAGGCGTACGAGGGCCGGGACCTGGCCACCCTCCAGGGCGCCTACCGGCTCGGCGCCCGGGTCGCCCTGCGCCGCGCGAAGGACCTGGGCCGCCGCTTCGACCTCTCCCCCACCCTCCTGCTGACCTTCGCCGAGGCCGTCTTCGCCTACATCGGCGAGCTCGAAGCCCTCTCCCACGAGGGGTACATGGAGGTGCAGTCGAAGGCGGGCGCGGCGGGAGAGGTGCTGCGAAGACGGTTACTGCACCTGCTGCTCGCGGGCACTCCGCTGACGCACACCACCATCAACAGCCTGTGTGAGCAGGCGGGTTGGCCTCTTCCGGCCGAAGTGACCATGATCGCCTTACGGACGCCGGCCGAGCACCTCCAGGCGGGTCTGGCCATCGATGTCCTCGCGGATCTCGGCGCACCGCAGCCGCACCTCCTGATTCCCGGCCCGCTCACCCCGGAACGCCGCGCCATGCTGACGGCCACCGCCCCCGGCAGCTCGTACGCCATCGGTCTGACCGTGCCCACCGAGCAGGCCGCCGACTCGCTGCGCTGGGCCCGCCGGGTGCTTCAGTTCGCCGACGATGACATCGTTGCCGATTCCCAAGTCCTCGACTGCGCCGATCACTTGGTGACGCTCTGGCTGCTCGCCGACCCCGCGCTGGTCAAGGAGATCGCCGCGCGGGAGCTGGCCCCGCTCGACAAGGCCTCGGGTTCCCGCCGCGCCCGCCTCGTGGAGACCCTGCACGCCTGGCTGACCACGCGCGGCACCGCGGACCAGGTCGGCGAGGTCCTCGGCGTGCACGCCCAGACGGTCCGCTACCGCCTGCGCAACCTCGACGCCCACTTCGGCGACCGCCTGGACGACCCGGCCCACCGCTTCGCCATGGAGGCGGCGCTACGGGCGCTGCACCTCAACGACTCCTAAAGCGCCGGGGAGTTCACGCACCCCGCGACGAACCGTCCGAACGCCTCCGGGGTGAACGTGAGACTCGGACCGGCCGGGTTCTTCGAGTCGCGGACGGCGACGGCGGTGCAGGGGGTTCCGGCGATCTCTACGCAGTCGCCGCCCTGGTCGCTGCTGTAGCTGGACTTGCCCCAGGCGAGCGCTCCGAGCGGCGCGCACTCCACGCACTCGCCGCCCTGATCGCTGCTGTAGCTCGACTTACGCCACTGGATGCTCGCCATAGTGTTCCTCCATCACGCGCCGGATCAGCTGAGCCGAGTCCGCGATGGACAAGGCGGCCGCCTGCAAGTGATCGTAACGGAGCGAACAGTTCTTGACCGTGGTCGGGTTGGCGGTCGGATGCCCTTGCCCATAGCCCTCGGTGTAGACGATGGGCGGGTCGCTCGGGAAGCGGTAGAGGTTGTACGGCCCTGTCATACCCGCATGCGCACCCGCGCTGAACGGCAGCACCTGCACATTCACGTAAGGATGCGCCTCGTAGGCCAACAGGTGCGCGAGTTGGCCCCGCATCACTTCCGGTCCGGCGCCGATCTCCTGTCGTAGCGCGGTCTCGCCGAGGATCACCCACAGGACCGGCGGCTCGTCCTTCTCCAGGATCCGCTGACGCGCGAGCCGCACCTCCGTGCGGTCGTCGAGGTTCTCTCGGTCCATCACGCCGAGCACCGCACGCGCGTAGGCCCGCGTCTGCAACAGGCCGTGCACCATGTGCGTCTGGAACGTACAGATCTCCTCGGCCCGCGCCTCCAGCTCCGCAACCTGCTGGAACCACAAGGGCAGTTGGGACCGCAGCACGAGGCCGACGAGCCGCGACAGCAACCCGTCCGTCCCCAGCGCGGCATCGCACCGCTCGCTGAACTCGGGGGTCGGCAGCTTCCTGGCGGTCTCGATCTGCCCCACCAGCGAGCCGGTGTAATTGACGATCTGCCCGAGCTGCTTCTGCGTCAGGCCCGCGGCCTCGCGATGGCGCCGCAGCTCAAAGCCGTAGTAATCGAGCGGCGACGCGCTCGGGTCGAGGACGTTGATGTGGACCACGCAAGCCCCCTCAACTCGGCCCACCCGCGGGCCCGTTGTATTCGGTCGATTGCACAGCGTAGTCACGGCTCGTCACGCTCGTACCGTGAACGAGCAAATCGAGCAGCACCACATCTACTCGCTGAGCCTCACCGTCGGCACCCACTCGGCCCGTCATGTGCGCCGCATCATCCACCGGCTGTGCGGCGACTGGTCGGTGCCTCAGGAGCTGGCCGACGACATGGCGCTCGGCGTCACGGAACTGCTGTCCAACGTCGTACGGCACGTACCCGGCGCCCGCGCCGAGGTGCGGCTGCACCATGACACGGAGGCCGGGTACGTACGCGCGGAGGTGACCGACGACGGGCCGCAACTAGCGGACGGCACACGGGAGTTGTCGGACCCGTACGCCGAGCACGGCCGGGGCCTCGCCATCGTCGCGGCGGTGGCGACCAAGTGGGGCGTTCAGCCCTTGGCGGTCGGCAAGATGGTCTGGTTCGAGTGCGCACCCGGGGACTCGCCGTCCGGCTCCGCCTGAGCGGCGGCGGCCGTCACCGTCCGGACCCGGGGGCCCTGGAGCGCGTACGTGAGGAAGAAGCCGATGCCGACGACGGTCGCGCCGCCCACCGCGTCGAGGATCCAGTGGTTGCCGGTCGCGACGATCGCGGAGACCGTGCACAGCGGGTGGATGAGGCCGAGGGCCTTGACCCACTTGCGGCGGGCGAGGACCACGATCACGATGCCGCACCACAGGGACCAGCCGAAGTGCAGGGACGGCATCGCCGCGTACTGGTTGGTGAGCTGGGTCAGGGTGCCGTAGTTCGGCTTCGAGAAGTCCTGGGCGCCGTGGACGGTGTCGATGAAGCCGAGGCCCGGCATGAGGCGCGGCGGCGCGAGCGGGTACGCCCAGAAACCGATGAGGGCGAGCAGCGTCGCGAAGCCGAGGGCCGAGCGGGCCCAGCGGTAGTCGGCGGGGCGGCGGACGTACATGTAGGCGAGCAGGCTGAGCGGGACCACGAAGTGGAACGACGTGTAGTAGAAGTTGAAGAAGTCCTTGAGCCAGGTGGCGTGCTGGACGACGGCGTGGTTGACCCAGTGCTCGATGTCGAGGTGCAGGAACTTCTCGATCGAGTGGACCTGGTGGCCGTGCGCCTCGGCGGTGGCCCGGCCGCCGGAGATCGTGCCGCCGGTCGCCGCGAGCCGCACCTGCTGGTACGCGGAGTAGCCGACGCGGATGAGGAGCAGTTCGAGGATCAGGTTCGGCCGCGCCACGACCCGGCGCCAGACCGGGACCAGCGGCACCCACGTCCAGCGGGCGGGCACCGGCGCCGCGTAGTCCGTCGGGAGCGGGGTGCGGAACAGGGGCGAGGTGCGGGAGAGGAAGGGGACGGCGCACGCGGCGGCGAGCGCGGCGATGAGCACGATGTTGTCCCGGACCGGCTCCAGGAACGTCATGTTCGGCAGCATCATCTTCGACGGCAGCGTCAGCGCGAGGACGACGAGCACCGGCCACATGTACCGGTCGGAGGCCCGCTTGCCGACCTGCCCGACGACCGCGAGCAGTACCCACAGCAGCTGGTGCTGCCACGTCGTCGGGGAGACGGCGACCGCCACGCAGCCGGTGATCGCGACGGCGAGCAGCAGTTGCCCGTCGCGCGCGTACCTGACCGCGCGGCGCAGGCCGAGCGCCGCGACGGTGACGGAGAGCAGCGCGAACAGGGCGATCTCCAGCGGCCCCTCGATGCCGAAGCGGAGCAGCATGCCGTGCAGCGACTGGTTGGCGTTGGCCGCCGGGTTGGTGGCGAGCCCCGCGCCCGCCAGGTGGTGCACCCAGTACGTCCACGCGTCGTGCGGCATCGCGGCCCAGGCGAGGCCGGTCGCGGCGGCGAAGGTGACGCCCGAGGAGACGGCGGCGCGTCTGCGGCCCGTGAACCAGAGGAGCGGCGCGAACAGCAGGACCGTCGGCTGGAGGGCGGCGGCCACGCCGATGAGGACGCCGGACGCCTTCTCCCCGCGCACGGTGAAGCAGCCGAGCAGGACGAGGAGCACCGGGATGATGCTGGTCTGGCCGGTGGTGAACGCGTCGCGCACCGGCAGCGACAGCATCAGCAGACTGATCGCGACGGGCGCGGCCAGCAGCGACGTACGGCGGGACACGGGCTGCGGCAGGGCGCGCGCGGCGACCAGGCCGAGGACCACGACGAGGGCGAGCGAGCCGAACGTCCAGCCCCAGCCGAGGGCCTGCTCGGCGGCGCGGGAGAGCGGCTTGAGGACGAGGCCGGCGAACGGGGTGCCGGTGAACCGGTCGGGCGCGTCGTACAGGGAGCCCTTGACGTGCAACACCCCCTGGGGCCCGATCCAGGTCTCCAGATCGGCGAGGCGCTCACCCCGCGGGGTGCTCAGGACCGCGACGAGCTGGCGCACCGCGAGCACGGCGGCGACCAGCCACAGCCCCGCGCGCGCGGCGCTCATCCGCCCGGTCACCGCTCCCGCGGATCCCGACACCGGCCCCCTGTGCTCCACATTCGCCACGCGCCGCCCGCCGTCCCGTCTTCCCCGTGGTCGTCATCGCCGTCATCGTTCTTCTTCATCGTCTTCGTCGGAGCTGCACACCGCCTCCTCGGTGTGAGACGCAGGCAACCCCTGCTTCACCTGCTTGTCCCTCCGGATTTGACCGGAAGATGCCGTTGAGGGCGGCGGTGAGAACAGTGGCCCGGACCACTTCGTTGCATGTTGCACGGGTCCGGTTCCGCGACATAGATCACAGGTTTGCCCGATCGGGGCGCTTGTGACGATGTGCGTTTTGCCTGGCCGGAGACGGTTTAAGCGCGCAGCGTAGCCGATTGGGCACGCTGCGCGATGATCGAGGCGCCCCCTATGGTCGCTTTCGGCCGTTCCGCTGACGCGTGAGCGGCCTTGCCGTTGCCCCCCACGAAAGGCAGGCGAGCGAGACCTTGTCGAGCGCCGCTTCCATCGCACCCAGTACCAGCAGGCCCCACGTCTCCGCGCGGGGCCGCACCTCGGCCGAGAACGTGAATCAAGACGTCACCGTCACCGACCCCACGCTCGTGAAGCGCGCGGTGAAGGCGGCGGCACTCGGCAACGCGATGGAATGGTTCGACTTCGGTGTCTACGGCTACCTGACCGCGACGCTCGGCCACGTCTTCTTCCCGGCCGCGTCCAGCACCGCCCAGGTCCTGGCCACGCTCGGCACGTTCGCCGCCGCCTTCCTGGTGCGCCCCATCGGCGGTGCCTTCTTCGGCCCGCTCGGCGACCGCATCGGCCGGCAGAAGGTCCTCGCCATCACCATGATCATGATGGCGGCGGGCACCTTCGCGATCGGCCTGATCCCGTCGTACGGGGCGATCGGCGTGTGGGCGCCGGTGCTGCTGATCGTGGCCCGCATGGTGCAGGGCTTCTCGACCGGTGGTGAGTACGGCGGCGCGTGCACGTTCATCGCCGAGTACGCGCCGGACAAGCGCCGCGGCTTCTTCGGCTCGTTCCTGGAGCTGGGCACGAACGCCGGTTACGTGGCCGGTGCGACGCTCGCGACCGTCCTGATCACGACGCTGCCGTCCGACTCCCTGTACAGCTGGGGCTGGCGCATCCCGTTCCTGATCGCCGGTCCGATCGGCCTGGTCGGTCTGTACGTGCGGATGAAGCTCGAAGAGACCCCCGCCTTCAAGAAGCTGACGCAGGAGGCCGAGGCGAAGGAGAAGTCCTTCCCGAAGCCGAAGATCAAGGAGATGTTCGTCGGCAACGCCGGTGCGATGGCCGCGTGCATCGCCCTGGTCCTCGTCTTCAACGTCACCGACTACATGCTGCTGTCGTACATGCCCACGTTCCTGAGCGAGGAGCTGCACTACGACGCCACGCACGGCACGATCATCCTGATCGGCGTCATGCTGCTGATGATGGTCGTGCAGCTCCCGATGGGCATGGCCAACGACCGCTTCGGCCACCGCAAGGTGATCGGCGGCGCCTGCGTCGGCTTCCTGCTGCTCTCGGTCCCGGCCCTGCTGCTGATCCAGGCGGGCTCGACCTGGGCGATCGCCGTCGGCCTCGCGGCCCTCGGACTGCTGCTCGTCGGCTTCACGTCGTCGATGCCGTCGACGCTGCCGGCCCTGTTCCCGACGAAGGTCCGCTACGGCTCGCTGTCCGTGGGCTTCAACCTGTCGGTCTCGCTGTTCGGCGGCACGACCCCGCTGGTCGCCGCCGCGCTGATCGCCGGCACGGGGAACCTGATGATCCCGGCGTACTACATGATGGCCGCGGCCGTCATCGGCGGAATCGCGGCCTGGCGGATGCGGGAGTCCGCGGGCCGGCCGCTTCCTGGTTCGCCGCCGGCCGTCTGATTGTTCGGCACCCCGTGACGCGTACGGGCCGCAGTCGCGTCTGCTCATCGACAGAGCAGACGCGACCGCGGCTTTTCCGTGGCTGAGCATGCCCACGCGGCGGAGCCGCACATCGATACAGCCCCGCGCCCCTGCGGGGCGCACCGCGCAACGGTCGGGTAACGGCAGGAACCACCCCCACGACCGCCCCCGTCGCTACGCGCATGACGCCACCCGCGACTCCCGCGCCACCCCTCACCACCCGGGCCAGGGCCCTGCTCGTCGCCCTGAGCGTGCTCGCGCTCCAGCTGGCCTGGCTGGCCGCACCGGCCTACGCCTGCGGCTGCGGCGCGATGGTGCCGCGCGACGGCGAGCGGATCTTCGTCAACGAGGAGACGTCGGCGGTCAGTTGGGACGGCCGCACCGAACAGATCGTGATGCGCCTGTCGATGGGCGGCACCGGCCGCGCCGCCGCCTGGATCATGCCGGTCCCACACCGCGCGGACGTCGAACTCGGCGACCCCGAGCTGTTCACGCAGCTCGCCGAGGCGACCGAGCCCGAGCACCGGACCCGGCACCACTTCTGGCCGCGCGGCGACGACTGGCCGTTCGACGGCGGGAATGCGGGCGACGGCGCCGCCGCGCCCTCCGCCCCGGCCCCCGGCTCCGGCGTGGGCGTCGTCGGGCGTGAGCACCTCGGCCCGTTCGACGTCGCCCGCCTCACCGCCACCGACCCCGACGCCCTCGCCGACTGGCTGAAGGAGAACGGCTTCCGGCTCCCCGAACGCCTGAGCAAGGCCCTTCAGCCGTACGTCGATCAGGGCTGGGAGTACGTCGCGATCCGCCTCGCCCCCGAGGAGAAGGGCCGGACCCTCGCCGGGCAGCTCGACCCGCTGCACCTCACCTTCGCCAGCGACCGCCTCGTCTATCCGATGCGGCTGTCACGGCTGGCCCGCGATTCCCAGCACCTCAACCTGTACGTCCTGGCCCGCCACCGCATGGAACCCCGCTCGGCGATCGGCGGCTCCGCACCGAAGGTGACGTACGCGGGCCGGCTCACCGCCACCCACGGCGCGCTGGAACAACTGGCGCGCGACACCCCGTACTTGACGGCCTACACCCAGGAGTTCGGGATCCCGGCCGCGATCGGCGGCGACCACGAGCTGCGGCGTGCGGCGCACGACACCCCGTACCGCACGATCATCTGGAAGAACGAACTGCTCACGGTCGGCCCCGGCATGCCCGTGTGGCTCCTGACGGTCCTCGGCACGCTCGCGGCGGCCCTTGCCGCCCTGCTGCTCGTGCGCCGCGCGCACCGGCGCCGCCCGGTGATCGCGCCGCCGCCCGTGACCGTGCCGCCGCCCCTAGGCTGACGTCCATGACCACACCACAACCGCAGACCTCGACGGCGGTGGACACCTACCTCAGCGATCTGCTGGCACCGGCCGACGAGGCCCTCGCGGCCGCGCTCGCCGACAGCGACGCGGCGGGCCTGCCCAGCATCAGCGTCTCGGCCACCCACGGAAAACTGCTGCACCTGCTCGCCCGGATCCAGGGCGCCCGGCACATCCTGGAGATCGGCACGCTCGGCGGCTACAGCACCATCTGGCTGGCCCGCGCGCTGCCCGCCGACGGCTCCCTGATCACCCTGGAGTGCAGCCCGCGCCACGCGGAGGTGGCCCGCGCCAACATCGCGCGGGCGGGCCTGGACAAGACGGTCGAGGTGCGGGTCGGCGCCGCCCTCGACTCGCTTCCCCGACTCCGTGACGAGAAGCGGGACTTCGACCTGGTCTTCATCGACGCGGACAAGGCCAACAACCCGAACTACCTGGAGTGGGCGCTGCGTCTGACCCACCCCGGCAGCGTGATCGTCGTCGACAACGTAGTGCGCGGCGGCCGCGTCGCGGACCCCGAGAACACCGACCCGGACGTCATCGGCACCCGCAGTGCCCTGCAACTCCTCGCCGACCACCCGAAGTTGGACGCCACGGCGATCCAGACGGTGGGCGCGAAGGGCCACGACGGCTTCGCCCTGGCGTACGTGATCGGCTGACCGGGACGGCTCACGTCTCGTGATAGAAGCCCACGTTCACACTGCGCGGCCCGCTCCGGTCGAGGACGACGACCTCACCGGAGCCGCCGTGCGGAAGCGTCAACGCCCCTCCGTACGACAGCGGTTGGCCGGGACCCTGCGTCCCGAGCCGCACCCGCACCTCCGACGACGGGTCCGCCTGCGAGCCGCGCAGCCAGAACACGCTCCACTCCCCGTTCGGCCCGCACCGGAACTCCAGGTGCACCCGCGACACGAACAGCCAGTCCTCCGGCGTGGCGAGCCGGCACACGCTGCCGTCCCGCCCCACCCGCAACACCGCCCCCGGTTCGCTCGGCGCCTCGGCCATCACCATGCCGGCCGTGGCCCCCGCGTCGGCTCCGGCCACCGTGGCCATGGTCAGTTCGAGCACCGCACTCCCCCAGCGTTCACGTCGCGCGCCTCATGTAGCGGCCGCATCCTAAGCCCCTACGATCCGCCCGGAGCCGTCTGCGGGACAATGCACGTATGACCGAACGCAAACCACCCGGCGTCAGCTTCGAGTCATTCGTCGACAAGCAGATCCGCGAGGCCGAGCGCCGAGGCGACTTCTCCGCCCTGCCCGGCGCGGGCAAACCCTTCGCGCCCGGCGACGACTCCACCACGTACGACGAGAACTGGTGGATCAAACGGAAGATGGCCCGCGAGGGCCTCTCGGTGCTGCCCCCGTCCCTGGCCCTGCGCAAAGAGGTCGAGGACACCTTCGCGGCGCTCCCGCGGACGGCCTCCGAGCACACGGTCCGCCGCGTCCTCACGGAGCTCAACGACAAGATCCGCGACATGATGTTCAAGCCGCCGCCCGGCCCGCCGCTCGGCCTGAAGCCGTACGACGTGGACGAGGCCGTACGGCAGTGGCGGATCGACCGCGAGGGGCGACGGCTGCCCGTCACGGGACTCACCGTCCGCCAGGTGCGGGTCGACCACCGGCTCACGTTCCTGCTCGGCGAGGCCGCCGCCGACGACGCGCACGACGCCGAGGCGCTGCTCGTCGTCGCGGCGACGGCCCGCCTGGAGGGCGCGGAAGGCCCGGCCGCCACCCTTGTCCCCGGCGAACAGCTGGTCGCTCCCGCGCTCGCCCTGTTCGGCACGGTGACGACCTCGGCCGTCGCCCGCCCGGACGGCCATCTGGTCTTGGAGTTCTCCGACGGCACCCGGCTGACCGTGGCCCCCGACCCCGGCCTCGACGGGCGGGCGTGGAGCGTCACGGATCCGCGGGGCAACCCGCTCACCTGACCCGTACCGGCCCTGCGGCAGGATGAGCCCATGAGCATCGTCAAGATCAACGTCCTGACCGTTCCCGCCGAACAGCGGGAGATCCTGGAGAAGCGCTTCGCGTCCCGCGCCGGCGCGGTGGAGAACTCGGACGGCTTCGAGTGGTTCGAGCTGCTGCGCCCCATCGAGGGCACCGACGACTACCTGGTCTACACGCGGTGGCGTGACGAGGAGTCGTTCCAGGCGTGGATGGAGGGCCCGATGAAGTCGGCCCACCAGGGCCCGCAGGACGCCGACCGCCCCAAGCCGGCGTCGAGCAGCGCCGCGGTGTGGTCCTTCGAGGTCGTGCAGCAGGCGGCGCCGAAGAGCGCCTGACGCGCGGCGCCGCCCCGTCCCCGTCCCCGTCCCCGTCCCCGGGGGCATACGGCTGCCCCGCGCCGTCGTCCGAGGCGCGGGGCAGCCGGTCACGCACGTGGTGGTGCGGGTGATGCGGGTGGTGCGGGCGTCACAGCTTCAGCAGCCGCTCCGCCGTCTCCCGGTAGTCGCGCAGCGCGAGCCGCAGCTTCTCGGTGTCCTCGGTGGAACCCTCCCAGGACGTGCGGAGGGTGCGACGGTGCCCGGCGAGGTTCTCGGCCAGGCGGGTCGCCAGGTCCTCCAGGACGTGGTCGGCCTCCTCGACGGAGGCGCGGGGCTGGTCGACGAAACCGCTGACCGCGTGCCGCAACCGGCCGGTCAGCTCGTCGCGGGTGTCCGTGGACACCAGCTCCGTGGCCACGCCGTGGCTGTCGCCGTGGTGGTGCTCGCGCCCTTCGCGGCTCTCACGGATCTCACGGGCCGCGACCGGCGGGGCCGCCCCCTCGGCCGTCTTCGGTGTGCCGCTTGTGCCCGGCGCGGGGGTCGCGGGCCGCTCGGGTATCGGGCCCGGACTCTGCGTCGGCCCCGGCCCGCCCTGCCGCGGCACGCTCTGGTCCTGTTCCCGGTCCTGGCCCATGCCGTCCTGACCGGCTCGTTCCTGACCGGTTCGTTCCTGACCGAAGCGGGCCTGTGCCGCTCGATCGGCCTGACCGGCCTGACCGGTGCGGTCCTGTCCGATGTCTTCACGTCGCGTGCGGTCGATGTCCGCCATCACTCGTCAGCTCCCCTCATTGCCTTCGGAAAAGTCAATTGCCCTTGGACAGGCGCCCCTTGAGGGCGTGCTTCCGATCGGGCGACGCGTCGTCGCCGCGCCCCGCCGCTTCGTCGTGTCCAGTCCCGTCGTGCCGCGCGCCGTCAAGGCGCGTCTCGTCGTGGCGCTCGTCGCGCCGCGTCTCGTCGTGGCGCGTCTCGTCGTGGCGCCGGCCCGTCGTGCGGTGTTCCGTGCCGAGCAGTACGTCGAACAGGGCCCGCGCGTCGACCATCGCCGTGCGCAGTTCCTCCGTACCCGCGCGGCTCTCCTCGGCGCGGCCCGGCCGGGCGTGTGCCGCCCGGTGCACGCGGCGGTAGCCGTCGACCTGCGGACCGTGGTGGACCGACAGCGCGGCGAGCTGCTCGTCGTAGCTGCCCGCGTCGGGGAAGCCACGGTCCTTGGCGAGATCCGCCAGGATCAGGTCCGCCTCGGCGACCGCCTCGGAGGGGGACGCGACGAACCGCTCCTGGGCCTCGGCCCAGCGCGCCAGGTACCGCTCGTGCGCGGCGGGCTCCAGGGGCCGCTCACGCAACGAACCGTGCTGCCGTACCCGTTCGGCCAGCTCGCGCTCGGCGGCCTTGGTGTCGCCGTCGTGCCGGGCCACCTCCCGGTCGTACTCGGGGCCGAAGCGGCGCCTGAGGCCGCGCCCGCCGCGGGGCGCGGTGCGCGCGGCGAAGATTCCCGCCGCGACGACGACCACGATCCCCACCACGATCAGAGCGATGATCACGCCTGTGGACATGGGTGTCTCCCGACCTTCCCGGTGGTATCCCTCGAAACTGGGATCTGCGAACTGTGCTGCTCCGCACCGGGTGACCGCCCGTGACCGAATCAAACAGACCACGCCCGACCGGTCGGGAAACGGCTTGCGCACACCCGCCCCGCCACCCCCACAATCCCCCCATGCACTCCGCCTCCCTCTGGACCGTCTCCCCCGAGCCGTACGACTCCGCGGTGTCCGCCGCGCTCTGGCGCGCGTACTACACGGAGGTGAGCGACCGCTGGTACCTGCTGCACGAGGGGCGGCGCACGGACCCGGCGGAGCTGGAGCGCGGGATCGCGGCCGACAGCGGGAGCCGACTCAAGGCGCCCGGCGGGCAGTTGCTCGTCGCCCGGCACGGCGGCGAGCCCGCGGGCACCGCCGGGGTGCTGATGGTGGACGCCGACACGGCGGAGCTCACCCGGGTCTACGTACGGGAGGAACTGCGCGGCAAGGGCGGCGCGGCGCTGCTCGTGGGCGCCGCCGAGGACGCGGCCCGCGCGCTCGGCGCCGCGCGCGTCCGGCTCGACACCCGGGGCGACCTGACCGAGGCCCGTGCCCTGTACGCCCGGCTCGGCTACGAGGAGACCGCGCCGCACAACGACGACAGGTACGCCGAGCACTGGTTCCTCAAGCGGCTGGCCTGACCGCCTGCTTCGTCGCTCCGTCGTGCGGCCGCTCCGCGTCAGAGCCGCACATCTCCGCGTTCAGCTCGGACACCAACTGCCGCAGATCCGTGGGCCGTTCGGGACCCCACCAGTCTCCGAGCAGCTCGGCGAGGGACTCCTCGCGGGCCCGGCCGAGGCGCGCCGCGACCTCGCGTCCCTCGTCCGTCAGGACCAGGTCGAGTCCTTCGCGCACGGCGAGCCGCCGCTCCTCGACCTGGCGGGCCGCCTCGATGATCACGGGCAGCGGTACGGCGCTGCGCTCGGCGAGGGCGGCGGGCTCGGCCCAGCCGCACCGGTTGATGCGCAGGACGAGCCAACTGGCCGCGGGCAGCAGGTCGTAGCCCGCCCGCGCGGTGATCTTCTCGTAGATCGCGCGCCGCCCCTCGCGCGTCCCGAGCGTCGACAGGGCCCGCGCGCACTCGTCGTACGACGACCGGTGGACCGGGTTGGAGGCGAGCGTCTCGGTCACGTCCGGCGCGGTGACGGAGCCGCGCAGCTTGTCCTCGCGCAGGAACCAGGCCAGCGCGAAGGCGACCAGGGTGACCGGCACGGCGTAGACGAAGACATCGGTGATCGAGGTCGCGAACGCGTGCAGCACGGGCGGCTGGAGCGCGGCGGGCAGTTCGGCGATGCCGCGCGGGTCCGCGCTCAGCGAGTCCGGCGTGACGCCGGGCGGTAGCTGCTGCCCCGCCAGGGCCGAACTCAGCTTGCCGCTCAGCCGGTTGGTGAAGATGGTGCCGAAGATCGCGACGCCGAAGGAGGCGCCGATGGAGCGGAAGAAGGTCGCGCCGGAGGTGGCGACGCCCAGGTCCTCGTACGGGACGGCGTTCTGCACGATGAGGACGAGCACCTGCATGACGAGGCCGAGCCCGAAGCCGAAGACGAAGAAGTAGCAGCTCATCTGCCAGGTGGAGCTGTTCTCGGTGAGGTTGTGCAGGAGGAGCAGGCCGAGGGTGGTCACGGCGGTGCCCGCGATCGGGAAGACCTTCCAGCGGCCGGTGCGGCTGACGATCTGCCCGGACGCGGTCGACGAGATGAGCATGCCGGCCACCATCGGCAGCATGTGCACGCCGGACATGGTCGGCGAGACGCCCTGCACGACCTGGAGGAACGTCGGCAGGTAGGTCATCGCGCCGAACATCGCGAAGCCGACGACGAAGCTGATGACGGCGGTGAGCGTGAACGTGCGGACCCGGAACAGCTTCATCGGGAGCACCGGTTCCGCGGCCCGGAACTCGGTGAACACGAAGACGACGGCCAGCACGACGCCGAGGATCGCCAGCCCGATGATCTGGGCCGATCCCCAGGCCCAGGTCGTCCCGCCGAGCGATGCCACCAGGACGAGGCAGGTGGCGACGGACGCGATGAGGAAGGTGCCGAGGTAGTCGATCCGGTGCTTCCGCGAGCGGACCGGGATGTGCAGGGCGGCGGCGATCACGGCGAGCGCGACGATGCCGATGGGCAGATTCACGTAGAAGACCCAGCGCCAGCTGAGGTGCTCGGTGAACAGTCCGCCGAGCAGCGGTCCGAGCACGCTGGTGGTGCCGAAGACGGCGCCGAACAGGCCCTGGTACTTGCCCCGTTCGCGCGGCGGCACGATGTCGCCGACGATCGCCATGGACAGCACCATGAGACCGCCGCCGCCGAGGCCCTGCAAGGCGCGGAAGCCGATCAGCTCGGCCATGTTCTGCGCCATGCCGCACAGCGCGGACCCGACGAGGAAGATCACGATCGCGATCTGGAAGAGCCTCTTGCGCCCGTACTGGTCGCCGAGCTTGCCCCACAGCGGGGTCGCCGCGGTGGCCGCCAGCATGTAGGCGGTCACGACCCACGACAGGTGCTCCAGGCCGCCGAGGTCGCTGACGATCGTCGGCAGGGCCGTGGACACGATCGTCTGGTCGAGCGCGGCCAGCAGCATGCCGAGCAGCAGCGCGCCGATGGAGACGAGCACACCGCTGCTCTTGGCGGTGTCGCCGGGTGCGGGGCTGTGCGTACGGCTGCCGCCGTTGTCGGCTGTGGCGCCGGTGCCGGCCATGCCGGCCGTGTCGCCGTTCTCCGGGCTGCTCATGGCCACCTCCCAGGGCACCCCGGCCCGACCGGCCGAGGGCTTGGTACTTCCCATCCTGGTAGGTGTGACCGGGTTTGGCCTGTTGAGTCCTGCCCCGGTCGGCCCTCTTCCCCGGGGCTCGCGCTGCGCCCCGCTCCCGGGGTCTGCATAATGCGCTGCAGCTCTCGGGGGGAGGGCGGCTCTCGGGGAGGGGGCGGAAAATGAGCGAGGACCGACACGACCGACATGGGGACCGGATCGGGGACGGGGCCGACGACGAGGCCGAAGCAAAGGCCGCGGCCAAGGCGGGCGACCCGGCTGAGGGCGGGACCGGCAGCACTCCGGGGCCTGAGGCGCGGGAGCACGTCCGCAGGGCGGACGGCGACGAAACGGACGACTTCGCTCCGCTCCGCGTGCGGCCCTACGTCACCCTGCCCGAGCCGTCGCAGCCGCTGCCGCCGCGCGTCTGCGACCCGTACGCGCGTCCGCCCGCACCCACGCCCGCGTACACCGGGGCGGCCGCGCCGCACGACGACGAGGACCCCGAGCCACCGGCCCGCCGGGCCCCCGTCCTGCTGCTGGCGGCGATCGCCGGAGTGCTGAGCGCGGTGGCGCTGGTGTCGGTGCTGATCATGTCGGGGGGCGACGACGCCTCTACGGTGGACACGGCCGCCTCGACGGCGACCCTGCCGGCCGAGGTACCGGAGAGCGCCACCCGGAGCGCCTCAGCGGCATCCAGCCCGCCGAGTCACGCCCCCTCGCCCTCACCGTCGGCCTCCGCGCCGTCGGCGACCCCCTCGCCGACGGCGTCCCGGACCCCCACGTCCAGCCCGTCCGCGACGCGCTCGGCCTCGGCGTCCCCCACCGCGTCCCCGTCGGCGTCCCGTACCTCGGCAGCGGCGGCCCCGACGGTCCTGCAACGGGGCGACCACGGCCCCGAGGTCGCCGAACTCCAGGGCCGCCTCAAGCAATTGGCCCTGTACATGGGCGAACCGAACGGCAACTTCAACGGCATGACGGAGTTCGGCGTCCGCAACTTCCAGATGGCCCGCGGCGTGCGGGGCGACGCACCGGGCACGTACGGCCCGGCGACCCGCCAGGCGCTGGAGGCCGAGACGACGGGCTAGTACCCCGCAGGGGCCCTGCCCGCGCTGCCCTCACCCCACGTGGAGCAGGATCTCCTCGCCGGAGACCTCGACCCGCACGCTCCGCAGATCGGCCACGTGCACGGTGGGGCCGTGCGCCCCGGCGCGGGGCCCCACGCCGACGACGCGCATCCCCGCGGCGCGGCCCGCGGCGATCCCCGCGCCCGAGTCCTCGAAGACGACGCAGTCCGCCGGGGCGATGCCCAGTTCGGCGGCCCCCTTGAGGAACCCCTCGGGGTCCGGCTTGCTGGCCCCCACGTTCTCGGCGGTGACCCGCACCGCCGGATACGGCAGGCCCGCGGCGGCCATCCGCCCGGTCGACAGCGCCACGTCGGCCGAGGTCACCAGGGCGTGCGGCACCCCGCCCGAGAGGAGTGAGTCCAGGAACTCCGCGGCGCCCGGCACCGGCACGACGCCGTCCATGTCGGCGGTCTCCTGGGCGAGCATGCGGGCGTTGTCGGCGAGGTTCTCCTCCTGGGACCGCCCGGGCAGCAACTCGGCCATCGTGGCGTGTCCCTGGCGCCCGTGCGCGACCGCCATGACGTCGTCCCCGTCGAACCCGTGGTCCGCGGCCCAGCGCCGCCAGATCCGTTCGACCACGGCATCGGAGTTGACGAGCGTGCCGTCCATGTCGAGCAGGAGGGCGCGCGCGGAGAGAACGGTGGGCGTGGCCGTCATCGGCAGGCTCCAGAGAACGGAGACGTGAGGTGGAACAAGGCGGCCCCGCCCACCGGTCAGGGTGAGTGGGCGGGAACCACTTTGTTCCCACACGATACAAAACGCGCACGGAAGATCGCCACCGGGCCCCGCCAGGGGCGCGAGGAGCGGCGCGAAAAGCCCCCTCCGAGCCCCGAAGGGGCGCGAGGAACGGCGCGAGAAGCCCCACCGGCCGGCACTCGCGGACAACCGGTGGCGGCGGGGATCCGGGGGCGCGGCCCCCGGGGATCGGGACGGGGAGGGGAGGAGGGGGCGACCCCAAGAACGCGCACCCCCCGCCTCCCGCACCCACCCCCTCGCCCACCTCCACCCCCTCCCGCACCCGACCTCCCGCGGGCGCAGCCACACCCTCCCGCGCCCCAACTCACCGCAGGCACAGCCGCACCCACCCCCTCCCGCACCCCAACTCACCGCAGGCACAGCCACACCCACCCCC
>NZ_KB891803.1 GCF_000373565.1 Streptomyces sp. HmicA12 | reverse complement strand
CGACAGCGACTCCAAGGACAAGGCCTCCGACACCGCGTCGTCCGCCGCGTCGAAGGGGTCGGNCAAGGCCAGCCCGTCCGACGACACGAACGCGATGAGCGAGCCGTTCGGTCCGGCCTGTTCGTCGGTGCCGAAGGACGGTGCCGGTTCGTTCGACGGCATGGCCAAGGACCCGGTGGCCACCGCCGCGTCGAACAACCCGGCCCTGTCGACGCTCGTCACGGCCGTGAAGAAGGCCGGGCTCGTCGACACGCTGAACAACGCNGAGAACATCACCGTCTTCGCGCCGACCAACGACGCCTTCGCCAAGATCCCGAAGGCGGACCTGGACAAGGTGCTGAGCGACAAGGCCCAGCTCACCAAGATCCTGACCTACCACGTCGTGGGCCAGAAGCTCACGCCGAAGGACCTGGAGAAGGGCTCGTACCCCACCCTGGAGAAGTCGAAGCTCACCACGTCCGGTTCCGGTGAGTCCTACAAGGTCAACGACAGCGCGAACGTGGTGTGCGGCAACGTCAAGACCGCCAACGCCAACGTCGAGATCATCGACACGGTCCTCATGCCCAAGAGCTGACGCGGCGGACTGTGCACGTCGCGCACACCGAGCGGTGAGTGTGCGTGGCGACCGACCCGAGAGCGCTCGGTCCGGTGTCCATCGGCAGGCCGCGGGGAGATACGGCGCTTCCCGCGGCCGCGGCCGTGTCGCGGTCGCCGGCCGGACGCGCGGCCCCAATCAGCCGGTGCGCAGCGGGGGCCTCCCGATCGACAACAGGGTGCCGCCCTGGCCGCCCATGCACGGTCGGAAACCCGCGCCATCTCTTCCCCCGTCGCACGCGACGGTGATGAAGTCGAGCAGTGCGCCGGTGTCGTCGGTGACCACCCCCACGGTGCCACGCTGGTGTAGCCCGCGGGCGCCGACCAGCACTCCGCGACGCAACGACCGGATGCGCTGACGCATCTTGCCCGACGGCGGCCCGACGGCGAGACGTCTCCTCACCAGACTGGGCGGGTGACGACCAACCCCACCTCTCCCGAAGGTCTTCGTGCCGTCCTCTTCGACTCAGGCGGAGTGCTGATGCAGCCGATCGGCGGCCGTTGGAACCCGCGAGCAGACTTCGAGCAGACGGTCCTCGCCCACGAACCGTCCGTCACACCGGACCAGTTCACGAAGGCCATCGCTGCGGGTGACCAGTTCTTCGCCGCTTCGTCGTCGACGCCCGACCACGACGAATACCACGGGGTCATGCTTCGCGAGCTCGGCGTGAAAGCGAGCTCGGAGCTCTTGGCCGACTTGCGACGTGACGTTCCCCCGGAGGTTTTCCTGGAGACCTACCCGGACGTCCAGGAGACCCTGGAGGAGCTGAGCCGGCGAAGTGTGCCCATGGCTGTGGTGTCGGACGCCTGGCCCAATCTGCCCGATCTCCATGCCGGACTCGGGATCCGCCGGTTCTTCGACGCGTACGCAATCTCCTCCGTGCTCGGCTGCGACAAGCCGGACCCGCGCATGTATCACCACGCGAGCGCCGCGCTGGGCCTCACTCCTGCACAGTGTCTGTTCATAGACGACGATCCGGCGCTGGTGGCCGCCGCGTTGGAACTCGGCTATGCAGGATGCGCCCTGTGCAGAGACTCGACCGTCGCAGACGTGCCCTCGATCAGCTCGCTGACAGAAGTCCTGGACTTCTTCTGACTCCCGGGGAGCGAATCTCACGTGGACAGGCGCAGGTCACCAGCCCAGCTGTCACAACGAACGCTGCCCGAGACGAAGGTGACCTCAAGCGCGATGCGACCGGCCGTGGACTCGAACTCCTCACGGACCGCCAAGATGTGTTGTCCGAGGTGGGCGGCAAACGGCGTCCGATCACCGACCGGATCCACCTCGACGCGCCCCCAGTCGCCCATGTCGTATCCGTCGTGCGGACTCGAGGAATCCACGATCAGGCACCAGTCCGAACCGGTGGTGATGTGCAGAGAACCACCTTGGCTGTCGATCAGCCACACGTCCAGTGGATCTACCGCCTCCTCGCCGCCGCCCCGGTGCCACGCAGCGACGGCCGTCTCCAACCGGCGCCCGATCAGGCTCTCCGCACGTGCGTCAGAGGTGTGCAACGGGCACTGGTTCTTCTGCTCGGACTCCACACGACGACCGTACCGTCAGGCAACGCCCCATTTGGCTTCTCCAACACCAGACCGATCCCCGCGCACAACAACTGAGGCCTGTCCCGCAAACTGCCTGCTCAGAGCCTGATGGCATGATCGAGGCGTGATCAGTGAACCCGGCCGTCCTGGCACGACGAAGTACGTCCTGTTCGATGTCGACGGTACGTTGATCGACGCTGTCGACAATCAGCGCCTGGTCTGGCGCACCTGGGCAGAGCAGTACGGGCTGGACCCCGATGAGGTCTACCGCGTGGCGTTGCGGACGCGGCCGATGGAGACGTTCGCGCAGGTCGCTCCGGGCCACGATCCCCGGGAGTGCCTGGCTGTGCTGCATGCGTTGGAGGACGAGGACGTCCGCTCCGGGACCTACTCGGCCTTCGACGGCGCTTCGGAACTGCTGACCGCACTGCGCCCCGGCACCTGGGCCCTGGTGACTTCCAACTACGAGCATCGGGTACGTGGGCGCTTCGGACGGACCGGCTTGCCGGTCCCGGAAGTCGTCGTGGATGCGGCGGCCGTGGACGAAGGCAAGCCGTCGCCTGTGCCTTATCTGCGGGCCGCAACGCAACTCGGTGCCGAACCGGCGGACTGCCTGGTCATCGAGGACGCACCTTCCGGAGTGGAGTCCGGACTGCGTGCCGGGATGACCGTGTGGGGAGTGAACACATCTGTGGCGGTGGACGGCGCGCATCGTCACTTCGACAGCCTGCGTGACGCGGTCCGCGACATCCTCGCCTTCACGACCGGTAGCTCTCACGGCCTTGAGGAATCAACCCCAGTGGAATGATCGCGTAGCGGCTGGTGTGATCACGGCGCCGGAAGCAACTTGGACAGTCCGACTCACCGGATCGAGCCCACGCCGGTTGCCGACCGCGCCCTTGACCACCTCGGTCCGCTCCTGTTGGCGTATCTAGGCGGAACTGATGGTGTCGTTCGGCTGAGCCTGCTGGTAGAGCGCCACCAACACACCGTGCACCGGTTGGTCCTCTGCGTCTTCCTCGGCCTCGTCGACCAGTTGAGCAAGGGCCTCGCCGAGTTGTCTTGCCTTCGCGGGGCTCAGACGAAGGTGACGCAGTGTCAGGTGAGTCTCGGCGGTTGAGCGGTCCAGTTCCTGGGCGACCGCGGCGAGCATCGCGGCGGTGCCTGCCGCTCGGGGTTCTGCGACCACCATGCGGCGGGCCGTGCGCTGGAAGTGCTGCTCGGTGCCGCCGCGGACCTGGCGCGTCTCGGCGACGTGGACCAGCCCGGCTTCGCGGAGCACCTTGAGGTGGTGGGCCACGTTGCCCTTCTTCGCGTCGAGCTGTGCCGCCAACTGGCCGACGGTGGCAGGTCGTTGCCCCAGGGCGAAGAGAAGGCGCTGACGCAACGGGTGAGAGAGTGCCGCGAACTGCTCAGGCGCACCGATCTCCAGGACGTCCTCGGGAGGCGGCGGGTAGGAAGACGAATCGCGCATACCTAAAGTGTCTAAATTCATTGACGCTTTCGCAAGGGCGGTGCTCTACTCCCTGCCATGACGATTCTGACGAACCTTCGGCCGGTCCCTGTCATCGACGAGACAGTCCGGCTGGTGGCCGAGAACTACGTCTTTCCCGACACGGCCGAGCAGGTGACCGGCCTGCTGCAACGACGCCTCAAGGAGGGCGCCTACGACGTCGACGCCGCCGAGGAACTCTCCCGCCTGGTCACCGCGGACCTGCAGTCCGTCAACGGCGACCGACACCTGAGACTCAAGCACCACGCCGACCCGGTGTCCCCGGAGCAAGGGGCGGCCACTCTGGACGCCATGCGCCGGGACTTCGACACCTCGCTGGGCGGTGCGCCCAGGCTGGAATTGCTCGATGGAGGCGTGGCCGTACTGGAGCTGGCGCCGATGCTGTTTCCGCTGGAGTGGGCCGCCGAACCGCTGGGCGCCGCGCTCACCGTGGCCTCCCGCGCCCGGGCGCTGATCGTGGACCTTCGCGGCAACCTGGGTGGCGACCCGGACACGGTCGCCTTCGTCTGCAGTTATCTCCTCGACGAGCGCACCCACCTCAACACCATGCACTGGCGTGACGGCGACCGCCGTGAGCAGTCGTGGAGCCTGCCGTACGTTCCCGGCGCGCGCTTCGGCGGCAGCAAGCCGTTGTACGTGCTGTCCAGTGACAGCACCTTCTCTGCCGCTGAAGAGCTGGCGTACGACCTCCAGCAGCTCGGCCGCGCCGTGGTCGTCGGCGAGCGCACCCGCGGCGGCGCACATCCGTGCAAGGGCTGGACGGTGCACCCGCACCTGGAGTTGACCATCCCCATGGGCCGTGCCGTCAACCCCGTATCCGGCACGAACTGGGAGGGCACCGGTGTGCAGCCGGACATCCCTTGCGCCGCTCCCGACTCCCTCGACCGCGCACGCGCCCTGGCTCTCGCCCAACTGGCCGACTGACCCAGCCGCGCGCTTCTCTCAGAAAGGCCCGGACGGTCTTCGCCATCGGCGTCGAGGCGTGTCCCAGTCGCCGGCGCGCGGCGCCCGCCAACGCTGAACGCAAGGTTGGCGGGCACAGCTCACTGATACGGCGATCGCCTCATCACCGCTGGCCTCGTGCCAGGGCCTTGACCTCCGGAGGGAGGCTGCCACCGGGCTGGACGGCGAGGAGCATGACCTCGTCGGAGGTGTAGCGCATGGCGATGGCGATACGTGGATTCAAGCCGTCGACGGCATAGGCCGTCGTCGGTTCGGGCCCTGCCGCATCGTCGGTGTGGCCCGGCGTGTCATCGCAGGGCGGGAACTCGGCGGGACCGAGTGCTTTGCCTACGGTGAAGTCGACGTTGGCCACCTGCGTGTAGGTGCGGCCCCCGTACATGGCAGCGATCGCGCATGACCCTTCGGCCTCCCCGCCGCCGTCCTGCGCCGAACAGGCGGTCGTCAGCACGGCCCCGACCATGATCACGCCCAAATACAACGGCAGCCGCCGCGACCGCGTCGACATGTCGGCAACGCGTCGGCGTGAAATTCTGATTCGCATCAGTGGGCTCCCTCTGGAGCGTGCGCGCTCCGTCTCGCCGGGTGCCGCGTCACTCATGTGGGGTTCGGACCCCGGGGCGTCACCCGATCCATTCATGAACATGACGGAGCTCGGGGCGAACTCGTTCGTTCCGCTTTCGGTGACTCGCCCTCATGGATCGGTGCCGATGAATGAACCTACGGAGTCGAGCCGCAACGCGTCGTGGTGCAGGCGGGACCAACCCCCTGTCGTCCGGCTGTGTTTCACCGGCCGGGACGGTCGATGCGGATGATCGTCTGCTGGCCGTTGGCGACGAGCTTGCGTTCGCCGCTGCGCTGGACGCCGTAGACCTCCAACTGGCAGACGGTCAGGGTGCGTCCGGGCTTCACGACGGTGCCGATCGCCTCGAGGTGTTCGCCGGAGGCCGGTGCGAGGAGGTTGATCTTGTACTCGACGGTGAGCACGTCGGAGTCCTCGTCGAACAGGGTGAGTGCCGCGTAGCCGCCCGCGCTGTCGGCGATGGCGCTGGTGGCACCTGCGTGGACGTACCCGTGCTGCTGGGTCACCTCGGGCCGGGACGGCAGCACGATGTGTACGCGGCCGGGCCCGATGTGCGTCATCTGTGCGCCGAGATGGGACATCAGGCCCTGCAGGTTGAAGCTGCTCTGCACACGCTTCTGGACCTCGGGGCTCGCCTGTTCATGGCGCGTCTGGTCTTCCACGTGCTCTCCTTCGTGCCTGTCCATGTCGGGCGAGTCGAGACGGTGGGTCAGATCGTCGGACGTTCCATCAGCGGGAAGGCGCCCATGGCGATCATCATGGCAGGGCCGATTCGGGTGCCTAACTTGACCGCAGGGGGCCGGGGCTTCAAGAGCAGTCCGGAAATGACGAGTGAGAGGACGAGAAGGCGTGCACGTCTATGAAGCCGTGAACAGTCGTCGAGCCGTACGGGCGTTCAGTGACGAGCCCGTGTCCAAGGACGTACTCGAACGCGTGCTGGCGGCAGCGGCGCAGGCTCCGTCGAGCGGGAACCTCCAGCCGTGGCACGTATACGTCGTGACCGGCGAGCCCCTGGCCGAGCTCAAGAGGCGTGCGACGGCAAGGGCACTGGCGGGAGAACCGGGTGACGAGCGGGAGTATCCGATGTACCCGGCCGAGCTGACCTCGCCGTATCTGGAACGTTTTTCCGCCGCTGCCGCCCAGCGGTACAAGGCGCTGGGAATCCGGCGCGACGACCCCGAAAGGCCCATGAAGATCGCCGCGTTGAACTCGGACGCGTTCGGGGCGCCGGTCGTCCTGTTCTGCTATCTCGACCGGACGATGGGGCCCGGACAGTGGGGGGACGCGGGGATGTACCTGCAGACGGTCATGCTGTTGCTCAGGGCGGAGGGCTTGCACAGCTGCCCCCAGGTGATGTGGACGATGTATCGCCGGACCGTCAGCCAGCTGGTCGGAGCCGATGACGGGCGCGTGCTGTTCTGCGGTGTCGCGGTGGGATTCGAGAAGGAAGGCGTGCCGCACATCCGTACTGGGCGGGCGGACATGGCAGAAACGGTGAGTTTCGTCGGAGTGTGACCGTCGGGGGCGCTGCTCGGATGCGGTGAGCGACCCGGTTGGCGAGCCGCACGCCGACAGGTTGTGAGGAGCGATGAAGTCCGCATCTACTCGTAGCGCAGGCGCAGCGACTCGCGTTCGGTCTCCTCGATCTGGTCGATGGTCAGGCCCGGCAGGTTCAGCTGTGCCAGCGTCACCTCGGCGCTGGTCGGTTGGGCGTCGCCGGGCAGCCACCGCTCCGGCCGCCAGGCGTTGGCGCGCATCAGCGACTTCGGGCAGTGCGGATAGGCCTGTTCGACTTGCACCACCAGGGCTGTGACCGGCGGTTTGCCGACGGGAGTGAGTTGGGCGAGCAGTTCCGGGCGTGCCGAGACGCAGGCGCGTCCATTGACGCGCAGCGTGGTCGGGCGGCCGGGGACGAGGAAGAGGAGCCCGACGCGTCCGGTCTGCAGCACGTTGTGCAGGGTGTCCAGCCGCTTGTTGCCCGTCGCGTCGGGGATCACCAGGGTCCGCTCGTCCAGTACCGATACGAACCCGGCCGGGCCGCCACGCGGCGTCACGTCCGCCCGGCCCTCACCGTCCGCACTGCCGATGAGGACCAGCGAGGAGCAGCCGATCAGCGCACGGGTCTCCTCGGTAAGATGGTCGATCTCCTTGCGGAGCGCGTTCGGGTTCGGTTGCGGGTAGAAATCGCGCAGTTGGTCCGGGCTGGTGAGGGCGTCCGCCCGCAGGGAGTCGAAGAGCAAGCCGGTGTTCCCCGTGTCGGTCATCATGCCGACGACCCTAGAAGACGAACGCGGCGAGGGAAGCGGGCTGGCAGGGCGAGCTGGAGGGATCACGCGGTTCCGCTCCGCGAGCGCAATGGAGCACGTGCGGACGACGACGCCGATGCCTTTGAACCTGCGTCGGGCTCTGCGCGAGACCGCTGACGCACACCCGCATACAACGAGCGCCCTGGCGAAGACCCTTGGCGTCACCGCCGCAAAGACGTCGCGCCACCCGGAGGTCCCGGCCGAGGCCCGAAGGCCCACAGCTGTAAGGGAGTTGAGGGCATCCCAGTTGAACGACACCACGTCCGCACGGCTGAGCAGCGGTTTCTTCGCGTCGGCCGCGTCATGACGGACGAGTAAAAACGTGCGCCGCAGAGAGATCGACTCTTGTCCCGGGCAACACCTGCGTGAATACTGCGGCACGCACAAGTTAGCGGTATACCCCTACGGCCCCACAACCACCGGCGATACCGCCACCGGCCCTGCAGCCCAACCATCCCCCAAGGATTGATGTGCGAAGACTCGTCACAAGACCGGCCCTCGTCGCCGTGGCCGCCACCGCGGTCGCCGCGATGACCACGGGCGCCTGGACGCCGGCCACCGCCGGCGACTCGGCGCTGCCCGCACCGGCCGCGCAACGGCAACAGCGCACCCACCAGGTGCAGTTGATCACCGGCGACACGGTCGAGGTGACCGACGGACGCGTCACCGGGTTCGACCCCGCGCCGGGCCGCGAGAACATACCCGTGCACGTGGAGAGCGACGGCAAGCGGTCCCTCGTCGTTCCGCTGGACGCCCAGCGCCTGATCAGCGAGGGCAAGCTCGACGAGCGGCTGTTCGACGCCGCCGGGCTCGACACCGCCGCCGCCCGCCGGGCCTACAAGGACGGCCTGCGCGTCATCGTCGGCTACAAGGGCGCCGCGTCGACCGCCCGCGCCGAGGTGCGCGACGCCGGATCCACCAAGGTTCGCCACGCGCTCAAGGCCCTCAACGCCGAGGCGTTGACGACTCCTTCGGCCGATGTGCCCACGCTGTGGAAGTCGCTGACACAGGCAGACAACGATGTCATGCGGACGACCGCGCAGGGCGTCGACCACGTCTGGCTGGACGGCACGGTCAAGGCCCAACTCGACGTCAGCGTCCCGCAGATCGGCGCCCCCGCGGCATGGCAGGCGGGCTTCGACGGCAAGGGCGTGAAGGTCGCCGTCGTCGACACGGGCGTCGACGCGGACCACCCGGACCTGGCCGGCAAGGTGGTCGCCGGGAAGAACTTCTCGACGTCGCCCGACAACGAGGACCACCAGGGCCACGGCACCCACGTGGCGTCCACCATCGCCGGTTCCGGCGCGAAGTCGGGCGGCAAGTACAAGGGCGTGGCCCCCGGGGCGAGCATCATCGAGGCCAAGGTTCTCGACGACACCGGCAGCGGCGGCGAGTCCGAGATCATCGCCGGCATCGACTGGGCGGTCGAGCAGGGCGCCGACATCGTCAACATGAGCCTGGGCGGCCCGGACACCCCGGACGCCGACCCGCTCGAGGAAACCGTCGACCACTACAGCGGGACGAGCGGCGTCCTGTTCGCCATCGCGGCCGGCAACGAGGGCCCCGGCGCGAGCACCGTCGGCTCCCCCGGGTCCGCGGACGGCGCGCTCACCGTCGGCGCGGTCGACAGCGACGACAAGATGGCCGGCTTCTCCAGCCGCGGTCCGCGCGTCGGCGACGGCGCGATCAAGCCGGACGTGACCGCCCCGGGCGTGGACATCACCGCCGCCTCCTCCCCCGGCAGCGCCATCGCCCAGGAGGTCGGAGAGAACCCCGAGGGCTATGTCACCATCTCGGGTACGTCGATGGCGACGCCCCATGTCGCGGGTTCCGCGGCCCTGTTGAAGCAGCAGCACCCGGAATGGAAGGCCGCCGAGCTCAAGGGCGTACTCACCGGCTCCACCAAGGACACCGGGGTCCCCGCCTTCGACCAGGGCTCGGGCCGCATCCAGGTCGACCACGCGATCAGGACGGGCGTGTACGCCGAGCAGACCTCGCTGAACTTCGGCACCGCTGCCTGGCCGCACGACGACGACAAGCCACTGACCCGCACGCTGGCCTACCGCAATACAGGCACCGCGGACGTCGCGCTGGACCTGGCCGCGAGTGGCACGGACGCGGACGGGAAGGCCGCGCCGGAGGGCATGTTCACGGTCAGCCCGGCCGAGGTCACGGTGCCGGCGGGCAAGACGGCCGAGGTGACGGTCGCCGCCGACACCAAGGTCGAGGCGGCGGACGGGCAGTACACCGGCGCGGTCGTCGCGACCGGCACGGACCAGAACGTGCGCACCGCGTTCGCGGTCGAGCGTGAAGTCGCCTCGTACAAAGTCGAGTTGAGCCATCTGGGTCGTGACGGCAAGTCCGCCGCGCACTTCCAGACGTACGTGAAGGGGCTGACCGGCGAGGCCGCGGGCAGCGAGTTCGCGCTCGACGAGAACAGTGACTCGACCGTGCTGCGGTTGCCGGTGGGCGAGTACAGCGTGCAGGGCGTGATCCTCGCCGACCGCGCCGACTCGACCAAGGGCACCGACTGGATCGCCCAGCCGAAGCTCGTGGTGGACAAGGACCAGAAGGTCACCCTTGACGCCCGTACGGCGAAGCCGGTCGACATCACGGTGACCGAGCGCAGGGCGAAGGCACAGCAGGCGTACATGATCTACGCGGTCAAGAAGGGCTACACGAACTACCAGTTCGGGTGGCGGCTGACCTCGTACAAGAACCTCCGTGCCGCCCACCTGGGCCCGGAGATCACCGACGGCTCGCTCCAGCAGTTGTGGGAAGCGGACTTCCACAAGGGCGCCGACACGCAGTACTCGCTCGTGTACGGCGGTCCGGCGGAGCGGCTCGACACCGGATTCACCCGGCACGAGAAGCGGCGGAACCTGGCCGAGGTGAAGGCGGGCATCGGCGAGGCCACGCCCGGCAAGGACGCGTACCTGTCCACCATCGGCACGCTCAAGGGCTCCCTGATGGGCTTCGCGTCGGGACGTATGCCGCTGGACGCGCCGAGCACCCAGCACCTGTACCTGTCCACGGCCGACAACGCCCAGTGGAGCATCGCGATGGAGCAGCTCGGTGACACGCTGCCCAACGGCTGGCGGGTGACCGACGCCACGTACCGGGTGAGCCAGGCCGTCTACCGGCCCGGGAACACCTACACCGAGAACTTCAACACCGGCGTCGTCGGTCCGGTGCTGGCGGGATACAGCGGCCTGACCCGTTCCACGAACACGCTCTACGCGTTCCTGGACGTCCTCTCCGACGGGCAGGGCCACGCCGGAGGCTCCACCCTCACGTCGGCGCACACCACGCTCTCCCGCGACGGGGAGAAACTGACCGAGAACGACGACGACCTGTCCGTCTTCTCCTTCCCGGTCCCGGCCGAGGACGGCACGTACACGCTGAGCTCCTCGGTGACCCGGGCCCCGAACATCGCCCTGGTCGGCACGCGGGTCGACACCAGCTGGACGTTCCACTCGAAGGACGGCGACAAGGCGCTGCCCGCCTCGACGGTCCACTTCCGTCCGGACGTGGATCTCCAGTCGCGGATCAAGGCCGGAAGGAAGATCTCCATGCCGGTGGAGGTGGAGGGCGCCGCGGCGGGCGAGAATCTCAAGTCCCTTGCCGTCGAGGCCTCTTACGACAGCGGCGCCACCTGGCAGAAGCTGTCCCTGAAGCACGGCAGGGCGTCCCTGCGGGCGCCCGCCGTCGACAAGGGCGTCGCGCTGCGCGCCGAGGTCGTCGACCAACAGGGCAACATCTCGAAGCTGGCCGTGTACGACGCTTTCCTCGGGCGCTGACCCCCGGGCGCTGACCCTCGTGCGGCCGGACGCCTTCGGGGCGTCCGGCCGTGCCGGGCTCATGCTCGTCGCGGAGGGCCGAGCCTTTCGACGACATCGTGCGTCTGCGCCTCATCGGTCTCGTAGACCGTCTCGCCCATGCGCGGATCCCGGGCGTGCAGCGTGTGGATCAACGGCCCGTGGCCAGCCTCCTGTTGGACCAGCGAGGCCTAGGTCGTGTCCGCACGCTCGGTTCCCGTTCGGGCGGTCAGGTCGATGCGGCGGACGGCCCCTGGGGTGACCCAGACCGTCGTCTGCTCCAGACGCCCCAGTATCTGCAGGTGGGAGTCCCCGCACAGAATGAGCCGGACGTCGGTCCCACGAATCGTCTCCGCCGACTCACCGGGGTTCCGCAGGCCCAGCACCCGCTGGACCTCGACGTCCAGGGCGACCGGCGGATGGTGGCACACCAGGACGGTTCCCGACGGCGCGGGTTCGGCCGGCAGTTCTCGCAGCCAGTCGAGTCGACCGCCGTCCAGGCGGCCGTAGCCCTTGCCGGGGACGAGGGTGTCCAGCGTGATCAGCCGCCATCCGCCCACCGTGCCGACCGCCGCCCGCTCACCCGCCGCTCCCTCGTACGCGGCCTCCGGCTTCCGGTGGCCACTGCCGAGCACCTCGCGGAAAGCGGTGCGATCGTCGTGGTTGCCCGTCGTGCAGAAGACCTCGGCCCCTCGCGGACCGGCGTACGCGGACAGGAGTGCACCCGCCCGCGTGTACGCCGCACGGGAACCGTCGTCCGCGACATCACCGGTGACGACCACCGCGTCTGGGTCGTCCGGCTAACCGCGCTGCTCCTGGCCGAGGACGCCCCACCCACCACGCACATCAACGGCCTCGACGTACGCCCCCTGTAGGCACCGCGTCGTCGGAGCTCACGCCGTGGCGGGCCCGCCTCGTCGACGGCCGCGTCATCGTGGCCGGCTTCGCGGGGAGGCGTTGCCGGATGTCGGCAGGGTTGCACCTGGTCGCACTGCCCGCTCCCCACCTTGTCGCGCCTCCGCCGCTCCCGGCATGGTCGATCACTCAGTGAGGTGCGGGTCAGGGGGCCGCGTGAGACATGTGCCGTTCTTCCGCTGGGTGGTCGCGCTCGGCCTCTTGCTCTTCAGCGCTTCCTACCTGGTCTACGTGACGGCCCCGGACGATCCCGAGACCAAGCAGGTCGACCTGACGGTCCTGAGCGAGAAGCCCGACGGCAGTTGCACGGTCTCGTGGACCGACCCCTACGCCCACGTGCAGCGCAAAGGCGCCTACCGATGCGATCCCGACCGGAGCCCGCTGCTCAAGGGCCCGCCGTACGACCCCGACACCGGCCACGGCTGGGACACCGGTTGGCTCGTGTCCGAGGGGTCCGACAAGGGCGACCTCTACGTGCTCGGCCAACACGACCCGGAGCGCAACAAGGTGATCGGCCTCGCGGACGACCTGGTCGGCCCGGCGATCCTGCTCCTGCTCGTCGGGGTCGTCGGCGGCAACGTCCGGTCCCTGTACCGACTCAGCGGCGCCAGCCCGTCTGTCGTGCGCTCGGCGCGGGCTCTCGAAGAGGTCGCCCGCCGCCTCGCGCAGGACCACGCGCACGCCGTGAACGCGGTGCGCACCGCGTGGGAGCCACTACGGCGGTCGCTGGTGGACAGGGCGCTCGTACAGGTGCCGGTCCAGCGGATGCGGCGGTCGGCGGGGCGCGGGTTCGACGCCAGGGAACTGAACCGGCGCGGCATCCGGACCGCACGGGACGTCCTGGCGGCCGGGACGCCACTGCTGTCGCGGCTGCCCGGGGTGGAGCCGGGCGCGGCGGAGCGGCTGACCACCGCGGCACAGCGACTGGCCGACGACGCGGTGCGGGCAGGTGTGGCCCAAGCGCTCCAGGATCGATCCGACCCGCACGCCGTCGAGTTGCTCAACGCCTTGAGCGTACTGATACGGGTCGGGCCCGAGGGGCAGGCCTCGGCGGAACGTGCGACCCGGGTGGCCGCGGGGCTCGGCCCCCTCCTCGCCGCGGCCGAACCCGCCGCCGGCCGGCGTCAGATGCTGCACGCCGGCACCGGCGAACGCGCAGCGGCCAAAAGCGCGGTCGCCCAACTGCGCCGCCTGCTCAGCGATGCCGAACAACGCGAGGTGACAGGCACCTTCGCCCAGACCTCTGTCGATCTGCTGCGCGGGCCCGACGCGGACCGGGCCGGAGTCGCCGCTCGGGTCGATTTCGAACGGCGTCCCGCGCACTACACGCGACTACTGACGGAGCTGGTCGTACCGGAACCGGGACCCGCCAGGTGAGAGAGCGGGTCCGCCACCAGTGACAACCCTCGATGCGACGTCGAGGGATCACTCATCTTGCGTATGAGGGTTCACTCTTGGAGACGAGTCACGTCACTCGAGAAGACTCCAGATCCTGACCTTCCCAGCCTCTGCATGTCCAGACCGGTCCGGCCGCGCCTGGTGCAGCGTATGCGGGGACTCCTACAATGGAGATCAAAACAAGCGGAGAACTCTCCGACTAGCCCTGGCGACGCTTACGGACAGCTCTCCGGATCTCACTCGGGCGACCGTCCACGCAAAAGGAGGACCCATGCCGGAAGCCGCGCCGCAGCGCGCCGACGCGCTCAAGAACCGGGAGGTGATCCTCCAGGTCGCCCATGATGTCCTCGCCGAGTCCCCGGACGCCTCGCTCAACTCCATCGCCAAACGTGCCGGCGTCGGTCCGGGCACGCTCTACCGGCACTTCCCGACCCGCGAGGCGCTGATCCTCGCCGTCTACCGGCACGACATCGCCCGGCTCGTCGATTCCGTGACGGAGCTGCTCGCCACCCAGAGCCCGCTGGACGCGCTGCGCCAGTGGTTCACCCGCCTCGCCGGCTACGTGCGGATCAAGCACGGCTTGGGCGAGGCGCTGAACTCCGCTGCCGCCGAGGAGGTCATCAGCGCCTCCTGGCCCCCCGTCACCGAAGCCGTCCGGCGACTTCTCGACGCCTGCGAAAAAGCCGGCGAGGTACGCGCGGACGTCGCCCCTGTAGACGTCATCATGCTGCTCAGCTGCCTGTGGCGCACGCAGGACAGCCCGGAGGGCACAGCGCAGGCCGCCCGCCTGATGGAACTGGCGATCGACGGCTTCCGGCCGTAGAAGGAGCGAGCATCAGCCCCCGGAAGTGCGGGCTCGGGCAGTCCCGGCGCCCGCCCGCCTGCCCGACACCCCCGCCACCGTGTGACACGCCACCTCGACTAAAGTGCGGGGCGGGCCGTGACTGGCGCTGAGGTGGAGCACCACCGGGGAGCGGTCTGACGAGATGTCGTTGCCGTGCGCCTGGGCGAGTGGTCAACCACGCCTGGAGTGCAACGATGTCCGCGACTCACACAGCTCAGCTCATGGACGGCACCGCCCTTGCCCGGCGCATCGTCGAGGAGACCGCGCTCGAAGCGGCGAGGATCTCTCGAAGCGCGGGGACCAGCCCGTGCCTGGCGACCGTGCTGGTGGGCGAGGATCCCGCCTCGGTCACGTACGTCCGCATGAAGCAGGCACGGTGCGCCAAGGCCGGAATCCGGTCCCGGCACATCGCGCTGCCCGCCACCACCACGACCGCCGAGTTGGTCGACGCCCTCGTCGGCCTGTCCGAGGATCCGGACGTGCACGGGATCCTGCTCCAGCATCCCTGCGGCCCGCACATCGACGAGCGAGCCGCGTTCGACGCCATCGCGCCGGAGAAGGACGTCGACGGGGTCACGACGCGTTCCTTCGCCGCGATGAGCTTCTCCTTGCCTGGCTTCGTGTCCTGCACCCCCGGCGGGATCATGCGGCTGCTCGACGCGTACGACGTCGATCTCTCCGGCAAGCACGCGGTCGTGGTGGGCCGCAGCGCGATTCTCGGCAAGCCGGTGGGGATGCTTCTGCTCGCCCGGGACGCGACGGTGACGTACTGCCACTCCCGGACCGCGAACCTGTCGGAGATCGTCCGGGAGGCCGACGTCGTCGTGGCTGCCGTGGGCCGGCCGCGGCTGATCCGGGGCGAGGACATCAAGCCCGGCGCGGTGGTCGTCGACGCCGGATACAACCCGGGCAACGTCGGCGACGTGGACTTCGACGGCGCGCTCACCCGGGCCCGGCTGATCACTCCGGTACCCGGTGGCGTCGGGCCGATGACCATCGCCGTGCTGCTCGCGCAGACCGTGGCCGCCGCCGCGAACCAACTCGGGGTCCAGCACTCCTGATCCGCGCGTCAGCCTGGCGGAGCCCCGCTAGTCGACGGCCAGGCGGTAGACGGTCGACTCCCGGGTCTCGAAGCCGAGACGTTCGTACAGCCGGTTCGCCGACGCGCGATCGGGCCGGGAGGTGAGGTCCACCGTGCGGGCACCGGACTGCCGGGCGATCCGCAGGGCCTCCGTCATGAGGAGGCCGGCGATGCCGTGTCCGCGGGCGGCGTCGTCCACGACCACGTCCTCGATGCGGCCGCGCAGGCCGGACGGCAGCGGCAGGAGCACCAGGGTCAGGGTTCCGACGATCTCCTCCGGTGTCCGCGCCACGAGCACCGTGTCGGCGTCACACGTCGTCAACCGTTCGACCGCCTGGAGGTCGAGCGGTTTGGCCGTGGAGGACAGCTGCGGCAGCAACCGGCCGAAGGCGTCGACGAGTTCGGGGCTCGCTTCCCGGATGATCTCTACACGTACGTCCATGCCGGGAGAGTATCCCCGGCCCGGACGTCGGCGGCCCGCACCCGGTCGGCATAACCTCGTGCACAGCAACATCCTTGATGCCCTGTCCATCCACTTCGGGGAGGCGTTGGTGCCGGCAAGGGGTACGCGATGGTTCGCGGGCGTCATGGCCGCACTCTGCGTGGTGCTCATCGGTCCCAGCGCACCGAGCGGTGCGCTCGTCCCGAAACCGTTGCCGGCCGACGCCGTCGACGGCGTCGTACCGAATCGGGTCATGACGTGGAACATCTGCAATCCCTGCGGTCGGACCGGGTTCGACCTCGGCCGGGCCGCGGAGATCGCCACGTACGCGCCGCAGGTCATCGGGCTGCAGGAGGCGTGCGTGCGGGACGTCGAGAAGATCCGGGACTATCTGGAGACCTTCTACGGGCTCGACTATCACGTCGCGTACGGGACGGTGCTGCGCAAGTGGAGCCGCTGCGGAGGGCTGCCGTGGCATCCGGGGGCCTACGGCCAGGCCGTCCTGTCCGCCGCGCCGATGACCGACCGCGTGAACACGGAGTATCCCGACGGTGGTTCGGAGGACCGCGGGTACATGGCCGTCACGACGAAGGTGGGCGGCAAACCCGTCCGCGTCTTCAACACCCACCTCGCCCAGCGGCGTCAGGAGACGGTGCGGGCCGAGCAGATCGGTGTGCTCGCCGCTCAGGTCGCCCGGCACGACCGCGCGATCGTGCTCGGTGACTTCAACGCCGTGCCGGACTCCCCCGAACTCGGCGGCATATGGGCGGTGGCCGCGGACACCGACCCGGGGTGCCGTCCGGCGGCCGCGACGGTCTGCGGGACGACCACCGACTGGCGGAGCAAGTTCGACTACGTCTTCCTGCGCGGGATCACCTCGCTCGCCCATCGCGTGCACCCGAGCCCCTACTCGGACCACGACATGTTGCACGCCGACCTGGGCCCCCTTCGGGCCCGTCACTAGACTCCCCGCATGTCCGACATCGACGCGGTGCGCCGCGCCACATACATCAGCCTGACCACCTACCGAAAAGACGGAACGCCCGTGGCCACCCCTGTCTGGCAGGTGGCGCGGGGCGAAGGCGAGCTCGTCGTCGTGACGCCCGCCGATTCGTGGAAGGTCAAGCGGATCCGCAGGAACGGCGCCGTGACGGTGGCCGTCTGCACGGTCCGCGGACACGTCGCCCCCGATGCCGCCGTCCTGCCCGGCACCGCGCGCCTGCTCGACGAGGCGGGTACCGCGGACGCCCAGAAGCTGTTGGCGAAGAAGTACCTCTCGTCGCGGATCGGCAACGGCATCCTCAAGGTGCTCCGGGTACGGAAGAAGCCGAACATCGGCATCGTGATCACCCTCTGAAGCGATCACATCTCGTCAACATCGAAACAACTACGGGCGAGAGCGCACTGAAACGGTCACGGGCAACCGATTTCGGCATATGCCATACCTGGCGGTGGCCGACCGCCTAGGGTTCCCGCGAGGGCCGGAGAACCGGCTCCCGCGTCCCGTGGAGGAGAGCCAGTGACCAATGTGGAAGTGTCCCTCAAGACCCTGCTGACCGAGGTCGAGGGCGCGATGGGCGCCGCCGTGGTCGACTACACCAGCGGCATGGCCCTCGGCACCCTGGGGGGCGGAAAGGAACTGGACCTGACCGTCGCCGCGGCCGGAAACACCGATGTGATCCGCGCCAAGATGCGCACGATGGAGATGCTCGGTCTCCAGGAGAAGGTCGAGGACATACTCATCACCCTCGGCACCCAGTACCACCTGATCCGCCCCGTCGCCGGGAAGACCGGGAACGGTCTGTTCATCTATCTCGTCATCGACAAGGGCCGGTCGAATCTCGCCATGGCACGGCATCACCTCAAGCGCACCGAGGAGCAACTGGAGGTCTGAGCTCCGCTCCTTTTTGTGTGCCCACCAATTGAAGACTTCTTCAAGTCTCCATCTCTGCATCCGTCGAACTCTCGGATCCAGCGGGCCCGGGCGGGAAGGATGGGGCGGCACAGCGGGCGCGGCGGCAGGCGAGGCCGCCGCTCCCCGTCCCACACCCCCGCATCCACCTCAGGGAAGTGAGCGATCCCGTGCAGGCGCCCCTCTACCAGGTGAAAGCAGAGTTCTTCCGCATGCTCGGGCACCCGGTCCGCATACGCGTTCTGGAGCTGCTCCAGAACGGGCCGGTGTCCGTGCGCGACCTGCTCGTGGACATCGACGTCGAGCCGTCGAACCTCTCCCAGCAACTCGCCGTCCTGCGCCGCTCCGGCATCGTCGTCTCCACCCGCGAGGGCGCGACCGTCAACTACGCCCTGGCCGGGGGCGACGTCGCCGAGCTCCTGCGCGCGGCGCGCCGCATCCTCACCGAACTGCTCGCCGGACAGAGCGCTCTGCTGGCCGAACTCCAGCACTCCGAACACCTCGAGCATCCCGGGCAGTCCGAACATCCCCAGCGGTCCGCCGCGCCGTCCCCCCGTTGAGGTGCTCGTCGCCGAGAGGGTGAGGGGCATGACGACGATGCTCGGTGCCTTTGTCCTCGGCACGCCCGACCCGCCCGCACTGGCCGACTTCTACCGCTCTCTGCTGGGCTGGGTGGAGGTGGACCGCGAACCGGAGTGGGTCCGGCTGCGGGCTCCGGAGAGCGAACGCCCCGGCCTCAGCTTCCAGTGGGAGCCCGCGCACACGCCGCCGGTGTGGCCCCCGCGTCCGGGCACCCAGCAGATGCAGGCCCATCTCGACATCCAGGTCGACGACCTGGCCGCGGAGACGGAGCGCGCCCGCGCCCTGGGGGCGACGGTCGAGGCGCATCAGCCCCAGGCGGCCGTACGCGTCCTGCGCGACCCGCACGGCCACCTGTTCTGCCTCTTCCTCCCGGGCGCCTGAACCCGCCCGTGCCTCACACGACGGTGTTCAGGGCGGCGTTTATGGGGGTGCCGAGGACGGTCTCGCGCTCGGGGGACGTCGCCCAGCGGAACGTCAACTGCGCGACCGTGGCCTGCGGGAGGGCCCACAGGGCACGGACCTGGTCCAGTTCCCGCTGAACCGTCCGCTTGGACACCTGCAGCCGCTTTGCGGCGCCGTCCTGCGACTCGCCCTCCGACAGGCAGCGCAGCAGTGCCTTCTGTATCTCCGAGAGGCGCCCGCCGACGGTGGCCCTGGCGCGCTCGCGGCGCTGCCCGTGCCAGGGCTGAGCCCGGCGCCACTCCTGCTCGAACGCGTGCTTGCAGAACGCGACCATCGCCCGGTCGGTGATGATCCAGGCGGCACTCTGCGGGGCGTCCGGAATCACGTAGTTGGAGATCACCGCGACCTTCTCGTCGACGATGACCACGCGCTCGAACGGATCTGCCAACGTCCTGAAGTGCACGCCCCTGGGTGCCATGACGGAGGCCCACTCGCAGGTCACCACGTCGTCGCGGACCGCGTCCCGGTACAGGGTCCGGTAGTTCACGCCGCGTTCGAGTGCGGCCGTGTCCCGCGGGACGCCGAGCTCCATCTGCTCACGGGTGCGGGGACCGTGCGGGTGCGCGCCGAGCAGTTCGTACTGGGCCTGCGCGAGGATCGACCCGATCCGTTCGTTGATCTCGTCGCGGTCCGCGAGGAACTCCGAACCCGAGCCGGCCCGATGGCGGGACTGGGCGAAGAGCACGTTCATCCGCTCGACCTGGCCCGGGAGTTCGGTCAGCAGGCGGATCTGTTCGTGCAGGTGCGCGAGCGCGGCCTTGGCGACCGTCCAGGCGGCCGGGGTCGGCGGTAACGCGACGACGTGCTCGTGCCCCTCGGCTCCCCCGGCCTCGCCCGCCAGGCCCCACGACCGCAGCTGCCCGAGCGCCTCGGCGTCACCCGGTCCCGGCTGTTCGCCCTTCGCGAGCCGGCCGAAGAGCGCCACGGCCTCGGGCGACAACGTCTGCTCCGGTAACGCGCTGCCTCGCGCGTCCAGGCGTGCCGCCTGTTGTTCCACGTGTCCCCCAGTGATCATCAAGACTCTTTGCCCGGAAGGCAGTTGGCGTATTGACGCCAGTCATCAAGATGACAGCGTATTCGGTTGAATCGATGCCCCCGCGTACGTCAGATTCTACGAGCGGGGCCTTTCCGGCTCCTCCAGAAACTCGCCTCACTTGCGTTACACGGGATTCTGCCCGGCCTTCGCCGACGCAGACCCGAGCACACGGATTCGGAAGGACCACCCGATGAACCCGACCGTCCGCCGATTCGGCGCCCTCGTCGCCATCACCGCCGCCGCTCTGGTGGGGCTCGCCATGGCCGAGAGTGCCGGGCACGACCACACCACGAACGCGGACAGCGTCTGGCTGGCGCCGAGCACCCCGATCGACGCGGCCGGCGACGATTCCGCGGCCGCCGACGAGGCGTCGGACGACGCGCAGCCACTCGCCGCGCCGCAGGACTCCGTCTGGTAGACGGACACGAGCCACCTGGCCGGGGCTCGGACGGCGTGCACGGTTACCTGTGGGGGGAAGCACCGTGCAGACCGTCCGAGCCCCTCATCTTCGTTCCGGTTCGTCGTGACGGTTCAGGTCGCGGCCGCGACCTGCGCCACCACGACGGACAGCGTTTCACCCAGGGGCAGTTCGACCCGGCAGGTGGCCCACCGGTCGCCGCGGGTGGGTCCCTGGTTGACGATCAGGACCGGGATGCCGGCGTCCGCCGCCCGGCGCACGAAGCGCAGGCCCGACATGACGGTCAGGGACGAGCCGAGGACGAGCAGTGTCGTGGCGCCGTCGACCATCTCGCGGCACTCCACCACCCGCTCGGGCGGGACGTTCTCGCCGAAGAAGACCACGTCGGGCTTGAGTACCCCGGTGCCACAGTTCGCGCACGGCACCAGGCGGAATTCCCGCACCGCCGCCTCGGGCAGTTCCACGTCGCCGTCGGGATTGACCCGCGCGGCCCGGTGCCGCTCGGCGACCGCCTCGAACCCCGGATTGGCCTGGCGCAGCCGCCGGTCGAGCTCCGCGCGGTCATCGACGTAGCCGCAGTCGAGGCACACCACGCGGCTCAGGCTCCCGTGCAGCTCGATCACCCGGCGCGCTCCTGCGGCCTGCTGCAGCCCGTCGACGTTCTGCGTGATGACGCCGGTGACCAGGCCGGCCCGGGCCAGGGCGGTGACCGCGCGGTGCCCCGCGTTCGGATGCGCCCGGGTCATGGCGCGCCAGCCGAGCTGGCTGCGGGCCCAGTACCGCTGCCGGGCCCCCTCGCTGCCGAGGAACTCCTGGTACGTCATGGGGGTGTGCCGCCGCAGCGAGCCGTGCTCCCCGCGGTAGTCCGGGATGCCCGACTCCGTCGAGAGACCCGCGCCGCTCAGCACCACGACGCCGCCGGCCCGTACGGCGTCGACGACGGGCGTCGGGTCCGTCGTGGCGGTCGGCTGGTCGCCGGAGGGTTCCCAGTTCAGCGTGGGTCTGATCCGCATACCTGCCAGCGTACGCATCCCGGCCGGGCGGCATGCACCCGTGCCCGGGCCGCCCGGCCCGGGCCGAGGTGTCCGAACGTCAGGTCAGGCCGGATTGTCGATGCCGGTCACGGACGGTGGTCCCAGTGGGGCGTCGCTCTCGTCGAACCCCGCCGCGCGCAGGGCCTGGGCTGCCAGGTCCCCGGCCGTGCGGCGGGCCTCGGCGCTCGCGTCCGCGGTGACTTCCAGGCGCATGCTGAACGTGCCGTCGTCGTTGACGGTGAGCAGATCCAGGTCCTCCTCGCGCCCCAGCTCCGTCCGGTGCGGGTCCACCCCGCGCAGGTGCAGTGCGACCTGGGCTCTCGTCCCGGCGTCCGCCGTGCGCAGGAACGTGCCGGGGATGGTGATGACGAAGGTGGTCACGTGAGGTGCTCCTGTCTGTGCCATGTCCACGGTGCGGCCGTGTGGGGTCGGCTTCCCCCGCTTTCCGCGCTCACTCCGGTCGTACGCCGTCCGGCCGTGTTCAGCGGGAACGACGCAGCCGCAGCGGCGCGTAGATCACCAGGGCCGTGACGAAGGCGACGTAGTACCCGAGGTCCGCGCCGTGCAGCGCCCGGGCGACGGGGCCGACGTACAGGGCGGTGTCCATGAACGGCACGGTGGCGGCGAACGCGGCGACGAAGGCGACGAGTGCTGGGAGCAGCGGCTGGGTTCCGGTCTGTTCGGCGGCGAGGCCGACGGGCGCCGTGCCGCGTTCGCGGGTGCGGGCCCGCCAGTCGACGAGGACGACCGCGACGAAGCCGGGGATCCAGTACCCGACGAACAGCAGGACGTTCTGGAAGCGCGCGGCGGTGTCGGCGGCGTGCATCCACAGCACGAGCGGGAAGCCCAGGACCGCGGCGAGGGCGGCGGCGAGGGGACGTGGCATCCGAACGCCGATGGTCTGCAGGGCGAGGGAGCCGCTGTAGTCGTTCATGGCGTTGCTGCACAGGGCGGCGAGCGCGACGGCGAGCAGGCCGACGGAGCCGAGGAAGCCGCCGCCGAGCAGGGTGTCGACGCCGCGGGCGGTCTGGTCGGTGAAGACGGAGGCGCCCCACAGACCGAGCGCCTGCACGGCGACGAAGGAGGTCGCGATGCCGAGCAGGGTGGCCCAGAACATGCGGGCGGGCGGTGTGGCGCGGGGCAGATAGCGGCTGAAGTCGGCGGCGTACGGGGCCCAGGACAGGGCCAGGCTGAGCGCGATGGTGGAGGTGAGGACGAACGCGCCGGCCCGGTCGGCGCCGTGCGCGGTGCCGTGGGCGACGGGCGCGACGCCGGTGTCCGCGAGGCGGAACGCGAGGCCGGTGAAGGCGAGCGCGAGGACGACCGTCATGCCCTTCTGGAGGCGGTGGATCGCCTCGTAGCCGAAGGCGCCGAGCAGGCCCTGGCCCGCCATCATGACGAGGGCTCCGAGCCAGAACGGCCAGCCGCACAGGCGGGCGAGCGCGTCGCCGCCGAACAGGCCGATCAACGCGTCCCAGGCGATGGAGGACAGCCACTGCAGGGCACCGGGCAGCACGACGCCCCGGCCGAACGCCATCCGGGCGAGCGGGAGTTGGCCCGCACCGGTGCGGCTGCCCCAGGTCGTCAGGTATGCGGCGGGCACGGCGCCGACGAAGGTGCCGAGGACGACGGCGGTCAGGGCGGTCGCGAAGTCCAGGCCGAGGGCGATGCCCACGGTGCCGGTGAAGACGCCGCTCATCGTCAGGTTCGGCGCGAACCACACGCTGAACAGCCGTCCGGCGGTGCCGTATCGGTGCCGCTCGGGCACCGGGGCGATCCCGCGCGCCTCCATTCGCCAGTCCCCCGGCGCGGTCGGCATCCGGCCGTCGAAGGCGGCCGCGGTCCGCGGCTCGCCGGTCGTCGGGTCCACAGGAGCATGCGTCGTCGGCATCGCTGACATCCCTCCGCCAGTGCTAACTGGTTCAGGTTCTACGGGTGTGATCTCAGCCCCGTCGCATCTGCGGGGCACCCCGTGTCGGGCAGTTCGGCGTCACACCCTAGCCGTAGGGCGTGGTGGGCGATGATCCGGGGGCATGACGGGCCGTGGACGGCCAGGGCATCAGGACTCGGCGGCCCGGCGCAGCAGCAGTCCGATCTCGGGGTCGAAGACGTCGTGGTGGCCGCCCATGGGCAGGTGGGCGGAGCGGACCACGTCGGAGGCGTCCACGTTCACGTAGGGCACGTCGTGGCGCAGGTCCGGCTCCGCGATGTCCTTCAGAGGTACCGGGGCGGGCCCCTCGACGCCCTGGATCCCGTCGAAGCCGAGGGCTCCCCACTTGCGTCCGCTGGTCACCAACTCGGCGGAGTCGCCGATCATCTGGGCCGACAGCGGGAACAGCACCCCGAGGTGGAAGTCGAGGTGCGAGAACGTGCAGATGAGCGGCCCTTGGACGAGTCGCTGCAGGCTCCACAGCGCGCCGTGGCCCGAGACCTGTTGCGGCAGGCTGTCGGCGAAGGCGAAGTGGGACATCTCGGCCTGCAGGAGGGTGAGGGACGACAGCAGTATCGGTTCCGCGCCACCGCCTTCCAGACCGCGCAACGCGAAGCCGGCGAGTCGTCCGCCGAGCCCGTGCCCGACCAGGTGCAGGCGGACGTCGGAGCCCTCCGCGAGCCTCGGCAGGAAGGCACCTAGCCCCTGCTGCCCGATGAGTCCGGCGCGCCGACGCAGCACATGGCGTACGACCTGGCGGAAGAGTTCGTGGGCCCCGTCCCACAACTTCGCGACGTCGGAGGTACCGGGCTGCTCCCCCAGCGGACCGCCGCCCGCGATCGTCCTGCCCCGGCCCGCACGGTCGCTCAGCGGCTGCCCGGGGCGCGCCCCCGCGATCCCGCCCTCGGCAGGGGTGTCCCCTCCGGAGGCTTCGGATCCCTGGGTGCCGGAATCGTGCCGGGCGGCCCGGCTCTCCTGCGTCTTCCGGGCCCGACGCAGGTCGTCGACGGCGCCCCCGAACTCGGCGCACATGGTCCGGGTGTCCTCGAACAGCATGAGGGGGTCGGACTGCGGCATGACCTCGCCCTCGGTGTCGGCGGTGAAGGCGGCGACCGGGTCCTGGAGAGGCAGTTCCGCGAGGCGGCGCAGAGCCGTACCGAAGTCGTCGAGGGCGGGCTTGTGGTTCGGCCGGTCGCGCAGCAGGCCGATGAGCTGGGTCAACGTGTCGGCGTGGTCGGGGAGTCGGCGCAGCAGGTCGTCGGCCGTCGCCTGGTCGAACCCGGTGGCGTCCGCCGGTTTCGCGACGCCGGGCAGCCCCTCGTCCCGGAAGCACAGCGACGGCCAGTGCACGCCGAGTATCCCGGCCCGTCCTGGCGCGTCGCGCCAGGCCTCGGTCAGCAGGGCGCGGTACGCGTCGTCGACCGCGCGGCTCACCGCCTCGTCGTTGTGGGCCCCGTGGGCGACGACGTACAGGTCGCGAACGCCGCTGTCCCGCACGGCCGCGCACACCTGCTCGGTACGGCCGGGATCGGAAGCCGCCCCGTCGTCGAATCGCAGGGCACCGAAGTCGTGGAAAGCGGTCGGCTGCGCCATGACTGACTCCCGGAGAGCGCCGCGTCGCGGCTGGGTGCGGGAGACGGGCCTGGCTGCCCGTCTCGCAGGGCACTCCACGTTCCCGCCGCGCAGCGCGGCACGCCCCGGGTCCGGCGGATGTACGGCGTTTCTACGCCACGCGGACCGGCACACACAGACGACGAACGGCGCGAACGGGCCCTGGTCGGCACTCGGCCGACCAGAGCCCGTGACGACCGTCTCCTACCGGGCGCGGTTGTCCTGTACGACGCTCGCGGCCCGGGCCCGCGCCTCCTCCTCGGACAGCCCGGCGTCACACACGATCGTCACGACGTTGCCGTCGTCCAGCGGCACGCGCCGCATCTCCACACCCAGCAGCCCCGAACGCTGCGGCTCCTCGTCGGACATCAGAGCACCTCCTCGTCGACGGACCCCAGGCTAGACACGGTGCGTGGGCCGGGGCGGGAGCGGCGGCGCGCGGGTCACACGATCGAAGCCCGTCACTACGGCGGACGCCGATCCAAACATCCGGCTCAGCGGACCTGTCGAGGGGGCGCGTCGGGTGGGCGGTGATCCTTGTCGCACGATGAAGCACGTGTGAATCCCGTGGGACGGGTAGTGGGGCAGAACAGCCCGTCCGGTACGAAGGGAGACACACCCCATGCCTCTGCAGAGCACTCCGAAGTACACCGTCCCCGGCCTCACCGTGGACCAGGCCGGAGAGCTGATCGAGATCCTCCAGATGAGGCTGCACGCCCTCAACGATCTCCATCTGACACTGAAGCACATTCACTGGAACGTCGTCGGCCCGCACTTCATCGCCGTGCACGAGATGATCGACCCGCAGGTCGACCGGGTCCGCGCGATGGCCGACGACGTCGCGGAGCGGGCCGCCGCTCTCGGCGGCGTCAGCCAGGGCACGCCCGGCGCGCTCGTGGCCGCCCGGTCCTGGCAGGACTACAGCGTCGGCCGGGCCGACGCCATCGCCCACCTCGGGGCGCTCGACGTCGTCTACACCGGGGTCGTCGAGGACGTGCGCAAGGCGATCGCGGTGGCCGGTCCGATCGACGCCGCCACGGAGGACCTGCTCATCGGGCAGTTGCGCGAACTGGAGCAGTTCCAGTGGTTCGTCCGCGCGCACCTGGAGACGGCGGGCGGTTCGCTGCGCACCGGGTCCGCGACCACGGAGGCGGAGGCGGCGCACCGGGCCGTCAACTAGCGCGCCCGCGCGGCACGTTCGCGAGTGAGCGGCACGTTCGCGAGTGAAATGGGCCACCCCGGGCCGCGGACATGCATGGTCCGCGCGACCCGGGGCATGCGGAGGTCCCGCCCCCCGAGCGAGAACAGGTGCCCTCATGCTGATGCCCGACGCCACGTTCGTGCGGACCCTCCTCAGCCGCTACGCCGATCTGCAGATGCGTCACTGCGAGCGGCCCTCGCAGGAGCTGAGATGGCAGCTGGACGACGTGACCTACACGTTGTGCGTCTGCACCGGGACCCGCACGATCCGCGACGCTCTGGCCGCGGCCGACCGAGTCCTGGAGCAGGCGGCTGCGGCGACCGTCGCCGACGAGTCGCAAGCGGCCTGAACCGGCGCGTGGGACCGCGCGTGTGCGAACGGAGCGTGCGGGGACACTCGTGGCGCGATCCCGTCGTCCCCTGACGCGGGTCCAGTAGTGGTGCAGGGGGCGTGTCCTGGAATCAGGACACGCCCCCTGCACCATGTCCTCCATGTTCCCTGTCGCGGAGCCGGCACATCACGCACGATCAGCTACGCCACACGACGGCGCCGCTCAACTCTCCTCCAAGTGGACCGAGTTGAGCGGCGCCTTTGTGTGTCGCTCCGTCAGACACGTCCGCCGGTCAGCCGGGTGAGCGGCCCGTGGCTGCTGCGCTCGGCGCGGCGTCCGGCCACGAAGGACGTGGCGGCCAGGGCCGTGGCACCGGCCGTGACGCCGGCGGCGACGACCTTGTGGTGCTTGAGCGCCGCCCACGCCGTCGTGGCCGCGGAGGCCGCTTGGCCAGCCGCCGACGTCACGGTGGTGCGGGCGCGCGCCACCGCGGCGTTCGCCGCGGTGGCCGCGCGGGCCCCTTCGGTACCCGCCGATCGGACCGCGCGGCCGGTCGCCGCGCCCATCGACTCCGCCTTGGTCGCGGTCTTCTGCGCGGCCTTCTTCGTTGTCTCCGCCGCGGCCGGCTGCGCCGCCTTCGTGGTGGGCCCGGCCGTCTCTCCGTTGTCATGTGCGTTCACCATGGTGTTCGCATAGCCGGATCCAGCCATGACAAACAGCGCGACGCCGATCCGATCTACGGGCTGTCCCCCGCCTCGTCCGTGGAACGGCCGAGGTACCAGACCGGCGCGGGGTCACGCACCGTCAGGAGCCGGAAGCCCAGCCGGTCGTAGAACGCCCTGGCCGACGTGTTCTCCCGCACCATGCACAGGTGGACGGCCGGCACGTGCTGCCGGTGGAGCGCGCCCAGGAGGGTGTCCATCAGGGCGCGGCCATGACCCCGCCCCTGCCAGGGCGGCAGCAGGTCGATGTGCAAGTGGGCGGGGAATGCGGCCAGTTCGTCGCGCACCATGCGTTCGGGGGTGTGCAGCAGCCCGATCATCTCCTCGCTCGGCGTGCGGGGCGGACCCGCGGGGGCCGGGTAGCGGTCCGCGACGTCCGGGAGCCATTCCGCGCGGAACCGCTTGGCGAACGCGGCGGTGTCCGGGACCCCGAGTACGTAGCCGACGGCGGTTCCCGCGCCGTCGTCCAGGACGAAGGCGAAGTCGGGCTCCAACCGCGCATAGGGGTGGGCGAAGATCGACGGCATCAGTTCGTGGTCGGGGTAGAGAGAGGACGAGTCGCCGCCCTGATGAGCCGTCATGACGCATATGTGGCCGAGTGCTTCGTGGTCGGACGGGCGGTAGGCACGGACGAAGGGTGTGTTCTCCATGCGCCGCACGATGCCAGCATGGGAGCGCTCCCGCAGCCGATCACGGATGCCGGGCCGCGCTCGGCCGCACCACTCCGACGGCGCACCCTCACCGGTGTGTTCGCCGCCGGGCGGGTAGGGCTGGCACGCACAACATCGCCATCCGTGAGGAGCTCGCCCGCATGCAGATCGATCTGACAGGACGTACCGCGCTGGTCACCGGTTCCACCCAGGGCATCGGGGCAGCGATCGCCACGGGCCTGGCGCGGGCCGGGGCCCGGGTCGGGATCAACGGTCGTACGGGGCAACGGGTCGACGAGGCCGTCGGCCGGATCGGCGGCGACGTGCCCGGCGCGGAGCTGGTGCCGGTGGTGGCCGACGTGACCACCGAGGAGGGCGCACTGCGCGCGGCCGAGGCCTTGCCGCGGGTCGACATCCTGGTCAACAACCTGGGCATCTTCGACTCCGCCGACCCGCTGGAGATCAGCGACGACGAATGGCGCCGCTACTTCGAGGTGAACGTGCTGGCCGCGGTCCGGATGATCCGGCAGTACCTGCCGGGCATGACGGAGCGTGGCTGGGGCCGGGTGCAGAACATCGCCAGCGACTCGGCCGTGGTGATCCCCGCCGAGATGATCCACTACGGCATGTCCAAGACGGCGCTGCTCGCGGTCACGCGCGGCTTCGCGAAACAGGCGGCCGGCACCGGCGTGACCGTCAACTCGGTCATCGCGGGCCCGACCCACACCGGCGGCGTGGAGGACTTCGTGTACGGCCTGGTCGACCGCGAGCTGCCCTGGGACGAGGCCCAGCGCGCCTTCATGCGCGAGTACCGGCCGCAGTCGCTGCTCCAGCGGCTCATCGAGCCCGAGGAGATCGCGAACATGGTCGTCTATCTCGCCTCCGCCCAGGCGAGCGCCACGACGGGCGGGGCGCTGCGCGTGGACGGCGGATACGTGGACTCGATCCTGCCCTAGGTGTTCTGTCCGGGGAGGTCGTGTCCGCAAAGTCCCTCCCGCCCCGCGACGCCTGGCACGCTTCCCCAAGCTCTCAACTCCGTTCGAGCAGGGGAGACCCCATTGACGCCGCAGGGCCGCCCTCCGGGCGGACGGAGGGACTTTGCGGACACGACCTAGGACCTGAAGAGCGAGACGGAGCCGGACGCGGCTCCGCCTCTCCGCGCTCCGGTCAGTCGAGGAAGTCGGCGACCATCGCCGCGAACTCGTCCGGGGTGGCCAGCCGGACGCCGAGGCTCTCGGCCTTGGCCCGTTTGGATCCGGCGCCCTCGCCCGCGACGACCAGGCTCGTGTTCTTGGAGACGCTGCCCGAGGACTTGCCGCCGGCCCGCTCGATCAGCTCGTTCATCTGGTTGCGGGAGAGCTGTTCCAGGGGGCCGGTCATCGCGCCGGTCACCACGACCTTCAGGCCCGCGAGCGGTCCGGCGTCCGCGGTCTCTCCGGACTCGCCGGTCTCCTGGTCGTCCTCGGCGGCGGGCGGTGTGGCGCCGGGTTCGGTCATGCTCAGCCCGGCCGCCGCGAGCCGGTCGATCTGGTCGGCGAGCTCGGCGAGTTCGGCCACGATGACCGGGGCCCTCTCCGCGCCGATGCCGTCGACCCGCTGCATCGCCTCCGCGTCCGCGGCGCGGATCCCGTCCATCGTCGCGAAGTACCGGGCGATGCGGCGGGACATGGAACGGCCGGTGCCGCGCACGCCCAGGGCGCACAGCACCCGCGACAGCGGCTGGGATCTCGCCGCCTGGAGCGCCGCCATCAGGTTGTCGGTGCTGGTCTCCCCCATCCGCTCCAGGCCGAGCAGCTGCTCGCGGGTCAGCCGGTCGAAGAGGTCGGGCAGGGCGGTGACCAGGCCCGCCTCGACGAGCTGGACGACTCGGGAGTGGCCGAGGCCCTCGATGTCGAGCTGGTCGCGCCCGGCCGCGTACGTGATCGAGGCGACCAGGTGGCAGTTGCGGCCGCGCTCGCACCGCCAGCGCTGTTCGCTCGTGTCGATGCCCGAGCCGCATTGCGGGCACACGGCGGGGAAGACGATCTCCTTCTCGTCGCCGGTGCGCAGGTGCGCGACGGGCGCCTCGATGCGCGGGATGATGTCGCCCGCCTTGTAGACCATCACCTGGTCGCCGAGGAGCAGGCCGCGGCGGGTGATGTCGGCCGGGTTGTGCAGGGTGGCGTACGTGACCGTGGAGCCGTCGATCTCGACCGGTTCGAGGACGGCGCGCGGGGCGATGATGCCGGTGCGTCCCACGTTCCACTCGACGTCGAGCAGCTTGGTGATCTTCTCGACGGCCGGGAGCTTGAACGCGACCGCCCAGCGCGGCGCCCGCGATCCCTCGCCCGCCGCCTGCCGGTCGGCGGCGAGGTCGGCTCTGACGACGATGCCGTCGATGCCGAACGGCAGCTCGGCGCGGAGCGCGGCGATCTGCTCGACGCGCTCCACGACCTGATCGACGGAGGTGACGACGACCGCGGGCACCTGGGTGCTCGCCGGGGTGTTCACACCCCAGACCGCGGTGCGGTCCATGAGGGCGCCGTGCGCGCCCTCGCCGAGTTCGGCGGCGAGCGCGGGGTCGGTGTCGGGCAGCGGGAGCAGACCGTACCCGAAGAAGGTCATCGGGACCGTGTAGGCCCGGTCCTTGGCGCGCAGGGTGCCGGCCGCCGCGTTGCGCGGGTTGGCGAAGGGGTCGCCGCCGTGTTCGGTGCGCACTTCGTTGGCGTACTCGAACTGGGCGCCCGTCATGAGGATCTCGCCCCGCACCTCCAGGGTGACCGCTTCGGTGAGCCGGTCGGGCAGGCCCTCGATCGTGCCGATGGCGTGCGAGACGTCCTCGCCCGCCGTGCCGTCGCCGCGCGTGACGAGCCGGGCGAGACGGCCGTCCTGGTAGCGGGCCGCGATGGCGAGGCCGTCCAGCTTCGGCGATACGTTCCAGCACGTGACGTCGCGGCCGATCCGGCGCTCCAGCGACGCGGCCCAGGTGGTGAACTCCTCGCCGGAGAAAACGTTGTCCAGGCTGAGCATGGGCACCGTGTGCGCGACGTCGCCCTCGACCGCGCCACCCGCCACCTTGCCCGTGGGCGAGTCGGGCAGCACCTCCTCGGGGTGCTCCGTCTCGTACACCGTGATCGCCCGCACGAGCCGGTCGTAGGCGTCGTCGTCCAGGGCGGAGGTGCCGCCTTCGTAGTACGCGGCGGCAGCGGCGCGCGCGTCCCGCACGGCCTGGGTGTAGGCGGCGGAATCGGACAGCGCTGAAGGAGGCGAAGGAACGGCAGAAGTCGTCGTCATGCTGTTCATCCTGCCTGGTGCCACTGACAATGACGGGTCGTCAGACGACGGACAGGCTCGCGTCCTCGGCGCGCGGCGCGGTGACGGTCGGCGCCTCCTCGTGGGTGAGGGCGACGACGGCGATGTCGTCGGTCAGGTGATGGGTCCAGTCGTGGACGTCCCGGTCGAGGTGGGTCACCAGGGCGCCCGGTTCGGTGCCCGTCGCCACCTGCAGGCGTTCGGCGAGGGGATAGAACTCGCCGGACGAGTTGCGGGCCTCGCTGAGTCCGTCGGTGTGCAGCAGGAGGGTCTCCTCGGGGTCGAGAGGGACCGTGGCGGGCCGGGGGCTGTCGTCGCCGAGGAGGCCGAAGCCGAGCGGCAGCAGGGCGGGCACGGTGATCTCCCGCACCTGCCGCCCGGAGACGGCGAGGGGGGCGAGGTGCCCGCAGTTGACCAGTTCGACCGCGTCGCCCGCGGTGCCGTGCTGGAGGAGGAGGGCCGTGGCGAACAGTTCCTCGTCGTCGCGGGCGCCCGCGGCGCGGACGAGCTGGCGGTCGAGGCGGGCGGCGAGTTCGCCGAGGTCCTCGACCTCGTGCGCCTGGCTGCGGAAGGCGCCGAGGACGTCGGTGACGGTCTGCACCGCCTGCATGCCCTTGCCGCGGACGTCGCCGACGAGGATGCGGGTGCCGAAGGGCGTGTCGACGGCTTCGAGGAAGTCGCCGCCGATCCCGGTGCCTGCGGTGGCGGGCCGGTACAGGCCGGCCAGCCGCAGCCGGCCGAGCCGGGCCGGAATGGGGTGCAGCACCGCGTGCTGGAGTGCGCCCGCGGCCTGCTGGACGCGGGTGTGCCGTTCTGTCTGCTGGCGGCGCAGGAAGGTGAGCACGCCGGCGAGGGCGCCGACGGCGAGGACGGTGCCGACGGCGACGGGTCGCGCCGCCAGCTCGGGTCCGGCGAGGCCGCGGATCAGCAGGTGCTCCAGGCCGGCGACGCCCGCGACGGCGAGGGCGACGGCGGGCCGGCCGACGACGAGGGCCGCGCTGGCGACGACGGCGACGGCGACCCACAGCAGCTGCTCCATGTCGAGGGGCAGCGTGTCGCCGCGCAGGACGGAGGTGCTGGGCATGGCCTGGGCCGCGGCGATGCCCAGCGCGACCGCGGTGGGGTGGAGCGCGGAGAAGGCGCCCAGGCGGGAGTGGGGCAGCGCGGCGAGGAACACCGCCATCTGCGGGGTCTGGGCCGTCATGATGCCGAATCCGACGAGGGCGGACATCGCGCAGCACATGGCCGTCGCGGGGCCGGCGCCCATGGGGACGGCGTGCAGCAGGGCGAGGCCCACCGCGGCCAGGGGAAGGCCGAGCGAGCAGCCCGTCAGCGGGGTGAAGGGGGTGTGCCGGGCGAGCAGACAGGCGGCGGCGCCGCCGAGACCGAACGCGGCGACGGCCAGCATGCCCTGCGTGGCCGTGCCGCCGCCCGTGGCGACCAGGGTGGGCAGGGCGACGGCGACGATGATCTGCGTGAAGCCGACGATGACCCCGGTGGCGAGTGCCGTGCCGGGCGACCGCAGCGAGGCACCGAGGGCGTGGCGGCGGCCCCGGGAGCTCAGCAGTCCGCCCGCCACGGCGCACGGCGAGGCGGCGAGCAGTACGAGCACCCAGGGGTCGGACCAGCCCCGCACGGGCGCGAGATAGAGAGCGGCGGCCAGCAGGGCCGCCGCGGCCAGGCAGCCCGAGAAGAGCACGTCGAGGCGGGTCGAGGCGCCGGCGGCGGGCGTCTCGGGCACGATCCGCCGTACCGAGACGATGCCCACGACGGCGAGCGCGGCGAAGACCAGCGAGACAGCGCGCCAGCCCAGGGTCGCCACGATCGCGGAGGCGGTGACGGTGATGCCGAGGAAGGTCAGCGACATGACGGCGAGCCAGGTCCCCATGATCCGGCGCAGCTGTCCGGGCAGCGACAGGGAGGGCAGGAAGGCGAGGCAGGTCACGAAGACGGCGGAGGCGGCCATGGTCACCACGACGCGTCCGACGACGTACGCGGACGGATGCGCCACGAGGGCGACGAACAGGGATCCGGCGCCGAGCACGCCCAGCGCCCAGACGAGCACCCGGCGCCTGCCGAGCCGGTCGCCCGCGCGGCCCGTGACGAAGAGCGCCACGATGCCGCCGACGGCGCCGAGCACGTCGGCGAGGGCGATGGCCTCGCGGCCGACGCCGAGTTCCCGGACGAGCGCGGGCCTGGCGGCCGCCCGGAGCACGGGCACGACGACGTACACGGCCGCCAGCGCGGCAAGGACCGCGTACACCCGCAGGGGCGCGCGGTCCCGCACGACAGCCGACGGCACACCGCCGGATCCGTGTGGACCTGCTCCTGGGACGACCATCTCACTCGCCACGGGACCGCCTCTTCCCTTTCATGCGCCCGCCCCCGCACCTCTTGCGTCTGACCGTGCGCCCCGAGCGCACCCATCATGGAATGCCCGCTTATGCACCAAATATTCACTTTGCTAAGTTTTAAGGGCTAAAGTCACAGCCACCCCGGGCCGTTCGACCAGGGGCGCGCTTCGTACGCTGCTCGGATGACCGAGCCGACCCGGGACGCGCCTCAGGACGCCACGCTGCGCCAGGTCCTCGCCTACGACGAGGACGGCGTGCTGCGTCTCGTCCTCGCCCCGTCCGGGTCCGACGTCCCGGTCCGCGGTGTGGTGATCGGCGACGAGGACGCCACCCGGCCGCACCAGGGGCACGTCGTGCTGGGCGTGGGGCTCACCTCGGACGCGAACGCCGGGGCCGAGCGGGTGCGCGAGGTGGCCCGGCGGGGCGCCAGCGCCCTCGTGCTCAGGGACGACGGCGAGGGTTCACCGGCGGAGGAGATCGTCGCGGCGGCGCGGGAGACGGGCCTCGCCCTGCTGGTGCGGGCCGGGTGGGCGGACTGGGCGGACGCCGTCGAACTGCTCCGGTCCGCCTGCGCGTACGCGGCGCTGGGGACCGGCGAGCGGCTCGTCGGCGACATCGCGGGCGGCGGGCTCGCCGTCCTCGCCGCCGAGGTCGCGCGGCACTGCGGCGCCTCCATCACCGTCGAGGACACGCGCTTCCGGGTGCTCGCGCACTCCGCGACCGGCCCGGACGCCGACCCCGTACGCCGGTCGACGATCCTCGGCGGGAAGGTGCCGGACTGGCGCGTGGCCGAGTTGCGGCGGGCCGGCCTGGTGCGCGCCCTGTGGAGTGCGCGCGATGTGATCCACCGGGCGGCGGACGGAGACGATCCCGAGCGGCTCATCGTGGCGATCCGCAGCGGCGGCGAGATGCTGGGCTCGATCTGGGCGGCGGCCGACGGGGGGAGTTTCGCGCCCGAGGCGCCGGAGGCGTTGCGGCGGGCCGCTGAGGTCGCCGTGCCGTATCTCCTCCAGCACCGCTTGCGCGTCGGTTCCGACCGGCGACGCGAGGAGCACGCCCTGCGCGGGCTGCTGGCGGGCGAGGGCGACCGGAGCTCCCACATGTGGTCGCTCGGGCTCACCCCTGAGACGCCCTGTGCGGTGCTCGTCGCCGCGCAGGAGGACTCCGCCGCACCGTTCCCCGAGCGCACCTTCCAGGCGCTCGCGCTGCAGTCTCGGGCGCATCGGTCCGCGGCGCGTTGTGTGCGCGAGAGTCACCGGCTCACCGTGCTGCTGCCGGTGCCCGACGGGCAGGACCGGGACGCCGCCTGGCTCGCCCGCGACCTCGCCGCACTGGCGGCCGCGCTGCCCGACGCACCGCGCGTCTGGGTCGGCGCGGGACCGGTGGTGGCCTCGCCGCTGGACGCGGTTTCCTCGGCCGAGGAGGCCCGGCTCGTCGTGCGCGCGCTGCGGGAGCGCGAGTCGCGTGCCGCCGGTGAGCCGCCCGCGCGGCACGCGGGTGCCGCGGACGTCCGCCAGAGCGTGGCGGTGCTCCGCGTCCTGGACGCGGTCCGTCCGCTGTGGGAGCGGCACGGCGGGCCGGTGCACGACATGGTCGCGGCCGACCTGGCCACCGGCGGCGAACTGGTCCGCTCGCTCACCGCCTACCTCGACGCGGCGGGCGACGTCCCGCGCGCGGCGCGGCGCCTGGTCCTGCACCCGAACACGCTGCGGTACCGGCTCAAGCGGGTCCGGGAGCGCTTCGGCCTCGACCTCGACGATCCGGACACGCGCCTGATCGTCACCCTCGCGATGCGGCTCACCACGTCGGACGACATCTCCGGCGGCGAACCGATTTGATGCGCTTCATGACGGTGTTCGGACCGGCGGACAAATAACCGCCACCCCTTTGGCCCGGGGTACGAAGACGTGGGCGCGCGGAGGAGGCGAGGCTCGTGGCACTCCCCCGTTCCCGCGACGAAGGCCGCCCCGTGACTCTGGACCACGACACCCGCCAAGACCTCCGCGCGACCGAGGCGCGCGTCGCCGCCGTGCTGCGGCACGCGATCGACCGGGGGCTGGTCGGCACCGAGCAGCCCGTGGCCGGGTTCCTCGACACCGACGGCATCCGCGCGTCCGTCGCCGCTCTGCACACCGCGTTCGCCGCCGTCCCCGACGTGCTGCACACCTTCGCCGTCAAGGCGTCGTCGCTGATCCCGGTGCTGCGGCTGCTCACCGACCTCGGCATGGGCTGCGAGGTGGCGAGCCCCGGTGAGCTGCGTCTTGCCCTGGACGCCGGCTGCGCCCCGGACCGGATCGTGCTGGACTCCCCCGCGAAGACCCGCGAGGAGATCGCCGAGGCGCTCGCCCTCGGTGTGGCCCTCAACGCCGACAACCTCGACGAGCTGGAGCGCATCGACGCGCTGCGCCCGGCCGGCAGCGCCTCCGTGATCGGGCTGCGCGTCAATCCGCAGGTCGGCTCCGGTGCGATCGGCGCGATGAGTACGGCCACGGCCACGTCCAAGTTCGGGGTGGCGCTGCGCGACGCGGGCGGGCGCGAGCGCGTCGTGCGGGCGTTCGCGGAGCGGCCGTGGCTGACGCGGCTGCACGCCCATGTCGGCTCGCAGGGCTGCCCGTTGGAGCTGATCGCCGAGGGCATCGCGGAGACGTACCGCCTCGCGGAGGAGATCAACGCGACGGTCGGCAGACGACAGGTCACCAGCCTCGACATCGGCGGCGGTCTGCCCGTGAACTTCGCCGACGACGCGGTGCGTCCCACGTACGAGGACTACACGCGGGCCCTGCGCGCCGCGGAACCCGGCCTGTTCGACGGGCGGTACGGCCTGGTCACGGAGTTCGGGCGGTCACTGCTCGCCAAGAACGGCTTCATCGCGGCCCGCGTGGAGTACGCGAAGGAGTCCGGGGGCCGCCGGATCGCGGTGACGCACGCGGGCGCGCAGACGGCGACCCGTACGGTGCTGATGCCGGGCGCCTGGCCGCTGCGCGTCGGCGCCTTCGACCCGCAGGGCCGGCCGAAGGAGGGTACCCCCGTGCCCCAGGACGTCGCGGGGCCGTGCTGCTTCGCGGGCGATGTCGTCGCCGAGGCGCGGGAGTTGCCGCCGCTGACGGAGGGCGACTTCGTCGTGCTGCGCGACACGGGCGCCTACTACTTCTCGACCCCATGGGCCTACAACAGCCTGCCCCGCCCCGGCGTGCACGGGTACGCCTGCGACGCCCACGGCGAGGTGCGGTGCGCGCCCGTCCGCGACGCCCAGACCCTCGACGAGATCGCGGCCGAGAGCGGCGCCCGGCACACCGACCGGCTCATCGCCCTGGCCCCCGCGGCGACATCGGGGACAGTTCTGTGACAAACGCGGGGGCAACGGGCGTGGCGGATCACGGGTCGTAAGAGGTGAGGCGGGAGACGCCGGGACCGGGCGGGTGACGGTGCCGGAGCGTCCACCGCCGTGCGGGCCGGGCACGTCGTACGGTCCGCACGACCGGCGGATCGACCTACACGGGGGATGACCATCATGAACGTACGAGTGAACCGCGCGCTGTCGGCGTCGGGTGCGACCGCGGCCGTCGCGGCGGTGGCGGCACTGGCCGCCCCGGCGTCGGCGGCCGACACGCCCCGCTTCCTGTCCGCGTCCCAGCTGCCGCCGCACCCGGCGTCGGCCTGGCACGCCGGGCCGGTCACGGCCGGGCAGCCGGACCCGCTGCCGATGTGCGTGGGGGACGCCCTGCCGTCGACGTCGGTGCACCGTGTCTTCCGCACCGATTACGACACCGGCGCGCTGCAGGTGACCGTCGTCGAGCGGGACGCGGCGGCGGCCAAGGAGTTCGCCGCGCTGCTGCGCCGGCACCTCGACAGCTGCGCGCAGGATGTGATGGCGCAGGACCCCGAGATCACAGCGGAGCAGAAGTACTACGGGAAACTGTCCGTCGAGGAGGGCGCGCACGTCTACGGCGTGCACACCGAGGCCTCGTGGGGCGCCTCCGACATCAACCTGTTCTCGGTGGGCCGGGACGGCAGGATCGTGACCGTCGTCCAGTGGGGGCAGATGGGCACCTTCGCGCACGCGCAGGTGGCCGACTTCAAGAAGACGACGGTGACGGCCGTCGACAAGCTCCGCTGACGCGGAGGGCGCCCGTCAGCCGTCCGGCACGGTGAAGTCGCACCACACCGCCTTGCCCTCACCGCGCGGCTCGACGCCCCAGCGGGAGGCCAGCGCCTCCACCAGCAGCATCCCGCGTCCGGAGGTCGCCGTCTCCCCCGGGGTGCGCCGGTGGGGGCGGGCGCTGGAGCGGTCCTTGACCCACAGCCGGACCGCGCGCGGCGGACCGGTGATCACTTCCAGGGTCAGCACGGCACCGCCCTCGGTGTGCACGAGGACGTTGCCGAGCAGTTCGCCGGCGGCGACCTCGATGTCGTCGGCCATGACACCGAGCCCCCAGGCGGTGAGGTGTTCGCGCAGCGCGGCCCGGGCGTCGGCGAGCCCCTCCGGGTCGGCCTGGTGGATGTAGCGGTGGATGCGGGGCGCCTGCGCGGTGCCCGAGTCGGGGACGCGGCGCAGGACGAGCAGGGCGACGTCGTCCCCGCTGCCCCACTTCTCCCACAGGGACCGGGAGAGGTGGTCGGCGACCTCCTCGGCCGTGGGCGGGCCCGCGCTCAGCGCGTCGGCGAGGGCTCTCATCCCGGCGTCGACGTCGACGCCGGGCTCCTCCACCAGTCCGTCGGTGCACAGCACCAGGGTCTCGCCGGGTACGAGGTCGAGCCGGGTCTCGGGGAAGTCGTCCTGCTCGAACTCGGTGGCCAGCCCGAGCGGCAGGCCGCCGCGCAGCCGGGGGATGCCGACCCGGCCGTCGATGTGCCGCACGAGCGGGGGCAGATGCCCGGCGCGGACGGCGCGGACGATGCCGGTGGCCGGGTCGAACTGGGCGTACGTGCAGGTCGCGAACCGTTCCGTGTCCAGTTCGGCGAGGAACCGTGAGGCACGCGAGAGCACCGCGGACGGCGGGTGCCCCTCGCCCGCGAACGCCCGCAGTGCGATGCGCAGTTGGCCCATGATCGCGGCCGCGTGGGTGTCGTGCCCCTGGACATCGCCGACGACGATACCGACGCGGCCGCGCGGCAGCACGATGACGTCGTAGAAGTCGCCGCCTACCTGCCGTCCGCCCCAGGCGGCGTGGTAGCGGACCGCGAGCTCGGTGTCCGGGACCTGGGGGACGCTCTTGGGCAGCATCGTGGCCTGGAGACTGCGGGCCAGGTCGCGTTCCTCGTCGAAGAGGATGGCCCGCTGGAGGGACTGGGCGACGATGCCCGACAGGCCGATGCACAGGTTGCGGTCGGCGTCGGTGAACTCCCGGCGTCCGCGGTAGAACAGGGCGAGCCCGCCGATGGCACGGTCCTGCGCGACCAACGGCAGGAACGCGGCGGAGTCCAGCTTCAACCGGTCGATGTAGGGGCCCAGACGGGTGAACCGGTGGGCGAGGTCGGGCAGATCCTCGACGAAGCGGGGCCGCCGGTTGACGACGACCTCGGCGAGCGGCAGGGACTCGTCGATCTGGTGCAGCTTGAGCTCGTCGAGGGCCTGCATCGACTGCCCCACCAGGGCGATCAGCTTCAGGTCGTCCCCCTCGACCAGGCCGAGGACGAGTCCGTCCGCGGCGAACCGGTCGAGGCCGCTCGCGCCCGAGAGCACGGCCACGACATCGTCGACGGTCACAGCGCGTGACAGCGCCTCGGTGGTGCCCTGGACCATGAGGGCGACGCGGCGGCGCTTCGCGTCCACCCCGTCCAGGCCGGCCAGCTCGGCCGGCTCGTGCGGGGCCGCGCGCAGGACGCCCACGACGCGAACGGCCCGGCCACCCGCATCACGCAGAAGGCGCCCTGAGACGTGCGTCAGGCGGGCTGTGCCGTCGCTGAGGCTGATCTGGAAATACGCGCCGTAGGTCTCGCTGCCGGTCGCGATCGCCTCGTTGACGACAGCGGTGACTCGCAGCACCTCCTCGGGCGGGATGCGCGGCCGCAGGGACGCCACGGTGCCCCGGAAGTCCTCCGGGGACAGGTCGAGCACGGCAAGGCAGTTGTCGTCGAGGCGGAGCATGCCGTCCTCGAGGTCCCAGTCGAAGCTGCCCATGCCGGTGAGGCGCAGGCGCTCTTCCAGTCCGATGTCCGGCTCGTGTGCAGGGCCCATTTGACTCTCCGGTGTACTGCTCGGCCACGATAATGGCCGGGTGCCGCCCCCGCGCGGCGACGCAGGGAGGGTCAGTAGCGCTCGGCCGTGCCCAGGTACTGCTCGGCGAACGCGGCGGCGGCCTGTCGCGAGGTGAACAGGCGGCGCAGCCGGGCCAGGCTGGTGCCGGTGCGGAACGGGTCCCCCGCCGCCGCGCCGTGGTACACCTCCGACAGCCACTGGGAGAACTCCTGGTAGTCCCAGACCCGGCGCAGGCAGGCCTGCGAGTAGTCGGCGAGGGCACGGCCATTCGGGTCGGCGCCGGTGAGGCGGGCGGCGAGTGCGTCGCCGAGCAGGAAGGCGTCGTGCAGGGCCAGGTTCATGCCCTTGGCCGCGATGGGCGCGACGAGGTGGGCGGCGTCACCGGCGAGGAAGAGCCGTCCGACGGCCATCGGCTCGACGACGTAGTCGTGCATGTCGAGGACGCGTTTCTCGGTGAGGCGTCCCTCGGTCAGGGGCGCGGCCCCGGTGGCGGCGAGGCGGCGGCGCAACTGGGTCCAGACGCGGTCGTGCGGCCAGTTGTCCGGGTCGTCGCCGGGCGGGCACTGCAGGTAGTAGCGCGTGACCTCGGGGCTGCGCGGCATCTGTCCGGCGAAGCCGTCCGCGTGGACGCCGAACAGCACGCAGTCGGACGAGGGCGGGGCCTCGGCGAGCAGGGCCAGCCAGCCGATGCCGTAGTCGTGCCGGGCGACGCGGACCCGGTCCTCGGGCAGCACGGCACGGCTCACGCCGCGCGCCCCGTCGCAGCCGGCGATGTAGTCGCAGCGCAGCAGGCGCCGCCGGCCGGTGTCGGGGCAGGTGTAGGAGACGGCGGGCCGGTCGGACTCGACGGCGTGCGGTTCCACGTCGCGCACGCCGAAGCGGATGTCGCCGCCGCGCACGTCGGCGTACTCGCGCACCAGGTCGGTGACGAGCAGCGGCTGCGGGTACACGAAGTGGTGACTTCCCGTCACCTCCCGGTATTCGAAGCGGTGTTGTTCGCCCTCGAAGCGGAAGGCGCAGGCGGTGTGCCGTTCGGCGCGCGCGAGCAGGGTGGTGGCGAGGCCGCGGCGGTCGAGGGCGTGCACCGCCCATTCCTCGATGACGCCCGCGCGCGGCCTGCGCTCGATGAACTCGCGGGTCTCGCACTCCAGGACCACGCAGTCGACGCCGGCCGCGCGCAGGATGTTCCCGACGGTGAGCCCGGCCGGGCCCGCTCCGACGACGACCACCGAAACGCGTTCGGTGGAAGGGGAGTTGGTGTCTGGGGATACGGTCACGCGGTCATTATGGAGGCGGCGCGGGCGGCCGTCAGGATCCGAGATCGATGCGAGTGCCGAGGCCACGCTCCTCGGCGAGGTCGGTGAGCAGGCGGGTCACGGCGAGGTCCTGGAGGCCGACGCCCACGGAGTCGAACAGGGTCAGGTCGGTGTCGGCGGTGCGGCCCGGCGCGGCGCCCGCGAGGACGGCGCCGAGTTCGGTGCGGAAGTCGTCCTCGCGCAGGGCGCCTTCGGCGAGCGGGATCAGGACCTCGCCCGACTTGGTGCGGGCCGTTTCGTAGGCGTCGACGACGATGCGGCAGCGCACGACCGCCGCCGTGTCGAGTTCGCGGTGGTCGGGTCGGGGCGGGGCGCCGACAGCGTTGATGTGCTGACCGGGTGTCAGCCAGGCTCCCTCGACGACGGGTTCGCGGGACGGGGTGAGGGTGCACAGTACGTCGGACGCTTCGGTGACGGCCCGTGGACCGTCCAACACCTTCGCGGCGAGGCCGAGTTCGGCGGTGATCCAGGCGGCCAGGTCGTGGGCGCGGGACGGGGTGCGTCCCCACAGCACGACCTGCTCGTAGGGTCGGCCGGGCAGCAGGGCCCTGACGTGCGCGCGGGCCAGCGGTCCGGTGCCGACGAGGCCGAGGGTGGTGGCGTCGGCGCGGGCCAGGGCGCGGGTGGCCACGGCGGTGGCGGCGGCGGTGCGGACGCGGGTGAGTTCGGCTCCGTCGAGGAGGGCGTGGCAGACGCCGGTGGCGGTGTCCACGGCGAGGACCGCGGACCGCTGGACGGGCAGGCCGCGTTCCCGGTTTCCGGGGAGGTCCGCGAGGAGCTTGACGGTGGCGAGGCCGTCGGGGGCGGAGGCGGCGGCCATGGCGAGGAACGTGCCGTCGCCGCCCGGTGGTCGCAGTGCGGGCGGGGCGGGCAGCACCGCTCTGCCGAGGGCGAGGTCCCGGTGGGCGCGGGCCACGGCCGCCTCCACCGCCTCGACCTGGTCGGCCAGCAGGGCGCGGATGGTGGAGCGGGTGAGGATCAGGGTCATGGGCGCGGGTACTCCAGACGTGCGGGTGCGGCGGCGGGTGTGTGGGGGTGTGTGTCGGCGGGCGCAGGTCAACTGCCGCGTACGAACGGCACGGTGAGCCCGGACGGAGCCCGGCTGCGTCCCACCAGGCCGCTCACCGCGAGGAGCGCGAACACGTACGGGAGGGTGACCAGCAGGGGCGCGGAGACGTGGAGGCCGATGGCGGGGGCCGCGAACTGGAGCGACTGGGCGAGGCCGAAGACGAGGCAGGCGAGCAGGGTCGGCCAGGCGCGCCAGCGGCCCGCGATCACGGCGACGACCGCGAGGTAGCCGATGCCGCCGGTGATGTTGTCGCTGAAGGCGTGCACTTCGGAGAGGGCGAGGTGGGCACCCGCGAGGGCGGATGTGGCGCCGGTGAGCAGCACGACGGCGTACCGGATCCTGCGGACGGGCAGCCCGCACCGGTCGGCGGTGAGCGCGTCCTCGCCGACGGCGTCGACGGCGAGTCCCCAGGTCGTGCGGCGACTCAGGGTGAGGGCGAGGACCGCCGCGACGGCGAACGCCGCGTACCCGAGGAGCGTCTGCTCGAAGAGGGCGGGTCCGAGTACGGGGATGGCGTGCAGCCCGGGCAGCGGCAGCGGGTCGAAGCCGGGCAGCGCGTTCTCCTGGGCGCCGTCGCCGAACAGGAGGCGGGAGCCGTAGGTCGTCGCGCCGAGGGCGAGGGCGTTGGCGGTGATGCCGGTGACGATCTGGTCGGCGCGCAGGGTGACGCTGAGCAGCGCCTGCAGCGCGGCGAACAGGAGGCCCGCGGCGAGCGCCGTGAGGACCCCGACGCCCGCGCTGCCGGAGGCGTGGGCTCCGGCCGCGCCCGCGAAGGCGCCGGTGAGCATCATGCCCTCGACGGAGAGGTTCAGGACGCCCGCGCGTTCGCTGAGGAGTTCGCCGGAGGAGGCGAGCAGCAGGGGCAGCGCCATCCGGACGCCGCCGGAGGCGAGTTCGTCGACGACGGCGCTCATGAGGTGCTCCTGGTGCGGCGGTGGGTGAGCAGCATGGCGGCGGCGATGAACAGGACGAGCAGGCTCTGCACGATCTGTACGGTCGACGCCGGTACCTGGGCGGCGAGTTGGAGGTTGATGCCGCCGCTGGTGAGGAAGCCGAACAGCAGGCTCGCGGCGGCGACGGCGGTCAGCGAACCGCGGGCGAGCAGCCCGACGACGAGGCCGGAGAATCCGTAGCCGGACGAGAAGTGTTCGGCGAGCACGTACGGGGCGGTGGCGATCAGTGCCGCGCCCGCGAGTCCGGCGAGTCCGCCCGCGAAGGCCAGCGAGCCGCCCTCCAGGCGGGCGACGGGGAGTCCGAGCCGGGCGGAGGCGGCGGGCGAGTGCCCGATCGAGCGGAGCCGCACCCCGGTCGCGGTGTGCCGCAGCACGACGCCGACACCGAGGGCGAGGACGGCGGCGATGACGACGACGGCCGTGGCCGGCGACTCGGGCCCGCCGATCAGGGGCAGTTGGGCGCCGGCGGGCAGCGGAGCGGACTGCGGCAGCGTCTCCGACGAGGTCACCGGCTGGCGCAGCAGGGCCTCCTCGTGAACGGCGACGGAGACGAGCCCGATGCCGACGAAGTTGAGCAGCAGGGTCGTGATGACCTCGCTGGTACCGCGCCGCACCTTGAGCCAGGCGGCGATGCCCGCCCAGGCGGCGCCGCCGAGGAAGCCCGCGAGCAGCACGAGGGGGACGCCGAGCGCCCCGGGCACGGCGGCGGGCAGGGCGAGTCCGGTGGCGGCCGCGGCGGTGCCGCCCGCGCACAACTGCCCCTCTCCGCCGACGTTCACGAGTCCGGCCCGGTGCGCGACGGTGAACCCGGTGGCGATCAGGGCCAGGACGGCGGCGGAGTTCAGGGAACTGCCGATGGCGTACGACGACCCGAACATGCCCTCGTCGAGCGCGGCCCAGGCGGTGGCCGGATCGGCCCCGGCCGCGACGACGAGCAGGATCCCGGCGCCGAGGGCGAGCACGGCGGCCAGGACGGCGACGGACACGGGGTGCCGGACGAGGTCGGCGGGGCGTGGGGCGGGACGGCGGCGGTCCGGTGGGGACGCGGTGGTGGTGGCGGTCATGGAGTTCCTCGAGCGGTCAGGATGCGGAACGGGGCGGACGGTGCGGCTGGACGTGGGGCCGCCGCGCGAGACGGAGTGCGACGGGGCGGTCGGGGCGTGGCACGGCGGCGGGACGGACCCCGGGTGCCGGATGGAGCGACCGGGGGCAGACGGCAGACCGAGCACCGCACTCGACACTCGGCACGACCGACCGGCCGCCGGACACCCGGCACGCACCCGGTTACCCCGCGCGCACCCCTCAAGGAACCGCCTCCACCGGTGTCGCGCCGAGCATCAACTCCCCCATTCGCTCACGGGCGTTGGCGTCGCGCGGGTCGACCGGGCCCAGCAGGCGCCCCCGGTACGCGACGAGGACGCGGTCGCTCAGGGCGAGCAGTTCGTCCAGTTCGGCGGAGACGAGGAGGACGCCCGCGCCACGTGCCGCCGCCTCGCGGATCCGGGTGTGGACGGCGTCCACGGCACCGATGTCGAGGCCGCGGGTCGGCTGGGCGGCGGCGAGGGCGACCAGCGGGTCGAGGGCCAACTCCCGTGCGAGTACGACCTTTTGCTGGTTGCCGCCGGACAGCGACGCCATCGGCGCGGCCGGTCCCGCGGCGCGGATGCCGTGCTCGGCGACGGCATCGGCGGTGGCCCGCGCCAGTGCGGCCCGGTCCAGGAGGACGCCCCATCGACGGAAGCGGCCGAGGTGGCCGAGGTGCAGGTTCTCGGCGACCGACAACTCCGGTACGCAGCCCTCGTGATGACGGTCCTCCGGTACGACGCCGAGCCCGGCCCGGGTCCGGACGGCGGGCCCGTCACGGGTCACGTCCCGCCCGCCGAGCACGACGCTGCCGCCGGCCGGCGCGAGGGAGCCGCCGAGCACGGCCATGAGTTCGCTCTGTCCGTTGCCCTCGACCCCGGCGATCCCGACGATCTCCCCGCGGGCGACGTCGAGGTCGACCCCGTCGAGGGCATGGGTGCCGTCGGACCGACGGACCGTGATGTCGGTCAGTCGTAGGGCGACCTCCCCGCCCCGGGGTGCCTCACGGCCTGCGGCGGCCGCCGGCTCGGCCAGGCCGACCGCTCCCGCGAGGCTCGCGTCCAGGGTGTCGGCGGCGCGGCCGATCATCATCGGCACCAGGTGGCGCGTGCCGAGTTCGGCGAGGGGGCCGCCGCCCGCGACGCGACCGCCGCGCAGCACGGTGGCCTCGTCGCCCGCGCGGACGGCCTCGCCGAGCTTGTGCGTGACGAGGACGACGGCGCCGCCCGTCTCGGCGATGCGCCGGCAGGTGGCGAGCAGCGCGTCGGTCTCGGCCGGGCCGAGCACACCGGTCGGCTCGTCGAGGAGCAGGAGTCGCGGTTGGCGCAGCAGTGCCTTGACGATCTCGACCTGTTGACGGGCGGCGACGGGCAACTCGCCGACGACGGCGTCGAGTTGCACGTCGAGGCCGTACTCGTCGCGGACGCGGGCCAGTCGGTCCGTGAGGCCGGGCAGGCGCAGCAGCCGCAGGTTCTGCTCGACGGTCAGTGTGGCGACGAGACTGAAGTGCTGGTGGACGAGGGCGACCCCGGCGGCGAGCGCGTCGGCCGGGCGTCGCGGCGCGTACTCCTGCCCGTACAGGTTCAGGGTGCCCGAGTCCGGGACGAGGGAGCCGCCGACGGCGTGGCAGAGGGTCGACTTCCCGGCGCCGTTCTCGCCGAGCACGCAGTGCACGGTGCCGGGCCGGACGACGAGGTCGACGCCGTCCAACGCGCTGACGCCCGCGTAGGACTTGGTGAGTGAGGTGATGCGCAGTGCGGGTGCCGTGTCGGTCATCGGGTGGTGATCTCCCCGGACGTGATCCTCGCCTTGAGGTCGTCGAGCTTCTTCTTCACCGAGGCGTCGGCGTCGCACAGCACGATGTCGTTGTGCGGGGTCTCGAAGGTGAGGCCGAAGTGGACGGCCTCCGCCTTCCAGTTCCCCTTCACGAGGTGGTCGGTGGCGTACTCGATCTCGGCGCCGATGTCCGTCTCGACGTATCCGGCGTAGGCCTTGTCGCTGCCGCAGTCGTGGGCGACGGGGCCGCCGATGAGGCTTCCGCCACGGCCGGTCGCGGCCTGGGCCATGCCCTTGTGGCCGAGGTTGAGGACCTGCCCGAGGACGTCGGCGCCCGCGCCGTAGTCGGCGAGGGCGGACTGCTTGGCCTTGGCGGCGTCGTTGAAGTCGCCGACGTACTGCGGTGCGAGGACCTTCACCTTCGCGTCGGCTTCCTTGGCGCCGCGCTCGAACTCCTGGGCCGCGTTGACGATGGCGGGCAGTTCGGCGCCGCCGACGAAACCGACGGTGTCCTTCTTCGACAGGAGTGCGGCCGCGGCACCCGACAGGAAGGCGGCCTGTGCCTGCTGCGGGTCGTAGAGGGCGAGGTTCGCGGTCGGTTTGCCGTCGGCCGGGCCGCCGATCTCGGCGAACTTGACCTTGGGGAAGCGGGCGGCGACCTTGCGCACGGCGGCGTCGGTCTGACCGCCGAGCGAGATCACCAGGTCGGAGCCGGTGGCGAAGCGGACGAGTGCCTGTTCGTAGTCGGCGGCCTGCACCTGCTCGACCTTGCTGAACGCCACCTTGCCCGTATGCGTCTTCGCGGCTCGCTGGTAGCCCCGGTAGGCCGACTCCATGAACCCGTCGTCGGAGAGCGAGCCGGGGAACAGGACGCCGACCTTGAGGTCACCGGAGTCCTTCGGCCCGTCCTGGGCGGAGGACGCGCCGCCGCATCCGGTGAGCAGGGCGAGACAGGCGCCGGCCGCGAGGGCGGCAGGCCGACGGAGAGGGGTGTGTGCCACTGAGGTGCCTCCAGGGGGAGGGGCCCGCGAGCCCGTTAGTGGTATACCGTTACGCGCCCTCAGTCTGGGAGCCGTGTGTTGCCCGCGTGTTAGCGGCCGGTTAGCACTGCGCACCCTCCCCCGCGGTCGGCTTACTGTGAGAGCCGGATCTGAGTGGAGGAAACCCTTGGTGACAGCGGCACAGCCGGCGGGCGCGGGGCGCGGTTCGCTGCGCGACCATGCGTACGACACGCTGCGACGGCGCATCGTGGAGGCCCAACTCCAGCCGGGCGAACGACTGGTGGAGCGCGACCTCGCCGCGGAGCTGGAGGTCTCGCGGATCCCGCTGCGGGAGGCGCTGCGCCGTCTCGAGGCGGAGGGACTCGTGGTCCTGGTACCGCATCGCGGGGCCCTGGTGTCGCCGTTCACGCCCTCCGACGTCCGCGACCTGTTCGACGTACGGGAATCTCTGGAGTCCCTGGCGGCGCAACTGGCGGCCGAGCGGTCCGACGCCGCGGGGCTGGCCCGCCTGAAGGCACGGCTCGACGCGGCGCGCTCGGCGACGGACAGCGGGGACCGCGCGGCCATCGCCACCGCGAACGCCGGTTTCCACACGGACATCGTGGAACTGGCGGCGAACCCGCTGCTGACGACGATGATGCGGCCGCTGGAGGCGCGCACGCTCTGGCTGTTCCGGCTCACCGCGCAGCGGGATCCGGCGCGCCAGTGCGTGGAGCACGTGGAGCTGTACGAGGCGATCGCGGCCGGTGCCGCGGACCGTGCGGCCGCCCTCGCCCACGACCACGTGGCGGACGGGCGGGCGGAGTCGCTCGCGCTGGCCGCCGCGTGGTCCAGGCCGGAGATCGATCCGCAGGCGGTCGCGGCCCGCAGGCGCAGGCGCGCCCCCTGACCGTCCCGGCGGCCGGTGCCGCTGGCGGCCCTATCCGGACTGGCCGGCGTCCGGCCGGTCCACCGTCTCCGCGCCCTCCAGCGGCGCCCGCTCCAGGAACGCGACCGCCTCGGGCACCCGGGCCCGCAGCCGCAGCAGGCCGGAGGCGGTAAGGGTGCGGCAGACGGTGTCGCGCTCGGCGAGCACGCGCCGGGCGGTGCGGTCCGGGAAGTCGCCGGGGGTCAGGGCCGCGCCGGGGCCCGCGGACCAGGTGCGCCGGGTGGGCACGGTCTTGACGGTGTCGGCGCAGACCGCGAGGCGGCCGGACTCGACGTACCAGAGGACGATGCGCTCGCTCAGCTTCCGTTCCGGCGGGTCGACCGTCTGCCCGCTCGCCAGGTGCAGGGTGTCGAAGGCGTCGGTGAGGGCGGCCCGCAGCCGGGGGTCGGCGCGGCCGAACAGATCGCAGTCGGCGAGCGGGACGGGGGCGTCCGCGTCGAGGCCGAGGTCGGCGAGCAGCGCGTCCTCGCAGGTCTCCAGGGCACGCCCGAGGTCGGGGAACTCGTCGGCGGTGCGGGCCATGGCCTGACGCTGGTCGGGGTCGGCGAGCACCATGCGCACCCCGCGCCGGCCCAGGTCCGCGCCGAGGGCGCGCAGCAGGTCGGCGGCGACCGGTTCGATGCGTCCCACGCGGGTCAGGTCGAGGGCGAACCAGCGCACGGCGGCGGCGAGTTCACGGGCGGCACGCAGGGTCTGTTCGGCGGTGGCGAAGTCGAGGTCGCCCTGCAGGACGTGGACGCGGATGCGGTCCGGGTGGGCGTCGAGCGCGGCGCGCTGGTCGCGCGGCCGGTGGCGCAGGGAGCGCAGCGGGGTGGGGTGCAGGGAGCGGGGCGGCAGCGGGCGGCGCTCGGGCACGCTGGCCCGCATCAGGTGGAGGCCGAACTGGTCCGACAGCAGATGGCAGGCGGCGATGCCGCGGACGCTGTTGCCCTTCTCCTCCAGGGGCGGGCTGAACACCCCGATGCCGAACTGACCGGGCAGCGCCACCCCGATGGCGCCGGAGACGCCGCTCTTGGCGGGCATGCCGACCTGGAGCATCCACTGGCCGGAGGCGTCGTACATGCCGCAGGTCGCCATGACGGCGAGGACGTGCTGGGCGTGGCGCGGGGCGACGACGCGTTCGCCGGTGACGGGGTTGAGGCCTCCGGCGGCGAGGGTGGCGTGCATGACGGCGAGGTCCTCGCAGGTGACGAGGACGGAGCACTGGCGGAAGTACACGCCGAGCTGGTCCTCGACGTCGCCGGTGAGGGACCCGGCGTTGTGCATGAGGTAGGCGAGGGCCCGGTTGCGGTCGCCGGTGGCGCGTTCCGAGGCGTAGACGGCCTCGTCGACGGCGAGGGGGCGGCCGGCGAAGGCGCCGAGTCCGTCGAGGATGCGGGTGAAGCGGCTGCCGGGGGTGTCCCCCGCGACGAGTGAAGTGGTCACGATGGCACCGGCGTTGACCATCGGGTTGGGCGGGCGTCCGGTGCCGGGCTCCAGGCGGATGGAGTTGAACGCCTCGCCGCTCGGTTCGGCGCCCACCCGGGTGAGGACCTCCTCCAGGCCGCGGTCGGCGAGGGCGAGCGCGAACACGAAGGGCTTCGAGACGGACTGCACGGTGAACGGCGCGGTGGTGTCGCCGCTGCCGTAGACCTGCCCGTCGAGGGCGCACAGGCTGAGCCCGAACAGGTCCGGGTCGACGCGGCTCAGCTCGGGGATGTACGAGGCGGGCGCGCCGTCGTCGAGGTCGCGCAGGCTCAGCCGCACCTGGTCGAGGAGACCGGTCAGCGGGTCGCCGGGGTGGTCCTGCTGGTCGAGTCGCACGCCTCCATCGAAACGCATCGGGCGCCTGCCCGCGCCCCGGCAGACTGCTCCCATGACCGAGAAGGATCACAAGAAGGACCTCCTGCGCTACCTCCAGGACGCACGTGACGCCCTGCTGTGGAAGCTCGACGGCCTGAGCGAGTACGACGTGCGGCGCCCCCTCACCACGACCGGCACCAATCTCCTGGGCCTGGTCAAGCACGTCACCGGTGTGGAGCTGGGTTATCTCTGCGACACGTTCGACCGGCCGCACAGCGAGCCGCTGCCCGACTTCAAGGGCGACGAGGAGCCGAACGCGGACATGTTCGCCACCGCCGACGAGTCGCGGGAGGAGATCGTGGAGCGGTACCGCCGGGCCTGGGCCCTGGCGGACGCCACGGTCGACGCCCTCGCGCTCGACGCGGCCGGCACGGTGCCGTGGTGGCCGAAGGAACGTGCGGCGGTGACGCTGCACCACGTACTGGTCCGGGTGGTGTCCGACACGCAGCGGCACGCCGGGCAGGCCGACATCCTGCGGGAGGGCCTGGACGGCGCGGCGGGTTGTCTGCGGGCCAACGACAATCTGCCGTCGCACGACCCGCAGTGGTGGGAGGAGTACCGCGCCCGCCTGGAGCTGATCGCCCGACAGGCGGACGCCGAGGGCTAGTTCATCCCTCGCGGTGGCGCAGGAGGAGCATCGCGGCGTCGTCGTGCAGCGGGCCCGCCGCGTGCTCCACCAGGTCCGTGCGCAGCCGCTCCAGGGCGGCCTGCGGGTCCGTGTCCTTGAGCAGCGGCACCCTGGCTTCGAGGGGGTAGAACTCCCCCGCGGCGTCGCGGGCCTCGCTCACGCCGTCGGTGTAGAGCAGCAGCTGGTCGCCGGGCGCGAACGGAACCGCGTACGGGACCGGCGCGTCGCCGCCCTGGACGCCGAGGCCGAGCGGCAGCGCGAAGCTCGGCGGTTCGGGGAACTCGGTGGTGCCGTCGGCGCGGGCCAGGAGCGGCGCCGGGTGCCCGAAGTTCAGGAACGTCGCCTCGCGGCCGCCCGCCGCCACCTCGACGAGGAGTGCGCTGACGAACCGCTCGCCGAGCAGCTCGCGCTCCAGGGCGCGCTCCAACCTCCGACCGAGACCGGCCAGTTCGGGTTCGTCGTGCGCGGCCTCGCGGAAGGCGCCGAGGACGCGCGCCGCGGTCTCCACGGCCTCCAGGCCCTTGCCCTGGACGTCGCCGATGATGGCCCGGGTGGCGCCGGGCGAGGCCACGACCTCGTACAGGTCGCCGCCGATCCGCGCCTGGGCGACGGCCGAGGTGTAGGAGACGGCCACCCGCAGCTCGCCCGCGACGCGCGGCACCGGGCGCAGCAGGACCCGCTGCGCGACCTCCGCGATGGAGCGGACGCTGGCCAGTTCGGCGTCCCGGCGCTCGCGCATCACCACGGCGCCGAGGGCCGCGGCGGTCACTCCGGCGACGCTGATCGAGGCGATGTAGACGCGCCGCTTGCCGAGGGTGCCGTCGGACGCGGACAGCAGCACGCAGAGCAGGACGGCGAGGGCGCCGATCCGGGCCGTGCGCCGCTTGCCGCCGGTCAGGCCCGCGAAGGCCGGGCCCAGCGACATCAGCGACAGCAGCCCGAATCCCGTGGGGGTCACCAGTTCGGCGATCACCACGAGCCCCATCACCCCGTACGGCAGGGCGGCGAGGGCCCGGCCGGCCCGGAACTTCGCCTTCGTCATCGCTCTCCCCGTCAGGACGGCACGTCGGCGTTCGGATCTGTCGCGCCTTGAGCGTATGCGGGGTTTCTTAGGAGCGGATGAGTTCGAGGCAAATCCGTGACCTTCGATGACACTCCGTCAGCGCGGAGCTCCCTGGCCGTGTTGCGCGGCGAGCCGCACCGGGGTGTTCCGCGCGCCGTAGCCGCGGTATCCGGCATCGCGCTGGGCGAGTTCGAAGAAGACCCGGCCGACGGTCTGTGTGTAGCAGTGCCGGAAGGTGCCGTGCTCGTCCTCGTCGTAGAGGATGCCGAGTTCCTGATACGTCCCCAGTTCGCCGGGGGCGAAGGCGTGGCGAGCGGCGAGGTCGTCGTAGTAGTTGCCCGGTACGGCGAGGAGTTGGCCACCGGCGTCCCGGAAGCGGCGGGCGGCGGTGACCACGTCATCGGTGGCGAGGGCGATGTGCTGGGGACGGGACGCGTCGTCGCCGGGTGCGGGGCCGACACCGAGGGCGAAGCGGACGGCCCCGTCGGCCGTGGCGAAGGCGCGGCTGCGCAGCAGTCCGTACGGGTCGGCGACGTCGACGCTGCCCTGTGCGTCGAGGCCGAGCACGCCACGATGGAACAGCGACGCCTCGTCGAACTGGTGCCAGGGCTGGGTGAGCGCCAGATGGTCGATGCGCCGGACGACGCCGGTCCCGGGGTGTTCCCCGGTGGGCTCGAAGTCGCTTTTCCAGTTGGGGAGTTCGGGCCGGTCGGTGGCGCAGAAGAAGAGTTCGGTGCCGTCGGGTGCGGCGACGGCCTCGAGGAGGACGTCACCGGTGGCGCGGCGGCGGGGCAGGACCGGGGCGATCAGCGCCTCCGCGCGGCGGGCGGCGCCGTCCGGGTCGGGGCTCTCCAGGCCGACGGCGGCGAGGACGGTGCCGTCGCGGCGGGCGGCGGGCCCGGTGTTGAGCAGCACGCGGGCCGCGCCGTGCTCCCACAGGTCGACCGGTTTGCCCCGGTGCCGCCCGGTGCGGGTGAAGCCGAGCGCGGTCAGCAGGGCGGCGGCCGGCTCCACGTCGGGGGTGACGAGCTCGGCGAAGGCGATGCCCGTGGGCACGACCGGGGCGGGCAGCTCCCCCTCCCCCACGGCCTCCTGGAGGACGAGGAGGGAGCGCAGGGCGTCGACGGCGGCGGGCCCGGCCTCGGCCTGCCGGAACACGTCGTTGAAGACCTCCAGGGACAGCGGGCCGCGGTAGCCCGCGCGCAGGACGTGCCCGAGCAGTCCCGCCACGTCCAGGTCGCCCTGCCCGGGGAAGCAGCGGTAGTGGCGGCTCCAGCGCAGGACGTCCATCCCGAGCTGCGGCGCGTCGGCGAGCTGGAGGAAGAAGATCTTCTCGCCGGGGATGTCCTCGATGCCCTTGGGGTCGGAGCCCCGCGCCAGGATGTGGAAGCTGTCGAGGCAGGTGCCGAGCGCCGGGTGGTCTGCGGCCTCGACGATGCGCCACGCGTGGTCGTACGTGTTGACGTGGCGCCCCCAGGCGAGCGCCTCGTAGGCGACGCGGATCCCGAACTCGGCAGCCTTGTCGGCCAGTTGGCGCAGCTGGTACGCGGCGAGCGCGTCGTCGTCCTCGGCGAGCGGGGAGACGCTGGAGCAGACGAGGACGGTGTCGACGCCGAGCCGCCGCATGAGCCGGAACTTCTGCTCGGCGCGGCGCAGATTGCCGGCGAACACGTCGGCGGGCACGGCCTCGATGTCGCGCATCGGCTGGTACAGGTCGATGCCGAGACCGAGGTCGGCGCAGCGGGCGCGGACCTCCTCGGGCGTGAGCGGGCTGGCGAGCAGGTCGTTCTCGAAGATCTCGACGCCGTCGAACCCGGCGCGGGCGGCGGCGGTGAGCTTCTCGGTGAGCGATCCGCTGAGCGAGACGGTGGCGATGGAGGTACGCACGGCGGACTCCTTGCTTGAGGGGCGGCGACACCGGACAGGCGGGGACGCCAGGGCGGACGGTGGCGGCAGGGTGGACGGTGACAGGAGGGCGGGCGGTGACAGGAGGGCGGGCGGAGCTAATGTACTAACTGGTTCGTTACTCATATCAGGCCGAGAGCCGTCTGGGAAGGGACCCGGCACCGGAACCCGGCTCCCGCGCGGCTTCTACAATCGCCAACAGCACAGGCCAGCCGTCCGTCCGCGCGAAGGATCGATCCTCATGACCACTGTCGAAGAGCCGGCGCGACGCGAGGGCCGCATCCGTGACGCTGCCCGCACGAAGGCCGAGATCCTCGCGGTGGCCACCGAGGAGTTCGCCCGCGCCGGGTACACGGGCGCTCGGGTCGACGAGATCGCCGCCCGCACCCGCACCACGAAGCGGATGATCTATTACTACTTCGGCGGCAAGGAGCAGCTGTTCACGGCGGTCCTGGAGCGCAGCTACACGGTGATCCGGGAGGCCGAGCAGGACGTCGACGTCGAGCATCTCGACCCGGTGGCCGCGATCCGTCGACTCGCCGAGCTGACCTTCGACCACCACGAGGCACACCCGGACTTCATCCGGCTCGTCAGCATCGAGAACATCCACGACGCCGAGCACATCGCGGCGTCCGAGACGCTGAGCTCCCTCAACTCGCCCGCGATCGACGTGATCCGGCGGATTCTGGAGGCGGGGCGGGCCGAGGGCGTGTTCACGGCGGACGTGGACGCGGTCGACCTGCACGCGATGATCAGCTCGTTCTGCTTCTTCCGGGTCTCCAACCGGCACACGTTCGGGGCCCTGTTCGGCCGCGATCTGACCGCCGCGGACCGGCGCGAGCACTATCGGACGATGCTCGGCGACATGGTCATCGCGTATCTGACGGCGCGGCAGTCGGGCGCATAGCGAGCGGATCCGGCGCGACACGACCCTTGACAGGCGGGTAACACCGGCGCAACATCCGTAGCCATCCACTACTAACTATCCAGTGGGTTAATTAGCAGGGCGGCCCCTTTTCAGAGCTTCCCGGCCCTTTCCGCCCCTTTTCCGCCCCTTCCTGTCCCCTGAAGGAGCCCGCGTGTCCGTCCCCGCATCCCCGCCGCCACAGGGCCAGCCCCGCAAGGCGGCGCTCGCCGCCTGGATCGGCAGCGCCCTCGAGTACTACGACTTCTTCATCTACGGCAGCGCCGCCGCACTCGTGTTCCCGAAGGTGTTCTTCGACGAGTCGGACCCGGCCGACGCGGCGCTGCTCTCGCTCGCGACGTTCGGTGTCGCCTATGCCGCCCGCCCCGTCGGCGCGTTCTTCCTCGGCCATGTCGGCGACCGGCTCGGCCGCCGCAGGATCATGGTGTTCACGCTGGTCCTGATGGGCCTGTCGACCTTCCTCATCGGCTGCCTGCCGACCCGTGACCAGGTCGGCTCGCTGGCGCCCGTCCTGCTGGTGCTGTGCCGGGTGCTGCAGGGCATATCGGCGGCGGGCGAGCAGGCCAGCGCCGGGTCGATGTCCCTGGAACACGCGCCGTCCCACCGGCGCGCGTACTTCACGAGTTTCACGCTGAGCGGCACCCAGGCCGGGCAGCTCCTGGCGACGCTCGCGTTCCTGCCGATCGCGGCCCTGCCGGAGGACCAACTCCTGTCGTGGGGCTGGCGGATCCCGTTCTGGCTGAGCGTGATCGTCGCGGTGGTCGGCTATGTCATCCGGCGCACGCTGGAGGAGCCGCCGGAGTTCGCGCGCCAGGCGACGGGGACCACGCAGGCCGCGCGGCTGCCGCTGGTGGTGCTGCTCACCGAGCACTGGGCGAGTCTGCTGCGGGTCGTCGCGGGCGCACTCGTCGCGTCGGTCAGCACGATCTTCACCGTATGGGCCCTGTCGTACGCGACGAGCGACGCGGTCGGCATGGACCGCTCGGCCATGCTGTGGGTGGGCGCCCTGGCGAACGTGGTGGCGCTCGGCGCGATCCCGCTCTGGGCCCGGCTCGCCGACCGCATCGGGCGCCGTCCCGTCTATCTCGTCGGCGCCGCGGGCAGCGCGCTGCTGATGTTCGGCTACCTGTGGGCGATCTCCACGGGCTCGTACCCGCTGACGTTCGTGCTCGGCATCCTGGCGTTCGGTGTCGTCTACAGCGCGGCCAACTCGGTGTGGCCCGCCTTCTACGGCGAGATGTTCCCGACCAGGGTGCGGCTCTCCGGGATGGCGATCGGCACCCAAATAGGCTTCGCCGTCGCCGGGTTCGCGGTGACGTTCGCGGCGCAGATCGCGGGTGACGGCGGCGACGACTGGTTCGCGGTGGCCCTGTTCACGGCGGCGCTGTGCGTGCCGCCGGTGATCGCGGCGCTGACGGCGCGCGAGACGTCCCGGGTGCCGACCGAGCAGCTCGGTGAGCCTGCGGTGGCATCCGTGCCGGTGGAAGGAGCGCGGCGGGCGACGATCTGAGCCCGGTACGGAAGGCAGGGGGCGGTGTGGCGGCGCGGGCCCGGGCTCGTCGTGGCCATGGCCGCCCTCGTCCGCCCTCGTCCGCCCTCGTCCCGCGGAGTAGCCGAAGGTCGATGCTCAGGCGACTTTCGGCCGAGGCGGCCTACCGTGCCCTGTCCGTAGCGTCCAGGGCATGGAAATCGACGTACGCCACAACCCCTCCTTCGCTGTCGCCCGCGTCCACCTCTCCCCCGGCGAGACGGTCCGCGCCGAGTCCGGGGCGATGATGGCCACCTCCGGCGGGATCGCCGTCGAGGCGAAGGCGGACGGCGGCCTGATGAAGGGGCTCAGGCGGAGCGTCCTCGGCGGCGAGTCACTGTTCGTCACGCGCTTCACAGCCGGCGCCCACGGCGGCTGGGTGGACCTCGCCGCGCAACTCCCGGGCGACGTGACGGCCGTGGACGTCGACGGCGGGCTGAATCTCGCGCGGGGCGCGTGGCTGTGCTCGTCGGACGGTCTCGACCTGGAGACGAAATGGGGCGGGTTCAAGAACCTGGTCGGCGGCGAGGGCGGCTTCCTGGTGCGTGCAGAGGGGCGCGGACGCGTACTGGCCGCCTGCTACGGCGCGCTCGACGAGGTCGAGCTCAAGGAGGGCGAGCAGCTGGTCCTCGACTCCGGGCACCTCGTCGCCTTCGAGGACGGCGTCTCCTTCACCACGCGGAAGGTGACCCGTGGACTGATGCAGACCCTCAAGTCGGGCGAGGGGCTCGTCTTCGAGTTCACCGGCCCCGGGCGGTTGTGGACGCAGAGCCGCAATCCGGGCGCGCTGGTCACCTGGCTGACGGCGAAGCTGCCGTTCAGCCGCGGCTAGGGCCCATCCGGAGGCCGAAGCCACCCGAGACGTGACCACACCTGCCGGACCCGACCTAGAGCCCGCCGTCGCCCTCGGCCAGGTCGCGGTCGGCGCCCTTCTCCGCTCCGGCCCGTCGTGCCGCGGAGTGCAGCGCGTTCAGGGCGACGAGCAGTATTCCGATGTCGTCCAGGTAGATCGGGTCGGGCAGCAGGTCGACCGGTGAGATCGTGTAGATCACGGCGGTCCAGAACAGCGCCTTGTTGCGCAGCGGGATCCCGGCGTCGACGAGCAGGCGCCGGGCCCGGAAGACCTTGACCAGCAGGACGCCGGCGGCGACCAGCATCACGGCGGCGGCGATCGTCGCGAGCACGAGCCAGGTACTGCCGTCCATATGTCTCCTCCGAGCCCCGCCCTGACCTGCCTGCCCCGCCTGTCGTGCCCTGCCTCGGCCACCGTCCGGGTGCGCCGCGCCGTCCGCCACGCGACGATGAAGGCCGCCCCGCAACTAGGAGGACGGTGTCGTGCTCATCTTCGTCGCGATGATCCTGGGAGCACTGAGCGTGGTCTGCATAGGTATCACGGCGCGCCAGTTCGTGGCGGACAGTGTCGCGCTCGGCCCGCCGGTCGCCGCCCTGTGCACCGCGTTGATCTCGGTGGCGCTGATGGTCGTGGCGACGTACTCCGGGCAGTGACCGGCCCGCCGAGCGGTCACAACCCGGCCGATCCGTCGTCCTCGGCCACGAGGTGCACGGCCGCCTCCTCCGCCGACGCGGCGCCGCCGTCGAAGCCCACGTCCGCGGCGAGCATGTCCTTCTCGGCGTCCTCGTGGGCGCCCTCGTCCGGCGCGACGAGCCGTCCGGCGCGCAGCGTGCCGACCTCCTCGTCCAGCGGCTCTCCTTCACCTCCGGGCAGGTCACCGACCCCGTCGTCGGGTTCCTCGCCCGACTCCAGCGCCTCGTACTCGTCGACGACGGGGTCCGGACGCTCCTCGGCCAGGCGTTCGTCCAGGCTCTCGCCGCGCAGCCGCTCCGCCGCCGTGGTGCCCGCGTGCTCGACGCCCAGCGGTCGCTCGGGCGGCGACCAACCCTCGTCGTACGGGTCGACGCCCCGGTCGTAGAGGGTGTCCTCCACCTCGAGGATGCCCTCGTCCTCGTGGGCGTCGGGGTCACCGGGCTGGTACACCTCGTCCCCCATGCCCGTGGTGTCGCTCCGCTCGGTCATTCGGTGTCACCTCGCTCCCAGGTCCCCGTTGCCTTTCGGTCCTTGTCGCATATCCAGTCTGCGTCAGATCACGCCCGCGGGCCGCACGGGACGCTTCCGGTCCGCCCGCGCTCCCGGGCACCGTCCGCCGATCCGCGCCAACAGGGGCCGGTGTGGGTCGAGTTGACCGTGTGCAAGTCATTGACAGGACGACCAAGTGCCGGAAAATTGGCTGAGCCACTCGACCAATGGAGCCACTTGTGTCCCCCGAGCTGCTGTCCGTACTCGCCCTCGCGGTGATCTTCGTGATCGCCACCACACGCTCCGTCAACATGGGAGCCCTGGCGTTCGCCGCGGCCTTCGCCGTCGGTGGACTCGCTGCCGATCTCGACGCCGACGCCGTGTTCGCCGGGTTCCCGGGCGATCTGTTCGTGGTGCTCGCCGGTGTCACGTACCTGTTCGCCATCGCCCGCGCCAACGGCACGACCGAGTGGCTCGTGCACGCCTCGGTACGCCTCGTGGGCGGCCGGGTCGCGCTCATCCCGTGGGTGATGTTCGCCGTCACGGCGGCGCTCACGGCGATCGGCGCGGTCAGTCCCGGCGCCGTCGCCATCGTGGCGCCGCTGGCCCTCGGCTTCGCCGCGCAGTACGGGATCAGCCCGCTGCTGATGGGCATCATGGTGGTCCATGGCGCGCAGGCGGGCGGATTCTCGCCGACCAGCGTGTACGGGTCGACGGTGAACAGCATCGTCGACCGCGAACACCTGCCCGGAAACGAGGGCGCCCTGTTCCTCGCGAGCCTCGTCGCGAACACGATCATCGCGGGCATCGTCTACGTGGTCCTCATGCGGCGCGGCGGTGTCCCCTCGCGGGCACCCGAGCGGGCCGCCGTCACGGTCGGCGGCGGCGCGGCGGACGAGCCGACGGCATCGCCGGAGGCCCAGGAGACGCCGTCGGGCGGTTCTCCCGACGCGGCCCCCCTGCCTCCGGCCCCGCGCCTGGACGGGCCGATCGCCGCGACGCTCGCCGGCCTGGTGGCGCTCGTCGTCTGCGCGCTCGTCTTCGACCTGGACGTCGGCCTCACCGCGATCACGATCGCGGTCCTCCTGAGCATCGTATGGCCCGCGACCAGCAAGACGGCCGTCGCCGAGATCTCCTGGTCCACGGTCTTCCTGATCTGCGGCGTCCTCACCTACGTCGGCGTCCTGGACGAGATGGGCACGATCAAGTGGGCGGGCGACGCCGTCAGCGGCATCGGCGTACCGCTGCTCGCGGCCCTCCTGCTGTGCTACATCGGCGCGATCGTGTCGGCGTTCGCCTCGTCCGTGGGGATCATGGGCGCGCTGATCCCGCTCGCCGTGCCGTTCCTCGCGGCGGGCGAGGTCGGGGCGGTGGGCATGGTGGCGGCGCTGGCCGTCTCCGCGACCGTCGTCGACGTGAGCCCCTTCTCGACCAATGGCGCGCTGGTCCTCGCCAACGCGGAGGACGTCGACCGCGAGCGGTTCTTCCGTCAGCTGATGATCTACGGGGCGGGGGTGGTGGTCGTCGCGCCCGCCGCGGTGTGGCTGGCGCTGGTGGCCCCGGGCGGCGCCTGACGGGTTGCGCGCGGGACAGAGGGCGACGGGCGCGCGGGCGCGAGCATGCGGGCCTTCGGCGCCGCTGTCCTGCCGGGACCGCCGGTTCGGGTGCAGGGACGTACCCCATGGGGTGGGGCTGCCCCGCGAACCCTTTCGTGATCTTGTCCGGGTGGCATTTCTGTCCCTGTCCGGCTCCCGTGCCGTGCGGCGCGGGAGACCCGACCGTCCTGTCGTCTCCTGCGGAACGAGGTCGTCGCATGCGCCGCACCGGATTCCTGTCCCTGGCCGCTCTTCCCCTGCTCGTCCTCGCCCCCGCGGGACCGGCCGTCCCCGACGAGGGCCTGACCGTCACGGCTCCGGCCGGCGGCTCCGTGCACCAGGCGGGCGGCAGCGTGTTCGTGTCCTGGCGCAACGGCACCGGGCAGCAGCTCGACATGTGGCTCGTGCACGCAGACGAGGGGCGCGTGCTGCAGCTGGCGTCGAAACTGGGGGACACGCCCCGGGGCGAGACGGCCACCGTGCTGCCGACGACGGTGCTCGGCGAGGGGTACTCGATCGAGCTCGCGGGCCGCGACGGCGCCGCGCGGGCCTACAGCGGGACGTTCACCGTGAGCCCTCAGCCGCGGGCGCTTCCCGCGGCATCCGCCAGGCGCTGATCGTCCGCATCGCGCGCCACCCGCACGGGCAGCACGCCGACGACGAGCCCGGCCGTCGCGGCGCCGAGCCCGACGGCCACCACGGCGGTCCATCCGCCGTGCCCCCAACCGAGCGTGCCGCACAGCGACCCGACGGCGATGCCGAGGAAGCGCAGCGTGAAGTAGAGGGTGTTCAGGCGGCTGTGCAGGGCCGGATCGAGCCCGAACAGAACGGTCTGGCACACGACCTGGCCGCCCCATACGCCGACGTCGAGCACGACGACGCCCACCACGATCGCCGCGAGCGAGCCGCCGCCGGGCAGCATCACCAGCCATCCGACGACGACCAGGGCGGTGAGCAGGGCCGTGGCGCCACGCCGGCCGAGGCGTTCCGCGAGCCGCCCGGCGCGCGGTGAGGCGAGCCCGCTGACAGCCGCGACGAGGCCGAACAGACCGACGGCGGCCGGGCCCAGGTGGTAGGTACCGGTGAGCAGGAAGGTCAGGGCCGTCCAGAACGCGCCGAACGCGATCCCCACCAGCGCCCCGGAGAGCACGACCCGTGCGACGAGCGGGTGCCGGGCGAGCCGGGGCAGTGAGGTGAGCATCCTGCCGTACGAGGTCGCGGCCGCCGCCGGGGTGGCGGGCAGCGCACGGCCGAGCACAGCGACGAGCGCGAGCGTGAGCAGGCAGGACACGGCGTACACGGCCCTCCATCCGACGAGGTCGGCAAGGGTTCCCGCGTAGGCGCGCGAGGCGAGCACGCCGACCAGCAGGCCGCCCTGCACGGCGCCGACGGTACGCCCGCGCCCCGGTTCTCTCTCGCGGTCGGCGGCCAGCGCGACGGCGAGCGGAGTGACCAGCTGCGGCACCGGCGAGCACACGCCGACGGCGAAACTCGCGATGGCCAGGAACGGCACGGACGGGGCGAGTGCGCACGCCGCGAGGGCCACCGCACCGGCCGTTCCCAGGGCGAGGATCAGCCGCCGCCGGTCGTGGCTGTCGCCCGCGGGCACGATCAGCAGGATGCCCGCCGCGTAGCCGAGCTGGGTGGCGGTGGCCACGGCGCCGAGGGCGTCGGGGCGGGCGCCGAGCGCGTCGGCGACGGTGGCCAGGAGGGGCTGGCAGAGGTAGACGTTGGCGGCGGTCACGGCGCAGGTGACAGCGAGAAGGAGGGTGAGCCGGCGGGGGCCCGCGGTGCGTTCGGTGGGAGGGGAGTCGTTCACGTACAGCGACGCTATGGCGCGCGGCCGGTGGCATACTTTCGAGGTTCAGCCATCATCTGTCGAGAGTGCGCCATGTACGGCAAGAGCGAGGACCGCGACGACTACCAGGACGTGCCGCGACCGCTCGCGGCCATGGCCCGGGACCTGGCCGACGGTCACCACATTCCGCCGCACCACCACCGGCGCGCGCAGCTGATCTACGGCACGACGGGTGCCATCAGCGTCAGCACCGGTCACGGCGTCTGGGTGGTCCCGGCCACCCGCGGCGCCTGGATCCCCGCGGGCCTGGAGCACGCGATGACGTGTGCGGGCGCGGTGGCCATGCGCACGCTGTACCTCGCGACGCGAGCGGCGGAGCGGATGCCCGCGGTGCCCACCGTGGTCTCCGTGTCGCCGCTGCTGCGCGAGCTGATCGACGAGGCGACGCGGCTGCCCGTCGACTACGACCTGGACGGCCGGGACGGCGTCCTGATGGAGCTGCTGCTGCACGAACTCGCGCCGCATCCGGTGCCCGCGCTGCACCTGCCGACGCCGGACGACTCCGGCCTGGCCGCCTTGTGCGCGGCGATCCGGCAGTGTCCGCAGGAGCGCTGGACGACGCAGCGGGCGGCCGCGCACGCCCATCTCAGTGCGCGCAGTCTGCAGCGCCGCTTCACGGCAGCGACCGGGATGAGCCTGGCCCGCTGGGTGCAGCAGGCCAGGCTCGTGCACGCGGTGACGCTGCTGGCCCGGGGCACGCCGGTGACGGCGGTGTCGGGCGCCGTGGGCTACGCGACACCGAGCGCGTTCACGGCGATGTTCCACCGGGCGCTCGGGACGCCGCCGACCACGTACTTCAGCGCGCCTGGGTGAGGTCGTGCCGTACGTCCTTCGCGTCCGGGTCCACGGTGACCAGCTCGGCGCGCGGAGCGTGCCGGGCCGCGGAGATCACCAGGGTGTGGGTCCCGGCGGGCAGCGCGTCCACCGTGTAACTGCCGTGGTGCACCTGGGCCTTGGCAAGGCGCTTGCCGCGGGCGCTGATCACGGTGATCCAGGCGGGGCAGCCCTCGGGATGCGTGTCGCAGCGAACCGATCCCGTGATCCGCGCCGCGCCGACCGTGGTGCGGTCGCGGCCGTTCGGTTCGCCCCAGGCCGCCATCAACGCGCGGGTGGTGCGCTGCATCGGTGAGGCGGGGGCCGGTGCGGTGCGTCCCGGCGCGGCGACCGGGAGGCCGACCTGTTCGGCGTAGGCGGCCAACGCCTCGTCGAGCGCGGCGAGTTCGCGCAGCGCGGTGCGCAGCCGTTGGGCGCGGGGGCCGGGTGCGGCGGGGGCGAGTTCCGTCTCCAGTTCGCGCACGAGCGGGCTGACGCGCCGCCAGGCGCCTTCGGGTTCGCCGGTCGCGTAGAACCGGTCGAGCTCCTTGAGGGACGCGGTGAGGGTGCGGGTCACCAGGCGGGCGCGGTCGGCGAGGCGCGGGGGCAGGTCCACGTCGATGTCGGCGGCGAAGGCGAGGGCGCGGGCGTGGCCGGTGGCCGTCGCGAGCAGCGCCACCCGGTGCTCGGCGGACGGGCCGCGCACACCCAGCGGCATCCGCACCAGCGGCCGCACGATGCTCTGCACCTGGAGCAGCGCGGCGTCCACGGTGCGGGCCGCGCCGCGCAGCCGGACCGGGGCCTCGGGCTGGTCCCAGCGCCGCTCGACCTGCTGGATCACCTGGGCGAGCGCGTCGACGTAACCGCGTTCGGCCTCCTTGACGACGGTGCGGCGCGACAGCGGGAAGATCAGCGCCGCGCAGGCGGTGGCGACGAGTATGCCCAGGCCGTTGTCGAGGATCCGCTCCCCCAGCAGGTGTTCCATGCCGCTGTCGGGGGTGGTCATGCCGTAGAGCTGGGTGAGGGCGACGACGAGGCCGACGACCCAGACGGCGTACGCGCGCTGGATGCCCCAGGCTCCGACGGTGAGTCCGGCGACGATGACGGCGAGGGTCGCGTAGACGTGGTCGCGGCCGATGAGGTGGAGCAGCACGATGCCGAGTACGGCGCCGACGACGGTGCCGACCATGCGGTGGCCGAACTTGCGCAGCCGTTCGTGCGTGGTGTTGGTGCCGAACAGCGTGATCATCACGCCGACCAGGCCCCAGTAGAAGCGGCCCGGGTCGATGGCGTCGGCGATGGGGCAGACGATGGCGGAGGCCACGGCGGCGTGCGCGGGAACGCGGATGTACGGGACGGCGCGCCGCCAGCCGGTCTCGGAACCGGCGGCGAGGACGCGGCGGGCGGGGCCCGCGGAACCCGGGAGCCGGTTGTTCTCCAGGGCGACCGTCGGCTGGAACGGCACGTCGGCAGGGTCGGCGCAGGTGCGCTGCCCGAGGGCGAGCCAGTTGTGCAGGGCGTCGGCGAGGGTGTCCAGGAGGTCGCCGATCCGGCGGGCGAGAACGGCGGCCTCGACGTCGTCGGCCGGGGCGGACGGGTCGCGCAGAATCGTCCGGGCCCGTTCCTGGAGGTGCGCGGCGGCCGGGCGCAGGCCCTCGGCGCGGCCGAGCGGGGTGTCGCGGGCGAGGACGAGACCGACGGCGAGGGCTTCGCGCAGCGGTCCGGGGACGGGCAGCCGGGCCAGGTCGGCGGCGGCCTGGCCGATGCCGCGCAGCGCGAGTTCGGCGTCGAAGAGGTGGCGATGCAGGAGTTCCGCGGCGGCCGGGTCGGCGGCGACCTCGGGCTGGGCGAGGCGGCCGTCGATGGTCACCGTGGTGACGTTGAGGCGGCGCAGGGCGCGGGTCATCCGGCGTACGGCCCGCTTCTGGTCGGCGTCGGGGTCGAGCGCGTCGACGGCGGCGTCGGCGACGCGCCGGGCCTCCACGACGAAGGCGCGCTGGGTGCGCAGCAGGTCCTCGCGGGGCATCGGGAAGCAGAGCAGGAGCCGGGTCGCGAGCACGGCGGCCGCGGCGACCAAGGCGACGGCGAAGGCCTTGCCGACGAGCGCGGCCGGGATGCCGGCGAGCATGCCGACCATCAGGCCGTTGAACAGCATCATGCCGGTGATGAGCGCGAACGGCCCGAACCTGGCGAGGAAGAAGGTGAGGGCGAGCGCGACGACCATCAGGGTCATCTGTGCCGCGCGCCGACCGTCCAAGGTCGCGCACACCCACAGCACCGCGCTGTACGGGAACGGCATCCACAGGATGGCGCGGGCGAGCCGGTCCCAGGTGTTCTCGGCGACCGCGAACGCGCTCATCAGGCCCATCATCCCGGCGACCATCATGCCGATCATGTCCGGGATGCCCAGCGCCTCGGCCATCCAGTAGCCGACGGCGAGGGAGGTCACCATGGCGACCAGCGACCGCCAGCCCGACTGCAGCTGACCGAGTCCGGGGTCGGCGGCGAGTACCCAGTCCCACCATCTGCGGGGTCCGGCGACCCGGTGCGGGGCGAGGCCCGCCGCGGCGGGGTGCTCGTCGGTGGTGGACAGGTCCGGCAGAGTGCCCGGGGTGGTCAACTCGCCTCCGTTTCAGCGGTGTTCACAACAGTCGTCTGGGCCAGCAGGGCATCCACCAGGGGCGTGATCGCGCTCCGTGCGGCGGCCACCGCGCGCTCCGGGTCGTCGACGCCGCCGGGTACGCCGCCGTCGAGGGCGGCGAGCAGGGCGACGGCCATCCGCTGCCGGGCGCGTTCCATGAGCGCGCGGCCGGCGGCGGTGAGCGAGGTCTCCACGGCGCGCCGGTCGTCGGCGCAGCGTCGCCGCTCGACGAGTCCGGCCTCCTGGAGCTGCTGCAGGATCACGGTGACGCGGGGCTGCGCCATGCCGGTCCGCGCGGCGAGCGCGGTCACCCGGCAGGGCCCCGACTCCAGCGCGTCGAGCACCGAGACCTGACTGCGGGTGAGGCCGAACTCCCCTGCCCTGAAGAGGGCTTGGGACAGCTGGGCGATCCCGCGCAGCAGTCCGCGGGCCGCGCCTTCGATGCGCTGCGCCGCGGCGACGTCGACCGAGCCGCCGGTCGACCCTTGAGATAGATGCATATGGAAAGAATATACATGCCGAGTACACCCACCTGCGCGTGGGGTTGCACGGCGGGGTGCACTCCGATGTCGCCGCGGAGCTCGGGAACGTAGCGTGATCGACATGTGCTGGAGTGCGACGGCCGACCTGGTGGCAGGCAGCGCGATCACCGCCGTGGGCCTCGCGTGCGTGACGCGCGCGGCCCGCACCCGGCCGCGCGCGGTGCCGCTGGCGGCGCTGCCGTTGCTGCTCGGGGCGCACCAGATCATCGAGGCGGTGATCTGGAACGCGGGCGGCGGCACCGGACCCGCGACCGTCGCGTGGGCGGTGATCGCGCTGCCGCTCCTGCCGCTGTGGGTGCCGGTGGCGGTGCTGTGCGCGGCGCCCCCGAGCGCGCGGCGGCGCCTGGCGGTGCCGCTCGTGTCCGGCGTCGTGACGTCGGCGGCGCTCGTGTACGTCCTGGCGACGAGCACGGTCACGGCCGAGGTGCGCGGGCGCACGATGGGGTACGCGGTCGGGCTCCCGAACGCCGCGTGGCTGCTCGCCGGCTATCTGCTGGCGACGATCGGCTCGCTGCTGCTGTCCGGCGAGGCGGGTCTGGTGCTGTTCGGCGCGTTCGCGGCGGCCGGTGCGGCGGTGTGCGCGGCACTGTGGCGCTGGGAGTTCGTCTCCACGTGGTGCGCCTGGGCCGCGCTGTGCTCGGTGATCCTCCACCACTGGCTGCGCCCCCGGCCCGGAGCGCGGGTCAACTGAAACTGCGCCGGTAGGCCTGGGGGCTGACGCCGGTGGTGCGCCTGAAGCGGTCGCGGAAGGAGGTCGGCGAGCCGAATCCGACCTGCGCGGCGATCCGCTCCACCGGGTGTCCGGTGGTCTCCAGGAGGTGCTGGGCCCGGCGGATGCGGGCACGGTGCAGCCATTGCAGCGGCGTGGTGCCGGTCTGTTCGCGGAAGCGGCGCATCAGGGTGCGGGTGCTGACACCGGCGTGCGCGGCGATGTCGGGCAGGGTGAGGTCGCGGCTCAGGTTGTCCTGGAGCCAGCCGAGCAGCGGTTCGAACGAGGAGCCCTGCGGGGTCGGCGCGTGGGTGTGGACGATGAACTGCGCCTGCCCACCCTCGCGTTCGAGGGGCATGACCGACAGGCGGGCGGCGTCGGCGGCGACCGCGGAACCGTAGTCGCGGCGGATCATGTGCAGGCACAGGTCGAGTCCGGCGGCGGCGCCCGCCGAGGTGAGGATCTGCCCGTTGTCGACGTAGAGGACGTCCGCGTCGACCTCGACCTCCGGGTACGCCGCGGCCAGTGCCTCGGCGGCGATCCAGTGCGTGGTGGCCCGCAGTCCGTCGAGGAGTCCGGTGGCCGCGAGCGGGAACGTGCCGGAGCAGATCGACGCGATCCGGGTGCCGTCCGCCGCGGCCTCGCGCAGCGCGTCGCGCACGGCGGGCGGGAGCGGGGCCAGGGGCTCCGCGGTCCCGGGCACGATGATCGTGTCCGCGCCGCGCAGCCCGTCGAGGCCCCAGGGCACGCTGATCCGGAACGCGCCCGCGTCGATCTCGGGCCGCTCCGCGCAGACCCGCACCCGATAGCCGGGGCGGCCGTCGGGCAGGCGGGTGCGCGCGAACACCTCGATGGGAGTGGACAGATCGAACGGGATGACCTGGTCCAGGGCGAGCAGGGCGACGGTGTGCATGGCGGAAATCTATCTCGCCGCCGGAAAGCCGCCAGACCCATCTCAGGCGCACTTGTGCAGACGGTGACCAGATCTTCCTCTTGTTACCGCTGTCGCTATCCCGTTGAAAGGTGTCATCAATGCCACTGGGGCGGTGATCATTCACTGTCTAGCGTCGGGGACGACCCCGGCGCGGACCGGGGCATCCCCCTACGAAGGATTCGCTCCATGCACGTCCAGATCGTCCTGTTCGATGGTTTCGATCCACTCGATGTCATCGCCCCGTACGAGGTGCTGCACGCCGGTGGTGCCGCCTCGGGCGGCGCGGTGACCGTCGAGCTGGTGTCCGCGGAGGGCGCCCGGGAGGTGGTCGGCGGTACCGGTGGACTGGCGCTGCGGGCCACCGCCGCGCTCGATCCCGCCCGCCCCGGTGTCGTCCTGGTGCCCGGCGCCGCGGGCCGCGTCGGCGCCCCGGACGAGGAGCCGGACCCGGAGGCGGCCGAGCCGACGATCCCGGTCCTGCTGGGCCGCACGCTCACCACCGGGCTGCCCGCGCTGCTCAAGGCCGCGATGGACGGCCCGGACACGACCGTGGCGACGGTGTGCGGCGGCTCATTGGTGCCGGCCATGGCGGGGCTCCTGGAGGGCCGGCACGTCACGACGCACCACCTGGGCATGGATCTGCTGGACGCCACCGGGGCGCACGCGGTGCACGCCCGGGTCGTCGACGACGGCGACCTCGTCTCCGGAGCCGCCGTCACCTCAGGTCTCGACCTGGGCCTGTATCTGCTGGAGCGCGAGCTGGGACCGCGGATCGCCCACGCCGTCGAGGAGCTCTTCGCGTACGAGCGCCGGGGCGTCGTGTGGCGTCCTCAGGGCCCGCCGCCCGCCACCTTCTGACACCGCCCGACCCCCACCATCACCGCCCCTTGTCATCGCATCAGTGAGGAAGAACCGTCGTATGTCCGTCGCGGGAATCTGGGACCTGGCCGTCGCCACGCCCATCGGCACGATCAAGGCAGTCGTCCAACTCCGGGAAGAGGGAGGGCGGTTCAGCGGCGTCGCCCGGGGAACCGGCGAGGAGGTGCCGCTGCGGGACGTGGCCCTGGACGGCGACCGGCTCACCTGGCGGCAGGCCGTCACCAGGCCGCTCCGGCTGAACCTCGCGTTCGCCGTGACCGTCGACGGCGACACGCTCGCCGGGACCTCTCGCGCCGGGCGCCTGCCGGCGTCGAAGGTCACCGGAGTGCGCCGCGCGGCGGTCGACCGCTGACCATGACAAAGCTTCTGCTTACCCTGCACGTCCTGGCCGCCGTCCTGACCGTCGGACCGGTCGCCGTGGCCGCCGGCATGTTCCCCAAGTCCCTGCGCGAGGCGGCCGGTTCACCGGACGGGGGCGACTCGGCGGCGACGCTGCGGACACTGCACCGCATCTGCCGGGTGTACGCCGGTGTCGGCATCGCCGTGCCGGTGTTCGGGTTCGCGACGGCGAGCAGCCTCGGCGTGCTCGGCAGCGCGTGGCTGATCGTGTCGATCGTCCTGACCCTCGCGGCCGCCGCGGTCCTCATCGTGGGGATCCTGCCCGCGCAGGAAGCGGCGCTGGACGGCGTCGGACAAGCGGGGTCACCGCCTCCGTCCGCGTCGCGGCTCGCCATGGTCACCGGCGCGTTCAATCTGCTGTGGGCCGCGGTCACGGTACTGATGATCATTCGGCCCGGCACCACGACCGGGGCGTGATCGCGCCACCCAACCGCCTTACGCGGCACCGCAGTTGAACGGTCGCCGAACACTGGGCGAAGGACGGCTCCGGACTCTCCTGGCGGGCCGGGAGAGTCCGTACGGTCGGGGCATGGGATGGCTCGAAATCAGCTTCACGGCAGCGGGCCTGGTGCTCGGCCTCGCCTCCATGGTCACCCCGTTCGCCGCCGACCTGCGGGCGCGGCGCAGCCGGCGCATCGGTTTCCGCACACAGATGGACATCGCCATAGGACACAACGGCCCGACGGACGAAGCCGATCCGCGCCTCGGGCTCTTCAACGACCTGCCCGCGATGCGCGACGCGACGCTCGTCCTGTTGCGCATCGAGAACGACGGCACCCGGCACATCGAGGAGTCCGACTACATCCACTCGCCGCGCGAGTACGGGCTCACCGCCGAGTTCACCGGGCGCCGCATCGAGGCGCAGGACGTCACACTGCCCGAGGACCACGCCAATCTGATGGGCTACTTCGAGAACGAGCCCGGCCTGCGCGTCGTGGGCACCAGCACCCTGCTCATCCCCCGCGTCCCGCTGAAGCCGGGCGCGTTCTACAAGATCCTCGTGCTGCTGACGGGCGGGCAGGAGGGGGACAAGGTCACGGTCACCGGCGACGTCCGCGACGGCTCCCTGCACGAGAACCACAGCCTCACCCCGGACGAGAAGCCGCCGGTGTTCAGCAGGAAGGCCCGCTGGACCACGGTGGTCCTCGGCATCGCCCTGATCGCCGCCGTGACCCTGCCGATGCTGCTGCCGCCCGCGCTCCCGAGCGACTGCGAGACGGGCAGGCTCCGGCTCACCGGCTCCACCGCGTTCGAGCCCGTCCTGAACGAGCTGGCGCAGAAATACCGGGACCATTGCCAGGGCAGACCCGACATCACGGTCACCACGCACGGCAGCCGCACCGGCGTACGTGAACTCGCGCTGTCCGAAGGCGCGTTGGACCAGGGGGCCCATGTCGTGGCGTTCTCGGACGGGCCCCGCCCGGCGAGCTACACCCGGCTCGGCGAGAGCCGCATCGCGGTCTCCCTCTTCACCCTCGTCGTGCACGACGACGTCCGCCTGACGAACCTGTCCGTGGCCGACGTACGCCGCCTCTACGGTGGCCGGGTCCGCAACTGGTCCGAGCTCGGCGGTCCGGATCTGCCGGTGGTGCTCGTCAGCCGCTCCTCGGGCTCGGGCACCCGCTCCGCCCTGACGAGCCGCGTTCTCGCGGGCGCCGACGAGCCACCGGCCTCCTCGGACGACTGCGTCAACCGCACCGTGCGCACGGCGTCGGTGCTGCGCTGCGAACTCGACTCCACCGAGCAGGTCCTGGAGGCCGTCGCCCGCACGCCCGGCGCCCTCGGCTACAGCGAACTGCGCGCCGCGTCCCCGCCGGACGCGCCGCTCGGCCTGCACCGCGTCACCCTCGACGGGCGCGCCCCGGACCCGGACCGGCTCGACGCGGGCGGCTACCCGTACCGCGAGATCGAGTACGCCTACACCTACGGCCGTCCGCCGGCCGACTCGCTGGCGTCCAGCTTCCTGTCGTACGCCGTCGACAACGGCACCGGCAAGGGAGTCGTCGCCGCCCACGGACATCTGCCGTGCGGAACTCCGGTGGGCCTTCGGGTGTGCGGCAGGGGCGACTGACTCCGCCCTCCCCTCCGTCTCCTCGCTGGGCTTCCACCAGGACACCGACGGCGTGACGAACATAGACTTTACGGGTATTTAGGGCACCCGGACGTGGGGTCCGCGACGGCGAGGTGACGTCATGAGACGTAAGACAGTGGCGACCGCTTGCCTGTGCGCGAGCGTGCTGGCCGTGGGCCCGGCGTTCGCCGCCGACGGCGACGCGGCGGACCTCAGCGCACGGCAGCTGGCCGACGAGGCGAAGCAGGAACTCCTGGACGCGCAGTCCCTGCACATCACCCTGGCGAACCGGTCGGACACCGAGCGCAGCACCCGCACCCCTGCCGCGTTCGACCTGCGTCTCGACGAGGACGGCAACTGCGCCGGTTCGCTGCGCATGGGCGTCGGCGGCGCGAACGGCGGCAGTGTCGATCTCGTGAAACGCGGCGACGAGGTGTGGATGAAGCCGGACGCGACCTTCTGGAAGACACAGGTCGGCGGCGGCGCGGGCGAGTTGGCGTCGCAGCTGTTCGGCGACCGGTACGTGCACGGCACCACCGACGACCCGATGCTCGCCGGGCTCGCCGACACCTGCGATCTCGACGCGTTCCGCGGTCAGCTGGACAGCGGCTCGGCGCGCGCGGCGCAGGAGAGCCTCACCAAGGGCGACGCGACCCAGGTCGACGGCACCGGTGTCGTCCCGCTGACCGGTAGCGAGGACGGCAGCACGATCACGATGTACGTCACCTCCGACGCGCCGCACCGTCTCGTCCGGGCCACCGAGAAGGGCGACGACGAGAACATCACGATGACACTCACGGACTACGACACGCCCGTGCCAGACAAGACGCCGTCCGCGGACGAGTCGGTCGACATCTCGAAGCTGCACGACGTCGACCCGGACGCGACCCCGCCGCAGGCCTAGGTCGTGTCCGCCAAGTCCCTTCTCACGGGACAGTGAGGACGATCTCCCCGTGGGCCCGGTGCGACCGAAGCCGCGCCAGGGCTGGTGCGGCGGTGTCGAAGGACCAGGTGCTCTCGATGAGGGGGCGAACGCTGCCGTCGGCGGCGGCGAGCCTCACGGCGTCGGCGTTGTTGAGCGCCACCGCGTGCGCGCGCACCACGATCTGACCGGGGCCCTGGACGTGAACGGGCACCTGACGAGGTGTCCAGTCGGGTCCCGTGCCGCCGAAGAGCGCGGTCATCGTCGCGGTCATGATCGGGTGCTCCTTGGCGTGCAAACGGATGCGGTCAGCGGCTGCTGCGCGTGCGGGGTGCGGTGTACTGCTCGTCGGTGACGTGTTCGAGCCAGGTGGTCTCGGGCCGGTCGTCGTCGGGTGCGGTGCCTTCCCACAGGGCGAGGTGCTGCATGAAGTTCTCCTCGGTGGCGCCGTGCCAGTGCTCCTCGCCGGGCGGGCAGGTCACCGTCTCGCCCGGGTGGGCCTCGTAGACGGTGCCGTCGCGGGTGCCGATCAGGGCGGTGCCGGCGACGACGTGCAGGGTCTGGCCGACGGCGTGGTGGTGCCAGGCCGTGTGGGCGCCCGGCGCGAAGCGCACCATGTTGGCGCGGATCCGGGAGGGCTCCTGACCCGCGTGGATGACGTCGAACCAGACGTCTCCGTCGAACCAGTCGGCAGGGCCCTTACCGGTCGGCTGCGGCTTCACGAATTCCATGACGTGCTCCTTGGTGCGTGGTGGGGATCGGGGGTGGCTGGGTCAGGCGGCGTCGGTGTGGGCGAGGTCGCTGCCCAGGGCGCGGGATGCGGTGGCCTGCGCGGTGATCTCCTGGCCCTTGGCCTCGGCGGTGTGGAGGGCGTCGTCGCCGGCGACGAACCGCAGCGGCGGATCGGGCAGGTCGATGACCTCCAGGAGTGCGTCGGCGAGCTTGACCGGGTCGCCGGCCTGCTGCCCGTTCATCGACTGCCACATCGCCTTGGTGGTCCGGGTGCGCTCGGCGTAGTCGTCGACGGACAGCTCGGCCCAGCTGGTGGAGGCGTCCACGAGCAGCTCGGTGCGGAAGAAGCCGGGCTCGACGATCGTCGTGCCGATGCCGTACGGCTCGACGTCGTACCGCAGGGACTCCATCCAGCCCTCGACACCGAACTTGGCGGCGGCGTAGGCGACGCAGAACTCCTGGCCGACCAGTCCGGCGATCGAGGAGATCGTGACGATGTGCCCCGAGCGCCGGCCGCGCATGGCGGGCAGGACGGCGCGGGTGACGTTCATCGGGCCGAACAGGTTCGTCTCCATCTGCGCGCGCATCTGCGCGTCGGAGATCTCCTCGAAGTAGCCGGCCTGGAAAGCGGCCGCATTGTTGATCAGGACGTCGATGCGGCCGAACCGGGCCACGGCGGCGGCGACAGCCGTACGGGCGTCGTCGGCACTGGTGATGTCCAGCGCGGTCACCAGCAGCTTGTCCTGCTCGCCGCCGAGCGCCCGCAGCACGCTTTCCGGGCGGCGGCCGGTGGCGACGACCTGGTGGCCGGCGGCAAGGGCCTGGCGGGCGATGTCGGCGCCCAGGCCGCGGCCCGCACCGGTGACGAAGATGACCTTGCTCATGAGGGGGAAAACTCCTGCGTATTCGGGTTCCTGTCTGGCGCAATTCCAGACTGGCACTCCCGCGGACGTACGTGCAGAGGAGACTTTGTTCCTGGGAGAGAAACTTCCTGGGAAGAATTCTTCCCCCTCACGCCGGGACCTTCCGCTGCCACACTGGACGTATGAGTCCGACACCGCATCTGAACGAGCTGGGCGAATTCCTCAAGGCCCGCCGGTCCGAGCTGAGCCCGCGCGCCGTGGGCCTGCCCGACAGCGGCGGGCAGCGCAGGGTCGCCGGGCTGCGCAGGGAAGAGGTGGCCCTGCTCGCGGCGATCTCCACCGACTACTACACGCGTCTTGAGCAGGGCCGACTGCCTCCGTCGGCGCCGGTGCTGGAGGCCGTGGCCCAGGTGCTGCGTCTCGACGACGACCAGCGACGCTACGTGTTCGGCCTGGCGGGCAAGGAGACGGCCCGGCCCCGCCGCCGGGCCCGGCAGAAGGTGCAGCCGCAGCTGCGCAGGGTCCTGGACGACCTCACCTCCACGCCGGCCGTCGTGATGGGCCGCCGGATGGACGTCATCGCCTGGAATCCTCTGGCGGCGGCGCTCGTGACCGACTTCGGCGCGGTGCCGGAGAAGCACCGGAATTACGTGCGGATTCTTTTCACCGATCCCGCGATGCGCACTCTGTATGCGGACTGGAAAGGTGTCGCCCGTACCGCGGTCGCGCAATTGCGCATGCAGGCGGCGAAGTATCCGGACGACCCCCGACTGACCGCTTTGGTCGGTGAGTTGTGCGTCCAGGACGAGGATTTCCGTCAGTGGTGGGCCGCGCACCATGTCGCCACGCTCGGCGTGGGGACGAAGGTTATGAACCATCCGGTCGCCGGTGAGCTGTCCCTCGACTGGGACACCCTGACGGCCAGCACCGACCCCGACCAGCAGCTCGTCGTGTGGACCGCCGAAGTCGGCTCGCCCACCCACGACGGTCTGCGGATCCTCGCGTCCTGGGCGGCCGACCGGCACCGCACCACCGTGGAACCCGCCGACTGAGTCTCCCGCGCGGTCAGTCCCGGCGGGGCTCTCCGGCGGCTTCCGGGGCGGGCGCGGGGCGTTCGGCCGGCTGCGGTGCGGGCGCGGGGCGTTCGGCCGGCTGCGGTGCGGTCATGTCGAGCAGGAGCAGGGCGTCGTGGTCGGGGGTGCCGGGTTCGGCGGTGTAGACACCGATCCGCTGGCCCGGGGTGCCTTCCACCTGAAGGGACTGCGAGGTGAGGGTGAGCGTGCCGACCTGCGGGTGCTGGAAGCTCTTCTGCGCGGGCTTGCGTCCGGCCACCTCGTAGCGCTCCCAGAGCTTCGCGAAGTCGGGGCTCTTGAGCAGGAGTTCGCCGACGAGGTGGGTCAGGTCGGGTGCGTCGGGGGCGGTGCCGGCCATGGCACGCAGCCGCGCGACGCAGGCGGTGATCTGACGGTCCCAGTCGGCGAACAGCTCGCGGGCACCGGGGTGCAGGAACAGATAGCGCGCGAGGTTGCGCTGCTTCACGGGCCAGTCGTCCAGGCCCGCGTACAGGGCGAGACCTCCGGGGTTCCAGGCGAGCATGTCCATGCTGCGACTGATCACGTAGGCCGGGTTCGGGCGCAGGGACTCGAGCAGCAGCTTGAGGTGGGGCCGCACGGCACGGCTGGGCGCGGGCGGCGGTTCGGGAACGTAGCGCGCGGCGCGGGCGGCGAGCTCGCGCAGGTGCTGGTGCTCCTGGTCGTCCATGTGCAGCGCGCGGGCGAGCGCGTCCAGGACGGCGGGGCTCGGGCGGGTCTCCTTGCCGCGCTCCAGCCGCACGTAGTAGTCCATGCTGATGCCGGCCAGCGTGGCCAGCTCCTCGCGGCGCAGACCGGGGGTGCGGCGGATGCCGGCGCCGACGGTGAGGCCGACGCGTTCGGGGCTGGTCTGGGTGCGGCGGGCGCGCAGGTAGCGGCCCAGCTCGGCGCCTTCGCTGTGCGCGCTCATCGATGCCATGCCTCCAGTCTCACCCGCGCACGACCTGGTGCGCAGGCGCGAGGGGGGCCCTGTGATTACCCCCGAAGAGCCCGCCCTGCCGCACGGGCGTGATCCGGGCGAAGCTGAATGAGCAGGACGCCGACACCCCCCGGAGCCGTCGCCGGCCACAGCAGGCGCGACCGGCCGGGCCGGGCGAGAGTGAAGGGGCCGGCGAGAGCGAAGGTGCGGGCGACGCCACGGACCGGAGAGGACGACATGCGTTACATCAAGCTGCGTGACCTGGAGGTATCCCGGATCGGCCTGGGCGCGATGGGGATGTCCCACGGCTACACCGGCTCCGGCACGGACGACGCGGAGTCGATCAGGACCGTGCACCGTGCGCTGGAGCTCGGTGTCACCCTCATCGACACCGCCGAGATCTACGGCCCGTACACCAACGAGGAGCTGCTCGGGAAGGCGCTCAAGGGGCGCCGGGACCAGGTGGTGCTGGCCACGAAGTTCGGTCTCGTGTCCCACGGTGGAGAAGGTGCGTGGAACCTGGATTCCGGCCCGGCGAACATCCGTACCGCCGTGGAGGGTTCCCTGCAGCGGCTCGGCACCGACCACATCGACCTGTACTACCAGCACCGGGTGGACCCTTACACGCCTGTCGAGGAGACCGCGGGCGCGGTGGCGGAGCTGATCGCCGAGGGCAAGGTCCGCGCCTTCGGCCTCTCCGAGGCGGGTCCTGACACCATCCGGCGCGCACACGCCGTCCAGCCCGTCACCGCGGTGCAGTCCGAGTACTCCCTGTGGACCCGCGGCATCGAGGACCGTGTGCTGCCGGTGCTGCGGGAGCTGAACATCGGCCTGGTGCCGTTCTCGCCGCTCGGCCGCGGCTTCCTGACGGGCACGGTCCGCTCGACCGACCAGTTCGAGGAGGGCGACTTCCGGCGCGACAACCCGCGCTTCACCGGCGAGAACTTCCGGCGCAACCTCGCCCTCGCCGACGAGGTCAAGGCCCTGGCGACCGAGGTCGGCGCCACGCCCGCCCAGGTCGCGCTGGCCTGGCTGCTCGCCCAGGGCGACGACATCGCCCCGATCCCCGGCACCAAGCGCGTCAGCCGCGTCGAGGAGAACACGGCCGCCGACGCCGTCACCCTGACCGCCGAGCAGCTCGACCAGCTCAGCAGCATGCCGCCCCCCGCAGGCGACACCCACACCGAGGCGCAGGCGCGCATGCTCGAACGCTGATCACCCCCACCGCACCACCCCAAGTCTGGAGTGCACCCTTCATGCGTGCAGCAGTGATGTACGGAGCCGGCGACGTCCGCGTCGAGGACCGGCCCGACCCGAAGATCGCCGTGTCGACCGACGCCGTGGTCCGCGTCGTCGCCTCGTGCGTGTGCGGCAGCGACCTGTGGCCGTATCAGTCGATGCCCGCCACCGAAACCGGCCGCCCCATGGGGCACGAGTTCCTCGGCGTCGTCGAGGAGACCGGCGCGGACGTGGCCGGACTCAAGGCGGGCGATCTGGTCGTCGCCCCGTTCACGTACAGCGACAACACCTGTGACTACTGCGCCAAGGGCCTGCAGATCTCGTGCCGCAACGGCGGCCGGTACGGACTCGACGGTGTCGACGGCGGTCAGGGGGAAGCCGTCCGCGTCCCGCAGGCGGACGGCACCTTGGTGAAGCTGCCGGTGGCCGCCGACTCCGCGCTGCTTCCTTCTCTGCTGGCGTTGTCGGACGTCATGACCACCGGTCATCACGGCGCGGTCACCGCGGGCGTCGGCCGTGGCGACGCGGTGCTGGTCGTCGGTGACGGTGCGGTCGGCCTGTGCGCGGTGATCGCCGCGAAGCGGCTCGGCGCCGAACGGATCGTGCTTGCGGGTCGCCACGAGGCGCGGACCGACCTGGGCCGCCGCTTCGGCGCCACCGACGTGGTCGCCGAGCGCGGCGAGGAGGGCGTCGCCCGTATCCGCGAGCTGACCGGCGGCGTGGACAAGGTCATCGAGGCCGTCGGCACCCGGCAGTCCCTCGACACCGCTCTCGGCGCGGTCCTGGACGGCGGGACCATCAGCCGTCTGGGCGTCCCGCAGTACGAGGAGGGCCCCATCGGTCCGGCCGAGTTCATGCGCAACATCACCCTGACCGGCGGCGCCAGCCCCGCACGCGCCTACATCGAGCAGCTGCTGCCCGATGTCCTGGACGGCACGATCGCTCCGGGCCGCGTGTTCGACCAGGAATTCCCTCTCGACCAGACGCCGGACGCCTACCGGGCCATGGCCGACCGCCAGGTCCTCAAAGCCCTCGTCCGCCCCTGACCCCCCTCACCCCGCACAGCTAAGGAACCAACTCCCCATGCAGTACGTGACCTTGAACAACGGCGTCGAGATGCCGCTCCTCGGCTTCGGCGTCTACCAGATTTCCGCCGACGACACCGAGCGCGCCGTCTCCGACGCCCTCGCCGCCGGCTACCGGCTCCTCGACACCGCCGCCGCCTACGGCAACGAGGAGGCCGTCGGCCGCGCCATCAAGTCCAGCGGAATCCCCCGCGACGACCTCTTCGTCACCACCAAGTTGTGGCTGCAGGACGCCCCCGCCGAGGACAACACCCGCCCCGCCTTCGAGACGTCGCTGACCAAGCTGGGCCTCGACCACCTCGACCTGTACCTGATGCACCAGCCGTTCGGCGACGTCTACGGACAGTGGCGCGCCATGGAGAACCTCCACCGCGAGGGCCTCACCAAGGCGATCGGCGTCGCGAACTTCTACCCCGACCGCCTCCTCGATCTGACCCTCAACAACGAGATCACCCCTGCGGTCAACCAGATCGAGACCCACCCCTTCTTCCAGCGCGCCGACTACCAGGACCTGATGCGCGAACACGGCGTCCAGATCCAGTCCTGGGGCGGCTTCGCCGAAGGCAAGAACGACCTCTTCACCAACCCGCTCCTCGCCGAGATCGGCGAGGAACACGACAAGACCGTCGCCCAGGTCGTCCTGCGCTGGCTCACCCAGCGCGGCGTCATCGCCATCCCCAAGTCGGTGCGCGCCGAACGCATGGCGGAGAACTTCGACGTCTTCGACTTCGAACTCACCGACGAGCAACTGGCCCGCATCGCCGCCCTCGACACCGGCGCCTCGCTCTTCTTCGACCACCACGACCCCGAGATCGTCGCCTGGCTCGCCAAGCGCCGCCTCGACGCCTGACGGCGTCCGCCCGGGGGCGTCACGGGCGTCAGCTCTTCGGGTACCGCACGAAGAGGATGCCGTGCACCTCGCCGTGCGGCGCCCGGTACAGGTGCGGTTCGTCGGCGGGCCAGTGGGCGTGGGCGCCCGGGCCCGCGGTCTGCGGTGCGTGCGGCAGGCCGACGACCGCGGTGCCGGAGAGCACCATCAGGCTCTCGGTGGTGCGCGGGACGTGGGCGGCCGACTCCTGGGTGGCGCCCTCGGCGATGGTGACGCGGAAGACGTCGGTGGCCGCGGCGTCGTCCTCGTACCGCTCGATCAGGACCGCGGTGACGGCACTGCCGGAGACGCCGGTCGCGCGCTCGGTGACGCCGGGCGGCGGGTCGTCGAGGACCACGCTCAGCGGGCGGCCGAGTTCGGTGGTCAGGGCGTAGAGCGTCTCCAGGGTGGGGTTGCGCAGGCCGCTCTCCAGTTCCGAGAGGGTGCCCTTGCCGACGCCCGAGCGGCGGGCGAGTTCGGAGAGCGAGAGGCCGGCGTCCTGGCGCAGCCGCTTCAGCCTGCGTCCCACTTCGTCGTTCAGGCCCATCGCCCCGGCTCCTGCCCGTAGCTGTTCCCGTACCCGGTTGACGGGCCGTCGCCCGCGTCCTTAGTGTTCCATAAACAGAACGTTCCGTTTATGGAACGCCCTGGAGTACTTGAGCAACCTGCCGCACGCCGCCCGGAAGTGATGCCCTCATGTCCCCGTCGCCCCCGTCCCCGCTCGCCCGCATACGCGCCCTCGCTCCGCCCTCGGCCGTCGCGGCGGGGCTCATCGCCGTGCTCGTCGGCGTCACGAGTTCGGCGGCCCTGGTGTTCACCGCGGCGCGGGCCGCCGGGGCCGACGCGCGGGAGACCTCCTCGTGGATGCTGGCGATCGGCGTCGGCATCGCCGTCACGTGCGTCGGCCTGTCGCTGCGGTTCCGGGCGCCGGTGGTCACCGCCTGGTCGACGCCGGGCGCGGCGCTGCTCGCCACCAGCCTCAGCGGGGTGTCGATGGCACAGGCCGTGGGAGCGTTCGTGTTCAGCGCCGTCCTGATGGTCGTGAGCGGGGTGACGGGGTGGTTCGCGAAGGCCATGGACCGCATCCCGGTGCCGCTGGCATCGGCGCTGCTGGCCGGGGTGCTGCTGCATTTCGGCACGAATCTGTTCGCCGAGATGAACGGCAGTTTCGCGATCGCCTTCCCCGTGTTCGCGCTGTACCTGCTGGCGCGGCGGTTGCTGCCCCGGTACGCGGTGCTCGTGGCGCTCGGCGGTGGCGTGGTGGCCTCGGTCCTCGCCGGCGGCTGGCACCTGGAGAAGGTCCGACTGTCGCTCGCGCACCCGGTGTTCACGGCACCCGAGTTCGACTGGAAGGTGCTCGTCAGCGTCGGTGTGCCGCTGTTCGTGGTGACGATGGCGTCGCAGAACATGCCCGGCGTCGCCGTGCTGCGCGGTTCGGGGTACGAGGTGCCGATCTCGCCGATGATGACGTGGATCGGCGCCGTGACGGCGGTGCTCGCGCCGTTCGGCGCGTTCGGTCTGAACCTGGCGGCGATCACCGCCGCGATCTGCACCGGCGAGGAGGCGCACCCCGACCGTGCGAAGCGCTATCTCGCGGCCGTCTGGTCGGGCGTCTTCTATCTGTGCGTGGGCCTGCTCGGCGCGACCGTCGTCTCGCTGCTGGCCGCGATGCCGCACGCGCTGATCATGGCGGTCGCGGGGGTCGGCCTCCTCGCCACGATCGAGGCGTCGCTCGCCGCCGCGCTGTCCGACGCGACGGCGCGCGAGGCGGCCGCGGTGACGTTCCTCGCGACCGCGTCCGGGGTCACGCTTCTCGGGATCGGCTCGGCGTTCTGGGGGTTGCTCGCCGGGGTGCTGACCAGCCTCGTCGCGTCGGTGGGACGGCGCAGGAAGGCGACCGCGCCGGTGCCCGCGCAGGCCGAGGTCAGTCCCGGCACACCGCAGCGAACCGGCGCGTGAAGAGCGACCAGACGGCGATCGCCGCGCCCTCGTCGGCAACGGCACGGGCATGCAACCGGTCCGGGTCGACGCCGCGCGCGGCGAGCTGATCGCGGTCCCAGACGGCGACGCGAGCGGCGTTCACCTCGGGATGGAACTGCACGCCCCACGCCCGCTCCTCCACCCGGAAGGCCTGATACGGGCAGTCGTCACTGGAGGCCAACCAGGCGGAGCCCGCAGGGAGTTCGGTGATGGCGTCGACGTGCCGCTCGATCGCGGGCACCACCGGGCCTAGGGCCTGTCTTCAGACTCCCGTCGTCGCCCGGAGGGCGGCCTCGCGGCGTCTGGTGCGTGCTCTCGGCGTGCCGGGGGCACGGCCTCGTACTGGACCGTACTTGGCCTTGTGCCCGGTGCGGCGAGAGCGCGTGCCAGGCGTCGCGGGGCAGACGGGAGTCTGAAGACAGGCCCTAGCCCGTGCAGCAGCGGATCGTCGGCCGCCTCCGGACGCAGCGTGATGGCCGTGCTGCCCAACTCGGGCCTGCCGTGGTCGGCCGCGACCGTGCCGCCCGCCACCTGGGCCAGCATCTGCCCGCCGAGGCAGATCCCGAGCATCGGGCTGCCGTCCGCGAGTGCCTGGGCCACCAGGTGCCGGGTGGCGGGGAGCCAGGGGGCGCGTGCGTCGTCGTCCGGGAGGTAGCCGCCGCCGAGCACGAGCAGCGGCCGCCCGTCGAGCGACGCGGGCAGCGCCTCGCCCGCGTACGGGCGCACGACCCGCACGTCGAGCCCGGCCTCACGCAACCAGTCACCGACCCGACCGGGACCTCCGCGCTCGGTGTGCTGCACCGCCAGGACGGGACCGCGTCCGCTTTGCACCGCGCTCAACTCCTCTGCACCGTCGCTACGTTGATCAGGAAGCAGCAGATCAAGGCGCGGCACTCACCGTCAACGGCAGGGAGCCGCAGACGGCAGGGGCGGCAGCCGGCAGAGCACGCGGGCCGACAGCCCGAGTTCTCCGGGCTCCTGAAGACCGCAGACCTTCCCAGGGCGCGGGGAACCGCGCGGCCAGCCACGACGTACCCCACGCCCGCCGACGCCGCCCCGCCCCGCGATCGAGCCCCTCTACCCTGAACCCATGTCCGCCCCCTCCACCATCACGGAACGCTTCACCCACTCCCCCGCCACCTCCGAGCGCCGCCTCTCCACGCACCTCACGGAAGTCACCCTCGCCGACGGCCGCGTCGTCATGGCCAAATCAGCGGACGCTCCGGGCGCCACGTGGGCCGAGGCGGCCGGGCTGCGCTGGCTCGCCGACGCGAAGGCGGTGCGGGTGCCGGAGGTGCACGGGCACGACGAACGGTGGCTGGTGACCGACCGGGTCGCCGAGGGCCGGCCGAGCACCGAGGGAGCCGTCCGGTTCGGCCGCGAACTGGCGGCACTGCACGCCGCGGGCGCCCCCGCGTTCGGCGCCCCGCCACCGGACGGACCCGTGGACGCGTACATCGGGCTCGCCCCCATGCGCAATGCGCGGGGCGACGACTGGCCGGGCTGGTACGCCGAGCACCGGGTGCTGCCCTATCTGCGCCGGGCCGTCGACGAGGGGACGCTGACCGACGCCGAGGCCGGAACGATCGAGCGGGTCTGCGAGCGGCTGCCCGAACGCGCGGGCCCCGCCGAGCCGCCCGCCCGGCTGCACGGCGACCTGTGGAACGGCAACGTCCTGTGGGACACCGGCGGCTCCGCCTGGCTGATCGACCCGGCCGCGCACGGCGGACACCGTGAGAGCGACCTCGCGATGCTGCACCTGTTCGGCGCGCCGCACCTCGACGGGATCGTGGCCGGCTACCAGGAGGCGGCGCCGCTCGCGGAGGGCTGGCGCGAGCGCGTCCCGCTGCACCAGCTCTTCCCCCTCCTGGTGCACACGGTCCTCTTCGGCCGCGGCTACGCCGAGCAGGCCCTGTCCGCCGCCAGAACCCAACTCACGTAGTGAGTCTATGAACTGACACCCCATCAGGTTACGCTCCGGCGCATGACATCCACGGTGATCTGGGGCACCGGCAACGTGGGCCGCGCGGCGATCAGAGCCGTCTCCGCTCACCCCGCGCTCGCCCTGTCAGGTGTGCTCGTGCACGATCCCGCGAAGGCCGGCCGCGACGCCGGCGACCTTGCCGGACTCGACCGCGCCCTCGGGGTGGCGGCCACGACCGACGTCGAGGCGACGCTCGCGACCCGCCCCGACGCCGTCGTGTACGCGGCGTCCGGCGATCTGCGTCCCGACGAGGCCCTCGACGACATCTGCCGGGCGCTGCGCGCCGGGGCCGTCGTCGTCACGCCCGCCCTCTACCCGCTCTACGACCCGGCGAGCGCGCCGCCCGACTTCACCGATCCGGTGCGCGCGGCGATCGCCGAGGGCGGCGGCTCGCTGTTCGTGTCGGGCGTCGACCCGGGCTGGGCCAACGACGTGCTGCCGCTCCTGGTCAGCGGCCTCGGTACGCACATCGACACGGTTCGCTGCCAGGAGATCTTCGACTACTCGACGTACGACCAGCCGGACGCCGTCCGCGACCTGATCGGCATGGGGCACCCCATGGAGTACGAGCCGCTGATGCTCGCCGAGACGGTCCCGACGATGGTGTGGGGTGGCCAGATCCGGTTGCTCGCCCGCGCGCTCGGCGTCCAACTCGACGAGATTCGCGAGACGTTGGAGCGTCGCCCGCTGGAGAGCGACGTGACGACGGAGATCATGGGTGACTTCGCCGCGGGCACCCAGGGCGCGGTCCGCTTCGAGGTGCAGGGCGTCGTCGACGGCGAGGTACGGCTGGTCGTCGAGCATGTCACCCGCATCCATCCGTCCTGCGCGCCGGACTGGCCGATGCCGCCCGGCGGCGGGGCCGGCGCGCACCGGGTCGTCATCGAGGGCCGCCCGCACATCGAGGTCACCGTGCAGGCCACCGACGAGGGCGGCAACCACTCCGCGGGCGGCAACGCCACCGCCGTCGGCCGGCTGGTCGGCGCCATCGAATGGCTGGTCGCGGCGGAGCCCGGCCTCTACGACGCGCTCGACGTCCCCCTACTCCCCGCCACCGGCCGCCTGGGAAGGAAACAGCAGCCATGATGATCGACGTACCCGACGACAAGGACCCGATCGCGTACGTGTGGGGCGAGATGGTGCCCGGCATCGGCGTGGCGGCGGCACAGTTCTCGATGGCCGTCTACGACCATTCGACGCTGGGGCTGCGGGAGTTCGAGGCGGCACGGCTGCGCATCGCGCAGATCAACGGCTGCTTGTTCTGCCTCGACTGGCGGACCGAGCGCGACGGCGAGGAGAAGGTCGAGGAGTCGTTCGCCGACGCCGTCACCGAGTGGCGCACCACGGACGCCTTCGACGAGCGGACCCGGCTGGCCGCCGAGTACGCGGAGCGGTACGCGCTCGACCCGCACGGCCTGGACGAGGAGTTCTGGAAGCGGATGTCCGCGCGCTACAGCCAGGCGGAGATCGTGGAGCTGAGCATGAGCATCGGCTCGTGGCTCGCGTTCGGACGGCTCAACCACGTCCTCGGCCTCGACGCGGTGTGCGTCCTGCCCAAGCCCTGAGACAGCGGCCCGGGCAGGACGTTCGCCTCACAGATCAGTGGCGACGATCTTCGCGATGTTGCGCTCGGCGAGCGCGGTGATGGTGACGAACGGGTTCACGCTGGTGTTGCCCGGGATGAGCGAACCGTCCATCACGTAGAGCCCTGAATAGCCGTGCAGGCGACCGTAGTTGTCGGTCGCCTTGTTCAGGATCGCGCCACCCAGCGGGTGGTAGGTGAGGTGGTCGCCCCAGATCTTGTACGTGCCGAACAGGTCGGTGCGGTAGATCGTGCCCTCCTTGCTGTTGATCCTGTCGAAGATGGTCTTGGCCGCGTCGATGGACGTCTGCTTCCAGGCCCGCTGCCAGCTCAGGTCGACCCCGCCGGTCGTCGGGTTGTACGTGAACTCGGCGCGCTGCGGGGTCTTCGTGATGGACAGGTAGAACGACGCGTACGTCTCGATGCCGGTCGGCAGCGGCGCGACCTCGGCGAAGGCGCCGCCCGCCGCCCAGTTGTCGATGCCGCCGGTCGGGATGGACGCCTGGAGCGCACCGGTGGGGTCCCAGAGGTGGTTGGCGCGGCCGCACATGACGTTGCCGTTGTCGCCCCAGCCCTTGCCGATCTCGCCGTTCAGGGCGGGCAGGGCGCCGGTCGCCTTGAGCCGGGTGAGCAGTTTGCTGGTGCCGACACTGCCCGCGGCGAGGAAGACGCGGTCGGCGGTGATCTCCTTGGTGGCGGTGGTGGCGCCGCTGGTGTCGAGCTGGTCGATGCGGACCGTGTAGCCGCCGCCGGAGGCGGGGACCACCGACGTCACCTTGTGCAGGGGGGAGATGGAGACCCGCCCGGTCGCCTTGGCGCGGGCGAGGTAGGTCTTCTGCAGGCTCTTCTTGCCGTAGTTGTTTCCGTACAGGATCTCGCCCGCGAGCGCCGACTTCGGGACGGTACCGGCGGCCTCCTGCTCCATGTAGTCCCAGTCGTACACGTCGGGCACGAACACGAACGGAAACCCGGAGCGCTGTGCGTGCTTGCGGCCGACACGCGCGTACTTGTAACACTCGGCGGTCTCGAACCAGTCCGGGTCGATGGTGGCGACGCCCAGGCCGGCGTTGGCGCGCGGGTAGTACGTGCCGTACATCTCCGCGGGGTCGACGGACGGCAGGATGGCCGCGAAGTTCTCCTGCTTCGGCGTGACGGCCATACCGCCGTTGACCAGCGAACCGCCGCCGACGCCGCGGCCCTGGTAGACGGTGATCCCGGCGAACTCCTCGGCGTCGAGGATGCCGGTGTAGCGCGGGACGGTCTTGTCGATGGGGAAGCCGAGGAAGTTGCTCAGCGGTTGCTTCGTTTTGGTTCTGAGCCAGAAGGATCTGTTGTCCGGGGTCGTCGTGTTGGCGAAGATCTTGCCGTCGGAGCCCGGGGTGTCCCAGGCCATGCCCATCTCCACCATCTGCACGTCGACGCCGGCCTCGGCGAGGCGCAGCGCGGCCACCGAGCCGCCGTAGCCGGTGCCGATGACGAGGGCGGGGAGGTGTGCGCCGTCGGCGACGGCGGCGGCGCGGGGCTGTGCTGCGGCGGCGTGACCGGTCAGGGTCGCGGCACCGAGAAGAGAACCTGTTCCTACGATGAAGCCACGACGGGTCAGTCCGTTTCGGCCGACTTCAGGGCGGGTTGCCTCGGTCATTTACGGTTCCTCACTCTCGACGGAATGGGAACGAGTTCTACTGCCGATCGCGTGGCAAGTCGATGCAAACTGACGGGTAATCAGCGTCCGATTCCGGCCCGATTGAACCGATCTTGTTCTACGCCAAGTGGATCATTCCGGACGCGCGGCCACCGACGGGCATGAAGAGGCTGGGGTCGAGTGATCGTCCCCCTCGCCACCGGGAGTCCCCTTGTCCTTCCCGTCCGTCCTGCGGTCCGCCGCCGTGACCGTGATCGCCGCCGCGCTGTTCCTCGGCCCGGCCGCCGAGGCCGACGCTGCCACCAGCGCCGATCCCGTCCCTGCCGCCAAGAAGCTCGCCACGCCCGGCCTGCCCGGGGTCAACGACTGGTCGTGCACACCGTCCGCCGCGCACCCCCGGCCGGTGATCCTGGTCCACGGCACCTTCGCCACGGGACAGGTGTGGAAGGAGACGGCTACCGCCTACAAGAAGGCCGGGTACTGCGTCTTCGCCCTCGACTACGGCAGGACGGGCGGCCTGCTGAGCCTGTTCGTGGGCGGCGTCGGACGGATCGCCGGCTCGGCCGAGCAGCTCGGGGTGTTCGTCGACGGCGTGCTCGCCGCCACCGGGGCGCGGCAGGTGGACCTCGTCGGGCACTCGCAGGGCGGCATGATGCCGCGTCAGTACATGAAGTTCGAGGGCGGTGCGGACGCGGTGCACACCCTGGTGGGGATCTCCCCGTCGAACCACGGCACGGGCCGCTCCGATCTCGCGCCGGCGCTCGGCGCCCTCGTCGACGTCCCGTGCCCGGCCTGCACGGACCAGATCCACGGCTCGTCGTTCCTGCGGAAGCTCAACGCGGGCGGGGACACCCTGCCCGGCACCTCCTACACCGTGATCGTCACCGCCAAGGACAAGGTGGTCGTACCGCCCACGAGCCAGTTCCTCACGGGCGCGAACGTCGACAACATCCTGCTGCAGGACGTCTGCCCGGCGAACGGGGCGCAGCACAGCGACTCGCTGTCCGACCCGGTGGCCACGCGCCTCGCCCTCAACGCCCTGGACCCGGAGCACGCCGTGAAACCGGCGTGCCCGCTGGGCTGACGCATCAGGGGATCCGCGCCACGGCCCCGTAGATCCCGCTCTCCTCCGGCTCGGGGACGTCGTCGCCCCGGGACCAGTCGGTGACCGCCACCAGGCCGGGGGCGACGAGTTCGAGCCCGTCGAAGAACCGGGCGACCTGCTCGCGGGTGCGGAAGGCGAGCCGGATGCCGGCCCGCTCGTACTCGGCGACGACCTGCGCGGCCAGGTCCGGGCGCCAGTCCGACGAGGCGTTGGTGAGCACGAGGTGACTGCCCGACGGCAGCGCGGCGACCAGCCGGGCGACGATGCCGTACGGGTCCTGATCGTCGGTGATGAAGTGCAGCAGGGCGATCAGCGACAGCGCGACGGGCCGGTCGAAGTCGAGGACGGAGCGGGCGTGTTCGAGGATGACCTCGGGTTCGCGGACGTCGCCCATGAGGTAGTCGGTGGCACCTTCGGGGCTGCCGGCCAGCAATTCCTGCGCGTGCCGCAGCACGAGAGGGTCGTTGTCGGTGTAGACGACCCGCGCGGACGGCACGACGCGCTGCGCGATCCGGTGCAGATTCGGTTCGGTGGGGATGCCCGAGCCGATGTCGAGGTACTGGTCGACGCCTTGCCGCGCGAGCCAGGCGACGGCCCGGTGCATGAACTCCCGGTTCTGCCGTGCCGCGTCCCGCGCCTGCCCGGGCAGTTTCACCCCGACGGCCTCGTCGACGGGGTAGTTGTCCTTGCCGCCGAGCAACCAGTCGTAGACCCGTGCGGGGTGCGCCCGGGTGGTGTCGATGCGGGGTGCGGATGCCGTCATGGGGGCTCCATCGTCGCGAGGGCGGTCCTGTCTGTCGCTGTGATCCACCCGCAGTCTGCCACGCCAACTGCCGTCCATGATCGCCCTGTTGGGGATTCACCGCCGGTACGTCTTTGACAGCGAGGCGTCACATCTGTTCCGATGACCGCGGAGCCGCGTGGCCCCGGCCACAGAGCAGTGGGCCGGCCGGACGCCGGGCGAGCACCCTTCACTCCGGGACGACGCCATGAGTTCTCTCCCCTAGCGACACCCCGCAGCCGCACCGCCGCGACCTGAGGCGCTCTTGAAGCCCTCTTGATCTGCTGACGCGCGTGCGCGCTCTCCCGCGTATCCACCTCTTTCGCCCTTCTCGATCGTCACGGCCGCGCGCCGTCCTGCCTGGAGAGACGACTCCGCATGCCCGAAAACCCTTCCGACCTGCTGCTCCTCACCACCACGGGCGCCCGCTCGGGCCGTCCGCACACCGTGCCGCTCGGCTGCGTCCGGCACGCCGGTCTGCTGCTGGTGGTGGCCTCGAACCTGGGCGCCGACCGGCACCCGGCCTGGTACCACAACCTGCTGGCCCGGCCCGTCGTGACGGTCGAGCTCGACGGTTACGCCCTCGAGGCGGTGGCGGTACCCGCGCAGGGCGCGCGCCGCGACGAGCTCTTCGCCGCCGTGGTCCGCGCCGCCCCCGGATACGCCGACCATCAGGCGGCCACCGCCCGCACGCTTCCGGTCGTGGTGCTCGACCGGCCCACGACCGACGCCCCGGCGACCGTGACCACGCTCGCCGGGAAGCTGCTCCAGGTCCACGTCTGGCTGCGCGAGCAGCTGCGCCGGGTCCGTGAGGAGACCGAGGCGCACCTCGCCGGGACCGACACGTCGGTGCCGGGTCTCGGCCTGCAGATTCGGCAGCACTGTCTGGCGTTCTGCCAGTCCCTGGAGTTCCATCACGTCAGCGAGGACGGCCATCTCTTTCCCGGGATCGCCCGGTGGCACCCTGAGCTCGCGGACGTCCTCGAGCGGCTGCGCGCCGAGCACGTGGAAGTGGCGCGTATGCAGAAGGCCCTCGTCGCGCTGGTCGACGACGTGACGACCGCCGACCCGGTGACCTTCCGTGCGGAACTCGCGCGCATGACGAAGGAGCTCATCGCGCATCTCGACCACGAGGAGGAACACCTGCTGCCCGTGCTCGCCGACGTGCCGTGGCCGCCACCGCGCCCGTAGGGTCGGCATCCACGACCGTCTTCCGGAAGGAGCCGCCTTGCGCGACTGGCAGAGCGAGCTGGACCTCGAACCGCACGGCGAGGGCGGCCACTTCCGGCGGATCTACACCAGCCCGCACGAGATCCCTACGCCGCACGGGCCGCGCCCCTCGGCCAGCTCGATCTACTACCTGCTCGACGAGCGGCAGCCGAGCGGCCTCCTGCACCGCAACCGCAGCGACATCCTGCACTTCCTCGTGGACGGCGGCCCGCTGGAGTACGTCACCGTCGACGAGCGGGGCACGCTGTCACGGACCCTGCTCGGCCCGGACGACGAGCGTTTCCTGCTCGTGCCGGGCGGCTGGTGGAAGGCGTCACGGCTCGTCGGCGAGGCCCGGCACGGCCTCGTCGCGGAGGTCGTCACGCCCGGTTTCGACTACGCGGACCATGAGTTCGCGACCCGTGCCGTGCTCGATGATTTCCCTCAACTGGCCGACGCGCTGCGGGCGTTCGTACGTACCTGAAGGCGCTCGGCACTCAGCCGAGCGTGCGGACGGGGCTGCCCGTCAGGTACGCCTCGATGTCCTCGACCGCGCCCCGGAAGTAGCCCTCGTAGTTGCGGCGGGTGACGTAGCCGAGGTGCGGCAGGCCGAGGAAGTTCGGCGCGGTGCGCAGCGGGTGGTCGAGCGGGAGGGGTTCGGTCTCGAAGACGTCGCTTCCCGCGCCGGCGATCCATCCCTCGCGCAGCGCCCGTACGAGGGCGTCCTGGTCGACGATCGCCGCGCGGGAGGTGTTGACCAGGTAGGCGGTGCGGCGCATCCGCTTCAGTTCGTCGGCGCCGATCAGGCCGCGCGTGCGGTCGCCGAGCACGAGGTGCACGGAGACGAAGTCGCTGGTCTCCAGGAGCTCCTCCTTGGATGCGGCGAGGGTCGCCCCGGCCTCGGCGGCGCGTTCCTCGGTGAGGTTCTGGCTCCAGGCGGTGACGTCCATGCCGAAGGCGGCGCCGACCCGGGCGACCCGGGTACCGATCTTGCCGAGTCCGAGCAGGCCGAGGCGGCACCCGTGGAGATCGGCGCCGAGCGTGGACTGCCAGGGTCCGCCCGCGCGCAGGCTGTCGTTCTCCGGGACGATGCCGCGGGCGAGGCCGAGCAGGAGCGCCCAGGTGAGTTCGGCCGGGGGTTCGGAGCTGCTGGGGGTGCCGCAGACGGTGACGCCGTGCGCGGCCGCGGCGGCGAGGTCGATGGAGGCGTTGCGCAGGCCCGAGGTGATCAGCAGCCGCAGCCGGGGCAGGCGGGCGAACAACTCGGCCGGGAACGGGGTGCGTTCACGCATCACGACGACGATCTCGCAGTCGGCGATCTCGGCCACGAGCGCGTCGTGCGCACCGATGTACCGGTCGAGGAAGCGGACGTCGACCCGGCCGGAAAGGCTCTCCCAGTCGGCCAGATCACGCGCGACGCCCTGATAGTCGTCGAGCACGGCACAACGCAGCGTGGCCACCCAAACTCTCCTGTCCGATCGGCTTCCGAGATCGCCGAGAACCCTAGTACGGCGCGCCCGGCCTTCGCGTGGCGGCCGCGGCGCACCCGGGGTAGGCAGGAAGGACCGGTTCGTGATCCGACCCCGTTGGAGGTGGTGGCTGTGCCCAGAGCGCAGATCAAGGACGAGAAGACGTACCAGGCGCTGCGCCGGGAGGGCGCGGGCAAGGAGAAGGCGGCCCGGATCGCCAATGACGCGGCCCGCTCGTCACGCGCGGCGACCGGCCGCAAGGGCGGGAAGGCGGGCGCGTACGAGGACCGCACGAAGGACGATCTGTACCGCGAGGCGAAGAAGATCGGTATCGAGGGGCGCTCCCGGATGACCAAGGACGAACTCGTCAGGGCGTTGCGCGACCGCTGACGCGTACCTCCTGCTCATCCGCGCCCGAGGCCCCGGACGTCGTCGACGCCGGGGCCTCGCCATGTCCGCGTGCGTCGCCAACCGGCCGTGCGCGAAAGCAAGTTGGTACGGACGAATCTCTTGACGCCTCTTCCACCCGCCCCTTAAATCAACCCTTGAACGAATCGCACCACGCGCACCTCCCTTGTCTTCACTTTCTGGCGTGTCCGAGACAGGCACGATCCCCCTACCCGAAGTGACGTGATGCTCCATGCGCAGTTCGCACCGTTCCCGCAGTTTCCTGCGTCGCCGGCTCCCCCTGGGCGCGGCCGCACTCCTGTGTCTCGGCGCGGGGCTGGTCCCCGCCGCCAACGCCGCGGGCACCTACGACGCGAAAGCGGCGGCTGTCACCTTCTCCGACGACTTCGACGGGCCCGCGGGCTCGGCGGTCGACGGGTCGAAGTGGCAGATCGAGACCGGCGACAACGTCAACAACCACGAACGGCAGTACTACACGGCCGGCAACAACAACGCGGCGCTCGACGGACAGGGCCACCTGGTCATCACGGCCCGCAAGGAGAATCCGTCCAACTACCAGTGCTGGTACGGAACCTGCGAGTACACGTCGGCACGCCTGAACACGTCGGGCAAGTTCTCGACGACGCACGGGCACGTCGAGGCACGGATGAAGATTCCGCGCGGGCAGGGCATCTGGCCCGCGTTCTGGATGCTCGGCGACGACATCGGCTCGGTCGGCTGGCCGAACTCCGGCGAGATCGACATCATGGAGAACGTCGGCTTCGAGCCGTCCACGGTGCACGGCACGATCCACGGGCCCGGCTACTCCGGTTCGGGCGGAATCGGCGCGGGGTACTCGCTGCCGGGCGGGCAGGCCTTCGCGGACGACTTCCACACGTTCGCGGTGGACTGGTCACCGAACGAGATCAAGTGGTCGGTGGACGGCACCGTCTACCAGACGCGGACGCCCGCCGACGTGGGCGGCAATCAGTGGGTCTTCGAGAAGCCGTTCTTCGTGATCCTGAACCTGGCCGTGGGCGGTTACTGGCCGGGCGACCCGGACGGCAGCACGCAGTTCCCGCAGCAGCTGATCGTCGACTACGTCCACGTGTCCAACGGCTAGCGGGTTCGGCGGGTTCGAGGACAGACGTTCGGGGGTCCGGCCACGTCGGCCGGACCCCTCGTCCGGTCAGGCCGACTCGCGGCACTCCGGATGACCCCAGCCGTCGGGGTTCTTGGCGATCAGCTCGCCGGCGGCGTAGGTGCGGCCGCAGCGGCAGCGGCCGGGAAACTTGGCCTTCAGGGTGCGCGAGGACGCGGAGGAGGAAGCGGAGGCGGCGGAGCCCGCCGCGCGCTTCTTCGGGGCCGCGGACCGGGACGGCGCCTTGGCCTTGGACGACGGCGCCGAGGGCGGCGGCAGGGGCGAGCCGTGGGCGGTGCCCGCAGCCTCCTGCACGACGGCCGCCTGACTGGCGGCCCGGTCGGCGAGGTCGTTGAGCGGGTCACCGTCGACCTGGTGCGCGGGCACGTACTTGAACTCGACCTTGCGGCCCTCGAGGAGCGCGTCGATCCGGGCCACGAGCTCCTGGTTGGCGACCGGCTTGCCGGACGCGGTCTTCCAGCCCTTGCGCTTCCAGCCCGGCAGCCACGTCGTGACCGCCTTCATCGCGTACTGGGAGTCCATCCGGACCTCCAGCGGGACATCGGCCGCGATGGTGCTCAGCAGCCTTTCCAGGGCGGTGAGTTCGGCGACGTTGTTCGTCGCGGTGCCGAGCGCGCCGGCCTCCCACTGGACGACCTTCTCGTCACCGTCGGCGACGACCCAGGCCCAGCCGGCGGGCCCGGGATTTCCTTTGGACGCGCCGTCACACGCGGCGATCACACGTTCTGCCATACCCCCGATCATGCCAGGGTGCGCGCCGGGCCGAAGACCACCCGCGACCACTGGCATGTCCACGCCGTGCGCGATCGGGCAGGTGGTCAGGCCAAGTCGACGCGGATCGTGAGGAGTTCGCTGCCCACGGCGCGTACGGCCGCGCTGTTGAAGAACGGCAGGGTCCTCAGCCGGGCCCGGGCGTCGTCCTGCGGCAGGAGGTGGGCGACGCCGTCGTACCAGCGGCCGCGGATCCTGACGCGCACCTTCGGGTCGGCCTGGATGTTGCGCACGTACTGGGACTTGAGGCCGAACTCGGAGACGAGCCACAAGGTGTCGCCGATGCGCCGCCCGCCCACGGGGGTGCGCCGGGGCTGCCCCGAGACGCGGCCGGTGGTCTCCACGAGCATCTGCCCCGGCAGTCTTCGCGTCAGCGGGTTGGCGACCCTGCGCTGGAACGTCGTGACGAGTCGGTGCCGGGTGTCCTGATCACGCGCCATGCCCCCGCACTTTAGTCGCAGACGGCCGGATCGGACATGGATCGATCACGGTCGGATCGATCACCCGCGAACGGCCGCGGGCGGACCGACCGCGTACGAACAGCAGGAAGCCCCGACCGTGACGGGGGACCACGGCCGGGGCGGCTCTGGGTGGACACGGATGGCGGTCGCCTCTCGGCGGGGGGCTCCGCAGGGCTTCAGCCGAACGATCTTCCCTGCGGGCGATAGGTGAGGCCCGGGGACACTGTTCCATCCGTGCCCACGGTGGGTTCAACGGGCAGGGGGTCCCTGTTGTTCCCGACTGCCCCGGAGCGGGTCGTGAGGTGGGTCACGGCCGGACGGATCACGGAGTTGCCCGTCAGGGAAGTGCCGGGCGCCTCATAGAGTTCAGGGGTGATCTTCGTCCCGTCCCCGCGTCGTGCCGCTCGCCCGTCGGCCGTCGGCCTCGTTCTCACCGCCGTCGCCCTGCTGCTGACGGCCTGCTCGTCGACCACCACGTCCGGCTCCGGCGACCGTGCGCCGAAGGTCGTACGGCCGACGCCGAACGTCGGCTTCGACTACCAGATCGGCGGCCCGTACCGGCCGCCCTCCGGGGTTCGGGCCGTCTCCCGCGACCGGAGCGCGAAGCCCGCGCGCGGGCTCTACAACGTCTGTTACGTCAACGCGTTCCAGGCCCAGCCGGACGCGCTGCGCCGGTGGCAGCGCGACGATCCCGACCTGCTGCTGCGCGACGGCCGCGGAAAGCTCGTGATCGACGAGGACTGGGACGAGGCGCTGTTCGACATCTCGACGGCGGACCGGCGGGCGCGCCTGGCGAAGATCGTCGGGAGCTGGGTCGACGGCTGCGCGCGGGACGGGTTCCAGGCGGTCGAGCCGGACAACCTCGACTCCTACACGCGTTCGCACGGGCTGCTCGACGCCTCGGACGCGGTGGCCTTCGCCCGTCTCCTGGCCGAACGGGCCCATGCGGCGGGACTCGCGGTCGGCCAGAAGAACACCACCGAACTGCTCCCGAAGCATGCCGTCGTCGGGTTCGACTTCGCCGTCGCCGAGGAGTGCGGGCGCTACGACGAGTGCGGCGACTACGCGTCGGCGTACGACGACCGGGTCTTCGTGATCGAGTACCGGAGCACGGACTTCGAGCGGGCCTGCCGGGCCCTGGGGTCCCGCCTGTCCATCGTGCTGCGCGACGTCGACGTGCGGCCCGCGGGGACGAAGGGGTATGTGCGGCGGGACTGTTGAGCCCGGGCTCCCCGCACTTCCCTAGCCGGTCGGTGCCGCCGCGCCCAGGGCGTCCAGGCGGCGCCGGATCGCCTCCAGCGCGCCGGGGCGACGGCCCGGGACCTGGTGGCGCAGCGCGGTGAGGGCGGCCGCGTGGGTGCGGGCGCGGGCCGGGTCGGCGAGCTGCTCCCACTGGTGGTGAGCGCGGTCGACGGCCGACTGGACGTCCTCGTCGCTCGGGGCCTCGCCCCGCGCGAGCCGGGCCCGCGCCGCCGCGGCCCACAGCTCGCAGCTGTGCCCCGGATCCTGGGCGAGCCGCGCCAGATCGGCCCGCACCTCCAGCCAGTGGATGGCCTGCGCCGACCCGGTCCCGTAGGCACGCACCGCCTCCCCCTCGCACCTCGCAGCCAGGGCGGCGGCCTCCCCGTGCCGCCCGGCTCGCGCGGCGGCGAGCACCGCGGGCAGCGGATCGGCCGCGCCGCCGGGCGCGGGGCTCGACGGGGGCTCAGGAGCGGGGGTGGGTGCGGGGACAGCGACGGGTGGGGCCGTTGCCGTCGGGACGTGCGCGGGCAGGGGCGCGACGGCGCTCGCCGCGCGCGTGTGCTGCTCCGGCACGGGGCCCGGAGCAGCGGCAGGCGGAGCGGCGGCGCGCTTCGGTACGGGGTCCGCCGCAGGCGCCGTGGGCGGGGGCGACGGAGACGCGGGCACTGGATACGCCGGTGCCGCGGGCGCGGGCACCTGAGGCGCGGGCGCTTCGGGCGTGGCCCCCTCCGCAAGGAACAACGCGTCCGCAGGGCCCGAGCGGGCGGCTGCGGCTTCGTGGAGCTGGGGCAGGGGCGGGAGCGCGCCGGTGCGCCAGATGTCGGCGTACGTCCTGAGATACGCGGGGGTCTGGATCGCGCGCCGGGGCGGTGGCGGGGTGACGCGGCCGAAGAGGCGGATGCCGTGGCCGAGGCCGACACCGCCGGTGCGCACGTGCTGCCAGGCGTCCGCGTCGGCGACCAGGTCGAGGACGACGGTCGTGGTGTGCGCGCGGCGCAGCGCGAGTTCGCCGGTGAGCCAGTGCCAGGGCAGCGCCGTGTAGCGCAGCGTCGACGGGGTCGTGCGGGCCAGTGCCAGGTGCGGCAGTCGCTGGCGGTCGTCGAGGTGGAGCTGACCGGTGACGTACACGTACAGCGGACCCGGCAGGGCGGCGGCGGTCCGTATGCGGGTGAGGACGTTCTGCGGGTCGAGCGGGTCGGCGAGTTCGACGACGGTGGCCGCCGCGGTACCGGTGAGCGCGCTCGGCACCACCGCGGCGAGCGCGGGCAGCACGGCGGCCGCGTCGATGAGGCATCCCTTCCCGGCGGGGGCCGCCGCGAGCAGCAGCGCCGTCCCCACCTCGGCGGGTTGTGCCTGGTTGTTGCCTTGCGCGTTGATCACCACCAGAGCACGGTAACCGGAATCCGACGGGCCGGGTGACCGCTCCGCGAACCCCAACTGGTCCGACTACAGGTGATTTTCAGCCCTTCTGTCCCTTCGGGTGCGGACAGCGCAGCCGGTCCCCCGCCACCGGGGCGCCCTCCACCATGCTGCGGTCGTGGACGACCCGCGTCACTCCGCGGTCCTCGCTGCCGACGACGACGCGGAAGGCGGGACCGGATCCGGCCACGGGACGCAGTACCGCACCGGGCAGCGCGGCCGCCAACGCTGGCGCGTACCGGGTGCGTTCGGGGTCGTACGTGACGACGGTCGGGCCGTCCGGGCGCGCGTGCGGCGCCGCCGACGCGGTCGCGGCGAACCCGCTGGCGCGCAGGCCCTCGGCGATCCGCGCGTCGTCGACCGTCACCTGCACCTCGGACGGCGGCATGCCGACGGGTACGGGTCCGTCGGCCGGGAACTCGGCGGTGAGCGGCCGGTCCTCGCGCAGCGCGGCGAACATCCGTTCCGCGCGCGGCTCGTCCCAGAGGAGCGAGGAGCCCCGGTCGGGGACGCGGTGGTCGAAGTCGGAGATGGGCACGGTCGCGAACTCCGTCTGCCGTGGGGTGAGTTCGCGCAAGGACCAGGCGAGAGTGAGGAGTGTTCCGGCGTCCGTGTGCCCGTCGGTGCGTACGTTGGAGAGCAAGGCGTGGGTCGCGCGGGCGGTGGCGACCGGGTCCTGGAAGAGTTTCGCGTCGGACATCCGGGCCAACATGCCGACCAGCAGCCGCTGCTGGCGGCGTACGCGGCCGAGGTCGCCCGGCGGAAGGACGTGCCGGGCACGGACGTAGCGCAGGGCGCGGGGGCCGTCGAGGGTGTGGGTGCCGGCGGGCAGGTCCAGGCCGGAGTTCTCGGCGCGTGCATACCTCCGCGAGGGGACGTCGGGTGGGCCTGGTTCCTGCGGTGCGGGTGGAAGGTGTCGGCCGGCGGCATTGCCCGATCGACGCGGCGGGCCAGGGCGGCGAGCAGGTGCCGCCCGCCGTGGTGGTCACCGCGCCACAGCAGGGCGGTGCCTTCGCAGGCGAGCCGGTACGCGGCGCGGGCGGTGGTGCGGTCGTCGGCGACGACGACGCGGCGGGGCGCCCTGGGCCGGGTCAGGGAGCGCCAGCGCGCGGACAGGACGCGCTCATGGCCGGACGCGGTGTCGGGTTCGGTCCAGTGCAGGACGGTCACCGGTGTTCTCCTCGTGGTGGGACGTGCGGGGCACGAAGAGCACTTCGACGAGGAGCGGGAGTCGTCCGCCCGGGTCACCGGACGGACGTACGGACGGAGGTGTCAGCGTGTGTGCGGCTCCCGCGTCGAAGTGCGCGGGAGGAGGTCGCCGAGGACGAGACCGGGCACGATGCCGTGGACCATGAGGGGGCCTTTCGCGTCGGATGCGCGTTTCCCGCGCACGCGGTCACGCCGGAAAACCTGAAGGAACGGGGCCGATCTTCCCACGGCCGTGAGGTGCGGCCCACCGCCACGGCGGGGAAGCTGGCCCCATGGAGATCGAAGGCGGGCTTGACGGATATCCCTCGGTTGTCGTGCACGCGGCCCAGCCCGGCGGGCGCAGGGTCCACATCAAGGGCGAGGACGCGGGCCTCGCCAGGTCGCTGGCGGACGTGGTGGAGTTCCTGCGCCGGGCCGGTCTCGATGACGCGCCGCTGGACGATCCGGACGTCGTCGAGTGGCGCGGTGGCGGCAGCGGGATCTGGCCCGCGCGGATCGACGACCCGGACGATCTCTGACCCCTTCCGGAGCGGCCCGGCCTAGCGGTACCCGGTGACGTCGGCAGGTGCGCCCGCGTCCTGCACCTCCACCAGGTACCGCCAGGCGTCCGGCCTGCTGCCGTCGAGGTCGGTGTAGCCGTAGACCTGGGCGAGGCCGCCGCTGGACTGGGACGTGCCGTTGAACCGGGCGACGTCGGGGTCGGCGGCGAGCGCGGCGACGGCACGGCCGACGTAGCGCGGGGTCTCAGAGATGGCGAAGTGCGGCTGGGCGGTCAGCGCGTCGCGCCAGGTGTCCTCGGTGACCTTGAAGGCGTCGAGCATGATCTCCGAGCGCAGCCAGCCGGGGGTGAGCGCCACGGCGCTCGCGCCGCGCGGGCCCAGTTCGTGGCCGAGGGAGAACGCCATGCGCAGCACGGAACTCTTGGCGAGGTCGTAGAAGAAGGAGTTGCGGTAGTTCACCGCGTTGTACTCGGCGGTGCCGTCGGTCATCTCGACGACCAGTCCGCCGGGTGTGCGCAGCAGCAGGGGCAGCGCGAAGTGGCTGGTGATGGCGTGCGTCTCGACGGCGAGTCGGTGCAGCCGCAGCCCCTTGTCGAGGTCGTGCTCCCAGACGGGCGCGTCCCAGGCGAAGAGGTGTTCGCCGCCCCAGATGTCATTGACGAGGAGATCGAGACGGCCCTGCTCGGCGTCGACGCGCTCGACCAGGGCGCGCACCTGTTCCGGTTCGAGATGGTCGGTGGGGACGGCGATGCCGTGGCCGCCCGCCGCGGTGACCAGGTCGGCGGTGTCCTCGATGGTCTCGGGCCTGTCGTACTCCGAGCGCCGTTCGCGCGTGCTGCGCCCCGTGACGTAGACCGTGGCGCCCGCCGCGCCCAGCTCCACCGCGATCCCGCGGCCCGCGCCCCGGGTGGCGCCCGCGACGAGGGCGACCTTGCCGCGCAGTGACGAGGCGCGCTCCGCGTCGCCCCGAGTGTGCTCCGTGTCTGTCATGGCCTGCTCTCCCGTCTCGGTCGGCCCGGCCGCGTCGGCCGGACACGTCGAGCATCCCCGCGAATCCCGACACCTTCTGTCCGGCTTCCGGCGCGTCGGTGCGTGATCACCCTCACCCGGCCCCGCCCATACCCCCCTGGGTATTTTTGATACCCTCGGGGGTATAGAGTCGCAAGTGGCACCAGGAGGTTCTCGTGAAGGTCGTCATCGTCGGAGGCGTGGCGGGCGGCATGTCCGCGGCGACGCGGTTGCGCCGGCTCGACGAGCGGGCGGAGATCGTCGTCCTCGAACGCGGCGCGCACGTCAGCTACGCGAACTGCGGGCTGCCGTACTTCCTGGGCGGCGTGATCGAGGAGCGGGACGCCCTGCTCGTCCAGACACCCGAGGCGCTCCGTGCCCGGTTCCGGATCGATGTGCGGGTGCGCAGCGAGGCCGTCGCCGTGGACACCGCGGCGCGGACCGTGACGGTGCGGGACCTGGAGAGCGGCGCCCGGTACACGGAGTCGTACGACCGTCTCGTGCTCAGCCCGGGCGCCCGGCCGTTCGTGCCGGAACTGCCCGGCGTGGAGCGGGCGTTCACCCTGCGGGACGTGTCGGACACCGACCGGATCGCGGCCGAGCTGGCCGCGGGCGTCCGCTCGGCCGTCGTCGTCGGCGCCGGGTTCATCGGCGTGGAGGCGGCGGAGAACCTGCGTCGCCGCGGTCTCGACGTGACGCTGGTGGAGCTCGGCGCGCAGGTGCTTCCGCCGCTCGACCCGGAGATGGCCGCGCCGCTCGCCACCGAGCTGCGTACGGCCGGCGTCGACCTGGCGCTCGGCACACAGCTCAAGGAGGTGCGGGCGCACGAGGTCCTCCTGGACGACGGACGGACCGTCCCCGCCGACCTGGTCCTCATGGCGATCGGCGTGCGCCCGGACGTCGGGCTGGCCCGCGCCGCGGGCATCGCGATCGGCCCGCGCGGCGGCATCGCCGTCGACGAGACCGGCCGCACCAGCGACGAGGCCGTGTACGCGGTCGGGGACGCGGCCGAGAAGCGTGACGCCCTGAGCGGCGAGAGCACCCTCGTGCCGCTGGCGAACCTGGCCAACCGGCACGGACGGCTGGTCGCCGACGCGATCGCCGGGCGCCCTGTGTCGGCCCGTCCCGCGACCGGCACCGCCGTCGTCCAGGTCTTCGGCCTGACAGCGGCGGCCACCGGCTGGAACGAGAAGCGGCTGCGTGCGGCGGGCCGCCCGTACCAGGCGCTGCACCTGCACCCCGGCTCGCACGCGGGCTACTACCCCGGCGCCTCGCCGATCGCCCTCAAGGTCCTGTTCGACCCGACGGACCTCACCATCCTCGGCGCGCAGGCGGTCGGCGCGGACGGCGTCGACAAGCGCGTCGACGTGCTCGCGACCGCCATCGCGGGCGGGCTCACCGCGCCCGAACTCGCCGATCTGGAGCTGGCGTACGCCCCGCCGTACGGCTCGGCGAAGGATCCGGTCAACATGGCCGGGATGATCGCGGAGAACCTGGCCACCCGGACCGACCGCACCGTCCAGTGGCACGAGCTGGCCGCGGCGCGGGAGGCGGGGGCCGCCCTCGTCGACGTCCGCACGCGGGCCGAGCACGCCCGGGGCGCCATCCCCGGCGCCGTGAACATCCCGCTCGACGAACTGCGCGAGCGGGCCGCGGAGCTGCCCGCCGGCGAGCTCGTCGTGCACTGTCAGGTCGGCCTGCGCGGTCACACCGCGCTGCGCCTGCTCGCCGGGCTCGGCCGCGACGCCGCCAACCTCGACGGCGGATACGCCACCTGGTCCGCGGGCCGGGCCGCATGACGCACCCCACCACCGCACCCACCTCACGAAGGAGCACCATGAGCACCACCCTCGCCCCGGCGGAGCTGCACGCCCGCCCCGCCGACAGCACCCTCGTCGTCGACGTGCGGGCGCCCGGCGAGTACGCGTCCGGTCACGTGCCCGGCGCGGTGAACGTGCCGGCCGACCGTCTCGACGCGCTCCTGCCCGACCTGCGGGCCGCGGCCGAGCGGCGCAGCCTCGTCGTGGTGTGCGCGGCCGGACAGCGCTCCGCCGCCGCCTGCGCCAAGCTCGCGGGCGAGGGCGTCGAGGCCGTCGGCCTCGCGGGCGGCACGCGGGCCTGGTCGGCCGAGGGCCTCCCCGTCGACACGGCACCGCGCGAGGGGCGCGCCGTCTGGGCGATGGACCGCCAGGTCCGTTTCACCGCGGGCGCGCTGGTCCTGACCGGGCTCGCGCTCGGCACCCGCGCCCCCAAGGGCCGGCTGCTGGCCGCGGGCGTCGCCTCGGGCCTCGTCTACTCCGGTCTGAGCAACACGTGCGGGATGGCGGCCGTCCTCGGCAAGCTGCCCTTCAACCGTCCGGCGCCCGACGCCCTCGACGCGGCCCGCGCCGCCCTGCGCGCGTGAGCGGCACCCCGGCGGCGACGGACGCCGTCCTCAAACGTCTGCGCCGCGCCCAGGGCCAGCTCGCCGGAGTGATCGCGATGATCGAGGCGGGCCGCGACTGCAAGGACGTCGTGACCCAACTGGCCGCCGTGTCCCGGGCGTTGGACCGGGCCGGCTTCAAGATCATCGCGTCCGGCATGCGGGACTGCATGAACGCGGCGGACGGTGAACAGCCTCCCCTCAGCGAGGAGGAGCTGGAGAAGCTGTTCCTCTCCCTCGCCTGACCTCCGTACAGGCGAGACCGTCCCGGTGGGGCCGCTTCCGGACGACCCCACCGGGACGGCGTTCTCAGGCGGCGCGCCGCACCCGCGCCCCGTGCCGGCGCACGATGTCCGCGTAGCGGTGGCCGCTGCCCTTGATGGTGCGCACCTGTGTCTGGTAGTCGACGTGCACCAGGCCGAACCGCTTGTCGTAGCCGTACGCCCACTCGAAGTTGTCGAGCAGCGACCAGGCGAAGTACCCGGCGAGCGGGGCGCCCTTGCGCACGGCGCGGGCGCACGCGGCGACGTGGTCCACGAGGTACTGCTCGCGCTCGGGGTCGTCGACGGTGCCGTCGGGGCGCACGACGTCCGGGTACGCGGAGCCGTTCTCGGTGATGTACAGCTTCCGCGCGCCGTACTCCTCGGTGAGGCGCAGCAGCAGCGACTCGATGCCGTTCGCGTCGACCTCCCAGTCCATGCCGGTGCGCGGCACGCCGAGGCGGCGCACGGAGTCCGCGTACGGAGCGGGGCCCGCCGGGTGATCGGCGATGGCCGAGGGGAAGTAGTAGTTCAGGCCCAGCCAGTCCAGCGGCGCGGCGATCGTCTCCAGGTCGCCCGGCTGCTCGGGGAGTTCGACGCCGTAGACCTCCTTCATGTCCTCGGGGAAGCCGCGGCCGTGCACCGGGTCGAGCCACCAGCGGTTGGCGTGGCCGTCCATGCGGCGGGCGGCGGCGACGTCCTCGGGGCGGTCCGTCGCGGGGTCGACCTGGGCGAGGTTGAGGACGATGCCGACCTCGGCGTCGGGCACGGCGGCCCGGATGGCCTGCGTGGCGAGCCCGTGACCGAGCAGCAGGTGGTACGAGGCGGGGACGGCGGCGTTCAGGTCGGACAGGCCCGGCGCCATCTTGCCCTCGAGGTGGCCGATCCACGCCGAGCACAGCGGCTCGTTGAGCGGCGTCCAGTGCTTCACGCGGTCACCGAGCCGCTCCGCGACGACGGACGCGTACTCACCGAAGGCCAGCGCGGTCTCGCGCGCCGGCCAGCCGCCGCGGTCCTGGAGCGCCTGCGGCAGGTCCCAGTGGTAGAGGGTGACCATCGGCGTGATGCCGTCGGCGAGCAGCGCGTCGGTCAGGCGGTCGTAGAAGTCGAGGCCCTTGGCGTTGACCGGGCCGTCACCGCCGGGCACGATGCGCGGCCAGGCGACGGAGAACCGGTAGGCGTTGGCGCCGAGGCGCTTGATCAGGTCGAAGTCCTCGCGCCAGCGGTGGTAGTGGTCGCAGGCCACGTCACCGGTGTCACCGTTGTCGACCTTGCCCGGGGTGTGCGAGAACGTGTCCCAGATCGAGGGCGCGCGGCCGTCCTCGGCGACGGCTCCTTCGATCTGGTACGCGGCGGTGGCCGTGCCCCACAGGAAGTCGTTCGGGAAGGCGGCGAGGTCTAGGGGCTCGGACACAAGGTTCCTTTCACAAGTACGTTGTGCAGTAGGGGGGTTGGTCACTTGACGGCACCGGCGGTGAGGCCGGTGACGAGATAGCGCTGCAGCAGGAGGAAGCCGGCGACGACGGGCACGCTGACGACGAGCGAGGCGGCCATGATCTGGTTCCAGTACACGTCGTTGAGGTTGGCGTACGCGCCGAGTCCGACCGAGAGGGTGCGGGTGTCCTCGTTGGTCATGACGGAGGCGAAGAGCACTTCTCCCCAGGCGGTCATGAACGCGTAGACGGCGACCGCGACGATGCCGGGGATCGCGGCCGGCACGATGATCCGGAACAGCGCGCCGATCGGGCCGCAGCCGTCGACGAGGGCGGCCTCGTCCAGGTCGCGCGGCACGGACTCGAAGTAGCCGATGAGCATCCAGATCGAGAACGGCAGCGTGAACGTCATGTAGGTGAGGATCAGTCCGCCGCGCGAGCCGAACAGGGCGATGCCGGTGGCGTTGCCGATGTTGACGTAGATGAGGAAGAGGGGCAGCAGGAAGAGGATGCCCGGGAACATCTGCGTCGACAGCACGGTCACCGTGAACACGCGCTTGCCCTTGAAGCGGTAGCGGCTGACCGCGTACGCGGCGAAGACCGCGACGATCACCGAGCAGGCGGTCGCGGCACCTGCCACGATCAGGGAGTTCGCGAAGTACTTGGCGAGCGGGATCGTCGTCCAGATGTCGATGTACGGGCGGATCGTCAGCCCGCTCGGGATCCAGTGGAACTCGCCCTGGACGTCCTGGAGCGGCTTGAGCGAGCTGGAGACCATGACGAACACGGGCAGCAGGACGAAGCCGGTCAGCAGGGTCAGGAAGATGCGGCGGGTCCACAGGAAGGACCGGGGCGCCGCCATCGGCGAGCGGTGCCGCGCGGAGGTGGTCACCTTGGTGTCCACGAGGGTGTCAGACATCGGCGGTCTTCCTTCCGCGTGAGGTGAGCGCCAGGTACACGCCCGTCACGACGAGCAGGAACAGCAGCAGGAGGACGGACATGGCGGATCCGGTGCCGAAGTTCCAGGTGACGAACGACGATTGATAGATGTGCACCGAGATGATGTCCGCCGCCTCGGGCGCCGCCTTGCCGAACATGACGTAGGGCGTGTTGAAGTCGTTGAACGTCCACAGGAACAGGACGAGGACGAGGACCTGGTTGACCGGGCGCAGCGACGGCAGCGTGATGCGGCGCAGCTGCTGCCACAGACCGGCGCCGTCGAGGGCGGCGGCCTCGTACATCTCCTTGGGGATGTTCTGCAGTCCGGCCATCACGATGAGGAAGGCGAACGGCCAGCCCTTCCACACGGAGACGGTGAGCAGGGCGTAGAAGCTGTTGTCTCCGATCAGCCAGAACGAGGGCTTGTCGGTGAGGCCGAGCTGGTCGTGCAGGACGTGGTTCACCAGGCCGTTGTCGTGCTGGAACATGAAGACCCAGGTGATCACGGCGGCGTAGACGGGCAGCGCGTACGGGATCAGGAACAGGGCGCGCAGGATGCCGCGGCCCTTGAACGTCTCCTGCATGAAGACCGCGGCGGCCGTGCCGATGGCCCAGCACAGGCCGACGGAGAGCACGGTGAACAGGCAGGTGACGAAGAAGGAGTGGAGCAGGGCCTGGCCGACGGGGGCGTCGAAGTCGACGGCGATCTTGAAGTTGTCGAAGCCGGCCCAGGGAGCGGTGGTCCAGTCCCTGATGAAGAACTGGGTGAGCTCCCGGAAGCTCATGACGATGCCCATGACCATGGGCACGAGGTGCACGAGCAGTTCGAGGACGAGCGCGGGCAGGAGCAGCAGATAGGGCAGGCCGATCCGGCGGATCCGCCCGGGGCGGCGGCCCTGACCGCTCGCCGCCCCGGGGGAGTTCTTGCCGACGGCCCGCCCCTCCCCCGCCGGTGCGGGGGAGGTGGCGGTCGTGGTCATCCGTGTCTCCGTGCTCACTTGTTCGGCATCGACTGCTGCGCCTTGGTCAGCGCGGCCTTCACGGACTCGGTGGTGACCGCCTTGCCTGCGGCGGCGTCGGCGAACAGCTCCTTCACGGCGGTGCCGACCGCCGTCTCGAACTGGGACTCGTCGGGAACCTGCGGCAGCGGGGCCGCGCTGGTGGCGAGGGTCTTCTTCAGGACCGAGGTGGCGGGGCCGTCGAAGGCGGCGTCCTCCTGGGCGGCCTTGACCGGCGGGATGGACCCGTAGGTCTTGTTGAGCAGCTTCGACTCTTCGTCGCTGGTCATGAACTTCACGAACTTGGACGCGCCGTCCAGGTTCTTGGTGTTCTTGAAGATGGCGATGTTGATGCCCGCCACCATCGAGTTGGTGTTCTGGCCCGGGCCGGGCGTGCCGGACATGACGGGCGCGGGCGCCACGCCGAAGTCGTCCTCGCTCATGCCCTGCGACTCGAACGTCGAGGACGCCGCCTGCCACAGGATCATGGCGGTCTTGTTCTTGGAGAAGTCGCTCAGGGACTGGTTCTGCGCGTACTCGGCGTTACCGGGAGCGATGATCTTCGACGTGGCCATCATGTCGACGTACTGCTTCACGGCCGCGACCGCGCCGTCGGAGGTGAAGTCCGGCTTGCCGTCGGCGGTGAACCAGTCGGCGCCGCGCTGCTTGGCCATCACGAAGATCTGGTGGATGTTGTTGGACAGGTTGGAGCCCTCGGCGCCCAGGCCCCACTTGCCGCCCTTGGATATCTTCTTGCCGTCGGCGACCAGCTCGTCCCAGGTCGCCGGAGGCTTGGTGATCCCCGCGTCCTTGAACATCTTCTTGTTGTAGTAGAGCGCGTACGACATCGAGTACAGCGGGACCGCGGCCGGGTCCTTGCCCTCGGCGCCGGCCGAGCCGATCGCGGACTCGACGAAGCGGTCCTTGCCGCCGATCTTGTCGAACTGCTTGGCGTCCCAGGGCTGGAGCGCGCCGGTCGCCTGCAGCGAGGCGCTCCAGGTGTTGCCGATGTTCAGGACGTCGGGGCCCTGGCCCGACGTGGTGGCCGCCATGATCCGGTTGAGCAGATCCGACCAGGGGACGACCTCGAGCTTGACCTTGATGCCGGTCTTCTTCTCGAACTTGTCGAGCTCCGGCTGGAGGACCTTCTTGTCGACCTGGATGCTCGCACCCTGGTTCGACGCCCAGTACGTCAGGGTCTTCGGCGAGTCGTTGGACCCGCCCCCCGTGGAAGAGCCGCCGCCACAGGCGGTCGCGGCGAGGGCGAGCGACACGGTGACGGCCCCGATGGCGGTGGCTCGGATTCTGCTCATGGCTCCAGGTGTCCCTTTCCGGAGGAAAGTCGCCGAGGGGAAGGAGGTGGTCAGAAGGTGGGGGTGTGCGGCCGGCTGCGGCGAGCCGGTCCCCAACTTCAACTCTTGAAGACCCTCACGACTTAATTTAGGACGTGAGTTAAACCGCACGAGAAGGTACCGTCAAGAGGGTTGGCGCTAACAACTTCGAGTCAGACAAGGCCGGAAGGGGTCACATGGCCGGGCGGCGCGGTGGGCGGACAGTGCACGACCTGCGAAGGGAGAATCGGGCCGCCCTATTGCAACAGTTGTATTTCAACGGCCCGATGAGCCGGAACGAGCTGGGCCCGGCGATCGGCCTGAGTTCAGGATCCATCAGCAATGTCGTGGCGGAGCTCGCGGCGGACGGCCTGGTGGAGGAGGCCGGCAGCGTCGAGTCCGAGGGCGGCAGACCCCGTACGCTGCTGCGGATCGTGCCCGGATACGGCCAGTTGATCGGCGTCGATGTCGGCGAGACCCGCATCCGGGTGGAGCTGCTCGACCTGTCGCTGGCCGAACTGGCGCGCGCGGAGCGGCCGTTGGACCTCAAAGGGCATCCTGTCGAGGGTGTCGGCGAGCTCATCGCGTCCGCGGTGCGCGAGGTCCTCGACGCCGGACGGGCGGCCCCCGGCGCACTGCTCGGCGTCGGCATCGGCGTGCCCGGCATCGTCGCGCACACCGCCGACGGCGCGGTGGTGCACGGGCAGACGGTCGGATGGAGCGCGGTGCCGCTGGAGTCCGTGCTGCGCCGTGCCTGCCAACTGCCGCCCGAGGTGGGCTACTTCATCGACAACGGCGCCCGGACGCTCGGCCAGGCCGAGATGTGGTTCGGCGCGGGCCGGGGCACGCAGAACGCGGTGGTGGTGCTCTTCGGGTCGGGTGTCGGCGCGTGCGTGGTGCAGGGCGACGCGGCGCAGGTGCGGGCCGTCGAGTGGGGGCATCTGACGGTACGGGTCCGGGGACGCCGCTGCCGGTGCGGCGCCCTGGGCTGTCTGGAGGCGTACGCGGGCGCCGAGGCGCTGCTGGACCGCTGGCGGGAGGCGGGAGGCGAGCCGCCGCTCGGGGCCGACGAGGAGACGGCGCTGGCCGCGATGATGGACGCCGCGCATCCGCGCGAGCCGGGCCGGGAGCCCGACCCGACGGCGCTCGCCATCATCGAGGAGACGGCCGAGTACCTCGGCGCGGGCCTGTCCGACCTCGTGAACCTCTTCCAGCCGGAGCGCATCCTGGTCGGCGGCTGGGCCGGACTCCAGCTGGGAGAGCGGTTCCTGGACTCGGTGCGCCGCCATCTGCCGACGTACGCGCTGTCCTACCCCGCCTCACGCGTCACCGTCGAACTGGGCAGGCTCGGGCCCGACGCGGTCAGCGTGGGCGCGGCGACGCTGCCGCTGGCGGCGTTCTTCGCGCGTGGCGGACGGCCGCCCGAGCCCCCGCGCGAGGCCGAACTCCCGGCATGGCACGGCGCGTTGAAGGACCGGGCGCTGCACTGACGGCGGGCAGCGGCAGGCTCCTACGCGGACTCGCGCACCACCAGCTCGGGGTCGAAGATCCGCGCCGTGGGCTCCGTGCGCTCCCCCTGCACGAACTCGTGCAGCAGCTCGGCCATGGCCGCGGCCATCTCCTCCACCGGCTGGCGCACGGTGGTCAGCGGGGGCTGACAGGTGATCGCGGCGCTGGAGTCGTCGAACCCGACGACGGCGACATCCTGCGGCACCCGTCGGCCCAGTTCGCGCAGGACCCGGCAGACGCCCTGCGCCATGAGGTCGTTGGCGGCGAACACGCCGTCGATGTCGGGGTGTTCGGCGAGCAGCCGCTCCATCGCCGCGACCCCACTGGCCAGGGTGAATCCGCCCTCCGCTATCGGTACGTACGGGACACCGCCGCGCTCCATGCCGTCCCGGAACCCGGCGAGCCGCTCCTGCCCCGCGGGGACGTCGAGCGGCCCGGAGACCGTGGCGGGCCTGCGGCAGCCGCGCTCCAGGAGGTGCCGAGCGGCGAGCAGGCCGCCGTCCCGGTGGGCCAGGTCGACGTAGCTGATCGGCGCGGGGACGGCGGGCCGCGCGAAGCACACCGCCGGCAGCCGCTCGGCCGCGAGCTGCGCCGGCAGCGGGTCCTCGGCGTGCGTGGACACGACGAGGGCGCCGTCGGCGCTGCCCTGGCGCACGTAGTCGACGACCTGACGGCGTGCGCCGTCGGAGTCGGCGAACATCAGCACCGGATGCATCGAGCGCGGCCGCAGGAATCCGACCACGCCGGTCACCACGCGCCCGAAGAACGGGTCGGCGAACACGCGTGCCGTGAAGGCGTTCTGCTCGTCGTCGCCCTCGTCACCGGCGCCGGACACCACCAGGGCGATGGTCTGCGCCCGTCGGGTGACCAGGGAGCGGGCGGCCTGGTTGGGGGTGTACCCCGTCCGCTCGACGGCCTTGCGGACCACTTCCTGGATGCTCGGGTCCACGTTGCGTACGCCGTTGATGACCCGGGAGACCGTGGCCCGGGAGACGCCGGCCTCCCGCGCCACGTCCTCCAAGGTCGGCACGTGTTTGCTCATGGCCGACACCCTAACCGCCGACCAGCTGGCTCGTGGAGCGCTCTCCCGGACTCGGGGGCTAGTCCATCGCCACCACCTCGACCTCCGCGAACAGCGGGACGTCTCCCGCCGACCGTCCGGCCCGCACCTGGTAAGTCCCCGGTTCGGTACGCCAGTTCCGCTCGTCCGGAGCCCAGTACCGCAGTGCTCCCGCGGGCACGGCCACGTCCACGGTGACGCGGGCGCCCGGCTCGGCCCGCACGGCGGTGTATCCGGCGAACCAGCGCACGGGGCGCTCGACGGCCGAGTCCGGTCGGGAGAGGTAGACCTGGACCACTTCCCTGCCGGGCCGGGTACCGGTGTTGCGTACCGTGACGCGGACCGTGAAGCCGTCGGGCCCCGCTCGCCGGGGCGCCTCGACGCCCTCGTAGCTCCAGGTGGTGTAGCCGAGTCCGTGGCCGAACCAGTAGGCGGGCTCACGGCCCGACCGCAGCCAGGCGCGGTGCCCCGTGTGCACCCCTTCCCCGTACTCGAGCACTCCGTCGACAGGACGCGTTCGGGTCACCGGCGCGTCGGACAGGGCCGCGGCCCAGGTGGTGGGGAGGCGTCCGCCCGGCTCGCTCCGTCCGAAGAGCACGTCCGCGAGGCCCGCGCCGGCCTCCTGTCCGGGGAACCAGGTGAGCAGGAGGGCGCCGACCTCGTCCCGCCAGGGCAGTTCGACCGGTCCCCCGGCGTTGACCACGGCGACGGTGCGGGGCTGCGCGGCGGCGACGGCGGCCACCAGCGCGTCCTGGTGGCCGGGCAGGGCGAGCGTGGTGCGGTCGTGTCCCTCGGACTCGCTGCCCTCCGTGGTGCCGACCACGACGACGGCGACGTCCGCCGCCCGCGCGGCCTCGACGGCGTCGGCCAGGGCCGTCGCCGGGTCGGGGGGCGGCGGCGCGGCGGTCAGCAGGGTGGCGCGGCCGGTGTCGGGGGCCAGGGTGCGGCGGGCCACCACCTCCACCGTGCGGCCCGGTTCGAGGTGGACCCGGCCGTGCCGGCAGGGGGGCCCGACGTGCACGACGGCCGGGTCGTCGGTCTCCTTGGGATACTCCCCCTCCACCAGCGACTTGCCGTCCACCACCAGTTCGAGGTGCCCGAAGCCGCCGACGCCGAAGGTCCACTCGCCGCCGTCGGCGGGCCGCAGCAGCGCGCTGAGCTCGACGGTGTGCGCTCCGGGCACCAGCGCGGGCTCCAGCAGGCGCCCGGAGAGCCGGTGTTCGGCGTACAGCTCGTGGCCCGCGCGGTCGAGCATCCGCAACAGCAGTCCGGGCTCGCCGGTGCGCGGGTCGGCGCACCGGTCGGCGTCCAGCGGCCAGGGCTGCTCGGTGGCCGCGGGGCCCGGGGCGCAGGTGACCTTCGTGGTGCCGCGCAGCGCGTTGCGGATGCCGTCCAGCGGGGTGACGGTGTGCAGGGGGAAGACGCCCGCGCTGCCGCCGCCCTGCAGGCGGGGCCGCGCCGCGTGGGCGCCGATCACCGCGACGGTGCGTACGGTGTCGGCGGACACGGGCAGCACCCCTCGGTTGGTGAGCAGCACGGACCCCGCGGCGACGGCCCGGCGCAGCAGGGCGCGCGAGCGGCGGGGGCTGTCCCGCTCGCGGCGGACCGGCGCCGACTCCCCCAGTGCGCCGACCCGTTCGGCAAGGCGCAGCAGGCGCAGGACCTTGTCGTCGACGGCCGTCTCGGGCACGTCGCCGGACTCGACCGCGCGCAGCAGTGCCGTGCCCCAGGCGCCCTCGGGGCCCGGCATGGCGAGGTCCTGCGCGGCGCGCGCCGACGGGACCGTGGTGCGTACCGCGCCCCAGTCCGACAGCACGACGCCGTCGAACCCCCATCGTTCCTTCAGCGGGTCGGCGAGCAGTGCACTCGCCGTCATGGTCGTTCCGTCGACGCTGTTGTAGGCGGACATGACGGCCCAGGCGCCCGCCTCGACGGCCGCTTCGAAGGGGGACAGGTACACCTCGTGCAGGGCTCGTTCGGGCACGCGTACGTCGACGGTCAGGCGGTCGGTCTCGGAGTCGTTCGCGACGTAGTGCTTGGGCGTCGCGGCGACACCGCGGGACTGGATGCCGCGGATCAGCGCGGCACCGGTGCGGCCGGTCAGTTCCGGGTCCTCGGAGAAGCACTCGAAGTGCCGGCCGCCCAGCGGTGAGCGGTGCAGGTTGAGGGTCGGGCCGAGCACCACGTGGACGCCTTTGGCGCGGGCCTCCTGCGCGAGCAGTACGCCGAGCCGTTCGGTCAGGTCGTCGTCCCACATCGCGGCGACGGCCGAGGCCGCGGGCAGCAGGGCGGAGGTCCGCCGTTCGTCCCACGCCTCGCCGCGCACCCCGGACGGGCCGTCCGAGATCACCATCTCGCGCAGCCCGACCGCGGGTTCCGCGGCGGTCCGCCAGGTGGTGGCGCCGGTGAGCAGCCGCACCTTCTGCGCCAGGCTCAACTTGTCGACGAGACGCCTGAGTTCGTCGTCCTCCATGTGGGTCCCCTCCCCGAGACGTGCACCGGGCCCCTGCCGCGCACGGCGCTCGGCAGGGGCCCGGTCCGATCAGTTGTAGACGCCGAACTCGTAGAGCGAATAGCCGTAACCGGTGCCGCGGGCGGTGCCGTTGACCCGTACGTAGCGGCCGGTTCCGGTGACGTCGAAGTCGTCGATGCCGCCGTTGCCGTCGGTCACCTCGTGGACGGTCCGCCAGTTCTGGCCGTCGTCGGAGGTCTGGATCGTGTACGCCTTCGCGTACGACGTCTCCCAGTTGAGCTGGACGTGCTTGAAGGACTGGCCGGAGCCGAGGTCGACCTGGACCCACTGCGGGTCGCTCCAGTCGCTGGCCCAGCGGGTGTCGTTCTTGCCGTCGACGGCGGCGGACGCGAGGCACGGGCAGTCGCCGTAGTCGGTGGTCTGCTGCGAGGAGGCGGTGGCGGTCTTGCCCTGTGCGATGTTCGTGCCGCTGACCGGCGGCGGCACCACGCGCACGGACCGGGTCTCGACGCCGACGTTGCCCTTGCCGTCGGTGGCCTTGACGTAGATCTTCCACACGCCCGGCTTGTCGGGCGCGGTCACCTTCAGCCGTCCGGAGCCCAAGTCGGTGGCTTTCAGCGGTGTCAGCTGCTTGCCCTGGTCGATGTAATTGCTGTTGGCGAGGACCTCGTACGAGATGTGGTCCCCGTCGGGATCCGTGACCTGCGTGGCGATCGTGAGGTCGCGGCCCGCGGGCACCTGCGACGCGCCGCCCTCGATGTTCATGGAGGAGAACACCGGCGGGGTGTTGTCGCCGGACGTGCTCGCGCCGTACGCCTTCTTGACGGCGTAGTACGACAGCCGCTTCTCGCCCGCGGGCAGCAGGTTGAACCAGATGCCGCCGAAGTCGTACTCGGTTCCGTAGTGGAACATCGTGGCGCCGAGCGCGACGCCCTGGTGCCCGGTGATGCACTGCCACGCCTTGGTGTAACCGGCGGCCTTGGCCTGGTCGGTCGGCTCCTCGGGCACGCCGTTGGCGTCGTCCGGGACCTCCCACTCACCGGCCGGGCCGGTCTCGGTCACGATGTACGGCTTGGTGTAACCACCCTGCTCCCACGCGGACTTGACGTCACAGACCGCGTTGTAGGAGTTGACCGCGTACAGGTCGAGGTCGGGCGCGTTCTTCTTGTAGTAGGGCCAGGCACCCACCCAGGCGTCGGTGGAGGTGACCGGGTGGTTCGGGTCGACGGCGTGGATCTTCTTGGCGACGTCGTTGACGAACGTGGTGTACGCGTCCCGCTGCTTCTCCAACTCGTCGCCGCTGTAGCAGTTCTGGAGCCCGAGGACCGACTCGTTGCCCACGTTCCACATCAGGACGCCGGGGTGGTCCTTGTAGGTCTCCACCCACTTGGGGAACTCGGCGAGCATGTTGTTCTTGTACGTGGTGTCGGTCAGGTAGTTGACACAGCCGCCGCTGCCGGGGCCGCCGCCGGGCTGCAGCCAGAACCCGGCGATCACCTTGACGCCGTTGGCCGCGGCCGAGTCGAGCAGCGGCTTGCTGCTGGCGTCGGTGCCCCAGGTGCGGATCGTGTTGACGCCCATGGACTTGACGTCCGGCATGTACTTGTCGGCGTCGGCGACGGCGGGGCCCCAGGTGAGGCCCTTCACCTGGTACGGGGATCCGTCGACGCTCAACTGCCAGTGGCCCTGCGAGCCGGTCACCTTGACCACACTGCCCGCGGCGTGGGCCTGCTGGCCGGGCAGCGCGAGCGCGCAGGCCGCGAGGACGCCGGCCGTGACGGGTGCGGCGAGGCGGCGTCCGGTGGATTGAGGTCTGGGCATGTCGATTCTCCGTCGGGGGTGGGGGTGCGGGGGGATGGGGTGGCGCGAAGGCTCGCTGTGCGGCGCTCCCCGGGACGGTCCGAGGGAGCCGGACCGTCCCGGGGAGGCCGTTCCTGCGGGGAGGTCGTGCGACGACCGCGTCAGCGGTCAGGGCAGTTCGTAGTGCTCGTTGAGCGCGGCGCCCTTCTCGGGGTGGTTCTGGTCGTAGCCGCGCGGGTCGCACTGCAGACCGCCGACGACACAGTGGTCCACCATCGCCTTCAGCGTCCGGTCGTCCCAGGCGTTGAAGAAGTCGTAGTGGAACGAGTAGCTGGGTCCGCTGGCCAGTCTGAGCTGCGACAGATCACCGTTGACCGGGAAGGCCATCTTGAACTCGATCATCGGCAGCGCGACCGGGTGGTCGGTGGGGCAGACGTTGTTGTTCGTGCCGGCCTTCACCACCGGGTAGGCCATGTGGCTCTTGTGGTCCGGTGTGTCCAGGTACTGGCCGTCCCAGCAACTGGGCGCCTGGAAGCGGATGTTGACCTGGGTGTCGGGCGTCGTGGGGCAGTCCTTGGGGAAGTCCACGTTGAAGTAGCTCGTCCCGCACTCCCATCCCTCGACGAAGCCGGGGTGGTTGCGGAACTCCTGCGCGGTCTGCATCGGGCTGCCGACCACGAACCGCAGCCCCTTGGGGAAGGGCCGCACGCTGGTGTAGTCGGTGACACCGGCCTTGTAGTAGATCGTCTGCTCGCCGACCGGGAGCACCGGCTTGTCCCCGTTGAGCATGGTGGGCATCCAGTAGCCGGACTTGTCACCGGGGGCGAGACAGGACGTCGAGCCGCTGTCGAGCGAGGCGGTCGTGCTGTTGGCGTCGGTCGTCTTGTTACCCATGAACGTGTGGTCGTGGGACTTGCCCGCCTGCCCGGGGTAGACGATCGGGTCGTCGGGCCTGGTGTGCGTGACGGTGCAGTGCGCCTGGAACTCGTGGAAGTAGGCGTGCGGCGGCTCCTTGTCGGACGGTTGGACGCCGGTGACCGGCGGGTTCGCCGGGATGTAGCCGTCGCCGTCCGCATCGTCGCCGGACGCCTTGGTCGAGGCCGCCATCACGTGTCCCGTGTGGGAGACGGCGGCCGTGTTCTGCTGCGGGCTCGCCGGCTCCTGTGCCGCGTTGGCGCTCATGGCGACGCCTCCCACACCGAGCGTGGTGAGGGCGATGGCGCCGGATATCAAGGCCGCCGAGAGGGTTCTTGCTCTTCGGGCCATGGAGACCTCCTGCGATGCAGGGTTGTTGGGGGGTAGCGGGAAAAGGCCGGAGAGCGCTCTCCCACGTCCCGCAGTGTTGCGGCCATGACGCGAGCCCGTCAAGACTCGGTGAACGTCTTGTTAAACGGTGCGCCAAATCAGCTCATGCGTAACGGAGTTGCCGCCGCAGGTCAGCCCTGTGCCGCGCCGGAAGGGCGCATCTCGGGTTGCTGAGAAATTGTCGAGAGAGCGCTCTCCCGCGTACGTGCGCCGACTGAACCGCCGGGCCTCAGCGGGACGCCGCAGGGCCCCTCGGGTGTACGTGCAGGTGCCCGTGCTCGGGGAACTCCGGTGGCAGCGGGGGCACATCCCGGGCCCACGCGAAGCCACTCTTCTGCGCGACCCGACAGGAGGCTTCGTTGCTCGCGCTGTGGAAGAGTTCCAGCCGTCGAAGCCCTTCCCCGGCGAAGGCGTCGAACGCCCAGCGGGTCAGCGCGTCCAGTGCCCTGGGGGCCACCGCGCGACCCCGCGCGTGCGCCGCCGTCCAGTAGCCGACCTCGGCGGACGGCGCGTCCGGCACGGCCCGCTTCAGCACGACGTAGCCGGCCAACAGCCCTGCCCCGTCGCCGACTCGGGGCTCCGTGACCGCGAACGCGAGCCGCTCCCCCGTCTCCCAGCCACGCTCCTGCGCCCGGATCCACCGCCGGGCGCTCGCCTCGTCGTCCACCGGCACAGGGGCCCACCGGCGCAGCGCCGCGTCCCGGGCCACCGCGATCAGTTCGGCGGCGTCCGCGAGGTTCCAGCGGCGCAGGACAAGCGCAGGGGCCGTGGCGCTCGGGGCCACGTCGAGTCGGTCGGTCAGCTTCCGCACGGCCCGGAGGATACGCGACGGCCCAGGTCCGCCGCCCGGCCGGTGACCGGCGAGGGGCGGACGTGATCTGATGAGCCCATGCAGATCCGAGGTTCGGCGCACGGCCCGCTGGTCCGCGAGCGCCACCGCACCGACCTCCCGGCGTGCGTCTCCGTGCTGCGCGCCGTGCACCGCGAGGACGGCTACCCCACCGACTGGCCCGCCGATCCCCCGGGTTGGCTCGGCGGGGACACGTACGGAACGGCGTGGGTCGCGCGGTGGGACGAGCGGGTCGTCGGGCACATCGCGCTGGTCCGGCCCGACGGGGGCGACATCGCTCCCGGGCTGCTGGTGCCCGGCACGCAGGTCGGTGTCGTCAGCCGGCTGTTCGTCGACCCTGTCGCGCGTGGCCACCGCATCGGCGCTCTGCTCCTGGCACGGTCCACCGAGCATGCCCGCGCGCACGGCGAGCGGGCCGTTCTCGACGTCGTCGACACCGACACGGCGGCCATCGGCCTGTACGAGCGGCTCGGATGGGTGTTCCTCGGCACCGGTCAACAGGAGTGGGGGCCGGACCGGTGGGTGTCCGTGCGGTGTTACGCGGCGCCCGTCGCGCGTGGGTCGGCCCCGAAAGAAGCCGTGGACACAAAGGATCCCGAGGAGACGTCATGACCGAGGTCGCGCCCGCCCGTTCGGCGAAGCAGCGCAAGCAGGACACTCTCGCCCGGCTGGAGCGGGACGTCGACGTGTGGGTCGCGACGGCCGATCCGGACGGCGGGAGCCCGTACATGATGCCGCTGTCGTTCCTGTGGCACGACGGCGTGCTGCTCGTCTCGACGCGGGCGACGAACCCGGTGGCGCGCAATCTCGTGGCGACCGGCAAGGTGCATCTGGGGCTCGGCGAGACGCGGGACGTCGTGCACATCGAGGGCGCGGCGGAGGTGCTCGCGGACGGTGAGCTGTCGGCCGAACTGGGCGACGCGTTCGCCGGGAAGACCGGTTTCGATCCGCGCGAGAGCACGGCGCCCTACCTGTACTTCCGGGTCCGTCCCGTCCGCGTCCAGGCGTGGCGCGAGGTGAACGAGCTCGCGGAGCGGGACCTGATGCGCGACGGGACGTGGCTGGTCGCGGACTGACGCACGCGTGCCCCTCGCCGCACGGAGCGGCGAGGGGCACGACGGGCCGGGGGTGGGTCAGCCGACCGGTTCCGGCTCCTTCTCGGCGGCAGGGGCGCCGGGAGCGGCGTTCTGCGCGTGCCAGTCGTCGTTGTCGGCGAGGGGCTTCTCCTTCAGGACGAAGGCGAGGACCAGGCCGACCGCGAAGACGGGGAGCAGGTACAGGAAGATCGGGACGAGCGCTTCCTGGTAGGAGTTGACGACCGTCGCGCGCAGGTCCGCGGGGAGCGCGCGCACCAGCGCCGGGGTCAGCGAGTCGCTGTCGCCGACCTTGGCGGCGGCCTCGGCGGGGATGCTCGCGGACAGCTTGTCGGTGAGGCGGCTGGCGAACACGGCGCCGACGACGGCGGTGCCGAGGGTCGCGCCGATCTCCCGGAAGAAGTTGTTCGCGGAGGTGGCGGTGCCGACCTCGGAGCCCGGGAAGTCGTTCTGCACGGCGAGGACCAGCGTCTGCATCATCAGACCGACGCCGGCGCCCGCGAGACCGACGTACAGGCAGACGAGCCAGACGGGGTCGGACACGTCGAGCGTCGACATGAGGTAGGCGACGAGCATGATGATGGCGGTGCCGACGATCGGGTAGATCTTGTACTTGCCGGTCTTGGACATGATCGCGCCGGACGGCAGGGCGGTGCCCATGATGCCGACGACCATGGGGATCAGCAGCAGGCCGGACTCCGTGGCCGACTTGCCGTAGACCATCTGCAGGTACGTGGGCATGTAGCCGACGATCGCGAACATGCCGAGGCCGATCACGATCATGCCGAGCAGCGTCGCCACGTTGAAGATCGGCGAGCGGAACAGGTGCAGCGGGATGACCGGCTCGTCGGCGCGCTTCTCCGCGAAGAAGAAAAGCACCCAGGCGACGACCGCGCCGATGCCGAGCCCGATGACCAGCGGGTCGCCCCACTCGTACTGCGTGCCGCCCCAGCTGGCGAACAGCACGGTGCAGGTGACGGCCGCGGCCATCAGCGCGGTGCCGAGGTAGTCCAGGGTGACCTGAACGGCCTTGCGCGGCAGCTTGATCGCGACGACGGCGACGAAGAAGGCGAGCACGCCGAGCGGCAGGTTGACCCAGAACGCCCAGCGCCAGGAGTGCTCGTCGGTGAACCAGCCGCCGAGCAGCGGACCGACGACGGACGACAGACCGAAGACGGCGCCCATCGGCGCCATGTACTTGGCACGCTCACGCGGCGGCACCAGGTCGGCGATGATCGCCTGCGAGGTGATCATGAGGCCACCGCCGCCGAGTCCCTGGAGGGCGCGGCCGGCGATCAGCGTGCCCATGTTCTGGGCGAGTCCGCAGACCACCGAGCCGACCAGGAACAGGGCTATGCCGGCCAGGAAGATGTTCTTGCGGCCCATGAGGTCGCCGAGCTTGCCGTAGACGGGCATGCCGATGGTGGCGGCGAGGATGTACGCGGTGGTGATCCAGGCCATGTGCTCGATGCCGTTGAGCTCGCCGACGATGGTCGGCAGCGCGGTCGAGACGATGGTCTGGTCGAGCGCGCCGAGCAGCATGGTCAGCATCAGCGCGGCGAAGATCAGCCCGAAGTTGGCGGGCTTGACCGTGTTGTCGGCGGCCTCGGGCTCGGGGCCGGTGTCGATGCCCTCGGGTGCGGGGGCGTGCGTCATTGCGTGCTTCTCCGATGGTGGTGTGCGAGTGGATCAGGTCTGGCTGCGCCCGCGCGGCGGTAGGGAGAGCGGTTGCCGCGTACGGGTCCTGCGGGTGCTGCGGGGTTCGGGGAGAGGTGCGTGGGTGACCGCGGCGGGGGAGGTCGGTCACACGGGAGGGCGCCTACTTCACGGGGCCCTGCCCGAGCAGGGCGCGCAGCGCGGCGAAGGATTCGCGCACGTGGGCGGCGGGGCCGTCACGGTGGTCGCTCAGCGCGGACCACCGCTTCAGGCCGCTGCGCATGGTCGCCATGGCGATCCCGGCGATGAGGTCGGCCTCCGGGCCGTCGGCCGGGGTGCCGGTGCGGCGCGCGACGGTGTCGGCGAGGTCCCGCTCGACCGCCTCGAGGTGTGCGAGGAAGGTGGCGAGCACGGACGGCACACCTTCGGCGATGCGCAGGGTGTCCTCCAGCTCCTGGGGCGCCGGGGCAGCCTCCTGGAGATGGTCGGCGAGGACGTCCCCGAGGTCGCGCAGAACGGCGTCGGTGTCCTGCCCCTCCCCCTCGACGAAGCGGTCGGCGAGGGCGGGCGGCAAGGTGCCGGGCAGCGCGAACAGCGCGGCTTCCTTGCTGGGGAAGTAGTTGAAGAAGGTACGGGGCGAGACCCCGGCCTCCTTGCTGATCATCTCCACCGTCACGCGCGCGAAGCCGAGCTCGCGGGCGAGGCGCAGCGTCGTGGCGTGCAGCTCGGCGCGCGTCTCGCGGCGTCGGCGTGCGCGCAGGCCCTCGGCGGGAGCGCCCTGCTGCTGGTCGGAGGTGGTCACGTCCGGGATTCTTGCACACCGTGCAAACTTGCGGTCACTGCACCCCCGGGGTCGCGGGCATGCGCGGACCCGGACGCGCACGATAGCCTCGAATGTCCGTATTGCGACATAGTCCCGGGTGCCCCGGGATGCTGAGGGGTCTGAGGAGTATTCGATGGGTGTACGCCACGTCACCGCCGCAGCGGCGGCCGCCCTCGCACTGACCGCCGGGGTCGCTCCGGTCGCGTTCGCCGGCGCCCCGGCCGCCACTCCTGCCGCCCTGCCGCGCTGCGCCGAGCTAGACCTGACGGTGCGGGCCGAACCGTCCGACGCGACCGACGGGGTGCTGATGCTGAGCGTGCGCAACGACACGGCGAAGGACTGTGTCGTCGACCGGGTCCCGACCGTGACGTACGGCGAGCTGGACGGGGCCGCGCTGCCGGTGCCCGCGGTCCCGCACGGCGGCCGGACGCTGGGCGCGCACGACACCGTGTACGCGGCGGTCCGCTCGCTGTCCGACTCCGACGACGCCGCCGAGCAGGCGCGCGTCGTGACGTCCGTGCGGGTCGCGGCCTCGCCCGACCAGGACGGCCGCGCCTTCCAGGCGCTGACGCTCGGCGCGCCGGCCGGGCTCGAGGTGTGGGAGCCGGTGACGACCCAGTGGCAGCCCTCGGCGACCCGCGCCGAAGAGGTGCTGCACGCGGAAGTCACCGGCCGGGGCAGCTACGCGGCCTGAAGGCATGTTCCTCGCGCGGCCTCCCTTGCGGCAGAGCTGCCCCCGGCGCCTCAGCCCTTCTGTTCCACCCGCACCCAGTCCACCTCCGTCTGGACGCCGCCCCGCGCGATCGCGTCGACACTGGACTGCGGCAGACCCCAGTACGGCTGGGAGACCTTGTTCCAGCCGGCCGGGTACGCGCCGCCGAGAGCGAGGTTCAGGATCACGTACTGGTTGTGGTCGAAGACCCATTGCCCGCGCGTGGACTCCAGCTTGCTGCGCGAGGTGTACTGCACCAGCTTGTCGTCGACGGTGAAGCGCATCCCCGTCGGCGTCCATTCGACGGCGTAGGTGTGCCACTGGTCGGCGCGCCCGCCGTCGGGATAGTGCTGGAGCGCGCCGATGTTGCCGTCGGCGGAGTAGCCGGGGCCGTGCAGCGCCGAGCTGGTCCAGTCGCCGTAGCCGATGTTCTCCATGATGTCGGTCTCGCCGGAGGCCGGCCAGGACACCGACGGGTCGTCGACGTTGCTGCCCAGCATCCAGAAGGCGGGCCAGAAACCGTCACCGACCGGCAGCTTCATGCGGGCGCTCACCTTGCCGTACGTGAAGTCGAACTTGGTGTTCGTGTCGATGCGGCCCGAGGTGAAGTCGTAGGTGCCGCCCGCCTGTGTGCAGCCCTTGCAGTACTTCGCGGCGAGGACCAGATTGCCGTTCTGCGTGCGGATGTTGTCGATGGAGTCGACGTAGGCCTGGGACTCGCCGTTGACCGGGCCCATCTCCGTACCGGTCCTGACGACGCGCCACTTGGAGCGGTCGAGAGCGGCGCCGGTGAAGTCGTCGAAGAACGTCGTGCGGTACGTCCCCGACTGCTCGCCGGGCAGTTTCGGGTACGCGGCCGCCGCGCTGCCTCCCGTGCCCCAGACCTGGAACTCGTAGAGGGAGTAGCCGAATTGGGCGGTGGCCGGGGCCGGATTGTAGAACGATCGGCGTTCCTTGCCGAGCATGCGGACGTAGCGCCCGGTGGCCGGGGTGGGCAACTGGACGGTGTCGTGGCGTCCGGTCGCGTCCCCCGGGGACTTGACGTCGGCACGGCGGGCCGCGATCTCGGCGGCGCTCGGGCGGTACACCGTGCGCCAGGACTTGTTGTCGTCGGAGACCTGGACTTCGTAGTCGACGGCGTACGCGGCCTCCCAGTACAGGTCGACGCTGCTGACGGTGGAGACCGCGCCGAGGTCGACGGAGACCCAGCGGTTCGCGTTCCAGTCGCTGGACCAGCGGGTCTGGTCGGCTTTCAGGTCGGCGGGCCAGCCACCGTCGGTCACGAACGCCGGTGAGTTCCCGGCGTGTTGGTACACATTGCTGTACGCGGGATGGTGCAGGGCCAGGTTGCTTCGGGTGGTGGAGGCGGGGGCGGGAGCGCCGCCGTAGACCTTGAAGGAATACAGCGAGTAGCCGTACGGGGTGGCGCGTTCGATGCCGCGGAGCCGGACGTAGCGGCCGGTCACCTCCTGCGGATGGGTGTGGGCGGTGACGCTGCCACCGGTGCCGGAGTCCTCCGTGTAGAAGGGTTCCCAGTCGGTGCCGTTCTTGGAGACTTCGAGGACATATCTCTTGCCGTAGGCGGCCTCCCAGTCGAGGGTGACGCGGTCGATGCGTAACGTCGCTCCGAGGTCGACGCGCAGCCACGCGGTGTCCGAGAAGTCGCTGGACCAGCGGGAGTTGGCGTTTGCGTCGACGGCGGCGCCGGGTGCGGTGCCGGCGTTCTCGCTTCCGGACGCGGTGACGGAGGCGGGGTTGGCCGCGTACGCGGCGGCCGCCAGATCGGTGTTCCAGTCGGCGGCCGCCGCGGCGGCTGTGGGGGGTGCGGCGACGGCTTGCGGGGCGAGGGCCAGGGCGGCCAGGGCCGCGGTGGTGCCGAGCAGCAGGAGGGGACGGCGCATGTCTCTCCTTCACGGGGTCACGGGGTCACTGTGTGTGCACGGAGTTCCGGAAGGAGAGCGCTCCGGGGCGGAACGTATGGGGTGCTTCCTCGTGTGTCAACGGGGGCCGCAGGGACCACACAGGAACCAGCAGAGAGAAAGCCCTTTCTGACATTTCCTGAAGTCCGACCTTGCCTCGCACGCACCCCAACTGCCGCTTCTGGGTGTTTTGTTGGCACCGCGCCCCGACTTTCCCGTGAACTTCGGTCACAACTCTTGACGTCGGATTCACACACCTGAAGCATGCGTCGCCAGGAGAGCGCTCCCACACCCCCACTCGTTCACTTCATGAACCAGGAGAGCCGCTGTGCCCCAGTTCCCCCCATCCCTGTCCCGCCGCACCGTCCTCGGCGCGGTCGCCGCGTCGGCGGCGCTGCCCGCGCTCGGCACGGCCACGGCGGACGCCGCCACCCCCCGGAAGGCCGCACCGGTCGAGAAGCTCGCCGCCGGCGGCGACCTCGGCCCGAACGTGATCGTGTTCGATCCGTCCACACCCGGCATCCAGGCCAAGCTGGACGAGATCTTCCAGCAGCAGGAGTCGGCCCAGTTCGGCGGCGGCCGCTACCAACTGCTGTTCAAGCCCGGCACGTACAACGACCTCAACGCCCAACTCGGCTTCTACACCTCGATATCCGGCCTCGGCCTCTCCCCCGACGACACCACCATCAACGGTGACGTGACGGTCGACGCGGGCTGGTTCGACGGCAACGCGACGCAGAACTTCTGGCGCAGCGCCGAGAACCTCGCGCTCGTGCCCGTCAGCGGGACGAACCGGTGGGCGGTGGCACAGGCGGCCCCGTTCCGCCGGATGCATGTGCGCGGCGGCCTCAACCTCTCCCCCGACGGGTACGGCTGGGCGAGCGGCGGCTACATCGCCGACAGCCGGATCGACGGCTCGGTGGGCCCGTACTCGCAGCAGCAGTGGTACACGCGTGACTCGTCGGTGGGCGGCTGGCTCAACGCCGTCTGGAACATGGTCTTTTCAGGTGTCGAGGGCGCGCCCGCGCAGAGCTACCCCAACCCGCCGTACACGACACTGGACTCCACGCCCGTCTCGCGCGAGAAGCCGTTCCTGTACCTGGACGGCGCCGGCTACAAGGTGTTCCTCCCGGAGAAGCGGACGAACGCCCGCGGTGTGACCTGGGGCAGTGGCACCCCGCGCGGGACATCGTTGTCGCTCGACCAGTTCTACGTCGCCAAACCCGGGGACAGCGCCGCGACGCTCAACGCCGCGCTGACGCAGGGCCTCAACCTCCTTCTCACGCCCGGGGTCTACCACCTGGACGCACCGATCGACGTCAAGCGTGAGGGCACCGTCGTGCTCGGGCTCGGGTACGCGACGCTGATCCCGGACGGCGGGGCGACGGCCGTGAAGGTGGCCGACGTCAGCGGGGTGCGGCTGGCCGGGTTCCTCGTGGACGCGGGGACTGTCAACTCGACGACCCTGATCGAGGTCGGTCCGGACGGGGCCTCCGCCGACCATTCCGCCGACCCGATCACCGTGCAGGACGTGTTCGTGCGGATCGGCGGCGCGGGTGCGGGCAAGGCGACCACCAGCCTGGTGGTCAACGCGAACCACACGATCGTCGACCACACCTGGGTGTGGCGCGCCGACCACGGCGACGGGGTGGGCTGGGACACCAACCGCGCCGACTACGGCGTGGTGGTCAACGGCGACGACGTGCTGATGACCGGCCTGTTCGTGGAGCACTTCAACAAGTACGACGTGCAGTGGTTCGGCGAGCGCGGCCGCACGATCTTCTTCCAGAACGAGAAGGCGTACGACGCCCCGAACCAGGCCGCGATCCAGAACGGCGACACCAAGGGGTTCGCCGCGTACAAGGTCGGCGACTCCGTCACCACGCACGAGGGCTGGGGTCTCGGCTCGTACTGCTTCTACAACGTGGACCCGACGATCCGCCAGGGCCACGGCTTCGCCGCGCCGAACACGTCCGGGGTGAAGTTCCACGACCTGCTCGTGGTCTCGCTGGGCGGCAAGGGCCAGTACGACCACGTCGTCAACGACATCGGCGCCGCGACCTCGGGGTCCGACACCGTGCCGTCGACGGTCGTGTCATACCCCTGACGAGCGGGGCCGGGGTGCCCCGATGAGCGAGTCGTCGTGGACCCGGGCACCGGGCAGCCGGTGCCGGGCCGCGACGACCGCGACGTCGATGTCCCGGGTACCGGTGGCGACACACAGCGTGTAGGCGATGTCGTCCAGACGGCGGCGCGCCTCGGGCCCGCCGCCCTTCGCGTTCAGAGCGCTGAGGGACTCGTACTCGCCGACGAGATCGGCCAGCAGGGCGGGGTGGGCCAGCAACATCGGCACAGGCTCCTCGGGTCGGGATACAACCGGACACTTGCGCGATTGCCCGTGCCTTCACCTGCTAAACGGAGACCTGTCGCGACCGGATCCGGAGGCCGTGGCGCGGGGTCACCCTGCCATGAACTCCCGCAGATCCGCGTTCAGCCGGTCGGCGTGGGTGAAGACCAGACCATGGGCACCGTTCTCGTAGAGCCGGAAGTCGGCGCCCGGCAGCAGCCGGGCGGTGCGCCGGCCGGTCAGCTCCACCGGGGCGGACATGTCGTGGGTGCCGTGCACGACGAGCGCGGGGACGTCGATGTCCTTGAGTTCCGCGGTGACGTCGAGATCCGTCATGAGGTCGGCGAGACCCGTCGCGGCGCGAGCGGTGGCCACGGCGCAGCGGTCGGCGAGGTGACGGGCCAGCGGCCGGGAGATGTCGTTGCCTGGCAGGCCGACCCCGAAGAACCCGTCGATGCCGTCGGCGAAGAAGGCGTGCCGGTCGCGGCGGATCGCGTCGGCGGCCGCCCGTGTCACCTCGGGGTCGAGTCCGTCGGGGTGGTCCGGTGTGCGCACGAAGCCCGGGACGACGCCCGACACCAGCGCGATCCGGGCGACGCGCCCGCTGCCGTGCCGGGTCAGGTACCGGACGATCTCGGCGCAGCCCACGGAGTGTCCGACCAGCGTCACGTCGCGCAGGTCGAGGTGGACGAGGAGCGCGTCGAGGTCGTCGGCGAGCGTGTCCAGGTCGAAGCCGCCCCAGACGTCGTCGCTGCGGCCGTGTCCGCGCCGGTCGAAGCCCACGCAGCGGTGTCCGTCGGTGGCGAGCGGGAGCATCTGGCGCTCCCACATCTCCGTACCGAAGTAGGTGCTGTTGACGAAGACGAGGACCGGTCCGTCGGCGGGGCCGTAGTCGATGTGGTGCAGGAGCGTGCCGTCGGTGGTGGTGTCGAAGAAGGGCATCGCGGTTCTCCCCCGGGAGGCGGGTACTTGGTGGCCGGTGTGCCGTGCGGCCAGCCTGCCCGGAGCGTTCCCGGAGTGCGATTACGTACGAGGTAGTCCGGGCGCCGTCTCCACGGCGAGCAGCGTGGCGTCGTCCTGGAGCCGGCCGCGGGCATGGTGCATCAGGTCGGCGGCGAGGGCCGCGGTGAACGCGGCGAGCGGGCGGGCCGCCAGTTCGGTCGCGCGCTCGGCGAGCGGGTAGAAGGCGCCGTCGCCGTCCCTGGCCTCGCTCACCCCGTCCGTGTGCAGCAGCATCCGGTCCCAGGCGCGCGCGGGCACCGGCTGGGCGGCGCACCAGCCCTGGGCGAGGTCGAGGAGACCGAGCGGGGGCGCGGGGGCGGGCACGGCTGCGGGCACCGCGCCGCCGCCGCGGATCAGCAGGGGTGGCGGGTGACCGCAGCAGACGAGGTCGGCCGAACCGTCGGGGGCGACGGTGAGCAGGGCCGCGGTGACGAAACGGTCGGGCTCGGCGGAGTGCACGACCAGGGAGTGAAGGCGTACCGCGAGTACCTCCAACGAGCTTTGATGCATGGCGAGTTGACGCCAGGCGTCCAGCACCGCTCGGGCGGTGCGGGCCCCCTCCCGGCCCTTGCCCATGACGTCGCCGATCACCAGCCGGGTACCGAAGGGGGTGTCGACGACACCGTGCAGATCGCCTCCGGACCCGGCGGAGCCGCTCCTGTCGCCACCCGCGGTCAGCCTGCGGGCGCTGACGGCCAGGGCGCCGACCGTGTCCGGTGGGGGCGTGCGCGAGGACGGACGGGCGGTCATGAGGGGCCTTCCGAAGCGGCGCCGGAACGAGGTGGGGGGGTGCCCGGCGGGGGTATGACCCGGGGAAGTGTAGTCAGACCGGCGCGGTGTGTGACGATTTCCGTGAAGTGCGTACATGCAGCGGCGGTTGAGGTGAGGTGGTGCCATGACGGCGCTTCCGCACACCGCCTCCCGACCAGGAGCCCACACATGCAGTCTCGTACCGCCCGCCGCCTCCCGCACCAGGGGCGTGGCTCCCGTCGGGCGGCCCGCGGCGGACGTCGGCGTTCCGCGGTTCGAGGTGTGACGAAGCAGGTCGTCGTGGCGCGTACAGCCGCTACCGTGAGAGACAGCACGCGGGTTCTACGTCTGGCGGAGGTGGCATGGGCGTAGCGGAGGCACAGGGGCCCGGACCACTGCCCCGGCTGCGGCTCGACGAACTGCTCGAAGAACTCCAGGTCAGGATCGATGCCGTCCGCGGTACGCGCAATCGCCTGCAAGGACTGCTCGAAGCCGTGCTCTCGGTGGGTCAGGAGCTGAATCTCTCCCAGGTGCTGCGGCGCATCGTGGAGGCCGCCATCGTGCTGGTCGACGCCGAGTACGGGGCCGTCGGGGTGATCGGGGAGGACCGGCGCGGGCTCTCGCAGTTCCTGCCGGTCGGCATCGACGACGAACTACGGGCACGGATCGGTGATCTGCCGTCCGGGCACGGCCTCCTCGGCGAGCTGATCCGGCACCCCGAGCCACTGCGGCTGCACGAACTGGCCGAGCATCCCGCGTCGTCCGGGTTCCCGCCGCACCATCCTCCGATGCACACGTTCGTGGGGGTGCCGATCCGGGTCCGCGAAACCGTGTTCGGGAACCTGTATCTGACGCAGAAGCGCGGCGGCGGCGACTTCGACGACGAGGACGTGGCCGTGCTGCAGACCCTCGGCGCCGCGGCGGGCGTCGCGATCGAGAACGCCCGACTGTACGAGGAGGTCCAACTGCGGGAGCGCTGGATGCAGTTGAGCGCCGAGTTCTCCGGCAGCCTGCTGTCCGGCACCGAGGAGACCCAGGTGCTGCGGCTGATGGTGGAGCGGGCGCGGGAGATCACCGGCGCGGACCTCGGGGTGATCGCGCTCGTCGTCCCCGGCCGCGACGAACTGCACGAGACGCTCGCCCTGGGCCGGCACGCCGACGCGCACCACGACGTCAGGGTGCCCCGCAAGGGGACGTTCGCCGGGACCGCTCTCGCCGCGGGCGAGCTGACCACCTCCGAAGACATCCGCAAGGACCCCCGGATCACGTACCAGCCCGCCCGGTGGGACGGTCTGGGGCCCGCCGTGGCCATACCGCTCGGCACGACGGACCGCGAGCGCGGGGTGCTGATGCTGGCCCGGCAGGCGGAGCACGTGCCTTTCTCCAGCGCCGAGTTGGCGCCGCTGGCGGGTTTCGCCGGACAGGCCACGCTCGCTCTGGAGCTGTCCGACCGGCGGCGCGACGCGGAGCAGATGAGCCTGCTCGAGGACCGCGACCGGATCGCCCGCGACCTGCACGACCTGGCGATCCAGCGGCTGTTCGCGACGGGCATGACGCTGCAGAGCGCCCAGCGGTTCGTGCAGCACCCGGAGGCGGCGGAACGGCTGATGCGGGCCGTGGACGACCTGGACACCACCATCAAGATCATCCGGTCGACCATCTTCGGCCTGCGCGAGCGCGACGCCCCACCGACGGGGGCGGGCCTTCGGGTCCGGGTCGTCCGGGCCGTCGAGGAGGCGGCGCGCGTGCTCGGGTTCACTCCGGCGCTGCGGATGGAGGGGCTGGTCGACGTGGACGTGCCGCGGCCGGTCGCCGACGACGTGCTGGCCGTGCTCGGCGAGGCGCTCACGAACGTGGCCCGGCACGCGCGGGCTTCGTCGGCCGAGGTCGCCCTGATCGTCCGGGGTGGCACCGTCACCCTGAGCATCCTCGACAACGGCGTCGGCATCACGACCGAACCGGACGCCCACCGCAGCGGCCTGGCCAACCTCGCGGCCCGCGCCGACGGGCGCGGTGGCACGCTCACCGCCGTGCCGCGAGAGGACGGCGGTACCCGACTGGAGTGGAAAGTCCCTCTCGACAGGCATAGTTGACGGATCGTCAGATGCGGTTGGGGGGCGGCAACCGGGTCGCGAGCACGGCGGCCTGGATGCGTCGTTCCACCCCCAGCTTGGCCAACAGTCGCGAGATGTTGTTCTTCACGGTCTTCTCGGACAGGAAGAGCCGCTGTCCGATCTGCCGGTTGGTGAGGCCCTCGCCGACGAGGGCGAGGATGTCCCTTTCTCTGTCGGTGAGTTCGGCGACCTGTGTCTCGGGCGGCCCGCCGTTCGCCGACGGTTCGTGCTCGGGTCCGCGCAGGCTGCGCATCAGGCGGGCCGTCGTCGCCGGGTCGAGCATCGACTCGCCGGAGGCGACGGTACGCACGGCGGAGATCAGGTCGGAGCCCTTGATCTGCTTCAGCACGTAGCCGGCCGCGCCCGCCATGATGGCGTCGAGCAGCGCGTCGTCGTCGTCGAACGAGGTGAGCATCAGACAGCTCACCTCGGGCAGCAGGGTGCGCAGTTCGCGGCAGACGGTGATGCCGTCGCCGTCGGGCAGCCGGACGTCGAGGACGGCGACGTCCGGCCGGAGCGCGGGCCCTCGGGCCAGGGCCTGCGCGGCGGTGGCCGCCTCCCCGACGACCTCCATGTCGGGCTCGGCGCCGAGGAGGTCTCGCAGTCCGCGGCGGACCACCTCGTGGTCGTCGAGGAGCAGGATGCGGACAGGACGGTCCGCGGTGAAGGTGCGTGGCGGCGACATGACGGGCCCCCTCGGATCGTTGTCCCTAGATCCTGAGGCCGTGAGGAGTGATCCGCCAGGGCCGAACGGCCCCGATCGTGCCCTCTACGGGACAGTCGTCCGCGATGCCGACCGCCCCTGTCCGTGCGGCTCTCCGTACGGCTCTCCGTACGGCGCGACCCCCGAGCCATAGGGGGCGTACAGGTCGAGCAGCCGACCGCGGGACAACGTCAGGCGGTGGGCCAGGGCCTGGCCGACCCACTGGGCGACGAAGCAGCCGAGCCCGGGGTCGGACGCGCACATCAGGCGGACGGTGAACGCGTCGAACTCGTCGGCGCGCACCGGGGTTTCGGCCTGGGCTCCCCACTGCCACACATGGGACGGGAAAAGCCAGGACCAGCCCACGAGTTCACCACACCCCAGCGATTCGACGACCGGCGCGCCCCGGCCCGGCACCCGCGGGTCGAGCTGGACGCTGCCACTGCGCACGATCCAGAACCGGTCGGCGTGCGACCCCTCTTCGAAGAGCCGCGCACCTTGCGGGAAGGCCACGTCACGGGCGATACGCATCAGCCGGCCCCGGTGTACCTCGGGCAGGGTCTGGCTCATGCGCGGGGCCGTGGTGGTCGTCATGGGGCTGCCTCCTTCCGGGGGCACCGCACCGGCGGCACCGCACCGGCGGCAGGGAACACGTCCCGTCCGGCGGAAAGGCCACCGCGGGCCGGGCGATCGGCGGCGCCCGGCCAGGCCGGTGACTCATCCGCACTCCGGACTGCCGTCGTGCGATACGACCACGATGCGGGGCCGGACCCCCGCCGACCAGGGGCCGAACGGCTCTGGGCCGGGGCCTGTCGGATCCCGCCCGTCGCACGGCCCGCCAGCGCCCCGCCTCCGGCCCCTCTCGGAGCCGCTCCGGTCCTGTCTCACACCGCGCGGTGACCGCCGCCCGACCCCAGCCGCCGCCACTCGCGGTCCCACGCGGCGAAGCGGCGCCGGTCGAGCACCGCGCGCAGCGTGTACCGGGCCAGGGCGGCGAGGCCCGCCGTGGTCAGAGCGACGCACAGGGCGGTGGCGAGGGTGTGGGACCAGATGTCGTCGGTGTCCCACGGTGGTGTGGTGACGTCACCGCGGGAGTCCAGCCAGACGGTGGTGCGGTCGCCGCGGACGAGACCGACGGGGACCGGGGCGACCGCCGTGGCGACGGTGCCCGCGGGGTCGGTCCAGCGCACCACGACCGGGTAGCTGAGACGGCCCGGGGACGTGTCCGGGGCAGTACTCACCTCGGGCAGGTCGGCGAGGAGTCGGGCCCGCACCGGATAGCGTGCGGCCGTCTGTTCACGGGCGTGCCGGACCGCCTCCGCGTGCGCGGCCCAGCCGGCCACCGCGCCCGCCGCGGGAGCGACCAGCAGGGCGAGCAGTCCGAGCAGAAGCGCCGCCCAGGCCTCGATCACATCCGACCTGCGACGCAGCGGGTTGCCGTGGGCACGCCGTACGGTCCTGCACGTCGTCATCGCCGCCTCCGCGTGATCTGTCGGGCGGCCTGGGACCTGTCGGATCGGATCACCGCGGTCGCGGGCCCCGGCGCCGCCCGGCCCGTCTTCCGCCGGGAGCACCGTGCGCCCACGCTGACGCGGCGCCCGTACCCGGCACAGGGGCCGAACGTCCCGCCGGGCAGGGCCGGTTCGCCTCTCCCTGCAGGGGCGCACTCGGTGGGAGCGTCCGAGAGCACCCGATCCGCCGTCGCACCCGGTTCCGGCATCGGGGCGCCGTCCGCGCCGCGTTCGCACGACTGACGCCGCCCCTGCGTGGAACTCGCGCCGGAGTACACCGTCCGCGTCACCGCCTTGGAGGGGTTTCCGTCATGACCAGCATCCGCGTCCTGAGCGTCGGGACCGACGGTTCGCGCGAGAGCCTGGACGCCGCGGACTGGGCGGCCCGCGAGGCCCTGCGCCGCGGCCTGCCGCTGCGCCTGGTGCACGCAGAGAGCGGGCAGCGGCTCGCGCCACTGCCGCCGGACGTCGACCTGCCGCGCCGCACCGTCCTCGACCGGACGGCGCTCCACCTCTCCTACACACACCCGTCGTTGGAGTTCCTGGCCCGCAGGAGCCCGCGGCCACCGGCGGCCGCGCTGCTCGACGCGGCCACGGACTCCGAGGCGCTGGTGCTCGGTTCGCGCGGCTTCACCGGGTACACGGGGTTCCTCGTCGGCTCGGTCTCGCTCGCCGTGACGGCCCGGGCTCCGCGCCCGGTCGTCCTGGTGCGCGCCGGCGCGCTCCCGCAGGACGAGCACACACCGGAAGGCGCCTTCCGGCCGGTGGTCGTCGGCCTGGACGTGACCGCGCCCGCCGACGAGATCCTCAGTTACGCCTTCGAGGCGGCGGCCCTGCGTGCGGCCCCGCTGCACGCCGTGCACGCCTGGGCGCTGCCGCCGCTGCGCGCCGACACTCTCGGCGACACGCTGCCGGGCGGCGACGCGGCCCGCCGTGAGACGCTGCGCCGCCTGGCCCTGTCGGGCGCGCTGCAGGCCTGGCGGGCGAAGTACCCGGAGGTGGCCGTGACCGAGCGACTGCTCTACGGACAGCCGGGCCACCATCTGCTGAAGGCGTCGACCGGCGCCAGCCTCACGGTGATCGGGCGGCGCGCCGACTCGACCCATCTGGGCTGCACCGCGCACTCCGTGGTGCACCACTCGACCAGCCCGGTGGCGGTCGTCCCGCACACCTGAGCCGCCCCCGCCCCGGAGGCCGCCCCCACACCTCGATGCCCTCTTCCGGGCTCCGCCGCACCCCTCGTACGCTCGACTTCCATGGACATCAAGGGAGTTGGCGACCTCATGCCCGACGCAGCGCCGTTCCGTCCCGCCCCGGCCTGGCTCGCCGAGGCAGTGTTCTACCAGATCTATCCGCAGTCGTTCGCCGACTCGGACGGGGACGGGATCGGGGATCTCGCGGGCATCGCCGAGCGCCTGGACCATCTGGCCTGGCTGGGCGTGAACACGGTGTGGATCAACCCGTGCTTCGCGTCGCCGTTCAGGGACGCGGGTTACGACGTCGCGGACTATCTCGCGATCGCGCCGCGCTACGGCACCGCGGACGACCTGGCCAAGCTGGTCGACCTGGCGGGCCGGCGCGGTATCCGCGTCCTGCTCGACCTGGTCGCGGGGCACACGTCCGACGAGCATCCGTGGTTCCGCGCCGCCGTGGACGACCCCGGCGACGACCGCTACATCTGGACCTCCGAGGGCGTCCCCGCCGGCTTCGTCGCCTCCCCCGGCAGCCGTCCCGGCGGCTATCTGCCGAACTTCTTCGACTCGCAGCCCGCCCTCAACTTCGGTTACGCGCGGCCGAGTTCGGCCGAGCCGTGGCGCCGGCCGGTCGACGCGGAGGGTCCGCGCGCCAACCGGGCCGCGCTGCGCGACATCATGGACCACTGGCTGCGCCTCGGCCTGTCCGGGTTCCGCGTCGACATGGCCGCGTCGCTGGTGAAGGACGATCCGGGCAAGCGGCAGACCGCCGCGATCTGGACGGAGCTTCGCCAGTGGCTCGACCGAGCCCACCCCGATGCGGTGCTGCTCTCGGAGTGGGGCGACCCGGAGGTCTCGGTCCCGGCGGGGTTCCACGCCGACTTCTTCCTGCAGTTCGGCGGTCCGGCCAACGGACTGCCGATGCGCTCGCTGTGGAGCAACGGCACGGGCACCACGGACGAGTCCTGGGACCCCCTGGACTGCTTCTTCGACGCCTCGGGGCACGGTTCGCCGCAGCCGTTCGTGCGTGCCTGGCACCAGGCGGCGTCGGCGCTCGGCGACACGGGTTTCGTCGCGCTGCCGACCGCCAACCACGACTTCTCGCGCCTCAACTGCGGCCCGCGCACGGCCGATCAGCTCCCGGCGGCGTTCGCCTTCCAGCTCACCTGGCCGACGCTCCCGGCGATCTACTACGGCGACGAGATCGGCATGCGCTATGTGCCGGGCCTGCCCGACCAGGAGGGCAGCGTTCTCGGCCCGCGCTACAACCGGGCGGGCTCACGCACCCCCATGCAGTGGGAGGACGGCCCCGGCGCCGGATTCTCGACCGCTCCAGAGGACCGCTTCTACCTGCCGCTCGACCCGGCGCCCGACCGCCCCTCGGTGGCGGCGCAGCGCGCCGACGAGACCTCCCTCCTCCACCTCGTACGCCGCCTCGTCGCGCTGCGCAGGTCCACCGTGGCGCTCGGGTACGGGGCACCGGTCCAGGTCCTGGGCGAGGGCCATCCGTTCGTCTACGTACGAGGAGATCGGTTCCTCGTGGCCGTGAACCCGGGCCGCGCGGAGGCGAGTTGGTCATCCGGTGGCGCGGCGGCCCGGCTCGCCGGAGCGCGGCCCGTCGAGGTCGACGGGGTGCGGCTCGCCGCGGACGGCACGGCGGTCACGGCGGACGCGTTCGGCTACGGGATCTTCGAACTGGCGCAGGACTGAGGCGGCGCCGAACGGGTCCCGGGCGCCGATGAGTACACCCCCCACCGGGAGTCGTATTCAGTGAGTGTCTGCGCTTCAGCGCACACCTCAGCACAGCCCGCCCAGGAGGTTCCGATGTGCTCCCACCAGCCGCCGTGCCCGAACGCCGACCGCTCCGACCGTGACGCGGCCCGTGTCGTCGCCGCCCACCCCGAGCAGGGCTGGAGCCTGCTGTGCAACGGGACGATCGTCTTCGACGACACCGGCGAGCTGTTGCCGGGCGGCATCGTGCGCGCCCCGGTCCGGCAGGCCGTCCCGGTCGCCTGACGTGGCCTGAATCCATCGCCCGGCCTCGACGGCCACCGTCAAGATCAACTTGACTGCCGGCCATGCGATTCGGCGTCAACCTCCTCAACTTCGGCTCAGGCACCACACCCGAGAGCCTTGTCCGCCAGGCCACGGACGCCCGTGACCTCGGCTTCTCCTTCGCGATGATCTCCGACCACATCGCGGTCACCCCGGATGTGCACGAGGTCTATCCGGCCCCGTTCTACGACCAGTTCGTGCTCGCCGCGCATCTCGCGGGCCGCGTCCCGGGGCTCACGCTCGGCACGACGATCACCGTCATCCCCTATCGGCATCCGCTGCAGACGGCGCGGCTCGCCGCGAACATCGACCGGCTGAACGACGCGGGGTTCATCCTCGGCGCCGGCGTCGGCTGGTCCGCGGCCGAGTACCGCACGCTGGGCGTGCCGTTCGAGGAGCGCGGGCCGATCACGGACGAGTACCTCGCCGCCATCCGCGCCGCCTGGACCCAGGACCCGTGCAGCTTCAAGGGCCGGTACGTCGAGTTCGAGGGCGTCCGCACGGCGCCCGCGCCCGCGACCTCCCCGCACGTCCCGGTCTGGGTCGGCGGAGACTCCCCGGCCGCGCTCCGCCGGGCCGCGGGTCTCGGCGAGGCGTGGCACCCGTTCATGCCGACGCTCGCCGGGCTGCGGGCGAAGCTGCCGCGGCTCGCGGAGGAGGCCGACCGGGCGGGGCGCCCGGCGCCGGGGTTCGCGCCGCGGATCCAGCTGGCGGTGGGCGCGGTCCCCGACAGTGAGGACCGCCCGCTCGGTCACGGCAGCCTCGACCGGATCAGGGCGGACGTGGAGACCCTCGCCGAACTCGGCGCCACGCACGTGCTGTTCGACACGTATCCGGGCGATCCGGCGCGGCGGGGGTCCGCCGAGGACGACCGGAAGGTGCTCGAACTCGTGGCGGGGACGGTTCTCACCAGCTGACGGGCAGCGCCTTCGGTCCTCGGATGAACCCCTTGCTCAGCCACTCGACGTCGGCCGGGTCGACCGCGAGCCGCAGCTCCGGGTAGCGGGTGAGCAGGGCGCCGAGCATCACCTCGGACTCCATGCGGGCCAGCATCGCGCCGATGCAGTGGTGCGGCCCGTGCCCGAAGGAGAGATGGGCGGTGCCGGTGCGGTCGAGGTGGAGCGCATCGGGGTCCTCGAAGGCGTCGGGGTCCCGGTTGGCCGCGAGGTAGGAGGCGTAGACAGCCTCCCCCGCGCGGATCAGGACGCCGCCGACCTCGATGTCCTCGGTGGCGATGCGGGGCAGCCCGACGCCGTTGCGGTGCGGGATGTGACGCAGGAGTTCGTCGACGGCCTGCGGAAGCAGCGCCGGCTCCGCGCGCAGCCGCTCGGCCAGTTCCGGCCGCGTCAGCAACGTATAGACCATGTTGGCGCTGTTGTTGCGGACGGCGTGGGCGCCGCTGACGAGGACGGCGGTGGCGAGCGAGACCGCCTCCGCGTCGGTGATCTCCCCGGCGTCGCGGGCCCGGGCGAGGACCGAGGCGAGGTCGTCCGCCTCGCTCCCCCGCCGTTCGGCGAGCAGGTCGACGATGTACTGCCGCATCCGTTCCTTGGCGGCCTCGCTGGACTTCGGTCCCGGCCCGGCCGAAAGGATCACATCCGGCCAGTCCGCGAGCCGTGCCCGGTCCTCGGGCGGCACCCCCAGCAGGTCACTGACGACGGTCAGCGGGAACGGACCGTGCAGCGCCGCCACGAGGTCGGCGGGCGGCCCGATCTCCTCCATCGCGTCGAGGAGGTCGGCGGCCGTGCGCTCGGCGCGGGGGCGCAGGCCCTTCATCGTGCGGCCGGTGAAGGCCTTCGTCATCACCTTGCGCAGCCGTGTGTGGTCCGGCGGGTCCGCGTAGTTGAGGCCGACGGTGGCGGCGACGCGGTGCGCCATCATGCCGTTCACCTCGCGGCCGACGAGCGCGGAGCGGCTGAAGCGTGGATCGGAGGTCACCAGACGTACGTCCTGGTAGCGCGTGACGAGCCAGGCGTCCTGCTCCTGACCGAAGGGCATCCGCACCCGGGTCACCGGATCGTCGCGCAGCACGTCGGCGAGGAGAGGGTCGAAGGTGAGTGCGGGCAGGTCCTCGAGGGTCCACGCGCGGACAGGTCCGCCGCCGCCCACGGGTTCCGGTGCCGCGAGGTCGTCGCGTACGGTCGTGTCGTTCACGCGGGCATGCCTTCCCCGGTCCACGGTCACGGCACTCCGCGGGTGCGTCCGCGCCGCCTGATCGGCGCAGGCGCACACGGGGGCGGTCCTCCCGCTGGATGCCACGACGACGCAAATGAGCCGCAAATGTTGCGCTAATCTTGCGTTCCATGACGCGCAGACTTGCTCAGGTGGCGAAGAAGGTCGGAGTCAGCGAGGCCACGGTCAGCCGGGTGCTCAACAACAAACCCGGTGTCTCGGAGGCGACGCGGCAGTCGGTGCTCACCGCGCTCGACGTGCTCGGCTACGAACGGCCCACGCAACTGCGGGGGGAGCGGGCCCGTCTGGTCGGTCTGGTCCTGCCCGAGCTGCAGAACCCGATCTTCCCCGCGTTCGCGGAGGTGATCGGGGGCGCGCTCGCCCAGCAGGGCCTGACCCCCGTCCTGTGCACCCAGACGAAGGGCGGGGTGTCCGAGGCGGACTACGTGGAGCTGTTGCTGCAGCAGCAGGTCTCCGGTGTGGTGTTCGCCGGTGGTCTTTTCGCGCAGGCCGACGCGGAACACGGGCACTATCAGCGCCTGGCCGAGCGCAACGTCCCGGTGGTATTGGTGAACGCGTCCATCGAGCGGCTCGGCTTCCCGTGCGTGGCCTGCGACGACGCGGTCGCGGTCGAGCAGGCGTGGCGCCACCTCGCCTCGCTCGGGCACGAACGCATCGGCCTGGTGCTCGGGCCCGACGACCACATGCCCTCCCAGCGCAAGCTCACGGCGGCACGCGCCGCCGCGAAGGCCGCGGGCGGCGCGCTGCCCGAGGACGCGGTGGAGCGCGCGATGTTCTCGTTGGAAGGCGGGCACGCGGCCGCGTCCCGGCTGCTCGCGCGCGGCATCACCGGCGTCATCTGCGCGAGCGATCCCCTCGCCCTGGGCGCGGTGCGCGCCGCCCGCCGGGCCGGGCTCTCGGTGCCGGGCGACATCTCGGTGGTCGGCTACGACGATTCGGCGTTCATGAACTGCACCGAGCCGCCGCTGACGACGGTGCGCCAGCCCATCGAGGCGATGGGCCGGGCCGCCGTCGAACTGCTCGTCGCGCAGATCCAGGGCGGCGCGGTGCCGCCCGGAGAGCTGCTCTTCGAGCCCGAGCTGGTGGTGCGCGGGTCGACGGCGCCGCCGCGATCCGCCTCCTGACCGAGCGGCCTTCCGGGATCAGGAGGAGGCGGTCAGCTGCCCGGTCGAGCCGCGCACGACGAGTTCCGGTTCGAAGAGCAGCTCGCCGAGGTGGGTGCGCGAGCCCTGGAGCTGCGCGACGAGCAGCTCGACCGCCGCGCGTCCCATCGCCTCGATGGGCTGCCTGACCGTCGACAGGGGCGGCTCCGTGCAGGTCATGAACGCGGAGTCGTCGTAGCCGACGACCGACAGGTCGGCGGGGACGGACAGACCCCGCCGGCGGGCCGCCCTGATGGCCCCGAGGGCCAGCGGATCACTCGCGCACACGACGCCGGTGACCCCACGGTCGAGCAGCCGGGACGCCGCGGCCTGGCCGCCTTCCAGCGAGAACAGGGACCGCTCCACCAGCGCGTCGTCCACCGTCATGCCCATGGCCCGCGCGACGCTCCGGGCGGCGCGCAGCTTCCGCCGCGAGGGCATGTGGTCCAGGGGCCCGAGGAGCAGGCCGATGCGTTCGTGCCCGAGCGAGGCGAGGTGGCGCCACGCCTGCTCGACCGCGACCGCGTCGTCGCAGGCCACACAGGGGAAGTCGAGCCCTGTGATCGACGCGTTGATGAAGACGACCGGGATCTTCCGCTCCGCGAGCCGCCGGTAGTGCCCGTGGTCGGCGTCGGCCTGCGCGAAGTGCCCGCCGGCGAACACCACACCGGAGACCTGCTGCTGCAGCAGAAGTTCCATGTAGTCGGCCTCGGAGACCCCGTTCTTGGTCTGGGTGCACAGGACGGGGGTCAGGCCCTGCTGGGCGAGCGCGCCCCCGATCACCTCCGCGAACGCGGGGAAGATCGGGTTCTGCAGCTCGGGCAGGACCAGACCGACCAGACGGGCCCGNTCCCCCCGCAGTTGCGTGGGCCGTTCGTAGCCGAGCACGTCGAGCGCGGTGAGCACCGACTGCCGCGTCGCCTCCGAGACACCGGGCCTTTCATTGAGGACACGGCTGACCGTCGCCTCGCTGACTCCTGCTTTCTTGGCAACTTGAGCAAGTCGTCGTGTCATGAACGCAAGATTAGCTCATGAACCTGCAAGGAACTTACTCCTTCTGGCCGTTGATTTTCCGCCGCCCGTCGGAAGGCGTCAGGTCGCCAGCCACACCGCGGTGTCGCCCGGCAGCCGCCCCTGGCCGTCGAGGGGCCCGCTCGACAGGATCAGCCGGTCGTACGACGGCAGTTCGGCGGGCCGGTCACGGAAATTGACCACGCACACCAGACCGCCCGGACGGGAGAAGGCCAGGACGCCGTCCTCCGCGGGCAGCCAGGCCATCGGCCCGTCACCGAACCCGGCGGCGGAACGGCGGATCGACAGGGCCGTCCGGTAGAGCGTCAGCATCGACGCCGGGGCGCCGGCCTGCCGGTCCACCGCGTAGCGCGCCCAGTCGGCGGGCTGCGGCAGCCACGGCTCGCCCGCGGACCCGAAGCCGAAGTACGGGGCGTCGGCCACCCAGGGCAGCGGCACGCGGCAGCCGTCGCGGCCCGGGTCGGTGCCGCCCGAGCGGAAGTGCATGGGGTCCTCGATGCGGTCCAGCGGGATGTCCGCCTCGGGCAGACCGAGTTCCTCGCCCTGGTAGAGGTAGACCGACCCCGGCAGGGCGAGCGTGAGGAGCGCCGCGGCGCGGGCCCGGCGAGTACCGAGGCCCAGGTCGACGGGCGTCCCGAAGGCCTTCTTCGCGAAGTCGAAGCCGGTGTCCGCGCTGCCGTAGCGGGTGACGGTGCGGGTCACGTCGTGGTTGCACAGGACCCAGGTGGCCGGCGCCTGGACGGGAGCGTGCTCGGCGAGGGTGTCGTCGACGGTGCGGCGCAGCCGGTCCGCGTCCCAGGGGCAGCTGAGGAAGTTGAAGTTGAAGGCGGTGTGCAGCTCGTCGGGGCGCAGGTAGCGGGCGAACCGCTCGGCGTCGGGCAGCCAGACCTCACCGACGAACACACCGTCGTACTCGTTCGCGATCGCGCGCCAGGACCGGTAGATGTCGTGGAGTTCGTCCTGGTCGACGTACGGGTGCGGGTCGACGCCCTCCTCGAAGTCGGGCAGGTCCGGGTGCTTGGCCAGCAGCGCCGCCGAGTCGATGCGCACCCCCGCGACACCGCGCTCGAACCAGAAGCGCAGGACGTCCTCGTGCTCCTGGCGGACCGCCGGATGGGCCCAGTTGAGGTCCGGCTGCTCCGGCGTGAACAGGTGGAGGTACCACTCGCCGTCGGGCACCCGGGTCCAGGTGGCGCCCGCGAACTCCGACGGCCAGTCGTTCGGCGGGAGTTCGCCGTGCTCGCCGCGGCCGGGCCGGAAGTGGAACAGCTCCCGCTCGGGGCTGCCGGGGCCGGCCGCCAACGCGGCCCGGAACCAGGCGTGTTGATCGGACACGTGGTTCGGGACGATGTCGACGATGACGCGGATGCCGAACTCGCCGGCCTCCGAGATCAGCTTCTCCGCCTCCTCCAGGGTGCCGAAGGCGGGGTCGATGGTCCGATAGTCGGCCACGTCGTAACCGCCGTCGACCAGCGGGGACAGATACCAGGGCGTGAACCACACGGCGTCGACGCCGAGTTCGGCGAGGTACGGCAGGTGGGCGCGGACGCCCGCCAGGTCCCCGGCGCCGTCGCCGTCTCCGTCCGCGAAGCTCCGGGGATACACCTGGTAGATGACGGCGTCGCGCCACCAGTCGCCGTCGGTGCGGGACGAGGGAACAGCTGCCACGGGAGGTCCTTTCGGGCAGGTGGGACTCCGCCGCCGGCCAGTGCGGGGGCATGAATGGATCGGACCGGCGGCGGAGTGCTTGGGGGTACTCAGTACGGGCGCGGCATGCGCGGTCAGCCCTTGAGGCTTCCGGCGGTCAGGCCCGCCATGATGCTGCGCTGGAAGAAGAAGAACACGATGATCATCGGGATGCTCGCGATGACGAGTCCGGCCATGATCTGGTTCTGCGTCACCGCTCCCGCGGTCTGGGACAGACCCACGCTGATCGTCATCTTCTCGCTGTCGGGCAGCACGAGCAGCGGCCAGACGAAGTCCTTGAAGACCATGACGACGGTGAAGATGGAGACGACGCCGAGGATGGGCCGGGAGATCGGCAGGATGATCGAGACCAGGACCCGCCACGGAGGGACGCCGTCGATCTCGGCCGCCTCCAGGATCTCGTTCGGGATCGAGTCGAAGAACCGCTTCAGCAGGAAGATGTTGAAGCCGTTGGCGGCGACCGGGAACCAGATGGCCCAGGGCGAGTTGAGCAGGTGCCAGCCGAAGATCGGCACGTCGGTCACCGTGATGTACGCCGGGATCATCACGACGATCGGCGGGATCATCAGCGTGGCCAGCATGCCGGCCAGGATCACGTTGCCGAACATCGGCCGGAGCTTGGACAGCGCGTAGGCGGCGCAGACGTCCACCGCCAGCGCGAACAGCCAGGCACCGACGGCGTAGAGCAGCGTGTTCTTCAGCAGGGTCCCGATGTCGAAGAGCTCCCAGGCGTCGGCGAAGACGCCGAAGTCGGGGTGCTTGGGGAAGAGGGTGGGCGGCATCTGGGCGATCTCCTCGCCCGACTTCATCGCGCCGGTCACCATCCAGTACAGCGGGAAGACGAAGACCAGGGTGAACCCGAGCAGGACGAGGACGAGCAGCGTCCAGTAGATCTTCCGGCCCCAGCGGGACTTGAGCTCCAGCGGCGAGACGATGGTCCTGGCGTGACCCTCGGCCCACGCGCCGCGGCGTTTGGTCCGCTCCCGCGTGCCGCGGCGGGCGGCCTGCTCCTCGGCTGGGGTCTGTTCCGCCGCGTCCGGGCGGGCGGTGGTGTTGACCATGGACCTACTTCTCCTCTCGGGTCAGCCGGAGCTGAACCGCGGCGACCGCCAGCAGCACGACCATGAGCATCAGGCCGAGGGCGCTGCCCGCCCCGTAGTTGCCGCCGTAGACGAACGCGTACTGGTACATGAGGTAGACGACGGTGACCGTCGCGTTCTCCGGGCCGCCGCCCGTGAGCATGTACGGCTCGATGAACACCTGCATCGTGGCGACGATCTGCAGCATCAGCATGAGCAGCAGGATCAGCCGGGTCTGCGGGATGGTGACGTGCCAGATCCGCTTGAAGATGCCGGCGCCGTCGAGTTCGGCCGCCTCGTAGAGGTCACCGGGGATGTTCTGCAGGGCCGCCAGGTAGATCAGCACCCCGGATCCCAGGTTCATCCAGGTGGCGACGATCACCAGGGAGATCAGTGCGGTGCTGGTGGAGTCGAGCCAGGCCAGGGTCGGCAGGTGCAGGAAGTCGAGGACCTGGTTGAACAGGCCGGGTCCGGGATCGTAGAACCAGCGGAACAGCAGGACCGCGACGATGGGCGGCAGCATCACGGGTAGATAGACGACGAACCGCAGGTAGGCCCGGGCGTGCCGCAGTTCGTTGAGCACGATGGCGACGGCGAAGGGCACCACGTAACCGCAGAGCAGGGCCAGCAGCGTGAAGACGAGGGTGTTGCGCCAGGCCTGGCCGAACGCCGGGTCGTCCACCACCGTGCGGAAGTTGTCCAGGCCCACCCACGTCGGGGCGTCGACGAGGTTGGTCTGCTGGAAGCTGAGCAGGACTTCCTTGACGATCGGCCACCACGCGAACATGGCGAAGCAGAAGAGCGCGGCGCACAGGAATCCGTAGGCGCTCAGGTTCCTGCGGGCTGCCCTGCCTCGTTTGGTCGGTGGTCGGCGCCGCGGCACGGTCGGCCGCTTCGGCTCCATGGTGAGTGTTTCCATCGTGATCTCCCGTTCCCTGCTCCGGCCGGCTGTGCGAGGTCTGCGCGGGGTGCCGCACCTGAGGGCGGCACCCCGGGACCGTCTGCCGTCAGGGCTTGGCCAGAATCGAGTTCGCCTTGGACTCCGCGTCCTTGAGGAGCTGGTCGATGTCGGCGTTCTCGCGTGTCAGCACCGCGGACATCGCGACGTCGAGCACGGCGTACAGCTCCTGCGCCTTCTCCGGCTCCAGCTTGGGCTCGACCGAGGTCGAGTTCGCGACGTACGGCTCGTAGTACTCGACCGGCAGGCTGGCGTTCGCCTTGCGCTCCTCGGCGAGCTTCTTGCCGGTGGGCGAGTCGCCCATGTAGTCGTTGTTCGGCACGCCCACGGCCTCACCGTTGGCCTTGCCGCGGGCGAAGTCGAAGCGGCCCTTGCCCGGGGTGTTGAACTGGAAGTCGATCCACTCCAGGCCCGCCTTGGTCTGCGCGGCGCTCGCCTTGGGGTTGATCATGTACGCCTCGCCGCCGGTGAGCGACGCCTTGCCGTCGGGTATCGCGGTGATGCCGTAGTCGTCGACCTTGCCCTGGAACTTCTGGACGACGTCGGTGACGACGTCCGGGGCGCCGAGCATCATGCCCGTCTTGCCGGCCGCCATCTGCTGCATCAGCGACTCCCAGCCGATGTTGACCTTGGAGCCGGTGCTGTTGTCCTTCCAGCGCATGTCGTGCAGCGTCTGCAGCACGGCCTTGCCCTCGGGGCTGTTGAAGGCCGCCTTGTGGTCGGTGACCATCTCGCCACCGCGGCTGTAGATGGACTGCGCGAAGTGCCAGCCGCCGGTGTTGCCGCCGCCGTACTCGCCGTATCCGATGTAGTCCTTGCCGATTCCCGCGATCTTCTTGGCCGCGGTCCTGACCTCGTCCCAGGTCTTCGGCGGGTTGTCCGGGTCGAGTCCGGCCTTCTTGAACACGGCCCGGTTGTAGACCAGTCCGACGCTGTAGCTGACGTTCGGGACGCCGTAGACCTTGCCGTCCTTGGTGACCATGTCGCGCACGTCCTGCTTGATGTCACCGAAGTTCTTCACGTACTTGGTGTCGCCGGTGATGTCCTTCGCCTGCCGCTTGGAGATCACGTCGGCGTAGTTGGTGACGGGCACCATGAACACCGTCTCCATCTGTCCGCCGGCCAGCTTCGCGGCGAAGGTCTTCGGGTCGAAGCACGGCTGCTGGTCGGTGCTCTTGACCTGCACGTCCGGGTGGGCCTTCTCGAAAGCGGCGACGTCGTCGTTCCACGCCTGGCGCTGCTTCGGCGCGGTCTTCGCCGGCTGACAGGCCACGGTGATGCTGACCTTTCCTCCGGCGTCGGAGTCCGACGAGTCACCGCCGCAGGCCGTGGCGGTGAGCGCCAGACCTGTCGTCAGAAGGATCGCGAGGTTACGGGGCTTCATTACGGCTCCTCTGGGGGTCACGCCCAAGCACTGCCCTTGATTCGGTGCGTCACATTAGGACGGCGCGCAGATCCACGCAAGATTCCGATCCAAGTTTGCAAGATTACGACTGCATCACGATGGCTCGACGGCCCTTCGCCGTCAGCCATGGACCGTCCCACACCCAGGGCGCGGCCCGTCAGCGGAGGCTCGGACTCCGCTGAGACCTCCCCTGCAACCGTTCCGGACGCCCCGCCCCCCTCGCCCGGCAATGCGCGATCGCCTGAATATTGCGCAAGGCTGTCAATTAATTGCGACGCGTGCCCGACATCTTGTGCTCACAAGGCCGTAATGCTTGAGTGAGCCCAGCCTGCGGCCGTGGCATGAGCGGATCCCGGGACGGCCACCGCTGCCACCGGCACCACTGCACCCCCCTCCCCCACCCCCCTCCCCCACAAGGAAGGCCCCACCGCAGATGAATCGGCATGTCATGTCTCCGTCATCCAGAGTCGTGCGGAGTCCCTACGTCCTCGCCCTCGCGGTCGCACTCGTGGGCACCGTCGTCGGAGTCGTCGGCCCGGCGTCCGCGCAACCGACGCCCAGCCCGGCCGCGGCCGCCGCGGGCGCCACCCTGCCCTTCACCTCCGCAGAGGCGGAGTCCGCCGTCACCACCGGCCAGAAGATCGGCCCCGACCACACCCAGGGCACCCTCGCCTCCGAGGCCTCGGGCCGGCAGGCCGTGCGGCTGAACGCGGGCCAGAGCGTCGAGTTCACCCTCACCGGCGCGGCCAACGCCGTGAACGTCGCCTACAACGTGCCCGACGGGCAGTCCGGTGCCCTCGCCGTCTACGTGAACGGCACCAAGCTGCCCACGTCCCTGGCCGTCACCTCCAAGTACAGCTACGTCGACACCTCCTGGATCGCGGGAGCCAAGACCCACCACTTCTTCGACAACGCGCGTCTCCTGCTCGGCCGGGACCTCAAGGCCGGCGACAAGGTGAAGCTGGAGGCCGCCTCCACCCAGGTCACCGTGGACGTCGCCGACTTCGAGCAGGTCGCCGCCGCCGCGGCCAAGCCGTCCGGGGCGGTCTCCGTCGTCGACAAGGGCGCCGACCCGACCGGTCAGCAGGACTCCACGCAGGCCTTCCGCGACGCGATCAACACGGCCAAGGCCGGCGGCGGCACGGTCTGGATCCCGCCGGGCGACTTCAAGGTCGGCTCCGAGCTGAGCGGCGTCGAGAACGTGACGGTCCAGGGCGCGGGTCACTGGTACTCGGTGGTGCACTCCTCGCGCTTCATCAACCAGACGAGCTCCGCGGGCAAGGTCCACCTCAAGGACTTCGCGGTCATCGGCGAGGTCACCGAGCGCGTCGACAACAACCCGGACAACTTCGTCAACGGCTCCCTCGGCCCGGACTCGTCCGTCTCCGGCATGTGGATCCAGCACCTGAAGTGCGGCTTCTGGCTGACCGGTAACAACGACAACCTGATCGTCGAGAACAGCCGCATCCTCGACACCACGGCCGACGGCCTCAACCTCAACGGCAACGCACACGGCGTCCAGGTCCGCAACAACTTCCTGCGCAACCAGGGCGACGACTCGCTCGCCATGTGGTCGCTGAACGGCGCCGACACCGGCTCCACGTTCTCCGGCAACACCATCTCGCAGCCCAACCTCGCCAACGGCATCGCGATCTACGGCGGCACCGACATCACCGTCAAGGACAACCTGGTCCAGGACACCAACGCACTCGGCAGCGGCATCGCGATCTCCAACCAGAAGTTCCTCGACCCGTTCTCCCCGCTCGCGGGCACCATCACGGTCTCCGGGAACACACTCGTGCGCACCGGTGCCATCAACCCCAACTGGGGGCACCCGATGGGCGCGCTGCGCGTCGACGCGTACGACAGCGCCATCGAGGCGACGGTGAACATCACCAACACCACGATCAAGGACAGTCCTTACAGCGCCTACGAGTTCGTCTCGGGCAGCGGCACCGGCAAGGCCGTCAGGAACGTGACCGTCGACGGGTCGACCGTGGACAAGGTCGGCACGGTCGTCGTGCAGGCGGAGACGCCCGGCGCGGTGAAGTTCAGCAACGTGCAGGCCGCCGGCGTCGGCGCGGCCGGGGTCTACAACTGCCCGTACCCGTCCGGCTCGGGCACCTTCACCGTCACCGACGGCGGCGGCAACTCCGGCTGGAACAGCACCTGGTCCGACTGCTCGGCGTGGCCGCAGCCGGGCGGCGGCGCCACCGACCCCGACCCCGACCGCAACCTCGCCAAGGGGCGCCCCGCGACCGCGACCGGCTCCGTCGACGTGTACACGCCCGGCAAGGCCGTCGACGGCGACGCGAACACGTACTGGGAATCGGCCAACAACGCCTTCCCGCAGGCGCTCACCGTAGACCTCGGCTCGGCCCAGGCCGTGCGGCGGGTCGTCCTGAAGCTGCCGCCGGCCACCGCGTGGGCGGCCAGGACCCAGACCCTCTCCGTCCAGGGCGGCACGGACGGTTCGTCGTTCAGCACCCTCGCCGCCTCGAAGGGCTACCGCTTCGACCCGGCGACCGGCAACACGGTGACCGTCACGCTGCCCGACTCGGCCCCCGCCACCCGCTACCTGCGGGTGCAGGTGACCGCCAACACGGGCTGGCCCGCCGGGCAGCTCAGCGAGGTCGAGGCGTACCTGAAGTGACCGGGCCCCACCTGAAGCGCTCCAGCCGTACCTGAAGTGAACCGCCCCCGCATCCCGCACTTCGAGAGGACCATGTCGTGAGACGGAGACAGAGGAGCCGGCGGCTGACCGCCGTCTGGCTCGGTGCCGCACTGACCACGCTCGGGCTGCTGCCCGTCACCGCCCAGGCGGCATCGGCCGCGGCCGGTGCGAACCTGGCGCTGAACAAGCCGATCGAGGCGTCGTCGACCATCCAGAACTACGTCGCGAAGAACGCCGACGACGGGAACACGAGCACCTACTGGGAGGCGAGCGCCAGCCCGTCCACGCTCACGGTGCAGCTCGGGGCCGACGCCGACCTCGACTCGGTCGTCCTCAAGCTCAACCCGGACGCCGCCTGGGCCACTCGCACGCAGAACATCGAGGTGCTCGGGCGGGCGAAGTCGGCGACCTCCTTCAGCTCGGTCAAGGCACGGGCCGACTACACGTTCAACCCCTCCACCAATCAGAACGCCGTGACGATCCCGGTGTCCGGGCGCTACGCCGACGTCCAGCTGAAGTTCTCGTCCAACAGCGCGGGCTACGGTGGTCAGGTAGCGGAGCTGGAGGTCCACGGCACCCCGGCACCGAACCCCGACCTGACGGTCTCCGCCCTCTCGTGGGACCCCGCGCAACCCAGTGAGGCCGACACCGTCAAGGTGAACGCCACGGTGCGCAACGCCGGTTCGGCGGCCGCCCCCGCGACGACCGTGAACGTGAGCGTCGGCGGAACGGTCGCGGGCACCGCGGCGGTTCCCGCGCTCGCCGCCGGCGCTTCGGCCACGGTGCCGGTCACCATCGGCAAGCGCGCCCAGGGCAGCTACACCGTGTCGGCGCTCGTCGACCCGAGCGACGCGATCGGCGAGCAGGACGAGACCAACAACAGCCGCACCGCGGACACCAAACTGACGGTCGGCCAGAGCCCGGGGCCTGACCTGGAGGTCACCGGCATCACGTCCAACCCGGCGAACCCCGCGGTCGGCTCGAACGTCACGTTCTCGGTGAAGGTGCACAACCGCGGCACCAGCGCGGTCGCCGCGGGCTCCGTGACCCGGCTGACGATGGCCGGCACCACACTGAACGGCACGACACCCGCCATCGCCGCGGGCGCGAGCGCCGACGTCGACGTCTCCGGCGGCTGGACCGCGGCGAGCGGTGGCGCCACGCTGACCGCGACCGCGGACGCCACCGGCACGATCGCCGAGACGAACGAGAACAACAACGTCTTCGCGCGCTCCATCGTGGTGGGCCGGGGCGCGGCCGTGCCGTACGTCGAGTACGAGGCGGAGGACGGCACGTACACCGGCACGCTCCTGGAGGCGGACGCCGTCCGCACCTTCGGCCACACGAACTACGCGTCCGAGTCGTCTGGCCGCACGTCGGTGCGCCTGGGCTCGACCGGCCAGTACGTGGAGTTCACCGCCAAGAGCGCGACGAACTCGATCGTCGTGCGGAACTCCATCCCGGACGCGCCGGGCGGCGGGGGCCAGGAGAAGACGCTCAGCCTGTACGCCGACGGGAAGTTCGTGCAGAAGCTGAACCTGTCGTCCAAGCACAGCTGGCTGTACGGGAACACGGACCAGCCCGAGGGCCTCACCAACACCCCCGGCGGCGACGCGCGACGCCTCTTCGACGAGACGCACGCCCTGCTGGCGCAGACCTATCCGCGGGGCACGAAGTTCCGGCTGCAGCGCGACGCCGGGGACGACGCCGCGTACTACGTCGTCGATCTGATCGACCTGGAGCAGGTGGCTCCGCCGACGAGCAAGCCGGCCGAGTGCACCTCCATCACCGCGTACGGCGCGGTCCCCGACGACGGGAACGACGACACCGCGGCGATCCAGAAGGCGGTGACCGCCGACCAGAACGGGGACATCGACTGCGTGTGGATCCCGGCCGGGCAGTGGCGCCAGGAGCAGAAGATCCTCACCGACGACCCGCTGAACCGCGGGCAGTACAACCAGGTCGGCATCCGCGACGTCACCATCAAGGGCGCCGGCATGTGGCACTCGCAGCTGTACACGCTGACCGCGCCGCAGAACGCGGGCGGCATCAACCACCCGCACGAGGGCAACTTCGGCTTCGACATCGACGACAACACCAAGATCTCCGACGTCGCCATCTTCGGCTCGGGCACCATCCGCGGCGGTGACGGCAACGCGGAGGGCGGCGTCGGCCTCAACGGCCGCTTCGGCAAGAACACCAAGATCAGCAACGTGTGGATCGAGCACGCCAACGTCGGCGTCTGGGTCGGCCGCGACTACAGCGACATCCCGGAGCTGTGGGGGCCTGCCGACGGGCTCGAGTTCAGCGGCATGCGGATCCGGGACACGTACGCCGACGGCATCAACTTCTCCAACGGCACGCGCAATTCGAGCGTCTACAACTCCTCGTTCCGCACCACGGGCGACGACGCGCTCGCCGTGTGGGCCAACAAGTACGTGAAGGACACCTCGGTGGACGTCGGGCACGACAACGTCTTCCGCAACAACACGGTCCAGCTTCCGTGGCGGGCCAACGGCATCGCCGTGTACGGCGGTTACGGCAACAAGATCGAGAACAACCTGGTGTACGACACCGCGAACTACCCCGGCATCATGCTCGCGACCGACCACGACCCGCTGCCCTTCTCCGGGCAGACGCTGATCGCGAACAACGGCCTGTACCGCACGGGCGGGGCGTTCTGGAACGAGGACCAGGAGTTCGGCGCCATCACGCTGTTCGCGCAGGGTCAGGACATCCCGGGCGTCACGATCCGTGACACCGACATCCAGGACTCGACGTACGACGGCATCCAGTTCAAGACAGGAGGCGGCGCCATGCCGGGCGTGAAGATCAGCGACGTGACGATCTCCAAGTCCAACAACGGCTCCGGCATCCTCGCCATGGGCGGAGCGCGCGGCAGTGCCACGCTCTCGAACGTGACGATCACGGACTCGCGCGACGGGAACGTCTTCGTCGAGCCGGGCTCCCAGTTCGTCATCGACACGGGGGCGGCGCGCGCCTCCTCGTCGGTGCCGGGCACCCGGCAAGGGCAGTAACGGACCGCCGCCCTACGTCGCACGGCATGCCGTGCGACGTAGGGCGGCTACGCGTTTGCGCTTTCTCCGTCGCGCGGAACGGACGAGTCCGGGCTACGTCAGAACCGGGCATTCGTTCGACCGTGACACTCGTAAGTATCATTCCGGAGGACAAGGGCATATGCCAGAAGCACCACCGCATCGTGTATGGCCAAATCCCTTACGAGGCCAGGCGGCCTGTGCCAGAGTCTTTAACGGTCCTTCCGTCCGCCTCGGCCGTACCCGCGCCTGCATCGGAGTTCTTCATGCCGTCCCATGTCTTCGCGGACCGCCCCGCCGGCCAGCCGCCGGAGCGTGGCACGGTCGACGCCCTGATCGACCAGACCCGCCGGCTGCTCGGTGACGTCGACGCCGTGCGCCGCGAATCCGTGGACTCGGTGGGCGAGGCGCCCGACGCCGAGGCCCGCTGGCAGCGCGCGCTGTACGAACTGGCGGTGCATCAACTCAGCGACCTGGACCGCCACTTGGCCCAGCTGCGGGAGGGACCGACGGTTCGCGAGGCCTTTCCCGCCCAGCGCCCCGCCGCCGATCCGCAGCCGGACTCGCTGCTCAGCCGGGTCGGCAGCGCCGACTGGAACCTGCTGACCGACGAGGCCATCTGGACCGAGGAGCTGTACGAGATCCTCGGCCGGGACCCCGGCTCCCCCGCGCTGACCCTCGACGAGCTGCCGGCCGTCGTCCACCGTGACGACCAGCCGAAGCTGACCGCGATGGTCACGGACTGCCTGATCGACGGCAAGCCGATCGACGGCGAGTTCCGCATCGTGCGCCAGGACGACACCGTCCGCACGGTGCACATGATGGGCGAGCCCGTGCTCGACGCGGACGGTTCGACCGCCTCCATGTGGGCGGTCGTACGCGACGTCAGCGAACTGCGGCGCAGCCAGCGCGCGGTGAGTGAGACCCGTGACTCGCTCCAGCGCCAGCGGCACATCGCACAGACCGAGCACCGGCTCGCGGTCGAGCTGCAGGAAGCCGTGCTGCCGCCGCGGCGCGGCTCCCTGCGGCTCCGGCACGGCGGCCCCCAGGGCCTCGACGTGGCGGCCCAGTACCTCCCCTCCTCGGCCGGCGACCTGATCGGCGGCGACTGGTACGACGCGCTCGAACTCCCCGACGGCAAGACCCTCTTGACCGTCGGCGACCTCACCGGACACGGCGTCGCCGTCGCCTCCGGCATGGCGATGCTGCTCGGCGCCGTCCGCGGCATGGCCGTGTGCGGCACCCCGCCGGCCGAGCTCCTCGGCCGTCTCGGCGAACTGCTGGACAACGCCGTACAACCCTCCCTCGGTAGCGCCCTGTGCTGTCGGTACGACCCGGTGGCCCGCACGCTGGCGTGGGCGCAGGCGGGACACCCCGCCCCGCTGCTGTTCCGCGACGGGACGGGGCGTGCGCTCACGCCTCCCGAGGGCGTGCTGCTCGGTGCGACCTCCGGTGCCGTGTACGGGCAGGCCGAGGAACAGCTGCGGGGCGGCGACGTGCTGGTGCTGCACACCGACGGACTCGTCCCACGGCGCGGCGAGAAGGCCGCCGCGGGCAGGCTGCTCGCTCTGGCGCCGCGCCTGGCCGAGGCTCATGACGCGCAGGACTGCGTGCGCGTGGTGACCGACGAGTTCGGCTCGGGCGAGCGCGACGACGACGCCTGTGTGCTCGTCGTCAGGATCGGCTCCTGACGGCGTACTGGTTCACCTTCCGGTACGAGATGCGGTTCGAACACGGACGTGCGGTACGAGATGTCCGGTACGGGCGATGTTTTTGAGCCTTGTCAGGCCTTCATCTTCTTCCCGCCGACCCTTGGCAGCGCCAGCTTGATCTCCTGCCGCAGGTCCTCGATCTTCGGGTAGCCCGCGTACTGGCCGGTGAGTCGGTACATCTCGCGCAGCCGGTCCCAGGTGCGGTGCGAGGAGTTCGCACCCATCGAGGACAGGGCGAGTCGTGCGTACCGGTCCGCCTGCTCGGGGTCGTCGGCGATGAAGCAGGCCGACGCCATCGAGAGGTTGTCGAAGATCTTCGACCGGTCCCGGCCGCCCGCCCGCAGTTCCAGCGCCTCCTTGGCGTGACGCTGGGCGATGACGGCGGCGCCCGGCTCGTGCTCGGCGAGGGTGCGGTAGGCGAGGGCCTGCATACCGTGCAGGTCCGCCTCGTCGAACATCTGCATCCAGCTCGGCGGTGGCACGTCCCCCTTGTCGGAGACGAAGAGGTCCTCCGCCTCGCCGAGGGTCCGGCGCATCGCCTGGCCCTTGCCCAGCGACGCCTGTGCCCACGCCTCGATGGTGTAGAGCATGGCCTTCGTGCGAGGCAGTACCTCCTCGCCCGAGCCGGACTTGGCGAGCTTCATCAGGTCGAGCGCCTCGTCGGCCGCGCCCAGGTGGATCTTCTGGCGGGCGGCCCGGGAGAGGGCCTCGCCGGCGCGTGGCCGGTCGCCGCCCTCGCGCGCGGCGTGCGCGGCGATGACGAAGTACTTCTGGGCCGTGGGCTCCAGGCCGACGTCGTGCGACATCCAGCCCGCGAGCACGGCCAGGTTGGCAGCGACGCCCCACAGGCGGCGCTGGAGATGGTCGGGGTGGCGGTAGGCCAGCATTCCGCCGACTTCGTTCAGTTGGCCGACGACTGCCTTGCGCTGCAACCCGCCGCCGCGGGAGGCGTCCCAGGCACGGAACACCTCCACCGAGCGTTCCAGTTCCTCGATCTCCTGGGACCCGATGGGGGCGGCCTCGTAGCGGTCGAACCCAGCGGGGTCGGCGTGCAGGGGGTCGGTGAACCGAGGAGCGTCGGCCGCGAGGGCCGGGTCGGTGTGCAGCCAGTCGTGCATGGCATTGCTGAGTGCGGAACCTGCGGCGAGCGCGGCACCCGCGCCCACCAAGCCGCGTCGGTTGAGCATGAGGTCCATTCCCGTGAATTCGGTGAGGACCGCAGCTGTCCGCTCGGGCGCCCACGGCACACCGTCGGGTCCCTGGTGCTCCAGAACCCCGCCGCCCTGCCGTTTCCCCGTGCGCCCGTGTCGGACGAGACCGAGATCCTCGATGGTCACGACACGGCCGAGTCGCTCGGTGAACAGCGCCGCCAGCACCCTGGGCACCGGATCGCGCGGGATCTCTCCCATGTCGATCCAACGCCTCACCCGTGAGGTGTCCGTCGCCAGCTGGGGGTGGCCCATGGCCGCCGCCTGCCGGTTGACGAGCCTCGCGAGTTCGCCCTTGGACCAGCCGGCCAGGCCGAACAGGTCGTTCAGGCGGGTGTTGGGTTGTCCGCTCACTTCAAGCCCCCAGGTTCTCGGCTGAAGTTGACAGTAGCCCTCTGTCAGTTGCTGAGCGACTATTCGCCAGGGTTCGCCAGGGTGCGCCAGCTGTTGTGCTCCTGTCCCACGGGTGTCAGGTAGGAATGCGCCACCCCGACCCGGTCGCCGCAGGGCATTCCCCAGGGTGTTACCGAACTCGGCCGGGCCGGGCGGCGCAGCAACTCGTCGGCACACGAAGGGATCTGTATCTCCCATGTACACAGCATCGTCCTCCGTGTCCGCCCCGCCCCGGCCGCTGCGTCCCGCCCGTCCGGTGGTCGGAGGCGGCCCGTACCTCGACCCCGCGCGGACGGGGCCCACGGCGCTCGGTGGCGTCGGCAGGACCCGGCGCGTTCCGGGGCTCGGAACGCAACCGCTCAGCGGGAGACTCGACTTGTCCGGCCCTCAGGGCGCCCAGCTGCGCACGGCGATCGCCTCGGTGCACCGGATCTGCCCGGAGTTCCATCCGGTCCAGGTGCTGCGCCGCAGCCCGCGGTCCGTGCTCCTCGTCGGTACGACAGGGCGCAGCACCGCCGTCGCGAAGTGTTTACTGGACCACTCTCCCGTGTGGGACGAGCGGGTCCGGCACGAGATAGCCGCATACCGTTCGTTCGTCCGACACCGGCCGCCGGTGCGGGTACCGCGTCTGATCGCGGCAGACCCGGACAACGGCACGCTGGTGATCGAGCGGATGCCCGGCCGGGTGGCGGCCCTGCAGCGCCACCCGGTCGAGGCTCCGCCTCGGGCGGACATCAGGGCGGCGCTCGGCGCCGTCTGCCGGCTCAACCAGTGGCGGCCGCCGGCGGGCACCTTCGACGCACCACTGGACTACGCCCAGCGGATCAACCGGTTCCACGACCTGGGCCTGCTGACCGACCGCGACATGGGTGATCTGCAGAAGCTGCTGCACGGCATCGCCCACGCGTCGGGCCGCGGCTCGATGGGCCAGTTCTGCCACGGTGACGCCCTGTTGTCGAACATCCTGCTCTCCCCCGCGGGCCCGGTGCTCGTGGACTGGGAGCACGCGGGCTGGTACCTGCCGGGCTACGACCTGGCGACCCTGTGGACCGTGCTCGGTGACGCCCCGGTGGCGCGCCGTCAGATCAGTCAGCTCGCGCAGTCCGGCGGCCCGGCCTCCCGCGACGCGTTCCTGGTGAACCTGATGCTCGTACTGACGCGGGAGATCCGTACCTACGAGACGGCCGTGCAGCGCTCGATGCACGACCAGGCCCCGGCGGCACCGGGCGCGACGGCCCACCCCGGTGCTGTGCCGACCGGCGAGGAGCAGCGGCTGTTGCTGCGCCGCCTGCACGACGACTGCAACATGGCCCGCAAGGCGGTGCGCGCGGCAGTCGGGACTCGCTGACGGGGACGAAGGTCCGTGGTACGCCGGGGTGGAGGATGGCGTACCGCGGACCTTCTCGCTGTCCGTGTACCGCGGGCAGCCACGCGCCGGACCCAACCCGCTGACCTCGTACGCTCATTGGTCCACACCACTGACGCGCCGCAGGCGGTCGCACCATCACGCCGGAAACCCCCGCACACGCCTGCTGACATGGGAAATCCCGCGAATCTCCGTTGCCCGTCGGATCATTGACGGATCGTCGGTGAGCCGATACCACTGACCACGATCGGCCCCGCACGCACCGCGCACGATCCCGAGATTCGTTGGTCCCTGGAGGCACCGTTGCATCGAACCCCGCGTACTGCCACCGGCAGACGTACCGGCAGGAGCACGCGCGCACGTGCGGTGGGCACACTGGCGACGGGAGCACTGCTGCTGCCGTTGCTCGGCGCGGCCCCTCCCCAGGAAGCGGCGGTACCGTCGGCCCAGCTGCAAGGCGCTTTCGCGTCGGCGGCGGCCGAGTACCAGGTGCCGCAGAGCGTGCTGCTCGGTGTGTCGTATCTGCAGTCCCGGTGGGACGCGCACGGCGGCGCGCCGAGCGTCACCGGTGGCTACGGCCCGATGCACCTGACCGACGCGCGCACCGCCGTCGCGGACACCGTGGCGCACGACCACGCGCAGGGTGACGCGCGCGGGGACGACTCGCGCGCTCCGCTGAAGGCCACGGAGGCGTCGCAGTCGGTGCCGACGCAGGCCCAACTCCCGGCCCGCCTGAGGACGTTGGTGAGGGCGGCCGAGCTCACCGGCATCCCGCGGGAGGAGCTGCGCAGCGACGCGGCGGCGAACGTGCGCGGTGGCGCGGCCCTGCTCGCCGCCGCCCAGAAGCAGCTCGGCAAGCCGCTCGGCGGTGACCCGGCGGACTGGTACGGCGCGATCGCCAAGTTCTCCGGCGCGGACGACGCGGCGACCGCGGCGACGTACGCGAACGACGTCTTCGCGGTGATCCGCGACGGCGAGCGCCGCACCACGGACGCCGGCCAGAACGTGACGCTGGCGGCCGACCGCGCCGCGCAGCCGAAGGCGGCGCAGCTCGAGACGATGGGGCTGCGCAAGACGGACACCTCCGACACCGAGTGCCCGAAGACGGTGTCCTGCGAGTGGATCCCGGCGCCGTACGAGGAGTTCGGCGACGGCGACTACGGCAACCACGACCTGGCGGACCGCCCCAAGGACCAGAGCATCGACTACATCGTCATCCACGACACGGAGGCGACGTGGGAGCAGACGCTGAAGCTGGTGCAGGACAAGACGTATCTGGCCTGGCACTACTCGCTGCGCTCGACGGACGGGCACATCGTGCAGTCCATCAAGGCCAAGGACGTCGGCTGGCACGCGGGCAACTGGTACGTGAACGCGAAGTCGATCGGCCTGGAGCACGAGGGCTTCCTCGCGCAGCCGGACTCCTGGTACACGGAGGAGATGTACCGCTCGTCGGCGCGCCTGGTGTCGTATCTGGCGAAGAAGTACGACATCCCGCTGGACCGGCAGCACATCCTCGGCCATGACACGGTGCCGGGTCCGACGGCGTCCACCATCCCGTCGATGCACACGGACCCGGGTCCGTTCTGGGACTGGGCGCACTACTTCGCGCTGATGGGCAAGCCGTTCCACCCCACGGCGGGACAGGGCGGCGGCGTGGTCACCATCGCTCCCCGGTTCGCCGAGAACCAGCCGGAGTTCACGGGCTGCGAGAAGGCGGGCGTGGCGTGCGCGCCGCACGGGTCGAGCGCGGTGCGGGTGTACACGGAGCCGAGCGAGGACGCACCGCTGATCAAGGACATCGGTCTGCGTCCCGGCGGTCAGGACTCCACGATCGACGTGAACGACATGGCGTCGCGGGTCTCGACGGGCCAGCAGTACGCGGTCGCGGAGCGCAAGGGCGACTGGACGGCGATCTGGTACCTGGGCCAGAAGGCCTGGTTCAAGAACCCGAAGAAGCAGCCGACGGCCGTGTCCGCCAAGGGACTTGTGGTGACGCCGAAGGCGGGCGCCGAGTCCGTCCCGGTGTACGGGCGTGCCTACCCGGAGGCCTCCGCCTACCCGGCCGGCATGACGCCGCAGGCGATCTCGCCGCTGCCGTACAAGCTGCTCGCGGGCCAGCGCTATGTGATCGGCGGGAGGACCACGGGCGAGTACTTCTACTCCCCCACCTTCGACACGACGTCGCACAGGGTCGTCAAGGGCAAGGACGTGTACTACGAGATCCAGTTCGCGCACCGCATCGAGTATGTGCGGGCGGCGGACGTGCAGGTGGTGCCGTCCACGGTGAAGTAGCGGCTGTGGTGGTGTGAGTGGTGGGGCCCGGGTTCGCGCAGGCGAACCCGGGCCCTTCCCTTGTCCTCAGTCGAAGACGTAGCGTCGCCCGGCCACGGCCTTGAGCGTCCTGTCTCCGAACAGGGTGCTGCGCAGCGCGAGTTCGCGGGTGCGGGTGGCGGTGAGGGCGATCCGGGTGGCGCGTCCCTCCGCCCAGTCGATGTCGACGGTCGCGCCGCCGCGCGCCCGCAGTCCGCGTACGGATCCGTCGGGCCAGCTCGCCGGGAGTGCGGGCAGGATCTCGATCACGTCGAACTGGCTCTGCAGGAGCATCTCGACGATTCCCGACGTGGCGCCGAAGTTGCCGTCGATCTGGAACGGCGGGTGGGTGTCCCACAGGTTGGGCAGCGTGGACCCCTTCAGCTGTTCGGCGAGCATCTTGTGCGCGTGGTCGCCGTCGCGCAGACGCGCCCAGAAGTTGATCTTCCACGCCTTGGACCAGCCGGTGCCGCCGTCGCCGCGTGCGGTGAGCGAGACCTTGGCGGCGTCGGCCCACTCGCTGCCGGGTTCGATCTGTCGTCCGGGGTGCAGGGCGTAGAGGTGGGAGACGTGCCGGTGGTCGTCGGTGGGGCTGTCGAGGTCGGTCTTCCATTCCTGAAGCTGTCCCCAGGAGCCGCGGCGCAGGCCGGGGTCCAACCGGCGCAGCGTGTCGGCGAGTTGGTCCCGGAAGGCCGGTGCGTCGCCCAAGGTTCTCGCCGCTTCGAGGGTGTTGGTGAGCAGGTCGTGCACGATCTGCTGCGACATGGCGGCGCCGGCGGTGAAGTCGCCGTGCTCGGGCGAGTAACTGGGCGTCGCGACCAGGGTGTTGTCGCGGGGGTCGGTGCGCAGGTTGTCGAGCCAGAACTCGGCGGCGGACTTCATCAGCGGGTACGCGGTGGTGCGCAGGTAGTCGGTGGAGCCGCCGAAGCGGTAGTGCTCGTAGAGCTGGGCGGTGAGCCAGGCGGCGGCCTCCGGGAACCAGAAGGCGGTCGACCAGTCGTGCACGCCCGTGAACCCGTAGGGGTTGGTCTCGTTGTGGACGACCCAGCCGCGGCTGCCGAACATCTCCTTGGCCGTACGTTCCCCGGGGGCGCGCAGCGCGGCGACGAAGCGGTCGTAGGGGGCCGTGGTCTCGGGAAGATTGGCGGCTTCGGCGAGCCAGTAGTTCATCTGGAGGTTGATGTTGACGTGGTAGTCGGCGGACCAGGGCGGGCTCGTCGACTGGTTCCACCCGCCCTGAAGGTGGGCGGGGAGCGAGCCCGGCCGCGAGGAGGCGATCAGCAGGTAGCGGCCGTACTGGAAGAAGAGCGCTTCGAGCGCGCGGTCGGCGGCCGTGGTTCCGCCCGTGTACCGCGTGAGCAGCTGGTCGGTGGGGACGTCCGCGGGCACGGCCTGCCGGATGTCGAGGGCGACCCGGTCGAAGAGGATGCGGTGGTCGCGGAGGTGGCGGGAGCGCAGCGCGCCGTGTCCGCGGGCCGCGGCCCTGTCGACGGTGGCGGTGACCGTGGCGTGCGGGTCGGTGCCGCGGTAGTCCGGGTAGGTGTCCGCGTAGTCCGTGCCGGCGGCGAGCACGAACGAGGCGCTGTCGGCGCCGGTCACGGTGAGGCTGCCGTCGGCGTTCGCGGTGAGGGTACCGCCGTCGTGACGCAGCCGGACCTGGGCTTCGAACGTCAGCCCGTTGTCGGCGAGTTCGCCGCGAACGGTGATCCGGTCGCCGCTCGACTTGGTCGTGTGGTCGGTGCGGGGCGAGGTGTACCGGAGGGTGAACGTGACGCTGCCGGGGCGGTCGGCCGAGAGTCGGCCAGCGAGCACGCCGTCCGGGTGCGAGGCGAGGTACTCGCGGTGGTGGGTGACGTCTTCGTGGGTGTACGTGACCGTGGCGAGGGCGGTGCGCAGGTGGAGGGCGCGGCGGTAGTCGGCGGGCGGAGTGGCGGGCGCGCCGGGGATGTCGAGGTGGAGGTCGCCGAAGGTCTGGTGGGCGCCGTAGCCGACGCGGGCCTGGCCGAGTGCGGCGGCGACGGTGTCGGGGTCGAGTTTCGTCTCCTCGTCGAGCCTGCTCCGCACGTCGGCGAGGGCGCCGGGGCGCGGGCTGCGCCAGTTGCCGAAGTCGTAGCCGCCCTGGGCGCCGGGGCCGCCGGTCCACAGGGTCTTCTCGTTGAACTGGAGGCGCTCGGAGGCAAGGGTGCCGAAGACGGTCGCGGCGAGCGCGCCGCTGCCGATGGGCAGGGCCTCGCGTTCCCAGTCGGCAGCGGGCGCCTTGTACCAGAGCAGTAATTCATCGGAGGGCTCGGCCGCCTGCGCGTCACCGGTAGCGAGCGGGCCGAGGCCTGTGGCGAGAGCGGCTGCACCCGCAGCCGCGCCCTTCATGGTGGATCTTCGCGTGATTCCGTTGACCGCGGAGTGCTCAGGGTTCCCAGAAGGCATGCCTCATCACGCTAGAGGTCGGATGACTCCGCGACAAGGGTGCTGCAAGGGGTGGTGGCTCAGCCCTGCTGGAAGAGCTCCGCGGGCAGCGGCTTGAGCAGTGCGTACAGGTCGTCGGTGATCGGACGGTCCCAGGAGGCGATCGTCACGAGCACGTTGTCGCTGCGGTCGAACTGGACGCAGGAGACGCGCGTCTCCGACAGCTTCAGGCGGCGCACGATGAGGAGGTTGTCCCCCTGCATCACCGGGACGTCCTCGACCCCGGTGACGGTGACCTCTTCGTCGTTCTCCAGCGCGATGAGGAGCTGGGCGACCTCGAAGGGGATCTCGCCCTCGGCGACCTCGCGGGCCGGGGAGCCCTCGGGCAGGTTGCCGATCACCATCGCGGGGCCGCGGCCGCCGAACAGGTCGTAGCGCAGGAACACGCCCTGGCAGGTGCCGTCGGGGGCGGGCAGCAGGCCCGCACCGAGGTTGCCCGGCCAGTCGCCCGGGTCCATGGCCAGGACATCGAAGTCGGGGCCCGCGGGGGTCGCTGCGCGGCGGCGGAGGAAGGACATGCGGCCAATGGTACGTCGCTGTGAGGCGTTCACCGGCCCCGGGGTTCGCCAGGGTCCTGCTCCCCGAGCGCGGCGGCCAGACCGGTCTGGTCGGTGCCGACCTTCCGGTACACGGCGGACAGCAGCCGGACGACGACCGCTTCCTCCAGACCCAGCTCGGCGGCGATCTCGGCCGGGCACAGGCCGCGTGCCGCGCAGGCCGCGGCGGACCGCTCGCGTGCGGTCAGCGCGTCGGTGGCCGCCCCGTGCAGGGGCCTCGGGCGCAGGCCGGCGGCGGCGAGCTCGTCGCGGGCCCGGTCCACCAGGCCGTCCGCGCCGCAGGCGACCGCGGCGTCCAGGCCCCGGTACAGCTGCTCGGCGGCTTCCCCGGCGTGGCCGGTGCGGCGCAGTTCCGTGCCGAGGGCGACGAGTGAGCAGGCCAGTTCGTATCCGGCGGGCGAGCGTTCCAGGTGGGCGACGGATTCCTCCAGGAGCTTGCCGCGGGCGGCGCCGGAGGAGATCTCGGCGGCGGCGCGCAGAGCCTGGCCGATCGCGGACGGGGCGCCGAACTGCCGGGCCCGTTCGACGGCGTCGTGGGCGAGGGCGAGGGCCCGGTCGGGGGCCTCGGCCGCCTCGGCGCGGGCGAGGTGGAGCTGCCAGGGGCACCAGGCGGGATTGCGCATGCCGCGCGGGTCGAGGCGGCGCCCCGCGGAGCCGAGTTCGGCTGCGGCTTCCTTGGTGCGGCCGAGGGCGAGCAGCAGTTCGCCGTAGACGGTCTGCGAGTCGGGGAAGACGACGGCGGCGGGGAACGGCGGCCCGAAGTCGTACGCCTCGGCCGCCTCCTTCGCCTCGGTGACGCGGCCGCGCGCGAGCAGCACCTGGACGAGGCTGCCGACGGCGTACCAGTGGGCGGGGGTGCCGGGTCCGACGCGTTCGGCCAGGCGCAGGCCCGCGCGGACGAAGTCCTCGGCCTCGGCGAGCCGGCCGCGCCGGTAGCGGACGTGGCCGAGCAGCGTGTACGCGAAGGAGAGGTGGCCTCCGCGCCAGCCGGCGTGCTCGAAATCGGCGATGCCCTCGACGAAGAGTTCCTCGGTGCGGCCCGGGCGGTCGGCGTACATGAACGCCATGGCGACCAGGACGGGCACCTCGAAGCCGCGGTCCTCGTCGGGGGCCCAGCACAGCCCGCCGGCCAGGGCCCGCTCGGCGTGCCGCAGGACGACGTCGGTGGGTTCGCCGCGCAGGGTGGCGTCCCAGGTGCGCAGGCCGATGATGTAGCGCTCGGTGAGATCGCGTCCGGTGAGCCGGTCGGCGAGTTTGGCCAGCCGCCGGGAGCGGGCCGGGGAGTCGGGTTCGTCGGCGCGGAAGGCGTCCCACATGAACTGCTCGGCCTGCAGGCGCAGGCGGACGCGGGGGTCCGTGGTGATGCGCATCTCGCGGGCGAGCGTCTCGGATGCCTCGACGAGGCGGTCGCTGTGGGCGAGGACCTGGGAGAGGCGGTAGACGATGCCGTGGCGGAGCGCCGGGTCGGTGATGGGTTCTTCGAGGGCGGCGCGCAGGTGGTTGACGGTGGTGGCGGGTTCGGTGAGCAGGGAGGCGCTGCCGAGTTCGTAGAGGACGGCGGCGCGGTCGTCGAAGGGCGGGGGTTCGCGCAGGGCGCGGGCGAGGTAGCGGCGGGCCGCGTCCGGGGCCCCGGCCCGGATGGTCTCGCGGGCGGCGGCGCGCAGCTGCTGCACGACCCAGCCGTCGCCGTCGGGGTGGGTCTCCAGGAGGTGGCGGGCGGCGGCGGAAGGGCCGAGCCCGGCGTTGGTGACCGTCCAGGCGGCCTGGCCGTGCAGGGCGACGCGGACGCCGCCGGGGATGGCCCGGTACACGGCGGTGGCGATCAGCGGGTGGACGAATTCGAGGGTCTCCACACCGGTGAGGATCCGCGCGGTGCGCAGTCGGTCGGCCGCGTCGGTGGCCTCCTCGGCGCCGAGGCCGGCCACGCCCGCGGCGAGCTCGGGGGAGATCTCCGTACCGAGGACGGCGCAGGCCCAGGCGAAGCGGACGGTGGAGGCGCCGAGGCGTTCGAGGCGGGCGATGAGGCCGCTGCCCTTGACGGCTGCGGCGAGGTCGCGCAGCAGGTGGGCGCCGTTCTCGGTGGGGGCGAGCCCGCGGTCGTGGACCTTGGCGGTCAGCTCGACGGCCTCGAAGGGGTTGCCCGCGGTGACGGCCCAGCACTCGCGGCAGAACGCGTCGTCGGCGTGCGAGCCGAGGGATTCGCGGACGAGGCCGGCGATCGCCGGTGCGCTGAGCGGTTCGAGGCCGAGCGGGCGCTGCCCGGACCGTCCGGGCAGGCCCCGCAGCGCTTCGCCGTACTCCGGGAGTTCCTCGGGCCGGTAGGCGACGACGAGCAGCAGCGGCAGCTCCTCGGCGCGCGGCGCGAAGGCGGCGAGCCAGCTGAGCGACTCGGGGTCGGCCCAGTGCGCGTCGTCGAGGACCAGGACCACGGGGGCGCGCCGCACGGCGAGGTGGGTGAGGACCCAGTCGAGGCCGTCGCGCAGGCCCTGCGGGTCGGGCGGCGCGCCGTCCGAGGGCGCGCACAGCCCGAGTGCGGGGCCGACGATCGCGTACCAGCTGCCCAGCCTGGAGCGGAGTTCGGGTTCGGGCATGGCCGCGAGCTGCGGTTGGACCAGCTGGCGGGCGACGTGGAAGGCGACGCCCTGTTCCTGGTCGCCGCCGCGGGCGTACAGGACGGTGCAGCCCTTGGCCGCGGCGCGCCTGCGGACCTCGGCGAGCAGGGTCGTCTTGCCGAGTCCGGCGGGCGCGGCGACGGTGAGCAGCGCGCCGTGCGGTCGCTCGGGCGGCTCGGCGCCGAGGTGGCGCATCCCGGCGAGCTCGCCGAGCGCCTCGTCCACGGCCGCCAGTTCACTCTCGCGCTCGAACAGCGTCCCTCGTCCCCGATGGCTCCGGCCTCCGCGCAGCGTCATGACGCACCCCCTCCCACGGCGGGTGTGACCAGCGCGGGGAGCCGGTACACGCCACGGGTTCCAGGGGCCTCAGCGTACGCCGTCGGGCTTCAAGTGGAGTCGTTCTGACGAGAGTTGGAGCGCATGTTCGAGCAGGTCTTTTCGTGCCACCCGGCACCTGCCGATAGGTTCACGATGAACCGACGGCGCGGACGGTGGGATCAGAGGCGGAGGCGGCCGTGACCAGCACCCTCAACTACTGGCGGGCGGGCCTGGACGACGTACCGGACGAGGTGTGGCGGCACCCCGCCGTGGAGGTGCTGCTCCTGTGCGACAACCGTCTCACGCGGCTGCCCGCCCGCATCGGCACGCTCACCGCCCTGCACACCCTCGACCTCGGCCACAACCGGTTCACCGAGGTGCCGCCGGAGATCGGCGCGCTCACGGGGCTGACCCGGTACCTGTATCTGCACGACAACCGGCTGACCGAACTGCCCGACACCCTCGGCGCGCTGACCCGGCTCGGGTATCTGAACGTCGGCGAGAACCGCCTGACCGCGCTGCCCGCGGCGCTCGGCGCGATGACCGGCCTTGTGGAGCTGCGAGCTCAGCACAACCGGCTCACCGAGCTGCCCGACTCCGTCGGCCGCCTCACCGAGCTGCGTGAGCTGTGGCTGCGCGGCAATCGCCTCACCGGGCTCCCCGATTCCGTACGGGGCCTGCGCGAGCTGCGCGAAGTGGAACTGCGCGAGAACGCGCTGACGGTCGTCCCCGGGGCGCTGCGCGGTCTGCCCCGGCTGCGCCGTCTCGACCTGCGCGGCAATCGCCTCACCGAAGTGCCGTGGTGGGTGGCCGAGTTGCCGGATCTGGAGAAGCTCGACCTGCGCTGGAACGACGTACGCCCGGCGCCCGGCCTGCTGGCCGAGCTGACCGGGCGGGGGTGCGTGGTCCTGCTCTAGGTGTCTACTCCGCCGGGGCGGGCGGCACCACGGCGACCGGGCTCTGCGCGTGCAGCAGCACGGCATGGGTCACCGAGCCGAGCATCGGCGCGGGGCGGGTGAGGCGGCGGCGGTGACGGCCGACGACGACCAGGGCGGCGTCCTGGGAGTTCTCGACGAGCAGGCCGGCCGCGTCGCCCGGCGCCGCGAGAACCTCGACCTCGACTTCAGGGTGAGAGTCGAGCAGCGACGCGATGGTCCGCCGGGCCAGATCCAGGGTCTCGCGCTCCACGGCCTCCTGGTCCTGGACGGCCGGTGTGAAGTCGCCGTACGCGGACCAGGCGAGCACCGGCCAGGGGTACGCGGCGACGACGCGCAGCGGCGCTCCCGCCCGTGCCGCGTGGGCGAACGCGAAGTCGAGCGTCGCCTCGTCGGGGTCGTCCACCCGCAGCCCGACCACGACACGGTCCGGTGCGGCCTCCTGGCCCCGTACGACGACCACCGGGCAGCCGGCGTCGCGTGCGACCGCCACCCCGTTCGAGCCGAGGAGCAGGCTGGTGAAGCCGCCGCGGCCGCGCGAGCCGAGGACGAGGAGCTGGGCCTCGTCACCCCGTTCGGGCAGCACCGCGGCGGGCACGCCCTCGTGGCTGATGAACTCGAGGGGCGGCAGATCGTCGCGCCCTTCGAGCTCCTTGCGGACCTCCTCGATGACGGGGTCGGCCGCGGAGTCCTCCGGCCCGGCCACGAGGACCGTGGGCTGGAGGAAGGGGGCGTACTGCCGTACATGCACGACGCGCAGGCCGGCGCCGCGCCGGACGGCTTCCGCGAGGGCCCAGTCCAGGGCCCGTCGGCTGTCGTCGGATCCGTCGACCGCGACGACGACGGGAAGGTTCTGCGGCTCGCGCGTACTCATGGCTGATCGCCTCCGACACCGGGCACGCTGGCCGTGCCCTCGTTGACCGGCTGTTCCTGTGTTCTCGTGGCCAGGCTCGCGCACACAAGAGCCACAGGACAGGGCCGAAGGTCACGTGTCGGAAACGGGGCGGGAAATTCGCCGTGTTCGGCCACGGCTCCCCGGGCCTCCCCGCCGGTGCGGCCGCCCGTACGGCTAGGTCAGATCGAACTCGCCCTCACGGGCCCCGAGCACGAACGCTCCCCACTCGGCCGGAGTGAAGATCAGCGACGGACTCTGCGGACTGCCGCTGTTGCGCATCGCGATGAAGCCCTCGACGAAGGCGATCTGGACATCGCCGAGGCCCCTACTGCTGGAGCGCCAGTCCGCGCTGCTCAGATCCAGGTCCGGCTTGTCCCATCCCGCGAGCGGGTGCTGGTCGATGGTGCTCTCGGCCACGTCCGTGCTCCTCCCGGTTCGTCGTCCGTGCGTCAGCCTAGCGATCGGCCGGTGCCGAGCACAGGCCGCGACGGCCACCGAAGGTCATCCTGTCGGAGGCTCGGAGCCGACGAGCCACATCGAGAAGAACTGCGAGCCGCCGCCGTAGGCGTGCCCGAGCACCTTCCGCGCGCCGTCCACCTGGTGTTCTCCGGCCTGGCCCCGTACCTGGAGGGCGGCTTCGGCGAAGCGGATCATGCCCGAGGCGCCGATCGGATTGGTGGACAGGACACCGCCCGACATGTTGACGGGGAGGTCCCCGTCGAGTTCCGTGACGCCTGATTCGGTGAGCTTCCACCCCTCGCCCTCGTCGGCGAACCCCAGGTTCTCCAGCCACATGGGCTCGTACCAGGAGAAGGGCACGTACATCTCGACGGCGTCGATCTCCCGGCGCGGGTCGGCGATCCCGGCCTGCCGGTACACGTCGGCGGCGCAGTCCTTGCCGGCCTGCGGCGACACGAAGTCCTTGCCCGCGAAGAGCGTCGGCTCGCTGCGCATGGCGCCGCCGAGCATCCAGGCGGGCGGCTTCGGCGAACGGGCCGCGCCCGCCCGGTCCGTGAGGATCATGGCGCAGGCGCCGTCGGAGGACGGGCAGGTCTCGGAGTAGCGGATCGGGTCCCAGAGCATGGGCGAGGCCTGGACCTTCTCCAGGGTGATGTCGTGCTCGTGGAGATGGGCGTACGGGTTCTTGAGCGCGTTGCGGCGGTCCTTGTACGCGACGAGGGAGCCGACGCCGTCGGGCGCGCCGGTGCGTCGCATGTACGCGCGCACGTGCGGGGCGAAGAACCCACCGGCCCCGGCGAGCAGGGGCTGCTGGAACGGGACGGGCAGCGAGAGCCCCCACATCGCGTTGGATTCCGACTGTTTTTCGAAGGCGAGGGTGAGGACCGTGCCGTGGACGCGGCCGGCGATCAGGTTCGAGGCGACCAGCGCGGTGGAGCCGCCGACGGAGCCCGCGGTGTGTACGCGCAGCATCGGCTTGCCGACGGCGCCGAGGGCGTCGGCGAGGTACAGCTCCGGCATCATGACGCCCTCGAAGAAGTCGGGCGCCTTGCCGATGACCACGGCGTCGATGTCGGCCCACGTCAACTCGGCGTCGGCGAGGGCGCGTTGGGCGGCCTCCCGGACGAGACCGGCGATCGAGACGTCCCGGCGGGCGGCGACGTGTTTGGTCTGGCCGATGCCGACGACGGCCACGGGCTCCTTGGACGTGGTGCTCATCGCTGGTCCTCCCCTTCGAGTACGGCGACCAGGTTCTGCTGGAGGCAGGGCCCCGAGGTGGCGTGGCCCAGCGCGCGGCGGGACTCGCCGCGGTGGATGCGGGCGGCGGCCTCGCCGATGCGGATGAGGCCGGCGGCCATGACCGGGTTGGCGGCGAGGGCGCCGCCGGACGGGTTGACGCTCACGTCGTCGCCGAGCCGCAGCGCCTTGCGCAGCACGACCTCCTGCGAGGTGAACGGGGCGTGCAACTCGGCGGTGTCCACCAGCTGTTCGAAGGCTCCGGCGTTCTCGGCGGCGAGCCGCGTCGAGGGCGAGTCGGTGAGGTCGCGCACGCCGAGGCTGTGCGCCTCGATGCGGTGGTCGATGCCGCGGATCCAGGCGGGCCGCTCGCACAGTTCGCGGGCCCGGTCCCCGGCGGCGAGGATCACGGCGGCGGCGCCGTCGCCGATGGGCGGGCAGTCGCCGGTGCGCAGCGGATTTACGACGTAATCGCCGTGCGGCACATCGGCGCCGCGCAGCTGCGCGTGCGGATTGCCCGCGGCGGCTCCGCGGCTGCGGGCGGCGACCCCGGCGAGCGCGGGCTCGTCGGTCTCGCCCGCGTCGATGAGGGCCTGCGCCTGCAGGGCGGCGAGGGCCACGGAGTCGGGCCAGAGCGGCGCCACGTAGTAGGGGTCGAGCTGGCGGGTCAGCACGTCACGGACGCTGCCGGGCGACGACTTCCCGTACGAGTAGACGAGCGCGGTGTCGGCCTCGCCGGTCAGCAGCTTGGTCCACGCCTCGTACAGGGCCCACGCGCCGTCCATCTCGACGTGCGACTCGGAGATCGGCGGCCAGGCGCCCACTCCGTCGAGCGCCATCGTGAAGGAGAAGGCGCGGCCGGCGAGGTAGTCGGAGGAGCCGGAGCAGGTGAAGCCGATGTCGGCGGTCTTCAGGCCGGTGGAGGCGAGCACCTCGTGCAGCACGGGCATGAGCATCTCCACCTCCGACATCTCGTCGGTGGTCCGCAGATGGTCGCTCTGCCCGAAGGCGACGACGGCGATGTCCCGGATCGGCGGCCGCATCTAGATCAGCTCCTTGTACGTGTCGTAGTCGGCGTCGGGTTCGCCGGTCGGCCGGTAGTGGTCCGGGTAGCGCCCGCCCTCGGTCCACACGGGTTCGACGCGCAGGCCCATGCGGACCTGGTCGTAGGGGATGCCCGCGATGCGTCCGTGCAGGGCGAGGTCGGCGCCGTCGAGCGCGATGTGGGCGTAGACGTAGGGCAGTTCGATGTCGAGGTTCTTGGCCTTGACGTTGACGATGCAGTACGTGGTGACGGTGCCGGCCGGGCCGACCTCGACCTGGTCGGTGGTGGCGACGCCGCAGGTGGGGCAGGCGCCGCGGGGCGGCACATAGACCTTGTGACAGGAGGGGCAGCGTTCGCCGACGGTGCGGTTGTCGGCGAGGGCGTTGATGTACCGGCTCTGGGCGCCGCCCGGACTGTAGGTGTAGTCGAGGCGGGCGTGGGCGACGATTCCGGTGACCGCCTCCTCGTCGAACCGACCGTCGTGCGGGGCCGGTTGAGCCTCGTCCGGCTCGCTGTCGTACGGCTCGAAGCAGGCGATGTCCGTGATGGCGCCCTCGCGTTCCGCGGCCCAGCGGACGCGGACACGCATACCGCTGTGCACGGCGTCCGGGCCGGGGACGTCGAGGGCGTGGAGAAGCGCGGTGTCGGCGCCGTCGAGTTGCACCAGGACCCAGGCGAACGGGGTGTCGAGGGGCTGACCGCGGCGTGCCTCGGGGTTCCAGGCCCAGGTGGTGACGGTTCCGGTGGGGGCGACCTCGACCAGGTCGCGGATCTCGTCGGCGGTGACCGGGTCGTACTCGACGGGCGGGACCAGGGTCCTGCCGTCGGTGGTCCTCACGCCTAGGACGGTGCGGTGGCGCAGGCCGGTCAGGAACGCGGACTGGACGGGGCCGAGGGAGCGGGTGAAGGGGAACTCCACGACCAACGGTGCGCGGAGTACCTCCGGTTGGGACGCGGTTGTCATCTGGCCTCCTGTGACGTACGGGTGGGGTCTTCTTCGGGGTGCGTCTGCCGGGTGCGGTGTGTGGGTTGCTGGTCGCCCCACCGGCCCGCAGCCGCGAATCAAGCGCACCCGGCAGACGCGAGCGGCGTCACTCTCGGCGGAACCGTGCCGGACGCTTCTCGGCGAAGGCTCGGGCCCCCTCCTTCGCGTCGGCGGTGTCGAAGATCGGCCAGCCGCGCTTCAACTCAGCGGCGAGACCGTCCGATTCGGCCATCTCGGCGGTCTCGTAGACCGACGCCTTGACAGCCTCCACGGCCAATGGCCCGCACGCGTTGATCTGTTCGGCGATCTCCAGGGCCGCGTCGAGCGCGGTGCCGTCCGGCACGACGCGTCCGACGAGACCGATCGCGGCCGCCTCGGGCGCGGGGTACGGGCGCCCGGTGAGCAGCATCTCCAGGGCGTGGGTGCGGGGCACCTGGCGCGGCAGGCGGACCGTCGAGCCGCCGATGGGGAACAGGCCGCGCTTGACCTCGAAGAGGCCGAACGTGGCCGACTCCCCCGCCACCCGGATGTCCGTGCCCTGGAGGATCTCGGTGCCGCCGGCCACGCAGTAGCCCTCGACGGCGGCGATCACCGGTTTGCGCGGCCGGTGGTGGCGCAGCATCGCCTTCCAGTGCAGATCGGGGTCTGCCTTGAGGCGGTCGCGGTACTGCTCGCCCTCCATGCCCTTGCCGGCGAGGGCCTTGAGGTCCATGCCGGCGCAGAAGGAGCCTCCCGCGCCGGTGAGCACGATCGAGCGGACCGTGTCGTCGGCGTCGGCCTCGATCCAGCCGTCGTACAGGCCCACCAGCATCGGCAGCGAGAGCGCGTTCTTCGCCTCGGGCCGGTTGAGCGTGAGGACGAGCGTCGCGCCTTCGCGTCGCACGTCGAGATGTTCGGTCCCACCCATGGGTGTCCTCCAGTCGGCCGGAGCTCGGACCTGGAACAGGTTGCAGGAGGGGACCTGCCAGTTCAAGAGTTTTCTGACAGTCAGTCAGATTTCTTGTGCGGGGCCCCTTCCGCCTTGTTGTCCGTTCTGCTCTGATGACGGCCACACGAGATGCGGCCAGGGTCAGGAGGAGCGGTGGAGTACAACCTTGCCGACCTGTTCGAGTCGGTCGTCGACGTGGTCCCGGACCGCGAGGCGCTCGTCCATGTCGACCACCCGGGCACGGGTGCGGAACGCAGGCTGACGTACGCGCAGCTGGACGCGGCAGCCAACCGCATCGCACACCATCTGATCGACAGCGGGCTGCGGCCCGGCGAACACCTGGGGCTGCACCTCTACAACGGCATCGAGTACCTGCAGACCGTGCTCGGCTGCCTCAAGGCACGGGTCGTGCCGGTCAACGTCAACTACCGTTACGTGGAAGAGGAGTTGATCTACCTCTACCGGGACGCGGACCTGGCCGCCCTGGTCTTCGACGCCGAGTTCACCGAGCGGGTGGCGGCGGCGCAGCCGCGGACGGAGAAGCTGCGGCATCTGGTGCGGGTGGGCACTCCGGACCCCGAGGCGCCGCCGCTCAAGGCGGTCGACTTCGCGGAGGCGGAGGCGAAGGGGTCGCCGGAACGCGGGTTCGCGGCGCGCTCGGCGGACGACCAGTTCATCATCTACACCGGTGGCACGACGGGCATGCCGAAGGGTGTGATGTGGCGCCAGGAGGACCTGTTCTTCGCGGGACTCGGCGGCGGAGCGCCGACCGGTGAGCCGGTGTCGCGGCCCGAGGAGCTGGCCGAGCGGGTGGCGGCGGGCGGGGACGGCATCACGTTCTTCCCCACTCCCCCGCTGATGCACGGCACGTCCACGCTCACGGCCTTCATCGGCTTCAACTTCGGTCAACGCATCGTCGTGCACCGCAAGTTCGTCCCGGAGGAGGTGCTGCGCACCATCGAGAAGGAGAAGGTGACGAGCGTGTCCCTGGTGGGCGACGCGATGCTGCGTCCGCTCATCGACGCGCTGAACGGTCCGCTGAAGGGCACCGACTGCTCGGCGCTGTTCAGCGTCTCGTCGTCCGGGGCGATCATGTCGGACACGGTGCGTGCCCAGTTCCAGGCGCTGGTGCCGAACGCGATGCTGCTCAACAACTTCGGCTCGTCCGAGTCCGGCTTCAACGGCACCGCGACCGACGGCTCCGGCGCCGGCCAGGGGTTCCGGCTGCGGGTCAACGCCCGTACGCAGGTGGTGGATCCGGCGACGTACGAACCGGTGGCCGTCGGAGAGATCGGGCGGCTCGCTCAGCGCGGCCATGTCCCGCTCGGCTACTACAACGACCCCGAGAAGACGGCCGAGACGTTCTTCCGGAGGGGCGACGAGCGCTGGGTGCTGCTCGGCGACATGGCGACGGTCGACGACGAGGGCATCGTCACGGTGTTGGGCCGCGGCTCGCAGTGCATCAACACGGGCGGCGAGAAGGTCTACCCGGAGGAGGTCGAGCAGGCCCTCAAGTCGCACCCCGACATCTACGACGCGCTGGTCGCGGGGGTCCCCGACCCCAAGTGGGGCAACCATGTGGCGGCGGTCGTCCAACTCCGTTCCGGTGCCTCCTCGCTGGACCTGGACGCTATCCAGACCCATTGCCGCACGCACCTCGCCGGGTACAAGATCCCGCGCCAGCTGGTCGTGACGGACCACATCCAGCGCTCGCCGAGCGGCAAGGCGGACTATCGCTGGGCGCGCTCGGTGGCGGCGGACTCCGCGACCGCGTGACGGAGGACGGCCCGGCGGGCCGACGGCCCCCTCCGTCGGCTCGCCTCAGGGCCGCCGCAGCCTGACCGCCAGGAACGTCGGGCGGTTGTGGGTCTTCTCGTACCGGCGCGCGTCGACCTGCCGCCCCGCCTCCGTGGAGCGGGGTTCGGCCAGCTCCTCCAGGACGAATCCGGCACCCAGGAGTTCGCCGATGAACTGCTCCAGCGACATCCGCCAGTAGGTGATGGTGTGGCCGTCACCGATGGGGAACTCCACCCGGTCGTGCGCGTGGTACGAGCCTTCGAAGTACTGCCAGTCGGCGGTCGGATGAGTGGTGGAGACGAGCAGGGCGCCGCCCGGACGCAGCGCCCTGCGGATCCCGGCGAGCAACTGCTCGCGCGCGTCGACGTGGTGGTAGACGAGTGCCATCAACGCCAGGTCGAACGACGCGTCCGGCAGGAAGTCCAGGGGCTCCTCCAAGTCGTGCAGGTGCAGTTCGGCCCGGTCGCCGAGCCGTTCCCGCGCGATGCCCAGCATGCTCTCGCTGCCGTCGACACCGACGATGCGGCCGGCGCCGCGCTCCGCGAGTTCGACGGCGTAGTGCCCTGCCCCGCAGCCCAGATCCAGGACGCTCAGGCCGGTCACGTCACCGGCCAGCCGCAGCATGGCGGGGCGGTCGGTGTGGGCGTTGTACACGTGATCGGCGGAGGCGACGGCGAAGTGCTCGCCCTTCTTGCCGTGGTACGCGGTGTCGGCGTTCATCCACGCATCCTGCCCGCCCCGGCCGCCACCGCGGGGAGTTCGGCGCGGACGGGGGCGGCGGAGGTGGGGGCCCGGCCGGCTCGTCAGCGGCGGGCCGTGAGGACCGGCTGGTAGAAGCCGGTCTCCTGCGGTGTGTGCCAGGTGACGTCGGTGAACCCGGCGGCCGTCGCGAAGTCGGTCAGCTGCGCCGTGGTCAGGGCCCAGCAGGTGGTGACGCGCTCGTGGACGCGCCAGCCGGTTCCGTCACTGCCATCGCGTCCGTCGTGCCCGTCGGGGATCAGCTGGAAGTGGCGCAGGTCGTAGCGTTCGCCGTCGTCGTGCCAGCGCCAGAGCTGGAAGGTGATCGTCGTGCCGCCGTCGGCGGTGGTCGACAGCTGGGGCGACGTCGAGGTGGGGCGGGTGCGGCGGATGTCGGCGTAGTCCCGCACCGTGAGGACCAGCAGGCCGTCGTCGCACAGGACGCGGTGCACGGCGGCGAGGGCAGCGGCGACGTCGTCACCGGTCAGCAGGTGCGGGAGGGCGTTGTCGGCGCAGAGCACCGCGTCGAAGGCGCCGGGACGCAGGGGCAGTCGGCGCATGTCGGCGACCGCCGCGGTGATCCGTGCGCCGCGTGTCGCCGCCTCCGTCTGCGCGCGGGCCACGGCGCGCGGGCTCAGGTCCGTGCCGGTGACGTCGTGACCGCGCAGCGCCAGGCCGATCGCCTGGGTGCCGATACCGCAGGCGCAGTCGAGGACGCGATGCGGGCCGGGGCCGAGATGTGCGCCGAGCAGGGTGTCGAACGTGGTGGCCTGGCGGGCGATGCTCACGTCCCAGTCCGGGAAGATGCGGTGATAGTCGGCGGTGAGCTCGTCGTAGAAGCGGCGCACGGAGGACGAGGACATGCCCACACCCTAATTCGGTTGCCGAGGCCGGGGGCCGCTGCTGAAGTGACCGCATGGATCACGAGAAGGTACTGGCCCTGTTCGACCGGCAGATGCGGCTGGAGGCGGGGCCCGAGGAACCGGGGGCCCGGGTCGAGCGGGTCGGCGGTGTGGTGCGGCACGTCGGACCCCCGGGCGGCTGGAACGCCGTCCTGTGGTCGGGCCTCGACGAGCACACCGCGGACGCGGCCATCGCCGAACAGGTGCGGCTCTTCCGGGAGTTGGGCGTCGAGGCCGAGTGGAAGACGTACTCCCACGACCTTCCGGCCGACCTGCCCGCACGACTCGTCGCCGCCGGGTTCGTCGCCGAGGATCCGGAGACGCTGCTCGTGGCCGAGACGGCCCGGCTGCCCCTGGACAGCGCGCCGCCGGTGGGCATCCGGCTGCTGCCCGTCACCGAGGAGGCGCACATCGCGCTGATGGAGGACGTGCACGAGCGGGCCTTCGACAACGACCGCACGGTCATCGGTCATCAGGTGCGCCAGCAACTCGCCCATGACCCCGGCACCGTGCCCGCCGTGATCGCCCTGCACGGGGACGAGCCGGTCAGCGCCGCCCGTCTCGAACTGAACCCGGGGACGGACTTCGCGAGCCTGTGGGGCGGCGGCACCGTGCCCGAGTGGCGTGGCCGCGGGATCTACCGGGCGCTCGTGGCGTTCCGGGCGCGGATCGCGGCCGAGCGGGGATTCTCGTACGTCCAGGTCGACGCGACCGAGTACAGCCGGCCCATCCTGCAGCGGCTCGGGTTCGAGGCGCTGGGGACGACCACCCCGTACGTACTGCCGGCGGCCGGTGCGGACTCCCGTAGCTGAACGACCCGTCCGCGGGTGACGGGCAGCGCACCGACGAGCCGGAGTCGGCGCGCCGCCACGCCCGCGGCAGTCACTCGTACGGCCGAGTCACCGACGCCGCGCTCCGTGCCTGTCCGTGCCTGTCCGTGCCTGTCCGTGCCTGTCCGTGCCGCTACGCGGCCCCGGCCGGGCAGCGCGCCCTTCACCGACGTTCGGCTCGGATCCGGGGCCTCAGCCACGCGCAGAAGAGCAGCCCCGACACCATGCCCCACGCCCCGCCCGAGCCCAACGTCACCGGCCACGACAAGTCGGTCACCGCCCACACCAGCAGGCCCCAGAAGAGGCCCACGACGAGCCAGACCCCAGTCGTCTCCACGCATCTCATACCGCCCGACTACCCCCAAACTCACACTCGACGACGCTCCCGCACACAAGGGCAGGCCCTCGGGCCGTGATCGGCATTCCCGCACACCCTGGCACGCGTCACGGCGCTGAGAGCCCCGCCGCGACGGGGGATGCACGGCGGGGCTCTGTGGAGCGAGTGCCCCGGGATCCGGCCGGTACACATCGGCGGGGCAACCGATCCTCGTGGCGTCGCACGTCTTGACGGCGGCGCCCCGCGCTTGAATTACTGACGACCAGCAGGTCAACCGAATGATCGGTCGGGACTTCGGGAGTGCGGTCGATGACGACAGGGACGTCCACGGCGGACGACGGGTGGGACGCGGGCGAGCGGCTCGGCGTGGCGGAGGTGCGGGCGCTGCAGCTGGAGAGGCTGCGCGCGACGCTGGGCCGGGTGTACGAGCGGGTGCCGTTCTACCGGGACGCGTTCGACAAGGCGGGGGTGCGGCCCGAGGACTGCAAGGAGCTCGCCGATCTGGCCCGGTTCCCGTTCACGACCAAGGCCGACCTGCGGGACAACTACCCCTTCGGGATGTTCGCCGTGGACCAGGCGGACGTACGGCGGCTGCACGCGTCGAGCGGTACGACGGGGACGCCCACCGTCGTCGGGTACACCGAGGACGACGTGTCGACGTGGGCGGATCTGGTGGCGCGGGCGCTCCGCGCGGCGGGGGCGCGGCCCGGGCACAAGGTCCATGTGGCGTACGGGTACGGCCTGTTCACGGGCGGGCTCGGCGCGCACTACGGCGCGGAGCGGCTGGGCTGCACCGTCATCCCGGCGTCCGGCGGCATGACCGCGCGCCAGGTGCGGCTGATCCAGGACCTCGGGCCCGAGATCATCATGGTGACGCCGTCGTACATGCTGACGCTGCTCGACGAGTTCGAGCGACAGGGCGTGGATCCTCGTACGACATCGCTGAAGGTGGGCGTCTTCGGTGCCGAGCCGTGGACGGAGGAGATGCGGCGGGAGATCGAGGAGCGGTGCGCGATCGACGCGGTCGACATCTACGGCCTGTCGGAGGTCATGGGCCCCGGCGTGGCCCAGGAGTGCGTCGAGACGAAGGACGGGCTGCACATCTGGGAGGACCACTTCCTCCCCGAGGTCGTCGATCCGGTGACCGGTGAGGTGCTGCCGGACGGGGAGCCCGGGGAGCTGGTGTTCACCTCGCTCACCAAGCAGGCGATGCCCGTGATCCGTTACCGGACACGGGACTTGACGCGGCTGCTGCCGGGGACGGCGCGGCCGGGGTTCCGCCGGATGGAGAAGATCACCGGGCGCAGCGACGACATGGTGATCCTGCGCGGGGTGAACCTCTTCCCCACCCAGGTCGAGGAGATCGTGCTGCGCACGCCCGGCGTGGCCCCGCACTTCCAGCTGCGGCTGACGCGCGAGGGCCGGATGGACGCGCTGACGGTGCGCGCGGAGGCCCGGCCGGACGCGACGCCGCAGGAGCGGGCCGATGCGGCCCGCTCCATCACGGCGGCGATGAAGGACGGGGTCGGCGTGACGGTGGGGGTCGAGATCGTCGACCCCGAGTCCCTGAAGCGGTCGGTGGGAAAGATCAAGCGGATCGAGGACCTGCGGCCCGGCGGTTGAGCCGGGCCACGCCCCTGTCAGGGCAGGATCCTGTCCCACAGCCTGTCCCACAGGTCGCAGTGGTGGGCACGGTGGTAGGTGCTGACGGGTTCGGCGCGCGACGCGCCCGGGCGCAGGGCGAGACAGCTGTCGGAGTTGTTCAGGGGACGCCACGACGTCCTGCCGGTCCGGGCGGGCAGGAAGTCGCCCCACGCGGCACGTATCGTGTGCGCCGACTTCCGCTGCGCCGACGTCATTTGTCGTGCGTACGGGATGCCGTCGGCGTCGGTCAGGCGGGGGAAGAGGTACGGGAGTTCGTAGGCGTGCGCCGCGCCGTAGTCGTAGTCGGCGGGCCGGGCGGCCGCCCGCGGCCGAGGCGGCGGTCCGTCGGGGGACGTCACTTCACCGGCAGCGGGTGCTTCGTGAAGAACTTCCGGATCAGCGGGGTCGCGTCGATCGTCGTCGGGGTCACCGAGTCCTCGTTCGGCTGGGTCGAGGGCCAGAAGTGGCCGCCGTCCGTGATCCGGTAGTGCTCGACGTCGGAGCCGTCGTCGCAGGACGTCCAGCGTTGCCGTACGACGTTGTCCTCGACCTGGGACTCGCGCGGCCGCACGGCGCAGCCGTCGCGTTCGGCCCAGCCCGCCAGCCAGTCGGGCAGGGCGGGCAAGCCCTTCTCCGGGTTTCCGTCGTAGGGAATGGTGGTGTCGGCCTGCCCGTGGAAGTCCAGGACGGGGACGGGCCGCTCGGGGTCGCACACGCCGCTCTGCGGGTAGAAGGCGCCGGAGACGATCGCGGTCGCGGCGACCCGGTCGGCGAGGCGGCAGGCGACAACGGCCGCGAAGCCGCCGCCGTTGGACTTGCCGGAGGCGAAGACACGGCGTGTGTTCACGCACAGCTGCCGCTCGGCGTCGTCGATCAGCGCCTTGGTGAACGCGATGTCGTCGACGCCCTCCGCCGAGTACGGCGCCCCCTCCCACGCGCTCTTGCCGTCGGTGCCGGTGACGCCCTGCGGGTAGACCACGATGGCGTCGAGCGCGTTCATGCCGGTGAGACGTTCCTGGTAGTCGGAGGTGCGGCCGTGGCCGTGGAAGGAGAGCACGAGCGGGAGCGGCCGGTCGGGGTCGTAGGAGGCCGGCAGATGCACCAGGTAGGCGCGGTCCGCGCCGTCGACGGTGAGGGTCCGCGGGGTGGACGCGCCCGGGGTGAGGTCGGTGGGCGTGCCGCACCCGCCGGATCCGACGGACGCGGAAGACCCGCGGGAGGTGTGGTCCTGGGCGTCAGCCGGAGTCGCGGACAGGGCGGCGGCGAGCAGAACACCCACGGTGGCGGCGGTACGTGCGTGCTGCGACGGGCTCATGAGTTCCCCTTCGGACGGCGTGCATCGGCCCGGGCGCGCGGCGCTCGGGCGCGCCGGGCCGGTTCACGTGGCTGGGCATGGAAGGGCCCCGCGGCGGCTGTGCGCCGTCCGCGGCCGGCCCGACGGCGGGGACACTAACGCCCGCGCACGGCCCGGCAATACGTCCAGGTCGGGGAACTCAATGAACGTAAAAGCGCCGCGGGGTCCCCCTCACTCGGTGAAGCGGTCCCGCAGCTCACGCTTGAGGATCTTCCCGCTGGCGTTGCGCGGCAGTTCGTCCACGAAGACGATCCGCTTGGGTGCCTTGAAGTGAGCGAGCTTCTCCCGTGCGTGGTCGAGGAGTTCGGCTTCCGTCACCTCCGCCGAGCGGACCACGACGGCCGTGACCGCCTCGATCCAGCGCTCGTCGGGCAGACCGATGACGGCGGTCTCCGCGACCGCGGGATGGGTGTACAGGGCGTCCTCGACCTGCCGTGAAGCGACCAGCACGCCACCGGAGTTGATGACGTCCTTCACGCGGTCGACGACGGTGAAGTAGCCCTCGGTGTCGCGCACGGCGAGGTCGCCGGACCTGAACCAGCCGTCCCGGAAGGCCTGTTCGCTCTCCTGTGGCTTGTCCCAGTATCCGTCGCACAACTGAGGCGAGCGGTAGACGACCTCCCCGGGCGTCCCGTCCGGTACGTCCTTGCCGTCCTCGTCGACGACCTTCGCCTCGACGAACAGGACGGGCCGCCCGCACGCGTCCATGCGCCCCTCGTGCTCGTCGGGGCCGAGGACGGTGGCGAGCGGGCCGATCTCGCTCTGTCCGAAGCAGTTGTAGAAGGCCAGTCCGGGCAGCCGGGCGCGCAGCCGCTCCAGGACCGGCACCGGCATGATGGAGGCGCCGTAGTAGGCCTTGCGCAAACCGCTCAGGTCGCGGGCGGCGAAGTCGGGGTGCTGCGACAGGCCGATCCACACCGTCGGCGGCGCGAAGAGACTGTCCGCCTCCCCCGCCTCCACGAGGTCGAAGATCCGGTCCGCGGCGGGCGCGTCGAGGATGGTGCTGGTCGCGCCGACCGCGAGGTACGGCAGCAGGAAGACGTGCATCTGCGCCGAGTGATAGAGCGGCAGCGAGTGGACCGGGCGGTCCGTCTCCTTCAGGTCCAGGGCGTGGATCGCGCTGACGTACTCGTGGACGAGGGCACGGTGGGACATCATGGCGCCCTTCGGCAGGGCGGTCGTCCCGGACGTGTAGAGCAGCTGGACGAGGTCGGCTGCGTCCGGCTGGGCGCCGTCGTACGGCGCGGTGGCCGGCAGCCGGGCGAGCAGCGAGTCGTCCGCGTCGCGCAGCGCCACCGTACGGACGTCGTCCGGGAGGCGCCCGGCGAGGTCCGGGTCGGTGAGCACGACCCCGCTGCCCGACTGGCGCACGATGTAGGCCAGGTCGTCGCCGGTGAGGTTCTGGTTGACGGGGACGTGCACGAGACCGGCCCGCGCGCAGCCGAGGAAGCCGATGAGATAGGCGTCGGAGTTGTGCCCGTAGGCTCCGACGCGGTCTCCGGGCGCGAGGCCGAGGGCGCGCAGGGCGCCGGCCGCGCGGGAGACGGCGTCGTCGAGTTCCTCGTACGTCCACGAGCGCGGTCCGTAGCGGACGGCGACGCGCGCCGGGGTGCGGCGCGCGCTGCGCCGCAGCACTCCGTCGACGGTGCTGCCCGCCGCCGCGCCCGCCCCTGATCCTGCTGCCTGTGACGTCGTCATGGCGTGATCCTGTGGGGTGGCCGACGCCAGGTCAAGACACCTGCCACCGACCCCTCGGCAGTCGACATACCGATTGGTACGCTCAACCGCCTTCGCCCTCACGACAGTTGGGAGCACGATGCGTACCCGCCCGAGACAACGGCGCCTCGCGGTAGTCGGCACGGCCCTGTTGACCGCCCTCACGGCCACGGCCTCGCTGCCGTCGGCCGCGGCCGACCGCTCCGAGCGCCACCACGGCGGCGGCCTGTCCGCCACCATCCGGTACACCGAGTACGGCATTCCGCACATCGTGGCCGAGGACTACGCGGACCTCGGCTTCGGTACCGGCTGGGCACAGGCCGCCGACCAGGTGTGCACGCTGGCCGACGGGTTTCTCACCGTACGCGGTGACCGCTCGCGGTACTTCGGCGCGGACGCGGCGCCGGACGGTTCGCTCTCCTCGGCCACCAAGAACCTCTCCAGCGACCTGTACTTCCGTGGCGTACGGGAGTCGCGGACCGTGGAGAAGCTGCTCGCCATGCCCGCTCCGGCCGGTGCGAGCAAGGACGTGAAGGACTCGATGCGCGGCTGGGCCGCCGGGTACAACGCGTGGCTGAAGCAGAACCGGATCACCGACCCGGCATGCAAGGGCGCGGACTGGGTGAAGCCGGTGACCGAACTCGACGTCGCCGCGCGCGGGTTCGCGATCTCGGTGCTCGGCGGACAGGGCCGCGGCATCGACGGGATCACGGCCGCGCAGCCACCGACGACGAGCGGAACTCCCGCACCTGCCGCAGCCGACAAGAAGGACATCGCCTCCGCCGCACGCGAGTTGTTCAGCCAGGACGACTCCGACATGGGCTCGAACGCGGTCGCCTTCAGCGGCGCGACCACGGCGAACGGGCGTGGACTGCTGCTCGGCAATCCACACTACCCGTGGCAGGGCGGCCGCCGTTTCTGGCAGTCGCAGCAGACGATCCCCGGTGAACTGAACGTCATGGGCGGCTCGTTGCTCGGCACCACGGGCATCTCCATCGGGCACAACGCGCACGTGGCGTGGAGCCACACGGTCGCGACCGGTGTCACGCTGAACCTGCACCAGCTCACGCTCGACCCGTCCGACCCGACGGCGTACGTGGTGGACGGCAAGCGGGAGCAGATGACGAAGCGGACGGTGACCGTCGCCGTGAAGGGCGGCGCGGACGTGACACGGACGCAGTGGTGGACGCGGTACGGGCCCGTCGTGACCTCGCTCGGCGCACAGCTGCCGCTGCCGTGGACGGCGACGACGGCGTACGCGCTGAACGACCCGAACGCGGTGAACATGCGGGCCTCGGACACGGCGCTCGGCTTCAGCAAGGCGCGTTCGACGGACGACGTACTGAAGGCGCTGCGCCGCACGCAGGGCATTCCGTGGGTGAACACGATCGCCGCGGACTCCTCGGGCCACTCGCTCTTCACCCAGTCGCAGGTCCTGCCCCGCATCACGGACGATCTGGCGGCGCGCTGCTCGACGGCGCTCGGCAAGGTGACGTATCCGTCGTCGGGTGTCGCGGTCCTGGACGGATCACGCGGCGACTGCGCGCTCGGCAGCGACAAGGACGCCGTGCAGCCGGGCATCTTCGGCCCGTCGAAGATGCCGGTGCTCAAGGACGCCCCGTACGCGGAGAACTCCAACGACAGCGCCTGGCTGGCCAACGTGGACCAGCCGCTCACCGGGTACGAGCGGGTCTTCGGGACCGTCGGCACGCAGCGTTCGATGCGGACGCGCGGCGCGGTCGAGGACGTCGCGGCGATGGCGGACAAGGGCCGCCTGACGGTGGCGGATCTGCAGCGGCAGCAGTTCGCGGACCGGGTTCCGGCCGGGGATCTCACGGCGGCGGACACGGCGAAGGCGTGTGCGGCCCTGCCGGGCGGTACGGCAACAGGCAGTGACGGCAAGGCTGTTGACGTCTCGGCCGCGTGCGGCGTCCTGAAGGACTGGGACCGCACCATGAGCACCGGCAGCCGGGGTGCGCTGCTCTTCGACCGGTTCTGGCGCAAGCTGTCGGCGGCGGTCCCGGCGGCGCAGCTGTGGAAGGTGCCGTTCTCGGCCGCCGACCCGGTGCGCACGCCGAACACGCTCAACACGAAGGCACCCGGATTCGCGACCGCGCTCGCCGACACCGTGGCCGAACTCCGCGGCGCCGGGATCGCGTTGGACGCGAAGCTCGGCGACCACCAGACCGTGACGCGTGGCGGCGAGCGCATCCCGGTGCACGGCGGCACGGAGTCGCTCGGTGTCTGGAACAAGGTCGAGCCCAACTGGGACGCGCAGGGCGGCGGTTACACCGAGGTCGTGCACGGCTCCAGCTACATCCAGGCGGTCGGCTGGGACGGCGGAAGCTGCCCGGTGGCCCGCACGATGCTCACGTACTCCCAGTCGTCGAACCCGAACTCGGCGCACTACAGCGACCAGACCCACCTCTTCTCCCGGAAGAAGTGGGTCTCGGAGCGCTTCTGCGAGAAGGACATCCTCAAGTCACCTGCGCTGAAGGTGGTGCGGGTGCGGGGCTGACCCCGGTGTGGAGGGGCGTGTCCGGGTGGTGTCACACCGCCCGGGTGCGCCCCTCCCAGTACGGGTCGCGCAGTCGCCGCTTGTACAGCTTGCCGTTGGGGTCGCGGGGCATCGTCTCGATGAAGTCGACGCTCCTGGGCCTTTTGTAGCCCGCGAGTTGGCTTTCGCAGTGGGCGAGGATCTCGGCGGCGAGCGCCGCGTCACCGACGCGTCCCTCGGCGACCTCGACGACCGCCTTGACCTCCTCGCCCCAGTCGTCGTGCGGGATGCCGAAGGCGGCCGCGTCGGCGACGGCGGGGTGGGTCAGGAGCGCGGACTCGATCTCGGCGGGGTAGATGTTGACGCCGCCCGAGATGATCATGTCGATCTTGCGGTCACGCAGGAAGAGGTACCCGTCCTCGTCGAGGACCCCGAGGTCGCCGACGGTGAAGAAGTCGCCGATGCGGTTCTTCTTCGTCTTGTTCTCGTCCTTGTGGTACGAGAATCCACCGGTCTTCATCTGCATGTAGACGGTGCCGAGTTCACCGGCGGGCAGCCGGTTCCCGTCGTCGTCGAAGACGGCCAACTCGCTGATGGGCCAGGCCTTTCCGACCGTACCCGGCTTCTTCAGCCAGTCCTCGGCGGTGGCGAACGAGCCGCCGCCCTCGCTCGCCGCGTAGTACTCCTCGACGCAGGTGCCCCACCAGTCGATCATGGCCCGTTTGACGTGGTCCGGGCAGGGCGCGGCGCCGTGGATCGCGTGCCGCATCGATGTCACGTCGTAGCGGTCCTTGACCTCCTGCGGCAGCGCGAGCAGACGGTGGAACTGGGTCGGCACCATGTGTGTGTGGGTGCACTTGTACGTGTCGATGAGGCGGAGCATCTCCTCGGGTGTCCACTTGTCCATGAGGATCACCGGGTGCCCGATGTTCAGTGCGGCGCCCGCGAACTGGAGCACGGCCGTGTGGTACAGCGGCGAGCAGACGAGGTGCACGTTGTCGTCGAACGGCTTGACGCCGAAGATGCCGAGGAATCCGCCGAGGTACGCCTCCTCGGGGAGCTTGTTCTGCAGCGGGCGGCGGATGCCGCGCGGGCGGCCCGTCGTGCCGGACGTGTAGTTCATGACCCAGCCGAGGGTCCGCTCGGCGGGGGCCGACTCGTCCTGTCCATCGAGGAGTTCGACGTACGGGCGGAACGTGTCCACCGCGCCCACGGCGTAGCGGTGGGTGTCCGGGAGCTTCGCCTCGTCGGCGGCGGCGCGCGCCTGTTCCGCGAAGCGCTCGTGGGCGATCAGCACCTTCGCGCCGGAGTCGGAGACGATCCACGCGATCTCCGGGCCCACGAGGTGGTGGTTGACCGGGACGAGGTAGAAGCCGGCCTGGGAGGCGGCGAGGTAGGCGGTGAAGAACTCGACGCCGTTGGGGAGGACGACGGCGAACGCGTCTCCGCGCCGCAGCCCGGCCGCGCGCAGGCCGTGCACCATCTGGTTCGCGGCGGCGTGGAGGCGGCCCGCGGTCCATTCCTCGCCGTCGGGGGCGATCAGTACGGTGCGGTTCGGCTCCGCCGCGGCTTGGGCCCAGAAGCCGTTCGGGGGGGTCTGGTCGGGCATGCGTGCGTTCCCTTCTGCGAGCGGTTCGCTGTCGCGTCTGCCGGGGGCTGTCCCGTCGGCGTGTGCGGGTGTCGTCGTGGCTTCTCGCGCAGTTCCCCGCGCCCCTGATGCGAGCGGAGCTCGCTGTCAGGGGCGCGGGGAACTGCGCGAGAAGCCCCACCGGCCCGCGGCCGCTCGACCACCGCACCCGGCGGACGAGCGGGCGTCAGCGACCCGCGATCCGGTTGATCCTGTCGATGGCCTTCTCGAAGCCGCGGGTCAGGTCGTCGAAGACGGCCTGTACGCTGCGCTCCTCGTTCATGCGGCCCACGATCTGCCCCACGGGAGTGCCGAGCAGGGGCTCCACCTCGTACTTCTGGATGCGGGACACCGCCTCGGCGACGAGCAGTCCCTGCAGCGGCATCGGCAGGGTGCCGGGCCCGGCGGGGTCGTCCCAGGCGTCGGTCCACTGCGTGCGCAGCTGACGCGCGGGTTTCCCGGTCAGCGCGCGCGAGCGCACCGTGTCGCCGGAGCCCGCGGCGAGGAGCTTGCGGGTGAGCGCCGGTGAGTGCATGTCCGCCTCGGTGGTCGTCAGCCACACCGAGCCGAGCCACACCCCCTGCGCGCCGAGCGCGAACGCGGCGGCGACCTGCTGTCCGCTGCCGATGCCGCCCGCGGCGAGGACCGGGATTGGGTCGACGGCCTCGACGGCTTCGGGCGTGAGCACCATGGAGGCGATCTCGCCGGTGTGGCCGCCGGCCTCGTACCCCTGGGCGACGACGATGTCGATGCCGGCGTCGGCGTGCTTGCGGGCGTGCCGGGCGCTGCCCGCGAGCGCCGCGACGAGGACGTCGTGCCGGTGGGCGCGGGCGATGACGTCGGCCGGGGGTGAGCCGAGCGCGTTGGCGAGGAGTTTGATCGGGTAGTCGAAGGCGACGTCCAGCTGGTTGCGGGCGACCTGTTCCATCCAGCCGGTGATGCGCCAGCCGGAGGCCTCCCCCTCCGACAGCTCGGGCACGGCGTGCTTGGCGAGGGTCTCCGTCACGAACTGCCGGTGGCTCTCCGGGATCATCGCCTCGACGTCGGCCTCGGTGACGCCCTCGACCTTCTTGGCGGGCATGACGACGTCGAGCCCGTACGGCTTCCCGTCGGCGTGCGCGTGCAGCCAGTCCAGGTCGCGTTTGAGTTCGTCGGGTGCCGTGTAGCGGACCGCGCCGAGCACGCCGAAGCCTCCTGCCCTGCTGATGGCCGCGGCCACCGCAGGGAACGGCGTGAAGCCGAAGACGGCGTGCTCGATCCCCAGTTTCTTGCTCAGCTCCGTCTGCATGGGCGCAGGATGCCGCAGCCAACCGGCCGACGGAAGGGGTTTTCTGATGCAGCGTCAGATTCTTCACGAGGTGGGCACCGGGTCCGGGTGGTTGACACGGGGCAGTCTTGACATGAATCTTTCACCCGTCGCTATAGATCCCGAAAGATACTTTCAGGAGGGCCCCGTTGATGACCGGTACAGGCGGAGCAGCGGACAGATCGGGCCGGGACCGCACCGGCCTCACCCGGCGTCAGTTGGGCGCAGCCACCTTCGCGCTGGGCGGCGCGCTCGCCCTCGCCACGTTCCCCGCGGGCCCCGCAGCCGCCGGGCAGCGTTCGGCCCGCCCCACCTTGCGCCACGGCTCCCCCGAGCGCGCGGGCCTGCTCGCGGGCCATCTGCGCCAGCTGGTCGCGGACGCCGAGAAGTTCCTCGTCACCTCTCCCGGAGGCCCCAAGCACCCGTGGTACGCCGGGGCGGTGCTGCTCGCGGGGCGGGGCGGCACGGTGGCGCTGCATCAGCCGATCGGCAAGGCGGTGCGCTACGCGCGCTACGACGACACGACGGACACGGGGATCGAGTTCCCGGCGGACCAGCAGATCGACATGGCCGATGACACGGTCTTCGACCTGGCATCGGTCTCCAAGCTGTTCACGTCGATCCTCGCCGTGCAGGAGATCGAGCACGGCGCGCTGGAGCTCGAGGCGAAGGTCGCCTCGTACCTTCCGGACTTCGCGGGCGCGGGCAAGCAGGACGTGACCATCCGTCAACTGTTGACGCACACCTCGGGTTTCCGCTCCTGGATCCCGCTGTACAAGGAGTCGACGCGCGAGGGCCAGATCCGGCTCATCTGGAACGAGGCGCTGCTCAACCCGCCGGGCACGACGTACCTCTACTCGGACCTCAACCTGATCTCCCTCCAGCTCGTCCTGGAGAAGCTCACCGGCAAGACCCTCGACGTGCTGCTGCGGGAGCGGATCACCGGCCCGCTGGGCATGACCCGCACCCGCTACAACCCGCCCGCCTCCTGGAAGCCGAAGGTCGCCGCGACCGAGGACGCCCGCGCGCCGTGGTCGGGCCTGGACCGCGGGCTGGTGTGGGGCGAGGTGCACGACGAGAACGCGTACGGACTCGGCGGCGTCGCGGGCCACGCGGGGGTCTTCTCCACCGCCTGGGACCTGGCGGTCCTCGGCCGCACCCTGCTCAACGGCGGCGTGTACGGCAAGGCCCGCATCCTGTCCCAGAAGTCGGTCGACCTGATGTTCACCGACTTCAACCAGGCGTTCCCCGGCGACGAGCACGGCCTCGGCTTCGAGCTCTACCAGCACTGGTACATGGGCGCGATGGCGACCCCGCGCACCGCGGGGCACACCGGCTTCACCGGCACCTCGATCGTGCTCGACCCGACGACCGACTCCTTCCTCATCGTGCTCGGCAACTCCGTGCACCCGGTACGCAATTGGCGATCCGGCTCCGCTCCCCGGGTCGCCGCGGGCACCAACATGGCGCGCGCCGTCGCGGTGCGTCCCGCGCACGGGCGTACGGCCTGGTTCTCCGGCACGGCGAATGCCACCACGGCGACGCTGACCCTGCCGGACCTGCGTCTGACCTCGGCGGACGCCCGGCTGACCTGCGCGCTGTGGTGGGACACCGAACCGCACTCCGACTTCCTCTCCCTGGAGGCGTCGACGGACGGCGGCTCGACCTGGAAGCCGCTCCCCTTCACCACGGACCGGGACGACGAGCACCCGGCGGGTACCGCGGACGGCTACGCGGGCCGCACCTGGCACCGCCTCGACGCGGACCTCGGCGGTTTCGAGGCGGCGTCCACGCGCGTGCGGTGGCGGTACACGACGGACCAGCTGTACGTGGGGCGCGGGGTCTACGTGGACGGAGTGCGGGTCACCGACGGTCACGGGGTCGTCTTCGACGAGGCCCGTCCGGCCGACTCGTCCCGGATCGAGGCGGTGGGCTGGGCGGCGTCCGAGGACTGAACCTCGTCACGGCCGCCCGGTCGGCGCGGGCGCGGTCGACTCGCGCACGACCAGGCGGGGCCTGATGAGCAGCGAGCGGCCCGCGCCCGACGACGTCTCGATGCGGGAGCGCAGCTGCTGGAAGGTCTCGGCGGCCATCTCCGGGAGCGGCTGGCGGACCGTGGTCAGGGGCGGCTCGAAGAGCTCGGCGAGCAGGATGTCGTCGAAGCCGACCACGGAGACCTCGTGGCCCGCGCTGACGCCGGCGTCCCGGGCGCCCCGGCAGATCCCGATCGCGCACATGTCGTTGATGGCGACGAAGCCGGTGGGCGGCTCGGGCGCGGCGAGCAGCTCCCGGGCCGCCGACCGGCCGAGTTCCGCGGACTCCTTGTCGCCGAACTCGCTGGTGGCGGCGCCCGGCCAGACCACCGCGGAGGCCGGGTCGACCCCCGCCTCCTCCAGCGCGGCGCGGAAACCCCGCAGTCTCTCGCGCCGGTTGACACTGCTGACCGAGCCGGAGACGAACGCCAGTCTTCGGTGCCCGAGTTCGAGCAGATGGCGGGTGGCGAGCTCGGCGCCCATCGCGTTGTCGACGCTGATGCTGGACAGCGACGCCGGGTCGCCCGACTGGGCCGCGCGGTCGAACGCGACCATCTTCAGACCGCGCTTGAGCAGCGGCGCCACATGGTCGAGCGTGGGCAGCGAGGAGCACAGGACGACGCCGCTGACCCCGTCCGCGAGGAGTTCCTCGCCGTACTTGAGCTCCCGCGCCGGATCGCGCTCGCTGTTGCAGAGCAGCACGTGGTAGCCCTCGGCGAGCGCGATCGCCTCCAACTCCCGCGCCAGTGAACCCCAGAAGGGGTTCGCGACGGACGGGACGATCAGGCCGATGACGCGGATGCGGCCGGTGCGCAGCATGCGGGCGGCCCGGTTGGGCCGGTAGCCGAGCGTCTCGATGACCTGCTCCACGCGGGCGAGGGTCGCGGGCTGCATGCGGTCCGTGCGTCCGTTGAGGACGTTCGACACCGTGCTCGCCGACACCCCTGCCGCCTGGGCGACTTGATGGATCGTTATCCCGGTCAACGCCGTGCCACCTCCGGCTCGTCACGTCACTGTACGCAGCAGTGTACCGATTTACTGGATGAGCAACATCACTTCGGCGACCCCAAGTGAACTTCCCTCCGGCGGCATTGGGCCGTAAAAGCTCGGAAAGATTCTTGTGCACGGGCGGTTGACGCCTCGCGAAAGCCGTTCCTACAGTCACTGCATCGATTTACCAAAGGCCTCGCCCCACACCGGGCCCCTCAACTCGCCTTCGATCAGCTCAACTCCATCGCAGGCCGTCGCACCGTTCACTGCATCGGTGCACCTCTCGACCATCTTGCTTCCTCGCCTCTTAAGGGGTGTCCCATGGAACTCACGAGACGATCGCTGCTGGCCGCGCTCGGCGCCGGCACGGCGGCGGCGCTCACCGGCTGCGCCGCAGGATCCGACGCGGGCGGCTCGGCCGACGGTCCGGCCAAGGGGGAGATATCGCTGCTCACCCCCATCTACGAGGGGGCGGACGGCAAGCAGCTCCTGGAGGGGAAGATCCTCAAGGACTTCCGCAAGCAGTACCCGGACGTGACCGTCAGGGTCGACTACACGACGTACACGCAGCTCAACGAGAAGATCACGACCGCGCTGGCCGGTGGACTGCTGCCGGACGTGCTGATGATGGGCGTGGGCTGGATCCCGCCGTTCGCGGCGAAGAAGGTGCTGGCCGAGCTGCCCGAGTCCCTCGCGGCCAAGTACGACTACGAGGACCGGGTCCTCGAACCCTCCCGTTACGAAGGCAAGCTGTACGCCCTGCCGACGGTGATGGCGACCCGCCTGGTCGCCTACCGCAAGGACCACTTCGCGGCCGCCGGTATCAAGAAGCCCCCGGCGAACCTCGCCGAACTGCGCGCCATGGCGAAGGAGTTGACCAAGGGCGACCGCATGGGCATGGACCCGTTCTCCATCGATCTGCGGCAGTGCTGGGAGACGTTCCTGTACGCCAACGGCGCCACCCTGTTCAGCGCCGACGGGAAGAAGCCCGCGTTCACGGGTGCCCGTGGCGTGGAGGCGCTCCAGTTCTTCAAGGATCTGCAGAAGGACGGCTCGGCGGACTACACGAAGAAGACCGAGGCCGACGCGGGCGCCGCGACGAACCTCCAGCTCGGCAAGGCGTCGATGATGATGACCGGCAGCGGCCTGTGGAAGCAGCTCCAGGAGCAGAGCCCCGAACTCATCGAGAAGGACCTGATCGGCGCGTTCGTGCTGCGCGGCCGCAAGCCCGCGATGCTGACCGGCGGCACCCTGGTGTGCCGGTCGGCCCGTAGTCAACACGCTTCGGCCGCACAGGCGTTGGTCGCCCACCTCGCCGCCCCGGACAACGTCCTGGCCGCCGCGAAGCAGCGGGCGACGGTGCCCGGCATCACGAAGCTGCGCTCGTCGTCGTACGTGAAGGGCAACGAACTGGTCGACTTCTCCGTGCGCAATCTGGACAAGGCCTGCGCCGAGGGCGGGACGCCCGCCTGGATGGAGATCCGCGAGAAGATCAAGCCGACCCTCGAACCCGCGATCGTGGGCGGCAAGTCCGCGGCGTCCGCCATCGCCGAGCTCGGTGAGCTGGCCGAGTCGGCCATCTCCCGGATCTGAGGGGCCGCCGCCATGGGAGCCGTCTCCGTCCTCAAGACGCGGCCGCCGGCCGCGACCGTCGATCCACCGCCGCCTCCACCGCCCGCGCACCGCAAGGGTCCCGGCGCCCGGCGCCGCAGGGCCGGACTGCTGATGGTGGCACCGGCGCTGCTGCACGCGACGCTGTGGATCGGGCTGCCGGTCGTCGCCGCCGTGTATCTGGCGTTCACCTCGTACGACGTGCTGTCCGCGCCCCGGTTCGTGGGCCTGGACAACTTCCGGGACATGCTGAGCGACGACGTGTTCCGCAAGTCGATCGTCAACACCGTCATCTATACGTTCTTCACGGTCCCGTTCGGCATGGCGCTGGGGCTGCTGCTCGCACTCGCGCTGCACACCGGGCTGCGGGCGCGGGGCGTCTTCCGCACCGCGATCTTCCTCCCCCAGGTGACCGCGACGGTGGCGATCGCCCTGGTGTGGCTGTGGATCTACAACCCGCGCAACGGCCTGTTCAACACGCTCCTCGGCCTCGTCGGCATCGAGGGGCCCGCCTGGCTGGCCTCCACGTCCTGGGCCATGCCGTCGGTGATCCTCGTCGGGATCTGGCAGGGCATCGGCATGAAGATGCTGATCTACCTGGCCGCGCTGCAGAACCTTCCGAAGGACCTGTACGAGGCGGCCTCGGTCGACGGGGCGTCGCGCGTGCGGCAGTTCTTCTCGATCACGCTGCCGCTGCTCAAGCCCGCCACCTTCTTCGTCCTGATCACCTCGCTGATCGGCGCGTTCCAGTCCTTCGACCAGATCTACATCCTCACCGACGGCGGCCCGGCGGGCTCCACGACGATGATGACGTACGAGATCTACAAGTCGGCGTTCCGCGAGTTCCGCGTGGGCTACGCCTGCGCCCAGTCGCTGGTGCTGTTCGTGCTCCTCATGGGGTTCACCCTGGTCAACCGGCGCATCATGGGAGGCACCCGTGGCCACGACTGACATCCGCCGCCCTCCGACGCCGGGCCGGGTCGCCCTGTACGTGACGCTCGCCGTGGTGTCGCTGCTGATGGTGGTGCCGTTCCTGTGGATGGTCGTCACCTCGCTCAAGACACCGCAGGAGATCGCGTCCGCGCACACCGGCCTGCTGCCCGCGCACTGGGACTTCGGGAACTACGTGGACGCCTTCGAGGCCGCGCCGTTCGCCACGTACGCCCGCAACAGTTTCGTCATCGCGCTGAGCCACACCGTGCTCAACGTGGTGTTCGCGTCGATGGCCGGGTACGCGCTGGCCCGCATCCGGTTCCGCGGCTCGGAGTTCCTCTTCTACTGCTTCGTCGCGGCGCTGATGATCCCGACCTACACGAAGGTCCTGCCGGAGTTCCTGATCGTGCGGTTCATGCCGCTGGCGGGCGGCAACGACCTGTTCGGGCAGGGCGGCAGCGGCTGGCTCGACACGTGGTGGGCGCTGATCGTGCCGGGGGCAGTCACCCCGTTCGCGGTGTTCCTGTTCCGCCAGTTCTATCTGGATCTGCCGGTGGAACTGGAGGAGGCGGCGCGGCTCGACGGGCTCGGCGAGTTCCGCATCTACGCCCGGATCATGACGCCGCAGGTCAAGCCGGCCCTGACCACGGTCGCCCTGCTGACCTTCGAGTCGTCGTGGAACAACTTCCTGTGGCCCCTGCTCGTGACGCGCACCGACAGTCTGCGGGTCATCCAGGTCGGCCTGTCCGTCTTCAAGACGGAGAACGGCACGCAGTGGCACTTCCTGATGGCCGGTACGACGCTCGCCACGCTCCCGATGGTGCTGCTGTTCCTCGTCGGCCAGCGCTATTTCGTCCAGGGGTTCGCGCACACCGGCCTCAAGTGATCCCCCTCTCCGCTTCATAGGTTCTGTGAAAGGTTCCGCATGTCCAGTGTTCTTCAGGGTTCCCGTGCGCTCGTGACCGGCGCGGGCCACGGCATCGGCCGGGCCATCGCCGTCGCGCTCGCCGAGGCGGGCTGCGACGTCGCCGTCCACTACCGCAGCTCGGCCGAGGAGGCGGGGAAGACCGTCGCCGAGATCGAGGCGCTCGGCCGCCGTGCCAAGGCCTTCCACGCCGATGTCACGGTGACCGCCGAGGTCGACCGGCTGGTGGCGGAGGCGACCGGGTTCCTCGGCGGACTCGACGTCCTCGTGTGCAACGCGGGCCATCTGATCGGCCGGGCCACGGTCGCCGAGATGAGCGACGAGCACTTCGACCGGGTGATCGACGCGAATCTGACGTCCACGTTCCGTACGTGCCGCGCGGCCCTGCCGCATCTCGCCGAGTCGTCCGCCGGGCGCATCGTCACCATGTCCTCTCTCGCCGCGCACAACGGCGGCGGCCCGGGCTCGGTGGCGTACGCCGCCGCGAAGGCCGGTATCCGCGGCTTCACGAAGGCCCTGGCCAAGGAGGTCGCGGCCTCGGGTGTCACGGTGAACGCGGTCGCGCCGGGCTTCATCAAGGGCACGGCGTTCCACGACACGTTCACGGCGCCGCAGGCGCAGGAGGCCATGGCGGCGGGCATTCCGGTAGGCCGCCCGGGCACGCCCGAGGACGTGGCGGCGTCGGTCGTCCACCTCGCCTCTCCGGCCGCCGGGTTCCTCACCGGTACGACGCTGGACATCGACGGTGGCGTATGGCCCCGGTGAGGCGGATCCCGCGCGAGCGCGGCGGCTGGTGGCACGCCCACGTCTGCCCGGCGCACGGCCTGGAGCTCGACCACGGCGACCCGCTCTCGGGCCGTTTCCCGGAGGCCGGCGCGCTTTGTGCCCGCGGCTGCCGGGTCGACTCCCCGGCGGTGCGCGGCGCGTGGACGGTCCTCGCGCACCAGGCGTGGGCGCGCCGCATCCGGGTCCTGGCCGAGCGTGGCGACGACGCCGAGGCGGTGCGGTTGCTGACCGAATACGCCGACCTCTACCGGGAGTTGGCGGCCGAGGGGCACGACGGGGCGCAGCCGTGGATGCTGCGCGGGCGGCTGTTCCACCAGGCGCTGACCGACGCGATCTGGGCGGTGAACGTCGCCCATGCGGTGTGGACCCTCGCGGACCGCGGCGCGTCCGGCACCGAGGCCCTGTTGCCGCTGCTCGACGAGCTGGAGCGGGCCGCGCTCGACGCCCGGCACGTCCTGATCGACCGCGGCGACCTCGCCTCCAACTACACGACGTGGCTGACGGCGGCGGGAGTCGCGGCCGGCCGGGCCGCGGCGGCGGTGCGCGGGACGCCCTGGGACGGCGCGAAGCAGTGGCTCGACGGCCCGCACGGCCTGTACGCGCATCTGCGGGCGTGCGTCGGCGACGACGGCTGGCAGTGGGAGGGCAGCACGTACTACCACGGCTTCGTGCTGCGGGCGGCGCTGCTCGCCCTGCGCGGCACGGATCCGGCGGCGCTCCCGGCGGACGTCGCCGCGCGTCTCGTCGGGATGGTCGACGTGCTCGCAGCCCTTGCCACGGACGGCGGGGTGCTGCCCGCGCTGAACGACGGCCCGTACCGGCGCGTCCCGCTGGCGCTGGAGTGGCTCGAACTGTGCGCGCTGGCGGAGCAGTTCGCGCCGACGGCCCGGCTGGCGGCGATCACCGCGCGGGCCCGCGCCGAGGCGGGTGACGCGGACGACGGCCTCGACGCCACGGCGGGCGGCTGGTTCACGGGCCCGCCCCTGCGGACGGGCAGCGGGGCGGCGGACTCCCTCACGGTCTTCGAGGACGCCGGATACGCGATCCTGCGAGCGGCCGGTGTGCACGCCACCCTGGCCTTCGGGCCGCACGGCGGTTCGCACGGCCACCGGGACAAGCTCGCTCTGTCGCTGTACGGCCGCAACGCCTGCTGGCAGCCGGATCCCGGCCAAGTTCCTTATGCTCACGCCGAGTTCCGCGACCACTACGCGGGCAGCGCCGCGCACCCCGCTTTCCGGGTGGACGGCGCCGAGCAGGCCGAGTGCGCGGGCCGGCTCATCGCACGGGACGCGACGTCGGTCACGGCCGAGGTGACGGCTGCGTACGACGGTGTGCGTGCGGTGCGCCGGGTCGGGGCGGGCGCCTGCCACCTCGTCGACGTTCTGACGGTGAGCGTGGAGGACGGCGAGGGCAGCGGGGAGCGCGCGCTGACCGCGCAGTTGCGGCCCGGCGTCGGCCTCGACGTGGAGGTGCAGCCGGCCGGTCCGGTGCGCACCACCTGGTACGGCGACGACGAGGTGCTGCACGGCTGGCACACGGCGTCGGTGCCACTGCGCCCGGTGACGCGGCCGGGCCCCGGACCGGCCGACGACCCTCAACTGGCACGTGCCTGGGTGGACTTCACGGCACACGGCACGCGTCTCGTCCTCGCCTCGGTGTACCAGGCGGCATCGCGGGGTCCGGCCGTGACGGGTGTCCGGCTCACCACGGACGGCGTCGAGGTGCGCTTCGCCGACGGTTCGTCGGCCGTGCACGGGACGGGGGCCTGAGATGCTGCTGTCCGCGACACCCCCCGCGGGACCGCGCCCGCATCAGGAGCGCCGACTGCTCGACGAGGCCGGGCGCCACCGCGCCCTGGTCCCGCCCACCCGGCATCCTCTGGCCAGCATCACCTGGCTGGGCCCGGCCGCCGCCAACCCTGCGCTCGCCTACCGGGTGACCGGCGACCGGACGCATCTGGCGGAGGCCGAGCGCTGGATCGCGGCGGCGGTGCGCCTGCCGCACTGGGGCCGCGCCCACATGCCCGACCACGACCTGGACGCGGGCTGGCTGCTGCACGGCCTGCCCCTCGCCCTGCGCTGGCTGGGCGACGACCTCTCCCCCGACCTCGCGGACCTGCTGCGCTACAAACTCCTCGTCCAGGGGCGGCGGTTGTACGAGTTCGCGGTCGCGACGGAGGGCCGCTGGTGGTCGTCGTCGTACTGGCAGAACCACAACTGGATCTGTTACGCGGGCCTGGCCACGGCCGGTTACGTCCTGGGCCGCGAGGAGTGGACCGCGCGCGCCAAGGACAACCTGGGCCGGGTCCTCGACCTGCTGCCGGCGGACGGCTCGCACGCCGAAGGGGTCGTGTACTGGCGGTACGGGGTGCCGTGGCTGGCGATCCACCTCGACCTGCTGGAGGAGTGCGAGGGCCTGGACTGGTGGGACCGGGGCGGGTTCATGGCGCACACCTTCGACTTCCGGCTGCATCAGTCGGCGCCCGGTTTCGCCGAGCAGACCGGGCACGGCGACTGCCACGACCGGCGCAGCGGCCACAGCACGGCGCTGTACCGGCGGCTGGCGTCCCGGTTCGGCATCGGCGAGGCCCAGTGGCTCGCCGACCTGGTGGAGCGCGAACTCTTCACCGGTGAGGCCGAGTTGAGCGGCGTGCGGCCCGGGATCCGGGCCGAGGCGTACCTCGATCACCTGTGGTACGACCCGTCGGTGCGGCCCGAGCCGCCGGAGCGCACGCACGCGTACTTCCCCGATCTCGGGCTGCTGACGGCCCGCACCGGATGGGACGCGGCGGCGACGTTCGTGTCCTTCAAGGCCGCGCCGGGCGGCGGGCACAAGGCGTGGGAGGCCTCGGCCGGGCACCGCGCCGAGCGGGGCTGGGAGACGCTCAGCGCCGGGCACCACCATCCGGACGCGGGCTCGTTCGTGCTCGTGTCGCAGGGCGCGTTCCTGGCGGTCGACGAGGGCTACAGCAACCGCAAGCGGGCGGCTCACCACAGCCTGCTGCTGGTCGACGGGCACGGTTTCGCGGGCGAGGACCGCTACCACGTGTACGAGGACCTGCCCCAGGAGCACCGGGCGCGCATGCGTGACGTACTGGCCGACGGCGGCTGGGCGCACGGCACCGCCGAGATCGGCGCCATGTATCCGCCGGAGCTGGGCGTGTGCCGCCTGGACCGGACGCTGGTGTGCACCCCCTCGGGCCGGCTCGTGCTGCTCGACGAGGCGGAGGCCGACGCCCCGCGGGAGTGGACGTTCCTGCTCCAGACGGACGGCCCGACCACCGCGTCCGGCGACGCACGGGACCGGCTGATCCGTGCCGGATCCGCGCGGGCCTGGCTGCGCCGCCTCACCCCCGACGACGCGCACGTGACGTCGGAGCCCACCCCGATCGCCGCCAACCCCACGTCCAGCACACCGGAGTTGAGCATCACCCGAACCCTGCACACCCTGCGGGTGACGACGCCCGCACGGCGGCGGGCCCGGTTCCTCACCACGATCGAGCCGGGCGGTGCGGCACCGACGGCGCGGGCGGTGCCGGGTGGCGTCGCCTTCGACACCCCCGAGGGGACCGAGACGGTGCTGCTGTCCCCGGACGGACGCATCGAGACGCCCGAGGTCGTGGCCGACGCCGTGGCCGTTCTCCTGGCTCCGGGGCGTGCGCCGTACGTCGTCGGGGCCCGCCGGGTGGAGCTCGGCGGGCAGCCTGTCCGACGGTCGGACCAGCCGCTCACGGGACCGCTCGAGGCGGTGATGACGCCGTGACGGTGCCGGTCACTCTGCCGTCGGCCCGGCGCGGCCGGCTCCTCGGAATGCTGGAGTACGTGGCCCAACCGGCCGCCGCGGGCGCCGCGTTCACACTGCTCGCGCTCGGTGTGGTCACGTGGCTGCCGGCGCTGGCCGCCCTCGCGTTCGCGCTGCGCGCGTGGCGGTCCGACGGCGACACCCGGTCGTTCACCGGGACGTTCGCGGCCTTCCCGCGCTACTGGCGGGCCCTGTGGCGGCACAGCGCGCCGACCGCCGCGGCGACGCTGATCCTGGTGGCCAACTGCGCGTTCCTCAGCGGCCGTTCGAGCCCTTACGCGTTCGTGCTGCTGGCCGCGCAGGCCGGGCTCGGCGCGTGTCTGTTCGTCCACTGCACCGCACTGGCGGCCCACGCCGCCCTCGCCCCCGACGACGACGTGAGCACCTGGCACCGCCGGGCTCTGGCGCTCGCCTTCGCGTCACCGGCCCGTGGCACGGCGCTGCTCGGCGCGGCCGTGTCCGCCGTCGTGCTCACCCTGCCCGTGCCGCTCGGCCCGCTGCTGTTCGGGCCGAGCGTGCCCGTCCTGCTCGCCCTGCACTTCGCCGCACCGCAACCAGAAGGGACCTCCTCGTGAGACGCACCCGCTCCACCGCCGTGCGCACCGCCCTGGTGGCCGCGCTCGCCGTCCCGGCCGTGCTCGCCCTGCCCACCCCGTCGGCCGTGGCGGCATCCGCGTACTACGTCGCACCGACCGGCAGCGACACCAACTCCGGTACGTCGTCGGGCGCGCCGCTCGCCACGATCCAGCGCGCCCTCGACCTGGCCCCGGCCGGCTCCGTCGTGCACCTGGCCTCGGGCACGTACCGGCAGGACGTCGTGACGCGCCGCGAGAACGTCACGCTGACCGGTCCCTCGACCGCCGTCGTCAAGGGGGCGGGCGACGCCCGGATCGTCCAGGTGCAGCACGACGGGACCGTGCTCGACGGGTTCACCGTCGACGGACTGCACGGGGCGTCGGACGACGTGTCCGGGTACCGGCTCAAGCTCGTCTACGTCATGAGCACCACGCCCGGCAACGGCGTGAACGGACTGCGCGTCACGCACATGACCCTCAAGAACGCGGCCGACGAGTGCCTGCGCCTGCGCTACCTCGTGACCGGCGCCGACATCTCGGACAACACCATCAGCGACTGCGGGGTGGCCGACTTCCGGTTCGGCGGGGGCGGCAAGAACGGCGAGGGCATCTACCTCGGCACGGCGCCCGAGCAGCAGGGCGCGAACGGGGCGCCCGACGCGGCTCCGGACGTCAGCCGCAACAACCGGATCCACCACAACGCGATCACCACACGCGGCAACGAATGCGTCGACGTGAAGGAGAACTCCACCAACAACTACGTGGAGTACAACGACTGTTCGCAGCAGCGCGACCCCAGCTCGGCCGGGCTCGACGCCCGCGGGAGCGGCAACATCTTCCGGTACAACACGATCCACGACAACACCGGCGCGGGCGTCAGGCTCGGCGGCGACACGGCCACCGACGGCACGGACACGCAGGTCTACGGCAACACGATCACCGGCAACGCGGGCGGCGGCGTCAAGGTCATGCGCACCCCCCAGGGCCCGGTGTGCAGCAACACGATGAGCGGCAACACGGGTGGGGACTCGGTCGGCACGTACGGCGCCGACCACGACCCGACGGCCCTGTGCTCGGCCGGGGCCGCCTCGTGACCGCCACCCGCCGCACCGTCCTCGCCGGCACCGGCGCGGCCCTCGCCGCCCTCGCGCTGCCGACGCCACTCCTCGGCACGGCCCGCGCCGACGACGGCACGGCGCTCCTGCGCGCCCGTTGGCACACCCTGCTGACCGGCGGAACCGGACTCGACACCACCGAACCACGGATCGCCGCGGCGATCTCGCGCGTCGACCGGGCGGCGGTGAGCGCGGCGAAGGGCCTCGACCCGTCCCGCACCGACGGCCTGTGGCCCGACCTGACCAGCACGAGCGTGTCGAACCACGTCACCACCTCGTTCAAACGGCTCGCCACCCTCGCCACCGCGTGGGCCGTGCCCGGCACGAGCCAGTACGGTGACGCGACCCTGGCCGACCTGCTCGATCGGGGCATCGACTGGATGCTGGAGCACCGCTACGGGCCCGGTCACGAGCGGTTCGACAACGACTGGGACTGGGAGATCGGCTGCGCCCAGGCTCTCAACGACACGGCCGTGCTGCTGTACGAGGCCCTCGGCACGGACCGTCTGACGCGGATCACGGACGCCGTGCGCCACTACACGCCCGATCCGAACCTGTGGCGCGCCGACCGGCAGATCGCGACGGGCGCCAACCGTGTGTGGATCTGCACGGTCGTCGCCGTCGGCGCGGTGCTGCGCGGCGACGGCGCCGACCTCGTGCGGGTGCGCGACGCGCTGTCGGACGTCTCGGGCGGCGGCGCGAACAGTGTGCTCGCCTTCCAGGACGCCGGCTCGGGCACCGGAGAAGGCACCGGTGAGGGCTTCTACTCGGACGGCTCGTTCCTCCAGCACTACAAGCACCCCTACAACGGCGGCTACGGAAAGGAGCTGTTGGGCAGCCTTTCCCGGCTGCTGCATCTCCTGGACGCCACCGACTGGCAGGTCACCGACGCCGACGTGGCCAACGTGCGGCACTGGGTGACCGACGGCTTCGACCCGCTGATCGTCCGGGGCGACGTCCAGGCGGGGGTGTGCGGCCGGGAGGTCGCCCGCGCCAGCAAACAGGGGCACGTGGCGGCGCAGACGGTGATCGAGGCGGTGCTGCGGCTGCTGCCCGGCCTCCCGGCGGCGGACACCGACCGGTTCACCGCACTGGTCAAGCAGTGGATCACCGAGGACACCTACCGCGACTTCCTCGACGTGACGGATCTGGCCTCGCTCGCGGCGGCGCAGCGCCTGCTCGCCTCCGACACCGCACCGCGCGGCACTTTGGTGACGCATCGTCAATTTCCGCGCATGGACAAGGCGATGCATCATCGGCCCGCCTTCACGCTCGGCATCTCGGCCTACTCGAGCCGGATCTACAACTACGAGTCCATCCAGAACGAGAACCTGCACGGCTGGCACCTCTCGGACGGCATGGTCCTGCTGTACGACGACGACCTCGGCCACTACAGCGAGGACTACTGGCCGACCGTCGATCCGCTGCGGCTGCCCGGCACCACCGTCGTCGCCGCCCGCCCCGCGGACGCGGCGGGCCAGCGCACCACGAGCGCCGCCGACTGGGCGGGCGGCGCCGCGCTGCCCGGGACGACGCTCGGCGCGTACGGCATGGACCTGCGGGCCTACGGGAGTTCGCTGCGGGCCCTCAAGAGCTGGTTCTGCCTGGACGACGTGATCGTGCACGTCGGCTCGGGCATCACGGCGAACGCGGGTGTCGTGGAGACCGTCGTCGAGAACCGCAAACTCCGCGATGCGGACGCCGAGTTGACCGTCGACGGGGTGGCCTCGCCCGGCGGCGACCTCACCGGGGTGCGCAGCGTGCATCTGGCGGGCACCGGCGGCTATGTCTTCGCGCGCCCCACCGCCGTCCGCGCCCTGCGCGAGCAGCGCACCGCCACCTGGCGCGAGATCAACACCAAGTACGGCACGGACACCCCGGTCACCCGCCCGTACCTGACGCTGTGGCAGGACCACGGCGCGGCTCCGTCCGGGGCCGGTTACTGCTGGCTGCAGCTGCCCGGCGCCTCCGCCGAGCGGACCCGGCGCTGCGCGCTCGCCCCGCCCGTGCGTGCCGTCGCCGAGTCGGAGACGGTGCACGCCGTGCGGCGGGCCGCGGACGGGCTGCTCGCGGCGAACTTCTGGGCGGCGGGGCGCGCCGGTGAACTCGCCGCGGACGGCCCCGCATCGGTTCTGGTCCGTCCGCGCGACGGCCGCGTCGACGTCGCGGTGAGCGACCCGACGCAGCTGCGCGAGCGGATCGTGCTCGATCTCGATCTGCGGGGGTTCGACGTGCACCGGGCCGACCCGGGCGTCACCGTCGCGCGCGCCGCCGCCGGGACCCGGATCACCGTCGACACGGCCGGCCGGAACGGCGCCACCGTGACCCTGACTCTTTCCCGTCCCCCTTCGAGGAGCTGACCTTGCTGTTCGACATGCCGCTCGACCGGCTGCGGGAGTACCGCCCCGAGCCGGAGGAGCCCGCCGACTTCGACGCGTTCTGGCGCAAGACGCTCGACGACGCCGCCCGGCATCCGCTGGAAACCCGCTTCGTGCCGTACGAGACGGGCCTCGCGACGGTGGACGTGTACGACGTGACGTTCAACGGCTGGGGCGGGCAGCCGGTGAAGGCGTGGCTGCTGCTGCCGCGCGCCCGCACGGGTCCGCTGCCCGCCGTCGTCCAGTACATCGGCTACAACGGCGGCCGCGGCATCCCGTACGCGTGGCTGACGTGGAGCGCGCTCGGCCACGCGCACCTGGTGGTGGACAACCGGGGCCAGGGCGGCGGCGGCAAGAACGTCGCCGACACCCCGGACATCGCGCCGGAGGGACATGGCTCGTCGTCGCCCGGCTTCCTGACCCGCGGCATCGAGGACCCGCACCGGCACTACTACCGGCGGCTGATCACCGACGCGGTGCGAGCCGTCGACGCCGTCAGGGAGCACGAGGCCGTCGACGCGTCGAGGGTCGCGGTGCTCGGCGGCAGCCAGGGCGGCGGCCTGGCGCTCGCCGTCTCCGGGCTGCGTGACGACGTGGCGGCGACCGTGGCGGACGTCCCCTTCCTGTGTCACTTCCGGCGCGCCTCGCAGATCACCGACGCCGGGCCGTACGCGGAGATCGCCCGGTTCCTTTCGGGGCACCGGTTCGGGATCGAGGCGGCGATGGAGACGCTGTCGTACTTCGACGGGGTCAACTTCGCGGCGCGGGCGACGAGCCCGGCATGGTTCTCGGTCGGCCTGATGGACAAGGTGTGTCCTTCGTCCACGGTCTTCGCCGCCTATCACCGCTATGCCGGTCCCGCCTCCATCGAGGTGTTCCCGTACAACGGGCACGAGGGAGGCGCCGAGTACGACCTGCCGCGCAAGATCGCCGCGCTGCGGGGTGTGTTCGCGGCCTGAGCCGGGGCGGAGGCAGCGGGGCCGGTGGCTCTCAGTGGCGCAGCACCGCCATGGCGGCGTTGTGCCCGGGGATGCCGCTGACCCCGCCGCCGCGGACGGCGCCCGCGCCGCACAGCAGGACGTTGGCGTGCGCCGTCTCGACGCCCCACGGTCCCGTGCCTTCTTGCGTGTACGGGAAGGAGAGCGCGCGGTGGAAGATGTTGCCGCCGGGCAGCCGCAGGTCCTGTTCCAGGTCGAGGGGGGTCTTCGCCTCGATGCAGGGGCGGCCGTCGGCGTCCTCGGCGAGGCAGTCCGCCAGGGGTTCGGCGAGGTGGGCGTCGAGCTGGGCGAGGGTGGCCTTGAGGAGGGCGGCGCGGGCCGCGTCGTTGTCGGCGGTGAACAGCCGGGCCGGGGTGTGCAGGCCGAACAGGGTGAGGGTCTGGTAGCCGCGCTCGACGAGGTCGGGGGCGAGGATGCTCGGGTCGGTGAGCGAGTGGCAGTAGATCTCGCAGGGCGGGGCCTCGGGCAGCGCGCCGCCGGCGGCCTCGGCGTGGACGGCCGCCAACTGACCGTATCCCTCGGCGACATGGAACGTCCCGGCGAACGCCTCGCGCGGGTCGACGGAGGTGTCCTTCAGGCGCGGCAGCCGCTTCAGCAGCATGTTGACCTTGAGCTGGGCGCCCTCCGCCGGGGCGGGCGGGGTGTCGCCGAGGAGGCGGGCCAGGTGCTCGGGTGAGGCGTTCACGAGGACGTGGCGGGCGGCGATCGTGCCTTCGGTGTCGCCGGTCCGGTAGGTGACCTCGGCGGTCCGCCCGTCGGTCTCGATCCCGGTGACGTCGTGGCCGGTGCGCAGGTCGGCTCCGGCCGCGCGGGCCGCGGCGGCGAGCGCGTCCGTGAGGGCGCCCATGCCGCCGACGGGCACGTCCCAGTCGCCCGTGCCACCGCCGATGACGTGGTAGAGGAAGCAGCGGTTCTGGGCGAGTTCCGGATCGTGGGCGTCGGCGAACGTGCCGATGAGCGCGTCGGTCAGGACGACGCCGCGCACCAGGTCGTCGTCGAAGTGTTCCTCGATGCCGACGCCGATGGGCTCCTCGAACAGCAGCCGCCAGGCCGCTTCGTCGTCGAGGCGGGTGCGCAGTTCCGCCCGGGTGGGAAGGGGCTCGGTGAGAGTGGGGAAGATCCGTTCGGCCGCGCGGCGGGTCGTCTCGTAGAAGCGGGTCCATGCCTCGTACTCGCGGTCGCCGCCGGTGAGCCGGGCGAAGGAGGCGCGGGTCCGGTCGTCTCCGCCGCCGACCAGGAGGCCCGTGGCGCGGCCTTCGCGCACGGTGGGGGTGTACGAGGAGACGGTGCGGGGGCGGACGGCGAAGTCGAGGTCCAGGTCGTGCACGATCTTCCTGGGCAGCAGGCTGACCAGGTAGGAGTAGCGGGAGAGGCGGGCGTCCACGCCGGCGAAGGGGCGGGTGGAGACGGCCGCGCCGCCGGTGGTGGCGAGGCGTTCGAGGACGGTGACGGTGCGGCCTGCTCGGGCCAGGTAGGCGGCGGCGACCAGGGCGTTGTGGCCGCCGCCGACGATGACCACGTCGGCGCGGGCGGAAGTCGGTACGGGCATGGGTCTTGGTAACACGGGGGTGTGCGGGTCAGCCAGGGGGTGGGGGTCACCCGGAGAAGCGCTCCGGGTGGAAGCCGGTCAGCAGGTCGTCGCTCTTCCCGGTCAGGATCTCGGACGCGAGCAGCCGGCCGAGTACCGGCCCGAGGGTGATTCCGCTGTGGGTGACGGCTTCGTAGTAGCCCGGCACGGACGGCACCGCGCCCACGGAGGGGAACCCGTCGGCGGGGATGGGCCGCTCGACCACCCGTGTCCGTGAGATCCGGGAGTCGCCGAGCTCGGGCACGACGTGCCGGGCCTCTGCGTGGAGCAGCCGGGCCAGGTCCGCCGGACCCTGCTCCGTGTCGATGAGCGCGTCGACCTCGCGGCTGTGCAGCACCACCGAACCGTCGCCGTCGGGGCGGATCTCGACGTGTGGCGCGTGCATGGCCCGGTGGACCGGGACCCGCGCGCAGCCGAGCCTGGTGACGACGCCGGGTTCGCGCCGCATCGGCAGCTCACGTCCGACGAGTGCGGCGACGGCGTGGGCGCCGGGACCTGCCGCGTTGACGACGACATCCACGTCGATACGGGTGCCGTCCGCCAGGCCGACGCTGCCAACGCCCCCGTCGGAACCAGTGCCGATGTCACGGACCGCGGTGCCGGAGCGCAACTCGGCGCCGCACGCGTCGGCCTCCTCGACGAGGCGGCCGACGAGATGCCGTCCGTGCACCCAGGCCTCGTCGGGGTAGAACACGACGGCCGCCTCGTCCCGTACCGCGAGGGCGGGTTCGAGCCGGCGGCGCACCTCGGCGCCCGTGCGCACCTCCGTCCGGTAGCCCCAGACGGCCAGGAGCCCCGCCGTGGTCAGGAGCTTCGACTCCGCCGCGGGGTCGTCCGCCCAGCGCAGATGGCCACTGGGGTACCACCACGCGTCGGGCCCGACCGTCCCTGCCAGCTCACGGTGCGCCTCCATACCTGCGACGTTCAGGTCGAAGTAGGCCCTGGTCACGGTCTTGTTACTGGCGTTGGCCCACGAGAACGACCAGTTGGTGACGCCCTCCCCCGGCCGGCCCGCGTCGATGAGGACCACCTCGGCACCCTGCCGGGACAGGTTCCACGCCACGCAGGCCCCGACGACACCTGCCCCGACGACCGCGACGCGTTCCGTCCGTTGGGCGGACCTGATCATCACGGGCCTCCTTCCGAGAACCGGCACCGACCGGGCTACTACCCACGCCGGCGGAGGGCAGCCACCCTTCGGTAGAGGTCCGCCGCCTCCGGGCCGCGGCCCAGCTGCTCCAGACAGTGCGCCTCGTCGTTGCGGCTGGCGAGGGTGCCGGGGTGGGCCTCGCCGAGAACGCGGGCGCGGGCCGTCGCCACCTTGCGGTACTCGGTCAGGGCGTCCTGCCAGCGGCCCAGCCAGCCGAGACCGACGGCCACCTCGCGATGGCTGATGAGGGTGTCGACGTGGTCGGGGCCGAGGACCCGCTCGCGGATCGCGCAGACGTCGCGGGCCTCGGCGAGCGCTTCCTCCCAGCGGGCCATGCGGCCGAGGTTGACGCCCAGGCCGTGGCGGGCGCGCAGGGTCTCGGGGTCGTCGGGGCCGTTGACGCGGGTGCGGTCGTCGATCAGGTCGCGGTACAGGGTGAGGGCTTCGGAGCTGCGGCCCAGGCGTCCGAGGCTGATCCCCACCTCGTAGCGGGCGGCGAGCGTGTCGGGGTGCTGGGGGCCGAGGGCGTGGGCCCTGGCCCGGGCGACCTCGCGGTAGGCCCGCAGGGCTTCGTTCCAGCGGCCCAACTGGCCCAGCGTGTAGCCGACTTCGCAGCGGGTGACCAGGGTGTCCGGGTGGTCGGGGCCCAGGACGCGGGCGCGGGCGGCCGCCACCTCGCCGGCCATCCGGTACGAGTCCTCCAGGCGACCGAGACGGCTGAGGTTGAAGGCGAGGTTGTGGCGGCAGCGCAGGGTGTCGGGATGGTCGGGGCCCATCGCGCGCTCGCGGGAAGCCAGCACCGCCGTGTAGGCCTGATGGGCCTCGAAGTGGCGACCCAACTTACCCAGGACGTACGCCACTTCCTGGCGCGCGCCGAGCGTGTCCGGATGATCGGGTCCGAGCACCCGCTCACGGCCGTCCACGACGCGCCGGTACTCGCGCAGCGCGTCCGCGGCGCGGCCGGTGCGGCTGAGGGTGAAGGCGACCTCGTAGCGGCTGGCGAGGGTGTCGGCGTGGTCGGGGCCGAGCGCGTGCTCCCGTTCGGCGGCGACCGCCCGGTGCACCTCGCCCGCCTCGGCCCAGCGGCCGAGCCTGCCGAGACTGAGCCCGGCGTTGTGCCGGGTGGCGAGATTGGCCACTAACTCCGGTGCGGGCGTGGGGCGTTCGACCGGTTCCGCGGGTGTCGCGCGAGGGCCGGCCGGGACGGCGGGGCGCGGGACCCAGTCCCCGGAGAGGCCGGACGCCGCGTCGGGCGGGGTGGCACGCAGGCCGGAGCCGCCGGTCGCCTTGTGCCCGGTGGTCATGCCGCGGGTCCAGGACGGCAGGCGCGGCTCGCGCGGGGCCGGCCGCTCGCTCACGACCCGGGTCGCGGGGTGCGGCACGACCTGCGCGGCGCGCACGGTGGGCACGTACGTCGCGCGTCCAGCGCGTCCCGCGGTGATGCGCTGCCCCAACTCCTTTGCGTCGCGCGGTCGTTCGTCGGGGTCCTTGGCGAGCAGGTCGAGGATGATCCGCTCGACGTAGCCGGGCAGGTCGGGGCGGTGGCCGCGCGGCGGTTCGGGCGGGGTGTCGCGGTGCCCTACGAGCACGGCCCAGGCGTCGTCGAGGTCGAACGGCGGCGCGCCGGTGGCGATCTCGTACAGGACGCAGCCCAGCGAGTACAGGTCGCTGCGCTGGTCGACGTGGGTGCCGCCGATCTGCTCGGGCGACATGTAGTGCGGGGTGCCCATCGCGATACCGGTGCCGGTGAGCCGGGAGGTGAAGCCGATGTCATGGCCGAGCCGGGCGATGCCGAAGTCGCAGATCTTGGCCGTGCCGTCACCGAGCCGGACGATGTTCGCGGGTTTCAGGTCGCGGTGGACGATGCCCTGTTCGTGGGTGTACGCGAGGGCGGAGGCGACCTGGTCGGCGACGTCGACGACCTCGTCCACCGCGAACGGGTGGTGCCGGTTGTCCTCCAGGAGCTGGCTCAGGTTCTTGCCCTCCAGGAGCTCCATCACCAGGTAGAGGATGCCCTCGTACTCACCGAAGTCGTGGACGACGGTGATGCCGCGGTGCTGGAGGCCCGCGGCGACCCGGGCCTCTCTGCGGAAGCGCTCCCGCAGCACCCGCGTGAAGGACTGGTCGCGCTGTGGCCCCAGCGGTTTGAGGCACTTGACGGCGACGTGCCGCCCGAGCGACTCGTCGCGCGCCCGCCACACCTCGCCCATTCCCCCGCGGCCGATCACGTCGAGCAGTCGGTACCGCCCGTGGATCAGCCTGATGTCGTCCCGCGTCTCCCCCGACTCCGGCATGTCCCGCCTTCGCCCCCGTAGCTCGCCCGCGCCCTCCCCGGCCGGCCCTGCCGACGGGAGTGCGCGTCGCCAGGCCCTAGTCCAGTATGGCTACCCATCTCCCGACTTTGTACGGGGCGGGGCGCGCGTCGGGACCGAGTCGTGCCATGGCGCGCAGGATGTGTTTCGGGGGCAGTTGCCAGCGGACACGGTCGGGGACGCAGCGCAGCGCGGTGCCGGTGGCGCGCAGGCGACGGGTGACGACGGCCGGGGCGGGAGCGGGCCTGCCGTAGAGCGTGTGGGCGTACGGCGGCAGGGACGCGTACGCGAGGTTCGCCACGCGCCGCCAGAGCACCGCACGCGCGGGTGTCAACAGCGGGTGGGTCGGCGGGCGTTGCAGGAAGTCGTCGACGGCGCGGGCCTCGGGTCCCGTGGCCAGGTCGGGCCGCACCTTCTCGAAGTACTCCCTCATCTCGGCCTGGCTTCCCGGCACTTCGTCGGAGTCGAGGCCGACGAGGCGGGCGCTGGTGCGGTGTTCGTGGATATAGCGGTCGGCCTGCGCGTCGGTGAGCCGGAAGCCGGAGCGGCGCGCGACGTGGAGGTACGAGTCGATCTCGGCGCAGTGCACCCACAGCAGGAGGGCGGGTTCGTCGACGCCGTACTGTTCGCCGGTGTCCGGGTCGGTGGCCTTCAGACGGCTGTGGATCCTGCGGACGCGCGCGCCGGCTTTCTCGGCCGTCTCGGTGGTGCCGTACGTGGTCGTCCCGACGAAGCTCGCCGTGCGCATGAGCCGGCCCCAGGCGTCGCGCCGGAAGTCGGAGTTCTGCATGACGCCGCGCACGGCGCGGGGGTGCAGTGCCTGGAAGTACAGGGCTCGGATGCCCGCGACCCACATCATGGGGTCGGAGTGGACCTGCCAGGTCACCGAGTCGGGTCCGAAGAGTCCCGGGTCCGCGTCGTCGCGCATGTCCCACCTCCTGTCCCGCAGCGTACCCGCGGCACCGCGGACTCAGCCCAGCACGACCAGCACCGCCAGCGCGCCCAGCAGGGAGTCGACGCGGTCCAGGAGGCCGCCGGAGCCGGGCAGCCAGCGGCCCGCGTCCTTGACCTGCGTACCGCGCTTGACCATGGATTCGACGAGGTCGCCCGCCGGTCCGCCGACCGCGACGGCGACCATCGCCTGCCAGCTCGCCGCGCCGAGGACGCCGAGTGTTCCGATGCCGGTCGCTGCGCCCGCCAGGGTGCCGCTCCACCGCTTGGCCGGGGACAGCGGTGACAGGCGGGGTCCGCCGAGCCGCCGTCCCGCGAAGTAGGCGGTGATGTCGGCGACCGAGACCGCGACGAACAGGGCGAGCCCGTCGGCGCCGAGCGGGACGAGTGCCGCCAGGACGCTCAGCCAGGCGAGGCCCAGCAGTCCACCGCTGACGCGGCGCAGGCCGTGGTCGGCGTCGCCGGACAGGAGCGGCACCGCGGCGACCGCGAGGGCCCCGGCCGCGACCGCGCGCGGCAGCTGCCCGGGCGTGAGCCAGGCGGTGAGGATCACGCCGGTGAGGGCGGCGGCGAGTACCGCCCGGTCAGAGCGGGGCAGGCGCAGCAGTCCGCCGAGTTCGAGGGCCGCGATCAGTGCGGCCGCGCCCGCGACGGCCGCGGCGCCCGGCTGCCCCAGCCAAAAAGCGCCGGTGATCAGGGGCACGCCGACCGCCCACGCGCACCACCGGATCATCAGTTCGCGGCGCCGCGACGCGACCACGGCGACGCCCGCGAGGGCCAGCGCGCCGCCGAGCCAGGGTGCCAGGGAAGCGACCGATGTCACCGCGCGCATCCGGCGGCGAGCACGGCCGGGCGGGGTACCGGTGGCAGGAGCACGTCCAGGGCGGCCTGGCAGGCGGCCACGACGCGGGCGTTGTCCGCGGTGTCCTTCACGGCGATCCGCAGGGTGCGCCCTTCGTAGAGCGCGGAGAGCGGGGACAGGTCGCGCAGGTACACGTCGTGGCGTCGGCACTCGGCCACGAGCTGCGCGGCGCTCGGGCCGTCGGCGGGCAGGGTCACGTTGAGGAAGTTCGCCACGCCTTCCTCGACGATCACGCTCTCCCCCAACTCGGCCAGTTCCAGGGCGAGTCGGCGGCGCAGGACCTGCGTCCGTCGCCGGCGTTCGCCGTAGTACGCGGGGTCGCGCAGCGCCTCCACGGCGGCCCGTTGCGCGGGCAGGCTCACCTGCCAGGGCGGCGTCCAGCGCCGCAGCCGCTGGGCCGTATCCGGCTCGGCCACCAGGTAGGCGGCCCGCACGCCGGACAGGGCGTACGCCTTGGAGAGCGAGGTGCAGACGACGACGCGGGGGTCGGTCGCGGCGAGCGGCGCGAGCGATTCGGCCTCGTCCACGTAGCCGAGGTACGCCTCGTCGATCCACCAGCGGGTGCGGGCGGGTGCCGCGGCGATCACGGCGCCCAGTTCGGCGGCGGGCGCGTGAAGTCCGGTGGGGTTGTTCGGGTTGACGACCACCACGAGGTCGTAGCGGCCGGTGGCGACGGTCGCGGCGAGCCGCTGCGGGTCGATCCGCCAGCCGTCGGCGCGGCGCAGCCGCAGCCGGTCCACGCGGCAGCCGATCACGCGTTCCGTGACGTGGGCATACTCGCCGTAGCCCGGGTCCATCAGGAGCACCCGGCTGTCGGGGGTCAGCCACTGTCCGAAGGCCCGGAAGATCAGGTCGGACGATCCGGCGCCGACGGCGAGCGTGGTCTCCGGCAGTCCGCGGGTCGCCGCGATCTCGGCCACCAGGCCCTCGGCGCCGGTCGGCGGTGAGGTGCGGGCCAGCCATCCGGGGTCGTCGGTGAGTGCCGCCCGGACCCCGGGCGCGGGCGGGAACCAGGCGTCCAGGACGTCGGCCGCGACGATCTGCCGGCGGCGGTGCAGGGTACGGAAGTCGGTGCCGACGGCGGTGAAGGAGGCGCCGCCGTGCTCGCAGCCGTCCGGGCCCGGGGCGAACGGTACGTCGAGCCGCCAGTCGACCGCGGACCGCAGCCGCTCCACGGTGGCGCGGTGCCGATCGAGCGCCCGGCGCGTCAACTCGCCCACGCCGCCGGTCAGTACCTCGAACGTCACCGCGCCGCTGCGCACGGTGCGGCCGACCGGGCGCAGGCCCGCGGCGAGATACAGGCCGAGCACCTCGGTGCGGCCCATGGCGACGACGTGGCGGCCGCCGCGGGAGGCGATCCAGCGCAGGGCGGCGTACATCAGCAGCGGCGCGACCGCGCTCGACCGCTCGCCCGGCTCGACGGTGAGGATGCGCACCTCGAAGGCGTCGGGTTCGTCCAGCACCGGCAGTTCGTCCCGGGTCAGGTACTTGTCCAGGCCGAACCGGCCCACCCAGGGCGGCGTGACACTCACGAACCCGACCCGGTCCTCGCCGCGGGCGGCGACCAGGTAGACGTTGTCGCCGTCGAGGCCGTCGGTCAGCCGCCCGGCCGGGTGGGGCGCGTGCTGGCCCAACTCCCTTGCGTACACCCGGTGGCGCAGTTCATGGATCCAGTCGCGGTCCTCCGGTGTGGCGGCACGCAACTGCAGCTGACGACCCATGGCTACCTCTTTCCGAGCGGGGCGGGGCCGTCTCATCCTCGGGACCGCGCCACGGTCCCGTGAGGGTGCTGCGACGCAGGCTCCCTGAGTACGCGTACTCAGGCGCGGGTCACCGGGCAGCGGTCGCAAGGGCTTTGGTCGGCGGCGTGCGGGTGGAAGAACCCACGACTCACCTCTTGCGGTGGCGATAGGCCAGCCAGACAACCGCCACACCTGCCGCGGCCAGAAGCGCGCTGCGATTCTCCCGCGCCACTCGTGCCCCCTGGGCTGTCCTCTCCCGCACCGGCTCGGGCGCCTTCTCGTCCCAGACTTGTCCGACCCGGGCTGTCGTCGCCCGGGCGTGCTCGGCTGTCCGGGACGCTTTGTCCTTCACCGAATCGGGCACCCTGTCCTGCGCCTGCTGAAGCAGTTCGGCGGCTTTCGTCTCCAGTTCCCCGGCCTTGACCGTGGCTTGCTCCTTCAGTCCGCGGGCCTTCATGGCTGCCTGTTCCTTGGCGTCCGCAGCCTTCTCCTGGGCTCGTGCCTTGACATCGGCTTTCGCCGCGAGCGCCTCGACCGTCTCTCCGAGCCCGGCCCGGGTCTGTTCAACTTGTTCGCGCAGTTCGTCAGTGGTCGATGCGGTCGGCTCATCGTGAGGCGGCTGGGTCATCGGTGCGCACTCTCCTTGATCGTGGCTACATCGGCCTTGACGTTCTCGATCGTCCGTGTGGGTGCTGGGGACGCGGCCTGGGCAACCTGCTTCTTGCCGATCACTGCCAGAACTGAGGCGACCACAGCCAGCACAGCGGTGACGATCAGCGCGGCCGTCCACACAGGCAGCGGCACCGCCAGCGCGGCAATGGCCGTGACGACCAGCGCCTGCAGAGTCAGGAAGCCGACGATGCCGGCACCGCCGAACAGGCCGCCCCCCTTGCCGTAGTGCTTGCCCTTCTGCTTCATCTCCGCCTGCGCCAGCCTCAGCTCGCTTCGCACAAGCTCGGACAATTGCTGCGAAGCCCGCTGAACCAACTCGCTCACTGGTTCCTGGCCGGCGACTTTCTTGCCCTGGCCGGGTCCGGCATCGGGCGACTGGGTACTCGACACGACCGCCACCTCCATCCTTCTGAACTCTGCGGGCCGGTCAGAGGCGACGCCCGGCCCTGTCGATGCTGTGGATGAGGGCGCGAGTACCCCATACCGTCGAGTTAAGGGCGGGCTGCTGCCCTTTGCCAGGACTTTCGCACCGCTCCGCGCGGAGGGATCCTGAACCAGGATTTCCTGGCCCCTGCCATGGAATGGAGTACGACGCCCGCCCTCCGGACCGCTCCCCCACCTCGGACCCACCCGCGGCCACCGGCGCGCCCACCAGCGTCTGGACCGCCGAGTTCGAGGCCTCCTCCGGCGGGACCGACGGGCCGGCCTCAGCTCCCGCGCCGACGACCAGCAGGATCGATGGCTCCGTGTCCGTGACCGCGCAAAGTACGCCGAACGATGTGACGGCCCTGCCTGCGGCGCCGGCGCATGCCTTCACGGTCGAGGACGAGGGATCGGCCTCCGGCGACCGGGAACGCGACACTCAGTTCCTGGGGTATGTGCTGAATTGCATGGGTACTCGGATGCGGTACGCACCCCCACGCAGTTCGACCGGGGTCGCAGGCTCTTGCTACGGGGCGACATCGCGGCCGAGCCCCGCCCCAGCGGGTCGGACCCGGTGAACCGGCGACAGGCGGGCCAGCCAAGGATCCGGTTGCGAGCAGCCATCGCTCCTCCGGCACTCACGGCTCGGTACGAGTCTCCAGCGGACCCGCTCGACCGGCGACTTCCAGCATCACAGCCCGTATCCGGGGCAACGAGAGAGCTCCGCCACGACGGCGCCGCAGTACCGGCGAAAGGTCTCTGCGCTGCGATGGATCCGTGCCGGTTTGCCCCTCCGGGCGCGGGGCACGCGGTCGCGACACCACCTGAAAGACCCTCATGATCACGGCCTCGAGGGCGAGCAGCGCGTTCGCCCTGTTGGCGAGGCGCGGGAAAGGAGACACCGGTGAATGCAGTGAAGATCGCCTACAAGCCGGTCGGACTGGTGCTCGGTATGGCGTCCGGCGCGGCGGCCGGCCTCGTCTTCCAGAAGGTGTGGGAGCGGCTCGGCCACGAGGACGACGCCCCCGATGCCACGGACGAGGACCGCGGCTGGCAGGAGATCCTGTTCGCCGCCGCTCTGCAGGGTGCCGTCTTCGCCGTGGTGCGGGCGGCCGTCGAACGCGGCGGCGCGCGCACCACGAAGCGGCTGACGGGCGTCTGGCCGGGCTGATCAGCCCGCCGAGCCTCAAGCCCTACCGCTGGGCCGCCAGCCACAGCAACCGCCCCACCTGGGGATGGAAGACGTGGTGATGTCCCCCCATGGGCAGCTCGTCGCACCGGACGACCTCGGAGGCGTCCACGTTCAGGTACGTCACCGCCTGTGACTCCTGCATCAGTGACTGCTGCTCCGTCGCGTCGCGCAAGGTCATCGGTGCTGGTCCGTCGACGCCCTGAACGCCGTCGAAACCGAGCGCCCCCCATTTACGCGAGGTGCTGACGAGTCCCGACGAGTCGCCGATCATCTGGGCCGACAGTGGGTACATCACGCCCAGGTGGAAGTCGAGATGGGAGAACGTGCAGATCAGCGGTCCCCGTACCAGCCGTTGCAGACCCCACAACGCCCCGTGGCCCGTGACCTGCTGAGGCAGGCTGCCCGCGAACGCGAAATGGGACATCTCCCCTTGCAGCAAGGTGAGGGAATCCAACAGCACCGGTTCCGAGGGGCTCACCTCGAGACCGCGCAGGGCGAACCCCGCGAGGCGCCCGCCCAGACCATGACCGATCACGTGGAGGCGTACGTCGGAGCCCTCCACGAGCATCGGCAGAATGGGGCCGAAGCCCTCCTGCCCCACCAACCCCGCCCGGCGGCGCAGCACATGCCGGATCACCTGACGGAAGAGTTCGTGGGCCCCGTCCCACAGTTCCGCGTGGTCCTGCGCGGCGCGCCCGTACCCCGCCGCATGCCCACCGTCGGTCGTTCCGACTCTACGCACCCGCTCACTGGGCGGTTGCGCCGGACGCGGACCGGTCACCCGGCTCTCCAGGAGCGTGCCCTCCTCCGATACGGCGGATTCGCCGATGCCGGACTCGTGCCGTGCGGGTTTTCCGGACCTCTCTTCCAATGAGCGGCGTACGTCGTTCAGCGCGCCCGCGAATTCGGCGCACATCGTCCGCGTGTCCTCGAACAGCATCAACGGATCGGTCTGCGGCACCACTTCGGCACGGGTGTCCGCCGCGAACCCGGCCAGCGGGTCCTGCAGCGGGATCTCCGCCAGACTCCGCAGGGCGGAGCCCAGACTGTCGAACGCCGACTCACGGGCCGGGCGCTCGTCGAGCAGAGCAAGGATCTCCGTCAACTGACCCTCGCTGTCGGGCAGCGCGCGGAAGAGGTCCTCTCTCAACGCCGGTGTGATGCCCGGCCCCTCGCCGCTGGCTCCCTTCGCCCCTGCCTCGTCGAGGGGCAGCCCTTCGTCCCTGAAACACAACGACGACCAGTGCACACCGAGCACCCCCGCCCGGTCCGCGGACCGCCCCCACACGTCCGCGAGCAGCTTCCCGAACGCCTCGTCGACGGACCGTGTCACCGCTTCGTCGTTGTGCGCTCCGTGGATCACGATGTAGAGGTCGCGTACGTCGCTCTCCCGCACCGCGTCGCGAACGCTTTCCACGGCGTCGCGCCGGATCTCGGCCTGGTGTCCGAAGCGCAGGGCGCCGAAGTCGTGCAATCCGTTGAGCTGCGGCATGACCGACCTCCGTAGGGCGCCGCTCGTGCCGCGGCTCGAACGCGACAACGGGAGTCGTGCCGCAAGGGACTCCTCGTTCCCGGAGCCGGCCCCCGCACGCGGGCGGCATCGAGGATGTACGGCGTATCTACGCCACACCGAGGACCCGCGTCCGGGACGCATGCGTGGCTGCGCTCAGGAGGGACACGCGTAGGGCATGTGGGATCACAAGAGCACGGAAGACTCCGCAGCGAAGCGCGGAGCGAAGCAGAACGGTCCGGAGGATTTCGGTCCGACGCAGGAAGTCGAGCGGACGGCACCCGACTCTCCGGCCGAACTGCCCACACACGCATGGATCGCGGTGCTCAAACGCAGTTTTCGGGAGTTCCAGAAGGACGAGCTGGTCGATCGTGCGGCAGCGCTGACGTATTACGGTGTGCTCTCACTGTTTCCCGCCCTGCTCGTACTGGTGTCGCTCCTGGGTGCCGCGGGAGAGAAGGTCACCCAGAAATTGCTGGACAATTTCGAGACGCTGGCCCCCGGCCCCGCCCGGGACATTCTCACCACAACCGTGACCCAACTACGGGGTAATGCAGGCATCGGTTCCATCATGGCCGTGGTCGGGCTGGTCCTGACGGTCTGGTCGGCCTCGGGATATGTGGGAGCCTTTGTCCGGACGGCGAACCAGATTTACGACGTACCGGAGGGACGCCCCTTCTGGAAGGTTCTCCCGCTGCGTGTCGGCCTGACGATCCTGCTCATGGTGCTGGCCTTGTTCAGTGCGCTCATCGTGGTCTTCACCGGAGCCATCGCGCGACAAGCGGGAGACCTGCTCCACCTCGGCGACACCGCGCTCATGATCTGGACCGTGGTCAAGTGGCCGGTGCTGGCGGTGCTGTTGGTACTCATGATCGCCCTGCTCTACTGGGCGACGCCCAACGTCAAGGGGCGAGGCTGGCGTTGGGTCACCCCGGGCGGGTTCCTCGCCCTGCTGGTGTGGCTCGTCGCGTCAGCCGGATTCACCTTCTATGCCGCGGGATTCTCCTCTTACAACAAGACCTACGGGGCCATGGCCGGCGCGATCGTCTTTCTCGTCTGGCTGTGGCTGAGCAATCTCGCGATATTGCTGGGCCTGGAGTTCGACGCGGAAATGGCCCGGCAGCGTGCCATGGCCGGAGGTCATCCGGAACAGGCCGAGCCGTTCATCGAACCCCGAGACACGCGGGCATGGGACGAGGAGGACGAGGAGGAGGCGAAACGGACGAACGGCCTGTGAGCATGCCCCGGGCACAGCACTGCGACCGAACCCCCTGAGCGCAAGGAGGGTGTTGTCGAGATTCCCGTAACCCACAACCACGTTTCGCCGACGGGAAGCGGGCTACACGGAACACATGGCTGAAAGCGCTAAGAACGACACGACCGCGAAGAGCACGGGATCCACCAGAAAGAACAACAGGCCCGGGAACGCGGCACAGTCGGCAGGGCGGCAGACCCGCACCGCGGCGACACAGGCCGTCGGCGGCGCCACGTCGGTTGCCTCTGACGCGGCCGACGCGACCACCAGCCGCGTCACCGCCATCGGCACCAAGGCCAAGGAAAGCGGCGCTTTCCTGTCGACCGTGCCGGGCCGCTCGGTACGGATCGCCTCGACGGCCTGGACCGCCGTCCGTCATCACCAGGCGATAGTGGTGGGTGCCGGAGGCGGCCTGATAGCCGCACTGGCCGGGGCCTACGGACTCGGCAGGGCGGGCGCCAAGCGCGGTCAGGGGCCGCTGACCCGCGCCACGGGCGGGCGCCTCTGAGGTCTGCTCGGCGCCTGCTTCAGGACCGATGGCCGAACCCGGCGCGGCACTCGTCCGCGCCGGGTTCGGCGTCGCGAAGTGGGCGCAGTCGTCCCCCGAGGAGATACGAGACGCGTGTGAGGCCGGGCGTACGGACGCCCGGCCTCACACGCGTCTCGGCCACGTCGGCCGCAAGGACGACGACGCCCGAGGTCACTCCCGGGCTGCGGCCTCCTTCCGCACATCGGTGCCGAAGTACCCGAACCGCCCAACTCCCCTCCCACCACGCCACTTTGCCCATGTCTACCGCGATGCTCGCCCGTGCCGCGGGGTGGGCCGAGCGGCCTCGTTACGACGTCCGACCCTTGGGTACCCGGGGGCCCATGGAACGCATCGACCAACGACTGACCGACGAACTGACCGGACAGGTCACGCGGGCTGTCCGGGAGGCGCTCCGGGCCGAACTGGCCCAGGCCGTACGGGAAAGCACGCGCAAACGGCGGCGCAAAGCAGCGCTGTACTCGGGTGCGGCAGCGGCCGCCCTCTACGCCGGGGCGGCGGTGTCCCTCGCGCTCGGGCTCGTGCTGGCACTCGGCATGCCGGACTGGGCAGCGGCGCTCGTGATCGCCGTGGTGCTGGGCGTCGCGGCGTACGCCTTGCGCACTGCGGCGCGCGAGGAGAAGCCGGCCGTGCCCACGGCTCCTCCGATGCCGCCTCAGCCACCGGAGGCCTGAGCCCGTCCGCGTGCCCCGCTCGGCAACGGCATCCCGGCTCCCCGGACCCCTGTCGCACAGTGGGTCCTCCTGGACTCGATGTGTGGCGGGGGCTCACGTGCGTACGCGCGCATGGAGTGGCACCCCCGCCGGAACGCTCGGCACAGGGCGGTCGTCACCCCGTGCCGAGCGACCCGGAACGGAGCACAGCGTCACGGTGGCTCCTGCCATGAACGCGACTTCGCAGGATCTCCCACCTTTCGGGAAGGCTCCAGCCGTCACGGCGCCGTCCATGGCTGTGAGGCAGCAACCCCAGATGCAGGGTCCCAGCCGCTCCCCGACACAAGGCGCTCGCCCCGCGCCGCGCCAATCAGTGCTCTCCACCCGCCTTGCGCCACGCCGCGGATCCTCACCGCATCGGTCAGTCGGCGTACCGCACAGGGCACGGTCACCAAGACCTCCGGCGACCGGCACGGACCTCTGCCGCCCCTCCGACCGCTCCAACCGCCGCCCCGGCGAACCAATGCGCCTACAGCACTGGGGAGTTGCAGGTTTGGCCAGTGCTCGTGAGGTGACTCGGTGAACGAGGATGCCATGACGAATACGAGGAAGAACGAACAAAACGATGAATCGCCTGACGATGTGAGAAACACGCCGAGCCCGATGCAGGTACTGCGCGACGCACGTGCCCAGCTGGCGGAGTTCACCGGCATGACCGCGGAGAGCGTGTCGTCCTTCGAACGGACCCCCGAGGGCTGGGAGTTGGAGATCGAGGTTCTCGAAGTGGCCCGCGTCCCCGACACCATGAGCCTGTTGGCGAGCTACCGCGTGAGTCTGGATCCGCAAGGCGTGCTCACGGCCTACCGGCGCATCCGCCGCTACGAACGAGGGCGGTCCGAGCCCCACAAGGCCGGCGGCCGGTAGGCGACCCCCCTTTCCACACAGACACAGAGCAGGGAGGAACAGCTTCATGACCGTTGTCCCCGCACAGCAATCAGGTGGCGGTGGCGGCACCAGCGGACTGTACGACGTACTCGAACTCGTGTTGGACCGCGGCCTCGTCATCGACGCCTTCGTCCGCGTATCCCTGGTCGGGATCGAGATCCTGAAGATCGACGTCCGCGTCGTCGTTGCCAGCGTCGACACGTATCTCCGCTTCGCGGAGGCGTGCAACCGGCTCGACCTGGAGGCGGGTCCGCACCGCAACCCGGGCCTGCCCGACCTCCTGGGCGAAGTCACCGAGTCGGGTGCCCGCGGAAAGACCAAGGGCGCGCTGTCCGGAGCCGCGCAGACCGTCTCCGACGCCTTCAAGCAGGCCCGCGAGGAGGGCCAGGCCGAGCCGAAGCGCACCCGCCGGGCCGCCCCGAGCCGCCGGGGGGAGGAGTCGGAGTGAGCAGCACGTACATCTACGGCATAGCGAGCGTGGAGCACCCCTCACTGCCCGACGGAATGGGCGGCGTCGGCGAACCCTCGCGCGAGATACGGCTCGTCAAGCAGGGCCCCCTGGCGGCGATCATCAGCGACGCCCCCGACGATCTGCGGCCCAAGCGCCGCGATCTGCTCGCCCACCAGAACGTACTGTCCGAGGCGGGTGGCGGCGCTGTGCTGCCGATGCGGTTCGGCAGCCTCGCCCCCGACGACCAGGCGGTCGCTGCCGTGCTCGCCGAGCGCTCCGAGCACTATCAGGAACGACTGCGGGCGCTGGAGGGCAAGGTCGAGTACAACGTCAAGGCGCAGCATGACGAAGAGGCTGTGCTGCACCTGGTGATGACCGAGGACTCCGATCTGCGCACCTTGGCCGAGGCCAATCGGCAGGCCGGTGGGGGCAGTTATGAGGACCGGCTACGACTCGGCGAGATGGTCGTGGCCGCGGTGCAGGCCCGCGAGGCGGAGGACGCCGTCGAGCTGCAGCATCTGCTGGCCCCGGCGGCGGAGGCGGTGTCGACGGGACCGGACAGCACAGGCTGGCTCGCCAACGTCTCGTTCCTCGTCGACAGGAAGGCCGCCGAGCACTTCGTCTCCGCGCTGGAGGACGTACGCCGGTCCCATCCGCATCTCGTCCTGACCGCCAATGGCCCACTGCCGCCGTACAGCTTCGTGGAGCCGGGCCCGGCGGAGCCGGCGGAGACCGGGTGATCCCGTGGGGTTGATCACGGAGGTTGCGCTGCTGCCGCTGGCGCCGGTGCGCGGGTCGCTGTGGGTGATGAGGCAGGTACTCACGGAGGCCGAGCGGCAGTACTACGACCCGGCGGTGATTCGCGCCGAACTGGCAAGGCTCGAAGAGCAGTTGACGTCGGGCGAAATCGACCAGACCACATTCGACCGTATCGAGGACGAGCTCCTCGATCGGCTGGAGGGAAAGTGAACCGAGCAGCGCTCGGCCTCGCGGTAGGGGCCGGTTACGTCCTCGGACGTACGAAGAAGATGAAACTGGCGTTCGCCGTCGGCACGATGGTCGCGGGCAAACGGCTGAAGTTGAGCCCGCGCGCCATCGCCGATCTGGTGACAACACAGCTGGAGAACAATCCCCAGTTCAAGGAGATCGGCGACCAGCTCCGACAGGATCTTCGCGGCGTCGGGACCGCGGCGACGGGCGCGCTGGTCGAGCGGCAGATCGAGGGCCTCGCCGGCCGCCTGCACAGCCGCACCCAGGGCGTGCAGGACCGCATCGCGGGAGTCTCCCCGGATGTCGACGACGTGCGTGACGCGGGAGAGCGGGCGACGGGACTCGTGACGGGCCGCGGCCGTGACCGTGACGACGAGCCGTCCGACGATCGGTACGAGGACGAGGCTCGCTACGAGGACGACCGTGCCCCGGCCCGGAACTCCGATGAAACGGGCGACGACCGCGAGGACCGCAGCCGTCCCGGCCGTGGCGGAGGCGCGCGCAGCTCCGCGACGAAGAGGGCACCAGCCAAGAAGGACGCCGCCAAGCGGCCCGCGGCGGACAAGGCTGCGGCCAACGGCGCCAAAAAGGCGACCCGGACCGCCCCGAAGACCGCGGGCAGCGCGACCCGCGCCTCGAAGGGAGGCCGTGGCCGTGGCTGACTCCCCGACCAAGGCGCTCAACGGCATCGCCAAGAGCCAGGCCGCCGACCATCTCAAATCCGAACTGCAGAGCTATCTGATGGCGCAGGCCGAACGGATACTCGTCGGTACGGGCCGCAAGCTGGGCGAGACGACGGTCAAGCTGAACGACATCGCCGAGGGCAACAGCCCGGGCTTCGCCAAGCTCGCGCTCGACGGCGGCCGCAAGATCGCCGAAGGCAAGGGCCCGCTGCGCAGCGCCGTCGAGCTGGGCGCGAGCCACCTCAAGGACAACGTCGTCGGAGCGTTCAAGAACCTCGGCGGCAAGGGCAAGCGCAAGAGCGGCGCCGGGAAGAAGCCCACCGTCATCATGGAGTTCATCGACGTGGGCGTCGATCTGCGGACCGCGTACGACCAGTGGACGCAGTATCAGGAGTTCTCCACGTTCGCGCGGGGTGTCAAGAACGCGAACCGCGCCGACGACGTGACCTCCGACTGGCAGCTCAAGGTCTTCTGGTCCAGCCGGAGTTGGAAGGCTCACACCACCGAGCAGGTGGCCGACGACCGGATCTCCTGGACATCGGAGGGCGCCAAGGGCACGACCAAGGGCGTCGTGTCCTTTCACCGGCTCGCCGACCAGCTGACCCGGGTGCTGCTGGTCATCGAGTACTACCCCAAGGGTCTGTTCGAGAGGACGGGCAACATCTGGCGTGCCCAGGGCCGCAGGGCGCGTCTCGACCTCAAGCACTACGCCCGCTTCGTGACGCTGCGCGGTGAGGCGAGTGACGGCTGGCGCGGGGAGATCCGTGACGGTGAGGTCGTCACCAGTCATGAGGACGCCGTGGCCGAGGAGGAACAGCGGACGCAGGAGGACAGCGGTACGCCGTCGGACGGGTTCGAGGGCGAGGCGGACGAGGACGAGGGCGCGTACGAGGAGGAAGAGCGCCGCGACGAGAACGCCGAGCCGGAGGATGCCGAGACCGAGGACGAGGGCCAGGAGGGCTCCTACTACGAAGCCGACGACGCGGAGCATTTCGAGGAGTTCGAGGACGACGAGGAGCCGGAGCGGTACGAGGACGAGGAAGAAGAGGATCGGTACGAGGACCAGCCCGAGGAGGAGAAGGAGGAGGAGCCGGCGCCGCGGCGTCGCCGTGCCGTGAGCGGAGCCCGCCGATGACCACCGCGAGCGGTTTCCCCGATCCGTACCGAAGTGATGGCGGGGCCAACCTCGCCGACATCCTGGAGCGCGTCCTCGACAAGGGGATCGTCATCGCGGGTGACATCCGGATCAACCTGCTCGACATCGAACTGCTCACCATCAAGTTGCGCCTGATCGTGGCCTCGATCGACAAGGCGAAGGAGATGGGCATCGACTGGTGGGAGGACGATCCAGCCCTGTCGTCGGGTGCCCGGCGCCGGGAACTCGCTCGCGAGAACGCCGAGTTGAAAGAGCGCCTGGTCGAGCTGGAGGAATTCCGGGGAGAGAGGGAGAAGGGCCCGTCATGACGTCGATGGACGACCTGCGGTACGTGTACGCCGTCTGCCGACCACTCACCGCTCCGCTTCAGGCAGAACTTGTCGGTGCCGCAGGCACCCGGCCCCGGCAGCTGGAGCACGACGGGCTCGTCGCGGTCGTCGCGCACGTGCCGGAGCGGGATTTCGCCGAGGCGCCGCCCCGCGCCCATCTGGAGGATCTGGAGTGGCTCGCCGTGACGGCTCGCGCCCACCAGAACGTGATCGCCGCCCTTGCCACGGTCACCGGCCCGCTCCCCCTCCGGTTGGCCACCGTCATCCGCGACGACAGCGGTGTACGGGCGATGCCGGAGCAGGAAGGTGCCCGCTTCCGGGCCGGTCTCGACCGGCTCGCCGGGCGGCTCGAGTGGGGCGTCAAGGTGTACGCGGACCAGGCCGATCCCGAGAAGGCCACCGGCTCCGCCGCCTCGGGCCGGGACTACCTGCGTCGGCGCCGCGCCGAACGCACCGCCGGTGAGGCGGCCCTGCGGCGTGCCGAGCGTTTCTCGCAACAGCTGCACGAAGGGCTGACGGGAAGTTCCGTCGCCACTCGGACGCACACCCCACAGAGCCCGGAACTCGCCCGGACCGAGGGCCGCAACATCCTCAACGCGTCCTACCTGGTGGATCGTGAGGCGGCGGAGCAGTTCGGGGAGCAGGTCGGCGCGCTGAAGAACGGTGAGCCGGGGCTGCGCGTCGAACTCACCGGCCCCTGGGCCGGATACTCCTTCACCGACATGGCCGGCGACAACGGCGAGGAGGCACGATGACGGTGGTCGAGCGGCGTGAGATCGCCTTGGTGGACCTTCTCGACCGGCTGCTGGCGGGCGGGGTCGTCCTGGCCGGCGACATCACCTTGCGTATCGCGGACGTCGACCTCGTGCGCATCGACCTGAACGCCCTCATCAGTTCCGTGAATGAGCAAGTACCCTCCCCCTGGCCGGAGTTGTCATGACCAGCCCTGGCCGCGAACAAGAACGCCGACGTATCGAGCTGGAACCCGACACCGTCGAGCGCGATCTGATGAAGCTGGTCCTCACCGTGGTGGAGCTGTTGCGCCAGCTCATGGAACGTCAGGCCGTCCGCCGATTCGACACCGGCGACCTGACGGAGGACCAGGAGGAGCGGATCGGTCTGACCCTGATGCTCCTGGAGGACCGCATGGCTGAACTCACGGAACGCTATGACCTGCGCCCCGAGGACCTGAACCTCGATCTCGGGCCGCTTGGGCCGCTGTTGCCCAGGAGTTGAGCGTGCGGACCCGGTACCGCTTCGATGCGCTCCGCGCGCCGGTGGTCTCTTCGGTCTCGCCGAAGTCGCCTCACCCGCAGGCCGATCACGCTCAGCGCCATCCAGCAGGGACGCCACCCAGGGCCGGGCCACCCGGCCAGGGTCGGCCGATGAGCCACATGGCGGCTTCTCGTTCCTCCGCGGAGGGCGGGCATGGCGCCAGGCCTGCTCGGCAGCATCAGCGCTGCCGCACGATCCGCCCGATCACCGACGCGATGCTGTCGGCCGGAAGGGCGGAATCGCACCGTCGCCTTCGGCACCGGTGAGCACGCGAGCAATCGTGTCCGGCCCGCAGGCCTCCGCAGCCGATTCGAACAGCGGATCGGCCGCGGGACGGGTGAAGCGCACTGGCTCTTCCGCAGTCAGGAACCGCCTCCTCCTCTGCGCCCGCACACACAGGTGCCGGTCGGGCGAGGCCGTATGCACGGTGCCGCCGCGCGGCCTCAGCGCCGCACCCGCGGCATCCCGAGTCCGATCCACGAGATGATCTCGCGCTGGATCTCGTTGTTGCCGCCGCCGAACGTGAAGATCACGGCCGACCGGTAGCCGCGCTCCAGTTCGCCGTGGAGCACGGCACCGGCGCTCCCCTCCTTCAGTGCGCCGGCCGCGCCCACGACCTCCATCAGCCACGCGTACGCGTCGCGGCGTGCCTCGGAGCCGTAGACCTTCACGGCGGAGGCGTCCTGCGGCATGAGGGTGCCCTCCTGGACGGCGTTCACCATCTGCCAGTTGAGGAGCTTCATCGCGTCGAGCTTGGTGTGGGTCTGCGCGAGGCGCTTCCTGACCCAGCCGAGGTCGATGACGCGGCGTCCGTCGGCGAGCTTGGTCTCCATGGCCCAGCGCTGCACGTCGTGCAGGGCGCGGATCGCCATCGTGCCGTGCGCGGCGAGCGTGACGCGTTCGTGGTTGAGCTGGTTGGTGATCAGCCGCCAGCCCTTGTTCTCGTCGCCGACGCGGCGGGAGACGGGGACGCTGATGTTCTCGTAGTAGCTCGCCGTGGTGTCGTGCGAGGCGAGGGTGTTGATGACGGTGCACGAGTAGCCGGGGTCGGACGTCGGCACGAGGAGCATGGTGATGCCCTTGTGGGGCGCGGCGTCGGGGTCGGTGCGGACGGCCAGCCACACCCAGTCGGCCGTGTCGCCGTTGGTCGTCCAGATCTTCTGGCCGTCGACGACGTAGTCGTCGCCGTCCCTGACCGCGCGGGTCTTCAGCGCGGCGAGGTCGGTGCCCGCGTCCGGTTCGCTGTAGCCGATGGCGAAGTCGATCTCCCCGGCGAGGATCCTCGGCAGGAAGTACTCCTTCTGCTCGTCCGTGCCGAACTGCATGATCGTCGGGCCCACGGTGTTGAGCGCCATCAGGGGCAGCGGCACCCCGGCCTGGGCGGCCTCGTCGAAGAAGATGAACTGTTCCATCGGGCTCAGGCCGCGGCCGCCGTACTCCTTCGGCCAGCCCACGCCGAGCCAGCCGTCCGTGCCGAGGCGGCGCACCGTCTCCCGGTAGAAGCGTTTCTGGGCGGCCGGGTCCTCGTAGCGGGCGTAGGCGTTGTCGGGCACGAGCTCGGCGAAGTAGGCGCGCAGCTCGGTGCGCAACTGCTGCTGCTCAGGCGTGTATTCGAGGTGCACGGCCCCTCCTGGCGGTCAACTGGGCTGCGCCTGACGGTCTTTCAGACGCGGTTTGACGGCGCACACAGTAGAACCCGTTCCAGAAATAGGGAATGGCGGGGACGCCCTCACCTCGTACGGCGCCTCAGTCCAGCATCGCCAGGAACGCGGTGCAGGCCCGCGCGCACGCCCGGCACTGCTCGGCACAGTCCGCCGTGTCCGGGGACCGGTCGCAGACGTGGGCGCACTCCAGCGCGACGGCGCGGCACCACTCGACCTGGAGCCGCAGGGCGTACTCGTCCTGGAGCGTTTCCTCCGAGAGCAGGCGGCACGTCGCGTCGCAGACCTCGACGCACAGCAGCAGGGCGCGCCGCAGACCGTGCGGCGACTCGGCCGACGCGGGCGGTTCGGCGGGGACCGGGCGGGCCGGGCCGTGCCCGGTCGGCGGGACGGTGCCCAGTTCGGCGGAGCTCACCAGGACGGCACAGGCGCGGGCGCACTCCGTGCAGGACTGTGCGCACGCGAAACGGTCCTCGAGGAAGCGGACCCGGTCGTCGTAGGGCGGTGGTGGTTCGTACATGGGGGCGCGCTCCGCGCCCGTGGTGTTCTCGGCGCGGGGGTGCGAGTGCTTCGCCAGAGTGGTCACCGGCCCGGCTCCTTTCACGGCTCGTGCAGTCGCGGGCGGGTAGCCGTATCCGGGAGCACCAAACCTGCCGCGCGGCCGTCGAACGTCAGTCCTCCTGCTGCCGCTCGAGCAGATGGCGCAGCCACTTCTCCGAGTGGGCGATGTGCGCGGCCGCGGCCGCCGCGGCGGCCACCGGATCGTGCCGGCCGATGGCTCCGACGATCTCGCGGTGACCGGCGTCGCTGACCCGCTTGATCTCCGCCCCCTCGGGCAGGGTGAAGATCTGGTGGCGCCGGGAGCGTGTGCGGAACACCGTGAGGAGGGACTGCAGCGCGGGGTTGCCGGCGACGCGGGCGATCTCCGAGTGGAACTGATGGTCGAGGGCGGAGACCTCCGCCGGGTCGTCGATGGCCTCCATGGCGTCGAGTCGCTCGTTCATGCGCTCCAGCGCCTCGGCACTCACCCGGGCCGCGGCCTGTGCCGCGGCGTGCGCCTCCAGGACCCGGCGCAGTTCGAAGACCTCCAGCAGGCCGGACAGCGGCAACAGGTCCACGGTCAGGGAGAGGCTGCCGATGATGTCCTCGGGCCGCAGGGCGGAGACGTAGGTGCCCGAACCGTGCCGCGGCTCGACCACGCGCAGCGCGGCGAGCATGCGGACGGCCTCGCGCAACGGGCCGCGCGAGACGCCGAGTTCGGAGCAGAGGTCGCCCTCCGGCGGCATCCGCTCGCCGGCCTTCAGCCGCCCGTCGGCGATCATGTGCCGCAGGCCGTGAAAGGCCCTCTCCACTGCGGACATATCCCGCTCCCCCGCTTCCGCCTGCCCGGTGTGCCGGCTCCCGAGACCCTACCAAGTCATCAGATGTCTTCAGGAGGCCGAGCACGAGTCATCAGATAACTTCCCTGCAAACTCAGGGAATTACCTCTTCAATCACGGCGATGCGCATGCCAGGATGACGCGAGTCGTCATACGTCTTGGACATCGCCTTCTGGGAGTCGCATGAGTACGGGCCTGGCCGTCGCCCCGCCGAACCCGCCGCAGACTCTGCCCCTGCCGGACGGCGGGCCCGCCGCGGGCGCCTGGTCCCTCGCTCCGGAGCTGCTGCATCTGAACCACGGTTCGTTCGGAGCCGTGCCGGTGGCGGCGCAGCGGGAGCAGGACCGGCTGCGGGAACGGGCCGAGCGGGCGCCCGTGGTCTGGTTCCCGGATCAGCCGCGGCGGATCGCCGAGGCCCGCGAGGTGCTCGCCGCGTTCCTGCGGGTGTCCGTCGACGACCTGGCCCTCGTGCCGAACGCGAGCGCCGGGGTCAGCACCGTCCTGGCCTCCCTCGCCCTGGCGCCCGGCGCCGAGATCCTGGTCACCGATCACGGGTACGGCGCGGTCACCATGGCCGCGCAGCGGGCGGCGGCGCGCTGCGGCGGCCGGGTGCGGACCGCGCACGTCCCGCTGACGGCCGACGCGGACGAGGCGTTCGCGGCCGTCGCCGAGCAGGTGGGGGACGCCACGGGGCTGATCCTGCTCGACCAGATCACCTCCGGCACCGGGCGGCTGATGCCGGTCGGCCGGGTCGCCGAACTGGCCCGCGAGCGCGGCATCCCGTTCCTGGTGGACGGGGCACACGCCCCCGGCATGCTGGCCGCGCCGCTCGACGGCCTCGACTGCGACTTCTGGACCGGCAACCTGCACAAGTTCGGCTGCACACCGCGCGGCACCTCGGCCCTGGTCGCACGCGGTCCGCTGCGCGAGGCCCTGTACCCGCTGATCGACTCCTGGGGCGCGGGGCTGCCGTTCCCCGAACGCTTCGACCACACGGGGACGCAGGACACCTCGGCGTGGCTCGCGGCCCCGGCCGCGCTGTCGTTCGTCGAGCGCACCTGGGGGTGGGACACGGTGCGCGGCTATCTCGGCGCGCTCGCCGACTACGGTCAGCACACCGTCGCGCAGGCCTTCGCCCAGCACACCGGGCAGGACGCCCGACCGGCCGTCGGCACGCCCGCGCCCGCCCTGCGTCTGGTGCGGCTGCCCGACGCGCTCGGCCCTCACCGCTTCGCGAGCGACGTGCTGCGCGACCGGGCCGCGCACGAACTCGGCGCGGAGACCGCGTTCACGTCCTTCGACGGGGTCGGCTACCTGCGGCTCTCCGCACACGTCTACAACACCCCGGCGGACTACGAGGAGTTCGCCGAGCGGTGCGTCCCCGCGCTGCTGGCCTGGAGCCGCACCGCCTGATCGCCCGCACCCCGCCCCCGCACGGCCCGGCAGCCCGCACGGCTCACCGCACACGGCCCACCGACGAGGAAGGTGACGACCCGTGACCCCAGGTTTCGCGACGGATCTCCGCGCGCTCCCGCCCGCCTGCGACGGGGCGCCGGTGCGGTACCGGCTGCTCGGCCAGGTACGCGCGGAGCGCGGCCGTGAGCCGCTGCCGCCGGGCACTCCGAAACAACAGGCCCTGCTCGCGGCGCTGTTGCTGCGCGGCGGCGAGCAGGTGGAGCGCACCGAACTGGTCCGGGCGCTCTGGGGCGAGCAGGCCCCCGACAGCGCGGCCGGGCTCCTCGCCACGTACATCGCCCGGCTGCGCAAGGCCCTCGAACCGGACCGGGCCCGGCGGGCCGCGCCGCGGCTCCTCATCACCCGGGGCACCACCTACGGCCTGCACCTGCAGCGGGACGCGCTGGACCTGTGGCGGTTCGAGGACGCCGTGTCCGAGGCGCGCAGGGAGCGCCGCGCGGGCCGCACGGTCGCCGCCCGCTCCGGCTACGAACAGGCCCTCGCCCAGTGGCGGGGCGAGCAGGCGCTGGGCGGCGTACCGGGGCGGCACGCCGCCGGCGCCCGGCGGCGCCTGTCCGCGCTGCGCCTGGACGCCCTCCTCGAACACGCCGAGGTGCTCCTCGACCTCGGCGAACACGCGGAGGCCGCCGAACTGACGGCGCCCCTGGTCCACACCCGGCCCTACGACGAGCACCTCCAGGGGCTGTTGATGCTCGCGCTGTACCGCGGCGGGCGCACGCCCGAGGCCCTGGCCCTGTTCCGCGGCATCCGGCGCGCCCTCGTGCACGATCTGGGAGTCGAGCCCGGGCAGCGGCTGATCCGGCTGCACGACCGGATGCTGCGGGCCGATCCCGAGCTGACCGCGCCCCGGCCGGTGCCCCGGCCGGTCGCGCCGCCGTGTCCGACCTCCGCTCAGCCGTTGCCCGCGCCCGCCCAACTCCCTCGGGACAGCGCCGACTTCACCGGCCGCGAGACGGAGGTGTGCGAGCTGCGCGACCTGCTGCTGCGGCCCGCCCCGCCGGAGACGCCCCGGCCCACCGTGGTCGTGTACGGGGCCGCGGGCCTCGGCAAGAGCACGCTCGCCGTCCATGTGGCCCACCAGGTCCGGGACCGCTTCCCGGACGGCCAGCTCCACGCGGTGCTCGGCGGACGCACCCCGGCCGAGGTGCTCGGCCGGTTCCTGGAGGATCTCGGGGTGCCGCCGCACGAGGTGCCCGACGGCCTTGAGCGGCGTGCGGTGCGGTTCCGTACGCTGACGGCCGAACGCCGGCTGCTCGTGCTGCTCGACGACGCCCGGGACATCGACCAGGTACGCGAGTTGCTGCCCTCGGCGCCCGGCTGCGCGGTCCTGGTGACCAGCCGCGCCCCGCTGCGCGAGCTGCCCGGCCGCGTCGTGCTGCGGCTCGGCCCGCTGGACGCGGCCCAGTCGGTACGGCTGCTGCGCCGGTTCGCCTCCGGGGTGCCGCTCACCCCGGTCGCCGCGCTGCCGCTGCCGTCGCGGCCGGACCCGATCGCGGCCCTCGACCGCATCGCGGACAGTTGCGCGGGGCATCCCCTGGCGCTGCGGCTCGCCGCCGCCCGGGCCGCCGACGAAGCGGCCCGGATCGGTGACGGCGGCGTGGCGCCGGTGCCCCGCCCGTCCGTGGCCGCGCGCCCCGTCGGCCCCGACGGTCGGCGGGCGGCCCGGGCTCCGGTCGCGTCCGCCGGTTGACACCGGGTCAGCCGTTGGCCTCGGCGAGCACCGCGTCCGTGAAGTGGCAGGCTCCGGCCCGCCCGTCGCGCAGTACCAGGGGCGGCTCGCTCGTCCGGCACAGGTCCTCGGCGCGCGGGCAGCGCGTGTGGAACCGGCAGCCCGGCGGCGGCGCCGCGGGCGAGGGCGGATCACCGGCGAGGACGATGCGGGTGCGGCGCGGGGCGTGCGGGTCGCGGATCCGGTCGAGGGAGGGTTCCGCCGAGAGCAGCGCCTGGGTGTAGGGGTGCCCGGGGCGGGCGTAGAGGGCGTCGGCCGGGGCCTGTTCGGCGACCTTGCCGAGGTACATCACCGTGACGTCGTCGCACACGTGCCGCACCACGCCGAGGTCGTGGGAGACGAAGACGAGCGCGAGCCCCAGTTCGCGGCGGAGCTTCAGCAGCAGGTTGACCACCTGCGCCTGCACCGACAGGTCGAGCGCGGAGACCGGTTCGTCGCACAGCAGGACGTCGGGGCCGAGGGCGAGACCGCGGGCGATGCCGATGCGCTGGCGCTGTCCGCCGGAGAACTGGTGCGGGTACCGGTCGGCGTGCCGGGCGTCGAGGCCGACGAGTTCGAGGAGTTCGGCGACCCGGGCCCGGCGTCCGGCGCGCGGCACCACGTCGGGGTGGACGTCGAACGCCTCGCCGATGACCTCACCGACCGTCAGCCGGGGATTGAGCGAGGCGTAGGGGTCCTGGAAGACGACCTGGACGCGGCGCCGCCACCGTTTCAGGTCGGCGCCGCGCAGCCCCGCGACGTCGTCGCCCTCGAAGAGCAGCCGCCCGGCGGTCGGCCGTTCCAGGGCGCACAGCAGCCGCAGCAGGGTCGACTTGCCGCAGCCGGACTCGCCGACGATGCCGAGCGCCTGACCGCGCCGCAGTTCCAGGTCGACGCCGTCGACGGCCCGCACCACCTGTGCGGTGCTGCGGCGCCAGGGCAGCGCGGGCCCGCTGCCGTAGTGCTTGACCAGGCCCTCGGCCCTGAGGATCACCTCGCCCCGCGGGCGCGGGCCGTCCTTGGGGGTCACGTCGTCGGTCATCGTGCGGCGCCTTCCGGGCTGAGCGGCTGGTCGAGGAGGTGGCAGGCGCCGAAGCGGGTCTCGCCGAGGGCCGGCACGAGCACCGGGCGTTCGGTGGCGCACCGGTCGTGGGCGTGCGGGCAGCGCGGCCGGAACGGGCAGCCCGACGGCAGCCGCAGCAGGTCCGGCGGTGTGCCGGGGATCGCGGGCAGGTCCTGGCCACGCGTCTCGGCGGTCGGTACGGACTCCAGCAGCCCCTGGGTGTACGGGTGTTGCGGGTCGCCCAGCACGTCGGCGGTCGGCCCGGACTCCACCACCCGGCCCGCGTACATGACGACCAGGTCGTCGGCGATCTCCGCGGCGACGCCGAGGTCGTGGGTGATGAGGACGACGCCCATGTCGGTGTCGGCCTGGATCTCGGCGAGCAGTTCGAGGATCTGGGCCTGCACGGTGACGTCGAGCGCGGTGGTGGGCTCGTCGGCGATCAGCACCTCGGGGCCGAGGGCGAGCGCCATGGCGATCATCACGCGCTGGCGCATGCCGCCGGAGAACTGGTGCGGGTAGTCGTGGACGCGGGAGCGCGCGGCCGGGATGCCGACCCGGTCCAGCATGTCGGCGGCCTGCTTCATGGCGTCCCTGCGGCCGGTACCGCGATGCACCCGGTACAGCTCGGCGATCTGCCGGCCGACGGTGTGCACCGGGTTGAGCGCCGACAGCGCGTCCTGGAAGACCAGGGAGATGCGGCTGCCGACGACGCCGCGGCGTTCCCGCTCGGTCAGGCGCAGCAGGTCCATGCCGTCGAACAGGGCCCGGCCGCCGGTGACCTGTCCGGGCGGGCTGTCCAGGATGCCGGTGACGGCCTGGGTGGAGACGCTCTTGCCGGAACCGGACTCGCCCAGGATGACGAGGGTGCGGCCGCGGTGGAGCGTCCAGGAGACGGAGTCGACGGCTTGCAACTGCCCGGCGCGGGTGGTGAATTCGACGCTCAGGTCACGTACGTCGAGCAGCGGTGCGTGATCGAGGTCGGGATCGGTACGGAGGTTCACCGCTCACCTCTTCAGTTTCGGGTCGAGGGCGTCCCTGACCGTGTCGCCCATGATCATGAAGGCCATGACGGTGACGGTCAGGAGCAGGGCGGGGAAGAGGAAGAGGTGCACGTCGTCGCGGTAGGAGGCGGCGATGGCGATCTGAAGTCCCCAGGAGATGGTGGGCGGTTGGAGGCCGATGCCGAGGAACGTGAGCGCGGCCTCGGTGCCGACGGCGGCGCCGACCGTGAGCGTGGTCAGCGAGAGCAGCGGGGCCACCGAGTTGGGCAGGATGTGCACCCGCAGGATGTGCGGCGCCCCGGCGCCGAGCGCGCGGGCGGCGAGGACGTATTCACGGGTGCGCACGCTCAGTACGGTCGACCGCATCAGCCGCATCCCGGCAGGCCACCCGAGCAGCACGATCACGAAGGCGATGGTCCACACCGAGCGGGACGAGAACGCCTGGAGGATCACGATCATCGCGACGAGGCCGGGCAGCGCGAACAGGACGTCGGCGGTGCGCGAGACGAGGCTGTCGACGAAGCCGGGGAAGTATCCGGCGAGCATGCCGAGCACGCACGCGACGAGGAATCCGACGACGCACACCGCGACGCTGACCAGGACCGAGGGCCGGGCCCCGTAGATCACGTTGGCGTAGTAGTCGCAGCCCTGGATGTCGTACCCGAACCAGTGCTCGGCCGACGGCGCCCCTTTGGACAGCTTCAGGTCGCAGACGGTCGGGTCGGTGGCGGTGAACAGCCGGGGGAAGGCCGCCATCAGGGCGATGACCAGGATCGCGAAGGCGCTGATCACGAAGCGTGGTTTGCGCAGCAGGTCGCGCAGGACGGCGGCGCCGCGCGGGGTGTCCTCGGCGACGGGTTCGAGTTCGGCGACGGTCGCCAGGGCGGTGTCAGACATGGCGCACCCTCGGGTCCAGGAGGCCGTAGAGCAGGTCGACGACCAGGTTGACGAGCATGTAGCCGAGCAGCAGCACGGTGGAGAGCGTGACGACCACGCCGCCTTCCTTCATGGCGATGGAGCGGAACATGAACTGCCCGATGCCGTTCAGGTTGTAGATGCCCTCGGTGATGATCGCGCCGCCGAGGATGCCGGCCAGGTCGAGCCCGATGTAGGTGATGACGGGCAGCATGGCGTTGCGCAGCACATGGCCCCACAGGATGCGGTGGGGGGCGAGCCCCTTGGCACGTGCGGTGCGCACGAAGTCGGCGCTCGCGACCTCGGCGAGGCTGGTGCGGGTGACGCGGGCGAGCCCTGCGAAGCCGAGGATGCCCAGTACGGCGGCGGGCAGCAGATAGCTGCCGGGCCAGCCGTCGGTGGCGCCGGAGACCGGGAACCAGCCGAGTTCGACGGCGAAGAAGGACTGGGCGAAGAACATCGCGACCAGGCCGGGCACGGCGAGCACCCCGAGCGTCGCCGCGAGCAGCGTCCGGTCGACGACGCCGTCCCGCTTCCAGCCCGCGTACACGCCGCTGACGAGTCCGAGGACGAGCTGGATGGCGAGGGCGGTGAGCCCGAGCTGGAGGGTCACCGGCCAGCGCAGCGCGAGCTGTTCGCCGATGTCCTGGCCGTCGAAGGTCTGCCCGAGGTCGCCCTTGAGCAGGTTGCCCATGAAGTGCAGGTACTGGGCGACCAGTGGATCGTCCAGGTGGTAGTAGGCGCGTTTGGCCGCGATGACGGATTCGGCCAGGGGTTTCTGTCCTGACAGGGCCCGGATCGGGTCGCCGGGAAGGGCGAAGACCATCGCGTAGACGAGGAACGTCACGACGACCGCGATCGGGATCATGATCAGGAGGCGGCGGAGCGCGAAACGCAACACCGTTCTCTCCTTAGGGAGTTGCGGTATGGGCGGTGGGGGGCGGGTCAGTCACCGAAGGCCGAGTGGACGGGGTCGACGCTCGCGAAGCGTCCGTTGAGCGGCTCGATGCCGTCGGAGTGCAGATACACGTCCCGCTGGTGGGACAGGGGCACCACCGGCATCTGTTCGGCGATGCGGTCCTCGATCGCCTGGTACTCCTCGGTCGCCTTTGCCTGGTCGACCTCGGCGTTCGCGTCGGCGAGCAGGGAGTCGACCTTCGCGTCCTTGTAGCGGCCGGTGTTCACGTCGCCGTAGGAGGCGAACAGCGGGGTGAGGTAGTCCTCCAGGGACGGGTAGTCGTGCCCCCAGGCCATGATGCGGATGCCGTCGAGCTTGCCCGCGTTGGCGAGCGGGCCGATCTCGGCGCCCGGCTTGCCGACGTAACTGATCTTCAGGCCGAGGTTCTGCCGCCACATGTTGCCGAGCGCCTCGGCGTAGACCTGCTCACCCGGGTTGTCGCTGGCGAAGAAGAGCCGCAGCTTGCCGGAGAAGCCGCCGGCCTCGCGCAGCAGCTTCTTGGCCTCGGCCACGTCCTGGGCGCAGGCGGTGCAGGTGTTCTCGCGGTGTCCGTCGACGCTGGGCGCGGTGAACGAGGTCGCGGGAGAGTTGCCGGGCTTGAGCTTGGCGAGGGACGCGCGGTCCAGGGCGAGCGAGAGCGCCCGGCGGATCCGGGTGTCGCCGTAGGGCTTCAGCGTCACCGGGAGATTGAGGTAGGAGATGTTGGCGGCGGCCTTGGCCTGGTTCCACTTGCCGGGCGCGTCCGTCTTGTACGAGTCGATCTTCGACGACGGTACGGTCACGTAGTCGACGTTGCCGGCCAGGAACTCGTTGTACGCGGTCTCCGGGTTGGAGAAGAACCGGAAGGTGATGTGGTCGGCCTGCGGGGCGTCCTTGCCCTGGTAGTCCTTGTTGCGGACGACGCGGACGGGCTGGCCCGCCTTCCACGCGCCGTCGAGCTTGTAGGCGCCGTAACCGATCGGCTCGTGCTTGTACTTGTCCGGGTCCTTCAGCGTCTCCTCGGACAAGGCGGCGACGCCCAGGTAGCTGAGCGTCGTCGGGTAGGGAGAGAAGGGCGCCTTCAGGGTGACCGTGAAGGTGAGGTCGTCGACCACCTTCAGGCCGGACAGCGTCGTCGCCTTCGCCTTGCCCTTGGCGGGATTCAGGTCCTCGTACCCCTGGACCCGTTGGAAGGCGCCGTTGTTCGCGAAGGCGTGCTCTCCGGCGGCCGTGTAGTTCCAGGTGTCCACGAAGGACTTCGCGGTGAGCTTCTCGCCGTTCGTGAACGTCCACCCGGGCTTGATCCTGATCGTCCAGGTCTTGGCGTCCTTCGAGGTGACCGAGTCGGCGACGACGTTCACCAGCTTGCCGGACTTCGGGTCCACCCGGGTCAGCGGCGCCCAGAGAGCGGACTCGATCTGGATGCCCGTGGAGCCGTTGTCGTTCGACGGGTTGAGCAGGGGGACCTCGGCCGCGGTGGCGATCGTCAGCGAATGGGCACCGCTCTCTCCCCCGCCGCTCCCGCTGCCGGATCCACCGCTGCAGCCGGCGAGCACGACCGCCAACGCGGTGCCGGTCGCCGCGGTGGCGATTCTTCTTGTCCGGGCCATGAGTTCTCCCGCTGTCCAGGCCGGACCGATCGCGGCGGAACCGCCGTGACCAGCCCGGACGCGCCGGTCGGTTGGGGCGCGACAGTAGAAACGGCCCAGGTGGGCGTCAAGGGAGGCCCTGTACGGCGTCCATCCGGCGTCCATCCCGCGTCCGCCGCGCCGTCCGGATGGGCTCTGAATGGACGTCCGGCACACGGGACTTGTCGCGCGGGCGAACGTGTTCCTAGCGTCGCCGCCCGACAGCCAGGCACGCCGGGTCGCACCGATTCCGGCCGGACGCACGGGAGTTCCCATGGCCCGGACACGAAGAGGCGCAGCGGTGGCGGCGGTTGCCGCGCTCGGCCTCACCGCCGTCGGATGCGGTGGCGGCTCGGACGACAAGGGCGACGGCGCGGCCGGCCGGACGCTGACGGTGGCCACCGGAACAGAGATCGCGGCCATCAACCCGGAGAAGGACAACAGCTCCAGCAACATCCAGCTGGCCTTCGCCATGTGGGCGCCGCTGACCCGGGTGGACCAGAAGTCCGGCAAGCTGGTGAACGTCGTCGCCGACTCGGTCACCTCGAAGGACGCCAAGACCTGGACGATCAGGATCAAGCCCGGGTGGACGTTCACGAACGGCGAGAAGCTCACCGCGAAGTCCTTCGTGGACACCTGGAACTACACGGCGTACGGGCCGCACGGCTACCTCAACAACGGCTTCTTCCAGAAGGTCCAGGGGTACGAGGACCTCAACCCGGCCGAGGGCAAGCCGAAGGCGACGACGCTGTCCGGCCTGAAGGTGGTCGACGACCTCACCTTCACCGTCACCCTCAAGGCGCCCTTCTCGCCCTACCCGACGACGCTCAGCTACTACGGCCTGGCGGCCCTGTCGCAGGAGGCCCTGAAGGACCCGGACCAGTTCAGTCACCGGCCCATCGGTTACGGCCCCTACAAGCTCGACGGCGCATGGAAGGCGGGCCGGCCCGTCCGCATGGTCCGCAACAAGGACTACGCGGGCGACGACGCGCCCGACGCGGACCGGCTCGTGTACCGCTTCTTCTCCAACCCGGAGACCGCGTACAACGAGTTCCTGGCCGGCAACCTGGACTACGCCGCCCTGCCCTCGTCGAAGATCGACTCGTACAAGACGGACGCGCCCGGCAAGTGGAGCCAGGGCAAGGCCGCACCGAACCTCAGCTATCTCGAACTCCCCGTCAATACCGCGGGGTTCAAGGACCCGAAGGTGCGGCGCGCGCTCTCGCTCGCCCTGGACCGGGAGTCCCTCGCCAAGCTGAAGCCGGGCGCGGTCCCCGCGACGTCCTTCACCGCGCCGACCCTGGACGGGCACCGCGACCACACCTGCACCGCCTGCACGTTCGACGTGACGCAGGCGAAGAAGCTGCTGCGCGAGGCCGGCGGCTTCCGCGGCAAGCTCAAGATCTACTACGCCAGTGACAACCCGGGCGACCAGGTGTTCGCCGAGGCGCTCGGCAACATGTGGCGGCAGAACCTCGGACTGAGGATCAGTTACGTCGGCAAGCCCGGCAGCGACATCAGCGCGCTGCAGGCCAAGCACCAGCTGGACGGCGTCCGTTCGTCGGGCTGGGGGCACGACTACCCGTCCCTGGAGGACTACCTCAGCCCGGTCTTCGCCTCGCACGGCGACTTCAACTCGGCCGGCTACCGCAACCCCGAGGTGGACCGAAGGCTCGCGAAGGCCAACGCGATCGCCGACCCGGCGAAGGCCACGCGCGCCTACCAGGAGATCGAGGACCTGATCGCCGAGGACATGCCGACCGTGCCGCTCTTCCACACGCGCACGATCTATCTGCACTCGGCGGACGTCCATCCGCTGGACTCCCGTTACGCGGACATCAACCCCGTGCGCTCGACGATCGACGACTGAGCGCCCGAAGCACCCGCTCGCACCCGCACCCGGCTCACAGCCAGCCCGTACCCCCCAGGAGATGCACCGCCCATGCATGACGACCGTTCGCTCGTCGAGGACCGACTCCGGCGTGTGCTGGAGGAGCGCATCCGGCCCGCCGTGTACCCGCGGTCCGTGCCGCTGGAGGTGCGGGTGTGGCACGCGCCGGCCGAGCCGGTGCCGGTCGACGAGGGGCTCGCGGCGCCCACCCTGCCGATCGACGAGGGCGCCCGGTGGGGGCGGCCCTGGGGCACCAGCTGGTTCACCGTGACCGGCACGGTTCCCGAGGAGTGGGCGGGACGAACCGTGGAGGCGCTGATCGACCTGGGCTTCGACGGCCACGGCGGCCCCGGCTTCCAGTGCGAGGGCCTCGTCTACGAGCCGGACGGGACGCCGGTCAAGGGGCTGCACCCGCGCAATCACTGGGTGCGGGTCGGCGCCCCGGTGGCCGGCGGGGAGGAGGTGGAGCTGCGCGTCGAGGCGGCGTCGAACCCCGGCTTCTTCAACTCCCGTGCCTTCAGGCCCACCTGGCTCGGCGACCTGGACACCGCGGGCAGCGACCCGATCTACACCCTGGGCCGGGTCGAGCTGGCCGTCTTCGACGAGACGGTGTGGGAGCTGGTGCACGACCTGGAGGTGCTCGGCCAGCTGATGGCCGAGCTGCCGCTGGACCGGGCCCGCCGCTGGGAGATCCTGCACGCGGTGGAGGCGGCCCTCGACGCGGTGGACCTCGGCGACGTGAACGCCACCGCGCAGGCCGCGCGCGACGCCCTCGCACCGGCGCTCGCCGTTCCGGCCGGCCCGTCCGCGCACCGGATCAGCGCGGTCGGCCACGCGCACATCGACTCGGCGTGGCTGTGGCCGCTGCGCGAGACGGTGCGCAAGGTGGCCCGCACGGCGTCGAACATGACGCAACTCCTGGAATCGGAACCGGAGTTCGTCTTCACGATGTCGCAGGCGCAGCAGCTGGCCTGGATCAAGGAGCACCGGCCCGAGGTCTACGCGAAGGTCAAGAAGGCCGTCGCGGAGGGGCGGTTCGTGCCGACGGGCGGCATGTGGGTGGAGTCGGACACCAACATGCCGGGCTCGGAGGCGATGGCCCGTCAGTTCGTGCACGGCAAGCGGTTCTTCCTGGAGGAGTTCGGGATCGAGAACGAGGAGGTGTGGCTGCCGGACACCTTCGGTTTCGCGGCCGGCCTCCCGCAGATCATTCGCGAGGCCGGTTCGAAGTGGCTGCTGACGCAGAAGATCTCCTGGTCGCAGACGAACTCCTTCCCGCACCACACCTTCGACTGGGAGGGCATCGACGGGACGCGGATCCTCACGCACTTCCCGCCCGTCGACACGTACAACTGCGCGATGGAGGGCCGTGAACTCGCCCACGCGGAGCGGAACTTCAAGGACAAGGGGCGTGCCACCCGGTCCCTCGCGCCGACCGGTTTCGGCGACGGAGGGGGCGGCACCACGCGCGAGATGGTGGCGCGGTCCAAGCGGCTGCGATCCCTGGACGGTTCGCCCACGGTGGAGTGGGAGGCCCCCGCGGCGTTCTTCGCGAAGGCGGAGGCCGAGTACGCCGAGCCCCCGGTGTGGGTCGGCGAGCTGTACCTGGAACTCCACCGGGCCACACTGACCAGCCAGGCGCAGACCAAGCAGGGCAACCGGCGCTGCGAACGGCTGCTCCAGGAGGCGGAGGTGTGGGCGTCGACAGCGGCGGTGCGCTGCGGATTCCCTTATCCGTACGAGGAGTTGGACCGGCTGTGGAAGACGGTGCTGCTGCACCAGTTCCACGACATCCTGCCCGGCTCCTCGATCGCCTGGGTGCACCGGGAGGCGCGCGCCACGTACGCGCGGGTCACGGCCGAGCTGGAGCAGATCATCGAGGCGGCTCAGCGCGCGCTGGCCGGGACGGGCACGGGCGTGCTGCGCTTCAACTCGGCTCCGCACGCGCGCCGTGCGGTTCCGGCGCTCGGCGCGACGGGCTCCGCCGAGGGGGACGGCCCGGCGACGGACGTCCACGCGCGCGAGGGCGGCGGCTTCGTCCTGGACAACGGGCTTCTGCGGGCCGAGATCGACGGCCGCGGTCTGATCGTCTCGCTGGTGCATCTGGCGAGCGGCCGCGAGACCCTCGCTCCGGGCCGCCCGGCGGGTCTGCTGCAGCTCCACCCGGACCTGCCGAACAAGTGGGACGCCTGGGACGTCGACAAGTTCTACCGCAACACCGCCACCGACCTCACCGGCGTCGACGCGCTCACCGCGACCGGCGACGGGGTGCGGGTCGCCCGCTCCTTCGGCGAGTCCACGGCCGTCCAGACCTTCACGCTCGCCGCCGGATCCGGGCGCCTCGACCTCGCGACCGAGGTGGAGTGGCACGAGACGGAGAAGTTCCTGAAGCTGGCGTTCCCGCTGGACGTGCACGCCGAACGGTACGCGTCGGAGACCCAGTTCGGGCACGTCCACCGGCCGACGCACACCAACACGAGCTGGGAGGCGGCCCGCTTCGAGGCCTGCAACCACCGGTTCGTGCACCTGGCCGAGCCCGGCTGGGGTGTCGCCGTGGTCACCGCGTCCACGTACGGCCACGACGTGACCCGCACGGTCCGCGAGGCCCCCGACGACCGCGGCACGACGACGACCGTGCGCGCGTCACTGCTGCGCGCCCCGCGCTTCCCCGACCCGGAGACGGACCAGGGCACGCACCGCTTCCGGCACGCCCTGGTGCCCGGCGCCGCGGTGGGCGACGCGGTCCGGGAGGGCGCGGCGCTGTCCCTGCCGGAGCGGGTGGTGGACGGCGCGGCCGGGGACGGGGTCGCGCCGCTGGTGACCGTCGACCAGGACGCGGTCGTGCTCAGCGCGGTCAAGCTCGCCGACGACGGCTCGGGCGATGTCGTGGTCCGCTTCTACGAGGCGGAGGGCGGCCGCGCCAGGGTCCGCCTGAGCCCCGGTTTCGAGGCGGCGCGGGCGGTGCGCTGCGATCTGCTGGAGCGCCCGGTGGCCGAACCGGAGCCGGACGTGGCGAACCTGTCGTTCGACCTGCGCCCCTTCCAGCTGGTCACGGTGCGGCTGGCGCGCGGCTGACGGCACGGGAGTGCGGGGCGCCGTGACGGCGCCCCGCACCTGCTCGTCGGCGTCGGCCGCTCAGGTGCCCGTCACCTTGCGGATGGCGTCCCTGGTGCGGTCGACGAACGTCGCCACGGGCGCCACGGCGACGTTCTTCACCGCGGTGTCGGCCCCGGGGTGCGGGCGGGTCGGGGCGACGGCCTCGGCGGCCTTCACCGCGCGGCCGAGGTTCTCCAGTTTGCCCTTGTCGGCGACCTCCCTGAGGTGCGCGAACTCGTAGCGCTCCTCGTTGTCGGCGTGCGCGAGGACGTCCTCGCGCAGGGAGGTGAACCGGTCGAGGAACTGCGGGGAGTCGGGGTCCATGTCGTCGAGCTGCGACAGGACGCGCTTGGCCTTCTCCTCCTCCTCGATGCGGTCCTTGACGACGAGTTCGCCGCCGTCGATGTTCTTGCGCGCGAAGGGGTGCACGACCTCTTCCTCGGCGGTCTCGTGCACCGCCAGCAGCCGCACGAGGTCGTGGAAGTGCTGTGCGCGCTCCTCTCCCTTGGTGTTGGCCACCTCCTCGAACAGCGAGCGGATCCTGACGTGTTGCTGCGTCAGCAGTTCCACCACGTCGTGGGATGCCATGGGCTCTGCCTCTCGTCTCGGGTGCGGAGCGGGCGGGTACCCGGCGCCGTGGTCGTTACCCGCCCGGTTCAGGCCAGGCGGAGTCCTCGATCTCCTCGCCGCGCAGCACCAGCCCGTGCCCGGGTCCGTTCTCCCCCGGCCGCACCTCGCGGCCCGCCGGGTCGAGGACCCCTCCGAAGAACATCGACTCGATCCGCACGTGGTCGTGGAACCACTCCATGTGCCGCAGGTTCGGCACGCAGGCCGCGACGTCCGCGTGGGCGTGCGGGGCGCCGTGGGCCGAGACCTCCAGGCCGTGCGCCTGGGCTAGGTCGGCCGCGCGCAGGAACTCCGTGACGCCGCCGCAGCGGGTGATGTCGACCTGGAGGCAGTCGACGGCGCCCGCGCCGGTCATGCGGGCGAAACAGGGCAGGTCGTGGCCGTGCCCGCCGGCGGTGACGTCGCAGACGAGGGCGTCGCGGACGAGGCGCAGGCCGGTGAGGTCGTCGCGGGACACCGGTTCCTCGAACCAGCCGACCTGCTGGGTCACGAGCGCCTCACCGATCCGCACCGCCTGTTTGCGGTTGTAGCCGCCGCTCGACGTACAGCTCCGCCTGCGGCCCGATGACGTGGCGGGCGTGGCGGACCCGCTGGAGGTCGCGGGGGCCGCCCGGCCCCGTCCCTCCCCCGTCTTGATCTTCACGCGGGGGATGTGCCGGCCGTGCACCCAGCCGCTGAGCTGGGCGGTCAGATGGGTGTCGTGGTACGTGGTGAAGCCGCCGCTGCCGTAGACGGGCACCGTCGCGCGGGCCGCGCCGAGCAGTCGGACGAGGGGGAGGTCCATGAGCCGCGCCTTGAGGTCCCACAGGGCTAGGTCGACGGCGGAGAGGGCGCAGGAGGCGATGCCGGAGCGACCCGCGTCGCGCACAGCGCGGCACATGCGCTCATGGGCCGCGGGGATGTCGAAGGCGTCCTGCCCTGTGATCCGGTGGGCGAGTTGGTCACGTACGACGTCGGTGGCGGCGGCCGGCGCGTAGGTCCAGCCGATGCCGGTCGTGCCGTCGGCGGCGCGCGCCTCGACGAGGACGACCGTGGTGGTGTCCCAGGCGAGGGTGGCGTCGGCCTCCGGGGCGTCGGTGGGGACGGTGCGGGCGGACGCGGTGAGTGCCTGCACGGGGAGGCAGGTGGTCGGGGCGGGTTTGGCGGTGTTCATGGCGCACCGGGGTGTCGGGGGCCCGGCGGACCGCGCGGGCGCCCCCCGTCAGATGGCTCGCCGCGCGGTCGGCGAGGCCGGGACGGTCAGGACGGGTGGGCGGTGCCGTCGGCGACGAGCGGGGCGGACGGCGGACGGGCGCCGTCGACCGGGTGGACGACGGCGCCCTCTCCCACCGCGGTATCCAGGAACTCTCCGGGGTTTACGGCCACGCACCCCGGCTACTCACCACCGGTACCAACGCGACCTCGAACCGCTCGTTGTCGTGCCGCGCATCACGAACCCGAGCAGCCAGACGACCAGTACGGCCAGCGCCACCCACCAAAGGACCTTCAGCGCGAACCCGGCACCGAAGAGGATCAGTGCGAGCAGGAGAACCAACAGAACAGCCATCATGGTCAGCACCTCCCGGGCCGGCCGAGTGCCCACAACCAACCCTCATACACTGCGAGTTGACGTGACAGAGAAAGCAAGCGAAGAGGACCGCAAGACCCGGCTCACGGTCCTGGTGGCGCTCGGCGCCAATCTGGTGATCGCCGTGGCGAAGGCGGTCGGCGGTCTGATCGCGACGTCGCCCGCGCTCCTCTCGGAGGCCGCGCATTCGGTGGCCGACAGCCTCAACGAGGTCTTCCTCCTCGCGGCTCTGCACCGCAGCCGCAAGCCCGCGGACCGCAAGCATCCGTTCGGCTACGGCAAGGAGCGGTTCTTCTGGTCGCTGCTCGCCGCTGTCGGCATCTTCGTGATGGGCGGCTGCTTCTCCTTCTTCCAGGCGTTCGAGGCGTTCACCTCGGGCGGCCAGGAGGAGTCGCACACGGGCTACGTCGTGGGCCTCGCCGTGCTCGGCGTCGCCCTGGTCGCCGAGGGCAGTTCGCTGATCCGGGCCGTGCACCAGGTCAGGGCGCAGCCCGGCGACGGCATCGGCTCCGACCCGGCACTGCGCACGGTCCTCGCCGAGGACAGCACGGCGGTGCTCGGCGTCCTGCTCGCCGCGGGCGGCATGGCGCTGCACATGGTGACGGGCCACATCGAGTGGGAGGCGGGCGCGTCCCTCGTGATCGGCCTGCTCCTGGTGTACGTGGCCTACGGCCTGGGCCGCAGCGCCCGCGACCAGCTGATCGGCGAGGCCGTCGACCCGGACCTGCGCAGCGGCATCCACGAACTCCTGGACGCACAGGACGAGATCGACTACGTGGCGGCCCTGCACACGATGCGCCTCGGCATGGACTCGACCCTGGTCGCGGCCCGGATCGACCTCGCACCCGGCATCGACAGCGAGCGCCTGGAGCTGGTGAGCGAGCGCATCAAGGGCGAGGTGCGGGAGCGGTGGCCCGAGGCGGATCAGGTGTTCCTGGACGTGGTGGAGGCGCCCCAGGGCGTACGCCACTGACACGACGTCGGGGCCCGGGGCACGTGCGGGCCCCGTACTGACGGCGGCGATTCCCACGCCCCCGTGGGGGTACCCGGCATCGAGGACGGAGCGCTCGACAACTCCCTTCTCGGGAGCACCGGTTGCCCCGGAAGCGCTCATTCATGAACACAACCGGTCGATCAATTGCATCTCGTGGCATCAAGAGGGCGTCTACAAAGCCGTCTACAAGTCAATTCGATCGAATTCGGCCGAAGAAAGGACCGATCATGAACGGCACCGTGCGACCACCCCACCCGGCCGAGACCAAGCACGAGGTCAAGGGCCGGATCCGCACCTGCCGCCCGGCCCGCCGCGACACGCGCGAACCGTCCGGGCCCGACCACGAACGGGATCCTGACTGGAATCTGGTGCGTGGAGAGGACTGAACAGCCTCTTCCATCCCCCTCGTTCCGGCATATGCTGGCGGTGCCGACGAGGGGAGGCCCTGACCATGCCCACCGTTGCACGGCCCAAGATCCTCGTCGTCGACGACCGCGACGACACACTCTTCGCGATGGAGAGCGCGCTCGCTCCGCTCGGGTACCCGATGGACCGGGCCAACTCCGGTGACGACGCCCTCAAGACGGTGCTGCGCGGCGGCGTCGCCGTGGTTCTGCTCGATGTCCTGATGCCCGACTTCAGCGGCTTCGAGGTCGCGCAGTACATGACGCGCCTGGAGCAGACGCAGGACATACCGATCATGATGATCACCGGCGCGGGCCAGGATCCCACCCTGGCCGCGCAGGCCTATGAACTCGGCGTCGCCGACTACGTCGTCAAGCCGATAGATCCCTGGGTGATGCGGACGAAGGTCCGCTATCTGTACGAGACGAGCCGTCGACTGCACGCGCTGCGCGAGCGCCTCCGGGCGTACGAGCAGCGGAGTGAGGAATTCCGCGGCCCCGCGCCGCTCGGCATCGAGAACCACCCACTGCCGCGACCCGCCTGACCCTCCCCCTCCCCCGCCCGCGTGGCCATGCTCACAACCGCCTCCGGACACCCCGCCCCCATGTGGTTGTACAGTACAACTGCAATAAGAGTTGTATAAGCCAACCCATGGAGGTCCTGCTCATGCCCGCGCGCAATCCGGCGCTGCGTCACGTGCTGACGCATCTGCTCACCCCGCTCCTGATGTGCGTGGGCATGGGCCTGGCGTACCTCGGCGCGTTCGCCCACCCCGAGCCGCATCAGCTGCCGGTCGCCGTCGTCGGCTCGGGCGCCGAGGCGAAGGTCTTCGCGCAGACCCTCAAGGACAAGGCCGGCGACGCGCTCGACGTGCGGACGCTCGACGACCGGACCACCGCCGTCGATCAGCTGAGGACGCGTGACATCGACGGCGCGTACGTCCTCGCGGGTCAAGGCGCCGGGAGGCCGGAGCTGATCGTGGCCTCCGCCGGCTCCGACACCACGGTCTCCGTCGTCGAGAAGGTGTTCACGCCGGTCGCCGCACAGCAGGGCGGGCCGCTGAAGGTCACCGACGTGGTGCCGACGGTGGACGACGACCCCACGGGCCAGGGCCTGTTCTTCCTGCTCGTCGCACTCAGCATCGGCTCGTACGCGTCGGTGGCGGTCCTCGGCGGCGCCGGTGCGGCGCTGCGGATGCCGACCCGGGCATGCCTCGTCGTGGGGGTCTCGGCCGTCGTGAGCCTCATCGGCGCGGCGTTCGCGGGGCCGATGTTCCATCTCGCCCACGCCCATCTGTGGGGACTGTGGGGCATGGCCTGGCTGTACTCGGCGGGGATCCTGTTCATCGGCGTCGGCCTGCACACGTTCCTGAAGCGGTGGACGACGCTCGGCGTCATGGTGCTCTTCGTGATGCTCAACTTCACCAGCTCCGGCGGGATCTTCCGGCCCGAGCTGCAGAACGGCTTCTTCGGCGGCCTGCACACGTTCTGGAACGGCGCGGGGTTCGTCGAGGGGGCGCGCAGTCTTCTCTACTTCGATCAGTACGGCCTGGCGCGGTACGTGTGGACGCTCACGGCGTGGCTGGTCGCGGGGCTCGTCGTGATCGGGGTGGCGGGGCTCGCGGAGCGCCGGCAGGAGCGCGCCCTGCGGGACGCCGCCGTCGCGCAGAGCCCGGTCGAGGAGGAGCTGGAGGAGGCCGTCGGGGTCTGACGCCGCTGTCCGATCACGCGGTTTCCCCTGGAGCCCGTCGCGCCCTTCGCGCGCGACGGGCTTCGGCCGTTCACGCGCCCGTGGGGATGTTCTTCGCCTTGCCGCGGATCGCGAACGCCGTGACGATCTCCACCACGCCGACCACGAGCAGCCACAGTCCGCCGACCAGGGTGAGCACCGCGACCGTCTCGAACGGAGAGACGATCAGGACGATGCCGGCCAGTGCGCTGACCACGCCGAGGAAGATCTGCCACCCGCGCGCGGGCATCGCCGGGTCGGACGCCGCGGCGACGGTCTGGGTGATGCCGCGGAACAGCCAGCCGATGCCGATCCACAGCGCGAGCAGCAGGATCGACTGCATCGCCCCGCGGAAGCAGAACAGTCCCAGCAGCACCGACAGGGCACCGCTGATGAAGCCCACCACCCGCATCCCCGTGGTGACGTGGTGGCCGAACGCGGAGACCAGCTGGAAGATGCCGCTGACCAGGAGATAGACGCCGAACAGGACACCCGCCGCCAGCAGGGAGGCGCCCGGCCAGACGAGCACGAGCACGCCGAGGATGAGGGAGGCGACACCCATGAGCAGCACGGCCTGCCACGCGGACTGCGCGAGCCTGCCGAGCGGTCCCTGCTCGGGAGGCGGGGCGCCCGCGCCGGGCGTCTGCTGCGGGGTCTGAGGGTCGTACGGTGCTTGGGTCATGTCCGACTACTCGCACACGCCGGGACGTTCGGCCATCGGGGTGGGCCGAACAGGGGAACGCGCGGGACACCGACCGCGGGGCCCGCACAATGGCCCCATGAGCTCGCACCAGCGCCCGGACCCCTACGCCGTACGCCGCGTCTACGACCCGCCCGCCCCGGCCGACGGCACCCGTGTGCTGGTCGACCGGCTGTGGCCGCGCGGCATCTCCAAGGAGCGGGCCGCCGTCGACGAGTGGCTCAAGGACATCGCCCCGTCCAAGGAACTGCGGACCTGGTACCACGAGAACCGCGACGGACGGTACGACGCCTTCGCCGAGCGCTACGACACCGAACTGGCCGAGCCGGTCAGGGCCGAGCTCGTGCAGCACGTACGGAAGCTGGCGCGGCACGGCCGGGTCACGCTGGTGACCTCGGTCAAGGAGATCGAGCGCAGCCACGTCCCCGTGCTCGTGCGCCACCTGCGCGGCGACTGACGCGAAGAGCTCGACGGGGGCCGATCAGGCCGCCAGGCAGACCGTTCCGCGCCCCCGGGCCACACCCGTCCCCCGCGCGGCGAGCGAACCGACCGCGGTGACGGAGACCGTGCTGCGCACCTGGACCGCGCGCGCCAACTCTCCCTGGGCGAGCGCCAGGACGTCGAACAGGCCGAGGCCGAGCGCCCCGGCCACGGCGGCGAGCATCTCCGACGAGGCCTCCTTGCGGCCGCGCTCCATCTCGGAGAGGTAGGGCATGGAGATCCCCGCGACGTCGGCCACGTCCTGCAAGGTCCGTCCCTGGGCGCGCCGCCGGCGGCGCAGCACGTCCCCGACGACGTGCCGCCACAGCGGCTCGGGGCTGGGGGCGGGGCGAGGACTGCGGGTCTCGTGGGCGCTCATCGCGCCAGCGTAGGCCGAGTGAGGGCCCGGCGGGAGCCGACTTCACCCACAGCGATATCGCGCGCCGCCGCGGCTACTTGATGAGCGCGTTGGCCACGACGACCAGGATGCCGAGCAGCGCGTCGCCCGATCCGATGCGCAGCGCGGACGGCCAGGTCCTGCCCCCGACCCGGGCGGCGAGCAGACCCCAGGCGAAGAGCAGGACGACGTTGAAGGTGAACGCGACGTACTCGACGCCGTCCGAGTCCCACCACCCGAGGCCCGCGCCGAGCAGAATCAGCATGGTCGGCGCGGTGGCCAGGAGCAGCGGCCACTCCTGGAACAGGAGCCGCAGCGCGGCGAGCGCCCCGTGGTGGGCCTGGTCGCCGCGCCGCGCGATCAGATGGGCGTAGCCGTGGGCGAGCGCCGAAGCGAGTGCGGTGATCAGCAGCCAGGCGGCGTCGTACAGACGGTCCGCACGGGAGCTCTCGCCGTAGCGGGTGAGCGCCGCGACCATCGAGCTGGCGAGGACGGCGCCGTAGACGCCGCCGAACAGGACGTGCGGGCGCGCCGCGTAGCCGCCGAGCGCGCGGCATCGGGCCGCGACGCGCCGCCACCTCACGTGCCGGCTCGTTCGTGGCGCAGCAGGACGACCCCGTTGGGGAAGGCGCGGGTCTCGGCGAGGCGCAGGGGTGCCGGGGCGAAGGAGGTGGCCGGGAAGAGGGGTGTGCCCGCGCCGATCCTGACGGGGTGCACGTAGGTCCGGAATTCGTCGACCAGATCGTGCTCCAGGAAGGTGGCGGCCAGGTCGGCTCCGCCGACGACGAGATCGCCGCCGGGTTCCTCCTTGAGGGCCCGGATGGCGGCCGGGACGACCTCGGGGACGACGGTGGCGTGCCAGTCGGTGGGCCCGGGCGGCAGCGTCCGGGAGAAGACGATCTTCGGCTTCTCCCGCCAGAGGCCGGCGAACTCCGCCATGACGGGGGTGCACTCCGGGTCGGCGTCGGCGGTCGGCCAGTAGTCCGCCATGAGCCGGTGGGTGACGCGGCCGGTGAGGAAACCGCCGACGGAACGCGTCAGGTCGTTGAAGTGCTGGTGGAGCGTGTCGTCCACCTGGTGCCAGTCGATCTCGCGGTCCGGGCCCTCCAGGTATCCGTCCAGGGACACCTGCATCATCAGGACGATCTTGCGCATCTCGGCCTCGCCTCTCGTCTCGTCCATCGCTCGGCCGTCCACAATGGCCCGCATGCACCAGCTTGCACAGAGGCCCGCGAGGCTGCCATGGAAGTGACCCTGATCGCCGTCGTCGGCATCGCGAGCATCGTGGCGGTGGCCGCGTTCTCGCAACGCCTCGGACTCGCCGCGCCGCTGAGCCTGGTCGTGGTGGGCATCTGCCTGAGTTTCGTACCGGGTGTGCCGGTGGTGGAGCTGGAGCCGGAGTGGGTCCTCGCGGGCGTTCTGCCGCCCCTGCTGTATTCCTCGGCCGTGAACATGCCCGCGCAGGACTTCCGCCGCGACATCAAGGCCATCGGCGGGCTCGCGGTGCTGCTGGTCGTGGTGTCCACGCTGGGCGCGGGCTGGCTCGTGCACCTGCTCATGCCGGACATCGGCTGGCCGGCCGCGTTCGCGCTCGGCGCGGTCGTCAGCCCGACGGACGCGGTGGCCGCGACGTCGGTGGGCCGCAAACTCGGCCTGCCGTCACGTCTGTTGACGCTTCTGGAGGGCGAGGGTCTGGTCAACGACGCCTCCGCCCTGGTGCTTCTGCGCTCCGCGGTCGCGGCGATGGCCGGTGCGGTGTCGCTGTGGGGCGTGGCCGGGGACTTCGTGTTCTCGGTGGTGGTGGCGGTCGCGGTGGGCGTGGTCGTCGGCCTGGTCAACGTACGGGTGCGGGCCCTGCTCGACGACACCGTCCTGAACACGGCGATCTCGTTCGTCGTCCCCTTCGTCGCGTACGTGCCCGCCGAGGAGTTCGACGCGTCCGGAGTTCTCGCGGTCGTCGTCACGGGCCTCGTGACCGGGCACCAGAGCCCCCGGCTGCTGCGGGCACAGGATCGGCTCGGCGAGGCGATGAACTGGCGCACCCTCGCTTTCCTGCTGGAGAGCTCGATCTTCCTGCTGATGGGGCTCGGCCTGAAGACGCTCCTGGACGAGGCGCACCGGCACGACAACGGGCTGGGCGCGGGCCGCGTCGTCCTCTACGGCCTCGCGCTCACGGGCCTCGTGATCGTCGTACGCATGGTGTTCGTGGTGCCGCTGGTGGCGATGGTGCGCCGCGACGAACGCCGGGCCGCCGCCGCGAAACCCATGATCGAGCGGATGCAGGAGCGGCTGAACACCTTCGACCTGGGCGAACGGTTCAGCCCCCGCAAGCAGGCACACATCCAGCGCCGCGTGACCCGCACCAGCGCCGACATCGACTTCCGGCTGACGGAGACGCTCGGCTGGCAGGGCGGCGTGGTGCTCGCCTGGTCGGGCATGCGGGGCGCGATCACGGTGGCAGCGGCCCAGACCCTGCCCGAGGACACGCCGTTCCGCGCGCAGTTGATCCTGATCTCGTTCGTGGTGGCCGTGACGACCCTGCTGCTGCAGGGCCTCTCCCTGCCGGCCGTGATCCGTACCGTGCGCATCCCGGGTGACGATCCCGCGCGGCTGCGCGACGAGTACGTCCGTCTGGTCGGCGAGTTGTCGGACGCGGCGTCCGCCGCCGTGGACGAGGCCGCCGCGGACGGTTCCGTTCCGCCCGACATCGTGGACCGCGTACGGCAGGACAGCCGGATCCGGCCGAAACAGGCGGACCTGGACGAGGACGAGCGGGACCACACCCCGGCACCCGCGGACTTCGACGCGGCCCGCGCCACCTACCTGAAGCTGCGCCTGGGGGTCATCACGGCGGAACGCGAGGCCCTCCTCACCGCCCGCACCCACGGCTCCTACAGTTCGCGCGCACTGCAAGGCGCCCAGCACGTCCTCGACCTCGAAGAGGCGCGACTGCAGCAGTTCGGCGACCAGTTCGAGGAGTGACAGCGGCGGTCGGCCCGGACCTACGAAGCCCGCGGCCGCTCCCAGTCGCAGGGGCGCGAAGGGAACGCGTGCGCGTCGTGTTCCTTCAGCGCCACGCTCACCAGGCTGAGCAGCAGGTGCACGTCCGTGTCGCACTCCAGGAGCACTGTGATCCAGGAGGCGCCCGGCTCGACCCTGATGGCACTGTTGTGCCGCAGTTGCGGAAGGAGCCGCTGCACCGCCGACGAGGTGAGATACAGATCGGCGCAGTCGTCGGCGTGGAAATGGACGAGTTCGTGGCCCGCCGCACCGAAGGCGTGCCCAACCGAGCACCGGGGCGGACCACTTACCAGGTTCGGCCAGGTCCCGAGTTCGGACATGGCGCGCTGGGCCGCGGTCATGTCTCCATCCTCGCGCACGCTTCACCTGGAGGACCACCCCCATCAACCCCCGTGTTCCGCCCGCTACTTGCCGTGACGCCTCCGACGCCGGCTACTTGGTCGCGCCCTGGGCGAAACCGTTGTAGATGTAACGCTGAAGGAATAGGAAGACCAGCAGGGTCGGCACGATCACGAGGATCGCTCCGGCGGAGATGTTCTCCCAGTGCGCGCCGAACGGCCCCTTGAAGCGGAACAGTGCCGTCGAGATCGTCCCCATGTCCTCGGACGGCATGTAGAGGAAGGGGATGTAGAAGTCGTTGTACGTCGTGATGCCCTTGACGATGACGACCGTGGCGATCGCCGGCTTGAGCAGCGGAAAGATGATCTTGCGGTAGATGGTGAAGGTGTTCGCGCCGTCGAGCCGGGCCGCCTCGTCGAGCGAGGTCGGGATCCCGCGGATGAACTGCAGGAAGATGTAGATCGACACGATGTCCGTGCCCATGTAGAGCAGGATCGGCGCCCACCGGGTGTCCACCAGGCCGAAGCTGTTGACCACTTGGAAGGTGGCCACCTGGGTCGTGACGCCGGGCACGAGCGTGGCGATGAGGAAGAGGGCCATCACCGTCTTCTTCAGCCGGAACTCGAAGCGGTCGATCGCGTACGCCGTCATCGAGCCGATGAGCACCGTGCCGGTGATGGAGAACACCAGGATGAAGGCGGTGTTGCCGAACGCCGTGAGCATGTGCCCGTCGCGGAACGCCGTGGTGTAGTTCGAGAAGTTCAGCCAGTCGTGCGGCAGGCTCAACGCGCCGCCTCCGTCGGCCACTTCACCGGACGTCTTCAGCGAGGTGAGGAGGACGACGACGAGCGGCACGAGGACCACGAGCGAGGCGACGACCAGCGAGAGGTACGTCAGCGCGGTGCCGATGCGGGGCCTGCGGCGCGCGGCGGGGAGGTCGTCCGTGGTGAGCGTGGTCATACGAGGTCCACCTTGTCGTCGGGCACGAGCCGCCGCTGGATCCAGGTGACCACCAGGATGATCAGCAGCAGGACCACGGCGCAGGCCGAGGCGAGGCCCGTCTTGTTGAACTGGAAGGCGAGCTTGACCGTCTGGATGACGAAGGTCGAGGTGCCGGTCGCGCCGCCGGTCATGATGTACGGGATCTCGAAGACGGCCAGCGAGCCGGAGATCGCCAGGATGACGCTGAGGCTGAGCACCGGCCGGATGCCGGGCGCGATGATGTGCCGGAACTGCTGCCAGCGGCTCGCCCCGTCGAGCTGCGCCGCCTCGTACAGCTCCCCCGGGATCGACTGGATCGCGCCGAGGAAGAGGACGAAGTTCAGGCCGGTGAAGCGCCAGACGGACACCCCGGCGAGGGAGGTGTTCGCGGACTCGGGATCGCCGAGCCAGGCGTGGTCGGCGCCGACGCCGAACCAGGACAGGAGCGAGTCGAGGGTGCCGCCGTCCTGGAAGAAGTAGAGGAAGACGAAGCCGATGGCGACGCCGTTGATCAGGTAGGGGAAGAAGAGGATCCCCTTGAAGAAGTTCCTGAAGCGCAGATCGAAACTGAGGACGGTCGCGAAGTAGAGCGCGATCACGATCTGCACCGCCGAGGCGGCCAGGTAGTAGAAGCTCACGAAGAAGACCCGGAACAGCTCGGGCCGGGTGAAGAGCTGGGTGTAGTTCTCCATCCCGGTGAAGTTCCGGTCGGGACTCACCCCGTCCCAGTCCGTGAAGCTGTAATAGATCATGTTGCCCACGGGGACGTAGGTGAAGGTGATCAGCAGCGCGATCGGCGCGAGCAGGAACAGCCACGGCGTGATCCGGCGCAGCGGACGGTCGCGCCAGGACCGGGTGGGCGGCGCCGCGCCCCGGAGGCGGCGGGCGGCGGGCGTGTACCGGCTCGGGGCCGGGGACGCCGAGGACGGGGACGTGGTGTCGGTCATGTCGGACAGGGCCTTTCGTGATCCGCGACGGGCGATCCGCGACGAGGGTCTTGTCGGCGGGGGCCCGGCCCGCGTGACGGCGGCGCGGGCCCCGTGCACGGGTCCGGTCAGTTGCCCGCGGTCGCGGCGGCGTCGGCCCAGCGCTTGTCGAGGTCCGCGAAGTAGTCCTTCAGGGAGCCCGGTTGGGCGCCGCGGGCGATGTCGATCAGCTTCTGCCGGTAGTCCTGCTTGCTGAGACCGATCTCGGAGGCGTTGTCGATGGCGTTGACCTGCTCCGTCTTGGCCTCGGAACGCTCGATCAACGTGACATCGTTGTCTTCATAGGGCTTGAGGACATCGGGGTAGCTCATGGCCTTCAGTGCCGAGACCCCGCCCTCCTTGGCGGCGAAGCCCGACTTCTCCGTGAACCAGTCGATCCAGGCGCGGGCCGCTTCCTTGTGCTCGGAGTGCGCGTTGACGGCGAGCTGGTAGTCGGAGACGAGGGTGGCGCAGAAGTGGCCGTCCTTCTGGACCGGGAACGGCATGAAGCCGATGTCGTCCGGGTTCTCCCCGGCCGCCTGCGCGGCGCCGCGCATCTGGTTGACGGCCCAGGAGCCGAGCAGCATGCTGCCGATCTTGCCCTTGGCCAACTGGGTCTTGGACGCTTCCCAGTTGGTGGTGGTCGGGTCCTTCTCGGACAGCTTGTCGTGCACGATGTCGTAGAGCAGCGTGTCGCTGACGTTCAGATCGCTGCCGTCGGCCCACGGCTTGTCCGCGGTGGCCAGGGCGTCCGACGCCTTGCCGTCGCAGCTGACCGAGCCCACGTTGTTGGTCCAAGCCCCGCTCAGCGGCCAGCCGTCCTTGAAGTTGGTGTAGTACGGCGTGGCACCCGTCTTCGCCTTGACCCGCGCGAGATCGTCGAGGAACCGGTCGGGGGTGGTCGGCCAGTCGGTGATGCCGGCCCTCTTCCACAGCGCCTTGTTGTAGACGAAGCCGTTGGCGGTACCGAAGTTGGCTATGCCGTACGTCTTTCCGCGCACATCGGTCTTGCCGGTGAACCGGTACTTGCGCTCCATGGTCCCGGTGTCACCGAGGGGCGCGAAGAACTTGGGATAGTCCCCCTTGGCTATCGCGGCGGGGATCAGCAGGACGTCACCGTAGTCGTCGGTGTTCATCCGGATCTTGACCTCCCCCTCGTAGTCGGTGATGCCCTGGAACTTCACCGTGACCTTGGGGTAGTTCTTCTTGAACGCGGCGGCGTACTTCTTCATCGTGCCGTCCTGCACGAGGTCGGTGCGGTTGGTCAGCACCGTGATGGTGCCCGACACCTTGCCGGGGTCCGAAGGCGCGGTGGCCGCCTCCCCCGTGGACGCCCCTCCTCCGCCACACCCCGTGACGGTCAGCAGCGCGGTGGCAAGCAGCGCGGTGCTCAGCGACTTCGTCCTCATGTGCCCAACTCCTTCCAAGGGTTACGGCTCAGGCCCTGCGGCTGACGGCACTATGTCAGCCATTCGTGAACCGGTAAAGCTAGGATTTCCGGCGCGATACCCAATCGTTACTCCCTTGCAAGAGCGGGGAGTTGGGGCCTTGAGGCCTACCTGCACAGTTCTCCTCGTCCGCGATCCCGGGATGGGACTAGACCGGTTCACTTCACTGCGACTAGGTTGACGGACGTCTCATACGAATCCCGGGCCGTGGCCGTCCGATTGGAGCCGCACTATGAAGGACATCACCCAGCTCAGCGACGGTTGGCGTCTCGCGCACGACGGGGCACGGCTGCCCGCCGAGGTCCCCGGCTGCGTCCACACCGATCTGCTGTCGGCCGGGCTGATTCCGGACCCGTTCATCGGGCTCAACGAGCGGGAGATCGACTGGGTGGGGCGCCGTTCCTGGACGTACACCCGCGAGCTGCCGCCCGCGCCGGACGACCACGAACGCACCGACCTGGTATTCGACGGCCTGGACACGGTGGCCCACATCTCCCTGGGCGAGAGCGAGTTGGGGCGCACGCGGAACATGCACCGCGCCTATCGCTTCGATGTCACAGGCCGCGCGGGCGAGTTGAGCGTCACGTTCGCCTCCGCCCATGAAGAGGCCGCCGCCGTGAGGCAGTTGGTGGGCGAGCGGCCGAACGTCTATCCCGAGCCGTTCCAGTACGTCCGCAAGATGGCCTGCAGCTTCGGCTGGGACTGGGGGCCCACCGTGGTCACGGCCGGACTGTGGCGTCCGGTCCGGCTCGAACGCTGGTCGACGGCGCGGATCGAGCGGGTGCGGCCGCTGGTCACCGTCGACGGGACGCGGGGGCGGGTGGAACTGCGCGTCGACGTGGAGCGCACGGCAACGGGAGCGGAGCGACCGCTCGTCGCGCGTGCCACGGTGGCGGGGGTCGAAGCGCGCGCCGAGGTCGATGACAACGCTGTCACGCTGGTGCTCGACGTGCCGGACGTGCGGCTGTGGTGGCCACGAGGGCACGGCGAACAACCCTTGTACGAGGTCGAGTTGATTCTGCTCGACGGCTCGGCGCCGCTGGACGAGTGGCGGCGCAGGGTCGGGTTCAGGACCGTCGAGCTGGATCGCGGCGCGGACGAGCACGGCACCGGTTTCACGTTCGTCGTCAACGGCGAGCGGATCTTCGTACGCGGGGTGAACTGGATCCCCGACGACGTGCTGCCCTCCCGGATCACGCCCGAGCGCTACCGCACGCGTCTGGAGCAGACGGCCGCCGCCCATGTCGACCTGGTGCGCATCTGGGGCGGTGGCATCTACGAGGACGACGCGTTCTACGACATCTGCGACGAGCTCGGTCTGATGGTGTGGCAGGACTTCCTCTTCGCCTGCTCGGCCTATCCCGAGGAGCAGCCGCTGCGCGGCGAGGTGGAGGCGGAGGCACGCGACAACGTCGTACGGCTCATGCCGCACCCCAGCCTCGTCCTGTGGAACGGCAACAACGAGAACCTGTGGGGGTTCCGGGACTGGGACTGGGAGGAGCCCCTCGCCGGGAACTCCTGGGGCGAGGGCTACTACCTCGGTCTGCTGCCGCGTGTGGTCGCGGAGTTGGACCCGACGCGGCACTACTCGGCGGGCAGCCCGTGGTCCGGTTCCTGGGACCACCACCCGAACGACCCCGACCACGGCACGTACCACTCGTGGGAGGTGTGGAACCGGCGGGACTACACCGAGTACCTGGCCGATGTGCCGCGGTTCGTCTCCGAGTTCGGCTGGCAGGCGCCGCCCACGATGGCCACACTGCGGCGCGCCCTGCCCGGCGAGGAGCTCGCCCCGGACTCCCCCGGCATGCTGCACCACCAGAAGGCGGAGGACGGGAACGGAAAGCTGAACCGTGGCATCGCCCGCCATTTCGCCCTGCCCGAGGGCGACTTCGACCGCTGGCACTACCTGGCGCAGGTCGTCCAGGCCAGGGCGATCGCCACGGGGATCGAGCACTGGCGCTCCCACTGGCCGCGCTGCGCCGGCACGATCGTCTGGCAGATCAACGACTGCTGGCCGGTCAGCTCCTGGTCGGCGATCGACGGCGACGGCCGGCTCAAGCCGCTCCACCACGAGCTGCGCCGGGTCTACGCCGACCGGCTCCTCACCCTCCAGCCGGGCCCGGACGGGCCGCACCTCGTCCTGGCCAATCAGGGATCCGAGCCGTGGACGTGCGACGTCACACTCCGGCTCATGCGCGCGGACGGCACCCGGGCGGCCAGCGTCTCGCTCGCCCTGACCGCGCCGCCGCGCGAGGTGCTGCGCCTGCCGGTGCCGCCTGAGCTCGTGCCGGCCGAAGGGTCCGTGAAGGAGTACCTGGTCGCCGACGCCGACGGGCTGCGGGCGCTGCACTTCCCGGTGCGGGACCACGAGTTCGGCTATCCGCAGCCGCGCTTCGACATCGCCGTCGAAACCGTCGACCGCGGCCGGGATACAGTCGACGTCGTGGTCACCGCTCATACCCTCGTCCGCGATCTGCTCCTGCAGGCCGACCGGCTCTCCCCGGCCGCCCACGCCGACCGCGGCCTGCTCACGCTGCTGCCCGGCGAGTCGACCAGGATCCGGCTGCACGGCGCCCCGGACTCCGGTGCCAACGCGATCCGGGCGGCACTGTTCTGCGTGGAGCCCGCGTGAGCACGCCCACCCGGCGCGTCACCATCAAGGACGTCGCGGCCGCGGCCGGGGTGTCGAAGGGCGCGGTGTCGATCGCGTTCAACCACAAGCCCGGCCTGTCCGAGGCCACGCGCGAGCGGATCTTCGCCGTGGCCCGGGAGATGGGCTGGGCGCCCAACTCCTCGGCGCGCAACCTCTCCAACCGGCGGACGGACACGATCGGCCTGGCCATCTGCCGCCCGGCACGGCTGCTCGGCCTCGAACCGTTCTACATGGAGTTCATCTCCGGCATCGAGAGCGTGCTGTCCGAGCGGTCCTGCTCGCTGCTGCTGCGCCTGGTCAGCAGCCTGGACGAGGAGGTCGCGCTGCAGGAGATGTGGTGGCGCGAGCGGCAGGTCGGCGGTTCCGTGCTGGTCGACTTCCATCAGGACGATCCGCGGATCGAGCCGCTCACCCGGCTCGGTCTGCCCGCCGTGGCGGTCGGCCATCCGGACCTGACCGGCGGCTTCCCCTCGGTGTGGACGGACGACGCCACCGCGGTCGCGGAGGCCGTGCGCTATCTGGCCGCCCTGGGCCACCGCCGGATCGCCCGGGTGGGCGGTCCCGCCGGTCTCGGGCACAGTGGCATCCGCAAGCGGGCGTTCGAGGAGACCTCGGCGGGTCTCGGTCTGGATCCGGGTCTTCAGGTGACGACGGGATTCTCGGGCGAGGAAGGGGCGCGGGCGACGCGCTCGCTGCTGCTTCACCCCGAGCGGCCGACCGCGGTCGTCTACGACAACGACATCATGGCGGTGGCCGGTCTCGGGGTCGCCGCCGAGATGGGCATCCGGGTACCGGACGAACTCTCCCTGCTCGCCTGGGACGACTCGCAACTGTGCCGGCTGACGCATCCGACGCTGTCGGCGATGAGCCATGACGTGCACGGTTTCGGCGCGGATGTGGCCCGCGTCCTGTTCGACGTGATCGCGGGCCGCCCGGTGACCCCGCACCCCTTGTCGACGCCCTCACTCACGCCCCGGGCGTCCACGGCGCCGCCGAGGTAGCCGGCGCTGGCTGGCCGCCGGCCCGGCCGTCGCGCCCGGTCACTGAACCGTGGTTCAGCCGCGTCCGTCCACCTCGGCCTCCGGCGGTCGCTCCCGGCCCACCCTTGTGCGGGCCGCCGGCATCGACTTCACTCTCTCGGACACGTCTACACGCAGGGAGTTTCACTCATGCCCACACCATCGCCGCTCGCCGGGTGGGAAGACGTCGCGTCACGGGACGTCGCGACGAACGGCATCACGTTGCGGGTCTTCGAGCACGGCCCCGAGACCGGTGAGGGGACGGACCGGCCGCTGGTCGTGCTCTGCCACGGCTTCCCCGAGCTGGCGTTCTCCTGGCGGCACCAGGTTCTGGCGCTCGCCGCGGCGGGTTACCGGGTCCTCGTCCCCGACATGCGCGGCTACGGCGGCAGTTCACGGCCCGACGACCTCGACGCGTACGACGCACTGACGCTGTGCGGGGATCTCGCCGGGCTGCTGGACGCCGTGGGCGCGGACGACGCGGTGTTCGTGGGGCACGACTGGGGGGCGATCGTCGTGTGGCAGATGGCGACGGCGCACCCGGAGCGCGTGCGGGCGATGGCGGGGATGAGCGTGCCCGCGGCGCCCCGCCCGCCGGCGCCGCCGGTTCCCATCCTGCGCAAGCGGAACGGCGACGACTTCTACATCGTGTGGTTCCAGGAGCCGGGTGTCGCCGACCCCGCGCTGGCGCGCCAGGTCCGCAGGACGCTCGTCACGCGGGAGATCTACTCGGCCGAGTGGGCCGCCCGCCCCGACGAGCAGTTGCCGCCGCCGCGTTGGCTGAGCGACGACGAACTCGCCTACTACGTGACCGAGTTCGAGCGGACGGGGTTCACGGGCGGCCTCAACTACTACCGTAATCTGGACCGCACCTGGACCCTCACGGAGCACTTGGCGGGACGGACGATCGACTGCCCGTCGCTGTTCGTCACCGGTTCCAAGGACCCGGTCGCCCGCTTCATGCCGGACGACAGGATGGAACGGGTGCTCACGGATCTGCGCGGCCGGGTCGTCATCGACGGTGGCGGTCACTGGATCCAGCAGGAGCGGCCCGACGAGGTGAACGCGGCACTCCTCGACTTCCTCGCGGGACTCGACTGACCCGCGCTTCCGGCAGCGCCCGTCCGCGGCGGTACTCGTCCGCGGCGGTACGTGTCACCAGCGGGCGTCGTCCGTCGCGTCGTCGCACAGTTCGAAGAGGACCTCGCCGACCGCCGAGCCGACGACCGTTCCGCGCGCGGGCCGGACGCCGGCGCCCACCCACACCAGATGGGGTGCGGTGCCGACGATCCGGCACGGCACGACGAAGTCCTCGGGGAAGCGGACCAGTGCTTCGTTGCGGGCCGCGCCGGTACCGCGGTGGACCACCCGCGACTGCACCACGATGCCGGGGCCCGTACTGCGCTCGGTCTCCAGGTCGCTGGACGCGCACACCGGGCACAGCAGCCGCCGGAACGACGGTGTGCCGCACCACCGGCAGCGCTGGTAGGCGAAGCCCGCGGCGTCCTTCGCCGGAGGCGCCATCACGCCGACCCCGGCCCCCGCCCCTGCTCCGATTCCGCTTCCGGACACCCCTGCCCACTCCGACATCCTCGGCCTCCCGCGCTCGCCCGGCGTGCGCCGGGCTGCGGCCACGGCGCCTCCGTCATCGTATGGCACTGAGTGCCGTGCAGTAAAGACACCCAGTACCCTCAACTGTCGGCCGATCGCCTGCCGCCCGTCAGTCGTCCCGCAGCGCCGTCTCGACCTGCTGGATGACGCGCCACATCGGCGCACCCTTGGGCGCGACCATGACGACGACGTCGTCGGGCGCCACGGCCGGGGGTGCCTGCGCGGCTCCGCCCCACACCTGTCGCACGAGGCCGAGGGCGTGGTCGACGGCCGCTTCGGCGTCGCCGTCGCCACCGGAACGCAGCCAGGCGCGCAGCGCGTTGTTGTGTGCGGCGACCACCGACGCGGCGACGACCTCGGCGCGCAGGGCGCCGTCCGTGGCGCCGCTCCAGCGCTGCCGCAGATACCCGGCGAGCGTGCGCTCGTAGCGGCGCACGACGGACAGTTCGTACGTGCGCAGGCCCGGGACCTCGCGCGTCAACCGGTAGCGCTGGACGGAGAATTCGGGGTTCGCCGCGTACATGCGCAGCACGAGGCGGGCCGCGTCGCACACCGCCTCGACGGCGTCGCGCTCGTCGCTCGCGGTGTCGAGGAAGGCCGTCATGTCGGCCAGGCAGCTCTCGTGGTCGGGGAAGACCGCGTCCTCCTTGGACGGGAAATAGCGGAAGAAGGACCGCCGACCGACCCCCGCCCGCGCCACGATGTCGTCCACGGTCGTCCGCTCGAACCCGCGCTCCAGATACAGCTGGAACGCCGCCTCGGCCAGCACCTCCCGCATGGGTGCCTTCTTCTGTGACCCGTTGACCTCGCGCGCCTCGCTCATGCCGGGAACGTAACACCGGGAGCTCCGCTTTGGCACTACGTACCTTTACAGAGGGAACTCAGTGCCATACGTTGGCAACACCCTGAGGACGCCCTGAGCGAGGAGATTCGGCGTGAGCTTGAGGATCGTTGTCACCGTGAAGTATGTGCCGGATGCGACCGGCGACCGGCACTTCGCCGATGACCTGACCGTCGATCGTGATGGTGTGGACGGGCTGCTGTCGGAGCTGGATGAGTATGCGGTGGAGCAGGCGCTGCAGATCTCGGAGAACTCCGATGACGACGTGGAGATCACCGTGTTGACGGTGGGTCCCGAGGACGCGAAGGACGCGCTGCGCAAGGCGTTGTCGATGGGTGCGGACAAGGCGATCCATGTCGAGGACGACGATCTGCACGGCACGGACGCGATCGGGACCTCGCTGGTGCTGGCGAAGGCGATCGAGAAGGCCGGTTTCGACCTGGTNGTCTCCGGTATGGCCTCCACCGACGGCACGGCCGGGATCGTGCCGGCGCTGGTCGCCGAGCGGCTGGGGGTGGCGCAGGTGACGCTGCTGTCCGAGGTGGC
>NZ_KB891802.1:24834-269658 GCF_000373565.1 Streptomyces sp. HmicA12 | reverse complement strand
GGGGTCCGGCAGAGCATGAGCGCGGTCGGGTCCAGCGCGGACAACGCACTCGCCGAGTCCTTCAATGCGACCTTCAAACGCGAGGCCCTGCAAGGCCGAAAGAGCTGGCCAAGCGAGCGCGAGGCTCGACTCGATGCGTTCAGATGGCTCCACCGCTACAACACCCGGCGCCGACACTCCCGCCTCGGACAACGATCACCGATCGCCTTCGAGAACGCCTTCCACCTCACATCAACTACGCTGGCACCAGCCGCATAACCCGTGTTCAGGATTCAGGGTCAAGGCCCGTGGCCCGTCAGCGCTCTGTTGTCGGTGGAGGACTTACGCTCCTCGACGAGCAGTACGTCGCCGTCGACCGGATCACGCGGCACCTGGAGAAGACCGCACACTTCACCGGCTTCGACGTCGGATTGTTCTATGAAGCCGCAGCGGCCCACAGCCCCGCCCCCTACCCCGGCGCCAAGCGTGTCTACATCCTGCGGGGCGGCCCTGGCAGCGGGAAGAGCGCAGTGGCCCTCGAATTGCAGCGTGCCCTCGGGCTCAAAGGCCGCGAGGCCGTTCTGGCAAGTGGCTCTCACGCCTACACGGAGACTCTTCGCGAGATCATGCTCAGTACGGCTCGCAGAGGGCAGACAGCGGACAAGCGTCGCGCAGCCGTCAAGTTGTACCGCTACTTCAACAGCTTCAGCGAGACCCCACCGGACAGTATCGATGTCCTCATCTGCGACGAGGCCCACCGCATGCGGCGCACCTCGACATACCGCTGGACTCCGAAAGAGCTGCGGGACGACGACAGGCCCCAGGCGACCGAGGTGATCAAAGCCGCCAAGGTGCCCATCTTCCTGCTCGACGACCATCAGTCGATTCGCCCGGACGAGGTGGGCACGGCCACCTATCTCAAGGAGCTGGCGGAGGACATGGGCTGCGCTGTCGAAGTGACAGACCTGGAGGGCACGTTCCGAGCCGGCGGCAGCAAGCGGTACCAGCGCTGGGTCCAGCAGCTGTTGGGCCTTGACGCTTCCGATCCGGTCGCCTGGCGACCGGACGGGAAGATGACTCTGGCGGTGGCCGACTCGCCCGAGCAGATGGAGCAGTTCATTCGGGAACGCCACGCCAAAAGAGCCACGGCCCGTATCACCGCAGGCTTCTGCTGGCCGTGGAGCAACCCGGACGGCGAACAACTGGTCGACGACGTACACATCGGGGACTGGCGCCGACCTTGGAACGTGAAGCCGGAGCACAGCGTCCCTGACGCACCACGGTCGGACCTGTGGTCGACCGATCGTCGTGGTGTCGACCAGGTCGGCTGTGTCTACACGGCACAGACCTTCGAGTACGACTGGAACGGCGTCATCATCGGGCCCGATCTTCTGTTCCGTGACGGGAAGTTCAAGGTGGAGCGGAGCGCTTCGTGCGATCCCGCCTTCCGCGGTCCGATCGACGATGCGATCGTCACCCGGTGCATACTCAACGCCTACCACGTGCTCCTGACCCGAGGCGTCGCCGGCACCCTTGTCTACGCGGTCGACCCCGCGACCCACAACGAACTGCGCAGGCTCATCCCAGGCGCTATCGGCATGCAGCACTACGACGGCGCCCAACCGAAGCTCACTGCCGAAGGATCACAGCTGCCACCGGCCTACCGCAGACGGCACGGGTAACCTTGATCCCTACGTAGCTGCGGCCCGCCGGGCTTCCGCTCCGCCTGGCGGAGTCACGAAGGACATGCCCCCACCCGCACGAGTTTCTTCGTGCTGCCTGGGGGCCTGTCTTGCTGTTCCGCGACTCAGCCGCAGCGGTCGCTGCCGAGTGCCATTCCGGTGCTCTGTTCTTCCGCCTGACGGAGCAGTTCGTGCACGTCCACGGCCATAAGCCCGGTCCGTCCGAGGTGCGCTCGTGGGAGCGAAGCATTCCCGTGCTCGCGAGCGCACTCAACGACGCCGGGCTCGGGCAGGTGGAGGTCCTTCTGGAATACGGACTGCCGTTGAACAGCAAGCGAGCCGACGCGGTCCTGGCCGGCATGCACCCCGATACCGGGCTCCCGAGTTACGTCGTCGTGGAGTTGAAACAGTGGAGCAGCGCGGAACCCGACGACGACGATCCGTCGTTGTGCCGCATCGATTCCTACGCACGGGCGGTACTCAATCCAGTCGACCAGGTCCGCGGCTATTGCGAGTACCTCGTCTCCTTCAACGGAGCACTCGCTGAACATCCAGAACGCGTCAACGGCGCCGCATATCTGCACAACGCCACCGAGTTCGGCGTCAACGGGCTCTTCGAGGCCGAGCAGAATCAGTACGGTCAGCTCTTCATCGGGGCGCGACGCGGCGAATTCATCGACTATCTGCGCACGAAGCTGGGTCCGGAATCCGGCGCCGCGGCCGCGGACGAACTGGTCAACGGGAAGATCGGCCCGTCCAAGCAGCTCATGGCAGTGGCTGCCCAAGAGGTCCGAGAACGTGAGCAGTTCGTGTTGCTGGACGAGCAGCAGATTGCGTACCGCACGGTCCTGAACGCCGTACGCCGGGCCAAGCAATCCGATCACAAGGAGATCGTGATCGTCACCGGAGGACCCGGCACTGGAAAGAGCGTCATCGCCCTGTCACTCCTCGGCGAGCTGTACCGGCAGGGCACCACCGCCCTACACGCGACGGGTTCCAGCTCGTTCACGACAACCATGAGGAAAGTGGCGGGCGCCAGGAAGCGTGAGGTGAAGGACCTCTTCAAGTACTTCAACAGCTTCATGACCGCGGACCGCAACAGTCTCGACGTCCTGATCTGCGACGAAGCCCACCGCATGCGGGAGACTTCTGCCAATCGCTATACGCCGGCGTCGAACCGCACCGGCAAGGCCCAGATCGAGGAGCTCATCGACGCAGCTCGCGTCCCGGTCTTCCTGCTCGACGAGCATCAGGTCGTACGTCCCGGCGAAATGGGCACGGTCGTGGAAATCAAGGAAGCCGCAGCGAAGAAGGGCCTCCATTGTCGGGTGGTACCGCTGGACAGTCAGTTCCGCTGCGGTGGGAGCGATGCGTACCTTCGCTGGGTGGTACGACTATTGGGCCTTGAACCAGGCGGCCCGGTGGTGTGGGAACCCGACGACAAGATGCAACTCACGGTCGCGGACAGCCCCCAGGAAATGGAAGCGTTCCTCGACGACCGCCGATCCCAGGGGTACAGCGCGCGCATGTCCGCGGGCTATTGCTGGAAGTGGACGAAGAAGGTGCCGCCCGGGCAGGCGCTCCCCTCAGACGTCGTCGTCGAAGGGTGGGAGCGGCCCTGGAACGTTTTCGGCGACCGATCGGTCGCCGGCGCGCCTCCGGCCGCGTTGTGGGCGACCGATCCCGCCGGCTTCGGACAAGTGGGCTGTGTGTACACAGCCCAAGGCTTCGAGTACGACTGGAGCGGCGTCATCATCGGCCCTGACCTGGTGTGGCGCGGCGACCGCTGGATCATCGACCGTTCAGCGTCCAAGGATCCGGTCTTCAAGAAGTCCACCCCGGACACGGATGTCGACCGGCTGATTCGCAATACGTACAAGGTCCTGCTGACGCGAGGGATGATCGGCACGGTGGTGTACTCAACCGATCCCGAAACCCGCGAGAAGCTTCGTGCTCTGGCTACCGAGTCCTCGACCTTCACGTCCGTGTGATGCGCTGAGACGGTCACCTCTCGACGGAGCGTGACCGTATGCGTGGCACGCTGAGGTCTACGGTGCGCGGCACGAGTAATCGCTTCGTCACGCGGCATTCCATACACCTGGCCGTCAGCAACGACATGCGCTCCGCCGCCGCGAGCGACCTCGCTAGGCTTGCCACGTCATGGCATGCCCCACCCTGGAGGTCCTCAGGTGACGCCAACCGCTCCCAAGCCCGGCCCTCCAGCGGCTCGCGAGCGCTGGTTCCAGCCGCGCCGGTCCGGTTTCCGGTGGGAGCAGGAAGGCCTCGACCATGTGCGGCAGCTGATGCCTGCCGCCGAGCCCTACCGGGCGTGGGCGACGTTTCAGTTCACCGGCGTCACAGGCCGGATCAACGAGTGCGACCTCCTGATCGCTGTGCCTGGCGGCGTCTACCTGCTGGAGCTCAAAGGGCACCCAGGCCGGGTGGTCAATCGCGGTGATACCTGGCAGTTCCACGACGACCGAGTGCGTACCCTGCGCAACCCGCTGCATCTGACCGACCTGAAGGCTAAGGAGCTGAAGGCTCAGCTGGAGCGCGCTGCGCGGGCGGCGGGAATCCCCGAGGCGAAGATTCCCTTCGTCAAACCCGCGGTCTTCTTGCACGACCCCGGCCTGGTGAGCGAGCTGGACGAGTTCCAGCGCACATCGGTCTACGGGCGCAACGGCGGCACTAGTGGTCTGCCAGGTATCTGGGACGGCTTGCTCGGCCTGCCGCCCGAGCGGGAGAGCTGGCGTGTCACCGCTCAGGAGAGCCAGCGCCTGGAAATGCTGATGAAGCGCATCGGCGTCAGCCACTCCACCGCCCATCTGCGCTTCGGGGACGACTGGCGGCTCGCTCCACGCGCGCTGGACGCCGGCCCCGGCTGGGAGGACCGGCTCGCGGTACGCGACGACGGGCTGGTCAAGGAGAACGGCCGGGTCCGCATCTATCTGACGGGCCAGGCCGCGTCGGCAGAGCAACGCAGCCGGGTGGACCGGGCGGCCAGACGCGAGTACCAGGTGTTGCAGGGCATCAACCATCGCGGCATCGTGCAGGCGGTCCAGATCCGCGAGCACCAGGGTGGCCCGGCCATCCTGTTCCGGCACCGGGAGTCGGACCTGCGGCTCGACTCGTACCTGAACGCGTACGGGGAACAGCTCACGCCCGCCGCCCGTATGGACCTGGTCCGCCAACTCGCCGAAGCTCTCCGGTACGCCCACAGCCGGGCCCTGTACCACCGGGCTCTGTCGGCGCGGTCGGTGTACGTCTCCGCGGCCGAGGACGGCACCGAGCCAGTGCTGAGAATTGCCGACTGGCAGACCGCCGCCAGGGATTTCGACACCACCTCGCATCTCACGCTCGGCCCCACTCCCCTGGATTCCGGCCTTGTAGCCGACATCGCGCAGGTGTATCTCGCCCCGGAAACCGCCCGGGAATTCGCCGATCCTGTGGATCTCGACGTCTTCGGGATCGGCGCGCTGTCCTATCTGCTGCTCACCGGCAAGGCACCGGCGGAGGCCCGGGGCGCTCTGGTGGACCGGCTCGCGTCCGAGGGCGGGCTGCATCCGTACGCCGTCTCCGATAGCGTGTCCGCCGCGCTGGACGATCTCGTCTTCCGGGCCACCGCCTCTGACGTACAGAACAGGTTGTCGTCCGCCGAGGAGTTCCTGCGGCTGCTGGACGCAGCGGAGGCCGATGACGTTGCCACCGGGCGTGGCGTCGTCGAGGTCGAGGACCCCCTGACCGCGAAGGCAGGCAGGCACGTCGACGCCGAGTGGGAGGTCGTACGGGTGCTCGGCACCGGCGCCACCGCCCGCGCGCTGCTGGTACGCCGGGTGGAGGAGGGGGTGCCGGACCCGGCGTCGCTACGTGTGTTCAAGGTGGCACTCGACCGGGAGAAGGACGCGCGGCTTTACGTAGAGGCAAAGGCGCTGCGCGAGGTGGGCGGCAGCCGCATCGTGAAGCTCCTTGCGCCCCCTCGCGAACTGGGCAGGCGTACGGTCCTTGAGATCGAGTACGCGGGCGGGTTCCGGCCTGCGGACGACCGCGACCCGGTCAGTCTGGGGTCCCGGCTGCGCAGTGAGGGCCGGCTCGGGTACGCCCAGCTGGAGCGGTTCGGCAACGACCTTTTCGAGGCACTGGACACCCTGGCCGCGCGGGGCGTGCGCCACCGCGACATCAAGCCCGACAACCTGGGTCTGTTCAGGCGCCGCAAGGGCGGCTGGCAGCTGATGCTGTTCGACTTCTCGCTGGCCGACGCATCCGACCAGGATCTGCACGCGGGCACCCGTGGCTATCTGGACCCCTTCCTGGGCGGCAGCCGCCGCTCCCGCTTCGACGATCACGCCGAGTGGTACGCGGCTGCGGTGACCCTGCACGAGATGGCATCGGGCGAGCGGCCGGTGTGGGGGGACGGCCAGAGTGATCCGCTGACCGTGCCGGACGCGCAGCTCTACGTGGCCCGAGAGCTGTTCGAGACGGCACTGGCCGACGGGCTTGCCGCATTCTTCGAGCGTGCGTTGCACCGTGATGTCGAGCAGCGCTACGACAGCCTCGGCCAGATGCAGGAGGCCTGGCGTCAGGTCTTTCGCAGAGCGGATTCGAAGCGCCCGCCCACGACGCCCGCGACAGTGGACGCGCAGGCGGCTGACGTGGAGGACGCCCGTGAGCAGGCCGCGGCCGCCGCTGATCTGACGACTCCTCTGAACGCCGCGGGTCTGTCGCCGCGAGCCGTGTCTGTGGCGGCCGGGCTCGGCGCCGAAACGGTGGGACAGCTCCTGGACGTCCCCCCGCACACGATCTCCCGTGCCCGGGGTGCGGGCAACGTGATCCGCAAGGAGCTGAACCGGCGTCACCGTCAGTGGACCCAGGACCTGCGCAAGCGCGCGGCACGGAAGCAGCCGGCGCAGGTGGCGGCCGACGCCCCCGTGCAAACGCTGGAGTCGGTGGAGACTCTCGCTGCTCGGTTGGTGGCGCCCCATGGCGAGGGCCGCACGCGCGTGCCGCACGAAACTGTCCTCGCACTGCTCGGTCTGCTGGGCGCCGACGGCGTCGCACTGCCGCCGTGGCCGTCACAGTCCGCCATCGCCACGGCCATGAAGGTCAGCCAGCCGACCGTCTCACGGCACCTGGGCGCCGCGCTCGAACAGTGGTCGCAGTTCCCGTGGCTGGAGGCGATCCGGGACGAGATGGTCGCGGTCCTGTCCGAGCAGGGCCGGGTGATGACGGCGCAGGAGTTGGCCACCGAGCTGCAAGCACGGCACACCCCGCACGACGACGCGGCCGCTGCGCCGGACCGGGCCGCTCTCCACACACGGGCCCTGGCCGTGGTGCGTGCGGCAGCCGAGATCGAGTCCCGCCGCGACAACGCTCCTGCCGCAGCGGAGGAGGACACCGGGGAGGGCTCCGCCCGGTTCTCGGTCCTGCGCCGTGGTGGTGCGGTCCTGCTGGCTCTGGTGGACGTGGGAAGTGATGACCCCACGCCGGCGGAGCTCGCCGAGTACGCGACGCTGCTGGGCCTCAAGGCCGAAGAGGTGGCGGCCCGCGACCCCCTGCCCGGTGGGGCCACGGTCCTGCGGGAGCTGCGCACCGTGCCGGCGCCGGAGGGGATGGCCCTGGTGGCGGACACACGCCTGCTGACGCTGGCCGCCGCGATGGCGGGCGGCGTCGGCGTCACACCGCGCCTCGAACTGTTTCCGCTCGATCTCGGCCTCGAAAGAGCGCTGCGGATCTCACAGGCCGCCGCCGGGGTGCGCTCGACCGTCGGGATCAAGGCCGATGACCTGCTGGCGCGCGTACGTGCCCGGTTCCCCGGTCTTGCCGCACTCGCCGACGTCACGTACGTGGAGCTGGAGGAGGCACTGCCCAAGGCGGACTTCCCTCTGCAGTACAACCGGGGCAAGCAGCGCTTCTTCCCGCCTGTCCGGGACTCCTCGCACAGCCTGATGGCGTTCAGCGGCTCCGTCCTGACGAGTACCGGAGCCCTGTATGACGCCGCGCAGGGACAGATCGCGGAGGGGCGTGACCCACGCCGCCTGATAGAGGCGCGACTCCAGGATTCGGTGCGCAGAGGCGGTTTCCTGGCTCTGACGGTCAAAGGCGCTTACCTGCCGGGCACGGCACAGGGTCTGGCCACCCTCTTCGACGTACACCCCGTCGATGTGGACGAGCTGTTCCTGACCGCCCTGCGGGAACTGGCGAATGAGCAACAGGTGCAGTGGCGGGCCCTGTTGAAGGCAGACACCAAGTTCACCGCGACCGGCCGGATCGGGGCAGCCCTGGCGTCCTACACGCGACTCGCGGCCGAACGTGTCGCCGCCCGCTGCACGGAGTTCGCCGAGCAAACCGGCCCTCGTACGGTGCTTCTCGCTCACCGGGCCTCCCTCGTGGCCCGCTACTGGGAGGCCGGTGGCCGTGAGCTACTCGTCGGCCTGCAGGAAGCGGCCCGCAGCGCCACTGCCACGCCACACGGGCTGTGGCTCCTCGTACCGATGGACGACCCGCAGGCCACTCCGGCCCTGGACGGGCGAACGGTGGACGTGGTGGACCGGGAGCGCGAGTGGGAGGTGCTGGAGGGGCTGTTCATGAAAGAGCTGGGGGAGTTGCCGACGGCGAGCTGAAGGTGATGTCACGTCAGCCACGCTGCCATGCCGAGGAATTCACCGGTTCGGACCAGTCCAGCGCCTTATGATCGGCGTCGTGCCGGACGACGACGAATCCACGGGCAAGGCGCCACCAGAGCCCACCACCGACTACGCCTGTGCGGGAGATCGGCATTTCGTCGATGCCTCCTATCTGCATAACGACGGGCGGCTGTTGACCGCTGACCATCTCTTCGGGCTTGCTGTGGAGTGCCTGATGAAGGGGTTGCTGCTGCGGTTCGGGGCAGGCTACGGGGTGTCCATGATGAAGAACCCGACCACGGAGGACACCAGGCCCTGGTGGGACGATCCTGCCGCAGGCACGCGAAAACCCCTCGGCCATTGGCACCAGGTCCACCCTGCCCTCACCGTCATCGCACGGGGACGCTCCGCTTCTGCTCTCACCCAAGCTGTGGAACGGCTCTCGGCGGACTTCGAGAAGTGGACGGTCTCCGACCGTTACACCGACGGCACGCACCTGGATCCGCCCCTGATGATCCGCCGCAAGGAGTCAGCGGCGCTCGCCCACGACCTGCATCTGCACGCCCAGTTCACCGGAAAGCTCCCATGACCTACCACGACGTACCGGTCCGCTTCGACGAGGCGCGCCCGGCCGCCTTCACACTCGCCCGCGAAGTGGCGGCGGAAGGCTTCGATGTTCTGTTGGTTCGGGACGTCCTGGGCCGCTTCTCCCTCCTGGTGGACGATGCCGCTCGAGAAGCGGCGAGCAGCGAACAAGCGGACAACTGGATGGACTTGACCGACGCTCGCCTCGGCCGCTACCGCGGCGAGCGTCCCCTCGTGCTGACCTCGGTCACGCGTCTGCCCAGGACGCTTACGGCTGCGCCGCACGCCATGGATGTCGAGGCGGCCACCGCCACAATGGGCTCGGTGCGCTTCCTCGACAACACCGTGGTCGGGGAGGACTGGTCCAGAGTCTCCGCTCCGTCCTCCGACGATGGAAACGGCACCCGGCGCACCGCTCTGTACGGCTTCAAGGGCGGTGTGGGTCGTACGACGGCTGCCTCCGTTCTGGCGCGGGCCCTCGCCGACGAGGGGAAGATCGTGCTCGTCGTCGACCTCGACCTGGAGTCGCCCGGTGTGGGACCACTCCTGCTCGGGTCGGGCACGCTGTGCCAACACGGCGTCGTGGATCACCTGGTGGAGTCGGCGCTCGGTAACGCCGAGGGCCTTGAGATCGTGGCACGTTCCGGCTACTCCCCCAGTAGGCAGGGGGAGTTGTGGATCGCCCCGGCGCGCGGTGCGGGCACCGAGGGTGTTCCCAATGGGTACGTGGACAAGCTGAACCGCGTGTACGCGGACGCGGAAGGGGCCCGTTTCGCCGACCGGCTTGCCGCGACCGTCCGCGCCTGTGAAGAGGCGGTGGAGCGCAGCGACAGCGGGCGCCGTCCAGACGTGGTACTGCTCGACAGCAGGGCAGGCATCCACGACGTGGCCGCCGTGACCATCTCGCATCTGTGTGACTACGCCCTGCTGTTCGGCGCGGACAATGCCCAGACGTGGGCGGGTTACGGCGACCTGTTCGAGGCGTGGGCGGCCTCGGGGCAGGCGGCTGCCATCCGCCAGAAGCTGCGCATGGTCGCGTCGATGGTGCCGGACTCGGCGCACTACTCGCAGGACGTCCATCTCAAGTCATTCCGGGCGGAGGCTTTCAAGACCTTCAGCGTCCTCTACGAATCACTCGCGCCGGGCGAGATCTCTGGTGCGGCGAACGAGGCCTGGGTCCTGGAGGACGATGCCGCACCGCACTCCCCCATCCCGATTCTCTTCGAGCCGGGCCTGGTCGGGATGAACGTGCCCGACTCTCCCGACTGGCAGGAGCGTGCCTTCGTGCAGGCCGCGTACCGTGACTTCCTGGGCACGGCCATCCCGCTGATCATGGCCGACCCGGCCACCGGGGCCCCCGCCGAGTCCGAGGAAGTCAGTCCATGACCGAGCTGCTGTCCCCCGGCGAGTACCGCGCTCTGCTGTCGCGGGCGCTGGAGGGCACCGTGGACGCGGACACCCAGCCCCCCACCCCGCACACGCTGTATATGCCGGACGCACACCGCACCGCCCTGTACGTGGACAGTACGGTCGTGCAGGGCGACCGGGGAGTCGGCAAGACGTTCTGGGCACGCTCGCTGCTCGATGCCGAGCTGCGCGAGGCAGCGGCCGTCGAGTACCGCATCTCCCGGCTGCGCCGCTTGCATGTCACCTCTGGCTACGGCATGGACATGTCCCCGCACTATCCAGGCCCGCTGACACTGCCGTCCCTCCTCGACGGAGACACTCGCCCGGAGGAGATCTGGTACGCGATCCTGCTCACGGCCCTCGGACAGCCCGAGCTGCGGGTGCGGGCCGACTGGGCCGAGCGCATCGCGTGGCTGCGTGCCAACACCGGCCCTGCGGAGGCCACGCTCGCACAGGCGGACGCGCAAGCCGCGGCCGAGGACGTGGTGGAGCTTCTGGTCTTCGACGGCCTGGAGCACCTGCACACCGACTGGGACACGCGCAACCGGCTGATCGCCGAGCTGCTGCGGGTGGCGATGCGGATGCGTTTCGGCACCCGCAACATCCGGCTGAAGGTGTTCCTAAGGCCTGACATGTTCGAGGCGGCCAAGCAGCTCTTCCCCGACGCGTCGAAGCTGTCGGGGAACGCGGCCCGCCTGGAGTGGAACCACACCGACCTGTACGGGCTGCTCTTCCACCATCTGGGCAATGAGGCCGACGGTGCCGAGCAGGGCGACGCCGACGCGGCAGCACGCTTCCGCCGCTTCACCGGCGGCTGGACCGCGCCGGCCCCCTCCGAACCCGTGCGGTACGCGCCCCCGCACGCCTTGCGCAACGAGAAGGAAGCCCAGGAGCCGCTGTTCGCCCGCATCGCGGGCCCGTACATGGGGACGAACGTCCGCCAGGGCCGCCCCTACACCTGGCTGCCCAATCACCTGATGGACAGCAAGGGCCTGATCAGCCCGCGCAGCTTCTTGAAGGCGATCCACGCCGCCGCCGAGACAACCGCCGCCGCCCACTCCTCGCACCCCTACGCCCTGCACCACGACGCGATCCGCTCGGGGGTGCGTGAGGCGTCCACCGTCCGCGTCGACCAGATCAGCGAGGACACCCCGTGGGTGGATCTGGCGATAAGGCGTCTCGCAGGCTGTCAGGTGCCGATTACTCAGCGAAAGGTCATCGACATCTGGAAGGGGAGCGACCTGCCGCTGCGGCTGCGCGAGGACGCCGCCCGCTACACCCAGGCCGACCGCCCCGAGCTGGTCCGCACCGGCCCCCGTCACCCCGATGACCTGCCACGCCTGGTCCAGGAGCTGATCGACCTCGGTGTACTGCGCCGGCGCGACCAGAACCACAGCGACGACTACTCGCTTCTCGACCTGCCCGACATCTACCGTCTCGCCTTCGGCCTGGGCCGCCTCGGCGGTATTCCGCTCGCGGGCCGATAGGTCCTGGGTGCGGGGCCTGCTCGTTCGGGCGGGCGGGCTGGCAGGATGGACGGGCCGGCGCGGGAGCACGTACGCCGGTCCCCGAACGAGAGGACAAGAGGTACTCCGGTGCCCTCCGAGGAAGCCCGTACGAACGCCGAAGCGACGGACATCGACGATGCCGTCGCCGAGCCGCTGGACCATGCCGCACTGCTCAAGGACCTCCAGAAGCAGGTCGCGCTCCTGGAGGAGGACCTGCGCGAGCGTGCCCAGGAGGACAGCGACAAGGCCACGGCTTTGAGGGCGGAGTACGAGGATGCCTTCAGCAACGAGCGCACCAAGGTCCGGTACGAGACGTGGCTGGAGGATCGGGTCGTACAGATCGCCGCCGCCTGGGTCCTCGCCTGTGTCTTCGTCCGCTTCTGCGAGGACAACGGGCTGGTCCCCGACGCCCGTATCTCAGGCCCCGGTGAGCGGCTCATCGAGGCGCAGGACAACCACGACGCGTTCTTCCGGACCAACCCCGCCCTCAACGACCGCGACTGGCTCCAGGAATGCTTCCGCCGGATGGGCGACGAACACCCCGTCGCCGCGGGCCTCTTCGACCGGGCGCACAACCCGCTGTGGGAACTCGACCCGTCCTACGATGCCGCGGCCCGGCTGCTGGCGTTCTGGCGCGAACGCGGCTCGAATAACCGTCTCCGTTACAGCTTCAAGGACAGCCTCGACACCCGTTTCCTCGGCGACCTCTACCAGGATCTGTCCGAGCACGCCCGCAAGACGTACGCACTGCTCCAAACTCCTGACTTCGTAGAGGAGTTCATCCTCGACCTCACCTTGGACCCGGCCCTGGAGGAATTCGGCCTCGACCCGGCCTGGAAGTACCGCCCCGAGAACTGGACGGGCGAGACGTACGAGGAGATCGGCACCGACGGCTCCCCTGAAACCATCGTCCGTGGCCTGCGCTGCATCGACCCGGCGTGCGGCTCGGGCCACTTCCTCCTCGGCCTCTTCCGCCGCGTCCTTGCGGCATGGCGAGAGGCCGAGCCTGGAACGGAGAACTGGCTCCTGGTGCGCCGCGCTCTGGAGTCCGTCCACGGCGCCGACAAGAACCCCTTCGCCGTCTCCATCGCCCGTTTCCGCCTACTCGTCGCGGCCCTTCAGGAATGCCGGGAGAGCCGACTGTCGGCCATGCCCGGCATGCCCATCCGTATCGCCGTCGCCGACTCCCTGCTGCACGGGCGCGAGGCGGGTCGCGACACGGACCGGACCCTGGACGACGCCGAGCGCGACGATTCGGCGTTCACCTACCGCACGGAGGACGTCAAGCGGTACGTGAAGGAGGCGGACCTGCTCGGTCGCGGCTCCTACCACGTAGTCGTCGCCAACCCGCCTTACATCACGGTCAAGGACAAGGCCGAGAACGAGAACTACCGCAAGATCTACTGGGCTTGCTCCGGCAAGTACGCACTGTCGGTTCCGTTCGCCCAGCGAATCTTCGAGCTGGCGGTACGCGCGGGTGGCGACCACCGTAACGGTGGCTTCACCGGCCAGATCACGGCGAACTCCTTCATGAAGCGGGAGTTCGGGGCGACGCTGATCGAGTCGTTCTTTCATGGGGGGCCCTATAAGGACCCGCAGACGCGGCGTCGCGACAACTTCGCGGGGATCGAGCTGACGCATGTCCTGGATACGTCCGGGGCGTTCATTCCTGGGCACGGTACGCCGACGGTGATTCTGGCGGGGCGCAACCAGGTGGCGCGGCAGAGGGAGCCGATTCGGGCGGTGCTTGGGGTGCGGGGGGAGCCCAGTCAGCCGAGGGACCCGGCGCAGGGGAAGGTGTGGCAGGCGATCGTTTCGCAGTGGCGGAAGCCGGGTGTGAGTCCTGAGGAATGGGTGAGTGTGGAGGACCGGCCCCGGGCGGATCTGGCCGCGTTTCCGTGGAGCCTTTCGGGGGGTGGGGCGGCCGGGCTGATGAGCCGGGTAGAGAAGGCGCCCCGGCGGCTCAGCGCGCTCCTCGACGGGAAGATCGGGTTCGCGAGTTTCCCGGGGCAGGACGAGGTGTTCTTCCTATCCCCGTCGTGGTTCCGCCAGCGACCGGACGCGCTGAAGCTTCGGCGCCCATTGGTAACGGGCGATGTCGTGCGGGACTGGGACATCGACGCGGATGAGCCCGCCTTGGTGCCCTACGACGCCGATCTTGAGCCCATCGCCTTCGAGTCGCAGACCAGTTGGGGCCAGCACCTGTGGACCATGCGGACACAGCTCGGGGCGACCACCGGGTTCGGCGGCAAGACTCGCGCCGAATCGGACGAGCCGTGGTGGACCTGGTACCGGTGGGTGGCGGAGCGGTATCGGACACCACTGACGATCGCGTACGGCGAAGTCGCCACCCATAACCACTTCGTGCTGGACCGGGGCGGGAAGGTGTTCAAGCAGACCGCACCGGTAATTAAGCTGCCCGAGACCGCGAGCGCGGAGCAGCACCTTGAGTTGCTCGGGGTGCTGAACTCGTCAGTGGGCTGCTTCTGGCTCAAGCAGATGTGCCACGACAAGGGCATCCGAGGCGAAGGCGGAGGCTTCACGAGCAGCGAGTGGGAGCGCTTTTACCAATTCAACGCAACTAAAGTCCAGGAGTTCCCCCTCTCCGCCGAGCTCCCTCTCCCCCTGCCCCGCCAACTAGACACCCTCGCCCAACAGCTGGCCGCCCACGAACCCACCGCCGTAACCGCAGCAGCATCCCCCACCCGCGAAGCCCTAGACGCCGCCGAAGCCGAGCAGAAGCGGATCCGGACACGCATGATCCTGCTTCAGGAAGAGTTGGACTGGACCGTGTACGGGCTGTACGGGCTGCTCACGCCCGACGAGGTAGCCCGGACCACGCTGTCCGGCGACCCGGCCGAGATCGCCGATGCCGACGTGCCACAGCTCAAGCTCGGACAACGGGCGTTCGAGATCGCTCTGGCCCGCAGCGGAGCGGACACCGCCTGGTTCGAGCGTCACTGGTCCACCGAGAACCGGACCACCGAGATCCCCGCCTGCTGGCCCGAGTCCTACCGCCAAATCGTTCAGGCGCGCCTCGATCTCATCGCTGAGAACAAGGACATCCGGCTCGTCGAGCGGCCGGAGTTCAAGCGGCGCTGGTCCACCGTGCTCTGGAAGAAGCGCGAGGAAGCCGCCCTGCGGGCCTGGCTGCTCGACGCCTGTGAGCGTGAGGAGTTGTGGTTCGAGGAGCGGGATGGGATCGACTCGCCGCGCCCGCTCACCATCTACCAGCTCGCCGACGCCCTCCGCCACGACGAGGACGTCCGGGACGTCGCCGCGCTCTACGCTGCCGACCACCTCGACAAGCACGACGTCCCGACGTCCACGGCCCTGGCCGCTGTCATCGAGGCTGAGCACGTCCCCCACCTCGCCGCCCTCCGCTACAAGGAGTCCGGCCTGCGCAAGCGCGCCCAGTGGGAGCAGGTGTGGCAGGAGCAGCGCGAGGAGGACGAGGACGGCGAGCGGCGCGACATCAAGGCCCCGCCCAAGTACACCTCCGCCGACTTCCTCAAGCACAGCTACTGGTCGAACCGCGGCAAGCTTGACGTCCCCAAGGAGCGGTTCATCTCCTACCCGGGTTCCTCCCCGGACAACGACCCGTCCCTCCTCATCGGCTGGGCCGGCTGGAACCACCGCCACCAGGCCGAAGCCCTCGTAAACCTCCTCAACGACCGCCTGAACCTTGATGGTTGGACCAAGGAGGATCCCCGTTACGTCCCGCTCCTCGCCGGACTCGCGGAGGTCATGCCCTGGGTCAAGCAGTGGCACGACACGTACGACGAGGAGTGGGAAGGTAACCCGGCCGAGGAGTTCAACAGCGCCCTCACCGCGGGCCTGTTCGGCCGCGACCTCTCCCAGGCCGACCTCGACGCTTGGCGCCCCGAGAAGAAGCAGGGCGGCGCCCGTCGCAAGTCCAGCGACTAGCGACCACCTCCACCCCCGGTCCTCACATCGCCTTCAGGAACACGGTCCACTCCGTGGGGGCGATTGTGAGGACCGGCCCCACGGCCCGCTTGGAGTCTCGTACGTGCACGAGCGTGACCGTCCGGGCGACCTCGACGCACTGACCGCCGTCTCCAGCGCTGTAGCTGCTCTTCATCCAGACCAGCTCTGCCAGCTTTCCGCTGTTCGCTGTCACAACTCTCCCAAGAACCTCTCGATCCAGCCCAGCGACTCCTTCGGAGTCAGCGCCTGGGCCCGCAGAACGCCATACGTGGCTTCGAGATTCTGAACCTTCGCCGCGTCCGAATGCACGATGCTCTGACTCTGCGCCTCCACGTAGGCCATCCTGCGCCGAGTCTTGGCAAGGAGCAACGTGAACGGGCCTGCCAGGCTGGCGTGTTCGTCCCGCTCGATCGGCATGACCTGGATCTCGACGTTCCGCTGGTGTCCCACAATCAGCAGTTGTTCCAACTGACATTGCAGCACCCGTCGCCCACCCAACGGTCGCCGGAGCGCCGCCTCTTCAATGACGAAGCTCATGAGCGGCGCGGGCTTTCGGGAGAAGATCTTCTGCCGCATCAGCCTCGCCCCGAGCCGCTGCTCGACGGTCTCCTCGTCGAGCAGCGGGCGCCACATCTCGAATACGGCCCGCGCATACTCCTCGCACTGGAGCAGTCCGTTCACCAACAGGACGTCGTAGGCGTGCAGTTCGACGGCCTCTGCCTCAAGACGAGCGAACTCCCGGAAGAACCCCGGATACCGAGCCCTCTCCACCTCCCCCTTCATAGCCACCAGCACCCCACCCGCCCCCAACACCCGATCCAGGTCAGCCACAAGCCCCGGCTTGGGAATGCGCCGCCCCTGCTCCACGGACGCGATCTGTGCCTCCCCGTACCCCACAAGCGCCCCGAGCTCCGCCTGGGTGAGGCCCGCCGCCTCCCGGAGCAGCTTCACCTGGCGCCCGAAGCAGCGCAGGAACCCGTTCCCCGACTCCGCCCCGGCATCGACGTCCACCAGTTCCATGTCCGCCGCCCCTCGACCGTAGAGCCCGCAGCACCCCAACTGCGCTCACACGCAGGCAAGTTCATCAGCGTACGGACAACTCACCCCCTCCCGCCGCCCGATCATCTGGAGTTCTCCCATGTGAGTGACTCGTACAACCCCGACAACCACCCCGCCCACCCCGACAGTCCATCCCCGTACCAGCTCACCCCCTGTCCGCCGTCGCCTCACCCGCGCCACCGTCGACGTATGACCTCCCCCACGAACACGCCCACCCCGACCACCTTCGATCTGCGCTTCACCTCCACCCCGCGTGGCGCCCGCCTCGCCCGGCGCCTAGCCGCGCACAGCCTCGACTCCTGGGGGTACGGCTACGACTCGCCCGTCAGCCAGAACGCGAGTCTCGTCGTCGCCGAGCTCGCGGCGAACGCTGTCACCCACGGTGCTGTCCCGGGCCGTGACGCCCTACTGCGTCTCGTCCTGCTCCCCGCCGAGGAACGGCTGCGCATCGAGGTCAGCGACACCAGGGGCGAGCGTCTGCCCACCACCGAGGCACCGAACGACTGCGCCGAAACGGGCCGCGGTCTCCTCATCGTCGCCGCGCTCGCCGAGACCTGGGGTGTGGCGCCCCGCGCGGGCGCGCCTGGCAAGACGGTGTGGGCGGTGCTGACCCGCCGCCTCCGTTGACCTTGCTTGCTTCGACCGTCCCCTCATCGGCCGTACCCCTGGCACCATAGATGGACAGAGGTACGGGGCAGAAGTACGGACAGACGTGGGGAGCGGAAGCGGCTGATGGCGCGAGGCAGCGGGACGGTGCTGAGGGACGTTCTCGACATCAGGGAGGACCTTCACTCCGGGGACTTCAAGGTCGCCCTGACCGAGGGATTCGTCGGTAAGGCCGCCGGGTCGGTCAAGGACTATGTCGTCACGTCGCAGCTTCAGGGGGAGTTCCGCAAGGCTCTGAAGCTCATCGGCAGCGCTCTGCGCAAGAACGGTTCGGAGGCCGCGTACCTGCACGGCTCCTTCGGATCCGGTAAGAGCCACTTCCTCTCCGTCCTGCATGCTGTGCTCAACGGGGACCAGGCCGTCCAGGACAAGCCGCGGCTGCGCGAGGTGGTCTCCGAGAACCAGGGCTGGCTGCCGGGGAAGCGATTCCTGATGGTGCCCTACCACCTGGTGGGCGCGGCCAGCCTGGAGGCGGCGCTGCTGGGCGGCTACGTGAAGACGGTGCGACGGCTACACCCGGACGAAGCGACACCGCTGGTGTTCCGGGCCGACTCGCTGCTCGCGGATGCGCGAGCGCTGCGCGAGAGCATCGGTGACGAGGCGTTCATCAAGCTGCTGCCCGCGCCCGTAGCCCCCCACGAGAACACCACGGACGACGACGCCACTGACAGCAACGAGGACGACGAGCTGCAGCCCATTGGCCCCGCCCCCGTCCTCGGCTGGACCAAGGATGCTCTGGACGCTGCCTTCAAGGCCCCCGCGGGTGACCTGCAGCGCGATCAGCTCCTCACTGCCCTGTTCAAGGGGCCCAACAAGTCATACGCGGAAACCGTCAGTGGCGACGCAACCGCATACGTGTCGCTGGACGACGGGCTCAGCGAGATGAGCAAGCACGCCCAGCGGCTCAACTACGACGGTGTGGTGCTGTTCCTGGACGAGCTGGTGCTGTGGCTGCAGGCCAGGATGTCCGACCGGACGTTCATCAACGACGAGATCCAGAAGCTGGTCAAGCTGATCGAGTCGAGCAACCCCGACCGGCCGGTACCAATCATCTCGTTCATCTCTCGTCAGCGTGACCTGTCCCAGCTCGTCGGCTCCGACATCCTCGGCTCGGACGTGGAGAACCTCCAGCACGCCCTGGAGTACCTCAAGGAGCGCGTCACCGTCATCGACCTGGAGGACAGCAACCTCCCGGACATCATCAAGGAGCGGGTGCTCAAGCCGCGCGCGGGGCAGGAGCAGGCGCTCGACGCCGCGTTCGCCGGGGTCGACAAAGCGGGCCAGCTCGTCAAGGACGTACTGCTCGACGGCGAGGGTGCCACCGGCGCCGGCTGGGACGACTTCCGGGCCGTGTACCCGCTCTCACCGGCCCTGCTGAACGTGCTGGTCGCCCTGGCCGGGACGCTCCAGCGCGAGCGCACAGGACTCAAGCTCGTCCAGCAGCTGCTGGAGAAGAACGCGGATGCCGAGATCGGACGCCTTGTCCCGCTCGGCGACCTGTGGGACGTCCTCGTCGACAACCAGAGCACTGCCTTCACCAGCAGGCTGCAGCAGGAGTCGGAGACCGCCCGCCGCTTCCACGCGCGGGCCCGGCGCTTCCTGCTCGGCAAGTACGGGCGGGCCGACCATCCCGACTTCATCGCCGACGAGCGCTTCGTCAAGACGCTGCTGCTCGCCGCCCTCGCGCCCGACGTGCCTGCGCTGCGCCGCCTCACCGCCAGCAGGCTCGCCGCCCTCAACCACGGCTCCGTACGGTCGCGGGCCGTGCCCGTACGGGACAAGGTCGTGCAGCGCATCCGGGCGCTGCAGGGCGAGTTCCCCTCCGAGCTGCGCTCCGAGGGCAGCGACGACCCCGTCTACTCGCTGCACCTGTCCGATCTGGACATCGAGCCGATCCTTGACGATGTTGCCGGCGAGGACAAGTGGGGGGCTCGGCGTGCCTGGCTGCGTGAGCGGCTGTGGGAAGAGCTGGGTCTCACCGGGCGGCAGGGCCAGCTCTTCGACGACAAGAAGATCGTCTGGCGCGGTTCGGAGCGCACCGTGGAGTTCGTGTTCGGCACGGTGCGCTCCGGCCCGCGCAGCATCGCCGACGAAGCATTCGAACCCGCCACCGCCGGAAACCTCAGGATCATCCTCGACAGCCCCTTCGACGAGAAGCCGGGCCACTCCCCCGACGACGCCTATCGGCGGGTCACCAGCCTGCGGAAGGCAAATTCGTCCGGCGCCCCCGTCCTGGTCTGGCTGTGCGACCACTTCTCCGAGCAGCGCAAGGCCCAGCTCGGGCGCCTCATGAGGATCAACTTCCTCCTCGAGCGCGACCGGCTCTCCGAGTACATCCGCAACTACTCGCCGGACGACCGCGCCAAGGCCCGCCGCCAGCTCGAGCACGCCCGCGAGAACCTCACCCGCACCCTGGTCGAATCATTGCGCGAGGTGTACGGGCTCGCCGAGGCCACCGAGGGCACCCGTGGCGCCGAGGTGTACGACGGGCAGCACGTGCTCTCGTTGCAGCCCGAGTACCCGCGCCCGCAGCCCGAAGGCAGCAAGCCGTTCGTACAGGCCGTGGCGCAGCTCGCCGACGGGCTGCTCTCCGCCCTGTACCCCAAGCACCCCGACTTCGGCCCCGGACCGGGCAGCATCCCGAAGGCCGTCACCCCGTCCGAGCTCGCCACGGCCCTGGACTGGATCACCAAGGCCATGGACGAGGGCGGCCGCATCCCGGTCGACGTGAAGGACCTGCGCACCGTCAAGCGCATCGTGGAGCCCCTGGGTCTCGGCACTGTCCACGACGGCCCGCTCGTGATCAACGGCGACCAGCTGCGTACGCGCATCAACCGGGCCGCCGCAGCCCGCGACGAGGACGGCGAGCTGCCCGTCGAGGACATCCGAAACTGGATCAGGGACGACCTCGGTCTGGGCGGCCTCGACAAGCTGGTCTCCAGTCTCCTCATCGCCGCCTACGCCCTCCTCGACGACCGCTCGTGGGTGCTGTACTCCGGCACCGAGACCACGCCTCCGCCGCTCGCCGACATCAGCCTGGGCTGGAAACTGCGCGCACAGCAGCTGCCGACCGAGGAGGAGTACGCCACCGCCCGGGACCGCGCCGGGCGACTGTTCGGAGTGCCCGCCAAGCCGGGCCTTTTCGCACGGAATGTCAATGGGCTCGCCTCCGACGTCCTCGCCCGGGCGAAGGCGTACGAGGAGAACGTCGGCGGAGTGCGCACCGTGCTGAACCGGCACGCCGCGCTCCTCGGACTCGACGGCCCCGACGGCGTCACCGCCACTCCTCGAGGCGCGCTGCTGCGCGAGGCCGAAGCCCTCCTGGCCCGCCTCGTACGCCACGCCGAAGACGCCACCGGCCTGGTGAGCGAGCTGGCCTCCGTCTCGTACGAGACCCCTGCCCGTGACCTGTCCCATGCTATGGACAGCGCGGCGGACGTGCTGACGGCCCTGAACACCGCCGACTGGCGGCTGCTGTCCAGCGTGCGTGCCCTCACCGGGCGCGACGACAGCATCGGCGACCGCGCGCAGCAGCTCATGGACCGCATCGGCGACGCCGCGCGCGCGCCGGAACGTGAGCGGTCCCTGATCCCCCTGCTCCGCGAGGTCCGCGAGAGCGGGCTCGCTCTGCTCGACGCCGCGCTGCGCCTGGAACGGTCCGCTCCCGCCGACGAGCCCGCCGGGCCGACCTCCGAGATCGACGCCGACCGGATCCCCCTCTCCGAGCACGGCACTCCGCCCGTACCCTCGGGTCCGAAGGGCCCCGTGCAGGGGCAGCAGGACCCGCTGTCCTGGGATCCCGAGCCCGCGCCCGGACCCGGCACCCCCCGCCGCGCCGGACGGCGCGTCATCGCTCCGGGCCCGGCGGCACTCCACGCCGACCTCGACGCCGTACGTGAGGACATCGAGGCGTTCCGCGCCCTGCACCCGAACACTCCGGTGGAAATCTCCTGGCAGGCGCGGCAGGCGCGGCAGGACGGTGAGACGCCGTGACAGCCACTCGGCCGGTCGCCGGCCGGCGGGCCATCGAGGTGCTCCTGCACAGCGAGCTCAAGGAGGCGCCGGGCCGTCGGCTGGTCCTCGTCGATGCCGTCTGGGACGCCACGGAGAAGGACACCGAGTTCACCGTCCCGGTCGGCGAAGGGCACCGCCGCGTCGTCGTCACCGACCAGGACTCCCCGCTCGGCGTCACGGACGCCTGGCACCGTCATGTGGCGGGCAGCGGGCCCCAGGACGACAGCGTGCTCGTCGTCACCGGCACCGTGCCCGCAGAGCAGCTCAGCCTGGACCTGCGCGCCCACGCTGTGCACCGTCAGCCGTTGCCCGTCGACCGCGCCGAAATCGTCACCCAGCTCTTCGGCGCCACCGATCTGGACCCGCGGATGCTCGGTGAGCACTGGCTCCTCGACGGGCTGCTGCAGGCCGAGCCCCTCGACGGCTGGCCCCGCACCGGCGCCGTCCTCACCCGTGACCGGGCCGTACGAGCCCTGCTCGACGCACGCCTCGGCCTGGGCAACGTCGCTTCCGACACCCTCGACCTGGACGCCGACGCCCTCTTCGCCTGGACCCGCAGCCCGGCCGGGCCCGCCCGCTACGCCGCCCTGGCCGACAGCGAACGGCGCGGCCTGCAGACCTGGCTGACCCGAACCGTCGGCCCGGCCGCTGCCACCCTGCTCACGCTCGCCGCCGAGGGCCGCGGCGGTGACGCGCTGCCACTGGGCGCGCTGGCATCCGCCGCGCTGGCCTCCCAGGCTCCCGAAGCCGCCGGATTCGCCCTCGGCACGCTGTTCGGTCCGGCGCTCGCCTCCTTCGAAACGCTGCGGCCCTTCGCCGACGCCGCCACCGGCGTCCTCACCCGCTGGATCGCCCGGGCAGAGGGCTCCACGTCCTCCGGCGGCACCCGCGACCGGGTCATCACCGTCCTCGAACGCGCCGACCGGCTCGCCGCCGACGCCCGCCTCACCGACCTCGTACGCGGCGACCGGCTGCTGCCCTCCGGCTACCTGGGGCGGCTGCGCACCTTGTCCGCCTGCCTGGGCAGCCGCGGCGAAGGCGCCGTCGCCCTGGCCGAATCCGCGCTGCGCGATCTGGAATCCCACCAGCTCGCCTCCGTGCATGCCGATTCCACCGAGACCGCACGCACCGCCGTCCGCCTGATGCGCTGGCTCGCCACCGAGCCCGCGGCGCCCGCCACCGTCAGCCAGGCCGTGCAGCAGCACATGTCCTCGTCCGGCTGGACCGACCTGGCCATCGGCGTCCTCGCGGAAGGAGACGCCTACCGCGACACAGCCATCGGAGAGGCCTACCGAAGGCTGATAGGAGCCGCCCGCGTCCGTCGCACCGCCGATGACGCCCATTTCGCCAAGTTGCTGGCCGCCTGGTCCGAGAACGCCTGTCAGCAGGCCGATGGCGGCGCCCTGCTCATCGAGGACGCCCTCGCCAAAGCAGCGGCCCCACTCGCCCAGAACGGTGGCCGTCCACTGATCCTCGTACTGGACGGAATGAGCGCGGACGTCGCCGTCAGCCTCGCCTCGGACCTGGACCGGCGGGTGTGGACCGAGATCGTGCCCGCTGCCGCGGGGGGCCCCGGGCCGCGGCGCCGAGCGGCCGTGTCGATATTGCCGTCCATCACTCGCGTCAGCAGGGCTTCGCTGCTGTCCGGCCGTGCCTCCGAGGGCGGACAGGCCGCCGAGCGGACGGGGTTCACCTCTTTCTGGCGCCGTCGACACCGCGGCGCGCACCTCTTCCACAAGGGTGGCTACGAAGGCCCGCCCGGGCACCGGCTCGCCCCCGAACTCGTCCAGGCGCTCGCCTCGGACGACATCGTCGCGGTCGTCCTCAACACCATCGACGATGCCCTGGCCGACGGACGGGAGTCGACCCGTGGCCGCTGGGACCTAGCTGGCCTCGGCAAACTGCCCGACCTGCTGAACGCCGCCCGCGACTACGGACGCCCGGTGGTCCTGATCTCCGACCACGGCCACATCGTCGACCGCACCGAACGCGGCCACCCGCCCACGGAGGTCACAGGAGTGCGGGGGGCCCGCTGGCGTACCGGGGCGCCGAAGGACGGCGAGGTCGTCCTGGCAGGTCCGCGCGTCCTGACGGACGGCAAACGCATCACTGCGGCGTGGCGCGACGACTTGCGCTACACCGCTCGGCAGGCCGGGTATCACGGCGGTGCCTCGCTCGCCGAGGTCACCGTCCCCGTGATCACCCTGGTGCCGTCCGGCGGAGCAGTGCCGTCCGGATGGGTGCTGCTACCGCCCGAGTCCATCGTGCCCTCGTGGTGGACCGTGTCCGAGACCGCCGAGACCTCTCCCGCCGCTGCCGCCCCCGCAGCAGCGCAAGAACGGCAGAAGGCGGCCGAGGGCAGGGCCACGCCCGACGCCCTCACCCTCGGATGGCGCACCGTAGGCAGCGCCCCGTACAAGTCGCAGCTCGAGTTCGTCCGTGGCGCGCCCGAAAGGAAGGCGGTCGCTGCCGCACTGGACGCCCTGGACGCAGCGGGCGGGAAACTCTCCCCAGGCGCGGTCGCCGCGGCCGCCCAGGCCGCCACTGGCAAATCGCAGCGCAATCCCGCTCGGTTCGCCACGATGCTGGAACGCCTGCTCAACATCGACGGCTATCCGGTGCTCCGCCTCGTCGAATCAGGGCGCACCGTGCAACTCGACCGCGCCCTGCTGGAGCAGCAGTTCCCGTCCTCGAAAGGCACCACATGACCCGCCCGGCCCTCGACATCAGCGCCGCGCGCCGCCGCGACGTGGTCGACGCCCTGCGCCGCGGAACCGTCCCGCAAGCGGGACTCGGGCTGTTCGCCGTCGGCCTGGACCGCTTCGAGGCTGCGCTCGACGACGATCTGACCACCGTCGCCCGCGGCGGGGCCGCATTCCACGCTCTGCGCGGCGAGTACGGATCCGGCAAGACCTTCTTCGCCCGCTGGCTGGCGGAACGGGCCAAGCGACGCGGGCTCGCCGTCAGTGAGGTGCAGATCTCCGAGACCGAGACGCCGTTGCACCGCCTGGAGACCGTCTACCGTCGGCTCACCGAACGACTGGCCACCGCCACCCACCAACCGTCCGCGCTGCGTGCCGTCATCGACTCCTGGTTCTACGCGCTGGAGGAGGAGGCTCTGGCCGGAGGCGAAGTAGCGGACGAAGACGAGGAAGCGCTGGCAGCCGCCGTCGATGTACTCCTGGAACAGCGGCTGGCTGCTGTGGCCCGGACCACGCCCGCCTTCTCCGCCGCGCTCCGCGGCTACCGACGGGCCGTGGCAGCCGGTGACGGCGCCCTCGCCGAAGCTCTCATCGCCTGGCTGGGCGGACAGAAGTCGGTGGCCGCCGCAGCGAAGCGGGCCGCAGGCATCCGCGGCGACCTCGACCACTTCGCCGCCCTCGGCTTCCTTCAGGGACTACTCACCGTTCTCCGAGACTGCGGGCATCCCGGGCTCCTGCTCGTCCTCGACGAAGTCGAGACCTTGCAGCGGGTGCGCGGCGACGTCCGCGAGAAGTCCCTCAACGCGCTGCGCCAGCTCCTCGACGAGATCGACACGGGCCGTTTCCCCGGTCTCTTCCTCGTCATCACCGGCACTCCCGCCTTCTACGACGGGCAGCAGGGTGTACAGCGTCTTGCGCCCCTCGCCCAACGCCTGACCACAGACTTCACGACCGACCCGCGTTTCGACTCGCCACGCGCCGTCCAACTACGCCTGCCCGGCTTCGACCTCGCCTCTCTCGGCAGCCTGGGGCGCAAGGTGCTTGACATCTATGTCGCGGACGCCCGTCATCCCGAACGGGTCGCTCAGCGAGCGGACGACGCTTACCTGGACGAGCTGGCTCGCGCTGTCACGGGCGCGCTCGGCGGCAAGGTCGGCATCGCCCCGCGTCTGTACCTGCGCAAGCTTGTCGCCGATGTCCTGGACCGCATCGACGAATTCGACGACTTCGACCCGCGACAGCACTACGCTCTCACATTGCAGACGGCCGAGCTCAGCGCAGTGGAACGCAACGCGGCGACCAGTGCAGCGGACATCCCGCTGGACCTACCGTGACGCACCGTCCGTCCGAAGGCGCAGGAGCATGGGACGCCCCTGACTCGTTCGACCTACTGGACCCCGTACTCCAGCATCACATCGTCAACAGCCTTGGCTGGCCTGCCCTGCGCCCGCTTCAGGAAGAGGCCGTCGCGCCACTCCTCGCGGGTCAGGATGCCGTCTTGCTCGCCCCCACCGCGGGCGGCAAGACCGAAGCCTCCGTCTTCCCTTTGCTGAGCCGCATGAACCTCAGCGGCTGGAAGGGCACGAGCGTCCTGTACGTGTGCCCTCTGAAGGCGCTTCTCAACAACCTCCATCCCAGGCTGGAGGCGTACGCGGGTTGGCTGGGCCGTAGCACCGGTCTGTGGCACGGAGACATCACCACCACACGCCGCCGCCGACTTCTGATCCAACGCCCCGATATCCTGCTGACCACACCCGAATCCCTTGAGTCGATGCTGGTCAGCAGTCACGTCGATCACCGCTCCTTCTTCAGCGGTCTGCACTCGATCATCATCGACGAGGTACATGCCTTCGCTGGTGACGACCGGGGTTGGCACCTGCTGGCTGTCCTGGAACGCCTGCAGCGCATCGCAGGCCGCCCACTCCAACGGGTCGGCCTGTCCGCGACCGTCGGAAACCCCGCTGAACTTCTCGACTGGCTACAAGGTTCAGGACACGGCACGCGCGTCGGTCAGGTCATCGCGCCCCAGGCCCAGCTGCCGGCTCCCTCGACGACCGCGATCCCTCCCGCCGGCGACATCGAACTCGACTACGTAGGCTCCGTCGCCAACGCAGCGCTCGTCATTTCGTCCCTCCACCGAGGCGAGAAGCGGCTTGTCTTCTGCGAAAGCCGCCGTGCCGTAGAAGAGTTGGGCGAGCAGCTTCGCCTGCGAGGAGTCACCACTTTCCTCTCCCACGCCTCGCTCTCGGTGGACGAGCGCCGCCGGGCCGAGGCGGCGTTCGCAGAGGCCCGCGACTGTGTGATCGTGTCCACCAGCACCTTGGAGCTCGGCATTGACGTGGGTGACCTCGACCGCGTCATCCAGCTCGACGCGCCCCGAACCGTCGCCGCCTTCCTCCAACGGATCGGCCGCACCGGACGACGCACCGGCACCAGCCGCAACTGTCTCTTCCTCGCTCTGGACGACGAAGGACTCCTCGCATCCGCAGCGCTCCTGCTGCAATGGGCGCGCGGCTGGGTGGAACCGGTCACGCCTCCTCCCGAACCCCGCCACCTCGTTGCCCAGCAACTGCTCGCCCTGTGCCTTCAGGAGCACCGAGTCGGCGAAAACCTGTGGCAGCAATGGTGGGGCGGCATCGGACCCTTCGGTCCCAGCGCCGCACCTGTCGTGCGGCACCTGGTCGAACAGGGCTACCTCGACCAGGACTCAGGCATGCTGTTCATTGGCCCCGAGGCCGAACATCGCTACGGCCACCGTCATTTCATGAACCTGACAGCGGTCTTCACCGCCCCGCCCGAGTTCACCGTGCTCAACGGCCGCACCGAGATCGGCAGAACCGACCCCGACCTGCTCACCGAGGAGGTCCAAGGGCCGCGCAGGCTCCTACTGGCGGGACGCAGCTGGCAGGTCACCCACATCGATTTCAGCCGCCGCCGCTGCTTCGTCACTCCGGTCGACGACGGCGGACGCGCCCGGTGGAGCGGCTTCGGCGCCGAGCGCATCCTGTCGTACGAGCTGGCGCGAGCCGCGCGTGACATCCTCCTCGGCGAGGACCCACCCGTGCGCCTCACCTCACGGGCCACGGCCCGCCTCGGTGAAGCCCGTGAGGCACATCTCGACACGGTGCACCCAGGGGGCAGCGTCATTGCCCGCCGCCCCGGTGGAGACATCCGCTGGTGGACCTGGGCCGGGCAGCGCGCCAACGCGACTCTCGCCGCAACCCTGGCGCCCGCAGTATCGCCCCATCGGAGAGCCCACGCCCACTGGATCAGGCTGCGGGACGACATCACACCCAAAGCCTGGGCTGCTGCTATCACCCAGGCACGCGAAGGACTGTGTTTGCCCGATGTTGACAGTCAAGCGGTACGCGGACTGAAGTTCGCCGACGCCCTCCCCGCCAGGCTGGCCGAAGCAACACTTGCTGCGCGCACCGTCGACGAGCCAGGGGCCCATCTGACACTAAATGCACCGGTCCGGTTTCTGACTCTGCAATCCGGAAGTTGAACGAGGGCCGAGGCGGGAACCCTGCGTTCCTTCATGACTCAGCCTCCTCGGCGATCCCCCCTCACAGACCCTGCCGCGCCCGCTGACGAACCGGCTCGGAGGCAAGTCCTCTGCGGTCCCCCTCGTCCGCCAGGTACCCGTCAAAGACCTGCCCGCACAGCTCGCGCTCGACTGCCGCGGCGATGACTCGGGCAACGTCCCGCTTTCCCACTCACGCGGGCGCGCCCTCATCCCAGCACGGTACGGATGACCAGGGATGACGACAGGTGACGAGGGGTCAGCTATCCCAGCACCATCCCAGCACGGGAAAAAACAAGGGCCCGACCCCGAAGAGTCGAACCCTGCCTGAACTGCATGTTTGCCAGATCAGTTCGCCCGGTCCGTACACGTGAACAGCGATCCGGCCCGCAGCATCCCCGAGGACTTCACCCCGCGCCGCGTCGTCTTCGCGATCCTTCTGAAGGACGGAGCCAAGCTCACGCCGGACTCCCTCTTCCCGTTCTCCGCCATCACCCTGGCCCAGACCGCGAAGGCCCTCGCCGCTCGCGGCGTGACCATCGAAGTCATCGGCATCGAAAGCGAGTCGGCCCAGTCCGCCATGCGCGACGAGGCTGCGTAGCCGCCCGGGACTCTCGCCGTAAACACGCCCTCTATATCTCTCATCCGAACGAGGAGTCCTTTCAACAGCCCAGAATTCCCGCAAGGGCAGCGGGCATCGTCTCCGGGGTCAGGGCACCCAGGGAACGGCGGGAGGCTACATGGAACAGAACCTCAACAAGCGGCAGCAGGCCGTGCTCGGCTGGGTGGGCCAGGGGTGTCCCGACGGAGTCTGGCCAGACAGCACGTACAAGACCAGCGGACAAGCCCTGCAGAACCGAGGGCTCATCAAGGTCACCAAACGCCGCGGGCATTGGAGCGCCCACCTCACCGAGAAGGGGCGGCAGCATCTCATCGAACGCGGCATCCGCCCCGTGGAGCAGAGCACCCGGCCGCCGGAGCGCCCCGCCCGAGAACCGGCACCGCCGCGCCCCCGAGCCGTGCCGAAGGCCCTTGCGAACTACGCGGACCAGCTACTCGATGAACTGGCCGTTGCGAACGACGGCTGTCTCATCAAGCCCATCGAATCCGGCCCGCACGCGGTGAATTGGGCGTCACGGGTCAACGCCGCCCGCAAGTCCGGCAAGATCCCCCACACGCAGGAACTCCACGGATACCGCACCCACCGCGGCTACGAGATCAAGCTGGTCGACATCCCTGCCTGGCGCCTCGCGGAACTCACCCCGCTCCCTGTGCCCGCCAGACTCATCAAACCCCATGCCGTCGTGGCCGCCCTCCAAAAGCAGCCGCAGCCCATGGGCCTGACCAAACCTCTCCAGGGCCGAGCCCTGCGCATCATCCAAACCCTCATCGCCGCCACCACAGCCCAAGGCCACAAGGCATCGCTCGGAACCACACAAGGCGCGCCCCCGCCCCATCGGCGCCGCAAGGCACCACCGCACTTCTCCATCACCGCCCAAGGCGAAAGTGTCGGATTCCTCGTCCTCCAAGAACAGGACCGCAGCGAACACGTCCCCACAGACAAGGAACTCGCCGACGCCAAGAAGTACTCATGGATGCGTATCCCCCGCTTCGACTACACCCCCTCCAGCCGCCTACGCTTCATACTCCGCGGCGGCAGCCCGCACCGTGCAAGCGAATGGGCAGATCTCCCCGAGCGGCCTCTGGAAGGACAACTCGCCGAGATCGTGCAGGAGGTCGGACTCCGCGGCGAGGCCACAGAACGCAAACGCCTTGCAGACCAGCAAGCCAGAGAGGTACAGCAAAAGCGCTGGGAAGCCGCCATGCAGGAAGCCCACGCCGCCTACGCCCACGCCTACCGGGTCAAACACCTCGGAGAACAGGCAGATGCCTGGTATCAGGCCAGTCGCCTGACTGAATACGTCGCAGCAGTAGGCGTCCATGCCGCATCACTTCCGCCCGGGCAGGAGCGGACCGAGGTCGAGGCGTGGCTCGCGTTCGCGGATGCGCACCTCCAAAACCTCACCGAATCGGCCTCAGCGCCGAAACTGCCCACGCCGCCGAAACCCAGCGGCGACGACCTCAAGCCATTCCTCGGTCACTGGAGCCCCTACGGACCCCGCTCCTACTGAGCCGGACCAAGGGAAATCACACCGCAACGAGCCGGACCCGCTCGCCGCACAGCTTGGCCATGTCGTCAATATCGGAAGTCAGCATGACCACGGGGCGGTGCTGTCGCAGCGCGGCCTCGGCGACCGCCGCATCGATCGCGTACTTGTGCCCATGCAAACCGGCGTTCATCAGCAACTTCGAGGCCGCCCTCGCCTCCTCGTCACCGACCGAGACGACCCGCAGCCCGGAAAGCACCCAGTTCAGGCGTGACTTGTTCGTACGGGCGTGGACGGCCTCGATAATGGTGAGCGCACTGATCACGACCTCCATGCCCCGCGAGCGCGCCTCAGCGATCAGAGCCACCACCTGCTCGTCGTCGGCGAGCAGCTTCGAGAATCCCTCGCTGTCGAGGACCAGCGTCCCCTCGTGACTCAGCCTGCGGCGGGCCACTCGGCCTCCTCGGCGAACACCTCATCGAAGACCTGACGCGCCCGCTGCCGGGCCGGCTCGGAGACCGGCCCCTTGCGGCTCTCGTAGTCCGCCAGGTACTCGTCCAGGACCTGGCCGCGCAGCTCACGCTCGACCGCCTCGGCGATGAACGCGGAGAACTCCCGCTTGCCCACCCGCGCCCGGATCGCCTCCGCGGTCCCCTCCGGCAGCGACAGGCTCACCCGCGTCGCCGGGCCTTCCCCAATGCTGTACGTCGACTCAGCCATGCCCCCGATTGTGTCAAACGAGTAGGAAAAGTGCCACGTCCGCACTACCTTCACAGCTCGGCCAACGCCCTGCTCGCACAAATCCCAGCACGGGCGCCCACATCCCATCCCAGCACGATCCCAGCACGGCACGGATGACCAGGGATGACGACAGATGACGAGGGGTCAGCTATCCCAGCACCATCCCAGCACGGGAAAAAACTAAGGGTCCGACTCCGAAGAGCCGGACCCAATCCGACCTGCATGTTTGCCAGATCAGTGACGTGGTGACAGGTCAGCCGCTACACGTTGAACCGGAACTCCACCACGTCCCCGTCCTGCATCACATACTCCTTGCCCTCCATGCGCGCCTTGCCCGCGGAGCGCGCCTCGGCGACCGAGCCCGTCTCGACCAGGTCGTCGAAGGAGATGACCTCGGCCTTGATGAAGCCCTTCTGGAAGTCGGTGTGGATGACACCGGCCGCCTCGGGGGCCGTGGCGCCCTTCTTGATGGTCCAGGCGCGGGACTCCTTGGGGCCTGCCGTCAGGTAGGTCTGGAGGCCCAGGGTGTTGAAGCCGACGCGGGCGAGGGTGGCCAGGCCGGGCTCCTCGGCGCCGACCGACTCCAGGAGCTCCATGGCGTCCTCCTCGTCGAGCTCGGCGAGGTCCGCCTCCAGCTTGGCGTTGAGGAAGATCGCCTCGGCGGGGGCGACCAGGGCGCTCTGCGCGGCCTTGAAGGCGTCGTCGGTCAGCTCGTCCTCGTCGACGTTGAAGACGTAGAGGAAGGGCTTCGTCGTGAGGAGGTGCAGGTCGTGCAGGAGTTCCTCGTTGCCGCTGCCCTGGACGATGCCCTGGGAGAACAGCGTGTCGCCCTTCTCCAGGATCTCCTTCGCCGCCTCGACGGCCGCCACCTTCGGAGCCACGTCCTTCTTGATGCGCGACTCCTTCTGGAGGCGCGGCAGGACCTTCTCGATGGTCTGGAGGTCGGCGAGGATCAGCTCGGTGTTGATCGTCTCGATGTCGTCCTTGGGCGAGACCTTGCCGTCGACGTGCACGACGTTCTCGTCCTTGAAGGCGCGGATGACCTGGCAGATCGCGTCCGACTCACGGATGTTCGCGAGGAACTTGTTGCCCAGACCCTCACCCTCGGAGGCGCCGCGCACGATGCCCGCGATGTCGACGAAGTCGACCGTGGCCGGGAGGACCTTCTGGGAGGAGAAGATCTCCGCGAGCTTCGTGAGGCGGGCGTCCGGGACGCCGACCACGCCGACGTTGGGCTCGATCGTGGCGAACGGGTAGTTGGCCGCGAGCACGTCGTTCTTGGTCAGGGCGTTGAACAGGGTCGACTTGCCGACATTCGGCAGACCGACGATTCCGATCGTGAGCGACACGTTGCGACTTCCCGTACAAGAGGAGAGGTGTGGGCAGTCCACCAGTCTACGGCCTTGCCGCACCCGCCCCGGCGACGTATCGAACACCCGAGCCAACCACAGTCAAGCTTGGCCCAACCGCGTGTCCCATGGCGTATTGGGCACATAAGCCCACCTATGTTGGGCCTGTGGAGCAACACAGGACGCGTCCCCCGCAATCCCGCCCCCGTCGCGGCCCGGCCGCGCTTCCCCCGCAGGCCCAGGGCGGCCGCGGTGACGAGCGGGACGCCGCCGCCCTGCCCGCCGAGTCCGCGACCGTCTACCGGGCGGGCGGCGCGGGCCGGCCGGTGCCGCCGCTGGTGCGCGCTCTGCGCCGGTTCCCGAACCCGCGGCTGACGGGCCTGGGCAGCGGGCTGTTCTGTCTCGTCGCGATGGTCGTCCTCGGGTTCCTCGACCGGGTCCTCCTCGGCGGCGCCGTCGCCGTCTACGGCGTGCTGTTCCTGCTGGTCAGCGGGCTCGCGGCGGGCTGGGTCCGGAAGGCCGACCTGGTGACGGCACCGGTGTCGGTGCCGATCGCGTTCGCCCTCGGCGCGCTGTTCATCGCCGACGGCGGCGAGGGGTTCACCGGGACGATGGCGGGCCTGATGACCACGCTCGCGACGGGCGCCGGCTGGCTGTACGGGGGCACGCTCGTCGCCGGTGTCATCGTGACCGTACGCAAGGTGCGGCTGATGGCGCGCAAGGCGGCGGCGCGGCGGGCGACGCAGCCCGGGCCGCGGGACGAGACGCGGAAGGCACCGCGCCCGCGGCGGGCGTAGACCCCGGGACGGTCAGGTGCGGGACGCGGACATCGCCGCGCCCACGATCCCCGCGTTGTTCTGCAGCTCGGCCGGGACGATCTCGGCCTTGACGCCCTTGATCAGCGGCAGGAACTTGTCCGCCTTGCGGCTGACGCCGCCGCCGATGACGAACAGCTCGGGCGAGAACAGCATCTCCACGTGGGCCAGGTACTTGCTGACGCGCTTGGCCCAGTGCTCCCAGCTGAGGTCCTCGTCCTCGCGCGCCTTGGTGGAGGCCCGCTTCTCGGCGTCGTGCCCGCCGAGCTCCAGGTGCCCCAGCTCGGTGTTGGGCACCAGGATCCCGTCGGCGAACAGGGCGCTGCCGATGCCGGTGCCGAAGGTGAGCAGCAGGACCGTGCCCTTGCGGCCGCGGCCGGCGCCGAAGGCCATCTCGGCGACCCCGGCGGCGTCGGCGTCGTTCATGATCGTCACCGGGAGGCCGTCGAGCTTCTCGGTCAGCAGGGCGCGGGCGTCGACGTCGATCCAGCTCTTGTCCACGTTCGCGGCGGTCCGGATGGTGGCGCCGCCGGTGACGACGCCGGGGAACGTGATGCCGACCCGCTCCGGCCGTACGTCGAAGTGCCCGACGACCTCTTTGACGCCCTCGGCCACCGCGTCGGGGGTGGCCGGTTGCGGGGTCAGCACCTTGTACCGCTCCTGGGAGAGATCGCCGCGCTCCAGGTCGACCGGAGCGCCCTTGATCCCTGATCCGCCGATGTCCACACCGAAGATCTCCATGTGCTCCACGTTACGACGGGAGCAGCACGGTCACTTCTCGGAGACGGAATCCCGCTGCACCAGGGCCGCGGCCTCGGCGCGCAGGTCGCGGCGGAGCTCCTTGGGCAGCGAGAAGGTGATCGACTCCTCGGCCGCCTTCACGATCTCCACGTCCGCGTAGCCGCGCTGCGAGAGGTACTCCAGGACCTCCTCGACGAGGACGTCCGGGACGGAGGCACCGGAGGTGACACCGACCGTGGTGACGCCCTCCAGCCAGGCCTCGTCGATCTCGCTCGCGAAGTCCACCAGGTACGCGTCCTTCGCGCCGGCCAGCTTGGCGACCTCGACGAGACGGACGGAGTTCGAGGAGTTGCGCGAGCCGACGACGATGACGAGGTCGGACTCGGCGCCCATCTGCTTCACGGCGAGCTGACGGTTCTGCGTGGCGTAGCAGATGTCGTCGCTGGGCGGCGAGACGAGCCCGGGGAACTTGGTCTTCAGGGCGTCGACGGTCTCCATCGTCTCGTCGACGGAGAGCGTGGTCTGGGAGAGCCAGACGACCTTGTCCGGGTCGCGGACCTCGACCTTGGCGACGTCCTCGGGGCCGTCCACGAGCGTGATGTGGTCGGGCGCCTCACCGGACGTGCCGATGACCTCCTCGTGGCCCTCGTGGCCGATCAGGAGGATGTCGAAGTCGTCGTTGGCGTAGCGGATCGCTTCCTTGTGGACCTTGGTGACGAGCGGACAGGTGGCGTCGATGGTGGCGAGCTTGCCGCGCTCGGCCTCCGCGTGGACGGTCGGTGCGACGCCGTGCGCGGAGAACATCACGATCGAGCCCTCGGGGACCTCCTCCGTCTGCTCGACGAAGATGGCGCCCTTCCGCTCCAAGGTCTGCACGACGTACTTGTTGTGCACGATCTCGTGGCGGACGTAGACCGGGGCCCCGTACTGCTCCAGGGCCTTCTCGACGGCGATCACGGCACGGTCCACACCGGCGCAGTAGCCACGGGGGGCGGCGAGCAGGACGCGGCGGGAGCCAGTGGTAGCAGTCATGTTCCCCATCGTAAGGGGGTACCGGGCGGGCCAAAGATCCCCCTTTCGACAGGCCGGAAACGGCGGCCTTACAGAGACTGAAGATCCGTGCACGGAAAAAGGGCGACATACGGAGGCGCGATGTCCGCCGGCACCACCCCTGGAGGGGCGACCCCCGAGCCGTCCCCCGGGACGACCCCTGAAGAGGCGACACTCAGGCGTGACCTGGGTTTTCGCGACCTTGTGGTCTACGGGCTCCTCTTCATCGCCCCCATGGCGCCCGTCGGCGTCTTCGGCACCCTGGACGCGAAGTCGCACGGCGCGGTCGCGCTCGTCTACGTGGTCGCGACGATCGCGATGGCGTTCACCGCATTCAGCTACGCGCAGATGGTGCGGGTGGCTCCCCGGGCGGGGTCCGTGTACGCCTACGCGCGCGTGGGCCTCGGCAAGGGGTTCGGGTTCATCGCCGGCTGGATGGCGATGCTGGACTATCTGCTGATCCCGGCCGTGGCGTACCTGTTCTCCGGGATCGCGATGAACTCGCTGGTGCCGGACGTGTCGCGGTGGGTGTGGACGGCGCTCGCGGTGGTGATCACGACGCTGCTCAACCTGTGGGGCGTACGCGCGGCGGCCCGGGTCGGCTTCGCGGTCCTGGCACTGGAGATCGTGGTGCTGTTGATCTTCGTGGTCTCGGCGATCGTGGTGCTCGCCACGGACGGGGCGCAGCGCGACTGGCTGTCGCCGCTGACCGGGGACGGCACGCAGGGCGCCTTCGCGCTGTCGGCGGTGCTCGGCGCGGTGTCGGTGGCCGTGCTGTCGTACCTGGGCTTCGACGCCATCGCGACGTTCGCCGAGGAGGTCACGGGCGGCTCGGCGAAGGTGGCGCGGGCGGTGCTGTTCTGCCTGGTCTTCACCGGTGTGCTGTTCGTGGCGCAGACGTATCTGGCGGCGCTGCTGGAACCGATGACGTCGGCGCAGATGGCCGCCGATCCGGCCGCGCAGGGATCCGCGTTCTACGACACCGTGGACGCGTCGGTCGGCGGCTGGCTGCACGATCTGGTGGCGGTGAGCAAGGCGATCGGCGCGGCGTTCGCGGCCCTGGCCGGGCAGGCCGCGGCGGGGCGGCTGCTCTTCGCCATGGCCCGTGACCGGCGGCTGCCGAAGGCGCTGGCCCGGACGGATTCGGGCGTGCCGCGGGCCGCGCTGCTCGTCGCCGCGGTGATCACTCTGGTCGCGGCGGTCTGGGCGGCCCGCCGCGACGACGGCCTCGACCAGCTGACGTCGGTCGTCGACATCGGCGCGCTGAGCGCCTTCACGCTGCTGCACGCGAGCGTGGTCGGGTACTTCGTGGTGCGGCGGGGCGGCGGCGGGTGGAGCTGGTGGCGGCATCTGCTGGTGCCGGTGCTCGGCGCAGTGATCACGGTCGCGGTGATCGTGGAGGCGTCCGCGTCGGCCCAGGTGGTGGGCGCGATCTGGCTGGCGGTGGGAGTTGTGGTGCTCGTGGTGCAGCGGGGGCGGGCGGCGGACCCGGTCTAGGGCGTGCCCCGGGCCTTGCCGCCGCCCGCCCGGGGCGGGTCAGGGGGTCAGGGGATCAGCGGTGGCGTCCGTTCCTGCGCAGTCGGCCCAGGGCGACCGCTCCGGCGCCCGTGGCCACCAGGGCGACCGCGATGCCGCCGAGGATGGCGGAGGTCCGCCCGTCCGAGCCGGTGTGGGCGAGCGCGGGGCCGGTGGGCGAGGGGCTGATGGGCGCGGAGGAGGTCGGGGTGGGCGTCGAGGTGCTCCCGGTCGGGGTCGGCGTCGAGGTGCTCCCGGTGGGCGTCGGCGACGCGGTGGGCGACGTGTCGCCCGTGGGGGTGGGCGTCGGGGTGGGGGTGGGTGTCTCTGTCGCGCCGTCCGGTGAGTTCGTCGGAGTCGGCGTCTCCCCGGTCGGTGCAGGAGTGGGCGTGGAGTCGTCCTCGCACCGCACGTTTCCGTCGAACGGGCGGTAGTGGATCTCCCCCGCGTTCACCGCGTTGCCCCCGACGGCCGCGGTCGAGCCCTGGATCAGCGACTTCACGATGACGTCGCCCTCGATGTTCGAGGAGTCCAGGTCGATGAACTCGGCGCTCGGCGCGTAGACCGTGCCCTCGATCTGGTCTCCGTCCGGGTTGGTGATCCTCGTCGCGTCCGGGAAGTCCCACAGGATGTGGGTCTGGGAGGAGCCGACCCCGGCCATCGTCGGCGCGTGCCAGGTGAAGTCGCCGCCCTCCGCGCTGGTGTCGACGACGATCACCAGGGGCGCGGCGGCCGTCGGCTGGTTCAGCAGGGTCAGCGTGGAGATGTTGTTCAGCATCTCGCCCGTCAGGTGCAGCACGTTGGTGCGGCCGGTGTCGAGGGAGAGCTTGATCTGGGAGCCGGGCGCGATCGTCGTCTGGTCGGCGAGCGGGTCGCCGTTGCCGTCGCGCAGGACGACGTTGTTCGCGCAGGTCGCCATCTCCTGCGCGCGGTCCCGGTACGTGGTGAACAGGCCGGGGAAGTCCATCAGGTTCGCGGGCCCCACGGACGCGGCCGGCTGTCGCGTGGTCAGCTCGATGCGGGGTGTGGAGTCGTAGGCGGCGCCTGTGGCGGTGAGGTGCGTGTTGACCGCGGCCCCGTTGCCGTCGGTGTTCAGCGCCTGCCCGCCGGTCATGTCGCCGACCTTCACGTAACCGTTCTGGAGGACCTTCAGGACTCCCGCCGGGTCGCTCTGGTCGTAGCGGACCCGGCCGCCGACCAGCAGCGCCGTGGGCCGGGTGTCGCCGGGGGCGGTGAAGGAGCCCGCGGTGTTCAGGGAGACGTTGTAGCCGGCGCCGAAGCGCAGGTCGCCGCCGACGGCGACGGGTCCCTCCGACTCGGTGCTGCCGAGGTAGGCGTCCTCTTCGGTGACGACCCCGAAGCCGTTGTTCCCGGCGACGGGGTTGCCGACGGTCACGGTGTCGCGCAGGGCGGCGGCCGGTGCGGAGCTCACCGGGCCCGCGGCCAGCAGCAGCCCGCCCGCGCACACGGCGCAGGTGGCCGCCGCCGCGGCCGGGACCGCCGTTCTCATCGCTTTTGTCATACCGGCCGACGCTAGGGCGGTGCGCGTGGGAGCCCGGGAGGTCACGCCGGGGCACGGCCAGGACAACCCGTGTGCCCCACATCGCTGTCGGTGCCTGCGGCTACGCTCGCGGCATGGCTGTGAACACGTCCCCGGACACCCCGATCCCCGTCGGCGAGGTGTCCCGGCTGATCGGCGGATGGATCGACCGGCTCGGCGCCGTCTGGGTCGAGGGGCAGATCACCCAGCTGTCCCGGCGGCCGGGCGCCGGTGTCGTGTTCCTGACGCTGCGCGACCCCTCGCACGACATCTCGGTCTCGGTCACCTGCTACCGCCAGGTGTTCGACGCGGTGGCGGACTCCGTGCGCGAGGGCTCCCGGATCGTGGTGCACGCGAAGCCGGAGTGGTACGCGCCGCGCGGCCAGCTGTCGCTGCGGGCCGCCGAGATCCGCCTGGTCGGCATGGGCGAACTGCTCGCCCGTCTGGAGCAGTTGAAGAAGTCGCTCGCGGCGGAGGGGCTGTTCGCCGCCGACCGCAAGAAACCGCTGCCGTTCCTGCCGCAGCTCATCGGGCTCGTCTGCGGCCGCGCCTCGGCCGCCGAGCGCGACGTGCTGGAGAACGCGCGGCACCGCTGGCCCGCCGTCCGCTTCGAGGTGCGCAACGTCCCGGTGCAGGGTGTGCACGCCGTGACCCAAGTGGTGCAGGCGGTCAAGGAGTTGGACGCGCTGGACGGCGTCGACGTGATCGTCGTGGCACGCGGCGGCGGCAGCGTGGAGGACCTGCTCCCGTTCTCCGACGAGCAGTTGGTGCGGGCGGTGGCGTCCTGCCGCACCCCCGTCGTCTCCGCCATCGGCCACGAGCCGGACACCCCGCTGCTCGACTACGTCGCGGACCTGCGGGCCTCCACGCCGACCGACGCCGCGAAGAAGGTCGTGCCGGACGTCGGCGAGGAGTACGAGCGGGTGCGGTTCCTGCGGGACCGGGCCCGGCGCAGCGTCGAGGCGTTCATCGAGCGCGAGGAGCGGGGCCTGGCCGCGGCGCTCGCCCGCCCCTCGATAGAGGATCCGCACCGCATGGTCGACGAGCGCGAGGAGCAGGTCTCGGCGCTCACCGACCGCGCCCGCCGCACCCTCGGCCACCTCCTGGACCGCGCCGAGTCCGAGCTGACGCACACGCACGCGCGCGTGGTCGCCCTCTCTCCGGCGGCGACCCTGAAGCGCGGCTACGCGGTCCTGCAGAAGCCGGACGGCCATGTGGTGCGCGACCCCGGCGAGGTGGCTCCGGACGAGCCGCTGCGGGCCCGGGTCGCCGAGGGCGAGTTCACCGTACGCGTCACGGAGGACGCACGAGTCGCAGATGACGCACAAGCCGCAGCAGCAGAAGAAGAAGCGTGAGGAACGGATCGATGGCGAAGACTGAGACGCAGGCGCAGCCGGCCGACGAGGCGCTCGGCTACGAGCAGGCGCGGGACGAACTGATCGATGTCGTACGGCGGTTGGAGGCCGGCGGCACGTCCCTGGAGGAGTCCCTCGCCCTGTGGGAGCGCGGCGAGGAGCTGGCGAAGGTGTGCCGCCGCTGGCTGGACGGGGCGCGGGCCCGCCTCGACGCGGCGCTGGCCGAAGAGGGCGACGAGGCGGAGGCGGGCGCGGACGAGGAGTGAGCCCGCTGGGAAATACCGGGAGACAGCGGGGTGCGGCGGGCCGCTTGTGAACAGGGTCACGAAGGTGTTTGTTGAAGATTGAACCTCACCGGCGTACTGTCGGAAGCACCAGTTGACCCGTACGAGAAGGTTGATCGATGTCCCTCGTTCTTGACCCCGCCGCCCAGGACCTGCTCTTCCGCGAGGCCCGCACCGCGAACACCTTCACCGACGAGCCGGTGACCGACGAGCAGGTCCAGGCGATCTACGACCTGGTCAAGTACGGCCCGACCGCCTTCAACCAGTCGCCGCTGCGCATCACCCTGGTCCGCTCCCCCGAGGCCCGCGAGCGCCTCGTGAACCTCATGGCCGAGGGCAACCAGCCGAAGACCGCCAAGGCCCCGCTGGTCGCGATCCTCTCCGCGGACAACGAGTTCCACGAGGAGCTCCCGCAGCTCTTCCCGCACTTCCCCGCCGCGAAGGACGCCTTCTTCTCGGAGCGCCCGGTCCGCGAGCAGGCCGCGCTGGTCAACGCCACGCTGCAGGCCGGCTACTTCATCATGGGCGTGCGCGCCGCCGGCCTGGCCGCGGGCCCGATGACCGGCTTCGACTTCGCCGGTGTCCAGAAGGAGTTCCTGGACGCCGACCACACCCCGCTGATGGTCATCAACATCGGCAAGCCGGGCGACGACGCCTGGTTCCCGCGCTCCCCGCGCCTTGAGCTCGACCAGGTCATCACGACCGTCTGAGCCGCACCGCGGTAGCGTTCCGCAGACATCAGAAAGGGCCCCCGGCGACTGCGCCGGGGGCCCTTTCTCGTACGCGTTCCAACGGATTCACGCGGACTCGGCGCGCTCCATCCTCAGCGCCTCGGCCATCTTCGTCAGCTGGGCGAAGTCGGCCGTGCCGGTCACCACGGTCGTGGCGCCCTTCTGCTTCAGCACCAGGGCGTCGTACTTCTCGCCCTGGTAGCGCTGCCACCGCTCGCCGTTGATGGTCTGCTTCCGGCTCGTCGACTCGGCGCCCTGGCTGGCGTCGTCGATGAACCGGGCCGGCTTGTCGGTCGACTGCTCGACGGCGACGTACTGGCCCTCGGGGTCGAGGAAGCCGAGGTGCCATGCCTCGTTCGCCTCACCCTTGTAGCGCACGGACGTCGGCTTCCAGGACTTGGACAGGCCCTCGGGTGCCGCCACCGGGTACGAGGCCGCGCGACGGGCCGACAGCAGCTCGACCCGGTAGTCCACGCGCTGGACCGGCGTCTTCTCGGAGTCGTCGTGCGGAACGAACACGTAGATCACGCCCGCCGCCACGACGCAGACGCCCAGGGACAGCACCAGGCTGCCCATCGTCTTCTTGCCATTTCTTCCTGCCACGCGCCCCATCGTCGCAGGTGGCCTGTTGATCTCCGCCGCGAGGTGGCGTTTTGCGCCCACCTGTCATGAACGGGCCCGCTCATCCGTGGGGCGCCCTGCTCAGATTGTCGTACGAGCGATAGAGTCGGGGCACATCAACCCTCATCCGGCCGTCGTCGTATCCCGGCAGAAAAGCCGGAACAGAAAGGTGCGTCTCGATGACCGAGCATCAGCATCACCAGCTGCCGTCCGAACTCGAGGTTCCTTCCGAGGCCCCCGACCGCAACCTCGCCCTGGAGCTCGTCCGGGTCACCGAAGCCGCGGCCATGGCCGCCGGCCGCTGGGTGGGCCGCGGCGACAAGAACGGAGCGGACGGCGCGGCCGTGCGCGCCATGCGCACCCTCGTCTCCACCGTCTCGATGAACGGCGTCGTCGTCATCGGCGAGGGCGAGAAGGACGAGGCGCCGATGCTGTTCAACGGCGAGCGCGTCGGGGACGGGACCGGCGCCGAGTGCGACATCGCCGTCGACCCGATCGACGGCACGACGCTCTGCTCCAAGGGCATGCCGAACGCGATCGCCGTGCTCGCCGCCGCCGACCGCGGCACGATGTTCGACCCGTCCGCCGTCTTCTACATGGACAAGCTGGTCACCGGCCCCGAGGCCGCCGACTACGTGGACATCAACGCCCCGGTGTCGGTGAACATCCGCCGCGTCGCGAAGGCGAAGAAGGCTTCCCCCGAGGACGTCACCGTCGTCATCCTCGACCGGCCGCGGCACGAGGGCGTCATCAAGGAGATCCGGGAGACCGGCGCACGGATCAAGCTGATCTCCGACGGCGACGTCGCCGGATCGATCCTCGCCGTGCGCGAGGGCTCCGGCGTCGACCTGATGCTCGGCATCGGCGGCACCCCCGAGGGCATCATCTCGGCCTGCGCCATGAAGTGCCTGGGCGGTGTGATCCAGGGCAAGCTGTGGCCCAAGGACGACGAGGAGCGGCAGCGGGCGCTCGACGCCGGGCACGACCTGGACCGCGTCCTGTCCACGGACGACCTGGTCTCCGGGGAGAACGTGTTCTTCGTGGCCACCGGCATCACGGACGGGGAACTGCTGCGCGGCGTCCAGTACCGGCCCGAGACCGCGACCACGTCGTCCCTCGTGATGCGGTCCAAGTCCGGGACCATCCGGCAGATCGACTCGCAGCACCGCCTGAGCAAGCTGCGGGCCTACTCCGCGATCGACTTCGACCGGGCCAAGTAGCGGGCCGAGCAGCGGCTCAGGGCGCCCCGTCGAGCGGGGCGCCCTTCGCGCCTGCCCGCCGTCGGCGGGTCACCCGGCGGCGGCGACCGTCCGGGCCGCCTGCTTGAGTTCCACGTCGCGGCGCCTGCGCCTGGCGAGCGCCACCCTGCGCTCCGCCGCCGTCAGGCCGCCCCAGACGCCGTACGGCTCCGGCTGGAGCAGGGCGTGCTCGCGGCACTCCACCATGACCGGACAGCGGGCGCAGACCCGCTTGGCCGCCTCCTCGCGCGCGAGGCGCGCGGCGGTGGGTTCCTTGGACGGCGCGAAGAAGAGTCCCGCCTCGTCGCGCCTGCACACGGCCTCCGTGTGCCAGGGCGCGTCCTGATCCCTGCCCGAGGCTGGTCCCCGCTGTTGCGGAACGGTGGCGACCTGCAGGGACTGATGCGGCGGATGCAGCACGGTCTACTCCTGACGACGGCTGACGACGGCTTTCGCGAGCGAGAGGCGATCGGGAGACGATGCAGCAAGCTCTACCCGCTGTGTCGGCGCCTATGCACTGAGTTCCGAAGCACGGAAGTTCCCGAGCGCATACGGGAGTTCGCCTCGCCGGGATCCGGGCGCCGTCAGGGCGTCAGCCGAAGTGCTTGCGCAGGTGCTTCTCCAGGTTCCGGACGATCCTGCCGCGCTTGGGTCGGGCCTCGATGCTGCCGAGGACCGCCACCCCGTCCACGTAGACGACCGGCGCCTCGGGCTCGGCCGCGTCCATCGCGTCCACCTCGAAGCTGCCGAGGACGCCCCCGCCGCTGCCGCGCAGCGAGATGTTCTCGGGGACCTTGATCTCGACGCTGCCGAAGACGGACACCGCCTTGATGTAGACCTGCGGGTACTCGAAGATCGCCTCGCTGAGGTCGATCTCGACGCTGCCGAACACGGCGTACGCGTGCGTGCGGCGGCCCACGCGCCAGCGGCCCCTGCGGGTGGAGGCGCTGAACACCGCCACCAGGTTCTCCCCCGGGAGCGACGGGACGGTGCCGGGCGCCGGCTGGTTCGGCGCCGGGGACGCCACCGTCGGGCGGGCGGTGTGCGCGCCGGGCAGGTCCTTCACCAGCGGCTCCAGCTCACCCACCGTCTTGGCGCGGTAGACCCGGTCGATCCGCTCGGCGTGCTCGTCCGCGTCGAGCCGGCCCTCCGCGAGCGCCTCGCGCAGGATGTCCGCGATCCGGTCGCGGTCCGCGTCGGACGCGCGCAGATCGGCCGGCGGGGTCGCGGGAGCGGGCTGCTGGGGGCGCTTTTGAAGGTCCACGACAGCAGCGTACCCAAACGCGATAGATCGCGACTAGGGGGTCGCGGCGTGAACTGAGCCTTACCTCACAGGAGCGGCCGGGCCACCAGGTTCTACGCTGGTTGGCGCTGCCAATGGATGCCAGCCACGACCCGGCCGAAAGAGGAATGGGCGAGATGCCTGAGTTCGCGTACACCGATCTGCTGCCCCAGGGCGAGGACACCACCCCGTACCGCCTGGTGACCTCGGAGGGTGTCTCCACCGTCGAGGGGCCGGACGGCCGTACGTTCCTGAAGGTCGAGCCGGAGGCGCTGCGCAAGCTCGCCGAAGAGGCGATCCACGACATCCAGCACTACCTGCGCCCGGCGCACCTCGCGCAGCTGCGCCGCATCATCGACGACCCCGAGGCGTCCAACAACGACAAGTTCGTCGCCCTGGACCTGCTGAAGAACGCGAACATCGCGGCCGCGGGCGTGCTCCCCATGTGCCAGGACACCGGCACCGCGATCGTCATGGGCAAGCGCGGACAGAACGTCCTCACCGAAGGTGAGGACGAGAAGTCGCTGTCCAAGGGCATCTACGACGCGTACAAGAACCTGAACCTGCGGTACTCGCAGATGGCCCCGCTGAACATGTGGGACGAGAAGAACACCGGCTCGAACCTGCCCGCGCAGATCGAGCTGTACGCGACCGACGGCGGCGCCTACAAGTTCCTCTTCATGGCCAAGGGCGGCGGCTCGGCCAACAAGTCGTTCCTCTACCAGGAGACGAAGGCCGTCCTGAACGAGGCCTCCATGATGAAGTTCCTGGAGGAGAAGATCCGCTCACTGGGCACGGCCGCCTGCCCGCCGTACCACCTCGCCATCGTCGTCGGCGGCACGTCCGCCGAGTACGCGCTGAAGACCGCCAAGTACGCCTCCGCGCACTACCTGGACAACGTCCCCTCCGAGGGTTCCGAGCTCGGCCACGGGTTCCGTGACAAGGAGCTGGAGGAGAAGGTCTTCGAGCTCACCCAGAAGATCGGCATCGGCGCGCAGTTCGGCGGCAAGTACTTCTGCCACGACGTGCGCGTGGTGCGCCTGCCGCGGCACGGCGCGTCCTGCCCGGTCGCCATCGCCGTGTCCTGCTCGGCCGACCGCCAGGCCGTCGCGAAGATCACCGCGGAGGGCGTCTTCCTGGAGCAGCTGGAGACGGACCCGGCGCGCTTCCTGCCGGAGACCACCGACGAGCACCTCGAGACCGAGGGCGACGTCGTGAAGGTCGACCTGAACCAGCCGATGGACGCGATCCTCGCCGAGCTCACCAAGTACCCGGTCAAGACCCGCCTCTCGCTCACCGGACCGCTCGTCGTGGCCCGCGACATCGCGCACGCCAAGATCAAGGAGCGGCTCGACGCGGGCGAGGAGATGCCGCAGTACCTGAAGGACCACCCGGTGTACTACGCGGGCCCCGCGAAGACTCCCGAGGGCTACGCGTCCGGCTCCTTCGGCCCGACGACGGCCGGCCGCATGGACTCCTACGTCGAGCAGTTCCAGGCCGCCGGCGGCTCCAAGGTGATGCTCGCCAAGGGCAACCGCAGCAAGCAGGTCACCGACGCGTGCGACGCGCACGGCGGCTTCTACCTCGGCTCCATCGGCGGCCCGGCGGCCCGTCTCGCCCAGGACTGCATCAAGAAGGTCGAGGTCGTCGAGTACGAGGAGCTCGGCATGGAGGCGGTCTGGAAGATCGAGGTCGAGGACTTCCCCGCGTTCATCGTTGTCGACGACAAGGGAAACGACTTCTTCCAGAACCCGGCGCCCGAGCCGACGTTCACGCACATCCCGGTGCGCGGCCCCGGCCTGGTCTGACCCCCGCGCGTATCCGCCGGACGGGCCGTGGACCGGGCCCGTCCGGCGTTGCGCCGGGAACACCGGAGCCCGTGCGCGTGCTGTACGGGGTATGAGCGACTACCGCATCGAGCACGATTCCATGGGCGAGGTCCGGGTCCCCGCGGACGCCAAGTGGCGGGCGCAGACCCAGCGCGCCGTGGAGAACTTCCCCGTCTCGGGGCAGCGCATCGAGCGCGCCCACATCGAGGCGCTCGCCCGGATCAAGGCCGCGGCCGCCAAGGTCAACGCCGAGCTCGGCGTCCTGGACAAGGACGTCGCGGGTGCCATCGAGAACGCCGCCGCCGAGGTCGCGCAGGGGCGCTGGGACGACCAGTTCCCGGTGGACGTGTTCCAGACGGGCTCCGGCACCTCGTCCAACATGAACACCAACGAGGTCCTGGCCACGCTCGCCACCGAGCGGCTCGGCAGGGACGTGCACCCCAACGACCACGTCAACGCCTCGCAGTCGTCGAACGACGTCTTCCCCTCCTCGATCCACATCGCGGCCACCGCCGCCGTCACCCATGACCTGATCCCGGCTCTCGACCACCTCGCCGCGTCGTTCGAGCGCAAGGCCGAGGAGTTCGACGACGTCGTGAAGTCGGGCCGTACGCATCTGATGGACGCGACGCCGGTGACGCTGGGCCAGGAGTTCGGCGGGTACGCGGCGCAGGTCCGCTACGGCGTCGAGCGGCTGCGCGCCTCGCTCCCCCGGCTCGCCGAACTCCCCCTGGGCGGCACGGCGGTGGGTACGGGGATCAACACGCCGCCCGGATTCGCTGCGGCCGTCATCGCCGAGATCGCCGGGGCCACGGGCCTGCCGCTGACCGAGGCCCGCGACCACTTCGAGGCGCAGGGCGCGCGCGACGGCATCGTGGAGACCAGCGGGCAGCTGCGCACGATCGCGGTCGGCCTGACGAAGATCGCCAACGATCTGCGGTGGGCGGCGTCGGGCCCGCGCACCGGGCTCGCGGAGATCAACCTGCCGGACCTGCAGCCCGGTTCGTCCATCATGCCGGGCAAGGTGAATCCGGTCATTCCCGAGGCGACGCTGATGGTCGCCGCGCAGGTGATCGGGAACGACGCGACCGTGGCCACGGCGGGCGCGGCAGGCAATTTCGAGCTGAATGTCATGCTGCCCGTCATCGCCAAGAACGTCCTGGAATCGATCCGCCTGCTCGCCAACGTCTCGCGCCTGCTCGCCGACCGCACCGTCGACGGCATCACCGCGAACCGTGAGCGGGCCCGCGAGTACGCCGAGTCCTCCCCGTCCGTGGTGACGCCGCTGAACAAGTACATCGGCTACGAGGAAGCGGCCAAGGTGGCGAAGAAGTCCCTGGCAGAGCGCAGGACGATCCGCGAGGTCGTGCTCGACGGCGGGTACGTGGAGCGCGGCGACCTCACCGTGGAGCAGCTCGACGAGGCGCTGGATGTCCTGCGGATGACCCGTCCGTAACGGCTCATGACGCGCTGACGTATTCGTGACGCTCGTCGCTGCGTCGTATGCCAGCGGCACCTAATATCTGGCCATGACAGACAACGACCGGACGGGCGAGGGGCGCTGGGCGCCCGGGGAGCAGATCCTGTGGCGCTATCGCGCCAACGGGGGCGGTCCCGGCAGCGGTGCGTTCCACATCTGCCGTCCGGTCACCGTCGTCCAGGACTCGGACGAGCTGTTCGCCGCCTGGATGGCGCCCGGCACCGAGTGCGTCAAGCCGGTCCTCGCCGACGGCACGCCGCTGCACCGCGAGCCGCTGGCCACCCGCTACACGAAGCCGCGCGTCGTGGTCCACGACCGCTGGTTCGGCGCGGGCGTGCTGAAGCTGGCGCGGCCCGGTGAGCCGTGGTCGGTGTGGCTGTTCTGGGAGCCGGGCTGGAGTTTCCGCAACTGGTACGTGAACCTCGAGGAGCCGCGGACCCGGTGGTCCGGCGGCGTGGACTCCGAGGACCACTTCCTCGATCTGTCCGTGTACGAGGACGGCAGCTGGCGCTGGCACGACGAGGACGAGTTCGCGCAGGCGCAGGCCGTGGGCCTGATGAGCGCAGGTCAGGCCCGGTCCGTACGGGAGGCGGGGGCCCGCGCCGTCGGGGTGATCGAGCGCTGGGGCCACCCGTTCTCGGACGGCTGGCAGCACTGGCGGCCCGACCCCGCGTGGCCGGTCCCGGCGCTGCCGGCCGACTGGGACCGTACGCCCGCGCATGTGTCGTCATGAGACCCTTGATGCGCCCCCGGGGAGGAAACGTAGGATCGTCCTCCGCAAGTGTGCACCGGCGACAGAAAGAGGAGTTCGGGCAGCAACTCTTCGCGTGCGCAGCGGGTCTGACACGATGTCAACGAGGTCATCGAGGGGCGGCGGGACCGTGAATGTGGCTGGATCGGGCAGGGCGGACCGTCAACTCAGGGGCGGCGGACGCGAGATGGGCGGCACGGCCCGCCGGAACCCCCTTCCGGATGGCCGGTTGACGTCGCCCGTGGCCGGGGCTGAACCGGTCGGCGCCGGGACTCCGTTCCCTGGGCACGCGTTCCGGGTATCGGGACTCCTGCGGGCCGAACTGCACCAGGTCGTACACACCGCGGGCCGCGAGACCGGCGGGCAGGAGTCGTACGCGTACGCCCTCACTGGCACCGACGCCCCACCCGAGCACCAGCTGTTCGACGGACGGATGCGACACGCGTGACGGAGCACTCAGCCTCTTTCCCGGGCTCCCACGATGGCCGCCGGCAGAGCATGGCGGCCCACCCCGCGGACCCTCGCGGGGCGCTGCGGCACACCCCGCAGTCCTCGCAGGGCGCCGGTGGCTTACCGGAACAGCCGCGCAGGTCCGCCGTGCCCTCCGCCGCGGATCCGGTGCCCTCCGCCGCCGACGCCGAGCACTCGCAGCCGCGGGGCCCCTCGCCCGAGCCGGTGCGGCCGGGCAGTCCGGGCGGCCCGGGCGGCCCGGGCGTCCCGCCGGACGGTACCGAGCGGCGCTCCGGGCAGCCGCGCCCCGCGGGTCAGCCGCCGGCCATGCGCAGGGACGGGGACCGGCTGCGGTTCGTGGGCGCCGCGACCCGCCGCATCGCGCGCGGCATCGACCTCGACGAGATCGTGATGGGCCTGTGCCGGGCCACCGTGCCGACGTTCTCGGACGCGATCCTGGTCTATCTGCGCGAGCCCCTGCCGGTCGGCGACGAGCGTCCGACGGGCCCGATGGTGCTGCGCCTGCGCCGCACGGACCGGATCCCCGACGCCGCTGACGACACGGAGTCCGACGGCAACAGCCTGCCCGTCGTGGCCGTCCCGCAGGCCGAACTGACGGCGGGCAGCGCCGAGTTGTGCGAGGTCCGCTCGGGCGGCGCGCTCGCCGAGGTGCTGCGCGGGGTGCGTCCCGTCTTCACGGACTCGCCCGCGGCGCACGCCGCGCTGCCCGAACTGCTGGGCGGCGAGCGGCCGTTGCCGACCGGGCAGCGCGTCATCCTGGCACCGCTGCGGGGGCGGCGCCGGGTGATCGGCGCCGCGGTGTTCCTGCGCCGCCAGGACCGGCACGCCTTCGACGCGGACGACCTGCTGGTGGCCGGGCAGCTGGCGACGCACAGCGCGCTCGGCATCGACAAGGCGGTCCTGTACGGGCGCGAGGCGTACATCGCCGACGAGTTGCAGCGCACCATGCTCCCGGAGACCCTGCCGCGCCCGACGGGCGTACGCCTGGCCTCCCGCTATCTCCCGGCGGCGGAGACCGCGCGGGTCGGCGGCGACTGGTACGACGCGATCCCGCTGCCGGGCAGCCGGGTCGCGCTGGTCGTCGGTGACGTCATGGGCCACTCGATGACCTCGGCGGCCATCATGGGCCAGCTGCGCACGACGGCCCAGACCCTCGCGGGCCTCGATCTGCCTCCGCAGGAGGTGCTGCACCACCTGGACGAGCAGGCGCAGCGGCTCGGCACGGACCGCATGGCGACCTGCCTGTACGCGGTCTACGACCCGGTCTCGCACCGCATCACCATCGCCAACGCCGGGCATCCGCCGCCCGTCCTGCTCCATCTGGGCGGCCGCGCGGAGGTGCTGCGCGTGCCGCCGGGCGCGCCGATCGGGGTCGGCGGCGTCGACTTCGAGGCCGTGGAGCTGGACGCCCCGGCGGGCGCCACGCTGCTCCTGTACACGGACGGGCTCGTCGAGTCCCGGCTGCGTGACGTGTGGACGGGCATAGAGCAGTTGCGTGAACGGCTGGCGGCCACCGCGCAGTTGACCGGGCCCGACCATCCGCCGCCGCTGGAGGCGCTCTGCGACGACGTGCTCGACATGCTCGGCCCGGGCGACCGGGACGACGACATCGCGCTGCTCGCCGCCCGCTTCGACGGGATCGCGCCGAGCGACGTCGCGTACTGGTTCCTGGAGCCGGAGGACGCGGCGCCGTCGCGGGCGCGCAGGCTGGCCCGCAGCGCCCTGGCCCGCTGGGACCTGGAGGACATGACCGACTCGGTGGAGCTGCTGGTCAGCGAGGTCGTCACCAACGCGGTGCGCTACGCCTCCCGTCCGGTGACCCTGCGTCTGCTCCGCACGGACGTCCTGCGCTGCGAAGTCGGCGACGACGTACCTCAGTTGCCGCGGCAGCGGAAGGCCCGCGCCACCGACGAGGGCGGCCGCGGGCTGTTCCTGGTGAACCGTCTCGCCAGGCGGTGGGGCGCGACCCGGCTGTCCACCGGCAAGGTGGTCTGGTTCGAGCTGGCGCGGCCGGGCGGGGCGTCGTAGCGGCCGCGCGCGGAACGCGTACGAGGCACAGCGAGCGCGTACGGAGAAGGGGCGCCGGATGAATTCCGGCGCCCCTTCTCTGCTTCTCTGATCCGCTACTCGTCCTGCCTGCCGTCGGCCGGGTTCTCCGGGATCCCGATCGTCGGCGTACCGCCGCCGCCACCGATGTCGCCCGGGTCCGTCGGCTCCTCGGTCGTCGGCTCCTGCGTCGGCGGCTCGGTCGTCGGCGTCTCGCTCGGCGTCGTCGGGTCCTGCGTGGGCGGCTCGGTGGTCGGCGTCTGGCTCGGCGGTTCGCTGGTCGGCGTCTGGCTCGGCGTGATCGGGGCCGTGGTCGTGGGCTCGACGCCCGCGCCCATGTCGGTGTCCAGGTCGAACTTGCCGTTCGCGCTGGTCGAGTTGAACATGTACTGCGCCCAGATGCGGGCCGGGAAGCTGCCGCCGTCGACGCGCGGCAGGCCGCCGGCTCCCTTCATGGAGACGTGGCTGCCCTCCTCCGCCGTCTTCAGCGCGCCCTCACCGAACAGGCCCACCGACGTGACCAGGTCCGGCGTGTAGCCGGTGAACCAGGCCGACTTGTTGTCGTCGGAGGTACCGGTCTTGCCCGCGACCTGCTGGCCGTCGCGGTCCGGGTTGTCCCGGACCGACGCCTTCGCCGTACCGTCGTCGACCACACCGGTCAGCACGGAGGTGACCGAGTCGGCGACGCCGCGGTCGATGACCTGGCTGCCGATCGCTTCCTTCAGGTCGGCCTTGTTGCCCTGGTAGGTCGCCGCCTTCACGATCTTCGGGGTGACCTGCTTGCCGTGGTTGTCGAGGGTCGCGTAGACCCCGGCCATCTCCAGCGGGCTCGCGCCCATGGTGCCGAGGGTCTGGGCCGCGTACGGCTTGAGGTCGTCGGAGTCCATGCCGAGCTTCTTCGCCGTGTCCATGACCTTGTCCATGCCGACGTCGATGCCCATCTGGGCGAAGACGGAGTTGATGGACTTGTTCATGGCCGTCTGCACGGTGACCGGGCCGTAGCTGTGGTTGTCCTCGTTGGGCGGGGCGAAGCCGACCTTCTTGCCGTCCTCCACGGCCGGGCGCCTGCTCGTGCCGTCGTAGATCGTGCCGGCCTTGATCTGCTGGCCGGTCTGGGTCTCGGACTGGTTCTCCAGAGCGGCGGCGAGGATCAGCGGCTTGAAGGTGGAGGCCGGCTGGTAGTCGGTGCGGGTGGCGTTGTTGACGTAGTGCTGGAGGTAGTCCGCGCCGCCGTACATCGCCAGGATCTTGCCGGTCTTGGGGTCGACCGAGACGGCGCCGGCCTGTACCCGGGCGTCCGCCTTCTTGCTCTTCGGTTCGAGGTTGTCGGTCAGCTGCTGCTTGACCGACTTCTCCAGCTGCTTCTGCTTCTTCGGGTCGATGTTGAGGGTGACCGTGTAGCCGCCGGCGTCGAACTGCTCCTCGCTGATGTTGAGGTCCTTGATGACCTCGGCCCGCGAGGCCCGGTAGAGGTAGCCCTCCTGGCCGGTGAGCCCGGTGGCGGCCTGCGGCTGCTTCGGCTCCGGGAGCTTCGTCAGCTTCTGCCGGTCGCTCGCGCCGAGCCAGTGCATCTCGACCATGTTGTCGAGCACGTAGTTCCAGCGTGCCGTGACGAGCTTCCTGCCGGTCTCGGTGGCGCTCGACAGGTCGTACTGGCTCGGGGCCTGGAGCAGCGCGGCGAGGTACGCGCCCTGCGCCACCGACAGGTCCGAGGCGTCCTTCTGGTAGTACGCCTGGGCGGCGGCCTGGATGCCCCAGGCTCCGCGGCCGTAGTAGCTGGTGTTGATGTAGCCCGCGAGGATCGTGTCCTTGGACTCCCGCCGCTCCAGCTTCAGCGAGATGACCAGTTCCTTCAGCTTGCGCGTGACGGTCTGGTCCTGGGTGAGGTAGTAGTTCTTCACGTACTGCTGGGTGATCGTCGAACCACCCTGCTTGCCCTTGCCGGAGACCGTGTTGAACAGGCCGCGGGCGGTGCCCTTCAGGTCGACGCCCTTGTCCGTGTAGAACGACTTGTTCTCGGCGGCGACGAAGGTCTTCTGGACCGGCCCCGGGATCTCCGACAGGTCGACGATCTCGCGGTTGCGTTCGCCGGTGCGGGCCATCGTGTCGCCGTTGCTGTACTTGAAGACGTTGCTCTGCAGCTTCGCCTCGTTGTTGCCCTTGGGTATGTCGATCATCATGTAGAGCACCACGAAGACGCCCATGCAGACGAGAACGACCCCGAAGAACGCGCCCAGCAGCTTCTTCCAGGTGAACAGGCGGCGTATGAAGCCCCTGTCGTCCTTGCCGCCCTTGCTCCTGCGACGGTCCGTGCGCCCGCTGTCGGCACGGTGACCCGTCGCCGGGGCGGGCGCAGCACGGCGTGAGCCACCGCGCTGCCGTGCTCGCCGCTCTTCCGCTCGGCCCATGACGTCTACCGCTCCGCATCTCGTCGTTCTCGGCATGCTCCGGTGCGCGGATCATGCCGTACCGGCCTGTGAACCCGGCCCATCCACCCCCAGCAGGCCCAATCAGTGCAAGAAGCTAACACCGCGCCTACCGGCTCAATCCGGACTGTCCGGGCTTTTCGGGACGTGACAATCAGCACGCACCCCAAGAGATCCGACGAGCAACAGGTGCAGAAGGTTGCCACTCGCGATAAAGTGATATCACTTTGCTAGAAGGGGTTCGCGCCACCTCCGGCACGAACCAGCAGCTCAGCAACGCTTCACAGAAACGGGGACTGCCATGCCCGAGACGGACGCCACACCCGACGTGCCCCAGATGCCCAAGACGGGGGTGCGCGAATTCACGGCCCAGAGCATCGGCGGCGGCCTCGCCCTGCTGCTCGGCCTCCTCGGCCTGCTCGTCGGCGCGGGCCTGGTCGCCGTCGGCGCCGGGCTCGACTCGGCCGGCGCCAAGGCCGCGCTGATCACCGTCGGCATCGTGCTCGCGATCGCCGCGTTCTTCGCCATGTGCGGCCTGAACATGGTGGCGCCGGGCGAGGCCCGCGTCGTCCAGCTCTTCGGCCGCTACCGGGGCACGATCCGCACGGACGGCCTGCGCTGGGTCAACCCGCTCACCTCGCGGACGAAGGTCTCGACGCGCGTACGCAACCACGAGACCGCCGTCCTCAAGGTCAACGACGCCTACGGCAACCCGATCGAGCTGGCCGCGGTCGTGGTGTGGAAGGTCGAGGACACCGCCCAGGCGACGTTCGAGGTCGACGACTTCCTGGAGTTCGTCTCGACGCAGACCGAGGCGGCCGTGCGGCACATCGCCATCGAGTACCCCTACGACGCGCACGAGGAGGAGGGCCTGTCGCTGCGGGGCAACGCCGAGGAGATCACCGAGAAGCTGGCCGTGGAGCTGCACGCGCGCGTGGAGGCGGCCGGCGTCCAGATCATCGAGTCCCGCTTCACGCACCTCGCGTACGCGCCCGAGATCGCCTCGGCGATGCTGCAGCGCCAGCAGGCCGGCGCCGTGGTCGCCGCGCGGCGGCAGATCGTGGACGGCGCGGTCGGCATGGTCGAGGCCGCGCTCGCCCGGATCTCCGAGCAGGACATCGTCGAGCTGGACGAGGAGCGCAAGGCCGCGATGGTCTCGAACCTGCTCGTGGTGCTCTGCGGTGACCGTGCGGCGCAGCCCGTGCTGAACACCGGGACGCTCTACCAGTGACCCCGCGCCCGCGTAAACAGGTCCTGCTGCGGCTCGACCCGGCCGTGTACGACGCGCTCGCCCGCTGGGCCGGGGACGAGCTCCGCTCGACGAACGCGCAGATCGAGTTTCTGCTGCGGCGCGCGCTCGGGGAGTCGGGGCGGCTTCCCGGCGGGGCCGGACCGATACCCCGGCGGGGCCGTCCGCCCAAGAGCCCGGAGGGCGACGGCAGTTCGGCGGCCGACAGCTGAGTGGGGGCCGGTCGCGCAGTTCCCCCCTGGGCGAGCGAAGCTCGCTTCAGGGGCGCGGGGAACTGCGCGGCCGGCCCCCACCGGCCGTCAGCCGAAAGACCCGCTATACACCCCGGGTATACACACGGTGTACAGTCACGGCCATGTCCATCGGCCACACCCTTCTCGGGCTCCTCGAATCCGGCCCCCGTCACGGCTACGACCTCAAGCGGAGCTTCGACGCGACCTTCGGTCACGACAAGCCGCTGCACTACGGGCAGGTCTACTCGACCATGTCCCGCCTCCTGAAGAACGGCCTCGTCGAGGTCGACGGGATCGAGGCCGGCGGCGGCCCCGAGCGCAAGCGGTACGCGATCACCGACGCCGGCATCACCGACGTGCGGCAGTGGCTGGCGACCCCGGAGAAGCCGGAGCCGTACCTCCAGTCGACGCTCTACACCAAGGTCGTCCTCGCGCTGCTGACCGAACGCGACGCGGGCGACATCCTCGACACCCAGCGCTCCGAGCACCTGCGGATGATGCGCATCCTCACCGACCGCAAGCGGGGCGGTGACCTCGCCGACCAGCTCATCTGCGACCACGCCCTGTTCCACCTGGAAGCCGATCTGCGCTGGCTGGAGCTGACCGCCGCGCGCCTCGACAGACTCGCCGCGGAGGTACGCCCTTCATGAGCCCCCTGACGCCCGCCGGTTCCCTGCTCACCGCCGTCGATCTGCGCAAGGCGTACGGCCCGACGCCCGCGCTCGACGGCGCCTCCTTCTCCGTCCACCCCGGCGAGATCGTCGCCGTCATGGGCCCCTCGGGCTCGGGCAAGTCGACGCTGCTGCACTGCCTCGCCGGGATCGTCACGCCCGACTCCGGCTCGATCTCGTACGACGGCCAGGACCTGGCCGCGATGCCGGACGCCCGGCGCAGTGCCCTGCGCCGCACCGACTTCGGCTTCGTCTTCCAGTTCGGCCAGCTGGTACCGGAGCTGACCTGCCTGGAGAACGTCGCGCTGCCGCTGCGGCTGAACGGCGTCAAGCGCAGGGAGGCCGAGCGGCAGGCCGCCGTGTGGCTCGCCAAGCTGGAGGTCGAGGACCTGTCGGGCAAGCGCCCCGGTGAGATATCCGGCGGCCAGGGCCAGCGCGTCGCCGTGGCCCGTTCCCTGGTCACGAACCCGCGCGTGCTCTTCGCCGACGAGCCGACCGGCGCCCTCGACTCCCTCAACGGCGAGCGCGTCATGGAGCTGCTCACCGAGGCCGCGCGCGGCGCGAACGCCGCCGTCGTCCTGGTCACGCACGAGGCGCGGGTCGCGGCCTACTCCGACCGCGAGATCGTCGTACGGGACGGGAAGTCGCGGGACATGGAGTACGCCCGATGACGACCCTGCTCGACGCTCCCCCGCGCCAGGCGCCGCCGCGCAGTTCCTCGAACTGGCTGCGCGATCTCGCCCTCGGCATGCGGTTCGCCGTCTCCGGCGGCCGCGAGGGCTGGATCCGTACGCTGCTCACGGCCGTCGGCGTCGGCCTCGGTGTGGCCCTGCTGCTCGGCGCGGCCTCCGTGCCGACCTTCCTCCACGAGCGCGACGCGCGCGGCGACGCACGCCAGCTGGGCGTCGGCACCACCGACCAGCTCAAGCGCGGCGACAAGACGATGCTCGCGCTCAGCATCTCCACCGAGTACCGCGACGACTCGGTCACCGGCTACCTGCTGCGCCCCGAGGGCGCGCACCCGCCGGTGCCGCCGGGCGTCGGCCGGCTGCCGGGCCCCGGCGAGATGGTGGTCTCACCCGCCCTGGAGAAGCTGCTCGACTCTCCCGAGGGCAAGCTCCTCAAGGAGCGCTACGACTACCGCGTCATCGGCACCATCGGCGACGCGGGCCTCGACAACCCCTTCGAGCTCTTCCTCTACGCGGGCAGCGACACCCTCACCGACGGGCGCAGCACCGCCCGCCTCGACCACTTCGGATTCGACTACGGCACGGACGAACTCGACCCGATCCTCATCGTGCTCATCGTGCTGGCCTGCGTCGTCCTGCTCGTACCGGTCGCCATCTTCATCGCGACGGCCGTACGGTTCGGCGGCGAGCGCCGCGACCGGCGGCTCGCCGCACTGCGCCTGGTCGGCGCGGACGCCCGGATGACACGGCGGACGGCGGCGGGCGAGGCCCTGTTCGGCACCCTGGTCGGGCTCGCGCTCGGCGTCCTCTTCTTCCTCGCCGCGCGGCAGTTGCTCGGCGTGGTGGAGATCTACCGCCTCTCGGCGTTCCCGGCCGACGTCAGGCCGGTGCCCGGACTCGCCGCGCTCGTGCTGCTGGCCGTACCGCTCGCGGCGATCGGCGTCACGATGTTCGCGCTGCGCTCGGTGACGATCGAGCCGCTGGGCGTCGTACGCGGCGGCCGCGCCCGGGGCCGTCGCCTGTGGTGGCGCCTGGCGCTGCCGGTCATCGGCGCGCTGCTGCTGCTCACGGCGGGTTCCACCGACGCTCTCGACCGACTGGGCGTCGTCCAGATCTCGGCCGGCATCGGGTTCGTCCTGATCGGCCTGGTCCTGGTACTGCCCTGGCTGGTCGAATCGGTCGTGCGGCGACTGCGCGGCGGCCCGGTGCCGTGGCAACTGGCCGTGCGCCGCCTACAGTTGAGCAGCGATGGCGCGAGCCGCGCGGTCGCCGGGATCACCATCGCGGTGGCGGGCGGCATCGCCCTGCAGATGTTCATGGGCGGCATCGACGGCGACTTCACCGAGCAGACGGGCCAGGACCCGGCGCGGGCGAGCATGAGCGTGAGCGCCGACGCCGCCAGCGGGGCACTGGCCGAGCGGATGGTGAAGGAGTTCGCCGCCGCCAAGGGCGTCACGAAGGTGATCGGCACCGTGGAGAGCTGGGTGACCCCGGTCGGCTCCCAGCCGGACGCGGACGGCGCCCAGAGCAGCGTCTCGCTCTCCGTCGGCACCTGCTCCACGCTGCGCGAACTGGCGAAGCTGCCCTCGTGCGAGGACGGCGACGTCTTCCGCGTCACCGGGGCCGAATCCCCCGAATCGGACGCCCAGTTGGACAAGGACGCACGCCCCGGCGCCCGGCTCGACCTCAGCGGCCCCGGCGGGAAGGAGCGCTGGACCCTGCCGAAGGACACCCGCACGGTCGCGTCCCGGCGCGACCCGGGCGGCCGCCGCTTCGGCGGCATCCTCGCCACCCCGTCCGCCGTCGACGTGCGCCGGCTGGACACCGCCACGACGACCGCGCAGATCCAGGTCGACCAGCGGGTGCCGGACGCCCTCGACCACGTGCGCAACATCGGCTACGCGATCGATCCGGGCCTGCGCATGTACGCGTACGAGGCGGTCCAGCGCGACGACCAGTACGCGAGCATCCGCCGCGGCCTGTTCACCGCGGCGGCCCTGACGATGACGCTGATCGCGGCGGCGCTCCTGGTCTCCCAGATCGAGCAACTCCGTGACCGCAGGCGCCTGTTGTCGGTCCTCGTCGCCTATGGAACCCGGCGCTCGACGCTCGCCTGGTCGGTGCTGTGGCAGACGGCGATCCCGGTGGTGCTCGGCCTGACGGTGGCCATCGCGGGCGGCCTGGCCCTCGGCTGCCTGATGCTCCACATGGTGGCCCGGCCGGTCACGGACTGGCTGGTGTTCCTGCCGCTGGCCGGGGTGGGCGCCGCGGCGATCGCGGTGGTGACGCTCTTGAGCCTGCCGCCGCTGTACCGCCTGATGCGTCCGGAAGGGCTCAGGACCGAGTAGCGCGGCAGTCGGCAACGGAACCGAGCCTCACTCCCCCGGAATCCGAACCGGCAACCCCCGCAGGGCACTTCGCAGGGCAGCCGCCAACTCCCGGTACTCCGCGGAGCGAGCCGCGCCCGCGCGCATGGCGAGAGCCACCCTGCGCGTGGGCGCCGGCTCGGCGAAGTACCCCGTCAGCAGCTGACTGCTGCGACTGGTCTCGACGGCCACGGCGGTCCGCGGAAGAAGCGTCACCCCGAGCCCGCCGGCGACGAGTTGGACCAGCGTGGAGAGCCCGGCGGCCGTCGTGGTGACGGGAGCGTCGTCGCGGCCCGCCTCCCGGCAGATGTCCAGGGCCTGGTCCCGCAGGCAGTGCCCCTCGTCGAGGAGCAGCAGATTCAGCTCGCGCAGCGCCTCGCGCGGAATCCCCTCCCGGCCGCCCAGCCAGTGGTCGAGCGGCGTGACGAGCACGAAGTCCTCGTCGAACAGGGGGAGTTCGGTGATGCCGGGCACCCCGAGCGGCACGGCGAGCAGCAGCAGATCGAGCCGCCCGGCGCCGAGCCCCTCGACCAGCGACGCCGTCTGCTCCTCGTGCACCTGGAGATCCAGGTCCGGGTACGTGTCGTGCACCAGCCGCAGCACGGTCGGCAGCAGGTACGGCGCGACCGTCGGGATCACGCCGAGCCGCAGCGCCCCCGTGAACGGCGCGCGCACCGACTCCGCGTCCTCCATGAGCGCCCCGACCTCGTCGAGCACGGCGCGCGCCCGCACCGCGATCCGCTCCCCGGCGGGCGAGAGCAGCACTTTTCTCGTCGTACGCTCGACAAGGGTCACCCCCAGCGTCTCCTCCAGGGCCGACACGGCCCCCGACAGCGCGGGCTGGCTCATCCCGATCGCGGCCGCCGCGTCCCGGAAGTGCAGATGCTCCGCGACCGCGGCGAACGCCCGCAGCTGCGCCAGGCTGGGCTGACGGCGCCGCGCACCTGCGGGTTTCCCCTTGACTACGGCCATTGATAGCCACCTCCGATCAACACGACCGAGTCTAGCTATTTCCGTAATCAATGCACTCTGTGCCACGATCTTGCACAGTCCAACCCACGGAAAGGTCCCCCAAAAAGGGACGATTCCAAGCTGCAAGGAGAGCGCGTGCTCACTGTCGGTGACAAGTTCCCCGAGTTCGACCTGACTGCCTGTGTCTCGCTGGAGAAGGGGCAGGAGTTCGAGCAGATCAACCACAAGACCTACGAGGGCAAGTGGAAGATCGTCTTCGCGTGGCCCAAGGACTTCACCTTCGTGTGCCCGACCGAGATCGCCGCTTTCGGCAAGCTGAACGACGAGTTCGCCGACCGTGACGCCCAGGTCCTCGGCTTCTCCGGCGACTCCGAGTTCGTGCACCACGCCTGGCGCAAGGACCACCCGGACCTGACGGACCTGCCCTTCCCGATGCTGGCCGACTCGAAGCACGAGCTCATGCGTGACCTCGGTATCGAGGGCGAGGACGGCTTCGCGCAGCGCGCCGTCTTCATCGTCGACCAGAACAACGAGATCCAGTTCACGATGGTGACCGCCGGTTCCGTCGGCCGTAACCCCAAGGAGGTCCTCCGGGTCCTCGACGCGCTCCAGACGGACGAGCTGTGCCCGTGCAACTGGAGCAAGGGCGACGAGACCCTGGACCCGGTCGCGCTGCTCTCGGGCGAGTGAACGGGAGTATCTGACATGGCTCTCGACGAACTGAAGTCCGCCATACCGGACTACGCCAAGGACCTGAAGCTCAACCTGGGCTCGGTCATCGGCAACTCGGACCTGCCGGCGCAGCAGCTGTGGGGCACGGTCCTCGCGACCGCCATCGCCGCGCGCTCGCCGCGCGTCCTGCGCGAGCTGGCGCCCGAGGCCGAGGCGAACCTGTCGCCCGAGGCGTTCAAGGCCGCGAAGTCGGCTGCCGCCGTCATGTCGATGAACAACGTCTTCTACCGCACGCGTCACCTGCTCTCGGACAACGAGTACGGGACGATGCGCGCCGGTCTGCGGATGAACGTCATCGGCAACCCGGGCGTCGACAAGGTCGACTTCGAGCTGTGGTCGTTCGCGGTCTCCGCGATCAACGGCTGCGGCATGTGCCTCGACTCGCACGAGCAGGTGCTGCGCAAGGCCGGCGTCGACCGCGAGGTCGTCCAGGAGGCCTTCAAGATCGCGTCCGTCATTCAGGCGGTGGCGGTCACGCTCGACGCGGAGGACATCCTGTCGTAGCGGGCTGAATGGGGCCGGGCCCCGACACCTTGTGGTGTCGGGGCCCGGCTCTTTTGCGTCTCATGGTCGGCTGGCGGCCGGTGGGGCTTCTCGCGCAGCCCCCACTAATCGTCGGTCGACGGATCAACCGGCGCGACCGAGACCGCCGTCGCTCCGTGCGGTACCGGGGACTGGCGCAGTGCCGCCTCCTGGGACCAGCTCCGCAGGTAGCCGACGACCGTGTTCGTGACGGCCACGAGCGGTACGGCCACCACCGCGCCGCCGATCCCGGACACCATGCTCCCGGTCGCGACGGCGAGGACCACGGCCAGCGGGTGCACCCGTACGGCCCGGCCGAGGATGAACGGCTGCAGGATGTGCCCCTCGATCTGCTGCACCGCGAGGACGACCGCCAGCACCATCACGGCCGTGAACACGCCCTGCGTCACGAGCGCCACGACCACGGCGAGCGCTCCGGAGACCACGGCGCCCACGAGCGGGATGAACGCGAACAGGAAGATGAAGACCGCCAGCGGCACGGCCATCGGGACCCCGAGGAAGTAGATGCCGAGGCCGATGAAGATGGCGTCGATCAGAGCGACTATCACCGTGCCGCGGACGTAGGCCGTGAGCGTGCGCCAGGCCCGGGGACCCGCACCCGCGATGCCCGGACGGGCCTGCGCCGGGACGAGCTTGAGCGTCCAGTCCCAGATGCGCCGGCCGTCGTAGAGCAGGAACAGCGTCGAGAACATCGTGAGAAGGATGCCGGTCATCGCCTCGACGATGACGGTGACGCCTTCCAGGCCCGCCGTGGTGATCGCGTTCGTGTTGGCCCCGATGGCGTCGCGCAACTGCTTCGCGATGTCGTTGATCTGGTCCTCGGTGACATGGAACGGGCTGTTGAGCAGCCACTTCCTGAGCTCGTCGATGCCGTCCTGGACCTGGTCGGAGAGCGTGTCGATGTTCTCCTGGACCTGCCAGACCACGAACCAGCCGACGAGCCCCATGATGACGAAGCCGAGGATCGCCGTGAGGGCGGTGGCAAGGCCCCGCGGCACCCCGTGCCGGCGCAGCCGCGCCACCGTCGGCTGCAGCAGCGCCGTGATGAGGAGCGCCGCGACGAACGCGAACACCACCAGCTGTACGGAGCTGATGACCTTCATCAGGACCCAGAGCGCGCCCGCCAGCACCAACAGCCGCCAGCCCGCCTCGGCGGCGACCCGAAGGCCCCACGGCACGGCGACGACCGGCTCGGGCCGGGGCGCTATGGCCGGTGCGTACGCCGGCGGCGGCGGTACCTGGTCCTGCGGCGCACCGTCCGACGCGGGCTCAGACTCCTTCGCCTGCCCGGCGGATGGCGCGGGCCGTGCGGGCGCGTGCGAGTGCGGCAGGTCGCCGTCCCGGTCCCGCTCCGCCTCGGCCCTGCGCTCGTCCAGGCGCTCGCCGACCTTGCTGATCCCGGCACCGACTCGGCCGAGCCAGCCTGGAACTCGCGACATGATCCGTCCTCTGATTTCCCCCGCAGGGGTCCCCGTGCGCACCGTCCACTCCCCCCGGAGCGCCTTTGCCACGACCGTACATGGCTATACCACCGGAGCCCCTCACCGTAGGACGGTGAAGGGCTCCGAAAGGTTGAACGCGGTGCGCTCTAGTACCAGTGGTTGGCCTGCCAGAACGACCAGGCCTCGCACGGGCTGCCGTAACGGCTGTCCATGTAGTTGAGGCCCCACTTGATCTGGGTGGCCGGGTTCGTCTGCCAGTCGGCGCCCGCCGTGGAGTACTTGGAGGCGGGCAGTGCCTGGAAGAGACCGTAGGCGCCGGAGGAGGCGTTGGTGGCCCGGTAGTTCCAGCTGGACTCGTGGTCCACGATGTTGCTGAAGCACTGGAACTGACCGGACGGCACCATCTGCCGTGCCATCGCCTGGATCTGGGCGACGGAGTACGACGACTGAGTGGTGAAGCTGGAGGCGTCGCGGGTCTCGGAACGGCTGGCGGCCTTCTTGGCCTCCTCGCGCTCCTTCGCCTCCTTCTCAGCCTTCTCCTTAGCCGCTTGCGCGTCCTGCTGCTTGGCGATGGCGTCCTCGGCGGCCTTCTTACGGGCCGACTCCTCCGCCGTCTTCTGCGCAGCGTTGTCCGCGGCGATGGCCTGCGTCTGAGCCTGCTGCTCAAGGGACGAGGTCTGAACCTGGGCCTGCTGGCCCGCGGGTATATCGGCGAGGAGGGTCGCGTCGCTCGCCGTTGCCTCAGCCTCAGCAGGCTGAGCGGTGCTGCCCGAGGCAACACCCACGACGGCGCCGACAGTGGTGACCGCGGTGGCCGAAGCCACTGCGAATCCCCGGACCGAAATCCGGCTCACACGGTTTCCTTCCAGCATCGCCCACTTGAGTGTGACCATCGCGGACGCAATCGTGCCCCTGGCGCTGGCCTCCCTACTGCGGGGTCACGGGAGGCACGGGCCCGGTGGGCAACTCCCTTGCGAGGAGCGCCGCGTGGTGCGCGGGCGGCATACGACGGCCGGTATGGAGTTCAAGGTGCAGCTGATGCTGCGGTGGTGCTGTACCGCTGGGGGTACGCAAGTGCCGTATGCGGGGCCTGACAGGACCGTGACTCTGCCGTATCCGGACACCGCTAGGCAATTCTGCGTTGCGTGGGAAACGTCACACCCCGTTTGCCCCTTGGGATTTCAGGAAACGGGCGCGCGCCAAGGCGCCGCCCGGCTAGGCTCTCTGGCCTTCACCGGACGGCGCCAAGTGGTGCGAACTGGTGCCTACTCCCTCAGATTTGGCCGTCTTCGAGCATTTCGGTCACCAGGGCCGCGATCTGCGACCTCTCCGAGCGCGTCAGCGTGACGTGCGCGAACAGCGGGTGCCCCTTCAGCTTCTCGACGACGGCGACGACCCCGTCGTACCGCCCGACCCTGAGGTTGTCGCGCTGGGCGACGTCATGGGTCAGGACGACACGCGAGTTCGCTCCAATACGGGACAGAACGGTCAACAGGACGTTCCGTTCCAGGGATTGGGCCTCGTCCACGATCACGAACGCGTCGTGCAGCGAGCGGCCCCGGATGTGCGTGAGCGGCAGGACCTCCAGCATCCCGCGGGCCGTGATCTCCTCGATCACCTCGCGGCTCGTCACGGAGGAGAGCGTGTCGAAGACGGCCTGGGCCCAGGGCCCCATCTTCTCGGCCTCGCTGCCCGGCAGATAGCCGAGCTCCTGCCCGCCCACCGCGTACAGCGGCCGGAAGACCATCACCTTCTGGTGCTGGCGCCGCTCCAACACGGCCTCCAGGCCCGCGCAGAGCGCGAGCGCGGACTTGCCGGTGCCGGCCCGGCCGCCCATCGAGATGATGCCGACGTCCGGGTCGAGGAGCAGATCGAGCGCGATCCGTTGCTCCGCGCTCCGCCCCTTGAGCCCGAAGGCCTCCCGGTCGCCGCGCACCAGCCGGACGTTGCCCTCCGGCGTGACGCGGCCGAGGGCCTTGCCACGCTCGGAGTGGATCGTCAGGCCCGTGTGCACGGGGAGATCGGCGGCCTCGGGGACGTAGAGCGTCTCCTCCTCGAAGAGCAGGTCCACCTGCTCACCGGCCAGGGTCAGTTCGGACATTCCGGTCCAGCCGGAGTCCGTGATGGCGAGTTCGGCGCGGTACTCCTCGGCGAGGAGACCGACCGACGACGCCTTGATCCTGAGTGGCAGATCCTTCGAGACGACCGTGACGTCGAACCCCTCGGCCTGCAGGTTGCGGGCCACGGCCAGAATCCGGGAATCGTTGTCACCCAGGCGGTATCCCGAGGGAAGGACGCTGGGGTCTGAGTGGTTGAGCTCGACGCGCAGCGTGCCGCCCAGTTCCCCGGTGGGGATCGGGGCGTCCAGGCGTCCGAAGCGGATGCGGTAGTCGTCGAGCAGGCGCAGGGCCTGCCGGGCGAAGTACCCCAGCTCCGGATGGTGCCGTTTGGCCTCCAACTCCGTGACCACGACGACAGGAAGCACGACTTCGTGCTCGTCGAACCGGGTCATGGCGTTCGGATCGGCCAGCAGGACGCTGGTGTCGAGAACATAAGTGCGCCGGTCGGGCTTGGGAAGGCGCTTGTTACTGGTCACCACGGAAGGACGTACCCCCTCGGATGAGGTCGGGGAGCGACGGAGGAGTTACCGGGCCGGGGGTACCGGCGAAGGGTGCCGGTCGTCGGCCGCGCTGCGCGGGCCGAGAACCGGCCCTCCAAGTCGTCATCCGCACGTGCTCTCGTGCGGTCGTCCTGGTGCAAAGGGCCTCCCGGGCGGGCGGCCCCGTGCCGCCCGCTGAGATGCGGTGTCCTTGGTGCGGACACCGACCTGGGGGGGTTATTCCCTCGAACACGCGCAGCCATGCCAGGGCATATGACGGCGCGTGCGTTAACTCCTGATGACCCCTGTACTTCCCCGCCTCGTCCTGCCTCGTACTGACGGCAGGTCAGCCGCCGAACCTCCGGTGCCGCGCGGCGTAGTCGCGCATCGCGCGCAGGAAGTCGACCTTGCGGAAGGCGGGCCAGAAGACTTCACAGAAGTAGTACTCGGAATGCGCCGTCTGCCACAGCATGAAGCCGGAAAGCCGCTGCTCGCCGCTGGTGCGGATGACGAGGTCCGGGTCGGGCTGGGCACTGGTGTAGAGGTGCTTGCCGATCAGGTCGACGGAGACGGCCTCGGCCAGCTCCTCGAGCGACTGCTTCTTCTCCCCCGCCTCGACGACCATCGAGCGGACGGCGTCGGCGATCTCCTGGCGGCCGCCGTAGCCGATCGCGACGTTGACGAGTATTCCGTCGCGGTGGGCGGTGGCCTCCTCGGCCTCCTTGAGCACGGTCTGCATGCCGGCGGGGAGGATGTCGGTGGCGCCCACGTGGTGGACGCGCCAGCGGCCGTCGGCCGCGAGCGAGCGGACGGTGTCCTCGATGATGCCGAGCAGCGGGACCAGTTCGTCCTGGGGCCGGTCGAAGTTGTCCGTCGACAGCAGCCACAGCGTGACGACCTCGACGTCCGTCTCGCTGCACCAGCCGAGGAACTCCTCGATCTTGTCGGCACCCGCCTGGTGCCCCTGGGCGGTGGTGGATCCGGCGGCCTTCGCCCAGCGTCTGTTGCCATCCATGATGACGCCGATGTGCTTGGGCGCCTGATCGTGGTCCAGGTGGCCTTCGACCCGGCGTGCGTACAGCCTGACCAGCAGGCCGCGCAGCCTGTCGCGCAGGTTCACGGTCTTTTCGCCCCTCCGTGCAGACGGCAGTCCCCGAAGGCGAAAGCGTACCCCCGGAAAACTGGGTGGGAGCTATGGGGTGTCAGAGCACTGACGTAGCTTCGTACCCATGAACGACACCTCTCCCTATGTGGCATCGGCCGACCGCTACGACTCGATGGAATACCGGCGGACGGGCCGCAGCGGTCTGAAGCTGCCCGCGATCTCGCTCGGCCTGTGGCACAACTTCGGGGACGACCGCACCCTCGACTCCCAGCGCGCGATCCTGCGCCGCGCCTTCGACCTGGGCGTCACGCACCTCGACCTGGCGAACAACTACGGCCCGCCGGCCGGTTCGGCCGAGCTCAACTTCGGCAAGATCTTCGCGCAGGACTTCGCCCCGTACCGTGACGAGCTGGTCATCTCGACCAAGGCGGGCTACCTGATGCACCCCGGTCCGTACGGGGAGTGGGGCAGCCGCAAGTACCTGCTGTCGTCGCTCGACGCGTCGCTGAAGCGGATGGGCGTGGACTACGTCGACATCTTCTACTCGCACCGTTTCGACCCGGAGACTCCGCTCGAGGAGACGATGGGAGCGCTCGCATCGGCGGTGCGGCAGGGCAAGGCGCTGTACGTGGGCGTCTCGTCGTACAACAGCGAGCAGACGGCCGAGGCCGCGCGCCTGCTGAAGGAGATGGGTGTTCCGGCCCTCATCCACCAGCCGTCGTACTCGATGATCAACCGCTGGACGGAGGACGACGGTCTGCTCGACACCCTGGAGGCGGCGGGCATGGGCTGCATCTCCTTCGTGCCGCTCGCGCAGGGCCTGCTGACGGGCAAGTACCTGAAGGGCATCCCGGAGGGTTCGCGCGCCACGCAGGGCAAGTCCCTCGACCCTGACCTGCTGAGCGACGAGGTCCTGCGCCGGCTGAACGGCCTGAACGACATCGCGCGGCGCCGCGGCCAGTCCCTCGCGCAGCTCGCGCTGAACTGGGTGCTGCGGGACGAGCGGATGACGTCGGCGCTGATCGGCGCGTCCAGCGTGAAGCAGCTGGAGGAGAACGTGGCGGCGCTGGCGGGTCCGAAGCTGACGGACGAGGAGCTGACCGAAATCGACTCGTTCGCGGTCTCCACGCCCGGCACGAACATCTGGGCCGGGCGGAGCTGATCCGAGCGGACCGGCCACGGGCGGGACGGGCCCCTGAGCGGGGCTTGTCACGTCCAGTTGTACGGACAAAAAACGGGCCGGTCCGTGGGGGGGAGACGGACCGGCCCGAGGGGGGGTTTCCACCATAACCCTTTGTAAGTGCGGATGCGTGCATCGGCGTGCCACAACTACTCTCCGCAACCGCCCGGCGACTCCCGGAGGTAGCTTTCCGGCCGCTCCACAGCTGGCTCACAGGCCCCCTGGGCCCCGTGTTCACAGGGGCGCCGCCGGAGAATCGGCATCCCTCTCCCGTGTCATGCACCGCGTTGACGCGCCCGGGGCCGACCGGAGAGCCGTCACGGATATGGCGCATTCGGGTCGCGCGGACGGGCGAGGACGCGAAGGGCGGCGAAGGGCCGGGAAAGGTGGGGTGCGCGCGGCGCGGGAGGCATGCGGTACCGCGCAGCCCCCTCCGCAGCGCGGTACCGCCGCGCAGCTTTGCTCACGCGAATTGCCGTTGGTCTGAACTTACGTGAGGTTTACGTGGGGATCGAGTGCGTCTCGATAACGATGCGGAATCGGTCGCTCCGGGCGCCCGATTTCGGCCGATCCACGGCGGTTGCCCTGCCGCGCCCCTACGGTTTGCGGGCCTCGATCAGGTGTCGGGTGCTGTGGGCCACGAACGGGCCCTCCCGCTCGATCCGGGCGTGCAGCGCGCGGAGTCGGGGCTCGTACGCCTCGGCTGTGAAGCCGGGGACCATCCAGACGACCTTGCGCAGGAAGTGGACGACCGCCCCGATGTCGTAGAACTCGATGCGCAGCCGCTCGGCGCGCAGGTCGACGAGGTCCAGGCCGGCCGCCCGCGCCTCGGCGACCTCGCCCTGCGGGTCGCGGCCCCCGCGGACCTCCTCCGGCTGCGGGCCGAGGAAGTACTCGACGACCTCGAACACGCTGCTGGGGCCCACGTGTTGGGCGAAGTAGGTACCGCCGGGGCGCAGTACGCGGGCGATCTCGGTGAAGTGCGCCTTCACCGGGTGGCGGGCGGTGACCAGGTCGAAGGTGGCGTCGGCGAAGGGCAGCGGGGCGTCGTCGGGGGACGCGACCACGACCACGCCGCGCGGGGCGAGCAGCCGGGAGGCCTTCGTCACGTTCGGCGGCCAGCCCTCGGTCGCGGCCATCAGGGGCGGCAGCTTCGGCGCCAGGTTCAGCACCTCGCCGCCGCCGGTGTGCAGGTCGAGGGCCGAGTCGACGGCGGCCAGCCGCTCGCCCATCAGGCCCGCGTATCCCCAGGAAGGGCGCTCCTCGGTGGCGCGGCCCTCGAACCAGGAGAAGTCCCATCCCTCGGTGGGCGCGGCGACGGCTTCGGCGACAAGTTCCTCGTAACTCCGGTGTTCCATGTCATTCATGGTCCCAAGAGGCGTAAGCGCTCTCATCTTCTTTTGTCGGCGGGCACTGCTACTTTCTGCCCACCGGACCTCTGCTCCGGATCATGCGCACGGGGAGGCACAGGCATGACAGGCAAGGCGACGATGAGGCACGTCCCGTACGAGGGCGGGGAGAAGGAAAGCCTGCATGTGGCGCTCGACCGGCACCGGGACGGCGTCGTGTGGAAGCTGGAGGGGCTGGACGAGGAGCGGGCGCGACGGCCGATGACGCCGTCGGGGACCAGCCTGCTGGGCCTCGTGAAGCATCTGGCGACGGTCGAGTACGGCTGGTTCTGCGAGACGTTCGGGCGCGAGACCGAGCAGTTGTGGTTCGACCCGTACGAGGGCGAGGACATCGTCCCGGCCGAGGACGAGACGGTGCAGAGCCTGCTCGCCTTCTACGCGCGGGCGCGCGCCGCCGCCGACCGGGCGATCGCCGAGATCCCGCTGGAGACGACGGGCACGGCCTGGGACGGGCGGACGGTGTCGATGCGCTGGGTCCTCGTGCACATGCTGGAGGAGACCACCCGGCACCTCGGCCACATGGACATCCTGCGGGAGCTGATCGACGGCACGACCGGGTTCCTGCCGCCGGCCGACCCGGAGGCGTGAGCACCGCGGGGGTCGCCCCGAGAGCGGCTCGGGGGTTGTCCACAGGGTCTTCCCAGGGGCTGGCCCTCTTCCCCGGACCCCGGGTGTCGCACATACCCTTGGCGCACCCCCGCCTCACCAGAACCATGGCCCGTGTCCCCACGCCGGGTCCGTCCGTCCCACCACCTCACCGCAGAGATGCGAGCACATGTACGTACGTTCCGCACGTTCCGCGATAGCGAGCTGGCTGACCCGTCTCTACTTCTCCCGGTTGCGGAGGAAGGGGACGGGCCTGGACCTCTCGATTTTGTCGAAGCTGCCCGACGGCGCCCTGCTGCCACTGCGCCGTGAGGGCGTCGACCCGGTGCCCGAGATCGGCGCGCTGCGCGACCGCGAGCCGGTCAGCAGACTCCCGATCCCGGCCATGACGGTCTGGCTGGTCTCGGGCTACGACGAGGCGAAGGAGGTCCTCGGCAACGCCAAGGCGTTCAGCAACGACTTCCGGCACCTGGTCGGCGTGGGGGGTGCCGGCGCCGACCAGAACCCGGGCGGGCTCGGCTTCTGCGACCCGCCGGACCACACGCGGCTGCGCAGGCTGCTCACGCCCGAGTTCACGATGCGGCGCCTGTCCCGTCTGACGCCGCGCATCCACGCGATCGTCGAGGAGCAGCTGGCGCAGCTGGAGAAGGCTGCGCGCGAGTCGCCGGACGGCACCGCCGACTTCGTCGAGCACTTCGGGATGCCGGTGCCCGCGCTGGTGATCTGCGAGCTGCTCGGGGTGCCGTACGAGGAGCGGGAGGCGTTCCAGCAGTTCTCCGTCGCCCGCTTCGACGTGCTGGGCGGCGCGGGCGCGTCCTTCGGGGCCGTGTCCCAGTCGCTCGACTATCTGCGCGGCGTCGTCGCCGAGCAGCGGCGCAACCCGGGCGAGGGCCTGCTCGGCATGCTGGTGCGCGAGCACGGCGACAACATCACCGACGAGGAGCTGACGGGCCTCGCGGACGGGGTGCTCACCGGCGGCCTGGAGACGACGGCGAGCATGCTCGCCCTGGGCACCATGATCATGCTGCGGGACCGTGAGCACTTCACGGCTCTGCGCGACGCGGAGGACCCGGCGGCGGTCGCGGCTCCCTTCGTCGACGAGCTGCTGCGTCACCTGACGGTCGTGCAGACCGCCTTCCCGCGCTTCGCCCGCGAGGACGTCGAGATCGGCGGCATACCGATATCCGGCGGCGACATCGTGATCGTCTCGCTCAGCGCCGCCGACCGGGACCCGCGGCTCGGGGGGCCCGACGACGACATGGACGCGTTCCTGCCCGCGCGCCCGCCCACCTCCTCGCACCTGGCCTTCGGCTACGGCATCCACCGCTGCATCGGCGCCGAGCTCGGCAAGATGGAGCTGCGCGCCGCCTTTCCTCAACTGGTGCGCCGTTTCCCCGAGTTGCAGCTCGCGGTCGAGCCCGCCGATCTGGAGTTCAGGAAGCTGTCGATCGTGTACGGGGTGGACTCGCTGCCGGTGAAGCTCTAGGCACCTGCTCCTTCCCCTCTCCCGGCCCCCTCTCCCGGCCCCTCTCCCTCTTCTCGCCCGCACCACCCGAGCGGTCCCGCCCCACTCGGCATAGGCTGCTGCCGGATGTTCGAGGGTCAACCATTGGTTGACCGGGGGTTCAGGGGACCAGGGGAAGAGGGGCGTAGGGATCATGGATCTCTCGGGGGGCGGCCGGCAGGCTGATCCGGGGGCCGGTTTCACACCGCTGCAGCCGGAGGACCCGGCCGTGGTGGCCGGCTACCGGCTGGCGGCACGGATCGGCGCGGGCGGCATGGGCCGGGTCTATCTCTCGCACACGCAGGGCGGCCGCCCGGTGGCGATCAAAGTCGTACGTCCCGAACTCGCCGACGACCCGACCTTCCGGCGGCGCTTCCGCCGGGAGATGGAGTCGGCACGGCGGGTGCGGGGCGCGTACACCGCCGAGCTGATCGACGGCGACGCGGACGGCAACCCGCCGTGGCTGGCCACGCTGTACGTGCCCGGGCCCTCGCTCGCGCAGGCGGTCCACCGGCGAGGTCCGCTGCCGGTGCCCGCGGTGCTGTGGCTGATGGCGGGCGTGGCCGAGGCGCTGCAGGCCATCCACGCGGCGGGGGTCGTGCACCGCGACCTCAAGCCGTCGAACGTGCTCCTCGCCTCCGACGGCCCGCGCGTCATCGACTTCGGCATCTCCCTTGCCTCCGACGCCAGTTCGTTCACCGCGACGGGTGCGGGCATGGCCGTCGGCACGCCGCAGTTCATGGCGCCCGAGCAGGCGTCCGGCGCGGCGGTCACGGCGGCGACCGATGTGTTCTCGCTCGGTCAGACGGCGGCGTTCGCCGCGCTCGGCACGCCCCTGTACGGGGAAGGGCCGGCGGTCAGCGTCCTCTACCGGATCGTCCACTCCGAGCCCGACCTGTCCCCGCTCCCCGAGCCGCTGCGGCCGCTGATGGCCCGCTGCCTGGCCACCGACCCGGCCGAACGGGCCACGCTCCCGGAGATCATGAGCTGGTGCCGGGAGCAGCTCGGCAGCGGCGCCGACACGGGTGCGGGGCCCACGGTCTGGCAGGAGGTGACGGGGCCCGAGGTCCCGGCCCCGGCGCCGGTACCCGCGTCCACGCCCGCGCCGACCGCCGTGCACACGGTGCACCCGATGCCGCTGGTCACGACGGATCCGCAGGCGCGGACGCAGGTGCGGCCCCGGGACCCGTGGGCGCCGCCGACCGAGCCGAGCGGCCCGCCCGCGCGCAGTCGCGGGGCGAGACTCGCCGTGGGCGCGGCCGTGGCCGCGGGCGTCCTGGTGCTGTCGGTCCTGGCGTGGACGGTGATGGACGCGGCGGGGGGTTTGCGCAGCGGCCATGACGGCTCGAACTCGGCCAAGGGGGCGGCTGGTTCGGGATCTTCGGCCTCGGCCTCCGTGTCTCCGTCGCCGGCGGCGTCCGCGGCGGGGGTGAAGGCGGACGCCGACGGCGAGCGCGGCGCGGGAAAGGGGACGACGGGGTCGGGGTCGGGGTCGGGTTCGGGTTCTGGTTCCGACGGGGCCGTGTCCGCGACGCCGACGGCCGATGCGCACGCCGGGCTGAATCTGGACGCGAAGAGCTCGCTGAGCTTCAAGGATCCGTTCCAGCGCGACGACCGCAAGGGCGAGATCCGGTTCTCCTGCAAGCAGGTCAGCTGTGAACTGACCAGCGACACGGCCTCGTTCATGCAGATCTACGGGAAGCCGGACGCCGACCGCGACATGTGCGAGCTCATGACCAGGTCGAAGAAGTACCGCACGTGGAATCTGTCCGGGGCGGCGGCCGGAACGCAGTTCTGTGTGCGCAGCGCCGACGGCGACATCGCCTCGCTCGTCCTCGACGTGAAGTCGACCGCGATGCCCGAACTCGCTTTCCTGAGGGTGGACATGACGATCTGGCGGAAGCCTTAGCGCGTGCCGATCCAAGGTGAAGCGGTGAGCACTCTTCAGGACGACCGCGACGCAGCCGTACGGCGTGTGCGGGAGGCGTACGCCCAGGGGCACATCTCGCACGAGGAGATGGACGGACGCCTGCATCGCATCCTCACCGCCGAGACGTCCGGCGACTTGGAGCCCGCCCTTGCCTCGCTCCCGCAGGAGCCGCCCGTCGTCCCGTCCACGATCGCCGCGGCGGGCGGCCGGATCAAGCGGGGCGGGGCGTGGCGGGTGCCCCGGGTCCTCAAGGTCGCGTCCGCGTACGGCCGGCTGAGGATCCGCCACGCCTGGCGCTGAACCTCAGCCGCTCTTCGGGAAGGACACCTCCACCCGGCGGTTCTTCTTGCGGCCTTGCTCGCTGCCGTTGTCCGCGATCGGGTAGTCCTCGCTGTAGCCACGGACCTGGAACGTGACGTCCCCGCCCGACGCGCCGAGCGCCGCCGTCAGTTCGTCGTGGACGGCCTCCGCGCGCTTCTTGGAGAGCGTCAGGCCGTGCGCGTACGAACCCAGGTTGTCGGTGAACCCGAACACCCTGACCGTGCTGGCCTTCTGGGTGCCGATCTCGTCCGCGATCGCCTGGATGCGGGACCTCGCGTCCGGGTTGAGTTTCGCGCTGTCCTTCGGGAACAGCACCTCGGCCTGGAGCGCGAACGTCACGGTCTCGCTGGTGTCGGAGCGCCGCTCGTCGCCGGACAGGTCCTCGACCACCGACTTGATGTCCAGCACCTTGGCGGGCGCGAGCGTGGCGCCGTCGGCGAGCTTGAGGCCCGGACTGTTGGCGTCCACGTCCGGGGGCGCGGCGGTGCTGCCGCTGCCCGGCGGGGTGGAGGGGGCGTCGTCGGCGTGGGCCACGGCGGTGCCGGTGGCGAGCAGGAGGACCGTGAGCGCGGCGGCGGTCAGGTGGTGGCGGGGCATGTCATTCGCCCTCGGTGATGTCGAGTTGGGCCGGGGGCATGGTCGGCACCTGAAGCTGGACGGAGGTGGTGCCCTCGGGGGGTGCGGGGAATTGGGCGAACCAGTCTGTGGACTGGCCCTGACTGATACCGCCCTCAAATTTGGTGCAGAGGCAGCGTCCCTGGGTGTCCCTGAGAACGAGGTACTTCTTCTTCCCAGCCTGGTCGACGAGGCTGGCTCCAGCCAAGGAACCACCGTTGGAGGCCAACTCGCGCTCGTCGCTTTTCCAGGTCGACCCGACCCAGACGTGCGAGGTGCCGTTCGTCACCGAGCCGTTGAGGGTGACAAACCCACCCTGGTCCCGCTTTGCCGATGTGACCTTGAGCGTAATGCCGTTGCTCTTGACCTCCACGAGCGGCTCCCCCGTCGACGACTGGGAAGCTTCCGGCTTGTCGCCACTCTCCCTCTGCGTCGCCGGCGCCGAGGACTTGGAGGCTCCGTCCTCCTTGTCGCCGTCGCCCCCACAACCGGCCAGGGAGAAGACAAGCCCAGTCGTGATCGCCACCGCGGCCAGCGCCCGGCGGGTCGTCGTAGTGCGCCGAAGATTCATCGCTACGGCTTCCCTTTCTCGTCAGTCGGCCAGGTGGACGGAGAACAGCGCCGACGCGTCCGGCAGGTCCTCCGGGTCGAAGTCCTCGGGGTCGATCTCGAACTGTGCGCCATCACACGTGAACTGGACGGCCTTCTTGAAGTCGGCGTCCACCGGGAAGTCGCAACGAGGCTGAATCACCGCGGTGGCCTGCGCCGTCGCGTGCCGATTCTCCGTACCAGGGATGATCGTGTCGCCGACCGTGTAGAGCGTGCGCACTTCCACCTGATAGCCCGGGTTGCCCTTGGCGTCTTCGGAGTTGGCGAGTCCCACGACCTCTGCGTCGTTCTCGGCAGCCAGCTGGCTCGCTGCGGCCTGTGCGTCGCCCCCAGCGAGGTCTTGCTGCCCGTTCAACCAGTCGAGCCAGTCATCGCCGTCGCCGATGGCTTGCCCCAAACCGACGACCAACTCGTCGCGCGCCGACTGTGTCGCGGCCAACGCAGCTGCATCCGCTGCCGATTGGGCACCATTGCGCGCCGACGCGGCTTGCGCGAAGGCGAAGAAGGCGAACGCGGCGAAGAGGAGGATCCCGGTCAGCCAAATATAGATCGGCAACGTGGATCCACGGTCACCGCTGGGCCACAGCCGACTCAGCCGCCAGTGACCCTCTGAACGGCGTCTCCGACCGCCGAGGAAATCTTCCCGTCCAGCCCCAACTGATCGATCGCCACGAAAATCCCCGCGATCAGAATCATCAGCCCCGCATACTCCACGAACCCGGCCCCGGAATCCCGCCGAGCGCCACGCAGTCGCTCCCCCGCCGAAACCGTCCACTTGACCCACACCCCGATGAGCCGATCCCTGGTCACGATCTCCCCTTCCCCGTACGTCAGCGCGCGTACCGTACGCAACGTACGCGACCAGCAACGGCTTGTACTCGGATTCGACAATTAACTGTCGTTGCTTGACCGGAAGTTGATGCCGGACCGTCCACCGCATCCGCGCCCTCCTCGTCGCTTTCGCAACTGCCCATCGCGGTCGGGAACACTGTAGCCAGAGAGAGCGCCGGAGCGTCAGTGGTTGGCGAACGGAGACGTGCTCGACTGTGCGATGTTCGGACGCAAACGGAGTGCGGTGTCATCGGCCCAGGATCGAGCCGAAGTCGGAGCCCGAGCCGAGGAACATGCCCGTGCCGATCAGGATCATGGTGGCCGGGAGCATGAAGACCAGGGTGACCATGGTGGCCTTGGGGATCGTCTTCGCGGCGCGGCGGCGGGAGTTCTGGGCGTCGGTGCGGCGCATGTCGGTGGCCAGTTGGATGAGGGTGTCCGCGATCGGGGAGCCCAGCTCCTCGCCCTGTTGCAGCGCCGACACGAACTGCGCGACCTGCTCGGACGCGTTGCGGCGGCGCAGCTCGTCGAAGGCCTGGCGGCGCGGGACGCCCATGTCCATCTGGCGCAGGGTGATGCGGAGTTCGTCCGCCCAGGGACCCTCGTACTTCTCCGCCACCCGGTCGAGCGCCTGGCGGAAGCCGAGGCCCGCCGAGACGACGACAGCGAGGACGTCGAGGAAGTCGGGCAGGGTGCGGTCGATGACGTCCTTGCGTTCGCGCATGGCCTGGAGGATGAGCGCGTCGGCGGCGAACGCGCCGAAGGCGAACGTCAGGATCGCCAGGAGTGGCTGAGAGCTGCTGGCGAAGACCAGGCCCATCACCACGCCGAAGGCGCCGTAGACCGCGCGGCGGGCCGCGTAGCGGTCGATGGTGAGGCCGCCGGGGTTGCCCGCCATGTCGATCCTGCGGCGCTTCGCGTCCACGCGGCGCGGGCCCATCAGGCGCAGGACGAGCGGGGCGAACCGCATGCCGAGGCGGTCGATCGCCGAGGACGGCGCGGAGACGCGGGTGGCGCCCACCTCCAGGGCCAGCGCGAGGTCGCTGGGGACCTTGGCGTCGGCCCGGTACATGCGGACGCCCATGAAGACGCCGAGGACGGCCACGCCCATGAGGAGGGCGAGGAGAAGGCCGATGACGGTGGTGGACATGAGCTGCTCAGACCTCGATCTTTCCCAGGCGGCGGATGACGAAGAAGCCGATCCCGTACAGGCCGAGCGAGATCAGGATCAGGGTCTGGCCGAGAGGGGAGCCGGTCACGCGGGCCAGGGCGCCGTCGTTCGACGCGTTGATGAGGATGAGCGAGCCGAGTCCGAGCAGCGGGACCGTGAAGGCCGTCGCGTTGACCTCGGAGAGCATGGTGCGGATCTCGCGCCGCGTCTCCTTGCGGTCCTCCAGTGTCTGCGTGAGGTTGCGCAGGGAGGAGACCACGGTGCCGCCCGCCTTGTTGGCGAGGACCAACGTCGTGACGAGGACGATCAGTTCGCGGGACGGGAGGCGCTCGGCGAGTTCGTCCAGGGCGTCGTCGACGGAGCGGCCGAGCGACAACTGGTCGGCGACACGCGAGAGTTCCTCACCCGCGGGCGCTTCGAGCTCCTCGGCCGCCATGGCGAGTGAGGTGCGAAGAGCCAGGCCCGCCGCGGTCGCGTTCGCCAGGAGGCGCGCCACGTCGGGGAGTTGGTTGATGAACGCCTCGATACGTTTCTGCCGCTGCCAGTTGAGGAAGATGACCGCGCTCCAGACGGCCACCGCGCCCGCGATCGGGCCGAAGAACGGGGCGAGCGTCGTCGCCGCCAGCAGCCACAGGGCGACGACGACCGCGGCCACGTAGACGAAGAACTCGCCCGGGGTGAGGTCGAGGCCGGTCGCGGACATCCGCAGCTGGAGCGCGCGGCCGAGCCGGGTGCGGCGCAGGCGGCGGTCGACGGCGGTGAAGCGGCGGGTCCTGCCTCCCGCGCCGCCCGCGTAGCCACCGGCCGGGTAGTCGTCGAGGCGGTCGACGAGGGCCTGGCGCTGGGCGCGCCCCGACGCGTAGACATGGACGCCCGCGATGGCGACGACGCAGGTCAGGACGGTGGCGCCGAGGGCGATGAGGGCCGGGTTCGTCATGCCGCACCATCCGCCGCGCAAGTGGACGTCATCCCGTGGCCTCCCTCGTGTTGAGTACGTCGACGGACTCGACGACGCCGAACGCCGGCGGCACCGCCTCCCCCGCCACGTACAGCCGGTCGGCGACGCGGCGCGGCAGCGGCAGGTGCTCGTAGTAGCCGTGGACCCGGCGCGGGCCCGCGTCGCCGTAGGTGTGGGGCTGGGCGACGAAACGGGAGACGGTCGCGATGGTGAACTGTTCGCGGCCGTGCGAGACGAGGAGCGCGATCTCGGTGACGCGGCGGGAGCCGTCGGCGTGCCGGGTGAGCTGGATCAGCACGTCGACCGCGGAGTTGATCTGGTCGCGGAGCGCCTCGAAGGGGACGTCGACCTCGGACATCGAGCCGAGCGTCTGGAGGCGGGTCAGGGCGTCCTCGGCGGTGTTGGCGTGGACCGTGGCGAGGGAGCCGTCGTGGCCGGTCGACATGGCCTGGAGCATGTCGAGCGTCTCGCCGCCGCGGACCTCGCCGACGATGATGCGGTCGGGGCGCATGCGCAGGCTGTTGCGGACGAGGTCGCGGATGGTGACCTGGCCCTTGCCCTCGACGTTCGCGGGCCGCGATTCGAGGCGGATGACGTGGTCCTGCTGGAGCTGGAGTTCGGCGGAGTCCTCGATGGTGATGATGCGCTCGTGCGGCGGGATCAGGGCGGAGAGGGCGTTGAGGAGGGTCGTCTTGCCGGAGCCGGTGCCGCCGCTGACGATGATGTTGAAGCGGGCCCGGACGCAGGCCGCGAGCAGCATCAGCATGTGCTCGTCGAGCGAGCCCAGGTCGATGAGTTCGGTGAGGCTGTACGCGCGCGGGAAGCGGCGGATGGTGAGGGTCGCGCCGGTGAGGGCGAGCGGCGGGATGATCACGTTGACGCGTTCGCCGGTGGGCAGGCGGGCGTCGACCATGGGGTTCGACTCGTCGACGCGGCGGTTCACGGTCGACACGATGCGTTCGATGGTCTGCATCAGCTGCTCGGACGAGGCGAAGCGGAGGGGGAGCTGTTCCACCCGTCCCGCTCGTTCCACGAAGATCGCGTCCGGGCCGTTCACCATGATCTCGGTGACGGAGGCGTCCGCGAGGAGGGGTTCCAGGATGCCGAGGCCGAGGGCCTCGTCGACGACGCGGCGGATCAGCTGGGTGCGCTCGGTGGAGGAGAGGACCGGGCCCTCGCGGCTGATGATGTGGCCGAGGACGCGCTCCAGGCGGACCCGGCGGTCCGCCGCCGCGAGGGTCGACATCTCGGCGAGGTCGATCTCTTCGAGGAGCTTGGTGCGGTAGACGGCGACGAGGCCGTCGTCACGGGACGGCTCGACGCCCGTCGTGTCCCGGGTGGCGACGACTCGGTTGCGCAGGCTCATCGTCAACTCCCCTGGTTGGTCTGGTCGCTGGGCATGGTGACGGTGCGGCGGATGTCCCAGCCGTCGAAGAGCGGGATGATCGCCGGTACGCGGACGGTGACGGTGCAGGTGATCGTGGCGTCGCCGCCGCAGGGGTCCGGCGCCGGTTTCAGCCAGCCGCTCGCCGAGGCGACGGCCGCCGCCGGGCCCGATCCGGGGTTCAGGGAGCCCGCCCGTGCGCCGGCGCGGGCCGCGCTGCCGGCCTGGTTGGCGCCGTAGCCGACGAGGCCGAGCTGGATCGCGGCCATGCCGATGACCAGGAGGAAGGGGAGGAATCCCGCGAACTCCAGCATGGAGACGCCTCGGTCGCCGCGCAGGCGCCTTCTCGGCGTTGCCGGTCGGTCGTCGGTTCGCAGGTGCGGGCTGTGGGTGGTTGCTCGCGCGGTTCCCCGCGCCCCTACGGGGCGCTTCACCGCCCCGCGTCCTCTTCGGTCGCCGCCCCGGCCTCGCCCGTGACGGACCACCCGGGGTTCACTCCCGGGAAGAACAGCGGGACGTCGACCGTGACCGTGGCCCTGGTCACCGGACCGGACGAAGGTGGGCAGGAGATGGTCGCGTCCTGCCAGGCCGACGGCAGGTGGGACCTCCCCGCGGCGTCACAGGCGCCCTGCCCGTCCCCGCCGGAGGCGTACGCCGACGTCGCCGCCCGCGCCGCCTCGTCCGCCGCGTTCCCGGCGAGGGAGTACGTGTATCCGTACAGCACGCACTGCCACAGCAGGCCCATGACGACGAGGACGAGCGGGAACATGGCGGCGAACTCCAGGGTGACCGCGCCCTTGTCGCCTCGGCGCCGGCCCCGGCGGCCGCCCGCGTCGGGGGGCGGGGCCGCGACCAGGTCCAGTTCGGCGGCCAGCGTCCACAGGGCCTGCTTCACGGTGGACCGGTTGTCGAGGTCCTGCATGCGGCCCGCGTCGACGGCGGCCTGGAGTTCCTTGAACGCGGCGGGGATCGAGGTGCGGGCCGTCTTCGTGCCGGTGACGCGCTCGACGAGGTTCGGCTGGATCTCGGCGGCGCGGGCGTACCGGTTGACGACGGTGACGGTCTCCTCGGCCTTGCGGATCTGGAGGCGGTCCCAGAGGCGGACCATGCGCTTGGCGGCGCGTACGGCGACGACGTCCGGGGTGACCAACAGGACGGTCTGGTCGGCGAGTTCGACGGCCGCGGCGTTGGCGGCCCCCATCTGCGTACCGCAGTCGACGACCACGACCTCGTAGCGGGCGCGCAGGGCGTGCACGACCTGGCGGGCCACCCGGTCGGTGATCTCCTCGCCGCGTTCGCCGTCGGCGGGGGCGAGGAGGAGGTCGATGCCGGACTCGTGGGTGAAGACGGCGTCCTGGAGGACGCGCGGGGTGATGTCGTGGATCGCGGCGAGGTCGGCGACGGAGCGGCGGAACTGTACGTCGAGGTAGGACGCCACGTCGCCGGACTGGAGGTCGAGGTCGAGCAGCGCGACGGCGCGGCCGGACGCGGCGGCGGCGAGGGCGAGCTGGACGGCGGTGAGGGTGGTGCCGACGCCGCCCTTGGCGCCGGTGACGGCGACGACGCGGCCGCCGCCGCCCGCGGGGACAAGCTCGTTGCCGGTGCCGCCCGCGAGGTGGCGGCGCATGCCGGTGGACCAGGCGGCGGCGGCCTGGACGCGTTCGGCGAGGGCGTCGTAGCTGAGCGGGAAGGCGACGATGCCGCGCGCTCCGCTGTCCATCGCGGCGGTGAGCAGGGCGGGGCTGGTGTCGGCGGTGACCAGGACGACGCCGACCGCGGGGAACCGCAGGACGAGGTCGCGGATGAGGTCGAGGGCGGGGACCGGGCCGATGCGTTCGTGTACGAGGACGACTTCGGGCAGCTCGTCGAGGGACTCGGCGGCGAGGCGGGCCAGGAGGTCGAGGAGGGCGGTGGAGTCGGGGACCGGGGGTGCGGGTTCCGTGTCGGGGAGCTGGGAGAGGAGGGTGATGAGCGCGCGGGCGCTGTCCGGGTCCCCGGCGGCGGGGAGGATGCGGGTGGTCACTGTTCCTCCCGGCTGAGCGTGCGGGGGGTTGTCATTGACGTACGGGGCAGTGCTTTCCGCCCCTCGAACGGGTCCCCGGCGCCTGCCGCCTTGCCCACCCGTGCCGCCCCAGGCGGCAGACTGCCCGAGGCGGGCCGCGCAGCGGCCCCGTAAGGGGCGCGGGGAACCTCGCGAGCAGCCACAGCGGACGCGAACCCGGTAATCAGCACGACCCGACCCCCTACTTGTCCTCGTCCAACGTGTACGACCGGTCCCCCGGAGGGACCGCGCCGTCGGCGCCCGGCGCCACCAGTGCCAGCCGGACATGGGTCGCGAACGACTCGGCGTACGCGACCCGCTGCGCATCCGCCGCGTCGAGCGCGAACGTGATCGGTACGGCCTCCCCCTGCCGCCGGACCGTGGAGTTGCCGGAGGCGTTCGCTCCCTGCTGGTCGATCGGCGTGAGCTTGCCGACGTCCATGACCTCGGCGTTCTCGACGATGACCTTGGACTGGTCGCGCTGCTTGTCGTTCTCGGCCTTGAAGGTGGCGTAGATGTTGACCTTCGACCCGGGATCGATCTTTCCGGCGACGCCCGTCTCCGCGTCGATCATGATGGCGATCTCCTGCTGCCCGGACTTGAGCTGGGGCCGGGCCACGATCATGTCCTCCTGGAGCAGGGACCCCTTCTTCAGCTGCGTGACCGCGATCTTGCCGCGGATCTCGCTCAGCCGGGTGACGGCCGTGGACGACAGCCATCGCTTCGGCATGCTGACCTTCTCGAACTGGTCCGCCGTCAACTCCTTGTACGGGGCCACGTCCTGCTTCAGCCGGTACGCGGCCGTCTCCGGCCCCACCTTGGAGTCCACGTCATGGATCACCGCCAGCACACCGGCGAACGCGCCGACGGCACACAGGGCCGAGACGACCAGGAGAATGACGCCGCGGCGCTGACGTGAATTCATGGACGGGGCAACCTCGTTGATAGACGGACGGTGGACGACGGACGGTGGACTGCGGACGGACGGGCGACGCGCACAGGTCAATGAGGGCCGCGCGGGAGCGCGGCCCTGGCCGACGCGGCGGCAGGGGCGAGCGCCGACGCCGAACGCCCGCTCCTGGCCCCCGCGAGCGGCGTCTCGGATGCGGTGAGCGGTGCCGCGCAGAACCCGCAGCGGTCGCCGATGAGTTCGAGCCCGCACCAGTGGCACTCCTCGCGGCGCACGGACGACACGAGCTGGTAGAGCACGGAGATGTCGGGGATGGCCGCGGCGAACTCCACGATCCGCCCGGGGCTGCCCGGCCTGCCGGTGGCCCACCAGCGCGCCGATTCCCCGGGCAGCCGCGTCTCGGTCATCCCGTGGACGCGCCAGGCCGGGGCGAGCGCGCCGGTGATCCAGTCGGTGGTCTGCTGTCCGGCGGCGTAGAAGAGGTGGGTGCCGAAGGAGGGTCCGGCCGGTATCTCGCCGGACGTCCCGGTGAGTTTGACCAGCTCGGGCTGGGGCGAGGCCACCACCGCGAACTGGGCCCCGGGCGCCCATGACTTGGTGTGCGCGCGGAGCGTGACGGGGACCCGGTCGAGCTTGGCGACGGAACCGACGACGGCGCCCGCGTACACGTAATGGGCGAGCAGGCGCGCGGCGGAGGCGAGGACGCCCGGACTGAAGTCGCAGATCGACAACTGGCGGAGTTGCAGGGCCAGTACGGCCATTCCGAGCGGCGGAAGTTCGGGCCGCAGGATCGCGATCCGGTCGCTCTCGAGCACGGACCGGATGGAATGCAGACGGTGCACGACCGCGTCCGGCGCGGATTGCGGGCAGAGTGCGATCACATATCCGTGCTGCTCGATCAGTGTGTGTACGTCGATGATCGCGCGGTCGAGCGGATACGTGTCCTGCGACTCCCCCACGGGCAGCACGGACGCCGTCGGGGTGTGCCGGTCGGGCGAGGCGAGCACCAGGTCGGGGTCGGTCACGGCTATCGCGGTCGGCACGCACGCACCCCCGGTCGCTCTGCGCTCTCTGACACTGAACCCTGCTGCCTGAGCACCATATCCACGCGGGCGCCCGGCAACACCCCACTTCGCACTGTTCATGGCCCGATGGGTGCGGGTTGGCGCGGAAGCATCGCCTCCGTCACTCGACGCGCACGAACTCCCGGCCGTGTCATGGGTCTTGACATCGGTATTGGTCTGGACCAGCTTGGAGGCCCAGCAGCTGCTGCCCCATCTTCCCCACCTCCCCCATAGATCCCCCACAGATCCCCCCACCGGAGGCAGAGATGAACCACCCCCACCAGAGAAGGTCCCGACTCGCCCCCCTCATAGGCGCGTTCGCCGCGGCGGCACTCGCCACGGCCGGCCTGCTCGCCACGACGGACAGCGCGCAGGCGGCGCCCACCGCTGCGTCCGCCGCGGTCCCCGCCCACGCGGTCACCGGCTACTGGCAGAACTTCGACAACGGCGCGAGCGTGCAGAAACTCGCCGACGTCCCGGACGCGTACGACATCGTCGCGGTCGCCTTCGCGGACGCGACCGCGACGCCTGGCGCCGTCGACTTCACGCTCGACTCGGCGGGCCTGGGCGGCTACACCGAGGACGCGTTCAAGGCCGACATCAAGGCGAAGCAGGCGGCCGGCAAGTCGGTGGTGATCTCGGTCGGCGGCCAGAACGGCACGGTCTCGATCAACGACTCGGCCTCCGCAACGAACTTCGCGGACTCCCTCTACTCCCTCATGCAGGAGTACGGCTTCGACGGCGTCGACATCGACCTGGAGAACGGCCTCGACTCCACGTACATGTCGCAGGCGTTGGAGTCCCTCGCGGCGAAGGCGGGCAGCGGGTTCGTCCTGACGATGGCGCCGCAGACCATCGACATGCAGTCCACGTCCACCGAGTACTTCAAGACCGCGCTCGCCGTGAAGGACATCCTCACGGTCGTCAACATGCAGTACTACAACAGCGGTTCGATGCTCGGCTGCGACGGCAACGTCTACAGCCAGGGCTCGGTGGACTTCCTCACCGCGCTCGCCTGCATCCAGCTGGAGGGCGGCCTCGACCCGTCGCAGGTCGGCATCGGCACCCCGGCGTCGACGAGCGCGGCCGGCAGCGGCTACGTGGCGCCGTCGGTCGTCAACGACGCCCTCGACTGTCTCGCCAAGGGCACGAACTGCGGCTCGTTCAAGCCCTCGAAGACGTACCCCGGCATCCGCGGCGCCATGACCTGGTCCACCAACTGGGACGCGACGTCCGGCAACGCCTGGTCGAACGCCGTCGGCCCGCACGTCCACGGCCTGTAGCACCGGCGGCCCCCTGGACGGGCAGCGCCGCCGCTCCCCCGGCGGCGCTGCCCACGCACCCGCTGTTCGGGCGTCGGGCAGGTTAGATTCAGGCATGAGAGACGGCAGCCACCAGGAGTCGGGACTTTCCAAGAGCGTCTGGAGCGACGCGGACTTCGTGGAGATGGGCTGGCACGACGCCACCGTCCATGGCTTGTCCGTCCAGCCGACCGACGACATCCTGCCGCGCCTCCTCTTCGACCTCGACTACATCGTCCGCTGGGTCCACCCGGTCCCGCCCGCGACGCACTTCTCGTTCTGGGTCTCCCCCGCGACACTCGTCTTCGAGGATGTCTTCGACCTTGAGGGCGACCTCGATTTCACAGGCCTGGCCCTGGATCTGGAGCTGGACGGAATTCACCGACTGGTGCCGGACGATGCCCGCGAGAACTTCGCGCACGTGCCGCTCTGGCACATCGACGGCCACGCCTTCGAGCTGAAGTTCCGTGCCTCCGGCTTCCGCCAGTACGTCCGGCGGGCGCCGAGACTCGTGTCCCGGCAGGCGCTGTCCCCTGCCGAGCGCGGGAGTTGCGCCTTCACCGAACGCGGCTTCGGCTGACCTGTGACCTTCCGGGCCGACACGACCTGAGACGTCCGGGCCCCGAGCGCGTACAACTGGAGCGGAGCAGGCGGAACCGGGGCGGGAACGGCGGCGGGTGGGTGCGTGGTGATGCTGAGACATGTGGGCAACGGGGACCGGCAGACGGTTCCCGTACCGGCGGGCGAGGACATCGACGCGGCGCTGGCCGGGCGGATCCAGGCGGGATGGCGCGCGACCGGCGCCGCGGAGCCCCCGTCCACGGTGCGCGGCACCGTGCCCCCGGCGCTGCTGCACACCCCCGACGGGCAGGGCTGCGTCCTGTTCCCCGCGCCGGGGTACGCCCTGATCACCGGTACGCCCGCCTTCCTGTCCGCCGCGGTGAGCGAGGGCGTGGACGCGGCGCGGGGCCGTTTCGCCCGGTACGCGCGGCACGTCGAGGGCCGCTGGCCCCATCTGCGGGAGGTCGCGGCGGCGTACCCGCCCGCGCACCACGCCTGGGCGTCCCCCGCCGAGGCCGCGCCGGGCAGCGCGGTGGCCCAACTCCTCGCGCTTCTCGACGCGTTCACCGAGGGCCGGTGCGGCGCGACGGAGTTCGAGCACGGCTGGTGGGCGGCGCGCAGGGCGTCGCGGGCCGCGGGCGAACGGACCCGGGGCGCGCTCGCCGACCTCCTCGACCGGGTCTTCGTGCTGCTGGAGGACTACGTCGAGGACCACGTGGAGGACCTCGCCGAGGGCGACGCCGGTGGCCGCGCCGCCGCGCTGAGCGACGAGGAGCTGCGCTGCGTGCTCCACGGCGGTTCGGCCGGGGACGCCGCGGCCGAACACTTCTGGGAGACCCTGCGGGAACGCTGCGCCACCCGCGTCCACCGCACCGACCTGGACGACGAGACCCGCCTGCGGTGGGCGGCCCTGACCGTCGGCGCGATCCGCGCCAGGCCCGCCGCGACACCGGACGACGCGCTGAAGCAGGCCGCCGACCTGGCCCGCACCCGGGCCACCATGATCCGCGTCTTCGGCCCGTCCGCGACGGACCCCGACCGCGATCCGCGCGAGGTGCTCCGCGCCGCGCTCACGTCGACCGGCGCCGTGCTCCCCGACGTACGCGCGCGCACCGCCGACTGGCGCTCGCTGCCGCGCCCGCAGATGCTGCGCCTGCGCCGCGTCAAGAGCCTCCTCGGCCCGCTCAAGGGCCTGGAGACCCATCTCGACCGGGGCGATCCGCTGCGCGGGGAGGCCGAGGCGTGGCTGGCGCTCCTCCCCGCGCTGCCGTGACCGACCCGGCACCGGAGGAAGGCGCCACCGGAAGAAGGCGCTAGAAGAAATCGGACCAGGGCACGTCCCAGATCTGCTTCACGCACAGCGCCACGAACAGCAGTCCCGCGATCGCGAGCATGCCGTTGCTCAGCCACCCGTTGCGCCAACTCACCGGTGTGCGGCTGGAGTTCAGCAGCCAGATCAGGGTCAGCGCCAGGAACGGCATGAACGCGGCGCCCAGCACCCCGTAGAGGATCACCAGGCGGAACGGCTGGCCCTGGAAGAGCAGGACGATCGGCGGGAAGGTCAGCCACAGCAGGTAAGCACGGAACGGCCAGCCCTTCTCGCGGTCGCCGCGCGCCACCTCCTCGCCCGTGACGCGCGCGCTGCGGTAGCGCTCCACGAAGTCCGCGAACATCAGGCTGACGCCGTGCCACACGCCGATGAGCGAGGTGAACGACGTGGCGAAGAAGCCGACCAGGAAGAGCTTCGCCGTCACCGTGCCGTACTCGGCCTCCAGGATCTTCGTGAGGTCGAGAAGTCCCTTGTCGCCGCTGGCGATCGACGTGTGCGAGGCGTGCAGGAGCTCCGCGCCGACGAAGAGCATCGCCACGACGAAGACGCCCGTCGTGATGTACGCGACCCGGTTGTCGAGCCGCATCACCTTCATCCAGGACGTGTTCGTCCAGCCCTTCGCGTTGACCCAGTAGCCGTACGCGGCGAGCGTGATCGTGCCGCCGACGCCGCCGATCAGGCCGAGGGTGTTGAGGACCGAGTCCTTCTCGTCGGGCAGCACCGGGAGCAGGCCCGCGAAGGCGTCACCGAGGTTCGGGGTGACCCGGATCGCCAGGTAGACCGTGACGGCGAACATGACGCCCACCAGGACCGTCATGACCTTCTCGAAGACGTCGTACCGGTTGAACCAGACGAAGGCCATGCCGACCAGACCGCAGATGATCGCCCACGGCTTGATCGACCAGTCCGCCGGGAACACGTCGGGGAAGAGCGCCTGGAGCGGCAGCGCGCTCGACGACATCGCCGCCGCGCCGTAGACGAAGCCCCAGATCACCACGTAGACGACGAAGAAGTACGTCGTCCAGCGGCCGAGGCTCGCCCAGCCGTCGAAGAGGGTGCGGCCGGTGGCCAGGTGCCAGCGGCCCGCCGCCTCGGCCAGGCTGATCTTGACGACGCAGCCGATGACCGCGGCCCACAGCAGGGTGTAGCCGAAGTTGCTGCCCGCGACGAGCGTCGCGACGAGGTCGCCCGCGCCGACGCCCGTCGCGGCGACCACGATGCCGGGGCCGATGTACTTCCAGCTCGACTTGCGCGGGTGGGAGTCGGAGGTGGTGGGGGTACCGGTTCCTGAGGTGCCAGTGGTGTCCGCCATGAACACCAAGGGTGCGTAAAGCGGCCCGGCTGGCAAGAGGTACGTCAGGAACTGGTGCCGCCCGTACCGCCCCTCAGTCCTCGAAGTACGCGTCCAGCGCCTTGTCGAGGGTCTCCGTCCACTCGTTGAGGCGCGACTTGTCGGGCGCCTCGACGTCGTTCGGGTACCAGCGGCTGTTCGGCGTGTGCACCGTCACCGTGAGGCGCTTGCGGGCCGTGCCGAACTCGACCGCGCTGATCTCGTCCCAGGTGAAGTCGGCTTCCTGGTCGTCGAGCGTGAAGCGGACGCCGGTCGCGTCGACGGTGATCGAGCCGCGCCGGTCCTTGGCCTCGAGGGTGACGTCCTCGACGCCGTCGGAGCCCTTGGGCGCCTTGGACGCCTTGGATGCCTTGGGCGCCTTGGAGTCGGCCGCCTCTTCGTCGTCGGCTTCGTCGTCGGCTTCGGGTTCGGCGTCCTTCGGCTCGGGCGCCTTCTTGTCGAGCGACGGCTTCTTCGCACCGGCCTCGTCCCGCGTCGTCACCTCCCCCGCGGTCTCGTCTGTTTCCGTGACCGTGGCCTGGGCGTCCTCGACAACCGTCTCCTTGGCGGGAGACGTCAGGCCGGGGACGAACGCCGGATCGAAACCGGCGCCGGCGACGGGCGTGACCTTCTCGTTCTCCATACGCTGCTCCACGGGCCGAAGTATGGCGGACGTCGCTGTGTCCCGTGGAGGCCGGGCGCCGATCGAAAGGAGAGGCCGGATCAGCCCAGGCCGTCCGACGCCGCGGTACTCGCCCGTCCCCGGGCAGAACACGGCACCATGAACGGACGCGTACGCGTCCCACCGCACGGCGAACCCGAGGAGAGCTCCTTGACCGACGGGGGTCCTGCGACCGGCATCGCCGCCAACTGGTACGCGGTCCACGCCCTTCGGCGCAGCGGCTTCGCCGAGCAGCCGGGGCTGCGGCGCCTGGCCGCGTTCGCGCTGCTCGTCTTCGGGGCGGCACCTTATCCGCGCGGACGTCTGTCGCGATGACGACGTCCCGTGCGACCGCCGCCGCTGTCCTGGTCGCCGTGTCGGCCGGGCTGCCGGCCGCCCGGTTCTCCTTCGACGCGGACACGTTCCGCGACTGCGCGTACCTGGGCCCCTCGGCGCGGATGTACGTCACCGCGTGGGCGGGGCCGCTGTGCAGTGCGGCCGCGCTGGTGGTCGCCGTGCGCGGCATGCGGCGCCTCAGCGGCGGGCGGGTGGTGCTCGTGTGCGGCGGCGTTCTGCTGCTCGCCGTCCAACTCCTCGCGCTGTACTGGGTGTACGCGCCGGATCCGGCCGGGGGTACGGGCTGTTCGGGGTGAGGGCGCCGGTCCGGCCGCCGCCCTCACCGCCGTCAGACGAACAGACTGACCACGGCCGCGACCGCGAACCCGGCCAGCGACAGGACCGACTCCAGGACGGTCCAGGTGCGCAGGGTGTCGCGCTCCGAGATGCCGAAGTACTTGGCGACCATCCAGAAGCCGCCGTCGTTGACGTGCGAGGCGAAGATGGAGCCCGCCGAGATCGCCATGATGACCAGCGCCACGAAGGCCTGGGAGTGGTGGCCCTCGGAGAGGAGCGGGGCCACGATGCCCGCCGTCGTCACGATCGCGACCGTCGCCGAGCCCTGGGCGACGCGCAGGACGAGGGAGATCAGGTAGGCGAGGACGATGATCGGCAGGCCCACGTTGTTGAACGTGTCGGCGAGGGCCTGCGCGATGCCGCTCGCCTTGAGGACGGCTCCGAAGACGCCGCCCGCGCCGACCACCAGCAGGATGTTGCCGACCGGCTTCAGGGACGCCGTCGACACCGTCTCCAGGGACTTGCGCGACCAGCCGCGGCGGATGCCGAGCAGGTAGTACGCCATGAGCAGGGCGATCGTCAGCGCCACGAAGGGGTGACCGAAGAACTCGATGACCGAGCGGCCCGTCGAGGGGTCGAAGGCGATCGAGGAGAACGTCGCGAGGAGGATCAGGATCAGCGGCGTACCGATGATGGTGAAGACGACGCCCAGCGAGACCGGCTTCTCGGTCGGGGTGACACCGGAGGCGCGCTGCTCCTCGGCGAGCGCGGCCTTGGCCTCCTCGGCGGCCTCGACCATGTCCTGCGGTACGGGCACGAAGATCCGCTTGCCGATCCAGGCGGCCCAGCCCCAGGCGGCGAGCACGGCCGGGATGCCGCAGACGATGCCCATGAGGATGACCCAGCCGAGGTCGACCTTGAGGAGTCCGGCGGCGGCGACGGGGCCCGGGTGCGGCGGCAGGAAGGCGTGCGTCATCGACAGGCCGGCGAGCAGCGGCATGCAGTAGAGGATGATCGACTTGCCGCCGCGCTTGGCGGCCGCGTAGACGATCGGCGCGAGGACGAAGATGCCGACGTCGAAGAAGACCGGGATACCGAAGATCAGGCCGGTCAGGCCCATCGCGAGCGGGGCGCGCTTCTCGCCGAAGAGGTTGAGCAGGCGGGAGGCCAGGACCTCGGCGCCGCCGGAGACCTCGAGCACCGCGCCGAGCATGGTGCCGAGTCCGATGATGATCGCGACGTGGCCGAGCGTGCCGCCCATGCCGGACTCGATGGTGGAGACGGCGTCGGACTTCTGGACGGTGCCGAAGAGTTCGGTGACCGAGAGTCCCGCGCCGAGGCCGACGGCTATGGAGACCGCGAGGAGCGCCACGAAGGGCTGTATGCGGGCCTTGATGATCAGGAAGAGCAGCAGCACGATGCCGAGGGCGGCGACGGTCAGCAGACCGGCCGTGCCGTCGATGATCGTGAGGATGCCGCCGGTGTGGGGAGGCGTTTCGGCTGGGGCGGCGGCCGCGAGCGGAGCGAACGGGGACATCGTTGACCTCGTAAGTGCATGGGGCTTTCAGGGCAGGGGGGATCGCGGCACGGCGCACCGCGCCGGAGGCGCTGGTGGGCCGTGCCGTGACGACGTACGGCTTGCGGGTTGTTCAGGTGGGGGCGCGGACTCAGCCGAGGACGGCGAGCGCGTCGATCTCGATGAGCAGGCCCTTGGGCAGACCGACGTAGACGGTCGTGCGGGCGGAGGCCGGGGCCTTCAGGCCCTGCTCCTCGAAGTACTCGTTGTAGATCTTGTTCATCTCGGCGAAGTGGTCGACGTCCGTCAGGTAGACGCGCATCATCATGACGTCGTCCCAGGTGGCGCCGCCCTCTTCGAGGATCGCCTTGACGTTGGCGAACGTCTGGAGGGTCTGCTCGCGCAGCGTCGGACCCGCCGGGGTCGGGGCCTGGCCCTCGACTGCCGGGAGGAAGCCGACCTGGCCGGCGACCTGAAGGAGGTTGCCCTTCTTGACGCCGTGCGAGAACTTCGCGGGCGGGGTGGTGTGGGTGGCCGGGGTGAGGGCGATCTTCTCGGTCATCGTGAACTGGCTTCCTTCATCGGGGGTTACTTCATTGGGGGGTTACCGGAGTAGTCCCGGCTGATGGCCTCCGCCGTGCGGCGCACGAGCGGGAGCAGGGTGAGGAGTTCCTCCGCGGTGACGACCACGTTCGGCGCGGAGACCGACATGGCGGCGACGACGCGGCCGTCGGCGCCGCGGATGGGCGCCCCGACGCAGTTGATGGACTCCTCGTGGCCACCGAGGTCGGTGGCCCACCCCTGTTCGCGCACCTTCTCCAACTCCCTCAGGAATGCGGGGGCGTTGGGGGTGGAACGGGGCGTGTACATGGGGTAGTCGAGCTTCTCCGCGACGGCGCGGCGCTCGGGTTCGGTGAGGTCGGCGAGGAGGAGTTTCGCGACGGCGGCGACCGTGATGGCGACGGGCTTGCCGATGCGCGAGTACATGCGGACCGGGTAGCGGCTCTCGACCTTGTCGATGTAGAGGACCTCGTGCTCCTCGTACACGGCGAGGTGGATCGTGTGCCCGCACTTCTCGTTGAGCGCGGTCAGGTGGGGGTGGGCGATCTCCCGGACGTCGAGGTTCTCCACCGCCTCCTGGGCGAGGGCGAAGAGCCGGGCCCCGAGCCGGTAGCGCTGGTCGGTCTGGCGGTACACCAGGCCGTGCTCGTGCAGCGTGCGCAGCAGGCGCAGCGCCGTGGACTTGTGCACGCCGAGCCGCTCGGCGACCTGACCCAGGTCGGCGGGGCCCTCGGCGAGCAGCGGCAGGATGCTGAGCGCGCGGTCGACGGTCTGGCTCATGGCGTACGTACCTCCTCGGCGGCCTCATGGACGGCTGAGCCGGTCGCTTCGGTCCAGCCGGGGCCGAGGTGCAGTCTCCCCCACGCGGCGGCGTCCAGGGCGACCAGGCGGTCGGCGTGGGCGCGGCTCGGGGGTGCGGCGAGGTCGCCGGGGACGGTGAGGGCGGCGGCCGCCCACAGGTGCCCGTGGCGGAGCCGGTCGGCGGCGGGCAGGCCGCGCAGGGTGGCGGAGAGGAAGCCGGCGGCGAAGGCGTCACCGGCACCGACGGCCGCGACGACGTCGACGCGCGGGGCGGGTTCTTCGTGGCGTCCGTGCTCGTCGTACGCGACGGCGCCGTCGGCGCCGCGCTTGACGACGAGGACGGCAGGCTCGGGCAGCGCGGCGCGGATCGCGTCGGGCCCGCCGGTGACGCCCCAGGCGTCCTCGGCCTCGTCCTCGCCGACGAAGACGAGGTCGGCGCGGCGGGCGAGGTCGAGCAGGACCCGCGCGTCGGCGGGGGTGCGCCACAGGCCCGGCCGGTGGTTGACGTCGAAGGAGACGGTGCCGGGCGTCGAGCCGTCGGTCAGCGCGTGCAGCAGGTCGAGGCAGTCGGCGGAGAGCGCGGCCGTGATCCCGGACAGGTGCAGCACGCGCCCGTCGCGCAGCGCGTCGAGGTCCAGGGTGGCGACGGACATCGCGGAGGCCGCGGACCCGGCGCGGTAGTAGGCGACCTCGTGCGCGTCGGAGGAACGGTCCCCGGCCGTGCGGAAGTAGATGCCGGTGGGGCGGGTGGGGTCGCGGCGTACGGCCGTGACGTCGACGCCGTACGCGCCGATGGCCTCGACCAGGTGGTCGCCGAAGCCGTCGGCGCCGACCCGGCTGACCCAGCGGGCGCGGTGTCCGCCGGCGGCCAGCACGCACGCCACGTTGGACTCGGCGCCGCCGATCCCGCGGTCGAAGGAGGGCACGTCGGCGAGGCGCCCCGGTACGCCGGGCAGGAACGTGACCATGGACTCGCCGAGCGCGACGACATCCACGGGTGTTCCTTCGGGCGTGCCATTCATCGGGCGTCCTCCTCGGGGCTGACGGCCAACGGCTCCGTTGACCCGGCGTCGGCTCGGATGTTAGACAGCAGTGAGCGACATACGCAATGACCGTTGCAGATATTGCAACAGTCCCCCTGGAGGAGGCTCCATGACCGCCAACCGCTTGGACGAGCTCGCGCAGGAACGGGTGGACTTCCGCTTCAAGGGCCTGCCGCCCGAGGCCGAGGGCGCGACAGTGGCCGACCTCGCGGCCCGCCGCCTGAACCTCTTCACGGACGGCTTCACCACTCCCGTCCTCGCCCTCTCCGCCGAGCGCCTGGAGCACAACCTCGCGCTCATGGAGACGTACGCCACCCGGCACGGCCTGGCCTTCGCCCCGCACGGCAAGACGTCGATGGCGCCGCGGCTCTTCCAGCGGCAGATCGAGCACGGGGCGTGGGGCATCACCCTCGCCGTGCCCCACCAGGTGCGCGTGGCACGGGAGTTCGGGATCGAGCGGATCTTCCTGGCGAACGAACTCGTCGACGCGGCGGCGCTGCGCTGGCTCGCGGGCGAGCTCTCCTCGGACCCCTCGTTCCGCTTCGTCTGCTACGTGGATTCCGTACGCGGCGTGGAGCTGATGCAGGCCGCTCTGTCGGCGGCGGGGGCGACCCGCCCGGTCGACGTCGTCGTGGAGCTCGGCGCCGGTGTGGGCGCGCGGACCGGCACCCGCACGGAAGCGGAGTGCGCGGCGGTCGCGGACGCGGTGGCGACGGCGGACCGGCTGCGTCTGGTCGGTGTCGCCGGGTACGAGGGCGAGGTGCCCGAGGCGGACGGCGAGCGGGTACGGGCGTGGCTGCGCCGGCTCGTGGCGCTCGCGGTGGACTTCGACACGGCGGGCCGGTTCGCGGGCCTGGACGAGATCGTGGTCAGCGCGGGCGGCAGCGCGTGGTTCGACGCGGTGGCGGACGTGTTCGCGGACGTCCCCGAACTGACGCTTCCCGTCCTGAAGTTGCTGCGCTCCGGCGCGTACGTCTCGCACGACGACGGTCACTACCGGCACCTCACCCCCTTCAACCGGGTCCCCGAGGAGGGCGCGCTGCACCCGGCGTTCCGGCTGTGGGCGCAGGTCGTCTCGCGTCCGGCGCCGGACCAGGCGTTCACGAACGCGGGCAAGCGCGACGCCGCGTACGACCTGGACCTTCCGGAGGCCCAGGTCGTGCGGGACGCCGCTACGGGCGTGATCCGTGACGCGGCCGGGGTCTCGGTGACGGGCCTCTCCGACCAGCACGGGTGGCTCCGCCTGGAAGCGGGCGCCGGTCTCGAGGTGGGCGACTGGCTCGGGATGGGCCTGTCCCACCCGTGCACGTCGTTCGACAAGTGGCAGCTGATTCCGGTGGTGGAGGCGGACGGAACGGTCGTGGACTACGTGCGGACGTTCTTCTAGGCGGGTTCGTTCGGCCGCGGATCCGCGGCCCTTCAGGGGTGCGGGGAACTGCGCGAAGCAGGACCACCGGCCCGCACCCGCCCACGCGACAGCGACCCGGCAGACGCGAGTGCGTGAGGGGCGCGGGGAACTGCGCGACCAGCCCCCACCGGACCCGCACCCACCCACCCATCAGCAACCCGGCAGACGAGAGGCTCCCCCATGGCCCTGGACCTGGTCATCAAGAACACCCGAGTGATCGACGGCACCGGCGGAGCCTCCTACCGCGCTGACGTGAAGCTCACCGAGGGCCGGATCGCCGAGATCCACCGGGAGCACGACGCCGGCCCCCGCCCGGCAGGGCCCCGCACCGTGGACGCCGACGGCCTCGCCCTGAGCCCCGGCTTCATCGACATGCACGCGCACAGCGACCTCGCGCTGCTCCGCGACCCGGACCACAGCGCGAAGGCCGCCCAGGGCGTCACCCTGGAGGTCCTCGGCCAGGACGGCCTGTCCTACGCCCCGGTCGACGACCGCACCCTGGACCAGGTCCGCCGCACCATCACCGGCTGGAACGGCGGCGGCCCCGACGACACCTCCGTGGACTTCGACTGGCGCACCGTCGGCGAGTACCTGGACCGCCTCGACCGCGGCATCGCCGTGAACGCCGCCTACCTCATCCCCCAGGGCACGGTCCGCATGTACGCGGTCGGCTGGGACGACCGCGACGCGACCGACGCCGAGCTCGACCACATGCGGCGCCTCGTCGCCGAGGGCATGGAGCAGGGCGCCGTCGGCATGTCGTCCGGCCTCACCTACACCCCCGGCATGTACGCCAAGGACGCCGAACTCACCGAACTCTGCCGCACCGTGGCCGCGTACGACGGCTACTACTGCCCCCACCACCGCAGTTACGGGGCCGGCGCGCTCGACGCGTACCGCGAGATGGTGGAGCTGACGCGCACCGCGGACTGCGCCCTCCACCTGGCCCACGCCACCATGAACTTCGGCGTGAACAAGGGCAAGGGCGTGGACCTGCTCGCCCTCCTCGACGAGGCGATCGCGTCCGGCGCCGACATCAGCCTGGACACGTACCCCTACACCCCCGGCGCCACGACGCTCGTGGCGATGCTGCCGAGCTGGGCCAACGAGGGCGGCCCGGACGCCACCCTCGCGCGGCTGCGCGACGACGCGACGTCCGAGCGCATCCGCAAGGACGTCGAGGAGGTCGGCTCCGACGGCTGTCACGGCGTACCGATCGAGTGGGACAGGATCGAGATCTCGGGGACGGTGAACCCCGAACTCGCCGACCACGTCGGCAAGACGGTCGCCGAGTCCGCCGCCGAACGCGCCGAGTCCACCTGGGCCACCGCCCGCCGTCTGCTCCTGGACGACAGCCTCGGCACGACGATCCTCCAGCACGTCGGCCACGAGGAGAACGTCCGCGCGATCATGCGGCATCCGGTGCACACCGGCGGCAGCGACGGCATCCTCCAGGGCACGAAGCCGCACCCGCGCGCGTACGGCACGTTCCCGCACTACCTCGGCCACTACGCCCGTGACCTGGGCGTCATGTCCCTGGAGGAGACGGTCGCGCACCTCACCTCGCGCCCCGCGGCCCGGCTGCGGCTGCCCGACCGCGGGCTCGTCCGCGAGGGCTACCGCGCCGACCTGGTCCTCTTCGATCCGGAGACGGTCGCGGCGGGCTCGACGTTCGCGTCACCCCGCACACTGCCGGTCGGCATCCCGCACGTCCTGATCGACGGGAAGTTCGTGATCGAGGACGGCCGCCGCACGGACGTCCTGGCGGGCAGGTCCGTACGACGCACGCCCGGCGCCGTCGGCTAGGGCCTGCCCGGCGGATCAGGTCGCATTCCGGGTGGCCCGCGCATTCCTGTGCTGGTGAGCGGTCTGTGGTGCGTGCGGCTGCAAGGCGGAGGAGGGCGTCAACGCGGAGCGTCGGCAACCGACGACAACGCCGCAGATGCGCGCACCACAGACCGCGCCCGCGACGAGATCCGCCGGACAGGCGCTCGGGCGGGGCGGTGGCGTCAGTTCGCCCCCTTGGTCGCCCCCGACCCCGGTGTGCCGTTGCCGCGGCCGGGCTTGTCGGCGGAGTTGCCCCGGGCGGGCGCGGTGCGGCCCGCCGCCGTGGCCGTCGGCGTCGCCGCGGTCGTGGTCCGTGGCGCGGAGGCGGTCGGGCTCGCGCTCCCGCCGGACGAGTCGGCCGGCTCGTCGCGCTCCGCGGCGGCCGGGCTCGCGCCGGGGTCCGCGGTGCGGGCGCCGGGGTCGGCGGAGGGCGCCGCGGAGTGCTCGGCGCGCGGCTGCTCGTGCCCGCTCCGCTCATCCTTCCCGGGCAGCGACCCGCCCGACGGGCTCGACCCGAACAGGCCGGTGACGACGGCACCGAGGAAGACGACGCAGGCCGCGCCGAGCGCGAGCCCGCCCCACCGCATCAGCCGCAGTCTGCGCCCCGACCCGTCGACGAACACGGCACCGTCACCGGGCCCGGGGGCGGGGTCGGGGTCGGGATCGGCGGGGACGGGATCGAGCCGGGCCGTGTCGTACGCGTCGGGGTAGGCGCGGGGATCCGGCGTGACCGCTTCGTTCCAGCCATGAGCCGCGGCCGGGTCGGCATAGCCGTCGTACGCGCGGGCGGACCGCTGCGGGTCGTACACGACCTCGGGGACCGCGAGGTCGTCGCCTTCGTGGGGGTGCTGCCAGGACATGGGCGCGCATTCTAAGGACTGCGGGACCCGCGCGACAGCCAACGGCGATACCGATACAAATCAGCCAACCGCCGCTCAGCGCACCCCCCGCGGCCGGAACTGCACACTGATCCGGGGCCCGGCCGCCCGCGTCGACTTCGGGATCGCGTGTTCCCAGGTCCGCTGGCAGGACCCGCCCATCACGATGAGGTCGCCGTGCCCGAGCGCCCGCCGCACGCTCGGGCCGCCCCCGCCCAGCAGCCGCAGCACCAGATCCCGCGGCGCCCCCACGGACACGATGGCCACCATCGTGTCCTCGCGCGCCCCGCGCCCGATCCGGTCCCCGTGCCAGGCGACGCTGTCCCGTCCGTCGCGGTAGAAGCAGAGCCCCGCGGTGGTGAACGGCTCCCCCAGCTCCCCCGAGTAGTGGGCGGACAGCGCGTCCCGCGCCGCACCGAGCACCGGATGCGGCAGCTCCTGCCCGGCCCCGTAGAACTTGAGCAGCCGCGGCACGTCGACGACCCGCTCGTACATCTGCCGCCGCTCGGCCTGCCACGGCACGGACCCGGCCAGCCGCTCGTACAGCTCGTCGGCGCCGCGCAGCCAGCCCGGCAGTACGTCGATCCAGGCGCCGTCCCCGAGCACGGTCCGCCGCACACCGGTGAGCGGGCCGAGCCCGATCTCCTCGGCCTGGTCGAAGAGCGATCCCTGAAGCATGGCTCCACCGTAGTACGCGATTCGAACATGTGCACGAAACACGTCGGGGGTGTCTCGCTCACGTTTTCCCGTGCCGCTTCATTCCGCTTATGGCCCTGAAACCCATCTCACGCTGCTAATTTCACGCCTTGTGATTGATTCCGTTTCTTCCGTCACCGTGAGTGAGCGCGCACACGGTTCGGCGGGCCCGACCCCACCGGCTCCCTGGCGCCCCGTCCTGCTGCGCCTCACCGATCCCCGCGACCGGGCACGCTTCGACTCCCTGCTGGCCTCCGGTTCCGTACGGGAGCTCCACGACCGCATCGAGGACCAGCTCGCCGAACTCGTGCGCTGCCTGGACCCCGGCGCCGCGCCCGACGGCCCCGCGCACGCCGCCGCCGTCGCCGACCTGCTGGCCGGGACCGAGCTCCAGCAGTACGGGAGCTGGGTCTGGTACCCGTGGTCGCGCCGGCTCGTCCACGTCCTGCCGGAACGGGAGTTCCGCCGGGTGCGCACCGACCGCAACCGCGACAAGATCACGTGCGTCGAGCAGGAGCTCCTGCTCGGCCGCCGGATCGGCGTGGTCGGCCTGTCCGTGGGCAACAGCGCCGCTCTCACCTGCGCCATGGAAGGCGTCGGAGGATCGTTCCGGCTCGCCGACTTCGACCACATCGGCCTGAGCAACCTCAACCGGCTGCGGGCCGGCGTGCACGACCTCGGCGTCGCCAAGACCGTCCTGTGCGCCCGTCAGATGTACGAGACCGACCCCTATCTCGACATCGAGCTCTGGTCCGAAGGGCTGACCGAGGACACCCTCGACGCGTTCTTCGGCGCAGACGGCTCGGACGGTGCCGCGCTCGACCTGGTGGTGGAGGAGTGCGACACCCCCTGGGTGAAGACGGCCGTGCGCGAGCACGCCCGCGTCCGCCGCGTCCCCGTCCTCATGGACGCCAACGACCGCGGCATGCTCGACGTCGAGCGCTTCGACCTGGAACCCGGCCGCCCGCTCTTCCACGGCCGCGGCGGCGGCCTCACCGCGGGCGAGGTGCGCGCCCTCGGCCCGGCCGCCACGACGGCGTACCTCCTCGACATCTGCGACGAGGCGAACCTGAGCCCCGCCATGACCGACGCCCTGCGGCGGATCGGCACCACCCTCGCCAGCTGGCCGCAGCTGGCCAGTGGTGTGGTGCTCGGCGGCGCCCTGGTCACCGACACCGCCCGGCGCGTCCTGCTCGGACACCCGGTGGCGTCGGGGCGCTACTACGTCGACCTGGAGGAACTCGTCGGCCACGCCAAGACCCCCGCGACCGTCGGAGCGACCCCGTGAACCATCTCCCCGAACTCCACGGCCACCGGCTCTGGCTGCGCGAGCTGCGTCCCACCGACCTCGGCCCGTTCGAACGCATCCACACGCACCGGGCCCTGACCCGCTATCTCGGCGTCGACCGCATGGACCCCCGCCAGGCCCAGGACGCCTTCGTGCAGGCCCTGACCCAGCCGCACTCCCATCCCCGCCGCAAGCACACCCTGGCCGTGTGCGCGCCGGGCGACGACACCATGGTCGGCACCATGGGCCTGCTCCTGGAGGAGTACGGCCGCAACGCCATGCTCACCAGCCTCGTCCTGCTGCCGGACGCCCCGTTGCGCGGCCACGGCCACGAGGCGGGCCGGCTGCTCATGGCCCACGGCTTCGGCCGGCTCGGCCTGCACCGGATCTGGGCCGGCCACCGCGCCGACCACACGCGGATGCGGGACATCATGCTCGCGGCCGGGCTGCGCCCCGAGGCCACGCTGCGCCAGCTGTTCCACACCCAGGGGACCTGGCACGACGTCACGACGTACGCGGCGCTCGCCCCCGAGTGGATCGCGCAGGCGACCCCCGCCGAGCGGGCCATCCTCGACGGCGCGGCCACCCCGCTCACCCACGCCTGAGAGGCCCGGGCCACGTCATCTCCCGTGCGGGGGCGGTGACGTGGCCCGTCACGTGGCCCATCTCACCCGCGTCCGCGACCAACCTCATCAAAGCCCCGCCGACCGCCCCACCCCGCATTCCGAAGACGTCCGGCACCCGGTGCCACCGCATCCGAAACCGGGCCGGTCACGGGCCGCCCAGGAGGCCGTAAAGAAAGCGCGGCCGCGCGAAACACCGCCGTAAAGTCGGACCATGCAGCTCATCCAGTCGACCAAGCTCTCCAACGTCTGCTACGAGATCCGGGGCCCGGTTCTCGAGGAGGCGATGCGGCTGGAAGCGGCAGGCCACCGCATCCTCAAGCTCAACACCGGCAACCCGGCGGCGTTCGGCTTCGACTGCCCGCCCGAGATCCTCGAGGACATGCTCCGCAACCTCGGCGACGCCCACGGCTACGGCGACGCCAAGGGCCTGCTCTCCGCCCGGCGCGCGGTGATGATGCACTACCAGACCCTCGGCGTGGAGACCGACGTCGAGCACGTCTTCATCGGCAACGGCGTCTCCGAGCTCATCGTGATGGCGATGCAGGGGCTCCTCGACGACGGCGACGAGGTCCTCGTCCCGGCCCCGGACTACCCGCTGTGGACCGCGGCGGTCTCCCTCTCCGGCGGCACCGCCGTCCACTACCGCTGCGACGAACAGGCCGACTGGATGCCGGACCTGGCCGACGTCGAGCGCAAGGTGACCGACCGCACCAAGGCGATCGTCATCATCAACCCCAACAACCCCACCGGGGCCGTATACAGCGACGAGATGCTGCGCGGCCTCACCGACATCGCGCGCCGCCACAACCTCCTCGTCTGCTCCGACGAGATCTACGACAAGATCCTCTACGACGACGCGACACACACCCCGACGGCGGCCATCGCCCCCGACCTGATGACGCTCACCTTCAACGGCATGTCGAAGGCGTACCGCGTCGCCGGTTACCGCGTCGGCTGGATGGCGATCTCGGGCCCGCGCGCGCACGCGCAGTCGTACATCGAGGGCCTCACGATCCTCGCGAACATGCGCCTGTGCGCGAACATGCCGGGCCAGCACGGCGTCGTCGCGGCGCTGAGCGGCCGCCAGACGATCAAGGATCTGGTGCTGCCGGGCGGCCGCCTGAAGGAACAGCGGGACGTGGCGTACGACCTGCTCACCCAGATCCCGGGCGTCACGTGCGTCAAGCCCAAGGGTGCGCTCTACCTCTTCCCGCGCCTGGACCCCAAGGTCTTCAAGGTCAAGGACGACCGGCAGATGGTGCTCGACCTGCTGCGCGCGGAGAAGATCATGGTCGTCCACGGCACCGGTTTCAACTGGCCCGAGCCCGACCACTTCCGCGTCGTCACGCTGCCCTCGGCCCAGCAGCTCACGGAGGCGGTGACCCGCATCGGGAACTTCCTGGACGGCTACAGCCAGCCGTGACACGCGGACCGGGTCGCTACTTTGGACAAGTTCTAACTTAGACAGTTTCCAAGGTACGATGAAGGCCAAGCCACGCACCCCCCGCTGCCTGGAGGCCTCCATGTACGAGCCGATCCGCACCAAGTCGGTCCACACGTTGGCGGCCGACCCCAGCGACTTCCCGCACCGCTCCCGCGAGGAGGAGCTGGACATCCAGCTCGCCGGGCACCTGTCCGCCCTGCTCGCGGTGACCGACGAGCTGCGGCAGCTCTCGCCGAGCATGGAGCTGGACGAGGCGGCGGAGGCACTGGCCACGCAGGTCGCCCGCCTCCGGGGCGGTCATCCCCCGGTGCGGTCCGCGGTGGCCGCCGCCATCCACGAGCCGCACATCGCCGGCCTGCACCAGCGGGCACACGCCCTCGCCGGCCGCGCCCTGGTGGTCGCCGCGTCCCGCGCGGACACCGCCGCCGCGATCCTGGCGGCGCAGCGCATGGAGGCGCATACGCTCGTCGCGGCTTAGGGGCGCGGGCACGACCAAGCCCCCGCACGCCGTTGTGCGGGGGCTTGATCAGGTCCGGGCTAGCCGAGGCGGTCCACCAGTTTGCGGTACTCGTCCCACAGCTCCTTCGGCGTGTGATCGCCGAAGGTGTTGAGGTGCTCGGGTACCAGCGCAGCCTCCTCGCGCCAGACCTCCTTGTCGACGGTGAGCAGGAACTCCAGGTCGGCGTCGGCCAGTTGGAGGCCGTCGGTGTCCAGGGAGCCCTTGGCCGGAAGAATGCCGATCGGGGTCTCGACACCTTCCGCCCGGCCGTCGAGGCGGTCCACGATCCACTTCAGGACGCGGGAGTTCTCACCGAACCCGGGCCACACGAAGCGCCCGTTCGCGTCCTTGCGGAACCAGTTGACGTAGTAGATCTTCGGGAGCTTGGACGCGCCCCCTTCCTTGCGCGCGGCGACCTCCCCGACCTTCACCCAGTGGGCCATGTAGTCGCCCATGTTGTAGCCGCAGAACGGCAGCATCGCGAACGGGTCGCGGCGCAGCTCGCCGACCTTGCCCTCGGCGGCGGCGGTCTTCTCGGAGGCCACGTTCGCGCCGAGGAAGACGCCGTGGTTCCAGTCGAACGACTCGGTGACCAGCGGGACGGCCGAGGCACGGCGGCCGCCGAAGAGGATCGCCGAGATCGGCACGCCCTTCGGGTCCTCCCACTCGGGCGCGATGATCGGGCACTGCGCGGCGGGGGTGGTGAAGCGGGCGTTGGGGTGCGCGGCCGGGACACCTGACTCCGGTGTCCAGGAGTTGCCCTTCCAGTCCGTCAGGTGGGCCGGAGTCTCCTCCGTCATGCCCTCCCACCAGATGTCGTTGTCGTCGGTGAGCGCGACGTTGGTGAAGACCGAGTTGCCCCACAGGGTCTTCATCGCGTTGGCGTTGGTGTGCTCGCCGGTGCCGGGCGCGACGCCGAAGAAGCCGGCCTCGGGGTTGATCGCGTAGAGGCGGCCGTCCTCGCCGAACCGCATCCAGGCGATGTCGTCACCGATCGTCTCGACGGTCCAGCCGGAGATCGTGGGCTCCAGCATCGCCAGGTTGGTCTTGCCGCACGCGGAGGGGAAGGCCGCGGCGACGTACTTCGACTCGCCCTGCGGCGGGGTCAGCTTGAGGATGAGCATGTGCTCGGCCAGCCAGCCCTCGTCCCGCGCCATCACCGAGGCGATGCGCAGCGCGTAGCACTTCTTGCCCAGCAGGGCGTTGCCGCCGTACCCGGAGCCGTAGGACCAGATCTCGCGGCTCTCGGGGAAGTGCGAGATGTACTTCGTGGAGTTGCACGGCCACGGCACGTCCGCCTCGTCCGGCGCCAGCGGAGCGCCCAGGGTGTGCACGGCCTTGACGAAGAAGCCGTCCTCGCCGAGTTCGTCCAGGACCGGCTGACCCATCCGGGTCATGGTGCGCATGGAGACGGCGACGTAGGCCGAGTCGGTGATCTCGACACCGATCGCGGAGAGCGGCGAGCCGAGCGGGCCCATGCAGAACGGGACGACGTACATCGTGCGACCGCGCATCGAACCGCGGAAGACGCCCTTCTCCCCCTGGAAGATCTCCCGCATCTCGGCGGGGGCCTTCCAGTGGTTCGTCGGGCCCGCGTCCGCCTCCTTCTCGGAGCAGATGAACGTCCGGTCCTCGACCCGCGCGACATCGGTCGGGTCGGAAGCGGCGTAGTAGGAGTTGGGGCGCTTGATCGGGTCGAGCTTCTTGAACGTTCCCTTGGCGACGAGTTCGTCCGCGAGCCGCTCGTACTCGGCTTCGGAGCCGTCGCACCAGACCACGCTGTCCGGCTGCGTCAGATCGGCGATCTCGTTGACCCACGAGATCAGTTCCTGGTGGTTGGTCGGGAGGGTGCCCAGGGCGGGAGCCGCGATGTCGCGCGCCACGATCGCTCCTAAATGAGGGTGTTGAGTTGGTTGCCCCGTGGGGGCTGCGACCCGGACGCTGCGCCTCCCGTCCACTGTGTCTCTCAGTGAGCGCTCATCCGGTGCCGACCGCACTCATTTGATCATCCGACCGTTTCGCCCATCTGTCCAGGGGGCCTCACAGGTGAGCGACGTGAGCATCACCACTCCGACCGGATGGCCGACAGAGGCTTAAGGATCGATGAATTCGGGTTCCCCCCAGGCCGGATCCGGGGGTTGGCCCTATCGGCCACTTACGGTCCCGTAGGTACGATGCCGGGCATGAGCGTCGCCGCAGAGCAGTCCGAAACCTCCGCCGTACTCGTGGACTCGTCCCCACTGAAGCCGAGACTGCGCGGCTGGCTGCACGCCGGCATGTTCCCCGCCGTGCTCATCTCCGGCCTGGTGCTGACCGCCCTCGCGGACTCCACGCGCGGCCGGGTCGCCTGCGGGATCTTCGTCCTGACGGCCTGCCTGCTGTTCGGGGTGAGCGCGCTCTACCACCGGGGCAACTGGGGGCCGCGCGCGGACGGCGTGCTGCGCCGGCTCGATCACGCCAACATCTTCCTGATCATCGCGGGCACGTACACGCCGCTGGCGATGCTGCTGATGCCCGGCGCCAAGGGTGACGCGCTGCTGTGGGGGATCTGGGCGGCGGCCGCGGCGGGCATCATCTTCCGGGTCTTCTGGGTCGGCGCCCCGCGCTGGCTCTACACCCCCTGCTACATCGCGATGGGCTGGGCGGCGGTCTTCTTCCTGCCCGACTTCCTGCGGACCGGCGGCGTCGCGGTGCTCGTCCTGGTGGTCGTGGGCGGGCTGCTCTACAGCGCGGGCGGCGTGATCTACGGCATCAAGCGCCCGAACCCGTCGCCGCGCTGGTTCGGCTTCCACGAGGTCTTCCACTCGCTCACGCTCGCGGCGTTCGTCGTGCACTACGTCGGCATCTCGCTGGTGGCGTACCAGCACGGCTGACCCGCCACACGCCACCCACCCCAAGGCCGCGGCTCACCAGCCGCGGCCTTTTCGCGATCCCGAAAGACACTCGCCATTGACAGGCACTAGCAACTGACAGCTACTCTCATTTCATGGTCACTGTCACTCGGCAAGTGGAGTCGCGCCCGGATCCCCGGCGCTGGTGGGCCCTCGGGGCCCTGGTCGCGAGCATGCTGGTGCTCGGTTTCGACATGACGATCCTCAACGTGGCGCTGCCGACGATCGCCGAGGACCTCGGCGCCACCACCGGTCAGCAGCAGTGGATGGCGGACGCGTACATCGTGGTGTTCGCCGCCCTGATGCTCCCGGCCGGACTGCTCGGCGACCGGTTCGGACGGCGCCGGATGCTCATCGCCGGGCTCGGCGTCTTCCTCGCCGCGTCCGTCGTGGGCGCCTTCGCCGGCGACGTGAACCGGGTGATCGCCGCCCGCGCCCTGATGGGGGTCGGCGGGGCGTTCGTGATGCCGCTCGCCATCTCCGTACTGCCCTCGCTGTTCCCGCGCGAGGAGCAGACCAAGGCCATCGGCATGATCTCGGCGGCCTCCGCGCTCGGCATGCCGCTCGGCCCGATCATCGGCGGCTGGCTGCTGAACCACTTCTGGTGGGGCTCGGTCTTCGTCCTGAACGTGCCGATGGTCGCCATCGGCATCGTCGCCTGCCTGCTCCTGCTCCCCGAGAGCCGGGACCCGGCCTCGCCCAAGGTCGACGTCGTCTCCACGGTGCTCACCGCGCTCGGCCTCGGCAGCCTCATCTACGCGATCATCGAGGGCCCCGCGAAGGGCTGGAGCGACACCGTCGTCATCGGCGGATTCGCCGCGGCCGTCGCCCTGATCGGCGCGCTCGTGCTGCGCGAGCGGCGCGGCGAGCGCCCCATGCTCGACCTCACGCTCCTGGGCAACCGCACCTTCCTCAGCAACACCCTCGCGGCGACGCTCGGCATGTTCGTGCTGTCGGGCCTGATGTTCCTGCTGCCGCAGTACCTGCAGGCCGTGCTCGGCACCGACCCGCTCGGCACCGACCCGCTCGGCACCGGCGTCCGGATGATCCCGATGATGGGCGGCATGCTGGTCGCGGCGAAGCTGGCACAGCCGCTGGTCGTGAAGTTCGGGGCGCGATCGGTGATCGTCGTGGCGCTCGTGGTGCTCGCCTTCGCCGCGTTCCTCGGGGCGCGCACCACCGTCGACTCGGGGTACGGGTTCACGGCGCTGTGGCTGTCGATCGCCGGGATCGGCGTCGCGTTCGCGATGATCCCCGCGATGGGCGGTGCCCTCGGCGCGCTCGCCAAGGACCAGGCCGGCCGCGGCTCCGGACTGCTGAGCACCGTGCGCCAGACGGGCAGCGCGCTCGGGGTCGCCCTGCTCGGCGCCCTCGTCGTCGGCGCGTACACGGACCGGCTCAGCACCGCGGGCCTGCCGGGCCCGGCGGCGGACGCGGCCCGCGACTCGGTGATCGGCGCCCATGTGGTGGCCGGGCAGCTGGGCGACCGGGCGCTCGCGGCGTCGGCGAACTCCGCGTACGTGCACGGCATGGACGTCGCCCTGGTCGTCATCGGGATCGTCGCGCTCGCCGCGGCCCTGCTCGCCGCGGCCCTGATGCCCGGATCGGTGAAAGCCGCCCCTGTCCTCGACCCGGAGGTGGCCCCGATCAGCGCGGATGCCTGACAATGAGCACCATGGCCGCCTCAGCGCAGAGCGCCGCGGAGCCCAAGGTCGGGCTCCGCGAGCGCAAGAAGATCAAGACCAGGACGGCGATCCGCGAGGCGACGTACCGCCTGATCATGGAGCAGGGGTACGACGCGACCACGGTCGAGCAGATCGCCGAGGCCGCCGAGGTGTCGCCGTCCACGGTCTTCCGCTACTTCCCGACCAAGGAGGACATCGTCCTCACCGACGAGTTCGACCCGATCCTGGAGCGGGAACTGCGGGCGCGGCCCGCCGACGAGCCGATCGTCGACTCCGTGCGGCACGTCGTCGAACGCAGCCTGGATCTCGCCTTCGCGGACACGTCCCCCGAGGTCACCAGGTTGCGCCTGCGCCTCCAGGTCGAGACGCCCGCGGTGCGCTCCCGGATGATGGAGTCGATGTCGGTCACCGGCCAGTTGATGTGCCGGGTCATCGCCGACCGCACCGGCCGCGACCCGGACGGTCTGGAGGTCCGCGTCCACGCCATGAGCCTGGTCAGCGCCATGATGCAGGCCACGATGTACTGGGCCGAGCACGACCAGGAGGACGACCTGCGCGACCTGGTGATGCGCGCCCTGGACACCGTGCAGCACGGGCTCTAGACGCGCCCCAGATCCTCGAACCCCAGTGGCTTGAGGGAGTAGAAGCTCCAGGCCGAGCCCTTGGCGCCGCCCTTCACCCTGATGTCCTCGGTGCCGGACGCCTCCGAGGACCAGCGGATGCGCAGGGTGTGCGCGGTGCTGCAGCTGTTGCGGTAGTAGACGGTCGTCGTGAGGACGCCGCCGTCCTTCCAGGACCAGGAGAAGCAGCCTGTGCGGCCCCGGTGCACCGTGTCGACGGCGGCCGCCGGGAAGCTGCTGACGAGGAGCGGGGCGCAGGCGAGCGCGGCGGTCGCGAGGTAGCGGATCATGTCCTACGTATCTCAGCGACCGCCGTCGAGGAAACGGCCCGGGACCCGGATCACCCCGTGCGAGTGGCGGCCGGGCCGTGTCCCCCGCGCCGTCAGGCCCGCGTCTCGCCCAGGATCCCGTTCAGCCGGTCGGCGTCCGTCACGGGTGCGTCGCACACGAAGTGCCGGCACACGTACGCGGTTTCGCGGCCGTCCACCATCAACCGGTCGGCCAGCAGCGGGAGTTCGCCACCGCCCTGCGGTCCGGCCGCGACGACGGCGCCGGGCGCGGTCCCGGTGAGCGCGGTGTGGTGCATCCGCCCGCCCACCTCGCCGACGACGGCGACCTCACGGGGCCCGTCGAGCAGCGCCTCGGCGACCGCGAGGCCGTTGCCGATGAACCGCGGCACGCGCGGGCCGAGCGCCTTCACCACGCCCAACGCCCGCTCCGCCGCTGCCCGGTGGGGCTCGGAACCGGTGTGCGCGGCGTACGACAGCAGGGCGCCCGCCGCCGCGGTCCAGCCGGACGGCGCGGCGTTGTCGGTCGGGTCCTGCGGCCTCCTGATCAGCTGCTCGGCGTCGACGGCGGTGTCGTAGAGCGCCCCGCTCCCCTGATCCACGAACCGGTCGAGCACGTGGTCGAGCAGGAACCCGGCGAACTCCAGCCAGACGCCCTCGCCGGTCACGGAGGCGAGCGCGAGGAACCCCTCGGCGACGTCGGCGTAGTCCTCGAGGACGCCCGCGTTGGCGCCGACGTGACCGTCCTTGCTGGTGCGGGAGACGCGCGCCAGCGGGTCCATGTGCAGGCGCACCAGCAGATCGCCCGCGCACACGGCGGCGTCCACGAGGTCCTGCCGTCCGAAGTAGGCGCCGGTCTCGGCGAGCGCGGCGATCGCGAGCCCGTTCCAGGCGGCGACGACCTTGTCGTCCCGGCCGGGCGCGGGCCGCTCGGCGCGGGCCGCGACGAGGCGCTTGCGGATGCCCTCGATGCGCGCGGCATCGAACACCTCGTCGTTCTGCGGCAGTTGGAGCACGGAGGAGCCCTCCTCGAAGGTGCCCTCCCCCGTGACCCCGAAGTAACGCGCGGCGAGCGCGCCGTCCTCCTCCCCGAGCACGGCGGTCAGCTGCTCGGGCGTCCACACGTAGTAGGCGCCCTCGACGTGCTTCCCGCTCACCGGGTCCTCGCTGTCCGCGTCCAGGGCCGAGGCGAACCCGCCCTCGTTCGTGCGCAGTTCGCGGACCATGAAGTCGGCGGTCTCCAGGGCGACGCGCCGGGCGAGCTCGCTGCCGGTGGAGCGCCACAGGTGGGCGTACGCGCGGCACAGCAGCGCGTTGTCGTAAAGCATCTTCTCGAAGTGCGGAACCGTGAATTCGCGGTCCACGGAGTACCGGGCGAAGCCGCCGCCGAGCTGGTCGTAGAGGCCGCCGCGGGCCATCCGCTCGCACGTGTCGACGGCCATCTGCAGCGCGCCCTCCGCGCCGGTGCGGGCGTGGTGGCGCAGCAGGAACTCGATGACCATGGACGGCGGGAACTTGGGCGCGCCGCCGAATCCGCCGTACGTCGCGTCGTACTCGCGCACGAGCCCGAGCAGCGCCTGCCCGAGCTCCTCCTCGCCGGGCGCCTGCGTGTCGCCGTACGGCAGTTCGCGCGCCGCGAGATCGGCGGTGATCTTCCCCGCGACCTCGGCGACCTCGTCGCGCCGCCCGGTCCAGGCGTCCCGTACGCCCTCCAGGACCTGGGTGAAGGAGGGCATGCCGTGACGCGGCTCCGGCGGGAAGTACGTGCCGAAGTAGAACGGCTCGGCGTCCGGGGTCAGGAACACCGTCATGGGCCAGCCGCCCTGGCCGGTCGCGGCCTGCACGGCCTCCATGTAGACGGCGTCGACGTCGGGGCGCTCCTCGCGGTCGACCTTGACGGCGACGAAGTGGTCGTTCACGACGGCGGCGGTGGCGGCGTCCTCGAAGGATTCGTGGGCCATGACGTGGCACCAGTGACAGCTCGCGTACCCGACGCTGAGCAGCACCGGCACCCCCCGCCGCCGCGCCTCCTCGAAGGCCTCGGCCGACCAGGGCCACCAGTCCACCGGGTTGTCGGCGTGCTGGAGGAGGTAGGGGGACGTCTCATGGGCCAGTCGGTTCGGCATGCCTCCCATACTCGCCCATGCCCGTCATGGTCCGGTCTTTGATCGCAGGGACTCTCGCGCTGACACCCCATACGCAGGACACTTGACCCGGAACTGCTGCTACGGAGGGGGACCGAAGATGCGAGACAGCCATCGGGCGGAGGCCGAGCGGCTGTTGGCCCGGGCCGTGGAGGAGGAGGTGCGGCGCTCCGGCGGACGGACCGACGGCGGGGTGCTGCTCGCCCGGGCACGGGCCGCTCTGGACTCCATGGCCCAGAGCGCCGCCGAGGAATACACCGCGTACACCCGGGCCCTGGACGAGGCCGAGGCCGGGCAGATGACGTTCAAGGAGCGGTTCGCCAAGGAGGGCGGGTCAACTCCCCTGCAGATAGCCGGAGTCGGCGCCATCACCGCCTGCGTGGCCGACCTGATCCTCGGCACCGGGACCGGGATCGCCGTGGGTGTCGGGGCGAGTGTCGCGGTTCTCGGCGCGGCCGCCACGGTCGTCAAGGTGACGGCGGCGCACGTGCCGGCCGCCAGCCGCAGCGCGGGCGCGAGGAACCAGCCGGGCGGGCCCGAGCAGCTGCGGCTCCAGTGGCTGACCGCGCTGGAGGTGCGGGGCATCCGGCCCTTCCTCGACCAGCAGCGGGTACTCGCCGCGTCCACCGGTCCGGCCGGGGTGAAGAAGGCCGTGCCCGGGATGCGCAGGACCGACAAGAGCGCGGCCGCGCGCCGCCGCAGCGTCCTGGAGCAGTCGTTCGGCCAACTGCCGGAGCCGCAGGGCCCGTTCGCGGGGCGGCGGGCCGCCATGGCGCGGATCGCGCAGTGGGTGCACGCGGCGCGGGCCAGTACGGAGACGAAGCCGACGGTCGTCGTGCTGCACGGGGCGCCGGGCGCGGGCCGCACGACACTCGCCGTACGGGCGGCGCACGCGGTGCGGGACCAGTTCCGCGGGGCGTGCGTGGTGGACCTGCGCGGGGACCGGGCGGACGCGCCCACGCTGTCGACGCGGGACGCGCTGCTGCATCTGCTGAACCGGCTGGGCGCACCGCGCGAGCAACTGCTCTTCCGTGAGCGCTCCACGCAGGAACAGCAGGTCAAACGGCTCAGCGAGCTGTACCACCAGCACCTGACCGGGCTTCCCGTCACGATCGTGCTCGACGACGCCGACGACGCGCGGCAGGTGCGCACCCTCGTCCCCGAGCGCTCCGACAGCCTCGTGATCGTGACCTCGCGGGAGCCGCTGGAGCTCGGCGAGGACATCCCCGCCTGGGTGCACCACCTGCCCGTCGAGGCGCTCGACGCGGCGGGCGCGGAGGAGCTGCTGCGCGAGGCGGCCGAGGACACCGGCGGTCCCTACGACGCCGAATCGACCGACGCCGTAAGGGAGTTGTGCGGCGGCCTGCCGCTGGCGCTGCGCATCGCGGGGTCCGCCATCGGACCGCGCACACCCCGCCAGCTGGCCACCGACCTGAGCGCGTACGGGCCCGTCGACCCGGTCGAGCGCGTCCTGTGGCTGCGCTACAGCGACCAGTCCGACGCGGCCCGGCGCCTGCTGCGCCGTCTCGCGCTCGCGGGCCGGGCCTCGCTCGGCGCGGCCGCGGCGGCCGCCCTGCTGGCCACCGACGACACGGAGGCCACCCGGCATCTGACCGCCCTGGCCCGCGCGGGTCTCGTCGACCACGTCCGCGGCAGTCGTTACCGTCTGCACGACCTCGTCCGCTCCTTCGCGCAGGCCCGGCTCGCCGACGAGGAGGAGCCGCGGGAGCGCACGGCGGCGCAGGAACGCCTGATCAAGAGCTACGCCGAACTCGCCGACTCCGTCATCCGCCTGGTCGACGGCAACATGTCCACCCGCGCGGGCCAGATGGGCCCGCACGGCTTCACGTCGCTGGACGCCGCCCTGCGCTGGCTGGACGACGAGTCGAGCTTCATCACGGCGGCGCTGCGGCACGCGGAGGGGGTCAACCAGGACGCGGTGCTCGGCCTGCTCGGCGCCCTGTGCGACTACTGCCTGCTGCGCGGCGACCTCTACCGTTTGGGTGAGATCAGCGAGTTGACACAGGCCATCGACCAGGGCCTGCTCGTGCGCTCGGTCCAGTGGCGCACCGGCATCGCGGCCCGCCAGCTCGGCGAGCTCGACAAGGCGCGTACGACGCTGTCGTCCGTGGTCGACCTGTACCGCGAGGCACACCACCAGGCGGGCGAGGCCCGTGCCCTGTGTTCGCTGGGCATCACCCTGCACCACCAGGGCCAACTCACCGAGGCCACAGCGAAGTTGCGGGAGGCGCTGGCCCTCCAGACGACGCCCGAGACCAACGGCGACCGCGGCTGGACCCTGCACGCGCTCGCGGCCGTCGAACGCGACCGCGCCCACGTCCGTGAATCCCTCGCCCTCCTCACCGACGCCCTCGCCCTGCACCGCGAGAACGAGTCCCTGCACGGCGAGGCCTGGGCCCACTTCCAGCTGGGCCAGCTGCGCCTGCGGATGGGCGATGTCCCGCGCGCGGACGAGGAGTTGAGGTCGGCGCTCGATCTGTACGGGCGTACGCGCGACGCCCGCGGCGAGGCCTGGGCGCTGACCCAGCTGGCCCGCGCCCGCCTGATCGACGGCGACGCCTCGCTGGCCGTCGACGGCCTGCACCAGGCCGCGTCCCGGCACCGGGACAACGAGGACGCGCGCGGCGAGGCCTGGACGTACTACTACCTGGGCCAGGCCCTGGAGGAGACCGGCAACCTCGACCAGGCCGTCCGCGAGCTGGAGCGCTCCCGCACCATGTTCTCCCGGATGCGGGACGTCTACGGGCTGGGCTGCGCCCGCCACCACTCGGCGCGCGTCACCCGTGACCAGCGGGCCCTGCAGACCGGGTCGCTGCGCAACTCCGGCTTCGCCCGCCAGCTCCTCGTCGACGCCCGCGCCGACTTCCAGCGCATCGGCGTCGCGCACGGCGAGGCCTGGACGTGCCTGGAGCTCGCGGTCGTCGACGCGGGCAACGCCCGCCTCCAGCAGGCGCTGTCCCTGTGCGAGGAGGCGGCGGCGCTCTTCTCCTCGTACGGCGACCGGCGCGGCGAGGACTGGGCGGTCTTCCTGCGCTGCACCCTCCTCCCCTACGCGTCACCGGGCGGCTCGGAGATCGGCACGGCCGTCGCCCAGGAGGAGCTGTCCCAGCTCGCCCGCGCCGGCCACCCCACGCGCGACGGCAAACTCGACGACTACGTGGAGGCCTACCAGCTGCTCCTGGAGCGCGGCACGGACCTGGAGTCGGGCTGGCAGGCCTGGCGCCTCGGCATGGTCCCGAACCGGCACGCACGGGACGTGATGGGGGTGGTGGTCGGCGCGGAGCAGGGGTAGCTAGCGCCGCACCCGGTACTGCAGGTGCAGCACCCGGTCGCCCTGGACGATCACATGCGGGTCGTCCAGGAGCCGCTCGCCCTCGGTGGCGCCGAAGAAGCGCTTGCCGGAGCCGAGGACGACCGGGGCGACGTCCATCGCCACCACGTCGATCAGGCCGAGGGCGAACGCCTGGCCGCCGATGTCGCCCGCGGTGACGGCCACGGACCGCTCGCCCGCGAGCTCCTTCGCCGTGGTGATCGCCTCGGTCACGTCACCGACGAAGTGGTAGTGGGACGCCTCGGGGTGCCAGTCCGCGGGCCGCGGCCGGTGCGAGACCACGACGACGTGCTCACCGGCGGGCGGCTTCGCGTCCCAGCCGTCGGTGAGGTCGAAGAGGCGGCGCCCCATGACGGTCACGCCGAGGCTCTCCCACATCGGCCGGGTGTACTCGGCGGACGCCTTGGAGACCCGGAAGCCGGCCCCCTCGACGAGCGGCACCTCGCCGTTGCCGTACCAGTCGAAGAGGGCGCCGACCTGGTCGTCGGCATCAGCGATGAATCCGTCCACGGAAACGACTGCGTGCATCAGTACAGGGCTCATACCTGTACGACTCCCCGCGCCGCGAGAACTCATCGCGGGCCGGGGCCGTGCTCAGCCCCGGCCGACCCGTCGGCCGTGACCCGGTCCCCGCGTGCGGAAACGGAGGTGTCAGGCCGAGGTGCGGGCGTCGTCGCCGGCCGGCTCGGAGGCCGCCTGATCGGACGACTTGTCCTTGAAGTCGACCTTCCGCATGTGCTTGTTCATCGACTTCATCAGACCCCACACGGCCAGGGCCATCACGGCGAAGACGATGAAGCCGAGCACGCCCGGGGTCACCTTGTCCTCGTCCACCTCGGCGGCCAGAGGGACGAGATGGGTCAATGCCAGATTCGCAGTCACATCAGGCATTGTGACGGACGCCCGCGAAGAGGTCGTCCTCGGGGAGGGAGGTATCGACGAGCGACTTCGCGAGCTCGTACTCCTCGGTCGGCCAGACCTCCTTCTGGATCTCCATCGGGACGCGGAACCAGCCGCCGTCGGGGTCGATCTGCGTGGCGTGCGCGATGAGCGCCTTGTCGCGGATCTCATAGAACTCGGCGCACGGCACGTGCGTGGTGAGCGTGCGCTCCACCCGGTTGAACTCGTCCCAGCGCTTGAGCCAGTCCGCGTACGGCGACTCCAGGCCGCGGTCCAGCATCGCCTGGTGCAGGGCGAGGGTGCGCGGCTTGTTGAAGCCCTGGTTGTAGTAGAGCTTCGACGGCTGGAAGACCGGGCCGAACTCGTCCTCGGGGTACTTGACCGGGTCGTTCGCTCCGTCGAAGGCCACCATCGTGATCTTGTGGGTCATGATGTGGTCGGGGTGCGGGTAGCCGCCGTTCTCGTCGTACGTCGTGATGACCTGCGGACGGAACGAGCGGATCTGCTGCACCAGCCGCCCGGCCGCGACGTCGACGTCCTCGAGGGCGAAGCAGCCCTCGGGCAGCGGCGGCAGCGGGTCGCCCTCGGGCAGGCCCGAGTCGACGAATCCCAGCCAGTCCTGCTTGACGCCCAGGATCTCGCGGGCCTCCTCCATCTCCTTGCGACGTACCTCGTGGATGTTCTCCTCGATGTACTTGTCTCCCTGGAGCTTCGGGTTGAGGATCGAGCCGCGCTCGCCTCCCGTGCAGGTCACGACGTGCACGTCCACCCCCTCGGACACGTACTTGGCCATGGTGGCCGCGCCCTTGGACGATTCGTCGTCGGGGTGTGCGTGAACGGCCATCAGTCGCAGCTGCTCAGTCAAGACAAGATCCTCGGTGAGATGGGGCGCCCGGTGTGTTTCGGTGCGATGGGCGGCTTCTATAGTGACCGAACCGGGGGGCGGAAAATTCCGGTGCCCACATGTTGGCGGGCGTTTTGAGAGGAACTGGCTGATGAGCGCCGTGCAGCAGCAGCGGCCCGAGGGACGCTACGGCTCGTCCCGCTCCGCCGACGCCCGCGCCGACCGCAAGCTCAAGGTCGCCGCGATCGTCCTCGGCACGCTGTTCGCCGCGATGATGGCCTGGTTCGGCTGGTACTACGTCGGCGAGAACACCTTCAGCGGCGAGGTCATCGCCTTCAAGACGTACGACGACCACGTCCGGGTCCACCTGGAGATCCGCAAGGACACCGACGCCACCGGGTACTGCACGATCCGCTCGCAGACCGCGGAGGGCGCCGAGGTCGGCCGGGCCGACTTCCACTTCGCTCAGCAGCAGGGCCGGATCGACAAGGTCGTCACGCTGCGTACGGCCGGGGGCAAGGGCACGACCGCCGAGCTGGTCGGCTGCCACGCCGACTAATACGCCGTGGCTGACCTGCGTTGACGTAAAACTGATGCCTTATGTCCTCCCCCTGGGGCACGGGAATTGTTAGGCTCGTGGTTTCGCCCACCCGAGAGGGAACATCCTTCTGGGTAGGGCGATGCTTTGTATTCCCAGTACCTACGAGGAGCGACCTGTGACCCAGACCAGCGAAGACGTCACCTGGCTGACGCAGGAGGCGTACACCAAGCTCAGGGACGAGCTGGCGTACCTGTCTGGTCCCGCGCGCGAGGAAGTCACGCAGAAGATCGCTGCGGCGCGCGAGGAGGGCGACCTGCGCGAGAACGGCGGGTACCACGCGGCCAAGGAGGAGCAGGGCAAGCAGGAGCTCCGCATCCGCCAGCTGACTCAGCTCCTGGAGAAGGCCAAGGTCGGTGAGGCCCCGGCCGCGTCCGGCGTCGTCGCGCCCGGCATGGTCGTCACGATCGCCTTCGACGGCGACGAGGACGACACCCTCGAGTTCCTGCTCGCCTCCCGCGAGTACGCGAGCTCCGACATCGAGACGTACTCGCCGCAGTCGCCGCTCGGCTCGGGCGTGAACGGCAAGAAGGTCGGCGAGGACGCCGAGTACGAGCTGCCGAACGGCAAGATGGCCTCGGTCAAGATCCTCCGCGCGGAGCCGTACAACGGCTGACCGCACGCAGAACACGCGAGAGGGGCCCCGCGACGATCGTCGCGGGGCCCCTCTCGCGTCGTCAGACAGCAGCCTTCCGGTACTTGCGCACCGCGAGGGTGCGGAAGACGACGATGATCAGGACGGACCAGATCAGGGACGCCCAGACCGGGTGCTCCATCGGCCAGGCACCCGTCACCGACTGCGGGACGCCGTCGATCGTGTTGCCGAACAGCTCGCGCGCCGCCGCCACCGTGGCACTGAACGGGTTCCACTCGGCCACGTACTGGAGGAACTTCGGCATGCCGTTGACCGGCACGAACGCGTTCGAGATGAAGGTCAGCGGGAACAGCCAGATCAGGCCGCCCGAGGTCGCCGCCTCCGGAGTGCGCACCGACAGGCCGATCAGCGCGCCGATCCAGGTGAACGCGTAGCCGAGGAGCAGGAGCAGACCGAATCCGCCGAGCACCTCACCGATGTTCGTGTGCGTGCGCCAGCCGACGAGCAGGGCGACGACGGCCAGCACGGCGAGGGTCACGGCGGTCTGCACGAGGTCCGCCAGCGTGCGCCCGGTCAGCACCGCGCCGCGCGCCATCGGCAGCGACCGGAACCGGTCGATCAGCCCTTTCGCCATGTCGTCCGCGATGCCCGCACCCGCACCCGCCGTGGCGAAGGTGACCGTCTGCGCGAAGATGCCGGCCATCAGGAATTCCTTGTAGGCACTGGCGCTGACGCCGGCGCCCGGAATGGCGATCGAGCCGCCGAAGACGTACGTGAACAGCACCACGAACATCACCGGCTGGATGATCCCGAAGAGGATCATCTCGGGGATCCGCGTCATCCGGATCAGGTTCCGCTTCGCGACGACCAGCGAGTCCCGGACGGACTGGCCGACGCCGCCCGCGGGGCGCGGGGCGAGCTTCGGGGCGTCGGTGACGATGCTCATTTCGCGGCCTCCTCGGTCGCGTCGGTCTCCTCGGCCACGTGTCCCGTCAGCGAGATGAACACGTCGTCGAGGGTCGGGCGGCGCAGCCCGATGTCGTCGATCTCGATGCCCCGCGCGTCCAGGTCGCGGATGACCTCCGCGAGGAGCTTCGCGCCGCCGGTGACCGGGACGGTCAGCTTGCGGGTGTGCTGCTCGGTGGCGACCTCGCCCTTGCCGTAGCCGCGCAGCACCTCGGCGGCCGCCTCGATGTGCTCGCGCTCGTGCACGACGACCTCGACGCGCTCGCCGCCGGTCTGCGCCTTGAGCTGGTCGGAGGTGCCGCGGGCGATGACGCGGCCGTGGTCGACGACGCAGATGTCGTGGGCCAGGTGGTCGGCCTCCTCCAGGTACTGGGTGGTGAGGAGCAGCGTCGTGCCGCCCGCCACCAGCTCCTGGATGACCTCCCACAGCTGCTGCCGGTTGACCGGGTCGAGGCCGGTGGTCGGCTCGTCCATGAACATCACGGGCGGGGAGACGACGAGCGCGGCCGCGAGGTCGAGGCGGCGGCGCATGCCCCCGGAGTACGTCTTGGAGGGGCGGTCGGCGGCGTCCGCGAGGTGGAACCGGTCGAGGAGCTCGCCCGCGCGGGCCTTCGCCTCCTTGGCCCTCATCTGGTAGAGCTGGCCGACCATCTGCAGGTTCTCGCGGCCGGTCAGGTACTCGTCGACGGCGGCGAACTGCCCGGACAGGCCGATGGAGCGCCGTACCTCGTTCGGATGCTTCAGTACGTCGATGCCCGCGACGACCGCCTTGCCGCTGTCCGGCGTCAGCAGGGTCGTCAGGCAGCGCACCGCCGTCGTCTTGCCCGCTCCGTTCGGCCCGAGCAGGCCCAGGACGGTGCCTTCCGGTACGTCGAGATCTACGCCGTCCAGAGCCCTGACATCGCCGAAGGTCTTCACCAGACCTTCGGCGTAGATGGCGCCTGGCATGTGGTCCCCCAGTTGGTTGGGCGAATTACCTAAAGCGGCCTACATGTGGAGAAAGTCTAGATTTGCCGGTTCATACGCGCCCGGCGAAAGGGTGAAGGACCCGTACGCTATCGCGATGCATCGCGTCTCTGCAACGGATTTACGTCTCCTGGCCTACGCGGCCCCCGACGCCTTCTGGTCGATGACCGTGTAGCCCGCGTCGCGCAGCGCGGCGCCGAGCTGGGCGCAGTGCGCCGGCCCCTTGGTCTCCAGGTGCAGCTCCACCTCCGCCTCCGTGAGCCCGAGCCGCGGATCGGTCCGTACGTGGCCCACGTCGAGGACGTTGGCGTCGGCCACCGACAACACCCCGAGGAGCGTGGCGAGGGCGCCGGGGCGGTCGGTGAGGCGCAGCCGCAGCGACAGATAGCGGCCCGCCGCGGCCATGCCGTGGGTGAGGACGCGCTGCATCAGCAGCGGGTCGACGTTGCCGCCGGAGAGCAGCGCCACGATCGGGCCCTCGAAGCCCGTGGGGTCGCCGAGGAGCGCGGCGACGGGGCTCGCGCCTGCCGGTTCCACGACCATCTTGGCGCGCTCCAGGCAGAGCAGCAGGGCACTGGCGAGCTGGTCCTCCGTCACCGTGCGGACCTCGTCGACCAGGTCCGCGATCAGCCGGAACGGGACGTCACCGGGGCGCCCCACCTTGATGCCGTCGGCCATCGTCGCCGGGGTGTCGATCGCCACCGGGCGCCCGGCGGCCAGCGAGGGCGGGTACGCGGCCGCGCCCGCCGCCTGGACGCCGATGACCTTGACGTCGGGGCGCACCGCCTTGACGGCGACGGCGATCCCGGCGGCCAGACCACCGCCGCCGACGCCGACGAGGATCGTGCGCACCTCCGGGCACTGCTCCAGGATCTCCAGGCCGAGCGTGCCCTGACCGGCGACGACGTCCGGGTGGTCGAAGGGGTGGATGAAGACGGCGCCGGTCCGCTCGGCGTGCTCCTGGGCGGCGGCGAGCGTCTCGTCCACGACCTGACCGTGCAGGCGGACCTCGGCGCCGTAGTCCCGGGTCGCGGCGACCTTCGGCAGGGGCGCGCCGACGGGCATGAACACCGTGGAGCGCACGCCGAGGAGCGAGGAGGCGAGGGCCACGCCCTGCGCGTGGTTGCCCGCGCTCGCGGCGACGACCCCGGCGGCCCGCTCCTCCGGCAGCAGCCCGGCGATCCGCACGTACGCGCCGCGCAGCTTGAACGAACCGGTGCGCTGAAGGTTCTCGCACTTGAGGTGGACCGGGGATCCGACGAGCTGGGACAGGTGGTGGCTGTGCGCCATCGTTGTCATCCGTGCCACCCCGGACAGCATCTTCCGGGCACCGCGTACGTCGTCCAGAGTGACGGCGGCCGGGAAAGGCAAGGAGTCAGACGGGCTGTAGCTCATGACTGAAGTCTCGCAGCTCACGCCGTACGTGACTCGGGATGTTCACGCTCCGAGACCGGATTGCGCACGGCCGGTACGGCCAGCGCTTTCGCCGCGTACCCTGTGGGCCAATCTCGTAATTCCGTGCAAGTTCATTCAGTGCAAGTCCCGTGCAATCCACCACCCACGCATGAAGTGAGCCCCCGGCCATGCCCACACCACAGGAAACGATGGACATGACGACCGCCGGCGACACCGGCCTCCTCGACACGCTGCAACACGAGGTGGCGGTCTTCGCTCGTCGCGCCGAACAGACCCGGCTCGGCGGGGTCGGGCAGGTGCGCAACTCGATGGACCGAGCCGCGTACCTGCTGCTCAACCGCCTCGACAAAGAAGGCCCGATGGGCGTGAAAGCGCTTGCGGCGAGCATGGGGATCGACTCCTCGACGGTGACCCGCCAGGTCGCCCCGCTCGTCGACACGGGTCTCGTCAAGCGCACCTCGCATCCCGAGGACGGCCGGGCCGTGGTGCTCCAGCTGTCCCCGCGGGGTCTCGCCCGCCTCGACGAAGTACGTTCGTCGAGGCGGGAGTTGATGGCGCAGTTGACGGAGGACTGGGGTCCGCAGGAGCGCGAGCAGTTCTGCGCGCTCCTCACGCGCTTCAACTCCGCCCTCTCGGCACGCCAGTCGGGCCAGGCCGCGCCGCCCGCGGATTCCTGACCCGCCCGACCCGGCACAGCTCCCCGTCGTCCGGACGGCCGCGGCTCCCGCCTCTTGACCAGGGGGCCGCGGCAGGCCTCATATGAAGGGTGCGCGAACGGCAGGCGTCCAAGGATGTCCGCCGCACCCGCGAGTTCGAGGCGTTCGTCGCGGGCGCGGCCGGACGGCTGCTGCATGCCGCGACGCTGCTGACCGCCGAGGCCCCGGACGACAATCCCCGCGCGCGGCGGCTCCTCACGGCCTCCCTCGCCCGGACGTACGCCTCCTGGGACCGTCTTCGGGGGGAGGATCCCTACGACATCGCGCGCAAGGACCTGGCCGTCCGCTTCGCCCGGGGCAGCCGGTTGTCCTGGCCGCGGCCCCGCCGTGACGGCGGTGTGCTGCGGCATCTTTCCGCGCAGGAGCGCCTCATCCTCGTACTGCGGCTCTTCGAGGGGGTCGGCGAGGAGCAGGTCGCGGCGCTGCTCGGCCTTCCCATGGAGCGGGTCCGTGCCGTGCACGCGCGCGCGATGGGCCTCGTCCTGCATCCGCCGCGCGGGCCCGCGCCCGCCCCGCCGCTGCACGGGACGGCGTCGGCATGAGCCTCGACGAGCGTAAAGAAGCATCGGTACGCGCCGTGCTCGACTCCGCGCCGCCGCCGGTGGTCCCCGCCGAGCTGTGCGCCGAGGCGATGCGCAGGGGCGGCCGTGCGCTGCGCAGGCGGCGGGCGGCACGGCGGCTGCTCTGGCTGCTGCTGGCCGCGACGGTGGTGGCGTTCGTCGTGTGGGCGACGATGGCGCGGCCGTGGGTGGAGCCGCCGTCGAAGACGACTCCACCGCTGACCGGCTGGTGAACTCTCAGGCGCCGAGGGCCTGCTGGAGGTCGGCCAGGAGGTCGTCCACCGACTCGATGCCGACCGAGAGGCGGACGAGGTCGGCGGGGACCTCCAGCGCCGAGCCCGCCACCGAGGCGTGCGTCATGCGGCCCGGGTGCTCGATGAGGGACTCGACGCCGCCGAGGGACTCTCCGAGGGTGAACAGCTTCGTCCTGTTGCAGACCTCGACGGCCGCTTCCTCGCCGCCGTCGACCTGGAAGCTCACCATGCCGCCGAACGCCTTCATCTGCTTGGCGGCGGTCTCGTGGCCCGGGTGCTCGGGCAGGCCGGGGTAGAGGACCTTGGTGACGCGGGGGTGGCGGGTGAGCATCTCCGCGACGCGCGTGGCGTTCTCGCTGTGCCGGTCCATGCGGACCGGGAGCGTCTTGATGCCGCGCAGGACCAGCCAGGCGTCGAAGGGTCCGGCGACCGCGCCCATCGCGTTCTGGTGGTAGGCGAGGTCGTCACCGAGCGCGTCGTCGTTCACGATCAGCGCGCCGCCGACCACGTCCGAGTGGCCGCCCATGTACTTCGTCATCGAGTGCACGACGACGTCGGCGCCGAGCGCGAGCGGCTGCTGGAGGTAGGGGCTCGCGAAGGTGTTGTCGACGACGAGCCTGGCGCCGGCCTCGCGGGCGACCTGGGCGACGGCGGCGATGTCGGTGATGCCGAGCAGCGGGTTGGACGGGGTCTCGACCCAGATCGCCTTCGTCTTCGGGGTGAGCGCGGCGCGTACGGCGTCGACATCACTCGTATCGGCTACCGACCACTCCACGCCCCAGCGCGAGACGACCTTCGCGAACAGGCGGAACGTGCCGCCGTACGCGTCGTTCGGGATGACCACGTGGTCGCCGGGGGCGAGCAGGGTGCGCAGCAGGCAGTCCTCGGCGGCCAGGCCCGACGCGAAGGCGAGGCCGCGGCGGCCGCCCTCCAGTGCGGCGAGGTTCTCCTCCAGCGCGGTACGGGTCGGGTTGGCGCTGCGGCTGTACTCGTAGCCGCCGCGCAGGCCGCCGACGCCGTCCTGCTTGTACGTGGAGACCTGGTAGATCGGGGGGACCACGGCGCCGGTGACGGGGTCGGGCGTGTTTCCGGCATGGATGGCGGTGGTCTCGAAGCCTCGGGGGGCGTGCTGGTTGCCGTGCGTGTCGGTCATGGGCCCGAGCGTAGAGCTTGCGCGGGCCTCATCTCCGCTCGGTTAGCTTTGAAGCATGGGAATTCTCTGGGGGCTCATGGCCGTACTGATGATCGCCTGGGTGGTGATGCTGCGCCGTCGTGGCGGCATCCGCCAGGTGGCGCCGGGGTCGCCGGACGCCGCGGATCCGGCCGATTACGGATTCCTTCGGCAGGAGGAGCTGGACGTCCGGCTCCCGGGCCCCGACCAGGACCTGCTCGACGTCATGGCGGTCGTGCAGCGCAATCAGGATTTCACCGCCGCTTCGCAATTGCTCGCCGGAACCGGCAAGGAGACCGAGGCCCGGTGGGAGCGGGTGCAGGCGATCGCCGGTGCCGCCGCCCTCGAACTCCAGCAGACGCCGCGCATCGGTGCCGGCTGGCTCCACGCGTGGCGCTCCCAGCAGCCCAAGGACGCGGGCGGGGCGCAGGTCTTCGCCGAGTTCCTGGTGCAGCAGGCCTGGCGCAGCGGCGGCACCGAGGACGAGCAGCGGATCATCCTGGAGGAGGCGCGCGGCGCCTGCGACCAGGCATCGCTGCTCGCGCCCGGTGACCCGGTCCCGCACATCACGCATCTCGCGGTGGCCCGGGGCCTCGGCTACTCGCAGGCGGAGTTCGAGCAGGTCTGGCTGAAGATCCTGGACACCGCGCCCGGCCACATGGGCGCGCACCTCGCGGGCCTGCGCTACTGGTGCGAGAAGTGGCACGGGTCGCGCGAGCAGGCGTTCGCGTTCGCGGAGGCCGCGGCGGCGCGCGCCCCGCGCGGCTCCCTGCTCGCCGCACTCCCCCTCTTCGCGCTGTACGAGCACCTGCCCGACGTGAACTTCGTGCGCGGGTTCTACGAGAGCGAGGTCGTCAGCAAGGCGCTGCACGGCGCCCTGTTCGCGGTGTCCGCGGCCCGGCCCGACGACCCGATGCTCGCCCACGTACGCCACCTGCTGGTGTTCTTCCTGGTGCGCGCGGAGCGCTGGTCCGAGGCCATGCAGCAGCTGGTGCACGTGGACGGGCACGTGGGCGCCGTCCCGTGGACGGCCGAGGCGGACCCGGCGGCGTCGTACGCCGTGTACCGGGCGCTCGCGGTGGCCGGGTACGAGGCGAACGGGGGGAGTCCGGCGACGCTGTCCGCCTGACCCCGGCCGCGGCTCCGGCCCGAGGAATCTGAACGGCCTCCCGGGCGTTGGACGTACTGACATCGACGCCCCGGAGGCACCACCCATGGCACTCTTCGGCCGAACCCCGGTTCTGCCCACCCCCGACCAGGCCCTGCGCGGCCGTTCCGAGCCCGAGTTCCCGGTGCCGGAGCGCCACACGGTGCTCGGCAACCCGCTGGTCGGCCCGTACCCCGAGCACCTGGCCGTGGCCGACTTCGGTCTGGGCTGTTTCTGGGGTGCCGAGCGCAAGTTCTGGCAGACGCCGGGCGTGTGGACGACGCTCGTCGGCTACCAGGGCGGCTTCACCGAGAACCCGGCGTACGAGGAGGTCTGCTCGGGCCTGACCGGTCACACGGAGGCGGTGCGCGTCGTCTTCGACCCGTCCGTCGTCTCGTACGAGCAGCTCCTGAAGGTCTTCTGGGAGAACCACAACCCGACCCAGGGCTTCCGCCAGGGCAACGACGTGGGCACCCAGTACCGCTCGGCGCTCTACCCGCACACCCCCGAGCAGGCGGCCTCCGCGGAGGCGTCGCGCGAGGCGTACCAGCAGGTCCTCACGGGGGCCGGGCACGGCAAGATCACCACGGAGATCCTCCCGGCGGAGGGGCGCACCTTCTACCCGGCGGAGCCGTACCACCAGCAGTACCTCGACAAGAACCCCGACGGGTACTGCGGCATCGGCGGCACGGGCGTGAAGCTGGGCGACCCGTTCGAGACGAACTGGGGCGTGTCCTGCCCGACGGGGATCGCGCCGGCGCCCGAGGTGCCGAACCCGTAGCACCGGGAGTCTCTCGCTGTGTCTGACACTGCCGTGACACCGGCCCCGCCGAGGACGGCGTGTCGGATCACGGCGTGTCGGATCACGGCGTGTCAGATGACGGCGAGCCGGTCCACCAGCAGCTCGACCCGTGACACGCCCTCCTCCACCGGTAGCCGTCCCGCCCGGGTCAGGGTCGCCACGCCGTGCAGGGACGCCCAGAACACCTCGGTGAACAGCCCCGGGTCGACGCCGTCCCCGGCCACCTCACCAAGGCACTCCAACAGCGCGGCGAAGGCGTCCTTCAACGGCTCCGGGGTGTCCTCCTGCGCGTACGCCAGACCGCCGTCGAGCTGGAACAAGGCGTCGTAGACCGCCGGATGGCGCGCGGCGAAGTCGAGATAGGCGCGGGCCAGCGCGGTGACCCGGGCGCGCGTGCCGTCCGCAGCGGAGGTCGCGGCCCGCACCGCCGCGGCCATCTCCGTGGCGCCCTGCAGAGCGACGGCGCCGATGATCTCCCGTTTGCCGCGGAAGTGGCTGTAGAGAACCGGCTGGCTGTACTCGATGCGCTCGGCGAGCCTGCGGGTGGTGACCGCGTCCCATCCCTGCTGCTCGGCTAGTTCGCGGGCCGTCGCCACGATGAGGCGCTCTCGGCCCGCCCGTTCGCGCTGCTTGCGTTCCTGTACCGACATGATTCGATCCTAGCACCGCTAGACAATGTAGCGGCAGCAGTACTAGCGTTGCCTCATCGGCTAGCAGCGCTAGATCCTGGGGGAGTCAGTCATGCTCAACGCACTTGAGATCGTCACCACCGTGCTCGTCGGCCTGATGGTGGGAGTGGAGTTCTCCGTCGCCTTCGTGATGAACCCGATCTTCAGCGCCCTTCCCGACGACAGCAACCAGAGCGCCCGAAGCCATGGCGGCCGGATGCTCGGCCGTGTCATGCCGTTCTGGTACATCGGCTCGCTCGTCCTCGTCGTGGTCTGGGCCTTCGCCGGACGGCACCACGGCGGCACCGGACTCGTCATCACCTCCGGCGCGCTGCTGATCCTCAGCGTGGTCATGTCGATCCTGCTGCTCGTCCCGATCAACAACCAGGGCAAGACGTGGACCACCGAGAACCGGCCCGCCGACTGGAAGGACCAGATGAAGCGCTGGGACCGCTACCACTACGTCCGCGTCGCCGTCATCATCGCCGCCTTCGCCCTGCTGGTCATCGCCCTCGCCTGAGCCCACGGGCCCCGGTCACGCCGACCGCCGACCCCTGCCCCACCCTGCCCCACCCAGCCCCGCCCCGCCCGGTCCGAACGTCGAAGGAGAAGCACCATGTCGCTGAAGAACGTCAACACCATCCTGGCCACCGCCATCACCCTGTTCGTCCTCTACCTCGGGCTGACCTTCATCCTGGCCCCCGAGACGGCCACGCCGGGCGTCGGCCTGCCGAGCTGGCCCGCCGGCGACGGCGGCGGCTTCCTCGTCATGAAGGGCATCCGCGAATTCGCGATGGGCCTGGTCATCGCCATCCTGCTGCTCACCGGCCACCGCCGCGCCCTGGGCCTGGCCCTGCTGATGGAGGCCGTCGCCCCGTTCGGCGACATGATCAACGTCCTGACCCACCACGGCTCGCTCGCCGCCGCGTTCGGCATCCACGGCCTGACCTCGGCGCTGATAGCGATCACCGGCGTGCTGACGCTCCGCGAGACGGGCAAGGCGCGCAAGGTCCCCGCCGTGACGCCCGCGGTGCGGCCCGCTTGACGGCTACGCGCCCCGAGGGGGCCCGGCCACACGGCCGGGCTACCCCTTGTCGCCCTTGAGCGAACCGATGAACGGGGCCCACGCGGCGGCACGGACGACCAGCGTGGGCCCACCCGGGTTCTTGGAGTCGCGGACCGGGACGATGCCGGGGAGATTGTCGGCGACCTCGACGCATTCCCCGCCGTCGCCGTTGCTGTAGCCGCTCTTGAACCAGAGCGCGTCACTCAAGTCGGTCCGGCTGCTTGCCATTTCGGTATCCCTCTGCGACTGCCTTGATCATGGCCAGGGACGCGTCCGGCGCCTGCGCGACGGCCCTGAGCCGATCGTATGCCTTGCGGTACTGCTTCACGAGAGCCGGATCGTCGATGGTGGTGCCGCTGTATGAGGCCTCCGTGTAGACCAGCGGCGGCGCATCGGGGAAAGCCATGACCATGAGGGACGCCGCCATGAGGGGATACGGCGCACTCTTCCGCAACACGATCTGCGGAACGATCCGGTGGCGGTCGGCCAACTCCGCTATGTGGTCGAGTTGTTCGGCCATCTCGGGCGCCGGGACCACCGGGTCCGTCAGCAGCGATTCGGGCAGGATCGCCCAGTACTCCGGGGTGTCGTGGCTGTCGCCGAAGAGGCGCGCGCGGGAGAGGCGGGCAGTGGCCTTCTCCTCGATCCAGTCATCGGCGGCCATGGGATGGGCCGCCCTGACCAGCACCCGCGCGTACGGAGCCAGTTGGAGCAGACCTGGGAAAGTGCTCGGCGACCACAACTCGATGGTCTCCGCATGCCGCGAGCGCGCGCAACTGTCCCGCGTCGCAGGCCCAGACGTGGACCACCGGACACTCCGCGTCCAGGCCGGCGACCAAGGGAAGCCTTGGATGGCAGACCCACCGCGCGACGGGGTCCCCACTGCTGATCCGTGTGCGTGCCAAGACCTCGATAGCTGTCATCCGGACACCGTAGTAGGGACTACTCCACGTCGATTCCGTAGTCCCGGACCAGTTGTTCCAGGCCGCCCTCGTACCCCTTGCCGCCGAGAACGAAATCCCAGTCACCGTTCGGCCTGCGCCGGAATGAGCCCAGTACCAGAGCCGTCTCACGCGGTCGGCCGTCCGAGACGTCGAGGCGTCCGAGTTCGGTCATCGTGGGATCGAGCAGGCGGATCTCCGCGCCGGTGAAGCCGGACAGGTCGGCATCGGGATTGAGCTCCGGGTCGATGGCGGCGACAAGTACCAAGCGGTCCGCGGCATCCGGCAACGAGTCGAAGGAAACGCGGAGCCCCGCCTTGTCCGGTGGCGAGGCCGGAAGCATGTGCACCGAGTCGTCGGGCGTGCGGTGGTTGTTGAAGAAGACGAAGTGGTCGTCGCTCAGGACCTGGTCACCGCGGCAGACGAGTGCGCACACATCGAGCGCGGCATCACCGTCCCAGGACATGCCCAGCACGTTGTAGTCGTCGGGCAGCCGGTATGCGTCGTCGGACGGCTGTGGCGCCGGGGTACTCGCGCGGCCGCGTTCCCCAAGACGTCCGGAGAGTCCGTTCCGGTGCAGCAGGTCGACGAGTTCGGGCCCCGAGATCAGCTCCAACGGCTTGCCGTTGGCGAAGGCGTGCGAACCGGGCCCGAACCCCGAGGTGGTGACCAGCACCCCTTTGTTGGCACCCGCGTCCTGAACGGTCCCGTACAGGTCACGTACCGCGGTCGGTGGGACGGTGCCGCGGTAGCGCTTCACCTGCACCACGATCTTGCCGCCGCGGATGGGGGTCGGGTCCAGTGCGTCGACATCCACCCCGCCGTCGTTCGAACGCTGGGTGGTGACCGCCTGCATTCCCATGGCGCGGAAGAGTTCCGCCACGAGTGACTCGAAGCGGATCGGATCCATCTCGAAGAGGTCCGGCTCCTCGTCGCTGCCGTGAGATACGACGCGATTGCCGACGTCGAGCGGTCGCCGTACCGGTCTTACCGCCACAAGCTGGTCCGGCCGTGAGGCGAGCTGTCCCCGTAACGCGTCGGTCAGGCAGCTGACCGCTTCGACCTGCGCCAAGTGCAGCTCGCCGAAGGTGGATCGCGACGCCATCACCGTCGTCAGGAAAATCTCACCACGCCGCCCCGTCGCGGGATCGGGCTCGTCCACGAATCCGTTCAGCACCACGGAGTCGAGCACGACGAACTCATCGGCGGCGAACAGTTCATGCAGCACGAGCAGCGCGCATTGCGCGAGGACTTCCCGGTACAGGCCACGCCGTTGGGTCACCGGACGAGCTGTCTCCTTGTCCTGGTCCAGCGAGGCCACATAGCGCACGGACTTCGTCTCAGGGACGACGTCGTACCGCGGCAGTTCCCAGTCCAGGACCAACTGGTGCGCCGCGGAGTCATAGGCGGCTGATATCTGACGGGGAAAGCCGTCCGGCCATGCCTTCGAGGCGTAGAGCGCGGCGGAGAAGTACTCCACGACAGCATCAGGCTCTCGCCTCCGGACCCCGTCGATCGCTGCCGCGACGCCTGCGTTGTGCCTGCGCACTTCCGCCAGCTGCCCCTCGGCCCACTGCGTGTACTCCCGCTGGTACGCGGCGAGTTGCTGCTGCCGTTGGGTCTCGGCGGCCTGCGCGTCCCGCCAGTCCCGCTCGAACCGCGCCTGAGCCTCGGCCTGCGCCTGCGCACGTCGGTGTGAGGTCCAGCCTCCGTGCGCCTGGTACTGATGCTGCTGCGGCATGGGCAAGGGTTGCGCCAGTGACCCTGGTGAGAACGGCTGCACTTCCTCGGCACGCCTCAATGAAGCGGCCCGGAACACCGGCCCCCGGCACCCGGTGCCCAGCAGCGCCCGTAACGCGTCGACCTGTGCGTCCAACGCCTCGGTGCGTCGCCGCGCCTCCGACTGTCTGTACTCGCGCTGGCCTTGGGCGGCGCGTCGTCGATAGGCCTCGGCCTGCCGGGCCTCCTGGCTGCGCCGCCTGGCGTCAGCCTCCGCCTGGAGTTGTTGCTGACGCTGCATTTCGGCCCAGACGCCGACAAAGCCAGTAGAACGACGACTCATGCGCTGCATGCCCTCCCCGTGACGCCGACACCGCCAGAACGCTTCTGGTTGTCCCCACAACCAGGAGCGAGGGAACGACTTCAGCCACCGGACGCCTCCCCCATATCAACTTGCCAGAGGCATCTCCTGTGGGCCATGGCTCCGCATGAACGAAATGAGCTGCCGGCCACGGAAAACCGCTGGCCCAAGTCCGCGCCGCCGCACCACCCTGTACGTCATGACCACCCCGAAGCACCAGATCCGAGCCCGGTACACGGAGTCCACCGTCACCGTCTATCAGGCCTACTCCCCCGAGCTCGGCCTGCCCGCCGCGCGTGACGGGCGTTTTCCGGATGCCTGGAAGCGGGACCGCATGACGTGGATCAAGCCCTCCTTCCTGTGGATGATGTACCGCTGCGGCTGGGGCGCGAAGCCGGGGCAGGAGGTGGTACTCGGATTGGAGATCGCGCGGGAGGGGTTCGAGTGGGCGCTGCGGAACGCGTGCCTGTCGAGTCACACGCGCGGGCTGCACGCCGACCAGGCTTCCTGGCAGCGGGAGTTGAAGCGTTCACCGGCCCGTGTGCAGTGGGACCCGGAGCGGGATCTGCGTCTGCGGGCGCTGCCGCACCGGTCGTTGCAGCTCGGGCTCTCCGGGGAGGCGGTGCGCCGGTACGCGGACGAGTGGACGGTGTCCGTCGAGGACGTCACGCCGCTCGCCCGCGAGGTTCAAGGAGCCGTCGCCGCGGGGGAGTTGGAGAAGGCCGCTCGGCTGGTTCCTGCCGAGCGGCCCTATCCCACCGAAGGGCTGGAGCTTGGGCACCTCGTGGCGTAGCCGGTAGGGCCTCGCTCAGTTCGACGAGGTCAGCGCGGTGAACTGGCCGGGCTCGTACGAGCCGCCCTGGTTGTGCACGATCACGTTCATCCGGGTCGCCGCGTTGATCAGGGAGACCAGGCAGACCAGAGTGCCGACCTGGTCGTCGTCGAAGTGCTTGCGCACCGCCGCCCAGGTCTCGTCGCTCACGCCCCGGTCGCCGAGCAGGGTCCCCTCCTCGGCGAGCGCGAGCGCCGCCCGCTCGGCCTCGGTGTACACGCTGCTGTGCCGCCAGGCGGACACGAGGTTGACGCGGACCGTGCTCTCACCCGCGAGAGCCGCCTCCTTGGTGTGCGCGTCGACGCAGAAGCCGCAGCCGTTGAGCTGGCCGACCCTCAACTGCACCAGTTCCTGAAGGGACTTGGGGAGGGTGGAGTCCGCGAGCGCCAGAGAGGCGTTGAAGAAGCGCTTGGCGACCTTGGCGGCGGTCGGGCTGTCGAAGAGGTTGAAACGGGGTTCCATGGTGTCGTCCTCACTCGTGCACCGGGTGGTGTCGTGCGCTGTTGCGCTGACGTACACAAGACCCCGGCCGCCCGGCCTCCGTGACGGCTCCGCACTGTGGTGAACGGCACCGCGCGCGGGTGTCACAGAACGGCGGGCACCGGTGTCGGCATCAGCGGCGACTGTCCCGCTTTCTCCTTCTCTTGCGGAATTGCCGTTCGGAATGCCGGACAGCCTTCGATTTCTCGTACCGATCTGCGTCAAAGATCTTGACCACTCCCGTCACGGACTTCTTCACTGGCCACCGCAGCCGCCCCCGCGACCCCAGTGACCCGTGACCCCCGAGGACTGAGACGCATGCCTCCCACTCGCAACGGACGACACTCCCAGCTCTCCCGGCGCCACCTCCTCGTCACCGGCGCGGTCGCCCTCGCGGCAGCCGGCCTCCCCGCGCCGGCCGCGCTCGCCCGTGGCCGCAGCAAGGACGACGCCGCGTACGAGGGGTACCTCTTCGTCTACTTCACCGGTGAGGGCACCGCCGACGGCGAGCAGATTCATCTCGCCCTCAGCAAGGGCAACGACCCTTTGCACTGGCGGGAGTTGAACGGCGGGCAGCCCGTGCTCACCTCCGCCCTCGGCGACAAGGGCGTGCGCGATCCCTTCGTCATCCGGTCGCCCGACGGGGACAGGTTCTTTCTCATCGCCACCGATCTGCGGATCTACGGCGGGGCGAGCTGGGACTACGTCCAGCGGCACGGCAGCCGGTCGATCATCGTGTGGGAGTCGACGGACCTGGTGGAGTGGTCGGAGCCGCGGTCCGTGCAGGTGTCCCCGGAGACCGCCGGCAACACCTGGGCGCCAGAGGCGTATTGGAGCGAGGAGCTCGGCTCGTACGTCGTCTTCTGGGCGTCGAAACTGTACGAGGAGAGCGATACGGAGCACAGCGCGAACACGTACAACCGGATGCTGTACGCGACGACCGACGACTTCGTGACGTTCAGCGCGGCCAAGGTGTGGAACGACCCCGGGTACTCCGTCATCGACTCCACCGTCATCGCGCACGACGGGACGTACCACCGCTTCACCAAGGACGAGCGGTCCGCGTCGCAGTCGCCGTACGGGAAGTTCATCCTCCAGGAGCGGTCGGACGACCTGCTCGCCACTTCGTGGCGGACGGTGGCCGAGGGCATCGGCATGGGCTCCATGGCGCAGGGCGAGGGGCCGCTGGTCTTCAAGTCCAACACCGAGGAGAAGTGGTACCTGTTCATCGACGACTACACCGCCACCGGGTACATGCCGTTCGAGTCCACCGACCTGGCGGGCGGGAAGTGGACCAAGTCCGCCGAGTACCGGCTGCCCTCTGCGCCGCGCCACGGCACCGTCCTCCCGGTGACCGGTGCCGAGTACGACCGGATCGCCGCGAAGTGGGGCGTCGCGCCCGTGCTCGCGAACGAGGACGGCCTCGTCGCGCACTGGCCGCTGGACGGGAACGCGAAGGACATCTCGGGGCACGGCTACCACGGCACCCTCAGCGGGGACACGAGCTGGTCGGACGGGGCGCTGGTGCTCGGCGGGGCGAGCGGGCACGTGAAGCTGCCCGAGAACATGCTGGCCGGGGTGGACGCGGTGACCGTGGCCGCCGACGTGTGGGTGGACGAGGACCAGCGGACGCCCTACTTCCTGTACGGGTTCGGGAACACCGGCTCCGACGGGAAGGGGAACGGGTATCTCTTCGCGACCGGAGGCAGCGCCGAGAGCGGCTTCCGCGCCGCGCTCACCGACGGCAACTGGAGCAAGGAGCAGGAGGCGAAGGCCAACTCCGGCCTCTCACGGGGGCGTTGGGTCAACGTCACGTACACCGTCGACGGCGGCACCGCCCTGCTCCACCTCGACGGCCGGGTCGTCGCGCGCAACACCGCGATCAGCCTCATGCCCTCGGACATCGGCGGCGGCCGCACCACCGCCAACTACCTGGGCAGATCCCCGTACACCTCCGACCACACCCTGAAGGGCCGGCTGCGCGACGTCCGCCTCTACAACCGCGCCCTGTCCGCCGACGAGATCGCCGCGCTGCCCGCCAACGCGACCCGTGTCCGGGGCGTGGAGCTGGCGGAGCTGAAGGTGCCGGCGGTCATCGACAGCGCGGGTGACGGCGGGACCGTCGTGCTGCCGGTGCGGCCCGGCACCGATCTGCGGCGCCTGCGCCCGGAGTTCACGCTCGCGCCCGGCGCCCGGATCAGCCCGGCGAGCGGGCGGAAGACGGACCTGCGCAGCCCCGTGACGTACACCGTGACCTCGGCCGAGGGCGCGCGGAGGAAGTGGAAGGTGTCGGCCGTGGAGATGCGTACGCCCGTGCTGCCGAAGTATCACGCGGACCCCAACATCGTTGCCTTCGGCGGCACTTACTACCTCTACTGCACCACCGACGGCTTCGACGGGTGGAGCGGGACCAGCTTCGGCGTGTGGTCGTCGAAGAACCTGGTCGACTGGACCGACCGCGGTGTCATCCTCGACCTCGGCAAGGACGTGAGCTGGGCGGACGCGCGCGCCTGGGCGCCGACCATCGCCGAGCGCGACGGCACGTACTTCTTCTACTACTGCGCCGAGGCGAAGATCGGGGTCGCGACCTCCCACTCCCCCGTCGGCCCGTTCACCGACAGCGGCAAGGTCCTGATCGCCGCGAACCCGGACGGCGCCGGGCAGGCCATCGACCCGGCCGTGTTCATCGACGAGGACGGGCAGGCGTATCTGTACTGGGGCAACAGTTCGGCGTGGGTGGTGCCGCTGAACGACGACATGGTGTCGTACGACCCGTCAAAGGTACGAGAGATCGAGGGACTTGCGGACTTCAGGGAGGGGCTCTTCGTCGTCCGGCGCAAGGGCACTTACCACCTCACGTACTCGATCGACGACACCCGCAGCGAGAACTACCGCGTCGGGTACGCCACCGCCGACTCCCCCTACGGCCCGTTCACGAACCACGGTGTCGTCCTGGAGAAGGACCCGGCGCAGGGCATCCTCGGCACCGGGCACAACTCGATGCTCCAGGTGCCCGGCACCGACGACTGGTACATCGCCTACCACCGGTTCGCGATCCCGGACGGCGACGGCACCCATCGGGAGACCACCATCGACCGGGTCGCGTTCGGCACGGACGGGCTGATGAAGCCGGTCACCCCGACGCTGGACGGGGTGCGCCCGCGCCGCATCCCGTAGCACGGGACCGGGTCAACTCGGCGTCAGGATCTCCATGTTGTGCCCGTTCGGGTCCTCGAAGTAGGCGGCGCGGCCGCGGCCCCTGGTGCGGATCTCGCCCGGCGTCCGGTGGTGCGGATCCGCCCAGTGCGGCAGGTCCGCGGCCCGGATGCGGGCGAGGATCGCGTCGAACTCCTCGTCCGAGACCTGGAACGCGTAGTGCTGGGGCGTGATGTCGAGGCCGAGCTCGGAGTCGTCGAGGGCGCGCTCGTAGTAGTCGAGCGTCACCCCGTTCGCCACCACGACCGGAGTGAACGGGCCGTCCGGCGGGCCCACTTGCAGACCGAGCAGATCGGCGAGGAAGCGGGCGGACGCCCGCTGGTCGTGGGCGGCGACGATGGTGTGGTTGAGTTCGACGGGCACGGCGGGCTCCCTCATCGGTGGCGTCGACCGGGTCGCGGTGACGTACGGCCACGCTAGGGATCAGGGCCGCCGGACCACATCCGCCGTACGGTGCCCGCGCGTTGGGCCCTCCGACCTACGGCTCGGGCCTCACGCCTGCCCGGACGCCGCCTCACGCATCGCCGCCGCCGTGCGGGCCGCCTCGTACCCGTCCGGGGCGCCCTCCAGGAACACCAGGCTCCCGGGCAGGTGATCGGTGCGCAGCGGCAGGATCTCCTGGTAGGCGGGCGACTCGTACCAGGTGTGGGCCGCCTTCAGGTCGGGGAACTCCAGCACGACGACGCCGCCGAGCCTGGGGCCCTCCACCCACTCCCCCTCCGTGCCGTGGACCAGGAAGCGGCCCCCGTACGGGGTGAAGGTGGCCTGGACGCGTTCGATGTACGTGAAGACGTCCGGGTGCGTCGTGGGCGTCGTGTGCAGTACGGCTATGACGTAGGCGGTCATGAGCGAGCCCCCCTCGGGTCCGGCTGATAGGGGGATCGTGCCGGAACCCGGGGAGGGCGTCGATTACCCGCGGGGTAGGAATTCAGGTACCTACGACGCAGGAGACTCAGGCACTCAGATCGTCGCCGTGTCGATCACGAAGCGGTAGCGCACGTCGGAGTTGATGACGCGCTCGTACGCCTCGTTGACCTGGCTCGCCTCGATGAGCTCGATCTCGGCACCCAGGCCGTGCTCGGCGCAGAAGTCGAGCATCTCCTGGGTCTCGGCGATGCCGCCGATCATGGAGCCCGCGAGGGTCTTGTTGCCGCCGATCAGCGAGAACAGGTTCAGCGAGATCGGCTCCTCGGGGGCGCCGACGTTCACCAGGGCACCGCTCGTCTTGAGCAGGCCCAGGTAGGCGCCGAAGTCCAGCGGCGCGGACACGGTCGACAGGATGATGTCGAACGTACCGGCCAGCTCCTCGAAGGTCTTCGGGTCGCTGGTGGCGTAGTAGTGGTCGGCGCCCAGCTTCAGGCCGTCGTCCTTCTTGCGCAGCGACTGCGACAGGACGGTCACCTCGGCGCCCATCGCGTGCGCGATCTTGACGCCCATGTGGCCGAGGCCGCCCAGGCCGACCACGGCGACCTTCTTGCCCGGGCCCGCGCCCCACTGCTTGAGCGGGGAGTACGTGGTGATGCCGGCGCAGAGCAGCGGCGCGGCCACGTCGAGCGACAGGCCCTCGGGGATGCCGACGGTGAAGGCCTCGTCGACGACGACCTTCTGCGAGTAGCCGCCGTAGGTGGGCTCGCCGTCCTTGCCGATGGCGTTGTACGTGCCGACGTTCCCGCGGACGCAGTGCTGCTCCTGGCCGTTCTTGCAGGGCTCGCACTCGCGGCAGGAGTCGACCATGCAGCCGACGCCGACCTGGTCGCCGACCTTGAACTTGGTGACACCGGCACCGACGGCCTCGACGACACCGGCGATCTCGTGGCCCGGGACCATCGGGAAGATGGCCTCGCCCCAGCCCTCGCGGGCCTGGTGGATGTCGGAGTGGCAGATACCGGCGAACTTGATGTCGATCAGAACGTCGTGCTCGCCGACCGGACGGCGCTCGATGGTGGTGCGCTCCAGCGGAGCCTTGGCGCTGGGCGCGGCGTATGCAGCAACAGTGGTCATGACCTCAACCCTGCCCCAGACGATCGCCTCGTGCGACATCCGCGCAGGTCACCGCTCTGCGTACGACCAGTGGTCCTACTACTGGCGGGGTCAGGCTCATGGGCGTACGACCGGGAATACTGGAAGCATGGACGAAGACCAGCCGTACCCGCCGGCCCCGGACGGCCTGGACCGCCGGGCCGAGCTCAGCGAGTTCCTGCGCACCCGGCGGGCCCGGCTCCAGCCCCAGGACGTGGGCCTCGCCCCGGCCGGGCGGCACCGGCGGGTGCCCGGGCTGCGGCGCGAGGAGCTGGCCCAGCTGGCCGGGGTCTCGGTGGCGTACTACACACGCCTGGAGCAGGGCAATGGACGCAACGTGTCGGCGGAGGTACTCGACGCGATCGCGCGCGCCCTGCAGCTGAGCGACACCGAGCACGCGCACCTCGTCCATCTGGCCCACCCGACGCCGACCCGGCGCAAGCAGCGGGCCCCGAAGCGGCAGCAGCAGGTGCGGCCCGCGCTGCGCCAGCTCCTGGAATCCATGGAGGGCGTGCCCGCGTACATCGGCGGGGCCCGCTCCCACATCCTCGCCTGGAACCGGATGGCGGCGGCCCTCTTCGGCGACTGGGGCAAGATGCCGCCGGCCGAGCGCAACTGGGCCCGCCTCACGTTCCTGAACCCCGACTACCGGGAGCTGTTCCGCGACTGGGAGTCGAAGGCGTCCGACATGGTCAGCTACCTGCGCCTGTACGCGGGCCGCAACCCGGAGGACCCCGAGCTGTCGGCGCTGGTCGGTGAACTCTCCGTCAAGAGCGAGAAGTTCAGGAAGCTGTGGGCCACGCACGACGTGAAGGAGAAGGGCCACGGCGTGAAGCGGATGCGGCATCCGCTGGTCGGCGAACTGACCCTGTCCTACGAGACGTTGCACCTGCCGGACGACGACGGGCAGTTCCTTTCGGTGTACCACGCGGAGCCGGGTTCGGCCTCGGCGGAAGCGCTCCGCCTGCTGGCGAGCTGGGGGGCCGACGCCATTCAGGCGGGGAGCGAGGCGCCCCGCTAGGGGCGCGGGGAACTGCGCGACCAGCCACGACGAGACGCGCACCCGGCAACGGACCCGGGGCTCCGCCCCGGACCCCGCTCCTCAATCGCCGGAGGGGCTCGAATGGGGCGGCGACACAACACCCCAGTTCCACAGGGGCACCGGCTGCTCGGCCGGCCGTACCGCGTCCGGCCCCGAGAAGTACACGGCCAGCCGGGTCCCCCACTCCACGTACGCGCTGAACGCGGAGCGGAACTCCGCATCGGTCGGCAGGCCCGCCTCGTCGGCCGCGTCGTGCATGAGGTTCACCCATCGGCGGCGCTGCGCCTCGGTGATGCCCTTGCCGATGTGCTTGGCGACCATGTGGCTGTGTCCGCCGTGCTGTTCGGAGTACGCGGAGGGCCCGCCGAAGACCTCGCCGAGCCAGAGCGCGACGTGTTCGGCGTGCTCGGCGGGCAGGTCGGCGAAGAGCGGGCCGAGGAGGTCGTCCTTGACGACGTGCGCGTAGAAGACGGACGTGAGACGGGCGAACGCCTCGGCGCCGCCCGCCCATTCATAGAGCGTGGGTTCCGCCGAGCCTCTCCCCCGCACCGAGGTGGGCTTGTAGTGGCGCATCTCGTCGATGTCGCCCACGTACGGGCGGATCTCGGCGAGGAACTCGGGGAACAGGTCCGACGTCCGGAACCCTTCGAGGTGGTCCTCGGTCGAGGTCCAGATGATGCGCAGGATGAAGTGCCCGAAGTCGTCCTCGCAGCGCGCGAGTTCGTAGGAGACGCAGTGCGGGGACGCGGCCAGGTGGCGGGCCGCGCGCGTGTAGGCCGCGAGGAACTCGGCGGAGCGGGCTTCCGGGATGCGGTAGCGGATGTACTCGACCGTCTGCGTCGTCATGACCGCCACCCAAACACGGGTGGCCCGTCCCGGTCCATGGACCGGGACGGGCCACCACCACGCGCTCTACGTCACTTGCCGTAGTACGCGTTGTAGATCGAGATCGTCGACGTGTTGCCCTTCTTGTCGGTGATCTTCGCGCGGAAGGAGACGCCCTTGCCCGCTGCCGGGTTCTTGACGCTGATCTTGCCGCTCTTGACGGTGACCTTCGTCCACTTCGCGCCGCCGTCGTAACTGACGTACACGGCGAGGGACTTCAGGTTGGAGCCCGCCGCCGCGCCGGTGACGGTGACCGGGACGGACTGGGTCTTGCCGGCCGTCACCCGGCTGTCCAGACCGACGGCCGCGTCGAAGCGCGCCGCGGAGAGCGGCAGCTTCGTCTCGGTGGAGGTCTTCTTGGAGCGGAACGTCCAGGTCCCGTCGATCCGGCTGGAGGCCGTGGCGATCCGGGCCGAGCGCTTGATGGACGTCGTCAGCTCGTACGCGGCGTCCGTGGACGGCACCTTGAAGACCTTCTCGCCGACCAGCGGGTCGTCGTTCTCGCCGACCTTGGTGGAGCCGCGGTACAGCGTCGTCTTCACCGAGGAGTAGACCGAGGAGCCGGCGTGGGTCTTGCCGTCGGCGAACATCGGCAGGTACCCGGCGATCGTGTTGCTCTTGCGGAAGACGCCGTAGGAGCCGCCGATCCGGGGCCCGAAGACCGCGGTGTTGAACGTCTTCTCGTACGTCTTGCCGCCCGTGAACGACTGGGCCGCGCCCAGCGAGTAACCGGCCTCGTAGGTCGGCCAGCCCTCCTCGTCCGGCGGGCCGTTCTGCGAGAAGTCCAGGCCCCACTTCACCTTGTCACCCGTGGACAGGTGCAGGGTGCGGCTGCCGGGCAGCTTCTGGTCGATCGCCGTCGACCAGCCGCCGGAGCCGCTGGGCAGCATGCCGAGCGCGCTCACCGAACCGGTCTTGCCGCTCACGGAGGCGCCGAGGCCCACCTTCACCGTGGCGAGGTCGCTCGCCTTGTAGTGCTTGGTGTAGCCGGTGGCGAGGCGCTTGACGGGGCCGCCGGAGAAGACGTTGTACTCGGCGTTCGTACCCTTGGTCCAGATGGCCTGCCACTGCTGCTGGAGGTCGGCGCCGGTGATGTCACCGCCCAGGCCCGCGGTGCGGAAGCCCTTGTACGAGTCGAGCAGCCAGCCGAAGCCGGCCCCCATGGTGGAGGTCGACACGTCGAAGGACGGGGCGGCGAGCAGCGACTCGACGCCCGTGTCGGGCACCGTGATGTCCACCGGCTTGGCGGTCCGCGCGTCGAGGGTGACCGTCGTGTTCTTGGTGACGCTCAGCTTCGGCTGGGCCAGCCAGTCGATGCCCTTGGTGGCGTCCTCGGGGTCGATCACCAGGTTCGAGGTGAGGGTGTAACTCCCCTTGGGGACACGGACCTTGACCGTCCCGGAGTTCGGGTCGTACGCGCCGTAGAACGCGCCGGCGACGCTCCCCGACAGGCCGAACAGGGACGTGTCGTAGTTCTTGGCGTCCTTGCCGTCCCGCCCGATGTGCTTGAGCGTCACGTCGTACGACTCGACCTCGCGCTGCACCGCGGCCGCGGTCCGCACGGACTGGCCGTCGCCGGTCGCCGTGATGTACGCGGAGTAGTCGCCGTCGACCGTGCCGCCGAGCTTCGTGTTCGCGGTCAGGTCGACCGAGGCCGTGCCGCCCGCGGGGACGGTGACCTTGGTCGCGCCGAGCTTGAAGAAGCCCGCGGGGGCGGCCGCGCCCTTGGGGCCGGTCGCCTGGACCGCGAGGGTCAGGGTGACGTCCTTCGTGCCGGCGTTCTTGTACGTGACCTTCTTGGTGACGGCCTTGTCGTCGGTGTGCGGCCACTGCGCGACGCCGAAGCTGACGGAGGCCGGGTCGGCGAACACGGTCTGGGTGATCGCCTTGTCCACCTGGATGCGGCCGCTGCCCTGCTGGAACGGGGTCAGCTTGGCGGTGCCCTTGGTCGAGCCGACCAGCGCGCCCTTGAGCTCGGTGTACTTCCAGTCCGGGTGCTGCTGCTTGAGGATCGCGGCGGCACCGGCGACGTGCGGAGTCGCCATCGACGTACCCGAGATGGTCAGGTACCCGTCCGGGTTCTGGCCGACCTCCTGCTCGATGACGCTGCCGGGAGCGGCGGCCGCCGTGATGTCGACGCCCGGCGCCGTCACGTCCGGCTTGATCGCTCCGTCGCCCGCGCGCGGCCCGGTGGAGGAGAAGTCGGCGAGCTGGTCCTTGTCGTCGACGGCGCCGACGGTGAGGGCGGCGTCCGCGCTGCCCGGCGAGCCGATGGAGTTCGGGCCCTCGTTGCCCGCCGCGATGGCGAACAGGACGCCCTTCTCCGCCGAGAGCTTGTTGACCTCGGCCTCCAGCGGGTCGATCTCCGGGGTGTCGTAGCCGCCCAGGCTCAGGTTGATGACGTCGGCGCCCTGCGCGGCCGCCCACTCCATGCCCGCGAGGATGCCGGAGTCGTCGCCGAACCCGCTGTCGTCGAGCACCTTGCCGTTGAGCAGCTTCGCGCCCGGGGCGACGCCCTTGAACTTGCCGCCCGACTTCGCGCCCGTACCGGCCGCGATCGAGGCGACGTGCGTGCCGTGCCCGAAGTGGTCGGTGGCGTCGGCCGCGGCGGTGAAGTTCTTCGACTCGGCGACCTGGTCCTTCAGATCGGGGTGGGTCGCGTCGACACCGGTGTCCAGGACGGCGATCTTGACGCCCTTGCCGTCGTACCCGGCGGCCCACGCCTTGGGGGCGCCGATCTGCGGCACGGACTTGTCGAGGCTGGCCCGGCGGATGCCGTCGAGCCAGATGCGGCTGACGCCGGAGGCGGTGGTGCCGTCCTGGTCGGTGACCGCGTTCCACAGGTCGACCGCGTCGGACTTGGGCGTGAGGACCGCGTCCGCGTTCAGCGCCTTCAGCGAGCGCCGCACGGTGGTGTCACCGGCGTCGCGCACCTCGGCCTTGGCCGCGGCAGCCGCGCCCGAGTAGCCGACGATGACCTTGAGGCCGTTCTTCTGCGCCTTCTTGTACGACGCCTTGGACAGCTCGGTGACGTCGAAGAGACGCTGGTCGAGCTTTCCGGAGGCGATCATGCGCTGCGCGTCGAGGGGCACCACGTAGGTGTGCCCCTTCACTATGCGCGTCTGTACGGGTATGTGGGCACGGCCCTTCGCCCGCTCGAACCCGACCGGCTTGCCCTGCGCGTCGAGCGCGACGCGGTCGCCGGTGATGAGCGTGACGTGCGATCTCGCCTTGATCGCCTTGACCTGCTGCCCGGCGCCGCTGTGCGCGGCCGCGGGAGCGGAGTTCGCCGGAAGGGCGGCGCCCGCGACGAGGGCGACGGCGGCGGCGCCCGCGACAAGGGCGGCGCGTCGCGTACGGGAATGTACCTGTCTGTGCAACTTTCCCCCTGGTGACGGTAGTTCACCAAAAGAGGGTCATGGTTGAACCCCCTGCGCCTAGAGAGGGCACAGGGGGTTCAAAGGTTGCTTCTCGCGCGGGCAAAGTCGCGGAGTGGCTACAACCCGACTACTTGGCCTGTTCGTTCTCCGTGACCTTGATGCGGCCCTTGCGGATCGTCACGAGCCGCGGCGCCTTGCGGGCGATGGCCGAGTCGTGCGTGACCATGATGAACGTGAGCCCGTGCTCCTTCCACAGGCCTTCCAGTACGTCCATGATCTCGTCGCGCATGGACTCGTCGAGGTTGCCGGTGGGCTCGTCGGCGAGGAGCACCTTCGGGTTCTTCACCAGCGCCCGCGCGATGGCGACGCGCTGCTGCTGACCGCCGGACATCTCCGAGGGCAGGTGGCCCAGCCGCTCGCCGAGGCCGACGGACTTGAGCGCCTCGGCCGCGCGCTCGCGCCGGTCGGCCGCCTTGATGCCGAGCGGGACGAGCGCGGTCTCGACGTTCTCCTGGGCGGTGAGCGTCGGGATGAGGTTGAAGGACTGGAAGACGAACCCGATGGACTCGGCGCGGACCTTGGTGAGCCGGGCCTCGGGCAGCTTCGCGAGATCGGTGCCGTCGAGCTCGACGCTGCCGGCCGTGGGCCGGTCGAGGCCGCCGAGCATCTGCAGCAGGGTCGACTTGCCGCCGCCGGTCGGGCCCTGGATGACGAGCCGGTCGCCGTCGCCGATGGTCAGGTCGACGCCCGCGAGCGCCTCGACGGTGTCCTTGGCCCGGCGGTACGTCTTGGTGACGCCTCTGAGCTGATACATGGGGCAACTCCTGTGCTACGTAAGGAGGTTGAGAGATAGGGGGCGCGGGGTGCTACTCGACGCGGCGCAGCGCGTCCGCCGGACGCAGTCGCGAGGCCCGCCAGCCGCCGAACGCTCCGGCGATCAGTCCGCCCGCGACGGCGAGGCCGACCGCGAGGGCGATGGTCGTGCCGGAGACCGGCGCGGTCAGCGCGATGTCGAGGGTCTTGCTCGCGGCCTGCCGGGCGGCGCCGCCGGGGCCGCCGCCACCGGGACCGCCCATGCCGCCGCCCCCGCCGAAGCCGCCGCCTCCGCCGCCCGTGGCACCGAGGGAGGCCGACAGGGTCGGGCTGATCGCGGTCACCGCGTACGCGCCGGCCAGGCCGACCGCGATGCCGAGGACGCCGCCGATGAGCCCGTTGACGACGGCCTCGCCGATGACCTGGCGGGTGACGCGGCCGGACTTCCAGCCGAGCGCCTTGAGCGTGCCGAACTCGCGGACCCGGCGCGAGACCGCCGACGAGGTGAGCAGACCCGCGACGAGGAACGCGGCCACGAGCACCGCGATGGAGAGCCACTTGCCGACGTTCGAGGCGAGCGAGGAGGCGGTGGACAGCGACCCCGAGACGGTCTTGGCGAGGTCGGCGGAGGTGGTGACCGTCGTGCCCGAGATGTTCTTGCTGATGGTCGACTTCACCGAGTCGATCTGCTGCGAGTCGGTCGCCTTGACGTAGACCGTCGTCACCTTGTTCTTCATGTCGGCGACGGTCTGGGCCTGCTTCAGCGGGATGTAGAGGTTGGCCGCCGAGTCGCCGCTGTCGGCCGTCGAGACGCCGATGACCTTGAACTTCGTGCCGTGGATGGTGACGTTGTCACCGACGGCGAGCTTCTTCTCCTTGGCGTACGAGGCGTCGGCGACGGCCACCTTGGCGTTCGTCTCGGACGTCGTGAACGTACGGCCCTTGGTGATCTTCGAGGTGGTGAGCGGGCCGAGGTTCTGCTTGGTGACGTCGGTGCCGTACACCGAGAAGGAGTTGACGTCGAAGTTGGCGCCGCCGCCCTCGACGCGGCCCTGCGGCTGGCCGCCACCGCCGCCGTTCTGGCCGCCGGGGCCGCCGCCCTGCTGCCCCTGCTGCTGGTCCTGCTTGAACTGGCCGCGCGTGAACTGCCCGCTGACCTTCATGACCTGGAGGTTCAGGCCGCCCACGGTGTCGGCGACGCCCTTCTGGCCGGCCACCTCGGTGACTGTGGAGGAGGCGAGCGTCTGGAAGCCCTGGACCATGACGCGGTCGGTGGACTGCTCCTTGCCGTCGTCGCTGTCCCGGGCGCCGAACTTGAAGTTCGGGCGCCCGTTGTCCCCGGTCGGGGCCGCGGCCGCCTTGGTGACGGTCATGTCGGTGCCGAGGCCGTACAGGGACTGCAGGACCTTGTCCTGCGCCTTGTTCATGCCGGAGGACACGGAGCTGACGACGATGACGAGCGCGATACCCAGCGCGAGCCCGGAGGCGACGACGAGGGCCGCCTTTCTGCGGCGGCGCAGTTCACGCCTGAGATAGGTGAAGAACATCGAAGCCTCGCCCGATGACAGCCCCGACGCGGGGCGCTGACAGGAATCAGCGGAAGCCGGAGCGAGGGTCGTCGCTCCGGCTTCCGCTGCGGCGAAACCGTATGGCGGCGCTGTAAGGGTTCTGTGAGGTGGGGATGAGAACCGGATGAGACCGCGTCCGGCGGCCCGCGCCGGTCGCGTCTAGCGGCCCGCGGCGGCCTTCTCCGTGACCGTGATCCGGCCCTTGCGGATCGTCGCCACGCGGGGTGCGGCCTTCGCCAGGGTCGAGTCGTGCGTGACCATGATGAACGTCAGACCGTGCTCGCGCCACAGGCCTTCCAGTACGTCCATGATCTCGTCGCGCGTCGACTCGTCGAGGTTGCCGGTCGGCTCGTCGGCGAGCAGCACGCGGGGGTTCTTCACCAACGCGCGGGCGATGGCGACGCGTTGCTGCTGACCGCCGGACATCTCGGACGGCAGGTGTCCGAGCCGCTCGCCGAGCCCTACGGACTTCAGCGCCTCGGCCGCCCGCTCCCTGCGCTCCGCGACCTTCATGCCGAGCGGGACCAGCGCGGTCTCCACGTTCTCCTGGGCGTTGAGGGTCGGGATGAGGTTGAAGGACTGGAAGATGATGCCGATCTTCTCGCTGCGCACCTTCGTCAGCTTCGCCTCGGAGAGCTTGGCGAGGTCGACTCCGTCGAGCTCGACGCTGCCGGCCGTCGGACGGTCGAGGCCGCCGAGCATCTGGAGCAGGGTCGACTTGCCGCCGCCGGTCGGGCCCTGGATGACGAGCCGGCCGCCGTCCTCCACGGTCAGGTCGACGCCGCGCAGGGCGTCGACGGTCTCCTTGCCGCGCTGGTACTGCTTGGTCACGCCGCGCAGTTCGTACATGGTGAACTCCTGGGATGGGGAGGGCGGTTGGGCTATTCGACGCGGCGCAGCGCGTCCGCGGGGCGCAGCCGGGAGGCCCGCCAGCCGCCGTACGCTCCGGCGATCAGCCCGCCCGCGATGGCGAGCAGCGCGGCGAGCGCGATGGTGGAGAGGCTGACCGGCGCGGTGAGCGCGACGTCAATGGTGCTCGCGGTGGACGAGCCGCCGCCGGGACCGCCGCCCATGCCGCCGCCGCCGGGACCGCCCATGCCACCGCCCGCGCCCCCGCCTCCGCCGGTCGAGCCGAGGGATGCGGTCAGCGTCGGGCTGAAGGCCGTGACGGCGTACGCGGCGGCGAGGCCGATACCGATGCCGAGGACACCGCCGATGAGCCCGTTGACGATCGCCTCACCGGCGACCTGCCGGGTGACGCGGCCGGACTTCCAGCCGAGCGCCTTGAGCGTGCCGAACTCGCGCACGCGCCGCGAGACCGCCGAGGAGGTGAGCAGCGCGGCGACGACGACGGCCGCGGCGAGCACCACGACGGACAGCCACTTGCCCACGCTGGAGGCGAGGTCGGAGGCGGTGGAGAGCGAACCCGACACCGTGTCCGCGAGGTCGGAGGACGTGGTGACCGTGGTCCCCGAGATGTTCTTCTTGATCGTCGCCTTGACCGTGTCGATCCGCTTCGAGTCGGCGGCCTTCACATAGATGGTGGAGACCTTGTTCTTGGCGTCGGCGAGCGTCTGCGCCTGCTTCAGCGGCAGGTAGACGTCGCCGGTGGAGTCGCTGCTGCTCGCCTGCGCGATGCCGACGACCTCGTACTTCAGCTTGTTGATGGTGAGGGTGTCGCCGACGGCCTTGGAGTTCTCCTTGGCGTACGACTTCGAGAGGACGGCCACCTTGGCGTTCGTCTCGGCCGTTGTGAAGGTGCGGCCCTTCGTGATCTCCATGGTGGAGAGCGGTCCGAGGCCCTGGTGCGCGACGTCGATGCCGTACACGGAGTACGAGTTGACGTCGAAGTTCGCGCCGCCGCCCTGCACACCGCTCTGGCCGCCCTCGCTGCCGCCGCCGGGGCCGCCCTGGCTCTGGCCCTGCTGCCCCTGGCTCTGTGCCTGTCCCTGGCTGAACTGGCCTGAGACCTTCATGACGTTGAGGCTGAGCGCGCCGGTCGCGGAGGCGACGCCCTTCTGCTCGGCGACCTCGGCGACCAGGGACGACTTGAGCGTCTGGCCGCCGGACGTCATGACGCGGTCGGTCGACTGGGTCTTGCTGCTGTCGTCGTCGCCGTCGGCGTCGAACTTGAAGTCGGGGCGGTCTGCGCCGTTCTTCGACGGCGCCGCGGCCGCCTTGGTCACCGTCATGTCGGTGCCGAGCCCGTAGAGCGAGGCGAGGACCTTGCTCTGGGCCTGCTTCATCCCGGCCGAGACCGACGTGACCGTGATGACAAGCGCGATGCCGAGCGCGAGCCCGGAGGCGACGACGAGGGCGGCCTTCCGGCGTCGCCTCAATTCACGCCTGAGGTAGGTGAGGAACATGGAGCGGACAGTAAGGACGCTGCTTGGCACTGAGCTGTGAGCCGCATGCGGTCTTCATAGGTGCCGGGTAAAAACCCCGTGAATGTGCGGAACCCCGGTACGCGGCGCGTACCGGGGTTCGGCGGAAGCCGGGTGGCTCAGGAGGCGGAGCCGGCCTTCCAGTCGGCCCAGCTCAGGTTCCAGCCGTTGAGGCCGTTGTCCGGGGCGACGGTCTTGTCGCCGGTGTTCTTCACGACGACGACGTCGCCGATCATGGAGTTGTCGTAGAACCAGGCACCGGGGGTGCTGGAGTCGTTGGCACCCTTGGCGTCGGCCAGACCGACACAGCCGTGGCTGGTGTTCGCGGAGCCGAAGATCGACTTGGCGCCCCAGTAGTTGCCGTGGATGAACGTGCCGGAGTTCGACAGACGCATCGCGTGCGGCACGTCCTTGATGTCGTACTCGCCCTTGCCGTCGTCGTCCGTGAAGCCGACCGAGGCGCCGTTCATCCGGGTCTCCTTGAACTTCTCGGAGATCACCATCTGGCCCTGGTACGTCTTGTTCTCGGGCGAACCGGCGGAGATCGGGATCGTCTTGATCGTCTTGCCGTCCCGGGTGACGGTCATCGTCTTGGTCTTGGCGTCGACCGTGGAGACCTGGTTGCGCCCGATCTTGAACGAGACCGTCTTCTGCTGCACACCCGTCACGCCGTTCGCACCCTCGACGCCGTCGAGGTCCAGCTTCATGGTGACGGTGGAGCCGCCCTGCCAGTAGTCCTCGGGGCGGAAGTCCAGGCGCTGCGAGTTGAACCAGTGCCCGACGACCTCCTGGCCGCTGCTGGAGGTCACGGTGATGTGGGACTGCACATCGGACTTGTTCGTGATGGCCTTGTCGAAGTTGATCGACACGGGCATGCCGACGCCGACCGTGGAGCCGTCCTCCGGCGTGAAGTTGCCGATGAAGCTGTTGGCCGGGGAGACCGTCGTGAACTGCGCGTTCTCGTGCGCGGCGCGGCCGTCGGAGTCCTTCGCGGCCGCGGCGATCTTGTACGTGGTCGCGCGCTGCAGCTGGGCGGTGGGCTTCCAGCTCTTCTTGTCAGCGGATATCTGACCGGCCACGGCGGTACCGTCGGCCGTCTTCATGGTGACGTCGGTGAGCGTGCCCTTGCTCACGGTGACCTTGGCCGCGTTGTTGATGCTCGCGTTGTCGGAGCCGTCCTTCGGCGCGATCTTGATGTCCGCCTCGGAGGTCTTCTTCGCAGCGGCCTCGTCGGCCTGCTCCTGCGACTTCTTGATGCCGCTCGGCGTGGCACCGTCGCTGTCGCCACTGCTGCACGCAGTGAGCACCAGTACACCGCCGAGCAGGGCGGACGCGGCCATCAGACCCTTGCGCCGCTTACCGTCCGTCATCACACGCTTCTCCATAGTCGCCGATTTCCCGGATCTCCCCGGAGTTCCCCGACCCCGATCACGAAGGATCACGGGGAACACAACGGTTCCCCTTACCCATACATAACGCAGTGACCGCTTCGCCCCGTTCCCGATCGCCCCGGATGTGGGCGACAACACGTCCGCGGAAGCGGTGACCACCGATGCACCCGTGGTAACGGCACCCCCGTGATTCCCCTCCAGGACAACGAAAACCCCGGGTGGCCGACTGCCGCCCGGGGTTCCCGTCGTACCGTCCGCTACACGTCTTCTTCGTCGTCCTCCGCGTCATCATCCTCGTCGAGGTCCCAATCCGGCGAATCGGGGTCGTAGTCGACCGTCTCGCTGGACCACGACGCCTGTACGAGCTCGGCCCCCGGCACGTCTGCGACCAGGTCGAACGGGTCCACGAGATAGGCGACGGCCTCCGCCTCGTCCTCCTGCACGGCGCTCTCGGCGTGCGCGCGCTCCCGCTCCGGCATCTCCTCGTTCGCGGCGGACTCGGAGATCCGCTGCAGCGCGCCCCCGGTGAGCGCCTCCGCGTCGGCGACCTCCAGAACCAATTCCACCTTCAGGCGAACAAAACGTGACGTCTCATCAGTGCTCATGACGCGGAGCGTACGGCCCATGACCCCCGTGACTTTCCCGTGACCCGCCCCTGTCACTAGGATCTGCGCACACGGCCAATTCGCCAGCGCCACAAGGGGGATCGCTTCCGTGTCCGCCGCACGTCGATCATTGCTCACCGCCACCGCCGCCGGGACGCTCCTGGGCGCCCTGTGGTTCGTTCCCAGCGCCACGGCGACCTCCGAGCATCCACCGAGCTCCGACCAGCAGCAGACCGCCTCCGCGGTCGACGCCCAGTCGGACCGTCAACTCCGCCTGGCCGACACGGGAACGGTCGACACGACCCCGTACGTGATCGGCGGCTCGGCCTTCCTCGGCCTGGGAGTCGGCTTCGTCGCCTACTCGGTACGAAGGCAACGCTTCTCGGAGGGCTTGTAGCTTCAACGCCCCGTGAGAGATGCGCCCCGTAGGGGGCGCGGGGCTGTATCGATCTGCGGCTCCGCCGCGCGGGCGCGGGGAACTGCGCGGTCAGCCACAGTCCTCCCGCACCCGCGAACGATCGGCACGAGGCAGACGAGAAGGCGCCGGCTCCCTAGGCCAACGCCCCGGTAACCCCTTCAACGGCCGCAACCAGCGCCCCACTCCGCACGAACGCGTCCGCCGCGGCGAGATCGGGCGCCAGGAACCGGTCGGGCCCGGGCCCCTCGACACCCGCACCCCGCACCGCCGCGATCACCGCGCGGGACGCGGGCGCGGCCGTCAGGCCCTCCCGCAGCTCGATCCCCCGCGTCGCCGCGTACAGCTCCACGGCCACGATCCGCGCCAGGTTGTCGACAGCGGTCCGCAGCTTGCGCGCCGCCGACCACCCCATCGACACGTGGTCCTCCTGCATCGCGGAGGACGGGATCGAATCGGCCGAGGCCGGCACGGCAAGCCGCTTCATCTCGCTCACCAGCGCGGCCTGCGTGTACTGCGCGATCATGAGCCCCGAGTCGACCCCGGCGTCGTCCGCGAGGAACGGCGGCAGCCCGTGCGAGCGGTTCTTGTCGAGCAGCCGGTCGGTGCGCCGCTCGGTGATGGACCCGAGGTCGGCGGCGGCGATGGCCAGGAAGTCGAGCACGTAGGCGACCGGCGCCCCGTGGAAGTTGCCGTTGGACTCGACGCGCCCGTCGGGCAGCACCACGGGGTTGTCGACCGCGGCCGCGAGCTCCCGCTCCGCGACGAGCCGCGCGTGCGCCATGGTGTCCCGCCCGGCCCCCGCCACCTGCGGGGCACACCGCACGGAGTACGCGTCCTGGACCCGCGGCGCGTCGTCCTGGTGGTGCCCCGTGAGCTCCGAGCCCTTCAGCACGGCCAGCATGTTGGCGGCGGAGGCCGCCTGCCCCGGGTGCGGCCGGATGGCGTGCAGCTCGGGCGCGAGCACCTTGTCCGTGCCGAGGAGCGCCTCCAGCGACAGGGCGGCGGTGATGTCGGCGGCCTTGTACAGGTTGTCCAGGTCGTCGAGGGCCATGACGAGCATGCCGAGCATCCCGTCGGTGCCGTTGAGCAGCGCGAGGCCCTCCTTCTCGCGCAGCTCGACCGGCGCGATGCCGTGCTCGGCGAGCAGCTCACCGGCGGGCCGCACGACCCCGTCGGGCCCCTCGGCGTCGCCCTCGCCCATGAGCGTGAGCGCGCAGTGGCTGAGCGGGGCGAGGTCGCCGGAGCAGCCCAGGGAGCCGTACTCGTGGACGACCGGCGTGATCCCGGCGTTCAGCACGTCCGCCATCGTCTGCGCGACCTCGGGCCGCACCCCGGTGTGCCCGGAGCAGACGGTCTTCAGGCGCAGGAACATCAGCGCGCGCACGACCTCGCGCTCCACGCGCGGGCCCATTCCGGCGGCGTGCGAGCGCACGATGTTGCGCTGCAGCTGGGCACGGAGCTCGGTGCTGATGTGCCGGGAGGCGAGCGCGCCGAACCCGGTGGAGACGCCGTAGACGGGCTCCGGCTTCGCGGCGAGCGCGTCGACGATCTCGCGGGCCGCGGTGAGCGCGGCGACCGCTTCCCCGGAGAGTTCGATCCGGGCGTTACGGCGTGCGACGGCGACGACATCGGCGGCGGTGGCCCCGGCCGTCCCCAGCACCACAGTGTGCATATCCATATTCAGGAGCGTACGCAGTGAATCTCCAGATGTCACGACCGAGTTGAAGGAGAGCCCCTTACTGAACCGGTGTCGCGCGCTAACGGTCCCGGCCCCCGCGGATCCGTCGCCGCTCGCCCTCCCCGCTCACCGGCGGGGGCGCGTCGGCGAGCCGGACCACCGGGTCGTCCAGGCCGCCGTCCCGCCCGGCGATCACCGGCTTCGCGGCGCGCAGCGCCTTCGCCTTGTACTGGGCGGCGTCCGCGAGCCGGAAGAGGCGGCGCGCGCTGCGTACGGGACCGATCGGATCGCCGGTCGAGGCGATCCCGACGGCCACCCCTTCCCCGAGCTCCAACTCCCCTGCCCGGGAACAGACTTCGTCGCCCACCCGGGCCACCTCGTCGGCCGAGGGCCCGACGGCGAGGAGGCAGAACTCGTCGCCGCCGAGCCGCGCGGCGAGCGCGCCCGGCAGCATGGCCCCGCACAGCGAGAGGACGGACCCGAACCGTTCGAGGAGCCGGTCCCCGATCGCGTGCCCGAGGGTGTCGTTGACCCGCTTGAGGCCGTTCAGGTCGCAGACCACGAGACTGACGACGGCGCCGTCCGCCCGGTGCCGCTCCACCGCCTCGTCGAGCCGTATGTCGACGGCCCGCCGGTTGGCGAGCCCGGTCAGCGCGTCCGTGAACGCGAGCCGCCGCGCCTCCTCCAGCCGCTCGGTCTGCGCGATGCCGGCCGCGACGACCGAGGCCAGCACGGTCGCGAAGTCGGCGTCCCCGGCCCCGAACACGGACGCCCCGCGCGGCCGCGCCACGTACAGCTCGCCCCAGGCCCGCCCGTGCAGCACGACGGGCGCGACGACACAGCACCCGCGCCCCCGGCGACGCAGCGCGGCGACCCGCTGATGGCAGTAACCGGCGCGCTCGACCGGACCGGCGGCGGTCTCCACCCACGCGTTCGGCTCGCCGCCGCCCGCCCACCGCTCGTGCAGAAACTCGGTGATCTCCGGGAAGCGGTGCACCGGATACGTCTCGTCCTCGGGGAACTCCTCCTCCCCCGCGGCCCGCTCCCCCACGTTCACGAGGACCCGCAGCCTCCCGCGGTCGCGCTCCCACACGGACAGTGCGGCGAAGTTCCCCGACAGCGCGTGGCAGGCCCCGAGCGCGGCCGCCCGCCAGGTGTCGCGCGGAGACTGCGCGGCGGCCATGCCCTGCGCGAGCGTCACGACGGCCCGCAGCCGGACATCCTCTCCCATTACTCCAGACTAGGGAGGTTTCCGGCATTACGGTGAATTGTGTACGCCCGTACCGGTGCCCCGCACCGGCGTCGGCTCACTCCCCGGGCCACCGCGGCGCGCGCTTCTCGTTGAAGGCGGCCACCCCCTCGGCCCGGTCTCCGGAGAACGCCACCGACCGCCACGCCGCGTCCTCGACCTCAAGTCCTGCCCGCAGGTCGAGCCCGTGCCCGAGCCGCAGCGCCCGCTTGGCGGCGCGCAGCCCGACGGGCGAGTTGGCGGCGATCCGGGCGGCGAGCGCGAGGGCCTCGTCCCGGTCCTGCCCGGCGCCCACCACCTGGTCCACGAGCCCGATGCCACCGGCCTCCGCGGCCGCCACCCGCCGCGCCGAGAAGATCAGCTCGGCGGCCCGCGCGGCCCCGACCCGGCGCGGCAGCAGCTGCGTACCGCCGCCGCCGGGGATGACGCCGACCGACACCTCGGGCAGCCCGACCACGGCCGTCTCGTCGGCCACGATCAGGTCGCACGCGAGGGCCAGCTCGAACCCGCCGCCGAGCGCGAATCCGTGCACGGCGGCGATCGTCGGCATCGGCAGATCCAGTACGCCGGTGTAGGCGGCCCGCGCCACGGGCCGCTGGCGCACCAGCTCGGCGTCGGAGAAGGAGTTGCGCTCCTTCAGGTCGGCGCCGACGCAGAAGGCCCGCTCGTTGCTGGACGTGACGACGACGACCCGCACGTCCCGGTCGCCGGCCAGCGCCTCGCACGCCGCGCCGATGGACCTGGCCATGTCGCTGGACACGGCGTTCATCGCCTTCGGCCGGTCGAGCACCAGCTCGGCGACCGTGCCGACCGTCTCGTCACCGTGCCGCCGTACGCCGACGAACTCCCCGAACCGCCGCTGCTCATCACCCATGACCGACCCGCACCTCCGGTTAACTGACGTTAACCGGAGGGTGTCAGCTGCGCCGGGTCAGCGTCCAGGGCTCCACGACACCCAGACCGCGCACGGGGCGCTGCCACATGGGCTGCAGCGCGAACCGGTACGAGGGCGGCTCGACGCCCTCGGCCTCGGCCTTCTGCGCCTCGACGGCGGCCTCGGCCTCCGACGTCGGCGCGTCCCCGGTCCGGATCACTTCGGCGGCGAAGGCGCCGTCGACGAGCACGTTGTCCTTGGGCGCTATCGACGTCAGCCGGCTGGCGAGGTTCACGGTGGTGCCGAAGACGTCGCCCATCCGGGTCGTCACGGTCCCGAAGGCCATCCCGACGCGCAGCTCGGGCATGGTCTCGTCGTTGCTCATGGTCTCGATGAGCCGCAGCGCGATCTCACCGGCGACGCCCGCGTCGTCGGCGGCGAAGAGCACTTCGTCGCCGAGCGTCTTGATGAGCCGCCCGCCGTTCGCGGCGACCAGGTCGGCGGCAGTGGTCTCGAAGGCCTCGACGAGCTCGCCGAGCTCCTCCTCCTCCATCCGGCGCGTCAGGCGCGTGAACCCGACCAGGTCGGCGAAGCCGACGGCGAGCCGCCGGTCCACCATCTCCTCGTCGTCCCCGGCCTGGACGACCCGGCCGGTCGCGGCGGCCAGCTGCCGCCGCCACACGTAGACGAGGAACTCCTCCAGCTCGGGCAGGAGCAGCTCCATCAGCGGGTACGTGACCTCGGTGCGGGTCATCCCGGGTTCCGGGGGCTCGGTCAGCCCCTCCAGGAACGAATCGATCTGCCACTCGGCGAGCCGGGCGGTGGTCTGCCCGGTCGACCGGGCCACCTGCACCGCCATGGCCTCGCTGAGCAGCCCGGCCTCCACGAGACCGGCGAGCCGGCGCAGCGCCAGCACGTCCGCCTCGGTCAGCGCCTTGGCCTGCCCGATGTCGGCGAAGCCCATGGCCCGCCAGAAGCGGGAGGCCAGCTCCATGGAGACGCCCGCGCTGCGGGCCGCCTGGAACGGGGTGTAGCGGCGCTCGGCGCCCAGGATGAGCCCTTCGAGCCGCAGAGCGAGAGGATCCTCTGCCTCTTCTCCCGCCCCTTCCGACTTCCCGGGGTCGCCTTGGCCACCCGTGCCGGAGCCCGAGTCGTCGACGGTCACGCCTGCTGCCCTTCCGATCTGCCGCGGTCAGGTATCGACCGGCCTCAACTCTACGGCAGCCCTTGTGCCCCAGGTCACTCCGTTCGGAACGGGGTTCCGCCTAATGGGGGTGCGGGTGGGCTGCCGCCGGCGAGCCCGGGTGGGGTGCGGCCGGTCGCGCGGTTCCCCGCGCCCCTGAAAGCATGCGCTTCGCGCAGCTTCCCCTGGGCGAGCGGAGCTCGCATCCAGGGGCGCGGGGAACTGCGCGAGAAGCCCCACCGGGCCGCACCCGCGAAACAACCGCACCCGGCAGACGAGAAGGCGAACCCCTACGCGGGCCGCAGGTGCACGATGTCCCCGGCGCCCACAGCCTCCCGGCCACCGTCGGCCCCGGCGATCACCAGCCGCCCGTCGCCGTCCACCGCGACCGCCTCCCCCACCAGATCCCGGTCCCCCGGCAACATCGCCCGCACGGACCGCCCCAGCGTCGCGCACCCCGCCGCGTACGTCTCCTGCAGCCCGGACAGCACCGGATCACCCTCCGCCGCACACCACCGCAGGTACCACCGCTCGAACGACCGCAGCACGGCCCGCAGCAACGGCTCCCGGTCCGTCATCTTCGCCCCGGCCAGCGCCAGCGACCCCGCCGTGGGCACCGGCAGCTCGTCCGCGCGCAGCGTGACGTTGAGCCCGATCCCGACCACGACGCTGTCCGCCCCGGCCCGCTCGGCGAGGATCCCCGCGGCCTTGCGCTCCTCGCCGTCCACCGTGAGCAGCAGATCGTTGGGCCACTTCAGCCCGGTGTCGACCCCGGCCGACGCGGACAGGCCGGTGGCGAGCGCGACCCCGGCGAGCAGCGGCAGCCAGCCCCACCGCTCGACCGGCACCTCGTGCTCCCCGGGCTTGACCAGTACGGAGAAGAAGAGACCCGAGCGCGGCGGCGCCGTCCACCGCCGGTCGAGCCGGCCGCGGGCCGCGCTCTGCTCCTCGGCGACGAGCACGGCACCTTCCTTCGCCGCGCCGGAGGCGGCCCGCGCCACGAGGTCCGTGTTCGTGGAGCCCGTACGGGGAACCACCTCCACGGACGACCACAGGCCGTCGCCGCGGACGAGGGAGCGGCGCAGGCCGGCCTGCGCCAGCGGCGGCCGATCCAAGTCCGACCAGCGGTTGTCGTGCACGTCTGAACCATCTCGCGGCGTCATGCAACCCAGAGTAGGTGTGGCAAACGCCGCACTGCCGAGCCGTATTCGCGCCACTACGCTACGAGTCAGTAGCCCCACCGCACCGTCCCCCACCCCACGAAACGTTCAGGCAGGGAGCCGCATCCCGATGTCCGAGTTGGAAGAGGCCGCACAGACGGCGAAGCCCGACATTCACACGACCGCTGGGAAGATCGAGGATCTGCGGCGCAGGATCGGTGAGGCGACGCATGCGGGTTCGGCGCGTGCGGTCGAGAAGCAGCATGCGAAGGGCAAGTTGACGGCGCGTGAGCGGATCGATCTGCTGATGGACGAGGACTCGTTCGTGGAGCTGGACGAGTTCGCGCGGCACCGCTCGACGGATTTCGGGCTGGAGGCCAACAAGCCGTACGGCGATGGTGTGGTGACCGGTTACGGCACGGTCGACGGCCGGCCGGTGGCGGTGTTCTCGCAGGACTTCACGGTCTTCGGCGGGGCGCTGGGCGAGGTGTTCGGGCAGAAGATCATGAAGGTGATGGACTTCGCGCTGAAGACCGGCTGTCCGGTGATCGGGATCAACGACTCCGNGAGCTTCGAGCCCGCGGAGACCTTCACGCTGTAACCGGCCGGGATGTTGATCGGCTCGCCGGTCTGCGGGTTACGAGCGGTGCGAGCGGCACGGTGCGTGCGCTCGAAGGTCAGGAAGCCGGGGATGGTGACCTTCTCGTCGCCCTTGGCAACGATCTCGCCGACGGTCTCGGCGAACGCGGCCAGCACGGCGTCGGCGTCCTTGCGGGTCACCTCGGCGCGGTCGGCCAGCGCGGCCACCAGCTCACTGCGGTTCATGTTTGTACTCCCGTGTTCTTCTTGCCGTTGAGGCGTGCCATGCGGCTCAAGGCCGCATGTTGGGCAACAGCGAAGCCGATGCTGCCAGGGTCTCGGTCAGGCCCAGGACCCGGGTCCGTCGTCCGAACCCTCGCGCCCGAAGACGCATCCTGCCCCCACCAGCGGCGGTAAAGCCAATCCGGCACCCGTGGGGGTCACACGGACAGCGCCACCGCCCTGGGACCGGGCGGGCCGGGGGCCTGCTTCCCGGCCACCCTAGAGGGCCCGCCAGGGCGCCGCATTCCGCGACGCGCCGGGCCTCAGGCGCTCGTGGCGCCCGTCACAGCCGCACCGGCACGCTTCGCGGCGTCGCGCACGGCCCCCGCCACAGCACCCGCGACCTTGTCGTTGAAGACGCTCGGGATGATGTAGTTCGGGTTGAGCTCGTCCTCGCCGACGACGTCCGCGAGGGCCGTCGCGGCGGCCAGCATCATGTCCGTGTTGACCGTGCGCGACTGGGCGTCGAGCAGGCCGCGGAAGACGCCGGGGAAGACCAGGACGTTGTTGATCTGGTTCGGGAAGTCGGAGCGGCCCGTGGCCACGACGGCCGCCGTCTCACGGGCGATCGCGGGGTCGACCTCGGGGTCCGGGTTCGCGAGCGCGAACACGATGGCTCCCTCGGCCATGGCCGCGACGTCGTCGCCGTTCAGCACGTTCGGCGCCGAGACGCCGATGAAGACGTCCGCACCGACGACCGCTTCCTTGAGCGTGCCGGTGAGGCCCTCGGGGTTGGTGTTGTCCGCGATCCAGCGCAGCGGCGAGTCCTTGTCGGCGTCCTTCAGGTCCTCGCGGTCGGCGTGCACGACGCCGTGGATGTCGGCCACGACCGCGTTCTTGACGCCCGCCGCGAGGAGCAGCTTGAGGATGGCGGTACCGGCCGCGCCGGCGCCCGACATGACGACTCGAATGTCCCCAATTGCCTTGCCCGCGACGCGAAGTGCGTTCGTGAGCGCGGCGAGGACGACGATCGCGGTGCCGTGCTGGTCGTCGTGGAAGACGGGGATGTCGAGGGCCTCGCGCAGGCGGGCCTCGATCTCGAAGCAGCGGGGCGCGGAGATGTCCTCCAGGTTGATGCCCGCGAAGCCCGGGGCGATCGCCTTGACGATCTCGACGATGGCGTCGGTGTCCTGGGTGTCCAGGCAGATCGGCCAGGCATCGATGTCGGCGAAGCGCTTGAAGAGGGCCGCCTTGCCCTCCATGACCGGCATGGCGGCCATCGGGCCGATGTTGCCGAGGCCGAGGACCGCGGAACCGTCCGTCACGACCGCAACCGTGTTGCGCTTGATCGTCAGACGGCGGGCGTCCTCGGGGTTCTCCGCGATCGCCATGCAGACGCGCGCCACACCCGGCGTGTAGACCATGGAGAGGTCGTCACGGTTGCGGATGGGGTGCTTGGACTGCATCTCGATCTTGCCGCCGAGGTGCATGAGGAACGTACGGTCGGAGACCTTGCCGAGCGTCACACCCTCGATGCCGCGCAGCTGCTCGACGATCTCGTCGGCGTGCGTCGTGGAGGTCGCCGCGATCGTGACGTCGATCCGCAGCTTCTCGTGGCCGGACGCCGTGACGTCGAGGCCGGTCACCGAGCCTCCGCGGGACTCGACGGCCGTGGTGATCTGGGAGACCGCGGTGCCGCTCGCGGGCACCTCCAACCGGACCGTGTTCGAGTAGGAGACGCTGGGCGCCGTTGCCATGGCCGACTTCCTCTGCTTTCACCGTGTAGCTATTGCTGTCCGATGGTCGCACCTACCGCCGAGTACGTGGTAGTCGCATCGGATTTTGAACCTTACGTTCATCCCGCTTTTGGAAACTGGTTTCCACCATACGAGAAGTTCGGGAGAACAGAAAGAGGCCCACGTCACTTCTGTGACGTGGGCCTCTCTCTGACGTCTACGACACCGACCCGCCATGCTCGCCTCGCGGCAAGTGGTCCCTCTGAGGGACGAAGGTTGGGCCCGGGGGCTTGGATCGAGCCGGTGCCGTCATCAACGGTAACACCGAGAACTACGGAGACAAGGGTCAGTCACGCAGCAGGTCCGGGACCCCGTCCGCGTCCGGTGCGTCACGTTCCGCGGAGACCACCGTGAGCTGCTGGGTCGCCCGGGTCAGGGCCACGTACAGGACCCGCAGACCCGCCGGGGACTCGTCGGCGATCTCGGCCGGGGAGACCACGATCGTGGCGTCGTACTCCAGGCCCTTGGCCTCCAGCGAGCCGAGGGCGACGACGCGGTCGCCGAGCTCGGCGAGCCAACGGGCCGCCTCCCTGCGGCGGTTCATCGCCACGACCACGCCGACGGTGCCGTCGACCCGGTCCAGGAGGCGCGCGGCCTCCTCGCGGACCGTGTCGCCGAGCCTGTCCCGCACGACCGTGAAGCGGGGCTCCACGCCCGTGGAGCGGACCGCCGACGGGGACGTGGAGCCGGGCATCGCGAGCGCCAGCACCTTCGCGGCCAGCTCCGCGATCTCCGACGGGTTGCGGTAGTTCACGGTCAGCTCGAAGCGGCGCCGGGGCCGGGAGCCGAGGGCCTCGTCGCGGGCCTCGGCAGCCTCGTCCGGGGTCGACCACGACGACTGGGCCGGGTCACCGACGATCGTCCACGTCGCGTGCCGCCCGCGGCGGCCGACCATCCGCCACTGCATGGGGGTGAGGTCCTGCGCCTCGTCGACGATGACGTGCGCGTACTCGGTCCGCTCCTGCGCGAGGCGCTCGGCACGCTCGTACTGGGTCTCCTCCCGTACGGGCATCAGCTCCTCCAGACCGGTGAGCTGGTCGAGCGGGTCGTACTCGCGCTTGCGCCGGGGGCGGGCCGGGGCGCCGAGGACGGAGTTCAGTTCGTCGAGGAGCGCCACGTCGTGGACGGAGTACGCCTCGCGCTTCAGGGAGCGGGCCAGCTTGCGGACCTCTCCCGGGTTCAGGATGCGGCGGGCCCAGCGGCCCAGGCGTCTCTCGTCGGCCATGGCCGTGAGGACCGCGCGGGGCGTCAGTTCCGGCCACCACGCGTCGAGGAAGGCGATGAAGTCGTCCTCGCTCGTGATGTCCTCGTCGAAGGAGGAGCGCAGCTCGGCGGCGAGCTCGGGGTCCGTGTGCCGGCCCGCCGAGCCGGACTGCGACCACAGCGCGTCCAGGAGGAGCTTGCGGGCGCGGGGGCGCAGGTGGTTGACCGGGGCGGTACCGCCGAGCGCCGACTGGCGGATGCGGTTCAGCTGCTCGGCGTCCAGTTCCAGGCGGCGGCCGAAGGCGACCACGCGGAGCCGGGTGGGGGTGCCCTGGGGCGCGGGGGTCTCGTCCTCCTCGCCGAACGCCAGCTGCTCCTGCGCGGCCGGCGCGGGGCGCCCCGACTCCAGCGCGCCCCGCGCCGCCTTGCGCAGCACCTTCAGCATGCGCGAGGAGCCCTTGACGCGGGCGACGGCCGGGCTGTCGTACTCCGTGGCCTCCGCGCCGTCGACCAGGGAGCCCACCGCGCGGATCGCGACCTGGCCCTCCTCGCCGAGCGACGGGAGCACGCCCTCCGTGTACGCGACGAGCAGGGGCGTGGGCGAGACGATCAGGATGCCGCCCGCGTACCGGCGGCGGTCCTGGTAGAGCAGGTACGCGGCGCGGTGCAGGGCGACCGCCGTCTTGCCGGTGCCGGGACCGCCCTCGACGTACGTCACCGAGGCGGCGGGGGCCCGGATGACCAGGTCCTGTTCGGCCTGGATGGAGGCGACGATGTCGCGCATCGAGTGGCTGCGGGCCTGACCGAGGGCGGCCATGAGGGCGCCGTCACCGACCGCGGGGAGCGCGGCCCCGTTCAGGTACGCGGTGAGCTCCGGGCGCATCAGGTCGTCCTCGACGCCGAGGACCCTGCGGCCCTTGGAGCGGATGACGCGGCGGCGCACGACGCGGCCCGGGTCCACCGGCGTGGAGCGGTAGAAAGGTGCGGCCGCGGGAGCGCGCCAGTCGATGACGAGCGGCGAGTAGTCCGCGTCCAGGACACCGATGCGGCCGATGTGCAGGGTCTCGGCGATGTCCGCCGTGTTGTTCTCGCGGACGGCGCCCTCGGCGGGCTCGACCGCCGTGTACGCGCCGTCCGGGCCCTTCTTGCCGTCCTTGCCGAGGAGCAGGTCGATGCGGCCGAAGAGGAAGTCCTCGAACTCGTTGTTGAGACGGTTGAGGTGGATGCCCGCCCGGAAGACCTGGGCGTCGCGCTCGGCGAGAGCGCCGGGGGTGCCGACCTGGCCGCGCTTGGCGGCGTCGTCCATGAGGAACTCCGCCTCGTGGATCTTCTCCTCGAGGCGGTGGTACACGGCGTCGAGATGCTTCTGTTCGACGCCGATCTCGCGGTCGCGGATCGAGTCGATCGATTCCGCACTCATGTCGTCCGCGTTATCCGCGTGCACCGCTGAATCGTGCTGAGCCTGAGCGGCCACCGGGCCCCCTTCTGACGTGCTGGGCAGCCGTCAAAGGTACGCGAAAGGGGCCCGGGGAAGCTACGTGCGGCGCATACCGGTCACCCGGCTTCTCACGCGTTCACCTCCACGAGCCGCTTCCCGTCGAGCGTCTCGACCTCGAAGTGGTCGATCTGGTCGCGGGTGAAGGCCGCGCCGCCGTGCACGTAGAGCGGGTACCTGGCGTCCTCGTGGGTGCTGCTCTCGATGCCGTAACCCCACTTGGGAACGGCCCAGGTGGTGACCGTCTCGCGCTCGCCGTTCTTGCCGACCGCGACGAGGGAGCACTTGAGCGGGCCCTTCACGTTCTTCAGCTCCAGGACCGTGTGCGTGCCCCACGCCTTCTTCTCCATGCCGACCGTCGCGCTCACGTTCGTGGTGGCGTCGGTGGCCTTCACCTTGTCGGTGATGTGCGCGAAGGCGTCCTTGGCGGGGCTGGTGGAGTGCGCCGCGACGTTTCCGCCGCCGCCGTCGTCGGTCGCGGCCATCACCGTCAGCGGGCCGCCGATGATCAGGGCCGCGGCGGCCGCCACCAGGTAGAGGCCGCGGCGGCGCTTGCGGGTGCGGGTGCGGGCCACCTCGTCGACGAGGGTCCGGGCGAGATCCGGGCTCGGCCGGGCCGCGAGGGAGGCGCCGACGGCCGGGGTGCCGCGGCCCGGCGGGAGATCGGCGAGGGCGGCGAGCATCGGCTCCATGCCCGCGAACTCCTCCAGCTGCCGGGCGCACCGCTCGCAGGTCGCCAAGTGGGCCTCGAACGTGGTGGCTTCGGCGTCGTCGAGGATGCCGAGCGCGTAGGCGCCGACGGCCTCGTGCACGTCGCCCGTCGGGCCCGTCGGCTCCTGTCCGTACGGTCCGTACGCCGATGTCATGCCGTCACCCCCCGCTCCTCCAGCGCCAGCTTCATGGAACGCAGGGCGTAGAACACCCGCGAGCGCACCGTTCCGCTGGGGATGCCGAGCGTCTCGGCCGCCTCATTGACCGTACGCCCTTTGAAGTAGGTCTCCACGAGCACTTCCCGGTGGGCCGGGGTCAGGTCCTCCAGGGCATCGGACAGCGTCATCAGCCACAGCGCCTTGTCGATCTCGTCCTCCGCGGGGATGACCTCCAGCGGCGACGGATCGACCTCCTGCGGCCGGGCCTGCCGGCTGCGGTGGCCGTCGATGACGATGCGCCGGGCGACCGTCACCAGCCAGGGGCGTACCGAACCGGTCGCACGGTTGAGCTGACCGGCGTTCTTCCAGGCACGGATGAGCGTCTCCTGCACGACGTCCTCCGCGCGCTGCCGGTCCCCCGCCACCAGTCGGAGCACATAGGCGAGCAGAGGGCGCGCGTGCTCGGCGTAGAGCGCGCGCATCAGCTCCTCGTCCGGCTCAGGGGGCCGCGGCGCACGATGTCGGGCCCGGGACGGGCGTTCATCGGCCACGGCGGAATCCTTGCGCACGCCTACCTCCGGTGTCCCCAGTTCGGCCATGTCCTCTGGCTGGGCTCACGACGGTGATACGTAGACGAACGCGCCGATGTTCAAAGGGAGTTGAGGTGACCGAGGTCACGCCCGGGCCAGTGCCGCCCTCCGCCGGTGCCTGGCCACCCGCTCCCGGTTGCCGCAGACCTCGCTGGAGCACCAGCGGCGGCGCCGGCCGCGCGAGGTGTCGAGATAGACGATGGGGCAGTTGTCGCCCTCGCACTGGCGCAGGGCGCCGCGCACGGCGGGGTCCGTGAGGAGGTCCACGGCGTCGCGGGCGACGGCCGCGAGCAGCGCCGGGCAGCCGGGCTCGGCGTACAGCGAGCGGACGAGGGTGCCCTCCGCGGTGCGGACCGCGCAGGGGGTGGGCGGGGCGGCGCGAGCGAGCAGGTTGACGCGTTCCAGGGCCGCGGGCGCGGGGCGGTTCGCGAGTTCGCCGCCGACCAACTGGCCGATGTGGAGGCGCAGTTCACGGAAGGCGGCGAGCCAGGAATGCGGCACGGTGAGGTCGGTGCCCGGTGGGACGAGACCGGCGCCCGTCAGCCAGGCGCGCAGCCGCTCGGGGGAGGTGAGGCGTTCGTCGGGGTGTGCGGTGGCGACCAGATCCAGGCAGAGGCGTCCGGAGTCGAACCGCAGCTCCCAGAGAGGGGGGCGAGACGGGTGGGGGGGCCCTGTGGGTACTGCTGCCATGTCCTCTACAGTGCCTGCCCCGCCTTTACTTGGGAATGTGCGGGGGCGGATCGTCGTGCAGGAGCCGCTGGAAGAGGATGTGGTCGCGCCACGCGCCGTCGATGTGGAGGAACCCCGGCGCCAGCCCGAACCGCTCGAAACCGCACTTGGCGAGCACCCGCTGGGACGCCGTGTTGTCGACGAGGGTGCCGGCCTCCAGACGGTGCAGGCCGAGCTCGTCGCGGGCCTCGCGGGCGACCTCCTCGACGGCGGCGGGGATCAGGCCGCGGCCCCGGTAGTCGCCGTCGACCCAGTAGCCGACGCTCCCGCCGCACAGCGGGCCGCGGACGATGCCGCTGAGTTCCACGCGGCCGACCACCCGCTCCCCCTCGAACAGCAGCCAGACCACACCGTTCGCCGAGGTGATCCGCTCCTCCTGCGCCTTCGCCGTGTAGTAGTCCGGGGCGCGGTAGGGCTCGGTCGCCCGCATGTGGTCCTTGTTGCGGATCACCGCGTCGACGAGGGCCTGGGCGTCGGCGGCTTCGGCGCGGCGCAGTTCGATGTCGGGTGTGATCAGCATGTGCGTACGGTACGAGGCGGCGGCGGGGACTCATGTCGGGGGGCTCCCCTGGGCGGGCGAAGCTCGCTCCAGGGGCGCGGGGAACTGCGCGAGAGGCCCCACCGGCCGTCAGCCCGCGACGAACCAGGCCCCCCTAACCCACGGAGTACTTCGCGTCCGCCGCCGGATCGAGGGCCAGCCGATAGCCCCGCTTCACCACGGTCTGGATCAGCTTCGGCGCGCCCAGGGCCGACCTGAGCCGGGCCATCGCCGTCTCCACCGCGTGCTCGTCCTTGCCGGAGCCGGGCAGCGCGCGCAGCAGCTCCGCGCGGGCCACCACCCAGCCGGGCCGCCGCGCGAGCGCCCGCAGCAGGGACATGCCGGCGGGCGGCACCGGGCGCAGCGCCCCGTCGACCAGGACGGCGTGCCCGCGGATCTCCATCCGGTGGCCCGCTATCGGCAATGTACGGGCGCGGGAGGGCAGTTCGACGCAGAGCAGCTGCACCAGCGGCCCGAGCCGGAACCGCTCCGGCTGCACCGTGGTGATACCGCGCGCCTGCAGCGGCAGCGCGGTCACCGGGCCCACGCAGGCGGGCACGACGTCGTGGTGCAGGACCGACAGGAGCTCGGGCAGCAGGCCGCGCTCCTCCGCGCGGTTCAGCAGCGAGGCCGCCGCCGGGGCCGAGGTGAACGTCAGCGCGTCCACGCCGCGGGACACGGTCGCGTCCAGGAGCCGGTCCACCGGCCCTATGTCCTCGGGCGGCATCCAACGGTAGACGGGGACGCCGACGACCTCCGCGCCCGCCTCCCTGAGGGCCTCCACGAAGCCGGGCAGCGGTTCGCCGTGCAGCTGGATGGCGACGCGGCGGCCCTCCACCCCTTCCGCCAGGAGCCGTTCGAGCACCTCGGCCATCGACTCCGAGGACGGCGACCACTCCTCGGTGAGGCCCGCGGCGCGGATCGCGCCCTTCACCTTGGGCCCCCGCGCGAGGAGTTCGACACCGGCGAGGCGGGCGAGCAGGGCGTCCCCCAGACCCCAGCCGTCCGCCGCCTCGACCCAGCCGCGGAAGCCGATCGCGGTCGTCGCCACCACCACGTCCGGCGCGTTGTCCATCAACTCCTTGGTGGCCGCGAGGAGTTCACTGTCGTCGGCGAGCGGCACGATCCGCAGGGCGGGCGCGTGCAGCACCGAGGCGCCGCGCCGCTGGAGCAGCGCGCCCAGTTCGTCGGCCCGGCGCGCGGCCGTCACCCCGACGGTGAAGCCCGCGAGCGGACCGTGGGCCGGGGGCCGCTCGGCCCCGGCGGCCTGCTGTTCGTCGTACATGCTGGTTCTCGTCCCGCTCGACGGTCGTCCCGTACACGCCCGGTGACAGCGTGGCGTCGTCCGAGCCTGTCAATGCTCCATGACAGACCCGGATCGACGTGATTGCGTGCGTGTTACGGGGATATCCCTCACACCTCGGCGTAGCTGAGCTGCGGCTTCGTCTCCGCGGTCGGGACGGCGGCCGAGCGCGCGGCCGAACGGCGAAGGTATACGGACCACGTCACCACGAAGCACACCCCGTAGAAGACGAGGAAGGTGACGAAGGCGCCGGTGCCGGTGCCGGCCGTCTGGAAGGACTGGCGGAAGGCCAGGTTGATGCCGAGCCCGCCGAGCGCGCCGACCGCGCCGATCAGTCCCATCGAGGCACCGGAGAGCCGTCGCCCGTACGCGGCCGCCGCCTCCCCCGTGAGACCCATGCCGACCGCCTTGGCCTGGAAGATGCCCGGGATCATCTTGTACGTGGAGCCGTTGCCGAGGCCGCTGAGCACGAACACCAGGATGAACGCGACGGTGAACAGCGGCAGCGACTTCTGGACCGAGGCGAGGGTGACCACGGCCGTCGCGATCGCCATCGCCGCGAAGTTCCACAGCGTGATGCGGGCCCCGCCGAAGCGGTCGGCGAGCTTGCCGCCGACGGGCCGGATCAGCGAACCGAGCAGCGGACCGATGAAGGTGATCGACGCGGCCTGCAGCGGCGTACGGCCGAACTGGGTCTGGAGCACGAGACCGAAGGCGAACGAGTAGCCGATGAACGAGCCGAACGTGCCGATGTACAGGAACGACATGATCCAGGTGTGGGTGTCCCGCACCGCGTCCTTCGCGGCGCCGGTGTCGTTCTTGACCGTCGCCAGGTTGTCCATGAACAGCGCCGAGAGCACCGCCGCCACGACGATCAGCGGGATGTAGATGCCGAGCAGCACACGCGGGCCGCCGCTCGCGCCGATGACGGCGAGCGCGACGAGCTGGACGACGGGGACGCCGATGTTGCCGCCGCCCGCGTTCAGGCCGAGCGCCCAGCCCTTCTTCTTCAGCGGGTAGAAGGAGTTGATGTTCGTCATGGAGGAGGCGAAGTTGCCGCCGCCGACGCCGGTGAGCGCCGCACAGATCATGAACGTGCTGTACGAGGTGCCCGGCTCCATCACCACGAACGCCGCGATCGACGGGATCAGCAGCATGCTCGCCGAGACCACCGTCCAGTTGCGGCCGCCGAAGACCGCGACCGCGAAGGTGTAGGGCACGCGGGCGAAGGCCCCGACGAGGGTGGCCATCGAGACGAGGAAGAACTTCCCCGCCGGGTCGATGCCGTACTCGGGGCCCATGAACAGGACCATCACCGACCACAGGCTCCAGATGGAGAACCCGATGTGCTCGGACAGGATGGAGAAGACGAGGTTGCGCCGGGCGACCTTGGCGCCCGTCTCCTCCCAGAACGCCTCGTCCTCGGGATCCCACCGTTCGATCCAACTCCGGCTTCGGGCAGCCATCACGCCTCCAGGTCACGGTTCGCTGCTGATGCGACCGAAGGTAGGGAGGCCAAATTTCCGGACTGTGCCGTGGAGTGACCGGCGGGGAACGTTGCTCTCACCCGACCGGCGGAGCGGTGGTGAGGCTTGGGGCGGAGCTTCGCGCGGGGTGGCTCAGCCGGCCCCGCCGCCCGCCCACGGAAGCTTCACGGCCGATCCGCCCTTGTCCCACTTGAGGGTGACGACATCGGAGGACTGCGTCAGGTTCGCCGCGAAGACCTCCTTGCCGGTGTCCTTGCCGACGCAGGAGACCGCGATCCGGAAGCCGTTACCGCTCATGGGCTGGCCGATGCCGCTGCAGATGCCCTTGCCGCCCGCGTCGATGTAGGAGACGCGGTACTTCCCCTTGCCGCTGCCCGAGGTGATCTTGGTGGCGACGGTGAGGGTCTGCGCCTTGTCGTTCTGCCACTGGCCCTGGTAGCCGGTGGAGCCCGCCGGGCGCTCGGCCGGCCCGTCGCTCTCGTCGGCGAACGGGTCGTCGGTGGGCTCGTCGCTGAACGATTCCTCGGACGTGGGGGTGCCCGACTCCACGGGGTCGTCGGAAGGCCCGCCGACGCTGCCCGTCGCGACGACGCTGCTCTCCTTGGCGACCGGCTTGTCCTTGCCGCCGTCGTCGCCGCTGGTGGCCAGCATGAAGCCGCCGCCGGCGAGCGCGGCGACGACCACGACGGCCGCCGCGATCAGAGCGCCCTTCTTCTTGCCGCCGCCCGGGCCGCCGCCGGGCTGGCCGGGCGGTTGCGGGGGCGGGAACTGGCCGTACTGCGGCGGCTGTTGACCGTAGGCGGGCGGCTGCTGCTGGCCGTAGCCGTACGAGGGCTGCGGCTGTGCCGGGGGCGCGGGCTGCGCACCGCCGTACGGATTGTCGGCGCCGCCGTACGGGCCGGGGGCCTGGGCGGGCGGCGGCCCGTACGGACCGGGGGCGCCGTACGGGCCCGCGGGCTGTTGCGGCTGTTGGGGCGGCTGCTGCGGTCCGCCGTATCCGTATCCCTGACCGTCCTGCGGCGGCTGCGTCATGGCTGCACGTCCCCGTTCCCCTGGTCCCCTGTCCCCCGTGCGGACCAGTGAACCCGGAGGGAGCCTCCGGACACAAGCCCTTTCAGCGGGCCCTGCCCCTGCCCTTCTTCCTGGATGTGCCGCCGGACCTGGACCCGGACGCCTTGCCGCCCCCGTCCGGCCACAGCCGCGGCGAACGCTTGGCCGCCAGGTCCTCGATCCAGCCGGTGCCCAGGATCGCCAGGGCGATCAGCGGCCAGACGAGGACGAGCGACCAGAGCATGTACGTCGAGTCCAGCGCGGAGCTCAACCGGTCGTCCATGAAAGGGAGTTCGTAGAGCCGGTCGATCAGCGGGAACGTCGCCATGATGAGGATGTTGTGCCAGAGGTAGATCGTCACGGCCCGGTTGTTGGCGAGCGTCACCAGCCGGTCCCAGCGGGCGAGCCGGCCCGGCAACTGCTGCCAGGACGGGGCGTACTGGAGCAGGATGGCGACGAACCCGAGGGACCAGGCCGCCTGGGCCAGCGGGATCTCGTCGAGGTTCCAGCCCTCCTCGGTGAGGTGCCCCGACGCCCACCACAGGCCGAAGGCCATCAGCAGGGCCGCACCGGACACCGCCGCGTAGCGCGGCACCTTGGCGAGCGTCCCCTCCTGGTGGGCGAAGCCGAGGACCCAGCAGCTGCCGTAGACGGCGAAGTCGGTGACGGCCTCGCCGGTCCGGCCGGGAATGGTGACGAGCCCGGTGCCGACGACCGCGGTCAGGGCCAGCGGCGCGCACAGCGTCGCCCACGGGACCTTGCGGAACGCCCACAGCAGCAGCGGTGAGGCGAACACGAACCACAGGTAGGCCCGCAGGTACCAGAGCGGGCCGATCGCCTGCTCGGCCCAGGTGGACTCCAGGAATCCCGGCGGGTTGGCGATCTCCCACGGGAAGGACGGCGCGGCGAACGGGAACACGTAGTCGACGAGGTCGAGCCAGCCCCAGGTGCCGCCACCCGTGTCGGGGTCGCTGCCCGGGTTCCAGCCGCCGACGAACAGCAGGGCGAGCGCCACCGCGCTGAACGCCCACAGCGGCGGCAGCAGTCGGCGGACGCGGCCGCGGATCACGCTGAGCGCGGGCCGCTTGAGGGAGCGCGCCATCAGTGATCCGGCGAGCGCGAACATCACGCCCATGGACGGGAACACGATCGTCAGCCACGCCCACCCGAAGAGGTGGTAGACGACGACGCGGACCAGCGCGAGGGAACGCAGCAGGTCGAGGTACCGGTCACGGCCGGGCTTCTTCGGCCTGGCCTGCGCCGGAGGCTCCGACTGCACCGGCGGCTCCGGCCGCACCGCGGGCTCCGGCAGCCGCTGAGGCTCCGGCAGCGGCCGGGGCTCGGGCCACGGCCGCGGGCGGGTGCCGTCCTGCTGCGGGGGCACACCGGCGAACGGCTCGGCCGTCCGCGCGGGCACCGAGGCCGTGGGCCAGGCGTCGGTCTGCGCCGCTCCCGGCGCCGCGGACGGCCAGCCCTGGCCGTCCGCCTCGGGCCAACCGCCCTGCCCCGAGGGCTCCTTGGGGTACGTCATGCCACCGGCCTCCTGTCGCCACCGGACACCGAGGTGGTGCGCTGCTGCGGCAGGCCGCTCGGCGCGGAACCGACCGCCCCCGTGCGGCGCAGCTTCTGCCAGCGCAGCCGGCCGCCGGTGAGCGCGGTGATCCAGGACTGGAGCAGCACCACGTACATCAGCTGCCGGTACAGGAGCTGCTGCAGCGGCAGCGAGATGAGGTGCGTCATCTTTTCCTTGTCGAGCCGGAAGGCGTATGCCGCGCAGACCGCCTGGATCGCGAGCACGCCGAGCCAGGCGACCACCGTCTTCTCGGTCGGGCCGAACACGACCCCGTACAGGAAGAAGACGTCGATCAGCGGTGCGAGGAGCGGTGCGAGGACCATGAACAGGGAGACCAGCGGCAGTCCGACGCGCCCGAAGCGGCCGGAGGGGCCGCGCTCGACCAGGGCGCGGCGGTGCTTCCAGATGGCCTGCATGGTGCCGTACGACCAGCGGTAGCGCTGCGACCACAGCTGCTGGACGGATTCCGGGGCCTCGGTCCAGGCCCGCGCCTTCTCGGCGTAGACGACGCGCCAGCCGTCGCGGTGCAGCGCCATGGTGACGTCGGTGTCCTCGGCGAGCGTGTCGTCGCTCATGCCGCCGATGCGTTCAAGGGCCGAGCGGCGGAAGGCACCGACCGCGCCCGGGATGGTCGGCATGCAGCGCAGGATGTCGTACATGCGGCGGTCCAGGTTGAAGCCCATCACGTACTCGATGTGCTGCCAGGCGCCGATCAGCGAATCCCTGTTGCCCACCTTGGCGTTGCCCGCGACGGCGCCCACGCGCGCGTCGCCGAACGGCTGGACCAGCTCGCGGACCGTCGCCGGTTCGAAGACGGTGTCGCCGTCCATCATCACGATCAGGTCGTACCGGGCGTTGGCGAGGCCCCGGTTGAGCGCGGCGGGCTTGCCCGCGTTGTGCTGGCGCACCACGCGCACGTTCGGCAGCCGCAGGTTCTCCACGATCCGGGCGGTGCCGTCGGAGGAGCCGTCGTCGATGACGACGACCTCGATGGGGTGCTCGCTCAGCATCAGCGAACGCACGGTGTTCTCGATGCACTTGGCTTCGTTGTACGCCGGTACGAGGACGGAGACCGGCTCCGTGACCGGGACACCCCACGCGAAGCCCTTGCGGCGCACGCGGCGCGCGTGGAGGGCGGAGAGGATCAGCATCAGGCCGAAGCGGCCCATGACGAGGACGCCGATGACGGCGAGCCCGACGACCAGGACGCCCGTGATGTTCTCCGACGCCTGGACCGCGTAGACCCACGCCTTGCCCTTCCACAGCTCCACGCCGCTGACGGGCGTGTGCGCGCTCTGGATGTCGAGGGCCTCGGTGAGGTTCTGGAACCTGTAGCCCTTGCCCTGCAGGTCGGGCAGGAAGCGGTCGAGCGCTGCGACGGTCTGCGAGCGGTTGCCGCCGGAGTCGTGCATCAGGACGATGGCGCCCTTGCCGCCGTGCGGGGTGGCCCGCCGGATGATCTCGTCTACGCCGGGGCGCTTCCAGTCCTCGCTGTCGGTGTTGTTGACCACCGTGATGTAGCCGCGCGAGCCGATGTACTGGGTGACCGGCCACGACTTGTCGTCCATGGCGTCGGCGAACGAGGAGTACGGCGGCCGGAACAGGGAGGTGCGCACGCCCGCCGCGCCTTCGAGCGCCAGCTGGTTCTGCGACAGCTCCCAGTCGATGCGCTTCTTCGACTGGTAGGAGAGGTCCGGGTGGTTGAAGGTGTGCAGACCGACTTCGTGGCCTTCGGCAACCATGCGCTGCACGAGGCCGGGGTAGCGCGAGGCCATGGTGCCGGTGACGAAGAAGACGGCGTGCGCGTGGTGCTTCTTCAGGACGTCGAGGACCTTCGGGGTCCACTCCGGGTCGGGCCCGTCGTCGAAGGTGAGCACCAGCTCGTGGTCGTCGATGGAGCGGCTGGACTCCTGCCCCTCGCGGGTGTCGATGACCGGACCGCCGTCGAGGATCTTCTCGGGGACCTGGTCGGTGGCGGCCTCGGGCCGGATGCGGTGGTCGGCCATGATCTCGCTGTGCACGTAGCCGCGCAGCATGAGCATCGCGATCATCGCCACGAGCAGCAGCGAGGGCAGGAGATAGCGCAGCGGGAGCCGGCGCCTTCGGGCACGGGCGGCGGCCTGCCGGGAACGGGAGCGGTTGGACATCTCTACAGATCGCTCATCTCTACTGAACGCTGCTATGCGGGCACTTGGGCGGATACACGGCCGGGGAACACGGGCCGGGGACGCGGCCGGACGGGGCCGGGGCGCGGCCGGGGACATGGCCGGCGGTCCGGCCGTGGGCGTGGCCCTGTGGGTGACCGGGGACGGTGCGGTGGCCGTGTCGCGTGGAGCTCACGGGAACGGTCTCTAGGACGCGAGGAACGACGCGGACGGTTCGCCGACCGGACCCTCGGGACTCAGTTCGACCGGGAGCGCCACGGAGGTGCCGTCGGCGACCGTGTCCGTTCCGCCGCCGCCCGTGGTGGTGTCGGCGGGCGGGTCCGCGGGTGGGTCGACCGGTGTCTCGGGGTCGGTGGGCGGCGTCGCCGGGTCGGTCGTCGGTGCGCTTCCGCCGCCGCCCGCGGGCGTCGAGGGGTCGGCGGGCTTCGTGGTCGAGCCGCCGGTGGGCTTGCCCGGCTTGCCGGTGGTTCCGGTGCCCGGCTCGTTCTTGTCGTCCGTGCCGGCGCCCGGCGAGGGCGACGCACCGGCCTCGGGCGTGCCGGAGGCGCCGGGCGTCGCGCCGGAGCCGCTCGGGTCGGGCACGACGCGGTCGGCCGGCGTGGTGGGCGACGCGGAGTCGGCGGGCCCCTGCGGAGTGGTGTCGACCTTGTCCGAGGCCTTCTTGCCGTCGGAGAGTCCGGGCAGCCACGGCGCGCTCGAACTCCCGGAGAGCATCGTGATCACGATGACGACCGCGTACACCGCGCAGGCCAGGCCCAGGGCCACGCCGACGCGCCGGAAGGTACGGCTGCGCCGTCCCGAGTCGTCGACGAAGACGGGGACTTCCTTGTCGTCCCCCGGAGCGCGCAGCGATCCCGCATCCGCCGGAATTCTGCCCGCGGCTATCATCTCGCCCAACAGGCGCCCGGCGCCGTCGAGTTGAACGGTGACCTCATGAGGATCATGGGTCTGCCCGGGCAGGGCGTCTTCTCGCCAGTTCTCCACCGTACGCACATCCCCCCAGGACATGTTCATTCGTGATCACAGGTGCGTATGCGACGGTCGGGTATTTGTCGTCCCGAACCGGGCCCCCACCCGATCCGAACGCCCCCATTACCACACTGCGCCCGCTCGACGAATGTAGCGCACGGCAGTGACTGCCGTGTCCATGTGTCAGTCGGGACTCATCATGATGAGTGCATCTGTGGCCGGTATCCACCCATTCTCGGGCCGCCGGAGCCATCCTCCGCTCTCCGCCAGTTCCCTCGCCGCGGCGCGGACCGCCTGGATTCCCGGATGTTTGCGTCCCTTCAGCCACACAAGGGACACCGGAGACAGCGGCACCGGGTCGACGAGGGGCCGCAGCACCGAGCCGGGCATGGCCGGAAAATCCACCGCGGTGAGAACCGGATTCCGGTACTTGGTCATGATCCGCCGGAATTCCTCGCGCCCGACGGCGAGTGGCGCGGGCGGCGCGATCTCGATGCCGCGTCCGGCGAACAACCGCCGGGCCAGATCGGTCCATTCCGGCGTACGGGGATTGCCCGCGCCCGCGTAGACCGTCTCCCCCGCGAGCCGGTCGAGCGGCACGGCGTCCAGCCCGGCCAGGGGGTGGTCCTCGGGCAGCACGACCGCCATCGGCTCGTAGCGCACGGGCTGCTGGACCAGGCGTTCGCGGACCGCGGGATCGAGTCCGGCGAACCGGCCGAAGGACATGTCGAGCCGCCCGGCGAGCAGTTCGGCGGCGGCCCCGGTCAGGCCGCTCTCGTAGCGGGCCATCAGCTCGCACTCCGGGGCGAGTTCCCTGGCCCGCGCGAGGACCTGCTCGGTCACCAGTCCGGGGCTGTTGACGTCCACGAGCAGCGGCCGGGCCTCGGCGGCGGGCCGCGCGAACGCGGCGAGCAGCTCGTCCTGCGCCTCGATCGCCCGCCGCGCGTACGGCAGCAGCCGGGCCCCCTCCGCGGTGAGCGTCACCTGCCGCGTGGTCCGCCCGAACAGCTCGGTGCCGAGCTCCCGCTCCAGGCGCCGGATGTCGCGGCTGAGCGCCTGCTGCGCGACGTAGAGCCGGGCGGCGGCGCGGGTGAAGTGGAGCTCGTCGGCGACGGCGAGGAAGGCGCGCAGCAGCCGGGGCTCGACATTCACCGGGGACACCGGGCGGTCACTGGGGGCACCGGTCGGTCACAGGGGGCACCGGGGGAATTTACAACGCGGGCGCGTGAATGGGTACCGAGTAGGTGTTGGACCCGCCCCGCGACCCGCGGCGACGATCTTGGCATGCCCACTGCCACGTCCTACACCCGGCTCTTCGCGATCCCCGGCGCCCGCGCCTTCACCCTCGGCAACCTCATCGCGCGCTTCCCGCAGGGGATGTTCAGCATCAGCGCGGTGATGCTGATCTCCGGCGTCCGCGGTTCGTACGCGCTCGCCGGCGCCCTCACCGCGACGGGCCTGGTCGCGAGCGCGTTCCTCGGACCGTGGCTGGCCCGGATGGTGGACCGGTACGGACAGGCCCGTGTCGCCGTGCCCGCGACCCTGGTCTCGGCGTCCGGCGCGCTCGCGCTGCTGGCCTGTGTACGGCTCGACGCCCCCGACTGGGTGCTGTTCGCGGCGTACCTGCCGACGGCCGCGCAGCCGAACACCGGAGGCATGTCACGGGCCCGCTGGGCCCATCTCCTCGACGGCGATCCGAAGGCGCTGCACACCGCCAACTCCTTCGAGCAGGCGGCGGACGAGCTGTGCTACATGCTCGGCCCGGTGGTGGCCGCGTTCCTGTGCAGCGCGCTGTTCCCGGAGGCGGGCGCGCTCGTCGGCACGGCCCTGATGGTGACGGGCGTCCTGCTGTTCGCCGCCCAGCGCGCCACGGAACCGCCCGCCCGGCCGCGCACCACGGCCACCCGTACGCCGCTGCGCGTGGCCGGCATGCCGCCGCTGCTCGCCGCGTTCCTCGCGACGGGCGCGATCTTCGGCTCACTCGAAGTCGTCACGGTGGCCTTCGCGGACGAGCTGGGACACAAGGCGTGGGCGGGCGGCGTGCTGGCGCTGCAGGCGGCCGGGTCGTGCGCGGCGGGGCTGGTCTTCGGGGCGGTGAAGCCGTCGGGGCCCGCCGCCCGCCGGCACCCCGTGTGCGTCGCGGCGATGGCCGCGCTGATGACGCTGCCGCTGCTCGCGGCGGCGCTCACGGGTTCGCTGTACGTGCTCGGCGGCGCGCTCCTGATCGCCGGCATGGCGACGGCGCCGACCATGGTGACGGGCATGACGCTGGTTCAACAGCGCACTCCCGACGGCCAGTTGAACGAGGGAATGACGCTCGCGGTGACCGCCATCCTCGGCGGCATCGCCCTCGGCTCGGCCACCGGAGGCGCCGCGGTGGAGCACTGGGGCCCCACCGCGGCGTACACCGTGCCGGTCGTGGCGGCGACGTCGGCACTGCTCCTGTCGCTCCATGGCTACGTACGGGGCAACAGGTCCTGAGGCATCAGCACGTCGCGGGCTTGCGCCACGAGCACTCCAGGTCCCCGTCGCGCTCGGCGGCGGGCACGGAGCGGGTGGCCTTCGGCAGGGCGGCCTCGGCCTTCTTCGCCGTGGACTTGGCGAGCGTCACGACGATCGCGTCCTCCAGCGGCTTCACGGAGTCGACCAGGTAGTTGTTCTGGACGATGCTGTAGACGAGCTCGCGTCCGTCGGCGTCCTTCACGTATCCGGAGAGCGCCGAGGCCCCCGTCAACGACCCGGTCTTTCCGCGGGCGTTGAGAGCGGCGGGCGTGCCGCACATCCGGGAGCGCAGCGTCCCGCCGACGAACCGGTCGGGGTCGCACGCCACCGGAAGGGACGTGTACCAGTCGGCGTACCAGGACTCACCGCGCACCTTGAGCAGCAGATCGGCGAGCTGCCGTGCGGCGAAGTTGTCCTTGCGCGACAGGCCGGACCCGTCGACCTGCCGGATCTTGGTCGCGTCGACCCCGGCGCCCTTCAGGTACCCGGCGACGGCGGCGGTCCCGTCGCCCCAACTCCCGGGCTTTCCGGTGGCCTTGTACCCCATGGCCTTGATCAGCGACTCGGCGTGCATGTTGTTGGACAGCTTCATGAAGGGGATGAGCAGGTCCTTCAGGGCCATCGACCGGTGCGCGGCCAGCGCCTTGGCACCCGCCGGGGTGGCCCGGCCCAGCCGGGTGGAGCCGGCCACCCGTACCCCGTGCGCGGCGAGCGCGTCGCGGAAGACGGACGCCGCGTACCCGGTCGGCTCCCACACGGTGACCCACTCCTTGGTGGTGTCCCCGCCCACCGGCACGGTCCCGCGGACGGTGATGGTGTTGGTGCCGTGCTGCCGCTCGACGGCGACGGTGTCGTCTCCCCCGGCGGCGACGGTGCTCGCCTGAACGTCGAAGTGCACGTACTTGTTCTTCGGCGTGACGCTGACGACGGGCTTGTCCCCCGCCTTCGCGCCCGGCGCGACCTCGACGATCACGGTTCCGGAGTCGTAGTCGGTGTCCGGTGCCACGGTCAGGGCGGAGATCTGGGCGGCGTAGTACGAGGACTCGTCGTCGCCGCCCCAGGTGTCACCGATGCGCTGGTGGTCGAACCGGGTGTCGTCGGCGACGAGCCGCCCGTCGACCTTCTTCACCCCGGCCGCGGCGACGTCGGCGGCCAGCTTGTCGTAGTCGGCGGCGAGGGTCGTCGGGTCGCCGGTCCCGCGCAGATACAGGTCCCCGTCGAGGACCCCGCCGCGGGTGCGCCCGGTGGCGAGCACGTCGGTGGTGAAGGTGTGGTCGGGGCCGAGGAGGGCCATGGCCGCGGCCGAGGTGGCGAGCTTGGTGTTGGAGGCGGGCGTCAGGCGTCCGGTCGGGTTGTGCTGGTACAGCGTCTCGCCGGTGTGCGCGTCGGCGACGACGACACTGGCGGCTCCCCCCTCCATCCGCGGGTCGCCGAGGATGGTGTCGATGGCCTCGGGCAGCCCGCTGGTGCTGGAGTCGGCTCCGGCGGGCGCGCCCCAGGACAGGGTGGCCGCGGCGACGGCGACGACGGCGGGCAGGGCCCACCGTCGCGCCCTCCTGCGGGAGTTGAGGCCTGCATCTCGTCTCACGGGTCCGTCAGGTCTGCTCATGGCACAGGAGCATTCCCGAGGAACAGGGCTCAGCCAAGACCCCACGGCCTCACACAACGACAAAGGCCCGACTGTGTTCACAGTCGGGCCTGAATCGCATGGGATGAGTGGAGATGGCGGGAATCGAACCCGCGTCCAACGGTGCAGCAGCAGGGCTTCTCCGTGTGCAGTTCGCTTCGATTTTCTCGGCCCCGGTGATCACGCGAACAAGTCGCCGACGGGCCCAGTCACTGTTTGATTTCCCATCGAACCCCGTGACCGGGCTCGATGGTTTAGTTCCCTAGATTATGCCAGGAACCGGGTCGGGAACACTCCCGGGCTGACACCCTTTTAGGGTCCTTCAGTCGCTGTTATTAGGCAGCGAGGGCGAAGGACTGGGAATCGCTCTTGGAATTGGCGATTATTGGTTGCGACATATGGTTTACGAGATCATTGCCGCTTCCTCGACACGCTTCACCTGCTTCGACATCCGCTGTCGAAACCGATCATCCCCATGTTGGCACTATTCAATTAGATACAGCTCAAGGTGGACCTTGCGGTCCGGGCGCTCCTGCGTGAGGAGCAGTCCCATCGTACGTGACCAACGCACGACGATGCCAGCGTATTCCTGCCGGGCTCAGTGCTCGCGCGCCCGCTGGCGCCGCTTCGCCGCCGCGATGGCCCGGTCCGAGTCCCTCCGGTCCTGCTGCTCGCGCAGCGTCTGCCGCTTGTCGTACTCCTTCTTGCCCTTGGCGAGCGCGATCTCGGCCTTGGCGCGGCCGTCCTTGAAGTAGATCGCCAGGGTCACGATCGTGTGACCCGACTCCTGGGACTTCGACTCCAGCTTGTCGATCTCGTCGCGGTGCAGCAGCAGCTTGCGCTTGCGGCGCACGGCGTGATTGGTCCAGGTGCCCTGGCTGTACTCGGGGATGTGGGCGTTGTGCAGCCACGCCTCGCCCCCGTCGATCTGGACGAAGGCGTCGGCCAGGGACGTCCGTCCCTGCCGCAGCGACTTGACCTCGGTGCCGGACAGCACGATGCCGGCCTCGTAGGTGTCGATGATCGAGTAGTCGTGCCGCGCCTTCTTGTTCTGCGCGACGATCTTGCGCTTGCCGTCCTTCGCGTCGGACGCCTTCCCCTTGCCCTGCTTGGGCTGGGACTCCTTCGGTACGTACATTGACTTGGCCATAGTGCTGGCCATTTTCGCACTACGAGGGGGTCCCGAGGCCAGTCAATACTGTCTCGGCCTGCCGCAGCGCACCGTCGTCCGCCTCCAGGTCGGGGGTGATGCCGCGGCCGTCGACCGTGCGTCCCGAGGGAGTGCGGTAGTGCCCGACCGTCAGCTCCGCGACGGAGCCGTCGGGCAGCTTGCTCGGCATCTGCACCGAGCCCTTGCCGAAGGTCCTGGTGCCCACGACGACCGCGCGGCCGCGGTCCTGGAGGGCGCCGGTGAGCAGCTCGGCCGCGCTCATCGTCCCGCTGTCGACGAGCACGACCAACGGTCTGGTGGTGTCGCCGCCGCCCCGCGCGTGCAGGGCGCGCTGGCTGCCGCGCACGTCGTACGTGGCGACGAGCCCGCCGTCGAGGAACGCGGAGGCCGCGGTGACCGCCTCGTCGATGAGGCCGCCGGAATTGCCGCGCAGATCGAGGACGACACCCGCGCCCTCGGGTGCCGCGCGGACCGCGTCGCGCACCTTGTCGCCCGCGCCCTTGGTGAAGGCGGTGACCTTGACGAGCCGCGCCCCGCTGGCGAGCTGGCCGACGGAGACGGAGTCGGTGGGGAGGTTGGCCCGGCGCAGGGTCTCGCTCCACGCGCGCGTGCCGCGCTGCAGACCCACGTGGACGGACGTACCGGCGCGCTCGCCCCTCAGGCGGGTGAGGACCTCGGTGACGGGGCGGCCGGTGACCGCCTCGCCGTCGACGGCGGCGATGCGGTCGCCGTCGCGGATGCCGGCGAGCGCGGCGGGCGAGCCGGAGCGCACCTTGGTGACCTGCACGTGGCCGTCGGTGGTGCGGCGGGCCCACAGCCCCACGCCGGTGTACTCGCCGTCGAGGGCCTGCTCGAACTCCTGGTACTCGCCCCGCGAGTAGACGGCGCCCCAGCGGTCGCCGCTGCGGCTGACGGCCTCCTCGGCCGCCTGCGCGGACTCCTCGGGCGACTTGCCGTCGGTCATCGCCTCGTAGGCGGCCGCCGCGGGGTCGTCGAGCGCCTTGCCGTCCGTCGTCCCGGATGCCCGCTTGTGCCCCGCGGTGACGGAACTGTCCTCCCGCGCCGGGGATTTCCGGACTTCTCCGGGCAGTACGCCGGTCGCGGCGCCGGTCGCGAGGACACCGGCGAAGACCAATGTCAGCGCCGCCCCGCGGCCGATGCGGCGGGGCCGGCCGAAGAGTTCCGGGCCTGACATGCCGGTGAGTCTAGGACAACGCAGGGCGCCGTACGGCCTGTTGAACCGTACGGCGCCCTGCGTGGCGGGGGACTCTTGTCACACCTTGAGGTACTTGCGCAACGCCACGAAGGCGGCCAGCGCGGGCATCACGACACTCACGGCGAGGATGAGCGGCAGCTTCGTCAACACGGCGTCCCAGCCGATGAAGTTGATGAGCTGGAGCTTGTCGGAGAGCGCCACGCCGTTGTCGATCACGAAGTACTGGCCGCCCGCCAGGAACAGACAGGCGATGCCGCCGCCGATGAGTCCGGCGACCGCGGCCTCCATGATGAACGGCGCCTGGATGTAGAAGCCGGAGGCGCCGACGAGCCGCATGATGCCGGTCTCGCGGCGGCGGCTGAACGCGGAGACACGCACGGTGTTGACGATCAGCAGCAGCGCCACGACGAGCATCACCGCCATCACCGCGCCCGCCGCGACGTTCAGATAGCCGAGCAGCTTGAAGAGGTTGTCGAGCACGCCCTTCTGGTCCTGCACGGACTGCACACCGGGCCGGCCGTTGAACGCGGTCGCGATGACCTCGTACTTCTCCGGGTCCTTGAGCTTGATCCGGTACGACTCCTGCAGCTGGTCCGGGGTGAGCGAACTGGCCAGCGGGGAGTCGCCGAACTGCTCCTTGTAGTGCTTGTAGGCCTGGTCCTGTGACTCGTACGCGACCTTGTCGACGACGTCCATCTTGTTGAGGTCGTCGATGATCTGCTTCTTCTGCTCGGCCGTGACCGGGCCCTTGGCGCAGTTCGGGTCGGACTCTGAGTCACCCTTGTTGCACAGGAAGATCGAGACGTTGACCTTGTCGTACCAGTAGCCCTTCATCTGGTTGACCTGATCGCTCATGAGCAGCGAGGCGCCGAACAGGGCGAGCGAGAGGGCCACCGAGATGATGACGGCGAAGGTCATCGTGAGATTGCGTCGCAGACCGACGCCGATCTCCGACAGAACGAATTGGGCACGCATAACGCTGACTGAGCCTTTCGCAGCTTCTCTCGGTACTTCTCAGTGCTGGTAGCCGTAGACGCCGCGCGCCTGGTCACGCACGAGACGGCCCTTCTCCAGCTCGATGACGCGCTTGCGCATCTGGTCCACGATGTTCTGGTCGTGGGTGGCCATCACCACGGTGGTGCCGGTGCGGTTGATGCGGTCGAGCAGCTTCATGATGCCGACCGACGTCTGCGGGTCCAGGTTGCCCGTCGGCTCGTCCGCGATCAGCAGCTTGGGGCGGTTCACGAAGGCGCGGGCGATGGCCACGCGCTGCTGCTCACCACCGGAGAGCTCTCCGGGCATCCGCTCCTCCTTGCCGCCGAGGCCGACGAGGTCGAGCACCTGGGGCACGGACTTGCGGATCTCACCGCGGGACTTGCCGATGACCTCCTGCGCGAAGGCCACGTTCTCGCCGACCGTCTTGTTGGGCAGCAGCCGGAAGTCCTGGAAGACCGTGCCGAGCTGGCGGCGGATCTGCGGGACCTTCCAGTTGGAGACGCGGCCCAGGTCCTTGCCCAGCACGTGCACCTGGCCGTGGCTGCACCGCTCCTCACGCAGGATGAGCCGCAGGAACGTCGACTTGCCGGAGCCGGACGAGCCGACCAGGAAGACGAACTCGCCGCGCTCCACCTCAAGGGAGACATCCCGGAGAGCGGGTCGGGTCTGCTTGGGGTAGACCTTGGAGACGTTGTCGAATCGGATCACGGGTGCGCCTCGGAGCGTCGGGGGCGTCGGGGCGGGGGTGCGGGGCTTCCGAGACACCCCCTCGGTGAGCGTGACCATACGCGAACCGGCTCGCGGATATCAGGCGCCGTCCCCTGTTGAGCGTTTTGTCCCGGTGCGGGGATCGCAGTCGCGCCGGTTTTGTCCGCCCCGTACCAGGTCAGAGACGGTCCTGCCGGTGAAGCGCGCCGAAATTCCGGGAAGCTGGCACAGTGGAGGGGGGAACGGTTGCGTTTCCCGGAGCGTTGAGCGGAGAGAACCAGTGGGTACTCGGTGGCGTCGGCCGGCTCCGCCGCGCGGGAGGAGGAGAAGCACATGACCTATGACAGGTTGGTGTGTGCGAACTGCGCGGCGCCCGTGAGCGAGGGCCGCTGCCCGGTGTGCCGGGCGAACCGCGAGCGGCTCCAGCAGCAGAATCCGCTGGCCGGGCTCAATCCGATGGCGTTGATCGCGCTCGTGGTCGTGCTCGTGGCGACCGTGGCGCTGCTCGCGCACCAGACCGCTTGATTCCGTAGCCGCCACCCGCATACAGCTGCGAAAGGGCCCGGAGCCGATATCGGCTCCGGGCCCTTTCCGTGTGCTCACGCGTTCCGGGTCAGACCCGGGTCACGTCACGCGGCAGTGGTGCCACGGCCGGCCGCGAGGCGCGGCAGCAGGCGGAAGCCCACACCGCCCGCGATCATGGTCGCGGCGCCGATCAGCAGGAACGTGGTGCCGGACGAACCGGTCTCGGCGAGCTCGCCGGCCTTGTCCGAACCCGTACCGGTCTGCTGGGCCGGCTCGGAGCCGGTGTCCTGCAGGCTGTCCTTGCCCTGGCCCTGCTCGACGGGGTTGTTGTTGCCGTCGGGGTTGGTGTTGTCGCCACCGGTGGAGGAACCGCCCGTGGAGGACGAACCGCCGTCGGAGGAACCGCCGGAGTTGCCCCCGCCGTTGCCACCCGAGTTACCGCCGGAGTTTCCGTTACCACCGGAGTTTCCGTTGCCGCCCGAGTTGCCGTTGCCGCCCGTGGAGTCGTCACCGCCGGTGGTGGTGCCACCGGTCGAGTCGTCACCGCCGGTGGTCGTGCCGCCCGTGGAGTCGTCGCCACCGGTGGTGCCACCCGTGGAGTCGTCGCCACCGGTGGTGCCACCGGTCGAGTCGTCGCCACCGGTCGTGGTGCCACCGCTGATCAGGCCACCGGCCTGCCCGGCGACGTCGCCACCGGTGTCACCGCCCGTGTCGCCACCGGTGTCGCCGCCCGTGTCGCCACCGGTGTCGCCACCCGTGTCGCCACCGTCGCCATCGCCGATGCAAATCAGGCCGAGCGGGCCACAGCCGTCCTCGCCGGGTGCGGCCGAAGCGGCGCCCGCGGCGGTCAGCGACGCACCGGCGGCGATCACCGCACCGGCAGCTATCCGCGCGACACGGATTCGCGTCTTCTTGGTCATCTGTCTGCTACCCCCAGTAGCCAATCGTCAATGGAGCAGCGCCAGGGACCGCGTTCAATCGGGGCAGCAGGAGTCTCGTTCGACTCATCCCCCGTTCACACGCGTCCCACTGATACGCATGCCGCGCGCCAGCCTTCCCAGTTTTCAGATCAGCGTCAAGGTCGTTGCGGGCCCGATCATCCGGTACAGGGTGATTTGACCGGCGTACGGACATGTGACTGTGACGTAAAAGGCCCATAGACCTTCACAGATGGAATCCGTGCCGAAAAAAACAAGGCAACTGCCGCTCAGCGAGCGGCAGTTGCCTTGTCGATAAATCGCGGGCTACTTCTCCTGCTGCTTGCGCCAGCGGATGCCGGCCTCCAGGAAACCGTCGATCTCGCCGTCGAGCACCGACTGCGGGTTGCCGACCTCGAACTCCGTACGGAGGTCCTTGACCATCTGGTACGGGTGCAGGACGTACGAACGCATCTGGTTGCCCCAGGAGCTGCCGCCGTCCTTGAGGGCGTCCATCTTGGCCCGCTCCTCCTGGCGCTGGCGCTCCAGGAGCTTGGCCTGCAGCACGTTCATCGCCGTGGCCTTGTTCTGGATCTGCGAGCGCTCGTTCTGGCAGGAGACCACGATGCCGGTGGGGAGGTGGGTGAGGCGGACCGCGGAGTCCGTCGTGTTCACGCCCTGGCCGCCGGGGCCCGAGGAGCGGTACACGTCGATGCGCAGGTCCGACTCGTCGATCTCGACGTGGTCGGTCTGCTCGACGACCGGGAGCACCTCGACGCCCGCGAAGGACGTCTGACGGCGGCCCTGGTTGTCGAACGGGGAGATGCGCACCAGGCGGTGCGTGCCCTGCTCGACGGAGAGGGTCCCGTACGCGTACGGGACCTGCACGGCGAAGGTGGTCGACTTGATGCCGGCCTCTTCCGCGTACGAGGTCTCGTAGATCTCCGTCTTGTAGCCGTGGCGCTCCGCCCAGCGCAGGTACATGCGCTGCAGCTGCTCAGCGAAGTCCGCGGCGTCGACGCCGCCGGCCTCCGCGCGGATGTTGACCAGGGCCTCGCGGGAGTCGTACTCGCCGGACAGGAGCGTACGGACCTCCATCTCGTCCAGCGCCTTCTTGACCGAGGTCAGCTCGGACTCGGCCTCGGCGCGGGTGTCCGGGTCGTCCTCCTCCTCGGCCATCTCGAAGAGCACGGAGAGATCGTCGATGCGGCCGCGCAGCGCCTCGGCCTTGCGCACCTCCGCCTGGAGGTGGCTCAGCTTGCTGGTGATCTTCTGTGCCGCATCGGGGTCGTCCCAGAGGGACGGCGCGGCCGCCTGCTCCTCGAGCACGGCGATATCTGCCCTCAGCTTGTCGAGGTCCAGGACGGCCTCGATCGACTCCATGGTCGAGGAGAGGGACTTCAGCTCTTCGGAAACATCGACGACTGCCACGCCCTCCAGCCTAACGGCTGGTGCAAGTGGTCTCCGCCGGGTGCCGGTAGGGGGGCATGTGTTCGTCTGCGGGCCGGTGGGGGCTGGTCGCGCAGTTCCCCGCGCCCCTGAAGGCTTGCGGCTTCGCCGCTTGCCTTCATCGATGGAGGTAGCGCACGAAGTGCGCACCTCCAGGGGCGCGGGGCTGTGCCGATCAGCGGCTCCGCCGCGGGGCGCGACCAGCCACGACGCACCCGCGGACGAAGACGTGGCCTACGGCGCCGCAGGTGCCGAGTTGTTGCCGTCCGGGGTCGGCCCCTGGTCCCCTCCCGAGGACACCGCCCAGACCCCGCCCCCGATCGCCGCCACGAGGACGACCCCGGCCACACCGAGCGTGATCCGGCGGCGGCGGGCCGAGTGGCGGTTGCGGGCCGAGCCGGGGCGGGGGGCGCCCGAGGCGCGGGGCGCGCGGGCGGTGCCGCGGGCGCCGCCCGCCAGTTCGTCGGGCGCGGGGACCCTCATCGACGTATGGGTGTCGCGGTTGGAGTCGGCCGAGGCGGTGCCGGGGACGAGGGGCACGGCGCCGCGCCGCGGCCGGTCCTCGTCCTGGGGCTTGGCCTCGGGGGTCTCTGGCTCGTCGGCGGGCGGTTCGTCGGCCTCGGGCTCGTCCACGTCCAGCGGGGCCATGCCCGCGAGGAGGGGCTGCAGTTCGCGCAGCCGGGCCGCCATCTCCGAGGCGCGCAGCCGGGAGGCCGGGGCCTTGGCGAGGCACTGGATGAGCAGCTGCCACAGCTCGTCGGGGATGCCGGGGAGCGGCACGACCGACTCCGTGACGTGGCGGCGCAGGATCGCCCCGGGGTGGCCGCCGCCGAAGGGGGTGAAGCCCGCCAGGAGCTCGTAGAGGACCGTGGCGAGGGCGTAGATGTCGACCGCGGCCCGGGGCGGGAGGCCCTCGACGATCTCGGGGGCGAGGTAGTCGGGGGTACCGATGATCTTCGTCGCCTTGGTGCGGCGCGGGGTGTCGATCAGCTTCGCGATGCCGAAGTCGGTGAGCAGCGCCGGGTGGGAGCCGCCGGGGCCGAGCGGGCCCTGCATGTCCAGGAGGATGTTCTCGGGCTTCACGTCGCGGTGCACGATGCCCGCGGCGTGCGCGGCGGACAGGGCGTCGGCGACGTCCGCGGCGATGGCGACGGCGGCCTCGGGGGCCATCCGCCGCTCGCGCTCCAGGCGGGTGCGCAGATCCGTGCCGCGGATCAGGTCCATGACCAGTGCGAGGTCGTTCCCGTCGACCACCAGGTCGTGGACGCCGACCACGCGCGCGTGGTCGAGACTCAGCAGGGCGGTGCGCTCCTGGACGAAGCGGCCGACCAGCTCCTGGTCGGAGGCGAGGTCCTCGCGCAGCAGTTTGATGGCGACGGGACCGTCGGGTCCCTCGCCCAGCCAAACGGTGCCCGCACTGCCGCGACCCAGGATCTGGTGTGCGGTGTACCGGCTGCCGATCTTCCGTGCCAAGGCTGCTCCTACAGACGCGTGTTGGCGCCCAAGCTACGCGGCTCGGACGCCAACCAACGCATCAGCGGGGGAAATCACCCGTCGGATGTCGACAAATCTCCAACATCGCAGTTCAGTTGCCGGTTTTGCTCCCCAGATCGCCGATCCAGCCGGTGACGTCGTCGAACCAGGTGGAGAGCTGGTCCCAGTACCCCTTGCCGGTACCGATCCAGTCCTGGAGCGGGGTGAACTCCCAGACCAGCCAGCTCACCACGAAGAGGATCACGATCATGAACAGGCAGCCCTTGAGGCAGCCGAGACCGGGGATCTTCATCGGGTTGGCGCTGCGCTGACGCGGCTCGCGCGGCGGCCGCGACTGCTGGGGCGGCGGCTGCGGCGGCGCGTACTGCTGCGGCTGCTGCTGGGGCTGCTGCGGCTGCGGGGTCGAGCGCGGCGCCTGGCGCTGCTGCCGGGGCGCGTAGTTCTGCTGGCGCGGCTGCTGCTGCGGCTGCTGGACCTGGCGCTGCGGGCGGCGGCGCAGCGGGTCCTCGTTCGGGTCGAGGTACTGGACCTGCGTCTGCTCGTTGCGGTCGCGGGCCGCGCGCAGCTGGTTCTGCCAGGGGTGCGGGTCGTCCGGGTCGCCCGGGCCCTGCGGGTTCTGGCCCGGCTGGTGCGGCGGGACCGGCGGCATGACGGCGGTCGGGTCGGCGGCGCCGCGGTGCGGCAGGACCGAGGTGGGGTCCGCGTCCGAGTACTGGTTGCCGGACTGCTGCTGCATGACGCTGGTCGCCGCGTTGGGATCGACCTGGCCGTAGGAGCCGGCGTTGTTCGGCAGCACCTGCGTCGGGTCGGCGGCGCCGGGCACGCCCGGGACCTGCGCCGGGTCCGGGTCCGGCATCAGCAGCGCGCCCACGCCGTCGGCGGCGGCGATCTGCGCGCTGTTGGCGTGCACGCCGATGCCCTCGGCGACGGTGCGCAGCCCGCGCGCGAGGTTCTCCGCGCTCGGCCGCTCGTCCGGGTTCTTGCGCAGGCAGCGCTCGATGATCGTCCACAGCGGGTCGGGGACCGTGGAGGGACGGCGCGGCTCGGCGCTCAGGTGCTGGTGCAGGACCTCGAGCGCGGAGCCGCCGGAGAACGGCGGGCGCCCCGTGACCAGCTCGTACAGCAGGATGCCCGCGCCGTAGATGTCGACGGCGCTGGTCTGCGGGCGACCCTCGGCGGACTCGGGCGCCACATAGGCCGGCGTGCCCACGAACTCGTGGGTGCGGGTCAGGCCCGGGGAGTCGGCGAGGCGCGCGATGCCGAAGTCGGTGAGCATCGGGTGCATGCCGTTGGCGTCCTGCTTGAGCAGCACGTTCGCCGGCTTCAGGTCCCGGTGCACGACGCCGTCGGCGTGGCTCGCGGCCAGCGCGTCGGCGATCTGCGCGGTCAGCAGCGAGGCGGCGACCGGCGAGAACGGGCCGTTCTCGCGCAGGTAGCGGTGCAGGTCCGGGCCGTCGATCAGGTCCATGACGAGGGCGAGCAGCTCGCCCTCGACGACCAGGTCGCGGGTGCGCACGATGTTCGGGTGCGTGAGCCTGAGCAGGACGGAGCGCTCCCTGAGGAAGCGCATCACCACGTCCGCGTCGTTGGCGAGCTCCTCCTTGAGGACCTTGATGGCGACGGTCTCGCCGGGCTGCCCGGCGACGGCCGCCTCTGCGCCCGCGGTCTCGCGCTGGCGGGCCCGCCAGACGGTGCCCGTGGCGCCGCGTCCGAGCGGTTCCTCGAGCAAGTACTTGCTGCCTACCGGCCGCACGTCATGCGCTCCCTGGCTTGCTGGGCTTGCTGTCCCGTACTGAGTGTTCCGACCCACTGTAGTGGCGCCGTACGAGGTACCGGCTGTCGATCTTCTGTGACCGGCCATACCCGTGTTCGACGGAAAGACGCAGCACCGGGGCCCCTTGGTTGCCGGTCGAGGACGTGACCGATCTCAACCTGGCAATCAGCAGGCACTTTTACGGGCAGAGCCGACCAATCAAGATCACTTACGGGTGGGGGGCGGGCGTGTTGTCAGTGGCAGGTGACAGGATGCCTCTCAGCACTGGCTGACGTGCCCGTGGCGGTGGGGGAATCTGCGGTGGCGGACCGTGGGCGGCCCTGACCCGGGCGCCCGCGCGGAAGGGACCGCTGACGGCGATGCAGATCCGGCTTACCGTCGTAGCCCCCGTTGAGGCTGCGACCTCCCCTGTCTGCGACCTCCTGGTCACCGCGCCCACGGGCACCGCGCTCGCCGCGGTCGCCTCCGGTCTGGCCGCGGCCGTCGCGGGCGGCGACGCCCCGTCGTCCGTCCTGTACGCGGGCCACGAGCGGCTCGACGCACAGCGCTGCCTGCTGGGCGAGCCCCCGCTGACGGACGGAGCGGTGCTCTCCCTCGGCGGGCCCTCGGACCCGGGCCCCGACCCCGACTCGGCGGCGGCGCAGCTGCACGTGGTGGCGGGCCCCGACGCCGGCGGCGTCCACCTGCTGCACGGCGGGCAGGTCCGCATCGGGCGCTCCGCCGACGCGGACGTGCCCCTGGACGACCCGGACGTGTCACGGCTGCACTGCGCGGTGACGCTCGCCCCCGACGGCCAGGTCACGGTCGCGGACCTGGGCTCCACGAACGGGACGTCGGCGGAGGGCCGCCCGCTCGGCGAGCGACCCGTCCGCCTGGCCCCCGGCGCCCTGCTGCGCCTCGGCGAATCGGCGCTGCGGGTCGTCGCGGCGGGCGACACGGCCCGCACCGCACCGCTGGCGACGGCGCCCGACGGCGAGGGGCAGGTGCGGGTGGCGCTCGAGGCCGCGGACGCGCCGAAAATGGCGGACACCGGCCCCTCGGCCCACTCCGACGAGACCCGGCACGCCTACGGGGACGCGTCCTGGGGCGCCGCCGGTGACAGCGCGCCCGGGGGCGCGCAGCCCGTCGTACCGGAGCAGGGCGGGGCGCCCGACGTGGAGCGGACGCGGGTCGGCACCCCACCGCGCGGCACCGAGCTGCCCCGCGCCCCGCGCAGGCGCGGCGGTCTGGGGCGGCTGCTGCGGCGCGGCCCGGGACGCGACGAGCGCGACGACCCGTACGGGGAGTACGGCGACGACACCGAGCACGCGCTCCACGAGCCGTACGTGCTGCGCGCACCGCAGCAGGCCGACGCCCCCGGCGACACCGGCACCCCCGCGCCCGCCCCGGCGCCGCACGGCACCGCCGAGACCTGGCCCGACGCCGCGACGCTGCTGCTGACCGCGCTCGGCCCCGGCCCGCGGCTGTGGGAGCGGGGCCCCGGGCACCCCGAGTCGCTGGCCGTCCGCCTCGGCACCGTCGACCGGACGGGCCCCGGCGGGGCCGGTCTGCTGCCCGCGGTCCCGGTGACCGTGGGACTCACCGAGGCCGGGGCGCTGGGGCTCGCGGGACCCCGGGCCCGGCTCGCGGGGCTCGCCCGGTCGGTCGTGGCCCAGCTCGCGGCGCTGCACGCGCCGGACGGCCTGGAGATCGTGCTGATCAGCACGGACCGTTCGCGGCCCGAGCCGCAGCGGGTCGCCGAGTGGTCCTGGCTCGGCTGGCTGCCCCATGTGCGCCCGGCCCACGGACAGGACTGCCGGCTGCTGCTCGCGTACGACCGTGAGCAGGCCGCCGCCCGCACCGGTGAGCTGCTGCGCCGCCTCGACGACCAGGTGTCGGGCCTGCGCCCCGAGCACGGCGTCGCCACCGTCGTCGTCATCGACGGTGATCCGGGCTCCGCGACGCTGCGGGAGGCCACCGTGCGGCTGACCGCCGAGGGGGCCGCGGCCGGGGTCCACGTGGTGTGCCTGGCCGAGACGCCGTCCACCACCCCGGCGTCCCCCGTCGACCGGACTTACGAGGCGGCCTGCGCGCAGAACCCGGCGTTCCGCGCGTGCGGTGCCGTGGCCCTGCTCAGCGGGGACGTGGCGACGTCACTGCGGCTGCACCGGGCCGCGCAGGGGCAGCCCGTCGGGCACGGCACCGTGGCCACGGTGGACGCGGTGTCGCTCGCCTGGGCCGAGCGGTTCGCGCGGGCGCTGGCCCCGCTGCGCACGGACGCGGCGGGGGGCGACGGCGGGCCCGCGCGGGTGTCCGCTCCGCTGCCCCAAGCCGCCCGCCTGCTCGACGAGTTGGGGCTCGCCAGGGCCACCCCGGCTTCCCTCATGGCGCGTTGGGCCGCCGCCTCGGACGATCCCGAATCGCTGGGCGGCCGGGTGTGGGCGGTGCTCGGGGCCGGGCCGCGCGGTCCGGTCGGCGTCGACCTGGCCGCGGACGGGCCGCATCTGCTGGTCGAGGGGCCCTCGGGCAGCGGGCGTACGGAGCTGCTGCGCTCGGTCGCCGCGTCCCTCGCCGCCGCCGAGCGGCCCGACCGGCTCAGCCTCGTCCTCATCGACGGGCAGGGCGGCACGAGCGGCGACCGCGCCGATGGGCTGCGCGTGTGCACCGATCTGCCGCACGTCACGACGCACCTCGCGGCCAACGACCCGGTGCGGATGCGGGAGTTCGCCCAGTCGCTGAGCACCGAGCTGAAGCGGCGGGCCGAGTTGATAGGGCGTACGCACTTCACGGAGTGGCACACCCAGCGCACCGTCGCCGGGCGGCTCGTGGCCCAGCGCAGCGCGCCCGGCTCCGGCGCCGGGGACCTGGAGGCGCCGCCGAGTTCCACGATGCGGCTGCGGCCCGGCGCGGCCCGGGAGAAGACGGAGACGGCGCCGCCGCTGCCGCGGCTCGTGGTGGTCGTGGACGATCTGGACGCGCTGCTCTCTCCGCCGCTCGGCTCGCCGGGGCGGCCCGCCGCGGGGTCCGTGGTGCGCTCCCTGGAGGCCGTGGCGCGGGACGGGGAGCGGCTCGGGGTGCATCTCGTCGCGGCGTTCGCCTCCGGCGGGGCGCCGGGATGGAGCGCCCGGCCGCGGGTGGTGCTCGACGCCGTACGCGGTGGCGGGCCCGAGGATCCGGCGCCGGGGCGCGGGCGGTTGCTCGGGGCCGACGGGCGGGACGTGGAGGTTCAGGCGGGGCGGGTGACCGGGCGGATTCCGCGGACGGCGACGCTGCGGCCCACCGTGGTTCTGCTCGACTGGGCCCGGATGGGGGACCCGCCGGACCGGCGGCCCGTACGTGAACTGGGGAACGGGCCCACGGACTTGGCGTTGCTGGCCAGCGCGCTGGAGCGGGCCGCTCGCTCTGTCTCGGCGCAGGAGGTGCCGTCGCTCCTGTGAGTGCCGGGTGCGGCTTTCGTCGTGGCTGGTCGCGCAGTTCCCCGCGCCCCTGAAAGGCCTGCAGCCTTCAGGGGAAGCTGCGCGCAGCGCATGCTTCAGGGGCGCGGGGAACTGCGCGACCAGCCACCACCCACGCGCACCCGGCAACGCAACCGCACCCGCCACCCCCCGCACCCCCCGGCACCCCCGGAGGAACCCGCGCGGTATCACGACCCCGTCACGATCACCGGCCCAACGGCCCGCGCACCCTTGCCGGTTCTGGCTGGTCGGGCGTAGACCAGAGCGCATTGGACAGCAGGAAAGCGCTCAGTACGTACGTTCAGCCTTCAGGACCAGAACGGGGCAATGATGCGCAGCACTTTTCGGACACCCACGTTTCGCCGAGCCGCCGTGGCCGTGGCCATCGGCTCGCTGACTCTCGCGCTCACCTCCTGCGGTGGCGACGACGACAGCGGGAAGCCGAGCGGGAACACCACCTCGAAATCCTCCGGCTCCGACCTCCAACTCCCCAAACTGGACGGGAAGTCGCTGCAGATAGCCGCCGTGTGGAGCGGTGACGAACAGAAGAACTTCAAGCAGGTGCTCGCGGAGTTCGAGAAGCGGACGGGCGCGAAGGTCACGTTCGTACCGGCGCAGGACCCGATCATCAACTTCATCGGGTCGAAGGTGGCGGGCGGTGCCCCGCCGGACGTGGCGATGCTGCCGCAGCCCGGTGCCATCAAGCAGGCCGTCGACAAGAAGTGGGCCAAGCCGCTGGACCAGAGCGTCCAGGACGAGCTGGCCAAGAACTACAGCCAGGGCTGGCAGGACCTGGGCAAGGTCGACGGGAAGAGCTACGGCTCGTACTACAAGGCGGCCAACAAGTCGCTGATCTGGTACAACGCCCAGTCCTTCGAGGACGCGGCCGCGAAGGTGCCGAAGACCTGGAAGGAGTTCCTGGCGACGTCACAGGCGCTCTCCGACTCCGGGGTCACGCCGATGTCGATCGGCGGGGCCGACGGCTGGCCGCTCACCGACTGGTTCGAGAACATCTACCTCTCGCAGGCGGGTCCGGAGAAGTACGACCAGCTGGCCAAGCACGAGATCAAGTGGACGGACCCGTCGGTCACGAAGGCCCTGACCACGCTCGCCCAGCTGTGGGGCAAGAGCGACTTCGTCGCGGGCGGCAACAAGGCGGCCGTGCAGCTGGAGTTCACCAAGTCCGTCGAGCAGGTCTTCACCGACCCGCCCAAGGGCGCGATGGTCTACGAGGGCGACTTCGTGCAGGTCAACGTGCCGAAGACGGCGAAGGTCGGGACGGACGCGAAGGTGTTCCCGTTCCCCGCGGTCGGCGACCAGCCGCCGGTGGTCAGTGGCGGTGACGCCGCGGTGATCTTCAAGGACTCCCCGGCGGCGCAGGCCCTGGTGAAGTTCCTGGCCTCGCCCGACGCGGCCACCATCCAGGCCAAGCTGGGCGGTTACCTCTCCCCCAACAAGAACGTGGACCTGAGCGCGTACCCGAACGAGGTGCAGCGCACGATCGCCAAGGCGGTCATCGACGCGGGCGACGACTTCCGCTTCGACATGTCCGACCAGACCCCGCAGGCGTTCGGCGGCACGCCCGGCAAGGGCGAGTGGAAGGCGCTGCAGGACTTCCTGACGAACCCGAAGGACGTCGCGGGCACCCAGAAGGCGCTGGAGGCCGAAGCGGCCAAGGCGTACAAGGACTGACGCGGCGATGACCACCCCGGCCGCCGACGGCACCGGCGGCCCGGGTGACTCCGCCACCCCGCCTGCAGGCAAAGGCGTGGTGGCGGCACCCGGGCCCGCCGCCCCCCAGACCCCGGACAGCGCCGGCCCCCGGCGCTTCAAGAGCGTGACCGGTACCCGCAGAACCGTCGCGTTCTTCTTCCTGCTGCCCGCTCTGATCCTGCTCGGCGCGCTCGTCGTGTACCCCATCGGGTACTCGGTGGTGCGCAGCTTCTTCAACGCGTCGGGCAACTCGTTCATCGGGTTCGACAACTACGAGACGCTGTTCACGCGCGCCGACACCAAGGCCGCGATCAACAACAACGTCTGGTGGGTGGTGCTCGCCCCGACGGTGGCCACGGCGCTCGGCCTGATCTTCGCCGTGCTCACCGAACGGATCCGCTGGGGCACCGCCTTCAAACTGATCGTCTTCATGCCGATGGCGATCTCCATGCTGGCCGCGGGCATCATCTTCCGGCTGGTGTACGACCAGGACCCGGAGAAGGGCGCGGTGAACGCGGCCTGGGTCTCGATCCACGACACGTTCGCCGACTCGTCCACGTTCCCGAAGGCGCATCCGCGCCCGAACGGCACGGTGAGCGGCAAGACCGGCGGCCCGTACCTCACCAAGGAACCGGTGAAGGCGGGCACGAACGTGATGCTGCCGCTGGTCGGTGTCGCCGCCGACCAGATGCCCGACGGCGCGAAGCCGGCCAAGCAGCCGACCGCGGATCCCTCGAAGATCACCGGAACGGTCTGGCAGGACTTCACGCTCGGCAAGGGCGCGGGCGGCGTCAACAAGGTCGACGCGACCGAGCTCGGCTACCCGGGCATGCGGATCGAGGCGGTCAAGGACGGCAAGGTGGTGGCCTCCACGACGGCGGCCGCCGACGGCACCTTCACGCTGCCCGCCTCCGCCGACGGGTCCGAACTACGGCTGCCCGCGGCCAACTTCAAGGAGCCGTACAACGGCGTCGAGTGGCTCGGCGACAAGAAGTTCTTCACGATCCACCTGGGCGGCTTCGACCTCTACCTCAACATCGTGACGACCTCGATCATGGTCGCCTACATATGGATGTGGGCGGGCTTCGCCATGGTCCTGATCGGGGCCGGACTCGCCTCCATCCCCCGGGAGTTGCTGGAGGCGGCCCGGGTCGACGGGGCGAGCGAGTGGCAGGTGTTCCGGCGGGTCACGGTGCCGCTGCTCGCGCCGGTGCTCGCCGTCGTGCTCGTCACGCTGATGATCAACGTCCTGAAGATCTTCGACCTGGTCTACATCATCGCGCCGGGCTCCTCGCAGGACGACGCCAACGTACTGGCCCTGCAGCTGTACCTGTCGGCGTTCAACGAGGGCGACGTGGGCCTGGCCAGCGCCATCGCGGTGCTGCTCCTGCTGCTCGTGATCCCGGTGATCTGGTTCAACCTGAGGCGACTGAGGCAGGAGGAGCGGCGATGACCACGGCCACCCGGGGCGACGGCGCCGTGAAGGCCGAACGGTCTCTCGCGGCCCGGATCGGCGAGAAGGTCAGCGGCGGTGTGCTGCAGTTCGTGCTCATCCTGGTCGGCGCGCTGTGGCTGGTGCCGACGGTGGCGCTGCTGCTGTCGTCGCTGCGCACACGGGACGACATGTCGGCGAGCGGCTGGTGGAAGGTGTTCACCGAGCCGTCGCAGCTGACCTTCCAGAGCTACAGCAACCTGCTGGAGAACTCCGACATCACCAAGTCCCTGCTCAACACCATTCTGATCACGGTCCCCGCGACGCTCCTGGTGATCGTGATCGGCTCGCTGGCCGGGTACGCGTTCGCGTGGATGGAGTTCCCGGGCCGCGACTGGTGGTTCCTGCTCGTGGTGGGGCTGCTCGTGGTGCCGGTGCAGCTGGCCCTGGTGCCGATCGCCAAGCTCTTCGGCAGCCTCGGCATCTTCGGCTCGCTGAGCGGGGTGATCCTCTTCCACGTCGGCTTCGGCCTCCCGTTCGCGGTGTTCCTGCTGCGGAACTTCTTCGCGGAGATCCCGCGCGAACTCCTGGAGGCGGCACGGCTGGACGGCGCCGGCGAGGTGCGGCTGTTCGTGCGGGTGGTGATGCCGCTCGGCGCCCCGGCGATCGCCTCGCTCGGCATCTTCCAGTTCCTGTGGGTGTGGAACGACATGCTGGTCGCGCTGATCTTCACGGACGCCGGCAACCAGCCGATCACGGTCGCCCTGCAGAGCCAGGTGCGGCAGTTCGGCAACAACGTGGACGTGCTCGGTCCCGGTGCGTTCATCTCGATGATCATCCCGCTGGCCGTGTTCTTCGCGTTCCAGCGACAGTTCGTCTCGGGCGTGATGGCGGGTGCCGTGAAGTAGCCGCCGAGAGCGCATTGTTGAGGGGCGGTGCCGGAGTCAGGCGCCGCCCCTCGGCACGTACGGGAGGCGTTCCCCCGTATGCCACATCCGGCGTAACCCGCCCGCCGGGTCGGCCGTTCCCGGGCAGAATGCCCGCGCCGACCCATGGATGTGTCACCTTGCCCCGGTTCAGTGTCATCGTCCCCGTGTTCAGGGTGCAGGCGTACCTGCACGAGTGCCTCGCCTCGGTCCTGGAGCAGTCCTTCACGGACCTCGAAGTGATCGCGGTGGACGACTGCTCGCCGGACGCGTGCGGGGAGATCATCGACGAGTTCGCGGCGCGCGACTCCCGGGTGAAGGCCGTGCACCTCGACGAGAACGTGGGCCTCGGCCGCGCCCGCAACGCCGGGCTCCGGCACGCCACCGGCGACTACGTCCTCTTCCTCGACAGCGACGACACCTTCGCGCCGGGCGCGCTGCACGCGATCGCGGACCGCATCAAGGAGACGGGCTCCCCCGACGTCCTGCACTTCGACTACGCGCGCACGTTCTGGGACGGCCGCGAGGTCCGCAACCAGTTCGCGCACCTGCTCTCGCAGGAGGGCCCCGCGCCCTTCCAACTGGCCGAGCGACCAGCCCTGTTGAGGATCCTGATGGTGGTCTGGAACAAGGCCTACAACCGGGAGTTCATCGAGCGGGAGGGGTTCTCGTTCCCTCCCGGCTACTACGAGGACACTCCGTGGACCTACCCAGTGCTGATGGCCTCCGAGACCGTCGCGACCCTCGACCGGGTCTGCGTCCACTACCGACAGCGCAGGCAGGGCAACATCCTCGGCACGACGACCGCCAAGCACTTCGACATCTTCGACCAGTACGAGCGCGTCTTCGACTTCCTCGACCAGCACCCCGACCTGGACGAGCGGTGGCGCCCGGTCATGTTCCGGCGCATGGTCGACCACCTGTCCACGATCTTCACCAAGAGGGGCCGGCTGCCGCGCCGCAGCCGCGCCGAGTTCCTGCGCAGATCCCGTGCGCACTACGCCCGTTACCGGGTGCCCGGGGCGCGCGTCCCGCTCCGCACACGGCTTCGGCACGCCCTCGTCCGCCTCGGCTCGCACCGCACGTACCGCGCCCTGTGGACGGCACTGCGCGTCAAACAGCGGGCGAGCCGGTACGCGGCCACGGCCCGCCGCACCCTCAGGGCCGCCGCCCTGCAACTCCACTACCGCGTCCAACTGCGGCTCCCCGTCCGGGAGAACGAGGCGGTCTTCACCAGCTACTGGGGCCGGGGCCACGGCTGCAACCCGGGCGCCCTGGAGGAGGCGTTCCGTGAGCACGCCCCGCAGGTGCGCACGGCGTGGATCGCGGCGCCCGAGCACCACCACACCATTCCGACGGCGACGCGGCGGCTGACGCCCGGCACGGCCGCGTACTGGACGGCGCTCGCCCGCTCCAAGTACCTGGTCAACAACGTCAACTTCGACCGCCGCCTGGTCAAGCGCCCCGGCCAGGTACTGGTCCAGACCCAGCACGGCACCCCGCTGAAGAAGATGGGCCTGGACCTCCAGGACCATCCGGCGGCGGCCCGCGGCACGGACTTCGGGCAGCTGCTGCGCAGCGTCGACAAGTGGGACTACGTCCTGTCCTCCAACCGCCACTCCACCCTCGTGTGGGAGCGGGTCTTCCCGTCCTCGTACACGACGCTCGAATACGGCTACCCGCGCAACGACCGCCTGCGGAAGGCGACTTCGCAGGAGATCGCCCGCATCCGCGAGACCCTCGGCATCCCGCGCGAGGCGACCGCGATCCTGTACGCGCCCACGCACCGGGACTACCGGATCACCCAGCGCCTGACGCTCGACCTGGAGCGGATGCTGCGCACACTCGGCCCGCGCTTCGTGATCCTCACCCGCGCCCACCACGCGTACGCCGAACCGCTGGCGCGCGCGGCGGGCGGCCGCCTCATCGACGTGTCGGACCACCCGAGCATCGAGTCCCTCTGCCTCGCCGCGGACGCGCTCGTCACGGACTACTCGTCCGTGATGTTCGACTACGCCTGCCTGGACCGCCCGATCGTCATCCACGCCGACGACTGGGAGGCGTACGAGGCCGCCCGCGGCACCTATTTCGACCTGCGTTCCTTCCCGCCCGGCGCGATCGCCAGGTCCGAGGACGAACTGATCGACATCTTCGCCACCGGGCACTGGCGCGGCTCGCGCTCCGCGCAGCTGCGGACCGCGTTCCGCGAGCGCTTCTGCGGATACGACGACGGGCGCGCGGGCGAGCGCGTCGTCCGGCACCTGGTGTTCGGCGAGACGGCGTCCGCCGCGGCGCCCGGCGCCGGTGTGCCCCGCCAGAGCACCGAGGTTTCCGCTCCGTCCCCCACGAACATCTGAACCGCATCGACACGGGAGTTGATCATGCAGCACGAGTCCCACGTACTGCCGCGCCCGGCCGGCCTCGACGACGTGAAGGGCTGGTTCCACAACATCGACCAGGTGCTCTTCGACTGGTTCCTGACGCGCCAGCGCGAGCGCGGCCAGCAGGGCGACCTGCTCGAACTCGGTGTCTACCTGGGCAAGAGCGCCATCTTCATGGGCCAGTACCTGGAGGAAGGGCAGACGTTCACGGTCTGCGACCTGTTCGACTCGCCCGCGGACGACGCGGCGAACGACAAGGAGATGAACAAGTCGTACAGCTCCCTCACGCGCACCGCGTTCGAGGCCAACTACCGGGCGTTCCACGATGAGTTGCCGGTGGTGGTGCAGGGCCCCTCGCACGTCATCACGGAGCGCGTCGAGCAGGGCAGCTGCCGTTTCGTGCACGTCGACGCCTCGCATCTGTACGAGCACGTGCACGGCGACATCGCGGCGGCCCGTGAGCTGCTCGGCGAGGACGGCATCGTGGTCCTCGACGACTTCCGGGCCGAGCACTGCCCGGGCGTGGCCGCGGCCACCTGGGGCGCCGTCGCGACGACGGGCCTGAAGCCCCTGTGCATCACCGCCACCAAGTTCTACGGCACCTGGGGCTCCTTCGAGCCGGTCCGCACCGAGCTCGGCGGGATGCTCTCGGGGCGCAAGGACTTCTGGCACGGGGCCGAGGAGGTCGCCGGGCACTCGATGATCCGCATCGACGGACGCAAGGCGCGCATCCCGGCCCAGCCGAAGTCCCGGTACGAGAAGGAGCGCGGGCCCGCGACCGCGGCGGCCGGCTCGCCGGTGACCGCGCCCAGGCGGCTGCTGCGGTCGCTGATCGGGCGGTAGCCGCAGCTCCCGGGAGCTACCGCTCCAGCAGGGCGAAGAGGTCCTCCCACATCTCCAGGACCCGCTCCTCGGAGAACCGCTGCACGTTCACCCGGGCGCGGTCCCCCATCGCGTCCCGCATCCGGGGATTGCCGGTCAGCCGCAGCAGGCGGTCGGCGAGCGCGTCGAGGTCGCCGAGGGGGGCGAGGAGGCCGTCCTCCCCGTCCCGCACGATCTCCCGCACCCCCGGCGCGCAGTCGAACGCCGCGCAGGGCACCGCGCTCGCCATCGCCTCCATCAGGGCGAGCGGGAACCCTTCGCCGCGCGATGACTGCACGAACACGGAGGAGGTGGCGAGGGCGCCGGGCACGTCGTCGGTCCGGCCGAGCCACCGCACGGATCCGTCGAGCCCCGACTCGGTGCACTGGCGCCGCAGTTGGGGCTCGTCCGCGCCGGCCCCGTACACGTGCAGCTCCCAATCGGGGCGCAGCGGTGCGACCTTGGCCCAGGTGTCGAGGAGCATGTCGACGCCCTTCTGGTCGGCGAGGCGGCCGATGGAGCCGACGACGTTCGCGGTGCGCGGGGAGGGGACGGCGGGGAGGTGGGCGAGGGCGTTGGGCATGGCGCCGACGTTGTTCAGGCCCTCGGCGGTCCAGCGGTCGGCGTCCTCCTGGGTGAGGGCGAGCCAGCGGTCGACGTGCGGGTAGTGCCGCTTCACCCAGTCGTAGCGGTGGCAGGCCCGGGTGTACGCGAACGACTCGTGGCTCATGCCGATGACGGTGAGGTGCGCGGTGTCGATCTCGCGCAGCCACTCCATGGGCCACACCTGGGTGACGACCACGACGGAACCGGCCGGGGCCGCGCCGAGGAGGGCGTCGAGCTTGGCGACGGCCACCTTCTTCGCGGCGATCCGGCGGGCCTCGCGGCGCCGGGCCCGGACGCTGAAGCGGCGGCGGCCGCGCATGGGGCGCGCGGTGAGCGGGTGGCTCGGGTACAGGGCGGTGACCGGGTAGTCGGGCCGCTCGGGCACGGCCATCTTCAGGTCGGACTCGTGGACGCCGATGACGTGTACGCGGTGCCCGGCGGAGCGGAACAGCCGGGCCATCTGGTGGGTCCAGGCGGTGACGCCGCCCAGTTCGTCGGTGGTGTTGGCGACGAGGAAGAGGTCCCGGCTCATCAGCTGCCCGTCCTTCGGGTGAAGAGGGCGTCGACGACGGCGCGGGCGGCCCCCCCGTCGTCGTAGCGCCCGAACTCGGCGGCGAACGCGCGCCGCGCCTCCTGCCAGTCGGCGTCGCTCTCCTTGATCCCGGCGAGCGTGCGGTGCAGCGCGTCCTGCGTGTCGACGACCGGACCACCGGCCCGGGCCCGCAGGTCGAAGTAGCTGCCGCGTTCGGCCGCGTACGTGTCGAGGTCGGGGGCGAAGTGCACGATCGGGCGGTCCAGGAGCGCGTAGTCGAACATGATCGACGAGTAGTCGGTGACCAACACGTCGGCGAGACAGAGGAGTTCACTGACGTCGTGGTGGCGGGAGACGTCGACGACGGCGCCGGGCGCGGTGACGGGCAGGGTCGCCGTCTCCATGTAATGGGCGCGCACGAGGAGGGTGTGGGTGTCGCCGAACCGCTCGGCGAACTCTCTTACGTCCAGCAGTAGTTGTGCCTGCTTGCCGCCCGGTGCGCCGCGGAACGTGGGCGCGTACAGGACGATCGTCCTGTGGTCGGGGATGCCGAGCGCGGCGGCGAGGGCGGGGCGTGGGAAGCGGCCTTCGCGTTCGTCGCGCCCGCGGGCCTCCACGAGCCGGTCGTTGCGGGGGTAGCCGATGCGCATCAGCCGCTCCTCGGGGATGCGGTAGGCGCGGGCGAGGGTGTTCACGTCGTGCTCGGAGCGGACGAGGAACTTGTCGAACCGGCCCACCGCGCGGGCGAGTTGCTCGCGCTGCGGGGCGTTCTGCGTCTTGTGGCGGATCTCGTCGTGGCCCATCCGCTTGTACGCGGAGCCGTGCCAGGTCTGGAGGTACGTGGTGTGCCGCGGCTTGTCGAGGGCGTGCGGGAAGCCCTGGTTGTCGACCCACCACTCGGCGCGGGCGAGCGCCCACAGGTAGCGCCAGGACCAGCGGCGCACCAGTTTGGCGTCCTTCGGGAAACCGGTGGGGTCGTCCGCGTACGACCACACGACGCGGGCGCCGCGGCGGCGGGCGAGGAGTTCCTCGTGGACGGCGCGGGGGCTGTCGCCGTAGCACGTGCCCATGTGGCTCTCGAAGACGACGGTGCCGCGGCTGACGGGGAGCCGGCGCAGCAGGTGACGGTAGACGCGGGTCTTGGTGCGCCGGCTGTGCAGGGCCCGGTACACCTCGCGCAGGGCGTGCCGGACGCGGTCGACACGGCGATGGCTCAGCAGCCGACGGGCTTGCGTGGCAAGGGAGTTGGCGGCGCGGGCGGGCAGGCCGCGCGCGGTCAGGGACAGCGCCAGATGGTGGGAGGCGGTGCTGCGCGGCTGCCAGGTGTCGGCCGTCAGGCGGGTCAGCCGGGGGCGCGCGGGGAGGCCCGCGGTGTCGGCGGGCAGGGCGTCCGGTTCGGTGTACAGCGGCAGCGGGGGCAGCCGTACGCCGTCGACGGCGAGGAGCAGGCACGGCTCCCGGTCGCGGTCGCCGATGCCGCGCGGGCGCAGCACGGCGCCGAGGGGGACGGCGGCCCGCCACACGAGGCCGTCCGCGGTGAGCCGCACGTCGTCGACGGGCACGGTCGCCCGGCCCCCGGTGAAGCCGAACTCGGCGGTGAGGGCCGCGGCCCGCTCGCCGTTCAGGACGTCGGGCGGCAGCGCCACCGCGCCCTCGACGACGAGCCGGCCGCCCTCGGGGGCGCAGCGGGTGACGCGGTTGAGCGGCACGAGGGCGCTCACGTCCAGGTGCTGGAGGCCGAGTTCCGTGATGTCGTACGCGGCGCCGGTCCGCTCCGCGCTCCAGTACACGCGGCCGTCGCGGCGCAGCGGCGCGGTGACGACGGTGCCGGGCCGCGCCAGGGCGTACGCGGCGTCGCGCACCCCGTCCGCGTCGCCGTCGGCCAGCAGCGACACGGCGACGCGCTCCACGGGCGGCAGGGCGTGCAGCGCGTCGCCGTCGACGAGGCCGTCCAGCAACGGGGCGTACTCAGCTGCGAGTTGGTGCCGTTCGTCTCGACACAGGCCGAGGAAGGCGCGGGCGCAGGGCAGCACCTGGTCGAGGAGGAAGGCGTGCGCGCGGGCGGCCCGCAGCCGGGGATCGGTGAGCAGGGACAGCGCGTGGCGCTGCGCCGCGACGGCGGCCGGTAGCTCGCGCAGCGGGTCGGGGGCGGCGCGGCCGGTGACGACGAGGTTCGGGACGAGGGCGATCCGGCTCGCGGCGAGCGCGAGCGCGAGGCCCGACCGGGCGCCGAGAACTCCCCCGGCCACCCCGTGCGCCCACGCGCGGCGCACGCCGAAGCCGGCGTCGAGCGCGTCCCGCGTCACCAGTTCCGGCGCGTCGGCCGGGTCCGTCACGACCCGCGACCTGCCGTACAGGTCCGCCTGCCACCCGGGCGCCGACCGCGCCGAGCCGTCGCCGGCCGACCGGGTCCAGCGGCCCGCGACCAGGTCGGCGCCGGTGCGCCGGGCGGCGGCGTACAGGTTGCGGCAGGCGTTGCGCTCCAGGAGTTCACCGGGGGCGAGCGGCACGACGTACGTGCCGCGGGGCGCCCCGGTGCCGACCCGGTGGGGGTGGTCGGCGGCGAGGGCGGCGCCGTGCTCCCCGACGCCGTCGCCGGTGAGGACGGCCTCGCTGCGGGCCAGGGTCTGGTCGAGGACGGAGTCGACCGTGGCCCGCAGCCGCGCCGGGTGCGTGCCCGCGGGGCAGGCCACCACCACGCTGACGTCGAACGGATCGCCCCCGGCGCCGCTCACAGCCCGCCCCCTGCCGGGCCGTGGGCGAGCATCGCGTCGACGACCTGGGCCGCGGCGGTGCCGTCGTCGAGGTCGCAGAACGCCTCGCGGAACCGCTCGTAGGCGTCCCGGTGCCCGGCGACGGCGGCGTCCGCGTCGAGCAGCGCGGCGATCACCTCGTCGCTGCTGCGCAGCAGGGGGCCGGGCGCCTGGGCGGCGAAGTCGAAGTAGAAGCCACGCAGGGTGTCGCGGTAGTGGTCGAGGTCGTACGTGTGGAAGACCATCGGCCGGCCGGTCTGCGCGAAGTCGAACATCATCGACGAGTAGTCGGTGACCAGCACATCGGCGATCAGCAGGAGTTCGGCCGCGTCGGGGTGGCGGCTGACGTCGCGGACGAACTCGGTGACGGGCAGCGCGCCGCCGACCATGTAGTGGCGGCGCACCAGCAGGACGTGCTCGTCGCCGAGGGCCGCCTCGGCCGCCTCCAGGTCGAGCTGGAGGTCGAGGCCGTACTTGCCGGAGGTGCGGGGCTGGTTCTCGCGCCAGGTCGGCGCGTAGAGGATGACGCGCTTGCCCTCGGGGATGCCGAGCCGCTCGCGGACGGCGGCGGCGAGCTTGTCGCGGTCGGGGGCGCGCAGCAGGTCGTTGCGCGGGTAGCCCGAGGCGAGGACGTCGCCGGTGTAGCCGAAGGCGCCGCGCAGCACGGGCGTGGAGAAGCTGTTCGGGGAGACGAGCAGCGACCACTGGTCGGCGCGGGCGGGCAGGGTGGCGATGTACTTCGGGTTGGCGGAGACGCTGCCGGCGATGTCGCGGCCGATCCGCTTGAGCGGGGTGCCGTGCCAGGTCTGGACGACGTACTGTCCCTCGGCCCGCTCGAACCACTCGGGCAGCTGGGTGTTGGTGACGATGTAGCGGCTGCGGGCCAGCGCCTCGTGCCACTCGGCGCTCCACAGGGCGACGGGCGTGGCGCCCGGCGGCAGCTCCACCTGCTGGTCGCGGACGACCCACAGGTGCTCCAACTCGGTTCCACGTGCCATGAGTTCGGCGTGCACGGCGCGCGGCGAGTCGGAGTACTGGCGGCCGTCGAAGCTGATGTGCAGGACGGTGTCGCGGCGGGGCAGGGTGCGCCAGGCGGCGTACCGCTCGCGCAGCGCGGCCTGGGCGCCGCGCCCCCGGTCCGACTCGGCGAGCGAGGAGCCCGAGACGATCAGGAGCTGGTCGTGGCGGCGGCGCCGCACGGTGAAGTCCCGGCCGCGCAGGGTCCGTACGAGCGGCAGCTCCGCGTGCCGGGCGGGGGCGACCAGGACCGGCACCCGGTGGTCGGGGTCGCTGTCGCCGGGCTCGCGCAGATACGGCTGCCAGGCGCCTTCGAGGAGCGGCAGGACGCCCGCGGGGCCGTCCACGGCGTGCGGGCGCACGAGCGCCTCGAAGCGGCCGTCGGCGACGGTGACCGGGAGCACGGCCTCCTCGCCGTGGCCGTCGTGCACGAGGACCAGCTCGCGGGCGCCGGGCGCCGGGTAGCTGCCCGCGAGGAGCAGGTGCCCGGGTTCGCGGCAGTCCCCGCAGACCCGGCAGTCGGCCTCGGCGCACTCCTCCCAGCGGACGGTGTCGACGACGGGGCGCACGGTCTGGTCGCGCAGTTCGGTGTTGCCCGACGGGTTGGCGAGCACCATCAGTTCGCGGCCGCCGCCGAGGCCGTAGCGGCCGGGCGCGATGTCGGGGCGCACGGCGAGCGGGGTCACCTTGCCGCCGCGCAGGACCAGGGTGGCGCCCCAGGGATCGGCCACGTCCTCGGCGCCGCCGAACAGGGCGAGCGGGACGTCCGCGGTGAAGGTGCGGCCGGACGCGGTCACGGGCAGGTCGTGGAACTCCTTGGACCGCCAGTTCTGGACGCGGACGGCGACCGGATCGCCCGGCGCGCCCGGCGCCGTCTCGCCCTCGACGCGCAGGACGTCCCCGGCCCGGGTGTGCGCGACGAGCCGCGCCCCGGGGCGCTCCACGCGCAGTCGCAGGCGTCCCGCGTCGAGGGTGGGCACGACCCGCAGGAAGTCGTCGAGCTGGCGGACCGGCAGCGGGCAGCCGCCGCCCATGCGGACCGGTCCGGTGCGCGGCAGCAGGCTGCCCGCGTACGCGCCGAGCTCCAGGTTCCAGGTGGTGCTGGCCCGTGCGGTGACGAGCCTGGCCGGGTCGACGACGGTCTCGAAGCCGGCGCGGTCGTAATTGTGCATTCCCTGGCGGGAGTTGAGGGTGGCCTCGCGGGAGCGCACGGTCTGCAGCCGCAGCGGCACCGCCCGCCGCCTGCCGGCCCGCAGCCAGGCGACGCGGGCGCGGGCGGCCAGCCGGCCCGCGGGCATGTTCCGTACGTAGGCGTAGCCCTTGAGCCGCAGCTTGCCGTCCTCGCCCCAGACGGCCTGGGTGATACGGGCGTTGAGCGGCAGTTCGGAGGTGGCGAGTCCGGCGACCGCGCGCGGCAGCGGCGTGCCGAGCGCCGGGAAGTCGGCGCGGCGGCCGCGCAGTCCGCGGCGGGCGCGGAAGGTGCCCGGGTTGGCCTTCTCGTACGCCATGAACGCCAGCAGGTCGGTCATCCGGCGCTCGCGGACCAGGTGCCAGCGCACGCGCAGGCTGAGCGGCAGCTCGTCGACGACGCCCGGATCGACCGTGTCCAGGAAGGAGTTGGCGTGGTCGAGGAACGCCTCGTGGTAGTCGGCCGCGCCGTCCGGCAGTGCCTCCATGAACAGCCACAGGTCGCTGGACAGGACGCTGGAGTCGTAGCGCCGCTTGGCCTCCCGCCACTTGTCGTGCCCGTCGAGGAAGCGGCTGACCGAGGCGCAGGATTCGGTGCGGTCGCGGACGGCGCGGGGCTGGGCGCGGCGGGTGGTGATGGAGCCGTCGCGGTCGCGCCACAGGTAGACGGTGTCGCTGAGGACGTCGACGCCGCGGGCGAGGAAGTGGGCGGGCAGCACGGTGGGGATGTCCTCGAAGAGGACGCCCTCGGGGAAGGCGAAGGAGTTGTTCTCCCAGAAGTCGCGCCGGAACACCTTGTTGCAGGCGATGCGGTCGACGAGCAGGTCCCAGTCGCGGGTGACGTGGGTGGCGGTGCGGGTGGTGGCCATCGGCTTGCGGAACATGGGGGACTGCGCCTCGACGCCGTTCGCGCGCAGCCGGAAGACGTTGCCGGTGGCGAAGTCGGAGCCGGACTCCGCGAGGCTGTCCAGCATCAGTTCGTAGGCGCCGACGGGGATCACGTCGTCGCTGTCCACGAACGCCAGGTGGGTGCCGCGGGCGTGCCGGGCGCCCGCGTTGCGGGCGGCGCCGAGCCCGGCGTTGGCCTGCTCCACGAGCCGGAACCGGTCGTCCCGTTCGGCGAAGTCGCGCGCGATCTCTCCGCTGCCGTCGGTGGAGCCGTCGTCGACCATGACGACTTCCAGGTCACGCACGGTCTGCGCCGACAGCGACTCCAGGCATGCGCCGAGGTACTCCTCGACGTTGTAGATGGGGACGACAACGGTGAGTCGGGGTGTCATGCGCTGCGCACATTCCTTCCGGCGAACGGCGATGGGTGTACGCGTTAACAACCGGTGCCGTTGACGCCGGTCACCCCGCATGGGCCATATGGGTGACCGTTCATCCGGCGCGGGCCCAGCGGCGCCGGGCGGGCTCCTCGACGTAGGTGTACGCGGCCCAGGACAGGGCGACGACGACGGTCGCGACGCCGATCAGGGTGAACACGTTCCGGTCGCCGGGCACGGCGCGTCCCCATCGCTCGACGATCAGCCGGTCGACGGTCTGGTGCAGCAGATAGAAGGCGTACGACCAGGTGCCGAGCCGCACCATGAACGGCGCGCAGAGCCGGCCGCGCCGCCCGTCGCGCTCGCGCTGCGTGCAGGCGACGATGACGAGCACCGAGAAGAGGGCGACGAACGGCCGTACGGACGCGTCCAGTTGACCGGCCACCCCTGCCGGGAGCCAGGCGTCGCGGTGGACGTACACGACGGTGTACGCGGCGAAGACGACGGCAAGCGGCCCGGGCCGCACGGGGACGCGCAGCCCGCGCCCCACCGCCACCGCGAGCGCGAGTCCGAGCGCGAACTCGGGCAGCCGGGCCAGCGGGTGCCGCATCAGCCACTCGGCGTGGAAGGGCGAAAGGTGCGTCGAGGCCCACCGGTTGACGCCCCACATGGCGACGAGACCGGCCGCGGCGAGCGCCAGCAGCGTCCGCGTACGCAGCCGGTAGGCACCCCGGATGACGAGCGGGAACAGCAGATAGAAGAACGCCTCGACGCTCAGCGTCCACGACACGCCGTTGCCCGGGAACATCGGGACGACGCCCGGGAACCAGGTCTGCACGAGGACCAGCGAGGCCAGGAGACTCGGCAGGTCCCACGGCACGCCGCCCCACACGTGGAACACCCACAGACACGGCAAGGTCGCCGCGAGATGCAGCGGCAGGACGCGGGCCGCGCGCCGCCGGTAGAAGACCCGCGCGGGCGTCCCCGACCGGTGCCCCCAGGCCAGCAGGAACCCGGACAGGACGAAGAAGAACCCGACCCCGTAGACCCCCATCGTCGAGTACGGGAACAGCAAGGGCGCGTGCGCGACGCCGCCGGCCGCGCTCGCCCCCGTGAAGTGGTGCGTGAACACGGCGAACGCGGCGAGGAAGCGCAGCCCGGTGAGCGAGTCGAGCCGGTCACTGCGCGGCACACGGGCCCGCTGCCGCAGCGGCGACTGGCGCGGGACGAGCGCGGTCGTCATCACAGGGCCTTCCGGGCGACGGCGGGCATGAGCGGGGCCGGCGGCGGATTCGGCGTGGCGAGCGGGATGGGCCGGGCCGAGGTGCCGGGGCCCGGGAGCGGCACACGGGGGGCCGGCCCCGGAGCGGGAGCGGGGACGGTCGCGGGCCGCGCATCGCGGCGGATCGTCGCCGGCGCCACCCGCGACAGCGGTGCGCCTGGCGTGGCGAGCGGGATCGGACGGGCCGAGGTGCCGGGGCCGGGGAGCGGTGGGGCGGTGCGCGGCGCGGACGTCAGGGCGCGGGCCGGGGTCAGGCGGGCCCCGCAGTCGCCGAGTCGGCCGCGCTCGTGGTGCTTCTCGTGGCGCATCCGGTCGATACGGGGCTTCGCCCATTGCCGTACGGCGTCGATACGGCGCTGCCCGCCGGGGACCGCGGCGGCCAGGACCCAGTCGCCGCCGTTCTCCTCGCGGTACAGCGGCACGTAGCCGGCCGCGCTCAGCCGGGCCGGGGTGAGACCCGTCCTGCCGGGCCAGGCGGCGTGGGCGTGGATCAGTTCGGGGCGGACCTCCCGCAGGACGTAGCGGGTGAGCGCGGCCTTGTCCCCGGCCGCGTACGCGTCGGCGATCCGGCGGTCGGTGAGCCCGGCGACGTCCACGACCCGGAGCCGGCTGCTGAGCAGGGTGCCGCCGAGGTCGGGCAGCGCGGCGACGGCCCCGGGGCCCAGGGCGAGCCGGTCCGCGTAGCTGTCGAAGGTGCGGCCGTACCGGTCGGCGACCCAGCACATGGACAGGGTCGGCTCACGGCGGAACCCGGCGCCCTGTTCCTGCTGCCCGGCGAGGGAGAGGGTGAGCGCCCCGGCCAGGGCGCAGCCGAGCAGCAGCCGGGCCCTTGGCCGGGCCCCGGCGAAGGCGCCGGTGAGGGCGAGTGCGGCGACGGCGGAGCCGAGCACCCACACCGGGGTGGCGAACCGGTACAGCGGCATCCAGTCCGGCGCGAGCGCCCCGTACGCGAGAAGGGTGAGCCCGAGCGGCACGCACAGCACGGCGACGGCGCGCCGCGGCGGTCCCGGCCGGGCCACGACGACGCCCGCGCAGCCGACGCAGACGAGGACGAACGCCCACCCCGCGTAGCCGAGCAGTTCGCCGACCTTCCCCAAGTCGGCCAGATCCGGTGCCTGTTGGGCCTTGGCGACAGCCGTGTTGGGCACCCAGCGGCCGAACGTGGCATGCCGCCACCACAGGAACACCCCGTAACCGGCCGCGAAGCCGGCGCAGTTGACAAGAGCCCAGCGCACGGCGCCACGGCCGCGCAGCAACAGCGCGGTGAGCGGGTACGCGGCGGCGAGCACGGCCCCGTCCGGCCGGGTCAGCGCGGCAAGCAGCGCGAGACCGGCGGCGGCGCAGGCGGGACCGGGCGCGGCGAGCCGGGCGGCGCCGCGCACGAGCAGCGCGCCGAGGGCCGCGGCGGCGAGACCGTACAGCGCGTTCTCCAGGCCGGAGAAGCTCCACACCACGTACGCGTGATCGGCCGCGAGCAGCGCGCCCGCGGCGAGCACCGCGATCCACGCCCGCCCGGCGAGCGCGGCACGGGCCACGACCGCGACACAGGCGAGCGTCCCCGCGACACAGGCGAGGGCGAGCGCCTTCGGGAAGAGGACGAGGTCGCTGATCCCGAACCAGGCCCCGCGGTCGAGGAGTCCGAGCGCCCGGCCGGCCACCAGCAGCGCGAGCCACGCCGGGTTGGAGTACCCCTCGACGGGCCCGGCCCCCGGCTGCTGCACGAAGCCGTGCCCCTCCCCCACACTGCGGGCGTAGGCGAAGGTGACGGCGGCGTCGTCGACGATCCACTGCCCGAGCCGGGCCGCCCGGAGCCCGACGAGGAGCGTTCCGGCGAGCACGGCGACGGGCACCGACCAGCCCGGCACCACCCGGTCCGGCCGCTCCTGCCGCTGCGGCCGCCCCGGTGGCGCCTCGGGGTGACGGGCCGTGGGGACGGCGGACCGGGGCGGCGCCGGGGGCCGGTTCAAGATCTTCATCCAGGGTCCAACCCCGGCGGGCCGCCGGGGTCACTGCCCCTGAGCCACCCGGGGGACCGTCACCCGTACGGGCCAGCGACAGTGACCGGCGAACGGCGGGCGGGTTGAGACCTGTTGTCGTTCCCGCACTACACGCAAGGAGGCCTGCACATGCGGCCGTTGAGCATCGAAGGCGCCTGGGTCAGTGAGCCGCGCATCTTCACGGACAGCCGTGGCAGCTTCCACGAGTGGTTCAAGGAGGAGGACTTCACCACGGCCACCGGCGCGGGACCGGTCCTCGCGCAGGCCAACTGTTCCGTCTCCGCCCGCGGCACGCTGCGCGGCATCCACTTCGCGGACGTGCCGCCCGGCCAGTCCAAGTACGTCAAGTGCGTGCGCGGCGCGGTCCTGGACGTGATCGTCGACGTCCGTACCGGCTCCCCCACGTACCGCCGCTGGGAGGCGGTCCGCCTCGACGACTCCACGCACCGCAGCGTGCACCTCGCCGAGGGCCTGGGCCACGCCTTCATGGCGCTCACCGACGACGCGACGGTCGTCTACCTGTGCTCCACCGGTTACGCCCCGATGCGCGAGCACGGCATCCACCCGCTCGACCCCGAACTCGCCATCGCCTGGCCCGGGGACGTGACCCCGCTGCTCTCGGACAAGGACGCGGCGGCCCCCACGCTGGCCGAGGCCGAACGCGGGGGCCTGCTTCCCTCCTACGAGGACTGCGCCGCCTGGCAGCGCGAACGCGCGGGCGGGCAGACGCCTATCCCCGCACAGCAGTAAGTCCGCGCTCGGCGGCGAGCAGGGCGGGGAAGGCCGCGGCGAGCCGGCCCCGCCAGTCGCCGATCGGGTCGAGCCCCGCGGCCCGCCACCGCTCGTGCCCGAGCACGCTGTACGCGGGCCGGGGCGCGGGCCGCACGAAGGCGTCGCTGGTCGTGGCCCGCACCCGCGCCGGATCCGCGCCGAGCAGCCGGAACGTCTCGCGGGCCAGGTCGCACCAGGTGCCCTCGCCGCCGCTCGTGCCGTGGTAGGCGCCCGGGGCCGCGGTCCCGGCGAGCGCGGCCCGGCCGAGCCCGAGCAGCTGCCCGGCGAGGTCGGCGCTCCACGTGGGCTGCCCGCGCTGGTCGTCGACGACGTCGAGGGTGTCCTTCACGCCCTCCAGACGGATCATGGTCCGTACGAAGTTGGCCCCGCCCGCGCCGTACAGCCACGCGGTCCGCACCACGTACCCGCGCTCGGGCAGAGCCGCGAACACGGCCTGCTCACCGGCGAGTTTGGTCCGTCCGTAGGCGGTGCGCGGCGCGGGGACCGTGGCCTCCGCGTACGGGCTGCGGGCGTCGCCCGCGAAGACGTAGTCGGTGGAGACGTGCAGCAGGGCCGTGTCCGGGCGCTGCGCGCAGGCGGCGGCGAGGGTCTCGACTGCGGCGCCGTTCACCCGCAGCGCGTCGGCCTCCCGCGTCTCGGCGTCGTCGACGGCGGTCCAGGCGGCGCAGTTGACGACGGCGGAGGGCGCGAGGCGGGTCAGCGCGTCGGCGACCGCGGAGCCGTCCGTCAGGTCCAACTCGCCTCTGCCGAGGGCGACATGGGCGATTCCCTCGCGCGCGAGCAGCGCGGTGACGTCCTGTCCCAGCATGCCGCCCGCCCCGACGACCAGCCAGGTTCCCCGGGCGCTCACAGCGCGGCCCGTCCGAGCAGCGGCTCCCACCAGGAGCGGTTCTCGCGGTACCAGTCCACGGTCTCGGCGAGCCCGGTCTCGAAGTCCTTGCCCGGTACGTAGCCGAGCTCGTCGCGGATCTTGGCGCAGTCGACCGAGTAGCGGCGGTCGTGCCCCTTGCGGTCCTCGACGTGGTCGACCCGGCTCCAGTCCGCGCCGCACCGCTCGATCAGCAGCTCGGTGAGGCGCCGGTTGGTGAGCTCCGTGCCGCCGCCGATGTTGTAGACCTCGCCGGCCCGGCCCCCGGTGCGTACGAGCTCGATGCCCTGCACGTGGTCGTCGATGTGCAGCCAGTCGCGGACGTTGAGCCCGTCGCCGTACAGCGGCACCCGGCCGCCGTCCAGGAGGCGGGTGATGAACAGCGGGATCATCTTCTCGGGGAAGTGGTGGTGCCCGTAGTTGTTGGAGCAGCGCGTCACCCGGACGTCGAGACCGTGGGTGCGGTGGTAGGAGAGCGCCATCAGGTCGGCGGACGCCTTGGAGGCCGCGTAGGGCGAGTTGGGGGCGAGCGGGTCGGTCTCCGGCCAGGAGCCCTCGTCGATCGATCCGTACACCTCGTCCGTGGAGATGTGCACGAACGTGCCGAGCCGGTGGCGCAGCGCGGCGTCGAGGAGCACCTGGGTGCCGAGGACGTTGGTGCGCACGAAGGCGTCCGCGCCCTGGATCGAGCGGTCGACGTGCGACTCGGCCGCGAAGTGCACGACCTGGTCGTGTTCGGAGACCAGCTTGCCGACGAGTTCGGCGTCGCCGATGTCGCCGTGGACGAAGTGGAAGCGGGAGTCGGCGCGCACCTCGTCGAGGTTGGCCGGGTTGCCCGCGTAGGTCAGCTTGTCGAGGACGGTCACGGCCGCCACGTCGGCGGCGCCGTGCGGCCCGAGCAGCGTACGGACGTAGTGGGAGCCGATGAATCCGGCGCCGCCGGTGACGAGGATGCGGGGGGAGCGCGTCATGCGGAGATCTGCACCTTGCTGTGGTCGCCGAGCACCAGGCGGTGCGCGGCCGGGATGTGCGGGGCGGGGGTGATCTGGACGTCGCGTCCGATCAGCGAGGACTCGACGCGGCCCACGCCCTGCAGCGAGGAGCCGGACAGCACGATGGAGTACTCGATCTCGCTGTCCGCGATCCGGCAGTTCTCGGCGATCGACGTGGACGGCCCGATGTAGGAGTTCTCCACCGTCGTGCGCGGGCCGATGATCGCGGGGCCGACGATCCGGGACGAGCGCACGGTGGCGCCCTCGCCGATGTGCACCCGGCCGATGATCTCGGTGTCGTCGGCGACGGTCCCCTCGCAGACGGGATCGAGGAGTTCGAGCACGGACCGGTTCACCTCCAGCATGTCGACGACGTTCCCGGTGTCCTTCCAGTAACCGGAGATGACGGTGGAGCTGACCTCGCGCCGCTCGTCGATGAGCCACTGCAGCGCGTGCGTGATCTCCAGCTCGCCGCGCTGGGACGGCTTGATGGAGCGGACGGCCTGGTGGATCGCCGGGGTGAAGAGGTAGACGCCGACGAGCGCGAGATCGCTGCGCGGGTTCTCCGGCTTCTCCTCCAGGCTCACCACCCCGCCCTGCGCGTCGAGTTCGGCCACGCCGAAGGCGCGCGGATCGGGCACCTGGGTCAGCATGATCTGGGCGTCGGGCCGGGTGGTGCGGAACTGGGCCACGAGATCGGTGATGCCGCCGACGATGAAGTTGTCGCCGAGGTACATCACGAAGTCGTCGTCGCCGAGGAAGTCCCGCGCGATCAGGACGGCGTGGGCGAGGCCGAGCGGCTGGTCCTGGCGGATGTAGCTGACGTCGAGCCCGAACCGCGATCCGTCGCCGACGGCCGCCTCGATCTCGTCGGCGGTGTCGCCGACGATGATGCCCGTCTCGGTGATCCCCGCCGCGGCGATCGACTCGAGCCCGTAGAAAAGCACGGGCTTGTTGGCGACCGGGACGAGTTGTTTGGCCGAGGTATGCGTGATGGGACGCAGCCGGGTGCCGGCGCCGCCGGAGAGTACAAGTGCCTTCACTGTGCCTGTCCTTCGCACTGGGGCCGGATGAACGGTGAATGGCGGCAGGTGAGTCCGCCGGGTGGCAGTGGGTGAACGAGAGATGAGGCATCCGGATTACGGGGGCATATGGGCCATCCGGGTGAATCAGTAATCGGGGGTGGTCATCCCTGTGCACCAGAATCCCTGGCCGAGGAACTCTCACGCATTTCCGATGTGTTCATCGGTTCGGCATGGGATTCGACTGCGTTGCTACGTTCCACGCTCATGACCTTGTTTGCGCGACCGTGGGCCCGCGGAAATCTCGCGAAAGCGCGTGCCGCGGTGCTGGCCGCCGCCGTGCTCGGGCTGCTGGTGCGCCTGTTCATCGCCGCGAGCTCGCCGGGCCCCGCCGACGTGCGGTTCTTCCACGGGTTCGCCGGGGCCATCGAGAAGTACGGGCCGGTGCGCGTCTACGCGCAGGACCTGCCCGGGCTGCCCGTCTACAACCATCCGCCGGCCACCGGCCTGATGCTCGCGGCGATGACGTGGGCCGAGCAGCTGGGCGCGTCGTTCGCGTTCCTGATCCGGCTGCCCGCCTCGCTCGGCGACGTACTCGCGTGCGTGGTCGTCTTCGAGATCGTGCGGCGCCGGGCGAGGCTGCGCAGCGCCGTCCTGTGCGCCGTGGCGGTCGCGGCCAGCCCGGTCCTGATCGGGGTCTCCGGCTACCACGGCAACACCGATCCGGCGGCCGTCGCGCTGGCCCTGCTGGCCGCCCACCTCCTCGCCGACCGCAGGCTGCCGCTCGTCGCGGGCGTGGTCGCCGCGCTCGCGATCAGCGTCAAGCTGGTGCCGATCGTGGTCGTCCCGGCCCTGTTCGTGGCGGCCCTGCGCGGCGGACGCCCGACCCTGCTGCGGTTCACCGCGGGCTTCGGCGGGCTGCTCGCCGCGCTGTGGGGGCCGGTGCTCCTCACGGTGCCGATGGCGTTCAAGGAGAACGTCCTGGCCTACGAGGGCGGCGGTTACCGGCTCTGGGGCCTGATCCGGTTCATGGACTGGCTCGGCCTGCCCGAGTCGGCCATCGGGTTCGCCCGCGGCGACGGGCACTTCCTGTCCGTCCTGGCCTGCGTGGCCCTCGGCCTCTGGCTCGCCTGGCGCCGCCCCGACCAGGCCCCGGCCGTGGTGGGCCTGACCATGGCGCTGCTGCTGCTCCTGTCCACCGCCTCCGGGGCGCAGTACCTGGCCTGGGCCGCGGCCGGCCTGTGCGCGGTGGGCCTGTGGCAGGGCCTCGCCTTCAACGCGGTGGTCGGGGCCGTCGCCTGGTGGGCGTACGCGGGGCCGAACGCCGTGGTCTGGCCCGACCCGCTCCTGTGGCTCGCCGCGTTCGGCTGGCTCGTCCTCGCCGCCGCCATCGCCGACGGCGTCCGCACCACCCTGCGCACGGCCGCCCCCGAGGGCCCGCGGCCCGCCGCGGCCATCACCGCCCCCCGCGCCGAAGCCGCGCCCGAGTCGGCCGCGTCACCCACCAACTGACCATCAGCAAAAGGAAAGTGGAGTACTTCTGTGAAAGAGAGTCCGGCTCCCAGGATCGGCATCCTGGTCGTGGCGTACAACGCGGAGTCGACCCTGGAGACGACGCTCGACCGCATTCCCGAGGACTTCCGTTCTCGTATCGCGGAGATCCACATCCTCGACGACGCCAGCCACGACGACACGTTCGACGTCGGCCGCCGCTGGTCGCGTCTGGAGAACCGGCCCAAGACCGTGGTGATGCGGCACACCAAGAACCTGGGCTACGGCGGAAACCAGAAGGCCGGATACGCGCTCGCCATCGAACGCGGTCTGGACATCGTGGTGCTGCTGCACGGCGACGGCCAATACGCCCCGGAACTCCTGCCGGAGATGGTGGCCCCCATCGAACGCGGCGAATGCGAGGCCGTGTTCGGCTCCCGCATGATGAAGAACGGCGGCGCCCGAAAGGGCGGAATGCCGCTCTACAAGTGGCTCGGGAACCGTGTTCTCACCCGCTTCGAGAACAAGCTGCTCGGCTCCCGGCTCACCGAATTCCATTCGGGCTACCGGGCGTACAGCGTGTCCGCGCTGAGCAAGCTGCCGCTTCAGCACAACACCGACGCGTTCGATTTCGACACGCAGATCATCGTCCAGCTCATCGACGCCGGAATGCGGATCGAGGAGATCCCGATCCCGACGTACTACGGCGACGAGATCTGTTACGTCAACGGGATGAAGTACGCGAAGGACGTCGTCAAGGACGTCCTGGAGTACCGGCTCGCGCTCAAGGGATTCGGCACCTGCCCGTGGATCCCCAAGCCCGCCGAGTACGCCTTCAAGGAGGGCGACGGCTCCTCGCACTCGGTGATCCTGGAGCAGATGAAGGCGCTGCCGCCCGGCCGGGTCCTGGACCTCGGCTGCTCCGGCGGCCTGTTCGCCGAGCGGCTGGAAGCGCTCGGCCACACCGTGACCGGCGTCGACTACATCGAGGTGCCCGGGGTGCGCGAGAAGTGCTCGCGCTTCTTCCTCGCCGACCTGGAGGCGGGCCTGCCCGACGAGATCGGGGCGGACTTCGACTACGTCGTCGCCGGTGACGTCGTCGAGCACCTGTCGCGCCCCGAGAAGCTGCTCGCGCAGGTCGCCGAGGTGCTGCGGCCCGGCGGCCGGGTGCTGCTGTCCGTACCGAACTTCAGCCACTGGTACTCGCGGCTGCGCGTCGCGCTCGGTGTCTTCGGCTACGACCGGCGCGGCATCCTCGACGAGACCCACCTGCGGTTCTTCACCCGCAACAGCCTGCGCCGCACGGTCAAGGCGGCCGGGTACGACGTCCTCGACGTCACGTCCACCGGAGCGCCCTTCTGGTCGGTGCTCGGCGGCGGGCTCGTGGCGCGGACCCTGGCGGCGGCGTCCCGGCTGCTGACCCGCATCAGGCCGACTCTCTTCGGCTACCAAATCGTCGCATCGCTGACCCCGCATGCGGCCCAGACGATCGTCGCCGGGGAGCACATCGATGTCCAGGACCTCCTCAACCGCCAGTTCGTCCCCGCCGAGCACGACGCTGCCCCGGCCGGCCGGGCCTGAGCAGACCGCGCAGGGCGACGCCCCGCAACCTCCCGTCAGGAAAAGGCCCTTGAGTCTCCCGAGTCTGCTTCTGCTGCTGTTCGCCGTGTTCTCCTCGGCGGGCGGTCAGCTTCTGCTCAAGCACGGCATGCGCGCCGCCGCGGCCACGGCGGGGCGCCGCGGCGGTTCGGTCGCCATGGCCGCGGCGACCAGCCCGTGGGTGGTGCTCGGGCTGACGGTCTTCGCCGTCTCGGCGGTGGCCTGGATGACGACACTCGCTCAGGTACCGCTGTCGATCGCCTATCCGTTCAACGCGCTCGGCTATCTTCTGATCGTCCTCGTCAGCGCGACGGTGCTGCACGAGAAGACGAACGTCTGGACCTGGGGCGGGTCCGTGCTGGTGGTGCTCGGGCTCGTCACGGTGATGGCCGGCCAGAGCTGACCCGAACCGAACCACCCGCCGTCCCGGCTGCCGGGGCCACCGCACTCGCCGCGGCGGCCCCGGCAGCCGTCTGTCCGCGTGTCTCACGTGCCCCCGCCCCCGAAAGGCCTTCGCCTCCATGCCGAGAACGACGATCCACCGGGCGGCCGCCGCCCTGCGCGACGCCCACCGGCGCGGCGGGCTGTGGCCGTGGTGGCTGGCGGTGATCGCGGCGGTGTGCGGCTGCGCCGCGGCCACCGTCTTCCACCCCGGGTACTTCAGCGCCGACAGCGCCTTCCAGCTCCGCCAGGCGGTCGGGGAGGTGCCGGTCAGCGACTGGCACCCGCCGGTCCTCGCGCTGCTGTGGCGGGGCCTGCTGTCGACGACGGGGTCCCTCTCCACCATGGTCGATCTGCAGGCCGCGCTGCTGTGGGGATCGCTGTGGATGCTCGCCCGCCTGGTCTGGCGCGGCACCGGAAGCCGCTGCCTCTCCCTCGCGATGCTGTCCGTCGGTCTCGCGCCGCACATCATGAACTTCACGGGGGTCGTCTGGAAGGACGTCCATCTGGCGTACGCGCTGCTCGCGGTCTGCGCGCTCGCGCTCACCGCCCGCGGGTTGCCGGCCGGCCGCACCCGGACCCGCTGGGTCCTGCTGGTGCTCGGCGTGCTGCTCATCGTGTACGCGGGTCTGGTCCGCAAGAACGGCTTCCCCGCCGTGCTCCCGGTCTTCGCGCTGCTGGTCCTCGCGCTGTGGCCGGCCCCGGGCCGGCGCCGCTGGCTGGCCGCGACCGGGGTCCTCGCCGCCGTCACCGCGGTCGGCAGCGTCGGGGTGACCGCGCTCGCCCATCCGCTGCCGACCCGCGTCTACGCGGTGATCCCGGTGGACGACCTCGTCCATGTCCTCACCCCGGCGCAGGTGCGGGCCGCCGCCGAAGAGGCGGGCGGGAGCCGGGACTTCACCGACCGGATGGTCACCGCGACGACCGACTGCCGACGGCGGGGGCTGACCTCCAACGCGTACCTGGAGTGCTATCCGCGCAAGGGCGGAACGTTCGACCTGATGGAGCTGAGCCGCAACGCCGACGTGCTGACGCGGATGTGGACGCGGCAGATGCCGAGGCACTGGCAGGACTACGCCGCGTACCGGGGCCGGGTCTTCACCAAGCTGCTGTTCCGCAGCAACCAGCCCTTCCTGAACGGCACCCGGCTCCCCGGCAGCACGCTGCCCGAGATCGCGCGCCACGAGCAGCCCAACGACACGCTGCGGGCCGCGCTGCGCGACTACGTGACCGGCTGTGTGCGCAACCTGCCGATGCTCTTCCAGGGCTGGTTCTGGCTGGCCGTCTCCCTGGTCCTCGTCCTGCGCAGACGGTGGCCGGGGCCGTACAGCAGGGAGCTGCGGCTCATCGGGGCCAGTTCCCTCGTCTACATCCTCGCCTACCTGCCGACCGCGCCCGAGTCCAACTTCCGCTACGTGTACTGGCCCGCGCTCGCGGGCACCGTCGCCTGCGTGTTCGTCGTGAGCGCCTACGTCGTGCGGTGGCGTGCCGGGGCCCCGGTCGCCGAACCCCGCACGGAGCCCGTCCCGCGGCAGGCGTCCCCGGTCGGCTGACCTCAGCCGACCGGCTGCCCGGCCGGCGCGGTGTCGCTGCGCGCCGCGGGCAACTGCGCTGCGGTGGCGGGCAGTCGTGCCGTCTCCCCCAGCAGGACGCGGCGTACGACCCGCTCGGCGGCGTGCCCGTCGTCGGCCTCGCAGTAGAGCGCCCGGAACTCCGCCCTGCGCCGCGCCGACTCGGCGTCGCACCAGGCGCCCGAGGCGAAGACGTCCGCCAACTCGGCCTCCGTGCGGGTGAGATGGCCCGGCGGCTGCTCGGTGATGTCGAGGTAGGCGCCGCGGCTCAGCCGGAAGGCCTCCCAGTCGTCGGCGTGCACCACGATCGGCCGGTCCAGGACGGCGTAGTCGAAGAGCAGGGACGAGTAGTCGGTGATCAGCGCGTCCGAGGCGAGCAGCAGGTCCTCGACGTGGGGTTCGTCGGTCGCGTCGACGAGGACCCCGGAACGCTCCAAGTCCCGCATTTCCAGGGCGCGTTCGGGGGCCTTGGCCAGGCTCGGGTGCAGCCGGACCACCAGGGTGTGGTCGTCGCCCAGGGCGCGGGCGAGGGCCGCCGGGTCGATGTTCCGGACGTATCCGCCCCTGCGGTAGTCACGGCGGGTCGGCGCGTACAGGACCACGGTGTTCCCGGCCGGGACGCCCAGGCGCTCGCGGGCGCGGGCGGCGCGGGCGGCGTCGCCGCGCACCAGCACGTCGTTGCGGGGGTTGCCGGTGAGCAGGGTGGTGAAGCGGCAGGGGTGGGCGCTCTGCCGGGCCCGCGCGGCGTACGCGCCCGCCTCCAGGCTGTGGTCCCAGCGGTCGCCGCGGCGCAGGGCGGCGCGCAGGTCGAGGCCCTGCCGGGCGGCGGGCCGCTCGCGCAGGTCGAGGCCCTCGTGGCCGAGCGGCGTGCCCCGGTGGGTCTGGACCCAGACCTGCCCCGGCCGCTTGGCCTGGCCCGCGTCCCAGTCGACGTCGTTGAAGAAGTACGTGGCGCGGGCGAGGACGGCGGCATGGCGCGGCGAGCCGGGCACGACGTGGTCCACGCCCTCGGGCAGGCGGCGCGCGTCCTTGGCGTTCACCACCCATACGCCCTTGATGTGCGGGGCCAGTGCGCGGGCGGCCGCGTGGACGGCGGCCGGGCCGCCGAGCACCCCGCGCCGCCCCCCGGCCTCGTACACCGCGAGGCACGGGTCGAGCGGGCGCCGCAGCTGGACCGCGCGCCAGTACTTCCTGAGGCGGCGGACGACGCCGTCGCGCAGGGTTCGCCGTGCCCCGCGCACCTTCTTGAGGACGGCGCGCAGCCGGCGCGGCGGCGCGGTGCGGCGGCGCGGGCGGGCCGGGGCGGCGCCGTCGGGCGCGTGGCGGCGGTGGAAGGCGTCGGTCTCGCGCCGGAACTCCTCGCGCGGGCCCGGCTCGTCGGGCCGCGCCGCGCGCAGGTGGCCCATGGCCTGGCGCAGCAGGAGCGGCCCGGCCCAGTCGTGTGCGGGGTGCGCGTCGAGGAAGGCGAACAGGGCGTCGAACTGGGTGAGCATCGCGGCACGCAGCCGCTCGGGGGTGCGCTCGACGGACGACTGGCGGCGCTGCCGGTGCTCCACTCCCACCCGGTCGAGGCAGGCGACGCGCTCGGCGGCGATCAGCGCCCGGTAGGTGACCGGGACGTCCTCGTACAGGCCCTCGGGGTAGCGCAGTCCGTGCGTGACGAGGAAGTCGCGGCGGTACGCCTTGTTCCAGGCGGCCTGGTAGGCGTTCAGGTACCGGGGGCGGTCCCGGACGGTGAAGGTGTCCTCGCCCGCCTCGGCGAGGAGGGCCGCGGTGCCGGTGCGGCCGCCCCGGCCCGACCAGGAGACGTTGACGTGGTCGAAGAGCAGCAGGTCCGGGTCGCCGGTGGTGCGCAGCCGCGCGTCGAGGGCGGCGAGCAGCCCGGGGGTGAAGGTGTCGTCGCCGTCGAGGAAGAGGAGGTAGTCGCCGCGCGCGCGGGCCGCGCCGGCGTTGCGGGCCGGTCCGACCCCCGCGTTCTCGGGGAGGTGGACGGCCGTGACGCGCGGGTCGCGGGCCGTGTACTCGGCGAGGATCGCGGCGCAGTGGTCGGGCGACGCGTCGTCCACAGCGATCACTTCGAGGTCGGTGAACGACTGGGTGAGGACGGAGTCGAGGCTCGCGCGGAGGAAGCCCTGCACCTTGTAGGCGGGCACGACGACGCTGAAGCGGGGCACGGTCAGCTCCTCGGAGCGGTCGGGGCGGGGGCGGCGGGCGCGGAGGCCGCGGGCGCGGGGGTGCGGCGGGCGAGCGGCAGCGGCGGCTCGACGGCTTCGGCGGGTTCGCCGAGCAGCACCCGGCGCACCACCCGCTCGGCGGCCCGTCCGTCGTCGAAGGCGCAGAATCGTTCCCGGAAGGCGGTGCGGCGCGCGGCCGACTCCTGGTCCGCCCAGGCGCCCGAGCGGAAGAGCCGGGCGAGCTCCTCGGGGGTCGTGGCGACCGGGCCCGGCGCCTGGTCCGGGGCGAGGAGGTCGAAGGTGACACCGCGCAGAGCACGGTAGACGTCCCAGTCGTCGGCGTACACGACGATCGGCCGGTCCAGGTTGGCGTAGTCGAAGACGATCGACGAGTAGTCGGTGATCAGCGCGTCGGCGGCCAGGCACACCTCCTCGGACGAGAAGTGGCCGGTGACGTCGACGACCCGGTCGTGCGGCGGGCGCGGGACGCCGCCCGCGTCGTCGTAGTAGTAGTGGGCGCGCTGCAGGACGACGAAGTCGTCGCCGAGGGCGTCGCAGAGCGCGCCGAGGTCCAGCTGGGCGTCGAATCCGGTGCGGTAGTCGCGGTGGGTGGGCGCGTACAGCAGCGCCTTCTTGCCCTCCGGGATGCCCAACTCGCGCCTCACACGCGCCACTTCGGCGGCGTCGGCGGTGTAGTAGGCGTCGTTGCGCGGATAGCCGTACTCCAGGGTCTCGTGGTCGCCGGGGCAGGCGCGCTCCCAGACCTCGGTGGAGTGCCGGTTGGAGGTGAGGAGGTAGTCCCAGCGGTCCACCCGTCCGAGGAGCCTGCGCAGGGCGCCGGTGGCGGGGGCCACCACGGGGTGGTCGGCCTGTTCGAGGCCCATCTTCTTCAGCGGGGTGCCGTGCTGGGTGGACAGGTGGACCGTGCCGGGCCGTTTGACGACGCTGTCCGCGAAGTTGGCGTTGTTGACGAAGTACGTGGCGCGGGCCAGCACCTCCCAGGCGCGCGGTGTGCCGAGCACGGCGTGCTCCACGCCCTCCGGGACGCGTCCGGCCCCGTCCTCGGTGACCAGGAAGACCGAGTGGATGTGCGGGGCGAGGCGCTGTGCGGCGGCGTGGATCGCGGCGGGGCTGCAGGTGTAGCCGCGGCCCCAATAGGCGCAGTACACGGCCAGGTTGGGGTCGACCGGCTGCTTGAGGTACTCGGCGTACACCTCGGGGGCCCGCTTCTCCTGGCGGGGCTCGGGCGGCGCGGGCTTCAGCGAGCCGGCGGCCCGCCGCGCGCCGCGCACCGCGCGGAACGCCGTGTACGACCCGGCCGCGAGGAGCCGGCACTGCGCGTCGAGGCTTGCGGGCGCCCGGAACCCTGCGGGCCGGTGGCGGCGGTACAGCGCGCTCGCCCGCTTGAAGTAGCGCCCCGGGTGAGGGAGTTGGCCGGGCACGGCGGCCGTCTTCAGGGCGATGGCGGCGAGTTCGGCGAAGAGGGGTCCGGCGATGTCGGGGCGCTCGGCGGCGTGGCCGAGCGCCCGGTCGAACTGGTCGAGGCGGTCCAGGTGGTGCGCGCCGGGCCCGTCGATCCTGCTGCCCTGGCGGCGCAGCAGATGCCGTACGAGGACGGGCTCGGGCAGGACGGCCGCCTTCTCGGCGCTCAGCGCGACCCGCACACCCCACGACAGATCCGTGAAGTAGCCCTCGTCGAAGGTGAGTTCGCGCTCCTCGACGAAGGCACGCCGGTACGCGGCGCTCCAGGCCGGAAGGGACGCGGCCCGCGCCCCGAGCGCGTCGGCCGGGGCGAAGACGCCGTCCGGCGTCCCGGGCACCTGCACCGTGCCCCGGCTCCCCTCCCACCAGTGCACCCGCTCGTACCCGCCGTACACGACGTCGACCTCGCCGGTCTCCCGCAGCCGCGCGTCCAGGGCGTGCAGCGCGCCGGGCGCCACCTCGTCGTCGCCGTCGAGGAACAGCAGATACGTGCCGCGGGCGGCCCGCGCCCCCGCGTCGCGGGCGGCGCCGAGTCCGGCCGCGGGCGGCGACCAGACCGCCGCGCGCAGCCGCTCGTCGCTCTCGGCACGGCGGGCGACGGTGACGGACTCGGGGGCCTCGGGGCCGTCGCAGACGGGGATCACCTCGACGTCGTCGAAGCGCCGGTCGAGCAGGACGGAGTCCAGGGTCCGGGACAGGCGGCCGAGGGTGCCGTGGGTGGGGACGACGATGCTGAAGCGGGGCACGGCACATCCATCGGTAGGCACACAGGTTCTGCGGTGAAACGGCCGACGGGGCACGTGGGTTACGCCGGACGTGGCATCCGGAGGACGCGGCCGGAAGATCCAACTCCGCACGGTCCGGCCACTGTTGGCCGACTCCGCACGCGGGCGGGCCCCGCGGGACCCGCCGCACCGCTCTCACCGGCCCCGATACGGCCGGCCCCGCGTACGGCGGCTCAGCGCGTGCACCCCGCGGCCGTCCCGCCCACCCGTTCGTACTGCCGCAGCATGCCGCTGCGCCGCCGCTCCTCGGCGACGGGCACGAAGTCCGCTCTCAGTACGTCGATCTTGGCCGCCTCGTCCGCGCCCGCGGGACGCCATCCGGGCCTCATGGCGTCCATGTCGAAGAAGACCCACAGGCGCGGCAGGCACGCCATGCGGGCCCGCAGGTCGGCGGCGGGGACGTCGCGGCCGTAGAGGGTGCCCGAGCGGGCGCCCGGCACCCGCAGGGACACGTCCCGCGCGCCCGCGACGGACGCGGGGTAGGCCTCGGCGTACTTGCGGCCGATCAGCGGGACGTACAGCAGCGGGTCGCCGGGCCGGACCCGGTCCGCCAGCATGCGGGCCACCGAGCCCAGGTCGTCGCGCCGGGCCTCGGGGCCGCGCTGGTGCTCCTGGAGCGGGAGCTGGGCGAGGAACGCGGCGGCGACCAGGCCCACCCCGGCGAGGGCGACGGGCGCCGCCGCGGGCGTCAGGCGCGGCACCCGGGAGACGATCACCTCCGCGCCGGCCGCGACCAGGAGCGGCACCCCGGCGAACGCGAAGAGCGCGTAGCGCGGGGCGTACAGCGGGTGCAGCTGCGAGACGGCGAGCAGGATCAGCGGCGCCACCACGGCCAGCGGCAGCGCCGTCGCGACCAGGCCGCAGGCGCCCGGCGCCCGGCGGGCCGGCGGCCGGGACACGGCGACCGCGATCGGCGCGAGCAGCGCCGCGTGGAGCAGCCCGTGCCCGCCGGCCACCGTGCGCAGCAGTTCCTCGGCCTCCGCCCGGCCCGGCCGCCGGATCCAGCCGACCTGCCCGCTCTGGCCGTGCGTCACCAGGGCCAGCGGGAGCAGCGACACCAGGGCGGCGGCCCCGGCCGCGCCCCAGCCCGCCCACACCCGGCGCGGCACCCGGGTCACCGCGAGGGTCACGGCGTGCGCGGCGAGCACCAGGGCCGCGAACTCGTGCAGCCAGGCCGTCACGGCGACGGCCGCCGCGTATCCGGCCCAGGCGCGCGCGGTGGGCCGGGACACGGCCCGCACCAGGAGCAGGGTCGCGCTCGCGGCGCCGGCGGCGACCAGCGCGTACGAGCGGCCCTCCTGCGCGTAGTACTGGGTGAACGGCGCGACGGCGTACAGGAGTCCGGCCCACAGGCCGACGCGCGGCCGGACCAGCCGGCCGCCGAGCGCGGCGACCAGGCAGGCCGCGGCGGCCGTGGCGCACACCGACGGCAGCCTGAGCAGTGTCTCGCCCGGGTGCAGCGGGAGCAGGAAGTGCATGAGCACGTAGTAGAGGCCGTGCACGGCGTCGACCGTGCCCAGCAGGTGCCACAGCTGCGGCAGCGACCGGGACGCGGCGATGAACGTGGCCGCCTCGTCCCGCCACATCGTGCCCCGGTCCAGACCCCACAGTCCGAGCGCGAGCGCCACGGCTCCGGGGACGACCACCGCCAGGACCCGGGCGCGCTCCGGCCCGGGCTTCATGATCAGCGCCATGTGCCGAGCTTGTACGACTGACTGACGATTGCGGCTGAGCCGGGGCCGGTGCCGCGTTCCGTCACTCGCGCGGGCGCTCAAAATATGGACCATCAAGGGCATATAGGGACAATGCTCCGGAAGTCCAGTCTCGACGTCGTCCCCCTCCTGCCCGCACCCCTCAGCGCCGGAGACCGTCCGGCGGCCGGGCGCACGCGGGCGGTCACCTCCGTCGGGCGGTTCCGGCGCCCCACCCGGGTCTCGCCCTTCCTGGTGTTCGGCGGGCTGTTCTGGCTGACGATGACGCTCGCCGCGTGGCGGCTGCCGATGGGCGGTGACTTCGGGCAGCACGCGGCGGTCGTCGAACGCCTGCGGGCCGACCTGCTCCACCCGCGCCACCCGATGGCCGACCTGCCGGGCGCGGGCAGCCCGTACTACTCGCCGTACGCGGTCCTGGAGGGTGTGTTCGCCAGGACGACCGGCCTGTCGGGCGTGACGGTCGTGCGGCTCGCGGCGCCGCTGAACCTGCTGGTGCTGCTGACCGGGCTGAACCGCTTCGTCCGCTCCCTGACCCCGCGTCCGTGGGCGCCGGTCCTGGCGCTGGCGGCGATGACCCTGCTCTGGGGGACGCACGCGATCCAGTGGAGCGGCTATCTCGGGCTGCTGTCGATGACCAGCACCCTCGGCTACCCGTCGGCGTGCGCGAGCGGGCTCGCGTTCTGGGCCTGGGCGTGGGCGGGGCGGCTGCGGGCGGGGAGCCCGTGGTGGGGGTACGCGGGTCTCGGGGCCCTGCTCGGACTGATCCTGCTGGTGCACCCGATCTCGTCGGTGGCGGCCCTGATCGGCGTCCTGGCCGTCGCGCCGCGCACGCTCGGCCCGCGCTGGGCGCTCACCGGCGCGGCCGCCGCCGCGACCGCCCTCGCCTGGCCGTACTACGACGTCCTGGCCCTGGCCGGGGATTCCAGCGTCGACGAGATCCACCGCCGCCTCTACGACCGGCTGCCCGCGCACTTCTGGCTGGCGCTGATCGGCCTGCCCCCGCTGTGGCTGCGTCTCCGGCGCGACCGCCGGGACCCGCTGGCCCTGATGTTCGCGGCGGACCTGCTCGTCGTCGCGTACGGCTGGGTCAGCGGCCACTACACGTACGGCCGGATCATGGGGCTCGCCCTCGTGCCGTTGCAGTTCTCGCTCGCGATCGCGCTAGCGGCGCCGCGCCCGTGGCGCCGGCCGCGCCGTCTGCTCGGCATGGTCGCGGCGGCGGGCGCGGCGGTCGGGTTCGTCACGGCGCAGGGCGGAGCGGTGGTCCCGCGCGCGCTGCCGCAGCCGCCGATGTGGCAGTCGTACACCTGGGCGGCCCGGCACATCCCGCCCGGCGAGGTGGTCCTGACGGACGGTCACCGGCCGGTGCGCTCCCTGCCGGGGCTCGGCCCGAACCTGGTGGCGCCGGCCTGGCCGGACCCGGCCCTCGACGAGCGGGAACGGGAGAGGCGCCGGGCGGCCGTGCGCGCCTACCTCTCCCCCGACTCCACGCGCGCGCGGCGGACGGCGATCGTCCACCGCTACGACGTGCGCTGGCTGCTGACCGAGAAGGGGCAGCGCCTGCCGCCGGAGGCGGTCGTGGTGGACCGCGGTCCCCGCACCGGCGAGGTGCTCGCGCGGGTCGGTGGCACGCCGCGGGCTACTCGATGACGAGGTCCACGTCGATGTTGCCCCGCGTCGCGTTCGAGTACGGGCACACCTGGTGCGCCTGCTCGACCAGCTTGCGGCCGGTCTCCGCGTCCACCGACTCCGGCAGCTCCACGCGCAGCACGACCGCGAGACCGAAGCCCTCGCCCTGCTTGCCGATGGAGACCTCGGCGGTGACGGCCGCGTCCGCGACGTCCACCTTGGCGGCGCGGCCGACGAGGCCGAGCGCGCTGCCGAAACAGGCCGCGTAACCGGCGGCGAAGAGCTGCTCCGGGTTCGAGCCCTGGCCGTTGCCGCCCATGGCCGTGGGGATGCCGAGCTGGAGGTCGATCACGCCGTCGGAGGAGACGGCGCGGCCGTCGCGGCCGTGGGTGGCGGTGGCGACGGCGGTGTAGATGGCGTCCATGAGGGTCTGCCTCTCGCGTTGGTGGCGTTGGCTTACGTACGTAAGTAGAGCACGCAATTCAGTTGTGCACAACTAAATGGTCCGCCGTTACCCTGGAACCATGGCCAGCACTGACGACTACCTCCGCCTCGACCGGCAGATCTGCTTCTCCCTGAACGCGGCGTCGCGCGCCTTCGGCGGCGTGTACCGCACGCTGCTCAAGGACCTGGGACTCACCTACCCGCAGTACCTGGTCATGCTGGCCCTCTGGGAGGAGGGCGAGGCCCCCGTCAAGCGCCTCGGCGAGCGCCTGCGCCTGGACTCCGGCACCCTCTCGCCCCTGCTCAAGCGCCTGGAGGCGAACGGCCTGGTGCGCCGCGAGCGCAGCGCGCGGGACGAGCGCTCGGTGGTCATCACGCTCACGGATGCGGGCGCCGAGCTGAAGGGGCGCGCGGTCGAGGTGCCGAAGAAGATCGCGGCGGCGACGGGGTTCGAGCTGGCGGAGATCGAGGATCTGCGGACCCGGCTGAATCGGCTGACCGAGGCGCTGGACGGCGCGGACATTTAGGGACAGCCCGACCGGGACATACGCTCCCGAACCGTGACACTCGACACCAAGCCGAGCCGCCCGGTCATCCCCTCTCCCGTCCTCGCCACCTGGATCCGCCCCGGCCCCCTGGCCCGGGCCGCGCTCCCGGCCGCCTGGCTGGCCACCCGCGCCGCCATGGCCCTCCTGCTCGCCTGGGACGGCCTCGGCGCGGGCGGTGTGGCGCGGGAGGCGCACGGGCTCTACGCCCACTGGTACGGGACCCTCGCCCAGGGCGCGTTCCCCTCCGGGGATCCGCTGTGGCAGTACCCGCCGGGCGCGGGCCCGGTGCTGCTGGCGCCGGGGCTGCTGCTCCCCTGGCTCACGTACTTCCAGGCGTTCGTGGCGTTCACCCTCGCGACGGACGCGCTCGTCACGTACGCCTTGGCGCGCGGCGGCCGCGAGCCGCGCGGCGCCTGGCTGTGGGTGGCCGGCCTGCCGCTCCTGCTGCACATCCCGCTCGCCCGCTACGACGTCCAGGTCACCGCGCTCGCCGTCCTCGCCCTGCTCGCGCTCGGCCGGTCGCCGCGCGTCGCGGGCGGCTTCGCGGCGCTCGGCGCGCTGGTGAAGGTGTGGCCCGCGCTGACCCTGCTCGGCACCCCCCGGGGACGCACCACGAAGGAGGCGTGGACGGCGGCCCTCGCGTCGGCGGCCGCACTGCTCCTGACCCTCACCCTCGTCTTCGAGTCGCCCTTCTCCTTCCTGCGCGGGCAGACCGGGCGCGGGGTGCAGATCGAATCGCCGGGCGGGACCGCGCTCATGATCGCGCGCCGCTTCGGGTGGCCGGGGGCCGTCCGGTACCAGTACGGGGCCTTCGAGTTCGTCGGCCCGTACGTCGAACTGGTCGCGGCGGCCGCGCTCGGACTCACGGTCGCCGCGTTCGGGGTGCTGCTGTGGTGGCGGACGCGGGCCCGCGCGTGGTCGGAGGCGACGCCGTACGACGCCGCGCTGTGCGCCGTCCTGATGTTCACCGTGACCAGCCGCGTCATCAGCCCGCAGTACCTGGTCTGGCTGCTCGGGCTCGCCGCCGTGTGCCTCACCTCCCGGTACACGACGCAGCGCCCGGTGGCCCTGCTGATCGTCGCGGCGGCGGCGCTGAGCTCGCTCGCGTATCCGGTGCTGTACGAGGACGTGGTGGCCGGGACCTGGACCGGGTGCGCGGTGACGGGGGCGCGCAACGCCCTTCTCCTCGGAGGGGCTTTCGTGTCGTTCCGTTCCCTTTGGAGAGGAACGAAAAAGTAAAACTTACGGCTTACCGGACATTTGACAGAAACCCCTAAGATTCATCTGTGAACACCTCAACACCCCCTCCTGCCGCAGCCGTGACGGTCATCGTGATCGGGTACGACGACGCCGGCCACGTCACCGACGCGGTCCGCTCGGCGCTCGGGCAGGGGGCCGCCGTGACCGAGGTGATCGCGGTCGACGACTGCTCGACGGACGGCAGCGGCGCCCTGCTCGACGACCTCGCGGCCGGCGAACCGCGCCTGCGGGTGGTGCACCGCGCCACCAACAGCGGCGGCTGCGGCACCCCGCGCAACGACGGGATCGCGCTCGCCTCGTCCGCGTACGTGATGTTCCTCGACAGCGACGACGTGCTGCCGCCCGGCGCGGTGGACGCGCTGCTCGGCGCGGCCGAGAAGCACGACGCCGCGGTCGCCGCCGGGCTGTGCGTGCGGCGCGAACTGCCGTCCGGGCACGAGGTGCCGTGGCACCCGGAGCTGTACGCGAGGGCGGCCGTCGTCGGGCACCCGGCACACCGCAGGCGCCTCGTCCAGGACACGCTCTGCGTCAACAAGCTGTACCGGACGGACTTCCTGCGCACGCACGACATCCGCTTCCCCGACGGCCGGTTCGTCTACGAGGACTTCGTGTTCACGGCGCGCGTGCTGGCCGCCGGGCCGCGCATGGCGCTGGTCCCCGCCCCCGTCTACGTCTGGCACGTGCGGCGCGGCGCCGAGAAGCTCTCGCTCTCCCTCGACCGGGCCGGCATCGACAACTGGCGGGCCAGGATCGACGCCCACCGCACGGCCGTCGACATCCTGCTCGACGCCTCGCAGAAGCGGCTCGCGCGGGCGGCACGGGCCCACTTCCTCGACCACTCCCTGCGGATGTACGCGCGTGAACTCGACCTGCGCGGGCCCGAGTACCGCGCCGAGTGGTGGGCGGTCACGCGCGCGTACCTCGCCGGTTTCGACGCCGCCGACTTCGAGGCGGCGCCCGCGCCAGGACGGGTCGTCGGCCGGCTCGTGCGGGCCGTCGACGCGCCGCGCGACCTGCCGCGCGTCAAGGAGTTCGCGGCCCGCCCGGCCCGGCTCCTTCCCCCGTACGCGTACGCGCCCGACGGCACGCCCGCCTGGTCCGCAGAGCTGCCGCAGGTCCCGCTCGACCATCTGCTGCACCGGCCGATGGACGTCCTCCCCGTCGCGGTCGACGGCGAGCTGCGGCCGAGCGCCCGCGGCACCCGGCTGACGCTGCGCATGCACGAGTTGTACGGGCGGGTCGCCGACGCCGGGCCGCGCTCGATGGACGTGGAGCTCGTCGACCGGCGGTCCGGCACGGTCGTGCAGCGCCGCACCGCCGCCGTCACCGCGCTCCCGGACCCCTCGGCGCCCGAGCAGTGGGAGGCGACGGTCCTCCTGGACCTCTCCGCGCTCGGCCGCTCCGGCACCTGGGACATCCGGCTGCGGCTGCACTTCGCGGACGGCAGCCACCGTGACACCACCGCGCACGCCGTGCGCCGCCCGGGCCTGCTGCGCCGGGTCGCCGTACCGAGCCGCCGCCACCTCGTCCTGCTCGCGCAGCCGTACGCCACCCACTCCGGCGCCCTCGCGCTGCGCACGGCGCCGGGGCTGCGCGGGGTGGTGTCGGTGATGCGCCGCAGGGCCGCCCGACTGCTTCACTGACAGCGCACGTCGTTCTCCGTGCACGCTGTTCTACGTACGAGGGGATCTCACCCACATGACCTGGCTGATCACCGGCGGGGCCGGCTACATCGGCGCGCACGTGGTGCACGCGCTGCGCGCGGCGGGCGAACAGGCGCTCGTCTACGACGACTTGTCCACCGGGGTCGCGGGGCGGCTGCCGTCCGACGTGGAGCTGGTGGTCGGCTCGACCCTCGACCGCGCCCTGCTGGAGCGCACGCTCGCCGAGCACCCCGTCACCGGCGTCGTCCATCTCGCGGCGAAGAAGCAGGTCGGCGAGTCGGTCGAGCAGCCGCTGCGCTACTACCGCGAGAACGTGGAGGGGCTGCGGGTGCTGCTGGAGGCGGTGACGGCGGCGGACGTCCGCTCCTTCGTCTTCTCGTCCTCGGCCGCCGTGTACGGCATGCCGGACGTCGAGCTGGTCACGGAGGACACGCCCTGTGTGCCCCTGTCCCCCTACGGCGAGACGAAGCTGGCGGGCGAGTGGCTGGTCCGCGCGACGGGCCGGGCCACGGGGCTCGCCACGGCGTCCCTGCGCTACTTCAACGTGGCGGGCGCGGCCTCGCCCGAGCTCGCCGACACCGGGGTCTACAACCTCGTACCGATGGTCTTCGAGAAGCTCACGGACGGCGCGGCGCCGCGGGTCTTCGGCGCCGACTATCCGACGCCGGACGGCACGTGCGTGCGCGACTACATCCACGTCGCCGACCTCGCCGAGGCGCACGTCGCCACGGCGCAGCGACTGGCCGGCGCGGAGCCGGGCACGGACCTCACGCTCAACATCGGGCGCGGGGTGGGGGTTTCGGTCCGCGAGATGATCGACGTCATCAACGAGGAGACCGGCTACGACATCGCCCCCGAGATCACGGACCGCCGCCCCGGCGACCCGGCCCGCGTCGTCGCCTCCGCCGGCCGGATCGCCGACCAGCTGGGCTGGTCGGCGAAGCGCGACGTCCGGGAGATGGTCAGCTCGGCGTGGGCGGGGTGGACCCGGGCGTAGCCGCGGTCTCGTCGCAGGCTGCGGGCCGGTGGGGCTTCTCGCGCAGTTCCCCGCGCCCCTGAAGGCATGCGCTCCGCGCAGCCTTCCCCTGGGCGAGCGAAGCTCGCTCCCAGGGGCGCGGGGAACTGCGCGCAGCAGGACCACCGGCCCACAGCCGCGAACGAAAGCGCACCCGGCAGACGGGCACGTTCAGGGGCGCGGGGAACTGCGCGACCAGCCCCCACCGTCCCGCACCCGCCCACCAAGGCGCATCCGGCACCCACACCAACCCCCTCACCCGGCGGAAGCCACCCGTACCCGGCGCACCAACTGCCCCACCTCCCCCGACAACCCCACCCCCACAGCCAGCGCCAACGTCACCGCGGCCACATTCACCAGCCCCCCGAGCCCCTCCGTGGTCCGGCCGGAGGCCAACGCGCCGAGGGACGTGCACAGCACCCCACCCGGCAGCAACGGCGCGATCCCGGGAATGACCAACGGCAGCGCCGACTCCCGCCGCCGCCGGGCCACCCAGTGCCCGGCGCACCCCACCCCGGTGGCCACCAGCGCCGTACCGACCAGCGAGGACAGCCCAAGCACCCGGAACTCGACCGACACCACGAGCCCGACGACGGCGAGCAGCGCGGCCGGCAGCCAGTCCCGGCGCGGCGTGCGGGCCCGCGCCGCCACGGCGACGGCGAACATGACGACCCCCACCACCGGGGTGCCCAGGTACTCGGCCCGGCTGACGGGCGGCATCACCGGCACCTCGAACCCGAAGAGGTTCCCGACGCCCAGGACGACGACCACGCCCGTGACGACGGCGGCGAACACCAGGACCGCGTCGCACAGTCTCCCGAGCGCGGTCAGATAGTGCCCGGTGAGGGCGTCCTGCACGGCGCTCACGAACGTCACGGTGGGCAGCAGCCCGAGCACCCCGGCGACCAGGACGGCCGGCACCGCCGACGGCGGCGCGGTCCAGCTGACGGCGAGGGCGACGGCGGCGGCCGGCATCGAGGCGACGGCGTACCGGTAGAACGCGGGCACCCCGTGCCGCCCGAGCCACCCGCACAGCAGCGCCCCGAGCAGCCCGGCGACGAACGCGCACAGCAGCGAGCGCGGCCCGCCGCCGAAGACCAGGGAGGCACCGGCGGCCACGATCCCGGTCTGCACGGGCACCCGCCACCGCGCCCACCACCCGACGGGCGCGGGGACGTCGAGGATCCGGGCGGCCTCGGCCCGCGCCTCGTCGAGCGAGAGCCGCCGCGCGCCGATCCGGTCCACAAGGCTGTGGATACGGCCCAGGGTGCTGTAGTCGGTGCCGTGCTTGCGGATGACCCGGCGGGCGTGCAGCGGGGTGAGCTCACCGGGCGCGTACCCGGACAGCGAGACCTCGGCGAGCGTGACCCCCGGCTCGCAGTAACTGAGCCCGTACGTCTCGGCGGTCACCAGCATCCCGGCGACGGCCTCCTCCGCCGAGCCCCCGTACGAAAGGAGCGCCTCGCCGAGCCGGATCGCGAGATCGGCGACGCGGGCACCGTAGGCCTCCATGTCGGCCCGCCCGTCGTCGTGCAGCAATTCACCGGCGTAGCCATAACTTCGGATCGGTTCGAGACCACGCAGCCGGGGCAACGCACGGTTCAGCCACGGGGTGTCGGCACGGGGCGCGGTGCGGCGGGCGGCCTTGTCGGCCACGGCCGTTGTGTCGGTCCTCACAGGCATACGAATGGAGCGTAACGGACATTCCACCCATTCGGGCGAGTGTTCCCGAGCGTCCCGACATACGGACGGGCGACCAGGGCCCCGAGGTCAGACCTCGTCGCCCTCGGACTCCACGAAGAGGTCGGCGGCCTCGGCCGCGACGAGGGAACGGTCGAGCCACGCCTCCAGCATGTCGAGATCGCCGCACGAGGTGATGCGTTCCCGCACCTCGTCGGTGACGTCGATGCCGCGCTTCTCCAGGACCCTGAGCACGGCCCTGGCCTCGCCCTGGGCGCGCCCCTCCTCACGAATCTCTTCGGACATGTCGGAGGTGTAGAAGGACAGATCGACGGCCATCAGATGCCTCCAGTACTGGGCGGCCGGGCGCTTGCTCAGGCCCTTCGCGACAAGCTCGATGATGGGGTTGGCTGCTCCCTCAGGATCGTCCTTGAGGGACGTGGAGAGGGCTTTGAGTATGGCATCGACGCGGCTGTCCGCAGCGTGCGTCACAGCCGACAGCGCCGCGAGCATCGGGTCCTTGCGAGCCTCGGCCGCGCTGGTGATCCGGGGCATGTTGTGCGGCCCGATCACCAGCGGCCGGAAGGTCAGACCGGGCAGACCGAACGGCCCACTGCCGACCGGCCGCTCCGCCCACTCGGCGGTGCCCCGGTCCTGGCAGACGACGAGCAACGTCGTCGGCTGCTGGTACTTCGACCAGAGATACGCGATGTAGTACGCCCAGGTGGCGGGCTTGTCCGGATGCTTCTTCCCCTGCGCCTCGACAGCGAGGAGGTACGGCCCGGACTCCTCGGTCTCCATCCGCAGGAGTGTGTCGACGCGCCGCTCGACGGGGTCGGGCTCCGTCAGGTCCGTGGGCATGACCGTCGATCTGACGGGGGCGGGCACCGCGAAGCCCAGTGCGCGCGAGACGCGGGTGAACAGGTCGGGGTCCTGTTGGAAGATGCGGTGCATCGCCTCGTGAGGCGGGCTGACCATGGGCACTCCGATGGGCCGGTGGCATGTGCCGCGAGCATAGGGTGAACAACTCGCCCGTCACACAGGAGAGTTGGGATGGTTCACCGGTACGGGTGACCATCCCGCAAGGCTGCCTTCTAGGCTGACGCGATGACCAGGTCCCGCCTCCGCCGCGCCCAGGGAGCCGTCATCGGCTCCGCCGTCGGCGACGCGCTCGGTGCCCCGTTCGAGTTCGGGCCCGAAGGCGCGTTCTCGGCGCGTTTCCCTCCCCGGTCCGGCCCGCACGAGGACGAGATGCGCGGAGGCGGCGGCTGGGACCCCGGCGAGGCCACCGACGACACGCAGATGGCCGTGCTCGTCGCCGAGTCGCTGCTGGAGCACGGCGGGCTCGAACCCGCCGATCTCTTCGGCCGGTTCCAGCGCTGGGCGGCCGCGGAGCCCAAGGACATCGGGCTGCAGACCGAGGACGTGCTGACCGGCGGGCTGCCGTGGGACCAGGCCGCCCCGATCCACTTCCAGGTCACCGGGCGCGCGGCCGGGAACGGTTCGCTGATGCGGGCCGCGACGTCAGCCGTGTACTTCGCGGCGCACGGCACCGAAGGCACGATGGACGCGGCCCGGCGCATCGCCGCGCTCACCCACGGCGACCGCGCGGCCTGGGAAGGCACCGCCGTTCAGCACGAGTTGATCCGGCGGGCGCTGGGAGGCGGAGATCCGGTGTCCGCCGTTCCCGAGGTGCTGGCCCTCGTGCACCCCGGACACCGCGAGCGCTACGCGACCGTCCTGGCCCCCGACTGGCACCCGGACCCGGCCACCGAGTTCAACGGCGCGGTGTGGCCGTGCCTCGGCTCGGCGGTGTGGGCGCTGCGCACCACGTCGTCGTACGAGGACGCGGTGCGCGCCGCCGTCGACCTCGGCGGCGACACGGACACGGTCGCCGCCGTCACGGGCGCGCTCGCCGGTGCGGTGTACGGGGTGGACGCGATCCCGGAGCGGTGGACCGCGCCGCTGCACGTTCCGCTGCCCGGGTTCGGCGGGCGGGTACTGCGGCTGCCGGAGCTGACCGCGCTGGCCGGCCGGCTCGCCGCGCAGAAAGCACAGGAAGCACAGGAAGCACAGGAAGCACAGGAAGCACAGGGAACGTAGGGAACGTAGGAAGCGCAGGGAACGCAGCGAACTCATGAACGCAACGCCGGCCCGCGAACCTCGGGCCGGGCTGTGCGTCCCCCTCACCCCGCACGAGAAGCGGGTTACAACGCCTTGAGCGCCGCCGCCGTCGCCGCCGCGAGCCGCTTCAGGTGACCCTTGGGCAGCTCCGGGGTGCGCACGACCACCGAGCGCCAGTACAGCGGGCCCGAGATCAGGTCGAGCGCGAGGTCCTCGTCGAGGCCCGCGCGCAGCTCGCCGCGCGCCACCGCGGCCTGCACGATCCCGCTCGCCACCCCGTGCTGCCCCTCGCGCAGCGCCTTCTGCATGGCCTCGGCGATCTCGGGGTTGCGGGCCGCCTCCGCCTGCAGGTCGGGGATGATCTGGCCGGCCACCGGGTGCCGCAGCGCCCGGGCCGTGACCCGGTACAGCAGGAGCAGGTCCTCCTGGAGCGAGCCGGTGTCGGGGGCGGGCAGCCCCTGCACCGCTATCGCCGAGACCAGGTCGAGGACGAGGTGCAGCTTGGAGCGCCAGCGGCGGTACACGGCGGTCTTGCCGACGCCGGCGCGGCGCGCGATGCCCTCGATGGACATCCGGGCGTAGCCGACGGAGGCGAGCTCCTCGAAGACGGCGGAGCGGATGGCGTCCGTCACGTCCTCACGGAGGACGGCGGCCCCCGCGGGAGCCCGGCGACGCGTCGGCTTGGCCTTCTGCGGGGCGGAGTCGGCGTTGGTCGTCATGGGACACAGCATAGTTCCGTAACGACGAAACGGTTGCGTTCCGACGTCGATCCGCCCTATCGTCACGTGACGACGATACGGATCCGTCCCGACGTGAACGGGGCGTGAACTCCGGCCGTCCGTCCTGTCGACCAGGCCCCCGTCGACACCGACGCCCATTCATCGCTTCACCGATTCACCGAAGGAAGGCAGCGGACGTGAGTCAGGTCCTGGACACGCCTCCCCCGCCCACGCCCCCGGCGACGACCCCGGTCGCCCCGGCCGAGGACGCCGCCGCTCTCGCCGCGCGGTACGGGCTGAGCGTCAGCGGCGCCCGCCCCTCGCTCCCCGAGTACGTGCGCACGCTGTGGCAGCGGCGCCACTTCATCACCGCGTTCTCCACCGCCAAGCTGACCGCGCAGTACAGCAAGTCGAGCCTCGGCCAGCTGTGGCAGGTGCTGACCCCGCTGCTCAACGCCGCCGTCTACTACTTGATCTTCGGCGTCATCCTCGGCCAGTCCCGGGGCATCCCGGACTTCATCCCGTTCCTGGTCACCGGGGTGTTCGTGTGGACGTTCACGCAGAGCTCGGTGATGTCCGGGGTGAAGGCGATCTCCGGCAGCATGGGCCTGGTGCGCGCGCTGCACTTCCCGCGCGCCTCGCTGCCGCTGTCGTACTGCCTGCAGCAGCTCCAGCAGCTGCTGTTCTCGATGGTCGCGCTGCTCGCGATCCTGCTGGCGTTCGGCGTCCCGCCGGCCTGGTCGTGGGTCCTGGTACTGCCCGTCCTGGCCCTGCAGTCGGTCTTCAACGCGGGCCTGGGCCTCGCCATGGCGCGGCTCGGCGCCCGCACCCCCGACCTCAACCAGCTGATGCCGTTCATCCTGCGCGTGTGGATGTACCTGTCCGGCGTGATGTTCAGCCTCAGCGACAAGCTGCCGAACACCGACCTGCCGGTGCTCCTCCAGCACGCCGTGCAGTGCAATCCGGTCGCGGTCTACATCGACCTGACGCGCTTCGCCCTGATCGACAGCTTCACCGCGGACAGCCTCCCGCCCCACGTCTGGGCCTTCGCCGTGGGCTGGGCGCTGCTCGCCGGAGTCGGCGGGTTCATCTACTTCTGGAAGGCAGAGGAGACGTACGGCCGTGACTGAGACCCTGACCGAGACGGCGCCCCGCACCGAGCGGCCCCCGCGGGACGAGCGCGTCCCCACCGTCGTCGTCGACGGCGTCGACATCGTCTACCGCGTCAACGGCACCGGCGCGGGCCGCGGCTCCGCGACCGCCGCCCTCAGCCGCATCCTCGGCGGCCGCAAGGGCCGCGCGAAGGCCGAGCGACGCTCGGGCGTGCGGAAGGTGCACGCCGTGCGGAACGTGTCGTTCACCGCGTACCGCGGCGAGGCCATCGGCCTGATCGGCACCAACGGATCCGGCAAGTCGACCCTGCTCAAGGCGGTGGCCGGCCTCCTGCCCACCGAGAACGGCCGCATCTACACCGACGGCCAGCCCTCCCTGCTCGGCGTCAACGCCGCCCTGATGAACGACCTCACCGGCGAGCGCAACGTGAAGCTGGGCGGCCTCGCCATGGGCATGAGCCGCGAGCAGGTCCGCGACCGCTACGACGGGATCGTCGAGTTCTCCGGCATCAACGAGAAGGGCGACTTCATCACGCTCCCGATGCGCACGTACTCGTCCGGCATGTCGGCCCGCCTGCGCTTCTCCATCGCCGCCGCCAAGGACCACGACGTCCTCCTCATCGACGAGGCGCTCGCCACCGGTGACGCCGCCTTCCGCAAGCGCTCCGAGCAGCGGATCAAGGAGCTGCGCGAGCGCGCGGGCACCGTCTTCCTGGTCAGCCACAGCAACAAGTCGATCCGCGACACGTGCGACCGGGTGCTGTGGCTGGAGCGCGGAGAGCTGCGCATGGACGGGCCGACGGAGGAGGTCCTCAAGGAGTACGAGGCGTTCACCAACCCGCCGAAGGCCACCGAGACCGCCAAGACCGCCAAAGCCCCGAAACAAGCAAAGACCGCACAGTAGGAACCTAGGGCCCCAAAAGCTCCTCTTCCCCCATGAGAACCACTAAAAGCACAACAGCGCTTACCCTTTTGTCCGTTTAGTGCAATTATGGTGCGTCGACTGGTGATCCGGGAGAGGACAAAGGAGCCCACGTGCAGGCGAGAACCCACCAGCCCCTGTTGAGCATCATCGTCCACGGACACGACATACAGGGTCTGCTCGGGGCCTGCCTGGACAGTGTCGCGGCCCAACTGCCCCCGGAGGCCGAGCTGTTGACGGCCGCCGTCGGCGCCACCGCGCAGGACGTGGCCGTGCGCGACGGCGGCACGGTCGTCCCGCTGCCCGAGGGCACGAGCGACGCCGAGGCGCGCGCGGCCGGGGCCGAGCGGGCGCAGGGCACCTGGCTGTGGTTCGTGCGGGCCAAGGACCGGCTGCCGGTGGGCGCGGTGCGCACCCTGCTCGACCGGCTGGCCGCGGTGCCCGACGAGGTGGACGTGGTGGTCATGGACCACGTCCGTTCGACGTGGCGGAGCACCGGCAGGTCCGGCGCCGACACGGGCCGGCTCGCCCGGGCGGGCCGCCGCGACGTCACCCTCGGCCGGGTCCCCGACCTGCTGCGGGTCACACCACTGCTCGGCAACCGCGCCCTGCGTGCCTCCTTCTGGCGCGCGCACGAGACCGAACTCGGCGACCCGGACGAGATGTTCGCCGCCCGCGCCGCGCTCACCCTCGCCGACCGGATCGCCTGCCTCGACCAGGTCACGGTCGACATGCGGCAGCTGCGGCGCGAGAGCCTGCCCCCGGTGACGGCCGAGCAGCGGTTCGGCCTGATCGATTCGTACGAGCGCCTGCAGCGCATGATGAGCGAGCGGGACACCCCGGCCCGCCCGCGCGCGGTCCTGTACGACCTGATGGCCACCGAGGCGATGCGGATCGTGGCGCGCGAGACGATGCCGGACGCGGTGGCGCGGGAGTTCTTCCACCGCGCGTCCGCGGCGGCCGTGCGCTGGAAGCCCGAGGGCTATCGCCGCCCCGGCGGGCTCGGCGGTGTGCGGCGCGGACTCCTGGAGGAGGACGCGTACACGAAGTACCGCGCGTTCCAGGCGGTCAACCAGCGGCGCCGCAAACTCAAGTCGGCCGTGCGCAACGGCAAGAAGCAGTTCGGGGCGAAGGTCCGCGACCTCCGCTACCAGCGGGCGCTGCGCGAGCCGGCCACCTCCGACCTGGCCGTCTTCTCCGCCTACTGGGACCGGGGCGTGGCCTGCAACCCGGCCGCGATCGCCGCGAAGCTCGCCGACCTCGCCCCGCACATCCACCCGGTGTGGGTGGTCTCGAAGGCCGCCGAACCCCTGCTGCCGCCCGGCACCGACCGCGTCGTGCCCGGCACCGACCGCTACTGGGAGGTGATGGCCCGCGCCACGTACCTCACCAACAACGTGAACTTCCCGAACGCGATCGTGAAGCGCCCGGACGCCGTCCACCTCCAGACCCACCACGGCACGCCGCTGAAGAAGATGGGCCTGGACCAGCGCGACTACCCGACGGCCTCCAAGGGCCTCGACTTCGACGCGCTGCTCGCCCGCGTCGACAAGTGGGACTACAGCGTCAGCGCGAACAGCCACTCCACCCGCATGTGGGAGCACGCCTACCCGTCCCACTACACGTCGCTGGACTACGGCTACCCGCGCAACGACGTGTACTACAACGCGACGGCCGCCGACATCCGCGCGATCCGTGAACGCCTCGGCATCGCGCCGGGCAGGCGCGTCGTGCTGTACGCCCCCACCCACCGCGACTACGAGGCGAGCTGGACCCCGCGCCTGGACCTGGCGGCCCTCTCCGACCGGCTCGGCGACGGCACGACGATCCTCGTGCGCGGCCACTACTTCTACGGCGGCACGGCGTCCCCGCTGGCGAGCCTGCGCCGCACCGGCCGCGTCCTCGACGTATCGGCGTACGACCCGGTGGAGGACCTCGCCCTCGCCTCGGACGCACTGATCACCGACTACTCGTCCATCATGTTCGACTACGCGAACCTGGACCGGCCGATCATCAGCTACGCCGACGACTGGGAGACGTACGCGGCGACCCGCGGCACCTACTTCGACCTGATGGCCGAGCCGCCGGGCCATGTGGCGCGCACCGAGGACGAGTTGACCGAGATCCTCGCCACGGACACCTGGAGCGACGAGGCGTCGGCCAAGGCGCGGACGCACTTCCGGCGCCGCTTCTGCGAGTTCGACGACGGCCGGGCCGCGGAGCGTGTCGTGCGCCGCGTCTTCCTCGGCGAGCGGGAGGAGAACCTGCCGCCGATCGTCCCCGTCGAGTCCCGCACCCCCGCCCCCACCCCCGAGGAGGCGAACGCCTGATGCCCGGCCCCACCCCCGACGTGACCGTCACGGTCATCGTCTTCAACGACGCCGAACGGCTCCCGCGCGCCGTCGCCTCGCTCCAGGCGCAGACGCACCGGAACATCGAGATCATCATCAGCGACGACCACTCGACGGACAACACACCCGAGGTGGCGAAGGAGTTGGCGGAGGCGGACCCGCGCGTCACCTACCTCCGCCTCCCGGAGAACAGCGGCGGCTGCAGCGCCCCGCGCAACCGCGCGATCGACATCGCCCGCGCCCCGTACCTGATGTTCCTCGACAGCGACGACGAACTCCCGCCTCGCGCCGTCGAGTTGCTGCTCGCCGCCCACCGGGAGAACCCGTCCCTCGACTTCACGATGGGCGCGGTGGAGCGGGTCCGGGCCGACACGGGCCGCCGCTCGACGTGGATGCCGCACCTGGTCACGGAGCGCCGCACGGTCACCGGGATCGAGGCGGAACCCGGCCTGTTCTTCGACCCCCTGTCGACGGACAAGATGTACACGCGCGCCTTCCTGGACCGCCACGACCTGCGCTTCCCGGAGGGCGTCCACTACGAGGACCAGCTCTTCTCGGCGCAGGCGTACAGCCTGGCGCGCGCGTTCACGATCATCCCCGAGCCGGTCTACCGCTGGTACATCGAGCCGTACGCGGCCGAGTCCGCGGCCTCCATCTCCAACCAGCGGCACAAGCTGACCAATGTCCGCGACCGCATCCGCGTACACGAACTCATCGACACCTTCCTCTCCGAGTGCGGCTGCAGCGCGGTCGTGCGCGAGGCCAAGGACTACAAGTTCCTCAAGCACGACTTCCGGATGTACGCGGGCGACCTGCCCTACCGGGACGACGAGTGGCTCGCCGAGTTCGCCGAGATCGTGAACCCGTACCTGACGGGGCTCGCCCCGGAGGCGTACGAGCGGCTGCCGCGCCCGGAGCGTGTCGTGCTCCAGCTGGTCCGCGACGGACGCCTGGCCGAGGCCCGGCTCGCGGCCCGCGGCCTCGGGCACGGGGTCGCGCCGCGCGAGGCGGTGGCGGACGCCTCGGGCACGCTCTACTGGGGTTCCTCGGTGCCCGCAACCGCCATGGGGCGTCGCGAACTGGACCTGTCCGAGCTGGCGTTGGACACCCGGCCGTTCCCCGGCGCGCAGTTCCGGCACGAGATCGTGTCCGTGCGGCGGGGGCCGGGACCGGCCTCGCTCGAACTGTCGGTGCGCACCTACGACCCGGGGCTGCGCCTGCTGGTCGGCCCGCAGGTCGCCTCGCTGCTCCTGACGCCCGGCCGCACGCGCATGACGCTCCGCTTCCGGCTCGACCCGGTGCGGCCGGGCCTCTTCGAGGGCCGGGTCCGCCTCGACCTGACCGAGGCGCCGCTGCCCACCCAGGGCTTCGACGGCCTGCGCCACCCGATGCTCCAGGTCCAGGCCCCCGGCGGCCTGCGCAACACGGGCCTGCTGCTGGCCCCGCTGGACTTCCCCTCGTTCACGGCCGAGGTGGACCGGCACCGGGTGACCGTCGAACCGGAGGGCCGCGGCGCCGGGCGCCTCCAGGTCCGGTGGCAGCCGGTCGGCATGACCGCGCGGGTGATCCGCCCCGTGGCCCGCAAGGTGGGCCGCAGCCGCACGGGCAAGCGGGTGCGGCGGGTGGCACGGCTGGTGGCGAGCGCCACGCGGTAGGCCGGGCGCGGCTGCGCTGTGACGGCCGACGGCCGGGCCTCACGGCCCGGCCGTTTCCCGTGCGCCGGGTCCGGAATCCGCTCCCGCCGTCCGCTCACCGCACCCGGTACAGCACCTGCCCCCGCGGCCCGACCGCCACCCGTTCCAGCGCCGGGTCCCCGGCCGGCAGTCCGCCGTCGCCGCCGTGCGCCATCACCCACCGCACCCCGTAGCGGCGCAGCACCTCGACGCGCTCCGCCCGCGAGGACCCGGACGCGAAGTACGTCCGTACCGCCGCGGCCCGCGCGTCCTCGTCGTCCAGGAAGAAGTCCGGGTATCCGGGGGCGACCGTGTACGCCCCGTACGCGGGGATCTGCCGGGCCGGGAACTTCTTGGCCAGGACCACGTCCCCGTACGCCACCCAGGGCGTGACCCAGTGGTAACCGCCCCACGGCGCCCGGTACTTGGCGGCTACGGCGGACGGCAGCGCGGACCGCGGCAGGACGTAGCCGAGGGTCCCCGACTGGGTCCACGCCCCGGCCACGAGCGCCACGGCCACCGCCCAGCCGAGACCGGCCCGCACCGCCCGTCGCGGCGCGCAGAACACCTCGAGCCCGGCCGCGACCTGCGCGGGCACCAGGACCGCGGGCAGCACCCGGCCCCACGACCAGTGGCCGCTCGCCCCGCCCGCCACGAACACGAGCAGCCCGAGCAGACAGAAGAGCACCAGCGGATCGCGGCGGTCACGGCGCCACCTGAGGACCAGCGCGGCCCCGCCGATCAGGGCCACCAGCCACAGCCGGGCGGCGAGTTCCCGGTACAGCGGGCGGTGGATGGCCTCCAGACCTGCCCCGGCGCCGAACAGTCCGAAGAAGGAGTAGTACGGCCACAGCGCGAGCAGGGCCACCCCGACGCCGAGCCCGGCCGCCAGCCGCAGCCAGGCCGCGCGGGGCGGCCACGGCCGGGTGCCCAGCACCATGGCGAGCGCCCCCAACGAGGCGACGACGCCGGTGAACTGGTGGCTGAGCAGGATCACCGCCCAGAGCACCCCGGCGCCCAGGAAGTGCGCCCAGGTGACCGCCCGCCGCAGCAGCGCCCACAGCCAGAACGACGCGCCGAGCGCGAACGTGCTCGGGTAAGCGAGGCACAGGGCAAGGGAGTTGAGGCCGGTGAGCCCGCTCCAGTTGAACAGCGTCGTGCCCCACAGCAGCACCAGGCACAGCAGCACGAGCCCGGTCACCGCCGCCCTGCGCCACCGCGGCGTCCCGCGCTCCAGGAACGTACCGACGAACGCCCACAGGCCGCCCGCCAGCACCCCGAGCGAGATCACCGCCGCGACGCGCAGGACCATGAACACCCCGAGCCCGGTCACCTTCGCCACGCAGCCGAGCAGCAGCGTCCAGGGCGTGTAGTACGGGCTCGGGACGTCGGCCGCGACCAGCGGGTCGCCGGGGTCGAGCAGATCGTGGCGCAGCCGCTCGACCGTGGCGGCGTGGACTCCCAGGTCGCCCGCCCACGGCAGCCGCGCCACGACCGCCAGGAGCAGGACGAGGACGCACCCGGCAGCGGCCCACACCAGGGCGCGGGCGGCAGCCGTCAACGGGCCCTCGCGCGCAGCTTCCACGGCATCGCCACGGACTCCAGCTGCACCATCAGGTTCATCTTGGACTCGCCGACGACGCGGTCCTCGAAGTGGATGGGGACCTCGACGATGCCGTAACCGCGGCGCAGCGCCCGGTACTTCATCTCGACCTGGAAGCTGTAGCCCGCGCTGTCCACGGACGCCAGGTCGATGGCGCGCAGCGCGTCCTCGCGCCACAGGTTGAAGCCGCCGGTGATGTCCCGCACCCGGGTGCCGAGGATGGTGCCCGCGTAGGCGTTGGCCCAGCGGGAGAGGAGTCTGCGGTGCGCGCCCCAGGCGTCGGAGAGGGTGCCGCCCTGCACGTACCGGCTGCCGATGGTCACCCCGGCCCGCGTCGACAGCGCGACGCCCAGCATCTCGGGGACCTTCGCGACCGGGTGGGAGCCGTCGGCGTCCATCTGCAGGACGTAGCGCGCCCCGTCCGCGACGGCCCGCCCCATGCCCGCCGCGTACGCGCGCCCGAGCCCCTCCTTGCCCGCCCGGTGCAGCACGCCGACGCGCTCGGCGCCGAACCTGCGCACGTACTCCTCGGCGATGTCGCCCGTGCCGTCGGGGCTGGCGTCGTCGACGACGAGCAGCCGCAGCCCCGGCAGTTCGAGCTCCATGAGCGCGTCGGCCATGCCGGGCAGGTTCCCCGCCTCGTTGTACGTCGGCATGACGACGGTGAGCGGGGTGGCGGACCAGTCGTCGGGCAGCACGACCGTGCGCCCCGCCGGCTGAGTCGGCTTCGGCGGCTTCGACGGCATGCGCTCTCCCTGGTCGGGTCGGTGATCAGTCATCAGACAATCAGGTCCACTTTAGACGCAATGTCATGAATTGCGGCGTAGCCGATGGCCTCGCGAAGGCAGAATACGGCGACGGACCACCGCCAACTCGGCGGAGAAGCACACCGGGTGAGGAATCGGGCGGGCCCCGGCGCCCCGGCGGCAGAACGACGGCGGGGCGCCCCCACAAGGGAGCGCCCCGCCGAACCGTGGAACGTACCGCGACCGTGCCGCCTACGAATGCGTGCGCAGCAGCGTACGCATCGTCCGCATCGCCACCGACAGATTCGCCAGGTCGAAGGCGTCCGAGCCCTGGATCTCCTCCAGGGTGGAGCGTGCCCGGCCCAGGATCGGCGCGTTCTTCTCCTCCCACGCCTTGAACCGCTGCTCCGGCGTGGACGTGCCGTTCCCGACCGCGAGCACGTCGGCGGTCAGGGCCGCGTGCGCCGCGTACAGGTCCTCGCGGATCGAGGCACGGGCCATCGACTGCCAGCGGTCGGCCCGCGGGAGTTCGATGATCCGGTCCATCATCTGGGTGATGCCGAGCCGGTCCGCCAGGTCGTAGTACACCTCGGCGACGGCCAGCGCGTCCTTGCCCATGCGGTCCGCGATCGCCACGATGTCCAGCGTCGGGAACGCCGACGAGAACCCGGCGACCCGCTGCGCGAGCTCCTCCGGCACCCCGACACCGGTCAGCTCGTCGAGGATGCCCTGGTACCACTCGGCGTCCGCGCCGCGGAGCATCTTCGGCATCTCGGCCCACACCTCGGCGACGCCGGCCTGGAAGAAGTCGATCGTCTCCGCCAGCTGGAGCGGCTGCGGCCGGTTGTTGAGCAGCCAGCGCGCACCGCGCTCGACGAGCCGCCGCGAGTGCAGCCGCACCCGCGTCTGGACGTCGGCGGCGACGACATTGTCGAGCGCCTCCACCGCGTCCCACACCTCGCCGAGCCCGAAGATCTCGCGCGCGGCGAGCTGCGCCCGCACGATCTCCTCCAGCGAGGCGCCCGTCTCCTCCCGCAGCCGGTGCAGGAAGGTCGAACCGCCCGTGTTCACCGTGTCGTTGACGAGGACCGTCGTGATGATCTCGCGGCGCAGCGCGTGCGCGTCGATCGCCTCGCTGTACCTGTCACGCAGCGCCTGCGGGAAATAGGCGTGCAGGAGGCGACGGAGGTACGCGTCGTCCGGCAGCTCCGTCTGGATCAGCTCGTCGGCGGCCGTGATCTTCGTGTACGCGAGGAGCACGGCGAGCTCGGGCTGGCTGAGCCCCCGCCCGTTCGCGAGGAGTTCCTTGATCTGCCGGTCGCTCGGCAGGAACTCCAGGCCGCGGTCGAGGTGGCCCTGCTTGCCCAGGCGGCGCATGAAGCGCTGGTGGGCGTGGAGCAGGGACGACGACTGCGCCTCCGCGTTGCCGAGGGCGGTGTTCTGCGCGTAGTTGTTGCGCAGCACCAGGTGGCCGACCTCGTCGGTCATCTCGGCGAGCAGCTTGTTGCGCTGCTTGACGGTCATGTCGCCCTCGGCGATCAGCCCGTTGAGCAGGATCTTGATGTTGACCTCGACGTCCGAGGTGTTCACACCGGCGCTGTTGTCGATGGCGTCGGTGTTGACCTTGCCGCCGGTGCGGGCGAACTCGATGCGGCCGAGCTGGGTCGCGCCCAGGTTGCCACCCTCGCCGATGACCTTGGCGCGCACGTCCTGGCCGTCGACGCGGATGGCGTCGTTGGCCTTGTCGCCGACGTCCGTGTTCGACTCCGCGGCCGCCTTCACGTACGTACCGATGCCGCCGTTCCACAGCAGGTCGACCGGCGCCTGGAGGATGGCCTTCATCAGCTCGGCGGGCGTCATCTTGGCGGCGCCCGACTCGATGCCGAGTGCCTCCCGGATGTGCGCGTTGAGCTGGATCGACTTGGCGGAGCGCGGGAAGATGCCGCCGCCTGCCGAGATCAGCTCCTTGTTGTACTCGGCCCACGAGGAGCGCGGCAGCTCGAACATCCGGCGCCGCTCGGCGTAGGACGTCTCCGCGTCCGGCTTCGGGTCGATGAAGATGTGCCGGTGGTCGAAGGCCGCGACGAGCCGGATGTGCTCGCTCAGCAGCATGCCGTTGCCGAACACGTCACCGCTCATGTCGCCGACGCCGACGACCGTGAAGTCCTCGGACTGGGTGTCGACGCCCAGCTCCCGGAAGTGCCGCTTGACGGACTCCCAGGCGCCGCGGGCGGTGATGCCCATGCCCTTGTGGTCGTAACCGGCCGAGCCGCCGGAGGCGAAGGCGTCGCCGAGCCAGAAGTTGTACGACTCCGCGACCCCGTTGGCGATGTCCGAGAAGGACGCGGTGCCCTTGTCGGCCGCGACCACCAGGTACGTGTCGTCCTCGTCGTGCCGCACGACGTCGGCCGGCGGCACGACCTCGCCCGCCACCAGGTTGTCGGTGATGTCGAGCAGCGCCGAGATGAAGGTCTTGTACGACGCGACGCCCTCGGCCATCCAGGCGTCCCGGTCCACACTCGGGTCCGGGAGCTGCTTGGCGACGAAGCCGCCCTTGGCGCCGACCGGCACGATGACGGTGTTCTTCACCATCTGCGCCTTCACCAGGCCGAGGATCTCGGTGCGGAAGTCCTCACGCCGGTCGGACCAGCGCAGGCCACCGCGCGCGACCTTGCCGAAGCGCAGGTGCACGCCCTCGACGCGCGGCGAGTACACCCAGATCTCGTACGCGGGCCGCGGCTCGGGCAGGTCGGGGATGGCCTGCGGGTCGAGCTTCATGGAGACGTACGTGTGCGGCTTGCCGCCGCCCGCCTCCTGGAAGAAGTTCGTGCGCAGGGTCGCCTTGATGACGGTGAGGAAGGACCGCAGGATCCGGTCCTCGTCGAGCGAGGCGACCTGGTCGAGCGCCCCGTCGAGCTCCTCCAGGAGCCCGTCGGTCAGCTCGGTGCCGGCGCGCTGGCGGTCCGGCGACATCCGGGCCTCGAACAGCGACACCAGCAGGCGCGTGGTGTGGACGTTGTTGCGGAGGGTGTCCTCCATGTAGTCCTGGCTGAACGTGGAGCCCGCCTGGCGCAGGTACTTGGCGTACGCGCGCAGCACCATCGCCTGCCGCCAGTTCAGACCGGCGCGCAGGACCAGGGAGTTGAAGCCGTCGTTCTCGGCGGCGCCGGTCCAGGTCGCGGCGAACGCCTCCTGGAACCGCTCACGGCCGTCGGCCCCGAGGTCGTCGCCGTTGCCGTTGACCGGCTTCGGCATCCGGAGCCCGAAGTCGTAGATCCAGGCGGTCGCGCGGTCCGAGCAGCGCAGCTCGTACGGGCGCTCGTCGGTGACCTCGACGCCCAGACGCTGCAGCACCGGCAGGACGGCGGAGAGCGAGACGGGCGAACCGGTCCGGTAGATCTTGAAGCGGCGCTCGCCGGGGGCGGCGCCCACGGGCTCGTACAGGGAGAGCGCGAAGTCCTTCTCGCCGTGGCCGAGCTGCTCCAGGTGGACCAGGTCGGCGACGGCGGCGCGCGGCGTGTGGTCGGCCTTGTAGCCCTCGGGGAACGCCTGGCCGTAGCGGCGAAGCAGTTCGGCGGCGCGCTCCTCGCCGCACTCGGCGTTCAGCGCCTCGGCGAAGCCGTCGGCCCAGGAGCGGGCGGCCTCGACGAGCCGGGCCTCGATGCGGTCGCTGTCGGCGTCGGTCAGCGCGGGCAGTTCGGTGCCCGGCGCGACGCGGACGACGAAGTGCAGGCGGGAGAGGATCGACTCGGTGTTCCAGGCGGTGAAGTCGACGCTGGTGCCGCCGAGCTCCTCCTTCAGGATGTCGATGATCCGCAGCCGGACGCCGGTGGTGTAGCGGTCGCGCGGCAGGTAGACGAGGGCCGAGTAGTAGCGCCCGTACTCGTCCTTGCGCAGGTACAGGCGCAGCCGGCGCCGCTCCTGGAGGTAGAGCACGGAGGTGACGATGGACCGCAGCTCGTCGGCCGGGGTCTGGAAGAGCTCGTCGCGCGGGTACGTCTCCAGGATCTGGAGCAGGTCGCGGCCGTCGTGGCTGTTGGGCGTGAAGCCCGCGCCCTTGAGGACCTCGGCGACCTTGCGGCGCACGACGGGGACGCGGCGGACGCTCTCGGTGTACGCGGCCGAGGAGAAGAGGCCGAGGAAGCGCCGCTCACCGACGACGTTCCCGTTCTCGTCGAACTTCTTCACGCCGACGTAGTCGAGGTAGCTCGGCCGGTGCACGGTGGCGCGGCTGTTGGCCTTCGTCAGGACGAGGAGCTTGTGCTCGCGGGCCTTGGCGCGGGCGTCGGCCGGCAGCCGGTTGAAGGACGGGGACACCGGGTGGTGGTCGTCGGCGTCGTGCTGCGGGTCGGCCCGCAGGATGCCGAGGCCGGTGCCGGGGACGGCGGACAGCGAGTCGTCGTCGCCCAGGTCGTACTCGCGGTAGCCGAGGAAGGTGAAGTGGTCGGCGGCCAGCCAGCGCAGCAGCTCGCGGGCCTCCTCGACCTCCTGGTCGCGCAGGTCGCCCGCGGTCGGCTCGCTCGGCAGCTCGTCGGCGATGCGCAGCGCCGAGTCGCGCATCTTCTCCCAGTCCTCGACGCACTCGCGTACGTCGGACAGGACGCGCAGCAGGTCGGCGGTGATCTGCTTCAGGTCGGCCCGGTCGGTCTCGCGGTCCATCTCGACGTGGATCCACGACTCGACGAGCACGTCGTGCCCCTCGGCGGAGGAACCGGCCGGAAGCACCTCCTGGAGCTTGCCGGCGACATCACGGCGCACGACGACCTGCGGGTGGATCACCACGTGGATGCCCCGGCCCTGCCGCGACAGCTCATTGGTCACGGAGTCCACGAGGAACGGCATGTCGTCGGTGACGACCTCGACGACGGAGTGGCTGCACGTCCAGCCGTTCTCCTCGACCGTCGGGGTGTGCACCTTCACGTTCGCCGTGCCCTGTGGGCGGTTCTCGGCAAGCCGGTAGTGCGAGTACGCGGCCCCGAAGACGTCGACCGGGTCACGGTCGCTCAGGTCCTCCGGAGCGGTGTGCAGGTAGTAGCGCTGGAGGAACGCGAGCACGGTGTCCTGATCAGGCGTGCCCTCGCCCATCGGTAGGTGCCCCCCTACCGGGCTGTTCTCAGCTACCCGGGCGGCCCGTTCGAGCAGCTCGGCCTTGGCTTCGTCCAGCTTGGTCTGCATTGTCCTCTGGCTCCTGTCGCGCGCCGTTGCGTGACGTAGACATGAATGGCTCGACGTAACGCCGCGACGCGGGGTGTCCGGTCTGCATCGACGTTATGCCGGATTGGGAGAAGAGCGGACGGTAATGCGCCATTTTCAACGAACTGGCCATCCGCCGGAAACGATCAGCGTCTGCGCGCCGGGCACGGTCGCTGTGGCGACCCGTGGGCTCCCGGCGCGGGCAGGGGGCGACGATGCCCCCGCGAGATATCGCGCTGATCACGGGAGTAAGGCTATCGCTCCTGACCGGTCCCCCGTCATGAGCCGCATGTGTACAAAACCAGCGGTCGAACTTTGACACTCTGCACAGAACCGGGCCCCTTGCCAGGGCTCATGGGCGGCGGCACCTTGGGCACGACGGCGTCACGGCGGCGGACACCGACCCGTCCGGCCCGAGACCAACAGGGGAGTGTGTGACCGATGGCACCCAGGATCCTGATCGTGACCGGCGACGCGGCGGAGTCGCTGGAAGTCCTCTACCCGTACCAGCGGCTGATCGAGGAGGGCTACGAGGTCCACATCGCGGCGCCCACCCGCAAGCGGCTCCGCTTCGTGGTCCACGACTTCGAGCCGGGCTTCGACACGTACACGGAGAAGCCGGGGTACACCTGGCCGGCCGATCTGGCCTTCTCCGAAGTCGACCCGGGCCAGTACGCCGCCCTGGTGATCCCCGGCGGCCGCGCCCCCGAGTACCTGCGCGGCGACGGCGAACTCCGCAAGATCATCAAGTCCTTCTTCGACACCGACCGGCCCATCGCCCAGATCTGCCACGGCCCGCTCCTGACGGCGGCCGTGGACGGGCTGCGGGGCCGGCGCGTCACGTCGTACCCGGCGCTGGAGATGGACATGCAGGCGGCCGGCGCCACGTTCCAGGACGCGGCGGCGGTGGTCGACGGCACCCTGGTCTCGTCACGGTCCTGGGTGGACCACGCGCACTGGATGCGGGAGTTCCTCACGGTGCTGCGGGCCAAGGCCCCGGCGGTCTGACGCCTCCGGCCGGCGTATGCGGTGGCTGCCCCGCCGACGAGGGCAGCCACCGAGGTGTGCCGCGCCCCCGGGCGCCACGACGGAGGGCCGTTGCCACGACAGCCGTGGGGAGTTGACCATTACTGCCCGACGCTCCGCCGCACCGCTTCCTCCCGAAGGACAGCGACACCCCTACAGCTTCGCGGTCCCCCGCCCCACGAACATCGGTATGCCCGGAGACAGGTATACGCATATGGGGGCGGCGGCGATCCTCCGTATACCTAGGCGGGCAGGAGGAAACCGCGCGAAGAGCCCCATCAGGGGCGCAGGCCTGCACCCATCAACGGCTCCGCCGCGGGACGCGAAAAGCCCCGCCAGGGGCGCGGGGAACTGCGCGAGAAGCCCCACCGAGCCGCACCCGCGAGACGAACAGCAACCCGGC
>NZ_KB891802.1:0-24593 GCF_000373565.1 Streptomyces sp. HmicA12 | reverse complement strand
CCGAGCCGCACCCGCGAGACGAACAGCAACCCGGCAGACGCGAACGCGAAAAAGACGCGGGCCTGCACCCATCAACGCCTCCGCCGCGGAGCACGACCAGCCCCCACCGAGCCGCACCCGACCACCGCGCAGAAATCAGCCCCCCGAACGCTCCACCCGCTCCCCGCCGGAGGCAATCGCCGCGACCTCCGTCCGCGACCCCACCCCCAACTTCGCCAAAATATGCTCCACATGCGCATCGGCGGTCCGCTTCGAGATCACCAGCCGCTCCGCGATCTCCCGATTGGACAACCCCTGCGCCACCAGCGCGGCCACCTCCCGCTCCCGCCGCGTCAACGCGTCGACCCCCGCGCCCCGCGCCACCGGCACCGCCCCGTCCCCCGGCGTCTCCGCCCCCGCCCGCACCGCGTCGAGCACCTGCGCCCCGGACAGCCGCGCCCCCACCTCCGTCCACCGCCGGAACCCGTCGTCGCCGAGCGCCTGCCGCACGGCCCCCCGCACGGACTCCTGCTCGTCGAAGAGCGAGGGGAGCATGCCGATGGGATCCCCGGCACCGACCTGCCGCGCATGCTCCGCGTACCCCAGCAGCCAGGCGGCCCGCACATACCGTCCCTGCCACGCCGCCGCCCAGGCGAGACCGAGACAGCACAGCGCCCCGATCAGGATCTCGCCGACCTCCGCGGCCGCGTCGAGCGCCCGGCACAGCGACTCGACCGCCTCCTCCCGCTCCCCGGCGAGCCAGAGGATCACCCCCTGCACCATGAGCGTGGAGCCGAACAGCTGCCGCTCCCCGGTCCCCTCCAGGTACGAGAGCCCGCTCCGGCACAGTTCCAGGGCGCCCTCCGTGTCGCCGAGGACGGCCCGCAGCATCGAGGCCTCGTAGTGGATGACGCCGATGCCGAGCCCGTCGCCCCGCGCCACGATGCGCTGCCGCGCGTCCTCCAGGGCCACCAGCCCCTCGGGGTCCCCGCACAGCGCGGTGAGCCCGCCGAGGTAGCCGTCGCAGAACAGCTCCACCCGGTCGTTGCCGGCCGCCCGCGCCACCTCGACCGCCCGGTGGAACAGCTCCAGGGCGCCCGGCAGATCCCCGCCCCACACCGCACTGAGGGCGATCATGAACCGGCCCCAGGCCTGCTCCTGGCCCACCTCCGGCAGCAGCGCGAGCCCCTTCTCGATCCAGTACCGACCCTCGGACATCGCCCCGGTCGCCCGCCAGTACGGCCCCAGCTGCGCGGCCAGCCACAGCCCGGCCGCGACCAGCTCCGGATTCCCGTACGCGTATTCGAGGGCGGCCCGCAGATCGGCGCTCTCGGCACGCAGCACCCGGTAGTGCGCGGGCTGGGCGGGGGTGAGGAACTCGTCCCAGTAACGCTGGCCGAGCTCCCGGTAGTACGCGAAATGCCGGGCCCGCACGGCGTCCGACTGCCCGGACTCCGCGAGCCATTCACCGCCGTACTCACGAATGGTGTCGAGCAGCCGGTACCGGCTCCCACCCTCCCCGATCCGCTGCACGACGGACTTGTCGACGAGCCCGATGAGGCACTCCAGCACCTCACCCCCGGCCAACTCCCCACCCGCGCCCACGACTTCGGCGGCCCTCAGCTCGAACGACCCGGCGAAGACCGAGAGACGCGCCCACAGCAGCCGCTCGCGGGGCGTGCACAGCTCGTGGGACCAGCCGATGGCGGTACGCAGCGTCTGGTGCCGTGTCAGGGCGGTGCGCCGCCCGCCGGTGAGCACCTCGAACCGCTGCCCGAGCCGCTCGACCAGCTGCTCCAGCGACACCGCCCGCAACCGCACCGCGGCCAGCTCCAGAGCGAGCGGGATTCCGTCCAACCGCTTCACCAGAGCGCTCAGTTGCTCCCGATTGACGTCGTCGGCGGCAAACCCGGGAACCACGGCGGCGGCCCGCTGCACGAACAGCTCCACGGCGTCACGCGGCTCCAGCGGAGCGATCGGGACGCAGTACTCGCCCGGCACGTCGAGCGGCTGCCGGCTGGTGGCCAGCACATGCACACCGGCCGCCTCCCGCAGCAGCACGTCGGCGAGCATGGCGCACGCGTCGACGAGATGCTCACAGGTGTCGAGGACGACGAGCATCCGCCGCCCCTGCACATGTGCGACGACCGAGTCGAGCGGCTCCATGCCCGGCTGCTCGGGCAGTTCGAGCACCGCGGCCAGCGTCACCGGAATCAGCTCCGGGTCGCGCAACGCGCTCAGCTCGACGAGCACCACCCCGTCGGGGAACCCCCCGGCGAGCTCCGCCGCGGCCCGCAGCGCGGTACGGCTCTTGCCCACACCCCCGGGCCCCACCAACGTGACCAGTCTGGCGCCGCCGAACGCGGCCTGCACCCCCGCCAGTTCGGCCGACCGCCCGACGAACGTGGTGACCTCGACGGGAAGTTGACCCCCACGCCGCTGCCCGAACCCAAAACCCATGGTCCGCTCCCCCACTGTGTCCCATCACGCCACCACTCGCACCAAGCGTACGCAGCCACAAGCGGAGCGTGAACGACAAGTGACACAAGAGGCGCGAGGCCGCACCACCCGGCACGCCCCGGCGTCACCCCGTATCGCCCCGTATCGCCCCGTATCAGCCGGTGGCTGCGAGCCTGACGGCCTCCGCCAGCGAATCCACCACAGGGGCCCCGATCCCCTCGAGGCTGGCCCGCCCGTGCGATCCGCCGGTGTAGAGCACGGCCCGCGCGCCCGCGGCCATCGCCGCCACGGCGTCGTCGGCGGCGTCGCCGATGACCACCACCTGCTCGGGCGCCACTCCCGAGGCGTCCCCGAGCACCTTCAGATGCCGCACCATCGACTCGGCCTTGCTGCCCCCCGAGGGCCCGACCCGTCCGTCGACCCGCACGAACCGCTCACTGATCCCGAACTGCCGTACCAGCGGCACCAGATCGTCGTGCCCTGCCATGCTGAGAATGGACTGGCTGCGCCCGGCGTCCTGCCACCCGGCGAGCAGCGTCTCCACCCCGTCGGCGAGCCGGCACGCCACGGAATGCCGCGCGTAGTGCCGGTGGAACGCCTCGTCCATGACGAGCCATTCGGCGTCGGTGGGCAGCCGCCCCATCAGCCGCTCGTAGAACTTGGGGACCGGTACGCAGTACAGCTCCCGGTACCGCTCCAGCGTGATCGGCGCGAGCCCGAGCTCGGCGAAGGCGGCGTTCGTGGCGTGGATGACGGCGTCGTTGTCGTGGAACAGGGTCCCGTTCCAGTCCCAGACGATGTGCCCGGCGGACGACCCCTCGGCTATCTGCTTCCCCATACGGAGAACGTACCCCGCACGGTCAGTCGCCCAGACCCACCAGATTCGGGATCTCCTGCGTCGCGAACCACAGCAGTTCGTGGTCCTCGGCCCCGTCGACGACGAACTGGGCGTCGTCGTCCCCGTGGTCGGCGGCACCCAGCGCGGCGGCGGCAGCGGCGACATCGGTCTCCGCGTCGTCGGCGTCCACGTGCACGGCGGCGGCCTTGCCCAGCGGTACGACCTCGCGCACGGTCACCTCGCCGAGCGCGGCCGGGTCGAGCCCGCGGTCGGGATCGGCGACGGCGGCACGGTCCGCGACGTCGACGGCCACGACGACCCGGCGCCGGGCGGCGTCGGACTCCCCGGCGAGCAACCGCAGCGAGGCGAGAGCGGCCCGGTTGAGCGCGGCGTACTCCAGCTCCTCGATGTCGTCGGAGAGGTACCACTCGCGCAGCGCGGGCGTGACGGCGTAGGCGGTGAGCGGCGCGGGCCCCAGCTCGCCCGCCTTGTACGCCTCTGCGAGTCGAGGCAGGGACAGAGGTACGTACACACGCATGACGGGTCCGCTTTCGTAGTCGTCCGTGGTTGTTCGGGGGCGTCCGGGGTGTCGTCCGGAGGTCCTTGGCGGCCTTCAGGATACGTGCGGGAGTCCCCCTTCGGGCTGCCACCCGTACCCGGACCGCACGTCAACGCGGCGCGGCCGGATCACCCGGCACCGGCCCCCACCGGGAGGGCCGCGGGCCGCCGGGTCACCCGGATAAGTGAACTCCCCGGGCCCCGCCGCCGCGGGGTGCCTCCTCTTGCGGGCCCGTCCCACGTCCCCGTACAAGATCCCCACGAAGAGTTACCGACTGGTATCCCGGAGGCGCTGTGCAGAAGGTGATGAACACGCGAGGCCCCCGGCGGAGCAGCCGGCCCCCGAACCGCAGGGACACCCGCCGCCCGGCCCGGGTGCGACCGCAGGCCCCGCCGCACCCCACCGAGCTCTTCACGGACCGCCTGCTCCTGGTCCTGGCCGGTCACCGGCCCCTGCACTGGTTCGCCCGGCACACCACAGGCCACGGCTTCGACGACCTGCTGTGGCTCCTTGAGCACCGCCCGCTGGCCCGCACGGGCCCCCGCCCGGCCGTGCACGGCATCGGCCACTTCGAGGCCGGTCCGGGCGCCTACGAGGTCTTCGCCCGCATCTCGGTGGGCCCCCGCCTGCACGCCCTGGCCTTCCGCCTGGCCCTGACCGACGACCACCGCTGGCGCTGCACAGCGGTGGAACTCGACGCCCGCCCGCCGAGAGACACCTACTAGAGCCCCTGGGAGACGAAAGAGGGCCGGACACGCGAGTGTCCGGCCCTCCACGACGCGACGTCGGCTACTTCTTGCGACGCCGCCCCTTCTGCTGCTTGCGGCGCTCGGCCCGCGTCAGGCCATCGGCCTCGGACCGCGTGGGACCGCCCTCGGTGACGAAGTCACCCTCGTCGACACCGCCCTCGGCGTTCGGTGCCTGGAAGTGCAGCCGGTCGGGCCGCTGCGGGGCGTCGAGCCCCTTGGCGCGGATCTCCGGACGGGCCTGCGCCGGCACCGCGTCCTCCTTGTCGAGGGACGTGGCGGGCGCGGCGTCCTCCACCGGCACCTCCTCGACCTGCTGCTCGACCTGGACCTCCAGGTTGAACAGGTAGCCGACGGACTCCTCCTTGATGCCCTCCATCATGGCGGTGAACATGTCGAAGCCCTCGCGCTGGTACTCGACCAGGGGGTCCTTCTGCGCCATGGCGCGCAGGCCGATGCCCTCCTGGAGGTAGTCCATCTCGTAGAGGTGCTCACGCCACTTGCGGTCGAGGACGGACAGCACGACCCGGCGCTCGAGCTCACGCATGATCTCGGACCCGAGCTGCTCCTCGCGCTCCTCGTACTGCGCGTGGATGTCGTCCTTGACGGCCTCGGCGATGAACTCGGCGGTGAGCCCGGCGCGGTCGCCGACCTCGTCCTCCAGCTCCTCCACGGTCACCTTGACGGGGTAGAGCTGCTTGAAGGCGCCCCACAGCCGGTCGAGGTCCCAGTCCTCGGAGAAGCCCTCGGCGGTCTCGGCGCCGATGTACTCGTCGATGGTGTCGTCCATGAAGTGCACGACCTGCTCCTGCAGGTCCTCGCCCTCGAGAACGCGGCGGCGCTCGCCGTAGATGACCTCGCGCTGGCGGTTGAGCACCTCGTCGTACTTCAGGACGTTCTTACGCGTCTCGAAGTTCTGCTGCTCGACCTGCGACTGCGCGGAGGCGATCGCGCGCGTCACCATCTTGTTCTCGATCGGCACGTCGTCCGGCACGTTCGCCATCGACATCACGCGCTCGACCATCTGGGCCTTGAACAGGCGCATCAGGTCGTCGCCGAGCGACAGGTAGAAGCGCGACTCACCCGGGTCGCCCTGACGGCCGGAACGACCGCGCAGCTGGTTGTCGATACGCCGCGACTCGTGCCGCTCGGTACCCAGCACGTAGAGCCCGCCGAGGTCCTTGACCTCTTCGAACTCCGCCTTGACGGCCTGCTCGGCCTTCTCCAGGGCGGCGGGCAGCGCAGCGGCCCACTCCTCGACGTGCTCGACCGGGTCCAGGCCCATCTGCCGCAGCTCCGCCTCGGCCAGGTCGTCCGGGTTGCCGCCGAGCTTGATGTCGGTACCACGGCCGGCCATGTTCGTGGCGACGGTGACGGCGCCCTTGCGGCCCGCCTGCGCGACGATCGTGGCCTCACGGTCGTGCTGCTTGGCGTTCAGCACCTCGTGCTGGACACCGCGCTTGCTCAGCTGCTGCGACAGGTACTCGGACTTCTCGACGGAGGTCGTACCGACGAGGATCGGCTGACCCTTCTCGTGCTTCTCCGCGATGTCGTCGACGACCGCGTCGAACTTGGCGACCTCGGTGCGGTAGATCAGGTCGGCCTGGTCCTTGCGGACCATCGGCTTGTTCGTCGGGATCGGGACGACGCCGAGCTTGTAGATCTGGTGGAACTCGGCGGCCTCGGTCATCGCCGTACCGGTCATGCCGGAGAGCTTGTCGTAGAGGCGGAAGAAGTTCTGGAGGGTGATGGTCGCCAGGGTCTGGTTCTCGTCCTTGATGTCCACCCCTTCCTTCGCCTCGATCGCCTGGTGCATGCCCTCGTTGTAGCGGCGGCCGGCGAGGATACGGCCGGTGTGCTCGTCGACGATCATGACTTCGCCGTCGATGACGACGTAGTCCTTGTCCTTCTTGAAGAGTTCCTTGGCCTTGATGGCGTTGTTCAGGTAACCCACGAGCGGCGTGTTCACCGACTCGTACAGGTTCTCGATGCCCAGCCAGTCCTCGACCTTGGCGACGCCGGACTCGTGGATGGCGACGGTGCGCTTCTTCTCGTCCGTCTCGTAGTCGCCGGTCTCCTCGATGCCCTTCATGGGGTTGCCCGCCTCGCCCTTCTTGAGGCGGGTGACCAGCTTGGCGAAGTCGCCGTACCACTTGGTGGCCTGGTCGGCGGGGCCGGAGATGATCAGCGGCGTACGGGCCTCGTCGACGAGGATGGAGTCGACCTCGTCGACCACCGCGAAGTTGTGGCCGCGCTGGACGAGCTCGTCCTGGGACCACGCCATGTTGTCGCGAAGGTAGTCGAAGCCGAACTCGTTGTTCGTGCCGTACGTGATGTCGCAGTTGTACATCTCGCGGCGCTGGGCCGGCGTCATGTTGGCGAGGATGCAGCCGACGCTCAGGCCCAGGAACTTGTGGACGCGGCCCATCATCTCGGAGTCGCGCTCGGCCAGGTAGTCGTTCACCGTGATCAGGTGGACGCCCTTGCCGGACAGCGCGTTCAGATATGTCGGCAGGGTGCCGACCAGGGTCTTGCCCTCGCCGGTCTTCATCTCCGCGACGTAACCGAGGTGGAGGGCGGCGCCGCCCATCAGCTGCACGTCGTAGTGCCGCTGGCCGAGCACGCGCTTGGCAGCCTCGCGGACGGTGGCGAACGCCTCGGGGAGCAGGTCGTCGAGGGTCTCGCCGTCCTCGTAGCGCTGCTTGTACTCGTCCGTGAGTGCGCGCAGCTCGGCGTCGGAGAGGTTCTCGAAGTCCTCTTCGATGGAGTTGACCTGGTCCGCGATGCGGTGCAGCTTGCGCAGGATCTTGCCTTCGCCTGCACGCATGATCTTCTGGAGGACGGACACGCGGTTGGTCTCCTTGCCGGTCGGGCCTGGCACGGTCGGTTACTCAAGCGACAGCCTGAGCAACGGCCATCGTATGCGAGGACCCCACCGCGCCGGGAGGTCTGCCATCAGGTCCAACGGACGGGCGGCTCGGAAGGTGCCGGTATCGACCACGAAAAGTGCTGGCGGGCCTCCCCGCTCCCGACCAGAATCGGGCGATGGAACCCGTGACGCTGACCACCGACCGCCTGTATCTGCGCACGTTCGTGTCCGCTGACATCGACGAGGTGTACGTCGCGGCCCAGGACCCGGACATCCAGCGCTGGACCACGATTCCCTCGCCGTACGCGCGCGTGGACGCCGAGTACTTCATCGACCGCGTGGTCACGGAGGGCTGGCGCACCGACACCGAGTACACCTTCGCGCTGCGGACCGAGGAGCACGGCCCCGTCGTCGGCGCGATCGGGCTGCACCACCCGCGCGCGGGCGCGTGGGAGGTCGGTTTCTGGACCGCCAAGGAATGCCGCGGCCGCGGCTACATGACGGAAGCGGTCCTCAAAGTGGCCCGCTGGGCCTTCACCGACCTCGCCTGTACGCGCCTGGAGTGGCGCGCCGAGGTCGGCAACACGGGCTCGCGCACCGTCGCCGAGAAGGCCGGCTTCACCATGGAGGGCGTCCTCCGCGCGGGCCTCCCCAACAAGGGCACCCTCCGAGACTGCTGGATCGCCTCCCTACTCCCCACAGACCTGCGCCTCCCCAGCCCCCTCCAACACCTCCCGTCCTGACCGCCCGCCCCCCGCCTTGGGCAATTGCCGCCAAGGGCGGCAGGGTGGGCAAGGCGGCACCCCAGCGCCGGGCAGGCGCCCTTCCGGCCCGCACCCCGCCGCGGCGTCCCCCAGCCCGGCACCCCGAGCCGACCAGCCCCGGCCCGCACCGTCCCGGCCTGCCGCGCCCCAGCGCCCAGCGTCCAGCACCCGGCATCCGGCACCCGGCACCCGGCACCCGGCACCCGGCACCCAAGATCCCGCCCCGATTGTCAGTGCCGCCCCCTATCGTTCCGACCATGCCGACGAAGACCCCGCCGCGCGCCATCCCCATCCCCACCCCCACGCCCCTGTCCGCCGACGAGGCCCGTCGCATCACCCTGCGCGCCCAGGGGTTCCTGGGCGCGCCCGACCGCAGCGCGGGCGTCCGCGGCGTCCTGCGCCACCTCGGCGCGGTCCAGCTCGACACGATCTCCGTCCTGGCCCGCTCCCACGAGCTGATCCCCTACGCCCGCCTCGGCGCGGTGGGCCGCAAGAAGATCGAGCAGGCCTACTGGAAGGACACGCACGCCTTCGAGTACTGGTCCCACGCGGCCTGCATCCTCCCCGTCGAGGAATGGCCCCACTTCGCCTTCCGCCGCCGCGCCTACCGTGGCCGCCCGCACTGGAACCACGACCTCCCCGACGCCGCCTACGACCAGGTGATCAAGCAGCTGCGCACCGAAGGCCCGCTCACGGCCACGGAGTTGGGCGGCGCGAAGAACAAGGGCGAGTGGTGGGACTGGTCGGAGTCGAAGATCGCCGTCGAGCGCGCGCTGATGTACGGCGAGGTGGTCTGCGTCGAGCGCCGCGGCTGGAAGCGTGTCTACGACCTGGCGGAGCGCGCGATCCCCACCGACCTGCTCCACGACGACCTGGACGACCAGGAGTGCGTCCGCCGCCTCGTCCTCCAGGCGGGCCAGGCGCTCGGCGTCGGCACCCGCGCGGACATCGCCGACTACCACCGCCTCAAGGGCGAGCAGTTCGACACGGTGATCGAGGAGACGGGCCTGGTCCCGGTGACGGTCGAGGGCTGGGGCGGCAAACCGGCCTGGGCCGACCCGGCGGCCCTGGAGTCGACGCCCCGCGGCCGCCACCGCACGACGCTCCTGTCGCCCTTCGACTCGCTGATCTGGGAGCGGGCCCGCACGGAGCGCATCTTCGGCCTCACGCACCGCCTGGAGGCGTACGTCCCCAAGCCGAAGCGGATCCACGGCTACTTCGCGATGCCGGTCCTCGCGGGCGGCCGCCTGGTGGGCCGCGTCGACCCGGCGCGCGAGGGCACCACCCTGGTCGCCAAGCAGGTCTCCCTGGACGGCCCGAAGTCCGTACCGGCGGTGGCACAGGCCCTGCTCGAGGCGGCGAGCTGGGTGGGCTGCGACAGCGTACGGGTGGAGCGCATGGACGACGGCAAGCTGAAGCCGGAGCTGGTCCGGGCCCTCGCCTAGCGGAAGCCGGCGAGGGTCAGGGCCGGGGCGAGCGCCAGGGTCAGCGGATCTCGAGAATCTTCTCCCGCATCGCGTAGACCACGGCCTCCATCCGGGAGTGCAGCTGCAGCTTCTCCAGGATGTTGCGCACATGGTTCTTCACGGTGTTCTCCGAAATGAACAACTCCTTGGCGATATCCCGGTTGTTCATGCCGGTGGCGACCAGCTTCAGCACCTCCAGCTCCCGGTCGGTGAGCCGGGGCGCCGGCACGAGGCGGCGCTCGTCGGTGCGCTGGATCATCGACTTGAATTCGGTGAGCAGCTTCGACGCCATCGACGGACTGATCTGCGACTGGCCGTCGGCCACGGCACGAATGGCCGTGGCGACCTCGTCGGTCGAGATCTCCTTCAGCAGATATCCCGTGGCGCCCGCTTTGATCGCGTCGTAGAGATCCGCTTCCTCGTCGCTGATCGTCAACATGATGATCTTCGCGCTGGGTGCCACCTCCTTGATGGAGGTGCACGCCTCGATGCCGCCCCGCTTGGGCATGCGCACGTCCATGAGGACGATGTCCGGCAGCAGGTCGGCCGCCTTGTCCACCGCCTCCGCGCCGTCGCCGGCCTCGCCGACGACCTGGATGTCCTCCTCGGCGGCGAGGACGATCTCCAGGCCCCGCCGGAACAGGGCATGATCATCCACCACAAGGACCCGGATGGGCTCCTTGCGCGGGGAGCCCGCGTCCGGGCCCATGCCGGCGCCGTCGTCGGCTGCGCCGGCGCCGTCGCCCCGCATCGGTCCGAAGCTGTCCGCCATCGTTCCTCCCCCTGAAGGCCGTGGCCCGTCTTCCTGTGCCGGGCCAACCCGAGGCGCCAGCACACCGGTTGACCCGGCTCGGCCATGATTTCATGCCGCGGCGTCCGCGCGTCGACGGTGCGGTGCACCAGGGGGTCGCACAAGGGTGCCCCCGGGGGCGCACGCACGCTCCAGGGGCACCTGATGTGTAGGTTTTCGGACAGCTTGCCTACGCTGCCGCCCGGGCGGGATCAGCCGCCGATGGCGTCACCCGCGTCGGCGCTGCGCACCTCGGCGACCATGGGGTCGGTGCTGAGGTGGATCACGCCGTAGTCGTAGGCGTGTCGCCGGTAGACGACGCTGGGTTCCTTGGTCTCGGAGTCGACGAACAGATAGAAGTCGTGCCCGACCAGCTCCATCTCGTAGAGCGCCTGGTCGAGTGTCATGGGTGCCGCGACGTGGGTCTTCTCACGGACGATGAGCGGGCCTTCGCCCTGGACCTCGAGCGATCCCATCCTGGTGGTCGGTACGCCGTCGGCCTCGGTCTCGTCCTTCGCGATCGAGCCGTCCCCGTTGAGCGTGGCGGCGTCCGGGACGTGCTCGGCAACCTCGGCGGCCGAGATCCGCTTCGTGCCGCGCCGCGACGACCGCTTGTCGTGCTGCTTGCGCAGGCGCGCGTCCAGCTTTTCCGTGGCGAGGTCGAGCGCCGCGTACGGATCGTTCGCCGAGGCCTCCGCCCGGATGACCGGGCCGCGTGTGCGCAGCGTGATCTCCACGCGGTCGCACCGGTCGGCCTGCCGGGGGTTTGGCTCCTTGGACACCTCGACGTCCAGGCTCATCACCTTGCCGTCGAGCTTCTGGATCTTCTCCAGGTTCAGCTTCTCGGCCACGTGCTTCCGGAACCGCTCCGGCACCTCGGTCTTGCGGCCCTTGACGACGATGTCCACGCAGAACTCCGTTCCCGGATAGCTCCGCTCTCTGGGCGGAGCATCTCCCTCTTGCACCAGGCTCCGGCCACTTCCGGAGCCTCGGACTCGGTGACTTCCACCTCCTCCTCCCCCGTGGACAAGATCTCCACCCCACCGTGTCGGGTGATTGCTAAAACCTCTGTGCAATCCCACGCGCACGGCATTCCGATATGCGAGGTACGGCTTCTGTCTTTCTCACCGAGTTCCTCACAACCGAACATATCTCGCCCGGACGGATGTCGTCACCCGCTACTCGCGCGTACCTCCATTCAGGCGAATGGATCCTCTCTCTACCTGCAACGACACAGATACCCGGTCAGTTCCGGTTTATTTCGAAGGAATCCGGTGAAGCAGCGATCACAGCCGCTCGCACCGTGATCCGGTTCGCCATTCCCATGCCCGACCTGGACCGGAACAGTCCTGCTCGTTCGTCGGTGACGCCGACCGTTCCCGGACGCGCCACGGCGCGTATTGCCCGCGCCGCCTCCGCCAGGGACGCACCGGTCGTCATGAGGTCGTCGACCAGCACGATCCGGCCAACTTCCGTGAGCAGCCCGGCTGTACCGCCCACCACGTCCAGCGCACCCGCCACATTGACCAGCCGTTGCCGGGCGTCGAGCCCCGACTGATCGGCCACGGCGCGGCGCTGCCGCAGCACGGCGAGCACCCGGGCGGGGACACCCGCGCGACGGAGCCCGGCCGCGGCCGCGTAGGCGAGCCGCCGCGTCGGATCGTGCCCTCGCGCCCGCACGGCGCTGGGCGCGGAGGGCATCGGAACCAGCGCCACGGCCCCGCCACCGCCCGAGGACAGCCCGGCCCGCACCGCCCCGGCCAGCGCCTCTCCCAGCGGCCTGGCGAGCCACAGGGCGCCCCGCTCCTTGTGGGCGAGGAGCACGGCGCGCACCGCGTCCTGGTACGGCGCCGCCGCGTGCACGACGGGCAGCCCGGGCGGCTCGGGCCGCGGCCGCACCCGGCCCGGCCCAGCACCGCGCAACGCCTCCGCGCACCGCGTGCACAGCGACGTACGCGACCTGCCACAGCCTGGGCACTGGGCCGGCAGCACCAGGTCGGACAGGTCCTGCCACCACCCCCGCATACCCACCACTGTGCCAACACGCGCGCCCCGCGACCACCCCTGTGGACAACGCCCTGTGGACAACTGGGCCGCGCTGCCGAACGGTTGGGGCGGCGCCCGCCACGGGCGCGCGGAACTGCCCGACCAGCCACGAAAGAACCCGCACCCGCCGAAGCGGTCGCACCCCCGACGGCGCGCAGACACCTACCCCGGATAGACCGGCGCCGCCCCGTTCTTCAGCACCGACTGCCAGGCCGCCCCGGAGGGCAACCGCACGATCCCGTCGTCGGAGTGCGCCAGCAACGGCAGATCCCCGTCGGACGCCGCGATCTCGGTGACCCGCGTCAGGCCGGGCAGCGCCTGACCCGTCGGCGCGGAGCCGTCGCACTGCACGTACCGGATCTGCTGCAGCCCGCCGCTCTCCCGGCCGACCACCACGAGCCGGCTGCCGCCCGCCCAGGACATGGCCGTGACCTCTTCCATCTCCGGTGCGGCCGGGCGCGGTTGGGCGACCGAGATCTCGATCTTGCCGTCCCTCATGTCGTGGTCCCGCTCCACGCGCCCGATCTTCAGCCGGGTCTTCCCGTCCTCGTTCACGAGCAGCGCCACGCGCGCGCCGTCGGCGGACATCCTGACCGCCTCGATGCGGTCGTCCTCGGCCATGCCTTCGACGCGGACCTCCTGCATCTGGTCGGCCCGGCCCTGCCCGAACACCAGCAGGCGCCGGTTCTTCGGGTCGCGGTCGGCCACCCACAGATCGCCCCGCCCGTCCCAACTGGGCGCCGTGAAGCCGTCCTTCTCCTGCTTGGCACCGCTGTGGACGAGCGCGTCCCCCAGCGAGGCGCCGGTCACCATGGACGCCACGAACAGCGAACGCCCGTCGCCCGACACCGCCGCCGCGCGCTCCTGGTCCCGCGAGATCGCGACGGACCGCATCTGCCGCTCGCCCTCGCCCAGCGCTCCCGCCACCTGTTCGGGCTTCTGGTGGGAGCCGCTGTTGCCGGGCATCCGCACGAGGCGGCTCTTGTCGTCGAGGAAGTACTGGTACTCCGACACCTTGGAGTAGTTCGGCGCCACCAGCGCGTCGGCCCCGGGCTCGTTGAGAGTGCACATCAACCGGCCGTCGGCGCTCTCGAGTTCGACCTCCTCCACGCTGGACGACGACAGGTCCCGCAGCGAGTAGAGCAGTTGGGCCGCCATCTTCTTGCACCGCGAGGCGCTGACGTCACCCGTGCTCCTGCTCAACGGCACCGTCAGCTTGTTCGCGTCGTCGGGGGCCAGCGACTTCACACCGGAGCGCAGCCCGGCCTTCAGCGGAAACGCCGTCGTCACCACGCGGTTCAGCCAGCGCGTGGGACCGTCGAGCACCTCCTTGACGGTCTCCGTCAGCGGGTCGTCCCACTTGCGCACGAAGACGGGGTCGGAGACGAGCTGCTTCTGCTTGCCGTCCTCCCCGGACTTCGACGCCGCGTCCACCGCGTAGTAGTACTTGTTGACGGTCTGGTAGATCCGCTGGAAGTCGGTCTCGGCGAGGACGGCGCCCTTCGGCGGGGAGTCGATCCGCCACTGCTTCTGCTTGTCCTTGCCGGTCTGCACCAGGCTCAGGTGCAAGCCCTCCTCGTACCGCCGGCTGACCGGCTGGTACGCCTGATCCTGGTCGAGCCTGGCCACCTGATTCCCGGTCAGCTCGTAGCGGCGCCCCTCGTCACCGGCGTTCGGCCGGCTCGTCGGGCGCCTGCTGGGGCCGTCGGCGATCACGACGGTCTCCCGCTCGGGATGCCAGTTCTTCGCGGCCTTCGGCGTCAGGTACTTGCGGGCGATCGCGTACGACGGATCATCGCTGGTCAGTGCCTCGAGGAAGCCGTCGACAATGCTCTTGGCCCCCGCGTTCTCCGCCGGCGGCAGCGCGAACACCCGGACCTGCGAGTCCGGCCGCTGCGAGGCCTCCACCGATTCGAGGCCGCCGTTGTCCGGCATCGACGCACACCCGGCGAGCACGATGACGCCGCATCCGGCCAGCGCACCGCCTCGCACCCCGCGCCGCCTACGCGACGCCCACCGCTCATCCACGACCGCCGTCGCTCCCCTCGTCACGCTCCGCCGCACCCTGACGACGTCCACCGCCCACCGCGGTGTCTCCCCGCCACGACGGGGCATCCGCCCCGGCACCGGGCTCGACAGCCTCCACCGGGCCCGTCCCACCGACCCGGTCCACCCGCTCGCCCGGCTGCCGCGGCACACTCACGGAACCCGAACCCGAACCACCATTTCCGCCGCTTCCGCCACGCGAGACCACGCGCGCGCCGTTGCCCGGCAGCGCCGTGGGATCGGCGGGCACCGCGGCCTGGCGCAGGCGCGGAGCTATCGGGGCCTTCGCGGGCGCGGGCGGCGCCTGGGCGGGCACCGTCGCGAGCTTCCTGCCGTCCGCGGTCTGCGCGGCACCGGCCTCGGCGAGCCCGCGGCCCTGCCGCGAGTCCTCCGGCTCCAGCGGTATCGGGGATCCGCGCAACGGCTCGTCCGCCGTCCTCGGCAGCGTGAGCCGGAACTGCGAACCACCGCCCGGCTCACCCCACGCCTGCAGCCAACCGCCGTGCAGCCGCGCGTCCTCCAGGGCGATCGAGAGCCCGAGGCCCGTACCACCCGTCGTACGCGCGCGTGCCGGGTCGGCCCGCCAGAACCGGCTGAACACCCGGGTCGCCTCGCCGGGCTTGAGCCCCACCCCGTAGTCGCGCACGGCCACGGCGACCGCGCCACCGGCGGCGGCGAGCCGCACGACGACGTCCTTGCCCTCACCGTGCTCCACCGCGTTGACGACAAGATTGCGCAGCACCCGCTCCACGCGCCGGGCGTCCGCCTCGGCGACCACCGGCTGATCCCCGCCGACGATCCGTACGTGCGTTCCCTTGCGCTCGGCCAGCGGTTCGGCGCCACTGACGACCCGCCGCACGACCTCACGCAGGTCTATCGGCTCGGCCTCCAGGGCGGCCGCCCCGGCATCGAAGCGACTGATCTCCAGCAGATCGGCGAGCAGCGACTCGAACCGGTCCAGCTGATCGGCGAGCAGCTCCGCGGACCGCGCGGTCACCGGATCGAAGTCGACCCGCGCCTCATGAATGACATCGGCCGCCATCCGTACGGTCGTCAGCGGTGTCCGCAGCTCATGGCTCACGTCCGACACGAACCGCCGCTGCATCCGCGAGAGATCCTCCAGCTGCTGGATCTTCAGATGCAGGCTCTGCGCCATCTTGTTGAAGGCCTCACCGAGGCGCGCGATGTCGTCCTCACCGGTGACCTTCATACGTTCCTGAAGGCGGCCCGCGGAGAGCCGCTCGGCCACACCGGCCGCCATCCGCACAGGCGTGACGACCTGCCGCACGACGAGCCAGGCGATGGCACCGAGCAGCACGACCACGAACAGGCCGGCCGTCGCGAGCGTCCCCTTCACCAGCCCCAGGGACTTCTCCTCCTGAGTGAGCGGGAAGAGGTAGTACAGCTGGTACGCGTCGCCCTGCGGGTCGTTCAGCCGCTTGCCGACGACCAGGCCCGGCTGCGACTCCTGACCGTTCTCGTAGATGATCCGCGTGTACTCCTGAGAGGCACCGGTCATCCGGTCGACCCGCTCGCGCAGTTCCTCGGGGACACTGCGCACCGGCTCCACACCGCCGGAACCGCGCAGCGCCCGGCCCTTGCCGCTGTCGGCATCGGTGGAACTGAGCGTCACCACGTCGAACGCGCCCTTGCCGCCACTGGCGAGCTGGGTGACGAGTTCGCTCTTCCAGTTGTTGGGGTTCACGGTGGTGCGGTTGTCGTCGGACGCGCCGTCCTGCGCCCCGGCCGCGGCCGAGTCCGCCCGGTCCTTGGCTGCCCTGAAGCCACCCTCGGCCTGGCTCTGCGACGCCTTCACCTTGGCGTCCAGCAGGCCGTTGCGCACCGAGCCGATGACGACGATGCCGAGCAGCAGCACGACACCGAGCGACATCAGCAGCGTCGTGACGACGACCTTCAACTGGATGTTGCGCCGCCACAGCCGCATCGCGGGCAGCAGCGGGCGCCGCACCCAGCGCGTGAACAGCCGAAGGACGGGGCTGCCCTTCATGCCGCCCTGGAGCAGCAGCCCACCGTCGACCACACGGCGCGGCCACGAGCCGCGGCCGGACGGAGGTCCGGCCGCGGGTCCCACAGGCCGCTCCGCGCGAGACCCCGACCTTCCGGGCGCCGAAGCGGCACTGTTCCGGGACATGTCAGCTCGGCCCTGCCTTGTAACCGACACCACGGACGGTCACCACGATCTCCGGCCGCTCGGGGTCCTTCTCGACCTTCGAACGCAGCCGCTGCACATGCACGTTGACCAGGCGGGTGTCCGCCGCGTGCCGGTAGCCCCAGACCTGCTCGAGGAGCACCTCACGCGTGAACACCTGCCAGGGCTTGCGCGCGAGCGCGACCAGCAGGTCGAACTCCAGCGGCGTCAGCGCGATCGACTGCCCCTCCCGCTTGACCGAGTGCCCGGCCACATCGATGACCAGGTCACCTATGGCCAGCTGCTCGGGCGCGGGCTCCTCCGACCTCCGCAGCCGCGCCCGGATCCGGGCGACCAGCTCCTTCGGCTTGAACGGCTTCACGATGTAGTCGTCGGCCCCCGACTCGAGGCCCACCACCACATCGACGGTGTCGCTCTTCGCCGTGAGCATCACGATCGGCACCCCGGACTCCGCCCGGATGAGCCGGCACACCTCGATGCCGTCCCTTCCGGGCAGCATCAGGTCGAGCAGCACCAGATCAGGCTTGGTCTCACGGAAAGCGGCCAGCGCCTTGTCGCCATCGGCAACGAACGACGGCTCAAAACCTTCACCACGCAGCACAATGCCGAGCATCTCGGCCAGTGCGGTGTCGTCGTCGACGACAAGGACTCGTCCCTTCATGGACCACATCATCCCATTACTTAATCGTTACCTGGCGTGACCTGGCACACAGCTCACCCAGGCCCTCGGCTGTCACAGGCGCCAACGCGCCCCACTCGGTGACGATCGCCGTCACCAGATCCGGCGGCGTCACGTCGAACGCAGGGTTGTACGCCTGCGTTCCCAGCGGTGCCACCGGAATCCCGCCTCCCGCCTCCACTCCGGCCAACGGCACCTGGGGCGCCGTGAGCTCCGTCACTTCATGCCCGGGCCGCTGTTCCACCTCGATGGACGCGCCGTCGGGAGTCATCGGGTCCACCGTCGTCACCGGCGCGACCACGATGAACGGCACATGGTGGTACCGCGCCAGAACCGCGAGCGGATAGCTCCCCACCTTGTTGGCCACCGAACCGTCGGCGGCGATCCGGTCCGCCCCGATCAGCACGGCGTCCACCTCACCCGCGGCGAACAGCGATCCCGCCGCACTGTCCGTGAGCAATGTGTACGCCATCCCGCTGCGCGCGGCCTCGTACGCGGTCAGCCGCGCACCCTGCAGCAGCGGACGGGTCTCGTCCACCCACAGCCGGCGCAGCCGTCCCGCCCGGTGCGCGGCGAGCGCCACCGCGAACGCCGTGCCCTCACCACCGGAGACCAGGGCCCCGGAGTTGCAGTGCGTCAGGATCCGATGGTTCCCCCCGGGCAGCAGCTCGTCGAGCAGCCGCAGTCCGTGCTCCGCCATCCTGGCACTCGCCTCGGCGTCCTCCTGGTGCAGCGCCCGCGCGGCGGCGAGCGTGGCAGCGGCGGACCGCTCCCTGGCGACCGCCCCATCGGCACCCGAGCCGTTCCCGAGCGCGGCCCGGTACGCCTCCTGCGCCCGGCGCACGCCGTACGCCAGGTTGACCGCGGTGGGCCGCGCCCCCGCCAGTGCGTCCGCCGCGTCCTGCACGTCGAACCCACGGGCGGCCGCGAGCGCCACCCCGTACGCCCCGGCGATGCCGAGCAGCGGAGCTCCGCGCACGGCCAGGGAGCGGATCGCCTGCACCAGGGCCTGCGGATCCGTGCACACCAGCTCGACTTCCTCTGCCGGAAGGCGCGTCTGGTCGAGCAACACCAGAACGGGCCCCTCCGCCGGTTCCTCCCAGCGGATCGCCGGTATGTCGTTGGTCTTGGGCTGTATGTCCTCGCTGAGCTGTATGTCCTCGCCGGATTGCGCGTACTGATCAGCCATCCGCCCAGTCTGCCCCGGGGGACCCCGACAATTGAAGGTGTCAAGGCACTACGGGGCCAGGTCACCCTGCGCCCACCCCATGGCACGATGGCAGCCAACCTGCCGCCGCGACCGCGGACGGGCACCTTGAAGGAGCGACGATGAACGACACTCCGGGCTGGGCATCGCCCGGATCTGCCCCCTCCGACGGCCCCGACGACGAGCGCCAGGACGGCCAGGGCGCCGGTCCGCAGGACGCGGCGGGCCAGGGCCCTCAGTGGTCCAAGGAGCAGCCGCCGCCCGCCCAGTGGTCCGCCCCCTCCGGCCCTTCCGGTCCCTCGGACTCCGGCCAGGCCCCGCCACCGCCTCCGCCGGCTCCCGGCCAGGGCTGGGGCGGCCCAGGCCCCGGCGGCCCGGGCTACGGCGGCTGGGGCGCTCCTCCGCAGGGCGGCCCCGGCGGCTGGGGTCAGGGCTGGGGCGGCCCGCCCGCCGCCGCCAAGCCCGGTGTCATCCCCCTGCGCCCGCTCGGCATCGGGGAGATCCTCGACGGAGCGGTGTCGACGATGCGCACGTACTGGCGCACCGTCCTCGGGATCTCGCTGACGGTCGCCGTGGTCACCGAACTCCTGGTCGTCCTCCTCCAGGGCTTCGTCCTCAGCGACTCCACGACCTCCGCCCTCGACAACCCCGACGCCACTCCGCGCGAGGTCCTCGACGCCCTGGGCGGACTGTTCGTCGGCACCGGCGTCGTCCTCGTCGTCACGCTGCTCGGCACGATCGTCGCCACGGCCCTGCTCACGACGGTCACCAGCCGCGCCGTGCTCGGCAAGCCCGTCACCACCGGCGAGGCGTGGCGCGACGCCCGACCGCAGGTCTTCCGACTGCTCGGCCTGACGCTGCTGCTGCCGCTGATCACCGCGCTCATCGTCCTGGTGGGCACCGTCCCCGGCATCCTCGTCGGCGCCCTCGGCTCGTCCGACGCCGGTATCGCCCTCGCGGTCGTCGGCGGCATCGCGGCCTTCGTCGTCGCGATCTGGCTGATGATCCGCTTCTCGCTGGCCTCGCCCGCGCTGATGCTGGAGAAGCAGACCATCCGCAAGGCGATGAGCCGCTCCAGCAAGCTCGTCCGCGGCTCCTGGTGGCGGGTCTTCGGCATCCAGATCCTGGCGACGATCATCACCAACGTCGTCGCCTCGATCATCCTGATCCCCTTCACCTTCATCGGCGCGGCGGTCAGCGGCGACGGCATGAGCAGCTTCCTGGACAGCAGCGGCGGCGCGGGCTGGGCGTACCTGATCGTCACCGGCCTCGGCTCGGTGATCGGCTCCACGCTCACCTTCCCGATCACCGCGGGCGTCACCGTGCTGCTCTACATCGACCAGCGCATCCGCCGCGAGGCCCTCGACCTCGAACTCGCCCGCGCCGCCGGCCTGCAGGGCTACGGGGACACCCCCGGCGCCACCCCGGGGAGCTGATGCGGTGAGCGCGACCGGGGGAGTGCTCACGGCGGCGGCCTGGCTGACGCGTGCCGGCGGCGACGAGCCGCCGGTGACCATCTCGCGCGATCCCGCGCGGGAGGCGGCCAAGCGCGAGCTGTCCAAGCCCGCGTACCACGAGAACGACCCGAGCTGGTTCATGCGTGCCCTGAACAAGTTCTGGGAGTGGATCGACAAGCTGTTCTCCGCCGCGTCGGGGGCCACCCCGGGCGGCGCCGTCGGCCTGATCGTGATCGTGCTGGCCGTCGTCGCCGTCGCCGCCGCCCTGTGGTGGCGCCTGGGCACACCGCGCCGCTCCCCCACCTCGACGGCCCCGCTCTTCGACGACCGCCCACGCAGCGCCGCCGAACACCGCGCCGCCGCCGAGGCGCACGCGGCCCAGGGCCACTGGAACCAGGCCGTCCAGGAGCGGATGCGTGCCCTGGTCCGCTCCCTGGAGGAGCGCGCCCTGCTCGACCCCCGCCCCGGCCGCACCGCGGACGAGGCCGCCACCGAGGCGTCCCGCGCGCTCCCCCGACTCGCGGACCGGCTGCGCGCCGCGGCCCGCGACTTCGACGACGTCACGTACGGCGGCCGCACCGCGACCCCGGACACGTACCAGCGCCTGACGTCCCTGGACACCGAGACGGACCGCACCACCCCCTCCCTCACCGCCCCGGGAGCCGCGCGGTGACCGACCCCCACGCCCCGGACAGCAACTCCGCACCCCCGAACTCCGGCCACGGCACAGCGGGTTCGCAGACGGGCACCACAACCACGCTCACCGCGCCCCCTCCCCCTGAGCCCACCCCGAGCGGCACCTCGACCACCCCCACGGTCCGCCAGCTGTGGACCCGCACCCGAGGCATCGCCCTCGCTCTGGTCGCCCTCCTGGTCGCCGCGGTGGCCATCGCGGCCGTCCGCTCCGGTGAGAAGCACGGCGAGCTCGACCCGCGCTCCGCCGACCAGTACGGCAGCCGCTCCGTCGCCCAACTCCTCGCCGAACGAGGCGTGGACACACGCGTGGTCACCACGTCCGCCGAGGCCCGCGCGGCGACCGGCCCCGACACGACCCTCCTGGTCGCCGTCCCCGACCTGCTCACGCGCCACCAGCAGAGCCGGATCGAGGCTGCCACCGCCGACTCCGGCGGCCGCACGATCCTGGTCGCCCCCAGCGCCTCGTCGGTCGGCACGCTGGCCCCCGGGGTCACCGCGGACCCCGGCCCCAGCGCCGACACCACGCTGGACCCCGACTGCTCCCTGCCGGCGGCCCGCAGCGCAGGCACGGCCGACACCGGCGGCCACCGCTACGACACCACGGCCGACGGCGTCGACTCCTGCTACCCGAGCGACGGCATCCCGACGCTGCTCCGCCTCCCCACGGCCACCGGCAACGGCGACACGGTGGTCATCGGCGCCCCCGACATCCTGCTCAACGACCGCCTCGACGAACAGGGCAACGCCTCGCTCGCCCTCCAACTCCTCGGTACCCGCCCCCATGTGGTCTGGTACCTCCCCTCCCTCTCCGACGAAGCGGCAGCCGCTGACGCGCAGAACGACCGCAGCTTCTTCGACCTGATCCCCTCCGGCTGGCTCTGGGGCACACTCCAGCTCTTCATCGCGGCGGCCCTCGCCGCCCTGTGGCGCGCACGCCGACTGGGCCCCCTGGTCCCCGAACGCCTGCCCGTCGCGATCCGCGCCTCCGAAACCGTCGAAGGCCGCGCCCGCCTCTACCGCAAGGCGAACGCCCGCGACCGCGCGGCAACGGCCCTGCGTATCTCCACCCGCACCAAGCTCGCCCCCCTCATCGGCGTCCCCGTCTCCCAGGCCCACACGCCCGAGACCTTCCTGCCGGCCCTGACCCGCCAACTCCCCACGCCGGGACAGGACCTGCACACCCTCCTCTTCGGCCCGCCACCCGCGACCGACGCAGCACTCATCGCCCTCGCCGACCACCTCGACGCCCTCGAAAGAGAGGTACGGAACACATGATGGACCCGACCACTGACAACGCCGGGCCCACGACCGATCCCCGCAGCTCAAGGGCCTCTTTGGAAGCCCTGCGCGCCGAGATCGCCAAGGCCGTGGTCGGCCAGGACCCCACCGTCACGGGCCTGGTCGTGGCCCTGCTCTGCCGCGGCCACGTCCTGCTCGAAGGAGTGCCCGGCGTAGCGAAGACCCTCCTCGTACGAGCCCTGGCCGCGAGCCTCGAACTCGACACGAAGCGAGTCCAGTTCACCCCGGACCTGATGCCCAGCGACGTCACGGGCTCCCTGGTCTACGACACCCAGACCTCCCGCTTCTCCTTCCAGCCGGGCCCCGCGTTCACGAATCTGCTCCTCGCGGACGAGATCAACCGGACCCCGCCCAAGACGCAGTCCTCCCTCCTGGAAGCGATGGAGGAGCGCCAGATCACGGTCGACGGCACCCCACGCGCCCTCCCCGACCCGTTCATGGTGATCGCCACCCAGAACCCGGTCGAGTACGAGGGCACGTATCCCCTCCCCGAGGCCCAACTGGACCGCTTCCTCATCAAGTTGAACGTTCCTCTCCCCACCCGCCAGGACGAGATCAACGTCCTCACCCGGCACGCCTCGGGCTTCAACCCCCGCGACCTGCACTCAGCAGGCATCCGCCCGGTGGCCACGGCAGCCGACCTGGAAACGGCCCGCGCCGCGGTGGCGAAGACGACGGTCTCCCCCGAGATCACGGCGTACGTGGTCGACATCTGCCGAGCGACGCGCGAATCCCCGTCGCTCACCCTCGGCGTCTCCCCCCGAGGCGCCACGGCCCTCCTCTCCACGGCCCGTGCCTGGGCCTGGCTGACCGGCCGCGACTACGTCACCCCCGACGACGTGAAGGCCCTGGCCCTCCCCACCCTCCGCCACCGCATCCAGCTCCGCCCGGAGGCAGAAATGGAAGGCGTCACACCGGACTCGGTGATCAACGCGATCCTCACCCACGTCCCCGTCCCCCGCTGACGAGGCCGGAGACGAGAGACCCGACATGGCCCTCACCGGACGCACGGCCCTGCTAGCCGCCCTGGGCTCCCTCCCCATCGGGATCTGGGAGCCCAGCTGGACAGGTATCCTGGCCGTCAACACCCCTCTGGCCCTGGCCTGCGCCTGCGACTTCGCCCTGGCCGCCCCCGTGCGCTCCCTGCGCCTGACGCGCTCGGGCGACACCTCCGTACGCCTCGGAGACCCGGCCGACGTCACCCTCACGATCACCAACCCCGCGCGCCGCCCGCTGCGTGCGCAGATCCGTGACGCCTGGCCCCCCAGCGCCTGGCGCAAGGGCACGGAACACGACGCGTCCCGCCACCGCGTGACGATCCCGCCGGGCGAACGCCGCCGCATCACCACGCGCCTCCTGCCCACCCGCAGAGGCGACCGCACGGCAGACCGCGTCACCGTCCGCTCCTACGGCCCCTTGGGCCTCTTCACCCGCCAGGGCACCCACACCGTCCCCTGGACGGTCCGCGTCCTGCCCCCGTTCCACAGCCGCAAGCACCTCCCGTCCAAACTGGCGCGCCTGCGCGAACTCGACGGCCGCACCAGTGTGTTGACCAGAGGGGAGGGCACCGAATTCGACAGCCTTCGCGAGTACGTTCCTGGGGACGACACCCGGTCCATCGACTGGCGCGCAACGGCCCGCCACTCAGCGGTCGCCGTACGCACCTGGCGTCCCGAGCGCGACCGCCACATCCTCTTGGTTCTCGACACCGGCCGTACGTCCGCCGGCCGCGTCGGCGACGCCCCGCGCCTGGACGCCTCGATGGACGCCGCGCTCCTCCTGGGCGCCCTGGCCTCCCGAGCCGGCGACCGCGTCGACCTGCTCGCCTACGACCGCCGCATCCGCGCCCTGGTCCAGGGCCGCACCGCAGGCGAAGTCCTCCCGGCCCTGGTCAACGCCATGGCCCCCCTCGAACCCGAACTGATCGAGACGGACGCCCGCGGCCTCACGGCAACGGCCCTCCACACGGCCCCCCGCCGCTCTCTCATCGTTCTTCTTACGTCCTTGGAGGCGGCCCCGGTCGAGGAGGGCCTGCTCCCTGTCCTCGCCCGTCTCACAAAGCGCCACACCGTAGTCGCGGCCTCGGTGGCCGACCCGGCAATCGAGACAATGGCAGCGGCGCGCGGCACCACGGACGCCATCTACGACGCGGCTTCAGCGGCCCAAGCCAAGGCAGAACGCCTCCGCACCGCGGAACAGCTGACCCGCCACGGCGTCACAGTCGTGGACGCAACCCCTGCGGAATTGGCCCCCGCTCTCGCAGACGCCTACCTCTCCCTCAAAGCAGCAGGCCGCCTCTAATCGCCCCCGTATCAACGTCGAATATGGGATCGACGTCGATATAGGGACCCTAAACGCAGAAAACCCCCGTGCTGAAAAGCACGGGGGTTTCCCATAAAATTTGTTCGGCGGCGTCCTACTCTCCCACAGGGTCCCCCCTGCAGTACCATCGGCGCTGTAAGGCTTAGCTTCCGGGTTCGGAATGTAACCGGGCGTTTCCCTCACGCTATGACCACCGAAAC
>NZ_KB891801.1 GCF_000373565.1 Streptomyces sp. HmicA12 | reverse complement strand
GTTTCGGTGGTCATAGCGTGAGGGAAACGCCCGGTTACATTCCGAACCCGGAAGCTAAGCCTTACAGCGCCGATGGTACTGCAGGGGGGACCCTGTGGGAGAGTAGGACGCCGCCGAACAAATTTTATGGGAAACCCCCGTGCTTTTCAGCACGGGGGTTTTCTGCGTTTAGGGTCCCTATATGCGCTACGAACTGGTCATTTTCGACAACGACGGTGTGCTCGTCGACAGCGAGCCGATCTCCAATACGCTCCTCGCCGGCTACCTCACCGAGCTCGGGCACCCGACCTCGTACGAGGACTCCCTGCGGGACTACATGGGCGCCGCCATGCACCGCGTACACGATCTCGTCCTCGAACGGACCGGGGAGCGGCTGCCCGACGACTTCGACGACGTTTTTCACGCGAGAGTCTTTGCCGCGTTCGAGCGGGAGCTGGAGCCGGTGGCGGGGGCCGTGGAAGTGCTGGAGAAGCTGACTGCGGACGGGGTGCCGTACTGCGTGGCGTCCTCGGGGAGCCATGAGCGGATCCGGGTCGGGCATCGGAAGACCGGGCTCGACCGGTGGTTCGGGGAAGGCCGCGTCTTCAGTTCGCAGGACGTGGGGCGGGGGAAGCCGGCGCCCGACCTGTTTCTCCATGCCGCCCGGCAGATGGGGGTCGCGCCGGAGAAGTGCGTCGTGGTCGAGGACAGCCCACTCGGGGTGCAGGCCGCTGTCGCCGCCGGGATGGACGTGTACGGATTCACGGCCATGACGCCGGCGGAACGGCTCACGGGAGCCGACCGGCTCTTCGCCGACATGCGGGAACTGCCCGGACTGCTGAGCGGATGACGAAGTCGGCGCCGCACCCCGGGAATTGAGTGCTTGATCTATCTACCCAGCGGTAGGTCTGGCGCATACGCTGAGCCGCCATGACCGATGGGAACGCAGGCATAACAGGTGCGATGCGGTGGGGGCGAAGAGCGCTGGGATTCAGCTTCTTCGCCCAGGGAGCGGCGTTCGCGCTGCTGGTGACCCGGATCCCTGCCATTCAGGACCAGTACGGGATCTCCGACGGGCTGCTGCCCGTCTTTCTGGCCGCCGTGCCCATCCTGGCCGGTGTCGGGAGCGTGTGCACCGAGCAGCTGGTCAAACGGGTCCGGCCGAGCCGGGTGCTGCGGTGGTCGCAGCCCGTCGTGCTGCTGGCGCTGCTCGGCGTCGGGGCCGGGGACAGCCTGGTCGAGGTCGGCGTCTCGCTCGCGGCCTTCGGTCTCGCCGTGGGAGCGCTCGACGCGTCGATGAACATGCTCGGCGTCAGCCTGCAGCGGGCCTACGGGCGCAGCATCATGCTCGGGTTCCACGCCGCGTACAGCCTGGGCGGAATCGTGGGTGCGTCGCTCGCATGGGCCGGGGCGCACTGGGACCTCTCACTGTTCGTGTCGTACCTGCCGGTCGCCGCCGTGCTGCTGCCCGCCTGCCTCGTGGGCAGCCGGTGGTACGTGGACAAGGGCGACCGGGTTGCCGACGCCGCGGAGAAGGCGGCCGAGGAGGCGCAGGCGAGCAAGATCGTCTTCAAGATGCTGCTGCCGCTGTGCCTGGTGATGTCCTTCGCCTACATCGGCGACTCCACCGTCTCCAACTGGAGCGCCAAGTACCTCCAGGACGTGCTGGGCAGCTCGGAGCAGCTGTCGACGGTTCCGTACAACGTCTACATGGTCATGACCCTGGTCGGGCGGGCCGTGGGCGATGTGGGAGTGCGGCGGTTCGGGGCCGTGGCCGTGGTGCGGGTCGGGGCCGTCGTGGCCGCCGCCGGGTTCGGTGTGGTGGCCGTGGCGCCGGGGCCGTGGGTCGGGATGCTCGGGTTCACCCTGCTGGGGCTCGGGCTCTGCGTGATCGTGCCGCAGACCTTCGCCGCCGCGGGGCGGCTCTTTCCCGGCGCGTCCGATGCCGCCGTCGCCCGGCTCAATATCTTCAACTACGTTGGTTTTCTGGTGGGTTCGCCGCTGGTGGGCGCTTTGGGTGATGCGTGGAGCTATCGCGGGGCGATGCTCGTACCGATGGCGTTGGTGCTGGTGACGCTCGTGTACGCCCCTTCGTTCGGTACGGGCGGCGACCGATACGGTGGCGGGCATGAGCGGCCGCGTGCAGTTGATGTGGGACCCAGCGGTAGCGGGGTATGACTTCGGGACCGGGCATCCGATGGACCCGGTCCGGCTCGAGCTGACCCGGAGCCTGGTGGGGGCCTTCGGGCTCGACCGGGACGAGAACGTCGAGGTGGTGGCCGCGGCGAGGGCCGGGGACTCGACCCTGCGGCTCGTCCACCGCGAGGACTACGTGGAGGCGGTCAAGGCCGCCTCCGTCGACCCGGACGGCGCCGACCAGGCGTACGGGCTCGGGACGATCGACGATCCCGCCTTCGCCGGGATGCACGAGGTGTCCGCGCTGATCGCCGGGCAGTCGGTGGGCGCCGCCGAAGCCGTGTGGCGGGGGAACGCGCTGCACGGCGTGAACTTCGCCGGTGGGCTGCACCACGCGATGCCGGGGGCCGCCTCCGGGTTCTGCGTGTACAACGACGCCGCGCTCGCCATCGCGCGGCTCCTGGAGCTCGGCGTGGAGCGCGTCGCGTACGTCGATGTCGATGTGCACCACGGGGACGGCGTCCAGGCCGCGTTCTGGGAGGACCCGCGGGTCCTGACGATCTCCCTGCACGAACACCCGCGGACGCTGTTCCCGCAGACCGGGTGGCCCGAGGAGACCGGGGCCGGCGGCGCCGGTGAGGGGTCCGCGGTGAATGTGGCGCTGCCGGCCGGTACGGGGGACGCCGGGTGGCTGCGGGCGTTCCACTCCGTGGTGCCGGAGCTGCTCGCCGAGTTCCGGCCGCAGGTGCTCGTCTCGCAGCACGGGGCCGATACGCACTTCGAGGACCCCCTCGCGCATCTCGCCGTGTCCCTGGACGCGCAGCGGGCCGTGCAGGTCGCCTGCCATGAGCTGGCGCACGAGTACGCGGACGGGAAGTGGGTCGCGCTCGGTGGCGGCGGGTACGCCGTGGTGGATGTCGTGCCGCGGTCGTGGACGCATCTGGTGGGTGTCGCGGCGGGGCGGGAGATCGCGCCCCAGACCGTGATTCCCGAGTCGTGGCGGCAGGAAGTCTTCGCGCGTACACGGCAGTTGGCGCCCGGGCGGATGACGGACGGGCGGTGGCCCGTGTCGTTCCGGGAGTGGGAGGAGGGGTACGACCCCGCGGACCGGCTGGATCAGGCGATCCTGGCCACGCGGAAGGCGGCCTTTCCGTTGCGGGGGCTGCTGCCGTAGCTCAGCGGGGCGGGGCCGGTGGCGGATCGGTTACTCCGACGGTGGGGTGTTTTCCCGGTTTTGGGGTGCTCAACGTGGTCAATGCAGCAGCATTTCAAGCGTGTTGAGCACCGGCGCCCTCCGCGCGCATCTGTTGGCGGCTCGGCTTGCCGGGCCCGTGGCGACCTCCCGCGAGGAGAGTCTGCGCAGTTACCGGCTCTTCGAGGCGAGGGACCCCCGTGTGCTTCTCGGGCTCGATCCCGAATGGTCGTGGGGGCAGCGGGACTTGCTCGCACTCATGGCCGACAAGTGTGGGGTGTCGCCGGATCCGGGGCACACCTCGGGGAACGATGTCATCGATCCCGAACGCACCCTGGCGGCTCTGGACGCCTTCGCGGACCGGCTCGGGAGAGCCGCAGGAAGCCGGTGTCCCGTGCTTTTCGGGACGGGACATCCGCACCGATTGCTCGGTTTCTACGCTTCGTTGGCGGACGCCTTGTCGGCGGCTGGATGCCCTGTTCTCACCCCCGCGCAGGGTCTCAGTGTCGACATAACGACCCGGTTCGGTCTACGCACGTACAACCTTGACTACGTACGAGGAGTCGCGCTGGTGCGAGAACCCGGCGCGTGGCCCCCCGGAAGCGAAGCCGGCGCGCACACCCACTCACCCCTCCCGGTTCGTACGGCTCTGACCGCTCTAGCGGAGGCCGGCGACCCCCTGCCGGGGCTTGTCGTGGGGGACCACGGATGGGTCTGCGGTGCAGGTCAGTTGGGGTTCGACGCCATCGGCCTGGCCGATACGGATGATCCCGCGCTGTTCGTCGGTGAGGCCGAGGGGCTGGTGTCCGTCGTCGTTCCGCTTGATGACGCTGTGCGGTCTGATTACTACCGACCGCTTACTCGCTATGTACTCAATCGAGCGTGTCTGTCACAGTAGGCGGCCGATCGCATCTCCTCTTCCCCACTCGCATCACACGCCCCTACATTGGGGAGTGAGCACGCAACGACGTTGAGTCACCGGAAGGGGAAGCCGGTGGCCGTCGAGTGCGGAAGGTTCAGGTGTGACATGGCTGCTGGTGAGAGTAGGCCTCTGAACGAGGTGCAGTTCCTGACCGTGGCGGAAGTCGCTTCGGTCATGCGAGTGTCCAAGATGACCGTGTACCGGTTGGTGCACAGTGGTCATCTGCCCGCGATCCGGGTGGGGCGGAGCTTCCGCGTCCCGGAGCAAGCGGTTCACGAGTACCTCCGCGAGTCCTATGTGGGGGTGGATGCGGGCTGATCCGCAGTCCGGGACGGCCTCGATTTCTGGCTCGGCGCTCGGGCGGGGTAGGCTGGCCCCCCGTAGGTCGTGTGGGCCCCAATGCAGCCCCGCACCGAGTGATTGTCCCCGCGATGCGGGGGTTGTCCGAGAAGTGAGCGAGGGTAGTCGTGGGCTCTGTTATCAAGAAGCGGCGTAAGCGGATGGCTAAGAAGAAGCACCGCAAGCTGCTGAAGCGCACCCGCGTGCAGCGTCGCAACAAGAAGTAAGCGATCGTTGCGTCAAAGCGCGCTCTCTGTGGCCCTTTCACCGTTCGGTGGGAGGGCCACAGTGCGTTGCTGGGCCTGGTGGTTCACGCCTGGCCGGTGGGCCTTTGGTTCACACCTGTACGTACAGCTGTGGCTGTCGTCACTTCATGCATCGTCCGGTCATCACAGCGCAACATCGAACCGCTAACGTGAGGCGCGAGCAGTGATTGCGGAGCGCGGCGGGCTGGGACGGAAGGTAGGCGCTGATCTTGGGCAAGGTCGTGCTCGTGACCGGGGTGGCCCGGCAGCTGGGGGGCCGGTTCGTCCGACGCATCCAGCGGGACCCGGAGGTGGACCGGGTCATCGGGGTGGATGCCGTGCCGCCCGCGCACCATCTGGGCGGGGCGGACTTCCTGCAGGCCGACATCCGGCAGCCGGCCATCGCGCGGGTGCTCGCCGAGCACTCCGTGGACACCGTGGTGCACCTGGACGTGACCGGGACCCCGCTGGCCAGCGGCGGTCGCGGCTCGGTCAAGGAGACCAACGTCATCGGCACGATGCAGCTGCTCGGGGCCTGCCAGAAGGCGCCCAGTGTGAAGCGGCTCGTGGTGAAGTCCAGTACGAACGTCTACGGCTCGGCGCCGCGTGATCCGGCCGTCTTCACCGAGACGACACCGCCCAAGTCGCTGCCGAGCGGCGGCTTCGCCAAGGACACGGTGGAGGTCGAGGGGTATGTGCGCGGGTTCGCCCGGCGCCGCCCGGACGTCGCCGTGTGTGTGCTCCGCTTCGCCAACATCCTCGGCCCCACCGCCGATTCACCGCTCGCCCAGTACTTCTCGCTGCCCGTCCTGCCGACCGTGCTCGGCTACGACCCGCGGCTGCAGTTCGTGCACGAGGACGACGTGATCGAGGTGCTGCGCATCGCGTCGCACGAACCGGAGCGCGGGACGCTGAACAGCGGCACCTTCAATGTCGCGGGGGACGGCGTGCTGCTGCTGTCGCAGTGTTCGCGGCGGCTCGGGCGGCCCACCGTTCCCGTGCTGCTGCCGGCCGTGACGTGGGTGGGCGGGGCTCTGCGTACGCTGGGTGCGACGGACTTCTCGCCCGAGCAGATTCGATTGCTCACGCACGGGCGGGTCGTCTCGACGGCGCAGATGCGCGACACCCTCGGGTTCCGGCCCAAGTACACGACCGCGGAAGCCTTCGCGGACTTCGTACGCGGCCGGGGACCCGGGCTGCTGCCGCCCCAGGCACTGGCGTCAGCCGTGGACAGGATCGCCGCTCTGCCGTTCGTGGGCGGCGGCGCCGGTACGCCCAGCCAGCCCCCGACGCAGAGCGCCAACTGAGGAGCGCATCAACGATGGCGGATGCCAAGGTCATTCCTTTCGACGACGACAGGTCGCGGGGGGCGACCGGCAAGGGTGCCGCACGCCGTAGGGGCACGGGCGGCAGCGCCGGCCGGCGCAAGGGTGAGCCCGCGGCTGTACGCGAGGTGAAGACCTTCCCCGCGCAGCAGCGGCAGCCGTCCGAGTCGCCGGAGACCGCCCCGGAGCCGGAGGCCGTCGAGGAGAAGCGCGGTGGGTGGGACCGGAAGATCGCGGGCGGGCTCGCTTTCCTGCGGCGCCGGATCACCGGTGATTACGACGTCGACGAGTTCGGCTACGACAAGGAGCTCACCGACCAGGTCCTGATGTCGCTGCTGCGTCCGATCGCGGAGAAGTACTTCCGCGTCGAGGTGAAGGGCATCGAGAACATCCCGTCGGAGGGCGGCGCGCTGATCGTCTCCAACCATTCGGGGACGCTGCCGCTGGACGGCCTGATGATGCAGGTCGCCGTGCACGACAACCATCCCGAGGGCCGCCATCTGCGGCTCCTGGCCGCCGACCTGGTGTTCATGCTGCCGGTCGTCAATGAGCTGGCCCGCAAGGCCGGGCACACCCTGGCCTGCGCGGAGGACGCGCAGCGGCTCCTGGAGAGCGGTGAGCTGGTCGGGGTGATGCCGGAGGGCTTCAAGGGCATCGGCAAGCCGTTCAGCGAGCGCTACAAGCTGCAGCGGTTCGGCCGCGGCGGCTTCGTGTCCACGGCGCTGCGGGCCGGGACGCCGATCGTGCCGTGCTCGATCGTCGGGGCGGAGGAGATCTACCCGATGATCGGCAACGCCAAGACGTTGGCGCGGGTGCTGGGGTTCCCGTACTTCCCGATCACGCCCACGTTTCCCTGGCTGGGGCCGTTGGGCGCGGTGCCGTTGCCGACGAAGTGGACGATTCAGTTCGGGGAGCCGATTCCGACGGACGGGTATCCGCCGGAGGCGGCCGAGGACCCGATGCTGATGTTCAACCTGACCGATCAGGTACGGGAGCAGATCCAGCACACGCTCTACAAGTTGCTGGTGCAGCGGCGGTCCGTGTTCTTCTGACGCGTGGACCGATGCGACGACGAGAAGGGCCCGGGGCGAACCCCGGGCCCTTCGTCGGTACGTCTCGGCGCTAGCTCGCGTCCTCGCCGTCGATGCCGATGCCGGGGAGCAGGCCCGGCAGGAGCGGGGGCAGAGTCACGTCAGGCTTGGGCGAACCGGTGCTGCCCTCGCCGGACTTGCCCGACTTGCCGTCGGACGGGGTCGGGGTCGACTCGTCCTTCGGGGGATCGAGCAGGCCGCCCGTGGTCTCGCCGAGCAGACCGTCCTCGTCCTTGCCGCTGTTGGAGCTGGACGGCTTGGGCTTGTCCGGGGACGTGCCGCGGTCGCTGCCGGTGGTGCCGGAGGGTGCCGAGCGGTCGCTGCCGGGCGAGCCCGGTGACGTACCGCCGCCGCGGCCGGGGCTGCTGGAGCCGCCCTTGTCGGGGACCTGCGGCAGCAGCGAGCGCAGCGGGCCGACCTCTTCGTCTATGGCGTCGAAGACCGAGCTGACCTGGTCCCGTACGTCACCGAGCTGGACCGGGAGCCGGTCGCTCAGGGCGCTCCAGCTCTTCCGGTGCGACTCGGAGAACGCGGACAGGGCCTGGATCGGGCCGAGCGAGCCGTCGCGCTTGTACGCGCCGCTGAGCAGCCGGTGGCCCTCGGAGGCGTCGTACTGCATGCCGGACAGGGCGCGGCGGACCTCGCCCACGGACTCGTGGTCCAGGTGTCCGGTGCGGCCGCGCTCCATCAGTCGCCGTGCCTCGTTCAACCGCGTCGAGGCCTGGTCCAGATAGATCTGGCCGCGGTCGGAGTCGCCGTCGGCCATGCCGAGCTTGAGGTCCTCCATGCCGCGCTTGAGGCCGTAGAGGTGGTCACCGGGCAGCGCGTCCGAACTCGCGGCCGCCACGCCGCTGAACGCGCCCGCGGCCACGCCGACCGTGAGGCCGCCCGCGGCGATGCCCTTGGTCAGGCGGGAGCGGGGCCGCAGCTTGCGCAACGGGCTCGCCCGGTGGGCGCCCTTGGCTTTGGACCGCTGTTCAGGAACGGAAGGGCTGCCGGCGGCCCCTTCCTTGAACATGGCCTCCATGGCGGCAACGAGCTGCGCTCGCTGCACCACTTTGACCTCGGGATCCATCTCGGGTTTGGGCAGCTCGCCGAGGCCCGCGGACAGGGACAGAAGCCTGCCCTGCTCGGACCGGTCGGACTGTTCGGCCTGGTCGCTCTGCTGAGCGGCCGGTTCCTCCGGCTGCTGAGCCGCCGCGTCCCGGTCGGACTGGTCCTCCAGGGCCTGGGCGAAGGCGTTCGCCCGCCGGTGTGCCGAGACATTCGCGATCACTGGCGGCACCTCCTCTCGTCATGACGGTCGACTCCCCAGGGGGTCCTGGGGTTGCACGCCGGAAGAGCTTGCACACGATCGAGTGAGTATCGCGCGTGTGCTGCCGATCCGTACGTGACCACAGGGAGCCTGCATCCCGCACAACGAGCGGCGCGGTACTTGGGTTACGGACGACTGATGATCCGACCGCGATCGCATCTCTCTTTCACAGAAGGTGAGTTGAGAGACGCGGTCAGTGACGGCTTCGGTCAGCGGACATCGTCGGGCAGCAGCCGGGCCAGGGTGCGGACGGCGCGGTACTGGAGGGTCTTGATCGCACCCTCGTTCTTGCCCATCACGCGCGCGGTCTCGGCGACGGACAGACCCTGCAGGAAGCGAAGCGTCACGCACTCCTGCTGTTGCGGGTTGAGCCGGCGCACGGCCTCCAGGAGTGCCGCGTTCGAGAGCGACTCCAGGACCGAGTCCTCGGGCGAGCGCTCCACCTCGTTGGCGTCGAGCATCTCGCCCGTGGTCACTTCCAGCCGGAAGCGGCTCGACTTGAAGTGGTCGGCGACCAGGTTGCGGGCGATCGTGACCAGCCAGGCGCCGAAGTCGCGGCCCTGCCAGGTGAACGTGCCGATGCGGCGCAGGGCGCGCAGGAAGGTCTCACTGGTGAGATCCTCCGCCGTCGCCTTTCCGCCCACGCGGTAGTAGATGTACCGGTACACGGTGTCGCTGTACTGGTCGTAGAGCCTGCCGAACGCGTCGGCCTCGCCGGCCTGGGCGCGCTCGACCAGCTCCATCATGCGGGCGCTGTCGCTGTCCGCGGCGGGACGGCGGGCGGTAGTAGGAGTGCCGGACGTGCCGGCGGCGCCGGAGCGCGCTCGTCTGCCCGCCGTGGCCGCACCTGAGTCGGCCATGGCGAAGCACGGACCGGCCGGTGCGGGGACAGCGAGGGCGGGGACGGCGTACGCGGTGGGGACGAAGCCGCGCAAGCGGTCCACGACCGTTGCGCGCAGCGTAGCCAGGCCCGAGGCGTCAACCCCGACGTGTTGAAACACGGGACTCCCAGAGGCAGAGCTTCCATCACGTGCAGTGCCGGACCGTTCACTCGTCGTACTGGCGAGTGGGTACCGGAATGCGTCTGAGGAGAATAACGCTTCGTGCAGGGAGCGCTACACCCAGTTGCTCAAATCATCGATTACGTCACTTCTGTAGCTGATCGACGATGGTTCAAGTACCTGAGAGTGACCACTTGTTGATCGGATTAGGTCATGTTCCGGCAGCTGTGATGACGCGTTGTGGTCGAGTGGTATCCGCGTGACTGGCGGGGGCCGGTGCCGGGTAAGACGTTCGGAATGCCGTCAGCGACGGCGGCGCTGGAGGGCGATCACGGCCGCGGTGCCGCCCGCGACGGCGCCGACGCCGGCCGCCGCCGGGATGCCGACCTTCGCCGCCTTGCGGCCCGTGCGGTAGTCGCGCAGCCGCCACTCCCGCTCCCGCGCGTAGGTGCGGAGCTTCGCGTCCGGGTTGATCGCGTACGGGTGCCCGACGAGGGAGAGCATCGGGATGTCGTTGTGGGAGTCGCTGTACGCGGCGCAGCGGCCGAGCTCCAGGCCCTCGGCGGAGGCGAGGGCGCGGACGGCCTCGGCCTTCGCGGGGCCGTGCAGCGGCTCACCCACGAGCTTGCCCGTATAAACGCCGCCGATGGACTCGGCGACCGTGCCGAGGGCGCCGGTCAGGCCGAGGCGGCGGGCGATGACCGTGGCGATCTCCACCGGGGCGGCCGTGACGAGCCAGACCTTCTGTCCCGCGTCGAGGTGGGCCTGGGCGAGGGCGCGGGTGCCGGGCCAGATCCGCTCCGCCATGTACTCGTCGTAGATCTCCTCGCCGATCGACATCAGCTCGGAGACGCGGTGGCCCTTGACGATGGACAGCGCGCTGTCGCGGGCGTCCTGCATGTGCTCGGGGTCCTCGACCCCGGCGATCCGGAACCACGCCTGCTGCCAGGCGAACCGGGTCAGCTCGCGGCGCTGGAAGAACTTCCGCTTGTAGAGGCCGCGGCCGAAGTGGAAGATCGCCGCGCCCTGCATGACGGTGTTGTCCAGGTCGAAGAAGGCGGCGGCCTTGTCGTCGCCGACGACCGGGAAATCCGGTTCCTGTTCCTCTTCACCCGGCGGCGCCTGCTCCTCCAGCTCCATGGAGGACTTGCGGGCGGCCTCCGCAGAAGCCTCGCCTGCCAGCACGCTCCGCGCGGTGGCGGAGCGCCTACGGGGTGTGAGCCATCCGAGAGCGGCCATGGCGTGAGCATAGCCAGTTTGTTCGGTGGTTCCGGAGTCGAGCGGATTTCGGGAGTCTGTCGTTCTGTGAAATCCGGGCGTCGTAAGGGGGGCGCGGGTGGGGCCAGAATGGCCGGTATGAGTCCCATTTTTCGGCGCAGTGAGAAGAAGAGTCCGTCGGAGCGCGTCGTCACGCTGATCGGGAAGCCCGGGTGTCATCTGTGCGACGACGCACAGGCGGTGATCGAGAAGGTGTGTGCCGAGGTCGGCGCTTCCTGGGAGAAGAAGGACATCAACGAGGACGAGGAACTGCATCGCAAGTACTGGGAGCAGATCCCGGTCGTTCTCGTCGACGGGGCGCAGCACGACTTCTGGCGCGTACAGGAGGAGCGGCTGCGGCGGGCGCTGACGGGCTGATCCGCCGCACAGTGGTCGCACAAGTCACTGACCGAGGAGTCCAAGTGGCCCCAAAAGTCGCTTAGGATCGAGGGCGGTTTTGGTCTCGGGGGCGTGGATCGTGAGGAGTGTGTGCGGTTTTGCCCCCAACAGGTGAGCAACGAAGCTGCCTGCGCGCCGGTTCCACACATGCGCGCCGGGGGCGCGTGACCCCGGTCACGTTGGCCGGGCAAATCGGACACCATCTTTGTGCACGCGTTCACAAAGACATAGCCTGCATTCGACGGGGCGGTCTGGGAACGAACGGCCGCCTGCAGCCCCGCTCTACCCGCAGGAGCACCGTGGCAACTGGCCGAACTCACCGACCGGCGACCCGCAGCCGAGGAATTCCCGAGGCCACCGTCGCCAGGCTTCCGCTGTACCTCCGAGCCCTGACCGCTCTCTCCGAGCGCTCGGTGCCCACGGTCTCCTCCGAGGAGCTCGCGGCCGCGGCGGGGGTCAACTCCGCGAAGCTGCGCAAGGACTTCTCGTACCTCGGGTCCTACGGGACGCGTGGTGTGGGGTACGACGTCGAGTATCTCGTCTACCAGATCTCGCGCGAGCTGGGCCTCACGCAGGACTGGCCGGTTGTGATCGTCGGTATCGGTAACCTCGGTGCGGCGCTGGCCAATTACGGCGGGTTCGCCTCCCGTGGCTTCCGGGTCGCCGCGCTCATAGACGCCGACCCCGCGATGGCCGGAAAGCCGGTCGCCGGGATGGCCGTGCGGCACACGGACGAGCTCGAGAAGATCATCGACGACAACGGCGTCTCCATCGGCGTCATCGCGACCCCGGCAGGCGCCGCGCAGCAGGTCTGCGACCGGCTCGTCGCCGCGGGCGTCACCTCCATCCTGAACTTCGCGCCGACCGTGCTGTCCGTGCCGGACGGGGTCGACGTACGCAAGGTGGACCTCTCCATCGAGCTGCAGATCCTCGCCTTCCACGAGCAGCGCAAGGCCGGCGAGGGCGCGATCGACGGGGAGAGCCCCGCCGAGGGCGCCGTCGGCGTCGAGGGCCCGGCCGCCAAGGTCACCAAGCCCACCGCCGCCACCGCGCAGAAGAACCGCAAGGGACCCGACGGGGACGTGCCCGCCGTGATGCCGGCATGAGTCTCCTCGTCGTCGGGCTGAGCCACCGCAGCGCCCCGGTCAGCGTCCTGGAGCGCGCCGCGCTGAACGCGGACACCCAGGCCAAGCTGCTCCAGGACGTCCTCGCCGCCGAACCGGCCGCCGAGGCCGCGGTGCTCGCCACCTGCAACCGCATCGAGCTCTACGCGGACGTGGACAAGTTCCACGCCGGTGTCGCCGAGCTGTCGACGCTGCTCGCGCAGCACAGCGGTGTGGGACTCGAGGAGCTCACTCCTTATCTGTACGTGCACTACGAGGACCGCGCGGTGCACCACCTGTTCTCGGTGGCGTGCGGGCTCGACTCCATGGTCGTCGGCGAGGGGCAGATCCTCGGCCAGATCAAGGACACCCTGGCCCGCGCCCAGGAGCTGCACTCCGCGGGCAAGCTGCTCAACGACCTCTTCCAGCAGGCCCTGCGGGTCGGCAAGCGCGCGCACTCCGAGACCGGGATCGACCGGGCCGGGCAGTCGCTCGTCACCTTCGGGCTCGAGCAGCTCGCCGCCGGTCCCGACGTGTCCGCGTGGGCGGCCGGCAAGCGTGCCCTCGTCATCGGCGCAGGGTCGATGTCCTCGCTGGCCGCGGCGACGCTCGCGCGCGTCGGAGTGGCCGAGGTCGTCGTCGCCAACCGGACCGTGGAGCGGGCCGAACGGCTCGTGGAGATCTTGAGCGAGAGTGGCACCGCCGCCCGCGCCGTCGTCATGGACTCCGTGGCGGAGGAACTGACACGTGCCGACGTCGCCATCTCCTGCACCGGCGCCACCGGCCTCGTCCTGACCGCCGACGCGGTGCGCGCGGCCGTCGCCGGGCGTACGCCGACCGCCGGCAGTGACGTGCCTGCGCCCACAACTCCCGCCGCGGGCAAGGCTGTTGCCGATGCCTGCCCGGTCGAGGTGGTGCGCGGCGGGTTCTCCGTCGAGGGCGAGGCCGCCGTCGCCGGATTCGATGCCGCCGCCCTGGAGCAGCACGGTGCCTGGGTGGAGAACGCTCCCGGTGAGCGCGTGCACCCGTCGGAGGCGGACGCCATCGCGGCGCTGGCCGCCGTCGGACGCGTACCGGAGATGCGGCGCGAGCGCGCCCCCGAGCCGGTGCGTCATGTCGCCCTGGCTCTCCTGGATCTGGCGATGCCGCGGGACATCGACGCGGCCGCGCACCGGATCGACGGGGTGCGCCTCGTCGACATCGAGTCCCTCGCCGACGCCTCCGTCGACGCGCCGATGGCCGCCGACGTGGACCAGGTGCGGGCGCTCGTGGCCGAGGAGGTCGCCGCGTTCGGCGCCGCGCAGCGGGCGGCGACCATCACGCCGACCGTCGTCGCGCTGCGCACGATGGCCGCGGACGTGGTGAGCAGCGAGATCGCGCGGCTCGACGGGCGCCTGCCCGGCCTCGACGACAAGCAGCGCGCGGAGATCACCCAGACCGTGCGGCGCGTGGTGGACAAGCTCCTGCACGCACCGACCGTTCGGGTCAAGCAGTTGGCGGCCGAGCCGGGTGGCACCGGATACGCGGACGCGCTGCGCACCCTGTTCGACCTGGACCAGGAGACGGTCGCGTCCGTCTCCCGGGCAACCCCCCAAGACCGTGAATCCGCTACCGGCACGGTAGGCAAGAATCGAGGCCCGGCATGACCGCCGAAAGAGCACTGCGGCTGGGCACCCGGCGCAGCAAGCTCGCCATGTCCCAGTCGGGGCATGTAGCCGAAGCCGTACGGCAGTTGACCGGCCGCGAGGTCGAGCTGGTCGAGATCACGACGTACGGCGACACCTCCCGTGAGCACCTCGCGCAGATCGGCGGCACGGGTGTCTTCGTGACCGCGCTGCGTGACGCGCTCCTGAGCGGCGAGGTCGACTTCGCCGTGCACTCCCTCAAGGACCTGCCGACCGCGCAGCCCGAGGACCTGGTGCTGGCGGCCGTGCCGCTGCGCGAGGACCCGCGGGACGTACTGATCGCGCGCGACGGCCTGACCTTCCCCGAGCTTCCCGCGGGCGCTCGGGTGGGTACCGGTTCGCCGCGCAGGATGGCGCAGCTCAACGCGTACGCGAAGAGCCACGGGCTGCGGATCGAGACCGTGCCGATCCGGGGGAACATCGACACCCGCATCGGCTACGTCGAGAAGGGGGAGCTGGACGCCGTCGTTCTCGCGGCGGCCGGCCTCAGCCGCATCGGCCGTACCGGGGAAGTCACCGACTTCCTCGCGACCGACATCGTCCTGCCCGCCCCCGGACAGGGGGCACTGGCAGTCGAGTGCACCGCAGCCAATGGTGAACTCGCCGCCGCGCTCGGAGAGTTGGACGACCCGTTCACCCGGGCCGCCGTGACCGCCGAGCGGTCCCTGCTCGCCGCCCTGGAGGCCGGCTGCAGCGCACCTGTGGGTGCGCTGGCCGACCTGCTGGCCGACGGGCAGATTGCCAAGGAAATGCGCCTGCGCGGCGTCGTCGGCACCACCGACGGCTCCGAGCTGGTGCAGCTGACCACCACCGGTCCCGTGCCCTCGTCGGAGGACGAGGCGCTGGCTCTCGGGCGGGAACTCGCCGCCGAGATGCTGGCCAAGGGTGCGGCCGGTCTGATGGGGGAGCGAGCACTTTGAGCCCCACCACCGCATCATCGACCGCCTGTACACCTGGGCACGTCACCTTCCTGGGTGCCGGTCCCGGTGATCCAGGACTGCTGACCCTACGGGCCGTGGAAGCCCTGACCCGAGCGGATGTGCTGATCGCCGAGCCCGAAGTGCTCGACGTCGTGCGCACGCATGCCAGGGCAGGCGTGACCGTCCTCGACGCCACGGGAGCGCAGCCGCAGCCGGACGCTGACGAGGCGTCAACTGCCGTCGCGGTCCCGGCTCTGAGGGACTGGGCCAATCTTGTCATGGAGGCCGCGCGGGGCGGCAAGCGGGTCGTGCGTGCGGTCACCGGGGACCCCGGACTCGACACGTACGCGGCCGAGGAGATGCTCGCCTGCGCGGCACAGGGCATCGGCTTCGAGGTCGTCCCGGGCATCGCCGCGGCCGTGGGCGTGCCCGCGTACGCCGGTGTGCCGCTGCGGGACGCGGAGGGCACGGACGTCCGTTTCGTCGACGCCCGCACCGCCTCCGACCGCTGCTGGACCGAGGTCGGCGCCTCCGACTGCACGGTCGTCGTGTCGACGACGCTCGACTCGGTGGCGGCCGCCGCCGGTGAGCTGGTCGCGGCCGGGCGCAAGCCCGATACGCCGCTGTCCGTCACCGTCGCCGGAACGACGACCCGGCAGAAGACGTGGACCGCCACCCTCGGCACCATCGCGCAGACCTTCAAGCAGGCCAAGGTGCTGCCGTCGCCGGAGGGAAACCGGCCGGTGATAGCCGTGGTCGGTGAGCGCAGTGCCGCCGCCCAGCGCGACCAGCTCTCCTGGTTCGAGTCGAAGCCGCTGTTCGGCTGGCGTGTGCTCGTCCCCAGGACGAAGGAGCAGGCGGCGTCGCTCTCCGACCAGCTCAGGTCGTACGGCGCCGTGCCGCACGAGGTCCCGACGATCGCCGTCGAGCCGCCTCGTACGCCGCAGCAGATGGAGCGCGCGGTCAAGGGTCTGGTCACCGGTCGCTACGAGTGGATCGCCTTCACGTCCGTCAACGCGGTGAAGGCCGTACGCGAGAAGTTCGAGGAGTACGGGCTCGACGCGCGTGCCTTCGCCGGGATCAAGGTCGCCGCGGTCGGCGAGCAGACGGCCGCCGCGCTGATCGCCTTCGGCGTGAAGCCGGACCTGGTGCCGAGCGGCGAGCAGTCGGCCGCCGGTCTTCTGGAGGACTGGCCGCCGTACGACCCCGTCTTCGACCCGATCGACCGGGTCTTCCTGCCGCGCGCCGACATCGCCACGGAGACCCTGGTCGCCGGTCTGATCGAGCTGGGCTGGGAGGTCGACGACGTGACGGCCTACCGGACCGTGCGCGCCTCGCCGCCCCCGGCCGAGACGCGTGAGGCGATCAAGGGCGGCGGGTTCGACGCCGTGCTGTTCACCTCGTCGTCGACGGTGCGGAACCTGGTCGGCATCGCGGGCAAGCCGCACAACGTGACGGTGATCGCCTGCATCGGTCCGGCCACCGCCAAGACCGCCGAGGAGCACGGGCTGCGCGTCGACGTCATGGCGCCGGAGCCGTCGGTGACCAAGCTGGCCGCCGCGCTCGCCGACTTCGGCGCGCGGCGCCGGGACGCGGCCGTCGAGGCCGGTGACCCGGTGACCCGGCCGAGCGAGCGGCGCCCCGGGGCGCGGCGTCGCAGGGCCGCGCCGTAGGGCAGGGTCGAGGGCGGGTGCCTGGAGTTGCTCCGGGTGCCCGCCCTCCGCTTTTTTCCGGGGTTCGCACCCTGGTGTTCAAAGTTCTCAAGAGGTTCGAGAAGTTCGAGGTGACAGTCCAGTGACTCGGTACGGTTCCTTCCCCGGTTCGCGGCCCCGGCGGCTGCGGACGACTCCCGCGATGCGCCGCATGGTCGCCGAGACGCGGCTGCATCCGGCCGACCTGATCCTCCCGGCGTTCGTGCGCGAGGGGATCGACGCCCCCGTCGAGATCGGCTCCATGCCGGGCGTGTACCAGCACACCCGGGACTCCCTGAAGAAGGCGGCCGCCGAGGCCGCCGAGGCGGGCGTCTCCGGGATCATGCTGTTCGGCGTGCCGGAGGAGGCGAAGAAGGACGCGGCCGGGACCGTGGGGACCGACCCCGACGGGATCCTCCAGGTCGCGCTGCGGGACGTGCGGGCCGAGGTCGGGGACGACCTCATCGTGATGTCCGACCTGTGCCTCGACGAGTTCACCGACCACGGGCACTGCGGGGTCCTCGACGAGCAGGGCCGGGTCGACAACGACGCGACGCTCGAGCGGTACGCCGAGATGGCGCAGGTGCAGGCGGACGCGGGCGCCCACGTGGTCGGCCCGAGCGGCATGATGGACGGTCAGATCGGCGTCATCCGCGACGCGTTGGACCAGATCGGGCGTGAGGACGTGTCGATCCTCGCGTACACGGTGAAGTACTCGTCGGCCTTCTTCGGGCCGTTCCGCGAGGCCGTCGGCTCCTCGCTGCAGGGCGACCGCAAGACGTACCAGCAGGACCCGGCCAACATCGGTGACTCCCTGCGGGAGCTGGCGCTCGACCTCGAAGAGGGCGCCGACATGGTGATGGTGAAGCCCGCGGGCCCGTACCTCGACATCCTGGCCAAGGTCGCGGAGGCGTCGGACGTGCCGGTGGCCGCGTACCAGATCAGTGGTGAGTACGCGATGATCGAGGCGGCCGCGCAGCGCGGCTGGATCGACCGGGACAAGGCGATCCTGGAGGCGCTGACCGGGATCAAGCGGGCCGGCGCGAACATGATTCTGACGTACTGGGCCACCGAGGTGGCGCGGCAGCTGTAGAGGCGGCGTCGGCGCCGGGCGAGAATGCTCGGCATGGCTGACACGATCACCGCACGAGGGCTCAACAGGGCCACTCTCGCCCGGCAGTTGCTGCTGGGGCGGGAGGCCCTGGGGGTCGAGGACGCGGTTCGGCGGGTTGTCGCGCTTCAGGCGCAGCAGCCCGCTTCGCCGTATGTGGCGCTGTGGAACCGGCTGGCGGGGTTCGACCCGGCGGAGCTGGACGCCGCGTTCGACGGTTTCCGGGTGGTGAAGTCGACGCTGATGCGGATCACGCTGCACGCGGTGCACGTCGACGACTACCGGGCGCTGCGGGCCGCGGTGGAGCCGACGGTGCGGGGCGCGCGGCTGCGCGACCCCCGGTTCCGGGCGTCGGGGCTGTCCGAGGCGGACGCGGCGGTGCTGCTCCCCGAGCTGCTGGCGCTGGTCGAACGGCCTTGTGGTGTGGGGGAGTTGGAGGAGTGGTTCGCGGGGCGGGTGCCCGGCGTCGAGCGTGGTGCGGCGCGGACCGCGTGGCGGATGCTGCGGCAGTGGGCGCCGCTGTGGCACGCGCCGGTGCCGGACGCGCCCTGGGGGTTCACCTCGGACCGGCGGCAGGGGTTCGTCGCGGCGGGGGCCGGGCGGCGGCCCGCGGTGAGTGACGAGGGGGCCGTGGCCGAGGGGCTGCGGGAGCTGGTGCGCCGGTATCTGGCCGGGTTCGGGCCCGCGACGGTGGCGGACGTCGCGCAGTTCGCCCTGGTGCAGAAGGGGCGGGTGCGGGCGGCGCTGCGTGAACTGGGCACCGAGGTCGAGGAGTTGGCGGGGGAGGACGGGGCGGTGCTGTTCGACGTGGTGGGCGGTGCGCGTCCCCCGGAGGACGTCGAGGCGCCGCCGCGGCTGATGGCGATGTGGGACAGCGTGCTGCTCGCGTACGCGGACCGGGCGCGGGTGCTGCCCGCGGAGTACCGCAAGCAGGTGACCCGGGTGAACGGGGACGTGCTGCCGACCGTGCTGGTCGACGGGTATGTGGCCGGTGTGTGGCGGCTGGTGGAGGACGGCGCCGGGGTGGAGGTGGGGGCGTTCCGACCGCTGCCCGAGGAGACGTGGGAGGCGCTGGCGGAGGAGGCCGGTGGGCTGCGGGGATTGCTGGTGGAGCGGGACGCGGCGGCGTACCGGCGCTATGACCACTGGTGGGTCAAGGGGCTGGCGGTGACGGAGGCGCGGGTGTTCGGCGGCTAGGGGCGTTCTGCTCTCGTCGGCGGGTGCGGCTCTCGTCGTGGCTGGTCGCGCCCCGCGGCGGAGCCGCACATGGATACGGTCCCGCGCCCCTGAAGGCATGCGCCGCGCGCGGCCTTTCCGCCTGCTTTTCCTAGTCGCCGGTGCGGCGGCGGGCGATGTGGAGGGCGCCGGCGACGGCTCCGGTCATGAGCAGTCCGCCCAGCGCGAGCTGGACGAGGTCGGTGGTCGAGGTGCCGTCGTCGGTGCCCACGCCCGCCTTGACGCCCTTGTCGATCGTGGTGCCGTAGTCGGTGCCGCCCGTGTGGCCGACCTGGATGCGGTGGGTCGACGTACCGCGGCCCGCGCAGGTGAAGGACACCGTGTGGGTGCCGACGGCGGACTCGGCGATGGTGGCCGTGCCGGTGTGGGAGCCGGCGGAACCGGCGGACAGTCGGACCGTCTCCGAGAACGCGGTGGAGGTCGCCGTCGAGGAGGTCGCGGTGCATCCCCCGGCCACCGAGACGACGGCCGTGGAGCCGGGGACGGCCGGGTCGGGGGTGATCGAGAGGGCCGGCTGCTCGTCGGCCGCGGCGGGCCCGGCCGGGGCCACGGCCAGCAGCGCGAGCGCGACTGCGGCGAGGGGGCGGTGGGCGCGGCGCATGCGGTCTCCGTTTCGAGGGCGTGGGTCCATCGAAAGCGGAGGGCGGCGGCGCGGCGCGTATTGGTAGGCCGATCGCGGGTGCGCGGGCCCTGCGGCCGGTTCCTCCCCGGACACACCTCGGCCGCGACGGCTCCCCCTCCGCGCCGCCGCGGCCGATCCCCGTTCGACAAGGTGCAGGTCAGGCGCTCTCGTCGGTGGCGTGGATGTTGTCGGTGCCGGCCGCGGCGACGGGCTTCTCGCCGGTGGCGTGGATGTTGTCCGTCGAGACCGGCTCGCTCGTCGCGTGGATGTTGTCCGTGGTGGCGTCGCCGGTCTCTTCGCCGGTGGCGTGGATGTTGTCCGTCGAGTTCTCGGTCATGTCGGCTGGCTCCCCATGAAGATGTGTGACGTGGGTGGTGCGGCCCGCCCGGCAACTCCCCCGAGGGTTGCCGGGCGGGCTTCGCTGGGCCGGACAACCGTAAGGCGCGGCCACAAGTCGTTCCGTCTGCCCCCCGTTGCGACGGACCGACACCATGAGAGTGCCGGGGCGGGATAAACGAATGATGAACGGTGTCGGGGCGGTGCCTCAGACCGTGGTCGCGGCGCCGAGCAGTGCGCGTACTTTGTCGGCTTCGGGCGCACCGAGGGTCTCGAAGATCTCGTACGCCTCCTGCCAGCACACCTGGGCCCGCTCGGGCTGGCCCACGCGGTCGAGTGCCTGGCCGAGGACGGTGAGTACGTTGGCCCGCCGCCATTCGCCGCCGATGTCCCGGAGCAGGGAGAGCGCGGACTCCGCGCTGACCGCGGCGCGGGTCGGCTCGTCCGCCGCGAGGTCGAGCTCGGCGAGACGGAAGAGCGTCATGCCCTCCCAGAGCCGCTGCCGGCTGGCGCGGAACACCTTCAGCGCTCCGTGCAGACAGTCGGCGGCCTGGTCGAGCAGGCCGCTCTCGGTCAGCGCGAGCGCGAGCGCGTACCTGCCGTTGGCGCCCCGGAGTTCGTGGCCGAGCTCCTCGTAGATGAGGGTGCCCTGGCGAGCGAGGTCCACGGCGCTCGTGGTGCGGGACGTGGCGAGGTGGATGCGGGAGAGGTTGCAGAGCGCGCTGGCCTCTCCCGGGCGGTCGTCGCAGGCCCGGAAGTTGTCGATGGCGACGGTGAGTTGAGCCTCGCCCTCCGCGTGGCGGCCCTGGTACAGGGCGATGACGCCGAGCGTGTTGGCGGCCCAGCAGTGGCTGAGCCGGTCCTGGCTCGCGAGGGTCAGGTCCACGGCCTCCTGGGCCTCCTGGGCGGCGCTCTCGAAGCGGCCGCCGAAGGCGTGGACGTAGGCGAGCGTCATCGCCGCCCGGCCCTCGGCGTGGCCGTCGCCGGCGTCCCGGGCCGCGTCCCGGGCGAACGCCGCGACCGCCTCGTACTCACGGGAGTTGGCGCCGGACTCGGCGAGGTCGACGGCTGCCCACAGGGTGTCGACGGACCGGCGCAGCTCACCGCGCACGGCGGACTGGCGGACGACGGCGAGCAGGGAGGTCGCCTCGGAGTAGAGCCAGTTCTGGGCGCTGTGGCGGTCCTCGAACCGCAGCCCGGGATACGCGGTCGGCGCCAGGTGCTCCACCAGCCGGTCCCCGGGCCGCTCGATCGCGTAGACCCCCGCCGCCGTGGCCAGGTAGAAGTCGAGGAGCCGGGACATCGCCGCGGTCCGCTCGTGCGGCGGGAGTTCGTCGCGCTCCGCGCACGCACGCGCGTAGAGCCGGACCAGGTCGTGGTAGCGGTAGCGGCCGGGGGCGGCGGATTCGACGAGGGACGTGTCGACCAGGGACTCCAGGAGTTCCTCGGTCTCGTCGATGTCCGCGTCGAGGACGGCCGCGGCCGCCGCCAGGGAGATGTCGGGGCCGTCGGCCAGGCCGAGGAGGCGGAAGGCGCGGGCCTGGGCCGGTTCCAGCTGGCCGTAGCCGAGTTCGAAGGTGGCCTTCACCGCGAGGTCGCCGGCCTGGAGTTCGTCCAGGCGGCGGCGCTCGTCGGCCAGCTTCGCCGCCAGGACCGACACCGTCCAGGTGCGGCGGGATGCCAGGCGGGAGGCGGCGATGCGGATGGCCAGGGGCAGGAAGCCGCAGGCCGCGACCACGTCCAGGGCCGCCTCGCGCTCGGACGCCACCCGCTCCTCGCCGACGATGCGGGTGAACAGGAGCAGCGCCTCTTCCGGGGACATGACGTCCAGGTCCACGAGGTGGGCCCCGGCCAGGTCGACCATCCGCACGCGGCCCGTGATCAGGGCCGCGCAGCCCTCCGTGCCGGGCAGGAGGGGTCTGACCTGGGCCGCGTCCCGCGCGTTGTCCAGCAGGACCAGGACGCGGCGGCCGTCGAGGGCCGAGCGGTACAGGGCCGCCCGGTCCTCCAGGGAGTCCGGGATCGAGGTGTCCGCCGTGCCGAGGGCGCGCAGGAAGGAGCCGAGGACCGTCTCCGGTTCGGCCGCGTGCGGGCCCGCGCCCTGCAGGTCGACGTACAACTGGCCGTCGGGGAAGGACGGGCGTGCCGCGTGGGCCACGTGCACGGCGAGGGTCGTCTTGCCGACGCCGCCGATGCCGGCCACCGCGGAGACCGCCATGACGCCGCCCGCGCCGGACGCGGACGAGGCCGAGGACAGTACGTCGCTCAGTTCGCGCACGAAGCTCGCGCGGCCCGTGAAGTCCGGGACGGTGGCGGGGAGTTGGGCGGGCCGGACGGGCGCCGACGGCGGTTCGGCGGCCGGCGCGGAGGGCTCCGCGAGGGCCGGGTCCGCCCGGAGGATGCGCTGCTGGAGTTCGGAGAGGCCCGGGCGCGGGTCCACGCCGAGCTCGTCGGCGAGCAGGCGGCGGGTGTCCGCGTAGACGGCGAGCGCCTCCGCCTGGCGGCCGGAGCGGTACAGCGCCAGCATCAGCAGCTCGCGCAGCCGCTCGCGCAGGGGGTGGGACGCGGTGAGCGCGGTCAGTTCGGAGACGGCCTCCGCGTGGCAGCCCTGCTCCAGGTCCATGTCGAGGCGGGATTCGAGGAGTTGCAGGCGCCACTCCTCCAGGCGGGCGCGCTGGGTCTCCGCGTACGGTCCCGGGACGTTCGCCAGGGGTTCGCCGTCCCACAGGGCGAGGGCCTCGTTCAGCAGCGCCCGGGCCCGGCACAGGTCCGCGCCCTGGCGGGCCTTCTCGGCGTCCGCCCACAGGTCCTGTGCCGTCGACAGGTCCAGCGCGTCGCGCCGGGCCAGCCGGATCGCGTAGCCCCCGGACTCGCTGACGAGGACGCCCGGGTCGAGGATCTTGCGCAGCCGGGACGCGTAGGTGCGCAGGGCCGCCAGGGCCTGCGACGGGGGCTCGTCGCCCCAGACCGCGTCGATCAGTTCGGACGCCGTCGCCGTGCGGCCCTCGCGCAGCAGCAGGGCGGCCAGCAGGGCGCGTTGCTGCGGGGATCCGGTCGCCAGCTGTTCGTCGCCGCGCCGGGCGCGGACCGGGCCGAGCACGCCGAAGCGCAGCCCGGACGCGTCGGCGGGCAGCGCGGTGTCCTCAGGCGTACCGGACCGTCGCTGTTCCGGCACCCGCGGTACACCGTCCATCGTCGCTGCCCCCTGTCCTGCCGCCGCACCAGCACCTGTCGTTCATGTCCCGAGCGTGTCCAGGCGGCACGCCGCAGCTCGCGCGCACCACCGATGACAACCCCGTCAGTTTGCCTTGTTCATGGCAGATGCGTCAGCCGTGGGAGACAGTCATCACAGACATCTCACGCACGCGAACCTTCACACCCGCTAGCTGACGGGTCGTCAGATCGGCGCTACCGTGAATCCATGGAGACCACGGAGACCGCAAACACCCAAAGTGCCCCGGAATCAGTCGACTTGCCGCTCATCATCTCCGTCGACGACCACACCGTCGAACCGCCCACCGTCTGGTCCGACCGGCTGCCGAAGAAGTACGCCGACGTCGGACCGCGCATCGTCCGCGCGCCCCTGAAGGAAATGACCTTCCTGGGCGGAAAGTTCGCGCCCGTCATGGGGAACCCCGGTGACGACGGACCCATCGGCGACTGGTGGGTCTACGAGGATCTGCACCGGCCGCTGACCCGGCTCGACACCGCCGTCGGCTACGACCGGGACGAGATCAAGCTGGAGGTCATCACCTACGAGCAGATGCGTCCCGGCTCCTTCGACGTGCCCGCCCGCCTCGCCGACATGGACGTCAACCACGTCCAGTCCGCGCTCTGCTTCCCGACCTTCCCGCGCTTCTGCGGCCAGACCTTCACCGAGGCCAAGGACCACGAGCTCGGGCTGCTCGGGGTGCGCGCGTACAACGACTGGATGGTGGAGGAGTGGTGCGGGCCGCAGGCCCGGGGGCGGCTCATACCGCTGACCCTCGTCCCGCTGTGGGACGCCGAGCTCGCCGCCGAGGAGGTGCGGCGCAACGCCGCCCGCGGTGTGCGCGCCGTCGCCTTCTCCGAGATCCCGCCGCACCTCGGGCTGCCCAGCATCCACACCGACGCGTGGGATCCGTTCCTGCGCGCGTGCGACGAGACCGGGACCGTCATCGCCATGCACATCGGGTCCAGCAGCAGGATGCCGTCCACGTCGCCGGACGCGCCGCCCGCCGTCGGGTCCACCATCACGTTCGCCAACTGCTGTTTCTCGATGGTCGACTGGCTGATGAGCGGCAAGTTCGAGCGCTTCCCGAACCTGCGGATCATGTACGCCGAGGGGCAGATCGGCTGGATCCCGTACATCCTGGAGCGCGCCGACGTGGTGTGGGAGGAGAACCGCGGCTGGGGCGGCGTCGCCGACAAGGTGCGCAAGCCGCCGAGCGAGTACTTCGCGGACCACGTCTACGGCTGCTTCTTCGACGACGCCTTCGGGCTGAAGAATCTCGACTCCATCGGTGTCGCCAACGTGCTGTACGAGACCGACTACCCGCACTCCGACTCCACCTGGCCGAAGTCGCGGGAGGTCGGCGAGGCGCAGATGGGGCATCTGGCGCCGGATCTCGTGGAGCGGATCGTGCGGGGCAACGCGATCGATCTTCTGGGGCTCACGGGGGAGGGGCTCTGGGAGGCGTAGGTCTGCGGCGGGGCTCGGGGCCGGCGGGGCTGGGGTGCGCTGGTTCGTCTGCCGGGCTGGTGATCGATGGCGGCTTGCGGTCCGGTGGGGCTTGTCGCGCCCCGCGGCGGAGCCGCTGACGGGTACGGTCCCGCGCCCCTGAGGCGTGCGCTTCGCGCCACCTCTCCCGGTGTCGCGAGTCTTGTCTGTCGGGCCAGGTGGACGCAGTATGTGACGGGCCGTCAGTTTCTGATGGTGGGTCAGATTCGGTCCTAGACAGAGGAGCCGCCGTCGTGGAGTACGGCATCCAACTGCCCATCCAGTCCCAGAGCACGATGTACGCCGAACCCTGGGAGGCGGGTGCGGGCGTCGCCGATCTCGTCGAGATCGCCCGCGCCGCCGACCGGGGCGGCTTCGCCTACATCGCCTGCTGCGACCACGTCGCCATCCCGCGGCGGCTCGCCGAGGCCATGTCGACGACCTGGTACGACCCCGTCGCCACGCTCTCCTTCCTGGCCGGGGTCACCGAACGGGTGCGGCTGCTCAGCCATGTCGCCATCGTCGGGCTGCGCCACCCGCTCGCCTCCGCCAAGCAGTACGCGACCGTGGACCACCTCAGCGGCGGCCGGCTGATCCTCGGGGTCGGGGCCGGGCACGTGGAGGAGGAGTTCGAGGCGCTCGGCGTCGACTTCGCGCGGCGCGGCGCCGTGCTCGACGAGAGCGTCGACGCGCTGAAGGCCGCCCTCGGTCCCGAGGAGTTCCCCTCCCACAAGGGGGAGCTGTTCTCATTCGAGGGGCTCGGGCAGCTGCCGCGGCCCGCTCAGGCGCGGGTTCCCGTATGGGTCGGAGGGTCGTCGGCGCCCGCGATGCGGCGGGCCGCCCTCAAGGGGGACGGCTGGCTCCCGCAGGGCGACCCGCGCGACCGGTTGCCGGAGAAGATCGAGAAGCTGCGCCGGATGCGCGCCGAGGCCGGCATCGAGGCGCCGCTCACCGTCGGGGCCATCGCCGAGCCGCTGTACATGGGCGAGCCGTCGTGGCACGTCGGGCGGCGCACCCTCACGGGCGAGCCCGAGGCGCTCGCCGAGTCGCTGCGCGCCTACGCCGCCATGGGGGTGCACCAGCTCCAGGTGCGCTTCCGCAGCCGTGGACGTACCGAACTCGTCGACCAGATGGCGGCCTTCGCCGCCGACGTCGCTCCGCACCTCAACTGACCGCGCAGGGATGGGAATTCACACATGGGAAAGCTCGAAGGGCGCGTCGTCCTCATCACGGGTGCGGCGCGCGGGCAGGGCGAGAAGGAGGCGCGGCTGTTCGCCGCCGAGGGGGCGAAGGTCGTCCTCGCCGACGTCCTCGACGACCAGGGCGAGGCCGTCGCCAAGGAGATCGGCGGGCTCTACGTCCATCTGGACGTGAGCAAGGAGGACGAGTGGGCCGCCGCCGTGCGCGCCGCCAAGGACGCCTTCGGGAAGATCGACGGGCTGGTCAACAACGCGGGGATCCTGCGGTTCAACGAGCTGGTCTCGACCCCCCTCGACGAGTTCCAGCAGATCGTGCAGGTCAATCAGGTGGGGGCCTTCCTCGGGATCAAGACCGTCGCGCCCGAGATCGAGGCCGCCGGGGGCGGGTCCATCGTCAACACCGCGTCCTACACCGGTGTCACGGGGATGGCGTACGTCGGTTCGTACACCGCCACCAAGCACGCCATCGTCGGCCTGACGCGGGTCGCCGCGCTCGAACTCGCCGCCAAGAGGATCCGGGTCAACGCCGTGTGCCCCGGCGCCATCGACACCGCCATGAGCAACCCCTCCCAGCTCGACCCCGGGGCGAACACCGAGGAGGCCGCGCAGGCGCTCGACGAGCTGTACCGCAAGCTCGTGCCGCTCGGCCGGGTCGGGCAGCCGGAGGAAGTGGCGCGGCTCGCGCTCTTCCTCACCGCGGAGGAGGACTCCTCGTACATCACCGGGCAGCCGTTCGTCGTCGACGGCGGCTGGCTGGCGGGCGTCTCAGTTCTCTGACGCTGCGTCAGGTATTGACGCTCACGCACCGCAGTGGAACAGTCTTCCCATCCAATCTGACGGATCGTCAGAAACTGACGAGGACGGTGAACCTCCTTGGAATTCGGGCTCTTTGTACAGGGATACGTGGGCAAGCAGGCGCTGACCGACCCCACCGCCGAGCACCGCGCGCTCATGAACGAGACCGAGTACGTCATCCAGGCTGACAAGTCCGGCTTCAAGTACGCCTGGGCGTCCGAGCACCACTTCCTGGAGGAGTACTCGCACCTCTCGGCGAACGACGTCTACCTCGGCTACCTCGCGCACGCCACCGACCGCATCCACCTCGGCTCGGGCATCTTCAACCCGCTCGCCCAGGTCAACCACCCGGTGAAGGTGGCCGAGAAGGTCGCCATGCTCGACCACCTCAGCGAGGGCCGGTTCGAGTTCGGCAGCGGGCGCGGGGCCGGCAGTCACGAGATCCTCGGGTTCATACCCGGGGTGACCGACATGAACTACACCAAGGAGATCTGGGAAGAGACCATCGCCGAGTTCCCGAAGATGTGGCTCCAGGAGGAGTACGTCGGGTTCCAGGGCAAGCACTGGCAGCTGCCGCCGCGCAAGATCTTCCCCAAGCCGTACGGGAAGTCGCACCCCGCCATGTGGTACGCGGCCGGGTCCCCGCCCTCGTACGCGATGGCGGCGAAGAAGGGTCTCGGGGTCCTCGGCTTCAGCGTCCAGAAGGTCTCCGACATGGAATGGGTGCTGGAGCAGTACAAGACCGCCATCCAGGACCCGGACCCCATCGGGGACTTCGTCAACGACAACGTCATGGTGACCTCGACCGCCATCTGCGCCGAGACCCACGACAAGGCCGTGGACATCGCCGTGGGCGGCGGGCTCAACTACCTCCAGTCGCTGGTCTTCCGCTACCACGACACCTTCCCGCGGCCCGAGGGCATCCCCGAGTGGCCGGAGGTGCTGCCCGAGTACAACCGGGAGATCATCGAACTCCTCATCGCCGAGGAGCTGATGATCTGCGGTGACCCGGACGAGGTGCTCCAGCAGTGCAAGCGCTGGGAGCAGGCCGGCGCCGACCAGCTGTCGTTCGGGCTGCCCATCGGCATCTCGCACGAGGACACGCTGAACTCGATCAAGCTGATCGGTGAGCACGTCATCCCGAAGATCGACACGGACCCCGTCCACCGGACGACCCGGTTCCGGGGGCAGGCCGGGGCCTGATCGCCGAGCTGCCCCGGTTCTCCTCCTCCCGGACAGGAGAGCCGGGGCCCTGTCGTTGCCGATGCCACGGGGCTCCGCCCCGGACCCCGCTCCTCAATCCCCGGAGAGGCTTGGAATCCCATGCTCGACCACCTGATCAAGGGCGCGACCGTCGTCGACGGGACCGGCGCCCCCGCCCAAGTCGCCGATCTCGGGATCCGGGACGGTCGGATCGCCGTCATCGCCGAACCCGGAACCCTCGCCGAGGAGGCGCGCACGAGCGAGGACGCCACAGGGCTCGTCCTCGCTCCCGGGTTCGTCGATCCGCACACGCACTACGACGCGCAGCTGTTCTGGGACCCGTACGCGACACCCTCCCTGAACCACGGGGTGACGACGGTCGCGGGCGGCAACTGCGGCTTCACCCTCGCCCCGTTGAACCCCGAGCGTCCGGACGACGCCGACTACACGCGGCGGATGATGTCCAAGGTGGAGGGGATGTCGCTGGTCGCCCTGGAGGAGGGCGCCCCGTGGACGTGGAACTCGTTCGGGGAGTACCTCGACGCGCTCGACGGGAGGATCGCCGTCAACGCCGGGTTCATGGTGGGGCACTGCGCGCTGCGGCGGTACGTGATGGGGGCGGACGCCGTCGGCGGGCAGCCCAGCGAGCAGCAGATGGACGCCATGCTCGCGCTCTTCCACGAGGCCATGGAGGCCGGCGCCTGGGGCCTGTCCACCACCCAGTCGTCCACGCACTCGGACGGGGACGGGAAGCCGGTCGCCTCGCGGCACGCGCTGCCCGCCGAACTCATCGCCCTCAGCAAGGCGGTCGGGGAGCATGAGGGTACGCAGATCGAGGCGATCGTCGCCGGGTGCCTCGACCAGTTCAGCGACGACGAGATCGACCTGTTCGTGGAGATGAGCGCCGCCGCCGGGCGTCCGCTCAACTGGAACGTGCTGACGATCGACGCCGCCGTGCCGGAGCGCGTGCCGCGCCAGCTCACCGCGAGCGAGCGGGCCAGGAAGTCCGGCGGCCGCATCGTCGCCCTGACCATGCCGATCCTCACCCCGATGAACATGTCGCTCGGCACGTTCTGCGCCCTCAACCTCATCCCCGGCTGGGGCGACGTCCTCGGCCTGCCGGTCGACGAGCGGATCGCGAAGCTCCGCGACCCGGACGTGCGCGCCGAGATGCTGCGGCGGGCCGACAGCAAGGAGGCCGGTGTCTTCCGGCGGCTCGCGAACTTCGGCCGTTACGTCATCGGGGACACGTACTCCGAGGCGAACGAGGGGCTCAGCGGGCGCGTGGTGAAGGACATCGCGGCCGAGCGCGGGCAGGAACCCTTCGAGTGCCTCGTCGAGATCTGCGCCAACGACCGCCTGCGCACGGTCCTCTGGCCGATGCCGACCGACAACGACCCGGACTCGTGGGCGCTGCGCGCCGAGGCCTGGAGCCACGAGGACGTCATGCTGGGCGGCTCCGACGCGGGCGCCCACCTGGACCGGATGTGCGGGGCGCCGTACACGACACGGTTCATCGGCGACTGCCTGCGCGGGCGGAAACTGGCGAGTCTGGAGCAGGCCGTGAAGATGCTCACCGACGACCCGGCCCAGCTGTTCGGGCTGCGCGAGCGCGGCCGCATCCAGGAGGGCTTCCACGCGGACCTGGTGCTCTTCGACCCGGAGGCGATCGACGCGGGCAAGGCCACCCTCGTGCACGACCTGCCCGGCGACAGCCCGCGCCTCGACTCGAAGGCGATCGGCATAACAGCCGTATGGGTCAACGGCGTCGAGGCGATGCGCCACGACGTCGTCAGCGGCGCCGTGCCCGGCAAGGTGCTGCGCTCCGGCCAGGACACCCGGACGGTGAGTACCAAGTGAGCATCTCTGAAGGCAAGTTGTTCATCGGGGGCGAGTGGGTCGAGCCCGACGGCGGCCACTACGACGTGGTCGACCCGGCGAGCGAGGAGATCGTGGGGCGGGCCCCGGAGGCCTCGCGGCAGCAGGTGCACGACGCCGCGCGCGCCGCCCACGACGCCTTCGAGACATGGTCGCGTACGACACCGGGGGAGCGCTCGGCGATCCTCGGCCGGGCCGCCGACGTCATGCAGCGCGACTTCGCCGCCAACGCCGAACTCGCGCAGGCCGAGAGCGGCGCCACCGCCGGGACCGCGCGCGGCATGCAGGTCGCCGTGGGCGTGGCCCGGTTCCGGCGGTACGCGCAGGGCGCCCTGGAACCCGTCGAGGAAGGGCTGCCGCCGCAGATCAACGAGGCAGGGCCGATGGGGAAGGCGGGGGTGATGGGCGCCCTCGCCGTGCGCCAGCCGGTCGGCGTCGTCACCTGCATCACCTCGTACAACAACCCGTGGGCCAACCCGGCGGGCAAGGTCGCGCCCGCGCTCGCCATGGGCAACACCGTCGTCGTGAAGCCCGCGCCGCAGGACCCGCTGTCCGTGTACCGGATGGCGGCCGCACTGGAGGAGGCCGGGGCGCCGCCGGGCGTGGTGAACGTGGTCAGCGGGGCGGCCGTGGACGTGGGGGAGGCGGCCGTCGACTCGGGGGACGTCGACATGGTCAGCTTCACCGGGTCCACCGCCGTCGGGCAGCGCATCGGCGAGGTGTGCGGGCGGACCATGAAGCGGCAGCTGATGGAGCTGGGCGGGAAGGGCGCGGCCGTCGTCTTCGGCGACGCCGACCTGGACTCGGCCGTCGCCGGGATCGGGACGACGTACGCCTTCTACAGCGGACAGATCTGCACGGCCCCGACCCGGGCGATCGTGCACCGCTCCGTGTACGACGAGTTCGTCGCGAAGCTCACCGCGTACATCGGGTTCATGAAGGTCGGCGACCCGCGGGCGAAGGGGACCGTCGTCGGCCCCGTCATCTCGGGCGCACACCGCGAACGGGTCGAGTCCTACGTGGAGTTGGGGCGCAAGGAAGGCGCGACGGTGGTCGCGGGCGGCGAGCGCCCGGCGTTCGACAAGGGCTTCTACGTGGCGCCCGCCCTGCTCGCCGACTGCACCAACGACATGCGGGTCGTCCGGGAGGAGATCTTCGGGCCGGTCGTCGCGGTCGTCCCCTTCGACGGGGACGAGGACGAGGCCGTCGCCCTCGCCAACGACTCCGACTACGGCCTCATCGACTACGTGTGGTCGGGCGACGTCGCCCGCGCCTTCCGCGTCGCGCGGCGGCTGCGGGCCGGCGGGGTCGGCGTGAACACGGTCGGACGGAACATGGAGGCGCCGTTCGGCGGGTTCAAGCAGAGCGGGGTCGGCCGGGACGTCGGCTCGTACGCGCTGCACGCCTACAGCGAGCTGCAGTCGATCGTCTGGCCCGGCTGACCGCACAGACACGGAAACCCCCTGCCCCGCCGCGCGTCCGCGCGCAGCGGGGCTTTCGCGTGCCGGGCCTTCGTGCGGGCGGATGACCGGCCGATATCGAGGGGATATCGGCGCGGCCCAAGGTGGACGACGTCATGCGGGCCGAGTCGGGACAGCGTGCCGGGCCATGGCGACGCAAGCGCGCGAATTCATTGAAGTGAGAGAGGTGCCGTGGCCAGGAACACGTTGCTGGAGCGGATCTGGGCGGAACACACCATCGAGGAGACCGGCGGCGAGCTGGTCTACGTGGATCTGCACCTGCTGCACGAACTGACCTCCCCGCAGGCCTTCGAGGGGCTCCGGGAAGCGGGACGGACGGTGCGGCGCCCGGATCTGACGATCGCGACAGCCGACCACGACGTGCCCACCAGCGTCCGGCAGATCCCGCTCGACGACACCGTCGGGCGCCGCCAGCTCGCCCTGCAGATCCGCAACAGCCGGGAGTTCGGGGTGGAGCTCCACCCGATGAACAGCCTCGGACAGGGCATCGTCCACGTCATCGGCCCGCAGATGGGACTCACCCAGCCCGGCATGCTGATCGTCTGCGGCGACAGCCACACCGCGACCCACGGCGCCTTCGGCGCGGTCGCCTTCGGTATCGGGACCAGCCAGGTCGAGCACGTCCTCGCCACCCAGACCCTGCGCATCTCCAAGCCGAAGAGCATGCGGGTCCTGCTGACGGGCACCCCGGCGCCCGACGCCACCGCCAAGGACATCGCCCTCGCCGTCATCCGCGCGATCGGCACCGACGGCGGCACGGGCCACCTCATCGAGTTCCAGGGCGAGGCCGTCGAGGCCATGAGCATGGAAGGCCGGATGACGCTGTGCAACATGGCCATCGAGGCCGGTGCGCGCAGCGGAATGATCGCCCCCGACGCGACCACCTTCGCCTACCTGGAGGGTCGCGAACGCTCCCCGCGGGGCGAGGACTGGGCGCGTGCCCTCAAGGCCTGGGCCGACTGCCGCAGCGCCCCGGACGCGGAGTTCGACCGGGACGTCGAGGTCGATGTGGAGGGCCTGGGCCCGATGGTCACCTGGGGGACCAACCCCGGCCAGGTGGCCGAGGTCGACGGCACCGTCCCCGACCCGGAGCGGATGACCGACCCGGTCGCCCGTGAGGCGGGCCGCAGGGCCCTGGAGTACATGGGGCTCACGGCAGGACAGAGCCTGTCGGACATCGAGATCGGCACCGTCTTCATCGGCTCCTGCACCAACGGACGGATGGAGGACCTGCGCGCCGCCGCCGCGGTCGTCCGGGGCCGCAAGGTGGCCGAAGCGGTGACGGCGCTGGTCGTACCCGGCTCGGAGCGGATCAAGCGGCAGGCGGAGGCCGAGGGCCTGGACCGGGTCTTCGCCGACGCCGGGTTCGAGTGGCGCAACCCCGGCTGCTCGATGTGCATCGCCGTCAACGGCGACCGGGTCCCCGCCGGCACCCACTCCGCGTCCACGTCGAACCGGAACTTCGAGGCGCGCCAGGGCCCCGGAGCCCGGACCCACCTGGTGTCCCCCGAGACGGCGGCCGCGACCGCGCTGGCCGGCCGGCTGACCCGCTCCGACGTCGTGTCCACCACCCCGATCACCCAGACCGCGCAGAACTGAAGGCGAGCATGGACAAGGTAGAGGTCATCCGCGGCCGGGCGGTCCCGCTCGACGCGTCCGACGTGGACACCGACCAGATCATCCCCGCCGTGTGGATGAAGCGCGTCGAACGTACGGGCTTCGAGGACGGGCTGTTCGAGAAGTGGCGCAGGGACCCGGAGTTCGTCCTGAACCGGCCGGAGCGCGCGGGCGCCACGGTGCTGGTGTCCGGGCCCAACTTCGGCTGCGGCTCCTCGCGCGAGCACGCTCCCTGGGCGCTGCGCGACTACGGCTTCAAGGCGGTCGTCGCCCCCGGCTTCGCCGACATCTTCCGCAACAACCTCCCCAATGTGGGCCTGGTGCCCGTCACCCTCGGCGAGGAGGCGACCCGGAGGATCATGGCCGCGGTCACCGCCGACCCCCGGGCGCTGATCACGGTGGACCTGCTGAAGGTCACCGTCACCTGTGAGTCCGCCGGCGTGCTCGACGAGCCGTTCCTCCTCGACGAGGGGGCCCGGTTCCGGCTCACCCACGGCATGGACCTGATCGACATGGCCTCCTCCGCCGAAGAGGCCGTCCGCCGGCACGAGGCGGCGCGTCCGTCCTGGATGCCGCGCACCAACGGCCAGGTCGAGGAGACCTTCGAGAACTCGGGAGTGACGGCATGAGCGCGGAGATCGTCGACGCACGGGACGGCGCGGGCCTGCTGCGGGCCGGGGAGGCCCTGCGGGCGGGCGCGGTGGTGGCCGCCCAGACCGACACCAACTACGGGGTCTTCTGCAATCCGTTCCTGGAGGACGTCTGCGGCCGCCTGTACGAGATGAAGCGCCGTGACGGCGGCAAGCCGCTGACGCTGTTCGTCTCCAGCCCCGCGGACTGGGCACGATGGGGCCGCCGTCCCGCGGGCGTGGACGTGGACGCGCTGGTGGAACGGTTCTGGCCGGGGCCGCTGAACCTGGTGATGGAGAAGCGGGAGATCGTCCCCGACTGGGTGACCTCGGGCCGCCCCACCGTGTCCGTCGTGCACAACGTCAGCCCGGTGCTCAACCTGCTGTCGCTCTACAGCGGGCTGCCGCTCGCCGCGACCTCCGCCAACATCAGCGGCACCATGGACGAGGGCCTGGTCACCTTCGACATCGCCCGCGAGCACATCGGCGACCACTGCGACCTGATCGTCCGCGGCGAGGCGCCCTCCAAGGCGACCCGCAGCAGCACCATCGTCAGCCTGCTCGGCACGCCCGCCGTGCTCCGCCAGGGCGACCTGCCGGCCGAGGAACTCGCCCCGTACCTGCCGGGGTTGACCCCATGAGTGCCGCACCGGGCTACGCGGGCCGGGTACAGGCCTACCGCGTCGTCTCCCGCGCCTACTTCCACCTCCCGGTCGTGGTCGTCTTCCTCGTCCAGCAGGGCTTCGGCGCTGCCGCCACGGCGCTGCTGCTCGCCCTGTACGGCCTGACCGCGGCGCTCGGCGACCACGTGGTGGCCCCGCTGCGCAGGCGGCTGAGCCTGGCGGGGTGCCTGGTGGTGGGGGAGGCCGTCAAGATCGCGGGACTGCTGGTGCTGCTCGCGCCGGTGTCCGCGGCGAGCGCGACCGTCTCCCAGCTCCTGTCCGGCCTCGGGTTCTGTCTGACGGCGGGCACGGACGCCGCCCTCGCCTCGTCGCTGACGTCCGGCGAACGGCACCGGCGCGGGGAGACGCGGGTCCAGGCCGGCATGTTCCTGATCTCGTTCGCCGCCGGAGCGCTCGGCGCCGTCGCCTACAGCGCGCAGGCGCGGGTGCCGTTCGCCCTGTCGGTGCTGGGCTGCGCGATCGCCGCGGCGGTGGTGTGGCCGCCGGGCGGCGCGCGGGCGTTGCGGTCCGAGTCCGTCACCGCGGCGCGGGCCCCCGGGGGACCCAAGGAGCCCGCAGTGCGGCGGGCGCTGCCGTGGGAGGTGCGGATGTGGTCCGCGTACTACTCGGTGTCCCGCGCCGTGCTGCTCACCGCCTACACCCTGCTGCTGCCGCTGGTGCTCTTCTTCGGAGTGCGGCTCTCGGTGGCCGCGTTCGGGGCGGTGCTCGGTCTGTACACGCTGTGCGGGCTGCTCTCCGTGCGGCTTGCCGCGGTGTGGCAGCGCCGGTACGCGGCGGTCGCGGCGGTGTCGTTGTTCTGGCTCAGCAGCGCGGCGATGGCGCTCGGCCTGCTGCTCGCGGCGTTCGGCGGCGCGGTCGGCACGGTCTGCGCCACCGCGTTCCTGGGCCTGGCGGGCGGCACCGTCCGGCCGACCACGATGGGTTTCCTCGGCCCCGCCATGACGGGCCTGCCCGCCCCGGAGCGCCAGCGGGTGACCCGGGGTCTGGAGCGGCGCCAGGGCATCCTCCAGGCGGCCCTGCTGTCCGGTTCGGGCCTGTGGCTCGGCCTCGGCCACAGCCCCGAGGGAGCCCTGGCCGGGTGCGCGGCGCTGGTCCTCGCGGGCCAGGCCGTGGCCGTCCGGCTGATCCTGCGCCGGCCCGCCCCGGTCCCCGCTCCCGCCGCGACTCCCGCTCCCTCGCGGCAGGCCGCCTGATCCGGCCCGCCCCGTTTCCCCGACCCCCTCACCGAGGAGAGAACCCACCGTGCTGAAGCGCTCCGTTCCGCCCGACCCCTACGCCTTCCTCCCCGAACTCCCGTCCCTCCGGCTCCTCTCGGACGACGTCGAGGAAGGCGGCTCGCTGGCCGGGGCCCACTTCCTGGAGGGCGGCAACGTCAGCCCGGCCCTCGCCTGGGGGCCGGGCCCCGAGGGCACCGTCTCGTACGCGGTGACCTGCTTCGACCCCGACGCCCCCACCCCGGGCGGCGTGTGGCACTGGATCCTTGCGGACCTCCCGGCCCACGTGCTCGGCCTGCCCGCCGGCGGGGAGCCCGGCATCGGCCGCGCGCTCCGCAACGACCTGGGCACCGTCGGGTACGCGGGCGCCGCCCCGCCGCCCGGTGACCGCGCCCACCGCTACATCTTCGCGGTGCACGCGCTGAGCGTCGCCGAACTGCCGGTGGACGAGGGGACGCCCGCCGCGCTCACCGGCTTCCACCTGACGCTGAACTCGCTGGCCCGCGGCACCTTCACCGCCCACGCGCGGACCCCGGTCCCCACGACCGCCTGACCGACCGACCGAGTGGAGAGAGATCCGATGCCGAGCAACACCCCACGGACCGCCTGGCAGGGCGAGCCCGTGCCCGAGGCCCTCGAGGCGCTGTCCGCGCCGGGCGGTCTGGTCGTCTGCGCGACCAAGGTGGGCTACATCCTGATGACCGCCGACGGCCGGGGCCTGGAGCGGAAGTTCGACGCCAAGCAGCGCAACCGGAACAAGCCCGGTGTCGTGCTCTGCGCCGACCTGGAGCAGCTCAAGGAACTGGCCGAGCTGAACGAGGAGACGCTCGCGTTCTACGAGAAGCACTGGGAGCGGGACGTACTGCTCGGCTGCATCCTGCCGTGGAAGCGGGAGGCGCTGGAGCTGCTGCCCGACGCGACCACCCGGGAACTGGCCCGGGACGCCCGCGGCACCAGCTGCTTCGTCGTCCGCTTCGGCCGGCCGGCCGAGCAGTTGGTGGAGCAGATGTGGGCCGAGCGCCGGCTCGTCTTCGCCAGCTCCGCCAACCCGTCCGGGATCGGCAACCGGGGCCGGGTGGAGAACATCGGCACCCGGATCGAGAAGGAGGCGGACTTCGTCGTCGCCGCGGACGACTACGTGGCGTCGGTCCAGCCGGGCAAGGACGAGGGCTCCCGCCACGAGCAGGGCGTCATGGTCTCCATGGTGGACGCCGAGGGCGCGCTCGTCCCGCTCCAGAAGGGCGAGCGGTCCGTCGCCCCGGCTCCCGTGCTGATCCGCCGGGGCCTCGACTACCCGCTGATCATGGAGAACCTGAGCGAGATCTTCCCGTCGTGGGACTACCGGCACGGCGAGTACTACTGACCGGCCGGTCGGCGCCACGGGCGGGCACCGCCGCCGAAGGGCGGCTCGGAGGAGGTGAGTTGGTCATGAACGACATCCAGGGCGCGTGGCTCGCACCACCCGAGGCCACCCCCGAACAGAGGGCCGCCGAGGAACGCTCGGAACGCCTCGAAGAACTTCTGGAACAGGTGGGCCGCCGGTTCTTCCGCCGGTCGGACCTGCGGGCCCACGCCCAGGAGTACCTCAGGGCGCTGGCCGGCGGAGGGGCGGCCTTCCTGGAGGACGAGCGCGGCGGTGCCTCCTGGCTGAGACAGCATTTCCTGGGGCGGGCGTCCTGGAACGCGGACGCGCTGCGGGACTTCACCGCGCGGTACGTGGTGGAGGGGCTGTCCCCGGGCGGGCCCGGCCACGGTCCGGGGGACGGGGTGCTGGTCCTGGACGAGGTGGCCTTCCGCAAGAAGGGCAACGCCTCGGCCGGGGTCGCCCGGCAGTACGTGGAGGAGTTCGGCGCCGCCGTCTCCTGCCAGATCGGGGTGATGGCCTCCTGGTCCACCCCGCTCGGCACCGCGCCGGTCGACCGCGAGCTGTACCTGCCCCCCGACTGGATCACCGACGCACCGCGCCGGCGCAGGGCCCATGTCCCGCAGGAGATCGACCATGTGACGAAGTCTCAGCTGGCGGTGCGGATCGCCGAGCGGCTCCTGCTGCCGGGCGGCTCCCCGCGGGGGACGGCGCCGCAGGACGGTGCGATGCCGTGGGTGGTGGCCGACACCCGGCTCGGCTGCGACGCCGTCTTCCGCTCCGCCCTGGCGGGCCGGGGCATCCCGCACCTCGTGGGGGTCGCCAGGAACCATGCCGTGCTGCCCCACCCGGGCTGGCGCCGGGTCTCCCTCCTCGTACAGCGGCACGCGGCGGAGGAGTCCTGGGGGCGGCTCGGCTCCGGGGGCTGGGAGTGGTGGGTGCGCCGGGTGCCGCCGGAACCCTCCGCGGGGCTCCCCGCCAGGGCCGGCCCCCGGACCACGGGGACGGCGGCCCGCTGGCTGGTCGCCTGCCGGCGGACCGGCGACCGGCATCCGCGCCGCTACTTCCTGGCCCACGGGCCCGCGCACACGGCCCTCGGTGAACTGGCCGACGCGGTCGCGGCCTGGCGGGAGAGCCGCGAGGTCCTCTCCCGGGCGACCGACAGCTGCGGCCTCGGCTCCTACCGGGTGCGGTCCTGGCAGGGCTGGTACCGGCACATCTCCCTGGCCCAGCTCGCGGCGGGGTTCCACGCCGTGCACGCCGCGCAGGACGGGACCGCCGTGCGGAGTTCGCCCGCCGTGGAGAGAGCGAGGGCCGCCTGAGCGGAGCCGGGGCGGGGCCGTCAGTCACGTACCCGGCCGCGCACGCCGTCGAGCCAGTCGTTCGCGTGGACGTCGGCGGTGGCGTCGTCGCGGAAGGCGTACGTCTTGAGGAGCCAGCGCAGCCGGGTGGTCCCGGCGTCCTGGATGTCGATCATCTGGCGGCTGTGCAGGCCGTCCTGGTTGGCGATGACCAGCAGGTCGCCGTCCTGGATGCGGTGGTACTGCTCGCGGCACTTGGCGAGCGCGTCGCGGAACTCGCGCAGCGCCTCGTAGTGCGCCGCCGACGCGCGGTCCGCGGGCTCGGTGCGCGTGTCGTAGTAGCGGAAGCTGTGCTCGTTCTCCAGGACCGCGTGGGCCTCGGACAGCCGCTGGCCCTTGTTGGAGTCGCGGGACAGCTCGTCGTAGGGGGTGACGAACTCGGGCCGCCGCAGCAGCTCCTGGGCCCGCGGGGATATGTACTTCAGGAGCTCACGGCCGTCCACGTACTTCGTGTAGACGAGGTCCTTGGTGGGGCACCGCATGCCGAGCAGGGCCAGATAGTCGGCGCGTACGGGGTGGGCCGTGCGGTCGTTGTGCCAGTGCAGTTCCCAGTCGGTCTTCTGGGTCTGGGTGCCGGCGTAGCGGTTGTCGGCGTAGACGTCGTGGAAGAAGTCTCCGTTGTTCCGCGTGGCATAGGAAAGAAGCGGGGTTCCGGTGAGCCGGCCGACGAGTTCGAGCATTCCCTCGCCCACGAAGGTCCGCTTCTGAAGGTACTTGTCGTCGACCGGGTTGGACTGGTCGAAGACCGGCCGCTCGGAATCGAGCGGGGAATTCGAGATCACGTGGGCGTAGGTCACGCGGGCCTCGCGCTGGCCGCGTATCAGGCGGCAGGCCGAGGTCAGGCCGTCGGGGACGCGGCCCTCCGCGATCAGCGCGGCGATGGCGTCGCTGAACTTCTCGTAGTCCTCGTAGGGGCTGGCGCCCAGGAATTCCAGGGACTCCTTGAGGCTGTCGCGGTCGGAGTCGGTGAAGGTGTAGACGGGCTTCATCGCGGATTCCCTCTCTCAAGTGGATACATCAGGCGGAGCCGATGGAGCGGGTGGAGCCGGGAGAACCGGTCGGGCGGGTGGAGCCAGCGGGTTCCGGATTGTGTCCGTATTTCCGCGCCGGCCCCCTTCCGGTTCGCTAATTCCCTCTTGAGGACGTTTGGAAATCTATAGGGATTCGCCTGCGAATCGGCCTTCCTGGCGCATTCTGAACCTATTCCGGGGGGATATATATTTTCCTGTGCTTTCTTTCGGTACGGGTCCCGAAGTGCTGCCGGCGTCTCGTTCGGTAGATAGCGGGCCGACGGCGGGACCTGCCGCGGCCCGGCGGTGGCGGGGCGGGCGGCGCGGTCCCGGAGTGACGAAGCAGGCACGGGAAAATTTGGAACCAGGGCAAAACGGGCGGCGCTTCGGTTACCGGATAGCGGACACCGGCATGATCCCCTTGTATCGGAAGCCGTAGCTTGCAAAACTCTGGCTGCTTCGAAGGCGTATGATCGAGTTGCCCGTTGATTGTTAAGCGGTCCAGTCGGGATGAATCCCACTAGATGCGGAAACCGCAGGATTTAACGTCCTGTTCATGACTCAGCTGGACGTGCGGCCCCAGGAGGGCGCCAAGAAGGGCAAGGGCCTCGGCGGGAACTCCGTCGGGCTGCTCGGCAGTGCGGTCATCGGTGTGTCCACCGTCGCGCCCGTCTACTGCCTCACCTCGACCCTCGGCTCCACCGCCGGTGAGGTCGGGCTCCAGATGCCGGCGGTGTTCCTGGCCGGCTTCCTGCCGATGCTGCTCGTCGCGTTCGCGTACCGCGAGCTCAACAAGGTGATGCCGGACTGCGGCACGTCGTTCACCTGGACCGTGAAGGCGTTCGGGCCGCGGGTGGGCTGGATGTGCGGCTGGGGCCTGGTGATCGCCACGATCATCGTCCTGTCGAACCTGGCCGGGGTCGCGACGTCGTACTTCTGGCTGCTGGCCGGGGAGATCACGGGCAGCGACGCGGTGGCGTCCCTCGACGGGAACAAGGCCGTCCACATCGTCACGTGCCTCGTCCTGATCGCCGCCGCGACGGCGATCAGCTACCGCGGCATGACCGCCACGAAGGGCGTGCAGTACACGCTGGTCGGGCTCCAGCTGGTGGTGCTCGCCGTGTTCGTGGTGATGGCGCTGACGAAGGCGGGCTCGGTGGACTTCCCCACCTCGGTGCCCTTCTCCTGGTCGTGGCTGAACCCGTTCTCGGTGCGGTCCTTCGGCGCGTTCACCGCGGGGCTGTCCCTGTCGATCTTCATGTACTGGGGCTGGGACACCTGCCTGACCGCCAACGAGGAGACGATCGGCTCGGAGAAGACGCCGGGCCGGGCCGCGCTCATCGCGATGGTCGTGCTCGTCGGCTCGTACCTGGCGACCGGTGTCGCGGCGCAGATGATCGTCGGCTCCGGCGGCAAGGGCCTCGGCCTCGCCAACCCGGACACCTCCGACAACGTCTTCGCGGCGCTGGCCGGACCGGTGATGGGCCCCACCCTCGGCATCCTGCTCTTCCTCGCCGTCCTCGCCTCGGCGGCGGCCAGCCTCCAGACGACCTTCATCCCGGTCGCCCGCACGGTCCTCGCCATGTCGACGTACGAGGCGCTCCCGGCGTCGTACGCCCGCGTCCACCCGCGCTTCAGGACGCCGGGCCGCGCGACCGTCACGGCGGGCGTGGCCACGGCCGTCTTCTACACGGTCATGACGCTGGTCTCCGAGCACGTCCTGGTCGACACGATCTACGCGCTCGGCCTCATGATCTGCTTCTACTACGCGCTCACCGCGTTCGCCTGCGCCTGGTACTTCAAGGCCGAGCTGCGCTCCTCGGCCCGGGACCTCGCCTTCAAGGGCCTGTTCCCGGTCCTGGGCGGGGTGCTCCTGTCGGCGGTCTTCGTCAAGACGCTGGTGGACATGTGGAACCCGGCGTACGGCAGCGGCTCGTCCGTGCTCGGAGTGGGCTCGGTCTTCGTCATCGGGGTCGGCCTGCTGCTCGTCGGCGTCGTGATCATGCTGGTGATGGAGCGCCGCAGCCCGGCGTTCTTCCGGGGCGAGGTGCTGAACCGGGGGACCGCGGTGCTGGTGGTCGAGGAGTAGCGGATGCTGGGCGGATGACGGACCCGCGCCTGCCCGTGCTCTTCCTGGATGTCGACGGCCCGCTGATCCCCTTCGGGAACCCGGCGGGCCATCACACGTACGAGGGGCCCTACGCCCCCGGCCCGGACGCGCCCCCGCTCCTCACCCGCGTCGACCCGGCCCTCGGGCCGTTGCTGCGCTCGCTGCCGTGCGAACCGGTGTGGGCCACGACGTGGGGCGCCGAGGCCAACGCGTGCGTGGCCCCGTGGCTGGGACTGCCCGCGCTCCCCGTCGTGGAGTGGCCCGCCACGGCCGACGAACAGCCTCCTGACGGCCTGCACTGGAAGCTCCGGCCCCTGGCGGCGTGGGCGGCCGGGCGGCCCTTCATCTGGGTCGACGACGAGATCGGCCCCGCGGACCGGGCGTGGGCGCGGGACCGGTGTCCGGGGGCGGCGCTGCTGTACCGGGTGGAGGCGGGGCGGGGCCTGCGCGCCGACGACTTCGGGGTGATCGGGGCGTGGCTCGGGGAGCGCCCTGTTGCTCGTTAACCCATGCTCTTCGCGCCGTCCAGGGACTCCCGGATGATGTCGGCGTGGCCGCAGTGCTGGGCCGTCTCGGCCACCACGTGCATCAGTACGCGGCGGACCGACCAGCGGGCGCCGGGCTCGTGCCACGGTGCCTTCGGCAGCGGCCACGAGGCGTCCAGGTCGGGCAGCGAGGCCACCACGGCGTCGGTGGCGCGGGCCGCCTCCTCGTAGGCCGCCAGGACGCCCGCCAGCGTCTCGCCGGGCAGCATCCGGAAGCCCGCCGCGCGCTCGGCCCAGTCCGCCTCGGTCATCGCGGTGAAGTCGGGCATCGAGGACGGACCGTCCAGGATGAACCGCACCCAGTTCCGCTCCACCGCGGTGACGTGCTTGATCAGCCCGCCCACGCACAGCTCACTGGCGGTGGTCCGCAGGCCGGCCTGCTCATCGGTGAGGTCGCGCGCGGTGAACCGGAGGAAGTGCCGCTGCTTGGCCAGTCCTTCGAGCCAGTCGGCGTGCTCGCCGGTGGCCACCGGCGCGGTCCGCTCGTCCTGCTCGATGGTGATCGCCTTGTCGCTGGTCATCGTGTCCACCTTCCGTGAGCTGCTCGGAGCCCGTCGCGGGCGCCGATGCGTGTCACGGTAGGAGCGATCTAGGTCAGTTCCTGTCCTAGAAGGCGGACGTGCGGATGTTCAGTGCTGCCAGGGCAGCTCGACCGGTGAGGTGGGCACCCGGCCCGCCGTCAGGTCGGCCATCAGCGCGGGCAGGCCGAGCGGGTAGACCGGGGCGCCGCTCGCCGCCAGTTCGGCGACGGGCCACCAGCGGTGGGACCGGTAGTGGCGGAGCTCGTCCGCGTTCTGGCCGCTGACGTCGACCGGGCAGCCGGTCGGGACGCGGTGGTGGAAGAAGGCGTTCAGGAGCATGCCCTCGACCCAACCGAGGTCCGCGTACCCGGAGTTCAGTGCCACCACCGGGCCGAGGGCGGCGGGGGAGACCGAGAGGCCGGTCTCCTCCCGCAGTTCGCGGGACGCCGCCTCGGCCAGGGTCTCGCCCTCCTCCACGCCGCCGCCCGGCGTCCACCAACTCGTACCGGCCTCCGGGCGGCCGGGGACGTCGTACTCCTCGAAGAGCAGGACACGGTCGTCCCCGTCGATCAGGAGGACGCGGGCGGAACGGCGGGCGTAGGCGGTCATGGTCGCGGGGTCACTCCCCCAGGAAGATCGGGTTCGTGAACGCCGTGAGGGCGCCCGGGAGGCCGGGCACCGTCGCCGCGTGCCGGACCTCCGCGCGGACGTAGGCGGCGTAGGACGGTGTCGTCGTCCAACTCGCCTTTCCGGTACCGGAGTCGGGCAGCGCCGGTGACGTGAACAGGGTGCCCTGGTCCGTGACGAGGTGCAGGGTGCAGCCGGGTGCGCCCTGCACCTCCAGGTTCACCGTCACCGGGCTGTCGAGGCCGACGGCGAGGCGTTCGCCGAGGCCCGCGACCCTGCCCTTGCCGCCGGTCGCCGTGAAACCGACCTCGACCGAGGAGGACTCGGCGACGTAGGAACGGCCGGCCCTGATGCCCGCCTGGATCGCGTCCCGCGTCAGATCGTCGGCCAGGACCACCGTCTGGGGCCCGCCGATCCGGTCCGGGTCGCGGTGGGCGTCGCTGTTGCCCATGGCCGGGATCCAGCCACCGCCCTTCCCGGCGCCGCGCGAACGGGCGTAGGAGACAAGGGTGTTGTCCCAGTCCTGCAGCGAGACCTCGTCGTCCGGCGTGTACGGGCCGTTCCACACCTCCACCGCGTCCGCCTCGCCGAAGCCGAACTTCCAGCCGCAGCCGATGCACGTCGCGTGCGGGTGTGCCGGGACGACCAGGCCCCCGGCGCGGCGGATCTGGTCGGCGTACTTCGCCCAGCGGTTGTCGCGGGCCCGGTAGCGCCAGTCGACGAACGTGCCCGGGTCGGTGCCGAGGGCGACGACGTGGCCGTTGCGGGTGGTGATCTCCTCGCCGAGCATGACGAGGAGGTCGTCGCCCGCCACGTCCGCCCAATGGGCCTGCGAGGAGTGGGTGTTGTGGTCCGAGGTGTTGATGAAGTCCAGGCCCGCAGCCCGCGCGAGCTCACCGATCTCGGCCGGGGTGCGGCGGCCGTCCGAGTACCAGGAGTGCAGATGGCAGTCGCCGCGGTACCAGGCCCGGCCGCGGCCGCGCGCCCGCTGCGGCGGATACACCGGCTTCGGCGCCGGACCCGCGTCGGGGCCGTGCGTCAGCGTCACCGTCACCGAGTACGGCAGGCCCTTTGGCGCCACCGTGTACGGGCCGAGCGCGATGTGCCAGGTCCCGGCGTGCACCGGGCCCGGGATGTAGCCGGGCGTCGCGTCGTCGGCGCGGACGAAGAACTCCGTGCGCGCACCGCCCGACCAGCCGCGGAAGCCGTGGCCGCCGAGCGCCGTGCCGCGCTCGTCGAAGATGCCGATGTCGAGCGCGTTGTTCTGCGTGCCCGCCGGGACGGTGGCCTTCGTGTACGTGTAGGAGACCTTGATCTCCCGTACCCCGCGCGGCACCTCCACCGGCAGGTACACGAAGTCGGGGGCGCCCGGCGGCAGCGTGCCGGTGAGCGTCCTGGTGGACTGCGAGCCCTCGGCGGCGTCGGCGAAGCTCATGGTGCCGAGCGTAAGCGCGGTGGCGGCTCCGGTCACGAGCAACGCCCGTCTGCCGAGGCCGCTCTCGCCCCCGTGGTCAGCGTCTGTGCACATGTCGCGGCTCCCCAGAGTGTTGGATGTGGCGCGTGCAACCCTGGTATTGAGCCGTGAACTGCTCCCCAAGGGAAGGGGAGCGGCACGTGACGACTGACCTGTGACGACCGGCCTGTGACGACCTGTCCGTCACGACCTGCCGGTCACGACGAGCGGCGCCTGCGGAACATGGTGGCCAGGACGAGCAGGACCACGAGCAGGATCCCGATCAGCAGGATGAGGCCGAGGATCTTGAACACCCCGCCCTTCGACTTCTTCTTCTTGCTCTTGCTCTTGCCGATCTTGCCGGCCCGGCTGACGTGCCCGGCCTCGGTGACCGAGCCGGTGCCGGCCCGGTGCGACGCCGTCAGCGCCCCCGAGGACCCTGCCCCGGCCCCGGTACGGGCCCCGGCCGCCGCGGAGACAGCCGATGACGTGGACGTCTGCCCGTACGCCACCGTCGGCGCGCCCGCGAACAGCAGCGCGCCGGACAACAACAGCACCGTCATGGGACGTGTGCGCTTCACCATGTCGAACCCCCGTCGAAAGGACCCGGCGAGCGTAGACCCGTCCATGGTCCGCCGGGAACCCCGTCACCGGATCGCCGCATGTGGATCTCGCCCTCGAAGGGCGCGGGCCACGCTCGTATGCTCGGTTCATGAGTGATCCGGACGCCGTGACCCACCCGCAGCCGAACACGCCCCAGGCCGACCGTCCCACCGCCAACGCGATGCGCCGCGCACTGAAACGGGCCAGGGACGGCGTCGCCCTCGACGTCACCGAGGCCGCCGTGCTGCTCCAGGCGCGCGGCACGGACCTGGACGACCTGACCGCGTCTGCGGCCCGGGTGCGCGACGCGGGCCTGGAAGCGGCCGGGCGGCCCGGCGTCATCACGTACTCGAAGAGCGTCTTCATCCCGCTGACCCGGCTGTGCCGCGACAAGTGCCACTACTGCACGTTCGTGACCGTCCCCGGCAAGCTGCGCCGGGCCGGGCACGGGATGTTCATGTCGCCGGACGAGGTCCTCGACGTCGCGCGCAAGGGTGCCGAACTCGGCTGCAAGGAAGCCCTGATCACCCTCGGCGACAAGCCGGAGGACCGCTGGCCCGAGGCGCGCGAGTGGCTGGACGCGCACGGCTACGACGACACGATCGCGTACGTGCGGGCCATATCGATCCGCATCCTGGAGGAGACGGGCCTGCTCCCGCACCTCAACCCCGGGGTGCTCTCCTGGACGGACTTCCAGCGGCTCAAGCCCGTCGCGCCGTCCATGGGCATGATGCTGGAGACGACCGCCGAGCGGCTCTGGTCCGAGCCCGGCGGCCCGCACTTCGGCTCCCCGGACAAGGAACCGGCCGTGCGGCTGCGGGTCCTTGAGGACGCGGGCCGCTCGTCGGTCCCCTTCACTTCCGGGCTGCTCATCGGGATCGGGGAGACGTACGAGGAGCGCGCCGACTCGCTGTTCGCGCTGCGCCGCGTCGCCCGCTCGTACCACGGCGTCCAGGAACTGATCATCCAGAACTTCCGCGCCAAGCCGGACACGGCGATGCGCGGCATGCCCGACGCCGAGCTCGACGACCTGGTCGCCACGGTGGCCGTCGCCCGGCACATCATGGGCCCGGCCGGGAACATCCAGGCCCCGCCGAACCTCGTCGACGGCGAGTACGCCCGTCTCATCGGCGCCGGTATCGACGACTGGGGCGGCGTCTCCCCGGTCACCATCGACCACGTCAACCCCGAGAAGCCGTGGCCGCGCCTCGACGAACTCGCGGCCCAGGCCCGTGAGTCGGGCTTCGAGCTGCGCGAACGCCTGTGCGTGTACCCGGAGTTCGTGACACGCGGCGAACCGTGGCTCGACCCCCGGCTGCTCCCGCACGTACGCGCCCTCGCCGACCCTTCGAGCGGGCTGGCCATCGCGGACGCGCCGGTCGTCGGCCGCCCCTGGCAGGAGCCCGACGAGGGGTACGTCGCCGCGTCCGGCCGCACCGACCTGCACCGCACCATCGACACCGAGGGCCGCACGGCCGACCGCCGCGACGACTTCGACGAGGTCTACGGCGACTGGGAGGCGCTGCGCGAGCAGGCGGCGCCCGGCATGGTGCCGTCCCGGATCGACGGGGATGTGCGCGAGGCCCTCGCGGTGGCCGCCGACGATCCGACGCGGCTCAGCGACGACCAGGCCCTCGCCCTGCTCCACGCGGACGGCCCGGCCCTCGACGCGCTGTGCGGCATCGCCGACGACATCCGCAAGTCGGTGAACGGCGACGACGTCACGTACATCGTCACGCGGAACATCAACTTCACGAACGTCTGCTACACCGGCTGCCGGTTCTGCGCCTTCGCGCAGCGCCGCACGGACGCCGACGCGTACACCCTCTCCCTCGACCAGGTCGCCGACCGTGCCCAACAGGCCTGGGAAGTCGGGGCGGTCGAGGTCTGCATGCAGGGCGGCATCCACCCGGACCTGCCCGGCACCGCGTACTTCGACATCGCGAAGGCCGTGAAGGAGCGCGTGCCCGGCATGCACGTGCACGCCTTCTCGCCCATGGAGGTCGTGAACGGCGCGACCCGCACCGGCCTGTCCATCCGCGAGTGGCTGACGGCGGCCAAGGAGGCGGGCCTCGACTCGATCCCCGGCACCGCCGCCGAGATCCTCGACGACGAGGTCCGCTGGGTCCTGACCAAGGGCAAACTGCCCACGGCCACCTGGATCGAGGTCGTGAAGACCGCGCACGAACTCGGCATCCGCTCGTCCTCGACGATGATGTACGGGCATGTGGACCAGCCGCGCCACTGGCTCGGGCACTTCCGGACCCTCGCCGGGATCCAGCGGGAGACGGGCGGTTTCACGGAGTTCGTCACGCTGCCCTTCATCCACACGAACGCGCCCGTGTACCTGGCGGGCATCGCGCGCCCGGGACCGACCACCCGCGACAACCGGGCCGTCACGGCGATGGCCCGGGTCCTCCTGCACCCGTACATCCCCAACATCCAGACCAGCTGGGTGAAGCTGGGCACGGAGGGCGCGGCCGAGATGCTGCGCTCCGGCGCCAACGACCTCGGCGGCACGCTGATGGAGGAGACCATCTCGCGGATGGCGGGCTCCTCCTACGGCTCGTACAAGTCGGTCAAGGACCTGGTGGCGGTCGCGGACGCGGCCGGCCGCCCGGCGAAGCCGCGCACCACCCTGTACGGGGAGGTGCCGGACGAGCGGGTGCGGGCGGCGGCGGCGTCGGACGGTCATCTGCCGGAGCTGTTGCCGGTGCTGGACAGCTGAGAGCCGGCCCACGCTGATCCACCCGGCGCCGAGGGGCGCGCTCGGCGCCGGGTGGATCAGACGAGCAACTCCCGCTTCAGCTGACGGAGTTCCTGCGCGTCGATCCCGAGCGCCTGCTGCTCGTACGCCCGGAACGACCCGAACTTCGCGCGCACTTCGTCGAACCCGGAGTTCAGATACTCGGCCCGGACGTCCAGCATCGGCTTGTACACCTTCGCCTGCTCGGCCGGCATCGAGGCCAGGGTCGCCGCGTTGGCCTCGGCGCGGTAGTCGTTGGAGGCCAGGTAGTCCGCCGTCACCGTCTCGCGGGGCACGCCGAGCGCGGTGAGCAGGGCGGCGTTCGCCCAGCCCGTGCGGTCCTTGCCGGCCGTGCAGTGGAACAGGTCGCCGCCGCCGTCCACGATGCCCGCGAAGACCGTGCGGTAGGCGGCCTTGGCGGGGGCGGAGCTCACCATCGACTTCTCGCCCTGGACCATCATCTCGGCGGCCGCCTCCGCGGAGGTCGGCATGGAGAAGATCGGGCTGTCGTCGCCGAGGACGTTGGCGACGACGTACGTGGTGCCGGCCGGGACCTTGTCGGGCGCGGAGGTGCGCTCGCTCGTGGTGCGCAGGTCGTAGTCCGTGCCGATGCCGAGCCGCTTGAGCTTCGCGAGGTCGGCGTCGGTGAGGCTGTTCAGGGCGTCCGAGCGGTAGACCGCGCCCATCTTCACCCAGTGCCCGTCGGTGGTCCGGTAGCCGCCCGCGTCCCGGAAGTTGACCGCGCCGTCCAGCTTGATCAGCCGGTCCGCGAGGTGCAGGCCGCGGCCGTGGTCGGGGGTGAGGTCGAACCACTGGCGGTCGACGTGCGCCGGGAGGCCGGTGACCTTCACCGTGCCGGTGGAGCCGCCGCCCGCCACCGTGCGGCCGTTCGCCTTGACGGCCACGTGCCGCACGCCGGGCGCCTTCCAGGTGATCTCGTACGTGCCCGGGGTCGCCGTCGCGGTGACGGTGGCCCGGGTGAACGGGATCCGCTCGCAGTGGTGGCCGGGCGCGGCCGAGGCGGCCGGGGCCGTCACGGCGACCAGGAGGGCCGCGGTGGCGAGGGCGTAGGGCGTGGTGGCACGCGTCATCTGCTTCATGGGGCGGATGTTTCGGGCCCCCGGGAAGCGGGGCGCGACGCGCCGGTGAACGGCGGGCGAAGCGCGGACGAGGTCCCGGCGCCGACGGCCGCGTACACCTTCGCGAACTGGGCAAACCCGATCCCAACCGACTCCGAGGGCGACTTCTGGCATACCAGTTGAGGTCGCTTGAGTCGCTGAAGCGAACGTTCCGGAGCGTCTCCCCGTCCGTTCCTGGTCGATTACAGTGCTGCGAGTCGAAGGCCGCAGGGCAGGGGAGGAGAGCCATGGGCGCACCGCCCGCCGCCGCGGCCGTCTGGGGCCGCGCGGAGCAGCAGGACTTCCGCAGCCGGGTGCGCGGCGCGCTGCTCGGCACCGCGCTGGGCGACGCGCTGGGCGCCCCGCTCGACGAGACGGCCGTCGACGGCGCACCGCCCGCGCAGGGCGCCGAACTCGTCCCCGCCTACGGCCGCACCGGTGCGATCACCGCGGCGACCCAGCTCGCCCTCTTCACCGTCGACGGCCTGATCCGCGCCCAGGTGCGCCGGGACACGGGTGCCTGGCATCCGCCCACCGATGTGCACCGGGCGTATCTGCGGTGGGCCGCGACCCAGCGCGACTGGGGGCCCGACGAGCGCCGCAAGGAGGACGGCTGGCTGGCCCGCGAGGAGTGGCTGTACTCCCGCCGCGGCGCGTCCTCCGCCTGCCTGCTCGGGCTCGGCAACGACGTCATGGGCACCGTGGACAAGCCGAAGAACCCCGACGCGGCGGGCCCGGAGGCGGCGACCCGCTCCGCCGGGTTCGGGCTGCTGGTCGGCTGGGAGCCGCAGCTCGTGCTCCAGCTGGCCGTCGAGTGCGCCGTCCACACGCACGGCGCCCCCGAGGCGTACCTGTCCGCGGGCGCGTACGCCGTGATCGTGCACGCCCTGGCGCGCGGTGACTCGATGGACGCCGCCGTCCAGCGTGCCCTCGCCCTGCTCGCCGCCCGCCCCGGGCATCCGCCGGTCGTGGACGCCCTCAAGCACGCGCTCGGCGCGGTGCGGCAGGGGATGCCGAACGCGGCGCGGGTCGGTGAACTCGTGGACGACGGCGGGGCGGTGGGGGCGCTCGCCGCGGCCGTGTACTGCGCGCTGGTCGGCGAGGACGTCCGGCACGGGCTGGGCCTCGCCGTCCAGCACGACGGTCCTTCCGCCGCGGTGGGGGCGCTGTGCGGTGGGCTGCTCGGGGCGCTGCACGGGGAGACCGCGTTGCCGCCGGCCTGGGTGGTCGAGCTGGAGGGGCGGGCGACGATGCTCGAACTGGCCGACGACTTCGCCATGGAGATGACGCAGGGGGCGGCCCTGCACGGCCCTGCCGGGGCGTCGGGGGGTTGGCTGACCCGGTATCCGCGGGCGTAGCGCCTTCTCGTCTGCCGGGTTGCTGACTCGTTCGCGGCTGACGGCCGGTGGGGCTTCTCGCGCAGTTCCCCGCGCCCCTGAAGCGAGCTTCGCTCGCTCAGGGCCACCGGCCGTCAGCCGCGATCCGACCTAGAGACGCTGGACGTCGTCCTGGGCGGCCGCGGGGGCCGGTACCGCCGCCGCGCCGGCCGAGTCGGGGCCGTCGGTGTTGATGCGCTCGATGATGTCGTCGCGCTCCGGGGTGTCCTCCGGCTTGATGAAGCCGATGCCGATGTAGAGGATCAGCGAGACGGCCAGCGGGATCGACACCTGGTACTGGAGCGGGACGCCGCCCTCGACGTTCCAGCTGATCGGGTAGTTGACCAGCCAGAAGGCGAACAGACCCATGGCCCAGCTGGTGAGCGCGGCGGTCGGCCCGGACTTGCGGAACGGCCGCAGCAGACCCAGCATCATCGGGATCGCGATCGGGCCCATCAGCCCCGCGACCCACTTGATGACGACGGTGATGATGTCCTTGAAGGTCGGCGAGTTGACCTGCGTGGCCACCGCCATGGAGAGCCCGAGGAAGATCACCGTCGTGAGGCGGGCGGCGATCAGGCCCTTGCGCTCGTTCCAGGCGCGCGCCTTCGCCGAGATCACCGGAGCGACGTCACGGGTGAAGACGGCCGCGATGGCGTTGGCGTCCGAGGAGCACATGGCCATCGTGTGCGAGAAGAAGCCGACGATGACGAGGCCCAACAGGCCGTGCGGCAGCAGCTGTTCGGTCATCAGGCCGTACGAGTCCGAGCCGTCGGGCTTCTGCGCGTTCACGAGCAGCGGCGACATCCACATGGGGAAGAACAGCACGACCGGCCACACCAGCCACAGGATCGCCGAGAGCCGGGCCGAGCGCGTCGCCTCCTTCGGCGTGGCCGTCGCCATGTAGCGCTGGGCCTGGTTGAGCATGCCGCCGTTGTACTCGAAGAGCTTGATGAACAGGAACGCGATCAGGAACACCGCGCCGTACTGACCGACGAGCGGCTTGTCGTGGCCGTGCAGTTCGGGCCGGTTCCAGGCGTCGAGGAAGCCGATGTTCTTGTCGTCGAGCTTGACCACGACGGCGACGAACATCGAGACGCCGGCCAGCAGCTGGATGATGAACTGCCCCAGCTCCGTGAGGGCGTCCGCCCACAGACCGCCGATGGTGCAGTAGACGGCCGTGATGGCGCCGGTGATGAAGATGCCCTGGTTCAGCGAGATGCCCGTGAACACCGAGAGCAGGGTGGCGATGGCCGCCCACTTCGCCGCCACGTCCACGATCTTCAGCAGCATGCCGGACCAGGCGAGCGCCTGCTGGGTCGGCAGGTTGTAGCGGTTCTTCAGGTACTCCAGCGGCGACGCCACGTGGAGCCGCGAGCGCAGCCGGTTGACGCGGGGCGCGAACAGGTTCGCGCCGATGGCGATGCCGAGCGCGATGGGGAAGGACCAGGTGACGAAGGACGTCACGCCGTACGTGTACGCGATACCGGCGTAGCCGGTGAACATCACCGCGCTGTAGCCGGACATGTGGTGCGAGATGCCGGAAAGCCACCAGGGCATCTTTCCGCCGGCCGTGAAGAAGTCGGAGACGTTGTCCACACGCTTGTGGGACCAGACGCCGATCGCGACCATCACGCCGAAGTAGCCGATGAGCACGACCCAGTCGAGACTGTTCATGTGCCCCCTCCAGGGGTCCGCCTTGTGAACGTTGCGGCTCTTCGTCAGTACGTCCGTTCCAGCGGGCGCCCCCGTGCGGGAGTGGGGACTTGGGGGATTGAACCCCTTGTTCGGTGGGCCGGTCAAGGGTCCTGACGGTCATGGATGTGAACCGAGATCAGCAAGTCGAACGATTTTGCATTTTCGTGACCAGGTGGGGAGTTGTCGTGAACGTGACGTCGGCCACACGATGGGCGGGCACTTCGTCAGTAGTCGCGCAACGCGAAAGACCGCACGGGATGCGGGTCCCGTGCGGTCGCGTGAAAGGAGCCCAACTCCCTTCGTGAGTGAACGAGTTCAGTGCATGAGCTCGCCGGCGTTCACCAGTAACTGCTGGCCGGTGATGGCTCGTGCGCGGTCCGAGGTCAGGAAGGCCGCCGCGTCCGCGACATCGCCGTCCGTGGCGAGCTCCGGCAGGGCCATCCGTTCGGTGAGCCGGGACAGGACCTCGTCCTCCGGCACGCCCTCGGTCTGCGCCGTGAACTGGACGTAGGCCTGCACCGGCGGGCCCCACATCCAGCCCGGCAGCACCGTGTTCACCCGGATCCGGTGCGGCCCGAGCTCCCGTGCCAGGGAGTACATCGCGCTCGTCAGCGCACCCTTGGACGCCGCGTACGCCGCCTGCCGCACCTGGGACGGCGCGGCCACCGCCGACTGGGTCCCGATGATGACGACCGAGCCGCCGCGCTCCTTGAGGGCGGGCAGGCAGGCCCGGGTCATCCGCAGCGTCCCGAGCAGGTTCACGTCGATCACCTGGCTCCAGGTCGCGAAGTCCGCGTCCTCCAGGCCGCCGAAGTAGCTGTCCCAGGCCGCGACGTGGACCACCGCGTCCACGGAGCCGAACCGCTCGCGCGCCAGTGCCACCAGCGCCTCGCACTGCCCCTCGTCGCCGATGTCCGTCGCCCGGTACGCGGTCCGGGCGCCCCCGGGGTCCAACTCCCCGGCCGCTTTGGCCAGGTTGGCCTCGGTGCGCGCCCCGAGCACGGCGTTGCCGCCGTCGCGCAGCACGGCCGCCGCCACCTGGTGGCCGAGCCCGGCGCCGACCCCCGAGACGATCACGGTCCTTCCGGCGAGCAGTCCACCGTTCCCCATCGGTTGCCTCCCGGCTCTGGCCTTCTATCTGACGGGGCGTCAGAGTATGGGCACGGCGCGGAAGTCGGAACCCTCACGGCGAAAGGGCAGCGACATGAGTGAGACCCACGGCGACACCCGCAGCGACACGTACGCGGAACTGGCGGCCGTCGGCCCGTACGGGGTGCGCCCGGGGCACGCCCTGATCACCATGGTCGAACCGCATCCGGGTCACGAGTACGCGTACAACCGCTGGTACGAGGACGACCACTACTACGCCGGCGCGATGGCGATGCCCTGGATGTACGCCGGGCGCCGCTGGGTCGCCACCCGGGATCTCCAACTCCTGCGCTACCCGGAGAAGTCGGCGGTCGCCGAGCCGGTCACCGCGGGCTGCTACCTCTCCACGTACTGGGTCACCGAGGGCCGCTACGACGAGCACATGAAGTGGACCGTCGGCATCAACAAGCGGCTCAACCGCGACGGTCGCGTCTACCAGGACCGCACCCACGTCTTCACGGCCTTCCAGGACCACGCGGCGACCGTGTACCGCGACGGCGCGGCGGGCCCCCGCGACTTCCACGCCCTCGACCACCCGTACGCGGGCCTGGTGCTGGAGGTCGTCGACGTGGAACTCGCCGAGCAGCGCGAGGAGCTGCTGGAGTGGCTCAGGTCCCGCCATCTGCCGAAGGCGCTCGCGGGCTCACCGGCCGCGATGGTCACGATCTTCCGGCCCACACCGCTGCCGGGCGACAGGATGACGTACGTGAAGCAGGTCGAGGGCGTCGACACCCGGCTGACCCTGCTGTGGTTCCTGGAGTCGGATCCGCGCGAATGCTGGCAGGAGCGCTTCACGGGTCTCGGGGACCAGGTGGCGGGCGCGGGGCTCGGGGCGCGGGTGGAGCTGATGGCGCCGTTCGTCCCGACGGTGCCGGGGACCGACCGCTACGTCGACCGGCTCCGCTGACGGGAGCGGCTGCCGGGAGCGGAGCCGGCAGCGAACCGTACGCGGACACGGCCGAGCCCCCTCGGCCAGGACGGCGAACCAGTCGAGAGGGCTCCAACAGTGATGCGGTGATGCAGTGATGCAGTGATGCGGTGATGCGGTGATGCAGTGATGCGGTGGTGCTTGATGGTGCATATGCGATTGTTGTGCCGTGGTGCTTCGGTACGTCAGTGTCTCGGTACTCCTCCGTTCTGCCTGTCAGAACGCTCCCGTGCTCACCTCGTGCACGAACGCATTCCACGAGTCGGGGGCGAAGCCGATCGAAGGCCCTTCCGTGACCTTCGAGTCCCGCACCGCGATGGCGTGCAGCACGGGGGACTTGACCTCTACACACGCTCCGTTGCCCGTGGAATACGAGGACTTGATCCAGGAATCCGCGGTGCCTTGCTGGATGGCCATGTTTGCTCCGGTCTAGCCAGTGGTCGAATTGCAGCCCCGCTCGGTGATCCAGAGCGGTTCTCGCCAACGATCGTGTCTTGATGGCGTGATCGACGCTACTCGCCAACTTGGGTGCGTGAAGCGGCCATTCACTCAACCGGATGGCATATTCCATAGAGGTCTTCCGCCATGCGGAGTCGAAGGTGTACCGTGCGGCGCCTTTGCCTCGGAGGCATGAAAACCGGCGAATCGGTGACGGAATCCGACCTTCCGGAAATTGCCTCCGAAGATCGTCAGCGTGCGTACTCCTTCGCGATCTCCGAGATGAACTGTCGCGATTGCTCCACATTCAGCGCCTGTGCCCGCAGATGCTCGTACATGACGCTGTACTTCTGCACGTCGTTGGCCTTCTCCAGATACAGGTCGCTGGTGACGCCCTCGATGTAGACCACGCTGGAATCCGCCGCGTCGGGGAACTCCAGAATCGCGTACTGCCCGTTCAGACCCGGGTGCGCGCCCATCTCGAACGGGATGACCTGCACGGTGACGTGCGGCAGTTGGGACTGCTCGACCAGGTGCTCCAACTGCTCGCGCATGACGTTCTTGCCGCCGACCGTCCGCTTCAGCGCCGCCTCGTCGAGGACCGTCCACAGGCGCAGCGGCTGGTCGGCCGCCTGGATGCGCTCCTGGCGGCGCATACGGACCTGGACGCGCTTGTCGATGTCCGACTGGGTCGTCTCCGGCAGTGCGCCGTTGATGAGCGCCTCGGCGTAGCCCCGGGTCTGCAGCAGGCCGGGGACGACCTGGGGGTCGTAGACGCGGAGACTCGCCGCGTCCGTCTCCAGGCCGATGTAGACGCTGTACGGGATGTCGCCGAAGGAGTGCCACCAGCCCTGCTGGCGCGAGTCCTTGGCCATCTGCATCAGCGAGTCGACGATCCGATGGTCCTCGACCTCGTACACCCCGCACAGGTCGCGGACGTCGCGCTGGCTGATGCTGCGCCGCCCGTTCTCCAGGCGGCTGATCTTCGACTGTGACACCAGCAGGCGCTCGGCGACCTCTTCGGCGGTCATGCCCTTGAGCTCGCGGAGCCTGCGCAGCTCTTGGCCCAACCGGCGTCGCCTGACGGTGGGATTGACGTTGGACGCCACGGGACGTGCACCTCCGGCTGCGTGCATTTTTTTGTACGTTGCGTATCTGCTGCTGAGCAGATTGCCACCAACAGGCGTCAAGCGCTGGCAAACAGCGGATATGCACGGGATACGCACCCGTCGCGGGCCCCGGGGGACACCCTGTGCGAACGCGACGCGCACACGCGACCGCGCGGGGCGACGGCCGGGCACCCGCTCGATGAACGGATGTCCGGTGCATCGCCCCGCGCGGTACAGCGGCTCCCGAACCGGGTCTTTGGGGACTGCGGTGCGGCGCTGTTGCGGGTGGTGCGAGTAGTGCTTCGGTTACGCGTGGTGCTGGTGTCGCCGGCTCACTAGTGGGCGACGGCGCGCGCCATGGATCCGCGGCGCTGCTGTTGCATCGGAACGCCGCTCGCGGGTTCCGGTGCGCCCCGGCCCGCCGGGGCGGCGGGCGAGCGGCGTGGCTGAGCGGCCACACCGTTCTGGACGTCCATCACGGCGTGCGCCACGAGGCCGCCCATGGGGTCGTGCCTGATCAGATCCCGCAGCCGGGAGCGGGACGATCGTCCCTCGTTCCCCGGGTACAGGTGCTTGCCGAGTCCGACCGCGTGGGCCAGCGCGGCGAGCGCCGCGGTCCGTGGGTCCGGCGGAACGCCGGTACGGATCGCTGAATCCAGCCGGGACCTGATCTCCCGGCTGATAGCCGTGTCCGTCGCCTGGTAGCGAGTCGTCGGCAGTACCCCGCACATCTGTCCCGCCACGGCATGCACCATGCCGCACCGCTCCAGGTGCGAGAGGTAGGTCTGGCGAAGCCCCAGTCGTGGCCCGCCAATCCAGTGGACCGCCCGCACAGGAGCGCCGCGCCTTCGCAGCAACTCCAACGCGCAGTCCAGAGTCGGATCTCCGGTCGGCCGTGGTGCCACCACGGCGATACGATCCCCGTCTGGGGCTATCCGTCCGGCCAGCGCCAGCTCTACTAGCTGTGCTCCGGCCAGACCTAGGTCGAGCGACTGCGGCTGTGCGGTGGTACCCGTGGTCGGGTCCAGCGCCAGCAGCAGAAGCTCCTCCGGAAGTGTTCTGCGGCTCCTGCCCATCCATGCCTCCCCGCGTGGATGAATGACAGGGTGACCCCTCTCACATTGGCTTGTCGAGGGTGCGTGGGGGCTTTGGGCGGGAACCAGTAGGTATGTCGTTCTCGTCTACCACGTGGGTGAAGACCCCACACAGGACACTGGTACATGGTTCGGACAGTGCTGGTTTGCGCCGGCGCGTAGTGGTCAGCGGTCGAGGAGGCATTGGTGGCGGGGACCCCCGACAGGTCGGGCGAAGAGCAGAAGGCGTCGGGCGGGCCGGTCCCGGACAAGCGGGATCCGCGCATTGCGGTGGCGCGGGAGACCCCGTCGGCGTCGGGCGTGGATCAGGCGACGGCGGTGTTCTCGGTCCGCGATGTCGCGGCGGCGGACGCCGGGTCCGGGCCGGCCGCTGCCGCGGAGGAGGCCGGTGAGGCGGGTTCCCCGTCCGAGGCGGCCGGTGACGCGCGGCTGAGGGCCGCGGTGGCCGCGTGGGTCTCCGGCGGGGACGGTGGCGCCGAGTCGGACGCGGACGGGTCCGGTGACGCCGATGAGGCCGGCACCGACGCCGAGGCCGCGCCGAGCGCGGACGCGGACGCGGAGACCGAATCCGAGTCCGAGCCCGAGTCCGAGTCCGACCCGAGTGGTGAGGCCGGGGAGCCGGTGGCTGCTGTCGCGGAGGACTCCGGCGCCGCCGAGGCTTCGGACGACGACGCCACGGATCGTCCCGAGCCGGCCGCGGCCGCGGCCGCGGCCGAGCCCGAGACTGAGCCGACGGTCGACGCGGATGCCGCCGAGGCCGAGTCGGCCGTTGCGGACGACTCGGTCAGCGACGCGGATGCCGAGCCGGAGTCGGCCGCGCCCGAGGAGCCTGCGGCGGCATCGAAGCCGCCCGCCGGTGACGATGACGGCGATGGCGATGGCGATGGCGATGGCGACGCTGACAGTGACGATGAGGACAAGCCCGAGCCGTCCGCGGTAGCGGATGCGAAGCCCGCCGAGTCGAAGCCCGACACCTCCGACGACGAAGCCGACGCCACCGACGCCACCGACGCCGGGGCCGCCGAGCCCGAGCCCGACGCCGCCAAGGCTCAGGGCACCGATCAGCCCACCACCGTGTTCAAGGCCGTCGCGCCGCTGGTCGACCAGCCGACCACCATGCTCAAGGCGCCCGGCGCGAAGACGCCTGAAGCCAAGCCGTCCGACGCGAAGCCGTCCGACGCCAAGCCGTCGTGGGCGAAAGCCAGTGGGACCGAGGAGTCGGAGGCCGAGCGGACCAGCAGGTTCGTGCCGCTCAAGCCGCTGGACGACAAGGCCGCACCCGGCGCGCCCGCCGCACCCGGCACCGGCAAGAAGTCGACCGGTCAACCGGCGGAGCCCCCCGCCCCGGAGCGGACCACCCAGCAGCCCCTGCCGCCCAAGCCGCCGCTGGACCTGCTGGCCGAGCTGACCAACACCCCGCCGCCCCCGGAGACCCGGGTCCGCACCACCGTGCGCCGGGTCAAGGTCTGGACGCCGCTGGTCCTGCTGCTCGTGGTCGTGTTTGCAGTCGTACAGGCCGTGCGCCCACTGCCGACCCCGACGCTCGACCTCACCGCGCAGGAGACCGTCTCCTTCGAGGGCGGCAAGCCGTCCGTGCCGTGGCCGAGCCAGGGGCAGGCGGCCATGGACGTCAACGGCATCGGTACGTTCGGCACGTCCGGCAACCAGAAGCCCGTACCGATCGCCAGTATCGCCAAGGTGATGACGGTCTATCTGATCCTGCGCGACCACCCGTTGAAGCCGGGTGAGAAGGGCCCGAAGATCCCGGTCGACGCGGCCGCGCAGAAGCACTACGAGACCGGCAAGGCCGAGAACGAGTCGGTCGTGAAGGTCACCGAGGGCCAGCAGATCAGCGAGTACGAGGCCCTTCAGGCGGTCATGCTGCCGTCCGCGAACAACATCGCCAAGCTGCTCGCGCGCTGGGACACCAAGAGCTCCTCCGAGGACGCGTTCGTCGACAAGATGAACAAGACCGCCAAGGAGCTGGGCATGAAGAGCACCACCTACACGGACCCCAGCGGCCTCGACAAGACGACCGTCTCCACCGCGCAGGACCTGGTGAAGCTCGGCCGTGCCGCGATGGAGAACCCGGTCTTCAAGGAGATCTCCCGCCAGCCCAGCTACGTGGACCTCAACGGCGACAAGCAGAACAACTTCTTCGGGCTCGTCCCGACCGTCGCCATCGGCATCAAGACCGGCACCACCACCGCGGCGGGCGGCAACATCCTGTTCGCCGCGGAGAGGAAGGTCGACGGCAAGACGCAGACGATCATCGGCGCGGCCCTCGGCCAGTACGGCCGCAACGGCACCGCCAACATCGACGAGGTCACCGGCGTCGTCAAGAAGCTGATCGAGTCGGGGCAGAGCGCGCTCACCGCCAAGACCGTCGTGAAGAAGGGCGACGTCGTCGGCCAGGTCGACGACGGCCTGGGCGGCACCACCCCGGTCGTCGCCACGAAGGACGTCTCCGCCGTCGGCTGGTCGGGCCTGACGGTCCGGCTGACGCTGGACGAGCAGAAGGGCAAGACGATCCCGCACTCGGCGAAGGCGGGCACGCAGGTCGGCGTCCTGAGCGTCGGCGACGGCAAGAACGACGCCGACGCCGTCGAGGTCCCGGTGGCACTCCAGAAGGACCTCACGGAGCCGGGCTTCGGCGCGAAGCTCCGCAGGGTCGGCTGAGCGGGAGCGGGAGCGGGAGCGGGAGCAGGAGCAGGGAGCAGGAGCAGGAGCAGGGAGGGAGCGCCCGCCGGTCACCGACCGGCGGGCGCTCGTTCGTTCTCCCCTTCAGTCCCCGGGGCACACCGCACGCCCTTCCCCGAGGGCCCGCCGTAGGCGGAGCTGATCCGGACCGTGCCCGGGGCCTTCACCGTCAGGCGGGTGAACTCTCCGGACGGTGCCAGGCAGCCGGCATCCGCCCACAGCCAGGGTGAGTAGGCGATCCGCACGGTGACGGATCCTGCCTTCGGCATCGACACGACCAGGTTCGCTCCGTCGGAACTCGCCACCGAAGCGGGCGGATCCACGAGGGGCACGGCGTCCCGCACGCGGTAGATCTGCCAGTTGGCGTCGTGCCACACCTGCTTCAGGTAGCGCGGCTCGCTCATGACCAGGGCGTGCTCCAGCTTCGCCGGGCCGTCGGGCGCCCCCTTGGGGAGGACCACGAAACCCACGGCCCAGTGGTCGAGCCAGGCGCGGTAGGAGGCCGAGGTGAACGAACCCTCCGGCACGTTCGTGCCGCCGTTCCCGTCGTAGAAGAGCCGCCCGCGTTCGACGTCGGCCTGGCGGTTCCAGCCGCGGGCCATGTTTATGTACGGGGCGAGGACGGCCGCTTCGCGGTGGTCGCGGGCGGGCACCACCTCGACGCGTGTGCGCTCGGCGCCCAGTCGCTTGAGCTCGGTGACGACGCCGCTCGTCCGCACCGCCCAGGCCGGAACCTCCGTGTTGGCCCTGATGTCGGCGATCGTCTTGCCCGACAGCCAGGTCAGGGAGAGACACAGAGCGACGACGCAGACCGCCCGCCGGCGCCGTGGTGTGAACGGTCCGCCGGCCGGGGAACCGCCCTCGGCACCGTGGAACCCGTGCAGGGCGATGGCCAGCAGGGCCGGTGGCGCGGCCAGTTCCGTGAGGCGCTCGACATTCGTTCCGACGGGCGAGGTGACGAAGAAGGTGAGGACCACCCCGAGCGCGTACACGGCAGCCCCGCATCTCAGCAGGCGCCACGCGCGCGGTGCCGTCAGCAGGATCACGGCACACAGCAGAACGGGCGGCCAGATCCGCCCGAACGGCATCGGTTGCTCGCCCTTGAAGGGGAACAGCCACGTGGTCAGGGCGACGACGACGACCGGAGGGACGAGCAGCGACGCCGCCCGGCTCCCGTCGCGGGTCAGCAGATGGGCGGCGCCGACCACGACGAGGAACAGGCCGGCCACCGGACTGGCCATCGTCGACACCGCCGCGCACAGGGCCGAGACCGAGAGGCGCGCGGCGCCGTGTCCGCCCGCGAGGACGACGACCGCCGCGAGCCCGAAGGCCACGCCGAGCATGAAGGTGGAACGTCCCGACACCACCTGGCACCACAGACAGAAAGCGGCGACCAGCGCCGGTGCCAGGGGCCGGCGCACCTTGGCGCGGAGCATCAGCACGCCGGCGAGCCACGAGGACGCGAGCCCGGACAGCAGCGTCATCGGGACGACACCGATGGCCGCCATCACGTAGGGCGAGATCACGCTGTAGTTCGCCGTGTGCAGACCGCCGTACCAGAACAGGTTGTACGCGTATCCCGGGTACTGCCGCGCGAATTCCGCCCACGCCACCTGGGCCGCGAGGTCTCCGCCGCCGGTCGCGAAGACCGCCCACCACAGCCCGTACAGCGGCACCGTGCACGCGGTGACCAGGAGCGGCATCCGGTGGCGAACGTGCCACGGCACGGGGACGCGACGCTCGGCGGGAGTGCCTGCGCCGAGGGCGTTGCCGGGGGCGGGCAGTTCGGTGGAGTGCACTGAGCGTGTCCGTCTCGGTCGGGGAACGTGGTCGGTTCTGTAGACGCTATTCAGTGCTGAGGCGATGCCCGACGCGTGACACATCCGCGGGGCGCCACCGAAGAGTGTGCCGTCAGGAAGAGCCGGTGCGCGCGGGCCACGTGCGGAACCATCCCGCGGCATCGGCCCGCAGGACCCGTGCTAGCGTCGCGAGACCGGGGCAGAGCCGGGACGTTCCCTCGGTCGGTAACGACGGTACGTACGGGAGTGTCAGCAGTGACCACAACGGAGTCGACGCTCCCTGATGACGCCGAGCCGGGCGCGGGGGGCGTACGAATACATCCCCGCGCCGGAGAGCCGGGGGGCCAAAAGCCGTCCGCGTCTCCCGCCGACGGTGACGGTGCGCCCTCCTGGACGGACCGTGCCCATCGGCATCCGGTCGTCGTCGCCACCGCCCTCGCGGCGGTGCTGCACCTCATCTGGTTCTTCACGTTCGCGAACAGCGGCGGTGACCTCGCGGCTCAGGACGCCTGGGCCGAGTTCGTCGGCCAGCACCCCGACTCCGCGTACAACCTCGCCTGGTACGGCGGCATGCACCCCGTCTCGTACAGCGTGGTGTCGCCGTACCTGATGGCCGTGCTCGGTGTCCGTACGACGATGATCGTCGCGGGCACCCTGTCCGCCGCCCTGCTGACTCTCCTCCTGACCCGCGCGCGCGTCGTGGCGAGACCCCTGTGGCCCGCGCTCGCCGGCGTCTTCGCCCTGGTGTGCAACGGGGCGTCGGGGCGCGTCACCTTCGGGCTCGGCATGATGTTCGGGCTCGCGGCGGTCGCCGCCGTGTTCTGCTGGCCGTACCGCTGGCGTCACAAGCGGTGGGCGAAGGCCGTCGTCGCCGCCCCGCTGGCCGGGCTCGCGACGGCCTCTTCACCGGTGGCGGGCCTGTTCGTGGGGCTGGTCGCCGTCGCGCTCTTCCTGCAGAAGCGGCGGCCCGGCGCGTACGCGCTCGGACTCGCGCCCGCCGCCGTGGTCGGGCTGTCCGCGTGGCTGTTCCCGTTCTCGGGCACCCAGCCGATGCCGTTCCTGTCGGCGCTGCTGCCGCTCGTCTACGGCGCCCTCGTCCACTTCCTCGTTCCGAAGGAGTGGGTGACGGTCCGGATCACCTCCGCCGTCTACACCGTGTCCGTGCTGCTCGTGTGGCTGGTCAACTCGCAGATCGGCACCAACATCACGCGTCTGCCGATGCTCTTCGCGGGCGTCGCGCTGCTCGCCGCCCTGCCGTTCACGGTGCCGCGTTCACGCAAGTGGTACGTCACCGTGATCGCGTTCATCGGGTTCAACGGGTGGGTCGGAGGCAAGTTGGCCTACGACGTCGTGCACACGATCCCGGCCGCCTCCTGGGCCCGCGAACTGGCCCCGCTCGTCAACGAACTCCAGCAGGTCAAGGCCGAGCGCGGCCGCGTCGAGGTCGTTCCCGCCCGTTCGCACCGGGAGGCGTCCGCGCTCGCCCCGTACGTGAACCTGGCCCGCGGCTGGACCCGGCAGGCCGATATGAAGCGCAACCCGCTCTTCTACGACGACACGCTCAACTCGGCCAACTATCACCAGTGGCTCAAGCGCTGGGCCGTGCACTACGTCGTCCTCCCCAAGGGCGAACCGGACGGTGACGGCGGCGAGCGTGAGCGGGAGCTGGTGCAGCGCGGGCTGCCGTATCTGAAGCAGGTCTGGGGCGACGACAACTGGCAGCTGTTCGCCGTCACCGACCCGACGCCGCTGGCCGAGCCGAACGCGGCCGTGGACGCCGCCGAGCAGGCCGAGCTGACCATCGAGGTGACCAAGCCGGGCCGGGTGCTCATCCGCGTCCCGTACTCGCCCTGGCTGGCCGTCGTCGACGCGGACGGCAAGGCGCTGGAGGCGCCGAGGGAGACCGAGGCCTCGAAGCGGGCCCGGGAGAGCGACGAGTTCTCGCCGAAGCGGTACGAGAACGTGCACGGGTGCCTGTTCGAGACCGAGGAGGACGCGTCCGGCGACCAGTGGACGGAGCTGGTCGCCCCGCGTGCCGGCACGTATCACCTGGCGGCGCCCTACAAGTGGTGGTCGCGGGGCACGCCGTGCCCGGACGAGCTGCGGTAGCCGTCCGGCGGGTGCGGGGGGTTCCTGCGCGGTTGCCGGGTGCGGTCTCGTCGGCGGGTGCGGGTGCGGGTGCGGGTGCGGGTGCGGTCTCGTCGGCGTGTGCGGGTGTGTGGGGCTTCTCGCGCAGTTCCCCGCGCCCCTGAAGCATGCGCTGCGCGCAGCTCTCAGGGGGCGAGCAGCTCGGTCAGCCGGGACAGTTGTGCGGGGTCCTCCAACGCCGAGCCCACGGCGACCACCCGCGCCCCGGCTTCGAGGTAGGCCGCCGCGTTCCCCGCGTCCATGCCCCCGGTCGCCACGAACGGCACCTCGGGGAACGGCCCGCGCATCGCCCGGAACCAGTCCACGCCCAGCACGCTCGCCGGGAACGCCTTCAGCCAGTCGAGGCCGAGCGCCCGCGCCGCCTGCACATCGGTGGCCGTGGCCACCCCGGGCAGATGCGGCAGGCCCGCGTCGATGCTGTCCCGCGCCACCCGCTTGTCGAGCCCCGGCGCCACCGTGAACGCGGCGCCCGCGGCCGCGGCCCAGCCGAGCCGCTCGGCCGTGGTCACCGTGCCCGCGCCCACCGGTTTGCCCCGCTCGGCCCCGGCGGCCACCACCGCGGCGAGCACCCGCGCCGCCTCCTCGCTCTGCACCGGTACCTCGACACACTTGATGCCCAGGTCCCATGCGCGTACGGCGAGTTCGACGGACCTCTCGGCGGACATGCCGCGCAGGATCGCCATCACCGGCACCCCGGCGAACAGCTCGTCGAAGGACGTCGGTGCCTTGTCGGTCATCGGATTCACGCTCGCCATCCCAGTTCCTCGGAGATCGTCTCGGCGGTGGTCAGCAGGTCGGGCAGCACGTCACGAACCAGCGCGTCGAGGTCCGCGCGGGCCTTGAGCGCGGTCACCGACACGGCCGCGACCACCTCGCCGCCATGGTCCCGCACGGGGACGGCGACGCAGTTCACGTAGTCCTCGTACTCGCCGTCGTCGACGGCCCAGCCGCGCGCCCGCGTCGCGTCGAGCGCCGCGCGGTACGCGTCCGGGTCGGTGAGGGTGGTCGCGGTGCGCGGCGCGAAGTCGCAGTCCACCAGCAGGAGTTCGGCCCGCTCGCGGGGCAGGTGGGCGAGGATCGCCTTGGCGACCCCGGCGGTGTGCAGCCGCACGGGCCGGCCGATCTCGGCGTAGAGCCGCACCCCGTCCACCGGGTCGATCTTGTCGGCGTAGACGATCCGGTCGCCCTCCAGGGCGGCGAGGTGCACGGTGTGCCCGCGGCGTTCGCCGAGGGCGCGCAGGTGCGGGCTCGCGATGTCGCGCAACCCGAACTGTTCCAGGGCGAGTTGGGCGAGCCCGGCGAGTCGGTGCCCGACCGCGTACCGGCCGTCGGGCAGCCGGCGCGCGAGGCCGCCCTCGGTGAGCGACTCCAGCAGGCGCAGCGCCGTCGAGCGGTGCACACCCAGATGGGCGCCGACCTCGGTCTGGGTGCGGGGGGCGCGGGCGACGAACTCCAGGATGTCGACGGCCCGCCGTACGGTCTGCGACACCCGGTCACACGCCTTCGGCCGGTACGTAGTCCTCGATGCTGCGCAGGGTGCGCCCGGCGAGCCGGTGGCCGAGGGCGAGGCGGTCGCGCGGCGCGTCCCCGGCGAGCAGCGCGCCGAGGTATCCGGCGGCGAAGGCGTCCCCCGCGCCGACGGCCTCGACGACGTCGACGGCGGGCGCGGCCACGAACTCGGTTGTCCCGTCGGTGAATTCGGTGGCGCCGACCGCGCCGTCCTTCACCACGAGGGTGCCGCGCGGCGCGAGACGGGCGTGCAGTTCCTCGGCGGTGGCGGTGCCCCAGAGGGCCTCGCCCTCGTCGCGCCCGACGAGCACGATGTCGGCACGGCGGGCCAGGGTGAGCAGCGCGTCGGCCGCCTCCTCGCGTGAACTCCACAGTGCGGGGCGGTAGTTGAGGTCGAAGGAGAGCAGGGTGCCGTGGTCCGGGGCTCGTTCGGCGAGGGTGTGGACGAGGTCCGCGCAGCCGGCGGAAAGGGCCGGGGTGATCCCGGTCAGGTGCAGCAGTCGTACGCCGTCCAGGTCGATCCGGTCGGCGTCGGAGGACGTCATCCGGGAGGCGGCCGAGCCGCGGCGGTAGTAGTGCACGCGGGTGGTGCCGTCGGGCCCCGGATCCTTGAAGTAGACGCCGGTGGGCGCGAGCGGGTCCACGGCCACGCCGTCTACGCGCACCCCGCGGGCCGCGACCGTCGCGGTGATCCGCCGCCCGAACGGGTCGTCGCCGACCCGGCTCACCCAGGCCGTGCGGTGCCCCAGGTCGGCGAGGTACTGCGCGACGGTCGACTCGGCGCCCGCGACCGCGAGCCGGATCTCCCGGCTGTGCTCGAGACCGGCGCCGTCGGCCGGGGTGAGCTGCGCCATGGTCTCGCCGAGGCAGATCACCTCGGGGCGGTGCGGGGCTGTCACGGGGTGGCTCCTTGCGCGGCGGGGGCGGGCTGTGGCCGACGCTAACAGGAGACGCGCAACGGGCGTGCACATGGTGCAACAAGGGGTCCGTCGGTCTCGGCCGGTCCGGAATCCGGATGCGCCCCCGCACCGCTCCCGCCATCATGCGGATCATGCCGTTCACGACGAAGCACACGATCCCGCCCGGCACGCTCTCCTCCGTCCCGCAGCCGACCTTGCGCACCGCCGACGGGGAACTCCTGCTCCGACCCTTCGAGTTGGCCGACGCCGAGACGATCCACGAAGCCTTCGAGGACCCGGCCCTGAGCCACTGGAACATCCGCACCATGGACTCCCCGGACGAGGCGCGCGACTGGATCGAGTCGGTGCGCGGGGCCTGGCGCGAGGAGAGCGGCGCCCAGTGGATGGTGACCAGGGCCGCCGACGGCGAGCGGCTCGGGCGGATGGCGCTGCGGACCGTGGACCTGTGGGAGGGACTCGCCGAGATCGGCTACTGGGTGCTGCCGGGTGCCCGTGGGCTCGGCGTGGCCCCCCGGGCGCTGAACGCCATGACGGACTGGGCCCTGGGGGCCGGCTTCCACCGCATCGACCTGCTGCACTCCACCCGCAACGAGGCCTCGTGCCGGGTCGCCGAGAAGTCCGGCTATCCGCTGGAGGGCACCCGCCGCAGTTCCGCGCTGCACACCGACGGCTGGCACGACATGCACGTACACGCACGGATCCAGTAGCGCCGGACCACCGACCGGCACCGGGTCACACGAGGACGAGAGCGGCGACGACCGGCGCCGCGTACAGCAGCGGGAACGGCACGTGGCTGAACCAGCGGGCCCGCACCACCGTGACCACGGCCCCCGCGAAGTACAGGACGAGGCCGATCCCGGCCGCGATCCCGACGGCCGGCACCGCGAGCCCGACCAGCAGGCCCACCGCCCCCGCGGCCTTCGCCGCGCCCAGCCACGGCAGCCATCCGGCGGGGACGCCGTAGTCCGCGATCGGCTTCACCACCCACTCGGCGCGGGCGAAGACGGAGACGGCGGAGAAGGCGGTCATGGCGGCGGCGACCACGGTGACGACGACAAAGGCGACAGACATCGAGAACTCCTCGACTCGCGGGCCGGCGCGGCCCTCAACTGGCTTTTCGTGACGTGGAATTGATCCACTGCCTGTCTGACGCGGCCCGCGCCGAAGGTGTGACAGCACCACGACTCAAGACCTCGAACCGAAGCTGCGGGAAGCACTCTTGACAGCGTGCGTACTGTTTCGCGACCTTTGAGCCCCATGGGGGAAAAGGGGGGCCCATGCTGCACCGCACGCCGTACACGATGTGCATGATCCGCACGGTCACTGATCCACGCGCCCCTGCGGAAGGGCGGTCGATCGCACGGTGAACATCACCACGCACAGACCCGAGGAACTGAGCTCGTCCCTGCGCGCTGTCTGGCACGAGATCATGGACGACGCGCCCGACTACCAGAATCCCTTCCTGTCACCGGAGTTCGCGTCCGGTGTGGCCCGTCACCGGCCCGGGGTGCAGGTGGCGGTTCTGCGCGAGGGGGGAGAGCCGGTCGGTTTCCTGCCCTACGAGAAGGGCCCGCTCGGCGTCGGCCGCGCGCTCGGCCTCGGCCTCTCCGACTGCCAGGCCCTGGTGCACAGACCCGGCGTCACCTGGGACACCCAGCGGCTGCTGAGAGCCTGCGGCCTCGCGGTCTTCGAGTTCGACCATCTCGTGGAGGAACAGAAGCCCTTCGGCCGCTACGTCACCGGGACGTTCGCCTCACCGGTCCAGGACCTCAAGGACGGCGGCCACGACTCCTACGAGGAATGGCTGCGGGCGACCTACCCCGGCCAGGCCAGGACGATGCTCAAGAAGGAGCGCCGCCTGACGCGGAACGTGGGGGAGATGCGCTTCGTCTACGACGAACGCGACCCGGCCGTCCTGCGCGGGCTGATGCGCTGGAAGTCGGCGCAGTACCGCCGCACCGGCCGTATGGACCGCTTCGCCCGCCCCTGGATCGTGCACCTGGTGGACGAACTCTCCACCGTCCAGGCGCCCCACTTCACCGGCGTCCTCTCCGTCGTCTACGCGGGCGACCGCCCCGTCGCCGCCCACTTCGGGCCCACCTCCCGCACCGTCTTCGCGGGCTGGTTCACGGCGTACGACCCCGAGTTCGCCTACTACTCGCCGGGCCTCATGATGCACCTGCGCATGGCGGAGGCGGCGGGCCGGCGCGGCATCCGGATGATCGACTGGGGCCGCGGCGAGAAGGAGTACAAGGACTGGCTCAAGACCCGTGAACTGCGCGTCGCCGAGGGCTTCGCGACCCGCCCGCACCACCCGATGGCGACGGCCCACCGCATGTGGCGCCGCCCCGTCCGCGGCCTGCGCAACACGGTCCTGGCCCATCCCGAGCTGCGCGACCGCGCGGACCGCCTGCTGAAGACGGTGGGTTCGCTGCGCCGGTGAGTCCCGTCGTGCGTCAGCCCCTGCGGGCCACGCCCCCGTAGAAGCCGATCCTCCCCGCCTCGGCCGGCGGCGGGGAGTCGGGCCGCCAGTACGAGATCTGGGCGAGCCCCGGCTCGACGAGCTCGAACCCCTCGAAGAACTGCTCCACTTGAGCCTTGGGCCGCAGGTTGAGGGAGGCGGACGCCTTGCGGCTGTAGCCGTCCTGGGCGTCGCTGCGGTCGGCGAAGTCCCCCGTGGCGTGCGACAGCACCAGATAGCTGCCGGCCGGCAGCGCGTCCCTCAACTCGGCCGCCACGCGCCCCGGTTCGTCGCTGTCGGCGAGGAAGTGCAGCACCGCGACGAGCAGCAGCGCCACCGGCTCGTCGAAGTCGATGAGCCGCCGCACGTCCGGGTGGTCGAGGATGCTCCGCGGATCCCGTACGTCGCCCAGGATGATGCCGGTCGACCCGGTGCGGCTGAGCAGCGCGTCCCCGTGGGCCTTCACGATGGGGTCGTTGTCGACGTAGGCGACGCGCACGCCGTCCGACGTGACCTGCTCGGCGATCTCGTGCACGTTCGGCGAGGTGGGCAACCCCGTCCCGATGTCGAGCACTTGACGCACCCCCTGCCCCACCGCGAACCGCACGGCCCGCTCCATGAAGGCCCGGTTGGCCCGCACCCCGGCCCGCGCCTCGGGCGCCACGGCGACCAGCTCCTCACCGGCCTGCCGGTCCACGTCGTAGTGGTTCTTGCCGCCCAGCAGGTAGTCGTAGATCCGGGCCGGGTGCGGCCTGCTGGTGTCGATCACCCCGGCCGCGATGTCGTCCTGCTGCACGCTGCGCTCCCTCCACGATCAAGTGCGAACAGCTTCGCACATCAACTTTCTCTGTAGTCAACGGAGTTGGCTGCCCCCGTCACGCCTCCTCCGCGAGCGCCTTGATCCCCTGGAGGGTGGTCTCGATGCCGGCGCGCAGTTCGCCGAGCCGGGCGGCCACGATCCTCTCCTCGGGAACCGGCATGCTCTCGATCGCGAGGCTGACCCCGGAGCGCCCAGGACCGATCCGCACGGCCTGCCGCAGCCGGGTGCCATCGCCCTCGCCCACCAGATCGAACCGCCAGGCCGCCAGCGCCTTCGCGGGGTCCTCCGTGGGCTCCCCGTACCGGCCGTCCGCATCCATGACGGCCCAGGCGAGAGCACGCCCCGGCACACACTCGACGATCTGCGAGACGGTCCGCCACTCACCGATCACGGGATGCCGGTTGTGCCCGGCGAACCGCGCGCCCACGACCGCCGCCCCGGCCCCGCCGAGCCATTCGACACGCTGCAACTCGGGACTCAGCCGCGCCGGCAGACGGACATCACTCACCAACTCCCAGACCCGCGCCGGATCCGCGTCGACGTAGAGCTCGCACTGGATGCCCGGTCCGTCGGCGTAGCGCATGGTGTCTCCCTCTGGGGCACGTTGGTGCGCCGGCTGCTTCCGGCGCTTCGGCACTTTCGGGCGCCCACTATGCACTCGGCCGGTCGGCCGTCCGATGGCAAGGTGGCCACGTGAAGACGCGCGACGAACTCATGGGCGCCCTTTCCGGGATGCGACGGGCGCAGATAGGCAGCCGAAGGGCCCCGCACAAGCCACTGCTGGTGCTCTGGCTCCTGGGGCGCTTCGTCAACTCGGGGAGTACCGCTGTCACGTACGCGGAGGCCGAGGAGCCGGTGAGCCGCCTGATCAACGACTTCGGCCCGGCCGTCACGAGCCGGGCACGGGCCCGCGAGCGGGCGGCGATGCCCTTCGTGCACCTGGAGCGCGAACTGTGGGATCTCCGCGACCACGACGGAAACCCGGTCGGCCCGGACGTCCCGGAACGCGGCAACTGGCTTCGGAGCCACGGCGCTCACGGCCGGCTGAGCGGGGACGTGGAGCGGCTCCTGTCCGTCCCGGGCACGCCCACGGCAGCCGCCCGCCTGCTGCTGGAGCAGCACTTCACGCCGTCGCTGGAAGCCCCCGTCTGCGATGCCGTCGGCCTGGACCTCGCCGACCCGGACGCCGACTCCGTACTGCGACCGTCCGAGGCGAAGCGCCGCAAGCGCCGAGCGGGGTTTGCCGAGGAGGTGCTGCGCGCGTACGCGTATGCGTGCGCCTTCTGCGGATACGACGGGGCGCTCGGCCGCAACCCCGCCGGACTGGAGGCCGCGCACGTCAAATGGCACAGCCAGGACGGCCCCGACGAAGTGCACAACGGGCTGGCTCTCTGCTCCCTGCACCACACCCTGTTCGACCTCGGAGTACTCGGCCTCCTGCCCGATCTGCGCATCCAGGTGTCGCAGCTGTACGTGGCCCGAAGCCCGGCCGGCCAGGCCGTCGACGCCCTGCACGGCCTGCCACTGGCCACCCCCAGGCCCGGCCGCCCGGCGATCGACGTCCGGTTCGTTCTCTGGCACGGACAACAGGTCTTCAAACGCCCTGGAGCCCAGGCCGCGTGAATCCGGTCCCGCTCCGCGCGCCCGCGATCACGACAAAGGGCCAGTCCAAGAGGATCAAGCCTCTGAACTGGCCCTTAGTGCTGTGCCCCCGGCAGGATTCGAACCTGCGACACCCGCTTTAGGAGAGCGGTGCTCTATCCCCTGAGCTACGAAGGCGAGGCAATACGCGGCCAGTGTAGCGGGTGCCGGTTTCGGGGCGGGGGTGTCAGGGGGTGGGGAGGGCGGGCAGGAGGTCGGCGACGCCCTTGCGGACCGAGGGGATGTCGGAGCCGGTCAGGTAGTGCTCGTTGTAGGTGGTGGGGCCCAGGGCGTCGCGGATCAGGGTCTCGCAGGTGCGGCGGTGTTCGGTCATCTCGGGGGAGCCCAGGTGCGGGGTGCCGAGGATGTCCCAGGCGCGGTCGACGAGGCCGAAGATGCGGGCCGCCAGCGCCGGGCGCTGGTCGCCGGTGGCGGCGACGGCGAGGGAGTCCAGGGTGACCGCCATGCCGTAGAGGTCGTCCAGGTTCCACTTGGCTTCCAGGGAGGAGCGCAGCGGGGCGATCGCCTCGGCCGGGGTGCCCTGGGCGATGCACTGGTTGCCCCAGACGTAGTCGGCGTAGGAGCGGGCCCAGATCTCGCCGATGGGGATGGTCAGTTCCCGCAGGCGGTCCACCCGGGCCCGGACGCCGTCGGCCTCGCCGAGCATCATGTGCGCGTAGCCCCAGGTGGGCAGGCAGACCAGTTCGATGATGGGCGGCCCCGAGCGCGCGGCCTCCTCGTAGGCGGCCGCGTACAGCGGCAGCGCCCGGTCGGGGTGGCCCTGCAGCGTCAGGGCGCTGGCGTGCACGCACAGGGCGCCGGCCAGCGCGGGCTTGTCGTCGTACTTCTCGGCCAGCACCCGCGACTGCTCGGACAGCCGGGCGGTGGCGTCGAGGTCGCCCTGGCCGAGAGCGACCATGCCGCACGCCCACAGGGCCCGCGCCGACCCGCGCGGCCGGTCGGGGGCGAGGTCGAGGGCGGCCTCCAGATAGTGCCGGCCCTCGCGCAGATGCCCGCAGCAGAACCAGTAGTAGACGAGGTCGCTCGCCATCTGCAGGGCCGTGTCCGGGTCCGTCTGCAGACAGGTGTCCAGGGCGGTGCGGAGGTTGGGGAGCTCGGTGGCCGTCCGGGCCTGCCACTTCGGCTGGTCCGGGCCGATCCACTCCTGCTCACCGAGGTGCGCCAGGTGGCCGTAGTAGTCGCGGTGGCGCAGCCGCACCTGCTCGCTCTCGCCGAGCCGCTCCAGCCATTCGGCGCCGTACTCGCGCACGGTGTCGAGCATCCGGTAGCGGCGCGCGTCCGCGGTGCCCTCGGGCAGCAGCACGGACTTGGCGACGAGACCGTCCAGGACACCGGCGAGGTCACAGTCGCTCAGCGGGTCCGCGCTGCACACGAAGTCGACGGCCCGCAGATCGAAGCTGCCGGGGAAGACGGAGAGCCGGGCCCACAGCAGCCGCTCCTGCGGGGTGCACCACTCGTGGCTCCAGCCGATGGTGGTGCGCAGGGCGCTGTGCCGGGCGGGCCGGCGCACGGTCGGGACGGTGTCGGCGGCGGCGGCCGTGTCGGTGACGTCGGTGACGTCGATGTAGTCGGAATCGGGGAGCGGTGGCTCGGCCCCGGCGTTCGACGACAGGACGTTCATCCGGTGGTCGAGGCGCTCCACGAGGTGATCGACGGAGGTGGCCCGCAGCAGTCCGGCGGCGAGCTCGATGGCGAGCGGGACACCGTCCAACAGGGCGCACAGGCGCGCGAGTTCGGACGGGTCGGACAGGTCGGGCGACTCCGGTTCGAGCTCGCCCGGCCAGGCGCGGGCGCGCAGCAGCGCCAGTGCCTCGCCCTCGGGTTCGGTGCCCATGGGGCCGACGTCGATCACCTTCTCGTACGGCACGTCGAGAGCCTGCCTGCTGGTGGCCAGGACGCGCAGTCCCGGCGCCGCGTCGAGGAGCGTGCGGGCGAGCCGGGCGCACTCGTCGACCATGTGCTCGCAGGTGTCCAGGACGAGGAGCAGCTCGCGCTCGCGCAGATAGTCGGCGAGTACGTCGATGAGGGGCCGGTTCGTCTGGTCGGCGACCCCCAGCACGCCCGCCACGGAGTGTTCGAGGAGGTCGGGGGAGAGGACCGGGGACAGCTCCACCAGCCAGGCGCCGTGCCTGAGCAGCGGCGCGGTGCGGGCGGCGGCGCGCAGCGCGATCCGGGTCTTTCCGATGCCGCCGGGGCCGGTCAGTGTGACCAGCCGTTCCGATTCGAGGGACGCCAGGACCTCGGTCATCTGGCGGGCCCGCCCGATGAACGCGGTGTTCTCTACGGGCAGGTTGCCGCTCCGAGAGCTGTCGCTGTGCATGACCATGGCGGGATCCCGCCTCCCCTGTGAGGCTCCGGCTTCCAAGCACGGAGCGTTGCACAGAGGAACACCCCCTGTCACTCGAACGGGGGATTGTTGTGGGTGTGCGCCGTTCTGGAGAACGGCGGGCGAAAGCGCTGGTGGCGGGCGGGAGTTGGGGGAGAGCCGGGCGGCGGCCGCTACGACCTCAGGAACGCCAGGACCGCCAGGACCCGGCGGTGGGTGTCGTCGGTCTGCGGCAGGTCGAGCTTGGTGAGGATGTTGCCGATGTGCTTGCCGATCGCCGCCTCGGAGACGACGAGGGCGCGGGCGATCGCCGCGTTCGACCGGCCCTGCGCCATCTCGCCGAGGACCTCGCGCTCGCGCGGGGTGAGGACGGACAGGGGGTCCTTGCGGCGGCGCAGCAGCTGGCGGACGACCTCCGGGTCGACGACGGTGCCGCCGGCCGCGACGTCGGTCAGCGCGGCCAGGAACTCCTCGACCTGCCCGATGCGGTCCTTGAGGAGATAACCGACGCCGGTGCCGTCGCCGGAGTCGAGGAGGTCGGCGGCGTACGCGCGCTGCACGTACTGGCTGAGGACGAGGACGGGCAGGTCGGGCTGCCGCTCGCGGAGTTGGAGGGCGGTGCGCAGCCCCTCGTCCTGATGGCCGGGCGGCATCCGGACGTCCGTGACGACCAGGTCCAGGTCCGGGGCGTGGTCCTGGACCGCCTTGGCCAGCGACGGGGCGTCGCCCACCGCCGCCACCACCTCGTGGCCGCCGCGCGCGATCAGTCCGATGAGGCCCTCGCGCAGCAGCACGCTGTCCTCGGCGAGGACTATGCGCAGCGATCCGGATTCTCCAGAGGGCACGGCAGCTCCACACGCAGCAGGGTCGGACCGCCGGGCGGGCTGGTCAGCGTCAGTCTGCCATCGAGGACCGACACCCGGTCGGCGAGTCCGGTCAGGCCGGTGCCGCGGGCCGGGTCGGCGCCGCCGTGGCCGTCGTCGCGTATCTCCAGGACCAGGCGGCCCGCGGTGTGGGCGCCGGTCACCAGAGCCCGGTCCGCGCCGCTGTGCCGGGCGATGTTGGCCAGGGCCTCGGTCGTGACGAAGTAGGCCGCGGACTCGACCGCGCGCGACGGGCGGGCGCCGTCCGGCAGTTCGAGCCCGTCGAGGTCCAGGTCGACGGGGGTGGGGGAGCGGTCGGCGGCGTCCGCGACGGCTGCGGCCAGGCCGTAGTCGGTGAGCACCTGGGGGTGGATGCCGTGGATGAGTTCGCGCAGCTCGGACAGGACGAGACCGGCCTCGCCGTGCGCCTTGGTCAGCTGGTCGGCGAGCGGGCCCGGCGGCGCGTCCAGGCGGGCCAGGCCGAGCGTCATGGTGAGGGCGACGAGGCGCTGCTGGGCACCGTCGTGCAGATCGCGCTCGATACGGCGGCGCTCGGCCTCGAAGGCGTCGACGAGGCGGGCCCGCGACGAGGTCAACTCCCTTACGCGCACGTCGGTTTCCGGTGGGGTGAGGAGCAGCCGGGCCAGGGCCGCGCGGGCGCCCGCCGCGCAGCCGACGACGTACGTGCCGAGGGCCAGCAGGACCACCCCGAGCAGCGCGGACGCCCAGGCGCCGGACCAGGACGTGACCGTCCACAGCTTCACCACCCGCGCCTCCTCGCCGTCACCGGCGGTCGCCATGAGCGCGGGCGTGGCGACGACGGCGAGCGGCAGGAACAGGCCGACGGCCAGGGCCAGCGCGTCCAGCGGCCACAGCACGGTGGCGAGCACGACGGTGTGGGCGAGGTCGCGCCACGTGGCCCGCTCCCGGGCCCGTGTGCGCAGCCAGCCCCACGGGCCGTGGGTGTCCGGGGTGCGGTGCGGGTCGGGGAGCGGCGGCGCGGCCGGGTCGATCAGGCGCAGCCTGCGCCGTTCGAGAGCCGCCACCGGCAGCCCGGTCAGGGCGACCGCGGCGAGCAGCGGAAGCCCGATCAGGAGCAGGGCGAGCGCGATGCCGGCGGCCGCCGTCACGACCAGCGCGAGCAGGGTGACCAGGCCGCAGACCGCGCCCGTGAGCAGGTACGCGGCGCCGCGCCACGGCCAGGCGGAGACGGGGTGGCCGGGGCGGGCCATGGCCTGCCAGACGGTACGAGGGGGCTGCATCGCTGAACCGTATGCGCGGGCCCGTCCCGGCGGCCATCGTGCCAGGGGGAGGGGTGGGGGTATGCCTGGCCCTACCCCAGGTCTCGTCCAGGCGTGACTGTGCCGGGGCGGCGCGGACGGTTTCGTGGAGGTCATGCAGAACACCACCTCGGGCACGTCCCCGTACGCCGTCCAACTCGACTCCGTGACAAGGGAGTTCGGCCGCCCGGCCGTCACCGCCCTGGATCATGTCTCGCTCGGCTTCCCGCACGGGTCGTTCACCGCGGTGATGGGGCCCTCCGGCTCCGGCAAGTCGACGCTGTTGCAGTGCGCGGCGGGCCTGGACCGGCCGACCTCCGGAACCGTCACCGTGGGCGGCACCGACCTGTCGCGGCTGAGCGAGCGGCGCCGCACGCTGCTGCGCCGGGACCGCATCGGCTTCGTCTTCCAGAGCTACAACCTGCTGCCCGCGCTGACCGCCGAGCAGAACGTGGCCCTGCCGCTGCGGCTCGCCGGACGAAGGCCGGCCCGGGGTGCGGTGCGGGAGGCGCTGGAGCGGGTGGGGCTCGGCGACCGGGGCCGGCACCGGCCCGGGGAGTTGTCCGGCGGACAGCAGCAACGGGTCGCGCTGGCGCGGGCGTTGGTGACGCGCCCCGACGTGCTGTTCGGGGACGAGCCCACCGGCGCGCTGGACTCCGTCTCGGGGCGGGAGGTCCTGGGGGAGCTGCGGGCCGTCGCCGACAGCGGGCAGACCATCGTGATGGTCACGCACGACCCGGTCGCGGCGGCCTGGGCGGACCGGGTGGTGTTTCTGGTGGACGGGCGCCTCGCGGGGGAACTGGTCTCGCCCCCGGCGGATCTGGTCGCCGCGGAACTCGCCCGCCTCAGCGGCCTCCGGGACAGGCCGTCCACCGGCCGCGGGACGGACGCGACTGGTCACGCCCACGCGGCGGCGGAGCCGCACCCCGCCGCGGCCCGCGCCTCTTTCGGAGAGATCTCATGCTGACCACTGTTCTGCGCACCCTGCGCCTGCGCTGGACCACCCTCATCGGCACCTTCGTCGCGCTCGCCCTCGGGGTGGCCGCCGTCGCCGCCATGGGGTTCGCGCTCGACGCCGCACAGGACACGCCCCGGCGCGCGCCGGAGCGGTTCGCCGCCGCGCCCGTCCTGGTGCGCGGGGACGACACCCTGCGCGTCGGCGACAACACCCGCACCCTGCCGCGCCCGAGACCCGTACCGGCGGCGCTCGTAAGGGAGTTGGCAAGACTCGGGCGGGTCGTCGAGGACCGCTCCTTCGGGGTGTGGGTGCGCGGCGGGCCCGCCGAACTGGTGGGGCATCCGTGGTCCGTCGCCGTCTTCGGGCGGTACGCGGTCGAGGACGGGCGGGCGCCGCGCGCGGACGGCGAAGTCGTCGTCGGCGCGGGCGTGGCCCGCGTCGGGCAGCGGCTCGGCACCTCGCGCGGCACCGTGCGGGTCGTGGGAGTGACCCGTGAGACGTCGTCCGCCGAGCGCGCCGTCTTCTTCACCGACCGGCAGGCCGCGCACATCGCCCCCGACGTCCGGCAGTTGGCCGTGACCGGCGCGCCTCTCGACGCCGTACGGGATGCCGTCCGGGGCCGTCCGGGTGTGCGCGCCCTGACCGGGGACGCGCGGGGGATCGCCGACGGCGGTCCTGAGCGGGACCAGGAGGCGGTCACCGCGCTGAACGCCCTGTTCGGCACCGCGGCCGGGGTCACCGGGTTCGTGGCGGTGTTCGTGGTGGCGTCGACGTTCGCGTTCTCGGTGGACCGGCGGCGCCGGGAGTTCGGGCTGCTGCGGCTCGCGGGGGCGACGGCGGGGCAGGTGCGCCGCGCCGTGGTCGCCGAGGCGCTGGTCGTGGGGGTGCTCGCGTCGGCCGCCGGATGTGCGCTCGGCGGATGGGGAGCGCCGTACCTGGGGCGGTGGACGGTCGCGCGGGAGCTCGCGCCCGAGTGGTTCGTGATCAGTCCGGGCGGCACCTCGTGGCCGTACCAACTCGCCTTCTGGACAGGGTTGTTCGTCGCCCTGTGCGGAGTCGCCGTCGCCTCCTGGCGGGCCGGTCGCACCCGGCCCGGGCAGGCGCTGCGCGAGGCGTCGGTGGACGGCAAGGTCATGACCCGGGGCCGGACCGTGGCCGGCGGCGGCCTGCTCGTCACGGCCCTGGTCACCCTCGCGCTCGCCCTCTCCTCCGACCCGGGCGACCTGCTGCACCGCAAGACGTACCTCACCCGCCCGATGCTGCTGATCGCGGCCGCCGCGCTGCTCGCCCCGGTCCTGGTGCGCCCGTTCCTGCGCGCCGCGGCCTGGCTGCCCGCGCAACTCCCGGGCATTACCGGCCTGTTGGTGCGGGAGAACACCACCACGAGTCTGCGGCGCACCGTCGCCGTCGCCGCGCCCGTCCTCGCCACGGTGGCGCTCGCCGGGTCGCTGCTCGGCGCCACCGGCACGATCGCCGGGGCGAAGGCCGCCGAGGCGCGGCAGCGGACGGCCGCCGACTACGTCGTGACGCCGCCCGGGGGAGACGGGATCGGCGCGCGGGAACTCGGGAAGCTGCGGCAGGTGCCGGGCGCCACGGTCTCCGCGACCGCCGCGACCACCCTGTACGTCCCCGAGGACGGCGGCATCGCGCTGGTGAAGTCCGAGGCCAGGGCGGTCGATCCGCACCTGCTGGCGCGGACCGTGCGCCTGCCGGTGGCCGCGGGCCGGGTCGCCGACCTCGACGACGACTCCATCGTGGTCAACGAGGAGTGGCAGCGGCACACCGTCGGTCAGCGCGTCGACGTCCACCTGGCCGATGGCACGCACAGGTCCCTGCGGATCGTCGCCGTCCTGCGCACCGGCACCGGCGACAACGGCGCCTACGTCACCGCGCGCAACGCCGGGGGCGCGCCCGTCGACCGGGTCGACGTGCGGCTCGCCGGGAGCGCGGCCCCGCTGCGGGCCGCGGTGGACGGCACCGGCGCCCGCGTCGCCACCACGTCCCAGTGGCTCGAAGCGAGTTACCCCGCGACCAAGCGGACCACGCGGGTCGGCATGCTCCTCGTCCTCGGTATCGCGCTGCTCTACACCGGGATCGCCGTCGCGAACATCACCGTCATGGCCACCGCCGACCGCACCCGCGACCTGACCGCGCTCCGGCTCGCCGGGGCGACCCGCTCCCAGGTGCTGCGCGTGATCGCCGTCGAGGCCCTCGCGGTGGCCGGTGCGGGCGGGCTGCTGGGGGCGCTGGTCGCCGGGGCGAACCTGCTCGGGATGCGGTGCGCGCTGGCCCGGCTCGGGGTGTCCGCCCCCGTCGAGGTGCCGTGGACCGCGCTCGGCGCCACCCTGGCGGCCTGCGCTGTGATCGCGACCGTCGCCGCGCTGCTCGCCGCCCGCACCGGCGGGGATCGGTGTGCCGTGCAGGCGTCTTGACGCGGGCCGGGCCCGGGGACGTACCGTCCGGTATGGCTTCGTCCCTGGAAGAACTGAAGGCCCTGGAAGAGCTGCTCACCGGACCGGGCGCCCCCTTCGCCGTCATACGCGACGAAGGCGGGCGCCTCGCCTATGCGGAAGGGGCCCGCACCCTGCGCGAGTTCGCCGAGACGACCTGGGCGTTCGGCGACACCCCGTACCTGATCGCCGACAGCGGGCGGCTCACGTACGGGGAGTTCTTCGCGGCGGCGAGCGCGCTGGCCCGCCGCTTCCTGGACACGTACGGCCTCGCGCCGGGTGACCGTGCCGTCATCGCCATGCGCAACCATCCCGAGTGGCAGGTCGCCTTCTGGGCGGCGCAGTTGGCGGGCCTCGTGGCCGTGCCGCTCAACTCGTGGTGGACCGCGGACGAACTCGCGTACGCCCTCGACGACTGCCGCCCCGGGGTGCTGCTCGTCGACGGGGAGCGGTACGAGCGGGTCGCCCCCTGGCTCGACGCCCGTAGCGGCGACGACCGGCCCTGGACCCTGGTCTGCCACGAGGAGGGGCGGGAGCCCGGCGGACCGCGCGTCGAGCGGTACGCGGACCTGCCCGCCGCCGACCCGCTGCTCGGGCCGCCCGACGTGGACGTCACGCCGGAGATGGACGCCACGATCCTCTACACCTCCGGCACCACGGGCCGCCCCAAGGGCGCCGTCGCCACCCACCACGCCCACATGGGCGCCATCGCGAACCCCCGCTACTTCGCGGCGCTCTCGATGCTGGGGCGCGGGCTCGTGCCCGGACAGACGGCGCCGCTTCCCGGGCTGCTCACCTTCCCGTTCTTCCACGTCGCGGCCTTCACCGGGTTCTACGCGGCCATGGCGGCGGGCGGCACGCTCGTCCTGATGCGCAAGTGGGACACGGACGCCGCGCTCGACCTGATCCGCGAGCACGGCGTCGGCAGCTTCGGGGGAGTCCCGGCGACCGCCCTCCAACTCCTGGCCAGAGCGGACGAGTTGGACGACGACCTGCCGACCCTGACCATGTTCAACACGGGCGGCGCGGCCGCGCCGCCGGAACTCGTGGCCCGCCTCACCGCCCGCTTCGGCGAACGCATCGAACCCCGCAACGGCTACGGGCTCACCGAGACGCTCGGCGGCATCAGCGCCAACTTCGGCGCGCAGTACCGGCGTTGGCCCGAGAGCGTGGGGCGTCCCGCGCCCGCGGTGGAGGCCCGGATCGCCGACCCGGACGGCGGCGCGCTGCCCGACGGGGAGGTGGGCGAGCTGTGGCTGCGCGGCCAGTGCCTGATCCGGGGGTACTGGGAGAACCCGGAGGCGACCGGGGCGGCGTTCACCACGGACGGCTGGTTCAGGACCGGTGACCTGGCCCGGATCGGCGACGGGCGGATCAGCGTCGTCGACCGGATCAAGGACATGGTGATCCGGGGCGGCGAGAACGTGTACTGCGTCGAGGTCGAGGCCGCGCTGCACGGCCACCCCGACGTCCTGGAGGCGGCCGTCGTGGGCGTCCCGCACCCGGTGCTCGGCGAGGAGGTCGCGGCGGTGGTCAGGGTCCGGCCCGGCTCCGATCTCGACGCGGCCGGGGTGCGGGAGTTCGCGGCGAAGTCGCTGGCCGGGTTCAAGGTGCCGGCGCGGGTGGTGGTGCAGGAGGCGGAGTTGCCCCGCAACGCGACGGGGAAGGTTCTGAAGCGGGAGGTGCGGCGGGGGCTGGCGTCACCCTGAGCGGAGCGTCGCCTGTTCATCTGCCGGGTGTGCCCGGTTCGCGCGTGCGGCTCCGGTGGGGGCTTCTCGCGCAGTTCCCCGCGCTCCTGAAGCGAGCTGCGCTCGCTGTCGGGGGCGCGGGGAAACCGAAGCCGCGCCCGGAAGCTAGCGCCGTGAGACGTACACCCGGTAGCCGCCGCCCTGCTCCACGCCCGCCACGGAGATCCGTACTCCCGTCCTGCGGTCCTTGAAGACTTCTCCGGGTCGGTAAGCCGCGTCGGACAGCTCGGCGTGCACGTTGGGCCGCCGCGTGCACCCCCCGCTGTCCGGCGTCGCGTCCTCCACGGTGATGGGACCGTGCCCGGTGTCCACGTCCGCGTCGACCCGGTAGACGAGAACGCCCGGCCGGCACACCGCCTCGTCGTTGCCGCCGGAGCTGCGCACCTCGATCGCGTACCCGGTCTTCTCGGTCAGCGGCACGAACGCCATCTTCGTGCCGTCCCCCTTCGTGCCCATCGGCGTGATCACGTCCTCCGTGGTGCCGGGCTGCGCGGCGCAGCGGATCTGGGAGTCGTCGAGCCAGCCCAGCTTCCACTTGTGCCAGCCGAGGAGGTCGTTCCCGACGCCCCAGTCCTCGCTCATGATGTCCCAGTGCCCGACGGCGCCGCCGCCGTCCTGGGTGTAGAGGTCGGGCAGGCCGAAGACGTGCCCGTTCTCGTGCGGCAGCACCCGGTAGCCGGTCTCCGCGTACGAGCCGGAGCCGTCGTCCTGCCGGGAGTACACGAAGGACGCGTTCGACAGCGGCACCCCGTCCGCGACCGGCGCCTCGTGGTTGCCCGCGAAGGTCACCGAGAGCACGGTGTCCAGGGCGGAGGGGCCCGCGTTCGGCGTCACCAGGATGTTCACGAGGTCGTACGCGCTGAAGTCCACGTCGGGGTCGGCGGCCGTCACGATGTCGTCGACCAGCTCGCGGTAGCCGGGGTCGAAGGGGGCGCCGCGCTCTATCCCGTACGCCGTGAAGGGCTTCGGCATGCGCAGCCAGTGCTTGACGGGTGCCTCGGGGACGTAGTCGAGCTTTCCGTAGGAGGCCTTGGCGAACCACTCCTGGGTCTGCGGGAAGAACTCCCCGAGCCGGTCCATGGCGGTGCCCTCACCGGGCGCGTCGGGGAAGTCGATCATGAGGTTCAGGGCGTGGACGGTGCCGGTCGAGCGGGCGTAGCCGGTCGAGGTGGGCACGCCCTCCGACATCTGGACGCCCATGGTGCCGCGGATCATGCAGGGTCCGAGCGAGGTCGCCCGGGCGAGAGCCACCGGGCCCGCCGCGGTGGGCGAGCTGTCGACGAGCCGGCCGGTGCTCGCGGTCATGGTGAGCGCGAGGGCGACGGCGGTGGCCCCGGCGAGCAGCGCACCGCGCCGACCCCTGCGTATGTGCTGCCGCATCCGACCCGCCTCACGCTCGGCTCCGTTTCGATCACCCTGTGTCGAGGTGCGGCGTGTCGCGCGCTGGGTGCGCCGATCGTGGGTATTCGCGGCGCGCGAGGTGTGAGTCAGGTCACATGCCGGGCGGGAAATAACCGGGGACGGTTTCCCCGTTTGGCTAGGTGCCCGGATGAAGCGGGGAGTCGTTCCCCACTTCTCCCGACCGTGACCAGTTCGCGACCAGTCCGCACGACCAGTCCGCACGACCAGTCCGCACGACCAGCCCGTCAGACCAGCCCGTCAGATCAGAGGAGACCGCCGTGGCCACCGCCCCCGCCACCGAGCAGCCACTGCGCCGCACCCCGCGCCCGCGGGCCGACGCCGTGCGCAACCGGGAGCGGATCGTGGCCGCCGCGCGCGAACTGCTCGTCGAGCACGGGACCGAGCTCCCGCTCGACGAGGTGGCCCGCCGGGCCGGGGTCGGCAACGCCACGCTCTACCGGAACTTCAAGGACCGCGGCGAACTGCTGCACCACGTCGTGCTCACCGTCACCGACCACGTCACCGACCACGCGGAGCAGGCACTCGCCGCCGAGGAAGCCGGCGAGAAGGAGATCTTCGAGGCGCTGGGCGCCTTCGTGCACGCGGCCGCCGACGAACGCATCGGCGCCCTGTGCCCGGTGCTCAACGCCACCTTCGACAAGGACCACCCCGACCTCGTCGCCGCTCTCGACCGGCTCACCGCCGTCATCGAGACGCTGATCGGCCGCGCCCACGCGGCCGGCCGACTGCGCCCCGACGTCGGTGTCGGGGACCTGATGGTCGCGCTCTCCCAGCTCACCCGGCCGCTGCCCGGCACCGCGTGCCTCGGCTTCGACCGGTACGTCCACCGTCATCTGCAGCTGTTCCTCGACGGCCTGATGGCACCCGCCCGCTCGGAACTCCCGGGCGAGGCCGCGACCTTGGAGGACCTCCGCCAGGGCTGAGGTCCCGGCCCGCCCCGATCACGCAGCAGTTCACTCGGCAGCATCCCGATCCCGTACAAACGCGATTTCTCACGCTTATTCACGACTTGGAGTCCCGCTGTGGGTACCCCCTTGCCGGAAACGGCTCTCGACTCGCGGCGCTGGAAGGCCCTGGCCTTCATCGCGCTCGCCCAGCTGATGGTGGTCCTCGACGCCACCATCGTGAACATCGCCCTGCCGTCGGCCCAGGCCGACCTCGGCATATCCGACGGCAACCGCCAGTGGGTCATCACGGCCTACGCGCTCGCCTTCGGCGGTCTGCTCCTGTTCGGCGGCCGCATCGCCGACCTGTGGGGCCGCAAGAACACCTTCGTCACCGGTCTGATCGGCTTCGCCCTCGCCTCTGCGCTCGGCGGCGCCGCGCAGAACGAGGGCATGATGCTGGGCGCCCGCGCCCTGCAGGGCCTGTTCGGCGCGCTGCTCGCGCCCGCCGCCCTCTCCCTGCTCGCCGTGATGTTCACGGACGCCAAGGAGCGCGCGAAGGCGTTCGGCATCTACGGTGCGATCGCCGGTGGCGGTGGCGCCGTCGGCCTGATCCTCGGCGGCTTCCTCACCGAGTACCTGAACTGGCGCTGGACGTTCTTCGTGAACATCCCGTTCGCCGCCGTCGCCGTGCTCGGCGCGCTCTTCGTCATCACCGAGCCGGCCGGCACGCGCAACCGCTCGCCGCTCGACATCCCCGGCGTCGTCCTGTCCACGCTCGGCCTGGTCTCGCTCGTCTACGGCTTCACGCGCGCCGAGTCCAACGGCTGGTCGGACGCCTCCACCATCGGCCTGTTCGTCGCCGCCGTGGTCCTGCTGGCCGCCTTCGTGTTCACCGAGTCGAAGGTGAAGCACCCGCTGCTGCCGCTGCGCGTGGTCGCCGACCGCAACCGCGGCGGTGTCTACGCCTCGCTCGGTCTCGCCGTCATCGCGATGTTCGGCCTGTTCCTCTTCCTGACCTACTACCTCCAGGTCGTGAAGGGCTTCTCGCCGGTCAAGACCGGCTTCGCGTTCCTGCCGATGATCGCGGGCATGATCACGGGCTCCACCCAGATCGGCGCCCGCCTGATGACGCGGGTCCCGCCGCGCCTGCTGATGGGCCCCGGCTTCGTCGTCGCGGCGCTCGGCATGGGTCTGCTGACCCAGCTCCAGGTCGACTCGTCGTACGCCGGTCTGATCTTGCCCGCCCAGCTGCTGCTCGGCCTCGGCATGGGTACGGCGTTCATGCCCGCCATGTCGCTCGCCACGATCGGCGTCGAGCCGCGGGACGCGGGCGTCGCCTCCGCGATGATCAACACCTCGCAGCAGGTCGGCGGCGCCATCGGCACGGCCCTGCTGAACACGATCGCCGCCTCGGCCACGGCCGCGTACATCGCGGACCACGCGGCCGGCGCCCGCAACGCGCAGCTGCTCCAGGCGCAGGCCATGGTCAACGGCTACACGCACGCCATCTGGTGGGCCGTGGGCATCCTGGTCGTCTCGGCCACGATCGCCTTCACGCTCATCAACACCGGTGTCCCGGGCGCCGGTTCGGCCCCCGCCGCCTCCGGTGACACGGACGGCGTCGAGGACGAGTTCAAGATCCCGGTGGTCGCGCACTGACCTCCGGCGCCCCCGGCACCGGCCTTCGGGTCACCTGAGCCAGGGGAGGTCCGCCCCGGCCTCCTTCGGCTGAAGTCCCTCGGCGACGATCGACATGATCTCGCCGAGGGACTTCTGCTGTTCGGGGCTGAGCCGCTCGAACAGTGCCTGCCGCACGGCGGAGACGTGCCCGGGCGCGCTCTTCTTCAGTACGTCGAGACCGTCGTCCGTCAGCACCGCGAACTGGCCCCGCTTGTCCGAGGGGCAGTCCTCGCGCCGCACCCAGCCGCTCTTCTCCAGGCGGGCGATCGCGTGCGAGAGGCGGGACCGGGTGATCTTGGCGCTCCTCGCCAGCTCGGTCATCCGCAGCCGCCGCCGGGGCGCCTCGCTGAGCTGCACGAGCAGCCCGAAATAGAGGTGCGGCATCTTCGCGTCGCGCTGCAACTGTCGGTCGAGGTGGTCGTCGAGGAGAGCGGTGGCCTGCAGATACGCACGCCAGACCTGCTGCTCGTCCGCGGAGAGCCACTGCGGCTCGGGGCTGTTCATGGGCTCCATCGTAAAGACCTCCTCCTTGAACGTTAAACAAACGACGGGTATCTTCGTCAGTACCCGACGCTTGAAACTTCAAGGAGGTCGTCGTGTCCACCGCAGCCGCACCGGAGCGCATGCCCGCGCTCTATCTCTCCCACGGCGCCCCGCCGCTCGCCGACGACGCGCTCTGGCCCGGCCAGCTCGCCGCCTGGTCCGCCGACCTGCCGCGCCCCAAGGCGATCCTGATGGTCTCCGCGCACTGGGAGGAGGCCCCGCTCGCCCTCGGCGCCACCGAGACGATCCCGCTGGTCTACGACTTCTGGGGCTTCCCCGAGCACTACTACCAGGTGACGTACGCGGCTCCGGGTGCGCCCGAACTCGCCGACTCCGTACGCAAGTTGCTGCGCGCCCCGGGCATCCCCGTGCAGGACGTGCCGGACCGCGGCCTCGACCACGGTGCGTACGTCCCGCTCGTCGAGATGTACCCGGACGCCGACATCCCCGTCCTCCAGGTCTCCATGCCGACGCTCGACCCGAGGAAGCTGATGGACATCGGGCGGAAGCTGGCGCCGCTGCGCGACGAGGGCGTGCTGATCGTCGGCTCCGGGTTCTTCACGCACAACCTCGCGGCGCTCCGTGCCTCCGGCGGTGTCCCGTCGTGGTCGGCGGAGTTCGACGACTGGGGGCAGCGGGCGCTGGCCGCGGGGGACGTGGACGGGCTCCTCGACTTCACGCACAAGTCGCCCGCGGGTGCGCTGGCCCATCCCCGTACGGAGCACTTCGCACCGCTGTTCGTGACCCTCGGCGCGGTCGAGGCCTCCGGCGAGCTGGGGACGCAGCGGTCGGTGATCGACGGGTTCTGGATGGGGCTGGCGAAGAGGTCGGTCCAGTTCGGGTAGCGGGCGAGGGGGCGGTCGCGCCCGCCGGGTTCCTGTCGCGTGGCCCGCAGCCGCCGGCGTGACCGTCAGACCAGCGGCGCGCTGAGTTCGATCGACCGGAGCGCCGCGCTCAGGGCCGTCTCGTCACCGACGTCCAGCGCGGTGTCCGTGAACTTGATGACGTGTTCGTCGCCGTGGGCCAGCGCCCGCTCGACGACCTCCTCGGCGCTGAAGGTGCCCGGCGGCTCGTAGGCGACGGGCGCGTCCGGCGCGTACATCGCGGTCACCGCCGCCGAAGCCGTCCACGCGGCGGCCAGGGACGGCACCCACAGGGGGCGGGGCAGCGCGGGCAGGACACGCAGCACGGCGTTGGGCGCGGTCGCCGCGTGGACCAGCATCGTCTCCTCGCCGTGGCCATGGGTGGCGTACCGGTGGGTGGCCGCACGGACCAGTGCGGTGAGCCGGCGCCGGGCCTCGTCCGGATCGGTCACCGAGCGCGCCCACACCGGCAGGGCCGTGACCCGGGCGAGCCGTGCGGGGAAGCCGCCGTCGCGGTCCGTGATCGGCGGCACCGCGTCCAGGGCGGCGGCCGGGTCGTCGCCGGTGCCCGGCAGCACGGTGAGACCGGTGACCGGGCGGTGCCGGGCGGCCCAGTAGCCGAGCCCGTGCGCGAGTTCGGCGATGCGCGGTGCGGTCGGCTCGGTGGACAGCAGGGTGCGGACGGCGTGGCCGACGCGGATCACCGGATGCGTGGCGGCCCCGTACAGACCGGGCAGCAGCCGCGGCCACCACTCGGCGAGCACCTCGGGCCACGGGCGCTCCTCGATCTCCCGCGAGAAGAAGGCGATCCAGTCCGCCGCGCGGCGCGGATCGCCCAGCGCCTCCTGCCAGTTGACGGCCGTGACGGCTTCCACCGGGTCGGGGAACTCCTCCAGCCTGGGCGCGTACAGGTCCAGCCAGCGGTGCACCGAACCGGCCCGGCCGCGCGCGGCGAGAGCCTCGACCGCCATCGGGGCGTGGTTGCTCAGCCGCCCGAGCCGCTCGGGCCCGGTGGCGTGCAGCCGCTGCAGCGCCTCGTCGAGGGTGCCGGAGGCGTCGGTGTTCCGGCTCGTGTCCGTGCCCGTACCTGTACCTGTACCTGTACCTGTGTCCGTGCCCGTGTCCGTCGTCATGGCGGAACCGTAGGCACCCGTGGGCAGGCCACGTAACCGTCTGTGGCCCTAGGCGCCGGGCCCTAGGTCACGACCTAGGACTCGCCTAGCCTCTGGCCATGACTGATGCGACCGAGGTGATGATCAGGCCCGGGACCGAGGCGGACCTGGAGGCGCTGACCGACCTCTACAACGAGTACGTCCGTACGACACCGATCACCTTCGACACCGAACCCTTCACGGCGGAGGCGCGCAGGCCGTGGCTGCACGCGCACCCCGACCACGGACCGCACCGCCTGTTCGTCGCCGAGGAGACGGTGGGCGGCCGCGTTCTGGGGTACGCGACGTCGAGCGCGTTCCGCCCCAAGGCGGCGTACTCCACCTCTGTGGAAGTGACGGTGTACTGCGCTCCGGATGCGGGCAGGCGCGGTGTCGGAACACAGTTGTACGAGGCCCTGTTCAAGGCACTGGAGGGCGAGGACGTGCACCGCGCGTACGCGGGTGTGACCCAGCCCAACGAGGCGTCGACACGGCTGCACGCCCGCTTCGGCTTCCGGCCGATCGGTACGTACCGGGAGGTCGGGCGGAAGTTCGGCCGCTACTACGACGTGGCCTGGTTCGAGAAGGACCTGGAGAAGGACCTGGAGAAGGACCTGGAGAAGGATCTGGAGAAGGATCTCGATCGGGGCCCCGGGGAGGAGGCAGGGCGATCCGGGCGGGAAAGTCGGGGCGAAAGGCCCTGACGTTCGTGACCTTTGCGGTCGCCGCGGTGGCTCCGGACGCGCAACCATCAGAGCGCTGGAGCCGTCTCTGGTGGCAGAGAGCCGACGGCGGGCGAGGGTGACGTCACTCGTGACCCACGGCCTGACCTGCTTCTCTGTGGTCTCCGACGGTCTCTCGTCGGGCCTTCTCGCGCAGTGCGGCGCGACAGGGTACTGCATGATCACAAAAAAGATGGGCGGCTTGGGAATTCTGTCCGGATTCCACGCGTTGATTCATTCGGAAGCAGGGCACCCGAAAGGCGTCTGAGACGCCTCAAGGGCGTACAAGCCGACCTACCACCGCAAGGGAGCACGCATGGCAACCCGTGCCGTAGCCCGTCGTAAGTCCGCCGCCTCCGGCGAGACTGTCGCGGCACGCAGTGTTCGCGCCGTAGGCGGGGAGATCGCCGACCGCGACCTGGTCGGTATGTACCTCGACGAGATCGCGCGTACACCGCTGCTCGACGCCGCCAAGGAAGTCGAGCTGTCCCAGACCATCGAAGCGGGTGTGTACGCCCAGCAGATACTCGACGGCGAGGTCTCCGACAGCAAGGCCGCCGTCGAGGCGTCCCGCGAGGAGCTGGAGGCGCTGGTCGAGGCGTCGGAGAAGGCCAAGGACATCTTCATCCGGTCGAACCTGCGCCTGGTGGTCGCGGTCGCCCGCCGCTACCCGAGGAGCGGCCTGCCCCTGCTCGACCTGATCCAGGAGGGGAACGCGGGCCTGGTGCGCGCGGTCGAGAAGTTCGACTACCGCAAGGGCTTCAAGTTCTCCACGTACGCGACGTGGTGGATCCGTCAGGCCATCACCCGCTCCATAGCCGACCAGTCCCGCACCATCCGCCTCCCCGTCCACCTGGTCGAGGAGCTGGGCCGGATCCGCCGGGTGCAGCGCGAGTTCAACCGCGAGCACGGACGTGAGCCGGAGCCCGCGGAGATCGCCGCCGAGCTCGACAAGACGACGCCGGAGCGCGTCGTCGACGTCCTGGACTGGGCCCGCGACCCGGTCTCGCTGAACATGTCGGTGGACGACGACGGCGATACCCAGTTCGGTGACCTCCTGGAGGACACCTCCGCGGTCTCGCCCGAGCAGTCCGTCCTGACCCTGCTGCGCAGCGAGGAGCTGGACGACCTCATTGGGCGCCTCGACCAGCGCACGGCGTCGATCATCAAGATGCGGTACGGGATCGAGGACGGCCGGGAGCGCACGCTGACCGAGGTCGGCAAGGAGCACGGCCTCACCCGCGAGCGCATCCGCCAGATCGAGAAGCACGCGCTCCTGGAACTGAAGAAGCTGGCCCGCGACACCGGGTTCGACGCGGCGGCCTGAGCCCCGACAGGGGCGCGGGGAACTGCGCGAGCAACCACGACGAAAGCCGCGGACGCATCTGCTGGGCACATGAGCAGACGCGTCCGCGGCTTTTCTATGGCTGAGCGCGCAGTTCCCCGCGCCCCTGATCGACACTCCGCACCATGCGGTTGCCCAACTCCCTGACGGCGTCGATCAGTTCCTCCGGGCCCCGGACGCGAAAGTCGAACCCGGTCGTCGCCAGCCGCACCGCCATCCACTCCACGGCATCGGAGACGCTGGCCCGCAACCGGCACCCCCCGCCCGGCAACGCCTCCGGCACCCCCACGGAACCCGGCACGCGAGCCGCGACCACATCCACCGGCGCCGAGAACTCCACATCCAGCTCGTACGAGCCCGCGCCGCGCGACGACACCGACCGCCGTACGAACTCCGCCGCACCCCCTTCCGGCACCACCCGCGGAGCGAACCGCGCGCCGGTGGCGAACGGCTCGGTCAGCCGGTCGACCCGGAACGTCCGCCAGGCGTCGCGATCGATGTCGTAGGCGACGAGGTACCAGCGGCGCCCGGTGGAGACGAGGCCGGACGGCTCCACCAGGCGGCGCGTGTCCGTGCCGTCGGCCGCCCGGTAGTGGAAGCGGAGCCGCTCGTGCCCGGCCGTCGCCGAGGCGATCACGGTCAGCGTCTCGGGCGCGATCGTGGCGCCGTCCCCCGAGGTGAGCGGGATGGTCGCAGCCTGGAGCGTGGCCACCCGGTGCCGCAGCCGGCCCGGCAGCACCTGTTCCAGCTTGGTGAGGGCCCGCACCGACGCCTCCTCCACGCCCTCGACGGCGTGCCCGGCGCCGGCGCGCAGGCCGACCGCGATGGCGACCGCCTCCTCGTCGTCGAGCACCAGCGGGGGCAGCGCCTTGCCCGCGACGAGCCGGTAGCCGCCGTCGGCACCCAGCGTGGCCTGCACGGGGTAGCCGAGGTCGCGCAGCCGGTCGATGTCGCGGCGGACGGTGCGCCGCGAGACGCCGAGCCGGTCGGCGAGCTCGCCGCCGGGCCATTCGCGCGGGGTCTGCAGGAGGGAGAGGAGCTGGAGCAGCCGGGCCGGTGTGTCCGTACTGGATGTGCCGTGCGTCGTCATGTTCTCCATGTTCATCAGGATGACGCCCATCTAGGACAGGATCTGACCTAGATGGGTTCTACGGTCGTTCCATGACCTCAACCGCAGCACTCGACACGGGGGCCGACCGGGCCGACCGCCGCCGCTGGTTCGCGCTCGCCATCGTGATGACGGCGGCGTTCATGGACCTCGTCGACGTCACGATCGTCAATGTCGCCCTGCCCACCATCCAGCACGACGAGGGCGCCACCACCGGGCAGATCCAGTGGATAACCGCCGGGTACGCGCTGGCCTTCGCGGCGCTGCTGATCACGGGCGGCCGGCTCGGTGACATCTTCGGCCGCAAGCGGCTCTTCCTGCTCGGCATCGCGGGCTTCACCGCCGCCTCCGCGCTCTGCGGCTTCGCCGTGAACCCGGAGATGCTGGTCGCCTCCCGCGTCCTGCAGGGCGGCATGGCGGCGCTGATGGTGCCGCAGGTCCTGTCGATCGTGCACGCGACGTTCCCGGCGCACGAGCGCGGCAAGGTCTTCGGCCTCTTCGGGGCGATCGTCGGGCTCGGCGCGGTCACCGGGCCGCTGCTCGGCGCGCTGCTCACGCAGTGGAACATCGCGGGTCTGGAGTGGCGCCCGATCTTCCTGATCAACCTGCCCGTCGGCATCGCGGCGCTGATCCTCGGCTCCCGCTTCATCACCGAGTCCAAGGCGCCGAAGGCCCTCAAGCTGGACCTCGTCGGCGTCGTGCTCGTCACGCTCGCGATGCTGGCGCTCGTCTACCCGCTGACCCAGGGCCACGAGAACGACTGGCCGCTGTGGGGCTACGTGATGATGGCGTCGTCCGTCGTGATCGTCGCCGTACTGATCGCGTACGAGCGGGCGAAGACGCGCCGCGACGGCTCCCCGCTCATCGAGCTCTCGCTGTTCAAGGTGAAGAGCTTCGCGGCCGGCATCGCCGTGCAGACCGTCTTCGGCCTCGTCATGGGCATCTTCTTCCTGACCTGGACGCTGTACATGCAGATCGGCCTCGGCTGGAGCGCGCTGCGGGCGGGCCTGACCGGAGTGCCGTTCTCGATCGCCGTCTCGGTCGCCGCCGGGATCTCCGTACAGAAGCTGGTGCCGCGCTTCGGGCGCAAGGTGCTGCAGGCGGGCGCGCTCCTGATGGCCGCCGGTGTGCTGATCTACGTGGTGGAGGCCGGGCACTACGGACTGGGCATCGCCTCCTGGCAGATGGCGCTGCCGCTCGTCGTGATGGGCCTCGGCATGGGCCTGATCGTCGCCCCGCTGACCGACGCCGTTCTCTCCGAAGTGCCGCGCGAGCACGCCGGTTCGGCGTCCGGGCTGATCAACACCGTGATGCAGATGGGCAACGCGCTGGGCCTCAGCCTGGTCTCGGTCGTCTTCTTCAACGTCGTCGAGGACCACGCGGCGCAGGGCAACGCGGCCTTCGTCGACGGTTTCCGCAGCGCGCTGGTGTGGGCGGCCGCCATCCTGGTCGGCATCTTCCTGCTGATGTTCGCGCTGCCGAGCAAGCCGGCCGTGGGCGCGGACGGCGAGACGGCGGAAGCCGATCAGCCGGCCCGCGAGCCCGAGCTGGTGTAGAACTCCCGCCCCTGACGCATGTCTCAGGGGCGCGGGGTCGTGTCGATCAGCGGCTCCGCCGCGGGGCGCGAGAAGCCCCACCGGCCGCCACCCGGCAACGAAACAACTCAACGAACGGCGCTGGCCCTCAGGCGCTGGACCCCACTCGGTCCAGCGCCTCCAGCACATCCCGCGGCCGCCCACCGGAGGTCACCGCGGAGCCGATCCGCTCCCGTATCGCGGAGCGCACCGTGGGCCACGACTCAAGGCCCACCGGATGGAACTCCGCATCCGGCAACTGGCGCACGAAAGGCCACAGTTCGCGCTGCGAGCGGTCCTCGCCGAGCTCCTCCGAGTCGCTCACCGTCGCCGGCAGCGTGCCGGTGCCCGTCCCGTAGGTCCGCGCGGCCGGCGAGGAGAACAGGAACGTCAGGAACGTCTTGGCCTCCGCGCGGCGGCCGTTCGCCCTGAACGCCATCAGCCAGTCGTTGAGCCCGACCGGGGGAGCCGCCCCTTCGCCGTCCCGCTTGGGGAAGGCCGCGGTGGCGTACTTCAGGCCCGCCTGCCGGGCGGCGCCGAGCAGCACCGGGTGGGCGAGGAGCATGCCGACCTTCCCTTGGAGGAACTGCGCGTACGCCTGCGTCCTGGTGAGCTTCGCCGGGTCGGTGCCCGCGAGGCCCTCGCCGACGAGCCGGTCGCGCAGCCAGGTCAGGGTCGCCTCGTTCTCGGCGGAGACGAACGCGTAGCCGGTGGCCGAGGAGTAGCCGCCGTCGCCCGCGAGCAGCCAGGCGAGCAGTTCGTCCTCCGCGGCCTCGGGGCCGAAGGTGAGCGCGTAGGGCGTGGCGACGCCGATTCTCCGCAACGCCCGTGCGCAGGAGTGGAGTTCGTCCCAGGACGTGGGCGCCCCGCTCCGTCCGGCCTGCTCGAAGAGGGCCGCGTTGAAGAAGAGGCGCGGGGCGCTGGCCTGGGTGGGGATGCCGTACTGGACGGAGTCGACCTGTCCCGCGTCGGCGAACGAGTCGATGAAGTTCGCCTGCACGGGCACGTCGAAGAGCTCGCCGGCCGGGTAGAGCCTGCCGTCCTCGGCGTACGCCGCGAAGAAGTTGCCCTCGGAGATGTCGGGAGCGCGGCCGTCCTTGACCCGGCGGGCGAGCGTGGCGTCCAGCTTGAGGAAGGGGACGCGCTCCACCGCGACCCGGATGTCCGGGTGCTTCTCCTCGAACGCCTTCACCGCCGCGTCCCACCGGTCCTCGATGGAGGTGCCGACGGTGCCGTCGTAGCTCGCGAGCAGCAGGTTCAGGGTGACGGTGGCGTCGTCGGCGCCGCAGCCGCTCATCGCCAGGGTCCCCGCCCCGGTCAGACCCGCCGTCTGGAGAAGAAACCGCCGTCGACGCATCGCGCTTGCCCCGCTGTTCTGTTGTGGGTGGAACGGTCGCCCGCGATGGTGGCACATTTTGCCATGTGGGCATAATCTGACTCATCGGCAGGTGTGGCAACCCCAGCGAAGTGGAGCCCTGATGAACGACCTCACCGGCAAGACCGTCCTCGTCTCCGGCGGAGCCCGCGGTATCGGCGCCGAGATCGCCCGCCGTGTGGTGGCCGCGGGCGGCGCCGTCGTCATCGGTGACGTGCTCGACGACGAGGGCGGGGCGCTCGCCGCCGAACTGGGTGAGCGGGCGCGCTTCGTGCGGCTCGACGTGACCTCGGAAGAGGCGTGGCAGGCCGCCGTCGCCCACGCCGTCCAGGAGTTCGGCGGGGTGCACGGCCTCGTCAACAACGCCGGGATATCCACCGGTTCACCGCTGGAGGAGGAGAGCGTCGAGCACTTCCGCCAGGTCGTCGACATCAACCTGGTCGGCGTCTTCGCGGGCATGAGGACGGTCATCCCGGTGCTGCGGGAGGCGGGCGGCGGCTCCATCGTCAACATCTCGTCGGCCGCCGGTCTGATGGGGCTCGCGCTCACGTCCTCGTACGGGGCGTCGAAGTGGGCCGTGCGCGGCCTGACCAAGATCGCGGCGGTGGAGCAGGGCACGGCGAAGATCCGCGTGAACTCCGTGCACCCCGGCATGACGTACACCCCGATGACCGCCCGGCTCGGCATCCCGCGCGGTGACGGCGGCTACCCGGGCACCCCGATGGGCCGGGTCGGCGAGGCCGAGGAGATAGCGAGCGCCGTGGTGTTCCTGCTGTCGGACGACGCCGCGTACGTGACCGGCGCCGAACTGGCCGTGGACGGCGGCTGGACCACGGGGCCGACGGTGAGCAGTGTGCTGGGCCGATAGCGGCCGGGGCACTCACGACCGAGGCCCCCGAGGCCCCTGAGGCCTCTGAGTCCGATTGCGTCCGATTGCGCCCGGCCGGGCCGGATGGGGTCCGGTCGAGCCCGGTCGAGCCCCGTCGAGCCCGATCGAAGGGCCCGGCTCCCCGCCCCCGTGCGGAGAGCCGGGCCCTTCGGCATGTGCTGCGCAGGACCAATGCCCGTTTGTGTCTGTCCAGTGCCCGATCCTGTTTACTTTACGAGAGGGCGGCCGTAGCCTCGCAGGAGAGCAACAGATTCGGGCACACTCGAAGACGAGGGCACAGGTAGACGGACATGTACGCACCGGAGCGTCAGCAGGAGATCCTCCGTCTCGCGCGGGACGGCGGCCGGGTCGACGTGCTGTCCCTGGCCGAGGTCTTCCAGGTCACCGCGGAGACCGTCCGGCGCGACCTCAAGGCCCTGGACCGGGCCGGACTCGTCCGGCGCGTGCACGGCGGAGCCATCCCGGCCGGCCGCCTCGACTTCGAGCCCGACCTCGCCGAGCGCGAGTCCACCGCCGCCGACGAGAAGGACCGCATCGCCCGCGCCGCGCTCGCCGAGCTGCCGGCCGAGGGCAGCGTCGTCCTCGACGCAGGCTCGACGGTGGCCCGGCTCGCGGCCGAGCTGCCGCTGGAGTCCGAACTGACGGTCGTCACGCACTCGTTGCCCACCGCGGCCCGCCTCGCCGACCACCCCGGCATCCAGCTCCACCTGATCGGCGGCCGGGTCCGCCACCGCACCCGCGCCGCCGTCGACGCCTGGGCGCTGCGCGCGTACGGCGAGATCCGCGCGGACGTCGTCTTCCTCGCGGCCAACGGCTTCTCGGCCGAGGCCGGACTGACCACCCCCGACCTCGCCGAGGCCGCCGTCAAGCGCGTCGCCGTCGCCGCGGCCCGCCGGGTCGTGCTGCTCGCCGACTCCGGCAAGTACGGCCAGGAGCACTTCGCCCGGTTCGGCGACCTCACCGACGTGGACCTGCTGATCACGGACACCGGCCTCGACCCCGAGGACGCGGCCGCGATCGAGGCGGGCGGCACCGAGGTCGCCCGCGTATGAATCCCCGCACCCCAGCACTGGACACCGGCATGATCCTCACCGTCACCCCCAACCCCTCCCTCGACCGCACCTACGAGGTCCCCGGCCTCGACCGCGGTGAGGTGGTGCGCGCCAGGGGCGAGCGCATGGACCCGGGCGGCAAGGGCGTCAACGTCTCCCGGGCGGTGGCCGCCGCCGGCGCCCCCACCCTCGCGGTGCTGCCTCTGGGCGGGGCCCCCGGCGCCCTGGTCGCCGAGCTCCTCGACGGTCAGGGCATCGAGGTCGCCCCGGTCCCGGTCGCGGGCCACACCCGCTCGAACATCGCCCTCGCCGAGCCGGACGGCACGCTGACGAAGATCAACGCCCCGGGCCCCGAACTGACGCCGGGGGAAGCCGAGTCGCTGCTGGCCACGGTGGGGGAGAAGTCGGCGGGCGCCGACTGGATCGCCTGCTGCGGCAGCCTGCCGCGCGGCCTGGAACCCTCCTGGTACGCCGCCCTGGTGGCCCGCGCGCACGAGGCCGGCGCCCGGATCGCCCTCGACACCTCGGGCCCGGCACTGCTCGCCGCCCTGCGCGAGCGCCCCGACGTCGTCAAGCCCAACGCCGAGGAGCTCGCCGAGGCCGTCGGCCGCCCGCTCGCCACGATCGGTGACGCGGTCAAGGCGGCGGAGGAACTGCGGGAGTCGGGCGCGGCCGCCGTCCTCGCCTCGCTCGGCGCCGACGGCCAGCTCCTGGTCGACGCGTCCGGTACGTGGTTCGCGAGCGCCCCGGTCGACGCGGTACGCAGCAACGTCGGCGCCGGCGACTCGTCCCTGGCCGGATTCCTGATCGCGGGCGGCACCGGGCCGAAGGCCCTGGCCTCGGCGGTCGCCCACGGCGCGGCGGCCGTCCAGCTGCCGGGCAGTGCGATGCCGACCCCGGCGGACCTGAGGCCGGACGCGGTGGCGCTGACGGCGGAGGTTCCGCTGGACCGCGCCCTGACGGAACCGGTGACGTGATGGACCGCACCCGCCCCGCACCCGCCGGCCCCGCACCCGCCACCCCGGCACCCGCACCTGCCACCGAAGTAGCCACCCAGCAGACGTGTAGGCAAAGGAGCCCGCGATGACCACGGCCCAGATGATCACCGCGGACCTGGTCGATCTCGACCTGTCCGCAGAAACCAAGGACGCGGCGGCCCGTTCGCTGGCGCAGCGCATGGTGGCCCTCGGCCGGGTCACCGACCTCGACGGCTTCCTGGCCGACGTCGCGGCGCGGGAGGCCCAGATGCCGACCGGCCTCGACGGCGGCATCGGCATCCCGCACTGCCGCAGCGCCCACGTCACCGAACCCACCCTCGGGTTCGGCCGCGCGGCGCACGGCATCGACTTCGGCGCCCCGGACGGTCCGGCCGACCTGATCTTCCTCATCGCGGCACCCGCCGGAGCGGACGACGCGCACCTGACGATCCTGTCCTCCCTGGCCCGCCAGCTGATGGACGAGGACTTCAAGGCGGCACTGCGCGCGGCGACCGACGCGGAGCAGGCGGCGGCACTGATCCGCGGGGACGAGGAGGCTTCCCAGGAGGCGCCGGCCGCCCCCGATCGGGCCACGGAGGCCACGGAGGCCACGGAGGCCACGGCGGCCACGGCGGCGACAGAGGCGACGGCGGCGGCGACGGCCACGGCCACGTTCAAGATCGTCGCCGTCACCTCCTGCCCCACCGGCATCGCCCACACCTACATGGCGGCCGAGTCCCTGGAGAACACGGCTCGCGACACCGACGGGGTCGAGCTCGTCGTCGAGACCCAGGGCTCCGCCGGATTCACCCGCCTCGACCCTGCCGTCATCGCCGGGGCGGACGGCGTGATCTTCGCCCACGACGTCCCCGTACGCGAGAAGGAACGCTTCGCGGGGAAGCCGACGGTCGACGTCGGCGTGAAGGCCGGCATCAACCGCCCCGCCGAACTCATCGCGGAGGTACGGGAGAAGGCGGCCCGCGGCGAGATCACCGGACCTGCCGGAGGCGGAGAGATATCCACACCTGTGGACAACTCCGGGGAAGCTGGGGACGGTTACGGGACGAAGCTCCGCAAGTGGCTTATGTCAGGCGTCAGTTACATGGTGCCCTTCGTCGCCGCCGGTGGCCTGCTCATCGCGCTCGGTTTCGCGATCGGCGGCTACGAGATCACCGACGTCAAGGTGCAGACGCTGCTCAACAGCTTCGACTGGACCTCGTCGACGAGCTGGGCGGCGCTGCTCTTCTACACCGGCCAGGCGGCGTTCGCCTTCCTGGTCCCGGTCCTTGCCGGCTACATCGCGTACGGCATGGCGGACCGGCCGGGCCTCGTCCCCGGCTTCGTCGGCGGCTCGATCGCGCTGACCGTCAACGCGGGCTTCCTCGGCGGTCTCGCCGCCGGTCTCATCGCGGGCGGCGTCGTCATGGCCATCCAGAAGGTGAGGGTGCCGGCCGTGCTGCGGGGCATCATGCCGGTGGTCGTGATCCCGCTGCTCTCGTCGATCGCGGTCGGCTTCCTGATGTTCGTGGTGATCGGCAAGCCGATCGCCTCCCTCCAGAGCGGCCTGACGGACTGGCTCGACTCCCTCTCCGGCGCCAACGCCCTGCTGCTCGGCGCGCTGCTCGGCCTGATGATGTGCTTCGACCTGGGCGGCCCGCTCAACAAGGTCGCCTACGCCTTCGCGGTCGGCGGCCTCGCCGACCCCACCGACGGCTCGCTGAAGATCATGGCCGCCGTGATGGCCGCCGGCATGGTGCCGCCGCTGGCGATGGCCCTGGCCACCACCCTGCGCGGCAAGCTCTTCACCCGCTCCGAGCGGGAGAACGGCAAGGCGGCCTGGGTCCTCGGCGCCTCCTTCATCACGGAGGGCGCGATCCCGTTCGCCGCGGCGGACCCGCTGCGCGTCATCCCCGCGTCCATGGCGGGCGGCGCGGTCACCGGTGCCCTCTCGATGGTCTTCGGCTGCACCCTGCGCGCTCCGCACGGCGGCATCTTCGTGGTCCCGCTGATCGGCAACCCCTGGCTCTACCTGGTCGCGGTCGCGGCCGGAGTCTGCGTCTCGGCCGCGCTGGTGGTCGTACTGAAGGGGATGCGCAAGGAAGCGCCGAAGGGCGACGGGGCGGCGGCGGACACCGGTGCCTCGGCCCCCGCCGCCACGGAGACGAAGGTTCCGGCCGCGGTCTGAACCACCCCGCACGGAAGGCGAGTTCACAGCGGCCGCACAGGCGAAGTGTCCGATAGTGCGAACACTGCGAATACTGTGAGTACTGCGAACACTGTGAGTACTGCGAGATACGTCACGGTCCGGGACCAAAGTCCCGGACCGTGGTGTTCACTGGACCGCATGCCTGAGCACGTGTCGATCCTGCAGCAGATAGGCCTGGCGGTTCTCGTGATCGCCACGGTGGCCTGGGTAGTCGGTCTGGTCCGCCTGGTACGCGTCGTCGCCTTCGCCCCGCCGCGGCCGCCCCTGCCGCGCTCGCTGCCGCTGGGCGCGCTGCCCGGCCAGGCCAAGGCGCCGGCCGTGGAGTCGGTGCCGCTGACGGCCGACGAACAGGACGCGTTCGTCGGCCTCGTGCGGCAGTTCAGCCGGAGCTAGCGAGGCACTGATGGCGCGGCGCTCCGGCGGCCGCGCTCAGCGCCGGACGCGGGTGGCGGCCCGCCGCTCGATCGCGGCCCGCGCCGCCTCCTGCGTCGGATACACCTCGCACATGTGCCGGCCGTCCGGCGTCGCCGTGTGCTCGACCTCCCACAGGCTGATCTCGCAGCCGTCGCCCAGCAGGAACGCGTGCTCGTAGAGCGCGAATCCCGGGCTGATCCGGCGGCCGAACGCCTGCGTGATCTGGTGCGCGCACGCCTCCCGCAGCAGCCGCGCGGTACCGGGCCCCGGACGCGTCTCCACCTCCGGGTTCTCCGCGCGGCGCAGCAGTCGGCGGGCATGGTCGACGGAGCTGTCCGGGTCGGCCGGGCCGAAGGTGCGCCGGCGCGGCGGGACCGGCGGAAACTGGACACGGACGCCCGGTCCGACAACGTTCTCCCGACCTTCGGGAGCCAGGGACACCTCCAGGTCGAAGCCGGGGGCGGCCTCCGGGGCGAGCGGCAGCCGGCCGGTCGCCAGGTGCACCTCGTCCGCCGTGACGTAGACCTCGTGCTGGGTGACGCCGTCCCGGCCGGTGTTGTGCACCAGCTCCCAGAGCGTCAGCGCGCTGCCGTCGGCGAGCAGCCAGGTGTGCCGGTACGTCTCGCGGTGCAGACCCGCGCTGTGGTGCGCCGAGTGCAGCGAACTGTCGTACGCCAGCGCACAGTCGATCCCCTCCAGCGTCTCGTCCGGCAGCTCGAAGGAGTTGATCGAGCGGCCGAGCAGGAGCGCGAGCTGCTCCTCGGGTGACGTGTGAGACGGGGCGTCGTACGTAGGACCGGACTCGTAGTCGTACGGAACGCTCAAGACACCTCCCGGCATCGCTGCTTGTCACCTAGTGGGTGCATACCGTAGCGCTTCGGTCGGACATCGTGTCCCTGAAATCGCAAACGGGGAAAGGGAATTGGCAGGTTCCCTGAACAACGCGCGGGCCGCCCGGGAGGTTCCCGTGCGGCCGGCCGTTCGCGGAGGGGCTCAGGAGGTGCCGCCCGCCGTCCACTGACTCCACGACATGTTCCAGCCGTTGAGGCCGTTGTCCGGGGAGATCGTCTTGTCGGGGGAGTTCTTCACGACGACGACGTCACCGACGAGCGAGCTGTCGTAGAACCACTTGGCGGTGGTGTCGCCGCCCGCACCCTTGACGTCCCGCATGCCGACGCAGCCGTGGCTGGTGCCCTGCGCGCCGAAGATCGACGGCGAGCTCCAGTAGTTGCCGTGGATGAACGTGCCCGACTGCGACAGCCGCATCGCGTGCGGCACGTCCGCGATGTCGTACTCGCCGCCGAAGCCGACCGTGTCGCCGTTCATGCGGGTCTGCACGAACTTCTCGGAGATCACCATCTGGCCGTTGTAGGTGGGGTGCTGGGCGCTGCCGGTGGAGACCGGGACCGTCTTGACCGTCTGCCCGTCGCGCACCACGGTCATCTTCTGCGTGCTCACGTCGACGGTGGAGACCTGCGCGCGGCCGACGGTGAAGGTGACCGTCTTGTGCTGCACGCCGTGGACCCCGTTCGCCCCCTCGACGCCGTCGAGGTCGATCTTCATGGTGACCTTGGAACCGGCCTTCCAGTACTCCTCGGGCCGGAAGTCGAGCCGCTGCGCGCCGAACCAGTGGCCGGCGACCTGCTGCCCGCTGCTGGACGTCACCTTGATGTGCTTCTGCACGTCCTTCTGGTTCGTGATCGCCTTGTCGAACGTGAACGAGACCGGCATCCCGACGCCGACCGTCGTGCCGTTGTCCGGCGTGTACGTGCCGATGAAGCTGTTCGCCGTGGTGACCGTCGTGAAGATGGAGTTGGCGGCCGCCGTGTGCCCGTCGGAGTCCTCGGCCCTCGCGGAGATCCGGTACTTGGTGCCGCGCTCCAGCTGCTCCTTCGGCTTCCAGGACGCGCCGTTCGCGGCGATGGCGCCGGCGACCTGCTTGCCGCCGGCCTCCTCCGTCATCTTCACGTCGGTGAGCTTGCCGTCGGCGACCTTCACCCCGGTCGCGTTGATGGACGCGCCGGTGGCGCCGTCCTTGGCGGAGATGGTGATCCGCGGGGCGTCCTCGCCGCCCCCGCCCTTCTTGCCGTCCGCGGTGGCGCTGCCGCCGCAGGCCGTGAGGGTCAGCGCGCCGAGGGCGAGGGCGGCCCCGGCGGCGGCTATGTTCTGCCTTCTCACGGTCTGCTCCTTCTGTTGCTTCTGTACCTGATGGAGTGGTGTTGCCGGTGTTTTCTCCGGTACGAGGAGAGAGCGCGAGAAGGTCGGAGGAGTTCCTTCCGTTTGCTGTGAAGGCAGCCACAGGGACAGTTCTGTTACGAAGCCGCCCTCCTGTGGCCCGCCCTGTTACGAACGCGGGGGCGCGGCCTGCGCTCCGTACAGGTCGCTGTACGCGAGGTGGGCCCCGGCCGGGGTGCGCACCGACTCCGCCGCGCGCACGGCCCGCACGATCGCCCGGGTCACCAGATCGGCGCCCGCCGCCAGGATCTCGTTCAGGGCCAGGGGGTCCGTGGGGTCCAGCGGCCGCGCGCCGGTGGCGAGGGCGAAGACCGTGTCGCCGTCGTTGAGCAGATGCACGGGCCGCACCGCGCGTGCGATGCCGTCGTGCGCGGTGCCCGCGACCTTCTGCGCCTGGGAGCGGGTGAGGTCGGCGTCGGTGGCGACGACGGCGAGGGTGGTGTTCAGCGGGGGTGTGGCGGGTGCCGCGGGCGTGGCCGATGTGCCGGGTGCGCTTGAGGTGGCAGGTGTGTCTGGCATACCTGATGTGCCTGATGTGCCTGATGTGCCTGATGTGCCTGGTGTGGCGCCCGGGATGGCGGCGAGCGGCGACGAACCGTACACGTCTACCTCCGCGAGCCTCCTGCGCGCGGCCTCGTGCGCCTCGGGCGACGGGTACGCCACCGGCCCGCGCCCCGCGAAGAAGTCCCCGTACAGCGCCCCGGTCGACAGGTCCACCGGTGAGCCCACCGCGTTCGCGACGACCAGCGCGCCGACCGTGATCCCGGAGTCGAGCACGGCGGACGCGGTGCCGACACCGCCCTTCAGGCCGCCGACACGGGCGCCGGTGCCCGCCCCCACGTTGCCCTCCTCGACGGGCGAGCCCAGCTCGGTCGCCGCCGCGGCCTCCACCGCGGCGCGGCCCGTGGCGGCGTCGGGCCTGGCCCGCCAGTCGCCGCCCCGGCCGAGGTCGAACAGACAGGCCGCCGGGACCACGGGCACGACCTGCCCGGGACCGCCCACCGGCACCCCGCGCCCCTGCTCCTCCAGCCACGCCACCACCCCCGACGCCGCGTCGAGCCCGAACGCGCTGCCGCCGGTCAGCGTGACCGCCTCGATCCGCTGCACCAGATTGCGCGGGTCGAGCGCGTCGGTCTCCCGGGTGCCGGGCCCACCGCCCCGCACGTCGACGGCGGTGACCGCGCCGCCCTCGGGGGCGAGCACGACCGTGGTCCCGGTCAGGAAGCCGTCCCCGGCGCGGGTGGCATGGCCCACCCGCAGCCCCGGAACGTCGGTGAGGGCATCACGAAAGGTCGTCATGTACCCATGCCTAACACGGCAGTTGCCCCGGGGGCCCGGGTGACGGCCCGGGGCGCCGCCCCGGCCGCCCCTCATGGCGCCGTGCCGCGCCCTGCCTCACCTCTCTCTAGGCCACGCGCTCCGCCCGTCCCGCCCGCGCCGCCCGTGCCGACAAGGTCGTCCCCGTCGCCACCGTCAGCGTCGCCACGATCCCCGCCGCGAGCACCGCCCAGTGCCCGGCGAACGTACAGCCGAGCACCACCAACGCACTGACCGGCAACGTCAGTTGCTGCGCCGCCCCCTCCTTGAAGTACCGCGCGTGCAACGCCCACACCATCAGCAGGAACACCGCCGCCGGGACCGTCACGGCAGCCGCCGCCGCGGTCGTCGACAGATGTGCCTCGCCGACCGCCTGCTCGACGGCGACCTCGATGCCCGCCCCGATCGCCGCCGCCGAAGCGAAGATCAAGTAGTGGCCGTATCCCCACACGAACGCCTGCCGGTTGCTGCGCAGCCGGTCGTGGATCGGCACCGCGAAGTAGATCCACCACGCCGCGAAGACCAGGAGCAGGCCGCCGGCCGCGATCGGCAACAGCTCGCCCAGCGCGTCGTGTTCCTCGACGCCCGACTTCACCGCGATCGTCGCCGCGGAGATCGTCTCGCCGAGCACGATGATCGTGAACAGGCCGTACCGCTCGGCGATGTGGTGCGGGTGCCACGACGTCTGCCGGTTCCGCTCGGCGAACAGCGGCACACACATCTCCAGGAGCGCCATCGCCAGGAACACCAGGTCCTGCGCCACCCCGCCCGGCGCGAACATCAGCCCCAGCCAGCCGATCTGGCACACCAGGATCCCGCCCGCGTACCGCAGCGCGACCGTCCGCTCCGCCCCGCCGCTCGCCCGCGCGGCCCGCAGCCAGTGCGCCGCCATGGCGAGCCGCATGACGAGATAGCCCAGCCACACGACGGTGAAGTCGTCGTCCTCGAAGGCCCGGGACACCCCCGCCGCGAGGACCAGTACGCCCGCGATCTGCACGAGCGTGACGACCCGGTAGATCACGTCGTCGTTGTCGTAGGCGGAGGCGAACCAGGTGAAGTTCATCCACGCCCACCAGATCGCGAAGAAGACCCGCGCGTAGCTGATCACCCCGTCGCCCGTGTGCCCCTGCGCGACGGCGTGCACGAGCTCGACCCCGCCCTGCGCCACCGCCACGACGAAGCACAGGTCGAAGAACAACTCGAGCGGCGACGCGGCCCGGTGCTCCTCGTTCCGCCCTCGCTCCACCATGCGGCGGACGGGAGAACGCTGATGTGAACCCGAGGGCGGGTGGGGCGTGTCTGGCGTGGACGTCATGCGCCCAGGACAGCAGATCCGGCGGCGGAACCGGTGGCGGCACGGGCGGACCGGGGGACCTTGGTCGCCCCGCGCGCCGTACTTTCGGGGCGCACAAGCGCCGACCAAGTCCCCTTACGCCGCCCATATCCCGGCGGGACGCTTGACGAGCAAGGAATGTCAGGAACCCCCTCCTCACCCCCGGGAACACGTCATGAGTCCTGCTGTCAGGGACGCCGCCGAGGTCGACGACGTCACTTCTTCCTACGACCCCCGGCAGTACCGCCCGGGCCGTTCCATCTCCGACTGGGAACCCGAGAACGAGCTCTTCTGGAAGTCCATCGGCAAGCGGGTCGCCACCCGCAACCTGTGGATCGCCGTCCCCGCCCTGCTCGTGGCGTTCGTGGTGTGGCAGGTGTGGAGCGTCACCGCGACGAACCTGACGGACGTCGGCTTCTCCTACAGCACCTCCCAGCTGTTCTGGCTGACCGCGGTGCCCGGCCTCACCGGCGGCACGGCGCGGATCTTCTACACCTTCCTCGGCCCGCGCATCGGCCAGCGCCGCTTCACCGCGCTGTCCACGCTGGTCCTGGTGGTCCCGCTGCTCTGGCTCGGCTTCGCCGTCCAGGACACCTCCACGCCCTACGCCGTGATGGTCGCCATCGCCGCGCTGTGCGGCATCGGCGGTGCCAACTTCGCCTCCTCCCTGGCCAACATCGGCTTCTTCTTCCCCAAGCGCGAGAAGGGCAGCGCCACCGGCATCAACGGCGGCCTCGGCAACCTCGGCGTCTCCGTCGTCCAGCTGCTCACCCCGATCGTCATCACGAGTTCGGTCCTCGCGGTCGGCTCCGCCCAGCACAAGGCCGACGGCACCCCCGTCTATCTGCAGAACGCCGCGTTCCTGTGGGTCCCCGTCCTGCTGGTCCTGGCCGTGATCGCCTGGTTCGGCCAGAACGACCTCAAGGTCGCCTCCACCCCCTTCAAGCAGCAGAAGGTCATCTTCAAGCGCAAGCACAACTGGCTGATGACCTGGCTGTACGTGGGCACCTTCGGCTCCTTCATCGGCTTCGCGGCCGCCCTGCCGATGCTCATCAAGACCACGTGGACCCCGATCGACGCGGCGTACACGGCCGCCACCTATGCCTGGATCGGCCCGGCCATCGGTGCCCTCGCCCGCTGGGGCGGCGGCTGGATCGCCGACAAGTGGGGCGGCGCCCGCGTCACCATCGTCTCGTTCGTCGGCATGGCCGCCGCGATCATCGGCGTCATCGGCTTCATGCCCTCGAACGGTGCCGGCGGCTCCTTCTGGGGCTTCCTCATCTGCTTCTACCTGGCGTTCTTCTTCAGCGGCATCGGCAACGGCTCGACCTTCCGCCAGATCCCGGTGATCTTCCGGGGACAGCACCTGAAGGGCCTGACCGAGGGCACGCCGGAGTACACGAAGGCGCTGAAGCAGTCGGAGATGGAGTCCGGCGCCGTCACCGGATTCACCTCGGCGATCGCCGCGTACGGCTTCTTCTTCATCCCCGCGATGTTCGCGAACTTCGCGGTGACCAGCGCCCTGTGGTGCTTCGTCGGCTTCTACGCCACCTGCGTCGTCGTCTGCTGGTGGTTCTATGCCCGCAAGGGCGCCGAGTCCCCGAGCTGATTTTTTTCGGAATTTCTTGTGAATGCGTTCACAAGTGAACTTGGGTCGAAAGTCCCGAAGAAAACCCCAGGTCACATGGGGAAAGCCCGTCGAGGGCGGTCCGAAAGTGGGTCCTTTGGTCCCGAAATCAGGACCAATGCGGCCCGCCGGACCGCCCTCACGGGAGTCCAATGAATATGCAGCAAAGAACGCAGCGAACCGGTCGAAGAGATGGGGAAGGTGCCGCAGATGACTGCCACTCCCGCAGAAAAGACGACGCTCGGCGAGGCCTGGGACGGCTTCAAGGGAGGCCTGTGGCGCGACTCCGTCGACGTCCGCGACTTCGTCCAGCAGAACTACACCCCCTACGAGGGCGACGGCTCCTTCCTCGCGGGCCCCACCGAGCGCACCACCGCCGTGTGGGACAAGCTCCTCGGCATGTTCCCGGCGGAGATCGAGCGCGGCGTCTACGACGTGGACGTGAAGACCCCGTCCCGCATCGACGCCTTCAAGCCCGGCTACATCGACGGCACCCCCGCCGACCACCAGGACCTCATCGTCGGCCTCCAGACCGACGGCGCCCTCAAGCGCGCGATCATGCCGAACGGCGGCTGGCGGATGGTCGAGGGCGCCCTCAACGCCTACGGCTACGAGGCCGACCCCGAGGTCCGCGACATCTACACCCACCTCCGCAAGACCCACAACGAAGGCGTCTTCGACGCGTACACCCCCGAGATCCGCGCCTGCCGCTCCTCCGGCATCATCACCGGCCTGCCCGACGCCTACGGCCGCGGCCGGATCATCGGCGACTACCGCCGCGTCGCCCTCTACGGCGTCGACCGGCTCATCGCCGCCAAGCAGGCCGACAAGGACAAGCTCGCCGCCGAGTGGCCCACCGAGCACGTCATCCGGGACCGCGAGGAGATCTCCGAGCAGATCAAGGCCCTCAACGAGCTCAAGTCGATGGCCATGGCGTACGGCTACGACATCTCCGGCCCGGCCCGCACCGGCCGCGAGGCCGTCCAGTGGCTGTACTTCGCCTACCTCGCCGCCGTGAAGGAGCAGAACGGCGCGGCCATGTCGATCGGCCGCATCGACAACTTCCTCGACATCTACCTCCAGCGCGACATCGAGGCCGGCCGCATCACCGAGGCCGAGGCCCAGGAGTTCATCGACGACTTCGTCATCAAGCTCCGCATCGTCCGCTTCCTGCGCACCCCCGAGTACAACGACCTGTACTCCGGCGACCCGACCTGGGTCACCTGGTCGATGGCCGGCATCGGCGAGGACGGCCGCCCGCTCGTCTCGCGCACCACCTTCCGCGCCCTGCAGACCCTCTACAACCTCGGCCCGGCCCCCGAGCCGAACCTGACGGTCTTCTGGTCGCGTGAACTCCCCAAGGGATTCAAGGACTTCGCCTCGCAGGTCGCGATCGACACGTCGGCCATCCAGTTCGAGTCCGACGAGCTGATGCGCCCCAAGTACGGCGACGACACCGCGATCGCCTGCTGCGTCTCCGCGATGGCCGTCGGCAAGCAGATGCAGTTCTTCGGCGCCCGCGTGAACGTCGCCAAGGCCCTCCTCTACGCGATCAACGGCGGCCGCGACGAGAAGTCCGGCAAGCTCGTCGTCGAGGGCTTCGAGCCCATCGAGAGCGAGTACCTCGACTACGAGACCGTCGCCCGGCAGTACGAGGACATGCTCGGCTGGCTCGCGAAGACGTACGTGCACGCGCTCAACGTCATCCACTACATGCACGACAAGTACGCCTACGAGCGCATCGAGATGGCCCTGCACGACCAGGACATCCTGCGCACCATGGCCTGCGGCATCGCGGGCCTCTCGGTCGCCGCCGACTCCCTCTCGGCCATCAAGCACGCGAAGGTCAAGGTCGTCCGCGACGAGACCGGCCTCGCCGTCGACTACGAGATCGAGGGCGACTACCCGGCCTATGGCAACAACGACGACCGCGCGGACAGCATCGCCAAGGGCATCGTCCACCACTTCATGGAGCAGATCCGCAAGCACCCGACCTACCGCGACGCGGTGCACACGCAGTCCGTGCTGACCATCACCTCGAACGTCGTCTACGGCAAGAAGACCGGCAACACCCCGGACGGCCGCCGCGCCGGCGCCCCGTTCGCCCCCGGCGCCAACCCGATGAACGGGCGCGACGAGCACGGCTACATCGCCTCCGCCCTGTCGGTCGCGAAGCTGCCCTACGACGACGCCGAGGACGGCATCTCGCTGACCAACACGATCACCCCGGACGCGCTCGGCCGCACCGCCACCGAGCGGATCGGCAACCTCTCCGGCGTGCTCGACGGCTTCATGGCCAGCGACGGCTTCCACATGAACGTCAACGTCCTGAACAAGGCGACCCTCGAGGACGCCATGGAACACCCGGAGAACTACCCCCAGTTGACCATCCGGGTCTCCGGCTACGCGGTCAACTTCGTCCGCCTGACGCGCGAGCAGCAGCTGGACGTCATCAACCGCACCTTCCACGGCTCCCTGTGAGCCGGTCCGCCTGACCGAGTCGGCCCGAGGACCGTACGGAGGAACGTCATGACCGTCATGCTCACCCAGAACCTCACCGCGAACGACGCGCTCACCCCGGCCGCCGCCGCGACGCACCGCCCCACCGAGGGCTCGGTGCACTCCTGGGACCTGTCGACCGGTGTCGACGGGCCGGGCACACGGTTCGTGACGTTCCTCTCGGGCTGCCCGCTGACCTGCCTGTACTGCCACAACCCCGACACCTGGCGGATGCGCAACGGCAAGCGCACCTCGGCCGACGCGATCGTCGCGGAAGCCGCCAAGTACACCCGGTTCATCGAGGCCGCCGGCGGCGGCGCCACCATCAGCGGCGGCGAGCCGCTCCTCCAGCCCGTCTTCGCCGGTGAACTGCTGCACCGCTTCAAGCACGAACTGGGCCTGCACACCGCCCTGGACACGTCGGGCTTCCTCGGCGTGCGTGCCACCGACGCCCTGCTGCGCGATGTGGACCTGGTCCTGCTCGACATCAAGTCCTGGGACCGCGACACCTACAAGAAGGTCACCGGCCGCCCCCTGCGGCCCACCCTCGACTTCGCGCACCGCCTGGCCGACCTCGGCAAGAACGTCTGGGTGCGCTTCGTGCTGGTGCCCGGCCTGACCGACGATCCCGCCAACATCGAGGGCGTCGCCGCCTTCGCCGCGTCCCTCGGCAATGTCTCCCGGGTCGACGTGCTGCCCTTCCACAAGCTCGGCGAGGCGAAGTGGGAGGCGCTCGGCAAGACCTTCACGCTGCACGACACCCCCTCGCCCGGCCCCGAGCAGGTAGCCGCCGCGAAGGCGATCTTCGAGGCCCACGGCCTCACCGCGGTCTGAGCCCCTGCCCGATCGGCGGCCCGGGCCGTGGCCCGGGCCGCCGTCCGATTCCGGGTCCGCCCCCGCGACGTACCCTGGAGTCATGAGCAGCGCCCCCGACCCCGAGCCCCGCGAGTCCGAGAAGCGGGATCCGAAGAAGCGTGACCCGAAGGCCGCGCTGATCTTCGACGATCCGCTGTCGGCCCAGTCCGCGGACGACACGGACCACGGGTGGGGCGACCGGCCGACGGCGTCCGACAACAGCGCCGCCGACCTGGCCCGCTTCCTCGACGAGAAGCCGCCCCACCACCTCTGATCCGCTACGGGGTGTTGTGCCCCGTGCCCCGCTGCGAGACGAGCGCGTCGCGGATCTCCTTGAGGACCTCCAGCTCGGAGACCTCGATCGTCTCCTGCGCGCCTTCCTTCTCGGCCTTCCGGGCCGCCGCCTTGGCCAGGTACTTGGCCATCGGCAGCACCATCAGGAAGTAGACCACCGCGGCGGTGATCACGAAGCTGAGGACGGCGCTGAGCACCGAGCCCCACATGATCGGGATGCCGCTCGTGGCCTCGCCCGCGGCGTTCACCGCGCACGGGCCCTTCAGACACGACTGGTAGTGGTCGAGGTCCTTGGTGCCGAACGCGCCCACCAGCGGATTGATCACGCCCTTGACCACGGAGTTCACCACATTGGTGAACGCGGCGCCGATGACGACCGCGACAGCGAGGTCGATCACGTTGCCACGGAGCAGGAAGGCCTTGAAGCCCTCCAGGAGACTTGTCTTTTCCTCGGTCACTCTCGAGCCCTTCTTGACAGGTGGGGGAGGGGTGCGAGACCCCCGCGTCACCTAAGTCGGGCTGTTCCGAGCATGTCCAATTCTGTACTCCGGACGAGTGACCACAGCGCAAGGCCGTCGCAATTGCGGGCCCGCTCACCACACCGTCACCGCCAACCGGGAGGCGGCACCCGCGCCCGCGAGCCGCGCGGCCGTCGCACGCTCCACCGACAGCACCACCAACGCCCCGCCGGCTTGCGCCAGTTCACCCGGACCGTCGGAGCGCGGCTCCTTCGGCACCGACGCGACCCGGGCCCCCGAGGCGAGAATCCGCACCCCCGGTACCCCGTCCGCCCGCGCGGCCACCACGTCGACCCGGTCGCCGGGCCGCAGCAACCGCACCGCCCCCGCGTCCGCGATCCGCACCGGCGCCGACACCCGTGGGGCGCTCGCCCGCTCGCCCGGCGGCGCCTGGGCCCGCTCGTGCCCGCGCCCCGCACCGGACGACGGCACCGCGGCCACCAGCGCCGCCGCGGTCAGGACGAGCCCGGCGGCGACGGCCGGCCGGTGCCGCCGACGCCCCGGGACGCCGGGCCGCCACCGCCCGCCGCGCACCCGCACGGGCGGGAACGGAGGGACCTCGGACGTCGGGGGCGTGCTGAACGGGGGCGTACGGAACTGGTACGGGTCGGGTGCAGCGGACACGGTCGTCACCGCCAGGTGATCGGAGCGGACCCCGAGGGGCCGAGCCGGGCACCGCGCCCGACTCGACGACCACGATCCGCCGCCGCGCAGGATCCCGCTGAGCCCCGTGTACTACCGAGCGGTTGTGAACAACTCCCTCACCCGAAGGGGGAGTTCCGCACCGTCGACGGAGACCCGGCCCGCGTCGACGGCACGATCCACCGGCTCACGGCAGCCGGATCCCCGGGTCCATCCCGCCGAGCGCCCCCGCGCACAGACAGTCCCGCTCCTCGCTCGTCGGCAGTCCCGCCACCGCGTCGAACAGCACGGTCCGCAGCCGGTCCACGTTCTGCGCGAACACCTTGAGCACCTCGTCGTGCGAGACGCCCTCACCGGTCTCGGCGCCCGCGTCCAGATCGGTGACGAGGGTCAACGACGTGTAGCAGAGCTCCAGTTCGCGGGCGAGCATCGCCTCGGGGTGCCCGGTCATGCCCACCACCGACCAGCCCATGGTGGCGTGCCACTTCGACTCGGCGCGCGTCGAGAAGCGCGGCCCCTCGACGACGACGAGCGTGCCGCCGTCCACCGGCTCCCAGTCCTTGCCGCGCGCCGCCTTCACCGCCACCTTGCGTCCCACGGGGCAGTACGGGTCGGCGGGCGAGACGTGCACGACGTTCGGCACGGTCCCGTCCGGCAGCGGATGCCCGTCGAAGTACGTCTGGACCCGCGACTTCGTACGGTCCACGAACTGGTCCGGCACCAGCAGCGTCCCCGGCCCGTACTCGGGACGGAGCCCGCCGACCGCGCACGGGCCGAGCACCTGACGCACGCCCACCGAGCGCAGCGCCCACAGATTGGCCCGGTAGTTGATGCGGTGCGGCGGCAGATGGTGCCCGCGGCCGTGCCGGGGCAGGAAGGCGACGCGACGCCCGGAGATCTCACCGAGGAAGAGCGAGTCGCTCGGCGGTCCGTAGGGGGTGTCCACCTGGACCTCGGTCACGTCGTCCAGGAACGAGTAGAAGCCGGATCCGCCGATCACGCCGATCTCGGCGCTGGTACTGGGGTTCGCGTTGGTCGCCATGGTCAGCACAGTAACCAAGGGCACCTACGCCGAAGACCCCGCCGTCGGATGACGACAGGGTCTCGTAAGACGTCTCGCGGAAGGTCGCGCCTAGGCGGCGGACGACGAGCTGGAGGAGCCGGAGGAGGCCGACGAAGACGACGACTTCGAGCCCGAGGACGAAGAGGACGAAGAGGTCGAAGAGGTCGACGGCTTCGCGTCCGAGGACGACTTCGTGTCCGAGGAGCCCGACTTCGAGGACGACGACGCCGGGCTGCTGCTCGACGACGAGCCACGGCTGTCGTTGCGGTAGAACCCGGAGCCCTTGAAGACGATTCCGACGGCCGAGAACACCTTCTTCAGGCGGCCACCGCAGTTGGGGCACTCGGTCAGGGCGTCATCGGTGAACTTCTGCACCGCCTCGAGGCCCTCGCCGCACTCGGTGCACTGGTACTGGTAAGTCGGCACTGTGTCTTCCTCCTGGCACTCTCACTCAATGAGTGCTAACGACGCTCCATAGTGGCCTATTCCACGGGATCAGTCCACTGCCACCGGCACTCGGTGACCCACACCACGTGCCACGGTCCGTCCCGCGGGCGGCGGTACGAGCCGAGAACGCAGCAGGAACATGAATCCCAGGGCGAGCACCGTGCCGCCCATCGGGACCAGGAATCCGGCCCCGTCCCAGAACCGGTCCTCCAATTGTCCGGCCACCGTCACGGCGGCCGCCTGACCGAGCGCGACCGCGCCGGTGAGCCAGGTGAAGGCCTCCGTGCGGGAGGTCGCGGGGACGATCTTCTCGACGAGCGTGTAGCCGGTGATCAGGGCCGGCGCGATGCAGACACCGACCAGCAGGCCGACCCCGGCGAGCACCACCACGGACTGCGCGGCCCACAGCCCGGAGGCGGTGACGGCGAGCGCCGTGTAGCCGACGAGGAGGCGGCGCTGCGGCGCGATCTTCCAGGCGACGGCGCCGCAGACCAGTCCGGACAGCATGTTGCCCGCGGCGAAGATCCCGTACAGGACGCCGTTCAGGCCGGGCTGCCCGATCGCCTCGGTGTAGGCGGCGAGCGAGACCTGCATGCCGCCGAAGACGGAGCCGATGCCCAGGAACGTGACGATCAGGACGCGCACACCGGGCACCCGCAGCGCGGAGGCGTGCTCCACGTGCGCGTGCGCGTGCTCGTCGAAACCGCTCACCGGGGGCTGGGTGCCCTTCTGGGCGGCGAACAGCAGACCGCCGACGAGTGTGAGCGCGGCCTCCGTGATCAGGCCCGCGGCCGGGTTGATGCCGGTGCACAGCGCGGTGGCGAACAGCGGGCCGAGCACGAACGTGAACTCGTCCGTGACCGACTCGAACGCCGCCGCGGTCTGCATCAGGGGCGAGCCCTGCAGCCGCACGCCCCAGCGGGCCCGCACCATGGGCCCGATCTGCGGTGTGGAGGCTCCGGTCGGCACGGCGGCCAGGAACAGCGTCCACGTGGGTGCGCCGGACAGGGCGAGCACGGTCAGCGTGGCTCCCGCCGCGGTGTGCACCAGGACGCCCGGCAGCAGGACGGCCCGCTGCCCGAAGCGGTCGGCCAGCTTGCCGCTGTAGGGCGCGAACAGCGCCATGGAGACACCGGTCGTCGCGGAGACCGCGCCCGCGGTGCCGTAGGAGCCGGTCGTGTGCTGCACGAGCAGCACGATCGAGATGGTCAGCATCGCGAACGGCTGACGAGCGGCGAAGCCGGGAAGCAGGAACGTCCAGGCGCCGCGGGTGCGCAGCAGCTGTCCGTAGCCCGGGCGCCGGGCCTGTCCGTTGTCGGGATCGGTGACCGTGGCCTTCTGTGGCACGGCCTTTGCCTTTCTGCCGCCTGGTAGTGCCCCCTTCCCGATCGGGGAAGGGGGCACCGAGAGCCGTCCTCATGCGCCGGTAACCGAGTGATACCTACGGTCCGCGCCAGGAGAGGCCCTGGCCAAGCAGATCAAGCACGTACGAGCAGTGCTGCAAGGGGACCGCGGCCGCTTTGCGGTCGCGCCGGCTCTACTTCAGGCAGAGTCGGTGAAACGTGGGTCTGGTAGGTCCCATGCTAACGGGAGGAGTCCGTTCCCGTGCCCAGCCAGCCGGCCAGCTTGCCGCCGTGGGCGACGGCCCGAAGACGTGCCTCGGCCGCGTCCCGTACGGGATCCGTGGCGACCACGAGCAGCTCGTCGCCGAGGCGCAGCACGGTCGTCGGGCCGGGCACGAAGGACTCCCCGTCGCGCACGACGAGGGTCACGGAGGCGCCCTTGGGCAGCCGCAGCTCCCCGACCTCGACGCCGTGCATCCGGGAGCCCTTGGGGATCGAGACGGACAGCAGATGGCCGCGCAGCCGCTCCAGGGGCGCCGACTCGATGCCGAGGTCGGCGGCCTCCGCGGAGTCGCCCAGCTTCAGTTTCCTGGCGAGCCACGGCAGCGTCGGCCCCTGGATGAGCGTGTAGACGACGACCAGGACGAAGACGATGTTGAAGATCCGCTGACTGTCGGCGATGCCGGTCACCATCGGGATGGTCGCCAGGATGATGGGCACCGCGCCGCGCAGGCCGGCCCACGACATGAGGGCCCTCTCCTGCCAGGGCCTGCGGAACGGCAGCATCGCCACCACCACCGACAGCGGTCGGGCCACGACGGTCAGCACGAGCCCGATGAGCAGCGCCGGCACGATGTCGTCGGCCAGCTCGTGCGGGGTCACCAGCAGGCCGAGCAGCACGAACATGCCGATCTGCGCGATCCAGCCGAGTCCTTCGGCGAACCCGCGCGTGGCAGGCCAGTGCGGCAGCTTCGCGTTGCCCATCACCATGGCGGCCAGGTAGACGGCGAGGAAGCCGCTGCCGTGGGCCATGGCGCCCGCGGCGTAGGCGACGGTGGCGATGGCCATCACGGCGATCGGGTAGAGGCCGGAGGCGGGCAGCGCGACGTGCCGCAGCCCGTAGGAGCCGAGCCACCCGACCGCGAGTCCTATTGCGGCACCGATCGCGAGCTCCAGGGCGATCTCGCCGATGAGCACGTACCAGTGCTCCACCGGTCCCGTGGCCGAGAACGCGACGACAAGGATGACGACAGGAGCGTCGTTGAAGCCGGACTCCGCCTCCAGGACGCCGGTCACGCGCGCGGGAAGCGGCACCTTGCGCAGGACGGAGAAGACGGCCGCCGCGTCCGTGGAGGACACCACGGCGCCGATGATCAGGGACTGCCGCCATTCCAGGCCCACCAGATAGTGGGCGCCCGCCGCCGTCACGCCCACGCTCACCGCGACGCCGACGAGCGACAGGGCGACGGCTGCCGGGAGCGCGGGTTTGATCTCCTTCCACTTCGTGCCGAGACCGCCCTCGGCCAGGATCACGACAAGAGCCGCGTATCCGATGACCTGGGTCAACTCGGCGTTGCTGAAGGAGACGTTGCCGATGCCGTCCTGGCCCATGGCGATACCGATGCCGAGGTACAGGAGCAGGCTGGGCAGCCCGCTGCGCGAGGAGATGCGCACCGCGGCGACCGCGATGAGCAGCACAAGAGCGCAGACGAGCAGGAGCTGGTTGAGGTGGTGGACAGTCAGGGGCCGTTCCTTCCGCGAGGAGACTTCGCAAGGGTGGATGTGGGGGAGTTACTTCGTTACCTTACCTAATCGTTAACGCTTTCTTGACGCTCGGGTCGTTCGACGGACCGCCTGTGGGTGCCTCCTTCCTGACTCCGCGTCCGGGCCCGCACCGCACTGCTCGTATGGTTGCTCCAGCCCGCCGCTAGCGAAGGACAGCAAGGATCGCGATGCCCTCCACTACGAACGCCTCTTCCGGCAGTAAGCCAGGAAAGAAGAAGGGGCGCCGAGCCCGACTGATCGTGATCGTCCTGGTGTTGGCCGTCATCGCAGGCATCGGATACGGCGCCTACTGGGGCGTCGACAGTGTCCGGGCCTCCTTGCCGCAGACCACGGGCTCCGTCGAACTCGACGGTCTCGACGGACAGGTGCAGGTCCGGAGGGACAGCTACGGCATCCCGCAGATCTACGCCTCCTCGGACGAGGACCTGTTCATGGCGCAGGGCTTCGTGCAGGCGCAGGACCGCTTCTACGAGATGGACGTGCGCCGCCACACGACCTCCGGCCGGCTCTCCGAGATGTTCGGCAAGAGCCAGGTCAAGACCGACGAGTTCCTGCGCACGCTCGGCTGGCACCGGGTGGCGCAGAAGGAGTACGACTCCAAGCTGTCGCCGGAGACCAAGAAGTATCTCCAGGCGTACTCCAAGGGAGTCAACGCCTACCTGGCGGGCAAGAGCGGCAAGCAGATCTCCGCCGAGTACGTCGCGCTCGGTCTCGAGAACGACTACAAGCCGCAGCAGTGGACGCCGGTCGACTCGGTGGCCTGGCTGAAGGCGATGGCCTGGGACCTGCGCGGCAACATGCAGGACGAGATCGACCGCTCCCTGATGCGCAGCCGCCTCGACCAGCGGCAGATCGACGATCTCTACCCCGAGTACCCGTACGACCGGAACAAGACGATCGTCCAGGAGGGCGGCTACAACAGCGCCACGAAGTCGTACGACCAGAGCGCGACGGGCACCACCGCGCAGTCGGGCACCGGCGGGGCGGCGGGCACCGGCCTGACGGGCGACGCGACGGCCCCCAGCGGCCTCCAGGGCCAGCTCGGCGGGCTCGCCGACGTCCTGGACCAGATCCCCGACTCCGCGGGCCTGGGACCGAACGGCAACGGCATCGGATCCAACTCCTGGGTCGTCGCCGGCAGCCACACCGTCAGCGGCAAGCCACTGCTCGCCAACGACCCGCACCTGGCGCCGCAACTGCCGTCGGTCTGGTACCAGATGGGCCTGCACTGCACGAGCGTGAGCCCCAAGTGCCAGTACGACGTGACGGGCTACACGTTCGCCGGCATGCCGGGCGTGGTCATCGGCCACAACCAGGACATCTCCTGGGGCCTGACCAACTCCGGCGTCGACGTCACGGACCTCTACCTGGAGAAGTTCAGCGGCGGCGGTTACCTGTACGACGACAAGACGCGGCCCTTCAAGACGCGCAAGGAAGTCATCAAGGTCGCGGGCGGCGATGACAAGACCATCACGGTCCGCGAGACCAACAACGGCCCGCTCCTGTCCGACCGCAACAGCGAACTGGTGAAGGTCGGCAAGAAGGCCTCCGTCGGCACCTCCGCGCCCGACCGCGGCGACGGCTACGGCGTCGCGCTGCGCTGGACCGCGCTGGAGCCCGGCAACACCATGGACGCCGTCTTCGAGATCGACAAGGCGAAGGACTGGAACGAGTTCGGCAAGGCCGCCACCGACTTCCAGGTGCCCTCGCAGAACCTCACGTACGCCGACACCAAGGGCAACATCGGCTACACGCTGCCCGGCCGGATCCCGACCCGCGGCGAGGGCGACGGCTCGCTGCCCTCGCCCGGCTGGGACTCGAAGTACCGCTGGACCGGGTACATCGATCAGGACGAGCTGCCCTCCGAGTACAACCCCAAGCGCGGCTACATCGTGACCGCCAACCAGGCCGTCGTCGGCAAGGACTACCCGTACACGCTCACCACGGACTGGGGCTACGGAACCCGCAGCCAGCGCATCACCGACCTGATCGAGTCGAAGATCAAGGACGGCGGCAAGATCTCGACCGACGACATGCGCACCATGCAGATGGACAACAGCAGCGAGATCGCGAAGCTGCTGGTGCCCTACCTGTTGAAGATCGACGTCAAGGACAAGGACGTCCGTGAGGCGCAGCAGCTCCTGGAGAACTGGGACTACACCCAGAACCCGGACTCGGCCGCGGCCGCCTACTTCAACTCGGTCTGGCGCAACATCCTGAAGCTCGCCTTCGGCAACAAGCTGCCCAAGGAGCTGCGCGTCGAGGGCCAGTGCCTCGTCGTCGACCCGGTCGACAACACCGGACCGGCCGACGAGGACCGCAAGGTCCGCGAGTGCGGCGAGCGGGACACCGACTCGGCGCAGCCGGACGGCGGCGACCGCTGGTTCCAGGTCGTCCGCAACATCCTCAAGGACGAGGACAACGCCTGGTGGAAGGCGCCCAAGTCCCGCACGGACTCGGCCACCCACAACCGTGACCAGCTGTTCGGGCGCGCCATGGAGGACGCCCGCTGGGACCTGACGGCCAAGCTCGGCAAGGACATCGACACCTGGAGCTGGGGCCGGCTGCACAAGCTGGAGCTCAAGAACCAGACGCTGGGCACGGCCGGGCCCGGCTGGCTGCAGTACGTGCTCAACCGCGGCCCCTGGAAGCTCGGCGGCGGCGAGGCGGCCGTCGACGCGACCGGCTGGAACGCGGCGGGCGGCTACGGAGTCGACTGGGTGCCGTCGATGCGCATGGTGGTCAACCTGGACGACCTGGACAAGTCCAAGTGGATCAACCTGACCGGCGCCTCGGGCCACACCTTCAGCTCGCACTACACGGATCAGACCGACAAGTGGGTCAAGGGCGAGCTGCTGCCGTGGCACTTCACCAAGAACGCCGTCGACGACAGCACGTCGGACTCGCTGGTGCTGAAGCCGTAGAACGACAGCGGTGACACCGAGAGGGGCCTCCACGCGCGCGTGCAGGCCCCTCTCGCGTACGCGCTACGCGAAGCGGGCGGTACCCGAGGGAGTCACCACCGCGTGCACGGCCTTGTCGTGCGCCTCCTCCGGGAGGTGCGCGACGACCTCACGGTCGTACAGCAGCACGACGAGCGCCGGATGCGCACCGGCGGCCGCGAGCCGTGCCAGCACCCTGTCGTACGAGCCTCCGCCCCGCCCGAGCCGCATCCCGCGCGCGTCCACGGCGAGCCCCGGCAGCAGCACCGCCTCCGCCTCCAGGACGGCGTCCGGGCCGAGCCGCTCGCCCCCCGGCTCCAACAGGGCCATCTTTCCCGGGTGCTGGACGCGGACGAGCGCGCCGGTTCCGTCGTACGTTCCCCAGTCCAGGTCGTTGTCGGGCAGCAGCACGGGCAGCAGAACCCGCGTCCCGCGCGCGCGGAGCGCGTCGAGGAGGGCCCCCGTCCCCGGCTCGTTGCCCACGGAGACGTACGCCGCGACCGTGCGCGCGGTCGCCAACTCGTCCAGATCGAGGGCCCGCCGGGCGAGGACCGTCTCCGTCTCCCGGACGTCATCCTCCGGCAACGCGTTCCTCACCGCGAGGAACTCCCGCCGCAATGTGCGCTTGTCAGGATGGGCGTCCCGCGCGTCACGTGTGTGTGGGCTCACAGCCGACTCACAAACCTCTCCTTATGCACGCATATATGTGCCAACAAAGCGGACCCACAGATTCCGCCCATTGTTGCCGGATATGGTGACGGACATGACTGACGCGCACACCAGGATCACCAAGGCTGTCATCCCCGCAGCGGGCCTCGGCACCCGGTTCCTGCCGGCCACCAAGGCGACTCCCAAGGAAATGCTCCCGGTCGTCGACAAGCCCGCGATCCAGTATGTCGTCGAGGAGGCCGCGTCCGCGGGCCTCGACGACGTGCTCATGATCACGGGTCGCAACAAGCGCCCCCTCGAGGACCACTTCGACCGCAACTACGAGCTGGAGTCGGCCCTTCAGAAGAAGGGCGACGCCGGCCGTCTCGCGAAGGTCCAGGAGTCCAGCGACCTCGCGACGATGCACTACGTCCGTCAGGGCGACCCCAGGGGCCTCGGTCACGCCGTCCTGTGCGCCGCGCCGCACGTGGGCCACGAGCCCTTCGCGGTCCTCCTCGGCGACGACCTGATCGACCCGCGTGACCCGCTGCTCGCGCGCATGGTCGAGGTCCAGGAGCAGTACGGCGGCAGCGTCATCGCGCTCATGGAGGTGGAGCCCTCCCAGATCCACCTCTACGGATGCGCCGCGGTACGGACCACCGAGGACGACGACGTCGTCAAGGTCACCGACCTCGTGGAGAAGCCGGACCCGGCCGACGCGCCCTCCAACTACGCGATCATCGGGCGCTACGTCCTCGACCCGAACATCTTCGACATACTGCGCAAGACCGAGCCGGGCCGCGGCGACGAGATCCAGCTCACCGACGCCCTGCAGAAGCTCGCCGCGGACGAGACCATCGGCGGCCCCGTGCACGGCGTCGTCTTCAAGGGCCGCCGCTATGACACCGGCGACCGGGGCGACTATCTGCGTGCCATTGTCAGACTCGCGTGCGAACGTGAAGACCTGGGCCCGGACTTCCGGTCCTGGCTTCGCAGTTACGTCACCGAGGAGATGTAGCACCTTGAGCAGCGCGACCCCGTCGTCAGTGTCGGCAGTGCAGTCCGAAGGCCACGGCCAGATCTGGTCGGTGGACGAGCATCTGGACGACATCCTCGCCACCGTCCAGCCCCTCGACCCCATCGAGCTGCAACTCCTCGACGCGCAGGGCTGCGTGCTGGTCGAGGACGTGACGGTGCCGGTCTCGCTGCCCCCCTTCGACAACAGCTCGATGGACGGCTACGCGGTGCGCGTCGCCGATGTGGCGGGCGCGAGCGAGGAGTTCCCCGCCGTCCTCACGGTGATCGGCGACGTCGCGGCGGGCCGGGTCGGCCCTGACGACCGGCTCACCGTCGGCCCCGGCCAGGCCGCCCGCATCATGACCGGCGCCCCGCTGCCGCCCGGCGCCGAGGCCGTCGTCCCCGTGGAGTGGACCGACGGAGGGCTCGGCGCGGGCCCGGTCGCCTCGATGTCCGCCCACAGCGCGTCCCCTGAGGGAGCCTCGGGAGAGGTCCGCGTCCACCGCCCCGCCGCCGCACGCGCGCACGTACGCGCGCAGGGCAGCGACGTACAGGCAGGCGACAAGGCGCTCACCACCGGCACCGTCCTCGGCCCGCCGCAGATCGCGCTGCTCGCCGCCATCGGCCGCGGCACCGTCCGCGTACGCCCGCGCCCGCGCGTGGTCGTCGTCTCCACCGGCAGCGAACTGGTCCAGCCCGGCGAGCAGTTGACCGAGGGCCAGATCTTCGACTCCAACAGCTTCGCGCTGACCGCCGCCGCCCGCGACGCCGGAGCCATCGCCTACCGGGTCGGCGCGGTCGCCGACGACGCCGAGACGCTCCGCTCCACCATCGAGGACCAGCTGATCCGCGCCGACCTGATCGTGACGACCGGCGGCGTGAGCGTCGGCGCGTACGACGTCGTCAAGGAAGCCCTCACCGCCGTCGGCGACCCGGACGAGGAAGGCGGCCTCGGCGCGGGCAGCGGTGTCGAGTTCCGCAAGCTCGCCATGCAGCCCGGCAAGCCGCAGGGCTTCGGCTCGGTCGGCCCCGACCACACCCCGCTGCTCGCCCTGCCGGGCAACCCGGTCTCCAGCTACGTCTCCTTCGAGCTGTTCGTCCGCCCCGCGGTCCGCACCCTGATGGGCCTGCCCGCCGAGTCCGTGCACCGCCCGACGGTCCGCGCGGCGCTCTCCACCGACAAGGCGCTGACCTCGCCGTCCGGCCGCCGCCAGTTCCTGCGCGGCGCGTACGACGCCGAGACGGGCCGGGTCGCCCCGGTCGGCGGCTCCGGCTCGCACCTCGTCGCGGCGCTCGCCCACGCGGACGCGCTGATCGTGGTGCCCGAGGACGTGACGTCGGTGGAGCCCGGCGCCGAGGTCGACGTGGTCCTGCTGGGCTGAGAGCCCGCCGTCGCGGGCTCGCGATACCGTGTCGCGCACAACAGTCCGGCGCGCCGCACCGCGCACGGCTCGGATCGGGAGCGGCACCAGGCCATGAGCACTTCGCAGGATCGACCCCAGGGGCTCACCCACATCGACGAGGCGGGCGCCGCCCGCATGGTCGATGTGTCGGAGAAGGACGTCACCGCCCGCACCGCGCGGGCCAGCGGACGAGTCCTCGTGTCGCCCCGCGTGGTGGAACTGCTGCGCGGCGAGGGCGTCCCCAAGGGCGACGCCCTCGCGACCGCGCGCATCGCCGGGATCATGGGCGCCAAGCGCACGCCCGACCTCATCCCGCTGTGCCACCCGCTCGCCGTCTCCGGGGTGAAGCTGGATCTGTCCGTGGCGGACGACGCCGTCGAGATCCTGGCCACCGTGAAGACGACGGACCGTACGGGCGTCGAGATGGAGGCCCTCACGGCCGTCTCGGTCGCCGCGCTCACCGTGGTCGACATGGTCAAGGCCGTCGACAAGGGCGCCGTCATCTCCGACGTCATGGTCGAGGAGAAGACGGGCGGCAAGTCGGGTGACTGGAGCCGGGCGTGACTCCGTCGGCCCGGTCGATCCTGGAGCGGCCCGTGCCGCCGGCGCCTCACGGGCGGGGTGGTGAGGTCTCGGTGGCGGCCGTCGGCCGGTGGTCCGTCCGCGCGCAGTTCCCCGCGCCCCTGACGCGGCGCACCTGTCCCAGCGGCGCCGGACAAGGCGAGACCGAGCAAGGAGCCCTCGCATGACCGACACCTATCGCGCCCTCGTCGTCACCGCCTCCAACCGGGCCGCCGCAGGCGTCTACGAGGACAAGGGCGGGCCGCTGATCGCCGCCGGGCTGAAGGAGATAGGCTTTCACGTCGAGGGGCCCCAGGTCGTCCCGGACGGGGATCCCGTCGAGGCCGCCCTCCGAGCCGCGGTCGAGGCGGCGTACGACGTCGTCGTCACCACCGGCGGCACCGGCATCTCGCCCACCGACCGCACCCCCGAGGCGACCGCCCGCGTCATCGACCACGACGTACCGGGCATCCCCGAGGCGATCCGCGCGTACGGCCGGGAGAAGGTGCCCACGGCCGCGCTCTCCCGTGGCCGGGCCGGGGTCGCCGGGCGCACACTGATCGTGAACCTCCCGGGTTCGAGCGGGGGAGTGAAGGACGGCCTCGCCGTCCTCGCGCCCCTCCTCACCCACGCCGTCGACCAGCTCCGCGGCGGCGACCATCCCAGATCCGATGCTGCCCACGCCGGGGGTGCGCACTGAACAGCCCGTCCTGGCCCGTCGTCCTGGCGGAGGGCGATGTCGTCCTCCGCCCCATAAGGCTGCGTGACCAGCGCCCCTGGCGCGAAGTGAACCGGCGCAACCGTGACTGGCTGCGCCCCTGGGAGGCGACGATCCCGCCGCCCACGCCGAGCGGTCCGATCACCCACCGCCCGACATACCGTCAAATGGTGCGCCATCTGCGCTCGGAGGCGAACGCGGGCCGGATGCTGCCCTTCGTCATCGAGTACCAGGGCCGCCTGGTCGGGCAGTTGACCGTCGCCGGGATCACCTGGGGATCGATGTGCTCGGGCCACGTCGGCTACTGGGTCGACCAGGCCGTCGCCGGGCGCGGGGTGATGCCGACGGCCGTCGCGCTCGCCGTGGACCACTGCTTCCGCACCGTGGGCCTGCACCGCATCGAGGTCTGCATTCGGCCGGAGAACGGGCCGAGCCGACGGGTCGTGGAGAAACTCGGATTCCGCGAGGAGGGCCTTCGTCCACGGTATCTTCACATCGACGGAGCCTGGCGCGATCATCTGGTCTTCGCGCTCACCGCCGAAGAGGTCCCGGAGGGCATCCTTCAGCGCCGGCGACGCGAGCAGCGCGGCAACGCCGCAGGTCCGGGTACACCCAATGCGGTGGATCCGGGAGCCTCCTCGAAATGAAATAAATGTTCGAAATTGATCGTCGGCGGACCGCTCGGGCCATTAAATTCGCGTCCCGATCGCGCAGTTGATCGCATCAGTCACAAAAAAAGTTCGGAATATCAGCCAGATCGTGCGACACACCGGCCCGATTGGCGGATCGCCTCACGCAATCCCCTCTACGGTGTGAGCGTGAGCAGCAGCGGCCTCATCTACGCAGTCATTGTCGGGGCCTGGGCCGCCTACTTGGTGCCGATGTGGCTCCGTAGGCAGGACGAGCTGAACGAAGCCCGTCCGACGGAACGCTTCAGCACCGCCATCCGGCTTCTCTCCGGTCGGGCGGGCATGGAGCGCCGATACGCCAAGGACCTGCAGGCGCGCTCGCCCGAGTCGGACGAGCGGCCCGGCGACCCGGCCGACCCGGACGTACCCACCGACCCGGTGGACGTCCGGGCCTTCGTCGTGTCCCCGGCCGAGGAACGGGCACCGTCCGTGGAGCGGCCGGTGGAGCGACCCGCCCCGGCCCCCGAACGGGGACGCACGGAACGGGCGCGAGAACCGGAACCGCAGGCGGCCAAGTCGCCCAAGCCCCGCCCCGCGCGCCCCACTTCCGCCTCCGCCGAGGCACAGGCGCGGGCCCGTCGCTCCAAGGTGCTCGCGCGCCGACGCCGTACGACCGTGCTGCTCTTCGCCGCCTTCACGGTCGGCGCGATCGTGGCCGGAGTCGGCGGCCTCGCGTTCCTGTGGGCACCCGCGGCCCCCGCCGTGCTGCTGAGCGCGTACATCGTCTACCTGCGCTCCCAGGAACGCCGCCGCTTCGCCTACGTCATGGACCGGCGCGGCGCCGAGGTCGCCGCGCAGCGTCTGCGCGAGCGCCAGCCGCGCAGGCGGCAGCCGGCCGCGGGACGCACCGCGGCCGAACACACCGAATACACCGAATACGCCGACAACGCGGAGGACGGACCAGGCGCCGAGGAGACGGCGACCGACCCCGGCCTCGAGGCGCTCGCCGCGGACCGGCGCGCGCTCGTCGAACAGACCGACCACGCCGAGTGGGTCGACCAGCAGCGCGAGCGGCAGCGCCGCCCCGGACCCGGCGACAGCTGGGACCCGGTGCCGGTCCCGCTGCCCACGTACGTGACCGCGCCGGTCGCCCCGCGCGCCGGCGGCGGCATCGACTACGGCGCCCCGGAGACCTGGAGCGCGGCCCGCTCCTCGGCGGTCGAGGAGACCGAGGCCGAGGAGCTGCCCGCCGCCGACGACGGACGCAGCGACGCACGCCGCGCCGCCTCCGCGCGCCGCTCGCGCGAGCGGGGCCGCACCCCGCTCTTCGACCAGTACGACGACGGCGTCGACGGACGGCCGCGCGCCGCCAACGAGTGAGCCGGGCGCCTCGAAGGCGCCCGGCTGACCAGCTCGGGAACGGATTTCCAAGCACCCCGATCGGGGTGCTAGAGTTTCACTCGTTGCAAGGGCCTGTGGCGCAGTCCGGTAGCGCACCTCGTTCGCATCGAGGGGGCCAGGGGTTCGAATCCCCTCAGGTCCACTGCAATGAGAACCCCGCTGGGAAACCAGCGGGGTTCTTGCTTTTCCCGGGACCCCCGGAGGGGTCACAGCGCCTTCGCGTAACAGCGGCTCAGGTCCTCGAAGCGGTAGTGGCCGAACTTGGCGCAGGGCTCGTAACCGCTCGACAGGTAGAGGGCTATGGCCTCGGGCTGCTTGGTGCCCGTCTCCAGGACCATGCGGACACGGCCCGCCGCGCGGGCGTCCTCCTCCAGGGCCGCCAGGATGCGACGGGCGAGGCCGAGGCCGCGGGCCTCGGGGGTGACGTACATGCGCTTGAGCTCGGCGTCGCCGTCCGCGTACTCCTCCGCGTTCTTGTCCTGGGTGCGCCAGCCTCCTGTCGCGAGCGGGGTGCCCGCGGCGTCGTACGCGATCAGGTAGAGCCCCCGCGGGGCGTCGAACATCGTGGGGTCGAGGGGTGTGACGTCGCCCTCGTCGCCGTAGCGCTCCGCGTATTCGAGCTGGACGCGGTCGTTCAGCGCGATCGCGTCGGGGTGACCGAAGGAGACCGGGTGCAGGGTGATCGCCGGGGCGGCGGTGGACGACAGGGGCTGGATACTCATGCGTTCTATCGTATCTCTATGCTGACGGTTGCGGCTGACTGTCACAGTGTGCCGGTACCGTGGCCGGGTGCTGACTGTGACCTCTGTGAATGTGAACGGGCTGCGGGCCGCGGCCAAGAAGGGCTTCGTGGAGTGGCTCGCCGAGACCTCCGCCGACGTGCTGTGCCTGCAGGAGGTGCGCGCCGAGCCGCAGCAGCTGCCGGACGAGGTCCGCGACCCCGAGGGCTGGCACGTCGTGCACGCTCCCGCCGGGGCCAAGGGGCGGGCCGGTGTCTCCCTCTATACGCGGCGCGAGCCCGAGCGGGTGCAGGTCGGGTTCGGGTCGGCCGAGTTCGACGGCAGTGGCCGGTACGTGGAGGTCGACCTGCCGGGTGTCACCGTCGCCTCCCTCTATCTGCCCTCCGGTGAGGTCGGGACCGAGCGGCAGGACGAGAAGATCCGGTTCATGGGGGAGTTCCTCGCGTACCTGAAGGAGCTGCGCGAGCGCGCCGCCGCCGAGGGGCGCGAGGTCGTCGTCTGCGGCGACTGGAACATCGCCCACCAGGAGGCCGACCTGAAGAACTGGAAGGGCAACAAGAAGAACTCCGGGTTCCTGCCCGAGGAGCGGGAGTGGCTCGGCCGGGTCTTCGACGCGACCGACGGCGGCTACGTCGACGTGGTGCGCGCCCTGCACCCGGACGTCGAGGGGCCGTACTCGTGGTGGTCCTACCGGGGGCGGGCTTTCGACAATGACACGGGATGGAGGATTGACCTGATCGTGTCAACTCCTGGGCTTGCCGGTCGCGCCCGGAAGGCCTTTGTCGAGCGCGCCGCCACACATGACGAACGGTGGTCGGATCACGCACCTGTCACGGCGGTCTTCGAGCGCTAGCGTGAAGTGCGGGGCGCGCTCGAACGCGCCCCGCATCGGATCCCGCCCCGTCAAGCGGGCAGAGGTTTCGTCCCCATCGTGAACGTCAGGCGCGACGTGTCCGGTCCTGCGAGTCGCTCCGCGCCGCCGCAGCGGCCTTTGGAGACGGTGACTCGCACTTCGGCGGCCAGCAACTCTGAGCGGCTCACCGGCCCGCGCGTGCCGGTCGCTGTGCGATAGCGGTCGAGTACGTAGTCCTCCAGCCAGTCCGACCGCATGGCGGCCGCCGCCGGGCACCTCATGCCCTTTGCCGGGGCGGCGCAGACGTAGTCGCCGTACAGGTAGGACGTGCGTGCCCTGTAGTACATGCGACCACCACAGGCCGCGCAGTGCGCGAGGCGTGTCAGAAGCGCGGAAGTCGGGCGGCGCTCGCCTCTCGTTCCGTTGGACCGGGCCTTCAGGAGGGCCTGGAGGTCATCGAACTCGTCCTCGCTCAGCACCGGTTCGCCGATGAGGACCGGGTGGCCGTCCTCGTCGAGAACGGTCTGTCCCCGGTGGACTCGGTGCCCCATCAGGGATGGCGAACGCAGGACCTTTGACAGGGTTCCCGATGTCCACCGGAATCGGTCGAAGGAGTGTCCGTGCCGGATGCCACCGGTGGCCCGCCCTTGAAGCGGCGCGTGCCGGTCACGAGGGACGAGAACTTCCTCGTCGTTGAGCCGCCGGGCGATCGCCGTCAGGGAATGCCCTGCCTGAGCCTGCTCGACGATGGCGCGCACGAGCGCGGCGGCCTCTGGGGCCGGGGCGAGACACCAGCCCGCCCCGGAGGGGTGCGGTACCCGAACGGCACGAGGCCCCCGCCATAGCGGCCGGCCGCGCGCGACGCCCCGTGGGTGCCGGTGAGCCGGGAGGAGATCGTGCGAGATTCCTGCTCGGCGGCGTAGGCCAGGTCCATGGCGCGGCGGACGGTGCGGCCGTCCGCCTGGGGAGTGATGGTCAATGGCTCCGGCTCATCGGGCAGTCCGAAGACGAGGGTGACGGCCTGCTCGCATCCCCAAGCAATCAACTCGGACATGTGCGCGACAGATCGCACGGCGCGGTCGACGTGTGACCAGATGACGGCGTCGTAGCTGTCCGGGCGGCGGAGCCACGGCCCCAGGGCGGGGCGGCCGAAGGGGGACGTCGCGCGTGCGGAGACGCCGAGGTCGGCGGCCTCGCCGATCAGGGAGAACCCGATGTGGGCGGAGAGGGTGTGGACGGTCGCACGTTGCCTGGCGGGTGATGTCGTCACCTTGGTGACATGGCTGAGTCGTACGGCGCCGAGTGCGCGCCCGCACCCGGAATGGCTACGCTTGGGCATGTTGGCACTCCCAGAAGTGTTGGCCATGCCCCGGGGCTGGTAGGACAGCCGCCGGGGTGTTTCGCGCCAACTCTCTTATCAGGAACGGGAATTCGTGCCCCAGGCGGAGGTAGATCCTTCGAACGGGTGACGGCATTCCTCAGTCGCGTGGGCTGAGCCTGCGGTCCAGGGCCATCGACAGTTCCGCCTCCACCACCGACTTGGCGAGTGGGCGCAGGCGTTGGACGTCCGTGTCCGTGCCGTGGGCGAGGACCAGGTCGTGGAAGAGGGTGGCCAGGGCGTTCGCGTGTTCGCGGACCGTCTTCGCCGCCGCGAGGACCTCGGCGAGCGGGATGCCCTCGCGGACCAGGGCCGCCGACACGTCCAGCAGGCGGCGGCTGATGTGCACGATCTCCTCGCCGTCGGTGCCCAGGTAGCCGAGGTCCAGGGCGGCCTGGAGGTTCTCCGGGGTCACGTCGTCGGCGAAGTGGTCGGCCAGTTCGGTGGCGGTCAGGCGGACCGGGATCTCCTCGGTGGGTTCGCCGAGGCCGAGGAGTTCGGCGACGTCGCGGCCGCGGTCGAAGGCCTCGGAGAGCTCCGCGATGCCGTTGAGGGTGTGGCCGCGCTCCAGGAGCTGGGCGATCGTCTGCAGGCGGGCCAGGTGCGTGTCGTCGTACCAGGCGATGCGGCCCTCGCGGCGCGGGGGCCTGATGAGGCCGCGCTCGCGGTAGAAGCGCACGGTGCGCACCGTGATGCCGGCCGCCTCGGCCAGTTCCTCCATGCGGTATTCGCGCTTCTCGCCGGGTTCCGTCGCTTGGTTCGCCACGGCAGGAACCCTATGTCGTACCGCTGGTAACTTTCCTCGGGCCAACCCCTACCGCTCGGTATGTTGCTGCTCTACCCTCCTGACTGTGCCAGTGTTCACTGGCAGAGTCGCGCGGCTAGGGAGGCGCAGGGATGACCGAGCGCGAGCACGAGCACGTACGGGTGGCGGTGATCGGATCCGGGTTCGGCGGGCTCGGCGCGGCCGTCAGGCTGCGTCGTGAGGGCGTCACCGACTTCGTGGTCCTGGAGCGCGCCGACGCGGTCGGTGGCACCTGGCGGGACAACAGCTACCCGGGGTGCGCCTGCGACGTGCCGTCCCACCTGTACTCGTTCTCCTTCGCCCCGAACCCGGACTGGCCACGGACCTTCTCCGGGCAGGAGCGCATCCAGGAGTACCTGGAGCAGGTCGCCGACACCTTCCGGCTGCGCCCGCACATTCGCCTCAACTCCGAGGTGAAGCAGGCGCGTTGGGACGGCGAGAAGCTGTGGTGGGAGATCGAGACCGCGAGCGGCACGCTCACCGCCGACGTCGTCGTCTCCGCCACCGGGCCGCTCTCCGACCCGAAGGTCCCGGACATCAAGGGGCTCGACGGCTTCCGGGGGAAGGTCTTCCACTCCGCCCGCTGGGACCACGACTACGACCTTCGGGGCAAGCGCGTCGCCATGATAGGGACGGGCGCGTCGGCCATCCAGATCGTGCCGGCCGTCCAGAAGGAGGTCGGGCGGCTCACCCTCTTCCAGCGCACGCCCCCGTGGGTCATGCCGCGCGCCGACCGCGCCATCACCAAGGCCGAGCGCTGGCTGCACCGCCAGCTGCCGTTCACCACGCAGGCCCGGCGCGGACTGCTGTGGGGGATACGGGAGTTGCAGGTCCAGGCGTTCACCAAGCGGCCGAATGAGCTCGGCATGGTCGAGCAGCTCGCCAAGCGGAACATGTACCGGGCGATCAAGGACCCGGCGCTGCGGGCCAAGCTCACGCCCGACTACCGCATCGGCTGCAAGCGCATCCTGCTGTCGAACGCCTACTACCCCGCGCTCGCGCAGCCGAATGTGGACGTCGTCGCGTCCGGGCTGAGCGAGATCCGCGGGAACACGCTCGTCGCCGCCGACGGCACCGAGGCCGAGGTCGACGCGATCGTCTTCGGCACCGGGTTCCACGTCACGGACATGCCGATCGCCGAGCGGGTCGTCGGTGCCGGGGGCGTCAGCCTCGCCGAGAGCTGGAAGGGCGGGATGGCGGCGCTGCGCGGGGCCACGGCCGCGGGCTTCCCGAACTTCATGACGATCATCGGGCCGAACACCGGGCTCGGGAACTCCTCGATGATCCTGATGATCGAGTCGCAGCTGAACTACATGGCCGACTACATGCGGCAGTTGAACGTGCTCGGTGGCCGCGTCGCTCTCACGCCGCGCGAGACCGCCGTCAACGGGTGGAACAACCGCGTGCAGGACCGGATGCGGCGCACCGTGTGGAACACCGGTGGCTGCGACAGCTGGTACCTGGACGAGAACGGGCGCAACACGACGGTGTGGCCCGGCACGACGACCGAGTTCCGGCAGGCCACACGGCATGTGGACGTGGGGGAGTACGAGGTGGTGCGGCCGCCCGTCGATGCTTCCTCCGCCGAGCGCCGTACGAAGAAGAAGACGGAGGTGAGTGCCGCGTGAGCCGCCTCATGCATGTGCGGACCGGGCCCCACGCGCCGCCCGTCGCCGCCGACGAGCTGACCGTGACCTCGGCGGACGGCGCCCGGCTGCACGTCGAGGTGCACGGCCCCGCCGACGGGCCCGCCGTCGTGCTCGCGCACGGCTGGACCTGCTCGATCGCCTTCTGGGCGGCGCAGGTGCGCGCCCTCGCCACCGATCACCGGGTGATCGTGTACGACCAGCGGGGGCACGGGCGCAGCCCCGCCTCCGCTCAACTTCCCTACACCACTGACATGTTGGCCGACGATCTGGAGGCCGTGCTCACCGCGACGCTCGCGCCGGGGCAGGAAGCCGTGCTCGTCGGGCACTCCATGGGGGCCATGACGCTGATGGCCGCCGCGGGGCGCGCGAAGCTCACGGAGCACGCCGCCGCCGTCCTGCTGTGCAGCACCGGCAGTTCGCGGCTGGTCGACGAGTCGACCGTGGTGCCGCTGCTGCGGGCGAGCGGGCTGCGGACGCGGCTGACCCGGGCGATCCTCGGTTCCAGGGCGCCGCTCGGTCCGGTCACTCCGGTCGCCCGGCGGATCCTCAAGTACGGGACGATGGGCCCGGGTTCGTCGCCCGACAAGGTCGAGGCGTGCGCGCGGATCGTGCACGCGTGTCCGCGCGGGGTCCGGTACGGCTGGTCGCAGGTGCTCGAACACCTCCAGGTCGACCAGGGCGTACGGGATCTGGCGATGCCGGTGGCCGTGCTCGGCGGGACCGCCGACCGGCTCACCCCGGTCGTGCACGCCCGGCGGATAGCCTCCGAGCTGCCGAACTGCGTGGGCCTGACCGAGCTGCCGGGGCTCGGTCACATGACGCCGATCGAGGCGCCGGACGCGGTCACCGCGAGGATCCGTGAACTGTCCGACGCATACATCAAGGTGAAGGGGGCCGATGCCGCATGAGCAAGGTCAGTCTCGAAGGTCAGGTCGCGGTCGTCACGGGTGCGGCGCGCGGGGTCGGTGAGCTGCTCGCCCGGAAGCTGTCGGCGCGCGGCGCCAAGATCGCGCTGGTCGGGCTGGAGCCGGACGAGTTGAAGCAGGTCGCGGGGCGGCTGCACTCCGACGCCGACTGGTGGCACGCCGATGTCACCGACCATGTGGCGATGGCGCGGGTCGCGCAGCAGGTGAAGGACCGGTTCGGGAAGGTCGACATCGTCGTGGCCAACGCCGGTGTGGCCACCGGCGGTCCGTTCGTGGACTCCGACCCCGTCGCCTGGCGCCGTGTCATCGAGGTCAACCTCATCGGGTCGGCCGTCACCGCCCGCGCCTTCCTGCCCGTACTCATGGAATCGCGCGGCTACTTGCTGCAGATCGCCTCGCTCGCCGCGATCACCCCGGCGCCGATGATGAGCGCGTACTGCGCGTCCAAGTCGGGTGTCGAGGCGTACGCGCACAGCCTGCGGGCCGAGGTCGGCTACAAGGGTGTCCAGGTGGGTGTCGGTTATCTGTCGTGGACCGACACCGACATGGTGCGCGGTGCCGACCAGGACGACGTGATGCGCGAGCTGCGTCAGCGGCTGCCGTGGCCGTCGAACAAGACGTATCCGCTGGGCCCGGCCGTCGACCGGATCGTGGACGGCATCGAGCGGCGGTCCTCGCACGTGTACGCGCAGTGGTGGCTGCGCGGCATGCAGGGCATCCGCGGGTACCTGCCCGCGCTCATCGGGACCGTCGGGCAGCGCGAGATGCGCCGCTTCGAGGGGCGGCTCGGCAGCGTCTCGAAGGGACTGGTCGGGGCCGGTGGGGCCGCCGACGAATCGGTACGAGGTCGCTGACCTGCGCTTTTTACGCCCCTGCACGGTCGGTCACTGATCGAAATGCGGCATATGTTCCGCCGTGTCAGTCTGGTCGAGGCCCGATCCCCTCACCCACCAACGGGAGTGAACAAGCATGGGCATCATGGACCAGTTCAAGGACAAGGCCGACCAGCTCCAGGACCAGGCGAAGGAGAAGTTCGGCGGCGCCAAGGACGAGGCGAGCGAGCGCGCTCAGCAGGGTCAGGACCAGGCGAGCGAGCGTGCTCAGCAGGGTCAGGACGAAGTGGGCGACCGTGCTCAGCAGGCCCAGGAGAAGTTCCAGCAGGACTCCTGACCTCCGAGTCCGTCCCGAGCGCTCCTTGAGCGCATCGTGACCTGAGCCCCACCCGGTCTCCGGGTGGGGCTCAACTCGTTCGCCCCGTAAGGGAGTTACCGGGGCGGCAGCTTCGGGCGCCGCCGGTCCGGTACGTCCGCGTAGTCCGGCGGGGTCAGGGCGCCCTGCTCCTTCAGCAGGTTCAGGGCGAGTTCGACCGCGTCGTCGAGCTGGGCGTGCCGGCCCTCCGCCCAGTCGAGCGGGGTGCGCAGCACCTCGATGTCGGGGTCGACGCCCCGGTTCTCGATGCTCCAGCCGTACTCGGGGAACCAGGCCGCGTTCATCGGCACGGTGATCACCGTGCCGTCGCCGAGCGTGTGGCGTCCGGTCATGCCGACGACGCCGCCCCAGGTGCGCTGCCCGACGACCGGGCCGAGCGCGAGCAGCTTGAAAGCGGCGGTGATCATGTCGCCGTCGGAGGACGTGGCCTCGTCGGCGAGCGCGACCACCGGTCCTCTAGGGGCATTTGACGCGTACGAGACCGCCTGGGCGTTCCGTGTGAGGTCCCAGCCGATGATCTTCCGGGTCAGTTTCTCGACGACCAGTTCGCTGATGTGTCCGCCCGCGTTGCCGCGCACGTCGACGATGAGGGCGGGCCGGGAGACCTCCATGCGCAGGTCGCGGTTGAACTGGGCCCAGCCGGAGCCGCCCATGTCGGGAATGTGCAGGTAGCCGCACTTGCCGCCGCTCAACTCCCGTACGACGGCGCGCCGTTTGGCGACCCAGTCCTGGTAGCGCAGGGGGCGTTCGTCGATGAGGGGGACCACGGCGACCCGGCGTGCGCGGCCCTCGCCCTCGGCCGGGGTGAAGGTCAGCTCGACCGTGGTGCCGCCGGCGCCCGCGAGCAGCGGGAACGGGCCCGCCACCGGGTCGACCGGGCGGCCGTCCACGTGGGTGAGCGCGGCGCCCTCGCGGATGCCGGTGCCGGCCAGCGGGGAGCGGGCCTTGGAGTCCGAGGAGTCACCGGGCAGGATCCGGGAGACCAGCCAACTGCCGTCCCGGCACACGAAGTTGGCGCCGAGCAGGCCCTGGGCGCGCTGGTAGTGCGGCGGGCCCTCGTTGCGGCGGGCGGCGGCCACGTACGCGTGCGAGGTGCCCAGTTCACCGAGGACCTCGCGCAGCAGGTCGGCGAACTCGTCCGGCGACGCGACCCGTTCGACGAGCGGCCGGTACTGGTCGAGGACGGCGTCCCAGTCGATGCCGCACATCCTCGGTTCCCAGAAGTAGGCGCGGATGATCCGGCCCGCCTCGTCGAAGGCCTGGCGCCACTCGGCGGCCGGGTCGGCCTCGTGCAGGATGCGACGCAGGTCGATCCAGACCGTGGAGTCGCTGTCGCCGGCCTCGGTGGAGGGGACCGCCTGGAGGTCGCCCTCGTCGCCGACGACGAGCCGGCCGCCGTCGCCGCTGACCGCGAACCAGTCCATGTGGTCGACGAGTTGGGTCTTCTTGCCCTTGGCGAGGTTGAAGTGTTCGAGGGTCGGCTGGGCCGAGGGGTCGGCCGGGTTGGCGAACGTCTCGCCGAGCGCGCCCGAGATCGGCCAGCGCAGCCAGACCAGGCCGCCGCCGGAGACCGGGTGCAGCGCCGAGTACTTGGAGGCCGCGACCGGGAAGGGCACGACGCGGTTGGCGAGGCCCTCGATCTCGACGGTCGGCGTGCCGTCGCCGTCCCCCTCGTCCCCCGGGTCCAGGCCGCCCGCCGCGGTGCGTCCGTCCGGCGAGAGCGCGAACGGGGAGGGGGTGGCCGAGGAGAGCGGTACGAGGTAGGGGCGGCAGCCCAGCGGGAAGGACAGGTCGCCGGTGTGCACGTCGTAGACCGGGTCGAAGCCGCGCCAGGACAGGAACGCCAGGTAGCGGCCGTCGCGGGTGAAGACCGGGTTCTCGTCCTCGAAGCGGCCGTTGGTGACGTCGACGATCGTCCGGGCGGCGGGCCCGGCGATGCGCGCCATCTTGATCTGGCGCAGGGAGCGGCCGACGCCCGGGTGGGACCAGGTCAGCCAGGTGCCGTCGGGGGAGAAGGCGAGATCGCGGACCGGGCCGTTGGTGGACCGGATCAGCTCGGTGACCTCGCCGTTCGACTCCTCGGTCGCGTCGATGAGGAGCAGCCGCCCGTCGTTCGACGCGATGGCGAGGCGCTCGCCCTCGGAGTCCGCGACGAGTTCCTGCACGCGGCCGAGTCCGCCGGAGGCGAGCCGCCGGGGCTCCCGGTCGCCGCTGGCCCGCGGGAGGTAGGCGATCTCGACGGCGTCCTCGCCCTCGGCGTCGGTGACGTAGGCGACCTGCCCGCCGGAGCCCAGCATCTCCGGGAGGCGGACCCGCACCCCGGGGGTGTCGGTGATGGTGCGGGCCGGTCCGTCGCGGTGGGTGAGCCAGTACAGGGAGCCGCGCACGACGACCGCGCTGGCCCGGCCCGTCTCGTCGACGGAGAGCGAGTCGATGTGGTGGGCGGCCGGGACCTGGTAGCCGCGGCGCCCGGCGCGCGGGCCGCCGAGGCGGACCTCCAGCCTGCGGGGCCGCGAGGCGGGGCCGAGGTCGTCCAGGATCCACAGGTCGCCCGCGCACTGGTAGACGACGCGGGTGCCGTCGGTCGAGGCGTGCCGGGCGTAGAAGGCGTCGTGGTCGGTGTGCCGGGTCAGGTCGGTGCCGTCGGGCAGGCAGGAGTAGACGTTGCCGATGCCCTCGTGGTCGGAGAGGAACGCGATGCGGTCGCCGACGAACATCGGGGCGTCGAGGTGCCCGTCGAGGTCGGCCAGGATCCGTTGTCCGTGCACCCACAGGCGGCCCTGGGCGCCGCCCCGGTAGCGCTTCCAGGCGGCCGGTTCGTGCGGCGGCGTGCCGGTGAGCAGGAGGGTCTGCCGCTCGCCGTCGATGTCGGCGACCTGGATGTCGGAGACCGGGCCCCAGGGGAGCTTGCCGCCGGGGGAGCCGTCGGTGGGCACGCTGTAGGCGAAGGTGAAGTAGGAGAAGGGCTCGCCGTGCGAGGCGACGGCGAGGATGTCGGCCTTCCCGTCCTTGTCGGGGGGAGTCCAGCCGCGTACCTGGGTGTCGACGCTGCCCCAGTAGGTGAGGCGGCGCGCGGCTCCGCCGTCCACCGGGGCCAGGTGGATCTCGGGGTCGAGGCTGCGCCAGGTCGTGTACGCGATGTGCCGGCCGTCCGGCGAGAAGCGCGGGTGGCTGACCTTGGTGCGGTCGACGGTGACCCGCCAGGCCCGCGCCGAGCCGTCCAGCGGGGCGACCCATAGATCGTCCTCGGCGGCGAAACACAGTCGCTCGCCGCTCAGGTGCGGGAATCGTAGGTAGGCCTGGGCTGTCTCGTCCTGGGTCACCTCCCCATGCTTTTCCGCGACAGGGCCTCCGGCAACCTGGGCCCCGCGCCCCTTGCGGGGGCTCGGTGTGGCGCAACCCACGTACGAAACGGTTTCGTTTCGTTAGGGTGCGGGGTATGTTCAGGACGTACGAACCCGGAGAGGTGAGGTCATGGTCGCCGAAGCGGCAGCGCGACGCAGTCGGCTCACGCCCGAGCGCGAGGCCGAGCTGTACACGGCCGTGCTCGACCTCCTCCGTGAGGTCGGTTACGACGCCCTGACCATGGACGCCGTGGCCACCAGGACCCGGGCCAGCAAGGCGACGCTCTACCGCCAGTGGGGCGGCAAGGCCGAGCTGGTCGTGAAGGCGCTGCGGCACCAGAAGCCGCATTTCGACGAGATCGACACGGGGTCGCTCCGCGGCGACCTGCACGCGATGGTGCTCCGCGACGACGACTGTCACATGGAGCAGAACAGCGCGCTCATGCGCGGCCTGATGGTGGCCGTGCACGCCAACCCCGATCTGCTCGCCGCCTTCAAGGAGTGGATCGTCGCACCCGAGCTGTCCGGTCTCGACCGGATGATGCAGCGGGCGGTGGACAGAGGCGAGATCCGGGCCGACAACCCGGCGCTCGACTACATCATCCACATGCTGATCGGCGCCTTCGCCACCCGCACGCTCATCGACGAGCAGCCGCCCACCCAGGCCTACATCACCTCGTACATCGACGCTGTGGTCCTCCCCGCCCTCGTCGCCTGAGCAACACCCCCGTGCATTGCCCCAGTTGACCGACACGGCCCGCTCACGTCGTCGGGCGATGTTCCCTGCCCTGCCGGACCCCACGACCTGACCGGAGTACGCCTTCGTGGCCACGTTCCTCTACAAACTCGGCAAACTCGCTTTTCGGCGACGGCACTTCGTCGCCCTGATATGGGTGGCGCTGCTCACCCTCGCGGGCGTCGGCGCGGCCACCGCGCCGACCGCCGCCTCCAGCTCCTTCTCGATCCCCGGCACCGAGGCCCAGAAGGCCTTCGACCTGCTCGACCAGCGCTTCCCGGGCTCGGCCGCCGACGGCGCCACCGCCCGGGTCGTCTTCAAGGCGCCGGCCGGTGAGAAGCTCACGGACGCCGCCAACAAGGCGGACATCCAGGACACGGTCTCCGCGATCAAGTCCAGCTCGAAGCAGGTCGCCTCCGTCGCCGACCCGTTCGCCGCGAAGACGATCAGCAAGAACGGCGAGATCGCCTACGCCTCGGCCTCGTACAAGGTCTCCTCGATGGAGCTGACCGACGACGACCGGGACGCGCTGCAGAAGGTCATCGACCAGGCCAAGGAGACCGGGCTGACCGTCGAGGTCGGCGGTGACGCGCTGCAGGCCATGCCGGAGACCGGCGCCACCGAGGTCATCGGCATCGCGATCGCGGCCGTGGTCCTGGTCATCACGTTCGGCTCGCTCCTCGCCGCCGGGCTGCCGCTGCTGACCGCGATCATCGGCGTCGGCATCGGCGTCTCGTCCATCACGGCGCTGGCCGACGCGCTGGACCTGGGCACCACCACCTCCACCCTCGCGATGATGATCGGCCTCGCGGTCGGTATCGACTACGCGCTGTTCATCGTCTCCCGCTACCGCGCCGAACTGGCCGAGGGCCGGGAGCGCGAGGAAGCCGCGGGGCGGGCCGTCGGCACCGCCGGTTCGGCCGTCGTCTTCGCCGGGCTCACCGTCGTCATCGCGCTGGTCGGCCTCGCCGTCGTCAACATCCCGATGCTGACCAAGATGGGCATCGCGGCCGCCGGCACCGTCGCCATCGCCGTGCTCATCGCGCTCACCCTCATCCCGGCGCTGCTCGGCTACGCGGGCAAGCGCGTCCACGGCCGCAAGGCCCGCAAGGCGCAGGAGACCGGGAAGGCCCAGCAGGACGCCGAGCCCAAGACCAACATGGGCACCCGCTGGGCCCGCTTCGTGCTGCGCCGCCCGGTCGCCGTCCTCGTCGTCGGCGTCCTCGGTCTCGGCGCCATGGCCGTCCCGGTCGCCTCGCTCGAACTCGGCCTGCCCGACGACGGCGCGCAGCCCACCAGCACCACCCAGCGCAAGGCGTACGACCTGCTCTCGGAGGGCTTCGGGCCGGGCTTCAACGGGCCGCTGATGACGGTCGTCGACGCGAGCAGGGCCGATGACCCGAAGGCCGCCGTCGACCAGGTCGTCTCGACGATCAAGAAGACGGACGGGATCGCGGCCGTCACGCCCGCGACCTTCAACAAGGCGGGCGACACCGCCATCATCAGCGTCGTCTCGAAGTACAAGCCGTCGTCGGTCCAGACCGAGGACGTCGTGCACTCCATCCGCGACGCGGGCAAGGACATCAAGGCCGACACCGGCGCCGAGCTGGCCGTCACCGGCTCGACCGCCATGAACATCGACGTCTCGCAGAAGCTGAACGACGCGCTCGTGCCCTACCTGGCACTCGTCGTCGGCCTCGCCTTCCTGCTCCTGATGGTCGTCTTCCGCTCGGTCCTCGTGCCGCTCAAGGCGGCGCTCGGCTTCCTGCTCTCGGTGCTCGCCGCGCTCGGCGCCGTCGTCGCGGTCTACCAGTGGGGCTGGCTCGGCTCGCTGTTCGGCGTCGAGCAGACCGGTCCGGTCATGTCGATGATGCCGATCTTCATGGTGGGCGTGGTCTTCGGTCTCGCGATGGACTACGAGGTGTTCCTCGTGACCCGGATGCGGGAGGCGTACGTCCACGGGGAGCGCCCGGCGCAGGCGATCGTCACCGGGTTCCGGCACGGGGCCCGGGTGGTCACGGCCGCGGCCGTCATCATGATCGCGGTGTTCGCGGGCTTCATCGGGTCGTCCGAGCAGATGGTGAAGATGATCGGCTTCGGCCTCGCGATCGCCGTCTTCTTCGACGCGTTCGTCGTCCGCATGACGATCGTGCCCGCGGTGCTCGCGCTGCTCGGCAAGCGTGCCTGGTGGCTGCCGAAGTGGCTGGAGCGGGCGCTGCCGAACGTGGACGTGGAGGGCGAGGGCCTCAGGTCGGCGGCCGACAAGGACGGGGACGCCGACGCCGACCGGGAGCTCGTCAGCGCCTGATCGTCACGGGTGTGATCGTCACGGGCTGACGGTCACGGGCTGACGGTCACGGGGTGATCGTCGCAGGGGTGGCGGTCGTGTAGGTACGACGCAGGAAGCGGATCAGCGCTTTCACGTCGAACTGCACGACCGCCACCCCTGCGCGTGCGTGGAACTCGATGACCGCCTGGACCCGGCCGCACGGCCAGATCCGTACGTCGCCGCCGGTGACCGGCGTGCGCAGGCCGCGCTCCAGGAGCTCGCGAGGGAAGGCCCACTCGCCGTCGGGGATGTTCTCCAGCGCGGGCAGGGTGACGCGGATGTGGTCGTCCCCGCCGTAGCGCAGCACGACCGGTACGGTCCGGTGCTCGTCGGCGGAGTCGGTGACGAGACGGGCGCGGGCGTACTGCTCGACGTACTGCTCGGCGTCACTCATGCATCAAATGTCCCATATGTCTGGCTCTACAGGCCAGGCACAACTGATGCCGAGACGCTCTTGCAAGCTGTTCGCAACAAGCCACTATCATCGAACGGTTAACCACCGCCCCGTCCCCAGCGGAGAGTCGAGCCCCTGACATGCATGTCCCCGACGGATTCATCAACGCCCCCGTCTCGGCGGCCGCCGGTGTCGTCGCCGCGGGCGCCGTCGCCGTCAGTCTGCGCGGAGCGCGCCGCGAGCTCGACGAGCGCACCGCTCCGCTGGCCGGTCTGGTCGCGGCCTTCATCTTCGCCGTCCAGATGCTCAACTTCCCGGTGGCCGCAGGCACCAGCGGCCATCTGTTGGGAGGCGCCCTCGCGGCGATACTCGTGGGCCCCTACACAGGGGTCCTGTGCGTGTCCGTGGTGCTGCTCATGCAGGGCGTGCTCTTCGCCGACGGCGGCCTGACCGCGCTCGGCGTGAACATCACCGACATGGCGATCACCACGACCGTCGTCGCCTACCTCGTCTTCCGCGGCCTGGTGAAGGTGCTGCCGCGCGGGCGCCGCTCGATCACGGTGGCGTCCTTCGTCGCGGCGCTGCTGTCGGTCCCGGCCGCCGCGGTCGTCTTCACCCTCGTCTACGCCGTCGGGGGCACCACCGACGTCTCGATCGGCAAGGTCGCCACCGCCATGGTCGGCGTCCACGTCCTGATCGGCATCGGTGAGGCGGTCATCACCGCGCTCACCGTCGGCGCGGTCGTCGCCGTCCGGCCCGACCTCGTGTACGGGGCGCGGGGCCTCACCCAGCAGCTGAAGCTGAAGGTCGGCGGGGAACTGGTGGACGCCCCGGCGGCCGCTCCCGCACCCGTCGCCGCGCCGGTCGCCGCCCGCTCGCACCGCAAGATCTGGGTCGTCGGCCTGATCACCTCCCTCGTCCTCGCGGGCTTCGTCTCCTTCTACGCCTCGGCCGACCCCGACGGCCTGGAGAAGGTCGCCCACGACAAGGGCATCGACAAGAAGACGAAGGAGCACGCCTCCTCCGACTCCCCGCTCGCCGACTACGGCGTCAAGGACATCACCGACTCCCGGATCTCCGGCGGCCTCGCCGGTGTCATCGGCGTCGGCGTGACGGTCGTCGCCGGCTCCGGCATCTTCTGGGCGCTGCGCAGGCGCCGTACGAGCGACGCGGCCTCCACCGAGGTCACGCAGCGGGTCGAGGCCTGACATGGGTGCCGGACACGCCCACCGTCTCTACCGCGCGGGCCGCTCGCCGGTCCACGCGCTGCCCCCGCACACCAAACTGGCGGCGGTCTTCTGCTTCGTGGTCGTGGTCGTGTCCACCCCGCGCGAGGCGATGTGGGCCTTCGCGCTGTACGCGGTGCTGCTCGCGGCGGTCGCGTACGCGGCCCGGGTCCCGGCGGGATTCCTGCTGAAGCGGCTCCTGATCGAGGTCCCCTTCGTGGCGTTCGCGGTGCTCATGCCGTTCGTCGCGGAGGGTGAGCGGGTGCAGGTGCTCGGGATGTCGCTCAGCGAGAGCGGACTGTGGGGCGCCTGGAACGTCCTCGCGAAGGGCACCCTCGGCGTCGCCGCGTCGGTGCTGCTCGCCTCGACGACGGAGCTGCGCGAACTGCTCCTCGGCCTGCAACGCCTGAAGCTGCCGCCCCTTCTCGTCCAGATCGCGTCCTTCATGATCCGCTACGGCGACGTGATCACGGACGAGATGCGCCGCATGAAGATCGCGCGCGAGTCCCGCGGCTTCGAGGCGTCCGGCGTCAGGCACTGGGGCGTCCTCGCCAAGTCGGCGGGCGCCCTGTTCATCCGCTCCTACGAGCGGGGCGAGCGGGTGCACCTGGCCATGGTCAGCCGGGGATACGCGGGCTCGATGCCCGTGATCGACGAGGTCACGGCGTCGCGCACGCAGTGGTCGTACGCGCTGGCCCTGCCGGGTGCGGCGCTCGTGGTGTGTCTGTTGGGATGGATGCTGTGACTGTTGACTCTCCTGCCTCTCTCGATGTGTCCGGCCTCGCCTTCGCCTACCCGGACGGGCACCAGGCCCTCTTCGGTGTCGACCTGACCATCGCGCAGGGCGAGCGGGTCGCGCTGCTCGGCCCGAACGGCGCGGGCAAGACGACCCTCGTCCTGCACCTCAACGGCATCCTCACCGGCGGCGCCGGCACGGTGACGGTGGCCGGGCTGCCCGTCGACAAGCGGAACATGGCGGAGATCCGCCGCAAGGTCGGCATCGTCTTCCAGGACCCCGACGACCAGCTGTTCATGCCGACGGTCCGCGAGGACGTCGCGTTCGGCCCGGCGGCGGCCGGCATGAAGGGACCCGAACTGGAGGCGTGCGTCCGCAAGGCACTCGCCCTGGTCGGCATGGAGGAGTACGCGGACCGGCCACCGCACCACCTCTCCTTCGGCCAGCGGCGCCGGGTGGCGGTCGCCACGGTCCTGGCGATGGAGCCCGAGATCCTGGTCCTCGACGAGCCGTCCTCCAACCTCGACCCGGCCTCGCGCCGCGAACTGGCCGACATCCTGCGCTCGTTGGACGTCACGGTCCTGATGGTCACGCACGATCTCCCGTATGCCCTCGAACTGTGCCCGCGCGCACTGATCCTCAGCGGCGGCGTGATCGCGGCCGACGGAGCGACCGGGGACCTGCTCATGGACGAGGACCTGATGCGGGCGCACCGGCTGGAGCTGCCGTTCGGGTTCGACCCGGCGTCGGTGGCACACCGGAGCTGACCTCCGGCGCCGGAATCATCCGCCCCCGATGCCTGTTGCACCCACCGTGGAGACAGCAGTGAACGGCACGACGGACCCCCGATTCGAAGGCATACGTACCGCCTTCGCCGAGAATTTCACGGCCCGCGGTGAGCGCGGTGCCGCCGTCGTCGTGTACGAGGGCGGACGCAAGGTCGTCGACCTGTACGCGGGGACGCGGGATGTCGACGGAGTGACTTCCCGGGAGCCCGGCACCGCCCACATCCTGCGCTCCGCCACCAAGGGCGTCGCCGCCACCGCCCTGCTCCTGCTCCACCAGCGCGGGCAGCTGGACCTGGACGCGCCCGTCGGGGCGTACTGGCCCGAGTTCAAGGCGCACGGCAAGGAGGACGCCCGGGTGCGGGACGTCCTCGCGCACCGCACCGGTGTCCCCGCCCTCGACCGGCCGCTGACCCCGGCCGAGGCCGCCGACCCGGACCTCGGCGCCGCGGCCGTCGCCGCGCAGGCCCCGTTCTGGGCGCCCGGCACCGACCACGGCTACCACGCGCAGACGTACAGCTGGCTCACCGGCGAGCTGGTGCGGCGGGTCACCGGGCGCTCCCTGGGCGCGTACGTCGCCGAGGAGATCGCCGGGCCGGTCGGCGCCGACCTGTGGATCGGGCTGCCGGACGCGCGGGCCCACCGCGTCGGCCGGGTCGGACCGGTCGAGGCCCCGGCCACCGCGGGCGGCCCGAGGGTCCGCCCCAAGCGCGGCCTCACCGAGGCGTACACGAACCCGGAGTCGCTCACCCGCCGCGCCTTCGACAGCATCACCCCGGCCCCGGACGAGAACGACCCTGCCTACCGCGCCGCCCAGCTCCCCGGCTCCAACGGCATCGGCACGGCGGACGGTCTGGCCCGCCTCTACGCCTCGCTGATCGGCGAAGTGGACGGCGGGACACGGCTGTTCACGCCGGAGACCCTCCGGCTCGCGCGCACCGAGGCGTCCGCGGGACCCGACCGGATCCTCGTCGTCCCGTCCCGCTTCGGCCTCGGCTACATGCTGCACGGCGTCGCGTCCCCGCTCCTCGCCCCGGGCTCCTTCGGTCACCCGGGCCGCGGTGGCGCCCTCGGGTTCGCCGACCCGGAGTCCGGTATCGCGTTCGGCTACGTGACGAACGGGATGCGGAAGGGCGTCACCGCCGACCCGCGCGCTCAGGCGCTGGTGAGGGCGGTGCGGGAAGCGCTGGGCCGCCACAGCGGGGCGTAGCCGGCCAGCAGGAGCACGGCGCCGAGCGGGATCAGGTCCTTGGTCGTCAGGGGCAGCAGCGAGGCGGTGAAGAGCAGGCACGGGGACCACACCGGCAGCTTGCGCAGCGCGAACAGCCGCAGGCCGAGAATCACCTGGCCGACGAAGAAGAACATCGGGCCGACCGCGTAGAAGGCGAGCTCGGCGCCCGGCAGCGAGCCGAAGTTGTCCGAGAGGCGCCCCATCTCGGCGTGGCTGTCGGCCATCAGGCCCGTCACGATGTCCACCCCGAACTGCACGGTGAGGGCGAACGATCCGGCGACCGCGGCCACCAGGCCCGCCGTCGCCCACCGGTCGCGCGGCCCGGCGAGGGCGCGCATCGCGACGAAGCCACGGACGAAGAAGAACAGCCCGACGACGAAGCACAGGTGCCCGGCGGTCCAGGCGAGCCCCGGCCCGCGCTCGCCGTCGAGACCGTCGAGGATGCGGATGAGCCCGTAGGCGCCGAAGAGGGCGGGCGCGAGGACGAAGTCGCTGCGGTGTGAGGTCATGGTGCGATTCTTCGCTCGCAAGGGTCCCAACTCGATTGGGGGGAGCCCTGGTTGGGCCCGCAGCGCACCCCGAGACGCGTATCGGGGATGTCCCGGGTAGCGTCCCCGTCATGACACGCTTCGAGGGGTACACGGCCCTGGTCACCGCCGCCGGGCGCGGCATCGGCGCCGCGGTGGCCGCCCGGCTCGCCGAGGAGGGCGCCCGCGTCCTCGTGACGGACATCGACCCGGTGGCGGCGGAGAAGGCGGCCGCAGAGATCCGCGAACGGGGCGGTACGGCAAGGGAGTTCGCCTGCGACGTCGGGAACAAGGAGTCTGTGGCGGCCGCTGTCGCGTACGCCGTCGAGACGTTCGGACGGCTCGACGTACTGGTCAACAACGCCTACTCCTGCCACCCCGACGCCCCGCTCTTCGAGGACGAGGACGACGAGGGGTGGGCCCGCGACCTCGACCTCACCCTCACCGGCGCCTACCGGTGCAGCCGCGCCGCGCTCCCGCACCTCGTCGCCTCCGGCCGCGGCGCCATCGTCAACATCGGCTCCGTGAACGGTATCCAGGACTTCGGGAACCACGCCTACAGCGCCGCGAAGGCCGGACTCGCCTCCCTGACAAGGACGTTGGCGGGCCACGCGGGCCCGCGCGGCGTCCGCGTCAACCTCGTGGCACCCGGAACGGTCCGCACGCGGGCCTGGACGGATCAGGGCCGGAACCCGGACGCCGTAAGGGAGTTGTACCCGCTCGGCCGGGTCGGGGAGCCGGAGGACATCGCGGCGGCGGTGGCGTTCCTGGCCTCGCGGGACGCGGCATGGGTCACCGGCGTGGTGCTGCCGGTGGACGGGGGACTCACTGCCGTGAACGTGGGCTTCAGGAAATCGAGCCCCTCCGGCGATTGAGCAGCGGGGTCCCGGGGCAGAGCCCCGAACCACGGCCGACGCTCACCCCGCGTGCAACATCAACCCGATCCCGGCCACCATCACCCCCGCGGCGACCACCCGAGGCGCCCCGAACCGCTCCTTGAAGAACACCGCCCCGATCGCCGCCCCCACGATGATCGAGGACTCCCGCAGCGCCGAGATCGGGGCGAGGTCCGCCCGCGTCTGCGCCCACAGCACGAGCCCGTACGCTGTCACGGAGAGCCCCGCCCCGATCAGCCCGCGCACCGCGAACGGCCGCAGTTTCCCGACCAGTTCGCCGCGCCAGCGGTACCAGGCGAACACCGGCACCGCGATCCCCTCCAGGATCATCAGCCACGCGATGTACCCCGTCGCCGAGCCGGAGGCCCGCACGCCGAGCCCGTCGACGACCGTGTACGAGGCGATCGACACCCCGGTCGCGAGCGCGGCGCCCAGCGCCCGCCAGTCGGGCCTGCCGCCCGACCCCCGTAGACCCCACAGCGCGAGCCCCGTCAGGCCCGCGCACGACACCGCGACCCCCGCCGCCTGCCAGCCGCCCGGCACCTCGCCCGCGAAGACGGCCGCGAGGACGGTGACCACCAGCGGCGCCGTGCCGCGCGCGATCGGGTACGCCTGGCCGAAGTCGCCCAGCCGGAACGACGTCATCAGCAGCCAGTAGTAGCCGACGTGGATGACGGCCGACGCGACCAGGTACGGCCACGCGCCCGCCGCCGGGACCGGCGCGAACAGCGCCATCACGAGGCCGATCAGCGTCCCGCCGCCGGAGATCAGCGTGAACCCGACGAGCTTGTCGGTGATGTGGTGGGCGAGCGCGTTCCAGGAGGCGTGGGTGACGGCGGCGAGCAGCACCGCCGCGGCGACGAGCGGCGTCATGCCGAGGCGTCTTCCCGTACGTCCACGAGGTCGGCGCCCGCGTGCGCGATCAGCTCCTTGGGCGCCATCGGGAAGACGGTGTGCGGGGTGCCGGCCGCCGCCCACACCGTGTCGTGGGCCAGGAGGGACCGGTCGGCGAGGACGCGGGTCCGGTTGGCGTGCCCGAAGGGCGGGATGCCGCCGATCGCGTACCCGGTGAACTCCCGGACCACGTCCGCCTTGGCGCGGGTCACCTTCCCGGCGCCCAGCTCGCCGCGGACCCGCTCGACGTCGACCCGCGAGGCGCCGTCCATGAGGACGAGCACCGGGACCCCGTCCGCCGCGAAGATCAACGACTTGCAGATCTGGCTGAGCTCGCAGCCGATCGCGTCCGCCGCCTCCTGCGCGGTCCGGGCCCCTTCGGGGAAGTTCCGCACGCGCGGCAGGAGTTCGGCGAGCCCCATCGAGGTCGCGGCTTCGGTGAAACGGGGGTGTGCTGCATCAGTCATGGGCGGCACGCTAATGGCCCGTGTACCGCCCACGCGACCCGGTATCGGCTCCCGGACCGACCCCGGCTCAGCCCCCGGCGAGCAGCATCTGGCGCACGATCGGGCCCGCCGAGTCGCCGCCGTGCCCGCCCTCCTGCACCACGGCCGCCGACGCCAGGTCACCGCGGTACGCCGTGAACCAGCCGTTGGGCTGCTTCTGCCCGTCGACCTCCGCCGAACCGGTCTTCGCGCCCATGTCGGAGCCGAGCCCGGACATCGGCTTCACCGCCGTGCCCGCGACCGCCGTGTAGTGCATGAGCTCCCGCAGGTCCGCGAGGGTCCCCGAGGACAGCGAGCGCGACGCCTTCGCGAGCGTCCGGTGATCGACGTCCGGCGAGACGAGGTACGGCTGGTGGAAGGTGCCGCTCTTCACGGTCGCCGCGACCGACGCCATGTTCAGCGGGTTCATCCGCACGCCGCCCTGCCCGATCAGCGAGGCCGCCATCTGCGCCTGCGACTGCACGGGCACCGCGCCGTCGAAACTCGGCACGCCCACCGCCCAGTTGTTGAGCCCGAGCCCGAAGACCTGCTGCGCCTGCTTGGTCAGCGAGTCGTCGTCGAGCTCCGGCGCCTGGCTGATGAAGGCCGTGTTGCAGGACGCGGCGAAGCTTGCCTTGAACGTGCCGTTCTTGATCTGGAACTTGTCGTCGTTCTGGAACTTCCAGTGCCCGTACGTGAAGTACTTCGGGCAGGGGTGCTGCTTGTCGACCGCCGCGAGGCCCTTCTCCAGGAGCAGCGACGACGTGATGACCTTCATCGTCGAGCCGGGTGCGAGGGAGCCCTGGAAGGCCGTGTTGAACCCGGCGGAGGAGTTGGCGACGGCGAGGATCTCACCGGTCGACGGCCGGACGACGACCACCGAGGCCCGCTTGCGCGAGGCGACCTGGCTCTCGGCCGCCGCCTGCAGGGTGGGGGAGAGGGTCGTCTTCACCGTGCCCGGGGTGCCCTCGGAGAGGGTGACCAGGGTCTTGTCCGGCTGGGCCTCCTTCTTCGACGACGACTCCTTGCGCACGATGCGCAGTTCGACGCCCGCCGTGCCGCCCGCCGTCTTGCCGTACTTCTCGCGCAGCCCGTCGACGACCGTGGCGAGCGAGGGGTACTTCTTCACGTCCAGCTCGTCGCCGTCCCGGTCCACGGCCTTCACCGGCGGGTCGCCCGCCTCACCCGTGACGAGCTTGTCGCCGTCCTTCAACTCCGGGTGCAGGACGGACGGCTGCCACTTCACGAGGACCTCGCCGTCGCTCTTGCGGCGCACGGCCGTGAGCGCGGAGTCGTAGGCGAAGGGCTTGGTCTTCTTCTCGTACGAGACGGTCGACGCGACGTGGAAGGGGACCTCGGCGCCCGTGCTCCTGCCCGGCGTGAGCTTCACGTCGGTGAGCCGGGCGTCCTTGGTCAGGCCGGTGAGGGCCTTCTCCGCCGTGCTCGGGTCGTCGGTGTACGCGGCCGCCTTGGCCGCGTCGCCGGACTGCCACGCGGTGAGGAACCGGTCGGCCGCGGTCCGGACCTCCTTGGCGGAGGGCGGGCCGGTCTTGATCTCCGGCTTCTCGTCGGAGCTGGCGGAGCTGCCCGCCTTCGCGTCGGAGGTGTCCATCAGAGCGTAGGCGCCGACGCCTGCCCCGACGACAGCGACGACAGCGGCGCCGCCGATCACCAGGGCGTTCATGTTGCGGCGCGCCGGTTCGTGGCGCTTGCCTCTGGTGCCCAACGTTTCCCTCCGGGGGATCTAGCGGACGGTAAGCCTAGCCCCGTCGGGGCGCGGGGAACTGCGCGACCGGCAACGGACAAGCCGCACCCGCCGTACTACAGAACGCCGCAGACGGGTCTGCGGTTTCGTGTGGTTTCTCGCGCCCCGCGGCGGAGCCGCACATCGACACGGCCCCGCGCCCCTCACGGGGCGCTGCTCAACACCGCCGCGACGATGGGTCCGGCCGCGTCGCCGCCGTGGCCGCCCCGCGGAACCGTCGCGGCGGCCACGATGCCGTCACCCCGGAACCCCGTGAACCAGGAGTCCGCGGTGCCCTGCCCGTCGACCTCCGCGGAACCGGTCTTCGCACCCTTGTCCCCGGGCACCGACCGCATCGCGTTCACGGCCGTGCCACTGGTCGCGGTGATCCGCATCATCTGCTTGACCTGCTGCGCGGTCGCGGGCGCGACGCCTCGCGCGGTGGCGAGTCGACGGTTGTCGAGGTTCTGCGGGACGACGATCGGCTGGCGGAACGCTCCGGTGATGGCGGTCGCCGTCACCGACGCCATGTTGAGCGGGTTCACCTTCACCAGGCCCTGACCGATCACGGCGGCCGCGTCGTTCGAGGTCCCGTCGATGTCCACGGAGCCGTCCCGGGAGACGATCCCGGTCTTCCAGTCCTTGCCGAGGCCGAAACGGTTCGTCGCCTCGTCCGCGAACCGCTGCGGCTTCAGATCGTCGTAGAGCTTGATGAACGCGGTGTTGCAGGAGCGGGCGAAGCTCTGGCTCAGGGTCGCGCCCTCGTCCGGCGCCATGCCCTTGAGGTTGTGGAAGGTCTGGCTGAGCGCGACGACCGAGTCGGGGCAGGGCGCCGCGCCGCTCGCCGAGGGGACGACACCGTTGTCGAGCAGCGCCGACGCGGTCAGGATCTTCATCACGGAGCCGGGCGCGGTGCCGCCCTGGAACGCGGCGTTGAACTCACCCTTCTCCTGGTTGGCGACCGCGAGCACCTCACCGGTGGACGGCTTGATCGCCACCACGGACGACTTGGCGTACTTGTTCACCTGCTGCTCGGCCGCCGCCTGCACGCTCGCGCTGATCGTGGTGGGCAGCTTGCCCGGCTTGCCCTTGCGGAGGGTCAGGAGCGTCTTCGCGGTCGTCGTCGTGCCGTCGGCGGCCGTTCGCTCGATGTACGTCTCCACGCCCGGCGAACCCCCGGTCTCGTCCCCGTACTTGGCGCGCAGCTGGTCCAGGACCGGGCCGAGGGAGGGGTACTTCTTCGCGGTCAGCACGGCCCCGCCCCGGTCCACGGCCTCGATCGGCGGCGCCGCCGACTCACCGGTGACGAGCTTGTCGCCCTTCTCCATCGCGGGGTGCAGCACGGCCGGCTCCCAGTCGACCAGGGCGCGGCCCGTGGTGCGGCCGCGCACGACCGTCAGCGACGAGCCGTACGCCATCGTCCGCTTCTTGCCGTCGAACGAGACCGTCGCCTTCACCTTGAACGGCACCTTGGCACCGGCCGGCTCGCCCGCCGTCAGGACGGTGTGCGTGACGTGGGCGTCGTCGTGCCAGCCGGAGACCGCCGTCGAGGCGTCCTCGGCGTTGTTCGTGTAGTGCGACGCCGTGGCCGGGTCGTTCTTCGCCCACGCCGTCAGGAACTTCCGCGACGCCTCTTCGACCTCGTCGGCCGACGGCGGCCCGGTCCGACGGGCCTGTGGCCCGCTCTGCGTCGACGAACCGCCGTCCCCCGTGACCGCGGTGACGATGTTGAAGGCCCCGTAGCCGGCGCCGCCCACCATCACGGTGAACACCCCGCCGACGATGGCGACCTTGACCCCCTTGCGCATGCGCGCCCCCTCCCCAGGTTGACGGGAGGGACTCTAGGCGCGCCGGGGGCCGAGGTGACGGGGTGTTTTCCAGTTGGTGTCCGAAGGTGTCCGAAGAGTGATCACAAGTGCGGCCGAAACCGACCTACACCCAGGTGTCCAGCCACATCCGTGAACGCCAGGAGTCGATCGGGATGGCCGTTCCCGTGTAGATCGGCCAGAAGTACACGAAGTTCCAGACGATCAGCAGGACCAGCACGCCCGCGCTCGCCGTCCCGATCACCCGCCGTCGTTCGCTCGACCCCGGTTTGCCTATGATCCCGCCCAGCAGCATCGCCAGCGCCAGGCACAGGAACGGCGCGAAGACGACCGCGTAGAAGAAGAAGATCGTCCGCTCCTGGTAGTTGAACCAGGGCAGATAGCCCGCCGCGACGGCGCACAGGATCGCGCCGGCCCGCCAGTCCCGCTTGAAGAACCAGCGCCACAGCACGTACAGCAGCGCGAAGCAGCCCAGCCACCACAGCAGCGGCGTACCGAGCGCGAGGACCTCGCGGGCGCACTTCTCGGTCGCGTCCGCCGGGCAGCCGTCCTGGCCCGCCGCCGGGGACTCGTAGAAGTACGAGACCGGGCGGCCGTCGACCATCCAGCTCCACGGGTTGGACTGGTAGGTGTGCGGGGAGCTGAGGGTGGTGTTGAACTTCCAGACCTCGTGCTCGTAGTGCCACAGGCTGCGCACCCAGTCCGGCAGCCAGGTGAAGCTGCCGCCCTGGCCCGCGGTCGCCGCCCAGTTGCGGAAGTAGCCGCCGGAGCCGTCGGCCGGGGAGAGGATCCAGCCCAGCCAGGACAGCACGTACGTACCGATCGCGACCGGCACGGTCGACAGGAACGCCCAGCCCAGGTCCCACTGGTAGGTCGCCATCCACGGGTGCCGCGCCCCGGCCACCCGCCGCGAACCGACGTCCCAGAGCACCGACATCAGCGCGAACGCGGCCAGATAGATGAAGCCGTTCCACTTCGTGCCGCAGGCCAGGCCCAGGCAGAGTCCGGCCAGCAGGCGCCATGGGCGCCATCCGAGCCGCAGCGTCTCGGCGACGCGCTCGTCGGGGCGGACCAGACCGTGTTCGTCGACCGGCAGCGCCGCCGCCAGTTTCTCCCGGGTCCGGTCCCGGTCCACCACCAGGCAGCCGAACGCCGCCACCACGAAGAACACGAGCACCGAGTCGAGCAGCGCGGTCCGGCTCATCACGAACGCGAGCCCGTCCACCATCAGCAGCCCGCCGGCGAGACAGCCCAGGAACGTCGAGCGGAACAGGCGCCGCCCGATCCGGCACACCATCAGCACGCACAACGTGCCGAGCAGCGCCGTCATGAACCGCCAGCCGAACGGGTTGAACCCGAACATCCACTCGCCGATGCCGATGACGTACTTGCCGACCGGCGGATGCACGACATAGGAGGCGTCGGTGGGAATCGGGATGTCGCCGTTGTTCTTGAGGATCAGGTCATTGGCGTTCTTCGGCCAATTCACCTCGAATCCACGGTGGATGAGCGCCCACGCGTCCTTCGCGTAATACGTCTCGTCGAATATCACGGCCTTCGGGCTGCCGAGATTCCAGAAACGCAGCAGGCCCGCGACGAACGTGACGAGCAGCGGGCCCGCCCAGCCGACGAGCCGGCCCGCCGGGTCGGCCGTGAACCGGCTCAGCCCGAACGACGCCCACATGCGCGACGACGGCGCGGTGAACGACGGCACGAGGCGCTCGCCGACATCGCCTTCTCCGACGCCCTCCGCCTGTGGCCCCCGGTATCCGAACCGGCGCAGGCCACGCAGCCACGCGGACGACGGGGCCGCCTCGGCAGCCGAGAAAGCCTGTTCCGGCGGGGGGCCGCTCTGCTTCGCCTTGGCCGACGACGAGGTACTGGTCACCGCGCCATCGTAGGGAACCGCGCTGTGCGAGTCCCGTGTGAGGGCGCGGCCGAGTCGGCCAGGCCCCGTCCCTGCGAGGATGGAACCGTGACAGGAACCGCTGATTCAGCAGCTTCAACCGGAACGCTCGTGCTGGCCGGCACCCCCATCGGGGCCATCTCCGACGCTCCGCCGCGGCTCGCCCAGGAGCTGGCCGTCGCCGACGTCGTCGCCGCCGAGGACACCCGCCGCATGAAGCGGCTCGCCCAGGCGCTCGGGGTGCAGGTCGGCGGGCGCGTCGTGTCCTACTTCGAGGGCAACGAGACCGCGCGCACGCCGGAGCTGGTCGAGGCCCTCACCGGCGGCGCGCGCGTGCTGCTCGTGACGGACGCCGGGATGCCGTCGGTCTCCGACCCCGGGTACCGGCTCGTGGCCGCGGCGGTGGAGCACGACATCCGCGTCACCGCCGTCCCCGGCCCGTCGGCCGTGCTCACCGCCCTCGCGCTGTCCGGACTGCCCGTCGACCGGTTCTGCTTCGAGGGGTTCCTGCCGCGCAAGGCGGGCGAGCGGCTGAGCCGCCTTCGGGATGTGGCCGAAGAACGCCGAACTCTTGTCTACTTCGAGGCCCCGCACCGCCTCGACGACACCCTCGCCGCGATGGCCGAGGCATTCGGCCCGGAGCGCAGGGCCGCCGTCTGCCGCGAGCTCACGAAGACCTACGAGGAGGTCAAGCGCGGCCCCCTGAAGGCGCTCGTCGAATGGGCCGCCGAAGGCGTGCGCGGCGAGATCACCGTCGTCGTCGAGGGCGCGCCGGCGAAGTCCGCCGACGACATCACCCCCGATGAGCTGGTGCGCAGGGTGCTGGTGCGCGAGGAGGCGGGGGAGCGGCGCAAGGAGGCGATCGCCGCCGTCGCGGCCGATGCCGGGCTACCCAAGCGGGATGTCTTCGATGCCGTCGTGGCGGCAAAGAATGCGAATCGGGGCACCCCATAGGGACGTAAAGGACTAGCCTGGATGGCAAAGCGAAGACCGGGTGCCAGGCCCATTTCGGCAGGGAAAAGCCAAATCGGCTCCAACAGTCGACAGGTCTTTTGCGCTCGGCCCGCCGGAGGCGTCCACTGGTTGAAGGGACGCACCCGTCCCCACGTTGCCCCCGGGCAGCGCTTGTCCGGCGGACAAGAGGAGCTGGTATGAGCGAGTTCGCAGCCTCCAAGACGGCCATCACCGGTGCCGCGGCACCACAGACCCCCCACCGCAGCGCGGCGATATCCGTCGCCCACGAGGCATACGCGTTCGCCTGCATGCGGTGCGGGCACGGCTGGGAACAGTCGTACGACATCGAGCACCACGTCGACGGAGAGGGTGCGGAGTTCGTGACGTACGTGGTGGACGGCGAGCGGGTGCCGTCACCACTGTCCAGTCCCACCTGCCTGAACTGCGGCGGCCACGTCGTCCGGATCATGCGGTCCGGCCGTGTCTCGTCGGTGCGTGACGTGATGCAGCGGAAGCAGTCCGTGCCCGCCGCCGGACCCGTCGAGGTCCCCGACCCGGCCGCAGCGGAGCCCGGCGAGCGCCACCACTGGCACCTGTCCGACCTGCTGCACCCCTTCAGCCACCACCACCGGGGGGACGACCCGAAGGCCTCGTAGGCCCCGCGGGCGGGCTTCGTAGGATCGGGGGCATGAGCCCCAGTACCAAGGACGTCACGCCGCCGCCGCTGCCCGCACCGCTCACGGTCGAGGTCGCCGACTCCCACACCCACCTGGACATGCAGGCGGACACCGTGGAGGAGGGCCTCGCCAAGGCGGCGTCGGTGGGCGTGACGACCGTGGTGCAGGTGGGCTGCGACATCAAGGGCTCGCGGTGGGCGGCCGAGCTGGCCGCGGCCCACGCCTCCGTGCACGCGACCGTCGCCCTGCACCCGAACGAGGCCCCCCGCATCGTGCACGGCGACCCCGACGGCTGGTCGCGCCAGGGCGCCCGCGAGCCCCTCGGCGACGCGGGCCTGGACGAGGCCCTCGCCGAGATCGACCGGCTCGCCGCCCTGCCGCACGTGAAGGGCGTCGGCGAGACGGGCCTCGACTACTTCCGCACCGGGCCGGAGGGCAAGGCGGCCCAGGAACGCTCGTTCCGCGCCCACATCGAGATCGCCAAGCGGCACGGCAAGGCCCTGGTCATCCACGACCGCGAGGCCCACGCCGATGTGCTACGCGTCCTGAAGGAGGAGGGCGCCCCCGAGCGCACCGTCTTCCACTGCTACTCGGGCGACGCCGAAATGGCTCAAGTCTGCGCGGAGAACGGCTACTTCATGTCGTTCGCGGGCAACATGACGTTCAAGAACGCGCAGCAGCTGCGGGACGCCCTGGTCGTGGCGCCGCTCGACCTGGTCCTGGTGGAGACCGACGCGCCGTTCCTGACGCCCGCCCCGTACCGCGGTCGGCCTAACGCGCCCTATCTCATTCCGGTCACGCTCCGCGCCATGGCCGAGGTCAAGGGAGTCACCGAAGAAGCCCTCGCGACGTCGGTCTCCGCCAATACGGCCCGCGCTTTTGGTTACTGACCCATAACGGTCGGACCCGCTCACCTTCGGGCACAGTCGCGACACAGAGTAGTCGCACTGCTTTGGAGAGTGAGGAGTGCTCCGCTAGGTTCTGCTCGCCCGAACCGCCCTTGCCTTCCCGCCGGGGCCGGCCCCTTGGAGCGCCTGGAGCCTCGTCGTGAGCAGATCGCCGTACGAGACGTATCCGTCGTACGAGACGTACAAGCCGTACGAGTCGTACGAGACGCCGTACCGGCAGCAGCCGGCGCCGGCGTACGACCCGTACGGCGACGGCCTGCCGGACGGCGGTGCGTACCCGCAGGACGCGTACGCGGCCGCGTACGACACGTACCGGCCCGCGTACGAGTACGCGGGTGCGGCGGAACCGGATCCCGAGGCCGCGGAGCCGGAGGGGGCCGCCGAGCCCCGGCTGCCGCGTCAGTCGCCCGTCTCGGCCGTGTCGGCCGCCCGGCAGGCGGCGCCCGCGCGGCCCGGTGACCCGGTTGAGGTCCGCGACGGCGGTGGGCGGGCCGCCGCGCGCCGGGCCGCGCGCCGCAAGAAGGCCGTCCAGCGGCCCGACGGGCTGCGCCGGCTGGTGCCGCAGGCGCTGGTCGTCGCCTTCCTGGCGGGCGGCACGTCGGCCTTCGTCGCCAACGACAAGGCCATCGAGCTCACCGTCGACGGCAAGGAACGCACCCTGCACACCTTCGCCGACGACGTCACCGAGCTCCTCGCCGACGAGGGCGTCGACATCGGTGCCCACGACCTCGTGGCCCCCGCCGTGGGCACCGCCCTCGCCAGCGGCGACGAGGTCGCCGTGCACTACGGCCGCCCCGTCCAGCTCACCCTCGACGGGCAGCGTCGCAAGGTGTGGACGACGGCCCACACCGTCGACGGAGCCCTGCGGCAGCTCGGGGTGCGGGCCGAGGGCGCGTACGTCTCCACGTCCCGGTCGCACCGGATCGAGCGGCACGGCCTGGACCTCGACGTACGGACCGAGCGCAGCGTCACCGTCATGGCCGACGGACACCGCCGCACCATCCGCACCAACGCGGCGACCGTGCGCGAGGCCATCGACGAGGCCGGGATCACGCTGCGCGGGCAGGACACCACGTCGGTGCCGCAGAGCAGCTTCCCGCGCGACGGGCAGACCGTGACCGTGATGCGGGTGACCGGCTCCAGGGAGACCCGTGAGGAGTCGATCCCGTACGCCACCGAGCGCACCCCGGACCCGACGCTGTTCCGCGGCACGGAGGTCGTCGAGCAGGCCGGCGAGGAGGGCATGAAGCGGGTCACGTACGAGCTGCGCACCGTCAACGGCGTCAAGCAGAAGCCGCGCCGCGTGAAGTCCGAGATGGTGCGCGAGCCGCGGACGCGGCAGGTCAAGGTCGGCACGAAGGCCATGCCCACGTCGGTCGCCGGGGCCGACTCGCTGAACTGGTCCGGGCTCGCGGCGTGCGAGTCGGGCGGGCGGCCGGGCGCGACCGACGCGACCGGTACCTATGGCGGGCTGTACCAGTTCGACACCCAGACCTGGCAGAGCCTCGGCGGTTCGGGGCGGCCCCAGGACGCGGCCGCCTCCGAGCAGACGTACCGGGCGAAGAAGCTGTACGTCCGACGGGGGGCCAGCCCGTGGCCGCATTGCGGTCCCCGCCTGCACGGTTGAGCGTCTGCCGGGTTGCCGCTCCGTTCGCGGCTCTCCGCCGGTGGGGGCTTCTCGCGCAGTTCCCCGCGCCCCTGAGGCATGCGCTGCGCGCAGCCTCCCCTGGGCGAGCGCAGCTCGCTTCAGGGGCGCGGGGAACTGCGCGACCAGCCCCCACCGGGCCCGCGGCCGCCCACAGCGGAGCAACCCCCACCCGAAGCGCCGCTACCCTTGAACGGTGAGCACCCCTGACCCCCAAGGCCCCCTCTTCGGCGCGGCCGACATCCGCGAACTCGCGGCGGCGCTGAACGTAAGGCCGACCAAGCAGCGCGGCCAGAACTTCGTGATCGACGCGAACACGGTCCGCCGTATCGTCCGCACCGCGGAGGTCACCGAGAACGACACCGTCGTGGAGGTCGGTCCGGGCCTCGGCTCGCTCACCCTCGCGCTGCTCGACGTCGCCCGGCACGTCACGGCCGTCGAGATCGACGACGTCCTCGCGGCGGCCCTGCCGGCGACCGTCGCGGCCCGCGTCCCGGCCAAGAAGGATGCCTTCGACCTGGTCAACATGGACGCGATGCAGGTGCGGGAGCTCCCGGGCCCGGCCCCGACCGCGCTGGTCGCGAACCTTCCGTACAACGTCGCCGTCCCGGTGCTGCTGCACATGCTCGACACCTTCCCGACCATCGAGCGCACCCTCGTGATGGTCCAGGCGGAGGTCGCCGACCGGCTCGCCGCACGGCCCGGCAACAAGGTCTACGGCGTCCCCTCCGTGAAGGCCAACTGGTACGCCGACGTCAAGCGCGCGGGCAGCATCGGCCGCAATGTCTTCTGGCCCGCGCCGAACGTCGACAGCGGCCTCGTGGCCCTGGTCCGCCGCGACGAACCCGTCGCGACCACGGCCTCGAAGGAAGAGGTCTTCGCGGTGGTCGACGCCGCGTTCGCCCAGCGCCGCAAGACGCTGCGCGCCGCCCTCGCGGGATGGGCGGGCTCCGCGCAGGCCGCGGAGGAGGCGCTCGTCGCGGCCGGTGTCTCGCCGCAGGCGCGCGGCGAGGCGCTGACGGTGGAGGAGTTCGCCCGGATCGCGGAGGCCAAGCAGCAGTGAGTGTGACCGTACGCGTCCCCGCCAAGGTCAACGTCCAGCTCGCGGTCGGCGCCGCCCGCCCCGACGGCTTCCACGACCTGGCCAACGTCTTCCTCGCGGTCGGCCTCCACGACGAGGTGACGGTGGCCCCCGCCGACGCCCTCGGCCTTACGTGCACGGGTCCGGGCAGCGATCAAGTGCCCCTGGACCGGACGAACCTGGCGGCGCGGGCGGCGATCGCGCTGGCCGAGCGGCACGGCATCAGCCCCGACGTCCGCATCCACATCGACAAGGACATCCCGGTCGCGGGCGGCATGGCGGGCGGCTCGGCGGATGCCGCGGGCGCCCTCGTCGCGTGCGACGCGCTGTGGGGCACGAAGGCGTCGCGCGAGGAACTCCTCGACATCTGCGCCGAGTTGGGCAGCGATGTGCCGTTCAGCCTGGTCGGCGGGGCGGCGCTCGGCACCGGGCGTGGCGAGAAGCTGGAACTCCTCGACGTGGGCGGACCGTTCTGGTGGGTGTTCGCGGCCGCGGACGGTGGGCTCTCCACCCCGGCCGTGTACCGGGAGTTCGACCGGCTCAGCCCGCGGGCACCGGAACCGGTCGCCGCGCCCGCGCTGCTCGACGCGCTGCGCACGGGAGACGTGCACGCCCTCGCGGCGACCGTCACCAACGACCTGCAGCCCGCCGCGCTCTCCCTCTTCCCGTCCCTGAAGGACACGCTCGACGCCGGAACCTCCGCGGGGGCGCTCGCCGCGCTGGTGTCCGGTTCCGGGCCCACGACGGCGTTCCTCGCGGCCGACGAGTCGGCGGCGCGGCGGGTCGCCGAGGGCCTGGCGGCCTCCGGGACGTGCCGGTCGGTACGGGTGGCGTCCTCGCCGGCGCCCGGCGCGACGCTCCTGTGAGCGGCAGCCGCCGGTAAGCGCGGCTACTCAGCGCCCGGTTGAGTACGAGCGCGCTGCCGCGCCGGTCGCCGGCACGCCACGCTGACGTGCATGAAGACAACCGGACGCCGACGGCGCCGCATGCGCCGCGCCGTGGTCCCGCTGGGCGCCGTCGCCCTGTTCGGCGTGCACGCCGCCTTCGCCGTCCGCGGCCACCCGCTGCCGCCCCCGGCCATCGGCGCCGGACAGGGCCGGATCGCCCGGCCGCGCGAGGTCGCCGTCCTCGGGCGGGCCGCGGCGGGAGTTGTCCACAGGCGGCGGGTTTTCCACAGGCCGGCGCGGGGTGGGACGCGCGGCCGTAACCTGATGCCGTCACGGGCTGGGGGAACGACGGGGAATCGGGGGGCCTGACGATGGAGTGCACACGCTGTCGCGCGGCGTTCGTGGGAGCGGACGGCCGCTGCCCGCGTTGCGACGCGCCTTATGTGGCGGGTGCGTACGCCCCGCCGCCCGCCGCTCCGAATCCGTACGCCCCGCCGCAGCAGGCACCGCAGCCGCCCTACGGCACGTATCCGCTCCCGGCCGTGACCCCGTACGGCACGACGGGGTACCCGGGACCGGGCATGCCGCAGCGCCCGCCGTCCCTGCTGTCCGGCCTGGGCACGGCGGTCACGGTCCTGTTCGCGGTGATGGCGGGCCTCGCGCTGCTGCGCGTCGTCGCGGACTTCCGGCTGTACGACGCGCTGGGCAGCATCTGGACGACGAACATCGACGAGGCCGAGTCGATCGACGGCTTCCGCAGGACCACGATGGTGCTGCTGTTCCTCGGGTTCCTCGCCGCGGCCCCGGTCTTCCTGGTCTGGTTCCACAAGGCCCGGGGCAATGCGGAGGCGCTGGCGCCCGGCAGCCAGCGGCACGGACAGGGCATGGCGGTGGGCGCCTGGTTCATCCCGTTCGCCAACTGGTGGATACCCAAGGCCATGACCGACGACATCGCCGCCGCGAGCCAGGGCGTCCCGCGCGCCGGTGGCCTCGGCGTCGTCAACGCCTGGTGGGCGACCTGGGTGCTCTCCAGCGTCCTGGCCGGATTCGGCTGGCCGATGTACGCGAACGCGATGAACGACACGAACCTGTCCGTCGAGGGCGCCCGCACCGCCACCCTGATCCTGATGGGCTCGAACCTGGCACTGGTGGCGGCGGGCATCTGCGGCCTGTCGGTGGTCCGCAGGATCACCGCGATACAGGGCGCGAGGCTGGGCTTCACCTTCCCGACGCAGGGCGGCTACGCGACGTAACGGGCGCGGGGAACTGCGCGAGAAGCCCCACCGGACCCGCACCCGCCATGCTGCACAGGCCCCCGCGGCGCCCAGGCGAAACCACCCGCACCCGCCACCCCGACTACGCTTGAACGTCGGTCCACCCCCGGAGGGGACCGGCACCGTCCCGTGGCAGGAGCGAAATGGCAGTCAACCTGGTCAATGTCGAGGCAGTCAGCAAGGTGTACGGCACCCGTGCCCTGCTCGACGGCGTATCGCTCGGCGTGTCCGAGGGAGATCGCATCGGCGTGGTCGGGCGCAACGGCGACGGCAAGACGACCCTGATCCGCATGCTCGCCAAGCTGGAGGAGGCCGACACCGGCCGGGTCACGCACAGCGGCGGCCTGCGCATCGGCGTCCTCACGCAGCACGACTCGCTCGACCCGAAGGCGACCGTCCGGCACGAGGTGATCGGTGACCTCGCCGACCACGAGTGGGCGGGCAACGCCAAGATCCGCGACGTCCTCACCGGCCTCTTCGGCGGCCTGGACCTGCCCGGCTTCCCGCAGGGCCTGGACACGGTCATCGGCCCGCTGTCCGGCGGCGAGCGGCGGCGCATCGCGCTCGCCCAGCTGCTCATCGCCGAGCAGGACCTGATCGTGCTCGACGAGCCGACGAACCACCTCGACGTGGAGGGCATCTCCTGGCTCGCGGGCCACCTGAGGGCCCGTCGTTCGGCGCTCGTCTGCGTCACCCACGACCGCTGGTTCCTCGACCAGGTCTGCACGCGGATGTGGGACGTGCAGAAGGGCGACGTCTACGAGTACGAGGGCGGCTACTCGGACTACGTGTTCGCGCGCGCCGAGCGGGAGCGGATCGCCGCGACCGAGGAGGCCAAGCGGCAGAACCTGATGCGCAAGGAGCTGGCCTGGCTGCGGCGCGGCGCCCCCGCCCGCACCTCCAAGCCGCGCTACCGCATCGAGGCGGCCAACGAGCTGATCGCCGACGTGCCCGAGCCGCGCGACAAGAGCGAGCTGATGAAGTTCGCGAACGCCCGGCTCGGCAAGACCGTCTTCGAGCTGGAGGACGTCACCGTCCAGGCCGGCCCCAAGGTGCTGCTCAAGCACCTGACCTGGCAGCTCGGCCCGGGCGACCGCATCGGCCTGGTCGGGGTGAACGGGGCGGGCAAGACGTCCCTGCTGCGCGCCCTCACGGACGCCGCCCGCAGCCAGGGCGACGTGCAGCCCGCCGCCGGGAAGGTCGTCGTCGGCAAGACCGTCCGGCTCGCCTACCTGTCGCAGGACGTGACCGAACTTCCGGCCACGCTGCGGGTGCTGGAGGCCGTGCAGCAGATCCGTGACCGCGTCGACCTGGGCAAGGGCCGGGAGATGACCGCGGGCCAGCTCTGCGAGCAGTTCGGGTTCAGCAAGGAGAAGCAGTGGACGCCGGTCGGTGACCTCTCCGGTGGTGAGCGGCGCCGCCTTCAGCTCCTGCGCCTGCTGATGGACGAGCCGAACGTCCTGTTCCTCGACGAGCCGACGAACGACCTCGACATCGAGACCCTCACGCAGCTGGAGGACCTGCTCGACGGCTGGCCGGGCTCCATGATCGTGATCTCCCACGACCGGTTCTTCATCGAGCGCACCACCGACAACACCTTCGCGCTGCTCGGCGACGGCGCGCTGCGGATGCTGCCGCGCGGCATCGACGAGTACCTGGAGCGCAGGCAGCGGATGATCGAGGCCGCCACCCCGGCCCCGGCCGCCGCGCCCGCCGCCAAGTCGGGCCCCTCCGCGGCCGACACGCGTGCCGCGAAGAAGGAGCTGCAGAAGATCGAGCGGCAGATGGACAAGATCTCCGAGAAGGAGGCCAAGCTGCACACCCAGATCGCGGACAACGCGACGGACTTCGGCAAGGTGGCCAAGCTCGACGCGGACCTGCGCGAGCTCGTCGCCGAGCGCGAGGAGCTGGAGATGCGCTGGCTGGAGCTGGCCGAAGACGCCTGATCAGCGCCTCGCGGCGGCGTGAAGGACACCTGCCGGGCCGGTCCGCCCCTGAATACGGGGGATGGACCGGCCCGGCGTCCGTGCGGCTCAGGGTGGTAGAAAGAGGGCCCCCACCTCTGCTCAAGGCTCCCGAGGTACCCACCGCCATGACGCAGCCGCCGCCTCCCCAGCAGCCGCCGAACGATCCCTTCCGCAAGGAGCAGCCGCAGGACGCGCCGCCGCCCGCCGGTGCCTTCGGCCCGCCCCCTCCGCCGCTGCCCGCCGCGCCGCCCGCGCCGCCCGCGTACGGTCAACAGCCCTACGCGCAGCCGCCGTTCGGCGCCCAGCAGCAGCCGCAGTACGGTCAGGCGCCGGGCCCTCAGTACCCGTACGGCTACCCGCAGGGCTACCCGCAGCCGCCCGCCGCGCAGCCGTTCCCGCAGGCCGCCGGGCGAGGGAAGCTGGACTCTCCGGTCGTCTGGATCATCACCGCGGCGGTCGTGGTCATCGCCCTCGTCATTGGCGGCGGCATCCTGTACACCGCCTCCGACGACGGCGGCGGCGACCGGAACACCACCGCCGACGGCAGGAAGGGCGTTGGCGCCGACGGCGGACAGGACAAGGGCGGGTCCGGCCTCGGCGAACCCGGCCAGGAGAAGGTCCCGGCGAACACCTCCGCCAAGGCCGCCTTCCAGCTGGCCGCGCCGAAGGTCGCCAAGAAGAACGTGGACAGCGTCAGGGGTTCCTGGCTCACCGACCGGACGTACGCCAAGGCGGGCGTCGGCAAGATCGTCGGCTACGACCCCGCGACCGGGAAGAAGACCTGGACGCTGCCGCTGCCCGGCCAGACCTGCGGCGGCACGCAGGACGTCACCAAGGACGCCCTGGCCGCCGTCGTCAGCGAGGACGCGGCGCGGCCCGCGGACGGCAGCCACCGGACCTGCTCGCGGATCACGCTGTTCGACGTGAACACCGGCAAGAAGGTGTGGACGAAGAGCGTCGGCTCGGGCACCAAGGCGATCCCGTTCGAGGAACTGTCCTTCTCCGGCGACACGTTGGCGGTCGGCGGCGGCCTGCGCGGCGGCGCCGCCCTCGATGTCAGGACCGGCAAGGTGCTGTGGCAGCCGATGACCGGCAGCTGCGAGGACGTCGGCTACGCCGGCGGCGCGCAGCTGGTCACGGTGCGCACGTGCGGCGACTACGGCCACGAGCGGTACGAGGCCCAGCTCCTGGACCCGAAGACCGGCCGCCCCAAGTGGACGTACCAGCTCGCGGCCGACGTCGAGAGCGCGAAGGTGCTCTCCACCGACCCGGTCGTCATCGGCGTCGGCAGGGGCGACAACGCGGCGGGCACCGTCTCCGGCATCCTCTCGATGGACCAGAGCGGCAGGCTCGTCACGGAGATCCCCGTCGACGACGAGAAGTACGACTTCGACTGCGAGGTCGGCCGGGTCGACGGCTGCCAGAAGATCGTCGTCGGCAACGGCCGGGTCTATCTGGCCACCCGGCAGCACGACGGGGGCGGCGACATCGGCACGACCAACGAGATCGTCTCGTACGACCTGAGGTCCGGGAAGCCCACCGGTGACCGGGCCGACGGCGGCGGCTTCGGGATCTTCCCGGTCCGGATGGACGGCGGGAACGTCCTCGCCTACAAGGACGATCCGTACGGGAAGGGCGCCCGGATCGTCTCGATCGACCCCAGGTCGATGAAGCAGACGACGCTCCTGCGGACCCCGACCACCGAGTCGGTGATGCGCGCGCTCAGCAGCATGGTCGTGGGCCGCACCGGATCCGAGGTGCGCTACTCCAACGGCCGGTTGTTCCTCGGCAAGTCCCTGATCAGCGCTCCGTACGCGAAGGACGTCAAGGACTACACGGCGATCGCCTTCGTCGCGGGCGGCTGACGATCACGGGGCGCGGGGCGTGCGCGCCGTGCGCTCCCGTACCCCTAATCACCCCTGAAAGGCGGGGATTTCAGCATTCAGGGCCGCTTCTCGCCGGTAGGGGGCGCGCAACGTCGAACAAGCGTGTAGCTTCCGGGGGATGAAGGAGGACGGAGAGTCGGGGGGCTCGCCTGTCCGTGGGGGGCCCAGGAGGCAGGTGCTGCCGCTGGGGCGATCTGGGGGGTTGGCTCGATGGGTGTGCGGCTCATGGTGGTCGACGACCACCGACTGCTCGCCGAGGCGCTCGCCTCGGCGCTGAAACTGCGCGGACACCGCGTCCTGGCCGCGGCCGCGCCCGCCGCCGGCGCCGCCGAACTGGTCATCTCGCGCGCCCCGGAGGTCTGCCTCCTGGGGACGGCGACCCCGGCGGAACCGGGCACGTTCGACCCGGTGGTCCGCATCAAGCGGGAGCGCCCGCAGGTGGCGGTGGTGGTCCTCGGCCCGGTCCCGTCCCCGCGCGGCATCGCCGCGGCCTTCGCCGCGGGAGCCTCCGGCTACGTACGCCACGACGAGCGCATAGAGGGAGTGGAGCGCGCCCTGATGAAGGCACGGGCGGGCGAGGCGGCGGTGGCCCCGGCCCTCCTCCAGGGCGCCTTCAGCGAGTTGCTCAACCCGGCGGCGCAGCCCGACGACGAGGGGCAGCGCCTGCTGCAGATGCTGACCCCGCGCGAGGTCGAGGTCCTGGTCCGGGTCGCGGACGGCGAGGACACGCGGCTGATCGCGGCGGGCATGGGCATCGCCCCGTCCACGGCCCGCACCCACGTCCAGCGGGTCCTGATGAAACTGGGCGTCGGCTCCCGCCTGGAGGCCGCGGCCCTGGCGGCCCGCACGGGCCTGCTCGACCGGGCGGGCCCGGTGACCACCCCGTCGGCCCAGCCGTCCCCGGAACCGGACCAGGACACCACCTAGGGCGACTTTCCCTCACCGCGTTCGTCCGCTACAGTTGATCATGCGTTGGTCACCGCAACAGCGGGTGTCCGACAGTGCGTTGGTGGTCCAAGGAAAGACGCCCCGCTTCCTGCGGGGAAATGCAGGTGCAAGGCCTGCCCGGCGCTCCACAGTGAGAAGGCCCGCCCCGTTCCGACGGGGCGGGCCTTTCTGCTCTCAGTGGCTTGATCCGCCGGACAGTGCCTGGGCGTCCCTCGTGAAGTGGTCGAACTCGCCTGCCCTTACGCCGAGTACGAAGGCGTCCCACTTCTTGCGGGTGGTGGTGACGACGGTGTCCGGGGCGGACGGTTCGCGCAGGTGCACCAGATCGCCGTCCGGGGCGAAGGTGACGGTGACGCGCTCCGGTGCGCGGTCCTCTTTGACTGCGTCGAGGAGGTGGTTCAACAGGGCTGTGTCGAGGGTGAGTTCCTCGGTGGGGGTGTCGCTCTCGCGGAGGCGGATGGCGTTGCCGGGGGCCGGGGCCAGTTCTACGCAGTTGTTGCCCTCGCCGCCGCCGGAGAAGGAGGACTTCTGCCATGGGGTGGGGGTGGTCATGGCTCGACCTCACAGTTCCTTGGTCAATTGGTGGATGAAGTCACGCGACTTGCTTGGGTCGAGTGACGCCGCCTCCACTTTACGGAAGAGTGTTCGGAAGTGCGTCAGTTGGGCCTCGGCATCGAGGAATGCCGTGAACGCCGTACGCCACACCAAGGGCCCGGCCGCGCTCCGCCTCCGCTGGGTCGACGGGGTCCTCCGGATCGGCGTATGGGACGCGGACCCGAAACCACCCGCTCCACCCCTTTTCGCCCCGCCCGACGCCGAGAAGGGCCGCGGCCTCGATCTCGTACGGGCCTGCGCCGACGGCTGGGGCTGGCACCCGCTGGCCGACAGTGGAGATCGCGGCAAGCTCGTCTGGTGCGAACTGGGCGCGGCCGCCTGATGGTCAGCTCGCCCCACGAGACGATGCACCACTTCTTCCGCAAGGAAACGGCCATGATGGTGCGCAACTTCCAGCGCCTGTTCCACGTGTCGTTTCCCGAGGCTCGCGACATCGCCGTCCTCAACACCGATCTCACCGAGGTCACCCCGGTCGAGAGACGCGTCGACACCCTGATGCGCGTGGACACGGACGAGGGCAACTACCTCTTCGCGTACGAGTCCCAGGGCAAGCGTGACGACTCCAAGCGCGGGAGCTGGGCCTACTACTTGGCGTACCTGTACGCGAAGTACGGGATTGAGCCAGTGCTCATCGTCCTGACCCAGAGCCGGTCCACGGCCCGCTGGGCGGCGCGGCCGATCCGGCTCGGGCTGAAGGAGTGGCCGTCGCTGATGGTCCGGCCGCTTGTCCTGGGGCCGGACAACGTCCCGAGGATCACCGACGAGAAACAGGCCATGGAGGACCCGTCGCTGGCGGCGTTCTCGGCGATTGTTCATGGCCGTGGCAAGGACGCCGCTGCGATACTTGAACCGCTCGCAGCCGCACTGAGGACCATTGAGAGCGACAGCGCCGGAATGCTCGCGCAGTTCGTGGACACGGGCCTGGTCAATCCCCAGGCGAAGGAGATCTGGAGGGACCTGATGACACAGGTGAGCTACTTCTTCCGGCACCCTGTCGCGGAGAAGGTGCGGGAGGAAGGCCGAGAGGAAGGCCGAGAGGAAGGCCGAGAAGAGGGGCGGGAGGAGGGGCGTACTCAGGCTCAGGCCGAGATGACCCTCCGCATCCTCGAATGGCGCGGCCTCGCCGTCCCCGACGCGGTGAGCGCCCGCGTCCTCGCCTGTGCCGACGCCGACCAGTTGACCGTCTGGGCCGAGCGCGCGGTACATGTGTCGGACGCGGGGGATCTCTTCGCCTCGTAGCGCCAAGGGGAGCGTAAGGAAGAGGGCCGGAGCCCACCGTTCGTGAACGGTGGACTCCGGCCCCGATGAAGCGGGTTACGCCTCGTCGTCCGGTGTCGGCGGAGCCGTCGGGCGCAGCTTCAGCCAGACCAGGAAGAACACACCGAGGGCCAGCATGCCGATGCCGGTCCACAGGTTGATGTTGATGTCCTGGGCCTTCTTGAGGTCGGCGTCGGACGCCGTGATGCCCGCGATCGTGACGATGATCCCGTACACCACGAAGAGTCCGCCGATGATGCGGCGCACGTCGAAGAGGCGGGCCGCCGTCGCCGACTTGGCCTCGAGGTCCTTCACCTCGTCCACGTGCTGGTTCGTGTGGTCGCTCATGTCGTGTACCTCGGGCCTCAGAAGGAGAACGGGATGTAGCAGATGACGGCGAGGGCGATCGCGCCCCAGCCCAGCAGGGCCGGCTTGCGGTACCAGGCGTCGTCACCCTCGGCCGGCGGCTCTTCCACGCCCGGCGCCTTGGTGCCGTAGACGAGACCGGCCAGTTCCTCGGCGGGCTTGGACTTGGTGAACATGGTGACCACGAACATCACGATCGCGCCGATCACGAAGGCGACGATCGACGAGACGAAGTTGGCGCCCTGGTCCGAGGGGATCGAGATGACGCCCTGCTTGTAGAACCAGAAGTAGTTCACCATCGCGGCGACGGTGCCCGACAGCAGACCCCAGAAGCCGGCCGCGGCCGTGGTGCGCTTCCAGAACATGCCGATGATGAACACCACGAACAGCGGGACGTTGAAGAAGGAGAACAGCGTCTGCAGGTAGTTCATGATGTTGCTGAAGCTGCCCGCGATGAACGCCGTGCCCATGCCGATGAAGACGCCGACGGCGGTGACGACCCGGCCGGTCTTCAGGTAGTACGCGTCGCTCTGGTCCTTCTTGAGGTACGCGGCCCAGATGTCGTTGGTGAACACCGTGTTGAACGACGAGATGTTGGCCGCCATGCCCGCCATGAAGGCCGCGAGCAGACCGGTCACCGCGATGCCGAGGACACCGTTGGGCAGCAGGTCGCGCATGAGGACCGGGATGGCGTCGTTGTACTGGAGGCCGTCCGCGCCGCCCTTGCCGAGCGAGGGCTCCATCACCAGGGCGATCAGACCCGGGATCACGACGACCATCGGGATGAGGATCTTCGGGAACGCGGCGATCAGCGGCGTGCGCTTGGCGGCGGAGAGGTTCTTCGCGGACAGCGCGCGCTGCACCTCGGCGAAGTTCGTCGTCCAGTAGCCGAAGCTCATCACGAAGCCGAGGCCGAGCACGATGGTCAGCCAGTTCGCGCCGAGCGGGTTCGAGGAGCCGATGCCGGTGCCCTGCCACGCCGTCATGAACGAGTCGCCGTGCGACTTCGACAGCGAGTCGGATATGCCGTCCCAGCCGCCGACGCGCTTGAGGCCGACGATGGTCAGCGGGATCAGCGCGGCGAGGATCACGAAGAACTGCAGGACCTCGTTGTAGATCGCCGAGGACAGGCCGCCGATCGTGATGTACACGAGGACGAACAGGCCCGCGATGACGATGGCCAGCCACTGCGGCCAGCCCAGCAGCGCCTGCAGCACCAGCGCCATCGCGTACAGGTTCACGCCTGCGATCAGCACCGAGGAGACGGCGAAGATGATCGAGGACAGGAGGTGGGAGGAGGGTCCGAAGCGGTGCAGCAGGAACTCGGGGACCGAGCGCACCTTGGACATGTAGTAGAAGGGCATCATGACCAGGCCGAGGAAGACCATGGCCGGGATGGCACCGATCCAGTACCAGTGGACGGTGTAGGCGCCGTACTGTGCGCCGTTGGCCGCCATGCCCAGGATCTCGGTCGCACCCAGGTTCGCCGCGACGAAGGCGAGGCCTGTCACCCATGCGGGCAGGGAACGGCCGGAGAGGAAGAAGTCAAGGCTGGTCTTGACCGAGCGGCGGGCCGCGAAGCCGATGCCCAGGACGACGACGAAGTAGATCGCGAGGATCGCGTAGTCGAGGCCGTTGGTGGGCAGCCGTAGCCCTGCCGCCAGCGTGATTGTGGGGGACTGCATCAAGAACTCGCTTCGTTGCATGAACTGAAACAGTCCGGAACCTACGCCTCCTTCTTTAAGAAGTGAACAGTTGATGTGATGTTCTTTGTTCGATTGTGATCGAGACTGCCGGATCCGTTCGGATCCCTTGACGTCATTGTTGGCTTATGCTTTGTTGTGTTTGGTTCTGTTTGATTGTCCGTTGTTGGTGCGATGAGGAGCATCGGTCGTGAAGAAGACGTCGACCCGGCTGGCTGATGGGCGAGAGCTCATCTACTACGACTCGCGCGACGACGTCGTCCGGGAGGCCGTCGACCGGCGTCCCCTCGACCGCACCGTCACCACCTCCGAGGTCCGCCGCGACCCGTTGCTGGGCGACGCCGTGGCCATCGCCTCGCACCGGCAGGGCCGCACCTACCACCCGCCGGCCGACGAGTGCCCGCTGTGCCCGTCCGAGGGCGAGCGGCTCTCCGAGGTCCCCGACTCCTCGTACGACGTCGTCGTCTTCGAGAACCGGTTCCCCTCGCTCGCCGGGGACGCGGGCCGCTGCGAGGTCGTCTGCTTCACCTCCGACCACGACAAGTCGTTCGCCGATCTCAGCGAGGAGCAGGCCGGGCTGGTGCTCGACGCCTGGACCGACCGCACCGCCGAACTCTCGAACCTCGACTCCGTCGAGCAGGTCTTCTGCTTCGAGAACCGCGGCGCCGAGATCGGCGTCACCCTCGGCCACCCGCACGGGCAGATCTACGGCTACCCCTTCGTCACCCCGCGCACCGCGCTGATGTTGCGCTCCGCCGCCGAGCACAAGCAGCAGACCGGCGGGCGGAACCTGTTCGCCGACGTCGTGGAGAAGGAGCGCGAGGAGGGCACGCGCGTCGTCCTGGAGGGTGAGCACTGGATCGCCTTCGTGCCGTACGCCGCCCACTGGCCGTACGAGGTGCACCTCTACCCGAAGCGGCAGGTCCCGGACCTGCTCGCGCTCGACGACGCGGCCCGCACAGAGTTCCCCAAGATTTATCTGGAACTGTTGAGGCGCTTCGACCGGATCTTCGGCGACGACCAGCCGGTGACGCCGTACATCGCCGCCTGGCACCAGGCGCCGTTCGGCCCGCTGGACGAGTTCGAGGGCGTCAACCGCGACGACTTCGCGCTCCATCTGGAGCTTTTCACCATCCGCCGTACGTCCGGCAAGCTGAAGTTCCTCGCGGGTTCCGAGTCGGGCATGAGCGTGTTCATCAACGACGTGCCGCCGGAGGCCGCGGCCGAGCGACTGCGAGAGGTAGCGAGTAAGTAATGAGCAAGGCCGTTTCTCGGAAGTACCTGGTCACGGGCGGTGCGGGTTACGTCGGCAGCGTCGTCGCGCAGCACCTGCTGGAAGCGGGACACGAGGTCACCGTCCTCGACAACCTCTCCACCGGCTTCCGTGAGGGCGTCCCCGCCGGGGCGACCTTCGTCGAGGGCGACATCCGCGACGCCGCCAAGTGGCTCGACTCCTCCTACGAGGCCGTGCTGCACTTCGCCGCCTTCTCGCAGGTCGGCGAGTCCGTCGTGAAGCCCGAGAAGTACTGGGACAACAACGTCGGCGGCACCATGCAGCTGCTCGCCGCCATGCGCACGGCCGGGGTGAAGAAGCTCGTCTTCTCCTCCACCGCCGCCACCTACGGCGAGCCGGTCAGCACCCCGATCACCGAGACCGACCCGACCGCGCCGACTTCCCCCTACGGCGCCTCGAAGCTCGCGGTCGACCATATGATCACGGGTGAGGCGGCGGCCCACGGGCTCGCGGCCGTCTCGCTGCGGTACTTCAACGTCGCGGGCGCGTACGGCAGTTGCGGTGAGCGCCACGACCCCGAGTCGCACCTCATCCCGCTCGTCCTCCAGGTCGCCCAGGGCCGGCGCGAGGCCATCTCCGTCTACGGGGACGACTACCCGACCCCCGACGGGACCTGTATCCGCGACTACATCCACGTCGCGGACCTCGCCGAGGCCCACCTGCTCGCCGTCGAGGCCGCCCGCCCCGCCGAGCACCTCATCTGCAACCTCGGCAACGGGAACGGCTTCTCCGTCCGCGAGGTCATCGAGACCGTCCGCCAGGTCACCGGCCACCCGATCCCCGAGGTCGTCGCACCCCGCCGGGGCGGCGACCCGGCGGTCCTGGTCGCCTCCGCCGCCACCGCGCGCGAGCGCCTCGGCTGGAACCCGTCCCGCGCGGACCTCGCGGGAATCGTCGCCGACGCCTGGCAGTTCGCCCAGGCGCGCCAGGAGAAGTAAGGGCTGTCAACTGATGTCTGTCGCCGCGCAGTTCAGTGATCTCTACGGGTACGAGCCGGCCGGAGTGTGGGCGGCCCCCGGCCGCGTCAACCTCATCGGCGAGTACACCGACTTCAACGAGGGCTTCGTCATGCCCCTCGCGCTGCCGCACACCGCGGTGGCGGCCGTGGCCAAGCGGGACGACGGTGTGCTGCGGCTGCACTCCGCCGACATCGACGCTCCCGTGGCCGAACTGCGCGTCGACGAACTGATCCCGCTCAGCAAGTACGGACAGGGCGGCTGGGCCGCCTACCCGGCCGGTGTGGTGTGGGCGCTGCGCGACGCGGGGCACACCGTCACCGGCGCGGACATCCACCTCGCCTCCACGGTGCCGACGGGCGCGGGCCTTTCGTCCTCGGCCGCCCTGGAGGTCGTGACGGCGTACGCGCTCAACGACCTGTTCGAACTCGGGCTCTGCGCACCGGAGTTGGCGGTCCTCGCGCAGCGCGCGGAGAACGTCTTCGTCGGCGTCCCGTGCGGCGTCATGGACCAGATGGCGTCGGCGTGCGCGAACGAGGGGCACGCGCTGCACCTCGACTGCCGCGACCTGTCGATCCGGCAGGTCCCGTTCGACCTCGCCGAGGAGGGCCTTCAGCTCCTCGTCGTCGACTCCCGCGTCAAGCACGAGCTCGGCGACGGCGCCTACGCGGAGCGGCGGGCCGGCTGCGAGGAGGGCGCCCGGGTGCTCGGGGTCTCGCACCTGCGGGACGTCGCGTACGCCGAACTGGACGATGCCGTACGGAAGTTGGAGCAGGCCGGGGTCGACGAGAAGGTCGTGCGGTACGTCCGGCACGTCGTCTCGGACGATCACCGGGTGGAGCGGGTCATCGAGCTGCTCGACGCCGGGGACGTGCGGGCGATCGGTCCCGTCCTGTACGACGGTCACCGCTCGCTCCGTGACGACCTGCGCATCTCGTGCGCGGAGCTGGACCTGGTCGTCGACACGGCGCGGGCCGCGGGAGCGGTGGGCGCGCGGATGACGGGCGGCGGGTTCGGCGGGTCGGCCGTGGTGCTGGTCGAGACCGGGGACGTGGAGGCCGTGACGAAGTCGGTGCTGGCCGCGTTCGAGGGGGCCGGGTACACGGTGCCCCGGGTGTTCGCCGCGGTTCCGTCCGCGGGGGCTCGGCGATTGGGCTGATGTCGCCCTTTCGCCGCAGGGGTTCGCCCTGATGCGCGAGTGCCGGTCCGTGGGGCTTCTCGCGCAGTTCCCCGCGCCCCTTCGGGGCGCTCTAGCCGAGCCTCTTCGTCAAGGTGAACTCCTTGACGCCCGGCGGATAGTCGGGGATCACCGACACCACCTCGTAGCCGTGCTGTCGGTAGAAGCCGGGGGCCTGGAAGTCCCAGGTCTCCAGGCGGGAACGGGTGCAGCCGTGGTCCTCGGCCGCGACGCGTTCCGCCTCCGTGAGGAGGCGGGAGCCGAGGCCCGCGCCGCGGTGGCGGTCCGCGACCCAGAGCACGTTCACATGCAGCCAGGTCGCCCAGGTGTGCGCGTCCAGGCCACCGGCGAGCGCGCCGTCCGCCTCCAACGCCCACACCTGCAAAGGAGTTTCCCGCTCGGCAGGGGTGCCGCGCAGGGCGCGGATCGCCGGGGACGCCGCCGTATTGGTGTCCCTGAGCAGCGAACGGAGCAGAAGCCCGCGGTCTTTGTCGACTTCTGTCTCAATGCGAAACATGTGCCTCACCATAAACGCGCTGGACAGTCGCCTGTCGGTCAACTGGGAACCAGTTCTGTGAATTGCCTTCCCCTCCGGGCCCGCAGCCCTAGTCTGAGGACAGCACCGGTGGGGGCCGGTGTTGATCAGGGGGCGAGACAGCCGGGTACGACGCCCGGAGTGGGGGTAGCAGTCTGGGCACGGCGGCGGCCGTGCGGCTGCGGTGACCTGTAACTCCGGGCGCCGTACCTGCGTTGGTCGTTACTGCGACCAGTGGGGGTTATTCAGTGGTTCGTATTCGGGTTCTGGTCGTCGACGACCATCGCATCTTCGCCGAGTCCCTCGCCGCGGCGCTCGCCGCCGAGCCGGACGTCGACGTGTCGGCCGCGGGCAGTGGCCCCGCCGCCCTGCGCTCCCTGGAACGGGCGGCGGCCGAGGGGCGCAGATTCGATGTGCTGCTCGTGGACGCGGACCTCGGTGCGGCGTCCCTGCAGGGCATGCGGCCGCCGACGGTGGTGCCGGACGGCCCGGCGCAGGACGGGCTCGTGGACGGCATCTCCCTGGTCGCGGGTGTCCGTTCGGGCCAGCCCGCGGTCCGCACGGTGGTGCTCGCCGAGCGCGACGATCCGCGCCGTGCCGCGCTCGCGCTGCAGGCCGGTGCGTCCGGGTGGGTCGCCAAGGACTGTTCGCTGTCGCGCCTGTTGACCGTCATACGAGGTGTGCTGCGGGACGAGACGCATCTGCCTCCGGCGCTGCTCACGGGGGTGCTGCGGGAGTTGACCGCGGCCCGTAAGCACCGCACGGAGTCGGAGCGCCTCGTGGAGTCGCTCACGCCGAGGGAGCGCGAGGTGCTGCGCTGCATGGTCGCGGGGCTCGGCCGCAAGGCCGTCGCCGAGCGGCTCTTCTTGTCGCCGCACACCGTGCGTACCCATATGCAGAATGTGCTGGGGAAGCTGGGGGTGCACTCGACGCTCGCCGCGGTTGCGCTCGCGCGCCGGGCCGGGGTTGGGCCGGTCGACCTCGAGGCCGCCAGCTGATCTGCCGGGTTGCGGTTGCGGTTGCGGTTGCGGTTGCGGTTGCGTTCGCGGGTGCGGCCCGCTGGGGCTTCTCGCGCAGTTCCCCGCGCCCCTGAGGCGAGCTTCGCTCGCCCAGGGAACGACTAGCCCGGGATGTTGTCGAACGGCGCCGTCAACTGCCTGAGCAGCGACGCCAGTTCGGCCCGGTCGCCTCGGGAGAGCTCCGCGAGGATCGCCCGCTCCTGCGCGAGCAGCCCCGCCAGGGCCTGGTCCGCGCGGTCACGGCCCTCGGGCGTGAGACGCACCAGGACGCCGCGGCGGTCGCTGGGATCGGGGAGCCGCTCGACGAGGCCCTTCTTGGCCAGGCGGTCGATGCGGTTGGTCATCGTGCCCGACGTCACCAGGGTCTGGGTCAGCAGCTGCCCGGGCGAGAGCTGGTACGGCGCGCCCGCACGGCGCAGCGACGTCAGGACGTCGAACTCCCACGGCTCCAACTGGTGCTCGGAGAACGCGAGACGGCGGGCACGGTCGAGATGGCGTGCGAGTCTGCTGACCCGACTGAGCACCTCGAGGGGCTCCACGTCGAGGTCGGGGCGCTCCCGGCGCCACGCTGCGACCAGACGGTCGACCTCGTCCTCCATGACGATCAGTGTAGGGGGTGTGTCGACATGAAGTCTCTTGAAGTCGAGTCTCTTGACATCGAGATACTTGGGCGCGCAGCCTGGAGGACATGACGACGCCCTCGCCCACCTGGGATCCGCAGCAGTATCTCCGCCACGCCGACCACCGCGGCCGCCCCTACGTGGAGCTGCTGGCCCGCGTCCCCGCGCTGCCGCGTGAGCGGGCCCGCGTCGCCGACCTGGGATGCGGTCCCGGCAACGTCACGGGGCTGCTCGCCGAGCGCCGGCCCGACGCGCACATCACCGGCTACGACAATTCGCCGGAGATGCTCGCCAAGGCCGAGGAGTACGCGGGGCCCACCGCCGGCGGCGGCCGCATCGACTTCGCGCCCGCCGACCTGAGGCACTGGGAGCCCACGGAGACGTACGACCTGATCGCCTCGAACGCGACCCTGCAGTGGGTCCCGGGGCACGTCGACGCCTTCCCGCGCTGGCTGGACGCGCTCGCTCCCGGCGGCACGTTCGCCTTCCAGGTGCCCGGCAACTTCGAGGCCCCCAGCCACGTCCTGATGCGGGAGCTCGCCGGCTCCGCGCGCTGGAAGGACCGGCTCGCCGGGGTGCTTCGGCACGCCGACGCGGTGCTGGAACCCGCCGCCTACCTGGAGCGGCTCGCCGACCTGGGCTGCGCGGTGGACGCCTGGGAGACCACGTACATGCATCTGCTGCAGGGCGAGGACCCCGTCCTGGACTGGGTGAAGGGGACCGGCCTGCGGCCCGTGCTCACCGCGCTCGCCGACGACCCCAAGGCGCGGGACGCGTTCGTCGCCGAGTACCGGGATCTGCTGCGCGCGGCGTACCCGCCGATCGCGCACGGCACCGTGCTGCCGTTCCGGCGGATCTTCGTGGTGGCGGTGAAGGCCGCGTGATCGCCGCCCTCGACCACGTACAGCTCGCCGCCCCGGTCGGCAGCGAGGACGCCCTGCGGTCCTTCTACGTCGATGTCCTCGGGATGACCGAGGTGGCCAAGCCGCCCGTGCTCGCGGCGCGCGGCGGCTGCTGGTTCGCCGCCGGCGAGGTGCAGCTGCATCTCGGGGTGGAGGCCGACTTCCGGCCCGCGCGCAAGGCGCATCCCGGGCTGCGGGTGCGCGACATCGAGGCGTACGCGCGGCAGCTCGCCGAGCGTGGCGCCGAGGTGGTGTGGGACGACAACCTCCCCGGCCACCTGCGCTTCTACTCCACCGACCCCGTCGGCAACCGGCTCGAATTCCTGGAGCCGTCACCGGCCGCCACGCGGAAGCCCGTGTGACCCGTCGAGGCGTCCGGAGTGTTGGACGTCCGCGCCGAGCAGCGGTAGCGGTTGCAGTACGAGGCGTGGCACAGGTGCGAGCCGCCGCGCAGGGCCCGGCTGGGTGAGCCGGGCTCGAAGAGGTCGGCCGTCCACTCCCAGACGTTGCCGACGGCGTGGTGCAGCCCGAAGCCGTTGGGTGCCAGGGAGCGCACGGGGGCGGTGCCGACCGGGGCCGTCGGACCGTCCGGGAACGTGCCGCGGAAGATCACCGCGCGGTCCGGCGACGGCGGTTCGTCGCCCCAGGGGTGGCGGGCCTGGACGAGGCCGCCGCGGGCCGCGTACTCCCACTCCGCCTCGGTGGGCAGGCGGGTGCCGGACCAGGCGCAGTACGCCCGCGCGTCGTGCCAGGAGACGTGGGTGACGGGGTGGTCGAGGCGGTCGTCCGAGCGGGATCCGGGGCCCTCGGGCTCGCGGTGCCAGGCGCCCGGCACCGCCAGCCACCAGTCGGCGCCGGGCACGGACTCCGCCCGCTCCCGGGCCTCGGCGGTGACGCTGCCGCGGAAGACGAAGGAGTAGCCGAAGCGCTCGGCCTCGGTGCGGTAGCCCGTGGCCTCGGCGAAGGCGCGGAACTCGGCGTGGCTGACGGCCGTGGCGGAGATCCGGAACGGCGCCACCTCGACCGTCCGCACCGGCCCCTCGCCGTCGTCGGGGAACGCGTCGCCGTCCTGCGTGCCCATCCGGAAGGCGCCGCCGGGGAGGGACAGCAGCGGCGCGAACGCGCCGGGGTGGCCGCCGTGCTGCTCCCCGGCGCCGCGGTCGAGCAGCGGCAGGGTGGTCCGGCCGGGCGCGGCGGAGCGGTCGGGGGCGCAGCAACGGCGGCTCATCGGGGATCCTCTCGGCAGGCGTGGTCGAACGGCGTCGTCAGGCGGTGCGGTCCGCGGCCAGGGCGGCCGCGAGGTCCGGGACGCCGAGGGCCTTCTCCTGCGCCGGCGTGGCCCGGTAGAGGCTGTTGCTCAGCTGGTACGGGTCCGCCTGGAGGTCGTAGTACTCGCGGAACCCGACCTGCCCGGTGCCGCTCACCGTGCCCGCGGCGTCGGTGTGCAGGTCGTAGTACTCCGTGTACTGGCGGTCCTTGGAGACGTACGACGACCAGGTCCGCTGCCCGGCCCCGGTGCCCTGCTTCCACCACTCGACGAGCAGGTGGTCGCGGGAGTAGCCGCTGAGCAGCGAGCGGCCGTCGTGCGGGGTGTCCGCCGTGATCCCGGCCGCGTCGAGGACGGTGGGGGCGATGTCGATGTTCGCCACGATGCGGTGGTCGGTGGTGCCGCCGCCGAGTCCGCCGCCGGGCCAGGAGAGGTAGAACGGCACCTCGTGCGCGGGGCGGTACGGGACGCCCTTGCCGGTCAGGCCGTGGTCGGCCCAGTTGAAGCCGTTGTCGCCGATGTAGATGACCAGGGTGTTGTCCAGCTGGCCCAGGGCCGCCAGCTTGTCGTGGAGCGCCTGGACCGCGTCGTCCACCGAGCGCAGGGTGCGCAGCTGCTCGGCGCGCACCCGGCGGCCGTCCGCCAGGGTCTGGGTGGCGTTGCGCACGTAGGGCGGCTTGTCGCTGCGGTCCGCCTCCGGCACGGAGGGGCGGCCGTCCCAGGCGGGCACCTCGGTGCCGGCGTACTTGGGCTCGGGGGTGCGGGGGCCGTGCGAGGCGTAGGGGGTGACGTAGGCGAACCAAGGGCGTTCGTCGGTACGGGACTTGTCGAGGAAGGCGAGGGCGCGCTCCTTGATCACGGTGGTGGTGTAGCCGTCGACGGTCCGCACGGTCCCGTTCACGTTGAACGTGCCGTTCACGTACGAGGGTCTGAGCAGCGCGAAGTCCTCGAAGTGCGGCGGGTTGTCGGCGACGTCCCAGGAGTTGAGGTACTTGCCGAACAGGCCCGTCCGGTAGCCGGCCTGCTTCAGGTACCGCTGCAGGGTGGTGTGCTGGTCGAGGGCGTGCGAGGCGCCGTTGTTGCGGACGCCGTGGTTGTGGGCGAAGCGGCCGGAGAAGACCGAGGACCGCGACGGGGCGCACAGCGGGGTGGTGACGTGGCCGTTGGTGAAGCGCACGCCCTGGCCGGCCAGCCAGGCGACGGTCTTCGGGGTGGCCCACTCGGTCTGCTTGGGCTGGTCGTCGGTGACGATCAGCAGCACGTTGGGGCGGGCGGCGGCGGCCCGGGCGGGGGAGGCGGCGAGCGCGGGCAGGCCGGCACCGGCGGCGACGGCCGCCGCGGTGCCGAGGATTCCGCGGCGGGTGGGACCGGAAGCGCTGCCGGACGTACTGGAGGTGCTCATGACAAACTGACCCTCTCGTCTGCGTGCGGGACGGCGGTGGGGATGGTGTCGGTACGAGAACGCTAGGCGCGGGCCCGGGCCGGATCCATGCACGGAGCGCGAAGGGTTTGTTGCTGGTTCATTGCCGTGCGTGAGAGGCCCACGCGGCGGGGCCGTACATCGACACGGCCCCGCGCCCCTTTCGGGGGCGCCTAGCTCTTCCGGTGCCCTATCAGCCGCGGCTTCGGCTCAAGCCCGTCGAGGCCGTGCCAGGCCAGATTGACCAGGTGCGCGGCGACCTCGGCCTTCTTCGGCTTGCGGGCGTCCAGCCACCACTGGCCCGTCAGCGCCACCATGCCGACCAGCGCCTGCGCGTACATCGGCGCCAGCTTCGGGTCGAAGCCCCGGGCCTTGAACTCGCGGCCCAGGATGTCCTCGACCTGCGTGGCGATGTCCGAGATCAGCGAGGCGAAGGAGCCCGTGGACTGCGGGATGGGGGAGTCGCGGACCAGGATGCGGAAGCCGTCCGTGTACTCCTCGATGTAGTCGAGGAGCGCGAACGCCGCCTGCTCGCACAGTTCACGCGGGTGCCCGGCGGTCAGCGAGCTGGTCACCATGTCGAGGAGCTGGCGCATCTCGCGGTCCACGACGACCGCGTACAGGCCCTCCTTGCCACCGAAGTGCTCGTACACCACCGGCTTGGAGACCCCGGCCTTCGCCGCGATCTCCTCCACCGACGTGCCCTCGAACCCCTTCGCGGCGAACACCGTGCGGCCGATCTCCAGGAGCTGCTGGCGTCGCTCGGCCCCCGTCATCCGCGTACGGCGCACGCGCCGCGTCGGTTGCTTGTCGGGCTTGTCACTGCTCGGGGTGCTTGAGTCGGTCGCCACGACTCCCATCATGCCGTGCCGGGGTCAGGCGGCGTCGGCGGCATCAGCCTTGCGGCGCGACGCGATCCGGTCCTTGGACGGCCAGCGCACGTCGTACGCCCATCCCGCCCGCTCGAACCAGCGGATCAGCCGGGCCGAGGAGTCGACCTGCCCGCGCATCACACCGTGCCGCGCCGAGGTCGGGTCCGCGTGGTGCAGGTTGTGCCAGGACTCGCCGCAGGACAGGACCGCGAGCCACCACACGTTGCCGGAGCGGTCGCGGGACTTGAAGGGGCGCTTGCCGACCGCGTGGCAGATCGAGTTGATCGACCAGGTCACGTGGTGCAGCAGGGCCACCCGCACCAGCGAGCCCCAGAAGAAGGCCGTGAACGCGCCCCACCAGGACATCGTCACCAGGCCGCCGATCAGTGCGGGCAGGAACAGCGAGACGAGCGTCCACATGACGAACTGGCGGGAGATCGCGCGGATCGCCGGGTCCTTGATCAGGTCCGGGGCGTACTTCTCCTGCGGGGTCTGCTCCTCGTCGAACATCCAGGCCATGTGCGCCCACCACAGGCCCTTCAGCAGGGCCGGCACCGTCTCCCCGTACCGCCACGGCGAGTGCGGGTCGCCCTCCGCGTCGGAGAACTTGTGGTGCTTGCGGTGGTCCGCGACCCAGCGCACCAGCGGACCCTCCACCGCGAGCGAACCCATGATCGCCAGCGCGATCCGCAGCGGCCGCTTGGCCTTGAAGGAGCCGTGCGTGAAGTAGCGGTGGAAGCCGATCGTGATGCCGTGGCAGCCGACGTAGTAGAAGAGCACCAGCAGGCCGAGGTCCAGCCAGCTCACACCCCAGCCCCAGGCCAGCGGCACCGCCGCGAGCAGGGCCAGGAACGGCACCGCGATGAACAGGAGCAGTGTGATCTGCTCCAGCGAGCGCTTCTGTTCACCGCCCAGCGTCGCCGACGGCAGCGGAGCGGACGTCTGCCGCGGGGCATCGTCGATCACATCGGAAGTGGTGGCCATGGGACGTCCCCTGTAAGTCGAGGGTTGAGAAGGGCTGAGACGGGTCAGGAGATCCACAGGATCACGGGGCGCCGCCGACGGTGTGCGCACGTCGTACCTACCGTTCCGTAACCTACGGAGTCGTAAGTATGGCAGTGCGCAGCTCGGAGGCAAGAGGCCCCGGCCGGTGCCGCGCGCACGGGCACATATCCTTGGGAACGGTCGGACAGCGCGGTCCGCTCTGAATCTCCACCCCGGAGTACTACCCGGTTTAGGGGACTCTTCCCTCCAGACGAGCTTCACCACTGCAAGGAGCCGCACCTGTGAGCAGTGCCGACGATCAGACCGCTGCGACGAGCACCAGTGCCGAGCTGCGCGCCGACATCCGCCGTCTCGGCGATCTGCTGGGCGAGACGCTCGTACGCCAGGAGGGGCCTGAGCTCCTCGAACTCGTCGAGAAGGTCCGCCAGCTGACGCGCGAGGACGGCGAGGCCGCCGCCGAGCTGCTGCGCGGTACCGAACTGGAGACGGCGGCCAAGCTGGTCCGCGCCTTCTCCACGTATTTCCACCTGGCCAATGTCACCGAGCAGGTGCACCGTGGCCGCGAGCTGCGCGCCATGCGCGCCGCCGAGGGCGGCCTGCTGGCCCGCACCGCGGACCGCCTCAAGGACGCCGACCCGGAGCACCTGCGCCAGACGGTGCAGAACCTCAACGTGCGCCCCGTCTTCACGGCGCACCCGACCGAGGCCGCCCGCCGCTCGGTCCTCAACAAGCTCCGCCGCATCGCCGAGCTGCTCGAGACGCCGGTCCTGGAGACCGACCGCCGCCGCTACGACACCCGCCTCGCCGAGAACATCGACCTGGTGTGGCAGACCGACGAGCTGCGCGTCGTACGCCCCGAGGTGACCGACGAGTCGCGCAACGCGATCTACTACCTGGACGAGCTGCACGCGGGTGCGGTCGGCGACGTCCTGGAGGACCTGACCGCCGAGCTGGAGCGCGTCGGCGTCACGCTGCCCGAGCACACCCGCCCGCTCACCTTCGGCACCTGGATCGGCGGCGACCGCGACGGCAACCCGAACGTGACCCCGCAGGTCACCTGGGACGTCCTGATCCTCCAGCACGAGCACGGCATCAACGACGCGCTCGACATGATCGACGAGCTGCGCGGCTTCCTGTCGAACTCGATCCGCTACACGGGCGCCACCGAGGAGCTGCTCAGCTCCCTCCAGGCCGACCTGGAGCGCCTCCCGGAGATCAGCCCCCGCTACAAGCGGCTGAACGCCGAGGAGCCCTACCGGCTCAAGGCCACCGCGATCCGGCAGAAGCTGGAGAACACCAAGGACCGGCTGGCGAAGAACACACCGCACGTCGACGGCCGCGACTACCTCGGCACCGCCGAGCTGCTGCACGACCTGACCCTCATCCAGACCTCGCTGCGCGAGCACCGCGGCGGCCTGTTCGCCGAGGGCCGCATGAACCGTACGATCCGGACCCTGTCCGCGTTCGGTCTGCAGCTCGCCACCATGGACGTGCGCGAGCACGCGGACGCCCACCACCACGCCCTCGGTCAGCTCTTCGACCGGCTCGGCGAGGAGTCCTGGCGCTACGCCGACATGCCCCGCGACTACCGGGGCAAGCTGCTCGCCAAGGAGCTGCGCTCGCGCCGTCCGCTGGGTCCGACCCCGGCGCCGCTGGACGCCGCCGGTGAGAAGACCCTCGGTGTCTTCCACACGGTCAAGAAGGCCCTCGACGTGTTCGGGCCCGAGGTCATCGAGTCGTACATCATCTCGATGTGCCAGGGCGCCGACGACGTGTTCGCCGCCACCGTGCTCGCCCGCGAGGCCGGTCTCATCGACCTGCACGCCGGCTGGGCCAAGATCGGCATCGTGCCGCTCCTGGAGACCACCGACGAGCTCAAGGCCGCGGACACGATCCTGGAGGACATGCTCTCCGACCCGTCCTACCGGCGCCTGGTCGCGCTGAACGGGGACGTGCAGGAGGTCATGCTCGGCTACTCCGACTCCTCGAAGTTCGGCGGCATCACCACCTCGCAGTGGGAGATCCACCGCGCCCAGCGCCGGCTGCGTGACGTCGCGCACCGCTACGGCGTCCGCCTGCGCCTCTTCCACGGCCGCGGCGGCACCGTCGGCCGCGGTGGCGGCCCCTCGCACGACGCGATCCTCGCCCAGCCCTGGGGAACCCTGGAGGGCGAGATCAAGGTCACCGAGCAGGGCGAGGTGATCAGTGACAAGTACCTGGTGCCGTCGCTGGCCCGGGAGAACCTGGAACTGACCGTCGCGGCCACCCTGCAGGCCTCCGCCCTGCACACCGCGCCGCGCCAGTCCGACGAGGCTCTCGCCCGCTGGGACGCCGCCATGGACGTGGTGAGCGACGCGGCCCACGCCGCCTACCGCAAGCTCGTCGAGGACCCGGACCTGCCGTCCTACTTCCTCGTGTCGACGCCGGTGGACCAGCTCGCCGACCTGCACCTCGGCTCGCGGCCCTCCCGCCGCCCCGGCTCGGACGCCTCGCTCGACGGCCTGCGCGCCATCCCGTGGGTGTTCGGCTGGACCCAGTCCCGGCAGATCGTGCCCGGCTGGTTCGGCGTGGGCTCCGGCCTCAAGGCGCTGCGCGAGGCGGGTCTGGACACCGTCCTCGACGAGATGAACGAGCGCTGGCACTTCTTCCGCAACTTCATCTCCAACGTCGAGATGACGCTCGCGAAGACCGACCTGCGCATCGCCCGCCACTACGTCGACACGCTCGTCCCGGACGAGCTCAAGCACGTGTTCGCCGACATCGAGGCCGAGCACGCGCTCACCGTCGCCGAGGTCCTGCGCATCACCGGGGAGTCCGAACTCCTCGGCGCGCAGCCCGTGTTGAAGCAGACGTTCGCCATCCGCGACGCCTACCTCGACCCGATCTCGTACCTCCAGGTCGCCCTGCTCAAGCGGCAGCGCGACGACGCCGCCGCGGGCCAGGAGCCGGACCCGACCCTCGGCCGGGCCCTGCTGCTCACCGTCAACGGTGTCGCGGCCGGTCTGCGCAACACCGGCTGACCGCCCGACCTAGAAGACGGCGGCCGTCGCCCAGGCGGCCGTCAGCAGAACGACACCGGCGCCTCCCGTGATCCACGCGAGGCGCCGGTTGCGCATTCCGCCCGCGAGCACGACGCACGCCAGCAGCAGCGCGCCGCCCAGCGGGATCCACGCCTTGAAGAAGCCTGCGGCCCCGGTCCGCACGGCCGTCGCCGAGTCCGGCTTGAGCACCACGGGCAGCCGGACGCCCTTCTTCTCGCCGACCGAGCGGCCGATCGTCACCTTCGGATGCCGCACGGGTCCCTCGGCGGAGGGCACGAAGGACCCGGCGCAGGTGCTGCCCGCGCACCGCGTCACCGTCATGTGCCCGCGTTCGCGGCCCTTGGAGAACACCACGTGCTGCGCCGTCCCCCAGGACGCCCAGAACCCGGCGACCAGGACAAGAAGGGCAAGAGCCGCCGACGCGACCGTTCGGGAGACCGACACCGCTGAAGCCATGGCCGCGATCTTTGGCCATGGATGTGCGAATGGTCAACCATCCGTGTGACGGTCAGGAGTTGTACGAGGACTGTGCCCGCTCCAGGCCCTCGGTCACGAGCGCCTCGACGGCGTCCGCGGCCCGGTCCACGAAGTAGTCGAGCTCCTTGCGCTCGCCCGAGGAGAAGTCCTTCAGCACGAAGTCCGCGACCTGCATCCGCCCCGGGGGCCGGCCGATGCCGAACCGCACCCGGTGGTAGTCGGGGCCCATGGCCTTCGTCATCGACTTCAGACCGTTGTGCCCGTTGTCGCCGCCGCCCAGCTTGAGGCGCAGGACGCCGTAGTCGATGTCCAGCTCGTCGTGGACGGCCACGATGCGCTCCGTCGGCACCTTGTAGAAGTCGCGCAGCGCCGTCACCGGGCCACCGGAGACGTTCATGTACGACATCGGCTTGGCCAGGATGACGCGGCGGTTGGCCGGTCCTGGCGGACCGATCCGCCCCTCCACGACCTGGGCCTGCCCCTTGGTCGCCCGCTTGAACTTGGCGCCCATCCGCCGCGCGAGGAGATCGGCCACCATGAAGCCGACGTTGTGCCGGTTCATCGCGTACTCGGGGCCGGGGTTGCCGAGCCCGGCGATCAGCCAGGGAGCGTTCTCGTCGGACATGCACTTTCCTCCGCTAGAGATAGCTGTACGGGGTGGTGGACCGTGCCCACCACCCCGTACACCAGGTCATACGACGAAGGCTCAGGCCTCCGCGGCCTCGTCGCCCGCGGCGTCGGCCGGGGCCTCCTCGGCCTGCGCGGCCAGGACCTGAAGGACGACGGCGTCCGCGTCGGTGGCCAGCGTGGTGCCGGCGGGCAGCGTGATGTCCTTGGCGTAGACGGCGTCACCGGCGTCGAGGCCCGCGATGGAGACGGTGACCGACTCCGGGATGTGCGTGGCCTCGGTCTCGACGGAGAGCGTGTTCAGCACGTGCTCCAGCAGGTTGGCACCGGCGGCCAGCTCGCCCTCGGTCAGGATCGGGAGCTCGACGGTGACCTTCTCGCCGCTCTTCACGAGGAGCAGGTCGACGTGCTCGAGGAAGCCCTTCAGCGGGTCGCGCTGCACGGCCTTCGGGATGGCCAGCTGGGTCTTGCCCTCGAGCTCCAGGGAGAGCAGGACGTTCGGCGTGCGCAGGGCGAGCAGCAGCTCGTGGCCCGGCAGCGTGATGTGGATCGGGTCGCCACCGTGACCGTAGACGACGCCGGGAACCTTGCTCTCGCGGCGGATGCGGCGGGCGGCGCCCTTGCCGAACTCGGAACGGGTCTCGGCGGCGAGCTTGACCTCGGACATGTGCTCTCAACTCCTCGTAGAACTTGGGGAAACCCCGAAGGGCTGGTCACCCGGCCACGAACGGCCTGCTACGAAGAGCGCGTCGATAACGGACAGCCGGATACTTCCGAGAACAGAAGTACGGCCTCCCTCGCCGAGCAACTTTGGCAGTCTACTCGGCGAGGAAGGCCGTACCCAAATGGATCTTCGGCTACGAGATCACGCTTCGCCCTCGAAGAGGCTGGTCACCGAGCCGTCCTCGAAGACCTCGCGCACCGCGGAGGCGATGGTCGGGGCGATCGACAGGACCGTGATCTTGTCGAGCTCCAGCTCGTTGGGCGTCGGCAGCGTGTTCGTGAAGACGAACTCGCTCACCTTGGAGTTCTTCAGGCGGTCCGCGGCGGGGCCGGAGAGCACACCGTGCGTCGCCGTCACGATGACGTCCTCGGCGCCGTGCGCGAACAGGGCGTCGGCGGCGGCGCAGATCGTGCCACCCGTGTCGATCATGTCGTCGACCAGGACGCAGACGCGGCCCTTCACGTCACCGACGACCTCGTGCACGGTGACCTGGTTCGCCACGTCCTTGTCGCGACGCTTGTGCACGATCGCCAGCGGCGCGCCCAGACGGTCGCACCAGCGGTCGGCGACGCGCACGCGGCCGGCGTCGGGGGAGACGACGGTCAGCTTGTCGCGGTCCACCTTCGCGCCCACGTAGTCCGCCAGGATCGGCAGCGCGAACAGGTGGTCCACCGGGCCGTCGAAGAAGCCCTGGATCTGGTCCGTGTGCAGGTCGATGGCGAGGATGCGGTCCGCACCCGCCGTCTTCAGCAGGTCCGCGATCAGACGCGCCGAGATCGGTTCACGTCCGCGGTGCTTCTTGTCCTGCCGCGCGTAACCGTAGAACGGCACGATCACGGTGATGGAGCGGGCCGACGCGCGCTTCAGCGCGTCGATCATGATCAGCTGCTCCATGATCCACTTGTTGATCGGAGCCGTGTGGCTCTGGATCAGGAAGCAGTCGGCGCCGCGTGCGGACTCCTGGTAGCGGACGTAGATCTCGCCGTTGGCGAAATCGAAGGCTTTGGTCGGGACGATCCCGACACCGAGCTGGTGCGCGACCTCCTCGGCAAGCTCGGGGTGGGCGCGGCCTGAGAAGAGCATCAGCTTCTTCTCGCCCTGCGTCTTGATCCCGGTCACAGCACTAGTCTCCTCAGACCTCAGACGAGTACGTCCGCCGCAGCTGCCCGCGCGTCCCTATAGCAGCGAGCCAGGCGAATCGTGTGCACCTATCACGGTACGCCGTGTCGGACGCACCTGTTTCCGGTCAGCCCTCGCTGCCGGGCTCCCTGGTGGACGCTTCGGCCGCCTTCGCGGCCGCGCTCCCCGGACGCTTGCGCGCCACCCAACCCTCGATATTCCTTTGCTGGCCCCGGGCGACGGCGAGTGAACCGGCCGGCACGTCCTTCGTGATGACCGAGCCCGCGGCGGTGTACGCGCCGTCCCCGACCGTGACAGGCGCCACAAACATGTTGTCCGATCCGGTCCGGCAGTGCGACCCGATCGTCGTGTGGTGCTTGTCCTGACCGTCGTAGTTCACGAAGACGCTGGCCGCGCCGATGTTCGTGAAGTCGCCGATCGTCGCGTCACCGACGTAGGAGAGGTGCGGCACCTTCGTGCCGTCGCCGATCGTCGCGTTCTTCGTCTCGACGTACGTGCCGACCTTCGCCTTCACGCCGAGGCGCGAACCGGGGCGCAGGTACGCGAACGGGCCGACCGACGCCTGGGGCCCCACCTCGGAGCTGACGGCGACCGTGTTGTCCACGCGCGCGCCCGCGTGGACCGTGGTGTCCGTGAGGCGGGTGTTGGGGCCGACGACCGCGCCCTCGGCGATGTGCGTGGCGCCGTGCAGCTGCGTGGCGGGAAGCACGGTGGCGTCGCGCTCGAACGTGACGGTCACGTCGACGAAGGTGGAGGCCGGGTCGATGATCGTGACGCCGTCCAGCATCGCCTGGTTCAGGAGGCGGTCGTTCAGGATGCGACGGGCCTCGGAGAGCTGTACGCGGTTGTTGATGCCGGCGATCTCGCGGTGGTCGCGCGCCACGGACGCGCCGACCCGGTGGCCGGCCTCACGCAGGATGCCGAGGACGTCGGTCAGGTACTCCTCGCCCTGGCTGTTGTCCGTACGCACCTTCTTCAGGGCGTCGGCCAGCAGGCGGCCGTCGAACGCGAAGACGCCCGAGTTGATCTCACCGATCGCGCGCTGCGCCTCGGTCGCGTCCTTGTGCTCGACGATCGCCGTCACCGCGCCGGTCGCGGCGTCGCGCACGATGCGGCCGTAGCCCGTCGCGTCCGGGACCTCGGCGGTCAGCACCGTCACCGCGTTGCCGTCGGCGCCGTGGGTGGCGGCCAGGTCCTGGAGCGTCCCGCCGGTCAGCAGCGGCGTGTCGCCGCAGACGACGATCACCGTGCCGTCGAGGGAGCCGGCCGGGTCGATGCTCTCCAGGCCGATGCGGACGGCGTGGCCCGTGCCGTTCTGCTCGTCCTGGACCGCGGTGCGGGCCCCGGTGTCGATGACGCTCAGGTGCGCGGTGACCTTCTCGCGTTCGTGGCCCACGACCACGACCAGCCGTTCGGGGCTCAACTCCCGTGCGGCGGCCAGGACGTGGCCGACCAGTGAGCGGCCACAGAGCTCGTGCAGGACTTTCGGAGTGGCCGACTTCATACGGGTGCCCTCACCCGCTGCAAGTACGACGACGGCGGCCGGGCGGTTGGCGCTCACGGGTGTGCCCTTCGGCTGTGGATGCGATGTGGGGTGGACATTCGCAGGATACCGGGGGGTTTCCGTTGGGAAATAAGGGCGGGCCCCGACCTTTGCGGTCAGGACCCGAAGTGAAGCCGGATGTGAACCCGATGGGGGCTCGGAGCGAGCCCCGAGGTGAGAAGAGCTCCCCCGCCAGGACTCGAACCCGGACAGATGGCACCAAAAGCCACAGTGCTGCCAATTACACCACAGGGGACCGAACTCGACGGAACCGGACAGAACGTCAGGTCGGCGAGCGGGCACCCAACACTATGCCGTACCGAGTGCCTTCCGTGCGACGGTACAGGTTCGCGCAGGCGCCGGTGGGGTGTGCCGTTTCGACCCTGTTCGGTCGCCGGGTGCGGTGTGACGCAGTAGGCAAAACTCGCCGGAAACCGGGCGCCCGGCGACCGTAGGGTGGAGGCATGACCACGACGGGGGAAGTTCACCGAGCCGCGGCCGGGGGGCCGTGGTGGTGGGAGCGGCGGCGCAGCGCGCTGTTCGATGGGGGACTGGGGGTGGTGTCGGCCGCGGAGTGCGCGGTCGAGGGAGTTTCGTTCGCGCACAAGGCCGGGCTGCCGGCGGCGGTGGGGATCGTCTTCGGCGTGCTGGCCGGGGCGACGCTGGTGCTGCGGCGGCGCTGGCCGATCGCGGTGGTCCTGGTGTCGGTGGCGATCACGCCGGCGCAGATGGGCGTGCTCCTGACCATCGTCGGGCTGTACTCGCTGGCCGCGTCCGAGATGCCGCGGCGGATCATCGGCGCGCTGGCGGCCATGTCGTTCGCGGGCACGCTGATCGTGGCCGTGGTGCGGGCGCAGCAGGACGCCGCGCACGGGGTCGACGCGTTCCAGGTGGGCAGCTGGTTCATCCCCTTCATCGCCATCACCACGGCGCTGGGCCTGACCGCCCCGCCGCTGCTCTTGGGCATGTACGTCGGCGCCAGGCGGCGGCTGATGGAGAGCCTGCAGGAGAGGAACGATTCGCTGGAGCGGGAGCTGCTGCTGCTCGCGGAGCGGGCCGAGGAGCGGGCCGAGTGGGCGCGCGGCGAGGAGCGGACCCGGATCGCCCGGGAGATGCACGACGTGGTCGCGCACCGGGTGTCGTTGATGGTGGTGCACGCGGCGGCGCTGCAGGCGGTGGCGCGCAAGGACCCCGAGAAGGCCGTGAAGAACGCCGCGCTGGTCGGCGACATGGGGCGGCAGGCGCTGACGGAGCTGCGCGAGATGCTCGGCGTGCTGCGCGCGGGCGAGGCCGTGCCGGAGCGGGAGCGCGGGCGCGCGGTGCCGCTGGAGGCGGTGGGCGTGGCCGCGGCGGCCGCGGCGTCGCGGGCCGAGGAGGAGGCGGAGAACGGGCCCTGTCTGGCCGAGGTGGAGGAACTGGTCGGGCAGTCGCGGGCGGCCGGGATGGTCGTGGAGATGACCGTGGAGGGAGACGTGCGGGTGTACGCCGCCACGGTGGAGCAGACGGCCTACCGGGTGGTGCAGGAGGCGCTGACGAACGTGCACAAGCACGCGGCGGGCGCCAAGACGTATGTGCGGCTCGCGCATCGGGGGGCGGAGATCGCGATGCAGGTGGAGAACGAGTCGCCGCCGGTGGCCGCGGGGGCCTCCGTGGGGTTGCCGTCCGGCGGGAACGGGCTGATCGGGATGAAGGAGCGGGTGGCCGGGCTCGGCGGCGTCTTCGTGTCCGGGCCCACCGACGCGGGGGGTTTCCGGGTGTCGGCGGTGCTGCCTGCGGGGTGAGTCTGTCGGGCGCGGCTTTCGTCGTGGCTGGTCGCGCAGTTCCCCGCGCCCCTGAAGGCATGCGCTGCGCGCAGCCTTCCCCTGGAGCGAGCGGAGCTCGCTGTCAGGGGCGCGGGGGAACTGCGCGACCAGCCCCCACCGGCCTTGAGCCGACGGCGAGAGCCTGAGGGGGCAGACGGCTATTCCGCCTGGAGCCGGGACGGCTGAGCCCCGGTGACCAGGGTTTCGAGGGCGGAGTCGATCGTGGCGCCCAGGTACCAGTCGCCGCTGTGGTCGAGGGCGTAGACGCGGCCCTCCGTGTCGATCGCCAGCAGGGCCTCCGTGCCGGACTCGGCGCCGAGCGGGCAGACCTCCGTGTCGAGGGCGCGGCCGAGGTCGCCGAGGGTGCGGGCCATGTGCAGGCCGTGCAGGGGGTCGAGGTGCGGCTGGGACGGGGCCACGTGGCGCCCGGGACCCGTGGGGGTCAGATGGAGGCCGCCGAACTCGGCCCAGGCCTCGACCGCCGCAGGGAAGACGGAGTGACGGTGGCCCGCGGGGGAGACATGGGTGCGCAGGGCGTCGGCCCAGAACTCGGCCTGCTTGATGTCCCAGCGGCCCGACTGCCAGCCCGCCGCGCGCAGCGCCGCGTCGACGGGCTCGGTGAAGCGCGAGCTCGAAGTGCCGTTGGTGGAGGGGGAGTTGGACATCAGTGGGGGGCCTCGTCCTCGGCGGTCGGGTCTACCACGTGTACGCCGAAGTGGGCCGTCAGGGCGGCGCAGGCGCGGCAGGGGCGGGCGAAGCCACCGTGCAGCGGGTCGCCGTCCTCACGGATGCGGCGGGTGGTGAGCTTCGCGTGCTTGAGGGCCTTGCGGGCCTCGCTCATCGTCATCGGTCTGCGGCGGGCGCGCTTCGACTTCTCGGTGCGCTCGCTGTCGGTCGCCGCGAGGTGCCGGGAGATGAGGATGGCCTCGGCGCAGCGGCCGGTGAAGCGGTCGCGCTGCCCGCTGGTCAGCGTATCGAGGAAGTCCTGGACCAACGGGTGCAGCGCGGGCGCCTGTTCGCCGCGGGCCGCGGTGGACGTGAGGGTGGAGCCGCGCACCGACAGGGCGGCGGCGACCGTGGGCAGGATGCCGTCGCGGCGTCCGCGCAGCACGGGGGCGGGGGCGGTTTCGGTGGCGCTCCAGCCCACGCGTGGGTCGGCCCCGGACCCGGTGTCCGTGACGGGCTGTGCGATGCCGCTGTTCATGTGGTGCTTCCCCTCCTGCGGTTTCCCGCTGCAATCCCCCAGGTTGCCTGGACAGAGTGCCAAATGGGGCGGGCGGTGCGGAAGTCGGGCCCCTTGATATGGCCGGGACGTGCGTGATCGTCACGGGGTGGTGACAGTGGGGTGACTGCTGGTCATGGAACCGGAGGGCCGGTGACCGGTGTCGTACGACCGCATAGGCTGTCACGACCAGCAACCGTCGACAGCGCCGCAGGGGGCAACCGCCATGACGACAGGTCGGCTCGGGCAGCAGGCCGCGCCGCCGAACGCGGCCTACGCCGGGCAGGTAGTGCACTTCCCGGACCCGGTCCGTGCCGCCCGCCACCCGCGCGGGGTGCGGGTGGACAGTGACGGCTATCCGGACTTCTCGGCCTACGCGCGCGCGGTGGCGGAGATCGCGGAACCGCCGGAGGGATTCGGCGTCGACGAACTGCGGCTCACGGACTACGTGTCGGCGAACGCCGCCCTGGCCGCCTCGGGACACGAGCTGTGGGACACGATCCCGCCGGTGGCGACGCCGCACGGCTGGACCTGGCACCACGTGCGCGCCTCGCGCCGCCTCGAGCTGATCCCCGTAGAGGTGAAGGCGCTGCTGCGGCACCACGGCGGGCTCGCGACGGCCGGGGTGGACCAGCACAAGCGCGGGACCCGGCCGTTGCAGGACACCCGGCCCGCGCACTTCGGGCTGCCCAAGTCGGCGGTGGCGGTGACGGAGCAGCAAGTGCTCGGCGCCGAGGAGGACCTGGGCTGCCGGCTGCCCGGGGCGTACCGGTCGTTCCTGAAGGCGGGCGGCGGGTGCGCGCCCGTCGGGACCGCCCTGGACGCCGAGTTGGGGCTCCTGATCGACCAGCCGTTCTTCACCGTGCGCGACGAGGCGGCCGTCAACGACCTTGTCTACGTCAACAAGTGTCTGCGTGATCACCTGACGAAGGACTACCTGGGCGTCGGGTTCGTGCAGGGCGGGATCCTCGCCGTGAAGGTGAAGGGCTCGGCGATCGGGTCCGTGTGGTTCTGCGCGTACGACGACGCGCGGGACGGCGGCGAGACGGCGCACTGGTCGGTGGCCGAGCGGGTGGAGCGCCTGCTGCTGCCCTGCGGTGACGACTTCGACGCCTTCCTGTCCCGGCTGGCCGGCAATCCGCCGGAGCTGGAGACGGTGGCGAACCTGATGGTGGACGGCGGCTTCGCGAGCGCCGTCCCCGTGTCCACGGCTACGACGTACCCGGACGAGGGGTGAGGGTCCGATGGTGACGTTCGCGCAGGCGCAGGAGCGCGCCGAGGAATGGATCAACGGCGAGGTGCCCGCGTACCAGCACCGTGAGGTGCGGGTGCGGGAGTTCGAGCTGGGCTTCGTGGTGTGGGCGGAGGACCGGGAGGGCGGTCCGATCTCCGACGGCGGCCGCCAGCGGCTCGTCATCGCGCGCGACAGCGGCGAGGCGACGCTGTGGCCCTCGCTGCCGGTGGGCGAGGTGATCCGGCGGTACGAGGAGGAGTACGGGCTGCCGGACGCACCGGCCGATTCCGTGCCGCCGCGCCCGCCCGAGCGGGTGGACCTGAACCAGACGTCGTTCCTGCTGTCCCCGCCGGAGTGGTTGCAGGAGGCGGCGGACAAGCTGGGGATCCCCGACCGGCGTTCGGCCTCGACACCCACGTCCGGTGCGGGCACGGGCATGGGCGCGGGGTCCGCGCCGGAACCGCAGGACGCGGTCCCGGCCGCGTCGGCCGCACCGCCGTTGGATCCGCCTCCACCGGCCGACGCGACGCCGTGGGCCGGTACGGACACGAACGGGATGGGGGACGAGGAGGACCGGTCGGTGCCGCTGCCCGACACGGTGTTCTCGCCGCCGCTGGCCGAGGACGCGCCGCCGCCCGGGGTGCGGCCGGAAGCGATGACCGATCTGATGCCGAACGGCAGCCAGTTGCCGCCGACCGCGCAGTCCCCGGCCCTGGGCGGCGAGCCCGATCGAGGGGCGCCCACGCCTCCGCCCACGCCTCCGCCTGCGCCGCCGTCGACGTACGGGTACCCGCAGGGTGGACCTGGTGGACCTGGTGGGCCCGGTGGGGCCAACACCCCGCCGCCTCCGCCTCCGCCGCCGTACGGGTTCCCGCAGGTCGGTCCCGCCGGGGCCGACACCCCGCCGCCGCCCCCGGGTCCGACGCCCGGTCCGGGCGCGGGCGCCGGTGCCGCGCTGCCGCCTCCGGTACCGGGGACGGCCGTGCCGGTGACACCGCCGCCGGGTGCCGTTCCGGCGTACGGCTATCCGCAGGGCCCGGCCCCCGCAGGTGCGGGGCAGGACGCCTCCGGGCGGCCGCTGCCGCCCGGCGCCGAGGCCATCGCGAACGCCGCGACCAGCAAGGCGCAGCCGCCGCGCTCCGGCGGTGCGCAGACCCCGCCGCCCCCCGGTGCCCCGGGCACGCCCGGCGGTGCCGGCTACGTCCCGACGCAGATGGTGCCCGCGCCCGGTCCCGGCGGGCAGCCGCAGGCCCCGGGCGCCCCGGGCGCCCCGGGTGCTCCCGGTACGCCTCCGCCGCCGCCTGTCGGTGACGGGGTGCACCACGCCGCGACCATGCTGTCCGGGCCGCCGGTGGCGGGTCCCGGCGCTCCCGGCACGCCGCCTCCGCCCGGTCCGCCCGGGGCTCCGGGCGCGCCCCCTCCGCCCGGTCCGCCCGGCGCCCCCGGTACGCCTCCGCCGCCGCCTGTCGGTGACGGGGTGCACCACGCCGCGACCATGCTCTCCGGGCCGCCGATGGGCGGGCCCGGTGCGCCGCCCCCGCCGCCCGCCGGGATGCAGCCCGCCGGGATGCAGCCCGCCGGGATGCAGCCCGGTGGGATGCCGCCGGGCGCGATGCCGCCGCCGGTGCCGGGGCAGCAGATCCCGGGCGGTCCGCCGCCCGCGTACGGGTATCCGCAGGGGGCGCCCGCGCAGCCGGCGGGTCAGCCGACCGTGGGCCCCGGCTACCAGGCGGTGCTGCGCTACCGCGCGCCCGACGGTTCCGAGCAGCAGCTCATCCGCCGCTCGGCACCCGGTGTGCCGCACCCGGAGTGGCAGATCTTCCACGAGCTGCGCGGCATGAACATCCCGCCGGACCAGGTCCTCGAACTCCACACCGAGCTGGAGTCCTGCGCGCTGCCCGGCGCCTACTGCTCCCGCATGATCCAGGAGCAGTGGCCGCAGGCGCGCATCACGTCGATCGCTCCGTACGGCACCGACCACGCCTCGCGCCAGCAGGGCATGCAGCAACTGATCGCGCACCAGGGCGAGTTGCACCAGGTCGCCGATGGGCCCGCGCGTCCGGCTCCGGTGCGCGCGCCGCTGCCGCCCGCGCAGCCCGCGCAGCCGATCCCGCCGGAGGGCATCGCGCAGGAGCTGGCGGCGGCGTTCGGTCCCGGCGTGTTCCGGTTCGACCAGCGGGCGGTGTCGCGCCAGGGCGTCCCGGACGTCGTCGCGCACACGCTCGTCGTGGCCGGGCTCCCGGCGGACTTCGGGCCGTTCTTCTGGGCGCAGGCCCAGCAGGGCCGCCCGGTGCCGACGCTGGCCGAGCTGGCGCAGGAGCGCGGGGTGCAGCCGGCGTCGGACGCGGGCTCGTACCTGGTGATGGGCTCCGACTTCGGCAAGGCGCTGTGCGTCCAGTACGGGACGGCGCACATCGTGGCCGTGCCGGTCGAGGCCGGGCCGGGCGGTGCCCCCGTACCGCCGCAGTTCGTGAACTCCGGGCTGCCGGAGTTCGCCCGCTCGCTGGCCCTGCTCGGCCGGATGTGGCGGCTGCGCTACGGGCTCAACCCGGAGCAGGCGGGCCGCTGGACCGTCGACTTCCAGGCCCAGCTGAACGCGCTCGACCCGGCGGCGCTCGGTTCGCCCGAGACCTGGTGGTCGGTGCTGCTCGAGCAGATGTGGGACGGCCTGCTGTAGCGGGACGGGAGCCGCGGGGCGATGCACCATTAGGGTGTATCGCTCTGCGGCTTTTCTGGCGTTGTGTCAGGTTCGTACCATGACGACGCCCACACCGGAGGAGTACCCGGATCCGCAGGATCCGCAGGGGCGCCGTCCGCTGCCGCCGGCGAGCAGCACCACGGTGTACCGGGCGTCGCGGCGCGGCCGTCGCGGTGGGAACGGGCGCCGGAGCCGGCCCAGGCGGCTCTCCGTCCTGCTGCTGGCCTTCGTCCTGGTGGTCGTCGCGTACGCGGTCGGCGTCGTGATCTGGGCGGTCTCCCAGATCCAGCGGACCGACGCCCTCGGTGACTACGACGGGCGGCCCGCCGCCGGCGCGGGTACGAACTGGCTGCTCGTGGGCTCCGACAGCCGCACCGACCTGACCAAGGAGCAGCAGCAGGAGCTGCACACCGGCTCCGACTCGGGCAACGAGACCGACACCATCATCGTGCTGCACTACGGCAAGAGCGGCCCGTACCTGGTGTCCCTGCCGCGCGACAGCTACGTGAACATCCCCGGCCACGGCATGAACAAGATCAACGCCTCGTTCGCGATCGGCGGCGCCCCGCTCCTGACGCGGACGGTCGAGGAGGCGACGGGGCTGCGCCTGGACCACTACGCCGAGGTCAGCTTCCTCGGGTTCGTGGACGTCGTGAACGCGCTCGGCGGGGTCGAGGTGTGCGTCCCGCAGGACCTGGACGACTCGTACTCCGGGGCCGACTTCAAGGCCGGCTGCCAGACGATGAACGGGAACCAGGCCCTCGCCTACGCCCGTGACCGGCACAGCTACGCCGATGGTGACCTGGGCCGCGTACAGGCGCAGCAGCGGCTGATCGCGGCGATCGCGGACAAGGCGCTGAGCCCCGCCACGCTGCTGAACCCCTTCAAGCTGCTGCCGTTCCTGGACGCGTCGCTGAACGCCCTCACCGTCGACCAGGACGCGGGGATCACGAACCTCGGCAAGCTGGGCCTGGAAATGGATGACATCTCACACGGCGACGGGTCCACGACGACCGTGCCGATCGGCAGCGAGCCCTACGTGGCCGGGGTCGGCGACGTCGTCGAGTGGAACCGGGCCGAGGCCGAAGAACTCTTCTCCGCGCTCCGCGACGACACGACGATTCCGACTTTCGACAGCAATTGACGCATCCTTGACCGGGTGGGTCGGGCGGTGTGTCGCGTGTGTCGCGTTGTGGACGCTTCCGCCTGATCGAGAAAGATGTGCGCCAATCGCGCAGAACGTCGTACGTCAGGCTGGTCGAGAGGGGCATCCATGATGAGCGGTGCAGGGGCATCGGCGACGGGTCCGTCCCCGTCGTCGTACGGCTTCGTCGTCACGAGGGGCCGGGGCGGCCGCGGATACCGGCCCGAGCAGGTGGAGGCCTTCGCCGAGAACATCTCCCGGGAGCGCGACGACGCCTGGGAGCGGGCCGCGCGCCTGACCGTGCTCCACAAGGAGATGGAGGCGGAGGCCGAGCGGCTGCGCGAGGTCGTCGCGCACCTCGCCCCGCAGACCTACGCCACTTTGGGCAAGCGCGCCCAGTACCTGCTCGAACTCGTGGAGGAGGAGACCGCCGCCCTCCGGCACGCCGGGCAGCTCGACGCGCAGGCGGTCACCGAGGCCGCCGAGCGGGCCGGCCGTGAGGAGCGGGACGCCGCGCAGGCCTACGCCGACGAGGTGCGCGAGGAGGCGGAGGAGCGGGCCCGGCACCGGGAGGCCGCGACGCGGGCCGCCGCCGACGAGATCCGGGTCGCCGCGCGCCGCGACGTGAAGGAGACCCGGGGCGAGGCCCTGGAGGCGCTGCGCGACATGCGGCGGCGCTGCGAGGGCGTCCTCGCGGACCAGGCCAAGGAACAGGCCGAGCGGCTCGACGCGCTGGAGCGGGAGAGCGCCGAGCGGGCCGCCGCCGCGGACGCGTGGGAGGCCGCCGCCGTCACGGAGGCCGAGGCGCTGCTCTCCGAGGCGAAGCGGGCGCTCGCCGAGGCCGAGGAGGCGGCGCGGCACGGGCAGGAGGACGCGGAGGCCTCCGGCGGGGAACTGGTCGCGCAGGCCCGGGCCCGGGAGGAGCGGATCGACCGGGAGACCGAGCGGGTGCTGCGGGAGCACGCGGAGGCCCGGGACGAGGTGCGGGCCCACATGGATCATGTGCGCAGTTCGCTGGCGGCGCTGACGGGGCGGGCACCGGCCGAGTCCGATTAGGGGATCCGCCTCTCGGCCGTTCGCCTGCCGTGGTTCAGGCGCGGACGGTCACCTGGCGGTGGCGCGTACCGGCTCCAGGCGAGCCGTCGCGGTGACCGGCGTCGCGTGCGCGGGCCGCGTCGTGCGGTGCTCGTAGGAGGCGAACAACTCCCTTATCGCGGCGCCCAGTTCGGCCGCCTCGTCGGCGGTGAGGTGCAAGGTGGCGGACATCGACTCCGGGGCGGGCGTCCGCTCCGGAGTGTCCCAGAGCAGCCGCCACGGCCGGTCCCGCCTGCCGTCGTGCGGCGCCTCCTCGATCAGGCCGTGCCGGGCGAGCTGGCGCAGGTGGAACGAGCACAGCCCCGAACTGTGCCCCAGGCGGGCCGCCGCCTGCGTCGACGTGAGCGTGCCGACCTCGGCCAGCAGATCGAGCAGGGCGATGCGGACGGGATGGTCGGGCAGCGGGCGGGCGGTGCGGGCCGTCTGAGGTGTGCGATCTTCTCCGGTCACTTTGCAAAGAGTGCTACTTTGCAAAGGAGTTGGTCAAGTGCCGTCAGGAGCAGAGGGGTTGAGCGGGATGGGTGAGGGGTCGCTGTCGCCGGAGGTCGAGCGGGGTGCGGTACGGCGCGTCACCCTGGTCGGCGAGGACGTGCTGCGGCGCCGCTGCGCGCCCGTCACGCGGGAGCACTTCGGCACTCCCGAACTCGCCCGGCTCATCGACGACATGTTCGCCACGAACCACGTCGCGCACGGCGCGGCCATCGCCGCCAACCAGGTCGGCGTCGACCTGCAGCTGTTCGTGTACGACATGGAGGACGACTGGGGCGTGCGGCACACCGGGCACATCGCCAACCCGGTCCTCGACGAGGAGCCGGTCGCGACCCGAAGACTCGTCGAGGAGATGGAGGGCTGCCTGTCCGTGCCCGGCCCCTACAAGCCGGTCGCCCGCGCCGACCACGCGGTCGTCCGCGGCCAGGACAAGGACGGCAACGACCTGGTGGTCGAGGGGCGGGGCTACTTCGCCCGCTGCCTCCAGCACGAGACCGACCATCTGTACGGGCGGCTGTATCTCGACCGGCTCGGCAAGCGCGAACGGCGGGACGCGCTGCGGGAGATGGAGGAGCTGCGGGACGGGGTGCTCGCACGGCGGGCGGCGACGGCGGAGCGGCTGGGGAAGTGAGCGGGGCGTCCACCGACAGCCTCACCCGGCCCCCTCCCGCGTCGGCGGCCGGTGCCCGTGGCCGCCCGGGCCGCCGCGACCAGCCGGTGTTCCCCTGACCACCCGCGGCGAGTTCCTCTGCCGCCTTCGGCATGTTGCGCCCGGTGAGTGACCCGCCGTCTCGGCACACTGCTCGCATCGCGCCGGGTGAGCGATCCGGTGCGGAGCGCGACGAGAGGGATCAGTGTGAAGCGTACGGCGATGGCAGTGGCGACGGCGGTGGCCTCGATGGCGGGGCTGGCCGGAACGGCCGCTCCGGCGACCGCGGTCGACGTTCCCGGGTCGACGCCGGGCGTGGTCGCGCCCGCCTACTCCCCGGACGTCGACTGGATCACCTGCCGGATCAACGAGGAGCGGACCGCGCGCGGGCTGCCGGGGCTGCGGCTGTCCGACACGGCGTCGAGGGTGGGCCGCGACCACGCCCGCGACATGGCCGACCAGGGCGAGCTCGCCTCGGTCGGCAGCGACGGGCGGGACCTGCGGACGCGCCTGAACGACGCCGGGCTCTACTCCGCGGACGCCGAGGAGTACCTGTACTCCGGCTACCACCACGACGGCTACTTCGCGGACATGGTCACGGACCCGGACCCGGGCAACGACATCTTCCCGGCCCTCATGAACCGGAAGTTCACCGCCATCGGCATCGGCTACGACCGGACCTACTGGGACGTGAACCTGCTCGGACCGCACCGCAAGCTCGTGACCCGGGCCCCGGTCTGCGCGGACACCGAGTGATCCATCAAGGATCGTGATCGCTGCGAGCGCGTGGTGCCCCTGGGTCCCGTGCCTCGATTCCGGTGAACTGTTCATCGAGAGAGAGCACTTGAACCCGTAACCCAGGGAGATCACGATGACCGCCACGACCGCCGGCGCCACCACCGCACCGCGTACCGTCGTCCTGCGCTACTTCGAGGCCCTCGCCGCGGGCGACCAGGAGACGATCCTGGACTCGTGGGCCGAGGACGGCACCTGCTGGTACGGCGGCGACCTGCCCATCTCGGGCACCTGGCGGGGCCGCGACCAGGTCATCGACGGCTTCCTCGGCACCGCCTTCGCCCACCTCGACCCCGAGCGCGAGGTGGGCCTGAAGGTCACCAACGTGTTCGGGGAGGGCGAGCAGGTCCTCGTCGAGTGGCACTCCTGGGCGACCGGCCGCACCGGCCGGCCCTACGACCAGCGCAACATCGGCGTCTTCGTGGTGCGGGACGGCCGGATCGCCGCCATGCGCGAGTACGCCGACACGCAGAACTGGGAGCGGGCGCTGATCGACGCGTGACGGTTCACAGGCGGGCCTCCAGGGCGGCGCGCCGCGCCGCCACCCACCGGTGCGCGTCCCGCACCCGCTCCACCACCCCGGCCCCGCGCAGCCGCAGCATCGCGGGATCCCCGCGCTCGGCACCCGCCGCGATCCCTCTCCAGCACCGGTCCTGCCACCACAGGACGGTGTCCAGGAGCGGGGCGCGGCCGACCGCGTCCAGTCCGTACGCGTCGCAGACCAGCCGCATCAGGCGGGCGGCCTCGGCCGGGTCCCCGGCGTCGGGGCCGAGTTCCAGGTGCTGCCAGCACAGATGGGCGACGTCCTCGACGCGCCGCCCGGGCGCGGCCAGGTCCCAGTCGACGAGGGCGACGGGCCGCCAGGAGCCATCCTCCGTGTAGACCGTGTTGCGGGGATCGAGGTCGTGGTGGCAGACGACCTCCCGCCCCTCGGCGAGCGGCGTACCCGCCGTCAGGTCGTGGAACTCCCGTATGAGTACGGCCAGTTGGGCCAGTCCCTCGTCGGTGCGGGCGGCCCGTCGGTCCGCCGCGGTGAGCGCGGCCCGGCCCGGCACGTACGTGAACGTCTCGCGCCCGTCCTCGTCCACGCCGAGGAACCGGGGCGCCCCCGGCCAGCCCCTGCGCTCGAACAGGGCGAGGAGTTCATGGACGTACGGGGAGCGCGGCGCGGGCGCCCTGCGTACCGTGTCCGCCACCCGTACGACCCGGTGGATGTGGCCGCCCGGGAGGGGCCGGTCCCGTGGTCCTTCGCTCGCCGCCGTCACGGGATCAGTCTCCCGAGAAACCCCAGAAGTACAGCTCGCTGGGCCGGCCCGTCGAGTCGTGCAGGACCGCGACGCGGCCCAGCCAGCGGTCCGCCACCAGCCCGTCGATCACCTCGACGTGCTCGCGCGTGAGGACGTCCGTGCCGGTGAGACGGCAGGCCTCCGCGGGGTGGACGGGCTGCACGGTGCCCCACACGGGGTGTTCGCCGGGGCGCAGGACGCGGTCCATGTCGAGGATCGAGTGGGTGCCCTGTTCCTGGACGTCCTCGTCCCGCCACAGTTCCTCGATCGTGGCCGGGCGCGGGGCGGCGGGGGTCTGCCCGTCCCCCTCCCGCCAGTGGTAGTCGCCCTCCCGGAAGACCCGCTCGCGCAACTCCTCCAGAGCCGCCGCCGTGTCCGCCTGGTACGGGACGTAGTACTCCCACCCCGTTGCGCCCATGCCGCCTGCCCCGCTTTCGAACTCAGTTCTACCGTCCGCGTGTTCGGGGGAATTTATCAGCGGGTTCCGGCACCGGCGCACCGGCCAGGATCCATCCCTCCACGGCCTCGTAGCGCTGCTGTTGCTGCGCCGCCTTGCGCGGCGGGGTCAGGACCGTGCCCAGCCAGCCGAAGAGGAAGCCCAGGGGGATCGAGACGATGCCGGTCGTCGTGAACGGGAACCAGTTGAAGTCCCGCCCCGGGAACGCCGCCGTCGGCGAGCCCGAGACCAGGTTCGTCCCCGTCATCAGGAGCAGGCACGCCGCCGTGCCGCCGAGCAGGGTCCACAGCAGGCCCGCCCGGGTGTAGCGGCGCCAGAAGAGGCTGTAGACGAGGGCGGGGGCCAGGGCGGAGGCGCCCAGGCAGAAGGAGAGGGTGGTCAGCGGCTGGAGGTTGCGGTGCTGGACGAGGGTGGCCAGGAGGATGGCGGGAGCGCCGACGGACAGGGCCGCGATCCGGGCCACCTTCAGCTCCTTGCGGCGGCTCAACTGCCGCTTGCGGTAGGCGAACACGTCGTGGGCCAGCGCGTTGGCGCAGGCCAGGATCATGCCCGCCACGGAGGCGAGCAGCGTGAGGAAGATCGCCGTGGTGACCATGGTGAAGAGCAGGGACTCGGCCACCGACATCGCCTTGCCGAAGGCGGCCCTGGCGCCGAGCAGGAACGCCGTGTTGCCCTGCGCGTTGGCCGACGTGATCGCCGTACGGCCGACCAGGGCCGCGGCGCCGAACCCGATCACCGAGATGATCAGCACGAAGAGCCCCGCCGCCGACACCGCCCAGGACATCGAGCGGCGCGCCTCGCGGGCGTTGCGGGCCGTGTACATGCGCATGGTGACGTGCGGGAGCGCGGCGCCGCCGAGCACCACGGTCAGCTCCGAGCTGATCATGTCCAGGCGGGGGAAGCTGCTGCCCGTGAACTGCAGTCCCGAGGTGAGGTAGGCGCGGCCGGCCCCGCTGCCCCGGGCGGCCTCGGCGAGCAGGGCGCCCGGGTCCCAGTCGAAGCGGTGCAGGATGAGCGCCGCGGCCACGGTGCCCGAGCCGAGCAGCATCACGATCTTGAAGATCTGGATGACGGCGGTGCCCTTCATGCCGCCGATCGCCGCGTAGCTGATCATCAGCCCGCCGAGCCCGATCACGCAGACCGTCTTGAAGGTCTCGTTGTCGAAGCCGAGCAGGAACGCCAACAGGTCGCCCGCGCCCGCCAGTTGGACCAGCATCAGCGGGAGCAGCGCGGCGAGCGTCACCACGCAGGCCGCCATCCGCGCCGACCGTCCCGGCATCCGGCGCGCGAGGACGTCGCCCATGGTGAACAGGCCCGCGTTGCGCAGCGGTTCGGCGAGCAGGAACATCAGCAGCATCAGGGAGAGGGCCGTGCTCAGGGCCAGGACCACACCGTCGTAGCCGAGCAGGGCGATGATGCCGGTGGTGGAGAGGACGGTGGCCGCGGAGATGTAGTCGCCCGCGATGGCCAGGCCGTTGCGCATCGGCGTCAGGCTGCCGAAGCCCGTGTAGAACTCCTCCAGGTCGTCGCGGTCGGGGCTGGTGACGATGCACAGCAGCAGCGTGGCCGTGGCCACCGCGGTGAAGGCGACCAGCGACATGGACTCGGCCGAGGTGTCCACGAGGGCCTTCACCGGCTGCCGCCGATCCTGCGCAGCCGGTGGGCGAGCGGGTCGACGCGTCGCCGGGCCGTGTGCTCGTACAGCGCCAACGCCAGGCAGGTGACCGGGAGTTGGAGGAGGCCGATGAGCAGCCCCGAGGAGAGGCCGCCGGTGACCGAGCGGTTCATGAGGGCGGGGGCGAAGGCCGACAGGAGCAGGAAGAGCGTGAAGTAGCCGAGCGCGGTGAGGGTGGCGACGCGCCGCTGCCAGCGGTAGGCGGTGCGCAGCAGCCGCAGGTCGCCGGTGGGACCGGTGGGCGGCGGCAGGTCGGGGTGGCGGGGGAGGCGGTGGGTGTGGGTGGGACGGGGCGGTGTCGGCATCCCGGTGCTCCTTGCTCGGTGCAGGGCGGTGAGGGTGTCCTGAGGTCGCCGGTCGTGGGGCGGTGTGGGTGGGTGTGGGGTGTCCTGGGGGCGCCGGTCGCGGAGCGGTTCGCGCGACGGCGCCCGGCGGTGCCGCACGGACAGTGACGCATGGACGGGGCCGTCGCGGCCGGTGCGCCGTCCGGTTCGCTGTGCGGCCGGGGCGCGAGGTCATCCCCCGGGGGAACGCGGCATCAGGGCGGGGGCCGGCGCCGACGGGAGCAGGGTCGACGTGCGGCGGGCGCGGGGAGGCGGTGGTGCGGGTGCGAAGAGCGGTGCGGTGTCGGCATCCCGTTCTCCTTGCCTGGCTCGGGTCCGCCGGGGACGGACGGACCGCAGGGAGGGTGTGGGGAGTGTGGGGAGCCGGAACGTTACTCGCAGGTAGACGAGTTGGGGGAGGGTTTGCGCGAACTGATCAGTCGGATCGCCGCTGCTTTTCCTGTACGGGAGACGAGGGGGACGAGGGCTTCGGCGGTGACGGCGGGGACGCCGGCTGCGGAGCCTGCGCCTCCAGAACCGGGAAGCGGCGCGGCGCGAGGGCGAACAGGACGGCCAGCGCCACGGCCGCCGCGCACGCCGCCCCCACGTACACGGAGTCGACGGCCGCGTCGATCGCCCGTCGCACGCCCTCGGAACCGGCGTCGCTGGTCACCGAGTCGAGGTCGGTGCCCGCGCCGAGCCGCCCGGAGATCACCGCATTGGCGACCGCGCCGAAGACGGCCGCGCCGACGGTCTGGCCGATCTGCCGGTAGAAGAGGATCGAGGCGGTGGCCGTGCCGCGCTCCGCCCAGCCCACCGACGACTGCACGCCGATGATCAGCGGCAGCTGGAACAGGCCGAGGGCCGCACCGAGCAGCAGGCTCAGCAGGGTCGGCTGCCAGACCGCGCCCGGGAAGGGCAGCAGCGGGAACGCGATCAGCAGCCCGAGCGCCGCCGTCATGCCGATCAGGGCCGTGTCGCGGAAGCCGATCCTGCGGTACACGTGCTGGCTGAGCGCCGCAGAGATCGGCCAGCTCAGGGTCATCACGGAGAGCACGAACCCGGCCGCGGTGGGGGACAGGCCGAGGACGGACTGCGCGTACGTGGGCAGGAAGGTGGTCGGCGCCACCATCAGCAGGCCCATCGCGCCGAGCGCCAGATTGACCGCGGCGATGGTGCGCCGCTTCCAGACCCACCCCGGCAGGATCGGCTCGGGGGCCCGCCGCTCGATCAGCACGACCGCGCCGATGAGCGCGACGCCCGTACAGAGAAGGGCGATCGAGGGCGCCGAGTCCCAGGCCCACGCGACCCCGCCCTGCACCAGCCACATCAGCAGCACCCCGCCCGCCGCGAACACGGCGAGCGCGCCCGCCCAGTCGATCCTCGGGCGCGGGCCGGGTTCCCGGGCGGGCTCGTGCAGGTGTCGTACGACGAGGAAGAGCGCGACGGCGCCGATGGGCAGGTTGATCAGGAAGATCCAGCGCCAGCCCGCGGTCGAGGCGAGCAGCCCGCCGAGCGCGGGGCCGAGCACCGACGACGTGGCCCACACCGTGGACAACTTGGCCTGGATCTTGGGGCGTTGTTCGAGGGGGTAGAGGTCGGCGGCGAGGGTCTGCACGGTGCCCTGGATCGCGCCGCCGCCCAGGCCCTGGACGACGCGGAAGGCGATCAGCGCGCCCATGTTCCAGGCGCTCGCGCACAGCAGCGACCCGGCCAGGAACAGCACGCTGCCCGCGATGAGGACGGGCTTGCGGCCGAGGGTGTCCGACAGCTTGCCGTAGACGGGCAGCGTGACGGTCACCGCGAGCAGATAGCCGGAGAACAGCCAGGAGAAGACGGAGAAGCCGCCGAGGTCCCCGACGATCTGCGGGACCGCCGTGGAGACGATGGTGGAGTCGAGCGCGGCCAGCGCCATCGACAGCATCAGCGCGGCGACCACCGCACCCCGTGCGTTCCTGCTCTGCATTCGTTCCCCCTGCATCTATCTCCGGCGAGGAGCTTATGCGGGTGGAGGCGACCCTGAGTAGAGCTCCACCGGGAGGTGGACAGCCCCTAGGGGTTGCTCCGTAGATCGGACCGGGGACGGTTCGTCCCCCTGGAGGAGGAGCCGGGCGGGGGGTTCTTCCTACCGTCTAGGGGTGGGGTTTTCCCCCGGGAAAGACGGTGACTTCCACCAGCGCGCCCGAGGCCCCGCGTCACCAGACTTGTACCTGTCCTCGCGGATCGCCGCGAAGACGGATATCCGACATAGGAGAGAAACCGTGACAACGGCTGTGAGCATTCCCAGGACCGGGGGCACTGGCGGGCGAACGGCCGTTGCCGCGAGGGCACGGCAGGTCGTCAAGGCGTACGGGTCGGGGGAGACCCGGGTCGTCGCGCTCGACCACGTCGACGTGGACATCGCCCGCGGACAGTTCACCGCGATCATGGGCCCGTCGGGGTCCGGCAAGTCGACGCTGATGCACTGCCTCGCGGGCCTGGACACCGTGTCCTCCGGCCAGATCTACCTCGACGAGACCGAGATCACCGGCCTCAAGGACAAGAAGCTGACCCAGCTGCGGCGCGACCGCATCGGGTTCATCTTCCAGGCGTTCAACCTGCTGCCCACGCTGAACGCCCTGGAGAACATCACGCTCCCCATGGACATCGCGGGCCGCAAGCCCGACAGGCAGTGGCTGGACCGGGTCGTCACGACCGTCGGCCTCGCCGAGCGCCTCAAGCACCGGCCCACCCAGCTCTCCGGCGGCCAGCAGCAACGCGTCGCCGTGGCACGGGCGTTGGCGGCCCGGCCCGAGATCATCTTCGGTGACGAGCCGACCGGAAACCTGGACTCGCGGGCCGGCGCCGAGGTGCTCGGCTTCCTGCGCCGCTCCGTCGACGAGCTCGGCCAGACCATCGTGATGGTCACCCACGACCCGGTGGCCGCCTCGTACGCGGACCGCGTCCTGTACCTGGCCGACGGCCGCATCGTCGACGAGATGCTCCGGCCGACCGCCGAGGCCGTCCTGGACCGCATGAAGGACTTCGACGCCCGGGGCCGTACGTCATGAGCGCCAACACCGTGATGAAGACCTCGCTGCGCAACTTCTTCGCGCACAAGGGCCGCATGGCCCTCTCGGCGATCGCCGTGCTGCTCTCGGTCGCCTTCGTGACCGGCACCCTCGTGTTCACCGACACGATGGACAAGACCTTCGACAAGCTGTTCACGGCCACCGCGTCGGACGTCACCGTCAGCCCGAAGGGGTCCGACAGCGAGGGCAGCGCCACGGGCCGCCCCGAGTCGCTGCCCGCCTCCGCCATCGACACCGTGAAGAAGGCCGAAGGCGTCAAGTCGGCCGAGGGCGCGGTCGGTTCGATGAACGTGACCGTCGTGAACGCCGACAACAAGAACATGGGCTCCGAGAACGGCGCCCCGACCATCGCCGGCAACTGGACCAAGAACGACCTGCGGTCCATGGAGATCACCTCGGGGCACGCGCCGCGCGGCCCGACCGAGACCATGGTCGACGCCGACACCGCGAAGAAGCACCATCTGAAGCTCGGTGACGAACTGCGCACCATCGCCGCCACCGGCGACCTCAAGACGAAGATCGTCGGCATCGCCGCCTTCAAGGTGACCAACCCGGGCGCGGCCGTCGTCTACTTCGACACCGCCACCGCACAGCGCGAACTCATCGGGAAGACCGGCCGGTTCACGCAGATCAACGTCGCCGCGGACGCCGGGTACACCGACGCGCAGGTGAAGAGGAACGTCGCCGGCACGCTCACGGGCTCGTACAAGATCCAGACACAGCAGGAGGCCGCGGACGCCAACGCCTCCGACGTCGGCTCCTTCATGGACGTCATCAAGTACGCCCTGCTCGGCTTCGCCGGGATCGCCTTCCTCGTCGGCATCTTCCTGATCATCAACACGTTCTCGATGCTGGTCGCCCAGCGCACCCGCGAGATCGGCCTGATGCGGGCCATCGGCTCCTCGCGCAAGCAGGTCAACCGGTCCGTGCTCGTCGAGGCCCTGCTGCTCGGCGTCGTCGGCTCCGTCGTCGGTGTCGGCGCCGGAGTCGGGCTCGCCATCGGCCTGATGAAGCTCATGTCCGCCGCGGGCATGGACCTGTCCACGAACGACCTCACCGTGAAGTGGACGACCCCGGCGATCGGCCTGCTCCTCGGCATCGTCGTCACCGTCCTCGCCGCGTACCTGCCCGCACGCCGGGCCGGCAAGGTCTCCCCGATGGCGGCCCTGCGCGACGCGGGCACCCCGGCCGACGGCAGGGCCGGCGCGGTCCGCGCGGTCATCGGCATCCTCCTCACGGGCGGCGGCGGTTACGCGCTCTACCTCGCCACGCAGGCCGACAAGGCCGGCGAAGGCTCGCTGTACCTCGGCGCGGGCATCGTCGCCTCGCTCATCGGGTTCGTCGTCGTCGGCCCGCTCCTCGCCGGGATCGTGGTCCGGGTGATCAGCGCCGTCCTGCTGCGGTTCTTCGGCCCGGTCGGGCGGATGGCCGAGCGCAACGCGCTGCGCAACCCGCGGCGCACCGGTGCCACGGGCGCGGCCCTGATGATCGGCCTCGCGCTGGTCGCCTGCCTCTCCGTCGTCGGCTCCTCGATGGTCGCCTCGGCCACCGACCAGCTCGACAAGTCCGTCGGCGCCGACTTCATCGTCGAGCCCAGCAACGGCGGCATCACCCCGCAGGCCGCCACGGCCCTGAAGAACGTCCAGAAGGACGGTCTGGTCTCCCACGTCACCGAGGTCAAGTTCGTCGAGGCGACCGTGATCACACCCTCCGGCAAGAAGGAGAAGGAGGAGCTCTCCGCGGCGAGCCCGTCCTACGCCGAGGACCTGCGGCGCGACATGACCGCCGGGCAGCTCTCGGCGGCGTACGGCAAGAACGCGATGTCGGTCGGCTCGGAGTTCGCGACGCGCCACCACATCGGGGTCGGCGACACGATGACCGTCGCCTTCGACCACGGGCGGACCGCGAAGCTGAAGGTCGCGGCGATCACGAATGACGAGAACACCGTGTTCGACAAGGGCGCGATGTACACGAACGTGGCGACCGCCGCCCAGTACGTACCCGCCGACCGGCTGCCGCTGAACGGCATGATGTTCGCCAAGGCCGCGGGCAGTGACGACGACACCGCGAAGGCCGCCGCCGCGTACAAGGCCCTGAAGGCGTCCGTCGCCTCCGACCCGACCGTCAAGGTCAAGGACCAGACCGACTACAAGCAGACCCTGAAGGACCAGATCGGCCAGCTCCTGAACATGATCTACGGGCTGCTCGCGCTGGCGATCATCGTCGCGGTGCTCGGCGTCGTGAACACCCTGGCCCTGTCGGTCGTCGAGCGGACGAGGGAGATCGGCCTCATGCGGGCCATCGGCCTCTCCCGCCGCCAGCTGCGCCGCATGATCCGCCTGGAGTCGGTGGTCATCGCCCTCTTCGGTGCCCTGCTCGGGCTCGGCCTCGGCATGGGCTGGGGCGCGACGGCCCAGAAGCTGCTGGCCCTGGAGGGCCTGGGCGTCCTGGAGATCCCGTGGCCGACGATCATCTCGGTCTTCGTCGCCTCGGCCTTCGTGGGCCTGTTCGCCGCGCTGATCCCGGCGTTCCGGGCGGGGCGGATGAATGTGCTGAACGCGATCGCGACGGAGTGATCGCGGGGTACGTGTGAGGGGCCCGGCTTGTGCCGGGCCCCTCACCCTTGACTACGGGACGCGTCCGATGTTCAGGACGATGATGGTGATGGTGCCTTCATCGATCTCGTACAGGAGGCGGTAGCGGCCTATGTGCATGCGCCGCAGCTCCGGGGACCCGTAGGCGGTCGTGCCGATCGGGCGTGGATCGTCGGCGAGCTGATCGGCGGCCGCGTATACCTGCCGCAGGCCTTCGGGGTCGTCCTTGAGGAAGCGGACCGCGGTGTTGGTTGCCCGCTCGTGCCAGATGACGTGGTAGCTCACTCACGCTCCAGGCCGAGCAGCTTGCCGACTTCTTCGTGCGGTACGCCGACGAACGTGCCCGCGGCCTTCTCCGCGCGGTATTGGGCCACGGCCAACTGCTCCTCCAGCTCCAGCACCCGCTCCTCCAGCTCGGCCAACTCTCTGGGGTTGATGAACACGGTCGCGGCCTGGCCGTGATCCGTGATCGTGATGCGCTCCCGCGCATGCGCGGTGCGGCGCACCAGGGAACCGAACCGGGCGCGGGCCTCGGTGATGGGCAGCGTCTCACTCATGTACGAAACTGTACGCTTCCAGCATCTTCAGTGCAGTCCCTCGATCGGGCGACACCGTCACTGCATCCCGAAGGCCTCCGCAATGTCGTCCGGCAGTTCGTCGAAGTCGTCGGGGGTATGGATCTGTCCGCGCAGCGCACCGTGACCGCTCCGGTTAGCCTTCGCAGGCAGTGGCCGCACCTCAGGTGCCGCGTCGTCGACCTCGTACGTCTGGATTGCGCTCATGGACTCACCGTAGGTCCGTGCCACCCGGCGTGCTCCGGTTCGGCCAGGTGTGCCCCGGAAGGACGACGTACCCTGGAACCCCCGGCCCGTTCGACGTGTCGGGCCCTTTGCGTTGCTCACCAAGCCGGACGGAAGCGGAACGCCCCCATGAGCCTGCACGGACTGCTCGACGCCGTCGTCAAGGACGCGGCCCTCACCGAAGCGGTGAAAGCCGCAGGTGACGGCAACCGCATGCACATCGACCTGGTCGGCCCGCCCGCGTCCCGCCCCTTCACGGTGGCCGCCCTCGCCCGCGAGGCGAAGCGGACCGTGCTCGCCGTCACCGCCACCGGGCGCGAGGCCGAGGACCTGGCGGCGGCGCTGCGCTCGCTGCTGCCCGCGGACGGTGTCGTGGAGTTCCCGTCGTGGGAGACGCTGCCGCACGAGCGGCTGAGCCCGCGCTCGGACACGGTCGGCCGGCGCCTCGCCGTGCTGCGCCGGCTCGCCCACCCGCGCACCGACGACCCGGAGACCGGCCCGGTCTCCGTCGTCGTCGCGCCGATCCGCTCCGTCCTGCAACCGCAGGTCAAGGGGCTCGGCGACCTGGAGCCCGTGGCACTGCGCTCCGGCGACTCCGCCGACCTGAACGAGACCGTCGAGGCGCTGGCCGCCGCCGCGTACGCCCGCGTCGAACTCGTCGAGAAGCGCGGCGAGTTCGCCGTGCGCGGCGGCATCCTCGACGTCTTCCCGCCGACCGAGGAGCACCCCCTCCGCGTCGAGTTCTGGGGCGACGACGTCGAGGAGATCCGGTACTTCAAGGTCGCCGACCAGCGGTCCCTGGAGATCGCCGAGCACGGACTGTGGGCGCCGCCCTGCCGGGAACTGCTCCTGACCGCCGACGTACGCGCCAGAGCGGCCGAACTCGCCGAGCAGCACCCGGAGTTGGGCGAACTGCTCGGCAAGATCGCCGAGGGCATCGCGGTCGAGGGCATGGAGTCCCTCGCCCCCGTCCTCGTCGACGACATGGAGCTGCTGCTCGACGTCCTGCCCGCCGGGTCCATGGCGGTCGTCTGCGACCCGGAGCGGGTGCGCACGCGCGCCGCCGACCTGGTGGCGACGTCGCAGGAGTTCCTCCAGGCGTCCTGGGCCGCGTCCGCGACCGGCGGCGCGGCCCCCATCGACGTGGGCGCCGCCTCCCTGTGGGCCATCGCGGACGTCCGGGACCGGGCCCGTGAGCTCGGCATGATGTGGTGGTCGGTGTCCCCGTTCGCGGCGGACGCCGACGGTTCGGACGCGGACACGCTTCAGCTGGGCATGCACGCCCCGGAGACGTACCGCGGCGACACCGCGAAGGCGCTCGCCGACACCAAGGGCTGGCTGGCCGACGGCTGGCGCACGGTCTACGTCACCGAGGGGCACGGCCCCGCGAGCCGCACCGTCGAGGTGCTCGGCGGCGAGGGCATCGCCGCCCGCCTGGAGAAGGACCTCGGGGAACTCGCGCCCTCCGTCGTCCAGGTGGCCTGCGGCTCGCTCGAAGTCGGCTTCGTGCACCCGCAGTTGAAGGTCGCGGTCCTCACCGAGACCGACCTGACCGGGCAGCGGACGGCCGGCAAGGACGGCCAGCGGATGCCCGCCCGCCGCCGCAAGACCATCGACCCGCTCACCCTTGAGGCCGGCGACTACATCGTCCACGAGCAGCACGGTGTCGGCCGCTACATCGAGATGGTCCAGCGCACGGTCCAGGGCGCGACCCGCGAGTACCTCGTCGTCGAGTACGCCCCGGCCAAGCGCGGCCAGCCCGGCGACCGCCTCTACATCCCGACCGACCAGCTGGAGCAGATCACCAAGTACGTCGGCGGCGAGGCCCCGACCCTGCACCGCCTCGGCGGCGCCGACTGGACGAAGACGAAGGCGCGCGCGAAGAAGGCGGTCAAGGAGATCGCCGCCGACCTCATCAAGCTGTACTCGGCCCGCATGGCGGCGCCCGGGCACGCCTTCGGCGCGGACACGCCCTGGCAGCGCGAGCTGGAGGACGCGTTCCCGTACGCGGAGACGCCCGACCAGCTGACCACCATCGCCGAGGTCAAGGACGACATGGAGAAGACGGTCCCGATGGACCGCCTGATCTGTGGCGACGTCGGCTACGGCAAGACGGAGATCGCCGTCCGCGCCGCGTTCAAGGCGGTCCAGGACGGCAAGCAGGTCGCGGTCCTCGTGCCCACCACCCTCCTGGTGCAGCAGCACTTCGGCACGTTCAGCGAGCGCTACGCCCAATTCCCGGTGAGCGTCAAGGCGTTGAGCCGCTTCCAGACGGAGACGGAGTCCAAGGCGACGCTCGAAGGGCTGCGCGACGGCTCGGTCGACATCGTCATCGGCACGCACCGCCTCTTCTCCTCCGAGACCAAGTTCAAGGACCTGGGCCTGGTCATCGTCGACGAGGAACAGCGCTTCGGCGTCGAGCACAAGGAGCAGCTGAAGAAGCTCCGCGCCAACGTCGACGTCCTGACCATGTCCGCGACGCCGATCCCCCGTACGCTCGAAATGGCCGTGACCGGCATCCGCGAGATGTCGACGATCACCACGCCGCCCGAGGAGCGCCACCCGGTCCTCACCTTCGTCGGCCCGTACGAGGAGAAGCAGATCGGCGCGGCCATCCGCCGCGAGCTGCTGCGCGAGGGCCAGGTCTTCTACATCCACAACCGTGTCGAGTCGATCGACCGCGCGGCGGCCAGGCTCCGGGACATCGTGCCGGAGGCGCGCATCGCGACGGCCCACGGCCAGATGTCCGAACAGGCCCTGGAACAGGTCGTGGTGGACTTCTGGGAGAAGAAGTTCGACGTCCTCGTCTCGACGACGATCGTCGAGTCCGGCATCGACATCTCCAACGCGAACACGCTGATCGTGGAGCGCGGCGACAACTTCGGCCTCTCCCAGCTCCACCAGCTGCGCGGGCGGGTAGGACGAGGCCGCGAGCGCGGCTACGCCTACTTCCTGTACCCGCCGGAGAAGCCCCTGACGGAGACCGCCCACGAGCGCCTCGCGACGATCGCCCAGCACACCGAGATGGGCGCGGGCATGTACGTGGCGATGAAGGACCTGGAGATCCGCGGCGCGGGCAACCTGCTCGGCGGCGAGCAGTCCGGCCACATCGCGGGCGTCGGCTTCGACCTCTACGTCCGGATGGTCGGCGAGGCCGTGGCCGACTACCGCGCGCAGATGGAGGGCGGGGTCGAGGAGGAGCCGCCGCTGGAGGTCAAGATCGAGCTCCCGGTCGACGCGCACGTCCCGCACGACTACGCGCCGGGCGAGCGGCTCAGGCTCCAGGCGTACCGGTCGATCGCCTCGGCGAACACGGAGGAGGACGTCAAGCACGTCCGCGAGGAACTCACCGACCGCTACGGCAAGCTGCCCGAGCCGGTCGAGAACCTGCTGCTCGTCGCGGGTCTGCGGATGCTCTCCCGCGCCTGCGGCGTCGGCGAGATCGTCCTCCAGGGCACCAACATCCGCTTCGCGCCGGTGGAGTTGAGGGAGTCGCAGGAGCTGCGCCTCAAGCGCCTCTACCCCGGAACGGTCATCAAGCCGGCCACCCACCAGATCCTGGTCCCGCGCCCGAAGACGGCGAAGGTCGGCGGAAAGCCCTTGGTCGGGCGGGAGCTGCTGGCCTGGGTCGGGGAGTTCCTGGCGTCGATCCTGGGGTCGTAGGGGTCAGTCCGCCGCGGTGTCGCCGGGCTCGGCAGGGGCCTGGCCGCCGCGGCGCCAGATCGATGTCGAGGGTGAACGGCACGGTCAGCTTGAGGCGATCGTGGTGGATGCCGGTGATGGCGTAGGCGTTGGTCGCCGGGTCGAGCTCGTAGACGTAGACGACCGGCTTGCCGTCGTTCTCCTCGATGCGCCAGTAGTGCCGGATGAGGGCGCCCGCGTACTTGCGGGGCTTGATCTCGCGGTCGCGCTCCACGGAGTCGTCCGAGACGATCTCCACGGCGAGGCGGATGTCGGCCGGGTCGTACCAGGTCTGGCGGGGACCGGTGACGGCGCTGCGCGGGACCAGCATCAGGTCGGGCTCGGGCCGGTTCCGCTTGTCGATCTTCGTGGTCATCTCGCGGACGACGAACAGCTCCTCCGGCGCCCGGTCCTCCAGGGCACGCTCCAGCAGGCGCAGCGTGGTCATGTGGAAGTTGGTCTGCGGGCTCGCGAGGAACAGGCCTCCGTCGATCATCTCTGTGTGCGGGGGGAGGCCCGGGATCGTGTCGAGGTCGTCGGCCGTCCAGCCGCCCAGCGGCGGAGTCGGCCAGCTGCTCTGCTCCTGCTCCGGCTCGTTCTCGGCGGCGGTGCTCATCATCAGCGCTCCCGCGCGGCGGAGTCTGGCGCGTATCGCCAGCGTACTCGGCGGCTTGATCCACGCATCGCCGGAACGAGTGACCACGCCTTGGGTCACTTGTTCGGAGCCACCCCGTCCAGTGCGGTGGCCAACCGATTCCGCACCGCCACCTGCGCCGCGATCCTCCGGTCGATCACCGCGAGGCGTTCGCGGGCGATGCGGAAGAAGCCGTCCGAGGGGCCGTTCGCCAGCAGATCGCCGTCCAGGCACGGCAGGAAGAGCCGTACGTCGTCGACCGTGAGCCCCGCGTCGAGCAGCAGCCGGATGTTGCCGACGCGGGTCACGGCCGGGTCGCCGTACACGCGGTAGCCGTTCGCCGCCCGCTCCGACGTGATGAGCCCCGCCTGCTCGTAGTGGCGCAGCGCGCGTGACGACGTGCCCGTGGCCGCCGCGAGTTCCCCGATCCGCATGCACGGCAGTCTCAGGCGACGACCGCGCCCCGTCCACCGGCACGATCACCCCGGTGACGAACGACGCGTCCGGCGACGCGAGGTGCGTGATCGCCGCCGCGACGTCCTCCGGCCGCCCGACCCGCCCGAGGGGCGTGTGCTCCAGCTGCCACTCGCGGATCGCGGCCCGCTCCTCGGGGCTGAACGCGGAGTGGTCGGCGATCGGCGTCTCGATCGCGCCGGGGGCGACCGCCGCGACCCGGATCCCGCGCGGCGCGAGCTGCACCGCCCAGCTGCGGGTGAGCGAGTCGAGGGCCGCTTTTCCGGCCGCGTAGAGGGAGTTGCCGGGCCAGCCGCGCTGCCCGATGGCGGTGGTGACGTTGACGACGACGCCGCGGCTGTCCTCCAGCGCGGGCAGTGCCGCCTGCACGAGGAGCACCGGCGCGATCAGGTTCGTGGCGAGCAGGGGCCGGACGGAGGCGCGGGTGTAGGTCTCCAGGGACTCGCCGTTCGTGATGCCCGCGTTGTTGACCAGCACATCGATCCGGCCATGGGTGTCGAGCACCGTACGGACGATGGCCCCGGGGGCGCCGTCCGCCGTGATGTCGGCGGGCAGCGGCGTGATCAGCTCCTCGGCGCGGGCGGCCGTGCGGGCGAGCGGCTCGGGGCGGCGGCCCACCGCGACGACCCGGTCGCCGCGCGCCGCGAAGGCGTGCGCGGTGGCGCGGCCGATGCCGGTCCCCGCGCCCGTGACGACGACGACGCGCGGTGGGGCGCTGGCGTTCATGGTGTCCATGCGGGGATCGTCTGACCCTGACGCCAGTGACAACGTCAAGGGCGACTTCAAGTGCGGCTTCGAGGACACCTTCAAGTCGCCTCAGGGGAGGGGATGTTCGTGGCGCACGTTCCGGACGCCAAGGTCCGTCAGATGTGGCACCTGCTGGAGCCGCTGCACGCCGTGCTCTACTACACGCCCGAGGTCTTCGAGGAGGCGGCGGACCTCGGGTACCCGGTCGAGGAGCGCTGGCCGAGCTACTTCGCCTGGCGCGCCGCCCCGCTCGGCGCCCCCGGTGCGGTCCGCGTCGCCTCCGCCTTCTACAGCTTCAGCCCGGCGATGGTCGCCGCACACGTACCGGCCGCCTGGACGGTGGCGCCGCCGAAGGAGGTCCTCGCCGCACGGCCGCGCGGCATCGACCGCGCCTACCGGTCGCTCTTCGGCGAGGCGCTCGACAGCCCCGAGGTGGCGCGCGCCGCCGACCTCGTCCGGCGGGCCGCCGAGGCCGCGGGCGTCGAGGGCCGTCCGCTCGCCGCCGCCAACGCCGAACTCCCGTGGCCCGACGCCCCGCACCTGGTCCTGTGGCAGGCGGCCACCGTGCTGCGCGAGCACCGCGGCGACGGGCATCTGGCCGCGCTGCTCACGGCGGGGCTCGGCCCGGCCGAGTCGCTGGTGTCGTTCGCGGCGATCGGGGCGGCGCCCACCGGGACGTTCGCGAGCCGCGGCTGGACGCACGCCGAGTGGGACGCGGCGCACCAACACCTCGCAGGGCGCGGCCTGGTGGACGAGGACGGGATCGCCACCGACGCGGGCCGCGCGCTGCGCGCCGAGGTCGAGGCGCGCACGGACCGCCTCGCGGCCGCCCCCTGGCGCGCCCTCGGCACGGAAGCGGTCGACGAACTGGGGGAACTTCTCGGCCCGTTGTGGGTAACCGTTCTCGGGTCGGGGCTGCTGCCGTCGGTCACGACGCTGGGCATCGGCAAGGTCTGACGGATCGTCCGGCCGATGGTGTGATCATGCGTCGGGTACGGTGAGCGGTCCGAAACCGAACAAAAGGGGAGGTAGTTCCGTGACGGTGCGGGCAACGGTGCGCACGACTGCACAGCGAGGTGCCGGCCGGTTCGTGGCCGCCGCACTGGTGGCCGTCGTCGCCGCCACCGGATGCGAGGCGACGACCGTCGGGACCGGCGGTGAGGCGGGCCCGGAGCCGCAGGGCAAGGCGGGCAGCGCGCTGGCCGCCGTCGACTCGCTCACCGTCAAGGGTCGCGCGCCCAAGACCGGTTACGCGCGCGAGCGGTTCGGCAGTGCCTGGGCCGACACCGACTCCAACAGCTGCGACACCCGTGACGACATCCTCAAGCGGGACCTGAAGGGCGTGCGCTACTCGGACGGCGACTGCAAGGTCGTCTCCGGCACGCTCGCCCCGGACCCGTACGGCGGCAAGGACGTCTCCTTCACCCGAGGTCGCAGCAAGGTCGACATCGACCACCTCGTGGCGCTCTCCGACGCCTGGCAGAAGGGCGCCTTCCAGTGGGAGCCGGGCAAGCGCATCGCGTTCGCCAACGACCCGCTGAACCTGCTCGCCGTCGACGCGACCCCCAACCGCAGCAAGGGGGACGGCGACACGGCGACCTGGCTGCCGCCGAACAAGAAGTACCGCTGTACGTACGTCGCCGGGCAGGTCGCCGTGAAGAAGAAGTACGGGGTGTGGGTGACCGCCGCCGAACGCGACGCCATGAAAAAGGTCTTGACCACCTGCCCGGACCAGAAGCTACCTTCGGGCGGCAGTCCGACCGAGGCTCCCGCACGCTTCCACGCGCGCTGAGCCCTTCCCGAAAGACGCCGCACATGACTGCCGACCCGGCCCTGAAGATCACCACGCTCGCCGAGCGGCCCGAACTGCGCGACGCGATGTGGACGATGCCCGACACCTGGCCGGTGTTCGTGCAGCACGACGCGGTCGGCTGGTCCTTCATGGGGCGGATCGCCGTCGATTTCCCCGAGTACGTCCTGGTCGCCACGGGCGAGTCCGGTGACGTGGTCGCGAAGGGCGTCAGCGTGCCGTTCGCCCAGCACGTCGAAGGGCGCGGGGGAGTGCTCCCCGACCGTGGCTGGGACCGGGTCGTCCAGTGGGCGTTCTCCGACCTGCGGCGCGGCGTCGTGCCCGACACGGTCAGCGCCGTCGAGATCACCATCGTGCCGCGCCTGCTGGGCCGCGGCCTGTCCGGGCGGATGCTCGCCGCGATGCGGGAGAACGCGCGGGCGCACGGCTTCGGCGAGGTCGTCGCGCCGGTGCGGCCGAGCGCGAAGCACCAGGAGCCCGCGGCCCTGATGAGCGAGTACGCGTACCGGACCAGGGAGTCGGACGGGCTGCCCGAGGACCCCTGGCTGCGGGTGCACGTGCGCGCGGGCGGGGTCATCGAGAAGGTGGCGCCCGCCTCGATGACGGTGTCCGGGTCGCTCGACGAGTGGCGCGAGTGGACCGGCCTGCCCTTCGACACGGCGGGCCCGGTCGAGGTGCCCGGCGCCCTGGTCCCGGTGCACTGCGCGCCGGAACGCGGCCACGCCGTCTACGTCGAGCCGAACGTATGGGTGCGGCACGCGCTGTGAACACCCGCTGCGCGCGCGTGCTGTGAACACCCGCGGCGCGCGCGTGCTGTGAACACGCCGGTGCGGCACGCGTCGTGAACGCGTGCCGCACCGACCGCCCCCCTCGGGCGGATCACCCGGGCTCCGTCACACCTTCAGGTCCCACTGCGTGCCGTCGTACTCGAAGCTCGGCGTGACCTCGACCGTGAGGTTCTTGGCGTCCGCCGGGGCGTCGAAGGCGTAGACGACCGTGGCCTTCTTGCCCGGCAGGATCGTGCCGTTGAAGCCCGCGCCCACCTTGTCGTCGAAGATCTCCTCGGCGGTCACGCCTTCCTTGCCGGCGCGGGCGTCGGCGGTCAGCAGCGTCGCGTCGAACTTCGCCTTGCTGTCGTTCGTGACCGTGACGGTGACCTTGTAGGCCTTGTTGCCCTTGGTGTGGCCCACGGCGTACTCGTTCGGGTTGAACGTCACCGCGTTCGACACCGTCACCGTCAGGTCGTCGTCGTAGACCACGGAGTCGCCCGCTTCGAGCGTCTTGCCGGCGACCGGCTTCTCGTCGGCCTTGTCGCCCTTACCGCCCTTGTCTTCCTTGCTCTTGTCGTCTTTCGCGCCGCCGGACGGCTTGGTGTCCTTGGCCTTCGTGTCCGACACCGACTTGTTGATCTCGTCGACCGCGTCGTCGACGGCCTTGAACGTGGTGTACGCGCCGAAGATCGCGAGGCCCATCGCGATCACGCCGAGGATCGCGCCGGTCAGCGCCACCCCCTTGTTCGTGGCCTCGCCCCGCTTGGCGCGCCCGCTGCCCGTCAGACCCAGGATCACGGCGATCACGCCGAGGACACCGGCCAGCCAGAACATGATCGGGATCACCCCCGACAGGGCGCCGATGACGCCGAGGATCAGCGCCGCCGTCCCCAGGCCGTTGCGCGCGATCCGCTGCGGCCCCTGCTGCGGCGGCTGGAACGGCGGGTACTGCGGGTGCTGCTGGGTCTGGGACATGGGATTCCTCCGAGATGAGAGACGCCAACCTCCCCCCGGCTTTCCGTGTGTCCGGCGGTTGGCTGGGTCAAGAACACCATCTTCTGTGAACCGAGTCAACCGCGTTCACGAGAATTGAGGTGTGAACACTTGTGAATGGGGTTCTTATGCGGAGATCGGTAGGGTCGGGCGTACACGCCGGGCCACGGCGTCCATGCCATGCCACGAGGGGAGCCGCTGCGGTGCAGGACAACGCGACAGAGGTGACGGCCGCCGGTATCGCCCGGCTCGCGGGGGTCGGCCGGGCCGCGGTCTCCAACTGGCGGCGTCGGCACGCCGACTTCCCCAAGCCCGTCGGCGGCTCCGACACCAGCCCCTCCTTCGCGCTCACCGAGGTCGAGGACTGGCTGCGCACCCAGGGCAAGCTCGCCGAGGTCCCGCTGCGCGAGCGCGTCTGGCAGCAGCTCGCCGGACACCCGGCGGGCCCCGTCACCGCACTGCTGCACGCCGGAAGCGCCCTGCTGCTCGTGCACGACCGCTCCACCGAATGGCTCGCGCTCGCCGGGACGGCCGACGACAGCGCCCTCGCCGAGCGCCTCCCGGCCGCCCTCGAAGGCGTCCTCACCCCGCGGTTCGGGCACGCGGCGGAGCGCGCCCTCGCGACGCCGACGTCCGCCGCGCTGCTGCCCTCGGTGCCGCTGCTGCGCGGCGCGGCCGAACTCGCCGCCGAGCTCGGCGCCCGCCGCACCTTCGCGTTCCTGCTCGGCCGGCACCTCGACGCGAACCCGCGGCAGTACACGCTGACCCCGCCGGGCCCCGCCGCCCTGATGGCCGCCCTCGCGGGCCCCGCCACCACCGTCCTCGACCCGGCCTGCGGCACCGGCGCCCTGCTGCACGCCGTGCGGAGCCTCGACGCCCGTCCCGGCCGCCGCCTCTACGGACAGGACTCCGCCCCCGAACTCGCCGCACTCACCGCCCTGCGCCTGGCCCTGGACGGCAACGGGGAGGACGACGCCCCCACCCTGCGCACCACCGCCGCCGACACCCTGCGCGGCGACGCCCTGAGCGACGTACAGGCCGACGTGGTGCTCGCCCACCCGCCGTTCAACGAGCGCGGCTGGGGCCACGACGAACTGGCCTACGACCCGCGCTGGGAGTACGGCTTCCCGGCCCGCACCGAGTCCGAACTGGCGTGGGTGCAGCACGCGTTGGCCCGCCTCAGGGACGGCGGCACCGCGGTCCTGCTGATGCCGCCCGCCGTCGCGTCCCGCCGCTCGGGCCGCCGCATCCGCGCCGACCTGCTGCGCCGCGGCGCCCTGCGCGCGGTGATCGCGCTGCCCGCCGGCGCGGTCCCGCCGAACAACGTGCCGCTGCATCTGTGGGTGCTGCGCAGGCCCGCCGGAGCGGGATCGTCGACGCCCGCCCCCGAGCTGCTGCTCGTCGACACGACGTCCCTCGCCACCCCCGGTGACGTGCGCGAGAAGCAGTCCTGGGCCGCCGTGCAGGACGCCGTGCTCGACGCCTGGCGCACCTTCGACCAGGCCGGGTCGCTGGCGGAGCGCCCCGGGGTGGCCCGCTCCGTGCCGGTCATCGAACTGCTCGACGACGAGGTCGACCTCGCCCCCGCGCGCCGCCTGCCCCCGCCGGCCGCGGGCGGCGGCGGCGCCGCCGAGCTGGCCGCCGTACGGGAGGACCTCGCCGACACCCTGCGCCTGGCCACGAAGCTCGCCCCGGCGTCCGCCGCCCCGGCCGCCGAACCCGCGCGCTGGCCGCAGATCACGGTCGGTGAACTCGCCCGCGCGGGCGCCCTGTTGATGCGCACGGCGTCATCCGTGGGCGGCTACTCCGGTACGGGCGACCACGCGCGCGTGCCGGTCCTCACCGACCACGACGTCCTCACCGGCGCCGCCCCCTCCGGGACGCTCACGGGCGACGACGAGCCGTTCCTCCTGGTCGCGGGGGACGTCGTCGTGCCCGTCGTCGGCGGCGGCGCCACCGCCCGCGTCGTCGACGAGGCCACCGAGGGCGCCGCCCTCGGCCGCGGTCTCGCGCTGCTGCGCCCCGACCCGGCCGCGCTCGACCCGTGGTTCCTCGCCGGGTTCCTGCGCTCCACCGCCAACAACCGCCAGGCCAGCAGCTACGCCTCCACCGCGACCCGGCTCGACGTGCGCCGCCTGCAGCTGCCCCGCCTGCCGCTGGCCGAACAGGCCGGATACGGCGAGCGGTTCAGGGCGCTCGCCGCCTTCGAGGACGCGCTGCGCACCGCGGGACGCCTCGGCGAGCAACTCGTCCAGGGCCTGCACGACGGCTTGACGGACGGCACGCTCGCACCGGAGTGAGGGCCACCGCCCGGGAAGGTCCACAACGGTTCGGTACAACCCGGGGCCGGTTGTCATGGTCGGCCTATACGCTCGAAGGAACAGGCACGACGAGCGAACCAGGAGCAACCATGTACGGGCCCGGCGCGGCACCTCCCTCGCGCAACGAGGGCACGGCCATCACCCTGCGGGTGCTGTTCGCCGTGCTGTCCGTGCTCAGCTGCGGCCTGTTGTCGTGCGTTCCGCTGTTCCGCGTCGCGATGCTGCGCGGCAAGGTGATCGACTGGATCGTCGCCTGGGCCGCGCTGCCCCTGTCGCTGACGCTGCTCGCCATCGTCGGCGCGTTGCCCGAGGAGGACCCGCGCACGGACGTCGCGCTCGCCATGGTCCTGATCATCGCCGCCGGCAGCGCCGCGCACTACGTCATCTTCGACATACGCAGGCTGCGGGCGCTGCCGCCGTCGCCCATGGGCATGTACCCGCCGACGGCCCCGACGGTCGGCTACGGCTACCCGCACCCGCAGCAACCCCAGCCGCAGCCGCAGCCGTACGCGCAGCCGCCCCTGCACCACACGATGCCCTCCCAGGCCCCCGTCCCGCCGCCGCAGCAACCCCAGCCGCAGCAGCCCCCGCAGCCGCAGCCTCAGCAGCAGAACCAGGGGCAGCCGCCGCACCGCATCGACCAAGTGCGCGCTGAACTCGACGAGTTGAGCGACTACCTGCGCAAGCAGGACGGCGGTCAGTGACCGCGATGACAGGGCTTCCCACCACCGGCGGCCACATGATCGCCGGACGCTACGAACTGTCCTCGCTCATCGGCCAGGGCGGCATGGGCCAGGTCTGGACGGCGTACGACCGGCGCCTGGACCGCCGCGTCGCCGTGAAGCTGGTCCGCCCCGACCGGGTCGCCGGCGCCGAGGCCGACGAACTGCGCCGCCGCTTCCTGCGCGAGTGCCGCGTCACCGCCCAGGTCGACCACCCGGGCCTGGTCACCGTGCACGACGCGGGCACCGAGGGCGACGGCAGCGACGGCTCCACGTCCTTCCTGTACCTCGTCATGCAGTACGTCGACGGGTCCGACCTCGCCGACCACCTCGCCGAGCACGACCCGTACCCGTGGCCGTGGGCCGTCTCCACCGCGGCCCAGCTGTGCGCCGTCCTGTCGGCCGTGCACGCGGTGCCGATCGTGCACAGAGACCTCAAGCCGCGCAACGTGATGGTGAAGAAGGACGGCACCGTCACCGTCCTCGACCTCGGCGTCGCCTCCGTCCTCGACACCGACACCACCCGCCTGACCCACACCGGATCGCCCATCGGCACGCCCGCCTACATGGCGCCCGAGCAGGCGATGGGCGGCGCCGTCGGCCCGTACACCGACCTGTACGCGCTCGGCGTGCTGCTGCACGAACTCCTCAGCGGCGACGTCCCCTTCGCGGGCACCACCGCCCTCGGCATCCTCCACCGCCACCTGTACGAGGCCCCGGTCCCGGTCCGCCAACTGCGCCCCGAAGTACCGGAAGCGCTGGAGGCACTGGTGCTCCGCCTCCTCGCCAAGGACCCGCAGCACCGCCCGGACTCCGCCCAGCAGGTCTACGAGGAGCTGCTCCCGCTGCTGCCCTCGCGCGGGGTGCCCACCGGCCGCCCGCTCGACCCCACCCGCCCGTTCCTGCGCCCGCACGCCCCCTGGCCGGACCGGGCCGTCACGCCCGCGCCGCAGCCCGCCGGGGCCGAGATGCAGGGCACCCAGGGCGGGCGCCCCGACGTGGCCCGCGCCGTCGACGAGGTCAAGCGGCTGCTCGGCGAGGGCCGCATCACGCAGGCCGTCGACATCCTCGGCGCGATCCTGCCCGAGGCGGCCGCCCAGCACGGCGAGCACTCGCCCGTCGTGCGCACCCTGCGCAAGCAGTACGCGGCCACGCTCATGGACGACGGTCAGTACCGCCGCGCCCTGCCCGAACTGCGCCGCCTCGCCGACGAGCGCGCCGCCGAGGCCGGACACGCCGACCCGCAGTCCCTCCAGTTCCGCTACGAGTCCGCCCAGTGCCTGGAGGCCCTCGGTGAACCGGCCGCGGCCCTCGCCGAGTACCGCTCGCTGCTCCCGTACTACGAGAACCAGTACGCGACCACGGACCTGCGTCTCGCCCTGGAAGTGCGCCGCCGCATCGGCCAGTTGCTGCTCGCCGTCGGCGACCGGGGCGCCGCCCAGGAGACCCTGATCCGGCTGCTGCACGACTCCGAGCGGCTGCACGGCCCGGCCCACCCGTTCCCGTCGGAGGTGCGGCGCACCCTGCAGTGGCTGGGACAGGTCAGGGGCTGACCGGCAAAGATCCGGGCAACCCCGGGTCAAGACCTGTCTCCCGGCTGTCCCACACCTGTGCGACCAGGCATGATCGGATCGCCCGCAGCACGCCGTTCGATCGAACGTGCCCGTGCCCTGACGTCCTCTCACCAGGGCCTGCCGGCGCCCCCCCGTACACCTCCCGAGAAACACCATCGCCATGCGCTCACTGCCCCGTGCCGCCGCCCTGCTCACCGCGGCCGCCGTCCTCCCGCTCGCCCTGACCGCGTGCTCGTCCGACGACACCACCGACGCCGCCAAGTCCTCGGCCGGTAAGTCCTCCGCCGCGAAGTCCGAGGACCCCGACGCGGGCCTGGCCACCGGCGCCCGGCTGAAGAAGGCGCTCGCGCCCGCGTCGTTCTTCGGCGCCGGCTACTCCGTCGACAAGTCCGCGGCCCGCGACACCGGAACCACGTACCAGGAGCCGACCAGCGACCCCGCAGCCGTCACCAAGCCGGACTGCGCGAAGCTCGGCGGCACCAGCTGGATCGCCCTCACCGGCGACGAGGGCGTCTCCTTCGCGCAGAACGACTACATGAACGCCGACACGACCGCCGACATCGCCCAGGAGATCGACGAGTTCCGGGGCACGACGGCCACCACGGTCATGAAGCACCTGGTGCGGGCCGTCGCCGCCTGCCCCACCTACAAGGACGCGGACACCAAGTCCGAGGTGAAGGTGTCCGGCAAGGCGACCGCGGGTCTCGGCGACGACGCGTACACCGTCACGCTCACCGACTCGGTGTGGGACAACGGCACGACCTTGATCGCCGTCCGCAAGGGCACGTCCGTCGTCACGGTCATGTCGACGGACGGCCACGACAACGGCGCGGCCACGGCGGGCAAGCTCGCGAAGCGAGTAACTGACAGCCTGTAAGGCAGCTTTGTCGCCTGTTACCTTTCGATGCGCTCCGGCGGGGGAGCCGGGCGCGATCACCAGATGTGTACGAATCAGGGGTGGGAATCGCATGTCCACGCACGGGTCCAAGAAGTCCGGCAGCCACCGACTCTCCAAGCGGAACCGTTACCTCGCATGGAGCGCCGCCGGAGCCGTCGTCGTCGCGGGCGGCGCCTTCGCCGCGACCTCCGCCTCCGCGGCCACCACCTGGCCCGCGCAGAAGACGTTCACCGGCCGCGCCTTCGACACCTGCACCGCGCCGTCCGCCGCCGCGATGAAGGCCTGGCACACCGGGTTCTACGGCGCCGCGGCCGTCTACGTCGGCGGCAAGAACCGCGGCTGCGCCCAGCCCAACCTCACCGCGTCCTGGGTCAAGACGGTCAGCGCGCAGGGCTGGAAGCTCATCCCGCTCTACGTGGGTGCGCAGCCGCCGTGCCAGACCGGCACCCGCAACGAGAAGATGACCACGTCCAACGCCGCCACGCTCGGCACCGCCGACGGCAAGGACGCGGTGGCGAAGTCGGCCGCGCTCGGCATGAAGGCGGGCAGCGCGATCTACCTGGACATGGAGCCGTACGACATCAAGGACAGCTCCTGCAACAAGGCCGTCCTGAACTACGTACGCGCCTTCGACAAGGTCCTGCGCGGCAAGATCTACCGGGCCGGCTACTACGGCTTCTCCAGCTCCAGCGCCGCCGCGATCGCCACCGCCACCGACCGCACGGACCTGCCGGGCAACCTCTGGTACGCCAAGTGGGACAAGGTGAACACCACGACGTCCGACTGGCCGTGGTCCACGTCGCTCTACACGAACCACAGCCGCGCGCACCAGTACATGGTCAACAGCAAGGAGACGCGCGGCAGTTACACCATCACGGTGGACCGCGACGCGTGGGACGCGCCGGTGGCCATCGTCGGCTGAGGCGACGGGCCAACAAAGTCGGCGGGGGTACCTCATCTCCCGACGAATCGTTGTCGAATAGGTGGCCGAGCCCGCGGCCACCTCCTAACATCGATCACCGCCGGACTTTGTGCACCGACGCACAAACTCGCCGCAGGGAGGCCCACCTTGCACCGCCGCCGCATTGCCATCGCGTTCACGTCCGCCGCCGTCGCCGTACCTCTCCTCACCGCCTGCGGAAGCGAGGCGCACCCCGGCGCCGCGGCCGTCGTCGGTGGGCAGCGCATCACGGTCTCCCAGCTGGAGAGCCGGGTGAACGAGGTGCGGGACGCGCAGCAGGCGGCCACCGCCGACAGCGCGCAGTACGAACAGGCCATCGCCAAGACCGGCGGCCTCACCCGCAACACCCTGCACACGATGGTCCTCGACCGCGTGCTGCACCGCGCCGCCACCGACGCCGGCATCAGCGTCTCCCGCAAGGAGATGCAGGAGATGCGGACGGGCCTGGAGCAACAGGCGGGCGGCGCGAAGCAGTTGGAGGCCGCCTGGCTCCAGCAGTACAACGTCCCGCCCAAGCGGCTCACCGAGTCCCTGCGCACCGAGATCGAGGCGCAGAAGCTGTCGACGACACTTGGCGCCGACACCCGGACGCAGGAAGGGCAGGCCGTGTTCTGGAAGGCGCTCGCCCGGGCGTCCAAGGAGCTGAACGTCGACCTGAACCCGCGCTACGGCAACTGGGCCGTGACGAAGAACGGCGCCGTCGGCCGCGTGGACGCCAAGACACCGTGGCTGAACCAGGTCACGAAGCAGGAGCCGGCCCAGGCGGCCCCCGAGACGGCATAGCGGCGGGCATTGTCGGCGGCCTGCGTTACGTTCGAGGCGTGAACGACGACACCACTCCCGACGCCGGCCGCATCGTCCTGCTCACCACCAGCCACCGGGTCGCCCCCGGTCTGCTGTCCTGGCAGGCATGGCAGGTCCTGCGGGCCGCCGACCAGGTGCTCTGCGCCGACGCGGCGCACCCGCAGCTGCCGTACCTGAAGGAGGCGGGCGTCGAGGTCACGCTCGCGAGCCCGGTCGCCCGCGACCTCGTGGAGAGCTGCGCCGACGGCGCCCGCACGGTCGTCGTCCTGACCACGGCGGAGGGCGACCGCACCCTCACCGACGGCCTGGCGACCCTGGCCGGCTCCGGCCGCGTGGCGATGCCGGCGCTCGAACTCCTCCCCGGTTCCTACGATCTTCCGGGCGCCCGCCTCCTCGACCTCGTCCAGGTGATGGACCGCATCCGCCGCGAGTGCCCCTGGTCGTCCCTGCGCACCCACGAGGACCTGGCGAAGTACGCGATCGAGGAGGCGTACGAGCTGGTCGAGGCGATCGAGACGGGGGACAGGGACGAGCTGCGCGAGGAGCTCGGCGACGTCCTGCTCCAGGTCGTCTTCCACGCCCGGATCGCCCAGGAGGCGACGGGCGAGGCAGAGGACGGGAGCGACGAGCCGTTCTCCATCGACGACGTCGCGGGGACCATCGTCGACAAACTCGTCCACCGCCACCCGCACGTCTTCGGCGACGACACCGCGTCCACGCCGGAGGAGGTCAGGGAGCACTGGCTGCGCACCAAGGCCGAGGAGAAGCAGCGCACGTCCGTCACGGACGGCGTCCCGGTCGGCCAGCCGGGCCTGGCCCTCGCCGCGAAGCTCGGCTCCCGGGTCCGGACGGCGGGCCTGGACGTGCCGCTGCCCACCGGCGCGGGTGTCGGGTACGAACTGCTGGCACTCGCCCTGCGCGCCGAGGCGGAGGGAGTCGACCCGGAGGCCGCGCTGCGGGCTGCCGCCCGGGCTTATCGGGATGCGGTGCGGGTCTCGGAGGGGCTGGACCAATAGGGGCGCGGGGCTGTGTCGATATGCGGCTCCGCCGCGCGGGCGCGCTCACCCGTCACGGCTGAGCGCGCAGTTCCCCGCGCCCCTTACGGGGCGGATAACGTCGGGGCGTGACCGAGAGCCCCGCCCCGCACGACGCCCCCGACATGCCCGAACTCTTCACCTGGGAGTTCGCCAGCGATCCGTACCCGGCCTACGCCTGGCTGCGCGAGCACGCCCCCGTGCACCGCACCACGCTCCCCAGCGGGGTGGAGGCGTGGCTGGTCACCCGGTACGCGGACGCCCGGCAGGCCCTCGCCGACCAGCGGCTCAGCAAGAACCCGGACCATCACGACGAGCCCAGCCACGCCAAGGGCAAGACGGGCATCCCGGGCGAGCGCAAGGCCGAGCTGATGACGCATCTGCTCAACATCGACCCGCCGGACCACACCCGCCTGCGCCGCCTCGTCTCGAAGGCGTTCACCCCGCGCCGGGTGGCCGAATTCGCCCCCCGGGTCCAGGAGCTGACCGACCGCCTCATCGACGAGTTCGCCGCCAAGGGCGAGGCCGACCTGATCCACGACTTCGCGTTCCCGCTCCCCATCTACGCCATCTGCGACCTGCTCGGCGTCCCGCGCGAGGACCAGGACGATTTCCGGGACTGGGCGGGGATGATGGTCCGGCACGGCAAGGGGCCTCGCGGTGGGGTCGCCCGCTCGGTGAAGCTCATCCGGAACTACCTGGCCGACCTGATCCATCGCAAACGCGCGGCTCTCGACGAGAGCGACGGCTCCGACGACCTCATCTCCGGCCTGATCCGCGCCTCCGACCACGGCGAGCACCTCACCGAGAACGAGGCAGCAGCCATGTGCTTCGTGCTCCTGCTCGCCGGTTTCGAAACCACGGTCAACCTCATTGGCAACGGCACGTACGCCCTGCTGAGAAACCACGAGCAGATGCAGGAGTTCCGCACCACCGTCGCCCGAGGGGACACTGCGGTCCTGGACACCGCGGTCGAGGAACTGCTGCGCTTCGACGGGCCGGTGGAATTCGCCACCTGGCGCTTCGCCACCCAGCCGTTGGAGCTTGCAGGGCAGCACATCGCGAAGGGAGAACCCGTACTCGTGGTGCTGGCGGCGGCCAACCGCGATCCGGCCCGCTTCGACCACCCTGATGTCCTGGACCTCGACCGGCGCACCAACCCCCACCTCGGTTACGGCCACGGCATCCACTACTGCCTCGGTGCACCGCTGGCCCGTCTGGAGGCCCGTACCGCTCTTGCGACACTCCTGGGCCGCATCCCCGACCTGGCACTGGCCGCGGACCCGGCAGATCTGCGTTGGCGTGGCGGACTGATCATGCGCGGGCTCAGAACCCTGCCCGTCACCTTCACCGCGCAGCCTGTCGGGACGTGCCAGGAAACTTCCTGATCTGCCGTCACGGGCGCATCACGCGACGTAGCGTCACCGACAGAAGTCCGGCCGAGAACGCGGTCCGGGAGAGGTACGCGGTGCTGCCCGGGGATGGTGTGCAGTACGAGCGCCGTATGCGGGAGTTCGACCAGGCCGTCGCCGACCACGAGGAGTTGTTGCTGCGCAAGGTGCCGGAGTGCGTCGCGGCAGGAGTCGCTCCGGCCGTGCCGCAGGCCGCGGTTGAGCGTATGCAGGAGGAACTCGACGATCTGCGCCGTCAGCGTGCTGTGGCCGCGGAGTGGCTCGCCGGGAGGGAAACGCGTGACGGACAGCGAGACGAACTGCTGGTTGCCATCGCGTCCGGGACGTCCCCCGGCACGAGCCTGCGGCTTGACCTGCTCCGAGGTCTCTTCGAGGTGCTCGATGTGAAAGTGCGCTGCGCGACACGCGACTTGCTGTATCGGGCGGGAGTCAGATGTCCGGTCGGCGCGTGGCACGAGGAGACGGGCACGCTGGTTCCGCCCGACCCCACGGACGAGGAGTGGCAGTCCGTCGTCGAAGCAGTCCGCCCCTCCTTCACCCAGCGCCACTTCACCAGCAAGTACGACATCCGCCAGCAGTTCAACGGCATGCTGCACCGGCTCCGGCGCGGACTGACCTGGGGACCTCCGCAGGCCGTCAGGGAGCGTCAACTCTCCTGGTGGAAGAAGGGAGCCTGGCCCGCTGCCGTGCAGGCGCTGCAAGCGGACGTACGGGGTGAACCGGTGCGCCGACCCTCCGGCGTGCCCGCTTTCCGGATCACCACGAGCATCGGCGAGCGGGGGGTGGAACCGGTGGAGGAAAGGTTGTGAACTGTGCCGATTCATCGCGTAGTTCGCAGTTGTTCCCAGCCCCCCGGCAGCTGATGCTGCGTCAGGACTGTGATGTTCACGTGATCTGCGCTGCATCGACTTGTGACAAGCGTTCGAGTCCCGCTACGTTCACCAGTCATCGCGACACATGCACAACCGGCACCACCCGTCCACCCCGTCGCGTGCTGCATCAGTCTCGCGAAAGGCAATCGCATGCTCTCCGGGAACGGCCGTCACCGGCGCCCCCGTCAGGCCCCTGCCCTCGTCGTCGCCGCCGGAGTCACCGGCAGCGCCATCGCGATCCCGCTGCTCGCGGCGACGAACGCGAGCGCGGCCTCCACCGCCACCTGGGACAAGCTCGCCGAGTGCGAGAGCGGCGCCCAGTGGAGCCTGGACGCGGGCAACGGCTACTACGGAGGCCTGCAGTTCTCGCAGGAGATGTGGGAGCGGTACGGCGGGCTCGAGTACGCGCCCAGAGCCGACCAGGCCAGTCGCTCCCAGCAGATAGCCGTCGCCGAGAAGGTCCTCGACGACAGGGGCCCGACCGCCTGGCCGAGCTGCTCGATCACGGCGGGCCTCACCAAGAGCGACGACTCGGCCGACGTCGACCCGGGCGCGACCACCTCCCCGCAGTCGTCCGACACGGACTCGGGAGAGAAGAATCACGACGAGTCCGGCGCATCGGACAAGTCGTCGGGCAAGTCGTCGGACGACTCGACGAGCAAGGTGAGCGGCAAGTCGTCGGACGACTCGTCGGACAACTCGTCGGACACGGAATCGGACGAGACGTCCGACGATGCGTCAGCTGACGACTCCGCCGACGCCTCCGCCGATACCTCCGGTAACAAGGCGGGCGACAAGGGTGGCGCGACGGACGATGAGTCCGCTCAGTCCGGCGCCACCTCCTCGGACAGCCCCGAAGCGACCCCTGACGCCACCTCTGACGCCACCTCAGACCCCTCGGCCTCCGGCCGCCACCGCGGCGACCGCGCCACGGACGACACCGCCGACTCCCGCGCGGGAGACGGTCGTCACGCCTCGCGCGACGACCGGCGTGCCGCGGACGGCTACACGGTCCGCGCCGGCGACAACCTCTGGGACATCGCCGACGCCCAGGACGTGCGGGGCGGGTGGACCGAGCTCTACGACCTGAACAAGAAGACCGTCGGAGCCGACCCCGACCTCATCCTTCCTGGTCAGAGTCTGGATCTAGGCCTCGAATCGGGCGAAAAGTAGCGGGAGTTCAGGGGTCTTTGGGGCGCGTATGTCCGCTTTTGCTCGAGTGAGACATGAGTCTCAAAGACCCTGATCGTCTTTGAAATAGGGCGGATCGACTGCTTACGGTCGTGACCGCTCGCCACAGCGGGCCCCGATGGACGTCACGCCGAATCCTGCCAACGTCCGTACGGGAACAGTCGTCGCGTCAGCGCCGTAGGCAGGAGCGGGGGACCCAGGTAAGTGCCCGGCCGGGAGACCGGACGGGCTTGGGGTGAAGTCGTGCGCAAGGTCGCGCGGCCGGACACTCACTGGTCCGAACCCGACAGCTCACCTCGCAGGCGTCGGTGAGGGGATCTCTCCATGCTGTTTTCCAGCAAGAGCAACAAGCACCGCCGCCCGTCCAAGGCCGTCCGTGTCGCCACGCTCGCCGGTGTCACCGGTGCCGCCGTCGCCGTCCCGCTGATCGGCGCCACCTCCGCCTCCGCCGCGACCACCTCCGAGTGGGACCAGGTCGCGCAGTGCGAGTCGGGCGGCAACTGGTCGATCGACACGGGCAACGGCTACTCCGGTGGCCTCCAGTTCTCGCCGTCCACCTGGTCGGCCTACGGCGGCACGCAGTACGCGTCCTCCGCCTCCCAGGCCTCCAAGTCGGAGCAGATAGCCGTCGCCGAGAAGGTCCTCGCCTCGCAGGGCAAGGGTGCCTGGCCGAGCTGTGGCGTGGGCCTGTCCGGCGCCTCCACGGGCAACGCCCCGGCCCCGCAGCAGGACGACTCGAACCAGCAGTCGCAGCAGCAGAGCCAGCCGCAGCAGCAGGAGCAGAAGTCGACCGAGCAGCACACCGACTCCTCCGCCGCCTCCCGCTCGCAGCAGCGCGACACCGTGACCACCCCGACCGGCAAGAAGGTCGAGAAGGGTGACGGCGAGTACAAGGTGAAGTCCGGCGACACCCTCAGCAAGATCGCTGACGCCCACGGCACGAACTGGCAGAAGCTGTTCAAGCTGAACAAGGACATCGTCAAGGACGCCAACCTGATCTACCCCGGTCAGCAGCTGCACCTCAGCTAAGACCTGTCGGGAACGCCGCGGGCCCGGCATCGGCGGACGCCGGACCCCGGTCGCACCCCCGTCCTCACTCCCCGGTGGGCCGCTCACCTGAGCAGCCCCCGCCCCATGCAGCGGGCGGGGGCTGCTGTCTTTGTTCCGTTAAGAAACATTTCGCTCTCGGCGTTGTCCACGGGCCGGGCGGTCGGCTGGCCGATGCTCCGGAGCCGGTTACGCTCAGGGGTGCGGGACCTAGTAATCCAAACGCCGCCCGCGTCATAGCGTCACATCCCAGAAGGAGATGCTCGTGCCGTCCATCGACGTCGTCGTAGCCCGGGAAATCCTGGACTCCCGAGGCAACCCCACGGTCGAGGTCGAGGTCGGCCTCGACGACGGCAGCACGGGTCGTGCTGCTGTTCCGTCCGGCGCCTCCACCGGTGCCTTCGAGGCCATCGAACTCCGTGACGGTGACCCCAACCGTTACCTCGGCAAGGGTGTCGAGAAGGCCGTCCTCGCCGTCATCGAGCAGATCGGCCCGGAGCTCGTCGGCTACGACGCCACCGAGCAGCGCCTGATCGACCAGGCGATGTTCGACCTGGACGCCACGGACAACAAGGGCTCGCTCGGCGCCAACGCCATCCTCGGCGTCTCGCTCGCCGTCGCGCACGCCGCCTCCGAGGCCTCGGACCTGCCGCTGTTCCGCTACCTCGGTGGTCCGAACGCGCACCTGCTGCCCGTCCCGATGATGAACATCCTGAACGGTGGGTCGCACGCCGACTCCAACGTCGACATCCAGGAGTTCATGATCGCCCCGATCGGCGCGGAGTCCTTCTCCGAGGCCCTGCGCTGGGGCGCCGAGGTCTACCACACCCTCAAGAAGGTGCTGAAGACCAAGGGCCTGTCCACCGGTCTCGGCGACGAGGGCGGCTTCGCCCCGAACCTGGAGTCGAACCGCGCCGCGCTCGACCTCATCCTCGAGGCGATCAAGGAGGCCGGCTACATCCCCGGCCAGCAGATCGCGCTCGCGCTGGACGTCGCCGCCTCCGAGTTCTACAAGGACGGCAAGTACCAGTTCGAGGGCAAGGAGCGCTCCGCCGCCGAGATGACGGAGTACTACGAGGAGCTCGTCTCCGCGTACCCGCTCGTCTCCATCGAGGACCCGCTGTACGAGGACGACTGGGCCGGCTGGAACGTCATCACCGAGAAGCTGGGCGACAAGGTCCAGCTCGTCGGCGACGACCTCTTCGTCACCAACCCGGAGCGCCTGGCGCGTGGCATCGAGGAGAACTCGGCCAACGCCCTGCTCGTCAAGGTCAACCAGATCGGTTCGCTGACCGAGACCCTGGACGCCGTCGAGCTGGCCCAGCGCAACGGCTTCAAGTGCATGATGTCGCACCGCTCGGGCGAGACCGAGGACGTGACGATCGCGGACCTCGCCGTCGCCACGAACTGCGGCCAGATCAAGACCGGCGCCCCGGCCCGCTCCGAGCGCGTCGCCAAGTACAACCAGCTCCTGCGCATCGAGGAGATCCTGGACGACGCGGCGGTCTACGCCGGCCGTTCGGCGTTCCCCCGCTTCAAGGGCTGACCTCTCCGACCTGGCCTGACGGCCTGGTGAGGCAGTAGTTACGTACGTCCCCGCACTCGGTCCCGTACCGTGTGCGGGGACGTACGTACGTATCGGGGAGGCGGCAGCAGCGATGCCCGGCAAGGTCCGAGACAAGAGCCGCGGTGGACCGGACCGCTTCTCCACGGCCACCCGGCTGCGCCTCCTCGGCGAACAGACGGCCGAGCGCGTCTACCGCTCGCAGAACAAGCGCCAGGCCCGCCGCTCCCGCCTCACCGGCCGCGCGGCGCTCCTCGCCCTGGTCGTCTGCACGCTGGTCGTCGCCCTCGCCTACCCGATAAGGCAGTACGTCTCCCAGCGCGGCGAGATCGAGGACCTCCAGCGGCAGCAGCAGGAGGCCAAGGAGCGGGTCGACCGGCTGCGCGACGAGAAGGCCCGCTGGCAGGACGACTCCTACGCCGAGCAGCGGATCCGCGAGCGCCTGCACATGGTGATGCCGGGCGAGACCGGATACGTCGTCCCCGAGTCGCGGGCCACGGGCTCCGCGGCCCGCACCGGCCAGGGCGCGGCCGACCGCCCCTGGTACTCGAACGTCTGGGACGGCGTCGACAAGGCCGACCAGGCCGACCAGGCCGACCACTGAGCCGGACCCACCCCCGCACCTCACTGACACGAAAGACACCCGAGAACAGTCATGGAAACGCCCCCGCCGCAGACCGAGTCCACCGCCCCCACGGACGCCGACATCCACGCGTTCAAGGAGCAGCTCGGCCGCCCGCCGCGCGGCCTGCGGGCCATCGCGCACCGTTGCCCGTGCGGCAACCCGGACGTGGTCGAGACGGCCCCGCGCCTGGAGGACGGCACGCCGTTCCCGACGACGTACTACCTGACGTGCCCGCGCGCGGCCTCCGCGATCGGCACGCTCGAGGCCAACGGCGTCATGAAGGAGATGACGGAGCGGCTGAAGACGGACGAGGAGCTGGCCAAGCAGTACCGGGCCGCCCACGACGACTACATCGCGCGCCGCGACGCCATCGAGGTCCTGGAGAACTTCCCGAGCGCCGGCGGCATGCCCGACCGCGTGAAGTGCCTGCACGTCCTCGTGGCCCACTCGCTGGCCGCGGGCCCCGGCGTGAACCCGCTCGGCGACGAGGCGATCGAGATGCTCCCTCAGTGGTGGAAGAAGGGCGCGTGCGTGAGCGCGGAGCCCGCCGGGGAGACCGAGTGACCAGGGTCGCCGCGATCGACTGCGGCACGAACAGCATCCGCCTCCTCGTAGCGGACGCGAACCCGGAAACCGGTGAACTCGTCGACCTGGACCGCCGGATGACGATCGTCCGCCTGGGCCAGGGCGTCGACAGGACCGGCCGCCTCGCCCCCGAGGCCCTGGAGCGCACCTTCGCCGCCTGCCGCGAGTACGCCGCGGTGATCAAGGAACACGGCGCCGAGAAGATCCGCTTCGTGGCGACCTCGGCCTCCCGCGACGCCGAGAACCGCGACGACTTCGTCCGCGGCGTCCAGGACATCCTGGGCGTGGAGCCCGAGGTGATCACGGGCGACCAGGAGGCGGAGTTCTCCTTCACGGGTGCGACGAAGGAACTGACCGGCCGCGACGACATGGCCAAGCCCTACCTGGTCGTCGACATCGGCGGCGGCTCCACGGAGTTCGTCGTCGGCGACGCCACCGTCGACAAGGCCCTCTCCGTCGACATCGGCTGCGTCCGTATGACGGAGCGCCACCTGGTCGCCGAGGACGGCACGGTCACCGACCCGCCGACCCCGGCCCAGATCGAGGCGATCCGCGCGGACATCGCCGAGGCCCTCGACAAGGTCACGCAGACCGTCCCGATCCTCGACGCCCGCACCCTGGTGGGCCTGGCCGGTTCGGTCACCACGGTCGCGGCGCTCGCGCTCGGCCTTGAGGAGTACGACTCGGCGGCGATCCACCACTCCCGCATCTCCTTCGCGCAGGTCGCCGAGCTCACCGACTGGCTGCTGACCTCCACCCACGCCGAGCGCGCGGCGAAGCCGGTCGTCCATCCCGGCCGGGTCGACGTGATCGCCTCGGGCGCGCTGGTGCTGCGCCTGATCATGGAGTGGATCGGCGCGAGCGAGGTCGTGGTCAGCGAGCACGACATTCTGGACGGCATCGGATGGTCGATCGCCTGACCCCGGCCGCCCCCGGCTGACCGGGAGCGCGTCGCGCGGCCCCTTGTAGGGTGCCGCGCATGGGGGAGAACACGGCGCGTGGCGCCTATCGGACGGGTCCGCTCTGGGCCGTGGTGGGGATCTCGCTCGGCGTGCTGCTGGTCGGCTCGCTGCTGGCCCTGTTCGGGATGCTGGAGTTCGACGAGCGGTGCATGCAGGGGCTCACCACGGGCCCCGGCCGCCTTCTCGACGTGCACACCCAGGCGTTCCCGGCGGCGACGGTCTGCGAGTTCGAGGGCGGGGACGTCACGTCGCTGGGCGGCCGGTGGCCGCTCGCCGCGGTGCTGTGGCTCGCCATGGCGGCGTTCGTCGGCTGTCTGCTGGTGGCGCTGGTCGCCGAATGCTGCGAACCGGCCGTGGGCCGTGACCACATCATGCCGATGACCAGGAAGGCCAAGCTGCGCCGCACCGGGGCCGCGTTCTTCGTGACCGGCTCGGCCTTCGCCGGCTTCTACGCGCTCGTGGGGTGGCGGCTGCTGGCCGGACCCTCGGCGGCCTGCGCGGCCGGGGCGGACTGGGGCGACAGCCCGCCGCAGACCCTGGATCCGAGCTTCCTGCCGCCCCAGGCGACCTGCCGCTACGGCAGCGGCCTGACGAAGCGGCTCAACCCCGACTGGGCCGCGTCGCTCGCGATGGAGCTGGCCGTCCCGGCGCTGCTCGCGGGCGTCGGATTCGCCCTCGCCTGGTGGCGTCTGCGGCAGGGGCGCGGGGCCGCGAAAACCCCTCGCATGAGCGCGCGAACCCCCGCCTGAGCACCCCGGAAGGCCTCCGCGACACACCCGTACGACACCCCGTCGGGAAAGTTCGTGAAGTTCTTCACAAGGAATTCGGCCCTGTTGGACGCTGTTACGGGCCCTTGGGTCCGTCCGGGGCCTTCCAAGGGCCCTGCCGGACGGGGCACGGGGGGTTCCGCGCGTGTTACGCGCAGATGAAGATCGGGAGTGGTTCAGTGCGGCCGAACGCTCACTGTCGCTGCTCAAAGGGGGTGAGCAACGACTGGCGGCACACCGTGGTTCCCTTCGCACACCATGACATGGGTCACGTGGGCGGCGAAGTGTAGCAGAGCCCCCGACCAACCTTGTGAAGGGGCGCACGAGCACCCCCCTCCACTCGGGTGGATACTCGATGGCATGAGCACCACGGAGCGTCCCAGGATCCTCATTGTCGGGGGTGGGTACGTAGGCCTGTACGCAGCGCGTCGCATCCTCAAGAAGATGCGTTACGCGGAAGCGACCGTCACGGTCGTGGACCCGCGCTCGTACATGACGTACCAGCCCTTCCTCCCCGAGACCGCCGCCGGCAGCATCTCGCCGCGCAACGTCGTCGTCCCGCTGCGACGCGCTGTGCCGGGAGCCGAGATTCTCACCGGCCGCGTCACCACCATCGACCAGGACCGCAAGGTCGCCACGGTCTCGCCGCTCGTCGGCGAGGCGTACGAGGTGCCCTTCGACTACCTGGTGATCGCGCTCGGCGCGGTCTCCCGCACCTTCCCGACGCCGGGCCTCGCCGAGGCGGGCATCGGTATGAAGGGCGTCGAGGAGGCCATCGGCCTGCGCAACCACGTGCTCGAGCAGCTCGACAAGGCCGAGTCGACGACCGACGAGGAGATCCGCCGCAAGGCGCTCACCTTCGTCTTCGTCGGCGGTGGCTTCGCGGGCGCCGAGACCATCGGTGAGGTCGAGGACCTGGCGCGCGACGCGGCCAAGTTCTACAAGAACGTGAAGCGCGAGGACATGCGCTTCGTGCTCGTCGACGCCGCCGACAAGGTGCTGCCGGAGGTCGGTCCCGACCTCGGTACGTACGGTCGCAAGCACCTGGAGTCGCGCGGCATCGAGGTCTACCTGAAGACCACCATGCCGTCCTGCGTCGACGGTCACGTGGTGCTCTCCAACGGCCTCGAGGTCGACGCCAACACCATCGTGTGGACGGCCGGCGTCAAGCCGAACCCGGCGCTCGCCCGCTTCGGTCTCCCGCTCGGCCCGCGCGGCCACGTGGACACCGCCGCCACCCTCCAGGTGCAGGGCACCGACTACATCTGGGCCGCGGGCGACAACGCCCAGGTCCCGGACCTCGTCGGCCGCGCCGCGGGCAACGAGAACGCCTGGTGCCCGCCGAACGCCCAGCACGCCATGCGCCAGGCCAAGGTCCTCGGCGACAACGTGATCTCGGGCATGCGGGGCTTCCCGCAGGGCGAGTACAAGCACGCCAACAAGGGTGCGGTGGCGGGTCTCGGCCTCCACAAGGGCGTCGCGATGATCGTCATGGGCAAGATGAAGATCAAGCTCAAGGGCCGTCTCGCCTGGTACATGCACCGCGGCTACCACGGTCTGGCCATGCCGACCTACAACCGCAAGGTGCGCGTGATCGCCGAGTGGACGATCAACATGTTCCAGAAGCGCGACATCACCGCGCTCGGCGCCCTGGAGACTCCGCGCGAGGAGTTCTACGAGGCCGCCAAGCCGGCGCCCGCGCCGAAGGCGGAAGAGAAGAAGACCGAGGAGAAGAAGGCCGAGGCCAAGGCCTCCTGACCGCTCCGTAGCTCACGCCCGAAGGGGCCGCCCGCCATCCGTGGTGCGGGGGGTCCCTTCGGGCGTTTTCGCGTGCCGTCGCCCCACGCGACTACATGGTGTCTACATGTATTTTGCTCATCCGTGACCGGATAACGGGACTGCGGGAGTGCCCGGTTGGTGTTTACCTGCTGTTGGACCGGCCCGGGACATCCGGGGTTTCCGACGTCACGGAGGTGTGCGCCATGCAGGACGCCGCACAGCGGCTGAAGAACCTCGCCGAGCAGCTGCTCGGCACTGAACTCCCCGTGCGCCTGCGCGCCTGGGACGGCTCGGAGACCGGCCCCCCGGACGCGCCCGTCCTCGTCGTCCGCAGTCGCCGCGCCCTGCGCCGCCTCCTGTGGAAACCGGGCGAACTGGGCCTCGCCCGCGCCTGGGTGGCCGGTGAGCTGGACGTGGACGGCGACCTGTACGAGGCCCTGGACGTGATGGCGGGCCTCCTCTGGGAGCACGACGACGACGCCCCGCGCAGGAGCCTCGCGGAGGCCCTGAAGGACCCCCAGGTGCGGGCCGGCGTGCGGGAGCTGCTGAAGCTGGCGGGCCCGTTCCCGCCCCCCGCCCCGCCCGCCGAGGAGATGCGCCGCAGGGGCCGCCTCCACCTCCACACCAAGGGCAGCGACAAGCAGGCCATCAGCCACCACTACGACGTCGGCAACGACTTCTACGAGCTGGTCCTCGGCCCCTCGATGGTCTACTCGTGCGCGTACTGGGAGGACCCCGGGTCGCCGGGTGCCACCCTCGAAACCGCCCAGCGCGACAAGCTGGAGCTGATCTCCCGCAAGCTCGGCCTGAAGCCCGGGATGCGGCTGCTCGACGTCGGCTGCGGCTGGGGCTCCATGGCCATCCACGCGGCCCGCGAGCACGGTGTCACCGTCGTCGGCGTCACCCTCTCGCAGGAGCAGGCCGCGTTCGCCAGGAAGCGCGTCGCCGACGAGGGCCTCACCGACCGGATCGAGATCCGCGTACAGGACTACCGCGATGTGCGCGACGGCCCGTACGACGCGATCTCCTCCATCGGGATGGCCGAACACGTGGGCAGCGAGCGGTACCTGGAGTACGCGAGCGATCTGTACGCCCTGCTGAAGCCGGGCGGCCGGCTGCTGAACCACCAGATCGCGCGGCGGCCGCAGATGGACGAATCGGCGTACGAGGTCGACGAGTTCATCGACGCGTACGTGTTCCCCGACGGGGAGCTGGCCCCCGTCGGCACGACCGCGGGGCTGCTTGAACGGGCCGGGTTCGAGGTCCGTGACATCGAGGCGATCCGCGAGCACTACGCCCTCACCCTGCGCGAGTGGGTGCGGAACCTGGAGGCCCGCTGGAAGGAGGCCCTCACGCTGGTCAGCCCCGGCCGGGCCCGCATCTGGCGCCTCTACATGGCCGCCTCCGCGCTGAGTTTCGAGCGCAACCGCATCGGGGTCAACCAGATCCTGGCCGTGAAGACGCCGGAGAGCGGGGCGTCGGGGATGCCGCTGCGGGCGCGCACCTGGAACTAGGTCCGGTACGCGCGAAGGGGCGCCCGGTGGATCTCACCGGGCGCCCCTTGCGCGTAACCGCGCCTCCGCTACTCGGACTTGATGGCCGCGAGCATGTTCAGGCGGGCCGCGCGGCGGGCCGGCCACAGGGCCGCCAGGATGCCGACGACCGCGGCGAGCGCGAGGAAGAGGCCCATCCGGCCCCAGGGCAGGATCAGCTCGTACGTCGACATGCTGTTGCCGATCAGCTGTCCTGCCGCCCAGCCGAAGAACACGCCCAGGCCGATGCCGAGCACGCCGCCGAAGAGCGAGATCACCAGGGACTCCAGGCGGACCATGCGTTTGATGCCCTTGCGGTCGATGCCGATCGCGCGGAGCATCCCGATCTCCTGCTGGCGCTCGAAGACCGACATGGCGAGCGTGTTGATCACGCCGAGGACGGCGACGATGACCGCCATGGCGAGCAGGCCGTAGAGCATGTTCAGCATCAGCGTGAACATCTGCGCGATCTGGTTGGAGATGTCCTGCTTGTCCTGGACCTGGATCGCCGGGTTCTCGCCGAGCGCCTTGGTGAGCCGGTCCTGGTTGGCGTCGGTGGCGCCGCCGGACATCTTCACCATGACCTGCATGTCGGTGACGGCGCCGTCGACGTGCGGGTTCAGGGTCGCGGAGTCGAGCAGGACGCCCCGCATCATCTCGTTGCCCTCGTAGACGCCCGCGACCGTGAGGCGCTGCTTCTCGCCGTCCTCGTAGGCGGTGGTGAAGGTCGAGCCGGTCTTCCAGCCGTGGTCCTTCGCCGTCTTGTCGTCGACGACGACGTTCGAGCCGCCGACGGTGAACGCGCCGTTCTTCAGCGTCAGTCGGGCGAGCTGGTCGATCGTCTTGCCGTTGACGCCGGTCAGGTACTCGGTGTCGCCGTCGATCCGGGACGGGGAGTTGGACAGGCCGGTGGCGGCGGTGACGCCGGAGGTGCCGTCGAGGGTCTTCAGGACGTCGGGGGAGAGCGCGTTCCCGTTCGCCATGGAGACGACGTAGTCCGCCTTGATCGAGTCGGCCGCCATCTTGTTGATGGCGCCCTGGACGCTGCCCGCGATCACGGTGAGGCCGGTGATCAGGGTCAGGCCGATCATCAGGGCCGAGGCGGTGGCGGCGGTGCGGCGCGGGTTGCGGACCGAGTTCAGGCGGGCCAGCTTGCCGGAGATGCCGAAGGCGCGCAGCACCGGGGCGGCGGCCGCGATCAGCGGGCGGGACAGCAGCGGGGTGAGGATGAAGACGCCGATGACGAGCAGGGCGGCGCCCAGGCCCATCGGCATCTGCCCGTCGGAGCCCTTCATGGTCGTCGCGGCGAGCACGGCCACGACACCGGCGGCCGAGACCAGCGCGCCCAGCGTGTTGCGCAGGACCAGGGACTTGGCGGTCGGGGCGGCGTGCACCGCGTTCATCGCGGCGACCGGCGGGATCTTCGCGGCGCGGCGGCCCGGCAGCCAGGCGGCCAGCATCGTGATGAGGACGCCGACGACGAGGGCGGAGACGACCGTGCCCACGGAGACGACCAGCGGTCCGTCCGGGATGATCGCGCCCGTCGAGTTCATCAGCGACCGCATGCCCGCGCCGATGCCGATGCCGACCGCGAGGCCGGTGACGGCGGCGACGGCGCCCACGAAGAAGGCTTCGAGGAGGACCGAGCGCGTCACCTGGCGGCGCGAGGCGCCGACCGCGCGCAGCAGGGCCAGCTCCTTGGTGCGCTGGGCGACCAGCATCGTGAAGGTGTTGGCGATGATGAAGATGCCGACGAAGAGCGCGATGCCCGCGAAGATCAGCAGCATCGTCTTCATCGAGCTCATCGACGAAGAGATCTGCTCGGCCTGGTCGGCGGCGAGCTTCCGGCCGGTCTCGCTGTCCACCGCGGTGGTGCCGAGCGCCTTGTCGAGCTCGCTCTTCAGCCGGTCCTGGCTCGTGCCCGCCGCGGCCTTCACCTGGATCTCGTCGTACTGGCCGGGCTTGTGGAACAGCTGCTGCGCGGTCGCCGTGTCGAACAGGGCGAGCGAGCCGCCGGCGGCGACCTCGCCGTCGTCCGTGGTGAAGACGCCGGTGAGGGTCGGGGTCAGGACCGGGCCGTCGACGGACATCCGGACCTGGTCGCCGATCTTGTAGCCGGCGCGCTTCGCGGTCTCGGCGTCGAGGGCGACCTGGTGCGCGCCGTGCGGGGCGGCGCCCTCGCTCAGCGGGTAGCGGGCGTCGGCCTTGCCGGCGGAGCCCGCGTAGTTGCCGCCCTTGGTCGAGAAGCCGTTGCCGACGAGCTTGCCGTCCTGGTCGGCGACGGCCGCGTAGCCGCTGACGACGCCGGTCGCCGAGGCGGCGCCGGGCACGCTCCCGGCCTTCTTCAGGGCGGCGTCGGTGAGCTTCGCGTCCTCGCCGACCTTGTCGCCCTTGGCCTCGGTCCGGCCGGGGGTGAGGGCGACGTCGACGTTGTCGTAGCCCTTGGCGGAGGACTTCTCCAGGGCGGAGGAGATGGTGTTGGTGAAGACGAGGGTGCCGCTGACGAAGGCGACGCCGAGCATGACGGCGAGCACCGTCATCAGGAGGCGGGCCTTGTGCGCGAACACGTTGCGCAGGGCTGTACGGAACATGGGTTTCTGCCAGTCCAGGGTTCGGCGGGGCGATGCCCCGGCCCGGCGTCTGGGGCCTGTCTGCAAACTCCCGTCGTCGCCCGGAGGGCGAGGCAGACGGGAGTTTGAAGACAGGACCCAGACGCCGTAGGGGCTGTGGTCGGTCTGCGAGTGCGGGGTGCGCCGTGGTGGCTCGCGCGTCTCCCCGCGAGCCTCAGCTCGTGCGGCCCTTGGAGTCGAACCGCTTCATGCGGTCCAGGACCGTGTCCGCCGACGGGCCGTGCATCTCGTCGACGATCCGGCCGTCGGCCAGGAAGATCACCCGGTCCGCGTAGGCCGCGGCGACCGGGTCGTGCGTGACCATGACGACGGTCTGGCCGAGCTCGCGGACGGAGTTGCGCAGGAAGCCGAGGACCTCCGCGCCGGAGCGCGAGTCCAGGTTTCCGGTGGGCTCGTCGCCGAAGATGATGTCGGGCCGGGAGGCGAGCGCGCGGGCCACGGCGACGCGCTGCTGCTGGCCGCCGGAGAGCTGCGCGGGGCGGTGGCCGAGGCGGCCGGAGAGGCCCACCATCTGGATCACGTTCTCCAGCCACTGCTTGTCGGGCTTGCGGCCCGCGATGTCCATGGGGAGCGTGATGTTCTCCAGGGCGGTCAGCGTCGGCAGCAGGTTGAACGCCTGGAAGATGAAGCCGATCTTGTCGCGGCGGAGCTTGGTGAGCTGCTTGTCCTTGAGCGAGCCCAGCTCGGTCTCGCCGATGCGGACGGAGCCGGAGGAGAAGGTGTCCAGGCCCGCGACGCAGTGCATCAGCGTCGACTTGCCGGAGCCGGACGGGCCCATGATCGCGGTGAACTCGGCCTGCCGGAACTCGACGGAGACCCGGTCGAGCGCGACCACCTGGGTCTCACCCTGTCCGTAGATCTTGGAGAGATCCGTGGCACGGGCGGCCGCCGTGGTGGTCCGGCCTGCGAGAGGGGTGGTGGTCACGGGTGGGGCTCCTGTCGGGACGACTTCCGGGGACTGTTCCATCGTCCTTGCCGATCGACGCCGTGAAGTCAGCCGCAGATCCCGTTCGAAGGGGCGACTTCGGGCGGACCGGCGGCGCCCGTGTCATACCTGGGGATGAGGGGGAACCCCGAGGGGAAGCGGCCGCTCCGGCCGTGGGACGGAGGTGAAATTCCGTCAATCCGCGAGCAACGGCACACATCGGTGGAAGGGCCTCCGGCAAGTGCGGATGGCTCCTGTCATGGGCTGATGCACCCTCAGACGTCAATAAAATAAGACAACATCGGGCTGTTGTTCCGCTGATCGGGGGATGCCGCCGGATAGTCTCGGAAGGTCGACGCGGAGCCGCTCAGCCTGCCCGGATGGTGGAATGCAGACACGGCGAGCTTAAACCTCGCTGCCCTTCGCGGGCGTACCGGTTCAAGTCCTGTTCCGGGCACCTCCGACATCTCCGCACTCCTTCCCCTCGCTTCCCTGCTCTCTCACATTTGAGGGATTGCGTGTGAGACGTGCTCCTGGCACGGTCCGCGCTGCCATCCTGGTGTCCGGGAAACCTGCAGGGCACGGGGGAATGGCTCATGCGTCGGTCGTCTCTGGTTCGGTACGCGGTGGTGAGTGCGTTCGTGGGCGCGGCCCTCTGCCTGGGCGGCTGCTCGGGCGGCGGGGGCGGCTCGGGCGACGACGGGGGCGGCGGAGCGGGTGGTGCGTCGGCACCGGGCGTGGGGGACCCGGGCGCGGTGACCTCGGCGACCGACGGGGGCGCCGGTGACCCGGGCGCGGTGACCTCGGCGACCGACGGGGGCGCCGGTGACCCGGGCGTGCCGCCGGTGCAGCCACCACCCACGGACACGGGGCCGTCGACCGGGCCGGGGCCGGGAGTCAGCGGCGGGCCGCCCACCACCTGCCCCGGCGGGACGGCGAGCCCCGACGAACTGACCGGGGAGTGTCCGACGCCCGGGACCACGAGCCCGGATCCGGAGGGGGACCGGTCCCCCTACCCGGACACCGGCGCACCGGCCCCCGGCGAGAGCTGACGGGCCGCCAGGTGACCGGGCCCGTACCGTCACCACCGCCGTACCCGCCGAACGTGCCCCGGCCGCGGCCGGACCCTCCGGCGGCCGTACCCCCGGTTCGCGCCCCCGCGCCCGCGCCCACTCCCACTCCCACTCCCGCTCCTGGACCGGCGCGGTCGGGCGTACTGCGCATGGATCTCATCAACTCCGTTGTGGGAGCGGGGTCGTTCATCGCCGGGCTGATGCTCTACGCGGGCTACATCTACGCCAACGCGTACTTCGGCTACTTCCGACTGGACTCCTTCGCCGTCGGCTTCGACACGTTCGAACTGGTCATGCGCAGCCTGCGACTTGCCACCCTGCCGGTCCTGGAGATCCTCACGCTGCTGCTCCTCGTGCCCGCGCTGCCACGGCTTCTGACGGTGCTTCGGATTCCCGCGCGGCACATCGAGCGGCTGCGCGGAGCCGGGCGGGCGGTCGCCCGGGCTCACCTCGTGCCGGTCGCCGCGGGCGCCCTGCTCCTGCTGCTGTGGCGGTGGATCCAGCCCTACGGATGGGCGGCGCCGCTGCTCGTCGTGGGCGGGCTGCTGCTCGGGCAGGCGCCCGCGGCGGGCCCGCGCGCCATCTGGGAGCGGACCGTGTCGCTGCTCCTCGCGGGCCTGTTCCTGGTCTGGGTCGTGGCGCTCGTGGCGGGGCAGCTCGGCCGGCAGGACGCCGGATCCGATGCGGCCCTGATCGTGCGCCGCCCCTCCGTGGTCATCCTGAGCACCGACCGGCTGTCCATCGCGCCGCCGGGTCCGGGCGGCCAGGACCTGGGCGAGGGGGCCCACTACCGGTACCGCTACGAGGGCCTGCGGCTGCTGATCGAGCGCGGTCACCGCTACTACCTGCTGCCCGTGCACTGGCGGCGCGGGACCGATCCCGTCTATGTCATCGCGGACGACAGCAGCGTCCGCGTCGAGATCAGGCCGGGTGTGCTGCCCAAGACCCATTGACACCCGTGCGCGAGCGGGCGGAAGATCCCCCACAAGCGTTCTTTGAACGAAAGTTCACCAGGCGAACGCAAGCGAACGCACCACACGCAATGACGCGAGGGGATCCGTATGCGCACCACCGTCGGCATCGTCGGAGCAGGCCCGGCGGGGCTGCTCCTGGCCAGGCTTCTGCACAACGCAGGGATCGAGTCCGTGGTCCTGGAGAGCCGTGACCGCGCGTACGTCGAGCAGCGCCAGCGCGCCGGGATCCTGGAGCAGGGCACCGTCGACGTGCTGCGCGAGGCGGGCGTCGGCGCCCGCATGGACCGCGAGGGCCTCCCGCACGACGGCATCGAGCTGCGCTTCGACCGCCGCCGCCACCGCGTCGACTTCCCGGCTCTGACCGGCGGTCGGCAGGTGATGGTCTACGCGCAGACGGAGGTCTGCAAGGATCTGATAGCCGCTCAACTCGTCGACGGCGGGCCGCTGTTGTTCGAGGCGGAGGCGCTCGCCGTGGAGGGCGCGGACACCCCGGCCCCGCGGATCCGGTTCCGTCACGAAGGCCGCGAGGACGTCCTCGACTGCGACTACGTGGTCGGCTGCGACGGCTTCTGGGGCGTGGCACGGCAGGCCGTCCCGGAGTCGGTCTCGCGCACGTACGAGCGCACGTACCCGTTCGGCTGGCTCGGCATCCTCGCCGATGTCGCCCCCTCCCACGACGAGCTGGTCTACGCCCGCAGCGACCGCGGCTTCGCGCTGCTGAGCATGAGGTCCCCCTCGGTCACCCGCGCCTACCTCCAGGTCCCCGAGGGCACCGACGCCGACGACTGGGCCGACGAGGAGATCTGGGACGAGCTGGACCGCCGCCTGGAGGTCGACGACCCGGACTGGCGCCTCGCGCGCGGACCGGTCACGTCCAAGTCGGTCACCCCCATGCGGTCCTACGTCCACGAGCCCATGCGGCACGGCCGGCTCTTCCTCGCCGGGGACGCGGCCCACATCGTCCCGCCGACCGGCGCCAAGGGTCTCAACCTGGCGGTCGGCGACGTCGTCACCTTCGCCCGCGCGCTGATCGCGTACCGGGAGAAGGGGGACGCGACCGCCCTGGACGCTTACTCCGAGACCTGTCTGCGGCGCGTGTGGCAGGCCGAGCGGTTCAGCTACGCGATGACGACGATGCTGCACCGCGCGCCCGACGCCACCGCCTTCGACGACAGGATCCAGCTGGCCCGGCTCGACCGCGTGACCACGTCCGGGTCCGCGGAGGCCGATCTCGCCGAGGCATACACCGGCTTCGCTCTGTGACCGCCCGGTGATCCCTCGGTGAGCGGAACAACGCAGGCCAGTGCGGCGTTCCTCGTAACAGGATGGGAAAGATCCTCCTTGAGCACTAGGATCGGATCTTTGCCAGACCATTACTCTTGATGGCAAGGCCATATCCGGTGGCCACGGAGGAGTGAAATGAGGAGCAGCAACCCGGTCTTCTCGCGACGGGGGTTCAGCCGCGACAACGGCTACGCGCAGTTCAACGCGCAGCCGCAGGCCGGGGGCCCCGCTGTCGGCACGGCGCAGGGGAACCCCTACGCGCAGGCCCCCGCCGGCAACCCGTACGCGCAGAACCCGTACGCGCAGCAGGACGTGCAGTACGGCGCTCCGCAGGCGCCGGTCACCACCGGTCGCATGACGATGGACGACGTCGTCGTGCGTACCGCCACCACGCTGGGCCTGCTGGTCGTCACGGCCGCGCTCGCCTGGGCGTTCCTGCCGGTCGACGAAGCGAACATCGGCAAGTCGTACGGCATCGCGATCGGCGCGGGCCTCGTGGCGATGGTCCTGGGCTTCGTCCAGGCCTTCAAGCGCAAGGCGTCCCCGCCGATCATCCTGGCGTACGCCGCCCTCGAGGGTGTCTTCCTCGGCGTGGTGTCCAACGTCGTGGACACCCACATCGCGAGCGGCGCGGCCATGCAGGCCGTCATCGGCACGATGGCCGTGTTCGTCGGCGTCCTCGTCGCGTACAAGGCCGGCTGGATCCGCGTCAACCGCCGCTTCTACGGCTTCGTGATGGCCGCGGCGATGGGCTTCATCCTGCTGATGGCCGTGAACCTGCTGTTCGCCGTCTTCGGCGGCGGTGACGGCCTCGGCTTCCGCAGCGGCCCGCTCGGCATCCTGTTCGGCGTCATCGGCATCCTGCTCGGCGCGTGCTTCCTGGCCCTGGACTTCAAGCAGGTCGAGGACGGCATCGCGTACGGCGCCCCGAAGGAAGAGGCGTGGCTCGCCGCGTTCGGTCTGACCATGACGCTGGTCTGGATCTACATGGAGTTCCTGCGGCTCATCGCGATCCTGCAGGGCAACGACTAGTAGTCCCCTCGGCAGTCCGGGGCCCGCGCACCTTCCGGTGCGCGGGCCCTTTGCTGTCTGGGGGAGTGGTGTGCGGCTAACCGAAGCGCCGTGCGGCGCGCCTGAGGTCGTACTCGTGGACGATTGCCTTGGCGTGGCCGTACGCGAGGTCGTGCTCCCCGCGCAGCCAGCTGACCTTCTCTTCGAAGCGAAGGAAGCAGGGGCCTTCTTCGACGGTGCGCAGCCAGTCGGAGACTTCACGACCGGTGCAGTGGGGGATGCGAGCCAGCAGATTGCGGTGGGTCTCCTCGGAGAAGACTTGGGACATCGGCGCCTCCGGAACGCTTCGATGTGGCCGGTCCTTCACGCCACCGTGCCTGACCCGTCCCGGCTTGTAAACAGCTACCGTTACCGCGTGCTTGATACGACGTCTTTGACTGCCGTGGTGGATCAGTTCGCGGATCGGCTCCGGGCCGCTCCCCAGAGCCGGCTGCAGCGGGGTGCCGCCGCGGCGGCACTGGAGCTGGCCAGGGAACTCGCCGCGTGGGCCCAGCGGTTGGAGGCGCCCGGGGCCGAGGTGCGGGAGATGCCGGACGCGGGGATGTTCGCCGCGGCGGACCAACTCACCGTCGCGGGGCGGGACCTGGGGGTGGCTCTGCGTGACGCGGAGGACCTGGCCCGGGCCGTCGAGATGGTCGAGGCGGGGATGAAGCGGGCCGGGGTCTAGCGGCTACGGGCCGGCGGGGCTTCTCGCGCGGTTCCCCGGCCGGGGATCAGGCCGACGCTATGACGCGGTCCGCGAGGATGTAGACGCTGCCCGAGCCGCACTCGAAGGTCAGGGCGTACGCGCCCGAGATGCCGGAGCCGCCGAGCAGGACCGGGGTGTCACCGGCCCGCAGCGCCGCGGCGAGCTGCTCCGCCGTCTCGCGGTGGCCCGGGGTCATGCACAGGGTCGTGCCGTCGGCGAAGACGTAGACGTCGAGCGTGCCGAGCGGCCCGGGGCGGACGTCCGCGAGGGCCGTGCGCGCCTGCGCCAGCTCCTCCAGACAGGCCACCGTGCGCTCGTGGTCGCCGACGCCCCCGGCGATCCCGGAGACCTCGGCCTGCACCGGGACGAAGTCGGGGTGCGAGGGGTGGCGGCGGCGGGCCGCGGCCAGCTCAGGGGACTCGTCGGCGAACTCGTCCTCCGACTCCAGGGAGGGCTCGAGCACCGGCTCGACGACCGGTTCGAGGCCCGCGAAGTCCGCCTGCCGGGGCATGAAGAGCTCCTCGCCGAGCGCGCCGCCCGCGAGGAACGGCGGCAGGTCGGAGCCGTCCCGCGCCTCCTGCGCCGCCCAGAACGCCCGCGCCTCGGCCAGCTCCCGCTCCCGCTCCTCGGCGAGGGCGTCGGCGACGGCCTCGCGTATCGCGTCGGTGTCCGGGGTGGTGCGGGCCGCCGGGACGGTCGCGGGGCGCGCGCCGACGGCGCGGTCCCGGGCCAGCTCGTCTCTCAGGTCCACGATCTGCCGGCGCAGACCCCGCACATGGTGCAGAGTGACGGCGCCGACGGCCGTGGCAGCGGCCGAGGCGAGCAGCAGGACACTGAGGGTGGCAGGCATGGCGCTCACTGACGTACTCCCGGTTTCAAGTCGACCCCCGACTTCCTACATCAGCTTGAAGCCTGGACGAACCAGCTGTCAGTGCATTACGTCACGAATTGGACAGGTCTTTTGGCCGGGCGTTTAGGCCCGGTATGGCCTGGGTACGCGCTGACCTGCGAAAATCGTTCTCCCCCATGACGCGGATCACATCATGGGGGAGATTGGATCACGATTGAGTAGACGGATTCCGGTCAAGGACCGGTCCCGGCCGACTCAGGCTTCGGGGCTGTCTCAGCTCAGGCGCTCGATGACCATCGCCATGCCCTGGCCGCCGCCGACGCACATGGTCTCCAGGCCGAACTGCTTGTCGTGGAACTGGAGGCTGTTGATCAGCGTGCCGGTGATGCGGGCGCCGGTCATGCCGAAGGGGTGGCCGACGGCGATGGCGCCGCCGTTCACGTTCAGCTTGTCCTCGTCGATGCCCAGCTCGCGGGCGGACGGGATGACCTGCGCGGCGAACGCCTCGTTGATCTCGGCCAGGTCGATGTCGCCGATGGTCAGCCCGGCGCGCTGGAGCGCCTGCTTGCTGGCCTCGACCGGGCCCAGGCCCATGATCTCGGGGGACAGGCCGGAGACGCCGGTGGAGACGACGCGGGCGAGCGGGGTCAGGCCCAGCTCGCGCGCCTTGGTGTCGCTCATGATCACGAGGGCGGCGGCGCCGTCGTTCAGCGGGCAGCAGTTGCCGGCCGTGACGAGTCCGTCCGGGCGGAAGACCGGCTTGAGCCCGGCCACGCCCTCCAGGGTGACGCCGGCGCGCGGGCCGTCGTCCTTGCTGACGACCGTGCCGTCGGGGGTCGTCACCGGGGTGATCTCGCGCTCCCAGAAGCCGTTCTTGATGGCTTCCTCGGCGCGGTTCTGGGAGCGCACGCCGAAGGCGTCCATCTCCTCGCGGGTGATGCCCTTGAGGCGGGCCAGGTTCTCGGCGGTCTGGCCCATCGCGATGTACGCGTCCGGCACGAGGCCGTCCTCGCGCGGGTCGTGCCAGGAAGTGCCCTCCTGCTGGGCGACGGCCGCGGTGCGGGCCTCCGCCTCGGCGAAGAAGGGGTTACGGGTGTCGGGCAGCGAGTCCGAGTTCCCCTTGGCGAAGCGGGACACCATCTCGACACCGGCCGAGATGAAGACGTCGCCCTCGCCCGCCTTGATGGCGTGCAGCGCCATGCGGGTCGTCTGCAGGGAGCTGGAGCAGTAGCGGGTGACGGTGCAGCCGGGCAGGTGGTCCATGCCCATCTGCACGGCGACGATGCGGCCGAGGTTGTTGCCCTGCTCGCCGCCGGGCAGGCCGCAGCCGAGCATCAGGTCGTCGATGTCGCGCGGGTCCAGCTCGGGGACCTTGGCGAGGGCGGTCTGGATGATCGTGGCGGTCAGGTCGTCAGGGCGCAGATCCTTCAGGGAGCCCTTGAAGGCGCGGCCGATCGGGGAACGGGCTGCTGAGACGATCACTGCTTCGGGCATCACGGCTCCAGAGGGTTCGAGTGCGGTGGCGCTTTTCGGGCGGACCGTCTGGGAAGTTACCCGTACGTATGGCGCGGGTCACTGCCCTGGCCGTGTGACCCCTGCCGCATTTTTCTAAGCGCTTGCTCAGCGCTCCGCGGGTCGAGCGGTTCATCGGGGCCGGAGAAATGCGCCCTCCCGGCGCGCTGGGAACGCGGGCGAGGACGAGCCCCGTAAGGGGCGCGGGGAACTGCGCGAGAAGCCCCACCGGGCGGTCAGCCGCGTACGGCGCCGAGGTGACCGCCCCCTGAAGCGCTCACCCCGCGCCGGGGCTAGGAGCCGACCGGGGTCGGGTCCTGGGTGTGGACGCGGCGGCGGCGACGTCGCTTGAGCAGGGCCCACGGACCGCGCGGCCCCGTGGGCATCGCGCCGGTGACCTCGGTGCCCCCCTCCGCCGCGGCCCGCGCCGCCGCCCGGGCGACCGGCAGGAAGCCCTCCGAGCGGGAGACGTCCGGCCGCTCCTCCTCGGGCCACAGGCCGAGGGACGCGCACAGCGTGGGCAGCATGGCCATCGCCGCCGTCGCGTACCCCTCCGCGGAGGGGTGGTAGTTGTCGGGACCGAAGAGCTCGCGCGGGTTCGCGGAGAACTCCGGGCCGAGCAGGTCACCCAGGGACACCGTCCGCCCGCCCTGCTCCACCGTGCCGATGGTCTGCGCCGCCGCGAGCTGCCGCGAGGCGCGCCGGGCGATCCAGCGCAACGGCTGCTGCACCGGCTCCACCGAGCCGAGATCCGGGCACGTGCCGACCACCACCTCGGCGCCGGCGGTGCGCAACCGCCGTACCGCGGCCGACAGATGACGTACCGACTTGGTCGCCGGGATCCGGTGCGTGACGTCGTTCGCGCCGATCATGATCACGCAGACGTCGGGCCGCCAGTCCGGGTCGGAGAGGATCAGCGCGACCTGCCGGTCGAGGTCGTCGGACATGGCGCCGGGCAGCGCCACGTTGCGCAGTTCCACCGTGCGCTCGGCCACCGCCGCGAGGCCCGACGCGAGCAGCGCGCCCGGGGTCTGCCGGGCCCGGTGCACGCCCTGCCCGGCGGCCGTGGAGTCACCGAGCACCGCGAACCGCAGCGCCGCGGCGCCCGCGGTGCCGAAGGTCCTGCCGTACCGCCCGTCCGCGGACGGCACATGGACCGGATCCGTGCCGTGGTTGCCGACCTGGCGGCGTGCCATCTGCACCTCCGCGAGCACCACCCCAACCGCTGCGGCGCCCAGGAGCCCGATCCCGCCACCGCCGTACGCCGCGCCCGCGGCGATCCGCCGTGCCACCCTCGCCCTGCTCGACATGTTCCGCGGCCACCTGCCTCTGTTGCCTCGACGACTGCCCGACTCCGCGACCCGGGCGACTCTTTTCCGGGCACATGAACTCCTTGCCCCGTAATCACCGTCGGTCAATCGCAATGGGAGATGAAGCCCCGGTGTGCGCAATACGCTGGCCGCATCCCCACGCAGGAGATCCACAGGAGATCCGGAGTAGACCGTGCAGATCCACGACTCGATGATCAGCCTCGTCGGCAACACCCCGCTCGTCAGGCTCAACAAGGTGACCGAAGGGCTCCGGGCGACCGTCCTGGCCAAGGTCGAGTACTTCAACCCCGGCGGTTCCGTGAAGGACCGCATCGCGCTGCGCATGATCGAGGCGGCCGAGCGGAGCGGGGAGCTGCGGCCGGGCGGCACGATCGTCGAACCGACCAGCGGCAACACGGGCGTCGGGCTCGCCATCGTCGCCCAGCAGAAGGGGTACAAGTGCATCTTCGTGTGCCCCGACAAGGTGAGCACCGACAAGATCAACGTGCTGCGCGCGTACGGGGCCGAGGTCGTCGTCTGCCCGACGGCCGTCGACCCGGAGCACCCGGACTCGTACTACAACGTCTCGGACCGCCTGGTCAGGGAGACTCCGGGGGCCTGGAAGCCCGACCAGTACAGCAACCCGCACAACCCCCTCTCCCACTACCACTCCACCGGTCCCGAGCTGTGGAAGCAGACGGACGGCCGGATCACGCACTTCGTGGCCGGGGTCGGGACCGGCGGCACCATCTCCGGCACGGGGCGCTATCTGAAGGACGCGAGCGAGGGCCGGGTCCAGGTGGTCGGCGCCGACCCCGAGGGCTCGGTCTACTCGGGCGGCTCCGGGCGGCCGTATCTCGTCGAGGGCGTCGGTGAGGACTTCTGGCCGACGGCGTACGACCGTGACGTGGCCGACGAGATCGTGGCGGTGTCCGACAAGGACTCCTTCCAGATGACGCGGCGCCTCGCCAAGGAGGAGGGTCTGCTCGTCGGCGGGTCCTGCGGGATGGCGGTCGTCGCCGCGCTGCGGGTCGCCGAGAGGCTCGGGCCCGACGACGTCGTGGTCGTGCTGCTGCCGGACAGCGGCCGCGGCTACCTCAGCAAGATCTTCAACGACGAGTGGATGGCGGACTACGGGTTCCTGGAGGACACCGGGCCGAGCGCGCGCGTCGGCGACGTCATGAAGGACAAGGCCGGCGGCGCCCTGCCCGAACTCGTGCACATGCACCCGGAGGAGACGGTCGGCGAGGCCATCGACGTGCTGCGGGAGTACGGCGTCTCGCAGATGCCGATCGTGAAGCCCGGGGCCGGGCACCCGGACGTGATGGCCGCCGAGGTCATCGGGTCGGTGGTGGAACGGGAGCTGCTCGACGCCCTGTTCGCCCAGCGGGCCTCCCTCGGCGACCCGCTGGAGAAGCACATGTCGGCCCCGCTGCCGCAGGTGGGTTCCGGGGAGCCGGTGGCGGACCTGATGAGCGTGCTCGGGCGCGCCGACGCGGCGATCGTGCTGGTCGAGGGCAAACCGACCGGTGTGGTGAGCCGTCAGGACCTGCTGGCGTTCCTGGCGAAGGGCGCCGTCAAGTAGATCCCGGGGGCCGCGCCGGGGAGGTTCGCGAAAACGGTACGAGCGCGACACGTGCGCGCAGCACCCGCTTAACACGGGTCCGGCAGATTAGTGGATGTCGGAAGGGGCGGGAGCGGCTCCCCGCCCCAGCCGACACCGTAGCGGCGTCAAGGACAACCGGAGCGGCTCCCGGACCTCCATGGACGCCCAGGACGTGCCGGCCAGGCCCTGACCGGGCCGGACACGTCCCCCGCGGGGACCGCCGTCGTCCCGCCCCCCGTAAAGGGGGTGCGGCGGTCCCCGCGCAACTCTTTTCCCGGGTACGGGAGTTACTCCACGAAGAGGCCGCGCTCGGCCGCCCGTACGTCGAACTCCTCCAGCCTCGCCTGTGCCTCCGGCAGCCCGTCGCACAGGGCCTCCAGCAGGACCCGGCCCAGCAGCATCGGCGCGCACGCCGTGTCGAAGGCGAGTCCGGTGCCGACCGCGGCGGGCAGCAGCAGATCGGAGTGGGCGGCGACGGGCGCGAAGGCCGAGTCGGCGACCGTCACCACCGTCAGGCCCGCCGACTTCGCGTGCGCGAGGGCGTCGACGACCTCGCGCGGGTGGCGGGGCAGCGCGAAGCAGAGCAGGGCCGTGGCCCCGGCCCGCACCGCCGTGTCGATGCGGTCGGCGAGCATCGTGCCGCCCTCGTCGAGGAGGCGCACGTCCGGGTGGACCTTCGCCGCGAAGTACGAGAACCCGTACGCCTGGGAGGCCGCGGCACGCAGCCCGAGCACCGGCAGCGGCCGGGAGGCGGCGAGCAGCCGGCCCGCGCGCTCGACCGGTGCCGGGTCGGCGAGGAGGTCGGCGAGGTGGCGCAGATTCGCGATCTCGGCCTCCACCGCCTGCTGGTACTCGTTGGCCTTGGTCGCGGACGCCGGTTCGGCGGGGGCGACCTCGCGCAGGTGTTTGCGCAGCGCCGGGTAGCCGTCGAAGCCGAGGGCGACCGCGAAGCGGGTCACGGAGGGCTGGCTGACCCCGGCGAGCTCGGCCAGCTCGACGGAGGACAGGAACGGCACGTCGGCCGCGCGCCGCACCATGCAGTGCGCGATGCGGCGCTGGGTGGGGGTGAGCCGGTGGCCCTCGAAGAGGTGCTGGAGGCGGGCGGCGGGACTGTGGCCGCCCGTGGCTCCGCCGGTCCTGCCGGTCTGCTCGGTCTGCTCGGTCATGGCTCCCCGTCCGTGCCCCGCCGGCCCGTTCGTGCCATTCACGGGGATTGTGTTGTGCATGAGCTTATTCAGGGGTGGGGCGGGGCGCCAGGGGTTGATTGCCGTGTGCGAATGCGTGGGGGCTTCTCGCGCAGTTCCCCGCGCTCCTGGAGCGAGCTTCGCTCGCCCAGGGGAGGCTGTGCGGAGCGCATGCCGACGCCTACTCCGTGAACCGGTCCAGCATCGACGCCGCTCGCTCCACATCCAGCGTCAGGGGGCGATCGGCCATCTCGGGAGCGAGTTCCGCGTCCGCCAGGGCGAAGGCGCGGCCGACCGGAAGGTCCGGGTCGAGGCGGAGGTCGCGCAGCCGCAACGCCCTTACCGACGCGACGAGTTCGCAGCCGATGACCTGGCGGTAGGCCGCGCACAGGCGCAGCGTCTGACGGGCCGCCAGGGAGGCGAAGCTGGCCTGTTCCTCGACGCCGCGGGAGAGGACCGCGTGGCCGAGCGAGGCGGGGGCCGCGAAGGCGCGCAGGTCGGCGAGGGCGCCACCGGCCGCGTACTCCAGGATCATCACGCCCGACGACGCCGCCTCGCCGTCCGCGAGGAAGGGGCGCAGGCGGGTGAAGTTCGGCTCGTTCAGGGTGGAGAGGCGGGACGTGGACAGGCGGGCGACCTGGGTCATCGCCAGCCTGAAGTGGTCCAGGGCCAGGGCGAGTTGGGCCATGTAGAAGCCGCCGTGGTGATACGCCGCCATGTCCGCGGGGGAGATGAGCGGGTTCTCCGCGGCCGCGTTGATCTCGACCGTGAGGACGTCCTCGAGGGAGTCCGCCGCGTCCTGCGCCGGGCCGTGGATCTGCGGCACGCAGCGGAAGCCGTACGGGTCCTGGATGCGGCCGAGCGGCGGGGTGGGGCGCTCGTCGGCGCCGAGGATCGCGCGCATGCTCGCCGCGACGTCGTAGCTGCCCCGGTGCCGGCGGGCCTCGTGGACCGGCAGCGCGTACGCCTCGTAGGAGCCGTCGACCGCCATCAGGCTCATCGCGGCGACGAGCTGCGTGGCCCGCAGGAGGGTGCGCAGTTCGTGCAGGGCGAGGGCGGCTTGGCCGAGGGTGAGGGCGTTGGAGGAGATCAGGGCCAGCGCGTCGTTGTTGTCGAGGGGCTGGGCCTCGGGCGGGGTGCCCTTGCCGCGCCAGGGGTGTTCGCCCGCGAGCGCCAGGCCCATCTGGGCGAGCGGGGCGATGTCGCCGGTACCGACCGAGCCGTGCTCGTTGACCGCGGGGTGCGCGCCGTTCGCCAAGGCCTCGCACAGCGCCGTGACGACGGTGGGGCGCAGGCCGGCGCCGCCCGCGAGCAGCTGGTTCGCGCGGACCGCGAGCATCGCCCGTACCTCGCGCTCGGGCAGCTCGTCGCCGATCGCGCCCGCGTGGCTGCGCAGCAGGCGCAGGCCGTGGTCGGCGGCGGCCTCGGTGGGCACGTCCTCGGAGCGGTTGGCGCCGACGCCGGTCGAGCGCCCGTAGACGCGGCCCCAGGCGGCGATCTCGCGGGCCGCGTTCCAGGACTCCTCGACCCGCTTCATGGCGTCGGTGCCGGGGACCGGGCGCGCGGCGGCGTGGGCGAGGCGGACCACGTCGGCGACCGGGAGGCCGTGGCCGTCGAGGACGACCACGGGCTGGGCGACGGGGCGGGTGGCGGGGGCCAGGGGTGTCGCAGAGGACGACTTCGGGGGCATAACGGGCTGTTCCTCCTCAAACAGTCGTCTGTGTCTCACAGTTCGGGCGATGTGGGGCGATCCGCAGGTGATTTACCGGCGATTTACACGAGGGCATTGACAACCTATTCACGCACCAAGAACTCTGCATGACGATATGCAGGACGGGCAAGAGGACTCCAGAGGCGCTCCATGATCCAGTTCGAAGCGGTCCACAAGAGGTTCCCGAACGGCACGACGGCGGTCCACGATCTCTCGCTCGACATGCCGGAAGGGGGCGTGACCGTCTTCGTCGGCTCCTCCGGATGCGGCAAGACCACCAGCCTCCGGATGATCAACCGCATGGTCGAGCCCACCTCCGGCACCATCCGGGTCGGCGGACGCGACGTCCTGGAGCAGGACGCGGCCGAGCTGCGCCGCTCCATCGGTTACGTCATCCAGCAGGCGGGCCTCTTCCCGCACCGCACCGTCCTCGACAACGTCGCCACCGTGCCGCTGCTCCTCGGCTGGGGCCGCAAGAGGGCGCGGGCCGCCGCCGGTGAGCTGCTGGAGCGGGTCGGGCTCTCGGCCGAGATGGGCAAGCGCTACCCGCACCAGCTCTCCGGCGGTCAGCAGCAGCGCGTCGGCGTGGCCCGCGCGCTCGCCGCCGACCCGCCCGTCCTGCTCATGGACGAGCCGTTCGGCGCCGTCGACCCGGTCGTGCGCACCCAGCTCCAGGACGAACTGCTCCGCCTCCAGCAGGAGTTGAACAAGACCATCGTCTTCGTCACGCACGACATCGACGAGGCGGTCCGGCTCGGCGACCGCATAGCCGTGTTCCGCGAGGGCGGCCACCTCGTGCAGTGCGCCGCGCCCGCGGAGCTGCTCGCCCGGCCCGCCGACGACTTCGTCGCGGACTTCCTGGGCGCCGAGCGCGGCCTGAAGCTGCTGTCCCTGACCGACCTGAGCGACGTACCGCAGGGGCCCGCGCCGGACGGTGGCCCCTGGGAACTGGCCCTGGACGCGGCCCGCAAGCCGCTGGCCTGGCGCGACCGGGAGACGGGCGCCGAGACGCCCGTACGCCCGCTGCGGGACCGGGACTCGCTGCTGTCGGCGCTGAACGAGTCGGTCGCGTCCCCGGCGGGGCTGGTGGCCCGCGTCGACGCGGATGGCGTGCTGACCGGGGTCACCTCCCGGGACGACATCCACGGACGGGCCGGAGTCGCGCACGCGCAGGCCCTGACGGATGCCGGGGCGGGCGCCGCATGACCATCGACTGGACCTGGGTGTCCGAGCACGGCTCGGACCTCACCACCCTCACCGTCTCCCACCTCCAGGCCGCCCTCACCGCCGTCGGGCTCGGCCTGCTGATCTCCCTCCCGCTCGCCGTCGTCGCGCACCGCGTGCGGCCGCTGCGCGGCTTCCTGCTCGGGCTCTCGAACGTCCTGTTCACGATCCCGTCGATCGCGGTCTTCGTGCTGCTGCTCCCGGTCTCCGGGCTCACCCGCACCACCACCGTCATCGGCCTGACGATCTACACGCTCGTCGTACTGCTCCGGAACACGGTCGAGGGCCTGGACTCCGTACCGCAGAAGACGAAGGAGGCCGCCAAGGCCATGGGCACGCGGCCGCTGCGCACGCTCCTCACGGTCGAGTTCCCGCTCGCGCTCCCCGTGATCATGGCGGGCGTCCGCATCGCCACCGTCATGTCGATCTCCCTCGTCTCCGTGGCGACCTACATCGGTGACGGCGGCCTCGGCCAGCTCTTCACCGACGGCTTCCAGCGCAACTTCCCGACCCCGGTGATCGTCGGCGTCGTGCTCACGCTGCTGCTCGCGCTCGTCGCGGACGCGCTCCTCGTCGCCGTGCAGCGGCTGCTCACGCCCTGGACCCGCACCCGGACCCGGAAGGCCTGACCGCCATGTACGAACTCTTCAAGAACCTCGGGTCCTGGCTCGTCAGCGGCGAGCAGTGGACCGGCAGCGACGGCATCGGGCACCGGCTCGCCGAGCACCTCCAGTACTCGCTGCTCGCCACGCTCATCGCCGCCGTGATCGCGCTGCCCGTCGGGCTGCTGATCGGGCACACCGGACGCGGCGCCTTCGTCGCGATCAACCTCTCCTCCTTCGGGCGCGCGCTGCCCACCGTCGGACTCGTCGTCCTCGTCTTCCTGGCCAGCGGCCTGTCGATGTGGCCGGTCTACATCGCGCTGGTCGCGCTCGCCGTGCCGTCCATCGTGACGAACACGTACGCGGGCATGACCGCCGTCGACCCGGAGGTGCGCGACGCCGCACGCGGCCAGGGCATGCGCGCCCACCAGGTGCTGATCCAGGTCGAGTTGCCGCTCGCGCTGCCGCTGATCATGACCGGGCTCAGGCTCGCGCTCATCCAGGTCGTCGCGACCGCCACCATCGCCGCCTACGTCTCCTTCGGCGGGCTCGGCCGCTACGTCTTCGACGGGCTCGCCCAGCGCGACCTCGTGCAGGTGCTCGGCGGGGCCGTGCTCGTCGCGCTCGTCGCGGTCGTCCTCGACCTGGCCCTCTCCGGCCTCCAGCGCCTGCTGTTCCGTCACCGCCCGACCACCCTGAAGTCCGCCTAGGAGTCACCCACATGAACCGACGTACCCTCCTCGGCGGCCTGGCCGCGGCAGCCTCCGTCCCCGCGCTCGCCGCCTGCTCCGGCGGCATCACCTCCCTCGACGGGCAGGGGAGTTCGGGCGGATCGGGCGGCGGGTCCAGCAAGGGCGGCGTCACCATCGGCACCGCCAACTTCACCGAGAACCAGGTCCTCGGGTACCTGTACGCGGCCGTCCTCGAAGCGGCCGGCGTCAAGACGACCGTGCGGCCCAACCTCGGCACCCGCGAGATCCTCATCCCCGCGCTCAAGGGCGGCGACATCGACCTGCTGCCCGAGTACCAGGGCGCCCTGCTGCACTACCTCGACACCAAGTCCACGGCCGCCGAGGAGGGCGAGATGCAGAACGCGCTCGCCGTCGCGCTCCCCGACGGGCTGCAGATCCTGCCCTACGGGATGGCCGAGGACTCGGACGCGTTCGTCGTCACCCGCGAGACCGCCGAGAAGTACGGCCTCAAGTCCCTTGCCGACCTCGCGCAGCACAACGGCAAGCTCGTCATCGGCGCGGCGCCGGAGGTGAAGAAGCGGCAGGTCGGCGCCGAAGGGCTCAAGGACGTGTACGGCGTCGACTTCAGGGAGTTCAAGTCCCTCGACTCCTCGGGGCCGTTGGTGAAGGGCGCCCTCAAGAAGGGCGACGTCGACGTGGCGAACCTGTTCACCACCGACACCGACATCGCCGCCAACCACTGGATCGTGCTCAGCGACCCCAAGAACCTGATCCCCGGCCAGCACGTCGTCCCGCTGATCGCCGACCGCAAGGCCGACTCGACCGTCCGCAAGGCCCTCGCGCGCCTCGGCAACGTCCTGACGACCGCGCAGCTGACCGAGCTCAACCGGCTCGTCGACAAGGACAAGAAGGACCCCGAGGACGTCGCGAACGACTACGCGAAGCAGCACGGGCTCACCAAGAAGCAGAAGAAGTAAGAGGTAGCGCACCATGGCAGCGGTAGTGGAGCAGCACTCCATCGACGTCGTCCCGGACAGCGAGCGGCACGGGCGCGCGTTCCACCAGTTCACGCTCTGGCTCGGCGCCAATCTCCAGATCACGGCCGTCGTCACCGGCGCCCTCGCCGTCGTCTTCGGCGGCGACGTCGTCTGGTCGCTGATCGGGCTCGTGCTCGGCAATGTGCTCGGCGGCGCCGTCATGGCGCTCCACTCGGCGCAGGGCCCGAAGCTCGGGCTGCCTCAAATGATCCAGTCCCGGGCGCAGTTCGGGGTCAAGGGCGCCGTCGTCCCGCTGCTCCTGGTCATCCTCATGTACGTCGGCTTCTTCGCGAGCGGCAGCGTGCTCGCCGGACAGGCGACGGCCGAGCTGACCCACACGAGCGACACCACCGGCATCATCGCCTTCGCGGTCGTCACCGCGGTCATGGCGGCCGTCGGCTACCGCGTCATCCATGCCCTCGGCCGGGTCGCGAGCGTGATCTGCGCGCTGGCCTTCGTGTACCTGGGGGTTCGGCTCGTCGAGCGCGTCGACCTCGGCGAACTGCTCGGCGACGCGCACTTCTCGCTGCCGATGTTCCTCCTCGCGATGTCGCTCTCGGCGTCGTGGCAGCTCGCGTTCGGCCCGTACGTCGCCGACTACTCGCGCTATCTGCCGCGCACGACGAGCGCGAAGGCCACGTTCTGGTGGACGCTGTCCGGCTCGGCGCTCGGCTCGCAGTGGTCGATGACGTTCGGTGTGCTGGTCGCGGCCTCGTCGGGCGGCGCCTTCCTCGACGACCAGGTCGGTTACGTCGTCTCGCTCGGCGGCGCGGGCCTGGTGGCGTCCTTCTTCTACTTCGTGATCGCGCTCGGCAAGCTCACCATCAACGTGCTCAACACGTACGGCGGGTTCATGTCGATGGTGACCGGCATCAGCGGCTTCCGCGGGCAGCGGACGCTGTCGCCGCGCGGCCGGGCCGCGTACATCGCGGTCATCATGGTCGCGGGCACGGCGGTGGCGCTGGCGGGCAAGGACAGCTTCCTGTCCTCCTTCAAGGACTTCCTGCTGTTCCTGCTGACGTTCTTCACCCCGTGGTCCGCGATCAACCTGGTCGACTTCTACCTGATCTCGCGCGAGAAGTACGACATCCCCGCCCTCAGCGACCCGCGCGGCCGCTACGGCGCCTGGCGGTGGGACGCGCTCGTGTCGTACGCGGTCGGGGTCGCGGCCCAACTCCCGTTCCTGGCCACGTCGTTCTACACCGGGCCGTTCGTGGAACCGCTCGGCGGCGCCGACGTCTCGTGGATCGTGGGCCTCGTCGTGCCGGCCGTCCTGTACTGGGCGCTGGCCCGGCGGGACACCACGCACGTGCCGGCCGAGACGATCCTGGAACCGGTCACGGAGGGTGGGTCCGCGATCTCGGTCAGGTCATGATCCGGATTCGGAACGATCAAGAATTCCCGACAGGGGATGGCTCGTGACCGTACGGGCCCCTACGGTGCATATGTGCCGAAACGCAGGATCTTCCTGACGGCGACGGCAGCTCTCGCCACGCTGGCCCCCGGGCCGGCCGTCGCCGCCCCGTATCCGCGACCCCGATCCGCCCACGAGTCCCTGACCGTGCTCCTCGACGGCAACCTCCGCTACGCACAGGGCCGTTCACGCCATCCGCACCAGGGCCGCGGGGTGCGCCAGGTGCTCGCCGCCGCCCAGCAGCCGTTCGCCGTCGTGGTCGGCTGCATCGACTCGCGCGTACCGCCCGAGCTGGTCTTCGACCAGGGGCTCGGTGATCTGCTGTGCATCAGGACGGCCGGGGAGGTGCTCGACGACGCCGTGCTCGGGTCCGTGCAGTTCGGGGTCGCGGAACTGGGCGTGCCGCTCGTCCTCGTCCTCGGGCACGAGCGGTGCGGGGCGGTCGCCGCCGCGCTGGCCCACGTCGCGGTCGGCGCCCCCGCCCCCGGGCATCTGCGCCGCCTCGTCGACTCCATCGCGCCCGCCGCCCGCGCCTGTCGCGACCTGCCCGGCGACTGGGCCGAGCACACGGTGCGCCGCCACGCCCGTGCCGTACGGGACACGCTCCGCGCGGATCCGGTGATCGGCGGCGGCGGAACGGTCGTCGCCGCGGCCCGCTTCGACCTGGACTCCGGGGGCGTGGCCCTGCTGTCGTGAGGGCCGGCCAAGAGGGGGGTTAGCCCCACTGCGTCCGGGTCTCCGGCTCCGTACCGTTCGAGGGTATGGAAGCCCGCGAACGCGCACGCGATGTCGTATCCGCCGGAGATCCCGGAGACCTCGGGGACGCCGAACTCAAGAAGGAGCTCGACGCCGCCCTGCAGGCCCGCAGAGAGCTGGGCGAGGAGTACGAGTCGGCGCTCGTCGACTCGTTCCTCGACAAGGTCGACCAGCGCCTCGACTCCGTCGTCGACCGCCGGGTGCGGCGCCAGCTCGCCGAGCACCAGATGGTCCTGGCGCGCGGCGCCCGCGGCGGCCGCGCCTCCGGCGACAGCTGGGGCGAGCGCTTCGGCTTCGCGGTCGTCTCGCTCGTCCTCGCGATCCCGCTGTCCGCGATCGGCGTGGTCAACGCGGACCTGCCCGGGCTGCTCATCGCCTGGGGCGGGATCGTCGGGGTGAACGCGCTGCACGCGGGCGTCCGGCCGCGGCGCCGGCGTGAGCCGCGGGAGCCGTCCGACTGGGAGGGGTAGCTCACGCCTGCCGCGTCGGCAGGACGACGGCCTGGCGCAGGTTCACGTGGCGGGGGCGGCTCGTCGTGTACGCGATCAGGTCCGCGATGTCGTGCGACGTGAGGCCGATGAGGGCCTCGAACATGCCGTCCAGATCGGCCGAGAGATCCGCGTTGTCGACGTGGGACGCCAGCTCCGAGTCGGTCAGGCCCGGTTCGATGTTGGTGACGCGGACGTCGCGTGGGCCCAGTTCGGTGCGCAGCGACTGGGAGAGGTACGTCAGGGCCGCCTTCGTCGCCCCGTACACCGCGTAGTGGGGGAACGGGACGTGCGCGCCGATCGAGGAGATGTCGACCAGGTCCGCGGTGCCGCCCGCCTGGGCCGTCGCGATCAGGTCGGGGGTGAAGGCGCGGATCACGCGCAGCGCGCCGGTCACGTTCGTGTCGAGCATGCGCTGCCACTCGTCGGCCCGGCCCTCGGTGATCGGGTTCGGGAGCATCACGCCCGCCGCGTTCACGACCAGGTCGACCTGCCCGTACGCGGCGTGGACGGCGTCGGCCGCCGCGTCGACCGAGGCCTGGTCCGTGATGTCCGTGGCGAGCGGCAGGGCCTGTCCGCCGTCCGCCTCGATCTGCGCGGCGAGGTCCTTGAGGCGCTCCTCGCGGCGGGCGAGCAGCGCGACCCGGGTGCCGTGCGCGGCGAGCAGGCGGGCCGTGGCCTCGCCCATGCCGCTGGCGGCTCCGGTGATGACCGCGGTGCGGCCGGCGAGCGAGGCGTAGGGCGAGGCGGGGTGTGTGTTCGTCATGGGCATCACTGTGGTGCGGGGCGGACGCGCTACCCAGTGCTGAGCCTTTCCTGGGTTCAGCAGTACCAGGATGCGAACGCGGCGCGTGCCTAGGATCGGACGCATGGAAGAGCGGCAAGACCTGGGCGGCATAGGGGACTTCTTGCGGTCGCGGCGTGCCCGCGTCCGGCCCGAGGAGGTGGGACTGCCCGGACACGGGCGGCGGCGGGTGCCGGGGCTGCGGCGCGAGGAGGTCGCGCAGCTCGCCGGGGTCAGCGTCGACTACTACATCCGCCTGGAGCAGGGGCGCGGTCCTTCCGTCTCCGACGCCGTACTGGACGCTGTGGGACGGGTCTTGAGGCTCGACGAGACCGAGCAGGCGTACCTTCGGTCGGTGGCGCGGCCCGACGAGACGCGGCGCCGGACGGCCGGGCGGCCCGCGGGGCAGCGGGTGCGGCCGGGCCTGCGGCTGCTGCTCGACACGATCGAGAAGGCGCCCGCGTTCGTCCTCGGGCGGCGCATGGACGTCCTCGCGTGGAACGCGCTCGGTGACGCCCTGCTCGGGTTCTCGCGCATGACGCCCAAGGCGCGGAACATGCCGCGGCAGGTGTTCCTCGAACCCGCCGCGCGCGAGCTGTACCCGGACTGGGCGGCGGTCGCGGCGGAGACGGTGGCGTATCTGCGCCTCGATGCCGGGACGCATTCCCGGGATCCGCAACTCGCCCGCCTGATCGGCGAGTTGTCCCTCGCCAGTGAGGACTTCCGGCGGCTGTGGGCGGATCACCAGGTGAAGGAGAAGACGCACGGGGCGAAGCGGATGCTGCACCCGGTGGTGGGTGAACTCGCCCTGCCGTACGAGACGTTGACGGTGTCCGGGGAGCCGGACCAGGCGCTGGTGGTGTACACGCCGGAGCCGGGTTCGCCGACGGAGGAGCGGCTGCGGCTGCTGGCCAGCTGGGCGGCGACCGGGGTTTCCTGAGCCGGACCGGTGCTCTCAGGCAGTCCTCAGACACGGGCATTACTCTCCCCGCGACGAGGCGGAGGGAGCAGTGGTGACACGCGGAGCTCAGGGGCTGGTCAGGACGGCCGTCGTGGTGCGGGCGGGAGCCGCCCCGCTGTGGTGGCTCGGGGTGCTCGCGGCCGGGATCGGGGTGCTGCCCGGCGGCTTCACCGGGCGCCGGATCGGCGTGATGGCGGGCGCCCTGCTGTGCGTCGCGGCCGCGCTCTGGGTGGCGTACAGCCGTCGCAGGCGGTATCTCGAACTGACGCGGGACGCCACGCGCGCCGGCAAGCACGACGTCCTCCAGGACCGTGCCGTCACCGTGCGCAACTGGCGCCGCGGGCACCGCTGGTGGCTGCTGCTCGGGTTCCTCGCGGCCGTCGGCAGCGCGTTCGCCGTGCCCGCCGCGGGCGGGATGACGCTGGCCGGTGCGGGCGCCGGGCTGTGGCTGAAGGCCGCCTGGCTGGGGCGGCGGGAGCGGGGTGCGCAGACGCTGGTGTGGCTGCGCGTGGACTGGCTCGGACCGCGCGCGGGCGCGCCCGTCGGCAAGCAGGTCAGGGGATACCGCGCGACCGGACCGGCCGCGGGGGACGCCGCGCCCGGTGGGGCGCGGCGCCACTGACCCGAGGGGTGTGAGGCTCAGACCTCCAGGTCGGCCTCGATCTTCTTCAGCTGGTGGCGGGCCATCGCGAGGTTGGCGCGCGAGGAGTCGAGCACCAGATAGAGGAACAGGCCGTTGCCGCCGCGCCCTTTGATCAGGCGGATCAGGTGGTACTGGGTGTTGAGCGTGATCAGGATGTCCTCGATCTCGTCCTTGAGGCCGAGGTGCTCCATGGTGCGCAGCTTGGCGCGGACGACGTCGGTGTTGCCGGCCGCCGCGACCTCCAGGTCGAACGACTTGGAGCCGCCGATCGTCCCGAGGGCCATGCCGCTGGTGTAGTCGACCAGCGCGGCAGCGCTGGCGCCCTCGATGGAGGCGACCGCGTCCTTGAGGGCTGTCTCGGTGTTGGCCATGGTGATGATTCCCTTTCGTGTGCAGCTGTCGCTGTGTGGCTGTGGCGCTGTACCGCTGTGTGACGGTGTTCTTCAGGACTTCAGGACTTCAGGTTCTTCAGGGCTGTCCGGCCGTCAACGGGCCGTTCTGGGCTGCAGCTTGGGCTCGGGGTGCTTGGTCACCTCGGACCGTTTGGCCGCGTCGGAGCGGTTGGTCGTGTCCGGGCGGTTGGTCGTGTCCGGGCGGTTCGCCGCCCGGACCGGCAGCCCGCTGTCGGTGGTCGCCGGATCCGCCGGGACGACGCCCGGACCCGTGGCCGTGCCGGTGCGGGCCCGGGACCTGCCACGGGTGCGCACCAACGGTTCGGGCGCTTCGGCCGCCGCCTCGGCGACGAGATCACCGACCCGGGAGCCGGCCCTGCGGCCCTCCAGGTGGAGCCGTCCGACGTTGACCCGGTCCTCGGCGAGCAGGGTGAGGACCGCCTGGTCCCCGGCGGCGTACGTGGCGACGTAGCCGTCCTCGCCGCGGACCAGGAGTTCCCGGAAGGCGCCCTGCCCGGTGGCGTCCGCGAGGCGCTGGGCGACACCGAGTGCGGCGGCGGTCAGCGCGGCCACCCCCTCCGGTTCGACATTGGGGGTGTCCTGGGCGAGTACGAGCCCGTCGACGCTGGCCGCGAGCGCCCCCGTGACCTGGGGCACCCGGACCCTCAACCGCTGTAGTTCGCCGAGGACTTCGGCCTCGTCCGCCATCGGCGGTCTCCCTTCAGGGCTTGCGGAGCGTTCGGAGGAGCCTCGTGTGCTGCTGCGCCTGAGGCGGATCACAGGGCCTCCAGGGCGTTGCGCAGGCGGCGCAGCAGGGCCACGTCGGGGTCGTCCACGGTGGCCCGCGCCAGCCACTCGGGCGGGGCGGCGGTGACCGGCTCGGCCGGGGGCGCGGTGGTCACCAGGCCGCCCGCGGCGAGCCGGCGCAGATCCACCAGGGTGTGGAAGGCGGGCCTGCCGAGGGCGAGCGCGATCTGGGACGCGGTGCGCTCGCCGTCGACCAGGTCGAGCACCCGGCGCCGGCGCGGCGGCACCCGGATGTCGGGCGGCGCGGCCCGGGTGAGCGGAGCCGTGTCGGTGTCGGGCTCGGGCCAGATCCGCTGCAGCAGGTCGCGGCGGCGCATCGTCTCCCGCTCGACGGCCGCGACCGGCACCGGGCGCACCGCTCCGAACCAGTGCGAGACCCCGTACCGGAACCGGGTCGGCCCGCTGCTCGGCGCGAGGGTGAAGTACGCGGCGTCGAACAGGGCTCCCAGATGGCAGAGTTCGAGCGCGCCGTCGGTCAGCCGTCCCTGCTCGACCAGGTACCGCCCGACGCGGTGCCGGGCCCCGGCCCGGTCGACGGCCTCCCACCAGCGGTCGGCGTGCAGGGCGCCGCCCGCGGTGAGCAGCACGTCCATGCCCGGTGTCACGGGGGACTCGGCGTGCACGATCCGGCCGTCGGCGAGGTAGAGGGTGCCGTGCTCGCGGATCAGCGCTCCGGTGGCCTGCTCGTCGGCGAGCCGGCTGAGCATCGGGGAGACGCCGGGGGGCGCGGGTGGGGCGTTCATCCCAGCACCAGGCGGTCGGCGAGGTCGGCGAGGCGTATTCGGGCGAGGGCGAGATTGCCCTCGTCGCGATCGAGCCACAGGTGCACGAAAACGCTGCTGTCGAAGGTGGTCGGCACGAAGCGCAGCAGGTGGTATCCGTCACGGCTGGTGACGATGACGTCCTCGACGGGCGGTGTCTTGTCGCCCGCGGTGCCCTGGGTCCAGTCGTTGCCGTCGGCGGGGGCGAAGGCCCGGTGCTCGGCGGCCAGCCGGGCCAGTTCCGCGGCCTCGGTCGCGGTGGCCTCGTGGTCCCCGTTGGGCGAGTCCCCGATGGTGCCCAGCGCGAGTCCGCTGGTCCAGTCGACGACGGAGGCGCCCCGTGCCCCCGGCAGTCGCATGACCTCGAGCAGGCACTCGTCGATTCCGGGCACGCCTGAAACTCCCCACCTGGTCGCCACATCCGTCTACCGTTGATGCGTGTGTGACGGAGACGCTACGCACGGTACGGCGACCTGGTGAGCGTTCTGGCATTTTCCAGTGGAACATTCTTCGAGGGGCTAGAATCCGCCAACTCGCCGAGAAAAGTGGGGTGTTCAGGCCACGCGCGCCCCTTGTGGCGCCCGCGCGCCCCCTGCGTCCCTGGCGCCGTCGCGCAGCCGGCGCCCCTGCCGTCCCGGCCTCGTCGGCCGTCTCCTCGCTGCCCACGGGCATCACGATCTCGCCGGCCACGCCCCGGAGCCGCGCCCCCGCGCGGTGCGGCGGCATCACGGCGAGGTGTTGACTAGTCCTATTCAAATGGCCAGGATGTGAATAGAGAATTCATCACGTGGACTTCATTCATGGACGTACGCGGACCGGGAGGCAGGCCGGTGTCGGGACCCCGCCGAGAAGGAGACAGCAAGTGAGTGCTTCCCCCGAGTCGCCGAGCTTCCTGCGGATGTGGCAGGACCTCCTCCCGATCGGCCGGGACAAGGACACCCGCGGCTACCGCCGCCACGCCTGGACCGGCGCCGACGCCGACTGCCGGGCCTGGTTCAAGGAGCAGGCCGAGTCCCGCGGCCTGACCCACGAGCTGGACCGCAACGGCAACCAGTGGGCCTGGCTCGGCGACCCGGAGGCCGGCGGGGCCGTCGTCACCGGATCCCACCTGGACTCGGTGCCCGACGGCGGCGCCTTCGACGGCCCCCTCGGCGTGGTCTCCTCCTTCGCCGCACTGGACGAACTCCGCCGCAGGGGAGCGGAGTTCACCAAGCCCTTCGCCGTCACCAACTTCGGCGACGAGGAGGGCGCCCGCTTCGGCCTGGCCTGCGTGGGCTCCCGCCTCACGGGCGGCCACCTCACCCGCGAGGCGGCGTACAAGCTGACGGACGCCGACGGGATCACGCTCCCGCAGGCGATGGAGCGCGCGGGCTACGACCCCGAGACGATCGGCCCGGACCCCGAACGCCTCGCCCGCATCGGCGCGTTCATCGAACTCCACGTGGAGCAGGGCAGGGCGCTCGACCTGTCCGGTGACGCGGTCGGCATCGCCAGCAGCATCTGGCCGCACGGCCGCTGGCGCTTCGACTTCGCGGGCGAGGCCAACCACGCGGGCACGACCCGCCTGGTCGACCGCCGCGACCCGATGCTGAGCTACGCGGAGACCGTCCTGGCGGCCCGCCGCGAGGCGCGACTGGCGGGCGCGGTCGCCACGTTCGGCAAGATCGCGGTCGAGCCGAACGGCGTCAACGCCATCCCGTCCATGGTGCGCGGCTGGCTCGACTCGCGCGCCGCCGACCAGGACGCGCTGGACCGAACGGTCACCGCGATCGAGAAGGCGGCCCGCGAGTACGGGGAGGCCCACGGCATCGACGTGACCCTCACCCGCGAGTCCTTCACCCCGGTCGTCGAGTTCGACCACGCGCTGCGCGACGAGCTGGCCCGCGTTCTCGGCACGGAGTCGGAGCTGAAGATCCCCGTGCTCGGCACCGGGGCAGGACACGACGCGGGAATCCTCGCCTCGTCGATCCCCACCGCCATGCTGTTCGTACGCAACCCCACGGGCGTCTCGCACTCCCCGGCCGAGTTCGCCGCCGAGGACGACTGTGTCGCCGGGGTCCGCGCACTGGCCGACGTACTGGAAGGGCTGGCCTGCAAGTGACGGTGGAGCAGACGGAGCGGACCGATCCGACCGAGCGGCCGAGGACGTACTGGCTGGAGCACGCCTGGCTCGGCACGCACGTCGAGCCGGACGTGGCCGTGGACGTGACCCGCGACGGCCGGATCGCCGCGGTCCGCACCGACGTCCCCGCTCCGCCCCCCGGCGCCACGGTCCTGCGCGGCCTCACCCTCCCCGGCCTCGCCAACGCCCACAGCCACGCCTTCCACCGGGCGCTGCGCTCGACGGTGCAGGTCGGCTCGGGCACGTTCTGGACGTGGCGCGAGGTCATGTACGGCGTCGCGGACCGCCTCACCCCGGACACCTACCACGCCCTCGCCCGCGCGGTGTACGGAGAGATGGCGCTGGCCGGCATCACCGCGGTCGGCGAGTTCCACTACGTGCACCACGCGCCCGGCGGCACCCCGTACGCGGACCCGAACGCGATGGGCGAGGCCCTGATCGCGGCGGCGGACGAGGCGGGCATCCGCCTCACCCTTCTCGACACGGCCTACGTCTCCTCCGGCTTCGGCAAGGCCCCCGACCGCCACCAGCTCCGCTTCTCGGACGGCACGACGGAGGCCTGGGCCGAGCGCGCGTCGCTGCTGAAGGACCGGCCGCACGCGAGGATCGGCGCGGCGATCCACTCGGTCCGGGCGGTCCCCGCGGACCAGCTGGCGACGGTGGCGGACTGGGCGTTGTCCCGCCGGGTCCCCCTCCACGTACACCTCTCGGAACAGACCGCCGAGAACGACGCGTGCCAGGCGGCCCACGGCTGCACTCCCACCCAACTCCTCGCCGAACACGGGGTGTTGAGCGCCCGCACCACCGGCGTCCACAACACCCACCTCACGGACGCGGACATCGCTCTCCTCGGCGGCTCGTCCACCGGTACCTGCATGTGCCCGACCACGGAACGCGACCTGGCCGACGGCATCGGCCCGGCGGTGGCGCTCCAGCGGGCGGGCTCGCCCCTCTCGCTCGGCTCGGACAGCCACGCGGTGATCGACCTGTTCGAGGAGGCGCGCGCGATGGAGCTGAACGAGCGCCTGCGGTCCCGCACCCGTGGCCACTGGACGGCCGCCGCCCTGCTCCGCGCGGCCACGGCCGACGGGCACGCGGCGCTCGGCTGGGACGACGCGGGCGTCATCGAGGCGGGCGCGATCGCCGACCTGGTGACGGTGACCCTCGACTCGGTCCGCACCGTGGGCGCACTGCCGCGCCTCGGCGCGGAGACGGCGGTGTTCGCGGCGAGCGCCGCGGATGTGACGGATGTGATCGCGGGGGGCCGGGTGGTGGTCCGCGACGGGGAGCACGCGCTGCTCGGCGACGTGGCGACGGCCCTGTCGGCGGCGGTCGCGGCGCTGCGGTAGCCGTCCCGGCGGGTGCGGGTCGAGTGTGGCTGGTCGCGCAGTTCCCCGCGCCCCTGAAGGCCTGCGGCTTCGCCGCGCCTTCCCCGACGAGATGCCGCACGAAGTGCGCATCTCAGGGGCGCGGGGAACTGCGCGACCAGCCCCCACCGGCCGTCAGCCGGCACACGGCAGAACCCACCCCCACGGAGAGGAACCATGAAGCCCACCACGGCCATCACCCACATCGCCACCCTGGTCACGAACAACCCGGACCTCGGCGACGGCCCCCTGGGCCTGATCAAGGACGCCGCCCTGGTCATCGAGGACGGCAGGATCGCCTGGGCGGGTCCCACGTCCAAGGCCCCGGCGACGGACGAGGCCCACGACGCGCAGGGCCGGGCCGTCGTCCCCGGCTTCGTGGACTCCCACTCCCACCTGGTCTTCGCGGGCGACCGCACCGCGGAGTTCAACGCCCGTATGTCCGGCCAGAGTTACCAGGCAGGAGGCATCCGTACGACGGTGGCGGCCACCCGCGCCGCGACGGACGCCGAACTCCAGGCGAACCTCACCCACTACCTCGCGGAGGCCCTGCGCCAGGGCACGACCACCTTCGAGACGAAGTCCGGCTACGGCCTCACCACGCAGGACGAGGAACGAGCGCTGCGCATCGCGTCGGCCCACACCGACGAGGTCACGTACCTGGGCGCGCACATCGTGTCCCCGGACTACGCGGACGACCCGTCGGCCTACGTGGACCTGGTCACCGGCGAGATGCTCGACGCCTGCGCCCCGCACGCCCGTTGGATCGACGTGTTCTGCGAGAAGGGCGCGTTCGACGGCGACCAGGCGCGCGCGATCCTCACGGCGGGCAAGGCGAAGGGCCTGCTCCCGCGCATCCACGCCAACCAGCTCAGTCACGGCCCCGGCGTCCAGCTGGCGGTGGAACTGGACGCGGCGTCGGCCGACCACTGCACGCACCTCACGGACGCGGACGTGGACGCCCTGGCGCAGGGCGACACGGTCGCGACCCTGCTGCCCGGTGCCGAGTTCTCCACCCGCGCCGAGTGGCCGAACGCCCGCCGCCTGCTGGACGCGGGCGCCACGGTGGCGTTGTCGACGGACTGCAACCCGGGCTCGTCCTTCACGTCGTCGGTCCCGTTCTGCATCGCCCTCGCGGTACGGGACATGGGCATGACCCCGGACGAGGCGCTCTGGTCGGCGACGGCGGGCGGCGCGCGGGCCCTGCGCCGCACGGACATCGGCCACCTGGCCCCCGGCGCCCGCGCGGACCTGGCGTTCCTGGACGCCCCCAGCCACGTACACCTGGCGTACCGGCCGGGGGTGCCGCTGGTGTCGCAGGTGTGGCGGGCGGGCGTACAGGTGGTGTGAGGGAGGGCCGGTTCACCGCCGCCCGAGATAGACGCCCAGGGCCCGCTGCAGCACTTTCCCCTGCGGGCCCACGGGCAGCTCCCACTCCCCGAGGTACTCCACGGCCCGCCCGCCGGTCCCGGTCTTGAAGCGGAGCCGCCCGAGCAGCCGGTTGTCCTCGGTCAGCAGCGGACTGACGGACCGCAGGTCGTAGGTACCGGCTCCCGCGGCCCGCGCGTCGCCGAGCATGCGCCACAACAGGGCGTTGCTGGGCCGCAGTTCGCGTGCCCTGGGGTCGGACGCGGCGTAGGAGTGCCAGACCCGCGACCCCACGGAGATCATCAGCGCGGCGGAGAGCATCTCCGCGTCGTGCTCGGCGATGTAGAGCCGCAGCCGGTCCCCGTCCTCCGCGTTCAGCTCCTGCCACATGCGGTGGAAGTACGCGGCGGGGCGGGCCTTGAACCCGTCCCGGACGGCCGTCGCGGCGTACAGCTGGTGGAATTCGGGCAGGTCGGCGGCCGTCCCCCAGGACACCCGGACCCCGGCCTCGTCGGACGCGTCGAGCGCCTGCCGCCAGTGCGGTGCGAGCCCCTCGCGGACCTCCCGCGCGGACCGCCCGGCCAGCGGCACGTGGCAGCCGAACCGCGGCTGCCCCACCCCGAACCCGGTCTCGTCCCCGTCCGCGCACGGCCGCCAGCCGAGCCGCCGCAGCCGCTCCCCGACCTCGAGGGCGGTCCCGTCGATGTGGTCGGCGGCCATCCCGTGCAGATGCCGTACGCCGCTGTCGGCGATGCCCTCCGCGACGGTGGCCGGCTCCCAGTGCCGTACGACGAGGGGCGGCCCGATCCGCAACGAGAACGCGCCGCGCGCCTCCACGTGCGCGATCAGCGGCTCCAGCCACCGCTCGAGTCGCCGGTCCCGCCAGTCGATCGACGGCCCGTCGGGCAGATAGGCGAGCGAGCGCCGCGTCCCCGGCATCGACCGGTACAGCACGAGCCCCGCCGCCACCATGACCGGCCCGGCGGCCCCTCCTGGTTCCCGCTCCTCGAACCACCCGACGCTCTCCGCCTCCCAGTCGGGCTTCACGCCGCCCCACTCGGGGATCTGAAGGTGGCTGACCTCGGGATACAGGGTGAGGTGAGCCAGATGCTCCGCGCGGGCGATGCCCCGTACGGAGAGGGTGGGCGGTCTGGTCATGGCAGGCGGTCGCTCCTGATAGGCGGCAGCCACCGTAAGCCGCAGGTCACACGCTTGGTCAAGATTTCAAGGGCCGGGCCGTGCCCGTGCGCCGCCGGCGGAGCGTTCATCCTCAATCCATTGCAACGGAGCGGGTCGTCGTCGTTGCGTTACCGCAGAGCCCGTTGCAATGAAATATCGCCCCTGGCCTGCAATTACAGGAATGCATCGCGCTCATGGTGTTGAGCGATCGGCAAATGCAACGTAGCGTTTCACTCATCGCAAACGAAAGCGCCGGCGACATCGCACACGACATCGCACGCGTTGAGACCAGGGAGAGAACCATGCAGACCTTCACCACCCCCGCCCCGATCGCCACCGTCCTGACCGTCCCCGCCGCCCGCATCCAGGTCATCGCCGCGGACCGCGCCGACACCACCGTCGAGATCGGGCCCGCGAACGCCTCCAAGAGCCGTGACGTGAAGGCCGCCGAGGAGACCACCGCCGTGTACGCCGACGGGGTGCTGCGGATCGCGGCCCCGGAGGCGAAGAACCAGGCCTTCGGGTCGTCCGGCTCCATCGAGGTGACCGTGCGGCTGCCCGCCGGGTCCGGGGTCGAGGTCACGGCCGCCGTCGCCGAACTGCGCGGTGTGGGACCGCTCGGGGACGTCGTCGTCGAGAGCGCGCAGGGGCCGGTCCAGCTGAGCGAGGCCGCCAGTGCGCGGATCAGCCTTCAGGACGGCGCCATCACCATCGGGCGCCTCGCCGACGGCGGTGAACTCAGCACCCAGCAGGGTGACCTGACCGTCGGCGAGGCCGTCGGCGGCAAGCTCACCCTGAGCACCCAGAAGGGCGACATCGGCGTCGCCGCCGCCGCGGGCGTCTCCGCGTCGCTGGACGCGGGCACCGGCTACGGCCGGGTCGGCAACTCCCTCAAGAACGCCGACGCCACCCCCGGCCTGACCATCGAGGCCACCACCTCCTACGGCGACATCGTGGCCCGCAGCCTCTGAGTCGTAGGGTCGCCCGCATGACGACCGCATCGGCATCCGCCTTCGACACGCAGGAACGCCACATGTGGGCCGGGCGCGCCGCCGCCTACCGCCGCAGCGCGGAGCGGCTGTGCGCCCACCCGGTGCCCGACCTCCTCGACGCCGCCCGAGTGGCCGAGGGGGTCGGGCACTTGGACGTGGGGTGCGGCACCGGCACCGTCGTCGAGGCGGCCCGGGCGCGCGGCGCGCACGTCACCGCCGTGGACGCCGAGCCGGACATGGTGGCGGCGACCGGGGCCCGGGTCCCGCAGGCCCGGGTCGAGCACGGAACCCTCCCCGAACTGCCCTTCCCGGACGCGGAGTTCGACGCCGCCACCGCCAACTTCGTCCTGAACCACGTCGGCGACCCGATCGCCGCGCTCACCGAACTCCACCGCGTCCTGCGCCCCGGTGGCCGCGTCGCCGTCACCCTCTGGCGGAACCCCGACGCGGCGGGCCAGACCCTGCTCGGCCGGGCCGCGCAGGCGGCGGGAGTCACGCCCCCGGCCGGACGCGCGGGCCCCGGCGTCGACTTCGCCCGCACCGGTGACGGCGTCGCCGGACTGCTGCGCACGGCCGGGTTCGCGGACGTACGGGGCACGGAGCTCGCCTGGGAGCACCCCGCGGACGCCGAGGAGTGGTGGGCCGGGTTCGCGGACGGGGGCATCGGCACCGTCGGCACGATGCTCGGCGCGCTGACACAGGAGGAGCGCGCCGCCGCCAAGGCGCACTACGACCGGCTCGCGGAAGAACTCGCGGGCCCGGACGGGCGGTTGCTGCTCCCGCACATCGCCGTACTGGCCCACGGGGTCAAGGCCTGAGCGCACACAAAACGGGCCCGTCTCCCGGGGATCAGGGAGGCGGACCCGTTCGGTCGAGGAACCTTGAGGGGCTGGAGGGCGGGCTCACTCCTCCACCGTCAGCCCCTTGCGCAGGCGTACCAAGGTGCGCGACAGGAGTCGCGACACGTGCATCTGCGAGATTCCCAGCTCGTCGCCGATCTCGGACTGGGTCATGTTCGCCACGAAGCGCAAGGACAGGATCTTGCGGTCGCGCGGCGGGAGCTCGGCGATCAGCGGCTTGAGCGACTCGACGTACTCGATGCCTTCGAGGCCGTGGTCCTCGTAGCCGATCCGGTCCGCGAGCGCGCCCTCGGAGTCGTCCTCCTCGGGCTGGGCGTCCAGCGAGCTGGCGGTGTAGGCGTTGGACGCCGCCATGCCCTCCACGACCTCGTCGTTCGAGATGCCCAGGCGTTCGGCGAGCTCGCCCACCGTGGGTGCGCGGTCGAGCTGCTGGGCGAGTTCGTCGCCCGCCTTGGCGAGGTCGAGACGGAGTTCCTGGAGACGGCGCGGCACGCGCACCGACCAGGAGGTGTCGCGGAAGAAGCGCTTGATCTCGCCGACGATCGTCGGCATCGCGAAGGTCGGGAACTCGACGCCGCGGCTCAGCTCGAAGCGGTCGATCGCCTTGATCAGGCCGATCGTGCCGACCTGGATGATGTCCTCCATGGGCTCGCTGCGGGAGCGGAACCGGGAGGCCGCGAACTTCACCAGGGCGAGGTTGAGCTCGACCAGCGTGTTGCGGACGTAAGCGTATTCGTGGGTGCCCTCTTCGAGGGACTCGAGACGCGAGAAGAGCGTCTTGGAGAGCGCTCGCGCGTCGAGCGGCGCGACCTCGTCGAAGGGCGGGATCTCCGGCAGGCCCTCAAGGCCTTCCAGAGCGTCCGTCGAGCTGTCCGTCGTGGTGTCCTCGACATCCGATGCATGAGGTGCGTCGGTGTGGGCACGGGGTTCCGGGGGGAGAGTCGACGTCGCCTGGTCAGTACGCGATTCGTCGAGCCGGGGTGACATGATGTCCTCCATCGTTCTCGGCATATGGCTGCCGATGCCAATACGTGCACTGCGGTGTGCGGCGCCTCCGAAGCCGGCCGTGTCGATTGCTGTCCCTACTAGGCCTACCCGCTTTCATCACCGGGCCGCAAGTGCGTTTCATTGCGAAATGTCCGATTCCTAGGGGTTGTTCGGGTACCGGGCCGCGTAGGGAAGGCGTAGTGTTCGAGGGCGTCAACCGCACGTCGTAGGCAGTGAGAGCTTGAGCGGGAGAGGGTCGTCATGGACCGCGGGACAGTCGGCAGCGCACATCGGGGCCGGCTTCTGGTCGAGGTGCGACAGGAGGGCTCCAGCGCCGTCGTGACTCCGGCGGGTGAGTTGGATCACCACACCGCCGATCTGCTGCGCGACCCCCTGGACGAATGCCTCGCGAACGGACTTTCCCGGCTGATCGTGGACTGCTCACGCCTGGAGTTCTGCGACTCGACCGGGCTGAACGTACTGCTCGGCGCCCGCCTCAAGGCCGAGGCCGCGGGCGGTGGAGTCCATCTGGCCGGGATGCTGCCGGTGGTGGCCAGGGTCTTCGAGATCACCGGTGCCGAGGCCGTTTTCACGGTGCACGAATCGCTGGAGGCGGCGCTCGCCCCGGAGTGACCCGAAGACCCCGGAACGCCGCGCGCCCGCGAGGGGCAGAAGTTACGCTCCAGTTGTCTCTGCGTGATCGAGGCGTTACCAGCGTCACAGGTTCCGCCTCAAAGTAGGGGGTGTTCCTGTCGTCCGGCCGGGCAGGAGACCCCCGACCGCGAACGTGACGCATCAGACGAAGACAACTCGTGACGACGACTCCGACCCCGACCTCTTGAACTTTGAAGCTGATATTGGTGAATCGGTGAGGTGAAGTGCTGATGAGCGCCACCCGGCCTTACTCGCCGGGCGACCACGGCCCCGGGTCCGGCGACGAGCCGGCCGCTGAGAGCCGTCAGGTCCGCAGGCTGAGCCTCGACGACGCGAGCGGCATCGTGCCGCTGGCCCGCGACTTCACCCGGGACGCGCTGCATGCCTGGGGCTGGCTGCCCGCCGCGACCGCGGATCGCCGTGCCGCCGCGGAGGACGTCCTGCTGGTCGTCTCCGAGCTGGTCACCAACGCCTGCCTGCACGCCGAGGGCCCGGACGAACTCGCGCTGTTCTACGGGGACTCCCCGGCCAACAAAGTGCTGCGCATCGAGGTCTCCGACCGCGGCGCCGGGCAGCCCGCGCCGCGCACCCCGCACCGCGCGGGGCGCCCCGGAGGCCACGGCATGTTCATCGTCCAACGCCTCTGCCTGGACTGGGGAGTTGTCCGCACCCCCGGAGTCACCGGCAAGACCGTGTGGGCGGAGGTCGGCGCCCCCGCCTGACCCGCCCCGCGGGCTTGTTTCCCGCGAATTCCGTACGTATTTCCGAGCACGCCGGATCGTCTTCGATCCGGCGTGCTCTTTGTCTTCCCTCGACAAGGTCCCCGGCGTACCTTGAGCCACCCGCATCTGATGAACCGTCAGTAACCGTCGGTCGAAGGGATTCTCGAGGTGTCGTACCGGACGTACCAGAAACGAACCGCCGCGTTCGCGCTCAGCGCGGCCCTGGCCGGCTCGGCGGTGCTGATGGCCGCCCCCAGCGCTTCGGCCACGGTGCAGGACGTCAACTACCAGTGCAAAACGCCGATCGGCAACAAAGGGGCCGTGTCCCCGATCGACATGAAGTCCGTCAAGAGCGGCGGCGGCTACAAGATCACCATGTCCTTCCAGAAGGGCGTCTCCTCCAGCCCGGTCGAACTGGGCAAGGGCGCGATGAAGCCGAGTGCCGTCATCAAGCTGGGCGGCGCGGAGAGCGGCCAGCTCGCCGTCTCCGGGCCGCCGAACTCCGAGGCGATACCCGCCAATTCGCCCATCAAGATCAGCGACTTGAGCGGGACGTACACGCCGAGGAAGAGCGGCAAGGTGACGTTCACGGCGGGCGTCCTCACCATCAAGGCACTGGGCACGACGACGACCTGCACCCCGGCCAACAATCCGAAGCCGTCCCTGGAACTGGACGTCAAGGCCGCGGGCGGCAGCGCCTCCTCCGGCTCGGGCTCCGGCTCCGGATCCTCGGGCTCCTCCCAGTCGGCTCCCTCGGGAGGCGGGGAACTCCCGCAGACCGGCCCGGAGGACTCGGCGATCGCGCTGGGGACCTTGGGCGGCACGGTGCTCCTCGCCGGTGCGGCGGGTGCGCTGTGGCTGACCCGCAGGAACCAGTCGGCGCGGTAGATGGCGCCCCGTAAGGGGCGCGGGTCCGTGCCTACGAGCGGCTCCGCCGCGGGGCGCGCGCAACCACGCACGACCCGCACCCGCACAGGACTCCCTCGCCCCTACGGCGCATGGGCGCTCATAGGTGCCGCCCTACTGGCGTGGGGCGGCACCGGGGCGGCCCGAGCGGCCCAGCCGCACTGGACGGTCGCCCCGTCCGCGGGCGGCGGATCAAGGCCCGCCGCACAGGACGGCCGCCCCTACATCTACGCGGAGGGCACCCCCGGAACCGTCCTGGAGGACAAGGTGGCCGTCACCAACCCGACCACCAAGCCACTCAAGATCGCCCTGCGCGGCGCCGACGCCGACAACCGCACCGACGGCGCCCTCGACGTCCGTAAGAAGGCACGCGACACCGGCGCCTGGATCAGGTTCGCCGAGACCACGGTGAGGATCCCGGCCCGCACCCGCGCCGAGGTCCCGTTCACCGTGACCGTCCCCGCGGGCGCTACCCCGGGCGACCACCCGGGCGCGATCGTGGCGAGCGGCGGCGGCCGGGACGCCGGGGTCAGCGTCCACCTGCGGGTCAGCGGGCCCACGCTCGCCGCGCTCACCGTCGAGCACGTACGGGTCAGGGACGGCGACTCCATCGCGTACGACGTGGTGAACCGCGGCAACACGACCCTCACACCCCGCCTCGCGGTGAAGGCCGACGGCGTCTTCGGCACCGTCCTCGACAAGCGGGCCCGCACGCTCCCCGTCGAACTGCTGCCGGGCCGCCGCGTCACCCTCACCGAACCGTGGCCGGGGGCGCCCGCCCTCGACGCGGTCGACGTGAAGGTGACGGTCACGGCGGGCGGCGGCGCGGCGGACTCGGCGACGACGACCGCCCGGTTCGTGCCGTGGGGCGTCGTCGGCGGCGCCCTGGCCGTGCTCGCGGGAGCCGGCTGCGCCGCCTACTGGTACGTACGCAACCGACGGAACCCAAGGGACCAAAGGGGTATGCCATGAACCGCCGCAGCGCCCGCGCACCGCGGTTGCTGACCGTCCTGGCCCTCGTCGCCGCGCTGGTGGCGGGCGCCGCTCCGTGGGCGGCGGCCGCCGACGGCAAACCCACCGTCACGCTCTCCAAGTCCCAGGCGGGGACGGGCGGTTCGATCACCGTCAACGGCGCGGGCTGGGGGTCGAAGGCGCTGCTGATGCTGCTGATCTGCGGGCAGTCGACCCCGGAGCGCGGCGTCGTCGGCGGCACCAACTCCTGCGCCAACTCCGACGGGCTCGCCGTCACCACCGACGCCAAGGGGGCCTTCAGCAAGAAGCTGCCGGTCGCCGAGCCGCCCGCCGCGTGCCCCTGCGTCGTCCACGTGGCGACCGCGACCGGGGAGAAGGCGCAGGCCGACGCCGCGTTCCAGGTCGCAGGGCACCCGGTGAAGGCGCTGCCGAAGGAGTCCGGCAACGGGCAGTTGTCCATGGTCACCGACACCCGGCTCGAAGGGTCGAGCGGCGTCCTGACGTGGTTCGGCGCCCCGCCGTCGCGCACGTTCACCTTCACCGTCGGCAACGTCGGCTCGACGCCCGTCAAGAACCCGGTCTTCCAAGTCGGCACCTCCCACGGTGTGTTCGCGCCGCAGTGGGAGGAACAGCAGTGGCGCGGCACGATCCGGCCGGGCCGCAAGGCGCAGATCGAACTGCCCGTCGATCTGTCGGCCGGCGCCCACGGCAGCTACCTGGTCTCGATGAAGTACGGGGGCAAGGTCCTCGCCGAACAGCCCTGGGGCGTGGGCCGCCCCTGGGGCGTGACGCTCTTCTGGCTGCTGCTCTGCGTCGTCGTGCCGGCCGCCGTCTTCCGCATCGGCATGGCGGTCGTCGACCGGATCAGGCCGCGCGACCGTCACGGCGCGCAGGGCCGTCACCGCGGCGCCCAGCGCCTGGCCGAACTCACCGTGAAAATGCCCAGGTTGAGGCCTCCGCAGCAGGAACCGAAACCTGCCGCCGGCACGCCGCGGCCCGCTTCGGCGGAGCCCGCCACGCACGCCACGACCACCCTGCCCTGGTTCACCCCGGACACCGATCCGGGTGTGCCCGCGGCCGGTCAGCTCTCCGCACCGCACGACAACAGCCAGACGACGAAAGGAAATCCGTGAGCACGCAACGGAGAGTGAGTGCGGCCGGCGTCGCCCTGATGCTCGGCGGGGCGGGACTGCTGCTCGTCGCGTCCCCCGCGCAGGCCGCCGACGTCTCGTACAAGACCGAGTGCGTTCCGCCCGCGATCTCAGGGCTCGATCCCGTCGAGGGCACCACGCAGGTGGAGATCACGGCGCCCGAGACGGCGAAGGTCGGCGACGAGGTCGAGGTGACCTGGAAGTTCGTCCAGGCCGCCTCCAAGAACCCGGACGTCCTCGACCTCGACGCGAACACCGTGCAGCCCACCGGCACGCTCAAGGCGGCCGGCGCGCAGACCGGTGACATCGCGATGTCGGGCCCGCGCGAGAACCCGGCGATCCCCAAGAACAGCGCGATGAAGCTGTCCACGATGAAGGGCAAGGTCAAGTTGACCGCGGCCGGGGACGTGACGCTGACCCCGGACAAGTACAACATCAACGTCAACAAGCCCATCTCGACGGACACCAAGTGCTCGCCCAAGGAGACCGTGAAACCCGGCGCGACCATCAAGGTCTCGGACGGCAGCGGGAGTTCGGGCGGCAGCGGCGGCGCGGCGGCGGGCGGCTCGTCGAGCTCCGGCGGCAGCGCCGCGGGCGGCCTGATCAGCGGCGCGAGCAGCGCGGGCGGGGCCAGCGGTTCCGGCGGTTCGAGCAGCTCGGGCGGGACCAGCGGCGCGGGTGGCTCGGACGCCACCGGCGGCACGAGCGGCGGCGACAGCGGGAAGACCGACTTCACCGGCAAGGAGGTCGAGATCCCGTACGCCTGCAAGACGCCCATCGGCGACAAGAACGCGACGTCACCGGTGCAGATCAACGCCAAGAAGGACGGCGGGAACTACGCCCTGACGGTGAAGTTCAAGAAGTCCGTCATGGACAGCCCGGCCGACATCCCCGCCGACTCGGTCAAGCCGTCGATGGCGGTGAAGCTGGGCGGCGCCGACAAGGGCACCGTCGCCGTCGAGGGCCCGACCAACAAGGAGCCGATCAAGTCCGGTGACCCGATGACGATCCCCGACCTGACCGGCACCTACAAGCCGGGCGCCGACGGCAAGTCGACGCTGTCGCCGGGCGTCCTCACGGTGAAGGCGCTGGGCACGACCACCACCTGCACGCCGAGCAAGACGGAGGTCTCCCTGGAGATCGACACGACGGCGGTGGAGGGCGGCGCGTCCGGCTCGGGCTCGGGCTCCGGCTCCGCGGGCGGTTCGGCGGGCGGTTCGGCGGCCACCGGCGGCGGCCTCGCCGAGACCGGTGCCTCGAATGACGGCGCCCTGCGCGCGCTCGGCCTGGTGGCCGGCACGGTGATCCTGCTGGGCGGCGCGGTGTTCACGTTCCTGCCCAAGCGGCGGGCGGCCAGGAGGTAACGGCCGACAGGGCCCGCCGCACCGGAAACCCCGGTGCGGCGGGTCTCTGTCATGAGTAGTGGTAGCGGGCCTTCAGGATCTTCACTTCCTTGTCGTCGGCCCGGTACACGAGCCGATGCTCGTCGTCGATGCGCCGGGACCAGTAGCCCGACAGATCGCCTTTGAGCGCCTCGGGTTTGCCGATGCCCTCGAACGGGGTGCGCTGGATCTCCGCGATCAGCCGCGTGATCCGGCGGGCCGTCCTGCGGTCCGCCGACAGCCACCAGCAGAAGTCCTCCCAGGCGGCGGTGTCGAAGTGGACACTCCTCACTCCTCGCCCCCCGCGAGGTCCCGCAACTCGTCCAGCGTCTTCTCGGCGCCCGGGTGGCTTCCCGCGCGGTCGCGGGCCACGGCTTCCATCAGGCGCTGGGCATTGGCCGGCGAGCGCAACAGGTAGACCGTCTCCTGCCAGGCGTCGTAGTCGTCGGCGGACATCAGGACCGCGTCCCCGTTGCGCGAGGTGATGCGCACCGGAGCGTGGTCGGTGTTGACGCGCTCTATCAGCGGATAAAGGGTGGCGCGGGCTTCGCTGGCACTGATGGACACGAGGACTCCTTGGGAGCGAGATCCGTACCGGTTTTCCGTACTGGAAGGGTACCGGATTCTGGTACCAGTCTTTCGGTGAGGCTGACCGGACCTGGAGCAGACGCGAAAAGGGGGCCTGGCCGCACCGTCCGGTGCGGCCAGGCCCCCTTTCACGCGGAGCGCGGGCGGGTCAGTGCACGCCGCCCATGAGCGGCTTGACCTTCCGGCGGAACATGAAGACCGCGACACCGGCGAGGACCGCGATGGCGCCCTGCGAGGCGAACCACCACTGGGTGTCCGTCGGCGCACCGATCAGCTGGAGGAGCGCGATGACGGAGTCGCCCGCGGTGACGGCCAGGAACCAGACACCCATCATCTGGGAGCCGTACTTGGCCGGCGCCAGCTTGGTGGTGAGGGACAGGCCGACCGGGGAGAGCGTCAGCTCACCGATGGTCTGGATCAGGTAGACCGCGCACAGCCACAGCGGCGTCACCTTGGCGTCGCCGGAGGCGGCGGCCTGGGCGAGCATCATCACGAAGAAGGACAGGCCGATCAGGAAGACACCATTGGCGAACTTCGTGATGGTGCTGGGCTCCTTGCCGCGCTTGTTGAGCGCGATCCACAGCCACGCGGCGACCGGCGCGAACGCCATCACGTACAGCGGGTTCAGCGACTGGAACCAGCTCGACGGGAAGTCGAAGCCGAACAGGGTGTTGGCCGTGTTGTCCTGCGCGAAGACGGTCAGCGTGGAGCCGGTCTGGTCGTAGATGGCCCAGAACACGGCGGCCACGACGAAGAACCAGATGTACGCGGAGACCCGGGACTGCTCGGTGTCGTCCAGCTCCCGGTCGCGCTTCATCTTGACCAGGTACCAGATCGGCAGGACCAGACCGAGGATGGTCAGCGGCCACAGCATCCAGTTCACGGTGAGCCAGCCGCCGAAGCCGACGATGCCGTAGAACACGACGGCCAGTCCGGCCCAGAAGGCGACCTTCTTCCAGATCGCGGTCTTCTCGGCAGCGGACATCGGCGAGGGGACGACCGTCGACTCGGACGACAGGAAGCGGAAGCCGAACAGGAAGCACATCAGGCCGAGCGCCATGCCCACACCGGCCATCGCGAAGCCGAGGTGCCAGCTGACCTTCTGGCCGACCGTGCCGATCGTCAGCGGCGCGACGAACGCGCCGAGGTTGATCGCCATGTAGAAGATCGAGAATCCGCCGTCACGCCGCGGGTCGTTCTTGTCCGGGTACAGGTGGCCGACCATCGTCGAGATGTTGGCCTTCAGCAGACCGGAGCCGATCGCGATCAGCGCGAGGCCGCCGTAGAACGTGCCGGCCCACGGCAGGGCCAGCGTGAAGTGGCCGACCATGATGATGCCGGCGCCGACCGCGGTGGTCTTGCGCGGGCCCCAGACGCGGTCGCCGAGCCAGCCGCCCGGCAGCGCGAGCAGGTAGACGAGGGCGTTGTAGACCGAGTAGATGGCGAACGCGGTGGCGGTCGTGAGACCGAGGCCACCGTCGACCACGGCTGCCGACAGGTAGAGAACGAGCAGTGCCCGCATCCCGTAGAAGCTGTAGCGCTCCCACATCTCCGTCAGAAACAGAAAGGCGAGGCCGAGGGGGTGGCCGAGGAAGCGCTTGTCACCGGCGACGGGCGCGGTGGCTTCCTTCGTCAGGGTGGACGCCATGGTGGTTCCTTGCTCGCTCGGGACGCCGCCGTCGTTCCTTTGTGGGGGGTGCGGCGAGCGCCCGGGTGGGGGGTCGGCCGGCACCGGGGTCCTACCGTCCTCCCCACGCCCGGGGGGATGTGCCCGACGAGAGTTCGTACGGGACGAGGTACGGCGGTCCCGGGATCCACACCCCGGCGCGCTTCCTTACGCGCGGGGCCCGGCCACAGGTCATTCCTTTCAAGACTGGCAAGAGCCAGCCCGCACGGAAAAGGGACCTTCGGGCGCGGTGCGCTCCAAAAGTCCCCCAGTAGTGCATCAGGCGTCCGGTCACCATACGACACGACAGTGCGGCATATGGAAGGACTTGAGAGATGGATCACAGGTATTTCCGGAACCGCTCTGGCGATTCAAAGGTGTTCTTAAGGATCGCACCCCAGAGACGTAGGACGTGAAGGCGGAGGCCGTGGTTCCGCTCTCTCTCGGGCCCGTGACCGGACCCGTACCGGCGGATCACCCGGCGGATCACCCCGCAGGGCTCGTCCGGCGCGGACTACCATCACCCCATGACCCGTGTACTGCTCGCCGAGGACGACGCGTCCATCTCGGAGCCGCTGGCCCGCGCCCTGCGCCGGGAGGGTTACGAGGTCGAAGTGCGCGAGGACGGCCCCACCGCCCTCGACGCCGGACTGCAGGGGAGCATCGATCTCGTCGTACTCGACCTGGGGCTGCCCGGGATGGACGGCCTGGAGGTGGCCCGCCGGCTGCGCGCCGAGGGGCACACCGTGCCGATCCTGATCCTCACCGCGCGCGCCGACGAGGTGGACACGGTGGTCGGTCTCGACGCGGGCGCCGACGACTACGTCACCAAGCCGTTCCGCCTCGCCGAGCTGCTCGCCCGCGTCCGGGCGCTCCTGCGGCGCGGCGCCGCCGAGCCCAAGGAGGCCCCGGCCACGCACGGCGTCCGTATCGACGTCGAGTCGCACCGGGCGTGGATGGGTGACGAGGAACTCCAGCTCACGGCGAAGGAGTTCGACCTGCTGCGGGTGCTCGTGCGCGACGCGGGCCGGGTCGTCACGCGCGACCAGCTGATGCGCGAGGTCTGGGACACCACATGGTGGTCGTCGACCAAGACGCTGGACATGCACATCTCGTGGCTCAGGAAGAAGCTCGGCGACGACGCGGCGAACCCGCGGTACATCGCGACGGTGCGCGGGGTCGGCTTCCGGTTCGAGAAGAGCTAGTGCTGGATTCCTCTTTGGCGGGGTAGGTGTAGTCATGAGGGGTGCTGATTCGGGCTGCTCGGGGGCGAGTTGCTGTGCCGAAGTTGCTGTTGGCCCGTCCGGCTTCGGACGAGGCGGAGGAGATCAAGGTCCGCAGGCTGGCCGGGGCGAGGCACGCGCCGGCCGATTGGATCCTGCGGGCGAGGATCATCGCGCTGAGCTGGGATGGCCTGCGCGTTCCGGTGATCGCGGCCCGGCTGGGCTGCCATCACAAGACGGTCCGCAAGTGGTTGTGCCGGTTCAACGCTCAGGGCCTGGACGGGCTCGGGGACCGGCCCGGGTGCGGGCGCAAGCGCCGGATCACCGAGGACGAACGATCCCGCATCATCGCGTTGGTCAAGCTGGCCCCGCCCGGACGGCTGGAGGTCCAGCCGTCTAACGAGCTGTGGGCGGCCGACGTGACCGGGCCGGAGGAGTGGACCCTGGACGCCCTGGCCGCCACCGCCCAGGCCGAGGGCATTCAGGTGGGACGGTCCCAGGTCCGGCGGATCCTGCTGGCCGAGGGCGTGCGCTGGCGCCGTACCCGCACTTGGACCACCAGCCGTGACCCGGAGTTCGCCCCAAAAGGACGAGGATCGTCGGCCTCTACACCGACCCGCCATCGGACGCCACGGTGATCTGCGCGGACGAACTCGGGCCGGTCATCCCGCGCGCCTTTGCGCCCGCGCCCGGCTGGTCACCGGACGGGCACCGGATCAAGGCGGAGCTCGACTACAGCCGCGGTCCGGAGAAGACCTGGGTCTACGGAGGGCTGCGGGTGCGCGACGGCATCGAGATCACCACGACCGCTTCCTCCCGCAATAGCGTCAACTACCAGCAGTTCCTCCACAAGGTCGAGGACGCCAACCCGGCTGGGCCGATCTGGATCGTGACCGACAACCTGTCTTCTCACAACAGCAAGTCCACCCTCGAGTGGCTCGAGGATCACCCGAGGATCTTCCACGCGTTCATCCCGGTGGGGGCCTGCTGGCTCAACCTCCAGGAAGGCTGGTGGCGCATCTTCCGCAAGGCCGCGCTGGCAGGACGCTCCTTCTGCGGCCCTGACGACATCGCCGAGGTCACCGCCGTGGCAACCGCCCAGCTCAACGCCCGCGCCAAACCCTGGATCTGGGGCCGACCACCCCCACCCACCCGCACCCTCCGGCGCCGTTTTGAGTACCGCCTTTGAGGAATCCAGCACTAG
>NZ_KB891800.1 GCF_000373565.1 Streptomyces sp. HmicA12 | reverse complement strand
CCGATGCCCTTCACGCCCAGCTCGGCCGCGTGCTTCTCGTCGTCCGTCCAGCGCGAGTTGCCACCGTCGACGACGACATCGCCCTCGGACAGAAGCTCCTTGAGCTCGTCGACCGTGGCCTGGGTCGCAGCACCGGCGGGCACCATCACCCACACCACGCGCGGACCCTTGAGCTTGCCCACAAGCTCTTCGAGGCTGTGGACATCGGCGAGGTCCGGGTTGCGGTCGTAGCCGATGACGGTGTGACCTGCGCGGCGGATGCGCTCGCGCATGTTGCCGCCCATCTTGCCGAGGCCGACGAGACCGAGCTCCATCAGTGGTTCCTTACGTTGCGACGGGGCGTGAGGTGGTGCGAGCGGTACGGGAAGGCGCACGCACGCGCCCTTCGTACCTGCGTCTGAGCCTAAACCCGGACGCTCCCGCCCACCTGTGGGCATAGCCGCTCCGGTGGACCCGGGAGCGGCCGGCCCTTCAGCGGCCTCAGCCCGACAGCCGCACCGGCATGATCAGGTACTTGTACGCGTCGTCCGCCTCGGCGTCCACGGCCGGCTTGCCGGAGAGCAGCGCGGGCTTGGTCGACGTCGTGAACGACAGCTGGGCGACCGGGGAGTCGATCGCGGACAGGCCGTCCAGCAGGAAGGTCGGGTTGAAGGCGATGGAGATGTCGTCGCCCTCCAGGTTGGCGTCGACCCTTTCCACAGCCTGTGCGTCGTCGCTGGAACCGGCCTCCAGGATGAGCACGCCCTGCTCGAAGCTGAGCCGCACCGGGGTGTTGCGCTCGGCGACGAGGGCCACACGCTTGACGGCCTCCACGAAGGGGGCGGTCTCGATGACGGCCACGGAGTTGAACTCCGTCGGGAACAGCGTGCGGTACTTCGGCAGGTCGCCCTCGAGGAGGCGGGTGGTCGTCCGGCGACCGGCGCCCTCGAAGCCGATGAGGCCTTCACCGGCACCGGAGCCGGACAGGGCCAGCGTGACCGTGTCGCCGCTCGTGAGGGCCTTGGCGGTGTCCAGGAGCGTCTTGGCGGGCACCAGGGCGACCGCGGAGGCCTCGGGGTCCTCCGGCTTCCACAGGAACTCGCGGACGGCGAAGCGGTAGCGGTCGGTGGACGCCAGCGTCACCGTGTCGCCCTCGATCTCGATGCGCACACCGGTGAGGACGGGCAGCGTGTCGTCACGGCCGGCGGCGATGGCCACCTGCTGCGCGGCGGAGGCGAAGACCTCGCCCGGCACGGTGCCCGTGGCGGTCGGCATCTGCGGCAGCGCCGGGTACTCCTCCACAGGGAGCGTGTGGAGTGTGAATCGCGAGGACCCGCAGACCACGGTCGCCCGTACACCGTCTGTGGAGATCTCCACCGGACGGTTCGGCAGAGCGCGGCAGATGTCGGCGAGGAGGCGGCCGGAGACGAGCACCGTGCCCTCTTCGTCGATCTCCGCGTCCACCGAGACGCGTGCCGAGACCTCGTAGTCGAAGCTCGACAGGCTGAGTGCGCCCTCCTCGGCCTTCAGCAGAAGGCCCGCGAGGACGGGCGCAGGCGGTCGTGCCGGAAGGCTGCGCGCCGCCCAGGCCACCGCCTCCGCGAGTACGTCGCGTTCCACCCGGATCTTCACTTAAGCCGCCTCCTGCTGTTGCTGGCTGCTCTCGCCCTGCATTGGTCTTCGGTCTTCGTCGGCTGACGTCGGTGTCGCTCGGCCCACAGCTGGGGAGAACACCGGGGACCAGTCTGACGCACCGCACTGACAGCTGGTGCCTCCCTCGGTCAAGTCGTGCCGAGGCGCGGTCGAGGTGCCGAGAGCGAGTTGTGCACAGCCCCGTCTTCGAAACGAATTCCCAGCTCTCTCTAGTTGGGAGTAGTAGTAGGGGCTGTGGAAACCGTGGAAAACCTCTTTTTCGCAGGTCAGAGGCGGTTTTTTGTCCACTGCGCCTGTGGGCCGGAGCGGTGGAAAACCGGGCCCCGCTGTGGACGGCGGAAAGTTCTGCACACTCGATGCACAGCCTGGGGCCACTTCTCCCCAGCGCCGTCCCCAGCTTTACCCGCGTTCCCCACAGCCCAACCGACCCCCTTGGTGTGACGCCTTTCACTCGCCACGGTGACGAGGCGCGTCGCGTTGCCGAACAGTGGACAGCCGTGTGGAGAAGCTCCGGATCGCTGTGCACAACGACTGACATCCTGTGGGTCGACGGTGGACAACAGAACGCACATCCTGTGGAAGAAAAATCTGTCCACAGCCTGTGGAGATCTTTTTTCCACCAATCCACAACCGTCTGACCTGGCCTGATGTCGTGTCACCCGCCCGGGCTGTGGACACGGTCTGGACAACTTCCCGGTCCCCAGGGTGTGGACCGCAGAAACCCGGCACATCTGTGGAGAACACCCGTAACGCGCCCAGAAATCGAACACCGGCTTCGGCGCGAGCGAGTCCGCGAACGAAGAAGGGCGCCCCGGGAGTGGTCCCGGGACGCCCTTCGGACGCGTAACTGGAGCTGTGTCAGCCGTTCTTGATGCGGTTGGTGAGCTCGGTGACCTGGTTGTAGATGGAGCGCCGCTCGGCCATCAGCGCGCGGATCTTGCGGTCCGCGTGCATCACGGTCGTGTGGTCGCGGCCGCCGAACTGCGCGCCGATCTTCGGCAGGGACAGGTCGGTGAGCTCTCGGCACAGATACATGGCGATCTGGCGGGCCGTCACGAGCACGCGGCTGCGCGAGGATCCGCAGAGGTCCTCGACGGTGAGGCCGAAGTAGTCCGCGGTCGCCGCCATGATGGCCGGCGCCGTGATCTCCGGGGAGGCGTCCTCGCCGCCGGGGATCAGGTCCTTGAGGACGATCTCCGTCAGCCCCAGGTCCACAGGCTGTCGATTCAGGGACGCGAACGCCGTGACACGGATCAACGCCCCTTCCAGCTCACGGATGTTGCGCGAGATGCGGGACGCGATGAACTCGAGGACCTCCGGCGGAGCGTTGAGCTGCTCCTGCACCGCCTTCTTACGAAGGATCGCGATACGGGTCTCCAGCTCGGGCGGCTGGACGTCCGTGATCAGGCCCCACTCGAACCGGTTGCGCAGCCGGTCCTCCAGCGTCACCAGCTGCTTGGGCGGCCGGTCACTGGACAGCACGATCTGCTTGTTGGCGTTGTGGAGCGTATTGAAGGTGTGGAAGAACTCCTCCTGCGTCGACTCCTTGTCCGCGAGGAACTGGATGTCGTCGACCAGAAGGATGTCCATCTCGCGGTACCGCTTACGGAAGGAGTCGCCCTTGCCGTCACGGATCGAGTTGATGAACTCGTTGGTGAACTCCTCGGAGCTCACGTACCGCACGCGCGTGCCCGGGTAGAGACTGCGGGCGTAGTGCCCGATGGCGTGCAGAAGGTGCGTCTTGCCGAGGCCCGACTCCCCATAGATGAAGAGGGGGTTGTAGGCCTTGGCCGGCGCTTCGGCGACGGCGACCGCGGCCGCGTGCGCGAAGCGGTTCGACGCGCCGATGACGAACGTGTCGAAGAGGTACTTGGGGTTCAGGCGCGCGGTCGGCTCACCCGGTCCCGTCGCCGGCGCGGGCTGCGCGGCCAGCGGACCCGGGGCTCCCGTGGGCACGCCGCGGCCGGGGCCGCCGTCCTGCCCGGGGCGACCGCCCATCGGGTGCTCGCCGGTGTCGCGCCGCTGCTGGCGCTCGCGCTGCGACGGGTCGTAGGAACCGCGCTCCTCATAGGAGGGGCGGTCGTCGTAGGAGGGCCGCTCCGCCGGCTTCTGCTCGTAAGGAGAGCGCTCCTGCTGCTGGTCGTACCGGCCGCGCTCGGGCTCGTAACCCTGCTGCTCGTAGGGCGACCGTTCCTGCTGCCGGTAGTCGTGCTGCGGTTGCTGCGGGGGCGACGCGTACGGGTCGCGCTCGGGGAAGCCGAGCCGGGGCTGCTGCCAGCCGTAGTCATCCTGCTGCGGCCGCGGCCAGGCGCCCGGCTGGGGGCGCTGGTAGTCCGGGTAGGCGGGGCGGGCGGTCGGCAGCTGGTCGTCCCGGGAGGACTGCTGCTGGTCGCCGCGGGGGCCGCCGCCCTGACCGCGCTCGTCGCGGCCGCGCCGTTCGTAACTGTCATAGGTGTCGCGGGTGTCGCGGTTCTCGTACGCGTCACGCTTCTCGTACGTGTCGCGGCTCTCGTACGCGTCGTGCCCCTGGCCGGGGGCACCGGGAGCGGGGGACTGCTCCGGGTCCTCGTAGCGGTGTTGCTGCTGGACCGGCGGAGCCGGCGGCGCGGGGGGCTCGCCCACGGAGTCGTCGACCGTGATCGCGATCCGGATGGGGCGGCCGCACTCGCGGCTGAGCGTCTCGCTCACGACGGGCGCGAGACGGCCCTCGAGTACGCCCTTCGCGAATTCGTTGGGAACCGCCAGAAGAGCGGTGTCGGCGACCAGGGCCAGTGGCTGGCAGCGCCGGATCCAGTGTTCGTCCTTCGTCTCGACGCCCTGCCCGCGGCCTTCCCCGAGGAGTTGTTCCAGAACTCGTGGCCACACTGCGGCAAGATCGGCAGGTACGTCAGCCACAGGGCACGCTCTCTCGCTGGTCCCACGAACGTGTGATTCCTGGGACGGGTTGGGTGGGGAGGCCGAAGCCGGGTCGAGAAGAAAATCGGGTGGGGTGGTGAGAAGGGAACGAATCGGAGTTCAGCCACGGTAGTCAGCGCGACCGCTGCGGTTCAAGTTGTTGTCCCCAGCCTGTGGACAGTGTCTCCCGCGTAACCCTGGTTTGACCGGATGGCGTAGCCGCGCGTACCGTAACCAGGTCGAGTTGTCGATGGCTGCTGCCGCCTGCCTCCGATGGGCAAGGTCACGACCCAGAGTTCTATGGGTCGTCTAGCGGTGCACTCGGGCGTATTGCGAGCTACTCGTGGGCGCACGGTGACAGCCAGGCGATGTCCCGCCACCACACGATTTTCTGGAGCCCCCGAGTGAGCAAGCGCACCTTCCAGCCGAACAACCGTCGTCGCGCCAAGACCCACGGTTTCCGCCTCCGCATGCGGACCCGCGCCGGTCGTGCGATTCTCGCCAACCGCCGTGGCAAGGGTCGCGCCAGCCTGTCCGCCTGATCGCACGACAGGTCATGACGTGCTGCCTACCGAGCATCGGCTGAGGCGGCGCGAAGACTTCGCGACCGCGGTACGACGAGGTCGTCGGGCTGGACGCCCGCTTCTGGTCGTCCATCTACGCAGCGGTTCAACGGACCCGCACGCGCCTGGGGAGAGCGTTTCCCCACCGCGTGCGGGTTTCGTCGTGAGCAAGGCCGTAGGTGGAGCCGTCGTACGGAACGCGGTGAAGCGCAGACTTCGCCACCTCATGCGCGACCGAGTGGCCTTGTTGCCCCCAGGTAGCCTGGTAGTCGTACGCGCGTTGCCCGGAGCGGGCGACGCCACCCACGCACAGCTGGCCCGAGACCTGGACGCCGCCCTGCAGCGGCTACTGGGAGGGGGCGCGCGATGAAGTACCCACTGCTCGCACTGATCAAGATCTATCAGTGGACCATCAGTCCGCTGCTCGGTCCGGTGTGCAAGTACTACCCGTCGTGCTCCCACTACGGCTTCACGGCCATCGACCGGCACGGCGCGATCAAGGGAACAGCCCTCACCGCCTGGCGGATCCTTCGGTGCAATCCGTGGTCCCACGGCGGTGTCGATCATGTTCCGCCACGTAAGCGTCCGCGCTGGCACGAGATGCTCCGCGACGCCTTGCGCAGGGACAAGAAAGCGGCCCCCGTCGCCGCCCCGGGCGACAGCCCCTCTGCCCAGGACAGCCCGTCCGCAGCGACCCCGCCCCATGCCCAAGGAGCCTGATCAGGGACATGATTTCCGATATCGTCAACGCGATTTCTGGCGTTTTCGCGTTTCTCACGACCCCGGTGTCCTGGGTCATCGTCCAGTTCCACAAGGTCTTCGGGGCCATCTTCGGCCCTGACACTGGATGGGCCTGGGGTCTCTCCATCGTGTCCCTGGTGGTGCTGATCCGCATCTGCCTGATCCCGCTCTTCGTGAAGCAGATCAAGGCGACGCGGAACATGCAGCTGCTCCAGCCGCAGATGAAGGCGATCCAGGAGCGCTACAAGAACGACAAGCAGCGCCAGTCCGAAGAGATGATGAAGCTGTACAAGGAGACGGGTACCAACCCGCTCTCCTCGTGCCTCCCCATCCTCGTGCAGTCGCCGTTCTTCTTCGCTCTGTACCACGTGCTCGCGGCCATCGCCGAGGGCAACACGATCGGCGTCATCAACCAGTCGCTGCTGGACAGTGCCCAGAAGGCGCACATTTTCGGTGCCCCGCTGGCCGCCAAGTTCACGGACAGCGCTTCCGAGGTCGCCAAGATGGGCGCCTCCCTCACCGACGTGCGTGTCGTGACCGGCATCATGATCATTCTGATGTCGGCGTCGCAGTTCTACACGCAGCGCCAGCTGATGACGAAGAACGTCGACCTCACGGTGAAGACGCCGTTCATGCAGCAGCAGAAGATGCTGATGTACGTCTTCCCGGTGATCTTCCTGTTCATGGGCATCAACTTCCCCGTCGGTGTCCTCGTCTACTGGCTGACCACCAACGTGTGGACCATGTGCCAGCAGGTGTACGTGATCAACAGGAACCCCACTCCGGGCAGCAAGGCGCAGGCCAAGATGCTCGAGGGTCTGCAGAAGCACGTCGTCGACCACGGAGCGACGCGCTCGAAGCGCGAGCGGAACATCGTCAAGGCGATCGTCTCCAAGGGCCGGGACCGCAACGAGTACGAGCGCAAGTTCATCAACGGTCTGACCAAGGCCAGCCTGGCCGCTCAGGCCGACGGCACCGTGGTGAAGAGCACGTCCGCCACCGCTGTCCTGGATGAGGACGGTGCGCCGGCTTCGGGCGGCGCACCCAAGCGTCAGCAGCCCAAGCGCCAGTCCAAGTCTCAGCGTCAGACCGGGGGCACGGCCGCGCAGGGCACGGCCAAGTCCGACTCCGAGGCCACGACGTCGCTGGAGAAGAAGGACGGGCCGCAGGACGCCCAGCCGCAGGGCAACCAGAGCAACCAGGGCGGTGCCAAGGCCAAGCCCGCCGGTGGCAACCAGGCGCGCAGCAAGGCCAAGTCGGGACAGCGCAAGGGGCCGCAGCGCCCCAAGTCCCCGTCCAAGAAGTAAGACCTCGACGTTAGACGTTGGCGTAAGCCTTTGACGCAAGAAGGAGTCCATCCCGTGACGGAAGGCACCACCTCCGCCGCTCCTGAGGGTGGCGACACCCTGACCCGCCTCGAGCAGGAGGGCGAGATCGCTGCGGACTACCTCGAGGGTCTGCTGGACATCGCCGACCTCGACGGCGACATCGACATGGACGTCGAGGCCGACCGCGCCGCGGTGTCCATCGTCAGCGACGCGTCCGGCCGCGACCTTCAGAAGCTGGTCGGCCGTGACGGCGAGGTTCTCGAGGCGCTTCAGGAGCTCACCCGTCTCGCGGTGCACCGCGAGACCGGGGACCGCAGCCGCCTGATGCTGGACATCGCGGGATACCGGGCCAAGAAGCGCGCCGAGCTCACCGAGCAGGGTGCCAAGGCCGCGGCCGAGGTGAAGAGCACCGGTGAGCCGGTCAAGATGAACCCGATGACGCCCTTCGAGCGCAAGGTCGTGCACGACGCGGTCAAGGCCGCCGGCCTGCGCAGCGAGTCCGAGGGCGAGGAGCCGCAGCGCTTCGTCGTCGTCCTCCCTGCCTGATCGGCACGTCGCTCTCCGGCCCCGTCTGTTCGCAGGCGGGGCCGATCTTTGTCAGCCTGTAAATCAGAGCCACCCAGTGCGGTGGAGCGGTGAGGTACGGAAGGACGGTCCCCGTGACGGAGGCAGCAGAACTCCCCCCGGCTCCGGAGCGCGCCCGGGAGGTATTCGGCGAGCGCTTTGCGGACGCCGTCCGGTACGCGGAGCTTCTTGCCGACGCGGGGGTGCAGCGTGGCCTCATCGGTCCTCGCGAGGTGCCGCGTCTGTGGGAGCGGCACATTCTGAACTGTGCCGTGCTCTCCGAGGTCGTCCCCGAGGGCGTCACCGTGTGCGACGTCGGTTCGGGCGCCGGTCTGCCGGGCATCCCGCTCGCCCTGGTCCGTCCGGACCTCAAGATCACGCTTCTTGAGCCACTGCTGCGGCGCACGAACTTCCTCACCGAGGTCGTCGAACTCCTCGGCCTGGACCATGTCACCGTGGTGCGCGGCCGCGCCGAGGAGGTCCTCGGCAAGCTGCCGCCCGTCCATGTCGTCACCGCGCGCGCAGTGGCACCGCTCGACCGCCTCGCGGCCTGGGGTGTTCCGCTGCTGCGCCCGTACGGCGAGATGCTGCTCCTCAAGGGCGACACGGCAGCGGAAGAGGTTCAGAGCGCCGGTGCGGCTCTGAGCAAGCTCGGCGCCGTGGAGACCTCGGTGCTTCAGGTCGGCGAGGGCGTGGTCGACCCGCTCTCCACCGTGGTGCGGGTGGAGGTCGGCGAGAGCCCGGGTGGCGTGCGGTTCGCCGCCAAGCGTGCCAAGGCGGCCCGTACGGGGCGTGCGCGGCGCCGGCGCTGACCGCTGAACCGCTGGACCGTGCTGTATTTCGGGCGCGGTGATGATGAGTACCGCTGATCCGTCCTGACGACCAGCGGTACTCCACAAAAGCTGTCAAACGTACGCATCTCGGGGTGTCGCACGGGTGCGCACTGGGCTGCGGTGCATCGTGTTTCACGTGAAACGTCGCTCACTGCTGCATGGCATCATCAGTCGCGGCCGCGCAGCGGCCGCTCCCCGCGACCGACGACCCCGTGGATCCCTCAATACGGACACGAAGTTGTCCACAGAAGGGGATTCATCCACAGAAGACCGGGCCTCGCTGGTTCTCGACCCCGAAGGCATGGGAGGCTCTGTTCATTGCGAGCCTGAAGTCGAGGAGAGTGAATCCTTGCGGTCCGACGCCAACATCGCGGGACCGATGACCGATCCGGTCCCCGGTCCCCGTACCGAGTCGGCGGGGGAGGATGTTTCACGTGAAACACCGCCCCCGATGGACGACACCCCCATCGGTCGCGCTGCCCAACTGGCAGTGGAAGCTCTCGGTCGCGCAGGCGAGGGCCTGCCACGTCCTGAGCAGACCCGCGTCATGGTGGTGGCCAATCAGAAGGGCGGGGTGGGCAAGACCACGACAACGGTCAACCTTGCCGCCTCGCTCGCGCTGCATGGGGCACGCGTCCTGGTGATCGACCTGGACCCACAGGGCAATGCCTCCACGGCTCTGGGGATCGACCACCACGCCGAAGTGCCGTCCATCTATGACGTGTTGGTGGAGAGCAAGCCGCTCTCCGACGTCGTCCAGCCCGTCGCGGATGTGGAAGGCCTCTTCTGCGCTCCGGCCACGATCGATCTCGCCGGTGCGGAGATCGAGCTGGTCTCTCTGGTGGCACGTGAGAGCCGGCTGCAGCGAGCCATCCAGGCGTACGAGCAGCCGCTGGACTACATCCTCATCGACTGCCCGCCGTCGCTCGGCCTGTTGACGGTCAACGCTCTGGTCGCGGGGGCGGAGGTGCTGATTCCGATCCAGTGCGAGTACTACGCGCTGGAGGGCCTCGGCCAGCTCCTGCGCAACGTGGATCTCGTACGGGGGCACCTCAACCCCACGCTGCACGTCTCGACGATCCTGCTCACGATGTACGACGGACGCACCCGGCTGGCTTCCCAGGTCGCCGATGAGGTCCGCAACCACTTCGGTGGCGAGGTTCTGCGGACGAGCATTCCTCGTTCGGTCCGTATCTCGGAGGCGCCGAGCTACGGACAGACCGTGCTGACTTACGATCCGGGATCGAGCGGTGCGCTCTCCTACCTCGAAGCGGCGCGGGAGATGGCACTGCGCGGCGTCGGTATCCACTACGACGCCCAGCATGCCCACACGGGCACTCAACTTGACCAGCAGAGCACGCCGGAGGGTATTCAGTGAGCGATCGACGGAGGGGACTGGGCCGTGGCCTCGGTGCACTGATCCCGGCTGCACCCACGCCTGAGCAGTCGGCGCCGGCCGCCCCGGCGCGAGGAGCTTCGGCTTCTCCGACCGCGGTTCCGGTACTGACGGCAGAGCGTGGAGTGGCCGCGGCGAAGGTGGCATCGCTGGCGCAGAGCGATGTTTCACGGGAAACCGAAGCGCCGAACAGCGGCACGGAGGAGTTCGACCGGCCCGCGGGCGCGCACTTCGCCGAGCTGCCGCTCGACGCGATCACGCCCAACCCGCGCCAGCCGCGTGATGTGTTCGACGAGGACGCCCTCGCCGAACTGGTCACGTCCATCAAGGAAGTCGGCCTGCTGCAGCCTGTCGTCGTACGACAGGTAGGACCCGCGCGCTACGAGCTCATCATGGGCGAGCGGCGCTGGAGGGCGACCCGTGAGGCGGGGCTCGAGCGGATCCCGGCCATCGTGCGCGCCACGGATGACGAGAAGCTCCTTCTCGACGCGCTCCTGGAGAACCTGCACCGGGCTCAGCTCAACCCGCTGGAAGAGGCTGCCGCCTACGACCAGTTGCTCAAGGACTTCAACTGCACGCACGACCAGCTGGCGGACCGCATCGGCCGTTCCCGCCCGCAGGTCTCCAACACGCTGCGTCTGCTGAAGCTCTCGCCTGCCGTGCAGCGCCGCGTCGCCGCGGGAGTGCTGTCCGCGGGTCACGCCCGTGCGCTGCTCTCCGTCGACGACTCGGAGGAGCAGGATCGTCTCGCTCACCGCATCGTCGCCGAGGGGCTCTCCGTGCGTGCGGTCGAGGAGATCGTGACCCTCATGGGCTCCCGGCCCACGAGCACGGCGCGGGCCAAGGGGCCGAGGGCCGGTGCGCGTGTCTCCCCGGCACTGAGCACCCTCGCGACGCGTCTCTCGGACCGCTTCGAGACGCGGGTGAAGGTCGACCTGGGACAGAAGAAGGGCAAGATCGTCGTCGAGTTCGCCTCGATGGACGATCTGGAGCGCATCCTCGGCACGCTCGCTCCGGGCGAAGGACCGGTTCTCCAGAACGGGCTCTCCGAGGAGACCGAGGAAGACGAGCAGGACTGACGGTCCTGCGGCAGTGAGAGCGGGCCGTGTCCGGTGTGTACCGGAACACGGCCCGCTCTTTGCTTTCTTACGGTATCGATGGAATCGCATCGTGGTTACGATGCGACCGGGAAGAGCGCATCCACCCGACAGCACCTCAAGGGGAGGCGGGGTCATGCGATCGGTGAGTCGCACCGGACTGATGACCGCAGGTCTCGGACTGGGCGCCGTCGGCGGATTCGTCGGCAGCCTGCTCAGGGAACGGAGCGCTCTGACAGCCGCCCGCGTCGCGGCGGGCGAAGGAAGCGAGGAACTGCCTTCATGGGGCGTCGGCTCGTACCGCTCACGCTGGACAACCTCCCGGACCTTCCCGAGCGGTGCCGGTCGTGTGTCTTCTGGGAACTGGATCCGGTCAGCGGCCAAGCCGCGCTGAAGGCGGGAACGCCGGAGCTGGAGAAGGAAGCGTGGATCTCGGCGGTCCTGCTGGAGTGGGGCTCCTGCGGTCGCGTCGTCTACGTCGACGACGTACCGGTCGGCTTCGTGCTCTACGCGCCGCCCGCTTATGTCCCGCGGTCCCTCTCGTTCCCGACGAGCCCGGTGTCTCCTGATGCCGTCCAGCTGATGACGGCCTGGATCATGCCGAGTCATCAAGGGCAGGGGCTGGGGAGAGTCATCGTCCAGACCGTCGCCAAGGACCTGCTGCGGCGAGGCTTCAAGGCGATCGAAGCGTTCGGCGACGCGCAGTGGAAGGAACCGTCCTGTCTGCTGCCCGCTGACCATCTGCTGGCCGTCGGATTCAAAACGGTCCGTCCCCATCCCTCGTACCCGCGGCTCCGGCTCGAACTGCGCACGACCCTGTCCTGGAAAGAGGACGTGGAGATGGCGCTGGACCGGCTCTTGGGGGCTGTGCAGAAGGAGCCTGCGCTCCGGCCGCTGTGAGGCGGCAGAACGCCGAACGGGCCAACCCGGTGGGTTGGCCCGTTCATGTTTCACGTGAAACAGCGTCTGCCGTCCGTGAAACGGCGTCGCAGGAGCATTACTCCGCGATGAAGTCCTCCAGGTCGCGAACGATCGCGGCCTTCGGCTTGGCACCGACGATGGTCTTGGCGACCTCGCCACCCTGGTAGACGTTCAGGGTCGGGATCGACATGACGCCGTACTTGGCGGCCGTGCCCGGGTTCTCGTCGATGTTGAGCTTGACGACCTCGATCTTGTCGCCGTACTCGGACGCGATCGCCTCGAGCGACGGGGCGATCTGGCGGCACGGACCGCACCAGGCGGCCCAGAAGTCCACCAGGACGGGCTTGTCGCTCTTGAGGACGTCCTCGTCGAAGGAGGCGTCCGTCACGTTCTTCAGGTTGCCGGCCACAGCGGGCTCCTCATTTCTTGGGTGGTGCGGTGGTGGGGAGTGCGGATCAGACGCTGGCGGTCTGGGTCTTCTCGGGCTCGGCGGCCTCACCGTCGGCGAGCGCGGCCAGGAAGCGCTCGGCGTCGAGAGCGGCGGAGCAGCCGGTGCCGGCCGCCGTGATCGCCTGGCGGTAGGTGTGGTCCACGACGTCGCCGGCGCCGAAGACACCGGTCAGGTTCGTCTGCGTCGACGGGGCCTGGACCTTCAGGTAGCCCTCGTCGTCCAGCTCCAGCTGGCCCTTGAAGAGCTCCGTGCGCGGGTCGTGGCCGATCGCGATGAACAGACCCGTCACCGGCAGCTCGGACGTCTCGCCCGTCTTCAGGTTGCGCAGCGTCAGACCGGCGAGCTTCGGGTCGCCCTTGATCTCGGCGACCTCGCTGTCCCAGACGAACTTGATCTTCGGGTCGGCGATGGCGCGATCCTGCATCGCCTTGGAGGCGCGCAGGGTGTCGCGGCGGTGGACGATCGTCACGGACTTGGCGAAGCGCGAGAGGAAGGTGGCCTCCTCCATCGCGGTGTCGCCGCCGCCGATCACGGCGATGTCCTGGTCCTTGAAGAAGAACCCGTCACAGGTCGCGCACCAGGAGACGCCACGGCCCGACAGCGCGTCCTCGTTCGGCAGGCCCAGCTTGCGGTGCTGCGAGCCGGTGGTCACGATGACGGCCTTCGCGCGGTGCACGGTGCCCGAGGTGTCCGTCACGGTCTTGATCTCACCGGACAGGTCGACGGCCACGACGTCGTCGGGGACGAGCTCGGCGCCGAAGCGCTCGGCCTGGCCCCGCATGTTGTCCATGAGCTCGGGGCCCATGATGCCGTCCTGGAAGCCGGGGAAGTTCTCCACCTCGGTGGTGTTCATCAGCGCGCCACCAGCGGTGACGGCGCCCTCGAACACCAGCGGCTTCAGCGACGCGCGCGCGGTGTAGAGCGCCGCCGTGTAGCCGGCGGGCCCGGAGCCGATGATGATCACGTTACGGACGTCGCTCACGGCTTGATTCCTCGTCTCTGCGGGACTGCTGCGTACTGCCGGGTGAGCCTCTTCTCAGGACTCTCACCCCACCCAACGGATCCTACGGGGCATGCATTCCCGACGTGTCCGGGCGCACGTCGGGAGTGCGTTCGGGCGCCCTTCAGGCGCGCTTGTAGGAGTGGGTGTACAGCAGCTTGCCCGTCGTGACGGAGGCCTGCGACGTGCAGGACGCATCGACGATGAATGCGGTGACCTGGTGATCAGGGTCGGTCTTGTGGGGCAGCACGACGAGATAGGCGTCCTTCCCCTCGTACGTGCCCTTCTTGAACCCGAGCGGGCTCTCACTGCGGTGCGTTCCCAGCTGGATGCAAGGGGGCGGTGTCTTGGCGCGTTTCGGCAGTGCCGGGACGGTCGGTGTCCTGGGGCCGGTGCCTTCCGTGCCGAGCGACGTGGTCTCGGTCCGGAGCAGCTCCGAGACCTTCGTCTCCAGCGTGCCCTTGGCGAAGCTCGAAGTGGTACCGCTGGCGCTCGCGGGCGTGTGGCCCGCAGTCGAGGTGCCGTCTCCGCTCTGCAGGAACAGGGTGCCCGCGCCGATCGCGGCGACCGTCAGGACGGCTCCGATGGCCGCACCTGCGCGCCGCCGTGCGGTGCGTGGCTTGCGGCCCGGGCCAGTGGCGGAGTGGGCACGCCCGGCAGGGCGGTCCGAGGGCCGTGGTGAGGGGGCGGAGGGCTCGGCCGATGTTTCACGTGAAACAGGCACCGTTTCACGCCCGCGGTCCTCGCGGTCCTCGTACGAAGCAGTGTCCAGGAGCGCTTCCGCCGCCAGTGACGCGTCGATACGCGCGGCGATGTCCTCGGGCATCCGAGGTACGTCCGGCAGCGTGCCGAGCATCCCGCGGATCTCCTCCAGCGAGGAGTAGACATCGGCGCAGAGGACACAGTCGTCGAGATGCCGGCGGATGTCGGACGTACGGGACGGCGGCAGCAGACCCTCGGCGAGATCGGAGATCTCGGTGACCTCCGGGTGTTCCGCCGTGTCGGTCGTGGAAGTCACGCTCGTCCACCTCCGCCCTTCACCGCAGCCGAATCATGTGGTCCTGCCTCGTCCCGAGGCCCCGCTGCGGGTGGGACGGATGTCCCCTGCGTCCGGTTCCTTCCGGGGGGCGGGTTCTCGCCACTGTCCTCGTCCGGGCTCTCCGTCCGCAGGTGCGTCAGGAGGGGAAGCAGCCGGGCTCTGCCGCGGGCACAGCGACTCTTGACGGTTCCTGTGGGGACATCGAGGATCCGGGCGGCCTCGGCCACCGGATAGCCCTGCATGTCGACGAGGACCAGGGCGGCCCGCTGATCGGCCGGAAGGGACTCCAGGGCACCCAGGAGCTCGCGGTGCAGATCGTTGCGCTCGGCGGGCGCGGCCGCGGACTCGTGCGGCTCCAGGAGCTGCTCGAGTCGTTCGGTGTCGTCCATGGGCGAGGTCTTGCGGGAGGCCGTCTTGCGGGCCCGGTCCAGGCACGCGTTGACCGTGATGCGGTGCAGCCAGGTCGTGACGGCGGACTGGCCGCGGAAGGTGTGCGCGGCGCGGTACGCCGAGACGAGCGCTTCCTGCACGGCGTCCGCGGCCTCTTCCCGGTCTCCCAGGGTCCGCAGGGCCACGGCCCACAGCCGGTCCCGGTGCCGCCGCACGATCTCGCCGAAGGCGTCCTTGTCCCCCGCGACATGGCGGGCGAGGAGGTCCTGGTCGCTCGCTCCGCCATAGGCGTCGTCCACTGCCGAACCCCCTCCCCCTGGTGAGCCCTGTCGCGTCAGCCGGTGAACTTCACGTTCGTGATGCCCTGCTTGTAGCCGGCGCCGCTGTACCCATCTTGGCCCGCCTTGGGCAGCGCGGTCAGCCATACGAGCACGTACCGCGTCTTGACCGGCTTGTCGGCCTTGATGCTCGCCGAGGTGTCGGTCGTGTCGGTCTTGGGCCCGATCCGCTTCAGACCGTTCACGGAGGACGGGCTGAGCGAGTCCGACGCGTACAGCGAGACCGTGGTGTGGTCGCCGCCGTAGCGGAACTTTATCGACGCGGCCGACACAGCCTTGGTGGCACCGAGGTCGTAGACGATGCCGACACCCGGCTTTATGACCATCTCGGGCCCGTCCCGGAAGGCGTACGTGCGCCAGTAGGAGTCGCTGTCGGCGTCGTACGTCTTGGCGACGTCCAGCGGCGCCTGGGCGTCGCCCGAGGCGACGTACTCCTTGGCGTTCTGAATGGTGAGCGGCTTGGTGAGCTTCTTGCCGTCCTTGTCGTTGCCGTCCGTGGTGTGGGTTTCCTCGGTCCCGCTCGTGTTCCCGCGGTCCATGAGGGCGTCCGCGAGCTGCCAGCTGCCGAGACCCAGAGCAGCGATCAGCAGCGCCGAGACGGCCCACTTGAGGACCGTGCCGGTGCGGCTCTGCAGCGGGGCCGGCGGAGTGGGCACGGGCTGGGTGACGCCGGGCGCGGCAGGACGGCCGTACGAGCCCTGCTGATAGGTGGTCCGCTGGTACTCCGGGGGCGCGGTGAACGCGGGCTCCGGCGGGCGGATCTTGGGCATCTCGCCGATGGCCTTCACCAGGTCCTCCGGCGTGGTGCACGGAGGTTCCTGGCGGGACGCGGTGGCCCCGTCGTTGGCGAGGGCGCGCATGGCGAGCTCGGCGAGGCCGCGGTGGACGCCGGCCCGCACCTGGTCGGGGGCGATGAGCCCGACGTCCTTGGGTAGCCCGGACAGGCCGTAGGCGTCGTTCTCGTACGGCCACCGCTGGGTCAGGGAGGCGTACAGGAGCGCGCCGATCGCCTCGGCGTCGCTGCGCTGCGGAGTGTCCGAGGTGATGCCGCGCAGCGCCGCGTTCACGGCGAGGCCGCGGATGCGCCACTGGCCGGTGGAGGTGCGCAGTACGGCGCTCGGTGTGAGCCGCAGGTGCGCGAGGCCCTCGCGGTGCGCGGCGGCCATGGCGTGCGAGACCTGCGTGACCATCTCGTACGCGTCGTGCGCGTCGAGGGTGCCCACGGCGAGCAGTGCGGTCAGCTCGGTGGCGTCGGGAAGCCATTCGTGGACGACGTAGACGAGGTCGTTCTCCTCGACCGCGTCCAGCACCTGCACGAAGCGGGGGTCGCCCAGCAGCGCCGACGAGCGGGCCGCGGCGAGCACCGAGCGGGCCCGCGGATGGTCGGCGGGCAGCAGGTGCACGCCGACGGCGCGGCGGAGTTTTTCGTCCACCGCGCGCCAGCTGCTGAAACCGTCCAGACGGGTGACGCATTCTTCGAGCCGGTAGCGCCTGGCGAGCTTGTGCCCGCTGTGCAGCTCGGGTGGTGCCTGCTTGCCGGGGCTCACGTGCGTGCCCGTCTCGGCGGTGTCCGCCGACGGCTCGGCCGCCACCGTGTCCCGCTCCCCGCTCTCGGCCACCCCGTCGGCCGTGGCCTGCTCCGCCTTGTCCGCTTTGGCGGTCAGCGGTTCGTCTCCGCTGTTGTCGGCCACGTCGACGGCAGCCGTGCTCCGTTCCGCCACCGTCGTTCCTGCCTCCCCATCCGTTGCACTCACTGCGACGCCAAAGCCAATTGTGCCCACAGTCCGGCGCTATGCACGACACGCGGTGGTCGCCGATGGTTGTGCGCGCTTCCGGTCGAGTCAGCGACCAAGACGTCCGCGGACCATTCCGACCATCGAATTCAGCTCCTCGATCCGCATCTTGCGGGCCGCCACGTAGAAGACGCCCAGCAGCACGGCACCACCGACGACCAGCGCCGCGATCGATCCGATCACGCCGTGGCCGAGCGCCTTCGTGATCGCATACCCGATTCCGCCGCCGATCACCGTCGCGGGGACGGAGGCGAGGCAGAGCCGGGCGTACGTACGCACGACGTTCGCGCCGTCCAGGTCGCCGCCGAGCCGCTTGCGCAGCCGTCGCCACGCGACACCGACGCCGATGGCGTACGCGAGTCCGTACGAGAAGGCCATGCCGACGACGGCCCAGCGGGCGGGCAGGATCATGTAGCACAGGGCCGAGGCGGCGGCGTTGACCGCGGCGACGATGACCGTGTTGTAGAAGGGCGTGCGGGTGTCCTCGTACGCGTAGAAGCCGCGCAGGACGACGTACTGGACGGAGAACGGGATCAGGCCGAGCCCGAACGCCATGAGGATGTAGCCCATGGACTGGGCGGCCTCGATGCCGCTGGAGCCGAAGAGCAGGGTGCACATCGGGACGCCGAGGGCCACGAACATGAAGGCCACCGGGACGATCGCGACCGCGGAGGTGCGCAGGCCCGAGGAGATGTCGTCGCGGACCGCGCCCGGGTCGCCGTCGTGAGCGGCGCGCGAGATGCGGGGCAGCATCGCGGCCATGACGGAGACGGTGATGATCGCCTGCGGCATGCCCCAGATGAGCTGGGCGTTGGAGTAGCCCATGATGCCGGTGCCGTTGACCGGCGACGCCTCACCGGCGGCGGTGGCGAGCTGCGTGACGACCAGGACGCCCGCCTGGTTGGCGAGCACGAACAGGACGGTCCACTTGGCGAGCTTCACGGCCTTGCCGAGGCCGTGGCCCTTCCAGTCGAACCGCAGCCGGAAGCGGAAGCCGGTCTCGCGCAGGTACGGGATCATCGCCAGCGACTGGACCGTGAGGCCGAGCAGGGTGCCGATGCCGAGCAGGCGGACGCCCTCCGGCGGGATCGTGGTGACGCCCATGTGGGACTCGGCGGCGGTCCCGTAGACCAGGATGAACAGGCCGAACGTGAAGATCATGACGATGTTGTTGAGGACCGGGGTCCACATCATCGCGCCGAACTTCCCGCGGGCGTTCAGGATCTGGCCCATGACCACGTGCACACCCATGAAGAAGATCGTGGGCAGGCAGTAGCGGGCGAAGGTCACGCCGACGTTGTCGGCGGCCGGATTGCTGGAGACCGTGTCCGACATCAGCTTGATCAGCAGGGGCGCCGCGAAGACGACGACCGCGACGATCACCGCGAGGGCCACCATGACGAGGGTGAGGAGGCGGTTGGCGAAGGCCTCGCCGCCGTCCTCGTCCTCCTTCATGGCGCGGACCAGCTGCGGCACGAACACCGAGTTCAGGCCGCCGCCGACGGTCAGGATGTAGATCATCGTCGGCAGCGTGTACGCGACGGTCCACGTGTCACCGAGGAGCCCGGCACCGAGCGCCGCGGTGATCACCATGGTGCGGACGAAACCGGTGAGGCGGGAGACGAGCGTGCCCGCCGCCATCACCGCGCTCGACTTCAGCAGACCTGAGGCGCGGCCGCCCTTCTTGGGGGCGGCAGGGGCGGGCGCGGTGGCCGGCGGCGGCACGGGAGGCGCGACCTGGCCGAGGACCTGGGTCTGGTCGTCGACCGGCTGCTGCCCGACGGGCGCGCGGCCCCCGCTGTAGCCCGGCTGCTGGTCACGGAAGAGGTGCGCGAAGGCGTCCGGCTCCTGGCGCTCGTCGCTCGCCTGCGTCACCAGGTCGTCGACGCCCACGAACTGCGTCGTCCGGGCGTCGTCGCCGTACGGCAGGTACTGGGTGGGGCCCTCCGGCTCCGGCGGCGGCGTCTGTGCCCACACGCGGGGATCCGGCTGGTACTGGTTCGCGGACGGCTGCGCGTACATCGGCTGCTGCGCCTGGTACGTGCCCGGAGGCGGTGGGGGATGCGCGGCGCGGTCGTAGAGCGCCTCGGTGACCGGGTCCTGCGCGCTCAGGTCCTGCGCGCGGTACGGATCCTGGTCGTAGGCGTCCTGGAGGTACGCGTCCTGCGGATACGCGTCGGGAGCCGGCTGGGGCGGCGGGACCTGCCCGCCGGCACCGTGGGAGCCGGCGTACGGGTGGCCGTCGCCCGAGGCAGAGCCGCCCGAGCCCTGGCCACGGTCACCGTCGTACGGCGCGTTCATGGTTACCCCACCTCATCGTCCCCGGCCCACCGGCCACGCCATCGCTCAACGGTCCACTCTCTCACCCGTGCTCGACGGGGCCGTGCTTTCGGAAGTGGTGTCAGCCGTCGGGTCACTCGGCTGCTGCGGCACATCCGCCCGGGTGGGGGCCGCCGGCTCGTCCTCGGGTTCGGCTTCGGCAGCCGCCTCGGAGTCGTCCTGCGGACCGTTCGCCACGGCCTTGGCGGCGACGGCGCGCTTGCGCTGGGTGTACATCCTGAACCCGGCCAGGACCAGCAGCAGGACGCCGCCGGCGATCACGAGCATCACCGTCGGGGTGACCTCGGTGACGTCCACCTGGAAGGCGATCTGCTTGCCGTAGGGCTGGTTGTCCTCGGTGAGGAGCTGGGCGTAGACCCAGACGGGACCGGTGGCCTTGGCCGTGGTGGTGAACTTCACCGACTGGCTGTGGCCACTGGCGATCGTCACCACCTGGTCCTGGGAGGCGCCGTCGCCGATCTTGAGGCGGGTGCCGTTGTCGGACGTGAGCCGCAGCTTGAGGTGGTCGACGTCCTGCCACAGGTTGTTCTGGACCGACACCGGGATGGTGGCGCTGCGTCCGGAGAGCTTCACCTGGGACTTCTCGATCAGCGACACCTGATCGGTGAGGCCCTTCAGATACTCCGAGACACCGGTGCGGAAGCCGTCCGACGCCGCGGTGCCGCCGCGCCAGGACGTGGACATCTCACGGTCCATGGCGCGGCCGAAGGGAGTGACCACACGCGACTCGTCGGTGAGGACGACCTTGAAGTTCTCGAGCTCGCGCTGGGTGGCCTGGATCTGCTCGTAGGCCGACTGCGGCAGCTCCTGCTTGCGCAGCTTCGACGGGTACGCGCGCGTGGACGGCACGCGGGTGGTCGCGCCCGGGTCGGGCTTCGCCGCTGCGGTGTCGGACAGGCTCTGGGACTGGGACCAGGTGGAGCCCTGCAGCACCGCCAGCGCCTTCGCCATCGTCTGGGCCTGGCTGGCGGTGGGCATGCGCTGCGGGGCGATGAGGACGCTGCGTTGCTGGTCCGTCTGGCGGTCGAGCATCAGGCTCTGGGCGAGGAACCTCTGCACGGCGAGCGTGGAGCTCTCGGCGCCCGTCATGTCGCCCTGGAAGGCGGTCGACAGGCGCGCGTCGGCGACCAGCGCGGTGGTGCCGCCACCGATGGGCCGCGCGGCGGACGGAGTGTACTGGAGCTTGTTGGTCTCCTGGAGGCTGTCGCTGCGCGCGATGATCTTGTCGGACCCCGCGGACGTGGCGACCTTGACGATGTCCGGGTCGACAGCGCCCTCGACGGGCCACGCGTAGGACGCGTCCGGAGTGACGTGGAGGATCGTGTCCACGGTCAGCACGGCGGCGTCGGTGGCGTCCTTGAGGTGGCTCAGGGACCCGGTGACCTTCGTGCCGCTGTGGGCGAGCGAGGCCAGGTCCGGGTCGGCGAACGGCAGCGTGACGACCTTCTGGCCCTGCACCGCGGCCTGCAGGTCGTTCAGCCATTCCTTGGCGCGCGCCTGGTCCTTGCCCGAGGTGAGCTTTCCGTTCGCTTCCTTGATCTTGTACGTCTCCGTCATCGCGTCGACCGAGGCCAGCAGGTCGGGGTCGATCACCCAGGTGACGTCCAACGTCCTGCCGAGCGACAGCATCTGCTGGAGCCGGCCACCGGGACCGATCTCCTTCGCGAGGTCGTCGTTGGTGAAGACAGGGGTCTGCTGTTCGTCCGTCCCCGTCTCGGCCGTGAGGCCGGTGTCGGAGATCAGCGGCCACAGGACCGTCGTCTTCGTCCTCGTGCCCGCGGCGTCGGGCTGCCAGGGCAGGAAGGTCCGCTGGATGCCGAGGGTCTGCGGATACGGAGCGGACGCTGTCTGCCCCTTGAGGGCGGCGCTGATCTGGTACACCCCGTCGGCGCCGAGGTGCAGCGCCTTGACGGGCACGGAGAGCGTGAAGTCCTGGGTGGCGCCGGGCTTCAGCGTGGCGACCTTCTCGGCGTACTTGCTCGCCACATCGGTGCCGTCCGGGTAGCCACCCGTGGAGTTCTTCGCGGCGTCGTCGACGGCCATGCGCCCGTTGTAGGACGTGCCGACCCGCAGGCCGATGTACGCGTCGGTGACGGCCTGCTTGCCGTTGTTGGTGACCTTGCCCGTGACCGTGAGGGTGTCGCCCTCGGTCGGTGCGCTGGGCGAGAGCTGGTTCACCGCCACGGCGACCGTGCTCGTTCCGGTCGCGTCGGCGGTGGCCGCGGCCGGAGCGGCGGCCTGGGCGGTGGTGGCGCCGGACAGCAGGGGCGCCGCGAGCAGGGGCGCCGCGGCGAGCGCGGCTCCCGTGCGCCGCAGCAGTCGGCGGGCAGGAGAGGGACTCATCCCTGGGAAGTCTGCCGCCTCGGCCACGCGCTCGTCCGTCCCTCGTCGTCGTCAGTGGTCGCAGATGTGTCCACGCATGGTAACGAGGAGCACTGTGCCTGAGTGCCTGGGTCCGCCCCACAAGATCGTGCAGCCAGGGTAGGGGGCCGCTCATCAGGTGGACGCCGTGGGCCCGGCAAACGGTTCGGCCCGGGCCGCCCGAGGCACGTACCCTGTCCTGTTGTGCCGAACGCCAATGAAGAAAACCCCAGTGCCCTGAGCCAGGTGCAGCGCCTCGCGGTCAGCGAATTGCTGCGGGTCTCACCTGTCGCAGACGACCTCGCCCGCCGATTCCAGGAGGCCGGGTTCTCGCTCGCCCTGGTCGGCGGATCGGTCCGGGACGCACTGCTCGGCCGGCTCGGCAACGATCTGGACTTCACCACCGACGCCCGCCCCGAGGACGTACTGAAGATCGTCCGGCCCTGGGCCGACGCGGTCTGGGAAGTCGGGATCGCGTTCGGCACCGTCGGCTGCCAGAAGCACGGTCGCGTCGAGGGCGTCGACCAGACCTTCGAGATCGAGGTCACGACGTACCGCTCCGAGGCGTACGACCGCACCTCCCGCAAGCCCGAGGTGTCGTACGGCGACTCGATCGAGGAGGACCTCGTCCGCCGCGACTTCACCGTGAACGCGATGGCCGTCGCGCTGCCGGAGAAGGACTTCATCGACCCGCACGGCGGCCTCGAGGACCTGGCCGCACGCGTCCTGCGCACCCCCGGCACCCCGGAGGACTCCTTCTCCGACGACCCGCTGCGGATGATGCGGGCCGCCCGGTTCGCCGCTCAGCTCGACTTCGAGGTGGCTCCCGACGTCGTCGCCGCGATGAAGGCGATGGCGGGTCGGATCGACATCGTCTCCGCGGAGCGCGTCCGGGACGAGCTCAACAAGCTGATCCTCTCCGCGCACCCGCGCAAGGGCCTCACCCTGCTCGTCGACACCGGCCTCGCCGACCGTGTACTGCCCGAGCTGCCCGCCCTGCGCCTGGAGCGCGACGAGCACCACCGGCACAAGGACGTCTACGACCACACGCTGATCGTCCTCGAGCAGGCGATGGCGCTGGAGACCGACGGCCCCGACCTGACGCTGCGCCTCGCGGCTCTGCTGCACGACATCGGCAAGCCCCGTACGCGCCGCTTCGAGAACGACGGCCGGGTCTCCTTCCACCACCACGAGGTGGTCGGCGCCAAGATGACGAAGAAGCGCATGACCGCGCTCAAGTACTCCAACGAACTGGTGAAGGACGTCTCGCGCCTCGTCGAGCTGCACCTGCGCTTCCACGGCTACGGCACCGGCGAGTGGACGGACTCCGCCGTACGTCGCTACGTACGGGACGCCGGTCCGCTCCTGGAGAGGCTGCACAAGCTGACCCGCTCCGACTGCACGACGCGCAACAAGCGCAAGGCGAACACCCTGTCCCGCGCCTACGACGGCCTTGAGGAGCGCATCGCGCGTCTTCAGGAGCAGGAGGAGCTGGACTCGATCCGGCCGGACCTGGACGGCAACCAGATCATGGAGATTCTGGACGTGGGCCCGGGGCCGGTGATCGGGCAGGCGTACAAGTTCCTGCTGGAGCTGCGCCTGGAGAACGGGCCGATGGAGTACGAAGCGGCCACCGCGGCGCTCAAGGAGTGGTGGGCCGGGCTCGCGCAGGACTGAGTGGTTCTCGGTGACCGGGGTTTTGTTTCACGTGAAACAGAGCCCCGGTTCGTTCGTGAAGGGGCGTTGTTTCACGTGAAACGACGACGCATCGTCAGCGCGACGACGGCATAGACGGCCGCGACCAGGATCACGAGCGGCACCGAGCGCCCGTCCGGCGGCAGCATCAGCGCGGCGACCGCGGCCGCACCGACGAACGAGGCGTTGAACAGGACGTCATAGACGGAGAAGACCCGGCCCCGGAAGCCGTCGTCGACGGACGATTGCACGACCGTATCGGTGGCGATCTTCGCGCCTTGTGTGGTGAGGCCCAGGACGAAGGCGGCCACCAGCGTCGGAGCCGGTTCGAAGGAGAGCCCCAGGGCGAGCTCCAGGACGGCGGCGATGCCGGCGCAGATCGCCATCCAGCCGTTCGCGCCGAAGCGCCCCACGGCCGCCGGAGTGATGACGGCGGCGACGAAGAACCCGGCCCCTGAGATCCCGACGGCGAGACCGAGCAGAGCCAGGCCGTCGGACTCCGTGGACGACCAGGCGTACCGGCACAGCATCAGCACCATGACGAGCAGGGCGCCGTAGCAGAACCGCATCGCTGTCATCGCGGCCAGAGCGCGCGCCGCGGGCCGCCGGGAAGCGAGGTGGCGTACTCCGGAGAGCAGATCCCGCGCCGTGCCGGACAGGGCCGCCTTGAGACGCGGCTGCACCAACTCCGGGTCGGGGCCGAGGAGCTGTACGTCCATGCGCAGCGAGGCGAGTGCCGCGCAGAGGTAGAGGAAGGCGCCGAGCAGGACCACCGCCGCGTCGGAGTCCGAGCCGACGAGGCGGACCACGAAGGCCAGGCCGCCGCCCAGGGTCGCGGCGAGTGTCCCCGCTGTCGGCGAGAGCGAGTTGGCCACGACGAGACGGTCGGCGTCGACGACACGAGGGAGCGCGGCCGAGAGTCCGGACAGGACGAAGCGGTTGACGGCGGTGACGCAGAGGGCGGAGGCGTAGAAAAGCCAGTCCGGCGCGTGGCTCAGCATGAGGCCGGCTGTCGCGGAGGCGAGCAGGACGCGCAGCAGGTTGCCGTAGAGGAAGACCTGACGGCGGCGCCAGCGGTCCAGCAGGACGCCCGCGAACGGGCCCACGAGTGAGTAGGGCAGCAGCAGGACGGCCATCGCCGAGGCGATCGCGGCAGGGGAGGTCTGCTTCTCCGGGGAGAAGACGACGTACGTGGCGAGCGCGACCTGGTACACGCCGTCCGCGCCCTGAGAGAGCAGCCGCAGGGTGAGCAGGCGCCGGAAGTCACGCAGGCGCAGCAGTGCGCGCAGGTCACGGACGACAGCCATGGGGCACAGCCTCACATACGAGAAAGGCCCCCGGGCACACGACGTGTGTGATCCGGGGGCCTCAAGAGCCTTCGGGCAGCGGGTGTTTCACGGTTTCACGTGAAACACCCGGACCGGCCGTCAGGGAAGGTCAGCGCTCAGCGCTCGACTTCACCCTTGATGAACTTCTCGACGTTCTCGTAGGCCTCGTCGTCGAAGTACTGAACCGGCGGGGACTTCATGAAGTACGAGGACGCGGAGAGGATCGGGCCGCCGATGCCGCGGTCCTTGGCGATCTTCGCGGCGCGCACGGCGTCGATGATGACACCCGCGGAGTTCGGGGAGTCCCAGACCTCGAGCTTGTACTCGAGGTTCAGCGGAACCTCACCGAAGGCGCGGCCCTCGAGGCGGACGTACGCCCACTTGCGGTCGTCGAGCCACGCGACGTAGTCGGACGGGCCGATGTGGACGTTCTTGTCGCCCAGCTCGCGGTCGCGGATCTGCGAGGTGACGGCCTGCGTCTTCGAGATCTTCTTCGACTCGAGGCGGTCGCGCTCGAGCATGTTCTTGAAGTCCATGTTGCCGCCGACGTTGAGCTGCATGGTGCGCTCAAGACGGACACCGCGGTCCTCGAACAGCTTCGCCATCACGCGGTGCGTGATGGTCGCGCCGACCTGCGACTTGATGTCGTCGCCGACGATCGGGACGCCGGCCTCGGTGAACTTGTCCGCCCACTCCTTGGTACCGGCGATGAAGACCGGGAGAGCGTTGACGAACGCGACCTTGGCGTCGATGGCGCACTGGGCGTAGAACTTCGCCGCGTCCTCGGAACCGACGGGCAGGTAGCAGACGAGAACGTCGACCTGCTTGTCCTTGAGGATCTGGACGACGTCGGCCGGGGCCTCGTCGGACTCCTCGATCGTCTCGCGGTAGTACTTGCCCAGACCGTCGAGCGTGTGGCCACGCTGGACCTGGACGCCCGTGTTCGGAACGTCGCAGATCTTGATGGTGTTGTTCTCCGAGGCGCCGATGGCGTCCGCGAGGTCGAGGCCGACCTTCTTCGCGTCGACGTCGAACGCGGCGACGAACTCGACGTCACCCACGTGGTAGTCGCCGAACTGGACGTGCATGAGGCCGGGGACCTTGGTCTCCGAGTCAGCGTCCTTGTAGAACTCGACGCCCTGCACCAGCGAGGCGGCGCAGTTGCCCACGCCGACGATGGCTACGCGAACCGAACCCATTCCGGTTGCTCCCTGTGTGTACTGGTGAAGTCCTGAGCGGACTTCACATGGCGGTGTCGTCGGACGGATCCGGCCGGGTGCTGTCCCGGTGCCGGGGCAGGCCGCCCGTCTCTCCAGATGTGTCCTGCTGAGCTGCGTCCCCCGGCCCTGACCTTCGCTGGTCACGGCCCGCGCGCTCGCTCTCGATCAGCTCGTTCAGCCAGCGCACTTCGCGCTCCACGGACTCCATGCCGTGGCGCTGCAGCTCGAGCGTGTAGTCGTCCAGGCGCTCCCGCGTGCGGGCGAAGGAGAGGCGCATCTTCTCGAGGCGCTCCTCCAGCCGACTGCGACGGCCCTCGAGGACACGCATCCGCACATCGCGCGACGTCTGCCCGAAGAAGGCGAATCGCGCGGCGAAGGTCTCGTCCTCGTACGCATCGGGGCCGGTCTGCGCGAGCAGGTCCTCGAAGTGCTCCTTACCTTCCGCCGTCAACCGATAGACGATCTTGGCGCGACGCCCTGCGAGTGGTGCTGCGGAGGCGTCGGTGGGACCGGTGCCCGGCTCCTCTATCAACCAGCCGCTCGCGACCAGCGTCTTGAGGCAGGGGTACAGCGTCCCGTAACTGAAGGCACGGAAGACCCCCAGCGACGTATTGAGTCGTTTGCGCAGCTCATAGCCGTGCATCGGGGACTCGCGGAGCAGTCCGAGTACGGCGAACTCGAGGATGCCGGAGCGTCGGCTCATCGTCGCCTCCTCACTGTCGCGGGCCCATGTATCGACTCTTTATGTCGTGCTGATGTATCGACTCGATACATCAGCACGATAGAACGAGCCTGCGACTGCGACAAGTGGGATCACGGTGAACGGCGTCACATCACCGATTCGCAGGAGGTAACTTGCCTGATTTGGGGTGAACTTCGGCCCTCGGTGGGTTTTGACGGTGCGTAGTCTGTCCGCCATGCAGACCACCGGGAACCGAGTGACGCCTGAGGACGTCGTCGTCCCTGGTGTAGTACGGGTGAGCGCCGGAAGGGGCGCATCCGTACTTCGGGGGGACCGGAAACCAGACGCCGTTTCCAGGCGCGCGATGCCGCGCCTGCCCGAGGAGTAGTCGTTCGATGAGCGAGCACCGTCGCAAACCGCCGCAGCCGCAGGGCGGCGGGCGCGCCGCGGCCCGTCGCGGAGCGTCCGGAGCACCGTCGGGCCGCCGCGCGGCACCGCGTGGCGCCACCGGGTCGCCGTCCGATTCCTACGACGCCCCGAGATCATCGGGTTCGTACGGGAACGAGGCCGAGGATCGCCCCTGGGGCGGCCGCGCCGAAGCACGCCGCGCTGCCCAGCGCAGCGGCGGAAGCAGGCGCAAGGCCCCCGAGGGCGGCGCAGGACGCGGCGGAGCCGGTGGCGGCGGCCGTCGCGGTGGCGGCGGACCCGGTGGCCCCGGTGGGCCGAACGGTCCCGGGCGCGGCAGGGGCCGCGGCGCGGGGCGTCCGCAGAAGAAGGGGTTCATCGACTACCCCCGTGCCAACAAGGACGGCTGGCAGCGCTGGATGCCGTCCTGGCGCCTGGTGACGGGCTTGTGCGTCGGGTTCCTGGGGAGCCTGATGGCGGCGGCGGGCATCGCGTACGCCTTGGTGGACACGCCGACCGTGGCCGACACGGCCAAGGCGCAGAACAACGTCTACTACTGGGCCGACGGGACCCAGATGGTCGCGACCGGTGGTGAGACCAACCGGCAGATCATCAACTACGAGGACATCCCGAAGTCCATGCGCTACGCCGTCATGTCGGCGGAGAACAAGACGTTCGAGACCGACAAGGGTGTCGACCCGATGGGTATCGCCCGCGCCGTGTTCAACATGGCCAAGGGCGGTGAGACCCAGGGCGGCTCGACGATCACCCAGCAGTACGTGAAGAACGCGATGCTGAACGACCAGTCGCAGACGGTGTCCCGGAAGCTCAAGGAACTGTTCGTCTCCATAAAGGTCGGCCGGACGGTCAACAAGGACACGATCATGGCCGGCTACCTCAACACCGCGTACTACGGTCGAGGTGCCTACGGGATCCAGGCAGCGGCGCGCACGTACTTCAACGAGAACGCGGCTGACCTGAACGCGAGCCAGACGGCGTTCCTCGCGTCCGTGCTCAAGGGCGCGACGTACTACGACCCCGCCGGTTCGCCCGAGATCGACCCGGTCAACGCCACCCGGCAGAAGAACACGAAGCGGGCCGAGGAGCGCTGGCGCTGGATCCTCGGTGAAGAGGTGAAGGACGGGCACCTGAGCGCCCAGAAGCGCTCCGAGTTCATCGACAAGGGCTTCCCCAAGCTGCAGGGCCCGCGATCCAACGCCCAGCTGGGCGGCCAGGTCGGCTATCTCGTCGACCTCGCCAAGGCGTACGTGATCAACAACAGCAACGGCAAGATCACCGCCAACGCTCTGCAGCAGGGCGGATACGAGATCCACACCACGTTCAAGAAGAACAAGGTGAAGCAGCTCGAGGATGCTGTGAAGAAGGTCCGCAAGGAGAGCATCAAGCCGGACCAGCGGGAAGAGGACAAGCACGTCCAGTTCGGCGGTGCTTCGGTGAACCCCAAGGACGGCGCGATCGAGGCCATCTACGGCGGTACCGACGCCACGAAGCACTACACCAACAACGCCGACGTGACGGGTGCCCAGGTCGGTTCGACCTTCAAGCCCTTCGTGCTGGCGGCCGCCTTCAAGTACGGCGTACTCGACCCCGACCAGGGGCAGGACCAGCCCGACAGCGCGCGCACCATCGTCTCCCCGAAGAGCCTCTACAGCGGCAAGAACAAGCTGAAGATCCAGAACTACGACGGCTCGGTCTGGAAGGACAAGGAGGGCAAGGAGTGGCTGCAGACCAACGACGGCGGTGCCTCCTACAACCGTCCGAGCTACCAGATCGACCTGCGTGAGGCGATGCGTGAGTCCGTGAACTCCGCCTACGTGCAGTTGGGCATGGACGTCGGCCTGGACAAGGTGAAGGAGTCCGCCTTGAGCGCGGGTCTCCTGGAGAACAGCTTCGCCAGCGCCAACTACCCGTCGTTCTCCCTCGGTACCTCCGACCCGAGCGCGATCCGCATGGCCGGCGCCTACGGCACGTTCGCCGCCAGTGGTCAGCAGAACGACCCGTACTCGGTGAAGTCCGTCGACCACGAGGGCGACACGATCTACCGGCACGCGGTCAAGCCCGAGCGCGCCTTCCAGCCGAATGTCGCGGACAACGTCACCGATGTCCTCAAGACCGTGGTCGACAAGGGCACGGGTACGGCGGCGCGGCTGCCGGGCCGCGACGTGGCCGGCAAGACCGGTACCACCGACGGCAACAAGTCCGCCTGGTTCGTGGGCTACACCAAGCAGCTGTCCACCGCGATCACGATGTACCGGATGGACGACAACGAGAACTCCAAGAACCGCAAGTTCCTGGAGATGTACGGAACGGGCGGTCAGAAGAAGATCCACGGTGCTTCGTTCCCGGCTCAGATCTGGCATGCCTACATGGCCAAGGCCATGGCGGGCGAACCCAACGAGTCCTTCCCAACCCCGGAGCCCATCGGCAAGATCGTCGGCGAGACCGCGAGCCCCACGCCGACTCCTTCGATCACGGCCCCGCCGTCCACGTCCGCCCCGGCCTCCCCGACTCCGAGCAAGTCGTCGGCCGACCCGTCGCCGTCGCCCAGCGAGACGTGCAGCGACTGGGACTGGGCCTGCAAGAACGAGGACGGCGGGACGACCGACGGCACTACGGACGGCGGGACCGACGGCGGAGTGACACCGTCGCCGTCGGCCACCGAGTCCGACGGCAACGGGACCAGAGGCAATGGCAACGGAGGCGGCCTCTTCGGAGGAACCGGCTAGCCTCCACGGCGCCGACGCAGCGTGTTTCACGTGAAACGCTGCGTGTTCCACGGCAGTCGAGGGCCGTCGCACCGACCGGGTGCGGCGGCCCTCGCCCCGTTCTCAGCCTCGTACGGCAGGATGTGCGGCATGCCCAGTGCAGAGACGACGCGCGTGAACCCTCAGCAGCCGGATCCGGTACGGCCGACCAGAGAGGACGAGGTCGCCGCGGCCGGCAGCGAGTTGATCGGCGGACCCATCGGTCGGCGCGCGCTGCTGGGCGGCTCCTGGTGGACGCCTGTGCGCGTCATCGTGCTCGTGATGCTCGGCATGTTCGCGCTCGGCATGGTGCAGAAGTTCCCCTGCTACGACGGCGCCTGGTTCTACGGCGCGAGCTCCCAGTACACGCACGCGTGCTACTCGGACATCCCGCACCTCTACCAGGGGCGCGGCTTCGCCGACGGCCTCGTGCCGTACTTCGACAAACTGCCCGGCGACATGGACTACCTCGAATACCCGGTCCTCACCGGTGTGTTCATGGAGGTCGCCGCGTGGCTGACACCGGGCGGCGGCTCCATCCAGCACCAGGAGCAGGTGTACTGGATGGTCAACGCCGGGATGCTGATGATCTGCGCCGCGGTCATCGCCGCCTGCGTCGCCCGCACTCACCGCAGGCGCCCCTGGGACGGCCTGCTGGTCGCGCTGGCACCCGCGTTCGCGCTGACCGCCACCATCAACTGGGATCTCTTCGCCGTGGCCCTCACAGCGGCCGCGATGCTGATGTGGTCGCGAGGCCGCGCCCTCGCCTTCGGCGTGCTGCTCGGGCTCGCGACCGCGGCCAAGCTCTATCCCTTCCTGCTGCTCGGCCCGCTGCTCGTGCTGTGCTGGCGGGCGGGCAAGTGGCGGGACTTCGGGGTCGCGACGCTGGGCGCGGTCGTCTCGTGGCTGGTCGTGAACCTGCCGGTGATGATCCTCGCGCCCGAGGGCTGGTCGAAGTTCTACACGTTCAGCCAGGAACGCGGCGTCGACTTCGGCTCGTTCTGGCTGATCATCTCCCAGCACATGGACACGCCGCTCGACACGGACGTGGTGAACACCCTGGCCACCGCGTTGATGGTGCTGTCCTGCCTCGGCGTCGCGGCTCTCGCACTGACCGCACCGCGCCGGCCGCGCTTCGCGCAGCTGGCGTTCCTGGTGGTCGCCGCCTTCATCCTCACCAACAAGGTCTACTCGCCGCAGTACGTGCTGTGGCTGATCCCGCTCGCCGCTCTGGCGCGGCCCAAGTGGCGGGACTTCCTGATCTGGCAGGCCTGCGAGGTCGCGTACTTCCTGGGAATCTGGCTGTACCTCGCGTACACGACCAGCGGCGACAAGCACCAGGGCCTGCCGACCGCCGGTTACCAACTGGCCATCGCCGTGCACCTGTTGGGCACGCTGTACCTGTGCGCCGTCATCGTGCGGGACATCTGGATGCCCGACCGGGACGTGGTGCGCCGCTCCGGGGACGACGATCCGTCGGGCGGTGTCCTGGACGGGGCGCAGGACGTCTTCGTCCTGGGGTACGCGGCCCATCCCCCGCGGCACGCCGGCCACGAGTGGGAGCAGCCGCCCGCGGTGAACTGGGGCAAGGACCCGAGCAGTTCACTCTGAGCGAACAGAGGCAGAGGGCAAGACGACGTAAGGCGGGCCGGGCACCCGAGTGGGTGCCCGGCCCGCCTTACGTACGGGGCGCGTGGAGCGCTGGTCAGCGGTCCACGAGTCGGTCGAACTGCGTGGTGGTGTGCCGCAGATGGGCCACCAGTTCCTCGCCGACCGTCGGCTCGGCGGCGTCCGAGGGCACGAACAGGATCGAGACCTGCATGTGCGGCGGCTCGGCGAACCAGCGCTGCTTGCCCGACCAGACGAACGGGGCCAGGTTCCGGTTCACCGTCGCGAGGCCTGCGCGGGCGACGCCCTTGGCGCGCGGCATGACGCCGTGCAGAGCCTTCGGGGCCTCCAGACCCACCCCGTGCGACGTTCCGCCCGCCACGACCACCAGCCAGCCGTCGGAAGCGGCCTTCTGCTGGCGGTAGCCGAACCGGTCGCCCTTGGCGACGCGCGTGACGTCCAGGACGGAGCCGCGGTACTCGGTGGCCTCGTGGTCGCCCAGCCACAGCCGCGTACCGATGCGGGCGCGGAAGCGGGTCTGCGGGAACTGCTGCTGCAGCCGCGCCAGTTCGTCGGCCTTGAGGTGGCTGACGAACATGGTGTGCAGGGGAAGACGGGCGGCGCGCAGCCGGTCCATCCAGCCGATGACCTCCTCGACGGCGTCCGAGCCGTCGGTGCGGTCCAGCGGCAGGTGGATCGCGAAGCCCTCCAGGCGCACGTCCTGGATGGCGTGGGCGAGCTGCGGCAGGTCCTGCTCGGTCACGCCGTGGCGCTTCATCGAGGACATGACCTCGACGACGACGCGGGCGCCGACGAGGCCGTGCACGCCGTCGACGGAGGAGACGGAGCGGATCACACGGTCGGGCAGCGGAACCGGTTCTTCGCCGCGCCGGAACGGGGTCAGGACCAGCAGATCACCGCTGAACCAGTCCTTGATCCGGGCGGCTTCGTAGGTCGTCCCGACGGCGAGGGTGTCGGAGCCGAGGCGGGTCGCCTCCTCGGCGAGCCGTTCGTGGCCGAAGCCGTAGCCGTTGCCCTTGCAGACGGGGACGAGCCCCGGAAACTGCTCGAGCACGTGCTTGTGGTGTGCCCGCCAGCGCGCGGTGTCGACGTAGAGCGTGAGCGCCATGGCCGGTCCCGGAACCTTTCTCGTGGCTGCGGTGTATCAGAGGTATGAAGAAACTTTGGAGCTACGTGAATTGTGCAGGGTCCGCCGGACAAGCGGAGCGCGCAGTGCCGGAACGGACCCGTCCGGGGCCCGTTTCCGGCCTCCGGTCAGCGCCGCGACATGTAGATGTCGAGCGCCTTGTGCAGCAGCTTGTTGAGCGGGAAGTCCCACTCGCCGAGGTACTCGGCGGCTTCTCCGCCTGTACCGACCTTGAACTGGATCAGGCCGAAGAGGTGGTCGGTCTCGTCGAGCGAGTCGGAGATGCCGCGCAGGTCATAGGCGGTGGCGCCGAGCGCGTACGCGTCGCGCAGCATCCGCCACTGCATCGCGTTCGAGGGCCGGACCTCGCGGCCGATGTTGTCGGAGGCGCCGTAGGAGTACCAGACGTGCCCGCCGACCACGAGCATCGTCGCGGCGGAGAGATTCACACCGTTGTGGCGGGCGAAGTACAGCCGCATCCGGTTGGGGTCCTCGGAGTTGAGGGCCGTCCACATGCGCTGGAAGTACGAGAGCGGGCGCGGCCGGAAATGGTCGCGCACGGCCGTGATCTCGTACAGGCGCTGCCACTCGGCGAGGTCCTGGTAACCGCCCTGGACGACCTCGACACCGGCCTTCTCGGCCTTCTTGATGTTGCGGCGCCACAGCTGGTTGAAGTTCTTGTGGACCTCTTCCAGGGAGCGGTTCGCGAGCGGCACCTGGAAGACGTAGCGCGGCTGTACGTCACCGAAGCCGGCGCCGCCGTCCTCGCCCTGCTGCCAGCCCATGCGGCGCAGCTTGTCGGCCACCTCGAAGGCGCGCGGCTCGATGAAGTCCGCCTCGATGTCGCGCAGGCGCTTCACATCGGGGTCCTGGATGCCCTTCTTGATGGAAGGAGCCTCCCAGCGGCGGATGATGACCGGCGGGCCCATCTTCACGGAGAAGGCGCCCTGCTGCTTGAGGTGCGCCAGCATCGGGCGCAGCCACTCTTCGAGGTTCGGGGCGTACCAGTTGATGACCGGGCCCTCGGGCAGGTACGCGAGATACCGCTTGATCTTGGGCAGTTGGCGGTACAGCACGAGGCCCGCGCCGACCATCTCGCCGGTGCGGTCGTCGAACCAGCCCATGTTCTCGGAGCGCCACTCCGCTTTGACATCTGCCCATGCGGGGACCTGCATGTGGCTCGCCGAGGGCAGGCTCTGGATGTATGCCAGATGCTGCTCTCGGCTGATGGTCCTCAGGGTCAGGCTCATTCGGGGCGCTCCTCGGGCTGGTGTGTCCCCATGGGTACAGGGGCTCCGGCTCTCGCGCCGAAGCCTACTGCGCCCCGTGAGCGCCCCGACTGGCCGTATGGGAGGTCGGCCTTCGCGGGTGGCCCGGAGTCAGCCGATGACCCCGCCGAACAAACCCCCGTGGGCCATGCCGATGAAGAAGCCGATGGCCGAGGCTCCCAGGCCCAGGATCAGGACGAATCGCTCCCGGGTCGTCTCGGAGACGTACTGGCCGTAGGCCCCCGTGAGGATCCCGGCGAGGCCGGTCCACGAGCTGAGCAGGTGAAGGCCGCTCCAGAGCGACGTGATGATCGCGATCGCTCCGAGCACCGCGGTCACCGCTACCAGCGTGTCGGGAAGCGGATGGGACTTGCCGTCGGTCGCGAAGAGAGAGCCGGCGCTCGTGCTGTTCGGTCGCATTGCTTGTGCCATGAGGGCACCTCCTGCGGAAGGCGGCGCATCGTAGCGCCGTACACACCCGATGTGTACAGACTGCGGTCGTCTGCTGTCGGATTTCAACCGGAAGCCGAGGTGCGGGTAGTCTGTACCGTCTGCATCGGTGTCTGCCCACATCCCGACGAGGGATGGATACCCACTGATCTGCACGGTTCTCCTCCGGAGGCCGGATTGTCAGTGGTGGCCGATACCGTTGCTCACGCATAACAACCCTCCTGCCACGGAACGACCGTGGCCGCTGAGTCCAAAGGAGGTGGGTTCCACATGCGTCACTACGAGGTGATGGTCATCCTCGACCCCGATCTGGAGGAGCGCGCTGTCGCCCCCCTGATCGAGAACTTCCTCTCCGTCGTCCGTGAGGGCAACGGAAAGGTCGAGAAGGTCGACACCTGGGGCCGTCGTCGTCTCTCGTACGAGATCAAGAAGAAGCCCGAGGGCATCTACTCGGTCATCGATCTGCAGGCTGAGCCCGCGATCGTCAAGGAGCTCGACCGCCAGATGAACCTGAACGAGTCGGTCCTCCGGACCAAGGTCCTCCGCCCCGAGACCCACTGAACCTCCCGGTTCAGCCACTCGGGACTCGAGTAGCAGCAAGCAGTCCGCAGCAAACCCGCCGAGAGGTACCCCATGGCAGGCGAGACCGTCATCACGGTCGTCGGCAATCTTGTCGACGACCCCGAGCTGCGCTTCACCCCTTCCGGTGCGGCGGTCGCGAAGTTCCGTGTCGCGTCCACTCCCCGCACCTTCGACCGGCAGACCAATGAGTGGAAGGACGGCGAGAGCCTGTTCCTGACCTGCTCGGTCTGGCGTCAGGCGGCGGAGAACGTCGCGGAGTCGCTCCAGCGAGGCATGCGCGTCATCGTGCAGGGCCGGCTGAAGCAGCGGTCCTACGAGGACCGTGAGGGCGTCAAGCGCACGGTCTACGAGCTGGACGTCGAGGAAGTCGGCGCCAGCCTCCGCAGTGCCACGGCCAAGGTCACCAAGACCAGTGGTGGTGGCCGTGGTGGCCAGGGCGGTTACGGCGGCGGCGGTGGCGGCCAGCAGGGCGGCGGCTGGAGCGGTGGCTCCGGTGGCGGTCAGCAGCAGGGTGGCGGCGGCGGTGCTCCCGCCGACGACCCCTGGGCGACCGGTGCGCCGGCCGGCGGCGGCCAGCAGCAGGGCGGCGGCGGTGGCGGCTGGGGCGGAAGCTCCGGCGGCTCCGGCGGCGGCTACTCGGACGAGCCCCCCTTCTAGGGAAGTGCCCCTCGGGGCCGGGCTCGCACCCACACTTCTTGATCACACAGGAGAAACACCATGGCGAAGCCGCCTGTGCGCAAGCCTAAGAAGAAGGTCTGCGCGTTCTGCAAGGACAAGGTCACGTACGTGGACTACAAGGACACGAACATGCTGCGGAAGTTCATTTCCGACCGCGGCAAGATCCGTGCCCGCCGCGTGACCGGCAACTGCACGCAGCACCAGCGTGACGTCGCCACGGCCGTCAAGAACAGCCGTGAGATGGCGCTGCTGCCCTACACGTCCACCGCGCGATAAGGGAAGGGTGACCGAAAAATGAAGATCATCCTGACCCACGAGGTCTCTGGCCTCGGCACCGCCGGTGACGTCGTCGACGTCAAGGACGGGTACGCCCGCAACTACCTGGTCCCGCGTGGTTTCGCGATCCGCTGGACCAAGGGTGGCGAGCAGGACGTGGCGCAGATCCGCCGCGCCCGCAAGATCCACGAGATCGCGACCATCGAGCAGGCCAACGAGATCAAGGCCAAGCTCGAGGGTACGAAGGTCCGTCTGGCCGTCCGCTCCGGCGACGCCGGTCGTCTCTTCGGTTCCGTCACCCAGGCTGACGTCGCTTCGGCGATCGAGACCGCCGGTGGCCCGAAGGTCGACAAGCGCCGCGTCGAGCTGGGCTCGCCGATCAAGACGCTGGGCGCCCACGAGGCGACCGTGCGTCTGCACCCCGAGGTTGCCGCCAAGGTCAACGTCGAGGTCGTCGCTGCCTGAGCACTGCCCTGAGCAGCGCTGAAGCGAATGTGGGGCCGCACCCTTCGGGGTGCGGCCCCACATGCTTGTGGTCATGCCCGAGGCTCAGCGCGGCCCTGTTTCACGTGAAACAGGGCGCTTCGGTCAGCGCGTGGCACCGGTGACGGCCCAACGGCCGGAGCGGTAGCGCACCCACAGCGTCACCATCCGCACCGCCATCATCAGCGTCATGGCTCCCCACAGTGCGGTGAGTCCGCCGCCGAGGGCCGGCACCAGCAGCGCCACCGGGGTGAAGACCACCAGGGTGATCAGCATGGCCCAGGCCAGGTACGGCCCGTCGCCGGCACCCATGAGGACGCCGTCGAGCACGAACACGATGCCGCAGATGGGCTGGGAGAGCGCCACGACGACGAGGGCGGGCAGGGCGGCGTCCTGCACGACCGGGTCGCTGGTGAACAACGGGACGAAGAGCGGACGTGCGGCGACGACCAGGACTCCCAGAACCACTCCGGCCGCGATGCCCCACTGCACCATGCGGCGGCAGACGTCACGGGCGCCTTCGGCGTCGTCGGCACCTAGATACCGGCCGATGATGGCCTGGCCGGCGATGGCGATGGCATCGAGGGCGAAGGCCAGCAGGCTCCACAGGGACAGGATGATCTGGTGCGCTGCCACGTCCGCGTCGCCCAGCCGGGCCGCGACCGCCGTGGCGATCATCAGGACCGCACGGAGTGCGAGCGTGCGGACGAGGAGTGGAGTGCCTGCCTGGGCGCTGGCGCGTATGCCTGCCAGGTCGGGGCGGAGTGAGGCGCCGTGGCGGCGGGCCCCGCGGACGACGACGACCAGGTAGATCGCTGCCATGCCGAGCTGGGCGATGACGGTGCCCCAGGCGGAGCCCGCGATACCGAGGTCGGCGCCGTAGACGAGGCCGAAATTGAGGGCGGCGTTGGCGATGAAACCGGCGACGGCCACGTACAGCGGGGTCTTGGTGTTCTGGAGTCCGCGCAGAACACCGGTGGCGGCCAGGACGACGAGCATCGCGGGGATGCCGAGTGCGGAGATGCGCAGGTACGTGGTCGCGTACGGGGCCGCGGTGTCCGAGGCGCCGAAGACCTCGACCAGGGCGGGGGCGGTGGGCAGTACGACGGCGATGACCGCGGCGCCGAGGAGCAGGGCGAGCCAGATGCCGTCCATGCCTTGCTGGATCGCGGCTCGTGGATCACCCGCGCCGACCCGGCGGGCGACGGCGGCGGTGGTGGCGTAGGCGAGGAAGACGAAGACGCTGACCGCGGTCGTGAGCAGGGCCGAGGCGACGGCGAGTCCGGCCAGTTGGGCGGTGCCGAGATGGCCGACGATGGCGCTGTCGGCCATGAGGAAGAGCGGCTCCGCGACGAGTGCGCCGAAGGCGGGAACGGCGAGGGCGACGATCTCGCGGTCGTGCCGACGTCTTGCGGCCTTGGGCGTCACGGGAGCCTGTGTCATGGGCACCAATCTAATCTTCCACAGGTAAGAGATGCAATTGCATAGTGACCCTTACTTCGAGTGGGTTCGCGAACGCCGTGGAACCGTGCCCCTGGAGATCTTGGGCCGACTGGGAAAGTTTTTCTTCTGCACAGCCGGTGGACGGGAAACATGCAGGTCAGAACCTGTGTGTGGGAATGCCTGAGGGCTTGTTCACAGGGCTGTCCACCGGGTCGTGCACAGGTTTTCCCCGGTTCTCCACAGCGAGAGGCTCGTCTTCCACAGCGCCTGTGGATAACCAGATTGGCTGACGGTGCCGACACGCCTAACGTGGTGCGGCGCCCACCGTGTCCACCGGCCTCGGAAACCTCACAAAACCGACGCGTCGGAACCGGAGTCGGGCCCCTTATTTGTCAGTGTCGTGCCGTAGGAATGAAGGGCACGGCGAGGTCCGCTCGGCGGACGGGAGGAGGTGGCCCGGTGAGTATCTCCGAGCCGTTGGACGACCCCTGGGCCGATGGCGGTCCCAGTGATCGTCTGCCCCCTTCCCGGCCGCGCCGGGGCGGTGGTCGCCAGGGTGACCAGCACGAGCGGGGCCGGGAGGACGGCGGCTGGGACGAGGGGCCCACCACGTTCGAGCGCGTACCGCCGCAGGATCTGGATGCCGAGCAGTCCGTGCTCGGTGGCATGCTCCTGTCGAAGGACGCGATCGCCGACGTCGTCGAGGTGCTCAAGGGCGCCGACTTCTACAAGCCGGCCCACGAGACGATCTTCCAGGCGATCCTCGACATCTACGCCAAGGGCGAGCCTGCCGACCCGATCACCATCGCCGCCGAGCTGACCAAGCGCGGAGAGATCAACAAGGTCGGCGGCGCATCGTATCTGCACACGCTCGTCCAGACGGTCCCGACCGCGGCGAACGCGGAGTACTACGCGGAGATCGTCCACGAGCGGGCCGTGCTGCGTCGTCTCGTCGAGGCGGGCACGCGGATCACGCAGATGGGATACGCGGCCGACGACGACGTCGACGAGATCGTCAACAGGGCGCAGGCCGAGATCTACGCCGTCACCGAGCAGCGCACCAGCGAGGACTACCTCCCGCTCGGCGACATCATGGAGGGCGCGCTCGACGAGATCGAGGCGATCGGCTCGCGCAGCGGCGAGATGACCGGTGTGCCGACCGGCTTCACCGACTTCGACTCGCTCACCAACGGTCTTCACCCGGGCCAGATGATCGTCATCGCCGCCCGCCCCGCCATGGGTAAGTCCACGCTGGCGCTGGACTTCGCGCGTGCGGCGTCCATCAAGAACAACCTGCCCAGCGTCATCTTCTCCCTCGAAATGGGGCGCAACGAGATCGCGATGCGTCTGCTGTCGGCCGAGGCACGCGTGGCGCTGCACCACATGCGCTCGGGCACGATGACGGACGAGGACTGGACGCGCCTCGCGCGCCGGATGCCCGAGGTCTCGGCCGCGCCGCTCTACATCGACGACTCCCCGAACCTGTCGATGATGGAGATCCGCGCGAAGTGCCGTCGGCTCAAGCAGCGCAACGACATCCGGCTCGTGATCATCGACTACCTGCAGCTGATGCAGGCCGGTGGCTCGAAGCGCTCCGAGAGCCGTCAGCAGGAGGTCTCGGACATGTCCCGAAACCTGAAGCTGCTGGCCAAGGAGCTCGAGGTCCCGGTGATCGCGCTCTCGCAGCTGAACCGTGGTCCCGAGCAGCGCACGGACAAGAAGCCGATGGTGTCCGACCTGCGTGAGTCCGGCTCCATCGAGCAGGACGCCGACATGGTCATCCTGCTGCACCGCGAGGACGCGTACGAGAAGGAGTCCCCGCGCGCGGGCGAGGCCGACATCATCGTCGGCAAGCACCGTAACGGCCCGACGGCCACGATCACGGTCGCCTTCCAGGGCCACTACTCCCGCTTCGTGGACATGGCGCAGACCTGATTCCGCGCCGTACGGCGTGCGTTGCGATGATGGCCGGGTGACGCACGACCCGGCCACGATGCAGCCCGTGATCCTCGGCACCGACGATCTGCGACCGCTTCCACGAGCCACGCGGATCGCGCGCAGCAGCCGCGAAGGCGTCGACCTCCTGGAAGAGCACCGCGACACGTTCATCGACGAACTCCGGCTCGATCACGATCTCGGCGGCGACGACAGCATCATGCCGGTGGTGACCCTCCTGGCGGAGGCCGCCTTCGAGGGCCGGCCGTTCCGCGTCGGGACGGTCTTCGTCCACAGTGCCCATCCCATCGGCGCCGAGACCGTCGTCCGGTCGCTCACGCGCTGGAGCTACCGGGTCCGTCGGACCACGGCCTGAAGGGGTCGGGCAGCAGCGAGATCCGCAGTTCCGCCAGGCGTTCCGGGTCCGCGATCACCTCGTACGCGGCCACGCGGCCGTCCGTGACCGTGACGGTCAGGGCGAGCAGCAGGCGGCCGCGCGGGGCCACGACGATGCCGGGGCGGCCGTCGATGAGGGCCGTCGCGGCGAAGTGGGCGTTGCGGCGCAGGAGGACCGTCTCGCGGGCCACCTCGTCGGCGCCCCGTACTCGGGCCGGTGCGCCGGGCGGCAGGGTGAGCGGGTCCGCGTGGCGGACGACGTCGGGGGCGAGGACCGCGAGGAGCGCGTTCAGATCGCCGTCGCGGGCGGCGGTGAGGAAGGCGTCGACGACGTGTCGTTGCCGGTCCAGTTCCGGGGCGGGGACCGTGGATGCGCCCTGGACCCGTTGGCGGGCGCGGCTCGCGAGCTTCTTCGTGGTGACGGGGGTGCGTTCCACGATGGGCGCGATCTCGGCGAAGGGGACCGCGAACAGATCGTGCAGCACGAAGGCGACGCGCTCCGCGGGGCTCAGCGCGTCCAGGACCACGAGCAGGGCGCGGCCCACCGCGTCGACCAGTACGGCCTCGCTCTCCGGGCCGGTGCCGTCGCCCTCGTCCCAGATCTCGTCGGGCAGGTTCCCGACGAACTCCTCACGGCGGGCGGAGCGTGAGCGCAGCAGGTCGAGGCAGATGCGGGAGACCACCGTGCGCAGCCAGGCGGCCAGGTTGTCGATGGCGGCGGCGTCGGTGCGGCTCAGCCGCAGCCAGGCCTCCTGCACCGCGTCGTCCGCGTCGTTGAGCGAGCCGAGCAGGCGGTACGCGACGCCGCGCAGCTGCCCGCGGTGCTCCTCGAAGCGCCGTGCCAACTCGTCCTGCGGCAGCCGCCCCTCGTGTCTCGTCGTCGCCATGGGTCCACGCTACGGGGGGCAGCGATCGGCCCCTGGCGAAAACGGTTCGACGCGGGCCGGCACCCGAGATGGACTGGGCGTATGACGACACCCTCAGAAGAGTTGTTGCCCACCACGCGCCGCGCCCTCCTCCACCGCGTCGCCGTCGCGCAGAGCGAGGGGCGTGCTCCGTCCCTCGTCGCGGCGGTGGCCCGGGACGGGGAGCTGGTGTGGACGGGATCGCGCACCTCGGTGGACGGGCACGGCCCCGACGAGAACGTGCAGTACCGGATCGGCTCGATCACGAAGACGTTCACGGCCGTGCTGGTGCTGCGGCTGCGTGACGAAGGACTGCTCGACCTGGGTGACCCGCTGGAGAAGCACCTTCCCGGGACCGGTGCCGGGGATGTCACCGTCGCCGAACTCCTCGCCCACACCGGCGGGTTGGCGGCCGAGACGCCGGGCGAGTGGTGGGAGCGTTCGTCCGCCTCGCTCCGCCCGACCCTCGCCGATGTCCTCGGGGAGCAGCCGTTCCGGCATCCCGTCGGGCGCCGTCACCACTACTCGAATCCCGGTTACACGCTCCTGGGCGCGCTGGTCGAGAAGGTGCGTGGCGTCTCCTGGGAGGAGGCCCTGCGCGCCGAGATCCTCGAACCGCTCGGTCTGACGCGGACGAGCGCCGAGCCGCGGATGCCGCATGCCGGGGGCTGGGCCGTGCACCCCTACGCCGACGTGCTGCTGCCGGAGCCGAGCGAGGACCTCGGCCTGATGGCGCCCGCCGGCCAACTGTGGTCGACGGCGCGGGATCTGCTGACGTTCGCCTCGTTCCTGGCCATGGGCGACGACCGGGTGCTGAGCGCGGAGTCCGTACGGGAGATGCGCACTCCCGCCGCGCCGACCTTGCCCGGAGCCGGGGACTCCTCGTACGGGCTCGGCACGCAGGTGGTGCACGGGGGCGGGCTGACCCTCGTGGGCCACTCGGGGTCGTTGCCCGGGTTCGTGGCGGGGCTGTGGCTGAGCGAGGAGGAAGGGCTCGCGGCCGTCACGCTGGCCAACTGCACGTCCGGGGTGCCCGCGGCGACGGTGGCCGCCGAGCTCCTCGGTATCGTCGCCGAGGCCGAGCCGCGCATGCCCGAGCCGTGGCGCCCGCTGCCCGAAGTCGACTCCGCCGTAATGGAGTTGGCGGGGCCCTGGTACTGGGGCACGCAGGTCGTGGCGCTGCGGCTGTCGGCCGACGGCGGGGTCGACCTCGGGCCGGTGGCCGGCGGGGGACGGCGCTCCCGGTTCCGTGCGAACGAGGACGGCACCTGGACCGGGCTCGACGGCTACTACGCGGGGGAGGTGCTGAGGGCCGTCCGACGCCCCGACGGCTCGGTGAGCCACCTGGACCTCGGGTCCTTCGTCTTCACGCGGCAGCCGTACGACGAGAGCGCGCCGGTGCCCGGCGGGGTGGACCCGGAGGGCTGGCGGGGAATTCCGCGGTAGCCACCAGCGCGTAGTCGGCGTGTGGTCGGCGGAGAGTGCTGCGTGGGCGCTCGTTTCACGGCTTGTTTCACGTGAAACAAGCGCCCATCCGCATGCACGGGGCCGCTCAGAGCTGGAGCTTGAACCCCACATGGGAGGCCACGAAACCGAGCCGCTCGTAGAAGCGGTGCGCGTCGGTGCGGGTGACGTCCGAGGTCAGCTGGACCAACTGGCAGCCCTGGCGCCGGGATTCGTCGACGGCCCAGGTGATGAGCTGCGTGCCGAGCCCGCTGCCGCGCTCGTCGGAGTGGATGCGGACGCCCTCGATGATCGAGCGTGTGGAGCCCTTGCGGGAGAGCCCGGGAATGACGGTGAGCTGCAGGGTGCCGACGACCCGGCCGTCCCGGACGGCGACGACCAGGTGCTGGTTCGGGTCGGTGGCCAGGCGCGCGTGCGCGGCGAGGTACGGCGTGAGGTCGTCCGGCGACTCGCGCCGCGCGCCCAGCGGGTCGTCCGCCAGCATCGCCACGATCGCCGGAACGTCCTCGGCCGCGGCGGGCCTGATCTCAAGATCTCCCATGGCCGCAGCCTAGAGGGGCCTGCACACGCGTCCTACGCGGGTACGCGCAGCTCCTCGACGGCCCTGACCAGCGGGGCGAGTTCGGGGTTCTCGGCCGCGGTGTCGAGGGCCTCGCGCAGGGCGGCCTGGTTGGTCGGGCGGGCCTCTTCGAGGAGCTTCAGGCCGGACTCGGAGACGTTCGTGTAGATGCCGCGCCGGTCGGTGGGGCACAGGTAGCGCTGGAGCAGGCCGCGGTCCTCGAGGCGAGTGACCAGGCGGGTCGTCGCGCTCTGGCTGAGCACGACGGCGTCGGCGACCTGCTTCATCTGGAGATGGCCGCCCTCGCCGTCGTGCTGGCGGCTCAGCACGTCGAGCAGCGAGTACTCCCGCACGCTCAGGCCGTGCCCGGCCTGCAGTGCGCGCTCGATGCGGGCCTCGATCCTCCCGTGCAGCAGGGAGAGGGCGCACCAGCCCTGGGAGAGGGCGGTGAGTGCGGGGTCTGTGGCGGTCATGGCTCGAGGATCCTCCGTCCCGGAGTGGATGCGTACCAGGGTAGTCGATGTCGCGAAATTGCCCGCGCTTGCAATTAACCAGCGTCTGCAATTATTGTGAGGTCTCGTAAAGCGCACCCGCAACAATCTGGGAAGGTGAACCCCCATGCCTCTCGCGCTTCTGGCTCTCGCGATCGGGGCCTTCGGGATCGGAACCACGGAATTCGTGATCATGGGACTCCTCCCACAGGTCGCGGGTGACTTCGGCGTCTCCATCCCCACGGCCGGATTCCTGGTCACCGGCTATGCCGTCGGCGTCATGCTCGGCGCCCCGCTGATGACCGTTCTGGGCACCCGCATCCCGCGCAAGCGGATGCTGATGCTGCTGATGGGCTTCTTCATCGTCGGCAACCTGCTCTCCGCCGTCGCGCCCGTCTTCGCCGTCATGCTGATAGGCCGCGTGGTCGCCTCGCTCGCCCACGGCGCGTTCTTCGGCATCGGCTCGGTCGTCGCCGCCGAACTGGTCGCCCCGCAGAAGAAGGCCGGAGCGATCGCCATGATGTTCACGGGCCTGACCGTGGCCAACGTCGTCGGCGTTCCGCTCGGCACCCTCATCGGGCAGAACATCGGCTGGCGCGTGACCTTCGCGGTCGTCGCCGGGCTCGGGGTGATCGGCCTCGCCGGCATCGCCAAGCTCGTACCGGACATGCCCAAGCCCGAGGGCGTCCACCTGCGCCACGAGGTCGCCGCCTTCAAGAACGTGCAGGTCCTGCTCGCCATGGCGATGACCGTGCTCGGCTTCGGCGGCGTCTTCGCGGCCATCACCTACATCACGCCGATGATGACCCACGTCGCCGGATTCGCGGACGGTTCCGTCACCTGGCTGCTCGTCCTCTTCGGGCTCGGCATGGTCGGCGGCAACCTCATCGGCGGCAGGTTCGCCGACCGTGCCCTGATGCCGATGCTGTACGTCTCGCTCGGCGCCCTCGCCCTCGTGCTCGGCCTCTTCACGGTCACCGCGCACCACAAGTTCCTGGCCGCGATCACCATCGCCCTGATCGGCGCGCTCGGCTTCGCGACCGTGCCGCCGCTGCAGAAGCGGGTCCTCGACCAGGCGTCCGGCGCTCCGACGCTCGCCTCGGCCGTCAACATCGGCGCCTTCAACGCGGGCAACGCGCTCTCCGCCTGGCTCGGCGGCCTGGTGATCTCCGCGGGGCTCGGCTACACCGCCCCGAACTGGGTCGGTGCCGCTCTCGCCGCGAGCGCCCTCGTCCTCGCCGTCCTGTCGGCCTTCCTGGAGCGCCGTACGCCCGCCCCGAGCCGCGTTGTCGCGGCCGCCGAGCAGCCGCTCGTGGAACCGGTCCACCACTGACCCGAGCGCCGCCCCACGGCCGCCCTCTCGTCTCCCCTGAATTCGCGTCAACCAGCATCACCTCGCAAGGAGCACCACCTCATGAGCACCCCCACCGCCGTCGCCCCGCTGACCATCGAGGACGCCGAGACCCTCGTCTCCGCCGCCCGCCGTGCGGCCGAGGAGGCCGGAGTGGCCGTCAGCGTCACCGTCCTCGACGCGGGCGGTCACCTCCTCGCCTTCCGCCGTGACGACCGCGCCGTCCTCATCTCCGGGGAGACCAGCACCCGCAAGGCGTACACCGCGCTGCAGCTGAACGCCCCGACCGCCGACCTGGTCGACCTGGTCAAGCCGGACGGGCCCTTCCACACCCTGCCCACCGCCCTCGACCAGCCGCTGCTGTTCATCGCCGGCGGCCTGCCCGTCCACCGCGACGGCCGCCTCATCGGTGCCGTCGGCGTCGGTGGCGGTGCGCCCGAGCAGGACCACGGCTTCGCCACCGAGGCCGTCGACACGCTCGCCTGAGCCCCCATCAACAGCTCCGCCCCCAAGTCGCCGCACGACAGCGGCACTTGGGGGCGGAGCTGTTGATGGGGCGGTGTCAGCCCGCGGCGACCGTCAGCGGAGCGAAGCGGCGGGTCCAGTCGCCGGGCAGGTCCGGCGCACCGTAGTTCATCACCGCGTTGAAGCTGACGCCTTCCAGGCCGCGCTCCTTCACCCACGCGCGCAACTCTTCGTGGCGTACGTCGATGTCGGTGCGCAGCGGCCGGTCCGTGCCCTCCGCGAGGGAGGCGACCAGCGCCTTCGCCGTCTCGGTGTCACGGGCGATGAGGGGGCCGACGACGTGCGTGTCCATGTTGGGCCAGGCGGCCGCGTAGCCGATGAGCTCGCCGCCCTGCTCGGCCACGCGCAGCTGGTCCGCGAAGGCCGGCAGCCGCGCGATGATGTGAGTGCGGTCGGGGCCGAAGACCTCGGCGTCCAGTCGCAGGATCGCCGTGAGGTCCTCCGCGGTGGCCGGGCGGGTGGCGACCGTGGGCTCCGCACCGCCCGCGACGAACCGGCCGCGGACCATCTCGGCCCGGCCGGTGACCTTGAACCCCAGCTCTTCGTAGAGCGGCCGTCCGTACGGTGTCGCGTGCAGCGTCAGCGGGGTCGTGCCCGCCCGCTCGACGACGTACTGCATCAGGCGCCTGCCGACTCCCTGGCGCGCGTGACGTTCGGCGACCAGGACCATGCCGATCGCGCCGAGCTCGGGCCGCTCCCCGGGCCCGTACTCGGTCACCACGCAGGCACTGACGAGCCCGCCTTCGGGGTCGTCGATGCCGTAGCCCGTACCGGCGGTCAGCAGCAGGCCCCACTTGTGTTCTTCGCGGGGCCAGCCGCGGTCCTCCGAGAGGTCGGCGCAGGCCAGGACATCGCGCCGGGTGAGGCGGCGAATGGGCAGATCGGAGAGGGAAGGTGTCGACACGCAGGTCAGGCTGTCGGACTCAGGGCGGTGCCGTCCACCACTTTGCCTGCAGTGGCCCGGTGCTTTCGGCCACGTCGGGGCAGGCACGACGTCGGCCCGTCGGGTGCCGGGCGACGAAGTTTCACGTGAAACAAGGTGCCGATGCCGGTTTCACAGGAGTCCAGGGGTGGGGCGGTCCGGGGCACTAGCGTCGGCGTCCATGACGCGACCGAGACTGCACCTCTTCGACCTCGACGGAACGCTCCTGCACGGCACCTCGGCGCCCGTGCAGATATCGCGGCAACTCGGCCTGGAGGCCGAGACGCTCGCCCTGGACGTCGAGATCGGCGCGCAGCGCATCGGTCCGCCGGAGTACGCCCGCCGCATCCACGCCCTGTGGTCGCAGCTGACGGTCGACCATGTCGCGGCCGCGTTCGAGGGAGCGCCCTGGCTCCTGGGCATCCGGGAGACCTGGGCGGAGATCCGTGAGCGCGGGGACTACTGCGCGGTGGTCTCGCTCTCGCCGTCGTTCTTCGTGGAGCGACTTACGGCGTGGGGCGCGCACGCGGCCTGCGGATCGCGCTTCCCGGCCGTTCCGTTCACCGAGCCCGTCGACCCGGCGGGAGTCCTCAGCGCCGCGGCCAAGGTGAAGATCGCGAACCGCCTGTGTGAAGGGTTCGGGGTGGGGCAGGAGGATTGCATTGCGTACGGCGACTCCCTGTCGGACGTGGATCTCTTCGGCGCCGTGCCGGTATCGGTCGCGGTCAATGCGGATCAGTACGTTGTGGGACTCGCCACGCACTCCTATACGGGACGTGATCTGCGAGAGGCGTACGAATTGGTGCGGCGGGGCCGGTAATTGAGCGAATTGCAGAGAGCGCGAGACCGGTCAGAACGGCGGTTAAGACGGGAGGGGCTTGTGGCCCCGGCGGCTGCCGGTAGGGTCGACTCCGGTTCACGCCCGGACCGGAGAAGCCCAAGGGGGAGCGGGAGCCGCGGCACGCGCAGGCCCACGCAGCCTAACCGTACGAAGAGATCGAAGACCTGCACTTTCCGCTATGCGTTCGGTGCATTGACACCGCATGGCAAGCTGCGCTGAGAGGACTGCGGACAATGTCACACTCTTGCCTTACTTGTCCGTAGCGGGCCGGAATGCAGTGTTCAATGTGGGGCCGCATTGACTGTCGAACCACACGGGGGAAACCGCAGGGCTTCCGCTCGCCGAAGCGCGCAGAAGAGCGCCGCAGAGCGTGGAAGTACGTAGACCGACCGAAAGATGTTCGAGGCGAGGCACAGCATGGACGCTCCGACCACTACGTCGGCCGATTCCGGTTCGGACGGCGGGGGCGGCTGGTTCACGCCGCGCAAGACCCCGGATCCGGCGACCGGCGGACCCGGCCAGGAGGCCGCTGAGGCCCGCCGAGTCGCCCCGATACGCCCTGTGGGCCGCCCGGCACCGGCACAAGCACCGGCACCGGCCGGGCAGGACGCCGGCGAAGGCCGAATACCCGAGCCGCGTGACCCTCGCGAGCCGCGTGACCCTCGCGAGCCGCGTGACCGCCGCGAGCCGCCGTCCGCGCCCGTGCGGCCGAACCCTGCCGACGCACCGCCCGCCGCCCCCACCGGGCCCGTCGCCGAACCCCGCCCCCCGCGTTCGCTGGGCGACAACGGCTCCCCCGACGCGATCCTCGTCCGCCGCACGATGGAGGAGGTCGGCCCCGTCGCCGACCAGGTCACCTCGTACTTCTACGCGCTGCTCTTCGTGCGCCACCCGGAGCTGCGCCAGCTCTTCCCCGCCGCGATGGACACCCAGCGCGACCGGCTCCTCAGGGCGCTGCTGACCGCCGCCGAGCACGTCGACAACAAGCTCGTCCTGGTCCCGTACCTGAAGAACCTGGGCAGAGGCCACCGCAAGTACGGAACGCACGCCGAGCACTACCCGGCCGTCGGCGAATGCCTCATCGCGGCGCTGACCCGCTACGCGACGACTACGTGGAGCGCCGAGGCGGAGGCCGCCTGGGTCCGCACCTACACCACGATCTCCCAGGTCATGATCGACGCGGCGGCCGAGGACGAGATGAAGGCGCCCGCCTGGTGGCTCGCCGAGGTCGTCTCGCACGATCTGCGCACCCCTGACATCGCTGTCGTCACCGTGCGGCCCGATCAGCCGTACCCGTTCCTGGCCGGGCAGTACACGACCCTCGAGACGCCGTGGTGGCCGCGTATCTGGCGCCACTACTCGTTCGCGTCGGCGCCCCGCTCCGACGGACTGCTCTCGTTCCACGTGAAGGCGGTCCCGGCCGGCTGGGTCTCCAACGCCCTGGTGCACCGCGCCCGCCCCGGCGACGTGCTGCGCCTCGGCCCGCCCGCCGGTTCCATGACGGTCGACCACAACACCGACAGCGGTCTGCTCTGCCTGGGCGGCGGCACCGGCATCGCGCCCATCAAGGCACTGGTGGAGGACGTCGCCGAGCACGGCGAGCGGCGCCCGGTCGAGGTGTTCTACGGCGCCCGCACCGACCACGACCTGTACGACATCGACACGATGCTGCGTCTCCAGCAGAGCCACCCCTGGCTCGCGGTCCGCCCGATCGTCGACCAGCTGGCCCATCTCCAGCTCCCGGACGCGGTCCGCGAGTACGGCCCCTGGCACGAGTACGACGCCTATCTCTCCGGCCCGCCCGGCATGATCCGCAGCGGTGTCGACGCCCTGCGCTCCATCGGCATCCCCGGCGACCGGATCCGGCACGACTCGCTGGAGGACCTGGTCGCCGCCGGGAGCTGACCCCCGTACGCGTACGTGATCGACGTCCTCAGCCCAGATCGGGCGCGTGCATCGCCCGTACGCCCTCGATGTTGCCGTCCAGGTAGTGGCGCAGCGAGAGCGGCACCAGGTGGACCGAGGCGATGCCGACTCGGGTGAACGGCACCCGCACGATCTCGTACTCGCCGCACGGCTCGTCGATCTCGGGGCCGTGCCGCTGGTCGAGGTCCATGGACTCCAGGCGGCAGACGAAGAAGTGCTGGACCTTCACGCCGGTCGCGCCGCCGTCCTCGCCGATGTGCTCGACGGTGTCCACGAAGCAGGGCACCACATCGGTGATCTTGGCGCCGAGTTCCTCGTGCACCTCACGGTGCAGGGCGTCCACGACAGTCGTGTCCTCCGGCTCGACTCCGCCACCGGGGGTCAGCCAGTACGGATCGACGCCGGGCTTGGTCCGCTTGATCAGGATCAGGTCGTCGCCGTCGAGCAGAACGGCGCGTGCGGTGCGCTTGACCACGGGTCGGACGGTCATGGGAGAAATGTGGCCCGACTGGTTCCACGTGAAACATTCCGCACCGTCCGCGCCCCCGTTTCACGACCAGTCGACGGCAGCGCGCAACAGCCACTCGTGCGCCCGCGCGATGTGCGGCAGGGCGAGTGTGCCGGTGCGCACGACCAGGAAGTACGTGCGCAGCGGCGGCACCGGCGGATCGAGCAGGGCGACGATCTCGCCGCGGTCCAGGGCCGGATCGCACAGGTAGCGCGGCAGGACGGCGAGCCCCGCCCCCGCGATCACGCAGGCCAGGACCGCGCGCAGATCGGGCACGACGACCGTGCCGGACACCGCGGGTCGGGAGTCGAAGACCGCCGTCCAGTACCGCGTCATCAACGGGAGCGACTCGTGCACCTCGACCACCGGGAACTTCTCCAGCGAGGGCGCCGCGTCGCGATGCAGCCTGCCGGAGCCGATGCGGGCCGCCCAGCGCGGCGCCGCGACCAGGACATGCTCCTCGTCACAGAGCGGAGTCGCCGTGAGCAGCGGGCCCCGGGGACGGGCCGTCGTGATGGCCAGATCATGATGCCCGGCGGCGAGCCCCTCCAGGGTCTCCTCGGCGGTGCCGAAGGACGCCCGCAAGGCGACACTCTGGCCGTCGTCCCTGGTCAGCGCAGTCAGAGTGGGCAGGGCGCGCTCCGCGGTGAACTCCGGAGGTCCGGCGAGGTGCAGGGTGCGGAAGGCGGACTCCTCGTCGAGCCCGGCCTCCGTGATCTCCACGAGGGCGTCGAGATGCGGGGACGTCCGGTGCGCCAGCTCGTCACCGATCGTCGTGGGCGTCACGCCCCGCGCCTGTCGCAGGAACAACGGGCGCCCCAACTGCCGCTCCAGCGTGCGGATCTGGGACGTGACCGCCGGCTGCGAGAGGCCGAGCAGGGCCGCGGCCCGGGTGAAGGACCCGGCCCGATGGACCGTCACAAAGGTGCGCAGCAGCGCGATATCCATGGCGGCGCCCCTCCCTTCACTGGCCTCGAGTCCGCCAACTATAAATAAGTCGATAGGTCTCTGTCGCTACCGTGATTGGACACTGACACACAGTCAACTAGCCTTGTTTGCGCGGTTCTTCGCGCGCAGAACCGAGAACGGTCCGAGCCACGAGGGGGGAGGCTCGGACCGTTCGTTGTACGTAGACCGGTACTAGGTGGCCGGTGTGGCCCGCCCCTCCACCGCCTCGCGCACGGCGTCCAGCAGCCCGGCGCTCGCCGCCTCGACCATCTTCAGGCACTCCTCGAAGCCGTCCATGTCGCCGTAGTACGGGTCGGGGACGTCGAGGTCGCCGTCGGCCGCGGGATCGTACGAGCGCAGCAGCCGGACCTTCTCGGCGTCCTCCGGCGTCGCCGCCATCCGCCGCAGGGCGCGCAGATGGCCGGCGTCGAGCGCGATCACCAGGTCGAGCCGGGCGAACCGGTCGCGGTGGAACTGACGGGCCGTGTGACCGCTCGTGTAGCCGCCCTCCTCCAGCACGTGCACGGTGCGCGGGTCGGCGCCGTCTCCCTCGTGCCAGCCGTCCGTGCCCGCGCTGTCGACCTCGACGAGGCCGCCGAGCCCCGCCTCGTCGACGTACGAACGGAAGACGTGCTCGGCCATGGGCGAGCGGCAGATGTTGCCGGTGCAGACGAAACAGACACGGAACGGGGTGGTGGTCATCGCGGCGGCTCAGTCGTTGTCGGGCAGGAAGACGTTCAGCGCCCAGGAGACGACCGAGATGATCAGGCCGCCGAGGATCGCGGTCCAGAAGCCGTCCACGTGGAAGCTCAGGTCCAGCTTGTCGGCGAGCCACGAGGTGAGCAGCAGCATCAGGGCGTTCACGATCAGCGTGATCAGGCCCAGCGTGAGGATGAAGAGCGGGAAGGTCAGCACCTTCACGATCGGCTTCACGAGGAGGTTGACCAGACCGAAGATGAGCGCGACGACGATCAGCGTGCCGATCTTCTTGGGCGTGCTGTCCCCGGTCAGCGTGATCTTGTCGAGCACCGCCACCGCCACGGCCAGGGCGCCGGCATTGGCGATCGTCTTGACTACGAAATTCATCATGTGTCTGATCGTGGCAGACGAGGCCGGTGACATGGCCGGTGACGAGCGTGGACAGTGGGGACGACGAGGTCGATGAAGGCATTCCGGCTGGACGAACTGGAGGCGGAACGCGTCGCCAACGACGGCGCGTATCTGCAGTTCCTGCGCGAACGGAACATGTCGGTCGGGCTGTACGCGTTGAACGCGGGGGAGCACGACGCGCAGCAGCCGCACCAGCAGGACGAGGTCTACCTGGTGGTCAGCGGCCGCGCCTCGATCACCGTCGGCATGGAGACCACCCAGGTCGGACGAGGCAGCGTGGTGTACGTCCCGGCCGGGGTCGCCCACAAGTTCCACCACATCAGCGAGGATCTGCGGGTGCTCGTGGTGTTCTCTCCGCCGGAGAGCTGACCCCGGACCCCGGGGTTCCCTAGGGGGCGGGTCAGGGGAGGACAAGGGCTCGCGGAGCCCTGTTCGCGCCTTCGACGTGCCAGCATCGAAGGCAGGAAGTCAGAAGAGTCCCGACAAGGGGCGGCGGAGGAGTCCCGGTGCGGGACACGGAGAAGGAGCGATGACGGTGCGGGAGATATTCGAGGGCATGCCGTGGTGGGTGAAGTGGGTCGCGGTGCCGGTCATCGCCCTGGTCGTGTTCGGCGGGCTGATCGCCAGCATCGTCGGCTTCGTCGTCTACCTGCTCTTCAAGATCCTGGTGTTCGCCGCCCTGGTCGGCGGAGTCATCTACCTGGTACGGAAGTTCATGACGGGGTCCTCGTCCTCGCGTGGCGGCGATTGGTGAGACGCGGGGCACGAAATGCCGCGCGGGGTGCGGTGGTTGTGCCGTGAGACGGTTCGCACGACCGGGGGAAGTTTCCGTTCCGGGCCCGCGCCAAGCGGTGGCCAAGGGTTAAAGTCCAGAATCCGACGGCTTTGCCCCCGTGAGCCCCGGGTACGCGGGGGGACCCACGTGCACCGGGAGTGAACCTTGGCCACGGCTGACCCCGTATCCGCCTCTCCGCAGACGACGCTCATCGGCTCGGTCCAAAGAGCCATGCGTCTGCTCGAGGCGGTCGCCTCGCACGACGAAGGCGCTCCCGCCAAGCAACTCGCGCGGGAGGCCGGTGTCGCCCTGCCCACGGCCTACCACCTGCTGCGCACACTCACCCACGAGGGATACCTCCGCAAGGAGAAGGGCGTCTTCGTTTTCGGCGATGCCGCCGAGCGTCTGAGCAGCAGCGGAGCGCAGCAGAAACGTCGCAGCATGATCACCGAAGCGCTGGAGCACTGGCGCGACACGCTCGGTGTCCCCGTCTATTTCGCGGTCTACCGCGAGGGGGAGATCGAGGTCGTCGCCGTCGCCGACACCCCGGGGAATCCTGCCGTCGAGGAGTGGGCCGACTTCCGTGAGACCGGTCACGCCCACGCCATCGGCCAGTGCCTGCTCTCCCAGCTCGACGAGGAAGCGCGCCGGGACCACCTCGCCCGCTATCCCGCCCGGTCCATCACCCCGTACTCGGTGCGCGACGACCGGGCCCTGCTGCGCAAGCTGGGCACGCTCGGCCGCATGGAGCCCGTCATGGAGCGCCAGGAGTACGCGCTCGGCACGGCCTGCGCCGCGTTCCCGATCACCGTCGGCTCGGCCGCCGCAACTTTGGCCATTTCTCTCCCTTCCCGTCAGTCCGAGAAGCTGCTTCCCGCTGCCCGTCGGTTGCAGAGGGAGATCGGAAAGCTCGTAGGGACACTCGCCTTCTCTATCAGCATCTGAAAACTCACTCCTTGTGATCCCATGTGCACGTTGAGCAAGATGCGAGCAGTGTCAGGAAGGTCATTCCTGGCCAATCGACGGCAAGTTGACGGGGTAGGCGATGCGCGAGTCGGTACAAGCAGTTCAAGCAGAAATCATGATGAGCTTCCTCGTCTCCGAGGAGCTCTCGTTCCGCATTCCGGTGGAGCTCCGCTACGAGTCCACTGATCCGTACGCCGTGCGGCTTACCTTCCATCTCCCCGGAGACGCGCCTGTGACCTGGGCGTTCGGCCGGGAGCTACTCGTCGACGGGGTCAACGGCGCGGCGGGTGACGGCGATGTCCGGGTCTCCCCCGTGGAGCGGGCCGACGGCGGGGGCGCGGGCGAGATGCCCGGCGAGGTGCACATCAGGCTCCAGGTCGGCAGCGATCAGGCGCTGTTCCGGGCCGGGGTCGCCCCGCTCATCGCGTTCCTCGACCGTACGGACAAGCTCGTACCGCTCGGTCAGGAGCAGGCTCTCGCCGATTTCGAGGCCGATCTCGACGAGGCCCTGGACCGGATCCTCGCCGAGGAGCAGAGCGCGGGCTGAATTCCCACGGCCCTGTGCCGAGTCGGCCCCTGTCCTCGGCCCTCGGCCCGGGCGTCGATCCGCATCGGCCCGGCACGATCATGACGTAACGCTTCAGCAGTGCGGTGCACCCGAGCAGTTCCGCCCGGCTCGGCGCTTACGTCCTACGCTTTGCGCCGCCGGCCTCTGCCATTGCGTACCGGAGCGGCCTGTACGGGCCCGTGGGACCCCGGACGGTCGGCGGAGACCACCAGGGCGGCCAGCGCGGTCGTCACCGGCACAGAGGCCACCAGGCCGATCGAGCCGACCAGCGTGCGGACGATCTCCTCGGCCACCAGCTCACTGTTGGCCACGTCCATCACGCTGCTCTGCGCGATCGAGAAGAGCAGGAGCAGCGGCAGCGCCGCGCCCGCGTAGGCCAGGACCAGGGTGTTGACGACGGACGCGATGTGGTCGCGGCCGATCCGGATGCCCGCGCGGTACAGGCCGCGCCAGCCCATCGACGGATTGGCCTCGTGCAGTTCCCAGACCGCCGACGTCTGGGTGACCGTCACGTCGTCGAGCACACCGAGCGAGCCGATGATGACCCCCGCGAGCAGCAGGCCGCTCATGTCGATGTGCGGGTACAGGCCGTGGATCAGGCCGGTGTTGTCGTCCGTGTTGCCGGTCAGCGCGGCCCAGCCGATGAACAGCGAGCCCAGCAGGCCGATCAGCAGCAGCGATACGAGAGTGCCGAGCACGGCGACGGACGTGCGTGCCGACAGGCCGTGGCACATGTAGAGCGCGATCAGCATGATGGCGCTCGCTCCGACGACCGCCACCACCAGGGGATTCGAGCCCTGCAGGATCGCGGGCAGGATGAAGAAGGTCAGCACGAGGAAGCTGACCGCGAGCGCGACCAGCGCCATGACGCCGCGCAGTCGGCCCACCACGACCACGGCCAGGGCGAAGATTCCGGCGAGGAGCGCCATCGGGATCTTGCGGTTCACGTCGGAGACCGAGTACTGCAGATTCTCCGGGGCGTCGGGCGCGTAGGAGACGATCACCGTCTGGCCCTCGTGCAACTGCCGTGGCGAGTCCGGCTGGACGACCTCCGTGAACGTGCGGCCCTTGTCCCTGCCGCTGTCGACCCGGATCGTCGCGTTCTCGCAGGTACCGGTGGCCTGTTGCTGCGCGGAGGAGCCCTCGGCGGTGGAGGTGTCGCCGGTCGGGGTGTCTCCCGAGGCGTTCACGGACGAGCAGGCGACCTTCTCGACCTTGGTCACCGTGGCCTGCTGCGTCTGCCGGTCGAAGCCGACTCCGGTGCGCTCGTGCGGCGGGGCTCCGCCGGGCCACAGCACCGCGAGGCCGACCACCACCGCGACGGAGAACGGGATCAGCACCGCGGCGATGACCTTGCGCAGATGCTTCGAGACGGGCGCGGCAGGTCCATGGCTGTGGGAGTGGCCGTGCCCGGTCCCGGACGGGCCGTTGCCGTGGGGCGGTTGGGACGGCGGAGGCGGGGGCTGCTGGGTCGTGGTCACCGCCCGATCATCGCAAGAACGGCAGGGGCCCTCTGTTCAACGCGTCCGGGATGACGCTAGCGTGGAGGCACCTTTGCACACGCGGGAGCTCGGAGCACCGGGCTGAGAGGGCGCTGACCTTCGTCGCACGACCTGTTTCACGTGAAACAGGCAGGACGAAGACGGCTGCGTCGACCGCCGAACCTGTTACCGGGTAATGCCGGCGTAGGGAGTAGGTCTCATGACCACAACGGACGCACGCACGCCTGCCTCCGACCAGGGCGACAGCTCTGGAGAGGCCGGGAAGTCCATCGGCTGGCACAAGGGATACGTGACGGGCCCCGAGGGCTCGCGCCCCGACCTCAAGGTGCCGGTCCGTCAGGTGCATCTCACCAACGGGCAGTCGGTCACGCTGTACGACACCTCCGGCCCGTACACCGATCCGACCGTCGACACCGATGTCCGCAGGGGTCTCGCCCCGCTGCGGGAGAACTGGATCATCGCCCGCGGCGACACCGAGGAGTACGCGGGACGCCCCGTCCGCCCCGAGGACGACGGCATCAAGCACACCTCGCCACGCGGCGGACTGCGCAACCTCGACGCGGTCTTCCCGGGCCGCCCGCGCCAGCCGCGCCGCGGCCGCGACGGCCAGGCCGTGACCCAACTCGCGTACGCCAGGCGGGGCGAGATCACCCCGGAGATGGAGTACGTGGCCCTCCGGGAGAACGTCGCGCCCGAGGTCGTCCGCGAGGAGATCGCGGCCGGTCGCGCCGTGCTGCCCGCCAACGTGAACCACCCGGAGATCGAGCCGATGATCATCGGCAAGCGGTTCCTGGTGAAGGTCAACGCCAACATCGGCAATTCCGCGGTCACTTCGTCCATCGAGGAGGAGGTGGACAAGATGACGTGGGCGACCCGCTGGGGCGCCGACACCGTCATGGACCTCTCCACCGGCCGCAACATCCACACCACCCGCGAATGGGTGCTGCGCAACTCCCCCGTCCCGATCGGCACCGTGCCGCTCTACCAGGCCCTCGAAAAGGTCGACGGCAAGGCCGAGGAACTGACCTGGGAGATCTACAAGGACACGGTCGTCGAGCAGGCCGAGCAGGGCGTCGACTACATGACGGTCCACGCCGGGGTCCGCCTCCCGTACGTCCCGCTGACCGCCAACCGCAAGACCGGCATCGTCTCGCGCGGCGGTTCGATCATGGCCGCCTGGTGCCTCGCGCACCACAAGGAGAGCTTCCTCTACGAGCACTTCGAGGAGCTGTGCGAGATCCTCGCGGCGTACGACGTCACGTACTCGCTCGGCGACGGCCTGCGCCCCGGCTCCATCGCGGACGCCAACGACGAGGCCCAGTTCGCGGAGCTGCGCACGCTCGGCGAGCTCAACTCCATCGCCAAGCGGCACAACGTCCAGACGATGATCGAGGGCCCGGGCCATGTCCCGATGCACAAGATCAAGGAGAACATCGACCTCCAGCAGGAGATCTGCGAGGAGGCGCCGTTCTACACGCTCGGCCCGCTGACCACCGACGTCGCCCCGGCCTACGACCACATCACGTCCGGGATCGGCGCCGCGATGATCGCCTGGTGGGGCACGGCGATGCTCTGCTACGTCACACCCAAGGAGCACCTGGGCCTGCCGAACCGGGACGACGTGAAGACCGGCGTCATCACGTACAAGATCGCCGCGCACGCCGCGGACCTCGCCAAGGGGCACCCGGGCGCACAGGAGTGGGACGACGCGCTGTCCGACGCCCGCTTCGAGTTCCGCTGGGAGGACCAGTTCAACCTGGCCCTCGACCCGGACACGGCACGGGAGTTCCACGACGAGACGCTCCCGGCCGAGCCCGCGAAGACCGCGCACTTCTGCTCGATGTGCGGCCCGAAGTTCTGCTCGATGAAGATCTCGCAGGACATCCGGCGCGAGCACGGCACGGCCCTCGCGGAGAAGTCCGAGATCGAGGCGGGCATGGAGCAGAAGTCGAAGGAGTTCGCGGCGAGCGGGAACCGGGTCTATCTCCCCATGGCCGACTGACCCCGACGTACGGGCCGACTCCTCGGCCGGGCCCCGGGCGCCGCGTCCGGGGCCGCTTCGGGCCGGGGACGTCCCGCTCCGCGCCGTGACGGAAGATGTCCGGGCATGACCCAGGGCCCGGGGACGCGCACCCGCACCCCGAGCCGAGGTCATGGTCCCGTGTCCCGCCGGAGTGTCAGTCCGGCTGGTGCTCGGGGCCTCCGAAGTCCGGGCTGGTGAAGTCCGGACTGGAGTAGCCGGCGCGCTGCCCGGTGGCGGTCCCGCCGCCGTCCGGGCTGCTGAACCCCGGCTTGTTGTAGCCGAGTTGAGGCATACGGCCGACGGAGCCCGCCCGGCCGGTGCCGAGCGAGCCACCCGCGGACGGCTGTGCGAGCGCCTCCCGCAGGAACGGCAGGATGCCGCGCTCGAGCAGCGCCTTGGCCCAGATCTCCCTGGCCCGCGCCACCTCCTCGTTGGACTCGCCGTTCGCGCCGGCCTGCAGCGACGTGGCTCCGTTGCGCAGAGCCGTCAGGAGCAGGCACACCGCCGCGACGAGGATGCCCGCCGCGGTGAGTGCGCCGAAGACCCAGCCGGCGGCCAGCAGGGTGCCGGCGAAGTCCGGCGGTGGGTTGAGCATCTTCAGGATGTAGCCGACCAGCAGGAAGATCGCTGCGGCCGTCCCGGCGAGGACCGGGAAGAGAACGACGGCGACCGCGGCGATGCCGGGACCCGTCGTCTCCGCGACCTCGCTCACGGTGGCGGCGAAACCCAGCGGGTTGCCGCCGCTGCCGGATTCCGGGGCCGTGCTGGAGGAGCCTCCTTCGTGGAGTGGCCGGGGCCGCGGGGCGGTGCGCAGTTCCTCGCGGGCCGTGACGTAACTCTGGTACTCCGTGGCCGCCGCCGCGCTGATCAATGCGGCGGCGTTGAGCGCCATGGTGCGCAACTGTTCGGGGTTGAGCCGCTGGCCCACGGCGGCGAGATCAGGCCGATTGGGTGCGGTACGCAGCGCCTCATCGAGGATCCGCTCGAACTCGGGGCGGTCCTCGTTCAGCAAATGCGGAGCGCTGTTCATGTGCATCCCCCGATGCTCCGTAGGGCTTGGTGGCCCGCATGGGTACGAGCCGTCGGGCAGAAACGGAGGGGAGCCTGCTACGGATAAACCGATGGTAGAGCTGTCACGGCACGCGGTGACAGGGGGTTTCCGGAAATTGGCCCTGCGGCCAGCCGAATCCTCCGTTTACCGCGTCTGCCCGATCAACTCTCAGATATCCATGGGCAGTTGCTGGACCAGCAGCTTTCCGGCCATGGTCACGCCGCCGTCCATGGCGATGGCGAGTCCGCCCGCGTACACATGAGGTCCCTCGACGGGGGGCCTGCTGTCCTCGCCGTCGCTGTCCTCGCCGCCGACCTGGCCGAGGAGGTAGGGGATCGGGCTGTGGCCGTGGACGACACGCCTGCCGCCGAAGGCACCGAGCAGTTCGCCCACCGCACCCGGTCCCGACTCCTCGTCCCGGAACGCGAACCGCTTGGTGAACTTGCGGAACAGGTCCCAGCACTCGTCCGCGTCGTTGCGCGTGAGCGTCTCGCGGATGGTGTCGTTGACCGCCTCGAGGGAGTCGCCGTAGTCGAGGTAGGCGGTGGTGTCGGAGTGCATGAGCAGGTGCTCGTCCTCCAGCTCGATCGCGTCGAGCCGGGACATCCACTGCAGATGGACGTCCTGGAGGCGGTCCATGTCGGACTTCTGCCCGCCGTTCAGCAGCCAGGCCGCCTGGAAGGTGGCGGTGCCCGCCCCCGAGTTGACGGGGGTGTCGCCGAACCGCTTGGCGCCGAGCAGCAGCAGCTCGTGATTGCCCATGAGCGCCTTGCAGTAGCCGCCGGCCGCCGCGGCCTCGGCGGACAGCCGCATCACGAGGTCGATGACGCCGATCCCGTCGGGCCCGCGGTCGGTGAAGTCGCCGAGGAACCACAGGCGCGCGGTGCCCGCCGCCCAGTTGCCCTCGGCGTCGATCAGGCCCTTCTCCTGAAGGGCGGCGACCAGCTCGTCGAGGTAGCCGTGCACGTCGCCGACGACGAACAGCGGTCCCGGCCCCTCGGAGGTCTGCGGATCGGGCTGTGCGACCTCACCCTGCACCTGGACGGCGTCGCCCCGGCTGATGACGGGCAGGTCCCGCTCGGTCGGCGTGTAGCCGTCGGGGTACCCCTCGGGGCTCTCCGTACCGGGATCCTCCGCGCCGGGGGCTGGCTCGGTCGGCACCATGTTCGCCGGTACGTCATGGACGTACGCGGGAACGCGGAAATCGCGCAGCGTCTCCGTGCGCGCTGCGGGTCCCTGACCGGCCCCCTGAGTCATCGACCCCTCCACCATTGCGCCGCCTGTGCACCGGATCGGACTGCCTGGTCGCAGCGGCCCGCGGTGTCGTGCGCCCATCATAGGAATGCGGCTCGCGCTGTGTGATGCACCAGGGGTGGTGAATCGGTGACGGGGGGCTGTTCGCCACGGATTTCTCCCGAATTGGTGCGGACTTTTCCTCGTGGATTCCTGAGAATCCCTCGGCGTCCCTCGGCGTCCCGCGGGGTCGCGGGGCGCCGAGGGAGCGGCGAGGAGGGTCACCCCCGCTTCGGGGAGCGGGGCGGGCTGACGGTCGTGCGGGACGGGCGGCGCTGGGACGAGGTCCGCACGATGAGTTCCGTCGGTATCACCTGCTCGACCGGAAGGTCCGAATCGACCCCCTCGATGGCGTCGATGAGGAGCTGGACGACGGCCGTGCCGATGCGCCGCGGTTTGAGCGAGAGCGTCGTGATGGGCGGCTCGGTGTTCGCGTACACGTTCGACTCGCTGCAGCACACGAGCAGCAGGTCTTCCGGGACGCGGAGCCCGTAGCGGCGGGCCGCGGCGAGCAGATCCGTGCCGTTGGGATCGAAGAGGCCGTAGACCGCGTCGGGGCGGTCGGGCCGGGCGAGGAGGCGGTCGGCGGCGACGGCGCCCGCGCACGGGTCGTGCGCGGGGTAGGACTCGTAGACCGGTTCCTGCCCGATCCGCTCGCACCAGCGCAGATACGCGGAGGTGGAGAGATGGGTGTACGTGTCGGTGGTGGTGCCCGTGAGGAGGCCGATGCGGCGGGCGCCGGCCTCGGCGAGGTGGTCGAGGATGCCGAGCACGGCGGCCTCGTGGTCGTTGTCCACCCAGGCGGTCACGGGCAGGGTGCCCGCGGGACGTCCGTCCGAGACGACGGGCAGGCCCTGGCGGACCAGCTCGCTGACGACCGGGTCGTGGTCGGAGGGGTCGATGACGACGGTGCCGTCGAGGGCGACGTTCGACCACACGTCGTGGCGTGAGGTGGCGGGCAGGATGACAAGGGCGTAGCCGCGGGCGAGCGCGGCCGAGGTCGCGGCTCTCGCCATCTCCGCGAAGTACGCGAATTCGGTGAAGGTGAAAGGTTCATCCCCGTACGTCGTCACGGTCAGGCCGATCAGGCCCGACTTGCCGGTACGGAGGGTTCGGGCAGCCGCGGAAGGGCGATAGCCCAGCCGGTCGGCGACCTCGCGGACGTGGCGTCGGGTGGCGTCGGGGAGCCGGCCCTTGCCGTTGAGTGCGTCGGAGACAGTCGTGATCGAGACCCCGGCGGCGGCGGCAACGTCTCTGATGCCGGCCCGGCCCGGCCGGGTACCTCTGCGGGTCGTCTCTGCCCGGCTCACCTGGTGCTTCCCTGCTGCTGTCATGGCGAGCCGATAGTAGGGCTCATGCGGCTGCATTGCGGGGGCGCATATGCCGGGGTTGACAGGCACGTTTCTGCAAGGTGATGCAGCGTCAATGACCTTGGAATGTAGGAGAGTTGGAGGTCGGAACTCTGATACGTCACTTGTCGTCACGCATGAGCCTGCCAAGTCGACGATGTTGCGACTAGGTCTCAACTCACCTTCACGGGTGATGCGCGCCACGGCGTGAGCCACCGGCGCGCGCCAGGGCAAGGAGCGCCCCCCTTGCTTCGTACGCCTTCGTGAGGCCGATGAGTCCCCGCCCATTGGGGCGGGCGGCGAATCCTCTTAAGGTGAGCAGTATTGGAACGGTGGGTCACAAGGAGGACTGCGGTGAGCGAGACGAACCCCAAGCTGCGCGCCGAGCTGGAGGGGGTCCCCGCCTATGTGCCGGGCAAGCCGGCCGCCGCCGGAGGGCCGGTGGCGTACAAGCTGTCCTCCAACGAGAACCCGTATCCCCCGCTGCCCGGCGTCATGGAGCGGGCGATCGCCGCGGCCGGGACCTTCAACCGCTACCCGGACATGGCCTGCACCGGGCTGATGAACGAACTGGCCGACCGCTTCGACGTGCCGGTGACGCATCTGGCGACCGGCACCGGCTCGGTGGGCGTCGCCCAGCAGCTGCTCCAGGCGACCAGCGGCCCGGGTGACGAGGTCATCTACGCGTGGCGGTCCTTCGAGGCGTACCCGATCATCACGCAGATCAGCGGTGCGACGTCCGTGAAGGTGCCGCTCACGCCGGACGAGGACCACGACCTCGACGCCATGGCCGACGCGATCACCGAGCGCACGCGCCTCATCTTCGTCTGCAATCCCAACAACCCCACGGGCAACGCCATCCGCCGGGCCGAACTGGAACGGTTCCTCGACCGGGTGCCCTCCGACGTGCTGGTCGTGCTCGACGAGGCGTACCGGGAGTTCATCCGCGACGCCGAGGTGCCCGACGGTGTGGAGATCTACCGGGACCGGCCGAACGTGGCGGTGCTGCGGACCTTCTCGAAGGCCTACGGGCTCGCGGGGCTGCGGGTCGGCTTCGCCATCGCCCACGAGCCGGTCGCGGCCGCGCTGCGCAAGACGGCCGTGCCGTTCGGCGTGAGCCAGCTCGCGCAGGACGCGGCGGTCGCCTCGCTGCGGGCGGAGGACGAACTCCTCGGCCGCGTCGGTTCGTTGGTGTCCGAGCGGACCAGGGTCGTCGACGCGCTGCGGGCGCAGGGCTGGACCGTGCCCGAGACGCAGGCCAACTTCGTGTGGCTGCGCCTCGGGGAGAGGACCATGGAGTTCGCGGCGGCATGCGAGGCGGCCGGCGTCGTCGTGCGGCCGTTCGCCGGTGAGGGGATGCGGGCCACGATCGGCGAGACCGAGGCCAACGACATCTTCCTGCAGGCCGCGGAGGCGTTCCGCAAGGAGCTCTAGGCCCTCAGAAAGACCTCAGAAAGACCAGCTCTGTTCAAGGTCGAGTTCGACGCGGATCGGGTCGCCGCCCCGCACGGTGGCGAGCGCCCGCGGGTCCCCGTCGAGCCGGCCGAGCAGATTGCACGGGCTCGCGAGGCGGCACTCGTCGCCTCGCGAGATCGGCGTGGGGCCGTAGGGGAGGGCGAGGGCGTCGCCGTCCGTCCAGAAGGCCACCGTGCCCGGCTCCACGACCTGCCGGGCGTCGGCCTCGCGCGGGACGCTGACGCCCGTGTCGAAGTAGACCTCCTCGCCCCACGTGTTCGCCGTCGCGGTGAGCGGAAGCGCCGTGAGCAGGGCCTGCGTTGTCGGTGTGGCATCGACCGTCGCCGTGATGTGTCCGGCCGGCCAGGAGATGCGGATGCGGGTCCGAGGCTGTTCGGGCGTCGACTGCATGCGACGAATTCAACAATATGTTGAAGCTCTCCGGAACCCCCTGTCGCGGGGCCCCGGAAACCCTTCCCTCCGTGCCGCTGTGGCGTTCCTCGCAGTAAGGGGACCCCCCTTCGGATCCCGACAGTCAGTACGACATAATGCTTGTGAATGTGAACGCGTTCACAAGCGTGTCCCGGTTCCTCCCGGGATTTGTGGGATTAAAGGGGCAAACTGCCGCTGTGACCACAGCGATGTAAGGAGAGACGCAGTGGACCTGGCTCTGGCGCCGGAGACTCTGGCGCGATGGCAGTTCGGCATCACCACCGTCTACCACTTCCTGTTCGTTCCACTGACGATCTCTCTGGCCGCGCTCACGGCCGGCCTGGAGACGGCATGGGTGCGCACGGGCAAGGAGAAGTACTTCCACGCCACGAAGTTCTGGGGGAAGCTTTTCCTGATCAACATCGCGATCGGTGTGGCAACCGGTCTCGTGCAGGAGTTCCAGTTCGGCATGAACTGGTCGGACTACTCGAAGTTCGTCGGTGACGTCTTCGGCGCCCCGCTCGCGATGGAGGCGCTGATCGCCTTCTTCTTCGAGTCCACCTTCATCGGGCTGTGGATCTTCGGCTGGGACAAGCTGCCCAAGAAGATCCACTGCGCGTGCATGTGGATGGTGTCGATCGGCACGCTGGCCTCGGCCTACTTCATCCTGGCGGCCAACTCCTGGATGCAGCACCCGGTCGGCTACGAGATCGACAAGAAGACCGGGGTGGCCCACCTCAACGACATCTGGCACGTCCTCTTCCAGAACACCGCGGTCGTCCAGTTCGCGCACACCATCTCCTCGGCCTTCCTGACCGGCGGCGCATTCATGATCGGGATCGCCAGTTACCTCCTGTGGAAGATCAAGAAGCAGAAGGACGCCGGCGAGCACGTCGACCCGAAGCGCACCGTCACGCTGCGCAGTTCGCTGCGGCTCGGCCTGGTCACGGCGATGATCGCGGGCGTTCTGGTCGCCTTCTCCGGTGACGCGCTGGCCAAGGTGATGTTCAAGCAGCAGCCGATGAAGATGGCTTCGGCCGAGGCGCTGTGGGACACCGAATGTCCCGCACCGTTCTCCATCTTCGCCGTCGGCGACGTGAGCAAGGGCCACAACTCCGTCGAGATAGAGCTTCCGGGCCTGCTCTCCTTCCTGGCCGACGACAACTTCTCCAGCTGTGTCCCCGGCATCCACGAGACCGCCAAGGCCGAGGCCGAGAAGTACGGCGGCAAGGCCGAGGACTACGTCCCCAACATCTTCGTCACCTTCTGGGGCTTCCGCCTGATGATCGGCATCGGGCTCACCGCGGCCGTCGCCGCGGGCGCCGGATTCTGGCTGACACGCAAGAGGCGATGGCTGGCGCCGGAGCATCGCAGGGGTGAGGACGAGATCCCGAAGCTGATGCTCACCAAGAACAGGGCGCTGGGCCCGACCGTCACCAAGTGGGGCTGGCGGGTCGGCATGGCCTCGCTGATCTTCCCCTTCATCGCCAACTCCATCGGCTGGATCTTCACCGAGATGGGGCGTCAGCCCTGGGCCGTCTTCGGTCTGTTCAAGACCGCGGACTCGGTCTCCCCCGGTGTCAGCCAGACCGAGATGGCGCTCTCGCTCACCGCTCTGACCCTGCTCTACGGGGTGCTGTTCTGGATCAACATCCGGCTGATGAAGAAGTACGCCATCCAGGGCCCCGACACGGACGAGGAACCGCCCACCAAGGATCCGAAGCTGCGCGGGCCCTCCGGTGGCGGCTCAGACGGATCGAACGACTCCGACGACGACGCCGACAAGCCCCTGACCTTCGCGTACTGAGAGGAGAAGCACCATGGGCCTCAACGATTTCTGGTTCCTTCTGATCGCCGTTCTGTGGACCGGCTACTTCTTCCTCGAAGGGTTCGACTTCGGGGTCGGCATCCTGACGCGGACGCTGGCGCGCGACCGGACCGAGCGGCGCGTGCTGATCAACATCATCGGGCCGGTCTGGGACGGCAACGAGGTCTGGCTGCTCACCGCGGCCGGCGCCATGTTCGCCGCGTTCCCCGTCTGGTACGCGACGTTCTTCAGCGGCTTCTACATGCTGCTCGTGCTCGCGCTGCTGTTGCTGATCGTGCGCGTGCTGTCCTTCGAGTACCGGCACCAACGGCCGGAGGAGAACTGGCAGCGCAACTGGGAACTGGTGCTGTTCGTCAGCTCGCTGCTGCTGCCGTTCCTGTGGGGCGCGATGTTCGCCAACATGGTGAACGGGGTGCCCATCAACTCCCAGCAGGACTACGCCGGTTCGTTCGCCGACCTGCTGACCTGGCAGGCGCTCCTCGGCGGCCTCGCCTTCACCGCGATCTGCGCGCTGCACGGCGCGGTGTTCACGGCGCTGAAGACGGTCGGTGACATCCGGGCGCGGGCGCGTGCCTTCGCCACCAAGGCCGCCGTGGCCACCCTGTTGCTCGGCGGCGGGCTGCTGGTCTGGATCCAGGCCGAGCGCGGTACGGCGTGGACGGCCGTGGCACTGGTCGTCGCCGTCGTCGGACTGCTGGGGACCCTCGTGACGAACGCCAAGGCACGTGAGGGCTGGGCGTTCACCTGCACCGGAGTCGCGATCGCGGCCGTGGTGGCGGCGATCTTCCTGGCCCTGGCGCCGGACGTCATGCCCTCCTCGCTCAACGAGGCGTGGAACCTGACGATCGACAACTCGTCCTCGGGTCCCTACACGCTGAAGGTGATGACCTGGGTGGCGGGCATCATGACGCCGCTGGTCCTGCTCTACCAGGCATGGACCTACTGGGTGTTCCGCAAGCGGCTCGGCACGAACCACATTCCTGCCGAAGCGCACTGAGCCCGAACCCGCCTGATGTGAGGGTGTGTTTCACGTGAAACCGATCGACCAGCGCCTGTTCCGGTACGCCCGGGCCACTCGCCTCTTCCTGATCGCCGTGGTGGCTCTCGGCGCCGTCGGGGCGGGCCTGGTCATCGCTCAGGCGATGCTCGTCGCCGAGGTGGTGGTGGGCGCCTTCCAGCACGGTTTCGACGTGGACCGGCTCGCCACCCCCCTGACGCTCCTCGCGGTGGTCGCCGTCGGGCGCGGGCTCGTGTCCTGGGTGACCGAACTGGCCGCGCACCGGGCGAGCGCGGCGGTCAAGTCCGAGTTGCGCGGGCGGCTGCTCGAGCGCGCCGCGCAGCTCGGTCCCGGGTGGCTGAGCGGGCAGCGCACCGGGTCGCTGGTGGCGCTCGCGACGCGGGGCGTGGACGCACTGGACGACTACTTCTCGCGCTATCTGCCGCAGTTGGGGCTCGCGGTGGTGGTTCCGGTGGCGGTGCTCGCCCGCATCGTCACCGAGGACTGGGTGTCGGCGGCGATCATCGTCGGCACACTGCCCCTCATCCCGGTCTTCATGATGCTCATCGGCTGGGCCACCCAGTCCCGGATGGACCGGCAGTGGCGGCTGCTGTCCCGCCTGTCGGGGCACTTCCTGGACGTGGTCGCGGGCCTGCCGACGCTGAAGGTGTTCGGCCGCGCCAAGGCGCAGGCCGAGTCCATCCGCAAGATCACCGGTGAGTACCGCAGGGCGACCGTGCGCACCCTGCGGATCGCCTTCCTCTCGTCGTTCGCGCTGGAGCTGCTCGCCACGCTGTCGGTCGCGCTCGTGGCCGTCACCATCGGCATGCGGCTCGTGCACGGCGAGATGGACCTGTACGTGGGCCTGGTGATCCTGATCCTGGCGCCCGAGGCGTATCTGCCGCTGCGGCAGGTGGGCGCGCAGTACCACGCTGCGGCCGAGGGCCTCGCGGCGGCGGAGGAGATCTTCGCCGTGCTGGAGACCCCGCTGCCCGAGTCCGGCACGCGGAGCGCCGCTTCGGGCGGTGGCATCAGGTTCGAAAGCGTTTCCGTCCGCCATGACGGGCGGACCTCGGACGCCGTGTCGGAGGTGTCCTTCGAGGTCGCCCAGGGGGAGACCGTCGCTCTGGTCGGGCCGAGCGGCGCCGGCAAGTCGACGCTGCTGAGCGCCCTGTTGGGTTTCGTACGTCCCTGTAGCGGGCGGGTCGTCGTGGGGGACGTCGACCTCGCGGACATGGCGCGGGAGGCGTGGCACGCGCGCGTGGCGTGGGTGCCGCAGCGGCCGCAGCTGTACGCGGGGTCGATCGCGGACAACGTACGGCTCGCCCGGCCCGACGCCGACGACGCGGCGGTGCTGGGCGCCCTGCGGGAGGTCGGCGCGCTGGAGTTCGTGGAGGCGCTGCCCGAGGGCGCGGCGACCGTGCTCGGCGAGGACGGGGCCGGGCTCTCGGCCGGGCAGCGGCAACGGCTCGCGCTGGCCCGGGCGTTCCTCGCCGACCGGCCCGTGGTGCTGCTCGACGAACCGACGGCCGCCCTGGACGGCGAGACCGAGGCGGGCATCGTCGAGGCGGTGCGCAGGCTGGCCGTGGGCCGGACGGTGCTGCTCGTCGTGCACCGGCCGGCGCTGCTCGCGGTGGCCGACCGGGTGGTGCGGATCGAGGCGCCGGGGACGGCACGGACGGGCCGGGCCGCTGTGGCCGTGTCCGCCGAGGTTCCCGCGCCGACCGCCGTTCGTGAGGCGGCCGAGCCGGTCCGGGGGGTGCGGGACACGGAGGCGGCGCACGGGCACGTCCTGGCCCGGCTGCGGGCCGCCGCCCGGCCGCGCCGGTCGCGGCTCGCGCTCGCCCTGCTGCTCGGCGCGCTCGCGCTCGGCAGCTCCGTGGGCCTCATGGCCACTTCAGGCTGGCTGATCTCGCGGGCCTCGCAGCAGCCGCCGGTGCTCTACCTGATGGTCGCGGTGACGGCCACGCGCGCGTTCGGCATCGGCCGGGCCCTCTTCCGGTACATGGAGCGGCTCGTCTCGCACGACGCCGTGCTGCGGATGCTGGCCGACACCCGGGTCGCCGTCTACCGGCGCCTGGAGCGGCTCGCCCCCGCCGGGCTGCGGACCCAGCGGCGCGGCGATCTGCTGTCGCGGCTCGTCGCCGACGTGGACGCCCTCCAGGACTACTGGCTGCGCTGGCTGCTGCCCGCGTCGGTCGCCGCACTCGTCGGCACGGGAGCGGTGGCGTTCACCGCGTGGATGCTGCCCGCGGCCGGAGCCGTGCTCGCCGCCGGACTGCTCCTCGCCGGGGTCGGTGTGCCGCTGCTCTCCGGAGCCGTCGCCCGCCGCGCCGAACAGAGGCTGGCCCCCGCGCGCGGCGTGCTCGCTACCCGGGTGGCCGAACTGCTCACCGGCACCGCGGAACTGACGGTCGCGGGCGCCCTTCCGCGACGTACGCGGGACGCCCGCGCCGCCGACTCCGTGCTGACCCGGATCGCCTCGCGCGCGGCCACCGCGACCGCGCTCGGCGACGGGCTCACCGCCCTGATCACCGGCCTGACCGTGGCCGCGGCGGCGCTCGTCGGCGTCCAGGGCGTGCGCGCCGGACAGCTCGACGGGGTCTCGCTCGCGGTCGTCGTGCTGACGCCGCTCGCCGCGTTCGAGGCGGTGCTCGGCCTGCCGCTCGCCGTGCAGTACCGGCAGCGGGTCCGCAAGAGCGCCGAGCGGGTCCACGAGGTCCTCGACGCCCCCGAACCCGTACGGGAGCCGGAGCGGCCCGCACAGGCGCCGCGGGATCCCTTCCCGCTCGTGGTGCGCGATCTCGTCGCCCGGTACGAGGGGCAGGCGCGGGACGCGCTGGCCGGCGTCGACCTGACGCTGGAGCGGGGCCGCAGGGTCGCCGTCGTGGGCCCGTCCGGCTCCGGCAAGACCACCCTCGCGCAGGTGCTGCTGCGCTTCCTCGACGCGGACGGCGGGACGTACACGCTGGGCGGGACGGACGCGCACGCGCTCGACGGCGACGACGTACGACGTCTCGTCGGCCTGTGCGCCCAGGACGCGCACCTCTTCGACAGCTCCGTGCGTGAGAACCTGCTGCTCGCCAAGAAGGACGCCGGCGAGGACGAACTGCGGGCCGCGCTCGGACGCGTACGGCTCCTGGACTGGGCGGACGCGCTGCCGAACGGGCTCGACACCCTCGTGGGTGAGCACGCGGCGAGGCTCTCCGGCGGGCAGCGGCAGCGGCTCGCCCTGGCCCGCGCGCTGCTCGCCGACTTCCCGGTCCTCGTGCTCGACGAGCCCGCCGAACACCTCGACCTGGAGACCGCCGACGCCCTGACCGCGGATCTGCTGGACGCCACCCGGGGGCGGACGAGCGTGCTGATCACGCACCGGCTCGCCGGGCTGGACGCCGTGGACGAGGTGCTCGTGCTCGACGGCGGACGGGTCGTGCAGCGCGGCTCCTACGCCGACCTGGTCGCTGTCGACGGGCCGCTGCGGCGGATGCGGGAACGGGAGGGCGCGGCGGAACTGCTGGTCGGGGCGGGGCCCGGAGCCGGGCTCGCAGAGTGACCCCGACTTTCCTCGCTAAATAGGACTAACTAGGCTCAAGGGCATGGCAGCACCCCCGGACCCCGCTGTGCCCGACGCCGACTCCCTGGAGGCGGCGACCCAAGCCACGCGCAGCCTTCAAGGTCTGTCGACCGAGCTGACCGCGCGCGTGCCGCAGCTCCTCGAAGCGATGCGGTCCGTGGGGACCGGCCTGGAACTGCACTCCACGCTGGACCGGATCTGCGAGACGGCGGCCGAGCTGGCGGACGCCGAGTACGCCGCGATCGGGGTCGTCTCCGAGGACGGCGACGGGCTCTCCGACTTCGTCTACCACGGCATCGACGCGCAGACCGCGGAGCGCATCGGGCGGCTGCCCGACGGCCATCGGGGCCTGCTCGGCGCGCTCATCCACGACCCCGACCCGGTGCACCTCGCGGACCTCGCGGACGACCCGCGCTCGTGCGGGTTTCCCGCGCACCATCCGCCGATGCGGACCTTCCTGGGCGTCCCCATCCGCGTACAGGGGGAGATCTTCGGAAACCTGTACCTCACCGAGAAGCGCGGCGGCGGCGAGTTCAACGACTACGACCTGAACATGGTCCGAGTACTCGCCACGGAGGCCGGCATCGCGATCGGCAACGCACGCCTCTACGAAGCGGCCAGACAGCGGGAGCGGTGGATCGACGGGTCGGTCGCCGTGACCACCGCGCTGCTCTCCGGCGGCGACGCCGAGGACGCGCTCCAAGTGGTCGCCGAACAGGCCCGCAAGCTGTCCGAGTCCGACGCCGGGATCGTGCTGCTGCCCGCGGAGGAGGGAGGCATGGAGATCGTCGCCGTCGCCTCGGAGGGGCCCTCCGTCATGCTCGGCGTGATCATTCCCCCGGAGAGCGAGATCGTCTCCGAGCTCCTCGACGGCCAGGCCGTCTTCATCGACGACGCGGCAGGTGACCCGCGCATCCTGACCGACCTCGCGCGGGGCTACGGACCGGCCATGATGCTGCCCCTGCAGAGCGACGGCCGGGTCCTCGGGACCTTGGTGACGCCCCGCGCGCGCGGGGGACGGCCTTTCACCGAGGTGGAGCGGACGCTCGCCACCCAGTTCGCCTCGCAGGCCGCGCTCGCGCTGATGATGGCCGAGGCGCAGCGCGACCGGGAACGGCTGGCCGTCTTCGAGGACCGGGACCGGATCGCGCGCGATCTGCACGACCTCGTCATCCAGCGGCTCTTCGCCACCGGGATGATGCTGGAGACCGCCCAGCGCCGGTCCGTCGTGCCCGAGGTGCAGGCCGGGATCGGCAAGTCCGTCGACGAGCTCGACACCACCATCCAGGAGATCCGCACCGCCATCTTCGCGCTCCAGCAGGGACCCGCGGAGGCGCCGTCGGGGCTGCGCACGCGTGTCCTGCGCGAGATCAACATGGCGGCCGTGCCCCTGGGCTTCAAGCCCTCGCACCGCTTCCTCGGGCCGGTCGACACGGTCGTCGGCGAACTCACCGGCAAGAACCTCATCGCCGCCCTGCGGGAGGCCCTCTCGAACGCGTTCCGGCACTCCAGGGCCGCCCACATCGACGTCCTCGTGGACGCCGGCGTGATCCTGCCCGACGGGCAGCAGGGCGTCCGTCTCACGGTCGCCGACGACGGCGTGGGCATCCCGGAAGGCGGGCGGCGCAGCGGCCTGAAGAACCTCAAGCGGCGGGCCGAGTCGCTCGGCGGCGACAGTTGGTACGGGCCCGGGTTCGGGGACGACGGGGGCGGGACGACGGTGGTGTGGCAGGCGCCGTACTGATCCGGAGTGCCCTACTGCTCCGGAGCGTCCGGGACCGATCCGGAGTGCCCGGGACCGATCCGGAGCGCCGGAGACCGATCCGGAGCGCCCCGGGGTGCTCCGTGCCCCCCGGCGGTCCCTGATTCGGCGGTACGTTTCTGCGCCGTACGGGGCATGCCGTGCCCCGGCCGTACCAGTCGTGCGGGACGGCGTCCGGGTGGGCGGGCAACCATCCGAGACATGCGCCCAGGACACCGCCGTTCCAGCACCTCGCTCCTCGTACCGGCGGTGTTGTTGTGCGTTCTTGTCGCCCTCGGCGGCACGCCCGCCCTCTCGGAGGGCGCGGAGGGCCCCGAGCCGAGTGCCGAGGTGGCACGTCTTCTCGAGGAGGCGTCAGCGGCCTCGCAGCGCTACGAACAGGGGCGCAAGGAAGCCGACGCGCGGAAGGCCGAGGCGCGGAAGCTGGAGCGGCTGCTCGCGGGCCAGCGTCGGCGGATCGCCGTGCTCCACGACGATCTCGGCCGCATCGCCCGCGCCCAGTACCGCAGCGGCGGCGACATCCCGTTCACGGCGCAGATGCTGCTCACCGACCGCCCCGAAGAGCTCATGCACGGTCAACGGGCCGCCTGGCAGGCCGACTCGGCGGTCAACAACGCCGTCGACAAGAGCCAGCGGGCCGAGCGCAGGCTCGCGCAGGGGCAGCGCAGGGCGACGGCGGCGTGGCACGCCCTGGAAGGGCGCACCGTACGGCTCGCGCGCCTCAAGGAGGACATCGAGACCAAGCTCGAAGTGGCGCGCCAGCAGCTGCAGGGCGAGGCGGACCGGTCCGTCGCGGCGGGCCAGTGCCGTGGTGCCGTACGCATGGACCAGCCGGAAATCCACGCCACGCGCGCGTGGGTGACTCCCGTGGCGACGTACGCGCTGTCCGCGGGCTTCGACAGCGCGGGCGCGCACTGGGCGCACCGGCACACCGGGCAGGACTTCGCCGTCTCCATCGGCACACCGGTGCGGGCCGCCGGGGCCGGGCGCGTGGTGAGCGTGTCCTGCGGCGGGGGATTCGGCATCGAGGTCGTCGTGCGGCACCCCGGCGGCTACTACACGCAGTACGCGCACCTGTCGGCCGCGGCCGTCGACCAGGGCGAGAAGGTCGTGGCGGGCCAGTGGCTCGGGCAGGCGGGCACCACCGGCAACTCGACGGGGCCGCACCTGCACTTCGAGGTGCGGCTCACGCCGTATCTGGGATCGGGGATCGACCCGGTCACGTGGTTCGCCGATCGCGGCATCAGGCTGTAGCGCCGGTGCGCGGCGCGCGCGTCAGGTGGTGGTGCGGTGCGCGGCGCGGGCGGCCAGCAGGTCCTCGATGACGCGGGCGACACCGTCCTCGTTGTTGGTCGCCGTCACGCCGGTCGCGGCGGTGAGCACATCAGGATGCGCGTTCCCCATCGCGTAGGAGGTGCCGGCCCAGGCGAGCATCTCCATGTCGTTGGGCATGTCCCCGAAGGCGACGACGTCCGCGGGGGAGATGCCGCGCTCCATGCAGCACAGTTCGAGAGTGCTCGCCTTGGAGACCGTGCGTGCGCTGATCTCCAGCAGGGCGCTCGGGCTGGACCGGGTGACGGCCGCCAGGTCGCCGACCGCGGTGCGGGCCAGCGTCAGGAACGCGTCGGGGCCGAGCTCCGGGTGGTACGCGAGGAGCTTGAGGACCGGCTGGTCCGCGACGGCCGATCCCTCGACGGCCTCCGCGAGCAGCTTCTCCGCGGGCGCGACGCTCTCCCCCGGCTCCAGGTGCAGCGGCGGGTACGTCGGCTCGTGGTGCAGGCCCCCGGTCCGCTCGACGGCGAACGACGTGCCCGGCGCCGCCGCGCGCAGGACGCGGACGACATCGAGGGCGTCCGGGACCGCCAGCTCGCGGATCTTGACGAAGCGGTGCTGCCCGGGGCCGCCGTGCAGGTCCACCACGGCCGCGCCGTTGCCGCAGATCGCCAGGCCGTGGCCGTGCACGTGGTCGCTGACGACATCCATCCAGCGGGCCGGGCGGCCCGTGACGAAGAAGACCTCGATGCCGGCCTCCTCGGCGGCGGCGAGCGCGGCGACCGTGCGCGGGGAAACGGTTTTGTCGTCGCGCAGGAGCGTGCCGTCGAGGTCCGTGGCGATCAGCCGGGGCGCTGAGGGGGCCGAGGTCCGGGGCCCAGGAGTCGGTGAGGTCACCGCACCATGGTCGCGCATATGCGCGCACGGCCGTGCGGCGGGGCGCGCAGATGAGTACGTTCCTGGCTCACGCGCCCCGCCCGCCGCGTGCTGTCACCCCATCTGTTTCAGCCGAGTTGGGCGAGGGCCTCGGTGGCGATCTGCTCGAAGACCTTCTGGTCGGCCGCGAAGGCGGTGTCCGGGATCGGCCAGTGCAGGACGATCTCGGTGAATCCCAGCTCCCGGTGGGTGCCCGCGAAGTCCACGAAGGCGTCGACGGACTCCAGGGGAAGGCCGCGGTCCGGGGTGAATCCGGTGAGCAGGATCTTGTCGAGTTCGGCCACGTCACGGCCGATGGCCGCGCAGGCCGCGCCGAGCTTCTCGATCTGCCGGCGAATGGCCTGAACCGATTCCTCGGGCGTGCCCGTCTCGTAGATCTTCGGGTCGCCGGTGGTCACCCAGGCCTGGCCGTGGCGGGCCGCCAGCTTGAGACCGCGCGGCCCGGTCGCGGCCACCGCGAACGGCAGCCGGGGGCGCTGCACGCAGCCGGGGATGTTCTGGGCGGCGCCCGCCGAGTAGAAGTCGCCGTCGTACGAGACCGTGTCCTCGGAGAGCAGCCGGTCCAGCAGTGGGACGAACTCGGCGAAGCGGTCCGCCCGCGCGCGCGGGGACCACGGTTCCTGCTCGCTGTGCGCGAGCGCGGTCGCGTCGAACCCGGTGCCGCCCGCGCCGATGCCCAGCGTGACCCGGCCGCCGGAGATGTCGTCGAGGGAGAGCAGCTCCTTGGCGAGGGTGACCGGGTGGCGGAAGTTCGGCGAGGTCACGAGGGTGCCGAGGCGCATCCGCTCGGTGGCGGTCGCGGCGGCGGTCAGGGTGGGGATCGCCCCGAACCACGGCCCGTCCCGGAACGGCACGCGCCAGGACAGGTGGTCGTACGTATAACCCGTGTGGAAGCCGAGCTCCTCGGCCCGCACCCACGCCTCGCGGGCGCCCTCGTGCCAGCGGCGGTAGGGCAGGAGCACGGTGCTCAGGCGGAGTGGGGACTGGGGCGTGCGGGCCGTGTCGGTCATGTCTGTGAGCGTATGCGGAGCGGTTCGCGCACGCGCGGGTGGTTCACGGGTGGTCGCGGCCGGTCGGGGACGCGCGCGAGGGGGCCGTCAGCGCACGCGGCCGCTGAGCCACTTCGAGAGCGTGAGCACGGTGATGAGCTCCTTGTACGTGCGGTCGCCGGGCAGCGGCACGATCAGCCAGTAGCCGGGCGGGAACCGCTTGCCGCGGACGTGGGCGAGGTCCCCGTAGCAGGACCGCAGGAACGCCGGGACCTCGTCGCGCGGTACGTCGTGGAACTCGACGCCCTCGACCGTGATCAGCGCGTCGTCCTCGGGGAAGAGCCGGACGTCGATCCGCGGGGAGCCGCCCAGCTCCACGTAGGCCTCGTGGGGCAGGGAGCCGTCGGGGTCGAGGGCGACGCCGACGCCGACGTGGGTGCGGCGGGAGGTCCGGTCCGCGCCGATGTCGTGCGTGACCTCGATCGCCAGGTTGAACTCACGGGCGATCTCACGGACCGCGGCGACGGCGGCCTCGGTCGTGGGCAGGTAGGGGTGGTGCGGCTGGTCCATGCTGACCGATCTTGCCTCAAGAGGGCGTGCGGTGAGCCGGGTTCGTCAGGAGAACCGCAGGTAACGCGGGGGAACGGCGGCGGTGAGCCAGACCTCGTTGGCGCTCATCCGGAAGATGTGGCCGTCACGGTGCATCGCGCCCGCGTCCACCGGCAGCACGACGGGGCGGCCGCGCCGGGCGCCGACCCGGGTGGCGGTCTCGCGGTCCGCCGACAGGTGCACGTCGTGCCGGGTCATGGGCCTGAGCCCCTCGGCGCGGATCGCGTCGAGGAAGCGGGCGACCGTGCCGTGGTACAGGTACGCGGGCGGTTCGGCGGGGGCGAGTCCGAGGTCGACGCCGATCGTGTGGCCCTGATTGGCGCGGATCCGGGTGCCGTCGATCGTGAAGCGCCGCTTGTCGTTCGTGGCGACGACGTGGTCGAGCTCGGCGCGGGTGATCCGGAACCGGTGCGCGGCCGTCGCGGAGAGCAGCTCGTCGATCTCCACCCAGCCCGCCTCGTCGGGCGTGAGGCCGATGCGCTCCGGCTGATGCCGCAGGTGTTTCGAGAGGTACTTCGACACCTTCACGGTGCGTTGTTCGTCCATGGCGTCAGAGTGCCCGAGGCGTCTCGGAATCTCTTCCGAATTCTTCTCGGGAAATCTCGACTCGCATGTTTGATCCACAAGCAAGTCCTGTTATCCACAGGGGAATTGGCGATTCTGTGGACAACTGACCAGCGATAAGCCCCACTTGATCAACAAGGTTCTATTTGTCATGACTTGACGTCATTGCGTCCAATGTCCTTGCTTGTACCTCACGTTGGGCGGCGGCCGAGATGAACGCCGAGACGTTCTCCGGCCCAACCAGTGTGCGCACGGCGCGCATTGTCTCCGCGGGAAGGGCGACGGACTGCGGCTCGTCGGACGGCGCGGCGACCGGGCCCGCGGTCAGATGCCGATGGAGATGACGGGTCGCGAACAACCGCATCGCGCGCGCGAGTTCGGCGTCCACGGACTGCTGGGCGAGCGGCCGCAGCCGGCGTACGAGCGAGGCGGCTTCGGCGGCCTCGGTGTCGGTCGGCGGCTGCGGGCCGAGATAGCGTGCGAAGACGTGTTCGGTCGTGAACTCCAGGAAACGGGCCGCTATATGTTCGACCTGGCCCCTCAACTCCCTCAGATGACCGGAGATCGCGGACAGCGGAACGCCCGCCGCGTACAACTCGGCCGCCACCGCCAGCTCTTGAGGACTCGGGACGAGGAACTCGTCGTCCCTTCCCGGTACGCGCTCCAGGACGCCGAGGTCGATCGCGTCCCGCACGGCGGCCTCGTCGGGGTCGCCGCCGAACTTCTCGTCGAGTTCGGCGCGGGTGATGCGTCCCGCCCGCTCGTCCGTCCACGGCTTGTCGACCTCGGCGACCAGGCCGAGCACGCCGCCGAGGCCCCGCCCCGCGTCCCAGGCCTCCAGGAGCTCCTTGATGGAGGCCAGGGTGAAGCCGCGGTCGAGCAGGTCGGCGATCTGGCGGAGGCGGGCCAGATGCGTGTCCGTGTACACGTTCGCCCGGCCGCGGCGCTCGGGGCGCGGCAGCAGACCGCGGTCCTGATAGGCGCGGATCGTGCGGACCGTGGCGCCGCTGTGGTGGGCCAGGTCCTCGATCCGGTACTCGGCGGCCGGCGGTCCCGCTCGCTCCGTCACACCCCACGCCCCTCGGTCGTACCCGGTCGCTCCTGCGGAAGATCCCCGTCCGGTCACGTCTCCGGTCTCGCGCCCGGTCACGCGAGGGCCGAGCGGCCGATCGCGCCCGCCGCGGCCCGGGCCGCGGGTGAGATCGCCAGATACTCGACGGCCTTGCGCAGCGAACCCTCCTGCGAGGGATGGTACGACCGGCGCAGGTAGCGGGGCACGGCCGCACCCAGGTCACGCCAGGAGGGCAGCAGCCCCTTGCGCACGGCCTTGTTGTGCTCGGCCAGCGAGTAGCGCGGGCGCCCGGCGAGCTGAGGGTCGTTCCGTACGAGGTAGGCGGCGCCCCACGCCCACAGGTAGAGCATCACGGGCGCGGTGACCGCCATGCCCGCTGTGCGGCGCGCGTAGCGGGGCAGACCCCGGCCACCGCAGTGCTGGTACATGTCGAAGGCGACGGAGCGGTGCTCGACCTCCTCGGCGCCGTGCCAGCGCAGCAGGTCGAGCATGACCTCGTCGCAGCCCGCGCGGTCGAGGGCCTCGGCGTGCAGCACCCAGTCGCCCAGGACCGCTGTGAACTGCTCGATGGCCGCGATGACCGACAGCCGGAAGCGCAGCCACTCCCGCGTCGGTATCGGCGCCCCCAGAGGCGGCTTCTCACCGAGCAGCTTCTCGAAGAGGAAGTCGACGTACCTGGTGTAGTCGCCGGTCTCCAGCTTCTGGGCGGCCAGGTGGTCCAGTACGTACGCGTGCTGCACGCTGTGCGTGGCCTCCTGCCCCATGAACCCCTTGACGTCCTTGAGGAGTTCGGGATCCTCGACCAGCGGCAGGCCCTCCTTGAAGACCTTCACGAACCAGCGCTCGCCCGCGGGCAGCAACAGATGCAGCACGTTGATGACATGGGTGGCGGTCGGCTCGTCCGGTATCCAGTGCAGGGGCGTCGACCCCCAGTCGAAGGAGACGCGGCGCGGGGTGATCGTGTGGTGCTCGCCTCCCTCGGTGGCCCGCGGGACGTCGGTGCTCACAGCGGCGGCTCCAATCGTGCGATCGCGCGCAGGGCCCTGGGGGTGAAGCGGGACATGAGGTGCGCGCCGCGGGCCTCCGGGGTGACCGGGACGACCGCCTTGTTGTGCACGACGGCGCCGAGGATGGCGTCGGCGACCTTCTCCGGCGGGTAGTTCCGCAGGCCGTACAGGCGCGAGGACTTCTTCTGGCGGCGCTTCTCCTCCTCGGCGTCGGCGCCGACGAACCGGGCCGTCGACGTGATGTTCGTGTTCACCAGGCCGGGGCAGATCGCGGAGACGCCGATGCCCTGCCCGGCCAGCTCGGCACGCAGGCACTCGCTGAGCATGAGGACCGCGGCCTTGGAGGTGGAGTAGGCCGGGAGTGCCTTGGAGGGCTGGTACGCGGCCGCGGACGCGGTGTTCACGATGTGGCCGCCCTGGCCGCGCTCGGCCATCTGTTTGCCGAACAGGCGGCAGCCGTGGATGACGCCCCACAGGTTCACGTCGAGGACCTTCCTCCAGTCCTCGGGCGTGGTGTCGAAGAAGGACCCCGACAGGCCGATGCCCGCGTTGTTCACCAGGACGTCGAGGACCCCGTACTCGGTGGCGACCTTCTCGGCGAGCTTCTCCATGGCCTGCTCGTCCGTGACGTCGACGGTCTCCGCCCATGCCTGCGGGGCGCCGGTCAGCCGCGCCATCTCGGCGGTGCGGGCGGCGCTCTCGGCGTCCCGGTCGACGGCGATCACCCGCGCGCCGGCCTCGGCGAAGGCGAACGCGGTGGCCCGCCCGATGCCGCTGCCCGCCCCCGTGACGAGCACCAGCTGGCCGCCGAACCGGTCCGCGTGCTTGCCGTCGGCGACCTTCCGCTGTGCGGGCACGCCCGCCTCCTGTTCCTCGTTCGCCGTGACGAACTCGCCTATCCAGGCGGTGAGCTGATCGGGACGGGTGCGGGGCACCCAGTGCTTGGCGGGCAGCGTGCGGCGCGTCAACCGCGGTGCCCACCGCTCCAGTTGGTCGTAGAGCTGCGGCGAAAGGAAGGCGTCCCCGAGCGGCGTGATGAGCTGCACGGGCGCGTGCGCGTACGCGTCCTCGCGCGGACGGCGCAGCCGCGCCCTGACGTTGTCCCGGTACAGCCAGGCGCCGTGTGCGGCGTCCGAGGGCAGCGACGGCGTCGGATAGTCGCCGGCCGGGACCCGCTCCACGCGCTCCAGGATCTTGGGCCAGCGCCTGCCGAGCGGTCCGCGCCAGGCCAGCTCCGGCAGTACGGGCGTGTGCAGCATGTACACGTACCAGGACTTGGCGCCCTGGCCGAGCAGCTGGCCCACCTTGCGGGGCGTGGGCCGCTTGACGCGCTGCTTGATCCAGTGCCCGAAGTGGTCCAGGGACGGGCCCGACATCGACGTGAAGGACGCGATGCGGCCCTCGGTGCGCTCGACCGTCACGAACTCCCAGGACTGCACGGAACCCCAGTCGTGCCCCACCACGTGCACCGGCCTGTCGGGGCTCACCGCGTCGATGACGGCCATGAAGTCGTCGGTCAGCTTCTCCAGGGTGAAGCCGCCGCGCAGCGGCTGCGGCGCCGTGGAGCGCCCGTGCCCGCGGATGTCGTAGAGGACGACGTGAAAGCGGTCCGCGAGGCGCGTGGCCACCTCCGACCAGACTTCCTTGGAGTCCGGGTAGCCGTGCACGAGGACGACGGTCGGCCGCGCCGTGCCGCCCGTGTCGGCGGGTGCGCCGGCGGGAGTTTCCGGGGGTGCTCCCAGTTCCACGACGCACAGCTCGACGCCGCCCGTGCGTATCCGGCGCTCGCGCGCGCCGTGGATCTTCGTCAGGTCCGTCATCAGATGCCCTCCGCCCAGCGCCGCACGTGCGGCAGATCGTCGTCCAGCCAAAAGGCGCTCTCCACCGGGTCCTTGGAGTCGGTGACCACGAGGATCTCCTCGAACTTGGCGCCCGTGCCCCGGAAGCCGAGGTGCGGCTCCACCGCCCACAGCCCCGGCTGCGGCGGATGGTCGGAGAAGCGGTACGGGGACCACAGCGGCGACCAGCCGTCCCGGTGTCCGTGCAGCGCGTCGCTCGCGAGCCCCTTGAGCGACTGCGTGCCGAAGCCGAAGAGCGTGGGGTTGATCCGGCGCTCCTTGACCCGGTCGATCTTGTGCGCGATGACGCCGAACGGATACGCCCGGTGCCGGTTCGCATAGCCCTGGCGGACCATCAACCGGTCGACGCTCTCGTAGATCTCGCGCAGCGAGCGCCGCTCGCGCACTTCACGCAGGAGCAGCTCCCGGTGCGCCTCGAGATCCGAAAGCAGCTTGTCGTGCACGGGGTTGAGGCCGAGGCAGCCCGAGTATCCGATGTCCGCGGTGAACCCCTTGTGGACGGGAGCCATGTCGAGGATGAAGGGCATCCCCGCCTCCAGCTTCCGGTTCGTGGGGAAGAACTGCAGCGGTATGCGGAAGTTCGCGAACGCCGTGCGGTCCCCGAACCAGGCGAAGGGCAGATGGAACCAGTCCCGCACCCCGCGCTCGCGCAGCCACTCCCGCTGCATCCGCGCCGCCTCGCGCTCGGTCACCCCGGGCTTCAGCTGCGCCGCGACCGCTTCCGCGCACTCGTACGCGAGTGCCTGCACTTCCCTGAACCCCCGCAGCTCCGCGGAGAGTTCACGTACCACTGCTGAGGTCATGCCACCGTCCGTCCGTGTCACGGCTGCCGGGTCCCGAGACCGGGCCGTCGCCGTACGCGCTCGTAACTTGACACTGATGAATGTGACAATGGCTGACGGCGACGTCAAGAGGCCTGCGCAAGACTGTGGAGAACCTCCCGGTTGTGCACAGTGCCGTCCCCACGCCGGGTGAGCGTCAGGGGCGCGAGGGGCTACTCGGGGATGACCCCTACGGGCCCGTAATACTCAGGTCTCATACGAGGTCGACCCCGTGGTCTGACGCCTCGTGTGGCCTGCGCCACTAACTTCGAACTGTGACTGTGATCGCGACCGAAAGCCTGAGCAAGCGGTTCCCCCGGGTGACCGCGCTTGACCGGCTGACCATGGACATCGGGCCCGGGGTGACCGGACTCGTCGGGGCCAATGGAGCCGGCAAGTCCACCATGATCAAGATCCTGCTTGGTCTGTCCCCCGCCACGGAGGGCCGTGCCGAAGTGCTCGGACTCGACGTCGCCACCAAGGGCGCCGAGATCCGTGAGCGCGTCGGGTACATGCCGGAGCACGACTGCCTGCCGCCCGACGTCTCGGCCACCGAGTTCGTCGTCCACATGGCGCGCATGTCGGGCCTGCCGCCCACCGCGGCGCGCGAGCGCACGGCGGACACGCTGCGCCACGTCGGCCTGTACGAGGAGCGCTACCGCCCCATCGGCGGCTACTCGACGGGCATGAAGCAGCGCGTGAAGCTGGCCCAAGCGCTCGTCCACGACCCGCAGTTGGTGTTCCTGGACGAGCCGACGAACGGCCTGGACCCGGTGGGCCGCGACGACATGCTGGACCTGATCCGCCGCGTCCACTCCGACTTCGGCATCTCGGTCCTCGTCACCTCGCACCTGCTCGGCGAGCTGGAGCGCACCTGCGACCACGTCGTCGTCATCGACGGCGGCAAGCTCCTTCGCTCCAGCTCCACGACGGACTTCACCCAGAACACGGCGACCCTCGCGATCGAGGTCACCGACAGCGACGAACACCCGGACGGGACCAAGGCGTTGCGCGAGGCCTTCGCCGAGCGCGGCATCGAGACCGCCACCGGCGGCGAGCTGCCCGGCGCCGGCCACACCGTCCTCATCACCGCGCAGGGCGAGGAGACGTACGACATCGTGCGCGACGTCGTCGCCGACCTCGGCCTCGGACTCGTCCGGATGGAACAGCGCAGGCACCACATCGCGGAGGTCTTCAGGCCCGCGGAGCAGCCGCGGGCCACCGAGCGGGCCGCCGCCTGGGCCGCCACCGCCGCCGCACAGCAGACGGGAGGCCCGAGCGATGAGCGCTGAGCCCATGCCCACGGACCGTGCGTCCACCCAGATCCACAACATCGGCTACCGCCACTACGACGGTCCGCGCCTGGGCCGCGCGTACGCCCGCCGCTCGCTCTTCTCGCAGAGCCTGCGCGGCGCGTACGGCCTGGGCCGCTCGGCCAAGTCGAAGGTGCTGCCGATGCTGCTCTTCGTCGTGATGTGCGTCCCCGCGCTGATCATGGTCGCGGTCGCCGTCGTCACCAAGGCGAAGGACCTCCCGGTCGAGTACACGGGATACGCGATCTACCTCCAGGCCGTGATCGGCCTGTACGTCGCCTCCCAGGCCCCGCAGGCCGTCTCCCGCGACCTGCGCTTCAAGTCGGTGCCGCTGTACTTCTCGCGCCCCATCGAGCGCGCCGACTACGTGGTCGCGAAGTACGCCGCCATGGCGTCGGCCCTGTTCATCCTCACGGCGGCGCCGCTGCTCGTCCTCTACGTGGGCTCACTGCTCGCCAAGCTCGACTTCACCGAGCAGACCAAGGGATTCGCCCAGGGGTTGGTGTCCGTGGCGCTGCTGTCGCTGCTCTTCGCCGGGATCGGCCTCGTCGTCTCCGCGATCACGCCGCGCCGCGGCTTCGGCATCGCCGCCGTCATCGCCGTCCTGACCATCTCCTACGGAGCGGTCTCCACGGTCCAGGCGATCGCGGACGCGCAGGACAACGGCGGCGCGGTGTCCTGGCTCGGCCTCTTCTCGCCGATCACGCTCATCGACGGCGTACAGACCGCCTTCCTGGGCGCCGCATCCGCCTTCCCCGGCACGCACGGCCCCTCCACCGGCCAGGGCGTGATCTATCTGCTCGTCGTCCTCGGACTCATCGCCGGCTCCTACGGTCTGCTGATGCGCCGCTACCGGAAGGTCGGACTGTGACCGCCCACCCGTCGCCCACCACCACCCTTCCAAAGAATGGGCTGCGCCCATGAGCACTCTTTCCATCGACCACGTCTCCCGGTGGTTCGGCAATGTCGTCGCCGTCAACGACGTGACGATGACCATCGGCCCCGGCGTCACCGGCCTCCTCGGGCCCAACGGCGCGGGCAAGTCCACCCTCATCAACATGATGGGCGGCTTCCTCGCCCCCTCGAACGGCACGGTGACCCTCGACGGACAGCCGATCTGGCGCAACGAGAAGATCTACCGCCACATCGGGATCGTCCCCGAGCGCGAGGCGATGTACGACTTCCTCACCGGACGCGAATTCGTCGTCGCCAACGCCGAGTTGCACGGCCTCGGCACGAAGGAGGCCCAGCGGGCGCTCGCCACGGTCGAGATGGAGGACGCGCAGGACCGCAAGATCTCGACGTACTCCAAGGGCATGCGGCAGCGCGTCAAGATGGCGTCCGCGCTCGTCCACGACCCGTCGGTGTTCCTCCTGGACGAGCCGTTCAACGGCATGGACCCGCGCCAGCGCATGCAGCTCATGGAGCTGCTGCGGCGCATGGGGGACGAGGGGCGCACCGTCCTCTTCTCCTCGCACATCCTCGAAGAGGTCGAGCAACTCGCCTCCCACATCGAGGTGATCGTCGCCGGACGGCACGCGGCCAGCGGAGACTTCCGCAAGATCCGCCGCCTGATGACCGACCGCCCGCACCGCTACCTGATCCGCTCCAGCGACGACCGCGCGCTCGCCGCCGCGCTGATCGCGGACCCGTCGACCGCGGGCATCGAAGTCGACCTGAAGGAAGGCGCGTTGCGCATCCAGGCCGTCGACTTCGGCCGGTTCACGACGCTGCTGCCGAAGGTCGCGCAGGCACACGGTATCCGCCTGCTCACGGTCTCGCCGTCCGACGAGTCCCTCGAGTCCGTCTTCTCTTATCTGGTCGCGGCCTAGTCACGGCACAGGAGGCACTGATGTACGACCCCACTGTCGCCCGGCTCACCTACCGGGCCCTGCTCGGCCGCCGCCGGGCCCTCATCCTCTTCGCGCTGCCGCTGCTGCTCATCGTGATCTCCGCACTCGTGCGGGCGCTCACCGGAGCGGACGACCAGACCGCCGCCGACGTCCTCGGCGGGTTCGCGCTCGCCACGATGGTGCCGCTGATCGGTGTCATCGCGGGCACCGGCGCGATCGGCCCCGAGATCGACGACGGGTCCGTGGTGTACCTGCTGTCGAAGCCGGTCAAGCGGCCCACGATCATCTTCACCAAGCTCATCGTGGCCATCGGCGTGACCATGGTGTTCTCGGCCGTCCCGACGCTCATCGCGGGCCTGATCCTGAACGGGAACGGGCAGCAGATCGCCGTGGCCTACACGATCGCCGCCCTGGTGGCCTCCATCGCGTACGCCGCGATCTTCCTGCTGCTCGGCACGGTCACCCGGCACGCGGTCGTCCTCGGCCTCGTCTACGCCCTCGTGTGGGAGGCGCTCTTCGGCTCCCTGGTGGCCGGCGCGCGCACCCTCAGCGTCCAGCAGTGGTCCCTCGCGGTCGCCCACAAGGTGGCCGGAGGCGACCTCGTCACCTCCGACGTCGGGCTGCCGCTCGCCACGGTGCTCCTGGTGGCCGTGACCGTCCTGGCGACCTGGTACGCGGGCCAGAAGCTGCGGTCGCTGACGCTGGCGGGGGAGGAGTAGGCCCGGGCGCCGCACGAACTTGATGCCGCTTTCACCCTCCCGCCCGCACACTGGTGGGAGGGTGCGTTGTCCGACATGTCACCCGAGTCGAGTCACCCGAGCCGTCGGAGGAGGGCCACCATGGCTGCCGAACGCGACGCCTGGGACGACGTGGTCCTGGATGCCGACTTCATACGCGACGCGGAGACGACCGAGCCGTCCGCGCGGGCCCGCATGCTCAGCGCCCGGTGGCGCAAGAAGGCTCCCGAGCCGCAGCCCTGGCGCTCCGACGAGCCGCCCGCCGGATGGTTCTTCAGCAAGATACGGCGCAGGAAGTGGCGTCGCCGCTGACACCGATGATCACCGGCGATTAATTCGGTGGCGGTGAACTCGGCGCAGGCGCACAGTAGTTGTGTCACCGCGCCGGTGCGGTCCGTTCGCCACCGGTGCCCATCCACGGGGAGAGGAGCGCGACGATGTGGATCAGTGGTCCGTCGAGCTCCCGACAGGGCAGCCCGAGGCAGGCTCCGGAGTAGTCATTGCACTCCGTCGAGCCCCGCCCCAGGGGTGTTGCCCGGGGCGGCCGCTTCGAGCACGTGCCCTCAGCGGTACGTGGGCCGCCCACCCGGAGGATTGGCCGAGTGGTAAGGCAGCGGCTCGCACTGTGTTTGTTTGAGAAGCGAGTCGTCGTCGGGGTCGGTAGCCCCGCGCGCGTTCGATCCGCGCATCCTCCGCAAGAAGCCCCGAGAAGGCCCAGAAGCCCGGCAATGGGCTCAGACCTGCAGCAGACGCTCCAGGACGACCGCGATGCCGTCGTCCGCGTTCGACGTCGTCACCTCGTCGGCCACGGCCTTGAGCTGCTCGTGGGCGTTGGACATCGCCACGCCGTGGGCCGCCCAGCCGAACATCGGGATGTCGTTGGGCATGTCGCCGAACGCGATCGTGTCCACGGCCTTCGCGCCCAGGCGCCGGGCCGCGAGCGAAAGACCCGTGGCCTTGGAGAGGCCCAGCGGGAGCAGTTCGACGATGCCCTCGCCCGCCATCGTGACGCCCACCAGATCACCGGCCACCGTGCGCGCGACCTCCGCGAGCTGGTCGTCGGTGAGCCCCGGGTGCTGCACGTACACCTTGTTCAGCGGCGCCGCCCACAGCTCCGAGACGTCCGTGAACGGGATGGCGGGCAGGTGCCCCTCGCCCACCTGGTAGCCGGGACCGACGATGACGTCGCCCTCCAGGCCGTCCCGGCTCGCGGCGAGCGCCAGCGGGCCGAGCTCCGCCTCGATCTTGGAGAGCGCGAGCCCGGCAAGCTGCCGGTCGAGCGTCACGGACGTCAGGAGGCGGTGCTCCCCCGCGTGGTACACCTGCGCTCCCTGGCCGCACACCGCGAGCCCCTCGTAACCGAGGTCGTCGAGGATGTGGCGGGTCCAGGGCACCGCCCTGCCGGTCACGACGATGTGCGCGGCGCCCGCCGCGGTGGCCGCGGTGAGCGCCTCACGCGTGCGCTCCGAGACCGTGTCGTCGGGGCGCAGCAGCGTCCCGTCGAGGTCGGTCGCGACGAGCTTGTACGGAAAGGCGGGGGCGAGGGGAGCGGGGTGGCTCACTTGGCGTTCGGCTCCAGGCTGTACTGGCTGTGCAGGCCTTTTCGGGCTGCGCTTACTTGGGGTCCAGGGTGGTGCGTCCCCCAAGGTACGGCCGCAGCATCTCCGGAACCCGCACCGAGCCGTCGGCCTGCTGGTGATTCTCGAGGATGGCCACGATGGTGCGCGGGACGGCGCACAGCGTGCCGTTCAGCGTCGCCAGCGGCTGCAGCACCTTCTTGCCGTCGCGGTTGTCCCGCATCCGGATGGACAGGCGGCGCGCCTGGAACCCGTCGCAGTTCGACGCCGAGGTCAGCTCGCGGTACTTGCCCTGGGTCGGGATCCACGCCTCGCAGTCGAACTTGCGCGAGGCCGAGGAGCCGAGGTCACCGGTGGCGACGTCGATCACCTGGAAGGGCAGCTCGAGGCCCGTCAGCCACTGCTTCTCCCAGTCCAGGAGGCGCTGGTGCTCGTTCTCCGCGTCGGCCGGGTCGACGTACGAGAACATCTCGACCTTGTCGAACTGGTGCACGCGGAAGATGCCGCGGGTGTCCTTGCCGTACGTGCCGGCCTCGCGGCGGAAGCACGGCGAGAAGCCGGCGTAGCGCAGCGGCAGCTGGTCCGCGTCGAGGATCTCGTCCATGTGGTAGCCGGCGAGTGCGACCTCGGAGGTGCCGACCAGGTAGTAGTCGTCCTTCTCCAGGTGGTACACGTTCTCGGCCGCCTGGCCGAGGAAGCCGGTGCCCTCCATGGCGCGCGGGCGCACCAGGGCGGGGGTCAGCATCGGCGTGAAGCCGGCCTCGGTGGCCTGCGCGATCGCCGCGTTCACGAGCGCGAGCTCCAGGAGCGCGCCGATGCCCGTGAGGTAGTAGAAGCGCGAGCCCGAGACCTTCGCGCCGCGCTCGACGTCGATGGCGCCGAGCGCCTCGCCGAGCTCCAGGTGGTCCTTGGGCTCGAAGCCCTCGGCACCGAAGTCGCGGATCGTGCCGTGCGTCTCCAGGACGACGAAGTCCTCCTCGCCGCCGCGCGGGACGTCGGGGTGCACGATGTTGCCCAGCTGGAGCGCGAGGCGCTGCGTCTCTTCCTCGGCGTCGCGCTGATCGGCCTCGGCGGCCTTCACGGCGGCGGAGAGCTCGCCCGCCTTCTTCAGCAGCTCCTGCTTCTCCTCCGGCGAGGCCTTGGGGATCAGCTTGCCGAGCGACTTCTGCTCGGAGCGGAGTTCGTCGAAGCGGAGCCCGGACGACCTGCGCCGCTCATCGGCGGACAGGACGGAGTCGACGAGCGCGACGTCCTCTCCACGGGCGCGCTGGGAGGCGCGAACACGGTCGGGGTCCTCACGGAGCAGGCGAAGGTCAATCACCCCTCCAGGCTACCGGTGCGAGGTTCCGGCCCACGACCCGATATCCGGTGCGTTGGTTTATGCCCTATTTGCCGGAATGCGAATTACGTGCGGAACGCGACCGGAAAAGATCGGTGCGCGCCTTCGGTGTGCTCAGGGAGGCGGGGTCAATAAAAGCACCTCTTTCCCCGAAAAGGGGCAGGCTGGGCGCCGCGGCTTGACTCGACTCCCTTGCGGGAGGCGGGACTTGGGGCCCCGTTGTCCACAGGAGTGCACGACTCCGGAGAGTTATCCACAGGCTGTGAGAAAGATCTGTGGATGCCGGAGGAGATCGTTCCGAAAGCCGCATGCATCGCGAAGGATTCCCGTTCCAAACCCTCTTCATGCTCACTTTCGGGTGGAAACCCTTCACTCCAAAGAGTTGATCAAGTGAAAAGAGTGGACGAGGGGTGACGTACACGGCTGTGGACGGACTTGGGGGCTGTAGGGCGATTTGTCGACCATGTCATGCCTTCCTGTCGACTTGTCCCCAGGTCGAGATGGGTACCTGTGGATAACTCTTGTGGATGAAGAAAATCCGCTGGTAGCACCGGGTGCGGAGGCCGAAAGAAGCCGGACCCGACGGTGGAGAACTCGGGTCCGGCGGCGTTCGGGCTCGGGGTGCTAGAACCGCCCGTCCTGGCAGCGCGCCAGCCAGTCCGACGCGGCCACGAACTCGCCGTCCGACGTGCCCGACCGCGGCGGCCGTACGTCCGCGACGGCGACGCCCGCCCGCGGGTACGAGCCGAGGAAGCGCACCTGCGGGCACGCCCGCTTCAGACCCATCAGCGCCTCCGCCACCCGGCGGTCGGAGATGTGCCCCTCCGCGTCGATCGCGAAGCAGTAGTCGCCGATGCCCTTACCCGTCGGCCGGGACTGCAGCAGCATCAGGTTGACGCCGCGGATGGCGAACTGCTGGAGCAGCTCCATCAGGGCACCGGGGTGGTCCTCGCGCTGCCAGATGACGACCGACGTCTTGTCCGCGCCGGTCGGGGCGGCGGGCCGGGCCGGCTTGCCGACGAGGACGAACCGGGTCTGCGCGTTCTCCGCGTCGTGGATCTCGGTGACCAGCGGTTCGAGTCCGTACGTCGCCGCCGCGAACTCGCCGGCGAACGCGGCGTCGAACCGGCCCTCCTGCACGAGCCGCGCGCCGTCCGCGTTCGACGCCGAGGACTCCCAGGTCACGTCGGGCAGATGGGCCTTCATCCAGTTGCGGACCTGCGGCTGGGCGGCCGGGTGCGCGGTGACCGTCTTGATGTCGCCCAGCTTCGTCCCGGGCCGCACCAGCAGCGCGAAGGTGATGTCGAGCAGCACCTCGCGGTAGATCATCAGCGGCGCGCCCGCGACCAGCTCGTCGAGCGTGGTGGTGATGCCGCCCTCGACGGAGTTCTCGATCGGCACGAACGCCGCCTCGGCCTCACCGTTGCGGACGGCGTCGAGCGCCGCGGGCACCGACACCACGGGGGTGAGTTCCCTGGTGGCGGCCTCCGGAAGCGTGCGCAGGGCGACTTCGGTGAAGGTGCCCTCGGGGCCGAGATACGCGTAGCTGGCTGGCATGGGGTCACCCTAATGGGCCTTACGGGACACGGCTCACGGATGCGCCACGGGCCACCCGACCGGGCGGCGGCCCCCTCATCCCTCCAGCAACGCCTGCCCCACGTACCCGCCCTTGTCCGCGCCGCCCGGCACCGCGAACAGCCCGCTCGCCTCGTGCCGGAGGAACTGCGACAGCGCGTCGCCACGATCCAGCTTCCGCTGCACGGGGACGAAGCCGCGCAGCGGGTCCGCCTGCCAGCAGATGAAGAGCAGGCCCGCGTCCGGGACGCCGTCCGCGTCGATGCCGTCGTGGAACGAGAACGGGCGGCGCAGCATCGCGGCCCCGCCGTTCTGGTCGGGTCGGCTGATGCGGGCGTGGGCGTTGATCGGGACGACGAGGTCACCGTTCGCGTCCGTCTTCTCCAGCTTCATCTCGGAGGTCTCGTCACCGCCGGTCAGCGGGGCGCCCGTCGACTTCTTGCGCCCGATGACGTCCTCCTGCGCCTTCGTCGACAGCTTCTCCCAGTCGTCGAGGAGCATCCGGATGCGGCGTACGACGGCGTACGAGCCGCCCGCCATCCACGCGGGGGACTGCGCCGAACCCGACGACGGCACGAAGATCCGCCGGTCGAAGTCGGACTCGGACGGCTTCGGATTGTCGGTGCCGTCGATCTGGCCCATCAGGTTGCGGGTCGTCATGGGCCGGGCGGTGGCGCCGGGTGAGCGGTTGAAGCCGTTCATCTGCCAGCGGACCTTGGCCGCGCCGCCCGCGTCCTTCTGGATCGCGCGCAGCGCGTGGAAGGCGACGAGCCCGTCGTCGGCGCCGATCTGCACCCACAGATCGCCGTTGCTGCGCGCCTTGTCGAGGTGGTCGGAGAAGAAGTCCGGCAGCGGGTCGAGGGCCCCCGGGCGCTGCTTCTCCAGCCCTGTACGGGAGAAGAAGCTGTGGCCGAAGCCGAAGGTGAGCGACAGGGACGACGGCCCGGCGTCCCGGGCGACATCGGTGTCGTCCGAGGTCATCGGCTCGCCCGCCATCAGCCGCTCGGCAGTCGCCGACCAGCGGCGCAGCAGCGCGGTGGCCTCCTTGCGGCCCGCGCCCGCGGCCAGGTCGAAGGCGACGAGGTGACCGTGGGCCTGCATCGGCGTGGTGATGCCGGGCTGATGTTTCCCGTGAAACATCACCTCGTCCGCGCCGAGCGACGTCAACGCCTCTTGCCGCTCGGGCGAGTTCGAGGAGGCCACGGCATATCCCGCGCCCGCGCCGACGGCGCCCAGGGCGACGCCGGTGGCGCCCGCCGTGCCGAGCAGTCGGCGCCGCGAGATGCCCGCGGTGGCCGAGGTGTCTGTCGGGTTTCCGGTCCGGCTTTCGGTGTCAGCCATGGTGGTTCAGCCGATCTTCGCGTTCTTGGAGACGGTGATCTGGTCGATGTCGGAGGTGCGCACGGTCACCTCGATCTTCCAGTCGCCGGCCACGGGGATCTGGACGCCGCTCGCGGTCCAGTGTCCCGTGGCGATGTGGTCGGGGGTGACGGACAACGGCCCGATCTTCTTCGCCTCCTGCGTGAGGGCGACCTTGATCTCGGGGACGTCGAAGGCCTTGCCGTTGGGCCGCTCCACGTAGACATGCATCTCGTTGTCGCCCGTACGGCCCGGATCGACGTCGAGCAGCACCGTGCCCTTGCCGTCCTTGCCGCCGGTGTCGAACGGCAGCTTGAGGGAGAGCGGCCCGGACCGGGTCTGCGCGGCGGAGGTGGCGGCCTTCGCCTCTTCCTCCGTACGGCCCGGTTCGGTGGTGGTCAGCACCGTGGTGACGGCGAGCAGGACGATCGCGACCCCCGCCTCGGCGAGCACGGACCGGCGCAGGCCGAACCGGTGCGGGTCCGCGTCACGGACGCGCTTCTCGCGGGCGGTGGTCATCGCGGCACGCTGGCGGGCGAGCTGGGCGGCGCGCCGGGGGTCGGCCCCCTTCCCGCCGACGGCGACGGGCTCCTTGTCCTCGGCACGCTCGGAGCGCTCCGAGTCCTTCGACTCCTCCGAGCTCTCGGGGTTCTCGGGGTTCTCGGTCTTCGACCCGGTCGTACGCTGCCCCACCACGGTCACGGCGGCGGACTCCTCGGCGATCCGGCCGGTCCACCTGCGCGAGATCCAGGCGATGCCGACGAGAACGGCGACGAGCCCGACCTTGACCAGGAGGAGCTGCCCGTACCGCGTCCCGGTCAGCGCGGACCAGGAACCGACCTGACGCCACGACTGGTAGAGGCCGGTGGCGGCGAGGGCGACCACGCTGCAGAAGGCCACCCGCGAGAAGCGGCGCACCGCGGCCGTCTCGATGGACGGCGCCCGGTACAGCGCGACGAGCAGCGTCGTGAGGCCGCCGAGCCAGGCCGCGACGGCCAGCAGATGCAACACGTCGACGGGCATCGCGAGCGCCGTCTGGATGCCGGTGGAGGCGTGCTCGGCCATCGCCCAGGTGGCGCCGAGTCCGGCCGCGACGACGGCGCCGCCGATCGCGAGTCCGAAGGTGAGGTCCTTCATCTCCTTCTTGTCGCCCTCTTCGGCCCTCTTCACATAGGCGCCGAAGAGCACCGCCACGAAGAGCGCGGCCGCCGCGAGCAACAGAAGACGGGACGTGAGCGCCGCGCCCGACTTGGTCTGCAGCACCTGGCCGAGCAGCGTCATGTCGAAGATGTCGCCGACCTTGCCCGACCCGGTGTACGAGCCGCGCATCAGCAGCATGGCGATGGTGGCCGCGGTCAGCGCGGTCCAGCCGCCGACCACGACGCGCTGCACCGGCTTGATCCCGGCACCGCGCGGCCAGCAGGCGAGCACGAACGCGGCGCCGCCGACGAGCAGGACGAAGCCCGCGTACGAGACGTAGCGCGCGAAGCCGTAGAGGCCGCCGACGACGCCACCGCCGGCGTTCTGGTCCGCGACCACGGCCGAGGTCTTGGAAGGGGCGCCGATGGAGAACGTATAGGCGCCGGAGACGGGATGGCTGTCCGCCGAGACGACCTGGTAGGCGACGGTGAACGTGCCGTCGGGCAGCCCCGAGTGGAGCCCGACCGTGTAGGTCGTGCCCTTCGGGTTGCCCACCTTGCCGTTGTCGACGCGCTTGCCCGACGGGTCGAGGACGCGCACCGAACCGTCGGACATGGCGACGTCCTCGGAGAAGGTCAGGGAGACCTGTTCGGGCGCCTGTTGGACCACCGCTCCCTGCCGGGGATCGCTCCCGGTCAGCGCGGCGTGCGCGGACGCGGGCGCGGCACCGGCCAGGAGCGCGCCGGTGACGGCGAGGAACAGCAGCACCAGGTGCCGGAAGCGGGGAGCGATGGTCTTCACGTTCGGTCAGCCCCTCACTGAGACGAATGAGACGCGTGCGACGAGTCGGATGACGGGTTGTAGGTGGCGGCCTTCACCGGGAAGGCGACCGAGACGGTGCCGGACTTGGCGAAGTGCAGCTTCACGGTCACCTTCTCGCCCTCCTTCGGCAGTTGCTTCAGGTTCTCGAACATGAGGTGGTTGCCGCCCCGTTCGAAGTCCAGGTCACCGTCGGCGGGCACGGCGAAGGAGTCCTGCTCCTTCATGACGCCGCCCTTGGTGCTGTGCATCGTGACGTCACCGGCGATGCCGCTGCTCACCGAGGTGAGGGTGTCGGCCGCGCCGGCGTTGTGCACGACGAAGAACCCGGCCGCCATGTCGCCGGACGCGGGCGCGGGGATGAACGCGCCCTCGACCTTCACCTCCGGCTCGCCGGCGGAGCCGTCGGAGGACGAGCCGCCGCACGCGGTGAGCGCGAGCCCGGACGCCAGGACCACGGCGCCGAGCGCCAACGGGGTGCGCCTCACGGCTTCTCCCCCTTGACGATCTTGGGGAGGTCCTTGGTGTAGTCGTCGACGGTGGCGTCCTCGCCGTAGAGGACGTAGCCGCCGTTGGTCTTCGGCGAGAACGCGATGACCTGCGTGCCGTGCATCGAAACGAGCTTGCCGTTCTTGTCCTTCTGCGTCGGCTCGATGGAGATGCCGATGGTCCGGGCGGCGCCCTGGATGGTGGCGAAGTCGCCGGTCAGCCCGATGAAGTCGGGGTCCTGGGCGTTGAGCCACTTGCCGAGCACGGCCGGGGTGTCACGGTCCGGGTCGGTGGTGACGAAGACGACCTGCAGCTTGTCCTGCTCGGACCGGGGCAGCGCCTTCTTGGCGACGGCGAGATTGCTCATCGTCAGTGGGCAGACGTCGGGGCAGTGCGTGTAGCCGAAGTAGATCAGCGTCGGCTTGTCCTTGGTCCGCTCGCGCAGGTCGAACTTCTTGCCGTGGGTGTCGGTGAGGACGAGGTCCGGCTTCTTGAAGGGCGTGTCGAGGACCGTCGCGGCCTTGTCCGATCCGGCCTCGGTGGACACTTCGGTCACCGGCTTGTCGCTTCCGCTCCCGCTGCCGCAGGCGGTCAGCGTGAGGGCCGCCGCCGTGGCCAGTCCGGCGGCGGCGAGCAGGGTCTTCTTACTCATCTTCATGGTCGTGCGCATAGAGAAATGTCCCAGTTGTGAGGGGGCCGGCGGATGCCGGGGTCGCCCACCGCGACCCCGGCACCCGCCATGGGTGGCTCAGCCGTTGGTACGCCGACGACCCGCCAGAACGCCGAACGCCACACCGGCGGCACCGACGACGATGCCGACGATGCCCAGGACGCGGGCGGTGGTGTCGCTGTCCGAGCCGCTCGAGCTGTCGGTGGTGGAGGAGGCGGCCGCCTCCTTGTGGTCGTCCGACGCCGAGGCGCCGGACGCGCCGTGCTCGTCGTCGGCGGCGGCCGACAGCGCGAGGGTGGGCGCCGGGTTCTCCGGCTCCTCCTGGCCCTCCTGCTGCGGCTCGATCCAGCGCACGACCTCCTTGTTGTCGTACGTCTGGATCGCCTTGAAGACGAGCTGGTCGGCGTCGGTCGGCAGCTGGCCGATGGACACCGGGAACTTCTGGAAGTAGCCAGGCCGTACGCCCTTGTCGTCGCCCTTGCCGGTCGCGGTCCAGGTGACCTTGGAGACGGCCTCGGTGATCTTCTCGCCGTGCATCTCCAGCGGCTTGTCCAGCGTGGACTTGGTGACCTTGGCCTCCCAGCCCGGCACCGGCTCCGGCATCACGGAGGCGAGCGGGTGGTCGGTCGGGAAGTTGACCTCGAGCTTGGTGGTCGCGGCGTCGTCGCGCTCGTTCGGCACCTTGAAGTCGACCACGGCGTAGCCGCCCTTGGCGGCGGTGCCCTCCGGCTGCACGCTCACGTGCGCGAAGGCGGGGGCGGAGACGAGGACGACGGAGGAGACGGCGGCGGCACCGACGAGAGCGGCGCGGGACATCTTCTTCATGGCAGAAAGAACTCCACGTTCAGCGGGATCCAGCGAAGGATGAGAGGGGCGCGACCGCGCGACGCCTCACCTGTAGGGGGCGAAGACGCGGGTACGCGCGCGTGCCGCACGGCACACCTCACCCCAGGACCCCGAGCGCTTCGTGGTGGAGTTGCGGATGCCGTGTCAGGCAGCGAGAAGGAACGCTTCGGCGGCGGGTGGCCCGCGCCGGATCACCGAGTGCTGAAGTGCCGCCGCCCGCAGCGCGGGTGGCGGGGCGAAGCCGGGCCGCGGAACCCACGGGAGCACCTGGGGCGCCCCGGGCAGCCCGGCCCGCAGGGCGCGTACGAGAGCGAGCGCGGCGCGCAGCGAACGGGTGAGCGCCGCTTCCGCGACCCCGTACGCCGAGTGCCGCGACAGCCGCACGACGCGCCCGAGGGCGAGATCGCCGTGGCGCAGCAGCCACCCGGCGCCGGCCGCGGCCAGCAGGTGACCGATCAGCATCGGCAGGGACGGCAGCAGCGACATCGAGGCACCGGCCGCGCCCGCGGCCATGTCGTGGTGCATGCCGCCGGACGGCACGCGCGCGTCGTCGAGGATCCGCTGGGCCTGCGCCGGGCTGAGCGCCGAGGCGCCCGCCCCGCACATCAGCCGCGCGGCCCGCTCCACGACGGACGGCTCCGCGGCGCCCATGGCCATGGAACCGTGCTGCTGGCCCAGCCCGAAGAGGGTGTGCAGGGTGATCTGCCCGATGCCCAGCGTGCCGACGATGCCGGCCAGCGAGCGTTCGCGGCCCGTCATCGGCAGGGCCGCGCAGAAGGCGACGAGGAAGCCGAGCCCCAGCGTCCACAGCGGAACGGTGGCGGTCGAACCGAGGACGTGCCCCGCCGCGGACAGCACGACACAGACCGCGGCGAACACCGCGGCCCTGAGCAGCCGGAGGTCGGCCGCGCTGTGTGTCTGACGACTGTGGGGGGCAGTCATGGCGGCCTCATCATCGCACTGGGCCTGCCCGTCCCATACGGCAGGTCCACAAGGTCCGGAATCTCCCCTACCCCTCTCGCGCGGGCGTGCGCGTCGGCTATATGGGCGCAATCACGTCAACTCCGTGATTGCGCAAGGCCGGTGGCGGCAATACGTATCGGTATGTCGAGCCGCGCCCTGGAGGCTGGAGCATGAGCATCTGGTGGTCCCTCCATCTGCGACGCGATGCTGCGAGCGTTCCGCTGGCCAGGCGCCTCCTCATGGGCACCATGGAGACCGCGGGCGTCGACCCCGACATCTCCTACGACCTGTCGGTCGCGCTCAGCGAGGCGTGTGCGAACGCCGTCGAGCACGGCGGTTCCGCGGCCACCAGCGACGCGTCGGGCGCCTACCGCGTCACCGCTTATCTGGACGGCGAGAAGTGCCGTATCGAAGTGGCCGACTCAGGACCGGGATTCCCCTCGCGGGGGCGGGCCCTCAGCCGCCGCGCACCGGACTACGCGGAGAACGGCCGCGGCCTGTGCCTCATCCAGGAGCTCGCCGACCACGTGGACTTCGGCAACAAGCCCGGCAGGGGCGGCGCCGTGGTCAGCTTCGACAAGATGCTCAAGTGGAAGAAGGACGCGCCGCTGATGGCGGTCTGAGGCGTCACCCAACCAACCGGGAGCGCTACGTGAAGCGCGCGATCGCCGTCATGGTGGGCCGCAGATTCCGCAGCCCCGGCACCTTCCCGAGCAGCGGCCACACCGCCCCGTAGTAGGCGCCCCGGCCGCGCGGCAGCGGCAGCTCCCGTACGTCGTCGATCGCCGGGTGCGCCGTGCGTATGTTCTGCAACTCCCCCGCGTTCAGGCCCCACGGCATGGGCGGCGTCGTGTAGCCCTCCTGGGTGCGCATGTCGCCGCGCAGCGTGCGCTCGCTGAACCAGCGCGGCACCGCGTCGAAGACCAGCGCCCCGCCGCCGAAGCGCTCGGCGCAGCCCGCGATCAGCTGCCGCACCTGCGGCGGCCGCAGGTACATCAGCAGGCCCTGCGCGGTGACCAGGACACCGCGCGAGGGGTCCACCTCGTCGCGCCACGTCAGGTCGAGCGCCGACCGGGCGAGGGTGCGGCGCCGCTCCTCGTCCGGCAGCAGCCGCCGCCGCACCTCGGCCGTCTCGGGCAGCTCGACGCACAGCCAGGTCGCCCGCCCGTTGTCGACGCGCCAGAACTGCGTCTCCAGGCCCTCGGCGAGCGTGACGACCGTGCCGTCCGGGTGGGCGGCGAGAAAGTCCCGTACGGCGTCGTCGAAGGTGCGCACGCGCAGGGCCTGCCCCTGCGCGAGGAGCGGATTGACGGCTCCGAAGGTCTCCTCGAAGGGATGGTCGATCCGCTCGACGAGCTCGATCGCCTTCGGGTCGTCGAGAACGGGCGAGGGCTGCCCGGCCTCGTACGCGCGGTGGTAGAGGTTCCACAGCAGCGTCTGAGGGACACCGCTGAGCTCGACGGACGTCATGGATGCCTCCTCATGGACGCGGAAAAGGCCGCGCCCGTACGCACAGGCGCGGCCTTTCTTCTCATGGTGTGTCAGCCCTTGAGGCCGGCCATCCACGCCTCGACCTCGTCGGCCCGGCGCGGCAGCCCGGCGGACAGGTTCGTGTTGCCGTCCTCGGTGACGAGGATGTCGTCCTCGATCCGGACGCCGATGCCGCGGTACTCCTCGGGCACCGTCAGGTCGTCGGCCTGGAAGTACAGACCCGGCTCGACGGTGAGGCACATGCCGGGCTCCAGCGTGCCGTCCACGTACGCCTCGGTGCGCGCGGCGGCGCAGTCGTGGACGTCCATGCCGAGCATGTGACCGGTGCCGTGCAGGGTCCAGCGGCGCTGCAGACCCAGCTCCAGGACGCGCTCCACCGGGCCCTCGACCAGACCCCACTCGACGAGCTTCTCGGCGAGCACGCGCTGCGAGGCGTCGTGGAAGTCGCGGTAGGCGGCGCCCGGCTTCACGGCCGCGATACCGGCCTCCTGGGCCTCGTACACGGCGTCGTAGATCTTGCGCTGGATGTCGCTGTACGTGCCGTTGATCGGCAGCGTGCGCGTGACGTCGGCGGTGTAGTACGTGTGCGTCTCCACACCGGCGTCGAGCAGCAGCAGGTCGCCGGAGCGCACCGGGCCGTCGTTGCGGACCCAGTGCAGGGTGCAGGCGTGCGGGCCGGCGGCGCAGATGGAGCCGTAGCCGATGTCGTTGCCCTCCACGCGCGCGCGAAGGAAGAACGTGCCCTCGATGTACCGCTCGGACGTGGCCTCGGCCTTGTCGAGGACCTTCACGACGTCCTCGAAGCCGCGCACGGTCGAGTCGACCGCCTTCTGCAGCTCACCGATCTCGAACGCGTCCTTCACGACCCGCGCCTCGGAGAGGAAGACCCGCAGTTCCTCGTCGCGCTCCGCCGTGACCTTGTCGGTCAGGGCGGCCTCGATGCCGGCGTCGTAGCCGCGCACGACGCGCACCGGCCCGGTGGCCTCGCGCAGCTTGGCGGCGAGCTCGCGCACGTCGGACGCGGGGATGCCGTAGAGCTTGCCGGCCTCGGTCAGGGAGTGGCGGCGGCCGACCCACAGCTCGCCCTGGCCGTCGAGCCAGAACTCGCCGTTCTCCCGGTCGGAGCGCGGCAGCAGGTAGATGGTCGCCTTGTGGCCGTCGGAGACGGGCTCCATGACGAGGACGCCGTCCTCCGTCTGGTTGCCGGTCAGGTACGCGTACTCGACGGAGGCGCGGAAGGCGTACTCCGTGTCGTTCGAACGCGTCTTCAGGTTGCCCGCGGGCACGACGAGACGCTCGCCCGGGAAGCGGGCGGACAGCGCGGCACGGCGGGCGGCGGTCTCGGCGGCCTGCGCGATCGGCTGCAGGTCGTGCAGCTCGGTGTCGGCCCAGCCGGACTTCATGTTCTCGGCGAGCTCGTCGGACACGCCCGGGTAGAGGCCGTTCTTGCGCTGCTTGATGGGCTCTTCGGCCTCGGTGGCCTCCGGGGTCTCCGGGTTGAGCTCCTCCGACACGGTTCCTCCTCGACGCGGGTCCTTGGAAACGCCTGGGTACGGCCTGGTGCGGCCTGAAATGGCAGTGGACCCCCTCCATCGTACGAGCGTACGGAAGGGGGTCCAGGGCCGGACGGCCTCTTACCGACCGTGCCCGAGCGCCTACGCGAAGCGGGCGGCGAGAAGGACGATGTCCTCGTCGCTGTCGACGGCGTCGAGTCCGTCGGGAAGCACGGCGTGCAGGACGTGATCGGCGATGGCGCCGGGGTCGTCGCGGATCGCTCTGGGGACGCTCGCGGCGGCCGCGTGCAGCCGTGCGAAGGCGCGGTCCATGGGGTCGCCGGTGCGGCGCAGCAGGCCGTCCGTGTAGAGCAGCACCGTCTCGCCCGGCTCCGGCGTGATCTCCGCGCTCGGGGCCTCCCAGCAGGCGAGCATCCCGAGCGGCGCCGACAGCGTCGTCTCGGCGAACTCCGTGCGCCGCTCGCCGATCACCAGGGGCGGGGTGTGCCCGGCGCCCGCGAGGACGATCTTGCGCTCCGCCGGCTCGCAGTACGCGAACAGGGCGGTCGCGCTGCGCGCGGGCTCGGTCAGCCGCATCAGCAGCTCCAGGTCGGACAGGACGGCGACCGGGTCCTCGCCCTCCATCACCGCGTACGCCCGGAGCGAGGCGCGCAGCCGTCCCATCGCGGCGACCGCGCTCGCGCCGGAGCCGGTGACCGACCCGACCGCGAGCCCGAGCGCGCCCTCGGGCAGCGGCAGCGCGTCGTACCAGTCGCCGCCGCCGCGCGGCCCGGTGCGGTGACGCACGGCGAGCTGCACACGGGCGACCCGCGGCAGGCGCGGGGGCAGCAGTTCCTCGGCCATCGTGCGCGACCACGCGCGCGTGCGCTCCAGTTCCAGCAGGCGGGCCAGGTGCTCGGTGGCGTACGCCGCGTACAGGCCGATGAGGTGGCGCTGGCGCTCGCCCGGCTCGGCCGGTTCGTCGTAGAGCCAGACCGCGGCACCCAGGCGGCCCGCGTCCTCGGTGGCGAGCGGCAGCGCGTAGCTCGCCGCGTAGCCGAGGCGTGCGGCGACCTCGCGGTGGCGCGGGTCGAGCCCGTCCTCGGCGAGCAGGTCGGCGCGGGACTCGGGGTCGGTGCTGAGCCCGTCGAGGATCCGCCCGTACGAGGTGGCGCCGCGCGGCACCGTCTCGATGTGCCCGAGGTCGGGGCGGGACAGGCCGAGGCCGACGGTGGTGTCGAGGCCGAGGCCCCCGTGGACGCCCTCCGGCTCCAGTACGACAAGACCGCGCCGGGCGCCCACCAGGGCGGCTCCGGCGCGCAGCAGTTCGTGCAGTGCGTCCTCGAGTGCGGCCGTGCGGGCCAGACGCTCGGTGAGTTCGTGCAGGGTCGTGAGATCGGAGACCCAGCCGGCGAGGCGGTCCTGGATCACGGCGCCGGGGGCGGCCGGTGCGGGAGGCACCGGTGGTGCCGTCGGGACCGCGGGCGCGGGCGCGACGGTGTGGGCGGGAGAGGGAACCTGTCCAGGAGAGGAATCGATTCCAGCCACTTTCGGCAGGCGCGGGGTTGTCATGGCTTCCGGCTTTCCACCCGGTGCATATTGCTCAATAGCATCGCAAACCCCCATGTCCGCCTTATTGGCTCTGCGCCGCCAGCAATGTCTCCACATCTACACGCACTGGAGAGGGGATGTCCAGCATTGTCCTGCTGGGATTCGTGGTGTCCATGGTGCGGAAGCAGCTTCTGAGGTAAAGAGATCTCGATCCCCTTCCTTGATCCACTCTCGATCTCATGTCGATCTAGATCGTTCCGAGCCGTTCTAAGTTGGCCAAAAACTGACTCGGTGATCGCCATATTGCGGTCGACTGGCATTGTTCGGCTGTGGTCACCAGAGCGTCATAGCGGCCGTGATGGGTACGTACTCGGAGAAGACCAGGGGCAGTTGGGATCCACCCGGAACCTGGTGACGGACCCGGGCGTCATAACCATCGACGACCGTGCCCCATCCTCCCGTGAGGGAGGCGGCGAGAAATACGCGGGACGGCAAACGCCAGGCGCCGCCACCCCACGCCAGGCTTTTAAAGCACACAGCAGGCGCTCGGACTATAGGGGTTACCCCTGCCTCAGGCCGGTGCTTCAGGCTGGGGTCAGGCACTCCAGCACGTACGCGCAGTGACTGATCGACACATGGTGCGATGTGGCCCATAGCGTTCTCTTCGGCTACGGAAAGGAACGAGCGCTCATGCGCGAGATCCTCGGAAGGCGACGCAGGCTCCTGTCCAGGCGTGACAACGGGAAGTCTGACCTGATCAGCGCGGCCCTCACGTTCGCGACAGCGTGGCGGTGGCCGGTCCTGCCGGGCATAGGGCTCGAAGCGGCGGGCCGCCGGGACGGCGTCCGCTGCGCCTGCCCCGACCCGGAGTGCACGGTGCCCGGCGCGCACCCCTTCGACCCGGGACTGCTCACCGCGACGACCGACGAGCGCATGGTCCGCTGGTGGTGGACCAACCGGCCCAAGGCGCCGATCGTGCTCGCCACCGGCGCCTCGTCCGGGGCTTCCGGGGGGCGCGCACCGTGCGCGGTGAGCCTGCCGGCCGTCGCGGGCGCCCGCGCGCTGGCCGCGCTCGACCGCAAGGAGATCCGGCTCGGCCCGGTCATCGCGACCCCGGAGCGGCTGTTCATCCTCGTGGCGCCGTACTCCCTGGAACAGCTCGGTGAGCTCCTGTACGCGCAGGACTTCGTCCCCGGCTCGCTGCGCTTCCACGGAGAGGGCGGCTATGTGGCGCTGCCGCCGTCCGGCACGGGCGCCGGACAGGTCCGCTGGGAGCGGGCGCCGCTGCCGGGTTCGGCCGCCCCCTGGGTGCCCGGCGTGGAGGCCGTGGTCGACGCGGTCGTGGACGCGCTCACTCGTACGGGTGTGAGCGCGCCCGAGTTGTAGCGGTATCGGGCGCGCTGCGAGCCGCTCCGCGGGGTCTGCGCCGATATGTTCGGCGCATGCCTGCCGCGCCACCTCCTCCCACGTCCTCGAACGGGTCCGAGCAGGGGCGCCCCCACTCCCGCCTCCGGCTGGCCGGGCTGCTCGCCGTGGTGGCGCTCACCGCGGCGCTGCCCCTGGCGGGCGCCTCCGCGGGGCCCGTGGGCGACGGGCCCGAGCGGCCGGTAGCGGAACAGGCCGGGCCGGCGCAGACGGGTGCCGCGGACAAGGTCGACGACGTACCGGGAAGCGGCCCATCGGGGCGTGACGCTTCCGAAAGCGACGCTTCCAGAAGCGGTGCGTCCGGACGTGTCGGGGCCCCGGACGAGAAGGCGCGGGCGGAGAAGGAATCCGCGGCGCGGCGGCCCCAGGACGGTTCCCTCCTCACGGGCCTCGGCCTCGCCACGACCACCCGGTGCGGCCCCCAACTCGCCTCCCCCGGCGGCATCGAGGCCCAGACCTGTGTCCTCACCCAGGGCGAGGACACCTGGGCGCGGACCTACTACCGCAACGCGACCGGCTCGGAGCTGACCGCCGTACTGACCCTGATGGCGCCCCGCGGCCGCACGGTGCAGATCCATTGCCCGGTGGGCGCGGAGGACGAGCCCGGCCTGTGCGAGACGCCGCGGGAGCGCACGCAGGGGAGCCCGTCGCAGTACGCGGCGGTGGCGGAGTACGCGGCGGCGGGGGACGGCCCGCTGCTCCTGCGATCGGGGAGCAACTCGGCGCCTTCGCACGGGCGTTGAGGCTTCCCGTCCGGGTGCGGACATGAAAGCGCCCGGTTGCTGGCGACGGGGGATGCACCAGCAACCGGGCTACTTGAACGGTAACAAGAGATCGGCAGTTAGCAAATTCGATCTCTTCTATTCGGACATGGATTTACCTGCAACTACTGGGAGTTGTGACCGGAGTCACCCATTCCGAAAGGGGCTTTTCGGGCCCCCGGCAGCTGACTGGTCGGTCAGTCCGGGGTCCGGCCCGTGCGGACGCGGTGCGTCAGCTGAGCGTCACCTGTCGGTTGGTGAGTCCCCCGCGCGCCCGACGCTCGTCCGCGGTCAGCGGAGCGTCCGTGGCGAGTGCGGCGCTGAGCCGCTCGGCGAACTCGGCGGCGGGCTTCTCGATGTCCTCGGCCTTCACCGGGCTCGGCAGATCCCACACCGGGACGGTGAGGCCGTGCGCCCGGAACGAACCCACCAGACGCGTGCCCTCGCCGAGCGAGGACGTGCCCGCCGCGTGCAGCCGCGCGAGCGCGTCGAGGAGCTTCTCCTCGGGGTGCGGCATCACCCACCGCAGGTGGTTCTTGTCCGGGGTCTCGCACCAGTAGGCGCTGTCCACGCCGGTCAGCTTCACGGTCGGGATGGCCGCGTCGTTGGCACGCTCCAGGGAGGCGGCGACCTCGCCCGACGCGTTCTCCGAGTCCGGAACCCAGAATTCGAAGCCCGTGTGCACGACCGGCTCGAAAGCGCCCTCGGGGTCGAGCACGTCCTGCAGCCGCGGACCGTCGGCGGGGGCGCGGCGGGCCTGCACCGGGTTGCCCGGCTCGGCCTGAAGGGCGCGCAGCAGGGTGTCGGCCAGGTCGCGGCTGAGGTCGCCGGAGGGCGTGTCGTTCTGCAGACCCAGCAGGACCGAGCCGTCGTCACGGCGCAGCGCGGGCCACGCCATGGGCAGCACGGTCGCGAGGGTGACCGACGGGACGCCCTCGGGCAGTCCGTCCTTCAGTGCCAGCTCGACCGTCGCCGCGGGCACCAGCTCGCGCAGGGCGACCCAGTCGCCCTCGCCCGCGAGCCCCTCGAAGGGGCGCTGCACCAGCTCGGTCACCGCGTGCGCGGCCTCCCGGCCGTGGCAGGCCTTGTAACGGCGGCCGCTGCCGCAGGGGCAGGGTTCGCGAGCGCCGACCACCGGGTAGTTCCCGTCAGCGCCTGCGGCGCGGACCCCGTTGGTGACGTGCGGCTTGCCCTTGGTCTGGGGGCGCTTCTTGGCCATCTTGGGTGTCTCCCGGATACGGCTCTCGTACGTACGGGCGCGAGCCTAGCCGCTCGTACTGACACGGGTGGGATTCGGTCCAAGTGCCGCTCGGGGAGCGGGGGTCAGCCGAGGTCGTCGAAGGCGTCCGCGAAATCCAGGCCGGCCAGGTCCGCGACGGGCGGTGCGGCGATGCGCGTGGCGAAGTCGTCGCGGCGGTGCGCCGCGGTATTCGCGTGGACGTCTTTGTGTACGACCACCCAGACGGTGACCTCGCCCCGGGTGTCGTCCCGTACGCCCCAGTCGTCGGCCAGCGCCGTGATGATGTTGAGCCCGCGGCCGCCGTGCGCGGTGACCGACGGCGTGGCCGGAACCGGGCGCGTCGGGCCGCCGCCGTCCGTGACCTCGACCGTCAGGCAACCCCGGTTGTCCACGCGCCATGCGGCGCGTACGTCCCCGTCGCCGACGAAGTCGTCGCCCAGCGGCCTGCCGTGCCGGCAGGCATTGCTGAGCAGTTCGGAAAGGATCAGAATCGCGTCGTCCACGACCGGATCCGGCACCCCGCTCATGCGGAGCTGATCACGCATCCGGTGTCTTGCCTCACCCACGCCTGCAGGGCCATGGGGTACGGCCATGCTCGACGAAGCGGGCACCTCCTGTGCCACCACCAACGCCACCCCCGAGACCTCCTTTGCCCCACGCCACGGTGTGAATGCCCCAATGGACTGGACCGGAAACCGGCCAATCCATGTGCGGTGACGCACTCGTAACGATCGAATACGCAACGAACGCGCCGGAGCACTCCCTGTGACCGTAAGGGTGAAGGTGGCCGGAATCAGGCCCTGCCGAGCCGCCGCAGCACCGCCGCGGGGCGGTTGGTGATGATCGCGTCGACGCCGAGGCGGACGCAGAGGTCGACGTCCTCCGGCTCGTTCACCGTCCAGACGTGGACCTGGTGACCCGCGCGCGCGAGCTTCTCGACGTACGCGGGGTGGCTGCGCAGGATCCGGATGCCGAGCCCCGCGATGCGCACGCCCTTGGGCAGGCGTCCTTCGCGGTGACGTGGGGAGACGAACTGCATCAGGTAGACCGTCGGCAGGGTCGGCGACGCCTCCTGGATGCGGAGCAGGGAGCGCGACGAGAAGCTCATCACCCGCACCGGAGAGGGCTCGTTCGCGGGCGGCGCGTCCAGGCCGAAGCGCTTGAGCAGGAGCAGCAGGCGCTCCTCGACCTGGCCGGCCCACCGGGTGGGGTGCTTGGTCTCGATGGCCAGTTCCACCCGGCGCCCCGCGTCGGCGACCAGTTCCAGAAGCCGCTCCAGGGTCAGCACGGAGGTGTCGACGGCGCTGTCGGCCCAGTCGGGGCCCTCCTCGCTGTCCTTCCAGGAGCCGAAGTCGAGGGCGGCCAGATCCGCGAGTTCCAGGGCCGAGACCGCGCCACGGCCGTTCGACGTACGGTTGACGCGACGGTCGTGCACGCACACGAGGTGGCCGTCGGCCGTGAGCCGCACATCGCATTCGAGGGCATCGGCACCGTCCTCGATCGCCTTCTTGTAAGCGGCCAGCGTGTGCTCGGGGGCGTCCTCCGAGGCGCCGCGGTGGGCGACGACCTGGATGCGTTGCTGTCGTGCGTGGGTCACCGCGTCATGGTGCCACCGCGCGGCGGGCCACCGAGAAAGTTCGGCCTAGCGGATGCGTCCGTTTCGCCCGACATAAAGGATGTCAGCAAGTGCACAGGAACGTCTTATGGCGCCCTGACGTCCCGTGGGAAAAGCTGACGACGTACAACAGCACAACTGGACCGTGACAGGACCATGCCGGACGTCGAGTGACGGCGACCGCTCCGAGGTCGCTGAACACATCGAAGCGGGCTGTGATCGAGGCGGGCTGGGACAATCGAGAGCGATCACATCGGATCGCTCTGGATCGCATCAGCCCGAAGTGGATCGGGTACCCGCATAGACCTGACCGGCCTGACCGGCGACACGACAGCCGTGGATCGAGGAGAGAAAGCTGTGAGCACCGAGAACGAGGGCACTGCGGTCCCCCCAGCCCCGTCCGCACCTCCCGTGCCGGTGGACGCTCCCGCTGCTCCCGCACCGGCCCCGGCGGGCCCCGCCCCGTCGGCCCCTCAGGGTGCGGGGTACGACACGGCGGGACAGGGAGCCGTGGCCGTGGGCCAGGGCGCACCCGGGACGCCCTCCGGCGCACCCGGGACGACCGGTTCCGCCGGCTCCGCGCCGGTCGGCGACTGGCCGCCCCCGCCGCCGGCCGTTCCCGCGTACGCCTCGGGCGGCGGTGGCGGTGCCGGCGGTTCTGAATGGGGCGCCTCCTACCAGCCGCCGCAGCCCAAGTCGGGCGGCCGCCGCGGCGGTCTCGTCGCCGGAGTCATCGCGGCCGCCCTGGTCGCGGGCGCGATCGGCGGCGGAGTCGGCTACTGGGCCGCCGAGCGCAACGACGACGGCGGCACCGGCTCCACCACGGTCTCCGCCTCCACCCCCGCCGACGTCAAGCGCGACCCGGGCACCGTCGCGGGCATCGCCGCCAAGGCGCTGCCCAGCACGGTGACGATCGAGGCCGAGGGCAACAACGGCGAGGGCGGCACCGGCACCGGCTTCGTGTACGACAAGGAAGGCCACATCCTCACCAACAACCACGTGGTGGCGGAGGCGGTGGACGGCGGCAAGCTGTCGGCGACGTTCTCGAACGGCAAGAAGTACGACGCCGAGGTGATCGGCCACGCGCAGGGGTACGACGTCGCGGTCATCAAGCTGAAGAACGCGCCGAACAACCTCCAGCCCCTCCACCTGGGCAACTCCGACAAGGTCGCCGTCGGCGACTCGACCATCGCGATCGGCGCGCCCTTCGGCCTGTCGAACACGGTGACCACGGGCATCATCTCCGCCAAGGACCGCCCGGTGGCCTCCAGCGACGGATCGAGCGGCAGCAAGGCCTCGTACATGAGCGCTCTGCAGACCGACGCGTCGATCAACCCGGGCAACTCCGGCGGCCCGCTGCTCGACGGCAGCGGGAACGTGATCGGCATCAACTCCGCCATCCAGTCCGCCTCCAGCGGTGGCCTCGGCGGTTCGGGCCAGTCCGGTTCGATCGGCCTCGGCTTCGCCATCCCGATCAACCAGGCCGACATGGTCGCCCAGCAGCTGATCAAGACCGGTCAGCCGGTCTACCCGGTCATCGGTGCCACGGTCGCCATGGACGAGGGCACCAGCGGGGCGAAGATCACCGAGCAGGGCGCGGGCGGCGCCGCGGCCGTCACGCCGAACGGCCCGGCGGCCAAGGCGGGCCTCAAGTCCGGCGACACCATCACGAAGCTCGACGACACGGTGATCGATTCCGGCCCGACCCTGATCGGCCAGATCTGGACGCACAAGCCCGGCGACACCGTGAAGCTCACCTACACGCGCGACGGCAAGGAGCACACCGTCGACGTGACCCTCGGCGAGCGCAAGGGCGACAGCGACTGACGGACCCGCTTCCGGGACCCGCTACCCTGGTCCCCGCGCCGCGACGGACTCGAAAGCCGTGCGGGGCGCGGGGTGGGTTGCCCGAGCGGCCTAAGGGAACGGTCTTGAAAACCGTCGTGGCGAGAGTCACCGTGGGTTCAAATCCCACACCCACCGCGCACGTGGGAGGCCCCTGACCAGGAACATTGGTCGGGGGCCTTCGTCATGCTTGCTGCCCGTTGGGGACCGTGATTCCCCGTGAGTTCCCGGTCTGTCGGGCACGGGTGGGGCACGGGCGCGTTCTGGCGAGCCGTCAGTCAGGGCCCCATGGACACCGCCCCGCCGTTATAAGGTCTCGCCATTCTGATCGGACAGCAACGTGCAGGACTTTGGGGTGGGGATCGTGAGCGGAAGTGCGCTCGACGAAGGCAGCATCTGGAAGCTAACACCGCAGGAGGGCGGAGAGCTGGCCGCCAGATGGTGGAAGTGGGCGCTGTCGGCGCCAGACGATCGGAGCCCGGTCAAGGATGAGACCGGTGAATTCGCCGACTGGAAGCAACCGGAGGACGTGTGGTTCCTCGCCGGAACCTACGGCGGACGCGTGGTGCGACGGTGCCAGATACCTGCGCAGCAACCCGTCTTCTTCCCTGCCTTCAACACTCAACGTGGTGGTCTTATTGCTCCTGCCCCCATGCTCGTCGACATTGCGAAGGCTGAGGTGTTCCTGAACGGCCTGCCACTGCCGCTACAAGAGTTCACGTCGAAGCCATTTCGCGTGGGCCTGTACCGGCATGTCGCCTGGGGACTGTGGTGTGGACTTCAGCCCCTCCCGGCAGGGCAGTACGTGCTCGAAATCAAGGCTCAGACCACAGGTGGCTTCTGGGTGGACACCAACTACCACCTGACGGCAGCTGACAGCTAACGGCTGTCCCGAAGAGGTGGAGCCGATTGACCTCGGCTGGCCCCGCACCCGCCCCTGTTCCCCTGCTCACCACTCTCCCCAGCTTCCATCCCGTCCGCCGTCGACCCACACACCGTGGAGCGGGCGTGGTTCAGGGGCGTCAAGGTGGAGCGCGCCACTGTACGAACGACCTTGACGCCCCTGGGCCGCGTCTGCTCGGCTCTGCCTGGGTCGATGGTGGTCGGGATGGGAGCCCACCACGCTCACCACGATGTGCCTGTGGTCGGCGACGGCGCCCCTCCATCCCGGTGCCGGCCGATCCCCGCCGGAGGCATCCTCTGTGACCGTGGCCGTGCATACCTGGTGCTCGACTCATGGGCCCGGCGTTATTCACGTGGGCGGGCGTCGGCGCAGCAGGGGCGGAGCGGGCCGAAGGCAGGAGCGCAGCCCCAGGCGGAGCCGGGAGCCAGCCCGGCGGAGCGGAGCGCAGCCGGGCTTGATGAGGTAGAGAAACTTGTAACAGCTCCTACGGACTTGCGGTCTTGTCGGCGTGGCCCCCGGCTGGTGGCATATGTGGAGGCGGCATGCGTCAGGGGGAGGCGAGCGGTGAGCGGCTTATCGGTGAGTTCGTGGAAGCGGCACGGTCGGGACCGGCTCTACGTGAACCTTCTTGACGGCACTGCGGTTGCCTGGGCAGATCGCGCTACGAGGGCCGTGACAATCATGGTTCCGAGGTACCAGGCAGAAGCGCTTGAACTACTCAGGCAACACCTCGGCTCCGACCTCACCGTTACCCAGACGTCAGAGCGATCGTCCGCGGCGCTTCCTCGGACCTCCGAAGAACCTCGTGGTCCTCGGACCCCCCTTGCTGGCAGTAAGCCCGCACCCCTTCCTCGGCTCGAACCAAGTGAGGACCTGGCGCGCAATCGACCGGGCTCACGGATTGTCGGGATGCTGGCTGAGCGCGGCCCCTCGACCGCGGAGCGACTCCGGGACAAGCTCCTGCGGCGCCCTTCCGAGTGGGACGGCTGGTACACCGGCCTGAGGGGAGAACGCCGGGTTGGCCGAGAGCTGGAACGCCTCACCGCGCTCGGGTGGCGGGTCGTGCACGGTATTGCCAAGAGCAACGGCGGCGACATCGACCATCTGCTGATCGGGCCCGGCGGAGTGTTCAGCCTCAACACCAAGACTCATCCTGGCGCGACGGTCTGGGTCGGTGACTCCATGGCAAAGGTCAACAGAGGTCGCCCGTACCCCTACGTGTCCGCGAGCAAGTCAGAGGCGTCCTACGTGAGGGAGGTACTGGAACGGCACTGCGACTTCTCGATCACTGTCGAACCGGTCCTGGTCTTCGTCGATATCGCGTCTCTTGATCGTGAGGTGACGCAACAGGTCGTCCGCGTCTACCAAGAGCGTGAGGTGTCAGCGCTCGGTCCGCTCCGCGGAGTCCTCGCTCCCGATCAGGTAGAGCAGGTCTACGCGGTGGCGCGTCATCAACGTGTCTGGCTCAGAGCCTGACCCTGCGCGTTCCTCACTAGTCGGCCCGTAAAGCCTGCTTCGCAGAGCCGTTTGTACGCGGCAATCACGTTGTCTGGTACTTGCTGGGTGACCATGAACCCCTGGTCCGGGTAGATCAGTAGTCGCTGCAAGGCGCCAACGAGCATGTCGATTACAAGGCGGGCGTCCCCGATGGAGTCGACGTACTCGTCGAGCGTCATCGGGGTGGACGCGCTGACGATCTCGACTTCGGGCCAGAGCTTTCGCGCCGTCGCGTAAGCCCGCCGCTCCTCGTACGGCTTGCTGATCAGGAGCACGGAGGAAACGTCAACTCCGGCTTCCTCCAACAGGGCTTTGGAGAAGCGGATGTTCTCTCCGGTGTTGCGGGCTTCAGGCTCTACGAGCACTGCCGAACTGGGTACGCCGAGTTCGAGGGCACGCTCGCGGTAGTGAACGCCTTCTCCTCGCGGCATGTGGTCGCGCGTGGTGGGACTGGTGGCTCCGGTGAACACAAGCAAGGGGGCAAGACCGCGCTTGTAGAGGTCTACCGCCGTGTCGGCGACGCCCAGGTCGTGGCTCCCCAGGCCGACCGCGACCGAGCACGGCTTCAAGGCGTGGCCCATCTGGTGGTAGTCCCACAAGCGGCGAGTGTCGGCCCATGCCTGCGTCGAGATCATTCCTGCCCCTTCTCGGCTTTCGCTGAGTCCGGAACCTTGAAGTCGTACTCCCAGGCGAAGCGCGAAGCCGCGTGTACACCGATAGCGAACTCGACCACTGTGTCAGAGGCGGTGAAGGTCGTTCGGTGCAGTTCGACAACGGGTTCGCCTGGGGGAAGCTGGAGGAGTTTCACCTCGTCGGCAGAGGGGGCGCGCGCGAAGATCTCTTCCTTCATGTGGTCGATCTCGTACCCGGCGTCGAACAGCACCCGGAATCCGCCTCCGCGGCCGGCCGGTCCTGGTGTCGGGTCCACCAGGCGTGTGCCCTCGACGTGCTCGGGCCGGTAGTAGCTGGTCAGGGAGTGCGTCGGCTGGTCGCCTTCCTTCACGAGTCGAGCGCGTGCGTAGACCTCGGCCCCTTCGGGGAGCCCGTGCGCGGCGGCGACGAGGGGCGGGGCCTCGATCAGGCTGACCGTCTGAGTCTGTTCGTTTCGGCGGTAGCCGCGGCCTGAGGCGACCCGGTCGGCGATGAACGCCACCTCGTCACTGTCGCGCCACTTCGCCTTGTCGTAGCGGGCAACGCCAAGCCGTTTGAGCGGAACCTGTTGCCGGACAACCGTGCCGTGTCCTCGCGACGAGGTGACCAGGCCCTCGGCCTCCAAGGCCTTATAGGCGGCATGCACCGTGGACTTGGAGCCCTCGCCTGCATCCACCAACTCCCTGATCTGCGGCAGCTTCCTGCCCGGAGGGTATTTGCCCTGCTCGCCGCGTCTGATCTCCTCGGCCAGCTTGTCTGCCAGCTCCCGCCACTTGGGCGCCATTGCGTGACTCCTCTCGACGAGTCCAGTCAAACACAGTCCTAGGACTGTTGACAGTCCTAGGACTGCGCGTCATAGTCATCTCAATGAACCCGCAGTCCTAGGACAGCGGGACCGGAGGGTCTTCTTTGGGCTGCTCCGACGCATCGACTCAGGGAGAGCTGTATGCCGTCCTTCAAGATCGACCTCAAGACCGCTGTGGTGTTCGTGGCGACCGCGCCGACGCCGAAGCTGGTGAACCAGAAGACGGGCGAGCGGGCTATGGACCGGGAGACGAACGCGCCGCTGTCGACGGTGGGGCTGCTGGTCTCGGACGACGGGGAGGGGAACCTCTACCAGGTGACCGTCCCGGAGACGGGTCTCCCGAAGGAGCTCACGCCGGGGATGCCGGTCCGGGTGACCGGGCTCAAGGCCCGTGACTGGGAGAACACCTTCAACGGCGAGAAGCGCCACGGGATCTCGTTCCGCGCGATCGCGATCACGACGGGGGCCTGATCATGGCTGACCTGACCGTGTGGCTGGAGGCGTCGGGCGCCTTAGCGGCGGCTGGTGGCGTCGGCTACGCCAAGGTCCGTGCACCGCGGGCGTACTGGGCGACGGTCGGCCTGCCGATGGCCTGGGGCCGGTTCGCCTTCTCGTACCGGAACACGATGGATGTGTGCGGGCTGACGGTGCAGCCGTCCGGCTTGCGGGCGTTCGTGTCGCGCCGGGTCGCTCGCAGCGAGGTGCAGCCGGTTCCGCCGAAGATCCGCCGGGTGCGGGGCACCTCGACCGGCCTGCGGGTGACGCTCCGGCTTCCTGCCGGTCTGGAGCCTGCCGACCTGGCCGCGGCCTCCGAGCGGCTCCGGCACGCCTGGGGCGTCCACGCGGTCCATGTCCGCCCGACCAAGCCGGGATTCGTGGAACTGCGGATGACCGGCTTTGACCTGCTGCGCCGGGTGCAGATGCCGAAGAAGGCGGCTCCGCGCGGTCTGGTGGTGCCGGTCGCGCTCCGGGACGACGGCACCGCGTATGAGCGGAACTACCGCGAGATCCCGCACGCGCTGACTCTCGGTGCGAACCAGTCGGGCAAGTCCATGTACCAGCGCAATCTGATCAGGGGCTTGGCTCAACTGCCGGTTGCCCTGGTCGGGATCGACTGCAAGCGCGGTGTCGAGCAGTCCCGGTACGCCCCGCGGCTGTCGGCGCTGGCGACGACCCCGGACGATGCCGCCTCGCTGATCGATGTGCTCGTGGCGGAGATGGAGGACCGCTTCGACCTGCTGGCCAAGCATGGCGTCTCGGACCTGTGGGAGCTGCCCGAGCGACTGCGTCCGGCGCCCGTCGTGCTCCTGGTCGACGAGATCGCGGAACTGTTCCTGATCTCCTCCAAGAGGGATGAGGAGCGCCGCGAGCGCATCGTCACCGGCTTGATCCGGCTCGCGCAGCTCTCCCGCGCGGTCGGGATCTACCTGGAGATTTGCGGGCAGCGCTTCGGCTCCGAGCTGGGCAAGGGCGCGACCATGCTCCGGGCTCAGCTCACCGGCCGTGTGGTGCACCGGGTCAACGACAAGCAGACCGCGGAGATGGGGCTGAACGACGTGGCCCCGGAGTCGGTCCCGGCCGCGTGCACGATCCCCGCCGACCGACCCGGGCAGGCCGTTGCCGCGGATGCCTCGGGTGGTTGGGGGCGCATCCGTACCCCGTTGACCTCGGTCGACGAAACCGTGGCGGCCTGCCGGGAGTTCGCCCACCTGATCCCGGATCTCCCGGCCCTGGAGCCCTTCCGCCCGGTCGTGCCGCTCGATCCGACGCTGATCATCCCGCCCATGCCGAAGCAGGCTCCGGCAGCCTTCTGACCTGCTGCTCCACCCGGTTGGCGTGACCGTCTCGCGCCAAGTCCCTACCCCGTCCATGCCTGAAACCGGAAGGGAACACCGCCATGGCTCGCGTCAAGACACCCGCCCCCGCCCCGGCACCGCAGAGCACCGAGTGCCCGACCTGCAAGGGCTCCGGACAGGTCTCCCGGACCGTCCGCGTCGGCAGCAAACACCGCGTCGTCGGCCAGCAAGCCGGACTCTGCCTGACCTGCCTCGGCTCGGGCGACGCCCCCGCCGAATGACCGCCCGGGGCTGGGCGGCCGGACCCGTTCCCCGCCCCGCCCCCGGCCCAACGCTCAAGGAGGTGAAGCGACATGAACCGCTCGATCCGTGTGGACGCCGTACTCGTCCAGGCCGTGATTGCCGGTGCCCTGTCCTTCTCCCACCTGCATGACCTGGCCGACGCTGCCGGACAGACCGGCTGGAAGGCATGGGCCTACCCGATCAGCGTTGACCTGCTGCTGGTCGCGGCCTGGCGGCGCCTGCGCACCGCCCACGGTGACCGTGCGGCCTGGATCTGGTTCGTGATCGCCCTGTTCGCCTCGCTCGGCGCCAACATCGCGACTGCCGGTTTCCTCGACCTGGCCCATGTTCCGGCCTGGCTGCGGGTCGTCGTCGCGGGATGGCCTGCGCTCGCCTTCCTCGGCGGCACGCTCCTCGTCCACACCCCGGCCACCGCACCCGCCACCCCGGAGCCGACCGAGGACGGGCCCGCGGTCGACCTGCACCGCACCGACCCCGCGCCCGGCCTCGACGAGCGTTCCGAGCCGCCCGCGCCCGCCGAACTCTCCGCCGCCGAACCGTCTCCGGAACCGGCTCCGGTCCCGGCGAGCGTTCCGCCGGCACTCCTGGACCACGCCCGAAAGATCGCCGAACAGCACCGCGCGAGCACCGGAACACCGCTCCCGGTCGACAACCTGCGCGCCCAACTCGGGCTTCCCGACACGGTCGTCGACTCGATCGCCGCACACCTCCAACTCACCTGACCAGAAAGGCAGACCCGTCATGACCGTTTACCGGCGCTTTCGCAACGTCCGCCAGTTCGGCCCGGTCCAGGTCGCCAGCTTCTTCGACGCCCGCGGCCGCGAGCGTCATGCCGCCGCCTGCACCGCGCCCCGTTGCGACTTCTCCGCGGAGTACGACAACCGCTCCGCCGCCGAACTCGCCGCCCGCACCCACCGCTGCACCGCCTAGGAGACCGCCGTGGACGTCCCGCTCTGGCTCGCCCTGATCGTCGTCGGCTATCTCGGCATCAAGCTCACCCGCCCGCCGATCTGGCTCGTGGTCCTGCTCCTGCTTGGCGGCTACCTCATCGCCCACAGCTTCCTCGGCCCCACCGTCGACGCCCTCATCAACTGACCTGCACAGAAAGGAGATCCCGATGTTCAGTCCCAAGGTCCCGGTCAACGACCAGCCGACCGGTCAGATCATCCCGCTCGGCGGCATCACCGCCGTGAACGGCCACCAGCACGCCCCGGCCTGCTCCTGCTCGAATCCGGCCCCCGCACCGGCCACGTCCACGCGGCCCGCGGTGCAGCTCACCCCCGGCTCGCTGCTCCTCCTCGTCGGCAGCGGTACCGCCGCGGTCCTCGTGGTCGGCGCCGTGCTGGTCTCCATGCTCCTCGCGGTCGCCATCACCGCGGGCTCGCTCGCGATCGTCGCACTTGTCATCCGCTCACTCATCAACCAGGAAAGGAAGTCCTGACCATGGGCATCTTCAGCAAGCGTCAGGAAGTCGACCACGCTGCGGCGGACCGCGCCCTCCAGGCGGAGAAGCGCCGGGGAAGCGAAGAGCTCAACGCGATCCGCGATCGGATCGGCGACGGCTCGGCAACGGACCAGGACTACAAGATTTTCCGCAAGGTCACGGGCATCAAGCGCTCCGAACTCTAAACACCGCCCGGGGCGGCCTCGGTCGCCAAACTTCCGCCGCCCCGGACGGCTCCACCCCTCCTGATTCAACGGACCCGAAAGGGAAGTCCCATCATGTCCCAGCCCACCCCTGCCCGCGCGCGCATCTGCTCCGACTGCGACGGCTTCCCCGTCGTCGCGATCACCACCGGCCTGCGCAACCGCGACGGCTCCCGCCAGACCCTCACCGCCACCTGCCCCACCTGCAAGGGCCACGGCCGCACCACTCCGGCCGCCACCCTCGTTCGCGTCGGGCGGTGACCGCGATGGCTGAGCTGACCCCGACCCCCGAGCGGCCCGGACTGCACATCAGCAAGCCCTCGCCTTCCGCCCCCGCCACCGCGTCCGCGGTCTGCCACTGTGGTGCCTCGGCCACCGCCAAGGGCGACGCACAGGTCAAGGCCCTCGTCGACGGCTACACCGCCAACCACGGCCCCGCCCACCACCGGACGGGACGCTGACCATGACCGACACCGCCACCATGGCGGGCCTGGACCCGGCCACCCTCGCCGACGTGCTGAGGGTCGCCGGGTCCCCGGGCTTCGACCGCATCCAAGACCAGATCCGCCGTACCGGCGGCTGCTCCGACCCGATCCACCTCCAGGGCTCGACCGTCACCCGCGACCGCGCCACCGGCCAAGCCCTGTTCTCCTACTCGACCGACACCGAGCCCGGCGGCAAGCTCCGCATCGCGTGCGGCAACCGCCGGGCCTCCCGCTGCCCCTCGTGCGCCTGGACCTACGCCGGGGACACCTACCACCTGATCCGCGCCGGACTCGTCGGCGACCCGGACAAGGGCACCCCGCACACCATCCGCGACCACCCCCGCGTCTTCGCCACCCTCACCGCCCCGTCGTTCGGCCCGGTCCACAACCGGCCCGACAACCGGCCCTGCCGCTGCGGCACCCGACACCCCGAGGACTCGCTCGAGTTGGGCACGCCGCTCGACCCGGACAGCTACGACTACGCGGGCGCGGTGCTGTGGAACAACCACGCCTCCGAGCTGTGGCGCTTCTTCACGATCTACCTGCGCCGCGAGATCGCCGCCCGCGCGGGCCTCACCCAGAAGGCGGCCCGCGAGCAGTCCAAGGTGTCCTTCGGCAAGGTGGCCGAGTACCAAAAGCGCGGTGCCATCCACTTCCACGCCGTGATCCGCTTCGACGGTCCCGACGGACCTGACTCCCCGCCGCACCACTGGGCGAGCGTCGAGCTGCTGACCGACGCGATCCATGCCGCGGCTGCCCGGGTCCGTGTCGACCTGGACGCCTCCGGCGACCACCCGGCCCGCGTCCTGTGCTGGGGTGACCGCCTCGACGTGCGCGAGATCAAGGCGTTCGGGGACGGCTCCGAGATCACCGAACAGGCCGTGGCCTCCTACGTCGCCAAGTACGCCACCAAAGCGGCCGAGACCACGGGCACCGTGGACCGCCGGATCGGCAACAGGGAAGCGCTCGTCCTCCTCGACGTGCCCGACCACCCCCGGCGACTGATCGAGGCATGCCTTGACCTACACGCGGCGTACCCGGACCGGAAGCTCCGCGACTGGGCCCACATGCTCGGCTTCCGCGGCCACTTCTCCACCAAGTCCCGCCGCTACTCCACCACCCTCGGAGCCCTCCGCCAGGTCCGCGCCGACTACCGCGCCGCCCAACACCGCGCCGCCCTCGGCCTGCCCGACCCCGACGAGATCCCCGAGGAGACCACCCTCACGCTCGCGCACTGGAGCTACGCCGGACACGGCCACACCCCGGGGGAGTCCTGGCTCGCCGCCAACATCCGCCGCGACATCGAGCACAACCGAGAGACCGCCCGCGAAGAAGGCACCACCGACGCACTGATCGAAGGGGAGGCGTGGTGACGATGGACCGCCTGTTGACCGTGCAGCAAGCAGCCGAGGCGCTTGGTACCGGAGTCCGCTTCCCGCGGCGGCTCATCGAGGAACGGCGCATCACCTTCGTGAAGGTCGGGCGGCACGTCCGGATCCCGGAATGGGCCCTGGCGTCCTTCATCACGGAGCACACCGTGGAACCGGTCGCCGTGACCTATCGGAGGGCCGCGTAGTGGCTGGTAAGCGCAAGGTCCGCCGGAACTTCGGCCGTATTCGCAAGCTGCCCTCCGGCCGCTTCCAAGCGCGCTATCCGGGCCCTGACGGCGTGCTCCGCCCTGCGGACCGCACGTTCGCCACGACGACGGACGCCGGTCGGTGGCTCGACAAGAAGCGCATCGAGATCGAAGACGGCCGGTGGCTCGACCCTGCCGAAGGGCAGACGACCGTACGCGACTGGTCCGCGCGCTGGCTCGCCGCGGTCTCCCCGCAGCTCAAGCACAAGACCCAGGCCACGTACCGGTCCCTGATCAACTCCCTGATCAATCCGGCACTGGGTGACCGGGAGCTGTCGAGCCTGCGGCCCATCACGATCACGGAATGGGTCGGCTCGATGCGGACCAGGGGGCTCAGCGCGTCCCGCATCCGGCAGGCATACCGGGTGCTCTCGCAGATCATGCAGTCTGCCGTCGACAACGACATGATCCCGGTGACGCCATGTCGGGGCGTGAAGCTTCCGCGGATGCCCCAGACCGAGCCGCACATCCTGACCCCGCTCGAAGCGTCCCGGGTGGTGCGGAGCGCGGCCAAGCCCCATGACCTGCTGATCGCGCTCCTTGCGTACGCGGGCCTGCGTGTCGGTGAGGTCTTCGCCCTCCGACGCGTCGACATCGACGTGTCCGGCGGCTTCGTCCTCGTGGATGAGAACCTCGCCGAAGCGAACGGCAAGCTCGTCTTCGACACCCCGAAGTCCCACCAGAAGCGACTGATTCGCGTCGGCCCGACCCTGGCGAAGAAGATCGGCAAGTACCTGGAGGCTCTTCCCGGTGGGGATGACGCGCTCCTGTTCACTACGCCTGCGGGCAAGCCCCTGCGCTACAACCAGTGGCGCAAGGCGTACTTCGACCCGGCCGTGAAGGCTGCTGGACTGTCCGACGTGACCCCGCATGATCTCCGGGCCTCGCACGGGACGTGGGTCGCCGACAAGTACGGCGTCATGACCGCCGCGCATCGGCTCGGGCACTCGAACGCGAGCGTCACGACCCGGCACTACGCCCGTCCGGTCGCCGGTCGTGATGATCAGGTGGCCGAAGCGTCGGACTCCTGGCTGAGCGGGCACGATCACGAGCCGGGGGCACGTAGCGGGCACGACGACGATGACGACGGCTCCTCTGGCGCTCTCGTACCCGTCTGACCTGCGGCGGAGACCTCATCGCCCGTGATCGGCGAAAGGTCTTGAAAACCGTCGTGGCGCGAGTCACCGTGGGTTCAAATCCCACACCCACCGCGCAGGTTGGAAGGCCCCCGACCGGGACATCCGGTCGGGGGCCTTCGCGCTGCGCGGCGTCGTCCGCCCCGCCGCGGGGCGATCAGCCGGCCCGGCCCCGCCGCGCCGTCGGCCCGGGCGTCATGGTCCGGCCGTGAGCCGGGCCGCCGACGCGATCGTCGAGCGGGCCTCGCGCTCCGGGAGGCCGGTGCGGACCGCGGCGTCGGTCAGGGCGTCGGCGAGGGTGTCCCCGATGCCGTTCTCGTAGGCGCGGCACGCCGCCCAGAAGAGACGGGTGTTGCGCTGCCCCTCATGGGCGCCCAGGACGAACTGGACGAGTCCCAGGCCGTGTTGCCCGGAGTGGCCGGGCGCGGGGTGCTGCGGGCGCGGTGGAGGGGTGAGCAGGCGCAGCAGCGCCGGTGGGCAGGGAGCGGGCGCCAGGTGGGCGGTGCCGGGCACCGTGGCGTAGACGCCGTGCTCGGTGCGGGAGCCGGGCCCGACCAGGTAGCCGCCGGCGCCGCGGATGTCGATGCCGGGGGCGAGCCGGCCCGCCGAGTTGGGCACGGCGACGTCCGGCGGTCCGGACAGCCACAGGTGCCGGCCACCGCTCGGGGTGGCCACGACGACGGTGTCCGGGATCGTGAAGAGGTGCCGTAAAGCCAGCTCGCGCAGCGAGGCGGAGGAGTCCGTCCCGGTCTTGGTGTCCAGGTCGACGCCGATGAGGTGGTGCGGCGGGAGACCGCACGCGATGCCGTAGCCGGTGGCCCTGGGGGCGGCGGCGAAGAGGGCGCGGATGCGGCGCGGGTCGGTCGTCGCGTCGTACACGCCGTGCCCGGGAAGCCCGCACTCGCCGTGGCAGCGCGGAGCCGTCGGGGGGTCGTCGCGGTGCGGTGAGGGCAGCGCGGGGAGCTTGGTGCGCGACAGCGGGATGACGGAGAGCCCGCGCTCGGCGGCGGACAGGGCGTGCGCGAGCGCGAGGGTCGCGAGGGGCGCGTTCGACGCGTACGGGGCGTGTGGGGCGGGGGATGCGGGGCGGGAAGGGTGCCGGTCGGTGGTGGCCATGCCCTCATTTTCGTACGAGTGTTCGAAAGAAGAAAGAGGTGGGGTCCGAACGGGGTGCCGATTCGCCAAAAAATGTGCTGAAACGCTTCGCCGCATGGGAGGGCCGGAATGTGATCACCAGTTGGTGTGCATTGACGACTGAACCGGGAGTTTGTGGGCGCGAAGAGGGTTTATCGATATGTCCTCACGCTTGCGTGTGAAGAGGGGCTTCTGGGGTGGTTCGCCAGGGTTCCGGTGGGCAACTCTGGTCTCGCGACGTCGTGAACATCGCTGAGGCGGTCGGCCAACTGCCTTGGTGCAACCCGTACTTCCCCGGGTGTCGGACCCCCGTCCGAGTGCCCGGTGTACTTCCTTCTGGAGGAAAAGACATGGCTTCCATCCGTACCGCCCGTGCCATCGCCGCCGTCGCAGCCCTGCCCCTCGCCGCAGCCCTCTTCTCCGGGGTGGCGATGGCCGACAACGGCGCGTTCGCGGACAACGGATCGAATGCGGGCGTGGCGACGATCAGTGGCAGTGGTGTCGGTCACGACAACAACGGCAACTCGTCCACCAGTCAGCAGCAGGCCGTGGGCAGCGGCGCCTCGAACCAGAACAACACGGCCCAGGTGAACGGCTCGGCCTTCACGGCGATCGACCAGTCCAACGAGAACATCGCGGTGAACTTCACCGAGCTCTGGTGACCCTCCGGCCCCTGCTCGCCAGGGGCCCTCTGTGGGGTGTGTGACAGTCCGCGCGGCGGTGCTCCGGCACCGCCGCGCAGGCGTGTGTGCGCCCGGCGGATCTCTTGACAGGGCAACGTATCTGACGGACAGTCAGAAACTCTTCTTCGTCCCCCTGTCGGTACGAGGTCCGGGAGGGCCGCCGTGCACCTCGCCCCCACCGACCGCCAGCGCGAGCTGCGCGGTCAGTTGCGTGAACGCTTCCGTACGCTGATGCCGGACGGCCCGCCCGCGGCCGACGACCTGACCGGGCAGCGCGAGGTGCTGCGCCGGATCGGTGCCGAGGGGTTGCTCGGCCTCGGCTGGCCCGTGGAGTACGGCGGGCAGGGGCGCGGACCCGACGAGCAGTTCGTGTTCTTCGACGAGGCCTACCGCGCGGGCGCGCCGGTCTCCATGGTCACGCTCAACACTGTCGGCCCCACGTTGATGAAGTACGGGACCGAGGAGCAGAAGGCCTATTTCCTGCCGCGCATCCTCAGCGGCGACCTCGTCTTCGCGATCGGCTACAGCGAACCGTCGGCCGGCACCGATCTGGCCTCGCTGCGCACCCGGGCCGTGCGGGACGAGGCGAGCGGTGACTGGCTGATCGACGGGCAGAAGGTCTTCACGTCGAACGCGCAGAACGCCGACTGGATCTGGCTCGCCTGCCGCACCGCCCCCGAGGCGCCCAAGCACCAGGGCATCTCGATCGTCCTCGTGCCGACCGACGCACCCGGGTTCTCCTGGACCCCGATCGAGACCGTCGGCGGGCTGACCACGACGGCCACGTACTACGACGGCATCCGCGTGCCCGGCTCGAACCTGGTCGGCGAACTCCACGGCGGCTGGGGGCTCATCACCAACCAGCTCAACCACGAGCGGGTCGCGCTCGCCGCGATCGGGATGCAGGCCGAGGACTTCCACGCCGCCGTCCTCGCCGCCGCGCGTACACCCGATCCAGTGACGGGTGAGCGCCGGATTGACGCTCCGTGGGTCCGTTCCGCACTGGCCGAGGCGCATGCCCGGCTGGCGGCGACGCGCCTGCTCAACTGGCGTCTGGTGGGGGATGTCGGGGCCGGCCGGCTGGCTCCCGGCGACGCCAGCGGCGTGAAGTTCGTGGGAACCGAATCGGCGGTCGAGGTGTATCGACTGTGTCAGCGGATCGCGGGCGACGCCGGGTGGGTGCGGTCCGGGTCGCCGGGGGCGTTCGGGGGTGAACCCGGATCGGGGGACGGGGAGTTGGAGCGGATGAACCGGGCGGCGCAGATCAACACGTTCGGCGGCGGGGTGAGCGAGGTGCAGCGGGAGATCGTGGCCACGATGCGGCTCGGGATGAAGCGGGGGAGGCGGTGAGGGGCATGGCCGAGGAGCAGCAGGCGTCGGTGGGTTCGGTGGACTCGGTGGACTCGGTGTACGAGGAGTTGAAGACGTTCGAGGGGCGGGTCGCCGCGAGCGCACTGGAGGGCAAGGACCCGGTCAACGTGCCGATGATCCGGCACTGGTGCGAGGCCATGGGCGACACCAGCCCGGCGTACGAGGGCCCGGACGCGATAGCGCCGCCGACGATGCTGCAGGCCTGGACGATGGGCGGCCTGTCCGGGTACGAGGGGCGCTCGCCGGCTCACGACGAGCTGTTCGCGCTGCTCGACGGCGCGGGGTACACCTCGGTCGTCGCCACCGACTGCGAGCAGGAGTATCTGCGGCCGCTGCGGCCCGGGGACACGATCACGTACGACTCGGTGATCGAGTCGGTGTCGCCGCTGAAGACGACGAAGCTGGGCACGGGGCACTTCGTCACGACGCGGATGGACGTGCGGGCGGACGGCGAGCTCGCCGGGACGCACCGCTTCCGGATCCTCAAGTACGCTCCCGCGCGGCGCGGTTCGAAGCCGGACGGTACGGCGAAGAAGCTCCGGCCGCGCCCGGTGGTGAACCGGGACAACGCCGGATTCTGGGACGGCGTCGCGGAGCACCGGCTGCTCATCCAGCGCTGCACGGAGTGTGACGTGCTCCGTTTCCCGTGGCTGCCGGGGTGCAACGCGTGCGGCGGCCAGGAGTGGGACACGGTCGAGGCGAGCGGCGAGGGCACGGTGTTCTCGTACGTCGTCATGCATCACCCGCCCTTCCCTGCCTTCGACCCGCCGTACGCGGTGGGGCTGATCGAGCTCGCGGAGGGCGTGCGCATCGTCAGCAATGTGATCGGGGTGCCGTACGACAAGGTGCGGATCGGGTTGCCGGTGCGGCTCGAATTCCTGCGGGCGGACGAGGAGTTGGAGCTACCCGTGTTCCGGGTGGTGGAGGGGCTCGTCGAGAACGGGTCGGGCGGCGCGGCCGGGGCGGGTGAGGCGTGACATGGACTTCACCCCCACCGCAGAGCAGGAGGCGGCGCGCGACCTGGCGGCGCGGATCTTCGGCGACCTGTCCACTCCGGAGCGGCTCGCGGGCCTGGGCGACGGCACCGACACCGAGCTGTGGAAGGCGCTGGGCGGCGCGGGCCTGGCCGGCGCCGTGGAGGAGACCGGGCTGCTCGGCCTGGTGCTGATGCTGGAGGAGCAGGGCAGGGCGACGGCGCAGGTGCCGTTCGCGGTGAGCTGTGTGTACGGGCTGCTGACGGTGGCCGCGCACGGCACGGCCGAGCAGCGGGAGCGGCTGCTGCCCGGGCTGCGGGACGGATCGGCCGTGGCGACGGGGGCCTTTCCGGGACGTACCGGGATCATGGTGTCCGCGGGCGGCGGGCGCGACGGGTCCGGGCGGGCGCGGCTGACCGGCGCCGTGCCGTGGGTGCCGTGGCTGCGGGACGCCACGCAGGTGCTCGTGGCGGTGCGCGAAAAAGTTACCCACAGCCTGTGGATGGTGGACGCGGCCGACGCCGGGTGCGAGCCGGTCGAGCTGACCGCGCCCTGGTCCGCGGGCCGGCTCGTGCTCGACGGCGCGCGGGCCGAGCGGATCGGCGGCCCGGACGCCTACGAGGACGTGCTGGCGACGGCCCGCACCGCGTTCGCCGGGCTGCAGGCCGGGGTCGGCGCGGGCTCACTGGCCAGAGCGGTGGCGTACACGAACGAGCGGGAGCAGTTCGGCAGGCCCCTCGCGGCCAAGCAGGGGGTCCAACTCCGCGCTGCCGAGGCTCACATGGACGTCGAGGCGATCCGGGTCACCGCGTACGAGGCGGCCTGGCGGCGGGACGAGGGGCTCGCGTACGGCAGCCACGCGCTGACCGCGGCCTGGTGGGCGTCGGAGGCGGGCAAGCGGGTGGTCCACACGGGCCAGCATCTGCACGGCGGCATGGGCGCCGACCTGGATCATCCGGTGCACCGGCACTTCCTGTGGGGCCGGCAGCTCGACGGCTATCTGGGCTGTGGCGGCGAAGTGCTGGAGGAGCTGGGCACGTTCATCGCGCACGAAGGACATGGAGGAGGCGAGTCGGCATGAAGGCGGGCGATGTGCTGCCGGTGCTGGAGATCCCGGTCACCCGGACCCTGATCGTCGCCGGGGCGATCGCGTCCCGCGACTACCAGGACGTGCACCACGATGCCGAGTTGGCCCATCAGAAGGGCTCCCCCGACATCTTCATGAACATCCTGACGACCAATGGCCTGGTGGGCCGGTACATCACCGACCACTTCGGCCCGACGGCGGTGCTGCGCAAGGTCGCGATACGGCTCGGGGCTCCCAACTACCCGGGCGACACCATGGTGTTGACCGGCGAGGTGACCGAGGTCGAGCCCGGGGCGGACGGGGACACGGCCCGGGTCAGGGTCGTCGGGAAGAACGGGATCGGCAGCCATGTCACCGGCACGGTCACCGTCACGGTGCCCGCCGCCTCGCCCGTCTCCGGTGCCGAGGACGAAGGGAGCCCGGCATGAGCGTGCGGACCAGGGACCGGCTCGGGGGCAGGGCCGCGATCGCCGGCATCGGCGCCACCGAGTTCTCCAAGGACTCGGGCCGCAGCGAGCTGAAGCTGGCGGTGGAGGCGGTGCACGCGGCGCTCGACGACGCGGGCCTGACCCCCGGTGACGTCGACGGCATGGTCACGTTCACCATGGACACCAGCCCGGAGATCACCGTGGCGCAGGCCGCGGGCATGGGAGAGCTCTCCTTCTTCTCGCGGGTGCACTACGGGGGCGGCGCGGCCTGCGGCACCGTGCAGCAGGCGGCCCTGGCCGTGGCGAGCGGCGTGGCCGAAGTCGTCGTCTGCTACCGGGCGTTCAACGAGCGGTCGGGCCGGCGCTTCGGCTCCGGGGTGCAGCACCGGGAGGCCTCGGCGGAGGGCGCGGCGCTCGGCTGGAACCTGCCGTTCGGGCTGCTCACCCCGGCGTCCTGGGTGGCGATGGCGGCGCAGCGGTATCTGCACACGTACGGGCTGACCCCCGAGGCGTTCGGTCATGTCGCCGTGGTGGACCGCAAGTACGCGGCGACGAACCCGGCCGCGTACTTCTACGAGAAGCCCATCACCCTCGCCGACCACGCCGCGTCCCGCTGGATCGTCGAACCGCTGCGGCTGCTCGACTGCTGCCAGGAGACGGACGGCGGGCAGGCGATCGTCGTGACGAGTGTCGAGCGGGCCCGCGATCTGGCCCGGCCGCCCGTCGTGATCCGGGCGGCGGCGCAGGGAGCCGGCCGGGCCCAGGAGCAGATGACCAGCTTCTACCGGGACGACCTGAGCGGGCTCCCCGAAATGAGCGTCGTGGCACAGCAGTTGTGGCGGACGGCGGGGATGGGTCCGGACGGCATCGACGTCGGGATCCTCTACGACCACTTCTCGCCGTTCGTGCTGATGCAGCTGGAGGAGTTCGGGTTCTGCGCCGCCGGGGAGGCGGCCGGTTTCGTCGCCGAGGAGCGGCTGCCGCTCAACACCCATGGCGGACAGCTGGGGGAGGCGTATCTGCACGGGATGAACGGCATAGCCGAGGGCGTGCGGCAGGTCCGCGGCACCGCGGTGAACCAGATACCGGGCGCGGCGACGGCGCTCGTCACCGCGGGCACCGGGGTCCCCACATCGGGTCTGATTCTGGGGGCGGACGGCTGAACGGGGCGTGTGTCCCTGGCCCGCCGACGGGTGCTGACCCTTCACTCGGCCCATGTACCGACAAAAGATGATCATGGGACTCGGGGTCTTTCTCGCGCTTCTGCTGGGCGGTGGCGCCGCCCTCCCGGAGGCTTCCGCGTCGGGGCAGGGAGCGTCCCGGCCCTGGAGCGCCGGGGTGCGCACCTTCAAGGGCTGGGCCTTCGACGTCTGCTCGGCGCCGTCGCGGGACACGATGCGCCGGTGGAGGTCGTCCGACTACCGGGCGGTGGGCGTGTACTTCGGCGGCCGCGGCCGGTTCTGCCGCCACCAGCCGAACCTGAACCGCGGGTGGATGCGCGCGGTGCACGGGATGGGGTGGGGGGTCCTGCCCGTGTACGTGGGTTCGCAGGCGGTCTGCGTCAAGGCGCGGCACAAGAAGGGGGTGGGCATCGGGCGGCATCCGTGGAGGCAGGGCGTGCGCGAGGCGCGGGACGCGGTGCGCCGGGCCGGGGCGCTCGGCATGCAGCGGCGCAGCCCGCTCTATCTCGACATGGAGGCCTACGACTATCGGAAGCGGGCGTGTGCGCGCAGGACGCTGTCCTTCGTACGCGGATGGGACAGGGAGGTGCGCAGACACGGTTACGTTCCCGGTTTCTACAGCAGCGCCGGATCAGGGGTGCGGCACATGGAGGCGGCCCGCCGGGCGGGGGTGCCGGATCTGCCGTCGGTGATGTGGTTCGCGCGCTGGCACACCCGTCCCCACCTGTACCGGGAGCCCTCGCTCAGACGGCACGCCTGGCATCCGGAGCGCCGGATCCACCAGTACGCGGGCAATGTGAAGGAGCGGCACGGCGGTCGCACCCTGGTGGTCGACCGGAACCTGGTGCACGCTCCCGTGGCCCGCGTCCGCTGAATCCGGCGTGACGCCGGGTGCTTCCGTGGGCGTACGTTGGGGGTGTCTCTCAGGGGAGAACCCTCAGGGATCCTCACCCCGTCCTCCACCTTCAGGAGGTGGGGCTACCACCCCGCGTACAACCTGAGGCGGACGCCGCTTCGGGACCTCCGGCCGATCCGCAGGAGGAGGGTGCGCTCATAGCGTGGAGCCATGACCGCAACCCTGGCGTCTGTCTGCACCGGCGCATCGGAGCCTGCGCCGCGTCCGCGTACCGGCCCTCACCACGGGACCACCGGGACGCACCCGTCGCGTGCCGCCCACCCGGCGCACACGACGTACCCGTCGTTCGCGTCGTACGTCCGGGCCCGCCAGCCCGTGCTGCTGCGCACCGCCCGGTCGCTCACCGCGAACCCCTGCGATGCCGAGGACCTGCTGCAGACCGCGCTCACGAAGACGTACGTCGCGTGGGACCGGATCGAGGACCACCGGGCCCTCGACGGCTATGTGCGCAGGGCCCTGCTGAACACGCGGACCTCGCAGTGGCGCAAGCGCAAGGTGGACGAGTACGTCTGCGACGAACTGCCCGAGCCGCCCGTGGTGCCCGCTGGGGACCCGGCCGAGCAGCAGGCGCTGCACGACGCGATGTGGCGCGCCATCGTGAAGCTGCCCGCGCGGCAGCGGGCGATGGTCGTCCTGCGGTACTACGAGGACCTGAGCGAGGCCCAGACCGCCGAGGTGCTCGGGGTCTCCGTCGGCACGGTGAAGAGCGCGGTGTCGCGGGCTCTCGGGAAGCTCCGGGAGGACCCGGAGTTGCGCCCGGCGCGGAGCTGATCATCGAGGTCCGCAGGTCGGCTCCTGGAGGTCCGCAGGTCGGCCGGTTGATCGATCATTCCCGGGACTAGTGACATACCGAGTGGTATGCGGTGAGAATCGGCGGAAACCTACTGCTCCGTAGCGCCCACCGGGAGGACGCCGTGCTGAGCACGATGCAGGACGTACCGCTGACAGTCACCCGCATTCTTGTGCATGGCGTACTGGTGCACGGTTCATCGCAGATCATCACCTGGACCGGCGAGGGCGAGCCACAACGCCGTTCCTTCGCCGAGGCCGGGGTACGCGCCGTGCAACTGGCCAACGCACTGCGCGACGACCTGGGCGTCGAGGGCGACGACCGCGTGGCGACGCTCATGTGGAACAACGCCGAGCATGTCGAGGCCTACTTCGCCGTCCCCTCCATGGGCGCCGTTCTGCACACCCTCAACCTCCGCCTTCCGGCCGAGCAGTTGACGTGGATCGTGAACCACGCAGCCGACCGCGTCATCATCGTCAACGGTTCGCTGCTCCCGCTGCTCGCGCCGTTGCTGCCCCGCCTGGAGACGGTCGAGCACATCGTCGTGTCCGGGCCCGGCGACCGCTCCGTGCTCGAAGGAGCCCGCGCCCAGGTCCACGAGTACGAGGAACTCCTCGCCGGGAAGCCGACCACGTACGACTGGCCGGAGCTGGACGAACGCCAGGCGGCGGCCATGTGTTACACCTCCGGCACCACGGGCGACCCCAAGGGCGTCGTCTACTCGCACCGTTCCATCTACCTGCACTCCATGCAGGTCAACATGACGCAGTCGATGGGCCTCACGGACGCCGACACCTCGCTCGTCGTCGTGCCCCAGTTCCATGTCAACGCCTGGGGACTGCCGCACGCCACCTTCATGACCGGCGTGAACATGCTGATGCCGGACCGGTTCCTGCAGCCCGCGCCGCTCGCCGAGATGATCGAGAGCGAGCGGCCCACGCACGCCGCCGCCGTCCCCACCATCTGGCAGGGACTGCTCGCCGAGCTCACCGCCAAGCCGCGCGACGTCTCCTCGCTCACCCAGGTCACCATCGGCGGCGCGGCCTGCCCGCCCTCCCTCATGACGGCGTTCGACAAGCTCGGCATGCGGGTCTGCCACGCCTGGGGCATGACCGAGACCTCCCCGCTCGGCACGGTCTCCCGTCCCCCGGCCGGCGTCGAGCCCGGCAGCGACGAGGAGTTCGCGTACCGGCTCACGCAGGGCCGCTTCCCGGCGGGCGTCGAGGGGCGGCTCTGCGGCCCGGCCGGCGAGATCCTGCCCTGGGACGGCGAGTCCGCGGGCGAGCTGGAGGTGCGCGGCAACTGGATCGCGGGCGCGTACTTCGGCGGCGCGGGGTCGGACGACAAGCCGCTGCGCCCTGCCGACAAGTTCAGCGAGGACGGCTGGCTCAAGACCGGCGACGTGGGCACGATCAGCCCCGACGGCTATCTCACCCTCACCGACCGCGCCAAGGACGTCATCAAGTCCGGCGGCGAGTGGATCTCCAGCGTCGACCTTGAGAACGCGCTGATGTCCCACCCGGACGTCGCCGAGGCCGCCGTCGTCGCCGTACCCGACGACAAGTGGGGCGAACGACCGCTCGCCACCGTCGTGTTGAAGGAGGGCGCGAGCGCCGACTTCGAGACGCTGCGGACGTTCCTCGCCGACAAGGTCGCCAAGTGGCAGCTGCCCGAGCGCTGGACGATCCTGCCCGCGGTCCCGAAGACGAGCGTCGGCAAGTTCGACAAGAAGGTGCTGCGCAAGCAGTACGCGGACGGAGACCTGGACGTCACCAAGCTCTGACGGTGTGTTTCACGTGAAACGGGGGACGGCCGAACAGGCCGCCCTCCGTTGTCCGTTGGTGCCGCGTCCGTTGGTGCCGTGTCCGTTGGGCCGCGTCAGTTGGTGCCGATCTTCGCCAGCAGATCCACGATCCGGCTCTGCACCTCGGTGCTCGTCGAGCGCTCCGCGAGGAACAGCACCGTCTCCCCCGCCGCGAGCCGCGGCAGGTCGGCGGTGTCCACGGCCGCGGTGTAGACGACGAGCGGGGTGCGGTTCAACTGGCCGTTCGCACGCAGCCAGTCGATGATGCCGGCACGCCGACGACGTACCTGGAGCAGATCCATCACCACCAGGTTCGGCCGCATCTGCCCCGCGAGCGTCACCGCGTCGGAGTCGCTCGCGGCCCGCGCGACCTGCATCCCGCGCCGCTCGAGGGTCGCGGTCAGCGCGAGCGCGATCTCCTCGTGCTCCTCGATCAGCAGAACCCGCGGCGGGTGCTGCTCGCTGTCCCGCGGGGCGAGAGCCTTCAGCAGCACCGCCGGGTCGGCCCCGTACGCGGCCTCGCGCGTCGCCTGACCCAGGCCCGCGGTCACCAGGACCGGCACCTCGGCGGCGACGGCGGCCTGCCGCAGCGACTGCAGCGCGGTCCGGGTGATCGGCCCGGTCAGCGGGTCGACGAAGAGCGCGGCCGGGAACGCCGCGATCTGCGCGTCGACCTCCTCGCGGGAGTGCACGGTCACCGGGCGGTAGCCACGGTCGCTCAGCGCCTGCTGCGTCGTCACGTCCGGAGCGGGCCACACCAGGAGCCGGCGCGGATTGTCCAGCGGCTCCGGCGGCAACTCGTCGTCCATCGGCTGCGGTTGCGGCCGGTTGGCGACCTCGACCGCGCCACCCGGACCGTCCAGCGGCTCGGGGCCCTCGTCGGCGTCCTGGTCGGGGGCGCCGATCGCGTAGGAGCGGCCGCGGCCCTCGGACGGGTTCATCGACGCCAGCAGCGGCGGCTGCGGCGCGGACTGCTGCTGGGGGTGCGGGCGGGCCGCCGTCCCCTGCGCGGGAGTCTCCGTGGCGGAGGCCTCCGGCTGCTCCTGCCGGGTGGACAGCTTGCGTCGCCGTCCCGAAGCCCCGCCGAGTGTCTGCCCGGCCTCCGGCTGCTGCACGCCCTGCGCGGGCGTCGCCCCGGGACGAGGCGGCACCTGTGCGCCCCGCTGCTGCTGGGCGATCTGCCGGCCGAACGGCACGCCCTGGCCCAGGGTGCGCACGCTGAAGGCGCGGCCCTGCGTCGAGTTCGGGTCGGCGGCCGGTGCGGGCGGGCCCTGCGGGGCCTCGGCGGGCAGCGGCTGTGCGGCGCGCGGCCGCGAGGCGTTCTCCGGCGGCAGCACGGTGCCGGTTCCGGTGGTGGTGGCGCCGGCCGGGGCGGCATCCGGCATCGGCGTGCCTTGGGCGGGCGTGCTCTGCGTCGGGTGCGGCTGCGGCGGCGTGTGGTCCTCCGCCGGGTGCTGCGCGGCGGCGTCGTGCTGCTGTTCCTCGGGCAGCGGCATCGGCAGGGGCTGCGCACCGGCGCCCTGTGCGCCGTGCGTGCCCTGTGCGGCGTCGTTGCTCTGCTGTACGTCGCCGGAGTCGGCCTGCGCCTGAGCCTGTGCCTGCGCCTGTGCCTGAGCGGCCTGAACCGCGGCATCCGGCGCGGCGGTGGTCGCCGCGGGCATCGCCGACCCTGCGGCCTCGGGCGCCACCGGCGTCTCGACGGCCTCGGGCGAACGATCGGCCTGCGCGGGCGGCAGCGCGAACACCTCGCGCGGGCCCGCCTGCTCCTCGGCGGCCTGGTTCTGCGCGGCACCGAGCGCACGCCGCGCACGCCGCCCCGAAGGCTGCCCCGTGGCACCTGTCCCGGCACCGGCGAGCTCCAGCTCACCGCCCTGACCCTGCTGCCCCTGGCCCTGATCGGCGGCGCCCGACGGCAGTGCGGGCAGCGCGGCCTGCTCCTGGTCCCCGGCACGCCGGGCCCTGCGGCCGGTCGGCGCGGGCACGCCCTGCGGCGGCACCGTCTCGCCCAACGCCGGGGAACCCGCCGCGTGTTCGGCCGCGGTCATCACGGAACCCTCGCTGGCCGAGCCGCCCTGCGCGGGCCGTGCCCGGCGCCGTCCGGTGCCACCGGACGCCGGAAGCTGGTTCTGCGTGCCGTCGTCTCCGGCCTGAACGGGCTGACCGGGCTGACCGGCCTGACCGGCCTGACCCGGACCTGCCTGGCCGGGCAGTTCCGCGGAGCCCGTGGCACCCGCGGCGCCGGCGGCACCCGTGCCCTCTTCGGCGGCACGCCGCCCGCGTCGCCGCCCGGTACCGCCGGACGGGGCGGCGGCAGCCGTCTCACCCGGCAGCCCGCTCTCCAGGAAGGAGTCGACCGAGGGCCCTGCGGCCCGGCGCGCACGCCGCCGCCCGCCCCCGGTGGCCGCGTTGGCCTGCTCGGGCACGCTGAGCGCGGTCTCCTCGGCCACCCGCGCGGGCGAGGCAACGGGCGCGGCCGGAACGACCCCGGCCCCACTGCCGATCGGCACTTCAAGTACGTACGCGCTGCCGCTCATGCCCGGCATCTCGTGCGTCTGCAGCACGCCGCCGTGCGCCCGCACGATGCCCCGGACGATCGGCTCGTGCACCGGATCGCCACCGGCGTACGGCCCGCGCACCTCGATGCGGACGCTCTCGCCGCGCTGCGCCGCGGCCACGACCACGGTGTTGTCGACGTATCCGGCACCGGCGGCGGGCACCCGCGCGTTTCCGGTGGCGTCGATCCCGGCGACGTCGGCGATCAGATGCGCCAGGGCGGTGGCGAGCCGGCCGGCGTCGACCTCGGCCTCCATCGGCGGCGCGTGCACGGCGAACTGGACCCGCCCCGGGCCGATCAGCTCGACGGCCCCGTCGACACCGGCGGCCACGACCGCGTCGAGCATCACCTTCGTGCGGGCGAGCAGGGAGCCGCCCTCGTCAAGGGTCTGGTAGGCGAGCACGTTGTCGACGAGCGTCGTGATCCGGGAGTAGCCGGCGGACAGGTGGTGCAGCACCTGGTTCGCCTCGGGCCACAGCTGGCCCGCGTCGTCGGCGGCGAGCTGCCCCAGCTCGCGGCGGAGTTCGTCGAGCGGCCCGCGCAGCGACTGCCCGAGCACGGCGAGCAGCTGCGAGTGGCGCGCGGCCAAAGCCTCGTAACGGTCCTTCTCGCGCTCGGCGAAGGCGGCGCCCCGCTCCCGCTCGGCGGACAGCTCCTCGGCATGCTGCTCGCGCAGGCCGGTCAGCTCGGCGCCGAGCTCCTCGCGCACCCGGGCGAGCTCCTCGGCCCGCTCCTGGCGCTCTTGCTCGGCGGCCTCGTCCCGCCGGGCGATCTCCTCGGCGTGCTCCTCGACCAGCTTGTCGTAGGGGCGGCGGTCGGTGAACGTCATCACGGCGCCGACCAGTTGGTCCCCGTCGCGCACCGGCGCCGTCGTCATGTCGACGGGCAGCCGGTCGCCGTTCTTGGCCCACAGGACCTGCCCGCGCACCCGGTGCTTGCGCCCGGAGCGCAGGGTGTCGGCGAGCGGCGACTCCTCGTAGGGGAACGGCTCGCCGTCGGCCCGTGAGTGCAGGACGAGCTGGTGCAGCTCCTGTCCGCCCAGGTCACTGGCGCGGAAGCCGAGGATCTGCGCGGCGGCCGGATTGACGAGCACGATCCGCCCGTCGGTGTCGGTCCCGACGACGCCCTCGGAGGCGGCCCGCAGGATCATCTCGGTCTGCCGCTGCGAACGGGCCAGCTCGGCCTCGGTGTCGACGGTCCCCGACAGATCGCGCACCACGAGCATGAGCAGCTCGGTGCCGCTGTAGCCACCGACGCCGGAGCCTCCGGAGCCGTACGAGGATCCGTACGGGTCCACGGCGTCCCGTGCGCTGTCGGCGAGGTTCGCGGAGGTGACCTCGACGGGGAACTCGCTGCCGTCGGTGCGCCGGGCGACCATGCGGTGCGGCTTGGTCCGCCCCCGCTCGTCGGTGACGGTGTCGGGGCGGCGCATCGATCCCGGGATCAGCCGGGAGTCGAACTCCGGCAGCAGATCGAGCAGTCCGCGCCCCACGAGGGCGGTGCCGGGCGCCTCAAAAGCCTCAAGTGCGATCGAATTGGCGTTCACCACGGTCCCGTTGGTGTTGACCAGCACCAACGCGTCCGGGAGCGCATCGAGTATGGCTGCGAGGCGAGCAGCGCCTCGGGATGGCCTGCTGCTCACGACGACGCTTCCTCCCTGATGTACCGCTTTACCGCGACGTGCCCATCGCGCAGGCCATCTTGCCTCGCGCCGCGCAACGTGTCACGGGAGGGAGTCTACGGGCACCCGTTGCGCTCGCGGCGCCGGATGAGAGGGAGCCCACGTAGAGGGGCACGAAGAGGATGTGGGGATCGCGCGGGGGCGGTGTGCCCGGTGGACCCAGGGTCACGGCGCGGTAGCAGGCAGCACGGGATCCAACTGCCGCCAGCGCGCGATCTGGCATCCGTCGCTCACCTTGTACGAGGCGTCGACGGCCCGCCCGTGCCAGGTGCCGGTGATGCGCGCGGTGGCGTCCCCGCCGTACTGCATCGTGCACTGCGCCCCGGCGGGCACCGGCGCGAACGGATCGGCCCCCGTCGCCCCGATCTCCTCGAGCCTCCCGCAGGCCGCGCCCGGATCGGGGTGCGTGCCACCGGCCGGCCCGCACTCCAGCTCGTACGTCCCGTCGCTCCCGTTCCCCGCGTCGGCGACGGAGATGGTCAGCCGGTCGGGCCCGCGCCCGTCCAGGGAGCTGAACGGGGCCGGTGGCATGCGCCGCGGCCCGGTGTCGGCGTGCGCGGCCGAGGGCAGGGCGGCGAGGGCGGCGCCGGAGGCGACACAGACGGCGGACGTGACGAGTACGTGGCGGGAGAGACGACGCAGCGACAGCATGCCGTGCCTAACGCGTTCGCCCGCCACGACGTTGCGCCCCGCAATGGGCTTTGCTCTGTGGCCTGCCCTCCTAGTACCGTGGGAGGCGATTGGTGACACGGCGTTCAGCTGTGTCATCATCTGCACGCAACCGCTCGCGTTCGCGCCTGCGGGATGTGCTGGAGGCGTCGCCTAGTCCGGTCTATGGCGCCGCACTGCTAATGCGGTTTGGGCCTTAAAGCCCATCGAGGGTTCAAATCCCTCCGCCTCCGCAGCAAGATCCGAAGCCCCGGTCCACCAGGACCGGGGCTTCGGCGCTTCCCTGGCCTCGACCACGCGCAGGACGCGTTTCCGCAGGTCACAACGGGTGAGGCAATCGGATTTCACATGGCGGCGGCAGTCATGTAATGTTCTTCTTGTCGCCGGGACGGGCCGAAAGGCCGGGAACGAAGACAAGAGCGAAAACAAAAAACAGGCACTCGTAGCTTAACGGATAGAGCATCTGACTACGGATCAGAAGGTTGCAGGTTCGAATCCTGCCGAGTGCACACAGACAAGAGGCCCCGGAGAGATCCGGGGCCTCTTGCGTTGTTCCCGGGGCCGGCTCAGGCCGTGCCCCGTTTCGCCGTGCTGATCGCCGTGGAGAGTGCGCCGGTCGCCGCCAGGCTGCCGAGCATGACCAGGACGACGCCGACCATGAAGAGGCCGCTGGAGTCGTCCGACCAGTCGTAGGCGGCGGCCGCGGTGAGGCCGGTGGTGGTGCCGAGGGCCGCGGCGGTGGCGTGGTGGCGGGACGCCGACCAGTAGAGCGGGGCCAGCAGGGTCAGGACCAGGCCGATCACCTGCCATGCCTCGTAGGGGCCGGTGACCGAGCCGTCGGGGTGTACGTCGCGGGTCTGGTCCCAGCCCAGCCAGAGTGCCCACGCGGCGAGTGCCGTCGCGGCCGGGGCGAGGGCCGGCAGGAGGCGGCGGGCGGGGTGCGGCAGTCGTTCGTCCATGGGTCCGAGTGTGGTCGCGAGAGCGGCGGTGGAGCAGAGCGCGGGTACTCAGATCGGGCCGAGTACGTGTACCCGGCGTTGTCAGTGGGGTGCGCCATCCTGGGACGTATGACGTGGTGGTGCACCGGGGTGCGGTGGCGTGGGGGCGGGCCGATGTTCGGGTGGACGGGGGACGGGGACGGCAGCGAGCGGGAGAGCGCGGTGCGGTTCGGGGAGGGCATGGCGTTCCGGGTCGCGGGGCCGCGGCGGTGTCTCGGGGTGTGGCGGGGCGGGCGGCGCAGACTCTGCCCGGGGTGGGACGCCGTGCCGGTGCGCGGGACGCGGGCGCAGTGCGCGGAGTGTGCGGGGATCGACCGGGCGCAGTCCGTGGCCGCCGACACGATGGCCGATGATCCGCGGCCGTACCACGTGTATCTGGCCTGGTTCGGGGACGGGCTCGTGAAGGTGGGGATCACGGGGGTGGGGAGGGGCAGCGCGCGGTTGTTGGAGCAGGGCGCCGTCGCCTTCACGTGGCTGGGGCGGGGGCCGCTCATGGCGGCGCGGCGGGCCGAGGAGCTGCTGCGGGTGGCGCTCGGGGTGCCGGACCGGATCTCGTACGAGACCAAGCGTGTGGTGCGGGGCGCGGCGGTGTCGCGGGGCGCGGAGGACGAGTTGGCGCGGGCGCACGCTGTCGCCGGGGGACTGGGCGGGTGGCCCGAGTCGTTGGAGCGGATGCCCTGCGAGGTCGTCGGGCACGCGGAGGTGTTCGGGCTCGCCGCGGTGGACGGGGTCGACGCCGTGGTGAGCGGGCTCGCGGAGGGGGCCGTGGTGGCGGGGCGCGTGGTGGCCGCCGCCGGGCCGGACCTGCATCTCGTCGAGCGCGGTGGGCGGCGGCTCGTGGTGGATACGCGGGTGCTGGCCGGGTGGCCGTTGGAGGGCGTCGGTGACGGGGTGACCGGGTCGTCCGTCGAGGTGCGGGAGGTGCCCGGAGTGCAGGGCGGATTGTTCTAGGCGGACGGCGAGGAAGCGGCGGGAAGGGTGGACAGGGGGGTGGGCGCGGGTGACCGTAGGGCCATGAGTGATCACGCCGAGGCGCCTGTCGCGCCGTTGCCGGCCTTCGAACTGCGTTATTACGTGGTGGTGTTCAGCTCCGCGCGGACCGAAGAGGACCGCGGGTACGGGGAGACCGCCTATCTGATGCACGAGCTGGTGCGGGAGATCCCGGGGTATCTCGGGCACGAGTCCGCAGGGACGCCCGGCGGGCTCGGGATCACCGTCGGCTACTTCCGGGACGTCGCCGCGATCGAGCAGTGGCGGTCGCGGGGCGAGCATCGGGACGCGCAGAAGCAGGGGCGGGCCGAGTGGTACGAGCGGTACACCGTGCACGTCGCCAAGGTCGAGCGCAGCCATGGGTTCGTGCGTGAGTAGCCCCGACGCCGGTGAGGCCGGCCTCGTCGCCGGGTTCCTCGCGCGGCACGGGCTGCCCGGGCTCGTCGACGTGCACACGCACTTCATGCCCGAGCGGGTGCTGCGCAAGGTGTGGGCGTACTTCGACTCGGCCGGGCCGCTGACGGGCGGCGAGTGGCCGATCACGTACCGGGAGGCGGAGGACCGACGGGTCGCGCGCATGCGGGAGTTCGGGGTCGTGGCCTTCACCGCGATGCTGTATCCGCACAAGGCCGGGATGGCCGAGTGGCTCAACGAGTGGGGTGCGGACTTCGCCCGGCGGACGGCCGGGTGCCTGCGGACCGCGACCTTCTTCCCCGAGGCGGGCGCGGAGGCGTATGTGCGGCGGGCCGTCGAGGAGGGCACGCGGGTCTTCAAGGCGCATGTGCAGGTGGGGGCGTACGACCCGACCGACGCGTTGCTCGATCCCGTGTGGGGCGTGCTGGCCGAGGCCGGGGTCCCTGTCGTGACGCACTGCGGGTCCGGGCCCGCGCCGGGCAAGCACACCGGGCCGGGGCCGATGGAGCGGGTCCTCGCGCGCCATCCCCGGCTGCGGCTGATCGTCGCGCACATGGGGATGCCGGAGTACACGGAGTTCCTGGACCTGGCCGAGCGGTACCGCGAGGTGCGGCTCGACACGACGATGGCGTTCACCGACTTCGTGGAGCGGCAATCACCCTTCCCGAGAGGGGAGTTGGGGCGGCTGGTGGATCTCGGGGACCGGGTGCTGCTGGGCAGTGACTTCCCCAACATCCCCTATCCGTACGTGCATCAGCTGGAGTCGATCGAGCGCCTCGGCCTGGGAGAGGAGTGGGTGCGCGCCGTCTGCTACCGCAATGGCGCCGAGCTGTTCGGGCTGTGACTCAAGTGACGTGTGTGTGACGGGAGTTGGGGTGGGTAGGTACCGCCGCGGATCGATTGGTCCAGACCAGGTGAACTCCACGGAGGTACTGACATGTTCGGGCTCTGGTTCACAAGACGCGTGGTGTGGGTGGCGGCCGCCGTCGCCGGGATCGCCGGGGTCGTCGTCGCGCCGGGCGCGGCGACCGCCTCCGAGGGGCACGGGCACCACCAGGGGCGGTTCGTCGTCAGCGAGGCGCAGTTCGAGCGGATGTTCCCGGAGCGGAACGCGTTCTTCACGTACGACGGGCTCGTCGAGGCCACGAAGGCGTATCCGCGGTTCGCGCACACGGGTGGGCGGGCCGCGCGGGAGCGGGAGGCCGCCGCGTTCCTCGCCAATGTCTCGCACGAGACCGGCGGGCTGTACTACGTCGTCGCGCAGAACACGTCCACGTACCCCATCTTCTGCGACGAGGCCCGGAGTTACGGCTGTCCGGCCGGGCACGACGCCTACTACGGGCGGGGCGCGATCATGCTCAGCTGGAACTTCAACTACAAGGCCGCCGGTGACGCGCTCGGGCTCGATCTGCTGCACGAACCGTGGCTCGTCGAGCGGGATCCGGCCGTGGCCTGGATGACGGCCCTTTGGTACTGGAACACGCAGACCGGTCCGGGAACCATGACCGGACACGACGCCATGGTGTCCGGGGCCGGCTTCGGGGAGACGATCCGCAGCCTGAACGGGACCGCCGAGTGCGACGGCGCGAACGGCGGCGCGAACACCGCGCAGATGAAGCACCGGGTCGAGCTCTATGTCGGGTTCAGCCGGGTTCTCCGGGTTTCACCGGGGCGCGGGCTTACGTGCTGAAAGGCTCGGCTTGGTGATTCCTGAGGATTCGTGAGGCTTCTGACCTGCTGTTTTGTCAGTCGCCTCGCGATTCCTCAGAGGCGCCTGTGAGTTTCTCAGGGTATTCACAGGTAAGGAAAAGGGTGTTCTCAGAGGACCGCAGCATGGTTGCAACATGACCGCGACCTCGCCCCAGGGGCGTACCGAACTGCTGAGGCCGGACGGGAGCCCTGTCCGGGTGCTTGTCGTGGACGACGAGCAGTCGATCACCGAGCTGTTGTCCATGGCCCTGCGTTACGAAGGCTGGCAGATCCGCAGCGCCGGCGACGGGGCCGGAGCCGTGCAGACCGCACGCGAGTTCCGGCCCGACGCCGTCGTGCTCGACATGATGCTGCCGGACATGGACGGGCTGAGCGTGCTCGGGCGGCTCCGCCGCGAGCAGCCGGAAGTGCCCGTGCTGTTCCTGACCGCCAAGGACGCCGTCGAGGACCGGATCGCCGGGCTGACCGCGGGTGGCGACGACTACGTCACCAAGCCGTTCAGCCTGGAGGAGGTCGTCGCGCGGCTGCGCGGACTGATCCGGCGGACCGGTGCCGCCGACCGGCGCAGCGACTCCGTGCTGGTCGTGGGTGACCTGATGCTCGACGAGGACAGCCACGAGGTGTCCCGGGGCGGGACCGGCATCCACCTGACCGCCACCGAGTTCGAGCTGCTGCGGTTCCTCATGCGCAATCCGCGGCGCGTGCTCAGCAAGGCGCAGATCCTGGACCGGGTGTGGAGCTACGACTTCGGCGGCCAGGCCAACGTCGTCGAGCTGTACATCTCCTACCTGCGACGGAAGATCGACGCCGGGCGCGAGCCGATGATCCACACGCGGCGCGGTGCCGGATACCTGATCAAGCCGGCCGCCACGACGGTGTCGTGAGCCGGAGGCGCGGGGCGCGGCCCCGGACGCTGCGGACACGCCTGGTCGTGTCCGCGGTGGCGTTGCTGGCCGTGGTGGCCTCGGTGATCGGGGTCGTGACGACGGTTTCGCTGCACTCGTATCTGTACGACCAGCTCGACGAGCAGGTGCAGGGCATCGCGATGCGGGCCGCTGGGCCGCAGCCGCAGGACCTCCCCGGCCAGACCGGTCACGGCATGCCGACGCCGCAGAACCTCGTCGACGAGGGACCGCTGGACTTCGTGACCCGCGGCTCCAACGCCGGGACCATAGGCGCCGAGGTCAGCGACGGCCGGGCGACCGACGGCGCGCGCAACGTCGACGGGACCACCGACGCCGGTGGTCTGCAGACGACCACCAAGGACCTGACCTCCGACCAGCTCAAGGCGCTGGACAGCGTCTCGAAGGACAAGCAGGAGCACACCGTCGAGCTGCCCGGGCTCGGCTCCTACCGTGTCGTGTACGCCAGCGGCAGCAAGGGTGACTTCTACGTCGGCCGCCCCACCGCCGAGGTCGACACCACCATCAACAAGCTCATCATCACCGAGGTCTGCGTGGCCGCCGCCGCCCTCGTGGCCGCCGGTGCCGCGGGCGCCATCATGGTCGGCGTCACCCTCCGCCCCCTGCGTCGCGTCGCCGCCACCGCCACCCGGGTCTCCGAACTCCCGCTCCACAGCGGTGAGGTGACCCTCTACGAGCGTGTCCCCGACGCCGAGGCCGATCCGAGGACCGAGGTCGGGCAGGTCGGTGCCGCGCTCAACCGCATGCTCGATCACATCCACGGCGCCCTGCACGCGCGCCAGCAGAGCGAGACGCGCGTGCGGCAGTTCGTCGCGGACGCCAGCCATGAGCTGCGCACCCCGCTCGCCTCCATCCGCGGGTACGCCGAACTGACCCGGCGCGGGCGGGAAGAGGTCGGGCCCGATACGCGGCACGCCCTCACCCGCGTCGAGTCCGAGGCGCACCGCATGACGGGCCTGGTCGAGGACCTGCTGCTGCTCGCGCGGCTCGATGCCGGGCGGCCGCTCTCGTACCAGCCGACCGACCTGTCCCCCCTCGTCATCGACGTGCTGAGCGACGCCCGCGCCGCCGGGCAGGGCCACAACTGGCGGCTCGAACTGCCCGACGAGCCCGCCTCCGTGCTCGCCGACTCCGCGCGGCTGCAGCAGGTCCTCGTCAACCTGCTGGCCAACGCCCGTACGCACACCCCGCCCGGCACCACCGTCACCGCCCGCGTGCACCGGCACGGGCCCTGGGTCTGTCTCGACGTGCAGGACGACGGGCCGGGCATCCCCGCCGAGCTGGCGCCGCACGTCTTCGAGCGGTTCGCGCGCGGCGACTCCTCGCGGTCCAGGAAGGCGGGTTCGACCGGGCTGGGGCTCGCCATCGTGCAGGCCGTCGCGGCCGCGCACGGCGGTGCCGTGACTGTCGACAGCGTGCCAGGCCGGACCGTGTTCACCGTGCATCTGCCGGCTCACGACGAGCCCGTCAGCGCGCTCCCGGCGGGCGCCGAAGCGTCCGTGACACCTGCGCAGGTGTACCCACAGCCGTACTCACAGGCAGGGCAAAGCCTCACCACACAGCGCTGACAGCGGGGTTGGCGAATGTCGATGGCATGCGAACCGACTCTTCTCCGGGCATCGACCCCACCGCCGCGAAGCTCGGCGCGCTGCCTGCGCGGGAGCACCTCCCGGCGGGCAGCGGTATCGGCAGCGTGCCGGTCCTGGATGTCGTCATCCCCGTCTACAACGAGGAAAAGGACCTGGGTGAGTGCGTGCGCGGACTGCACGCCCACCTGGTCCGCACCTTCCCGTACCGCTTCCGCATCACCGTCGCGGACAACGCCTCCACCGACACCACCCCGGAGGTGGCGCGCCGGCTGACCGGCGAGCTGTCCGGGGTCGCGTACTTCCGCCTGGAGCAGAAGGGCCGCGGGCGCGCCCTGCGCACCGTGTGGTCGGCGTCCGACGCGCCGATCCTCGCGTACATGGACGTGGACCTGTCCACCGACCTGAACGCGCTGCTGCCGCTCGTCGCCCCGCTGATCTCGGGCCACTCGGACCTGGCGATCGGGTCCCGGCTCGCCCGCTCCTCGCGAGTCGTGCGCGGGCCGAAGCGGGAGTTCATCTCGCGGGCCTACAACCTGATCCTGCGCGGCTCGCTGCAGGCCCGGTTCTCCGACGCCCAGTGCGGCTTCAAGGCGATCCGGCGCGATGTCGCGCAGGCGCTGCTGCCACTGATCGAGGACACCGGATGGTTCTTCGACACGGAGATGCTGGTCCTCGCCGAGCGCGCCGGGCTGCGGATCCACGAAGTGCCCGTCGACTGGGTCGACGACCCGAACTCGACCGTCCACATCGTCAGGACCGCGACCGACGACCTGAAGGGCGTGTGGCGGGTGGGCCGGGCCCTCGCCACCGGCTCGCTGGCCCTCGACCGGCTCGCGCGGCCCTTCGGGGACGACCCGCGCGACCGCCAACTCCCTGGTGTTCCGAAGGGGTTGGCGCGCCAGCTGGTCGGCTTCTGCGTCGTGGGCGCGCTGTCGACGCTGTTCTACCTGCTGCTGTACTCCGGCTTCCGTACGTTCACGGGGTCGCAGGTCGCCAACGCGCTGGCCCTGCTGGTGTCGGCCTTCGCCAACACCGCCGCCAACCGGCGCCTGACCTTCGGGGTGCGCGGCCGCGACAAGGCCGTCCGGCACCAGGCCCAGGGGCTCGTCGTCTTCGGCATCGGGCTCGCCCTGACCAGCGGGTCGCTGGCCGCGCTCAACGCCGCCTCCAGCGACCCCGCGCACTCCACCGAACTGGCCGTGCTCATCGCGGCCAACCTCGCGGCGACCGTGCTGCGCTTCCTGCTCTTCCGGGCGTGGGTGTTCCCCGACCGGCCCGCCTCGACTCCCGCACCCACCTCGACCGTTCAGACACCTCAGGTTCCGCGGGCCTGGGACGACGCCACCGTGCGGATGACGCCGGCGCGCGCGCACGACCCCTACCTCGACTCCAGGGACCAGCGATGACCACGATCGAAACGACCACGACCACGAGTACGAGTGCTGATCCGCCGGTCGCGGCGGGCGGCGGATCCGGCGGCGGCCACGGTCGGCCCAAGGACAAGCTCCGCACCCGCGCATGGCGCGGCCGGCCCGAGGACGCGCGCTGGGTGCGCCCGGCCTTCCTCGGTCTGCTCCTCGTCATCGGCCTCGCCTACCTCTGGAACCTCTCCGCCTCCGGATACGCCAACTCCTTCTACTCGGCGGCCGTCCAGGCGGGCAGCGAGAGCTGGAAGGCGTTCTTCTTCGGCTCGTCCGACGCGGCGAACGCCATCACCGTCGACAAGCCGCCGGCCGCGCTGTGGCCGATGGCGCTGTCCGTCCGCCTCTTCGGCCTCAACTCGTGGGCGATCCTCGTCCCCGAGGTGCTGATGGGCATGGCCACCGCCGGTGTCCTCTACGCGGCCGTGCGCCGCCGGTTCGGCGCCGCCGCGGGCCTGATCACCATGGCCGTGTTCGCGACGACGCCGGTGGCCGCGCTGATGTTCCGGTTCAACAACCCGGACGCGCTGCTCGCCCTGCTCATGACCGTCACGGTGTACTGCGTGCTGCGCGCGATGGAGCGGGGCCGCACGAAGTGGCTGGTCTGGGCGGGCGTGGCCGTCGGTCTCGCGTTCCTCGCGAAGACGCTGCAGGCCTTCCTGATCCTGCCGCCGCTGGCCCTCCTCTACGGGATCTTCGGCCCGACCCGGCTGCGCAAGCGGCTCGGTCAGCTGGCTCTCGCCGGGCTCGCGATGGTCGTCGCGGGCGGCTGGTGGGTGGCGATCGTCGAACTGTGGCCCGCGTCCTCGCGGCCGTACATCGGCGGTTCCCAGAACAACTCGTTCCTCGAACTCACCTTCGGCTACAACGGACTTGGCCGCATCAACGGCGACGAGACCGGCAGCGTGGGTGGCGGTGGCGGTGGTACCGGTACCGGGCAGTGGGGCGAGACCGGGCTCACCCGGATGTTCAACTCCGAGATCGGCAGCCAGGTCTCGTGGCTGCTGCCCGCCGCGCTGATCCTGCTCGTCGCCGGGATCGTGCTGACCTGGAAGGCGAAGCGGACCGACACGGCGCGCGCCGCGTTCCTCGCGTGGGGCGGCTCGCTGGTCACCACCACGCTGATCTTCAGCTTCATGGCCGGCATCTTCCACCAGTACTACACGGTGGCCCTGGCCCCCTACCTCGCGGCCGTCGTCGGCATGGGCGCCGCCGTGCTGTGGGAGGAGCGCTCGCGCATCGCCTGGTCCGTGACGCTGGGCGCGGCCGTGGCCGTCACGGCGGTCTGGGGGTTCGTACTGCTCGGACGCACCCCGGACTACCTGCCGTGGCTGCGGTGGGCCGTGCTCGTGGGCGGTCTGGTGGCCGGGCTCGGGCTCGCTCTCGCCGGGCGGCTCAACCGTCAACTGGCGCTCGGAGTCGCCGGTTTGGGCCTTGTCGCGTCGCTGGCCGCGCCGACCGCGTACACCATCAGTACGTTGAACACCGGGCACTCCGGGTCGATCGTCACGGCCGGTCCTTCGGGTGCCAGCGCGATGGGGATGGGCGGGGGTCCCGGCGGGGGCGGTGGTGGCCGGGGCGGCTTCCCCGGTGGCGGCAACCAGCAGGGTGGCCCCGGCGGCCAGATGGGCCAGCCCCCGACCGGTGGCACCGGCACCGGTAATGGCAACAGCAACAGCAACCAGCTGGGCGGGGGATTCCCCGGCGGCAACCAGCAGGGCAACCAGCAGAACGGGCAGCAGGGCACCATGCCCGGCGGCATGGGCGAGGGTGGTCCCGGTGGTGGCGGAGGCGGCGGCATGGGCGGCCTGCTCAACGGCGCCGAGGTCAGCTCCAAGGCCAAGAAGCTCCTGGAGAAGAACGCCGACGACTACACCTGGGCCGCGGCCACCGTCGGCTCACAGAACCAGGCGAGCTACCAGCTGGCCACCGGTGACCCGGTGATGGCCATCGGCGGGTTCAACGGGACCGACCCGTCGCCGACGCCGGCCCAGTTCAAGCAGTACGTGGAGGACGGCAGGATCCACTACTTCATCTCCAGCGGCTCCGGTGGAGGCGGCATGGGCGGATCGAGCTCCGGCTCGGCGTCGAAGATCACGTCGTGGGTCGAGGACAACTTCAAGAAGGTGACCGTGGGGTCCGCGACCTTCTACGACCTGACGCAGCCCAAGAGCTGACCTTTTCCCCGACCCCGCCCCTTCCCGAAGTGACGCTGCGCGGCCGGGGAGGGCGGGGTCTTTCGGGTCGTTCCGCGGCGGACGGCCGGTGGGGCTTCTCGCGCAGTTCCCCGCGCCCCTGAGGCATGCGCTCCGCGCAGCCTCCCCTGGGCGAGCGGAGCTCGCTTCAGGGGCGCGGGGAACTGCGCGAAGCAGGACCACCGGCCGTCAGGCAGCTACGAATCGCCCATGGGGCAGACGCGGATCCTTCAGGGGCGCGGGGAACCGCGCGAGAAGCCCCACCGGCCCGCACCCGCCGACGAATCGGTCACCCGGCAGACGAACAGGCCTACCGCCGCAGTCCCACCTCCGCGATCACCGGCCGATGGTCCGACGCCGCCGGCTCGGCCACGACGGAGGCGGCCCGCACCGTCACCCCCTCCCCCACCGCCACAAAGTCGATCCGCTTCACCGGCACGTCCGCGGGGTACGTCCCCCCGCTCACCGGCCCCGCATCCCGCAACTCCGTCCACAACGGTGCCAGTTCCGCCGCGGACGGCTCCGCGTTGAAGTCGCCGAGCAGCACCTGCCGCGCCCCGGGAACGGACGCCCGCTCCTCCGCCATGATCCGCCGCGTGTCCGCGACCTGCGCGACCCGCACCGACGGGTCCCCGCGGTAGTCCAGGTGCGTCACGAAGACCTGCACGGGCACGCCCCGCACCTTCAGCGTCACCTCCCCGAACCCGGGCGCGGGCGCCGGCACCGGATTCGGGTCCTGCGTCGACAGGCGCGTGATGTCGTGGTTGGCCGCCGAGCGGATCGGATACCGGGACAGCACCGCGACCCCGAACTCCCGCCGCGGCGCCCCCGCCGTCACCGGATCGAGGCTGTAGATCGGCGCGAACGACACCCGCATCCCGAGCCGGTCGGCCAGCTCCCGCGCCACATCGAGGTCCTGGCTGCGCGCACCCCAGTGCACGTCGACCTCCTGGAGCCCGATCACATCCGCGTGGAGCGCGCGGAGCGCCGCCGCCTGGCGGTCGAGGTCGAAAACGTTGTCGGCGCCGGAACCGGCGTGGATGTTGTACGTGGCGATGCGCAGCGGGACCGGCGGGCCGTGCTGCCCGTGCTGTCCGGCGGCCACCGCGGGAGCCGCTCCCAGCAGGCTCAACACCGCGATGGACAAGGCGAGTTGCGATACGGAACGGGATCGTCTCGGCATGCCCGAACGGTATGCCGGAAACCCGCTTGTACGCCGTAAGAGTTCTCCTTTACGGTGTACAGCGACAACCCCGCCCGCATCACAGGAGCCCGTATGACGGCGACGACCGCCGAGAACCCCGGTGGCACCACCCGGCCGCCCGCCCCGGCCGGCGGCCACCCGCAGCGCTGGATCATCCTCGGCGTCATCTGCCTCGCCCAGCTGACCGTGCTGCTCGACAACACCGTCCTGAACGTCGCGATCCCCTCCCTCACCCGGGAACTGCACGCGTCGACGTCCGACATCCAGTGGGTGATCAGCTCCTACTCGCTCGTCCAGTCCGGCCTGCTGCTCACCGCGGGCTCCACCGCCGACCGCTACGGGCGCAAGAAGATGCTCGCGGCCGGGCTCGTGCTGTTCGGCGCGGGCTCGCTGGTCGCCGGACTCGCCGACTCCACCGGGCAGTTGATCGCCGCCCGCGCGGGCATGGGCGTGGGTGGCGCGCTGCTGATGACCACGACCCTCGCCGTCGTCGTGCAGATCTTCGACGACACGGAGCGCGTGAAGGCGATCGGCCTGTGGGCCACCGTCAACTCGCTGGGCTTCGCCGTCGGACCGCTGCTCGGCGGCGTGATGCTGGACCACTTCTGGTGGGGCGCGATCTTCCTCATCAACATCCCGGTCGCGGTCCTCGGCCTGGTCGCCGTGCTGACGCTCGTACCGGAGTCGAAGAACCCGCAGGGCGACCGGCCCGACCTGCTCGGCGCGGTGCTCTCCACGATCGGCATGACCGGCGTCGTCTACGCGATCATCAACGGCCCCGACAAGGGCTGGACCTCCGCGACGACCTTCACCTCGGCCGCGATCGGTGTCGTCGTCATGGCCGCGTTCGTGGTGTGGGAGCTGCGCATCCCGTACCCGATGCTGGACATGCACTTCTTCCGCAACCAGAAGTTCACGGGCGCGGTCGCCGGGGCCATCCTCGTCGCGTTCGGCATGGGCGGCTCGCTCTTCCTGCTCACCCAGCACCTCCAGTTCGTGCTCGGCTACGGGCCGTTGGAGGCGGGCCTGCGCACGGCGCCGCTGGCGCTGACCATCGTCGCCCTGAACCTCACCGGCGTCGGCGCCAAGGTGCTCGCCAAGGTCGGCACCCCGGTCACCATCGCCGCCGGCATGAGCTGCCTGGCGGCGGGGCTCGCGGCGATCGCCGTGCTCGGCGGGGACTCCTACGGCGGCATGCTGTTCGGCCTGATCGTCATGGGCGTCGGCATCGCCTTCGCCATGCCCGCCATGGCCAACGCCATCATGAGCGCGATCCCGCCGGAGAAGGCGGGCGTGGGCGCGGGCGTCAACGGCACGCTGGCCGAGTTCGGCAACGGCCTCGGTGTCGCCGTCCTCGGCGCGGTCCTCAACGCCCGGTTCGCGGCGCTCGTCCCGGTCGCCGCGGCCTCCCTCCCGGCGGCGCTGGCGGCCGCCGACTCGGCGGGCGAGAAGGCCCGCATCGCGGACGCCTTCTCCTCCGGCCTGGAGACGAGCCAACTGGTCGGAGCCGTCGCCGTTCTCGTCGGCGGACTGCTGGCGGCGGCGTTGCTCAGGCGCGCGGAACGGGCAGACTCAGCGGCAGGCTCCGAGAAGGCCGCCCTCTGACCAGGCCCTAGCATCGGAGCGGGCGGACCGACGGATTCCGCGACCTCGTCGCAGGTCCCGCCGGTCCGTCCGGGTACGTCAACTCCTGGGAAGGTGCGCCATGGTGAAGGCAGCGCGGATGAGTGTCTGGCTCGATCAGGGCAAGCCCGCACGCGGTCGGCGCAGCGAGCAGCCCAGCGGTCTGGACCGTGACCGGATCACCGAGGCCACGGTGAAGCTGCTCGACGCCGAGGGGCTCGCCAAGTTCTCCATGCGGCGCCTCGCGGGCGAGCTCGGCGTCACCGCGATGTCCGTGTACTGGTACGTCGACACCAAGGACGACCTGCTCGAACTCGCCCTGGACCGGGTCTTCGGCGAGTCCGGCGTCGCCGCCGGGGAACCGGCCGAAGCCGACTGGAGCGCGCAGGTGCGCCACCTCGCCACCACGTACCGGTCCCTGCTGGTGCGTCACCCCTGGATCTCGTCGCTGATCGGCAACTACCTCAACATCGGCCCGAGGGCGCTGGAGTTCTCGGCCGCGGTGCAGCGCGTCTTCGCCCGCACCGGCCTGCCGCAGGAGGCACAGCGCGGCGCCATCGCCAGCGTCATGCAGTTCGTGTACGGGTACGGCACCGTCGAGGGTCACTTCCGGCAGCGGTGCGCGGAGGTCGGCATGACGCAGGACGAGTACTTCCATCAGGCGATGTCCACGTTCAGGGCGCCGGCCGACATGCCGGAGATGCTGCGGCACGCCGAGGACACGATGGCGCAGGTGGCGGCGGGGGAGACGGTCGAGCAGGTGCGCGACGTGGACTTCCAGATCGCGCTGGACCTGCAGATCGCGGGCATCGCGGCACTGGTGGCGCGGGAACGCCCCTGAGGTCACGGGCCGCCGATCATCCCGAGCGCGTCGGCCGCCGGCGGTGTCAGCGCGGAGCGGTCCCGCAGCTCGGCCGGCGGGACCCAGGCCACCGCCTCGGTGGAACCGTCCACCTCGGTCACCACCGGGGCGCCGGCGCTGAGCGTCACGGCGTAGAACAGCGCCGTGAGATGCCAGTCCACCCCGTCGCGCCGGGTCGTGTAGGTCCGGGCGTCGAGCAGCCGGGGCGCCGCGGTGAGCGCGAGCCCGGTCTCCTCGCGCAGCTCACGGGCGAGGGCCTCGACGGGCTGCTCGCCCGGGTCGATCCCGCCGCCCGGCAGATGCCACAGGCCCGGCGCGAAGACCGCGGAGGTCTCCGAGAGCCGGGCCAGCAACAGCCGGTCGTCCCGCGTCGCGACGGCGTACGCCGAGACGCGGGTCCGTGGCGAAGGGTTTGGGGTCACGGTGCCAGCCGGGCAGGGAAGCCCCCGGTCGCCACGGGGCCCCACTTCTCCGGCGTGATCCGGATGATCGACTTGCCCTGCTTGACCATCGCCTCCCGGTACTCGTCCCAGTCCGGGTGCTCCCCCGAGATGACGCGGAAGTACTCCACCAGGGGTTCGACGGAGTCGGGGGAGTCGATGACCTCCGCCGAACCGTCGATCTGCACCCACGGCCCGTTCCACTCGTCGCTGAGGACGAGCAGGCTCACGCGCGGGTTCCGCTTGGCGTTACGGGTCTTGGCGCGCTCGGGATAGGTGGAGACGACGATCCGCCCGTCGCCGTCGACCCCGCAGGTCAGTGGTGAGGCCTGCGGGGTGCCGTCGGCGCGGGCGGTGATCAGGAGGGCGCGGTGGCGAGGGCGTACGAAGTCCAGCAACTCGTCCAGCGATACACGGGTGTTGGTCGCGATGTTCGGAGCCATGCGCCCAGGTTAGTTACATGGACGGCAGCGCGTCGCCCTGCACCGCCTGGATGTCGAGCTCCACCTTCAGCGTCGCCCCGATGGCCGCGATGCCGGCCTGCACGACCTGGTTGTAGTTCATGGCGAAGTCCTCGCGCTTGAGCTCGGCGGTCGCCTTGAACGCGGCGCGGGTGCCGCCCCACGGGTCGGCGCCGGTGCCGAGGTAGCTGAGGTCGAGGTCGACCTGGCGCGCGACGCCGTGCAGCGTCAGCTCACCGTGGACCGTCCAGCGGTCGGGCCCCGCGGGGCTCAGGCCGGTGGAGCGGTAGGTGATCTGCGGGTACGTCTCGACGTCCAGGAAGTCGGGGGACTTCAGGTGGCCGTCGCGCATGCCGTTGCCGGTGTCGATCGACGCGGCGCTGATCACGGCCTCGACGCGGGACTTCTCCACGTCCTGCGCGATGTCGATCCGCGCGCTGAACTCGGTGAACCGCCCGTGCACGGACGTGATCCCCAGGTGCTGGGCGGTCGCCGCGACCGCGGAGTGCGCCGGGTCGACGGTCCACGGTCCGGGCGGCGGCAGCTCGGCCCCGCCCTGCCGGGCCAGGACGACGGTGCCGACCTCGGCCCGGCCGGTGGCCGTGACCAGCGCGGTGGAGGCCGCGGGGGCGTACCCGACGGCGGTCACGATCACGGTGTAGGGGCCCGGGGTGAGAGCGGACGCGTCGTGCACGGCGCCCTCGTCGTCGGCCTCGGCCCGCAGCACCTGCGCACCGGTCATGTCGGTCACCGTGACGACGGCGTGCGGCAGAGCCCACCCGTCCCGCGTCCGGATCCGCGCGCTGAGTCCCATCGTCCACATCTCCTAGCTCAAGTTCTCACACACGTAAGGGAATTGGTTGTGCCCTGTACGTGAAACGGCCCCGGCCCGTGCGACGTCTCGGCCGTCCCCTGCCGTAGAACGACGCCACCGGGTCCGGGGCCCTTTTTCCCACATCCGGGCGGCCGCCGCGGCTCACGTCTCCGCTCGAAGCGCGGGCCGCGGCGGCAGGCCGCCCGGAGTCAACTACTCGCCGGGGTGGGCGAGTTCGATGTCGTGGCCGTCGACACCGCTGCCGTTCACGCTCAGCCCGGTGGCGACCGGCGGGTAACCGGTCGCGATGACCGTGTACTCGCCGCCGTCCAGGTCGGTGAAGGCGTACGCGCCGTCGTCACCGGTGGTGGCGGTGGCGACCACGTTGCCCGCGGCGTCGACGAGCGTGACCCGCGCGTCGTTCAGCGGGCGGCCCGCGGCGTTGATCGTGCCCTGCACCTGCGAGCCGGAGTTGAGCTCGACCTCGACGCGGGTGACACCGGTGCCGCCGACCTCGACGGGCAGCGCCAGCGGGCGGTGCCCGGCCGCGTTCACGGCCACGGTCACCGGGCCGGGAACCAGCTCGGCGAAGGTGAACTCGCCCTCCTGGCCGGAGAGTCCGGTGGCCAGCACGTCACCGCGGACATCGGTGACGATGACCATGGCGCCGACGACCGGGGCCTTGGTCTCCGCGGCCCTGACGACACCGCTGAGACCGCTCGTCCCGCTGAGCAGGATGTCGTACGCGACCGGCTCCTCGCCGACCACGACGGTGGAGGCCTGCGGCTGGTAGCCGTCGGCGGAGGCGATCAGCACGTACGAACCGGCGCCCGGGGCGTCCACACCGTACGAACCGTCGCCCTGGGCCACCGCGCGGCCCAGCTGGCGTCCCCCGAGGGAGATCAGCGTGACCGCGGCGCGCGGCACCGGGGCGGACTCGGCGCCGCGGACGAAACCGCGCACCGGGATGCCGCTGCCGGTGGACTGCGCCGGAACGTCACCGGCGACCGAGGCCACGGCGGCGAGCCGCTGCGTCTGCGGGTCGGCGGCGGGCTCGGCCGCACCGACCAGGCTCGGCACCTTCTCCGGCGCGGGGGCCGGGGTGGCGGTGATGCCGGCGGGGGCGCCGGAAGCGGACGCCTCGGTCTCCTTGGCCTGGTCCAGGCCGCCCGTCGTACGCAGCGGAACCTCCTTGATGAACAGTGTGGCGATGAGCGCGAGCAGGGCGATCGGCGCGGCGATCAGGAAGACGTCGGCGATGCCGTGCCCGTAGGAGCTCTCCATGATGGTGCGCAGCGGCGCGGGGAGCTTGTCCAGGTCCGGGATGGAGCCGCCGCCGGTGCCGCCGTGGCCGAGCGCGGCACCCTTGGGACCGAGGTCGGCGAGGCCGTCCTTGACGTAGTGCGTGATGCGGGTGGACATGATCGAACCGAGCGCCGAGACACCCATCGCACCGCCGAGGGAGCGGAAGAAGGTGACCGTGGAGCTGGCCGAGCCGATGTCCTGCGGGGCGACCTGGTTCTGGGTGCAGAGCACGAGGTTCTGCATCATCATGCCGATGCCGAGACCCATGAGGGCCATGAAGATCGCGACGCGCCAGTACGGGGTGTCGTAGCGGATCGTGCCGAGCAGGCCGAGGCCCGCCGTGATGAGGACGCCGCCGGAGACCAGCCACGCCTTCCACTTGCCGGTCTTGGTGATGACCTGGCCCGCGACGGTCGACGAGATGAACAGGCCGCCGATCATCGGGATCGTCATGACACCGGACATCGTCGGCGACTTGCCGCGCGCCAGCTGGAAGTACTGCGAGAAGAACACGGTGCCGGTGAACATCGCGACACCCACGAAGAGCGAGGCGATCGAGGCGAGCGTGATGGTCCGGTTGCGGAAGAGCCGCAGCGGGATGATCGGCTCGGCGGCCTTGGCCTCCACGAGGATGAAGATCAGGGCGAGCACCACCGCGCCGCCGACCATCGCGCCGGTCTGCCACGACATCCAGTCGTACTTGTCGTCGGCGAAGGTGACCCACAGGAGCAGGGTGCAGACCGCGGCGGTGATGAAGAAGGCACCGGCCCAGTCGACCTTGACGTTGTCCCGCTTGACCGTGGGGAGCTTCAGCGTCTTCTGGAGCACGATGAGCGCGATGATCGCGAACGGCACACCGACGTAGAAGCACCAGCGCCAGCCGAGCCACGAGGTGTCGGTGATGACACCGCCGAGCAGCGGGCCGCCGACGGTGGCGACGGCGAAGGTCGCACCGAGGTAGCCGGAGTAACGGCCCCGCTCGCGCGGGGAGATCATCGCGGCCATCACGATCTGCGCGAGGGCGGACAGACCGCCGACGCCGATGCCCTGCACCACACGGCAGGCGATCAGCATGCTGGGGCTCTGCGAGAGCCCCGCCACGACCGAGCCGCCCACGTAGACGATCAGGGCTATCTGGACGAGCGCCTTCTTGCTGAAGATGTCGGCGAGCTTGCCCCACAGGGGCGTGGTCGCGGTCATCGCCAGCAGCGACGCGGTGACGACCCAGGTGTAGGCGGACTGGCCGCCACCGAGGTCTCCGACGATCTCGGGCAGAGCGTTGGTGACGATCGTCGACGACAGGATGGCGACGAACATGCCGAGCAGAAGCCCGGACAGCGCCTCCATGATCTGCCGGTGCGTCATCGGAGCGCCGGAGCCGGGAGCGGCACTCCCGTGCTTGGCATGGCTGCCCCGCACACCAGCCGGTGTGGATGTTGCCATGGGATTCCTTTTCTTACGTCTTTTGCGTCTTTACGCGGGTGTACGGGTGGTCCGGCAGTCGCCGAAGCTGTCGCGCAGCCTGGTCATGAGCGCGATCAGCTGACCGACCTCGTCGTCGGTCCAGTCGCTCAGCCGGTCGGCGAGCAACTGGGTGGTGCGGGTACCGAGCTCCGTCATCTGCCGATGGCCCTCATCGGTGAGGTGCAGGATGCGGGAGCGTTTGTCGGCGGGGTCGGGGCGGCGTTCGATCCAGCCCCGATCGGCGACATGGGCGACGTGCCTGCTGGTCACCGACATGTCGACGGCGAGCAGCTCCGCCAGCCGGCTCATCCGCATCTCGCCGTAACGGGCGAGCAGCGTGAGCACGGCGGCCGAACCGGCCGGACAGTCGTGGGGCAGGATCCGCGCCATGTCCCTTTTGACGGCACCGATGGCGCTGAGCTGCCGCGCCAGTTCGTCATAGTGACGCTGTGCGGCCACAGCACCTCCTGACCGAATCCTTATTTGTTGCTTAGAGCAACCATAGAAGCAGTTGGTTGCCGCAGGCAAACTAAAAGGGGCGTTCGACTCTAAAAACTAGGCAAACGTCCGGGTCGTATGGTGTAAAGACGCAGCTCAAGTGGGCTGTGGGTGACCTGTGGCGCCCGTGCCGCCGATTCGCTAGGGTCCTTCCCCATGGCACACAACCCCCAGGGCCCGGGTCCCGAAGGCAACTACGACCCCGCGGGCAACACTCAGATGTTCCGCGCCTTCGTCGACGAGGGCGGCACGCCGACCCCGCGCGCGCAGGCGGCTCCGGTGAAGTCAGGCCCCGGCGCGGGCCTGATCGTCGGCATCGTGGTCGCGGTCGTCGTGGTGGCGGCAGTGGCCTGGCTGGCCCTCAAGTAACCAGCGGGACAAGGGAGTCGGGGCAGCAGTCGCCGTCGGCGGGCCGCTGCCTCACTTCCACTTCACGGAGACGTCCCGCGTCTCGACGTGCATCCCGAGCGGTACGCGCCAGGAGTCGACGCACACGTTCCACGTCTTCTCCTTCTTCTCCCCCGCCCCGATGGGCACGGGGAGCTCCTCGGTGGACTCGACGGTCGCCCAGTCGATCCCCAGTGAGCCGATGACGTGCGTCCCGAAGGTGACGCTCCCCGAACGCACCGCGCTCCCACCGGAGTTGCGCAGGGTCAGTGTCACGTCCTGACACCACCGCTTGTCGGCGTCCTTCAGTACGGCTTCGCTCACCTTCAGCGCGGCGGGCCCGGCGGGCGACGGCGCACTGCCGCCCTGCTGCTGCGCGGGCGTGGAACCCGCGCTCGATCCGGGCGAGTTGCCGCCCCCGGAGCCACCGGAGTCAGGGGACCTACTGGGGTCGCTGCTGTGCTCCGAGCCGGAGGAAACCGAGTCGCCGGAGTCAGTGGAGTCGTCGGCGCCCGAGTCGGTGGCCCCCGCACCGGACCCGCTGCCCGTGTCGCCGTCGCCGCCCGTGCTCCCGGAGTGCTCGTCGCCCCCGTCCGATGCGGCCCCGGACGACTGCGCAGGGTCCGGGTCGAGCGGTACGAGCCGCACCTTCCCGGTCGGCGCGACGCTGTCGCCGGGCGCGCTGGGCGCACCGGCCGCTCCCACGGCGACGTACTTGGAGGGCCCGCCGTCCCCGCCGAGGGCAACGGCGGCGGCCCCGCCCAAACCCATCACGGCAGCCGAGGCGACGCCCACGGCAGCGCCTCTACGTCCTCGTATCCAGGTCCGCAGCATCGCGCCAGTGTGTCTGACGGACCGTCAATTAGGAACCCCGCCAACCCCGCCGGTACCGGGGAGCGGGGTCCTGAGCGGCGACCTCAGTCCGCGATCAGCCCTTCGCGCAGCTGCGCCAGCGTGCGGGTCAGCAGCCGGGACACGTGCATCTGCGAGATCCCGACCTCCTCGCCGATCTGCGACTGCGTCATGTTCGCGAAGAACCGCAGCATGATGATGCGGCGCTCGCGGGGCGGCAGCTTCGCCAGGAGCGGCTTGAGCGACTCCCGGTACTCGACGCCCTCCAGAGCCGTGTCCTCGTACCCCAGGCGGTCGGCGAGCGAGCCCTCGCCGCCGTCGTCCTCGGGCGCGGGCGAGTCCAGCGAGGACGCGGTGTAGGCGTTGCCCACCGCGAGCCCGTCGACGACGTCGTCCTCCGAGACGCCCAGCACGGCCGCGAGTTCGGGAACGGTCGGCGACCGGTCCAGCTTCTGCGCGAGCTCGTCGCTCGCCTTGGTGAGGGCGAGCCGCAGCTCCTGAAGCCGGCGCGGCACGCGCACCGACCAGGACGTGTCCCGGAAGAACCGCTTGATCTCGCCGACCACGGTCGGCATGGCGAAGGTCGGGAACTCGACGCCCCGCTCGCAGTCGAACCGGTCGATCGCCTTGATCAGGCCGATGGTGCCGACCTGGACGATGTCCTCCATCGGCTCGTTGCGACTGCGGAAGCGCGCCGCCGCGTACCGCACCAGCGGCAGGTTGAGCTCGATGAGGGTGTCGCGGACGTAGGCGCGCTCGGGGCTGTGCTCGTCGAGCGTGGCGAGCCGCAGGAAAAGGGAGCGGGACAGGGTGCGGGTGTCGATGGGCCCTGTGGGCACGGTCGGCACGGCCGTCCCGGAGGTCTCCTGGACCGGGGGCGGGGTCGGGGCCGAAGCCTGGGCCGGAACAGGAACAGGCGTGTCGGGCGAGAGCGTGAGCACCTTCGAGCTGCCCTGGTCTGCGGACATGCCACCCCCTTGAGGTCGCGGACGGTCGCGGCGGACGCTCCCGTCAGGTAGGAGCGCAGCCTCCACCTGAATACCGGACGTGAGGCTGCGCCAAACGCGGTTCCAGCAGAATGTCACATGTCGGCAACACGCTGTAGTGACATGTCGACATGTATGGGGCGGATCCGCGCAGGAAGCAGGGGGTGTGGCCGAAGGTGACGGCGATTCCGTCGAGAAATCCCGTCGGAAGCGGTCTACCCGATTCAGCTACGCATCGATCCTGTTTGCGGATCGAAGTCGCGCGAAACTACGGGCGAGGAGTCTTGACACGTGCATCTGCGAGACACCCAGTTCGGCACTGATCTGGGACTGGGTCAGGTTGTTGTAGTACCGCAGCAGCAGGATCCGCTGCTCCCGCTCGGGGAGCTGGACGAGCAGATGCCGTACGAGATCGCGGTGTTCGACGCCGTCGAGCTCCGGGTCCTCGTAACCGAGCCGGTCGAGCAGCCCGGGCATCCCGTCGCCCTCCTGCGCGGCCTCCAGGGAGGTCGCGTGGTACGAGCGCCCCGCCTCGATGCAGGCGAGCACCTCGTCCTCGCCGATGCGCAGCCGTTCGGCGATCTCGGCGGTCGTCGGGGACCGGCCGAAGGCGGTGGTCAGGTCCTCGCTCGCCGCGTTGACCTGCACCCACAGCTCGTGCAGGCGGCGCGGCACGTGCACGGTGCGCACGTTGTCCCGGAAGTAGCGCTTGATCTCACCGACGACGGTCGGCATGGCGAAGGTCGGGAACTGCACCCCGCGGTCCGGGTCGAACCGGTCGATGGCGTTGATCAGGCCGATGGTGCCGACCTGGACGACGTCCTCCATCGGCTCGTTGCGGCTGCGGAAGCGGGCCGCCGCGTACCGCACCAGGGGCAGGTTCGCCTCGATCAGGGCGCCGCGCACCCGGGAGTGCTCGGGCGTGCCCGGCAGCAGGTCCTTGAGCTGGGCGAAGAGGACCTGGGTGAGTGCCCGGGTGTCGGCCCCGCGCGACTTCGCGGGCGGAGTCTGGGGCTGCGGCGCCTGCGGAGGCTGTGGCGCCTGCGGCGCTTGCGGTGCTTCTTGAGGCGCAGTACTGGCCGGCACGGTCAACCCCACCTCTGTTTCCGTCAACTCATCGGTCAAAAGCGGTCATAGCATCACAAGACATGTGCACTGTGTGCAAGCACCGCATAACTACGTGTTGAAGGGCTAGTTGGGGCAAAAGACGCAAAAAAGCCCCCCACCGTTCCGGTGAGGGGCCGCTCGATCGTGTGACGCGAGCAGGTGTCAGAACGCGTAGTCGGCGATCACCCACGTGGCGAACTCACGCCACTGCGCGACGCCCGCCTGGTGCGCGGGGTGCTCGATGTAGCGCTTCAGGGCGTCGGTGTCCTCGACCGCCGAGTTGATCGCGAAGTCGTACGCGATGGGGCGGTCGGTGATGTTCCAGTCGCACTCCCAGAACGTCAGCTCGGGGATCTGCTCGCCCAGCGCGCGGAAGGCCTCGACGCCCTCGACCACACGGGGCTCGTCACGGCTGACGCCGTCGTTGAGCTTGAACAGGACCAGATGGCGGATCACGGGCGACGCTCCTCGGCCGAACTCACGAACTCACGAATTCACTTGCCGCCGTTGGCCACCCAGGTCATGAAGTCCCCGATGGCCTGCGCGGCGGTCGATACGCCTTCGAAGCCTATCTGGACGTAGTCGGCGGCCTTGGCGGGGTCGGTGATGATCACGTACAGCACGAACACGATCACCAGGAAGAGCCCAATTTTCTTCGGATCCATCGTGCTAGGCCTCCCCGTGCCCCGGTGTATCTCGTGTGACCCCTGTTGCCGGGCGCGAGTCTAACGTGACGCTCTCTCACATGACCTTTAAGGACCAACGACCCTGCTCCACAGGCCCTTTGCCGCCGTCGCGCGGTGTTCCCGTGGCGCAGGATGGGTGGTGAGCCCGGAGGGTCTGGCAGGAATCCGAAGGGCAGGGACAGGACCCCGACTGCGGGGTCCACGCCGCAGACTTCCCCCTGACGCGGCGTGGGCTTACGGGCGTCCGTCCTCGTCGGGGGAAGCGGCTTGTCCCCCCGATGCCGCTTCCCCCGCCCCGAGCGGGACGAAGAGCCCCGGTGCCCCTGGTCAGGCGCCGGGGCTCCTCGCGTTGCTCCGGGCGGGCCGGCGTCTTTCACGGCGGCCGCGACAGCTCGAAGGGCCCGGCTCAATGAGCCGGGCCCTTCGTCAAGAGCGGTAGCGGAGGGATTTGAACCCTCGGTGAGTTTCCCCACACTCGCTTTCGAGGCGAGCTCCTTCGGCCGCTCGGACACGCTACCGAGAGGAACTCTAGCCCATAGGGGGCCGTGGTCCGAAATCCGTTTCCCTGAAGAAGCGGGTCAGGGGCTCGGCGCACTCCTCGGCCAGGACACCGGAGATCACTTCGGGCCGGTGGTTGAGCCGCCGGTCGCGGAGCACGTCCCACAGCGAGCCGGCCGCACCGGCCTTGTCGTCCCGGGCTCCGTAGACGACGCGGTCGACGCGGGACTGGACGGCGGTGCCCGCGCACATGGTGCACGGCTCCAGGGTGACGACGAGCGTGCAGCCGGTCAGCCGCCACTCTCCCGCCTGTTGTGCCGCCCGGCGGATCGCCAGGACCTCGGCGTGGGCGGTGGGGTCGCCGGTCAGCTCGCGTTCGTTGTGCGCGGTGGCGAGGACCGTCGTGCCGTCCGGAGCGAGCAGGACGGCGCCGACGGGCACATCGCCGCCCGCCGCGGCGAGCCCGGCCTCGGCCAGGGCCTGCCGCATGGCGGGCTTCCAGGGATCACGTACGGGATCGGGGGTCTCGTCAGTCGCGGGGGGCGTCACGGCCAGGAATCTAACCCCGGTGGCCGGCCCCCGGGGTCAGCGCACCGTCTCGAGGACCTCCGCGGCGCCCAGTGCGTCGGCGATCTCGCTCAGGGCGTCCACCCCGTCGAGCGCGAGCAGTTCCTTCTCGGAGACGCCGAGGTCGGCGAGGATCTCGGTGTCCCCGAGCGGCCCCGCGGGCACGGCGTCGGAGCCCGCGCCGCCACCACCACCGCCGTCGTCCTCTTCTTCGCTGTCGTCGGAGGACGCCTCGGGTTCGCCGTCCTCCGTGCCGTCCAGGTCGAGGGCGTCGAGTTCGTCGACCCCCTCGACGGAGTCCGGATCCTTGCCGAGCAGTTCGTCGGTGAGCAGGATCTCGCCGTAGCTGCTGCGGGCGGCGGCCGCCGCGTCCGAGATGTAGATACGAGGGTCGTCCTCGCCGTCCAGGCGGACGACGCCGAACCACGCGTCCTCCTGTTCGATGAAGACGAGGACCGTGTCGTCCTCAGCGTCGGCCTCGGCCGCCGCTTCGCGGGCCAGGTCGGACAGATCCGACAGGGTCTCCACGTCGTCGAGCTCTGTATCGCTCGCTTCCCACCCGTCTTCGGTGCGCGCGAGCAGTGCGGCGAAGTACACCGTGACTCTCCCACTGGTCTCAGGTGTGCCGGTCGGGGGTCCCCCCGGCGGAGTCTTGGTGGACGGGAGTGCAGTTCAAGCCCCGCCCACTCGGAATCGTGGCAGAAAGTGCGCCGTCAGGAGAGGTCTTCCGTGCGCTGTGTTTGGCGTCGTGTCCTCGGCGGGGTGCGCGCACGGGTGTCGGGTGTGAGGCGCGTCACCTGCGTGTCACCGCTGGGACACGGGATGCGCGGCCGGCCGGGGCACGGGCGTGCCCCGGCGCATCACCATCGGAACGTGCGCATCCGCATCTGCTGACGCATCCGCGCGGCCCGCGCGCGGCGCGGCTGGACGCGGGCCCGCAGCTCGCGTGCCTCGGTCAGCTCGCGCAGGAACAACGCGCGGCGGCGCCTGCGTTCGGCGTCCGTCTCGGGTTCCTGCCGTCCGGCCGCCGTCTCGTTCTCGGCGTCCGGGCCGTGCTGTGCTCGGCGCTTCTGGTCCGGCATGGGCCACACCACCACCCCAGTCGACGGGTCCTTCCCCATTGTCCCTCGCCCCTCGGGTTTCCCTCTTGGTGCGGCTTTGATGCCCGTGGGGCGCCCGGGGAATGCCGGTGCGCGAGGGAGCCGCGGTCACGGGGCCCGGTTACTGTTGAGGACATGCGGATCCACGTCGTCGACCACCCGTTGGTGGCGCACAAACTCACCACGCTGCGCGACAAGCGCACCGACTCCCCGACCTTCCGGCGCCTGGCCGACGAGCTGGTCACCCTGCTCGCCTACGAGGCGACCAGGGACGTGCGCACCGAGCAGGTCGACATCGACACCCCCGTCTCGCGGACGACCGGCGTGAAGCTGTCGTACCCGCGTCCGCTGGTGGTGCCGATCCTGCGCGCCGGTCTCGGCATGCTCGACGGCATGGTGCGGCTCCTGCCGACCGCCGAGGTGGGCTTCCTCGGCATGGTGCGCAACGAGGAGACCCTGGAGGCGTCCACGTACGCGACGCGCATGCCGGACGACCTCTCCGGCCGCCAGGTCTACGTCCTCGACCCGATGCTCGCCACGGGCGGCACGCTCGTCGCGGCGATCCGGGAGCTCATCAAGCGCGGTGCGGACGACGTCACCGCCGTGGTGCTGCTCGCCGCGCCCGAGGGCGTCGAGATCATGGAGCGGGAGCTGGCCGGTGCGCCGGTGACCGTGGTGACCGCGTCGGTCGACGAGCGGCTGAACGAGAGCGGGTACATCGTGCCGGGCCTCGGCGACGCGGGCGACCGGATGTACGGGGCCGCCGAGTAGTCGGCCCCGCCCACGATCACAAGCCGCAGTCGCGTCCGCTCATCGACCGAGCGGACGCGACTGCGGCTTTTCCGTGGTTCCTAGGGGGTCATGCGCAGCTCGGCGACGAGGAAGGGGCCGGCTCCGGGTCGCTCAGCGCGCGGAGCGCCTTGTCCGCCTTCGCCTTGGGCGTGAGCCCCTTGAAGTCCTTGCCGATGATCAGGTCGACCTCGGTCGGCTTGTCGCGGGTGTCCGACTTCAGCTCGGCGCCCGAGAGCTGGGTGCCCAGGACGGGAAGCGCCGCGTCGGAGGCCGACGCGGCGCCGAGCAGTATCCCGACGCCCTTGACCTTCTTGTCGTACGTCTTTGTCGCGTTTCCTACGTCGCCGATGGCGAAGCCGCGCTTCTTCAACTCGTCGGCGGTGTCCTTGGCCAGGCCGCCGCGAGTCGTGGCGTTGAAGACGTTGACCTTGATTCTGGCGGGGGCGGGCAGCTTCGCCGCGGCCTTCGTCGGGGAGGGGGACGCGCTCGGTTTCTTCGCGCAACGCGAGGAGCCCGGACCAGCCGCGCTGGCCTTGGCGCCGCCCGTGAAGATGTCGACGAGCTGGAACGATCCCCAGCCGATCAGGCCGATCGCCGCGACGGACGCGACGACGGCGAGCACGATCCTGCTGCGCGGGCGGCCGCGCCGCATACGCGGGTACTTGTCCCCCGTGATGCGGTACTTACCGCCCATGCCGGGGGGAGTGAGCATGCTCATGGGCGCAGCGTAGTGCTGCCCGGCGGCGATGCCTATTAAATGATCAGTGGTGGCCGCTCAGTCCAACCCAAAAGGGCCAATGCGGACGTGAGGTCCCGTCAGGCCGGTGGCCGGCGTCAGCCGAGTTCGAGGACGCGGGCGTGCAGCACCTGGCGCTGCTGGAGCGCGGCGCGGACGGCGCGGTGCAGCCCGTCCTCCAGGTACAGATCGCCCTGCCACTTCACGACGTGCGCGAAGAGATCGCCGTAGAACGTCGAGTCCTCGGCGAGCAGGGTCTCCAGATCGAGCTGGCCCTTGGTCGTCACCAGCTGATCGAGGCGGACCGGGCGCGGCGCGACGTCCGCCCACTGCCGGGTGCTTTCCCGGCCGTGGTCGGGGTACGGCCGGCCGTTTCCGATGCGCTTGAAGATCACACGGAAAGCCTACCGGGCGAGGCTCTCCGGGCGCAGCCATGGAGACGGAGTGCAACCCTGGGAAATATCGCCATGAACTGGTGTGAAATGTGAACACTCAAACCCGGGACAGGGGCCTGAAATGGGTGACAGCGAGCCGATGACGGGCGAGCAGGCGAGTGCGGCGGACCCGTCCGGGTCAGGTACGGGCGTCTCGTTGACACCGGGGTCGCAGGCGCCGCAGGAGGAGACGGCCGCCCACCCCGAGGCCGTCACCGGCGCCCCGGCGCTGCCCGCCGAGGCCCTGGAGATCGCCGCCGGGTACGCCTTCACCGGGCCCGCGCTCGACCTCGGCGCGCTGCTGTGGGACGGGCAGTGCCACGCGGACGCCCAGATCCGCATCCCGCTGCCGATGCTGAACCGGCACGGTCTGGTCGCCGGCGCCACCGGCACGGGCAAGACGAAGACGTTGCAGCTCATCGCGGAGCAGCTGGCCGCGCAGGGCGTCCCGGTCTTCCTCGCGGACATCAAGGGCGACGTCTCCGGCATCTCGGCGCCCGGCGAGGACGGCGACAAGATCCGCGGGCGGGCCGGTGAGGTCGGTCAGGACTGGCAGGCCACCGGTTTCCCGTGCGAGTTCTACGCGCTGGGCGGCATCGGCACCGGCATCCCGCTGCGCGCGACCGTCACCAGCTTCGGTCCCGTGCTGCTGTCGAAGGTGCTGCAGCTCAACCAGACCCAGGAGCAGTCGCTCGGCCTGATCTTCCACTACGCGGACCAGAAGGGCCTCGAGCTCGTCGACCTGAAGGACCTGCGGGCGGTCGTCACCTTCCTCACGTCCGACGAGGGCAAGCCCGAGCTGAAGACCATCGGCGGCCTGTCGACCGTCACCGCCGGGGTGATCCTGCGGGCCCTGACCGCGTTCGAGGCGCAGGGCATGGGGGACTTCTTCGGGGAGCCGGAGTTCGACACGAGCGAACTGCTGCGGACCGCTCCCGACGGGCGGGGCCTGGTCTCCGTACTGGAACTGCCCGCCGTGCAGGACAAGCCGCAGCTGTTCTCCACGTTCCTGATGTGGCTGCTCGCCGATCTGTTCCAGCGGCTGCCGGAGGTCGGCGATGTCGAGAAGCCCAAGCTCGTCTTCTTCTTCGACGAGGCGCACCTCCTCTTCAACGGGGCGTCGAAGGCGTTCCTCGAAGCGATCACGCAGACCGTGCGGCTGATCCGGTCCAAGGGCGTCGGCATCTTCTTCGTGACGCAGACCCCGAAGGACGTGCCCGCCGACGTCCTCGGGCAGCTCGGCAACCGGGTGCAGCACGCGCTGCGCGCCTTCACGCCCGACGACCAGAAGGCGCTGAAGGCGACCGTGAAGACCTTCCCGAACTCGGGGTACGACCTGGAGGAGACCCTCACCTCGCTCGGCACCGGTGAGGCCGTGATCACCGTGCTCAGCGAGAAGGGCGCGCCGACGCCGGTCGCGGCGACGCGGCTGCGGGCGCCGGAGTCGCTGATGGGGCCCGTGGAGGCGGGGGCGCTGGACGCGGCGGTGAAGGGGTCGCTGCTGTTCTCGCGGTACGCCGACGCGGTGGACCGCGAGTCGGCGTACGAGAAGCTGACCGCCCAGGAGGCGCAGACCGCGGCCCGCAAGCAGGCCGAGGTGGAGGCCGCCGAGGCCGAGAAGGCGGCGAAGGCGGCCGCCAGGGCGAAGCCGGCGCAGGACGCCTCCGTCGTGGACCAGGTCGTGGGCAGCGGGATCTTCAAGTCGCTGGCCCGGTCCGTGGGGACGCAGCTGGGGCGGGAGATCTCCCGGTCGATCTTCGGTACGCGCAGGCGGTGAGCCGATCGCGCTCCTGAGAGGCCCGGCCCGCATTCCGCGGGCCGGGCCTTCGCTCAGCTCCTGTTCTTCTCCTGGTGGGCCTGTGGCGTCCTGTCCTGCGGGGCCGGACGTTCCTGGGACCGCTGGTCGGCCCGGCTGTCTCGGGCCGCTTCCGCGCGCAGCAGGGCGCGCAGGAGCGCGTACGGGTCCTTGGGCATGGCTGGGGTGTCCTTTCGGTGCTGACAGGGGTCTCCGGGGGTGGCGGTGACTGTCAGCAGCGCAGGACGACCGTGCGCAGGGCGCGGTGGGACAGGCGCGCGGGGTGGTTCGCGGGGGCGGGGGCGAGCGGGGCCGCCGCCGGGAGCGGACGGCGGGGCGGCGGGGCCGTGAAGGGGCGGGTGTGGTGGCCGCCGGAGAGGCGGACGGCCGCTTCGAAGGTGTCCTGGCTCGGGTCGCCGGGCTCGCAGGCCGCGGCGGCAGCCGGGGGCGGGGCCGCGGCCTCGGCGGACGCGGCGGCGAGCGGCGTGAACAGGAGGGCGACGACCAGCAGGAGCGCACGCGCCCAGGCCCGGGCACGGGGGCCCGGCGCGGCGGGGGACGGTGCGGCGCTCATGCGTCGACATGTCCCCCGGACACGCCCATGACGTGATCTCCGGGCGGCCTTTTCCGCTCTCTTGGGCTACGCGGACGTCAGCGTGCTGACGTCTTGGCCGCCTTCGCCGCCTTGGCCGCGGCCTTCATCTCCTGCTTGTGGGCGCGGACCTTGGCCAGGGACTCGGGCCCGGTGATGTCGGCGACGGAGCGGAACGCCTTCGCCTGCCCGTAGTCGCCGGCGGCCTCCCGCCAGCCCGTGGGCCGCACGCCGAGCTGCTTGCCGAGCAGGGCGAGGAAGATCTGGGCCTTCTGCTTGCCGAAGCCGGGCAGGTCGTTCAGACGCTGGAGGAGCTCCTTGCCGGTGCCGACGCCCTCCCACACGGCCGCCGCGTCACCGTCGTAGTGCTCGACGAGGTACGCGCACAGCTGCTGGACGCGCTGGGCCATCGAGCCCGGGTAGCGGTGCACGGCCGGCTTCTCGGAGAGCAGCGCGGCGAACGCCTCGGGGTCGTGGGCGGCGATCTCGTGCGCGTCCAGGTCGTCGGCGCCGAGCCGGTCGGCGATCGTGCGCGGCCCGGCGAACGCCCACTCCATGGGCACCTGCTGGTCGAGCAGCATGCCCACGAGCGCGGCGAGCGGGCTGCGGCCGAGCAGTTCGTCGGCGGCGGGGTCCTGGGCGAGGTGGAGGGTGACAGCCATACGTCGATGATCGCGCGGGGTGCTCAGCCGCGCGCCACGAGGAGCGCCGAAGCCGTCAGGCCGACCGTGACGATCACCCCGCGCAGCACCGCGGGAGGCAGCCTGCGGCCGATGCGCGCCCCGATCAGACCGCCCGCCGTCGAGCCCGCGGCGATCAGCGCCGCCACCGTCCAGTCGACGTCGGCGACCGCGATGAACACCACCGCGGCGACGCCGTTGACGATCGACGCGAGGACGTTCTTCGCGGCGTTCAGGCGCTGCAGGTCGTCGCGGAGCACCGCGCCGAACATGCCCATGAGCAGCACGCCCTGGGCCGCGCCGAAGTAGCCGCCGTAGACGCCGATGCCGAGGACGCCGAGCCACATGGGCAGGCCGCCGTCGGTGCGGCCCGAGCCGGCGGCGGCCTGACGCTCGCGGAGCCGGCGGTTCAGGCGCGGCTGGAGCAGGACCAGGACGCACGCGGTGACGATCAGGACGGGGACGATCGCGCGGAACGCGGCGTCGGGGAGATTCAGCAGGAGCAGCGCCCCGGCCAGACCGCCGATGAGCGAGGCGGTACCGAAGCGGATCAACCGCCTCCGCTGGCCGCGCAGCTCGCGACGGTAGCCGTACGCGCCGCTGAGCACGCCGGGCACCAGGCCGATGTTGTTGGAGACGTTGGCGAGCACCGGCGGGTAGCCGAAGGCGAGGAGCGTCGGGAAGGTGATCAGGGTGCCGGAGCCGACCACCGCGTTCATGCCGCCCGCGGCCAGTCCGGCGGCGCCGATCGCCACCGCTTCCACAAGGTCCAAGGCTTCGCTTCCTGTAGGTGTCGGCCAGGTCGGTGCCCGGTCTCAACGGGTCGGCACCCGCCGGGAGTTCGCGACCTCCGAGGCGGGTTGCCGCCCTCGGGGCGTCCCGCAGCCGATCGTGCTCCCGGCGACCGACCCAAGTCAATCCTAGGGTTTCCTTACCCTTACCCAAGCTGTAGCTTCAGCCGGTGTGACCCTCGACGACCTCCGTGTCTTCGTCGCCGTCTGCCGCGCGGGCAGTCTCAGCGCCGTCGCACGCGATCTGTCCTGTACGCAGTCCGCGGTGAGCCAGCACGTCAAACGGCTGGAGCGGGAGATCGGCATCGGCCTCCTCGAACGGCATCCGCGCGGCGTCGTGCCCACCCCCGCGGGCCGCATCCTGCGCACCGCCGCGGCCGACGGCATCGGGGCCATCGACGACGCGCTGCGCCGCCTGGACGACCTGGCACGCGGCGAGAGCGGTTCGGTGCGGGTGACCACCGGCGCCACCTCCGTACGCCACTTCATGGCCGAGGCGATCGTCGCGTTCCGGCGCGGGCACCCGCAGGTCAGCCTGGAGTTCCAGACGGTCAGCTCCAGCCGGGCCTGCTTCGCGGCGCTGGCCGCGCACGACCTGGACCTGGCCTGGATCACCATGGGCACCGCGGAGCGCGGCATAGAGCTGCGGCCCGTGGTGGAACTCCCCTGGGTGCTGGCGGTCCAGGAACACGACCCGTTGGCGGCCAAGCCCCATGCCGAGCCGGGCGACCTGGCGGCCTCGGCCCAGCTGATCCTGCCGCCCGAGCACTCCACCTCCCGCGCCCACCTCGACGACCGGTTCGCCGAGCTGGGCATCGCGGGCGCCGCCGCCTCCGGCACCGGCATCGCCGACTGGGACACCGCGGTGCACCTGGCGGAACTCGGCCTCGGCCACGCCGTCGTCCCCGACCTGCCGGGCCTGCGCGGCCCCGGCCACCCCGGGCTCGCCCTCGTCCCCGTCCCCTGCCTGCCACCCCTCCAGGTCGGCTGGGCCGTCCGCCGCTGGGCCGCGCTGCCACCACCGGCCAGGGCCTTCGCGGACCTGGTCGAGAGCGGCTGCCCCGGAACCCCGGCCCGCCGCCCGAACGGGTGACGCCGGATCGCGGACGCCGCGGCCCCCGGCCACGCTGACCCCATGACCACCACGCACCACCTCACGGCCCTGGCCGACGACCACCTGGCCGCGGCCCGCACCGCCGCGCACGGCCGCAGCGCCGAACTGATCCTGCACGAGGACCGGTTGAGGCAGAGCGTCATCGCCCTGGTCGAGGGCACGGCCCTGGAGGAGCACAACGCCCCACCGGCCGCCGCCCTCCAGGTCCTGACGGGCCGCGTCCGCCTCACCGCCGCCTCCGGCGACGTGGAACTCGGCCCGTCCGACCTGCACGCGATCCCGCAGGAACGCCACGGGCTCCTGGCGCTGACGGACACGGTGGTGCTGTTGACCGCGGTCACCGCCTGACCGGGGGGTGCGTCAGACGGTCACCGCGGCCTCGGCGGCGCCCCGGGGGCGTTGCGCGGGACGGCGGTCCAGGCCGGCGAGGTGCGTCACCACGGATCCGTAGAACCGGTCCACGGCGTCGTCGACGCTGCGGATGAATCCCGACTCGGCGTTGCCGCGGGCACCGCCCATTCCCTTGAACAGTGACAGCCGGAAGCCGGTGATGGTGGCACCGTCCTTCGGCAGCAGGTCTCCCGGCTCCGGTCGCAGCCGCTCGAGCGTGCTGCGCGGGCCGCTCCCGGTGTCGACCAACGTCTCCACGTGCAGATCGGCCGGAGCCTGGGCCAGAGCCCTGAGCAGCCGCTTCGCGGAGGACAGGGGATAGCTTCCCTCGGGCGCGGCCACATCGATCGATGTCCGCAGTTTGCCGGTGCGCAGATCCGCGGTGATCCCGAGGATCCCGGGCGACCCGTCCACCCGCAGTTCCGCCGTGAGCCGCCCTTCGTCGCACAGCCGGTCCGCGAGCCCCGTCCGCCGTGCCCCCGGGGCGCTGCCGCGCCTGCTGCGCTGCACCGGTAGCGCCTTCTGCCCCAGCTCCCCGCCGAGTCGCAGGCAGACCTGTCGGATCAGCCGTTCCCAGCTCTCCACGACCTCGACTGCGCGCGGGTCGCCCTGGCACAGCGTCTCCGCGTCGATCGCGTTGCGCACGGGGACCCAGGCGGGCCCCATGTTCTGGAAGCCGTGACAACCGGAGTTCTCGTGCTGGAGGTAGTGCAGCAGCTCCTGCAACAGCCATGCGTGCGCGGCGTTTCCGACCCCCTCGTGCCGGATCAGCATCTGCGCCTGGTGCGCCACCTCTGCCCAGGAGAGATGCCACAGGGACACCTTGTGCTTCCGGCGCCCGTCGATCTTGACGTCCACCAACGGACTGCCCTCCAGAGCCACGTCGTTGGAGAGCGTGATGACCGCTTCATAGCCCCGGCGGGCGGCGATGTCGACGTAGTTCTGCACCTGCTCGGCCTTGAGCGGGTTTCCATTGGTCTTCGTCTCGAGCAGCGCCGTCCACAGCTTGCCCGCCCGCTCCACCCGGATCACGCCGTCCGGGCGCTTGGGAGAATCGCCGTGGGGCAGCGAGACCTCGGTGAAGGTCTGCATACGGCCGGCCGGGGCGCCGAAGCCGGCGGTGAGCCTCCGCCCGAACTCCGGGACCTCGGTCATCACCGCGAGGAGCACCGACGTCGCCCGTGTCTCCCGCTCCTTGTCGCTCCGGAAGGACGGCACGGGAAAGAGCCGGGCAGGCCGCCATGTCTCGTTCTCCGCGAGCGACTTCTTGGCGGCCTTGGGAAGCGTCACCTTCTTCTTCGCCGTGCGAGCCGCGCGCTTCGGTGCGGGTGCGGCCGGTGCCGGGGGTTCGTCGACCGGGCCCGGCTGCGCGGGCAGCGCCGTCGCCGTGGCTGCCGCGGCCGTCGCGGACGGGTCCGCAGGTGGGGCTCCGGCCGCGGTCGACTCCGAGTCGGTCGGTGCGTCGAGGCGGTCGTCGGAAATCTCGGAACCCTCGGCCTCGGCGTCGTCGACGATGTCGATGCCGAAGTCGGTGGCCAGTCCGGCGAGCCCGGACTCGTAGCCCTGCCCGACGGCCCGGAACTTCCACTGGTCCCCACGCCGGTACAACTCGCCGAAGACGAAGGCCGTCTCGACACTCGCGTCGCTGATGGAGAAGCCCAGCAGTGCCTCGCCCGAACGGCCCGAGAGCGTCATGCGGAGGCCGTCGAGGTCGCCGAACGTGGAGGCCCCGTACTGACTGGCCGCGATGACGACGCGGGAGACGTCCGCGCGCATGGCGTCCAGGTCGAGGCCGATCCGGTCCTCGCTGCCGTCGCCCGTGGGCGATTTACCCAGCAGATGAACGGTCCCGTCGGCCGCCGACGGATGGTTGTAGAAGTAGAAGTCGTCGTCGCTGCGCACCTTGTCGTCCGGACCGAGCAGAAGCACGGAGACGTCTGCGTCCCCGTCGCCCGCTGTGCTGCTCCAGCCCAGACTGACGGTCACCGATCCGGTGTCCTCCCCTAAGGACGCCAGGCCGATGTTGGCCCCTTTGGACATCTCGTGCATGTAGCCCCCTCACGTGCCACCGCCGTCATGCGCGCGGTGCATATGACGCACCGTAGCGTCCGGAGTCCGCATGTGAGGAGGTGTTGTGAAGGTTGGGGAGTGCTGTTGCTCCGGAGTCGGTCGCTGACAACCTCGTCCGAGGGTCGGCGCGAGCCGACGACTGGAGAGGGGTGCCGATGAAGCCGTTCGGGAAGTCGTACCAGGAAGTCTTCCGCGCGAGCACCGAGGACCCGGAGGGGTTCTGGCTCGCGGCCGCCGGTGGGATCGACTGGGACGTGGTGCCCTCGCGGGCGCTGGACGCCTCGCGGGCGCCGTTCTACCGGTGGTTTCCCGACGGTGAGCTGAACGTGTGCCACAACGCCCTCGACCGGCATGTCGACGCCGGGCACGGGGAGCGGGCCGCGCTCGTGTACGACTCGCCGGTGACCGGGGCGCAACGCACGTACAGCTATGCGGAGTTGCGGGATCAGGTCGCCGTCTTCGCCGGGGTCCTGGCGGGGCTCGGGGTGGGGCGGGGGGACCGGGTCGTCGTCTACATGCCGATGGTGCCCGAGGCCGTCGTCGCGATGCTGGCCTGCGCGCGGATCGGGGCCGTGCACTCCGTGGTGTTCGGCGGGTTCGCGGCGAACGAGCTGGCCGTGCGCATCGACGACGCCGCGCCGAAGGTCGTCGTGTCGGCGTCCTGCGGCATCGAGGGGGCGCGCGTCGTCCCGTACAAGCCGCTGCTCGACCGGGCCGTCGAACTGGCCGCCCACCGGCCCGACGCCTGCGTGGTGCTGCAACGGCCGCAGTGCGAGGCCGAGTTGGGGGAGCGGGACGTCGACTGGGCGGCGGCCGTCGCCGGCGCCGAACCGGTGGGCTGCGTGTCCGTGGCCGCGACCGACCCGCTGTACGTGCTCTACACGTCCGGAACCACCGGGAAACCCAAGGGAGTTGTCCGGGACTGCGGCGGCTACGCGGTCGCGCTGCGCTGGACCATGGAGGCCGTGTACGACGTCGGCCCGGGCGAGGTCATGTTCACGGCGTCCGACGTGGGGTGGGTCGTCGGGCATTCGTACATCGTCTACGGGCCGCTGCTAGCCGGGGCGACGACCGTCCTGTACGAGGGGAAGCCGGTCGGCACACCGGACGCCGGGCAGTTCTGGCGGGTGGCGCAGGAGTACGGCGTGAAGACGCTGTTCACCGCGCCGACCGCGTTCCGGGCCATCAAGAAGGTCGATCCGGAGGGGGAGTTGGCGCGGCGGTACGACCTGGGCGCGCTCAGGTATCTGTTCCTCGCCGGGGAGCGCCTCGACCCCGAGACGTACCACTGGGCGGGTCAGCTGCTCGGCATCCCCGTCGTCGACCACTGGTGGCAGACCGAGACCGGCTGGCCGATCGTCGCCGATCCGGTGGGCATCGAGCAGGTGCCGCTGAAGGCCGGGTCGCCCACGCTGCCGCTGCCCGGCTGGGACGTCCGGGTGCTCGGCGCCGACGGGAAACCGGTGGCCGCGGGCGTGGAGGGGTCGATCGTGGTGAAGCTGCCGATGCCGCCGGGGGCGCTGCCGACGCTGTGGAACGACGACGAGCGGTTCGTCTCCTCGTACCTGTCGGCGTACGACGGCTTCTATCTGACCGGTGACGGCGGGTACGTCGACGAGGACGGCTACGTCTTCGTGATGGGGCGGACCGACGACGTCATCAACGTCGCCGGGCACCGGCTCTCGACCGGCGGCATGGAGGAGGTCCTCGCCTCCCATCCCGACGTCGCCGAGTGTGCCGTCATCGGGGTCGCGGATTCCCTGAAGGGGCAAGTGCCGCGGGGTTTCGTGGTGTTGAAGGAGTCGAAGGAAGGCGACGAGCGGGATCCGGCCGTGGTCGCCGCCGAGCTCGTGCGGCTCGTACGGGACCGGATCGGGGCCGTCGCCTCGCTCAAGGACGTCGCGGTGGTGGCGGCGCTGCCCAAGACCCGGTCCGGGAAGATCCTGCGGCGGACGATGCGGGGGATCGCCGACGGGCTCGACGAGCCCGTGCCGTCGACGGTGGACGATCCGGCGGTGCTGGACGCGCTGCGGCCGGTGCTCACCTCACGCCCCGCCGACGATTGAGGAGCGCGGGCCGGGCGCGCAGTTCGCCGCGCCCCTGGGGACCTTGGAAAGGGCCTCCTCGGGCCGCAGCCCAGCGCCCTTCCGGAAGCGGGCGGCGAACGAATCCGGGCCGAGCGCGGCCCGCGCCCGTGCCGTCACCCGGTCCACGTCCCCCCGTTCCGCCGGGGGCAACGGCGCCCCGGCCGCCCGCCTGGCCGCGTCCGCCGCACCCAGCAGGAGCGCGGCGGAACCGGAGTCGCCGGACAGTGACAGGGCGCCCGCCAGGCCCTCCAGGGTGAGGGCGTAGGCGCGGGGTTCGGCGAGGACGCGGGCGGCTTCCAGGCCCCGCAGATGGTGGGCCCGGGCCGCGCCCGCGTCGCCGCGCAGCTCCGCGAGGAAGCCGAACTCGGCGGCGAGGAGGTGGTCGCCCGCGCGGGAGGGCAGGTCGCCGAAGCCGTCGCGCAGGTCGACGAGGTGGGCCTCGGCGACATCGAGCCGCCCCGACCGGCGGGCACCGAGCGCGAGGCCCATCCCGGCGTGGATCTCCCCGTACTTGTAGCCCTGCTCGGCGGCCCGGACGCGGGCCCGCTCGTGCAGATCGCGGGCCCGGTCCCAGTCGTGGCGCAGCAGCGCGACGCGGCCGAGGCCGGAGAGGCGGGCGGCGACCTCGGAGGCGAGGCCCAGGTCGCACGCGATGCGCAGGCCCTCCTCGTTCAGCCGCTCGGCCTCGTCGTACGCGCCCTTGATCTCGGCGAGCGTGGCCAGCGGCTGGATCGTCTGTGCCGCGCCCCACTGGTCGCCGAGCCGGCGAAACGTCTGTGCCGCGCGCCGGCCGTCCCGTTCCAGGGCGGCCAGGTCACCGCGGAAGAGGGCGTGCATCGCGCGCAGGGCGAGCATGGCGGCGGTGGACCAGGGGTCGTCGGGGCCCGCCGGATGGGCGTCGAGGTGGCGGCCGCAGGCGTCGAGCCGACCGCTGCCGAACAGGCCGTACGCGTAGAGCCAGTGGGCCGGCGAACCCGCCTCCGCCGCGAACGCCACGTCCGCCGCGGCAGGCCCGGCCGCCCCGGTCAGCAGCCCGAACGCGGCGTGCAGCAAACGCAGTTCGGCATCTCCGGGCGCCCGAGGCACGGCCGACAGCGCGCGGTACGCCTCGGTCCACCGCCCGCGCAGCAGCCACCACCAGCCGAGCGCGGCGCCGAGCCGCACTGCGGCGGCCGGGTCGTGGCGCACCGCCTCGTCGAGCGCGGCCCGCAGATTGCCGGACTCGGCGTCGAGTCGCACGAGCCACTCCCGCTGGTCACCGCCGCGCAGCAGGGGCGCGGCCCGTTGCGCGAGAGCGAGGTGGTGGCGCAGGTGCCGGGCGCGTACGGCGGCGACGTCGTCCGTCTCCGCCAGGCGTTCCAGGGCGTACGCGGACACGGACTCCAGGAGCCGGTAGCGCGGCCCGGGTCCGCCGCCGGGCCCTTCCACCACCACGACCAGGGAACGGTCCACCAGCCGCGTGACCAGCCCGAGCACGTCGTCACGGGCCACGTCCTCACGGGCTGCGTCTTCACGGGCCACGTCCTCACGAGCCACCTCCCCGCCCGTCTCGTCGCCCGCGCCTTCATCCGCGCACACCGCCTCCGCCGCGGCCAGGGTGCAGCCGCCCTGGTGCACGGCGAGCCGGCGCAGCACGATCCGCTCGCGCGCGCCGAGCAACTCCCAACTCCAGTCGATCATCGCCCGCAGGGTCCGCTGCCGCGCGGGCGCACCCCGCTGCCCGGCCGCCCCGAGCAGCCGGAACCGGTCGTCGATCCGTGCCGCCAAGTCCCGTACACCCAGGGCCCGTACGCGCGTCGCGGCCAGCTCGATGGCCAGCGGGATGCCGTCGAGGCGGCGGCAGATCTCGGCGACGGCGTCCCGGTCCGCGACCGGGTCGAAGCCGGGCGCGGACGCGGCGGCCCGCTCGCCGAACAGGCCGATGGCGTCCGCCGGTCGCAGCGGCTCGACGGGGTGCACGGTCTCCCCCGACGCGGCCAGGCCCAGGGGTTCCTGGCTGGTGGCGAGGACGCGCAGGCCGGGTGCGGAGCGCAGCAGCGTGTACGTCAGCTCGGCCGCGGCGTCGACGACGTGCTCGCAGTTGTCGAGGACCAGCAGGAGCCGCCGCGCGCGCAGGGCGTCGGCCAGATGCCGTAGGGGCCCGCCGTGTGCGGTGGCGTGCGGCGCGGCGTGCGGCGCGTCCTCGCGTAGGCCGAGGGCGGCGGCGACGGCCTGCGCGAGGTCGTCCACGTCGCTGTCGCCGTGCAGGGCGGCGAGTTCGACGAGCAGGACGCCGTCGGGCGCGTGCGGCCCGGCCCGGCCGACGGCGGCCGCGGCTTCCAGGGCGAGACGGGTCTTGCCCACGCCACCGGGGCCGGTGAGCGTCACCAGACGGTGGGCGGCGAGCAGGCCGTCGAGGGCGCGGAGGTCCTCGGTGCGGCCGACGAGGGGAGTGGTGGGGGCGGGAAGGTTCACCGCGCCGCCGCCGGGCCGCGCGTCGACCGTGCCGATACGGCCCCGCGCCCCATCGGGCCGCTCGTGGCGGAGGACGGCGGTGTGGACGGCGGCCAGTTCGGGGGACGGGTCCACGCCGAGCTCGTCCGCGAGCAGCCCGCGCACCTCCTCGTACGAGGTGAGCGCCTCGCTCTGCCGGCCGGACAGGTACAGCGCCCGCATGTGCAGGGCCCGCAGCCGCTCCCGCAAGGGGTGCCGCGCCACGAGCCCGGCGAGCTCACCGGCGACGACGTCGTGCCGTCCCGCCTCGATGCGGGCGGCGGCGCGCTCCTCCAGCGCGACGAGCCGCAGCTCCTCCAGCTGCGCGGCCGACGCGCGTACGGAGTCGGCGTCGGCGAAGTCCGCGAAGGCGGGCCCGCGCCACAACTCCAGCGCACGATCGAGGAGTTGCACCCGCTCCCGCGCGCCCACCGCGACCCGCGCCCGCTCCACGAGCCCCCGGAACGTGACGGCGTCCACCTCGGCGCCGTCGTCGAGGACGAGCCGGTACCCGGCCCCGTCCCGCAGCACGCGCTCCCGACCTACGGCCCGCCGCAGCTGAGACACCTTCGCCTGCAGCGAGTTGGCGGGATTCCCCGGCGGCCGGTCTCCCCACACCGCGTCGACGAGCCGGTCCACGGAGACGGCCCGGCCCTCGTGCGTGAGCAGCACGGCGAGCACGCCGCGCACCTTCGCCTCGGGGACCCCGACCAGCTCCCCGCCGTCCCGCTCCCGGACGACGAGTCCCCCCAACACCCCGAACCACATGCGAAAACGGTACCGAACGCGCCGCCGCCCGGGGTCGACCGTCAGCAACCCGTCAGCGAACCCGAAGCCCCTCCCGCCAGGCTCGTCCCGACGACCACGAACCCCCGGCACGGGAGCCCCCATGACCACCTACGCAGGCCGGACCGAGGTGGCGAAAGGCAGCAGACCGCCCCTCCCCGCCCTCCTCGCCCTGGCCACCGCCGTCTTCGTCACGAGCCTCACCGAGACCCTCCCGGCGGGCCTGCTCCCCGCCATGAGCCGTTCCCTCGGCACCACCGAGTCGGCGACGGGCCAGACCGTCACGGTCTACGCCGCCGGAACCTTCCTCACCGCGATCCCGCTCACCGCCGCCACCGCCGCCTGGAACCGCAGGCGGCTCCTGCTCACCGCCATGGCCGGGTTCGCCGCGGCCAACACGGTGACGGCGCTCTCCTCCTCGTACGCCCTGACGATGACGGCACGGTTCGCGGCGGGCGTCGCGGCCGGCCTGGCCTGGGCCCTGCTCGCCGGGTACGCGCGCCGCCTCGCCCCGCCGAACCTGGAGGGCAAGGCCCTCGCGATCGCCATGGCGGGCATCCCGGTGGCGCTCTCCGTCGGCGTCCCGGCGGGCACCTTCCTCGGCTCGGCGCTCGGCTGGCGCACCGCGTTCTGGGCGATGACGGCGCTGACCGTGGTCCTGCTCGGCTGGATCCGCCTGGCCGTCCCCGACCACCCGGGCCAGGAACGCGCGGCCCGCACCCCGATGCTGCACGCGCTGCGGGTCCCCGGCGTCCCCGCGGTCCTCACGGTCACCCTCGTCTTCGTCCTGGCGCACACGATCCTCTACGCGTACATCGCGACGTTCCTCGACGACCTGGGCCTGGGCGGCTCCACCGATCTGGTCCTGCTGGTCTTCGGCGCGGCGTCGCTCGTCTCCATCGGCGTCGTCGGCGCCCTCGTCCACCGCGGCCTGCGCGCCCTCACCCTCGCGGGCACCGTCCTCGTCGCGGTCGCGGCCGCCGTCCTCGCCCTGTTCGCGGACTCCACCGCCCTGATCTACGTCGCCGCCGCGCTCTGGGGCCTCGGCTGGGGCGGCGTCCCGACGCTGCTGCAGACGGCGGCGGGCCGCGCGGGCGGCCAACAGGCCGACGCCGCGCAGGCGTTGCTCGTCACCCTGTGGAACGCGGCGATGGCCGGCGGCGGCGTGGCAGGCGGCATCCTGCTCGACCTCTCCGGCACGACAGCCCTCCCCTGGGCGGTACCCCTCCTCCTCACCCCGGTCCTCGCCGTGGTCCTGACGTCCCGCAGACACGGCTTCCCGACCGCCTGAACCCGGCCGATCCCCGGCGACTACTCGAAGCCGGCCGTCGCCGGGTCCGCCGCCAGGCACCACGCGAGCACCGACGGCCAGGCCCCGTAACCGTCGTCCAGGGACAGGTGCCCGGCGCCCGCGACCACGTCCGTGGCGATCCCCAGCGGACGCCCGTACGCGACGACGGCGCCTTCGGGGCAGCACGGATCGGCGTCGCTCGCCACGATCCGGGCGCCCACGACCTGCCCGGCCACCGGCCCGGGCGGCGCGAAGCCCGCGATCTCCGGGTGCCCGGCGACGAACGACGCGGAGGGCGGCGCCACGAGCAGGACCCGCGCCACGGCCCCCTCCGGCACGAGCCCGCGGGCGACGGCGTGCAGCCACACCAGGCAGCCGAGACTGTGGCGGACGACGACGGGCGGCGCGGAGAACCCCGCCAGCCGCCGGCACAACTCCCGCACCCACAGATCGAGTTCGGGCTCATCGGGATCGGGCAGCTGCGGGTACGCGACCTCGTGACCCCGGGCCGCGCTACGCCCGCACCGACCTGCTGACCGACATCCTGGACGTGGCCCTGCCCCCGGGCCACCGCCTGGCGGACCGCCCCGCGGTGGACCTGCGCGACCTGGCGGAGGAACGCTGGCTCGTGGGCACCCCGGCGACCTGCTGCGGAGCGGTGACCCGTTCCGTGTGCGCGGCGGCCGGCTTTGAGCCGGGCCCGAGCGGCCCTGTGACTGCCCTCGGACTACGCCTAGGGCCCACGAGACGGTCGACCGTATGACGCACGTCACGCCACCGTGCCGTGCTCCGACTCCCCGGCGTCCCGGCCGATGCTGCGGAAGGTCGCGCAGCAAGTCGGCGACGCTTTCTGGGATCCGCCGAGCCCAGCCGCCCCAGAAGCCGACTGAGACGAAAACCGGGACGAAAACTGGGCCGGACAACGTCGCCCGGTGAGGCACTTGGCGGAGGATACGAGATTCGAACTCGTGAGGGGTTGCCCCCAACACGCTTTCCAAATGTTCGTCTGGGTGTCCGGCGAGAGCCAGGGATGTTCTGACCTGCAGGGATGCGGTGACCGGTGAGCCTCGTGAACGGTGGCGTACGCCGGTGAATGCAACCAGGACTGCAACCACGGAAGTGGGAGCAGCGTGAGTGTGTCCAGCGTGAGTGTGTCCAGCTTCTGCTCGTGGTTCCTGGTCAGCGGGAAATCGCTTCCTTACTCCCCGTTCTGCGACCAGGCCGCGGTGAGCGCGGTGACCGGGTCAGTGTCGGCTGGTGCCGCGGGCCACCATTCGCCGTCGTCGTCCTGGAGGTAGGGGTACCAGCGGGCGTCGGGGCCCAGACGCAGCTGGATGCCGTGGTGGGTGAGGGTGAGGCGGTTGCGCCAGGTTCTGAGGTGTGTGGGGGAGTCGGTCATCTCGGCGAGGGCCGCGTCCAGGGCGGTGCGGGCGGCCTTCATCACCGTCGTGTCGGGGGCGTAGGGGTGTTCGGCGACGGTGATGCCCGTGGGGCCGCCGTGGCGCCAGGCGTGGGTGAGGCGTGCGAAGGCAGTGGGTTTGGTGCCGGTGTTCTGGATCAGGTGGTGGAACCACTCGGGTCCGGGGTCGCTTGCGGCGATGCGGACGGCGTCCTGGTGCTGGGTCAGGTACAGGTCGGCGGTGTCGCCCGCGAGGAGCCGGGCGGCGCGCGCGGTGGCATCGGCCATGAGGCGTTCCAGGTCGGCGGCGGCCAGGCCGGCTCCGGATGGCGGGGTGACGGGCAGTGCTGTGGTGTGGGCGGCGGGTTCCGGGAGTTCGGGCAGTTCGGGGGACTCTTCGGCCCAGTGGGCGTACGCGGCGGCGGCCGGGATGCCGGCCGGTGCCGGTGGGGCGGCGGTCTCCTGTGCTGCCGTACGGAGTGCGCGCAGCTGGGCGAAGATCTCCTCGCGACCGCGGCCGCGCAGCGCGAAGAGCACGAATGGGTCGGTGTCGATGGTGGCGGCGATGGCGTAGCAGAGCGCGGCGGCGTGCTTGCAGGGGTATCCCCAGTCGGGGCAGGAGCACTCCGGATCGAGCTCGGTGGGCAGTGGGAGCAGTGGGACGCCTGCGCGCCGGGCGTCGTCCACGAGTTCGGCGGGCATCTCGTCGTCGAGAAGTGCCGCGAGATGTCCGGCGCGGGCCGCGATCGTGTCGAGCAGGGTGTCCCACTGGGGGCCGGTGAGGACGGGCAGGTGGACTGAGGAGCGGTACGGGCGCGGGCGGCTGCCCTGGACAGAGGCATTGACCTTGCCCGGAGCGATGGTGACCGGGCCGACCATGCCCTTGCGGGCGTAGGTGCGTCCGCGCGAGAGCCGTCCGGCGTCCAGGGTGGAGTCCTCCAGAGCGGCCACCCATGCCTGGCCCCACCAGGTCGCGGCGAAGGCTCGCTTACCGCGGGCGGGGGCACGGCGCGGGCCGGGGACAGCGGGATTCATGACTGCCTTCCCAGGGCGACGAGTTCGGCGAGGTCGGCGTCGGACAGTTCGGTCAGGGCTGCCTCGCCGGAGCCGACGACGGCGTCGGCGAGGGCGCGCTTGGCTTCGAGCAGCTTCGCCACCTTGTCCTCCACGGTTCCCTCCGCGAGGAGCTTGTGCACCTGGACGGGTTTGTCCTGGCCGATGCGGTAGGCGCGGTCGGTGGCCTGGTCCTCGACGGCCGGGTTCCACCAGCGGTCGTAGTGCACGACGTGAGTGGCGCGGGTGAGATTGAGTCCGGTGCCCGCCGCCTTCAACGACAGCAGGAACACCGGCACTTCACCGCGCTGGAATCGGTCCACCATCTCCTCGCGCCGTGCGACGGGGGTGGCCCCGTGCAGGAAGAGAGCGGGGACGCCGCGCTCGGCGAGATGCTTCTCCAGCAGAGCCGCCATTTGTTTGTACTGCGTGAAGACCAGCACGGATTCGCCTTCGGCGGTGATGGTGTCGAGAAGTTCGTCGAGCAGGTCGAGCTTGCCGGAGCGGCCCCGCAGGGGGGTGGACCGGCGCAGGCCCTGCTCTTTCACATACGGGGGCTCTTTCAAATACTGGGCGGGGTGGTTGCAGATCTGCTTCAGCGCGGTGAGCAGCTTGAGTACCAGACCGCGTCGGGCGATGCCCTCCGACTCCGCGATCTTCGCCATGGTCTCGCGGACCTGTGCCTCGTACAGGCTGGTCTGCTCGGCCGTCAGCGGGACGACGTGGTCGGTCTCGGTCTTGGGCGGCAGTTCGGGCGCGATGCCGGGGTCGGACTTCTTGCGGCGCAACAGGAAGGGACGTACGAGACGGGACAGGCGCTCGGCGGCCTCGGGATCCTCGCCCGCCTCGATGGCGCGGGCATGCCGGTCACGGAAGGCGGTGAGCGAGCCGAGGAGCCCGGGGGTGGTCCAGTCGAGCAGTGCCCACAGCTCGGAGAGGTTGTTCTCCACGGGGGTGCCGGTGAGAGCGACGCGGGCGCGGGCGGGCAGGGCACGCAGTTCGCGGGCGGTGACGGCGTAGGGGTTCTTGATGTGCTGGGCCTCGTCGGCGGCCACCAGCGACCAGGCTGTCTCTGCAAGCACTTCGCGGTCGCGGCGCAGCACCCCGTAGGTGACCAGGACGATCTCGTCGTCGGCCAGGTCCCCCAGGTGTCGGTCGCCGCCGTGGTAACGGCGTACGGGGGTGAGCGGTGCGAATCTGGCTGCCTCGCGCTGCCAGTTGCCGAGCAGGGAGGCCGGGCAGACGACAAGGGAGGGGCCCGCGGTGGTGGGGTCGTTCTGGCGGTGCAGGTGCAGAGCGAGCAAGGTGATGGTCTTGCCCAGGCCCATGTCGTCGGCGAGACAGCCGCCCAGGCCGAGTGCGCACATCTCGGCCAGCCAGGCCAGGCCCCGCTTCTGGTACTCGCGCAACGTGGCCTTGAGGGCGGCGGGCTGGGGCACGAGGGTGCGGGACTCGGGGTCGCGGATACGAGCGACCAAGTCGCCGAGCGCACCGACCGCCGCACAGGGGACCCGGTCACCGTCCGGCTCGGCCTCGCCGGTCAGCGCGGCGCTCAACGCCTCCATGGGGGTGAGCGGTTCCATCCGGCGGCGCTTGGCGCGGGCCACCAGCTTCGGGTCGGCGGCCACCCACTGGTCGCGAAGCCGGACGAGGGGACGGCGTGACTCTGCGAGAGCGTCCATCTCGGCCTCGGTGAGCGGCTCGCCGCCAAGGGAGACCTGCCAGCGGAAGTCGAGGAGGGCCTCGGTGTCCAGCAGGCCGCCCGCGGCGGAACCGGGGGCGGTGCGCTGCCCGATCTCCGCGGTCGCGGTGAGCGCCTTGACGAGGTCGCGCGGCCAGTGCACGTCGACACCGGCCGCGCGCAGCGCGTTCGTGGCGTCCCCGAGGAGATCGAAGGCTTCGTCGTCGGTCAACCGGAGCTGATCGGGAGCGGCATCGTCGAGCAGCCTCCGCAGCGGGGGCCAGGCGCGGGCGCCGCGGCGCAGGGCGAGAAGGGTCTCGGACTCGGCGCGTGGGCCGAGCAGACGCTCCACTTCGGTCGGCTCGCTCCAGAGGCGTGTGGCCTCGATGACGAGCGCCGGATCCGCCGCGGTGTGCAGTTGCAGGACGGCCCGGAACTGCCGTCGGCGACCTTCGGGTACGTCGACGCGCAGGGAGACACTGACCTCGGCGGTGAGCGCCGCCTGGGTTTCCTCGGCCCATTCACGCAAGGTGGGCACGGCGCGGGCCTCGCGCCAGGCGTACGGCAGCGCTCCCATGGCGAGCGGCGCGGCCGGCGTACGGACCAGCTCATCGGCGACCGCGTCGCAGAACTGGCGTACCAGCGCAGCCGGTTCGGCGATCCGTACCGGAGCAGGGCCAGGCTCGGGCAGGCAGTGGGCGTGTGGCGGGAAGGCGGCGGCCAGGGCGTCCAGCGTCTGGCGCTGGGCGGCGGTGCAAGGACCCACCTGCCAGGTGTCGTAACCGGCAGGGGTGAGGGCCGGGTGGAGGCGGCCGTCGGCGAGCAGCCGCAGCGCGAAGCGAGTGGCGGCCTGCCAGGCGGCGCCGGAGGGATGCGTCGGCTCCGCATCGGCCAGGGCGGAAACAGCGACGGCGACAGGCAGCGCGTAACCCTCGACCCTGCGCCGCCTGACCGAGCGGCCGTGCGGCAGGACCAGCTCCACCGCCTCGGTCTCAAGGCCGGTGGGCACCGTACTGTCTCCGGCTGCCGCCCCGGTCGGCCTCCACAGCAGGAGCCGCCCAAGGCGGGCGGGCTCACCGGGCAGGAACACCGCCGCCCAGCCGGCGCCGAGCAGCTCCCTCAAGAAGGCGGATGTTTCCTGCCGGGACAGCGGCGGTGCGCTCCTCGCGCCCGTACTCGACCTCGGCTCTCGTACGACGACTCGTGCCACTCTCTTCCGCCCTGTCGCTCGCCGGACCCTCCCCAGGGCCGCTCACTACCGAACCCCACCAGGCAACGTCACACGCTGGCAACCGCGAGCCTCGGTTTGACTGCCGGCGACGGTGCCACGACGGATACGGCGCTGCTGAACACACCGGTCCTCAGCCGTACGGTGCAGCGCTACGGTGAGGTCGTGAGCACCTGGGACCCAGCCGCGCCGGAGGCGTTGATCGAAGAGGCCACCGTCGACGCCTACGGCGAGGACGAGCAGCTCACCGGCTTCTTCACGATGATCGAGGAAGGCCTTGCTGTGCCCTTCACCACGACGGTTCTCGGCGTCGAGGTGAGCGTGGTCGGTGTCGATCTGGTCGAGGACGGACGCGTGGTCGCACGCTGCGCCCGGGGGTCGGTCCGACAGGACATCGGAATTCTGGACCTGCCGCTGCCGGAACCCGTCCCCGAGGGCTGGCAATGGATCGAGGCATACCGCCACTGCCCGCTGAACCGGCGCGTCGCGCAACTGCCCGGCTGAGCCCCTGCTCGAACGGACAGTCGCCCCGACTGCCGCTGACCGGACCGACTGCGGGAACAGACAGCACGCACCGCGCATACCGCAGTATGCTTGCGGCTATGGCTGACACCACACGCATCACGGTGACACTCCCCACCGAGCAGGTGGCGGAGCTGAGGAAGATCACGGACAACATCTCCGGCTACGTCGCCGAAGCGGTCGCCAGGCAGATCCGGCACCAGCTCCTGGGGGCCGACCTGCGCAGCCACACGGACGAGCACGGGGCCTTCAGTGAGGAAGAGCTGGCCGAGGCGCGGGCGCGTATCTTCGGTACGACGTCGGCCGCCGGCGGCGCGAGCGCCGCGTGAGCGGGCACATCGAGACCGTCGTCCTGGACAGCGAGGGGCTGTCGGCCTGGGTGGTGCAGGACCGGAAGGTTCTGGCGATGTTCCAGGTGTTCCACGACATGGGAGCGGACCTTGTCGTCAGCGCCAACACCATCGTGGAGGTGAGCCACGCCAGGGTGAACCTGCCCCGACTGCAATGGGCGCTCTCCCGGGTCAAGGTGGAGCCGATCACGGATGCGGCGGCCAAGGAGGCGGCCCAACTGCTCAAGGGCGCCGGTCTGCACGGACACAAGCACGCGATCGACGCCACCGTCGCGGAAGCGGCCTTGCGTCAGCCTGGCCCGGTCGCCATCCTCACGTCGGATGTCGATGACATGACCCGGCTGTGCGGCAGCAAGGTCCGGATGATCGGGCTATGACCGCGGCATCGTCCCGGGACCATGGACAGCTTCGCGTGGATCCGCCGAGACCAGAGTCGCCGCTGGCCAACCCGTGATGGGTGAATAAGGCAGCGCCGGACGCGGGGCATGACTGCGTTCGGTGTCAAAGCTCCTCAGGGCGCAACGCCTTGGCGACGCTCTCTGGGAGCCGTCCACGGACGGCCCAGGACCCAACTGGGGCGAGAACTGAAACTGGGACGGACAACGTCGAAGGGCCCCACCTCGCGGTGGGGCCCTTCGACGTTAGTGCCCGGTGAGGCACTTGGCGGAGGATACGAGATTCGAACTCGTGAGGGGTTGCCCCCAACACGCTTTCCAAGCGTGCGCCCTAGGCCTCTAGGCGAATCCTCCGCGGCAAACAATACAAGACGTTGAGGAGTGCTCGCGAACTCGTTCCCACCCGGCCGGAGCATGTACTCTTGGCGCAGCCCCTCACGTGGCGCTATCTGACTGAACTCCCCCAGGGCCGGAAGGCAGCAAGGGTAGGTCGGCTCTGGCGGGTGCGTGGGGGGCGTTTGCGTTCCCGGGGCCCGGCCCCGGACTGGTAGCGGGTCTGGTTGTCAGTGCGCGCCTATACGCTCGTAGACGTGTCGTCTCTCGCGCTGTACCGCCGTTATCGCCCGGAGTCGTTCGCCGAGGTCATCGGGCAGGAGCATGTCACCGACCCGTTGCAGCAGGCGCTGCGGAACAACCGGGTCAATCACGCGTACCTGTTCTCGGGTCCGCGCGGCTGCGGCAAGACGACGAGCGCCCGCATCCTGGCCCGCTGTCTGAACTGTGAGCAGGGTCCCACTCCGACGCCGTGCGGTGAGTGCCAGTCCTGTCAGGACCTCGCGCGCAACGGACCGGGGTCGATCGACGTCATCGAGATCGACGCCGCCTCGCACGGTGGTGTGGACGACGCCCGTGACCTGCGCGAGAAGGCATTCTTCGGGCCCGCCTCCAGCCGCTACAAGATCTACATCATCGACGAGGCCCACATGGTCACGTCGGCGGGTTTCAACGCGCTGCTGAAGGTCGTCGAGGAGCCGCCGGAGCACCTCAAGTTCATCTTCGCGACCACCGAGCCCGAGAAGGTCATCGGGACGATCCGGTCGCGGACCCACCACTACCCGTTCCGGCTCGTGCCGCCGGGGACCCTGCGGGACTACCTCGGTGAGGTGTGCGGCAAGGAGGACATCCCCGTCGCGGACGGCGTGCTTCCGCTCGTCGTGCGGGCCGGCGCCGGTTCCGTGCGTGACTCGATGTCCGTGATGGACCAGCTCCTCGCCGGCGCCGCCGAGGACGGTGTGACGTACGCCATGGCGACGGGCCTGCTCGGATACACGGAGAGCTCGCTGCTCGACTCCGTGGTCGAGGCCTTCGCGACCGGTGACGGCGCCGCCGCCTTCGAGGTCGTGGACCGCGTCATCGAGGGGGGCAACGACCCGCGCCGCTTCGTGGCGGACCTGCTGGAGCGGCTGCGCGACCTCGTCATCCTCGCCGCCGTCCCCGACGCCGGGGAGAAGGGGCTCATCGACGCCCCGGCCGATGTCGTGGAGCGGATGATGGCGCAGGCGAGCACGTTCGGCGCGGCCGAGCTCAGCCGCGCCGCCGACCTGGTCAACGAGGGCCTGACGGAGATGCGCGGCGCCAACGCACCGCGGCTCCAGCTCGAGCTGATCTGCGCGCGCGTGCTGCTGCCCGCCGCGTACGGCGACGAGCGCTCCGTCATGGCCCGCCTCGAGCGCATCGAGCGCGGCGGCGTCTTCACCCCGGGCGGCCAGGGACCCGGTCCCGCCATGGCCTACGTTCCCGGGCCCGACGCCCACGCGGCGCCTCCCGCACCTTTCGCCCCCTCCGCTCCTCCTGTGGCGCCCGGCAGCGGCCCGGCGGCGGCCCGCGCGGCCGTACGGGGCGGCGGCGCCCCGGCTCCTCAGGCAGAGGCGCAGGCCCAGGCCCCCGCTCCGGCACCTGCCCCGGCGGCACCTGCGCCCACACCCGCACCCGCTCCGCAGGCCCAGCCCCAGCCCCAGGCCCAGCCTCCGGCGCCGGCCGCACCGCCCGCGCCGGCCGCACCCCCCGCTGCTCCCGCGCAGGCCCCGGGCTCCTGGCCCACCGCGGCCCCGGCGGGCGGTGGCCGCAAGCCCGGCGGGTGGCCCACGGCCGCGGCCGCCGGTTCCGGGCAGCCGCCCGCGCCGCAGCAGTCCGCCCCCGCGCCCACAGCCGCCGCACCGGCGGCCCCGGCTCCGGCCGCGCCCATGGCGGCGGCACCGGTCGGCGGCCCGGACCCGCGCACCCTCTGGCCGAACATCCTGGAGGCGGTCAAGAACAAGCGCCGCTTCACCTGGATCCTGCTCAGCCAGAACGCCCAGGTGACAGGCTTCGACGGCACCACGCTCCAGCTCGGTTTCGTGAACGCGGGCGCCCGCGACAACTTCGCGAGCAGCGGCAGCGAGGACGTCCTGAAGGCGGCTCTGGCCGAGCAGTTCAACGTGCAGTGGAAGATCGACGCGACGGTCGACGCGGGCGGCGGGGCGCCCTCCGGCGGCTACGGCGGTGGCGGTGGTGCCGGTTACGCGGCGCCCCCCGTTTACACCCCGCCACCGGCGCCCGCGCCTCAGCCGACGTCTCCGTCCCCCGCTCCCGCCCCGTCCCCGACACCAGCTCCGGCACCCGCCCCGGCCCCCGTCCGCCAGCCGGTCTCGGCGGAGGACGACACCCCGGAGGACGACGACCCGGACCTGGACGAGAAATCCCTCTCGGGCCACGACCTGATCGTCCGCGAACTGGGCGCGACAGTGGTCGAGGAATTCACCAACGAGTAGTTCTGAGAGAGACGGACCCCTCCCGCCGCATGGCGAGCTGGGCCCGTCTCTCAGGGGCGCGCGGTTCCCCGCGCCCCCACCCCACGGCCCCTCCCCTGGAGAAACCCACAAACCCCGGCCCACCCCACCTTGGGAAGCCCCTACAAGCGCACCCGCCCCCGCCGGATAGGCTGACCGCGTGAAGGTCCTCGTCATCGGCAGCGGCGCCCGCGAACACGCCCTGTGCCGCTCAATGTCCCTCGACCCCGACGTCTCCGCCCTGCACTGCGCCCCCGGCAACGCAGGCATCGCCGAGGTCGCCGAGCTGCACGCGGTCGACGCCCTCGACGGCGCGGCAGTAGCCGCCCTCGCCAAGAAACTGGAGGCCGACCTCGTCGTCGTAGGCCCCGAGGCCCCCCTGGTGGCGGGCGTCGCGGACGCCGTGCGCGACGCCGGAATCCCCGTCTTCGGCCCGTCCGGCGAGGCCGCTCAGTTGGAGGGCTCCAAGGCGTTCGCCAAGGACGTCATGGCCGGCGCGGGCGTGCCCACGGCCCGCTCCTACGTCTGCACGACCCCGGAAGAGGTCGACGAGGCGCTGGACGCGTTCGGCGCCCCGTACGTCGTGAAGGACGACGGGCTCGCGGCCGGCAAGGGCGTCGTCGTGACCGACGACATCGAGCTGGCCCGCGCCCACGGACGCGCCTGCGAGCGCGTCGTCATCGAGGAGTTCCTCGACGGCCCCGAGGTCTCGCTCTTCGCGATCACCGACGGCGAGACGGTCCTCCCGCTCCAGCCCGCCCAGGACTTCAAGCGCGCGCTCGACGGCGACGAGGGCCCGAACACCGGCGGCATGGGCGCGTACTCGCCCCTCCCGTGGGCCGACCCGAAGCTGGTCCAGGAGGTCCTGGACACGGTCCTGCAGCCGACCGTGGACGAGATGAAGCGGCGCGGGACGCCCTTCTCCGGCCTGCTCTACGCCGGTCTCGCCATCACGAGCCGCGGCGTCCGCGTCATCGAGTTCAACGCCCGCTTCGGCGACCCCGAGACCCAGGTCGTGCTGGCCCGGCTCCAGACCCCGCTGGCCGGAGTCCTGCTCGCCTCCGCGACCGGCACGCTCGCCGACCTGGAGCCGCTGCGCTGGAGCGACGACGCGGCCGTCACGGTCGTCGTCGCCTCGCACAACTACCCGGACACCCCGCGCACCGGCGACCCGATCACCGGGCTCGACGAGGTGGCCGCACAGGATGCCCCGTACGCGTACGTCCTGCACGCCGGGACCAAGCGCGACGGCGAGAACGGGCCGGTCGTGAGCGCGGGCGGTCGCGTGCTGTCCGTCACGGCGACGGGCGGCGACCTGACGCAGGCCCGTGAGCGCGCGTACGCCGCGGTGGCCTGCATCGGGCTCGACGGCTCCCAGCACCGCACGGACATCGCCGCGAAGGCGGCGGCCGAGAGCTGACCGGAAACTCGGCCGGAACTCGGAGAGAACTCCGCCGGAGCACGGCCGGAGCACGGACAGCACACGGACTGCGCACGATCGGAACGTGCCGCCGGGCGGGAGTCACCCTCTCCCGCCCGGCGCCGCCATGTCAGCCACCTTTGCCCAAAGCCATTCCATCGGGTGACCGCTGCCCCCATCCGGCTGACGAGGCCCCGGAGCCCAACTAGGGTGCGGCGCACGGAGGTCAGGCACCCGTGAAGCCGAACCTCCGCCCGTCGGGAACCGTCTCGTACCGAGAACAGCCGGAGAACAGACCGAGACAGAACCAGACGGACCACCGGCATTGCGATGTCAGTGGCGGGTGCCACAGTGGGGGAGTGAGCAACGCCACCAGTGTTCCGTCGTGGGCCCCGGCCCTCGGTCGGACAGAAGGCACAGGCAGCAGGGGGTGACATCGGTCGTGTCCGGTATGGGTGCGGAAGTGGGCGCGCAGGCAGCGCGCTCCCGAGCCCTGGCCGTGCTGCGCATCCGCGGCAGGGCGACAGGGCTGGCTCTGCTGCCCGCGGCCGCGTCCGTGGTGCTGCTCGCCGGTGGCGCCACCGGCCATATGACGGGCGGGAGTTGGGACGTCGCGCGGATCGTCGTGTCCGTGGTCGCGGCGGTCGTGCTGCTCGCCGCGGCGGGCGTCGCGCTCGTCGTCGCGCGGGCCCGCCCCGCGGTCAGCCCGACCGTCCCGATCGCCGAGGACACCGCCCCCGACCTGTACCGCCTGGTGCGCGACCTGGCCGACCGGCTCGACGTCCCGGCGCCGTCGGCCATAGCGCTCACCCCGGACTGCGACAGCTGGCTCGAGGACCGGACGCACCCGGCCCACGGCCCGCCCCGGCGCGCCCGGGAGACGGCGTCGGACAGCGGGGAAGCGGCGTCCACCGCCCCGGTCCTGGTCATCGGCTCCCCGTTCCTGTGGTGGATGCGGGTGGGCGAGCTGCGCGCGGTGCTCGCCCCGGTCGTCGCCGGTACGGGACCGAGCGCGCACCCCGACATAGCCGCCGCCCGGCGCTTCGTGCGCGGCCTCGACGCGGCCGTGGCGGTCGCCGCCGCCCCCGGGCGCGGGCCGATCGCCCGCACCGTCCTGGGCGGGGTCGGCTGGGTCGCCCGGCAGATGCTGAGCGGCTGCCGGATCCACGCCGCCGAGATGGAGCGCGGGGTCGCCGCGGCCGCCTCCGAGCGTGCACAGGCTGTGGACTACGGCCTCAGGATCGTCGCGCAGGAGCAGGTCGGGCTCGCGTACGCGGGCTGGGACCGCCTGCTGACCCGGGTGGCACTGCCCGCCTGGCGGATGGGCCGCTGGCCGTCCCGCCTGGACGCGGGCGTGGTCGCCGCCCTCACCGAGCTCTCCCGCCGCGACCGCCTCGCCGCGCAGAACGGGGTCTTCGCGTCCCGGCTCGGCGAGCGCCCCGCCTGCGACCTGCTGGAGGAGCCCGGCACCGTCGACGAGGCGGCCTCCCTGCTCGCCGCCCGCCTCTTCCACGGCGGCCCCGCCGAGTCCGGCCCCGACTGGGCGCCGGTGGACTGGCAGGAGTACCCGGACGAGGTCGTGGACCGCAAGTGGCGCATCGACGCGGCACGCCTGCACCGGGTCCTGGACACGCTCGGCGTGCACCGCCCCGACACCTCCGCCGCGTCCTCCGAGGGCCCCACCCTCGCCCGGGTCCTCGACCACCTCGCGGCGTCCGCCGAGACCCCCGAGACCCCCGAGACCCCCGAGACCCCCGAGACCCCCGAGACCCCTGACACCACCGCCGAGGATCCCCCCCGGCCGGAGGCCCAGCTCCGGACGACCGGGCCCGAGGCCGAGACAGAGGTCGACATCGAGGACCTCGACCACGACCTCGACCCCGCCCCCCGCCCCGAGGTCGACACCCTCTCCGCCGGGCTCAGCGCCGAGCTGGCCCGCGAGGAGCAGGAGCGTCCGGCGCCGCCGGTCGCCACCGCGGGCCAGGGCCCGGACGGGGCGCTGTGGGACGAGGGCGCGCTGCCGCTCTTCCCGCTCCAGCCCCCGCGCACCGGACGCGAGTTGCTGTCCGACCACGTCACCGCGATGGTGTGCTGCGCCGCCGTGGACACGGCCGGCGCGACCCCGGGCCTGGACTGGCTGGACGGCCCGTCGCTCCTCGTCGACGGCGAGCGGGCGGCCGACCTCGCGCCCCGCGTCCTGAGCCTGGTCGAGGACGGCGACCCCGAGCCCCTCAAGTGCTGGCTGGCCCGGCTCGGCATCCGCCCGGAGAAGCCCGTACGCCTGGTATGACCCCGTGCGTCCCGGAGCGTGCACCGGAGGGAAGCGTTCCAGTCTCGCCAATTCACGACGAACGGTGACGGACTGCGTGCGTTATGTGATGTGCTGGGACCGGTCGCGGACACAACATATGGACGCACCACCCAGACGTGCCGGACAGGCACACAAACCGCACCACACAGGCGCACCAGACGGACTCGGCGCACGGGATGCGACGGACGGACACAGCAGCCCGGACGCAGCAGCCAGGACGCACCGAACCGGACGCACCAGAGCCCGGACGCGGACATCCGCGTGGGCCGGCTCGGGGGAGCGAGGGAGGGAGCAGGCATGGCGCTGGGGCCTGACAGGGCAGGGCACCCGGAGGAGCAGGCGCGGCAGGGCGCCGCCCCGCCCCCGCGCCCCCGCACACCCCGCTGGGAGTCCGGCGCGATGGCGCACGCGGTGAGCGACCCCTTCGGCCAGGGCCCGCTGCCCTGGCTGCGCGGCAGCGAGCACTACTTCGACGACACGGGTCAGGTCGTTCCCTGGTACGTGGACCTGGAGCACGCCCCGCAGCCCGGCTCCACGAACAGCGCCGCCATTCCCAGCCCGCGCACCAGCGGCCCCCGTTCCGCCGACGACGTGCACCGCCAGATCAAGGGTTTCACCTCCACCGGCGCGGCCGCCCCCGGCGAGGCCATCGACTTCCACATCACGGTCGACCCGCCCCAGCAGTTCACCGTGGACATCTACCGGATCGGCCACTACGCGGGCGACGGCGCCCGCAAGATCACCACGAGCCCCCGGCTCTCCGGCATCGTCCAGCCGCCGCCCCTCTCGGTGGACCGCACGGTCTCCTGCCACCACTGGTGGCAGTCCTGGCGCCTGCAGATCCCCTCGCACTGGAACGTGGGGGCGTACGTGGCCGTCCTCACCACCCTCGACGGCTACCGGTCGCACGTCCCGTTCACGGTCCGCGACACGAATCCGGCCGATCTGCTCCTCCTCCTGCCGGACATCACGTGGCAGGCGTACAACCTGTACCCGGAGGACGGGCACACCGGCGCCAGCCTCTACCACGCGTGGGACGAGGAGGGCCGGCTGCTCGGCGAGAGCGAGGCCGCGATCACGGTCTCCTTCGACCGCCCGTACGCGGGCGCGGGCCTCCCCCTCCACGTCGGCCACGCCTACGACTTCATCCGCTGGGCGGAGCGGTACGGCTACGACCTGGCGTACGCCGACGCCCGCGACCTGCACGCGGGCCGCATCGACCCGACCCGGTACCGCGGACTGGTCTTCCCCGGCCACGACGAGTACTGGTCGGCGAACATGCGCCGTACCACCGAGCAGGCCCGCGAGCACGGCACCTCCCTCGTCTTCCTCTCCGCCAACACCATGTACTGGCAGGTGGAGTTGGGCCCGTCCCCGTCCGGTGTCCCCGACCGCCTCCTCACCTGCCGCAAGCGCAGAGGCCCGGGCAAGGCGACCCTGTGGCGGGAGATCGACCGGCCCGAGCAGCAACTCCTGGGGATCCAGTACGCGGGCCGCGTCCCCGAGCCGCACCCCTTGGTCGTACGGAACGCGGACCACTGGCTGTGGGAGGCGACCGGCGCCCACGACGGAGACGAGATCGAGGGACTGGTCGCCGGCGAGGCCGACCGCTACTTCCCGCGCACGGCCCTGCCCGAGCATCAGGACCGGATCCTGCTGGCCCACTCCCCGTACCGGGACGGCGACAAGGTCCGCCGCCACCAGGAGACCTCGCTGTACCGGGCGCCGTCCGGCGCGCTGGTCTTCGCGTCCGGGACGTTCGCCTGGTCCCCGGCCCTGGACCGGCCCGGGCACGTCGACCCCCGAGTCCAGCGCGCGACGGCCAACCTCCTCGACCGCATCTGCAAACGAGACTGAGCACACAGCCCCGCGCCCGACCCGTGGCCAGAACTCGTCTCCCCGTACGGGACAATCGAGAGCACTCGTACAGAACCACGGGGAGGAACCGTGTCCGGATTCGTCGAAAAGCCCGAGCCGCCGCAGGTGCCGGGCCTGGTGCATCTCCACACCGGCAAGGTGCGGGACCTGTACCGCAACGAGACGGGCGACCTCGTGATGGTCGCCACCGACCGCCTGTCCGCGTACGACTGGGTGCTGCCCAGCCTGATCCCGGACAAGGGCAGGGTCCTCACCCAGCTCTCCCTGTGGTGGTTCGACCAACTCCAGGACCTGATCCCGAACCACGTCCTGTCCGCTGCCGACGAGGACCTGCCCGAGAGCGCCCCGGCCGACTGGGCGGGCCGCACCCTCATCTGCAAGAGCCTCGACATGGTCCCGGTGGAGGCGGTCGCCCGCGGCTACCTCACCGGTTCCGGCCTGGTCGAGTACAACGAGTCCCGCACGGTCTGCGGTCTCGCGCTGCCCGAGGGCCTGGAGGACGGCTCGGAGCTGCCCGCCCCGATCTTCACGCCCGCCACCAAGGCCGCGGTCGGCGAGCACGACGAGAACGTCAGTTACGAGGAAGTGGCCCGCCAGGTCGGCGCGGACACCGCCGCGCAGCTGCGCCAGGCCACGCTCGCCGTGTACAGCCGGGCCCGGGACATCGCGCGCGAGCGCGGCATCATCCTGGCGGACACCAAGTTCGAGTTCGGGTTCGACAGGGCCCCGGACGGAACGAGCACGCTGATCCTCGCGGACGAGGTGCTCACCCCGGACTCGTCCCGCTTCTGGCCGGCCGACCAGTGGCAGCCGGGCCGCGCGCAGCCGAGCTACGACAAGCAGTTCGTACGGGACTGGCTGACCTCGCCGGCCTCCGGCTGGGACCGCAAGAGCGAGACCCCGCCGCCCGCCCTCCCCGAGGAGGTCGTCGCCGCGACGCGCGCCAAGTACATCGAGGCGTACGAGCTGCTCACCGGCCAGAGCTGGTCGTAGAAGCCGGAGAAACCGGAGAAGCGGAAGCCGTAGAACGAGAAGAGCCCCGGTCCGTAGGGACCGGGGCTCTTCTTCATGGAGCGAACGACGAGGTTCGAACTCGCGACCTCAACCTTGGCAAGGTTGCGCTCTACCAACTGAGCTACGTTCGCAGGCACCACCGGGGTGGTGTCCCGTGCGCCGAAGCGCGACGCCAACTATACCCAACCCCGCTCGCGTGCGAGACGCACCGCCGCGTGACGGTTCTCCACCCCCAGCTTGGACACGGCCGACGAGAGATAGTTGCGCACCGTCCCCGGGGACAGCGCGGCCCGCTCGGCGATCTCCGTGACGGGCGCCCCGTCCGCCGCCAGTTCCAGCACCTCGGCCTCGCGGGCGGTCAGCGGGGAGTCGCCGGAGGAGATCGCGTCGGCCGCCAACTCCGGGTCCACGTAACGGTTTCCGGCGTGCACGGTGCGGATGATCTCGGCGAGTTGCTGCGCGCTCACGGTCTTCGGCACGAACCCGCGCACCCCGGCCGCGAGGGCCCGCTTCAGATGTCCAGGGCGCCCGTGGCTGGTCACGATCATGGTGCGGCAGCCGGGCAGTTCGTCCCGGATCGATGTGGCCACGCTCACACCGTCGGCGCCCGGCATCTGCAGATCGAGCACGGCGACGTCCGGCTTGTGCGCCCGCGCCATGGCCAGCGCCTCGGGCCCGGTGGCGGCCTCGGCGACCACGACGAGGTCGTCCTCGAGGGCGAGAAGGGCGGCGAGGGCCCCGCGGATGAGGTGCTCGTCGTCGGCGAGCAGGACGCGCAGGGTCATCGGACCCCCTCCGGCTCGGGCTGCCGCGCCGGTACCGACGGCACGACGGCCATGACCCGGAACACCCCTTCGCGCACCACACCCGCCTCCAGCGTCCCGTTCACCTGGGCGAGCCGCTCCCGCAGCCCGGCGAGCCCGGACCCACGACCGCCCTGGGCGGCCGCCGCGGCCCCGTCGTTCTCCACGGTCAGCACGACCCCTTCCGCCTTGTTCTCCACCGTCACCCGACAGGACTTCGCGTCCCCGTGCCGCAGTACGTTCGTGGTGGCCTCCCGTACCACCCAGGCGAGCGCCGACTGCACCTCGCCCGGCAGCCCGGCGGCCGAGCCCGTCACCGTGCACGCGATCCCGGCCGCGTCCAACACGCCCCGCGCACCGACCAGTTCGACGGTCAGGTCGGCCTCGCGATATCCCCGTACGACATCACGTACCTCCTTCTGCGACTCCTGCGCGATGCGCTGCACCTCGACCATCTGCGCGACGGCCGCCTCGGTGCGTCCGCGCCGGGCCAGCTGCACGGCGAGTTCGCTCTTCAGGGCCACGACCGAGAGATTGCGGCCCATGACGTCGTGCAGGTCGCGCCCGAAGCGCAGCCGCTCCTCGGCGACGGCGAGCCGGGCCTCGACCTCGCGGGACCGCTCGGACTCCCACACGACGGAGAGGTTCCAGGCGCTGCACCGGTAGGAGGCGAGCGCGATCGCGGCGCTCAGGGCGAGCAGCCCGGCCTCGGCGACCAGGCTCACCGAGGCGTGCCCGAGGACCGCGCTGCACGCGAGGACGACCGCGATGACCACGGCCGCCTGCCGCACGAACCGGCGGACCGGCACCATCAGCGAGTAGGCCCCGGCGAAGGGCATCGGCGCGAACAGCAGCGGCATCGCGATCAGTCCGTCGCGGTTGCTGTCGGTGGCCACGATGGCCGCGATCAGCGCGAACGCGGCAAGGGTGAGGGCCCCGGCGGTGACCGTCAGGGCCCGGGGCACCGGCCCGCGCCCGAGGTACTGATCGAGGGCGAGGCTCGTGTGCCGGCCGGCGACCAGGCACTGGGCGGCGTTCACCACGACCAGTGCGACCCCGAGGGCGAACGCGGTGCGCTCGCCCCGCAGGCTCCCGGCGAGACCGGTGCCCGACCAGGCGAGCAGGAACAACCAGTTGACCGCGCCCAGCGTGAACCGGCTCTGCCACTCCACGCGCTCGACCTTGCTGCGGTCCCGCCACCGAACCCGCGCCACCGAAGATCCTCCTGCCGTCAGCGCCGAGGTTCCCACCGGAACCGCTTCCGCACAGCAAACACGGCCACGACGATCCAGGCCACCGCCACGACGATCGCCTTCAAGGACTCCCCGCCGGTCAGGATGCCGCTCCAGCCGCCCCGCACCAGCGTGAGCGCCGACGTCAGGGGGAGCAGCTCGCAGACGGCCGCCAGCTTGTCGGGGAACACCTCCAGCGGGACGATCCCGCCGGAGCCGATCATCGAGACGAGCAGCATCGGCATCGCGGCGACCTGCGCGCTCTCCACGCTGCGGCTGAAGACCGTCGTGAAGGCGGCGAGGGCGACACACAGCGGGATGCCCAACAGCACGCCGAGCACGACCAGTTGCGGCGCGTCCGGCGCCCCGGCGTCCAGCGCCACCGCGCACACGCCGGCCACCGCCACGCACTGCACGAGCCCGATCACGACGGACGGCACGGCGGCCCCGGCGAGGATCTCCAGGTCGCGCAGTTCCCCCGTGCGCAGCCGCTTGAGGACGAGTTCCTCGCGCCGGGAGGCGTACACGCTCACCAGCGAGCTGTACACGGCGAACAGCAGCGAGAAGGCGATCGCCGAGGAGATCATGACGGTGCCGAGGTCGAGCCCGGCGTCCTTCAGAGTGCTCTTGTCCACGGACCGGGAGACGCTGAAGGGCAGCACGAGCGGCACGAACACCGCCGTGAACAGCACGCCCTTGCTCCGCCCGATGAGCGTGAACTCGGCCCGCGCGAGCGCCTTGAGCCGACCCGCGGAGGTGGTCATCGCTACCGTGCTCATCCCGCCATCTCCTTCTCCGGAACCGACGCACCGGCCGCATCGCCCGCGCCGGCCGAGGTCTTCGCGTCCCGCGCGATCCGCAGGAACGCCTCCTCCAACGAGGCCCCGCGCACATCGAGCCGCCGCAGTTCCACGTCCGCGTCCCGGGCCCACACGAGCAGCCCGGTGGCGGTCCGCTGCAGTTCGTCCGTACGCAGTCGTACGGTGCGTCCCTCGACCTCGTGGCCGCTCACCCCGAGCGGGGCCAGCGGGGGCAGGTCCCCGACGAAGTACCCGTCGGGCAGCTCGAACGAGATCCGGGACGGCTGGGCCGCGACGACCTCGTCGACGGTTCCCTCGGCGGCGATCCGCCCCTCGTGCAGGATCGCGAGCCGGTCCGCGAGCTCCTCGGCCTCTTCGAGGTAGTGCGTGGTCAGCAGCACGGTGGTGCCGTCGGCGCGCAGCCGGCGCACCAACTCCCAGGTCTCCTGGCGCCCTTCGGCGTCGAGCCCGGTGGTCGGTTCGTCGAGGAAGAGCACCTCGGGGCGTCCGAGCAGCGCGAGCGCGAGGTCGAGCCGCCGCTTCTCCCCGCCGGACAGCTGCTTGACGCGCACCGTGCGGCGGCCGCCGAGGCCGACCATCTCCAGCGCCTCGTCGACGGGCCGTGCCCCGCTCGTGCACCCGGCCCACATGCGGGTGGTCTCGGCGACGGTCAGCTCGCCGGGGAACCCGCCCTCCTGGAGCATCACACCGATCCGGGGCCGCACCAGGTCCCGTTCGGTGTACGGGTCGTGGCCGAGCACCCGCACCTGCCCGTCGGCCGGCGCCGCGAGTCCTTCGAGGAGTTCGAGGGTGGAGGTCTTGCCGGCGCCGTTGGTGCCGAGGAGTGCGAAGAGCTCGCCGCGGCCCACGGAGAAACTCACTCCGCGCACCGCTTCGAAGGGCCCCTGTTTCGTGTCCCCGTACACGCGGCGCAGATCAGTGACGTCGATCACGCGCTCGTTGTTGGTCATGACTCGAGCCTTCCAGGGGCGGAGGCCGGGTGGCAGTGCGCGCTGTCATCGACGTACATGACAAATGTCAGGTCGGGCGCGGGAAACGCGGAAGGCCCGGATCCTGATGGATCCGGGCCTTCCGAACTGGAGCGAACGACGAGGTTCGAACTCGCGACCTCAACCTTGGCAAGGTTGCGCTCTACCAACTGAGCTACGTTCGCATTGCCTCCGACCAGCTCTCACTGATCGGCGCGAGCACCAGCCTACCGCACCCAGAAGGGTGATCGGTACGCGATGCGGAGCGGGTGACAGGAATTGCACACTGCGCCTTCCCCCTGGAAGGGGGATGTTCTACTACTGAACTACACCCGCACGGTCGTGAGGTTCGGCCTGTCGGCCTTGCCCCTCGGCGTGCTCCAGACTCTAACCGACCGTCGGGGGTGCAGCGCAAGTCGGTTGCCGCGAGGGGCTCCTGACGTGGAGGCCGGGTGAAGGCGCGAGGACTCAGTTGGCCTTGGCGAACTCCTCGTAGATCCGCTTCGGGATGCGGCCGCGCGGCGGCACGTCGAGCTGGTTCGAGCGGGCCCAGGCGCGGACGGCGGCCGGGTCCGGGCTCACTGCCGTGTGCTTGAACACCTTCTCCGCCCGGCCGGCCGTCTTGCCCGACCGCTTGCGCCCGGCCTGCAGGAACGGGGCGAGCGCCGTGCGGAGCTGTTTCGCGTTGTCTCGATTCAGGTCGATCTCGTACGACTTGCCGTCGAGACCGAAGGCGACCGTTTCCGCCGCTTCTGAGCCGTCGATGTCGTCAAAGAGAGTGACCACGACACGCTGCGCCACGAATATCGGTCCCTTCGTCCGGCATCCCCGCTTTGACGTGCGGTGATGTCGACTGTTCCGCCGTTGTCCAGCAGTTGTCAGGCAAAGCTCGGGCAATGTTGCGGCCCGAGTTCAGGCCTGTTGCCGGTATCTGCCATTTCCTTTTTACCCTGTCCGACATTGCACTGGGAAGACCATTTAAAAACCTCCGCGTGTCTGTGTCTCCGGATATCCGGAGTCTTTCCCTTAATTTTCCGTGCGGATCTGATGTCGTTGCCGTAACGTGATCCGGCTCTCGTAGCTTCCTACTGTCTACGCGAGTAGAAGATTTGGGCGGGTACTCTGAACGGACCTGCTCAGCACCACACACCGGGAGTGCCAGTGGCACGCGTCGTAGTCGACGTCATGCTCAAGCCGGAGATCCTCGACCCCCAGGGCCAGGCGGTGCAGCGTGCGCTGCCGCGCCTCGGTTTCGACGGCATCTCCGACGTCCGTCAGGGAAAGCGTTTCGAGCTCGAAGTGGACGGACCGGTGGATGACGCCGCGCTCGCCCGTATCCACGAGCTGGCGGAAACCTTCCTCGCCAACACCGTGATCGAGAACTTCACCGTCAAGGTCGAGGAGCTTGTCGCGGGAGCCGAAAAGTGACCGCTCGTATTGGCGTCGTCACCTTTCCGGGTTCCCTCGACGACCGGGACACCCAGCGCGCGATCCGCCTCGCCGGCGCGGAGCCGGTCGCTCTCTGGCACAAGGACAAGGACCTGAAGCAGGTCGACGCGGTGGTCCTGCCCGGCGGATTCTCCTACGGCGATTACCTGCGCGCGGGCGCCATTTCGCGCTTCTCGCCCGTCATGGAGACCTTGATCGACCAGGCGAAGGCCGGCCTCCCGGTGCTGGGTATCTGCAACGGATTCCAGGTCCTCACCGAGGCCCACCTGCTCCCCGGCGCGATGCTCGGCAACGACCACCTGCACTTCATCTGCCGCGACCAGAAGCTGCGGGTGGAGAACGCGGGCACGGCGTGGACCGCCGACTACGAGGCGGGCCAGGAGATCCACATCCCGCTGAAGAACATGGACGGGCGCTACGTCGCCGACGAGCACACGCTCGACGAGCTGGAGGCCGAGGGCCGGGTCGTCTTCCGCTACCTGGACGTCAACCCGAACGGCTCGCTCCGTGACATCGCCGGCATCACGAACGCGGCGGGCAACGTCGTCGGTCTGATGCCGCACCCGGAGCACGCCGTGGAGCCCCTCGTCGGGTCCGGCCGCACCGACGGCCTGCCCTTCTTCACCTCGATCCTCAAGAAGCTGGTCGCCGCCTCATGAGCCTCGACACCGTAGAGAACGCCGCACAGACCCCCGACGTCGATCTCCCCTGGGCCGAACTCGGCCTGAAGAAGGACGAGTACGAGCGGGTCGTCGAGATCCTCGGCCGCCGCCCGACCGGCGCCGAGCTCGCCATGTACTCGGTCATGTGGTCCGAGCACTGCTCGTACAAGTCGTCCAAGGTGCACCTGCGCCAGTTCGGCGAGAAGGCCCCGCAGTCCGACGCGATGCTCGTCGGCATCGGTGAGAACGCCGGCGTCGTCGACGTCGGCCAGGGCTACGCCGTCACCTTCAAGGTCGAGTCGCACAACCACCCGTCGTACGTCGAGCCCTACCAGGGCGCGGCCACCGGCGTCGGCGGCATCGTGCGCGACATCATCGCGATGGGCGCGCGCCCGGTCGCCGTCGTCGACCCGCTGCGGATGGGCGCGGCCGACCACCCCGACACCAAGCGCGTGCTGCCCGGCGTCGTCGCCGGCATCGGCGGCTACGGCAACTGCCTGGGCCTGCCGAACATCGGCGGCGAGGTCGTCTTCGACGCCTGCTACCAGGGCAACCCGCTGGTCAACGCCGGTGCCATCGGCGTCATGCGGCACGAGGACATCCACCTCGCGAAGGCGTCCGGCGCGGGCAACAAGGTCATCATGTACGGCGCCCGCACGGGCGGCGACGGCATCGGTGGCGCCTCGATCCTGGCCTCCGAGACCTTCGACGACGCCAAGCCGTCGAAGCGTCCGGCCGTGCAGGTCGGCGACCCGTTCCAGGAGAAGCTCCTCATCGAGTGCACCCTGGAGGCGTTCGCCGAGAAGCTCGTCGTCGGCATCCAGGACCTCGGCGCGGCCGGCATCTCCTGTGCCACCTCCGAGCTGGCGTCCAACGGCTCGGGCGGTATGCGCGTCGAGCTGGACGACGTACCGCTGCGCGACTCCACGCTCTCGCCCGAGGAGATCCTCATGAGCGAGTCGCAGGAGCGCATGTGCGCCGTCGTGGAGCCTTCGAAGGTCGACCGCTTCCTGGAGATCTGCGAGAAGTGGGACGTCATCGCCACCGTCATCGGTGAGGTGACCGACGGCGACCGCCTGGAGATCTTCTGGCACGGCGAGAAGATCGTCGACGTCGACCCGCGCACGGTCGCGCACGACGGCCCGGTCTACGAGCGCCCCTACGCCCGCCCCGAGTGGCAGGACGCGCTGCAGGCCGACGACGCGGGCAAGCTGCCGCGGCCCGGTTCGGGCGACGAGCTGAAGGCCCAGGTCCTCGCGCTCGTCTCCTCGCCGAACCAGGCGTCGAAGAAGTGGATCACCTCGCAGTACGACCACTTCGTGCAGGGCAACACGGTCCTCGCGCAGCCCGAGGACTCGGGCATGATCCGCATCGACGAGGAGACCGGCCTCGGCGTCGCCATCGCGACGGACGGCAACGGCCGGTTCGCGAAGCTCGACCCGTACACGGGCGCGCAGCTCGCGCTGGCGGAGGCGTACCGCAACGTCGCCACCACCGGCGCCAAGCCCCTCGCGGTCTCCGACTGCCTGAACTTCGGTTCGCCCGAGGACCCGGCCGTCATGTGGCAGTTCGCCGAGGCCATCCGCGGTCTCGCCGACGGCTGCCTCCAGCTCGGCACCCCGGTCACCGGCGGCAACGTCTCGCTGTACAACCAGACGGGCGAGGCGGCGATCCACCCGACCCCGGTCGTGGCCGTGCTCGGTGTCATCGACGATGTCGCCCGGCGCACCCCGGTCGCCTTCCGGGAAGAGGGCCAGCTCCTCTACCTGCTCGGTGACACCCGCGAGGAGTTCGGCGGTTCGGCCTGGTCGCAGGTCGTGCACGACCACCTCGGCGGTCTGCCCCCGCAGGTCGACCTGGAGCGCGAGCGCCTGCTCGGCGAGATCCTCATCTCGGCCTCCCGCGACGGCATGATCGACGCCGCGCACGACCTGTCCGACGGCGGCCTCATCCAGGCCGTGGTCGAGTCGGCGCTGCTCGGCGGGAAGGGCGCGCGCCTGATCGTCCCGGACGGTCTCGACGCGTTCACCTTCCTGTTCTCGGAGTCGGCCGGCCGCGCGGTCGTGGCGATCCCGCGCAGCGAGGAGCTCCGCTTCAACGACATGTGCGGGGCACGCGGCCTGCCCGTCACCCGCATCGGTGTCGTCGACGGCGACTCGGTCGACGTCCAGGGCGAGTTCGCGCTCTCCCTCGACGAACTGCGCGAGGCGCACGAGAACACGATCCCGGCGCTGCTGGCGTAGGGCCTGCCTAGCCGGCGCTTTCACGGACCTCTTGCGGTACGTGACCGAGGGCCCCGTCCGGACGTGTTCCGGCCGGGGCCCTCGTGCGCCCGCGCGGCAACCGCGTGGCCAGCACCGTCCCGAGCAGCATCACGCCCGCCCCGCACCAGAACACGACGTCGGTGGCGTGGACGAACTCCGTGACGGCAGAGGTGTGTTGAGCGCCGGGCAGGGACGGGATCGCGCCCACGTCCCCGTCGAAGAGGCGGAAGAGGAGGGTGCCGAAGAGGGCGGCGCCCAGGGCGTTGCCGAGGGTCTGGAAGAAGCGGATGCTCGTCGTGGCCACGCCGAGCAGCGGGCGCGGGGCCGCGCTCTGCACCAACTGGACCAGGGTGCCGATGAGTTGGCCGAACCCGGCGCCGGCCAGCAGGAGTTCGGCGCGGATCAGCCAGAGCGAGGTGCCGGGGGTCACGGTCGTCGCGAGGAGGACGAAGACCGTCGCCATGGTCAGGGTGCCGGCGAGGGTGAGCGTCCGCGCCGACAGGCCGAGCCGGCCGGTGACCATGCCGACCGTCGTCATGCCGACGGCCATCGGCAGCAGGTACAGGCCCGCGGCGGAGCTGGACAGGCCCCGGGCGACCTGGAGGTAGACCAGGACGTAGTAGATCGCGCACATCATCGCGGCGCCGGTGATGCCCTGGACGACGAAACCCCAGCGCAGTTCGGGGACGCGGAACAGGGACAGCGGCAGGACCGGATCGGCCGCCCGGGTCTGCCGCCACAGGAACAGGCCGAGCGTCGCCGCCGCCGCGCACAGCAGGCCGACGATCTCCGGTGACGACCAGGCGTACTTCTTGCCGCCCCAGTCCGTGACCAGCAGCAGCGCCGTGGAGAACGCGGCGGCCAGGCCCGCGCCCGCCCAGTCGAGGGGGCGGCGAACGGGGTGTTCCGGGAGCCTGAGGACCAGCGCGCCCGCGACGAGGACGGCGAGGCCGATCGGCAGGTTCACGTAGAAGATCCAGCGCCAGCTCGCGTGATCGGAGAGGAAGCCGCCGAGCCAGGGGCCGAGCGCCATGCCGCCGCCCGCGACGATGCCGCCGATCCCGCCGCCCCCTTTGCCGTCCTCCTCGTCGCCGTCCTCCTCGGGGCGCAGGTGCGCGATCACCACCATCGTCACGCTCATCAGACCGCCGCCGCCCAGGCCCTGCACGGCGCGGGCGGCGATCAACTGCCCCATGGACCGGGCGAGTCCGCACAGCGCGGAGCCGAGCAGGAACGTGGCGACCGCGCCGAGGAACACGCGCTTGGCGCCGAAGGTGTCGCAGAGCTTCCCGTACAGCGGCAGCATCGCGGCCGAGGCGAGCGCGAACGCGCTGACCAGCCAGGGGAACTGATCGATGCCGTGGGCCGGGTCGAGGTCGCGGACGATCGGCACGGCCGCCGCCGAGACGATCTGCATGTCCAGCACGGCGAGGACGATCGCGAAGAGGCAGACGAACAGGGCGATCGCGCGATGGGCCGCGCTCATGGGAGCCGTGGGAGGAGGCATGCGGCTCATCCTGCCGCAGAAAATGTACTCGGTCAATATTTAATCTCGGCTCAAATTTCATCTTGGTACAGTGTTGGCATGGCGGACGACGGGCTCGGGCTGCGCGAGCGCAAGAAGAGACAGACCACGGTCCGGGTGTGGAGCGTCGCCGTGGACCTGTTCCTGGAGCACGGGTACGAGAAGGTCTCCGTCGCGCAGATCGCCGAGGCCGCCGAGGTCTCGAAGATGACGGTCTTCAACTACTTCAAGACCAAGGAAGACCTCCTCATGGGCCCCATGGAGGAGCACATCGAGGACCTCGTCGAGGCCGTGCGCGGGCGCGCCGAGGGGGAGTCGGCGGTCGACGCGGCGCGCCGGCAGTTCCTGGAGATGGTCGCGGCGCGCGACGCGTCGGTCGGGCTGAGCGGCCAGTCCCGCCAGCTGGACCTGGTCCAACTCATCAGGACCACACCGACGTTGATGAAGCGCGCCTTCCTCTGGTCGGCGCACAGTGAACGCCTTGTGGCCGAGGCCCTCACCGAGGAGACCGGCGACGAGCTGCTCTCCGCCGTCGCCGCGGCGCAGCTGGTCGGGGTGCGCAGCGCCCTGATCTCCGAGCACCACCGCCGGCTGATGGCGGGGGAGTCCGCGGAGCAGGTCGCCGCGAGCGCCGCCGAGCGCGCCGAGCGGGCCTTCGCGCTGGTCGAAAAGGGCCTGAGCGGCTTCGCGGTGCGGGCGTAGGGTCGCGGTCATGGCCCCGCCGAAGACACCCAAGAAGCGCGCGCGTTCCTACGACCACGAGAAGCTCAGGGTCGCCGTCCTCGCCCAGTTCGCCGCGGTCCGCGCGGCCGTCGAGGCCCTCACGCCCGAGCAGCTCGCCGCCCCGACCCGGCTCGGCGACTGGACGGTCAAGGACCTCGCCGCGCACTTCACCATGGCCGTCGGCATGCTGCCCCGGTGCCTGGCCGAACCCGCCCCGGCCCGCACCGACCTGAGCCTCATGGACTACCCGGCCCTGTCCGCGCCGCACGCTCCCGCGGTCGCCGTCGGCGTCAAGGAGCTGGCGGCCGGCGCCCCGCTGAGCGAGCTGTACGAGAGGACCACCGCGGGGCTCGACACGTACCTGCCCGCGGGGCTCGACGGCGGCCGGCCCGTCGCCCACCGGTTCGGCGTGCTGAGCCTCACCGACGTCCTGGTCACCCGCGCCGTCGAACTCGCCGTGCACACCGACGACCTGAACGACGCGGTGCCCGGCCTCGACCTGCCCGTCGAGCGGCAGCTGACGGCCGCGGCGACCCGGTTCCTCGCCGACGCCCTCGCCGCGAAGGCGCCCGGCGGCTCCACCGAGGTACGGATCCCGCCGTTCGCGGTCGTCCAGTGCGTCGAGGGCCCGCGGCACACCCGCGGCACTCCGCCGAACGTCGTGGAGACCGACCCGCTCACCTGGCTCCGCCTGGCCACGGGACGTACGACGTGGAAGGCGGCGCTCGACGACGCGCTCATCAGCGCCAGCGGCGAACGGGCCGATCTGGAGGCCCTGTTGCCGATCATGGCGTGAATCGCACGGCGGGACGGAACCGATCGGCGGGTCCGTCCCGTCGCATCGGCATGTTCACGCAACGCAGCACCCGCGGCGCCCGTTTGCTGGTCACCGCAGTCCTGCCCGTGGCGGCCCTCGCCACGGTCGCGGCCTGCGGAAACGAGAAGGCCCCCGGGCCGGGGAAGGACCCCGGCTCGGTGCGGGCCCCCGACCCGGTGCAGGTCGGCGGGACACCGGTCGCCGGCGTCCACTGGACCGTACGGAGCATGACCGTCGACGGGACGACGACGAAGGCGCCGAGCGGCGCGTACGTGGAGTTCGTGTCCGCCGCGCGCGTCCGCGGCAGCTACGGCTGCAACCACTTCGACGCCCGGGCCCACGTCGCCGACGACACCGTCGACCTGGGGAAGTCCGCCGTCACGGACATGTACTGCGCCGACAGGAAGCAGCGCGCCTTCGAGAAGAGCCTCGCCCGCGCCCTCGCCGCCGAGAACACCGTCAAGGCCCGGGGGAACGACCGGCTGACCCTGACCGGCCCGGACGGCGACACGGTCACCCTGGTCAAGCAGCGCGACGCGAAGCTGCTCGGCACCAAGTGGAACGTCACGGGCCTGAGCGCGGACGAGACCACGCGGTCCCTCCCGAAGCCCGCCCAGGGCCGGGCCCGGCTCGTCTTCCGCGAGGACGGCCGGGTCGACGTCCGCCTCGGCTGCAACAGCGGCGGCGCCAAGGCCACCGTCAAGAACGGCCACATCACCTTCGGCCCGCTGACCAGCACCAAGATGGGCTGCGTCGGCGCGGCGGCCGAGGTGGAGAAGGCGATGCGGAACGTCCTCGACGGCAGGGCGAGTTACGACATCCAGGGCGACGGCATGACCCTGGAGGCACCCGACGGCACCGGCCTCAGCATGGCCGCGGACCGGTGACGTCGGGCATCACGACGGGTACGGGAGGAGCGACGTGTTCGTCTTCTCCCAGACCGCCTTCAGCTCGGCCAGCAGCTCCGGCTCGTCGGCGGCCCGGTCGGCCTGCTCGCGCCGGTCGGCGGCCAGGTGGAACAGCTGGTCCGCGCCGCCCTTGCCCCGGTAGTACTTCCAGTCGCCCCGGCGCACGGCCCGCTCCCCGCGCACCCGCCAGAACAGATCGCGCTCCTTCAACTCCGTCCCGCGCAGCAGATATCCGGCGAGGCTGGTCCCGTCGAGCGGGTACGCGGGGTCGGGCCGGGCGCCGCCGACCTCCAGCAGCGTCGCCGTCCAGTCCGGCGTGAAGACCGGCTCGTGACTGACCTGCCCGCCGTCGAGCCTGGCCGGCCAGCGCACGATCGTCGGCACCCGGATGCCGCCCTCCTGCAGGGACGACTTGTTGCCGGACAGCGGCCAGTTGTACGAGAAGCGCTCACCGCCGTTGTCGGAGGCGAAGAAGACGAGGGTGTCCTTCTCCTGCCCCGACTCCTTCAGAGCGGCGAGCACCTTCCCGATCGAGCGGTCCAGGTCCTCGACCATCTCCGCGTACTTCTCCACGGACCCGCCGTCGGTGTGGAAGAGCGCCCGCGCGTCCCCCGCCCTGATCCTCCGTACGACCTCGGCGCTCTCCTGCTCGTCCCCGTCGGCGATCCACGGCCAGTGCGGGGTGGTGAAGTTCAGGTTGAGCAGCCACGGCTGGTCCCCGTGGTCGCGGCCCACGTACTCGCTCGCCCGCTCGGTGAGGATCCGCGTGTAGTACCGCAGGTCCTTGTACTCGGCGTCGCCCTCGTACAGGTCGTACTCGCCGCCGAGCCCCAGCTTCGAGTAGTACTCCAGGGCCCCGCCGAAGTTCCCGAAGAACTCGTCCCAGCCGGACTTGGTGGGCGAGTGGTCCGGCAGGTAGCCGCAGTGCCACTTGCCGATCAGCGCGGTCGCGTACCCCGCGCCGCGCAGCAGCGAGGCGAGCGTGGGGTGGTTCGGGTCGAGTCCGGCCGACCTGTCGGCGATCGGCTCGGCGAGCCCGCCCTTCGTACGCCCCGGATAGCGGCCCGTGTAGAGGCTGAAGCGGGTCGGTGAGCAGGTCGCGGAGCCGCTGTAGGCGTCGGTGAAGCGGACGCCCTGCCGGGCCAGCCGGTCCAGGTTCGGGGTCTTGATGTGGGGCGCGCCGTACGAGGACAGATCCGCCCAGCCCAGGTCGTCACCCAGGATGAACAGGATGTTGGGCCGCTTGGAGCGCCGTCCTGCGGCGGCACGGAACGGGGTTTCGCGAGGCGCGGCGTCGGCGGCGGTGGCCGGCGCGGCGGCTGCGGCCGTGCCGCCGAGAGCGGCGACGGCGACACCGCCGAGGGCGGTCCGACGGGACAGGTTCGGGACGTGCGGGGTCATGGGAGGACTCCGGGGAAGTGGCGCCCCGTCAGGGACGCGGGGAACGGCGCGAGCGACCGGGGACGGCCGACAGCCCGCACACAAGGAGGAGGGGGGGCGGACGGGGCCGGCCCCGGGCAGACCTCAGCCGCCGATCACGGCCGAGGGAAGATCAGGCGACGAGCGGAGCTCAGGCGCAGCGACAGATGGCGCTCGCGACACGGACCAGGTCGACGTGGCGGCGCTCCACAAGGGTGACCGTGCGATCACTGAGGGGCTGCATGGGTCAGGACCATGCCGAGCCTGACGTACACCTGTCAACGGGGCGTCCGTACTCCGGACCGCGCGGCCCGCCGGAGCAGCGACATCGGTCACACTCGCCGCGGGCGCCCCGCGGGCCACGGCCGTGAGGCAGTCTCCCCAGGTCAGAGGCTCAGGGCGGGGGTGGGGCAGGGGCGGTACGGCACGGGCGGAGCCATCGGGCGGGTCCCCGGCGACGGTCTGCCACCGCGTGTCAACGTCCAAACCTCATATCCCCAATTCGGACCAGTGGTCGATCACGTCTACACTCGGTGCCGTGCCACGTGGTGACGGTCGACTCAGTCATGATCTGCTCCCCGGCGAGAAAGGCCCCCAGGACGCTTGCGGCGTCTTCGGTGTCTGGGCTCCGGGCGAAGAGGTCGCAAAGCTCACGTACTTCGGGCTCTACGCCCTCCAGCATCGGGGTCAGGAATCCGCGGGAATCGCGGTCAGCAACGGCTCCCAGATCCTCGTCTTCAAGGACATGGGACTTGTCTCCCAGGTCTTCGACGAGACTTCCCTAGGTTCGCTCCAAGGACATATCGCGGTCGGTCACGCCCGCTACTCGACCACCGGTGCCTCCGTGTGGGAGAACGCCCAGCCGACGTTCCGCGCCACCGCGCACGGTTCCATCGCGCTCGGTCACAACGGCAACCTGGTCAACACGGCGCAGCTCGCCGAGATGGTCGCCGAACTGCCCAAGGAGAACGGCCGCGCCACCCAGGTGGCGGCCACCAACGACACCGACCTGGTCACCGCGCTCCTCGCGGGCCAGGTCGACGACGACGGCAAGCCGCTGACCATAGAGGAGGCGGCCACCCAGCTGCTCCCCAAGGTCCAGGGCGCCTTCTCCCTCGTCTTCATGGACGAGCACACGCTGTACGCCGCCCGCGACCCGCAGGGCATCCGCCCGCTGGTCCTCGGCCGCCTGGAGCGCGGCTGGGTGGTCGCCTCCGAGTCCGCCGCCCTCGACATCTGCGGCGCCAGCTTCGTCCGTGAGATCGAGCCGGGCGAGTTCGTCGCGATCGACGAGAACGGCCTGCGAACGTCCCGCTTCGCCGAAGCGAAGCCCAAGGGCTGCGTCTTCGAGTACGTGTACCTGGCCCGCCCCGACACGGACATCGCGGGCCGGAACGTGTACCTCTCCCGCGTGGAGATGGGCCGCAAGCTCGCCAAGGAAGCTCCGGTCGAGGCCGATCTGGTCATAGCGACTCCGGAATCCGGCACTCCGGCCGCCGTCGGTTACGCGGAGGCCTCCGGAATCCCGTTCGGCAACGGCCTGGTGAAGAACGCCTATGTGGGCCGTACCTTCATCCAGCCTTCACAGACCATCCGCCAGCTCGGCATCCGTCTGAAGCTGAACCCCCTCAAGGAAGTCATCAAGGGCAAGCGGCTGGTCGTCGTCGACGACTCGATCGTGCGCGGCAACACCCAGCGCGCCCTGGTCCGCATGCTCCGCGAGGCGGGCGCCGCCGAGGTCCACATCCGGATCTCGTCCCCGCCGGTCAAGTGGCCCTGCTTCTTCGGCATCGACTTCGCGACCCGCGCCGAGCTCATCGCCAACGGCATGTCGGTCGAGGAGATCGGCACGTCGCTCGGAGCGGACTCCCTCTCGTACATCTCCATCGACGGCATGATCGAAGCCACCACCATCGACAAGCCGAACCTGTGCCGCGCCTGCTTCGACGGCGAGTACCCGATGGACCTCCCCGACCCGGAACTGCTCGGCAAGCAGCTCCTGGAGACGGAACTGGCCGCGGGACCCGCTGCCACGGCTGCGTCCGACGCGATCCGTCGCCCGTAGACCCCGCATTTCACCAACCCGAAAGATCCCAGGCAATGTCTGAGACCACAGGTGCCAGCTACGCGTCCGCAGGCGTCGACATCGAGGCCGGCGACCGCGCCGTAGAACTGATGAAGGAGTGGGTGAAGAAGACGCAGCGCCCCGAGGTCCTCGGCGGCCTCGGCGGCTTCGCCGGCCTCTTCGACGCCTCCGCCCTCAAGAAGTACGAGCGTCCGCTCCTGGCCTCCGCGACCGACGGCGTCGGCACGAAGGTCGACATCGCGCGGCAGATGGGCGTCTACGACACCATCGGTCACGACCTCGTCGCGATGGTCATGGACGACATCGTCGTCTGCGGCGCCGAGCCCCTCTTCATGACCGACTACATCTGCGTCGGCAAGGTCCACCCGGAGCGCGTCGCCGCCATCGTGAAGGGCATCGCCGAGGGCTGCGTCCTCGCGGGCTGCGCGCTGGTCGGCGGCGAGACGGCGGAGCACCCGGGCCTGCTCGGCCCGGACGACTTCGACGTCGCAGGCGCCGGTACGGGCGTCGTGGAGTACGACAACCTGCTGGGCCCCGATCGCATCCGCACGGGTGACGCGGTGATCGCCATGGCGTCCTCCGGGCTTCACTCGAACGGGTACTCGCTGGTCCGCCACGTCCTCTTCGACCGTGCCGGAATGGCCCTCGACAGCCACGTCGAGGAGCTGGGCCGCACGCTCGGCGAGGAGCTCCTGGAGCCGACCAAGATCTACTCGCTGGACTGCCTGTCGCTCACCAGCACCACCCAGGTCCACGCCTACAGCCACATCACGGGCGGCGGCCTCGCGGCCAACCTGGCCCGGGTGATCCCGGACGGCCTGCACGCCACGGTCGACCGCTCCACCTGGACCCCGGACGCGATCTTCGACCTCGTCGGCACGGCGGGTCAGGTCGAGCGCCTGGAGCTGGAGAAGACGCTGAACATGGGCGTCGGCATGATGGCGATCGTCCCGCAGGAGTCCGTGGACGTCGCCCTCGCGACCCTCGCCGACCGCGGCGTGGACTCGTGGGTGGCCGGTGAGATCACCGACCGCGGCGACCACGCCACGGGCGCCGAGCTCACGGGCGACTACGCCCGGTAGGCCGTCAGGAGCAGCACAAAACCCGGTCCGGCGTGGTGACCACCCCGGACCGGGTGAATGCAGCAGTAAGCAGAAATCAATCAGCAGAGATCAGTTACGTGCTGGAAGTGCTACGAGGTCAAGCGCCGCGGCGCTGTGACGAAGGACCGGACTCGTCGTCCTCACCCTCGTCCTCGTCGTCGTACATATCCGCGTAGCGGGCGTACGGGTCGTCTTCCTCGTCGTCGTCCTCGAAAGGCTCGCCGTTCGGCGGCTGATTCGATACTGGATCCGACGTGGATGCGCCTAGCTCGTTGGCCAGACGCGACAGGTCAGTCCCGCCGCTGTTGTACTTCAGCTGGCGGGCGACCTTCGTCTGCTTGGCCTTGGCCCGGCCGCGCCCCATGGCTCGACCCCCTCGGTGATGGGGCTTGACGGCCCCAGAGTCTTGACACGCGTTCATGATCTGGAACGGACTCCCCATGGGGAGACCGGTCCGTAGGGCTTCCACGGTACCTGAGCCCACGCCCATACGGTACGTCGCCCGCAGGACGCGCCTGTGCACAGGACCAGCAAGGAGCCCTGTCCTCGCTGGTCAGCTGCGATTTTAACCTCTTCTCGGCGGGCGACCCGCCGAGGGGAGTGACTCTCGTTACCCCAGGCCCGCGATCATGCCCGCCCGCATGCCCCAGCGCCCTTCGGCGATCCGCTGTTCGGCGATCCGGTCGGCCGCGGCGGCTGGCGGAATCCCATCGGTCTTTGCGCGAGCGAAGATTCCGAGCGTGGTGTCGAAGATCTTCGCGGCCTTGGCCCTGCACCGGTCGAAGTCGAAGCCGTGCAGCTCGTCGGCGACCTGGATGACCCCGCCCGCGTTGACCACGTAGTCCGGTGCGTAGAGGATCCCGCGGTCCGCGAGGTCCTTCTCCACGCCCGGGTGCGCGAGCTGGTTGTTGGCCGCGCCGCACACCACCTTCGCGGTCAGAACGGGCACGGTGTCGTCGTTCAGCGCCCCGCCGAGCGCGCACGGCGCGTAGATGTCGAGACCGCCGAAATGGGCCCCCCGGATCAGGGCGTCCGTGTCGGTGACGACACCGACCTCGGGGTGCCGCTCGGTGATCCCGCGCACGGACTCCTCGCGCACATCGGTGATCACGACCTCGGCGCCGTCCTCCAGCAGGTGCTCGACGAGATGGCGGCCGACCTTCCCCACACCCGCGATGCCGACCTTGCGGCCGCGCAGCGTCGGGTCGCCCCACAGGTGCTGGGCGCTGGCCCGCATCCCCTGGAAGACGCCGAAGGCGGTGAGCACGGACGAGTCGCCGGCTCCACCGTTCTCCGGCGAGCGCCCGGTCGTCCAGCGGCACTCCCGTGCCACGACGTCCATGTCGGCGACGTACGTACCGACGTCGCACGCCGTCACGTAGCGCCCGCCGAGCGAGGCCACGAACCGGCCGTAGGCGAGCAGCAGTTGCTCGCTCTTGACGATGTCGGGGTCCCCGATGATCACGGCTTTGCCGTCGCCGTGATCGAGTCCGGCCATGGCGTTCTTGTACGACATGCCGCGCGCGAGGTTCAGCGCGTCGGCGACGGCCTCCGCCTCGGAGGCGTACGGATAGAAGCGCGTGCCGCCGAGGGCCGGGCCCAGGGCGGTGGAATGGAGGGCGATGGCGGCCTTGAGGCCGCTGGCGCGGTCCTGGCAGAGCACGACCTGCTCGTGCCCGCCCTGGTCCGAGTGGAACAGGGTGTGCAGGACATCAGCATGCGCGGAGGCGTCGCCGGTCACATCGGTCACTGTGGTGACTCCCAAGTACATAGCGGCGGTTGAACGGATTCCCGTGCGGGTGGCGGGTGTCCGTCGTGATGCGTGAGCAAGAGACTAGAACCTGGACGTGCCCGCCATGGCCGCAGTGCCGAGGATCACTCTCTCGCGTCGGAGGCCCGGGAACGCGCAGCCGTACGGTCGAATCCCGCCGTGGGACGATTTGCAGTGTTTTCCAGCCTTCGGGCGGGGGAGGGAGCAGCCGTGCCCAAGGTGTCGTCGGTGATCGTCCCGTACGCGGCGTATCTGCGCGTCTATGAACCTCTCGCGGCCTTTCCGCAGCCGGAGCGCGGCCACTGGGAGCGCTATGCGCGCCGTGAGGACCGCCCGTCGTACCAGGACGAACTCCGCCGCTCTTTGGCCGACTTGGTACCCACCCCGCCCGTAGCCGTGCCGGTGCACGAGAGCGACGACGCGTTCGTGATCGAGGTGGACGGCGTGCTGTGCGTGTGCCCGTGGCGCACCCGGCTGCGCGGCTGGCAGGCCCTCGGTGAGCTCCCGGAGCAGCTGCCGAGCCCGGTCCTGGACGCGGTCCTGCCACCGGTGGTGCGCCGGCAGGCGGCCGCCGACTACGAGCGCTGGCTGGAGCGCAACCCCGACGCCCGCCCGTGGATCCGTACGTCGATCTGGCAGGTGCCGCTGAACTGGTTCGTGCTCGTCGCGGACGAGGAGCGGGAGCACGAGCGGGGCGGCGCGGACGCGGAACCGTATCTGCGCTACCGGACCCCGATGGTGCAGGCCCGGCGGCGGGTGGCCCGGGGCCTGAAGGCGCTCAGGGACGCGATCGACGAGGGGCCGATGATCGACGGCCTGGTGGATGTGGGGCGCTGGCTCGAGGAGTTCCATCCCCGTTCGTACGTCGAGCTCGACTACGGCGGCCTCGTGCACGCCCTGCCGGCCGACTTCCTCGACGAGGACCACTCGGCGGCGGACGTCGCCGAGGGCATCGCCGCGCTGCGCTCCGGCGACGGGGACGGCGCGGGCGAGGCGTACGCGCGGCTCGTGGAGCGTTGGCGGGCGGTGCGGGACCGGCAGTACGCCAACTGACGTTCCACATCCGGCTCTTAGGGACCTACGTCCTGATCCGGGCTTTTGCCTCAAGCGTGACGGACTACACTTACTGGGCCCTTGCGTCCATCACCCCTCCTCATGCCAAAATAGGACAAGGAGTCCGGGGAGGGCTCCATCCGTCCAACTAAGTCCAACCATGGACGGATTACTCAGCATTGCACTGTCGCTGGGGGGTCTGACGACTCCTGATCGCTCTGTGACTGATCGTCACTGTGGCGTGACTGTCCGCTATGGCATGGTCCATCGGCTTCCGTCGCTGATGAACACCTGGGAGGGCAATTCCATCGGTTTGGCCGACGCGGCTGGACGGATGGTGTAGTTGTAGTGCCGAGGACAAGCCGTTCGTCCTATAACCGACTCGACCCGTGTCCGCCATATCGGGCAACGCGGGTCAAGGTGCAGAATTTAAAGGAAAGAACCGAGAAGGTTCGGTTCTCCCGAGGAGGCCGCTCATGACCGCTCGCACCCCTGATGCCGAGCCGCTGCTGACCCCGGCTGAGGTCGCCACGATGTTCCGCGTCGACCCCAAGACGGTCACGCGCTGGGCGAAGGCTGGCAAGCTCACGTCGATCCGCACGCTCGGCGGACACCGCCGCTACCGCGAGGCCGAGGTCCGCGCACTGCTGGCGGGTATCCCCCAGCAGCGCAGCGAGGCCTGAGGTCCCGCAATAAGCAGCAATAACACCGCAATACCGGGTGTTTCGGGTCCCCCAACCCGTACCGCGCCCACCCCATAGCTCCACACGACGCGGGTCCCGCCCCAACGGGTCCCACACCTGCTGAAGCGTCATCTCAACTGCATCATGGGTACGTCGTAGATCGCGCTGGACTCCGCCGGGTCCAGCGCGATCTTTTTTGTGCGCGCTGCCGGCTCTTCGGCGGGGGTCTGTGCGTGCTCTTGTCGGACCTTGATCGGTCTCTGGCGGCCACCTGTGAAGGTGGTGCAATTGCACATATTAAATTGAGCAGTTGTAGGAGGGGTGTAAGAAACGGTGTTTCCAAAACTAGTTCGGTGACACCCGTCACACAGCGCGAAGCTTGTTACAGGTGACGGCCGTGCGCTAGAGGAGGTCGGCGCGTCCGAGTCTCCCCGACTCTCCTCAGGCTCCCATCAGTTGGGGGGCTCGTGGGTCGGCTTTGGTCACGCCTTCGAGGGACTTTCGTCCCCGTCCCCCTCCGAGGCGCTCTCGCGGCCCTCCAGGGGCCCTTCCGGGCTCTCCTCCGGGATCTCCTCCAGGTACTCCTCCGGCTCGGCGGCCGGATCCATCGCGAGCCGCAGGAGGCGGTGGCAGATCGGACAGTGCCGGGTGAGGTGGCGGTAGCCGGAGGCGGCGGCGAGATGGGCGCGCAGCAGGGCGCGCGTCTCGTGTCGGGTTGCCGCCATGCGCCGCCTCCTGGTCCGGGTCCGGCCGAGGGAGGGGTCCGACCGGATCCTGGTTCTGGCGTACCGAGGGGATGTGCCGGAGTCAAGGTCCGGGAAACGCAAGAACCCCCGCACCATCGGTGCGGGGGTTCTTCACTGCGGTCCTGACGGGATTTGAACCCGCGGCCTCCACCTTGACAGGGTGGCGAGCACTCCAAACTGCTCCACAGGACCAGGTTTCGCGGCGCTTCGTTTTCTTTCCTGCGCTGCGAGAAGGACTGTACAGCAGTGCAGGCCCGCCGGTCGAACTCACCCAGCGTGCCTGCCCGCTCACGGCACTTGGGCGTCGATCGCCTTCACGATCCGCTTGTCGGAGACGGGGTACGCGGTGCCCAGCGCGTGCGCGAAATAGCTCACCCGGAGCTCCTCGATCATCCAGCGGATGTCCAGGACCTCCTGCGGCACGGGACGCCCCTGCGGCATCTGCTCCAGCAGCCACGCGTACTCGTCCTGCATCTCGTGGACCTTCTCCATGCGGGTGGTGTCCCGCTGGAAGGCCGTCGGCATCTGCTGGAGCCGCCGGTCGGCCGCGACGAGGTAACGCATCAGGTCGCCGAGGCGCCGCAGCCCCGTGGCCGTGACGAAGCCGGGCTTCACGAGGGCGTCCAGCTGGGTGCGGACGTCCTGGAGGTTGGCGAGCAGCGTCGGGCTCTTCGTGGACTTCAGACGGCGCTCACAGGCCTGCCAGGCGGCCAGCACCTGCTGCACCTGCCCGACCGTCCTCACCGTCGTGTCGACGATCTCCGCGCGGACCTTCTCGTAGAGCTTGCGGTACGACTCCTCGTCCCAGGCGGGGCCGCCGAACTCCGCGATGAGCCGGTCCGCGGCCGCCGTCGCGCAGTCGTCGAAGAGGGCCTGGACCGAGCCGTGCGGGTTCGCGGACAGGGCGAGCTTCGCCGCGTTGTTCAGCTTGTCCGAGGCGAACTTGGCCGGGTTGACCGGGATGTTGCGCAGGATCAGCCGGCGCGTGCCCTTCCACATGGCCTGCGCCTGCTCGGCCTCGCTGTCGAAGAGCCGTACGGACACGGTGTCGCCGTCGTCCACGAGCGCCGGGTACGCCTTGACCGGCTGGCCGGCCCGACGGGTCTCGAAGACCTTCGACAGCGTGCCGATCGTCCAGTCCGTCAGGCCCTTCTGCTCGACGGAGGGGCCGCCCGCACGCTCGGCGGTGGCCGCCGCGGCCTTGGAGATGGCCTGGCGCGCCTTCGGCTTCAGCCGGAGCTTGAGCGCCTCCAGGTCCTTGCCCTCGGCGAGGTTGCGCCGCCGCTCGTCGACGATCCGGAACGTGATCTTCAAGTGGTCCGGTACGCGGGTGAGGTCGAAGTCGTCGGCCTTCACCGGGACGCCGACCATCCGCTGCAACTCGCGGGCCAGCGTGAGCGGCAGCGGCTCCTGCAGTGGAACCGCCCGGTCCAGGAACGCCTTCGCGAAGTTCGGGGCCGGCACGTAGTTGCGGCGGATCGGCTTGGGCAGGGAGCGGATCAGCTCGACCACCACGTCCTCGCGCAGGCCCGGGATCTGCCAGTCGAAGCCCTCGTCCGTGACCTGGTTGAGGACCTGGAGCGGGATGTGGACGGTGACACCGTCGGCGTCCGCGCCCGGCTCGAACTGGTACGTCACCCGGAACTTCAGCCCGCCCTGGCGCCACGCGTCCGGGTAGTCGTCCTTGGTGACCGCCTCCGCCGACTCGCGGATGAGCATGGAGCGCTCGAAGTCGAGCAGCTCGGGCTCTTCCTTCTGCTTGTGCTTCCACCAGGAGTCGAAGTGGGCGCCGGAGACGACGTGTTCGGGGACCCGCTGCTCGTAGAAGTCGTAGAGGGTGTCGTCGTCGACCACGATGTCGCGGCGCCGGGCCCGGTGCTCCAGCTCCTCGACCTCGGTGAGCAGCCTGCGGTTGTCGGCGAAGAACTTGTGGTGGGTACGCCAGTCGCCCTCCACCAGCGCGTTGCGGATGAACAGCTCGCGGGAGACCTCCGGGTCGACGCGGCCGTAGTTGATCTTCCGCTGGGCGACGAGCGGGACGCCGTACAGCGTCACCTTCTCGTACGCCATCACGGCCGCCTGGTCCTTCTCCCAGTGCGGCTCGCTGTACGTGCGCTTGAGGAGGTGCTCGGCGAGCGGCTCGACCCATTCGGGCTCGATCTTCGCGTTCACCCGCGCCCAGAGCCGCGAGGTCTCCACCAGCTCCGCCGACATCACGAAGCGCGGCGGCTTCTTGAAGAGGGCCGAGCCGGGGAAGATCGCGAACTTCGCGTTGCGGGCACCGACGTACTCGTTGCGCCCGCGGTCGCGGCCCGCCTGCTTCGGGTCCTTCTGCGTGGACTCCTTGGACTCCTTCACGTCCTTCATCCCGATGTGGGACAGGAGGCCGGCGAGGAGGGAGACGTGGATGGAGTCGCCGGGGGCGCCCGGCGGCGGAGCCGCCTGATCAGGTGCAGTCTCGTTGAGGTGGATGCCCATCTGCTTGGCCACCGTGCGCAGCTGGGTGTAGATGTCCTGCCACTCGCGGATGCGCAGGAAATTCAGGAACTCGCGCTTGCACATCCGTCGGAAGGCCGACGACCCCAGTTCCTTCTGCTGTTCGCGTACGTAGTTCCACAGGTTCAGGATGGCCAGGAAGTCGCTCGTCTCGTCCCTGAAGCGGGCGTGCTGCTGGTCGGCCTGCTGCTGCTTCTCGGAGGGGCGCTCGCGCGGGTCCTGGATGGAGAGCGCGGCCGCGATCACCATGACCTCGCGCACGCAGCCGTTCTTGTCGGCCTCCAGGACCATGCGGGCCAGACGCGGGTCGACGGGGAGCTGGGAGAGCTTGCGGCCCTGCTGGGTGAGCCGCTTCCGGGCGTCCTTCTCGCTCGGGTCCAACGCGCCCAGTTCCTGCAGGAGTTGGACGCCGTCGCGGATGTTGCGGTGGTCCGGCGGGTCGATGAAGGGGAACTTCTCGATGTCGCCGAGGCCGGCCGCGGTCATCTGCAGGATGACGCTCGCGAGGTTCGTACGGAGGATCTCCGCGTCCGTGAACTCCGGGCGGGCGAGGAAGTCGTCCTCGGAGTACAGGCGGATGCAGATGCCGTCGGAGGTACGGCCGCAGCGGCCCTTGCGCTGGTTGGCGCTGGCCTGGCTGACGGGCTCGATGGGCAGCCGCTGCACCTTCGTACGGTGCGAGTAGCGCGAGATGCGGGCGGTGCCCGGGTCGATGACGTACTTGATGCCCGGGACGGTCAGCGAGGTCTCGGCGACGTTCGTCGCGAGCACGATGCGTCTTCCGGTGTGCTGCTGGAAGACGCGGTGCTGCTCGGCGTGCGAGAGGCGCGCGTACAGGGGGAGGACCTCGGTGAACCGGTACTTCTTCTTCTCCAGCGCGTCCGCGGTGTCGCGGATCTCGCGCTCCCCGGAGAGGAAGACGAGGATGTCGCCGTCCCCCTCGCGCTGCAGCTCCTCGCACGCGTCCGTGATCGCGGTGATCTGGTCGCGGTCGGAGTCGTCCGACTCCTCTTCGAGCAGCGGGCGGTAGCGCACCTCCACCGGGTACGTACGGCCGCTGACCTCGACGATCGGGGCGTCCCCGAAGTGCCGGGAGAAGCGCTCGGGGTCGATGGTCGCCGAGGTGATGACGACCTTCAGGTCCGGGCGCTTCGGCAGCAGCTGGGCCAGATAGCCCAGCAGGAAGTCGATGTTGAGGGACCGCTCGTGGGCCTCGTCGATGATGATCGTGTCGTACGCGCGAAGCTCGCGGTCCGTCTGGATCTCGGCCAGCAGGATGCCGTCCGTCATCAGCTTGACGAACGTGCCGTCCTGGTCGACCTGGTCGGTGAAGCGGACCTTCCAGCCGACCGCCTCGCCGAGCGGCGTGTGCAGCTCGTCGGCGACGCGCTGGGCGACCGTGCGGGCGGCGATCCGGCGCGGCTGGGTGTGCCCGATCATTCCGCGCACACCGCGGCCGAGGTCCAGACAGATCTTCGGGATCTGCGTGGTCTTGCCGGAACCGGTCTCACCGGCCACGATCACGACCTGGTGGTCGCGGATCGCGTCGGCGATCTCGTCCTTCTTCTGGCTGACCGGGAGCTGGTCGGGGTACGTGACGTCGAGGGCCTCGCGGCGCTCGCGGCGCACGGCCGTACGGACGCCCGCCTTCTCGGCCTCGGCGTCGAGCTCCGCCAGGACGGCGGCACGGGCCTCGGGCTTACGGATCTTGCGGGCACCCTCGAGCCTGCGCCCGAGCCGGTGCGCGTCGCGGAGGGACAGCTCGGACAGGCGCCGCGCTACGGCGGCGAACTGATCGGCGGCGGGAGCAGGCTGCGTAGACATACGTCCTCCAGGATCTCACCTCGGCGAAATCCGTGGCGAACGGTTTTGGCGTGGCACCCGACTCTCGGGATGTATGCCGCTTATGCCTGATTTAGCGTTCTGGTATGTCGCCATTGCCCGATGAGGAACAGCCGCGCCCCCATCCGCCCCACGGGGAGCACGGGCGGCCGCCGACGCGGGCCGACCGCTGGACGAACTTCAAGGCGTCGCCGTTCCTGCCGGCGACGGTCCTGCTGTTCATCCTGGCCGCGGCCGCGGCGCTGTTCGCGGCCTCGTACACGTACTCCATGGCGAACCCGACCCCGCACCACATCCCGACCGGTGTCACCGGGAGCTACGACCAGGCACGCGGCAAGGAGTTCATCGGCGCGATGGAGAAGGCGCTCGACGCGCAGCTCGACATCGAGCCGTACGACTCGCGCGAGGAGGCCCGCAAGGCCATCGACCAGCAGCGGGTCTACGCGGTCCTCGACGTGCGGGACGGCGGGGCGCGGGTCGACCTGGACGTCTCCGGGGCCTCCGGCGTGACCGTCGCCCAGGTCTTCACGGAGGCCGCGCCCCCGGTCAGCAGGGCGACCGGCGTCCCGGTCACCGTGAAGGACCTGAACCCGCTGCAGAGCGGTGACCCGCGTGGCCTGACGATCTTCTACATCACGCTCGCCGCGGTGATCATCGGCTTCGTCGGGGCGATCCAGCTGAGCGTCCACGCGCGCGGGCTCAACCCGGCCGAGCGGATCGCCTTCACCGTCGCCTACGCCCTGCTCGGCGGGTTCGCCGTGGCGGCGGTCGCGGACTGGGGCCTGGGTGCGGTCTCCCTGCCCTTCGTCCAGTCCTGGCTGATCCTCGCGCTGACGATGTTCACGTGCGGGATGGTCTTCACGATGTTCAACACGTTCTTCCACCGCTGGGCGATGATCCCGACGTGGGGCCTGCTGGTGCTGCTCGGCAACCCGGCCTCGGGCGGCGCGGTCGCCCCGCCGCTGCTGCCCACGGTCATCGGCCGCGTCGGCCAGTGGCTGCCCCCGGGCGCCTCGTACAACGCGCAGCACACGGCGGTCTACTTCCAGGGCAACCAGCACGTGTTCCCGTATCTGGTGCTCGCCGTCTGGGCGTTGGTGTCGAGCGCCCTCTTCTGGTTCTGGCGGCACCGGCACCCGGGCGGGCGCGGGACCCGGCCGCTGCACGCGGCCGCCGTGTAGCCCCCGGTGAACGCAGTAGGCCCCGTCCGAGGACGGGGCCTACTTTCTGTGGCTGGGGCCGGGATCGAACCGGCGACCTATCGCTTTTCAGGCGATCGCTCGTACCAACTGAGCTACCCAGCCACGCAGTTCACGAGAAACTGCAGCGGTCCTGACGGGATTTGAACCCGCGGCCTCCACCTTGACAGGGTGGCGAGCACTCCAAACTGCTCCACAGGACCAAGCTGTGCGTGCAACAGTGTCGCACACGGTTTTACGTGCCCCCAACGGGATTCGAACCCGTGCTACCGCCTTGAAAGGGCGGCGTCCTAGGCCGCTAGACGATGAGGGCTATCGGCCCGCCTGCGCGCTTCGCAGCGCGTCGGGGACGTGAGAAGCATATGGGATGCGGGGAGCTATCGCCAAAACGGTTTACGGGGACCCGCTCGGGGCGCTCGGCGAGGGGGTCGCCCCGGGCTGGTTCTCCTTCGGCAGATGGCGGCTGACCTCGGCGGTCGTCAGGCCGAGACCGCCGAGCCTGATCTCGTCCCAGGCCTGCAGACGCTTGGTGGAGCGGTCCAGATAGAGGACCGACGCCTCGACCGGGTCCGGGTCGCCGTCGTCGTTGTCGACGGCACGCAGTCCGCTGCCGCCGGTCGAGCCCTCGACGCGCAGCCGGGTGCCGAGCGGGAGGACCTGCGTCTCCTGGTGGTGGATGTGGCCGGCGAGCACCAGCGGGACCGTGCCGTCCACCTCCTTCGCCGCGACCGGCTCGTGCGCGAGGGCGATGTCGACCGGGGTGCCGGCCGCCTCCTGGTCCCGGACGGCCGAGGCGAGGCGCAGGCCCGCCATGCGTTCGGCCGGGTCGCCCTGGGCCACGGTGGAGCGGTCCGGGGTGTACTGCGGGTCGCCGGTGCCGGCGAAGCGCAGGCCCGCGACCGTGGCCGCCTTCCCCTCGTCGAGGACGTGGACGTTCTTGAAGCGCTTCTTGTCGGAGAGGTACTTCTGCGTCGCCGTCTTCGAGTCGTGGTTGCCGCGGATCCAGACGTAGGGCGCGCCCAGGTCCTTGATCGGGTCGAGGAAGGCGTTCTCGGCGGCCGAGCCGTGGTCCATCGTGTCGCCGGTGTCGACGATCACCGAGATCCGGTACTGGTCCACGAGCGACGCGATGATCTTCCAGGACGCCGGGTTGAGGTGGATGTCCGAGACGTGCAGGACGCGGATCGTCGAGGGGTCCGGCTGGTACGTGGGCAGCGTGGACGTCACGTCGTAGAGCTTGGTGACGTTGGTGACCAGCCGGGCCAACTCCTTCTGGTAGACGTCGAACTCGGTGACGATCGAGCGTGCGTTGCCGACCACGGAGGGGGCGGAGCTGAGCAGTCCCGAGAACTTCGGCTCCAGGACGGACTTGGGGTTCCAGGTCGCGTACGCGGTCGCTCCCGACGCCGCGAGGAGGGTGAGCGCCAGCCCGCCCGCCGCCAGTGCGCGGCCCGGGCGGCGGTAGACCGCGAGGCCGAGCGCCGTCGCCCCGGAGACCACCGCCACGCAGGAGCGGATCGCCAGGTCGGCGGTGCCGTGCTCGACGTCCCGGGCCACCTCGTCCTGGAGCCCGGAGAGGCGCTCGGGGTGGTCGACCAGGGCCTGGGCGCGGGCCGGGTCGAGCTGGTCGACATCGACGTCGAGGCGGATGGGGGCCGTGTGGGAGTCGAGCTCCAGGGCGCCGAGCGGGGACACGTTGATCTTGGTGCCGCCGGTGAGGGACGGGCGCAGGGTCATCTTGGTGTCCATGGGGCCCACGGGGGCGCGCACGCTGCCGACGATGAGGAGGCCCAGCCAGGCGCCGAGCAGGACGACCGCGACGAGGCCGATCGCGCGGGCGACGGGGTGCGGCTGGTGGACCAGTTCGACGACGGGGCGCGGGTGGCGGGCGCGGTACCGCCGCAGGAGTGACCGGGGAGCGGCGGGGATCCCTCGTACACCCCGTACGGGACGGAGCCCCCGTATCCGATGGAGAGCTCGACGTGTCGCGGCGGCGGGCGAGCGGGCCATTGCTCCCGTATGCCCAAGTGGGCAGGTGGATATGCGGGTTGTACCGGACAATGGCCGTGTGCTGGAGATGACGCGCGAGGAGTTCGAGGAACTGGTCGCCGAGGCGCTCGACCGGATTCCGCCCGAGTTGACGCGGCTCATGGACAACGTGGCGGTGTTCGTGGAGGACGAGCCGCCCTCGGACGATCCCGAGCTGCTCGGGCTCTACGAAGGGACTCCGCTGACGGACCGCGGCGAGTGGTACGCGGGCGTGCTGCCCGACCGGATCACGATCTACCGGGGACCGACGCTGCGCATGTGCGCGTCGCGGGAGGACGTGGTCGCGGAGACCGAGATCACCGTGGTGCACGAGATCGCCCACCACTTCGGGATCGACGACGCGCGGCTGCACGCGCTGGGGTACGGCTGACGGTCCCCCGCCGGTGGTTCTTTGTGCGAGGTTTGTGCGGTGCGCGTGAGGTCTCCGTCACGCGCGTGTCCTCATCCCGGGCGCGGCAGTTGGGGACGGTGATCCCGTCTCGTGCCCGGATGCCCGGAGGTGCTCGCCCGTGCGGCAGCTGCCCGTTTCCCTTCGCTCGGTCGGCCGGCTCGCCGTGACCGCCGCCACCGGGGCGGCCGTCGTCGCGGCCGCCGGATGCATGAGCGTCGCCGACGACAGCCGTCCCTCGGCCTCGTCGTCGCCCGCCTCGCACCGCGGCGGCGGGGCCGCGCCCGACGGCGGGACGGTGGTCTCGGACCGTGCGGGCGGGGTGGGGGCGCGGGCCGGGTCGGCGTCCCCGTCGGAGAGCGAGTCGGCCGCCGGGTCCGCGTCGCCGTCCGCGTCGGCTTCCGGCTCGGCGTCCGCCTCGCCCGGCCGCGGGGGCTCGAAGCCGCCGCGGGAGACGCCGTCGGCGACGCCGTCGGCGCCGCGCAGTACGCCGTCCTCGCCCTCCCCGACGAAGGCGTCGCCGACCCCCACGCCCACGCCGTCCCCCTCGACCGCGGAGCCGTCGTCGTCCGCGCACGAGCAGTCCACGCCGGAAGGCGGCGCGGAGCCCGCGCCCAGGGCCGGGGAACCGGTCTAGCGACAGCGCCGTCGTTTGCGAGTGCGGGGCGCTCGCGCGCCGCCTCCCGTGCCCCCCGCGGCACATGCTGTGACCCGGGTCTCAGGGGTGCGGTTTGCCTTGGGGGGTGGGGAGTGCGTATGGTGGTAGATCGTTTGATCCCATTTGCCCGGCGCCGTACAGGAGCGCCGCGTGGCGCGTACTCTCCCTTGCCGTGGCTGGACCGCATTGAGGCGGTCGATTTGCGAAAGTGCAATTACACGGAGTTGACGGGCGCGTGCCGAGACTCCGGAAGGTTTCGCATTTCGCATGTCCATTTCCAGTTCTGACCAGGCCGTCCTGCCCGCGAACGACGAGGCCGGCGACGCCGTCCAGGCCATCGCCGTCGACGAGACGACCGACACCGTCGCCGTGGGCGCGGCCACCGAGCCCGCCCAGTCCGACGACACCGACGACACCGCCGAGGCCGACGAGCCCGGCATCACCTTCGCCGACCTCGGGCTGCCCGAGGGCGTCGTGCGCAAGCTCGCGCAGAACGGCGTGACCACGCCGTTCCCGATCCAGGCCGCGACCATCCCGGACGCCCTGGCCGGCAAGGACATCCTCGGCCGTGGCCGCACCGGCTCCGGCAAGACCCTCTCCTTCGGCCTCCCGACGCTGGCCCGCCTCGCCGGCGGCCGCACCGAGAAGCACAAGCCGCGCGCCGTCATCCTCACCCCGACCCGTGAGCTCGCGATGCAGGTCGCGGACGCGTTGCAGCCCTACGGCGACCAGGTCGGCCTCAAGATGAAGGTCGTCTGCGGCGGTACGTCCATGGGCAACCAGATCTACGCCCTGGAGCGCGGCGTCGACATCCTCGTCGCCACCCCGGGCCGTCTGCGCGACATCATCAACCGTGGCGCCTGCTCCCTGGAGAACGTCGAGGTCGCCGTTCTCGACGAGGCCGACCAGATGTCCGACCTGGGCTTCCTGCCCGAGGTCACCGAGCTGCTCGACCAGGTCCCGGCCGGCGGCCAGCGGATGCTGTTCTCGGCCACGATGGAGAACGAGATCTCCACGCTGGTCAAGCGCTACCTGACGAACCCCGTCACGCACGAGGTCGACAGCGCGCAGGGCAACGTCACGACGATGTCCCACCACATCCTCATCGTGAAGCCCAAGGACAAGGCGCCGGTCACCGCCGCGATCGCCTCCCGCAAGGGCCGCACGATCATCTTCGTCCGCACCCAGCTGGGCGCCGACCGCATCGCCGAGCAGCTCTGCGACTCGGGCGTGAAGGCCGACGCGCTGCACGGCGGCATGACGCAGGGTGCGCGCACCCGCGTCCTGGAGGACTTCAAGAAGGGCTACGTCAACGCCCTTGTCGCCACCGACGTCGCCGCCCGCGGCATCCACGTCGACGGCATCGACCTGGTCCTGAACGTGGACCCGGCCGGCGACCACAAGGACTACCTGCACCGCGCGGGCCGCACCGCGCGTGCCGGCCGCACGGGCACGGTCGTCTCCCTGTCGCTGCCGCACCAGCGCCGCCAGATCTTCCGCCTCATGGAGGACGCGGGCGTCGACGCCGGGCGTCACATCATCCAGGGCGGCGCCGCCTTCGACCCGGAGGTCGCCGAGATCACCGGCGCCCGCTCCATGACCGAGGTCCAGGCCGAGTCCGCGGGCAACGCGGCGCAGCAGGCCGAGCGTGAGGTCACCGAGCTGACCAAGCAGCTGGAGCGTGCGAACCGTCGCGCGGCCGAGCTGCGCGAGGAGGCCGACCGCCTCACCGCCCGCGCCGCCCGTGAGCGTGGCGAGGACGAGGAGGGCGTGGCCGCGGCCGTCGCCGCCGCGACCGAGGCTGCCGCCGAGGCCGTCGCCGTCGCCGCCGCCGAGGTGCCGCGTCAGGAGGAGCGCCCGGAGCGTTCGTCCTCGTACGAGCCGCGTCAGCGTCGTGACGAGCGGGGCAACTACGAGCGCCGTGACCGCCGCGACGACCGTCGTGACGGCGACCGTGGTGGCCGTTCCTTCGAGCGTCGTGACGACAACCGTGGCGGTGGCTTCCGCCGCGACGACAACCGTGGTGGCGGCTTCCGTCGCGACAACGACCGTCGTGACGACCGTGGTGGCCGTTCTTTCGAGCGTCGTGACGACAACCGTGGTGGCGGCTTCCGCCGCGACAACGACCGTCGTGACGACCGTGGTGGCCGTTCTTTCGAGCGTCGTGACGACAACCGTGGCGGTGGCTTCCGCCGCGACGAGAACCGCGGTGGCGGCTTCAACCGCGACGAGAACCGTGGTGGCGGCTTCCGTCGCGACAACGACCGTCGTGACGACCGTGGTGGCCGTTCTTTCGAGCGTCGTGACGACAACCGTGGCGGTGGCTTTCGCCGCGACGACCGTCCCGCCGGTGGCCACCGGGGCAGCGACCGCCCGTTCAACCGCGACCGTCGCGACGACCGCCCCTCGGCCGGCGGCCACCGTCCCTACGGCCGTCGTGACGACCACCGCGGCGCCGGTTCCGGTTCGTCCTCGTCCTCGTCCTTCGGACGCCGCGACGACAAGCCGCGCTGGAAGCGCAACGGCTGACACTGATCGCCACTGATCGCTGAAGCGGGCCCATCCCTTGCCGGGGTGGGCCCGCTTTGTCGTGCCCACGCTGCTAGGCTCCGGGAGCCCATGTAACGGGCAATCACTTCTGTGTCGAGGGGCCCCACACCCTCCATGGCTCACGCATGGTTCAAGGAGGGGCATTGCCTCGTCGGGGTCGTCTTCTGTCGGTGTCGCTGGCCGCGCTCATGGCGCTCGGCACCGTGTCTCTCACCTTCGCGGAGCCGGCGGGTGCCGCCGACGCCGAGACCGTCGTCGCGACGGACGGCGTCTGGGGCATCGACATCGCCGGCGGTTCCCTCAGCACTGTCGAGAAGGCCCCCAACGGGGAGCAGTTCGTCACCAACCGCACGGTCTCGGCGGACGGTGCCACGGTCGGTGCCGTGTCCCGGCGTGGGTTCGCCGGTACGTACGCGGTCGGGGACCACGCCGAGCGCGTCGCGTGCGACGCTCCGGGCGGCTGCGTGCCGCTGCGGGCGACCGGCGACGGCAGCGTCGGCTACTTCACCGTCGAGAGCGACGGCACCCAGCGGGCGCAGATCTGGCTGAGCCCGAACTCGTACCACTCCACCGACGAACCCGCCGTCACCGGCGGCCGGTTCACCGACGCGAGCGGCCGCTTCTTCGCCTACTCCGCGGACTCCACCGGCAAGCAGTACGTCGACTCGGTGCAGAGGTACCGCACGGAGGACGTACGCCTGACGCGCACCGCGACCGCCGCTTCCGTGTGGGGTACGCGGCTGTGGACGCCGGGGTCCGGGGCGGGCGTCGTCACCTCGTACGACCTGAAGACGAAGAAGACCGTCACGACGGTGTCCACCGGGGCGCCGTGCACGGTCAAGGAGCTTCAGGTGACCGGGCGCTGGCTGTACTGGAACTGCGGGCCCACCGGCGCCGCGGGTGTCTACGACCTCACCGCGAAGAAGAACATCACCGTGCCGTCCGGGCCCGCGCTCGTCGGTGACGGCTATCTCGTCCAGCACGACCGGACCGCGGGGAAGCTGGAACTCACCGACTTCCACACCGGCGCGGCACAGGCCCCGCGCGCGGTCGCCGACCTGCCGGCGGGCGGCACCGCGGACCAGCGCCGGCTGACCTGGGCCGTGGACCGGTTCGGTGGCGACATCGCGTACGTGGGCGAGGACAAGGCCGTCCACATCGTGCAGAGCGGCGTGCCGGCGCAGGGTCTCACGAAGATCGAGTCGGACCTCGACGACGAGACCCTGGACGCCAAGGGCCGCAACGGTGCCTCCACCACCTGGGACAGCACCTGGCAGTTCAACAAGCCCGCCACCTGGACGTTCGCCGTCAAGGACAGCCTCGGCAAGACCGTGCGCACCCTGCGTGGCGGGGACGGCGCCTCGGCGCAGGTGGAGTGGGACGGCAGGACCGACGCGGGCACGTACGCCTACAACGGCAGCTACACGTGGGCCTTGACCGCGACCGCCGCCGATGGCACCGGCACCTCCGTCACCACGGGCACCGTCGACCTCACCGGCGGGCTGCAGGGCCACCACGACCTGGGCGGCTTCCGCTTCGGAGAGATGGTCACCCTCAACTCCTCCGGCGGCCTGACGCTGCACTACACCGAGGGCAAGGGCACGCTCGACTGGAAGCAGTCCGGCTCCGGCTGGCCCGCCGGGACGCTGGCCGTGCCGTTCGGCGACATGGGCAGCGACCGGTGCGCCGAACTGCTGGTGCGCACGCCGTCCGGCGAACTGCGCCGGTACGCGGGCAAGTGCGGCAGCGGCGCCTACGTCCCGGGCAGCAGCCACACCTCGCTGGGCACCGGATGGAACGCGTACAACGTGCTGACGGCCCCCGGCGACCTGACCGGCGACGGCCGCACGGACCTGCTCGCCCGCAAGGCGTCCACCGGCGACATCTACGTCTTCGCGAACGACGGCCACGGCAAGCTGCTCGCCGGCAAGAAGATCCGCTCCGCCTGGACGACGTACAACCACATCGTCGGCGTCGGTGACCTGAACGGCGACGGGATCGGTGATGTGCTCGCGCGGCGCAAGGACGGGACGCTGTTCCGTTACGACGGGGCGGGCGACGGGACGCTGAAGGACCGGGTCACCGTGTTCACCGACTGGGGGTCGACGTACAACACGGTCGTCGGCGTCGGTGACATCACCGGCGACGGGAAGAACGACCTCGTCGTGCGGGACACGTCGGGGAACCTCTACCGCAACGACGGCAAGGGGAACGGGTCGTTCACGTCGCGGACGAAGATCGCGACGGGCTGGAACGTGTACAAGGGCGTCTTCTAGCGGGACGGTCGGGCCCTTTGGGCCTTGATCGACCGCATGTCATGCCCCCGGCGAGGGAATCGCTGGGGGCATGACAAGCGACCTGAACAAGACAGCCGACCAGGATCCGCCGCCCGGCCCCGCGACGCCCGGCACCGGCACCGGCACCGGCACGGCCCCCGGCTCCGACGAGGAACGTCTCGCGCAGCTCGGCTACACGCAGGTCCTGGCCCGCCGGATGTCGGCGTTCTCCAACTACGCCGTCTCCTTCACGATCATCTCGGTGCTCTCCGGCTGCCTGACGATGTACCTGTTCGGCATGAACACGGGCGGCCCGGTGCTGATCACCTGGGGCTGGGTCGTGGTGGGCCTCATGACCCTCTTCGTGGGGCTCGCGATGGCCGAGATCTGTTCCGCGTATCCGACCTCGGCCGGGCTGTACTTCTGGGCGCACCGGCTCGCGCCGGAGCGGTCCGCGGCTGCGTGGGCCTGGTTCACGGGGTGGTTCAACGTGCTCGGGCAGGTCGCCGTGACGGCGGGGATCGACTTCGGCGCGGCGTCCTTCCTCGGCGCGTACCTGAACCTGCAGTTCGACTTCGAGGTGACGCCCGGCCGCACCATCCTGCTGTTCGCGGGGATCCTGGTGCTGCACGGCCTCCTCAACACCTTCGGCGTGCGCATCGTCGCCTTCCTCAACTCCGTCAGCGTCTGGTGGCACGTGCTGGGTGTCGCGGTCATCGTGGGCGCCCTGGCCTTCGCGCCCGACCACCACCAGTCCGCCTCCTTCGTCTTCGGCGAGTTCGTGAACAACACGGGCTGGGGCAGCGGCGCGTACGTCGTCCTCATCGGGCTGCTGATGGCGCAGTACACCTTCACCGGCTACGACGCCTCCGCCCACATGACGGAGGAGACGCACGACGCGTCCACCGCCGGGCCGAAGGGCATCGTGCGGTCGATCTGGACCTCGTGGATCGCGGGCTTCGTGCTGCTGCTCGGCTTCACCTTCGCCATCCAGTCGTACCAGGGCGCGCTCGACTCCCCGACCGGGGCGCCGCCCGCGCAGATCCTCCTGGACGCGCTGGGCGCGACCACGGGCAAGCTGCTCCTGCTCGTGGTCATCGGCGCGCAGCTGTTCTGCGGCATGGCGTCCGTGACCGCCAACTCCCGCATGATCTACGCCTTCTCGCGCGACGGTGCCCTCCCCTTCTCCCGGGTCTGGCACACGGTGAGCCCGCGCACCCGGACGCCGGTCGCGGCGGTGTGGCTGGCGGCGGCGGGGGCCCTGGTGCTCGGCCTGCCGTACCTGATCAACGTCACCGCGTACACGGCCGTGACGTCCATCGCCGTCATCGGGCTCTACATCGCCTACGTCATCCCGACCCTGCTGCGACTGCGCAAGGGCGCGTCCTTCGAGCGCGGGCCGTGGCATCTGGGCCGGTGGTCGGGTGTGATCGGCGTGATCGCGGTGACGTGGGTGGCCGTCATCACCGTGCTGTTCATGCTGCCGCAGGTGTCGCCGGTGACCTGGGAGACCTTCAATTACGCGCCGATCGCGGTGCTCGTGGTGCTCGGTTTCGCGGGGGTTTGGTGGCTGGTGTCGGCCCGCCGCTGGTTCCTCGCCCGCTCCTGACCGGCCCCGGAACACCGATACCCGATCGGTGTTCCGGGCCCGTCGGGCTATGCTCGGGGGTGCGTCGGCGCGGTCGGCGTGTGGACCCTTAGCTCAATTGGCAGAGCAGTGGACTTTTAATCCATTGGTTGTGGGTTCGAGTCCCACAGGGTCTACGGGAAGCAGGCGAGGGAGATCTCCCCCTCTGACCTGCTACGCAGCGTCCGGGTCGGCTTCGGCGGGCTCGGGCGCCGCGTCGTTTTCGGGGCACGCGTGAGCGCGCGCGGGGTCGCTGCCGGCGCGTGGCACCGGCAGCGACCCCGTCGACGAACTAGCCGTTCGCGCAGGAGTTGCCGAACGCCGGGTTGAGCAGGCCGATCAGGTTGGCCGAGTTGCCGCAGGCGTTGATCGGAACGTCGACCGGGATCTGGACGACGTTCCCGGAGAGCACCCCGGGGCTGTGCGCGGCGACGCCGGAGGCGCTGGCCCCGTCGGGCCCGTCCAGCGCCGAGGCGACGGCCGCGGAACCCAGAACAGAAGTCGCGGCCAGCACCGTGGCGGCTGCGAATGCGCGAAGACGCATTGAATCTCCCTGATAGGTGAGCGAATATGACGCGCCTATCAGATCGTCATCCGGAACTTGAGGCGCGGAATTGCGCTGACGGCGGGCGTGTCCCCAGGGGTGTATCGCGGCACGGGACCAGTGAGTCAATACCGTCGTTCCACTGCCTGATCCACGCGAACCCATTTGCTCGGGCGACGAGTTGACCGAGGCGGTTCAGGGATCTCCCGTCCGTGCGCGCGCCAAAGGCGAACCACAGCCTCGTAGATCGGAGTCTCTGATGCGGAATCCGACGGGCCCGTCGGATCGCTTCTCTTCATCTCCATGCCGTGCTCAACGAAGTTCACCGGCCGAAGGAAGCGAGGGCGCCCCGCCCGGGGCGGCGGTCACTTCTTCTGCAGAAGCCGCGCGACGCGGGGACCGAGCCAGCCCTTCAGGGACCGTAGCGCCTGCGTCCGGTCGACCGCCCGGTCCACCCGGTAGTACAGCTGCGGCGGAATGTGGGGGAGCAGCGGGGAGTGGCGCTGCCCCAGCAGGGCGAACATCTCGTGCGGTTCCAGGTGGATGTACCGCGTCAGGTTCTCGTACCAGTTCGCACTGTGGCGTGCCGCGCTCTGGAGCGGGAGCAACTCACGTCTGCGGACCCGCTCGTAGCGCCCCAGCGCGGACGGGAGCGTGCCGGGTTCGCTCAGCGCCCGGGCCAGCGCCATGGCGTCCTGCATCGCCAGGGTGGTGCCGGCGCCGATCGAGTAGTGCGTGGTGTGGGCGGCGTCGCCGAGCAGGACCAGGTTGCCGTGCGACCAGACGCGATTGGTGACGGTCCGGAACCGCTGCCACGGCGACGGCCCGTCGGCATCGGTGCGGTCGATGAGCGGGTGCCCCCGCAGCGGTTCCGCGAGCAGGTCCTCCAGCAGCTTCAGGGCGTCGGCCCGCTCCATGGCGTCGAGACCCAGCCCCGCCCAGGTGCGGGGTGAGCACTCGACGATGCAGGTGCTGTGGGTTCCGTCGAAGCCGTACGCGTAGCACCAGAGCCACCCGTGGTCGGTCTCCACGAAGGCGAAGGTGAAGGAGCGGAACACCCGGGTCGTCCCGAGCCAGACGAACCGATTGTTTCCCAACGAGACCTGGGTGCCGAAGTGTTCCGCGTGCTGGTCGCGCAGCCTGCTCCGGGAGCCGTCGCCCGCCACGATCAAGTCGCCTTCCAGGGCGGGACTTTCAGGCGTGAGTACGTGGCCGTAGTGGACGTCGACGCCCAGCGACGTCGCCCGCTCGGCCAGGATCTCCAGCAGCCGGTGGCGGCCGATCGCGAAGCCCTCGTCGCCGTGGTGGGTCGTGGTCCGGTCGCGGATGTGCGCCACGCCGCCGTTCCATCGCACCGAGTGCTTCTCGATGGCGCGTGCGGACACGTCGTCGTGTGCCGCGAGCGTCTCGAGCATCTCGGGCCAGTAGGTGACGCCCCATCCGTAGGTCGCCCCCGCGGGGTTCCTCTCGTGCACGCTGACGTCCCAGCCGCGGTGCCGCGCCTTCAGCAGGATGGCCAGATACAGGGACGCGGGCCCTCCACCTGCGCAGACCACCTTCATGTGTGCTCTCCCTTGCCGCGGGCGGAGGTACCGGTCGGCACCACTGGGGGAAACGACCATGTGACCGTCCGGTTCTCCCGTTCGGCCCTCCCCGCCTGCGCGGGATCGCGGACGCGCCCAGTCTTGGACGTGCCCGTCCACCGGGCGCGGCCGGTGACGGAAGGCGAGTCCCAGAATGTTCTGCACGCGATACGCGGTCCTGCTCGGCGCGGTGACGCTCGCCTGGCTCCCCGCACCCCACGCGACGGCCGGCGCCCAGGACCCGCCGGCGCTGCTGACCGTGGCGCAGTGCCGGTCGGCGGGAGGCGCCCCCGCGTTCCGCGTCTACGGAGGCGGCGACGCCTATCGGTGCGTCAAAGCGGCGGCGGGAGCGGGTCCCGCGGCCGGCGGGACGGACCCGGGGTTCGCCTACGTACGGCGACCGCATTTCGATCTGGACTACCTGGCGCCCGCCGAGTGCCAGGCCGGCGGCGGTGTCCTGCGCTGGGAGGACGGGGCAGAGGCAGGGGGCGGCTCGCAGGTGTGCCGCGGCGGCGCGTACCACGGGAAGACGGTGGTGACCGACTTCGGCGAATCGAGTTGAACGAGAACGACTCGATTCGATACTGAGACTCCTTATTACCGCTATTCCTACCCTTTTCGTGGGGTATCCGCTTATGGGCCGTGACTGCCGGTCGCCCGAGCCGTTGAACAGGCCGACGGCTGCGACCACGCGGCCGCACTGCCAAGCAAAAGGAGAACGTGATGTCTCGCATCGCGAAGGCAGCCGCTGTCGCTTTCGGCACGGGTGCTGTGGTGCTCAGTGGCGCTGGTCTGGCCATGGCCGACGCCGGCGCCCAGGGCGAAGCCACCCACTCGCCGGGCGTCCTGTCGGGCAACCTGATCCAGGCCCCCATTCACGTCCCGGTCAACGCCTGCGGCAACACCGTGGACGTCATCGGCCTGCTGAACCCGGCCTTCGGCAACACCTGCGTGAACAGCGACGGCGGCGACGCCGGCTACGGCGGCTGATTCTCCGGGAAGCACGCCACCGCTGACCGGACCGGTGGTTCTCGGCGGTGAGTTCTGACGATGGCCCCCAGCACACCGTGCTGGGGGCCGTCGTCCGTGTGCGGGCGATCATTCGTACCGATACAGCTTCCGGTGATCGAGCATGTCGCGCAGCGGTGTGTTCCACGGCGGCATGGTGTCGCTCGCGATCAGTACGCGGCCGTGCTGGGCGTCACCGAGCCGGGGCTGCTCGACGGGAAGGTACGGGTCCGTGTCCGGATGCCGCTTCCGCCACCGTGACCAGCACAGATCCACGAAGGCGTGGTGCAGCCAGAAGATGGGGTCGTTCACCGAACCGGCGCCCAGCATGTGCCCGCTCACCCAGCGGTGCACCCGATTGTGGTTGAACCACGTGCGGTCACCGCGCCGCGCGGGCCAGCCCTCCAGCTTGTTGCGGAAGCCGCCCGGGGACAGCGAGTTCCACGGCTCCGCGTCGTACCGCGGCTCGCTCATGGCCCCGGCGAGCTCTTCCTCGGTCGGCAGCTCGACCGGGTCCTGCGGCCGGCCGAAGTCCCGCATGAGGAAGTCCCCGTCCGTCACGGCCTCCGTGATGTTCCAGTGGCCGTGACGGTGCGCGAAGGGCCCCGTGGTCACCTCGCGCCGGGCGCGGCTGCCGTTGCCGCCCAGGAAGTCGTCGGCCCACAGGGAGACGGCCGGCGTCCGGTCCACGGTCCAGTCCCAGTACGGAACGGTGACGCCCGAGTCCACCTTCCGCAGGGCCTTCTCGAACTCCAGCAGGAACTTGCGGTGCCAAGGGAAGAAGGACGGGGTCATATGGGCCACTCGTAAGCCGCCGTCACCGTCGCCCACGTAGAAATCGATGTGCATCCGTACGAACTCGTCGTACCGGCCTGAGCGCTTGAGCGCGAGCACCGCGTCCACGAAGCGTCGCTTCTGCGCCTTGCTCAGCGTGCTCTGGTTCTGACGCGTGTAAGCCACTGGGCCTCACATCTCTCAGTCGTGGGGTTGCAGTGACTGGGTGCCGAGCTCCGCCACCGCTCCTCTGGCCGCGGCGAGCGGAGACGGATACGACGTGTAGTGGTCGACCATGCTGAGGTAGGAGCCGTCGGCCCGGCGCATCAGGTGCAGCGGACGTCCGTCGACGGCGACCTGCCACGCACCCGCGCTTCCCGCCTCCGTGCCGGGCGTCCGGGTGCCGGTGATCCGCCGGCCCAGGTACGTCTCGTCGAACGTCGAGGCCTCGGGACCCGGCGCGGGCGCGGGTCGCTTGAGCGGGCGGAGCTGAAGGACGGCGGCCGCGGCGGAGACGACACCCAGCAGGATCAGGCCCGCGCTGCGTCTGGTCAGCAGCGGTCCCGTACTCGGCAGCCGCCCCGGGGCGGAAGGCGCCGCGCCGGTCAAGGGCACGTGGGGATTCACGACCATCTCCTCCTGCGAGTCGGGCAGCCCGCACACTGCGTGGGACATCGTGCGAGGAGTGGGCCGGGCGGCGGGCTGCGGTGCACCGACCCATCCGACGCGTCAGCCGAGCGCCAGCTCCGCACCCGGGCGAGCCTGCAGGTCGGGGCTGGCGAGGCCCGCTCGGGGAGCCGACACCTTCGGCAGTCCGAGCCTGTTGGGCTGCGGGCCGCTCAGCGGAGGGTTCACCTCGGCGCCCGGGGTGACCGCGCGCACGTCGGACGCCTCGGCCTCGAGCCCCAGCCGGTCGACGTCCTTTGACGCCAGCAGCTGAGGGACCGGCACATCGGCCTCGGTGGCGGGCAGTTCGCTGCCGACGGGGAGCCGCGGCACCATCCCCTGCGGAAGGACGTGGCCCCTCGTGTACCGAGGGCCCTCCGGGGTCCCGGGGATCGGGATGGGCGCCGCGGTGCTGAGGTGCGGAGCGTCCACGTGCAGAGCGCTCTCCACGCCACCGAGCGGTACGTCGATGGGGACTTGCCCCGATGCGGCCGCGGGAGTGACGCCCGCCGCCGCGGCGACGCACCCGGCCAGGACCGCGATCGTTCCTCTTGCTTTGATGCTCATGGTGGGGGTGTGGACCCTTCGCTCGGGACGTTGACGCCTCAGGGGTAACGACCCGCCCTGTGACTTCAGTGCAGAATTCCCTCGGCGGGACTAATTCCTGGCGAGTGGGCCACCCGCACAGCCGATTTTCAGGACAATCCCCCCGCCCTCCGGCCAACGGGCCTGGTTCCGCCAGGTGTTGCTCAGCTCGTCCAGAACTCCCACCAGCGGGTCAGGATCAGCATGCCGACGGCCCCGATGTGCAGCACGGGCAGCACCCAGCCGAACTCGGCGGAGAAGGTACGTGCCGCGGGGGCGGCCGGGATCATGCCGGTGCGCACGTTGAAGGCGGTCACGGCCCAGAACGCGGCGATCGTGGCGACCCAGGCCAAACAGCACCACAGGCAGAGCGAGTTGATGCGGTAGAGGGACTGGAACTGCAGCCAGGTCACGAAGCCGACGCCGAAGAGGCAGCCGGCGTTCAGGCCCAACCAGTACCAGCGGGGCGGCCGCAGGTGCGCCAGAAGGCTCGCTCCCACGCAGACCAGCACCCCGTAGGCGACGAGCCCGAGCATCGGATTGGGGAATCCGAACGCGGCGGCCTGCTCGCTCTTCATGATGTTTCCGCAGGAGACCACCGGGTTCAGGCTGCAGCCGGGCGTGAAGCCCGGATCCTCCAGCAGCTTGAACTTGTCGAGGGTGATGACCCAGGAGGCGAGCAGGCCGGCCGCCCCGGTGAGGACGAGAAGGATCGCGAGGCCCGTGCTCGGCCCGACCGGCGAAGCCGCGTCCTCAGCTTCGACACGCACGGCAGTTCTGTGGCGGTAGTCGGTACTCACAGGACTCTCCTAGGGCTGCGAACTGGCGTGATTACAGAGCGTGTTCGCTCCGTGACCTTCAGCGCGACAAGTCCGGGCGGTGGCGCTAGCGTCGCTTATGTCCCAAAAAGCAGAAAGATAGGATTTTCCGTGAAGCGCATCGCCCGACGGACCTCCGTGACGGCCCTGCTCGCCGTCGCCGCTTTCCTGCCTCTCGCCGGCGCGGCTCAGGCCGCCACCCCGCAGGCGCCTGCCGCGGCCGCGAGCTCCCACCCCTGTGGGGACGACTGGGAGTGCTGGCACCACTGGCACCACCACGACGGCCTGGGCCTGGGTCTCGGGCTGGGCCTCGGCGTGGGTGCCGTGGTCGGCTGACGACCGACACCCACAGAGAACATCCGCCGTGGTGCAGAGGCGGGCCGACCTGTCGGCCCCTTCCTCTGCGCCACGGACGCATGTGGACCCGGCGAGGGTGACGCTACGAGCGGATGCGCCGGATGGGCAGAAGGCAGTGCGCGGCGGCGGTCAGGGTCTCCTCGGCGCCCGCGAACTCCTCCAGCTCGCCTTCGCTCACGGGTCGGCCGGGGGTCGCCGTGGGCCAGGGGCGGGTGGTGAAGATGAAGTACGCGTTCCCGCGCTCCTCCGCGGCCTCGAGCCACTCCGGCGGCACCGGGCACTGGGCGTTCAGCAAGGGCATCGAGACCACGGCCTGCCCCGCTTCCACGAGCAGGGAGACGGGAAAGCTCGGGTGCCGCGCTCCGTCGTGAACGGTGGTGCCGATCGTCAGGCCGTTGTTGCGCAGGAGCCCCCGCACGGCAGCCTCTGAGCCGTCAGGGCCGGCCGGGGAATCTCCCATGGAGTAGGCCAGGAGGAAAGGCATGTCGCCTTCCTCGTCGACGTGTTCGCCACTCCATGCGATGACGGCGAGAGTTCCTAGATCCGCTGCCCGGAACGTGGTGTCAATGCTCGACGTTGAAGTCACCCACGAAGCCTAACCAGACCGCGTCCGCCCCCTTTCGCACCGTTCACTCGATCGGCCGAACGCGGCGCACTCGATCGAGGAATGTGCAAACAGTAGTCTGAGTTTCTCGCGGCGGACTTGACGGTGGAAATGCCGAAGGCTGGTTCCGGAACCCTGAGATTCCGAACCAGCCTTCGAATGCGTGGCTTGGCGCGTGTCGAACGCTGCGCCGTGTCAGTCGTTGACAGCGGTGTTGCCGAAGGCCGGGTTGAGGCCGGCGATGCCGTTGACCGTGTTGCCCGAGACGTTCACCGGAACGTGCACGGGGAGCTGACCGAGGTTGCCGGAGGCGACACCCGGGGAGCCCACCGCGGCACCCTCGGCGCTGGCACCGTCGCCGCCATCGGCGAAAGCGGCGCCCGACGCGGCGCCCGCCGCGAGGCCGGCAGCGGCAATGACAAGGGCAGCCTTCTTGGCAGTGTTCATTTTCACGAACCTTTCTTCGGGGGTCCTTGGATCGTATGAGGGATGCCTACGCGCTCAGCCGTAAAGACACACCCGGATAAACCCTTCGCCCATATGGATCAATGAGCGAGGGGGACTACTTGGCGAGCGGGAGGCCACCGAGCAGGTCGGTGGGGGCCTGAGCGGCGCCACCCGGGTTCAGGCCCTCGGCGGCACCGGTGACGGTGTCGACGACGCCGTCGCCCTTCGGGTCGAGCACGTTGCTGTCCAGCGGCTGAACATCAAGCGTCGGCTGGCTGGTGATGGTGTCCAGGGCGCCGTTCAGGCTGGTCGGAGTGAGGTCCGAGGCAAAAGCGGGCGCAGCGGCACCGGCGATGACCAGGGAACCGGCGACAACGGCAGCGGCCTTCAAAGACTTCATTGTTTATCCTTTCTTCGATGACTTTTGCCATCGGCGTGGAATATTCACTTCGAGGCATTTTGAATGCTCGATGTTTCGCTTCGCACTGCACAACGACCGTCTCCGCCCGCAGAAACTCCGGTGCGCCCGGGTTTGGTGATCCCCACTCGAAAGAACGGCGGGGTGGCGTAAATATGAAATTAAGTGGGCGCACCTGAAAGCCCGTCGAGGCCCCACTCGGGTGGGGCCTCGACGGGCTTCGGCGCCTGCTTCGCCGCAGGCGCGGTCCGGCTAGACCTGGGGGAGAGCCGGGGCCTGCGGCAGGGCCGGGGCCTGCGGCAGCGTCGACGTCTGCGGCAGGGCAGGGGCCTGCGGGAGCGCGGGAGCGGCCGGCAGGTTGGACGTCGGGAGCTGCGGCAGCGCCGGAAGCCCCGGCAGGTTCGGGGCGGGCAGCGTGCCGCTCAGCAGCGTGGCCGCGACGACGTTGACCAGGCCGGTCACGACGACGGGTGCCTGGGTGGCCACGGCCGTGACGTCGCCCGCGGTCGCGGCCTTCACCAGGGCGTCGACCGCGGACTGCAGCGCGGTCAGCGCCTCGGCCTTGAGGTCGACCGGTGCTTTCGCGTCGTCAGGAGCCGCTGCTTCGGGAACCGCGACGTCGGGAACGGCGGCGTCGGGCACCGGGGCCGCGGGGGCCTTCTCCTTCGCCGCGTCGATGGCCGCCTTGACCGCGTCGGCGTGCTTCTGGGCCTCCTCGGCGGGGAGCTTGCCGTCCTTCGTCGCGAGGACGGCGTCGAGCAGATCGGTGACCGGGGTCAGGACTCCACCGGTGTCGTGCAGGCTCTTGACCTGACCCAGCAGGGCCTCGGCGTCGGGTACGGGAGCCGATGACCCGACCGTGCGGCTGACGCGCTCATCGGCGGAGTCCGCGGCGAACACCGGTGCTGCCGCACCGATCAGGAGGGACGCGCAGAGAGCGGAGGTCGCAAGGCGCCGTACGGGCAAAGCGGGCATGTTTTTCCCTTTCGAGGGTGTGTCGGTGCTTGAGATCACCGTCGAACGACCCACTACGCCTTGCAACCGAAGGGAGACTCTCCGCGTTCCCCCGAGGTGTCCGGCCATGCCGTTGTCCCAGGTGAAGGGGTATACGGGTCCCGGTCGACCCCCCACCCCCATACGGAGCAAGCAAACAGCCGCCCCCCGGGACAGGGGGCGGCTGCGGAAGAGTCAGGCGTGCTGTTCAGCTGTTGGCGCAGCTGTTGCCGAAGGCGGGGTTCAGCAGGCCGATGACGTTGACGGTGTTCCCGCAGACGTTGACCGGCACGTGCACGGGCACCTGGACGGCGTTGCCCGAGATGACACCGGGGGAGTCGGTGGCGGCACCCTGCGCGCCACTGTCGGCGGTGGCGACACCGGCGGTGCCGGCCATGGCGGCGGCGGCCACGGCGGAGAAGACGAATGCCTTCGCGGTACGCGACATGAGAATGCTCCTTGGGGGGTTCTGTTCGACCGGGCATGCGCCCGGCGCGTGGTGCAACGGTGATGCCGGGCCAGGAGTTGCGGCTCCGAACGGGTGAATGCCAGTTCGGTCGGTGAATGCGCCGCGCAGTGTCGACATGCCGGAACTCTGAATTTCACAACACCGACACACCTCGTGTATTAAGTGAAACTCGCCCTCTGGCGGCTAATTTTGACCGCCCACGCTCGGGGCGACACGTGCCTCAGAAAGTTCATAGGTAAGTATGACTTTCTCATTTTTCTCGCCTGGCGCTGAAGAGCGTCCGCTCATTCCTGAAAGGGAAGCCGGTCGTGCGTAATTCCCAAGGCTGTCTCCTGCGCCGCATGACTGCGGGTCTGCTGACGTCGGCCGCCCTGGCACTGCCCTGCCAGGCGCTGGCGGAGGCGCCCACGCCGATCGCCGAGAAGCCCCGCGTCCCGTTCACGGCGCGCTACGACGCGGTCCTGCACGGCGGGTTCGTCCGCGCGGCGAACGCGGCGATCACGTGCCGGGGCGCCGACTCGGTCAAGCAGGTGGGCTGCGCCGAAGCGCGGTCGGGCGCGACGGCGAGCAACGGTGATTTCGACATGTTCTACACGGACATCGACCGCGATCCCAACACCTACAACTCGTCCGCCTCGGAGGTCCGCCTCCCGGCCGGATCGCGTGTGACCTACGCGCGTCTGTACTGGGGCGGGAATCTGCGGGTCGGGGAGCAGAAGCCGCCGCGGGACAACGGGCGCGTGCTGATCGCGGAGCCCGGCGGTCAGTACAAGCAGGTGCTCGCCGACACGGTGATCGGACACCGGGTCGCCGACGGCGCGGACGCCTACCAGGCCTCGGCGGACGTCACCGACCTCGTGCGCTCCAGCGGATCCGGCAAGTACACCGTGGCCCAACTGAACGTCGCCATGGGCCGCACCGCCTCGGGGGCCTGGGGAGGCTGGACGCTCGTGGCCGCCTACGAGAAGCCCTCCGAACCGCTTCGGCACCTCTTCCTGCACGACGGGTTCGACACCTTCACCCCGCGGCACCCCGGCAGGGACGTCCGGCTGAAGGCGGCGTTCCCCCGGGGCGCGCACGGCTATGCGGGACTCGTCGCCTACAACGGGGACCGCGGCCGCACCGGCGACTCGCTGACGGTCTCGACGGGCCGGGGCACCCCGGTGGCGCTGTCCGACCGGGCCAACCCGGCGGACGACGTGCTCAACTCGACGATCAGCCAGCCGGGACAGCGGCAGCCGGAACGGATTCCGGCCCACGCGAACACCCTCGGGTACGACTCCGACGTGTTCGCCCTCGACCGGGCGGTGGCCCGGGGCGGCGAGTCGCTGGACTTCCGGCTGGACTCCGGCCGCGACGCGGCTTGGTTCGGGGTGCTCTTCGGCGCTGTCGACGCCCGGTCCTAGCCGCTTCCTTCAGTTCAGCCGAGCAGTTCAGCCGAGTAGGAGGCGATGCATGTGACGTCCGCACCCTTGCCGCCGCACGTACTGCACGTGACGCAACCGGTCGACGGCGGAGTGGCGCGCGTGGTGGCCGACCTCGTGCGCATGCAACGAGCAGCGGGGATGCGGGTCTCCGTGGCCTGTCCCGCCTCCGGCGGACTGCCGGAGAGCCTGGCCGCCGAAGGCTGCGAGGTCCTGCGGTGGGAGGCGTCGAGGTCTCCGGCGAAGGGCCTGCTCCGGGAGGGGCGCCGGCTCGCCGAGGTGGTGTCCCGGGTGCGCCCCGATGTCATTCACGCCCACAGCGCCAAGGCGGGACTGATCACGCGCCTGGTGGTGCGGGGCCGTGTCCCCACCGTCTTCCAGCCGCACGCCTGGTCGTTCGCGGCCGTCGCGGGGACCGAGGCGCGGCTGGCCCGGGCGTGGGAGCGGCGGGGAGCGCGCTGGGCCTCCCGGCTGCTGTGCGTGAGCCGCGCCGAGCAGCGCACCGGCACGAGCAACGGGATCGAGGCGCAATGGCGGCTCGTCCCGAACGGGGTGGACCTGGAGCGCTTCCGCCCGGCCGGTCCGTCCGACGGGACGATCCCCCGCCCCTCCGCGCCGGGGCCGCTCGTCGTGTGCGTGGGACGGCTGTGCCGGCAGAAGGGCCAGGACGTCCTCGTGGAGGCGTGGCGGGATGTCGTCCGTGAGGTGCCGCGGGCCCGTCTGGTCCTGGTGGGCGACGGGCCGGACGCGGCGCGGCTGCGGGCCGTCGCGCCCTCCTCGGTCTCCTTCGAGGGGGCGGTCGACGATCCGGTCCCCTGGTACCGGGCCGCGGATCTGGTGGTGCTGCCCTCCCGGTGGGAGGGGATAGCGCTCGCCCCCCTGGAGGCCATGGCCTGCGGAAGTCCGGTTCTGGTCACGGACGTGGACGGGGCCCGCGAGAGCCTGCCGCCCCGGCTGGCGAGCCAGTGCCTGACCCGGCCGGACGACCCGGCGGCCATCACCCGCGATCTCGTCCGCCTGCTGAGCGACGCCGAGGGCCTTCGCACGCTGGGCCGTGCCGCCCACCGTCATGTGCGCGCGCACCACGACGTGCGGCGCACCGCCGCGGCGGTCGCCGACGTGTACGGGGAGCTGCTGGGCCTGGAGACCATCGAGTGCAGAGAGCCGATCACGACGTGACCCAGGAACGAATCGCCTCCTCCCCCGGCCGGCAACTCGCCCGGGACGAGCCAGGAGCGTCCGCCACCGTCATCGCGCAGCGGACCGCGCACACCACCAGGAACACCCTGGTCGGCGGCTCCGCCCAGGACCACTCCTCCCGGGCCCTGCTGCTCGCGACGGACTGCATGGCCGCGCTGCTCGGCACGGTCGTCCTCGCCCCGCTCCAGCGGCATCCGCTGCTGGTGGCCGGGTTCGTCGTCCTCGTCCTCGCCCTGTACCGGAACGCCGGGCTCTACCGCCTCGTCCACGAGCGGTACATGCTCGACGACTGCCCCGCCGTCGCGGCTCGTACCGCGGCCGCCTGGTGCGTGCTCGCGGCCGTCTCGGCGAGTGCGCCGCCGCTCCAGCAGATCTCGCCGCGGGCGGTTCTCTCGGGCGCCGCCGCCCAGGTCGTCCTCGCCCTCCTGGGGCGGGCGCTCGTCCACCGGCGGCGCCGGACGGCTCTCGTACGGCGACCGTGCACGGCCCTGCTGGTGGGGCCGGAGGCGACCGCCCTGCGGGTCGCCTCCGCACTGCAGCGGCATCCGGCGAGTGGGATCCGCCTGGTCGGCATCGTCAGTGACGGTGCCCATGAGCACCAGCCCGTCGACGGCGCCGCTGGCGCCGACGTCGACGCCGACGACGCCAGGCCCGCGCTTCCCGTCCTGACGACGCTCGGCGACATGCGGCGCGCGGTGATCCAGAACGGCGTCCGGCGGGCGATCGTGCTGGGCAGTTCCAGCGCTCCGCGGAACCAGGCCTGGCTGCGCAGCCTGTCCGAACTGCACTGCGACATCTGGGAGTTGGAGCCGGAACCGTCGCCGTACGTTCCTCAGGACCGCAAGGCGGTCCGCCACCTGGCGGGGTTCCGCTGCCGGCCCGTCGTGGCGCCCCCCTTCGCGCTGCACCCCGGCAAGCGCGCCCTGGACCTGGCGGTCTCCGCCCTGCTGCTGGTGCTGGCCGGCCCGGTGCTCCTGACGTGCGCCCTGTGGCTGCGCATCAGCGAGGGGCGCGGGGTGGTCTTCCGGCAGGAGCGCATCGGGAAGGACGGCCGGCCGTTCACCCTGCTGAAGTTCCGCACGCACCGGCCCGCCGACCCGATCGAGTCCGCCACGCGCTGGAGCGTCGCCAACGAGCACCACATGCCGTGGTTCTGCCGCTTCCTGCGGCGCACCTCGCTCGACGAGCTGCTCCAGCTGTGGAACGTCTTCCGCGGCGACATGAGTCTGGTCGGCCCCCGGCCCGAACGCCCCTACTTCGTCGTGAAGTTCGGCGAGTCGTACCCCGGCTACAGCGCGCGGCACCGGATGCCGACGGGCATCACCGGGCTCGCCCAGATCAACGGTCTGCGCGGCGACACGTCCATCGAGGACCGCTGCCGGTTCGACAACGCGTACATCGACAACTGGTCGCTGTGGCAGGACATCAGCATCCTGATGCGCACGGCGTCCGAGTTCTTCCGGCCGACGGGAAGCTGACGACGTGACGGTCCTGCCTGCCCCCACCGACCTGCGCCCCGACCCCGTGGCGGCGGGCCTGCGGGCCCTGCGCCGAGCGGGGCCCGTGATCCCCGTCCTGCTCCTGGTGGGCATGCTCGCCCTGCCGCTGGGCGCCGCCGGCGAGGGCAGCGGCGGGACACCGGCCGACGCCGTCTCCGGACTCGTCGTGCTCTTCTGCGCGGTGCGGGCCGTACGGACGCGGCAGCGCCCCCTGACCCGTACCGCGTTCGTGGTGCTCGGGCTGCCCGTGGTCGCCGTCGCGGTGGCCGCCCTCGGCGCGGACTCGCTGTCGAACGCCCTTGAGGGGATGGTGCGTTACTACCAGATCCTCGTGCTCGTCCCCGCCGCCGTGCTGCTGCTCGTACGCGACCGGAACGACTTCCGGCGGGTCGGCTGGGCGCTGGTGGCGCTGGGGCTGTGGCAGGGGTCGATCGGCGTCTACCAGTATCTGACCGGCACCGGCGCCTCGTACGCGGGAGAGGACATCCGGGCCGTCGGCACCTTCGGCGCCACGGACGTGATGGGCATGTCCACGGTGGTCGCGTACGGCCTGGTCTGCGCCGTGGCGCTGTACCTCGGCGGCGGGACGCGGCGCGTGCGGATCACCGCGCTGGCCTGTGCGGTGGGGCTCGCGGTGCCGCTGGCCCTCTCCTTCAGCCGCGGTGCCTGGATCGCGACGGCCGTGGTCTGCGTGCTGCAGGTCGTCGTCGCCGGAGTGCGCCGGGCCGCCCGGCTGCTGGCCGCGGGAGTCGCCGCCGCGGTCGTCCTCGTCGGCGGGTTCGGCGTGGGGACGTCGATGCTGGAGGAGCGTCTGAGCAGCATCACGCAGGTCACCGCGGCACCGGACCAGTCGGTCACGGACCGGTACACGATGTGGGCGGCGGCGATCGACATGTGGGAGGAACACCCGGCCACCGGCGTGGGCCTCAAGAACTTCCCCGCCTACCGCGACGGCCACGCCTCGATCGCGCTGTCCGCCGGAAGCGACGTCGCCGGAGCGGGAGCGGCCTTCCGGCGCCAGCCGTTGCTGTCGCCGCACAACATGTATCTCCTGGTCCTCAGCGAACAGGGCCTGTTGAGCCTGTGCGCCGTCGCGGGGGCCTGGGCCGCGATGCTGGTGCTGGGCGCGCGGCGCCTCGTCACGGCCCACCGCCGTGCCCGCGGCCTCGACTGCGCCCTCGTCGCCTGCGGGCTGCTCACCTGGCAGTTGATCGACTTCGTGTACGCGGACATCGGCGGCCCGTCGACCGTGCTCACCGGCGTCGTGTTCGGCCTGGCCGCCTGGTGGGCCCTGTCGCCGGGAGCGGTGTCCGGGCCGGTGGGCGAGCGATGAAACCCATCCTGCCCGCGGACGGGGACGAGTCCCTGCGCGCTCCCGCCGTACCGGCGCAGCAGCAGTCTCCCGAGAGCCCCGACAAGAACGCGGACGCATCCGGCACGTCGGGTACGTTCCTGGCCCGTGCCGCGCTGCTGACCGCCGTGCTCTCCGCCGCCGGATCGCTGCTGGGCCTGGGGCGGGACCAGGCCCTGGCCCACCTCTTCGGGGCCGGCAGTGAGACCGACGCCTTCCTGGTGGCGTGGACCGTGCCCGAGGTGGCGTCGACCCTGCTCATCGAGGACGGGCTGGCGTTCATGCTCGTCCCCGCCTTCAGCGCCGCGATCGCCGCCCGCGGCGCGTCGGGGCCGGGGCCGCACGAGCAGGATCCGGTGCGGGCCCTGGTGGCCAGTTCCCTGCCCCGGCTCACCCTGGCGTTCCTGGCCTTCTCCGCGCTCCTGATGGTCAGCGCGCCGAACCTGGTCGCCCTGCTGGCGCCGGGCCTCCCCGATCCTCAACTCGCCGTCGACTGTACGAGGTTGACCGCCTCCTGCGTCCTGACGTTCGGGCTCACCGGGTACTGCAGCGCGGCTCTGCGCGCGCACAGCAGCTATCTCGCCCCGGCCGCCATCTACGTCGCGTACAACACGGGCATCATCGCCACCCTGCTGGTCCTCGCCGACCGCTGGGGGGTGCGCGCCGCGGCCGCGGGTGTGGCGGTGGGCGGCTGCCTGATGGTGCTCGTCCAGGCGCCGTCGCTGCGACGGCGGCTGCGGCGCACCGACCACGGGGACCTCGCGGGCCGCAAGGACGCGAAGGCGTCGAAGAAGCAGTCGATGAACATGGCGCTGATCGCGACCGTGCTGCTCTTCGCGCTGTGCCGGCAGGCGCAGGTCTTCATCGAGCGTTTCCTCGCCTCCTCCCTGCCGTCCGGGGCCATCTCCCACCTCAACTACGCGCAGAAGGTGGCGCAGTTGCCGATGGTGCTCTCCCTGATGCTGTGCACGGTCACCTTCCCCGTGATCGCCAAGGCGCTGGCGCGGGGCGACACCGAGCGGGCCAGGGACCGGGTCGAGCGGGACATCGCGCTCGCCGCCTGCATCGTCCTGAGCGGCGCTGCCGTGGTGTTCGCCTGCGCCCCGCAGATCATCCAACTCCTCTTCCAGCGGGGCGCGTTCACCGCCGAGGACACCGCCGCCACCGCGTCCATCATGCGGGTCTACTCGCTGGGCCTGCTCGGGCACTGCCTGGTCGGCGCGCTCGTGCGCTCCTACTTCTCCGCCGGGCGCCCCACCTGGTACCCGGTGGCCTCGATGGCCGCCGGAATGACGCTCACGGCGGGCGCGGGGACCTGGGCGGTCGTCGCCTGGGGGGTCGGGGGCATCGCCGCGGCCAACGCCCTGGGCATCACGTTCACCGCCGTACTGCTGCTGACCGCGATGGACAAGCGCAGTGTCCCCGTGCGGATCCCCGCGGTGCTGCTCGAACTCGCCAAGACGCTGCTCGCGGCCGTGGCCGCCGCCGTCGCCGGGCTGGTGTGCGCGACCCGCGTCGCGCAGCCACTGGGCTCCCTCGCCGTCGGCTGCCTGGCCATCGGGGTCGTCTTCGGCCTCCTCCTGTGGGCCCTGCGTGTCCAGGCGCTGCTGCCCGCCGTCCGCTTCGCGACCAGAAAGCTTCGGAATGCCCGTTGACACAGCGCTCCAGGAACCACGCGGCCGCAGAACGAGGGAACGTCTGCCCGGACGTTCGCCCTGGGTGGCGATGTACCACTCGGTCGACGACTGCACCGACGATCCGTACAACGTCACCGTCACGCCGGAGCGTCTCCAGCAGCAGCTTCGCTGGCTGCGCTCGCGCGGGCTGCGCGGTGTCAGCGTCGCGGAGCTCCTCGCGGCGCGCAGCCGCGGAGCGGGGCGCGGTCTGGTCGGCCTGACCTTCGACGACGGATACGGAGACTTCGTCGAGAACGCGGTGCCGCTGCTCAGGCACTACGAGTGCTCGGCCACCGTCTTCGTCCTGTCCGGCCGGCTCGGCGGGGAGAACGACTGGGACGTCCAGGGCCCGCGCAAGTCGCTCCTCACCGCGCAGGGGATCAGGGCGGCCGCGGCGGCCGGCATGGAGATCGGTTCGCACGGCCTCATGCACGTCGACCTCACCGGGGTGGACGAGGCGCAGCGCCGGGCCGAGATCCAGCGGAGCAAGGCGCAGCTCGAGGAGCTCACCGGCGGTGAGGTGCACGGCTTCTGCTACCCGTACGGGTGTGTGGACCCGGCGACCGTGGACGCCGTCCGCCGAGCGGGCTACCGCTACGGCTGCGCCATCTCCCCGGGTTCCCTGACCGGCGTGCACGCCATGCCGCGGGTCTTCGTCGGCCAGCGGGACGCCCCGTGGCGGCTGGAGCTCAAGCGCCGCATCCACCGCGTCCGAAGACGCGCCTGGCAGATCGGGGAGAGCGCGCGGTGAAGGTCCTCCACGTCATCACCGGCCTGGGCGCAGGCGGAGCGGAACAGCAACTGCGCCTGCTCGTACGCCACCTGCCGGGATCGCACGACGTCGTGACCCTGACCAACCCGGGGCAGGTCGCCGAGGGCCTGCGCCAGGACGGAGTGCGCGTCGCCCACCTCGGCATGGCGGGCAACCGGGACGCCCGTGCCCTGCCGCGTCTGGTGCGGCTCGTGCGCGACGGGCGGTACGACGTCGTCCACACCCATCTCTACCGGGCCTGCCTGTACGGCCGTGTCGCGGCGCGGATCGCGGGCGTGCGGGCCGTCGTGGCCACGGAGCACTCCCTGGGCGACGCCCAGATCGAGGGCCGTCCGCTCACCTCGGGCGTGCGCGCCCTCTATCTGGCGGGCGAGCGGCTGGGCCGGTCGACCGTCGCCGTGTCCCCCGCGGTGGCCGAGCGGCTGCGCCGGTGGGGCGTGGCACCGCACCGCGTGCACGTCGTCCCGAACGGTGTCGACGTCCCCCGCTTCGCCTTCGACCCCGCGTCCCGCGCCGCGGTGCGCCACGAACTCGGCCTGCCCGCCGACGCCTTCGTCCTCGGCGGCGTCGGGCGCCTCGTGGCCGGCAAGCGGTTCGACGTACTGATCGCCGCACTGCGCGACCTTCCCGGCGACGTGCGCCTGCTCCTCGTCGGTACCGGGCCGCAGGAGGAGTCCCTACGGCGGGCGGCGCACCGCTCCGGAGTGCTCGACCGGGTCGTCTTCGCGGGGGAGCGCCCGCACACCGCCGCGACGGCGACCGACCTGCCCGCGCTGATGTCCGCGATGGACGCGCTCGCCTCCCCCTCCGTCGACGAGGCGTTCGGCCTGGCCGTGGTCGAAGCGCAGGCCAGCGGGCTTCCCGTCCTCTATGTCAGCTGCCCCGCGGTCGACGACCTGCCCGCGGGAACGGCCGCCGACGCCGTCCGTGTCCCGTGTGAACCTGCGTCGTTCGTCCGTGAAGTCCGAAGGATCCGCGAAGAGTCGACGGGCGCCAGACCACCGACGCAGGCGGCTCTCCACTACAGCATCGCCCGCAGCGCCGTACTGCACCGAGACGTGTACGCGACGGCCATGGGCGCACCAACGCCAGGAGTGATGACGTGATGACTGAAGTTGCTCAGGACAAAGACACGTTCCGCCCGCGGTTCGCCGGGCCCGGTACGCGGACGAGGAGGCTGCCCCGCTGGTGGCCGCTGCCCCTCGGGCTCCTGGTCGGCACGCTCGCCGGCGCCACGTACGGGCTGGTCAGCGCCCCTGAGTACACGGCGACGAGCTATGTGATCGCCGTGCCGACGGAGAAGGCCGACCCCATGTCCGCGCTCGGCTTCGCCCAGGCCTACAGCCGGGTGGCCACGCAGGTGGCGGTGCTGAGCGACGCCCAGGACTCGGCGGGCGTATCGGTTCAGGACCTCAAGTCGCAGGTCCGTGCGGAGACGTCGCCGGACGCGCCGATGGTCGCGATCTCGGCGTCGGCCACCGAGCCCGCCCGGGCCGCGAGGATGGCCGACGCCGTCGCCCGCGCGCTCACCAAGAACGCCGGCCACACCAAGGACGACACCCACGTGGAGCTGCTGCGCTTCACGCGGGCCGTGAAGCCGACGGAGCCCTCCTCGGCGTCGGCCGCGCTGACGACCCTGGTCGGGGCGTGCGCCGGAGGACTGCTGGGCGGCCTCGCCCTGCTGCTGCGCCCGCGCCGTGAGGCCGAGACGGTCGCGCCGACGGTGCCGGCCCCCGCCGCCGCGGCCGGGATGCGGGGCGGCGCCTGATGACAGGGGGTGCGTCCGGGCCGGTCGTCACGGTGTGCACGGACACGGCCGGGTTCGGGGCGCTCCGCGAGGAGTGGAACCGCCTGCACCGGGCGTCCCCGACCGCGACACCGTTCCAGAGCCATGCCTGGCTGCATTCGTGGTGGATCTCCTACGGCGGCTCGGGCAGCCTGCGCGTCGTCCTCGTGCGCGAGGAGGGCCGGCTCGTCGCGGCCGCCCCGCTGATGCGGCGGCTGCGTCCCTTCCCGACGCTGACGCCGCTCGGGACGGGCATCTCCGATTTCAGCGACATCCTCGTCGACGAGGAGTCCGCCTCGACGGCCCGTCGCTCCGTCGAGGCCCTCGGCGAAGGCCTGTGGAAGCTGGCCCGGGGCGCCGTGCTCGACCTCCGTGAGGTGCGGCCGGGCAGCGCTGCGGAGGCCCTCCACGACAGCTGGCCGGGTCTGCGCCGCCGCTTCGACGACTCGGCGTGCCTCGAACTGCCCGCCCTGCCGATGGACGACCTGGTGCAGCGGCTGCCGCGGCCCAGGGCGCAGCGGGCGCGGGCCAAGATGCGCAAGCTGGACGCCGTGGGCATCGAGCGCCGGGTCGTGCCCGCCGCCGAGGCCGGGTCGTCGGTGCGCCGCCTGCTCGAACTGCATCAACTGCAGTGGCAGGAGCGGAAGGTGACGACCGAGCACGTGAAGCCGCGGTTCGCCGAACATCTCTCGCGCTCGGTCTCCCTCATGGCGGAGACGGGCGACGCCGTCGTCACGGAGTTCACGCTGGACGGTTCCGTCGTGGCGGCGGACCTGACCTTCGTGTCGCCGCGGCTCGCGGGCGGTTATCTCTACGGTGCCCATCCGCAGCTGAGGGAGCGCAAGATCGACGTGGCCACGATGCTGCTGCGGTCGTGCGCCGAGCATCTGCAGGACGGCTCGCGGGCCGAGGTGCTGAGCCTGTTGCGCGGCACGGAGCCCTACAAGATGCACTGGCGGCCCGAGCAACTGGTCAACCAGCGGCTGCTCCTGGCGCGATCCGGGTCCGCGCCCCAGTTCGCCGCACTGCTCGCCGACATCCGCGCCCGCTCCTGTGCCAAGCGGGCACGACGTGCCTGGAAGGAGCGCGGTGGCGACCCGGCCTAGAGCCCGGGCCGCCACCTCACTCGACAGTCACGCCGGTTCAGGAACGCCGCTCCCACCAGTCGAACCGCAGGCAGAGCTTGCCGCCGAGCCAGTGCTCGACCCAGTCGCCCAGGTCGACGGGGGAACACTGCGGGGGCTGCGTCGGCTCGGTCGGCTGCGTGGGCTCGGTCGGCTCCGTCGGCTTGTCGCGTCCGGTCAGCGCGGCCCGGTAGATCTCCGAGGCCTTCGGGTTCTCGTCGCACTGCCACACACCGTGCGGGCAGTAGTCCGTCAGGGTGTTGTAGAGCGGCTTGTGCTGGTCCATCCAGGCGAGCATGCGCTTCATGTACTCGGAGTTGTCGCCGTTGCGGAACAGCCCCCACTCCGGGTAGGAGATCGGCTTGCCGTGCTTCGCCGCGAAGTCGACCTGCTCCTGCAGCCCGTAGGGCTCGGAGACCTGCTCGTCGAAGGACTTGCCCTCCGGCTGGTCGTACGAGTCCATGCCGACGATGTCGACGACGTCGTCACCGGGGTAGCAGTCCGTCCACGGCACGGCGTCCCGGCCCCGGCTGGGGGTGAAGTCGAAGCGGAACTTCTGTCCCGGCACGGAACGCATCACCGTGACGATGCGGTTCCAGTACTTCTTCCACGACTCGGGGTCCGGGCCGCAGCGGTGCGTGTAGGTGACGCCGTTCATCTCCCACCCGAGCACCACGACGGTGTCCGGCACCTCCAGGTCGACCAGGCGCTCGGCGAGGGTCCGGAAGTGCTGGTCGAAGTCACCGGCCGCGCCCTGCCGCAGCAGCGACCGCACCTCCGTGTCCGGCACCCCTTCCTCGTTGCGCTCCAGCATGGGCACGTTGAGTACGAAGAGCCGGTCGTCGCGCTCCCGGCGCCACTCGGCCCAGTCGTCGAGGAACGACGCCGAGCCCTCGATGCCGCTCCACTGGTCGCCGGGCAGGTAGGTGTGCCCGACGCGCAGGTCGGCCCCGCCGAGCCATTTCGACAGCTTCGTCATCCGGGTCACGCCGCGCGGCCCGTAGTCCAGATAGGCACCGAAGGCCGGGAACCTGTCCGTCTTCCCGGGCTCGTCGCTCGCGTCGGGACTCGTGGTCGGGTCGGGAGTCGGAGTCGGGTCGGGGGCCGCAGGAGTGCTCGGCGACGCGGAGGGCTCGGGGCTCGTCGCGGCAGGCGGTGTCGGATCGGCCGGCGGTGTCGCGTCGGCGGGCTGGACCACCGCGGCCGTCTGGGTCGGATCGGCCGACTCGGTCGGCCACCACGGAATGGGGCTCGTGGGAGCGGACGGCACGTTGCCCGGGTGGGCGTCCGCACGCTCGATGGACACGGATCCTGACGCGACCACCAGTGAGATCAGGACACCCGCCGCGATCAGCGGAGGTCGTCTGCGCTTCGTCCATCGGCGTTCCTCAGCCATACCTGCTCCTCGTGCCGCACTCACTCCGTTCCTGACACTCAGTCATATGAATGCGTATGGCGCCAATCGTGGACCAGCCGATGGCTGCCCTCCCTCACTCTCATGGGTTAATTCCTGGAAGGAATCGACACATGCTCGACCCAGGTGTCCCGGTCCTGCTGCTGCGGATCGACCACAACCCCTTTCACCACGGAACGCTGGGGGCGATCAGATCCCTCGGCCGCTGCGGCGTGGAGGTCCACGTCGCAGCGGTGGAGGACGGCAGCCCGGTGGCCCGTTCGCGCTACGTCCACCGGATGCACGTGCCGCCGAGCCCCGGCTCGTCACCGGGCGAGATCGGCGTCGCCCTGCGCCGGATCGCGGCACAACTCGCCCGTCCGGCGGTACTGATCCCCATGGACGACGCCGGAGCCGTCGCGGTGAGCCGGATGCGTGAGGCGCTGGCCGGGATGTTCCTCCTGCCGGAGCAGCCGGAACACCTCGCCGAGCATGTCGCGGACAAGGCCCGGCTGCCGGACCTCTGCCGGGCGGCGGGCATCGGGCATCCCGAGGTCGTGCTGCCGAAGAGCGAGCAGGAGGCGTACGCAGCGGTCGCGGACCTGGGACTCCCCGCCGTGGCGAAATGGAGCCGGCCGTGGCACCTCGCGCAGGGGTCGGGCCTGCGCAGCACCTGTCTGGTCGGCTCCCCGGAGGAGGCGAGGAGCCTCTACGCGAAGGGGCTGCGCGCCGACAGCGAACTCCTGCTCCAGAAGTACCTGCCCGCCGGACGGGGAAGGGACTGGTTCTTCCACGGGTACGTCGACCGGAGCGGCCGGCTGCACGGCGGCGGAGCCGGGAGCAAGCGCCAGGCATGGCCGCGCGGCGCGGGACTGACCGCCGTGGGCCGCTGGTCGCCGGTCCCGGAACTCCAGTCCATGGTCGAGCAGCTCGTCGCGTCCCTGGGCTACCGGGGCATCTTCGACATCGACTTCCGGGTGGACGCGGAGACGGGCCGGTACTGCCTGCTGGACTTCAACCCCCGGCCGGGCGCCCAGTTCAGGCTGTTCGCGGACGGCAACGGCCTCGACGTCGTACGCGCGCAGTACCTCGACCTGACACACCAGCCGCTTCCCCCCGGACACGCGCTGCCGGGACGGACCTTCGTCGTGGAGAACTACGCGCCCCTGTCCGCGCTCAAGGCCCTGCTGACGTCCGCCCTGCCGTCCCAACGCGGCCCCGCCGCAAGGGAATTCGCCTGGCACGCCCCCGACGACCGCTCGCCCGCCTGGAACCTGGCCACCGAATGGTCCCAGCACGCGGCTCGCCGGCTGGGCGGCCGGGCCCGGCCGGCGGCCCGCCGCCTGCCCGCCCCCTTCGAACCCCCTGTCGCCGCCCAGACCCCTGCCGCACGAGAGGCGAACTGCTGATGCACGACCTGGTGATCGTGGGAGCCGGCCCCTACGGCCTGTCCATCGCCGCGCACGCCGCGGCGCGAGGACTCGATACGCGGGTCTTCGGAAGGCCGATGGACTCCTGGCGGAACCACATGCCGCGCGGCATGTTCCTCAAGTCGGAACCCTGGGCCTCCAACCTCTCCGCCCCCGGGCGGCGGTTCCGACTCGACCAGTACTGCGCCCACCGCGGCGTGCCCGCCGAGCACGGACACCCCATCCCCGTCGACACGTTCGCGTCGTACGGGCTGTGGTTCGCCCAGCACGCGGTGCCCGAGCCGGACGAGCGGATGATCACCCGCATCGACGCGGCACCCGTCGGATTCACGCTCGAGACCGAGGACGGCCAGGTGCTCCGCAGCAGGTCGGTGGCCCTGGCCACCGGCGTGCTTCCGTACCTGCACATCCCGGAGGCGCTCCGCGCGCTGACCGAGGAGCACGTCACGCACAGCAGCCGGCACAGCGACCTGGACAGGTTCCGGGGAGCGGACGTCACGGTCGTGGGAGCGGGGCAGGCGGCCCTGGAGACCGCGGCGCTGCTCGCCGAACTCCAGGCGCGGGTACGCATCGTCGCGCGCGCACCCGAACTGGTCTGGAACAGCGTGCCCCCGCCGTGGAAGCGCCCCTGGTGGCAGCGTCTGCGCGCTCCCCACAGCGGTCTCGGCTGCGGCTGGCGCAACTGGTTCTACGCGGAGCGGCCGGGGGCGTTCAGGAGGCTGCCCGAGCGGACCCGCGCCGCCGTCACACAGACGGCGCTGGGGCCCGCCGGTGCCTGGTGGATCAGGGACCGCGTGGCGGCCGGGGCCATCGACATCCGCATGGGGCGGACGGTCGTGGAGGCGCGGCAGTCGGCGGGGCGGGTCCGGCTGCGCACCGTCGGTTCGTCGGGCGCGGCGGAGGACTTCGAGACCGATCACGTCATCGCGGCCACGGGATTCGAGGCGAGCTGCGCCCGGATGTCCGTACTGACACCACGGCTGAGGAGCGTGCTCGCCCGGTCCGCGGGAGAGACACCCCGGGTGGGGCGGGACTTCCGGTCCTCCTACCCGGGCCTCTTCCTCGCGGGCCTGGTGACGGCCGCCGACTTCGGACCGGCCATGCGCTTCGTCCAGGGAGCTTCCTACACGGCCCCGGCTCTGGTCGGCGGGGTCGAGCGCCATCTGACGCGGCAGCCCTGGCGGGGCGGCCCCGCGGTCCCTCCGGGGAGGCAGCCCGCACCGGAGGGCCCCATTGGGGTGACATCGCGAGCGAATGGGTGAAGAGGCGCTCCGGGACCGACTCCTCGGTGGTCCACTGGCAGCTGTCATGAGAATGGCCGTGCTGCCTTCCTCCCAGCCGTCGGCTCCACGCCGTTGGGGAGGCAGCCTCTACGGCGGCATCCTCTGTGGGTCGGGAAGAGCGTTTGCGTGGCTCTTCCCGACCCGGCTTCAGCGCCTCGCGGCACCTGCCCTGCGGTACAGGACCCCGCCGCCCACGAGCAGCCCCGCGGCGGTGGCCGCCGCTGCCAGGAGGTTCTGGTCGGCACCGGTGTCGGCGAGTCGCTCGTACGCCTGCGGCACCTGAAGAGCCGCGGGAGCTCCCGGCGCGGGACGCACCGCCGGTCGACCGGCCGGACGGGGAACAGCCTGGCTCGGAGCCGGCACAGCCCTGCTCGTCGGTGCCGGGACCGCCCTGTCGGTCGGCGTCGTCGGCGTCGTCGGCGTCGTCGGTGTCGTCTGTGGTGCCGTCGGAGTGTTCTCCGCCTCCGGACCCGACTCGGTCTCGTCAGTGGCGGGGCCCGCGTGCGCGTTCCCGGTGCTCGCGCACGAGTTGCCTGTCGCGGGGTTGGCCGCGCCCACCGCGTCGACGGTGTCACCGCACAGATTCAGCCCGATGCCCGCGGGGGCCTGCACCGAGTTCCCCGACAGCAGTCCGCCGGACCCCGTCTCGCCGGACTGCTCCGCGGGCGCTTCCCCGGCGTAGCCGTACCCGTCGTCCGGGCTCGAACTGGCCGCGGCGGCCGCGGCGGTGGCCGCCGACTCGCTTGCGCAGCCGTTGCCCGCGGCGGAGTTGGCCACCGACAGCACGTCGATCGTGTTGCCGCAGAGGTTCACCGGAGCCGACACCGGGACGGCGACCGAGTTGCCCGCCAGCAGGCCCGCCGATCCGCTCGGCTGGTCCTGGTCGCCGGTCATGGCGGAGGCACTGGATCCGGACATGGACAGGAAGCCCGTCGCCGCCGCGGCCGCTACCGCACCGATCCTCAGCGCTTGCCTCACAGCGTTTCCCTTCATGGTTGAAACTCGAAGCCGACCCTGGAGCCCGTAGGCGTCCAGGGTCGGCCGGGAGACGAACTGCGCTGTCTGAATCAGAAGTTGGCGCAGGAGTTGCCGAAGGTCGGGTTCAGCAGCGCGATGGCGTTGATGCTGTTGCCGCAGAAGTTGACCGGCACGTGGACGGGAACCTGCAGAACGTTCCCGGACAGCACGCCCGGGGAGCCGGCCGCCACGGCCTCGGCGCCGGAGTCGGCGAACGCGGGGGCCGCCATGCCGAGGGCCATGATCGCACCGGCCATGATCGCGGCGCTCTTCTTCAGGGACATATTTCTCTCCTTTGTTGAAAGGGATGATCGAGGGGGGAGGGACCGAAAGGGCGTCAGCCGCCGGCCGTCGGCCGCTCCGAAATCAAAACGACCCAGGGCAAAGGAAAGAAACTGTGTCGTCAGGTACAGCGACCAGGTTCACCCGGATTCCCGCAGGGATTCCTGGGGTCGCATGTGCGCGGGGAAAACAATCGGGCCGCCTGCCCGTGGAAAGGCAAGCGACCCGAGTTGTCTGTTGCGGCTGATCAGCCGTTCTGCACGCCGTTGGCGGAGAGAACCGGGATGTCGCTCAGGATGTGCGACAGCGGCTCGTCGCCCTTGGCCTGGGTCGAGTTCTCGGTGCACTGCTGGTTCTGCGGGGCCGACAGGACGGGGATGTCCTGGACCGAGACCGGCACGAGACCGACGAGGGAGCCGGCGTTGCCCTTGACCGGGAGGCCGATGCAGGGCTTGTTCAGCGAACCCTGGACCAGGCCGAGCTGCGGGCTCATGTCGCCGTGGGTCTCGGAGTTGCCGAAGGCCTGCTTCGCGCCGTTGCCGCTGAGCGAGGTGGTACCACCGTCGTCGCCGAGGGCGAGTGCCTGCGGAGCGGCCGCGGCCGAGACACCGACGACGGACACGGCGACTGCAGCTGCAGCCATAGCCTTCTTCAGCATTGTTGCGTTCCTTTTCTGATCAGACACCGGTTACTGCGAATGAATCAACTCCCTGAGCGGCGGCATAGTTCTGCAGGTTCACTCGTTTGGCCATCCGGCCACCGAGCTCGCCATGTGCACGCGCCCGTGCGATTGTCATTTATTTACCTCCATCGCCGGTCGAACACGTCGAATCGGCGTGATGGAAGAGCGGCATCGGCGATCCCCGTCCGGGTGAACCAGGACAACCGATCCGGCGAAACGCAGTTGATCCGGGTGTTCTCAGGAAACCAATGAAGGGGAACCTCCCATGATGAAGAAGGCTGTGGCTGCCGCGGCTGTCACCGCGTCCCTGGTCGGTATTGCGGCGGCGGCGGCTCCGCAGGCCCTGGCGGTCGGCAACGACGGCGGTACGACCTCCGAGAGCGGCAACAACGCGGAGCAGGCGTACGGCAACTCCGCCACGTACGGCAACATGAGCCCGCAGATGGCGCTCATCCAGGGCTCGCTGAACAAGCCCTGTGTCGGCCTGCCGGCCAAGGCCAACCTCGGCTCGCTCGTCGGTGTCGTGCCGGTCTCCGTCCAGGACATCCCCGTCCTGTCGGCCCCGCAGAACCAGCAGTGCGTCGAGAACTCGACCCAGGCCAAGGGTGACGAGCCGCTGTCGCACGTGCTGGACGACATCCCGGTGCTGTCGGGCAACGGAGCCGGCAACCACTGACGGACCGCACAGCATGATTGGGCCGCCCTGTGGGGCGGCCCAATTTTCGTTATTCGTCGCTGGGCCAGCAGTCGCGGGAGGCCGTGTCACTCCACTCGGCGTCGAACTGGTCAGGAAGCATCCGTCCCGTCGCACGCCATTCGTCCACGAGGGACGAGTAAATGGGTGACGAGGACGGAGTGTCGGGGGATGTCCTGCTGCTCGGAATCAACGCCTGTCGGCGCCAGCGCTCTGGATTGGCTCCCATGTCGTTGCCTCTTGCTGTCTAGCGGTTGATTGCGTTCTCCATACCGCCCGGGCAGTTGAGGCCAATCCTCTTGTGAGGCAGAAGAGTTACTTTTCCCCGCCATGGCGCGGGCCGCCGGGGAATAAAAGCTTATGTGCCTACTCTCGTCATGCACTTACCCCTCCGCAGTGGAGTGTCTTGATGAGGAACGTCTTTCTTCGTGCCGGCCGCAGAGGGGTCGCGCTCGGCGCGCTGGCCCTCGGGCTCCTGACATTTTCGAGCGTCGCCATCGGGCAGGCCGCGGACTCGCTTCCGAAGCAGGTCGATGTCTTCGGCGGCCTCGGTGCCCGTCCCGCGGACGGGAGCGGAACCAACATTCTCCTGATGGGAACGGACGGGCGCGACACCATCACCCGCTCGGAGAAGGAGAAGTTCCACGCCGGCGGAGTCGCCTGCAACTGCAGCGACACCATGATGCTGGTCCACCTCTCGGAGCAGCACGACCGCGTCAGCGTGGTGAGCCTGCCCCGGGACTCCTACGCGGAGATTCCCGAGCACGACGCCGGCGACGGCACCGTACGGGAAAGGCACCCGGCCAAGATCAACGCCGCGTACGCGGAGGGGGGACCGACGCTCGCCGTGCAGACGGTCGAGTCCATGACCGGTGTGCGTATCGATCACTACCTGCAGATCGACTTCCGCCGGTTCATGGACAGCGTCAATGCTGTCGACGGGGTGACGGTGTGCACGTCGCGCAGGCTGTCGGACTCCGCCACGAAGCTGAATCTCGGCCCGGGGCGGCACCACCTGGCGGGAGGGCCCGCTCTGCAATACGTGCGGTCGCGCCATGTCGACACGAGCGCGGATCTGGGACGCGTCCAGAGGCAACAGCGTTTCCTGGTCAACGCATTGCGGGGTGCCGGAATGCGCACGGCCCTCTCCGATCCGTCGAAGGCCGCCGGGCTGGCGAGGACGGTGCTGGGTTCGGCCTCGGTCGACCAGGGCTTCTCCGTGAACGACCTCGTTTCACTGGCGCGCGATCTGAATCGGATCCCGCTTTCCAGGACGGAGTTCGGCACGGTTCCCATCGACGGGTTCAATCCGCTGATCGAGAACGTCGGTTCGACGCTGCGCTGGGACCAAGGCAAAGCCGAGCAGCTTTTCTCGCGGATTCAGGAAGACCGGCCCGTGACGGAACCCGGGTCGCACACCGAACCGCTTGATCCGCCGCGCCTGAACGTCCAGACGTTCGTGCATGGCGACAAACTGGCCTGCAAATGACCTGAACAGCACTGGTCCGAACGGGTCTTGGTTCGCAACCGCCCGATTCCCGGGTCAGTTGAACAAACGCGAACTCGCATCCGGAGTTCGCTCGATGAAGGGAAGTCTCATGAAGAAGCTGTGGGCAACCGCAACGATCGCTGTCTCCGTCGCCGGTATGTCGGCGATCGCCGCTCCCCAGGCGCTGGCCACGGGTGACGACGGCGGTACCACCTCGCTCAGCGGCAACGGCGCGGAGCAGGCGTACGGCAACTCCGAGACCCACGGCGACATGAGCCCGCAGCTCGGCCTCGTGCAGGGCTCGCTGAACAAGCCGTGTGTCGGCCTGCCGGCCAAGGTCAACGCCGGTTCCCTCGTCGGTGTCGTGCCGGTCGCGGTCCAGGACATCCCCGTCCTGTCGGCCCCGCAGAACCAGCAGTGCGTCGAGAACTCGACGCAGGCCAAGGGCGACGAGCCGCTGTCGCACATCCTGGAGGACATCCCGGTTCTCTCGGCGAACGGCGCCGAGAACCACTGAAGGAGCAGAGGGGCAGTTGCGGGGTGCGGCTGCCCCTCTGTCGTGTCCGGTTCCAGGGTGCAGCGAGGGCGGTCGACCATCTGGTCGACCGCCCTCGCTGCACCCTGGAACTACTGGACCGACGGCACCACGTTGGTGACCGGCGCCACCAGATCCGTGACCTGGTGCAGCTCGTTCAGCCGGTTGAGGCCGGAGAGCTGCGAAGCGGTGGTGGGCATGTCGGCGCGGTGATCGGCCGGGATCGCCATGGTCGAGACCGAGTCGAGCGTCGAGGTCGGAGAGATCGGCTCGCTCCCCTCACCGGCCAGCGGAATCGGAGCGGCTCCTGCCGTCGGCATGGCGATCGCGGTGGCTCCGACGGCAAGCAGGACCGCGGTAATGGCTCGTCGAGTTGACTTCATGCCTCTACAACGGCGCGGAACGCAGGGCAGATACGGGAGCCCCGGAGCACCCACTCGACAGGTCTAAGGGGCCGGCCGCCCCTCATCGCTCTCACTCGCTTGACCTCAAGCGGACTTGAGGGTTCATCGTCGTCCCACGACGTGCTCGGCGCGGAGCGTCCGAGCCCAAGGAGGGGCGTGTCATGTTCGCTGTGATCTACCGGTGGCGGTTGCACGAGGGCAAGGAGGAGCAGTTCGCGGCCGGTTGGCACCGGGTGACCCTCGCGATTCGCGCGCACTGCGGCAGCTACGGATCACGCCTGCACCGAGCGGACGACGGTACCTGGGTGGCGTACGCGCGTTGGCCCGACGCCGCCACGCGCGAGGCGAGCCCGGACGTCGACCCCGAAGGGGTGGCCATGATGCGCGAGGCGATCAGTGAGTCCTTCCCCGCCGTCCGGTGCGAGGTGACGGACGACCTTCTCGCGGAACCCCAAGTCAGGTCCTAGGGCCTGAACCCGCCCGCAGGAGTACCGTTGAGGCACCGAGGGCAGTTCGCACTCCGGCATCCGCGCGGGTCTTCGGAACCGCCGAGTCGGGCCGCGCCCGAGCGACCGTGAGGGGACCGCGAAGGGAGTCCGGATGGCCGAGGTGTATCTGCGCCGACTCACCCGGTGGCAGGCCGAGCAGCAGCGTGAGGCGTTCGCCGACGTGTACGTCTCGGCGTACCACGGCGCCGCCGGGGCCGAGTACCGGGACCGGATCGGATTTCTGCGCCGGTTCGAGCAGCACGTGCGCCACGACGGTTTCGACATGACCGTCGCCGACGCGCCCGATCTCGTCGGCTGCGCCTACGGGTTCCGGCTGGAGCGCGACGGGGCGTGGTGGGCCGATTTCCCCGTCGAGGTGACGTCGCAGACGGAGGAACTCACCGCGTCCGGAAGGGTGTTCGCGCTCACCGAGCTGATGGTGCTGCCCGAGCACCGTCGCAGCGGTGTCGCGACCCGTCTCGGCGACCTCCTGCTCTCCCGGCATTCCCAGGACCTGGTGGTGGCCGGTGTGGACGAGAGGAGGTGCTCGGCCGGGATCCGCGAGCTGCTCCGGGCATGGGGCTGGAAGGAACTGCCCGTCACGGGTCCGGTCGCGGAGGTCCGCGGCCGGGAGGTGTGGGCCCGCGGGCCTGTCCGGTGAGCCCTACGCCGCGGCGAGAGGACCCCGTCGTCACTCCGACGTGAGGGACTCGGCTCTCGCCCCACGTCACGTCACCCGTTCGGCGCAGCAATAGTCGCTGCCCGTACCCGCCCCGCATTGCATGGAGCGAGCGGCCCGACGGCCGCCCGTTCTGTGAAGGGGGGCGTGACGGATGGCGGCGGTACCGGGGCGCGCGCTCGTGTCGAAGGCGCGCGGCCGGCTCGGGCGGCCCCGGAAGGCGGACGTCGCGGCGGGTGCCGTGACGGGCCTGTTCTCCATTCCGGAGGGGATGGCGTACGCGGCGATCGCCGGGTTCAACCCGGTGGCCGGTCTGTACGCGGGTGTCGTGCCCGCGATCGTCGGCTCGCTGACCTCCCGCACGGTCCTCATGGTCACGACGCTGACCAGTGCCATCGCCCTGACCTCGCAGAGCGTGCTGAGCGACGCCGGACTCGATCCGAAGGACGCGGGCAATGTCGCGACGCTGACCCTGATGGTCGGCGTCGTGATGCTGCTGATGGGCGTACTGCGGCTCGGCGCGGTGATGAGCTTCGTGTCGAACGCGGTGATGACCGGCTTCTCCACGGGCATCGCCCTGCAGATCATCACGGGCGTCCTGAAGGACGCCACCGGCTACAAGCCGCAGGGACACAACAAGCTCTACCAACTCGGCGACTGGCTGGCCCACTTGGGCGACTGGAAGGGCGCGGCCACCGCGGTCGCCGGCGTGACGGTGGCGGTGTGGGCCGCCGCCCGGTGCGTCCGGCGGCTCGAACCCGTGGCCCTGCTCCTTGCCATGGTCGTCGCGAGCGTCGGCGTGGCCGCGCTCTCCGTCGACGTAGAACTCGTGCGGGACATCGCCCGCATCCCCGGCGCGCTGCCGTCCTTCTCCGCGCCCGACCCCGGGGCCGTGCCGGCGCTGCTTGCCGGGGCGTTCTCGGTGGCGCTCGTCGCGCTCGCGCAGGCCGCGGGCATCGCGCCGTCCATGCCGAACCCGGACGGCTCCCGCTCCGACGTCAACGGCGACTTCCGTTCCCAGGGGTACGCGAACGCGCTGGGCGGGCTGTTCCAGGCGCTGCCCAGCGGCGGCTCGCTGTCGCGTACCGGTGTCGCGGTCAGCGCGGGTGCGCGCACGCGCTGGGCCGGGGTGATCTCCGGTGTGTTCCTCGCGCTGGTGGTCCTGGTGTGCGGCTCGCTCGCCGAGCGGATCCCCATGCCGGTCATCGGCGGCCTGATCCTGGTGGTCGGCGGCGAGCTGATCTGGGGCAAGCGGCACGACATCCGGCTCGTGCTGCGCACGTCGTGGCTGTCGTCGGCGGCGATGGTGGTCACGTTCCTGGCGACCACCCAGCTGCCGCTCCAACAGGCCATCGTCATCGGGGCCGTCCTTTCGCTGCTGCTGTTCTGTGTGCAGGCGGCGCGGCAGACCCGGCTCGTCGCCCTGCACCGGGAGACGGGCGGCGGCCACTGGCGCACCGGCGACCCGCCGCGCCGCCTGCCGCCCGGCGAGGTCACCGTCCTCGACTACGCGGGCACCTCGCTCTTCGCCGAGCTGCCGCGCGTGGAGGCCGAACTGCCCGACGTCCACGGGGCCCGTGACGCCGTGCTGGTCCTGGTGGTGCGCACGCTGCCCGATGTGCCGTCGTCGGCGGTGATCAAGTCCCTCGACCGGTACGCCCGGTCGCTGTCCGACGAGGGCGGGCGGCTGGTCCTGGCCGGGGTGCAGCCGCCGCTGGCCCGCCTCCTGGAGGTCTCGGGCCTGGCCGAACGGCTCGGCGAGGGCGGTGTCGTACCGGCGCAGCCCGAGATCTTCGCGCCGGTGGAGCGGGCCGTCGCCGAGGGCCGCGCCTGGATCACGGAGCACGAGCGGGCCGCGGACACCGCCGACACCGACCTCGGTACGAGGAGCCGCCCCGAGCTTCCCTGACCGTCCCCGCCCGACGTGCGATCACCTCCGAGCCGCCCGATGCTGGGACGGACCGGCGCCGCCGCGTCGGCCGGATCCGAACCGACCGACCCGTGAAACGGAGCGCCAGATGACCGCCGCCCTCCCCTTCGACGACACCACCGACTTCGAGAACGCCGACCGGGGCTTCATCGACGCCCTCGTGCCCGCGGTCGTGAGGGGCGCCGACGGGCAGGTGGTCTACGACAACGACGCCTACGACTTCCTCCAGGGCGACTGCCCCGACACCGCGCACCCCAGCCTGTGGCGCCAGGGCCAGCTCTGCGCCCGCCAGGGCCTGTACGAGGTCACCGAGGGCGTCTACCAGATCCGCGGCCTGGACCTGTCGAACATGACGCTCGTCGAGGGCGAGCGCGGCGTCATCGTCGTCGACCCGCTGCTGAGCGTGGAGACGGCCGCCGCGGGCCTGGCCCTGTACCGGCGGCACCGCGGCGACCGCCAGGTCACCGGCCTCATCTACACGCACTCCCACGGCGACCACTTCGGCGGCTCCCGCGGCGTCCTGCCCCGCGGCACCGAGCAGGACGTGCCGATCCTCGCCCCGGCCGGCTTCCTGGAGCACGCGGTCAGCGAGAACGTGTACGCGGGCAACGCCATGACCCGCCGCGCGATCTTCATGTACGGCGACCGGCTGCCGAAGTCGCCCGAGGGCCAGATCAGCGCGGGCCTCGGCATGACGACCTCGAACGGCACGATCAGCCTCGTCCCGCCGACCCTGGACATCACGCACACCGGCCAGGAGGAGACGATCGACGGCGTCCGCATCGTCTTCCAGCTCACCCCGGGCACCGAGGCGCCCGCCGAGATGAACTTCCTCTTCCCGGAGAAGCGGGCCCTGTGCCTGGCCGAGAACGCCACGCACAACATGCACAACATCCTGACCCTGCGCGGCGCCGTGGTCCGCGACGCCCGCGTCTGGTCCCGGTACCTCGACGAGGCCATCGAGTACTTCGACGGCGCCTACGACGTCGCGTTCGCCTCCCACCACTGGCCGACCTGGGGCCACGACAACGTCGTCGCGTTCCTCGCCACCCAGCGGGACCTGTACGCGTACATGCACGACCAGACGCTGCGGATGCTGAACAACGGCCTGACCGCCCCGGAGATCGCCGAGGAGATCCAGCTGCCGCCCGCCCTGGAGAACTCCTGGCACGCGCGCGGCTACTACGGCTCCCTCTCCCACAACGTCAAGGCGATCTACCAGCGCTACCTCGGCTGGTTCGACGGCAACATCGCCCATCTGTGGGAGCACCCCCCGGTCCAACTCGCGCAGCGCTACGTGGAGTTGGCGGGCGGCGCCGACGAGGCCCTGACCAAGGCGCGTACGTACGTCGACGACGGCGACCTGCGTTTCGCGGCCACGCTCCTCAACCACATCGTCTTCGCCGAGCCGTCCCGCACGGACGCGAAGGAACTCCTCGCGCAGGTCTACGAGAAGCTCGGCCACGGGGCCGAGAACGGGACCTGGCGCAACTTCTACCTGACCTCCGCGATGGAACTGCGCCAGGGCGTGAACCCCATCGTCATCGACACCACCAACCCCGAGATGGCGATGGCCCTCACCACGGACATGCTCCTGGACTCCGTCGCCGCGCGGATCGACGGCCCGCGCGCCTGGGACGAGGACCTGACCGTCGACCTCGTCCTCACCGACGAGAACACCCGGCACCGTCTCACCCTGCACAACGGCGCCCTCACCCACCGCGCGACGGCCGCGGCCAGGACCCCCGCACAGCTGACGCTCACGCTCACGAAGCCCCAACTCCTGGGCGTACTCGCCGGAAAGGGCCTCGACGGCGTGACCACGGACGGCGACCCGAAGGTGCTGGCCACCCTCTTCTCCCACGTCACCGAACCCGACAAGGCCTTCCCGGTCGTCACGCCCTGACGACCGGTCCGCCGGCCTCCGGGGGCGGGGCCGGCGGGCGGCTCACCGATCGCGGTCCCACCGCCGGACCTCGCGGCGGCGCCGGCCCTCACGCTCCCTGGCGTAGCGGCGGTCCCAGCGGGCGCGGCGGTCCCGCTGGTCGCGGTAGGCCCGGTACTCGGGGTCGTAGACGCCCCCGGTGCGTCCGTAGCGGAAAGCGCCGAAGATGACGACGATGGCCGCCACCCACCACAGGGCGTTGAGGAATCCGAGACCGATCAGGGCGACAGCCAGAAGAAGAAGCAGGGCGAACACGACCGGCCCCCTCACGTCGGAGTGGTCGAAGCGCTGCCGGGGACCGGGGCCGCCCCTCCAATGTAGGACTCCCCGAGCCGGGCGGATACGGCCCGGCGTATCCGCGGCGCACCCGCTCGTGATTGTTCGTCCGCGGGCGCATCCGACCCGCGCACAGCTTCTGAAGCCCTGGTGAGGGGAGCGGACCCGAGTGCACGGCGGCAGAGCCGTGCCGCCCGCTCCACGAGTCGAGGCGAGGGGCCGGGGTGGGCGTCATCGGAGGGGACCGGGAGGCGGGTCGGCTGCCGCGCGAGACGACGAGCTTCGTCGGACGGGAGGCCGAACTGATCGAGGTGTGCGCCCTGTTGGGGGACGCGCGCCTGGTGACCCTGACCGGGGTGGGCGGGGTCGGCAAGACCCGGCTCGCGCTGCGCGCCGCCCACGAGCTGCGGTCCCGCTACCCGGACGGGGTGTGGCTGGTGGAGCTCGCGCCGCTGCACCGGGGCGAGTTGCTGCCGCTCGGCATCCTGGAGACGCTGCGGATCGAGGACCGGTCGACGCGGCCCGCGCTGGAGGTACTGGCCGAACGGCTGGCGGACAAGCGGCTGTTGCTCCTCCTCGACACCTGCGAACACGTCCTGGACGTCTGCGGGCCCGTCGTCGAGTCGCTGCTGGCGGCGGCCCCCGGTCTGAGCGTCCTCGCGACCAGCCGCCAGCCGATCGGCCTCTTCGGCGAACGCGTCGTCACGGTCGCCCCGCTGCCGGTTCTGGGCGCCCGCGGTACCCGGGATGCTCAGGACGCCACGGCCCTGTTCGCGCAGCGGGCCGCCGCAGCCGTGCCGGGGTTCACCGTGGCGGAGGGCGACCGGGAGACCGTCGTCGACGTCTGCCGCCGCCTCGACGGCATCCCGCTCGCCGTCGAACTCGCCGCGGCCCACCTCGCCCGGCTTCCCCTGGACACGCTGCACCAGCGGCTGCGGGACCGGTTCGAGCTGCTGACCGCCGCCGCTGCCTCCGCCGCCGACCCGCTCACCGGAGACTTCCGGCACCGCGCCCTGCGCACCACCATCGGCTGGAGCCACGAGCTGTGCACCCCGCTGGAACGACTCCTGTGGGCCCGCCTGTCGGTCTTCCCCGGCAGCTTCGACCTGGCCGCCGCGCGCGAGATCTGCGCCGGGGGACCGCTGCGGGCCGAGGACGTCCCGGCCGTGCTCGCGGGGCTGGTGGCGAAGTCCCTGGTCAGGCGGGAGCCGGCGGCAGGGGGAGCGGAGCGCTGGGGGTTCCTCGACACCGTCCGGGAGTACGGGGCGGGCTGGCTCGCCGAGCTCGGGGAGACCGACGGGCTGCGCCGCAGGCACCGGGACCGCTGTCTGGCCCTGGCCCGGGCGGCCGACGCGCGCTGGATGAGCCCCGACCAGGTGGCCCGGTACGCGCGCACGGTCGCCGAGCACGCCGACTTCCGGGCCGCGCCGGACATCTGCCTGTCCACCGAGGGCGAGGGACACAGCGCCCTCGAACTGAGCGGCGCCCTGTGGTTCCTCTGGTTCGCCTTCGGCCACACCCGCGAGGGACGCCACTACCTGGAACGCGTCCTGGAGCGCTGCCCGACCGCCGGGCCCAGCCGCAGCCCGGCCGTGTGGGCCTGTGGCGCGGTGGCCGTGCAGCAGGGCGACGGCGCCACGGTGGCCGCGCTGGCCCGCACCTTCCGCGCGGACGCCGAGGCCGTCGGCACCCCGGCGATGCTGAACGCGCTGGCCTTCCTCGACGGCGTGGCCCTGCTGCTGGACGGCGAACCGGCCAAGGCCGCCGCGGTCTTCGACGCCGCGCCGTACGCCGAGGAGCACGACGCGGGGCAGCCCACGGCCCACACGGCGGGCCGCCTGCTGATCTGGGGTGCCCGCACCCTCGTCCTGATCCAGCTCGGCGAGCTGGAGGCCGCCGCGCGGCTCAGCGAGGCCGCGTACCGGGCGTGCGCCGATTACGGGGAGCGGTGGCTGCTCTCCTCCGCCGAGCTGCTGCGGGCCGTGGTGGCGCTCGCCCGGGGCCGCTCCGGCGAGTCGGTCGGGCACGCCCGCTCGGCGCTGCGCGGCAAGTTCGTCTTCCACGACCGGCACGGCCTCGCCCGGACCGTCGACCTGCTCGCCTCGGGCCTGTGCGCCACCGGCCGGCCCGCGGAGGCGGCCCGGCTGCTCGGCGTCGGCCAGCGCCTGTGGGAGACCGTCGGGCGCCCGCGGTCGGGCCTCCCCGAGTTCGTGATGCCCCGCCAGGCGTGCGAACGACAGGCGCGGCGGGACCTGGGCGACGCGGCGTACGAGACGAACTTCCTGCGGGGCAGGGGCCTTTGCCTGGCGGACGGCATCGCGTACGCGCTGAGCGGCGGCGTGTGAAGGAGGGGCGGCCCGTCGCCGGTACCGCATCACGCGATCGGCCACGGAGGCCGGACCCGCCGGGGCACCCTGTGGATCACCTGACCCACCGCGACCCGTACCCGGGAGACCCGCATGACCACGATCGGCATCATCCTCGGCAGCACCCGACCCGGCCGCGTCGGGCCGCAGATCGGGGAGTGGGTCGAGAAGGCGGCCAGGGAACGGGCGGACGTGAGCGTCGAGCTCGTCGACATAGCCGAGTACGCGCTGCCGCTGTTCGACGAGCCGCGCTCGCCGCGCATGGGGGACTACGAGCACGAGCACACCCGCGCCTGGGCGGCCAGGATCGACGCGCTGGACGGGTTCGTCTTCGTCACGCCCGAGTACAACCGGTCGATCCCCGCCGCGCTGAAGAACGCCATCGACTTCGTCTACAACGAGTGGAACAACAAGGCCGCCGGCTTCATCGGCTACGGCAGCAACGTCGGCGGGGCCCGCGCCGTCGACCACCTGCGGCACATCGCCGGGGCGGTCCAGCTGTCGGCCGTGCACACCCAGCTGCACCTGTCGCTGCAGACCGACTTCGAGCGGTACACCACGTTCGCGCCCGCCGAACGGCACGAGGCCGCGCTGCGCCAACTGCTCACCGAGGTGATCACCCTGACCGAGGCGCTGGCACCGATGCGCCGGGGCTGAACAGGGCACGCGCGGGGGCGGTGCCGCCGGCTCTCTTCCGAACCGGGGCACCTGGGCTGTGGCACGTCCTAGGCCGTGCCCCCACTTGGCCGCCGGGTACCCCTGGTGCCCTTGGTATGCCCCCTCGGCGCGACTTGTCGGGACCGGTCGGGAGCGATCGGCACATGACTCAGTGTCAACAATATTGCGCTCAGGACGGTTCTCATCATTCTCGGACGCGTCACAGGTCACGCCCACGTCCCTGACGGTCCCCGTCCCTACGGTCCGTGTTCATGACGGGAAGCCACCGAGACAGGTCCCTCACCCGGCGCCGCGCGAGGGCCGTGACCGGCGGCGCGGTCGGCGCGGGCGGGCGGGCTCGCCGGGTGCCAGGCGTTCGCGGACGACAAGACGTACCTGCGCGGCACGGAACGCTCCGCCCGACATGCCGGGGCGCGCGCGGCGAGGCGCGGGCCGGGTTGCCCCACGTACGACGGGCTCTGGAGGTGTCGCACGGCGCACGGGGGGACGCGGCGCGGGGTGTGCTGGGGGCCGGCGGAGCGTCAAGTACGGCCGGGGCGGCGGCACTTGGGGTACCGGGGGCGGATCTGCGGGCGCGCGGGTGGGCGGCGCGGGGCGGTGCCGCACTCATGGCGGGGGTGCTGTTCCTGCGTTCCGGCGGAACTTCCGGGCCTCTCCGCTAGTTTCTACGCTGTTGTAGAAATAACTGGCCGGCACGAAGGACGGAGCACACCCGTGGCCCTGTGGGACCGCATCAAGGAATCCGCGTCGACGATGCAGACGCAGCTGGTGGCGAAGAAGAACGACCTGAAGTCCGGCGCCTTCCGCGACGCCTCCATGGCGATGTGCGCCCTGGTCGCCGCGGCCGACGGCACGATCGACCCCTCGGAGCGGCGCCGCGTCGCGCAGCTGATCACCTCCAACGAGGTGCTGCAGAACTTCCCGGCGGACGACCTCCAGCGCCGCTTCGACGACAACCTGAACAAGCTGACCGCGGACTTCGACTTCGGCAAGGTCGGTGTCCTCCAGGAGATCGCCAAGGCGAAGAAGAAGGAGAACGAGGCGCGCGCCGTGATCCAGATCGGCATCGTCATCGGCGGCGCCGACGGAGACTTCGACGCCACCGAGCGGGCCGCCGTCCGCGAGGCCTGCCAGATGCTCGGCCTCGCCCCGCACGAGTTCGACCTGTAGTTCGCCCTGTAGTTCGCCCTGGAGGGCGCGCTCGCTCCCGACCGGCGCAACAGATCCTGCGCCGGTCGCCCACAGGGGTCAGGCTGCCAGTGACCGAACCGGAGGCGGAGGTAGGGCATGGCAGCGGCGAGTTCCCCACGACCCCTGTGGGTGCGACGCGTTCTTCTGGGGGCTCTGCTCCCTCTTCTGACCCTGAGCGGCACGGCCTGCGGCTCCTCGGACGTCTCCGACGCCGGCGCCGCCGCGGCCCCGGCGACCCGCTCCCCCGACCAGCCCTTCACCCACCCCGGTGCGCTGGTCAGCAAGGCCCAGCTGGCCGCCGCCCGCGACCACGTCGCCCGCAAGCAGGAGCCGTGGCTGTCGGCGTACAAGGCGATGAGCACCAGCAAGTACGCGGCGGCGGACTACACGCCCAAGGCGTACGCGACCGTCGAGTGCCCGCCCGACACCCGCCCCGGACAGGGCTGCGTCGAGGAGCGCGAGGACGCCATCGCCGCGTACACCCAGGCCCTGCTCTGGAACATCACCGGCGACAGGGCCCACGCCACCAAGGCCGTGCAGATCATGGACGCATGGTCGGACAAGGTGAAGCGGCACACCGAGGGCAACGCGGGCCTCCAGACCGCCTGGGCCGGCACCTCCTGGGCGAAGGCCGCCGAGCTGATGCAGTACACGTACGACGGCTGGCCGGACGGCGAGGAGCTGAAGTTCCAGCGGATGCTGCGCGAGGTGTACCTGCCCGTGGTGCGGCCCGGATCCGCCGACTTCAACGGCAACTGGGACCTCGTCATGGCGGACGCCACCATGAACATGGCGGTCTACCTCAACGACCACGCGGCCTTCGACAAGGCCGCCCACCACTTCCGCACCCGCGTCCCCGCGTACTTCTACCTCTCCTCCGACGGGCCGCTGCCGGTGACGCCGGAGGGCAGCGACATCAACACCCCGGCGAAGCTGCGCACGTACTGGTTCGGGCAGTCCACCTTCAAGGACGGCCTCGCCCAGGAGACCTGCCGCAACTTCAAGCACGCCAGCTACTCGCTGGCCGCCGCCGCGCACATCGCCGAGACCGCCTGGCACCAGGGCGTCGACCTGTACGGCGAGGTGAAGGACCGGCTCGCGGCGGCCCTCGAGTTCCACTCCAGGTACCAGCTGGGGGAGAAGCCCCCGTCCTGGCTGTGCGGCGGGAAGGTGCAGCGGGACATGGGACCCGACACCGAGGTCGGGCTCAGCCACCTCCAGGGCCGGCTGAAGATGGATCTTCCGCAGACCGAGAAGCTGACCCGCGAGGAGCGCCCCGAGGGGACCGACGACCTGTTCGTGGCCTGGGAAACCCTGACCCACGCGTGGTCCGCGTGAACCGATTCGCGTTCCGTCCCCCCGATGGCGTAGAGTCAGGTTCACCGACGCGGGGTGGAGCAGCTCGGTAGCTCGCTGGGCTCATAACCCAGAGGTCGCAGGTTCAAATCCTGTCCCCGCTACTGAAGGCCGAGGCCGGAATCTTCCGAGATTCCGGCCTCGGTTTTTTTGCGTGCGCTCTTCGTGGCGCCACCCGTCCGGCCCACACCGGTAGCCCTCGCACCGGTCCCCGGGAACCCTTGGTGAGACGCCAGAGACCGGGCGCGGACGCGGCAGGAGACGAGCGGTGGGGAAGCGAGGAGGACGGCACGGATGCGCGGCGAACGCCGGGGCCACCCGGTGGTTCCTGCGGCTGCTGCCGCCGCTGCTGATCCTGTGCGGCGGCTGCTACGAGTACGTGACCCCGGCCGGGTTCTCCGGCGCCCCCCTGTTCAGCGCGGCGCCCCTGGTGGCCGCACCGTTCTTCTCGCTGCGCAGCACGCTGCTGGCCGGGCTCGGGTCGATCGTCACGATCCTGCTCGTGCACTTCCGGTACACCCAGCGGGTCGGCACCGACACCATCACGGAGATGGCCACCGTGACGACGGTGTGCCTCATCGCCTGTTTCATCAACCGGCTCGTGCGGCGCGGCAACGAACAGCTCGACTCCGCACGGCGGATCGCCCAGGCCGCGCAGTTCGCCGTCCTGCCCGAACCGGCCGACCGGATCGGGGGCCTCGCCATCGCGGCGCGCTACGAGGCCGCGCAGGCCGGCGCGTTCATCGGCGGTGACCTGTACGCGGTCCAGGACACCCCGTACGGCGTACGGATCGTCGTCGGGGACGTGCGGGGCAAGGGCATGGGCGCGGTCTCGGCCGTGGCCGTCGTCATCGGCGCGTTCCGGGAGGCCGCCGAGCAGGAGGGCAGCCTGGAGGCGGTCGCCCTGCGCCTGGAGCGGGCGCTCGCCCGCGAGGGCACCCGGCGCGACGGCATCGACGACTTCGAGGGCTTCACCACCGCCGTGCTCGCCGAGATCCCGCACGGCACCGGCACGGTCCGCGTGCTGAACCGCGGCCACCCCGAGCCGATCCTGCTGCTCGGTGACGGCACCGTGCGGATGATTCACCCCGAGGAGGCCGCGCTGCCGCTCGGCATGGCCGAACTCGGCGCCTGGCCGGACCGGGCCACCGAGGCGGAGTTCCCGCCCGCGGCCACGCTGCTGCTCTACACCGACGGACTCTCCGAGGCCCGCGACGAGCAGGGCGTCTTCTACGATCCGGCGGCGCGGCTCTCCGGGCGCATCTTCCCCGGGCCGGAGGAACTCCTCGCCGCGCTCGCCGCCGAGGTGCGCGGGCACACCGGGGGCGGCGCGACGGACGACATGGCGCTCCTCGCCCTGCGCCGGCCGTCACTCTCCGCAGAGCCCCCGGATAACAATTGACGAACCGTCAGGAAAGTGGCTGGTTCACACGGTCGGTCAAGTCGACCCGTTCCGGCCGTTCTTGACCCGATAAATCCTGGCCAAAGTCGTGAACGATCAGTAGGAACAGCTTGGAATTCTTGTCGGCTGTCTATTAACGTTCGATAACGCAGCGCGGTCGTCCCAGCCGTCACAAGCGACGGCTCCGCGCGCACACGCCTAATCCCGCAAGGGAGCCGGGGAACCACCAACTTGGGGTGAATCAGGCATGGTTCGCGCGTCTTCGGACGCCCGGGCGGTGCTTGTAGGAGACCTTCCTGCTCCGAACCCGTCAGCTAACCCGGTAGGCGAGAAGGAAGGAAAGGAGAGCGCCCCCGTGGCGTCGAACCGGCCTGCCCCCGAGTTCTCCTACCCGTCGAACGACGAGTTCGGCCCCGACCAGGAGACCTGGGAGGAGTGGAATCCCACCGAGGAGTCCGTCCGCCCCGTCCGCGGCAGGCACCGCGTGGCCCGGCAGCGCGGAGGTCTCGCGCGCAGCTCCACCGTTCTGGGCGTCGGCGTGATCGCCGCCGTCGGCGCCGGCGGCATCGCCACCGCGCAGGGCGGCAAGCCCGCCGTCCACATCTCCATGCCCGATCTGCCCGGCCTGTCTTCCGTCAAGGACTCGCTGCCCGAGGCCACGTCGCTGCCCGGCGTGGGCGCCCTCATATCCGACGACTCCGGTTCCGACACCGCCACGGCGTCGGCCGCCCCGCTCACCACCGTGGGCAACGGCACCTCGGACGCCGGTGAGGCGCTGCGCACCCGGATACTCGCCCAGGCCGAGACCCAGCAGGACGCCGCCGACGCGTCGGCGCAGCAGGCCGCCCAGGACGCCGCCGCGAAGAAGGCCGCCGAAGAGGCCGCCGCCAAGCAGGACGCGGCCGAGAAGAAGGAAGCCGCCGCGAAGAAGAAGGCGGAGGAGGAGGCCAAGAAGAAGGCCGAGGCCGAGCGCCTCGCCGAACTGGCCAAGAGCTACAAGCTCCCCGTCGCCTCCTACACGGTCACCGGCACCTTCGGTCAGCCCGGTGCCATGTGGTCCTCCGGCTACCACACGGGCCTGGACTTCGCTGCTTCCACGGGTACCCCGATCTACGCCATCCACTCCGGCACCGTCACCGAGGCCGGCTGGGCGGGCGCGTACGGCTACCGCACGATCATCACCCTCGACGACGGCACCGAGCTGTGGTTCTGCCACCAGTCGTCGCTCAACGTCAGCGCCGGCCAGAAGGTCAGCACCGGCGACGTCATCGGCCGCGTGGGCGCCACCGGCAATGTCACCGGGCCGCACCTGCACCTGGAGGTCCACCCCGGCGGCGACGCCACCGGGATCGACCCGGCGGCGTGGCTGCGCGGCAAGGGCCTCACTCCCTGAGCCTTCGAGGCTCCCCCGAGCCTCACAGGCTTTCCTCTGAACACCGGCGGTCCTGACGGCAACCCCCCGACGTCAGGGCTGCCGGTTTTGCCCGATCTTGATGCGTGCGCCAAGGTGTCTACGGAATACCGGATTCTGTACGGGCGTTGAAGCGGAGCATGACTTCTTCTGTGCTCCGCCCGCTCGGCTCCTCCGGCCTCGACGTCTTCCCGCTCTGCCTCGGCGGCAATGTCTTCGGCTTCTCCGCCGACGAGAAGGCCTCCTTCGAGGTGCTGGACGCCTACACCGCGGCGGGCGGCAACTTCATCGACACCGCCGACTCGTACTCGGCCTGGGCGCCGGGCAACAAGGGCGGTGAGTCCGAGACCCTGATCGGCAAGTGGGCCAGGTCCCGCGGCAAGCGCGACGACGTCGTCATCGCCACCAAGGTCGGCCGCCACCCCGACTTCCTCGGCCTGCGCGGCGACAACATCAAGGCCGCGGCCGACGCCTCGCTGCGCCGCCTCGACACGGACTACATCGACCTCTACTACACGCACTTCGACGACGACGAGACGATCCCGGTCGAGGAGATCATCGGCGCGCTCGACGAGCTGGTGAAGGCCGGCAAGGTGCGTCACATCGCCGTCTCCAACATCTCGCCGGAGCGGCTGCAGGAGTCCCTCGACTTCTCCGACCGCGAGGGCCTCGCCCGCTACGTCGCCATCCAGCCGCACTACAACCTCGTGTCGCGGGACACCTACGAGGGCGCCCGCCAGGACATCGCCTCGCGCGCGGGCCTCGGCGCCGCCCCGTACTGGGCGCTCGCCTCCGGCTTCCTGACCGGCAAGTACCGGCCGGGCGTCGCGGTCGACAGCGTCCGTGCCGACAAGGCGGGCGCGCACCTGGAGACCGAGCGCGGGCAGAAGGTCCTCGCCGCGCTCGACGAGATCGCGCAGGCGCACGACGCCGAGGTCGCCACCGTCGCCCTCGCCTGGCTCGCCGCCCGGCCCACCGTGACCGCGCCGATCGCCTCCGCGCGCACGGTCGAACAGCTGCCGGCGCTGCTCGCGGTCGCGGACCTGGAACTGACGGCCGCGGAGCTGGGCCGGCTGAACGAGGCGTCGGCGTAAGCGTTCTGCGGATCCGCGGTTCTGCGGTTCTGTTTTTTGCCGGTACTGGTTCAGTACTTGTACGGGTTGTAGGTGTACGCGGGGCCCTGTGGCGGCGGTGGGCCCGCGTACGCCGGCGGCAGCCACATCGGCGCCGCGATCTGCGAGCCGTACGCGAGCGCGGCCCGCGCGTAGCCGCGCCGCTCCCACAGCTCCTTCAGGAGCTCCCGCTCCCGTACGACGAAGTCGGCGCCGGCCCGGCCCCTGCGGCCGCGGTGCCGCAGCAGGGCCAGCGACGTCGCGTACGACTCGTACTCGGCGACCGACTGGGCCGCCTGCCGGCCGCCGTAGTGCGCGGCGAACTCCCGTGCCAGGCGCCGTGCCTTGAGCGAGCCGAGGGCGAACGGCTCGGGCGGCGCGACCCACCCGGCCGCGACATAAGCGGGCAACTCCTGCCGTACGGTGCGTAGTTCACGCTGCCTCACGAACACGGCGAGCCAGGTGACGAGCCCGAACACCGGCACCATGAAGGCCGCGTACACCGCGAAGAAGCCGTACTCGCCGAGTGACGACGAGCCGTTCCAGAAGGCGTGCATGCCCATCGCGGCGAGCAGTCCGGCGAGCGGCAGCAGGATGCGGCGGACCCGGCCCCGGTCGGCCGCGGTGACCGCCGCGATGCCGAAGCCGATCCCCGTGAGGACCGTGAACAGCGGATGCGCGAACGGGGACATCACGATGCGCACGAAGAACGTGGCGGCGGTGACCGAGCTGAGGCCGGGACCCGTGCCCGCCAACTGGTCGGTGCCGAAGGCGTTCCCGAGATACAGGATGTTCTCGGTGAACGCGAAGCCGGTCGCGGTGACCCCGGCGATCACGATGCCGTCGACGACGGAGCTGAAGTCCCGTCTGCGGAAGAGGAAGACCAGCAGCACGGCCGCCGCCTTCGCCGACTCCTCGACGATCGGGGCGATGACGGTGGCGCCGAGGGTGTCTGCGCTCGTCGGGTCGGCGGTGGCGGTCTCTATCCACCGGGTCGCGAAACTGTTGGCGACGATCGCTATCAGGGCCGCCGCGCAGGCGCCCCAGGCGAAGGCGAAGACCGTGTTCCGCCACGGCCCGGGCTGCACCCGGTCCAGCCAGCGGAACGCGGATATCAGCAGCGGCACGGGGACGACGGCGAGCCCGAGCCCGACCAGGAACCCCTCGGTCCCGGTCTGCTCCCGCACCAGCGCCGCGATCACCACCCCCGACAGCGCGAGCAGCGTGGCGAGCGCCGTGACCCGCACGCCCTTCCGCTCCCACCAGCGCGGATGCGGGACCGCGCCGCCCGGGTGCGTACCGAGGGCGTGGTCCTGGTGGGGCGGGTAGGTGGGGTACGGGGCCACGTGTTGACCCTAACGAGGGATACGGTTCGCCGCGACGGGGCCTATGAGACAGGGTCCGTGCGCGGGGGCTTCGGGCCGACCGGAACCGTTTCGGCCAGAGCCGCTTCGGCTGGAACTGTTCCGCCTGAGTTGCTTCGGCTGGAACTGCTTCGGCTGGAACGGGCCGGGGTGGAACTACTTTCGCCGGAACAGCAGATCGTGCACGACGTGGCTCTTGTCCAGGCCCTTGCCCTCGAACCGGGTCAGCGGCCGGAACGCGGGCCGCGGGGCGTATCCGCCGTCGGCCGCCGTGTTCTCGAAGTCGGGGTGGGCGGTGAGCACGTCGAGCATCTGCTCGGCGTAGTCCTCCCAGTCCGTCGCGCAGTGCAGGATCGCCCCGGGCCTCATCGGGCCGGCGACGAGCGACAGGAACTCCGGCTGGATCAGGCGCCGCTTGACGTGCCGCTGCTTCGGCCAGGGGTCGGGGAAGTACACCCGCACCCCGTCCAGGCTGTCCGCGGGCAGCATCGAGCGCAGCAGGATGATCGCGTCGCCGTTGGCCACGCGGACGTTCGTCAGTCCGTTCAGGGCCGCGAGGTTCAGCAGGTTGCCCTGGCCGGGCGTGTGCACGTCGACCGCGAGGATGCCGGTCGTCGGATCGTCCGCGGCCATCTGGGCCGTCGCCTCGCCCATGCCGAAGCCGATCTCCAGGACGATGCGGTCCACCCCGCGGTCCGTGTCCTTCGCGAACAGGCCGGCCAGGTCGAGCACGCCCTCCCCGTCGACGTCCAGGCCCCACTTGGGCCACAGCCGCCGCAGCGCGTCGCCCTGCGCCGAGGTGACCCGCCCGCGGCGCGGCTGGAAACTGCGGATCCGCCGCTCGTGGTGCGAGTCGGCGGGGTCGGGCCTGGGCCCGTCGGGGAACCGGGGCTCGTTCGGGCGCGATGACGTGGGGTGCTCGGAAGACTCAGACACAGTGCGAGGATTTTACGCGTCCGACGCGGATCGCCGCTCTTCAGGAGCCCCGCGGGCGGGGGCCCCGGGGCGGGTCCGCTCAGGCTGAGGCGAGCGCGTCCAGGGCACGCCTGGCGACCTCCCGGCCGATCGGCAGGGAGGCCGTGGCGGCCGGCGACGGCGCGTTCAGCACATGGACCGTGCGGACGCCCTCGCGTATCAGGAAGTCGTCGACGAGCGTGCCGTCCTTCAGAACCGCCTGGGCGCGCACTCCGGCCGGCGCCGGGGTCAGATCGTCCGCCGTGACGGCGGGCACCAGCCGACGCACCGCCTGCGCGAACGCGGCCTTCGACGCGGAGCGCCGCAACTCGCCCGCCCCGTACCGCCAGTGGCGCCGGGCGATCCTCCAGGACCCGGGCCAGGCCAGCGTCTGCGCGAGCTCCCTGGGCCGCACGACACCCCATCCGTAGCCCTCCCGGGCCAGCGCGGGAACCGCGTTCGGCCCCACGTGGACGCCGCCGTCGATGCCCCGGGTCAGGTGCACGCCGAGGAACGGGAACGCCGGGTCCGGCACGGGATAGACCAGGCCGCGCACCAGGTCGGGCCGGGCCAGCTCGAAGTACTCCCCGCGGAACGGCACGATCCGCATCTCCGGGTCGTCCCCGGCGAGACGGGCCACCTGGTCGCACTGCAGCCCCGCGCAGTTCACCAGGACGCGGCCGCGCACGATGTCCCCGGTGCTCGTGCGCACGGCGACGCCCCGCTCGGGCCGCCGGTCGATCTGCACGACCTGGGCCCCGTACCGGATCTCGGCGCCGGAGGCCTCGGCGAGCCGCTCGGCGACCGCGCGGTAGTCCGCGATGCCGGTCGTCCCCACATGGATGGCGGCGAGGCCGCGCACCTCGGGCTCGTACTCCTGGATCTGGGTGGCACCGAGCTCGCGCACCGGGATCCCGTTCTCCCTGCCGCGCTGGACGAGGGCGTGCAGCCGGGGCAGCTCGTCCCGCTCGGTGGCGACGATCAGCTTTCCCGTGACCTCGTGCGCGATCCCGTACTCCGCGCAGAACTTGACCATCTCGGCGGCGCCGCGCACGGCGAACCGGGCCTTCAGCGAACCGGGGCGGTAGTAGATCCCGCTGTGGATCACCCCGCTGTTGCGCCCCGTCTGGTGACGGGCGGGTCCCGCCTCCTTCTCGAGCACGACGATCCGGGTCCCCGGCGCGATCCTCGATACGGCGTACGCGGCGGAAAGCCCGACGATCCCGCCGCCGACCACCACCACGTCCCCGTCATACGCAACCGTCCCCACCGGGCCTCACCTCCACTCCCAGCATCTTGCCCGACCCCACTGACAACGCCTTGGGCAGCCTGCCGCCCGCCCCTGAGCCTTGGGCAATCCGCCGCTCGGAGCGGCACCCCCCGGCGCGGGGCGAGCGCTTCCGTCCGGCGCCCACCCCGACCCGGCACCCCCTACGCCGGCGCCACCAGCAACGGCCGGGCCCGCTCCCGCAGCTCGACGACCCGGGGCTCGTCCCCGTACGGCTCCAGCCGATGCAGCAGATCCTTCACGTACTCCGTGGTACGCGCCGAGGAAATGCGTCCGGCCACCTCCAGCGCCCGGGTCCCCTGCTCGCACGCCGCGTCCAGATTCCCGGACTCCAGCTCGGCGACGGCCGACACCACGAGCCGCAGCCCGTGCGAGCGCACGAACTCCTCCGTGGGCCGCGACAGCGCCTGCTCGGTGAAGCGGCGTACCTGTCGAGGCGCCTTCAGGTCGCGGTAGCACTCGGCGGCGTCCGCCGCGAACCGGTCGTACGAGTAGAACCCCAGCCACGAAGGATCACTGTCCCCGTCCCGGGCCCGCTCCAACCATCCTTCCGCGGCACGCAACGCGGCACCGGCCGCCTGCGCGTCTCCGGCGCGCGCGTGTGCGCGTGCCTCGACCAGCCGGAAGAAGCTCATGGTCCGCGCGGTCGCCAGCCCGCGATTGCGTTCGAGCGCGGCCTGCGCCAGGTCCACCCCTTCGTCGCCGAAGCCCCGGTACGTGGCCTGGAGCGACATGGAGGCGAGCACGTACCCGCCCAGCGGCACGTCGGCCGCCGCCCGGGCGAGCCGCAGCGCCTGGATGTAGTACCGCTGAGCGGCTTCCTGCTGCCCGGTGTCGAACGCCATCCACCCGGCGAGCCGCGTCAGTTCGGCGGCGGCCCCGAACAGGGAGCGCCCCACCTCGTCCGAGTACGAGCCGAGCAGCAGCGGCGCCGCCTCCACCCGTAGACACTCGGGCACCATCGACGAACGCCAGTCCCCGCCGCCGTACTTGGAGTCCCAGCGGCGCGCGTCCTCCGCGGCCTCCCGCAGCTTCTGGACGTCGCTGTGCCCCACCTTCTGCACCTTCGCGCCGTCCTCGGCGCTGTCGGTGCTCTCGGGTCCCGCGGCCCCCTCCGCAACGTGCGGCTCTCTCGCGACCGAGGAGTCGGCCGGGGTTATCAGCCACCGTGAAGCGGGCGTCGCGTACGCGCTCACCGCGAACGAACCGGCCAGCGACTGCCAGATCCCGCCGCCGGCCCGCCGCCCGGCGAGGTCGAGCCGGTACAGCTCGGTCGCCGACTTCACCGCCGCGCGCACGTCGCGCGGGAAGGCGAGACCCACCTCCGGCGCCGGATCGGCGTCGGCGAGCCCGATCTCGTGCAGCGGCACGGGACGGCCCAGCTTCTGCCCGATGGCGGCGGCGATGAGGTGCGGGGCGGCGCCCTGCGGCACCATGCCCTTCGACACCCAGCGCGCCACCGACGTCTTGTCGTAGCGAAGTGTCAACCCGCGCTGTGAGCCGAGGTCGTTGACGCGTCGTGCAAGCCCTGCGTTGCTGATTCCCGCGAGGGCGAGAACGGCGCCGAGTTTCTCGTTCGGCCCGCGTTGCTCCCTGGACATGCGTCACCCCTCGACACAGACGGCTGCCGCGTCAGTCGTCATGCGGACCGGGCAGAGGGGCTCGGCCTGGCATAACCGCGCGGCATTCGTACACCCAGCGTAGTTCGCCGAATCCCAAGCGTTAAGGGTCGCTGTTCCGGATGGCGGGATTGTTGTCCGTACTGAAGTACGGCGCAGGCCACGCGGTGTGACCGTGTGCTCCGGGTGTGGTGCCGTGCGCCTGCGCGTGCGCTCTTACTCGGGTACCCGGAGAGCGCTTCCATGGATCCTGCGTGGGTCGGCCCGCTGTACTGGATCCAGTGGGCTGGGGGACACCGCCGCCTTCATCCCCGCGGGCGGCGGACCGGTCCGGGAGGCGGTGTGCGCCTCCCGGACTGTGCGTGGCGCCATGGGTTGCGCGCTGTGGCCGAAGCGGGGTGTCCGGCTCCGGCCACCACGGCCCGATTTGGCCGAAACTCGCCCCCGTCGTCCTACGTCGCCCTGGTAGTGCCACGGTTCAACTACGGCTCAAAAGGGGCGCATTGGGGGGAGCGCACGCCAACTCGCGCTCTCTGTATGTCCCGTCACTCGGCCCTTCACTTGGCCCCTCCTGGACGTCTCCTTCGTGGCAGCATGGGGACCCCTTGGTTGTCCACAGCTTGTGGAGGCGGCGATGCGGTGGTTGGTGGGATGGAGCAGTACCGCCGCTGGCGCCGTCGCCTTCGGCTCGGCGGGAGCCGCGGGATCGACGGGCACGGAAGGCGAAACGGTACATCCGGTGGGTTCCCAACTCCTGTGGGGCGATCCGGATCCGCTGTGGGCGGTCGGTGACTGGCGGCCCGACGAGGTGCGCATCGTGAAGGTCGACGACCAGACCCGGATCGCGGTGCTCGGGGTGTGCGGCGCCACCGACGAACAACTGCGCGTGGGCCTGTTCGCCGCGCGCGGTGGCGCCCTGCGCCACCTCACGGCCTGGCCCGGCAGCTACACGGCGGTGGTCCAGGTGGGCCGCCGCGTCATGGTGGTCGGCGACCTCGCGGGCGCACGCCCCGTCTTCTACACCCCCTGGGCGGGCGGCACGGCGTACGCCACCGCGGCGCTTCCGCTCGCCGACCTCATCGAGGCCCACCTGGACGTGGGGCACCTGGCCGCCCTCCTCGCGGCCCCCGACGTCCCCGAGGCGCTGCACGACTCGACGCCGTACCAAGGCGTGCGCCGCATTCCGCCGGGGCACGCGCTGATCCTGCGCGCCGGGGCACGCGAGATCGCCGGCTACGAGCATGTGGCGTCCCTCGCGGTGGCCGCGGCGCCCGCCGACCCCGACCAGGCCGTGGACGCCGTCAGGGATGCCCTCGTGGACGCCGTACGGGCCCGCCTGGCCGCGCCCCGGCACATCCCCGGCACCGACCTGGACCCCGGACCCGTGCCCGGCATGGGGCCCGCCGAGCGCCGCGCCGCCCGCGGCATGCCGGTGCCCGGCATCGGCGCCGACCTCTCCGGCGGGCCCGCGTCCGGCACCCTCGCGCTCCTGGCGGCCGGCCTGCCCGGCATGCCCGGCACGGTGCTCGGCCACGGCACAGGAGCGGGCGAACGCCTCCTGGCGGTCACCTTCAACGACCTCTCCACCACCACGACCCACAGGGAGGCGGAACTCGAACGCGCGGGAGCCATCGCGTCGAACCCGCGCCTGCACCACGTAGTGGTGGCCGGGGGCGAGGAGACCCTCCCGTACGCGGACCTGGAGGGCCCGCTCACCGACGAACCGAGCGCCACCCTGGTCACCGCCTCCCGGCACCGCGCCCGCCTCGCCTCCGGAAGCGCCGACCACTTCACCGGCTACGGGGCACGGCAGGTCCTGGACGCCCACCCGGCGCGCCTGGCCGACCTCCTGATGGATCGTCAACGGCGTCACATGGTGCGTCCCATGGCAGCCCTCACCAAGGCCGAGGGAGGCTCCCTCCGGGTCCCGCCGCGCGTCTACGGCGCGGCCAGGAAGCTGGCCCGCACTCCCTACAAGGCGGGCCTCGACACGCTGTCCGACCGCCTGCTGCAGCGCCGCTTCGACGAACCGGTCGGCGCCGTCGGAGCGTCCCTCGCCGCGCTCACGTGGGCCAGGCCGGGACCCGCCGCGCGCTGGCTCACCGGCGAGGCCCTCGCCGAAGTATCGGTTCGCCTCCAGGAAGGCGCGACGCGCCCCGGCACCGGACCCGGCCAGCGCCCCGGCGCGTTCCGGGCCCGCTCGGCCCTCGCCCGGCACGCGGCGGACCTGCGCATCCTCGAGCAGGCCGCCGAGGTCCGCTCCCAGCGCCTGCACGCGCCCTTCCTCGACAACGAGGTGGTCCGCGCCTGCCGCGTCCTCCCCGAGGCGCTCCGCGTCCAGCCGGGAGCCCGCGCGGCGATCCTGCGCACCGTCCTGGAGGGCGCCGGCGTCAGGGACCTGCCCCCGGGCTGGGGAGCGCCCTCCCACGCCACGTCGGCGGCGGCCGCCCGCACCGGCATCCGTGTCTCGGCGGACCACCTCATCGCCCTCTTCGACACCCCGCTCCTCGCCCAGACGGGCCTGATCGAGGCGAGGGTGGTCCGCAAGGCCCTCCGCGCCGCGGCCGACGGAGAGACCGTCGCCCTGGACGGCCTGGCCGACCTGGTCGCCCTGGAACTGTGGCTGCGCCGGCTCCTCTCCCGCCGCGGCACCTGCTGGACCGGCACCCCGGCCCGCGCCCGCGCGGTCCCCACCGGCAGCGTCGTCCCGGACCGAGCCCTGGGCACAGGCATCCGCTGACCAAAGGCTCACCCGCGGCCCTGGGCAATCTGTCGCCTGGGGCGGCAGGGTGGGCAAGGCGGCACCCCGGCGCGGGGCGAGCGCCCATCCGGCCCGCACCACGACCCGGCCCACCCCAGCGCACCCCCTCCCACAAACCCCGCGCACCCATCCGCGTCCGCCAGCGACAATGCCCAGGTGCAGTACAAAATCCTGGGAACCACACAGGCCTACGACACCGAGGGCACCGCCGTACCTGTAGGCGGCCCCCGCCTCCGCGCCCTGCTCACGTCCCTGGCCCTGCACACCCCCCGCACCGCCCCCACCGACGCCCTCATCGACGACGTCTGGGCCGACGCCCCGCCCACCGACGCCCCGGCCGCCCTCCAGGCCCTGGTGGGCCGTCTCCGCCGCGCCCTCGGCCACGACGCCGTCACCTCCGAACCCGGCGGCTACCGCCTCACCGCGACCCGCGACGACATCGACCTGCACGTCTTCGCGCGCCTGACCCGGGAGGGCACCGCGGCGCTCACCGCGAACGACCCGGCGACAGCGGCCCGCGTCCTGCGGGAGGCCCTCGCCCTGTGGCACGGCCCCGCCCTCGCCGACCTGCCCGACCACACCGCGGCCACCCGCCCCGAGGCCCAGCGCCTGGAGGCCACGCGCCTGGAGGCCACGCGCGCCCGCGTGAGCGCCGACCTGAGTCTGGGCCGCGCCTGCGACCTCGTACCGGAGCTGCGTGAACTCACCGCGGCGCATCCTTACGACGAGCCGCTGCACGCCCTGCTCATCCGCGCCCTGCGCGCGACGGGCCGTGGCGCCGACGCGCTGGCGGCGTACGAGTCGGCGCGCCGCGCGCTGGCGGACGGCCTGGGCGCGGACCCGGGCCCGGAACTGGCAGCGCTGCACGTGGAGTTGCTCGCGGAACCGACAGCGCCCGCCCCCACAACCCCACCCACCCCCACAACCTCACCCACCCCCACAACCTCACCCACCCCTCAAGTGCCACCCGCCACTCAAGCCCCCCGCCCCCCGGCCCGTACCGGAAATCTCCGTCCCCGTCTGAATTCCTTCGTCGGCCGGGAACCCGAACTGGACGCGATCCGTTCTGACTTGCGAGGAGCACGCCTGGTCACGCTCACGGGCCCGGGCGGCTCCGGCAAGACCCGCCTGGCCGAGGAGGCAGCAGCCCCCGAGCCCAGGGCCTGGCTGGTCGAGCTGGCGCCGCTCGACGACTCACGGGCGGTCCCGGGCGCGGTCGTCAGCGCGCTGGGCCTGCGCGAGACGGTCCTGATCACGAACGAGAGATCGGGCGGTCACGACGACCCGACCGCGCTCCTCCTGGAGCACTGCGCACACCGCAGCGAGCTCTTGATCCTTGACAACTGCGAGCATGTGATCGACGCGGCGGCGGACCTCGCCGAGACCCTCCTGACGCACTGCCCGGGTCTCACGATCCTCGCCACCAGTCGCGAACCCCTGGGAGTCCCCGGGGAGTCCGTACGCCCAGTCGAGCCGCTGCCACCGGACCCCGCACACCGCCTGTTCGCGGAGCGGGCCATCGCGGTGCGCCCCGGTTTCGACCCCACGCAGGATGCCGACGCCGTCGCCGAGATCTGCCGCCGCCTGGACGGCCTGCCGCTGGCCATCGAGCTGGCGGCGGCCCGCCTGCGTCTGCTGACCCCCCGCCAGATCGCCGACCGTCTCGACGACCGCTTCCGCCTGCTGACCGGCGGCAGCCGCACCGTCCTGCCCCGGCAGCAGACCCTGCGCGCCGTCGTCGACTGGTCCTGGGACCTGCTCGACGAGCGCGAGCGCACCGCCCTGTGCGAGCTGTCGGTCTTCGCGGGCGGCTGGGACCTGGACGCCGCCGAGGCCGTCTGCTCCCCGGCCGACACCACCGGCGCCGCCGACGTCATCGGGTCCCTCGTGGACAAGTCCCTGCTGGTCGCGACCCCGTACGACCGCGGGCTCCCCGGCATGCGCTACCGCATGCTGGAGACCATCCACGAGTACGCCACCGAGCGCGCCGCCGCACTCCCCGCACTGCGGCTGGCCGCCGAGCGCCGCCACCTCGCGTACGTCCGCGCCCTGGTCGAGGAGGCCGACCCCAAGCTGCGCTCGGCCGAGCAACTCCCGTGGATCCAGCGCCTGGAGACCGAGCTGGACAACATCCGCGCCGCGTTGACGCGCGTCACCGCCTCGCCCGGACTGGTCGACGAGGAGACGGCGATCGCCCTGGCGCTGAACCTGGGCTGGTTCTGGTGGCTGCGCAACTACCGCATCGAGGGCGGCGGTTGGATCCAGACCATCGTGGGCCTGCTGCCGGACCCGACCGGTACAGGTGATCCGGGGGATCCGGAGGACCCGCTGCACTGGCCGCGGATGAAGCTGCGCCTGCTGTCCCTCTTCCTGGTCACCGAGTCCACCCCGCAGGAGGTCATCCGCAGCGAGGCCGACCGGGCGTACCTGAAGCGCGTCCGGGCCGCCTTCGAGCCGCCGAACCCGCAGGGCGCCACCTTCCCCGGCATCATCTGGCCGTTCACGCTCTTCGTCCTCGACGGGATGGGCGACGTGCGCGAGGCCCTGGACCGGGCCGTCGAGAACTGCCGCCGCTTCGGCGGCGACTGGGAGGTCGGCGTCACGCTGATGTTCCGGACCCACACGGTCGTGGACATGGCGGGGAACATGCAGGGCGTGGACGACGACCTCGCCGAGCTGCGCCGGATCAGCCGCCGCGTGGGCGACCGCTGGATGCGCGCCCAGGTGTGCAGCGCTGCCGGCGAGGCCGCCATGGGCCGCGGCCGGTACACGGACGCGCGGGGCGAGTACGAGGAGGCCATGCGGCTCGCCTACGAGGTGGGGGCGTACGCGGAGACACCGTTCCTGATGGTGCGGCTCGCCGAGATCCACTACCGCGAGGGTGACCGGGAAGCGGCCCACAAGGCTCTCGACTCGGCGAGCGAGGACGCGGAGCGGTACGGGGTCGCCGACACCACGGCCTACGCGGGACTGCTGCGCGCCCATCTCGCGCTGGCCGACGGGGAGGTGGCCCGCGCGCGCGAGCTGTGCGACACGTCCCGCAGGGTGGCGGCGACGGCCTCACCGCCGCCGCAGTTCTCCGCGGCCCTCGGCCTGACCGACGCCCGCGTCACGGCCGCCGAGACGGGCCCGGCCGCCGGCCTGGTGCTCCTCGTCGACGCGTGGCGCGACGCGGTGGCGGGGCAATGCGCGGAGTCGGTCACCGCGGGTCTGGTCGACGTCGGGGCCGAACTGCACGCGCGCGGCGGCGACGTGGCGCGGGCGGTCCGGCTGTTCGCCGCGGCGGACGAGCTGCGCCGCGGCATGCCCCGGGCGGTGCCGGAGCGCGACGAGTGCGTGGCCGTGGAGACCCGCGCCCGGGCCGAGCTCGGCGACGTACGGTACGAGGCCGAGCGCACCAGCGGCGCGGCGCTCACCCAGGAGGAGATCCTGGCGGAGCTGGCGGCGCCCACGGCCGTCGGCTGACCGGCGGCCGGGCCCCCGTCAGCCGCAGCTGAACCGCGACTCGGCCCAGTCGGCGACCGCCACCGAGTCGACCGGCGAGTTCGGTTCGACGACGAGCCGGATCGACTTCGCCCCGGCCAGGTTCACATGCACCGGCACCGCCGGGTCCTTGCCGCGGACCACCTGCGACTGCCAGGCGCGCGCCCCGTCGACGTACACGGAGAAGCGCACGGCTCCCAGGCCGAGGGTCATGTCGTCGACGCCGACGTACGCGTCGTACGCGGAGCAGGTGCGGTTCAGGTCGATGGTGACGGAGGACCGGGAGTGGACGGAGACGCCGTTCGCGTACCTCTTGTCGGCGATCGACATCCCGTAGCGCTGCCAGACCCAGCTGCTCTCGCCGAGCCGGATCTCCGGTGCGGTGCCGTCTCCGACGGCCCCGTAGTCCAGGGAGTTCAGCTGGTACACGGCCGGAGCGGGCGGGGGAGTGGGGGTGGGCGTCGGTTTGGGCCGGGGCTTGGGCTCGGTCGGCGTGGGCTTCGGCTTCGGCTTCGGGGTGGGCTTCGGCGGTGTCGGCTTGGGCTTCGGCTTCGGGGCCGCCTTCGCCGGGGGAGTCGGCGTCGGGGTGGGCTTCGGCTTCGGCGCGGGCGGCTCGGGCTTCGGGGTCGGGGTCGGCTTCGGCGGCGTCGGGGTGATCGGCTGCGAGACCGGCGGCTTCTCCTTCTTCGCCTCCGGCACCTGCTTCGGCTCACCGCCGGTGAGCGCGATGGCCAGCGCGGCGGCGGTCGCGGCCGCCACCACACCGGCCGCGATGCCCGCCTTCGCCGGAGCTCCGAGCCCTTCGGCGGCGGCGCCACCGGCCGCCCCCGAGCCGGACGAACCGCCGCTCGCCGCCGCGGCCGCACCGGCGCCCGCCGCACTCGCCGCGCCACCGCCGATGAACGCGGCGGCCTTCGCGTACCCGGCGGCGCCGAACCAGCCGATGACCGCGACCGGCACGACACCCGGGATCCCGCTGGCGACTTCCTTGATCTGGCCGGCCGCCAGCCGGCACTTGGCGCACTCCTCCAGGTGCTTGCGCAGGCCGCGCTCGGCCCGCGTGCGCAGGCTGCCGCGCGCGTACGCGCCGAGCCGGTCGGCGTAGCGGGAGCACTCCTCGGACTCGGTGAGGGTGGCCGAGACATGCGCCTGGAGGTAGGCCTCCTTGAGGCCCTCTCGGGCGCGCTTGGCGAGCACGCGGGTGCCGTTGGCGTCGAGTCCGAAGAGGGTGGCGACCTCGCTGGGCGACTCGTCCTCGACCTCGGTGTGCCACAGCACGGCCTGCCAGCGCTCGGGCAGCGAGCGGAAGGCCTGCATGGCCATGGACTGCTCGGCCTCCTGCATGGCGCGCACGTCCGCGCCGAGGTCGAGCGTGTCGTCGTCCGACACCTCGTTCGTCCGGGCGGCCTGTGCGGCGAACAGCGCGAAGTCGTCGACGAGTTGCTCGCGCCTGGCCGATTTCGTCCATGACGCGGCGACCCGGCGCACCGTGGTCAGCAGGTAGGCGCGCACCGCGTGCTCGGGCCCGCTGCCGCCGCGGACGGCCTGCAGCATGCGCGCGAACACCTCGGCCGTCAGGTCGTCGGCGGTGTGCCCGTCGCGGCAGCAGGTGCGGGCGTAGCGGCGGACGGCGGCGGCGTGCCGGCGGTACAGCTCCTCGTACGCGCTGTCGTCGCCCGCACGCATGCGACCGATCAAGTCGGCGTCGGACGTGGGCAGTTCGCCACTTGCGTCGGCCGTGGCAGCGGCTTCGCGCTGGGCCGGTACGGAGGCGTCGGCGTCGGCCCGGTGCTTCGCGGGGAAGGTCTTGCCCGGAGTGCGCCCGGGGCCGCCCTGGCTCGGCACCTGCTGTGCGGAGAGATCGTCCGCCTCGGCCCCGCCACCGTCGGGCCGCGGCTCGCCCTGCCCGTCAACGCTCATCGCGGAAGCCCCCGCCTGCACACTCCAAGCCCGATCACCGGGAAAGCGTGCCACACGGCCGGACCCGGGAGCCCGCCCGTGCACAGCAACCACTCATCCGTGGAGTTTTCCCGAATTCGAGCACTAGCTCTCACTCGTCCGGGGAAGGGTCAACGGTCCCGCTGTGCACGAGAGTTGACCGCGGGTGACCCCATTCGGCCACCCGCGGTCAAGACGCTCGAAACCGCCCCGGACGTGCTAAGAGCCCGCCCGGGAACGCAGGTTCTACGCGGGCCGCGAGCGCAGACCTTCCAGGAGGATGTCGAGCAGCCGTGCCGAGGCCGCCGCCTGCTGCGCGGCGTCCGGCAGCGACGGCGCGGCCGTCGCGATGACGAGCAGCACGTCCGACACGGTCACGTCGGCACGCAGCTCACCGGCCTCCCGTGCGCGGTCCACGAGCCGCCCCACGACCTCGAGCAGCTCCGCCGCCCCCGCGTCGTCCGCGGGAAGGGCTTCCTCGCCCGGCGCCGTCCGCTGCTCCACGAGCCGCAGTTCGGGCGTGCCGCCGCGCTGTTCGGGAACGCGCGTCTCGTCGCGTACGGGCTCCTCGGCCACGCCCACCCGCAGCACGTGCGGCGGAAGCAGCCGACCGGCGCCCGAGGCGACCGAGGTCCGCAGGAAGCGCGAGAGCGCCGACCACGGCTCGTCCTCCTGACCGAGCGCCGTGCGTGCCTGGTCGGTCAGCCGGGAGGTCTCCTCCTCGGCTATCCGTCGCACCAGTACGTCCTTGCTGGGGAAGCGCCGGTACACCGTGCCCACACCGACGCGGGCGCGCCGCGCCACGTCCTCCATGGGCGCCCCGTACCCCAGCTCGCCGAAGACCTCGCGGGCCGCGCGCAGCACATGCTCCAGATTGCGCTGGGCATCCACGCGCAGCGGCGTGGAGCGCGAACTGTCGCCCGCCCCACGCCCGTTGGCGCCACCCGATGCGCCCGAAGGCGCGACGGTAGACGCGGAGGTCCAATGAGTGTCCTGAATGTGCATATGTGTTCCCCCGGTAATGACGTCTCCCCCCGGAGACACTCCCCGCCATTGTCCGCCGGAGTCTGGGGAACAGAAAGCCATTTCCCGGCCCGCCCCTGCGGTCCGGTCAGCGCATCCCCCGACACCCCGACAGCACACGAACATAGTTGAGCCGGGGTCAATTCAGAAGGGGCAGGTTCCGCACGGAGCGCCCCCCGAACGGAGTACGCGGCGATTCCGCCCCGATTGCACCCCTGCCTCCCCCTCCCACTCCCCACGCTGACCTGCGCTTCTTTCCAAAGTCCGGCCCGGCCGGCGGACCGGTGGGAGGCATTCCGCTCAGTCACACAAATTGCCGGGGCTGTGGACAAACGCAAGGGTCCGGTGCGTCATGGGGTGGTGACGATGCCAAGGACGCCATCACCGGAGCCGACCGTGCCGGAGCCCGCGCGCATTCTCGTCGTCGGCGGCGGCTACGTGGGGATGTACACCGCCCTGCGCCTCCAGAAGAAGCTCAAACCCGAACTGCGCAGCGGCGCCGTGGAGATCGTCGTCGTCACCCCCGACCCGTACATGACGTACCAGCCGTTCCTGCCGGAAGCCGCGGCCGGCTCCATTTCCCCACGTCACGTGGTGGTCCCACTGCGCCGCGTACTGCCGCACTGCAGCGTGATCGTCGGCGAGGTCGTCTCCATCGACCACGCCAAGCGCACGGCCACGTACACGACGCTCGCCAGCGACGAGGAGGGCACGGGGCCGGCCCCCCTCAGGTACGACGAACTGGTCCTGGCCCCCGGCTCGATCTCGCGCACGCTCCCCGTCCCGGGACTCGCCGACCACGGCATCGGTTTCAAGACGGTCGAGGAGGCCGTCGGTCTGCGCAACCACGTCATCGAACAGCTCGACATCGCCTCCTCCACGCGCGACCCGGCGATCCGCGACGCGGCGCTCACCTTCGTCTTCGTGGGCGGCGGCTACGCGGGCGTCGAGGCGCTCGGCGAGCTGGAGGACATGGCCCGGTACGCGGCGAAGTACTACCACAACGTCAAGCCCGAGGACCTGAAGTGGATCCTGGTCGAGGCGAGTGACCGGATCCTGCCCGAAGTCGGCCCGGAGATGGGCCAGTACACGATCCGCGAACTGCGCGGCCGCAACATCGACGTGCGCCTGGAGACCCGCCTGGAGTCGTGCGAGAACCGGGTCGCGGTCCTCTCCGACGGCTCCCGCTTCCCCACCCGTACGGTCGTGTGGACGGCCGGCGTCAAACCGAGCCCGCTGCTCGCCGCCACCGACCTGCCCCGCACCGAACGCGGCCGCCTCAGGTGCACGGCCGCGCTGGCCGTCGACGGCGCCCCGCACGCCTGGGGCGCGGGCGACGCGGCGGCCGTTCCCGACGTCACCTCACCGGGGAACGACTGCGCGCCCAACGCCCAGCACGCCGTGCGCCAGACCAAGACCCTCGCCGACAACATCGCGGCGTCCCTGCGCGGCCGGCCGCTGACCGACTACCGGCACGCGTACGTGGGTTCGGTCGCCTCGCTCGGCCTGCACAAAGGTGTCGCGCACGTCTACGGACGGAAGCTGAAGGGCTACCCTGCCTGGTTCATGCACCGCGTCTATCACCTCAGCAGGGTGCCCACCGCCAACCGGAAGGCCCGCGTCCTGACCGAATGGACCCTGTCCGGCCTGTTCAAGCGGGAGATCGTCTCGCTCGGCTCGCTGGAACGACCGCGCGCCGAGTTCGAACTCGCGGCCGGTGGTGTCCCCCCTGAGGACCCTTCCGCACCTCCCGCACCTCCCGCACCTCCCTCTCAAGGCCCGAAAGGGTCGCCCTGACCGCTCAGTTGACGCCCTGCTGACCGGAGCGCGGAACTCCCGTCCGCGGACCGGCGTCTGACGTTTGTCAGTACGGTCGGCCACACTGGTCCCCGACCATGGGCGGGCCAAGCGCCCTCCCTCGACCCCACGAGGCTTTCCCCAAGTGAACTTCACGCGCTGGAGCGCCCGGCTCCCCGGAACGCAGCGCCGCGCCGCAGCGCGGGCCGACCACGGCGTAGCCCAGCGAGGCGACGGCGCGGTGCCCGCGGCCCGCGCCGAGCAGCTGTCCGACGACGAGCAGACGGCCACGGGCGGCGCGGGTGGCACAGGCGACCCGGACGCCACGGGCGTCACCGAGATCGCAGGCGTCGCAGGCGTCGCGGGTGTTGACGGGCTGCCCGTCCGCGACGTCCTCGACCGCATCCCGGGCCTCGTCGCCCTGGTGCACGGCCCCGAGCACCGCATCGCGTACGTCAACGACGCGTACGTCGCGGCCTTCGGCGACCGCCCCGCCGGCGCACCGGCCCGCGAGGCCCTGCCCGAACTCGACGAGCTGAGCCTCCTCCCGCTCCTCGACCAGGTCCTGCGCAGCACGAAGCCCCGTACGGTCAAGTCCCGCAAGACGTCCGGCGGCCGCTCGTACACCGTGACCTGCACTCCCCTGGAGACGGCGGAGGGCCCCGGCGTCCTGATCTTCGCGGCGGACGTCACCGACCACGCGGAGGCCGCCGAGCGCCTGCGCACCAGCGAGCGCCAGCAGCGCGAGACGGCCGTGACCCTCCAAAGATCGCTGCTGCCCCAGGAGTTGGAGGAGCCCGACGACCTGCGCATCGCGGCCACCTACCAGCCCGGCGGCACCGAGGCCGCGGTCGGCGGCGACTGGTACGACGTCATCACCCTCGGCGGCGGCCGCACGGCCCTCGTCATCGGCGACGTCATGGGCCGCGGCGTGCGGGCGGCGGCGGTGATGGGCCAGCTCCGCACGGCGGTCCGCGCCTACGCCCGCCTGGACCTTCCGCCGCACGAGGTCCTGCAACTGCTGGACGGGCTCGCTACGGAGATCGACCCGCATCAGATCGCCACGTGCGTCTACGCCGTCCACGACCCGAACGAGGGCCGCCTCGTCTACGCGTCCGCGGGCCACCTCCCCATCCTCGTACGGGACGAGAACGGCACGATCCACCGCGGCGACGAGCCGACCGGCCCGCCGCTGGGCACCGGCGGCTGGCTGCACACCTCGGGCTCGGTCCCGCTCGGCCCCGGCTCGACGGCGGTCCTCTACACGGACGGGCTCGTCGAGCGCAGGGACGAGGACATCGACGAGGGCGTCGCCGCTCTCGAACACGCTCTGGCCGGCGCCACCGGCACCCCCCAGGTCGTCTGCGACCGCCTGATCCGGGCGGCGGGCGTCACGGCCGACCACGACGACGACGTGGCGGTCCTCGTCCTCCAGCACCCGGCGCGCAAGGGCCCCGACGGCGAACTCTTCCGCAACGCGGCCCTGGAACTCCTCGGCGGCGTCGAGGCGGCCCCGCGCGCCCGCGCCTTCGCCTCGGGAGTGCTGTCGAGCTGGCGCTTCACCCCCGAACTGCACGACCTGGGCGTCCTCGCCGCCAGCGAACTCGTCGCCAACTCCCTCCAGCACGGCATCCCGCCCATGCGCCTGCGCCTGCGCCGCACGGACCGCCGCCTGATCATCGAGGTCACCGACGGCGACGACCACCTCCCGCGCCGCCGCCGCGCGGAACCGGCGGACGAGACGGGCCGCGGCATCGCCATCGTCGCCACCATCGCCTCGAACTGGGGCTCGCGCCGCACACCGGGCGGCGGCAAGGCCGTGTGGTGCGAGTTCGTCCTGCCGAACAAGTGAATACGGTGCCCAGGGGGACAGGACCTCTGGGCAAGTGGGCGCGGCGGTGCTATCAGCTCCGTATGACAGACGCAGCAGATGCCGCACACGCCTCTGGTTTCCGTCTCACCGACAGCGCCCCCGAGCGCTACGAGCAGTACGTCGCCCCACTCATGGCCCCGTTCGTCGACGCCCTGGTCGAGAGCGCCGACCTGCGCCCCGGTGACACCGTCCTCGACCTGGCCTGCGGCACCGGCTTCACGGCCCGGCTCGCCGCGGCCCGGGTCGGCCCGACCGGCCGGGTCCACGGCACCGACGTCAACCCGGAGATGCTCCGGGTCGCCGTGGCGCACCGCCCGCACCTGTACCCCGACATCGAGTTCACCGAGGCCCCCGCCGACCAACTGCCGCACGAGGACGGCATGTTCGACGCGGTCCTGTGCCAGCAGGGCGCCCAGTTCTTCCCGGACCTGGCCGCCGCGTGCGCGGAGGCGGCCCGCGTGACCCGCGCGGGCGGCCGCTTCACCGCCACGACCTGGAGCCACCTGGACCGCTCCCCGTACTTCCTCGCACAGCACGAACTCGTGGCCGAGTACGCGGGCGAGGAGGCCGCCGACGGCTTCGTGCAGGCCTTCTCCGCCACCGCCGAGGTGATGACGCCGGCCCTGCGCAAGGCGGGCTTCCACGACGTGACGACCCGCGTCCTCACCCTCGACGTGACGCTCCCGCCGCTCATCGACTACGTCCCCGGCCACCTCTCCGCGCTCCCCTGGAGCACCCTGACCGGGACGGACGCCCTGCGCACGGCAGGCGAAACCTTCGCCGCCCGCTTCGCGGCCCACGCGGCCCCCGACGGTTCGACGACGCTCCCCTTCACGGCGACCTTGACGACAGCGACCCGCTGACGGAACGCGAGTGGCCGGTGCCCACGGGCACCGGCCACTCGCGCGTCCTGTCGGTTCAGGCGTCCTGCACCGCGGGCTCGGGCGCACTGCGCATCACCACGCGCGTACCGGCCAGCGACGGCTGGTCCTGTACGGGGGTGAGCCGCTTCCCGAGCCGCAGCGCGAGGAAGGTGATCCCCAGCGAGAACAGCACGAAGGTCACGATGTACGGCCCGTGCAGCGCGGCCCCCATGGGCCCGCCGACGGCCGGCCCCACCGCCAGCGCGAGCTGCTTCACCAGCGCGAAGGCGGAGTTGTACGACCCGACCATGCCCGCCGGAGCGAGATCGGCGACCAGCGGCGCCACGGTCGGCGACAGCATCGACTCACCGAGCCCGAAGAGGGCGTACGTCGAGATGAACGCGGCGGTCGCCATGGCCTGGCTCCCGTGCCCGAGCCCCGCGTAACCGGCGGCGATCCACGCGACGGCCCAGATGAGCCCGACCGCCGCGATCACACGCGACCGCTTGCGCCGCTCGACGAACTTCAGCACGGCGAACTGCGCGACGACGATCATCGCGGTGTTGGCGGCAAGGGCGATCCCGAGCGTGGAAGCCGAGATTCCCGCGGCCTCCACCCCGTAGGCGCTCAGCCCCGACTCGAACTGCCCGTAGCAGGCGAAGAACAGCACGAACCCGAGCCCGCACAGCTGCACCATCGCGCGGTGCCCGAGCAGCACCCGCAGCCCGCCCTTGGCCTCGCCCTTCGGCGCGGACTCGCCCAGCGCCGCTCCCTGCGGCATGCGCACGGTCCACACGATGGCGGCGAGCACCAGGAACATCACGGCCTCGATGGCGAACAGCCGCAGGAAGGTCTCCGGCCGGCTCTCGTCGACGATCTGGCCACCGATGAGTCCGCCGATGCCGAGTCCCAGGTTCTGCAGGAAGAACTGCATGGCGAAGGCCCGCGTCCGCGACTCCGGCGCCGAGCACCACACGATCATCGTCGCGAGCGCCGGCTGCAGCACGGCGGTACCGGCACCGAGCACGGCGGCGGCCGCGATGGCGGCAGGCTCGGTACCGGCGAGCCCGAGCCCGAGAGCACCCACGGCCGCGACACCGGACGCCGTCAGCAGTACGGGCATGGGGCCGCGCCGGTCGATGGCGCGACCGGTGAAGGGCAGGACGACCAGAGCGGCCATGGCGAAGGCGGCCAGCACGATCCCCGCCGCACCGGCACCCAGGTCCCGCACTTCCGCTACGTACACATAGAGGAACGGAACCGTGAAGCCCACGCCGAACGAACTCAGCGCACTGCCGATCTGCACACGCCGCATCGCGGCGCCCATCGCCCTGGTCACTTTCACCTGCCCTTTCGCAGTCGCACGAAGAAGAAGCCCCCAGGGACCGCCGCAGCGGTTAACCTTGAAGACTTCGAAGCTAAAGTTAGAAGCTAAACAGTACAGCGCGAAGGACTTCAACGCCAACCGCGGCCGTGCCATACTTCGCGGCATGGCAGCCGAGCCGACCCTCGAAGAGCAGATCGCCGCGTATCAGCGGGAGTTCCAGGACCTCGACCCCCAGGTCGAGCAGATCGTCTCGGCGCTGGGCAGACTCAACCGCCGCATGAACGTGGCGTACGGCCGCCAGACCTCCGAGATCGGCATCAGCAACGCCGAGTGGGAGGTCCTCAAGGCCCTCGTCCTCTCCGGGGCCCCGTACCGCATGGGCCCCGGCGACCTGGCGAAGCGCCTCGGCCTGACCCCCGCCGCGATGACCCACCGCATCGACCGCATGGTCCAGGAGGGCCTGGTCACCCGCGACCGCGACGAGAGCAACCGGGTCCGCGTCATCGTCGAGCTGACCTCCGAGGGCCGCGAGAAGTGGCTGGAGGCGATGCGCCTGGCCTCGGTCTTCGAGGAGGACCTGCTCCAGGACCTCAACCCGGCGGAGCGCACGGCTCTCGGCGAGGTCCTGACCCGCCTCCTGCGCCGCGTGGAGCACGCCCAGCCGGACGCCGGCGGCCGCCTCAACGACCTGGACTGAGGCGGGGATCGGGGCCCAGCCCGAGGGGGTTGACGCGGCCCCACCGGATCCGTATAGTTCTTCGGGTTGCCGCGGAGCCGTAACGGTTCTTCGACAGCACCTTTCGCCGCTGATGCGGCACCCAAACCAACCAGCACGATCTCCCCATGGGATTGATTTCGGCGTGTCCGAATTCAATTCGAAATTGGGTTGCGGTCGCCCTGATCACCTCGATTAGGAACCACCGCCGGGATCCGCTAAAGTTTGGGACGTCGGAACGGCCCAACAGCCGGGAAGACAAGCCCCGCTGACTGGGAATCAGGCCCGAAAGGATCTGATAGAGTCGGACTCGCCGGAAAGCCGAAAGGCCGGAAAGCGAAGCAGGACCCCGAGGAAATCGGCCGGTGAAACGGTCTGATAGAGTCGGAAACGCAAGAAAGCAAGACCGAAGGGAAGCGCCCGGAGGAAAGCCCGAGAGGGTGAGTACAAAGGAAGCGTCCGTTCCTTGAGAACTCAACAGCGTGCCAAAAATCAACGCCAGATATGTTGATACCCCGTCTCCAGCAT
>NZ_KB891799.1 GCF_000373565.1 Streptomyces sp. HmicA12 | reverse complement strand
AAGCCCGAGGGTGACTTCGGGTCGGTGCACGCGGGCAAGGTCGGTGCGGGCCACTTCTCCAAGATGGTTCACAACGGCATCGAGTACGCCATGATGCAGGCCTACGCCGAGGGCTGGGAGCTCCTGGAGGCCGTGGACTCGGTGACCGACGTCCGTGAGGTCTTCCGGTCCTGGCAGGAGGGCACGGTCATCCGTTCCTGGCTGCTGGACCTGGCCGTCAACGCCCTGGACGACGACGAGCACCTGGACAAGCTGCGCGGCTTCGCGCAGGACTCCGGTGAAGGCCGCTGGACCGTCGAGGCCGCCATCGACAACTCGGTGCCGCTGCCCGCGATCACCGCGTCGCTCTTCGCGCGCTTCGCCTCCCGCCAGGACGACTCGCCGCAGATGAAGATGATCGCCGCGCTGCGCAACCAGTTCGGCGGTCACGCCGTCGAGAAGAAGTAATCCGCGGCTGAAGTAATCCACAGCTGTAGACAACCGCTGTTCAGAACGTTGGGGGAGGTCGGCCCACGACCATGCACGTCACGCATCTGTCGCTGGCCGACTTCCGCTCGTACGCCCGGGCCGAGGTCGCACTCGACTCGGGCGTCACGGCGTTCGTGGGCCCGAACGGCCAGGGCAAGACCAACCTCGTCGAGGCCGTCGGCTACCTCGCCAATCTCGGCAGTCACCGCGTCTCCTCCGACGCGCCACTGGTGCGCATGGGCGCCGAGCGGGCCGTCATCCGGGCCCAGGTGCGCCAGGGCGAGCGTCAGCAGCTGGTCGAGCTGGAGCTGAACCCCGGCAAGGCCAACCGCGCCCGCATCAACAGGTCCTCGCAGGTCAGGCCCCGGGACGTGCTGGGGATCGTGCGGACCGTGCTGTTCGCTCCCGAGGACCTCGCGCTCATCAAGGGTGACCCGGGCGAGCGGCGCCGCTTCCTCGACGAGCTGATCACCGCCCGCTCCCCGCGCATGGCCGGCGTCCGCTCCGACTACGACCGCGTCCTCAAGCAGCGCAACACCCTCCTGAAGTCCGCGGCCCTCGCACGGCGGCACGGCGGGCGCTCCATGGACCTGTCCACGCTCGACGTGTGGGACCAGCACCTCGCGCGCGCGGGCGCGGAGCTGCTCGCCCAGCGGCTCGATCTGGTCGCGGCGCTGCAGCCGCTGGCCGACAAGGCGTACGAGCAACTGGCGCCCGGCGGCGGTCCGATCGTCCTGGAGTACAAGCCGTCCTCGCCCGAAATCGTCGGCCACGCGCGCGAGGAGCTCTACGAGCAGCTTCTCGCCGCACTGGAAAGCGCGCGCAAGCAGGAGATCGAGCGGGGTGTCACCCTCGTGGGACCGCACCGGGACGAGCTGCTGCTCAAGCTGGGACAGCTCCCGGCCAAGGGGTACGCGAGCCACGGTGAGTCCTGGTCGTACGCGCTGGCGCTGCGCCTGGCCTCGTACGACCTGCTGCGGGCCGAGGGGAACGAGCCGGTGCTCGTCCTCGACGACGTCTTCGCCGAGCTGGACGCGCGCCGCCGCGAGCGCCTCGCGGAGCTCGTGGCGCCCGGCGAGCAGGTCCTGGTCACGGCCGCGGTCGACGACGACGTACCGGACGTGCTGACCGGCACCCGGTACGCGGTCTCGGACGGGACGGTGGAGCGGCTGTGAGCGCCGAGAACCCCGACAAGAAGAACGCCGAACGGTCCGAGAAGCCGCAGACACCCGGTGAGCCCTCGGGCGTCGATCTCGCGCGCGTGGCCCTCAAGGCGGCGAAAGAGGCTGCACGCGCGCGTGGTGCGTCCGCGCAGCAGAAGAAGCAGGTACGGCGCGGCGGCGGACTGCGGTCCGGGGCGCGCGCCGACGGGCGCGACCCGATGGGGCTCGGCGCCGCCATCAACCGGTTGATCACCGAGCGGGGCTGGGAGGCGCCCGCCGCCGTCGGCGGGGTGATGGGCCGCTGGCCGCAGATCGTGGGTGAGGATCTCGCCAAACACTGCGTTCCGCAGAAGTACGACGAGGACGAGCGCGTCCTGGTGGTGCAGTGCGATTCGACGGCCTGGGCGACGCAGGTCCGGATGTTGGCTCCGCAGCTGGTCAGGCGCCTGAACGAGGACCTGGGGCACGGCACCGTGCACCGAATCGACATCAAGAATCCCGGCGGTGGTCCGCGCCGCTACGGCCCCCTGCGCGCTCCCGGAAGCACTGGTCACGACGCCACCTACGGGTGAGAGCGCGGTCACGGTAGCTGGTGGTTGACACCTCGAAGCGCTGAGTGCCGCTGTGAGCCTCTTGGAGCCCTGCTCCGCATAGGGGGAGTCGGCCGAGACCGGTTGAGGGCGGCACGTGGGGACTCAGGTACCGGCAAACCCCCATCACTGTCGGCGCTACCGGTACACTGGAGAGCAATCCCGCCCCACTTGTGGGACGCACTGAGCAACGCTGACTAGGGCTTACCGAACCAACACGCCGCAGCCGCTCCGGCCACCAACCGGGAGCTTGGCTTGTGCTGTGCCAGAAAGGGCGCTTCGTGGCCGATTCCGGCAACCCCAACGAGAACATCCCGTCCACCGACGCCGCAGGGCACGTGGGGGCCACAGAGGCCTCGTACGACGCCAGTGCGATCACCGTCCTCGAAGGGCTGGACGCGGTCCGCAAGCGACCTGGCATGTACATCGGCTCGACCGGTGAGCGTGGTCTGCACCACATGGTGCAGGAGGTTGTGGACAACTCCGTCGACGAGGCGCTGGCCGGCCACGCTGACACGATCGACGTCACGATCCTGCCCGACGGCGGCGTCCGCGTCATCGACAACGGCCGCGGCATCCCCGTCGGCATCATCCCCTCGGAGGGGAAGCCGGCCGTCGAGGTCGTGCTGACCGTCCTGCACGCGGGCGGCAAGTTCGGCGGTGGCGGCTACGCCGTCTCCGGCGGTCTGCACGGTGTCGGCGTCTCCGTCGTGAACGCGCTGTCGACGAAGGTCTCCGTCGAGATCAGGACCGACGGCCACCGCTGGACGCAGGACTACAAGGCGGGTGTTCCGACCGCGCCGCTCGCCCAGCACGAGGCCACCGATGAGACCGGCACGTCGGTCACCTTCTGGGCCGACGGCGACATCTTCGAGACCACCGAGTACTCCTTCGAGACGCTGTCGCGGCGCTTCCAGGAGATGGCCTTCCTCAACAAGGGCCTGACGATCAAGCTCACCGACGAGCGCGAGTCGGCCAAGGCCGTCGTCGGTGCGGACACCGCCGAGAGCACGGACGACAACGAGCCGCGCACGGTGACGTACCACTACGAGGGCGGCATCGTCGACTTCGTGAAGTACCTCAACTCCCGCAAGGGCGAGGTCGTCCACCCCACCGTGATCGACATCGAGGCCGAGGACAAGGAGAAGCTCCTTTCCGTCGAGGTCGCGATGCAGTGGAACACCAGCTACAGCGAGGGCGTCTACTCCTTCGCCAACACGATCCACACGCACGAGGGCGGCACTCACGAAGAGGGCTTCCGTGCCGCGATGACCGGCCTCATCAACCGGTACGCGCGCGACAAGAAGCTGCTCCGCGAGAAGGACGACAACCTCACGGGTGACGACATCCGCGAGGGTCTCACCGCGATCATCTCGGTGAAGCTCGGCGAGCCGCAGTTCGAGGGCCAGACCAAGACCAAGCTGGGCAACACGGAGGCGAAGACCTTCGTGCAGAAGGTCGTGTACGAGCACCTCAACGACTGGCTGGACCGGAACCCCAACGAGGCCACGGACATCATCCGCAAGGCCATCCAGGCGGCCACCGCGCGCGTGGCGGCCCGCAAGGCGCGCGACCTGACGCGCCGCAAGGGTCTGCTGGAGTCCGCGTCCCTGCCGGGCAAGCTCTCCGACTGCCAGTCGAACGATCCCACCAAGTGCGAGATCTTCATCGTCGAGGGTGACTCCGCCGGCGGCTCGGCCAAGTCCGGCCGTAACCCGCAGTACCAGGCGATCCTCCCGATCCGAGGCAAGATCCTCAACGTCGAGAAGGCGCGGATCGACAAGATCCTGCAGAACCAGGAGATCCAGGCGCTGATCTCCGCCTTCGGCACCGGAGTCCACGAGGACTTCGACATCGAGAAGCTCCGCTATCACAAGATCATCCTGATGGCGGACGCCGACGTCGACGGTCAGCACATCAACACGCTGCTGCTGACCTTCCTGTTCCGCTTCATGCGGCCGCTGGTCGAGGCCGGGCACGTCTACCTGTCGCGCCCGCCGCTGTACAAGATCAAGTGGGGTCGTGACGACTTCGAGTACGCGTACTCGGACCGCGAGCGCGACGCCCTGATCGAGCTGGGCCGCCAGAGCGGCAAGCGGATCCGCGACGACTCCGTCCAGCGATTCAAGGGTCTCGGTGAGATGAACGCCGAGGAGCTGCGCATCACGACCATGGACCAGGAGCACCGCGTCCTCGGCCTGGTCACGCTCGACGACGCCGCGCAGGCCGACGACCTCTTCTCCGTCCTCATGGGCGAGGACGTCGAGGCCCGCCGTTCGTTCATCCAGCGCAACGCCAAGGACGTCCGCTTCCTCGACATCTGAGTCGGTCTCAGCTGACCGCCGCAGAAAGGATCTTCACCAGCAATGGCCGACGAGAACACCCCGAGCACCCCTGTAGAGGGCGGCGACGTCACGATGCGGATCGAGCCCGTAGGGCTCGAGACGGAGATGCAGCGCTCGTACCTCGACTACGCGATGTCCGTCATCGTGTCCCGCGCGCTGCCGGACGTACGGGACGGTCTCAAGCCCGTCCACCGCCGCGTCCTGTACGCCATGTACGACGGCGGCTACCGGCCCGAGAAGGGCTTCTACAAGTGCGCCCGCGTCGTCGGTGACGTCATGGGTAACTACCACCCGCACGGCGACTCCTCGATCTACGACGCCCTGGTGCGCCTCGCCCAGCCGTGGTCGATGCGCATGCCGCTGGTCGACTCCAACGGAAACTTCGGCTCTCCGGGCAACGACCCGGCGGCCGCCATGCGCTATACCGAGTGCAAGATGGCGCCGCTGTCCATGGAGATGGTCCGGGACATCGACGAGGAGACCGTCGACTTCACGGACAACTACGACGGCCGCTCGCAGGAGCCGACCGTCCTGCCGGCCCGCTTCCCGAACCTGCTGATCAACGGCTCGGCCGGTATCGCGGTCGGCATGGCCACCAACATCCCGCCGCACAACCTGCGCGAGGTCGCGGCCGGCGCCCAGTGGTTCCTGGAGAACCCGGAGGCCTCGCACGAGGAGCTCCTGGACGCCCTCATCGAGCGCATCAAGGGCCCGGACTTCCCGACGGGCGCCCTCGTGGTGGGCCGCAAGGGCATCGAGGAGGCGTACCGCACCGGCCGTGGCTCCATCACGATGCGCGCGGTCGTCGCGGTCGAGGAGATCCAGAACCGCCAGTGCCTGGTGGTCACGGAGCTGCCCTACCAGGTGAACCCGGACAACCTGGCGCAGAAGATCGCCGACCTCGTGAAGGACGGCAGGGTCGGCGGCATCGCGGACGTCCGCGACGAGACGTCGTCCCGTACGGGCCAGCGTCTGGTCATCGTCCTGAAGCGCGACGCGGTCGCCAAGGTCGTCCTGAACAACCTGTACAAGCACACCGACCTGCAGACGAACTTCGGCGCCAACATGCTGGCGCTCGTCGACGGCGTGCCGCGCACCCTCTCCCTGGACGCGTTCATCCGCCACTGGGTGACGCACCAGATCGAGGTCATCGTCCGCCGGACCAAGTTCCGGCTGCGCAAGGCCGAGGAGCGGGCCCACATCCTGCGCGGCCTCCTGAAGGCCCTGGACGCCATCGACGAGGTCATCGCCCTCATCCGGCGCAGTGACACCGTGGACATCGCGCGAGAGGGCCTCATGGGCCTTCTGGCGATCGACGAGATCCAGGCCAACGCCATCCTCGAGATGCAGCTGCGCCGGCTCGCCGCCCTGGAGCGCCAGAAGATCGTCGCCGAGCACGACGAGCTCCAGGCGAAGATCAACGAGTACAACGAGATCCTGGCCTCGCCGCTCCGCCAGCGCGGCATCATCAGCGAGGAACTCGCCGCGATCGTCGAGAAGTTCGGCGACGACCGCCGCTCCAAGCTGGTGCCCTTCGAAGGCGACATGTCCGTCGAGGACCTCATCGCCGAAGAGGACATCGTCGTCACCATCTCGCGCGGTGGCTACGTCAAGCGCACCAAGACCGACGACTACCGCTCCCAGAAGCGCGGCGGCAAGGGCGTGCGCGGCACGAAGCTCAAGGAAGACGACATCGTCGACCACTTCTTCGTGTCCACGACGCACCATTGGCTGCTTTTCTTCACCAATAAGGGACGCGTCTACCGCGCGAAGGCCTACGAGCTCCCGGACGCCGGCCGCGACGCGCGCGGGCAGCACGTGGCGAATCTGCTGGCCTTCCAGCCGGACGAGGCGATCGCCGAGATCCTCGCGATCCGCGACTACGACGCCGCGCCCTACCTGGTGCTCGCCACCAAGGCGGGCCTGGTGAAGAAGACGCCTCTGAAGGACTACGACTCGCCGCGTTCCGGTGGCGTCATCGCCATCAATCTCCGCGAGACGGCGGACGGTTCGGACGACGAGCTGATCGGCGCCGAACTGGTCTCCGCCGAGGACGACCTGCTGCTCATCAGTAAGAAGGCGCAGTCCATCCGGTTCACCGCGACGGACGACGCACTGCGTCCGATGGGCCGTGCCACGTCCGGTGTGAAGGGCATGAGTTTCCGCGAGAGCGACGAACTGCTCTCGATGAATGTCGTCAGGCCCGGTACGTTCGTGTTCACCGCCACCGACGGTGGGTACGCGAAGCGGACCAACGTCGACGAGTACCGCGTCCAGGGTCGCGGTGGCCTCGGCATCAAGGCCGCCAAGATCGTGGAGGACCGTGGATCGCTCGTCGGCGCCCTGGTGGTCGAGGAGACCGACGAGATCCTCGCCATCACGCTGTCCGGCGGTGTGATTCGTACGCGAGTCAACGAGGTCAGGGAGACGGGCCGTGACACCATGGGCGTCCAACTGATCAACCTGGGCAAGCGCGATGCCGTCGTCGGTATCGCACGTAACGCCGAGGCCGGTCGCGAGGCCGAGGAAGTCGACGGTGACGCCGCGCAGGACGCGGACGGCGCCGTGACCGACGAATCGGCCGCGGACGAGACGGCTGTCGGAACGGACGAGGGCGGGCAGTCCTCGGCCGAGTAGCGCGAGGAGAGAGTCATCGTGAGCGGAGCCACGGGCGCAGGCTCTACCGGGACATCCACCGGTAAGGACACAGAGAGCGGCCGTGGCTCCGCTCACGACGTCAAGGACTCGACGGACTCGCACGAGTCTCATGGATCCCAGGGGGGAACTGTGACGGACACCCGAGGTCCGCAGACCCAGCAGCAGTACCAGTCCGGCGGTGGCGGGGCGTTGCCCGGGGAGCGGCAGCAGCCTCACCAGGCGGCGCAGCCGTACCACCCGCCGCAGGCGTACCAGAACGCGCCGGCCGGAGCGGTCCGCAGGCCGCGTACCGGGGCGCGCACCACCCCGCGCACCCGCAAGGCCCGCCTGCGGGTGGCGAAGGCCGACCCGTGGTCGGTGATGAAGGTCAGCTTCCTGCTCTCCATCGCGCTCGGCATCTGCACGATCATCGCGGCGGCCGTGCTGTGGATGGTCATGGACGCCATGGGCGTCTTCTCCACGGTCGGCGGCACGATCTCCGAGGCCACGGGCTCGAACGAGTCCAACGGCTTCGACCTTCAGTCGTTCCTGTCGCTCCCGCGCGTGCTGATGTTCACGACGGTCATCGCGGTCATCGACGTCGTCCTCGCGACGGCTCTCGCGACGCTCGGCGCGTTCATCTACAACCTCTCCGCGGGCTTCGTCGGCGGCATCGAGCTCACGCTCGCCGAGGACGAGTGAGCGCCGCGCGCGCCTGAAAAGGTTCGAGAGACCCGCTGGTGGGCGGGCCAGGACTATCGATTTTGGGACTGGCCCTCCAGTGCGCTAATCTTCAGGAGTCAGCGCGCGGGACACACACCGCAGAGCGCGGCGGGGCTATAGCTCAGTTGGTTAGAGCGCATCCCTGATAAGGATGAGGCCACAGGTTCAAATCCTGTTAGCCCCACATCACGAAGACCCCCAGTCGGTATCGGCTGGGGGTTTTTGACATCTACGGCTGACATCTACAGCTGACATCAACGGTGGTCGCGGAACCAGCTCCCAGAGCCCAAGCGTCGTGCTCGGTACACGTGAGGCTCGGGGAGGGCCGGTGGAAGGCGAACCGCCGTGGTGGACCATGCTCGTGATGTCAGCGGGGGGCGACGGTGATTCTCGGGGCGACCCTTTTGGCTGTGGTCGCCATGGTCGCTCTCGGAGCGGGCTGGATCCGGAGGAGGCTCCGACGCTAGTCCTCCCGCGCCAGGCGCGCTTCTCGCTCGTGCCGCAGGATCGCCTGGGCGACCTTGGAGTACCGCCGTCCTGGTGTCGGTACGTTCCCTGTTTCCGGGCATGCGGAAAGGGCCCTCTCAGCCGGAAGTGATGGCTGGGGCCTCGGTGCCGCTGTTGTCTTCTTCTGTTGTGCGGGACCACCTGGGGTGGGCCGGTGACTCTCACGGCTCCCGCTGCTCTCATGGCGGCAGGCGTGCAGATGCCGTGGTGGAGATACCGCCGTCTGCTGTCTTGCGACGTCTGGCGTTTGTCTTGCGACGTCTGGCGTTGCGCTGCGCGTGTTCTGTCGAGCTGGTTACTGCTGTGCTGTGCGTCTACTGCCGTGCTGTGTCAGGTACTGCGGTGCTGCTGGAGGTGCTGTTGTTCGTGGCGCCGTACGGGCTACGGCTTCGCCGTGAGGAGTGCTTCGTTCGCCAGGTCCGCGTCGCCTGCGTCCTGCTCGGCGTCGGTGTCGGCCGGCGGGCGGTGGCGGCAGCTGGGGGAGGAACCGTGGGCCTCGGCGCGGATGCGCTGCTTCATCGTCGGTGGCAGGGACCTCTTGAAGACCCAGAAGGGGTTGACCGACGCGGTGGCGGGGGCGCTGGCGGCCGTGACCTTGTGCGCCTCCTCCGTCTGCTGGACGGGAGTGGCCGCGGTGGCCGGGGCGACGAGGCCGAGCGCCGAGAAGAGCGCGATGAAGGCTGAGATGACGATGGTCCACACCGTCATGACCTTGTTCTTGGTCATGATCCCTCACTTTCAGGTTGGGCGATTTGCGTACTTTCCTCATGATGTGTACGCAGGGCCCGGAGTGCGGGACCGACGCTCGTGGCGCGTCGATCTTCAGATGAACACCACTCGGATGGGCGCAAGTGGGGGCAAGGAGCCCGAGGCAGCCCTAAAAGCGGCCAATTTCACAGTCGGGAGATGAGAGGAGTGCCGGATCGGTGGATGCCGTTCCTCCGGTTCTACTGCTGTTCAGCGGGCGGGAGTTGAGGCCGATCCAGGTCACCGATCGGTATCGGTCGGTGTGTATAGTCGGGCGCCAGAAGTCCCCTACGTCAAGGAAAGACGAGGTCGCGCGGTGAAGAAGCTTCTCCTGGTCGCACTGGCCGCCATCGGCGGGCTCCTCGTGTACCGCCAGATCCAGGCGGATCGCGCCGAGCAGGATCTGTGGACGGAGGCGACTGACTCCGTGCCCACGGGTTCGTGAGTATCGACAACAGTCACTTCGCGGAGCCCCGGTCGCAGTAGCGGCCGGGGCTCCGTGCTGTGCGGGTGCGCGGATTCGTGTCCTGTGCGTGTCCTGTGCTCGGCTCCGGGAGAGGGAGTCCCCGCGGATACGGGAGCTCCTTGCGTGAGCAAATGGCCGGCGCGATTCCGGCGCACGGCGGACAGCGCGCCGCCCGGGACGGCAGGATGGCGGTCCATGAGGGGACTCATGAGACGGCTGTTGGCGGGGCGGCGCGGCCGGGCAGGGGCGGCGATCGCCGTCGGGGTGGCGTTGTGCGGCTCTGTGGCGCTGCCGGGAGCCGCCGCGGCGGCCGGGACCGGGGCCGACGATCCGTACGTCTTCGCCGAGGGCGCGCACGACGTACGGGGGGCGCCGCGGCGCAGCACCGACGCGCCGCGCCTCAAGACCGGCGAGATGTACCGGAGTTCGCTCGGGGCGGGGGCGAGCGGGACCGCCTACTTCCGCGTCGCTCTGGACGGTGCCGCCAACGCGTACGCATCGGTGGTCGCCGTGCCCCCGCTCGGCTCCGGGGTGAAGGCGGCGTCCTCGGACGGTGTCACCGTGACGCTGCAGGACCAGGGCGGGGACCAGTGCGACAGCGGGAACGCGACGTTCCGGTCCGGGGCGTACCCGCGGCCGATCGCCGCGGTCGCCGAGCGGCTCGTGCGGCCGGGCGGAGCGCGGTGCCAGCAGGCCGGGACGTACTACGTGGTCGTGGAACGGAAGACGGGCGCCGGGTCCACCGGCGGCACGTGGGGGCTCGAGCTGAAGGTGGCCACCGAGCCCGGCCTGGTCACCCCCGCGCCCACCCAGGGGCCGCAGTCCTGGTCGTCGGCGTCCGTGCAGCCGCCTTCCGGAGCGGGGACGCGGCGCAGCGGAGGCACCGGGTTCAATGACGCGCGGGCGTTGCCGTCCGGGGTCTGGAAGGACCGGGTCGGCCCTGGTCAGAGCCACTTCTATCGGGTCCCCGTGGACTGGGGGCAGCAGCTGTCCGTCGATGCCGAGCTCGCCGGATCGGAGCAGGGCGCATCGAGCGGGGGAACCGTGCCGGGCGCGCTCGACATGGAGCTGTACAACCCGGCGAGGGCCCCGGTCACGGCCGAGGACGTCCTGTACACGGGCGACCCGGCCTCGACGACGTTCGATCCGCTGCCGCCCGTGGCCTACGAGAACCGCTACGTGTCCCGCGACGGTCAAGCCGCGATGCGGCTCGCCGGCTGGTACTACCTCAAGGTCACCGTCAGTCCGACGATGGCCCGGAAGTTCCGGGACGAGGCGTCGGACGTGACGCTGCGGGTGACCGTGGCGGGGGACGCGGCGCAGGCGCCCGACTATGTGCGCGACGCGGGGGAGTTCCAGGTGACCAGTGAGGACCTGGCGGCCGCGGAGAAGGGCGAGGGCGGGGCCGTGTGGAAGGACACGGACGCCAAGGGGAGCGCCTCCGCCGGGGGATCTGCCGGTGGTGGGGCGGAGGGTGAGTCGCCCGGCGCCGGTTCGGGTTCCGGGTCCGGTTCTTCGTCCGGTTCGGCCTCGGCTTCGGCCGGTTCCTCCGCCGCTTCCTCTTCTACGTCGTCGGGGAGCGCGGCGATGACGTTGCTGGGCGTGACGGGGATCGGGACGGGGACCGCGTTGCTGCTGTGGCTCGGGGTGTGGCGGGTGGTCGCGGTGCGGCGGGTGCGGGTGCGGGTTCAGGTGCGGGCGCGGGGCTGAGCACCGGCCGTTTTGGGCGGCGGCCACCCGTTCGTCAGGCCTGAGTCAGGGCCCAGATCCCCACGGCGAAGCAGAGCACGGCGAGCAACAGCACCGGGATCGTCACCTTCGGGGGCGGTCCCGGTCGGCGTTGTGGAACCTCGCGGCCTTGAGCGGTGTACAGAGAGTGACGGTCGTGATCGTGCGCGATCACGGTGGTCGCCGCGGACGCCGGGTGAGAGGTGAGGACATGAGGGGCCACGACGACGGGCACGGAGGGCTTCACCCGCGGGGTGGGCGTGGGCGCGTGGGGTTCGGGGGCCGGCTCGGGCCTGGGGGCGGGCAGTGGATCCTGCGCGGGCGCCGTAGTCGGGGTCGGGGTCGGGGTCGGAGTCGGGGCCTGGGCGCCGGTGGGGGCCGATGGTGGCTGGGCCCTGGGCGGTTCGGGCAGGGGCGCGGCAGGAAGGACCGACGGCATCGGAGGTGGCACCGAGGGAGGGGGCGGGAGCTGCTTCTCGGGAGCGGCCGGCGGGGGGAGGTGGAAGCTTCCCGTCTCCGACATGGAAGGGAGGGGAGGTTCAGGGGCCGACTGCGGTGGACCCTCGACGCCGGACTCGGGCTCGGTCGTGGGCGCGGGTATGGGCGCGGGTATGGGCGGGGGCGTGGGTGGGACGGAGGGGGGCGGCGGTGGTGGTGTGAACGGTTGCGCGAGGGCCTGCGAGGGCTGGGACACGGGCCGCTCCGGCATGATCGCGGGTGGCGACGGTGTGGTGGCGTGCAGGGGGCGGGCCCTGCGGCCCCGGGTGGCCGGTCCCTCGGGGCTGAAGCCCGGGGGGAGCGGGCCGAGTTGGTCGAAGACCTCGATCAGCTCGTCGTCGGGCCCGGGTTCCGGCAGGAGTTCGGTGGCGGCGAGCAGTGCCTTACGGGCTCCGGTCGCGGTGCGGAAGCGGGCCTCGGGGTCCGGCTGCAGCAGACCCGCGAGGACGCCCCACAGCGGTCCGGGGATGCCTTGCGGGGGTCCAGGGGTGCCGTGCTCGGCGAAGTGCTCGATCAGGGCTTTGCTGTCCGGCTTGGCACCTTCGAGGAGGTAGAGCGCGACCAGGCCCGCCGCGAACAGGTCGGCGGGGAAGTCCGGTTCGGCGCCCAGCGCCTGCTCGGGGGCGATGTAACCGGGCGTTCCCACCACGTAGTTGGCCTCCGTCAGACGCGGCTCGCCCTTGCGCATCGCGATGCCGAAGTCGGACAGGCGCAGGTGCGGCAGGCCGGTGCCGGTGGCCTCGAGGAGGATGTTGGCGGGCTTGATGTCGCGGTGCACCACACCTTCCGCGTGCACCGCGGCGAGGCCGGCCAGGAGCTGGTCGAGCAGGAGACACACGAACTGCGGGGGCAGCGGACCGTAGTCACCGATGAGGTGGGCCAGCGAGCCACCCCCGACCAGATCCATGGTGAACAGGACCTTGTCGTCGTCCGCGGCCCAGCTCGCAGGGGCGAGCACATGCGGATGGTCGATGCGCAGGGCCTGCTCGCGCACGAAGCGCAGCAGTGTGTGGGCGTCGCTCTGCTGCAGGACCTTGGCCGCCACATAGCGGCGGCGCCGGTGGTCCCATGCGCGCCAGACCGCTCCCACTCCCCCGCGGCCGATGGGGTCGGCCAGTTCGTACCGGCCGGCGAAGACCTCACCCATGGTCGTGCTTCGCTCCCCTCCCGGGCCCGCGCTGCGCAGGGCTCACTCGGACGTCGCGCAAGGGCTCCCGGTCCGGCCCGCGACCCTCACCGGTGGCGGCGGTCGCGGCACCGGTTTCCGGCTGACGTTCTCGCGGGGTCAGTTCTGGTGCGCCTGGTAATGGGCGACCGCGTCCGAGGTGCGCCCCGCGCCGTACACCCGGAGGAACTCTGCCAGCTCCGGGTGGGTGGGGGCGAGGGAGTCCGCGGCCTCGATGATGTCGCCGGCGGCGGAGACGGAGCGCAGCAGCGACTGGATCTCACGCACCACGCGCTTGACCGTGGGCGCACCCGAACCGGACGACGACTGCCCGGTGTTGGTCAGCACCGAGCCGCCCTGCGACTTCTTGATCTCGTCCATGCGCTCGGTGGCCTCGGCCGCGCTGACACTGCCGTCGGCGACCTGCCCCGACAGCTCCTGCAGCTGCTGCACGCGCTGCACCACCGCGGGGTTGCCGATCTTTGCGCGCTGGCCGCTCATCAGCTGGGACAGCATGGGCGCGGACAGGCCGAGCACTCCCGCCAGGCGCGCCTGGTTGAGGCCGAGGTCCTCTATCAGTCGGCGGAAGAGCGCCCCCAGCGGCTCCCCGTACCAGCTGCGCTGGAGCTCCCGGGCTCTTGCGGTCGCTTCCTGCTGTGCGGCGTCCATTGCGTCTCCCCATCGCTTCCCCAAGTACGGTGCTTCGCTGCCGCGAAGCACGTGGGGCATCTTACGGAGAGTGGTCGCCTGCCGGGACCCCCAATCCTTTTGCAGGATCCAGGGGGTGACCCGGTACTCTGGTCTGCGGTGCTCACCAGGAGTGTGGTTCTTCCGGTGGGACGCATCGTTTTCGGGGCCTTAGCTCAGTTGGTAGAGCGCTGTCTTTGCATGGCAGATGTCAGGGGTTCGACTCCCCTAGGCTCCACAGCATTGCGCCTCTCTGAACTGCAGGAATGCGGTTCAGAGGGGCGCTTTTTCGTTCTGGTTCCCCGGGTGCGGGCCGGGGTGTGCCCGGGTCCGGAAGGTGCGGCGGTAGGTGTCCGGCGGGACGCCGACGGTCCGGTGGAAGTGGCGGCGCAGGGTGGTGGCGGTGCCCATGCCGGTGGCCGCGGCGATGGTGTCGACGGTGTCGTCGGTGGCCTCCAGCAACTCCTGGGCATGGCGGATGCGTTGGATGTGGAGCCACTGCAGCGGGGTGGTGCCGGTCACCTGCCGGAAGTGGCGGCCCAGGTGGCGCGAGCTCATCCGGGCCCGGCGGGCCAGGTCCTCGACGGTGAGCGGCTCGTCGAGGTGGCCGAGGACCCAGGGGAAGAGGTCGGCCAGGGGATGGTTGCCCGGGGTGGGGACGGGGGTGGCGATGAACTGGGCCTGGCCGCCGTCCCGGTGGGGCGGTACGACGAGGCGGCGGGCGATCTTGTTGGCGTTCGCCGAGCCGTGGTCGAGGCGGACGAGGTGCAGGCACAGGTCCATGGCGGCGGCCTTGCCGGCCGAGGTGAGCACGCTGCCGTTGTCCACGTAGAGGACGTCGGGGTCCACCGTGACCTTCGGGTGGCGCCTGGCCAGTTCCCCGGTGTGCGCCCAGTGCGTGGTCGCGCGCCGGTGGTCGAGCAGGCCGGCGGCGGCCAGGACGAAGGCGCCCGTGCACAGCGAGACCACGCGCGCGCCCGCCTCGTGGGCCGCGCGCACCGCGTCGGTCAGTTCGGCCGGCGGGGCCTGGTCGGTGTCGGCCCAGCCGGGAACGATCACGGTGTCGGCGTCCGCGAGCCGGTCGAGGCCGTGGTCGGGTTCGAGCAGGAAGCGATCGACCCGCACGGGGTGCGGTCCGCACACGGAGAACTGGTACCAGGGGTCCACGAGGTGGGTCAGGTCGGTTCCGAAGACCTCGATCGCCAGGGACATCTCGAAGTGCAGCATGCCGTCGGTGACGGCCAGCGCGACAGAACTCATGTCCGGAATTGTATGGGCCGCGTCGTTCCGGACGCTCGCGCGAGGGTGCCGTTCCTCGCCAGGATGTCCGTGACGGAAGGCGCCGGGTCGGCATCGCATCGGCACGGGATCAGCGGCGCGTCCGTAGAGGGCCAGCGGTCGGCAGTGATCGGTGGCGGTCGTTCGAGTCGGGGGAGAGCTCATGGGATCGGTTCAGACGGTGGCGGTGTTCGGCGCGTACGGGCACACCGGGCGGTTCGTGGTGGCGGAGCTGGTGGAGCGCGGGTTCGTTCCGGTGCCGGCGGGTCGCGACGCCGACAAACTCAAGGCGCTGGCGCACGAGACCGGGCTGGAGGCCCGGGTGGCGTCGGTGGACGACGCGCTCTCGCTCGACCGCGCGCTGGCCGGTACGGCGGCCGTGATCAACTGCGCGGGCCCCTTCGCCTCGACCACCGCCCCGGTGATCGAGGCGGCTCTGCGGGCGGGGATCCCGTACCTGGACGTGGCGGCCGAGCTCGAGGCGAACCTCGACACGTTCGCGCACTTCGCCGACCTGGCGCGGGACGCGCGGGCGGTGATCGTTCCGGCGATGGCCTTCTTCGGCGGCCTGGGCGATCTGCTGGTGACCGCGGCGATGGGGGACTGGACCGGGGCGGACGAGGCGCACATCGCGTACGGGCTGAGCAGTTGGCACCCCACCGCCGGGACGCGTCTGTCGGGCTCGGTCTCCCGGGAGCGGCGGGGCGAGGGCCGTCTCCGCTATGCGGGCGGCGAGTGGGAGCACCGCACCGACGCCCCGCCCACCCTGGACTGGCCCTTCCCCGAGCCGATGGGGCCGCGTTCCGTGATCGGGGAGTTCACGATGGCGGACGTCGTGACCGTGCCCAGCCATCTGGCCGTCCCCGACGTGACGACGTACATGACGGTGGAGGCGGTCCGTGACATCGCGGACCCGGGGACCCCGGCGCCTGTCGCGGCCGATGAGCACGGGCGGTCCGACCAGGCCTTCGTCATCGACGCCGTGGTGCGCTCGGGCACGGCCGAACGGCGTGCCGTGGCGCGCGGCCGGGACATCTATGCCGTCACGGCGCCCCTCGTCGTGGAGGCGCTCGACCGCGTCCTCACGGGGCGCACCGAGGCGGTGGGCGTCGCTTCCGCGGGCGAGATGTTCGACGCGCCCGACTTCCTCCGCGCGCTGGCACCGCACATCACGCTGGACCCGCGTCCGTAGCCGGGGTCCAGGCGGCGACCAGGGCGAGGAGGCCGGGGAAGCGGGCGTCGAGGTCGTCGACGCGTACGTGGCTGCGGCGCTCCAGGCCGTACTGGCGCTGGCGCGTGACGCCCGCCTCGCGCAGCGCCTTGAAGTGGTGGGTCAGCGACGACTTGGGCCGGTCGAGGCCGAACCAGCCGCAGGTGTGGTCGAACTCCTGCGACTCCAGGAGGAGTTTGCGGACGATCGTCAGCCGCAGCGGGTCGCTGAGCACGCCGAGGACGGTCTCCAGGCGCAGGTCCTCCACGGCCGGCTCCGGCAGCGGTTCCGGCAGGTCGGCCGGTTCCGGCAGCACCTTGATGGCGGCGGTGGCCGCGGTCGCGGTCATGGGCGACTCCTCTCCAGTACGAGTCCGATCGTACTGCATGCTAAGTTCGACTCGACTCGTACTGCAGGATGTCGGACGTCGGGAGGAACAGTCATGTCCGGAACCCGGACCGCCGCGCAGGACACCATCCGCGGAGGGGAGGGAGCGGCAGGCTCGCCAGGAGCTGCCGAGGGCGCGCGGACCGCGCCGTTGTGGTGGGTGTGGCTGGCCGCGTGGCCGGTCACGGCGGTGTTCGTGCTGTCGAACGCGGCGACGCCGCTGTACGTGCTGTGGCAGCGGGACATCGGGTTCTCCAAGGGCACGCTGACCGTGGTGTTCGCCTTCTACATCGTCGGGTTGCTCGGGTCGCTGCTGGTGTCCGGCGTGGTCTCCGACCGCGTCGGGCGCAGGCCGGTGCTGCTGCCCGCGCTGGGGCTCGCGCTCGCCGCCTGCCTGATCTTCGCGACGGCCGGCAGCGTGGCCGCGTTGCTCGTGGCCCGCCTGTTCACCGGGGTCGCGGTCGGCGCGGTCGTCTCGGCCGGCATGGCGGCGGTGACCGATGTGGCGGGGCCGGAGCGCCGGCGGCTCGCCGCGCTGCTGGCCTCCTGCGCGATGGTGTTCGGCGCCGGGCTGGGCCCGCTGCTGGCCGGGGTGCTCTCCGAGACGGCGCCCGCGCCGACCGGCACCGTCTTCGTGGTCGAGGCCGTCCTTCTGGCCGGCGCCGTCGTCGCGGTGCTGCGCATGCCGCTCCCCCGGCCCGTCGCCCGTACGTCCGTCGCCCGCGGCTCCTGGCTGCGCGTGCCCGGCGTCCCGCGCGGCAGCGGACGCCGACTGGCCCTGGGCATCGCGGTGTTCGCGCCGGGCATCACCGCCACCTCGTTCGTGCTCTCGCTCGGCCCGTCGCTGCTGGCCGGGCTGCTCGGCACCACCAGCCGGATCGTCGCCGGCGGCATGGCGTTCGTGATGTTCCTCGCCGCGACGGGCGTGCAGTTCGCGGTACGGCGGCTGAGGCGGCGCACCGTTCTGACGGCCGGGGCGGCGAGCACCACGCTGGCCATGGCCGCGCTGATCGTCGCCGTGCACACCGCGTCGGTGCCGGTGCTGCTCGCCGCCGCGCTGCTGGCGGGTGCGGGGCAGGGCATGGGGCAGCTCGGCGGACTGTCGCTGCTGAACGCGGGTGTCCCGCCACGTCGTCTGGCGGAGGCGAACGCCGCGCTCAACGTGGGCGGCTACCTCCTGGCGGGCGTCCTGCCGGTCTCCGCGGGATACCTGAGTGACGCGGTGGGCCTGACCGGCGGTGCCACGGTCTTCGGCGCCGTCCTGATGGGGCTCGCGGTCGTCGGCGGCCTCGTGGTCCTCGCCACCCGCCGCGAGGTGACCGACCCGGCGGCCTGACCGCCGTGCCCCGGCGCACGAAGGCGGGCGCCCCTGTGCGGGGCGCCCGCCTTCGTCGCGTACGGCCGTGGCCGGTGACGCGTCAGTGCTTGTCCTTCGGGCCGGTCTCGGCCTCCGCCTCGGCCTGCTTGGCCTGGACCTCCGGGTCGAGGATGTCCTGACCGCTGCCGTCGACCGAGGTCAGCGGGGCGGTGTCGGGCACCTCGGTGGCGGCCGGCGGCTCGACGAGCCAGTCCGGGTTGGCCTGCTTGTCCCACCACTTCCAGGCGGCGAACGCCCCGCCGACCAGCACGCCGGTCACGACGAGGCCCTTGGCCAGCCGCCCGGCGCGGACACGGCGCTCCCGCTTGCGGGCGAGCTTCCTGATCTGCTCGGGAGAGATCTGCCCGCGCAGCGCGGCCAGCGCCGCGGTACTGCGGGCCGCCGCCTCGTCGCGCACCGGGCCGGCCGCGGCCACGGCGTGCTCGATACGAGGCTTCGAATAGTCGGCCGCCTGCCGGGCAGCCTTGCGGGTGCGGACCGCCGCTTCGTGCGCGGCATGGTCGACCTTCGGCGGTACGTGCGTGCGAGCCTGCTCCACACGCGGGGCCAGGTGGGCGTCGTACTGGACGCGCGCCTGCTGCGCGGCCTGCGAGACCTTGGGGCCGAGCACGACTCGGGCGTCGTGCGCGTACTGCGCGGCCTTGTCCTTGGCCGTCCCTGCGTAGGGCGCCACCACTTCCGCGGCGTGCAGCACGCTGTCCTTCGCCGAGCCGGTCGCGGCGCGCACGCTGTCGATGCGGGTCACGTGATCCTCCTCCTCGGTGGCGTACAGGTATTTCACCTTTCCACCCTTTTGCAGATCATGCCTGCTGGAGGCTTCATGCGGTGGTAAGGCTTGTTAAAGCCGTGTACCGATCAGTAAGGATCAGTACGAAACGGAAAGAACGGTAAGGACGGTAAGAGCGGTAATAGGGCTTGGCGACGACAATGCCACGGATCGTGGCCGGGCGCGCCCGGTCGGTATCGAGTAGACCGGTTTCGGTGGCTGAAACCCCCGTACGACCACGACATGTCCGCCGGGGGTCACGACGCCGGGCCCGTGCGAGGATCGGGAAGGCAGAGAAGACGACGGAAGGCGGATCGTGGCCGAGCAGCTGTATGCCACCCTCAGGACCAATCAGGGCGACATCGAGGTCAGGCTTCTGCCGAACCACGCGCCCAAGACGGTCAAGAACTTCGTGGAGCTCGCCAAGGGCGAGCGCGAGTGGACCAACCCCGAGACCGGCGAGAAGTCCACGGCCCCGCTCTACGACGGCACGGTCTTCCACCGTGTGATCAGCGGCTTCATGATTCAGGGCGGCGACCCGCTGGGCAACGGCACGGGCGGACCCGGCTACCAGTTCGAGGACGAGTTCCACCCCGACCTGGCCTTCACCAAGCCGTACCTGCTGGCCATGGCCAACGCGGGCCCGGGCACCAACGGCTCGCAGTTCTTCGTCACCGTCGCGCCGACCGCCTGGCTGACCCGTAAGCACAGCATCTTCGGCGAGGTCGTCGACGAGGCGAGCCAGAAGGTCGTGGACGCGATCGCGGGCGCGCAGACGAACCCGCGCACCGACCGCCCGGTCAACGACGTGGTCATCGAGTCCGTGGTCGTCGAGACCCGATAGGCACCCGCAGGCAGCCCGCGCGCGAATCCCGGTACGGGAACCAATGCGCCCCGCCCGTCCGTAAGGATGAGCGGGGCGGTGCGTTGCCACGCGGCGCTTCATCCACGCTCACGACAAGGGGACGACGGTCATGGAACAGGCGCCAGGCAACCCGCAGGGACCGCAGGACTCCCAGGGGCTGCCCGGCTGCTACCGGCATCCGGACCGGCAGACCGGCATCCGCTGCACCCGCTGCGAGCGGCCCATCTGCCCGGAGTGCATGGTCAGTGCGTCGGTCGGCTTCCAGTGCCCGGAGTGTGTGCGGGGCGGTTCCGGTACGGGGCACGCGCCCGCCGCCAATCAGCCGCGCACCGTCGCCGGGGGCACGATCGCGTCGGATCCTCGGCTGGTCACCAAGGTGCTGATCGGGATCAACGTGGCCGTGTTCATCGCCGCCCAGATCAGCGACACTCTGCTGGATCACCTGGTGCTGGTCGGGTCTTGGCCGCCGGGACCCTTCGCGCCGCAGGAGGGCGTGGCGGCCGGTGAGTGGTATCGCCTGGTGACCTCGATGTTCGCGCACTACGAGATCTGGCACATCGCCTTCAACATGCTCAGCCTGTGGTGGCTCGGCGGCCCTCTGGAAGCCGCGCTCGGCAGGTCCCGTTATCTGGCGCTCTACTTCGTCTCGGGACTGGCGGGCGGTGCCGTTGCGTACGTCTTCGCTGACCCGCATACCTCCACGCTGGGGGCCTCCGGCGCCATCTACGGCCTGTTCGGAGCGACAGCGGTGCTGATGCGCCGCCTCAACTACGACATGCGCCCGGTCATCGGGCTGCTCGTGATCAACCTGATCTTCACGTTCACCTGGGCGGGTATCTCCTGGCAGGCCCACATCGGCGGCCTCGTCGCCGGTGTGGTCGTCGGATACGCGATGGTGCATGCCCCGCGCGAGCGCCGTTCCCTGATCCAGTTCGGGACCTGTGGCCTGCTCCTCGCGGTCGTGATCGTGATGATCCTCGTCAGGACCGCCCAGCTCACCTGAGCCCAGTTATCCACCGATGTTGTCCACCGTTGTCCACAGTGTGTGCCGGATCTTGTGCAACCTGTGCGGAACGACCGCGCCCCTCGCCCCTGACCTGGGATTTCCCCAGAAGAGGCAAGGGGCGAACGTGTGCTCGACGGATGCCGCATTAGTCACACCGGCGTCAACAGTCCGAGGGTTATCCACAGATCGTAGAGTTATCCCCACTGTGGAAAACGGTTGTGGATAACTCAGTGGATAGCTTGGGGCAGAGCTGGAGCGAAGGCCTGGTCGTGCGCTACTTCCACTGTGTGGAGACACCGAATCCGGCGGCGATGAAGCCGAAGCCGACCACGATGTTCCAGTTGCCGAAGGACTCGATCGGCAGCTGGGTGTCCGACACGTAGAAGACGACGATCCACGCGAGTCCGATGAGGAACATCGCGAGCATCACCGGGGCCACCCAGCCGCGGTTGGTCAACTTGATGTTGGCTGCCTGCTTCGACGCCGGCGGCGGCGTGTAGTCGGCCTTCTTGCGGATACGTGACTTCGGCACGAGGGTCTCTCCTGTCGATGCGCTGCGTGGCCGCGCAGGGAACGTGGGCTGGGCTCCGGGCAGCGTACAAGCGGAACTTCAAAGGACTCTGAGCGCTCCCCCGGGCGTCCGTTAGCGTAGTGCTTCCGCGGCGTCGAAGGAGATAAGGGTACGTTGAGCAATTCTGCCGACCCTGACAAAAGCCGTACGGACAGCAGCGGCAACGGTCCCACCCGTGGTCGTTTCCGGCCCGTACGGGTGCTCACTGTGGGCGTTTTCGCCCTCGCCGGGCTCATCTTCTTCACCAGTTTCAATACGGCCAAGGGCACCAATATCCGTACGGATGCGTCCCTTCTGAAGCTCTCCGACCTGATTCAGGAGCGCAGCCGCAAGAACAAGGAACTGGAAGAGGGCAACAGCGGGACCCGCGGCGACGTCGAGCGCCTGGCCGAGCGCGACGACGGGTCGACCAAGGCCGAGGACGAGAAGCTGGACGGCCTGGAGAAGGCGTCCGGGACGAAGAAGCTGAAGGGCGAGGCGATCTCCGTCACGCTCGACGACGCCCCGCCCAACGCCACCGCCAAGCTCCCCGGCTACCCCGAGCCGCAGCCCAACGACCTGGTCATCCACCAGCAGGACCTGCAGGCCGTGGTGAACGCCCTGTGGCACGGCGGCGCCAAGGGCATCAAGGTCATGGACCAGCGGCTCATCTCCACGTCCGCCGTGCGCTGCGTCGGCAACACCCTGATCCTCCAGGGCCGCGTCTACTCGCCCCCGTACAAGATCACGGCGGTCGGCGACCCGGAGAAGCTGAAGAACGCCGTCGCGGCCTCGCCGGAGATCCAGAACTACATGCTCTACGTCAACGCGTACGGGCTCGGCTGGAAAGTCGAGGACGACGGGGCGGTGACTCTTCCCGGCTACTCGGGCACAGTGGATCTCCACTACGCGAAGCCCGTGGAGTAGAAGCCGTGGAGTAGCGCCGCGGAGCAACCACCAGCGGACACCGGGGGGTGTCGGTGCGAGTCGTCGTCCGGACGTTCAGCGAGCTGTGCATCACCGTGGGTGCCGTGATCGTGCTGTTCGTCGTGTACGTGCTGTTCTGGACCGGTGTGAAGGCCGACAGTGCGATGGACCATCAGATCGACGACCTCCAGGACCAGTGGGCGAAGAGACCCGTGGCCAGTGCGCAGCCGAGCCGGCCGGACGCGACGTCGCCGCCGCAGCCGACCGCGTACAGGAACGGCCGGCCGTTCGCCGTGATGTACGTCCCACGGCTCGGTTTCACGTGGAACAAGCCGGTCCTGGAGAACACGAACGTCGCGACCCTCAAGAAGGGCCTCGGGCACTACTCCGGCACCGCGCAGCTCGGGCAGAAGGGGAACTTCGCCGTGGCCGGGCATCGTCGTACGTACGGCGACCCGTTCAAGGACTTCCCGAAGCTGCGACCCGGCGACGACGTGGTGCTCACGGACGGGACGACCTGGTTCACGTACGTCATCGACACCAAGCCGTACAAGACGCTGCCGAGCGATGTCGCCGTCATCGATCCCGTGCCGCGCAAGTCCGGGTACAGGGAGCCGGGCCGCTATCTGACGCTCACGACGTGCGAGCCGGAGTGGGGCCACAGTCATCGGCTGATCGTGTGGGCGCACCTTGATTCCACCCAGCCTGTGGAGGCCGGGAAACCGAAAGCGTTGCGCCGTTAGTCTGGTGCCGTACGGCGGTGGTTTTTGAGGGACAAGGGACAGACGAAGGGGAGCGACCGGCATGTACGGCTGGATCTGGCGGCATCTGCCGGGCAACGTGTGGGTGAGGGCACTGATCTCGGTCGTGCTGGTCCTGGCGGTCGTCTACGTCCTCTTCCAGTACGTCTTCCCGTGGGCCGAGCCGCTGCTGCCCTTCAACGATGTGACGGTGGACGGCCAGTGAGTACCCGAGAGTCCCGTAAGACGCGCATTCTCGTCGTCGACAACTACGACAGCTTCGTCTTCAACCTCGTCCAGTACCTGTACCAGCTGGGTGCCGAGTGCGAGGTGCTGCGCAACGACGAGGTGACGACCTCTCACGCGCAGGACGGCTTCGACGGCGTGCTGCTCTCGCCCGGCCCCGGCGCTCCCGAACAGGCCGGTGTCTGCATCGAGATGGTGCGCCACTGCGCCGCGACCGGCGTCCCCGTCTTCGGTGTCTGTCTCGGCATGCAGTCGATGCAGGTGGCGTACGGGGGCGTGGTGGACCGGGCGCCGGAGCTGCTGCACGGCAAGACCTCGCTGGTCCGGCACGAGGGGAAGGGCGTCTTCGCGGGTCTGCCCGACCCGTTCACGGCGACCCGCTACCACTCGCTGGCCGCCGAGCCGGGCACCGTCCCCGCCGAGCTCGAGGTCACGGCCCGCACCGAGGACGGCATCGTCATGGGCCTGCGCCACCGCGAACTGCCCGTCGAGGGAGTCCAGTTCCACCCGGAGTCCGTCCTCACCGAGCACGGGCACCTGATGCTGGCGAACTGGCTCGCCGAATGCGGGGACGCGGGCGCGGTCGCCAGATCTGCCGGGCTCGCGCCGGTCGTGGGCAGGGCCTCGGCGTGACCGCGCTGCGCCCCGAGCGTGAGGGTGGAGGGGAGGCAGGGGAGTTGGAGGACGCCGTGCGGCGCCTCGACGACCCCCTCAGCGACCCGTTGCCGGGGCAGCACCCTTCGCCGTGGTTCAGGGCGGGGCAGGAAACGCCTCAGGCCGAGCCTCAGCGGCCCGAACCGGAGCCGGAGTGGTACGACCCCAACGGGTACGCGCAGGACTGGTACGGAGGCGCTCAGCAGCCTGCCCCCGCGGCCGCGCCCGAACCCGAGCCCATCGCCGTACAAGAGCCTGTACGGCAGCCGGTGCGGCAGCCTGTACGCCAGCCGGTGCGGGACGACGAGACCGTCGCGCTGCGGACCGCGGACACCCGGCGAATAGCCGGTGCGACGGCCGAGCCGGAGCCGGTCGTGACCGGTGGCCGGGCCGCGCGCCGGAAGGCCGCGAAGAAGGGCGGCGGCGGTCGGCACGCCGGCCCGCAGCAGGAGCCCGAGGCCGGGGCGGGCGCCGAGGACGACGGCAAGCCGCTGAGCCGGGTCGAGGCGCGGCGCGCGGCGAAGGCGGCCAAGCCCGGCGCCGGGGTGATCGCGAGCCGGGCGATCGGTGAAGTCTTCATCACCCTCGGGGTGTTGATGCTGCTGTTCGTCACCTACCAGCTGTGGTGGTCGAACATCCGGGCCCACAACCTGGCGGGGAACGCCCGCAGCCACCTCGAGGACGACTGGGCGAACGGCAAGCGCAAGCCGGGCACGTTCGAGCCGGGCCAGGGCTTCGCGATCATGTACATCCCCAAGCTGGACGTCGTGGTGCCGATCGCCGAGGGCATCAGCAAGACGAAGGTCCTCGACAAGGGCATGGTCGGGCACTACGGCGAGGACAGCATTCCGACCGCGATGCCGGACGCGAAGACCGGCAACTTCGCGGTCGCCGGGCACCGCAACACGCACGGCGAGCCGTTCCGCTACATCAACCGGCTCGAACCGGGCGATCCGATCGTGGTCGAGACGCAGGACAAGTACTACGTGTACAAGATGTCGAGCAGGCTCGCTCAGACGTCGCCGTCGAACACCGCGGTGATCAACCCGGTCCCGGCGGGGTCCGGATTCACCAAGCCGGGTCGTTACATCACCCTGACGACGTGCACGCCGGAATTCACCAGTACGTATCGAATGATCGTCTGGGGCAAGATGGTCGAGGAGCGCCCGCGCAGCAAGGGCAAGCCGGACGCGCTCGTCGAATAGCGGGCACCAGTACGGGCACCAGCACGGGCACAGGGACGGGGCAACCAGCAGTGGCAGCGACGACCACCGACCACGACGAGGACACGACCGAACCGAAGGCCCCCTCGCCCTCGCCGCGCCGCGGCCGGATCGCGACCGCCGTCAGCGTCTTCGGGGAACTCCTCATCACGGCGGGCCTGATCCTCGGCCTGTTCGTCGTCTACTCGCTGTGGTGGACGAACGTCGTCGCCGACCGCGCGGCCAACAAGCAGGGCGACAAGGTCCGTGACCACTGGGCGCAGGACACCGGCCCCGGCGCCCTGGACACCAAGGACGGCATCGGGTTCCTGCACGTACCGGCGATGAGCAAGGGCGAGGTGCTCGTCAAGAAGGGCACCTCGTCGAAGGTCCTCAACGACGGCGTCGCCGGCTACTACACGGACCCCGTGAAGGCGGCGCTGCCCACCGCCGACAAGGACGGCAACTTCTCGCTGGCCGCGCACCGGGACGGCCACGGCGCCAAGTTCCACAACATCGACAAGATCGACAAGGGTGACCCGATCGTCTTCGAGACGAAGGACGACTGGTACGTCTACAAGGTCTACGACATCCTCCCCGAGACCTCGAAGTACAACGTCGACGTCATCGACCAGGTCCCCAAGGAGTCGGGCGTGAAGGAGCCGGGGAAGTACATCACCCTGACGACCTGCACCCCCGTCTACACGTCGGAGTACCGGTACGTGGTCTGGGGCGAGCTGCAGCGTGTGCAGAAGGTCGACAGCGACCGGACGCCGCCGAAGGAACTGCGGTAGCCGTCACGGTCGTTACGGCCGTCACAGCGGTCATGGAGAAGGCCCCGCCCCTCTGCTTCCAGAGGGGCGGGGCCTTCTCCATGCGTGCTTCACGCGCGTGGCGGGCGGGTCAGCCGTTGCCGCCGATGAACCCGCCGTTGCCGCCGCCGTTGTTGCCGCCGCCCCCGCCGACCGTGGTCAGGGTGACCGTGGTCGTGGCCGGGTCGACCTGGCTGCCCGGAGCCGGATCGGCGTTGGCGACCAGGGCGTTCGGGTCCTGGTTGCTGCCGTCCGCGAACGTGATGTTCTTGAAGCCGGCGTCCTGCAGGATCTTCTGCGCGTCCTTCACCGTCTTGCCGCGGACCTCGGGCACCGCGGTCTGCGCGGGCGCCTTGGCGACCTTCAGCTGGACCGTGGAGCCGGGATCGGCCGAGGTGCCCGCGGTGAGGTTCTGGTAGAAGACCTTGCCGGGGTCGACCGAGGCGTTCTCCTCCTCGGTGCAGTTGCCCTGCAGATTGCTCTCCTGGAGCTTGGCCTTCGCCTGGTCACAGGTGAGGTTGGCGCCGGAGGAGACGTCGGGGACCTGGGACTGCTGCTTCTCCTTGGACACCGTGATGGTGACCGTGGAGCCGGACTGCTTCTCGACGCCCGGGTCCGGGTCCTGCTTGAGAACCTTCCCCGCGTCCTGCGAGGTCTCCTCGGTCTTGACCTTGACGACGAAGCCCTTGTCCTCAAGGGCGGCGCGGGCGTCGTCCTCGGACTTGTCGATGACGTTCGGGACCACGACCTTCGGCGCCCCTGTCGACATCCGAACGGTGATCGTCTCGTTCTTGGCGATCGTGCCGTCCTCGGGGTCCTGCTTGCAGACCGTGTTCTTGGGCTGGTCCTTGCACGCCATGTCGGCGCCCTTTTCGATCTTCAGGTCGACGTTCCCCGCCTTCTTCTCCGCGGCCTTGAACGTCTCACCCACCAGGTTCGGCACCGGGATCTTGTCGTCGCCGGTGCCGCCGCTCCCGCTGAACGCCCACTTGCCGATCAGGATCGCGCCGACGAGGACGAGGACGCCCGCGAGCACGAGCAGGATCGTCGAGGTGTTCTTCTTGCCCTGGCGGCGGCGGTCCGGGCGGTCGTCGTAGCCGTAGCCGCCGTCGTGCGGGTTGACCGGGGGCAGCATCGACGTCGGGGCCGCGCCGCCGTTCTGCGGGCGCAGCATCGCCGTCTGCTGGTCGGCTCCGTAGCCGTCGGTCCCGCCGTAGCCGACCGCGCCCATGGCCGCCGTCGCGGCGACGGGTTGGCCGTCGAGGCAGGCCTCGATGTCGGCGCGCATCTCGTCGGCCGACTGGTAGCGGTAGTCGGGGTCCTTGGTCAGCGCCTTGAGGACGATGGCGTCCATCTCGGGCGTGATCTCCTGGTCGAAGACCGACGGGGCCTGCGCCTCTTCGCGTACGTGCTGGTACGCGACCGCGACCGGGGAGTCCCCGACGAACGGCGGACGGACCGTCAGCAGCTCATAGAGGAGACAGCCGGTGGAGTAGAGGTCGGAACGGGCGTCGACCTGCTCGCCCTTGGCCTGCTCGGGCGAGAGGTACTGGGCCGTGCCGATGACCGCCGCGGTCTGCGTCATCGTCATGCCGGAGTCGCCCATGGCGCGGGCGATGCCGAAGTCCATGACCTTGACCTGACCGTTGCGGGTCAGCATGACGTTGGCCGGCTTGATGTCGCGGTGGACGATGCCCGCGCGGTGCGAGTACTCGAGCGCCTGGAGGATGCCGATGGTCATCTCCATGGCGCGCTCCGGCAGCAGCTTGCGGCCGCTGTGCAGGAGCTCGCGGAGCGTGGAACCGTCGACGTACTCCATCACGATGTACGGGATGGAGATGTTGTCGACGTAGTCCTCGCCGGTGTCGTACACCGCCACGATCGCGGGATGGTTGAGCGAGGCGGCCGACTGGGCCTCCCGGCGGAACCGGGCCTGGAACGACGGGTCGCGCGCGAGGTCAGCCCGCAGCGTCTTCACCGCCACGGTGCGGCCGAGCCGGGTGTCATGCGCGAGGTAGACCTCCGCCATGCCACCACGGCCGAGCACCTGGCCCAGCTCGTACCGGCCGCCGAGGCGACGCGGCTCTTCCATGGTTACCTACCAGCCCTCTCCGTCGGTCCCGACCGTCCCGTGCGGGGTCGGGCGGTGTGCTGTCCGGGCATACCGTACCCGGCTTGCCCGGCGTGACCTGGCCGCCACCGAGACCCGTGACAGGACCGGTATCGCCACGTGCGTCAATGTGAAGAACGGGTGACCGGGTTCACAGAACCCGGTGAACACCCGCCTCACTTGCTGTTGATGACCGCTTCCATCACGCTCTTCGCGATCGGGGCGGCCAGACCGCCACCGGAGATGTCGTCACGGTTGGCCGAGCCGTCCTCGACGACGACGGCCACGGCGACCGGCGCACCGGAGTCGGTTTTGGCGTACGAGACGAACCAGGCGTACGGCTTCTCGCTGTTGTCGACGCCGTGCTGGGCGGTACCCGTCTTGCCGCCGACGGTGACGCCGGGGATCTTGGCGTTGGAGCCCGTGCCGCCCGGGTCGTTGACGACGGTCTCCATCATCGACTGGAGCTTCGTCGCGTTCTCCTCGGAGAGCGGCTGGCTCATCTCCTTGGGCTCCGTCTTCTCGATGGTGTCGAGGTTCGGGGCCTTCAGCTGGTCGACCATGTACGGCTCCATCAGCTTGCCGTCGTTGGCGATCGCGGAGGCGACCATGGCCATCTGCAGCGGCGTGGAGGCGGTGTTGTACTGGCCGATGGAGGAGAGAGCGACCTGCGAGTCGTTCATGTCGTCGTCGAACATCGACGCGTTGGAACGGACCGGGACGAACTGCTGCTCGTTGAAGCCGAACTTCTCGGCCTCGTCGAGCATCGTCTTGTTGCCCATGTCCTGGCCGAGCTTGCCGAACACCGAGTTGCAGGAGACCTTCAGGGCCGCGCGCAGCGATACGTTCTCGCAGGCGATGCTGCCCTCGTTCTTCAGGGGCGTCGTGGTGCCCTTCATGATGAACGGCACCGGCGAATCGGTCTTCGCGTCGATGTCGGTGACCTTGCCGCTCTCCAGCGCGGCCGCGGCCGTCACCAGCTTGAACGTGGAGCCCGGCGGGTACGTCTCGCGCAGCGCGCGGTTCAGGAGCGGCTTGTCCTTGTCCTTGTCCAGCTTGCTGAACGTCTCGCCGTCGTCGGTGGAGTTCCCGGCGAACGACGACGGGTCGTACGACGGCGTGGACGCGAGCGCGAGGATCTTGCCGGTGGACGGCTCGATGGCGGCGACGGCACCCTTGCCGCGGTTCTTCAGACCGTCGTAGGCGGCCTTCTGCGCGGCGGCGTTGAGGGTGGTGACGACGTTGCCGCCCTCCTTCTTCTTGCCCGTGATCATGTCGAGCGTGTTCCGGAAGAAGAGCCGGTCGTCGTTGCCGGTGAGGATGCCGTCCTCGATGGACTCCAGCTGGGTGGCGCCGACGACCTGCGAGGCGTAACCGGTGACGGGCGACCACATGGGCCCGTCCTTCCAGGTCCGCTTGTACTTCAGGTCGGTGCCGCTGGTCGCCTTGGAGCCGGTGACCGACTTGCCGTCGACGATGATGTCGCCGCGCGGCGTCGAGTAGCGGGCGATCGCGACACGGCGGTTGTTGTCGTCGGAGGCGAGCTCGTCGGCCTTGACGTACTGGAGCCAGTTGTCGCGGATCAGCAGGGTCAGGACCAGCAGTCCACAGAAGATCGCGATCCGGCGCAGGGGCTTGTTCACGGTCGGACCACCTGGGTCATCTCGGCGTCGGGGCTGGGGGTCGGGCTGGGCGCGGGCCGGCGCGCGGTGTCGCTGATCCGGATCAGGATGCCGATCAGCGCCCAGTTGGCGATGACGGACGAACCGCCGTACGCGAGGAAGGGCATCGTCATACCGGTGAGCGGGATGAGCCCCATGACACCGCCGGCGACGACGAAGACCTGCAGCGCGAAGGCGCCGGACAGGCCGACGGCGAGCAGCTTGCCGAACGGGTCGCGGGCGGCGAGGGAAGTGCGCACGCCGCGCTCCACGATCAGCGCGTAGATCAGCAGCAGCGCCATCAGACCGGCGAGGCCCAGCTCCTCGCCGAACGTGGCGAGGATGAAGTCGGAGTTGGCGGCGAACCGGATCAGGTCCGAGTGCCCCTGGCCGAGGCCGGTGCCGAGCGTGCCGCCGGAGCCGAACGCCCACAGCGCCTGCATGGCCTGCTCGGAGTGGCCCCCGACGCCCTGCCGGCTGAGCAGGTACTCCTTCATCGGGTCGAGCCAGGCGTCCACACGCTGCTGGATGTGCGGCTCGAAGCTCGCCACACCCACGGCGCCGACCGCGGACATCATCAGACCGAAGACGATCCAGCTGGTCCGCTCGGTGGCGACGTACAGCATGATGACGAACATTCCGAAGAACAGCAGTGACGTACCGAGGTCGGTCTCGAAGACCAGGATGAGGATCGAGATCGCCCACACGACGAGGATCGGTCCGAGGTCGCGGCCGCGCGGCAGGTACAGGCCCATGAAGCGGCGCGAGGCCAGCGCCAGCGCGTCCCGCTTCACCATCAGATAGCCGGCGAAGAAGATCGCGAGGACGATCTTCGCGAACTCACCGGGCTGGATGGAGAAGGACCCGATGTGGATCCAGATCTTGGCGCCGTAGATGTTCACACCGAGGCCCGGGACCAGCGGCAGCAGCAGCAGGACGAGCGCGCCGAGCATCGAGATGTAGGTGTAGCGCTGAAGGACGCGGTGGTCCTTGAGGAAGATCAGGACGGCGATGAACAGTGCGATGCCGATCGCCGTGTACATCAGCTGCTTGGGTGCGGCGCTGCCCGCCTGGCCGATCGACTGCAGCAGCTCCGACTGGTCGAGCCGCCAGATGACCACCAGGCCCAGGCCGTTGAGGAGCGTGGCCAGCGGCAGCAGCAGCGGGTCCGCGTACGCCGCGAATTTCCGTACGACGATGTGGGCGACACCGGCGAGCAGGCCGAGGCCGAGCCCGTAACCGAGCAGGCCGGCCGGCAGCGAGCCGTCGAGCGCGAGGCCCACATTGGCGTACGCGAAGACCGGGATGACCACCGCGAACACCAGCAGGGCCAGCTCGGTGTTACGCCGGCTGGGTGCTCCGATCGCTCCAATGGTCGACGTATGGGTCGTGGAAGAACTACTACTGAGAGAACTGCTCATGGCGTGCTGAGGCCCCCAACGGCTTCTACTGCTGCGCGCACGCCTTGGCCAGCTGCTGCTCTTCGTCGGAGAGAGTGGGGCCAGGGGTGGGCTTGGGAGAGGTCTTGGACTTGCCGGACGGCGACTTCGACGCGTCCGGGGAGGGTGTGGCGGTCTCCGCGCGGTACGACGCCTTGGACGCCGTGCCTCCGGTGGTGGTTCCGCCCGCTTCGCCCTCGCCGGTCTTCGCGTTCTTGTCGTTCTCGGCCTTCTGCTGCTCGGCCTGCTTCTTGCACGCGCCTGCCTGAGCGGACAGTTCGTCGATCTTGTCCTGGGCTGCTGCCAGGTCGCCCTCGGCGATGGTCTCCTCGACCTGCTTCTTCTGATAGGGCGGCAGGTACTTGAGCTCGATGTCCGGGTGGTCCGTCTCCACCTTCGACAGATTCACCCAGGCAAGGTCCTGGTTGATGCCGCGGTAGAGGGCCACGTGGTCCTCGTTCGAACCGACGAAGTACTGCGTCTGGGTCCAGCGGTAGCCGCCGTACAGGCCGCCGCCGATGACCCCGAGGGCCAGCACGATGTACAGCGATCTCTTGATCCACCGGCGGCCGCGGCGCGGCTTGACGAAGTCCTCGTCCGCGTACGCGTCGAAGCCCCCCTCGGGTGCGTAGCCGTTGGTGTCGCCGCTGCCGGGCGGGCCGAACTCGCCGCCGCCCTGGTTCGGCACCGGCCGGCCGGTCCCCCGCCCGAGCGCGGCCGCGCGGCCCGCCGGGGTCTCCATGGCGTTGCCGTCGTGCAGCTGGTGCTGCTGGTTCTCGGCGACCGCGCCGACGATGACGGGCGCGTCGGAGATCTGGCCCGCCAGCGTGTCACCGCCGTCGATGTCGAGGACGTCCGCGACGATCACGGTGATGTTGTCGGGGCCGCCGCCGCGCAGCGCCAGCTGGATCAGGTCCTGGACCGTCTCCTGCGGGCCCTGGTAGCTGGCGAGGGTCTCCTCCATCGTCTGGTGGGAGACGACGCCGGACAGGCCGTCGGAGCAGATCAAGTACCGGTCGCCCGCGCGCACTTCACGGATCGACAGATCCGGCTCGACGTGGTCGCCGCTGCCCAGCGCGCGCATGAGGAGGGACCTCTGCGGGTGCGTGGTGGCCTCTTCCTCGGTGATGCGTCCCTCGTCGACGAGCCGCTGCACCCAGGTGTGGTCCTGCGTGATCTGCGTCAGCACACCGTCGCGCAGCAGGTACGCGCGCGAGTCGCCGACGTGTACGAGACCGAGCCGCTGGCCCGTCCACAGCAGGGCGGTGAGGGTCGTCCCCATGCCCTCGAGCTGCGGGTCCTCCTCGACCATCATGCGGAGCTGGTCGTTGGCCCGCTGCACCGCGGTGCCCAGCGAGGTGAGGATGTCGGATCCCGGTACGTCGTCGTCGAGCGCGACGATGGTCGAGATCACCTCGGAGGAGGCGACCTCACCGGCGGCCTGGCCGCCCATCCCGTCGGCGATCGCGAGCAGCCGCGGACCGGCGTAACCGGAGTCCTCGTTGCCCTCGCGGATCATGCCTTTGTGGGATCCGGCGGCGAAGCGCAGTGACAGACTCATGCGCACCTGCCCCGTTGATTCCGACTCCGGGTACATCCGCACGGTGCCCACCCTCCGGTCGGGAGCGCGCACTGGTCCTGGGTGACCGCGCCGGCTCGCTCGCTCCGCTCGCGCCTATTCATGATGTAGCACTACTTCCGCAACTCGATGACGGTCTTGCCGATGCGGATCGGCGCACCCAGCGGGATCGGCGTGGGGGTCGTGAGGCGGTTCCGTTCGAGGTACGTGCCGTTCGTCGACCCGAGGTCCTCGACGATCCACTGGCCGTCCCGGTCCGGGTAGATCCGGGCGTGCCGACTGGACGCGTAGTCGTCGTCGAGCACGATCGTGCTGTCGTGCGCGCGGCCGAGCGTGATGGTCTGCCCCTGCAGGGCGACCGTGGTCCCCGTGAGGGTGCCCTCGGAGACGACCAGCTTGGTGGGGGCGCCGCGGCGCTGCCGCCCGCCGCCCTGCTGCTGCTGGCGCTGCGGAGGGGGCGCGGCGGCCTGCCGGGCGGCCTGCTGCGGCCGCCCGCTCTCCCTGCGGGAGCCGCGTGCGGTGACGCGTGTTCCGAACAGATCACTACGGATGACCTGTACGGCCACGATCACGAACAGCCACAGAACGGCCAGGAAACCCAACCGCATGACCGTCAGGGTCAGCTCTGACATTGCCCCCGCTTCACCCTTCGGCTTGCCGGTAAACGATGGTGGTTTGGCCCACGACGATCCGCGAGCCGTCGCGGAGCGTAGCGCGCGTGGTGTGCTGGCCGTCCACCACGATCCCGTTGGTGGACCCGAGGTCCTGGATCGTGGACGGGGTACCGGTGCGAATCTCACAGTGCCGGCGCGAGACGCCGGGGTCGTCGATCCGCACGTCGGCCTCGGTGGAGCGGCCGAGCACGAGGGTGGGGCGGGAGATCTGGTGGCGGGTGCCGTTGATCTCGATCCAGTGCCGTACGCGAGCGCCGGGCATCGGGCCCGCGTTCGCGGCGGGACGCTGGGCCGCAGGTGCCTGCGCGGGCCGCCCGGGGGGCGGCGCGGACGGCATCGGCGGAGCGGCGGGCTGCTGATAGCCGTAGCCGCCGGGTGCCTGATTCGGGCGGGCGGCCTGGGGCCGTTCGGGGCGCTCGGGCTGCTGGCTGGTGGAGGAGGCCAGGGTGCGGCTGCGCACCCGGTAGAGACCCGTGTCCAGGTCCTCCGCCTTCTCCAGGTGCACCTTGATGGGGCCCATGAAGGTGTACCGCTGCTGCTTGGCGTAGTCGCGCACCATCCCGGACAGCTCGTCGCCGAGCTGGCCCGAGTAGGGACTCAGGCGCTCGTAGTCCGGCGCGCTGAGCTCCACGATGAAGTCGTTGGGGACGACGGTCCGCTCTCGGTTCCAGATCGTCGCGTTGTTGTCGCACTCGCGCTGGAGCGCGCCCGCGATCTCGACGGGCTGCACCTCGGACTTGAAGACCTTGGCGAAGGTGCCGTTGACCAGACCTTCGAGACGCTGCTCGAACTTCTTCAGGACTCCCATGGGGCACCTCCTCCTTCGTTGCTGTCCCGCTTGCCGTGCCTGTCGCGCTCTCGTGCTTCCTCGTACTGCTTACTGATCGTATCCACGCGTCGGGAAATCGGCTGGTTCCCCCTGTCCGCCCGGTCGATGAGTGTCGACGCTCACAGACTGCCCGAGGCTCCACCGCGGATCCTCTTGAGAGCGATCGTAGAGGTGGCCTCCGGACAGTGTCCCGTACGCGGCTGTGGAGCGGTCCGGCTCCGACAAGGCCGCAACAGGACTGTGGCCGGGGCGCTACGTCGTGATGGCGCCCTGCCTGCGGGATGGCGGCGTCGCGGGTGGTGGAGCGTGCTGGGTGTCCGTCAGGTGCCCGCGGAATCGGATGTGAATCCACCCTCTGCAGCGTGCTAATCTTCTGGATGTCGGAAGGCGCCCGGCCCGAAAGGGCGAAGGAGCCGGAGGACACACCCAATGCGCGGGTGGCGGAATAGGCAGACGCGCTGGATTCAGGTTCCAGTGCCCGAAAGGGCGTGGGGGTTCAACTCCCCCCTCGCGCACAGCGAAAAGCCCCGCAGATCTTCGGATCTGCGGGGCTTTTGCGTTGCCCAGGCGGACCCGTCCTGCGGCGCGTACGTGCGGCATGTATGTGAAGGGCGCCACAGGTCGATGACCTGTGGCGCCCTTCGCATCTGCGGCTGTGGGTTATGTCACCTTCAGGCGGCGACGCGGGCGGCCACGGCCTTGCCCTTCTCCTGCGCGTCCTGGAGCGCCTTCTCGCGGGAGGCCTCGAAGAGCGGGACGAGCTCGGACATGGCCGGGTTCGTGGGGGCCATGGTCAGCTCCGGGACGATGAAGTCGAGGTCGAGCTGGAGGGTGTCGCGCAGGGTGGCGGCCAGGAAGTTCTGGACGTACTCCATGCCCTCGCGCGGGGTGCCCGGCGCGTAGGAGCCGCCGCGGCTGGCGACGACGGTGACCGGGGTGCCCTGGGCGGCCGGGGCCTCCACGCCGGCGGTGCGGCCGAACAGGATCACGTTGTCCAGCCACGCCTTCAGCGTCGACGGGATCGAGTAGTTGTACATCGGGGCGCCGATCAGGATCGCGTCCGCGTTCTCCAGCTCCTCGATCAGGCGCACGCGCTCGGCGAAGGCGGCGGCCTGCTCGGGCGTGTGGTCGTCGGGCGCGGTGAAGCCGGCGAGGTGGGTGTCGGCGGTGATGTGGGGCACCGGGTTCGCGGCCAGGTCGCGGTAGACGACCGTGCCCTCCGGGTGCTGCTCCAGCCAGGCCTTGCGGAACGCGTCCGTGACGGGGCGCGAGGAGGAGGCGGGACCGGCGAAGACCGAGGAGTCGATGTGCAGCAGCGTGGCCATGGGGTGTCTCCCGGGGAGGGTGAGGTGATGAAACTGAGTATGTGACTAGTAATAGCACAGGGACTTACTTTTTTTCATCCCCGTACGAGAACGCAGTACTCTGGAGCCATGGCGGGCAGCGGGCAGGACAGGAAGCGGGCGGACGCGGGAGGAGGCGCGGGGGCGGCGGGCGCCTCGGGCGCCGACGTGGTGCACACCCCTGCGGCGTGCTCGACGGTCGACATCGGCATGACCCGGGTCTTCGGGCTGCTCGGCAAGCGCTGGACGGGGCTGATCGTGGCTGCCCTGATGCAGGGGCCGGTGCACTTCTCCGACCTGCGGCGGGCCATCCCCGGCATCAGCGAACGCATGCTCTCCGACCGGCTCACGGAGCTGAGCACCGGGGGACTCGTCGTGCGTCAGGTCGACGAAGGGCCGCCGCTGCGCGTCTCCTACCGGCTCACCGCGGCCGGTTCCGCGCTCAGGCCGTCGCTGGACGAGCTCGGAAGCTGGGCCGCGAAGTATCTGGGGGCCGAGGGCGGGACGTGTCCCGAGGAGTTCCGGAAGTAGGGACGTCCCGGGAGCAGCCTCCGGAAGCAGCGAAGCTCCGCGAGCGGGGAACTGTCCGGAGCAGGGGCGTAAGGCCTGGCGGACGGCGGAGTTGTGCACAGGCTGTGGGTTTTCCACAGGGCCCGACGGAGTCTTCCGCACGGCGGTACGGTCGTGACCGATCAACGAGCAGCGTGCGGTGCACGGCGTGTGGTGTGCGGTGCGTCGTGCGCGGTGCGTACGTGGTTCACGTGGTCCCGCACGGCGGGGCGGGGGAGGCGATCGGCATGGGCGGAATCGGCGACGTGGTGGCTCTGCCGCGACAGGGCGCGGGGGCTGAGCAGGAGTGGCGGTTGCCGGAGGTTCCGGGGTTCGCGGCGTCTTCCGGATCCTCGGCGGCTGCGGCACAGGGGCGTTCGTCCGGCTCTCCGAAGGCGGCCGGCAAGGCTCTGCGCGACGAGGTGCCGCGGTCCGCGCACGCCGGGTTCGCTCCGGGCGCGCAGCGGCCCGACGCCCCGACCGCCGTCGAGGAGTCCAATCGCGGCAGGATCGACGAGCTGACACCGATACGCGTCGGACGGATGGCCGCGACCCCCTTCGCCTTCCTGCGCGGATCCGCAGGGCTGATGGCGCACGACCTGGCGCACACCCCGCTGACCGGCATCGGCGCCCAGATCTGCGGTGACGCGCACGCCGCCAACTTCGGCCTGTACGGCGATGCCCGCGGCGGCCTGGTCATCGACCTGAACGACTTCGACGAGACCGTGCACGGCCCCTGGGAATGGGACGTGAAGCGGCTCGCCACCTCGCTCGTGCTCGCCGGCCGGGAGGCCGGTGCCGACGGGGACACCTGCCGGCAGGCCGCGCACGACGCGGTCGGGGCCTACCGGCGGACCATGCGGCTGCTCGCCAAACTGCCGGCCCTCGACGCGTGGAACGCCATCGCCGACGAGGAACTCGTCTCGCACACGGACGCCCACGATCTGCTCGGGACCCTGGAGCGGGTCGCGGAGAAGGCGCGGCACAACACCAGCGGACGGTTCGCCGCCAAGTCCACGGTGGAGGTGGCGGGCGGCGGGCGTCGGTTCGTGGCCGCGCCCCCGGTACTGCGGGAGGTACCCGACGCGGAGGCGGCCGCCGTCGCCGGATCGCTGGGACCGTACCTGGAGACCTTGTCCGAGGACCGGCTGCCGCTGCTCGGGCGGTACGCGATCCACGACGTGGCGTTCCGCGTCGTCGGCACGGGCAGTGTGGGGACCAGGTCGTACGTGGTGCTGCTCCTCGACCACCGCGGTGAGCCGCTGGTGCTGCAGGTGAAGGAGGCACGGCCCTCGGCGCTGCTGCCGCATCTGGCGACGGTCGGGTTCGCGGCGCCCGCCGTCGAGCACGAGGGGCGGCGCGTGGTGCTCGGCCAGAAGCGGATGCAGGTGGTGAGCGACATCCTGCTGGGGTGGACCTCGGTGGGTGAGCTGCCTTTCCAGGTAAGGCAGTTCAGGAACCGCAAGGGCAGCGTCGACCCTGCGGCGCTCGCCGCCGACCAGATGGACGACTACGCCCGGATGACCGGCGCCCTGCTCGCCCGCGCCCATGCGCACAGCGCGGACCCGCGGCTGATCGCCGGGTACTGCGGCAAGAACGAGGAGCTGGACGAGGCGATCGCGTCGTTCGCGGTCACGTACGCGGACCGGACCGAGGCCGACCACGGGGAGCTGGTGCGGGCTGTACGGGAGGGAAGGGTGGCGGCGGAGATGGGGGTCTGAGGCAGGTTCGGGGTGCCGGTGGCGTCGGCCAGAGCGTGTTCGAGAGCGGCGACGCCCTCGTCGATGTCCTCGTCACTGCGCTCGACGAGCCCGTCCGTGTAGAGGACCGCCGTCGAGCCGGGGCCGGGCCGTTTCCGGGTGGGGCCGTGCTCGTCGGTCGGCGTCCGGCCGGTGCTCTCGGGCCGTGCCCTACGCTGGACGGGTGACGACCCCGGAGACCGACGACGTGGCAGAGCAGCCGGAGGAGCAGCCTCGGGAGCGGCTCAAGGACCGCTTGAAGGAGCGCCTTGAGCGGGCCGAGGCGCGCGCTGAGGCGCGGCCCGAGGAGCGGCTCGAGCGGGCGGTGCGCGCTGCCGAGCAGGCGCTGATCGAGTTCGAGATCGCCGTGGAGACCTTCCGGGTCGAGGTGGAGAACTTCTCGCGGCTCCATCACCAGAAGCTCGGCCCGATGTACACCCGGCTCGACGAGCTGGAGGCGCTGATCGCCGAGGCGACGGCGGAGCGCACCGGCGATCCGGAGGACCGGCGCAGGGCCGACGAGGCGCGGGCGCGGGTGCTGCCGATGCCCGGCGTCGAGGAGCTGTTCCACGGGTGGATGGACGGGGACGGGCTGTTCCCGGAGGCCGTCGCGATGCTCACCGACCAGCCGGTGCGGCCGCCGCAGCGGGTGCGGCCCAGCGAGGAGGCCCGCAAGCTCTACCGCGAGCTGGCCCGCCAGGCGCACCCGGATCTGGCGCAGGACGACGCGGAGCGGGAGCGGCGCGACGAGTTCATCTCGCGGGTGAACGCGGCGTACGCGCGCGGCGACGAGACCCTGCTGCGTGAGCTCGCCGACGAGTGGGCCGCGGGGCCGGTGCCGCCGGAGCGGGAGCCGTCGCCGAGCGAGGAGCTGTACGCCCGGCTCGAGTGGCTGGCGCAGCGCAAGGAGATGCTCACCGCGGTGGCCAAGGAGCTGGAGGAAGGTGCGATCGGCTCCATGCTGCGGATGGCGCCGGAGGACCCGGACAAGCTGCTCGAAGAGATCGCGGAGCAGCTGATCGCGCAGGTCGGCGAGCGGGAGGCCGAGTTGGAGCGGCTCACCGCGGGCTGAGCGACGGTGGGCGGTCGGGTAGCGTCGGGGGCATGGTTTTCGGTTCTGGTGTGCCCACGGTCGGTGTCGACGAGCTCAAGGAAGGTGACTTCCTTCTCGACGTGCGTGAGGACGACGAGTGGCAGGCGGGTCACGCCGCGGGCGCGCTGCACATTCCGATGAGTGAATTCGTCGCGCGGTTCGGTGAGTTGACCGAGGCGGCGCCGCAGGACGGCCGGGTCCACGTGGTCTGCCGGGTCGGCGGACGCTCCGCCCAGGTCACGGCGTACCTCGTGCAGCAGGGCATCGACGCGGTGAACGTCGCGGGCGGCATGCAGGCCTGGGAGTCGGCCGGCCGCCCCGTCGTGGACGACAAGGGGCAGCCGGGCGCCGTCGTCTGACCGGCCGGGTTTCTCAGCCCAGGGGATGGGCCGCCAGCAGATCGCCGAGCGCCTCCTCGTGGGCCGCGGCCGGGCCGAGGGACAGCTCCAGGTGCTTGGCCCAGGCGTGGTAGCGGTGCAGCGGGTAGTCGGTGTCGGCGCCGAAACCGCCGTGCAGGTGCTGCGCGGTCTGCACGGTGCGCCGCACGCCGTCGGACGCCCAGGTCTTGGCGACCGCGATGTCACCGGCGACAGGTAGCGCGCCGCCCGCCCCGGTGCTGATGCGCCAGGCGGCCTGCCACAGGGTGGCCTCCATGGCGCGCAGGTCGATGTAGCGGTCGGCGGCCTGGACGGCGACGGCCTGGAACGTGGCGATCGGGTACCCGAACTGTTCCCGCTTGCCCGCGTAGTCGCTGGTCATCTTCAGGACGCCCTCGCCGAGGCCGAGCGCGAGCGCGCAGGTGCCGGTGGTGAGCAGGTCGTGCAGTCGGCTCCAGGCCACGGCGTCCTCGATGAGGTGCCGGTCGTCCAGGTGCACGCCGTCCAGCCGGATTTCGGCGAGACGTTCGCCGGTCGTCGAGATCTGCTCGGTGAAGGTGAGGCCCGGGACCTGGGGTCCGTCCGCGGCCGGGCCGGGCAGGACCGCGAGCACCGCGGTGCCTTCGCCGGTGTGCGCGGGGACGAGGACCAGGTCGGCGCCCCAGGCCCAGGGCACCGCCGTCTGTACGCCGTCCAGGACCCAGCCGCCCGCCTCCGTGGTGCCCTCGCGCCGTGCGGTGACGGCGAGTTCGGCCGGGTCGTGTCCGGTACGGCCCGCCGACGCCACGGTCAGCGTGAGCTCGCCGGTGGCCGCGCGGGGGAGGATCTCCCGCTTCAGTTCCTCGCCGCCGTACGTCCCCACGGCCGCCGCCGCCGCGCTGTGCTCCAGGAGAGGTACGCGGGCCAGGACCTTCGCGGACTCGCGCAGCACCAGGCACAGCGCGATCGCGTCCAGCCCGGCGCCGCCGTGCTCGGGCGTGATGAGCAGGCTGAGCAGATCCGCGTCGCCGGCCTTGGCCCACAGGGCGCGGTCGAAGTCGTCGGCCACGGCCCCGGAGGTGAGAGCGGGGCTGGGCACGCTGTCGGGGGCGACCGGCGTGAACACCGCCCGCGCCGCCTCGACGGCCGCCTGCTGCTCCTCGGAGAAGGTGAAGTCCACCGGGCTGTCCTCCCGTTCCTGCTCGGTTCTTCCTGCCGTGCCGAATCTGACGGAGCGTCAAGATAGAACAGGTTCTACGAGAAGGGAACAGGTCCAGGCGGGTCCGGGCCGTCCCGCGGCTCAGCGGTCGAAGTCCAGCTCCACCTTCTCCGTGGTCGGACGGGACTGGCAGGCCAGGACGTACCCCGCCTCGGTCTCCTCCGGTTCGAGCGCGAAGTTCCGGTCCATCGTGACCGAGCCCGAGACGAGGAAGGCCCGGCAGGTTCCGCAGACGCCGCCCTTGCAGGCGTAGGGAGCGTCGGGACGATTGCGCAGCACCGTCTCCAGGAGGGACTCGCCGCTCTGCACCGGCCAGCTGCCGGCGCGGCCGTCGAGCTGCGCGGTCACCGTGCTGTGGGCGGGAGTCGAGGTCCGGCCGGCCCGGTCGGGGGCCGGGCCCGCGTCCACGTGGAAGATCTCCTCGTGGATGCGGTCGCGCCGCACGCCGAGCCCGCGCAGCGCCCGCTCGGCGCTCTGCACCAGGCCCAGCGGACCGCACAGGAACCAGCCCGCCATCCGCTCCACCGGCAGCAGCGCGGGCAGCAGTGCCGTCAGGCGCTCCTGGTCGAGGCGCCCCGACGCCAGGCCCGCCTGCTGCTCCTCCCGGGACAGGACGGTGACCAGCTGGAACCGGTCCGGGTAGCGGTCCTTCAGGTCGGCGACCTCCTCCAGGAACATCGTCGAGGCGGTGGTGCGGTCGCTGCGTATCAGGCAGAAGCGGGCCTCGGGCGCCCGATCGAGGAGCGTCGTGGCGATGGACAGGACCGGGGTGATGCCGCTGCCGCCGACCACGGCCGCGTAGTGCCCGGGGGCCGCGTCGGGGGTGGTGTCGGGGGTGGTGTCGAGGGTGAACCGCCCCGCCGGTGTCATCACCTCCAGCTCGTCGCCGACGGCGATCTCCTTGTGGGCGTACGTGGAGAAGGCGCCGCCGTCGACCAGGCGCACGCCGACCCGCAGTGTGCGGGGGGCGCCGTCGGCGGGGGCGGCGGAGCAGATCGAGTACGTGCGGCGGACCTCCGTGCCGTCCACGGTGCGGCGCAGGGCGAGATGCTGGCCCGGTGCGTGGCGGTAGGCCTCGCGCAGTTCCTGGGGGACGGCGAAGGTCAGGGCCACGGAGTCGTCGGTGAGCCGGTCGACCGCTGTGACGCGGAGCCGGTGGAAGCGGGCGCGGGCAGCGGCTGCCATCACAACTCCTTGAAGTGGTCGAAGGGTTCACGGCAGGCGAGGCAGCGGCGCAGCGCCTTGCAGGCGGTGGAGGAGAACCGGCTGAGCAGCTCGGTGTCGGGCGAGCCGCAGTGGGGGCAGACGAGCGCGTCCAGGGTCGTGTCCCCGGCCGTGTCCGTGGTGTGCCGGGTCGGGCCGAGGCCGACGGCGACCGGGCCCGCGGGGGCGTGTGTGGTGCGCGGGGGCGCGATGCCGAACTCCTGGAGCTTTCGGCGGCCTTCGGGGGTGATGTCGTCCGTCGACCAGGCCGGGGCGAGCACCGGGCGGACGGTCACGTCGGGGACGCCGTGCTCGTGCAGGACCCGCTCGATGTCGGCCGACATGGCCTCTATCGCGGGGCAGCCGGTGTACGTGGGGCTGAGCTCGACCTCCACGCGGCCGGGGCCGAGCGTGTGCACGGCGCGCAGTACGCCCAGCTCCTCCAGGGTCAGCACCGGCAGCTCAGGGTCGGGCACCGAGCCCGCGAGGCGGCGCAGTTCGGCTTCCAGCGGCGTGGTCACCATGTCGCCCCCGGGTGGCTGCGGTGCAGGTGCTGCATCTCGGCGAGCATCCGGCCGAACGACTCGGTGTGCAGGCCCTGGCGTCCCGCCCCGGCCCGCCAGGCTCCGGTCCGCGGGCCCTCGGGAACGGCGAGCGTCGCCTCCCGGAGCGTCGCGGTCACCGTCGCCGTCCAACTGATCCGCATCTCCTGCCAGTCGACGTCGACCCCCGGGACCGGCTGGAACATCTCGCCGGTGAAGCGCCACAGCGCGTCGACCGCCCGCCCCATGCGCGTGTGGCTCTCCTGCGTGCCGTCGCCGAGGCGCAGCGTCCATTGCCGGGCGTGGTCCTGGTGGTAGGCCACCTCCTTGACCGCCTTGGCGGCCAGCGGGGCGAACGCGCCCTCTCCAGCGGCCAGTTGACCGTACAGAAGGTGCTGGTACGTGGAGAAGAAGAGCTGGCGGGCGATGGTGTGGGCGAAGTCGCCGTTCGGCTGCTCGACCAGTTGGAGGTTGCGGAAGGCGCGCTCCTCGCGCAGGTACGCCAGCTCGTCCTCGTCGCCGGCCATGCTCAGCAGGACGCGGGCCTGGCCGAGCAGGTCGAGCGCGATGTTCGCCAGGGCGACCTCCTCCTCCAGGACCGGGGCGTGGCCCGCCCACTCCCCCAGGCGGTGCGAGAGCACCAGGGCGTCGTCGCCGAGAGCCAGGGCGGCCGCCGCGGTGTCCGCGCCGGACAGGCCGGGCGTGCCTGGCGCGCCGTCCGTCTGCTGCACGGGCCGCGTCACAGGTGCTTCACCCCTTCCGGGATCTCGTAGAACGTCGGGTGCCGGTAGGGCTTGTCGGCGGCGGGCTCGAAGAACGGGTCCTTCTCGTCCGGCGAGGACGCGGTGATCGCCGAGGACGGGACGACCCAGAGCGAGACGCCTTCACCGCGGCGCGTGTACAGATCCCGCGCGTTGCGCAGCGCCAGCTCCGCGTCCGGGGCGTGCAGGCTGCCCGCGTGGGTGTGGGCGAGGCCGCGACGGGAGCGGACGAAGACCTCCCACAGGGGCCAGTCCGTGCTGCTGTGGGTCTCGCTCATGCCGCCCTGCCTTCTCGGGTCCGTGCCGTGGCTGTCCTGGAGTGCTTGGCCGCGTGGGCCGCGGCGGCCTCGCGCACCCAGGCGCCCTCGTCGTGGGCGCGCCTGCGCTGGGTGATCCGCTGTTCGTTGCACGGGCCGTTGCCCTTGAGGACGTCCTTGAACTCCGCCCAGTCGATCGGGCCGAAGTCGTGCTGCCCCCGCTCCTCGTTCCACTTCAACTCCGGGTCGGGGAGCGTCAGTCCGAGGGAGGCGGCCTGGGGGACGCAGATGTCGACGAAGCGCTGCCTCAGCTCGTCGTTCGAGTGGCGCTTGATCTTCCACTCCATGGACTGCGCCGAGTGCGCCGACTCGTCGTCGGGCGGGCCGAACATCATCAGGGACGGCCACCACCAGCGGTCCACCGCGTCCTGGGCCATCGCGTGCTGGGCCTCGGTGCCTCGGCTCAGGGCGAGCAGCAGCTCGTACCCCTGGCGCTGGTGGAAGGACTCCTCCTTGCAGATGCGGACCATCGCGCGTGCGTAGGGCCCGTACGAGCAGCGGCACAGCGGTACCTGGTTCGTGATCGCCGCGCCGTCCACCAGCCAGCCGATCGCGCCCACGTCGGCCCAGGTCAGCGTCGGGTAGTTGAAGATCGAGGAGTACTTCTGGCGGCCGCTGTGCAGCTTGTCGAGCAGTTCGTCGCGGCCGGTGCCGAGGGTCTCCGCCGCGCTGTAGAGATACAGCCCGTGCCCTGCCTCGTCCTGCACCTTCGCCATCAGGATCGCCTTGCGGCGCAGGGACGGTGCGCGCGTGATCCAGTTGGCCTCCGGCTGCATGCCGATGATCTCGGAGTGCGCGTGCTGGGCGATCTGCCGCACGAGCGTGGCGCGGTAGGCGTCGGGCATCCAGTCGCGGGGCTCGATGCGCTCCTCCGCCGCCACGGCCGCGTCGAACGCCGTCTGGAACTCCGCGGCGCCGGTGGCACCGTCCACCTGCTGCGGGGCTGCTGTCGCCATTCCCGGTCCCCCTCGACCTCGACCTCGGCTGCCCGATCCGCCCGCCCGGGGCTCACCCGCTCCCGACCGATCGTTCGGTTCGTCGGATTCAATGGTGGGACGCGGCGCCGTAGGGTGTCAACCCTGAATGACCCGGCCTGTGGATAACCCCGGCCGCCTGTGCTTCGGGGCCGCTCCCCAGTACCGTGCCGGTGCGCCGCACCTGCGCGTCGGCGGCGCGGAATCGGTTCGGCGGTGGGCGGGCCGAACACGACGGGACCGGGACGGGGAACGGGGAGCATTGATGAAGACGGAAGCAGGCGCCGCGGGCGAGGCCGATCGGCCCGCACCGGGGCCGCCGGCCGCACCACCGCCCGGTTGGGCCCCGCCGTCGGACCCGGTCGGGAAGCCGGGTGCGGAGCCCTCGGGTCCGGCCGAGCACTCGAACCCCTACGCGCCGCCGGACGAGACCGCGAACGAACCTGCCGAGCCCGCGCTCGACCCCGCCGGGCCCACGCACGAACCCCCCGAGCGCCGGGGGCTCGCGGCCCTCTCCCCGGGCTACCAGGTGGTCGCCGCGCTGGCGCTCGCGGGCGTCGTACTGATCGCGTGCATCCACATCCTGATGGTGTTCCTGCACGTCGCCCCGGCGAACACGATGACGAAGAAGCACGGCGCCGTGGTCGACGAGTGGATCTATCCCGAGTTCGAGCAGAACTGGAAGCTGTTCGCCCCCAACCCGCTGCAGCAGAACGTCGCGGTGCAGGTCCGCGCCCAGGTGCGCTCGTCCGACGGGGAGCGGCGCACGACCGGCTGGTACGACCTGTCCGGGCAGGACGGCGCCGCGATAAAGGGCAACCTGTTCCCCAGCCACACCCAGCAGAACGAACTGCGTCGCGCCTGGGACGTCTTCGTGGCCACGCACGACGCGCAGAACCGGCCCACCGGCCTGCGGGGCACGCTGTCCGAGCAGTACCTGCGCCGCATCCTCGTGCTGCGTCTCGACCGGCTCGACGTGGGCGGGAAGGGCGACGTGATCGAGCGCGTCCAGACCCGCTCCCGGGCGACGACGATCGCGCCCCCGAAGTGGAGTGACGAGAAGGTGAACCAGAAGCCGGTCTACCGGCAGGTGCCCTGGTGGACGGTGACCTCGACCGACGCGCCGCTCGACAGCGGTACGCGCGTGCGCGTGCAGGGTTCCGCGGGCGGTGCCCGATGAGCCTTGCGGAGAAGGGAGCCCCCCGCGGTCTCGGGGGCACGCTGAGCGCCGGAGTCCAGCGGATCACCGGGTCCGCGCTCGGCCCGTACCAGAGCGCCGTGGTCCGCATCGGGTTCTCGGCGACCTGGCTGCTGTTCCTGCTGCGCGAGTTCCCGCACCGCCAGGAGCTCTATGGCCCCGACGGCCCGTGGAGCTGGAACCTGGCGCAGCAGCTGATCGCGAACAACCACGCGTTCACCGCGCTCCTGTGGTCGGACGACCAGGCCTGGTTCGAGTTCGTCTACATCGCCGCCATGGTCGCCTCCGCCCTGCTGATGCTGGGCTGGCGCACCCGCACGACGGCGGTCCTGTTCATGATCGGCGTGCTGTCGCTGCAGAACCGCAGCGTGTTCATGGGGGACGGCGGCGACAACGTCATCCACCTGATGTCGATCTATCTGGTCTTCACCCGGTGCGGGCAGGTGTGGTCGCTCGACGCGCGCCGGGCGGCACGCGCGCGTGCCGGGCAGTCCGGCCGGTTCGGCACCGACCGGGTCGGGCCCGCCCTGTGGTGGGTGGTCGGTCTCGCGCTCTCCGCGATCACGTTCACGGGGAAGGTGAGCGGCGGCTGGCTGCTCTTCTTCTGGGCGCTGTGGGCCGTCCACGGAGTGTGGTGGTTCCTCAACCAGCGCTTTCCGCAGGGCGATCCGCGGCTGCTGGGCGACGTCGTCGCGAACCTCGCGCACAACGCCGCCCTGCTGGTCGTCATGGTCGAGGCGTGCCTGATCTACGCCACGGCCGGCTGGTACAAGATCCAGGGCACCCGTTGGCAGGACGGCACCGCCGTCTACTACCCGCTCCACCTGGACTACTTCTCGCCGTGGCCCGCGCTGGGTGATCTGCTCAGCGCGTACGGCCCGATGGTGATGCTCGTGACGTACGGGACGGTCGCCGTACAGGTCGCGTTCCCGTTCACCGTCTTCAACCGGCGCGTGAAGAACGTCCTGCTGGTGCTCATGATCATCGAGCACACGTTCATCGCGGTCGCGCTGGGGCTGCCGTTCTTCTCGCTCGCCATGATCGCGGCCGACGCGGTGTTCCTGCCGACGTCCTTCCTGCGGCGCGTCGGCGGCTGGGCGGCACGCGCGCGTGATCGCGTGCTCCCCGCTCGTGCGGCGAGCGGCACCGAGCTGCCCGAGCAGCGTCGGGCGGAGCAGACGACCGGGACGGAGCAGGCGGGGGCCGAGGAGGGTGCCGAGCCGCTGGCGGCGGATCCGTCCGCGGCGCGCACGTAGGCTTCCTGCCATGAGCGGGACGAGCACGGCGGGCGGCCGGGACAGCGGGCTTCAGCGGGGCGCCGAAGGCGCTGAGGACGCCGTACGGGCCTGGCGCCGGGGCGCCGACACCGCCGTGCTCCTCGACGGTTTCCACGCGCTCAAGCACGCTCTGCGCTTCGGCGCGGACGTGCCCGTGGCGCTCGCCGTCGACAGGGCGGCCGCGCTCACCCTGGCCGACGAGCTCGCGCCCGATGTCGCCCCGGACCTGGCCGCGCGTCTCGTTGAGGTCCCCGGCGACGTGCTGCGTTCGCTCGTGCCGCGGCTGCATCCCACCGGGGTCGCCGCGCTCGCCGGGCGCCCCGCGCGCGCCGACCACCTCGCAGCCGTCGCCCGTACGGCACGCACCACACCGGTCGTCGTCCTCGACAACCCGCGCAACCTCGGCAACGCGGGCGCGGTCATCCGCCTCGCCGCCGGGTACGGGGCGGCCGGGGTCCTCACGACGGGCAGCCTCGACCCCTGGCACCCCACCGTCGTCCGGGGCGGTGCCGGGCTGCACTTCGCGACGGCCGTGGAGCGGCTGGCCGTCGACGAACTGCCCGGCGGGCCGCTCTACGCGCTCGATCCCGAAGGCGCCGACATCCGCGGCCTGAAGCTGCCCGACGACGCGCTGCTCGCCTTCGGGTCCGAACGCAGTGGCCTGTCCGGCGAACTGCGCGCGCGTGCCGACCAGTTGGTGTCCCTGCCGATGCGGCCCCAGGTCTCCAGCTACAACCTGGCCACCAGCGTCGGCATGACGCTCTTCCACTGGAGCGCGCACAGCGCGCACGCGCCCCAGTAGGTCGTGTCGGGCGCTGTCAGGCGCCTTCCCGGCGCACCTCCACCACCCGGAAGCGGTTCGCCACGAAGGCGGCGTCGCACAGTGCCGCGTTCGCCGCGGGGTTGCCGCCCGAGCCGTGGAAGTCGGAGAACGCCGCCGTCTGGTTCACGTACACCCCGCCCGTCAGGTTGAGCGAGAGCTGGGCGCACTCCTCCAGGCAGACCTCCTCGACGGCCCGCGCCACCTCGTCGGAGGTGGTGTACGCGCCGACCGTCATGGCGCCCTTCTCGCGCACCGTGCGGCGCAGCAGGTCCACCGCGTCCTGCGTGGAGTCGACGGCGACCGCGAAGGAGACCGGGCCGAAGCACTCGCTCATGTAGGCGGCTTCCGCGTCGGGCTTGGCGCCGTCCAGCTTCACGATCACGGGGGTGCGCACGACGGCGCCGGGGAACTCCGGGTTGTCGATCTCCCGTGAGGGCAGGGCGACTTCACCGAGTCCGGGCGCCGCCTCCAGGCGGGACTTCACCTCGGGGTTGACGAGCGCGCCGAGCAGCGCGTTGGCCCGGGCGTCGTCGCCGAGCAGGCCGCCCACCGACTTCGCGAGGTCCGTGACCACCTCGTCGTACGACTTCGGGCCCGCGTCGGTGGTGATGCCCTCGCGCGGGACCAGCAGGTTCTGCGGGGTGGTGCACATCTGGCCGCTGTACAGGGACAGCGAGAAGGCCAGGTTGGCCAGCATGCCCTTGTAGTTGTCGGTCGAGTCGACGACGACCGTGTTGACGCCCGCCTTCTCCGTGTAGACCTGCGCCTGGCGGGCGTGGGTCTCCAGCCAGTCGCCGAAGGACGTCGAGCCCGTGTAGTCGATGATCCTGACCTCGGGGCGCACGGCGAGGGTCTTCGCGATGCCCTCGCCGGGCCGCTCGGCGGCGAGCGCCACCAGGTTCGGGTCGAAGCCCGCCTCGGTGAGCACCTCGCGGGCGACCCGCACGGTGAGCGCGAGCGGCAGCACCGCGCGCGGGTGGGGCTTCACCAGGACCGGGTTGCCGGTCGCCAGGGAGGCGAACAGGCCCGGATACCCGTTCCACGTCGGGAACGTGTTGCAGCCGATCAGCAGCGAGACACCGCGCCCGACCGGTGTGAACTCCTTGGTCAGCTCCAGCGGATCGCGCTTGCCCTGCGGCTTGGACCACTGCGCCGTGTCCGGGGTGCGGACCTGCTCCTGGTACGCGTACGCCACCGCCTCCAGGCCGCGGTCCTGCGCGTGCGGGCCGCCCGCCTGGAACGCCATCATGAAGGCCTGGCCGCTGGTGTGCATGACCGCGTGCGCGAACTCGTGCGTGCGCGCGCTGATCCGCGCCAGGATCTCCAGGCACACCGCAGCGCGGACCTCGGCGCCCGCCTCGCGCCATGCGCGCATGCCGACGCGCATGGCGGGCAGCAGGGCGTCCACGTCCGCGTGCGGGTACGTGACCCCCAACTCGATTCCGTACGGCGAGACTTCACCGCCGACGAAGTCGTCCGTGCCGGGCTGCCCGAGGTCGATCCGGGTGCCGAGCAGCGCGTCGAAGGCGGCCTTGCCCTCGGCCATGCTCAGGCTCCCGCCCTCGCCGTAGGCCTTGGGGTGTTCGGGATGCGGGGACCAGTACGCGCGCGTGCGAATCACTTCCAGCGCCTGGTCGAGGGTGGGCCGGTGCTTGGCGATCAGGTCGTGCGCGGTGGATTCGGCGGCAGCCATGACGGACCAACTCCTCCTCGGCGGCGGCTCCTCGTCGAGCCGGCGAGCTGGGTGGGGACTGGGCGAGCTGGGCGGGTGGGCACAGCAAGAGTTAGAGTAACCGAACGATCGGTCGGGACAAGGGGGTGCGGAAAAGCTGTGGAAAACCCGCCCATCGGGCCCCGGAGGCCCGGGTCCCGGACTCGTGCGGGAGGATCGCGGCCATGACTGCACATGACCGCCTCGTCGGCGTGGTCGGCACCGGGACGATGGGGCAGGGCATCGCCCAGGTCGCGCTCGCCGCGGGCCATCCCGTCAGGCTGTACGACGCCGTGCCGGGACGGGCGCGCGAGGCCGCCGACGCGATCGCCGCGCGGCTCGGCCGGCTCGTCGAGAAGGGGCGCATGAGCGCCGAGGAGCGCGCCGTCGCCGTCGCGCGCCTCGACCCCGCGCAGACGCTCCACGAGCTGGCCCCCGCCGTCCTCGTCGTCGAGGCGGTTCTGGAGCAACTGGACGTCAAGCAGGAGCTGTTGCGCGACCTCGAGGACATCGTCACGGACGACTGTCTGCTCGCCACCAACACCTCGTCCCTGTCCGTGACGGCGATCGGCGGCGCGCTGCGCCTGCCCGGCCGCTTCGTCGGACTGCACTTCTTCAACCCGGCCCCGCTGATGCCCCTGGTGGAGGTCGTCTCCGGCTACGCCACCGACGTCACCGCGGCCACGCGCGCGTACGAGACCGCACGCGCCTGGGGCAAGACGCCCGTGGCCTGCGCCGACACCCCCGGCTTCCTGGTCAACCGGATCGCGCGGCCCTTCTACGCGGAGGCGTTCGCCGTCCACGAGGAGCAGGGCGCCGACCCCGCCACCATCGACGCGGTGCTGCGCGAGAGCGGCGGCTTCAAGATGGGCGCCTTCGAACTCACCGACCTCATCGGCCAGGACGTGAACGAGGCCGTCACGCGCTCCGTGTGGGAGGGCTTCTTCCAGGACGCGAAGTTCCGGCCGTCCCTGGCCCAGCGCCGCCTCGTGGAGGCAGGACGGCTCGGCCGCAAGTCGGGGCAGGGCTGGTACGCCTACGAAGAGGGCGAGGAGCGGCCCGAGCCGCACACCGCCGCCCCGGCGGAGCCGCCCGCGCGCGTGACCGTCGAGGGAGACCTGGAGAACGCGGCCGAGCTGGTCGCGATGATGCGCGAGGCCGGCATTGAGGTCGTCCAGGAGGACGAGGACAAGGGCACGCGCATCGTGCTGCCCAGCGGTGGCCAGCTCGTGCAGGCGGACGGGCAGACGTCCATCGAGTTCCGGGACGTCGTCTACTTCGACCTCGCGCACGACTACCGGGCGGCGACCCGGATCGCCCTGGCGACCGGCCAGGACGGCAACCCGCGCACCCTGAAGGAGTCCGTGGGACTCTTCCAGGCGCTCGGCAAGAAGGTCAGCGTCATCGGGGACGTACCCGGCATGATCGTCGCCCGGACGGTGGCACGGATCATCGACCTGGCGCACGACGCCCTCGTGCGCGGAGTGGCCACCGAGGAGGACATCGACACCGCGATGCGGCTCGGCGTCAACTACCCGCTCGGGCCCTTCGAATGGCACCGCAGACTCGGCCGCAACTGGGCCTGCGGGCTGCTGGAGGAACTGCACGACCGCGACCGTTCCGGACGCTGCGCACCGTCCCTCGCACTCCTGAGGCACTCGTACGACCCCAAGAAGTGGGAGGGCTCCGCATGACCACCGCCCGGCGCGACACCTACACACCGGAGTCCCTGCTCGCGGTCGCCGTGACCGTCTTCAACGAGCGCGGCTACGACGGCACCTCCATGGAGCACCTCTCCAAGGCGGCCGGTATCTCCAAGTCGTCGATCTACCACCATGTGGCGGGCAAGGAGGAGCTGCTGCGCCGCGCCGTCAGCCGTGCGCTGGACGGGCTCTTCGGGATCCTCGACGAGCGTCCCGCGCGCGTGGGGCGTGCGGTCGAGCGCCTGGAGTACGTCACGCGACGCATGGTCGAGGTGCTCACCGGTGAACTGCCCTACGTGACGCTGCTGTTGCGCGTGCGGGGGAACACCGGCACCGAGCGCTGGGCCATGGAGCGGCGCAGGGAGTTCGACCACCAGGTGGCCGAGCTGCTCAAGGCGGCCGCCGCCGACGGCGACGTACGCGGCGACATAGAGGTGCGGCTCGCGACGCGGCTCGTCTTCGGGATGATCAACTCCATCGTGGAGTGGTACCGGCCCGAGGGCGGCGAGCTGGTCAGCCAGGAAGTGGCCGATGCCGTCGTGGAGTTGGTCTTCGGAGGGCTGCGCAAGGAAGCGCCCTCCTCGTAGACCCGTGCCGGGCTACGCCTCCGGTGCGCTGGAGTCCAGGGTCTCCTCCTCGAAGACCAGCAGCGTGCGCGTGCTGAGCACCTCCGGGATGGCCTGGAGCTTGGTGAGGACCAGTTCGCGCAGCGCTCTGTTGTCCCGCGTGTGCACCAGGATCAGGACGTCGAAGTCGCCGCTGACCAGCGCGATGTGCGAGGCCTCCGGCATCCTGCGCAGCTGCTCGCGGACCGTGCGCCAGGTGTTCTGGACGATCTTGAGCGTGATGTACGCGGAGGCGCCCTGTCCGGCCCGCTCATGGTCGACGCGGGCGCCGAAGCCGCGGATCACGCCGTCCTCGATGAGGCGGTTGATCCGCGCGTAGGCGTTCGCCCGTGACACATGGACGCGCTCGGCCACGGAGCGTATCGACGCGCGCCCGTCCTTGAGGAGCATCTGCAGGATGTCGCGGTCGATGGCGTCGAGCGGACGGGCCGCGGGGTCGGGGGTGCCGGGATCCTCCGGGGGGCGGCCCCCGGAGCCGTCGGCCATTTGTTCAGATGCCATGTGGCCCCGCCTCCTTACCATGGACGTACTGCGTTCATCTCAGGCTGTGGAGAACCGATTGTCCACAGCCTGGAGGGGCCTGTAGCCAAAATGTGCCGACGACCGAACAATCGGTAGGTGAGGCGGGTCACACCCGACGCGTCTCACGAGCCGCTCCCACGAGGAGGTGTCGTCATGACGGTCATGGAGCAGCAGGGCGCCCGCAGCCCCGGCGCGCCGACCCCGCCGCCCGCCTGGCAGCCCCGCACGGATCCCGCGCCGCTGCTGCCGGACGCGGAGCCGTACCGGGTCCTGGGCACGGACGCCGCCGCGCAGGCCGATCCCGGGCTGTTGCGCCGGCTGTACACGGAGGTGGTGCGCGGCCGGCGGTACAACGCGCAGGCGACCGCGCTGACCCGGCAGGGCCGCCTCGCCGTCTACCCGTCGACGACCGGCCAGGAGGCGAGCGAGGTCGCCGCCGCGCTCGTCCTCGAGGAGCGCGACTGGCTCTTCCCCAGCTACCGCGACACCCTCGCGGCCGTCGCCCGGGGCCTCGACCCCGTCCAGGCCCTGACGCTGCTGCGCGGCGACCGGCACACCGGCTACGACCCGCGCGAGCACCGCATCGCGCCCCTGTGCACCCCGCTCGCGACGCAGCTCCCGCACGCGGTCGGCCTCGCCCACGCCGCACGGCTCAAGGGCGACGACGTGGTGGCGCTCGCCATGGTCGGCGACGGCGGCACCAGTGAGGGCGACTTCCACGAGGCGCTGAACTTCGCCGCGGTGTGGCGGGCCCCGGTCGTCTTCCTCGTCCAGAACAACGGGTTCGCCATCTCCGTGCCGCTGGCCAAACAGACCGCGGCGCCGTCCCTGGCCCACAAGGCCGTCGGGTACGGGATGCCGGGCCGCCTGGTCGACGGGAACGACGCGGTGGCGATGCACGAGGTCCTCGGCGAGGCCGTCGCCCGCGCGCGTGGGGGGCACGGCCCGACGCTGGTCGAAGCGATCACGTACCGCATGGAGGCGCACACCAACGCCGACGACGCGACCCGCTACCGCACCGACGCCGAGGTGGCGAGCTGGCGCGCGCACGACCCGATCCTGCTCCTGGAGCGGGAGCTGACGAGCCGCGCGCTGATCGACGAGGCCGGCATCCAGGCCGTGCGCGACGAGGCGGAGGCCATGGCGGCCGGGCTGCGTGAGCGCATGAACCAGGATCCGGCGCTCGACCCGATGGACCTGTTCACCGACGTGTACGCCGAGCAGACGCCGCAACTGCGCGAGCAGGCGGCCCAGTTGAGGGCCGAGCTCGACGCCGAGGCGGAAGGGGGCCGGGCATGACCGCCGTGGCCGAGCCGGCCGTGACCAAGCCCGCCACCATGGCGCAGGCCCTCGGCAGGGCGCTGCGCGACGCGATGGCCGACGACCCGAGCGTGCACGTCATGGGCGAGGACGTGGGCACCCTGGGCGGTGTCTTCCGGATCACCGACGGGCTCGCCAAGGAGTTCGGCGACGACCGCTGCACGGACACGCCGCTGGCCGAGGCGGGCATTCTCGGCGCGGCCGTCGGCATGGCGATGTACGGCCTCAGGCCGGTCGTGGAGATGCAGTTCGACGCGTTCGCCTATCCCGCCTTCGAGCAGCTGATCTCGCACGTCGCGCGGATGCGCAACCGCACGCGGGGCGCCATGCCGCTGCCGATCACGGTGCGCGTGCCCTACGGCGGCGGGATCGGCGGGGTCGAGCACCACAGCGACTCCTCCGAGGCGTACTACATGGCGACGCCGGGCCTGACCGTCGTCACGCCGGCCACCGTCGCGGACGCGTACGGGCTGCTGCGGCAGTCCATCGCCAGCGACGACCCGGTGGTGTTCCTGGAGCCCAAGAGGCTTTATTGGACGAAGGATTCCTGGAACCCCGAGCGGCCGACGGACGTTGAGCCCATTGGTACGGCAGTGGTCCGACGCCCCGGGACCAGTGCCACGCTGATCACGTACGGACCGTCGGTGCCCGTCTGCCTGGAGGCGGCCGAGGCGGCCCGGGCGGAGGGCTGGGACCTCGAAGTGGTCGATCTGCGCTCGCTGGTGCCGTTCGACGACGTGACGGTCGCGGAGTCCGTGCGGCGCACCGGACGTGCGGTCGTGGTGCACGAGTCGGGGGGCTTCGGCGGTCCTGGCGGGGAGATCGCGGCGCGCGTCAGTGAGCGGTGCTTCCATCATCTGGAGGCGCCGGTGCTGCGGGTGGCCGGGTTCGACATCCCGTATCCGCCGCCGATGCTGGAGCGGCACCATCTGCCCGGTGTGGACCGGGTGCTCGACGCGGTGGCGCGGCTGCAGTGGGACCAGTGAACATGGGGCCTGTGACGGAGCCGGCGATGGGTCCGGTGAGGGACGGTGGACTGATGGCGCAGGTGCTGGAGTTCAAGCTGCCCGACCTCGGGGAGGGACTGACCGAGGCGACGATCGTGAACTGGTTGGTGCGGGTCGGTGACGTGGTCGCCGTCGACCAGCCGGTGGTCGAGGTGGAGACCGCCAAGGCGATGGTCGAGGTGCCGTGTCCCTACGGGGGTGTCGTCACGGCGCGCTTCGGGGACGAGGGCGCCGAACTTCCCGTCGGAGCGGCGCTGTTGACGGTCGCCGTGGGAGCCACCGACGCGACGGCGGCCGCCTCCGCGTCGTCCGCCGCCTCCGCGCAGGTGCCGCTGCCGGTGCCCGTCGCCGAGGAGTCCAAGGCGCCGAGCGCGTCTGAGGGGTCGGGGAACGTGCTGGTGGGATACGGGACCGGCGCCGCCCCGGCCCGGCGACGCCGGGTGCGGCCCGCGCCGCAGGGCGGCGAGCCCCAGCGGCCCGCGCGTGCCACGCCGACGGGGCCGCCGGCCCCGCCGCGTACCGGGGCCGACGCGCCGGAGCGTCGGGCGGCCGGTGGCGGGCCCGTGCCGGTGATCTCCCCCCTCGTGCGCCGGCTGGCCCGTGAACACGGCCTGGATCTGCGGCAGATGACCGGCTCCGGGCGCGACGGGCTCATCCTGCGCTCGGACGTGGAGCGGGCCGCAGCGGAGCTCGCCGGAGCGGCGGGCACCCGCACCGCGGCCGCCGTGCCCGAGGACCGCACCCTCCAGGCCCCGCCCGCCACGGCGAACGGCTCGGCGAAGGCGCCTGCCCCGCAGGGCCATCGCACCCCCTTGCGCGGGATCCGCGGTGCCATCGCGGACAAGCTCTCCCGCAGCCGCAGCGAGATACCCGACGCGACCTGCTGGGTGGACGCCGACGCCACCGAACTCCTGAACGCCCGCGCGGTGATGAACGGGGCTACCGGCCCGTCCGCCGGGCCGAAGATCTCCGTCCTGGCCCTGTTCGCCCGCATCTGCACGGCGGCCCTGGCCCGTTATCCGGAGCTGAACGCGACGGTGGACCTGGAGTGCCGCGAGATCGTCCGCCTCGACGCGGTGCATCTCGGGTTCGCCGCCCAGACCGAGCGCGGTCTGGTCGTGCCCGTCGTCCGGGACGCCCACGCGCGCGGGGCGGAATCGCTGAGCGCCGAGTTCGGGCGGCTCACCGAGTCGGCCCGGGCGGGGACGCTGACGCCCGAGGAACTCACGGGCGGGACCTTCACGTTGAACAACTACGGGGTGTTCGGGGTCGACGGATCCACGCCGATCATCAACCACCCCGAGGCGGCCATGCTCGGCGTCGGCCGTATCGCGCCCAAAGCCTGGGTGCACGAAGGGGAGTTGGCGGTCCGTCAGGTCGTCCAGCTCTCCCTCACCTTCGACCACCGGGTGTGCGACGGCGGCACGGCCGGCGGATTCCTGCGGTACGTGGCGGACTGCGTGGAGCGACCGGCGGTGCTGCTGCGCACGCTGTGACCGGCGCCGCGTCGCCGAGTTGGGCTCCCCCGGGGTGGCAATGATCGCTTCTGCGCCCATACTCGGGGGATGACCGAAGCCGCCGTGACCGGCCGTCGCGCCGCGCCCGGGTTCGACGCCGTCGTGCTCGCCGGGGGCGCCGCGCGCCGGCTCGGCGGCGCGGACAAGCCCGGGGTGCGGGTCGGCGGCCGCGCGCTGCTCGACCGGGTCCTCGCGGCCTGCGCCGGGGCCCGGACCACGATCGTCGTGGCCGAGCCACGGCCGACCGCGCGCCCCGTCGGCTGGGCACGCGAGGACCCGCCCGGCGGCGGGCCGCTCGCCGCGCTGGACGCCGGAGTACGGGCACTGGGCGCGGAATCGGAGGGCCTGGACCAGGGGTCCCCGGGGGTGCCGGGGTCTTCGGCGCCTTCGGAGTATTCGGCCCCTTTGAGTCCTTCGGTGTCTTCGGGGTCTTCGGAGTATTCGGCTCCTTCGCGTCCTTCGAGTCCTTCGGTGTCTTCGAGTCCCTCGGTGTCTTCGGGTCCCTCGGGGACGGTCGTCGTGCTCTCCGCCGATCTGCCGTTCCTGGAGGAGCGCACCATCGGACTGCTGCTCGACGCGCTGGCCGGGGCTGCCCCGCATTCCGGGCCCGACCGGCTCGCCGCGCCTGACCCGCCGGCCGGGCCCGGCAGACCCACCGCACCCGCCACGCCCAGCAGCCCCGCCACGCCCGGCCCGCTCGTCGCTTCGGGTGTCGAGGGAGTGGTGCTGACCGACGCCGAGGGGCGGGACCAGCCGCTTGTCGCCGTCTATCGGATCGCCGCCCTGCGCCGGGTCCTCGACGCCCTCGCGCGGGAGCACGGGGCGCTCACGGGTCTGCCGCTGCGGCTGCTCACCCGGAATCTGGAGCTCGCCCGCATCACCGACCCCGTCGATCCTGCCGCGTCCTTCGACTGCGACACCTGGGACGACATCGCCGCCGCCCGATCACGGATCAGGGAGCATGGGCACGTGTTGGATGAATGGATCTCCGCAGCCAAGGACGAACTGGGCATCGACCTGGACGTCGACACCGGCGTCCTCCTCGACCTCGCCCGTGACGCGGCGCACGGGGTGGCACGCCCCGCGGCGCCGCTGACGACGTTCCTCGTCGGGTACGCCGCCGCGCAGGCGGGAGGCGGCCCCGAAGCCGTGGCCGCGGCCGCCGCCAAGGCCGCCGCGCTCGCCAACAGGTGGGCCGAGGAGGCCGCGAGCGAGGCGGCCGACAAGCCGGGCGACGCCGCACCGGACGCGGGATGAGCGGCGGCCACGGGCGGGCGGCACAGGCCGACCCGCTGGACGGCGACGTCGCCGAGGCGCTCGCCCTGGCCAACGGCGACCGTGACCGGGACCGGGACCGGAACCGTGACCGTGATCGGGACCGGGAGGCATCCAGGGCCGACGGCACCCGGGCCACGGACGCCGCCTTCGACGGCCCGGCCGACGGCACCGTCGGCGATCCCTCCGACTCCGGGCACCGGGCGGGGGACCGGCAAGCGGCGCCGCCCGGCGCCCGTTCGGCCCCCGACACCCCGCACGGTGCGCCGGCCCCGCAGGACGGTACCGGCCACCGCGAGGGAACGGCCTGGTCCGCCGCCCGCCGCGCGGCCGCGCAGGCCGGCCGGAGCGCGGCCGAGCACCGGGCCCGCGTCGCGCGTGCCGCACAGGAGCAGTCGTCTCGTACGGCACGGGCCGGCACCGTCGGCACCGTCGGTGGCGCGGCTTCCCTGCCGGTGCCCGAGGCCGTCGCCGAGACCCGGCACCCTCGTACGGAAAGGGAAGGCGCCACCGGCGCCAGCGACGCGCTCGCCCCCGTACCCGTGGACGAGAACCAACTCCCTCTCCCTGGGCTGCCGTTCACGGCTCCGGCCCCACCGCCGCCGCCCCCGGTCGCGCCCCCGGTCGCGCCCGCGGCCGCACCCCCGGCCGAGAGCACCCCGGCCGGGACCGTCCCGCCCGGCGCCACTCGTACCCCCCTCGACCGGGCCCTCGGTCTCGTCCTCGCCGCGCCGCTCACCGCCCTCACCGACCTGCCGTCCTTCGACACGTCCGCGATGGACGGCTGGGTCGTGGCCGGGCCGGGGCCGTGGGACGTCCGGGGCGCGGGGATCCTCGCCGGGCACGACCTGTCGATGCGGCTGGCCGACGGCGAGGCGGCGGCGATCGCCACCGGCGCCCGCATCCCGCCGGACACCACCGCCGTCATCCGCAGCGAGCACGGACACCTCGACGACAAGGGCCGCCTGCATCCGCTGCGCGACGTCGCGCACGGGCAGGACATCCGGCCGCGCGGCCAGGAGTGCCGCAGCGGTGACCTGTTGCTGCCCGCGGGTGGGATCGTCACCCCGGCGGTCCTCGGACTCGCGGCCGCCGCCGGGTACGACGAGCTGGTCGTCGTCCCCCGCCTGCGGGTCGAAGTCCTCGTCCTGGGCGACGAGTTGCTGACCTCGGGCCGCCCCCGCGACGGCCTCATCCGGGACGCGCTCGGCCCGATGCTGCCGCACTGGCTGCGCGCGCTCGGCGTCGAGGTCACGGCGGTGCGCAGGCTCGGCGACGACGCGAAGGCGCTGCTCAAGGCGGTACGGAAGTCCACCGCCGACCTCGTCGTGACCACCGGCGGTACCGCGTCGGGCCCGGTCGACCACGTCCACCCGACCCTCAGTGCCGTCGGCGCCGAACTCCTCGTGGACGGCGTCACGGTCCGCCCCGGTCACCCGATGCTGCTCGCCCGCCTCAAGGAGGGGCAGCACCTCGTCGGCCTGCCCGGCAATCCGCTGGCCGCCGTCTCCGGGCTGCTCACCCTCGCCGAGCCGTTGCTGCGGGAGCTCTCCGGACGGGCGGCCGCGCACCCGGAGCCGTACAGCGCCCCCCTCCACACCCCCGTCCACGGCCACCCGCGTGACACCCGCCTGGTCCCCGTCGTCGTACGACAGGACGAGGAGAGCGGGCACGACTGGGCGGTTCCGCTGCGCTACAACGGCCCGGCCATGCTGCGCGGCATCGCCGCCGCGGACGCGCTCGCGGTCGTCCCGCCGGGCGGTGCCACGGAGGGGCAGGAGGTCGAGATCCTGGATCTGCCGTGGTCCTGGGGCCCGCGATGAGAACGGTGACCACGGCCGTGCCGAAGCGCGGTACCGGCGGCGGTACGAGGCCCGCTGTGAGGGGCGCGACGACAGCAGGGACGATGGACCTTCTCAACTCTCCGCGGAACGAAGGGTGTTTCACGTGAAACTGGCCGGCCATGACGCCATGGCGCGCCAAGCGGACGAGCGCACCACGACCTACCGGGTGAAGCTGCCCCGGCGGGTCGTCGAGCGTCCGCTGCGCCAGGTCGCCCGCCGTGTCCTGATGGCGCTCTCCGTGCTGGTCGCCACCGCGCTGATCGTGTGGTTCGACCACGACGGCTACAACGACACCTCCGACGGCAAGGTCGACCTGCTCGACGCCTTCTACTACGCGACGGTCACCCTCTCCACCACCGGCTACGGCGACATCGTCCCGGTCAGCGACGCCGCCCGCCTCGTCAACATCTTCGTCATCACGCCCATGCGCGTGCTCTTCCTGATCATCTTGGTCGGCACCACGCTCGAAGTCCTCACCGAACGGACCCGGGAGGAATGGCGTCTGAACCGCTGGAGGTCCACCTTGCGTGACCATGTCGTCGTCGTCGGCTTCGGAACCAAGGGCCGCAGCGCCGTGGAGACCGTCTGCGCCACTGGCCTGAAGCCCGAGCAGGTCGTGGTCGTCGACCCCAGCGCCAAGGTCATCGAAGCCGCCAACGCCCATGGGTACGCCGGCGTCATGGGCGATGCCACCCGCAGCAGCGTCCTGCTCCGGGCCGAGGCGCAGAAAGCCCGGAAGATCATCGTCGCCACGCAGCGCGACGACACCGCGGTCCTGGTGACGCTCACCGCGCGGCAGATGAACCGCGCCGCGAAGATCGTCGCCTGTGTGCGCGAGGAGGAGAACGCGCCGCTGCTGCGCCAGTCGGGCGCCGACGCCGTCATCACCAGCGCCAGCGCGGCGGGCCGGCTGCTCGGCCTGTCCGTGCTCAGCCCGCACGCGGGCATGGTCATGGAGGACCTGATCCAGAAGGGCAGCGGCCTCGACCTGGTGGAGCGGACGGTGACCAAGTCCGAGGTCGGACTGAAGCCGCGGGACACCGAGGACCTGGTCGTCAGCGTCGTACGGGGACACCGCGTGCTCGGCTACGACGACCCGGCCATCGGCACGCTCCAGCTGACCGACCGGCTGATCACCATCTCGCGGGTCACGCCCAGCGCCCAGATCGCGCCGGACACGAAACCGCTGCCGTAGGCACGGACGGGAACTCGGACGTGGACGTCGGCGCGGGTACAGGCACGGGCGTAGCTGTATGTGTGTACGTACGGGAACTCGGACGTGGACGTCGGCGCGGGTACAGGCGCCGGTGGAGCTGTATGTGCGTACGGACGGGAACTCGGACGTGGACGTCGGCGCGGGCGCAGGCGCCGGTGGAGCTGTATGTGCGTACGGACGGGAACTCGGACGTGGACGTCGGCGCGGGTACAGGCGCCGCGTAGCCGTACGCGCGTACGTACGGGAGTAGCCTCGCGGCCATGTATGCGATCACGATCCCGGAACCCGGCGGACCCGAGGCACTCGTCTGGACGGAGGTCCCCGACCCCGTGCCCGGCGAGGGCGAGGTTCTCGTCGAGGTCGTCTCCAGCGCCGTCAACCGCGCCGATCTGCTCCAGCGGCAGGGCTTCTACAACCCGCCGCCCGGCTCCTCCCCGTACCCCGGTCTGGAGTGCGCGGGCCGGATCGTCGCGCTCGGCGACGGTGTCGCCGGCTGGTCGGTCGGCGACGAGGTGTGCGCGCTGCTCGTGGGCGGCGGTTACGCCGAGAAGGTCGTCGTCCCGGCCGGCCAGCTGCTGCCGGTGCCCCGCGGTATCGACCTCGTCACGGCCGCCGCGCTGCCCGAGGTGACCTGCACCGTCTGGTCCAACGTGTTCATGATCGCCCACCTGAGGCCGGGCGAGACCTTCCTGGTGCACGGCGGCTCCAGCGGCATCGGCACCATGGCGATCCAGCTGGCGAAGGCCGTCGGCGCCAAGGTCGCGGTCACCGCGGGCACCAAGGAGAAGCTCGACTTCTGCGGGGAGCTCGGCGCGGACATCCTGATCAACTACCGCGAGCAGGATTTCGTCGAGGAGATCAGGAACGCCACGGACGGCGCCGGAGCCGACGTCATCCTCGACAACATGGGCGCCAAGTACCTGAACCGGAACGTCGACGCCCTCGCCACCAACGGCCGCCTCGCCATCATCGGCATGCAGGGCGGCGTCAAGGGCGAGCTGAACATCGCCACCCTGCTCGGCAAGCGCGGCGCCATCACGGCGACCACGCTGCGGGCCCGCCCGCTCGCGGAGAAGGTGGCGGTCGTGGCGGCGGTGCGCGAGCACGTGTGGCCGCTGATCGAGGGTGGCCACGTGCGGCCGATCGTGGACCGCACGCTGCCGATGAGCGACGCCGCGCAGGGCCACCGTGTCCTGGAGGAGTCGGGCCACATCGGCAAGGTGCTGCTGACGAACGGCTGAGCCGGGTCAGCGGCGCAGCCGCAGCGCCAGGAAGCCGATGCCGAGCCCGGTCAGCAGCAGGCCGGCGCCCAGCGGCAGCACGTTCACGACGGGCCCGTCGTACCCGCGCGGCACGAGCGACTGCCGTGCTTCGGCGGGGCGATCGGGCCGCCGAGGGGTCGGCGTCGCCGACCCCTCGGGGCTGTCCGGGGTGGACGAGGGCGGCGGGGTCTCGGCGGCCGGGGGCAGCACCCGCCCCGGCGGAGTCCGCCCCACGCCCGCCCGGCTGCCCGCGAGGGAACCGTCCGGAGAGGGTGCGGAGGAGAAGCGCGGCGAGGGTTCGGCAGCGTACGTGAGACCGGCGTACGCGAGGCCTCCGAGGAAGAGGGGCAGTACGAGCAGAGCGGCGAGCGCTCCGGCCACCCACCGAACCCGCCGCATGCCCTGCCCCTTCCGGCCGGCCCGGGCGTGATCGCCCGATGCCTGCGATAAGCCTCACATAGCCAGATAAAACGGGCACGCCGGATTTCGGGGCCGCCGCACACGGTGGATCAGCCCGGAACGGGGGCACCACGGTGATGTGACAGCTCGGTGCGAGAGAATGGCGGCATGGAGATGCCGAGGAACGAACAGTCGCCCAAGGACCCGCAGATCTTGGTCGTGGGCCAGGACGGAATGGCTCTGGGCGGCGGCGGAGACGATGACTCCCGCGAGGTCCCGGTGACGGAGATGGTGGAACAGCCCGCCAAGGTGATGCGGATCGGCAGCATGATCAAGCAGCTGCTCGAAGAGGTGCGCGTGGCCCCGCTGGACGAGGCGAGCCGGCAGCGGCTCAAGGAGATCCACGCCAGCTCCGTCAAGGAACTCGAGGACGGGCTCGCGCCCGAGCTCGTCGAGGAACTGGAGCGGCTCTCCCTGCCCTTCACGGACGACGCGACCCCCACCGACGCCGAACTGCGCATCGCGCAGGCCCAGTTGGTGGGCTGGCTGGAGGGTCTCTTCCACGGGATCCAGACGACGCTGTTCGCGCAGCAGATGGCGGCGCGGGCCCAGTTGGAGCAGATGCGCCGCGCCCTCCCGCCGGGGGTCGGCGGCGGCGACGAGGACGAGGACCCGCGAGCGGGCGGCCGCTCGGGCGGGCCGTACCTGTAGACGTCCGTACCTGTAGACGTCCCTACCTGTAGACGCCCGTACGGACGGCTGACCGCCGTACAGAACGGAGAAGGGCCCGGCCCGCGCGAGCAGCGCGGGCCGGGCCCTTTCCCATGGGGCTTCCCCGCTCGTTCGGGTTCTTCTGCGGATATGCGGACGAGGGCCGGACGAGGGCGAACGAGGGCCGGATGGGGGCGGACGAGGGCCGGACGGCCGGACGAGGCCGGGCGCTGTCCGGGTGCGTGAGCTTCGCCACCGCCCGGGCCCCTGGCGCGCGACGTCGGCGGAAAAAGTTCGCACGCCCGGGTTCCGTCTGCAAAGTCCGGATGGCGACGGTGCGGCCGGTGATCGAATGCAGCCGTTCCCGGCCAAGTCCCCCCACAGGAAGCGATACGGGAAGGGGCAGGAGAACAGCCCTGGAACAGTCATGGAACGGTCATGGACCCGGCACAGAAATTGCGCGCACGATTTGCATGGCGTGCACGGCAACGGGTTTGATGTCCGGTCCGTCTCGGGCCGGAGCGGTGGCCGGAGCCTGTAGCGTGGCCCGACGGAGACCGTAATTCACAACCGCGCGTACTCCGACGGGATGCAGGAATCCGGCAGCACGGACAGAAACGACGGCGAGGACTGATGGCACAGCAGCGCGCTCAGGGCCCGTCCGACCCCGAGGCGACTGGCGGCGGTATGTCAGATGCGCCGGAGATGTGGGGCAACGGCGGACTGGTCGGGGACGGACGGTACCGACTGACCCGCAGACTCGGCCGGGGCGGCATGGCCGAGGTCTTCGCGGCCGAGGACGTACGCCTCGGGCGCACCGTCGCCGTCAAGCTGCTCCGCTCCGACCTCGCCGAGGACCCGGTCTCCAAGGCCCGCTTCACGCGCGAGGCGCAGTCGGTCGCCGGTCTGAACCACCACGCGGTCGTCGCGGTCTACGACTCCGGCGAGGACTACGTGAACGGCTCGACCGTTCCGTACATCGTCATGGAGATCGTCGAGGGCCGCACCATCCGCGACCTCCTCCTCAACGCCGAGGCGCCGGGCCCCGAGCAGGCCCTGATCATCGTCTCCGGCGTCCTGGAGGCGCTCGCCTACTCGCACCAGCACGGCATCGTGCACCGCGACATCAAGCCCGCGAACGTGATCATCACCAACACCGGCGCGGTGAAGGTGATGGACTTCGGCATCGCCCGCGCCCTGCACGGCGCGCAGTCGACGATGACGCAGACCGGCATGGTCATGGGCACGCCCCAGTACCTCTCCCCCGAGCAGGCCCTCGGCAAGGCCGTCGACCACCGCTCGGACCTCTACGCGACCGGCTGCCTCCTCTACGAACTTCTCGCGCTGCGCCCGCCGTTCACCGGTGAGACCCCGCTGTCGGTCGTCTACCAGCACGTCCAGGACGCCCCGGTGCCGCCCTCCGAGGTCTCGGACGCGACGCCGCCGGAGCTCGACGGGCTCGTCATGCGCTCCCTCGCCAAGGACCCGGACGACCGGTTCCAGACGGCCGAGGAGATGCGCGGCATGGTCCAGTACGGGCTGCAGATGCTGTACGAGCAGGGCGGTCACACCGGCACCTGGAACACCGGCCCGGTCGCCCTGCACGAGGGCGGCGGGACCCCGGCGATGGGCGTCGCCGCCACCACGGCGATGCAGCACCCCGGGGACAGCGGCACGGCCGCCCAGCCGATGCTGCGCCCGCCGGGCGGCGACGACGGCGGCTTCGAGGGCGGCGGCAACCGTGGCGGTGGCCGCGGCCGGATGTGGATCGTCGCCGTGCTCGCGGTGATCGCGATCGCGGTGGGCGTCGCGTGGGCGCTCAGCAACAGCGGTGGCGACGGTGGGGGCGGCAAGAAGGAGTCGCCGTCGCCGAGCCAGTCCCAGAAGTCGAAGTCGCCCAGCGAGACGTCGTCCGACGACGCGACCGACGAGGCGACCGAGGAGCCGGGCGGCGGCACGGGCGGCCAGTCGGACTACACGCCGTCGACGGATCCGACCACCGCGAACCCCACGCCGACCGACACGGGCGAGCCGACCGACACCGGTGAGCCCACGCAGCCGACCAAGGAACCGACCAAGGAGCCGACGGACACGGGCGAGCCCACCCAGCCCACCGACGAACCGACGCCCTCGGACGACGGCAACACCGGCAGCCCCGCCGCCGACGGTGGCCTCAACGGCGGGATCGGGTGACCCGCGGCTGATCCTGCCGGTCCTTCGGCCCCGCCGACCCACCCCGCAGTTCGTGCACCGTCACGAACTGCGGGGTGACGTGCAGATAGACCGGGTCGAAGACCTCGCCGTCCGCGAAGTGCGGGGCGGGGCCGAAGAGTTCGAGTTCGGCGGTGCTGGGGTCGATCTGTTCACAGGTGCCGACGCACTGCACCGACCACTGGCCGTCGTCGCCGGGTCCCGAGGCGCCCAGGTTGTCGGCGCCGTACGCGACGACGCTGCCGACGCACGCCACGTGGTAGCCGTATCCGCGGTGCAGGCGCAGCAGCAGGCGGCCGTCGGCCACGACGTGGCGGGCGGAGGCGAGGAAGGGCAGGGCGCGCATGCTGGTGGCGACCCGCCCGTACGGTACGCGGGCGAGCAGTTCGAAGCCGCGGTCCAGGTCCGGCTGCGTCTCGGAGGGCATGTCACCACTGTGCGTTGCCGACGCGGTGCCGGAAAAGAGGAGCCCGCCCCCACCACGGGGGACCTACGTCCCGTGCGGGAGGGCGTCCGGGGGACCGGCCGGAGCGGTCACGGCAGGGGCGGTCAGTGCTTCTCGGCCTGCATACGGGCCACGTACGCGGCCGCCTGGGAGCGGCGCTCCATGCCGAGCTTCGAGAGCAGGCTGGACACATAGTTCTTGATCGTCTTCTCGGCGAGGTGGAGGCGCTCGCCGATCGCGCGGTTGGTCATGCCCTCGCCGATCAGGTTCAGGATCTTGCGCTCCTGGTCGGTGAGGCCCGCGAGCCGGTCGTCCTCCTTGCTGCGGCCGCCGTCGCGCAGCCGCTCCAGGACGCGGGCGGTGGCGACGGGGTCGAGCAGGGACTTGCCGGCGGCGACGTCACGTACGGCCGTCAGCAGCTCGTTGCCCCGGATGGCCTTCAGCACGTAGCCGGAGGCGCCCGCCATGATCGCGTCGAACAGGGCCTCGTCGTCCGCGAACGACGTCAGCATCAGGCACTTGATCGACTCGTCCTGGGAGCGGATCTCGCGGCACACCTCGACGCCACTGCCGTCGGGCAGCCGCACGTCGAGAACAGCGACGTCGGGCCGGGTCGCGGGGATGCGCACCAGGGCATCGGCGGCGGTGCCGGCCTCGCCGACGACCTCGATGTCCGTTTCCACCGAGAGCAGCTCATGGACCCCCCTTCGCACCACTTCGTGGTCATCGAGGAGAAATACCTTGATTTTTCCGTCTTCGCGCACGCTGTCAGTCTCACACACGAACTCTTCCCGCGCCCCAGGTGACCGGGATAACGTGCCGGTGTTCCGGCCCCCTGCCAGGCTGAGACCAGGTGTCGTCGCACAGCTGTTGACCTGCGGCGCTCCGTCCGACGTGCGGTTACTAGGACCTCCAAGCAAGCAGATACTTGGAAATCCAAGCAAAATCGCAGGTCAGATGGGGTTTCGCGGATGTGTGACCCACTGGGTAACGTGCTGGTTGAAGGGTGCTCGCCGGAGCACTTGTCCCGCCTGCCTCCGGCACCTCGCACCCACCCCGTGCGTGGACGGATCAGGCGAGCCGAGCCGACTGGCCATCCGGCAATCCCGGGGCCGGACCGACGGAGGAGCACACGTGACCGTTGACAGTGCTGACAGCACTGCCGCAGCGCGCAGCCCGCGCAAGCGAGCCGCTGCGAAGAAGTCTGTGAAGAAAGCCCCCGGCAAGACCGCCGCGAAGCAGCAGCCGGAGCTGGTCCAGCTGCTGACCCCCGAGGGCGAGCGGGTCAAGGACGCCACGTACGACAAGTACGTCACCGATGTCACCGACGACTCGCTGCGCGGCCTGTACCGGGACATGGTGATGGCCCGCCGCTTCGACGCGGAGGCGGTCACGCTGCAGCGCCAGGGCGAGCTGGGCCTGTGGCCCTCGCTGCTGGGCCAGGAGGCCGCCCAGGTCGGCTCCGGGCGCGCGACCCGCGACGACGACTACGTCTTCCCGACCTACCGCGAGCACGGCGTCGCCTGGTGCCGCGGGGTCGACCCGACGAACCTGCTCGGCATGTTCCGCGGCGTGAACAACGGCGGCTGGGACCCGAACACCAACAACTTCCACCTGTACACGATCGTCATCGGCTCGCAGACGCTGCACGCCACCGGCTACGCCATGGGCATCGCCAAGGACGGCGCGGACAGCGCGGTGATCGCGTACTTCGGTGACGGCGCCTCCAGCCAGGGCGACGTCGCCGAGTCCTTCACGTTCTCCGCGGTCTACAACGCCCCCGTCGTGTTCTTCTGCCAGAACAACCAGTGGGCCATCTCCGAGCCCACCGAGAAGCAGACCCGCGTCCCGCTCTACCAGCGCGCGCAGGGCTTCGGCTTCCCGGGCGTCCGCGTCGACGGCAACGACGTGCTGGCCGTGCTCGCCGTGACCCGGTGGGCGCTGGAGCGGGCCCGCGACGGCGAGGGCCCCACCCTGGTCGAGGCGTTCACGTACCGCATGGGCGCGCACACCACCTCCGACGACCCGACGAAGTACCGGGCCGACGAGGAGCGGGTGGCCTGGGAGGCGAAGGACCCGATCCTGCGCCTGCGCACCTACCTGGAGAACCACACCGACACCGGCGAGGAGTTCTTCACGGAACTCGAAGCCGAGAGCGAGACGTTGGGCAAGCGGGTGCGCGAGGCCGTGCGCGCCATGGAGGACCCGGACCGGATGGCGATGTTCGAGAACGCGTACGCGGACGGACACGCGCTCGTCGACGAGGAGCGGGCTCAATTCGCCGCCTACCAGGCGTCGTTCGCGGACGGAGAGGGTGCCTGATCATGGCGGTACAGAAGCTTCCGATCGCCAAGGCGATCAACGAGTCCCTGCGCACCGCGCTGGAGAACGACCCGAAGGTCCTCGTCATGGGCGAGGACGTCGGCAAGCTCGGCGGTGTCTTCCGCGTCACCGACGGCCTGCAGAAGGACTTCGGCGAGGAGCGGGTCATCGACACCCCGCTCGCCGAGTCCGGCATCGTCGGCACCGCGATCGGCATGGCCCTGCGCGGCTACCGGCCGGTCGTGGAGATCCAGTTCGACGGCTTCGTCTTCCCCGCGTACGACCAGATCGTCACGCAGCTCGCCAAGATGTACGCGCGCTCGCTCGGCAAGGTGAAGGTGCCGGTCGTCGTGCGCATCCCGTACGGCGGCGGCATCGGCGCGGTCGAGCACCACAGCGAGTCGCCCGAGGTGCTGTTCGCGCACGTGGCGGGCCTCAAGGTGGTCTCGCCCTCCAACTCCTCGGACGCGTACTGGATGCTCCAGCAGGCCATCCAGAGCGACGACCCGGTGATCTTCTTCGAGCCCAAGCGCCGCTACTGGGACAAGGGCGAGGTCGACACGGAGGCCGTCCCCGGCGACCTGCACAAGGCCGTCGTCGCGCGCGAGGGCACGGACGTCACGCTCGTCGCGTACGGGCCGATGGTGAAGGTCTGCCTGGAGGCGGCGGCCGCGGCCGAGGAGGAGGGCAAGTCCCTGGAGGTCCTCGACCTGCGCTCGATCTCGCCGCTCGACTTCGACGCCGTGCAGAAGTCGGTGGAGAAGACGCGGCGGCTCGTCGTCGTGCACGAGGCGCCCGTGTTCCTCGGCTCCGGCGCGGAGATCGCGGCCCGGATCACCGAGCGGTGCTTCTACCACCTGGAGGCGCCCGTGCTGCGGGTCGGCGGGTACCACGCGCCGTATCCGCCGGCGCGCCTGGAGGAGGAGTACCTGCCGGGTCTGGACCGGGTGCTCGACGCCGTCGACCGCTCGCTGGCGTACTGAGGAAAGGGCCGAAGAACGATGGTGCGCGAGTTCAAGATGCCCGACGTGGGCGAGGGCCTGACCGAGGCCGAGATCCTCAAGTGGTACGTGCAGCCCGGTGACACCGTCACCGACGGGCAGGTCGTCTGCGAGGTGGAGACGGCGAAGGCGGCCGTGGAGCTGCCCATCCCGTTCGACGGGGTGGTGAGCGAGCTCAAGTTCCCCGAGGGGACGACCGTCGACGTCGGGCAGGTCATCATCGCCGTGGCGGTGGGCGGTGAGGAGCCCGCCGCGGTCCAGGAGCCGGTGGCCGAGCCCGCCGCCGAGTCCGCCGCCGAGCCGGACGCCGAGGAGCAGCCGGCCGGGCGGCAGCCCGTGCTCGTCGGGTACGGCGTCGCCGAGTCCTCCACCAAGCGCCGGGCCCGCAAGGACCCCGCGGCCGCCAACGGGTCGGCGGCCGCCGTGCTCACCGAGCAGCGGCCGCTGGCCAAGCCGCCGGTGCGCAAGCTCGCCAAGGACCTCGGGGTCGACCTGACCACCGTGATCCCGTCGAACCCGGACGGGATCATCACGCGCGAGGACGTGCACGCGGCGGTCGCTCCGGCGCCCGCGCCCGTGGCGGCCCCGGCGGTGGAGGTCCCGGCCGTGGAGGTGCCCGCGCAGACGACGCCGGCCGCCCCCGCCGCCGTCTCGTACGACGCCGTGCGCGAGACGCGGATCCCGGTCAAGGGCGTGCGGAAGGCCACCGCGCAGGCGATGGTGGCCTCGAAGTTCACCGCGCCGCACGTCACCGAGTTCGTGACGGTCGACGTGACGCGGACGATGAAGCTCGTCGAGGAGCTGAAGGCCGACAAGGACATGGCCGGCGTGCGGGTCAACCCGCTGCTGCTCATCTCCAAGGCGCTGCTCGTCGCGATCCGGCGCAACCCCGAGGTCAACTCGGCCTGGGACGAGGCGAACCAGGAGATCGTCCAGAAGCACTACGTGAACCTGGGCATCGCCGCCGCCACGCCCCGCGGGTTGCTCGTCCCGAACATCAAGGACGCGCAGGCCAAGACCCTGCCCGAACTGGCGTCCGCGCTGGGCGAGTTGGTGGCCACGGCGCGCGAGGGCAAGACGTCCCCGGCGGCGATGCAGGGCGGGACGGTCACGATCACGAACGTCGGCGTCTTCGGCGTCGACACCGGTACGCCCATCCTGAACCCGGGTGAGTCGGCGATCCTCGCCGTCGGGGCCATCAAGCTCCAGCCCTGGGTGCACAAGGGAAAGGTGAAGCCGCGGCAGGTCATGACGCTGGCGCTCTCCTTCGACCACCGGCTGGTGGACGGGGAGCTGGGGTCCAAGGTGCTCGCCGATGTGGCGGCGATCCTTGAGCGGCCGAAGCGGCTGCTGACCTGGAGCTGACGAAGAAGGGCGCCCCTCGCGGGGCGCCCTTCGTTCAGTTTCCTGAGCCGTACGTCACTTCTTGAAGCCGTAGTCCATGAGCTTCTTCGCGTCCGACGTGCGCGCGTTCACCGACGTCGACTTCAGGACCGTACCGATCACGGTCTTGCTGCCCCGGGTCGCCGCGAACACCAGGCAGTAGCCCGCCTCGGGGCCCGAGCCGGTCTTCACGCCGATGGTGCCGGAGTACGAACCCAGCAGGGTGTTCGTGTTGGACCACGACATGTACCGGTAGCCGCCGGACTTCGTGGTCACCTTCTGCTTCGTCGACTTGGTCTTCACGACCGAGCGGAAGGTCGAGCTCTTCATGGCGCTGCTGGCGATCTTCGTGAGGTCGCGCGGCGTCGAGTAGTTCGAGCCCTTGCCTATGCCGTCGAACGAGTCGAAGTGGGTGTTCTTCAGGCCCAGCTTCTTCGCCTCGCTGTTCATCTTGCCGATGAACGACTTCACGCGCGCCGAGCGCGTCGTGCCCGAGCCGAACTTGTCCGCGAGCGCGTAGGCGGCGTCGCAGCCCGACGGCAGCATCAGCCCGTACAGGAGCTGGCGGACGGTCACCTTGTCGCCGACGATCAGGCGGGCCGAGGAGGCGCCGTTCTTGACGATGTAGTCGCTGTACGCCTTGCTGACGGTGACCTTGCTGTCCAGGTTCAGGTTCTTCTGGGCCAGCACCACCTTGGCGGTCATGATCTTGGTGGTGGAGCCGGTGGACCTGCGGGTGTCCGCGGCCTTGGTGAACAGGCTCTTGCCCGTTCCGTTGTTCATCACGTAGCCGCCCTTGGCGGCGATCGTGGGCGTGGCCAGTGTCGTGGCGGCCTGCGCGGAGGTGGTCAGGGCTCCGCTGGTGAGCACGGCTCCGGCGACGAGGACAGCCATGCCCGTTATGCGAGTTTTCAAGGTAAACGCTCCAAATGCCCCTGGGGTGCCGCCCGTTGAGGTAGGGCGCACGCACTAGGGAGACGGTTGAGGCGGGTGAAGGGTTGCACGGGCGGCTACCCCTGAAGCACATCGAGGAACGCGTCCCGCATCCTGGACGTGATCCATCTTGCGTACGTGTTGTATCTATGATGTGCGCATGCCCTCGACGGTCACCGAAAAACGCCCCCCAGCTGCCGAACGCGTCTACGACCACGTCAAGCGCGCCGTACTCGAACGCCGTTATGAGGGCGGGACGTTGCTCACCGAGGGCGAGCTCGCCGAGGCCGTCGGCGTCTCCCGCACCCCGGTCCGCGAGGCCCTCCTCAAGCTGGAGGTGGAGGGGCTGCTGCGCCTCTACCCGAAGAAGGGCGCCCTCGTGCTGCCCGTCTCCGCGCAGGAGATCGTCGACGTGGTCGAGACCCGGCTGCTCGTCGAGGAGCACGCGGTGCGCAAGGCGGTGCCCGCGCCGCCGCGCCTGATCGAGCGGCTCACCGAGCTGCTGCAGGAGCAGCGTGAGCAGGTCGCCGCCGGTGAGCTCGCCGAGGCCGCCGCCACCGACCGCTGCTTCCACGCGGAGATCGTGCGCAGCGCGGGCAACGCGATCCTGGCCCGCGTCTACGACCAGATGCGCGACCGGCAGTTGAGGATGGGCGTCGCCGTCATGCAGGCCCACCCCGGCCGCACGGCGAAGACGCTCGCCGAGCACGAGGAGATCCTCGACGCGCTGCGCGCCGGGGACATGGAGGCGGCCGTGGCCGTCGTGCGCCGGCACGTCACGCGCGTGCGCGACCTGGCCCGTGGAGAGGAACGATGAGCACCACCAGTCCCACGTCCCTGCCCGGTGATCCGCCCGGCGGCCGCCGGGCCGTCGTCGTGTGGTCGATCGGCGTCGCGGTCTACTTCGTCGCGGTCGTCTTCCGTACGTCGCTGGGGGTGGCGGGCCTCGACGCGGTGGAGCGGTTCCACATCAACGCGTCCGCCCTGTCCACCTTCTCCATACTCCAGCTGCTCGTGTACGCGGGCATGCAGATACCCGTCGGCCTGATGGTCGACCGGCTCGGCACGAAGAAGGTGCTCACGCTCGGCGTGGTCCTCTTCACCGTCGGCCAGCTCGGCTTCGCCTTCTCGTCCTCGTACTCCATGGCGCTCGCCTCGCGCGCGCTGCTCGGCTGCGGCGACGCCATGACGTTCATCAGCGTGCTGCGGCTCGGCACGCGCTGGTTCCCCGCGCGGCGCGGTCCGCTGGTCGCGCAGCTCGCCGGTCTGGTGGGCATGGCGGGCAACCTCGTCTCCACGCTGGTCCTCGCCCGGCTGCTGCACGGGGTCGGGTGGGAGACGGCGTTCGCGGGCAGCGCGGCGCTGGGTGTCCTCGTCCTCGTGCTGATGCTGCTGTTCCTGAAGGACCACCCCGAGGGCTTCGAGCCCGCGCCGCTGCCCGTCACGCACAAGGGCGCCGTGTACGTCCGCGCGCAGATCCTGGCCTCCTGGCGGGAGCCGGGGACGCGGCTGGGCCTGTGGGTGCACTTCACCACGCAGTTCCCGGCGATGGTGTTCCTGCTGCTGTGGGGGCTGCCGTTCCTCGTGGAGGCGCAGGGCCTCTCGCGGGGCACGGCCGGTGAGCTGCTGACGCTCGTCGTGCTCGCCAACATGGTCATCGGGCTCGTGTACGGGCAGATCGTCGCCCGGCACCACGCGGCCCGGCTTCCGCTGGCGCTCGGCACGGTCGGGAGCGTGGCCGTGCTGTGGGCGGCGCCCATCGTGTGGCCCGGGCAGGCGCCGATGTGGCTGCTCGTGGTGATGTGCGTGGGGCTCGGCGCCTGTGGTCCCGCCTCGATGATCGGCTTCGACTTCGCGCGGCCCGCGAATCCGCCGGAGCGGCAGGGCACGGGCTCCGGGATCGTGAACATGGGCGGCTTCGTCGCCTCCATGACGACCCTGCTCGCGGTGGGCGTGCTGCTGGACGCGACCGGCGACAACTATCGGGTCGCGTTCTCCGCGGTGTACGTGCTGCAGGCGCTCGGGGTCAGCCAGATCCTGCGGCTGCGTCGGCGGGCGGCTCGGGCGGAGCGGGAGCGGCTGGTCGCGTCCCGGGTCACTTCGGTGCACGTTCCGGCCTGAGCGGAGTGCGGCGCCGGGCCGGGGCGGGGGTCTCCTGAGCGCCTGCCCCGGCGCTGGAGTGCTGTTACGACGTGACGACCATCGAGCGGAGTATGGCTGCCGCCAGGTCCGTGTCGCCCTCCGTCTTGATGCGGTCCGCCACCGCTTCCGGGGTGACGCGGCCGCAGGAGAGCCGGACGAACGTCTCCCAGTCCATCGCGAGCGTCGCCGCCGGGCCGAGCGAGGGGGCGCCGTCGATCGTGCCGTTGCCGTCCGCGTCGACGCGGACCGTGCGCAGGAACTCCATCGGGCCGTGCACGTCGAAGACGACCGCCGAGTTCGCGGGGGCGCCCGCGTCCTTCGCGACGATCTTCGGGAGGACCGCGAGGATCATGTCGCGGGTGATGTGCGCGCCGGGGGAGTCGAGATTGCCCGGCTTGTTCAGGGACACCCGCAGGTCCTGCTCGTGCGCCCAGATGTCGAACGCCCGCCGGCGCAGCGCGAATTCGAGGGTCTCCTCGACGGCGCGCGGGCCGCGCACGATGGTGCCGGGCTCACGGCTCTCGTTGCGCAGCTGCCGCGAGCGGCGAATGATCGTGTACTCCAGCTCGGAGACCATCTCCGGAGCCGTGTGGTGGCGCCGGACGTCGACCTGGACCTCCGTGTAGCGCTGCGCCTCCGTCTGTACGTGGTAGAGGTCGCGGGGCAGCGTGTGGATGGGGCGGGGGTCGCCCAGCATCTCGCAGTCGACGCCGATGACATGGGAGACGATGTCGCGCACGGACCAGCCGGGGCACGGGGTCGCCCGGCTCCACTCACCCTCCGCGAGCGGTGTCACCAGCTCGGATATCGCTTCCACGGAGTGGGTCCAGGCATCGGCGTAGGACTGAAGGCTGGGGTGGAGACTCACGGAAGGGAACCCCTTGAACGGTTGGTGCGCGATGGGTACGCGGGCGGTGACGTAGGCGGCGGGCACATTCGGCGTGGGTGTCTTGGGTGGCTAAGTTACGCTGCCCCGAGGTACCCCTGCAGTGCTTTCGTGTGACGATCGTAGGCCGTTGTTGACGTCTAGCCGACGGCTCGAATGCCAGGACGGTGGTAGTGTGCGCGCCTCCCTCATCCAGATCGCTGTAAACGAGGACGAATCGGTCAACTCTCGTCGGGAGCGAGTCGGTTCGCTGGTGCGGGATCAGGCCGGTTCGGCCGACCTCGTCGTCCTGCCCGAGCTGTGGACCACCGGCGCCTTCGCGTACGAGCTGTTCGCGGCCGAGGCCGAGCCGCTGGAGGGGCCGACCTTCGAGGCGATGGCGAAGGCGGCGCGGGACGCGGGCGTATGGCTGCACGCCGGCTCGATCCCCGAGCGCGATCCCGACGGACCGCTCTACAACACCGCGCTCGTCTTCTCCCCCGAGGGCGAACTCGCCGCCGCCTACCGCAAGATCCACCGGTTCGGCTTCGACAAGGGCGAGGCGGTACTGATGAGCGCGGGCCAGGAGCTGGTGACCGTACGGCTCCCGGAGACCGTCGCCGGCGTGACGACCTGCTACGACCTGCGCTTCCCCGAGCTGTACCGGGGTCTGGTCGACCGGGGCGCCGAGACGCTGATCGTGTCCGCGGGGTGGCCCGAGCGGCGCCGCTCCCACTGGACGCTGCTCGCGCAGGCGCGGGCCGTGGAGAACCAGGCCTATGTGCTGGCCTGCGGCAGCGCGGGGACGCACGCGGGGGTGCCGCAGGCCGGGCACAGTGTCGTGATCGACCCGTGGGGCGAGGTCCTCGCCGAGGCCGGGGCCGGGGAGGAAGTGCTGCGGGTGGAGTTCGACCCCGCGAAGGTCGGGGTCACGCGCGAGCAGTTCCCCGCGCTGAAGGACCGGCTGCTGGGGCTGGACGCGCCGCGACGCTGAACGGGGACCCCGGCGGGGCGGGTCGAGCGCTCGCCCCGCGCCGCCCCTGGCCGCGCCGCCCCGTCCCTCAGTCCACGACGCCACGCTCCTTCTCCGCGAGGTGGATCACGCACACCGCGACCGCGATCAGCAGCGCCGGATCGGCGTCCTCGCGGATCACGTTCACGCCGTACGTGTCACGCACCCGCAGCCAGCGCCGGGAGATCTCGGCGAGCAGCTCACCCTCGTACTCGATGGCGAACTCGCGGTCCAGGATCTTGCCGCTGACATCCAACTCGGTGCTGCCGTCGGCGAGTTGAACGCGGTAGTGATTGCGCAGCAGGGACAGGCGCTTGCGTTTGATCCGGGCGAGTTCCTGGTCGCCCTGCTCGATCACCATGGTGTCGCGCAGTGCGAACACCTTCTTGTGGATGTCGATCAGCACGCGCCCGTCCGGGCCCTTCAGCTCGAAGGTGTCGCGCAGTCGCATCGCCTTGCCGTCGACGAGGAACGCCTTGCGGCCGCTCTCGTCCTCGATCCAGTAGTCCTCGCCGATGGCGAAGAGCTTCTCTCGTACTTCGTAGCGCATACGTCGATGAGTGCCCGGAAGCCGCCGGGCGGACCCTTCCGCGGCCCGGGCGGGTGAATTCGGCGCGAAGTGGATGCGGGTGCGTCCCGGCGGGTGAGTGGATGCGTGGACTGTCACGCAACGTGCCCGGAGGTCACGCCCTGTGAAGGTCCGCAGATCACTCGCCCTCGCCCTCGCGGCTCTGCCGCTGCTCGCCGCGCACCCGGCGGCCGCCGACATCGGGCCCCGCTACCACGAGTACGCGGCGCTCGGCGACTCGTGGAGCGCCGACGTCACGCCCGTCGGAATCCAGACGGACCAGGCGCCCAGCGGCTGCGCCCAGTCGTCCTGGAACTATCCGCGGCAGGTCGCGAAGGCCCTGGGCGTCACGACGTTCCGCGACGCGACGTGTGGTGCCGCGACCTCCGACCACGTACGCGCCGCACAGGACGTCACCTACGTCAGCGGTCTGCTCGACGGGGTCAACGAGCCGCAGATCAGCCGGGTCACGAAGACGACGGACCTGGTGACGTTCGGCTTCGGCGGCAACGACATCGGGCTCGCGGGCGCGGCGGCCGGCTGCTTCGCCCCGCTGCCCGTCGGCGAGGACTGCCGGTCGGAGTGGGTGAAGCCGGACGGCACCGACGCGATGTCACGGCGGATCGCCGACGCGGAGCCGAAGCTGGTCAGGGCCATCGAGGCCGTGCGGGACGCCGCCGCGCCGGACGCCACCGTCCTCGTCGTCGACTATCTGGCCGGGGTCCCTGTGGACCACGGCTGTTACCCGTACGTGCAGGCGCACAACGGCGACCTGATGTGGCTCGGCGCGAAGCTCCGGGAGCTGAACGGGATGCTGAAGCGGGCCGCGGACCGGGCGGGCGCCACGTACGTCGACACGTACAGCGGCAGCGTCGGGCACGACGTGTGCCGACAGCCCGGAACCAAGTGGGTCGAGGGCTTCGTGCCGCTCACCACCGACCCGCCGGGACTGGCCGTCCCGCTGCACCCGAACCGGCTGGGCGCCGACCACCAGGCGCGGTCCGTCCTCGACGCGGTCAAGACCCGTAAGAAATAAGACAGTTCGGTGGTACGTGCAACCAAAAGAGAAACGGTTGGGTCCTAGGAGGTGGACGTGACTTTACGACCTGACCGATCGAAGGAACTCCTCTCATGGCACGTGCACGACTCCGGCTCTCCGCACCGCTGATGGCCGCCGCACTCGTCGGCGGCGGGCTCGGCGCCCTGTCGCTCGCCCCGGGCGCGGTCGCCGCCACCGCCCACGGCAAGGCAGCGGCCGCCGACGACTTCAACGGGGACGGGTACGCGGACCTCGTCGCCGGCGCCCACGGCGGCACCGTCTCCGGCAAGAGCGACGCGGGCTACGTGGCGGTGACCTACGGCTCGCCGACCGGCCTCACGGCCGCGAACAAGAAGCTGATCAGCCGCTCCACCAGCGGTGTCCCCGGCTCGGCCACCGCCAACGAACGCTTCGGCACGTACGTCACCAAGGGCGACCTCGACGGTGACGGCTACAGCGACCTCGTCATAGGCAGCGAGAAGGCGACGACCGGCGCCGTCATCCTGTGGGGCTCCGCCTCCGGCCTGACCGGCGGCACGAACATCGCCACGTACGGCCGCTCCCCGCAGATCGGCGACTTCGACGGCGACGGCAAGGCCGACCTGGCGCTGCTCGCCGCGATGGGCCAGTACGGCGACGACCCCGAGCACCAGGACGCCGCCCTGTGGAAGGGCCCGGTCACCCGGGCCGGCGCCCCCGCCAAGAAGCTGGACTTCATGGACAAGTCCGCGTGGTGGGGCTACGGCGCCGACGACGCGACCTGCGTCGACGACGAGTCCGGCTGTGTCGACGGCCCCGGCTCGACGACCGGCCCCGTCGTCTTCAAGGCGGTCGGCGACCTCAACGGCGACGGCCGCGACGACCTGGCCCTGCGCTCGTACAACGGCGACGGCATGTGGAACAACACCGTGCTCTACGGGAGCGCCACGGGCTTCAAGCGCGGCTGGGCGCCGGAGACCCAGGGCGCCCTGGCGGTCGGCGACGTGAACGGCGACGGCATCGACGACCTGGTCGTCGGCTCCGACCCCCAGATCTCCGACATCGGCGAGACGATGCAGAAGGCCACCCTCGCGTTCGGCACGAAGGACGGCCTGAAGGGTGACCGCGTCCAGGAGTTCGACCAGTCGCTGCCCGGCTTCTACGGAGCCCAGGAGGAGGGCGACACGGTCGGCTCCTGCGTCGCGGTCGGCGACGTGAACGGCGACGGCAAGGCCGACGTCGCGCTCGGCATCTCGGGCGAGGACTTCAGCGGCCAGACGGACGCGGGCGCGTTCGCCCTGCTGCCGGGCACCGCGAACGGCGTGACCGGCACGGGCTCCGTGGTCCTGAACCAGAACTCGGCGGACGTGCCGGGCGTCGCGGAGAGCGGTGACCGGTTCGGCTCGAACTGCGCGCTGCTCGACGTGAACGGCGACGGGTACCGGGACGCGGCCGTCGCCGCCACCGCGGAGAACGCCTCCTCCGGCGCCGTCTGGTCCTTCCCGGGCTCCGTGAACGGGGTCACCGGCAAGGGCTCGGTCGCCATCAACCCGAACGACCTGGCGGCGCCCGCCACCAAGGCGCTTCTGGGCAGCCCCCTGAAGTAGGCCCGCGGCAGTTCCGCGAGCAGTTCCGCGAGCAGTTCCTCGAGCAGTTCCTCGAGCAGGCGGGGAGCCGTGGAAGCGTCCACGGCTCCCCGCCCCCTTTAGGCCCATCCCAGCGAGCGGAAGCCGCGCACTCCACGTCTCCTTGAGTCATGACCAGGGACGACGAACTCGCCGCACTGAGAGCTCGGGTGAGCGAACTGGAGGCCGCGGAGCACCGGCCGCCCCGCTCCCGCGTGAAATCGACCTTCGCCGTCGTCCTCGTCCTGCTGGCGGCGCTCCTCACCCCCCTGAGCGTCGTGGCCGTCTGGTCGAACGCGCTGATCGGCGACACCGACCGCTACGTCCAGACCATGGCGCCGCTCGCCGACGACCCGGACGTGCAGGGCGCGGTCGCGAACCGCGTCACCACCGCCGTCATGCAGCAGATCGACGTCGACGACCTGCTCGGCGACGTCGCCCCCGCCGACCGGCCCCGCCTGGAGAAGGCGCTCGGCGCGGCCAGCGGCCCGATCACCAGCGGCCTCACGTCCCTGGTCCACAACACGGCCGAGAAGTTCGTGGCCAGCTCCGCCTTCGCCACCGTGTGGAACCAGCTCAACCGCACCGCCCACGCCGCCGTCGACAAGGCGCTCACCGGCAACGGCGGCGGCGCCGTGAAGGTCGAGAACGGCGAGGTCACCCTCGATCTCGCGCCGGTCGTCGAGAAGGTCAAACAGGCCCTCGTCGACCAGGGGCTGACGGTCGCAGGGAAGATCCCCGAAGTGCACACCAGCATCACGGTCATGCAGTCCACCGGCACCCTCGCCAAGGCCCGCACCGGCTTCCGGCTCCTCCAACTCCTCTCCTGGGTCCTGCCGTTGATCGTCCTCGTGCTCGCGGCCGGCGCGGTTCTGCTGGCCCGGCGCCGCCGCCGCGCGCTGATCACCGCGGCCCTCGCGGTCGCCGTCGGCGCGCTCGTGCTCGGCCTCGCGCTGTGGATCGGCCGCGCGGTCTACCTCGACGCGCTGCCCCCGGACGTCTCCCGGGCCGCGGCCGGCAGCGTCTACGACACCCTGGTCCGCTTCCTGCGCACGGCGGTACGCGTCGTCGCCGTACTCGGCGCGGTGGTGGCCCTCGCGTCCTGGCTGGGCGGTCCCGGCCGCTGGGCGCGGGCGGTGCGCGGCGCGTGGACCGGCGCGATCGGCTCCGTACGGGACGCCACCAACGTGGGCACGTTCGGGCCGGTGGGACCGTGGGTGCACCGGATGCGCAGGTGGCTGAACTGGACGGTGGCGGCCGTCGCGGCCGCCGTCCTGATCGCCTGGAACTACCCGACGGGCGCGGTCGTCGCCTGGATCGCGGTGTGCGCGGTCTGCGCGCTCGCCGTCATCGAGTTCCTGGACGCTCCCGCGCTGCCCGGGCCGGATCCCTCCGAAGCAGCCGCGCCACCGGCCGCTCCTGCGCGATGACATAGCCCGCGGCGATCCCCACGCACACCACCGTGAACAGCACGATCAGCCAGGACAGCAGGGTGAACACCAGCCCCAGCGGCCCGAACTGGGCCAGCGAGCGGTCCAGGGTGCGCGGGATGTAGATCCGCGAGGCGACCGTCAGCGCGACCACGCCGACGGCGGTGAGCAGCGCGCCGGGCAGCAGCGGCAGCCAGGTCACCCGCCCGCCGAGCAGCAGGTGCTGGGTCCACCACCACAGAAGAGTGCTGGTCAGCAGGGTCAGCGGGACGCCCACCCACAGGCCCGCGCCGAATCCGTCGCGCAGCAGGCCCTGGGCGACGAGCGCGACCAGCCACACCGCGAGCCAGGCGAGCCAGCGCCAGGCGACCAGCGAGAACTTGCCGGGCGGCAGATGCCAGGCCCGCTCGCAGACCCGCTGCAGTGCCCGGCTGCACGCGGTCGCCGAGACCAGCAGGACCAGGACGCCGATCACCCCGGTGGTGTTGCGGGTGGCCCCGTCCTGGGCGCCGTACACCTGCCTGACCTGGTCCAGGGAGGCACCGTCGAGGCCGAGCAGGGAGCGCAGCGAGTCGACGAGCTGATCGCGCACCGAGGCCGGGGTGAACGCCGCCGCGACGAACAGCACCGGCAGCCCGGTCAGGAACGTCTGCGCGGCGAGCCGGGTCGCCGAGTCGAGCAGGTTCACGGCGACCATCTGCCGGGTCATGCGCGTGATGAAGGGGAACTCCTCCTGGAGGTCCCGCACACGTGTGGTGGCCCAGCGCGTCGCCCGGGCCAGGGTGCTCGTCTCGCTCATGCGGCCACACAAGCGCATGCGCCGCCCGGCCCGATGGTGGCCGGGCGGCGCGTTGGGCCGTACGGGGGGCCGCCGGGCCCGGATTTGTCCGAACGTCGCGGAGCCGCCGATGCCAGGATGCGCAAGGCTTGGGGGTGTTCGTATGCCACAAGGCGTCGACTGCGTACGCGGACGTGGAGTATGAGAGGTGTTGCCATGGGACCGGTGGAGTTCATCGTCCTGGCCTTCCCCGAGGAGGAGCTCCGGGTCGGGGTGGTCGACACCCTCGCCGACCTGCGCCGTGAGGGCTCGCTCCGGGTCATGGACTCGCTCGTCGTCACCAAGGCCGGGGACGGTTCGGTGACGTCGAGCGAGCTGCACGAGTACGAGGAGCTGAAGGCCGTCCTCGGCCCCGGGTACGAGGACGAGGCGACCCTGATCGGCCCGGAGGACGCTCAGGAGGCCGCCGGCCTCCTGGGCAAAGGCAACTGCGCCCTCCTTCTGCTGGTCGAGCACGTGTGGGCGCAGCGCGCGGCGGAGTCGGTGCGGGAGGCGGGCGGCCGGATCGCGGCGTCCGTGCGCATCCCGCCGGAGCACGTCGACGAAGCGGCCACGGCCTATCTGCGCGCGGTGGCCGACGCGGCCGCCGGGAACGGGAGCTGACAGCGATGTTCATGCGACGAGGACCGGCGATCCGCCCGGCGGTCAGGCCCGCGGGCCGTCCACTGCTGCGCGGCGCCCTGGTGGGCGGCACGGCGTACGCGGCCGGGCGCAGCGCCGCGAGGAAGCAGCAGAACGAGTACGAGCAGAACCAGCAACTGATGGACCAGCAACAGCAGATCGCCGACCTCCAGGCACAACAGGCCCCTCCGGCACAACAGGCCCCTCCGGCACAGCAGCCGGCGCCCACCGGCGCCCCCAGCCTGGCGGACCAGCTCGCCCAGCTGGGGCAGCTGGTGCAGCAGGGGCTGATGACGCCGGAGGAGTTCGCGGCGGCCAAGGCGAAGCTCCTCGGAACCTGACACACGGCGGGCGCCGCGCGCGGACACGACCTAGCGGCCGGCGTCCACCCCGGTCCGGAATCTGCGCCGGTACGCCGACGGACTCAGCCCCGTCTCCCGCTTCACCCGCGCCCGCAGATTCGCCGCGCTGCCGAGGCCGCTGCGCCGGGCCACCACGTCGAGGCGTTCCTCGCCGCGCTCGATCAGCCGGCAGGCGAGGGCGACGCGCTCGCCGAGGAGCCAGGCCAGCGGGGTCGTGCCCAGTTCGGTGCGGAAGCGGCGGTGCAGCGTGGCGGGGCTGACCCCGGCACGGGCGGCCAGCGCGGAGACCGTCAGGGGCCGGTCGAGCCGCTCCTGCGCCCAGCCGAGCAGCGGCGCGAGCGAGGCGTCCGGCACCTTCGGCACCGGCCGCTCCACGAACTGCCGCTGCCCGCCGTCCCGGTGGGCCGCGAAGACGAGCCGCCGGGACACCGAGTTCGCGATCTCGGCGCCGTGGTCGCGCCGCACGAGGTACAGGCCGAGATCGAGCGCGGCCGCGCTGCCCGCCGCGGTCAGCACGTCGCCCTCGTCGACGAACAGCACGTCCGGTTCGAGCAGCACCTTCGGGTGCAGCGCCCGGAACTCCCCGGCCCACCGCCAGTGCGTCGTCGCCCGCCGCCCGTCCAGCAGCCCCGCCTCGGCGAGCGCGAAGGCCCCCGTGCAGAAACTGGCGATGCGGACGCCGCGCGCATGGGCGTACCGGATCGCGTCGAGGACGGCCTCGGCGCGCGGTACGACGTTGTCCGGCCGCCCCGGCACGATCAGCGTGTCGGCCCGGTCCACGGCGTCGAGCCCGGCCGCCCCGGTCAGCGTGAAGAAGCCGTGGTTCATCCGGATCCCGGGGGCCGGGGTGCACAGCGTCAGCTCGTACAGGGGTGTGCGGCGGCCGAGTTCGGGCCGTGGGAGGCCGAAGACCTCGGTGGCGACACCGACCTCGAAGGGGTTGATGCCCTCGTCGACGAGGACGACGACCCGGTGCGGCACTGGCTGCGAGGATCCTTGCGGCATGTGCGATTTCTAGCACTCGTACGCGGGCGGCGGCCGCCGCACGATGAAGCCATGGAACCCGTCGCCCTCACCGAGGCACTGAAGACCTTCGACGCGCTGTGGAGCCCCCGCATCGTCACCACCGTCAACGACTACGACGTCCGCCTCGCCAAGGCCGAGGGCGAGCACGTCTGGCACGTCCACGAGGACACCGACGAGTTCTTCCTGGTCGTCGAGGGAGAGCTCACGATCGCGCTGCGCGAGCAGGACGGCGAGCGCGCGGTGACCCTGCCCCGCGGCGCGGTCTTCACGGTCCCCCGCGGCACCTGGCACAAACCGCACGCGGCCCCCGGCACCGCCCTCCTCGTCCTCGAACCGTCCGGCACGTCGTCGACGGGGGACGCCCACGATCCCGTACCGGAGCACGTGGACTCGACGACGGGGCACGTCTGGCACGCCTGAGAGCACCGCTCGAAGACCGCGTGGCACCCTTGAATCATGAACGACGCAGCGCCCGCCCCAGCAGCCCGCCGTGCCCGTGTCCGCGCCCCCGAGCTGGTCGGCGAAGGCGGCTGGCTGAACACGGGCGGGACCGAGTACACCCTCGCCGACCTGCGCGGACGCATCGTCATTCTGGATTTCTGGACATTTTGTTGTGTGAACTGCCTGCACGTCCTCGACGAGCTGCGCGAGCTGGAGGAGAAGCACCGCGACACCGTCGTGATCATCGGGGTGCACTCGCCGAAGTTCGTGCACGAGGCCGAGCACGCGGCCGTCGTCGACGCCGTCGAGCGGTACGGGGTCGAGCACCCGGTCCTCGACGACCCGGAGCTCGCGACCTGGAAGCAGTACGCGGTCCGCGCCTGGCCCACGCTCGTGGTGATCGACCCCGAGGGGTACGTCGTCGCGCAGCACGCCGGTGAGGGGCACGCGCACGCCATCGCCGCGCTCGTCGAGGAGCTGGAGGCCGAGCACGGGGCGAAGGGGACGCTGCGGCGCGGTGACGGGCCGTACGTCGCGCCGGAGCCGGTCGCGGGCGACCTGCGCTTCCCCGGCAAGGCGCTGCTGCTGCCCTCCGGGAACCTCCTGGTCAGCGACACGACCCGGCATCAGCTGGTGGAGCTGGCGGCCGACGGGGAGACCGTGGTGCGGCGGATCGGGAGCGGGGAGCGCGGCCTCGGCCCCGACTCCTTCAACGAGCCGCAGGGCCTCGCCCTCCTCGACGAGGACACGGTCGTCGTCGCCGACACCGTGAATCACGCGCTGCGCGCCGTGGACCTGCGGAGCGGCGCCGTCTCGACGCTCGCCGGCACCGGCCGGCAGTGGTGGCGGGGGTCGCCGACCAGCGGTCCGGCCCGCGAGATCGATCTGTCCTCGCCGTGGGACGTGGCCGTCTTCGGCGGCAAGGTGTGGATCGCCATGGCCGGCGTGCACCAGCTGTGGACGTACGACCCCCGGGCGGGCGTCGTGGCCGTCGCGGCGGGGACGACGAACGAGGGCCTGGTCGACGGGCCCGGCGCCGAGGCCTGGTTCGCGCAGCCGTCCGGGCTCGCCGCCACGCAGGAGCGGCTGTGGGTGGCCGACTCGGAGACGTCGGCGCTGCGCTGGGTGGACCGGGAAGGCGTCGTGCACACGGCCGTCGGCACCGGCCTCTTCGACTTCGGTCACCGCGACGGAGACGCCGAACAGGCCCTGTTCCAGCACCCGTTGGGCGTCACGGCCCTGCCCGACGGCTCGGTCGCGGTCTCGGACACGTACAACCACGCGCTGCGCCGCTACGACCCGGCGACCGGTCAAGTGACCACGCTCGCGACCGACGTGAGGGAGCCGAGCGACGCCGTCCTGGTGGGCGACTCCGGTGACATCGTGGTCGTGGAGTCCGCGCGGCACCGGCTGACCCGGCTGCGGCTGCCGGAGGAAGCGGTACGCGTCGACGCGGTCGCCCACCGCACGCAGCGCGCCGCCACCGAGGTGGCGGGCGGGAAGCTGCGGCTGGACGTGGTGTTCCAGGCGCCGGCGGGCCAGAAGCTCGACACCCGGTACGGTCCCTCGACCCGGCTGCTCGTCTCGTCGACCCCGCCGGAGCTGCTCGTGTCCGGAGACGGCGCGGGCACCGGCCTCTCCCGCGAGCTGGTCCTGAACCCGGACATCACGGACGGCGTGCTGCACGTCTCCGCGATGGCCGCGTCCTGCGACGACGACCCGGCGAACGAGTACCCCGCCTGCCACGTCCACCAGCAGGACTGGGGCGTCCCGGTCGTGGTGGTCGGGGAAGGCGGGGCGGAGCGGCTGCCGCTGGTGCTCGCGGGGATGGACGAGCCCGACACGGCTTCCTAGAAGTCGAATTCTCAGAAGTCGAACGGCTTCTTCGGGTTCCAGGAGAGGACCTCGATGCCGTCGGCGCGCTTGCCCGCGTACTCGACCTCGCCGGGCGTCTTCAGCGTGACGGACGCGCCGGAGGCGTCCGCGTCGTTCCTCACCAGGGACAGCCGGATCGACGTGAAGTAGTCGTCCTCGGCCTTGGTCTCCTGGTAGACGGGGAGCGCCGAGTAGACGGTGCCGCCGGCCGGGACGAGCAGCGGCTGCGCGGGCCGTACGTCGTCCTTGGCCACCGGGACGTCACCGTTGGCGCCGCCCGGGGTCACGACAGGGAACTTCTGCACCGTGCAGGCGCTGCCGGACGTGTTCACCGCGGTGATGAGCAGGTGGTCGCCCTGCTGCTCGGGGAACCTGCGCTTGAGGGTGTACGAGAGCGAGGTGACCTTGCACTCGGGGGCCGACTTCGCGGCCGCGCCGGTTCCGGTTCCGGTTCCGGTGGAGGTCTTCTTGGCGGCGTCGGCCTTGGTCGCACCCGTGCCGGTGTCGGAGCCCGTGTCGGTGGCGCTGTCCTCGGTCGACGCGGAGGACGAGGCGGCTGCGGTGGTCGACGACTTGGCGGCCGCGCCCTCGTCCTTCGTCCCGGACCCGTCGCCGGAGCAGGCGGTCAGCGTCAGGCCGAGCGCGGCGGCGGTGGCGGCGAGGACGGCGGTGCGGGTGCGGATGCTGGTGCGGGTCATGGTGGTACTCCCCCGGTTCCGTGCGGCCGCCCGGTCGGTGGGTGGGCCGCTGTGATCACTACAGTGCCCGGTGCCGTCGCCGTTCCGTCGCTCCCGCGCTAGTGCCCCGTCACCGTTCCGCTGCCGAGCGCTTGTCGACCGCGCTGAGCTGGGCGTTCGCCTCTCGCACTCCCTGCTCGAAACCCCGCCGCAGCGCGTCCTCGTGGGCCTCGCGCAGACACGTGCGGGCCGCTTCGAGCTCGCCGAGCGCGAGCAGGGCGGTGCCGCGCGAGACGCGCAGCGAGATGCGGCGCAGCGGGGCGAGGCCCTCGGTGCCCGCGCCGGGCAGCGTCGCCCCGCGCTCCGTACAGGCGAGTACGGCGTGATGGTCGGCGCGGGCGAGCAGCTGGCGGGCCCGGTGGTCCAGGGCGAGCAGCTCGGTCAGTACGTCGTCGGCGGCGTGGGCGAGATCGGCCGCGCGCGCGACATGGGCGAGGGAGGCGGCGCCGGGCGGTCCCTCGCGGTCCATGGCGAGGGCGAGGTTGACCAGGGCGGTGGCCTCGCTGGACGGGTCGCCGGCGCGGGCGGCGAGTGCGGGCGCCAGCTCCAGGTGGTGCAGGGCCTGGGTGAGCCGCCCCTCCTCGGTGAGCACCCAGCCGTACAGGGCCCGGATCCGGGACTCGGCGTCCGGGTCGCCGAGCCGGACCGCGGCGTCGAGTCCCTGTTGCAGCAGGGGCACCCAGTCGTCGCGGACGTATCCGACGATGTACGGCCACTGGAGGACGGCGAGCCGCCAGGCCCGGTCGTCGAGTCCCGCCGCGTGGGCGGCGGCGGTGGCGGCCGCGAGGTTCTCGCGCTCGGCCGCGTACCAGCCCAGCGCGCTCGCCCGGTCGGGCAGCGGCGGCCCGCCGTGGTCGGCGCGCAGGCCGGCGGGTGGCGTGCAGCAGGGCCGGTCGTCGGGTTCGGCGACGGCGGCGGCCCGCAGGGCGGTGCGCAGGTAGTGGTCGAGGAGGCGGGTGAGTGCCTCGGCCGTGGGCTCCGCGTCGCCGGTCCCGGGGGCGGACTCCGCCGGGTCCACGAGGCCGCGCGCGTACAGCCGCACCAGGTCGTGCATGCCGTACCGGCCCGGCGCCCGTTCCGTCACGAGGTGGGCGTCGGCCAGCCGGTCCAGGTCCGCGGCGGCCTCGGCGGGCGGTGTCGCGGTGAGCGCGGCCGCGGCGTACCGGTCGAGATCGGGGCCCGGGAGGGCGCCGAGCAGGCGGAACAGGCGCCGGGCGGCGGCGGGCAGGGCCCGCAGGGTGAGCCGGAGCGCGGCCGCGACGCCGGTGTCGCCCACGTCGAGGAGGGCCAGCCTGCGCTGTTCGTCGGCCAGTTCGTCGGCGAGGGCGGACAGGGGCCACTGCGGCCGTGCGTTGACCCGGGCGGCGACGACGCGCAGTGCGAGCGGCAGTCCCGCGCAGAGTGCGGCGAGCCGGGCGGCGGTGTCCGGTTCGGCGGCGAGTCGGTCGTCGGTGGCGGCGGCGAGCAGCGCGGCGGACGCGGCGCCGTCGAGCACCCCGATGTCGACGGTGCGGGCGAGTTCGCTGACCGCGAGGCCGTCCAGGCGCAGCCGCGAGGTGACCAGGGCGGCGCTGCCGGGTCCGGCCGGGAGCAGTGGGCGGACCTGGGCGGCGGTGCGGGCGTTGTCGAGGACGACGAGGATGCGGCGCCGCTCGGTGCGGCCGCGGTAGGCGGCGGCCAACGCGCCCTGGGTCTCGGGAAGTTCACGTGCCGGGACGCCGAGGGCGATGAGGAACTCCCGCAGGACGTCGGCCGGTTCGTGCCCGTCGTGCCCGTCATGGCCGTCGGGGCCGGTGTCCGCGGGGGAGTCCGTGCTGAAGCCGCGCAGGTCGGCGAAGAGGACGCCGTCGTAGGCGTCGCGGGCGGTGTGCGCCCAGTGCAGGGCGGCGGCCGTCTTGCCGGCCCCGGCGGGCCCGGTGATGACGACGACGGCGTGTTCGCGGCCCGCGGCCCCGCCGATCGCGGCCAGTTCCCGCTCCCGGCCGACGAATCCGCGGGGCGGCCGGGGCAGCAGATCGGGCCCGGGCGCGCTCGGCACCGGCTCCCGGACCGGCACCGTCTCCCGGCCCGTCTCCCGGCCCGGCTCCCGGCCCGGCACCGGCGCCGGCCCGGGTGAGGAACCGTCCCCCGCGAGGATCTCCGCGTACGCCTCCCGCAGGGCGTGCCCCGGGTCGACGCCCAGCTCGTCGGCGAGCAGCGTGCGGGTGCGGTGGTACTGGTCGATGGCGTCGGACTGGCGACCCGCCCGGTACAGGGCGCGCATCAGTGCCGCCGCCAGGGACTCCCGCATCGGGTGGGCGACGGCCTCGGCGTGCAGCAGGGCGGCGGCCCGCGCGTGGTCGCCGAACTCCCCGTAGGTGCGGGCGAGTTGCTCGACGGCGCTGATCCGTGCCTGCTCCAGGCCGTCCGCCGCGACCCGCAGCGGCCCGGCGGTGGCGACGCCGACCAGCGCGGGCCCGCGCCACAGCCCGAGCGCCTCGCGCAGCAGGGCCGCGGCGTCGTCTGGGCGGCGCTGGTCGTGGGCGAGCCGGACCAGCTCCTCGAAGCGGTGGGCGTCGAGCAGCGTCTCCGGCATCTCCAGGACGTACGCGTCGCCGCGGGTCACCAGCCGTACGCCCCACTCGTCGGCCCCGCCCTGCGCGAGCAGCGCCCGCAGCCGCGACACATGGCCCTGCGCCACGGTCCTGCCGCGCGCGGGCGGACCCTCGGGCCACAGCGCGTCGATCAACTGGTCCAGCGGGACGGCGGTGTTGGGGCGCAGCAGCAGCGCGGCCAGCAGGCTGCGCCGCTTGGCGGGCCCGAGCGGCAGTTCACCGCTCTCCGTGGCCACGGCGACCGTTCCGAGCAGGCGGAACTCCACGGCAGTGCTCCCCCCGGCCACCCCGGCCATCACCCCGAAAACTCAGGTGATCAGGGTACGTGGCGGGAGCAACCGGTCACGTGGCAAGGGGGGCTCAGATGCGGTGGTCCCGCTCCTCCTCGATCACGGTCGTGTGGCTCGGCGGCATTCCACGGCGCTTGCCGATGCTGCGGAACGCGAAGACCCCGATCAGCCCGACGATCATCAGGATCCAGCCGACGAGGTCGAGATTGACGTCCTGTATCTGCCAGTCGGTCGCGAACGCGAGGATCGCGCCGACGGCGATCAGGATGATGCAACCCCCCAGGCTCATGAGGTCTGCCTCCTGCCGTGTGTACGTGGATACGGGTGTGGATCTGCTTGAGGGGTCCGGGTACCCCGAACCCCTCCGCGTCACACGGCAGTCGCGACGAACGCGAATCAGCCCTCCAGGAAGGCCGTCAGCGCGTTCGCCAGATGGAACGGGTCGTCCGCGCCGCACAGTTCGCGCACGCTGTGCATGGAGAGGATCGCCGCGCCGATGTCGACGGTCTTGATCCCGTGCCGGGCGGCGGTGATCGGGCCGATGGTCGTGCCGCACGGCATCGCGTTGTTCGACACGAACGCCTGGTAGGGCACGCCCGCCTTCTCGCACGCCGCGACGAACACGGCGCGGCCGGCGCCGTCGGTGGCGTAGCGGTTGTTGACGTTCACCTTGAGGATCGGGCCGCCGTTGGCGCGCGGGTGATGGGTCGGGTCGTGCCGCTCGGCGTAGTTGGGGTGCACGGCGTGCCCGGTGTCGGACGACAGGCAGATCGTTCCGGCGAAGGCGCGGGCCCGGTCCTCCAGCGAGCCGCGGCGTGCGAACACCGAGCGCTCCAGGACGTTGCCGAGCAGCGGGCCGTCGGCGCCGGTGTCGGACTGCGACCCGTTCTCCTCGTGGTCGAAGGCGGCGAGCACCGGGATGTACGGCAGGTCCTCCTGCTTGCTCACCTCGGTGAGCGCGGCGACGCAGGCGTGCACGGACAGCAGGTTGTCCATCCGCGGGCCGGCCACGAGCTCCTGGTCGCGGCCCAGGTAGGAGGGCGCCTCGATGGAGTACGGCATCAGGTCCCAGCCGGTGATGGCGCCGGACTCGAGGCCGTACTCGTCCTCCAGGAAGCCGAGCAGATCGCCCTCGTGGACGTCGCCGCCGAGGCCCCAGATCGGCTGCATGTGGCGCTGCTTGTCGAGCTTCAGGCCGTCGGCGTTCACGCCGCGGTCCAGGTGCACGGCGAGCTGCGGCACCCGGAGCAGGGCGCGGTCGATGTTCACGAGGCGCTCGCTGCCGTCGCGCAGCGTGATCCGCCCGGCGAGGCCGAGATCGCGGTCGAGCCAGGAGTTGAGCAGCGGGCCGCCGTAGATCTCGACGGCGACCTGGCGCCAGCCGTTGCTCCCCATGTCGGGCTGCGGCTTCACCCGCAGGTTCGGGGAGTCGGTGTGCCCGCCGACGATCCGGTACGGGGTGTGGGCCTGCGCGCCCCGCGGCACGTACCAGGCGATGACCGCGCCACCGCGGGTGACGTACTTGCCGCCCGCCTCACCGTCCCAGGCGTCGGTCTCCGCGACCTGCTTGAAGCCGGCCTTCTCCAGGCGCGCGGCGACGTTCGCCACGGCGTGGTACGGCGTGGGGCTCGCCGCGAGGAAGGTCATCAGGTCGTCGGTGTGGCGGCGATCGAAAGAGCCGCTGGGGCCGGTGGGTGTGTGCATGACGCCAGCGTAATGCGGGCCCCACCGGGCCCGCCCTCGGTGGTCCGCGCCTGTTCTTCCGCCGGGTGCGCCACCGTTCGCGGCCGCGGGCCGGTGGGGCTTCTCGCGCGGTTCCCCGCGCCCCTGGAAGCGGGCTCCGCTCGCCAGGCCACGACGCACCCGCGCCCGCGAAGCAACCGCACCCGGCGGACGGAACGGCCCGCCGCCCCGGGCGAGGGGTGACGGGCCGTGCGTCAGGTGCGGGTCAGAACGACGCCTCGTCCAGCTCCATCACGCCGAGCCCCGCCTCGCTCGTGCCCTGGGCGAGCTTGCGCGCACCCGTGACACCCGGCAGGACGTTCGCCGCGAAGAACGTCGCCGCGGCGACCTTGCCCCGGTAGAACGCGGTGTCCTTGCCCGCGTCCCCGGCGGCCAGCCGCTCCGCGGCGACGGCCGCGCCCTTCAGCAGCAGGTAGCCGACGACCACGTCACCGGAGGCCATGAGCAGCCGGGTCGTGTTCAGGCCGACCTTGTAGATGTTCTTCGGGTCCTGCTCGGTGGCGGCCAGGTCGGTCAGCATGACGCCGACGATGGCCTCCAGCTCGACGGCGGCCTTGGCGAGGGACTCGCGGGCCGCGGCCAGCTCCTCGCCGCCGGTCTCGACCGCGAGGAACTTCTTGATCTCCTCGGCGAGGCCGTTCAGCGCGGCGCCCTGGTTGCGGACGATCTTCCGGAAGAAGAAGTCCTGGCCCTGGATCGCGGTCGTGCCCTCGTAGAGGGTGTCGATCTTGGAGTCACGGATGTACTGCTCGATCGGGTACTCCTGCAGGAAGCCGGAGCCGCCGAAGGTCTGCAGCGACTGCGCGAGCTGCTCGTAGCCCTTCTCCGAGCCGTAGCCCTTCACGATCGGCAGGAGCAGGTCGTTCAGCGCGTGCTCGGTCGAGGCGTCCTCGCCGTTCGCCTCCTTGACCTGGATCGCGTCCTGGACGGAGGCGGTGTGCAGCACGAGCGAGCGCATGCCCTCCGCGTACGCCTTCTGCGTGAGCAGCGAGCGGCGCACGTCCGGGTGGTGCGTGATGGTGACCTTCGGCGCGGCCTTGTCCATGAACTGGGCGAGGTCGGGGCCCTGCACGCGCTCCTTGGCGTACTCCAGGGCGTTCAGGTAACCGGTCGACAGCGTCGAGATCGCCTTCGTGCCGACCATCATGCGGGCGAACTCGATGATGCGGAACATCTGGCGGATGCCGTCGTGCTTGTCGCCGATCAGCCAGCCCTTGGCGGGGTGCTGGTCGCCGAACGTCATCTCGCAGGTGTTGGACGCCTTGAGGCCCATCTTGTGCTCGACGTTGGTCGCGTACACGCCGTTGCGCTCGCCCAGCTCGCCGGTCTCCCAGTCGAACTCGAACTTCGGGACCAGGAAGAGGGAGAGGCCCTTGGTGCCGGGGCCGTGGCCCTCGGGGCGGGCGAGGACGTAGTGGAGGATGTTCTCCGACATGTCGTGCTCGCCGGACGTGATGAACCGCTTCACGCCCTCGATGTGCCAGGATCCGTCGTCCTGCTGGACGGCCCTGGTGCGGCCGGCGCCCACGTCCGAGCCGGCGTCCGGCTCGGTCAGGACCATCGTCGAGCCCCACTGCTTGTCGACGGCGATCTCGGCGATCTTCTTCTGCGCCTCGTTGCCCTCCTCGAAGAGGACACCGGCGAAGGCCGGGCCGGACGCGTACATCCACACGGCCGGGTTGGCGCCCAGGATCAGCTCGGCGTGGGCCCAGATGAGCGAGCGCGGGGCGGTCGTGCCACCGATCTCCTCGGGCAGGCCCAGACGCCAGTACTCGGAGTCCATGAAGGCCTGGTAGCTCTTCTTGAAGGACGCCGGGACCGGCGCGGTGTTGGTCTCCGGGTCGAAGACCGGCGGGTTGCGGTCGGCGTCCGCGAAGGAGTCGGCCAGATCGGTCTCGGCGAGGCGGGCGACCTCTTCGAGGATGCTCTTGGCGGTCTCGACGTCCATCTCCCCGAACGGGCCGGTGCCGTACAGCTTGTCGCGGCCGAGCACCTCGAAGAGGTTGAACTCGATGTCGCGGAGATTCGACTTGTAGTGCCCCATGGCGACGGCTCCGTAAAGGCTTGGGAGGGATCGACGTCGGTCGATCTCGTACGCGTACTAACTAGTAACCACCAGGATGCTACCCGCCGGTAATAAGAATCAACCCCTCTGGGGTCAACTGTGACGAACGCTTCCGCTTCCGCTGGGCGGGCGGAGCGGGCGCCGCGCCTCGCTCATCCCGCGGTCTCCGCGAGGAACTCCACCATCAACGTGCCCCATGCGTCAGGCAGTTCGGCGAACGGGAGGTGGCCGGTCGGGAGTTCCGCGACGCGGGCGCCGGTGATGCCGGCGGCCAGCTCGCGCTGCACGGCGGGCGGGACCAGGCGGTCCTTCGTCGTCACCGTCACCAGCGTCGGCGCCGCGATCCGGGCCAGGTCCGCGCGCACGTCGAACCGTGTGACCAGGTCGGCGTGGTCCGCGGTGCCGGGCGGGGTCGTCGCCGCACTCTCCGTCAGGGCGGCCGCCACCTGCTCGTCGGTCAGTGAGCGCAGCGCCTCCTCGCTCAGGGCGCGCGGCATCGTGAAGCGGGCCAGCGTGTCCAGGTCGCCCGCTTCGGCGAGCGTGCGCCAGACCTCGACGGTGAGGCGTACGTCGTGGTCGGGGCGGGCGAGGGTGGCCGTGAGCAGCAGGGCGGTGACGCGCTCGGGGTGCCGGGCGGCGATCCGCACGGCGACCGCGCCGCCCAGCGAGTACCCCGATACGGCGAATCGGTCGAGGCCCTCGGCGTCGGCCGCGGCCACCAGCTGGTCCGCCAGATCGTCCAGCCGCAGCGGTGAGGTCGCGCGCGGGGTGGCGCCCGTGCCCGGATAGTCGACGCCGACGACCGTGCGGGCCGCGGCCAGGGTCTCCAGGACCGGGCCGTAGTTCGCCTCGACCGAGCCGCCCGCGCCGTGCGCCACGAGCAGGCCGGGCCCGGAGCCGCGCACCGTCCGTGCGTACGCCGTGACCTCGCCGGATGTGATGCCGGACGCGATGCCGGACGCGATGCCGGACCCAATTCCCCTGGCTGCCATGCCTGTTCCTCCCCGTCGGCGCGCGGGCGTCCCCCGCCACGCAATTCTGTATCGGCGACTACATAAATAACGTAGCAGCCCTCCCCGCCCTTTCACTAGCCCCCACTACAGAAATCCATCCCGCGCCCATCACCCCGCCCGCCCTCGGTACCCTTGCCCCCATGTACGGATACGAGCGGACCCCGGGCGGAGCGGGCGCCGGGCAGCAGTACGCCCCGCCGCAGCAGGGCATGCCCCCGCAGGGCGGCATGGGCGGATACGGGCAGCAGGCGCCGCTGTACCCGGAGCCGTCGCCGCCGTCGCTCGCCGACGCGGTCCGCGCGTTCACCACCGGCTCGATGTCCGCCGAGGACTTCCAGCAGATCTTCGCGTCGTCGAAGGTCTACTGCCCGCGCGGCGACAACCCCGGGTTCCTCGCGCTGCACAACACCCAGCAGCCGGTGATCCCCATGTTCACCACGCTCAAGGAGCTGCGCCGGTACGCGGGCAAGGAGTCCAAGTACTTCGTCATCACCGGCGCCGAGGTGATCGACCTGCTGCCCACCGGGTACGGCTTCGTCCTCGACATGGAGGGCGAGCATCGGATGGTCTTCGACGCGAAGGCCGTCGAGCAGATGGTCGACTTCGCGATGCGCCGCATGTACGGCTGACGCACCACGTCGCACAGCGCGAGAGCGGGCCCGGGCGGGCTGAACACCCGTCCGGGCCCGCTCTCGCGTATGTCCGGGAGGTGCGCTCCCGAAGCCCCCGCAGTGCCCCCGCGGCACCCCCCTCAGGACCCCCGAGGACCCCTGGCGGCCCGCCCGGAATAACGCGGGGCTTGCGAGATGTTCACTGTTCAACTAAATTGATGGCAGAGCTTGAGGAGGCCGCCATGCCCGCTGTGACCGTCGAGAACCCGCTGACCCTGCCCCGTGTGTCCGCGCCCGCCGACGCCGTGGCGCGCCCGGTGCTCGCCGTGACGACCGCCCCCGGCGGATTCGAGGGGGAGGGATTCCCGGTGCGCCGCGCGTTCGCCGGGATCAACTACAAGTACCTCGACCCGTTCATCATGATGGACCAGATGGGCGAGGTGGAGTACGCGCCCGGAGAGCCCAAGGGCACGCCCTGGCACCCGCACCGCGGCTTCGAGACCGTCACGTACATCATCGACGGCACCTTCATCCACCAGGACTCGCACGGCGGTGGCGGCACCATCACCAACGGCGACACCCAGTGGATGACGGCGGGCTCCGGCCTGCTGCACATCGAGGCGCCGCCGGAGTCCCTCGTCATGTCCGGCGGCCTCTTCCACGGCCTGCAGCTGTGGGTGAACCTGCCCGCCAAGGACAAGATGCAGGACCCGCGGTACCAGGACATCCGCGGTGGCCAGGTCAAGCTGCTCACCACGGCCGACGGCGGCGCGCTCCTTCGCGTCATCGCCGGTGAGTTCGACGGCCACGAGGGCCCCGGCATCACGCACACCCCGATCACGATGGTGCACGCCACGATCCGCCCCGGCGCCGAGGCGACCCTGCCCTGGCGCGAGGACTACAACGGACTCGTCTACGTCCTCGCCGGACGCGGCACCGTGGGCACCGACCGCCGGCCCGTCCACACCGGGCAGACGGCCGTGTTCGGCGCGGGCTCGTCGCTGACCGTGCGGGCCGACGAGTCCCAGGACGGGAACACCCCCGACCTGGAGGTCGTGATCCTGGGCGGACAGCCCATCCGCGAACCCATGGCGCACTACGGCCCGTTCGTGATGAACACCAAGGCCGAGCTCCAGCAGGCCTTCGACGACTTCCAGGCCGGCCGCCTGGGCGTCGTCCCCAGCGCGGAGCGCCTGCCGCACACCAGCTGACTGCACGTCACCCGGCTGGGCCCGCCCGGAAGGTGGGCCCGGCCGAGACGTGATCGCCTGGCTGCGTGGACACCAGTAAGCCGGACAGCAAGCCGCTGCTTCCCGACGGCGCTCGGCGCACCGCAGCCTGGTGCGCCGTGGCGCTGCTCGTCATCGGGGTCGCCGCCGTCGGCGTCTGGCTCTGCGTCGTCTTCAAGTCGGCGGTCACGCCCACCCTGCTCGCGCTGCTCGGCACCGCGCTGCTCGCGCCGGTCTTCGACTGGCTGATCAAGAAGAAGGTGCCGCGGGCGCTGGCCGCCGCCCTCACCTGCGTCGCGTTGGTCGCCGTCGTCGGCGGCGCCGGATACATCGTCGTCAAGTCCCTCATCGACTCCGGTGAACAGATCGTCGACTCCCTGCAACAGGCCGGGGACTGGTTCCGCGACCACCTCGGGATCACCGGCGCCGACGATCTCGGCAACATCGCCGACAACGCCAAGAACCTGCTGACCAAATGGGGATCGAGCCTGGCCAGCGGAGTCCTCGCCGGGCTCTCCGTGCTCGGTTCGCTGCTTGCGACCAGCGTGCTCGCGCTGCTGCTGACCTTCTTCTTCCTGAAGGACTCCAACCGGGCCGTGGGCCTCGCGCACGCCATCGCGCCGCGCGGCACGGGACCGGTCATCGAAGCGATGGGCCGCCGGGCCTTCGAGGCCGTCTCGGGCTTCATGCGCGGCACGACCTTCATCGCCCTCATCGACGCGGTGTGCATCACGGTCGGCCTGCTGATCCTGCGGGTTCCGGGCGCGGTGGGCCTGGGCGCGCTGGTCTTCGTCGGCGCGTACATCCCCTACCTGGGCGCCACCATCTCCGGCGCCGTCGCCGTCCTCGTCGCGCTCGCCGACCGGGGACTCGTGATCGCTCTGTGGGCGCTCGGCGTGATCCTCGCGGTGCAGCAGCTGGAGGGGCACATCCTGCAGCCCATGATCCAGTCGCGCACGGTGCAGATGCATCCGGCGATGGTGATGCTGGCCATCGCGGCGGGCGCCTCGGTCGCGGGGATCCTCGGGATGCTGCTCGCGGTACCGGTGGTGGCCGCCGCGTTCGGGGTCATCGGGGAGCTGCGGGGCCGCTACGCGGACCCGGTGGAGCCCTCTGTTTCACGTGAAACAGGCTGATCGGGTGACGGCTCGTAGAGCTCGAACCAGATGCTCTTGCCCTCGCCCCTGGGGTCCACGCCCCACTTCTGGGCGAGCAGCTCCATCAGCACCAACCCCCGCCCGGACGAGGCGAGTTCGCCGGGCCTGCGCTTGTGCGGCAGGTCGTCCGAGGCGTCCGCGACCTCCACGCGGAGCCGGCGCGTGCCGTCCTGGACACAGCTGACCTCGGCGACCAGGAGGGCGTCGCCGTCGGTGTGCACCAGGACGTTGGTGGCCATCTCGGAGACCATGAGGACCGCCGAGTCGACCTGGTCCTCGTCGGCCCAGTCGTGCAGCAGCTCGCGCAGCTGCTGACGGGCGGTGGCGATCCGCTCGGGCTCGGCCTGGGCGATGGTCATCGCGGTGCGGCGGGCCGTGGTGGGCATCCGCGACTCGGTCGTACGGCGCAGCAGCAGGAGCGCTATGTCGTCCTCGCGGCGATCCGCGAGCGGGCCCGTGGTGTGGTGCGAGGACGGCCCGTGGACCGCCTGTACGAGCGCGTCGGCCAGCTCCTCCAGCTGTGCGGCGGGGCCGTTCTCCAGCGTCGTGCGCAGCCGGGCCCAGCCGGAGTCGAGATCGTGCCCGCCCGTCTCGATCAGGCCGTCGGTGCAGAGGAGGAGCGTCTCGCCGGACTCCAGGACGAGGCGGGTCGTCGGGTAGTCGGCGTCCGGGTCGATGCCGAGCGGCAGGCCGCCCGCGGTGGGGCGCATCAGGACCGTGCCGTCGGCGGTGCGTATCGCGGGGTCGGGGTGGCCCGCGCGGGCGATCTCCAGGGTGCCGGTGGCCGGGTCGACCTCGACGTACAGGCAGGTCGCGAAGCGCGCGCTCAGTTCGTCGGTCCGGTTGTCGGTGATCCCGTACAGGAAGCGGGAGGCGCGGGAGAGGACCGCGTCGGGGCGGTGGCCCTCGGCGGCGTAGGCGCGCAGCGCGATACGCAGCTGGCCCATCAGTCCCGCGGCGCGCACGTCATGGCCCTGCACGTCGCCGATGACCAGGGCGATCCGGCCGTTGGGCAGCGGGATCATGTCGTACCAGTCGCCGCCGACCTGGAGGCCGCCGCCGGTCGGGACGTAGCGGGCGGCGATGGTCATGCCGGGGATCTCGGGGCCCAGCGTGGGCAGCATCGACTTCTGCAGGCCGTCGGTGAGCTCGCGCTCCGACTCGGCGACCCCGGCCCGGGAGAGGGCCTGCGCCAGCATGCGGGCGACGGTGGTGAGGACCGAGCGCTCGTCCGGGCTGAAGGTGACCGGGTACGCGAAGCCCGCCATCCACGCGCCGATCGTGCGGCCCGCGACGACCAGCGGCAGGAACGCCCAGGACTGCCGCTCGAAGCGGGCGGCCAGCGGCCAGGCGGCCGGGTAGCGGCGCCGGTACTCCGCGGGTGACGAGAGGTAGACGGCCCGGCCCGTGCGGCAGACCTCCGCCGCCGGATAGTCCGTGGCCAGATCCATGTCGGTGAAGGGGCCCTCGGCACCCGGCTGGTGCCCGTGGTGGCCGATGACGGTGAGCCGGTCGCCCGCGACGCCGAACACGGCGAGGCCGTCCGGCGAGAACCCGGGCATCGACAGGCCCGCCGCGACCCGCATGACCTCGGCCGTCGAGTCGGCCTCCGCGAGGGCGCGGCCCGCGTCGAGCAGGAACGCCTCGCGGGAGCGGCGCCAGTCGCCGGTGACGGGGGTGCGCGACGAGGCGCCGGGCGGGGGCTCGGCGACCTCCTGGAGGGTGCCGACCAGCTCGTACGAGTCCGGGGCGTCGCCGTGCATCACCGGCCTGGAGCGGCTGCGTACCGTGCGGATGACGTGACCCTGGTCGTCCATGATGCGCAGCCGGGCCTCGGCGAGGGTGCCCTCGGCGACGGCGAGGCGGACGACGCCGTCTATCTCGTTCCAGTCGACCGGGTGGAAGCGGGCCCGGGCGCCCGCCTCGGACAGCGTGGTGACCTCCGCGGGCAGCCCGACGAGGCGGGCGGCCTCCGCGTCGAAGGTGACCAGACCCGCTCGGTTGTCCCAGCGCCACAGACCGGTCGCGAGAGCGGCGAGGACGTCCTCCAGCGGAGGGAGGGGGTCACCAGTGAGCATTGCCCCACTTTAGGAAGAGGTGATCGGGAAGTGCCACCGAGAGTATTTGAAGAGCGATCTTGAGGCGGCCGGTACCCTTGGGGAGATCCGGGTTGTCTCCCCGGGAACCCCAAGCGCAAAGGCTGGATGAACGACGATGCATCGGTACAGGTCCCACACCTGCGGCGAGCTCCGCGCCTCTGACGTCGACACCGACGTCCGGCTGAGCGGCTGGCTGCACAATCGCCGAGACCTGGGCGGCATCCTCTTCATCGATCTGCGCGACCACTACGGCATCACGCAGCTCGTCGCCCGCCCGGGCACGAAGGCCGCCGAGGTCCTCGACAAGCTCACCAAGGAGACCGTCGTCCGTGTGGACGGCAAGGTCGTCTCCCGCGGCGCGGACAACGTGAACGGCGAGCTGCCCACCGGCGAGATCGAGATCGAGGCCGCCGAGGTCGAGGTGCTCGGCGCGGCCCAGCAGATCCCGTTCACGATCAACGCGGACGACGGCGTGAACGAGGAGCGGCGCCTGGAGTACCGCTTCCTCGACCTGCGCCGCGAGCGCATGCACCGCAACATCATGCTGCGCTCCGCCGTGATCGCCTCGATCCGCTCGAAGATGGTCGCCCTCGGCTTCAACGAGATGGCGACGCCGATCCTCGCCGCGACCTCCCCCGAGGGCGCCCGCGACTTCGTCGTCCCGTCCCGCCTGAACCCGGGCAAGTTCTACGCGCTGCCGCAGGCCCCGCAGCAGTTCAAGCAGCTGCTGATGATCTCGGGCTTCGACCGCTACTTCCAGATCGCGCCCTGCTTCCGCGACGAGGACGCCCGCGCGGACCGCTCGCCGGGCGAGTTCTACCAGCTCGATGTCGAGATGAGCTTCGTGGAGCAGGAAGACGTCTTCCAGCCCATCGAGAAGCTCATGACGGAGATCTTCACGGAGTTCGGCGGCGGCCGCGAGGTCACCTCCCCGTTCCCGCGGATCCCGTTCCGCGAGTCGATGCTGAAGTACGGCAACGACAAGCCGGACCTGCGCGCCAAGCTGGAGCTCGTCGACATCACCGACGTGTTCGAGGGCTCGGAGTTCAAGGCGTTCGCGGGCAAGCACGTGCGCGCGCTGCCCGTCCCGGACACCGCCTCGCAGTCCCGCAAGTTCTTCGACGGCCTCGGTGACTACGCGGTCGAGCAGGGCGCCAGGGGCCTGGCCTGGATCCGCGTGGGCGAGGACGGCGCGTTCGCGGGCCCGATCGCCAAGTTCCTCACCGAGGAGAACGTCAAGGTCCTCACCGAGCGTCTGGGTCTCGCCGCCGGCCACGCCGTGTTCTTCGGCGCGGGCGAGTACGACGAGGTCTCCAAGATCATGGGCGCCGTCCGGGTCGAGGCCGCCAAGCGCGCCGGGCACTTCGAAGAGGGCGTCTTCCGCTTCTGCTGGATCGTCGACTTCCCGATGTACGAGAAGGACGAGGAGACCGGCAAGATCGACTTCTCTCACAACCCGTTCTCCATGCCGCAGGGCGGCATGCAGGACCTGGAGGAGAAGGACCCGCTCGACATCCTGGCCTGGCAGTACGACATCGTCTGCAACGGCATCGAGCTGTCCTCCGGCGCGATCCGGAACCACGAGCCCGACATCATGCTGAAGGCGTTCGAGATCGCGGGCTACGAGGCCGAGACGGTCGAGGCCGAGTTCGCGGGCATGCTCCGCGCGTTCCGCTTCGGCGCCCCGCCGCACGGCGGGATCGCCCCGGGTGTCGACCGCATCGTCATGCTCCTCGCGGACGAGCCGAACATCCGGGAGACGATCTCGTTCCCGCTGAACGGCAACGCGCAGGACCTGATGATGGGCGCCCCGACCGAGCTGGACGAGACGCGCCTGCGCGAGCTCAACATCCAGCTGCGCAAGCCGGTCGAGAAGAAGTAACCGGCACCGTACGGCAGTTCACCTCAGGGCCCCCGCTCCGCACGCCGGAGCGGGGGCCCTGACGTTTCCGGGTGATGCACAGCCTGATGCGCGGCCCTGATACACAGTCCTGATACACAGCCCTGATTCACAGTCCGCACCCATGGCCCTGACAGCTTCGGCCCCTAGCGTCCACGCCCATGACCGATCCGACTGAGCAACCTGAGCCCCAAGTAGCTTCACACAAAAGAGAGTTGACCCGACGGAGGGCCATCCTGGCGGCCGGCGCGACCGTCGCGGCCGTGGGGATCGCCGGCACCCTCACGGAGGGTGGAGCGTTCGCCGACGACACGGCGTCGGGCACGGACGCCTGCTATCGGCTCACCACGGAGACCACCGAGGGCCCGTACTACATCGACGCCGACAAGCTCCGCCGCGACATCACCGAGGACCAGGAGGGCATCCCGCTCCTGCTGAGCCTCAAGGTGATCGACGCGGACACGTGCGAGCCGCTGAAGGACGCCGCCGTCGACATCTGGCACTGCAACGCCGTCGGGATCTACTCCGGCTACGAGGACATGAGCTCCGGGGGCGGCGGTACGCCTCCCACCGGCGCCCCCACCGGCGCCCCCACCGGCGCCCCCACCGGCGCCCCCACCGGCGCCCCCACCGGTGAGCCCACCGGCGCCCCCACCGGTGAGCCCACCGGCGCCCCCACCGGTGAGCCCCCGACGGGCGGTCCCGGTGGCGGTGGCGGTGGTGGCGGGCACCAGGTGCCCACCGACGACGAGCGCTATCTGCGCGGCACATGGAAGACCGACAAACACGGCCGCGTCGCGTTCAGGACGGTCTTCCCTGGCTGGTACCAGGGCCGCTGCGTGCACATCCACGTCAAGGTGCACGTCGACGGCGAGTGGACCGACGCGGGCTACGAGGGGGGCCACACCTGCCACACCGGCCAGCTCTTCTTCTCCGAGGCATCCGTCCTCGCCTCGGCCGAGGTCGCGCCGTACTCGACGAACACCACGGCCCGTACGACGCTCGACGAGGACACGATCTACCCGGACAACGGCACCGAGGGCGGCCTGCTGCACCTCAAGTACCTCAAGAAGCACATCGGCAAGGGCGTCGTGGCGTCACTGACGATGGGGGTGGCGCCGGACGAGACGCACGAATCGACGGACACGATGCCGGGGGCTCCTTCGGCCTCCGCGTCGTCCGCCGCCTCGTAGGACTCAGCCCGAGCGCGGCACCACGAGTCCCGACTCGTACGCCGCGACCACCGCCTGCGCCCGGTCGCGCACCCCCAGCTTGGCGAGCACCCGGCTGACGTGGGTCTTCACGGTCTCCCCGCCGACGACCAGACGCCGGGCGATCTCCTGATTGGACAGGCCCTCGGCGATCAGCCGCAGCACCTCGCGCTCGCGCGGGGTCAACGCGTCGACGGCGAGGGCCTGTTCGGGCACCGCGCGCGGGCGCAGCCGGGTGAACTCGGCGATCAGGCGGCGGGTGACCGTCGGCGCGAGCAGCGCCTCGCCCGCCGCGACCACCCGCACCGCCTCGAAGAGCCGCTCGGCCTGCATGTCCTTGAGCAGGAAACCGCTGGCACCGGCGGCGAGCGCGTCGTACACGTACTCGTCGAGGTCGAAGGTCGTCAGCATCACGATGCGGGTGTCCGGCAGGTCGCGGGTGATGCGACGGGTCGCCTCGATGCCGTCCATGCCCGGCATGCGGACGTCCATGAGGACGAGGTCGGGGCGGACCTCGCGGCAGACGCGGACCGCCTCGGCGCCGCCGGGTGCGCTGCCGACGACCGTGAAGTCCGGCTGGCTGCCGAGCAGCGCCCCGAAGCCGGCCCGTACGACGTCCTGGTCGTCGGCGACGACGATGCGGATGCCGTTCACCGGGCGGCGCTCCGCACCGGCAGCACGGCCTCGACCAGGAACCCGCCGGCCGGGGCCTGCCCCGCGTGCAGGGTGCCGCCTGCCATCGCCGTGCGTTCACGCATGCCGAGCAGGCCGTGACCCGGCTCGCCGGCCCCCGTGCCCGGGCCGCAGTCCCGTACACGTATCGCCAACTGGCTCTCCCTGTAGTGCAGTTCGACGTCGACGGCGACGCCGGGCGCATGCCGGCGGGCGTTGGTCAGGGCTTCCTGGACGATGCGGTACGCGGTGAGTTCCAGGCCGGGATCGAGGGCGGTGACACGACCGCGGACGATGAGGCGGACGGCGGTGCCGGTCGCCGCGCGGGCCTCGTCGACCAGGGTGACGAGCTGGTCGAGGCCCGGCTGCGGGGAGCGGGGCGCGGCCGCCGCGGGCTCGGCGGGGGCGTCCTCGCGCAGGACGCCGAGGAGGCGGCGCATCTCCGTGAGCGCGAGGCGGGCCGTGTCGCCGATCGCCAGGAAACGCTCGGCACCCTCCGGCGGCAGGCCGGGGGTCGTGTAGCGGGCCGTCTCCGCCTGCACCGAGATCGTCGAGATGTGGTGGGCCACGATGTCGTGCAACTCCCTTGCGATACGGGCGCGTTCACCGAGCGCCGCATGGGCGAGGGCCGTGTCCGCGTACGCCCAGTCGGCGGCGGAACGGCGGGCCGCCTCGGCCTTCGCGCGCCGGGCGCCGCCCGCGGTGAGCGCTGCCGCCGCGCCCGCGAGGAGGACGACGCCGTAGGGGCCGCTGTCGTCCGTGAGCGCGTACGTGGTGAAGGGCACGGCGAACAGGACGGCGGTGCGGCCAGGACCGCGCCGCCCCACCAGGTACAGGGCGGCGGCGAGGGCCGGCAGTCCCGCGTACAGCGTCCGGCCGTATGCGAGAGGGGCGAGCAGCGCGGCCGCGGTGAGGGCCGTGGCGGTGAGCAGGAGCTGGGAGCGGACGAAGGCGAGGGGCGCGGTCGCGCCGAGCGCCAGGGCGAGCAGCCCGGGAAGTTCGGGCTCCGGGCCCCGGCCCTGTCCGGTGACTTCGGCAAGGGCCGCCAGGGCCAGCACCGCGGCGGCGAGCAGCGGCAGGTCACGTGCGGTCGCCGCGCGCCGCGCCCGTGCCCGTGCCGCGGTCCAGGTCCCGGTCATGGCGGTCATTATCGGCGGGGCGCGGCGTGGGCGGCGTCCCCCTGCGGGGGGAGCGGGCCCCCCGTGAGACCACGCCCGGGCGGGACGCCGTTCCGCCGCCCGGTCCCTAACGTCAACAGGCATGACGGATATGACGATCGAGGCCCGCGGGCTGTGCAAGCGGTACGGGTCCACCACGGCCGTGGACGGGCTCAGCTTCACCGTCGAGGCGGGGCGGGTGACCGGGTTCGTCGGGCCCAACGGGGCCGGGAAGTCGACGACGCTGCGGATGATGCTCGGGCTCGACCGGCCCGACAGCGGGGCCGCGCTCATCGGCGGGCAGGACTACACTCGGCTCGCCGACCCGCTGTCCACCGTCGGCGCGCTGCTCGACTGCGAGGCGCTGCACCCGGGCCGCCGGGCCCGCGACCATCTGCTGTGGCTCGCCCACTACAACGGGCTGCCGAGCCGCCGCGTCGACCTCGTCCTGGACCAGGTCGGCCTCGCCTCCGCCGCGAAGAAGCGCGCGGGCGGCTTCTCCCTCGGGATGCGCCAGCGGCTCGGCATCGCGGCCGCCCTGCTCGGCGACCCGCCCGTGCTGATCCTCGACGAGCCGGTCAACGGGCTCGACCCCGAGGGCGTCCAGTGGATCAGGCGCTTCCTCAAGTCCCTTGCCGCGGAGGGGCGTACGGTCCTCGTCTCGTCGCATCTGATGAGCGAGCTGCAGGACACCGCGGACCACGTCATCGTGATCGGCCGGGGGCGGCTGCTCGCCGACACCGGCGTCGCCGCGCTGCTCGACGAGGCGTCCGGCGAGCGTGTCGCCCTGCGGACCGGCCGGCGCGCCGAAGCCCTGGCGGTCCTCGCGGGGGCCGACGCCACCGTCGCCGTGACCGGCCCCGACTCGCTCACCGTCACCGGACTGGCCGCCGAGGAGGTCGTCGCCCGGCTCGGCGCGCACGGCATCCCGTTCTCCGAACTGGCAAGGCACCGGGCCACGTTGGAGGAGGCGTACATGGAACTCACCGGTGCAGCGACGGAGTTCACGGCACAGGAGGCGTCGTCATGAGGTCGCCGATGCTCCGTGCCGTGCGCGCCGAGTGGACCAAGCTGCGCAGTGTCCGCAGCACCCCCCTCGCCCTGATCGCGCTGATCGCCCTCAGCCTGCTGCTGACCGTCGCGTCGGCGAACGGCAGCACGTTCAGCTACGCCGGCCCGAAGAAGTACGACAGCTCGACCTTCGTGCACCGCACCGCCGCGGGCGACGGCACCTTCACCGTGCGGGTCGCCGCGCAGCAGAACAGCGCCGCCTGGGCGAAGGCGGGACTGCTCCTGAAGGACGGCACCGCGAGCGGATCCTCGTACGCCGCCCTGATGGTGACGCCGGAGCACGGCGTGCGGATGATGGCCGACGGGGAACACGAACTGACCGGCTCCGGCGGCGCGGACGCCCCGCTCTGGCTGCGGCTCGTACGGTCCGGGGACCGGGTCACCGGCTACGAGTCCGCCGACGGCCGCGCCTGGACCAGGGTCGGCACGCTCACCGTCGCCGGGCTGCCCACGGCCGCCGAGGCGGGCCTCTTCGTCACCTCGCCCGTGGACGGCAAGGAGGAGCGCACCGGCCCCGGCGATCTGCGCATGCACCCCGTGGCCACCCTCGGCAGGGCCGTCTTCGACCACGTCGCCTTCCCCGCGGCGGCAGGCGCCGGCGGCTGGCGGCAGGCGGACATCGCACAGCCCGTGAAGAAGGGGGAGAAGGAGGAGATGGCCGACCCGGTCGCCGCCCCCAAGCCCTACCGCGAGCACGACGGCACCTTCACGATCACCGGCAGCGGCGACCTGGGCGGCCTCGGCATGGGCGGTGTCGGACAGCTCGGCGGACAGCCCGACCTGGTCAAGATGGCCCTCGACGACGGCATCCAGATCGCGACGATCGCGGTGATCGCCCTGGGCGTCCTGTTCATCACGTCCGAGTACAAGACCGGGACCGTGCGCACCACGTTCACCGCGAGTCCGCGGCGCGGCCGGGTGCTCGCCGCGAAGGCGCTCGTCCTCGGCGCGACGGTGTTCGCCGTGGGCCTGGTCGCGTGCGTGGCCGAGTTCCTCGTCGCCCGCCCCGCCCTGCGCGACAACGGCTTCGCCCCGCCGCTCTTCCCCGAGCTCTCCCTCACCGACCCGGCGACCGTGCGGGCGATCGTCGGCAGCGCGGCGTTCCTGGCGCTGGCCGCCGTGCTGAGCCTGGGAGTCGGGGCGCTGCTGCGGCGCGCCGTGCCGGCCGTGGTGCTGATGATCGTCACGTTCGTGGTGCTGCCGATCGTCGCGCAGAGCACGTCCATCGGGTTCAGCGACTTCGTCGGCCGGGCCACGCCCACGGCCGGCCTCGCGGTCCAGCAGACCCGCCGGCTCCTCGACACCGTCGTCACCCCGTGGGTGGGCTTCGGAGTGCTCTGTCTGTACGTGGCCGTGGTGCTCGGGGCGGCGCGGTGGCGGCTGGCCGGGCGGGACGTATGACGGCCACGGGAGTCCGCCGGGCGATCCACGGGGAGTGGACCAAACTCCGTACTGTTCCCGGGCAGTTGTGGACGGTGGCGTCCCTGACCGGAGTGATGGTCGCGTGCACCGCGCTGATCGCGGCGAGCGCCGGGAAGGGCCAGTCGGGGGTTCTCGCGCCGACCGCGCTGTCCCTGTCCGGGGTGTACCTGGCGCAGACGGCGGCCGCGCTCGTCGCCGTCGCCGTGGTCTCCTGCGAGTACCCGCGCATGATCCGTACGACCCTCGCGGCGAACCCGCGGCGCACCACGGTGTTCCTGGCGAAGGCGGCGGTGACCGCGGCGGCGGTGCTTGCCGCCGCGCTCCCCGCGGCCCTCGGCTCGCTGGCGGCGGGCCGCACGGTCCTGTCGGGACAGTCGGGAGCATCGGGATTCGGTCAACTCCCGCTCTCCTCCAGCATGTTGTGGCGAGCGGTGCTCGGCACGGTCGTCTATCTGCTGCTGGTCGCGCTGCTGAGTGTGGGGGTGGCGCTGCTGGTGCGGCACGCGGCGGCGGCCGTCGGGGCGGTGATGGCGCTGCTGTACGGGCCCTACCTGGCCACCCTGATCATCCAGATGCCGGCGCACGTGCTGCACCGGGTCCAGAAGTTCTCCCCGATGACGGCGGGCCTCGCCGTCCAGACGACGAGCGGCACCGGTACGGCTCCGCTCGCCCCCTGGACGGGCATCGCCGTCCTCGCCGCCTATGCGGGCGGGGCGCTGATGCTGGGCTGGGGGGCGCTGAGGGCGCGGGACGCGTGAGGTGGCGGAGGGGGTGACGTGCTGTGATGGCAGGACCTTTTCCGCGATGACGAGGTAGGGGGGAGACCCTCATGAGTCCCGTAGAGGCGCGATCCACTGTGATGCTGAGTCAGGGGGGCTTCGAGGAGCTCGCCGGGCACGCCCTGCGGATCGATGAGTCCCTGTGGCGGGAGGCCCTCGGAGGGAGGCTGGGCGCCAAGGCCCTGTCGGACGGAGACCACAGCACGATCGTCGAGTGGTCGACGAGGCTGTGCAGGCAGGCGCACGGCGGCGGGTGGCTCTGTCTACCTGCTGATCGACCGGGACACGGGATCGACCGGGACACGGGATCGACCGGGACACGGGCGAGGTCAAGGTGCACTCGCAGCCGGACGGGGTGCGGTACGAGCAGGTCGTGACGGTGCCGTTCGGGAAGGCGGTGACGTTGCCCGAGCCGGTCGGCATCGTGCTGGACACCGAGGCGCTCACCCAGTGGGCGCGCTGAGCAGCGCGAAGGGCCCGGAACCGGGGAATCGGTTCCGGGCCCTTCGCGCACGCGTCCGCGTTACGCCGCAGGCTTCTCCTCCAGGCGCGGGAAGAGCACCGCGCCCTTCGTCACCGTGGCGCCCGCCGACAGCTGACCCCAGCTGCCCGCCGACTGGACCCGCTGGTCGGCGAGGGCGCCCAGGGACGCCTCGGCGCCGAGCGACTCCCACAGCTTCGCGGAGGTCTCCGGCATGACCGGGTTGAGCAGCACGGCGACGGCGCGCAGCGACTCGGCGGCCGTGTAGAGGATGGTCGCGAGCCGCGCCTGACCCTCGTCGGAGGTGTCCTTGGCGACCTTCCAGGGCTCCTGCTCCGTGATGTAGCCGTTGACCTGCTTCACGAAGTCGAAGATCGCCAGGATGCCGCCCTGGAAGTCCAGCTCCTCGCCGATCTTCCGGTCGGCCTCGGCGACGGCCTTGGCCAGGCCGTCCTGGACCGCCTGCTCGGCCTCGCCCGCGGCGGTGGTCCCGGGCAGCGCGCCGCCGAAGTACTTGCCGACCATGGCGGCCACGCGCGAGGCGAGGTTGCCGTAGTCGTTGGCCAGCTCGGAGGTGTAGCGGGCGGAGAAGTCCTCCCACGAGAACGAGCCGTCGCTGCCGAAGGCGATCGCGCGCAGGAAGTACCAGCGGTACGCGTCCACGCCGAAGTGCGAGGTCAGGTCCTGCGGCTTGATGCCGGTCAGGTTCGACTTCGACATCTTCTCGCCGCCGACCATCAGCCAGCCGTTCGCCGCGACCTTGCCGGGGACCGGCAGGCCCTGCGCGAGCAGCATCGCGGGCCAGATGACGGCGTGGAACCGGAGGATGTCCTTGCCGACGAGGTGCACGTTCGCGGGGAACGTCTCGTCGAACTTCTCCTGGTTCGCGCCGTAGCCGACCGCGGTCGCGTAGTTGAGCAGCGCGTCGATCCACACGTAGATCACGTGCTGGTCGTCCCACGGGACCGGGACGCCCCAGTCGAACGTGGACCGCGAGATCGACAGGTCCTGAAGGCCCTGCTTGACGAAGTTCACGACCTCGTTGCGCGCGGACTCCGGCTGGATGAAGTCCGGGTTCGCCTCGTACAGGGCGAGGAGCTTGTCGCCGTACTCGCTCAGCTTGAAGAAGTAGTTCTCCTCCTTGAGGATCTCCACCGGCTTCTTGTGGATCGGGCACAGCTTGGTGCCGTCCTCGGCCTCGATGAGGTCGCCGGGGAGCTTGTACTCCTCACAGCCCACGCAGTACGGGCCCTCGTAGCCGCCCTTGTAGATCTCGCCCTTGTCGTAGAGATCCTGGACGAACTCCTGAACGCGGTCCGTGTGACGCTTCTCCGTCGTGCGGATGAAGTCGTCGTTCGCGATGTTCAGGTGCTCCCAGAGGGGCTTCCAGGCTTCGGTGACGAGCTTGTCGCACCACTCCTGGGGGGTCACTCCGTTCGCGTCGGCCGTGCGCATGATCTTCTGACCGTGCTCGTCCGTGCCGGTGAGGTACCACACCTTCTCGCCGCGCTGACGGTGCCAGCGCGTGAGCACGTCCCCTGCGACGGTCGTGTAGGCGTGGCCCAGGTGAGGAGCGTCGTTTACGTAATAGATCGGGGTGGAGACGTAGTACGCCTTCTCACCCTGCTTCTCGGTTCCAGTGGCCGCCATGGTCGAAATCCTACTGGGCCGACGGAGGGCGGTTCACCCGCGTTTCAGCGGGTGGACCGCCCTCGTCCGGTTGATCAGGGATGTCGATCAGGGATGTCGACAGGGATGTCGATCAGGGGTTACGGGCGCCAGCCGGCGAGCAGCCCCTCGTACAGCTCGGTGTCGGTCAGTTCCAGGGGAGTCTCGCCCGCCGGGAAGTAGCCGGTGTTGGCGGCCTTGAGCTTGCGCAGGTAGTCGAAGCCCTTGCCCTCCGGGGCGCCGAACGAGACGAACCGGAAGTGGATCGGGTGGCTCGCCGCCTGCGCGAGGGCCTCGTTCGCCGGGCGCTGCACGTCCGGCGGGCCGTCCGTCTGGAACACCACGAGGGCCGGTGCGGTGGGGTCGTCCGACTTCTCGTGGTGGGCGACGACCTCCTCGATCGCACGGTGGTAGCTGGTGCGGCCCATCCGGCCCGCCGCCGCGTGCCACGCGTCGATCCTGCCCTCGTACGAGCCGTCCAGGGCGAGGTCGCCCGTGGCGTCGATGTCCGTCGAGAAGAACACCGTGTGGACGGTGGGGGTCTCGCGCTCGTCCAGGTGGGCGGCGAGCGCGAGCGTCTGCTCGGCGAGCGCGGTGGCCGAACCGTCCTTGTAGTACGGGCGCATCGACCCGGACCGGTCGAGCACCAGGTAGACCGTGGCCCGGGCCCCGGCCAGCCCCTTGTCCTTCAGCACGGCCCCGGCGGCCTTGTAGGCGGCGACGAGCCCCGGCGTGCGGGCCTTGACGCGGGTGACGGGGTGAGCGGGCTTGCCGGGGGTGGCGGTGTCCGGCTCGGGGGCGGCTGCGACGGGTGCGGTTTCGGGGGTTGCCTCGGGTGCGGGTGCGGGTGCGGGTGCGGGTGCGGTGACCGCGAGGGGTTCGGGCTCCGGAGTGGGCTCCGGGGTGGGCTCCGGCTGGGGCGCGGCTGCGGCGGCGACCGGCTCGGCTTCGGGCGCGGCTTCCGGCTCGGGTGCCGGGGCGGGGGCCTCGGGCTCGGCGGCCTTCTTGGGCTTCCGGGCGGCTGCCTTGCGAACGGGGGCGGCTGCGGGCTCGGGGGCGGCCTTGGGCTCGGGGGTGGCTTCCGGCTCGGATTCCGTCTTCGGCTCGGCGGGGGCCTCCGTCTTGGCGGTGGCCTTGGTGGCCTTGGTGGCCTTCGCCTTGGCGGCGGTCCTGGGCTTCCGGGCGGCGGCCTTGGGCTTGGCCACCGGCTCGGCCTCGGGCTGGGCCGTCTCGGCTTCGGGCGCCTTGGGCTCGACCTCGGCCTCGGGCTGAGCCGTCGCGATCTCGGCGGCCTTGGGCTCGGTCTCGGTCTTCGGGGCCGGCTCGATCTCGGCTGCCGTCTCGGCGGCGGCTTCGGCGACCGGCTCGGTCTCGGCGGCGGCCTTCGGTTCGGCTTCCGCCTTGGCCGTCGGTTCGGCTTCGGCCTTCGGCTCGGCGGTGGCCTCCGCCTCGGCCTGCGGTTCGGCGACGGCGGTCTCGGGCTCCGCCTTCGGCTGGGTCTCAGCCGGGGCCTCCGCCTGAGCCTCCTCCTGGGCCACGGGCTCAGCCTCGGCCTCAGCCGCCGACTTGCCGGAAGCCGCGGTCTCGGCCCCAGCCACCGGCTCGGCCGCGCCCTGCGCCGCCCGACCGGAAGCCTCAGCCCCGGCCTCGCCCGAGGTCTCCGCGTCCGCGGCGCCGCCCACCCGCTCCTCGCCCACCGGGCGGGACGGATTCGGGACCGTTACGTTGTCGAAGGCCGCGGCCACCAGGTCGTCGGCCGCGCCGGCCTTCTTCGGGGCGGGGACCTTGGCGGGCGGGGCCTGCTCGGTCGACTCCACGGCCGCGGGCGCGGCCGGAGCGGGGACGGTCGGCTCGTCAGCGGCGGCGGCCGGCGCGGACGACGCGGTCGACGCTGCCTCCGGTTCCGACGCGGCCGCGGCCTCGTCCTTCTTGCGAGACCGCCCGAACGCGTTCCGCAGCAGATCCAGAATGCCCATGTGCGCAACCTTCCGCATGAATTGGTCGAGTTGGTCCCGATCCCCTGGAACCCCTGGCCAGGGCGGACACGTAAGGTTAGCCGCCACCGGCGGTGATCTTGGGAAGGGTCGGCCCGATCGGCGGAGCGCGTGACGAGCGCACAACTTCCCTCCCCCTCGTACAGGTTCACTCCTCGTTCATCCCGAGTCCCCCTCCGCGCACCCGCACCCCCCTACCGTCGCGGCCGAGACGAATCGCAAAGGGGAGGAAAAGCGTGCGCAAAATGCTGCCGCTCATCACGCTCAACAGCGGGCACAGCGGGGGGCGTTCGGCTCTTACGTGCAGGTTCCGGTGCGGTGACGCCTGCTTCCACGAGGTGCCCAACACCAGTGACAACGAGTACGTCGGCGATGTCATCGCCGGTGCGCTGAGCCGCCGTTCGATGGTGCGGGCCGCCGCCGTGGTGACCGTGGCGGCCGCCGCCGGATCGGCGGTCGTCGGTGCGGGGGCGACGCCGGCGAGCGCATCCTCGTACGACCACGACCACGACCACGACCACGACCGCGGCCATGACCACGGTCACGGTCACGAGGCGCAGGGTGCGCGCGGGCTGCGCTTCGCCCCCGTCGCGCCGAACACCGCCGACACGGTCACCGTGCCCGCGGGCCACGAGCAGAACGTCGTGATCCGGTGGGGCGAGCCGATCCTGCGCGGGGCGCCGGCCTTCGACGCGGAGAAGCAGACCGCGAAGGCGCAGGCGGGCCAGTTCGGTTACAACAACGACTTCCTGAGCCTGCTGCCGCTGCGCGGCGAGCACGGCCGTCAGGTGCTCGTCGCCAACCACGAGTACACCGACGAGATCCTGATGTTCCGTGGGTACGACCCGGCGAACCCGACCCGCGAGCAGGTCGAGGTGGCGTGGGCCGCGCACGGTCTGTCCGTGGTCGTCGTGGAGGAGAGCCGCAGGAGCGGCGCGCTGCACGCCGTGACCCGGCACCGGCTGAACCGGCGGCTCACCGCCACCAGCCCGTTCCGCCTCTCAGGACCCGTCGCGGGCAGCGCCCTCGTGCGGACGAAGGCCGACCCGAGCGGCATCACCGTCCTCGGCACGCTGAACAACTGCTCCGGCGGCACCACCCCGTGGGGCACCACCCTCCACGGCGAGGAGAACTTCAACCAGTACTTCGCCAACGCCCAGGACGTGACCGACCCGACGGCCGCCGCCCGCCTCAAGCGGTACGGCGTCGCGGGCGGTGCCTCCGAGCGCAAGTGGGAGCGGTTCGACGCGCGCTTCGATCTCACCAAGGAGCCCAACGAGGTCAACCGGTTCGGCTGGGTCGTCGAACTCGACCCGTACGACCCGGAGTCGGCCCCGCGCAAGCGCACCGCCCTCGGCCGCTTCAAGCACGAGGCCGCGCAGCCGCGCCTGACCTCCGACGGCCGCCCGGTCGTCTACATGGGTGACGACGAGCGCTTCGACTACTTCTACAAGTTCGTCAGCAGCAAGCGCGTCGCCAAGGGCACCTCGCGCGCCGCGCACGAGCACAACCTGACCCTGCTCGACGAGGGCACGCTCTACGTCGCCAAGCTGACCGGCGACTCCCCGGCGGAGCAGATCGACGGCAGCGGCGCGCTGCCCGCCGACGGCGAGTTCGACGGCAGCGGTACGTGGATCCCGCTGGCCACCGCCTCCGCGGGCGGCCGCGCCGTGTCGCACGTGGACGGCATGACCGCCGAGGAGGTCTACCTCTTCACGCGGTTCGCGGGTGACGCGGTCGGCGCCACGAAGATGGACCGGCCCGAGGACATCGAGCCGTCGCCGCGCACCGGCAAGGTGTACGTCGCGCTCACCAACAACACCGACCGCGGCAAGGCGGGCAAGGCGGGCGCGGACGAGGCCAACCCGCGCAACCTGAACAAGCACGGCCAGGTCCTGGAGCTGACGGAGCGCCGGAACGAGGCGGACGCGAAGTCCTTCGGCTGGTCGCTGTTCCTGGTCGCGGGCGACCCGGAGGACCCGGCGACGTACTTCGCGGGCTTCCCGAAGGAGAAGGTCTCCCCGATCTCCTGCCCGGACAACGTCGCCTTCGATCCGCACGGCAACCTGTGGCTCTCGACGGACGGCAACCAACTCGGTTCGCACGACGGCCTGTTCGGGGTCGCCACGCGCGGCGAGCGGCGCGGTGAGCTGAAGCAGTTCCTGACCATGCCGACCGGCGCCGAGACCTGCGGCCCGCTCGTCCAGGACCGCCGCGTCCTCGTCGCCGTGCAGCACCCGGGCGAGGTCGACGGCGCCTCCGTGGAGAAGCCAGCGAGCAACTGGCCGGACGGGCCGGGGAAGATCGTGCGGCCCTCGGTGGTGTCCGTGTGGCGTGCGGACGGGCGCGACATCGGCGTCTGATCCCGGCCCCGGTCAGGGCCCCGGTCAGGGTCCCGGTCAGGGTCCCGGTCCGGGCACGTAGGCGTACGACGATCGGGGCGTCCCCCGAGGGCGCCCCGATCGTCGTCGCTCCGGTCCGGCGGTCCGGATCAGCTGCCTGATCAGTTGTCGTGCTTGCGGCGGTAGACGGAGAAGCCGAGGCCCGCCGCGCCGACCGCCGCCGCACCGGCACCGGCCGCGATCAGTGCGGTCCGGGCGGCGCCGCCCGAGGTGTGCGCCGAGACGTTCTCCGCGCCCGCCTTCACACCGCCCTGCGGGAGGGCGCGGGCGCCGTCCTGCTGCGACAGCTGTGTGCCGCCTTGGGTGTTCACGTGCGTGCCGCCCTGAACGTTCCCCTGGGTGCTCCCGTGGGCGTTCGCGTGGACGCTTCCCTGCGTGGTCCCGTGCGTGGTCCCGTGCGTGGTCCCGTGGGTGTTTCCGTGGGTGTGGGTCCCGGAGCCGTCCAGCCAGGACGTGACGGTGCCGTCGCACTTCAGGGCGATGTGCAGACCGTTGTGGTGGCTGTACGCGATCCGGTGGTCGGCGTCGAGGGTGCCGACCTTCTTGCCGTGGGCGTGCACGTCGGCCTGGTGGTGGTCCGCGCCCAGCCGGTAGACCCTGGCCGCCGAACCGTCGGCGAGCTTCACCGTCTTCACGTACGTGCGCTTGGTGTCCGGTACGGGCTTGGAGTGGCCGTCGGACCAGGACTTCACGGTGCCGTCCGGGTTCAGGACGATGTGCAGGCCGTCGTTCATGGCCTTCCCGGCCTTGCCGTTCGCGTCGACCGTGCCGAGCTTGGTGCTGCCGGAGTAGATGTCGGCCTGGTAGTGGTGCGCGCCCAGCCGGTAGATCTTCGCCGTGGAGCCGTCGGCCAGCTTGACCGTCTTCACGTGGACCCGCTGGTGGACAGGGGTGGGCTTCGGGCCCGGGGCCTTCTTGGCGGTGACCGTGCCGTCGGCGGCCAGCGTGAAGGTGCGGTCGCCGATCTTCTTCGAGGCGTTGTCGATGTACGCCTTGAGGTGGCCCTTCACCGTGCCGCTCCGGGAGATCTCGGCGCGGGCCGAGCGGGCCGAGGCGTTGACGTCGACGTTCGCGGACCAGCCGCCGCCGAGGTCCGTGGTGCCCCGGGACTCCCAGCTGCCCGGGGCCGGGGGCCGGGGCTGGGTGTGGTCACCGCTGCTGTCCTGGTCGGCGGTGAGCTGCCCGTCCGTCGTCAGCTGGAAGACGTAGCCGCCGGTGGTGGTCCTGGCGGTGGAGCCGTTCGCCTTGAGGGTGGTGACGAGGTCGCCGGACTTGAATATGTCGGCCTCGGAGCCCTTGCTGCCGACGCTGTAGACCTTGGCGGAGAAGCCCTCGGACAGGTCGACCGAGTTGATCAGCTGACGGGCGTCCTGGCCCTGGCCCTGGCTCTGGTCCTGGCCCTGGCTCTGATCCTGGCCCTGGTCTTGACCCTGGTTCTGGTCCTGGGTCTGGCCGTTGTCGACCTGGCTCTGGTCCTGACCCTGACCCTGGTCCTGGCCGTCGCCGCTCTGGTCCTGGCCGGTGCTCTGGTCGCCCGCGGCGGCCGGCTGCGGGGCGGGCGTGGTGTCCGCGAAGGCGGCCGTGGCCGGGACGGCCAGGGCGGCGATGGCGCCGGTGGTGACGGCGGCGGTGCGGAAGGTGCGACGGGTGGCGCGCATGGCGGTGTTCCCTCGTTCGTGCCGGGCCTCGCGACCAACGGCTTCATGTCCCTGTTTGTGCCCCTTTGTGGTGGCCACGGATATGAAGTTAGGCGCGTCGTGTGTGCGTCACCCGTACGTCGTGTAACAGTCGGCGCGCTGCCCGGCCAAGCAGTCGTAAAGAGGGAAAAAGCCCAGGTCAGAGCGGGTTATGTGGGGTCCTGGACCTTGGTCCTGACTGGCGTGGGGCCAAGGTCCGCGGGGCCGGGACCGAGGTCCGGGCCGGTGCCGGGGCGCGCGAACCGCTCCGAGTAGGCGGGGGCCTGCCGCGCCGCCTCCCAGTACGCGGCCCGCAGGTCCGGCAGCACGGTGTCCAGGACCTTCTCGGTGCGGGCCGCGAGCAGCAGCCGTACACCCACGGGGTCGCCGTCCAGCGGCCGGATCGCCATGTCGGAGCGGGCGCGGGACGTGGGCTGACAGAGGGTGACCACCTCGCCGGTGGCGACGAGGGAGGAGGCGGTGTGGTAATCGCCGTGCAGGACAAGGGGGTTGAGGCCCGCGGAGCGCAGTGCGCGCAGGAGCCCGTCCCACTCGCCGTCCACCGTCGGGTCGACCATCCACCGGTCGCCGGCCAGGTCGGTGAGGCGGACGACGCTGCGGCGGGCGGCCGGATGGTCGGTGGCGAGGGAGACGAACTGCGGCTCGCGCTCGACCAGGACCCGGCTGACCAGGCCCGGCGGCATCCGCAGCGGGCAGCCCTCCACCTCGTGCACGAACGCCACGTCGAGCCGCCCCTCGGCGACCAGGCGCAGCAGAGCGTGCGCGGAGACGTCCATGCGCAGGACCGGTTCGGCGCCGTGTCCCGCCGGTCCCGTCCGCAGCCTGCGCAGCCAGCCGGGCAGGGCGCGGCTGGCGGTGGAGCCGATGCGCAGCGGGCCCGCGGCGTCGGTGGCGGCGGCCGCGCGGGTCTCGTCGACGAGCGCGCGCATCCCGTCGACCAGGGGCCGGGCGCGGCCGAGCAGCACGCGGCCGAGCGGGGTGGGGCGGCAGCCGGTGCGTTCGCGGGTGAACAGCCGGCCGCCGACGAACTCCTCGATACGGCGTACCTGTGTGCTCAACGAGGGTTGGGTCATGCCGAGCCGACGGGCCGCCTTGTGCAGGCTTCCGGTGTCCTCGATCGCGCACAGGACGCGCAGATGCCGCACCTCCAGCTCCATGAACGTCGAGGGTAGGCGGGGCCCACGGCTCGCACCAGGGTGCCAACTCGGAGGTGATAGCCCCGAGTTATCACCAAGTGCCATCATTCCCCCGGGCCCCTCGCACCCCCACACTCACTTGCATGACCATGACATCGCCCCCCACAGGCGCCCCCACAGTCATCCGTCTCCTCGCGTGCGCGCTCGGCGCGGGGCTCACCGTCACCGCCCTCGCGGCGGCCCCCGCGACCGCCCAGGCCCCCACCTCGGCGCGCGTCCACTACGCGGGCTCCGCCGAGGACGCCGCCGCCAACAAGGCGTTCTTCGAGGCGGTCGTGAAGTCCGTCGCCGAGAAGCGGGCCGCCAACCCCGGTGCCGCGTCGGTCACCGTCACCTACGACGCCTCGCAGGCCCCCAGCTTCCAGCAGCAGATAGCGAACAGCGCGTCCATCTGGAACTCGTCCGTGTCGAACGTGAAGCTCCAGGCGTCGTCCGGCGGCGGCGACTTCGCGTACTACGAGGGCAACGACGCGCGCGGTTCGTACGCCTCCACGGACGGGCACGGCAGCGGCTACATCTTCCTCGACTACGCGCAGAACCAGCAGTACGACTCCACGCGCGTGACGGCGCACGAGACCGGGCACGTGCTCGGCCTCCCGGACCACTACGAGGGTCCGTGCAGCGAGCTGATGTCGGGTGGCGGTCCGGGCCCGTCGTGCACGAACCCGTACCCGAACGCGAACGAGAAGTCTCAGGTCAACTCGCTCTGGGCCAACGGTTTCGCGAAGGCCCTCCGTAAGGCGGGCGCCCAGCTCGGCTAGTCCGGTTCGGCTAGTCCGGTTCGGCTGGTCCGGTTCGGCTGGTCCAGCTCAGCTGGTCCGGTTCGGCTGGTCCGGTTCGGCTGGTCCGGTGACGCGCCGGACCAGCCCCGCTCACCCCGCGGTCGGCTGATCCGCGGCCGGCCCTTCCCGGACCCCGATCGCCCGCGCGGCGGCCACCTCCTGGCGGACCGGTTCGAGAACCCCGCCCGGCGAGCCGGCCGGACCGAAATCGGCCCGCACCTCCCACAGCACCACGGACGCCCGCAACCCGTCCGCCAAGTCCCGCAACTGCAGGACGACCTGGCTGACCTCCGCCGCGGCAGGCGGCGGCGATCCGTGGCGCACGCGCACCGTCGCCGCGGTCGTCGCGTCCACGATGCGCTCCACCGCGACGACCAGCGGCCACCAGGCCGCCGCCCGCTTCCCCACCGGCGGCGGCTCGGTGAGCGCCCGCTGGAACTCGGCACGGATGACGGACAGGTCCCGGTACAGACGGCGCCGCGCGCGGGCCCGTACGGCGAAGTCGTCCGTGGCACCGAACGCGCACTCCACGTACGCCGCCGCGTCCGCGACCGCGTCGGCGAGCCGGTCCCCGATCCGGGTGTGCCAGCTCTCCGGCCACAGCAGATACCCGGCGACGAGCGCGATCCCGCACCCCATCAGGCTGTCGAGCAGCCGGGGCCACAGCAGCGCCGTGCCCTGGTGGTTGAGGATGTCGGAGAGCAGCAGGATGACCGGGGTGATGGCGGCGGTCTGGAAGCCGTAGCCGCGCGGGGTGAGCGCCGGGATCAGCGGCGCGAGCACCATCATCACCGGCACCGACCACCAGCCGAGCGGCACCTCGGAGAGCACTGCCGCCGCCACGACCAGGCCCGCCGCAGTGCCGAGCGCGCGCAGCACGGCCCGCGAGAACACCGACCCGAAGTCCGGCTTCATCACGAACGTGATGGTCAGCGCCACCCAGTACGAGCGCGGCACCGGCACGATCGACACGAGCGCCTGCGCGATGCCGATGCAGAGCGCGAGGCGCAGCCCGTACCGCCAGGACGCGGAGGACAGCAGCACGCCGAGGACGGCGCGGCGGGCGCGCACCCGCAGCGCGGCCGGCCGGCCGAGCCGGTCGTCGACGTTGGTGAAGTCGGGGTCCCCGCTCCGGGACGCGACCTCGGCGGCGTGCCGCAGCGCGTGGTCGACGGCGCGCGAGGCCGGGCCCTCCGGCTCGGGCAGGTCGAGGACGCCCACGTCGCCGGGACGGCCCGCCGCGATGGAGTCGGCGATGCGCCGTACGGCGGCCGGCACGGACGGGGACAGCGGGATCCCGCAGTGATGGGCGGCGGGCGCGGCCTCCACGACGGGCGTCACGGCGTTCAACGCGCTGACCAGCCGCACCAGTTCGGGGTTGCGGCCGTGCGCGCGGGTGCGCCGGGCGAGGACCAGGTCGTAGGCCTGGTTGAGGGACTGGGTGACGGCGAGCCGGGTCTCGGCGTAGGTGAGGGCGTCGGTGGCGGCGGCCTCCAGGAGGTTCGCGACGCTGCGGTACGTCGCCGCGACCGCGGCCCGTTCCGGTACGCCGGCCCGCAGCGGCCAGGTGAGCAGCGCGAGCAGCAGCACGAGCAGCCCGCCACCGGTCATCAGGAGCGGCGCCAGCCACCAGTCGCCGGGCATCGGGAGCCCGGCGCCCACCACGCAGTTCAGCAGGAGCAGCAGCCCCGACACGGAGGCGACCGCGCCGACCGTCGAGATCATCCCGGAGGCGAGCGCGACGGCGGTGACGATCCCGACCGCGAGCCACCCGTGCCCGTACACGGCCGAGCCGACCGTCACCCCGACCGCGCCGAACAGCTGCGGCACGGCGATGTTGAGGATCCGCATCCGGTACGCGTCGGCGGTGTCCCCGATGACCCCGGAGAGCCCGCCCATCGCGGCGAGCGCGCCGTACGCGAAGCGGTCCGTGGCGAGGCCCACCGCGAGGGGCAGCGCCAGCGCGATCGCGGCACGCGCGACGGCGGGCCAGGGTACTGCGGCCTTCTGCGGCCGCAGTGTTCTGACCAGCCAGTCCGGGGGCGTCGGCATGTGATCATTATGCGAGTTGTGCGTGATGTTCGTCCGCGGGCCGGTGGGAACCGCGCGGCCGGCCCCCACCGGCCGTCGCCCGACGAACGCCGCGCTACCTGCGCAACGTCAGATCCGCCAGCACCGCCCGATGGTCCGTCTCCGCGAGCCGCAGGAACCGCACTGCCTCGGCGGAGAACCCGTCGCTCACCAGCACATGGTCGATCTGCGTCCCGAGCGGCCCCGGCGCGGACGACGGCCAGCTCGGGGTGCGGGACACCCCGTCGATCCGGGCCGCGTCCCGGAGGGCCCCCGCGTCGAGGATCCGCCGGAACGCGGCATGGTCCTGCGTGGCGTTGAAGTCCCCGGCCATGATCATCGCCCCGTCCCGCGCGGCGGCGACCCCGCGCAGCCGGCCCAGCTCGGTCCGCCACACGCCCACCTGCCCCGGCAACGGCGGCATGGGATGGACGAGTTGGAGCCGTACGGCATGTCCGCGTACGTCGGCGACCGCGCCCGGCATACCCATGGTCCCGGCCACCGCGGGCGCCGCCTTCAACGGGAACACGGACAGGATCAGCGATCCCTCCGAGCCGCCCGCCCGCACCGCCCGCCGGTACGGGTAAGCGGTCTTCAGGGAGTCGCGGGCCAGTGTGTCCTGGCAGGCGTAGTCGCACTCCTCGACGAACACGATGTCGGGGTCGTGCCGGGTGATGGTGTCGATCAGCGCGTGCGTCCCGCGGCCGAACTGCACGTTCGAGGCGAGCACCCGCACCCCGGAGACGGGCACCCCGGTCGCCCCCGACGTGCTCCCGTACGGCTCCATGTACCAGGCGAGCGCCCCGAGCGCGGCGACGCCCCACACCATGCCGGTGCGCCAGCGCGCGAGCAGGGCGAGGAGCAGCGCGGCGACGGTGGGGACGATCAGCCACGGCAGGAACGCGAGCAGTTGCGGGACCGGGGTGATCCCGTCGCGGTCGGCGGCGCGGACGCCGACGACCGCGCTGACCCCGGCGAGCAGCAGCCCGGCCGCCCAGGCCCCGGCCCGGTGCACCCGGCGGCGCCCGGCGCCCCGGGGTGCGTACCGCAGGGCGTCGGGCGCCGTGTCCGTGATGTGCCGCTGGTCCAAGGCCCGGCCCTTCGTCGGTGACTCAGGCATCATCCTGAAGGACGGGAACGGGGGCCGGACGGTTGTCAGGCGTGCTTGGCCGTACCTGGGCCGGACGGTTGTCAGGCGTGCTTGGCGGTACCGGGGCCGGACGGTTGTCAGGCGTGCTTGGCCGTACCTGGGCCGGACGGTTGTCAGGCGTGCTTGGCCGTACCCGGGCCTACCGCACCGCCGGGGGCGCTCTGCGACGCGGTGGCGAGCGACCAGATGACGAAGACGCCGATGCCGATGGAGATCACCGACCAGACGGGCGCGTACGGCAGGAACATGAAGTACTCGACGATGTACAGCGCGGCGAGCGCGATGCCCGCGCCGCGCGCCCAGTCGGCGCCCTTGAGCAGGCCCCAGCCGACGATCGCCACGACGACGCCGAGGATCAGGTGGATCCAGCCCCACGTGGTGAGGTTGAAGGAGTACACGTAGTCGCCGACGCGGCCGTACACGTCGTCCTTGGCGATGCCCGCGATGCCGTTGAGGATCCCGAGGACCCCGCTGACCAGCATGAGGACACCGGCGAACATCATGCCGCCGCTCGCCCATCCGTTGCCGGTGCCCTGACCGCGGGTCGGATCGGGGGTCTGCGCGCGGTGGTCCGCGGACCAGGCCGCGGGGTTCGGCTCCTGCTCGGGGGTCGCGTTCGGGGTGGTCTGGCTCATGGGGGCGCCTCCTGTTCCGTCACCTGAATGCTCGGGCCGACACCGGCTGACGGCATTTCAGGCGCGGCTGAACGGGTGGCCCGTTCCGTCCGCCTCCGGCTGTTGGTGCCCCGTGCCGACCCGCGCCCCCGTGCCGACCCGTGCCCCCGTGCCGGGCCGCCCCCGGCGCCCGACCACCCACGCGCCGAGCGCCACGACCAGGCCCACCGCCACGATCACCCACGAGGCGACCCGCATCGAGGACGTCAACGCGTCGTACACCGCTCCGGCGGCCGCCTTGTCCGAGCCGTTCGCGCTGTCCGGCAGGTCGCCGAGGGTGAGGGCGCGGGCGATCGTCAGGGCGAGGAGCAGCGCGCCCGCGCCGAGCGCCAGGCCGACGGCCGTCCAGGCGACCGCGAGGCGGCGGCGCGCGGCGAGCGCCAGACCCGCGGCTCCGCACACCAGGGCGGCCAACAGGGGCCAGATTCCGGCCAGTTGGAGCAGATGGAAGCCGCCCCGCAACGCTTCGAGGTCGCCGCCGGACAGCAGGGTGATCTCGGTGTAGGTGACCGGGATCTGCCCCGCGAACGGCACGTTCTCGTCCTGGAGCTGCTGCTTGACCTGCTCGGTGACCGGCGCCAGGTCGAGGGTGACGGGGCCGGTGCTGCCGTCGTCGAGGGCCTGCTGCACGGCGTCGTGGGCGGCCCGGTTCGCGGTGTTCCACGCCTTCTGGAACGCGGTGGTGTCCGTGAACGAGACGACCGCGTCGTGCAGGTACTTCTCGACCGTGGACCGCAGCGGGCCCACGTCGACGCTCTTCATGATCCCGTCGGTGACCGCGTCCGCGACCGCGCTCCGCACGTCCGGCTGGGTGGCGAGCGGCGCCATCGTGGACACGTACCGGTCGCTGTCGCCGATCTCGAACTTCGCCCAGGTGGAGAGCGTGCCGATCGGGACGAGGAGACAGGCGAGGACGAGCAGCACGGGCGACAGGAAGGTTCGGGTCACCGTTCCAGGCAAGGCCCCGGCCGCGCGGGTCGCGACCGGGGTGCCTGCATACGGACTACCGCGGGGCTGGGGCAGGTGCCTGGATACGGACTACCGCGGGGCTGGGGCAGGTGCCTGGACAGGTGCCGGGGCAGCGCCTACTTGCGGTTGTAGAGCCGCATCGTGACGGGCCCGAACACGGCCACCAGCAGCGCCGCCCAGCCCAGTGACCACAGCACCTCGGAGGCGGGCCAGTCGCCCTCCATGAGGCCGCGCACGGCGGAGGCGACGTGGGTGACGGGGTTGTTGTTCACGAACGCCTGCAGCCAGCCGGGCATCGTCTCGGGCTTCACGAAGATGTCGCTGAGGAACGTCAGCGGGAAGATCACCATCATGCTGACGCCCATCACGGACTTCTCGGTGCGCAGCAGCAGCCCGAACATGGTCCAGATCCAGGAGAACGCGAACGAGAAGACCAGCAGCAGGGCCACGCCCGCCACGACGCCGAGCACCCCGCCGTCCGGCCGGAAGCCCATGATCAGGCCGACGACGAGCATCACGACGGACGCGATCGTGTAGCGCAGGGCGTCGCCGAGCAGGTAGCCGACCATCACCGCCGGGCGCCAGATCGGCAGCGTGCGGAAGCGGTCGAAGACGCCTTTCTCGATGTCGGTGTTGACCGAGACGCCCGTGTACATCGTGATCATGACGACGGACATCACGAGGATGCCGGGTAGCAGGTACTGGATGTACGCGGACGGGGAGCCGGCCAGGGCGCCCCCGAACAGGTACGTGTACATCAGCACCATCATGATCGGGAACGCCGTGACGTCGAAGAGCTGCTCCGGCACGTGCTTGATCTTCAGCACCGCGCGCCAGCCGAAGGTGAGCGAGGCCGCGACGGCGCTGGGCCGCGCCGGGCGGTCCTCGGCGATGAGGAGTCCGGCCAGCGTCTCGGCGCTGACCGGGGCGAGGTCCCGGGTGTCGGTGGGGGTGGTGGCGGTGCTCATGCCGTCGCCTCCTGTGCGGGCTCGGTCGGCGCGGGTGCGTCGGTCAGGGCCAGGAACACCTCGTCGAGGCTGGGCTGGCCGAGGGAGAAGTTGTCCACGGTGATGCCGGCGGCGGCCAGTTCGGCGAGGGCGCGCGAGGCGGCCTCGGCGGCGCCCCGGTCGCCGGTGCCCACGCGGGCGGTGAGCGCCACCGGATCGGGCTCCGGCTGGACGGCCGCGCCCGCCAGCGCGGCCGTCAACAGCCGCTCCGCCTCCGGGCGTTGCCGCGCGTCGCGCAGTCGTACGTGCACGGAGCCCGCCCCGACCGACGCCTTCAGTTCGCCCTTGGTGCCCTCGGCGATGACCTTTCCCCGGTCGATGACGGCGATCCGGGACGCCAACTGGTCCGCCTCGTCGAGGTACTGGGTGGTCAGCAGGACGGTCGTGCCCTGCGCGACGACCGCGCGCACGATCTCCCACACCTGGTTGCGGCTGCGCGGGTCGAGGCCGGTGGTCGGCTCGTCGAGGAAGAGCAGATCGGGCGTGTTGAGGATGGATGCGGCGATGTCGATGCGGCGCCGCATGCCGCCCGAGTAGTTCTTCACCTGGCGGCCCGCCGCCTCCGACAGGCCGAAGGCGGCGAGGAGTTGGTCGGCGCGGGCGGCCGCCGGCTTCCTGCCGTGGCCGGTCAGCCGGGCCAGCAGCACGAGGTTCTCGTGGCCCGTCAGGTCCTCGTCCACGGACGCGTACTGCCCGGTCAGGCTGACCCTGGAGCGTACGGCGTCGGCCTCGCGCACCACGTCGTGCCCGAAGACATGGGCCTCGCCCGCGTCCGGCCGCAGCAGCGTGGCGAGCATCTTGACGGTGGTGGTCTTGCCCGCGCCGTTCGGCCCGAGCACGCCGTAGACCGTGCCGGACGGCACGGTCAGGTCGACGCCGTCGACCGCGCGATTGTCTCCGAAGACCTTCACCAGGCCCGCGGTCTCGATGGCGATGGTGCTCATGTCGGGTGCCCCTCTCGGTCACGTCACAGGGGCAGACCCGCCGCGCGCCGCGAACTCATCGCCCGCGAGGGTTCCGGTGGAGGGCTGGGCCGAACGGGTGTTTCCTGGAACTGGGGAGCTAGGAGGCCGATCATGCGCCGTAAGCCTGTTGCTCTTGCCGCGTCCGCCCTGCTCGCGGGCGGTGTGCTCGCCGTGACCGCGGCGTCTCCAGCCAGTGCCAACAGCGGTGGCGGGAGCGTCGTCTGGGGGACGGTGGTCTCCGGATCCGATCTCAATCTGCGCTCCGGTCCGAGTACGTCCTCGTCCGTCGTCTACCGGCTCGCGCCGGGCAGCCAGGACCGGATCGAGTGCGCGACCAACGGTTCGTCCGTGCACGGCAACTCGACCTGGTACTGGTTCACGGGCGCCCAGGGCTGGGCCAGCGCCGCCTACGTGTCCATCAGCGACAACGTGCCGAGCTGTTCCGGGACCGAGGTGCCCTGCCCGCCCGACCATCAGCAGAGCGGCGGCCCGAGCAGTTTCTGGTTCCGCTCGGACTACCGGGTGGAGTTCGGATTCACGAGCTGAGCGAATAGGAAAAAAATATGCACAAATGGGGATGAATGGGCCGGTGTAACACTGTTACACCGGCCCATTCATCCCCATTCCTTGCCCATCCCTTATTCCTTGCCCATTCCTTGCCCGTTCCTGCAGGCGCACCGACGGTCAGACCGGCTCGTTCGCCGTGTAGTAGCGGTAGTACGTCGCCACGAACGTGCCGGCGGCGACGCCGAGGCCGAGCAGCGACGACCAGACGTGCGAGGCGTTGGAGAGGCTGTTGAGGAAGCCGACCGCGATGCCGGCGAACACCGCCCAGGTCGCCGCCCGCAGCCCGAAGTGCCGTCCGGCCTGCTGCTTGGACCACTGGTGGATGCCGAAGCAGAGGGCCGCGACGAGGATGCCGGTGACCAGGCCGAGGGCGATGTTGCCGCCGGTGACGCCGTGGCCGTAGCGCTGGATGTTCGCCGCCCAGAAGCCGTAGAGGACGCCGGTCCAGACCGGGATCCACACGGCGGCGCTGGTCGGGGAGAAGGCCGTGCCCGTACCCGGGGCCGCATGCTGAGCCATGAGGGGCTCCTTTCCGCGCGTCGCCGCGCAGACCGCGAAGGGTTCCCCCGCCTTCCATTGACCGCTGGCCGGGTGCCTTCCGCAACATGCGCGCGATCGGGCACCGTGTTTCGCTGAGGTCATGTCCCTGAACATCGTGCTGTTCGGCGCCACCGGCATGGTCGGCAGCCGCATCGCCGCCGAGGCCGTGGCGCGCGGCCACCGGGTCACGGCCGTCAGCCGCTCCGGTGGGTCCCCCGTGGAGGGCGCGATGCCGGCCGCGGCGGACCTGGCCGACCTCGCGAGGGTCGCGGAGGTGGCGGCCGGGCACGATGTGGTGGCGTCGGCCGCGGCCCCGCCGCGCGACGGCAGCGATCCGAGGGCGCCGTTCCTGAAGGCGAACCAGACCCTGGTCGCCGGTGTCCGCAGGGTGGGCATCGGACGCCTGGTGGTGGTCGGCGGCGCGGGCAGCCTGGAGGTGGCGCCCGGCCAAGCCCTGGCCGACCAGCCGGACTTCCCGGACGCCTACCTCGGCGAGGCCCTCGCCCACCGCGACGTACTGGAGTATCTGCGCACCGTCGACGACCTGGACTGGACGTACATCTCCCCGGCGGCGGAGATCGCGCCGGGGCAGCGCACGGGCGAGTTCCGGATCGGCGGCGACCGTCTGATGAGCGACGCCGACGGCAACAGCCGGATCAGCGCCGAGGACTACGCGATCGCGTTCGTCGACGAGGTCGAGCGGGACGGACACGTGGGCTCGCGCATGTCGGTCGCCTACTGAGCCTTTGCCTGCTGAGCCTTCGTGTACGGAGCGCTGGCCTGCTGAGCCTTCGTGTACGGAGCGCTGGCCTGCTGCGCCTTCGCCTACTGCGCCTTCGCCTACTGAGCGCTCGCGTACTGGGCGCTCGCGTGCGTGGGTGCGGAGGGCTGCGACCGCGGCAGGTACAGCCCCGCGTCGGACGCCGTCGCGTACGGGGCCACGGTCTCCGTCGTCCGCCGGATCACGGTCACCGCGGCGTCGTCGCTCGGCGGCCCGTACCGGTGCTCGTGCAGATCGAGCGCCAGGCGGCGCAGCAGCTCCTGCGGCGGCGCGTCCGCCGGAAGCCGCTCGACGAGGCGCGGCAGCCGCTCCCGTACGGGGTAGAACGTGCCGCCCGCGTCCCGGCACTCGGTGACGCCGTCGGTGAAGAGCACGAGGGTGTCGCCGGTACGGAACGGCAGCCGCACCGGCTCGGGCAGCCCCGCGCCCAGCGACCCCATGCCGAGCGGCACCCCGGGCGTCACCTCGGCGGTGTGCACCCGCCCCTGCGCGGTGACGACCAGCGGCGGCTCGTGCCCGAAGTTGACCACGTCCACGGCGTCGGCGTCCGGCGGGAAGTGCAGCAGCAGCGCCGTGGAGAACGGGTCCGGCAGCTCCTCCTCGTCCACGACCCGGGTCCACGCGCTGTAACGCTGCATGGCGATCTCCAGGCGGCGGGCCACCTCCGACACATCACCCTCGTGGTACGCGGCCTCGCGGAACGCGCCGAGCAGCGACGCCGACGCGGACACCGCGGGCAGCCCCTTGCCGCTGACGTCGCCGAGCACCGCGCGGACGCCGTGCGGGGAGGGCTGGAAGTCGTACCAGTCGCCGCCGACCCGGGCCGCGCGCGCGGCCGGCTGGTAGAAGTCGGCGATGTGCAGATCGCCGACGTGGTCCGGCAGGGAGCGCATCACAGCCCGCTGGGTGGCCTCGGCGATGTCCGTGACCGCCTGCAGCCGGGCCTGCTGCTCCTCCCTGCGGCGGGCGATCAGCACACCGAGAAGACCGCCGGTGCCGATGAGCAGCGGGCCGAGCACGGCCCAGCCGCCGGACGGCGTGGGGGAGACGGCCTGCAGCCCGACGTAGACGACGATCAGCGCCCCGGTGACGGTCGCGGTCGCCGTGACCGAGGCCAGGATCGCCACCACGATCGGCACCAGGCCGAGCAGGGCGCGGGCCCGGAAGTCGTAGGGCGTGGCCAGGTCGAGCGAGACGATGCAGACCAGCATCACGAGCGCGAGCAGCACCATGGTGCGCCAACCACCCGTGGGACGCACGGTGCTGGGCCGTGCCTCACGGGTCGCGGAGGTGAAGCTGCTGGAGCCGGTGAAAGGCATCCTGTAAAGAGTCCGGGGATTTGGTCGCCGCGAACAGGGCCGAAAGTCCGTCCCCGGCTGAGATCCCCGTCTCATGGCCTGCGCCACACGGCGCCGGGCTCTCAGTGCGCGGGTACGGCCACGAACCGCGAGGTCACCCGCAGGTCCGCCTCGATCAGCGCCGCGGTCTCCCGCAGCGCGTCCGCCCAGGCGAGGGCTTCGCCGCGTCCCCGGTGCGCGGTGACGTCGAGCGCGGACACGACGTCCCCGTCCCGCCCCCGCACCGGCACGGCCACCGACCACAGCCCGTCCTCGGGCCCGTCGGCCACGGCCTCGGCCACGCCGTCGGCCAGCACGTGCCCGGACGCCGTCATCCCGGCGGGCAGCCGTGACCCGACGCCGATGTCGACGCTCATCACCCGACGCGGCGCGACCCGCGCGGTGCACCGCACCCACTCCCCGTCCGGCACCGAGAGCCCCACCGACTCACCCAGCCGCTCCGACAGCGCGGCCAGCCGGGGCGCGGCGATGCGCGGCAGCGTCGTACGGGACAAGGGCGCACACCCGAGCCCCAGCACCCGCGGCGTGAGCCGCCAGACCCGGCCGTCCTGACGCACGTACCCGAGATGCTCGTACGTGATGAGGGCCCGCCGAGCGGTGGCCCGGGCGAGCCCGGTGGCCTCGGCGATCTCGCTGAGGGCGAGCGCGGGCCGCCGCGCACTGAACACGGTGAGCACGGAGAGCCCGCGGGCCAGGGACTGGACCGGGGCGTCGGCCATCCCGGCAAACTCAGCCTCTCCGGCGTTTGAGGCGAGGGGTCCGGGGCGGAGCCCCGAGACATCAGCCTCGGCGCGGAGAGCCTCCTCCATGGATCGCACACAGTCCGACAGAGCCCCCCGCACGGCCCCCGGCAGGGAACCCGCGCCGTGCCGACTCGTATGACTGACCACGCTCACGGCACAGACAACCCGCCCGGAGGGCCCCCGCACCGGCACCGCCACCGCGACGAGCCCCGGCTCCACCAGCTGATCGTCCACGGCGAAGGGCACCCCCCGCCGGAACACGATCCCCGGTGCTGAACCCTCGCCCGGCAGCAGATCCCCCACCCGGAAACTGATCGACAACGCGCGCCGCCGCAGCACCTGATGCACGAAGCGGATGTCGTCCCCGTCCGGCACGGCGATCGACACCGACTCGTCGAGCGCGTCGGCGAGCCGGTCGGCGAACGGCCCGAGCAGCTCCGGTACCCGCAGCGCGTCCAGGCAGGCGTTGGCGACGGCCATCAGGCCCGGCGCGAGAGACGCGTCCCGCCCGTCGAGCCGTACGTAGCCCAGGTGGGCCAGCGTCGCGCAGATCCGGTCGACCGTGGAGCGGGCGAGCCCGGTGACCCGGGCGAGTTCGGCGAGGGCGAGCGTGCCGTCCGCGTCCGTGAGCCGCCGCAGGACGTCGAGGCCGCGCATCAGCGGGGCGACGGCCTCGGCGGGCGGCTGCTGGGTCACGTACGCGGACGATCCGGTCGGTACTTCGAGCACGGGGCAACCGTAAGGGACGGGGCCCGCGCTCAGCGGTTCAGCAGTTCCACGATCCGGTCCAGGGCCGAGGGGGCGAGATGCCGGCGCAGCGCCTCGACGACCTCCTCCGGGGTGGAACGGCTGTCGAGCTCGATTACGCCGTAATCGTTCTTCCTCCGCTCGCGCTTCTCCTTGCGGGCGGCCGGGACGACCGCGGTGACCGGACCGGGGAGTTCCTGCTCGTCCTTCGGCAGGCGCGCGATGCGCCGGGCGTCCTCCACGGACACCCGCCCGTCGGCGAGCGCCTCCTGGATGTCGTCGCGGAGCTTCATCAGGGAGAGCCGCTGCGAGATGAACCCCTGGGTCTTGCCGATCCGGGCGGCGACCTGGCGCTGCGAGTAGCCGTACGCGGTGATCAGGCCCTGGATCGCCTGGGCCTGCTCCAGCTCGGTGAGGTCGTCGCGCTGGACGTTCTCGATGAGCGCGTCCTCGTCGGAGCGGGTGGCGTCGTCCCGGACCAGGACCGGCACCTCGTCCATGCCCGCCATCTTCGCGGCGGCCAGCCGCCGGTGGCCGTGCAGGACCACGTACGGGGCCTTGCCCACCGGCTCCTTGTGATGCGGGTGGGCCGCGAGGAACACGGCGGCCGGAACGACGCTCAGGGCCTGGAGAACGCCGCGCTCGCGGAGGGTCTCGGCGAGTCCTTCCAGGTCACGCAGCTCGTGGCGCGGGTTGTCGGGGTTCTCGGCGAGATCGCCGACAGCGACGGTCAGCGGTCTGGTGTCGGGGCGCTTCTTCACCGCGGTGGCTGTCCCCGCCGTGCCCGCGGCGCTCGCGGCGTCCTTCTCCGACGACAACAGGGAGGACAGATCGGTACGGCGGCCCATCAGGCGGTCACCTTCTTCTTCGTGGCCTGCGCAGGCTTCTGGGTCTTCGTGGCCTGCGCAGGCTTCTGGGTCTTCTGGGTCTTCTGGGTCTTCGTGGGGTTCGCGGCCTTCGTGGGGTTCGCGGACTTCCTGGGGGGCGGGGTCTTCGCGGCCTTCGTGGGGGTCGCGGTCTTCCTGGGGCTCGGGGTCTTTGCGGTACTCGCCGTGCTCGGGGTCTTTGCGGTGCTCGCCGTGCTCGGGGTCTTCGTGGTGCTCGCCGTGCTCGGGGTCTTCGTGGTGCTCGCCGTGCTCGGGGTCTTCGTGGTGCTCGCCGTGCTCGGGGTCTTCGTGGTGCTCGCCGTGCTCGGGGTCTTCGTGGTGCTCGCCGTGCTCGGGGTCTGCGGACGCGAGGTCTTCTTGCGGCTCGCGGGCCTCGGGATCGCCGCGAGTCCCACCTCCAGGGCGAGGCGGAAGAAGTCCTCGCGGGCCTGGAGCGCGACTTTGTTGGCCCCGTACTGGGTGACGACGAGTCCGTCCGCGCTGGCACGGGTGTGCAGCTTGTAGTGGCGGACGACGGTGCGGGCCAGCGGCCAGCCCTGGCCCTCGACGAAGGCGCGGGTCTGCTCCAGGTCGGACTTGCCGTCGCGCGGGTCCCAGTTGTTGATGACGACGCGGAAGGGGAGGCCCCGGGGCTTCACGACCTTCTCGACCGTGCGCTGCGTGGGCTGGAAGCCGAGCGGCTCCGGCTCGATGGGGACGATGACGTCGGTGGCGTTGGACAGGACCGCGCGCAGGGCGTCGGCGGCGGCGCCCTTGCCGAGCGGGTCGGCGCCGTCGTCCTCGGCGAGGTCGAGCCAGCCCGGGGTGTCGACGAAGACGTGCTGCGCGGACGGGATCCGGGACAGCGCGGCGAGGCCCGCGAGGTCGTCGTGGGCCTGCACGAAGTCGAAGGGCAGGCCGTCGCCGACCCGCTCGGACCACCACACGGCGGAGCCCTGCGGGTCGATGGAGACGGCGACGACGGGCGGTTGCCCGCCCGAGCCGCTCGGGGGACCGCCCAGGACGTCCGCCGTCACGGCGGCCAGGTTCACGGCGAGCGTGGACTTTCCGACGCCGCCCTTCTGGTTGAGGATCACGTGTACGTGTGCCACGAAAGCTCCCTGACTGGTGCTTTTGGGGGGTATTCGTGGCCACTGTGGCAGCGGGGCCACCGCGAGCCGCGGTGTACACGCCGTCACGTACGCGAGGAGATGCCCCAGATGTCCGGGGGGACGAGGTGCTCGCGGTTCCCGTCGGGGCCGAGCACGTGCGCGCCGAGCTTGTGCACGCGCAGCGAGACCATCGTGTCCGCGATCCGCATGTCGGGCGCCTTGAGGGCCAGTTTCTGGATGTACGCGGGCAGTTCCTCGACGCGGCTCAGCCAGGCGCAGACGAAGAGGTTGTGGGGCCCCGTCACCGCGGTGACCGTCCGGGTGTCGCGCAGCCGGGCCGCCGCCGTCGCCACCGGCGCGAGCTGGTCCGGCGGTACGTCGGCGCAGATCAGGCACCACACCGGGCGGCCCGAGTGGCGGGGCGCCACCTCGGTCCTGAAGAGCACGGCGTCGGTGGCCTCCAGGCGGGCGAGCCGGCGCCGCGCGGTCGACTCGCTGGCGCCGATCTCCTGGGCGAGCGCGGCGACGCTGACCCGGCTGTCCGCCGCGAGGGCGAGCAGCAGTCGCTGGTCGACCGCGTCGGGCGGCGCCACCAGCGGGGCGGCCCGGCCGGTGCGGGACGGGCGCCGGCCCAGCTCGCGCACCCTGCGCAACTGCGGGGGAGTGAGCTGGTCGAGACGCGGGGGCGCCCCCGGGCCGTAGAGGGCGGTGATGACATGGGTGCGGGTCGCGCGCACGCCGGGCAGCCGGTGCAGCCGGTCCACGAGGTAGCGGTCCAGGGCCGCCGCGTCGGGCAGGGCCACGAACACGACGAGGTCGGCGGCGCCGGTGACGTGCTGCACGGTCAGGGTGCCCGGATCCCGGGCGAGCGCCGCCGCGGTGTCCGGCACGGTGCCGGCCGCGCACTCCACCCGGATCCACGCCGTGGACACCGCGGGGCTGCCCGCGGTCAGCGCGCCCGGCAGCATCCCCGACCAGGCGTATCCCTTGGCCGTGAGCCTGCTCCAGCGCCGGGCCAGGGTGTCGGCGGAGGGGCCCAGCGCCCCGGCCAGCTGGGCCCAGGTCGCGCGCGGGGAGATCTGGAGTGCGTGGATCAGCGTGAGATCGGCCTCCGAGATGGCGGATTCCCGTGTGCGCACAACCTCTCCTCGGTGGTTATCCGGACAACACCGTGGCGTTTCGTCGTGCGATACGAACATGGGCCTCAGGCATATGCATTGAATAGGACACGCAGCGCCCACGACCATAGAGCGTGCCCCAAATCCGGAATCGGGGGATCGGAACCATGGCGCCGTACGGCGAGCTGGACGGACGGGACGGCGGTGCGGGGGACCGCCGCTCGGCCGGAAGGGTACCTGCCGGAAAAGGCGAGAATCCACCTCGAAGCGGACAATTCGCCGAGCGAGGTGATGTCGCCCGGCCCGGCCATCTCGTCGGTCGTACCCGGGAGCTCGCCGCGCTCCTCTCCCGTCTCGCCACCGCCCGCCTCGTCTCCCTGACGGGGCTGCCCGGCGTGGGCCGCACCCGGCTCGCCCGCGAGGCCGTCGCCCAGGCGCGACGCGAGGTGCTGTGGGAGTCCGGGGCCGCGTACGAGCCCGAGATGCTGGACGGGGTCGGGGCGCGGCTGCGGCACCGGTTCCAGGACCGGCGGGGCGCCCTGCTCGTGCTCGACGACTGGGAGCGGCTCGGCGGCGCGGGCACCGCCCTCGTCGCGTCGCTGCTCCTGGACCTGCCGGAGCTGACGATCCTGGTCGTCGCCGAGCGGCCGTGCCATCTGCGCGGCGAATCCGTCGTGGTGCTGGCCCCGCTCGCGGTGCCGCCCGCCGGGTGCCCGCCCGAGGAGAGCGGCCGTCACGAGGCCGTGGAGCTGCTCGCGGCCGAGTTCGGCGACGCGGTGGTGGCCCGGGACCCGCTCGGCGCGGCTGAGCTGTGCCGGCGGTTCGGCGGGGTGCCGGGACCGCTGATCGAGGCTGCGCGGGCCTGGGCCGGTGGGGAACGTGGCGCAGCCCCGGGCGCGTTCGCCCCGGGGGAGTTCGCCCCGGGGGAGGGGCAGATCGCCGCGGCGCGGCACTCCTACGCCCGCTGTTCGCGCGTCGAGCGGCTCCTGTGGCGCAGGCTCGCCGTCTTCGAGGGCGGCTTCGACCGGGAGGCCGTGCGCGAGGTATGCGGCAGCGGCGCGCTCCCCTCCGACCAGGTGCTGACCGTCCTCGACCGGATCGCGCCGCACGTCCTGCTCCTGGACCCCGCGGACGACACCGGCCGCTACCGTCTTCCGCCCGCTCAACTAGTCTTAGGGCAAAGGGAGTTGGAAGCTTCCGGCGAACGCTGGGCGGCCGTCCTGCAGCACCGCCGCTGGGCGGTCGGCGTGGCCCAGCAGGCCGCCGAGTGGTGGAACGCGGGCCGTCAGGACGAGGCACTCGCCCTGGCCCTGCGCGAACTGCCCGACCTGCGGGCGGCGATGGACCCGGCGACCGCGCCGCTGTCTCCGCACGTCGAGGCGGGCACGGCCCTGAAGGTGGTGGTGCACCTGTGGTTCCTGTGGGCGGCGTGCGGGCGCACCGCCGAGGGCCGCGCCCTGCTGCGCCACGCCCTCGCCCTGCACCAGGACCCGCCGCCCGCGCGGGCGCTGTGGCTCGCGGCCTGGCTGGAGCTGGACCTCGGCGCGCCCGAGGCCGCCGACCCGCTGCTCACGGCGGCCTGGGCGGCGGCGGTGCGCGAGGGCGACGACCACTGCCTCGGCCTGCTCGCCCACGTCCGGGGCGCGGTCGCGCTGTGGCAGGGCCGCGGCGAGGCGGCGGTGACGGAGTTCCGCGAGGCGCTCGAACTCATCGGTGATGTACCGGACTTCGGTCCCGGCCCCGCGCACTGCCGGGCCGCACTGGCCCTCGCCCTCGTCCGCACCGACCCGGAGGCCGCCCTGGAAGTGGCGCAGCCGGGCCCCACCCACCCCGGCGAGGCGCGGGACGTCTGGGCGGAGGCGTGGATGCGGTACGCGCGGGCGGAGGTGCTGCGCTGGGAGGGAGACGCCGACACGGCGCGGGACCTGGCGCTCTCGGCGCTGCGGACGTTCCTCGCGTTCGGCTCCACGGTCGGCGGGCTGTGCGCGGGGGAACTCCTCGCGGACGCGACGGCGCTGCGCGGCGACGCCGTGCGGGCAGCCCAACTCCTCGGCGCAGTAGATGAGGTGAGGGCCGGGGCGGCGCCTCTGCAACGGGCCCCCTACCTGACCCCCGTGCGCCGCCGCTGCGAGGCGCTGCTCGCGGAGGCCCTGCCGCCGCAGCAGCGGGCGGAGGCGTACACGAGCGGGGCCCGGACCGGGCTCACGGGGCTGCTGGTGCGGGCCTGACGCCGGGGCCGAGTGTCCGGGGCGGGCCGAGTGTCCGGGGCGGGCCGAGTGTCCGGGGCGGGCCGAGTGTCCGGGGCGGGCCGAGCGTCCGGGGCGGGCCGAGTGTCCGGGGCCTGACGTCCGGGGCCTGATGTCCGGGTCCCGCGCGGCCCGTACCGCCTAAGGCAGGGCGCCCCGCACCCACGCCTGAGTCTGGGCCGGCTCGTCGCGCGCCGCGTTCCCGGCCCAAGTCACCAGGCCCAGCAGGACGAACGCCCCCACGAGGATCCGCCCGGTCCCGCTCACCATCAGCGGGCGGGTCGCCGAGGGACCCCGTACGACACCGATGACCGACTCGGCGGACGACTGGTCGCCGAAGAGGCGCTTCGGGTACGAGGGCGTCAGCAGCAGGACGTACGACGTGACCCGCATCCGGTACCGCAGCACCGCCGCCGTCGCCTCGAACAGGGGCAGCGGCATCCGGCCGAGCACCAGCACGACCAGCCACGACACCAGTGACACCGCCCACCATCCGGCCATCGCGAGCCAGGCGAGCAGCGCGGCCGGGAGGACGAGCAGCAGCCGGAAGAAGACCGCGAGCCGGTTCAGGGCGGTCGGGCGGAGCCGGACCTGGACCGGATACCCGTACGCCTCCCCGAGCAGCTGGAACGGCGGGTAGCGGTCCGTCAGCAGCATCGCCGAAGCGCTCAGCCGGGTCTCGTAGCCGACGAACCCGGCCAGCCAGTGCTCCAGCGGGTCGGGGACCCGGCCGAGGACCAGCGTCGCGCACCACGCCGCCACCGCCACGAAGAACGTGACGACGGAGACGAACGCGAGGACGACGGCGTGCGGGAGCAGGAGCAGCAGCCGCAGCAGCACGGTGAGCCGGTTCTGTCCGCCGGGCGGCGGCACGTCGAGCTCGGGCAGCGGTTCGGTACCGGGGACCGGTGGAACGGCGCCGTAGTGGGGGGAGGAGGCAGCCATGCCCGTAACTCTGCCGAGCGCCGCAGGTCAGGGCATCCGCTGGCGGCCGATCAGGTGGCGGTTTCGGCGGGCCCGGCGGGCTCGGTGGACCCGGCCGGTTCAGCGGGCCCGGTGGCCTCGGCCGTGCCGCTGTTCGCGGTGCCGCCCCGGCCGAGGAGCAGTGCCGGTGTGGCGAGGAGCAGGAGCCCCGCCGCCCCGATCGCCTCCCGCGTCCCGGTCACGGTCGCGAGGGCGCCCGCGGCGAGGGTCAGCAGGGCCTTGGCGGCGTTGCCGGTGACGGTCCACGCGGCGAGCACCCGCGTGATCCGGTCCGGGGCGGTCTCCTTCAGGCGGAGCGTGGCGTACACCGGGTTGAAGACGCTGCAGCAGAAGATCAGGCCCAGTTCGACGAGGGCGACGGTGGCGAAGCCCGCGACCCCGGGGCCGGTGAGGGCGAGCCAGGGCAGCCAGACCGCGCGGGCGACGCCGCTCCACAACAGCACGCGCCGCTCCCCGTACCGGGGGACCAGGCGGCGTGCGAGCCGCGATCCGACGAGCCCGCCGAGGCACGGGAGGCCGAACATGAGCCCGTAACTCCAGGGAGCGAAGCCGAGTTCACCGAGGAGGAGGACGGCCAGGAGCGGGGCGGTGCCCATGATCAGGCCGTTGACGAGGGTGGTGTTGAGGAACAGGGCGCGCAGTTCCGGATGGAACCAGATGTACCGCCAGCCCTCGGCGATCTCCCGCGCCTTCGTGGGTGAAATCGCCGGGGCCGCGGGGCCCGCGGGCGCCGCCGGGGGTCGTTCCGGCGCCCGGATCGCGCGGAGGGCCGCCGCCGACAGGACGTAGCTGAGCGCGTCCGCGACCACCGTGACCAGCGGCCCGAGGACCCCGATCGCCAGCCCCCCGAGCGGCGGTCCGACCGCGGTGGCCGTCCACTGCGTCGACTCGAAGCGGCCGTTGGCGACGAGCAGTCCGTCCCTCGGCACCAGGTCCTTCAGGTGGGCCCCGCTCGCCGCCCGGAAGACGATGTCGGCCGCCGCGACGACGACCGAGACCAGCACGAGCTGGGTGAAGGTCAGCGCGCCGAGGACGTAGGCGCCCGGCAGCGACAGCAGCGCCGCGCACCGGACGAGGTCCGCCGCGATCATCACGGGCCGCTTGCGCCGGAACTCCACCCAGGGCCCGAGCGGCACCGCGATCAGCGCGCCCACCGCGAGCCCCGCCGCGGCGAGGAGGGAGACCTGCGCGGGACCGGCGTCGAGGACCAGGACCGCGACCAGCTGGAACGCGTCGAGCGCCAGCCAGGTGCCCGCCGTGCTCACCGCGAACGCGGCCCACAACCATCCGAAGTCCCGCCCCAGCCGCCCCGGCCGCACATCGCTCATGACCTGCGATCCAAGCCGCCCCGGCCCGCCCGATCAAACAACCGACAGGCCGCCCGTACACAACCCGTGGTTGTATGGCGAGGCATGGTCGTATGGCGAGGCATGGTCGTATGGCGAGGCATGGTTGTATGGCGAGGTGGATCTGGAAGCCGTACGCACCTTCGCAGCCGTCGCCGCCGAAGGGCAGATCCAGGTGGCCGCGGCCGAACTGGGCATCACCCAGCAGGCCGCCTCCAAGCGGATCGCGGCCCTGGAGCGGGAGCTCGGCGTCCGGCTCTTCACCCGCACCCCGCGCGGCGCCCGCCTCACCCTCGACGGGCAGGCGTTCCTGCCGCACGCCAAGTCGGTGCTGCGCGCCGTCGACCGGGCCGCCGCCTCCGTGCGCCCGGGGCGGCGCCCCCTGCGCGTCGACGTCATGGGCACCCGCGTGGTCACCGCCGGGCTGCTGCAGGCCTTCCACCGGGACCACCCGGAGATCGACCTCGACATCGTCGCCCAGGGCGGCAGCGGCCGGGTGATGCTCGCCGCGGTGCGCGACGGCGGCCTCGACGCCGCGTTCTGGGCCCGCCGGATGCCCGAGGAGCAGCTGCCGCCCGGGGTGCGCAGCACGCGCGTACTCGACGAGCCGCTCCTCCTCGTCACCGGCCCCGCGCACCCCCTCGCCGCCGCGGAGCGCCTCACTCCGGCGGACCTCGCCGGGCACCGCATCTGGATGCCCGGACTGACCGAGGGCACCGAATGGGCCGCGTACTACGCGGAGTTCGCTGCCGCGTTCGGCCTGGACATCGACGCGTCGGGGCCCAACTTCGGTACGGACCACCTGTTGCAGGCGGTCGCGGAGTCGGCGTCTGTCGCCACGTTCATGGGCCCGAGGACCCCGCTCGCCTACCCGGCCGGCCTCACCCTGCGCGCGATCCCGGTGCACCGGCCGACGCCCGTCTACCCGCACTCCCTGCTGTGGCGGGACGACAATCCGCACCCGGGGCTCGAAGCGCTGCGGGCGTACCTGGTACGGGACTACGAGGCCGCGCCCGTCCCTGATCACTGGCTGCCGGGGTGGGCCTGACCCGGGACCCGTTCGGCCCGCCCCCACATGCGTGACGCCCGCACCTGACCCAGGCTCAGGTCATGTCGACCATGCGTACGCGTACTCCTCTCGCCTGTTGCCTCGCCGCCGCCGTCCTGCTGACCGCCACCGCCTGCGGTGACGACAGCAAGCCCGATCCCATGCGGGACCAGCAGTGGGCTCTCGACGCGCTCGGCCTGCCGGACGCCTGGGACACGTCGAAGGGCGACGACACCGTCATCGCGGTCGTCGACACCGGCGTCGATCTCGGCCACCCCGACCTCAAGGGCCGGCTCGTCGACGGCCACGACTTCGTCGACAACGACGACGAGCCCAAGGACCTGAACGGCCACGGCACGCACGTCTCCGGCATCGCCGCCGCCCACACCGACAACGGCGTCGGCATCGCGGGCGGCGCCCCCGGCGCCAAGATCATGCCGGTGCGGGTCCTCGGCGCCGACGGCTCCGGCACCAACGACAACATCAACAAGGGCATCAAGTGGGCCGCCGACCACGGCGCCGACGTCATCAACCTCTCGCTGGGCGAGTCGGGCCTCATGGCCAAGCTCCTCAAGGGCGGCACCCTCAACGCGTCCATCAAGTACGCCTACGGCAAGGGCGTCACCGTCGTCGCCGCGGCCGGCAACGACGGCGACGACGTCCAGACGTACAAGGTGGACACCCCGGTCCTCGTCGTCGGCGCCACCAACCAGGCAGGACTCCCGGCGTCGTTCTCCAACTTCGGTGTGGAGAACGCCGTTTCGGCCCCCGGCGTCGACATCCTCTCCACCCTCCCCACGTACACGACGAAGGAGACGCTGAAGGACACCTCCGGGTACGGCGACCTGTCCGGTACGTCGATGGCGTCGCCGTACGTGGCCGCCGTCGCCGCCCTCCTGCACCAGCAGGGACTCAAGCCCGACGCGATCATGTCGACGATCCGGTCGACGGCGAAGAACCCGAAGAACCTCACCAAGCTGGGCCTCGGCATCGTGGACGCGGAGGCGGCGGTCAAGAAGGCCGGGTGACGTAGCCCCGTGACATTTGTCCCGGCAGAGCGAGGACGGCTCGCTCTGCCGGGGACGACCCCCCTTCCGCGAAGCTCAGTGATGTCGGAAACGGATCACATCGCAGGGGGCAGCAACATGAGCGCGGACACGATGGTTCAGCAGTCGGCGGTCGAGCGGCTGGCGGTCGAGCAGTCGGTGGTCGAGCGGCTGGCGGTCGAGCAGTCGGTGGTCGAGCGGACGACGTCGGTTCAGGCGGAGCAGGTTCAGGCGGAGCAGGTTCAGGCGGAGCCGGTTGAGGCGGAGCAGCTTGAGGCGGAGCAGGTTCCGGCGCAGCAGGTTGAGGCGACGGCGGACTTCAAGGGCCTGCCCGCCTGGTACTTCCCGATCATGGGCTGCTTCGCCGGGGTCTTCGACATCGCCCGCGCCTACCCGGCCGCGTACTGGGCGATCCCGGTCATCTTCGTCCTCAACCTCGCCCTCACCCTCACCGTGCTCAAGACCCGCATGCGCCTGATGAAGGCCCTGTGGAAGAACAAGCGCACCCGCCTGCTCGCCCTCGGCCTGGTCGCCCTGCGCTTCGCGGTGCGGGCCCTGCTCGTCGTGACCGGGCTCGCGGCCGGCGCTGCGGCCGGCGGCCTCGTCCTCGGCATCCTGATGGCCGTGCTCGGCACCGCGATGGGCTGGGGCGACCAGTGGCTGATCCTGCGGACGCTGCGCCGCAACACCGCGGCCCCGGCTCAGGCCTGAGGGCTCTCGGGCCCCTCGGAACTCGTGGGGCTCTCGGGGCTTGCGGGCCCAGACGGGCCGCCGCCGCGCCGTTTGCGCACGTTGCGCATCCGGAACGCGGCGGCCAGCACGATCAGCACGACCCCCGCCGCGACCACGGCGATCGAGCCCGACGACACCGACGTCACGTCCACCTCGAACGTCATCGGGTCGCCCCACGGCTTGCCGTCGCTGGTGGTGTAGAGCCGGGCGGTCACCTGCGCCTTGCCGTTGGCCTTCGCGGTGACGCCGATCTGCGAGGTGTGGCTGGCCGATCCGGCGGCCTCCAGGGACAGCTCCCCGTCGTTGATCCGCAGGCGCTCCGCGTCGCTGGACGCGACACGCAGTTCGAGCCCGGAAACCGGCTGCTGCAAGCCGTTGTCCACGGTCACCGGGATGGTGGCGTCGCCGGAGGTGAGCGTGACGACGGTCTTCGGGACCAGGCGCAGCGACTTCACGGACGTGCTCAGGAAATCGGTCGTGCGCTGCTGGAACGTCTCCTGGTCCGCGTCCTCAAGCGCCCGCCAGGCCGTCGACAGGGCGCGCGCCATCGCCGCGTGCACGGACGCGGTGGTGACCTTCGGGTCGGCGAGGACCTTCGAGAGCGTGGCGAGCCCGTCCAAGTTCCCCGCCACCGAGGTGAGTTGGTCGGGCGTGAGCTCGCTGTTCCGGAGCCTGGACGGGTACGCGGAGGGCGATCCCGCCCGCCCCGTCACCGGGTCGTTGTCGGCGGTGCGGATGCCTTCCAGGTCCAGCCAGCCGTCGTCGGTCCCGGAGTCGATCGCGGCGGCGAGCGCGTTCGCCGCGGTGCCGGACAGGGTGCGGGGCGGTACGAGGACGGGGCGGGTGTTCGCCTTCAGGAGCGCGGTGACGCGGGTGACGGTCGCGGCGTCGGGGGTGTCCGGGGCGTCGGAGCTCTCGGAAGCCGAGGGCGAGGGGGACGCGGACGCCGATCCGGACGCCGACCCGGACGCCGACCCGGAGGGGCTCCCTTCGGGTGACAGGGAAGGGGCGGAGGCGGAAGCCGAGGAAGAGGCCGACGCAGAGGCGGACGGGGAGGCCGACGGGGAGGCGCTGGAGGACGGGTCCACGTCCTTGATGCGGGCCAGCGCCGTCGTGAGGTCCCCGTCGTACGGCAGCGCGGTGATCGCGTCGTCGCCGCTGCCGAGGGTCACCGGGGACGCCCCGGCCGGGCTGACCCCCTGCCCCGACGTGAGCATCCGCGTGACACCCAACTTCTCGGCCAGACCGGTGATCTGGGTGTCGACGGCGCCGTCCGCGGGCCAGCCGAGCCCGGTCCTCGTCCCCGTACCGAGAACGGAGTCGACCTCCTTCTTGGCGTTGTCCGCGAGGTTCGAGACGACCTCCGTCAGGTCGTCGGTGTCGGCGGACGGGTGGTGGGCGAGCGAGGCCAGGTCGGTGTCCGCGTACGGCAGCAGCCACACGTCCCGCCCGCTGACCGCGTCCTTCAGCTCGGACAGCCACGCCTTCGCGGCGCCCTGCCCGGTGCCCTGCGTGCTGTCCTGCGGGTTGCTGGACTCGGTGCTGTCCGCGACGCGGTAGCCGCTCGCCATGGCCTGCGCGGCGATCACGAGGTCCGGGTCGACGACCCAGCTCACCTCGCGCCCCTTGCCCGCCTCGACGACCGTACGCAGCCGCCCGCCGTCCGCGAACAGATCGGCCAGCTCGTCGTCGTCGAAGACCGCCTTCGCGTCCGGACCGGAGCCGAGCGCCGCCGCCGTCATGTGCGGGGTCGCCGTCACCGGCCACACCACGGCGGCGTGCCCGGCGGCCCCGGCGTCGTCGTCGGCCGCGTGCGCCTGCACCCCTGTGGTGGATGCCCCCAGCACCATGGCCGACACGACCCAGGCCCGCGCCGCCCCGTTCCTCGCCATGTCCGTCCCGTTCCTCCCGCTCGGTGCCCTGCGCCTTTGAGGTAACACGCGCCTTGAGGCAACACACGCCTTGAGGTAACACGCGCCTTTGAGGCAACACACGCCTTTGAGGTGACGCGCGCCTTTGAGGTAACACCGTGCGGGGCGCCGCCGCGCGGACCGCGACGCCCGGCGGCGCGTCGGCCCGGGTGCCGGATCAGCCCTCGGTGTCCTCCAGCGCGGAGCCGATCCGCAGCAGATTCCCGTCGGGGTCGACGAGCGCGAACTCCCGCATCCCGTACACGGTGTCGTCGGGCTCGACGAGCCGCGGCGTCGCGTACGGGTCGGCGCTCGGTCCGCCGTCCCGCCACTCCTCGTGCAGCGCGTCGACGACGTGCGCGCCGCCGTCCAGCCGCAGGTACGCGCCGTGCGCGGTGGTCAGCGGGTCGGTCTCGGGCGCGTGGAAGAAGTGCAGCTCGGCCTCGTCGCGTACGAGGATGAGGTAGCCGTCGTCGGGATAGTGACCGTCGACGGTGAACCCGAGGGCGGCGTAGAAGTCGGTGCTGACGGTCAGATCGCGGCTCGGCATGATCGGCGCGAGCCGGCCGGTGAGGGTGGTGCGGGGCATCGGGGCTCCCTGGGGCGCTCGGCGGGGGAGCCGGTGTCGCCCGATAGAGTGCGGCTCCCGACGTGGACGTTCTTGACGTCGTCGTCGGTCTTGATGTTGTGACGTTTCCGAGCATGACGCACCCGGCACGAGGTACCAGGCAGTGACTCCCGCGACTCCCGTGACGCGCGCGAACGAGGAACCGGCGATACCCTGGGCGACCGTCGTGGGGATCGGCGCCGACGGCTGGCCCGGCCTGCCCGAGGCGTCCCGCGCGGCGCTCGCCGACGCGGAGGTCGTCATCGGCGGCCCGCGCCAGCTCGCGCTGCTCCCGGCCGACGCGTGCCCGGCGGAACAGGTGCCGTGGCCGTCCCCGCTGCGCCCCGCCGTCCCGGCCCTCCTCGACCGCTTCCGGGGCCGCCGCCTCGCGATCCTGGCCAGCGGCGACCCCCTGTTCTACGGCATCGGCCGCACGCTGGCGGAGACGGCGGGTGCCCACGCCTTTCACGTCCTGCCCCATCCCTCCTCCGTCTCCTACGCGTGCGCCCGCCTCGGCTGGCCGCTGGAGGACACGGAGACGGTGACGCTGGTGGGCCGCCCGGCCGACCGCCTCGCCGCCGCGCTGCACGACGGCCGCCGGGTCTTGGTCCTGTCGGCGGGCGCGGACACCCCGGCGACGGTGGCGGCCCTCCTCACCGACCGGGGCTTCGGCCCGAGCCGCCTGACGGTCCTCGAACAGCTCGGCTCGGAGGCCGAGTCCGCGTACGAGGGCGTGGCCCAGGACTGGGCCCACCCGTCGGGCGACGCCCTGAACGTGATCGCGGTCGAGTGCGTACGCGCCGCCGACGCCCTGCGCCTGGGGGCGGTTCCCGGACTGCCGGACACCGCGTACGAACACGATGGCCAGCTCACCAAGCGCCACGTCCGCGCCGCGACCCTGGCCGCGCTCGCCCCCGCCCCCGGCGAACTCCTGTGGGACGTCGGCGGCGGCTCGGGCTCGATCGGCGTCGAGTGGATGCGCACCCACCCGTCGTGCCGCGCGTACGCGGTGGAACGCTCGCCGGAACGGGCCGAGCGGATCACCCGGAACGCGGCGCGCCTCGGCGTACCGGGCCTGACCGTCGTGACGGGCCCGGCACCGAAGGCCCTGGCCGAACTCCCCACCCCGGACGCGGTGTTCATCGGCGGCGGCCTCACGGCCCCGGGCCTGCTGGACGCGTGCTGGGAAGCGCTGCGCCCCGGCGGACGCCTGGTCGCGAACACGGTGACGCTGGAGTCGGAGGCGCTGCTCGCCGACCGGTACCGGCGGTGGGGCGGCGACCTGGTGAAGCTCTCGGTGGCGCACGCCGTCCCCGTCGGCGGCTTCACGGGCTGGCGCCAGGCGATGCCGGTCACGCAATGGTCAGTGACGAAATCCGTGTCGAACGAGTTCCGCGGTCGGACGCAACCCGTGTCGGACGAGTTCCGCGGTCGGACGCAACCCGTGTCGGACGAGTTCCGCGGTCGGAGGCAACCCGTACCGGACGAGATCCGTAATCGGAGGCAACCCGTACCGGACGAGATCCGTAATCGGAGGCAACCCGTACCGGACGAGATCCGTAATCGGACGCAACCCGTATCGAAAGCAGGGCCTGAGGAACGATGACCGTCTACTTCATCGGAGCGGGCCCCGGCGCCGCCGACCTGATCACGCTGCGCGGCGCGCGCACGCTGGCGGCCTGCCAGGTGTGCCTGTACGCGGGTTCGCTCGTCCCCGCCGAACTCCTCGCGGAGTGCCCGCCGGACGCTCGACTCGTCGACACGGCGAACCTCGATCTCGACGCCATCGAGCGGGAGTTGGTCGCCGCCCACGAGGCCGGCCTGGACGTGGCCCGGCTCCACTCCGGCGACCCGTCGGTGTTCTCCGCGGTCGCGGAACAGATGCGCCGCCTGGACGCGCACGGCATCCCGTACGAGGTCGTCCCCGGCGTCCCGGCGTTCGCCGCGGCCGCGGCGGCCCTGAAGCGGGAACTGACGGTCCCCACGGTCGGCCAGACCGTCATCCTGACCCGCATCGCGCAGCAGGCGACGCCCATGCCGCCCGGCGAGGACCTGGCGACGCTGGGCGCGAGCGGCGCGCTGCTCGTCCTGCACCTGGGCGCGCGCTACGTCGACCGCATCGTCTCGGAGCTGCTGCCGCGCTACGGCGCCGACTGCCCCGCCGCGGTCGTCGCCTACGCCAGCCGCGACAACGAACTCGTCCTGCGCGGCACGCTGGGCGACATCGCCGACCAGGTGAAGGCGTCGGGTGTGCTGCGTACGGCGGTGATCCTGGTGGGCCGCACGCTGGGCGCGTCCCAGTTCCGGGACAGCCATCTGTACTCGGTGGAGCGGGACCGGCACAGCTGCTGAGGGCGTAAGCCCTAGGTCCTTCTCTGGCTGCCCGCTCTGCCCGCTCTGTCTGTCCGGCTGTCTGGCAGTCCCGCTGTCCGGCAGTCCCGCTGTCCTGCGGCGGAGCCAATTCCGTTGCCCCGCACGGGTACCCCTGACAGGATCACCCACGGCCGACGCCGCATGCGTCGGCCGTGACGTGCGATCGGCCGCTTCCGGCGGCCCTGTCGTTACCGCATCCTTCCACCGGTCGGCGGCCCGCCAACGCGCCGTCGACCGGCACCCTGACGCCCGAAAGATGGCTGAATGACCTTTTCCGGCAACACCGCTCCTCGCTTTTCCTCCGTGCCGGGCCCCGGCGCCGAACTCGACCAAGTCCTGGCCCTCACCTCCGGCGAACCCGTGTGGCGGCTGCCCGCCGACGCCTACCGCGAGGAGGCTGCCCAGCGGCAGTACCGCCCGGAGTGGACCTGGGCAGCCTGGAGCCCGGACGGCCGGGTCCTGGCCCGCGCCCTGTGGTGGGGGCAGAGCGACAGCACGCACCCGCTCGCTCTCGACTGCCTCGCGATAGCCGACGAGGTGCCCGTCGCCGAACGGGCCGCCCTCGGCGCCGCCCTCCTCGACGCGGGGCACCAGGCCTTCCGTGAGACCGGCGCAGAGGCCCCGCCGCTGTACAACCTCATGCGGCTGCCCGGCGCCTGGCGCGACGACCCCGAGCACGTCGCCGCCGTGACCTGGCGCCAGGGGGCCGCGCGCCTCGCGGGCCTGAGCGTCGAGGTGGAGCGGCTGCAGTTCGAGTGGACTCCGGAGTCGCCGCTGCCCGCCGAGCCCGAGCGGCTGGTGTTCTCCCCGGAACCGGACGACGAGGTCTTCCTCCAGGCGATGCTGCGCGTTGCCGAGGGCACGCTCGACGCCCACACCGTCGAGAGCGAGGCGGCCACGGGTCGTGAGGCCACCGCCCGCGAAAGCCTGCAGTTCTATCTCGACCGCCCCGCCAAGCGGGACTGGTGGCGCCTCGCGTACACCCCGGACGGCGCCCTGGCCGGCCTCGCGATCCCGTCGGCCACTCCGTACACCCGCAACGTGGGCTACCTCGGCGTCGTCCCCGAACTGCGCGGCCGCGGCTACGTGTCGGAGATCCTCGCCGCCATCACCCTGTTCCAGGCCGCGAGCGGCGCGGAGCGCATCACCGCCACCACCGACCTCGGCAATCGGCCGATGGCAGCGGCGTTCACCCGCGCCGGCTACAGCACCACGGAAGTCCGCCTCATCTTCTCGGCCCCGGTGGCTTAGGGCCCGTCCGCGGGTCCGCGGACCCGCGGACCCGCGGGTCTAGTCGCCGGTCGTGCCGTCGAGCAGCTCGCGCAGGATGTCCAGGTGGCCGTTGTGGCGGGCCGTCTCCTCGGTGAGGTGGAGGAGGATCCAGCGCAGGTCGACGTGGAGATCGTCGCGGACGGCGCGCTGGGCCTTCTTGTCCAGGCCGTTCCCGGCGGCCAGTTCGCGGTACCGGGCGCTCTGTTCCGCGTACTCGTCGAGCAACTGCGTGAGCGGGAAGTCGACGGCGATACGCATCTCGCGGTCGGGGTCCTCATCGGTCCAGGGACCCTGGTCCTCCTCCCCGAGGAAGATCACCTGGAACCAGTAGTACTCGACCCAGCGGAGATGGTTGATCACTCCGCTCATGGTCATCAGCGGTGAGCCCGGCAGGAGCGCCTTGCGGGCGTTCTCCGCCGAGACGGCATCGCACTTGGCGCGGGCGGTGTCCCGTGCGTAGTCGAGGAACGTGGTGAGCTGGGTGCGTTCGTCCCACGCGGGCGGTGTGTCATCGATTCGTGTCATCGCGCGAAGCGTCCCCGATCGCCGCGACCGACGTCGAGGCATTTAACGACGGGCCTCCCGCGACGCGGCTCAGCCAGAACCTTCCTGCACCGGCGGATTCTTGGCGACGAAGGACCCCTTGCCCCGCACGGTGACGATGAGGCCGCGTTCGCGGAGTTCCTGAGCGGCGCGGCGGGCGGTGAGCCGGGCCACGCCGTACTCGTCGGCCATCGCGTTCTCGGAGGGGATGGGGCGGTCGGGCGCCAGCGAGCCGGCGCGGATGCCCGCCTCGATGACGTTGGCGAGCTGGACGTACAACGGTGTGGCGCTGTGCGGGTCCAAGGCCCCGGACGCCTTGCCGGGCTTCTCTGCTTCGGTCATCCCTCCACGGTAGACCGCCCCTGACCTGCGCAGTTCTTTAGATCCGCCTGTACTTGTATACAGAGGGATGTAGCTCGGTGTACGTCAGGCACGAAAAGATCCCGGCGACGGTTGCGCCCGTCCCGGGGCATGGCACCAGCTACACAAGGAGGAACTGGCGCATGGGCGACCATATGCCTGCTGTCCTCGCCGAGGTGAGCTTTCTGCTGGTGGCGATCGCGGTCCTCGTATCGCTCGCCCGCGCGACGTTCCCGGCGCCGAGCGGCCGCCACCGCCGCACTCCGGAGCCACCGGTCCTGCCCTGGCCCGCGCACCACACCCCCCGCCGCCCGGAACGCCCGCTGAACGGGGACGCCACCCGCCTGGTCCGCCCCTACGTCGTCGCCGCCGAACAGGCATCCCGGCGAGGGGAGTTGCTGCTCGCGGACTTCGGCCACGACGGGCCGGGCCTGTACGTCATCCACGGCCTGGAGGTCGCATGAGCTGCCCGGAACCGCAGGAACCGCGCCTTCTGCCCTGGACCGGCGCGGACGGCAGGGCCGCGTACGTCATCGGCGATCCGGACTGCCCGGGGCCGGTGTCGCGTCGGGCGGACGCTGTCGAGGCGGTGCAGATGGAGATGGCCGGAGTGCTGCTCGGGCACGCGCGGCAGCTGGTGGACGAGCTGGGTCCGACCGAACTGCGGCACCTGGCAAGGGAGTTGACCCAGGCACTGACCGATACGTTGCGGATCGCCTCCCGGGCGTAGCCGTAGCCGTAGCCGTAGCGATCGTCCGTCGGCAGGCGGATGGGCTTGAGTCTCCCGTAGGGGGAGACGCCAAGGTGGGGGCATGGAAGGCGACGCGCTCTACTCGATCGGCGAACTGGCCCGACGGACCGGTCTGACGGTCAAGACCATTCGGTTCTACTCCGATCGCGGGATCGTGGCGCCGACGGACCGCAGCCCGGCCGGCTACCGCCTGTACGACATCGATGCCGTCGCGCGCCTGGACCTTGTGCGGACCCTTCGGGCCCTGGGGGTGGACCTGCCCACGATCAGCCGGGTCGTGCAGCGGGAGCTCTCGCTTCCCGAGGTCGCCGCGACGCATGCCGAAGCTCTGGCCGTGCAGATCCGCGTCCTGCGCTTGCGGCATGCGGTGCTGACGGCGGTGGCCGAGCGCGGACTGACTGCTGAGGAGACGGATCTCATGCACAAGCTGGCCCAGCTCTCCGAGGACGAACGGAGACGTCTGATCGGCGACTTCCTCGATGCCGCCTTCAACGGTCTCGGCGCCGACCCCGCGTTCGAGGGCATCCGGCGCTCGATGACACCTGAGCTGCCCGACAGTCCTGAGACACAGCAGGTCCGTGCATGGGTGGAGTGGGCCGAACTGGTCGCGGACCCGGATTTTCGCGTCGGCGTGCGGCGGATGGCCGAGGACCTCGCGACCGAACAGGCACTAGCCGAGACCGCGGGCCCGCGCCGCGACCTCGGTGTGGTCGTCCGTGACCGGGTCGGCCCCGCCTTGGCGGCGGGCATCGCCCCGGACTCGCGCCAAGGCGATTCGATCGTCGCAGCGATTGCGGCCCACTATGCACAGGTCCTTGGCCGCCCCGACGATGCCGAGCTGCGCCGCCTGCTGCTGGCCCGGCTGGGGGGTATGAGCGACCCGCGCCGAGACCGGTACCTCCAGCTGCTCGCAGTGATCAATGGCTGGCCCGCTCCGGAGAGCCTGGTGCCTGCGTTCACCTGGTGCATCGAGGCCGTGCGCGTCCGAAGGGAGCGGTAGTGGGCCAGGATTCGTCGGTGTGGGGGCGGAACACCGCCACGCAGGGCGGAGCCCCGCTGCGCAGCTGATGCACTCCCACGACCGGCTCCTCCAGCCCTCGCCCCACCTCGAGGGCTCATTCGCGGTATCTACGAGGTGTGTTGGCGTATGTGTGGCCTGTTGGTGTCGTCCAGGTGGTGGTGCCGGTGCTCGGGGACCGGGTGACGGTCCAACCCTTGGCGTGAGTCTTGAGTCGATGGTGCCGACGACACAGGGGCTGCAGGTTGTCCGGGACGGTGGGGCCTCCCCGCTCGGGGTGCTCGTGGTCGAAGGGGATGACGTGGTCCACGTCGCAGCGCTGCGCGGGCATGTGGCAGCTGGGGAAGGCGCATTCGCGATCCCGGGCCCGTACGTGCCGGGCCGTCTCCGCGGTGGGCCTGTAGGTGGTGGCATCAGCCTTGATCAGCTGACCGGTGGCGGGGCGGGTGAGCAGGCGCCGCCAGACGGTGCCGGGAGCGAAGGCCAGATCGCGGGCCTGGTCTGCGGTGATGGGGCCGTAGCCCTTCAGCTCGGCGGGCTCGTCGTCGGCTCCGAGCAACGTGTCGAAGTCGACGGTGACCTGGATGATCGCCCGAGGTGAGCCTGGGGTGGCCGAACTGCCCTCCTGTCGAGGCTGGTTGACCACCAGGTCGTACAGGGCGTCCGCGCGCTTCTGCGGCAGGGTGCGGCCGTCGTCCTCGAAAGTGGCGGCGTGTGCGTCTACGGCCTGCTCCATCTGGGCGGTCTGTTGGGCGGGCAGCAGTGCTCCGAAGAACGCCATGCCGTCCTCGTGCGGGTAGTGCACCGTCTCGCGGTCGCGGCGCCGCTGCTCATGCCGTGCCTGAGCACCTTCCGGGTCGGCCTTCAGGATCGCGCGGCGCACTGCGGCTCGCGTCTGCCCGGCCGCTTGCCGAGGCATGGTGTCCGCCATCATCGCCTCCACCTCGCCGGCCGTGGACACGGGCAGCACCTCACACAGGTCCGCCATGGCGCGGGCCTGCTGATACGAGATGGCGCCGTCGCCGAGAAGTTCCAGAGTCTTCGGGTGGCGCGCCGAGAGCAGTTCGGCGATGTGAAGGCGGTCGGCCGCGGTGGAGTTGGCCAGGCGGAGCGCGCAAGCCACCTCTTCCACGGCCCAGTTCGGGTCGTCCACTCCTACCCCGCCCGTGCGCTCGGCGTGGGTGGCGATGTCGGCCAGCAGCCCGGCTTGCAGCGCCTGGAGCCAAGCGATGTGCCGCTCCAGAACCGCCAGGGCATCCACCCGGCCGGCAGGCGACAACTGCCCACGGTCCAAGGCCCCCAACTGTGCTGCCGTGATGGGGGAGGGCGGGGTCTCGCGCAGCATGGCGGCCAGTGCATCCGCGTCGACGCGGGCGGTAGAAGAGGCCAGTTCTTGCGCCGGCTCCGGTTCCATCGTGAGCGTCATGCGGACCACCTCCCCTCGCTTCGCGTACCGCCCGTCCTTCCTCACCCATGCTTCATCACTCTGTGTAGTAACGCCAGGTCAATGACTTAAAAGGGAGGCCCCATTCCGCCTTTCCAGCCCTTCAGGTGAATCCGGCCGCGACCGGGAACTTCCCCGAACCCACCCATAACCCGCCACCCGCCACTCACCACCCTGATCCATGAAGAGCGGCTACCGGCCCGCGGACTCCGGGACTCCGGCCAAGCGGGCACCAGGCGCCAGGCGCCCGCGATTACGGGTGCGGCGATGGCGCCCAGTGTGCTCTGAAGGTTCCGGGTACGGCGGATCCGGTGCCCGCGGCGTGCGGGACGCGTTCGATGGCGATTGCTGTGGCGGTGCCGAAGACCTGGCCGAGGCCGATGAAGGCGATGCCGACGAGGGTGACGGCGAGTACGCGGTTCAGGTGGTGCGTGAGGGTGATCAGCAGGGCCGCGGTGGTGGCGATCGACATCGTGCACAGCTGGGCTGCTAATCGCGACTGACTGTTGGCCGGGACGGACCGATGCCCGCGACTGACTTGCCCGCGACTGACTGGGCCGGGACTGACTGTTGGTCGGGACTGACTGTTGGTCGCGACTGACTGTTGGCCGGGACGGACCGATGCCCGCGACGGATAGTGGAGTTCGTGTGCGGCTCGCCCCCACCCGAAATCCGGTACCGGCACCGCGCGCCCGGCGCCTACCATCCCGACCATGCCCAGACCCTTCGGTTTCACCTACGAGCAGCGGCCCGACGGCACTGTGACGATCACGCATCAGGGGCGTGCCGCGGGGACGCTGCGGGGTGCGCGGGCCGAGAAGTTTCTCGCTGAAGTCGAGTCGGGGGACGCGCAGTTGGTGATGGCGCGGTGGACCGGCGCCTACAAGCACGGGAACGAGCGCGCGGCGCGTAACCATCCGCGCAATCGCTGAGGAGTCAGTCGCTCAGTGCGAGCCGGACGCCGAAGGCGGCGATCACGGTGCCGGTGATCCGGTCGAGCAGGCGGCGGGCCCGGGGCCTGCGCAGCCAGGTGTGCAGGACGCGGGCGAAGCCGATCAGGACCGCCGACCACACGAGGCCGATGAGGATGTGCACCGAGGTGAGCAGCAGGCCCATGGCGAAGTGACTGGTGCCCGCGGGGATGAACGGGGGCAGGACGGCGACGTAGAAGGCGCCCATCTTCGGGTTGAGGAGATTGGTCAGCGTCCCCTGTCGCCAGCCGCCGGTGAACGAGTCGTCGCCGGTGAGGAGGCCGGCTTCGGCGGTCCCTCCCGAGGATCCGCCCCGGAAGGTGTCGCGCAGCATGCGGGCGCCCATCCAGACCAGGTAGGCGGCGCCGACCCAGCGCAGGGTCAGGTAGGCGAGGTGCGAGGCCGTGACGAGCGCGGTCACGCCCAATGAGGTGAGCGCACCCCACAGCAGGGTGCCGGTCTGGATGCCGAGGACGACGCCCCAGGCTCTTCCACGGCGGCCGAGGGCCGAAGTGCGCAGGATCAGAGCGGTGTCGAGACCGGGAGTCAGAGTGAGGAGCCCTACGACGAGGGCGAAGGACCACAGCGCGGTGCTTATTGCCATGGAATGCCAGCGTACGACACCGCTCCGACCCGGCTAGGTTGCCCCCATGGATGAGTTCGATGAGTTCAGTGGATGAGTTCGATGGATGAGTTCAACGGGGTGGAGGTCCGCGCCTTCGCCGACGCCGCGGCCTTCGACGCGTGGCTGGCCGGGCAGCACACGCGGCGTGAGGGCGTGTGGGTCAAGGTGGCGAAGAAGGCGTCGGGGATCGCCTCGGTGACGGACGACGAGCTGGTCGACGTGGGCTTGTGCTGGGGGTGGATCTCCGGGCAGCGGCGCGGGCTCGACGACCGGTACTACCTGCAGAAGTACGTGCCGCGGCGGCCGCGGAGCCTGTGGTCCCTGGTGAACGTGGAGAAGGTCGCGGAGCTGACGGCGGCGGGCCGGATGCGGGAGCCGGGGCTCGCCGAGGTGCGGCGGGCGCAGGAGGACGGGCGCTGGGAGCGGGCCTACGCGTCGCAGGCCGCGGCCGTCGTCCCGGAGGATCTGGAGGCGGCCCTCGACGCGGATCCCACGGTGCGGGCGGCGTTCGACGCGCTCGACCGGAGCGCCCGCTATCAGGTGCTGCTCCCGCTGCTCCAGGCCACGACGCCGAAGACCCGGCAGACACGCCTTGAGCGGGCCGTGCGGGATCTCGGGACAGACAAGGCAAGCAAGGCAGACGAGGCAGGCAAGGCAGCAGACAGGGCAGACGAGGCAGGCAAGGCAGGCAAGGCAGGCAAGGCAGCAGACAGGGCAGACGAGGCAGGCAAGGCAGCAGACAGGGCAGACGAGGCCTAACGCACCGTGCTGCGGCCCACCACGTTCCCCGCCCGGTCGATGCAGATGACGTCCACCGCGACCGGTGCCCCGCGCAGCACGAGGAGCGCCTGGTCGCGGGCCTCCGCCGCCACCAGGTCGCCGAGCGGGACGCCGGCCGCCGTGCACGACTGCAGTGCCGCGAGGCCCGTGTTGGCGTCGCGGACCTCGGCGGCCAGGGCTTCGGACGCGCCGCCGCGGCGGGCCAGCTCCGCGAGGAAACCCTTGTCGACCTGGGAGCGGGCCGAGTGCAGGTCCAGGTGGCCCGCCGCCAGCTTGGAGAGTTTGGCGAAGCCGCCGCAGATCGTGAGGCGGTCGATGGGGTGGCGGCGGATGTACTTGAGGACGGCGCCCGCGAAGTCGCCCATGTCCAGCAACGCGTCCTCGGGGAGGGCGTGTTCGCGTACGACCGTCTTCTCGGACGTGGAGCCCGTGCAGCCCGCCACGTGCGTACGGCCCGCCGCCCGCGCCACGTCCACGCCGCGCCGGATCGAGTCGATCCACGCCGAGCAGGAGTAGGGCACGACGATGCCCGTCGTGCCGAGGACGGAGAGGCCGCCGAGGATGCCGAGGCGGGGGTTCCAGGTGGAGCGGGCGATCTCCTCGCCGTGGTCGATGGAGACGGTGACCTCGACGTCGCCGCTGCCGCCGTGCGCCGACGCCACCTCGGCCACGTGGTCGCGGATCATCTGCCGCGGCACCGGGTTGATCGCCGGTTCGCCCACGTCCAGGGGGAGCCCGGGGCGGGTGATCGTGCCGACGCCGGGGCCCGCGCGGAAGACCACGCCCGAGCCCGCCGGCAGGGCCCGCACCGTGGCGCGGACGAGCGCGCCGTGCGTGACGTCCGGGTCGTCGCCCGCGTCCTTCACCACGCCCGCGCTCGCCGTCGCGCCGTCGTACGACTCGACGGCGAGCGCGAAGGACGGGGTCTGGCCCTTCGGCAGCGTGATCGTCACCGGGTCCGGGAAGTCGCCGGTCAGCAGCGCCGTGTACGCGGCCGTGGTCGCCGCCGTCGCGCAGGCGCCGGTCGTCCATCCGGGGCGCAGGCCGGTGTGCTTGAGTTGGGCGCCGCGGCCGCCCTTCGCCTCAGCCGATTCGTTCATGGAGTTCCCCGATGCACGTGCTCATCCTCGGCGGGACCACCGAGGCCCGCCGCCTCGCCGAGACCCTGCACACCCGGGTACGGGTCACCAGTTCCCTCGCGGGCCGCGTCGCCGCGCCCCGGCTGCCGCCCGGCGAGGTGCGGATCGGCGGGTTCGGCGGCGCCGAGGGGATGGCGGACTGGATCCGCGCACAGGCTGTGGACGCGCTCATCGATGCCACCCATCCCTTCGCGGAGACGATCAGTTTCAACGCGGCGCGGGCCGCCGCCACCGCCCATGTTCCCCTGCTCGCGCTGCGTCGGCCCGGCTGGGTCGCGGGCGAGGGCGACGACTGGCGGGAGGTCGGCTCGCTGGAGGGGGCAGCGGACGCTCTGCGCGGCCGTCGGCGGGTCTTCCTCACCACGGGCCGGATGGGCCTCGCCGCGTTCGCGCACGTCGGCGACGCCTTCTTCCTCGTACGGTCGGTGGACGCGCCCGAGCCGCCGCTGCCGCCGCACACCGAGGTGCTGCTCGACCGCGGCCCGTTCACCCTGGAGGGGGAGCGGGAGATCATCGCGCGGCACCGCATCGACGTACTCGTCACCAAGGACAGCGGGGGCGCCGCCACCGCGCCCAAGCTGACCGCCGCACGGGAGGCCGGGATCCCGGTCGTCGTCGTACGGCGGCCGCCCGTGCCGGAGGGGGTGGCGGTGGCGGCCGACGTGGCGCAGGCCGCCGACTGGGTTCAGCGGGTGGCGGGCGTCTCCGGGTAGCGGCGCGGCGTCCACGCCACCGTCCGGCCGTCGCCGCGCGCGACCGCCCGGGTCTGCGACGAGCCGATGATCAGCAGCGTGCGCATGTCGACCTCGGCGGGGTCGAGGTCGGCCAGCCGGATCACGCGGACGTTCTCGTGCGGGCCGCCCACGTCGCGGGCCACGACCACCGGTGTGTCCGGGGCGCGGTGCTCCAGGAGCAGTTCGCGGGCCTTGGCGACCTGCCAGGTGCGGCTGCGGGAGCCCGGGTTGTAGAGGGAGATGACGAGGTCTGCGGCGGCCGCCGCGTGCAGGCGCTCCGCGATGACCTCCCACGGCTTGAGGCGGTCGGAGAGGGAGATCGTCGCGTAGTCGTGGCCGAGCGGTGCGCCGGCCTTGGCCGCCGCCGCGTTCGCGGCCGTCACGCCGGGCAGGACGCGTACGGGTACGTCGGCGTAGACGTCCTGCGCCGCGACCTCCAGGACCGCCGTGGCCATCGCGAAGACGCCCGGGTCGCCGCCCGAGACGACGGCGACGCGGCGCCCGCGCCGGGCCAGGTCGAGGGCGAACTCGGCGCGCTCCGACTCCACCTTGTTGTCCGAGCCGTGGCGGCGCTGCCAGGGCCGGGACGGGACGCGGTCCAGGTACGTGGTGTACCCGACCAGGTCGTCGGCGGCCGCGAGGGCGCCGCGCGACTCGGGGGTCAGCCAGGGCGCGCCGGCCGGCCCGGTGCCGACGACGACGACCTCGCCGGGACCCGCGACCGAAGCCCCATCGGCGGGCTCGGCCGGCCCGGTGCCGACGACGACGACCTCGCCGGGACCCGCGACCGAAGCCCCATCGGCGGGCTCGGCGGGCTCGGCGGGCTCGGCGGGCTCGGCGTCGACGCGGGAGGGCAGGACGGCGACCGAGAAGTACGGGACCGAGTCCGGGTCGATGTCCGCGAGGCGGCCGGTGCGCTCGCCCGCCAAGAAGGCCCGCTCGACGTAGCGGGCGTCGTTAAGGCGGCCCGAACTCTCCAGCGCGGTGCGGACGTTGGTGAAGGTGCGGCCCAGCTTCATGACGACGGCGGAGTCGGCGGCGGCCAGGCGTGCCGTCAGTTCGTCCGGGTCGAGGGTGCCCGGGATGACGGTCAGCGTCTCCTTGTCCTCGCAGAGCGGCTCGCCGAGGCGGGCGGCGGCCGCGCTGATCGACGTGACACCGGGGATGACCGTCGCGTCGTAACGGTCGGCGAGACGCTTGTGCATGTGCTGGTACGAGCCGTAGAACAGCGGGTCGCCCTCGGCGAGGACGGCGACCGTGCGGCCCGCGTCCAGGTGCGCGGCGAGGGTGGCGGCGGCCTCGGCGTAGAAGTCGTCGAGCGCCCCGCGGTAGCCGCCGGGGTGGTCCGTGGTCTCCACCGTGAGCGGGTACATCAGGCGCTCCTCGATCTGGTCCTCGCGGATGTGCTCCGCGGCGATCGAGCGGGCGATGGAACGGCCGTGGCGGGCGCAGTGGTAGGCGATGACGTCCGCCCCGGCGATCGCCTTCACGGCGGCCACCGTCATCAGCTCCGGATCGCCGGGCCCGAGCCCGACACCGTACAGCCTGCCTGCCGTGCTGCCTGTCGTGCTGCCTGTCGTGCTGCCTGTCGTGCTGCCTGTCGTCCTGCCTGCCGTGCTGCCTGTCGTCCTGCTCGTCGTCACAGGGGAGTCGCTCATGCCCGGTCCTCCAGGATCTCCGCCTCGGTGGCTATCGCGTTGAGGGCGGCCGCCGTGATGGCGCTGCCGCCGCGGCGGCCCCGGACGATCAGGTACTCGAGGCCGAGGTCGTTCGCGGCGAGCGCGTCCTTCGACTCGGCCGCGCCGACGAATCCGACGGGGATGCCGAGCACCGCCGCGGGCCGCGGGGCGCCCTTCGCGATCATTTCGAGGAGGTGGAAGAGGGCGGTGGGGGCGTTGCCGATGGCGACGACCGAGCCTTCGAGGCGGTCCCGCCACAGTTCGAGGGCGGCGGCGCTGCGGGTAGTGCCCAACTCGGCTGCCAGGGAGGGTACTTGCGGGTCCCGGAGCGCGCAGAGTACGTCGTTGCCGGCGGGCAGCCGCTTGCGCGTGACGCCGCTCGCGACCATCTGGGCGTCGCACAGGATCGGCGCGCCGGAGCGCAGGGCGGCGCGGGCCTTCGCCACGACACCGGGGGAGTAGGCGATGTCCGGTACGAGATCCACCTGGCCGCAGGCGTGGATCATGCGGACCGCGACCTGGGCGACGTCGGTGGGCAGGGCGGCGAGATCGGCCGCCGCCTCCGTGCGGATGGTGGCGAAGGACTCGCGGTAGATCGCCGCGCCGTCCTTCTCGTAGTCGTACAGGGACATGGGGTTCGGCTCTCTCAACTGGGTCGGTTGGTGCGGGTGTTGATGTCGTAGCCGCCGTCCGGGCGGGCCGTGATGTCGACGTACGTCCCGGCCGGGTGCCCGCAGCGGCGTTCGCAGCCGGACCAGTAGGTGGGCAGGGTCGGGTGCGCTTCGGCGAGGCGGGCGGTGGCGTCGGCGCGTACGTCGGTGTGGGACTTGGCGCAGCCGGGGCGGCCGATGCAGGCGCCCACCCGTGTCCACGGGGAGGCCTGGCCCTCGGCTTTGCCGGTGATGCCGGTGATGCCGGGGATGCCGGGGATGACAATGCGGCGCCAGGGCGTCAACCGGATTTCCTGTGCGGGGAGTTGGGCGGCGCGATCGGTGAGGTCGGTCCATTGGGCGGGGGTCGCCGTGCCGAAGGGGAGGGCGAATCCGGACGGTGCGTCGTCGGGTGCGGTGCCGTCGTGGCCGGTCGCGCCCCGCGGCGGAGCCGCTGATGAGCCCAGCCCCGCGCCCCTTGCGGGGCTGATCTCCAGACGGCGCGTCAAGCGCTCCGTCAACTCGGCCACAGGTATGGCCAGTTCAGCCACCCGCCACACCCGCCGCCCGGAAACCTCCCGCGCCGCCTCCACGAACACCTCGGCCGCGATCACAGCCGCCCGCGCCGCGTCCTCGTACCGCACCCGGAACTCCGCGCCTCCGACGGACAGCAGCCCCTCGCCCCCGGGCAGCCCGCGCACCAGCACGTCGGGGCCGAGCGCGGCGACGTCCCCGCGGCCGTCGTCGAGCGCGAACAGGAAGCGGCCGGACAGCTCCGGGGTGACGGAGCTCGCGCACACCTGCGCGTCGAGCTCGCGCAGCCAGTCGCGTACGTCCACGAAGCCGAGGTCGTCGAGGCCGGACATCGGGGACGCCACCACGTTGCGCACCCGCTCGTGCGCCGGGGACGGCAGCAGTCCTGCCTCGCCCAGGGCCCCGGCCAACTCGCCGCCGCAGCCGTCCCGCAGCCCGCGCAGCTGGAGGTTGCCCCGCGATGTGAGATGCAGCATGCCGTCGCCGAGCGCGCCGGACAGCTCGCCGAGCGCCCGTGCCTGCGCCACCGTCAGCACCCCGCCGGGAATCCGCACCCGCGCCAGGAACCCGTCGTCCGCGGCGTGCAGCCGCAGCGCGCCCGGGCAGGCGTCGCCGGGCGTGCCGGTGCCGGGGGGTATGGGGGAGGTGGACATGTTCGGGAGCATACCCATGGGCCTGTGACCGGCAGCGGGGCCTGTGACGGGCATCCCGTACCGGGTCGCGGACCCGACCCGTACGATGAGCGTGCCAGCGACGGCAAATGGGGAGGAAGCCCGGTGTGAATCCGGCGCGGTCCCGCCACTGTGAGCTCCCGTGGGGAGCGAGCCAGGAACTCCCGCCGTCCAACGACCACCTGGGGCGCGGACACCCCGAGGAAGGCCAGCCGACGCATGCTCCTGCTCCTGTCGACCTCCGACACCGACCTGCTCAGCGCCCGTGCGGCGAACGCCGCCGACGCCGCGGACAGCGCGTCGGCCCCGGTCACGTACCGCTTCGCGAACCCGTCCCGGATCAGCGTCGAGCACGGTGACCTGGACGCGCTCCTCGACGGCGTCGACCTGGTCGTCGTCCGGCTGCTCGGCGGGGTCCGCGCCTGGCAGGACGGCATCGACCGGCTGTCCGCGGCCGGTGTCCCGCTGGTGGTCCTCACCGGTGAACAGGCGCCGGACGCCCAGCTGATGGCGGCCTCCACCGTGCCGATCGGCATCGCCGCCGAGGCGCACAAGTACCTGGCGCACGGCGGCCCGGCGAACCTGACGCAGCTGGCCCGGTTCCTGTCCGACACGGTGCTGCTCACCGGCCACGGCTTCGAGCCGCCCGCGGCCGCGCCGACCTGGGGTCCGCTGGAGCGGGCCTCTCGGGAGTCCGACGGCCCGACCGTCGCCGTGCTCTACTACCGCGCCCATCACATGAGCGGCAACACGGCCTTCGTGCACGCCCTGTGCGACGAGATCGAGCGCGCCGGGGCCCGCCCGCTGCCGCTGTACGTGGCGTCGCTGCGCGCCCCGGAGGCCGAGCTGATCGACGCGCTGCGGCCGGTCGACGCGATCGTCACCACCGTCCTCGCGGCGGGCGGCACCCGCCCGGCCGAGGCGAGCGCGGGCGGTGACGAGGAGGCGTGGGACGCGGGCGCGCTCACCCACCTCGACGTCCCGATCCTCCAGGCCCTGTGCCTGACCTCCTCGCGGGCCGACTGGGAGGAGAACGACGAGGGTGTCTCGCCGCTGGACGCCGCCAGCCAGATCGCGGTGCCCGAGTTCGACGGGCGCCTGATCACCGTCCCGTTCTCGTTCAAGGAGATGGACGAGGACGGGCTCCCGGCCTACGTCGCCGACGCCGAGCGGGCCGCGCGGGTCGCCGGTATCGCCGTACGGCACGCCCGCCTGCGGCACATCCCGGCCGCGGACAAGCGGATCGCCCTGGTCCTGTCCGCGTACCCGACGAAGCACTCCCGGATCGGCAACGCGGTCGGGCTCGACACCCCGGCCTCCGCGGTGGCCCTGCTGCGCCGCCTCATCGACGAGGGCTACGACTTCGGGGACCGGGCCGACATCCCCGGCCTCGTCTCCGGCGACGGCGACGAGCTGATCCGCGCGCTCATCGAGGCGGGCGGCCACGACCAGGAGTGGCTGACCGAGGAGCAGCTGGCCAAGAACCCGGTCCGCATCCCGGCCGCCGACTACAAGCGCTGGTACGCGACGCTGCCCGGGGAGCTGCGCGAGCAGGTCGAGCGGCACTGGGGCCCGCCGCCCGGCGAGATGTTCCTCGACCGCAGCCGCGTGGGCCGGGGCGGCGACCCGGAGGGCGACATCGTCCTCGCCGCGCTGCGCCGCGGCAATCTCCTCATCCTCATCCAGCCGCCGCGCGGCTTCGGCGAGAACCCGATCGCGATCTACCACGACCCGGATCTCCCGCCGTCCCACCACTACTTGGCCGCGTACCGCTGGATCGCCGCGTCGGCGGACGACAACGGGTTCGGCGCCGACGCGATGATCCACCTCGGCAAGCACGGCAACCTGGAGTGGCTGCCGGGCAAGAACGCGGGCCTGTCCGCCGCCTGTGGCCCGGACGCGGCCCTCGGTGGCCTGCCGCTCGTCTACCCGTTCCTCGTGAACGACCCGGGCGAGGGCACCCAGGCCAAGCGCCGGGTGCACGCCACGCTCATCGACCACCTGGTGCCGCCGATGGCCCGCGCCGACTCCTACGGCGACATCGCGCGCCTGGAGCAACTCCTCGACGAGCACGCCCAGATCGCGTCCATGGACCCGGCGAAGCTGCCGGCGGTCCGGGCCCAGATCTGGACCCTCATCCAGGCCGCGAAGCTCGACCACGACCTGGGCATCGAGGACCGCCCCGAGGACGAGGGCTTCGACGACTTCATCATGCATCTCGACGGCTGGCTCTGCGAGATCAAGGACGTCCAGATCCGCGACGGCCTGCACGTCCTCGGCAACGCGCCCTCCGGCGCCGACCGGGTCAATCTCGTCCTCGCCATCCTTCGTGCCCGTCAGATCTGGGGCGGTACGACGGCGCTGCCGGGGTTGCGGGAGGCGTTGGGCCTTGACGAGTCGGCGGCGACCCGCTCCGCGGCGGACCAGGTGGAGGAGACGGCCCGCGCTCTTGTCGAGGCGATGGAGGCTGCCGGCTGGGACTCGGACGCGGTTCCGTCCGACGTCTCCGACCAGGTGCGGGCCGTGCTCGAATTCGCCGCCCGCGAAGTCGTCCCCCGCCTCGACGGCACGACCGCTGAACTCGACCACTCCGTAAGGGCGTTGGAGGGGCGCTTTGTCCCCGCCGGGCCCTCCGGATCTCCCCTCCGCGGCCTCGTCAACGTCCTGCCGACCGGCCGCAACTTCTACTCCGTCGACCCGAAGGCCGTTCCGTCCCGCCTCGCGTGGGAGACGGGCCAGGCCCTCGCCGAGTCCCTGGTGGAGCGCTACCGCACCGACAACGACGGCGCGTACCCGACGTCCGTCGGCCTGTCCCTGTGGGGCACCAGCGCCATGCGCACCGCGGGCGACGACATCGCGGAGGCCCTCGCGCTGCTCGGCGTGCGGCCCGTGTGGGACGACGCCTCGCGCCGCGTCACGGGCCTCGAACCCATCCCGTACGAGGAACTGAACCGCCCCCGCATCGATGTCACGCTGCGCATCTCCGGCTTCTTCCGGGACGCGTTCCCGCATGTCATCGGGCTGCTCGACGACGCGGTGCGGCTCGCGGCGGACCTCGACGAACCGGCGGAGCGCAACCACGTGCGGGCGCACGTGCAGGCGGATCTCGCCGAGCACGGCGACGAACGCCGCGCCACGACCCGTATCTTCGGCTCCCGGCCCGGCACGTACGGCGCGGGCATCCTCCAGCTGATCGACTCCAAGGACTGGCGCACGGACGCGGACCTCGCCGAGGTCTACACGGTGTGGGGCGGCTACGCGTACGGCCGCGGCCTCGAAGGACGCGCGGCCCGCGGCGAGATGGAGACCGCGTACAAGCGGATCGCGGTCGCCGCCAAGAACACGGACACCCGCGAGCACGACATCGCCGACTCCGACGACTACTTCCAGTACCACGGCGGCATGGTGGCGACGGTCCGCGCGCTGCGCGGCACGGCGCCCGAGGCGTACATCGGCGACTCGACCCGCCCCGAGACGGTCCGCACCCGCACCCTGGTGGAGGAGACGTCCCGCGTCTTCCGGGCCCGCGTCGTCAACCCCAAGTGGATCGAGGCGATGCGCCGCCACGGCTACAAGGGCGCCTTCGAACTCGCCGCCACCGTGGACTACTTGTTCGGCTATGACGCCACGACGGGTGTGGTCGCCGACTGGATGTACGACAAGTTGACCGAGACGTACGTCCTCGACGAGACGAACCGCCGGTTCCTCTCCGAGGCGAACCCGTGGGCCCTGCACGGCATCGCGGAGCGCCTCCTGGAGGCCGAGTCGCGCGGCATGTGGGAGAAGCCGGACCCGCAGACGCTGGAGGCCCTCCGCCAGGTGTACCTGGAGACGGAAGGCGACTTGGAGGCGGACGAGTAGACCTCTGACCAGGGGGAACGTGCCTGCTTGCTCGTTCGGGTGAGCGGTCACGGGTTTCCGGGGGCGTGCCCGACCTTCCCTGGGTGTGTCGCGCTGAGCGAAGGAGGAGAAGGAGGAGAAGGAGGAGAAGGAGGAGAAGGAGGAGAAGGAGGAGAAGGAGGAGGACGTCTGTCATGGCAGCAGAGCCGGTCCCCGAGTACCCGCCTGCGTCCGCCGGGCACCTCGACGCCCGGGACATCGAGGAGGCCTTCACTCAGCTCAGTGCGGCTGCTCCCAAAGGGTGGCGCGTGGAGTTGATCGAAGGGGAGATCCACGTGGTACCTCCGGCAAACGGGGAGCATGAGGAGTACGTGCCCGAGGTCAACGGGCAGGTCCGGGATCACAACAAGCAGGTCGGCCGCTATACGGGCATCGGCCTCAACGTCCCCGGCGCCTCCCAGACCGGCCACGTGGTCCCCGACCTGGTTGTCGCCCCCCAAGGGCACCTTCGACAACAAGGAGGAGTGGCACGATGCGTCGGCCGTCCTCATGGTCGTCGACGTCACCTCGGATTCCACTGCGGGAAACGACCGCGTCAAGAAGATCCGGGGGTACGCGCGTGCCGCCATCCCCGTACATCTGCTGATCGACCGCGAGGCCGGAGAGGCCACCGTCTGCTCCGAACCAGAGGGCGACGACTACGCGAGGAAGTCGTCGTACAAGCACGGCCGCACCGTCCCCCTCCCCGACCCCCTCGGCTTCGACCTGGACACCGCCGAGTTCTGAGCGCGGGGATCCCTACCGCAGCGTCACCGTGAAGCTCCGCCCGTACGCGTGGTGCGTGTCCACCGTCAGGCGGGTGCCGCCCGGGACCCGGTCGACCCGGACCGCGGCGTCGCCGGAGACCTTGCGCAGGGGGCGGCCGGGCAGCACCACGGTGACCGTGTCGCGGGTGGTCGTCGGGTCGGACACGGCGACCGTCACGTCCTTCGAGTCCCGCCTCACCAGAACCGATGCCGGGCCGTCGATGGTCAGGCCCGCCGTGCGGTGGGCGCCGGACGTGAACGTGTTCGCGGCGGTCAGGCCCAGCGTGCGGTGGTGGACGGCCTGGAGGCGCGGGGTGTTCGCGAGGAGGCGCACGGGGGAGCGGGCCGCCGTCTTCGCGGCGTTCGGGGTCAACACGTAGGCGAACGAGGCGAGTTGGGTCCCGGCCCGCTGCTCCACCGTCACCGAGAAGACCTGCTTGGTCACCGCCGTGTCCGGGTTCGTGGTGCGCACCACGCGCCGGCTGCGCGTCACCGTGTCGAGGCGGACCTTCGGCGCCGGACCGGACAGACGCAGGTAGCCGACGGAGACGTTCTGGGTGGTGTTGGCCCAGTGGGTCCAGTCACCGTCCTCGGTGACCTCGACCCGGTCGCCCGCGGCGGCGATGCGCGCGTCGACGGTCGTCGTCACGGCCCGCCCGGCGCCCGGCGCGTCCCCGACCCCGGCCGAGACCACGACGATCTCGTCGTCGAGGAGGAACCAGGACTTCGTGGAGCGCGCGTTGCGGTAGGCGACGAAGTCGTCCGGCAGGACGCCCGCCTGCTGGTCGCGCCACGGCACGTCGTCGGACTGCACCCAGCCGGCCGCCCCGTACGCGCCGAGCACGGCCCCGCCCGAGTACGCCTGCGTCGCCGTCGGGAAGTAGACGTAGGTGTTCTGCGACTCGCTGGACGCCGTGAAGTTCAGGGGGTGCGACGGATTGTCGTAGAAGAGCTTGCCGTCGTACGACTCCGGTACGGTGCGCCGGAGTTCGACCGGCGCGGTGACGCCCGCGAGTCCGTACGGGGAGACGGTCGTGAAGTAGTCGATGCCGAACGCCTGCGTCTGGTCCTGCCCGGAGAGGTACAGGTGGTGCGCGCCGGCGCCCTGGAACCAGGGCATCAGGTTCTCGCCGCTCATGTACTCGTACGTGCTGATCCGCGACGAGCTGCGGGAGAGGGAGAAGGCGTAGCCGGGGCGGCGGTGCACCGTGCGGTCCATCGCGTTGAAGGCGACGGAGCGGGCCGGCGGGTTGAGGTCGGCGGCGGGGACCGAGGCGTCGGCGAGGATCGCGGTGTAGTGGACGATGCTCAGCGGGGAGACGAACGTCGTCGGGTCGAGCGCCGCCCGTGACGTGGCGCGTACGTGCTTCACGTATCCGGCGAGGGCGGTCGCCGGAGCCCCGGTGGACAGGGACGCGAGGTCGACGACGGCCTCGACGATCGTGGCGACGTCGGCGTATCCGGTGCCGGTGCGCGAGACGGACCGGCCCTTGACCGACTCCATCATCCAGCCCTCGAAGATGAGCGGCGCGAAACCGTCGCGGACCCATCGGTGGATGGTCGGCAGCAGCTCGCCGCCGTTGGCGAAGCCCGTACCGTCCAGGATCTTCAGCGTCTGGACGACCCGGCTGAGCAGGCCCTTTCCGTACGAGCCCGTGTACGCGACCGACGCGTGCTGGAGGAACGACCCGTCCGCGTAATAGCCGTCCGTGACCCCGTGTTCGAGGGCGTACGGGTCGACCGTCGCGAAGACGGTGAGCTGGTCGGTGAGGGCCTTGCGGATGCGCGCCTCGCCGTCGGCCGAGCCGAGGAGGGCGCCTTGGAGGATGCGGTTCGTGGTGATGTCGGCGAGGTTGGCGCCGGTGTGGAAGCGGGAGTCGAGGTCGACGTCGCCGTCCTCGCCGTTGCGCAGATACGCGTCCATGGAGGCGATGTAGGTGCGGATCAGGTCGGCGGGGGCGCGGTCCGCGAGCAGGATCAGCGTCTTGCTGATGTGCTGCGAGATGCCTATCTCCCAGTAGAACCAGTTGCCGTAGTAGCCCTGGGACTGGTCGCCGTAGTAGTGCTCGTGCAGCCATCCGAGCTTGTCGAGGACCCGGTCCTGGACGGCCGAACTCCCGTACAGGTCGGGGGAGATGCCGGGGGTGCGGGTCGCCAGGGCTATCTCGTACAGCCGCTGGTAGGTGGTGTTCAGGTTCGGGTCGCTGGTGCCGAGGGGGACCCCGGCGAACAGCTCGCCGTCGCCGCTCGCCGCGTCCATCGACGCGAGGTTCGTGCGCGCCGTCCTCTCGGTCGCGGCGAGCTTGGCGGCCGTCTCCGTACGGGAGTTGGACTCCTCGGTGCCCGCGAAGACGCCGACCGTGTTGGCCACGAGCCGTTCCACCCCGGCCGCGACCTCGGCGGCGCTCGCCCAGGCGGTGGGCACGGTGGCCAGGACCCCGGTCGCGGCCAGCACGGTCAGCAGACGTCTGCGGGTGATCTCCATGGGCACCAGCATGCAACTCCGGACCACTGGTACAACACCCGCTTGCCGGTACGGAGTTGGCAGTTCTCAGTGTTGGTTGCCCAGTACCGGTTGCCCAGTACCTGTTGCTCAGTACCGGTTGCTCGGTACCGGTCGAGCACCAGCTGCTCAGTACCGGTCGCTCGGTACCGGTCGAGCACCAGCTGCTCAGTACCGGTCGCTCAGTACCGGTCGCTCAGTACCGTTCGGTCAGTACCGGTCGAGCACCAGCTGCGTCTTGAGGATGTCGCCCTTGTACAGCCAGCCCTTCGCGTCGGCCACCGAGATCGCGTCGGCGTGCAGGTCCGCCGCGTCGTCGTAGGAGTCGGTCTTGAACGACAGCTCGACGACGTACTCCGTGCCGCTGCCGCTCGCCGCGACGACCGGGACGACCTCGATGGAGGCGTCGTCGGAGGACTCCCAGGCGCCGGAGTACACCGCCGAGGTCACCGGGCCGTGCACGCGGGCGGCGGCCAGGGTGTCGGTGCCCCAGCCGTCGGAGTTCCAGTCGGCGAGCTTGCCGGGGAGGTCCTTCGACAGCCAGCCGAGCCCGGTGGCGCCGGTCGGCAGCGCGGTGCCGGAGTAGCCGCTCGCGCTGTGGCTCTTCTCGTTGCTGAAGCTGAGGGTCTGCTTGCTGTAGCCCCAGTCGACCTCGGCCTCGTAGTTGGTGTCACCGCTGTCGAAGCCGGCGTCGTTCGCCGTGTCCAGGGCCGCGTCGATGTCCCCGCCGGTGATCGCGAAGCGCTTCTTGTACGTCTCCTCGAAGTCCTTGCCGCTCTTGTGCCGCAGCCGGACGTCCCAGCCCTGGCCGTCGAGGGCCTGGGCGTCGGTGTCGTAGTACGCGTAGCTGCGCGAGGTGGCCGAACCGGTGATCCCGAACGCCGACTTGACCGCGGCGAGCGGGGCGTGGGCGGAGTCGAGGGCCGCCGTGGTCAGGTTGATCTTCACTTCGTACGTGGGGACCGCGTTGGAGTCGGCGTGGGCCGGGGTGGCCTGCGCGGCGAGGGCGACGGCGGCGGTGAGGGCCAGCGCGGCGGACGCGGTGCGGCGCGGCAGGGGCGTGATCGGCTTGATCGGCATGGCCGGACTGTCGCGTTCCGGGATGGTCGGCGGGTGGACGGTGCGTGGCCGGGGGCCGAACCGGTGATGGCGGGTACGGGGGACGGGCCTGCCGGGGACGCGCGGGGGCGCGCGCCAACTGGCTCTCGGCCGCTCGCACTTGGCCCGGCTAGGATCCTGGCCATGGCGCTGACGCTGAACGACGTGGACCGGTTCGAGGCGGCCAGGCCGCGCCTGGAGGCCATCGCCTACCGCCTGCTCGGCTCGGCGAGCGAGGCGGAGGACGCCGTGCAGGAGACGTATCTGCGCTGGCAGGCCGCCGACGTCGGGCGGATCGAGGTCCCCGAGGCCTGGCTGACGAAGGTGCTCACCAACCTCTGTCTGACTCAGCTGACGTCGGCGCGGGCGCGGCGTGAGACGTACGTCGGCCAGTGGCTGCCGGAACCCCTGCTCGGCGGCGACCCGATGCTCGGCCCGGCCGACACCGCCGAACAGCGCGAATCGGTGTCGTACGCGGTCCTCGTCCTCCTTGAGCGGCTCACGCCGAACGAGCGGGCGGTGTACGTGCTGCGCGAGGCGTTCACGTACGCGCACCGGGAGATCGCCGAGATCCTCGACATCAGCGAGGCCGCCAGCCAGCAGATCCTCCACCGGGCGAAGAAGCACGTGGCGGACGGCAGGGCCCGGGCCCGTACCGCCGAGGTCGACGGGGCCGCCGCCCGTCGGATCGTCGAGGAGTTCCTCGCGGCCGCGACCAGCGGCAGGACCGAGCCGCTCGTCGCGCTGCTCACCCAGGACGCCACCGCGATCGGCGACGGCGGCGGCAAGGTTCCGGCCCGGGCCTCCGCGTTCGAGGGCGCGAAGGCGGTGGCCGTGTTCATGCGGGGCCTGTTCAAGCCGAGCAGGGCCAAGCAGGACCTGGTCGGCGGCTCGCCCGAGGTGTACGTCTCGGCGGCCAACGGCGAGGTCGCGATCCTCGCGGTCCTCGACGGCCGGGTCATCGGCGTCATGTGCCCGGAGATCGGCGCCGACGGCATCGTCGCGTTCCGCAGCCAGGTCAACCCCGACAAGCTGGAGCGCGCGACCCGCCGCTGGGCGGCCACGGACCACGGGGAGCCGACGCTGAAGGCGGCCTTCTGACGCACCCCGTGGCGATGTGACCTGGTTCACATCGCAACGGTGTCAGGAATCGGCGGGCTGTCCGGTTCAAGGGGCGAGCCCGCCCGGAACGGGGCGGCCAGAGCCTCAGGAGCCCGCCATGCAGCAGCACCGCATCGTCGTTCTCGGAGCCGGCTACACCGGAGCCACCGCCGCCGGGCGCATCGCCAAGCGGCTGCACCGCGACGACGTCGACATCACCCTCGTCAACGCCGAGCCGGACTTCGTCGAGCGCGTCCGCATGCACCAGCTCGCGACCGGCCAGGAGCTCAGGACCCGGCCCTTCGCCGAGATGTTCGCGGGCACCGGCGTCCGGCTGAAGCTCGCCCAGGTCACCGCGATCGACGCCGACCGGAAGACGGTGACGGTCGAGGCGACGGGTGCCGGGGAGGAGTCCCTGGCGTACGACACCCTCGTCTACGCCCTCGGCAGCGGCTGGGACGACCAGGGCGTCCCCGGCGTCGACCGGCACGCCCACCAGATCGCGAGCCGCCCCGGCGCGCTCCGGCTGAGCGAGCGGCTCGCGCAGCTGGGCGCCGGGCAGCCGGTCGTGGTGGTCGGCGCCGGGCTCACCGGCCTGGAGGCCGCGACGGAGATCGCCGAGGCCCGCCCCGACCTGGACGTCGCGCTCGTCGCCCGCGGCGGCCTCGGCGACTGGCTCGCCGACAAGGGCCGCGCGCACGTGCGCGAGGTCGCGGGCCGGCTCGGCATCACCGTCCACGAACACGCCGAGGTCACCGCGGTCGACGCGGACCAAGTGGCCCTCGCGGAAGGGCGGTTCGTCCCCTCGGCGGCGACCGTCTGGACCACCGGCTTCGCCGTCCACCCGATCGCGAAGGCCACCACCCTGGAGGTCTCGGACACCGGGCAGATCGTGGTCGACCGCACCATGCGCTCGCTCTCGCACCCGGACGTCTACGCCGTCGGCGACGCGGCCCTGGTGGAGGGCCCCGGCGGCAAGCCGCTGCGGATGTCGTGCGCGTCGGGCGTGCCCACCGCCTGGCAGGCCGCGGACGCCCTCGCGGCCCGGCTGGCGGGAGCCGAGGTCCCGACCGTGCCGATCCGCTACTTCAACCAGTGCGTCTCGCTGGGACGCAAGGAAGGCCTCATCCAGTACGTCACGGCCGACGACCGCGCGAAGAAGGCGGCCCTGACCGGCCGCACGGCCGCCCTCTACAAGGAACTGGTCTGCAAGGGCGCGGCCTGGGGCGTCGCCCACCCGACGGTCGGCATGCCCGCCCGGCGCCGCCGCGTCGCCCCGGGCGCGTGAGGGGACGCGGTCAGCGCGGGCCGGGCGCGGTACGCCGCCGCCCGGCCGCGAGACCGACTGCGCCCAGCACGATCCCGAGGCCCGCGAACAGCGCGGGCCGGACGGGCACGGCGGCGCCCTCGACGACGCGCCCCCGCACGCCCGAGGCCGCGAAGCTGCCCTCGTGCACTTCGAGGTGGTAGCGGGAGTCGTTGGCGTTCGCGCGGTGGTCGCCGAGGACGAACAGCCGCCCGGACGGGACCCGCACGTCGTACGGGCCGACGCGCGGGTCGCCCTCGTCCGCCACGTACGGCTCGTCGAGCGTCCTCCCGTTCACCGTGACCCGGTTCCCCGACCCCGTGACGTGATCACCGCCGACGCCGATGACGCGCCGCAGCACCCCGTCGCTCATGTACCGCTCGGGCGGGTCCATGAGGACGACGTCGCCCCGGTGTATCCCGCCCGCGTCGATCCGCTCGACCAGCGCTCGCGTCCCGGGCGGGAATCCGGGCCGCATCGAGTCGCTGGCGACCGTCACCGTCTCGTACCGCACGAGGCCGTACGCGACGGAGCCGGCCAGCAGCACGACACCCAGCGGCGTCAGCCCCCAGGCCACAACTCGCCATCCCCGCACGGCTCTTCGCTGACTCATGAATGCCCGCCCCTCCCTCTGATCCGCTGACGGCACACCCACCACAGCGCGGGGAGCCCGCCGAACGTCACCCCACGTCCACCGGGGCCCGGCGCCCGCGCAGCACGACGAAGACGGCGCCCGCCCGCCGCCAGCACCCCGCGCGCCGAACGTCACCCCGCGGCCACCGGGGCCCGGCGCCCGCGCAGCACGACGAGGACGGCGCCCGCCCGCCGCCAGCACCCCGCGCGCCGAACGTCACCCCGCGGCCACCGGGGCCCGGCGCCCGCGCAGCACGACGAGAACGGCGCCCGCCCGCCGAACGTCACCCCACGTCCACCCGGGCCCGGCGCCCGCGTAGCACGACGAAGACGGCGCCGCCCGCCGCCAGCACCCCGCCCGCCGTCCATACGCCCCAGGAGGCGCCGTCCTTCGTGGCGGCCTCGGGGCCGGCGGCCGCGGGCGCGGTCAACAGGTCCAGGTCGCTCGCGCACACCAGCGGGGCGTCCGAGCCCTTCCGGTACGCGCAGACGGTGCTGCCCGCCCGCAGCGCGCCCGCGCCGGCCGCGCCGAGGGTGAGCGTGGAGGTCAGCTCGGCGGGCCGGCCCGGCGCCACGTCCGTGCGCCAGGAGGCCGTGCCCCGGCGCACCTTCGCCCCCTGCCCGGCGGCGGCGTGGTGCGCGGCGTCGGGCATCCGCTGCTCGACCCGCAGGCCCTCGACCGGCCGGGAGCCGTCGTTGCGGACGGTCACCGTGTAGTGGAGCCGGTCGCCGGGCCGGGCCCGGGACACGCCGTCGGTCAGGGCGATGGAGACCGCGGGGCGCTTGTCGTCGGAGGTGGGGGCGGAAGCGGTGGCATAGGCATAGGTGGAGGCGGAGGCGGAGACAGAGGCGGAGGCGGTGCCGTCGTCGGCGTGCGCCACCACGGGCACGGTCAGGGCGAGGCCGCACAGCGCGGTGCCGAGCGCGGGGAGACGGTGGGCGGGCATGGGCACTCCAGGCGGGAGGGGACGGGCGGGCTCGGCCAGACCCTGCCAGCGCCGGGGCGCGCGGCCGCGCCATGACGCGGGCGGTCGCGCGACATCACCTGTCCGGACGCGGAGTCGGTGGTACCCCGCCCGTCTCCCGCCCCGCCCTCAGGCCGGCAGCCGCTCCAGCAGGGCCGCGAAGTCGGTGCCGGGCGGCAGCGTGCCGAAGGCGAGGCCCTGGTCGCCGCCGAGCCGCGAGGCGCAGAACGTGTCCGCGACCGCGGCGGGAGCGTGCCGTACGAGCAGGGAGCCCTGGAGGACGAGGGCCGCCCGCTCGATGACGCGGCGGGCGCGCAGCGGGGCGTCCTCGGTCAGCACCAGCTGCTCCCTCAACTCCCGCCAGGCGGAGTCGAGTCGGCGGTCCGCACCGGCCGCGGCCTCGATCTCCGTACGGAACGCCTCCAGGGACTCCGGCTCACGGGCCATGGCGCGCAGCATGTCGAGCGCGTTGACGTTGCCGGAGCCCTCCCAGATGCCGTTGAGCGGGGCCTCGCGGTACAGGCGCGGCATGCCTGACGCCTCGTCATAGCCGTTGCCGCCGAGGCATTCCAGGGCCTCCGCGACGAGCGACGGCTGCCGCTTGCACACCCAGTACTTGGACACGGCGGTGGCGAGCCGCAGGAACGCCCGCTCGCCCGTGTCGCCGCGCTGCGCCCGGTCGGCGGCACCGGCGAGCCGCAGGCCGAGCGTGGTCGCGGCCTCCGACTCCAGGCCCAGGTCGCCGAGGACGTTGCGCATCAGCGGCTGGTCGATCAGCCGGGCGCCGAACACCGAGCGGTGCCGGGTGTGGTGCGCGGCCTGCGCGAGCGCCTCCCGGATGTGCCCGGCGGAGCCGAGGACGCAGTCCAGGCGGGTCATCGTCACCATGTCGATGATGGTGCGCACGCCCTTGCCCTCGTCGCCGACGAGCCAGGCCACGGTGTCGTCGAACTCGGGCTCGCTGGACGCGTTCGAGCGGTTGCCGAGCTTGTCCTTGAGGCGCTGGATGCGGAACGTGTTGCGGCTGCCGTCGGGCAGCACGCGCGGGACCAGGAAGCAGGAAAGCCCGCCGGGCGCCTGCGCGAGGACCAGGAAAAGGTCGTTCATCGGCGCGCTGGTGAACCACTTGTGGCCGCGCAACCGCCAGGTACCGTCGGCCTGTTCGACGGCCGACGTGGTGTTGGCGCGCACGTCGGTGCCGCCCTGCTTCTCCGTCATGCCCATCCCGGCGAGCAGGCCCCGCTTGCCGGTGGGGGTGCGCAGGCCCGGGTCGTAGACGGTGGAGGTGAGCAGCGGCTCGTACGTCTTGGCGAGGTCGGGGGTGCGGCGCAGCGCCGGGATCACCGCGTACGTCATGGAGACCGGGCACATGTGGCCCTGCTCCATCATGGTCGCCACCATGAAGGTCGCGGCGCGCGCGACGTGCGCCCCGGGCCGCTCGTCCGCCCAGGCCGAACCGGCGGCGCCCGCGCCGACCGTGGCGGTCATGAGCGAGTGGTAGGCGGGGTGGAAGTCGACCTCGTCGATCCGGTGGCCGTAGCGGTCGTGGGTGCGCAGCTCGGGCTCGAACCGGTTGGCCTGGTCGGCCCAGGTGCGGGCCTCCTCGCTGCCGACGACCTTCCCGAACCGGTGCAGGTCGTCGAGGTGCCAGGCCGCGCCCTCGCGCCGCACGCCCTCGATCAGGACCGGGTCGTCGGCGGCGTCGTGGCCGGTCAACGGCGGCGCCTGATTGGTCACTTCGTGCGTCACGGCGGTGGGGCGACTGGTGACGGTCATGGCGGCTCCTTCGGGTCGTATCCGGTGCGGGTCGGTGATCACGGGCCTACAGGCGCGGGTGATCGGCGTCAGTGGTCGGCGTCAGTGGTCGGCGCCGGTGCCGGCACCGGCGGCACCGGGGGCCGCGCCCGCGCAGCGCAGCACCGTGGCGGTCAGTTCGGTGATGAGTTCGTCGGTGGCGGTCTCGGCCGGGGCGGCGCCGAGCGGGTACGCGAGCACCTCGCCGACGGCGCCGGTGAGCGCGGCGGCGGTGATCTCGCCGTTCTGCGGCGGCAGTTGACCCGAGGCCATGCCCTCGCGCACCACCTCGGCGAAGAGCGCGCGATAGCGGCGGCGGAAGTCGAGGCGCTCGGCGCCGACCGCCGGTTCGGCGGGGGCGGCGAGCAGCGCGTAGGCCAGACCGCGGTTCTCCAGGGCGCGGCGGGCGAAGACGTCGACGCCGCGCGTGAGCCGCTCGACGGGGTCGCCGGGGCCCTGGAGCACCTCGCCGAGCACCTCCACCTCGCGCCCCGCGGCCCGCCGGAAGACCTCCACGGCGAGCGCGGCCTTCGACGGGAAGTGCTGGTAGACGGAGCCCGCCGCGATGCCCGCCGAGTCCGCGACAGCCGTCACGGAAGCCTGTGACCAGCCCACTTCGGCGACGACCGAGGTGGCGCAGGCGATCAGGTGCTCCCGCGCGGCTTCGAGCCGGCGGATTTCGGCGGGGGTCTTGCGGTAGGCCATGCAAGCAGTGAACCATCATTCAGAACTTCACGCCATGGTCCCGCCGCACCGGTCGGGGCCGGCTCGTCAGGAGATCGTGATGCACCTCAGCGCCTTGCTGGACAACGCTGTTCAGTCGGCCGGCGACCGAGAGGCCGTCGTCTACCGGGACCGGCGGTGGACCTACCCGGAGTTCGCCGACGCGGCCCGCCGCGCCGCGACCGTGCTGCGCCGGGCGGGCCTGGGGCCCGGCGACCGGCTGGCCGTGATGACGTACAACACGCCCGCCTTCCTGTTCGCCGCGTTCGGTGCCTGGTACGCGGGCGCCACGCTGGTGCCGGTCAACCACAAGCTCCAGACGGCGGAGGTCGCGCATCAACTGCGGCACTGCGGGGCGAAGGTGGGCATCGTGGACGCCGAGATCGGGGAGCGGGCGACGGCCGCCGACACGGACGGTCTGCGCTGGCTGACGAGCCACCCGGACGACCCGGGCGTACCGGGCTCCTTCGAGGACCTGATCGCGCGCGCCGAACCCTGGACCGGGGAGCCGGGCGCCGCAGCCGACACCGCCGACGCCGATGACACTGACGCCGCCGATGCCGCCGGCGACACGGACGCCGCCGACGATGGGGACATCGCGCAGATCCTCTACACGTCCGGGACGTCGGGCCGCCCCAAGGGCTGCGTCCACACCCACCGCGGCATCGCGCTCACCGCCACGTACACGGCGACCGCGGTCCCGCTCCGCCGCGACGACCGGTTCCTGATCTGCATGCCGATCTGGCACGCGTCCCCGCTCAACAACTGGGCGCTCGGCACCCTGTTCCTCGGCGGCACGGTCGTCCTCCAGCGCGAGTACGAGCCGCGCGGCATGCTGGAACTCGTCCAGCGCGAGCGGATCACGGCCCTGTTCGGGGCGCCGATCGCGCTCATCGCGCCCGTACAGTCCGTCCCCGACTTCGCCGACTTCGACCTCACCTCGGTACGTGCCTGGATCTACGGGGCCGGGCCGCTGGACGCCGACACCGCGCGCCGCCTGATGAAGGCGTACGGATCCGACGACTTCCACCAGGTGTACGGGATGAGCGAGACCGGCCCGGTCGGGGCGACGCTCTCCCCGGCCGAGCAGGTCGAGAAGGCGGGCTCGATCGGGCGCGGCGGGATGCCGGGCGTGGCCCTGCGGGTCGTACGGCCGGACGGCGCCGACGCCGGGGCCGGGGAGACCGGGGAGATCTGGCTCAGGTCCGACACCCGCATGGTCGGCTACCTGGACGACCCCGCCGCCACCGCCGAGGTGTTCGCGGGCGACTGGTACCGCAGCGGTGACCTGGGGCGGATCGACGCGGACGGGTTCGTCACCCTCGTCGACCGGATGAAGGACGTGATCGTCACCGGCGGCGAGAACGTCGCCTCGCAGGAGGTCGAGGGCGCCCTGCGCGGCCACCCGGACATCCTCGACGTCGCCGTCGTCGGGCGCCCGCACCCGCAGTGGGGCGAGACCGTGGTGGCGGTCGTGGTGCCGCGCCCGGACGCCGGGCTCGACCTCGACGGCGTACGGGAATGGCTGGAGCCGCGCATCGCCCGCTACAAGATCCCGCGCGAGCTGGTGCTGCGGGACGAGCTGCCCCGCACCCCGTCGGGGAAGGTCACCAAGCACGTCCTGCGTGCCGCGCTCGCGGAGGCGCCCGCGTAGGGTCTCGGCATGGCCGACGACCAGGACGAGCGGGTGCAGCGGGGGCGCAGAGGGCCGGGGCGGCCGCGGCAGGAACACGTCACCCGGGCCGTGCTCGACGCCGTCGTGGAACTCGTCGCCGAGCACGGCATGGGGGCGCTGACCATGGACGCCGTCGCGGCCCGCGCCGGGGTCAGCAAACCGGCCATGTACCGGCGCTGGTCCACCAAGCAGGACCTCGTCATCGCGGCCGCCGAGTCGCGGATCGGGCAGCTCACCGTGCCCGACATGGGCGACTTCCGGGCCGAGCTGCGCGCGGTGCTCGTCGCTCGCATGGAGGCGTACCGGCGGCCCGGCGTCGACCGGCTGCTCGCCGGGGTGATCGGCGCGTCGGCGGAGGAGGGCGCGGTGCGCGAGGCGTTCCACGCGTACACGGAGCGGGTGACGAGCGAGACCCGGCACGTCCTGGAACGCGGCGTCGCGCGCGGCGACGTACGCCCCGACGCCGACCTGGCCGCCACCACGACGCTGGTCGCCTCGTCGCTGGTGTTCCGCATCGTCGCCGAGCAGCGGATGCCCGACGAGGCGCTGGTCGAGTCGGTGGCCGAGCTGATCGGCCGGGCGGTCGGCGCGCGCCCGTAAGTACCCGTGCACCCCTCCCGTAAGCGCCCGTGCACCCCTCCCGTAAGCGCCCGTGCACCCCTCCCCTAAGCACCCGTACACCCCTCCCGTAAGCGCCCGTGCACCCCTCCCGTAAGCGCCCGTGCACCCCTCCCGTAAGCGCCCGTACACCCCTCCCGTAAGCGCCCGTGCACCCCTCCCGTAAGCGCCCGTACACCCCTCCCGTAAGCACCCGTGCACCCCTCCCGTAAGCGCCCGTGCACCCCTCCCGTAAGCGCCCGCACACCCTTACGGACCAGGTGAGTTGAGCACCCGGTCCGCGTTTCGGCCTGCCCGCGGCCGCTGTTCCGCGCGCCGCGCACCTCCCGGAAATCAATCCCTCCAGACCCCTTGCCCCGCCGCATCTCAATATCGATACTGCCGGTTACGTAATAGCGTCATCAGTCTCGCTGTGGGGAGTACCACCCATGCACGACATCGCCGCCGCTCCCGTCGCCGACCCCAAGCCGATCCTCGACAAGCCCCTCATGCACTACGGCCGCCGCACCCTGGACCGCCTGGCGCCCGGGGCCGAGCAGACCGCGTACGAGCTGTGCGAGATCAGCCCGCTCACCCCGCACTTCGGCGCCGTCATCGGCGGCGTCGACCTGACGCGGCCGATCACCGACGCGCTCGCCGAGGAACTGCGCCAGGCGCTCCTGGAGTGGAAGGTGATCTTCTTCCGCGGGCAGAGCGGGTTCGACTCCGAGCAGCACATGGCGCTTTCGGGTGTCTGGGGCCCGCCGGAGCCGAACCCGTTCTTCGGCAAGACCGACACCGTCGGCATCTCCCGGCTCGCCAAGGACGCCAAGGCCGCGGGCAACAAGAACATCTGGCACAGCGACCACTCGTTCATGGCGAACCCGTCGCTCGGCGCCGTGCTGCGCGCCGTCGAGGTGCCCGCCGCGGGCGGCGACACCATGTGGGCCGACATGGCGGCCGCGTACGACAACCTGCCCGACGACCTGAAGGCGCGCATCGAGAACCTCACCGCCGTCCACGACTGGGAGGCCAGCTGGGGCGCGCTGATGAACGACGAGCAGAAGGCCGCCTTCCGTAAGTCCTGGCCGCAGGTCGAGCACCCGGTCGTCGCCCGCCACCCGCGCACCGGCCGCAAGACGCTCTACGTCAACGAGCCCTTCACCCGCTTCATCAAGGGCGTCAGCGACGAGGAGAGCCGCGAACTCCTCGACATCCTCGTCCTCCAGGCGCGCATCCCCGAGTTCCAGATCCGCTTCCACTGGGAGGCCGACTCGATCGCGATCTGGGACAACATCGCCGTCCAGCACTACGCGGTCAACGACTACTTCCCGCAGCGCCGGGTGATGGAGCGCATCGCCATCGCCGGGGTCCCGCTCGCATGACCACCGCACAGGCCGTGCCCGGCACGGCGGCCGAAGCGATCGGCGGCGACCGCCGCGCCTGGACGGTGACCGCGCTGCTCGTGGTCTTCATGATGGTCAACTTCGCCGACAAGTCCGTCCTCGGGCTCGCGGCGGACGAGATCCGTGCCGACCTGCATCTGAGCGCCACTCAGTTCGGCCTCGCCAACAGCGCGTTCTTCCTGCTCTTCTCCGTCGCGGCGATCGTGGTGGGGATGGCGGCCGACCGGGTGTCGCCGAAGCTGCTGATCCTGGTCATGGCCGTGCTCTGGTCCGTGGCGCAGGTCCCGGCGGCGATCGGCGGCGGGCTCGCGGTCCTGGTGACCTCGCGGGTGTTCCTCGGGGCGGCGGAGGGGCCCGCGTTCCCCGTCGCCCAGCAGGCGACCCTGTCCTGGTTCCCCAACGACCGGCGGAACCTGCCCGGCGCGCTGATCACCGTCGGCATCACCCTCGGCGTGATCGTCTCCGCGCCCACCCTGTCCTGGGTGATCCAGCACCACGGCTGGCGCACCGCGCTGTGGGTGCTGGCCGTGATCGGGGTGGTGTGGGCCCTGGCCTGGGCGGTGTTCGGCGCGGACAGCCCCCGGGCGCGCCGTGCCGAAGCCACGGACAAGGCGAGCGCGGCGAAGGTCCCGTACCGCCGGATCTTCGCCAGCCGCACCTGGATCGGCACCACGATCGCGTACTTCACCAGCTACTGGACCGTGGCCCTGATGCTGGTCTGGCTGCCTTCCTACCTGCGCAACGCCCTCGACTACTCGGCCGACACCGCCGGCACCCTGGTCGTCGCGCCCTGGGCGGTCGGCGCGGCCGTCCTGTTCGGGCAGGTGTGGCTCACCGGCCGGCTGATGCGGCGCGGCGCCGGCACGAAGGCCGCCCGCGGCCGGGTCGGCGCGTGGACGCTCGCCATCGGCGCCGCGTGCTGCCTCGCCGTCCCGCTGTCCGGCGGCGTCCTCGCGCAGACCGTGCTGATCTCGCTGGGCCTCGGCTTCAGCGGGGCGTACGCGACCGTCGCGGCGACCACCGTCACCGAGATCGCCCCGCCGGGCCGGGCCGGTGGCGCCCTCGGCCTGATGAACGCCGTCGTCACCGTGGCCGGGCTGCTCGCGCCCGCCGCCGTCGGCGCGCTCGTCGACGCCCAGGGGGACGCCGGGTACCAGCACGCCGTGCTGCTGTCGGGCGGCCTCGTCGCGCTCGGCGCGGTCGCCGCGTTCGCCCTGATCGACCCGGGCCGGGACGCGGCCCGGCTGCACCACTGATCCGCCGGTTTCGGTCGTCTTGCGGCTGCGGCCCGGTGGGGGCGGGTCGCGCAGTTCCCCGCGCCCCTGAGAGCGAGCTCCGCTCGCTTCAGGGGAAGCTGCGCGCAGCGCATGCTTCAGGGGCGCGGGGAACTGCGCGAGAAGCCCCACGCACCCGCACCCGTCCACACACCCAACCACCCCCGCCCCCAACGGAGTTGCCCCGTGCCCGCCACCCCCACCCTCGACACCGCCCCGCTCGACCTCGCCGTCGGTGAGCTGAAACAGCACGCCGCGTCCTGGACCACCACCCCCCTCACGGACCGCATCGCCCTGCTGGACCGCATGCTCCCGAAGATCGCCGAAGGCGCCCCCGCGATGGTCGCCGACGCCGCCCGCGCCAAGGGCTACGCCGCCGACTCCGCCTGGGCCGCCGAGGACTGGATCACCGCGCCCTGGGCGCTGGCCCAGACGATCGGCGCCCACCTGCACGTACTGCGGCGCCTCGCCGCCGGGCACGACCCCGTCGACGCGAAGGCCGTGCACAGCCACGAGGGCCGCACCGTCGTCGACGTCTTCCCCGCCACCACCGCCGACCGGCTGCTCCTGAACGGGTTCACGGCCCAGGTGTGGACCCTGCCCGGCACCACCCCCGACCAGGTCGTCGCCCGCGCGGCCGGCGAGTACCGGGGCAGGCCCGGCGAGGGCGCCGTCGCACTCGTGCTCGGCGCGGGCAACGTCGCCGCGATCACCCCGCTGGACATCATCCACAAGCTGTACGCGGACGGCGAGGTCGTCCTCGCCAAGATGAACCCGGTCAACGCCTATCTGCGCCCGCACTTCGAGAAGGTGTTCGCGGAGTTCGTGGCGGCGGGCTGGGTGCGGTTCGTGGACGGCGGCGGCGCCGAGGGCGCCTACCTCACCACGCACGAGGGCATAGACACCATCCACGTCACCGGCTCCGACCGCACCCACGACGCCATCGTGTGGGGCACGGACGACCAGGCCGAGGAACGCCGCCGCACCGACACCCCGTACAACGACAAGCCGTTCACCAGCGAACTCGGCGGGGTGAGCCCGTGCATCGTGACGCCGGGCCCGTGGAGCGACGCCGACCTGCGCTTCCAGGCCGAGCACATCGTCACCAGCAAGCTCAACAACTCGGGACACAACTGCGTCGCCACCCAGATCCTGGTCGTGCCCCGGGAGTGGGACGGCACCGAGAAGCTGCTCGCGGAGATCCGGAAGGTGCTGCGCGAACTGCCGCCGCGCCCCGACTACTACACGGGCGCCGAGGACCGCCTCGACGCCGTCGCCCGGGCCCACGCCGACGCCGAGTTCACCGGCGACGACACCTGCCGCGTCCTCGTCCCCGACATCACCGACCCCGACGACCCGATGCTCAGCGTCGAGGTGTTCGCCAGCGCCCTCGGCGTCGTCCGCCTCCCCGGCGCCGACGCCCCCCCATTCCTGCGCGCGGCAACCGAGTTCGCCAACGACAAGCTGCCCGGCACGCTCGGCGCCACGCTCCTGGTCCACCCGCGGACCGAGCGCACCCACCGCGCGGCCGTCGACGAGGCGATCGCCGGACTGCGCTACGGCACCCTCGGCGTCAACTGCTGGTCGGCGTTCGGCTTCCTGCTCGGCTACACGCCCTGGGGCGCGTTCCCCGGCCACACCCGTCAGGACATCGGCAGCGGTATCGGCTTCGTGCACAACGCGTTCATGCTGGAGGACGTCGAGAAGACGGTGCTGCGAGCGCCGTTCGCGCCGTCGCCGCGCGGCCTGTTCACCGGCTCGCCGTCGCTGTCGCCCCGGCCGCCGTACTACGTCACCAACCGCACCGGCCTGACGACGATGCGCCGCCTGACCGCGTACACGACCGACCCGAAGGTGTCCCGGCTGCCGGGCATCTTCGCGTCGGCGCTGCGCGGCTGACGCAGCCGCGAGAACGGGGAAGGCCCCGGGCGAGGAATCCTCGCCCGGGGCCTTCCCCGTTCTGCCGTGGGATCAGCGGCGGCTGCCGCGGGCCATCCTGCGGACGGTGAACCCGGCCGCGAGGGCGAGCAGCGTGAACAGCGCGCCGAGCAGCGTCCAGTCCCGGGTCCCGGTGTCGGCCAGGTGACCGTTGTCCCCGTGGCCGCCCGGGGTGTCGGGGGTGTCCGGGGTGTCCGGGGTGTCCGGCGTCTTCGGGAAGGTGTTGGTCACGTCGACCGATCCGGACCCGTCGACCACGACCTTGCCGCTGTCGCCGCCGTCGTCGCCGTCGGACGTCTTGTACGTGACCGTGTCACCGCTCGGCACGTCCGTCTCGGTCACCGTGCACGCGGCGCCCTTCGGAACGCTGATCGTGCGGCTCTCGCCGTCGCTCAGCTCGAACGCGCTGTCCTCGGCGGCCAGGGCCACATCGCCCTGGTCGGTGGTGCAGGCCAGCTCGAAGTCGTACGGTCCCGCGTCACCGTTCACGACGTGCTTGGTGACGACGAGCTCGCCGGCCGGGAAGGTGTTGGTGACGGAGATGGTGGCTGTGTCACCGTCGCCGTCGGCCGTGATCACGGCCGGGTTGTCGGCCGAACCGTGGTCGACGACCGCCTTCTCGGCGCCACCGGTGTCCACTTCCTCCGCCCAGCACTGGGAGTTGACCGGCAGGGGGCTGACGGTGACCGGCTCGTCCGCGGTGACGTCGTACGTCTTGCGCAGGACCCGGTCGGTGGGCCTGCCCGCCGCGTTGGGCAGCGCACAGGAGACCTGGACCTTGAAGACGCGGCCGTCCGCGTACTGCGCGGCGTCCCCGTCGACCGACTTGACCAGCTGCAGGGCACCGAACTCGAAGGAGTTGGTGATCCGCGCCGTCTCCACGGTCTTCTTGCCGTACCCGGGCTCGATGGTGACCTTCACCGGGTCGCTCTCGGGATGGTCACTGGCCCCGCCGCGCGCCGACGTCTCCCACACCGTGCACTCGGCGCCGGCCGGGATGCCCTCGACGGTGACGGGCTTGTCGACGGAGACCCGGTAGTCCTCGTTGACGACGACCTGCGGCGGCCGTCCCTGCGGGCGGATGACGCAGCGGACGTGGAACGGGAACGGCACCTTCTTCAGCGCGGAGTCCAGCGCGTCGGGGTGCGCGCCGAGCCGCTTGACCAGCCGCAGGTCGCCGTAGGCGAGGGCGACACCGACCTGGATCGGCTCGTTGGGCTGCAGCACGCGGGCGGCGCCGCCGCGGTCGGTGGTCTCGTTGTGGGCGTAGGAGTTCCAGGCGATGGTCGGGTCACCGTTCTTGGTGACGTCGAGCGGGGCGTCCATCGACCAGGTGACGTTGACCGTGCCGCCCGGGGCGAGCGGCGTGGGGAAGGTGAGCTTCAGACGCATGCCGCGCGCGTCACCGCTGAAGCCGTCGTCCCAGGTGTCCGAGCCGCACTGGGCCTCACTGGATCCGGCGCCGCCCATGTCGAGGTCGTCGGTGCACAGCGGCTCGTCGTTCTCGTAGGCGATGTCCATCGTGCCGGGCCCGTCCAGGACCGGCGGCGTGGCCAGCGTCGGGCGCTTGTCCCAGGCGGTGCCGCGCTCGGAGTCGAGGATGACGCCCTTGTCGCCCTGGACCGGGAAGCGGTCGACGACGCGCATGGCCGTGCCCGACTCGGTGCCCGCGTTCTGGATGCGCATCAGGTACTTGTAGCGGTCGCCCGGGTTGACCAGGGCGACGCACGGCGCGGTGGTGTACCGCTGCCCCGCCGAGTCCGTGGTCGACAGGCAGGAGTCGTCGCCGACGGGGACGACCTTCTTGCTGTTCTGGTTGTACCAGCCCAGGCTGTCCCTGCCGGAGACCCACTTGCGGGCCTGGAAGCTGGCGCCGGTCTTGGCCCGCAGCGTGGCCGGGTCGGTGCAGTAGAGGCCCGAGCCGAAGCGGCCGTCCGTCTCCGGGGTGCCGCCGTCGCAGGCGAAGTCGGGGTCGGAGGAGGTCGCGCCCATGGTGTTGGTGACGACCTGGCCGGCGCTGATGCCGGGCTCCAGGGTCACGTGGATCTCGATGGTGAAGGTGGCGCCGGGCGCGAGCACCCAGGCCTTGCCGTCGTCGTCCTTCGAGAAGTCCCAGGTCAGTCCGGAGACCCGGTCGCCGCTGTTGACCTGGTTGAACACCGGGGTCGGTACGGCGGGCGTCCCGCTCGGCACGCTCTCATCGATGATCTTGTACGGCTGTCCGTCGTCGCCCTGGAAGGTGTCGAGGAACCGGATGCCCTGCGGCAGTTCGTCCTTGACGACCAGGTTCGGGATGTTGGCGGTGCCGGTGTTGGTGACCTTCAGGTAGAACGGGGCGTCCTCGCCGGGCGCCAGGTCGGTGTTCGGGGTCTTGTCGACGGCCAGCTTCGGGTCGCCCTTGACCAGGTTGAGCGTCGCGTCGACGGGGTCGATGTCCTTCGGGTTGTCCTCGGACTCCAGCTTCGTGAGGAACTGGCCGCTGACCGTGTCCTCCAGGTGGCTGGGCACCGGGTCGCCACTGCTGCGCAGCGACTCGCGCGGGCTGACGTCGAGGACGAGGATTCCGTAGCAACTCGACGTGGTGCACTCGGGCTTGATGACGTAGCCGTCGTTGGCGGTGCTGGTCGAGGTGTAGGTGACGCGGAGGCCGACGACGTCACCGGCGCTCACCCCCGAGGGCAGCGCGGCGCTGGACGACGGCGTGCCGTTGACCCAGGCCCCGTCGACGTAGGCGTCGATCTGGACCCGGTCGGCACCGGCCGGCATCTGGTTGGACTTGATGGAGACCAGGTCGACCGCGTCGAAGAAGTCGTCGTCCTTGTCCGTCATCCGCAGGTACTTCGCCGACATGTTGCCGGTGTTGGCGACGGTCAGCGACATGTCGGCGTGCTGGCGCGGCAGCCCCGGCACGTACTCGGGCAGGGTGCCCGGGGTGATCGTCTTGTTCAGCGACGCCGAGTCGGAGGCCGGCGCGGTGTCCATCGAGGGGCCGCAGACCGGGGCGCCCGGCGTGTAGTCGCCGCCCGCGTCGATCGAGTAGCAGTTCTGCAGCGTCGTACCGTCGGGGACGCCGGGGCGGCGCTCGGCGACGATGGTCACCGTGAAGGTGGACTGCGGCGACATCTCACCGTCGTAGGAGCCGCGCACACCGGTGGCCCGCGCGAGCAGGTCGGCGTCGTTCGCGTCGTACGCGACCCAGGCGCCGTTGCCGCCGTCCGCGTCCGGGTCCCACAGTTCGAGGTTCACCGGGGCGTCCGACGGGCTGACGGTCACGGACGTGATCTGCACGACGTCGAACGGGTTGTTCGTCGTCGACGGCGAGCCGTCCGGGTTGGCCGTCGGGTCGGTGACGACCGGGGACACCAGCGGCTTGTTGCCGTTGTTGGTGACCTTCAGGTTCATCGTGATCGGCTGGTCGGCCGGGATGTCGTTCTGCGAGGAGTCCTTCGTGCCGCTGCCCGAGGTGTTCGGCTCCTCGATCGGCAGCGTCTTGCAGGCGTTGCCGGAGGCGGTGCCGCTGCCGTCGGTGCGGCCCGCGTCGCCCTTGTACCCGGCGCAGTTGTCGACGCCCGGGCTGGTGCCGCCCGGCAGGTCCTCGGCGGTGACGCCGTCGGTCAGCGTGCCGTGCAGGTCGAGCCCCGCGGTGGCGCCCGCCGTGATGGTCGGGTTGCCGTCCGCGTCCATGCCCGTGTAGGTGACCTCGACCTTGGTGACCTGCTGGCAGGCCTCGGGAACCTCGTACGTCGCGTTCTGCGTGTAGGTCTCTTCCTCGGTGGACCCGTCCGCGCAGGTGACGGTCAGCTTCGCCTCGGTCGCCCCCTCGGGGAACCGCAGCCGCACCTTGTCGACGTCGAGCTTGTCGAACTCGCTGGCCGACTCCGCGGACGGCTCCGTGATGGTGATCGACTTCACCGGGAACGGCGAGGCGTTCTTCACGTCGACCTCGGTGCTCACCGGCGAGTTCTCGCCGAGCACCGCGTGCTCCCCGGTGTCCTGGCTGAAGTCGCCGTTCGTGTCCGGGTAGAACCGCTTGGTCGGCTGGAGCACGAGGATGTCGGGAAGGATGTCGTACGGGGCGCAGGCCTGGTCACCCGTGACGTCCCCCTCCGTCGTCTCCTTGGCGGCCGGGACGGCGCAGTTGTTCACCGTGACCTTGTCGGTCGGCTCCAGCTTGGCGCCGCTGGAGCGGTACGTGTCCCGCAGCTTCATCTTGACCTCGACGGTGCCGCCGTCGGAGTCGTAGGGCAGCGGGTCGCCGGCGCTGTTGGTGAACACGACCTCGAACCCGACCACGTCGCCCGGGTCCACCCCGGCGGGCATCGGCAGTGCGCCCGGCGCGCTGATGTCGGCACCGGTGTGCGTCTGGCCGTCCGCGGTGGTGACCACCAGATGCGCCTGGTCGGCGCCCTTGGGGAACGTGGTCACCGTGGCCGACTCGAAGTCGAAGTACTCGAACGTGTCCTCGGTCGTGTCGGACACCGACAGCTCGGTGACCTCGGCCGACGACGAGGAGTTGTTCCGCACGTTCAGCGTGATCGTGGACTCCTCGTCGCTGAGCGCGATGGCGGAGCCGTCCTCCCAGTCCTTCGTCACCACCGGCTTGACCACGCGGGGGATCTCGACGGTGACGTCGGTGGAGGAGTCCTTGGGGTCGGCGTTGTCGGCGTCGACCGTGGCCGTGTTGGTGACGGTCGCGCCGTCCTCCAGCTGGGTGTCGGTCGGCACCCGCATCCCGATCTCCACCGAGCCCGCCTGCCCGGCCCGCAGCCCGGTCTTCCCGGCCGGGTTCTGCAGGGTCTGCTTGTAGACGACGGTCAGCTGGCGCGTGCTCTCGTCGTACGTGACGTCCCGCGTGGTCGTGCTCTGCGGCAGGCTCGTCACCTCGAACCCGGCCGGCAGCGTGTCCGTGACGGTGAAGTCCACACAGTCCACGGTCAGCCCCGAGCACTGTCCGGTGAGTGTGTAGATGAACTCGTCACCCGGCTGCTGAGGTTCGCCACCGGTGTCGTTGGTCTTGGTGATGCCGACCGAACTCATCGGATCGTCGGCCGCGGGGGCCAGCGGTACGGCTGCCGCGTGCGACCCGACGAGAAGACTCAGCGCCGCTGTCACCCCGACCAGCAATCGCCGCAATGTGCGTGGTTTCGCGTGCATGTGACCCCTACAGCCGTTTCCGTGAGCTGTTCGACCGATTCCGGGGCAGACGGTAGGGGTGGGACGCGGCCGATCGGGGCGAGCCGCGCTGTTCAACTGATAATCCGTCAGATTATTGATTCGTACGGAGCAACGGGCGCCCGGGGCCCGCCGGTCCTCCCGTCACTCGATGAAGTTCCCGGAGACGCTGCCCATGCGCGAGTCGCCGACTTCGAGCAGGACGTCCGCGATGGTGAAGTGCTCCTCCAGCGCGGCGCGCAGCGCCTCCAGGGCGCCGCGGATCTCGGCCAACTGCCCGCGCGGCTCGCGCTCCCGGAGGTACAGGACCACGCAGTCGTACGTGGACGGCCCCCACTCGGAGGACGTCGCGAGCGCGCTGTCGTGCCACCGGGGCGACAGCTCCCGCATCAGCGCCATCATGCGGTCCTGCCCGTCGTCGGACTCCGGGTCCCCCGCTTCCATGGCCCGCGCGATGTCCTCCCCCGTCGGCGCGAGCGGCAGTGCGCCGGAACGCATGATGTCCAGCAGCACGCGCAGGGCGTTGAACTTTCCGCTGAGCAGAGGGTGGAGCCGGTTGTAGGCGTCGGGGTTGATGATCTGCAGCGCGGTGCCGTGTCTGCCCATGAGGCCGGAGATCCTCGTGAGGTTCACGATCTGCTTCCGCACGCTGCCGACGATCCAGTTGCCCGCGGTGAGCGCGTAGCGATCGTTCCCGTGCTCGAGGTGCCCGCCCATCCGCTCCACGTACACCTCAAGGCTCCGGACGATCGCGTCCGCCGCCAGCATCGCCTCGTTGAGCCGCACATAGAGAAGAAACAACTCGGCCCCGAGCTCGCGCCGCCGCTTCTCCTCCCGAATCCCCCGCAACCCCGGAAGCCCTTGGGTGACCGCTTCGACCAGGGCCCGTATCAGTTCGACCATGGCAGCGCAGAATAGAGGGTCGGTGCGGGCGCGCACAGCAAAAAGGCCCGGGCAGCCTGGCACGGCCGGGGTCTGCGGCGCGCGGTCGGCTTCCGGGGGTTCCAGCTCTGAAGGGAATGGTTGCATCCCCGGCCTGTCCGGGGGCGGCCCGGAGGTTCGTCCGGGACCTCACCGACGGTCGGGCTCTGTCGATGGCCAACAGGTGACCTGCCGGCGCCGGCCGCGCATCAATGGGATCCGCCGGCGGGTTCGGACCGGGCCGGGCTCTTCCGCCGCAGGCAACGCGATGGGGTCTGGCCGTCGGTACTGACCGGACTGCAAGCGCGCGGACGCGGGTGAGGACCAAGTGGGCTTGCTGACCGCCCAGGGCTTGACCATCACACCGTGTCAGGGTCTGCACTGGATGGCGTGATGTTCACCCTCTTCCTGGACTGCCCCAAGGACACCACCGCATGGGTGATGGGGCTGCAGCAGCCCATCAGCGCTTCCTGACCGAAGAAGACAGGACAACAGTGACCCACTACATCGGCTCCGGCCCGTACTGCTACGCCAACTCCCTGGCCATGGTGCTCGGCGAGGCGGCCCCGCCCCCGGCGGTCATCGAGGTACTGACCGGTTCGCCGTTCGGCTTCGAGTTGATCGGCGGCACTCTGCCGCTGTTCGACCCCTATGGCTGGGACCCGGACCTGGGCCTGGACGCGGCCGTCTCCCTACTCGGCGCCCGGTGCGCGCGTACCACCGGCGGCACGGCCGAGGAGGCTGAGGAGCGGCTGCGCGAAGCCTGCGCCCAAGGCCCCGTCCTGGTCGGCCCCGTCGACATGGGGCTACTGCTCCACCAGCCGGGCACACCCACCGCCGACGGTGGCGACCACTTCGTGGTCGTGCTGGAGGTCGAGGGCGGCATGGTGGTCTTCCACGACCCGCACGGTCATCCCTATGCGACGCTGCCGGTCGCGGACTTCCTCGCCGCGTGGGAGGCGAGGACGGTCGGCTATGCCGACGCCCCCTACGTGATGCGCGCCGGCTTCGTCCAGGAACGGAAGGTCACACCGGAGGAGGCGCTGCGACGGTCGCTGCCCGATGCGGAGCGGTGGCTGGCGGGCGGCGGCGACCAGCCGGTGCCGCCGGGGACGCTCGGAGGCGCCGCCGGTGTGGAGGCCTTGGCCGCCCGGGCCGACGGGGGACTCGACGTGGGCATGCGCGGGTTCCTGGCGCACTTCGCGATCAGAGTCGGCGCGCGCCGACTCGCCGACGCAGCACACTGCCTGGACTTGCTGGGACTCCCCGATGCGGCGGCGATCGCGTCCGGGCAGGCGCGGCTGGTCGGCGGCCTCCAACACCCCCTGGTCACGGGCGACGACCGGGCCCTGGCCGACGGTCTGCGCCGGTTGGCGCCGAGCTACGAGCAGCTGCGGACCGCGCTCGCGTCCCGCGTTGCTTGAAGGGGGCTCGTGCGGGGCGTCACGTGACAAGGGCCGCACGGATTCTTCGAGTGTGACCAAGAAGTGGGCCCGTGCGGCCTTGATCAGGTGCATCTCGGGGATTTGATCGAGGAGTTGGCGACCCCCGTGGACCGCGTCGGGCGCTTCACCGTACCGAGGCGATCGGCGAGATCCGTCCGCTGCTCGCCGCCGAAAGTTGTTGCTCAGCGGCTGGGTTGCCAGAGCGGTGCTTGGTACTGCTCATTCGCTTCGAACTCGTCGAGTTGGCGGAGCGTGGCTTCGGGCCGGCACGGATGTGGCACGCGACGACTGAGCGGATCCGCACAGCAGAAAGCCCCGGGCCGCTGGCCTGGGGCTTCTTCGTGGAGCGGGTGACGAGAATCGAACTCGCGCTCTAAGCTTGGGAAGCTTATGTTCTACCATTAAACTACACCCGCGCAGTACCGCCGTTGGAGCGGCTGGTACTGCCGGACACTGTACCTCATGCCGGACCCCGGGCGCTTGCGCCGTCGGGGTCCGACTGCGTTGTGGGGGTCGGAAGTGACTGCGGGTGAAGGGAGTTGAGGCGTACGGTGGGGGGACCGCAAGAGGGTCTTTCAGGAGTGTCCTGAGGTCGGGGAGTCGCCTGGATCGACGTCCCTTTCATCCCGTAATGTGACCCCTTGTCGTCGGCCGGGAAACCGGCCCATATGGCTCGTGGGGAAGGGACTCCGGACCTTGATGGACTCGATGGAGCGCACCGTCGTCCGATGTGCCGAAGGGCACGTCTTCAGCACCGCTTCGTTCCCGATGCAGCAGGCGGACCGCCTCGGTCCCGGCCGGCTCATCCGGTGCCCGCGCTGTGCTCGGTTGCGGCATGCCGTTCCTGTGGGACCGGGAAAGCGGTAGAAGCTCAGAGCAGGTGAAGCGCGCGGGCCCGCCGATTTAGGCGGGCCCGCGCGCTCTGCGTATCCTCGCTACGTGCTTCTCTCAGACAAGGACATCCGGGCCGAGATCGACGCCGGGCGGGTACGGATCGATCCCTACGACGAATCCATGGTGCAGCCGTCCAGCATCGACGTGCGCCTCGACCGCTACTTCCGGGTGTTCGAGAACCACAAGTACCCGCACATCGACCCGAGTGTGGAGCAGGCCGACCTGACGCGGCTCGTGGAGCCCGAGGGCGACGAGCCGTTCATCCTGCACCCCGGTGAGTTCGTGCTCGCGTCGACGTACGAGGTCATCTCCCTGCCCGAGGACCTCGCCTCGCGCCTTGAGGGCAAGAGCTCGCTGGGCCGCCTCGGGCTCGTCACGCACTCCACCGCCGGGTTCATCGACCCGGGCTTCAGCGGCCACGTGACCCTCGAACTCTCGAACCTCGCCACGCTTCCCATCAAGCTGTGGCCGGGCATGAAGATCGGGCAGCTGTGCATGTTCCGGCTGTCGTCGCCCGCCGAGCACCCGTACGGCAGCGAGCGCTACGGGTCGCGTTACCAGGGACAGCGCGGGCCGACCGCCTCCCGTTCCTTCCTCAATTTCCATCGGACCCAGGTGTGAGCAGCAGCGACATGAGTGACGTCAGCCCCGTGCGCGAGAACCTTACGTACGAGAAGTTCGGGGTCGCGATCCGCGAGCTCGCGCAGACCATCGCCGATGACGGGTACGAGCCCGACATCATCCTGAGCATCGCGCGCGGCGGCGTCTTCGTCGCCGGCGGGCTCGGGTACGCGCTGGACGTGAAGAACCTGAACCTGGTCAACGTCGAGTTCTACACCGGTGTCGGCGAGACGCTGGAGATGCCGGTGATGCTGGCGCCGGTGCCGAACGCCATCGACTTCTCCAACAAGAAGGTCCTCATCACCGACGACGTCGCCGACACCGGCAAGACGTTGAAGCTGGTGTACGACTTCTGCCTGGACACCGTGGCCGAGGTACGGTCCGCCGTCGTCTATGAGAAGTCGCACTCGCTCGTGAAGTGCGAGTATGTGTGGAAGCGTACCGAGGCTTGGATTAACTTCCCGTGGAGTGTCGAACCGCCGGTCGTGAAGCGGGACGGGCAGGTGCTCGACGCCTGAGGCGTACGAAGCGCGGGACGCACGCGAGGGGCCCGGCACCGAGAACGGTGCCGGGCCCCTCGCGTGTTGCGTACGTGACTAGAACGTGCCCAGCTTCACGATCGAGAGCAGGGCCACCAGCTGGATCGCGGATGCCGCGAGCGCCTTAGGCCAGGGCAGGTCGTGGGACTTCGAGACCATCGTGGTCAGCAGCGCGCCCGCCGCGATCCAGGTCGCCCAGCCGAGGAGCTGGACGAACATCTCGTTGCCGCCGAGGAACATGCCGACCAGCAGGCGCGGGGCGTCCGTGAGGCAGACGATCAGCATGGACAGGCCGACCGTGGGCTGCCAGGCGCCGTCGCCGCCGAGCTGGCGGGCGAGGGTGTGCGTGACCACGCCCAGGACGAAGAAGCTGAGGGTGACCGCGACGCCCGTGGTGAGGACGTAGGGGATCGCCGAGGAGAGCGTGGCGTTGATCACGTCCTCGCGGGCGCCGTCGAAGCCGAAGATGGCGAGGAGGCCGTAGAGGAACGTGACGATGAGTGCCGGGGCCCACATCGCGTAGTCGCGCATCTGGAGGTAGGTCGCGGACGGGCGGAAGACGACGCCCGTCAGGAGTTCCTTCCAGTGCAGGCGGGGGCCGACGGGGCCCGCCTGGGCCGAGCCCGCCTGGTAGGTGGAGCCCTGGGTGTACGGGTCGTCGTTCACCGAGAACGCCTGGGTGTGGCCGGGGTTGTTGGCGGCGTACGGGTCGTGGCCACCCTGGCCCTGACCTTGGCCCTGGTGGTCGCCGAAGTACTCCGGCTCGCCGTACCCGCCCCCGCCGTTGTTGCCCTGGGGCCACTGCTGCTGCCCGCCGCCGCCGTAGTACTGCGGGGGGCCTTGCGGCGCTTCGCGGTTGTCCCGGCCGCGTCCGTTCCTGAATCCAGCCACGTAGTCGAACGTACCTGGTTTCCGGGGGTGCGATGCCGGGCCCGGGGGATTGGGCCCGGCATTGGCGCTGAGCTGTGACATCCCCTACGGGGCGGCCTTAGGGGTCACTGGAGGAGCCCGTCCACGTCGACGCCGAGGTTCTCCGACGCTCCCGACGTGACGATGCCGGTGGCCGAGCCGCGCAGCCGCAGTGAGCCGTACCCGCCGTTGGCGTACAGGTCGGCCTTGCCGTCGCCGTCGGTGTCGCGCAGTCGGACCAGGCCGCCGAACCGGTCGTGGGCGTTCAGGGCGCCCGGTACACCGGCCGTGTTGCGGGCGAACCACTGCGAACCGGAGCCCGACAGGCCGCTCGCGCGGCCCTTGAGGATGTGGACGCCGCCCGCGTTGTCCTTGCCGTCGATCGCCTCGTCACGGACGCCGACCGCGAGGTCCTGGTAGCCGTCGCCGTTGACGTCGCCCGCCGAGACCGAGGAGCCGAACTGGTCGTAGTTCTCCGGGGTTCCGGCCATGCCGCTGGAGGACTGGGTGATGCGGGTGTCGTCGGCCGGGCCGGACGACGATCCGTACCAGACGGTCACGCGGCCCTTGTGCTTCGAGTGGACGGAGGTGCCGACGGCGATGTCGCCGTAGCCGTCCTTGTCGAAGTCCGCGATGACGCCGTCGCCGCCGCGCTCGATGAACTCGCCCTCACCGGACTGGGACTCCAGACGCAGCGTCCTCCCGGACGTCAGGGAAGAGCTGCCGCCCTTGATGAACCAGGCGTCCGAGGCGGCCGACGAGGACGTGATCACATTGCCGATGATCACCAGGTCGGTCCTGCCGTCGCCGTTCACCTTTCCGGAGATCAGAGCGGTGGCATCGAAGGCCGAGGTCTTGTCGAGCTTGGTGACCGTTCCGGTCTTGCCCGAGCGGGTGATCGGGCCGCGGTAGACGTACGTGACGCCGCGGTTGACGAGGGCCAGATCCTGTTTGCCGTCGCCGTTGAAGTCGCCGGTCGCCAGGTCCTCGCCCATGCCGTTGTGCGAGCCGGGGGCCTTGTTCGGCAAGGTGGTGCCCGTCGAGAGGCCCGTGGCGGAGCCCCACAGGATGGTGACGGAGCCCTGATCGGCGCCGGCCGAGCCGTTCTCGCCGGTCGCGGACACGGCGAGGTCGCCGTAGCCGTCGCCGTCGAGGTCGGCGGCGGCCCGCACCTCGCCGAACATGTCGTCGGCCTCGTCGGCGCCGGGCACGCCGGGGCTCGCCTGGGTGATGCGGCGCTCGGTGGTGCCCGGACCCGTCGGGGTGCCGTACACGACGCCGACGCCGCCGCCACCCTTGGCGCTCCAGCTGGTAGCGGCGTAGTCCCGGTATCCGTCCCCGTTGAAGTCGTCGCCGTACTTCGCGGGGGCGGCGGACGCCGTGGCCGCGGCCAGCGGGGTGAGCAGAGCGGATGCCGTGACTGCGGCGAGGAGGAGCGAGCGCTTGCGCATGGGGGTCGGGTCCTAGGGGGAGGCAGGGGAAGCCGGGCCGGGCCCGCGCCGTACGTGGCGCGGGCCCGGCCCTCGGGGTGAACTGCTCTGTCAGTCCGAGAAGTTGGAGCCCAGCAGCGGCGTGCCGCTGGTGGAGATGCCGAGCGTGGACGTGTAGATGCCGCCGGACGACGACAGGCTGCCGTCGGTGTTCGAGTGCAGGGCGTAGACGGCGCCGTTGTCGCCGTTCTCGCCGGAGGCGCCGATCACGACGTCGCCGCGGCCGTCGTCGTCGAGGTCGTCGATGTGGACGTCGGTGCCGAAGTAGTCGTTCTTCTCGTTGGAGTTGGGCACGCCGGGGGTGTCCTGGCTGTAGAACTTGGCGCCCGCGCCGGTGATCCCGGAGCCGTCGGCGGCGCCGTACAGGACGGTGGCCGAGCCGGTGTTGGTGATGCCGTCGAGGTCTTCGCCCGGGGTGCCGACGACCAGGTCGAGGTGCCCGTCGCCGTTGATGTCGCCGAGGTCGAGCTCGGCGCCGAAGGCGTCGCCGGTCTCGCCGCCGCCCGGGACGCCCGCGGTGTCCTGGTCGATGGTCTGGACGCCGGAGGCGACCGGGCCGGACGGGCTGCCGTGGGCGATGAGGACCGCGCCGCCCTTCTGGGCACCGGGGACCTCGGAGCTCGCGTCCCAGGACAGGCCGAGGACGACATCGCCGTCACCGTCGCCGTCGATGTCGCCGACGTCCGTGATGATGCCCGCGGGCAGCTTCACGTAGCCGTTGGCGGTGACGCCCGAGCTGGTGCCGGGCAGGTAGAAGTTGGCGTCCCAGCCGACGTCGCTGTCCTTCTCGAAGCCGTTGACGAGGAGGTCGTCGATGCCGTCGCCGTTGATGTCGCCGGAGTGCAGGTTGCGGATGCCGTCGCCGCCGCCGCTCCACACCGGGGCGCCCACGGTGTACGCGCTGCCGGTGCCGCCGCGCAGCACGTCGACGGTGGCCGAGTTGGGCGTGGCGACCGCGAGGTCGTCCTTGCCGTCGCCGTCGAAGTCGCCGGCCTCCAGCATGGAGCCGAAGTGGTCGTGCGCGGAGGCCCGCGGGTCGGTGACCGTCTTGCCGCCGGTCAGGCCGTTCGGGGAGCCGTACAGGATGGCGGCCGTACCGCCGTCGGCGTCCGAGCCGACGTCCTCGCCGGGGGCGCCGACGGCGAGGTCGTCGTAGCCGTCGTTGTTGAAGTCGCCGTAGGCGGAGTCGGCGCCGAAGAAGTCGGAGGACTCGGCGGAGCCGGGCACTCCGGCGGTGTTCTGGCTGATGGTGGTGTGCTTGCCGCCGCCGTAGAGGACGCTGATCTGTCCGGCCTTGGAGTGGCCGCTCACGGACGCCCAGGACGCGGAGACCGCGACGTCCGCGACGCCGTCGCCGTTGAAGTCGGCGTCGGACGCGGCGACGCCGGGCGTGGCCGCCGACGCGGAACCGGCCGTGGCCACGAAGAGGCCACCGGTGAGCGCGGCCGCGGCGGCCGTCGCCGTGACGAGCCGGATGCGGGTCGGGGAAGGGGCGGGTATACGGCGGTGCTTGGCCATGCTCGTGCTCCTGTGAGGTGAGTGAAGTCGAGTGAGCGGGCGCCCGGTGAGCCCGGCGCCCGTGCCGAACGGGCGGGTCAGTCCGTGAAGTTGGCGCCCAGCCGTGGCGTTCCGCTGGCCGAGATGCCGAAGGTGGACGTGTAGAGGCCGGAGGAGGCCGCCAGGGTGCCGTCGGGGTTGATGCGCACGGGGTAGACGGCGCCGTTGGAGCCGTTCTCGCCGGAGGCGCCGACGTAGGCCTCGCCGCGGCCGTCGCCGTTGAGGTCGTCGATGTGGACGTCGGAGCCGAAGTAGTCGTTCTTCTCGTTGTCGTTGGGGACGTAGGCGTTGTTCTGTTCCAGGAACAGGGCGCCCTGCGCGGCGATGCCCGTGCCGTCCGCCTTGCCGTACAGGACCCAGGCGGCGCCGGTGTCGGTGCCGCCGGTGAGGTCCTCGCCGGGGGCGCCGACGATCAGGTCGAGGTGCCCGTCGCCGTTGACGTCGCCGAGGTCGAGTTCGGAGCCGAAGTTGTCGTCCGTCTCGCTGCTGCCGGGGATGCCGGCGACGTTCTGGGTGAAGGTGGAGTGGCCGCTCGTGTCGGGGCCGCTCGGGGTGCCGCGGACGACGTAGACGGCGCCGCTGTTCTGCTTGCCGCCGCTGGCGGACCAGACGTTGCCGATGACGATGTCGTCGTAGCCGTCGCTGTCCGTGTCGCCCAGGTCGGTGATGATGCCCTGCTGGAGGCGGACCGCGCCGGAGGCGCTCGGTCCCGATGAGGTGCCGGGCAGCCAGAAGTTGGCGTTGTAACCGCCGTCCTTGGCATAGCCGTTGACGATCAGGTCGTCCTTGCCGTCGCCGTTGGCGTCGCCCGAGTGCAGGTTCCACACGCCGGCGCCGGTGTCGCTGATCACCGGGACCGTGACGACGGAGTGCTTCGCGGCGCCCGCGGTGCGGCTGACGCCGCCCCTAAGGATGTCGACGGTGTCCTTGTTGTTCGCGCCGACGGCCAGGTCGTCCTTGCCGTCGCCGTCGAAGTCGCCTGCCTCGACCGGGGCGCCGAAGCCGTCGTGGGCGGTGGGGCGCGGGTCGGCGATCGTGGTGCCGCCGGTGAGGCCGTTCGCGGAGCCCCACAGGATGGCGGCCGTACCGCCGTCGGCGTCCGAGCCGACGTCCTCGCCGGGGGCGCCGACGAGCAGGTCGTCGTAGCCGTCGCCGTCGAAGTCGCCGTACGCGGAGTCCGCGCCGAAGTAGTCGCCGGACTCGGCGGAGCCGGGCACGCCCGCGGAGTTCTGGCTGAGGACGACCCGGTGGGTGCTGACGGCCCCGCCGTAGACGACGGCTATCTGGCCCGCGTTCGCGTGGCCGCCGACGTAGGCGTGGGAGGCGGAGGCCGCGAGGTCCGCGTAGCCGTCGCCGTTGAAGTCGGCGTCGGACGCGGCGACGTCGGGCGTGGCGGCCGACGCCGCGCCGGCCGAGACGGCGAGGAGCCCGCCCGTCAGCGCGGCCGCGGTGGCCGTCGCCGTGGCGAGGCGGACGCGGGCGGGGGACGGGGCGGGGGTGCGCTTGTGCTTGGCCTTGCTCGACATCGGAACGGCTCCTGCGGGAAGGGGATGCCTGGCGGGCATCCCGCGACAAAGGACGGAAGTGCTGCCGTTTGGCGGGTGTTTGCCAGGTGTTGTCCTGTGCATGTCCCGCCAGTCGGCGAACAGGAGACTCGTTGTGGGGTGCAAGGGTTGTACGGGGGCTGTGTGAATTTCGCGAACCGCTGTGTGCCCGGACCGGCCCGGTGTCAGTGGCCCAGCACCGTTCCGTGCCCGACGGCGCCCGAAAGGCCCAGCTTCTTCGGCGTCACCGAGACCGTGTCGGTGAGTGCGGGCTTCTCGGCGCCCTTCTTGAACCAGACGCCGCCCGTCGAGCCGTTCTCGCCGGGCGCGCCGACCGCGAGGTCCGGGTACCCGTCGCCGTCGTGGTCGGCCGCCGCGAGGGCGGAGCCGAACCGGTCGTTGAACTCCGAGGTGCCGGCGACCTGGGCCGAGTTCTGGGTGACGAGCGGACCTTCCAGGACGGGCTCGCGGTAGACCGTCTCCAGGAAGGCGTACGCGCCCGCCGCCCGCTCCTTGGTGCCGACGGTCTCGTGCGGGATGCCGACGAGCAGGGCGTCGCTGCCGTCGGGGCTTCCCGCGTGGACCGTGGCGAGGGCGGCGCCGAAGTCGTCCTCGGGCTCGCCGGTGCCGCCGACGTACGGGCTGTCCTGGGTGGTGCAGTCCCAGTCGCCGCCCAGCGTGGTGCCCGCCGCTCCGGAGATCAGCGCGACGGCGCCGCCGGTGCGGTCCTTGGGGCAGTACGTCTCCTCCACCTCGGGGTTGGGTTCGACCAGGCCGATCGCGAGGTCCTGGGTGCCGTCCCCGTCGAAGTCGCCGGCCGCGAGCGCGGCGCCGTGGTCGCCGGTGGTCCAGGAGGTCGTCCAGTCGCCCGTCGCCGGTTTCGACGTCACGAACGTGCCCTGGTCCTCCATGCCGCTGTAGGTGACCGCGAGGTCGTCGCCCCCGTCGCCGTCGAAGTCGGCCGTGGCGAGGGCGGAGGGGCCCGCGAAGTGCCAGTTGCGGATCACGGTGGAGGCGGCGGCGGAGGTCTGCGGGCCCGGGCGCAGGCGCAGCGCCGCGGTCTCCTCGCCGTTGCTGCTGTACGCGAGGTCGCCGTGCCCGTCGTGGTCGTAGTCGCCGGTGTTCAGGAGTCGGCCGATGTGCGCCTCGTCGTGGCCCTTGGCGGTCGTGGTGCCCGAGGTGAGGCCCTTGGCCGAGCCCCACAGGACGTAGAGGGCGCCCTCGCGGCTCTCGCCGGGGGTGTCGAGGGTCTCGTCGGGGGCGGAGACGGCGAGGTCGGCGTACCCGTCGCCGTTCAGGTCGGCGGGCGAGACGGCGTACCCGAAGTGGTCGCCGGACTCCGAGGTGCCGGGTATTCCGGCGGAGTTCTGGCTGTACGTCGATGAACCCCGGGCGCCGAGGCCGCCGGGCCCGCCCCACACCACGTTCACGTAACCGGCCCCGGTGTGCCCGCTCACGTTCGCGGCAGGCAGGCCGACGGCCAGGTCGGTGAAGCCGTCGCCGTTGAAGTCACCGTGGAGCGGGGCGGGTCGGGCGGTCGCCGCGGGTGCGAGGGTCAGGGTCGCGGCGCCGAGCGCCAGGGCGCAGGACAGGGCCAGGTTTCGCTTCCGCACGAGTCGAACTCCCGGTGTGTGAGGGGGGGTTGGCTACCGGTGGTGTGACACGTGGGGTGAACGGATGGTTGTGTCCGGGTCAGCCGGAGGTGAACTCCGCTGTGGAGAAGGAGAGGTGAGACGTCGAGGCGACGAGTGCGGAACCTCGCGCGCCCGGGAACACCGTCACCGCGTCCTTCGCGGACCCCGAGCCCGAGGCGCGCTGCAGCACCAGATCGTCCCGCCCGTCCCCGTCGAAGTCGGCCACGGCGACGACCCGGCCCGCGCCCGGCGAGCCCGCGACGAGGCGTGCGCCGCCGTCGACCAGGCGGACCTCGGCGCCGCCGGACACGACCAGGTCGGTGCGGCCGTCGCCGTTCAGATCGCCCGCGTCGAGCGCGTCACCGCGGACGTCGAGCGTGCCGCGCCCCTTCACCGCGAGGCCGTCGCCGGTCAGCACCGCGGAGCCGAACCGGCCGAACACCACGTCCTTGCCCGCCGGGTAGGCGGCGCCGGGCGTCTGCGGGCCGTTCGGGCCGCCCAGGACGAGGGCCGAGCGGGCGGTGCCGCCATGGGCGCGGACCAGGATGTCGTCGGCGCCGTCGCCGTTCACGTCGGCCGCGGGGCCCGCGGGGAGGTCGCCGATGGACCGGGCGAGCCCGGCCGGGCCGCCGCGCGGGGCGCCGGAGTCGGTGAACGGGCCCGGCAGGAAGGAGAGTTGGCCCGCGCTGGCGTGCACCACGAGGTCGTTCTTGCCGTCGCCGTCGAAGTCGCCGCACACGGGCTGGTCGGGCCAGTCGTTGCCGAACCTGGCCTTCGCAGGGATCGCGACCTTCACGCCCTTGCCGACGATGCCGCCCGGCGAGCCGAACAGGATCTGCAGCGGCACCGGCGGCTGCCCCTGCCCGTCGTAGGGCGGGTCGGTCGACACGACGAGATCGGTGAAACCGTCCGCGTTCAGATCACAGCTCGCCTCCGACGCGAACGCCGCCGGGGTCTGCCCCTTCGTCGGCGCCGCGAACTTCTCCGGGGTCAGCAACTGCCGTACGTCCGGCGTCAGTCCGTGCCCCTTCTTCCCGTACACGATCCCGATCCCGGGGTCGTCGCCGAGCCCGTCGTGCGCGAGATCGTCCAGTACGAGGTCGGGGGCGCCGTCGCCGTTGAAGTCCGCGGAACCCTTTGCGGACGCGGCGCCGGTGCCGTGCGGGACCGGCCGGGCCGCCCCCGCCGTTTTGCCGGTCTTGCCGCTCAGGGCGACGGGCCGGTCGCCGGCGGCGGTGTCGTGCGGGGCGCCGCCGCAGCCGGTGAGCGCGGCGGCGAGGAGCAGGGCGCCGCCGAGCCCCGCCGTGCCCCTGCGCGGCGCGGCGCTCGGTCCGCCGCGCCCACAACCCCGTATGCCTGCCATCAGCAACGACCCCGTTCACCTCATGAGTTCACAACCTGCACATGATGGCGCCCGTCCCGCGGTGGCGTTAAGGGGTGCGGGGTGCCGCGTTCGTCACGCTGCCCGGCCGCGGGGGTCAGCGCAGCGCGGTCCCGAAGCCGATGCCCGCGGCGGGCAGACCGAAGTCGGCGCCGTTGAAGGAGGTGATCCCCGTCGTCGTCAGGAACGGGTCGGCGCCGCGCAGCACCCACACCGCGCCCGCGTCCTTCTTCGTGCCGATGTCCTCGCCGGACGCGGCGATCTCCAGGTCGGCGTGCTGGTCGCCGTTGATGTCCTTGAAGGCGAGGCTGGAGCCGAAGGCGTCGCCGGTCTCCGGGGTGCCGGTGATGCCGGGGGTGGCCTGGTGGTAGGCGCGGCCGCCGCTCTCCACCCAGCCCTTGCGGCCGTCGAGGACGGTGACCGAGCCGGTGCCCTTGACGCCGTCGACGGTCTCGCCGGGGGCGCCGATCGCGATGTCCGCGCAGCCGTCGTCGTTCATGTCGCCGACGGCCACGGACGCCCCGAACCGGTCCTCGGGCTCGGTGACCCCGGGCACGTCCTGGCTGTTCTGGGTGACCTTGCCCATGCCCTCCATCTCGTCGGTGAACACGGCGCCGCCGCCGTAGATCACCCAGACCGAGTTGTCCTCGGGCTGTCCGGTGACCAGGTCGGGGATGCCGTCGCAGTTCACGTCGCCGGTGGCGGCGGCGCCGGTGGTGGAGCCCTCGAAGTCGCCGTCGAGTCGGCCCGAGTGGTAGCCGATGTCGCCGGGGCCGCCGTCCACCCAGCCGGTGTAGGGGGAGCCGTCGGCGTTCTTGCCGTAGAGGACGTACGTGTACGTCCTGCCGACGCCGGCGCCGTGTATCTGGAGCGCGGTCTCGCCCTCCAGGGTCACGCCGTCGGGGATGAAGTCGACCTCGGGCGCGTACGCCGACGCGGGCGTGCCGTCCCCGTACCACCACCACTTCTCGGCGCTGACGACGGACAGCTGTTCCCAGTCGTCGCCGTCGAGGTCGACGAAGACGGCGCCCTCGCCGAACCGTTCGTCGTCGGCCGTCGGCGCGTGGTAGACCTGCGCGCCCGTGGTGAAGCCCTTGGCGCCGCCCCACACGACGGTCACGGACCCGGAGGCCCAGTCGGCGACCTGCTCGCCGGGGGCGCCGACGATCAGATCCGCGTAGCCGTCGTGGTTCACGTCGCCGCTGGTGACGTTCTCCCCGAACTCGTCCTCGGCCTCGGTGGTGCCGGGCACACCGGCGGTGGCCTGGCTGATGGTCACGGACTTCCCGGCCCCGGAGGCCGAACCGAACGTCACCGTCACGGAGTTGGCCTTCGGGGTGCCGATGGCGAGGTCGCGGTAGCCGTCGCCGTTGTAGTCGTCCTTGAGGGTGCTGGTGGCGGCGGATGCGGTCCCCGCGTACGGGAGGGTGAGGCCGCCTGTGGCGAGGGCGGCCACTCCGGCGGCTACGGCCAGCTTCTTGAGGCGCACGGTGAACTCCGTTGGTGGGGCGGGGTTGTCTGTCACCGGTGTGACGCGTGAGGGGGTGGGGGTGGTTGTACGTCGGCGGGTGCGGGTTGTGTGTGGCTGGTCGCGCAGTTCCCCGCGCCCCTGAGATGCGCACTTCGTGCGCCGTCTCATCGGGAAGGCCGCGCGTCAGCGCATGCCTTCAGGGGCGCGGGGCCGTATCGCTACGCGGCTCCGCCGCGTGGGCGCGACCGGCCGAAACGAACCGGCACTCGACAGCGAACCCCGCACCCCCAACGGCGCCTAGTCGTCGATCGCGGCCCCGAAACGCGCCCCCTGAGCCGGAGCACCCAGCGAGCCGGCACCGTACGTCCACGACCCGGACGCCGTGACCCCGCCCGACCCCGCCGAGAACACCCAGACGACCCCGTCCCCGGCGTTCTCCCCGGGCGCGGCGGCCAGCAGGCCGAAGCGGCCGTCGTCGTTCGGGTCCGTGAAGGAGACCTGCGCGCCGAACTTGTCGCCCTTCTCGGCGGCGCCGGGAACGTCCGCCGAGTCCTGGTTGAAGTCCCGCACGCCGCTTGCCGTCAGGCCGGAGGCGGAACCGCGCAGGACCCAGACCGCGCCCGCGTCGGCGACGCTGCCGATGTCCTCGCCGGGCGCGCCCACCGCGACGTCGGCGAACCCGTCGCCGTTCGTGTCGCCGACCGACAGGTCCGCGCCCCAGCGGTCGCCCCGCTCGTGGGCGCCCGGGACTCCGGGGCTGTCCTGCGTCCACCGGTCGGCCTCTCCGGCGGGACCCGCGTCCGAGCCGTAGTAGACGCCGATCATGCCCCCGGCGACGGACTCGCCGCCCTCGTCGGGGCCCTGCGGCTCGCCGGTGACCAGGTCGTCCTTGCCGTCGCCGTCGATGTCCCCGGAGGCGACGACCGGGCCGCCGCGCAGGGCGAGCACGGGCAGCGGGTCGGCGTCGGACGCGGTGCCCGGCAGCACGTAGGACCAGCCGTGGTTGCTGTCGTCGTCCGCGGAGATGCCGGAGACGACGAGGTCGGCGAAGCCGTTGGCGTCGTAGTCGCCGGTGCTCAGGTTCGTCGGCCGGATGCCCGGCGGCTCCTCGGCCGCGGACCGGGCCTCGGGCGCCTTGGCCGCGAAGTCCGTACGGGAGTGCCGTACGAGGTGCTTGCCGGACGGCGCGTCGGCCGTCCTGCTCCTGGCGGCGGGCGCCGCCTCGTACTGGAAGATCGCGAGGCCGACGGAGTCGAGGACGGCGAGCATGTCCCCGTCGCCCACGTCGCTGAAGCGGGCCGCGGCGAGCGCGGAGCCGAAGCGGCCGCCCTTGGCGGGCTCGTCGGCCTCGAGACCGGTGGACTCGGATCCGACCAGGCCCTTGGGCGTGCCCCACAGGACGACGCCGCCGCCGGAGTCGGTGACGGAGCCCAGGTCCTCGCCGGGCGCGCCGATGATCGCGTCGTCGTAGCCGTCCCCGTCGAGGTCGCCGGTGGCGACGGCCTGACCGAAGGCGTCGCCGGTCTCGGCGCTGCCCGGCACACCCGTGGTGTTCTGGCTGAAGACGGCGGAGCGGGACGTCCCCATCCCGCTCGCGCCGCCGTACTGGACGGTGACGAGACCGGCGCCGGCGTGCCCGCCGACGGTGGCGCCGGGGGCGCCGACGAGGACGTCGTCGTAGCCGTCGCCGTTGAAGTCGGTGTTGCGGTCGTTCGCGCGGGTGCCGCCCGGGGTGCCCGCGTACGCGGACGGGGCGGAGGCGATGAACGTACCCGTGAGGAGAAGGAACGAGGCCGCCGCGAGGGCGGCCGTACGGTTCTTGCGCACGTGCGGCTCCTGAGCTGAAGGAAGGCCGGGCAGCGCGGGGGGATGGCCGGAAAGGGCCCGTTCCTCGTCCGGCGCACCGTTTGACACGGGATCATCCGAAAGGGTTGTACGGGACCGGACAAGCAAAGAGGGCACCCCGTGGCGACGGGGTGCCCTCAAGTCGCTTGCGCAGGCGGTTACTTCGCCTGCTTCCGCACTGGCCTACTTCACCGGCTCGGGCTCCGGCGCGTCCTCGGTCTCCGTCTCGCCCGCCGGGTCGGCCGGCGTCTTCACGGAGTCGAGGAGCAGCTGGGCCACGTCGACGACCTGGACGGACTCCTTGGCCTTGCCGTCGTTCTTCTTGCCGTTGACCGAGTCGGTCAGCATGACGAGGCAGAACGGGCAGGCGGTGGAGACGATGTCGGGGTTCAGCGACAACGCCTCGTCAACACGTTCGTTGTTGATGCGCTTGCCGATCCGCTCCTCCATCCACATCCGCGCGCCACCCGCGCCACAGCAGAAGCCGCGCTCCTTGTGGCGGTGCATCTCCTCGTTGCGCAGGCCCGGGACCTTGCCGATGATCTCGCGCGGCGGCGTGTAGATCTTGTTGTGGCGGCCCAGGTAGCACGGGTCGTGGTACGTGATGATGCCCTCGACCGGGGTCACCGGGACGAGCTTGCCGTCGTCCACCAGGTGCTGGAGCAGCTGGGTGTGGTGGATGACCTCGTAGTCGCCGCCGATCTGCGGGTACTCGTTGCCGATCGTGTTGAGGCAGTGCGGGCAGGTCGCGACGATCTTCTTGGCGGTGCGGGGCTTCTTCGAGTCCTCGGTGACCTTGCCGTCGTCGTCGTACTCCTCGCCGAAGGCCATGTTCAGCGACATGACGTTCTCCTGGCCGAGCTGCTGGAACAGCGGCTCGTTGCCGAGGCGGCGGGCGGAGTCACCGGTGCACTTCTCGTCGCCGCCCATGATCGCGAACTTGACGCCCGCGATGTGGAGCAGCTCGGCGAAGGCCTTGGTGGTCTTCTTGGCGCGGTCCTCCAGGGCGCCGGCGCAGCCGACCCAGTAGAGGTACTCGACCTCGGTGAGGTCCTCGATGTCCTTGCCGACGACCGGCACCTCGAAGTCGAGCTCTTTGAGCCACTCCAGGCGCTGCTTCTTCGCCAGGCCCCAGGGGTTGCCCTTCTTCTCCAGGTTCTTGAGCATCGTGCCCGCCTCGGACGGGAACGCGGACTCGATCATCACCTGGTAGCGGCGCATGTCGACGATGTGGTCGATGTGCTCGATGTCGACCGGGCACTGCTCGACACAGGCGCCGCAGGTGGTGCAGGACCACAGGACGTCCGGGTCGATGACGCCGTTCTCCTCGTGCGTCCCGATCAGCGGGCGCTCGGCCTCCGCGAGGGCGGCGGCGGGGACGTCCTTGAGCTGCTCCTCGGTCGCCTTCTCCTCGCCCTCCATGGACTTGCCGCCACCGGCGAGCAGGTACGGGGCCTTGGCGTGCGCGTGGTCGCGCAGCGACATGATGAGGAGCTTGGGGGAGAGCGGCTTGCCGGTGTTCCAGGCGGGGCACTGCGACTGGCAGCGGCCGCACTCGGTGCAGGTGGAGAAGTCGAGCAGGCCCTTCCAGGAGAAGTGCTCGATCTGGCTGACGCCGTAGACGTCGTCCTCGCCCGGGTCCTCGAAGTCGATCAGCTCGCCGTTCGAGGTCATCGGCTGCAGGCCGCCGAGGGCCACGTCACCGTCGGCCTCGCGCTTGAACCAGATGTTGGGGAAGCCGAGGAAGCGGTGCCAGGCGACACCCATGTCGGTCTTCAGGGAGACCGTGATCATCCAGATGAAGGACGTCGCGATCTTCACCATGGCGACGAAGTACACGATGTTCTGGAGGGTGCCGAGGCTCAGCCCCTTGAAGGCCAGGACCAGCGGGTACGAGGCGAAGAACGAGGCCTCGTAGTGGTCGAGGCCGTGCATCGTCGCTTCCAGCGCGTGCAGCGTCATGATGCACAGGCCGATGATCAGGATCACGGCCTCGACGAAGTAGGCCTGGCCGAAGTTCGAGCCCGCGAAGCGGGACTTGCGGCCCGCCTTGCCCGGCTTGCTCAGCTGCCGGATGACGATCAGCGTCAGGATGCCGAGCGTCGTCATCAGGCCGATGAACTCGACGAAGATGTTGTACGGCGCCCACTCGCCGATGATCGGCAGCAGCCAGTCGGCCTGGAAGAGCTGGCCGACGGCGTTGACGATCGTCAGGATGAGGGAGAAGAAGCCCACCGCGACGAACCAGTGCGCGAACCCGACGATGCCCCACTGGTTCATGCGCGTGTGGCCGAGGAACTCCTTGGCCACGGTCACGGTGCGCTGTACGGGTTCGTCGGTGCGCGTGCCTGCGGGGACGTTCTGGCCGAGCCGCACGAAGCGGTAGATCTGCGCGATGGCCCGGACGAACAGGGCCGCGCCGACCACGATCAGGGCCAGCGACACGATGATCGCGGCGAGTTGCATTTTGGGGGCTCCTCGGGCCTGCGAGGGGGAGTCTTCTCGGGACGGGTTCTCGAACGGTGCTGATTACTAAGCGGTAACTTATGCAGTCCGTCTGAGACTACCCACTTACGCGGTCGCAATGTAGTCGGCCGGGTGGTGATCTGCGTCGCTGAGGCAAGCCTCACGCGCGGGGGGTGCCCGCACGGCGGCCCGGAGCCGCCGCCAAAGCAGATCGTGTTATTCGCCCCATATTTGGACATAACGGAATAACTTATGTAGGGCTCCGGACGGGCGCGCCCCACCGGTGTCACCCCGATACCGCACCCCAACTCACCGAACCGAGGGGCCCATGGCGAGCGCACCGACCGCACCTCTGACACATCTGGTCACCGGCGGCGCGGGCTTCATCGGCTCGCATCTGACCGACGCACTGCTCGCGCAGGGTCACACCGTCGTCGTCCTCGACGACCTGTCCACCGGCGACCGCGTCAACCTCGCGGCCGCCTGGCCGAACCCGCGGCTGCGCTTCGTGCGCGGCTCGGTGCTCGACGCCCGGCTCGTCGACGAGCTCGCGGGCCGCTGCGACCGCGTGATCCACCTGGCCGCAGCGGCCGGTGTCCGGCCGGTCGTCGAGCAGCCGCTGAAGTCGTTCCTGACGAACGTGCGGGGCACCGAGACCGTCGTCGAGGCCGCCCGCCGGCACGGCCCCCCGCTGCTGCTCGCCTCCAGCTCCGCGATCTACGGCAAGAACGACGCGGGCCCGGTCGCCGAGACCGCCGACCGGATCCTCGGGCCGACCACCGTGGCCCGCTGGTCGTACTCCACCGCCAAGGCGGTCGACGAGATCCTCGCGCTCGGCCACCACCGCGAGCACGGCCTGCCGGTGACGGTGGCCCGCCTGTTCAACACCGTCGGCCCGCGCCAGTCGCCCGTGTCCGGCACGGTCGTGCCGCGGCTCGCCGCGCAGGCCGTCGCCGGGCAGCCGCTCACCGTGCACGGCGACGGCACCCAGCGCCGCTGCTTCACCCACGTCACGGACGCCGTCGACGCGCTGCTGCGCCTCCTCGCCCACCCCGGCGCGAACGGCGAGATCTTCAACGTCGGCAGCGGCGAGGAGACCACCATCGGCGACCTCGCCGGGATCATCGTCGAACGCGCGGGCTCACCGTCGCCGCTGCGCTTCCTCCCGTACGAGGAGGTGTACGGCGGCGTCGCGGGCGGCTTCGAGGACCTGGCCCGGCGCGTCCCCGACACCACCAAGCTGCGCGAGCTCACCGGCTGGGAGCCGAGGCGGGGCCTCGTCGACATCGTGGACGCGGCGCTCGTCGACGCGGGTGGGGGCTTCCCCGGGCCCGCGGCCCCGACGGCCTTCCCCGCCGTCTCACCGGTGCGGGTCTGACGTGCTGTACGGGACGGCGGCCGCCGCGACCGCCCTGCTGCTCGCCGCCGCGCTGACCGCGGCCCTGCGCGCGCTGGCGCTGCGCACCGTGTTCCTGCGGGCCCTGGTGGACCGGCCCGGGGGCCGCAGGGCGCACGCCCGGCCGACGCCGCGCCTCGGCGGGGTCGGCGTGGTCACCGCCACCGGGACCGTCTCGGCGGTGGGCGCCGCCACCGGGCTCGTCCCGCTCGGCTCCGCCACCGGGGCGCTGCTGCTCGCCGGGGTCGTCGTCGCCGGGCTCGGACTCCTCGACGACCTCCGGCCGATCGGGGCGCGCGCCCGGGTGATCGTGGAGGCGGGGGCCGCGACCGTCGTCGTGCACGGCGCCGGGCTCGGGCTGATCGCGGGCGCGTTCGCCGTCCTGTGGATCGTCTTCGTCGCGAACGCCTTCACCCTGCTCGACAACTCCGACGGGGCGATGGGCACGGTCGGCGTCGTCACGGCGCTCGGCCTGTGCCTGTGCGCGGGGGCGGAGGGACTCGGCTCGCTCGCCGTCGTCCTCGGTCTGCTCGCCGCCTCGCTCACCGGCTTCCTGATGCACAACTGGCATCCGGCGCGGATGCTGCTGGGTCACTGCGGCTCGCTGTTCACCGGGTTCCTGGTGGCCGGGGCGGCGCTCCTGGTGAACGCCGAGCACGAGGCGTCCGCCTCGGCGGCCGCGCTGTTCGCGGTGACCGTGGTGGCCACCGCCGACGCGGTGCTCGTCATGGTCTCCCGGCGGCGCGCCGGACGCGGTCTGCTGCGCGGCGGCCCCGACCACATCGCCCACCGGCTGCGCCGTCTCGGCCTGACCGCTCCGGGCGTCGCCGTGGTCCTCGGCGCGGCCGCGGCCCTCGGCACGGCGACGGGCGTCCTGCTGCACCGCGGCCTCGTCGGCGTCTCGGCCGTCTGGTGGCTCGCCGGAGCGGCCGCGGTCGCGGTCGTGCTGCTGCTGCGGGTGCCCGTGTACACGGCCCGGCGCGCCCGGGGCCGCGCCCGCGAACGCCTTCCGGCACCGACGCGGGCCGGGCAGACGGCCGCGGGTCGGGCGATCACGGGTCAGGCGGTGGCCGGTCAGGGAGTGGGAGGCCAGGGAGTGGGAGGCCAGGTAGTGGGAGGTCAGGGAGTGGCGGGGCAGACGGTCGCGGGACAGCAGATCGCGGGACAACAGATCGCCGGGCAGCAGATCGCCGGGCAGCCCGTGGCGGGTCCGTCGGTCGATCTGGCGCGGGGATGAGCGCCGTGGGGCATCCGAGGTTCGTCCGGGTGGCCCGCGGCAACAGAGGAAAAGGGAGTGCGGCGATGACGATTTTCGGCCGGGTGCGGATGCTGGCGCACCAGCTCGCCGAGTACGAGATCGACCTGGTCCTGGAGTCCGGGGCCCGCGACGGCGCCTTCGGACGGGGGCTGCGGAGAGCGGGGTACCGGGGGCGGATCGTCTCCTTCGAACCGTTCGGCGGGGCCCGCTCCGGGGTGCGCAGAATCGCGGCCCGCGACACGGACTGGGACGTGGTGCCGTACGCGCTCGGCGACCGCGACGGCACGTGGATGCGGCGCCTGGACGGGATGTGGGAGGACGTCGTCGCCCCCGGCGAGCGGGTGCTGCTCCAGGTCGACGAGGTGGCGGAGCTGCCCCAGGTCATGGACGGCGCGGGGGTGTTCGGCGACGACCTCACCCTCGTACGGACCGGCGCCGCGCGTGAGGCGGCCTTCGCGTGAGGCGGCTGCGGATCGCCCTCGTCCACAGTTTCCACGGGGCCGCGGTGCCCGGCGGCGAGAACGAGACCGTCCTCGACCAGGCCGCCGCCCTCGGCCGCGCGGGCCACGAGGTGCGCCTGGTCGCGGCCCGCACCGACGTCCTGCACAACGCGCCCTGGTACGCGGCCCGTTGTGCCGTCACCGTAGCCACGGGGCGCGGCCGCAGCCCGCTGCCCGCGCTGCGCTCCTTCGCGCCGGACGTGGTCCACGTGCACAACCTGTTCCCCAACTTCGGCCGCGCCTGGCTCGCCCAATGGACCGGCCCGCTCGTGGCGACCCTGCACAACTACCGTCCGCTGTGCGCGGCCGCGGTGCTGTACCGGGACGGCGCGCCCTGCACGCGCTGCCTGGACGGCGACCGGTGGGCCGGGGTGCGGCACGGCTGCTACCGGGGATCGCGGCTCGCCACGCTGCCCCTCGCGTGGGCGTCGCGCGGCGGGGTGCGGGAGGACCTGCTGCTGCGCCGCGCCGACCGGGCCGTGGTCCTCTCGGAACAGGCCCGGGACACCTATCTGCGGGCCGGGCTGCCGGTCGAGCGGATGGCCGTCGTCCCCCATTTCGTTCCCGGGGCGAAGAGTTCGGTGTCGTCGGGCGAGGGCGGCTGGGTGTTCGTCGGCCGCCTCACCGAGGAGAAGGGCATCCTCGACCTGCTGCGGCGCTGGCCCGCCGGGCGGCGCCTCGACGTCATCGGCGCCGGGCCGCTGGACGCCGCGTGCCGGGCGGCGGCCCCGGAGTCCGTGCGGTTCCTCGGCGCGGTCGAGCGCGGGGTGCTGCGCGCCGCGCTGCCCCGGTACCGGGGGCTCGTCCTGCCCGGCCGCCGGCGGGAGGGGCTGCCCCTCGTCTACCTGGAGGCGCTGGCCGCCGGGGTGCCCGTGCTCGCCTTCGAGGGGTCCGCCGTGCCGGGCGCGGTGCGCACCGAGGGCACCGGCACCGTCACCTCCTGGGACGCCCCGCTGCCCGCCGCCCTGGACGCCGCCGAGCGGATCTTCCCGACGTTGCGCGGGCACTGCCGGGCGGTCTACGCGGAGCGGCACGGGGAGGCGGCGTGGGTCGCGCGGGCCGAGCGGCTGTACGCCTCGGTCGTCGCGTCCCCGGCCGAGGACGCCCGGAACGCCGGGGACGCCGGGGACGCCGAGAACGCCGAGAACGCCGAGAACGCCGAGAACGCCGAGGAAGCCGGGGACGCCGAGAACGCCGAGACCGCTGGGGACGCCGGGGCCGTCGAGGACAAGGTGGGCGTGTGACGGGCGGTGCGCAGGGCAGGGCGCGGGTCACCGTCGTCGAGCCGTACCTGGCCGCGTACCGACTGCCGTTCTTCCGACGGCTGACCGACGAACTCGCCGCCCGCGACGTGGAGTTGACGGTCGCGCACGGGCGGCCGGTGGGCGGTCCTGCCGCGCCGACGCCCAGCGCCACACGGTGGAGGCGATGGCGCGCAGATTCGCCACGGGCGTCGAGGGGCTGCTGGCCGGACCGGGGCGCGGGAGCCGGGCCGCGGCACCGGCCTGACGTCCGTCCGGCGGTACACGGACGGGCGTATGAGCGGTCGATCGGGATGCGGCGTGGAAGGACTCAACCATGGCATCGCGGTCTTTGCGTACGAAACTTACCCGACTCCTGCCGAAACGACGGCGGCTGCGCTGGAGTCTGCTCGTCTCCACCCTGCTCCTCGTGACGGCGGTGTGCGCGGGCGGATACGCGTACGCGCGTCTGAACGGCAACATCCGCACCGACGAGGCCACCGACCGGGCCCTGGAGGCCGAGCACGGCAGCCGGCCCGTCGCGCTCAGGCCGGGGGCGCAGAACATCCTGATCATGGGCTCGGACATCGAGGCCACCAAGGACAGCCAGCGCTCCGACACGACGATGCTGCTGCACCTGTCGGCGGACCGGAAGCGGGCCGCCCTGGTGAGCGTGCCGCGTGACCTGATGGTGGACATCCCGTCCTGCCGCACCTGGGAGGGGGAGCGCAGCGAGCCCGAATACGCCCAGTTCAACTGGGCGTTCGAGCGGGGCGGCGCGGCCTGCGCGATCCGTACGTTCGAGGAGCTGTCGGGGGTCCGCGTCGATCACCATCTCGTCATGGACTTCACCGGCTTCGAGGAGGTCGTGGACGCGCTCGGCGGTGTCGACGTGGACGTGCCCGAGCGGATGCGGGTGCCGGGCGGTGACGTCGTCCTCGACGAGGGCGAGCAGCACCTGGACGGCGAGCAGGCCCTGGTCTTCGTCCGGGGCAGGACCGGTGTCGGCGACGGCAGCGATCTGCAGCGCATCGAGCGGCAGAAGGAGTTCGCCCGCGTGATGCTGCACCACGTCCGCGCCGCCCGGCTGCTCGACCACCCCTCCGAGCTCTACCCGGTGCTGCACGCGGTGACGTCCTCGCTCACCGCCGACCGGGGCCTGGACTCGCTCGGCGAGCTGAACGGCCTCGCCAAGGACGTGGGCGCCGTCGCCGAGAAGCGCATGCCCATCGTGACGGTGCCCAGCGTGGAGCACCCCGACTACTGGGGCCGCTACATGCCCGTGGAGGACCAGGCCGACGCGCTCTTCACGGCGCTGCGCGAGGACCGCGAGCTGCCCGCGCACCTCTACAACGCCTACGACGCCGACAACGACGAGCTGTGATCCCGCGGCGGCGCCGCGGGGCTCACCGCGCGCCGCGGGCCAGGCCCGCCCGCACCACCGTCGTCACGTACGGGGCGACCATCAGCGCGGGCGCCCGCCAGCCGGTGTGCCGCAGGCAGTACACCCACCACTGCCGCACCGGCAGCTCCCGCTGCGACACCCGCCGGCGCAGCGCCTCCCGCACCCCGATGCCCGGCTCGCGCGAGCCGCGCAGCACCGGGTCGGCCGGGCAGTCGCCGACGTGGCGCGGCGCGACGTAGGCGGCGATGCCCGCGCGGCGGGCCCGGAAGCCGTGGTCGTAGTCGCCCATGCCGTTCCGGAAGACCTTGTCGATGTCGCCGACCCGCTCGCGCACCGCCCACGGGAGCAGCACCGCGTTCCCGTTGTACGTGGCGCAGGGCTCGGGCCTCCCCGTCGGTTCGACGAGGGTGAGGGCGCGGCCGCGGCGGCCGGAGTAGGTGGTGGCGCCGTCGTGGCACAGCGCGCCGACGATCACCGCCTTGTCGTCGAACTGCCTTGATGTGTGGAGGAGTTGGGCCAGTGCGTCCGGGGCGAGCCGGACGTCGTCGTGGAGCCACAGCTGGTGCGTCGGCTCGGGGCTGCCGGCCGCGCGGCTGTTGCGGCTGGCCAGGCGCATGCCGTGGCCCCAGTAGACGTCGGGGCCGACGACCGTCACCTGGACGCCGGGGTGGGCGCGGCGCACCGCGTCCGGGGTGCCGTCGGTCGAGCCCGCGTCCACGAGGTGCGTGCGCACGGTCGTGCCCGGCGGCAGACCTTGCTGGGCGGCGAGCGTGTCGAGGGCGGCGAGCGTGGCGGCGCGCCGGTTGTGGCTGGTCATCAGCACCGCTACCCGGGGCGGCTCCACGTGGGGGCTCCTGACGTCGCGCGTTCGGGACGATCGGGGCACAAGTCTCCTGCCTCGATCCCCGGGAACCGGCGAGCGACATCGGAGCCTCCGGGTGGAGGGGGGCCTTGGAGGGGGGGCTTAGGGAGGGGCGAAAGTCCTTCGCGGTCGGGCCGCCGACATCTGCGTATACGCGGAAGGTCGGGGGAAAGCGCTGGTCAGAGCGTCCTTCCCGGCGAGATGAAGATAAGCGCAGGATAAAAGTTGAGCCTGGTCGACTCAGGTCTGTTGACGTCGAGGGGGGTGGTGTTGCAGTCTTGAGTCAGTTCCACTCAAGTAAGCACCTGGAGGAATCGAAATGGCACGTGCGGTCGGCATCGACCTGGGCACGACTAACTCCGTCGTCAGCGTTCTCGAAGGCGGCGAGCCCACCGTCATCACCAACGCCGAGGGCGCCAGGACCACGCCGTCCGTCGTCGCCTTCGCGAAGAACGGCGAGGTGCTGGTCGGCGAGGTCGCCAAGCGCCAGGCGGTCACGAACGTGGACCGTACGGTCCGCTCGGTCAAGCGCCACATGGGCACTGACTGGAAGATCAACCTGGACGGCAAGGACTTCAACCCGCAGCAGATGAGCGCCTTCATCCTGCAGAAGCTGAAGCGCGACGCGGAGTCCTACCTGGGTGAGAAGGTCACGGACGCGGTCATCACCGTGCCCGCGTACTTCAACGACTCGGAGCGTCAGGCGACGAAGGAGGCCGGCGAGATCGCGGGCCTGAACGTCCTGCGTATCGTCAACGAGCCGACGGCCGCCGCCCTGGCCTACGGTCTCGACAAGGACGACCAGACCATTCTCGTCTTCGACCTCGGTGGCGGCACCTTCGACGTCTCGCTGCTCGAGATCGGCGACGGCGTCGTCGAGGTGAAGGCCACGAACGGCGACAACCACCTCGGTGGTGACGACTGGGACCAGCGCGTCGTCGACTACCTGGTCAAGCAGTTCAACAACGGCCACGGTGTGGACCTCGGCAAGGACAAGATGGCGCTCCAGCGCCTGCGCGAGGCCGCCGAGAAGGCGAAGATCGAGCTCTCGTCCTCGACCGAGACCACGATCAACCTGCCCTACATCACGGCGTCCGCCGAGGGCCCGCTGCACCTGGACGAGAAGCTCACGCGCGCCCAGTTCCAGCAGCTCACGTCCGACCTGCTGGAGCGCTGCAAGACGCCGTTCCACAACGTCATCAAGGACGCGGGCATCCAGCTCAGCGAGATCGACCACGTCGTTCTCGTCGGTGGCTCGACCCGTATGCCGGCCGTCGCCGAGCTCGTCAAGGAGCTGACGGGTGGCAACGAGGCCAACAAGGGCGTGAACCCGGACGAGGTCGTCGCCATCGGCGCCGCCCTGCAGGCCGGTGTCCTCAAGGGCGAGGTCAAGGACGTCCTGCTCCTCGACGTCACCCCGCTGTCGCTTGGTATCGAGACCAAGGGCGGCATCATGACGAAGCTCATCGAGCGCAACACGACGATCCCGACGAAGCGCTCCGAGATCTTCACGACGGCCGAGGACAACCAGCCGTCGGTGCAGATCCAGGTCTACCAGGGCGAGCGCGAGATCGCGGCGTACAACAAGAAGCTCGGGATGTTCGAGCTGACGGGCCTGCCGCCGGCCCCGCGCGGTGTCCCGCAGATCGAGGTCGCCTTCGACATCGACGCCAACGGCATCATGCACGTGACCGCGAAGGACCTCGGCACGGGCAAGGAGCAGAAGATGACCGTCACCGGTGGCTCCTCGCTGCCGAAGGACGAGGTCAACCGGATGCGCGAAGAGGCCGAGAAGTACGCGGAGGAGGACCACGCCCGCCGCGAGGCCGCCGAGTCCCGCAACCAGGGCGAGCAGCTCGTCTACCAGACGGAGAAGTTCCTCGCGGACAACGCGGACAAGGTCCCCGGCGACGTGAAGACCGAGGTCGAGGAAGCCGTCACCGAGCTGAAGGAAAAGCTCAAGGGCGAGGACACGGCCGAGATCCGCACCGCCACCGAGAAGGTCGCCGCCGTCTCGCAGAAGCTGGGCCAGGCCATGTACGCCGACGCCCAGGGCGCGCAGGCCGCCGGTGACGCCCCGCAGGGTGACGCCCCCGCCGGCGACAAGGCCGCCGACGACGACGTCGTCGACGCCGAGATCGTCGACGAGGACCGCAAGGACGGTGCCGCGTGACGGAGGAGACCCCGGGCTTCGACGAGAACGAGAAGCCTGACGTCCCCTCCGGCGCCACCTCCGAAGACGCCGAGCCGAAGACCGCCGCCTCGCCCGACAAGGGCGAGGGGGCGGCCCCGGCCGGGGACTCAGCTTCCTCCAGCCCTCAAGGCGCACAGGACGTCGCCCTGACGGCACAGCTGGACCAGGTGCGTACCGCGCTCAACGAGCGGACCACGGACCTCCAGCGCCTCCAGGCCGAGTACCAGAACTACCGTCGCCGTGTGGAGCGGGACCGCGTCACGGTCAAGGAGGTCGCCGTCGCGAACCTCCTGTCCGAGCTGCTGCCCACCCTCGACGACATCGGCCGCGCCCGTGAGCACGGCGAACTCGTCGGCGGCTTCAAGTCCGTCGCCGAGTCGCTGGAGACGGTCGCCGCCAAGATGGGCCTGCAGCAGTTCGGCAAGGAGGGCGAGCCCTTCGACCCGATGGTGCACGAGGCCCTGATGCACAGCTACGCGCCGGACGTCACCGAGACGACCTGCGTGGCGATCCTGCAGCCGGGTTACCGGATCGGCGAGCGCACCATCCGCCCCGCGCGGGTGGCCGTGGCCGAGCCGCAGCCGGGTGCGCAGACGGTCAAGCCGGAGACCGCTGCCGAGTCGGCCGACGAGGCCGACGAGAAGGAGAGCGGTGGCCCGGAAGAGGGCTGACGTACAAGGGATCCACGGCATACGCAGCACATGTGAGGAGGGACGTCGAGGCCGATGAGCACCAAGGACTTCATCGAGAAGGACTACTACAAGGTCCTCGGCGTCCCCAAGGACGCCACCGACGCCGAGATCAAGAAGGCGTACCGCAAGCTCGCCCGGGAGAACCACCCCGACGCCAACAAGGGCAACCCCAAGGCGGAGGACCGCTTCAAGGAGATCTCCGAGGCGAACGACATCCTCGGTGACCCCAAGAAGCGCAAGGAGTACGACGAGGCGCGCGCCCTGTTCGGCAACGGCGGATTCCGCCCGGGGCCGGGCGGGGGCGGCGGTGGCTCGTTCAACTTCGACCTGGGCGACCTCTTCGGGGGCGGCGCCCAGGGCCAGGGCGGCGGCCAGGGCGGTTTCGGCGGCGGCATCGGGGACGTGTTCGGCGGCCTGTTCAACCGGGGCGGCGCGGGCACGGGCACCCGGACCCAGCCGCGCCGCGGGCAGGACATCGAGTCCGAGGTGACGCTCAACTTCACCGAGGCGGTGGACGGGGCCACGGTCCCGCTGCGGATGTCCTCCCAGGCTCCCTGCAAGGCGTGCTCCGGCACCGGCGACAAGAACGGCACGCCGCGCGTGTGCCCGACCTGCGTCGGCACCGGGCAGGTCTCGCGGGGCGGCGGTGGCGGCTTCTCCCTCACCGACCCGTGCGTGGACTGCAAGGGCCGCGGCCTGATCGCGGAAACCCCCTGCGAGGTCTGCAAGGGCAGTGGCCGCGCCAAGTCGTCGCGCACCATGCAGGTGCGCATCCCCGCCGGGGTCTCCGACGGCCAGCGCATCCGCCTCCGCGGCAAGGGCGCGCCGGGCGAGCGGGGCGGCCCGGCGGGCGACCTGTACGTCGTCGTGCACGTCGGCGCCCACCCGGTCTTCGGCCGCAAGGGCGACAACCTCACGGTCACCGTCCCGGTGACCTACCCGGAGGCGACGCTCGGCGGCGAGGTCAAGGTGCCCACGCTGGGCGGCCCGCCCGTCACCCTGAAGCTGCCCCCGGGCACGCCGAACGGGCGGACGATGCGGGCCCGCGGCAAGGGCGCCGTCCGCAAGGACGGCACCCGCGGCGACCTGCTGGTCACCGTCGAGGTCGCGGTCCCCAAGGACCTCCCGGACGACGCACGCGACGCCCTCGAGTCGTACCGCAAGGCGACTGAGGACACCGATGTGCGGGCAGAACTGTTCCAGGCCGCGAAGGGAGCCTGAGCCAGATGGACGGCCGCCGACGAAGCAACCCGTACGAACTGACCGACGAGACACCGGTGTACGTCATTTCGGTGGCGGCCCAGCTGTCCGGCCTGCACCCGCAGACGCTGCGCCAGTACGACCGCCTCGGCCTGGTCTCGCCCGACCGCACGGCCGGGCGCGGCCGGCGCTACTCGGCCCGCGACATCGAACTCCTGCGCACGGTGCAGGAGTTGTCGCAGACCGAGGGCATCAATCTGGCGGGCATCAAGCGCATCATCGAGCTGGAGAACCAGGTCGCCGCGCTCCAGTCCCGCGTGGCGGAACTCTCCGCCGCCGTGGAGGGAGCCGCCGCGGCCATGCAGCAACGTGAGGCGGCGGTGCACGCCTCGTACCGCCGCGACCTGGTCCCGTACCAGGAGGTGCAGCAGACCAGCGCGCTGGTGGTGTGGCGCCCGAAGCGGCCGCAGGACTGACGCCGCGGTAACGGCGTGAAACGCGTGAAGGGGCCCCGGAGTTCGACGACTCCGGGGCCCCTTCACGGTGTTCACCTTGCTGCGGGTCACCTGCCCGCGGACTGCCACAGCGCCACCGCGAGCGCCGCGCACGACGTCAGCGCGGCCAGTGACGGCAGCGGCCAGCGGGTGCGCTCCAGGGCGTCGAGGCGTTCCTCGTGTTCGCCGAGGGTCTTGTCGGTCTGGTCGGCGCGCTGCAGGAGCAGGGCCAGATCGCCGCGCGTGGTGGCGAAGCCGACGTCGACGGATCGGCGCAGGCGCTCCACCTCCAGTGCAACGCCGCCCGGTTCGAGTGCGGTCACGGCCCCGCCTCCTTTCGGAGCCAGTGCGGCAGCAGCCGGTCCACCTCCGGCAGCGCCATCACGCGGCTGACGGCCGCCGCCACGGCGACGACGCCCGCGAGCGCGGGGACGTCCGCGGCGGCCCCGCCGTCGGCGAGCAGCGGCAGCAGCGCGACGACGGTCTGCAGCGCGGTGCGCAGCGTTCTGCGTGCGGCCTCGGTCATCGTCGGTCACCTCCTCACGTGTGCGGCACGCGCAGCCGGTCCCAGCTCGCGCGCCCCGGAATTCCGTCGGCCGCCGCGCCCACGTGGCCCAGCTCGCGCTGCCAGGCCGCGTACGAGAGGACGTCGGCCTCGCCCCACACGGGCCCGGGCCCGACGTGGTAGCGGCCGCAGCCCTCCGCGACGAGCCGCCGGCCGACGGCGGTGAACAGGTCGCTGCGCCGGCCCGTCACGAAGAAGCCGGCGCCGGGGAAGGGGGCGAACCCCTCGGGCGTCGGTGCGGGAACCGGCCGCACCCCGAGCCGCGCCTCCACCCGCGTGCGCATCCCGCTCATCGAGAACGACGGGTCGATCTTGCGGCGGGTCCACTCCTTGTGTCCGATCACGCTCGCCGCCGACCAGCCGTGGGCGCGGCACAGGGCGGCGGACACCCGTTCCACGGAGGCGAGTTGCGCCGCCGGGTAGGGGTCCTTGCCCGTGCCCAGGTTCTCGATGGCGGTGCCGCGCAGCGTCAGCGTCTGCTGCGGCGCCGCACCCGCCTGGCAGGTGGTGCGGATGCCGACGACCCAGGCGAGCGTGTCGAGCTCGGCGCCGGTGACGTCCACCACCCTTACGACGTCGCCGAGTTGGATGCGCGGATCGTGCAGCACCTCGACCTCGCCGAGCACCGGCACGGGGAAGCGGCCGGCGTCGAGCATGGCGTGCGAGAGGGTGTCGGCGGACTGCCGGGACTGCACCCAGGCGGAGGCCGAGGCCTCGTAGACCTGCTTGCCGTAGTAGGCCTGGCTCGTGGTGTTGTACCAGGCGAAGGTGCGCTGCTTCGACTGTCCGGAGCGGACCTGCGGGATGATCTGCACGGACGGGTTGCCGTCCTTGGTCACGGTCCACACGGCGGCGGTGCCGTGGTTGATGAACCGCACGACGTAGTCCGGGCCGTCGCGCAGCGAGCTGACCGTGACGCTGCCCTTGACCGAGGTGCCGCCGGTGGCGGCGCTGCCGAAGCGCACCTTGTGGCCGCTGATCGGGGAGGCGTCGTCGTCGATCTGGAGCGGGCCGATGTCGTTCTCGTCCTCGGCGATGGCGTACCGCACCTCCACCACGGACCCCGGGTTGATCTTGCGGACCACGGTGTCGGTGACGGTCTCGCCGTTGACGCTCGTGATGCCCGTCCAGTCGGCGTAGGGCTGCTGGCAGTAGTTGCGGCAGGCGTCGATCTCCTCGGAGACGGTCAGCGCGGAGACGGAGCGGCGCGTGGTGACCGTCAGATCGGGCCGCGGCGGCACGGTGCGGAACCGGGCGGGCCCGTACCACCGGAAGACACCCTGTTCGTGGCCCGCGCGATCTCCGTCAGGGCGTCCCACTGCGACCCCGACACCTGCGGGACGTCGTACAGCGGGATGTCGGCGTCGTCGAGCACGGCGCCCTTGCGCCAACGGCCCTTCTGGTCCCACTCGTTGCCGTTGTACGAGTCGAGGTCCGGCCACGACCGGTCGGTGACCTGGACGCACTCGACGGGCATGTCGGTCAGCAGGTCGACCCGGTGCAGTTCGGACGGCGGCTGGCCCGCGGAGGTGTCCGTGTAGGTGCCCGGGCCGCCCGCGAGGTACTCGCCGTCGGGCGCCGTCAGGCGTGGCTTCACGGTCGCCATGACCGACGAGCCGCCCGCCCGGGTGTCCACCGCGAAGCCGAGGTGCCAGGCGCCGCGCAGTGAGGCGAGCTTGCTGAAGGTCCAACTGAACTGCGAGCTCGTGCCGTTGAGCGTCCCCGAGGCGACCTTGACCTGCCCGGTGGAGATGTCGAAGGTTCCCGTGTAGTAGCCGTACTTGTTCGCGCTGCGGTCGAAGACCAGCTTCAGTTCGACGACGCTGTCCTTGGCCAGCGCGGTGTTGACGTACGCCTCGGCCTGGAACACCCGCCCCGACACGGCGAACCGCGAGCGCGGCATCCACGACACGGAGAGTCCTGCCGCGGCCGGCCTGAGCGCCATCTCGTGCGGGGCGCCGTCCCTGATCCAGGAGTACGCGGACGGGTCGGGCAGGGTCTCGGGCTGGCCGTAGGTGGAGTTGAAGCCGCCGTGCAGCGAGGCGTACAGCGCGGTGAAGGGCTGGTCGAGATCGGCGGCGGGCGCCGGGGCGCGCGGCGGCGGGCAGGTGTGGATGCCGCCCTGGCGGAGCAGTTCGTCCACGCACCAGACGGTGGTGGCGACGGGTTTGCCGTACAGCAACCCGTGGTAGGGGCGCGGGAGTTGGGCGGGGCCGCGCAGCCGCTCCGCGCCGTCCAGGGCCTGCACGGTGACGGTGTCGCTGCCGGACGCGGCGGTGCGTGAGCGCACGGTGCCGCGGAAGGCGGGCACGGTGCGGCCCGCGACCCCCGCCGCGTGCACCACGGACTGCCCGGGCCGTGCGACGTCGGAGGTGGCACGCGGCGCCCAGGCCGAGTACAGGCGCGGCGCGGGGACGCCTTCGGCGCCGCCGAGCTGCACCTCCAACTGCGCGGACGCGCTGCCGGACACCGCGCGCATCGCGTCCGGCAGATCGGTGGCGTAGGCCCGCTCCACCTTCCACGACTGCACCTGTCCGCCCAGCTCCTGCCCGCCGAAGCGGGTGGCGTGGGCGGGGGCGCGCTCGGGCGCGGCGAGGGAGACGTCGAGGGCCTCGTCGTCAGAGTTCAGCACCGCGCACCTCCACCAGGTCGATGCTGACGTTGCGGTACGGCAGCGGGTTCGCGGGCGCGTCGCTGTACGCGGTCACGCTCATCGCCGGGCAGCCGTCGCCGAGCGCGTACGGGACCGGGGTGTCGCCGATGGTGAGGCAGGCGCCGGCGAGCCCGGCCATACCGGTGACGCCGGGTCCGCCGACGGGGGTGACGAAGGCGGCGCCGGCCGGGGCGGTACCGGTGACGCTCGCGCCGGTCACGGCGGTGGTGGCCAGGTACGAGCCGTCGGCGGCCTTCCAGTCCAGCTGGGCGGTGGCGGTCGCCGGGTTCCAGTCGGGCGGCACCAGCCACGACACCTTCATGCCGGGGGCCACCGGCCAGCCGGTCCAGGTGCCGTGCCGCCAGCCGATCCGGGTGGTGTCCTGGAACTGGGCGACGACGGTGTCGCCGACGAACGGGCTGACGACCATGGTGCCGGTCACCGTGAACCAGTGGTCGGCGCCGCTGGGCGAACTGCTCTGCGCGGCGGCCTGGTACGGGTCGAGGAGGTTGACGGTGGCGGGGTCGAGCAGGGCGACCGGCCCGTACGAGGCTACTGAACTCCCTTGCAGTCCGGGCCCGTTGACGCGGCGGGCGAGCCGGGCGAGGTGCTGGGCGTCGTCCGGCGGGAGCAGGTCCCAGGAGAACTTCAGGCGGCGGGGCGTGCGGGCGGGGGCGACGGTGGTGACCGTGCCCTCCAGGGACTTGAACTCCGTGACGTTCAGATCGGCGGTGCGGTCCCAGCTCTTGGCGGCCTGGACGATCTCCCGCAGCAGCCCGGGCTTGCCTATCCACAGGTTTCTGATCATGGCGTGCTGTTCACCTCCGAGCGAGCTGGCGCTGTCCGACCTGGACGGCGCGGGCGATGACCTGGGAGTCCACGGCGACGTGCACGGGCCGCGCGGCCATCGCCTCGACGGCGGCGGCGAGCCGGGCGAGCGTGGCGGCGTTGCCCGGGTGGCCGCCCATCATGCGGCTGAGCTTGGACAGCGGGATGACGGCTTCGTTCTCGCCGCCTTCACCGATGAGGGCGAGCCGGCCGCCGGAGCGGGCCTGCACGACGCCGCCCTCGGCGAGGGTGGGGATGTTCGGGATCTGCGGCAGGTGGATCCCGAATTCCTTGCCGCCGACGACCGGGACCCAGCCGGGGATCTTGACGTGGATCGAGTTGAGCCCGCGGATCATGGCGTTGATGCCGCTGATGTAGGCGCGGGGCAGTGCGGTGAACCCGTTGACCAGGCCCTTCATGATGCTCTTGATGGGCCCGGAGTGGGACTTGATGGCCCCGGAGATCGCGTTCCAGGCCCACTTCACGCCCTTGGCCAGCGCCTTGGACACCTTGTCCATGTTGATGAACTGCCCGATGATCGGCGCGAGCAGCGAGATGACCAGGCCGAGGGCGTTGGCCTTCATCGCGGTATTGAGCCCCTTCTGGGCAAGCGTGGCCCCCTTGAGCCCCTTGCCGAGCCCGGTCATCGACTTGCCCCCGCCGGTGGCGGTCTTCCCGGCCTTCCCGACGGACTTCTCGACGGCGTCGGACTGGCGTTTTACGTCGCGGAGGGCGGTGTTGGTTTTGGAGGAGGAGGCCTTGAGGCGGTCCAGGGAAGTCTTGAATTTATCGGTACCGGACCGCGTCCGGGACAGTCGGGCGTCGGTCTGCCCGAGACTGCTCTTGAGCCTCCCCACAGAGCCGTGCAGGGAATTGACGCCGCTGGTAGTACGGCTGACCGTCGTTCCCGCCTTGCCGGCCGCAGCGGAAAAATTGCCGAAGGCACCTCGGGCAGACAGCAGTCTTTGAGTGAGGGACATGGGTATCACCTGGGTTTCTGGCGAAATTCTGACGTAGTCAGATATGCGATTCGAGTGCCACTACCCGCTCTTCCAGCGCGCCGAGTTTCTGGCTGGCTCGGGACGCGTTGTCTGCGGCGAGGCGAGCACTGTGGTTGGCACTGCGCAGGAGGTTGTCGGCGCGCTGCGCGTCATGCTGAGCCTTGACGGCGACGTCGTGAGCCGTGGTTGCGCTGTTGCGGGCACCGCGAACGTGGCGCATGAGGTCTTCCTCGAACTTCTTTATGCGTTCCCGCTCCTGCTCGCGAGCGGCCTTGGCCTTCTCTGCTTCCAGACGTTCATTTTCCTTCTTCTTCGTCGCAGCCTCAGCGTCCCTGCCGCCGTGGACCAGTGTCTGCAGCGAGAAAGTGCTGATCTGTTTCCCGGCGAAAGTGAAGCCCTTCTCGTCCCACTTGAACAGCGAATGGTCCATCTTGAAAAACTGCGCACTGAGGGTGGCAGCCTGGTAGTCGGACTTGACCAGCGTTGCCTGTATGTCTTTGACCAGCTCCGTTTTAAATTTTGGCCATTGAATAGCGAGTTCGTGTTGGACTGCCGGCGCCAGGGTTTTACCGTCCGTCATGGCTTCTCCAGGTGAAGGGTCTCCATGCGAGGGAAAAGAAAAACCCGGTCACCTCGTGACCGGGGAGTGGTGGGTGGCTTGCAGAGGTCAAATAGTGAGCCATACGTCCAGCGTTATAGCCCCTGCAACGAGCGGAGCCAGACACCAGAAAGCCAATCTGTGCATCCTTATGCTCGACTCGACGCATGCAGCTATGTCTGCATTCTCCGGGGAGGATGGATCGTAAATGATCTCTATATCCTCGCCCGGTGACGCTGCGTTGGTCGACATGTAGGACGAGGTCCCCTGGAAGTCGGCGCCATCTACTGAGAACACAAAACTCAGCGTGACGCTGTCCTCGTGGTAAGAGATGTGCGTGCAATGCGCCGTGGCGAAGGCGCCCGCCGTCCTCAGTCGAAGCCCCGCTCTCCAGAGGCGCAACAGTCGGAACAGGAAATAGATCAGCGCGACCGTGACCAAGTAGAAAATGATCATGCGCCCCCCAGGGTGATGGATGGGAAGAGAAGTCGCCATGAGCAACGGGCGACACTATACGAGCGCATAGTTACGGGAGCGACAAGCCGTTTCCGATCAGGCGAGAAACTTGGCTACGTACTCTGGAGAGGCCATTACGCTGGAGTTCGGGGCGCTGTCTTCGCTCGGGGTGGCGTCTGCGCCAGGGCGGGGCATGGGCTGAGGCGGGTCGAGAGGGTCGCTGTCCTCGTCCCGGTTGACCGTCGCGAACATCCAGTTGGCTTCCTGCAGTTGGTCCACCGCATGCGCGAGCAGATGTTCCATCACGTGCCACTCGGCGGCCTCACCGTGCATTTCGTGCGCGAGCGCGCTGTCCCGCGGCATGTGCCGCACCAGCACCGCCAGCCGTCGTGACGACAACCGCCCCCGGTACCAGTCCAGCAGGTCCACGCCGTAATGGCGCAGCAGATCGGCCTCGATGGCCTCGGCGTGCTCTTCTACGAGCGCGACGAGGCTCAGTCTTCCCCCAGGCCGAGCCCGGTCTCCTTGCCGTACGCCTCCAGGATCGCGGCGATGTCCTGCATGGTGACGTCGTGCTGCTCGAAGCGCGCGAACTGCTGATCACCCAGGAGGAGTTGGAGGAGACCGTCCACGTCGTTGTCGTCGAGGGCGCGCAGCTTGCGGGCGACACCGCGGCTGAGCTCGGTCGGCAGCTCGAAGGTGTCGGTGTCGAGCTGGAAGGTCCAGGCGCGGCCGAGCGCTTCGAGGCGCTGGGCGCGGGCGGCGTTGACGTCGAATCCGGCCATGAGGTGCTCCTGATGGGGAAGTTGAGGTGTGCGGGTGGAGGAGGGGACGGCCCGGCGCGCGACGGATGCGCGCCGGGCCGACTGGTGCGGGCAGAGCCCCGTTACGCGTACGCGCCGTCCTTCATGACCCAGGTCGCGAGCGGCAGCGACGTGTCGTCCTGTGCGTAGGCGGTGAAGGTGACGCCGAGCTTCATGGCGCCGGTGCGGGTCATCGAGATCTCCTCGGTCTCGGTGACCTGGCCGCGCGGGACGATCAGCCGGTAGATGACCGCGGACCCGTTCTGCGTGTCCGTGAACTCGAAGCCCAGCGCCCGCTCGTCCGCGGCCGGGTTGGTGGTGAGGTCGTACTTGAAGGTGCCGGCCTCGGCGCCGGTCGCCGCGGCAGCCGTCGCCCCGCCGCCCATGAAGAAGGGCAGCGTGGTCTTGTTGAACTGCATCAGCTGGAACTTCAGCGTCAGCTCACGGTCGGAGTAGATGTAGCGCAGCGCGCTCACCGACTGCCATCCGTCGACCTGGTCGATCTTGTCCTTCTTGGCGAGCTTCACGCCGTCGGTGGAGGTGTAGCCGAGCTCGGTCCAGTCCGTCGCGGACCACGGAACCTTGGTGTCGATCGGCGCGGCGGCCGGCGTGGCGGCGTTGTACTTCGCCACGAGCACCTTGCCGGTACCCGGGACGCGGATCTGGGAGCTGGTGTTCGGAGAAGGCATGGAAGGACTCCTTGAGTGGGTCAGGCAGGACGGATGGAGAGCTGCAGCCGGGTGAGATAGCGGCTGGCGGCCGGGCGGTTGTAGTCGGGCAGCCAGCGCGGCCCCTCGACCTCCGACACGTCGGTGACGACCGCCGTGCCGTAGCCGGTGCCCTGCAGCTCGTGCACACAGGCGCGGGCGGCGAGGGCGATGGTGTGGGCGACCGTCTTGTCGGCGGCGTACGCCTCCAGGTCGACCACGGGATGGTCGAGGTAGAGGTCGTCGATCCAGGTCCCGCCGGTACGCGAGACGAGGACGACCTGCTGGGTGCCGTCGAACCCGGAGGGCGGCCGGTTGTCGACCGTCGTCCCGACCAGTTCGGCCCGGCTCTTCAGGAAGTCGACGACGAGTCGTTCGACGTCGGGGAAGTTCAGTGCGGACACATGAAGGATCCCGTCAAAAGGGGGAGTCGAGGAAAGGGCCGTTGAGGCGTGTACGCGCAGGCCTGCACGCTCCGGACCACGACTGCGACGAGGGGTCCGGGCAACACGAAGCGGCAGGTCCGCCGCCCCGGGTCCTTGCGGTCCGTGGGCGCAGCTCTGCCGCTGCTCCAAGTGTGATCGGGGGGCGCGGATCTCGCAACTGGCGCCCTGCACAGGCCAGTTGACCTGGTGCTACGGCATGGGAAAGGGCCCGCCGACAGAGGTCGACGGGCCCATGGGAGTGGTGCGAGGGTTCAGCTCTCGGGCGGATGGTTGGGCGAGGCGGCTCGCCCCCGCGCGACGCGCTCCGCGCTGAACACGTCCTCCAGCCGGTACAGCGCCTTGCGTCCCTGCCGTCCGGCGGCGCGCAGATGCCCGAGCTGCACCCACTTGCGGATGGTGGCGGGGGCGACGCCGGCCTCGGCGGCGGCGAGTTCACCGGTGATGAAGCAGCTCATGCGGGACCCTCCTCCAGTACGTGCCGGCAGACAGGGTTCACGCACATCACGACGGCCCGTTCCGGCAGGGCCCGCAGCGAGACCGAGTCGCAGGCGGGGCAGCGCCCGGCGATCCGCACCAGCTGTTCCGGGTCGCCCACGACGCGCCCGCACCGGGCCGCCATCCGGCGCGCCTCGTTCACCAAGTGGGCTTCCAGGTCCGGGAGTTCGGCCACACGCTCCGCGAGGTCGGCGAGGCGTCGCAGCCGTACCACGACGGGTGCGGGCCGCGCGAGCCGCAACCCGAGCCGCTCGCGGACCGCCTCCTCCAGCTCCACCACGCCGTCGGTGACGTCGCGGAGGGCGTCACCACGACCCGCCGCCCCCTCCACCCGTACCGCCCCCGACCCCGCCGCCGGAACTCCCGCCGCCGCCCGAGCCACCGCTCCCGCCGGAGCCGCTGGAGGACGGAGCCGTGGCGGAGACGGCCGCGGCGGTGATGAGGCCCACCGCCAGGGCCGGGCCGAGCTGGGCGAAGGCGGTCGAGCGGCGGGTTCCGCCGGTGGTGGCGGGGGCCGTCGAGGTGGCGATGGACCGCTCCCAGCGCTGCGCCAGGCCCAGTGCCACGGCCCACGCGGTGAGCAGCTCGAACCGTTCGGCGTCGGCGGTCGCGTCGCCGACCGCCTCCGGGGACGCGTCGGTGAGCCACTGCCGGAACGTCTCCACCTGGAGGCGCAGGGCAGCTCCCCGGGCGCTACGGCGCTTCAGTTCCCACGCGCGCAGGCACAGGGCCAGGCCGGCCCCGGTGACCAGTGCGCCCGCCAGTGACATCGGCCAACCCGCCGTATTCATATGGCTGATGAGCACGCTGCCGATGATGGCGGCGACCAGGCCGAGCAGAGTCGCGCCGAGTCCGGTCAGCCGTGCGACGCGTTCGCGGCGCTCACTGGCCGGGTCCCAGAGATCGCTGGTCCGCTGCCACTCGGCGAGCCGGGTGCCGAGGGACTGCCAGGCCGACCGGAACAGCGGGTCGTACATCCCCAGGACGAACTCGGCGCGGCCCGCGAACATGTCGTCGAGCACGGCCGTGGTGTCCGCGTCCGGGACTCCCCCGAGGCCGCGCGTGCGGCGCAGGGTGGGGTGCTGGCCGGTGCCCCTGATGTTGATGTGCCTGCGGAACGCCGTATGGAGCAGCCACGCCACCTGGTGGTGCGGCTCGACGTGCTCGCTGAGCAGGATGCCGCCCTGGGCCGGGGTCAGCGCCTCCGGCGGGGTTCCCTCGGCCGGTCGCTCCAGGTCGGCGGGGCGCCGGTCGCGGCCGAGCAGGCGCAGCGCGCCCACCGCCAACAGGCCACATCCCAGGGCGAGTCCGGCGACGGTCAGCCCGGTCCAGAGGGGGTCGGGGGCCGCTTCGGCGTCGGGCCGCGCTCCCGCGGGCGGTGTCGGCCGGGCCGCCTGAACGGCAGCGCCCCGCGCGGCCGCGGACGCGTACAGCGTGACCCCGTTCCCGGGCGCGACGTTCCCGGGCGCGGCGACGAGGTGCCCGGTGTCGGGCTGTGCGGCCCGGCAGCTCTGCGTGGATCCGGTTCTGCCCCGCACGCACCGGGTCGCGTCGAGGCCGTACGGGGCCGCGACGTGGATCTCGACGTTGCGCAGGTCGACCTGCCAGCCCGTGCCGACCGCGTCCCAGGCGAGCTTGCCCTTCTTGACGACGTCCGGGAGCGGGTACGTGATCCGGTAGCGGTGCAGCCCGCTGACCGTCCGGTCGGCGTCGCCGACCCGGATGCTCCGCTCCGTCGTCTCGCCGTACGACAGCTCGTACGGGACCGGCCCGCCGTCCATCGTGGCGTGGACGTCCTCGTCGTCGACCTCGTAGGTCAGACCGGGGATGTCGCGGAAGATGCCGTGCCGGTCGCTCGTCGGATGCCCGAAGTCGTAGTCGATCACCTCGGTGACGCGTGCACTGCCGTCCTTGGCGACCTTGGCGCTCACCCACATCCGGGTGACCCGCTCACTGTTCCCGGCGGCCCCGGCGAACCAGGTGACGCAGCCGAGCGCGAGCGCGAGGAACACCATCCAGACGAGCCCGCGGACCCGGCGGCGCCGGGCGCCCGAGCTCCGGGGCCGGCCGGCGCCGACCGTCCCGCTCTCGTTCTTGTCACTCAAGACAACCCCCAGTCGTCTCGGGACGATCGGTCCCCGGCCGCCCGCACTCGCAAGTGGGGGATGCTAGTGCGATTTCAGGAAAAGGGCCGCACACGGGCAGGTATTGAAGTGATCAAAGTTGTTTGGTTTCGGACCAGTTGACGGTGGGGCGGAGTCGGGAGGGGACGCATGAAGTGGTTTCGGCGCGACACGGGCGGGCCGCGGGGCGAGCACGGCCGAGGGCAGGGCCAAGAGGGCCCGGCGCTGCTTCACGGGGTCACGAAGACGGATGGGGCCCCCGGCCCGGAGCCTCAGGGCCACGGCCACCGACAGGGTGACGGTCACGCGACCGTGCGGCTGACCACGGGGACGACCCCGGCCGTCCTCGCTGTCACGCACAGCGGGCGCGGCCACTTCGTCGTGGACGCCCTCGACCCGGATCTGCGGTCGCAGAGCCAACTGGTCTACGCGGACGGCCCGTTGACCGGCCGGGCGCTGGTGAACGCGGACGAGGACCGACCGGTGCACGCGCTCCGCGTGCAGGCGGACGAACCCGGGACCTGGACCGTCGACGTCCTGCCGGTCACCAGCGCGCTGCCCCTGGAGGGTTCGGCGCGACGCCCCGCCTCGGACGTGCTCCGCTACGACGGCGGCCCGGCGATCGCGAACCTCCGCCACGAGGGCGACGTACAGGCCGACGACGGCGGCTACTTCCTCGTGGACACCTTCGCGCCGGACGGCCACGGCTTCGTCGACGAACTCGCCAACCATGTGGGTCCCTGGCAGGGCGAGGTGCCACTGACGGGCCCGTGCTTGGTGTATGCCCGTTCCGACGGGCCCTGGTCCATCAGTGTGCCCGGTGTGCCGTCGACCCTGCGGAAGTGAGGCTCAGCAGGCTCAGCCCTCGGTCGCGTACGTGACGAAGTCGGCCCAGGCCGCGCCGCTCAGGGAGAGATGGTGAACCTGGGTGTTCTTGGAGTCGCGGATGTGCACGGTGCCGGGGGTGTGGGCGATCTCTACGCAGTCGGGCTCGCTGCCGCCGTCGCTGTAGCTGCTCTTGAACCAGGCCAGCTCGTTCTCGCGGTTCATAGTTCTCCCAGCACCTGCTCGATGAAGGCCAGTGACTCCCCGGGAGGGAGAGCCTGAGTCCGGATGATCCCACACCGCAGTTCGATGATGCGGAGCTGCTTCGGGTCGGAGACCGGCCGTCCGGCGTAGAGGCCGTCGCAGCGCCCGATCGCCGTTCCGTCCCTGAACTTCAGCACCTGCATGTCCCCGTCCATTCCGGCGTGGTCCTCGCGGCCCGTCGGCATCACCTGGATGTCGACCGTGGCCAACTGGGCCAGTTCCAGGAGATGTTCGAGCTGACGCCGCAACACCATCTTCCCGCCGATCGGTCGTCGTAGCGACGCCTCTTCCTGGATGAAGCTGAGGTCGGGTGTGGGATCGCGCTCGAAGATTGACTTACGGGCTGAGCGTGCGGCCAAGGCTCGCTCGATCTGTTCCGACGACAGGGCGGGGCGACGCATGGAGAAGAGTGCCTGTGCGTACTCCGGTGTCTGGAGCAGGCCGGGCAACTTGTGGGTCCAGTACGCCGTCAGCTCCACCGCCTTGGCCTCGATCTCGGCGAGATCGCGCACCTTCTTCGGATACCGCAGCTTGGCCGCGTCCTCCTTCATCTCGCTGAGGCGGCCCCCGGCGTTCAACACCTCGTCCGCCTTGTCCAGGAACTCGGGGCGGGGAATCCGTGCCCCGCTCTCCACCTTGTAGACGATCCCCTCCCCGTACCCCATCGCCACCCCGAGCTCGGACGCCTTGAGCCCCGACGCCTCGCGCCACGACCTCAACTGCCGCCCGATCAAGCCCATGACGGCCGCGCCCTCCTCGTCGCCCGGCTCCAGCTCCCAGCCGTCACCATCCGTCGTCGCCCCAGTCATCCGCGCACCTCCAGCCCGCCGAACTCCCCGCCCACTGTCAGTCAACAGCCGTACCCGTCAGAGGTGTTGGACAGCCTGTACAGCTCTGGACAAAAGCTGGACAGTCACCGTACGTGACGGCCGTGTCGCGGGTCAGCGTAAACAGGCGCGGCCACGCTGAGTGACATGAACGAGAAATTCGCGGTGCTGCTCTCACCCACGCCGCGCGCGGCCCGCCTCGCGCGCCTCCTCGCCACCGAACAACTGCGCACCTGGGGGCTGGCGTTCCTCCTGGACGAGGCCGCGCACATCGTGGCGGAGCTGGCCGCCAACGCCGTCACGCACGCCCGCGTCCCGGGCCGCGACTTCCGGCTCGCCCTGTACGTCACCGAGGGCGTGCTCCGGGTCGAGGTGGCCGACACACGCGGGGACCGTAGGCCCGAAGTCCGTTGCGGAGAAGGAGAGTCGGGGCGCGGGCTCATCCTCGTAGAGGCGCTCTCCGACCGGTGGGGCGTCGGCGAGGGACCGTCCCCGCGCAAGACGGTCTGGGCCGAACTGGACCTCGTACGACCGGGGCACGGAAACCCGTGCTCCGGTGCTCCCGGCGACCACTGCAAAGGAACGTCGATGAAGGGAAAGGAACCCGCCCAAGCCCACCCCGCCCTCCGCGCGGGGGCCGTTCACCCGCAACGGTGAACATCGCCAACTCGGCTGGCAATTGCCCCGGTTGCTTGCTCTACGCTCAGCGCCACGCACCACCACAACAACCGCAGACATACGTCGGCCCCCGGCCGGGACTAGCGATCCCGATCGAGGGCCTGACCATCAAGGAAGTAGCACCTTCCCCCATGGATACCCAGCACCCTAGCGCGCCCGTGCCCGCCCCGGGCCCGATCCCGGGGGAAGTCCCCCGTGCGGGGATCGTCCACGAGAACGCGCGCCACCATTCCCACTTCACGGTCGTCGGCAACCACCTCGCCCAGCACCGCGAACTGTCCGGCCTCGCCATCGGCCTGGCCGTCCACATCCAGTCGCTCCCGGCCGGGGCCCGCGCCGACGTGAAGACCCTCGCGGCCCGCTTCCCGGAGGGCACGACCCGGATCGCCGCCGCCCTGCGCGAGCTGGAGGCCCACGGCTACCTGCGCCGCGAGCGGCGCCGCGCCCCCGACGGGCGGGTCCGTACGCGTACGGTCTCCTGCAACCAGCCGGGCGCCCCGGCCCACCCGGACAAGCCGCAACCGTCCCAGAAGAAGAAGCCGCCACGCCCGCTCACCGTCCCCCACCCCGAGCACCGCCCCGGCCCGGCGCTCCTCCAGGCGGCCACCGACCTCCTCGCCGCCCTGCACCGAACCGACGCCCGCCTCACCCTCTCCGCCCGCGACGCCGAACGCCTCGCCCCGGGCGTCGTCGCCTGGCTGGAACGCGACCTGATCCCCTCCGCCGTACGCCACGCCCTCACCCGGGACCTGCCGGAGGGCCGCCCCATCCACCGGCCCGCGGCATTCATCGCACACCGGCTGACGGCACAACTACCGCCGAGGACAAGCCCGTTCAAGGCCCCACCGGAGGCCGAGCCGGCGGCGCCATCGGTCCGCCACCCCCTCCGCAACTGCGACGTCTGCGACCACGCCTACCGGGGCCCGGAACCGGACCGCTGCCCGGGCTGCCGCTCCACGCCACCGGCGCATCCGGAAGGTGCTGCCCGCCACGACCCCTCGGGTTCCGACCGCACCGTGCCTCTTGATCGGTATGGCGGAAGATGGGGTGCATGACCGAGATCCGTACCCCCCGCCTCCTCCTGCGCCGCTGGCTGCCCGACGACGACCTGGGGCCGCTGTCCGAGATCCAGGCCGACCCGGCCGTGATGCACCACATCGGCGGCGGTGCCCCGCGTTCCCTCGACGAGAGCGCCGAGGACATCGAGCGGTGGGAGGAGGAGTGGGACGACGAGGGCTTCGGGGTCTTCGCCGTCGAGCTGCTCGGTTCGGGTGAGCTGGCGGGCGCGGTCGGTCTGTACGTGCCGGACGCGCCGGCGCGGGTGGCCGGGCACATCGGCATCCAGTGGCGGCTCGCGCGGCAGTTCTGGGGCCAGGGCTACGCCTCCGAGGCGGCCCAGGCCTCCCTGGAGTTCGCCCTCCAGGACCGGGGGATCGACCGGGTCGTGGCCGTCGCCGCCCCCGACGACGCACCGTCGATGAAGGTCCTCCACAAGCTGGGGATGACGCCGACCGGCGAGGACGAGGGGCTCCGGCTCTACGCGATCGACCTGACCGAGTACCAGGACTGACGACCGGCGGCCGACCCGCGCCGACCGCTCCCGGCCCGCCGTCACGCGATCTCGGGGTCGCTCTCCTCCCGCACCGTCCACTCCGCGTCCGCGACGACGCAGTCCATGGTCGCGGACGTCCCCCGCAGCACCCCGGTGATCAGCGCGGCCCCCGCCGGCACGCACAGCGGCCAGGAGATCAGTCCGGACAGCGCGTCCCTGTCGACGAGGAGCACCGGCAGGCAGAGGAGGGCCGCCAGCAGGGCGCCCCCGGCGATGGGGCCGTGGATCGGCGTGCGGAACTTGGCGTTGCGGCGCAGGCGCCGCGCGCTGCGCTCGCGGCTGGTGCGGCGCGGGTCGCGGGCGCTCGCGGTGGCGGTGCGATAGGTGACCTCCGCCGGGTCGGTCAGGCCCATGATCGTGGCGCCGTCGCGGTCGGCGACGAAAGCCACCGGCTGCGCGCCCTCGATCAGCTTGTAGCGGCGGGGCCAGACGAGCCAGCCTTCGGAGCCCGTCAACAGGGTTCCCGCGCGGGCGAGTTCGGCTATGTCGATCCGGTCGACGGCGAGCGGAACCTCGTCGCCCGCACCCACCTCACCTTCCGCGTCTTCCGTGAGTTCGAAGAGCGCGAGGTGGTACGCGCGGCTGACGGAGACCGTGCCCGGGCGGTCGCCGCGCTCGCTGTAGCGCAGGAGCTGCGGCCGTCCGGCACGGACACGCACCCCGTGCACCTCGCCCGCCGCGGCGTCCTCGATCAGGACCTTGACCTTGGCCCGCTCGTCCTTCGGCGACGTCGAGCGGCGCATCCCTGTGGCCAGCTTCAGTGTGCCGAACAGGATGAGGAAGAAGAGGAACATGTCGACGAACGAGGTGCCGTCCCGCATGGCGAGGCGGGCCAGGGTGACCGGGGCCAGCGCGATCAGCACCGCGCCGACGGCTCGCCCCACGTCCGGGTCCGGACGAGGGAGTCGCGCGGGTATGGGCGGAATCCCGGCCCGTGGGGGCAGCGCGGGCTCGGGCTTCAGGGGCGGCGCCGTGCGGCAGGCCAGCGCCCAGGCGGCGGTGAGCACGGCGGCCGCGGCCAGGGCGCCGACGATGTCGAGCCGCGGGCCCGAGGCGTCCGCCGGAAGGTGGACGAGTGCCTGGGAGGTGGCCGCCGCGGCCAGCGCGCCCGTACCCAGGGCGCGCGTGAGGAGCGTGGAGCGTCGCATGGTGCTTCCTTGGGTCGCGGGGGGAGCATGGGGCACGAGCAGCCGCGGGGGTGGCGGAACCATGGTGTGTCCCTTCACCATCTGATGTACACAAGCGGGCAGTGTTTTCAGGGTGGTTGAGGCCGCGTCGGGGCCGGACGGGGGCGTAGTGGACCAGGTGTTGCGCAGTCGGCTGACCACCGCGCGGCTGGAGCGGGGCGCGGTTCTGCTGGACCGGTCGGGGTCGGGGCGGCGCGTACGGATCCCGCTGACCGCCATCGAGACGGTCCGCCCGCGCGGGGCGTCGGCGCGGCGCGGCATCGAGATCGTGCTCACGGCCGGGCCCGGCGAGAGCGACCCCGCCGTCTACCGGCTGCGCCCGTCGAGCGCGACCGCCGCCGCGGCCTTCGCCGACACGGTCAACTCCGCGCTGCCGGTGCGGGACGCGGCCGAGCGGAGGCGGAGCGGGCGGGTGTCCGTGACCCAGGAGCCGAAACCGGCCCGGGCCCGGCGTCCGGGCAGGGCGCGGTCTCCATGGGTGTGGCTGGGCGGACTGTTCGCCCTGGGGGCGTGTCTCGGCGCGGCCTCGGGTGCGTGGGGGCTCGTGCTGGTGTGGGCGGCCTCCTTCCCGGTCTTCTGCGTCGGCTTCGTGCTCACGCGGCTGGTGTGGCTGGCGACGGAGGACTGGTGGCTGCTGCGGCGGCGCGGGATCACCGTTGTCGCGACGTACGAACGGACCGACTACGGGCGCGACTCCGACGGCGACTCCACCTACACGAAGGTGTACGTCTTCGAGGACGGCGGCGGAGCGCGGCGCGAGCACCGGGGTGGCGGGCGGCGCGTCGGTACCGATCCGGAGCGGATCGAGGTGACGTACGACCCGGTGGCCGAGGACCGGGTGAGCGCCCGGTACGGGCTCGTCGCCCGGGCCCTGATGTGCCTCGCCTACGTCGTGCTCGGCCTGCCCGTCTGCCTGCTCACCGCCGCGTACCCGGTCGTTCTCCTCTCCGCGACGATCGCGGCCTCCCCTTACCCGTGACGTAATCGACCGCCTCCGCCCCCGCCCGGCACCCTGAACTCACCGGAACCCGGGCGGCGCACTCCGCTCGGGCTCCGGGTTCCGTACCGGACGGACGACCAGGAGGTCGAGCGACATGACCGCAGCAGCGAACATCCACGAGAGCGCCGCAGCCCGCTACTTCGAGGCCTGGAACGCTCGTACTCCCGAGGACCGGGCCAAGGCCGTCGCCGCCGCCTGGGCGGAGGAGGGGAGCTACACCGACCCGCTCGTCGACGTCGCCGGGCACGACGGGATCGCCGCCGTCATCGGGGGCGCGCACGAGCAGTTCCCCGGATTCTTCTTCCGGCCGCTCGGCGACGTCGACGGGCACCACCTCGTCGCCCGCTTCGGCTGGGAGCTCGTGTCGGAGGCGGACGGGTCCGCTCCGGTCGCCGGGTTCGACGTGGTCGAGCTCGCCGAGGACGGGCGGATCCGGGCCGTCCACGGGTTCCTGGACCGGGTGCCGGCCTGAGGTCCGGCGGGGTCGGTGGGGTCGGTGGGGCGTGACGGGTTCGTGAAGCTCCTGTGAACAGATCACAGATGTCCTGTATTCGCCCCTTGGGGCGACTTCCGGCTTCATGTGGGGAAGTAACGGACGCGGTTTCGTTGCGGTGTGGCTTCACCTCTTGACGCTGAGTGGGGCGCCGAGTTGTCTTCGAGACACCTCGGTCGCACCGTCGCGGCCACGTCAGGGAGGTATCCGTAATGAACACGCGAATGCGATGCGTCACGACGGCGGGCGCCGCATCCGTCCTGCTGGTATCGCTCACGGCCTGCGGTGGTGTGCTGCCCGGGGGGAGCAGCGACAGCAACGCGCCCGTGCGCAAGGGCAACGATGTCAAGATAGGTCTGCTCCTTCCGGAGAAGGAGACCGCACGCTACGAGAAGTTCGACCGGCCGATCATCGAGAAGCAGGTATCCGAACTCACCAAGGGCAAGGGCAGGTTCGTATACGCCAATGCCGATCAGGACGCCGATCTTCAGAACGAGCAGTTTCAGAAGATGATCGACGAGAAGGTGGACACGGTCATCGTGGACGCCGTCGACGCACACACGATCGGCGCCATGGTGAAGAAGGCGAACGAGGCGGGCATCCACGTCATCGCCTACGACCGCCTCGCCGAGGGCCCCGTCGACGCGTACGTCGGATTCGACAACGAGCTCGTCGGCCAGACCCAGGGCAAGGAACTCGTCGCCGCTCTCGGCGCCAAGGCCACCAAGTCGAGCAAGATCGTCATGATCAACGGTTCGCCGACCGACCCCAACGCCAAGGACTACCGGGACAGCGCGCGGGCCGAGCTGGAGAACGCGGTGACGGTCGTCGAGTCGTACGACACCGACGGCTGGAAGCCCCAGAACGCCAAGGCCAACATGGAACGGGCCATCGCGGCGCTCGGTGTCTCCAACATCGCGGCCGTCTACTCGGCGAACGACGGCATGGCGGGCGGTGTGATCGAGGCACTGAAGGACGCCGGTGTCACGAAGATGCCGCCCATCAGCGGCCAGGACGCGGAACTCGCCGCGGTGCAGCGGATTCTGACGGGCGATCAGTACATGACCGTGTACAAGCCCTATCCGGACGAGGCCGCGACCGCCGCCGAGATGGCGGTCCGGGTCGCCCAGGGCCGTGACATCGAGTTCGAGTCCCTCGCGTCGAGCCGCACGGACAGCCCGACGACCAAGCAGATCCACACGGCGAGCATCAGTGTGGTCGCGCTGACCCGCAAGAACATCAAGGAGACGGTGATCAAGGACAAGATCTTCACCGTCAAGCAGATCTGCGCGGGGAAGTACGAGGCGGCCTGCGTCGCGGCGGGTCTGAAGTAGCGGTTCAGTTCGGCTCGCGCGGCCCGTACAGGGCGTGCTCCGCGCCCGTCGCCATGGCCCAGTAGCGGTCGCCGTACGACCAGTGCCACCACTCCGTGGGGTAGTTGACCAGTCCGGCGGCGCCGAGCGCGGCCCCGAGGACCTTCCGGTTCGCGCGGGCCGCGGGGCCGATGGTGGCGGCGTCGGTGCAGCAGGCGCCCGCGCTCTCCTCCGGCGAGGCGTTCATCCGCGTGCCCAGGTCCAGCTCGGTGCCGTCGGCATCGGCCAGGGTCAGGTCGACGGCGGCGCCCGCGCTGCGCGGGGCGATCTCCGGCGGGGAGACGTAGCGGCTGGCCGCCGTGTGGATCTCGGCGGCCGGCCGGTCCGGGTGCAGGGCGCGCAGTTCGGCCGCGTACTCCTCGAAGTAGGCGCGCTGGAGGGAGAGCGGTCGGTAACCCTCGACGACCAGCAGCCGCAGCCCGTCCGGGAGCAGCTCCTGCGCGTACAGGAGCCGGTCGACGACTCCCGCGCGCAGGTGGGCGTAGGCGCCGAGCGGATCGGCCTGGCGCGGGTCGACCGGCAGGGCGTCCACGTCGCGCAGATCGACCAGCGGCTCGCCGCGGTCCGCCACGGGCACGGTGGTCACCTTCGGGTGCGACATCAGGATGATCTCGGTCATGGAGGGGATCATCTCCCCTGACCGCACTGCTTCCTGGGCCGGCCCTGACCAGGCGGGGGATCGCTGGACAGGGCCGGCGCGCTCCGGGAGCGCTGTGGCCACCCTGCCCGCGGCGCGCGGCGTGGCGCTACCGTCAGGTTGTTGCGCGAGCACGTTCATGGGGTCCGCGCAAACAGTGAAATCCCCCTGAAAAGGGGATGATTCGGGGCCGGTGACAGGACGATGACGGGGCTGGGCGGCGCGACGGGCGAGCGGCACGCGCACGGCGTGGAGCGGCTGTGCGACGCGGGCAACCGGGTGTACGGGGAGGCGCTGCGGTCCGGCCGCCTGCTGCGGGAGGCCGCCGAAGAGGCGCCCTGTCTGCTGGAGTTGGCGCTGTTGTACGCCGATCCCCGCGATCCCGGCTGGTTGGTTCCCGTGCCGCCCCAGCAGGCCATGGCGGGCGCGCTGCGGGCGACGTACGAGGCGGTCGCCGAAGGGCACCGGCGGATGGGCGCGACCATCGAGGCGCTGTCCCGGTACGCGGAGCTCGACACCCGGTCGGGGCCGGACAGCGGGGTCGCGCGGGTCGTCGAGGGCAAGTCGCGCATCCAGGAGGCCGTCGACGAGGCGTCCGCGGTGTGCGTGGGCACGATACGGACCATCCAGCCCGGCGGCATCAGAAGCGAGATGGACCTCAGCGAGTCGGCGCGACGGCTCGTGGAGCTGCGGGAGCGGGGCGTGGGGATGCGCACCCTGTACACCCACGTCGCCCGGCACGGCCTCGGGCTGTACGAGTACCTGGACATGGTCGGCGACGTCGTCGAGGTCCGCACGCTCGACGAGGTGCCCGAGCGGCTCATGGCGTTCGACACGACGGTGGCGTACATCCCGGGCAACGCGGACCGTTCCCTCGCCCTGGAGATCCGGCACCCCGCGCTGGTGTCCTACCTGGTCACGGCCTTCGACCGGCTGTGGCGGCTCGCCATGCCGATGGCGCAGCGGCTGCCCGGGGCCGACGCGGCCGGCATCACCCACCGGGGGCGGGCCATCGCGGCGCTCCTCGCGGAGGGGCACACGGACGCCGTGGTCGCCGAACGCCTCGGGATGAACGTCCGTACCTGCCGGGCGCACATCGCGCGGCTCGCGGAGACCCTGGGCGCCTCGAACCGCACCCAACTGGGCGTCCGCATCGCCCAGTCCGGCCTGGCCGAACCCGGCGGCCCGGCCGGTGATCCGGTCGACGATCCGGCCGGTGATCCGGTCAGTGCTCCGGATCCAGCATCCCTGACCGCCCGATGAGATACCCGAGCTGAGCCCGGCTCTCGCTGCCGAGCGTGGCGGCGAGCTTGGCGATGTGGACGCGGACGGTGCGGATGTTCATGGCGAGGCGCTCGGCGATGACGGCGTCGGTGTGACCCTCGATGAGGAGGGTGGCGATGGTGCGCTGGCGGGCCGTGACGCCGTCCGACGTCAGCTCTTCCCCCGCGGCCTGCGGGAACATCGGGGTGGCCAGGCGCCACAGCCGCTCGAACGTCGTGGCCAGATAGGTGATCAGCGCGGGATGGCGGATCTCCAGGGCGACCGTGCGGTCCGGGTTCGCGGGGATGAAGGCGACGGAGCGGTCGAGCATGATGAGGCGCTCGGTGACCTCGTCGAGCGTGCGGACCTGGACGTCGCCGGTCAGCTGCTCGTAGTGCGCCGCGACGGTCGGAGAATGGCGTGAAGTGTGCTGGTACAGCGTGCGCATGCGGCAGCCGCGGGAGAGCAGGTCCTGTTCCCTGGGCAGTGCCATCGCGAGCAGCGAGCCGGGGCGGTGGCCGCCGGGCTGGATGGTCAGCAGCTCCTTCGAGGAGGCGGCCATCGCCTCCCCGATGGCGTTGTTGATCCGCTGGAATCCCAGCAGAACGCTGATCATCGGAGTGTCGGGAACCGCGGCGCGCTGGGCGTCCAGGGCGATGAGTGGGGCGAACGCCTCGGCCAGTCTGGCCTCTTGGTCGCGCTGGTGCGCGATGTTCTGGTCGATGACGGTGAGCAGCCCGGGAAGCGCGACGGCGGGCGGGACCGGAAGCATCCAGCCAGGCGAATCGGTGTTGTCGCGGAGCAGACCGCGCTCTTCCAGACAGGGCGCGGGCTCCACGTCCTCGCGGGCGATGCGGCCTTCCCGCAGGGCACGGGCGTACAGGGACATCCCCTCTTCGCACAGCTCCGTGACCCCGTGTGCATGGGTGTCGATGGTCACGCTTCGTCTCCCCCGGTGGACAGTGCGGGCTCCTTCTCCAGAAGTCCCGACTGGGCTATCAGGTAGCCGAGTTGAGCGCGACTCCCGCTGCCGAGAGCGGCGGCGAGTTTGGCTATGTGCGCACGGCAGGTCCGTACGTTCATGCCGAGGCGCCGGGCGATGGCCTCGTCGACGTGGCCCTCGATGAGGAGCTTGGCTATGGAGCGCTGGACGCCGGTGATGCCGTCGGGGGCGGCGTTGTAGGGGATCTCCTGGGTCAGCGGGACCGCGCGCTCCCAGAGCTGCTCGAAGACCCTGCTGAGGTACTCCACGATGCCCGGGTGGCGCAGTTCCAGCGCCACCCGGCGGTCGTCGCTCGCCGGGATGAACGCGACGGTGCGGTCGATGACGATGAGCCGCTCGATGAGCTCCTCCAGCGTGCGGACCTGGATCTTGCCGCCGGTGATGCGGTCCACGTAGGCCAGGGTGCCCTGGCTGTGCCGGGCCGTGTGCTGGTAGAGCGTCCTGATGGTGACACCGCGGTCGGCGAGCGGCCGGTCCCGCTTCAGCGCCTGGTCGAGGGCGTCGGCCGGGCGGCCGCCGCCGGGCTGGATGGTGAGCATCTCGGTGTGGCACTCGGCAGTGGCCGAATTTAGTGCCGAGTTGATCCGGTCGAACCCTTCGAGAACGGTGATCGCGTGGCTCTCGGTGGTGTCCTGAGTGCTGATCGTGATGAACGGGTCGAAGGAGTCGACCAGTTCGATCGAGAGCTGCCGGCGTTCCTGGATCTCGCGCTCCAGCGGGTGGAGCCGTTGCGCCAGGGCGATCGACGGGGGGACCGGCCTGAGCCAGTTCGCGTCGTCCGGATCCGGGTGGAGCAGCGCGAACTCCAGGAGACAGGGCGCCGGTTCGATGTCACCACGTGACACGCGTCCCGTGCGGAGCGCGTCGGCGTACAGCCGGGTTCCTTCGGCACAAAGCTCGGTCACGGCATGGTGATGCGCCGGATGTGAGTCATTTGTGACCATTTCTCCACCCCCCAGGGTCCTGAACGTGCAAGAACATGATGCATCTCTCCTGTGGCATCAGCGGGCTGTAATGAGCCATCGTCGTCGGTGCCGGGGGAGAAGAGACCATCAAGTGAGGACGAAGCCGACTATGCGCGTGAGACTGATTGGGTCGCTGCTCGCCGCTGTCTTCTCTGTCGCGGTGGCCGTCAGCGCCCCGGCCGGCGCTCTTTCTGCGCAGCAACCGCCGGACAGCGGTTGGACGAGCGTGGAAGCAGCGATACCGGGGCCCGGCGACAGCGGTTGGACCCGTGTGGAAGCGGCGAAACCGGGACCGGGCGACAGTGGTTGGACCCGTGTCGAAGCGGCGAAGCTGGGGCCGGCCGACAGCGGTTGGACCCGTGTGGAAGCGGCGAAGCTGGGGCCGGCCGACAGTGGTTGGACCCGTGTGGAAGCGGCTGCCCCGATGGACAGCGGCTGGACGGACATGCCGACGGGTGTGTCCGCATGATGACCCCACCCGACGACAGAACCCTGCGCCGCGAGATGGCGATCGCCTACCGCTCCGGTTGGCACACGATCGACCTCGTGACGGCGATTCCGAATCCGGGTGATTCCCTCATGGTCACCCTGTTCGGAGAGCCGATCGTCGTGGTGCGGGAGGAGGACGACGACATCCGGGCCTTCCGGTGTCTGCGTCGGCCGCGCGGCGCCCCACAGCCGGTGCGGTCCGTCGTCCGGTACGGAATGATCTTCGTCAATCTCGACCAGCGTGACCATCAGCTGGTCGGCGAGGCAGGACCCGAGGCCTCGCAGACGTCCCGAGGGACGTCCCCCCGCACCACAGCCACCCCCCGCAGTGCCTGACGCGATACCCCCGTCGTTCTAGATCGCGCAGGTGCTTCCCCCCGCAGCGGCGTCACCGTGAACCTGAAACACGGTGGCGCCGCTGCAGTTTTGCGTGCGGTTCCGCGGATACCCGGCTACTCGTCGAAGACGGCGTTGCCCGTCGCGCGGCTCACGGCGATCTCGATGACCACCCGGTTCGGATTGACCCGGGGGGCGCGCGTGTACCGCTCCGCGTAGCGCCGCTCGGCGTCCGCGACGCGCTCCGGGTCGGTGTGCACGGTGGCCGGCCCCTCCAGCGTGGCCCAGCGCCGGCCGTCGACCTGGCAGACCGCGGCCCGCCCCGTCCCCGCCATGAGGTGGGCGACCTTCCGGCTGCCCTTGTCGGTGATCACCCGTGCCACCCGCGCCTCGGCGTCGTAGGTCACGCCGACCGGGACGACGTGCGGGGTGCCGTCGGCGCGCAGCGTCGTCAGGGTGCACAGGTGCCGTTCCCGCCAGAAGCTGAGAAAGGCGCCGGAAGGGGTGTCGAGGTCGATCCGCTTGGCCATGCCCGGGAACTTACCTCCCGGACACGAGGTTGAGTGGAATAGACTCAACTTTATCTACGTTGGTGTAGTCAGATTCTGTAGGCAGGGTTCTGTACGCAGAGTCTGTGGTCGAGTTTCCGTAGGTACACGGGACATGGAGGAGAACAGGCACGTGGACGCCGAGCTGACGAACCGGAGCCGCGACGCGATCAACGCGGCCGGCAGCCGGGCCGTGTCCGGGGGCCACCCGGATCTGACCCCGGCACATCTGCTGCTCGCCCTGCTGGAGGGGCAAGGAGGACAAGCAAGCGCGAACATCACCGACCTGCTGGCGGCCGTGGACGCCGACCAGGTGCAGGTCAGGACCGGTGCCGAGCGGGTGCTGAGCTCCCTGCCCAGCGTCGCCGGGTCGACCGTCGCGCCGCCGCAGCCCAACCGGGAGCTGCTCGCCGTCATCGCCGACGCCGCCGAGCGCGCCAAGGAGCTGGGCGACGAGTTCCTCTCCACCGAGCACCTGCTGATCGGCATCGCCGCCAAGGGCGGGGCGGCCGGTGACGTGCTGACCGAGAATGGGGCCGGTGCGAAGCAGCTGGCCGAGGCGTTCGCGAAGAGCAGGGGAGGGCGACGGGTGACGACACCGGATCCCGAAGGGTCGTACAAGGCTCTGGAGAAGTTCGGGACCGACTTCACCGCCGCCGCGCGGGAAGGGCGGCTCGATCCCGTCATCGGGCGGGACCAGGAGATCCGCCGGGTGGTGCAGGTGCTGTCGCGCCGCACCAAGAACAACCCCGTGCTCATCGGTGAGCCCGGCGTCGGCAAGACCGCCGTCGTGGAGGGCCTCGCCCAGCGGATCGTGAAGGGCGACGTGCCCGAGTCCCTCAAGGACAAGCGGCTCGTCTCGCTGGACCTCGGCGCGATGGTCGCGGGCGCGAAGTACCGCGGCGAGTTCGAGGAGCGGCTGAAGACCGTGCTCTCCGAGATCAAGGAGAGCGACGGGCAGGTCATCACGTTCATCGACGAGCTGCACACGGTCGTCGGCGCGGGCGCCGGCGGCGACTCCGCCATGGACGCGGGCAACATGCTCAAGCCGATGCTCGCGCGCGGCGAGCTGCGCATGGTGGGCGCGACGACGCTCGACGAGTACCGGGAGCGGATCGAGAAGGACCCGGCCCTGGAGCGCCGTTTCCAGCAGGTGCTGGTGGCGGAGCCGAGCGTCGAGGACTCGATCGCGATCCTGCGCGGACTCAAGGGGCGGTACGAGGCCCACCACAAGGTGCAGATCGCCGACAGCGCGCTGGTCGCGGCCGCCACCCTCTCCGACCGGTACATCACCTCCCGCTTCCTCCCCGACAAGGCCATCGACCTCGTCGACGAGGCGGCCTCCCGGCTCCGCATGGAGATCGACTCGTCGCCCGTCGAGATCGACGAACTCCAGCGCGCCGTCGACCGGTTGAAGATGGAGGAGCTCGCGATCGGCAAGGAGACCGACCCCGCGAGCAGGCAGCGTCTGGAGAAGCTGCGGCGCGATCTCGCCGACAAGGAGGAGGAGCTGCGCGGCCTCACCGCCCGCTGGGAGAAGGAGAAGCAGTCCCTCAACCGCGTCGGTGAGCTGAAGGAGAAGCTCGACGAACTGCGCGGCCAGGCCGAGCGCGCCCAGCGCGACGGCGACTTCGACACGGCGTCCAAGCTGCTCTACGGCGAGATCCCCACCCTGGAGCGGGACTTGGAGGAAGCCTCGGAGGCCGAGGAGGAGGTCTCCAGGGACACCATGGTGAAGGACGAGGTCGGCTCCGACGACATCGCGGACGTCGTCGCCTCCTGGACCGGCATCCCCGCCGGACGCCTCATGGAGGGCGAGACGCAGAAGCTGCTGCGCATGGAGGACGAGCTCGGCCGGCGCCTCATCGGGCAGTCGGAGGCCGTGCGCGCCGTGTCGGACGCCGTCCGCCGCACCCGCGCCGGGATCGCCGACCCCGACCGGCCCACCGGTTCCTTCCTCTTCCTCGGCCCGACCGGTGTCGGCAAGACCGAACTGGCCAAGGCGCTCGCCGACTTCCTCTTCGACGACGAGCGGGCCATGATCCGCATCGACATGAGCGAGTACGGCGAGAAGCACTCGGTGGCCCGGCTCGTCGGGGCGCCCCCCGGCTACGTCGGCTACGAGGAGGGCGGCCAGCTGACGGAGGCGGTGCGCCGGCGCCCGTACAGCGTGGTGCTCCTCGACGAGGTGGAGAAGGCGCACCCCGAGGTCTTCGACATCCTGCTCCAGGTGCTCGACGACGGCCGCCTCACCGACGGCCAGGGCCGCACGGTCGACTTCCGCAACACCATCCTCGTCCTCACGTCGAACCTGGGCAGCCAGTTCCTGATCGACCCGGCGACCTCGGCCGACGTGAAGAAGCAGCAGGTCCTCGACGTCGTACGGGCGTCGTTCAAGCCGGAGTTCCTCAACCGGCTCGACGACCTGGTGGTCTTCTCCGCCCTGGAGAAGGACGAGCTGCGCCGCATCGCCGGACTCCAGCTCGACCGCCTGGCCAAGCGCCTCACGGACCGTCGTCTCACGCTCGACGTCACCGACGCGGCCCTGACCTGGCTGGCGGACGAGGGCAACGACCCGGCGTACGGCGCCCGCCCGCTGCGCCGCCTGGTCCAGACGGCCATCGGCGACCGCCTGGCCAAGCAGATCCTGTCCGGCGAGATCAAGGACGGGGACACGGTACGGGTGGACGCGTTCGGGGACGGGCTGATCGTGGGGCCCGCCACCGGGAAGACGCTGTAGCGGGGGCGCGTCTGCCGGGTTCGCTTCGTCGCCGGGCGCAGGTCGTGGTGGGGTGCTCGCGCGGGGAACCGCGCGAGAAGCCCCGCCGGCCCGCAGCCCGCAGCGAACAAGACGCGGCAGACACCGGCCCGGGCTTGCCCCCGGGGGGGCCTCCCGAGAGAGGATGGGCCCATCCATACGAAGGGAACAAGCACGTGAGCATCGACCCGTCCTCGATTCCGAATTTCGGGGGACAGCCCCAGCAGCAGCAGGGGGCGGGACCGGCGGGCCCCGTCATTCCCGACCAGGATCTCGTCAAGCAGCTGCTCGACCAGATGGAGCTCAAGCACGTCGTCGACGACGAGGGTGACCTCGCGGCGCCGTGGGAGGAGTTCCGTACGTACTTCATGTTCCGCGGCGAGGGTGACCAGCAGGTCTTCTCGGTGCGGACGTTCTACGACCGCCCGCACGAGATCGAGGCCAAGCAGCAGCTCCTGGAGTCCATCGACGACTGGAACCGCCGCACCCTGTGGCCCAAGGTCTACAGCCACACCCACGACGACGGCCAGGTCCGCCTCATCGGCGAGGCCCAGATGCTGATCGGCACCGGTGTCTCCCTGGAGCACTTCGTGTCGTCGACCGTCAGCTGGGTGCGCGCCGCGATCGAGTTCGACCGCTGGCTGGTGGAGCAGCTCGGCCTGGAGGCCGACGTCGACTCCGCCGAGGGCGACGAGAAGCCCGGCGACGACGCCGAGTAGTCATTGCGTCTACAGCGGTCTGCCGGCGTGCACCAGCAGATACGCCCCGTACGACACCGAGAGCCCGGCCAGCGCGCCCACCACGAGGAGGGCATGCGCGGGCCGGGTTCTCGCCGTTCTGGCCAGCGCGCAGGCCAGCGGCAGGAGCAGCGGGAACGCGGGCAGCAGGAAGCGCGGCTTCGACTCGAAGAAGCCGGAGCCGCAGACCGCGATCAGGAGCAGCACCCCGCTGTAGGCGAGCAGCGGCAGCGGGGCCCGGTCCAGGAGCAGCAGCGCGTACAGGAGCACGGCCACCGCCACGATCCCCAGCGCCACGGGGAAGATGAACACGTCCCCGCGCAGCAGCATCTTCTTCGTGAACCGGGCCGAACCGAGCCCGAAGTCGAACGTCGATCCCCAGCCGCGCTGCACCGCGAAGTACCCGCCGAGCGGGTCGCCCTTCCTGATCCCCACCCACAGCACGTACGCGGCCCAGCCGGCCGGGGCGAGCAGCGCGCCCGTCCACAGCCTGTGGGGAACCCGGCCGCGGCGCCGGACGATCTCCCAGCCCGCGGTGACCAGGACGGCGGCGGCGACCGCGAAGCCGTTGGGCCGGGCCAGACCGGCGAGCGCGGCGAGCGTGCCCGCCCACAGCCAGCGGCGGGTGAGCACCGCGTACAGCGACCACGCGGCGAACGCCGTGAGCACCGGCTCCGTGTACCCCATCGACAGCACCACCGAGTGCGGCAGCACGCCCCACAGCACGACGAGCAGCGTGGCCACCGACGGGCCGTGCAGCCGCAGCCCGATGCGGTGGATGCCGAGCGCCGCGGCGGCGGCCGCCGCCCAGGCGACCAGCAGGCCGCAGGCGCCCGCGCCGAGCATCGGCAGCACGGTGTGCACGGCGCGGATCAGCCACGGGTAGAGCGGGAAGAACGCCAGGTCCGCGTAGACGAGGCCGGGGCCCGGGTGCAGGGTGTGGGCGCCGTAGCCCTGCGCCGCGATGCCGAGGTACCAGAGCGAGTCCCAGGAGCGGCCGAGCAGCGCGAAGGGCTGCTGCCCGGAGAGCCGGCTGTCGAGGGCGACCGCGAGCATGCCGGTCAGGCGGGCGGCGGCGAACAGGGTGAGGGCGTGCAGGGCGGTGGCGGGGCGTGCGGATGCCCTCGGGGCGGGGGCGGAGGCTGAGGGGGCGTCAAGTACGGCGGTGCTGTTGCTCGGCGCGGTCACATCCAGAACCCTGCAATGCGGGTGCCGGGTCCGCGAGCTGGGCTGCGCCGACCGGGTTCGTCACGGGGGGCGTTGTCGGGTGCGTCGCCGGGGGCCGGTTGCGTCGTGGCTGGTCGCGCAGTTCCCCGCGCCCCTGAAAGATCGGCTTCGTCGCCGCCTGCGGCCCGGTGGCCTCTTCCCGCGCAGTTCCCCGCGCCCCTAGATGCGAGCTTCGCTCGCCCAGGGGAGGCTGCGCGCAGCGCATGCCTCAGGGGCGCGGGGAACTGCGCGAGAAGAGGCCACCGGCCGTCACCTGGCAACGAGCCCTCGTGGGGCAGACGCGGTCAGAGCCGCTTCAGCCTGCCGACCGCCTCCGCGAGGACGTCCTGGCGCTTGCAGAACGCGAAGCGGACGAACGGGGCCCCGGCCGCCCGGTCGTCGTAGAAGACGGCGTTCGGGATCGCCACCACCCCGCACCGCTCCGGCAGCGCCCGGCAGAACGCGAAGCCGTCGTCGAAGCCGAGCGGGCGGATGTCGGTCGTGACGAAGTACGTGCCCTGCGGCCGGAACACCGAGAAGCCCGCCTCCGTCAGGCCCGCCGAGAGCAGGTCCCGCTTGGCCGTCATGTCGGCGCGGAAGTCCGTGAAGTAGGAGTCGGGGAGGGCGAGGGCCTCGGCGACCGCGTACTGGAAGGGGCCCGCGGAGACGTAGGTGAGGAACTGCTTGGCCGAGCGGACCGCCGTCACCAGCTCCGGCGAGGACGTCACCCAGCCGACCTTCCAGCCGGTGAAGGAGAACGTCTTGCCCGCCGAGCCGATGGTCACCGTCCGCTCCCGCATCCCGGGCAGCGTGGCGAGCGGCACGTGCTCGGCGTCGTCGAAGGTGAGGTGCTCGTAGACCTCGTCGGTGACGACGAGGAGGTCGCGCTCGACGGCGAGTTCGGCGATCGCGGTCAGCTCGGCGCGGGTGAGGACGGTGCCGGTCGGGTTGTGCGGGGTGTTGACGAGGAGGAGGCGGGTGCGGGGGGTGACCGCGGCGCGCAGCTCGTCGAGGTCGAGGCGGAAGCGCCCGTCGTGCGGGCGCAGCGTGACCGGGACCCGGGTGCCGCCCGCCAGCGCGATGCTCGCCGCGTACGAGTCGTAGTACGGCTCGAACGCGACCACCTCGTCGCCGGGCTCGACCAGGGCGAGCAGGGACGCCGCGATGGCCTCGGTGGCGCCCGCCGTGACGAGGACCTCGCGGTCGGCGTCGAGCCCGATCCCGTAGCGCCGCTTCTGGTGGTCCGCGATCGCGGTGCGCAGCTCGGGGACGCCCGGGCCCGGCGGGTACTGGTTGCCGCGCCCGTCGCGCAGCGCCCGCACCGCCGCCTCGCGCACCTGCTCGGGGCCGTCGGTGTCGGGGAATCCCTGCCCGAGGTTGATCGCGTTCGTGGCCAGGGCGAGGGCCGACATCTCCGCGAAGATCGTGGTCCCGAACTCGGCGAGGCGGCGGTTGAGGAGAGGGCGCGCGCTGGAGGTCATGGGCGTCATCCTGCGCCGAACCTCTGGAGTTCCTCAACTCTGCTTTGACCGCGTACGCGCAGGGGCATCCCCCTGTCACGCCCGCTCGGGGCGCCCCTCGGGGGATTCGGGGGAAAGGAAAGGGGGGCCGGTGATGGGAGCAGTCTTCACCGTGGTCTTCATCTCTCTGATCGTGGCCGTCGTCATCGCTCTGGCCCAGAGGGGCGGCAGCGGCCGTTCGTCGCGTACGTCGTTGAACAAGCGGTCCCGGGGATCGGACGGCGGCAACAGCGGCGGCTGGTGGGCCGGAGGCGAAACCGCGAGCGGCGGCGCCTCGTGCTCGTCCGGTTCGTCCGGCCATCACGGACACTCCTGCGGCGGCGGTTCTTCGTGCGGCGGGAGCAGCTCCTGCGGGGGCGGCTCGTCGTGCGGCGGCGGGGGAGGGTGCGGCGGCGGCAGCTGACGCCGCACTCACGGGGAGGTGTGCGGCCCGCGCGGAGGCGACTGACACGGGGCAGTCGGTCCGCGTGGGCCGCACGCATGTGCGGTCACGGTCTCGGAAGGTGTGCGTCGGGCGCGTTCGGTGGACCTGGAAGTTGAACAGTTGAGCTGTGCTGCGCCCGAGGGGATGGAAACCCCGTCAAGTTGGGTAAAAACGCTGTGACGGCATCTCCGCCCATGATTCCCTTTGAGCCGTTGTCACCCATCAACTCAGCCCTCGTACGGCGCATTCACAGCGTTCGCGTGGGCACGAGCCGGTCCCTTTGACACAGCCGGCCCCACCTCCCTTTGCGTGCTAGCGGAGCCGACCCATGCTCACGACCCTGAACACCGCCTACACCGACACGCGTGCGGACGACCTCGCCTGGACCCTGGGCCGTGAGCCGCTCCCCGCGCTCGCCACCCTCGACCTCGAACTGTCCGGCGCGTCGCTCCAGTTGAGGCTGCTCGGCGCCTCCCACCAGGTACTCCTGGAGGAGGAGAGCGGCAGCTGTTCCGAGACCGTCGCCTGTATCCCCGGCAGCAGTACCCCCCTGCCGCTCGGCGTCGCGAAACGCCTCGGCGACTGGGAGTACGAATTCGCCGCCCGGGTCGAACACTTGACGCCAGGTCAATTCGCGGGAAGAGCGCAGGAATTGCTCGCCCTGGTGTCCGACCATCCGAACGGCCTCGCGGGCGTCTTTCCCGGCAGCCCGGACGCCTTCACCGCCATGCTCGCCCAGCGGCACGAGGGCCAGGTGCACTGGCGCACCTGGCACGCCTATCCGCAGGACGGTCAACTCGTCGCCACCCGTACCCGGGTGGGAGTGCGGATGCCGGCCGCCGCTCTGCTCTAGCGCGATGTATGCGCACGGAGTGGCTATTCCACACGTGTGGGTGACCGGCCGGAGTTGAGCGGTGACGTAGCGTTCCAGGCGTGATCGAACCGCACGCCCCTGCCCCGCGCTCGGGGGCCCCACGGCCCCCGAGCGCGGCGGGCCGGGCCCCGCTCCCGGTGAAACCGGGCACCGGCCGGTTCCTGGTCCTCGCGGGCGTCTTCATCTGCGCGGCCTGCGGACTGGTCTACGAGCTCGAACTGGTCGCGCTCGCCTCCTACTTGATGGGCGACTCGGTCACCCAGGCCTCCGTCGTGCTGTCCGTCATGGTCTTCGCGATGGGCCTCGGCTCGCTCGCCGCCAAGCGTCTGCGCTGCCGCGCCGCCGCCGGTTTCGGCATGGTCGAGGCGGTGCTCGCGCTGGTCGGCGGGTGCAGCGCGATGGCGCTGTACGCGGTGTTCGCGTGGACCGGCGGCTGGGGCGGGGCGTGGAGCGAAGGGCCGAGGTATCTGCTGGTCGCCTTCTCGCTCGCCATCGGGGTGCTGATCGGCGCCGAGGTGCCGCTGCTCATGGTGCTCATCCAGCGGATCCGGAGACAGGACCCGGGCGGCGCGGTGGCCGACCTCTTCGCCGCGGACTACGTGGGCGCGCTGGTCGGCGGACTGGCCTTCCCGTTCCTGCTGCTGCCGATGCTCGGCCAGCTGACCGGGGCGCTGCTGACCGGCGCGGTCAACGCCGTGGCCGGCGGCGCGCTCGTCCTCGGCCTGTTCCGGCGGGACCTGAGCGTGCGGGGCCGCTGGCTGCTCCTCGTCGCCAACGTGACGGTGCTCGCGGTGCTCGCCGCCGCCTGGGTCCTCGTCGACGACTTCGAGCGGGCCGCGCGGCACGCCATGTTCGGGGCGCCGGTGCGGGTCGCCGTACAGAGCCAGGTGCAGGAGGTCGTCCTGACCGGCGGCGAGCGGGGCCGCCCGCTCGGGCTCTACCTCGACGGCAGGCTGCGGGTGCGCTCCGGCGACGCCGCGCGCTACCGCGCCGACCTCGTCGACCCGGCCCTGCGTGGCGGGCCGCGGGCGCGGGTGCTCGTGCTCGGCGGCGGTGACGGGGTCGCGGCGCGCGAGGTGCTCCGCTTCGGCGGGGTGCGGCGGGTCGACGTCGTCGAGACCGACCCCGAGGTGGTGCGGCTCGCCCGCAGCGACCCGGGCCTCAGGGCGCTGAACGGGCGGGCGCTGAGCGACCCGCGGGTGCGGGTCGTCACCGGGGACGTGTTCGGGTACCTGCGGGGGGCGCTGTCCGGGAGGTCGTACGACGTGGTGGTCTGCGATCTGCCCGATCCCGGCATCACCAGCAGTACGAAGCTGTACTCGCAGGAGTTCTACGGGCTCGTGGGGCGGGTGCTCGGGCCCGGTGGGCGGGTGGTGGTGCACGGGGGGCCGGTGTCGAGGCGGTTCTGGACCGTCGCGGAGACGGTGCGGTCGGCGGGGCTGCGGGTGGTCGCGTACCGGGGGAACCGGGACGCGGGCTTCGTCCTCGGCGGCCGGGAGGCTCCCCGCGCGGGGGATGTGCGGGTGGTGCGGCCGGGACGGTCGTACGGGCCGTCGACGCTGGTGCACCCGCGTTACGGGGACTAGGCGCCGTAGGGGTGTGTCGCGCGTGGTCGGGTGCCGGTCGCGTCGTGGCTGGTCGCGCAGTTCCCCGCGCCCCTGAAGGCATGCGCCGCGGGGCGCGATCAGCCCCCGCCGGCCCGCGGCCCGGTAGGAAACCGCACCGGCAACGGCGAAGAGGGGGTCACGTTCCCGACGGAGTCGTTAGGCTCAGGTCGCATGGAGCATGAGGTGTTCGTTCCGGTTCCGGCGGAGTCCGTGAGGGCGGTGCTCAGTGATCCCCTTCGGGTCGCCCGGGCCCTGCCCGGGTTCCAGCGCGACGCGTCCGGCGACGGCGGCCGCCTGAAGGTACGGATCGGCGGCCACACCATCACGTACCGCGGCAGCGTCACCGTGGCGCGGGCCGCCGACGGATCGTTCGCGGTGACCGGCGTCGGCACCGAGGCCCGCGGCACCGGCGGCGTGAAGTTCACGCTGTCCGCGAGGGTCGCGGCCATGGACGGCGGCGCGGCCCTCACCTTCACCGGCACCGCGTCCGGCGACGGCCGGGTGGCCGAACTGCCGCGGGACGCCGTGGAATCGGCGGCACAGCGCCTGCTGAACCGTTTCGCGGAGAACCTGGTGGCGGCGCGGCAGGAGCCGGGCACCGACCCCGAGGCGGAGACCGAGCCGGACCCGGAGCCCGAGGCGGAGCCCGCCCCCGAGCACGTCTCCGTGTACGAGACCGACGTACCGCCCCCGTCCCTGGACCCCGAGGCGGAGTTCGGCGAGCACGACCACGACGCCGACGTGGAGGTGGACGTGGACCTCGACCCGGACGACGACGAACTCGACCTGCCCAGCGAGCCCGCCGCCGCGCACGCCCGGCGCACCATGATCGGCCGCAGCGCGGAGGAGGTCGACCACGCCCCGCCGCGCGGCCGCTACGCCCCGGTGCCCGCCCCGTCCGGCGTCACCGCGAGCGCCACCCTGCGCTGGGCCGCACCCGCCGCGGCCCTCGCCCTCGCCTCGGCGATCGTGGTCGGCCGGGCCCTGCGCAGGCGGCGATAGCGGACGGCCGCATAGGCTCAGGGGTCGTGACGACACAGGAAACGACGCTGACCGCGGGCGACGCGGAAGTGACCGTGGCGCCGGGCAACGGCTGCCGCATCAGCAGTCTGAAGATCGCCGGTACCGAACTGCTCCGGCAGGGGGAGCGGTACGGCTGCTTCCCGATGGTGCCGTGGTGCGGCCGGATCGCGGACGGGCGGTTCAGGGACGGCGGCCAGGTCCACCAGATGCCGCTGAACTCCCCGCCGCACGCCATCCACGGCTTCGCCCGCGACGCCGAGTGGACCACGGCGCGCACGACGCAGACCGAGGCCGTCTTCACGTACGACCTCACCGAGCCGTGGCCCTACTCCGGCCGCGTCACGCAGATCGTCGCGCTCACCGGGGACTCGCTGACGCTGAGCATCGGCATCGAGACCTACGGGGACTCGTTCCCGGCGCAGATCGGCTGGCACCCCTGGTTCAACCGCCGGATCGGTGAGAGCGACGTCCGGATCGCGTTCGACGCCGCCTGGCAGGAGCAGCGCGGCGAGGACCACCTGCCCACCGGCAAGCGCATCGACGTACAGCCCCAGCCGTGGGACGACTGCTTCGGCATGCCGGACGGGGTGGACGTGACGCTGACCTGGCCCGGAGCGTTCGAGGTGAACGTGAAGAGCCGTGAGCCGTGGGTCGTCGTCTACGACGAGCAGGAGGCCGCCGTGTGCGTCGAGCCGCAGACCGGCCCGCCGAACGGGCTCAACAGCGCGCCGCGCCTCGTGACCCCCGTGGAGCCGCTGGAGGCCAGCACCACGTGGACCTGGCAGCGCCTTTAAGCTCGTAGCCATGACGACGAACGACGTGCGCGACGCGCTGCTCCAGCAGATCAAGGACAAGGCCGTGGTGCACGGCAAGGTGACGCTCTCCTCCGGTCTGGAGGCCGACTACTACGTCGACCTGCGCCGCGTCACCCTCGACGGCGAGGCCGCGCCGCTGGTCGGGCAGGTGCTGCTCGACCTCACGAAGGACCTGGAGTTCGACGCGGTCGGCGGCCTCACCATGGGCGCCGACCCCGTCGCCGGCGCGATGCTGCACGCCTCCGCCGCCCGCGGTGAGCGCCTCGACGCGTTCGTCGTCCGCAAGGCCGCCAAGGCGCACGGCATGCAGCGCCGCGTGGAGGGCCCGGACATCAAGGGCCGCCGCGTGCTCGTCGTCGAGGACACGTCCACCACCGGCGGCTCCCCGCTGGAGGCCGTCCAGGCGGTGCGCGAGGCCGGGGCCGAGGTCGTCGGCGTCGCCACCATCGTGGACCGGGCCACCGGCGCCGCCGAGAAGATCACCGAGGGCGCCGGGGTGCCGTACCTCTTCGCCTTCTCGAAGGACGAGCTGGGCCTCGACTGAGAACCGGGACCTTCCGGGTCCTTCGGGACTTTCGCCGGGCTGGAGCATTCGGCCAAGTCTGGAAAGATGGGGGCGACGATGATGTCACCCCTTGTTCCTTGGTGAGGGTCACCAGCAACAACCCAAACCCGCAGAATCGCGCTTCACGAGGAGACGGCAGATGCCCATCGCAACCCCGGATCAGTACAACGAGATGCTCGACCGGGCCAAGGCGGGGAAGTTCGCCTACCCGGCCATCAACGTCTCGTCGACGCAGACCCTGAACGCGGCGCTGCAGGGCTTCGCCGAGGCCGAGTCCGACGGCATCATCCAGATCTCCACCGGTGGCGCCGAGTACCTGTCGGGTCAGGGCGTGAAGGACATGGTCGTCGGCGCCCAGGCGCTCGCCGAGTTCGCGCACGTCGCCGCCGAGCGCTACGGCAACAAGATCGCGCTGCACACCGACCACTGCCCCAAGGGCAAGCTGGACGGGTACGTGCGCCCGCTGCTCGACATCTCCGCCAAGCGCGTCGAGGCCGGCGGCCTGCCGCTGTTCCAGTCGCACATGTGGGACGGCTCGGCCGAGACCCTCTCCGACAACCTGGAGATCGCCCAGGAGCTGCTCGCCAAGGCCAAGGCCGCGAACATCATCCTGGAGATCGAGATCACCCCGACCGGCGGTGAGGAGGACGGCGTCTCGCACGAGATCAACGACAACCTCTACACCACGGTCGACGACGCGGTGCGCACCGTCGAGGCCCTCGGCCTGGGCGAGAAGGGCCGCTACCTGCTGGCCGCGTCCTTCGGCAACGTGCACGGCGTGTACAAGCCGGGCAACGTCGTCCTGCGCCCCGACCTGCTCAAGGAGCTGAACGAGGGCATCGCCGCGAAGTACGGCAAGCCGGCCGGCTCCAAGCCGTTCGACTTCGTCTTCCACGGCGGCTCGGGCTCCACGGTCGAGGAGATCACCACCGCGCTGGAGAACGGCGTCGTGAAGATGAACCTCGACACCGACACCCAGTACGCCTTCACCCGCCCGATCGCGGGCCACATGTTCCAGAACTACGACGGCGTCCTGAAGGTCGACGGCGAGGTCGGCAACAAGAAGACGTACGACCCGCGCGTGTGGGGCAAGAAGGCCGAGGCCGGCATGACCGCCCGCATCGTCGAGGCCTGCGAGAACCTGCGCTCGACCGGTACGCGCATCAAGTAACCGCTCGTGTCGTGTACGGGCCCGGTCTCCCTTCGGGGGCCGGGCCCGTGCCATGTCTGGAGGCCTTCAGTGACGTACGACTTCGATACTCCGGTGGACCGGCGCGGCACCTGGTGCGTGCAGTGGGACGGCATCACGGACCGCTTCCCGGTGGCGGACCTGCTCCCGTTCACCATCTCCGACATGGACTTCAGGTCGCCGCCCCAGGTCCTCGACGCTCTTGAGTCCCGGATCGCCCACGGTGTGTTCGGCTACACGGACTGGCGCAACGACGACTTCCGCGGGGCGATACGCGACTGGTTCCGCGACCGCCACGCCACCGAGGTCGACGTCGACCGGCTGGTGTACGCGCCGTCCGTCCTGAACCAGATAGCGCAGCTGCTGCGCATGTGGACCGCGCCCGGCGACGGTGTCGTCGCGCACGCCCCGACGTACGACGGGCTCCGCAAGGCGGTCACCGGGCTCGGGCGCGAGCTGCGCACCGTCGGCCTCGACGACTGGGCGGGCCTGGAGCGGGAGATGGCGCGGCCCGACTCCCGCGCCCTGTTCCTGTGCTCGCCGCACAACCCGACCGGGCACGTGTGGACCGACACCGAGCTGCGGCGCATCGCCGAACTGGCGCGCGCGCACGACGTCGCCGTCGTCAGCGACGAGATCCACGCCGACCTCACGCACGACGGGCACACGCATCTGCCGTGGTCCCGGTACGGCGGTCACGACGGGCGCGACGGGCGCGACGGGGCCGGCCTGCGCTGGGCCCTGGTCACCTCCGGTACGAAGTCCTTCAACTTCCCCGCCCTCAGCGGCAGTTACGGCTTCGTCGGCGACCCGGACGACCACGCCGAGTTCGTCCGCCGGATGGACACCGCCGAGGGTCTCGCCTCGCCCGCCGTGCTGTCGCTGACCGCGCACATCGCCGCGTACCGGCACGGCGGCGACTGGCTGGACGGGCTGCGCGCGTACACGTACGGCAATCTGCGGATGCTGGAGGAGCGGCTCGACGCCGCCTTCCCCGAGCTGAGGTGGCGGGTGCCGGAGGCCGGGTACCTGGCGTGGGTCGATCTGCGGCCGCTCGGCATCCGGGAGGACACGGAGCTGCAGCGGGTCCTCGTCGAGGAGGAGAAGGTCGCCGTCATGCCCGGCGGGACGTACGGGGCGCCCGGCTTCGTACGGCTGAACCTGGGCTGTCCGCGCTCCAAGGCGGAGACCGGTGCGGACGCCCTGGTCAGGGCTGTCCGGAAGGTGGCGGACCGGGCCGCCGGCTGACCCGGCACACTGGACACCATGAGCCTTCACGAGAACCTGCTCGGGGGACCGCCCCCGACCCACCTGCCCGACGACCCCGAGCCGCGCGAGCTGCTCGCGAACGGCACCGCCCCGGCGGACGTCGCGGCGAAGTACCCGACCTCCTCGCTCGCCTGGGCGCAGCTCGCCGACGAGGCGTTCGAGCGCGGCAGCGTCGTCGAGTCGTACGCGTACGCCCGCACCGGTTACCACCGCGGCCTGGACTCGCTGCGCCGCAGCGGCTGGAAGGGCCACGGCCCGGTGCCGTGGGAGCACGAGCCCAACCGCGGCTTCCTGCGCGCCCTGCACGCCCTGGCCCGGGCCGCCGGCGCCATCGGCGAGCAGGCGGAGTTCGAGCGCTGCTCGCAGTTCCTGAAGGACTCGTCGGAGACGGCCGCGCAGACGCTCGGCTAGTTCCTCCGGTGAACCGGGGCCCGCCTGTGATCAGGCGGGCCTTGCCGTTCGGGGAGACCATTGTGAAGGATGCGAGGTGGGGACCGGGGCCCCGTGCCGGTAACGGCAGGGCGGACCGCTACCCGTAGTACGCAACAGGAGACAGCGATGTCCCACGACGCGGATCACGAGGCGGCAGCGTCCGCTGCACCGCATCTCGACTTCGCGGGCACCACGCCCTACGAGGACTACGTCCAGGCGGATGTCCTCACCCACCTCCAGCACCTTCGCTCGGACGACCCCGGCGAGATGGTCTTCCTGGTGACGACCCAGGTCATGGAGTTGTGGTTCACCGTCATCGTGCACGAGTGGGAGACCGCGACCCGGGCTCTCGCCGCCGACGACGTCCCGACCGCGGTGGCCGCGCTCAAGCGGTCCGTGCGCGAGCTGGAGGCGCTGAACGCCTCCTGGCGGCCCCTCGCGCAGCTCACTCCCGGCCAGTTCAACTCCTACCGGGCCGCGCTCGGCGAGGGCTCCGGCTTCCAGTCGGCGATGTACCGGCGCATGGAGTTCCTGCTCGGCGAGAAGTCGGCGTCGATGCTGGTGCCGCACCGCGGCGCCCCGCGCGTCCACGCCGAGCTGGAGAAGGCGCTGCAGGAGCCGAGCCTGTACGACGAGGTGCTGCGGCTGCTCGCCCGGCGCGGCCACGACGTGCCGCGCTCCGTCCTCGACCGTGACGTGTCCCGGCGCTACGAGCCGGCGCCGGAGGTGGAGGCCGTCTGGACCGCGCTGTACGCGGGCGACGAGAGCGCCGAACTCGCCCGGCTCGGCGAGGCCATGACCGATGTCGCCGAGCTGGTGTGGCGCTGGCGCAACGACCACCTGGTGGCCACCCGGCGCGCGATGGGCGCCAAGACGGGCACCGGCGGCTCCGCCGGGGTGGCGTGGCTGGAGAAGCGCGCCCGCAACAACGTATTCCCCGAGCTGTGGACGGCGAGGTCCCATGTCTGACCTGTACGAGCGGGCCGCCGGGCTGGATTCCGCCGATCAACTGGCCGCGGTCCGCGGCGACTTCGTCCTCGACGACGTGGTGTACCTCGACGGGAACTCGCTGGGCGCGCTCCCCGTGAACGTGCCGGGCCGGGTCGAGGACGTCGTCCGCCGCCAGTGGGGTGAGCTGCGCATCCGCTCCTGGACCGAGTCCGGGTGGTGGACCGCGCCCGAGCGGATCGGTGACCTGATCGCCCCGCTGGTGGGCGCGGGCGCCGGGCGGATCGTGGTCGGTGACTCGACAAGTGTCAATGTGTTCAAGGCCGTTGTGGGTGCCGTGCGGCTCGCGGGCGGTCCCGGTGCCGGGCGCGACGAGATCCTCGTCGACGCGTCCACGTTCCCGACGGACGGCTACATCGCCGAGTCGGCGGCCCGGATGACCGGGTGCACGGTGCGCGCCGTGGACCCGGCCGAGGTGCCGGACGCGCTCGGCGCCCGTACGGCCGCCGTGCTGTCGAACCATGTCGACTACCGCAGCGGACGCCTCCAGGACCTGCCCGGTCTCAGCGCCGCGATCCGCGCCGCCGGCGCCGTGTCGGTCTGGGACCTGTGCCACAGCGCGGGCGCGCTGCCGGTCGGGCTCGACGAGCACGGCGTGGACCTGGCCGTGGGATGCACGTACAAGTTCCTCAACGGCGGGCCGGGCGCGCCCGCGTACCTGTACGTCCGTGCGGAGCACCAGGAGCGGTTCGACTCGCCGCTGCCGGGCTGGAACTCGCACGCCGAGCCGTTCGGTATGCGGTCCTCCTACGAGCCCGCCGACGGCGCCGTGCGCGGCCGCGTCGGCACCCCGGACATCCTGTCCATGCTCGCGCTGGAGGCGGCCCTGGAGGTGTGGTCGCGGCCCGACGTGTCCGTCGCCGCCGTGCGCGCCAAGTCCCTGGCCCTGACGGACTTCTTCCTGGAGTGCGTCGCCGCGTACGTGCCCGAGGGGCGGGTCGAGGTCGTGACACCGGCCGCCCACGCGGAGCGGGGCAGCCAGGTGGCGCTGCGGTGCCCGGACGCCGGTGAGGTCATGGGGCGGCTGATCGCGGCGGGTGTCGTCGGGGACTTCCGGGCCCCCGACGTGCTGCGGTTCGGGTTCACGCCGCTGTACCTGTCCTTCGCGGAGACCGAGAAGGCGGCGCGGGTGCTGGCCCGCGAGCTCAGCTGACGTAGACCCCGGCCCGTGCCGCCGCCACGGCGGCGGCGACGGCCCGGTCCGCGTCCGCCTCGGTGGGCGCGGCGCCGGTCGTCAGCATCCGGTAGTAGAGCGGGGCGGACACCGCCCGGACGACCTCCGCGGCGTCCGTCCCGTCGGGCAGCTCGCCCCGGGCCACGGCCTCCTCGACGACCGGCGCCCACTCGGCGACCCGTACCGCGTAGAACTGCCCGAGGGCCTCGGCGGTACGGGGGTCGCAGGTGGCCGCCGCGATCACGGCGCGGAACAGCGGGCCCTGCCGGGGATCCGTCAACGTCCGTTGCACGAGGCGGGCGTTGGCGGTCAGGTCGCCGTGCAGGGAGCCGGTCGCCGTGCGCGGCAGGGACTCCTCGGCCATCTCGGCGAGCAGATCCGCGACGAGGCCGGTCGGCGAGGACCAGCGCCGGTACACGGTGGTCTTGCCGACCTCCGCGCGGCGTGCGACGTCCGCGAGGTCGAGCCGGTCGAAGCCCTGTTCGGCCAGGACGTCGCCCGCGGCGGCGAGCACCGCGGCGCGGACCCGGGCGGTGCGGCCGCCGGGGCGCAGGGTGCCGGGTTCGGGGTCGGATGCGGAGGTGCTCGTCATGCCGTCCAGAGTAACGGAACAGCAGGACCGTTTACTCGATGACGCTGTGTGCGGCGGGACTTGATCATCCTGGTAGCGTCCGCATACCCGCTGGTCCCCCCCCGTGCGCTGAGAGGCTGGAGCATGCAGGACCCTGACAATGCTGCCGCTGCCCGTGACGAGGCCGAGGAGGCGTCGGCCTTCTCGCACCCCGCCGTCCCGCCGGACGTCACCGCCGCGTACGGCGATCACCCGGATCAGGTCGTCGACTTCTACGCGCCCAGGGACGGTTCCTTCCAGGGCGGTGAGAGCCCGGCCCCGCTGGTCGTCGCCCTGCACGGCGGCGCGTGGCGGGCGCCCTACGACCGGCTGCACCTGAGCCCGCTGTGCGACTTCCTCGCGCGGCGCGGGTTCGCCGTGGCCAATGTCGAGTACCGGCGCGGCAGTTCGCTGCCGCACCAGGACGCCGACGGCCCGGTCGCGGGGCGCTGGCCGGAGACGTTCGACGACGTGGCGGCCGCGTTCGACGCGCTGCCCGCGCTGGTCGCCGAGCATCTTCCGACGGCGGACGCGCGGCGCGTGGTGGCCCTCGGGCACTCGGCGGGCGGCCAGCTCGCGCTGTGGGCGGCGGCCCGGCATGTGCTGCCCGCGGACGCGACGTGGCGCACCGGGGCCCCGCCGGCGCTGCGGGGCGTGGTCGCGCTCGCCCCGATCGCGGACTTCGCGCTGGCCGAGGAGCTGGGTGTGTGCGGGGGCGCGTCCGCCCAACTGCTCGGCTCGGAAGCCGGGTTGTTCGACGAGCGGCGGCCGTACGCCGACCCGGCGCTGCTGCTGCCGACCGGCATCGCGACGACCGTCGTCCAGGGGCGCGCGGACACGACGGTGCCGTTCGCGCTGGCCGAGGCGTACGCGGACGCGGCGGCGAAGGCCGGTGAGGTCGTCGGCGTCACGTTCCTGGAGGAGGTCGGCCACTTCCCGCTGATCGACCCGGCGGCGGACGCCTGCGCGGTGGTCGCGGAGGAGATCGCGCAACTGGCCTGGTGAGCACGGTCGGGTGGGCGGCGCCTGGTGGGCAGGGTCTGGTGGGCGCGGTCCGGTCAACCCCGGGATGGCATACCGGGGTATGACGCGTGATACCTGAGAGCTACGTGCGAAGTTGGCTCCGTGGTGTGATGCCGACTACGGCCTGTGATCAATAACTTCCTTTCCAGCGGCGCCGACCGGGCGCCGCGGGAGGGAGCGGGTCATGGGTCGCTGGACGGGACGGGTGCGCCGCACGGCGCTCGCCGCGATCGTGACGGGTGCCCTCGTCGTGCCGCTGTCGGCCGCCGCCCACCCCGTGATCCCGGCTCCGCCGCCCGCGCGGCTCGGCACGGTCACGGCGGCCTCCCTGGACGCGGCGTACGCGGCGAACCGGGCGACGGCGGAGCGGGCCGCCGGGATGGCCGCGGACCACGGCGACACCGCACGGGCCCGTGAACTGCGCGACATGGCGTCCGGCGGGCGTACGTTCCTGACGCTCGACCCGCGCGGGCAGGGCCGGGCCGCCGAGGTGTTCGGCGACCTCGCGCACGCCGACCGGATCGCCGTCCTGGTACCCGGCTCGGACACCTCCCTCGACACGTACGACCGGTTCCGCGCGGGCGCCCTCGCCCTGCGCGAGAAGCTCGACGGGCGGACCGCGGTGGTGGCCTGGCTCGGGTACGAGACGCCGGGGACGGTCAGCCCGGCGGTCGCCACGACGGGGCGGGCCGAGAGCGCCGCCCCCGAACTCGTCGCATTCGTACGGCAGTTGCGGACCATAGCCGCCGTACCCGCAGGAGCACCCGGCGGCCCGCACGTCTCCGTCTCCCTTGTCTGCCACTCGTACGGGACGGTGGTGTGCGCGAGCGCCGCCCCCGGTCTCACCGGGACCGCCGCCGTCTCCGACCTGGCCCTGGTCGGCAGCCCGGGGACCGGAGCCGGCAGCGTGGCGGACCTGCGCACCGGCGCGACCGTGTGGGCGGGGCGCGGGGCCGACGACTGGATCGCCGACGTACCGCACACGAAGGCCGACGTCTTCGGCACCACCGTCGGCTTCGGCACCGACCCGGTCGCCGCGGCGTTCGGCGCGCACGTCTTCGCCGCGGGTGACGGCGGCCACAGCGACTACTTCAGACCCGGCTCCCCCTCCCTCGACAACCTCGCCCGGATCGTCCTGGGCCGCTCCGCCGACATCACGGAGACCACCCATGGCTGAACCCATGGCCGAACTCATGGCTCCCGCACGGTCGTTCGTCCGCCGCGTCGACGCGACCACGCCCGCGCGCCGGGACCGGGCGGTCGACGCGCTGCGCGCCCTCGCGATCTGCGGGGTCGTCCTCGGGCACTGGTTCGTCACGGCCCTGGTGCCCGGCGACGACGGCACCCTGCACACCGCGAGCCCGCTCCAGGACATGCCGTGGCTCGCCCCGGTCTCCTGGCTCTTCCAGACCCTCGCCGTGTTCTTCCTGGTGGGCGGGCACGTGGCGACGAAGAGCTACGCGGCGGCGCGGGCGCGCGGCGACACGTACGGGCGGTGGCTGCGGGCCCGGCTCGGCCGTCTGTTCCGGCCGGTCACGGCGGTCCTGACGCTGTGGGCGGTGGCGGCGGGCGGCATGCTCCTCGCCGGGGTCCCCTTCGCCACCGTCCACACCCTGGGGAAACCGGCGCTGTCCCCGATGTGGTTCCTGCTGGTCCTCGTGGGACTCACCGCCGCGACCCCGCTGGTGGCACGGCTCAACCCGCTGTGGCCGGTCGCGGTCGTCCTGCACGTCGACCTCATACGGTTCGGGTTCGGCGGCCCGGCCCGACTGGGCTGGGTGAACGTGGCGGCGGGCTGGCTCGTCCCGTACACGCTCGGCGCGGCCTGGACCCGGGGCGAACCGACCCGGCGCGCGGGATGGGCGCTGCTCACCGGCGGGGCCGTGGCGACGGCCGGCCTGATCCTCTTCGCGGGGTACCCGGCGTCGATGGTCGGCGTGCCCGGCGCGACGATGTCGAACCTGAACCCGCCCACCCTCGCCGCGGTCGCCTTCGGCCTCGCCCAGTGCGGCCTGGCCCTGCTGCTGCTCGACCCGCTGCGCCGGTGGACGCGCCGTCCCGCGGCCTGGGCGGCGGTCGCCCTCGCCAACCTCTCCGCGATGACCGTCTTCCTCTGGCACCAGACGGCGCTGATGGCGGTGACGGCGGCGGGCCTGCTCGCCGGCCGTCTGCCCGGCCTGCACACGGCGCCGGACTCGCCGGCCTGGGTCGCGGCGCGGGTGGCTTGGCTGCCGGCGTTCGGACTCGGCCTCGCGGTGTGCGGCGCGGCGTTCTTCGCGTACGAGCACGGGGGTGGGCGGGGTGGGGCTTCTCGCGCAGCTTCCCCTGAAGGCCGCAGGCCGTTCAGGGGCGCGGGGCTGTCTCCGTCAGCGGCTCCGCCGCGGGGCGCGAGAAGCCCCACCGGGCCGCACCCGTAAGACGCACCGCACCCCGAGGCCGCGGACGCGTAGTACTCAGGGCGGATCCGTACAACCCGTCTCCCTGGGGACGACCCGCGATACCCGGGGACCGTACCGTCGTGGCATGACCGAGACGACCACCACCATGCCGCCCAGAGAGCGCAGCCCCGAGTTCAGCCTCGTGCAGTCGGCGCTGCGCGGGCTGCGCGCGGACCTGTTCCGGGACGTGCGGGCGTACCGCCCGCTGCCCCGGGCGGCCACGGACGGGCCGCTGGCCCAGCTGTTCCCGGAGCGGATACGCAAGGAGCTGGAGGTCGGGCCGCACGTCGTCGTGATCGCGCTGGCCCTGATCACGCTGGCCGTCGGCGCGACGTCCCTCGGCGACGAGTTCTTGTCCCTGGTGGCGGGGCTGCTCGTGGCGGTGCCCGTGGCTCTCACCCTGGTGCGGCCGGTCCTCGCCTGGTGGCTCTCGCTCGCGGTCGCCCCCTTCCTCGCGGTGGCGAACAACAGCGGGCTCTACCCGTGGGCGGCCGGCAGCATCGTGGGGCACACGGTCGTGATGGTGATCGTGACCGCTCGTACCCGGCCGCGTACGGCGGGGTGGATGTGGGTCCTGAGCGGGGTGTACGGACTGTTGGTCGGTGAGGTCCTCGGCGGCTGGTACGACGGCGACGCCCTCCCGATGGCGCTGTTCTCCGGTATCGCGCTCGCCCTCGTCACCCTGGGCCAGGTCAACCGCGCGACCCGCCGCCAGGTCGTCGAGGAGCGCACCGTCACCGCGGTGGAGCGCGACAAGCGGACCCTCCTCGAGGAGCGCACGACGATCGCCCGCGAGCTGCACGACGTCGTCGCCCACCACATGTCGGTCGTCGCGATCCAGGCGGAGGCGGCGCCCTACCGCGTCGAGAACCCGCCGCCCGAGCTGGAGCAGGCGTTCGTCACGATCCGGGAGAACGCGGTGGCGGCGCTCACCGAACTGCGCCGGGTCCTGGGCGTCGTACGGGCCGAGGATTACGAGGCGCCCGACGCCCCGCAGCCCACGCTCGCCGACCTCGGTAAACTCCTGGAGAACGTGCGGGAAGCAGGACTGACCGTCACCAAGGCCGTCACCGGCGCGGTCCGTGAACTGCCGCCGGGCGTCGAGCTGTCGGCGTACCGGATCGTGCAGGAGGCGCTCAGCAACACGCTGCGTCACGCGCCCGGCGCCGACGCCGCGGTCGAGGTGTCGTACGTGCTCGGCGGGCTCGGACTCAGGGTCGTCAACGGTCCGGCCACCGGTCTGCTGAAGCCGTCCCCCGGCGCCGGACACGGCATCACCGGCATGCGCGAGCGCGTCACCATGCTCAGCGGTGAGATGACGGCCGGCGCGAGCGCGGACGGCGGCTACGAGGTCGCGGTCTTCATCCCGGTCGCCGTGGAGCACCCCGCGACCGAACACCCCGCGCCGGAGGCCGACGCATGATCAGGGTCCTGATCGCCGACGACCAGATGATGGTCCGCGAGGGCTTCTCGGTCCTGCTGAACGCCATGCCCGACATCGAGGTCGTCGGCGAGGCCGTCAACGGCGTCGAGGCGGTCGCCAAGGTCCGCGAACTGAGCCCCGACGTCGTCCTGATGGACATCCGCATGCCCGAGCTGAACGGCATCGAGGCCACCCGCGAGATCGTCGCCTCGGAAGCGGCCGACTCCGGCGCGAAGGTCCTCGTCCTGACGACGTTCGACCTCGACGAGTACGTGTACCAGGCGCTGCGCGCCGGAGCGTCCGGGTTCCTCCTGAAGGACGCCTCGGCCCGCCAACTCGCCGACGGCGTAAGGGTGGTGGCCTCCGGCGAGGCACTGCTCGCGCCGTCCGTCACGCGCCGCCTGATCACCGAGTTCTCGAAGCTGTCCGAGATCCCGAAGCTGCCCGCCGTGCAGCAGTATCAATCAGCGGCTTCGCCGGGGGCCGCCGCGTTCGGCGAACTCACCGACCGTGAGACCGAGGTGCTCGTCCTCATCGCGCAGGGCCTGTCCAACGCGGAGATCGCCGAGCGGCTCGTCGTCGCCGAGTCGACGATCAAGACCCATGTCAGCCGGGTCCTGGTGAAGCTGGGGCTGCGCGACCGCACGCAGGCGGCCGTGTTCGCGTACGAGGCACGTCTGGTCACACCGGGGTGACCAGGACTAACGTCCCCGCATGAAAGCGACTGACATCTCGTTCGACCCCTGGTCCCCGGCCTTCCTCGCCGATCCGTACCCCGCGTACGCGGCCCTGCGCGAGGCCGGCCGCGTCCACTGGTACGAGCCCACGCGCCAGTATCTGATCCCGCACCACGCCGACGTCTCGGCCCTCCTGCGGGACCGGCGCCTGGGCCGCACCTACCAACACCGGTACACGCACGAGGACTTCGGCCGCACCGCGCCGCCGCCGGAGCACGAGCCGTTCCACACCCTCAACGACCACGGCATGCTCGACCTGGAGCCGCCGGACCACACCCGCATCCGCCGGCTGGTCTCCAAGGCGTTCACGCCGCGCACGGTGCAGCGGCTCCAGCCGTACGTGGAGAAGCTGGCGTCGGATCTGGTGGCGTCCCTCGTCGCGGACGGCGGCGGCGACCTCCTCACCCGGGTCGCCGAGCCGCTCCCCGTCGCCGTCATCGCCGAGATGCTCGGCGTCCCCGAGGCCGACCGGGAACCGCTGCGGCCCTGGTCGGCGGCGATCTGCGGGATGTACGAGCTGAACCCGCCGGAGGACGTCGCCCGCGCCGCCGTCCGGGCCTCGGTCGAATTCACCGAGTATCTACGCGAGTTGATAGCGGAGCGGCGCGCCGATCCCGGCGACGATCTCGTCTCCGGTCTCATCACGGCCCACGACGACGGCGACCGCCTCACCGAACAGGAGATGATCTCGACCTGCGTGCTGCTCCTGAACGCGGGCCACGAGGCCACCGTCAACTCCACGGTGAACGGCTGGGCCGCGCTCTTCCGGCACCCGGAGCAACTGGCCGCCCTGCGCGCCGACCACTCCCTCGTGCCGTCCGCGGTCGAGGAGTTGATGCGCCACGACACCCCGCTCCAGCTCTTCGAGCGCTGGGTCCTGGAGGACATCGAGATCGCGGGCACCACGATCCCGCGCGGCTCGGAGGTGGCCCTCCTCTTCGGCTCCGCCAACCACGACCCGGCCGTCTTCACCGACCCGGCCCGCCTCGACCTGACCCGCGCCGACAACCCGCACATCTCCTTCTCCGCGGGCATCCACTACTGCATCGGCGCGCCGCTCGCCCGGCTCGAACTGGCCGCGTCCATGCGGGCGTTGCTCACGCAGGCGCCGACGCTGCGGCTCGCCGCCGAACCGGTCCGCAAGCCGAACTTCGTCATCCGCGGTCTGGAGGCCCTGACCGTCGAGCTGTGAACGGCCGGGTCCTGACCAGCCGGTGCAGCAGGACCCCGGCGAGCGTGCCGAGGACGATCCCGCCGCCGAGGCAGACGGGCAGCCCGAGGTAGAACACCCGCCAGTCGGGGCCCGTCTCGAACCGGTGGATCCGCCCCTCGGCGACCACCTCGCTCCACACGACGCACCCGGCACCGAGCCCGGCGAGCGCGGTGAGGCAGCCGACGGCGGCTTGTGTGCGTTGGCCCATGCCCGTAACAGACGCGGAACCCTTTCTTCGGGGTTCCGTGATCACGCACACGGATGAGTGGCCCCCGAACCCGGCACACGCTGCTCAGATGCCCGTACACGGTGGTGCACGCCTGAGAGGGAGGGCGCCATGACGGTTATGGCAGAGCGCACAGCCCAGATGTCGGTCGAGGAGTTCGAGAAGATCGCCGCGTTCTCCGCCAGGGAGACCGAGGCCGTCAGGTTGGAGTTCATCGACGGACGGATCGGGATCAAGTGCGTGACGGACGGTCAGCGCGGCGCACTCGTCATGTGGCTGATTCGCCAGTGCATGCGGGCGCGACCGAACTGGACCTCAACCCCACTCAGGGGCTGAAGGTCGAGACGTATCGCAAGGGACGGGCGGAGCCCGACGGGGTCCTGGCCCCGATCGACCATTTCATCGGCCACGACGGCAACTGGGCGGACACCGAGGGCGTCCTGATGACGCTCGAAGTGACGTCGTACGACTCCGACGCGCACGCCAGGGACCGGGTGGAGAAGCCCGCCGCCTACGCGGAGGCGAACATCCCGGTGTACTTGCTGGTCGACCGGGACGCCGGTTCGGTGACGGTGCACAGCAAGCCGGACCCGGAGCAGTCCGGCTACCGGGACATCCGCATCGCGCGCTGCGGCGAGCCCGTCACCCTTCCCGACCCGGTGGGGATCGAGCTGGACACGGAACAGCTCAAGCGGTACGCCCGCCGACGTCCGGGCGCCGCCCTTCCGGGGTGCGCCCCAACGTGTCGCGGATACGGGTCAGTTGGACAGGTCGCGACGCCGCAGCCCGGCCAGGCCCGCCCCCACCAGCGCCGCCGCCAGCGCACACAGCACCAGGACCGGGCCCCACGCCATCTCCCCGCCCGGCAGCTTCGGCAGATGTCCGAACGGGGACAGGTCCATCACCGCCTGCGACAGCTTCAGCGCCGGGCCGATCCAGCCGAGCAGCAGCGCCGCGCCCGCGACCCCCCAGCCGCCGCCCACCGCGGCGCCCGGCGCGAGGCCGTAGAGCAGCACCGCCACCGCGCCGAGCGTCCAGACGGCGGGGAGCTGGACCAGGCAGGCGCCCAGGACCGGCCCGAGATCGTGCCCGTAGCCCGCGGCCAGGCCGAGTCCGCCTGCCAGCATGACGAGCACCGCGCCCCCGAACGCGAGGGTCAAGTGGCCCGCGGCCCAGCGCAGTCGGCCCACCGCGCCGGACAGCACCGGCTCGGCGCGCTGCGAGGTCTCCTCCGCGTGCATCCGCAGGACCGACTGGACGACGTACAGCGCGGCCACCATCCCGAGCATGCCGACCATCCCGGCGAGGAACGCGTCGGTGAGCCCGGACTGCCCGCCCATCCGCTCGATGATCTCGCGGGTGTTCGCGTTGTCGCCGACGAGATCCGTCGCCCCGTTCGTCACCCCGCCGAGCATCGCGCCCGACGCGAGGAACGCCAGGCACCAGCCGACGACACTGCCGCGCTGCAGCCGCCACGCCAGCGCGCCCGCCGAGCCGAGCCGGCCCCGCGCGGGCCCCGGCCGGGTCGGCCAGAAGCTCATGCCGACATCGCGCCGGCCGGCCAGCACGTACGCCACCGCGCCCTGGGCGAGCACGGCCGCCGCGAACAGCAGCAGCACCCACCAGCGTTCACCGGCGTAGGCGCGGGTGTTCTCCAGCCAGCCGATGGGGGAGAGCCAGGTCAGCACGGACGAGCCGTCAGCGGTGCCCGCGTCGCCGGCCGCCCGCAGCACGAAGGCCGCGCCCAGCAGGCCCGCGCTCAGCCCCCGGGCGAGCCGCGCGCTCTCGGTGAACTGGGCGACGATCGCCGCCAGCGTCGCGAACACCATCCCCGTGCCGGCGGTCGCGAGGCCGAGCGCGAGCGCGCCCGCGACGCCCCCGTCGGCCGTCACCGCCAGGCCGGCCGCGATGATCACGGCGACGGCGGCATTGGCGACGAGCGCCGCGAGCAGCGCGGAGGTCAGCGGCGCCCGCCGTCCCACCATCGCGGCGGACACCATCTCCTGGCGCCCGCTCTCCTCCTCGTCGCGGGTGTGCCGTACGACGATCAGGAGGCTCATCGCCGCCGCGAACAGGCCCGCGTACGCGCCGACGCGCCACACGGTGAGCCCGCCGAGCGAGTCGTCGAGGGCCGGGCCGTACAGGGCGCGCAGCGAGCCGTTGGCGCGCATCGTGGTCAGCACGTCGGCGCGTTCGGCGGCGGTGGCGTACATGCTCCTCAGCGTCTTCGGCATGGAGACGACGGTCAGCGCGACGAGGTAGACCCAGAGCGGGAGCATCAGCCGGTCGCGCCGCAGCGCGAGCTTCAACAGGGTACCGGTGGCGGCGAGTTGACGGCTCCCGCCGTTCAGCGCGACGGTGCTCATCGCTCCTCCTGGTAGTGCCGCAGGAACAGCTCCTCCAGGGTGGGCGGGGTGCTGGTCAGCGACCGCACCCCCGACTCGGTCAGCGACCGCAGCACCCCGTCGATCTTGTCCGTGTCGACCTGGAGCCTGACCCGGTGCCCCTGTACGTCCAGGCCGTGCACCCCCGGCAGGGACGCCAACCCGTTGGGCGCGCCCACGAGTTCGGCGGTCACGCTGGTCCGGGTCAGGTGCCGCAGCTGGGCGAGGGACCCGCTCTCGACGGTCCGCCCCTTCCTGATGATGGAGACCCGGTCGCACAGCTCCTCGACCTCGCTGAGGATGTGGGACGACAGCAGCACCGTCTGTCCGCGCTCCCGGGCGGCCTCCTCCACGTACGACTGGAAGACCTCCTCCATCAGCGGGTCGAGACCGGAGGTGGGCTCGTCGAGGATGAGCAGCTCGACGTCGGCCGCGGCGAAGGCGGCGACGAGGGCGACCTTCTGCCGGTTGCCCTTGGAGTACGTGCGGCCCTTCTTGGTCGGGTCGAGCTCGAACCGCTCGATCAGGTCCGCCCTGCGCCGCGTGTCGAGGCCGCCCCTCAGCCGCCCGTACAGATCGATGACCTCGCCCCCGCTGAGGTTGCGCCACAGGGTCACGTCACCGGGTACGTACGCGACCTTGCGGTGCAGTTCCACGGCGTCGGCCCAGGGGTCGCGGCCGAGCATCCGCACGGCACCGGAGTCGGCGCGCAGCAGTCCGAGCAGGACGCGGATGGTGGTCGACTTGCCCGCGCCGTTCGGCCCGAGGAAGCCGTGCACCTCGCCGCTCGCGACGTCCAGGTCGAGGCCGTCGAGAGCGTGCGTCCGGCCGAACGACTTGTGCAGTCCGGAGACCGTGATGGCGTTCGTCATGATTCTGAAGCTACGCGCGCTTCACAAATTTGTGAAGTTAAGGAAGCGTATAAACTCGGGGACGCGACGGGGGCCGGAGAGCGCGAGGGAGATGATCGGTACATGGCCGGCGGCAGCAAGGACACAGCACGCTTCGTGGAGCGGTTCGCGGGCCAGCTCGTCGAGGCCGGTCTGCCCCGGATGCCCGCCCGCGTCTTCGCGGCGCTGCTCTCCTCCGAGCACGGCGCGCTCACCGCGGCGGAGCTGGGGGAGCGGCTGCAGGTGAGCCCGGCGGCGGTGTCCGGCGCGGTGCGCTATCTGACGCAGGTCCACATGGTCACGCGCGAGCGCGATCCCGGCACCCGGCGCGACCTGTTCCGGGTGCACGGCAACCAGTGGTACGAGGCGCTCGCCAGCCGGGACAGCGTCATGAAGCGCTGGGTCGACTCGCTGACGGAGGGCGTCGAGAGCCTCGGCCCCGACACCCCGGCGGGGCGGCGCCTCGCCGAGACCCTGGCGTTCTTCGAGTTCGTCCAGACCGAGCTGGGCGGACTCATGGAGCGCTGGCGGGAGCACCGCAAGACGCTGGGGCTGGACTGATCCCGCCACAGCCCCGCGCTCCGGGGCGAGCGGAGCTCGCTTCCAGGGGCACGGGGAACTGCGCGAGAAGCCCCACCGGCCCGCAGGTCACAACGGAACGGTCATGGGGCAGACGCGGATCAGGAGCGCGGGGAACCGTGTACAGCCCGGTCAGGCCTGTGCGGCTCCGGCCTGCGGGGCCTGCTCCTGCGTCGGGCCCGGCTCCGGCGCCGCGGGCGTCATCGCCTTGCGGTACGGGATCGTCAGCGTGATCAGCGCGGCCGCCACCGCGACCCCGCAGCCGATGAGCATCCCGGTGCGGAACGCGTCCTCGGACGGCAGCACGTATCCGCCCAGCGTCACCGTCATCTGGGACAGCACGACACCGATCACCGCGGACGACGCCGAGGTGCCGATGGAGCGCATCAGCGTGTTGAAGCTGTTGGCCGCCGCGGTCTCCGACTGCGGTACGCCACCCATGATCAGCGCGGGCATGGCCCCGTACGCGAGCCCGACACCGGCGGTGATCACGCACATGACGACCGTCAACTGCCAGGCGGCGCCCATCAGGAAGACCGAGATGCCGTAGCCGATCGCGATGACGACGCTGCCGAGGAGCAGGGTCACCTTCGGCCCCTGCTTGCCGGTGAGCTTTCCGCCGAGCGGTGCCACGATCATCATCATCAGGCCGCCGGGCATCATCCACAGGCCCATCGCCATCATCGACTGGCCGAGCCCGTAGCCCGTCTCCTTCGGGAGCTGGAGCAGCTGCGGCACGATCAGCGACGAGGCGTACATCGCGAAGCCGACGACGACCGAGGCCGCGTTGGTCAGCAGCACCTGCGGCCGGGCCGTGGTCCGCAGATCCACCATCGGCTGCTTCGTGCGCAGCTCCCACACGCCCCAGCCGAGCAGGACGACGACCGCGACGGCGAACAGGCCGAGCGTCGTGCCGCTGCCCCAGCCCCAGTCCGCGCCCTTGGACACGGCCAGCAGCAGGGCCACGAGCCCGATGCCCAGGCCGACGGCGCCCGCGTAGTCGAAGCCGCCCGCGTCCTCGCGGCGCCGCTCGGTGTCGGGGATCACGACCTTGTAGAGCACGGCGATGGCGGCGCTGAGGCCGGCCGACACCCAGAACAGCACCCGCCAGCTGCCGTAGTCCGCGACGGCGGAGGCGAACGGCAGGCCGAGCGCGCCGCCGATGCCGAGCGAGGCGCTCATCAGGGCGATCGAGGTGCCGAGCTTCTCCGGCGGTACGAGGTCGCGCAGCAGGCTGATGCCGAGCGGCACGAGGCCGACGCCCATGCCCTGGAGCCCGCGCCCGACGATCATCATCGTCAGGTTCGTGGAGAGCGCGGCGACGATCGATCCCGCGATCAGCGGCACGGTCGATATCAGCAGCATCCGCCGCTTGCCGTACAGGTCGCCGAGGCGGCCCATGATCGGCGTGGCCACGGCGGCGGCGAGCAGGGTGACGGTGACCACCCAGGTCGCGTTCGACGCGGAGGTGTCGAGGATCGACGGCAGCTCACCGAGCAGCGGCACGACCAGGGTCTGCATGACCGAGGCGACGATGCCGCCGAAGGCGAGGACGGCGACGATCCGCCCGGAGCCGGCCGAGTCCGTCGGACCCGCGCTTCCGGGCTTGGTGGCTTCCATGGCTGACGGTGCTCCTTAGTTCTTGCGGATTCCTGCTGGTTCCTGCACGGCGGGCATGTGCACCGTACAGTCGATGTGCATAATGCACAACATATGTATGGTGCACATCGCCCGTGATATACCTGCTGGGCAGGGAGTACGAGAAAGGTGAACGCGGTGAGTGACGGTGCGGGCAAGGACGAGACCACGCGCCAGGTCGAGTTCGAGACCATGCTGCTCGGCCGGCACGGCTATCTCTTCGGCTCGCGCTCCAGACCCGCCGACTGGCATCTCGACCGCAGCGCCTACATCCTGCTCACCCGCATCCAGCTCGTCGGCCCGATGTCGATCGGCCAGCTCAGCGACGCGACCGGGCTCGACGCGTCGACGCTCAACCGGCAGACCGCGGCGATGAAGCGCGCGGGGCTCGTCGAGCGGATCCCGGACCCGGACGGCGGGATCGCCCGCAAGTTCCGGATCACGCAGGAGGGCGAGAAGTCCCTCGACGACGACCGGGCCCGGTATCTCGGCATCCTCGAAGGGCTGCTGGACGACTGGAGCACGGACGAGGTCGCCGATTTCGCGGCGAGCCTGCGGCGGTTGAACCATGCCATCGAGCGCCTGGACGGGAGGCCGTGGCCGCGGCCTTGACGGGCCCTTTCGCCGTGGCGGGTCGAGGGCGTGTTCGCGGCTGCGGGCCGGTGGTCCTGCTGCGCGCGGTTCCCCGCGCCCCTGAAGCGAGCTCCGCTCGGCCAGGGGAAGGCGGCGCGCAGCGCATGCCTTCAGGGGCGCGGGGAACCGCGCGAGAAGCTCCACCGGCCCGCAGCCGCGTACCGGACATCACCCCGCTCACGGCGCCCGGGCGCATCAAGGCAGCGCCAACCCCCACGCCCCCTCGCGCACGGTCCAGGTCCGTCTGCGGACCGGGCCGCCGATGGCCACCGAGTCCGCCCGGTAGCGGAAGTCCTGGCCGGTCACGGTGACCGTACGGGCCTGAACGGTCAGCGGCGCCGCCGAGGGGCACCGCACCTCCACCCGGGCGAGCCCGGTCCCGGTCGTGGGTCCCACCGAGACCCCCTCCACCGGCTGGTCCAGGTCGACCAGGGTCACCCCGTCCGCCTCGACCCGCAGCCGTGCCGGGGCGGCGGAGTCCGGCGGAGCCACCCGTACGGGCCGCGCCGCCAGCGACCGCACCAGCGACCGGCACGTCCGCAGCCACGGCCGGGCGAGGGACGCGTCCGGGGCCTCCGCGACCGGCGGGATGCGCAGATCGCCGAGCACCACCCCGTCGCTGTCGTCGACCAGCAGATCGAGCCGGCGCTCCGCCCCGTAGAGCGCGGCGCGCGCGGCGGCGACCGTGCCGCCCGGCACCCCGAGGGAGCGCGCGAGGGACACGGACGATCCCACCGGCACCATCGAGAGCACCGCCCCGGCCAGCTCCCGCTCCCGGTGCAGGAGCGACACGGCACGCAGCAGCGCCCGGTCGTCACCGACCAGCACGGGCCGCCGCGCACCCCGCTTGGCCAGGGCTTTCGCGAAATCCTCCGGGTTCTGCGGCAGGCACACCTTGGCCGCCGCGCCCGCACACAGCACATCCTTGGCGATGCGCACGGACTCCCCGTCCGCGCGCCGGGCGAAGGGATCGACGATCACCAGAAGCTGCCGCGACAGCCCCTCGCTCGCATCGTCCGCGCGGTCAGATGGATGGTCCAAAGCCGCCACCTCGGCCTTGCCTCGCTTCCTCGGGTAGCATCTTTGTGCAAGAGCCCCTTGCGCTATTGCGCCAGGGGCTTCGTCTATTCCGGGGCACCCCAAGGCTCACGAAGGCCCGCCGCACCGACGCGGCGCCGGCCCCTGACCTTGGACATGCCCCGCCCGGAAGGGGTGTACGCCTGTGCCCGCACTTGTGCTGCTCGGTGCTCAGTGGGGTGACGAAGGCAAGGGAAAGGCCACCGACCTGCTCGGTGGATCCGTGGACTATGTAGTGCGCTACCAGGGCGGCAACAACGCCGGCCACACGGTTGTCGTAGGCGACCAGAAGTACGCGCTCCACCTTCTCCCTTCCGGGATCCTCTCGCCGGAGTGCACGCCGGTCATCGGCAACGGCGTCGTCGTCGACCCGTCGGTCCTGCTCTCCGAGCTGAGCGGTCTGAACGAGCGCGGCGTCGACACGTCCAAGCTCCTGCTCAGCGGTAACGCGCACATCATCACGCCGTACAACGTGACCGTCGACAAGGTGACGGAACGCTTCCTCGGCAAGCGCAAGATCGGCACCACCGGCCGCGGTATCGGCCCGACGTACGCGGACAAGATCAACCGCGTCGGCATCCGCGTCCAGGACCTCTACGACGAGTCGATCCTCACCCAGAAGGTCGAGGCGGCCCTCGAGGTCAAGAACCAGCTGCTCACCAAGCTCTACAACCGCCGCGCCATCGAGGCGCAGCAGGTCGTCGAGGAGCTGCTCGGCTACGCCGACAAGATCAAGGGCTACGTGGCCGACACGACCCTGATCCTGAACAACGCGCTCGACGAGGACAAGGTCGTGCTCTTCGAGGGTGGCCAGGGCACGCTGCTCGACATCGACCACGGCACGTACCCCTTCGTGACCTCGTCGAACCCGACCGCGGGCGGCGCCTGCACGGGTACCGGCGTGGGCCCGACGAAGATCGGCCGCGTCATCGGCATCCTGAAGGCGTACACGACCCGTGTCGGCGCGGGCCCGTTCCCGACGGAGCTCTTCGACCAGGACGGCGAGGACCTGCGCCGCATCGGTGGCGAGCGCGGTGTCACCACCGGCCGTGACCGTCGCTGCGGCTGGTTCGACGCGGTGATCGCCCGCTACGCGACCCGCGTCAACGGCCTCACCGACTTCTTCCTCACCAAGCTCGACGTCCTCACCGGCTGGGAGCAGATCCCGGTCTGCGTCGCCTACGAGATCGACGGCAAGCGCGTCGAGGAACTCCCGTACAGCCAGACCGACTTCCACCATGCGAAGCCGGTGTACGAGTACCTGCCCGGCTGGTCGGAGGACATCACGAAGGCCAAGACCTTCGCGGACCTCCCGAAGAACGCGCAGGCGTACGTCAAGGCGCTGGAGGAGATGTCCGGCGCCCCGATCTCGGCGATCGGCGTCGGCCCCGGCCGCGACGAGACGATCGAGATCAACTCGTTCCTGTAGGACGGCCGTTCTCGTGCGGCGGTTCTCGTGCGGCGGGTCTCGTGCGGGAGCTGCCGTGCGGCGGTTCACGTGCGGCGGTTCTCATGCGGGAGCTGCCGTACGGCCGTTCTCGTACGACGTCGAGTGCCCCGGTTCCGCCATTGGCGGGCCGGGGCACTTTTCGTGGGCCGTCAGCCCCCGAGCACCGCGCCGAACTGGGGCGTGCCGGCCGTGGACACGCCCACGGCCGAGGGGGACAGCGAGAGCGCGCCCGTCGTGGTGATCTTTCCGCCGCTGGACCTGAGGACGGTCAGCGCGCCGTTGCCCGCGTTCTCGCCGGCGACGCCGACGGCGAGGTCCGACCGGCCGTCGCCGTCGAAGTCCGACAGCAGGACGTCGGTGCCGAACTGGTCGCCGCGCTCGCTGCTGCCCGGGACCCCGGCCGTGGCCTGGGTGAAGCTCTGGGCGCCGGTACCGGTGACGCCCGAGGCCGAGCCGTACAGGACGGTCACGGCGCCGCTGTCGTCGGTGCCCGAGGCCGCGCCGTCCTCGGCGGGCGTGCCGACGACGATGTCGCTGTGCCCGTCACCGTTGACGTCGCCGACGCTGACCTCCCAGCCGAACAGGTCCGACGCCTCGCCCGTGCCGGGAACGCCCGCGGTGTCCTGGGAGATCGCCGTGGAGCCGCCGTCGGGCCCGGTGGCGGAGCCGTAGGTGACGTGGATGCTGCCGCCCGCGGAAGTGCCGGGCTGGCCCTCGGAGTTGGAGCCGTCGGCGGACAGGCCGGTGACCACGTCGCCGAATCCGTCGCCGTTGAGGTCACCGATGTCGCTGATGATGCCGCCCGGCAGCGCGGTGGCGGTGGCCGAGGGGCCGGACGTGGTGCCGGGCAGGTAGTAGTTGACGAGGTAGTCGCCGTCGCCGACGTGGTTGCCGCTGACGACGAGGTCGTCCCTGCCGTCGGCGTTCACGTCACCGGCCGTGAGCTTCCGCAGGTGGTAGGGGCTGCTCGTCCGCAGCGGGGTGCTGACGGAGGTGGCCGAGCCGACCGTGCCGGTCCTGGAGATGCCGCCCTTGAAGACGCGGACGTCCTTGGAGGTGTCCGCCGTGGCGAGGTCGGTCTTCGCGTCGCCGTCGAAGTCGCCCGCCACGACGTCGAAGCCGAAGCGGTCGTGGCTGGAGGGCGCCGGGTCCGCGATGGTCGTACCGCCCTTGAGGCCGCTGGAGGACCCCCACAGGACGGTGACGGTCCCGCCGTCGGTGTCCCCGGGCATGTCCTCGTACGGGGTGCCGACCGCGAGGTCCGTGAAGCCGTCACGGTTGAAGTCCCCCGGCGACGTGGCGTACCCGAACATGTCACCGGCCTCGGGCGTGCCGGGCACACCCGAGGAACTCTGGGTGAGCGTGGCGCGCTTGGCGGCGCCGATCCCGTTCGCCGAACCGTAGAACACCGTGATCTGCCCGGCCCGCGCCTGCCCGCCGACCGTGGCCTCGGGGGAGGAGACCGCGACGTCCGGGTACCCGTCGAGGTTGAAGTCGGCCTCGTGCGGCTGCGTCGCGGAGGCGCCGGGCACCGCCGACGCCGACCCGGCGGAGAGCGCGACCAGGCTCCCGGTGAGTGCGGCCGCGGCGGCGGTCGCGGCGGCGAGCCGGGCCCGGCCTGGTCTGTGGGCGGAGGTGCGCTTGTGCTTCGGCATGGCGGTGCTCCTGCGGCGGTTCACTGTGACGGTTGGCGCACAGGAGACTCGCGTGGGGTGCCGAAGGTTGTAGGTGCCGGGGCGCCGGAGCCGGGCCCCGCTCAGCCTCCCTTGGTGTAGGTGAACACCTGCTGGTGGCCCGTCGAGTCGATGAGGGTGCGGCGCAACGTGTTCGAGGACAGGAACTCGACCGTGCTCGGTGTGCCCTTGCGGCAGGCGGAGGACGGCTCGGCGACCACCGGGTCGGTGCCCGCGACCTGGAGGGAGGAGTCGGTGGCCGAGGCCAGCCGGCCCTTGAACACGCAGTGGTACGACGCGTAGTTCTCCTGCGTGCCGTCCTGGGTCAGCGTCAGGACCGTGTCGCCCGGCTCGCCCTGCTCGATGACGAGGACGCGGGAGATCGGGCCGTACGTGTTGCCCTTGTCGTTCGTCCACGTGCCGAGGAACTTCTCGGGTATGTCGCCCGCCGCCGACTGCGGGGTCTCGGCCGGTGTCGTGTTCTGCGGCGTCGGCGAGTCCTGGCCCTGCGTGGACGGCGTGGACGGCGTGGACGGGGTGGCCGAGGCCGGCGCCGACATCGAGGACGGCGTGCTGCCGGCCCCGGGCGACGGGTCCTTGCCGTCGTCCTTCATCAGCGCGTACACCGAGCCGCCCGCCCCGAGCGCCACCACCAGGGCCACCACGACCAGCGCCGCCGTGGAGCGGGCGCGGCGGGGCGGCTCCGCAGGCGGCAAGGTACCGAGCGGCGCCGGGCCGTAGGGCGGGGTCTGGCCCCAACTCCCCTGCGGGTAGCCGTAGGCGGGCTGGTGCGGGTAGCCGTACGCGGGCGGATTCGGCGTCGCCGCGGGAGCCGGCGGCGGGGCCGGGGCGTCCGCGCCCACCACCATCGTGGGCAGGTGGTTCACCGGAGGCGCGGCGCCGGGCCTGCCGGGGGGCGGCGGCGCGTTCGGCGGTTCGGCGGTCGGGCCGTCCCCCTTCGCGGTGCCCGCTGGGCCCGTCGCACCCACTGAGCCCACCGAGCCCACCGAGCCCACCGAGCTCTCGGGGTCCTCCGAGTCCAGCAACTGCACGGCATGGCGCCCCAGTTGGGCCACCAGCGCGCCAGGCAGCCACGGGTCGAGGGTGCGGCCGCCGACGCCGAGGGTGTCCTCGGCGCCGGTCCGCGCCAGGATCTCGTCGGGCGAGGGCCGCTCTCCCGGCTGCTTGCGCAGACAGTCCCGCACGAGATCCTGCAGGCCCTCCGGGAGGCCCGTCAGGTCCGGCTCCTCCTGGGCTATGCGGAACATCAGGGCGTGCACCCCGCTGTTGGACGTGCCGAACGGCAGCGCGCCGGTCGCCGCGTACGCGAGCACGGAACCCAGGCAGAACACGTCGCAGGCCGGGGTGATCCGGTCGCCGCGCACCTGCTCGGGCGCCATGAAGCCGGGCGAGCCGACGAGCGCGCCGGTCCGCGTCAGCCCGCCGTCGGTGACCGTCTCCAGGGCGCGGGCGATACCGAAGTCGATGACGCGCGGCCCGTCGATCGTGACCAGCACGTTCGACGGCTTCAGGTCGCGGTGGATGAGCCCGGCCGCGTGAATGTCCTTGATGGCGTGCGCGAGGCCCGCGGCGAGGATCCGCACCGAACGCTCCGGCAGCGCGCCGTAGTCGTGCGAGACGACCTGCTGCAGCGAGGGCCCGGCCACGTACGCCGTCGCCAGCCAGGGGATCTCCGCGCCCGTGTCCGCGTCCAGGACGCTCGCCGTCCAGGCCCCGCCGACCTGCCGCGCCGCCTGCACCTCCTGCCGGAAGCGGTTCCTGAACTCCTCCTGCTCCGCGAGCTCCTCGCGCACCAGCTTCACGGCGACGGTGCGCCCGCGCTCCGAGCGCGCGAGATACACCTGCCCCATGCCACCCGCGCCCAGGCGCCCCAGCAGTCTGTACGCGCCTATGCGCTGCGGGTCCCCTGGTCCCAACGCCTCAAGCCGCTCCATGTCGCGCCACCCTCCCCCGTACGTGTGCAACAAAACGAGAATAGTGCGGGTATACGACAGAGAGGGCGGTAGCGGCTTCTACAGTTCCGTAACGGACGTGTCGGATAGGGGCAGTTGACGCGCACCCACGCGACTCCCGTCCCCTTAACTCCCGCCAGGGGCGCCGTTAACCCGCCGTTCCCTAGCGTCCCCGGCATGGACAGCAGCCATTCCCTCGGCCAGCTCGCCGCCCATCTGGGCCTCGACCTCGCCGCCGTCACCCTCCTCACCTTCGGTGTGTTCTACCCACGCCATCGCAGGCGCGAGCTGGTGCCCGCCTATCTCGCCCTGAACACGGCCCTGTTCGCGGTGGTCGCCGCCCTCGGCGAGGTGGGCAGGGGCGGCGGACTCGCTCTGGGTTTCGGCCTGTTCGGCGTCCTGTCCATCGTCCGGCTCCGCTCGGACGCGCTGCGCCACCAGGAGGTCGCGTACTACTTCGTCACGCTGGTGCTCGGCCTGCTGTGCGGGCTGCGCGCGCTGGGCCTCGGCGTGACGGCGGCCCTCGCCGCGCTGCTCCTGCTCGTCGTCTACGTCGCCGACCACCCACGCCTGTACGCCCGCGACCGCCGGGCCGTCGTCACCCTCGACGCGGTGTACGCCGACGAGGGCGCGCTCCGGGCCGAGCTGGCGCGCACGGTCGGGCAGCCGTACGGCTGGACGGTGCGGGAGATCGACCACGTACGCGACCTGACCGTGGTGGAAGTTCGCTTTCGACAGACGGAAGTTCGGGAACAATGGGTGGCCCCCGTACGTCCGAAGAGCACGACCACCGTTACTGCCGCCCATCGACAGGAGACCGTGTGATCCCCGCCGTACGTGCCATCGGCCGCGCCGCACTCGCCGCCCGGCCCCTCTCCCTCGACGAACTCAACAGCAAGGCCGAACTGTTGGCCCGCCGGGACCACAGCTATCTCGTCCCGGTGGAGATCTTCGAGGACTTCGCGGCGCTGCTCACCGATCCGCGCCGCGCGGGCGGCCCGTTCCGCGCGCTGTCCGTGAACGGGCGGCGCTGGTTCGGCTACCGCTCCACGTACTACGACACGGCCGACCTGCGGACCTACCACGATCACCGGCAGGGGCGCCGGCTGCGCTACAAGATCCGTGAGCGCCTCTACCAGGACAGCGGGGAGCGGCAGTTCGAGATCAAGCTGAAGAACGGCCGCGGCGAGACGGTCAAGCACCGGCGCCGGGTGAGCGGCGACGCCCCGGTGCTCGACGAGGCCGGGCGGGGGTTCCTGGCCGGGGTCCTGAGCGGCGCGTACGGGCTCCCGTCCCCGGAAGGGCTGCGGCCCTCCCTGGTCACGGACTACCAGCGCGCGACGTTCGTCGCCGACGGGCAGCGGGTGACGTGCGACGCGGGTCTGGTCGTACGGGACGTCGTCGACGGGCGGGCCGTGCGGGCCTGCGGCGGGCTGGTGCTGGTGGAGACGAAGACGCGGGGCCACCTGACGGAGGCGGACCGGATTCTGCACCGGTACGGGGTGCGTGCCGCCGAGTTCACGAAGTACTGCGGGGGGTTCGCCGCGCTGCGCCCGGAACTCGGGGTGAACCGCTGGTCCCGCGCGGTGAAGCAGGCGTTTCCGCGGAGCGCCTCCTAGCTCGGTCGCTGTTGTCGGTGGGCGGCCCCGCGTCTCGTCGTGGCTGGTCGCGCAGTTCCCCGCGCCCCTGAAGCATGCGCTGCGCGCAGCTTCCCCGATGAGATGCCGCACGAAGTGCGCATCTCAGGGGCGCGGGGAACTGCGCGCAGCAGGACCACCGGCCGTCAGGTCGCGGCGAGACCCTGTGGGGCAGACGCGGATCTTTCAGGGGCGCGGGGAACTGCGCGAGAAGCCCCACCGGGCCGCAGACTCAGGCGAAAGCGGGCGCGGGGCACCCTCACGCGCCCCCTCGACCCGGCAGACGCGGATCCTTCAGGGGCGCGGGGAACTGCGCGCAGCAGGACCACCGGCCGTCAGGTCGCGGCGAGACCCTGTGGGGCAGACGCGGATCTTTCAGGGGCGCGGGGAACTGCGCGAGAAGCCCCACCGGGCCGCAGACTCAGGCGAAAGCGGGCGCGGGGCACCCTCACGCGCACCCTCGACCCGGCAGACGCGCCGCAGGCCACCGTAGGGTCACCACGGCGCCGGGTCCTGCGAAGGACACCTCGCCGCCGGACTCCTCCGCGGTGCGCCGCGCGATGGACAGGCCGAGCCCGGTGGACCCGCCCCCGCTGGCCCCCCGGGAGACGGCCCGCGCGGGCAGCCCGGGCCCCTCGTCGGCCACCACCAGCTCGGCCCCGCCCGCCGGCAGCTCCCGTACGCACACCCGGAAACCGACCCCGAGCGGCGTGTGGTCGAGCACGTTCCCGATCAACGCGTCGAGCGCGGCGGCGAGTTCGTCCTCCGGCACCGCGACCACCAGCGGAGCGTCCGGCACCGACACGTCGAGCGTCCGTTCCTGGTCGGAGACGAGCGGCTCCCAGAACGCCGTACGCTCCCGGGCCACCGCCACCAGATCCGCCCCGGCGGGCTCCCGCAACGGCCGCCGCGCCTTGCGGATCACCTCGTCCACGCCCCGCTCCAGGGCGGCGACACTCGCCCCTATGCGCTCCGCCTCCTCCGCGTCCCGCAGCCCCTCCGCGTCGAGCCGCAGCGCCGCGACGGGGGTGCGCAGCCGGTGCGCGAGGTCGGCGGCGTTCTCCCGCTCGGCGGTGAGCAGCTCGTCGATGCGGGCCGCGAGATGGTTCAACTGGGATGCCACGGAACGGAGTTCGGGCGGCCCGTCCGGCTCCACCCGCGCCGTGAGGTCACCGGTCGCGAGCCGGTCCGCGGTGCCCGCGAGCGCCCGCGTCGCGCCGACGAGCCGCGCCCCGAGCCGGTCCGCGAGCACCAGCCCGATGAGGACGAGCCCGACCCCGATCCCGGCGAGCGTCAGCCACGACGACAGCATGCCGTCGTACAACTGGCCCGTGCTCATGGTCACTTGGACCACGGCGGTGCCCGCGGCCGCGCCCTGGACCGGCACCAGGACCTGCCGTCCCCCGCCCGAGGGCTCGTAGGTGAACGCCCGCCCCTCCCGGGCGAGCCGCACCGCGTCGGTCACGGCGGCAGGGGCGCCGATGACCGCGCCGTCGGCGAAGACGATCGATGTCCCGGGCCCGGAAGCCGAGTTGACGCTCTCCACGGCCTGTTCGGCGTCGGCCCGCTCCGACGCCCGGCCCAGCGTGGGGCCCATCGCGGCGGCCACCCACTGCGCGCGGGCCGTCGCCTCCGCGGTCGCCCGGTCCGCGGCGTGGCTGCGGGTGAGCAGCGTGAGCGGGACGAGCAGCGCGGTGAGCACCAGGGCCGTGGTCGCGGCCGTGAGCAGGAGCAGGGTCCGGCGCATCTACGGCTCCTCGCTGCCCTGCGGTGCCATCAGCTTCACGCCCACCGTGCGCACCGTGTGCAGATAGCGCGGCGCCTGCGCGCTCTCCCCCAACTTCCGTCTCAGCCAGGACAGATGGACGTCGACCGTCTTGTCGGCACCGCCCAGCGGCTGCTGCCACACCTCGGCCAGCAGCTCCCGGCGCGAGACGACCTGGCCGGGGCGCCGGGCGAGATGCGCGAGCAGGTCGAACTCGCGCGGCGTCAGCTCCAGTCGGCGCCCGTCGAGGGTGACCTCGCGCGCTCCCGGGGACATCACGAGCCCGCCGACCCGGATCGGCTCCTCGGCGTCGCCGGGCAGCCCGAGCCGCCGCAGCACCGCCTTGACCCGCGCGTCCAACTGGGCCGCGCCGAACGGCTTCACGATGTAGTCGTCCGCGCCCTCGCCGAGCACGGACACCATCTCCGGCTCCTCGTCGCGGGCCGTCGCCACGATCACCGGTACGTCGCTGACGGCCCGCAGCATCCGCAGCACCTGCACGCCGTCCACGTCGGGCAGGCCCAGGTCGAGGACGACGAGGTCCGGGCGGTCGGTGACGGCGGCGTCGAGGCCCGTCATGCCGTTCGCCGCGGTGGCGACGGCGTGCCCTTTGTCGCTCAGGGCCCGCACAAGCGCTCCGCGCAGCGCCGGGTCGTCCTCTATGACCAGGAGATGGGGCATGGGGTCACCGTATTTCGTCTGCCGGGTGCGGTTCGTGGCGGTCTGCGGGTACTGCCCCTGGGCGAGCGGAGCTCGCTTCCAGGGGCGCGGGGAACTGCGCGAGAAGCCCCACCGGCCGGCACCCGGCGACGAACAAGCCGTCAATCGTCCGACTCCGCGACCCGCTCGGCCCGGGCCGAAGACCCCGCCCCGCACCGCACCCGATACTCAAGATCATCCGCATCGTCGTCCGAGGGTTCCACCTTCAGCCGCGCCACCCGCCCCGGCCCCCGTACGACGTCGTCGCCATCGATCTCGTAACCCCCCGCGGGGCTCCACGACACCAGGTACACGGTCCCGTCCGCCCCGCACTCCACGGTCGCCGAACCCCCGACGAACCGCAGCGTGCGCCGCCGGTCCGCCGAGGTCGAGGAACCGGGAGAGGCCCCGGACGACGGCCCGGCGGACGACGTCGCCGAGGCGAGGGCCCGCCGTACCGCCGCGTCGTCCAGGGTCCGGCCCCGGGGCCCCGTCCCGGCGCCCGCGGTCGCGTCCGCCCCCGCCAGTTGCCAGGCACCGAGCCCGCCCGCGGCCGTGCACACGGCCACCCAGGCCGCGGTCGCCGCCACGCTGCGCCACTTCATGCCGCCCACCCTGCCGGACGGTTTCCTAACGCCACGCTAAAAGCGGCCCGGTAACGACGGAGGGCGGCGGGGGCGACAGTCTGTCGGGTTCGGCGGCGTCCCACAGACAGGACGCCGATGGCACCCGGGTGCACCGGACATTTACCCTCGGCCCCATGACCCCTCAGCCGAATCCCCAGGTCGGCGCCGCCGTCAAGGCCGCGGACCGTGCGCACGTGTTCCACTCCTGGTCCGCACAGGAGCTCATCGATCCGCTGGCCGTCGCCGGTGCCGAAGGCTCGTACTTCTGGGACTACGACGGCAACCGCTACCTCGACTTCACCTCAGGTCTCGTCTACACGAACATCGGGTACCAGCACCCGAAGGTCGTCGCCGCGATCCAGGAGCAGGCCGCGACGATGACGACGTTCGCGCCCGCGTTCGCCATCGAGTCGCGCTCGGAGGCCGCACGCCTCATCGCCGAGCGCACCCCCGGCGACCTCGACAAGATCTTCTTCACGAACGGCGGCGCGGACGCCGTCGAGCACGCCCTGCGCATGGCCCGTCTGCACACGGGCCGCCCCAAGGTGCTCTCCGCGTACCGCTCGTACCACGGCGGCACCCAGCAGGCCATCAACGTCACCGGCGACCCGCGCCGCTGGGCCAACGACAGCGGCTCGGCCGGCGTCGTCCGCTTCTGGGCGCCGTTCCTGTACCGCTCGCGCTTCTACGCCGAGACGGAGGAGCAGGAGTGCGCCCGCGCGCTGGAGCACCTGGAGTCCACGATCCAGTTCGAGGGTCCGGCGACGATCGCCGCGATCATCCTGGAGACCGTCCCGGGCACGGCGGGCATCATGCTGCCGCCCAAGAGCTACCTGGCCGGTGTCCGTGAGCTGTGCGACAGGTACGGCATCGTCTTCGTCCTCGACGAGGTCATGGCGGGCTTCGGCCGCACCGGCAAGTGGTTCGCCGCCGACCTGTACGACGTCACGCCGGACCTCATGACCTTCGCGAAGGGCGTGAACTCGGGCTACGTGCCGCTCGGCGGTGTCGCGATCAGCGGCGCGATCGCCGAGACGTTCGCCAAGCGCCCGTACCCGGGTGGTCTCACCTACTCCGGGCACCCGCTGGCCTGCGCCGCCGCCGTCGCCACCCTCAACGTGATGGAGGAGGAGGGCATCGTCGAGCAGGCCGCGAAGACCGGCGCGGAGATCATCGAGCCCGCCCTGCGCGAGCTCGCCGAGCGGCACCCGTCGGTCGGCGAGGTGCGCGGCGTCGGCATGTTCTGGGCCCTGGACCTCGTACGGGACAAGGAGACGCGCGAGCCGCTGGTGCCGTACAACGCGGCCGGTGCGGACAACGCGCCGATGGCCGCGTTCGGCGCCGCCGCCAAGAAGAACGGCCTGTGGCCCTTCATCAACATGAACCGCACGCACGTCGTGCCGCCGCTGAACATCACGGAGGCCGAGGCCAAGGAGGGCCTCGCCGCCCTCGACGCGGCGCTCGCCGTCGCGGACGAGCACGTGGCGTAGGGGCGTTGCCAGGCGGGCCGTTGTCCGGTGGGCCGGGGGACCGGCCCACCTGGACGGCTCAGCTGAAGATGATCATCGAGCCCTGGGCCAGGCTGCGCGTCGCCGCCTGGTGCAGGCCCAGCCACACATGCCGCTCCCGCGCGAACGGACTGTCGTCCAACGGCACCGCGGCCGCCGGCTCCTCCAGGGCGGTCGGCCCGGCGGGCGGCGCCGGCGCCGACGGCGGGTTCGCCGGGTCTATGCCGATCGACGGCGCCACGTACTCCAGCTCCCGCAGCAGCGCGTGCGAGGAGCCCAGCGGGCCGCCTCCGGCGAGCAGTTCATCGTTCGACAGCGGTGTCCCGAAGTCGACCGGGACGTACGCGCCCGCGTGGTCGTAGTGCCAGACCAGGTGCGAGCTCTGCGCCGTGCTCTCGAACATCTCCAGCAACTGCTCGTAGTCCCCGCCGAGTTCGTCGACCGGCGTCACCGCGAGCCCGCACAACTGCAGCAGGTACGCGCGCCGCAGGAAGTGCAGCGCGTCGTAGTCGAACCCCGCGACCGGCGCCACGTCGCCCGACAGGCCCGGCATGTACGCGTAGACCGGCACCGGCGGAAGTCCTGCCTCGTGCAACGCCTTGTCGTAGAGCGCGAGTTCTTCGGCGAAGGGATTGTCGGGGCTGTGGCACAGCACGTCGACGAGGGGGACGAGCCACAGGTCACAGGCCAAGGGGGCTCCTTAGAGTCGGAGACGTCGAGGCGTCAGCGCCAGCGTAATGCGCGTCGGGCCGGGGCAGACCTGTCTTGCAGGTACCCACTGCGGATGGGGCCTACCGGCCCTCCCGGCCCCGCTCGCCGGTGATGCTCTCGACCAGCGCGAGCGAATCCGTGTTGTACGAGGCGATGATCGCGTGCGCGGCCCGCGCGTCCCTGCGGGAGAGGGCGTCCACCAGCTCGCAGTGCCCGGCCCACAGACGGCCCCGCAGCTCCCCGGCCCGGCGCAGATGCGGCACCGCGCACATCCAGGACTGCACCCGCAGCCGGTGGAAGAAGTCGGAGAGGTAGGAGTTCCCGAACAGCGCCGAGAGCTCCCGCCAGAACCGCAGGTCGTAGCCGATCAGGACGTTCAGGTCACCGGCGGCCGCGGCCCGGGCCGCCTCCTCGCCGCGGCGGCGCACCCCGGTCAGGGCGGCGGCCGTGACGGGGGCCTGCGGGGCGTTCTCGGCGAGCCCGCGGAAGATGCCGTCGGCGACCAGGCTGCGGGCCTCGATCATGGCCCGGTAGTCGGCGAGGGAGTACTCGTGGACGCGGAAGCCGCGGTGCTGGGCCGAATCGAGCAGGCCCTGCGCGGTCAGGTCGACCAGGGCCTCGCGGACCGGCGTCGCCGACACCCCGTACCCGTCGGCGATCTCCTTGACGGTGAACTCCTGGCCGGGCGCCAGCCGCCCCCCGAGGATCTCGTCGCGCAACGCGTCCGCGATCTGCTGGCGCAGGGTGGAGCGGGTGACGGTGGGACCGTCGGATGCGGGGGGCACGGTGCGGCTCTCCAGGGTGGCCGGGCGATTGTCGTCCGGCCACCCTAGCCCCGCCGCCGCGACTGCCGGGTTCCCCTTGTCGTGCGACTGCGGCCCGGTGGGGCTTCTCGCGCCCCGCGGCGGAGCCGCTGATCGGCACAGCCCCGCGCCCCTGGAGCGAGCTCCGCTCGCCCGGGGAGGCTGCGCGCAGCGCATGCCTCAGGGGCGCGGGGAACCGCGCGACCGGCCACGCCGAGACCCGCCCCCGGCGACGCGACCGAGAACCCCTACCTGGGCTCCGGCGGGCGCTGCCGGGGCATGTTCGGCCGGGCTCCGGGGGGCAGCGGGAAACGCCCCGGCCCGTTCGGCTCCGGCCCCCGCGCGGCAGCGCCCGGCACCGAGGACTGCATCACCAGCGGCGCCGGCCCCGACCGGAACTCCACCATCCAGTCCGCGGTCTCCGCCCGCACCAGCTCCGTCACGTCCTCGGAGAACCTCCGCAGCACCCCGAGACACCGCTCGGCCGCCTCGCTCGCCGTGCCGTCCGTCGGCCCGAGCACCTCGCGCACGTTCTCCGAGGCCCAGTCGAACTGCAGCACCTGCAACCGCCGCTGCACGGCCTGCGCGGTGGCGACGTCCCTTATCCACCCGGAGGTGAGCCCGAAGTACCGGTCGCATCCGACGCACGCCACGGCGAGCAGCAGGGACACGTACCCCCAGGGCGCGACACCCCCCGCCGTGCCCGTCAGATCGAGCAGCGGCAGCACGCCCCCGCACACGGCCCCGAGCGCCGCACCGGCGCGCAGCACCCGGGCCCCGCGCCGCTTCCACGCGCGGTCGGCGAGATACCAGGCCTGGGTCCGCAGGGCGCCCTGCTCCACCCACCGGTACAGCTCGTCGAGCCGCTCGGCGGGCTCACCCCAGTCGCCGAGCGGAAACGTCCGCCCCGTGAGGTCGCCCGTCCCGGGATCCTCCTGGGGCGGTCCTTCGGGCTGCATCTCCGGCTGGCTCACCCGGCACTCCCTCGACCTCTACTGGCTCTGCTGGCTCTACTGGTTACGGATGGGGCTGAATGTGCAGCATCTTCCTACCGCCCAATGGGTGGCCAAGGACCCGCTTTCGCGGGTTTTACCCCTAGAAGTGGGCCTTCATCGGGTATAGGAAAGCGGCCCATCTCACTCGAAAGAGTGCAGTGAAAGACCTCAGGGCGGTGGCCCCCGGGACCACGTAGGCTCGGTACGTACGCCGTATGCACGCCGTACGCAGACCGACAGAACGCACCCGGACCCCAGGAGCTGAATCGTGATCCCCGGTGGTGGCCAGCCCAACATGCAGCAGCTGCTCCAGCAGGCCCAGAAGATGCAGCAGGACCTCGCGAAGGCTCAGGAAGAGCTGGGGCGGACCGAGGTCGAGGGCCAGGCGGGCGGCGGCCTCGTCAAGGCGACGGTGACGGGCTCGGGTGAACTGCGGGCCCTGACGATCGACCCGAAGGCGGTCGACCCGGAGGACACCGAGACCCTCGCCGACCTCGTGATCGCGGCGGTGGCGGCGGCCAACGAGAACGCGCAGACGCTCCAGCAGCAGAAGCTGGGCCCCCTCGCCCAGGGTCTGGGCGGCGGCAGCGGCATCCCGGGCCTCCCCTTCTAGGCGCCGCGCCAACTACCGTACGTACCGAGCGACACCCCACCGGAAGGCAGCTGATCCGTGTACGAAGGCGTGGTCCAGGACCTCATCGACGAGTTGGGCAGGCTGCCCGGCGTCGGTCCCAAGAGCGCGCAGCGGATCGCCTTCCACATCCTGCAGGCGGAGCCGACGGACGTACGGCGGCTCGCGCAGGCCCTGATGGAGGTCAAGGCGAAGGTCCGCTTCTGCGCGACCTGCGGGAACGTGGCGCAGGAAGAGCTGTGCAACATCTGCCGCGACCCGCGCCGCGACCTCTCCGTCATCTGCGTGGTCGAGGAGCCGAAGGACGTCGTCGCGATCGAGCGGACCCGTGAGTTCCGGGGCAAGTACCACGTCCTCGGCGGCGCGATCAGCCCGATCGAGGGCGTCGGCCCGGACGATCTGCGGATCAGGGAACTGCTCGCCCGCCTCGCGGACGGCACGGTCACCGAGCTGATCCTCGCGACCGACCCGAACCTGGAGGGCGAGGCGACGGCGACGTACCTCGCCCGCATGATCAAGCCCATGGGCCTGAAGGTCACCCGCCTGGCCAGCGGCCTCCCCGTCGGGGGCGACCTGGAGTACGCGGACGAGGTCACCCTCGGCCGCGCCTTCGAGGGGAGAAGACTCCTAGATGTCTAAGACACCCGAGACACCCGAGACAACTCAGTCGCAGGTGCCGCAGGCGGCTCAGACGCCTGACGCGGTCACGCTGCACTCCACCACCCAGGACCCGAACGACTTCGCGGTCCAGATCTCCGACCAGGTCGAGTCGTTCATCGTCGCGGTCAGCGAGATCGCCAAGGGCGACGAGCCGGACTCCGCCGTGCCGTTCCTCCTCCTGGAGGTCTCGCAGCTGATGCTGGCGGGCGGCCGGCTCGGCGCGCACGAGGACATCCTCCCGGACGAGCGCTACGAGCCGGACCTCGGCCCGGAGCCCGACGTCGACGACCTGCGCGAGCGCCTGGCCCTCATGCTGGACCCGATCGACGTCTACTCCGAGGTCTTCGACCCGTACGAGCCCCGCAAGGCGCCCGTCGCGGCCCGCATCTCCGACGACCTGGCCGACGTCGTTACCGACCTGCGCCACGGCATGGCCCACTACCGCGCGGGCCGGGTGACCGAGGCCCTGTGGTGGTGGCAGTTCTCGTACTTCTCCAACTGGGGCTCCACGGCGTCCGCGACGCTGCGCGCCCTGCAGTCCCTGGTCGCCCACGTCCGCCTGAACCAGCCGCTCCCCGAGCTCGACGGCCTCGACACCGACGAGGACCTGTCGGCCGGCGAGGACGCCCTCGAGGAGGAGGCGGGCCGGGTCATGGCGGAGGAGATCGCGGGCCCGCTGGGGCTGCGCCCCGTCAAGTAGCGCTCCGGGCCCGGACCCACCCGGGCAGCTGTACGAGGAGCACCTGCAGCAGCACCGCGGCCACCGTCCCGACCACGATCCCCTGCCCGGCGAGGTCCCCGACGACGCCGGGCAGCCGGTCGGTCAGCGCCGCCCCCAGGCCCGGCACGCCGAGCCCCGCCATCACCGCGAGGACGGCCACGAGCACCGCCCGGTCGTCGTCGCGCACCCGGGCCAGGATCGTGATCCCCGCGAAGACCACCGAACCGGCCGCGGGCAGGAACAGGCCGCCGACCACCGGGGCCGGGGTCGCCACCAGCACCGCCGCCGCCTTCGGCAGGAAGGCGAGCGCGATGAGCACCAGCGCCGTGACCCGTACCGTGTGGCGGCTCGCGACCCGGGTCAGCCGGACGACGCCCAGGTTCTGCGCGTACGCCGTCGTGCCGAAGCCGCCGAACAGGCCGGAGACGAGCGAGCCGCCCGCCTCGCCCGCGACGCCGTTCGCCACGCGACGGTCGCTGAGACGTTCACCGGTGAGCTCCGCCGTCGTCTCGTAGCAGCCGACCGCCTCGGCGACGGCGGCCAGGAAGATCACGACCATCGTGACGGTGAGCGCCGGGTCGAAGTCCAGCGCCCCGTACGGCAGGAACGTGGGAAGGGCGAACCAGGCCGCGTCGCCGACCGCGGAGAAGTCGAGGCGGCCGGTGCAGGCGGCGAGCGCGTCGCCGACGACGAGGGCCACGAGGAAGGAGTACATGCGCAGGTCGCCGCGCTTCAGGAACCCGCAGACGACGACGGTCGCACAGGTCGCGACGGCCGGCAGGACGACGGCGGGTGACGCGAAGTCGGCGGCTGTCGAGTCGCCGCCGAAGAACTCCAGGAACGTGAACTGTGCCAGGAGCAGCCCCACGAGGAGCATCACCGTGCCGGTCACCGCGGGCGTGAAGACCTTACGGATGTGGCGCAGGGCGCCCGTCACCGACGCCAGCAGCACCAGCGCCGCGCCGATCACCAACCCGGTCGTCGCCGCGGCCAGTTGACCGCTCTTGGCCGCGGCGATCGCCATCGCGTCGAACGCCGACGACGGGCCCTCGACGATCGGCAGCCGGACCAGTTTCGTGGTCTGGACGAGCGTGGCGAGGCCCGCCGCCAGGAAGGTGACCGTGACCAGGCTCGTCGCCAGGCCGGAGGAGAGGCCGCCGACACCGGCGATGAACAGCGGGTCCAACCACACGTTGGACACCAGGAGTTGCTGGACGCCGAGGAGCAGGGTCCGAGGCAGCGGGGGCTTGTCGTCGATGCCGTGGACGAGGTCGAGGGAAGCCTCGCGCGAGGGCGCCGGCACGGTCGTGGTCGCGGGGGTGGTCGTCGTCATCGCGTCGTCACCCCGGCCTTCTCGGCGAGGCCCTGCATCGACCGTGCGATCCGGCCGTGCGTGCGCAGGGCGTCCGTGAGACCGGCCAGGACCGGTTCGCCCCGGTCGACCAGGACGCGGCCGCCGACCATCGTCGTCCAGGCCCGCGCGGGGCCGCAGCGCAGCCAGGCCTCCACCGGGTCGCTGTACGCGCCGGCCAGGGCGACCTCGTGCAGGTCCCAGATCACCAGGTCCGCACAGGCGCCGGGGCGCAGATGCCCCAACTCGTCGGCCCTGCCCAGGCATTGGGCCGAGCCGCGGGTCGCGATGTCGAGGGCGTCGCGGGCCGTCATCGCGGCCGGGCCGCCGCGGTAGCGCCCCAGCAGCAGGGCGCCCCGCGTCTCCATCCACAGCGACGCGTGGTCGGTGGACGCCGAGCCGTCGCAGCCGAGGCCGACCGGCAGGCCGAGCTCGCGCATCTCGCGGACCCGGGCCGTGCCGCCGCCGATGAGCATGTTGGAGCTGGGGCAGTGGGCGACACCGACCCCGGCGGCGGCGAGCCTCGCCAGCTCCGCGTCGTTCGGGTGGATGCAGTGGGCGACCCACGACCGGTCGGTCAGCCAGCCCGTGTCCTCGAAGTACTCGACGGGACGGCAGCCGTACGTCTCCAGGCAGTACGTGTCCTCGTCGGGGTCCTCGGCGAGGTGGGTGTGGAGGCGGACGTCGTGGCGTTCGGCCAGCTCGGCCGTCGCCGTCATCAGCTCCTTGGTGACCGAGAAGGGGGAGCAGGGGGCGAGCGCCACGCGGACCAGCGCCCCCGGGGCGCGGTCGTGGTGGGCCGCGATGACGCGTTCGCTGTCCGCGAGCACCTCGTCCTCGGTCTGGGTCACCGAGGACGGTGGCAGGCCGCCGTCCTCCACCGAGCGCGTCATCGAGCCGCGCGTGGCGTGGAAGCGGAAGCCGATGTCCTTGGCCGCGTGGATCCCGGCGTCCACGAGGTACGGGCGCGGATGGACGTACAGGTGGTCCATGGACGTCGTGCAGCCGCCCATGAGGAGCTCGGCCATGCCGACGTACGTCGACACGTACACGGCCTCCTCGTCGAGCGCGGCCCAGAGCGGGTACAGCGTGGTCAGCCAGGAGAAGAGGCTGCCGTTGACCGCGGGCCCGTAGGAGCGCGTGAGGTTCTGGTAGATGTGGTGGTGGGTGTTGATCAGGCCCGGTGTCACCAGGCGGCCCGCCGCGGAGATCACCTCGCGGGCGGCGGGCTCGGAGCCGGGCGCGCCGACGGCCGCCACGCGCCCGTCCCGTACGGCCACCCAGCCGCCGGGGATCTCCCGCTCGCCGTCCACGACGAGCAGGCGGGCGTCCTTGACGAGTACGTCGAACACTTCGGGTACGTCGAACGCATCGGATACGTCGAACATTTCGGGCACGGGTGCCACGGGCAACCTCCGGAACGCAGCGGCCGGTCGGGACTCTTCAGCGCGCTGCCCTGTCCCGGTGCCGTGCGAGCGATCCGGATCGTCACCGTCTGCGAGAGACGGACGGGCCTGGGTCGGGAACGTAGGGAGGGAGGGTTACGGACGGCGGCTCCGGGGATTTCGGTGACGTAACCCTGTCCGTGTGAGCCGCCCCACTTTCCCGGTTGCCCTTCACAAGGCGCGGGCATGCGCTTGTGCGGAGCGGCCGGACGCCGGTTGCCGAAGACCTGGTGATCAACTCGTGGGCGGGACATCTCACGATGCGATATCGCCGGGGCGGATTTCGGCCGCTCGTTAAACTGAGCCGACCGCAGTACGCATACGTACATGCGGTGACAGACGGACTGAGCGAGGAGCGCACGTGGGCCTTGTCGTGCAGAAGTACGGAGGCTCCTCCGTTGCAGATGCCGAGGGCATCAAGCGGGTCGCCAAGCGCATTGTGGACGCCAAGAAGAACGGCAACCAGGTGGTTGTCGTGGTGTCCGCGATGGGCGACACGACGGACGAGTTGATCGATCTCGCCGAGCAGGTATCTCCGATTCCTGCCGGACGAGAGTTCGACATGCTGCTGACCGCCGGAGAGCGGATCTCCATGGCCCTGCTGGCCATGGCGATCAAAAACCTGGGCCACGAGGCCCAGTCGTTCACGGGCAGTCAGGCCGGCGTCATCACCGACTCGGTGCACAACAAAGCCCGGATCATCGACGTCACGCCGGGGCGTATCAAGGAGTCCCTGGACGACGGCAACATCGCCATCGTCGCCGGGTTCCAGGGTGTGTCGCAGGACAAGAAGGACATCACCACGCTCGGTCGCGGTGGGTCCGACACGACGGCCGTCGCCCTGGCCGCCGCGCTCGACGCCGAGGTCTGCGAGATCTACACGGACGTCGACGGCGTGTTCACCGCCGACCCGCGCGTCGTGAAGAAGGCGCGGAAGATCGACTGGATCTCCTTCGAGGACATGCTGGAGCTCGCCAGCTCCGGTTCGAAGGTGCTGCTCCACCGCTGCGTGGAGTACGCCCGCCGCTACAACATCCCGATCCACGTGCGGTCCAGCTTCAGCGGGCTGCAGGGCACCTGGGTCAGCAACGAACCGCTCGTGAAGAAGCAAGGGGCAGAGTCCGTGGAGCAGGCGATCATCTCCGGTGTCGCGCACGACACCTCCGAGGCGAAGGTCACCGTCGTCGGCGTCCCGGACAAGCCGGGCGAGGCCGCGAAGATCTTCCGGGCCGTCGCGGACGCCGAGATCAACCTGGACATGATCGTCCAGAACGTCTCCGCCGCGTCCACCGGGCTGACGGACATCTCCTTCACGCTCCCCAAGACCGAGGGCCGCAAGGCCATCGACGCCCTGGAGAAGCAGAAGGCCAACGTCGGCTTCGAGTCCCTGCGCTACGACGACCAGATCGCCAAGATCTCCCTCGTGGGCGCCGGTATGAAGACGAACCCGGGTGTCACGGCCGGGTTCTTCGAGGCGCTGACCGACGCGGGCGTCAACATCGAGCTGATCTCCACCTCGGAGATCCGCATCTCCGTCGTCACGCGTGCCGACGACGTGAACGAGGCCGTGCGCGCCGTGCACTCCGCCTTCGGACTCGACTCGGACTCCGACGAGGCCGTGGTCTACGGAGGCACCGGCCGCTGATGGCCGAAACTCTGGCAGGGCGTCCGACGCTCGCGGTCGTGGGAGCGACCGGGAGCGTCGGCGCCGTTCTGCTGCAGATCCTGTCGCAGCACGCGGACATCTGGGGCGAGATCCGGCTGATCGCCTCGCCCCGCTCGGCCGGGCGCAAGCTCACCGTGCGCGGCGAGGAGGTCGAGGTCCTCGCGCTGGCGGAGTCCGCGCTCGACGGGGTCGACGTCGCGCTGTTCGACGTACCCGACGAGGTGGCCGCCCGGTGGGCGCCGATCGCCGTGTCCAAGGGCGCCGTCGTCGTCGACAACTCGGCCGCCTTCCGGATGGACGCCGACGTTCCGCTCGTCGTCCCCGAGGTCAATCCGCACGCCGCGCGCGTGCGGCCGCGCGGCATCGTCGCGAGCCCCAACTGCACGACCCTGTCGATGATCGTGGCGGTCGGCGCGCTGCACGCCGAGTTCGGGCTGCACGAGCTGGTCGTCTCCTCGTACCAGGCGGTGAGCGGGGCCGGCCGGGCCGGCGTCGAGACGCTGCGCGCGCAGCTCTCCCTCGTCGCGGGGATGGAACTGGGGACCAGCCCCGGTGACGTACGACGTGTCGTCGGCGACCGGACCGGGCCGTTCCCCGAGCCCGTCGCGCTGAACGTCGTGCCGTGGGCCGGGTCGCTCGCCGAGGGCGGCTACTCCTCGGAGGAGATGAAGGTGCGGGACGAGTCCCGCAAGATCCTCGGGCTGCCCGACCTGAGGGTCGCCGTGACCTGTGTCCGGGTGCCCGTCGTCACGACGCACTCCCTGACCGTCCATGCCCGCTTCCAGCGCGAGGTCACCGTGGACAAGGCGCGCGAGATCATCGCCACCGCGCCCGGCGTCGTGCTCTTCGACAACCCGGCCGCGGGGGAGTTCCCCACGCCCGCCGACGTGGTGGGCACCGACCCGACGTGGGTGGGCCGCGTGCGGCGCTCGCTCGACGATCCGGCCGGGCTCGAACTCTTCGTGTGCGGGGACAACCTGCGCAAGGGGGCCGCGCTGAACACCGTGCAGATCGCCGAACTGGTGGCGGCCGAGTTCAGCGGGGCGTGACCCCCGGCACGGCCTGTCCAGCCTTGTGTGTATCTGCCACCGTTCGTCTCCGTCCGCACTGCGGGCCGCCCCTTCCCATATTCGGATCGACTCCTAAGATCTGTGTAGGTTCTGTGTATGTGGCGCTGGTCCATACCACTTGAACCGGGGCCTTGGAGCGTTCGAAGATTCCCCTCCCCGTTCTGCAACCGCATGCAGGACGGGGAGCGTCTTTGCGGGCGCCCTTCCGAGGTGTCGTCTCGCACAGAGCAACCAAGGGCATAGGGGAAGAGCAGGTACGCATGTCGGCATTTGACGCGGCGCCAGCGGTGACGGTGGCGAAGTCTGTCGCAAATGGGGCGCCGGACGCGTACAACCCTGACGGGGGGAAGCGTGTCCAACAGTCGTGGCAGCAGAGGTACTGGAATTCACAGCGGTACAGGCGAGGGGCGCAGCGGCCCTGCGCCCACCCCTTGGTGTGCGTCGTCCCCGCGGGGGCGCGCCCGGCGGCATGCCGGTGATCGCCCCCATGCCCGCGCGCATACCGGCGCAACTGCAGGGCGCTGACGAGACGATGGCGGCCGGCACCACAGTCGATCACCTCACCGAGACGTATCGCGCCCATTACCGCTCCCTGCTGGGGCTCGCGGCGCTGCTCCTCGACGACACCGCCTCCTGCGAGGACGTCGTCCAGGAGGCGTTCATCCGCGTCCACTCGGCGCGCAAGAGAGTGCGCGACCCGGAGAAGACGCTCGCGTATCTGCGCCAGACGGTCGTGAACCTGTCGCGGTCCACGCTGCGTCGGCGCATCCTCGGCCTGAAGCTGCTCACCAAGCCGATGCCCGACATGGCGAGCGCGGAGGAGGGTGCGTACGACCTTCTGGAGCGCGACGCCCTGAAGAAGGCGCTCAAGGGCCTGCAGCGGCGCCAGCGCGAGGTCCTCGTCCTGCGCTATTTCGCGGACATGACCGAGGCTCAGGTCGCCGAGGCGCTCGGGATATCCCTCGGCTCGGTGAAGGCGTACGGCTCTCGCGGTATCGCGGCCCTGCGGGTCGCCATGGAGGAGCCGGTATGAGCCCTGCCACCCCCCGTGAGCCGGACGACTGGCCCGGTACGCACGAGCAGCACACGCAGGACCGACATGCTGGGAACTCAACTGTGAACGACGGACCCCGTCGTCCGGCCGATGCGGCGGCCGACGACGCGAGCGGCTCCGAGCCCCACGGCGGGACCGGTGCCGATTCCGGCGCCGGCCTCGGAGACGACGAACTCGCACTGCGGCGCATGATGCGGCAGGCCGTCGCGGAGATCGGCCCTCCCGGTAACACGGACGCGGCACTCGACCATCTGCGCCGGGCGGTACCGGCGCGGCGGGCCCGCAGGCGGCAGGCCACCGTCGGCGCCATCGCCGCCGGCGTCTTCGTCGCGATGGCGGTGCCCGCGGTGCTGCACGTGACGAACTCGACGACCTCCGGCGACCGGCCCTCCATCGCGGGCAACAGCACGGCGACCCAGGGCAGCGGCGGCTCGGGAAAATCCGCCGGAGCCGGCGGTCACGACTCCGCCGGCTCGCCCTCGCACTCCAAGGACAAGGGCAAGGACGGGAACAAGGGCAAGAAGGGCGACCAGGGCAAGGGCTCGGGCAGCGGCGCGACCGCGGGCACCGATCCGGCGTCCACGGCCGCCGCGTCCTCCCCGACCTGTGACGCGAACGAGCTGGGCACCCCGGTGCCGACCGTCGGCCAGCCCGACGCGGGCGGCACGGTCTACGGCTCCTTCCGCGTCACCAACACCTCCACCGACAACTGCACGGTGGACAGCGGCGGCAGCCTCGTCACCATCGCCCAGGGCGCGGCCGACCCGGCCAAGGTGAGCGTCGTCGACCACACCTCCGGCGACCGGGCGGCAGGTCTGCCCGACCCGTCGACCGAGCCGAGCCAGCTGGTGCTGGAGCCCGGCAAGGCGTACGAGGTGCGGTTCGCCTGGGTGCCGTCCGCGCCGTGCACCCCCGCGGGGGGCGGCAGCGGAGGCACCGGCGGTGGCGAGGAGCCCTCGCCCTCCCCGTCGACGAGCGGCGACACGACGCCGACGGCCGGGGACAGCGCGGACACCGCGCAGCTGGCGACGCAGTTGGGGTCAGAGGGGACCGAGGACGGCAGCGTCGTCGTGTCGCACACGGCGGAGCCCGGAGCGCCTGCCGCCGCCGCGACGATCCCCGACGCGTGTGCGGGAACCGTGTACCGGACGGGGCTGCTGCCCGCGTCGTGACCGTGAGGTCCTAGGGCCTGTCTTCACGCTCCCGTCGTCGCCCGGAGGGCGGCCTCGCGGCGTCAACGGGGTCTCCCCTGCTCGAACGGAGTTGAGAGCTTGGGAGAGCACGTGCCAGGCGTCGCGAGGCAGACGGGAGTTTGGCCCTAGGAGGTGGCCACGCCCAGCTCCGCGTCGCGGAGGGCTTCGGCCTCCCGGCGGACCAGGCGGAACCACATGAAGACCACGAAGCCCGCGAAGACGAACCATTCGCCGGTGTAGCCGAGGTTCTGGAACGCCTTCAGGTCCAGGCCGCTGCCCGAGGGGGCGGTGGCCGGGACCGCCGTCATGGTGGCGTCCGCCTTGTCGAGCGTGACCCAGGCGTCGTAGACGTCGTACGGCACGACGTTCACCAGGGACGCCGCGCTGATCATGCCGAGCTGACCGGAGGGCAGGCCGCCGGCCGCGGTCACCCCGTTCGAGCCCTGCGACTCGGACGCCTGGAGCGCGCCGACCACCGTGACGTCGCCCTTCGGCGGGGCGGGCGCCTTCGCGGCGGACGCCGTGCCGGGCAGCCAGCCGCGGACCACCGGCAGCGCCTTGCCGGTGCCGTCGACCTTGAGCAGCGTCACGACGTAGTAGCCGTCGCGGCCGTCCAGGTCGCGGTTCGGGACCAGGAGCTGCTTGGCGTAGTGGCCGGTCGTGGTGGCCCGCTTGCCGGAGGTCTCGGTGGTGACGGGCAGCAGCGAGGCGAGCGGCTCGGCCGCGGCCTTCTTGTCCGTCCTGGTCTGTTCCGTCGCGGACCGGTGGTCCTGCACCCGGTCCTCGAAACGGCCGAGCTGCCACGAGCCCATGAAGACGCAGAAGGGGATCGCGAGCAGCACGAAGAGGTGGATCCCCAGCCAGCGGGGGGTCAGCAGGAACCGGTACACGCCTTCCACGGTACGGGTCCGATATAAAGCCCTTTCCTGCGACCCCCCACCTCATGCCGGGCGGGACGTACGGCCGGCCGCGGTGTCAGCTCGGCAAGTGGCGCCGCGCGAAGTCCAGTTCGAGCGCGACCTGCTTGATGCGCTCGTCGACGACGAGGGAGCCGTGCCCGGCGTCGTACCGGTACACCTCGTGCACGGCGTCGCGGGCCGCGAGCCGGGCCACGTAGTTGTCGATCTGGCGGATCGGGCAGCGCGGGTCGTTGAGCCCCGCCGAGAGGTAGACCGGGGCCTTCACGTCGTCGACGTACGTGAGCGGGGACGACGCCGTGAAGCGGTCCGGCACCTCCTCGGGGGAGCCGCCGAAGAGCGTGCGGTCGAGGGCCTTGAGGGCCTCCATCTCGTCCTCGTACGCCGTGACGTAGTCCGCGACCGGGACCGCCGCGAGGCCCACCGCCCAGGCGCCCGGCTGGGTGCCGAGGCCGAGCAGGGTGAGGTAGCCGCCCCAGGAGCCGCCGGCCAGGACGAGACGCTCGGGGTCGGCGAGGCCGGACGTGACCGCCCACTCCCGCACCGCCGCGATGTCCTCCAGCTCGATCAGGCCGACGCGGTGCTTGAGCGCGTCCGTCCACTCCCGGCCGTAGCCGGTCGAGCCGCGGTAGTTGACCCGGACCACCGCGTACCCGTGGTCGATCCAGGCCGCCGGGCCCGCCGCGAAGGAGTCCGAGTCGTGCCAGGTGGGGCCGCCGTGGATCTCGAAGACGGTGGGCAGCGGGCCGCTCGCGCCCGCCGGCTTCTGTACGAGGGCGTGGATGCGGCCGCCGGGACCCTCCACCCACACGTCCTCCACCGGCACGGACGCGGGGGCGCGCGGGCCGGGCGGATCGAGGACGACGTCGCCCGTGGTCGAGCGGACGACCGGCGGCTGGGCTGCCGACGACCACAGGTACTCGACGCTGCCGTCGGGCCGGACCGTGGCGCCGGAGACCGTGCCGGGCGGGGTGTCGATCTTCGTCAGCGCGCCGGTCGCGAACTCGTACCGCCACAGGTCGCCGCGGGCCTCGAACTCGTGGGCGATCAGCAGGGCCGAGCCGTCCTGGTACCACTCCGCCGACACGTCGCCCGGCAGGTCGAGGGCGAGGTCGGTCTGCTCGCCGGAGGCGATGTCCCACACCATCGGCTCCCAGCGGCCGCGCCGCTGGTGCCCGACGAGGAGCCGGGTGTCGCCCTCCACGGGCGCGAAGCCGAGCACTTCGAGGCCCAGCTCCTCCTCGCCGCCCCTGGTGTCGTCGAGCTCGGCGACGGTCGACCCGTCGAGCCGGACGACGCGCAGCGCCGAGTGCATCGCGTCGCCGTGCTCGGTGTGCTCGATCGCGATCAGGGTGCCGTCGTGGCTCAGGTCGCCGACGCCCGCGGACTCGCGGTGCCGGTAGATCTCCACGGGCTCGTCGGAACCCGGCCGCACGACATGGATCGTCGTCCCGTCCTCGTCCGTGGACCGGCCGACGACCGCCGTGTGCCCGTCGCGGCCGATGGCGAGCCCCGCCGGGTAGGAGGGCTCCAGGCCCGGGACCGCCTCGGTGTCCGGGCCGCCGGCGAAGGGCTGGCGCAGCCAGACGCCGAACTCGTCCCCGTCCTTGTCGTTGAACCACCAGATCCACGCGCCGTCGGGGGAGAGCACCCCGTCCGTCGTCCCGTTCGCCCGGTCCGTCGCCCGGCGCTGGGTGTCCGTCGCCCGGTCCCACGCGTAGAGCTCGTACGTCCCCGTGGCGTTCGACACGAACAGGGAGTGGTCCGGGGCGTCCTCGGCCCAGTCGGGCAGGGACACCCGCGGCGCCCGGAAACGCTTCTCCCAGTCGGGCATGGACCCGTTGCTGTCACTCATGGCCCCCATAGTGCCTGCCCGCACCGCCCGGACAAGACCCTCCGGCGATCGAGGAACGGGGCCGGGGAGGGGTTCCGTGGCCCAGGACAGGCGCTCGTGCCCGGAGCCTGGCAGGTGACCTGGCCTCGGGGCGCGGTGAAAACGCAGGGCGGGCACGGCGTGACCCGGCCGGGGGGTGGGTTCCGAGGGGAGCGGCCGGGTCCGCCCGCAGGTGCTCCCGCTGAGCTTGTGCCTGCCATGCGCCGACGGGCGCGCAGAGAGCCGCGATGGAGGATGAACAGCACCGACATCGCTCATCCGTGCGTCCCCCGGTACGCCGACGGTGAAGGGAATGTACGCCCGCGAGCACCGCCCCGGAATACCTCGCGCATATATCTGTGAAACCGGGTTGCGGAGTGATGCCGTCCGTCGGCCGGGAGGCACGTGCCGCATGCCCATGGTCCTGCCGGCGCCCCGAGTGGCGGACCCCGGCCGTCCGGGTGAGGCTGGCCGGGTGACCCGGGGGCGGCGACGGGAGACGTGAGCGATGTTCGAAAGCCTCGGGCGGTTCGTGGTCCGCAGGCCCTGGTGGGTCATCCTCGGCTGGGTCGTCGTGGCGGCCGCCGTGATCTCCCTGGCCCCCAAGCTGACCTCCAGCTCCGACGAGGCGAGCTTCCTGCCCGACTCCTACGAGTCGATCGAGGCGTCCGCCGTCCAGGAGTCCGAGTTCCCCAAGCAGCAGAACATCGGCGCCGTCATCGTCTTCCAGCGCGCCGACGGCAAGCGGATGACCGCCGCCGACTCCGCCGAAGTCATCCGCGTATCGCGGGAGTTGACGGCCAAGGACATCCCGAAGGTGGAGGCCGTCGTCCCCGGACAGCCGTCCCCGAACCGGCTCGTCCAGACCTCGATGGTCGCCATGCCGAAGCTGACGGACCCCGCCGACACGTCCGAGCAGGACGCGGTGAAGACCCTGCGCACCGACCTCCAGCAGGCGATCGACGGCACGGACCTCACGGCCGGCGTCACCGGCTCCGCCGCCACCGCCCTCGACGAGTCCGAGGCCTCCGAGCGCGCGGGCCTCCTCGTCGGCGTCGGCACGATCGTCATCATCGTCGTGCTGCTCCTGCTGATCTTCCGCAGCCCCATCATCGCGCTGCTCCCGGTGGTTCTGATCGGCCTCATCTCGCCGCTCGCGACCGGCCTGATCGCCTCCGCCAACAAGGCGTTCGACATGAAGGCGGACTCCTCGATCCAGGAACTGCTCACCGTCGTCCTGTTCGGCGTCGGCACGGACTACATCCTGTTCCTGCTGTTCAGATACCGCGAGGCGCTCCGGGCGGGGGAGGACCCCAAGAGCGGCATGGTGCACGCCGTGGAACGGGTCGGCGAAGCCATCACCTCGGCGGCCGGCGCGGTCATCGTCGCCTTCGCCGCGCTCGCGCTCTCCACCCTCGGCATGCTCAGGTCGATGGGCCCGGCCCTCGCCATCGCCGTGTTCGTGACCCTGTGCGCGGGCCTGACCCTCGTCCCGGCCGTGGTCTCCCTCCTCGGCACCAAGGTCTTCTGGCCCTCCAAGTCCTGGCAGCGCGAACCGCAGGGCGCGGGCTTCGCCAAGCTCGGCGCCTCGATCGCCCGCCGGCCCGCCGTGTGGGCCCTGGTGTCGGCGCTCTTCATGGGCGTACTGGCCCTGGGCGCCCTCGGCTACAAGGCCAACTTCGACCTGTCGACGTCCTCCCTGCCCAAGACGAAGGAGTCGATGGTCGCCCTGCAGAACCTGGAGAAGGGCTTCCCCGCGGGCACGACCGACCCGACGAGCGTCTACCTGACGTCGACGTCGGCGGACACGCCCCTGACGGCGGCCATGACGGCGGAGTTCCGGAAGTCCCTGGCCGATGTCGACGGCGTCGGCACGGTCTCCGCCGCCACGCCGAGCAAGGACGGCACCGCCGCGGCCTTCAGCGTCGTACTCGACGATCCGCCCGCCTCCGAAGCGGCGATGGACACGGTCAAGGACGACCTGCGCCCGGCCGCCCACGCGGACGCGCCGGAGGGGACGCGGGCGCTGGTCGGCGGCATCACCGCGGTGTACGTCGACATCAACAAGGCGGTGGACCGGGACTATTCGGTGGTCTTCCCCGTCGCCGCGCTCTGCATCATGGTCATCCTCGGACTGCTCCTGCGCAGCCTGGTCGCGCCCTGGTACCTGATGGTGTCGGTGGCGCTCGGCTTCGGCGCGACGCTCGGGGCGACGTCCTTCCTCTTCACGCAGATCGGCAGTCAGCCGGGGCTGATGTTCATGCTCCCGGTGATCATGTACTTGTTCGTGGTCGCGCTCGGCACGGACTACAACATCCTGATGGTGTCCCGGCTGCGCGAGGAGGCCCGCGCGGGCAGGAGCCCGCACGAGGCGGCGGGCACGGCGGTGCGGCACTCCGGGCCGACGATCGCCTCGGCGGGCGTCATCCTGGCCGGCACCTTCGCGACGCTGATGCTGGCCGGCAACTCCACGCTCTCCCAGATGGGGTTCGCGCTGTCCTTCGGCATCGTGATCGCGGCGTTCGTGATGGCGATGGTGTTCACCCCGGCCCTGACGGCCCTGATCGGCCACGCGGCGTGGTGGCCGGGCCATGGGGACCGTCACAAGTAGTGGTGCGGGTTACGTCGTGGCTGGTCGCGCAGTTCCCCGCGCCCCTGAAAGATCCGCGTCTGCCCCACGGGCGCTTCGTCGCGATCCGACGGCCGGTGGCCCTGCTTCGCGCAGTTCCCCGCGCCCCTGAGGCATGCGCTCCGCGCAGCCTCCCCTGGGCGAGCGAAGCTCGCTTCAGGGGCGCGGGGAACGGCGCGAGAAGTCCCCACCGGCCGTCACGCGTCGACGAAGCCGGCTTTCAGGGGCGCGGGGCTGTGCCGATCAGCGGCTCCGCCGCGGGGCGCGAGAAGTCCCCACCGGGCCGCACCCGCTGAACAAGCGCACCCGGCAGGCGCGAAGGTGCCGGCCGCCACCACCCGCACCCGGCGAACAAGCGCACCCGGCAGGCGCGAAGGTGCCGGCCGCCACCACCCGCACCCGCTGAACAAGCGCACCCGGCACACGCGAAAGTGCCGGCCCCCCCACCCGCACCCGGCGGAGCCCTACGCGCCGCCCACCATCAGCATCCGCACCACGATCCCGGCCACTCCCGCACCCCCGACCCCGAGGAACAACGCCCCGGCAACCACCCGTGCCCGCAGCACCCGGTACCGCTCCTCGTACTCCCCGCGCAACGAACCGGCCCGCCCGACCGCCTCCCGCCACAGCTCCCGCCGAAGGCTCAAGTAGGCGTCGACATAGGCCCGTTGGACATCCTCCGCCTGCGTCTCGGTCAGCCAAGGAACCCGTTCCGTGAACCGGTGGGCCGCGACCCGCCCCTCCGCACGCGCGGCCTCCACCATCAAGTAGCCCTCGATCTCCCGGATCACCGCGCACCCCGCACCAGCTCGGGCTCGGGCTCAGCGGCAGCGCCACCGTGCCGCAGATCGAACGCCGGCGACTCCGACCGGATCCGCGGCAGCGCGACGAAGTTGTGCCGCGGCGGCGGACACGACGTCACCCACTCCAGTGAACGCCCGTACCCCCAGGGGTCATTGGTCTCCACCGGCACCCCGTACTGCGCGGTCCGCCACACGTTGTAGAGGAACGGCAGGAACGACATGCCGAGGACGAACGAGAAGATCGTCGAGACCGTGTTGAGCCCGGTGAGACCCTCCACCGCAAGATAGTCGGGCACCCGCCGCAGCATGCCCCGCGCACCCAGCCAGTGCTGCACGAGAAACGTCCCGTGGAACCCGACGAACAGCGTCCAGAACGTCACCTTCCCCAGCCGCTCGTCGAGCATCTTCCCCGTGAACTTCGGCCACCAGAAATGGAATCCGGAGAACATCGCGAAGACGACGGTCCCGAAGATGACGTAATGGAAGTGCGCCACCACGAAATACGTCTCGCCCACATGGAAGTCGAGCGGCGGCGCCGCCAGGATCACGCCCGTGAGCCCGCCGAACGCGAAAGTGATCAGGAACCCGATCGCGTAGAGCATCGGTGTCTCGAACGACAGCGAGCCCTGCCACATCGTCCCGATCCAGTTGAAGAACTTGACCCCCGTGGGCACCGCGATCAGGAACGTCATGAAGGAGAAGAAGGGGAGCAGCACCCCGCCCGTGACGTACATGTGGTGCGCCCACACCGTCACCGAGAGCCCCGCGATCGCGATCGTCGCGCCCACCAGACCCTGGTAGCCGAACATCGGCTTGCGGCTGAACACCGGGATCACCTCCGAGATGATCCCGAAGAACGGCAGCGCGATGATGTACACCTCCGGATGCCCGAAGAACCAGAAGAGGTGCTGCCACAACAACGCGCCGCCGTTCGCGGCGTCGAAGACGTGCGCCCCGAATTTCCGGTCCGCCTCGAGCGCGAACAGCGCGGCGGCCAGCACGGGGAAGGCGAGCAGCACGAGGACGCCCGTCAGCAGCACGTTCCACGTGAAGATCGGCAGCCGGAACATCGTCATTCCCGGCGCGCGCATGCACACGATCGTCGTGATGAAGTTGACCGACCCGAGGATCGTGCCGAACCCGGAGAACGCCAGACCCATGATCCACATGTCGGCGCCGATACCCGGCGAATGGACGGCGTCCGACAGCGGCGCGTACGCGAACCAGCCGAAATCCGCCGCCCCTTGCGGGGTGAGGAATCCGCCGACCGCGATCAGTGAACCCAGCAGATAGAGCCAGTACGCGAACATGTTCAGCCGCGGGAAGGCCACATCGGGCGCCCCGATCTGCAACGGCATGATCCAGTTCGCGAACCCGGCGAACAGCGGCGTCGCGAACATCAGCAGCATGATCGTGCCGTGCATCGTGAACGCCTGGTTGAACTGCTCGTTCGACATGATCTGGGTTCCTGGGCGGGCCAGTTCGGCCCGCATGAACAGGGCGAGCACCCCGCCCAGACAGAAGAACCCGAACGCCGTGACCAGATACAGCGTGCCGATGGTCTTGTGATCGGTGGTGGTCAGCCACCGCACCGCCTTGAAGCCTTTCGTCCCTCTCATGCCCGGTACGTGTCCGGGCCCGCCCCGCGCGTCACGGCGCACCCCCGCCGGAAAACTCACACACCCCACCTGTGAACATCGGGGCACAGCCGGACACCTACGGTCCATGAGCACGGACGCATCACGAGCAGCGACAGCACCCGCATGAGTACGAGGACGAACCCGACGGACGACGCCTTCGCGGCGGCCTACCGCGCCCACTACTGGGCCGTCAGCCGCTTCGTGGCGCGCCGCCTCGACCCCGGCGCCGCCCACGAGGTCGAGGAGGTCGTCGCCGACGTCTTCTCCATAGCGTGGCGGCGCCGCGCGGAACTCCCGCCCGAGACGCCGCTGCCCTGGCTGTACGCCGTCGCCCGCAACTGCCTCGCCAACACCGTGCGGGGCCTCGGCCGCCGGCGCCGCCTGCTCGACCGCATCGGCCACCACGAGACGGCCCACCGCCGGCACGTCGTCGCGGGCCCCGACACCGAGGCGCCCGGCGCCTGGATCCACGAGGCCCTCGCCCGCCTGAACCCCGCCGACCAGGAGGCCCTGCGCCTGACCACCTGGGAGGAGCTCGGCGTCGACGAACTGGCCGTCGCCCTGGAGTGCAGCCGCGGCGCCGCCGCGATGCGCCTGCACCGGGCCCGGCGCCGCCTCCGTGCCGAGATCGACCGGATGAACATGACCGTGACCGCAGGAGACCGCGCCCGTGACTGACTACCCGCGCCACGACGGCACCTGGGACGACCTCGACGAGCTGGCGCTGCTCCGCGCCGCGAACCCCGTCCCCGCCGGCGACCCCCGCTACGCCGACGGCCGCCCCCTGCACCACACCGCCGAACGCGCCCTGAACCAGCTCCTGCACCGCGGCCGGCGCGCCCGCCGCACCCTCGTGCTGCGCGCCGAGGCCGCCGTGTGCGCGGTCGCCGCGCTGCTCGTCCTCGGACTCTCCTACGTGGCCGCGCCCCCGGCGACGGCCGCCCCAGCCCCGCTGGACCTCCGCACCCCGGCGTCCGCGCTGCCGCTCACCACCCTCGCCGCCCGCGCCGACGCCGCCGCCCGCGACGGCCGGCCCGCGCTGCGCGAAGGCGCCCGCGTCCACACCTGGGAACCGGGGCGCGACGCCCCCCGCGTCCAGGCGCGGACCCGCACCACGCCCTCGCCGCACGCCGCCGACGTCCTGCGCCGCGACCTCGACGCCCTGCGCCACGACGGCACCCCTCAACTCCTCGACGCCGTGGACGAGTTGCTCGACACGTGGACGCTCGGCGCCCGGGAGTCCGCCGCGCTGGCCCGGGTCCTCGCCGACGCCGACGGGCTCGAACCGGCCGGCGCGGTCACCGACCGGCTCGGCCGGTCCGGCCAGGCGTACGTCTACGCGGACCGGGACACCGGGGTGCGGCGCATGCTGATCCTGGCGCCGGGGGACGGCCGCGTCCTGGGCCTGGAGGCGATCCGCACGGAGTCGGGGGACGTGCTGGCGTACAGCGCGTGGCAGAGGTAGGGCGGGTTCGCCTTCGTGTGCGGGTCCGGTGGGGGCTGTGCCGATCAGCGGCTCCGCCGCGGGGCGTGAGAAGCCCCCACCGGCCCGCAGCCGAACCGCAGGTCACCGCAACCCGTGCCGCCGCGCCACCATCCGCTCGGCCGCGCCGCGCGACAGCACCCGCCGCAACGCGAAGACGACCGGCGCATTGCTCCCCACCGCGTACAGCGGCCGGGGCCGCCCCGCCTCCACCGCGGAGACCACCTTCGCGGCGACCTTCTCCGCGGAGATCCCGTTCGCCTCGTTGCGGTTGAGCGCGGCGAGCATCGTGTCGTACGCGGCCCGGAACGGCGACCCGTCCGCCACGTACTGCGTGCGCCGCTCGCTGATGCCGGTGGCGATCGAGCCGGGCTCGACGGTCGTGATGCCGACCCCGTACGGCGCGTACTCCCGCCGCGCCGCGAGCGCGAACCCCTTGATCGCGGCCTTCGACGCGACGTACGACGAGCGGTAGGCGAGCGGGAAGCTGGCCAGCATCGAACCGACCATGACGACCCGCCCGCGCCGCCGCTCCCGCATCCCGGGCAGCAGCAGCTGGCTGAGCCGCACGGCCCCGAACACGTTGAGCTGGAAGAGCCGCCGCACGGCGTCCATCGGCAGCTCCTCGAAGGGCCCGCTCTGCGACTCGCCGGCGTTGTTGATCAGCACGTCGACGTCCCCGGCCGCCGCCGCGCACGCCTCGATGCTCGCCTCGTCGGAGAGGTCGAGCGCGAGGTAAGTGACGCCTCGCACCGGGGCGTTGACCTTCTCCGGGTTGCGGCTGGTCCCGTACACCTTGTATCCGCGTGCCACCAGCGCGGCGGCGACGGCCGCCCCGATGCCCGACGACGCGCCCGTCACCAGCGCCGTGCCCCGGGCGCTCACGCGAGGCTCCGTGCCAGCGCGCGGCCCGCGGCCCGGCCGGAGAAGATGCAGCCGCCGAGGAAGGTGCCTTCGAGCGCGTTGTACCCGTGGACGCCGCCACCGCCGAACCCGGCGACCTCCCCGGCCGCGTACAGCCCGTCGAAGACGGAGCCGTCCTCGTGCACGACCTGCGAGTCGAGGTTCGTCTCCAGGCCGCCGAGCGTCTTGCGGGTCAGGACGTGCAGCCGTACGGCGATCAGCGGGCCCTGCGCCGGGTCGAGCAGGCGGTGCGGCTTGGCGACGCGCGTGATGCGGTCGAACAGGTACGAGCGCGCGTTGCGCACGGCCATGAGCTGGAGGTCCTTGGAGTAGCCGTTGCCGACCTCCCGGTCCCGGGCGACGATCTCCCGCTCGACCTGCTCGTAGTCCAGGGGAGTCGACGGGGTGAGCTCGTTCATCCCCGCCACCAGGTCCTTCAGGTTCTCGCGCACGACGAAGTCCTCGCCGTGGTCGAGGAACGCCTGCACCGGGCCCGGCGCCCCCTTCTTCACCCGCTGCAGCACGAGCTTCAGGTCCTTGCCGGTGATGTCGGGGTTCTGTTCGCTGCCGGAGAGCGCGAACTCCTTCTCCACGATGGCCCGGGTCAGGATGAACCAGGTGTGGTCGTGGCCCGTCCCCGTGATGTGCTTGAGCGTGGCGAGCGTGTCGTGCCCGGGGAAGAGGGGCGCGGGCAGCCGCTGCCCGGTGGCGTCCAGCCACAGCGACGACGGACCCGGGATGATCCGGATCCCGTGGCCGGGCCAGATCGGGTCCCAGTTCTTCAGGCCCTCCGTGTAGTGCCACATGCGGTCGCGGTTGACGACGGAGGCCCCGGCGCCCTCGGTGATCTCGATCATCCGCCCGTCGACGTACGCGGGAACGCCCGTCACCATCGACTCGGGCGCGGCGCCCATCCGCTCGACGGGCCAGTTCTTCCTGACCAGTTCGTGGTTGCCGCCGATGCCGCCGGAGGTGACGACGACGGCCCGCGCCCGCAGCTCGAAGTCGCCGACGACCTCGCGGGACGAGGCGACACCGCGCGGCTCGTCCGAGGGCGCGAGCAGCGAGCCGCGCACGCCGACCGCCTTGCCGTCCTCCACGATCAACTCGTCCACCTGGTGGCGGTACTTGAAGGTGACCAGGCCGCGCTCGGCCGCCTCCATCACCGGCTCCCGGAACACCCGCACGACCTCCGGGCCCGTGCCCCAGGTGAGGTGGAAGCGGGGCACGGAGTTGCCGTGCCCGGTCGCGGTGCCGGCGCCGCGCTCGGCCCAGCCGACGTTCGGAGTGACCTTGAGCCCGAGCCCGTACAGGTAGTCGCGCTTCTCCCCGGCCGCGAACCGCACGTACGCCTCGGCCCACTTGCGCGGCCAGCGGTCCTCGACCTCCCGGTCGAAACCGGCGGAGCCCATCCAGTCGGCGAGGGCCAGCTCGTAGGAGTCCTTGATGCCCATGCGGCGCTGCTCGGGGCTGTCGACGAGGAAGAGCCCGCCGAGCGACCAGAAGGCCTGCCCGCCCAGGTTGGCCGCGTTCTCCTGGTCGACGAGCACCACCCGCTTGCCCGCCTTGGTGAGTTCGTACGTGGCGACGAGCCCCGCGAGCCCGGCTCCCACGACGATGACATCGGCACTGGCGTCACTCACGGTTGCTCCCTCGGTGTGCTGTAGGCGTTGAGTACGTTCATGAACAGGGCCTGCCTGCGTTCCCGTACGGCGGTGTCGCCGGGCCGCATCAGTACCTGCACGGAGGTTCCGTCGTGCACGGCCACCAGGGCGTCACCGAGGGCCTGTTCATCGGTGACGCGCCGTCCGAGCCGGGCCAGGGCGGCCGCGAACACCGGCAGGATCGCGTCCCGGATCGCGGTCTCCCGGGCGGCCATCACCCGGCGCAGGCCCGGATTGCGCAGCGCGTGCGCGGTGAACTCGGCGGTGATCCGGTACCAGGCGTCGTCCACCGGTGTGGCGTCGACGGCGGCCCGCACCGCGGCCTCGGGGTCACGGGGGTCGATCCCGGCGAGGGCAGCCCGCACATCGTCGAGCATCCGCGCCGAGCGCTCCTCCCACAAGGCCAGGAACAGTTCGTCGAGGGAGGAGAAGTTCGAGTAGAAGGCGCCGCGCGTGAACCCGGCTCGCTCACAGACCTGTTCGACGGTGGAGCGGCCGAAGCCCTCCTCGGCGAACACCTGGAACGCGGCGTCGAGCAGCCGCTGCCGGGTGCGGGCACGCCGTTTGGTCACCGTGCCGGGCATCCTCACCTCGCTCGGACATGTAGGCGGATACGCAAATGGATACAGGAACGTATTCGATACGTTCCTGTATCCACAAGGGTCCGGCGAGAGTCCCGCGTCCCGGCTCAGCCGGTGAAGATCTCGATGAACGACCAGGCGGCGAGCACCAGCATGCAGACACCGCCCACCCGCTGCACCGTCTTCAGCGGCACGCGCTTGGCGATGAACCGGCCCGCGATCAGCGCGAGGCCCGAGACGGAGATCAGCGCGGCGAACGAACCGATGGCGGTCGACCACGTCCCGTTCGTGGCGGCCAGGTTGGCGGTGGTGATCTGGGTGAGGTCGCCCCACTCGCCGATGAACACGGCCATGAAGGCGGTGCCGAAGACGGGCCAGAAGCCGGTCACGGTCTTCGCGCCCGCCTCGTCGTCGCCGTCCTCGTCGTCGCCGCCCTTGAGCAGCATGTAGGCGCCGAACAGGAACATCAGGCCGGAGACCAGCTTCACGCTCCAGCCGGGCAGCAGGCTGAGCAGCGAACCGGCGCCGACCGCGATGGCGACGTGCACGGCGAACGCGGCGGACGTCCCGAACCAGACGTACAGGGGCTTCATCCGGGTGCCCATGGCCAGCGAGGCGAACATGGTCTTGTCCGGGAGTTCGGCGAGGAAGATCAGGCCGAAGGCGGTGACGATCGCCAGGGGATCGAGATGCATGGGTGGTCGGGTCTCTCTGTACGGGCCGCGCCCGGGCCCGTGAACCCACCCGCTCCGGGGGACCACTCGACCCGGCAGCGGCACATGGGCAGGCTGCCTGGTCGAAGGTCTCGCCCGCCCTCACCGCGGTGCGGCGTGGGCCCGGCCACCGGGAGCCGGGGCTCCAGTGTGTCGACGACCGGTTCGCGGGGCTACTCCCCTTCGCTTACGCCATCCAGGGTACAGGGGGAGCCCGGGAGCCGCACGCCGCGCGTGCCGTCGGCCTTCCGCACGGCAACCGAGCGAAGCGGCCGCGGCCGTTCGAGTGCAGTTGCGTAACTCGCCGTAATCGCCTCCTTCCTCACATAAGCGAAGTGTGTGAAGTTCGCAACATTGATCACTGTGGGTCACTGTGGAGGCGGCCATGCGCGGCGCGAGAGACCTGTTCCGACGATTGCGGGTGCCACGGCGTGCTCCTGTCCTGGGAACGGCGTTGCTGTCGGTGCTCGCCGTCGTGGCGGCGCCGCTGCCGGTGTTCGGCGCGGCGGGCGCGGCCCCCGCACAGCCGGCACGCGCGGCCGCGGCCCCGGTTCCTGCGGAGCCGACCGAGGTCTACAAGGAGGACTTCGAGAACCCGCCCGCGGCTCCGGCGCTGCTCTCGGGCTACACCGGTGCCCCGCCGCGGAACATGACGTACACGGCGGACCCGGGCTGGCTCAAGGGCTGCAACGGCTGGGTGCTGAACAAGGCCGACTCGGCCGGGTACGCGCCCGGCACCGCCGACTGCGGCTCGTGGTGGAACTCGACCCGCGAGCTGGCCAACGTGCTGGGTCAGCTGAACGGGTCGGCGAACGCCGACAAGAACCACGCGGTGGCCGCCTTCACCGTCACGGCTCCCAGGGCGAACTCGGTCGAGTTCGAGACGAAGAACCCCATCGACGTCACCCCCGGCCGCTTCTACACCTTCTCGGTCTCCTCCGCGGCCTACAACTGCGGTGTCTCGGGACCGCAGTTGAAGTTCTTCCTGATGGACGGGACGACGGCGATCTCCACGTCGTCGAAGGCCATCAACCCGTGCACCGACCCCGGCGCGAGGACCATCGGCAGCGCGAAGGCGGTGCACACGACCAGTGACGCCCCCGTGCTGTTCAACGGCAGCACGCTGGGCGTGCGCATGGTGAACGCCAACGGCAGCAACGCCGGGAACGACGCGGCCTTCGACGACATCCAGGTCCTGGACGTCACCCCGCGCGTGGACAAGGCGTTCACCCCCGCGGTCGCGGCGACGGGCGGCACGTCCACGCTGACGTTCACCGTCACCAACACCTCGGACCTGCGGGCGAAGAAGGGCTGGTCCTTCAAGGACAGCCTGCCCGCGGGCCTGACCGTCGCCGACCCGCCCGCCACCAGGACGACCTGCGCCAACGGCTCGGTCACGGAGGGGACGGGCAGCAACTCGCTGGCGCTCAAGGGCGACCTGACCGACGGGCAGTCCTCCTGCACGCTGAGCGTGGACGTCACGGCGGCCAAGGGCACGTACAAGAACTGCCCGGAGAACATCGGCGACGTGAAGGGGCTGGACGGGCCCACGGAGTGCGCGACCGTCACCTTCGCCGACCCCCGGTACACGATCACCAAGACCTCCACGCCGGCCTCCGGCGCGCAGGCGAAGCCGGGCGACAAGGTCGGCTACACGGTGACCGTGGAGAACACGGGACCGGTTCCCCTGACGGCCCCGGTCACCGACGACCTCACCGCCGTCCTCGACGACGCGACGTACAACAACGACGCCAAGTCCACGACGAGTACGCCGAGTTGGGCCTCGCCGAAGCTCACGTGGTCGGGGAGACTCGACCCCGGGGCGAAGGTCACGCTCACGTACTCCGTGACGCTGAAGGACCCGGCGACCGGTGACGGGAAGGCCACCAACAAGGTGACCGGCTCGTCCGTCTCCAACTGCGTCACCGGCAAGGAGGACGGCTGCACCACCACGGTCACCGTCGACAAGCCACCGCGCGGCGGCTACTGCACGGACGTCGCGTACCTGTCGCAGTACCTCGGCGGGAAGACCGGCCTGTACGCGGTCGACCTCGTCACCGGCGCGCAGACCCAGGTGGCCGAGACATCGCCCGGCGCGTCGATCGGCTACAGCCCGCTCGACGGCGCGGTCTACGGCGTCAGCACGGACGGGAAGCTCGGCCGCTACAACCCGGCGACCGGCTCGCTCACGACCACCGACGTCAAGGGCTGGCCCGGGGGCAGCACCCCCACGGCCAACTCGGCGGCGAACTCGGTCGACGGCTCCCTGCTGTACGTCCGCGACTACGGCAGCGGCAACCTGTACACGATCGACATCGACCCGGCGAGCCCGACCTACTCGTCGGTCGTCAGGACGGTCAGGACCGACGACCTGAACGGCGGCGGCAACAGCTACGGCAACGTGGCCGACTGGGCGGTCAACCCCGCCGACGGATTCCTCTACGGCATCCTCGGCGACAACAGCACCCTGTGGCGCCTCGACCCGGCCACCGGCGACGCCACCAACCTCGGCGTCCACAAGACGCCGGTCGCGGCCTACGGCGGCGTCTGGTTCGACAACCTCGGCACCTTCTACGCGGCGAACAACGACACCGGCGTCATCTACGCGATCGACCTGTCGGCCTCGTCCGCCTCGGCCCCGATCGCCAGGGACCAGGTCCCCGACGCGTACCGGGCCGCCAAGTCCAACGCGACCACGGGCAACGACGCGGCCGGATGCCTGAAGGACTACGACTTCGGGGACGCGCCCGACTCGTACGGCACGACCAAGGGCAAGGGACCGGTCGCCGCGATCGACAAGTCCCTGACGCTCGGCCGGAACGTCTCCTCCGAGCGCCAGGCCCGCACCCCCGGCGACGACCAGGCGCTCAACGCCCTCGGCGACACCTTCGACGACGGCGTCACCACCTGGCCGAAGATCACCACGGACACGCGGTCGTACGAGGTGCCGGTCACCCTCACCAACACCACCGGCGCGGCGGCCACGCTCTCCGGCTGGGTCGACTTCGACGGCAACGGCACCTTCGACGCCGGTGAGCTGGCGTCCGTGGCCGTCCCCGCCGGGGCGACCTCGGCCCGGCTCAACTGGTCGGGGATCAGCGGGCCGAGGACCGGCGCCACGTACGCCCGGCTGTGGCTGCGGGCCGGCACGGTCACCTCGCCGAGCCCGACCGGCGACGGAGACACCTCGCGGACCGTCATCGGGGAGATCGAGGACTACCCGGTCACCGTCGAGCGGGCCCCGGTCAGCTCGATGAGGATCACCAAGTCCGCCGACCGGACCACGGTCACCCCAGGCGCCACCCTCGGCTACACGGTGACCCTCACCAACACCGGTGAGACGGCGCTCGACGACACCACCGTCACCGACGACCTGTCGAAGGTCCTCGACGACGCCACGCTCTCCGGTACGCCCACCGCGACCGGCGGCACCCTCACCGTGAACGGCACCACCGCCACCTGGACCGGCGACCTCGCCGTCGGCGCCACGGTCACCCTCACCTACACGGTCAAGGCGAAGGCGGCCGGCAGCGGCGACGGCGTCCTCGCCAACAAGGTCACCGGGCCCAGGATCTCCAACTGCCCGCCGGACTCCACCGACGCGGCCTGCACCACGACCGCCAGGCTGTCCGCGGTGGAGATCGTCAAGCGCAGCGACAACCCCGAGCCCAAGCCCGGCGACAAGGTCACCTACACGGTCACCGCCACCAACACCGGCCGCACGCCGGTCGGCGGCGCCGTCGTCGACGACCTGAGCAGGGCGCTGGACGATGCCACGTACGGCGCCGACGCCGAAGCCTCCTCCGGCCAAGTGACGTACGACGAGCCGAAGTTGACGTGGAACACCGAGATCCCCGTCGACGGGAAGGCCACGCTCACCTACTCGGTGACGCTCAAGGACCCGGCCACCGGCGACGGCTCCCTGGCCAACGCGGTCACCTCGACCCTCCCCGGCACCAACTGCCCGGAGGGCTCCACCGACCCGAAGTGCTCCACCACCACCGGGGTCCCGTCCCTGGACATCGAGAAGAGCGCGTCCGCCTCGCGGGCCGAGCCCGGCGACAAGGTCACGTACACGGTGACCGTCACCAACACCGGGAAGGCCGGGTACAAGGACGCCCTCGTCACCGACGACCTGGCGAAGGTCCTCGACGACGCCACGTACAACGGCGACGCGCGGGCCACGTCCGGTGACATCGCCTACGACCGGCCCGAGATCCACTGGCGGGGCGATGTCGCGGTCGGCGCGACGGTGACGCTCACCTACTCGGTGACCGTGGGCTCCCCGCCCCAGGGAGACAAGGTCCTGACCAACACGGTGACCGGGCCGCCCGGTTCCACCTGCGCCGACGAGTGCACCACCGAGACGCCGGTCGCGACCCTCCGGATCGCGAAGAGCGCCTCGGTGACCGAGGCCAGGCCGGGGGACACGGTCACCTACACGGTGACCGTCACCAACACCGGCAAGGCCGACTACAAGGACGCCACCTTCACCGACGACCTGTCGAAGGTCCTCGACGACGCCGCGTACCGCGCCGACGTGAAGGCGGCCGGCGGCCGGGTCACGTACAGCGCGCCGGAGGTGCGATGGACCGGTGACGTCCCGGCCGGCGAGTCGGTGACCATCACGTACTCGGTGAAGGTCGCCGACCCGCTCAAGGGCGGCAAGGGCGACCAGGAGCTGACGAACGTGGTGACCGGGCCGCCCGGTTCCACCTGCGTCGACGAGTGCACCACCGAGACGCCGGTCGCCTCCCTGGAGATCACCAAGGCCGTGCGGCCGGCCGGGTCGGCGAACCCCGGCGGCCGCGTCGACTACACCCTCACCGTCACCAACCCGAGCAAGGCCGACTACAAGGGCGCGCGGGTCACCGACGACCTGACCGAGGTCCTGGACGACGCCACGTACGAGCGGGACGCGAAGGCGAGCGACGGCACGGTCACCTACACCGAGCCGGTGCTGACCTGGACCGGCGACGTCGCCGCCGGGCGGACCGTGACGGTCACCTACTCGGTGACGGTCGACGAGGCGGCCGGCCTGGGCGACAAGGAACTGAGGAACGGCGTCACCGGTCCGCCGGGATCCGACTGCCCGGCCGGTTCCACCGACCCGAAGTGCACGACGACCGTGGGCGTCGGCACGTACGAGATCGAGAAGACCTCGGACGGCGCGAAGCCCGTCGTCCCCGGCGACAAGGTCACCTACACCGTCGTGCTGACCAACACCGGGAAGGGCACCTACCGGAACGCGACGTTCGCCGACGACCTGGCGGGCACCACCGACGACGCGACGTTCAACCGGGACGCGAAGGCGACCGGCGGCACGGTCGGGGCGACCGCCGGGGCCGTGGAGTGGAGCGGTGACATCGCCGCGGGCAGGACGGTGACGATCACCTACTCGGTGACCGTCTTCGACGACCCGGACAAGCTCGGCGACCGCACGCTCAAGAACGCGGTCGTCGGCCAGGAGGGCAGCAACTGCCCGCCGGCCGGCGGGAGCGACCCGAAGTGCTCGGTCACCGACCCCGTCGCCTCGCTCGACATCGGCAAGAGCAGCGACAACGCGGCCCCGAAGCCCGGCGACAAGGTCACGTACACGGTGACCGTCACCAACGAGAGCCCGGACGCCGCCTACCCGGACGCGGAGTTCACCGACGACCTGACGAAGGTCCTCGACGACGCCGCGTACGCCGGTGACGCCGCCGCCACCTCCGGCACCGTCTCCTACGACCGGCCGAAGCTGTCCTGGAAGGGTGACGTCCCCGCCGCCGGCACCGTCACGGTCACCTACTCCGTGACCGTCGGCACCCCGCCGGGCGGCGACAAGAAGCTGGCCAACGCGGTCACTTCGGACAGTCCGGGAACCAACTGCCCGGCCGGTTCGACCGACCCGGCGTGCGGCACCGACGCCGGTATCGCCACCCTCACGCTCAAGAAGTCCGTGTCGCCGAAGAACCCGAGGACCGGCGACACCGTCACCTACACGGTGACCGCCACGGCCGACGGCGAGGCGGACTACCCGGGCGCCACGTTCACCGACGACCTGACGAAGGTCCTCGACGACGCGGCGTACAACGACGACGCCGAGGCCACCACCGGTGCGGTGTCCTACGCCGAACCGAGGCTGACCTGGACCGGTGACCTCGCGCAGGGCGCCACGGCCACGGTGACCTACTCGTTCACCGTCTCCGGTCCCGGTGACGGCGACGGCCGGTACGTCAACGGCGTGGTCGGCCCGCCCGGCTCCAACTGCCGCGAGGGCGGCACCGACCCGGACTGCGTGAGCGTCCTGCCCAGCCCCGAGTACGACTTCGGGGACGCGCCGGACAGCTACCGGACCACCCGGTCGCGCGGCGGCGCGTTCCACGAGATCGTCCCCGGCCTGCGGATCGGCGGCACCGTCGCCCCGGACCGGGACGGCCACCCGCACGCGAAGGCCGGTGACGACGCGGACGACGACGGCCTGCGCACCGTCACGGTGTACCAGCACCAGGACCGGTACACCGTGAACGTGCCGGTGACCAACGAGACCGGCCGCGACGCCACCCTCGCCCTGTGGATCGACAAGGACGAGGACGGCACCTTCGACGACGACGAGGTGGTCACCGCGACCGTCCCGGCGGGCGCCACCGACTGCCCGCTGACCGTGACCGGCATGTCCGGGACGGCCGCGGGGACGACGTTCGCCCGGCTGCGGCTCTTCGGCGACGACAGCGCGGCGGCCGCGAGCCGGGCGCTGAGGGCGGCCACCGAGCCGGTCCGCCCGACCGGATTCGGCGGGCCCGGCGAGGTCGAGGACTACACGGTCGTCGTCGAACCCGCCCACCTGAAGATCGTCAAGACGGCGTCCGCGACCGAGGTGAAGCCCGGCGACAAGGTGACCTACACCGTCACCGTCGCCTCCAGCGGCCCCGGCGCGTACTCCGGCGCGACGTTCACCGACGACCTCACCGAGGTCCTCGACGACGCCGCGTACAACGACGACGCCGAGGCCACCGCGGGCGAGGTCTCCTACGCCGAGCCGAAGGTGACCTGGTCGGGCGAGGTGCCGGCCGGGGAGACCGTCACCGTCACCTACTCCGTCACCGTGGCGGACCCGGTGCGCGGCGACCGGAAGCTGGCCAACGTCGTCACCGGGCCCACCGGATCCACCTGTGAACCCGGCTCGTCCGACGCCGGCTGCACCACCACGACCGAGGTGCCTCCGGCCCCGGGGCAGCCCGTGCCGACCCCGACCCCGACTCCGGGCGGCAACCCGCCCGGTACGACCCCCGACCACCCGGCACCGCCCGCCGCGAGCCTGCCGGACACCGGCTCGTCCGCGGCCACCACGGTGTTCGTCGCCCTGGCCGGAGCCCTCGCACTGGCCCTCGGCGTGCTCCTGATGGTCGCCGTGCGCCGAGGCCGCAGGAACGCGGGGTAGGGCGGGGTAAGGCGGGGCGGCGCAGGGTGAGAAAAGGCCGGAGGGCCGGTACCGAACTCGGTACCGGCCCTCCGGCCTTGCGTACGGCTGTCGTTGCGGCTGTTGTTACGGCTGCCGTTACGGCTTCCGTTGGCCGAGGATGCAGAACTCGTTGCCCTCGGGGTCCGCCAGGACCACCCACGGCTGTTCGCCCTGGCCGATGTCGACCCGCTTCGCGCCGTGCGCCTCGAAACGGGCCACCTCGGCGGCCTGGTCATCGGGCCTGAAGTCGAGATGCAGGCGGCTCTTGGACCGCTTCGCCTCGTCGAGCCGGACGAAGTCGATCCCCGGTGTGCGGTCCGGCGCCGGACGGATCTCGAACTCGTCGTCGGACGAGTGGACGACGACCCAGCCGAGCGCGTCGGCCCACCACCGCCCCAGCGCCGCCGGGTCCGCGGAGTGGACGACCACCTGTTCCCAATCCAGAGCCATCTGCGGAGTGTAGGGCCGCCCGGGCCACCGGATCAGGAAATCGACGATCTTGTCGGAGCGGCGGGATCAGCCCGCGGGCGCCGCGGGGAGCCGCTCGCGCAGCGTGCCGGCGAACTCCTCGGCACGGGCCAGCTGGGTGCGCAGATCGGCGACCCGCTGCTGGGCCGCCTGCTCGAAGTGCCGTACGCGGTCCAGGAGCCGCTCGCGCTCCGCCGGGGGCAGCTCCGCGCCGGTGTCGAGGCGGTCGGTGGCCGCCAGCAGGTCGCGCATCTCGTCGAGGGTGAAGCCGAGCGGCTTCATGCGGCGGATGACCATGAGACGGGCGACGTCGGACTCCGTGTAGAGACGGAAGCCGCCCTGGGACCGGGCGGAGGGGGCGACCAGGCCGGTCTCCTCGTAGTGCCGGATGGTGCGCAGCGACAGCTCGGTCCGTGCGGCGACCTCGCCGATCTGCATGTGCTCGCCGCTCACGCGCCTGCCTTCCTCGTCATCGTCCGCACGGCATTCTCTCGTCCGGACGGCTTCGATCTCTACCCTAACGTCAGGGTAGAGTTGCCCGTGCGGGCCGGCGGGACAGCTGTCCCGTACCGCCGTGTCGGGCCGATGACGCCCCGGCGGGACCGATGCCGGCCAAGAGCAGGAGAGAGCGAGCGGATGCCCATGTCCTCCCGCGCCGCCGCCTGCCCGCCGTGATGCGTCGCCCCTGAGCGGCGGTTCGCCGCTCACCCCAGACTTCCGTATGCCCTCCCGTACGCCCCTCCCGCTCCCGGAGGCCGGGCGTGCCCGATCACGACAGGTACCGCCCCTGTGTCTGCCCCTGTGTCCGTCCCCGCGTTCGTCTCCGCGTTCGTCTCCGCGCTCAGGCCCGACTGGATCCGTGACCCGAAGGTGTGGCGCACCGAGGTGCTGGCCGGCCTCGTCGTCGCCCTCGCCCTGATCCCCGAGGCGATCTCGTTCTCGATCATCGCCGGGGTCGACCCCGCGATCGGCCTGTTCGCCTCCTTCACCATGGCCGTCACGATCTCGATCGTCGGCGGGCGCCGCGCCATGATCTCCGCCGCCACCGGCGCCGTCGCGCTCGTCATCGCCCCGCTGAACCGGGAGCACGGCTTCGGTTACCTGGTGGCCGCCGTCATCCTGGCCGGCGTCTTCCAGGTCGTCCTGGGCGCGCTCGGCGTCGCCAAGCTGATGCGGTTCGTGCCCCGCTCGGTCATGGTCGGCTTCGTCAACGCGCTGGCCATCCTCATCTTCACCGCGCAGCTGCCGCAGATGACCGACGTGCCGTGGGCCGTCTACCCGCTGCTCGCGGCGGGCCTGCTGCTGATGGTGTTCTTCCCGAAGGTCACCAAGGTGGTCCCGGCGCCGCTGGTCTCCATCGTCGTCCTGACCGTGATCACCGTCGCGGCGGGGATCGTGGTGCCGACCGTGGGCGACCAGGGCGCGCTGCCCTCGTCCCTGCCGGTGCCGGGGCTGCCCGACGTGCCGTTCACCTTCGAGACGCTGAAGACCGTCGCCCCGTACGCGCTCGCCATGGCGCTGGTCGGCCTGATGGAGTCGCTGATGACGGCGAAGCTGGTCGACGACATCACCGACACCCGCTCCAACAAGACCCGCGAGTCCATCGGCCAGGGCATCGCCAACATCGTCACCGGCTTCTTCGGCGGCATGGGCGGCTGCGCCATGATCGGCCAGACGATGATCAACGTACGGGTGTCGGGCGCCCGCACCCGCCTCTCCACGTTCCTGGCGGGCTCGCTGCTGATGGTGCTCTGCATCGTCTTCGGCCCGCTCGTCTCCGACATCCCCATGGCCGCGCTCGTCGCCGTGATGGTGATGGTGTGCTTCGCGACCTTCGACTGGCACTCCATCGCGCCCAACACCCTGAAGCGGATGCCGGCCGGTGAGATCACCGTCATGGTGCTCACCGTCGCCGTCGTGGTCGCCACCCACAACCTCGCCATCGGCGTCGTCGTCGGCACGGTCACGGCCATGGTCATCTTCGCCCGGCGGGTCGCCCACCTCGCCGAGGTCACCGCGGTCACCGACCCCGAAGGCCACCAGGTCGTCTACCGGGTCTGCGGCGAGCTCTTCTTCGCCTCCTCGAACGACCTGGTCACGCAGTTCGACTACGCGGGCGACCCCGACAAGGTCGTCATCGACCTCTCCGCCACCCACGTCTGGGACGCCTCCTCCGTCGCCGCGCTCGACGCGATCGAGACGAAGTACGCCCAGCGGGGCAAGCAGGTGGAGATCACGGGCCTCAACGAGCCGAGCGCCCACCTCCACAAGAAGCTCAGCGGCGAACTGACGGGCGGGCACTAGCTCCTTGCGCGGCTGACCAGTGCGGTGATGCCTGAGATTGACACCTGCGGGGCTCCGGCTACTCTCAATATTGCTAAGAATATTGGTAATCAATGAGCTGAGGCAATATGGGCGCCGATCCGACCATCGAGCCGTACCGGTGGCGATGGCTGATCCTGGTGGTGATGATCGTCGCGGAGGTCATGGATCTCCTCGACGCCTCGATCGTCAACGTCGCGGGTCCCGCACTCGAGGAGTCCCTCGGCGCCGGTTCCGTCGGGCTGCAGTGGGTGATCGGCGGCTACGCCCTCACGCTGGGGGCCGGCCTGGTCCTGGGCGGCCGGCTGGGCGACCGCTACGGGCGGCGCCGGATGTTCCTGACCGGACTGGCGGGCTTCACACTGAGCTCGCTGCTGTGCGCGCTGGCGCCGAACATCGAGTCCCTGATCGCCTTCAGGCTGCTCCAGGGCGCCGCGGGGGCTGTGCTGCTCCCGCAGGGCCTGGGCCTGCTGCGGGAGAACTTCTCCGGCCCTGAGCTCACCAAGGTCTTCGCGATCTTCGGTCCGGTGCTCGGCCTGGGCGGCATCATCGGCCCGGTGCTCGGCGGCTTCCTCATCGAGGGCGACTTCTTCGGCCTCGGGTGGCGCTCGGTGTTCCTGGTCAACCTGCCCATCGGGCTCGCGGCCCTGGCCATCGCGGCGAAGTTCGTCCCGAGGAAACAGGGCGACCGCACCGTACGCGTCGACCTGGCCGGCGCGGGCCTGGTGATGGCGTCCTGCGCGCTCCTCGTCCTGCCGCTGAACCAGGGGCAGGAGGCCGGCTGGCCGCTGTGGACCTGGCTGTGCATGGCCGCCTCCGTCGTCGGGTTCGGCCTGTTCGCGCTGCGGCAGCGCCGCACCGCCGCGGCGGGCCGCGAGCCCCTGGTGACCCCGGCCCTGCTCCGCAAGCCCGCCTTCACCGTCGGGCTCGGCGGTATCGCCCTGTTCTTCGGCGGACTGATCGGCACGCAGCTCGTGCTCACGCTGTACCTGCAGATCGGCCGGCACTTCAGCGCCGGTGACGCGGGCCTGGGCAACCTGCCGCTCGCGGTGGGTACGGCGATCGGCGGCGCGGTGAGCGGCGCTTTCCTCGCCGACCGGATCGGCCGCAAGGTCCTCCAGGTCGGGCCGGTGATCCAGCTCGCCGGCGCGGCGCTGCTCTGGTTCGAGCTCGACGGTCTCAGCGCCGATTCCTTCTCGATCTGGGACATCGCCCCGGGTGTGACGGTGGCCGGTGTCGGGGCGGGCATGGTGATCGCCGCCCTGTTCAGCTTCATCCTCGCCGCGGTCGACGACGACGAGATCGGCTCCGCCTCCGGAGTGCTGTCCGCGGTGCAGGCCATCGGCGGCTCCATCGGTGTGGCGATCTTCGGCTCGGTGTTCTTCGCGCAGGTCAGGGCCGGCGACTTCACCGCGGGCTTCCATCACGCGCTGATCGTCCAGGCATGCCTCCTCGCGGCGTTCCTGGCCATCACCTTCCTGCTGCCGAAGAAGGGCCGGCCCGAGGAAGACCAGCACGGCATCGATCCCACCGCCCACGACAGCGGTTACGCCACTGTGTGATCCCCGGTCGGGTACGGCCCGAACGGCGGCCCGCGGGACCGGGGCGCCGCCCGTGTGCATCATTGATTGCCGACGCCCTCAGCAATCCAGGAGCAGCTCCCACGCCATGACTGCCAACCAGCCCACCGAACCCCAGCCCGCGGCCCCGGTGGACGGTCCCCTCCGTGACCGGCTGCGGAATCTGACGCGCCGCCAGCAGCGGTTCGAGCGGTACCTGGGCCGGCAGATGCACGTCGATCCCGCAGGGCTCGCGGTGATGGACCGCCTGGTCAGCGCCGGACCGGCGACGCCGAGCGAACTGGCCCGCGAACTCAGTACATCGACAGCGGCGATGACGCTGGTCATCGACCGCCTGGCCGACGGCGGCCACGTGAGCCGCCGGCCGCACCCCAGCGACCGGCGCAAGGTGCTCGTGACCCCGGCGGAGCACTGGGAGCAGGCCGCGTTCGAACACGTGGAGCCCCTTGTCGTGGGCATCGAGGAGATCACCGAGTCCATGACAGCTGAGGAACAGGCCACGGTGGCGGCGTTCCTCGAGAGGGCAGTGGCCGCGTACGACCGCGCGACCAAGGCGTAGGCGGCCACCGCCCGGACAACTCCAGGAGACGCGGCGAGGGCCTGAGCTCCGGTCTCCGCCGGTCCTGGGCCGGGCTCCGGTGCGCTACCTGCCCGATTGCCCGAGCGACCTCGCCGCCTCCGGGCCACGGCCCTGCCCCGTGCCGCGCATGACTCGGATCCTCGATCGGGGACCTGCGCGATGCCGAGCGTCACGATCACGAACTGATCATGACCGGGTCCGGCCGGATCCCTGGGTCCCTGTCACGGTTCTCGACGCGGAGACCGTCTTCGGCGGCTGAGCCGCTCCATCGGCAGCGAGTTCAACGAGGTCGCGCAGGGCGGGGCCGGGTTCCGTCGGGCTGGAGCGGCGCTCGCCTCAGGCCGTGGTCGTCGAATCGGAGGATTCGGCGGCCCTTCGGTACTCGGCGTTGATGCGTTGGGCTTCTTCGAGCTGGTCCTCGAGGATGACGATCCGGCATGCGGCCTCGATCGGGGTGCCCTGGTCGACGAGCTCACGCGCGCGGGCCGCGATCCGCAGTTGGTAGCGGGAGTAGCGGCGGTGCCCGCCCTCGGAGCGCAGAGGCGTGATCAGCCGTGCCTCGCCGATGGCGCGCAGGAAGCCAGGAGTGGCGCCGATCATCTCGGCGGCCCGGCCCATGGTGTAGGCGGGGTAGTCGTCGTCATCGAGACGGCCCAGCGAGTTGTCTGCTGTCATTTCACCTCTCTGCGGAACGCGTGGAGGGGCCCTGGTGCCGTACGGCACCAGGGCCCCGAAGGAACTACTACACCATCTGCCGACCATGATGCTGCGTCGGCCTTCTGTTTCCGCATGACCGTCCGGAATGCCGACGGGAGTGCGGGGATCGCGGATGCGTGACCGGAGACCACCTGCCTATCGATGTCCTGCGGTACCCGGGGTTCAGTCCTGTGCCCGGGCGATCCTGATGGCGATCGATTCCTCCGTTCTTCCCTCTGAGTGACTCTCTTGCAAAACCGTGAACTGCACGGCCTCCTGCTGCGGCGGCCCCTGATCACTGCGGGCCACCCGGTCCGGTGGTCAGCCCCGTCGCCGTCGTGCGAAAACCCTGGCTCCGAAACTCCACCACCGCACCGTGATGCGTGCGTTGCTGCCCGGCAGTTCGTGTCTGCCGGACTCTGCTCGATCTCGGCTACAACAGAAACCATAACCACGTGAGTGCCTAATGTCTACTCTGGTGAGGATAGATTTTTGGATGCCCGACGATGAGGTAATCCTCTGTGTCGCCCTATGGATGGCTGAGGAGGCCGGACCTGCAGCGCAAGGACGACGGCCCGGCACGCAGTGAGGGCCCGACCGGTCGTCCCGGTCGGGCCCTCACTGCTGTTCTGGTGTCGTCTCGCGCCCGCCCTCGTCGGCTCAGGCCACGCTGGTCCCCAGCATCGCGGAAGCCCGCTGGAGCGGGCTGACGGTGAGCGCGGGCGCGGCCGTCGGGACCGTACGGCAGGTGAAGCCGAGTCGGGTCATGGCCCGGACGACCTCGCCGGCACTGAAGTCACGGCGGTCCTGGCGGGTGATCACCTGGCCGACCTGCTTGACGGGGTACCGGCGCCGCCCGATGGTCACGGACTCACCGGTGACCGGCTCGGGCTTGACGCCCTTCATCGTGTGCAGCACATCGGCCTTGGTCAGGTCGAACGGGAAGCGGGCGATGACACAGCGCATGAGACCTCACAAGGAGAGGGGGGGAGGTGGGACCGACCGTGGTGAGGGATCAACCGGCGAGGCCGAGGACGGCCAGGGTGCTGCCGTGTCCGTCACCCACGGGCAGGATGCCGGGCCGGTCGCAGCCCTCCGGGTGCTCGGCTTCGGCCGTCGCCCGTGGCGAGGGAAATGGTCCGCTGTCCCCGCTGATGTCACGCAGGCGGATCCGGTCCGTGTATCCGGAGCCGTCACGGACGGCGGTGAGCCGGGCCAGGGTGATCAGACCGGTGCGCCTGCCGTCCTCGTCGCAGACGAGCAGGTGCCCGACTCGGGCGCCGGCCATGACGGACAGCGCGACCTCGACCGTCATGTCGCCCCAGACCCGCGGTCCGGCTTCCTCCGCGGTATCGACCACCCCCGTGCGCGTGGCGTCGGCGTTCGTCGGGTGGAGCTGCATCTGAACCAGCGTCAAAAGATGTCTCCTACAAAGAAGGATCAGCTTCCTGATCACGAAGGTGCCAGGCGTCGCGCGGCAGAAGGGATGTCGCGGACACGGCCTAGGCCGCCTTCTCGACACGGCGCTGCTGTACGGACGCGCGCCGGCTCGCCGAAGCGGGACGGCGACGGCCACGGGAGGCTGCGCCGCGCTTGGGGCGTTCGTCCACCGGCGCGGTGATGACGACCGGAATGCCGGAGGGAGTACGGGCGCCGGTGATGCGGTGCAGTTCCGGCTCGCCGGAGCGGACCTGGGTGACCTGCGGGCGGATCCCGGCGTCCGACATGAGGCGGACCATGCCGCGGCGCTGGTTCGGCGTGACGAGGGTGACGACGCTGCCGGACTCGCCGGCGCGGGCGGTCCGGCCGCCGCGGTGGAGGTAGTCCTTGTGGTCGGTCGGCGGGTCGACATTGACGACGAGGTCGAGGTTGTCGACGTGGATGCCGCGGGCGGCGACATTCGTGGCGACGAGCACGGTGACGTGCCCGGTCTTGAACTGCTTCAGGGTGCGGGTGCGCTGGGGCTGTGACTTCCCGCCGTGCAGCGCCGCGGCGCGCACGCCGCTGTTGAGCAGGTCCTGGGTCAGTCGGTCGACGGCGTGCTTGGTGTCCAGAAACATGATCACGCGGCCGTCGCGGGCAGCGATCTCGGTGGTGGCGGTGTGCTTGTCGGCGCCCTGGACATGCAGAACGTGGTGCTCCATCGTCGTGACCGCACCGGCCGACGGGTCGACCGAGTGGACGACGGGGTCGGTCAGGTAGCGGCGCACCAAGAGGTCGACGTTGCGGTCCAGCGTGGCGGAGAACAGCATGCGCTGCCCCTCGGGGCGCACCTGGTCGAGCAGCGCGGTGACCTGTGGCATGAAGCCCATGTCCGCCATCTGGTCGGCTTCGTCCAGCACGATGATGCCGACCTGGTTCAGTCGGCAGTCACCACGGTCGATGAGGTCCTTGAGACGGCCCGGGGTCGCCACCACGATCTCGGCTCCGCCGCGCAGCGCACTGGCCTGCCGGCCGATCGACACCCCGCCGACGACCGTGGCCAGGCGGAGCCTGACGGAGCGGGCGTACGGAGTGAGTGCGTCGGTCACCTGCTGGGCGAGCTCGCGGGTGGGGACGAGGATCAGCCCCAGCGGCTGGCGGGGCTCGGCGCGCTGTCCGGCGATGCGGGAGAGCAGGGCGAGCCCGAAGGCGAGGGTTTTGCCGGAGCCGGTGCGCCCGCGGCCCAGAATGTCACGGCCCGCGAGGGAGTTCGGCAGCGTCGCGCCCTGGATCGGGAACGGTACGGCGACGCCCTGCCTGCCGAGTTCGGCCAGCAACGGCGCGGGCATGTCGAGATCGGCGAAGCCCTCCACGGCGGGAAGCGCGGGAGTGATCGTCGCGGGGAGCGCGAACTCACCCTGCGGCGCAGCGGTCCGACGGCCGTAACCGCCGGACCGGGCCGGTCCGGCACTGCTTTTACGGGTGCGGGTGAAGCGGTCATTCGTGCGTGTGCGGTTCATAGGGGAACCTTCCTCGATGCGGTGCATATCAAGGAATTCCCGCAAAGATGAGCAGCGCAGAGAATTGCAAGAATGTACCGATGGTGAACGACGGTGAATCTGGCCGGCGAAGAACATGTGCGGGCGCGGTCACTGAAATGAGAGGCGCGGTGAGGATGTGGCATCCGGGGCGCCGGTCCCGCAGGAAAACCGCTGCGGGAAATGCATGCAGCTGGGGCCCGCACCCCGAAGGATGCGGGCCCCAGCTGCAAAGTACGCGTCAGCGTCAGGCGGGAACGATGTTCTCGGCCGTCGGGCCCTTCTGGCCCTGCGCGATGTCGAAGGTCACCTTCTGGCCTTCGAGAAGCTCGCGGAAGCCCTGGGCGGCAATGTTCGAGTAGTGGGCGAACACGTCGGCGCCGCCACCGTCCTGCTCGATGAAGCCGAAACCCTTTTCCGCGTTGAACCACTTCACGGTGCCACTGGCCATGTCGATCTCCTTTGGGGCAGTACATCGGCATCCACACTCTGCGAATACCGTGTCGCCGCGATGATCACCCCGCCGGAAAATACCGGTCATACAAAAGCGCCCCCGTCTTGATATTCGATCGGGAGCACTCGAAGTTTCGGGAACCACAACTGCAACTGAAAAGACAGTAGCACGTCTCGGCGGCCTCTGCGTGTCGAAGAATTCCATTCCGCTCGTCGCGCCAAAAACTCTTCCCGCACGGCCGGTTAAACTCTCCCTTCGCGAACGTAGAAATTAATTCTCCCGGAGCGCAACGTTCTGTGGACGCGCGCTGTCCGGCCGCCGGCTCGGATGAAGGAACACGCCGGCTCGAACCGGTGCGATGAAGCAACCTGCTGCCGGTCGTACGTCCTGCCGCCCCAGTCGGGCATGCCCGGCACCGGCCAGGAGCGAGCGATGCGACCGCACTTGAGGGTGCTCACGCCGACAGCTCCGTGTCCGTGCAGGCCGGGAGATTGGGGTGAGGTGGCGCCGAGGGGGGGGCCCCCAACATGCCGCCGTGGAAGCCCAGTTCGCGCCGGTCGGCCCGTGAGATCGGCCTCGGTGCGGGCCCTGCGGAGTAGAGTCGAACCACGAGACCTTTGACGTGTCCGGCGGTTGCCCTGGCTTGGGAAAGCCTCCGTCGCAACCGGCCATCTCCGAGATCTGCTGCCCGCCAGCCAGGAGACCGGACATGGCACCCGACAGCACACCCCTCACCACACCCCTCACCGTCGTCCTCGCCACCGACAGCTTCCTGATCGGGGACGGCCTCGCCGCGCTGCTCGCCGACACCCCCGACATCAAGATCGTGGGCCGGGTCCGCCACCCCGACGACCTGGTGGCCGTGGTCGAGGGCCATGAACCGGACGCGGTCATCATCAGTCTGCGCACACCCGTCGTCACCACCATGGCCACCCTCGAAGCGGCCCGCCGCCTGCGCACCGACCATCCGGGGGTCGGCATCGTCGTCATCTCCGACCGCGGCAACGGCTTCGCCCTGGAACTCCTGCGCGGCGGCGCCTCACGGATCGCCTACCTCCTGGACGACCGGATCCCGGGCATCGACACCGTGCTCGGCGCGCTGCGGGACATCCGTGCCGGCCAGACCGT
>NZ_KB891798.1 GCF_000373565.1 Streptomyces sp. HmicA12 | reverse complement strand
TGGGACTTCCTTACGGAAGCGTCCTCGTGGGCCCCAATCATGCAGTAGCACGTCCACGTGTAATTGAGTTGGAGTCCGGAACTACTTGCTGCGTACCAGCTCACCCCAACATCAAATAGGGAAAGCCCAGTTCAGCCATCTAAAAAAACTGTCCGGCTCCGTTTGCGTCATCGCAGCTCAAAGGCCATGGACTCCGTAAAGATCGCATCATCCCCTGCCGGACGTGACACCCTGTCCGGTCACGGCGTGAGCATCGCCCAAGGGATCAACGACGACGGCGTGGTCGTCGGCCAGTCGGGCCCCCGCGGCCTCGTCGGCCTCGCCGTGCGCTGGGACCCGGACGGCAGCATCACTGCACTCGACCTGCCTGCGGGCGCCGAGAACGCCTCTGCGTTCGCCGTCAACCGTGCCGGTGACGTCGTCGGCCTGGCCACGGCGTCGGAGCAGGTGTCCGGCGACCTCAAGGCCGAGGGCGAGTGGGCTGTGCGCTGGAATCCAGACGGCTCCGTCGAACGACTGCCCGTGCCCGGCGGGGCGGTCGCCGTCTCCTGGGACATCAACGAATTCGGCGAGGTGGCCGGGGACGTCCGCCATCGCGACGGCGCCGAGCGGGCCGTACGCTGGTCGCCTGAAGGCACCCGCACCGAACTGCGCCCGCTCCCGGGCGACGTCGCCAGCCACGCCCAGTCCATCAACAACCGGGGCTACGTCGCCGGGGACTCGGCCGGCTCCGCGGGCCGGATCCGGGCAGTGCTGTGGCACCCCGACGGCTCCATCACCGCCCTCGGCCGGCGCCCGAATCACAACACCGACATCCCGTCGAGTCCGCCGCTGCGATGCTGAACGCCCGACAAGGCCGACGCCTGTGCGCGTACGTGACCGGTCTGCATCGAGTCGCCGGAGAACGGCTCAGTCTCAAGTTCCGCCGATTGCAGCTCAGGTTACCGACGGAATGCGCGCAACAGTCTTGTGCGTGAGTCAGGCCGCCCCCTCCGACAACTTTGCTGTGTCCGCGTATGCGCCCTACGACCTGTCCCCTCACCAGCGGACGACCTTATGGCCTGATTCCCGCGAATCCGTCGTACTCGCTGATGCCCCCTCCGATGGCCCAGGGCGCGTACCGCACTGGCTGGGCACTCGGAAGACGACGGCTGTCGAAACCCTGTTCAGGGGCCCGAACCGGATACGTACCACCGATCACCGACGAGGCGCTGACCGGCAGGGGTGCCAGGTTGGAAAAGGTTCGATGTGTTCGGGTTGAGGTTGTGTTGGCCGGGTCCTTGCGGGCAGGAGGCAGCTTGCATGCTCGGGCTAGGGCGTGGCGGCGCAGGCCGCGGGCGGAACCTGCAGGCGCACCACTCGGTTCGCGGCCGTCTTCTGCAGCAGTCCGTACGCCAGGACCGGCAGGAGCAGATGCGGCTTGTCGGGCAGCACAGTGGTCAACAGGACGGCGCTCGCGCTGCTGTTGTTCATCCCGCAGGCAAGCGTGAGGGAGGAAGCCACGGGAGCGTCCAGGCGCAGGGCTCGGGCGGTGAGGCGTCCGAGCAGGAACGAGAGGGCGCACACCAGGGCGGCCACCGTGAGGGCCGCGGCGAACAGCAGCGGGCGCGGGTGGGCCAGGAACGAGCCCAGGGCGCCGCTGGCGTTGACGTAGGTCAGCAGCAGCGAACCCAGCAGCGCGGCGGGTACGACGCCGGTTACGAACTGCTCCGCGCGCCGCTTCGGCAGCAGCAGTCGGCACACCAGTCCGGTGGCGCACGGCAGCACGACGGTGGTGAATGCGAATCCGCTGTGCAGGCTCTGTCCGGCAGTGGCCAGCGTGGTGGCGTAGCCGCCGCCGAGCAGCGGGGCCAGGACTGTCACGGTCAGCGGGATGGTGAGCGGGCTGAGCAGGGTGGACGCCAGGACCAGGCCCACCATGGTCGGCTGGTCGCCCTGCCCCTTGCCGGTCCACACGGTGGCGCCGGCTGCGACCGGCATCGCGACGATCAGGATCATCGCGGTGACCAGGCCACTGCCGCCGTCGGAGTCCGGGGAATGTCGCAGCAGGAGCACTACGGGCGGGATGATCAGTAGCGGTGCTGCGAGGTGCAGGGCGGTGCCGGCCAGCAGGATGGCGGGGCGGCGCAGTATGCGTGTCAACGATCGTGCCTGGACCTGGAGTCCGGCGGAGAAGAGCACCAGGGCCAGCAGCCAGGCGGTGGTGTGCACGGACAGCGCGTGCCCCGGCGCGGTCGGCAGGGTGTGCGGGTGTCGCAGCCATATCCCGGGGCCAGGCAGGAGGAGCGCGGCGAGGTAGGCGGCACACACGGCCCACCCGAGGCGCGTGCGCAGCAGGTGGGTGGCCCGCTCGGCAGGGGAGTTCATGAGCGTCATCCTGCGCGTGGCCGGTGCGGTGCGCAGGCCGGGCCGCGCGGCAGTCAGGATGCGTTCAGGTTCCGCCTGGCAGCCTCGGCGCCCATGACATCCGAACTCTCCGAGAGCTCATCCGTCCCTCACGCGGCTGCAGTGCCTGGCCGCCGTGTGCGCTGGAACAAGGTGCCCGAGGTCACCGCCTACTTCTGGATCATCAAGGTGCTGTGTACCACGGTCGGCGAGACCGCCGCCGACCTCCTCAACGAGAAACTGGGGCTCGGTTTGAGCGGCGTCTCGCTGCTCATGAGCGTGCTGCTCGCGCTCGTGCTCGTCGTCCAGTTCCGCGCCAGCGCCTACCGTGCGGGTGTCTACTGGTCGGCGGTCGCTCTGATCAGCATTGTCGGCACGCTGGTCAGCGACAACCTCACCGACAACCTCGGGGTGCCGCTGGAGACCAGCACTGCGGTGTTCGCCCTGTGCCTGGCCGTGGTCTTCGTTCTCTGGTACCGCAGTGAGCGGACCCTGTCCATCCACAGCGTCGACACGGTGCGCCGCGAGGGCTTCTACTGGCTCGCGGTGCTGTTCACGTTCGCGCTCGGCACCGCCGCCGGTGACCTGGTCGCCGAGCGGTTGGCGGTGGGTTACTGGCTCTCCGCGGTGCTGTTCGCCCTGGCCATCGCCGCCGTCGCCGTCGTGCACTTCGCGCTCGGCCTGAACGCGGTGTGGAGCTTTTGGATCGCCTACGTGCTGACTCGCCCGCTGGGTGCCTCGATGGGCGACTACCTCTCCCAGTCGGCGGGGGACGGAGGGCTGGGCCTGGGAACGGTGGTGACCAGTGTCCTGTTCCTGGCGGTGATCCTTGCCCTCGTCGTCTTCCTCGCGTTCACCCACAAGGATGTCACCGAGCCGGAGCGGCGTTCACCCCGGGCCGCGTGACCCCTGATTCCCGTGCGCGTAGGGCCGGTTCGAACAGGCGGGTCATGCGGGCGGCAGTCGCACGGTGAACCGGGCTCCGGGTGTGTGCTGTTCGTCGTAGTGCACGTCGCCGCCCACGGAGCGGGCTAGGCGCCGCGCGAGCGGCAGGCCGAGGCCCGCTCCGTCGTGTCCGTCGGTGGGTTCGGCGCGGCGGCCGGGCACGAAGAGGTCCCCGGTGAAGGCGGGAGGGACGCCTGGGCCGTCGTCGGTGACGTCGATGTGCACGCCGTCCGTGTCATGTCGGGCGTGCATTGCTACCTGGGAGCGGGCGTGGCGCAGGGAGTTGGCCAGCAGGGGACTGACGATGCGTTCGAGCAGGGCGGCGCCGACACCGGCTTGGACGTGTGGGTCCTGGCTGGTCGCGGTGAGTGTCACGTGATCCGGGAGGTTCAGCTGCTGGACGGTCCGGCGCAGTGTGGGCAGCATCAGAGCGGTGCCGGGGGCTGTGGGCAGGCCCTCGCGGGCGTCCCGCAGCAGGGTGTCGCAGATCGTGTGCATGGACGCGGCCGCTTGGGAGATCACCAGGTGGGTGGCCCGGGTGTCGTCCGTTGTGCGGGGGCGGGGCTGCCACCAGTCCAGTTCGGCGATGATCCGGCTGAGGGGGGTGCGCAGTTCGTGGGAGAGCTCCGCGGTGAGCTGCCGCTCGTGGCGCAGCAGCGCGCGGATGCGGTCGAGCAGTGCGTCCAACGACGTACCCAGACAGGCGAGTTCGGCCGGCAGGTGGGCCTCGCCGAAGCGCTGCCCGGTGGTGACGGCGCCCCACTGGGTGGCCTGGTCGGTCATGGCGCCCACGGGGCGCAGCGCCCGGCCAACAGCGAGGCGGGTCAGGGCGTAGGTGCAGGCGAGCATCACGGCGTCCAGGGCGAGTGAGCCGTACAGCAGGGTGTTGGCCGAACTCTGATACGGCGTCAGATCGATGGCCGTGACGATGCCCGCGCCGCCCGCGCGGCCCGGTAGGCGCAGTGTGCACAGGCGCACCGGGCGCGGTCCGCCGGTGGTGGCACAGCCCTGTCCACCCGCGGTGGCCAGGGTGCGGGCGGCGCGGCCGACGCGGTTGACCGCGGTGGCGTTCGGGGGCTGCTCGATGAGGCGAGTACCCGCGTAGATCCATACGTTGCTGTCGAGGAGGTCGTCGTGGGCGCCTTCGTGGATCCGTACGACGGGCCCGCTCGTGTCGATGGTGGTGGCCACGGCGGCGGCTCGGGTGCGCAGGTCGTTGTCGGCCTGGTGCTCAAGGTGCTGTCGCGCCACCGCGTTGAACACGACGGTGAGCACCGTGATCAGGAGGGTGGCGCTGGTGACTGCCACCAGGGACAGGCGCCCGCGCAAGGTACGGGGTACGAGCCGCGGCAGCGCTGTCATGACAGGCGGTGGCCGATCCCGCGGGCCGTCCCGACGGTGCGCACGCTGCCCGCCTGGCGCAGCTTGCGGCGCAGCCGGGTCAGGTACTGGTCGAGGGTGTTGTCGCTGACCTGGGCGCCGTCCGGCCAGGCGGCCCGGATCAGGTCGCGGCGTGTCACCACGTCCCCCGACGCGGCCATCAGCGCGGCCAGAAGGCGGAACTCGGTTGGGGTCAGGGCGAGTTCGCTGCCCGCGACGGTGCACCGGTGCCGCACGGCGTCCAGCGTCGGATCGCCGGCGGTTGCGGCCTGTGCCGGGGTGGTGCGGCGCAGCGTCGCCCGCAGTCGGGCGATGAGTTCGGCGAGGTGGAACGGCTTGGGCAGATAGTCGTCGCCGCCCGCCGAGAACCCGGACAGCCGGTCGGGCAAACGGTGGTGGGCGGTCAGGAAGAGGACGGGGAAGGCGAGTCCGTTCGCCCGCATCGCCTGGCATACGTCGCGGCCGTCCGCGTCGGGCAGCCCGACATCGAGCACGGCGGCGGCGATGTCCGTGGAGGCCAGGCGCAGCGCGGTGGCCCCGTCCGGGGCGGGCAGCGGTTCGAACTCCTCCTCCCGCAGACCGCGCAGCAACACATCGCGCAGCGCGTGATCGTCCTCAACAACCAGGATCTTGTGCCGCATGGCCCTCCACCGGTTCGGCTGCCGTGCGCGTCGTGCGGGGGATGAACTGCTCGGGCAGCCACCAAGATGCGGCGCACAGGCACAGCCCGCTCCAGCCGATCGCGAACAGCCAGCCGCCGAGCACATCGGTCGACCAGTGCACCGCCAGCTCGGTCCGTGTCAGCCCGACCGCGAGCCCCCACAGCGCGACCGCGCCCGTCAGCGGCGCGTGGCCCCGCGGCGCGCGGACGCGTAGCGCGACGCTGACCGCGATCGCGGCCAGGGCGGCCGTGGTGGTGTGACCGGAGGGGAAGGACCACCCGGAGGCGTGCGTCGCCCAGTCGGCGTGCGGCGGGCGTGGCCGCTGGATGAGCAGCATCAGGCCGTAGCGCAGGGCCTGTCCCGTGGCGAGGCAGAACACGCCGAGCGCGACGGCGGCCAGCCGCTGCCGCACCGAGCGCCCGGCCCAAAGGCCCGCCAGGATGACCAGGACGTAGGGGATGACGCCGGTCCCGGTCGCGGTCACCCCGCGCGCGAGTGCCACCAGATGGTCGGGGCGGTGGTGCAGGGACCAGGCCAGTACCTGGTCGTCCTGGGCCAGCGGGGCGCCGTCGTGGCCGATCACGAGCATGGTCAGCAGGCCGAAGGCGGCCCAGGCGCCGAGCCCGACACTGCCCGCCAGATCCGCGGCGTCCCGCCGGTTCATGGCGCCGCCAGCAGGAGCGGGCGCAGCCGGGAGGCGGCAAGGCGCCGCGCCAGCAGCGGACGGCGCCGCAGGAGGAGCATGCCCGCCCGGGCGACCGCGGCGCCGACGGCGGCGCCCGCCGCGACGTCGTGCGGGTAGTGCGCCCCCACCCATACCCGGGACGCGGCCATGACCAGCGCCGCGACGCCGGCGAGGGTGCCGAGGCGCCGGGAGACGCACCACAGTGCCACCGCGGCGGCTGTGGCGATGGCCGTGTGATTGCTCGGGAAGGACCAGTCACCTGGTGCCGGGCACGCCTCCAGGGTCGCCAGACGCAGGCTCTGGCAGGGCCGCGCCTCGCGCACCGCCGACTTCACCAGCAGGTCCACGGCACAGGCCACGAGCACGAGGACCGGCACGGCCAGCGCCGTCAGCGCGGTCTCGGTGCCCGCCCGGCGTGCCCGCCACCACCCCCAGACCATGAGAACGGCGAACAGTCCGAGCCCGTACGCCGACCAGAGCGTGGCCGCCGTGTCCAGCCAGCCCGGCGCACGCCCGGCGAGATGCACCACATCGATGTACACGGAGCCGTCTACCGACGCCCCGCCAAAGGCGGCGATCATCCCTGAACCCCCCTCACGGCGGCGGCTTTCGCGGCCCGGCGCGCGTGGTACAGCTCCGCGGCGAGAGGCAGCAGTGATACCAGCACGATCAGTGCGACCAGCGGCAGCAGATAGTGGTCCACGTTCGGCACGGACGAGCCGAGGGCGTACCCGGCCAGCGTCAGCCCCAGCGACCAGCCGAGGCCGCCGACCATCTGCCACAGGGTGAACGTGCGCAGCGGTACGCCCAGCGCGCCGGCCATGGGATTGAGGACGGTGCGCACCACCGGTACGAACCGGGCCAGGACCACCGCCTTGCCGTACCCGTAGCGCTGCAGGAGTTCTTCGGCGCGTCGTGCCCCCTCGTGCAGTCGTCGCGAGCGGCTGCGGGCCAGCAGTGCTCCGCCGCCTCTGCGGCCGAGCAGATAGCCGGTCTGTGCGCCGATCAGCGCGCCCGCGGCAGCCGCCGCCAGGAGGGGGCCGAGCGGAAGGTGCAGTCCGCCGTTGCTGCCGGTGGCGAGCAGTCCGGCCGTGAACAGCAGGGAGTCGCCGGGCAGGAAGAACCCGATCAGCAGGCCGGTCTCCGCGAACAGTACCGCCGCCACACCCAGCACGCCGAAGGCGGACAGCAGAGACCGGGCGTCCAGCACATTGACAGCGAGCTGCGACGATAGGTGGTTGGCTGTGGTCATCGCCGTGAGCCCTCGCATTCTGGTCATGATCGGCCGAAGGCCGCGCAGCAGCGTCCGGCGGCCGACTACAATCCTGTAGACGGTCTACTGGACTGTAGACGATGGCGAGGTGGGGAAAGTTCCATGGCGGGCACCGAGAACAACGACGAACGCCGCCCGGCGGGTGAACTCGAGGCCGCCGTCATGGCCGCCCTGTGGGCCGCCGACGGCCCGCTCACCCCGGGCCAGGTGCAGAGCGACCTCGCGCGCGGGCTCGCACGGACCACGGTGACGACGATCCTCACGCGGCTGCACGAGAAAGACGTCGTGGGACGCGAGCGCCAGGGGCGCGGCTTCGCGTACTTCCCGGTGCAGGACGCACCGGGGCTGACCGCACGACGCATGCACACCGAACTCGACCGCGACGACGACCGCGCATCGGTGCTTGCCCGCTTCGTCGCCCAGCTCACGCCGCACGACGAGCAGCTGCTGCGCCAACTCCTCGAAGGCGAGGACTCGTGACCCCGCTCGTTCTGCTTCTGGTACCGCTCGGGCTCCCGTTCGCGACCCGGCCGCTGGCCCGGCACGCTGTGCAGCGCCTGGCCCCGGCCCCGGCGCTGTACGTCCTCACCACGAGCGCCCTCGTCCTGGCCGGCACCTCGGTCATCGCGCTCGGCACCCTCGTGCTGACCGGACTGCTCACCCTGCCCGGCCTGGCCGCACTCGCCGAACTCATCCACCCCCTGCCCACGCCCTCGGGACTACTCGTCCTGCCGGTGTCCGCCGCGGCCCTGGGCGCGCTCGCCCTCAGCGCCTGGACACTGACCCGCTGGGCCCTGCGCCAACTGCACGCCTTCCGTGCAGCGACCCGCGAAGCCGACCACCGCCCCACCACCGGCGACCTCTGCGTCGTCGAATCCCCCCACCCCGACGCCTACGCCCTGCCCGGCCGCCCCCACCGGATCGTCGTCACCACCGCGATGCTGCGCAGCCTGGACGCCGCCGAACGCGACGCCCTCCTCGCCCACGAACGCGCCCACAACCAGGGCCGCCACCACTACCTCCTCGCCGCGGCCGAACTCGCCGCCCACTGCCACCCCGCCCTGCGCACCACCCGCACCGCGATCCGCCTCGCCGTCGAACGCGCCGCCGACGAATCCGCCGCACGCGCCACCGGCGACCGGCGCCTGACCGCCCGGGCCATCGCCCGCGCCGCCCTCGCCGGACACGCGGCACCCGCCGCGGCCTTCCCCCGCCCGGACTTCGCCTCCGCAGCCACCACCGGCCCCGTCCCGCAACGGGTCGCCGCCCTGCTCGACCCCGTCCCCCGCCCGCAACGCGCCACGCGGCCGATCGCCATCCTGCTCGCCTGCTGCGCGGTCCTCTCCGTCACCGCTGGCACAGTCGGCTCGCTCACCTTCCACCATCAGGTCGAGGTCGCGCAGGGCGAAGCGTCGCGCTGAGAGGTCGTTTCATCCTGTTGTTTCATCCCTGAACGCTCCTTTGGTGTGCTGATGTCGCATCGCGCCAGGAGAGAGTGTTCTCACCGGTGAGGCGGCGGGCCATGAGGTCGGCCATGGCGAGGCGGCTCATGGCTTCGGAGCGCGGCGGGAGGATTTCGTGGTCGCGGGTCGGGCGGCGGTGGAGCATCAGCCAGCTGGTTCTGTTCACGAGAACCGACAGCACTTGTTCATGAGATTGAGCAGCAGTCGATTGCGCATGAGAATCGAACACGCCCTTGGATGACGGCTGCGGCTCGACATCCGTCGGGTCCGGCCTCACCGCAAGGTGCCACCGGGTTGGCCTCGGAGTCGTTCAGCGAAGGTCACCGAAGCTGTGGGGGGCGTACGGCCCAGTGGGCCGCGGTCGACCGGGCGGTGATGAATCCGCGCTCAGGTCGCGCCCGGAAGGGCCGAGACGAGCATGCCCGTCAGCCAGTCCTCGTAGGTATCGGTGTCCCAGCCACGGCCGGTGAGCTGGGTGTACAGGTGGGGGCCGGTCAAGGCCCACCAGGAGTCCGCCAGGCGAGCCGTGTCGGTGTCCAGGGGCAGGACGCCCGTCTCGGCGAGGTGGGCGACGAAGGCGCTCACGCCGGTCATCCGCTCCTCTTCGCTGAGGGCGAGGACCTGGCCGACCTCGGGGCCGGCCTGGGCGAGAAGGGCGGACAGGGCGGCGAGGCGTTCGTGGACGCCGCGGACGAACGCGGCGTACAGGCGGAGCTTGGCGTGGGCGTCGCGGGTGGCCAGGACGGCCTGGAGCTGAGGCCGCTCGGCCATGGCCAGGGGCTCGTCGTCCCCGGCCAGGGTGATGTCCCACAGCGCCTTGACCAGCCCCGGCTTGCCGCCGAATGCCTTGTAGAGGGTCTCGGGGGAGACGCCGGCACGCTCGGCCACCGCACGGACGGTAGTGGCCTGATAGCCGTCACGGAACAGCAGCTCCCGGCCGGCCGCAAGGATCGCGGCGCGGTTGCGGCGCGCGGCCTCCTGCCGGCGCCCCGAGTCGTACGGCCTGCGCGGAGTCCCGCTGGGCATCTCGTTCTCCCTCTCATCCATTACAGTCGACTGTATCTAAATATGCCCGCCCCGCTTCCCGGAGGAACGCATGCCCCGCTCCACCCGCTCAGACCGGCGCGTCGCCCCCCGGCGTGGACCGCCTCGGTGACGACGTCGTCAACTTCTACCTGGTCGAGGAGACGGGCGGCCTGGTCCTCGTCGACGCCGGACTGCCGGCCCACCTGAAGCAGCTGCGCGCGCACCTGGCCGGTTCCGGCCGCTCCCTGCGCGACATCCGAACCGTGCTCCTGACCCACGGACATCCCGACCACACCGGACTGGCCCACACCCTCCAGCAGGCCGGCGCCGACGTCTGGGTCCACGAGGGCGACGCCGCGATCCTGCGCGACGGCCCGCGCAGTGCCCTGCGCCACGCCAAGCCGGAACGCTCCATGCTGCCCTACCTCCTGCACCGGCCCGCCGCGATCACCACCCCGCTGCACCTTGCCCGTGCGGGTGCCTTCACCGCCCCCGCCACCCCTGGGGTGCGCGTCTTCGGCACCGACCAGCAGCTCGACGAGGTCCCCGGCGCACCGCAGGCCGTCCTGCTGCCCGGCCACACCCCGGCCAGCACCGGCTACCTCTTCCCCGACCGCGGACTGCTCTTCACCGGCGACGCCCTGGTCACCCACGACGGCCTGACCGGACACACCGGCCCCACTCTGGTCTGCCGAGGCTTCACCCACGACAGCCACACCGCCCTGACCTCCCTCGACCGAATCGACGAACTCACCGACGCAACCCTGCTCCTGCCCGGCCACGGCCAACCCGTCACCGGCGACCCCCGCACCGCCACACGCCAGGCCCGACAGGCCGGCTCGCACTGAACATGCCCCAAGCCGCCGACCAACGCCCGCCCGATCCCAGCTGCCGATGCCTGCATCAGGCAGCAGTGCCGCCCAGCGCCGAGCCATCGAACATCGAGCCCGACAGGCGCCTCCCAAACTCATGAACAACGGCTGTCGGTTCTCGTGAACAGAGCCAGCCAGCCGTAGGTGCGCGCGGCAGCCCAGCGTTTCGGGACCGGCGTGAAACCCCGGCTTCCAGGGGCGCGCAGGACACGGCCGGCGCTCGAAGCACCAGACCGCAAGCACGGGGTTCATCAGTTCCCAGCGGACATCGGACCCTCGTCGCCGCAGTCATCGATTCCGCTGCAGAGCGCGGCGAAGCCGACCAAGATCGCCCAACCGACCACGAGCACGAAGGCGTAGGGGACCGTTACCAGCACCATGGCCCACCACGGCGGACCGTCGTCCGCGCGCCATAGGGCGATGCAGCTGGCCATGGTGGGGTACACGGGGACGGGGAGGAACAGGAAGACGACGAACCCGATTGTGCGGGCGATGGCTACGCCTATGCCGCCTGTTCGCACGCTTCGAATGGGCCTCATGTCGCTGAGTAAGCACGCCCGAATTACGCCCGGTTGAGCTCCGTACGCCCGTGACGGGCGTGCGAAGCCTCCAGTGTCAGTGCTCGGTTTCAGATACCGTGCGGGCGGCGGCCGTCGTGTGGAGCTGCTCGCTCGTGTGCCCAGCCTCGTTCCCTTCGTCGCCGCCTCGGGCCGCAGCTGTGTACTCATTGCCGCGGGTGAGGTAGTCCAGCGTGCCGGTGATCTCCAGCATCCGGTTCAGACGCCGAGGGCGTCTTTCCAGTACGAGCACAGCTCCTGCCGTGTCTGTGCGACGGCGCAGGCTGAGAAGCGCGGACAGTCCCGCGGAGTCCACCCCGGTCAGATTCGTGCAGTCCACGGTGACTGTCTTGGCGCACCGGTTCACGGCCAGCGCCCCTTCGACGTACCGCGTGAACTGCCCGCTGCTGTCGTAGTCGAGCTGCCCGCTGATGTGGAAAGTGAGCACCCCGTCCTGACAGCTGGAGGTGATCAGCAGAAGGTCGGGGGTCATGCGTGCCGTCCAGCGGTCAGGGCACCTCGAGCCGTGGTGAGGATGCCGGTCGAGCGGGGGAAGTCGTTCAGCTGGCGATGCAGGGACCCGAGGGCGGGCAGCAGGCTGTACGCGGGAACGCCGCGAGCGGTGAGAACGTCGGCGGTCCAGACGATGAACCGGGTGAAGAGGGCCGGATCGTCGACGTAGAGCGCGGTGGCCAGGTGGTTGACGATGTGGTCGATGTCCTCGGCGGTCCGCTCGCGCTGGTACTCGCTGTACTCGCGCATCGCGGGAAAGCCCTCTTCGACGTCCGCGAGGGTCTGTTTCACCAGCTGGCGCCGGGTCCGGCGCACCATCGTGTACTCCTGGTCGCCCAGGTGCGGCAGGTCCGCATCCACCAGCCGCGCCGCCCGCGCGGCGGGACCCTCAAGTCCCCGCGTCAGTACAGCGTCCGCGTCAACGGCATCCGCAGCCCAGTGGGCCTGCATGAGCCGGGCGTAACAACCGTCAGGTCCGAAGGCGGCGCCGCCGGCCAGGACGGGGATGCCCGCGGTCTGGCAGGAGCTGATCGCGGTGTGCGCGACCGGCAGATACGTGGGGATCGAGGACGAGAGCAGCACGGCGTCGGAGAAACGCCGGTGCAGGTACATGACCAGATGCTCGGCTGGCACCTGCGCGCCGAGGTAGTCCACGTGCCAGCCGCGCAGCCGCAGGACCTCCGCGACCAGACGGGCCGGCAGCGCATGCCACTCGCCGTCCACACAGGCCACGGTCACCCGGCCCCTTTCCGGCTCCAGGCCGGCGGGGCAGGCGTCGGCGACGGCAGAGATGCAGCGTTCGTCGATCGCGGTGGCGGCGTGCTCCTGCGCGATGCTGACGGTGTTCGCCGCCCACTCCACCCCGACCCGCTCCTGGGCCGGGGCGACGAGTTCCAACAGAACACGCTCCGCGGCCTTCTGCGGTGACGATCCTGCCGCGTGAGCTTCCACCGCGCAGCGCACGAGAGCAACGGCGTGGGTCTCATCGACGTCGCTCACCGCCTGCCACAACTGACCACGCAGCTCGCTGAACGAGGGCATGCCGGTGCCTTCGGTCGCACTGGGCGATGTCATGCCGTGAACCTGCCTCGGGTGTGCCCGTCGACCGCCGTCAGGTGCGCGGAGCGTGGTGCGGTAATCGCCAGCAGGGCCATATCGTCCTTGGGACCCCTGCCCACCCACTCGGTGGCCACCATCTGCACACGTTCGGTAAGTGCCTGCGCGGGGAGGCCCGCGCATCCGGCGAGCACGTCCTGCAGCCGTTGCTCGCCGAACATGCGGTCGCCCAGCGGGCCGCCGTGGGCCTCGGTGATGCCGTCGGAGTACAGCAGGCACGTGTCGCCCGGCTCCAGCTCAACAGTCGCAGTCGAGGCCCTGACGTCGGGCAGCGCGCCGATCAAGGTGCCGCTGGTGTCGGCCTTCTCCACCCGGCCGTCCGTGCGGACGATCAACGGCGCGGGATGTCCGGCACTGGTCAGCCGCAGCCGCACCTGGCTGCCCACCCGGGAGGCGGAAGCGAGGGCCATGGTGGCGAACCGCGTGTGGTGCGAAGACATCAACGCACTGTTGAGCAGGGTCAGGACCCGCTCGTGGTCGGCGGCGAACGGCAACAGCGCCGCGAGGGTGTTACGGATCTTCCCGGTCAGTACGGCGGCCTCAAGTCCCTTGCCGGACACATCGCCCAGCACGGCGAAGATCTCACCGTCCTCCCTGTCGCAGGGATGCACGTCGTAGAAGTCGCCACCGATGCGGTCCGTACTGGTGGACGCCTTGTAGCGGCCGGAGAAGTCGATGCCGCCTACCCGCTCCAACTGCGGCGGCAGCAGGTCCCGCATCAGCACCTCAGTGATGTGCGACTGCTCGGCGTATATCCTGGCCGCCGACAACGCGGCACCGGCACGGGCCGCGAACAGCCGGGCGAAGGTCTCCTCCGCCGGCGTGAACGCGGCCTCCTCGCTGCGCCGCAGCAGCACGATCGCACCCGCGGGCAGCCCGTGACCCGGCAACGGAACCACCACGACCGACCCGATACGCGAGGGCCCGTCCCCGAATTCTTCGGGGATCGCCCAACTGGGCACCAGCCGCGGGTCGATCCAGCGCGACGGCACTGGGGGAAAGCCCGCGAGCGCCTCCGCCAGACCGGGCAACTGCTGGGCGTCCACAGCGATCTGCCTCTGCCGCACGGGGCCGCCCGTGGTCGCCCAGGTCACCGGAAGGATACGCCCGCTGCCGACCCCCACGATCACGGCGGCATCAGCCAGGTACTGCGCCGCCATCTGCGCGGTCACCTCCATACACCGCTCGATGTTCAACGAGGACAACAACTCACTGGAAATGCCCTGCAGCAAACGGACCCGAGCCCGCTCACCGTCCAACTCGGCCTGCACAAAGCACAGATCACCGTCATCGACCAGCCACCACCGCACCGACCCGCCACCGACGAGACCAGGGAAAGCCCGCACACTGCGCTCGCCGAGCGGGCCACGCGCGGCCTTCAGCAGATCGCCCTCTTCAGGCGTGGCCGAGAGGCAGGCGATCATGGCCATGTGCGCGTCGGTGAGCCAACCGGGAGCCGAGTCCGCCAGCGGCACGCCGGGCCGCAGCCCGACCAGCAGAGTGGTCGCACTGTCACTGCAGGACACGACGAGACCCGCCGCGTCCACAGTCACCTGAGGGTACGCGTCATGCGCGGGCGAGCGGGCCACTCCTACGCCACGGGAGCTCAAAGGCTCCGGGGAGGAAACCATCACGTGAGGCCACCAAAGCGGCCTCCACCACCTTCCACTCGACTACTGAGAACCAGCGGGCCCAACGGCCTGCCCGGGGCGCCTGCATCACCCACTGGCCGATGCTAATCACGCTGACTGCATGTTCTGCAACCAGCCGAAAATCTCTACCCACCCCATTCCCGAGAACACTTAACAGTGTGTGGGGAACTTGTGACCATTCCATGTGAAGGGCGGCTGCGAACCGCTCGGTTTCAGGCAGGAAGCACGAAATGGCGGGGTTGTGGGAGAGTGAGGTCACACACGACTGCGCACCCTGTGGCCGAGCCCCCGCATACAGAGGTACCGCACCGGAACGCCGTGTACAGCAACGCGACGCGGCGGCCCCGGTTTTCGCCATCGACGCTCGGCCCCAACGTTGCCGGACGCCCCTGGGCCTTCGTCCCCCACCAGGAATGTCCCGCACCAGGAGCCGACGTGAACACAGGCCGCGCCTTGCGAACACCGCCCCGTTCCCGCCGGCGCCCTCCGGGCCGCTTGGCGCCCCAGTGACCAACCCGTGGCACACCCTCGAAGTGATCGCGACCAGGATCGGTGACCCCCCGGTCCCCCTCATTCATCTCACCGGCATGTGTTCCCGCTGGCACGACCCCGACGACCGGATGGACCAGGCACTCAAAGCCCTGCCCGCAAAAGGCGGTCTCATCATCGATGTCGGCGCACTCACCTACTCCGACATGGACTTCCTACGCCTGCTCTTCGACGCGAAAGCCGACCACACCCTGATCCTGGTCGGCCCCCTCAGCCCCACCCTGCGCCACCACATGCACACGACCGGGACCAGCGAACTTTTCGACGTCCAAACCACACTCCGCGCGGCACTCGCCCGCCTTGGCCGATAACCGCCCGGACACAGTGCGACAGCAACCCTCAAGGCGCGATGACATCACGCCGAAAACGTCCCGGGTGCACGGCATAGAGACAGGCCATGACGGTACGCAAGCACATCCCGAACAACCACACCACACGCAGCGGACCACCGCCATCACGGACCTCGCCGAAAGCCCGGTCGCGATGCAGCCGACCGATCCAATACCCCAGCCACCACAGCAGCCTCCTGACGGCCTCGCAAAACACAGGTGGATGAGCACACACAGCAAAACAACAGGTCTCGAACCACTCAACGACTGAGTGGTCACGAGCAGGGACCAGAGTGCCCTCCACAGCAAGGACGCCACCCTGGGGCCAGCCGCTCGTACGCCACCGCAGCATGAGGCAGGAACACCAGTAAGCGGCCACCAAAAGGGCCGGCCCGATGGCCCTCGGCGAGTCAGGATCCTGTGGTGCGCCATGCCTACGAGGACGCCGAACTGCTGGACTTGCTCCGCCGCTACGCGCCGCCCGGCCGCCGCTATCTGAAACTCGGCGGCAGTTTGTTGCGCCTGGACGAACCCGAGTAAGACCGATTCGCGCGACATCTCGCCGAGGACGCCGAGCTCATCGCGGCGCATGAACTCGTCACTCTTCTCGAGGACGAACGCCTCGGCGAGCTCCCGCCGGCCAGCGAGGTCTGCTGCACAGGCTTGGCGTACTGGGTGACCCTGGCCTCCTTCGGCACGCCGGACGATGCCGATCATTTGACCGCCCACCTTGATCACTACCTGCACCACCCCGACCTCGGCTACGACCAACTCCCAGCCATGGGCGCCCTCTGTACATCGACCTGAACCTCGGCGAGAACAGGGCCGCGCGCTTCCTGGCACGGCATGTACTGCGTGAAGTGCCACAGACCACGAATACCTCGCCCACCACGACAACGACGTCGTCGAGTTCCTGCGCCGTGCCGGGCTGGAGGACGCGGAGGGGCTGCTCTATGCCCCCCGCGTGAGTGAAGCGGCGGGGCGGGCGCACCACTACGCGGCGGCTTGCCCCCGTCGCGGCTTCGGCTGACCGGATGCGTCAGGCAGACAGGCGATCCGCCAGGACCAGGAGGCGAGGGCGAGCGCGCTGAACGCGCGTCACATCTTGCTGTCCTCGGTGAGGTGACACCACGAGTATCGCCATGACCAGCCACCAGTACACCTGCGTCTGCTCCTGCTCCCCTTGATCCACCTCGCCACGCCGGCGAACCACAAGAAGCCCATCACGACGAGGGCAAGGCGTTGGGCAGTCGCGCGACGGCACCCGCTCGGCGGGGTTCGCCAGGTACCGGTCGGGTTCGGCGTCCGGCTCGTGGACGTCGGCGAGTACGTCCATCAACTCGTCGATGTCGTCGAGGGTGTGCGCGGGGAGCAGGCCGCCTGGAGAGGCTTCGCCCACGGTGTCGTCGTCGGGGTCAACAACCGGTCAACGCATGCACGGTATGGAGCCTCCAGGCTCTCGGCGGGAGTTGGTCGGGGGCGATTTCGATCACGGGGACTCCTCGGACTCTACGGAAGGAGTGGAGGCGGGGGTGCGGTGGCAGCGGTGCCACCGCACCTCTGGGGCACTCACAGGAGTACGCCGACACCACTCAGGCGTCCGCCCGGACGCGGGCTGACACCAACCCAGCGGGCCGTCAACCAGACACTCCCGGCGGCACGAGCGCCCGTCGAGCAAGGCATGGCCCGACTCAAGCTGTGGCGCATCTTCCGCAGGCACCGGTGCAGCCCGAGTCGAAGGACGTCAGTCGCCAAGGCCGTCCTCACCCTGGAGCGGCAACTCTGAAAGAGCTCCCTGAGACTTTGCGGATCTCACCGTCGATACGAGATGACAGCGCGCGCATCGTGCTCCCGCAGTTCACCCCGGGGGGGCCGACTCTTCGCGAACGCACCCGCACTGCACTGGCATTCGACTCGCCCCTCAGCGCCGTCCACCTCACGGGTGATTCGACGCGTGACCAGCACGGGACAGGGGCAACGGAGCAGGACAGCCGGTGCCCAGCACCCGCGGCGGCAGTGGTCTGGCAGTGAGGAAAGGAACTCGTATGCATCTGGAGAGTCAGTCCCATTCACCGGCCGCACTGGAGGCCTTGACACTTCTTCGCGGCGCCCTGCGGAATGGATACGCGCCCGCATCCGACACCCAACTCGACGCAGCCATCATTCACTTGAGAGACATGCTCGGCGACGACAAGGCAGCCCGGTGCGCGCTCCTGTGGGCCATGACGCACGCCGCGGAGCTGAGTGTGGGCGTAGCCGCGCAGGCCTACGACCTGTCCCCCGACGCGGTACTGGACCAAGTCACCATCGGACTCCAGCGTGTCGACAGCATGCATTGAGCTCACCGCCCGCGCACCCTGTGGAGGCCCGGGTCCCGGCGGGCCGACACGACCGGCGACCGGCCCACCCTGCCAGCGTCGGCGGTCAACCGAGGCCGTTCGCCGCACGCAGAGCACTACTTCGAATCGAAGGGTCTTCGTCCATGCGCACCCCCACCGTCCTGATCTCCGGAGCAAGCATCGCCGGCCCTGCCGTGGCCTACTGGCTCAATGTCCAGGGATGGCAGACCACCGTCGTCGAGCGCTTCGACGAGCTGCGCGAGGACGGCCAGAACATCGACGTCCGCGGCGCGGGCCGCGAGGTCACCCGCCGCATGGGCATCGAAGACGCGATCCGCGCGGCGACGACGGGCGAGACGGGCACGGAGTTCGTCGATGCCGCTGGCAGGCCTCTCGCCCGTTTCGCCGCCGGTACGTCCGACTCGGCCGGCGCCACAGCCGAACTGGAGATCCTGCGCGGCCAGCTGTCCAGGATCATCGTCGACCGCACCCGCGACGACACCGAGTACGTCTTCGGCGATCGGATCGTCGCGCTGGACGAGAAACCGGACGAGAAGGGAGACAGGGTCACCGTCCGTTTCGCGAGCGGTACGACCCGCACGTTCGATCTGGTGATCGTGGCCGAGGGCCTGCGCTCCCGCACCCGGTCCATGGTCTTCCGCGATGCGAACGCCGTTCGCGAACTCGACTTCTACGTCGCTTACCTGACCATCCCCCGGGCGAACGAGGACACCGACCTGTGGCGCTGGCACAGTGCCGGCCGGGGGCGCAGCATCACCCTGCGCCCGGACAATCTCGGCACCCTCCGGGCCACCCTTTCCTTCCTGTCCGACGTACGAGGTCTCGAACAGCTCGACCGCGACAGCCTCGTCACCGTCCTGCGCCGCACCTTCGCCGACGTCGGCTGGGCAGCGCCCCGGGTTCTCACCGCGCTCGACGACGCCCCGCTCTACTTCGACGCGGTCGGCCAGACCCGCATGCGTTCCTGGTCCAGCGGACGAGTAGCCCTGGTCGGCGACGCGGCCTACTGCTCATCGCCGATCAGCGGTATGAGCACGAGCCTGGCCCTCACCGGCGCCTACGTTCTCGCCGGTGAGCTCGCCACACATCCGTTCGGGACGGCTTTCGCCCGCTACGAAAAGCTCATGCGCCCTTACGTGGTCCAGGCTCAGAAACTTCCCCCCGGCACACCGCGCATCGCCAACCCGCGCAGCCGCGCCGGCCTCGCTCTGATGAACTCCGCCCTGAAGATCGCCGGCAGCCCCGCCGCCGCACGGCTGGGCGGGCTCGCCTCACGATGGTTCACGCCTCCCGCGGACGCGATCGACCTCCCGGACTACCCGCCCTGTCGCCCGTCCCACCAGATCTGACCGGCCCCGGTCAGATCTGGTGCGCGCTCAGTCACACGCAGCGTGACTGAGCGCGTCAGTTGACCCATCTGGCCAAGTGAGTGCTCAGCGGCCCGGTCGGTAGCTTTCGGTGCGTACCAGTGTGAGCTTGCCCAGCCACTCGAAGTCGTCCGGGTACTCCCACTCCTCAGCTACGGCAAGCACAGCAGGGAGGTCCGCGCGCAGGATCGGAGGACCTGGCTGGTAGCCGACCGCCCTATCTGGTGCGGTCCACGGGATGTAGCGGCAGACCTCAACCATTCCGCGATCAACGAGGGATAGGAGGATGGGTGCCAAGTCCGCCGCCGACCCGGACGCCAAGGGCTCCTCCAGGTCGCCCCGGACTCCAGGAAGAATGTCGATCTCACTCGCATTGAGCACGAAGGCGAACTCGACATCGGACAGCTCAGGCATGCTCACAGCCCGATTCTTGCAGGTTGCTGTCCCGTCTCAGTAGACGTGGACCATCGCGAGGCGGTGACCTGGGGTGGTCCGAGTTGAGTGAGACGGGAATGGCTGGGCTGTCTCACTCAACCTGAGCAGCGGGCCGCTGTCGGTATGCGTCATCGCTACGGTGGTGGGCGTGCCAGAGGCGTCTGAGGGCTTCGAGCTCGGTACGTGGGAAGTCTTCGCCCCACTTGCCTCGATAGCCGCTCTCGCCGTAGGTCTGCGCGACCTCGTCGAAGCGGCGGATCACGGCGCGGGCGAGCTGGTCGAGGCCAAGCTGGCTGGGCCAGATCTCGGTTCCCTTGTTGTCGTGATCGCTGCCGTGACACAGCTCCAGCACGCGGGCCCAGGTGTCCACGCCTTCGCGGTAGAAGATCCACCGGTAGGCGGTCTCGGTTCGGCCTCGAACTGGGCACGGGTCTCCGTCTCGCCCGCGACGAGCTGGGCCACCGCGGTCAGGAGCTCCTCGGGCGCATTGGTGATGTGGGACGCGGTGAGCTCAACTCTCGCCTGGCGATCTTCGAGGGTGCAGTCCGCCCCTCCGGATCCCGCCAGCCGGTCCAGCAAGCCCAGCGCCAGCTGGGACTTGGGCACATGTCCGACGTCGTCGGACACGGCGGCGGCCCGGCGCCGCCGGGCATCGTCCGCCCATTGTTCGGGCAGGAACAGCGCCCACTCCAGCGGGCACGACGCGGTGTCGGTGGCGGCGTACACGCTGACCGCGACCTGGCAGCTGGCCCGCTTGCCCAGCGCGCCGCAGTACTGGCGGGCCACTCCCACCGACGCCTTCCCGCACTTGGGGAACGACACGTCGTCAACCACCCACACCTCAGGCCGGATCACCTCGCACAGCCGCTCGGCGATCCGGCGCCGCACCGGCGTCCACTCCCACGGCGACTGGCTGACGAACTGCTGCAGGGCCTGCATGCTCCCGTCCGGCAGACGGGCGGCCATCGGCTGAATCGACTTACGCCGCCCGTCCAGCATCAGACCCCGCAGATAACACTCGCCCCAGCCCCGCTGATCCTTGCGCGGCACCGAGGCAAACACATCCGCGACGAACAACCCCAACGCCGCCCGCAGACAGTCCACCTCATGTGCGTCCACACACCCAACATGCTCCTGATCAGCCCTGATGAACAGATCTAACGAAGCCCTACTAGTTCGCTGGACGGCACGTCGGTCACGCGTCCATGGCCGAGAGGCGGGCGAGCCCACTCTCGTACAGGATCCGCTCGACCATGTCATCCAGCGAACTGTCGGCCCCGATCACTGTCTCCAGGCCGTCGGGCAGCAGATCTCCCTCGCGGTACCACTCACGCAGATGGTGCTCGTTCACCTGGGCGAGATACTCGGCGTCACCTTTCGAAGCGTGCCGGCGCAGTGTCTCCTCGATCGGAACGTCCAGGTAGTAGCAGCGGGTTACGCCACGGTGGTCGGCGGCCAGGCGCGCGAGCATGTCGCCGTACCGGTCGGCGTACAAGATGCCCTCGACCACCACGTGGTAGCCGGCCTCCAGCGCGTAACGGGCCACCGTGTCGATGAGCCCGATGTTCCTCCCGCCCGGCACATCCCGCTCCCGCAGCACGACCCGGCGCAAATTGTCCTGCCCGACCAAAGCCAGGCCGCGGCCGAATCTGTCGCGAATCCCGGCCGCCACCGACGACTTGCCCGACGCACTGTTCCCCCGCACCACCACGAGCCGCGTCTCGTCGCTTCCCACCATCACCCGCGAAACCATAGCCGCCACCAATGACACCACCCGCATATCGCGACCAGCACCGGCTCCGCCGTGTCCACACACCGCACGAAACAGCCGGTCTTGTCTCGCCGCGCCATGCGCGCCAGGATCGAACGTGCCCCTCTTCAGCCGTCGGCCGGAACCGCAGGGCCGCTATACACCGAATCTGTGGCCCGTGTGGGTCGTGGCCCCCCTCGCGCTGGTGAGCGTGGGCGCGCTCGCCTACGGCCTCTACTTGGGCACCGAGGCACTCCTCGCCTCCACAGGTACGAAGCCTGTCAAGGCGCAGGACGTCATCAAAACCACCGTGACCGTCCTGACGCTCGTCGGTGCGGTCCTGGCAGCCCTCTACGCCTACCGGAAACAGCTCCTTGACGAGGGCGCCTCCCGCCGCGCGGACGCGTCACAGCTCGCCGAGCGCTACCAAAGGGCCGCCGAGCAACTGGGCCACGATCAGGCTGCGGTCCGCCTCGCCGGCGTCTATGCGATGGCGCGTCTGGCCGACGACTGGCCAGAGCAGCGGAAGGTCTGCATCGACGTACTGTGCGCCTACCTGCGGATGCCCTACGAGCCCGACCCCAGCGCGACGGGGTTTCTGAAAGGCGAGCGAGACGTTCGACTGGCCATCATCGGAACCATCAGCAGCCATCTCCAAGACCCCGACTCAGCTACAACATGGTGCGGGCACAGCCTCAACTTCTCAGGGGCCCACTTCGACGGTGGCGACTTCACGAGAGCGAAGTTCCTGGGCGGCCTTATCGACTTCAGCAACGCGACCTTCTCCGGAAGCCTCATCAACTTCAGCGGCTCGATGTACAGCGGCGGCACCCTCAACTTCAACGGCGCAACGTTCTCCAGCGGCAACGTCTACTTCCTTAACTCCACTTTCTCCGGGGCCTACGTCGACTTCTCCGAAGCAATGTTCTCCGGCGGCACTGTCTCGTTCAATGGATCGACACATCGCAGTGCAGTCCACTTCCACGCATCCAGCATCTGCGGCGGCCAGATCAGCTTCCGACACGCGACCCTCTCCAACGGCACCATCTGCTTCTGCGACTCAAGCATCTCCGACGGCGGGATCGACTTCCGCGACTCGACCGTTTCCGGAGGCCGAATCAACTTCGCAGACTCGACCATCTGCGGAGGCACGGTCCACCTCCGTAACGTGACGGTCTTCGACGGAGAGATCGACTTCCGCGATTCGACCGTATCCGGGGGCGAGATCGACTTCGGAGACTCGTCCATCTCCGGGGGAACGGTCCACCTCAGCAACGCAACGATCTCCGACGGCCTCGTCCTCTTCAGCAGCCTCCAGTTGTCCGGCGGCATGCTCGACTTCAGCCACTTGACGAACTCGGGCGGCCGAATCCACTTCCGCGGCTCGCGGATCCTTGGCGGCCAAGTTGACTTCCGCGACGCGACGTTCTTCGCAGGCGACGTCGACTTCCACCGGGCGACGTTCGCCGGCGGGGAAGTCACCTTCCGCAGCATGGCGTTCTCCGGCGACAGGCTCGACTTCCGCAACTCGAGGTTCACCGGAGGCCACGTGGACTTCCGCCGCGCGAGGTTCCTCGGCGGCGAGGCCAACTTCCGCGACGCGACGCTGACAGCAGGTCCCCTGGATTTTACGGAGGCACGCATTCACGCGAGCGCCGCCATCTGGTGGGGTCCCCTCCCCGTAACCCCTGTCAACCAACCCTGACCTGGCGGGCCGCACCGGCCCAGGTTTGAGCAGCGCACGCTGGGCCTGGCTGGCGATGTCGTCGGCGCAGGCGGTGAGCGCGGTCTCGACGGCGTGCTTCGTGTCGAGGATGTGCAGCCGCAACGGGGCGGGGCGGCCGCCGAGCTGAAGCGGGTCGCGCTCTTGGGCGCGGAGATGTGCGGCCTGGCGCTGCTCGACCTCCAGCTGCTCGGGGTCGTTGAACCAGGCGAGGTAGCCCCAGCGGGCGCATACGCTGCTCGGCGATGAAGAGATACGTGCATTTCACGGAGCGGGCCGGTCGATTCCGCGACGTCATACCTCCAGCCGACCGGCAGAAGCTGCTCCAGCTCGTCGACAGGATTGCCGCCGACCCTGAAGCCGACAGCAGCCACCTCGCGTACACGAACGACAGTGTCACCCGGTCCGCCTGGCACGGCCGCGTCATGGTGCTCTTCGTCGTGACGAGCAGGTCGATTGTGATCCTCGAGGCTGACATCTACGACGCCGCGCGAGGCTTCAACGAGGTATAGGCGGGGCGGCTGTGCGGGCCGTCGACGAACGCATTTCCGGCCCGTACCGCGACCTGCTCCCATGCCGATGCCGGTGCTCTCCTACGCGCTGCCAGAGGCCCCGGATCGGGTGACAAACTCCGCGACGGCGAACCCGGTCGTGGCCGGCGGTGTCGTACCGGTCATGAATGCGATCGGGTATGCCAGCACCACGCCCGGCTACGTCAGCATCGTCATCGACGGTGCCGACCAGGTGACCATGCTCGCCATGGCCGCCCAACTCGCCGCCTCCCACAACATCAGCGGTCCGCTGCGGGTGTGGGGCACTCCGCCCGCCGGTCGTCTACCCCTGCGCCATCGCCGACCGCGCCGACGAACACCTCCAGGACACGGAGACGGCCCGGCCCGGGCGCGCCACCGAGCCCGAACTTGACGCTTCTTACGACCAGCCGCTCCGAGACGAAGTAGGAGCCCGGCACAGGCGGGCGGTCGCGTGGGCCGGAAACCTCACCCACGACAAACCGAACGCCCTGCAGATGCAGTCCACCATCATCGCCACGGACAGGGCCCTGCTCACCGAGCTCCGCCAATACCTCTCCTGCCACTGCCAACACCGAGCCCGACACCGGCCGGTCCGCCAACGACACCTGACCCCCGCGGCGCCACCCTCGCCCAAGCAGTCTCCGCGCGGTGATCGCCCAGTGCGCGTGTGCGACTACACGCGTCCGAACCGCAGGCCGTAAGCCTTCGGCCCGCTCCGGTCACTTCGGCAGATCGGCGGCGAGGAAGGGAGCAAGGAGCGCGAACAGTGCGTCGGGGCGGTCGAGGGGGATGATGTGGCCGCATTCCTGGAGATGGTGTCCGATCAGGTCATCGGCGATGGGACGGAGTTGGCGTTCGAGCGCGGTGCCGACGGGGTGAGAGCCGACGGCCATGGTGGGCATGGCCAGCCGGGCCGTCGCGACGGCGTCCTGGATCTGCTGCGCGCTGGTGGGCAGGGCCCGGTAGTAGGAGAACGCGCAGTGCAGGGCTTCACTCCCGGTGTACGCGTGGACGAAGGCCGCCCGGATGTCGTCGGACACTCCCCGCCCGAGCGTTCCTGAGTCGAGGAAGAAGTCGATGTACGGGGCCTCGTTGCCGGCCAGGACGGTCTCGGCGAGGCCGGGGACGGAGTGGAAGCCGAACCACCACGGGGTGCCGCCCGTGACGACGTGTTCTGCTCCGGGCAGGCGGCCTAGCAGTGCTTCCATCACGACCAGGCGCCGGACGAGGCCGGGCCGGCGCAGCGCGAGCAGGACGGCGGGGGCGGTGCCCGCATCGATGCCGACCACCGCAGCCGAGGACTCACCGAGTGCGTCCAGCAGCCCTTCCGCGTCGGCGGCGAGGGTGCCTGCGTCGTACCCCTCGACAGCACGTGCACTGGCCCCGAACCCTCGAAGGTCCGGAGCGATGACCCGGTACTGCCCGGCCAGCCGGCCCATGATGCCGCTCCAGAGTCGCCAGGTGTGCGGGAAGCCGTGCAGCAGGAGAACCGCGGGTCCGTCCCCGGCGATCGCGACATTGAGCTGGACGCCGTTCGTCGCGATGCGGCGCATGCGGTGTGCGGTGGTGATGGGCATGACGACATCTCCTGGTGGTTACCATTGGTGACCACCAAACGATAGGTAACTTTGCGACCGTCTCCCAGACGGCACTTTCAGGGAAGGTGGTGAGCCACAGGTGACCACCCGAGGGGCCCGGGCCGCCGGTCGTGGCGTACGCGGCGATCTGTTCGATCCCCGGTGCCCGACGCGGCAGTTGCTGGACCGCATCGGTACGAAGTGGACGTCCATGGCCGTCAAGACGCTCGCCGACGCCGCACCGCAGGAGGTGCGCTTCGCGGAGCTGAGACGCCGGATGCCCGGCGTCTCGCAGAAGATGCTGTCCGTGACGCTCCGAAGCCTGACCCGCGACGGGTTGGTGTCGCGCCGGGTCGAACCGACCGTGCCGCCACGGGTCTTCTACCGGCTCACCGAACTCGGGCTGTCCCTGGAAGCCGCGTTGGCGGGGCTTCGGACCTGGGCGGAGGAGCACATGGCCGAGATCGACCGCGCCAACGAAGCCAACGACCAGGAGGCCCATGAGACGTAGGCAGGCCCATCTCGCGTCGAGAACTCGATGCAGCAGTGACTGCTGGTGACGAAGGAACTGGCGAAGGACGACGGGAGATGATCCTCGACGGCGTCTCCCAACTCTGGCTCTGTTCACGAGTTTGGGGTCGAGCACAACTTATTCGCTCTGTCGCTGATTTGGGGGTGCACCCGATCGCGGCCGGGGGGCCTCACCTGTTGGAGATGCCGAGGTCCGGCTCGTCGCGCGGTCTCCGGCAGGCTCGGCCGCCTGCCCGGAGTACGGCGGAGATCTTCACGGGTGCACTGCTCCCACCAGCGGTCGCTCGCAGACCTACCTGCCGCCGCCCGGAGAGCGCTGATCGATCCGCGGGCACGTCGTCTCGTGTGCAACAACGGCCGTTGCGGCCGAAGGACGTTCGCCGAGCAAGTCCCGGCCCTGCCCCGCCGACACCCACGCCGCACGAACGCTCTCACCGCTCAGCTCACCGATATCGCTCTGTTCGTGAGCGGACGTCCAGGAACGCGACTGTCCGGACGCATGGCCATCGTCACCAGCAAGGACTTCTTGCCCAGTACGCCGACAGATGGCTGCGGACCCGCGCGGAGGGGGCCGCGCTGAGTTGTGCGGGCACGCGTGTCGGTCGAGGCAGTGGCTCGTTACGATCATGGCCTTCGCTTCACTGACCAGGGGGCCTTGTGAGAACGAAAGGTTCCACGCCTCACCATGGCTCGCCGCTTGTACAACGATGTCTCGGCTCAGTTCGACGGATCCCGCCTGTTCCCGGTGCCCCCCGCGGTGCATACGAAGGTGTTGCGGGACGAACTCGTATCGGCGGCCGAGTGGGCCGCCCGGTACCTGAGCGAACTGCCTCAGGACCCGGTGGGCCGTCCGCTGCCCGCGCACGTACGGTCCTTGTTGCGTGAGGGGCGGCTCCAGCAACGGGGCGGAGAACTCGGCGGGGTACTGGACTTCGTGCGCAACGAGATCGCACCGTACCCGACCGGGAACGGGCACCCCGCGTTCTTCGCCTGGATCAACTCGCCGCCCGCACCGGCCGGAATCGTCGCCGACCTGCTGGCCTGCGCCATCAACGCGACCTGCGGGATGGGCGAGAGCGCCCTGATGGACCTGGAACGTGGCACCGTACGCATGCTCGCAGACCTGGCCGGCCTGCCGGACGGCGCGGGCGGGGTATTGACCAGCGGCGGCTCCATGGCCAACCTGCTCGCCCTGGCCACGGCCCGCACCTGGTTCCTCACCCGGCGCGGCGCCGGTGACGGCCTCGCCTTCGACCGCGACCACGCCCGCCTCACCCTCTACTACAGCGCCCAGGCGCACATGTCCGTCTCCAAGGCAGCAGCCTGCATCGGTCTGCCCGCCCACAGGCTGCGCCCCATCGCCACCGACGCGCACGACCAGATGGACCCCGCCGCGCTGCGCGCCGCGGTCACTGCTGATCTGGACGCGGGCCTGCTGCCCTTTTGCACCGTCACCACGCTGGGCACCACCGCCACTGGCGCCATCGATCCGCTCGAACCGGTCACAGCCCTGTGCCGGAGCGTGGGGATGTGGCACCACGCGGATGGGGCCTGGGGCGGACTTGGCGCCGTTGTGCCTGCCCTGGCGCCCCAGTACGTGGGCCTCGGCGGCGTCGATTCGTTGACTGTCGACCCGCACAAGACCCTGAGCGTGCCGGTGGGGTGCGGGGCATTGCTCGTCCCGGACCCCGAGCACCTGCACACGGCCTTCGCCCACCAGGCTTCGTACCTCACCGCCGATGAACCGGATGCGTTGCCGTGGCTGTCCCATGCCACGATCGAACTGACTCGTCCCGGCACCCGGGCCCTCGGCCTGTGGGCCACCCTCCACCACCTGGGCCGCGACGGCGTCACCGATCTGATGGAGCACTACCTGACCCTCGCTCAGCGGCTGCGCGAGCGAATCACCGCTGAACCCCGGCTTCACCTGCTGGCAGGCGGCCCGTGGCCGGTCGCCTGTTTCCGGATCACCGACCCGAACGAGGGCGACCCGGATTCCCTACACACCCGTATTGCGCGCCGAGTCCAGGACAACGGACACGTCTACCTCGCCACCGTCGCCGTCCACGAACGCACCGTCCTGCGTGCCTGTCTGTGTAACTACCGCACCACCACGGACGACCTTGACCTGCTGATTCGCGAAGTCCTCCACGCCGCCGACGCCGAACAGTGCGCCGCCGGGTCCGTGCCCGAGCGCCGCGGGCTCGACACGACGTAATCCGGCCGACCGACGCCGCGGCGGTCGCCGGATGGGCGCTGCTCCGTACGAATGATCGCGAGGCCTGGTCACCGGACTGGTGCGGGCACTCCGGCGACACTCATGATCATGGAACTCTGGCTGCTCAACCACCTGGACACCTTCGGTCTGGCCCTTCTCCTCATCGGCGGTCTCGTCGCGCTCGCTCTCCTCGGCGCGGTTCATGTACGCCGCAGATTCCCTCGATCGGTGAACGGTGAGCAGAACGAGATGGTGGGTGTGCTGCTCGGGATGTACGGGGCGATCTACGGAATCTTCCTCGCGTTCGTGGTGGTCGCGGAGTGGGAGGGACTCGGGGTGGCCGAGCAGGTCGTCGCCGCGGAGTCCGCCAACGCCGCCTCGATCGTCCGCGACGTCGCGGTCTTCCCCGAGAAGGACGAGCGCCAGGTAGTGGACGCGGTCGGTCAGTACGTGCACGCGGTGGTGGACAATCAGTGGCCGAAGATGCGGCAGGGTGTTCCGGACAGCGCATCCACCGAGAACGCGATGAGCTCCCTTTTCCAATCCCTGCAGTCGTACGAGCCGAAGACCGAGAGCCAGAAGGCGTACTACGAGACGGCTGCCGGGCATGTGAACGCCATGGCGGCCGACCGGCGGAGTCGCCTGGCCATCGCGAGGTCCGGACTGCCGACGCTGCTGAAGATCCTCGTTTACGGAGGCGCGATCGTGATGATCCCGTTGACCCTGCTCCTCGGAATCCGCGACCGCAGGGCCCAACTGATGTTCGTGGGCTGCTCCACGGCGCTGATCGGATTGGCGCTGCTGCTCGCGGTGACCCTGGACCGTCCGTTCTCGGGTGACCTGGCGGTGTCGCCCGAGCCGTATCAGCAGGGGGTGCTTGCACAGTTCTGGAAGTAGGGGTCGGCGCGAGGCGTGGCGACGCCTGCGTCGGCGTCATCGCCGACATCGGCGGTCACACGCCCGTCTTGCCTACCTGCTCAAAGTCCACCGGGACCTCCTTGCCGCGCATGTCGTCCAGGGTGAGCAGTTGGGCGGGCGGGTGCTCTGCTTGGCCTGGAGTTTCGTGAACAGCTCGCGGAGCTTGGGCTCGGTGTTGGGCAGCCGCTTGTCGAAGGCTTTCTTGCCGGCCGGGGTGACGGCGGTGGCGTGGTGTTCGCCCTTGCCGACGTCCAGGCCGAGGAAGACGTCGATGCCGCCGGTGTCGATCACGTGCAGGCCCCTCCATCACGCTTTCGTCCGGCCTTGCCTCGGCACCGAGCTGCCACATCCACGTTACGGAGAGCTCTTCCGGCTCGGGTGAAGCCGGTGCTCAAGCCCCTCATCAGCGGTCCGTCGATGCCTCCGGACCCGGTGACACCACCCCCCGGATCATGAACAACAAGGGGGGAAGTCATGCCGGACCCGAAGGCCGGAGGCCCCATTGCGGAGCCACGAAAAAGGTAACGGGGGGCGTTCAGTACACGTGGCGCACGGCGGCCGCCAGGCCCTGCGGGGTGGTCTCGGCGAACAGTTCGGCCTCGGCCCGGTGCACGGCGGCGCCGGCCTCGAAGAGCGGGTCGCCCAGAGCGGCGCGCAGCACGGTGGAGTCCTGGAAGTGCTTGAGGGCCTCGGTCAGCGAGGACGGCAGCCGATCCGTCCCGTGCTGTCGTGGCGGATCGCCCGCGCCACCGGCGCCGGCAGGGTCAGGGCGTCATGCACCCCGGCGAGCCCCGCCGCGATGACGCACCCGGTGAGCAGGTACGGGTTGGCGGCGGGGTCAAAGCGCGCGGCGCAGGGCGCGCCGATGGCCATGAGGGCGGGCAGCACCCCGGCGAAGAACGCTTCCCCGGTGGGCGTCATTCCGGCCGCGTCGTCTCCGTTCCGGCACAGGTTGCGGCCTTCGTGCCGGAGGCTGGTGTGCAGATGGCGACCGTTGCCCACCGCGCCGGCCGCAGCGACCGGCGCGAACACCGGGGGCATGCCGTGCCGCAGGCTCTCCGCCCGGAGGGTCTCGCGGACGAGCACGGCGAGATCCGCAGTGGTCACCGGATCGGCCGGGGCCACCGAGACTTCCAACTGGCCCGCCGCGTACTCGGGACGGAGCTGCATGACGTCCACGCCCTGCGCCTTAAAGGTGCGCAGCAGGTCGGCGAGTTAGCCCAGGAGTACGTGACACAGAAGCCGTCCGCGCGTATGGCGGCCGCAAGGACCGGGCACGGCCAGGCACTCTCCCCCTGTTTTAGGGCTGCTCAATCACCTCCCTGGGCCAATGGCTCGGCTCGTAAGGCGAGGGATCGGCCACCACGGCAGAGCCAGTGGACCACTCGGCACTAGATGTCCACGACAGCCCCGCAGGGGCCGCGGATCGTTTGCCTTCAAGCGCTTGAAGTGTGTTCTGGTGAGCGCATGGCGACTTTCACCGTCCAGGAGATGTCCCGGCGCAGTGGGCTCAGTGAGCCGACCCTGCGCTACTACGAGGACGTCGGGTTGATCGGCCCCGTCGCGCGCGACGAACGCAGTGGCCACCGCCGGTACGGCGACCGGGATCTCGACGCGATCGAGATCCTGGCCTGCCTGCGGGCCGTGGGTGTGGGCATCGAGGACATGCGCTCCTACCTGGCCAACCGGGCCCGGGGCCGGTCCGCGGCGGCCGAGCAGCGCGACCTGCTGCTGCGGCACGCCGAGCGCGTCGAGGCCGAGCTGGCCGCCCAGCGGGCGCGGCTGGCCTATCTCCGGGAGAAGGCCGCCCTGTGGGACGCCCGCGACCGCGGTGACAGCGCCGCGGAGAAGGACATCACCGAACGTCTCGTGGAGACGGTCGGTCGTTTGGAGGTACTGAGATGAATCCCGTTCTGGTCACCGGCGGGTCCGGTTACGTGGCGACCCACTTGATCGCCGCCCTGCTGCGGCAGGGCCGCCCGGTGCGCACCACCGTGCGGTCGACGGCACGCGAGGAGGCGCTGCGCGCGGCGGTGCGGCGCGGGGGCGCGGACGACGCGGGTCTTGAGGTCGTTCCGGCGGATCTGATGGCGGACGACGGCTGGCCTGCCGCGCTTGCCGGCTGCGCCGAGGTCCACCACGTGGCCTCCCCGATCCCCTCGGTCCAGCCGGAGGATCCCGACGAGCTGATCGTCCCCGCCCGCGAGGGAACCCTGCGGGTGCTGCGGGCCGCCCGGGACGCGGGGGTTCGGCGTACCGTGCTCACCTCGTCGTTCGCGGCGGTCGGCTACACGCCCAAGCCGGACGCCGCGTCCGCCGGGTACACCGAGGACGACTGGACCGACCCCGACGCGCCGGGGCTCGCGCCCTACCCGCGGTCCAAGACCGTCGCCGAGCGTGCCGCCTGGGATCTGATGGAGCGCGAGGGCGGCGGCACCGAGCTCGTCGTCCTCAATCCGACCGGCGTGTTCGGCCCCACGCTCACCACCGAACTGCGCTCCTCGACCCAGTTGGTCAAGGCGATGCTGGACGGCACGATGAAGGTCGCGCCGCGGCACCGCTTCGGTGTCGTCGACGTCCGCGACCTGGCCGACCTGCACGTGCGGGCGATGGCCGAGCCCGAGGCCGCCGGCCGCCGGTTCCTCGCCGTCGCGGACGGTCCGACCACCAGCTTCCTGGAGGTCGCGGGCCTGCTGCGCCGCCGCTTCGGCGCCCTGGCCGAGCGCGTACCCACCGAGGAGGCCGCGGGCGACGACCTGCCGCACCCGATCATCCACAACGACCGGGCCCGTGACGTCCTCGGCTGGCGTCCCCGCCCGATGGAGACGACCTTGATCGAGACCGTCGAAAGCCTGCGCGAGCTGGGCCTGTTGGAGGCGACGGGCTGACATCTGAACCGTCGGCGACCGGGTCCAGGGCCACTTCACCCGGCGCCCCGGCCAAAGCGCCTTCGTCTCGGCCGACGTCCGTGTCGGTTCCCCCGCACCGGACAAGAAGGGCGCCAGCAATGGAACATCAGCTTCCAGCAGCGGGACTCCTCCGGTCCGCTCGTGGAGACCCGGCAAGGACGACCGGCGCTGCCCGCACCGGCGACACCCCTCACCGCGGCGTTGTCGCTGCTCTCCGAGAGCGCCGGTCACAGCGGGGCGTCCTTCGTCGACTCCTCACCGACCAGTCTGTCCCGCGACGGTGAGTCGGTCGCGAGCAAGGACGCCCCTCGACTCCCCCACCCCGGCGCACCACCTGTTGAGCGTGCCGGTGTCCGTCACCGGCGCGGCGGCCGACGGCAACCTCGCCTCGCTGAAGGTCTATGCCTCGTACGACAAGGGTGAGCCCTGGATCAGGGCGGCGGTGCTGTCCCGGCACGCACTCGTCCTGAGCCCGGCGCCCGGCAAGGGGGGCTGGCTGAAGGCGGTGTCCACCGACAAGCTGGGCAACACGGTGACGCCGGAGATCATCGACGCCCACCGCGCCAAGTAGGCCCCTGCCGCGCACAGTTGCGGCACAGCACGCGGACGGTCCGGGACGCGGTACGTCGCGGACCGTCCGTGTGCCCGTCCAGCCGGTGTGCGGGCTACGCTCACGTCCTGGTGGCGGCGCCGACGACGTCGTAGGGACGATCGCCCAGGATGAACTCGCCCAGCGGCGTCATGCCGAATCCCTCGACGTGGACCTTCCAGGACCGCTCGTTGGCGCGTTCGATGAAGGCGACCATCACGTCGGCCCGGCGCGCGGCCGCCGCACGTGCCGCGTCGAAGAGCCCGCGGGCCACGCCTTGACCGCGGTAGGCGCGGTCGACCACCACCGGCCCGTACAGCATCCACGGCATCGACCGGAGCGGGCGCCCCTGCCAGTGCAGCGAGTCCTGGGCGGCCACCAGGGCCCTGACCGGCGGCGGTGGATCCGGGATGCTCCGCGGCGCGGCGAGGCCGAGCAGCCCGGCGAGGTCGCCCTCGTCGTCCGCCACGAGCAGGCTGCCCGCCTCCGCCATCGACCGCAGGGCGGCGGCGTCGAGGCCGCCCTGCACGAATCCTTGCTCGGCGCGCTCCCGCTCCGAGAGCGCGTCGTGGTGATGGGCGGCGAAGAGAGCGGCCATCGCCGGAGCGTCACTGACCTCGGCCTGCCTGTAGTCCATGAAACGATCTTGTCAGCTTCCCGTGCTGCGCAGGTTCTCCCGCACCTTGGCGATGGCGAAGCCCCACCCTTGCTGGACGGTGGGCTTGGCGGGTACCGCGATCTCGTCGGGGTTGGTGAGCACGTCGAGCAGGACAGGACCGGGTTCGGCGAAGGCCCGCGCGACGGCGTCGGCGAGGTCCTCGGGGCGCTCGACGCGGATGCCCTTGATCCCCAGGGCCTGGGCGACGGCGGCGAAGTCCGGATTGTCCAGGACGGTGCCGAACTCGGGCAGCCCGGCCTGTTCCTGTTCGAGCTTGACCATGCCCAGGCGCTGGTTGTCGAAGACGACGAGCTTGACCGGCAGTTGTTCGGTGCGGATCGTCATGAGGTCACCCAGCAGCATCGACAGTCCGCCGTCGCCGCAGAAGGCGACCGTCTGCCGGTCGCGGTCGAGCAGTTGGGCGCCGATGGCCTGCGGCATCGCGTTGGCCATGGAGCCGAGGTTGTAGGAGCCGATCAGCCGCCGGGTGCCGCGCATCTCGACGAACCGGGACAGCCAGACGGTGGCCATGCCGGTGTCGGAGGTGAAGACGGCGTCGTCGTCGGCCGCGGCGTCCACGGCGGCGGCGAGCGCCTCGGGGCGGACCAGGTGGTCGCGGTTGTCGAAGGCGGAGCGGACCTTGCCGATCAGTCCCTTGTCGTGGCCGGGCTCGGCGAGCCTGCGCTGTCCGTCCTGCCACTGGGTGAACTTCTCGCGCGCGGAGTCCAGGTGCTTGCGGTCTTCGCGGGCCGCGACCCGCTGGAGCAGTCCGCGCACGGTGGGGCCGACGTCGGCGGCGAGTGCCACGTCGACGGGGACGCGCCGTCCGATGTGCTCGGCGACCCGGTCGACCTGGACGACCTTCTTGCCCTCGGGATACCACTCGCGGTACGGGAAGTCGGTGCCGAGCAGGACGAGGGTGTCGGCCTTGTCCATGGCGCGGGCGGCGGCCGGGTTGCCGATCAGGCCGGTCTGGCCGACCTGGAAGGGGTTGTCGCCCTCGAAGCCCTCCTTGGCCTTCAGGGTGAGGACCATGGGCGCGGCGAGCCGGTCGGCGAGGGCGAGGACATCCTCGCGGGAGGTACGGGCGCCGCGGCCGACGAGCAGGGTGACGTCGCCGCCGTCGTCGATCAGGCGGGCCGCCTCGTCGAGGTCGGGGTCGTCGGGCCGGTTCTCGGAGCGCGCGACGGAGAGCCGGGCGGGCCGGTCGGCGGGCAGTTCCTTGTCGCCGATGTCACCGGGCACGGTGAGGACGGCGACGCCCCGGCGGCCGATGGCGGTGCGTACGGCGACCTCCAGGAGGCCGGGGAGCTGTTCGGGGGAGGTGATGGTGGCGCGGAAGACGGCCACGTCCTTGAAGAGGAGGTCGTTGTCGACCTCCTGGAAGTAGTCGGTGCCCACTTCGGACAGCGGCACCTGTCCGGTGACGGCGAGGACCGGGGTGCCGCTCTTGGCGGCGTCGTACAGGCCGTTGAGCAGGTGGACCGAGCCGGGGCCGACGGTGCCCATGCAGACGCCGAGGGTGTCGGTGAGCTGCGACTGGGCGCCGGCCGCGAACGCGGCTGCCTCCTCGTGGCGACAGCCGACCCACGAGAGGGTCTCGGAGGAGCGGATGGCGTCGGTGAGCGGGTTGAGCGCGTCGCCGACGACACCGAAGACATGCCGCACGCCGAGTTCCTCCAGCGTGTCGGTGAAGAGGCGGGCGACGGTGCGGGACATAGGGGTGTGTCCTTTCAGAGTGCTGAATGCCGAGTACTGATTGCTGAGGTACCGGGGAGAGAATGTTCTGGACGGGGATCTGCTGGTCAGCCGGTGAAGCTGTCCGGGTCGGCGGCCTTCCAGTCGGCGGCCCAGCCGGCCGGCGGGTCCGCGGCGGCGCCGGTCAGCGCGCCGGGCTCCAGCCAGTCGTACAGCTCGGCGTAGGAACGGAAGTCGTCGGCGTCCGTGGCGCGTCGGCGCAGCAGGCGGGGGCCGAGGTCGTCGAGGCGGGAGACGCCCATCGCGGCCATGATCCGCAGGGCGCTGGTGACGGTCGCCTCCTGGAAGCGGTGGACCCGCTCGGACTTGTCGGCGACGTCGAGGGCGCGCGCCCGGCGCGGGTCCTGGGTGGTGACGCCGGTGGGGCAGCGGTTGGTGTGGCAGCGCTGGGCCTGGATGCAGCCGACGGCGAACATCATGGCGCGGGCCGCGTTGGTCCAGTCGGCGCCCATGGCCAGGCGCTTGACGAGGTCGGAGCCGGTGGCGACCTTGCCACTGGCGCCGATCCGGACGCGGTCGCGAAGGCCGGCGCCCACCAGCGCGTTGTGGACGGTGATCAGTCCTTCGGTGAGCGGCATGCCGAGGTGGTCGGCGAACTCCAGCGGGGCGGCGCCGGTGCCGCCCTCGGCGCCGTCGACGACGATGAAGTCGGGGGTGATGTCCTCGGCCAGCATCGCCTTGCAGACGGCGAGGAACTGCGTGCGGGAGCCAGGGCACAGTTTGAAGCCGACCGGTTTGCCGTCGGCGAGCTCCCGCATCCGGGCCAGGAAGCGCACCAGCTCGCGCGGGGTGGAGAACACCCGGTGGTACGGCGGCGAGACGACCGTCTCGCCCTCGGGGACGCCGCGCACCTGGGCGATCTCGGCGTTGACCTTGCTGCCGGGCAGCACCCCGCCGATGCCGGGCTTGGCGCCCTGGGACAGTTTGAGGGAGACGCATTTGACGGCCGGGTGGGCGGCCTTCTCGCGGAACTGCGCGGGGTCGAAGTCGCCGTCCTGCGTGCGGCAGCCGAAGTATCCGGTGCCGATCTCCCAGATGATGTCGCCGCCGGGGCGCAGGTGGTACTCGGACAGGCCGCCCTCGCCGGTGTCGTGCGCGAAGCCGCCGCGGGCGGCGCCGGTGTTGAGGGCGAGGACGGCGTTGGCGGAGAGCGAGCCGAAACTCATCGCGGAGACGTTGAGGAGGGACATGTCGTACGGGCGGGTGCAGTCCGGGCCGCCCACGCGGACCCGGGGTGCCTCCTTCGGCACGTCGACCGGGTGCATCGACGGCACCAGGAACTCGTAGCCGCGGCCGTACATGTCGCGTTCGCTGCCGAAGGGCTCCTCGGCGTCGACGCCCTTGGCCCGCTCGTAGACGATGCTGCGGGTGTCGCGGTCGTAGGGGCGCCCGTCGTAGTTCCGCTCCACGAAGTACTGCTGAAGCTCGGGGCGGACCGCCTCCAAGAGGAAACGGGCGTGCCCGAGCAGGGGGTAGTTGCGCAGCACCGAGTGGCGCCGCTGCACCAGGTCGTAGCAGGCGACCAGCGCGGCGACGCCCAGCGGGGCGGCCGCGAACCACCACCAGGCGGAAACGGCGAAAGCCGAGGTGACCGCCGTGGCGGCACACAGGACGAGCAGGCCCACGGCCCCGAAACGCAACATGTGTGATCGGTTAACCGGGATCGGTCCTCTCATGTCTGCCACCTGGATACACCGTGGTCACCGCCCCGGCCGAGCGAGTCCCCCGCGTCTGCTTCACCCGGCCGCGGGGGCTCCGCGGAGCCGGGTCGGTGGTGAGCGCTGAGGGCGGGATCCTTCGTCTCCCGCTCGTCCGTGGGACGGGCGCGGCGGTCGCGTTTCTCGCCTTCGATGTCGACGTGCGGACGGTTCTTGTCGATCCACCGCGGCCGGTTCCACGCGCGCCGGCCGAGGAGGGCGGGACGGCGGGGACGAGCGTCATGCGGACGACGAACGCGTCGAGGAGCACCGGCGCGGCGAGTCCGGAGCCGAGCGCCTTGATCATGGCTTCGTCGGCGCCGATGAACTCGGCGAAGACGAACGTCATGATCAGTTCGGCGACGGTGACGGCCCGGCCGCTGTGGCGGAAGATCGGGCTCTGGGCCACAGTCGGCTCCTGTCACCGTGCCCCGCTGCCGCCGGCGGGCGAGCCCGGCACGGGAGAGGCGCCGCGGAGATTCCTCGCGGGATCCGCGGCGCCGTCGACGTACACCGTTCACGGTGGCGTTCCCGTCTCACGGTGGGTGTGCCCGTGCCCCGTCAGATCAGGGGGCGCTCGGGCGGCGTCGATCCCTTGCCCTGCGTGCCCTGGGTACCGCGGCCGTAGTACGAGCCGAGTTGCTCGTGATAGCCGGTGTCGCCCAGGTGCTTGTCCTTGTCGAACTCGGGCGCGCTCTTGATCTCGTCCTTCGTACGCGCCACCCGGATCGTCTTCGCTGCGGCGTCGATACCGGTGATGGTGCCGGCGGGCAGCAGTACCTCCTTGCCGAAGATCCACACGCCGGTGTCGACCACGATGTACTGCGCATCGACGTCGTTGGAGTGCTTGTCCACCTTCCCGATGTGTCCGTCGGTCGCCTCGACCTTGTAACCCGTCAGGTCGGCGTTCGGGACGTGTCCCGCGTCGGCCGGGTAGTTCCACATGTTCTCGGTCACGGTGGTACCTCCGTACCAGTCGTTGCCGGTCGGGCGGTGCAGGGATGCACCGTGCGTCCTGTCCGGCGACCCCACCCGACTATCCGAGCGACCCGCCCCCAAACAGAACGAGTCCACCTGAATCGCATGAGATTCGCCGACCTCGTCACCAAGGGGACGTCACGGGCGCGGTTTGCGCGAGGGACCGGCGGAGACCCGGGCGCCGGGAAGTGCGTCGAGAGCCTGAGGAGCAGCCGTGGTGGAGGGATTCGCAGTGGAACGAAGGGTCCGGGCAGCCGCCGAGGGCGATCCGGCGCATCTGCCCCAGCGACTGTGCGAGGCGGTGCGGGGCAGCCTGTCGATGGGCGGGGGCACCCTCTCACTGTTCTCCGACACCCCACACCGCCAGATGCTGTGGGCGACCGACGACGCCGCGCTGCGCGTGGAGAAGCTGCAGTTCGGCCTGGGAGAGGGGCCGTGTGTCACGGCCGCGCGCAAGGAGGCGGAAGTGATCGTCGGCGACGTCCACCACGCTCTGACACGCTGGCCCGTGTTCGGCTCGTGCGCCCCGGGAGCAACTCCCGGACGTCGGCGCGATCTACGCCTTCCCGCTGCGGGCCGAGATCGGCCGCACGCTCGGCGCCATCGACCTGCTCTGCGACCAACCGCTGGCCCCGGCCCCCGACGTCGTCGCGCGGGGTGTCCTCGCGGCCCGGACCGCGGGCCGCGCCCTCCTGGACAGCTACCAGGTCTCGCTCCGCGAGAACGGGCTGCCGCCATGGGAGCCGGAGGACATCCTCGACACCTATGGGGGCGCGACGCACGCCGCCGTCGGCATTCTCGTCGTGGAGCTGGACATCACGCCCGAGGAGGCGCTGGCCCGCATGCGCGCCCGCGCTTTCGGTACGGGTGGCTCGTTGCCGGAGACCGCGGACGAGGTCATCGCCGACCCGGCGGGCTGGGCACGGGACACGAGCTGAGCGCCCGGACCCCGGTCATCCCGTGGCCGGCGCCGGCACGCCCCCGCTGCGCGACGGGGGGGGATCAGGTGGTGTTCGACGGCGGGGGCGAGGCGGAGGTCCGGGTCACGGCCGTGACGAACGGGCGTGGGCCGCTGCGCAGGCGGAGCTGATGAAGCCTTGGGGTGAGGGAGACTGACCTGGCGCTCAACTGCACCTCACGCGGGCGAAGTTGAGGCGGTCAAGAGGTCCGCGGAGCGGACCGGAATCGTCGCGCGGCTGTCGTACGAGACGGAGCATGGCTCCCCCATCGCTCCGACCTCCTGGAGGTTCAGTGAGACCCCTCGTCCGACAGGGACTTGCAGGCCTGGCCGGCCTGCTCGTCCTGTTGACCGTCATGTCCGTCGCTCCCGCGTCCGCGGCCCCCAGTCCCCTGACGGTCACCACCGACAAGGGGCGCGTCACGGGAGCCTCGGCGGACGGGGTCGACCGGTTCTTCGGCATCCCGTACGCGGCCCCGCCCGTCGGCTCCAGGCGCTGGCAGCCTCCGGCGCCCGCCGGCGCCTGGACCGCCACCCGCCAGGCGACATCCCCCAGCCCGCACTGTCTGCAGTTCCGCGGCGACACCGGCGCGGGGATGAGCGAGGACTGCCTGTACCTGAACGTCTACGCCCCGTCCCACCGTACGAACCGGCCGCTGCCGGTGATGTTCTGGATCCACGGCGGCGGCTTCTCCTCCGGCGCGGGCGAGACGGCGGACGCCTCGCGGATCGCCGAGGCCAACGACGTCGTGGTCGTCACGATCAACTACCGCCTCGGCGTGTTCGGCTTCCTCGACCTGCCCGGGCTGAGCAAGCAGGGCGCGGGCGACTACGGCCTCCTCGACCTGGAGGCGGCACTGCGCTGGACCCAACGCAACATCGGCGCGTTCGGCGGGGACGCGAGCCGCGTGACCGTCGGCGGTCAGTCGGCGGGCGGTCACTCCGTCTGCGCGCTCCTGGCCTCGCCCCCGGCACGCGGTCTCTTCTCCGGCGCGATCATCCAGAGCGGTGGATGCCCCAGCCACACGGCCGAGCAGGCGGTCGCCCGCGGCAAGAAGTACGCGACGGCCGCGAGCTGTTCCGACACGTCCTGCCTGCGGGCCAAGCCGGCCAATGAGTTGCTGGCCACCAGCGGCGGCTTCGTCGGCGGCGTCCTGAGCGGCCCGCTCCCCGTCTCCGGCGGCCCCGAGCTGCCGCTCCCGCCGAGCGAGGCAGTCCGCACCGGCAAGGCCGCGAACGTCCCCCTGCTCATCGGCCACACCCGCGACGAAGTGCGGTCGTGGTCGCTGCCGTTCGCGCGCGCGACGAAGACGCAGTACGAGCGGGCCGTCCGCATCGAGTTCGGGGCGCAGGCCGGCACAGTGCTCGCTCACTACCGTTCAGCGAGTACGGCGACTCGTACACCGGGACGTACGCCTTCAGTGATCTGTGGGGCGACAGCAGCGCCTTCTACGGGCTCGGAGGCTGCCAGTATCACGACCTCACCGGTCAGGCGGCGAGTCGGCAACCGCGCACGTACTTCTACGAGTTCGACGACCCGCACCCGCCCGTCAAGGGCGGCCTGCCGGCCGGTTTCGACCCGGGCGCCTCGCACGGCGCCGAGATGCCGTACCTGATGCCGTCGGAAGCCTCGACTGTTGTCTCCCGGGCAGCAGCGGCTGTCCGACGAGATGGTGCGCTACTGGGGCTCGTTCGTGAAGCACGGGAACCCCGCGACGGCGGGGGTCGCCGCCTGGCCGTCGTACCGGGCCGGGAAGTACATGTCCCTACTGCCGGGTGGTGAGAGCAAGGCCCTCACGTCCAAGGCGTATTCCGCACAGCACCAGTGCACCTTCTGGAACTCGATCGACTACGACTGGCTCCCCGTCGACCCGGATCAACTCGCCGCGCAGGCAGGCGTTTCGCAGTCCTGACCCCGACAAGCCGGTGGGCCCCCTCCAGCTGGAGGGGGCCCACCGGCTTGCGAGAGAGGGTTCAGTCGCCGGTGTTCTCCATGTCGAGCACGATCTTCCCGACCGCTGCCCCCGTACGCAGCCGCTCCACCGCCTCGCCGAGCGCGTCCATCCCGTACCGCTCGTACGGCAGCGACAGTGCGCCCGACGCGAGGTCGGGGAGGAGGCGGAGTACCTCCGGGGCGACCTCCTCGCCGCGGCTGATCATGTTCACGGGGAGGAGGGAGACGTCGGCGAGGAAGAAGTCCGCGAGGTCGAGGGTGAGTTCGCGGCCGCCCGTGTAGCCGAGGAGTGCGGCCCGGCCGCGTGGGCGGACCAGAGTGAGGGCGTCGCGCAGGATCCCGCCGCCGACCGTGTCGATCAGAACGTCGGCCTTGCCGCCGACGGCTTCCTCTGAGAGGTCGGGGGCGAGCAGCGCCTTGGCGACGCCGGGCACGTGCTCCAGCTTCGCCGGACGGCCGACCACGCCGATGACCTCGGCGCCCGCGCGCGCCGCGAGCTGTACCGGTTCGGCCCGGTCGACTTGCCACCGGCTGGCCGGGCCCACACTCTGCCTCTATCGGCCTCTGCCCCTTGCACCAGGCCGAGCACCAGTGCCCCGGCGAGCGCAGACACACCTGCCGCGCCTCACCGACGGCGTCACTCGTACGGCGATCTGGCCCTGGAAGCGCAGCACCGCACCATCGACATCCCGGTCAAGGAGAAGATCATGCGTAAGGCCACCGCCGCTGTCTCAGGCGTCCTCACTCTCCTCGCAGCCCTCCTCATCGCGGCTGCTCCAGCCCAGAGCGACACCCCGCTGACCGTTTGCACCGGCACAGCCACCGTGGACTACTCGCCACCGCTCGGCCCACTCCCCCGCCAGACCCGGCAGAGCGTGACGGAGAAACTCGGGACGGACGGGGGCGGCAGCTGCACGGGGCCGTTCACCACAGGCACCGCCACGACCGTCTTCGACCAGCAGGTGAGCTGCCTCGCCCAAGGACTGGGCGACACCCTCGTCCAGAACGTGGTGACCTACCACTGGCAAGGCGGGCAGACCAGCACCATCACCTACCCGCTCACCACCGTCGTCCACGCCGCGAACCAGGAGATCGTCACCTCCACCGGCACCGTCACCGCCGGCTACGCCCTGGGCGCCCTGTCCGAACGCGTCGCCGTCTACCCCAGCCTCAGCATCCTCGACTGCCTCAACTCCACCATCACCCAGCAAACCGGCCAACTCACCCTCACCCTCACCTGAGACCGCCACACGCCCTCGGTCAGCCGGGATTCGGAGTCGTCTTCGCTACCACTCCTGCCCCCCTGCCCAGAGATCGGCTGCCGCCCCGGTTCCGCGGGGCAGCAGCCTCGGCGACTCAGGTGTCCAGGGGCGGAAGCTGGTCAAGGCCGGTTTCCGTGATGATCCGCTCAACGGTGACCTCCAGCGGGCTGCCGGTTCGCGCTGGGGGCGCCGCGTCCTGGTTCCGGCATGCTGGCAACGGTCAGCTCACGACCGACCTCGCCGACGCTCTCGCGTCCGCGGCCTGCGGCAATCACGAGCGCCCCGTCGCCGCCTGAACCGGGAGTGGACGGCCGGGCGCAGGTCAGGGACGCGTCATCAGGGTGAGCGATACGTACCCATTGGCCGCGCCGACACCGCCCGCCGCGCACGCCAGAGGGTCAGGGACCGGACGGACGACGGTCTGGGTAACGGCGGCGAGGCGGAAACCGACAGCTCAACCGCTCCATGTTCCTCTTCGCCGTCGCCACGTCACGCGCCCCGGACGAGCCACCGCATGACCGGCCTCGGGCGTCGTGACTGGACCAGACGGCCTCACAGACAGTCGCATCCTGTGGTGTAGAGCAGCAGGAAGAGGGCCGTCGTGGCGGTCACGGTGAAACCGACAGCGGTCAAGGCCGCGAGGCCCCGACGGTGCCCCTTCCCGGGAGTGCGGAAAGTTCGCCAGGCGCCGTGGGCGAGGAAGAGGGTGAACAGCCCGGCCACCACGATCGTGAAGCGTGGGCTGACGGACCAGCTCAGGTAGGCGATCAGAGCCAGACAGCCGAGCAGGGCGCAGGCGAGCACGCTGAGGATCACCTCGGCGACGGCTTCTCCCAGTGTCTCGACCAGGAAGTCGCCGACGCCTCTCGCTGTCCTGCGGACCCCCACGGCGCTCCTCCCCCTCGCGTCGATGGCCCCGAGCGGAGCCCGGCATGGAGGACTCCCGCCGAGCCGGAATGGTTGCCGGGGCGCTCAAGAGTTGCCCACTGCGACACAGCCGCACCATGACGATGGACAGAGAAGTCCGCCATCTTGAAGTCGCAGGTCATCAGGGTGGTGTGATCGTTGGCGAGGAGGCTCGCGCTGGTCGTGGGCGGCAGGCTGCGCTGTTGATCGGCGGGCGGCGAACAACGGCGGTCTGTTCGTTTCCAGGTCGCGGAGGCGTACGGGTTCGCAGGCTCGCGGTCCCTGCGCGCCACCCGCGCACTTTGCCTGGGCCGCACCCTGAAGAGGATCGCGAAACGGGGCGGCGAGGTCGTCCTCATCGACGGCACCCTCATCCCCACCGTCCGCCGCACCGGCGCCGCGAACCGGCCCAACTACTCCGGCAAACACCGCCGTCACGGCCCGCGCTTCCTCGCCCTCACCGACGAGAACGGCCGCCTGATCCGGATCTCCGCGGCCCGCCCCGGCACCACCCACGACATCACCGCCGCCCGCCACGACCACATCCTGGCCCACCTGCGCGCCGCCGGACTCAGGGCGCTGGCCGACCTCGGTTTCCGCGGGCTGGACAATGACCCCCGTGGTCGTCACCGGCTTCGCCGCCACCCGCACCCACAAGCTCACCCCGGGCCAGAAGGAAGCCAACCGTGTCCTCGCCGTCGGGCGTGCACCGGTCGAGCACAGCTTCGCCCACCACAAGAACTGGCGGATCCTGACCAAGCTCCGTACCGATCCCGCACACGCCGCTCAGCTCCTGCGTGCACTGCTCGTTCTGACGCATCTGGAAGTCAACCGCTCAGACAACAACGCATGCAGTTCCCGGCGACATCACCTTCGGCAGTCGTTCCGCCCTCTGGCCAAGAACCCCGAGCGCGGCTTTGACTTGCTCGAACACGGCAACGGGAGTGAAGGGACACGGGCGTGCGCGCACGGGGCATCAACTACGACACAGGGTTCCTCCCAGGGGAAGAACTCTCCCGCAAGAGCTTCACGCCTGAGACGGTCCGGCGCGACATGGCGGTGATCTCCGGAGATCTCCACTGTGACGCCGTTCGCATCTCGGGACGCGAACCTGAACGGTTGAGCATCGCTGCAAGGCACGCCGCGGACGCGGGCCTTGAGGTCTGGTTCGCCCCCTTTCCCGTGGACCTTCCCCGCGACCAGCTGCTCCCGTTCTTCGCCGACTGCGCCGCTCGGGCCGAAGCCACACGGGAGGCCGGCGCCGATGTGGTGTTCGTCGCCGGCTGCGAGATCAGCGCGTTCTGCGGCGGTTTCCTCCCGGGCGACACCTACGGCGACCGTATGCGGGCCATGGCCGGCGCCGACATGGAGTGGTGGTCCTCACTCGAACCGGTGCAAGAACGCCTCAACGACTTCCTCTCCCAGATCGTCGCGACCGTCCGTACGCACTTCGGCGGGCAGGTCACCTACGCCTCGGCTCCCTGGGAGTTCGTCGACTGGGGTGCATTCGACCTCGTCGGCATCGATGCCTACCGGGCCGCCTACAACGCCGACAGCTTCCGTGACGAGCTGCGTGGGCACCTCGCCCACGGCAAGCCCGTCGCGGTGACCGAGTACGGAACCTGTGCGTACCGGGGCGCGGGAGAACGTGGCGGCATGGCCTGGCAGGTGCCGCACGGCGCGGTCCCTGACGAAGACGAGCAGGCGCGCTACCTCACCGAATTGCTGGACATCTTCGAGGAAGAAGGCGTGGACACCGCGCTCTGGTTCACCTTCGCCGGCTACAGCAGACCCGGGCAGCACGACCTTGGCTCCTACGGCGTCGTCCGGATGCTCGACGAGAGGCGCTGGGAACCTAAGACGGTATTCCACACGATGGCAGCCCGATACCGACGCGGCTGATGTACCAAGCCCTCCAGCCCTTGGCAGCAGCCGCTCCACAGCCCCCGATCATCCGTCACGCTGGAGTGCGGAGTGACGGATGATCTACTGCACGGACTGCCGCCCCTCACCAGCACGAGTACCCCGAACGACCGTCACACCAGCCTATTGACCTGCGCCTTCAAGGTGGCGGAGGCAGCCGCGGGTGGAAGAAGCAGAGAACGCGAGCGTCGACGGAGGCGGCCCGCTCACGTCGCCGACGATGGTGCTGCTGAGGCACTTAGAAGTGATCTCCTTTGGTTGCTGATGTGATTAGAGCGGTGACCTCTCACATGCCGCGGTCTGGGCCGTGCCAAGGTTCGGGGCGTTCGTCAGCGGACATCGAAAGGTGCTGCAACTTCACGGGGCCGGGGGCCGCGGTCGGGGAAGGTCACTGATCGGCGCTGAACTCTGGGTCCTTGGCCTGGTTGTAGATCTCCTTGCCCGACGCGTCGTAGGCATGGACGTAAGCAGTCGGGCCCGGGAAGTGCTTGTCGGACGGATCGTCGGCGGCGATCGCAGCCGTGTAGACGAACGCGCCGCCGGCCATGACGGTCGGGTACTGCTTCGGCTTGTCGCCGTAGCTGACGGTGACCTTGGCGACGTCCGACGTGTAGTGCCCAGCCCCCACCATGACGTACTTCCCCCTGCCTGCGGGCGAGAGAGAGGCGTCGAAGTACTCGATCAGATGACCAGCGCCCCACAGACGGTCGTTGATGAAGGTGGGCGGGGAGTCCGGGCTGCTGCCCTTGTCGCCCTTCGCCTCGCACTGCACGTACTTGCCCGCGGAGTTCGCGGCGACGACCACTCCGTCCGCTGCCTTCGAGGCGATGGGCGTACGGACCGCGATGACGGCGTGGAAGCGCGACGCGTCCTGTCCCAGGCAGGAGGAGAGGATGTTGGTGACGGACCCGGTGTCGATCGGCTTCGTCGTCCCGTTGATGAAGGTGAAGCCGTTCGGGTCGGTCTTCACGGGAGCTGAGGACGGTCTGCCGGCCCCGCCCGTGGAAGCGGGCGTGGGGCCCGGACGAGGTGACGCCGCGGCGTTCGCCGGGCCCTCGTCGCGGAGAGCGGGGTCGGCGCCGCCCGGCCCGGCGTCCCCGAGGCCGCCGAAGGCGACCACGGCCGTAGCGCTCACCGCCGTGACACCGGCGGCCACGCTCAGCGGCACGCCCCACTTGCGTCGTAGTGAAACATCGTTGTTCTCAGGACCGATCTTCATCAGCAGCTCCTCTCGGGTCCGCCGGGCGTCCGGCAGATCACGATCCGAAGGAGGCGCTGGAAAGCCCTGCTCATCGCTCATCGTGCGACCTCCTTCGTGTTGACGGGGTGTCCTGGACTGAACGGCGCCGGAACCGCGGCCGCGCTCAAGAGGTCGGCCCCCAGCCTCTGCCTGGCCCGGTGCAGTCGGGATTTCACGGTTCCGACCGCCACCTTCAGCACAGTCGCGGCGGCCTGCTGGTCCAGGCCCGACCAGACGCAGAGTTCGACGACCTCGCGTTCGTGGCGCGGCAGCCGGGCCATCGCGCGGTGGATCTCCGACATGCGGCGCTCGTCGTCGACCCGGCCGACGACCCGGTCCGCGTGGTCGGCCACCGGCTCGTCGTGCGAGATGAGCCGGTGCAGCAACGCTTCGGCCCGTCTCAGTCGCCGTCTGGTGTTCGACAGCAGGCGGTCGGCGATGCCCAGCAGCCACGGCAACGCGGAATCGCGGTCGAGGACCGTTTCCGACCGGCGTCGCCAGGCGTGCAGGAACACAGTCGATGTGAGGTCCTCGGCCTCGGACCAGTCGGCCGTCCGGCGAAACAGGTAGTTGTAGACGGCCTTGCCGTGGCGGTCGAAGATCCGGCCGAACGCCTCCCGGTCGCCGTCGACGGCGCGCGCCCACAGCTCTCGATCAGAAGCCCCTCCGCCCGGGGCGGTGTGGCCGGCGTCGTTCAGTTCCATGCTCTCTACGTGTCCGGCACCCGGCCGAAGGTTCCCGTGGCGCGCCAACTTCTTTTGTACCGGCTTGGAGGTCTCGTAGCCCGCCCGGCCGCCGTACGGCATCCGGCATGTATTTGCCGGAGCAGTAGGGCCGATCGGCGGCGATACGGTCGATAACGAGCACGGTGCCGTCCAGGATCACGTACGCCTTCGTTCGAGCTGTCACCATCTCTTCGTTGAGCGTCGGAGCCTGCGCGGCAAGTACCTCGATCGCCTCACGCACGTAGCGGAAGACCGTGGCGATTCCGCTGCCGAACCCGGCTGCGAGCTGAGCTTAGGTGTCACCGCACCGCAGGTGAGCCAGCGCCGGCAGGGCTTGGCGTCCTGCAGTCAGCCGCCGCCACCCGGTGCCGACTTCTCGGCGTCGGGTCTGCAGTCTTCGGCTCAGGTGACGCACGTGCGCGATGGGCAGACTGATCACCGACGGGTGGACAAGCACGCAAGGCTGCTGGCAGGACGCGGTAGATCTTGGCCGTAACACCTCATACCAGGACCTTCACCGTGTCGTATGGACGCGCAACTGGCGGACGGCAGGCTCAGGTTGGGAACGGATCAACACCCGGCTCGAGCAGAAGCTCTTCGTAGTCGCAGACGCGGACGGCCCGGTAGCCAGCCCTTCGGATCGCCTTGAGGACCGTTGCCGTGTCGGACACGGCAGCAGTTGGTGAGGTGCCGAGGTGCGGTTGGCATACAAGGAGTGAGTGCCGGTCCAGGAAGTCGATCACGGCTGGGAGCCGCCACGTAGATCTGGCACTCGAGATCTCGTTCCGCCTTGGCCGGCCCGGACGCACAGTCCTCCATGAGTAGGTCTTCCCTGGCCAGCACCCGTTGCGGAAACCCCTGCAGCCTCGGCAGCGGCATCAAAGCGAGGTTGGAAAGGGCTCAGTGACTCCAGAGGATGCCCTCCCGGTCTTCTTCTCACGCCTGGCGCGCCCGAGACCCCGCCGCGTTCGGGCGGCGCCCGTCAACCGGTCGATTACTCCCGGGAAACTCGTAGGCTTACATGCCACAACGACGCGGATGGCGGTGGATCAGGTGCTCAACCCGTGGGCGCGCGCGACGAGGAGCGCACCGTACGCCGTCCCTGAAGACCTGCCTCACTTGCAGGCCCTCGCCGAGACCGAGGGCGGCTCGCGCGCGACGTACCGGCTCGACCTGACGCTCCCGCCGGAACCGTTCTCCGGCCTCCACCACGCGCCCCTGGTCATGCTGCTGGCCAACCCAGGTGTGCGCGACGGGGATCCGGCCGCCTACGCCCGGCCCGGCGTGACCGAGCGGACCCTGCAGAACATCGCCAACGCCGGCGGGACGCCCAACCACTTCCTGACGGACGCCGACAAGGAGCATCCGGGCCGCCTGTGGTGGTCCCGAATCCTGAACGATCTGACGAAGCAGGGGTACAGCGTCGACGAGCTCTCCAGGAAGCTCCTCGCCGTGCAGTTCCACGGCTACCACTCGCGGGCGTGGCGGCCGATCCCGTACACGCTGCCCTCCCAGTCCTTCGCCTTCCACCTGGTGCGCCGCGCCATCGCCCGCAACGCGGTGATCGTTCTCGGGCGCATCGCGGACACCTGGAGGATTGCCGTGCCGGAGCTGGCGTCGTATCCGAACGTGGTGACGCCGAAGTCACCGCGGAACGCGGTGATCAGCCGGGGCAACTTCAGCCCCGAGGACTTCGAGCGGATCGAGCACGCGCTCCAGAGCTGAGCGCGCACACCGCGGTGCGGTGCTCGCCCGGCAAGCAGCGGTCAGAGGCCGGCACGCGTGGAGGCCAACTTCGCGTCCGACGCGCGCATCTGCCCGCATCCCTGCGGGTGCTGCTGCTCCATCTCCTCCAGCCGTACTGGCGACTTGCGCAGAGCCGCGGTCGCCTCCGGGTCCAGGGTTGCCTCGACCTCGTACGGCTTGCCCGTATCGGCCGACGCCGGGCGCGGCGACGACTTCACGTGCGCCATCGCCGCGACCTTTGCTTCGACCCCGCCGAAGTAGAACCACAGCCGGTCGCCGTCCCTCATCTTGGTCAGCGGCCTCCCGAGCCACCACCAGGTCGGACCGGACTTCTCACGCGCCATCCTCGCCACTCGCGCCGGAGTGGCGGGACCGCCATCGATCGAGTTGAGCTCCGGGTCCAGGCAGTACAGCCAGTCCCGAGCGCCGGGGATCCGGTAGACGGCGCGTCCGCCTCGGCCCGGAATCTTCTCCAGCACCTCTTGCTCGCTCAGCGTGCGCAGCAGCGCGCGGGCCCGCTTGTCGTCGATGTCCCAGCCGTAGCTGCTCATGGTGTCGACGACGCGGACCGGGTCCCACTCTCCGTCCTCACTGGTCACCCGGCTCTCCAACGCCTCCACCTGCGTCAGCCGCGTCTGGTTGCGCGGACGGCCGTGCCGTTCCAGCAGCTCGTACAGCCTGGCCGCGCCCATCTTCGCGGCGATGCCCAGGGCGTCCCGGTCCACGGCGCCGGTCTCGTCCACCGCCACGACGGCTCTCTCCCGCCAGTCCTCCAGGCGCTCCAGCAGCTCGGTCACGGCTGCGATGTCCCGCCACAGTTCACCGGGCCCGACCTGGTCGGACAGCAGCACCTCACCCCGCAGTACGCCGGCCAGCACTCGGGCGAGCTGGTCGGACGAGAGCACGACGTGCTCCCGGCTTCCGTCGTCGCCGAAGGTGAAGTCAATCCGCGTCGCCATGATGACTCTTTCTCTCTGGATTGGAGGTGAGGTTACATCCGACGCTTGTCGGCACGCCACCACTTCGACAGCACTGGGCAGTTGGGCATGCCACAGCGAGGCGCCGCGGCGCGAGATGGCGCACCGAAGCCGGACGACGGAGCTCCTGGGCTTCGCGGGCGGGGGCGCCTGGACAACGCGGTGATGGAACCGTTCTGGTCCTCGATGCAGATCGAGCTGCTCAATCGCCAGCGGTGCAAGACCCGTGTCGAACTGGCCAACGGCACCTCCGAGTTCATCGAAATCTTCTACAACCGCCAGCGACGACACCCGGCACTGGGATACCGCGGGGCCGTAGGAGCGCTCCGGCCAGCAAGCCCGCCCATCAATCCATGGGCCGCCAGTCGGCGACCCATCAGTTCGGCCACGGAGTTCGAGGTTCCCGACGAACTCCACGGGCAGTTCGGCCGGGAGCTTGCTCGCTCCCGGGAACGGGAGCGAAGCCTGAGTCTGAGGCCTGAAGCTCCAGCACCGCTTCGGGTCGGACGTCGTCGCCCCCAGCGCCCGGAAACAACACCAGCAGTGCGATCCCGCCCCAGGGCGGGTCGTACACCAGGACATACGGCTTGGGCACAGGGCCGGGCGCACAGGCCGCACGGTCCAGGGCCCTGGCCGTTGTGTCTGCCACCGCCCCAGCCATGGCTGACAGGCCGCTGCCCCGCTCGTGCTGCAGACCCCCAGCCGTCATGCCCGTCGGCCGCGATCCTCGCCTCCCACCGACAGGAGAGCGGCCGGCCGGTTCGTGGGAACCAGTGCGCGGTGGAGCCCTAGCTGTTCTGTCCGGGGAGGTTGTGGACGGGTGAGGCAGGTCTCGGCTGAGGGATCTTGAACGGGTGAGGGCCTTCCGGTTCGGTGTGGATTGCGACATCTACACCAACAGAAAGGCCCTCGTGGTCCACCGTGATGCGCCCCTGACCGAGACCGGACGGCTGCGTCTGGCCCGCTGCGTGGTCGAGGACCGCTGGCCGCTGCGGCGGGCCGCCGAACGCTTCCAGGTCTCACCCACCACGGCCCGGCGATGGGCCGAGCGCTACCGGCAGTTCGGCGAAGCCGGGATGTCCGACCGTTCCTCCCGCCCGCGCACAAGCCCGCGCCGGACACCGACCCGCACCGAACGCCGGATCATCAAGGTCAGGCTCCTGCGCAGATGGGGACCGGCCCGCATCGCACACCTGCTCGGCCTGGTGCCCTCCACCGTCCACCGGGTGCTGACCCGCTACCGGCTGGCCCGCCTCACCCACCTGGACCGCGCCACCGGCCGGGTCATACGCCGCTACGAACGCGAACGGCCCGGCGAACTCGTGCATGTGGACATCAAGAAACTCGGCAACATCCCCCACGGCGGCGGACACAAGACCCTGGGCCGCCAGGCGGGCCGCAAGACCCGCAACAACGCCGGCTACAGCTACATCCACACCGCCGTCGACGACCACTCCCGCCTCGCCTACAGCGAGATCCACACGGACGAGAAGAAGGACACCGCGACCGGCTTCTGGCAGCGGGCCCACGCCTACTTCACCGGCGCGGGCATCACCATCGAACGCGTCCTGACGGACAACGGCAGCTGCTATCGCTCCCGCACCTGGCGCGATGCCCTGGCAGCGGCCGGGATCACCCACAAGCGAACCCGGCCCTACCGGCCCCAGACCAACGGCAAGGTCGAACACCTCAACCGCACCCTGCTCGACGAATGGGCCTACGCCCGCCCCTACCGCTCAGAGCAGGAACGACGCGACGCCTTCCCGCACTGGCTGCACTCCTACAATCACCACCGCGGACACACCGCGCTCGCAGGCCAACCACCCGCCAGCCGCGTCCCCAACCTCACAGGTCAATACACCTAGACCACGCACTGAACCGTCCGATCGCCACACCTCAGTCATACGAGTCGCGAGATTCTTCGTCGCCACGGTGAAGGGCGGCTACTCGGAGACCCGAGCAACCGCCCCTGCAAGCCGGTGGACTTACTTGCCCTTGGCCGCTTCCTTGAGCTTGGAACCCGCGGACACCTTCACGCTGTAGCCGGCGGGGATCGTCATCGCCTCACCCGTGGCAGGGTTGCGGCCCTCACGCGCGGCACGGTGCGTGCGCTCGAAGGACAGGAAGCCAGGGATCGTGACCTTCTCATCGCCCTTGGCGACCACGTCGCCGACCGTCACGGCGAAAGCCGTCAAAATCGCGTCGGCATCCTTCTGGGTCACCTCGGCGCGCTCGGCCAGCGCGGCCACCAATTCACTACGAGTCATAGCATTACTCCGAATCAAGCGTGGGACACCCCACTCCGCCAGGGAGCGGGAACTGATCAAGCTCCCCATGCTGCCATCCGTCACTGACAACGGAACGGCACCCCGGCCTCACCTGCCCCGAACAGCCCTGTGGCTACGCATGGCACACCTCTTGTTCTGCGCGGGCGCGGGTGGCGACGAGGCGGTAGGCATCCGTGCGCCACCGTCGACCGTCTCACCTTGGGCGGCAGCATCATCGAGACCGGAAGCAAGTCCTACCGCCTTGCTCACGCTCAAGCCCGCATGGACGAAACCCCGAAGCCTGAGCGCTCAGTCCCTCCACCAGTCGCCGGAGTCCTCCAACGCTCGACGCAGGTAGTCGTCCAGTCCGTTCGCCACCATGGCACGCCCGTCCGTCTCGTGATCCCAGACGAACACGTCGTCACGCAGCGGGACCCTGACAAAGGCGAACTGATCTCCGCCACTGTTGTCACCGAAGAACATCAGCGGCTCAAAGGGCATGTAGAGCGTGGCGAAGTCCGCGGACGCGCGGAACGACGTGTTCTCTTTCGCAATCCGCTCGGCACTCCACACCACGTCGGTGCCGTAAGGCCCGCGCACTCCATTGCATTCACGTAGCAGGGACGAGAGAGCCGCGGGGAGCGGCTGCTCCAGCACACGCTCGACCTCAGCCAACGCCTCACCGGTCGCCGGCCCAGCAAGCTCCGCCTCTGCCATCACGTCGAGGATCTGTTCGCGCCACATGCGGCGAGCATCACAGGAGCCTGACGATCACGACAACCCGATCACGCCTCCAAATGTCCGTCACCCACTCCAGAACGACATCGAATCTCGCCTGCAACGACACTCGCCGACACTGCGCAGTCAAGTGCCGAGGCTGTCGGCACTCCAACCGCAGCCTCAAGGGCCAAGGCCGTACTCGGCGTTGAGGATTCCGGTGGGCTCGGTCGGAGGTATGGGCGCGATCTGGGCGCTTCGGAAGCCCGTGAACGGGGACGACGCCGACGACACCCGCCGTCGAGCCAAGACGCTGGCCACGTAGGTTGGGAACGGGGAGAGCTCCGTCTGGCGAAGGTTGTTGGGCGACGACAATCGCCGCGTTAAGTGATCGGTTCGCCATTGCTCGACCCACAGGGAGACCATGTTCGGGCGGTTCTCAACGAGCCGTGCGGACGCGGAACAGGTTCCCGCTGATCACTGTCCGGTGGTGGTGATGAGAATCCGTGAAACCGGCCAGTGATGCTCTTCGTTCCCCAATCGGTTGCTGTCGGCAACGACAGCCGGGGCTGCCCCTGTCCAGTGCACCATCGTCACCGCCGCCTGTTTCGAAGCGGCGGGGGGCGGTGTCATGCGCCCCAGCCTCTGACGACCAACCCCACCGCGACCGCCAGCACCGACCAGTACCCGACGACGACCGCCGTCCTGGCCCGAGACTTCTTGCCGGCGTCCTCCAACCAGCGGGCAACGAACGCGCCCAACGGAACGACGAAGATGATCAGCGCAAAGCCCACCCAGAAACCCACTCAGCCCCCTTGCGATCGAGTACCGAGCGTAGGCCACGCGCACCAAGCTCGACAGCGTCAGACCGGCTCCCTGGATGCGATGTTCTGGTCCGCGTCAGGACGCAGAAAACACGTCCCCGCCCTTGGGGAGATCAACTGAGCAGGTCTGGCCCCTGAGAGAGCGCCACCTGGGGAGATTCAAAGGTTGCCATCAGTGGAGCCACCTACCACCTCGACCGGCCGACAGCGGCTGTTGTGGCTCCGGAAGCGACCGCTCGCGCTTCGTCGGATCCCGCTGCCCCCTGCCCAGTCAGCGAACAACGGGATTGTCAAACGAGCGGTGTAACTGGGGCTGTTGTACTTACTGACGAGCTGCCGTCAGGCGGCCGTCGAAGGTGATGTCGAAGGCGTTCAGCGCGGTCTTCCAGCGCATGGTCCAGCGGGCCTGTCCCTTGCCGGTGGGATCGAGGGACATAATTGCCATGTAGACACATTTCAGGGCGGCTTGCTCGTCGGGGAAGTGTCCGCGGGCCTTGACCGCCCGACGGATGCGGGCGTTCACGGACTCGATCGCGTTCGTCGTGCAGACGATGCGGCGGATCTCGGTGTCGAACCGCAGGAACGGAGTGAACTCCTCCCAGGCGTTCTCCCACAGCTTCACGATCGCGGGATACTTCCGGCCCCAGGCATCGGCGAACTCCGCGAACCGGTCCAGGGCTGCCTCCTCGGTGGCGGCGGTGTAGACGGGCTTGAGCAGGCGAGCGATCTTGTCCCAGTCCTGGCGGGCGGCATAGCGGAAGGAGTTCCGCAGCAGGTGCACCACGCAAGTCTGCACGATCGTGCGGGGCCAAACCGTCTCCACCGCCTCGGGCAGCCCCTTGAGCCCGTCGCAGACCAGCATGAGCACATCGCCGACGCCGCGGTTCTTGATCTCGGTGAGGAGATGCATCCAGTGCTTGGCACCCTCGCCGCCGTCGCCGGCCCACAGCCCCAGGATTTCCCGCCGGCCCTCGGCGGTGACTGCCAGGGCCACGTAGACGGGTCGGTTCGCGACCGCACCGTCGCGGATCTTCACGTGGATGGCGTCGATGAAAAGCACCGGATAGACGGCGTCGAGCGGCCGGCTCTGCCATTCGGCCATGCCCTGGAGGACCTTGTCGGTGATGGTGGAGATGGTCTGGCGGGAGACCTCGGCGCCATGGACCTCGGCCAGGTGGGCCTGGACCTCGCCGGTGGTCAGGCCCTTCGCGGCCAGTGAGATGACCATCTCGTCGACGCCGGTCAGGCGCTTCTGCCGCTTCTTGACGATCTTCGGTTCGAAGGAGCCGTCGCGGTCGCGGGGCACGGTTATCTCCACCGGGCCGACGTCGGTCAGCACGGTCTTGGAGCGTTTGCCGTTGCGGGAGTTGCCGCCGTTCTTGCCGGCCGCGTCGTGCTTGTCGTAGCCGAGGTGGTCGGTGATCTCGCCTTCCAGGGCGGACTCCAGCAGTCGCTTGGTCAGTTGCTGCAGCAGCCCGCCCTCGCCGGTCAGCTGCAGGCCCTCGGCCTGGGCCCGGCCTACCAGCCGCAGCGCCTGCGAGAGCAGTTCGAGGGCGTCATCTGGCGGTTCCGCACTGGCAGCCAATGGCGAGAGGTGCCAGAGGAGTTCGGGGCCTGGCAGACGGTCTACGGCCGCTTCACCCGGTGGCGCGACGTCGGCATGTTCGCCGCGCTGATGGAGGGGATGATCGCCGAGGCCGCGCGGCGCCGCCAGGCCGACATGTCCCTGGTCAGCGTGGACTCCACGGTGGCCCGCGCCCATCACGACGCGGCTGGGATGGTGGTGGAACCGGAGGTCCTGGCGGCCCTGGAAGAGGCCGCGGCGCGGGAAAAGGGGCCACGGAAACCGGGCAAACCGCCCCGGCGACCGTCGACTCGCCGACCTGTGAGTCCGAGCGGGCCGAGCGCCGACGGCTGCGTCGGCGCCGCCGGGCCCGGCTCAAGGCGGCGGCGCTGGGCCGCTCGCGCGGTGGGCTGACCAGCAAGGTCCACCTCGCGGCAGACCGGCGATGCCGCCCGCTGGCGTTCGTGCTCACGCCTGGGCAGGCCGCCGACAGCCCCCGGTTCGTCGCGGTATTGGAGAAGGTCAAGGTGCGCGGGCCGGTGGGCCGTCCGCGCACCCGACCGGACGCGGTTGCTGCCGATAAGGCGTACTCCTCGCGGGCGAACCGCGCCTACCTGCGCAGACGCGGGATCAAGGCGGTCATCCCGGAGAAGGCCGATCAGGCTGCGAATCGTAAGAAGCGAGGCAGGGACGGCGGTCGACCGGTGTCACATGACGCTGAGCAGTACAAGGAGCGCAACACGGTGGAACGCTGCATCAACAAGATTCGGGCATGGCGGGGCCTGGCCACGCGCTACGACAAGACGCCCGCGAGCTACATGGCGGGGCTCCAACTACGCGGATCCATCATCTGGATACGCAGCCTCACCCCGGGGCCGCGGTCGCGGCGCCCGGCTGGCAAGCCGGACGCCGCAACCGCGCACGTCAGGCCGGCGAGGTGATCGGCCGGCCGAAGTGCCGGGCGAAGAACCGGACCGCGCTGTCGGCCTCGAACCGGGGCAGCTCCTTGTGCTTACCCGAGTTCACGTGCAACGACTTCTCCTTTGAAGCGAAGGCGTCGAACAGCGCGAGACCCTCCTCGCGCGAGATGTGCTCGTCGTCCCACTGCAGGTCGAACTCGATCGGGATGGTGATCTGCTTCGCCTTCTCGGCCAGGACATCGGGCCAGTGCTGGCCGAAGACCGCGGCGGTGATCCTGGGCTCGTTCGCCACGAACGGTATGCCGATCGCGGTGCCCATGTTGATGCCCCAGAAGCCGACCGGCCCGTCGGTGCCGATCTCCGGGAGTTCCTGGAGGGCGTCCAGGGTCGCCTGATACTCGGGCACGGCAAGCTCCGCCAGGTGGGCGTTGTAGCGCACGACGATCGGGCCTTCCGGCTCGCCCGCCGCCCGCGCCCGGAACAGCTCGGCGATCTCCGCCTCGTCGTGCGTCGTGCGCGGCCGGTCGCCGTGACCGGGCGCGTCGATGACAGCGACGCGCAAGCCACAGCCGGTCACGAGGAGACGGGCACGGCCGGACATCGCCGGATGCTTCTTGTGGTTTCCGCCGCCGTGGGCCATCAGGACCAGGGGTGCGCGATCAGCTGCGCCGGAAACCGGCGACCAGAGAACGCCGGGGACGCCGCCCACGACGAAGTCGCGTTCGACCACGCCGTTCGACGACGACTCGGCGGTGAACTGCAGAGAGTGCATAGGTGTTGCCTTTCAGGAGTGCCTTGTTGTCGAGGCGCTCCCGGCGACACCTACGTCAATCGCCGGCCGTGATGGGAAGGGGGAGCACCCACGTTGATACAGCGTTCATGGGTCTCACCTCCTCAGGCGGTGTCACGGTCGACTGAAAGCTACCAGCCCGATGATCACCCATCAACCCTTTTCCCGCCACGTCGATACGACTCCAGACAGGCCCTAGCGGGGTGGACGGCCCTCGTTCCTCGGCGGCGTCCGTTTCACCCGGTTCGCGGTCAGGACACAGGCGAGGACCACGACCATGAAAGCCGAGAAGGTGATCTTCACGGCGCCATCGCCGTCGACGATGCGCAGTACCAGGAGGCCGATGCTGAGGATGAGCATCGGCCAGCACACCTTGGGGACCCAGGTGGCGCCTGGCTCGCTCCAGGACGGAACTTCGTGCTCCCGCGGCTGCTGCATGAGTGAACCTCCTGGGCACGCGGATGCCCTGTCGGCTGCGCGGCATGCACAGCGGCCGGGCATGATGGGACGGCGCGACGGGCTCCAATGGCATCGGCGTCCTAGTGCCGTGATTTGGCCGAGCCGAAGGGTCCGCACCGGGACGGTTCCCCTTGCTGCGTCTGCCGATTCGTCTCCCGGGCACCAAGCCACCAGCCCCCGGCGCACACCCTGCCCATGGCCCCGTTCTCCGGCCACGGTCGGCGCAGGACGGACCTGGTGCTACTCGACCCGCAACTCGGTTGGTGCGGTGGCCGATTGCGACAAGATCGGCGCCAGTTCGCGGCGCATATGCCAGAATTCCTGCCGCAGGTCGCCGCCGCTCCCTTGCGGCAGCGACGGTGCCTGCGCCTTGCCTGACAGGGCAGTTGATGCACCTGCCTGCACACAGCACGCCCACACCGGACGATGGAGGATCAGACGTGTGACCGGCTCGCTGGTCTGTCCCGGAGCTCAATGGCTGGCCCACTGCCACCCCAAGCCAGGCCGGGTCCACGAACAGTGGGAGCAGGACACCTTCACCGCACTGATCCCGGTGGGTATCCGTTTCGATGTCCTGCGCGTGTCGCAGCCACTCGGCCTGACACTGCTGTGGGAGCTGGGCCAGGACGCCGAGAAGATACCCGTCCTCGAAGACCACACCCCGCCCCGGCCGGCGTTCTGCTTCCTCACCCGGACCGGACACCTCACCACCTGGCCACCAGCAACGGACGCCATCGTGCTCGCCCGTGGCGACGAACTCGCCGTCCCCTCCCCCGCGGCCGACGCCATCGACGGCGTCCAGCACCACAACCTGCTCTGGCGCACCGCCCCCGACGGCAACGGCCACGTGGCCGATCCTGAGACCCTGCACAGCGCACTCGTCCGCGCCCGCGACCCCCAGCGCCAAACCGCGCGCATCCGCGCCGCACACTCGGCCTTCTGGAGCTCCCGCCAAGCACGCGGCACATGACGAGGCGCCCGCGACGCACCCACCCGACTACGGGCCGGGGCACCAGCCAGGAGTAGCGTTCCGGCATGATGCCGGCGCTGCCCCGATTTCCGCCGCACCCGATACGCGGTGTGCGGGTGCGTCACCAGAAGCAGAACTGTGCCCCGCAATTCGCTGTGATCGAGGTGGATTTCGAGCCCGCAGACGAGGGTTTCCGTTTCGAGGTTGCTCGAGAGCTGGCGGTCGAGTTCAAACCTGCCGAGGATCTACCACGCTTTTCCGCCGCGGCCGCCGCAGGCATCGAGGAACAACTGAACGTGCACGAGGGTACTTTCATGATCGCCACACGGGTGGTGCTCCGGAGCGCACACGCCGATCCCTTCGGCTCCAGCGAACTGGCCTTCAGAGTCGCGGGCTACCTCGCTGCTCGTAAGGCTCTGGAGTGAAACCCCCGGTTCCGGAGGCGCGTTGGGCGATTTCGAGGTCGATGCCGAGGCTGGCGGGGTGCTCGATGAAGTATTTGTGGTAGCCGTTGTCGGCCCAGGCTCTGCTCAGGCCAGGGGGCGGTCGGCAGCGACCTCGTCCAGCAGGATGCGGTCGGAGGCGGAATCCTGGACGCCGGCCGCGATGACCAGGACCGCCGGAGCAGGCCGGGGGTGTCGGTGATGAGCTGCGCCGGCCTCCGACGATCTTCTTGTCGGCGTCGATGCCCCGTGTCCTGACGGGCACCGATGTGGAGGCCTTCACGCTCTGCGCGTCCATGGCACCGGCCGAAGGTTGCCGGTCCTTGCCTTCCTGTGCTCGCGCCGACTCGCGCAGCAGGCCGTTGAGCTGGGCAGGCTCCCGGGGTGCTGGGGTGCGGCATGCCGCAGCGGTCCGGCAGGGGGAACTGGCAGGCGCGGGAGGACTCAGAGACCGGAGCCGCTGCTCGTGCAGCACACGGCAACCGGCAAGGGCACGGGCGAAGCCCACGAAAAGCATCATGGCGACGAACTCATCCGTCTTCGACGAGGCCCGCGACGAGATGGCACGCGCCCTCAAGCAGCTGCTCAACGCGGGCCTCGAGGCGGGACTGCTACGCGACGACGTCAGCGGCCGGATCGTCCTGCGGGCACTCGGAGGCAGCTGCGGCATGCGCGCCACCGGCCGGCAGGACGACGCCCGTCACGTCGCGGCGATCCTCTGCGACGGCCTACGCCACACGCCCGCCACGTCCACCACGTCCACCTGCACCCTGCCTCACCCGCCCAACCACGACGCCGACCAGGGGTGGTCGGCGGATGGCACGTGGGACAGGACCTTTCCAGGGCCAACCGAGGAGGGGATATCTTCACGTCTTGGTGCGGCTGTGCCTACGGTTTATGGGTTACCCAGAGCATTTCTGCCGGCCAGCGGTGTGCCCAGTCAGGCGGGTCGGTTTCGTTGTAGCCGTTGGCTGTTCCGGGGTCGGGCCGCGGCTCGATGAGGTCGTCGATGACGAGACCTGCTCCACGCATCACCTTGATCCAGTCGCCGTAGGTGAGCTGATAGCTGGACGCATCGTCGCCTTCGGCGATGGTGTTCAGCCCGAAGTAGTCCTGCTGCAGCGTCGTGGTTACACGGCTGGCGGCTTCGTCGTAGCAGGCTTCGAACCATGGGCTGGCGACGTTGAACACCAGGCGCCCACCGCGGCGCAGGATGCGGGCGGCCTGCGGGACGGCCAGGTGCGGGGGCGCCCAGCTGAGCCCGCCGAAGTCGCAGAACACCAGGTCGAAGCTGTCGGCGGCGAAGGGGAGGTGTTCGGCGGCGCCTTGCACCAGCGAGTAGCGGGCCGATCCCATCGTGCGAGCTGCCGCGGCGAGCTGGGCTTCGGACAGGTCGAGACCGACCACGGTGGCACCCTCAGCGGCGAGCGCACTGGACCACTGACCGGCGCCGCAGCCGAGTTCGAGGACGCGCTTGCCTGTGACGTCGCCCAGGGCGTGCAGGTGCGCGTCGGGGATGGAGTACATGCCCCACAGCCGGGGTGTGGCGCCGATCTGCGGGTCGTGCTCGTGCTGGTAGGCGCTGCTGATCTGATTCCAGAACTGCCGGTTGGCAGAAATGCTGTCCACGCGCCGACTCAAACACTGCCTGCCGGGGGCGGTCAACACGATTGTGCTGCGACTGGGAAGGTTCACCGGTGCACGAGTGTCCTGTCTGACTGCCGATGCGATCGGGGGAACGATCGACCGATCCAGAGTCAGGAGACGTGGTGACAGCGCGGGTTCAAGTCCGCAGGATCGCCCGACCAGGAAGGGCAGAAGCTGCAGCAGATCGTCCGGCGGGGCAACGCGAACAGCGTGCGCCGCCAAGGACGGCGGAGGCGGAACGTACTTCCTGTGCGGTTCTGGCGGCGGAGAGGACCGACCCGTGTTGTTCGCCGACGCCGAGGGATCTGCCGGAATCGTCGGCGCCTACCTCCGCGACGCGCTGCCGCTGTTGGCCGTACTGCCCTGTGCGGAACAGGCACTGAATCCGGAGAGGCAAGGCCGCGCCGTGGACGAGGCGATGTTGCTGGAGCTGCGAGAGCAGGAGGACGAGGAACTCGGCGAAGCGGCAGACATGGACGACCTACCCGCGCGGCGCGCCGAGTTTCTCGAGCGTCTCGGACTGTCCCTGCCGCCACTCACCGAACTGCTGGTCCAGGCCCGCAAGGCTGCCGCCCTGGACCCCTCGTACGTTCTCCTCAACATGCAAGGCGATGCCTACCAACAAGCCTGACATGCCCGCAACGTTGACCGTCAGCCGCTGGCCCACCATCGGGAACCTACGGCTCGAACCGCTCCCACCGCTCCACCTGAACGACGCCAACGGCACCTGATCGATGGTGGCGGGCTCGAGTGAGGGCGACGTAGGCGAGGAGGTGGGCTTCGTCGATGCCGCGGGCGGTGGGCGTGGTCCGCAGGCGAACGTGCGGTCACGGCGCGCGCTCAAGTCTCCCGACAGGTGGACGTCCTACTCCGCTAAGTTGCGCGGCGACCACCACAAGTTCAGGGTTTGTACAGCCGCACAACACCGCTTCGGCTTTGCTGTGCGGGCGCCTCCGGAACGCCCTCTCCCCTGTACGTGTCGTCCGAGCGGCTGATGCCATGCCCGGCATGTCCTCTCCCGCATCTCGTGCAACTCGGACTCCGACTCCGAATCCGCCTCCCCTCCGCATCACCCTCACCCACCGTCGGGGTCCGCTCGCACGGGAGCACCGGCCGTGACCGGCGGCGACGGACAGTCGTTGGCCGTCGTGGTCTTCCTCGGCTTCGTCGCCGTGTCGCTGCTGCTGTGCGGGCTCGCGGCGGCTGATCTGGACGACCCCGAGCACTTCTACGCGGGAGGCAGCGCGGCCTTCGGCCCAGTCGGCGGTGGGCTCGCCATCGCCGGTGACTACATCTCCGCGGCCACCTTGCTCAGCACCACGGGGGCGGTCGCCCTCGACGGCGCCGACGGCATGCTCTTCGCCGGTGCCACGGTCCTGTCGCTGTTCCTGGTCATGCGGATCCTGGGGGAACCCCTGCGCCGCGCCGGTGTGTTCACCCTGGGCGACTTCCTCGCCGACCGGCTCGACGACCCGTCCGTACGCAGAGCGCTGGGTGTCGCGAGCCTGCTCGTCCTCACCCCGCTGCTCCTGGTGCAGCTCACCACCGCCGGACGCATCCTGGCCGCCATGTTCGGCCTCCCCGACGGCGCGCTCACCGGGTGCACGGTCGCGGGCGGTGCCCTCATGATCGGCTACGCCGCGTTCGGGGGCATGCGCGGCGTCGGCTACGTACAGATCCTCAAGGTCGGCGTGGTGCTCACCGCCCTGTCGCTCCTCGCGGGGATCGTCCTCGCCCGCTACGGCTGGTCGCCCCTGGCCCTCGTGGATGCCGCCCGCGACCGCTCAGAAGCCGGCGCCGGATACGTACGGCCGGGCCTGCACTTCGGCCCCTCCCTCGCTGGCCGCCTCGACCTGATCAGCTTCCAGGCCACTTTGCTGATCGGCGCCGCCTGTCTGCCGCACCTCACCATGCGCCTGCACCCGCTCAGGGACGCCCTCACCGCGCGGCGCGCCGTGGGCTGGGCCGTCGGCCCCGTCGCGGTCGTGTGTGCCGGGGTCGTCGTGGCCGGTCTCGGGGCCTGCGCCCTGATCGGCCGTGACGCGATACGGGCCGCCGACCCCGGAGGAGCGACCGCCCTCCTCATGGTGACGGGCGCTCTCGACCCCGCTGCCGGGGGCGCGCGGCACAGCATGCTCTTCGCCATCGTCGCGTGCGCCGTCTTCGCGACCACCCTCGCGGCCGTGGCGGGCATCACGCTCGCCGCCGCCTCCAGTCTCACCCGCGACCTCAGACGATCCGCTCACAGGGCCAAGAACCAGTCGGCCGCCAGGGAGATCCGGCGGGCGCGCCTGAGCATCGTGCTCGTCGGAGCCGTCGCCGTCGTCCTCTCGGCCGCCCTCGCCGACCGCGGCACGCTGCCCTTGATCTCGCTGTCGTTCTCCGTCGCGGCCTCGGTGCTCGCCCCGGTCCTGTTGTACGCGCTCTTCCTGCCGGGTCACTCAGCCACCGGTGTCCGTTGGACCGTCTACGGGACCATCCCCCTCATCGTGCTCCTGCTGGCCGGTTCCCCGGCCGCCACCGGCACACCCATCGCGGTCTTCCCCGACCACGATCTCCACTGGTTCCCGCTCCAGACCCCCGGGCTCATCACCATTCCCGCCGGCTTCCTGCTCGGACTCGTGGGCCGCACGCGCTCCGGGACGGCTCAACAGCGCGCCTGGCGAGGCCGGGTGGCGGTGAGCCACGGCAAGATCGAGTGACCGTCCCGGACATCGGCGCCCCGTGACGAGCGGTACGTGTCAACCTGGGCACGGTCGCGTTGTCCCGGCAACAGGCGCCCGGGCGCGCCCCAGCGAAAGTCAGACCGGTAAGGGCAAGAGGCTGTTCACGGGGTGGCCGATCCGACGGTAGCGTGATCGACGTGACGGCTGAGGGCGAGGCGGCAGAGGGCGAAGCACTGGTCGGCGGGATGATGAACTCGGGCGCGGTCGTCCGTCACGGAGCCCTGGTGGAACGCCCGGCGCCGGGCACTGCACGCGCCCTTCACGCCCACCTCCTCGCGCTCGAGGAGCACGGCTTCGACGGGGCACCCACACCGGTCCGTCTCACCGCGGACGGCCGTGAGCAGTTGACCTTCATCCCTGGCGATGTCGCCCTACCACCGTTCCCGCACTGGGTGATGACAGAGACCGCGCTGACATCAGTGGGAGACCTGCTGCGGCGCCTGCACGAGGCCAGCGCGTCCATCGCGGTCGCCCCACGCGTCGAGTGGCCCCGGTCCCTGGCCGACCCTGAGGGTGGAACGATGCTGTGCCACAACGATGTGTGCCCGGAGAACGTCGTCTTCCGCGACGGCCGTGCCGCAGCCCTGATCGATTTCGACCTGGCGGCACCCGGCCGGCCGCTGTGGGACGTCGCGATGACCGCTCGCTACTGGGTTCCCCTGCTCGATCCCGCGTCCGCGGCAGCCTTCTGTCCCGCAGGGCTGGACGTTCCGAAGCGACTGCGGATCCTCGCCGACAGCTACGGCCTTTCCCCGCAGGAGCGCGCTGAACTGCCCGCCGTCATCGAACAGGCCACCGCGTCCTGCCGGGCCTTCGTCGCGGATCGAGTCGCCGACGGTGACCCCGTCTATATCCAGGCGCTGGCCGAGCGCGATGGTTGGCAACGCTGGGACCGCGTCCAGGGATGGCTGGTGGCGCACCGCGCGACGCTCACCGCCGCCCTACTGGGCTGACGGTCAGGTCGGCAGTCGTACGTGAGCCGTGAGGCTCCGTCGGTGCACCGCGGGCCCCTTGGGGGTCAAGGATGTGGTGTGAGCGGTGGTTGGGGGCGCAACCGAGGCCGCGAGGGTCTGCTCATGACGCCGCGAACGGGAGACAAGTTCCTCATCGGCGAATCCGCTCGCCGACTGCACTTCGACAAGGCGTACGCGTAGGCGCCGTAGCCGGCGTCATCGGCCGAAGGGCGTGCCCGCGGGCGCGAGGCCGACAGATCCGCGGTGGGCAGGGCAAGGGCTGTGCAACTGGGCTGACCGCTGATCACCCGCGTACCAGAGGTGCCGGGGCGGCCGTCGGTGCCGAGTTCAGCGCACAGCCGCGCCGACGAACAGTCCGGCACGTCCTCTTGACGCCGGTCGACGGCCCGACTGCAGCACCTGCACCAACACCAGGACGCCTCCCGTCGCTGCCCCTGCCGCTCCCATGGCCAGAAAACCGCGCGACGAGCGCCAGGACAACACCGACCAGCGCGACTGCGCCGAGAACAAGGAACCCGTACTCAGCCACGACCCGGTCGAGATCAATGACAAGGACGAGCCGACCGAGCCGACCGAGAGCGCGCTCCCGATCGAGCCGACCGACAGAGCCGATCCAACGGACCCGATGGACAGAACCGAACCCACCGAGCCGATCGACAACACGGAATCCTGCGACCACAAGGAGAGCACTGAACCCGAGGAGGAACGACGAACCGACGACACCGGCAGCTTCGGCATAAGGCCATTCTGCCCGCCGGACGCCCGGTCCGGTCCGCCACTTGAAGACACACACTCACCGCTCGCCGGCTACAGAGTCCTGAAGCGGACGCCCCCCTCGCAGCCGCGGCCTGAACTCAGGTGGGGCCCCTCGTCACCTTCGCCAGAACAGGTGGTGCGTCACGCCGCTCGGGCTGGGCACGACCTCCAGGTGAAACCCGTCGAGCAAATCGTCAGGAGACTCCCACAGACGCAGTCCGGACCCGAGCTTCACCGGCGCGACCGCCACATGCAGGGTGTCGACGAGACCGGCATCAAGGAACTGCCGGACGGTGGTGACCCCGCCGCCCAGCCGCACGTCCTTGCCCTGCGCCGCTTCCCGTGCCCGTTCGAGGATCGCGGCCGGGCTGCCGTCGACGAAGTGGAACGTGGTGTCGGAGAGCGTGAACGACGGACGTGTGTGGTGGGTCATGACGAACACCGGAGTGTGGAACGGGGGCTCCTCTCCCCACCAGCCACGCCACTCGTGGTCGTGCCAAGGCCCGCGCTGGGGCCCGAACTTGTTGCGGCCCATGATCTCGGCGCCGATGTTGCGCGGGAAGTCGCGCGTGAAGTAGTCGTCGAGGCCTCTGCTCCCCCCGGAATCCGTACGCATGGGCCAGCTCGCCGTGGCGCCTGCCCAGGCGAACAGCCTCGCCGGGTCGATGGCGTGGCCGAACGGACTCTCGAGACTCTGGTCCTCACCGGCACCGATTCCGTCACTCGAGACGGTGAAGTTCATGACTCTCAGCAGTTGATCCACGTGTGTCCTCGTCAGTCCTGTCGCGTCATCGTGTGGCGAGGCGCCGCACATCATCACGTCGAACGGGACATGGACGGATCGACAGCGCCCCACAACCTTTTTCAAGACGCACCAGAGAAACGGCCCGGGCGACGCCCCCCGGCGCCACCACCCGTCCCTCCACTGCGACCGCAGACCACCGACCCGGCGGACCTACGTGGTCAGAGCACCAGCCGGGCCAGGTGAGGGCCAGGACGGACAGATGATGCAGGGGCCGCGGATCTCGGGCCGGCCAGAACTGCAGCAGGAACCGTTCCACTCCGTGCGGCACCGTCAGTTCGGCCAGCCGCGCCACTTCGCGCTGCCCGGCCGCGTACACCCCACACTCGTCAACGACGTGATCGAGGTCGCCGACCGCGACGCCCTGAGGCCCCGGCACGTCCTCACCGGGCGCACCGGCCCACAATCCGCGCCGTTCACCGACCACCCGGCCGAGACGCTCGCCTCACTCGACCCGTCTCTCCGAGCTACAGGCCTCCTGGGTCCTACCCGGTCATGGCAGCCCTTGGCAGGCAACCCCCGCGCACGTGTGCGAGGCGGTCCGACGGGCTGCTCACCAGCGCCTCCACCTCCCGGCCCCGCCCCACAGGAGTTGCCCCCCTCACCGGCCTGCCCGGCGGTCGAGGCCGTGCACGGCCCGGACAAGCTCGTCCACGGCGTCGCAGGACGAGCCGGGCTCCGGGCGCGCCGGCGTCGAGCCGCGCTCCGCGAATTCCCGCCCGTCGGCGCTGCGCGGATCCGTCGTCAGTGGGCTGACCGGGGCGCCGCACCGGACACGCCGCCCGCATCCCCTCTCCCGGATGCCTGACGGAGCTCCGGCCTTCCGCGCCTCGGCCCAAGGGTCATGCGCCGCTAGGCGGTGACAGCCTCGATCCGACGCGCGCCGCGGTCTCCCGCAACCAGATGTGAGCGGCGTCGTGCGTGTGCACCGGATGCCACCACAGGGCCTCTTGCAGGGGAACCGCCTCGTAGGGAGGATCCAGGACCCGCACGGGGGCGATCGGCGCGAGCAGGCGGGCGAGGCGGGCCTGGATCATGGCGATACGCCGGGTGCCTGCCACGAGCAGTGGCAGCAGCTGGAAGCTGTCGACGGAGACCTCGACATGAGGCTCGACCCCGAGCATCCCGAGCTGGCGTACGGCCGGTGCGTCGTACGTCCGCTGGTAGGTGACCCACGGCAGCTCGGCGAGGTCCTGCCGGGTGAGCCGGTCGGTGACGGTCGGGTGGTCGTCGGCCACCACGAAGACCCACCGGTCGTCGTAGAGGTCGGTGCTGGGGAAGTCGCTGATGACGCCGTACGGCATGAGCAGTCCGTCGACGGCGCTGAGCAGGGTGGCGGTGTCGTCGACCACGGTGGGCGGGGTCTGCGCGAACCGCAGGCGAATGCCGGGGGCCTCCTCGTGGACGACGCGGGCCAGTTCGGCGCCGAACACGGAGACGGCGTAGTCGGAGGCCAACAGCTTGAACTCGCGGATCTCCCTGCCCGGATCGAAGTCGGCCTGGCTGGAGAAGAGGCGCTCCAGAACGTCGTACGCGGTCGAGGTGCGGTCGAGGAGGACCTGGCCGAGCGCGGTGAGTTCGTAATGGCCGCCGACGCGGGCGAGCAGGTCGTCGTCGAAGTGGCGGCGCAGGCGGGAGAGCGCGGCGCTCATGGCGGGCTGGCTCAGCCCGACGCGCTGCCCGGCGCGGGTCACGTTGCGCTCCTCCAGCAGGGCGCGCAGGGCGACGACGAGGTTGAGGTCCAGGCGGGCCAGATTCACGGGATTTCCCTTGCTGTACGGCATCAGGCGACGCTGACCAGGGAAAATCCGTGTGATGGATGTCGACCATCCACACAATCGATTTCCCTGATCGCTCGCGGCGGGTCCAGATTAGTCCCATCGCCATCAGGAGGACATGTCCGTGAAACCTGCTCCCGCATCCCCGCTCTTCGCCGGCCCCTTCGCCCTCGCGACGCTCTCGGCCGCTGACAGCCCGGCGTTTCCCGCGCTGGTCACGCCCGACGAGTTCGTCCTCGACCTGCGTACCGCCCTGGGCGACGACCGGTTGACGATCCGACAGCTCCTGGAGGACTGGGCAGCCGTTCTGCCACGGTTGCGCGCGCTGGCCGGTGACGACGCCGTGGCCCGCAGGCCGCTCGCGGAGTTCCGGGTACACGCTCCGGTCGCACCGCGGCAGGTCTTCCAGTCCGGCGCCAACTACCGCCAGCACGTCATCGACCTGCACGTCGCGCACCGTGCGCCCGGTGACGACCGTCCCGACGAGGAGCGGCGCGCGGAGGCCGCGGAGATCATGGACCGGCGGGCGACAGAGGACCTGCCCTACGTCTTCATCGGCCTGCCGAGCGCGATCACCGGACCGTGCGACGACGTCGTACTGCCCGGCTGGGCCGAGAAGCCGGACTGGGAGCTGGAGTTGGCGGCCGTCATCGGCAAGCCCGCCCACCGGGTGTCGGTCGAGGAGGCTCTGGAGCACGTCGCCGGGTACACGATCGCCAACGACCTCACCGACCGTGCGACCGTCTTCCGCCGGGACATGCCGCAGATCGGCACCGACTGGCTGCGCAGCAAGAACGCGCCGGGATTCACCCCGCTCGGGCCCTGGATCGTGCCCGCCGAGTCGATCGCCGACCCCGGCGACCTGCGGCTGGTCCTGAAACTGAACGGCGAGACCATGCAGGACGAGTCCACCAAGGACATGATCTTCGATGTGGCCCGCATGGTGTCCTACGCCTCACAGACCGCTCAACTCCTGCCCGGCGACCTGGTGTTGACCGGATCGCCCGCCGGAAACGGCATGCACTGGGGGCGACTGCTGCGCGACGGCGACGTGATGGACGGCTCGATCACCGGCCTCGGCGCGCAGCGCACCCGGTGTGTGGCGGAGGTGGCGTCGTGATCCTGGACCGCAACGACCCCGAGGGCGCGATCGCCGAGGCCGCCACGTCGTACTCGAACTGGGGGCGTTGGGGCGAGGACGACCGGCTGGGCACCCTCAACTTCCTCGACGCGGCCAAGCGCCGCGAAGGGGCCGCGCTCGTGCGTCGCGGCGTGAGCTTCTCGCTGGCGCAGCGGTTCGACATGGACGGGCCCCAGAAGGGCTGGCGGCGCCGCACCAATCCGGTGCACACCATGCTCGACACCGGGACCGACGCCGCCCTCGGCAACCAGGGCTTCCCGCACGGGCTCGGCGGCGCCGACGACGTGATCGCCATGCCCCTGCAGTGCTCCACCCAGTGGGACGGGCTCGGCCACATCTTCGACCACGGCAAGGCATGGAACGGCCGTCCCGCCGAGAAGGTCGTCACCTCCGAGGGCGACCTCGTCACCGGCATCGAGCACATGGCCCCCCACGTCGCCGGACGCGGCGTCCTCCTCGACGTGGGCCACGTCGTGGGCGAGGACGGCGAACTCCCCGACGGCTTCGCGATCACCGAGGAGCATCTGACGGCGACCGCCGAGGCGCACGGCGTGACCGTCGGCCGCGGCGACCTCGTGCTCGTGCGCACCGGACGCCTCGCCCGAGCCCGGCGCGAGGGCTGGGGCGAGTACGCCGGCGGCCCGGCACCCGGCCTGTCCTTCACCACGGCCGGCTGGCTGCACCGTGGCGAGATCGCCGCGATCGCCACCGACACCTGGGGCTTCGAGGTCCGCCCGAACGAGTTCGAGGACGCCTTCCAGCCCCTGCACCAGGTCGCCATCCCCAACATGGGCCTGCTCATCGGTGAGATGTGGGACCTGGACGCACTCGCCGCCGACTGTGCGGACGACGGCGTGTACGACTTCTGGCTCACCGCCGCTCCCCTGCCCATCACCGGCGCCGTCGGTTCCCCCGTCAGCCCCGTCGCCGTCAAGTAGCGCCTCACCCTCCTTGAGGAACAAAGGAGTTCCCGCATGAGCACACCCCGCACACCCCGCACGGTCCTCGTCATCGGCGGCGGCGCGGCCGGCAACGCCGCCGCGATTCTGCTGCGCCGCGCCGGAATCACGGTCGACCTGATCGAGGCGAAGGACGACTGGAACGCCACCGCAGGCTCCGGCATCACCCTCCAGGGCAACGCCCTGCGCGTCCTGCGCGAACTCGGCGTGTGGGAGCAGGTGGAGCAGTCCGGCTACGGCTTCGACGCGGTCGGCATAGCCGCTCCCGACGGCACCGTCCTGCACGTCGCCGAAGACCTCCGCACAGGCGGCGACGACCTGCCCGCCACCGTCGGCATGCAGCGCCCGCAACTGCAGCGGATCCTCATCGACGCGGTGCGCGCCAGCGGCGCCACCGTCCGCCTCGGTGTCCGCGCCACGTCCCTGGACCAGTCCCCCGGCGCAGACAGCGTCACCGCCCGCTTCAGCGACGGCGCCGAGGGCCGCTACGACCTGGTGATCGCCGCCGACGGCATGGGTTCCACCACCCGCGCGGCCATCGGCATCACGGACAAGCCCGAGCCCACCGGCATGGCCATCTGGCGCATCGCCGGACCCCGCCCGGCCGGGGTGACCCGCACCGATCTCGCCTACGGCGGCCCCGCCTACATCGCCGGCTACTGCCCCACCAGCGAGAGCACGCTGTACGCGTACGTCGTCGAGGCCAACCGCGACCGCGCCTCCATCCCGCCGGCCACGTACGCCGACGAGATGCGGTCCCTGGCACGGCACTACGGCGGCCACTGGCCCGAGATCACCGCGCACATCACCGACCCGACGCAGGTCAACTACACCTGGTTCGACCGGATGCTGGTCGAGGGGGCCTGGCACCGAGGCCGCGTCGTCCTCGTCGGGGACGCCGCCCACTGCTGTCCGCCCACCCTCGCCCAGGGCGCGGCGATGTCCCTGGAGGACGCCTGGGTCCTCACGCAGTTGCTGACCGCGGGCGACGCCTGGGACGACGCCCTGTTCCAGGCGTACTACGAGCGGCGGATCGCCCGCGTGCGGCCCGTCGTGGAGGCGTCCGTGCAGCTGGGCCAGTGGCAGCTCGACGGGGTCCGTGACGCCGACGTGCCCGGCCTGATGGGCCGCACCATGACCATGCTGCGGGAGCTGCCGTGACGACGACACCGCCCACGGTCGACGTGCACGCCCACGTCCTGCTGCCCGAGATCGAGGCGCTGGTGGACGGCCTGCCCGGTCTCGCCGAGGCGAAGGCCCTGGACGCCCGGCGCAACGGACCGGCCGCGCTGAAGGTCAACGGCCCGATGATCGGCGAACGCATCGCCCGGCTCACCGATCCGGCCGTCCGCCTCGCGGCGATGGACGCCCAGGACGTGGACGTCCAGCTGGTCAGCCCTTCCCCTTCTCACTACCACTACTGGGCCGACGAGGAGACCGCCGAGAAGGTGTACCGGCTCGCCAACGAGGCGACCGCGGCGCACTGTTCGGCCGCGCCGGACCGGCTGCGCGGCCTCGGCCTCGTACCGCTGCAGCACCCCGGACATGCGGTGCGCGCGCTCGACCACGCCCTGGCACAGGGCCTGTCCGGCGTCGAGATCTCCAGCCACGCCCCCGGGCGCGAACTGTCCGACCCGGCCTACGAACCCTTCTGGGCCAGAGCGGAGGAGACCGGCGCGATCGTCTTCCTGCATCCCTTCGGCTGCACCCTCGACGAACGCCTCGACCAGTGGTACCTGTCCAACACGGTCGGCCAGCCCACCGAGAACGCCGTCGCCCTCTCCCACCTGATCTTCTCCGGCGTCCTGGACCGCCACCCGGCCCTCACCCTCGTCGCGGCGCACGGCGGCGGCTACCTTCCCACCCACATCGGCCGCTCCGACCACGCCTGGGAGACCCGCTCGGACGCCGGCGCCGGCTGCGCCCACCTGCCCAGCAGCTACCTCAGGCGGATCTGGTTCGACTCACTCGTCCACGACCCGCACGTCCTGCGGGAGTTGGTGCGCGCCGCGGGTGCGGACCGCGTCCTCCTCGGCTCCGACTTCCCCTTCGACATGGGCACCGACGACCCGCTCGGCGCGCTGCGCGCCGCACGTCTGCCCGACGCCGCATTCCACGCCGTCCGCGGCGGCAACGCGACCGCCCTCCTCCGGAAGGACTGATCCCCATGAGCGGACGTCTGCTCACCCACCTGCGGCACGTCGACCTCGCCGTGCCGGACTACGACAAGCAGCTCGACTTCTACGCGGGCGTCTGGGGCCTGACCAAGGTCGCCGAGGACTCCGGCATCTCCTTCCTCGCCGCCGAGGGCAGCCCCGAGCAGTACGTCGTGCGGCTGCGCAAGGCCGAGGAGAAGCGCCTCGACCTCGTCTCCTACGGGGCCGCATCCCCTGCAGACGTCGACACCCTGGCTGAGCAACTCCTCGCCGGGGGCGTGCAGTTGATATCGCGGCCGGGCACGGTCGACACCCCCGGCGGCGGCTACGGCTTCCGTTTCTTCGACGTCGACGGGCGCACCATCGAGGTCTCCGCCGACGTCGAGGTGCGCCGACACCGCAGGATCGAGGAGAAAGAGGCCATCCCGGTCAAGCTCTCCCACGTCGTCCTCAACTCCCCCGATCTGAACCGGACCCGGGAGTGGTACGAGCGTCATCTCGGCTTCGCCCTGTCCGACACGCTGTCCTCACCGCACATGGGCGAGGTCATGCACTTCATGCGGATCAGCAACCAGCACCACTCCATGGCCATCGCACAGGGCCCGCACACCGCCCTGCACCACGTCTCCTTCGAGATGCGCGGCCTCGACGAGTACATGCGCGGCTCAGGCCGGGTGATGCGCGCCGGATTCCGGAAGATCTGGGGCCCGGGCCGGCACATGGCGGGCGACAACACGTTCACGTACTTCCTCGACCCGCACGGCAACACCGTCGAGTACACAACGGAGTTGGAGGTGCTGGACGAGGACACCTGGCACCCGCACGTCTACGACTTCTCACAGCCCGAGGTCACCGACCAGTGGGGCACCGCCAACGCGATGAACGAGCTCGTGGCCAAGGAGTCCTTCAACGACCCCGACCGCGGCGTGTTCATCGCCCCGCCGGTCTGATCCCACCCCCGGTTCCGGGGGCGCGGCGGCCCTGTCCATGCCCTGACTCACCCCGCGCCCCCGGTGCCGTCGCACCAGGAGTCCCCCATGCGATTCGCCATGTACGCACACCAGCACCGCACCCGCGTCGCCGTCGTCGAGGAGGACGGCACCCTCTTCCCGCTGCCCGGCGCCGCGTCGCTCACCGAGTTGCTGCGTTCCGGCAGCGGCCTGTCCGGCCTTCTCGACGCCGGATCCGCCGCCCTCGACGTGCCGCCCGGTCAGCACGTCTCCCAGGTGCGGCTGCTGCCCCCGCTCCAGCCGTCCTCCGTACGGGACTTCGTCGCCTTCGAGGAGCACGTCGAGGGCGTACGGCGTTCGGTGGACGGTGCCAGCGGCGTCCCCGACCAGTGGTACGCCGCGCCCACCTTCTACTTCACCAACCCGCACGCCGTCTACGGGCCCGACGACGCCGTCCCGATGCCGCCCGGCTCGGCCGTCCTCGACTACGAGCTCGAAGTCGCCGCCGTCATCGGCCGGGAGGGCCGCGACCTCACCCCCGAGCAGGCCCGCGACCACATCATCGGCTACACGATCTTCAACGACTGGTCGGCCCGAGACCTCCAGTCCGCGGAGATGAAGGTGGGTCTCGGCCCCTGCAAGGGCAAGGACACCGCCACGACTCTCGGCCCGTATCTGGTCACCGCCGACGAACTCGACCCGTTCCGCGACCGTGACGGCTTCCTGCGCCTCGCCCTGACGGCCGAGGTCAACGGCCAGGTGATCGGCAAGGACCTGCTCTCCAACATGAGCTGGACCTTCGAGGAACTGGTCGCCTACGCCTCACGGGGCACCCGCGTCGTCCCTGGCGACGTCCTCGGCTCGGGCACCTGCGGCAACGGCGGCTGCCTCGCCGAGCTGTGGGGACTGCGCGGCGAACAGACCCCGCCACCCCTCAAGCCCGGTGACACGGTCACGCTCACCGTCGAAGGCCTCGGCTCCCTCTCCAACACCGTCACCGGCGGTTCGGCCCCGGTCCCGCTCCCGGCGGGACGGCGACGCACCCGGGAGCGTCCGTGAATCCGAAGCGCCTGCTGGGCAAGGTGATCGTCGTCACCGGCGCGGCGCGCGGCCAGGGCGCCGCCGCGACCGAGGCGCTCACCCGCGAGGGCGCCCGCGTCATCGCCACCGACGTCACCGAGGCCCCGGGCATCCGCCCGCTCGATGTCACCGACGAGGCACAGTGGGCCCAACTGGCCGCGGAACTAAGGGAGTCGTACGGGCACGTCCATGGCCTGGTCAACAACGCGGGCATCACCTGGCGGGCCCGCCTCGACGAGATACGCGCCGACGACTTCGCCCGCGTCCACGCCGTCAACGTCACCGGCCCGCTCCTCGGCATCCAGCACCTCACCCCGCTGATGCCGCCCGGCGCGTCGATCGTCAACGTCGGCTCCTCCGCCGCCCTCACCGCGCACTACCCGGTCGCGTACACGGCCGGCAAATGGGCCTTGCGCGGCCTGTCGAAGACCGCCGCACTCGAACTCGGGCCGCGCGGCATCCGCGTCAACACCGTCCATCCGGGCTTCATCGAGACCGAGATGACCGCGTCGGCCGCGCCCGCCTTCCGCGAGAGCAACCTGCGCGAGACCCCGCTGGGCCGCACCGGAACGGTCGACGAGATCACCCCGCTCGTCACGTTCCTGCTGTCGGACGACGCCTCGTTCATCACGGGCGCCGAGATCCCCGTGGACGGCGGCTACACCGCACACGGCGGCGCCAAGTCGATCTCCGACGCCCTGCGTGCGGAAACGGGGACATGAGCGGCTGATTCGGCGTCACGCTCCGCGCCGAACCCGGGTCGGCATCGACAGCGGCCGACCGTGCCGCACGGCCCGTCCCACCCGAACCACCGAAAGGATCCAGAACCACCGTGGACAAAGTCATCGGCAGCGCCGCGGAAGCGGTCGCCGACATTCCCGACGGCGCCACCCTCGCCGTCGGCGGCTTCGGCCTCTCCGGTATCCCCGCCACCCTCATCGACGCCCTCCACACCCAAGGCGCAGGCGCGTTGAGGGTCGTCTCGAACAACTGCGGAGTCGACGGCCACGGCCTGGGTGTCCTCCTCTCCGCGGGTCGCATCGCCCGTGTCACCGGCTCCTACGTCGGCGAGAACAAGGAGTTCGCCCGCCAGTACCTCTCGGGGGAACTGGAGGTCGAACTCACCCCGCAGGGCACCCTCGCCGAGCGCCTGCGCGCAGGCGGCGCGGGCATCCCCGCCTTCTACACCCCGGCCGGCGTCGGCACCCAGGTCGCCGCCGGCGGACTGCCCTGGCGGTACGCCCCGGACGGCACCGTCGCCGTGGCCTCCCCGCCCAAGGAGACCCGCGACTTCCACGGTCGGCCCCATGTCCTGGAGCACGGCATCACGACCGACTACGCCCTCGTTCGCGCCTGGCGCGGAGACCGCCACGGCAACCTCGTCTTCCGCCGCGCCGCCGCCAACTTCAACCCGCTGGCGGCCATGGCCGGCCGCATCACCGTCGCCGAGGTCGAGGAACTCGTCGATCCGGGCGAGCTGGCCCCCGACGCCGTCCACGTCCCCGGGATCTTCGTCCAGCGGATGGTGCGCCTCACGCCCGAACAAGCCGCCGCCAAGCGGATCGAACACCTGGTGACTTCCGCGTCCTCGACACGAGAAACGGTGAGCTCCTGATGCCCTGGACCCGCGACCAGATGGCCGCCCGCGCCGCCGCCGAACTCACCGACGGTTCCTACGTCAATCTCGGCATCGGCCTGCCCACCCGCATCCCCGGCCACCTCCCGCCCGGAGTGCACGTCGTCCTGCACTCCGAGAACGGCATCCTCGGCACCGGCCCGTACCCGACCGAGGACGAGGTCGACCCGGACCTGATCAACGCCGGCAAGGAGACCGTCACGGTCCTGGCCGGCGCCGCCTTCTTCGACTCCGCGCTCTCGTTCGGCATGATCCGCGGCGGACACATCGACACCGCCGTACTCGGCGCGCTGCAGGTCTCCGCCCGCGGCGATCTCGCCAACTGGATGATCCCCGGCAAGATGGTCAAGGGCATGGGCGGCGCCATGGACCTCGTCCACGGCGCCCGCCGCGTCATCGTCCTCATGGACCACACCGCCAAGGACGGCACCCCCAAGATCGTCGAGGGCTGCACCCTGCCCCTCACCGGCGAGGCGTGCGTGCACCGCGTCATCACCGACCTCGGCGTCCTCGACATCACTCCTGCCGGTCTCGCCCTCGTCGAGGTCGCTCCCGGCACCACCGTCGACGACGTCAGCCGCCGCACGGCAGCACCGCTCCGCCTGGACGGGCTCGCAGCCATCTGACAGAGGAACATTTCCGATCCCTGCGGGTGCCCTTGAGAGAGGCGGCCGCCGGCAACGGGCCGCACGCCCTGCGTGCTTCCCCACCGGCACGGACCGCGCCGTTGAACACGACGGTCGCACCTCAACGCCCGCGCCGGCGCGGCGTCGTGTCCTCGGCGAACCCACGCCGTAGCCCCCCAAGAGAATGATCCACCGCAGTGATACGGTCCTGCTCGATAATGGGTCCATCTGTATGTAGGACCACAGTTGTCCGTTGTGAGTGCGGGGGCACGTCGGTCGAGTTCAGGGCGCTTCGCCACGGCGGTCACCCCTCTTCAGCGGTTACGAGACGGTGGACGGGCGCGGGCGAATCAGGCGGTGCCGTCCTTCCCTGAAAGGTTGCGAAGTGACCACATCACAACGGACCGAGAGCAGTCCTCCCGAGGACAAATCCGGCGCCGGGCTGGACCGCGGAGTCCTCCTCGTAGCGGGCGTGATCGTGCTCGGCGGCATCATGTCGATCCTCGACATCACGGTGGTGTCGGTCGGGCTGCAGACGTTCCAGAAGGAGTTCAGCGCGACCTCGGCGCAGGTGGCCTGGACGATGACGGGCTACACGCTGGCTCTGGCGAGCGTCATTCCGCTCACCGGCTGGGCCGCCGACAGGTTCGGCACGAAACGGCTCTATCTATTGGCGATCGTCCTTTTCGCCGCCGGCTCCGCCCTGTGCGCGGCCGCCACCTCCCTGGAGATGCTGGTCGCGTTCCGCGTCCTGCAGGGACTGGGCGGCGGCATGCTGATGCCGCTCGGCATGACGATCCTGACGCGTGCCGCCGGCCCCGAGCGGGTCGGCCGCGTGATGGCGGTGCTCGGGATCCCCATGCTGCTCGGGCCGATCTTCGGTCCCATCCTGGGCGGTTGGCTGATCGATTCCGCCTCTTGGCACTGGATCTTCCTGATCAACGTGCCCGTCGGCGCGATAGCGCTGATCTACGCGGCGAAGGTCCTGCCCAAGGACCACGTACAGCCGTCGGAGACCTTCGACTGGTTGGGCATGGTGATGCTCTCTCCGGGACTGGCGACGTTCCTGTACGGCGTCTCGACCATTCCTGAGTCCGGCACCGTCTGGGATGCCGAAGTGCTCGTACCCGCCGTCATCGGGCTGGTGCTGATCGCGGCGTTCGTTCCGTGGGCGCTGAACCGGCGGAACATTCACCCGCTCGTCGACCTGCGCCTGTTCCTCAACCGGGACATGAGCATCTCGGTGATCGCCATGTCGCTGTTCGCCGTCGCCTTCTTCGGCGCCAGCCTGCTCTTCCCGCTCTACTTCCAGCAGGTCCGCGGCGAGTCCGCGCTCGACTCCGGGCTCCTCCTCGCCCCGCAGGGCATCGGCGCGATGATCACCATGCCGATCGCCGGAATGCTTGCCGACAAGATCGGCCCCGGCAAGATCGTGATGACCGGCATCGCGGTGATCACCGTAGGCATGGGCATGTTCACCCAGCTCACCGCCGACACCTCGTACACCTACATCATCGCGGCGCTCTTCGTGATGGGCCTCGGCATGGGTGCCTCGATGATGCCCATCATGGCCTCGGCATTGGCCACGCTGAACGACCAGAACGTCGCCCGAGGGTCGACGCTGATGAACATCGTCCAGCAGGTGGCGGCCTCCATCGGCACCGCCCTGTTCTCGGTGCTCCTCACCAACGGCCTCAAGAACAACATCGATCCGACCGATCCCGGCGCGATCAAGGATCAGATGGGCGACGCCTACGCCGCGGTGTTCCTCGTGGCGACCATCCTCATCGCTGTCTGCCTGATCCCCGCCGCCCTGCTGCCGCGCAAGAAGGTCAAGGCCGCCGATCCCACGGTGCTGGTGGGCCACTGAGTTCCTACTTCTTGGGCGGGAGGGGCCACTGGCCGCGCTCCCCCGGCCACCGGGGCCAGAGATACCCGACCTGGCCCCGGTGGCCGCGGGCTGCCGGTCAGTGCGGGCCCGACAGAAGCTCGGCCAGCCGGCTTTCGATCTCCTCGACCGTTACGTCCCGCACATGTTGGTCGAATGCCCAGCGGTGACCGGACGGGTCGAGCACCTCACCCGTGCGGATCCCCCAGAACGCGTCGTGAACCTCTTCGCTCACGGTGGCACCGGCGGCGCGGGCCTGCTTCATGGCCTCGTCGGCGTCCTCGACGCCGAGCCGGTAGGCGGCCGCAGAGGTACCGCTCGTGGACGGGCTGGCCAGCGGGGTGCCCGGTACGGGCGCGGCCATGGCCACGGGCAGACCGCGCACATCGAGGTCGACGGTGGCGATCGCCCCGTCCGGCAGCCGGAGAACGCGGGTCACCCTCGCGCCCAACGCCGCTTCGTACCAAGCGATACTGCGCTCGACGTCGTCGACGACGAGGTGCAACGCGAAGCCGGGGACGGCCTTGCCTGACGTGTTCATCTCTTCCTCCGCAGCGGGTGGAACGAGCTCCGACACTTTCAGAGAGACGACAGCACAGCGCCCTGAAATGTGAGGCGTGGCGCCGGGTGCCACTGACCACCGCCCCGCGCCAAAGAGAGTATGCGGGCTACCCCTCCGGCGCGGCCGGCGCCGCCAGACCGTCGGTGAGCAGGCGCTGGTCGACCTCGTCGAGGGCCAGGCGAACCGCTCCCAGCGCCACGCCCTCGTCGCCGAGAGTGGAGGTGCGCAGCTCCGGCAGGCGCAGGCAGTGCTTGGTGAGTTCTCTGCGCAGCGGGTCGAGGACGACGTCCGCCGAGCGGGAGAAGCCTCCGCCGTAGACGACGACTTGGGGGTCGAGAGCGAGGACCAGCGCCGCGACACCCACCGCGAGGTCACGGGTGTAGCGGCGCACCGCCGTCTTCGCGTCCCGGTCGCCGTCCCGGGCGGCCTGGAACACCCAGGCCGCCGCTTCGCCCGGCGCCGCCGTCGCGGGGATGCCCGGGCAGGACTCCAGGTGACCGGGTGCGCTGAGCCAGCGCACGGCTTTTAGGGCCCCGATCTCGCCCGCGGCACCGCCGTAGCCGCGGCGCAGGGTGCCGTCGAGGATGAGTCCGGCGCCGGTGCGCAGCCCGGCCAGGAGGAAGACGATGTCGTCGGCGTCCTGCGCGACGCCCTTCCAGCGTTCGGCCACGGCGGCGAGCTTGCAGTCGTTCTCGACCTGGACCGGGCAGGTGAAGCGGGTGCGCAGGTGCGCGACCGTGTCGGTGGTACGCCAGCCCGGCAGCGGGGTGAACAGGGTGGTGCGGCCGGTGGCGTCGACGGGCCCGGTCACCGCGACCGTCACGGCCCAGATGTCGGCCGGGGCCATCCCGGCGCTGTGCAGCACTTCGTCGATGACCTCGTCGACCGCGGTGAGCCGCGCTTCGGGCGCGGCGTCCGGATCGACCGGGCAGCGGCGGGACTCCAGCAGGTTGCCCTCCAGATCACTCAGCATCACGAGGATCTTGTGTACGCCGATGTCGATGCCCAGCACATGCCCGGCGCGGGCCCGGAAGCGGAAGCGGCGTGCCGGGCGCCCCACCACGCTGCTGGCACCCGGCTCCTCCACCTCCGCCCAGCCGTCGGTGACCAGGGCCTGCACCAGGACGTCGACGGCCGGGCGGGACAGCCCGGTGCGGCCGGCCAACTCCGTGACGGTGGCGGGTTGTTTCCCGCGCAGCGCCCACACGATGGACAACTGGTTCATCTCGCGCATCCGGGACAGGTCTGTTCCGGTCGTCGCCATCTTGGTGCTCCCTGTGGGGGTTGCCTTGCCCGCCGCCTTAATAATGCTGCGCAGTTTACTAATTCCTCCTCTCTGCCGTACCCACGACCGCGCGGATCACGCGATGGGATACAGCTGCTGCGCGTCGGGATGGACGGCGGGCGTGAAGTCGACCTCGCGTCCGTCGAGCGCGAAGCGGTAGCGCCCGAGTCTGCGGGACTCAGGCCGGGTCCCCAAGTACGCGGTCATTTCCTCCAGTTCGTCGGGGTGCAGCCATCCGGGCGGATCGGAGACGGCCCGGAATCCGCAGATGTCGGCGAGGTCGCGCAGCCACCGCTGCTGTTGCTCGGTCAGCAGGTTGAGGCGGCTGCGGAAGTAGACGACGTCCGGGTCGACCTCGAGCAGCCGCGACTGCCACAGCCGGTGCAGCGTGTTGACGACGGCGTTGCGGGCGAGGGCGTCGGAGGGGTCCTGGGTGGCGTAGTGCTCCCACAGGGGTGCCACGTCGGGGCCGCTGCGGATGCCGTCGAGCAGTCCGAGCGACGGCAGCAGCGGAGCGCCGCTGCCGAGCAGGTAGGCGTCAGGGCCCGCTTCCTCACGGATGATCTCCAGGCCGGTGCGGTATGCCTCCTCCCGGCCCATGTCGACGTGGCGCGTCCCGGGAGCCGCGCCCGCGCCGATGAAGTCGGCCTTGAGGTAGGTGAATCCCCACTGCCGGCACACCCGGTGGATCGTCTCGCGCAGATGGTCCTGGGCCGCGGGGTGGGCCAGGTCGAGGGCCCAGTAGCCGGTGCCCCAGTTGTGTCCGGCGACCACCGGCTCACCCTGCGCGTCGCGGAGCAGTATGTCGGGCCGTTCCCGGGCGGTGCGGGACCGGGGGTGGACGATGAACGGGGCGATCCACAGTCCGGGGCGCAGGCCCGCGTCGGTGATCCGGTCGGCCAGCGCCCGCATTCCGGAGGGGAACTTGGCGTTCGGCTGCCAGTCCCCCACCGCCTGTTCCCAGCCGTCGTCGACCTGGACGACGTCGAAGGGCAGTCCGCGCAGTGCGGTGATGTCCTTGGTGAGCTGTTCCTCGGTGATGTTCTCGTAGTACGCGTACCAGCTGCACCAGACGTTGCCCGCGTGCTTGTCGCTGTGCCCGAGGCGCTCGGCGAGCTGCCGGGCGTAGGCGCCGAACACCTCCTCCTCACTGCCGTGGGCGAGGAACCAGGGGGCTCCCCCGCGCTCGTACCATCCGGCGAGCGAGTCCCGGTCGGCGGTGAGGCGGGGTATGTCGAGGCCGAGCGCGCCCAGCAGGAGCACCTGTCCGTCCGGCCCTTCGAGGGCTGCGACGGCCGACGAGTGGTGGCGGGCGGGGTCGTCCCACACGGTGTCGTCGGCGGTCAGGCGGCGCTCGGCGCCGGCGATCCGCAGCGGGGCGTCGGACAGGCGCCGCCAGCCGCACGGGCTCCAGGAGTTGTGGCCGTGCCGGTAGAAGAGTGCGTCGCCGAGGCCGTGCAGGAGGGCGACGCGGCCGGGCGGCAGCAGCAGTCCGCCGTCGACGGGACGGGGCGGGGTGTCGTCGTCGAGTTCGGCGGCGACGGTGTGCGCGCCGAGGCGCAGGAGCTGGGCCATGGATCTCCTCAGAGGTCGGTCAGGAACGTCGGTGCGGGGACCGGCTACTTGAACAGCGCGTTCGCCTTGTCGTTCGCCCCCTTGAGGGCGGGACCGGGCTTCGCCTGTCCCAGGACGACCGACTGGATGGCGTCCTGGACGAGGGTGCTGATCTCCGTGCCGTGTTCGGTGACGGGCAGCTGGAAGGTCACGTCCTTGTCGTTCGCGGCGTCGGTGAAGACGTGGACGTCGTCACCCTTCGCCTTGTGCGCGGCCAGCGCCTTGGCGGTGGCGCTCTTGAGCGCGGGGAAGACGACGCCGCGCTGGGCGACGCGGTTCTGGCAGTCGGGCGAGGCGAGGAACTTGACCCACTTCCAGGCCTGTTCCTGGTGCTTGGTGCCGGCCCAGATGGCGTCCGACAGGCCGTTGATGGCGCTCTTGCGGCCCTGCGGTCCGGTCGGCAGCGGCGCGAACGCGAACTTCCCCTTGACCTTGGGATCGGTGAAGGTGGAGATCGTCCAGGAACCGGCCACCATGATGGCGCCCTTGCCCGCGGTGAGCAGTTCGGAGTTGGCGAGCGTCGACTTCTTGTCGAAGCGGGGCGCGTAGCCCTTGTCGATGAGGTGCTTGAACCAGCCGATGGTCTCGGCGAGCCGCGGGTCGTCGTACTTGAACTCCGTGCCCCACGGGTTCTTGTCGAGGTAGGTGAAGCCGTTGGAGGCGGCGAGGTCGCCCCAGCCGTTCTGCCCCTGGGACCCGTCCTTCCATTCGGGCAGGAATCCGTACGTCTTGACGTTGTCCTTGTCGAAGTCGGGGTCGAGTCCGTTGCGGCCGTGGGTGTCGACGGTGGCCTTGGCGACTGCCTTCTCCAGGGTGCCGCCGTCGGACGGGTTCCAGGTCAGGGTGTCGAGCTGAGCCGCGCTGAAGCCCTGCTTCTTCAGCTGGGCGGTGTTGTAGACGAGAGCCATGGTGTCCCAGTCCTTGGGCAGCCCGTAGCGCTTGCCGTCCTTGACCCAGGTGTCGGCCAGACCCGCCTGGTAGGCGGACAGGTCCACCTTGTCCCGCTCCACGAGCGGCTGCAGGTCCAGGAGCTGGTTGCTCGTGGCGAACTGCGGATAGTACGAGGCCTGGTCCGTCCACACGTCGGGCGCGTCGCCGGAGGCCAGCTGGGTGGTCAGGTTCTGCCAGTACTGCTCCCACGCGGTCTGGGTGATCTTCACGGTGATGTCGGGGTTGGCCTTCTGGAACGCGGCGGCGCACTCCTGGTAGGCGGGCAGCTGCTTGTCGTCCCACAACCAGTAGTCGACGGTCGTCTTCCCGCCGGCCGTGTCGTCGGATCCGGCGCAGGAGGTGAGGGTGGCGGTGGCGGCCAGGCACAGCAGGGCCGTGCCGGTACGCAGACGCATGGAGCTCATGACGAAGGGCCTCTCAGCTCGTAAGAAGGGGGAGGTGTGTGAAGTCGGTTACGGGGTGGGCTACTTGATCCCGGTGAAGTTCAGGGACTCGACCAGGCGCCGGCCGAGCAGGAACAGCAGGACGAGCACGGGCAGCACCGACAGCGCCGAACCGGCCATCAGCCCGGTCCAGTCGGGCTGGGTGTTGGGCGACTGCTGCCGGAAGATGCCGAGGGCGACGGTCAGTACGCGGGTCTGTTCCTCACGCCCGGTCAGCAGCGGCCACAGATAGTCCTTCCACGCCCACACCGTGGTGGTGAGGCCGATGGTCAGCAGCGGGCCGCGGCTCATCGGCAGCACGACGCGCCAGAAGACGCCCCAGGGGCCGACGCCGTCGAGGACCGCCGCCTCCTCCACCTCCCGCGGGATGGACAGGAAGAACTGGCGCAGGAAGAAGACGGCGAACGGGGTCATCAGGACGCTGGGCGCGACCATTCCCGCGAACGTGTTCAGCCAGCCGAGGTTCTTCACCAGGACGAAGTTGGGCAGGACCGTGAAGATCGGCGGCACCATGAGAGCGCCGACCAGGATGCCGAACACCAGGTTCCGGCCGGGGAACCGGAGCCGGGCGAAGGCGTAGCCGGCCATCGCGCAGCACATCGTCTGCAGGGCGGCGATCAGTCCGCTGTAGACGACGGAGTTGAGCAGGTAGCGCAGGAAGTTCACGTGTGCGCCCGAGCCGCCGGCGGCCTGTGCCTCCTCCTGGCTCGTCAGGCCGAGCACCCGCAGGAAGTTGATCATTGTCGGGTGGTGCGGGACGAGCGCGGTGGAGTCGGTGTACAGGTCGGCGGCCGGGGTCAGGGCGGTGCGGACCATCCAGTAGAACGGGAACACGGTCGCGATCAGCGCGACGACGAGGACGGCCCAGGCGGCGATCCGGCCGGGTGAGGGCTTCGTACGGAGGCGGGTCATGGTCGGGGCTCCTCAGGCCAGATCCGAGCGGGAGGCACGCAGCAGTCGCATCTGTACGGCGGTCAGGACGCCGAGGATCACCGCGAGCACCACGGCGATCGCGGAGGCATAGCCCATGCGGAAGTTCGTGAACGCCTGCTCGTAGATGTAGTAGTAGATGACGCGGGTGGCGCTCACGGGGCCGCCGTAGGTGGTCACCGCGATCGTGTCGAAGATCTGGAACGAACCGATCAGCGACACCACGAGGACCAGCGCGAGGACCGGCCGCAGCAGGGGCAGCGTGATCCGGGTGAACATGCGCCACTCGCCGGCGCCGTCCAACGAGGCGCTCTCATACAGGTGTTGGGGTATCTGCAGCATCCCGGCGTACAGCAGCAGAGCCGTGTACCCGGCGTAGGCCCAGGTGTTGACCGCGGCTACGGACGGCATGGCCCAGTGCGGTGAGGTGAAGAAGCCGGTGGTGCCGAGGCCCAGGGCGTTCAGCAGGTGGTTGACGAAGCCGAGGTCGGCGTCCAGCAGCCACATCCACAGCAGGCCGACGGTGACGTTGGGCACCAGCCAGGGCACCAGCAGCATCGCGCGCAGCGCGACCGAGCGGGTCAGGCGGTGCATCAGCGTGGCCAGGCCCAGCCCCAGGACGGTCTGCGAGCCGATGTTGAGGACCACGTAGAAGCCGGTGACCTTGAGCGCGTTCCAGAACTGGTCGTCGTCGACGAGGCGTTGGTAGTTGTCCGCGCCGGTGAAGTGCGGCGGCGAGAGCAGGTTGTAGTCCGTGAGCGAGTAGTAGACGCCGCGGATCGTCGGATACGCGTAGAAGAGCGCGAACCCCAACAGGGCCGGGACCAGAAACAGCCAGGCGACCCTGCGGTCGTCGCGGCGCCGGCGTGGCCGCCGGACGTCCGCCTTCCCCCGGTCCGTCCCGATGCTCTCGCGTGATGGCGCAACTGCCGTGTACGCGCCCATGGTTGCCCTCCGAAGAGATGTGCGCCGCACCTCTTGCCAGTGGGGCACCGTGGACACATATTGATGAGGAACAGCGAAAGTTTGTCAACGCTTCCTCGTAAGAAAGCGAAGTTCCCCCACGCCGAGAGGCAGCGTCGACCGCAGGGCGAAACCCCTGCGATCCGGACCCCTCTGCAGGTCAAAAGCCTGTCGACCCGTTCGGATCCGCAGCCGTGCCCCCGCTGCACGGCTACTCCCCACCGATTCCCGGAGGTTCAAAATCATGCGCACCTTCGCTCGGCGACGCGGCAGAAGATGGCTGGCCGCGCTGTCCTTCGTGGCCGCCGCCGTCGCCATGGCGCTCCTGCCGACCACGACCCAGGCCGCCTGGGCCGCCCCCCACCCCCAGCGCGCGTCGGCCGCCGGCGCACCCCAGCGGCCGGCCCCCGGTCCGGACCCCGACCCCTCGCTGCCCGCCCACTCCCTGACCCGCGCCGACGCACCACTGGACAACCCGCTCAAGGGATTCGCCCGCTTCTACCAGCCCGGGGCCGACGAGAACACCGGCTATCCGCACGCGCTGACCTGGAGCTACTTCGGTCTGTCGGAGGTCATGAACAGCGCCTCGGACTGCGGGCACTACGACTGGAGCGTCCTCGACAAGGCGCTCGACGAGATCGCCTCCTACGGCAACCAGGCCGCCGTCCGCTTCTACATGGAGTACCCGGGCGGCACGGGCAGCCACCCGGCGAACGCGATCCCCGCATGCTTCGCCGGACACGTCGACAACCGCACCAACACCTACTGGAACACCACCAGCCCCGACTACGACAGCGCCTACCTGCTGGACGCCGTCAAGAACTTCATCGCGGCGTTCGGCGCCCGCTACGACGGCGATCCGCGGATCGGCTTCATCCACATGGGCCTGGTCGGCCTGTGGGGCGAGTGGCACACCTGGCCCTACGACACCGACACGTCCAGCGACTCGTACCCCGACTACATGCCCACCGACACCCACGGCGCCGAGCTCATCAACGCGTACAACAGCGCCTTCACCCACACGAAGGTGGAGGTGCGCTACGCCGCGGCGGCGGGCGGCGCCGCCGACGCGCTACCCGCAATCGGCTACCACGACGACTCCTTCTGCTACCGCGAGGGGAGCCCCCTGGCGGGCGTCACCCTGCCCGAGTCGATGGGCGGCGCCTCCTATGCGCAGCTCCAGAAAGCCCTGGAACACGGCGTGGAGAACCGATGGATCACCGCCTCCATGGGAGGTGAGGTCCGTCCCGAGATCCAGCCCACCGCCTTCGACAACTGGCCCGGCGGATCCGGTGCGGTCGACGACATGAAGGCCTGCATCGAACTCGAGCACACCACCTGGAAGATCAACGAAGGCAGCGCCGCCTACTCCGCCGACAACCCCAACGTGGCGGCCGCGGTGCGGACGATGGGCTACGACCTGGGCGTCGACAAGGCCTACTTCCACGACACCGCCCAAGGCACCACGACGGTCGGCGTGCAGATGAGCAACGACGGCGTCGCCCCGTTCTACTACCCCTGGAAGGTCAGCCTCGGCCTGAAGGACCCCTCCGGGAAGGTCGTCAAGACCTGGGACACCTCCTGGGACCTGCGCAAGGTCATGCCGAAGAAGATCCGCGCGTTCCCCGACTGGGGCAGCGGCTCGGACCACACCTACCTCGACTACGGCTACGCGCAGTACTTCGACTCCGACATCGACCTGTCCGGCGTCACCCAGGGCGACTACCAGCTCGTCATGAAGGCCAAGAACCCGCTGGAGGACATCAGCGCGAAGGCCAAGCAGCTGCGCTTCGCCAACGCGACGCAGGGCAGCGACGGCTGGCTCGGCCTCGGCGCCATGGCGGTGGGTCCCGGCGGCTCCGCCGGCCCCGGTTCGTACGAGGCGGAGGACGGCGGCAACACGCTCACCGGCACCGCGGTCGTCGCCGACTGCTCGGGCTGCTCCGGCGGCAAGAAGGTCGGCTATCTGGGCAACGGCGCCACCCTCACGTTCCGCCACGTCGACGGCGGCAGCGGCGGCACCAGGACAGTGACCCTCCACTACGCGAGCGCCGTCACCCGCTCGGCCACGGTCAAGGCGAACTCGACCCAGGCGCAGACGGTCACCTTCGCGCCCACCGCCGGCTGGACGAGCCCCGGCACCACCACCGTCAGCCTCACCCTGGCCCCCGGCACGGACAACACCATCACCATCTCCAACGCCGGTGACTGGGCTCCCGACATCGACCGCCTCACGATGTAGGCCGCGTCCCGCCGGTCATGCCGCCGCCGAGAACAGCGGCATGGCCGGCATCCCGCACCGCGACGCGGAAAGACGGGCTGCTGGGGTGGAACGTCTTCTGGAACGCGTGGTTCCTCGACCCGCCGAACCACGCCCTCTACCTCGACCACGTGCGCGACAGGATCCGCCGCTATCGCTCGCACCCGTGTGTGGTGGTCTGGTGCGGCGCCAACGAGGGCACACCGTCCGGCGAGATCGACGAGGGCGCGCGGAAGGCCGTCGCCGAGGAGCACCCCGGCGTCAGCTATGTCAGCAACTCGGCGTCCGGTGTGGTCAGCGGCAGCGGACCGTACGCCTGGGTCGACCCGAAGCGGTACTACTCCCCCGATCTGTACGCCCAGGGCACCTTCGGCTTCCACACCGAGATCGGCATCCCCACGGTCTCGGTCGCCGAGAACATGCGCAACCTCGTCGACGGCGAGAAGGAATGGCCGATCGGGCTGGTGTGGAACCACCACGACTGGCTGACCCGTGGCGGGCAGAACCCGCAGGGCTACCAGGCCGCCATCGACGAACGCCTCGGCGGATCCTCGTCGTTGGAGGAGTTCTGCGCCAAGGACCAGTTCGTCGACTTCGAGTCGATGCGCGCCATCTTCGAGGCGTGGAACGCCCACCTCTGGAGCGACGCCAGCGGTCTGCTGCTGTGGATGCCCAACCCGGCGTGGCACAGCACGGTGTGGCAGACCTACGACTACGACCTCGACGTCAACGGGACCTACTACGGGGCCCGTTCGGGCTGCGAGCCCTACCACGTGCAGGCCGACCCGACGGACTGGAAGGTCCTCGCGATCAATCACACGGGGCAGGCGCTGCGCGGTGCCGAGGTCCGCGCGGAGGTCTTCGACCTGTCCGGACGCCGCCTCGCGGACCCGCGGCACCTGAAGCTGGACGTCGACGCCTCCTCGACGGCATCGGCGTTCGCCGTGGACAGGCCCGACGGTGACCACCCCCTGCATCCGGTGCGGCTCACGCTCACCTGCACCGACGGGCGGACACTGTCGCGCAACACGTACTGGCGCTACGAACAGCCGAAGGACATGCAGGCCCTGAACAGCCTCTCCGGCGCCAAGCTGGAAATCTCCGGCGGCCGGACGTCACAGCGCGAAGGGCGCATCAGCGTGACCGTCACGGTCCGCAACAAGGGGCGCGCCGTCGCGCCCATGGTGCGTCTCTCGCTGCGCGACCACCGCACGGGCGACCGCGTCCTGCCCGCCCGCTACTCCGACAACTATCTGTGGCTGCTGCCGGGAGAGGACCGTGAGGTGACACTCTCCTGCCCGCAGAGCGAGCACGACCGATGTGACCTGGAGGTGACCCCACAGGGCTACGGCGCGCCCCTGGCCTCCAGCCGCGGCCGTCACTGATACCGGGTCCGCCCGCCTGGGTCGCGCGTCGCTTCTGCGGTGCCCGACCCGCCGGCGGGCACCGCGCAGTGCGGACAGCGCCGCATCCCGGCACACACCGCGCCGTTCGGGGCGCACGCTCGTTCTCTGCTCCCTCTGCTCCGAAAGGTGAACTGCGCCGAAGGTCGAGCGCATCAACTCCGCCAACCCGTAGAGCCACCGCCGAGGGTCGGCCGCGCGGCGGCGGCGCCCGCCGGGACACCACAGCGAAGGGCCGCTCGGCCCAGGGCCCAGCGGCGGCTGCGGATCGTGCGCCTACTGCACCCTGGACCTCACCCCCGGGCAGCGAAGCAGCCGAATTCAGCCACGGCGCACGCGCGGGGCGTGGACATGTTCACGAAGCGGCGTCTGATCCTCCACATCCGGGGCACTCTTTCGGCTCTGGGTACCGATTCCGTGAAGGAGCCCCCACCATGCCGAGACATGACGCCGTCCTCACCCGCTCCCGCCACGCCCGTGACTTGTGGCAGGTCGAGATAGAGGGGCTCCCGGACGCGCTCGGGCACGTCGCCGGACGCACGGTGGAGGAGGCCCGTCGCTGCGCCGCCGACCACTTGGCCCTCGTCCTCGACGAGCCCCGTACCGAGGTGATCGTGCACCTGCGCGGCGGTGACCAGGCGGCTCGCGCCGCGCTCGACGAGCATCAGGCGGCGATCATCGCCGGCAGCGAGCCGCTCCTGGACGTGGGAGTCGTACGGGCCCGGCACCGGCGCGGTGAATACCGCTAGGAGATCCACCGAGGAGCCCATGGGACGGGCTGCACGTCAAGCTCACCGTGACCGACGCGGTCACCTCCTGAGCGGACCGGGCGCAGCCCCGCACCTGCCCGGCAGGCCCACCGGCTTCACCATGCGAGGAACCCTCATGCACAGCCGGTTCGATGGCGGCGTCACCCAGGTCGCCACCACCACTCCGGCATCCGCCGCGTCAGCTTCAGCACACCTTCCAGCGGTCCCCTCAGCAACTCGACGTGGACCCCTTATGGGTCGCCCCGCACGAGCAGACCGGGTGCCGGAAGGGTTGCCTGCTACGGGAGAAGGACGACCTTGCCCAGCGGGTGATCGTGTTCGAGGTGGGTGAACGCCGCGCGGACCTGGGTCAGCGGATGGGTCCGGCTGACCGGCACCTCGATCCGGCCGCCCGCCGCCAGCCCGGCCAATTCGCCCAGCACCGCCCGGTCGGTTCCTTCGGCGCTGCCGTGTGAGCGGGTGCCGAGCGCGTCGGCGGCATCGTGGTCAAGCGTGTTGACGCGGTGCGGCAGCACTCCCAGGGAGAGCGCGGTGCGGGGGTAGTCGCCGCCGTGGAAGTCGAGGAAGGCGTCCGCCGTGCCGGCGCCGTCGCCCTCGATGGCCCGGCGGAGCCGTTCGGTGACTCCGTTCCCGTAGGCGACGAGGGTCGCGCCCTGAGACTCCAGCCAGTTTCGGTGCCGCGCCGAGGCGACCGCTACCACGTTGGCTCGGCGCAGGCGCAGGAGTTGGACGGCGAGGCTGCCGACCCCGCCGGTGGCGCCGCTGACCACGACCGTCTCGCCGGCCCGGGGTGCGACCGCGGCGACGGCGGCCCATGCGGTGCTGCCCGCTACGTAGAGGGCCCCGGCGACGGGCCACGGGAGCCCGTCGGGTTTTCGGACGAGCTGCTCCTCGGGAACGACGACGTACTCGGCGTGGCTGGACCGCTCCCAGGACCAGCCGAGCACCGCGTCACCAGGCGCCCAGTCGGTCACCGCGTCCCCGGTCGCGGTGACCGTACCGGCGAGGTCGCTGCCCTGCCCGGACGGGAAAACCGCTGGAAAGCGCTCGTGCAGGGCCCCGGTGCGAATCTTGGCCTCGCCCGGGTTGATCCCGGCGGCGCGTACCCGGACCAGGACGTCCCGCGGGCCCAGCGGGCGCGGTTCGACCTCCTCGACACCGAGCACGTCGATGTCTCCGTAGCGGTGGAAACGTACGGCCTTCACGCCCAACCCTCCGCATCTACGTGGCTGTTGATGAAGGCGGCCACCTGGTCCAGGGCGCGCGCGGCCTCGTCGACGACCGGGGCGAAGCCCTGGAAGACGTGCGGTGCCCCGGGGAAGGTCCGCAGCGTGACGGGGACGTCCGCGTGGGCGGCCCGCGCGGCGAGGCGCACGGCGTCGTCGAGCAGGATCTCCCGGCCACCGACCTGGATCAGCAGCGGCGGCAGTCCGCGCAGATCTGCATGGAGAGGGCTGGCCAGCGGGGTGCGCGGGTCCGCGTCGGCAAGGTAGTCGGCGGCCCGGGTCTCCAGTGCCTCGCGGGTGAGCGCCGGATCCTCGTCGGCGCGCGTCCTCATGGTGGAGCCGGACTGGGTGAGATCCGCCCACGGCGACAGAACGGCCGCGCACGACGGCTGCGGCAGTTCCGCGTCCCTGATCGCGAGGAGCAGGGCGAGGGCGAGGCCGCCACCGGCCGACTCGCCGACGACCGCGATCGAGGCGGCCGGTATGCCCTGTTCGAGCAGTGCCCGGTAGGCGGCGAGGGCATCGTCCACGGCGGCCGGGAAGGGGTGCTCGGGGGCGAGCCGGTAGTCGGCGGAGTGGGTGGTGGCCGCGGTGCGCCGGGCGATCTCGGAGACCAGACCGACGCTGGCGGCTGCGGAGCCCATCGCGTAGGCGCCGCCGTGGAAGTAGAGCACGGTGGAGGCGCCCGGCCGGGTGGGGCCTGCGAGTACCTCGACGGCGGGAACCCCGCCCAGTTCGGTGGCCCGGGTGCGGACGTCGTCGGGCAGTGGCGCGGAGCCGAGCATCTCGTCGAAGACGCGGCGCATCTTCTCGACGTCGCCGCCCAGGTCCAGGGGTGCGTTGCGCAGTAGGTCGGATACGGAGTCCAGCTGACGGCGGGTCATGACATCGCTTCCTTACGGGAGGACTTGACGGAACGTGCGGAGCGGCCTTGGTCCGGGCGCCTTGCGGGAGATCCCCGAAGCCGATGCCCCGCACGAAGTCCGGACCTTGAGCGTGCGGTTGCCGATGCGGGTGCCGGCGCCGATGACGAGCACGGTGGACAAGGTGGTTCTCCGACCGGGGAGGTCGTGCTCTGCCCGGGTGCGGGGAGATCAGGCGATGCCGCCGTTGGCGAAGAGCACCTGCCCGTTGATCCAGCGGCCGCCGGGTCCGGCGAGGAAGGCGACGGCCTCGGCGATGTCCTCGGGGGTGCCGAGCCGCTCAAGAGGTGCGGCGGACGCGATGCGGGCGACCAGTTCCTCGCTCTTGCCCTCGAGGAACAGCGGCGTCGCGGTCGGGCCGGGTGCCACGGCGTTCACGGTGACGTCCTTGCCGCGCAGTTCGCGGGCGAGGATGAGGGTCATGGCCTCGACGGCGCCCTTGGTCGCCGCGTATCCGCCGTAGTTCGGCTGCTGGAGGCGGGTGACCGAGGTGGAGAAGTTGATCAGCGCTCCGCCGGGGCGGAGCCTGCGGGCGGCGAGCTGAGAGACGACGAAGGTGCCGCGGACGTTGACCCGGTGCATCCGGTCGAAGGTGTCGAGGTCCATCTCGGCGAGCGGGGCGAGGAGCATGATCCCGGCGGTGTTGGCGACCACATCGATACCGCCGAAGCGTTCCTCCGCGGCGTCGAAGAGGCGGGTCATCTCGGCCGGTTCGGCGACGTCACCGGGCAGGGCCACTGCCGTGCCGCCGGCCGCGGTCACCGACTCGACCACCGCCTCGGCCTTGGCCGCCCCGCCCGCGTAGTGGACGACAACGGCCATGCCCTCGGCGGCCAGCCGGTGCGCGACCGCGCCGCCGATACCGCCCGAGCCACCGGTGACCACGGCCGCCCTGGGCCGATCCGATGCGTTCTGATCCACCACACCGTTCATGACCGCTCCTGTTCCGGCGCCCGTTCCGGGTGAACGCCTGCATAGATGAAGGTCCGCGCTGAGGGAGTCGGGGACTTTCGCGGGCCGTCCGCCCGCCGATGGACTCAACCTTCCGCCGCACCCAACTATTTGTCCAATGCATAGCTTTTATGTAGCTTATGCGTATGGCGCATATCGAACGGGTCGACCTCAATCTGCTGGCCCCGCTGGCCGCTCTGCTGGAGGAGCGGCACGTCTCACGCGCCGCCGAGGTCGCCGGGATGAGCCAGCCCGCGATGAGCCGGGCGCTGCAGCGCCTGCGGGACACCCTCGGTGACGAACTCCTCGTGCGCACGCCGAGTGGTTACCGGCTCACCCCGCGGGCCGAACGCGTCCAGCGCCAGCTGCGGGCGGTCGTGCCACGCCTCGAGAGCCTGTTCGCGCCGGAGGAGTTCGACCCGGCCACGGCCGCCGAGTCCTTCCGGGTGGCCGGGACCGACTACTCCCGGGTGCTCGCCCCCGCGGTGTTCCAGCGCGTCTTCCGGGAGTCGCCGCGCTCCACCCTCCACTTCCGCACCTGGCACGACGCCATCCATGACGACCTCGACCGGGGAATCGTGGACCTGATGTTCTACGCCAGGTCCGAGCAGGTCACCGCGCTGCGCACCGAGCACCTCTTCGACGACCGGTTCGTGTGCGTGCTCTCCGCGGATCATCCGCTGGCCGAGCGCCCCGGCATCGCCCTGGACGAGTACCTGGACGCCACCCACGTGATCGTCGGCACCATCGGAGAGCGCCAGACCGCGATCGAGCGGCGCCTGGACGACCTCGGCACGCGCCGCCGGGCCGGACTGACCGTGCCCTACCACTCCCTGGCCGCACGCTCCGTCCTCGGCACCCGGCTCATCCTCACGATGCCGTCACGGCTGCTGACGGAGGAGCGTCCTGATCCCGGGATCAGGATCGTGCCCGCCCCCGAGGAGATCCGCCCGCTGCACTACGAGATGGCCTGGCACCCCCGCCTCGACGGCGACCTGGGACAACGCTGGCTCCGGGACTCCGTCCGCGCCGTCGCGGCCGAACTGCCGGAGCCGGCCCTTTGAGGCGTCACCAGCGGGCGCGCAGCACCCCGTCGCTGTCGGGCAGGACGGCACGGAGCAGCGGATGGCGATCGTCGGCCGCGAGGGGAAGGACGCGGGCCGCCGTGGCGTCGGCCACCAGCGCGGCGAGCTGCTCGTACTCGTCGTCGTCGATGACGATGTGCCGGATCGTCCCGTCGGGCGTCTGCCAGACGAACTCCGCGGACGTGTCCTCGCGCAGCGCGGCGAGGACCGCGTCGACGTCGGGACTCAGGTCGGGCCAGACCGTCAGCAGGGCGCGCGGGCCGAGGCCGGTGCGTACCGTGTCGAGGTTGCCCTTCGCGAGGCGGTGCCAGCGCGCGGCGTTGCGGAGATACGACTCCTGCAACAGGAGGGTCTCCCGGCTGCCCAGTTCCGTGCGCACGCGCGCCCAGAAGTGCTCGTCGGCGGCCGGCTTGTCGTCCGCTTCGTCGGACTCCGCCGCGTAGGGAGAGGCGGTCAACGGCTGGGCGAAGAGGCCGAGTTCGTGGGTGCGGGCCACCGCGTCGCCGCAGGGCCGGTCACTGCCCACGTACACGTACTGGTCCCATCCCACGTGCACCGTGAACCGGTCGCCCACCTCCAGTCGGCACCAGGCGCCGGCGTCGCGGAGCATGGCCCTCACCAGCTCCAGGGCGATGGGCAGGGAGACTTCGGCGCCGTCGTGATAGCCGGTGAGGTCGGGCGGGAAGAGCCCGGCCAGGCCGTGCCCTTCGACCGGCGGCTCCAGGCCGAAGGCGGCGAATCCCGTGACCTCGGGCTCGCGGATCTCCAACCGGTCGATGCCCGAGGCCCGCGCGAACGCGGCGATCGCCTCCAAGTACGCCGCTTCGACCGGCCCGTGATCGCTCACCGTGTCCTCGGAGCCGGCGTAGCGGCCGCGCTCGTCACGATCGGCGGGGTCGTACTTGGTGATCTGGTGGACGAAGGACGGCGGCACACTGCTCCCTGGACGCTCACGAAAGGGACACCGGCCTAGGTGTCCTGGGCACGACTGGTCCCGCCTCGTCGTGCCGAGTGTAGAGCGCCGTCGCCAACTCGACTCCGGCCACGCCCATCGATGTCATCCTGCGCGGATCCCTTCGAGGCGCAGGCCGCGATCAGCGAGGCGTCCACCGGTATCCATGCGGCGGCCCTGAACCGGCATGTGCGGGCCGTCCAGCCGGGACGCGTCCCGATCGCACGGCGCCTCCTGGCCGCACGCGACGAAGGCGCGGTACCCCGGTCGGGTACAGAGGGGTACCGCGCCCGCCTTCTCCATGCAGTCAAGGGCGGGGCCAACAAGCTCCGCGCTGGTCGGCACCCCGGCCGGAGCGAGTGGGTGACGTTCACCGCCGGTACCGGATGCCGGCCTGGGTAGGTTCCGGGAAAGGCGGGAGGCACGATGCAGAGGTTCGACGAGGCGGCCACCGTGGTGCGCCGTGATGTGTATCGGGACGGGCAGGTCTGGAGCGAGCACGCCCTGCGCGTGCTGTCCGACACCGGCGAGGTCCTGGTGACAGCGTGCGCGCCCGGAGCCCAGGCTCGCCTGCCGTCCCCCTACGCAGCCGCGGGCACCGACCGGTCGGCGCGTCTGGCGGCCTTCGACGCGCTGGCGGCCGGGAGTTGGGAACTGTCGGACGCGCGCCGGCAGGAGACCGAACTGCTGCTGTGGAAGCCGGCCGGCGCCTGGTACAGCGTCAACGCCTTCTACACCGCGGACGGACTGCGCAACTGGTACATCAACTTCGAACGGCCCGCGCGTCGTCGGCCGGACGGGTTCGACACCTTCGACCTGGCGGTGGACCTGGTTGTCGAGCCGGACCTGACCGCGTTCTCGTGGAAGGACGAGGACGAGTACGCCCACGCGCGACGGCTCGGTGTCATCACCGACGCGGAGCACCTGGCGGTGAAGGCCGCCCGCGACGAGGTCGTGGCGATGATCGAGGCACGCTCCGGCATCCTCGCGGAGGCCGCCGGATGGGCCGCGTGGCGGTGGGCCCCCGACTGGGCCACTCCTCTCCTGCCCCGCGCTGGACCGTAACGGCGAGAGCTGACCGCGCACCGCTGCTGGACCTGCGCAGCTCGTCTCACTCCACGGCGCAGACCGGGACGGGACGCCGGTCGGCACCATGCCGTACGCCGTCGGCATGTCCGACACCATCGGCGACGTCGACGCCATTACCTGTGCCTGCCGGTTCTACGCCTTCGTCGCCGATGCGGCAGTGCGGCGGCCTCGCGCGGACGCCGCCGACCGGTCAGACGTCCTCGACTCCCAGCATCTGCACGGCCTTGCGTGCCTGGTAGAAGTCCTCGTCGGACACCTGCGGGTCGTCCTCCGTGTCGTGGAGCCAGTCCGCCAGGTCGGAGACCGACCACGTCTCGAACTCCTCCGGCACATCGAGAGCCGTCGTCCTGCGCAGCCGTGTGGCAACAGCAGCGTCCCGAACACTGCGCGTGCTCACCTCGGTCATCTTCCGCACCGCCTTCCGGTGTCAACGGGGATCGGACAACCGACGCTGCCAGACAACATCCGCCCCTGTCCAAACGGGCGATCAGGGCTCACCAGCAGACGCGGGTCCTGCCGTTCAGTCGCCGGGCGGTGTCACGGTGTTGGGTGACGAGCGCGATCATGGGACGGGGAAGAACCTCACCGCAGGACAGACAGGGAGAGACGATGAGTCTGCAGGAAGGCCAGCGGGTCAAGCTGGCCGACGACCTCCGCCTGAGCGACCCGATCGAGGCAGCCGGAACGGTCATCGGGATCCTCTCCCTCGCCGCCGGCACCGAAGGAACCGTGGAACGGGTCATCGAGCACGTACACGAGACCCCCGACGTCGCCGAGTACGGACGCCTCACATCGCTGCTCGACTCTTACGGCGACACCATGCCCCCGGAAAGCAAGAAACAGCTCGAGCAGAAGATCGCCGAGCTGGAACCGGCCTGGACCGCATTCCACGAACAGGGCTCCCAGGTGACGGTACGGGTCCACTTCGACAACGGGTTCATCCTGGACGCGTCACCACAGCACATCTTCGTCCCCGCCTGAACAGCACCGGGAGCCAACCCGTCGGACGGGTCGGACAGTGACGTCGCTGACGCCCCGTCTCCGGCAGTCGCGTCGCCCTGCCGGAGACGGGGCCGGTCTCATGACGAGCCGGGTTGTTCAGGAGAGGACGGTCAGGAAGCGACGAACCGGGCGATCTGCCCGAGCACGACCGTGTCCGTCAGATAGCCGATGTGGGTCTGGCAGGCCACGTTGTTGTTGGTCGCGCCGTCGAGGCGGGTGCTCGTGTAGGGGATGATGATGCCGTCGCACGCCGAGTACCAGGTGGCGTACTTGGTGGAGCCGGGCGTCTCGTCGCCGGACGAGATCTGGGAGATGAACGAGGAGCCCGGGTACATCTGCTGACAGGTCGTGTAGATCAGGCAGGCACTGGCGTAGGTGGTGCCGTGGTTGGCGCCCGCGATCGAGGCGAGGTGGCTGACGCTGGTGTTGCCGCCGAGCACCTTCAGGTAGTACTGGCTGACCAGCCCGCCCATCGAGTGGTTGACGATGGCGACCTTGCTCGCGCCGGTCCGTGCCTTCACGGTGTTGACGTAGGTGGCGAGGCCCTGAGCGTTGGTGATGTTGTTGCCGTACGAGTTGTACTCGTAGGCGAAGAGGTTCGAGCTGGACCAGCCGTTGGCGCGGAAGACGGTCATGGCGGTGGTCCAGTTGGAGGCGTTGCCGGTGTAGCCGTGGACGAAGACGACCGGCGTACTCGTGGACAACGGCTGCGCGGCGGCGGATTGCGTGGTGGTGGCCCGCGCGGTGGTGGCAGCGGTGTCGGCGGCGCCTGCCGTCGTCGTGGCCGAGGAGAAGAGAGTGAACGCGACGGCGCCGGCCGCGAGTACGCCGAGCAGACGGCGTGGCGAACGACGAGGTGTGGAGCCCATGGAGCCCTCCTGACGGGGGTGTGCGGGTACCTGGCCCGACCCAGGGTGGGGGTGTCGGGCCCGGGCGCCATCGGCTAAATCACCGGTGTACGCGACGAATTTGGGGTGCGGCGGTGGTGCGCCCATCGCGCGCTGGGCCCGGTACTCGCACCGGTGCCGGGCGGGATCGTGCTGGCGGTGACTCCGTGGCGGGGCGTGTTCGTGACGCTCGCCCTCGTCGGCGCCCGGCTGGCGGTGGGGCTGGCACGCGGCGTGCCCGAGTCGCTGCCCGCGGGACGCCGGATCACCGGCGGGGCCGACGGAGCGATGCGTGCGACGGCAAACCCGCCGGCGCAGCCCCGGGTCCTGGTGCCCGTACTGACCATAGGATGCAGGGGCCCGGCGGTCTTCGCCTTCGTGGCGGGGGCCACCTTCGTCCTGCACGACCTGTTGCAGCTGTCGCCGACGATGACAGCGTCGTCTACGGCGTGAACGCGCTCGGCAATCTTGGAGCATCGCTGCTGTACGGGCGACTGGCCCGCCGCCACCGCCCCGAGCCACTGCTGGTCCTCGGCGCGGTCGCCGGCGTCTCCGGCCAGCTCGCGCTGCTGGCGCTCGTCGCGACGGCGGGTGCGGGACTGTGGGCGACCTGAGCGTGCTTGCTGGTGACGGTGACGTCGTTCGGACTCCTCTTTCCCGCCCTGACGACGGTGGGGCAAAGCCGCGGGCGCAGCGCTCCGGGTGCGACGTCCGCGCTGCTGGGGGCTTCCCGGTGCGCCTTCGGCGCCGCCGCCTCGCCGTTGATCGGCGTGTTCGGTACGCGCAGCGCCGCCCCCATGGCGGTGGCGCTGAGCGCCTTTATGGCCCTGACGGTCGTGGGGGCGATGCGCTGCCGGCGGCAGAGCAGCGCGGTAGCGACCACCGGACCGGGGTCCGGTGTTCAGCGGGCAACTCCCCGCTGAGCATGAGGCGTCCGCGAACGCCCTGTTCGGTTGCCAACCTGCGGGCCGCCCGGCAGTGTTCCTCACTGGTCGAAGCACGGCGTGAGGAGGACCTGGTGGCCGTTCGGCATCAGCAGCGACTGGCTCTGCTCGGAGGAGGCTTCTCCACCGACGACGACGGGCTCCTCGACGACTGGCTGCTCACCCACGCACGCACCCCACGCCCCAAAGTCTGCTTCGTCCCGACGGCAAGCGGCGACGCGGCCGGGTACATCGAGCGTTTCTGGGAGGTGTTCGGACCGCGCGAGGCCGAGTCCTCGGTCCTGTCACTGTTCCGCAGGGAACTCGACGACGAGGCGCTGCGCGCGTTTCTGCTCGCACAGAACGTCGTGTACGTCGGCGGCGGCAACACAGCGAACATGCTCGCCGTCTGGCGCACGCACGGTGTGGACCGGCTGCTGCACGAGGCCTGCGACCGCGGAACACTGCTGTGCGGTATCAGTGCCGGCGCCAACTGCTGGGCGCGGGGCTCCCATACCGATTCCTTCGGCCCGCTGACCTTCCTGGCCGACGGGCTCGGGCTGCTGCCCGGCTCGGTCTGCCCGCACTACGACAGCGAAGCGGGTCGCCGCCCTTCTTACCTCTCAGCCGTTGCCACCGGGGCACTCGACTCCGGTTGGGCCCTCGACGACGGAACCGGCGCCTTCTTCATCGACGGCCACCTCACCGACGCCGTGACACGCGCACCACAAGCGCAGGTCTACCGAGTCGAGCGAGACACAACCGGCACGGCCGTGGAACGCCCCCTCCCCTGCCGCCTCATCACAAGGGCCGCGCCGGCGGATCCTCACCAAGCTCCGGACTGACCCCGCCCACGATCAGATGGCCCGCGATCAGCGGACGCCCCGGAAGCGCGTCACCGGGCCGGGATCGGCTGAGTGAGGTTCACCGGGTTGCCGTCGGGGTCCTTGATGTGGGCGACGCGCTGTCCCCACGGCATGTCGTTGGGCCCTCCACCGACCGAGCCGCCGAGCGCCTCCACTCGGGCGAGCGTCTCGTCGACGTCGTCGACACCGATGCTGAGCAGGATCCGCGGCGTCGCCCCGGTCCCCGGGTTCTCCTTGACCACCAGCCCGAGGTCGGTGTCGCCGATGAGCAGGCCGAGGTAGAAGGCCGGGCCTTTCGCCGGTACCCGGAAGGTCTCCTCGGCGCCGAACAATTTCGTATAGAAGCTGAGCAGAACGTCCTGGTCGGCAGTCAGGATGACGGGCTGGATGGTGGACATGGCACTCCTGTCGAGAACGGTCGTGTCGCCGGGTAGACCGTTCGAGGACGGTGAACTCATCGGCGAGATCATCCCGCCGACGATCGGCAACACAGATTGCCGCCCACGACCAAGACCGCAGAGCTTCAGTGGGGGCGATCCGGCCGCAGGGGCGTCGTGTCGGTCGTCCCCCCTCGCACCCGCCGTGGGCTTCTTCACCACGGGCAGAAGCACCTGATCAAATGAATCGCCACCGCCGGCCTCAAGTAGACGGCTGATCACAGCAGTTCTCTGCGGAAACGGACGACATGCCCCACCACGATGCCGCGGACACGCAGCCCGCGGGACCCGACCTGTTCGACTACTCGCCCTGGCACTACTGGACCCAGGCCACGGACGACGACCGCACCCGGCAGAACGAGCACCAGAGCGCTCTGTGCAAGGACAGCCCGTCCTACCGCTTCGGCGAGGACTGCTTCCTGTCCCCGCTGGCCGCCGTGCAGAACGATGTCCTGGCACTGGGTGCCCGCAGCTACATCGCGGCCGGTGCCTACGTGACCGGCACCTTGCGGGCCGGCCGAGACTGCACCATCAACCCCTATACCGTCGTGCGGGGCGACATCGTCCTCGGCGACGCCGTACGGATCGGTGCGCACACCTCGCTACTGGCCTTCAACCACGGCTTCGAGGACCCGGACACCGAGGTGTTCAAGCAGCCGGTCACCTCCAACGGCATCCGTATCGGCCACGACGTGTGGATCGGCTCGCACGTCGTGATCCTGGACGGCATCACCGTCGGCGACGGTGCCGTTGTCGGCGCCGGCAGCGTCGTGACCAAGGACGTGCCCGCAGGGGCCGTGGTCGGCGGCAATCCGGCAAGGGTCCTGCGCCGGCGCGGCCCGGCCCCGGCCGCTTCGGCCGCCACGGATCTGGCCGCGCGCCTGGCCGCGTTCGCGGACACCACCCGGGCGCAGGCCGAGGACGTCATCGCCCGCAGCTTCGACTCGCACGTGCAGGGCGGCCTGTTCGTCGACGCGCCTGGGCGGCCCCCGACCGTGCGGGCCCAGTGCGACGCGATCGAGATAGCCGATCTGCTCCTCGGACGCGCCCCCGCCCCGCTCACCGGCGAGGATCAGATCGAACGGCTGCGCTCCTGGCAGGACCAGGAGGCCGGGCTCATCGGCGCGCTCACCGCCGAGGGCCGTCAACTGGACGCAGTGGACGGCTTGTTCGACCGGGACACCGCCTACCACCTACTGTGCGTGGGCTATGCCCTGGACCTGCTCGGCAGCCGCCTGCCGCATCCCGTCCACACGGTTGCCAACGCCACTCCCGCAGGCGTGATCACCGCGCTCGACGCCCTGCCCTGGCGGAGCGACCCCTGGCACGCGGGCGACTGGGTCGACACCCTGGGAACCGCCCTGCTGTGGAACCGCCTGCACCACCCCGCCACGCCCGACGGAGTGCTGGAAACCCTCTTCGGCTGGCTGGCCACCCACCAGGACTCCTCCACCGGCATGTGGGGACAGCCCAGCCCCATCGACGGACACCTGCTCGTCGTCAACGGCTTCTATCGCGCCAGCCGCGGCACCTACGCCCAGTACGGAGTCACGGTCCCGCACCCCGAACGCGTCGTCGACACCGTACTGAGGCACGCGGCCGAGCCCCGCTACACCGCCCCCGCCGCACAGACGGCCTGCAACATCCTGGACATCGCCCACCCGCTGTGGCTGACCCGCGCCGGCGGGCACCGCGCCGACGAGGTGACCGCACTCGCCCGCCGTCTGCTCACCGATGCCCTCGGCCACTGGCAGGACGGCCGTGGCTTCTCCTTCCGCGCACCGCACCCCACCACGGCGGGTCTGCCCAGCACCCAGCCCGGCTTGCAAGGCACCGAGATGTGGCTCGCCATCATCTGGTACCTGGCTGACCTCGCCGGTGTGGCGGAGGCGCTGGGTTACAGGCCCCGCGGCATCCACCGGCCCGAAGCCGCCACCCGGCTGGGCTGACCGACCTCTGGGTGTTCCGCCGATTCACGAATGCGTCGGAGTGGCGTGCAGCGTACTCGGCGCCGGGGGCTACCGGACCGCTCAGGAGAAGTCCGCCTCGGTGAGGCTGTCGGAGTGTCCGGGCGGCCACTCCACCAGCTCGATCCGGTAGCCGTCGGGGTCGGTGAGCCACGACGTCTTGGGGCCGTGCGGCCCGCCTGAGCACTCCACGGATCCAGGCTCCAGGCCGGCGTCGGTCAGCTGTTCCAGGGGGCGGCCAGTGCGTCCACCTGGAGATCGCGAGGTGGTCGAATCCACTGCCGACGTCGACCGGTTCGTCGACCTCGCGGTCGACGAGTTCGAGCGAGGCCGCAGGTTCGCCGGAGAACTTGAGGATCACGAGGTGGCTCCCGTCCCCGGCGTCGACCCTGCCCAGATCGACATAACACGAGGCGGTGCAGAATCCGAGCGAGCGGTCCAGGTCGGTGACGCGGTACGAGACGAACAGCGGCTTCACGCGGCCTCCTCGGGTCGATGCACCCGATAACCGAGGTGGGTGACGTCCCGGTCCTCGAGCCTTCGGACGAGGTCGAGTTCGATGTGATCACCACCGAGGTGGTCGAAATGGCGTCGGCCGTCTCCGAGGAGGACGGAAATCAGGTGGATCTCCATCTCGTCGATGTGTCCGGCCCGGAGGAGTGCTTGGGTCGCGGCGGCCCCGTGGACCATGACGGGCCGGTCCCCTGCGGCCTCGCGAGCCTGACGGGCGCAGTCGTCGACGTCGGTGACGCATCGCGCGTGGCCGGGTGGCACGTCCCCGTCATCCACATGGTGCGTGAGGACGAGGATCGGCACACCGTCGTGGTGGTCGCCCTGCCAGCGTCCGGGATGTCACGGCCGACAACTTCCCCTTCTCGCAATCCCGTTGAGGCCTACGGATTCAGCTCATGCAACCCTCCACAGGGTCACGAAGTGGCCGAGATCGGACGCCTCGCGGTGGACGTCCTGCGCGCACGCCTGGCCGACCCGGACGCGCCACACCGTCAGCAGTCGCTCGTGCCACGCCTCGTCGTACGGGACTCCACCGGGCCCGCGCGGAGTCGGTGACGGGCTCGCGCGGACGGCCCGACCACGCATTTCGCTCCGGGCCGCCGTTCTTCGAACTAAGATCCGCGCAACGGGGGGTGGTTGTGTCGAAGCGACGGGTTTTCGCGAGCACAAGTGTCGTGGTGCTGGTGGCACTGACGGGATGTACGTCGGCACAAGGGACACCCACGCCGAAGGCGACCACGACCGCCGCGCCTTCGGCCACGCACCGGACGTACGACAGGATGCCCGCTCGGCCCACGGGCACGGCCGTCGCCACCGCTCGCGACGGTGTGTTCCTGCGGAAGGCGCTGGGGCATCTCCGGCTCCCGGTCGGGTACGACCTTCCGGCGGACGACACGGTGGCGGTGATTCACCGCAAGGACGACACGACCGGCGAGCTGGCCTGGATGCCCGACGGACGCACCTTCTGCTGGCTCATGGTGCGGCGCTCGAAGACCACATCGGCCTGTGGCTCCCCTCCCGACAAGGCGCCCGCACCCGGGCTGCTCTTCGTGGACAGCGGCACCCCGGACCAGATTCTGGAGGAGGGCAAGGAGGACCAGGTCCGCATGGTGAGCTTCGTGATCGCCGAGGGTGGTTCCCGGCACTTCGACCATGTCAGGCGTGCGTCGGGCGCGGGGCCTGTGCAGCAGGTGGTGTCGAGGTTCCCGTCGGGCCGGAAGGTCACCTTCCTGACGTTCGACCGGCCCTACGGCCCCATCGATTCGAAGGCCGAGATCTGCAGTGCGGACCGGAAGGTCTGCTTTCCCTCTCAACCGTGAGCGGGCGCCCCGGCGCAGGAGGCGCTGCCGTCGGCATCGCTTGCTGCCCCTGCCGGACCCGAGCTTTCCCGCTCGGGCCCGGCGCGCGTTCCCGTGCATCCGCAGGCGCTGGCGTCAGGCGGGCGTGCCGCTCTTCGGCCTGAGGGCTTCGTCGATGTTCTCCTCGCGCCATCGGCGCAGCAGGTCGTGGAAGGCGACGGCGCCGTGCGGGTAGGCGGTGGGGCCGTTGGGGCGGCCGCGGCCCTCTCGGTTGTAGTAGCCGGGGGTGCACTCGGCGTGGAACCACTCGTGGTCGGGGGCGCCCTGCGCGCAGGTCTCCATCCACGCGTCCTCGGCCTCGGGGGTGGGTTCCACGAGGGCGTCCTTCTGCTGCGCGGCGGCGACCAGGGCGGCGGCGTGCAGGGCCTGTTCGTCCAGGATGTTCGTGAAGTTGACGCTGCTGGCGTTCTGCAGCGAGCCCATCCGGATCAGGTTCGGGAACCCGATGCTGGTGAAGCCGTGCAGGGTGCGCGGGCCCCGATCGGCCCACGTGTGCAGGAGCTCGACGCCGTCGCGGCCGGTCACCGGCAGCTTCCCCGACGTGATGCCGGAGACGCCCACCGAGAACCCGGTGGCGAAGATCAGGCAGTCGACCTCGTACTCCACCCCGCCGACGACGACGCCCCGTTCGGTCATCCGCTCGATGCCGTGGGAGTCGGCGGTGTCCACCAGAGTGACGTCGTCCCGGTTGAACGTGGGCAGGTACGTGTCGGAGAACGTGGGGCGTTTGCAGGCGTACCGGTACCAGGGCTGGAGGGCGTCGGCGGTCGTGGCGTCGGCGACCTCCTTGGCCACACGCTCGCGGATCTGGTTCATCGTGGCGTGGTCGGCGGCCTCGTAGGCGGACTCGAAGTCCGGTTCGCCGTCGCGGCGGAAGCTCGGCAGGAGCTTTTCGAGGAGAGCGGCGGACTCCGTCCAGCGATCGGCCACCAGGTCCCGTCCGGCGCTCTCCCCCGAGACGATCCGCAGGAAGTTCTCGCGCCGTTCGGCCGCCCAGCCCGGACGGTCCGCGCCGACCTCCTGCGGCGACATGCGTCGCTGGCCGCGTACGTCCACGGCGGAGGGGGTGCGCTGGAAGACGTAGAGGTGACCCGCGTCCTCGGCCAGTTTCGGGATGACCTGTACGCCGGTCGCGCCGGTGCCGACGACGCCGACCCGCTTGTCGGCCAGGCCCGTCATCCCGCCCCCGGAGTGGCCGCCGGTGTAGCCGTAGTCCCAGCGGGAGGTGTGAAAGGTGTGGCCCTTGTAGTCCTCGATCCCGGGGATGCCGGGCAGTTTGGGCTCGGTGAGCGTGCCGGTGGCGGTGATGACGTAGGTGGCGCGGAAGACGTCGCCGCGATCTGTGGTGACCCTCCACTGCCGGGCCGGCTCGTCCCAGGTCAAGCCGGTCACGGTGGTGGAGAACAAGGCACTCTCGTACAGGTCGAACTGCTCGGCGATACGCACCGCGTGGCGACGGATCTCCTCACCGGGGGCGTACTTCCACTCGGGTACGTAGCCGGTCTCGTCGAGGAGCGGCAGGTAGACGTGCGACTCGATGTCGCAGTGGATGCCCGGGTAGCGGTTCCAGTACCAGGTGCCGCCGAAGTCGCCGCCTTGGTCAATGACACGCACCGAGGCCACGCCCTGCGTGCGCAGCCGCGCGCCCGCCAGGATCCCGCCGAACCCGCCGCCGACGATCGCGACGTCGACCACGTCGTGCACCGGCTCGCGCTCCGCCGTGTCGGGGACGTACGGATCGGCGGCGAAATAGCCGAACTCCGCGGTGGTGGAACGGTATTGCCCCGGGCCCTCGGGGCGTATGCGACGCTCGCGCTCGACGCGGTAGCGCTCGCGCAGGTCGGCGGCCTCCTGCGGGGTGGGGGGCGTGTCGCAGTGCGGCAGCGTCATGGGGCGGATTCCTCTCGTGGGGGGAGGTTCGGGTGTCTCCGCGTGGGTGGGGCAGCGCCCTCGCGCAGCCTGCCGCGCGGTCACGGGTACCGTAACCCAAGAACCGGACAACCTTGTCCGGTTGGGGTGCGGCCTCGCGTTCGGCGGCCCGCCCGAGCCCCCCACGATGTGAAAGGCCCGCGATGTCGAACCTCACCCCCGCTTCCCCGCTGCGCGACTGGCTGGCGGACCCCGCCGCCGGACAGGTGCTGCGCGGCATGCTGGCCCAGGGCGGCCAGAGCGAGCAGGCTCTCGCCCCCGCTCTCGGCCTGCCGTTGGAGCAGCTCGTGAAGATGTCCGGCGGGAAGTTCCCGCCGGAACTCGTCGACGCCCTGGTCACCGCGGCCGAGACCGGCCGGGTCCCGGAGGGCCTGCCCACCGCTCCCCCGCCCGCCGACACCGCGACGGCGGAGCCCGACCTCGGCGTCGAGATCGGCGCCGCCGAGCCGTGGTCCGAGCAGATCACGCCCGGCCGCTTCGACGGGCAGACCGTCGTCGTGACCGGCGCCGCCTCCGGCATCGGCAGGGCGGTCGCCTCCCGGATCGTGCGCGAGGGCGGCCGTGTGATCGCCGTGGACGTCTCGGGCGACGGACTCGCCGCCCTGGCAGCCGACTTGGGTGCGGCCGTCGTGCCCGTCACCGCGGACATCACCGCGCCCGCCTCCGCCGACGCCGTACTCGCCGCCGCGGGCGGCCGGGTGGACGCGCTGGCGAACGTCGCGGGCGTCATGGACGACGACGCCGCCGTGCACGAGGTCGACGACAAGATCTGGGATCGCGTCATGCGGATCAACGTCGACGGCCCCATGCGGTTGATGCGCGCCGTCGTGCCCGGAATGCTCGCCGCGGGCGGCGGACGGATCGTCAACATCGTCTCCGAGGCGGCTCTGCGCGGCTCGGCGGCCGGCGCCGCCTACACGACTTCCAAGCACGCTCTGGTGGGCCTGACGAAGTCGTCGGCGTACCAGTACGCGGGCACGGGCGTGCAGGTCAACGCCGTCGCCCCGGGCGCGGTGGCCACCGGCATCCAGGTGCCCGCCGCCGCGCCGTTCGGATCGTCCCGCACCGCGAGGATGCGTGTGGCGATACCGGGCCTGGCCATGGCCGAGGAGCTCGCCGCCTCGATCGCCTTCCTGCTCAGCAAGGACGCGGTGAACCTCAACGGCGTGATCCTGCCCTCCGACGGCGGCTGGTCCGTCGCCTGACGGCCGTTCGGATCCGGCCGCTCCGCCGTCCACCCCGGCCGAGAGGCCGGTTCGTCGGCCCGGCGCCCTCGGCGCCGGGCGCACACCTCCTGCACGTCACCACGTCCGGGCCGCCCGGACGACAGGAAGGAGCACAGCACCGCATGACCACTCACCGCACCCACCACACCCCCCGAACCCTGGCCGGCTTGGCCGCCGCCGGGCTCCTGGCACTGACCGGTTGCGGCACCCAGGCAGGCACCACCGCGGCCGGGCATCCCGCACCGTCCGGCGAGGGCAGCAGCATCCGGGCCGTCAAGGCCGCGCACCTGACGAACCCTCACGAGGCCACCGGAAGGACCCTGTTGGAGGGTCCGCTCCTGGTAGGAAACCGCGACCTGTACGTCGTGGATGTCACCGCTCCCCCGGGCGAGCCCAAGCTCATCTCCCTCGACGTGAAGAGCGGCAAGCACCGCAGCGTCTACACCGACAGGACGGGCGCCTACACCTCCGCGCAGATCAGCCCGTACGACGGCCGCGTGTACCTGACCGACTTCGCGACCGGCGCCGTCGTCAGCGTGGAACCGGACGGCACCGAGCCCCGGACGTTCTTCTCCGGCACCGTCGACGGCTCCAGGATGACACCGGACGACGCCGCTTTCGACGATGCGGGCAACCTGTACGTGAGCGACGCGCACGGCACCGAACCGGACGAGACCGACGGCCGGATCGTGCGCATCGACCGCGACGGCACCAAGGCCACCGTCCTGGCCGACGGGCTCGCCCAGCCGAACGGCATCATGTTCGACCCCGAGCGGCGCGGCCTGTGGACCAGCGAGCTCACCAAGGACACCGTGTCCTATCTGCTGCTCGACGCCGAGAAGACCAAGGTGACCAACCAGCACGAGGCCATCCACGTCAACGGCGGCCTGGCCCAGACCGACTCCATCGCCGTGGACGCCGACGGCAACCTCTACCAGGGACTGCACGGCCGCCCCGCCATGGCCGTCTACAACAAGTACGGGGCACGACTCGCCACGGTCGAGATCCCCGCCAAGGACGCCGACGGCCTGGAATCGGCCACCAATGTCGCGATCACCCCCGGCGGCACGACGGCGTACATGACCGTCAGCGGCCCCGACGGCGGCTACATCTACCAGTTCACCGCGCTTGCCGAGGGCATCCGCCAGTCCAACGGCGGCTGACGCTCACCCCTCGACGGCCGTCTCGAACGGCCGCAACGGCCCCACTTCGACATCGAGCAGGCGCCAGGCCTCCAGGGCGAGGCGCTCCCGCTCCGCCGGAGTGGGGCCGGCGACGGCTCCGGACACCATCGCGATCGCGAGCATGAGTTCGTCGGCGGACAGGCGATGGCCGGCCCGTAGACGCCGGTCGAGGACGGTACGGACGCGCCCCGACAGAGCCCGGGCCTGCTCGTCGTCGCCGCGCACGCGCAACAGGTCGACGAACGCCGTCGACCTGGTCAGATGCCAGGTGACCACGCCCAGCACGCTCTCCAGGCGCACACCGGGTTCGGCGGCGGCGAGCTCGATCTGCCGGACGTTCTCGTCCAGCACCGCGAAGACCAGCGCGGTCCGGTCGGCGAAGTGCCGGTAGAGACTGCCCTGGCCCACCCCGGCGCGGCGTGCGACAGCCGACAGCGGGGCGTTCAGCCCCTGTTCCGCGAAGACTTCGCGGGCGGCGGCGATCAGGGCGGCCCGGTTTCGGGCCGCGACCCGGCGGCCCTGATTGGCCGGCGGACGGGTTCCCTCGGCCCGGCCGTCGGAGTCGGCGGCAGAGGTGGTCGCGCGGCTCCCCTGAGCTGCGGCCGAGCCGCGGGCGTCGTCCGGCCGCGGGTCGTGGGGCTCGGTGGGGGTCATCACCTCGGAAGGGTAGTACGCCGGTGCGGCCTCCCGGCCCGGCAGCGAGCCGGACCCACGATCTCAAGTCGCCGCAGGTCACCATCGCTCGTAGCGTGGCGGGGTGAATCCAGGAACCGGTGGCGCCGATCCGGATGCGGCCGAGGCCATCGTTGTCGTGCATGACTCCTGGCAACCGTGTGTCCCCCTGTCCGAGGGCCTGCGCCCCATGTACGCGTGGATCGCCCGCCAGGTCGCCGAGCGGGGCCCGGCGAGTCCCGCCGACGCCGTGGCCCGCCCGGCATGACCCGCACCTGGAGCAACTGGGGCCGGACCGCCGGATGCGTTCCCGCCCGCCACGTCGTGGCGCGCGACGCGGAGCACGTGGCCGCGCTCGTGCGCACGGCCCGGGAGCGCGGATGGCCGGTGCGGGCCGCCGGCGCCGGGCACTCCTTCGCCCCGGTGACGGGCACGTCGGGTCTGCTGATCGACACCAGTGCCCTGCGCGGCGTGACCGCCGACCGGAGCGACGGGCAGGTCACCGTCGGCGCGGGCACGTCCCTGGGTAACCTCGGTGCGGCCCTGCACGGCACGGGCCGCACCGTCACGGGCCTGGCGACCACACCCGCGCCGACGGTGGGCGGCGCCGTAGCCACCGGCACCCACGGCGGCGGCCGACACCCGTCTCTGTCCGCACAGGTGACGGGCGCCCGTCTGGTCACCGCCGACGGGGAGATCGTCGACGTGGACGCGGACGATCCCCGGCTCGCCGCCGTGCGCCTGTCCCTGGGCACTCTGGGCGTCGTCACCCACCTCACTCTGGCCTGTGTCCAGGACCACCTCCTGCGCCGCGACGAGCGCTACCTGCCGCTCGCGGACCTGCGTGCCGATCCGCTGGGCTGGGCCGCCTGCGGCGAGCACGTGTCGGCGTTCTGGTTCCCCTGGCAGGACCTGCACCGCTCCCGGGGCGGCCGGTGCGCCGCCACGGCGCCTGCGCACCGAAGCGTCCTGCTGCCCACGCCGCCGCGCCCGTTTGCCGCGTTGGAGTATGCCGTCCCTCTGGAACGCCTTCCGCACGCCCTCACCGCACTGCGCACCGCCCTGGCCGCCACCGGCTCCGCCGCCCCGCTGCCACTGGAGATCCGGCCGGGCCCCGCCGAGGCGACCTGGCTCAGCCCCGCGCACGGCCGCGCCACGGCATGGATCAACCTCGCCGCGCCGCCCGCGCCCGGACGCCAGAGGTGGCTGCGTGCGGCCGAACGTGCGCTGCTCGCGGCGGACGGACGCCCGCACTGGGCCAAGCTGCACAGCCTCGACGCGGACGCGCTGCGGGCCCGGCATCCGCGCTGGGACGACTTCCAGCGGGTCCGTGCGGCCCTGGACCCGGAAGGCGTGTTCCTCACGCCGTACCTGCGCCGGCTGTTCCTCACGACGCGTGCGGCGCCGTCCGTCTGACTCAGGAACCGGCGAAGTGCCGGCCGTCGATCTGGTCCATGCGCACGAGCGCCTCACGGAAGCTGTCCGGGGAGATGCGCATGCCGTGCGCGTAGGGATGGTCGAGCTGCAGCACGATGAAGATGCCGGACGCGAACAGGGCCGCGACCACTCCCAGCCCCACCGCGGCCCGCGGCCCGGACGGCCAGCCCATCAGCAGGAAGAAGACGGGCACCACGACGGCTGTGGTGATCAGGAAGCCGAGCAGGAGTGGGGGCACGCTCTCCGTGGCGGCCGCCACCCGCAGCCGCCGCTGGGTGTACAGGTCCCCCACCGCACGGTGCAGATCGGCGCGCACCTCGGCCGACGCGCCCCTGCTGTCCAGGGCCAGGTCCCGCAGCCCGTCGAGGCGGCTCCAGGCGGCGGGGGCGGCCGGATCGCGGGCCAGGGTCGGCCACTCCACGTCGATCACGGTGCGCGCATAGCCGCGCACCTGGCGCTGGAGACGACCGCGTTCGTCCGAAGTGAAGTGGTCCGCCGCGAGATAGGCGTCCCTCAAGGCCCCCGCCTCGGCCTCCGCCTCCGCCCGCGCGTCACCCAGGCTCGAACTGGCGCTGACGATCAGGAAGGCGATGGTCAGCACGTACAGCGAGGCGACGGTGCCGCAGGCCGCCGCCATCACGGGCATGCCGTCGGTGCCGGCGCGTGGGCCCACGTACCGGTGCCACAGAAGGGTCAGCCCCGCGCCGCACACGAACGCCGCGAGGGCGACCAGGGCCCACAGCAGATACATGCCGCTCCGTCCCCGCGTGTACGGGCACGCGGCACGTGGTGTCGGGGTGACGGCTCAGGAGGCGAGGATCCGAGCCTTCTCCCGGGCGAACTCTTCTTCGGTGAGCAGCCCTTGAGCGCGCAGATCCGCCAGGGCGGTGAGCTGGCCGACCCGGTCCTGACCGCCCGCGGCGGGCGCGGGGGCCGGGGCGGCGGGCGCGAGGGTCTGGTACGGCGGCGCCTCGTACGCCTGCGCCTGCCGCTGTGCGTCCCGGTCGGCGAGACGGCGGTTCACGCGGCCCGAGACCGCGCTGGCCGTGCCGGAGATCACCGCGGTGCGGGCCATGGTGCCCAGCAGGCCGGGCCGTCCGAATCGTTGAGGCATGAGCGTCGTCCCCTCGTGGTGATGAGTCTGCGGTGGTTGCGGGCTCAGCCCGCGTCGAGTGCGCTGACGGCCGCCTCGACGGTGTCCCTGGGGACGCGTTCCAGCATCAGGACCTCGCCGTTGGAGGCGCGGACGGCGGCGCCGAGACGGGCCGCCCAGCAGTTCTCCCACACCACGACCGCGGCCGAGGAGTCGGCCGCCAGTCCGTCGGCGATGCTCCGCAGGTCCTCGTCGCTGAGCAGGTCGAACTGGGCGTCGGTCATCTGGCCGAACGCCTTGGCGACCTCAGGGTCGGTGAGCTCGACCACCTCCGCGGCCCCGTCCGGGTCCTTTCGTACGAAAGTGATGTCCAGGACGCGCACCGTGCCGTTCTCCTGGATCTCCTTCAGTGCCGGGACGATCTCGCCGTTGAAGTGGCTGCCTTCGAAGCCGATCACGGCTACGTCCACCGGACCGATGGCGTCAAGTCCATGCGTCACGAGCGTCACCCTTCAGGGTTTGGTTGGCCGAACGGGCGCACGCCACGCGTGCGGGTGTGCTGCGGTGCTCGGCTCGCGCGACAGAGCACCGCCGTGCGGTCAGGAGAGGAGTTTGGTCTTGGCGCGCTCGAACTCCTGGTCCGTCAGGGCGCCCGAGGCGTGCAGCTCGGCGAGACGGGCCAGCTCGTCCGTTCCGGAGGCCGTGCCGGCAGCGGGCGCGGCCGCCTTGCGGACGTAGTCCTGGAAGGCTTCCTGCGCTCGGCGGGTCTGTTCGGCGTCGCGCTCCCCCATGCCCTTGCCGCGGACGATGACGTAGACGAAGACGCCGAGGAAGGGCAGGACGATGCAGAAGATCATCCATCCTGCCTTGGCCCAGCCGCTCAGCTCACGATCGCGGAAGACGTCCGTGATGATGCGGAAGAGCAGGAAGAACCACATGACCCACAAGAAGAGGAACAGGGTTGTCAGGAAGATGCCGAGGAGCGGGTAGTCGTCCACCGTCTGCCTCCAGTGAGGATCGGGATTCTTTCTGCGAGCTTCCCTCCTGGGCCCGCAAACGGCATGCGGAGTTGAGCCATCCGGACCTGCCCCGTGCGGGCTCGGACCGGATGCCGTGTTGGGGCCGTTCTCGTCTCCGGGCGTGCGAGCGACACCCTGGGCGTCGACGTTGGCGGTCATCGGTGGGGCGGAGGTGTTCTGGCTCTCCCCGGTCCGTCCTGACGGGCGACCGCACGTGACACCGCTGTTGGCGGCGTGGAGTCTGGGTGGCATGTGCTTCACCACGGGCGGTCAGGAGCGCAAGGCGCGCGACCTTGAGCACGATCCCCGCTGTGTGCTGACGATCGGCACCAATACGTTGCCCGGTGTGGACGTCGTCATCGAGGGGGTCGTATCCGTGGTGGACGACCGCTCCCGGCGTGAACGGGCTGTCGCGGACTTCGAGCGGAAGTACGGCACGCACCTGACCGGCCCCGTGGGTCCCTGGTACCGGTTGGGCGAGGCCGTCATCGTCGGCGACGTCAGGCTGTATCGGGTCGCGCCGATGGTCGGATTCGCTTTCGGCGGGCTTCCGGCATCCAGTCAGACCCGCTACACGTGGCCGAGCCGGTGACATTGATGCCTTCATTGCAGCAGAAGGTGCGGAGCGTCCTCGACGAACTCGTCGACAGCGAAGCAGAGACCGGCTTGCAGGTCGCCGTTTTCCATGACGGCGCGCTGGTGGTCGACGCCGTCGCCGGTGTCGCCGACAGTCGGAGCGGGCGCAGGGTGACTCCGCAGATCCCGTTCTTCAGCTTTTCCGCGGGCAAGGTCATGACGTCGTTGATCGCTCACCTGCTCGTCAGGACGGGCGCTGTCGGATACGACACGCAAGTGGCTGACCCGTGGCCGGAGTTCGGCACCCGCGGCAAGGAGACGGCGACACCTCGGCACGTGCTGACGCATTCGGCCGGCGTCCCGGCGATGCCTCGTGGCATCGGTCCGGCCGACCTGACCGACCGGTCGCGGGTCTGCACCGCGATGGCCGACGCCGAACCTCGATGGCGCCCAGGGACCGCGACGGGGCACCACTCGTTCACCTTCGGCTTCCTCGTCGGCGAGATCGCGCGCCGGACCACGGGCACATCGATGTGGCAGCTCCTGCACGAGTGGGTCGCCGTGCCCATGGACATCGACGGTGACCTGTACTTCGGTGTGCCCCGCAGCGGCCCGGCACGACTCGAAGACGCGTCACCGCGCCCGGTGGCCCCACCTGACGGCGATGCCGTTCTCGCGCCCTGGGAGATGCAGCCGATCGCGGCCATGGGCAACAACCACGAGGTCCTGCAAGCGGACATCCCGTCGGTCGGCACCTTCTCCGCGCGGGCGATCGCTGCCATGAAAGCCGCGGTACGCGACGGTCGGTTCGTCGACTCCCACCAGCTCGAGGAGTTGACGGCGGTTGCCTTCGAAGGCACCGACCAAGTACTCGGTAACCACACGGCTGGCCGTGGGATATCCGCTCGGCCGCATCGGTACTCGGCCGCACGAGACGCCCACGACATTCGGCTGGGTCGGTGGTGGCGGCAGCCACGTCTACGCCGACATCCCCACCGGCACCTCCTTCGCCATGTCCAAGAACCGCCTCACCCCGCACTTCGACACCGCACGACGACTCGCGGACCTGACCGCGACCGAGATCGGCCCTCGGACTTGAGTCCTCAGGTCCGCATCCAGCCGCGGATCTCCGCGGCGGCGCCGCGCACGTCGAGGGCGTCGCGGTCGATGCGTTCGGCGAGGTCGGCGGCCGTCTTGGCGCCGACGGTGACGAACAGGCCCGACGCGCTCAGATAGGCAGCGGCGACGACCGCGGCGAACAGCTTGTTGCGCGCCTCCAGGGCGGGCACCCGCACCAGTTGGTGCATGAGGGCTGCCGCGCGGTGGTGCGGTTCGGGGTAGACGTAGACGTCCATCACCTTGTCGGTGTGCCGGGCGACGGCGGCCTGGAGGCTGCCGAAGTCGGTCACTTCCGGGTCGTTCGGCAGGGTGCGGTGCGCCAGGTCGAGGAGCCACGCCCGGTCGATGTGGATGATCACGCGGCGCGGTCGTCCTTGCGGGCAGGGACGGCGCCGTGACCATCGTTGCCGAAGCGGTCGTCGAAGTGGCCGGCCCATTCACCCGCGAAGTGGTCGGCGGCGACGAGGAAACGGTGACGCAGGTCGTTGGCCTCGTCGGCAAGCAGCTGACGGGCGTACTCGTTGACTTCCATGCCGGCGGCGGCCGCGCGTTCCTCGATCCCCACGTAGACCGCTTCGTCGACCCGGACATTGATCTGCCTCTTCGCCATGCCCCCATAGTAGCGCCGCGTACAAGCCGCTACAGGAAGTCGGCTCAAGCTCCCGCTTGCAGACGGAGACCCGCCAGAGTCAGGTCCAGTGCGGAGCGGAACTGGTCGACGTCGTCGTGGCCGTCGAACTCGTCGACGATCTCGCGTACGAACGGGAAGTCCTCGGGGTCGAGCTCCCGCCAGGCCTTGGCGAAACGGCCGAGGAACTCCTCACGGCCCACGGCGCCGTCGAGGATCTCCTGGGGCGGCTCCTGTCCCAGGTCGACGGCGGAGCCGACGACGACCCCCACGATCGCGGACACCGCGTGAAATCGCTGGCGCGCGCTGAGATTCAGGCGAAGGGTCTGCTGGCCGAGCCTCTCGTACAGATGCAAGGCGTTGCCCTGGACGTCGGTGTTGCGCATGAAGTAGGCGCCCAGCCAGGGCCGTTCCACGATCGCGTCGAACAGCGTCAGGGCGATCGCCCGCAGATCGTCGATCGGGTCGTCGTTGCGCGGGAGCTTGTCGACGTCGGCCAAGACCGCGCCCATCACGTGGTCGGTGGCGCGGTCGAGCAGTTCCTCCTTGCTGGCGACGTACCAGTAGATGCTGGCGACGCCGCCGCCGAGACGCTGCGCGAGCGCCCGGAACGTCAGCGCCGGCGCCCCGGCCTCGTCCAGCAGGGCCACCGCCTCGGCGAGTACGGACTCCATCGAGTGCGAAGCGCGTCGGCGTCCCCTCGCGGGGCGGTTCTGCGGGCCTGCCATGGCTTCATCCCATCAGTTTTACATCGAACCGAACGTTGTTCTATCGTATCGCATCGTACGTTGTTCGATACCCGAACGGCGTTCGATCGGAAGGACTGCCATGCCCACCGCCACGCTTGAAACTCCGTCCCGCACGTACCCGTCCCTACGTGCGGCGTGGATCCCTCTGGCCGCCCTCTGTCTGGCCTTCTTCGTCGAGATGGTCGACAACACGCTGCTGTCGATCGCGCTGCCCACGATCGGCCGTGACCTCGGAGGCGGGACGACCGCGCTGCAGTGGGTCACCGGTGCGTACTCGCTGACCTTCGGCGGCCTGCTGCTCACCGCGGGGTCGATGGCCGACCGGCTGGGCCGCCGCCGTGTGCTGCTGATAGGACTCGCCGTGTTCGGCGCGCTGAGTCTCTGCGTCGTCTTCGTCACCACGACAGGCCAGCTCATCGGGCTGCGGGCCGCGCTAGGCGTAGCCGCCGCGGCGATGGCGCCGATCACGAACTCACTGGTCTTCCGCCTGTTCGACGACAAGGCCCTGCGGATGCGCGCGATGACGGTGATGATCGTCGTCGGCATGTCCGGCTTCGTCCTCGGGCCACTGCTCGGCGGCACCGCGCTGGCCCATGTGCGCTGGGAGTGGCTGCTGGTCGTCAACGCCCCGATCGCCCTGATCGCTTGCATAGGCGTCCGACTCGGCGTTCCGGCCGACCGGCCGGAGGACCTGACCAAGGACGCGCTCGACCTCCCGGGCGCCGTCCTGAGCGTCGCCGCCATCGGGCTCGCCTGCTACTCGCTGACCAGCGGCGTCGAGCACGGCTGGCTCTCCGCGATCACCCTCACGTCGGTCGTGGGCGCGATCGCGGCCGCCATCGCGTTCGTCCGGCACGAGCGCCGCAGCGCGGCCCCCATGCTGGATCTGGGTCTCTTCTCCAACGGCACCGTCCGCGGCGCCGCCCTCGCGCAGATCGGGACGTCGATCGCGATGGCCAGCGTGATGTTCGGGCTGATCCTCCACTTCCAGTACGCCTACGGGTGGAGCCCGGTGCGGGCCGGCCTGGCCAATCTGCCGATCATCGTGACGATGCTCGCCGCGACTCCCCTGTCCGAGTGGCTGGCGCGCCGGTTCGGGCACCGCATCGCCTGCCTGGTCGGTGCGGCCTGCCTGGCCGGGTCCCTGGCGGGTCTCTCCTGGGGCGTCGAGCACGGGTATGCCGTCATCGCGGTCTGCATGGTGCTCATGACCGTGGGGCTGCGCACCGTCATGACGATCTGCGCGGTCGCGCTCGTGGACGCGATGCCGAGCAACCGCACCTCGATCGGTGCCGCCCTCAACGACACGGCCCAGGAGGTCGGTTCCAGCGTCGGTACCGCCGTGGTCGGCACCTTGATCGCCGCGCTGGTCACCACTCAGCTCCCCGCCGGTACCTGGAGCAGCGACCTCGTCGCGTCGTTCTTCCACGGCGAACGGATCACTTACGCCCTTCTCGCCGTCGTCGTCGGACTGATCGCGGCCGGCGGTGCGCTGAGCCTCACCGACTCCCACACCGTCGAGGAACCTGCCGCCGACGAAGTCGCGTGACAGCGGGACGCGCCGAGCGTCTTCGGCGCGTCCCGCTCCGGGACGCGGGGAATCCTCGATGCCGTCGAGGCGTTGGGCTGGACATGGCTGACCTTCAGGCGCACGACGACGTACTGCTCAAGCTCGCTGCCGACATCAAGGAAGGCGTCCTGGTCACTCTGAAACGCGACGGCCGCCCGCAGTTGTCCAACGTGTGGCACGTCTACGATCCGGCCGCCAGGACCATCCGCGTCTCCGTCACCGAAGACCGCGCCAAGACGAAGAACCTCCGCCGCGATCCCCGGGCCAGCTACCACGTGACCAGCCCGGACCGCTGGGCCTGGACCGTCGCCGAGGGCAGCGCCGAGCTGACCCCTGTCGCCGCTGATCCGTACGACGAGACCGTCGAGGGCCTGGTCACCCTCTACCGCGACCGCAACGGCGAGCACGACGACTGGGACGACTTCCGTCACGCCATGGTCCGCGACAAGCGGGTCCTCGTCACCCTTCACGTGGAGCGCGTCTACGGGCAGCCCGCGGGCTGAACCGCCCGTGGGCGGCGCGCCACGACGGGGCAACATCGGCGGCTGGTGCGAGAACGCCGACTTGTTCCGCACCGTAGGCCCCTCAGGCCGGCACAGCGGCCCCGTCCGAGGTCGAGGTCGAGGTCGAGGTCAACGCTTCGAGCCGTCGGATCCTCCGCCGCACCACGTACAGGGGAATCACCCCCAGCACGCCGAAGGACATGTCGAGCACCGACCACCAGACGGGAATCCCCCTGATCGGCCCGCAGATCAGGGCCAGCGGGATGATCCCGGCGCAGGCGATCATGCCGAACTCGATCACCCAGATGTTGCGCACCGGGTCGCGGTACGGCCCGTAGAACGCCACCGCGATGACCAGGTGGGCGAAGGCCAGCCAGTCGGTGCCGTAGAGCAGGAACGGGTAGTCCGCGTCGGCCTCGTCGAGTCCGGCGCGGACGCGTGCTGTCCACTCCGTCAGCGCGGGGAAGTGATCGCCCACGGACAGCCAGTTCAACAGGCTCTCCGTCCAGCGCAGTTCATGGACGAGCGGGAAGGCGGTCGCCCCGCTGAGGACCAGACACACGACGAAGAGAACCAACCACACACGGATGCCCTTGAGCAGGGCGGCTCTGTCGTTCATGGCAGGAGCGTACGCCTTTGTTGAACATGTTCAAAACCTAGGAGACGGACGCCGTCGCCGACCGACACGACTGCCGTGTCGCCTCCCCACCAAGGGAACTGATCACCCCTCAGCCGATGACCACGGGCAACGGAGCCTCAAGACCGAGGCACACGCTCAGGTCGCGCGCCAGTAGCCCAGCGCGTGCACCCGCGGCCTGGGAAGACCCAGTTCCTTGCGCGCCATCGAGGCCGGCGCGCGGGTCGTCGCGGTGTCGCAGGCGATCCACAGGTACGGGTCGGGGGTGTCGCGCAACAGCTCGGGCAAGGCGGCCCTCACCTGCTCGGCCAGATATCGGCCGGCATCGCGCCGCGGGACGGCGTGGACCTCGTGACGTTCAGGGTCTCTGCGCAAGGGCAGGCCTTCGAGGTCGCCCTCGAACCAGATGGTCGCAGGCGTGGTGTCCAGCGCGTCCAGCAGGGAGTTGAGCGCCGGCAGCGAGGCCGGGTCGGCGACGGCGAAGAGCCGGGTGGGTGCGGGCTCGGGCCCCTTGAATCCTGCCCCCTGGACCGTCGCCTCGACGGTGTCGCCGGGCCGCGCGCTGCGCGCCCAGTCACTCGCGCGCCCCTCGCGCAGGGCGAACTCCATGCCGAAGGTGCCGGTCGTCGGGTCCGGGTCGACCAGGGTGTAGGCCCGCTGGTGGGGCCGGCCCGCATTCGGGAACCAGAGCCGCACCCACATCGCGGGATGCACTCCGGTCTCGGCGAGCATGCCGCCGTCGGTCAGCCGGAGCCGCCGGAAGTGCGGGGTGACGGTCCTCGACCTCCGCCACCGTGAATGCGAAGTCCTTGGCGCGCATCAATTTGAGAACCGCACCCTCCCAACCCCGCCCCTGCACCATCAGCCCTTCACCTTTCACGTACGATCTCGCCACGACAGATACTTAGGTGAGCCTAACCTAATGGAAAGTAGGGACGCGGGAGTGAGCGCCGAGATATACCGCGACGCCTGGGGGATCCCCCATCTACGCGCCGACGACGTGGGCGAACTCGCTCGCGCCCAGGGTCGGGTGACCGCCCGCGACCGCGCCTGGCAGCTGGAGGTCGAGCGGCACCGGGCCCAGGGCACCTCCGCGTCCTTCCTCGGCTCCGAGGCCCTGTCCTGGGACCGGCTCGCCCGTCGCGCCCGCCTGGCGGACACCGCTCGCCGCTGTTTCGCCGCCCTGGAGGAGACCGATCCGCAGAGCGCCGCGTGGGTGCGCGCCTACGTCGACGGCGTGAACGAGGGACTGGCCGAACAGGGCGCACAGGCCGTCGAGTTCACCCGTGCCGCCCTCGCTCCCGGCCGCTGGGAGCCTTGGACACCGCTCGGCGTCTGGCTCGCCACCCATATCCTCTTCGCCGGCTTCCCGGCCAAGCTCTGGCGCGGCCACATCGCTTCCCACCTCGGCCCCGACGCCGTCGGCCTGTTCGCCGCCGACGGACCGGGCACCACGGGCAGCAATGGCTGGCTGGTCAGCGGCGAGCGGACCACCACCGGCCACGCGGTGATCGCCGGCGATCCGCATCGCTGGATCGAGGATCCCGGCGTCTACCAGCAGATCCATCTGTCCTGCCCGGAGTTCGACGTCGTGGGCCTCGCCGTGCCCGGAGTGCCCGGCATCGCCCACTTCGGCCACACCGGCACCGTCGCCTGGGCCATCACCAACGCCATGGCCGACTACCAGGACCTGTACGAGGAACGGTTGCGCCGCACCGGCACCGGCGTCGAGGCGCTCGGCCCGGACGGCGCCTGGCACCGGGCCACCCGGCACACCGAACTGATCGACGTCTTGGGTGCGGGCACCGTCGAGGTCGAGGTCATCGAGACCGACCGGGGCCCCGTCGTGGCCGGCGGGCCCGAGGGCCCGCAGGACGGCACCCCGGCCGCGCTCAGCCTGCGCCACCCGCCGCGCGTCACCGGCGACCTCGGATTCGGCGCCCTGCTGCCGCTCCTGCGGGCCCGCCGGGTGCGCGACGTGGACCGGGCTCTGGACGCATGGGCCGAGCCGGTCAACGTCGTGCAGGCCGCTGACACCGAGGGCGGGCTGCTGCACCGGGTGGCGGGCCGGGTGCCGGTGCGGGCGGCGGCCAACGGGCAGCGTCCGGTGCCGGCCTGGGAGCAGGAGTACGCGTGGCGGGGCTGGCACACACCGGCCCGCGCCGGGCTGACCGACGGCGTCGCCGTGATGGCCAACCAACGCGGACCGGCCGCTCCACTGGGTGTCGAGTTCGCCCCGCCGCACCGCGCCGACCGCATCGCCGAGCTGCTCGCCGAGAAGGACCTCTGGTCGGCGGCGGACATGCCGTCGATCCACATGGACACCCACCTGGGCTCCGCCGGGCCCCTCCTGGACCTGGCGGCCTCCCTGACCGATCTGGTCCCCTCGGCCGCCGCCCTGCGCGACCGCCTCCTCGCCTGGAACCGCCGCATGGACGCGGACAGCGCGGAAGCCGCCGCCTACTCCGCTGTGCGCGGCGCGGTCGTTCGGCGCCTGGCCGCGCACCCGGCCTTCGCCGCGGCGGCCGTACCTCCTGCCTACCCCGAGGTGTTCCAGCCGTGGCTCTCTCTTGCGGTCCGGATCGGTTACGCCCTCGAACACCTGCTGCGCGCCGGCGACTTGTACGGCATCGACCGGGCCGCGCTGGTCCGTGCGGCACTCGAGGAGACCGCCGTCTCCGGAGCATCGGCCACCTGGGGCGACACCCACCGCCTCGCCCCTTGGCGGGCGCTGCCCGACCCGGACTCCCCCGACGCCGCGGAACCCGGCCTGGCCGGCGACCACGACTGCGTGCTGTGCACCTCCGCCGTTCCCGGACTCACCGACCGTGCGGCGCGCGGCCCGGCCGCCCGCTACGTCTGGGACCTGGCCGACCGGCAGCGCAGCGGCTGGGTGGTGCCGCACGGCGCCGGCGGCGCCGCCGACTCGCCCCACCGCCGCGACCAGCAGACGCTGTGGCTCGCCGGCTCGCTCGTCCCCGTCCTCACCGATTTCACTCTGCTGACCAAGGAGTCCGATGTCTGATCCGTATGCCTCCCGCACCGCCGTGTACGAGCACCTCCTCGACGGCTTCGGCACCGTGCGCGTCCTCGCCCTCGACGCCGCCCGCGACGCGGAGGTGGTCCACGGCTGGGTGAGCGAGGAGCGCGCCGTCTTCTGGGGCATGACCGGTCTGACGCGCGACCAGGTCGCCGACGTGTACGCCCACATGGACGCCCTGGACACGCACCACGCCTACCTGGCACTCAAGGACGGTGCCCCCGTCGCCCTGCTCCAGACCTACGAGCCCGAGGCCGACCGGGTGAGCGAGTGCTACTCCGTCGAACCGGGCGACATCGGCGTCCACTTGCTGCTCGCGCCGGCAGGCCCGGAGGGCACCCGCAGCGGCTGGACGGCGGCCCTGACGCAGACCCTCATCCGGTACATCCTCCTCAGGCCCGACCGCGCCCGCATCGTCGTCGATCCCGACGTGCGCAATGAGAAGGCCGTCCAGCGCTTCCTGCGCCAAGGCTTCACGGCCGGCCCCGAGGTGGTCCTGCCCGAGGTCGACCTGCCGGAGGTGTACCTGCCGGAGAAGAAGGCTCAACTCGCTTTCCTGCGGCGGGAAACGGTGCGTGACCAGCTGGGCTGACGAGCCGTGGAGAACCATCATGCCGGTTCTCCGTACGCCTTCAGTCGGCGACGACACCGCGGGCCGTGAGTGCGGCCCGCAACTCGGGGCCGAGGAACTCGGAGCCGATGACGCGCCGGAGATTCGGCAGCAGGGCGAGGTCGTCAAGGGTGGCGATGTCGAACAGGTCGTCCTCCCCGTCCCAGACGGGCGCGCACTCCTGATAGACCTCGAGCCCGCCGTCCATCACCAGTTCCTCGACCGAGGCCAGGAGTTCGTCGCCCATCTCCAGCGTCTCGAAGTACGCGCGGGCCTCGGGCACCACCTTGTACGCGAGGTCGTGCGCGTACGCGTACTCCCACGGGTCGTCACCGAGTTCCCGTTCCTTCAGTACGTCGGCGAGGCGGAACGGGGGCGCCAGTGTTCCGTCGGTGTACATGAGCCGCTCGACGACGACGAGCTTGAAGTTGAGGTCGGTGAAGGAAGCCATGGTGGAAACGTAGGACACGGCACTGACAAGGGGCTCGGCGGCTCAGTCGACCGTGCGGGTGTGCCGGTGCGGCCCGCGTACGCGATAGGCGGCGACGGCGGTCTCGGCGAACGAGCGGACCAGGGGATTCGGGTCACCGGCGTTCCAGGCCACCACCGCACGGCTCGGCTCCATGTCGATGAGCGGCACGACCGCGAGCCCTTCCCCCGCCTCGTGGGTCAGCAGCGTCATGCCGACCGTGCCGTTCCACAGAACTGCTTGCCGGCACTCCTGGACCGCGCGCACGACGGGCCCTTCGCGCGGCTCGCCCCCGTTCCAGTACGACTGCCAGACGGGGTCGGTGCCCTCCGGGAAGACGAACCAGCGACGGTCGGCCAGGTCCGCCAGGCGCACCGCGTCGCGGTCGGCCAGCCGGTCGTCGGCGCGCAGCAGCGCTCCGACCCGGTCGGCACGCAACTCGCGCACCTCCAGGCCGGTCTGGTCGAACGGCGCGCGGGTCAGGGCGATGTCGACCAGCCCGGCGTGCAGTCCGCAGGTGGGGTCGGCGAGCCCGGTCTCGCGGATGCGCACTTCGACGTGCGGGTGCCGCAGCCGGTAGTCCGCGGCCAGTCGGCGGACGTCGGGATCGGCGCTGTCGCCGAGGAGGCCGACGGTGAGGGACGCGGTGCCGGCCGCCGCGGCGACGCGTACGCGCATCCGCTCGGCCTGGCCGAGCAGGTCGCGCGCCTCTTGGAGCAGCACGGTCCCCACCGCGGTGAGCGAGACGCCGGCGGGCGACCGGTCGAACAGCTCGGCGCCGACCTCGGTCTCCAGCCGTCTGATCGCCCGGCTCAGAGGCGGCTGGCTCATGTGCAGTCGGGCGGCGGCCCGGCCGAAGTGCAGCTCCTCGGCGACCGCGACGAAATAGCGCAGGGTCCGCAGCTCCATGCTGCGACGATACCCGCACGGTATCGGCGTCTCACAATGAGTCTTGGACACGGTGACGTTCTGGCCGTGGAATCGAGGCATGGCCGAAACCCGGAGGCCTCATTGTCCTCACGGCGCCCCGGCCGCCCGAACCGGACCGTTCAACGCAGGGTGGAAATCAGTGAACGTCGCTTACTGGATCGTCGCCGGTCTGCTCGCCCTCTTCTACCTCTACGGGGGCGGAGTGAAGCTGGTCCGCAGCCGTGACCGGCTCCGGCCGATGATGGTCTGGGTGGACAGCATGCCGATGGCGGGCGTCAGGGCCATCGGGCTGGTCGAGGTGCTCGGCGCGTTCGGGCTGGTCCTGCCCCCGCTGAGCGGCATCGCGGCCTGGCTGGCCCTCGTCGCCGCCATCGGCTTCGCCGTCCTGCAGATCGGCGCGACCGCGGTCCACCTGCGTCTCGGGGACCGGCGGATCGGCCTCAACGTCGCGCTCTTCGTCACCGCGGCCGTGACCGTGTGGCTGGCGACCGTCTGGCTGTGACCCATCGGCCCCGTCAGGCGCGACCGGTCACTCAGGCTTGTGCAGGTGCCGCCGGTCGTACTCGCGCCAGTCGTCGGGCGGGTAGGTCGCCTGCGGTGACAGCAGCACGATGTCCACGCTCATCGCCCAGGCCTCGGTCCGGAAGAAGCCACCGAGGTGGGTACGGGCGAGCTCCAGGGCCTCGATCGTGGACGCGCCGAGCGGGCGCCGCATCCTCTCCGCGCCGGAAGGAATGCCGACCGGTGTGCGACGCGCCCGAGCGGTCCACCGCCGGGCCTCGTCCTCCATGCCCAGCTCGATGTATCCGAGGGCCACGGCGATGCCCTGCAGGGCATCCTGCGCGCAGTTGTGCATCTGGTTGATGCCCTGCAGGGTCTGCGCGGGGCTGCCGGCGGAGTGGTCGCCGGAGCGCCGCACGTCGCCGAACTCGTCGCGCAGGAGCTTCTCCTCCTGGCCCAGCAGGTCGCGGACCCGGGCAAGGATCCGCCCGGCCTCGGCCAGATCACGGCGGTCATCAACCATGTCTCCCCCACAGCGACGCGTGCGCACGGTCCGGGTCTCAGCGTACGCGCGAGCACTTCACCACCGGACGGCATCGAGACGAGCACGCTCACACCGGGGACGGCCCCTTGCGCTCGCCTCCGGCCGCTCAGTGGTCGGCGTCGAGTGCGGTGACGGCGGCGCGTGCCGCGTCGGCCAGGAGCTTGTCGTTCGCCTCGGCGTTCTTCTCGCCGTCGCGGTAGGTGAGGATCGCCATCACCAACGGCTTGCGGCCGGGCGGCCAGATGACCGCGATGTCGTCGCGTGCCGCGTAGTAGACGCCGGTACCGGTCTTGTCCCCGACGATCCAGCCCTTCGGCAGCCCGGCCCGGATGGTCGTCGCGCCCGTGGTGTTCGTCCGCAGCCAGGTGGTCAGTTGGCGCCGCTCGGCCGTGGGCAGCGTGTCTCCGAGGACGAGGCCGCGCAGGTTGGACGCCATCTGACGGGGTGTGGACGTGTCGTGCTTCTCCCCCGGGCTCCACTCGCTCAGGCCGGTCTCGTGGCGGTCGGTCCGCGTGGTCTTGTCGTGCAGCTCGCTCTTGAGGAACTCGCCCAGCCGGCCCGGGCCGCCGATGTCCTCGAACAGGACGTTGGCGGCGGTGTTGTCGCTGTACCGGACGGCCGCGTCGCACAGCGCGCGAAGACTCATGCCCGAGTCCACGTGCTTCTCGCTGACGGGAGAGTTGGCGACGAGGTCGGACCGGTCGTAGTGCAGTACGCGGTCCATGCCGTCGATGCCGTTCTTGTGCAGGACCGCCGCGGCCAGTGAGGCTTTGATGGTCGAGTTGTACGAGAAGCGCCGGGTGTCGTTCCAGGTCACCTCGCGGCCACTGCCGGTGTCGACCGCGTAGAGGCCGAGGTGTGCGCCGTACTCGCGCTCCAGGCGGGCGAACGCCTCGTCCTGTCGGCCGGAACGCTCGGCCGGATCGGCCGGTCGGACGGACGCCGTGGCGGACTGCCCGCCGCCGCTCGCGCTGGTGTCCTGTCCGCAGCCCGCGGCGGACAGGAGGGTGAGGACGGCGGTGAGGGTGATGCTCGCGCGGCCCATCCGCGCGGCGCGGCGGTGGTTCGGTCGGTGACGCCTCATCAAGCGGTTCCCTCCGGTGGGCCCCGGCCTCGGGGCGCGGACGGCCGACCCGCGCAGGGGTCCGGCCGGGGCATCAGTGACGCCCTGTCGCACACCCTCGCCGATCACTCGGTTCGGCTACCAATACGTTCACCCCGGATTTCATGCACGATCCGCATAGAGTGGCGGGGTGGATCTGCTCGGAGCATGTCGCGCTTTCGTCAACGTCAGCGATCACAACGGCTTCACCGACGGTGCGGCGGCCGCCGGCGTCTCCCAGCCGGTCGTGAGCCGCCGCGTCGCCGCCCTCGAAGCGCACCTCGGGGCGCGACTGTTCGAGCGGACGGTGCGACGCGCCGTACTCACCCCGTTCGGCCGCGAGATGCTGCCGCACGCCCGCCGGCTCGTCGAGGACGCGGACGGGCTGCTGCACGAGGCCGCCGCCGCGCACCGCAGGCCATGGCGGCTCGCCGTGCCCGAGACCTGCCCGACCAGCGGTCTCGCCCTGCTCATCGCCGAGGCCCGCGGCCTGGGCATTCCGCTGGAGCCGCAGGCGGCGCCCCCGGCCCGCCGCGCCGAACTGCTCCTGGCGGGGCGGGTTCAGGCCGCGCTGCTCGCGGTCCCCGCCTCGGAGGCGGCCTGGCCGATCCCCCTGGGGCTGGCCACCGCCGACGATCCCGGTGACGGGTTCATCCACGTCGAGACCCTGCGGGTGGGCCGCACCGCGCGCGGCCCGGCCCGCCGCCTCTGGCTGCAGCCGGAGGACGACGTCCCGCACCTGCGGGACCCGCTGTCCCGGCTGTGCGACGCGGTCGGGCTCCGGCCCACCCAGCTGGCGACCGCGAAGGACCTCACGACGGCGGCGGCCGAAGTGCACGCCGCGCCCGACCTGCTGCTGTGCTCCGTCGCCCAGGCCCGCTCGCTCGGCCTGCTCTGGCGGCCGTTGGGCGAGTTCACCCCCACCCGCGGGTACGTGCTGCGCACGGCGGCCCATGGCACACCGCCACCGGCGCTCACCAGGCTCGGCGTACAGATCGGTCGATGTCTCGGCGCCACGGGGGCTGACGGCGAGCCGGCGACGGACCCGTCTGTCCTGGACGCGGCGGTCGAGGCAGCGGGCGTATGAGCACCGAGACGCTGCTGCGCACGCTGCGCGACGAATTGGACGACGGCGGGCTGCGCGCCAGCCTGCTGGTACGCGACCTGGCAACGGGCGACGAGGTCGGCCTCGATCCGGACGTACCGTTGCCGTCCGCATCGCTCGTGAAGCTGCCGCTCGCCCTCGCCACGGTGGACCGTATCCGGCGCGGTGAACTGGACGGCGCCCACGCCGTCGAGGTGGCGCCCGGACGGATCACCACCTCCGGCCCGACCGGCCTGAGCCGCTTTCGCCACCCGGCGCGCGTGGCCCTGGACGATCTCCTCTACCTGAGCACGTGCATGAGCGACGGCACGGCGGCCGACGCCCTGTTCGACCTCACGCCGCCGGATCGGGTGACGGAACAACTGCGGCGATGGGGTCTGACGGGCATCACCATCCGGCACCGCACCGAGGAGCTCAGCGAGACGCCGCAGGAGCAACTGGGCCCCGGTCAGGCCCACTTGGCGCACGCCCTGGCCATCGGGGCGAGCACCGCGGGACGCGGACACCGGCTGCCCCAGCTCGACACCAGCCGTGCCAACACCGGCACCGCACGGGCCTGGGCGGACCTGCTCCAGGCGTTGTGGCTGCCCTCGGCCGTACCGACCGCGACGGCCGAGCGGGTACGTGAGTTGATGCGGCACAACCTGCTGCGCCACCGCCTGGCGCCCGACTTCAGCTCGGACGCGACCGTCTGGTCGTCCAAGACCGGCACCCTGCTGAATCTCCGTCATGAAGTGGGGGTCGTGGAGCACACCGACGGCCAGTGCTTCGCCGTCGTCGCGCTCACGGAGTCCCTGGTGCCCGCCAGCAGTCAACCGGGCGCGGAGGCACTGATGGGCCACGCGGCGCGTACCTTGCGCGACCACCTGCGGCGTCGAACTCGCCCGGCTCATCAGCGAGTGAAGTGAGCGGGGCGCCTTCCCGCAGGCCCTCCCGGGCCGGCCTCACAGATGGCGCGGTGGCGCGTTCCGGACGGCGGACCGCCGTGCCCAGAGCGCGCACCCCAGCAGGATCAGTCCCACCAGCCCGTAGGCCCATGCGTCCGTGCTGCCGGTGGCCCATCCGACACCCCAGGCCACCGACCACAGGGCGAGCAGCACGCACAGTGCGCTCCAGGCCTGCGCCCAGGTGCGTTGACGTGCCGCCACCCGCTGCGTGGTGCCGCGTTCCATGTCGCCCATGCCCTGCGCGGTGCCGTGCTCCTCGTGAGGACTCATGCTTCACCGAGTGCCCGCTGGAGCACCGGCGATGCACCGATCGCGCCGGGAGCCCGTCGTGTCGCGGTCCGACGGGGCCTTGCTAATGATCGGAGAGGGGCCCGACGGCCTGGACCGCCTCGCCGACGTCCTTGTGTGCCTCCAGGTAATCGGACGTCCCGGTGAGTTCGAGCAACCGTCGCGTCTGCTGCGGTACGCGCGTCAGCATCACCCGGCGCTGCCGCTTCACCCACAACAGGTGGTTCAGCAGTGCCGAGTCGCAGAACGTCAGCTCGCCCATGTCGTAGACGAGCGGCCCCGTATGGGCGCGAAGAGCCTCCGCGGTGGCTTCGGCGACGTCGTTCAGGATCGAGTAGTCGAACTCTCCGGCCAACTCGATGACCCAGACCGGGCCCTGCTGGTGAAAGGCTCTGATCCCCGTCCACCGATACGTCGGGTCCACTTGGCTGTCTTCTCCCTCATGCTGTTGGGGTCTGCACGCGCCGCCTGTCCGCGATCGGGGGGCCACCAAGCGATGACTCGTCGCCCTTGGGGCACAGTCACGCAGGGCTTGCGGAGCAGGCGAGTTCACTAGTTCCCGGCTTCAGCACGCGAATACAGTTGTCATGTGGCAACAGTTGCACGATTCAGGCCGTCCAAGCAACCATGGTCACTCCACGGGGCCACGGCCGTACCAGTCGAGGCACACCACGAGGGCGTCGTCCTCGGCGTCGGCGTCCACGTGGGCGGCGAGCTCCTGCAGGATCGCGCGCGGTACGGCGGCCGCCGGGAGCAGGCTCGCGGACTGGATCGCCCGCGCGAGCATCCGCTCCCCGTACTTCTCCCCCGACCGGGACAGCGCGGCGTAGACCCCGTCGCTGACGAAGAGCAGCCGGTCGCCCGGCAGGGCCTGGAACTCCTGGGGGATGTAGTCCGTCTCCTCGAACATGCCCAGGGGCAGCTGTGCTTCGAACGGCACCTGCTCCACGACCCTGTCCCGCTGCCGCCACAGCTGCGGCGAGCCGGCGTCCACGGTCAGGACGCGGCCCGTCGCGAGCTCGAAGGAGAGCAGCAGCGTCGACACGTGCGCGTCCCCCCTGTACTGCGCGTACAACGCCTGATCGGCGAGGGCCGCCTGGTCCGCGATACCGATGCCGGCCCTGCGCGCGTTGCGCAGCGCGTTCACGGCGAGGTTGGTGAGGAGAGCGGCGTCGATCCCCTCCCCCATGCCGTTGGTGATGGTGAGCGTCAGGGTCTCGGCGGTCGTGGCCCAGTCGAAGTTGTCGCCGTGGATGGCGTAGGCGGGTTCCAGTTGCGCGCCGATCGCGTACTCCGTGCGGGAGCAGGACCGGCCGGGCAGCAGCTGCCACTGCATCTCGGCGGCCAGGGTGAGCCGACTCGCTCTTCGCGCCTGCAGGTAGACATCGGTGTCCCGGTCGGCGACCACGATCTCGTGGCCGAGGATCTGCGCCAGGTCCACCAGTTCACGTACGCCGTCGGGCGTGCATCTCTCCTCGGGAAGCCGCAGCGCGAGCACCCCGAGGCGGTCGCCGCGGACGGTGACGGGCAGGTGCAACCGCAGCACGCCCTCGTCGTTCACAGGGTACGTACGCGGTTCCTGACTGCCGAACACCCGCCCCTCGGGGCTCCCGTGCACCGGCAGCGGATCCGTGGTGCACCCCGGGTCGGCGACCGGCCGCAGGACGGTGTGACTGTAGTCGGCCATCAGCAGTTCCACGCCCGTGGCTCCGTAGCGCGCACCCAGCGCGTCGCGGAACGCCTGCAAGAGGCCGTACGGCGCCGCGGCGCGGATGACCCGTTCAACAGCCTGGAAGTTCGTCGTCACAGCAGCCTTCTCCGAGGGGATGTCGGCCACCGAGCGGGAGAGGGACGGGATTTCGGCACCACCGGATCGCCCCTCGGCCCGGAAGAACGCTCCTGGCGGCAGGCCCTTCATCGGCACGACCTCGACCACGATCCCCGCGCCGCGCCTGTCTCGGCCGAGCGGGAACGTCAAAGCACCACAATGTTGCCGTCCGGCAACTGTTCACAGATTCTATCCGGCACCGGCACACCGATGCCGCCGCGGTTCGGTCCACGGGGATACTTTCGCCAGATCGGGCACACGGGACAGTACGCGTACCGACAGCCACAGCTCGCGAGAGGTGCCCCTCTTCTCATGGACACTGACGGCAACGGGGCGTGCGCCGGCCCACCACAGCGACCGGACGCCGACCCGACGGCCGAGACGGCCGTGGCGGCGGAGGCACTGGTGTCCTTGTGGACCCGCGCGTCCCGGAACGGCATCCCCCAGCTCTCTCCCCTGCAACTGCGGGCACTGCTCGTCGCCCGGGCCGTCCCGCACATCAATCTCGGCGCGCTCGCCGAGCAGGTCGACGTCGCTCCCTCGGCCGCCAGCAGGCTGTGCGACAGGCTGGAAGCGGCCGGTCTGCTGCGGCGTGACCCGGCACCGACGAGCGGCCGCAAGATCGAGCTCTCCCTGACCCGGCAGGGGGACCACGCGCTGCGCGCCCTCAGCGCTCAGCGCGCCCAGGCGCTGAACAACGTACTCGGCCACATGTCGTCCGCGTCGCGGGAGGAACTCCTGAGGGGGCTGCAGGCCTTCACCACCGCGGCACACGCGCTGGGGCTGGTCACGACGGCCACGGCCTGACCCGGCGTTCGGCCCTCTCAGGCGATCGCCTCGGAGTCACCGTCCGCCTCCTGCCGCTCCAGGCCCATGTGCGCGGTGGCCGCTGTCCGGAACTGTTCAAGGCCCTCGGCGAGCGTGCGCAGTTGAGCGGGGGACATCGCGTGCAGCACCGCCTCGACCTCGCGCGCCCTCGACGACCGCAGTTCCTCGAGCACGCTCGCCCCACGGCGGCTCAGTCGCAGATCGACCTCCCTGCGGCTGGTGGCACTGGCGATCCGCTCGACCAGGCCGGCGGCTTCCAGGCGGTCGCACAGACGGCTCACGGCGGGCGGCCGGGAACCGAGCGCCTCGCCCAGGGTGCGCTGATTCACCCGCCGCTGCTCCTCGATCACCGTCAACGCCCGGAACTGCGAGGGGGGCAACGGCCCGGAGGGCGCGGCCTCCTGGCCGCGCCCCCACAGAACCTGGAGCAGCTCCGACACATCGCTCACCGCTTGGGCCACACGCTCAGGGGTGTGGAACGGCAGATTCCGAGGCATCGCAGCACCCTCCCGTTCGCAGCGAGGCACACAGTACGGAGGCCGGTGAGCGGCAACGATCTCGTCCTTGCCGCGGTTCACCTTTTCGGCATCATTCCACACGGCCTCCGCGACGAGGCCTCCGTACCCGGCTGCGAGACGGGCCAGGGGTTCTACTCGGCCGTCATCAGACCGGCGCGCAGCTTGGTGACGACGCGCGTGATCAGACGGGAGACGTGCATCTGCGAGCAGCCGATCTCGTCGGCGATCTCCTGCTGGGTCCGCTCCTCGACGAAGCGCAGGTGGATCAGGCGCCGGTCCCGGTCGTCCAGATCCGCGATCAGGGGAGCGAGGGAGTTGAAGTTCTCCACGAGCTCGAAGCGGTCCTCGTCGACGCCGATGAAGTCGGCCAGCAACGTCTCGGACTCGTCGTCGGAACCGTTGACGGCCGCGTCGAGGGAGACGCTGTTGTAGCCGTTGGACGCCTTCTGCGCCTCGGCGACCTCCGCCGGGTCGAGCTGCATCAGCTCCGCGAGCTCGGCCGTCGAGGGGGACCGCCCCAGACGCGTGCGCAACTCCTCGGTGGCCTTCGTCAGTTCGATACGCGCTTCCTGCAGACGGCGCGGCACGTGCACGGCCCACGAGGTGTCACGGAAGAAGCGCTTGATCTCGCCGGTGATGTAAGGAACGGCGAAGGACGTGAACTCGACCTCGCGGGACAACTCGAAACGGTCGATCGCCTTGATCAGACCGATCGTGCCGACCTGGACGATGTCCTCCATCTCCTGCGGCCCACGGTGCTTGAACCGGGAAGCCGCGTACTGCACCAGGGAGAGGTTCATCTCAATCAGCACATTGCGCACATAGCTGTATTCGTGCGTGCCCTCCTCGAGCCGCGCCAAGCGGTCGAAGAAATGCCGACCCACCTCACGGGCGTCGCGCGGCGCGATCGAGGTCGGGTCCGCGCAGGCCCGCTCGATCAGAGCCTCCTTGGCCACCCCGGCCGTGGTGTACGCCTGCTCGTGGACCGTCACGGTGCTCATCGGGTTCCCCTTGTCTGGTTGCCTGTCGGCACAACTCCTACACTTCTGCGGTTGCCCCGTGCAAGATCATCTATGCATGCGACAGGCAACACGATTTCACATCCCGGTGGATGAGGGTCGCGTGAGGGGTCCCGGAAGGGCCAGCGCGGCGACGATCGTCTTCCCCTCGGGCCCCACCTCGACGCTCACCCGCGAGGCAAGACGCTGGACGACCATCCAGCCGTAACCCCCCGGCCGGCCGGGGACCGTCGGCAGGCGCCGCGGCACCTCGACGCTACGGTCGCTCACCCGCAGCTGGAGCTCACCACCCGTCAGACAGGCGGTGAAACGGGTCACGCCGCCGGCGTGCAGCAGGGCGTTCGTCGTCAACTCGCTCACCACCAGCAGCGCGTCGTCGCGCAGCCGCGTCGCCTCGTGCGGTGGCAGGGCGAAGCACGCCTCCAGCAGCACGGAGCGCACCGCCGACCGGGTGTCGGCACAGCTGACGTCCTCTGCTTCCAGCGTTTCTGCGACGCTCACGGCACCGGTCCTTCCCTCACGCCTGCAAACCCTGTTGTCTCGATTCGTCCTTCCTCCTCCTCTGCCCGGCGCTTTGCGCCGCACACTCCCCCGGACGGTCGCGACTCGGCCTCCCTGTCGGCCGTCGTTCGCGGCCGTGAAAGCGCTCTCGCTCAACCGGTGGTGTGCCGTCAGCGGACCGGCAGATAGGCGGTGACGACTTTTCCGGTGCCGTCCGGCACGATCTCGACCACGACCTTCGCGGCCAGCCGCTGCACCAGCGCCCAGCCGAACCCGCCCGGCTCCCGTACGTCCCGCGGCGGGGAGAGCGGGAGCTCGCTGCTGTGGTCGGCCACCTCGATCACGACATGGCCGTGCTCGGCGCGCACCCGGAACCAGGCCAGTCCACCGCCGTGACGGCGGGCATTGGACAGCAGTTCCGAGCAGGCCAACTGGGCGTCCAAGGCGCGCAGTTCCGTCGTCTCGGCCACGGATCCGCCGTCCTGGCCGGCCAGGCATGCGTGCACCGCCCGGCGGACCTGTTCGCGCGCCTGCGCACCGGAGAGCGGCGGGGAGACGGCGACGGGCCTCGCGGGTTCGTGTGCGTCATCACGCGCTGCCTGCATCACGTTCTCCTGCCCCGCCGGACGCCGTGCCCCGCCGGCCCGCGCATTCCCCTCACGAACGACACTCCTCGTTCCGCGAGGCGTCCCCGGACTCGCTCTGGACGTCATTTTCCGTACGTACGCCGCTCTCGAGGCAGCCCTGGAACACCTTCAGCGTGCCGGTCGCGATGAGCAGCCGCTCGACTCCGGCACTCAACGGCCCTCGAAGGATGAAGCGACCCTGCCGGGCGCGCTGGGCGTCCAGCCCTCGCAGCAGGGCGTGCAGCAGAGTCGAGTCGGCGAATCCCACTCCTGCCACATCGACTTCCAGGATGCCCGGAGCAGAGTCCAGGGCCCGCGCCAAGGTCTCGTCGAGAAGGGGTTCGGTGTCCTCGTCACAATCACCGGCCAGGACGATCACCGACCTCGCCCCGCTCAGCTCGGCGGCGACCTGCAAAGACTCACGCATGAGGGCATTCTTTCATCTGCGGCCGCACCGTCCGTTCAGCGGCCGTGCCCGGGCGACTGGTCCTCGTGACCGGCGGTGTCCGCGTCGCCGGTCGCCGCTTCGTCGGACTGCTCGGCGGCCGGGGCACCGGTGAGATGTTCGAGCGTCCCCGTGAGCTGCAGCAGCCGCTCCAACCGCAGGGGGCGCCGCTCCAGCCGCAGCCTCGACCCGGCCCCGTGCACCTCGCGCCGCAGACGCAACAGGACCGACAGGCCCATCGAGTCGACGAGCGTCACACCGGCGCAGTCGAGCCGCAGCGTCCGGATGCCCGGATGGTCCGCCAGGGCCTTACGCGCGTACCCGCAGAACTGATCGCTCGTCTCGTAGTCCAGGGCTCCGCGGATCTCCACCGTCAGCACCCCCTCGCTGGGGCCTGCGGTGACGAGGGACAGGGGTACGTACGCGGTCATGCGGGCTTCCCCGGGCCCGGGACGGTCACGAGGCGACGGGCGGCGGCGAGCATGCCGGTGGCGCGCGGGAAGTCGTCGAGCTGCCGCCGCAGGGAGCCCAGGGCGGGCAGCAGGCACTGCGGGGGCACACCGCGGGACTCGAGGATGCCCGCGGTCCAGACGATGAAGTTGGTGAACAGGTCGGGGTCGTCGACGTAGAGAGCCGTGGCCAGGAAGGTGACGATGTGGTCGATGTCCTCGGCCGTCTTGTCCAGCTGATAGTCGCTGTAGGCGCGCATCGGCGGAAAGGCTTCCTCGACATCGGCCAGGGTCTGCTTGACCAACTGCCGTCTGGACTGGCGTACCAGGGTGTACTCCTGGTCGTTCAGATGCGGCAGGTCGAGGTCGGGCAGCCGGGCCGCCTCCGCTCGCGGCCGTTCGAGGCCGCGCTCCAGGACGGCGTGCGCACCGACGGCGTCCGGGGCCCAGGCGGCCTGCATCCGGTGGGCGTAGCGGCCCTGTGGTCCGAACGCGGCGCCGCCCGCCATCACGGGCGTGCCCGCGACCTGGCAGGCGCTGATCGCCGCGTGGGCCGTGGGCAGGTGCGCGGGGAGGGACGAGGACAGCAGGACGGCGTCGGCCTGGCGTCGGTGGAGGTGGCCGACGAGGTGTTCCGTGGGGACCTGGGCACCGAGGTAGTCCACTTCCCAGCCGCGCAGGCGCAGCACTTCGGTCACCAGCCGGGCGGGCAGCGCGTGCCATTCGCCGTCCACGCACGCCACCGTCACCCGGCCGCGGGGCGCACCGATCGCGGCGACGGCGAGGGCGGCGGCGTCCGCGACGGCGGAGATGCAGCGCTCGTTGATCGCGGTCGCCGCGTGTTCCTGCGCGACGGAGATCTTGTTGGCCGCCCATTCCACGCCGACCCGTCGCTGCACCGACGCGATCAGGTCCAGCAGCACCTGCTCGGCCGCGGCGAGCACCTGGTCCGGTGCGCCGGAGCCGACGGCGTGCCGCGCCAGTGCCACCGCGTGGGTCTCGTCGCAGCCGATCGCCGCCTGCCAGAGCTGCTCCCGCAGCTCGTCGCGGGTCAGCTCCGGAGTGCCTGCGGCCGTTTCACTGATGGTCATGCGGTGAACCTGCCCCGAGTGTGTCCGTCCACCGCCGTCAGATGTGCGGAACGTGGTGCCGTGATCGCGAGAACCGCCATGTCGTCGTGGTGGCCGTCCCCGACCCATTGCGAGGCGACCATCTGCACACGCTCGGTGACGGCCTCCGCGGGCAGGCCCGCGCACTCGGCCAGCACGCCGTGGAGCCGTTCCTCTCCGAACATACGGTCCCCCAGCGGTCCACCATGGGCTTCGGTGATTCCGTCAGAGTAGAACAGGCATGTCTCGCCGGGTTCCAGGTCGATCACCGCGGTGGTCGACTCCACCTGGGGCAGCGCGCCGACCAGGGTGCCGCGCGTCTGCGCCGTCTCGACCCTGCCGTCGGCCCGGATCAGCAGCGGAGTCGGGTGTCCCGCACTCGTCACGCGCAGCCGCACCTGACCCCCTACCCGCTTGGCCGACGCCAGGGCCATGGTGGCGAAGCGGGTGTGGTGCGACGACAGCAGCGCGCTGTTCAGCAGCGTCAGCAGCCGGGCGTGGTCGGAGGTGAACGGCAGGAGCGCCTCGACCGCGTTGCGGATCTTGCCGGTCAGGACGGCCGCTTCCAGTCCCTTGCCGCAGACATCGCCCAGGACGGCGAAGGTCTCCCCCTCCGGGCTGTCGGCGGGGTAGACGTCGTAGAAGTCGCCGCCGATGCGCTCGGTGGCGGCCGAGGCGCGGTAGCGGGCGGAGAAGTCGATGCCCTTGGCCTGCTCCACGCGCGGCGGCAGCAATTCGCGCATCAGCACATCGGTGATGCGGGTCTGCTCGGCGTACACGCGTGCCGCCGACAGGGCCGCACCGGCGCGCGCCGCGAACAGCCGGGCGAAGGCCTCCTCCGCCTCGGTGAAGGCCGCCTCCCGCCCGCGGCGCATCATCACGATCGCCCCGGCCGGCAGGCCGTGCCCGGGCAGCGGGACCACCACGACCGAACCGATCTGCGACGCGTCCCGCGCGAAGCCCTCGGGGATGGCCCAGGCGGGGATCAGCGCCGGGTCGATCCACCGGGACGGCACGGGAGGGAACCCCAGGAGTGCCTCCTCCAGGCCCGGCACCTCTTCCGGGTTCATGCGGATCCGCTGCTGCGTCATCGATCCGTCCGCGCAGGCCCAGGTCACCGGATAGGAGCGGCCGCTGCCCACTCCGACGACGACGACCGCGTCGGCCAGATGCCGGGCTGCCATCGAGGCGGTCACCTCCATGCACCGTTCCACGTTCAAGGAGGACAGCAGTTCGCTGGAGATCTCCTGCAGTGCTCGTATCTGCGCCCGCTCGCTGTCCAACTGGGCCTGGACGAAGCGGAGATCGCCGTCGTCCACGAGCCACCAGGTCACGCAGCCCGCCGGACCGGCGCCGGGAAACGCCTCGACGCAGTACTCACCCATGAGGCCACCGGCCACGGAAGCGGCGTGGTCGCCCGCATCCCGCGCCCTCTCCTCGTGCGCGTCGGCGAGCCAGGCGGGTGCCACGTCGGCGAGCGCGGCACCCACGATCAGTCCGGGCATGAGGACGGCCGCTTCGTCGTTGTGGGAGACGACTCTCCCTGCCCCGTCGGCGACCAGCATCGGATACGAGACTCTCACGGGCCGACTGGCCAGTCCTGCACCGCGGGAGCCCTGCGGCTCCGGGGAGGAAACCATGAACGTGGAGCCCGCAAACGCGGGCCCCCACCACCCTTCAAAGCGAAATCGCAGAGCCAGTTGTGCCCTACGCGTGCTGCACGGGGGTTCCGGACATCCTCCACATCGTCCGCGCCCCGCTGCGCAACGAGGCTCTCACACTACCCAGGACGGTCATGTTCACACTGCGGCAAGCGTGATCTCCTTGCGTCACCCCGACACCGGCCCACGGTCTCATACGTCGAAGAGTGAGACGCGGCCGGTGAACGGCCAGGCAAGCCACCAGATGCACGCGCCTCCCAGGGCGACGAGCAGGAACAGGGCTGCGTTGGTCCGGCGATAGGTGAGCAGCAGGGCGACGAACTCGCGGATCATGGCGCTCGGCCAGAAGTACGACGCCGTGGACGCGCCCACGACGTGTCCTCGGACCCCTGCGCGCCGGGCGGTCACCGCAGCCCGGAAGACGTGGTAGTTGTTCGTGACGACGACGCAGCGGTACGCCGGGTTCGCCTTCCGCATGATCGCCTTGCTGAAGTTCAGGTTCTCCTCGGTGCTGGTGGACCGGTCCTCGCGTTCGACGAGTTCGGGCGGGAAGCCGCGGGTGACGAGGTAGTCGGCCATCGCGTGCGACTCCGGCAGGTCCTCGTCCGGCCCCTGCCCGCCCGACGTGATGAGTACCGGCCGCCGGCCCTTGCGCATGAGCCTGGCGTGTTCCTTCGCGGCCCGGTCGAGACGGCTGGCCAGCAGGGGCGGAACGGTGTCGCCGCCGATGAGTCCCGAGCCGAGGACCACCACGTAGTCGGCCCTGCGGCGGATCCGCAGGCGCTGGTAGAGCGTGGCGTACAGGAGGAAGCACAGGAAGAGGAAGGCGCCGTGCCCGGCGAGCAGGACGGCGGTGCCGGCGACCACCATCAGTACGCGCGTGTGCAGTACCAGGGCGGCGATCAGCAGGGCGAGCAGCGCGAACAGGGAGAGTCCGACGCCCAGGGACAGCAGGTTACCCGGGCTTCTGCCTTCCTTGCGCACCATGGTGACGCCGTTGGCGAGCAGGAATCCGGCCAGCGTGACGACGCTCAGCGCGGCCAGCACCAGCAGGGCGACCGCCAGGTCGTCGCTGAACTGCGGGCGCCTGGAGACCAGTTGGAAGACGAGTGCGGTCAGCGCGAAGACGAGGGTGAGTCCGAGCAGGACGGCGTTGCTGACTCTGCGCCGGTCGCGCAACACCCCCCAACCGAACGCCAGCAGGCACAGGACCGAGGGAGCGTAGGCCAGCATCCGCTCATGCTACTGAGGGCTGGGACGGCGCAGGACCGCGGGTCGTGCGCAGCTCGGCGCTGAACTGCGCGCCGGCCAGCAGGGCGAGGTTGGACAGCCACAGCCAGATGAGGAAGACCACGCTGCCGGCGAGCGAGCCGTAGAGCCTGCTGTAGGTGCTCAGCACGGAGGCGTACACGGCGAAGCCGGCGGAGACGGTGAGCCAGAGGATCGCGGCGAGGGCACCGCCGGGCAGGGTGCGGTCCCGGGTCCGTGCGACAGGGGGGCCGGTGCGGAAGACGAGGACGACGAGGAGTGCCACTACGCACAGCAGGAGCGGCCAGCGCAGCAGGCTCCAGCCCCACGCCGCCACGGTGTCGAGCCCGATCAGGCGGCCCAGGCGCTCGGCGGCCGGACCGGTGAGGAGCAGGACGAGAGCGCTGACGAGCAGCAGGCCGAGCAGCGCGAGCGCGGTCAGCACGAGGCGGTGGGCCTTGCGCCAGGTGGAGCGCCGGTCGGGGGTGTGGTGCATGCGGTGCAGCGCGCGGCGGAAGACGGCCAGGTAGCTGGAGGCCGACCACAGGGCGCTCACCGTGCCGGCGGCGAGCAGCGTCCAGGCGGCCGTGCCCGTGTGCACGGTCCGGGAGAGCACGTCGTGGAGCTGGGCGCCCGACTGGCCGGGCGCGTAGTCCGTGACGTGCGCGATGAAGTCCTTCGCGGTCTCCGGGCTGATCAGGCTGTACGCCATGGCGGTGACGAGCAGGGCGGGCAGCACGGCCAGGAGGGAGTAGTAGGTGAGCGCGGCCGCGTAGTCGGAGATGTCGTCACGCCACATCACCCCCGGTGTGCGACGCAGGGCGTCCGCCCAGTCGGACACCGGGAGGACGGCGGGCCGTGGGTGGGCCGGGTCCTCGGGACGCCGGGGCGGTGCGGGCTGTGATTCAGCGGACATGGGGCCTTCGGTGCGAGCGGACGGTGACGTGACGCGAGTGCGCGTCCGGACACCGTACGGGGCGCGGAAGGCCTGGTCCGACCGGCCGGCGCCGCGATCGGCGCCGGCTCAGGAGGTCGGCAGGTGTCAGGACGTCGTGGCCGCCCGGTCGGACTCGCTGCGCAGCACACAGAATTCGTTGCCCTCCGGGTCGGCCAGGATCACCCAGCCCGTACCGTCGGGATGCGTGTGGTCGGCGACGAAACCCGCACCGAGCCCGCGCAATCGCTGCACCTCCTGGTCCCGGGAGGTCTCGGGGCGCAGGCACAGATGGATCCGGTTCTTGCCGGTCTTGGTCTCGGGTACCTGGTTGAAGTACAGCATCGGGCCCTCGGCGAGCGGCACCTGAGTCTCCCGGTCCCCCGGCCTGGCCTCCGGGTCCAGCGGACGGCCCGTCACCGCACTCCAGAACCGCGCCAGTTCATAGGCGTCCGCACAATCGATCGCTACGTTCTGCACCACCGAAACCATGCGGTGAGCCTTCCCGATCTTCCTGCCGAACGCCACCGGGTTGTACCGGTGCGTCCCGCGAGGTTCATCGGGCGTCGGCGGGGCCCTGCGCGGCGAGGGTCTCCAGGAGGATGTCGACGACGTCGTCCACCTCCGCGTCGGCCAGGTCGTCGAAGGCCCCGGAATGGCGGGCCAGCAGCACTCCCGAGACCGCCGCCACCAGCACGTCGGCGCGCAGCCCCGGCCGGTCGTGTCCCTCCCGGGTGAAGCGGGCCCGCAACGGTTCCACGAGGCGGTCCCGCAGTGCGGCCCGGGTCGCTTCCTGGGCCGCCGCGTCCCGCAGGGGCTCGACGGCGACGCGGAGCAGCGGTACCGGGCCGCGCCGCTCCGCACGCCGGGCGACCTCGCGCAGGCGGGGTTCGGTGAGCAGGTCGTCGGGCGGGGTGTCGCCGTGTTCGGCCCGCAGCACCTCCACGTAGAGCAGCGGTTTGCTGCCGAAGTAGCGGGCGATGAGGGCCGGGTCGACACCGGCGCGTTCGCCGATCTCGCGGATCGTGGTGCGGTCGTAGCCCCGCTCGGAGAAGAGCGCGGTCGCCGCGGCCAGGAGCGCCTCCCGGCTGCGGGTGGCGTTGCGGCGCGGTGCCGTCTGCGCCGCGGTCACGAGGCACTCGGCGCGGACGGCGCGGGTTCGCCGCTGACGGCCGGGCCGGTATTGACCGCCGCGACGACGGACGGGCGGAGCCGCCTGCCCGCGCGGGTGAACACCACCGCGAGGATGCCGGTGACGAGGAAGGCGGCGCAGCCGACCAGGCCCGCGGTGCGGTAGCCGTCGTTGCTCGGCAAGGTCGCGCCGGGGGCGGTGGCCGCCTGCAGGATGACGGCGCTGAGGGCGCTGCCGGTCGAGTATCCGATGTACTTCACGACCTGATTGAAACTCATCGCGCTGCCGGTCTCCGCGGCCGGCACCCCGGCGACGATCAGACCGGGGGTGACGGCGAAGGTGACACCGACGCCGAGTCCGGCGAGCGCCATCATCGAGCCGATGCCCCACAGGCTGGAGCGGGCGAGGAGGAAGCAGACGAGGGAGCCGAGCGAGAGCAGGCAGCCGAGCGGGAGCATGCGCCCGGGTGTCGCGGCGCGCCCCAGCAGCCCGACGAGGCGGCCGGTGACGAGGCTGGCCACCGAGAACGGCACGAGCAGCAGTCCGGTGACGACGATGGAGGCGGAGAAGCCGTAGCCTGCGGACTCGGGCGTCTGCACGTAGCGGGTGACCAGCGCGATCAGGAGGTACGTGCCGACGCCGCCGACCATCGTGGTGAGGTTGGCGACGAGGACGCCGCGGTCCTTGACCAGCCGTACCCGTATCAGCGGGTGGGTACTGCGCAGCGAGTGCGCGACCCAGCCGGCGAGCAGGAGGACGGCCGCGGCGGCCAGCGCGAGCAGCGGCACCGAGTCCCAGCCCCATCGCTCGCCCTCGGCGAGGGTCATCAGCAGCGCCGCCAGGCCGCCGGCCAGCAGCAGCGCGCCGGGGACGTCCATCGGAACGCTGGGGCGGTGGGGTGCGCGGGGCACCACGATCAGGGTGGCGGTCAGTGCGAGGGCGGCCGTGACGGCCGCGAACCAGAAGCCGGCGTACATGCCGAGGTACTCGGCGAACATGCCGGTGATCGGGTAGCCGAGGCCGACGCCCGCGGCCGTGGTGAGCGACAGCGTCGCCACCGCGGACCGTGCCCGGGCGGGCGGCAGCGCGTCCCGGGCGGTGGCGATGGCGAGCGGGACGAGGCCCATTCCCACGCCCTGGAGGGCCCGGCCCATCAGGAGGCAGGCGAAACCGAGAGGCAGGGCCGCGAGGACGCTGCCGGCGAGGACGAAGACGAGGCCGCCCAGGATCACGTTCTTGCGGTGCGGGCCGTCGCCCAGGCGCCCCATCACCGGCGTGGCGATGGCCCCCACCAGCATCGTCACCGTCAGCGCCCACTGTGCGGTCGAGACAGCGACATGGTCCTCGGCGGCGATCGTCGGGATCAGCGGCGCGCCGAGGCTGCTGACCACGGCCACGAGCATCCCGAGGGAGACGAGCACGGGCACCAGAGCGCGCGGGTGGCGGAGCGCGGATGCCGGCACGTCCGGTTCGGGTCCATCGGGTTCGGTTCCATCGGGAGTCGGCACGGTCGACCGTATAGGGGGCTGCAAGGAAGACTTCCTCTTCATGTCACCAAGCGATGTCATCGCATGATGACACAGTGCGGGCCGCCGTTGGGGCGAGGGGTGGCGCGGGCGATCGGCCGCGGACCGGCATCCGGGGGCACCGCGGCGGGCGGCTGCTTGCACCCGGACCCGACGGGGTACCTGGGCACCATGATCACCGATGCCTCCACGCCCTCGGGCGGTTACGTGCAGCCCGACATCGACGTACGCGCCCTCACCGCGGTGCTCGACGGCGAGTACGCCGAGATCCGCGACCTGGTCCGCACGAACCTCGCGGCGCACGCCTCCGTCCTGGAAGAAGCCGAGGAGCTCGGCATCGACGCGTTCCGCGAGCGGGTGCGCGAGCTCGCCGTCACGATGGCGGCGACCGGCCAGACGGGGATGGGGTTCCCCAAGGAGTACGGCGGGGGCGGCGACATCGGTGCCTCGATCGCCGCGTTCGAGACGCTCGCCTTCGGCGATCTGTCGCTTCTGGTGAAGGTGGGGGTGCAGTTCGGGCTCTTCGGCGGCGCGATCCTGCACCTCGGCACCGAGCGGCACCACCGGGCCTACCTGCCGGACCTGATCACCGGGAAGCTGATGGGCTGCTTCGCGATGACCGAGACCGGGCACGGCTCCAACGTCCAGGCGCTGGGCACGGTGGCGACGTACGACGCCGACCGCCAGGAGTTCGTCATCACCACGCACGGCGACGCCGCGCGCAAGGACTACATCGGCAACGCCGCCCGCCATGCCGAACTGGCCGTCGTGTTCGCCCAGTTGAAGGTGGGCGACCGGTCCGAGGGGGTGCACGCGTTCGTCGTGCCGGTCCGCGTCGACGGCGAGCCCGCCCCGGGTGTCCGGATCGAGGACGCCGGCCGCAAGATGGGGCTCAACGGCGTCGACAACGGCCGCATCTGGTTCGACGGTGTGCGGGTGCCGCGCGAGGCGCTGCTCAACCGGTTCGCCGACGTCACGCCGGAGGGCGCGTACGAGAGCCCGATCGAGAATCCGGGCCGCCGCTTCTTCACCATGCTCGGCACTCTGGTCCAGGGGCGGGTCAGCGTGGGCGGCGGCGCCATCAACGCGGCGAAGGTCGCGCTGGCGATCGCCACGAAGTACGCGGTGCGCCGTCGGCAGTTCGAGGCGGCATCGGACACCGAGGAGCAGCTGCTGCTCGACTACGGCATGCACCAGCGCCGCCTCCTGCCGCTCGTCGCCCGCACCTACGCCCTGCACTTCGCCCAGGACGTGGTCCGCACCCAGTTGCACGAGGTCTTCTCGCAGGAGCGGGGCGACGATCAGGCCCGCCGCGAGCTGGAGTCACGGGCCGCGGGGACCAAGGCGCTCGGCACCTGGCACGCGACGCGGACGATCCAGGAGTGCCGCGAGGCGTGCGGCGGCGCGGGCTATCTCGCCGTCAACCGGTTCGCCGCGCTCAAGGCGGACAGCGATGTCTTCACGACGTTCGAGGGCGACAACCACGTCCTGCTGCAGCTCGTGGCCAAGGGGCTTCTCACCAACTTCGCGCAGGAATTCGAGGATCTCGATCAGCTCGGCATGGTCCGGTTCGTCACCGGCCAGGCCGTCGAGACGGTCATCGAGAAGACGTCGGCGCACAAGTTGCTGGAGCGGGTGCGCGACCTGCTGCCCGGCGGTGACGAGTGGGACCAGGAGGCCGGTCTGCTCGACTCGGAGTACCAGCTCGCCATGGTCCGTTTCCGCGAGGAGCACATGCTCGCCGGGCTGGCGCGGCGGCTCAAGCGCGGGATGGACCAGAAACGCAATCCCGGCGTCGTCTTCTCCCATGTGCAGGATCACGTGATCGCTGTGGCGCGCGCCCATGTCGAGCGTCTGGTGCTCGAGGCGTTCGTCGACAAGGTGCGCACGCTGCCGGACGACGGCAACAAGGTCGCGCTGGGGCTGCTGTGCGACCTGTTCGCCCTGTCCACGATCGAGGCCGACCGGGCCTGGTTCATGGAGCACGGCCGGCTGACCGTCCAACGCTCCAAGGCGATCAGCAGCGAGGTCAACGACCTCTGCCGCAAGGTCAGGCCGCTCGCGGTCGACCTCGTCGACGCGTGGGGCATCCCGCGGGAGATGCTGCGCTCCCCCGATCTGGTGGGCTGATCGCGGGGGCTCCGGTCTGATCGGCCGGAGCCCGACCCCGCGTCCGGGCCGTGTCGGGTGAATCGTCGGACGACCTCGACACTGGGCCAAGTACCTTGTGGAGCGGCCTCGGCTAGAGGGGTGGCAGCCGGTCCGTCAGCGTCGGAGGGCGCCGCTCGTCGAGCCAGAAGAGGTAAGCCCTGAGGTGAGCGGCCAGGTCACCGTCGAGGTACGTGGCGTAGTCGCGGGCGGCGGGAGCGGTGCCCTGCGCGGACTTCTCGTCGTGGGCCTCCCACGCGCCACGCCGGTCCGCCAGGTACTCCCTGATCCGGCCTCTGTCGCGCCGCCATTCCCGGACCGCCGCGGGCGTCCAGTGGTCGTCGCCGTCACAGCCGTAGCCGGAGAAGGCCTCCGCCTCGGCGGCGTCGATCAACTGCCGGAGCTCCTCCACGCTACGGGGCTGCTGGTAGACGTACTCGGTGAAGTGATCGCCCTCATAGAGCACGAGCTCCGGGGCATGGATCCGGCCCGTGCCGCAGTTGTCGGTGTCGGCTCCGTAGAACGGTCCCTGGCACGTTGAGCCACTTCCGGTCCGCCCACCGCCCCTGGAACAACGCACGCGCGTCACCCGGCAGCGGCACCGGATCGAAGTAGAGCTCCACGGCGGAAGGGTAGCGAGGTACGGAACGAATGCGCCGGGCAGTCCCTAGTCGTGCAGGACTTCGGCGATCTCCCAGACATGACCCGCCGGGTCGGCGAAGGCGGCGGTGCGCCGGCCCCAGGGGCGGTCGATCGGGCCGTTGAGGAGGGCCACGCCGTGGCGCTCGAGCTCGGCGCAGACCGCGTTCGCGTCGGCCACCTCGAGGGTGAACAGTGCCCGTGGGCCGGTGTCGGCGCCCGCGACGGCGGTGGGGGTGACGAGTTCGGGCGCGTTGGCCACCGTCAGCACGTTCAGCATCAGGTTGTCGAACTTGATGACGGCGGAGTCCTCGTTCTCGTAGACCACCTCCAGGCCGAAGACGTCCGTGTAGAACGCCTTGGTGGCGGCCAGGTCCTCGGCGAACAAGGTGATGACCTCGAGCTTGCTGAGACCCTTGATCATGCGGTTTCCCCTCTTCTGCTGGCTGTGGCTGGTGAGCCGTGTGCTGTCCGTTACCGCTGTGCCGTCGTCTCGATCTCGAGTGCCAGATGGACGTGCAGTGCTTCGTCGCCGCGCCGACAGCCGTCGCCGATCAGGGCGTGTGGCACGGCTGCGCGGTCTCGGCGACGAGGCCATCGAGCCCGGTGCCGACGGCGAGGCGGCCGGTGCGGAACGCCTCGGTGGTGATGCCGTCGGTGACGTAGACGTAGGTGTCGCCCGCCTCGGCGTCGCTGAGCAGCAGGTACGCGACATCGGTGCCCACGAGCGTGCGGGCGCGGCGGACGATGACCCGTAGGACGTCCTCCACGTCGCGCAGGGAGGCGAGGTCTCCCGCGGTCTCGTAGAGGCCGGCGAGCGCGGCCCCGCGGCGGCGGTGCGCGGCCGGCAGCGCGCGGATGGCGGGGGCGTCCTCGACGTGTTCCGGTTCCGCGCCGACGGTGTGGAAGGCCGCCGCGTCCGCCTCCTCGCGCAGCAGGCGCAACAGGCTGCCGGGGTGCGTCGTCGTCACCCGCGTAGTCATATCGCACATCTGTGGCCCTGTGGTGAGGGAAAGGGGAATCGTCGCGGAGCGCAGGGGTTGCGGAGTTCTCCACCCGTCGGCGGGGCGTGGTGGTGATCTCGTCCATTACGCGCGGTGCTCGTCGCGGCCAACCATGTCGGGCGTCGGCTTCGCGCTCCGCGATCCGGCCGCCCCGACGTTCGCCGACAGAAGGCCGGCAGAAGGAGTGCCACGTCATGCGCATGCGCGTCAGGACCCGGGTCGCCGGTGTCGTCACCGCCGTCGCCGCGGCGGTTCTCGGCCTCGGTGCCCCCGCTCACGCCGACGAGCCCGCTCTGCCGTCCTTGAACATCACCGGCACGTACCCCGTGGTGGGGCTCGCGGCAAGGCCGTGTTCACTTACCACGACGCCGATCCGGCCGGGCACGGCAGGCCCACGCCGAACGGTCCGCTCCCTTGCGGCGCCACCGCCTACCCGTTCCTCATCGACTGCGGCAACGACCCGCGGGGCGAGATGCTGAGCCACTGGCTGGGCCCGGTGAAGGCGCCCGCGGCCGTGCGGACCGGGACGCTCGACGCGTACGACCAGGGCCGCTATGTGCCCGGCGGCTGGGCCCAGTGGTACAGCATGGGCGGCAAGAGTTTTCTGTACACGCCCGACTCCTGTGCCAAGGGCGCCGCGTGCAAGCTGGTCGTCGCCCCGCACGGCTGCCTCAGCGACAACCCCTTCCTCGGCGACCGGTTCGCCCGCGGGTCCCGTCCGAACGAGTACGCCGACACCAATGACCTGGTTGTCCTCTACCCGCAGACCGACATCAGCGTCGCCCGCGGCAACCCTCAGGGCCGCTGGGACTGGTGGGGTTACACGGGCGGCGACTACGCGCAGAAGTCCGCGCCGCAGATGCGCGCGATCATGAACCAGGTGCACGCGCTGGGCGGTTGAGCCGTCCGCGGCCCGGCACACCCCGAGCGGAAGGAACACGTACCGATGACCAAGCCGGTCGAACTCGATCTCCCGGTGGACGGCGCGACCCTGCGGGTGCTGCGCTTCGGCACGGGCCGGCGGATCGCCGTGGCGGCCCATGGGATCACGGCGTCCGCGATGTCGTTCGCCGCCGTCGCCCGCCATCTGCCGCCGGAGTGGTCCCTGTACGCCCTCGACCTGCGGGGCAGGGGCGGCAGTTCCGCCGCCGACGGCCCGTACGGCATCGACCGGCACGCCGACGACGTGTGCGCGGCGGCGCAGTACTGGGGCGGCGGGCGCCCGGTGGCGCTCATGGGCCAGTCCATGGGGGCGTACGTCGTCCTGCGCGCCGCCGCCCGCGCGCCCCGGCTCTTCGGCGGTGTCCTGCTGGTGGACGGCGGGCTCCCGCTGCCGGTCCCCGCGGGCGCGGACCCCGACGCGCTGCTCGACGCCACCCTCGGTCCGGCGATCGAGCGGCTGGCTCTGACGTACGACAGCGACGAGGACTACGTCGCGTTCTTCCGCGGGCACCCCGCGCTCGGCCCGCACTGGAACGAGGACATCGAGGCGTACGTCCGTTACGACCTGACCGGGCCGGTGGGCGCCCGTCGCTCGCGCGCGCAGGAGCCGGCGGTCCGACACGACGGGCGTGAACTGCTGGTCCGCGGCGAGGACTTCGGTCACGACCTGACCGGCCTGACGCTGCCGGCCCGACTGCTGTACGCCCCGTTCGGCCTGCTCGGCGCGGCTCCCGGTATGCTCCCGCCCGAACTGGTCGGCTACTGGACCTCGAAGGTGCTGAACCTGACGTCCGAGCCCGTGCCCGACTGCAACCACTACATGATCCTGATGGGGGATCCGGCCCGCACGGTCGCGGCCCGGCTCGCCGCCCTCTGAGCCCGCGAACAAGGCCCGGATCGGGGCGGTCCGGGACCCCAAAGGAATGCCGATCGACCTCATAAGTGATCCTTATGAGGTCATAGACCCGACCCGCCTGCCAACTAAGGCTTGCCTTACTTTAAGATTCCTTCGAGCACCACCCGCCCCACTCGAAGGGAACCTGAACATGCCTCGCCCCCTGCGGGTCGCCATTGTCGGAGCCGGCCCCGCCGGTATCTACGCCGCTGACGCACTGCTCAAGTCCGCGACGGCCGACGAACCCGGCGTGTCCATCGACCTCTTCGAGCGCATGCCGGCCCCCTTCGGCCTGATCCGCTACGGCGTAGCCCCCGACCACCCCCGGATCAAGGGCATCGTCAACGCCCTGCACCAGGTCCTCGACAAGCCCCAGATCCGCCTCTTCGGCAACGTCGACTACCCGCGCGACATCGACCTGGACACACTGCGCTCGTTCTACGACGCCGTCGTGTTCTCCACGGGCGCGACCGCCGACCGGGCGCTCGACATCCCGGGGATCGAGTCCGAGGGTTCGTACGGCGCGGCGGACTTCGTCTCCTGGTACGACGGGCACCCCGACGTACCCCGGACGTGGCCGCTGGAGGCCGAGAAGGTCGCCGTGCTCGGTGTCGGCAACGTCGCCCTCGACGTCGCCCGCATCCTGGCGAAGACCGCCGAGGAACTGCTGCCGACCGAGATCCCGGCGAACGTGCACGAGGGGCTCAAGGCCAACAGGGCCCGCGAGATCCACGTCTTCGGCCGTCGCGGCCCCGCGCAGGCGAAGTTCAGCCCGATGGAGCTCAGGGAGCTGGACCACTCCCCGAACATCGAGGTCATCGTCAACCCCGAGGACATCGACTACGACGAGGGGTCGATCGCGACCCGGCGCGGCAACAAGCAGGCCGACATGGTCGCCAAGACCCTGGAGAACTGGGCGATCCGAGACATCGGCGAGCGTCCGCACAAGCTGTTCCTGCACTTCTTCGAGTCGCCGAGCGAGATCCTCGACGAGGACGGCCGGGTCGTGGGTCTGCGCACGGAGCGCACCGAACTGGACGGCACGGGGAACGTCAAGGGCACCGGCGTCCACACCGACTGGGACGTCACCGCCGTGTACCGCGCGGTCGGCTACCTCTCCGACGAACTGCCGAAGCTGCCCTGGGACCTGGCCAGCGGCACGGTGCCGGACGCGGCCGGCCGCGTCATCGAGGACAGCGGGGAGCACCTGCGGTCCACGTACGTGACCGGCTGGATCCGGCGCGGCCCGATCGGCCTCATCGGTCACACCAAGGGCGACGCCAACGAGACGGTGAGCAGCCTGCTCGAGGACTTCACCACCGGCCGGCTGCACACCCCGGACTCCCCCGCGCCGGAGGCCGTCGAGGCGTACCTGGGAGAGCGGGGCGTCCGCTACACCACGTGGGAGGGCTGGCACCGGCTTGACGCCGCCGAGAAGGCGCTCGGCGAGCCGCAGGGACGCGAGCGCGTCAAGATCGTCGAGCGGGACGGGATGCTCGACGCCAGCGGCGCCTGATCGACCGGGAGGGCGGGGACGCGGTGACGAACCGCACCCCCGCCCTCTTTTCCGTCTCCGCCGTCTCCGCCGTCACCGGCCCAGAAGGTCCACCACCTGGGTGAGCGAGGTGACTTCGTGGGCGTGATAGGCGGGCACCGACGGCTCGTGGCCCCGGTTCAGGTACACCGTGTCCCGCACTCCCAGGTCGGTCGCCGACTGCAGGTCGTAGCGCGGGCTGGACGAGACGTGCATCGTCTCCTCGGGGCGGCATCCCAGCCGCTCGTACGCGAACTCGAAGGCGCGCAGCCGAGGTTTGTACGCGCGTGACATCTCCGCCGTGAACACCGCGTGGAACGGGGCTCCGAGCAGGGCCACGTTCCGTCCGGCCTGGCTGTTCGCGGCGTTCGAGATGATCACCAGCGGGACGTGCCCGGCGAGCTGCGCCAGCGCCCCGGGGACGTCGGGGTGCGGGCCGAAGCCCGGGATCCGCTCGTAGACCTCGGCCGCGTCGCCCGGCCGGAACGCGATACCGGCGCTCCCGCAGGCGCGCTCGAAGGCGCGGGCGACGACCTCGCCGTACGGACGCCAGTCCCCCATCGCCTCGTCGAGCTGGTAGCGGCCGAACCGGTGCTCGAAGATGTCCAGTTGCTCCGCCGAGGCCACATCCTCGACCACCGCGCGGGCGGCGGCGCCGATGGCGAAGTCGGTCAGCGTTCCGTACATGTCGAAGGTGATGAACCGAGGAACGGGCGTACTCACGGTCTCTCCTCGAAAAAGGCGACGGCGTGGACGGACGTGACCTCAACACGCCCACCGGCATCGGTATTTCACGTCACCCCATGGATGCCCGCGTCAACCACCGCGCCCCAACGTGTCGTTCACGCCAAACACACCGCACTTTCCACGCATCCTCAGGTCGGCAACCTCGCGTTAACCCCACGATCACCTTTGCACAGCTAACCTTCTTCTTGACCTTCGGTTGACCAACCGTTGGAACTTTCTTGGTGTACGGAAAGCGGAGAGGGGGAGCATGAACCGAGGTGAGAGGACTCGCGCGGCACGCCCCCCGTACGCCGCCGCGCCATCGCAGTCGCGGCGCGCCTTCGCGCGCCCGTTCGCTCCCGCACACGCGTCCGAGCGGACCGCGCCCCACCGTGCCCGTGACACCTGTCCTGCACGTCCGACGCGTCCCCCACGGCGCGCCAGGAGGAATCAACACATATGCAGCCCCTCATCGACAACGCCCGCACGTTCGGACAACGCCCTGAGGAGTTCGCCCGGCTCGCCGACGGCCAGTCGCCGCAGGTTCTGTTCATCACCTGCTCCGACTCACGCGTCGTGCCGGCCCTGATCACGGGAGCCCGCCCCGGGGAGCTCTTCGAACTGCGCACCGCGGGCAACATCGTGCCCGCCTACTCCACCGAGCACCCCTGCGGGGAGACCGCCACCATCGAGTACGCCGTGGAGGTGCTCGGGGTCCAGGACATCGTGGTCTGCGGACACTCGCACTGCGGCGCGATCGGCGCCCTGGTGCGCGGCGACGACCTCGGGACCGTGCCCGCCGTGCGCGACTGGCTCGCGCACGCCGCGGACTCGCCGTCCGCAGAGGACCCCGCCGACCCGACCGTCGCCGAAGCAGTGCAACAGCACGTGCTCACCCAGCTGTTGAGGCTGCGCTCGTACCCCTGCGTCGAGCGACGCCTCGCGGACGGACGGCTGCGCCTACGCGGCTGGTACTACGAAGTGCACACGGGCGGTGTGCGCGAACACCGCGCCGCCACCGACGCGTTCGAGTCCCTGTGAGGTCGACGATGACCAAATACCCTCATCTCAAGCAGGACTTCACCGCCTCGCTGGTCGTCTTCCTGGTCGCGCTCCCCCTGTGCGTGGGGGTCGCGGTGGCGTCCGGCGTGCCCGCCGAGCTGGGTCTGGTGACCGGCATCGTCGGTGGCATCGTCACCGGTCTGATGCGCGGCAGCAGTCTGCAGGTGTCCGGCCCCGCGGCCGGGTTGACCGTGCTCGTGTACGAGGCCGTGCGGGAGTTCGGTCTCCCGGTGCTCGGCGTCGTGGTGCTCGTGACCGGGCTGCTGCAGCTCGGGATGGGCGCCCTGAAGGTGGGCCGCTACTTCCGGGCCATCTCGGTCTCGGTGGTGGAAGGAATGCTGGCCGGCATCGGGCTCGTGCTCATCGCGGGCCAGCTGTACTCGGTCCTCGCCACGAAGGCGCCCGAGTCCGGGCTCGGCAAGATAGCCGGTCTCCCGGGGGCCTTCGCGGACGCGCTCGGCAGCACCCGCTCGCTCGCGTCGCTCTGCCTGGGCACCGCAACCGTGCTCGTGCTGGTGCTGTGGAAGCACCTGCCCGGGCGGGTGCGCGTGGTGCCGGGTCCACTGGCGGCCGTCGGTCTCGCGACACTCGCCGCCGTCACCCTGGACCTGCCGGTCGCCACCGTCGAGGTCAGCGGTCTCGTCGAGTCCGTCCAGCCGCCGTCCCTGGACGCCTTCGGCGAGCTCGCCGGGCTCGGTCTCCTCGGGACGATCGTGGCGTTCACCCTGATCGCCTCCGCCGAGTCACTGTTCAGCGCCGCGGCCGTGGACCGGATGCACGACGGACCGCGGACCAAGTACGACAAGGAGTTGATGGCGCAGGGCGCGGGCAACGCGGTGTGCGGCATCCTCGGCGCCCTGCCGATGACCGCGGTGATCGTGCGCAGCGCCGCCAACGTGCAGGCGGGCGCGCGGACCAAGGCGTCGCGGGTGATGCACGGCGTGTGGCTGCTGCTGTTCGCGGCGCTGCTGCCGGGGGTGCTCGCGTACATCCCGATCCCGGCACTCGCGGGCGTCCTCGTGCATGCCGGGGCGAAGCTCATTCCCGTACGGGCCATGGTGGGTCTGTGGCGCGAGCATCGCGGGGAAGTCCTGATCCTGGCGGTCACAGCGGTGTCGATCGTCGCGGTCAGCATGTTCGAGGGCGTGCTGGTGGGCGTGGCCCTGTCCGTCGTGAAGACGGCGTGGGACGCCTCGCACGTGAGGCTGGAGGTCGTCGACAAGGGCGCGGGTCCCGTGCAGGCGCACCTGTCGGGCAACGCGACGTTCCTGCGGCTGCCGAAGATCCTCGACAGCCTGGAGGCACTGCCGCACGACCGGCCCGTCGAGGTGGACCTGTCGGGCTTGCATCACCTCGACCACGCCTGCCGGACCGCGCTGGAGAACTGGGCGCAGCGGCACAGCTCCCCCGAGACGGAACCGGTGAAGGTCACGTCGGCCTGATCCGGCTCCGGGCCCAACTGTCGTGCGCCTCCACGACAGTTGGGCCTTCTCCGTTTCCGCGTCCGGCCTCAGTCGTCCAGGACCGCCGCGACGGCCTCGATCTCGACGAGCTGATCGGTGTAGCCGAGCACCGTGACGCCCATGAGGGTGCTCGGCACGTCGTGCTCGCCGAAGGCGTCCCTGACCACGGTCCATGCGGCGACCAGGTCCTCCTGCCGGGTCGATGCCACGAGGACGCGCGTGCTGATGACGTCCTTGAGCGTGGCCCCGGCCTCGGCGAGGGCGGTCGTCATGTTGGCGACACATTGGGCGGCCTGCCCGGCGTGATCGCCGACGGCCACGGTCGCGCCGTCCTCGTCGAGCGGGCAGGCGCCGGCGAGGAAGACGAGCCGGGCGTCGGCGGGCGCCGTCGCCGCGTACGCGTACTCGGCGACGTCGGACAGCGCGGCGGAGCGGATCAGGGTGACGGAGCGGGGCACGGACCTGGTCTCCTTCGAGTGGGCGCTCCACGGCCGCGGAGCCCGGCCATGCTGCCACGGGGACCGCGTCGCCTTCGCTCCTTTTTTCTACTGGGCGGGCAGGGAATCGCAGTTGGAGGATGCGGGCCGAAGTGGTTGCTGAGCGCGCGGCCGACATCGGGGAGGACCACCGGCTTGTACGTGACCTGGGCGCCCTTCCCGCACCAGTCGACGGCCAACTCGCGGGCCTGGGCGTGCGGGACGAGGTTGTCCTTGACGTGGACCCCCTGAAGGCGCGGCGCGGACTGGGCGCCGAGGCAGGCGGCGACGGTGACGACTGCGGCGGCAGACGGATGGATGGACTTCCTGAGCGCAGGCGGAAGCATCGGCGCGAGGACGGACGTCCCACCGTCCCCACGGGTCGCGGGGACGGTGTCCAGCACGGCACTACCGCGAAGATTCAGGAGTTGACGTCGAACGGCACACCATCGGGCAGCGCGGCCGCGAGATGGCTCGGGAAGCTCGCGTCCTTCAGGCCGAAGGTGGCGCTGCCGAAGTCGTGGGTGCTCAGGGTGTCGCGCAGGCCCGCCGGGTAGCCGTTCCAGCCGACGAGGGCGGGGAACTGCCAGGTGCCGCGGTGGTTCTCGGGCGGTTCGTCGCCGGAGGTCGCGAGGCGGAAGCAGTGGGTGCCGATGCCGTCCTTGTGGTAGACGATCTTCGGGTGGGTGCCGTCCCAGCGGATCGCGTCGCGGGCATGGACGACGAAGTCGCCGTGGGCGGACGTGGCGACGTACTGGGCGGTGCCGTCCTTCACCCAGACCACGACGTGCTCCCAGTCGTTCCGGTGGCCGCCGAGGCCGCTGCCCACCACCGCCTGGTCCTTCTCGAAGTAGAGGGCGTACATGACGGCGCACCAGCCGTTGTCGCACTTGGTGCGCGCGTATCCGTTGGTGTTGGCGAGGTCCTCGGCGTCGCGGCACTGGCCGTTGAGCGCTCCGCTCGGGGCGAGGCCGCCGTTGACGGTGCCGTCGGGTCCGATGGCCGGGGTGGGGTAGCAGCCGTCGGTGTCGTAGTCGTAGGCGGGCTGGAAGGTCTGCTCCGTGCTGTCCGCGTTCGCGGGCAGGGCGGCCGGCGGCGCGGCGAGGGCGCTGCCCGCGAACGCGACGACGAGGGCGAGGGCGCCGCCGGTGACCAGGGACCCTCTGCGAAGGATTCGGGTGGCACTGACTGTCCTGCTGGGCTTCAACATGCTCTCCTGTCACGGCAGTTGGGGCATGACGGGTGCGATGAGTGTCATGCCCCCGCCGAACGCGGGAGACGCATGTTGCTCGGGTGGAGTGTGCGGTTCCCGGTCAGCTCGCCGCGCGCTCCTGGCGGGCGTCGCAGCTGAGGGCGCGGACGAAGGCGTCTTCGGCTTCTGCGCTGAAGAACCCCTGGATGCCGCGCAGGAGTTGGAGTGCCGTGCGCACCGGTGCGGGCAGCGGCCAGGGCATGGCGGCCGCGAGTGCGGTGTGTTTGTCGGGGGCCGTGCGCGCCGCTTCCAGGTGGGCCTGGGCCTGCGCCAGATCACCGCTGCAGGCGTGCTGAACGGCGCGGGTCACATCGTGGGAGGCGCTGCGCGAGACCTCGAGCAGCGACTGGATGCACTGCCTGTCCGGGTCGTCGAGGTGGGCCGGTACCGACGTCCAGTCGCGCACCGCCGCGCTGAGGTGGCCGTCGGCCCGGTCGAGAATCTTCGCTATGGCGGACAGCCGCCCCGCTTCCACCTGTGCCTGGTATGCCATGCCGAGTCCCTTCATCCCCCCTGCCGGTGAGCCGTGTCTCCAGCGGTATCACCCGGCTTGCCCGGCGCGAAGCCCCGGACGGGGGGCGCACCGCACGCGCAGAGGGTGAGTCTGCGGCGCACAGTGGGAGGTTGAGGCACAAGGCGGCGCACACGCGAGCCTCAGAGGGCCCCTTCGAGGAGCCGGGTGACGGCGTCGGTCGTCACGGTGCGGGGGTTCGGGTGCGGTGCGGCGGCGACGCGTTCGGCGATCGGGCGCAGGCCGTCGCGCGGTACACCGAGGGCGGTGAGCGTGGTCGGGCCGTCGTAGGACCGGGCGAGCCGGGTGACGGCGGCCACCGGGTCTCCCCCGGCGACCCGGTTCAGGCGGGCGGCGGCCGTCGGGGCGTACGGCAGGTTGAAGGCCATCACGTGCGGCAGGAGCAGGGTGTGCAGGGCGGCGTGGGGCAGGTCGTAGGTGCCGCCGAGGGCGTGGGCGAGTTGGTGGTGCAGGCCCATGCGGGTGCCGGCCAGGCAGAGCCCGGCGAGCCATGCGCTCTCCTGGAGCCGGCCTCGGTGGCCGATATGTGACGGGTCGTCGAGGACGCGCGGGAGGGTGGCGAGGATGCCGTCGGCGGCCTCCGTCGCCAGCGCCTCACCGACGACGGTGACCTGGGGTGCCCACAAGGTCTCCACGGCGTGGGCGAGGGCGTTGAGCGCGCTGGTGAGGGTGAGGCCCGGTGGCATGGTGAGGGTCAGTTCGGGATCGTAGACGATCGTGCCCGGCGCGATCTCGGGTCCGCGGCGGGTGGTCTTCACACCGTCCCTGGTCTCCCCGAGGACCGGGGTCGCCTCCGACCCCGCGTACGTGGTGGGGACGGCGATCTGCGGAATCCCGGTGCGCACGGACAGGGCTTTGGCGAGCCCGACGGCGGAGCCCCCGCCGAGCGCCACGACACTGTCCGCGGACACGTCGTCCCGCACCCGCACGGCCTCCTCGGTGACGGTCACGGGGGTGTGCGCGGCGATTCGGTCGAAGCGTCCGGCGAGGCACGGGCCGAGGGCGCGGGCCAGTTCGTCGGCGGGACCCGCCGCGGACGCGGTGGAGACGAGCAGGATGCGGCGGGCGCCGATGCGCTCGGTCTCGCGGGGGATGTCGTGGCGGGATCCGGGGCCGATGAGGACGCGCGTGGGCAGTGTCTCGTGGACGGTGACAGGGGTGGGGCTGGGGCCGGCCGTGGGATCGGTGGGGTGGTCGTTCATGGCGCGGGTCCTCCGGGAGGGGCAGTGGTGGCCTTCGGGGTCGGATGCCGGCGCGCACCGGCACGGGCTCAGGTGCCGGTGCGCTGGACCGTGACCGGGAAGTCGACGTGCCGGAAGGGGTTCGGGAGGGCGTGGGCGGCGGCCCGTTCGGGATCGTCGACCTCGGCGAAGGTACGGATCAGGCTCTCCTTGACGCCGAAGACGGCGTCCGAGTCCAGGTAGGGCGAGTCGGCGACGAACAGGTGCGTGGTGAGCGTGCGCGTCGTGGGTGACGACACCTGTACGTGGATGTGGGCGGCGCGGTAACAGTGCCGTCCGGTCGCCCGCAGCAGGCCGCCGACGGGCCCGTCGGTGGGGATCGGATAGTGGCGCGGCACGATGGTGCGGAAGTGGAAACGGCCGTCGTCGTCGGCCGTGAACAGTCCGCGCAGATTGCGGTCGGGGACCTCGCCGGGGCGCTGCACGTCGTAGAAGCCGTCCGCGTCTGCCTGCCACACGTCGACGCTCGCGCCCGCGACGGGGGCGCCGTCGGCGTCCGTGACCCGCCCGGTGACGAGGCACGGTTCACCGCCCGCGGCCGCCTCGTCGATGCTGTCGCCGAGTGCGCGGGGCGGCGATGCGACCATGTGGAAGGGGCCCTCCACGGTCGATTCCGTGTACCGGTCCTGGGCCGGGTTCGCGAGGGTCTCCACCAGCATGGACAGGCCGAGCACGTCGGAGAGCATGATGAACTCCTGCCGGGTGTCGTCGCAGGTGTGCCCGGTCTCGGTCAGGAACCGGATGCCGGCGGCCCATTCGTCGACGGTGAGGTCCACGTCCTTGGCGAAGGCGTGCAGGTGGTGGACGAGGGAGCCGAGGATCTCGCGCAACCGCGGGTCGGGGGTCGCGGCGAAGCTGTCGGCGACGATCTCGGCGGAGCGCTCCGCGGCGAACAGGGATGTCGGCACCGGGGTGCTCTTCGTGGCGGATTCGGGGTGGTGGGTGGTCATGGTCTCTCCTGCCCGGCTCGTACGGTGCGTACAGGTGCGCGGTGGCGGTGGCGGTGCACGGGCGCCGTACCGGCGCGTTCCGTGTGCATCACACCACCCGTGACGCCAACTCCTGCGCACTCTGACCCAGTTGGCCGAGCCGTGGCGGGCCGGTGCCACGCCGGCTGTTCACCGGCGGCGTTGTTCGTCCCACGCACCACGGGCCAGATCATGGACGATCAGTTCGGCCATACTCAGCAGACGGCGGAAGCTGTCGAAGCCTTCGGGGCATGCCTGCGGATACCCGAACCTGGCGCCGTGTCGGCGCAGTTCAGGGACATGCGCGAGGAGGACGTCCCGGCGGCCGGTGTCGAGCTCGCCCTGGTTCGCGAGACAGGCGGAGACGCAGCCGCCGAGCCACATGTCCACATGTCCAGCTCGGCCAGGTCGCTCTTGTCGGCGGCGGGGACATCCGGAAATGGTGCCCGGGCATGCACGGTCCAGAGCCGGTCGACCTCGCCCAGCATCGCCTGCTTCGCCTGCGGACCGGGCCATCTCCAGCCGCACAGATAGCGCAACTCGTCCTGCCGGGGAGTCCTACGGTGCGCGGCCTTCTCGCTGCGACGCCGCTGTGCGAAGGCCTCCATCTCCGTCAGCCACACCGCCCGGCTCGTCTCCAGCATCTCCAGCGCACACAGCAGCGCGGCCTCGTCGTTCCTCACATCGCCCGCAGTGCTCAGATACGCCCACGTCCCGCAGAACCCGAGCGGGTGACAGCGGCCCGCAGCAGCCCTGAGAGCCCGGTGACGCCGCACGAAGGGAACTTCACGGTCGCGGACGCGTCTGACATCAGCACGGAAGCTCACGCCTCGATCATCTCCCAGCTGCGGAAGGCGTGTTCGGACAGCGCCTCTTACGAGGCGATCGCGTCCGGCGTTTCATGGCTTCAGCCAGATCCGCAGCGGGCCGACCGCCTCGAAGCCGTGCCGCAGGGCAGTCGCGAGGTCGTCGCCATGCTCGTACCCGACGACCGGAAGGCCCGGATACAGCTGGTGCGCGGCGTCCAGGACGCACGACCAAGCAATGTCTGTGCCTGTGCCCGTTCCACGGGAGAAGACGTTGGAGACGCCGACCGCGTCGGCGCCCCGGTTCAGCACCGCGCCGGAGGTCACTTGCCCTTCGGCGTCGCGGCCCGCGATCACGTGCACATCGGGTACGTCGAGGAGCGCGGGTCGGAAGAGATCCGCATCGTCGTCGTCCCAGGCCAGGGCCCAGGACCGCAGGGTCTCCTGGTCCGTCACGACGTCCCAGGACAAGGCCGCCCCGGACAAGGCCAGTCCGGACGCGCCGGCCGGGCGGTGGATCCACCGGGCCTCGAACAGCACCCGGAATCCCGCGTCGCTCAGATCGAGATCGCCGAAGCTGTCCTTGACCGTGGCGCCCGGCGCATCGGTGTCGATCCGGGCCACGAGTGCGGCGGCGCCCGCGCCGGGCGCCAGGGTCACCGCGTCCGGGTAGTACAGAGGCGTGCGGACCGGCGACGCCCAGGCCTCGTCGGCGAACCGGCCGGTCACACCGTGCGTGCGGCTCATGGCGGCGCACCAGAGCGCGTTGTTGCGGGCGGCGGCATGGACCGGCGGGTGCTGCGATGTCGTCATGACTGTGGATCATGGCCGGTGCGGAGGGGACCGCGCCACCGGATTGACGCGGGCCCCGCCTCGGACCGGGTCAGGCGGTGTGCAGGGTCAGGCCGTAGCGGCCCAGGATCTCGTTGATCGGCTGGTACCAGGTCTCGCCGCCGCTGCTGCAGTTGCCCCAGCCGCCGGAGGTGACGCCCTGGGCCTGGTCGCCGCTGATGAACGAGCCGCCCGAGTCGCCCGGTTCGGCGCACACGTTCGTCTTGGTCATCTGATGGACGGCGCCCTGGCTGTAGTTGACCGTCTCGTTCTTGGCGAGGACGGTCCCGCAGTGCCAGTGGGAGGTGGAGCCGGACCGGCAGATGGAGGCACCGATGGGAGCCTCCGCCGAGCCGCGCACCAACTGGTCGGAGACGGTTCCCCAGCCGAGCACGACGGGCACCGTCCACCAGCCGCTGCCGACGTTCACCCACGCGTAGTCGTTGTCGGGGAACGACGAGCCCTGGATGTTGCCGACGTAGGAGCCGTCCCAGCCGTTGACGCCCTGGCCCGCGCCACCGCAGTGGCCGGCTGTGACGAAGCCGCCCTGCACCGAGAAGCCTATGGAGCAGCGGACGTTGCCGGTGGAGAAGGGATCGCCGCCGACAGTGCCCGCGGCGAGCGTGGTGGGTGCGTGGTCGGCGGTCTCGACGGCCACGGGAGCCTTCTCGCGGGCCTGCGCCAGGAAGCGCTTGACATCGTTGTCGCGCTGCTGGGCGGCGACGACCTCCACGACGACGCGGTTCGACTTCCAGTCCACGCGCCAACTGCTCACGCCCGCGGGGGCCTTGAGATCGTCGATGCGCGCTTTCGCCGCGTCGAGCTGCCGGGCGCTGCGGGTGACGAGTTCGACGTTCGCGCCGGTGGCCCGGACGGCGTCGGCCCGGTCCGGGTCGGCGAGGGCGACGGTCAGCTCGCCCGTCCGCGGGGTGAACCAGGAGCCCGCGTAGGCGGATCCGGCCGCGCCGCGGGCCCGCTTCTCGGTGCCGGTCGCCTTCTTCTCCACGGCCAGCCGCTCCTCGGCCGCGCTCCGGGTGAGGCCGAAGTCCCGCTGCATGGCGGCGAGTACGCCACCGGACGCGGGCGCCTTCGCGCCGGTCGGGGCGGCGTCCGCGGCGGCGGCCGGAACGAATCCGGCGGTGGCGCAGGCGCCGGTGACGACGAGTGCGGACAGAACGGTGCGCAGGATGCCGGTACGTCTGCTGGTACGTCTCATGGTGCGACCCTTCGTTGTTCCAGTGATGTGGGGGTGGAACAGCACGGCGCGCTCGGGACGCCTGGGAGCGCTCCCGAGGCCCGTCCGTGCCGGAGCCTAGCGAGTGATCATGGACAGGTCCATGCCAATGCGGGGGCGTGATCCGGCCATGCCCCGTGACCTCGGAGTTCACGGCGCCGGGGCGCTCACAGCCGGGCGCGCACCGCGTGCGCCAACCGGTCCGCCTGCTCGCCCGTCACCCACTCCCGCTCCGGGCGGTGCAGCAACTCGAAGACGCCGGGACCTCGTTGGGCCCGGGACAGCCGCTCCGTGCGCGGGACGATGTGGAAGTGCACATGCGCGAAGCCCTCGGCCTCCGCGAACTGCATCACGTACGTCTTGGCGCAGCCGGTGACCTCGCGCAGCGCGCGGGAGAGCCCGACCTGCCAGCCGCCCAGGACGGCGGCCTCGGCGTCGGTGAGGTCGTGCACCGCGGTCACATGGCGCCGGGGCAGCAGGACCAGCCAGCCGGGCAGCGCGGTGTTGAAGGAGTGGGCCACGCGCCAGTGGGCGTCGTGGGCGATGCGTTCACGGGGCGGCAGGTCCGCGAACCCGGCCTCGCCGGCGCAGGCGTGACAACCGGGAGGCAGGGGCGCGGGCGGCTCGGGCATGGGCGGCGTCATGGGTTCCACAATCCCGTGCGCGGTCGGGTCGATGAAGGGATCGGGGCGCAGCGAACCGCCGACCGCTGCGCAGACTCGGCCGCGCCGTGCACCCGAAGGCCGGGCCCTCAGTCCAGCGGCGGCAGGCCGAGGACCTCACGGACCGTGCGGACGACGCCGTTCTCGGTGTGCGCCGGTGCCCGGTGGCGGGCCCGGCGCAGGACGTCGGGGTGGGCTCCCGCCATGGCGTAGGACCAGTCGGCGGCGTCCAGCATCTCCAGGTCGTTGAGGTAGTCGCCGAACACCATGGTCTGCGCGGGTGTGATGTCCAGGTCGCGCTGGAGGCCGCGGACGGCGACGCCCTTGTTCGCAGTCGGATTCATGACGTCGACCCAGTGCGCGCCGGAGACGACGACCTGGTGGGTCTCGGCGAGGGGCGCGAGGGCCGGGGCCACGGTCCGCTCCGCCTGCCCGAAGTCGAAGACGGCGACCTTGATGACGTCGTCGTCGACGGCGGTGACGTCGTCGACGACCCGGTGGTTGCGGTAGTACTTGCGCACCTCGGTCATGAACGCCTCGTCGGAACGCTCCACGTACGCGGACTGCTTGCCGCAGACGACGACGCCCACGTCCGCGCCGCCGGGCCCGCTCGCGTCTGCGAGGTCGCGCACCGACGCGACGATCCAGGACACGACGGCCGGGTCGAGGACGTCGGAGCTGAGCTCGGTGCCGCCGCGCACGACGTAGGTGCCGTTCTCCGCGACGTACACCATGCCGCCGTCGTCCACCGCGGCGAACTGGGCTGCGAGCGTGGCGTACTGGCGGCCGCTGGCCGGGCAGAAGACGATGCCGCGGCGGTTCAGTTCCGCGAGGAGCGGCCACACCTCGTCGGGTATGCGGCCGTCGGCGTCCAGGAGCGTGCCGTCCATGTCGGTGACGATCAGGCGGATGTCGGGCGGGGTGACGGCCGGAGCGGTGGGGGCCGGGTGGTGCTGCGTGGTCACAGTGGTTCCTGGGTCGGGGTGGAGTCGGGTCGGGGTGGTGTCGAAGATCGGGGCGGAGGCGGTCGGCGCAGTGTCGGGAGTCAGCGATCGAAGGCCGAGGCGGATCAGGGATCGAAGGTCCAGGCGGGTCAAGGGTCAAGGGTCGAGAGTCGGGTGGGTCAAGGGTCGAGAGTCGGGTGGGCCGAGCGCACGACGAGGGTGCGCAGCGTGTCCACCGCGTGGGCGCGCGCCCCGGTCAGTTCGGGACCGGTCAGGGTGGCCGCGGTGACGGGGACGGGACGGGGGCTGCGGCGGAAGCGGTCGTCGACCGCGGGGGCCAGCGCCGGCCCCCAGCTGCCGCCGAGCACGACGGTGCGGGGGTCGGCGAAGGCGACGGCTGCCGCGAGCACGGCGCCGATCGCGTCGGCGAGGACGGTGCGGGTGTGCTCGGCCCGCGCGTCGTCGGCCGCGAGCCGGGCGTGCAGGGCGGCGACGTCGACGGCGGTGGAGCCTGGCCTGCGCAGGCCGAGCGCGGCGAACACCTCCGTCAGCGCCAGGGCCGTGCCGTCCGGACCCGGCACGCACAGGTGGGCGATCTCGCCGGCGAAGCCGTGGTGGCCGCGGCGCACCTCCCCGTCGGAGACGACGGCGCCGCCGAGCCCTTCGCCGAGGTGGAGGTAGACGAAGTCGTCGACGCCCCGGGCGCGGCCGTCGGTGCGTTCGGCGCGGGCCGCCCAGTTGACGTCGTTGTCGACGAGGAGGGGCCCCGTCACGTACGGGGCGAGGACGGCCGGCGGGTCGAGGTCGCCGACGAGGAACGGCGCGTCCGGCAGATGCACCAGGCGACCCGTGGTGCGGTCCACCGGGTCGGCGGCGCTGACGACACCGGTGCGCAGGCCGCCCTCGGTGCGCTCGGCGAGACGCCGCACGGCCGAGCCCAGGGCGTCGCCGACGGCCTGGGGGCCCGCGTCCCGGCCGAGCCCCGTCTCCTGTCGCGCCCGGACACTGCCGAGCGCGTCGACCGCCTCGGCCGTGACGCCGTGCGGGGTGATCCCGACGACGAGCGCGGCCCCGAGCCCCGGAGCGATTCCGTGGTACGAGCCGACGCGGCCGCGCCCCGTGGTGCGCTCGCCGGTGTCGACCACCAGGCCCGCCCGGACGAGGCGCTGCACGCTGTCGGAGATCGTGGGCTTGGAGATGCCGGTGCGGGCGGCGATCTCGGCCCGGGTGAGACGGGACTCGGCCATGAGCGCGCGCAGCACGTTCTCGTCGGTCAGCGCGCACAGCATCTCCAGCGACGGTCGCGACATCGGTTTCGACGGGGCCATGCCGCCAGTCTAAACAATCTAGTAAGGACTCTTGCCTAAACCTCGGCGGCCGCCTGTCCCCCCACCTCGCCCCACCCCTTGAACGGGCGGGCCGCGGGCCGTACGGTCCGGGCATCCGACCTGATCAGGAGAGTGCGATGGGCCAGCTCACGGTGGACGGCGCCGTTCTGCGTCACGACGACCTCGGCGCCGGGGACGGGGTGCCGGTCGTGCTCGTGCACGGGCACCCGTTCAACCGGACCCTGTGGAGCCCCCAGGCCGACGCGCTCGCCGCGGCCGGATATCGGGTGCTCGTGCCCGATCTGCGCGGGTACGGCGAGAGCGAGGTGACCGAGGGCCGGGTCTTGCTCTCCCGGTTCGCCGACGACGTACTCGCCCTGCTCGACCACGTGGGGGTCGAGCGGGCCGTGGTCGGCGGAGTCTCCATGGGCGGGCAGATCGCCATGGAGTTTCATCTGCGGCATCCCGGGCGGACCGCGGCGCTCGTGCTCTCGGACACGTCGGCGCCCGCCGAGACCGAGGAGGGCAAGGCGTTCCGCAACCGGCTCGCGGACCGGCTGCTCGCCGAGGGCATGGGCGGGTACGCCGACGAGGTCATCGACAAGATGCTCGCCGCGTACAACGTGACCGCGCTGCCGAAGGTCGCCGACGACGTGCTCGGCATGATGCGCGGGACCGATCCGCGCGGAGCCGCCGCGGCGCTGCGCGGGCGGGCAGAACGCCCCGACTACCGGGATTCCCTGGCCGCGGCGCGGGTGCCCGCGCTCGTCGTGGTCGGCGCGGACGACGCGTACACGCCGGTCGCCGAGGCCGAGTCCATCGCCGAACTGCTGCCCGACGCCACGCTCGTGGTGATCGAGGACGCCGGGCATCTGCCGGGCGCCGAGCAGCCGGACCGTTTCAACGACGCGCTCCTCGACTTCCTGCGCACCCGCGTCCCCCGGTGACCCGTTCCGCCCCGGACCGGCTGCTCGACGTCCTCGGCGCGTTCGACCAGGGCCACCCGGCGCTCTCGCTCACCGAACTCGCCCGGCGCGCCGACCTGCCGCTGGCCACGGCGCACCGGCTGGTCGGCGCGCTCGCCGGGTGGGGCGCCCTGGAGCGGGACGAGGACGGCCGCTACCACGTCGGGCTGCGGCTCTGGGAGCTGGCCGCTCTCGCGCCGCGCGGCCTCGGGCTCCGGCAGGCCGCGCTGCCCTTCCTGGAGGACCTGTACGAGGCCACGCACGAGAACGTGCACCTCGCCGTCCGTGACGGCCGCGAGGTCGTCTACATCGAGCGGCTGTCCGGGCGCAGCGCGGTGGGCGTGCACTCGCGGGTCGGCGCGCGCTGGCCGCTGCACGCCACCGGAGTCGGCCTCGTGCTGCTCGCCCACGGCGGACGCGAACTCCAGGACGGGTACGCGGCCGAGGACCTGGCCGCGTTCACCCCGTACACCGTGACCGAGCCGCTGCGGCTGCGCCGGATGCTCGCCGAGGTGCGCCGCTCCGGCATCGCGGTGAGCGACCGTCAGATCACCGACGACGCGCTGTCGGTGGCGGCGCCGGTGCGCGGGCCGCGCGGCGACGTCGTCGCGGCGGTCTCCGTCGTCGTACCGGTGGCGGGCGCGCGGACACCCGCGCTGACACCGGCGGTGCAGCTGGCCGGACGCGGCATCTCGCGCGCTCTCGGCTGGCAGCCCACCCAGCCTCCCGCGGCCACTCCTTCCGTCTGACGGAAGCGGTGTTGTGGGGGTGTGGCCCACGTCACCAGTCTGTTCAGCAGTGCGCGGCGACGGTGCCGCGCACGGTGACAGGAGGGACGCCTGCCATGGCCGCTCACCCCAACGAGTCCGCTTTCGCCCGCGACCAGTGGTACGTCGCCGCCTGGTCGTCGGAGGTCGGCCGCGACCTGCTCGGCCGCACCGTGCTCGGCGAACCCCTCGCCCTCTACCGGACGGAGGCGGGCGAGCCGGTCGTCCTCGCCGACCGGTGCGTGCACCGCCGCTACCCGCTGTCCGCGAGCAACCTGGACGGTGACCGGGTCGTGTGCGGGTACCACGGGTTCACCTACGACACGACCGGCACCTGCGTGTTCGTGCCCGGGCAGAAGCGCATCCCCCGTACCGCGCGCGTGAGTTCGTACCCCGTGGCCGAGATCGACAACATGGTGTGGGTGTGGGTCGGCGATCCGGCGCTCGCCGACCCGGACACCATTCCGCGCGCCCCGCACCTGGCCGCCGACGGCTGGGTCACCGTGCAGGGAATGGAGCCGATCGACGCCGACTACGGGCTCCTCGTCGACAACCTCCTCGACCTCTCCCACGAGACGTATCTGCACGGCGGCTACATAGGGACCCCCGAGGTCGCGGAGACGCCGATCACGACGGAGGTCGACGAGGCGGCCGGGATCGTGCGCGTCTCGCGGCACATGACGGACGCCGAATGCCCGCCGTTCTACGCCCGTTCCACGGGGATCGAGGGGCGCATCCAGCGGCTGCAGGACATCGAGTACCACGCGCCGTGCCTGTATCTGCTGCACAGCAGGATCAGCCCGACCGGCCAGGACTCCCCCGCGTTCCTCACCGAGATCACCTACGCGATCACTCCCTCGGCGCCCGGCAAGGTCTACGACTTCTGGGCCGTCTCACGGAACTTCGCGGTCGACGACGACGAAGTCACCACGTTCCTGCGGGACTTCAACCACACGGTCGTCATGCAGGACGTGGACGCGCTGAACCTGCTCCAGCGCTCCCTCGACTCCGAGCCCGCCGGGTACCAGGAGCTGAGCATCAACATCGACACCGGCGGCCTCGCCGCCCGCCGCATCCTCGCCAAGCTGGCCGCCGGATGAGCGGCTCCCCCGGCGAGGTCTTCCGCATCGACTGGCTGCCCGGCACGGATCTGCTCAGCGGGCGCTGCCACTGCGGCGCCCACCACGAGGACGAGGATCCGGTGGCCATGTGGGAGTGGATGCTCGCCCATCCGGACCATCCCGGCCACCCCTCCAGCACCCCGAAGGACCGTACCCCGTGAGCGAGTTGCTCGATCTCGTCGTCGCCGAACGCCACCAGGAGGCCACCGATGTCGTCTCCCTGATCCTGCGCCGCCCGGACGGCGCTCCACTGCCCGGGTGGGAGCCGGGCGCCCACATCGACCTGGTCCTGGACGAGGGTCTGGAGCGGCAGTACTCGCTGTGCGGCGGCGACGCGTCCTCGTGGCGGATCGCGGTGCTCAGGGAGACGGACGGGCGAGGCGGATCGGCGCATGTGCACCGGGAGTTGGAGGTCGGCCGTCGTGTACGCGCCCGTGGGCCCCGTAATCACTTCCGGCTCGAACCGGCGACCTCGTACCGGTTCGTGGCGGGCGGCATCGGCATCACCCCGATCCTGCCGATGCTGGCGGCGGCCGGCACGCGAGGAAGGCTCTTCTACGGCGGCCGGTCGCTCCGATCCATGGCTTTTGCCACGGAGTTGGCCGCACTGCATCCCGCCGGGCGGGTCCATCTCCACGAAGGGCTGCTCGACCTGACGACCCAGCTCGCCGACCTCCGTCCCGGTGAACTCGTGTACGCCTGCGGCCCCGAGTCCCTCCTCGCCGCGGTGGAGGCACTCGTCCCGCCCGACGCGCTGCGCACCGAGCGGTTCACGCCGGTGGCGGCACCGGTGGGCGGCGACGAGGCCTTCGAGGTCGAACTCGCCCGCTCGGGTCGCACGTTGACGGTTCCGGCCGGCCGGTCGGTTCTCGCCACGCTCCAGGACGCCGGGATCGAGGTCCTCTACTCCTGCACGGAAGGCACGTGCGGCACCTGCGAGACGGACGTCGTCGCCGGCGCGGTCGATCACCGCGACAGCGTGCTCACCCCTCAGGAGCAGGCCTGCAACGAGACGATGATGGTGTGCGTGTCCCGGGCGGCGAAGGGAGGCCGCCTCACCCTGGACCTGTGACCTCGCGCGTCACAGCACGCGGTGCATCACATGCAGCCCGACGCGGCCGTGGCGCGGATGGTCGAACGCGTCCGGCACCGTGCCGAGGATCGTGAACCCGAGCGAACTCCACAGCCGCACCGCCGGGTTGGTCTCCACGACGGCGTTGAAGACCATCGCGCGAAACCCGTCCGCCTTGGCCTCGGCCAGGACGTGCTCGGCCAGCGCCCGGCCGTGGCCGTGGCCGCCGTGGGCCGGGTCCACCATGAATCCGGCGTTGGCGATGTCCCCGGCCGGGCCGCCGTAGTTGGGCTTGACGTACGCCGTGGCGACGAGCGCGCCCGCCGCGTCCTCGGCGACGAAGACCCGCTTGCCCGCGCCCTCGGTCCACAGGGCGCGGGCTTCGGCCTCGTTCGTGTCGGGGTCCCAGGTGTACGTCTCGCCCGCCCGCACGATCTGCCGCCAGAACGGCCAGATCCGCCCCCAGTCGTCGGCACGGAAGTCTCTGATCATCATGGGGCGAGTCTGGCACGGCCGCCGAGCGACCCGGATCGGCCGTCGCCTACGGCTCCTGCTGCCCCTTGTACGTCGCCGAAGAAGGCCTGCTGCAGCTGAAGTCCGTAGGACGGAAGCCGCTCAGCGCAGTACGGCGGCCAGCAGGTCGGCGCCCAGCTCCGTCAGGTCGGGCAGGTTGAGGCTGTACCGGACGTAACGGCCGTGCCGCCGGGACGTGAGCAGACCCGCGCGGCGCAGGACGGCGAGGTGGCGGGACACCTCCGGGGGCGAGAGTTCCCAGAAGTTGGCCAACTCCGCGTTGGTGTGCGGGCCGCGGGCCAGGGTGCGCAGCAGCCGCAGCCGTACCGGATGGGACAGCGCCTCGAGCCGGAGGCTGACCGTCTCCAGGGAGACCGGCTCCGCCGGACCGGGCTCGGCGACGGGGTACTGCACCACCGGGTGCCAGCCGGGTGCGTGGACCGCCACCAGGTGCGGACGGCCGAAGACGCTGGGGATGAAGGTGACCCCGGCGTCACGGGCGGCGGTCGCCTTGTCCTGCACCTTGTCCACGACGATGCAGTCGCCGTCCGGTGCCAGGGTGACCGCGCCGGAGACCGAGGCGAGTGCCGCCCCGATTCCCTGGCGCCTGAGCAGTTCGTTCTTCAGCCGCAGATCGGTGGCGAGTTGTACCGCGGCGCCCGCCCAGGCGCCGTCGAAGAAGGCTTCGGCGCACTCTTCGAGGGTGTGGCGCACCCGGGCCCGCACCGCGGCCGGGTCCGCGAGCAGCCGTTCCGCGAAGGCCTCCTGCCGTGCGCCGCGGGCCTGGGCCACGTCCAGGGCCCGCTCGCGCGCGGTCGTGTCGGTGAGCGGCGACGCGCCGCGGAAATGGACCCGGCTGCTGCCGCACGTGGTGACGAGCGCGGCGGTCACGTACGTCTCGTCGTCGATCCGGTCCACGTCGTCCAACTCCTCGGCGAGAGTGGCACGGGGCCGCGCGGGGATCAGGAAGTCGGCCTGTGAGGAGCGCCAGAGGAACTCCGCCTCCTTGAGCCGCTCGGCCAGTTCGTCCCGCAGCCCGGTCCAGACCTCCGCGGCCCAGTCGGCGAACTGCGGATGGTGCCCTGGTTCGGCCAACACGTGGAGCATCGCGGTCAGTTCGGCCAGTGGAGAGGCGACGAACCGCACCCGCTCGGACGGCAGCCCGCTGATGTCGATCCTCAACGTCATCCCCCCATCATCTCCGCCCGGACCACCTGTCGACGTGGTCGCTTGACGAAGTCCGTCAACCGACGTGCCCCGCCCGGCGACCGGGCGCACGGTCTGACGCCATGACAACCCTCACCGGAATCCAGCCCCGCGCCCTCGTCCGCGCCTCGGGCGGCCCGCGCTATACCGTCGCCCTGGCCGTGGACGCACTGGGCACCGGCCTGCTGCGGCCCTTTCTCCTGCTCTACGGCATCACCGTGCTGAGGCTGCCCGCGCCGGTCACCGGCACCGCCATGACGGTCGGCATCGTGGCGGGTCTCGCGTGCATGCCCGTGGTGGGGCGCTGGCTGGATCGCGGCGCACGCAGCACGGTCGTGGCGGCGGCCATGCTGGTGCGGGTCCTGGGCGTGGCCCTGCTGCTGGCCGCACCGGCGGGGCACGTCCGGCTCTTCGCGGCGGCGGCGCTCTTCCTCGGCATCGGCAACCAGGCATGGCCGGCCGCCCACGCCGCTCTGGTGGCGACGGTCGCGCGCGGCCGGGAGCGCGACACCGCCCTCGCGGCGGCCCGCGCGCTGCGCAACGCCGCCCTGGGTGTCGGAGCGCTCCTCGCCACAGCGTGCATGGCAGGCGGCACCACCGGGCTGCGGGCGCTGGCGGCGGTCACCGCGCTCGCCTACCTGGTCGCGGCCGCCTTGGCATGGTCGGTCCGCGTGCGCGCGCATCCGGCGAAGGCCGCCCCGGTGGAGGTCCGGGACGACGAGCCCGCACCCCGGATGCGCGCGCTGCTCGCCGCCAACGTGGTCTATGTCTTCTGCCTCAACGTGCCCGAGATCGCGCTCCCCCTGGTCCTGGTGAGGCAGCTCCATGCGTCCTGGGCGTGGGCCTCCGCCGTCTTCGTGGCCAACACGGTGCTGGTCGTCACCCTGCAGGTTCCGGTCACCGTGCTCCTGTCCCGCTTCTCCCGGCGGACCGTTCTGGCCCTGTCCGGCGTGCTGCTGGCCGTGTCGTACCTCGGTTTCCTCGCGGCCGGCTCGCTGGGACACGGCTGGGGCGTCCCGGCCGTCGCCGCGGTGTCCGTGGTCTGCACGCTCGGCGAGATCGTCTACGCCGGCAGCGCCACCGCTCTCGTCACCGCACTCGCCCCGGCTCCTGTCCTGGGACGCGCCCTGGCGCGCTTCCAGCTCTCCACGGGCTTCGGCCTCGCCGTCTCCCCCGCGGTCATCACCGCACTCGCACCGCACGGCCCGGTCGCCCTCTGGGGCAGCCTCGCCGCCGCGACCCTTCTGTCCGCCGTCGCCGTCGCCGCCGAGAAGGAGCGCGGGACGAGGCTCTCCAGCAGGTGAGCGTCAGCTTCTCCAGTCGCGCCGAGGCAGCATCACCCATGCGTCCGGCGGTCCGGCCACCGCGCGGGCTTCGGTCAGGCGCAGTCCGGCGTAGGCACACGCGTAGGCCACCGCGTCGTACTGATACAGGTAGGAGGTCAGCACCTCTTCGGGGGTGTCGGTCTCCTGCGGTGCGCCGCCCGGGTGCAGGTCCCAGCCTTCGATCGTGCCGTCGCGGGCGATGCTGCCCTGGTTGCCGCTCTTGGGGTTGGCGTACAGGCCGTAGCAGAGGGTGCCGGCCGACAGCCGGGTCAGAACTCCCTTCATCTGTGGGGCGAATCCCCAGGGCTGGGTCACCACGCAGCCGCCCGGAACCGATGTCACGCCGACGAGCAGTTCGGTCTCCGCGATGTCGAGGCCGAAGAAGTCCTCCAGTACGTCGTCGACGATCTCCTCCGGTGCCGGAGTCGCGCCCAGGCGGCGTACGGCCTCCGCGGCGTCGACACCTGCCACGCAGGCCAGCCCCGTGCCCTCCTGGTGGAAGGTGCCCAGCGCCGCCCTGAGCCGATGGGCCTCCTCGGCCTGTGCACGCTCCGCGGCGCTGAGGGACTGACCCGGTGGCGCCGCGAACAGGTCCGGGGTGGGACCGGCCAGGCTCAGTCGCCCGGGCGACCATCCGCCCCACAGAGGCAGCCACGGGTCGGCGCCGGCCGCGGCGAGTGCCCGTGCGTTCTCCGGTTTCCCTGCCATGACGGCTTCCCACAGCGCGGTCACACCGTCGTCCAGCGCGTCCACGTCCGCGACCCGCCGGGCCAGTTCGGCGACCACCTCGGGGGAACCGAACCCCGCTGCCCGGTGGAGAGGCCTGCCGCCGCTCCACGCTTCCGGGTCGGCACCCTGGTCGAGCCGGCGCCGGATGTCGTCGACATCGCGCCAGTCCCACCCCACCCCGGCCCAGCCTTCGCCTCGCACGGCCACCGTGGCTCCTCCTCCTGTGACGGCCGGCCGCGAGCCCCTCGCGCGGAGCGGCTCGGCCGGATACGTCGCCCAGTGTGGCCAACTGCCGCGCTCACCGGCCGCGTACGACACTCAGGGACCGGCCTGCGAAACGCCGGAGGCGAGTTGGGCCACCATGTCGTAGACCCCCTGGCCGAAGGCGGTGGGGGCGATGAGGATCCCCAGGACGAGCACGAGGAGCATGGTGAACGCCGTGTCGGTGCGCGACCTCGCCTGCACCCGGCGGCGCAGGAGCAGGACGACGATGACGGCCAGCAACAACGTGACATCGATGGTGACCACTCGACGGCCCTCCCCTACCCCCGCGGCCTGGCGTTCCCCTTCCTGTGTAACGTGAACTTTCTTTCCCGGTAAGGTAGTTGCGCATAGTTGGCGCGAATATGACCCGATCAGCGCCAGTGTGCCCGCGCCGCCACCAGCTCCTTGCGGCAGCGCGCGCAGCCGCTCTCGTACGGCCGTTTCGTACGGAGCTCGCGACGCGCGGTCGGCCGTGAGCGGCCACCACGCGGCCTAGCTGTTCTGTCCGGGGAGCTTGTGGACGACCGTGTCGTCGGGGTCGACCCGTCGGCCGTCGGCGGCGCGCACCTCCAGGGGGCTCAGCGGCTCCTCGCGCTCGCGGTCGACAAGCCGGGAGTGCGGTTCACCGGGGGCGAAGAAGTACTGCTCGCCCCACTGCCGCAGCGCCACGACGACAGGGAAGAGGGCCTGCCCCTTCGGGGTCAGGACGTACTCGCGGTAGGCACTGCCGTCCGAGGCGGGGACGGTCTCCAGGACACCTCCGGCGACCAGGGTGCGCAGCCGCGCCGTGAGGATGTTCTTCGCGACGCCGAGGCTGCGCTGGAACTCTCCGAAGCGGCGGCTCCCGTCGAAGGCGTCGCGCACGATCAGCAGGGACCACCAGTCACCGATCGCGTCCATCGACCGGGCCACGGGGCAGTCACTGTCGTCGAAACGGGTCCTGGTCACCATGACGTCCCTCACTCTCAACTGGTTGCAACATGCTACCAGGAGGCCGTACTGTCCCTCACCGGTAGCAAGTTGCAACCAGTCAGCACAGCATTCAACGCGTTATAGGAGGGATGCCGATGCCCGGCAGATGCGAGGTCGCGACACCACCGGCCGAGGCTCACGGCCGGAAAGGTTCCGGATACGCCCTGACCCGTGGCGTCGTCGCCCTGTTCGCCGTCGCCTGCGGGGCGGCGGTGGCGAACGTCTACTTCTCGCAGCCGCTCCTGGTGACAATGGGCCACGATCTCGGCATGAGCCCGGCGCTGGTCGGCAGCGTGGTCACTCTCACGCAGGTCGGATACGGTCTCGGCCTCTTCTTCCTCGTCCCGCTGGGCGACATGGTCGACCGCAGGCGGCTCGTCGTGGTCCAACTGCTCTGCCTGGTGGTCGCATTGGGCGTGGTGGCCGGCGCCCCCACGACGGCGGTCCTGCTCGTCGGCATGGCGGCGACGGGGCTGCTCGCGGTCGTCACGCAGACCCTGGTGGCGTTCGCGGCGTCGCTCGCCGATCCCGCCGGGCGCGGGCGGGTCGTCGGCCTGGTCACCAGCGGCGTGGTCGTCGGGATCCTGCTCGCCCGCACCGTGTCCGGGCTGCTGGCCGATCTGGCGGGCTGGCGTTCCGTCTACGTCGCCTCGGCGTCGCTGACCGCACTGCTCGCCCTGGTTCTGCACCGCGTGCTGCCGCGCCGCGCCGAGGCGCCTGCGACGCAGCTGCGCTACGGACAGCTCCTGCGCTCCACGATCGCCCTGTTCGCGCGGGAGCGACTGCTACGGCTCCGGGCCCTGTTCGGGCTGCTGGTCTTCGCCGCCTTCAGCACGTTGTGGAGCAGTGTCGCGCTGCCGCTCAGCGAGGCACCGTACTTCCTGTCGCACAGCGCGATCGGGGCGCTGGGCCTGATCGGTGTCGCCGGCGCGCTGGCCGCCTCCGTCGCGGGCCGACTGAACGACCGCGGCCTCTCCCGGCGCACCACCGGCATCGCCCTGACCCTGCTCGCCGTCTCGTGGCTGCCCCTGGCCTTCACCCGCAGTTCGCTGTGGGCCCTGGTCGTGGGGGTGGTCCTCCTCGATCTCGCCGTGCAGGCGGTCCATGTCACCAACCAGACCCTGATCTACGCACTGCACCCGGACGCGGGCAGCCGGCTGATCGGCGGGTACATGGTCTTCTACTCGGCAGGCAGTGCCATCGGCGCCCTCGCCGCCACCTTCCTCTACGCGGTGGCGGGTTGGGGAGCCGTCAGCGCGCTGGGTGCCGCGTTCAGCTGCGCCGGGCTCGCGCTGTGGGCGGTGACCGGACGCGACGACTCCAGCGCGTGACAGAACGCCGCTCGGCCCGATCCAGGACCTCCGGCAAGATGAACGAGAAGTCGACAGTCCGGGTGTGACAACGTCTACTCGCCGGCCCCCTCGTCGTACTGCGCGAGACCGTGGCCGAAGGACCAGTCGATCGAGGCGTTCTCGGTGAGGGTGACCAGGACGTTGCGGGGTTCGGTGCCCGCGCACTCCTGGGCGAGTTCGGCTATGCGCCGGTAAAGAGCCCGCCTCTGTCCGGACGGACGGCCCGCGCGCAGCGTGATCCCGACGAGGACGATGCCCTCGTCACGCCGCACGCCCAGGTACTGGCCGTAGCGCAGCAGGCCACGCACGCCGTCGTGGCCGGTGAGGATCTGGAACAGATCGTCCGGCGGGAAGCCCATCACCTCCCCCAGGGCGTCGTGCACGGCGCGGCCGAGCGCGTCGAGGCGCTCGCGGTCGGCATACAGGGCGTCGATACGGACGAGCGGCATGCGCGTACTCCTCGGGCAGCAGAAGGCAGGGTCCGTACATACTAGTAGTTACAGATGACGAGGCGTCAGTCCTACCCCGGTTGGCCGACGGCGGACGCGCCGTCGTAGGGTCCCCTTTTGTCCCGAACACCAGGTGCCCCGGCACCGCCTCGACCAGGAGTTTCACCGTGCCCGCACCGTCCACCTCCCCCGCTCCGATCTACGACCAGCTCGTCGACGAACACGGTGACGTCCTCGCCGTCGCCCGCGAAGCGGCGCAGAAGGCCGAGCGCACCGCCGAGGACGTCCTCGACTTCGGCCACCAGCCGGAAGCCACTCAGGGCGACTGAGCACGCCCCGGCACCACCGCGACCGCAGTCCGGCCGCACCCCGACCAGGAGCCCCGTCCGCCCCTGGTCGCGACCCGTGCACGCCTATTGACTCGTTTTCTAACCCGTCGGTAGCTTCAACTGTCAGCGCGCTGAAAACCCCTGTCTCGTACGGAACTTGGCCATGAGCCGAGCCGGTTTCGAAGGAGCTACAGATGGTGCTTCGCGCGTTCCGCACTCGCTTCGCCGCAGTGGCGGTCACGTCCGGTGCCGCACTGGCCGGCCTTGCCGCTCCGGCACAGGCCACGACCGGGCCGCTCCCTTATGTGGCGCTCGGCGACAGTTACAGCGCCGCGTCCGGCGTGCTGCCGCTCGACCCGTCGGCGTCGCCGCTGTGCGCCCGGTCAACGAAGAACTACCCGCACGTGATCGCGGAGCGCACCGGCGCCGCGCTCAAGGACGTGACCTGCGGCGCCGCGCAGACCAAGGACTTCGCCGGATCCCAGTACCCCGGCATCGCGCCGCAGCTGGACGCCCTCTCCGCGGACTCCCGTCTGGTGACATTGACCATAGGTGGCAACGACAACAACACCTTCATCAGCACGATCCTCTCGTGCGCCGCCGCCGGGATACTGTCCGCGGGACAGGGCAGCCCCTGCAAGAACCAGTACGGCAGCAGCTTCGCCGACGACATCGACACCAAGACGTATCCGGCGGTGAAGGCCGCGCTCCAGGCGGTGCGGAACAAGGCGCCGCACGCACGCGTCGCCGTCCTCGGCTACCCGTGGATCATGCCGCCCACCGCGAAGGCGGGCTGCTTCGCGAAGATGCCGCTCGCCTCCGGTGACGTGCCCTACGTCCGCGACATCCAGACCCATCTCAACAGTGCGGTGCGCCGTGCCGCGAACGAGACGGGCGCCACGTACGTGGATCTGGCGCAGGCGTCCGAGGGGCACGACGCCTGCCAGGCGAGCGGGACGCGCTGGGTGGAGCCCGCTCTGTTCGGCACGAACTTCGTGCCGGTCCACCCGAACGCGCTCGGCGAGGCGGCGATGGCCGAGCGGACGATCAGCACGCTCGGCCTGGGGTGACGCCGGGTCCTAGACGAAGGTGATCTCGGGGTGGCGCGGCGACGGTCCGTTCAGCAGGCCGTCGTCGCGCCCACGCAGCCACCGGTCGAAGAAGGCGGTCAGGTAGGCCCGTTGAGCCGCGACCGCCCGGTCGGCGGGGATCGTGCCGACCCACTCCGTGAGCGTCTCGCGCGGCAGGTCCAGGTGCGCGGCGATCTGCGGGAGCAGGCTCGTCGCGTCGGTGTACGTGGCGTGGGCGGCGCCCCTGAGCGTCAGGTCGCGGTGCCATCCGGTGCCGCGCTCCACCAGGGAGCGCCAGGACGGGACGTTCGTGCGGTCGTTGCCCGCGCCGCCCATCAGGAGGTACGGCCGGTCGACCCCCTCGGCGGCCACGGTGGACAGCTGTCCCTCGTCGTGGTCGTCCTGGACGTACGCGAGGACGCCGTCGAGATCGGCGGCCGCGGCGATCCGGGGATCGTCGTGCAGGGCCTGCAGCGCGGTGAAGCCGCCCGCCGACTGACCGAACATCCCGACCTGCGCCGCGGGCTCCCCCAGAAGCCGTGGCAGTGCGTCGAGGACGAACCGGGTGTCGGCCACGCGCACGCCCGCCGTCTTCCTCAGCAGCGCGGTCACCGCGTCAGGGCCCTCCTGCTGTGCCGCCGCGAACTCCTCCGGGAGGCGGCTGCGCGCGACGCGCCCGTCGGGGAACTCGACCGTCGACACGTCGTAGGGGTGGTCGATCGCGATCACGACGTACCCGTGGGAGGCGAGTTCGTCGGTGAGGGTGGTGCCCAGGCGGCGCGGGTCGAGGACGCCCGGCGAGTAGAGGATCACGGGGAGCGGCGTCCGCCGGTCGCGGGGTGCGCCGGTGTGGGCGAAGGTGCGGATCCCCGCCCAGTCGACACGGCCCGAGGGCAGTCCCGCGAAGTTGTTCAGCCGGTCGAAACCCGCCGCCTCGGCCCGGGTCAGGTACGGCGCCCTGCGGTGTCCGCAGACGGTGCGCGCCGGATAGCGCACGTCGACCATCAACTCCCGTGCCGCCCCTCCCGTCCAGGGGTCGCGGCGGCCGCGGTCCACCAGGTGCAGGGTCCTCGTCCCCACGGGGTGCGGCCCGGTCGGGGCGGGCAGCCGGGGCCGCAGGCGCCGGGGGCCTTCCTGTGCGGCGGCCGCGCCGGGAGTGGCGCCGAGAGCCAACAGCGCGGCGCCGGCGGCCAGTACGTGGCGGCGGGACGGAGCAGTCGTGTGATCGTCCATGGCCCGAGTCTGGCCGCGCCAGGACCGGCCGCACCATCCGGCAGGCCCGCCCCGTCCGTTGGGGGTAATCCCCCAGCCCCTGAACGGCGCACTACGACAGGGAGGCCTCACGGGGACCTGCCTACGGTGAGTCGTCAGGATGTCGAGGTGCGGCAGGGCGGAGGGCCCGTGGGCGACGAGGGACAGGGACAGGGCAGCGGCCGCAGGCGCGGCCTGTGGATCGGCGGCGGGGCGCTCGCCGTCCTCGCGCTGGGCGCGGGCGGCTGGGCGGTGGTCGCTGCCGAGGATCCCGCGCCGCGCACCGGTCCGCTGTCGGCGGCGGAGGTGCGCTCGGCCGCCCACGGGTTCCTCGACGCGTGGACCGACGGCGACACGGAGGCGGCCGCGGACCGCACGGACGACGCGCAGGCCGCCGGCAAGGCCCTGCGCGACTACCGGGAGCGCGGGCACCTCTCGCCCGTACGCCTGACGCCCGGCACGCCCGACGGCACGCGCGTCCCCGTCTCCGTACGAGCCGAGTTCTCGTACGAGGGTGCTCGCGCACCCGTGTCGTACGACACCGGGCTCGCCGTGGTGCGGCGGGCCGGTGACGGGGAGCCGGTCGTGGACTGGCGGCCGTCCGTGCTCCATCCCCGGCTCGACGACAGCGCACGGCTCACGGTGCGGGAGACGGCCCCCGCGCAGGTCGACGCCCTCGACCGGGACGGGCGGGCGCTCGACGCGCAGGCGTTCCCCTCGCTGGCCGGCGTGATGGACGGGCTGCGGTCCACGTACGGGAAGTCGGCGGGCGGCAGACCGGGCCTCGAACTGCGCGCCGCTCCGGGAGGCGCGGTGCTGCTGTCGGTCCCCGAAGGCGCGCCCGGGAAGGTGCGGACCACGATCGACGCGCGCGTCCAGAAGGCGGCCGAGCGGGAGGTGCGGCTGCGGTCCGGCGCCTCGCTCGTGGTGCTCAAGCCGTCGACCGGGGAGATCCTGGCCGTCGCCAACTCCCGGACGGACGGCCCGAACACGGCCCTGGAAGGTCGGCTCGCGCCCGGCTCCACGATGAAGATGATCACGGCGTCTCTGCTGCTGGAGAAGAAGCTCGCTTCTCCGGACCAGCCGCATCCGTGCCCGAAGAACGCCTCGTACGGAGGCTGGAAGTTCCACAACGTCGACGACTTCGACATCGTCGGCGGTACGTTCCGCAGCAGCTTCGCCGCGTCCTGCAACACGGCCTTCATCACGCAGGCCGGCCGGATCTCCGACGACGCGCTGTCCCGGCAGGCCCGTGACGTGTTCGGGATCGGGGAGCACTGGTCGGTCGGCGTCGACACGTTCGCGGGGTCGGTGCCGGTCCAGCACGCCGCGTCGAAGGCGGCCTCGATGATCGGGCAGGGCGAGGTGCGGATGAACCCGCTGACCATGGCGTCCGTGGTCGCCACGGCGCGGACGGGCCAGTTCCGGCAGCCGTATCTCGTCGCGCCCGACGTCGACCACCGCACGCTCGCCACGGCGCACCGGACACTCGATCCGGCCGCGCACGCGCAGCTGCGGGACCTGCTGCACACCACGGCGACCGCCGGTTCCGCGTCCGGATCCATGGCGGGCCTCAGCGGCGACATCGGGGCGAAGACCGGGTCCGCGGAGGTCATCGGCCAGAAGAAGCCCAACGGCTGGTTCGCCGCCTGGCACGACGATCTCGCCGCGGCCGCCGTGATGCGTCGTGGCGGCCGGGGCGGTGAGTCGTCGGGGCCGCTCGTGGCGGCCGTTCTGAAGTCCGCTCAGTGAGCGACGCCGAAGTACAGCACCGCGGCGAGGCCCAGCGCCCCGCACAGCGAGGCGGCCATCGCGATGCTGACGGCCTTGGCCACGACCGCGGTCGTGTCACCCCCTTCCTGCACACTGCGCCGCATCGTCCACGCGGCTTCGGTGAGCAGGGCGACACCGACGACTCCACACAGAAGCACCACTACATCGATCATCCGACTATCGTGCGATCCCGCCGACCGGGTACGGCGGATGTGCGCGCGACGCCTCGCGGAGTCCGACCGATCGGCCGTATCCGCAGGTCATGACGCGAGCGTGGCAAGCTCCGTACCGGCCAGCAGGAATCCGCCGACGCCGAAGTCGGCGGTGCTGTCGTAGGTGACGGGCTGGCTGGACTCGGGGCGGTCACCGACCTTCTGTACGTAGCCGAGGAAGCCGTCGGGGTGGACGGCCGTGGTCACGAGGCCGTTCCAGGCGCGGGCCGCGACGGGCAGGTGGCGGGCGCGGTCGACGAGTCCGGCCCGGATCGCGTACGCGGTGCCGTACGCGAAGAAACTCGTGCCGCTGGTCTCGGGGCCCGGCAGATGGGCGGCGTCGGCGAGGTTCACGTTCCAGAAGCCGTCGGCACGCTGCACGGCGGCGACCGCCTCGACCAGCCGGGTCAGCGTGGCCCGGTACTCGGCCGCGTCCGGGTGCGCGGCGGGCAGCGCCTTGAGGGTCTTGACGTGGCCGCCCGCGACCCAGCCGTTGCCGCGCGACCACAGGACCGGCTTGCCTGCGGGCGACAGGATGCCGCCGGGAAGGAACCGCTTGTCGCGGTACCAGAGTCCGGTCGTGTCGTCGTAGAGGCCGGGGCCGCCCTCCGTGTGCTTGGTGTGCGTGTAGAGCTTGTGGAGTTTCTCCGCGTACGCGAGGTCGGAGCGCAGGGCGCCGAGGCGGGCGAACGGGGGCATCGCCATGTGCAGGGCGTCGTCCCACCACCAGTCGTCGTTCTTGTCGACCTGGTCGGTGTAGGTCATGCGGTGCAGGTTCGTCTCGAGTGCGGTGATCTTCGCCTCGTCGGGCTCGGCCTCGTACAGGTCCAGGTAGGCCTGGGCGGCGCACTGGTTGTCGGCGTGGCGGGTGGTGTCTCCGCCGTTGAGGGCGTAGTCGTGCCCCTCGGCCCAGCCGCGGGCGTAGGCCAGGTAGCGGGTGGTGCCGGTGAGGCGGTGCAGTGCCATCAGGCCGCTGAAGAAGGTGGCGTTGGCCCACTGGTTGTCGCCCGGGTCGGTGTGGGTGTCCAGCCAGTGGTCCGCGACGCGGCGCAGCACGGAGACGATCTCGGCGCGCGGCGGCAGGGCTGCGGCGGGGCGGGGCGCGGCCTCAGCGAGTGGGGCGAGTGCGGCGGTCGCGGTGAGGGCGGCGGCGCCGGTGAGGAAGTGACGTCTGCGCATGGGGGCCTCTTTCCGACAAGGCGCGGTCCAACTCGTCTCTGCGCCAGGGGAGTTCAGGTCTGTGAACGTTGCGCTTGCATATGAACTTCGGTCCCAGCAGTAAAGGACTGGGCCATGCTCACGTCAAGGCCGCGCGCGCGTCCTCGTATGCTCGGGTGCACCAACGCCGAATCGATCTTGGAGTGAACGCAGGTGGCGCGACGGCCGACCCTGACCGCGACGTGGGACCGCTTCGTGGCGTCCGACCCCGGGCTGCTGCGCCTGATGGCCGGAGTGCGCACGGTGGCGGCGATCGGGCTCGCGCTCGCCGTGCTCGCGCTGCTCGGCACGGACGTGACGCACATGGTCGCGGGCGCGATGACCGCGATGGTGGCGACGTTCGCGATCCGCGAGAAGGACGTGCGCGGGCAGGCGGTGACGCTGGCCCTCGGGCTGCCGACGGCGCTCGCGGCCATGACGCTCGGCGCCCTGCTGCACAGCCTGGTGGTGATCGGGGACGCGTTCTTCGTCGCTCTGATCTTCGGCGCGGTGTACAGCCGCCGGTTCGGCGACCGGGGCACGGCGCTCGGCCTGATCGGTTTTCAGGTGTACTTCGTGTCCCTGTTCGTGAACGCGTCGGTGGATCAACTCCCGCTCCTGTTCGGCACGTCGGCGATCGCGTTCGGGTGCAGTGCCGTGGCACGGTTCGCGCTGGTGCCGGAGACGCCGCAGCGGGTGCTCGGGCGGCTGCGCGACGCGTTCCGGGCGCGGCTCGCGCAGCTGGTGGACGCCCAGACGCAGCTGCTCGACGCGCCGCCCGAGGACCTGGACGACGTACTGGACGACCTGCGCCGGCACACGGCCCGCCTGCACGAGGCCGCGCTGCTGATCCAGGGACGCCTGGAGGACGGCGCCCGCGACGACGCCGCGGCCGCGCTGATCCAGCGCCGTGTCGCCGACGCCGAGGTCGCCGCCGAGCGGCTGGGCATGCTGCTCCTGACGGCCCGCAGCGCCGAGCGCGCCGACACCCTCACCCTGCATCTGCCGGGCGCTCCGGTGCCCGCCACCGGGAAGCTGCTGCGCGCCGAGGACGAGTCCACCGCGACGCTCCGCCGCGACCTGGGTGCCCTGCGCCTGATGGTCGCCCGCCCGGCCGAGGCCAACCGCGGCACGGCCGTCGCCCACGTCCGCAACCGGCTGCTCGGCTACCGCGACGAGGAGTGCATCCCGCCGGGCAGCACCCTCGCCGTTCAGGACGTCTTCCGCGGCATCGGTGAGGCGGCCCGCGCCGTCCTCGGTCTGCGCCTCGCCCTGGACGGGCCGCAGGACGAGTCGGACGACTCCCCCGCGACGACCCGCTCGCGCGAGGAGTTCGACGCGGAGGACGTGTCGATCGCCAGCACCGAGAAGGACGAGACCGAGGAGCCCGCCGGCCTGAACCGGCCCACCACCCGCGCCGCCTTCCAGGTCGCGGTCGGCTCGGCGCTCGCCATCGTCGGCGGCGAGTTCCTGTCCTCGCAGCGCTGGTACTGGGCGGTCCTGACCTGCTGGGTCGTCTTCCTCAACACCGCGTCGACGGGCGAGATCGTCGTCAAGGGCTACCGGCGCCTGCTCGGCACGGTGCTCGGCGTCGTCGCCGGTGTGGCGCTCGCGGGCGCGGTCGGGAACCACACCTGGGTCGCGTTCGTGCTGGTCCTGGTCTGCGTGTTCGCGATGTTCTTCACCGCTCCGCTGTCGTACGCCCTGATGTCGTTCTTCGTGACCGCGATGCTCGGCCTGCTCTACACCCTCCTGAACACCTACAGCCTCGATGTTCTGGTGCTGCGCATCGAGGAGACGGCGCTCGGCGCGGCCTGCGGCATCATCGCGGCGATGCTGATCCTGCCCGTGCGCACGGACAGCCGCACCGACGAACTGCTCGGCACGGTCCTGGAGCGCCTCGGCGAGGTCGTGGCCGGCGCGGTGGAGCAGCTCAGCGGCGGCCCCGCCGTCGACCTCCTGGACAAGGCGCGCGACCTGGACACCGCGCTCGACGACCTGCGGGCCTCGACCCAGCCCCTGACGCACCCGATCACGCCGCTGCGCGGGCGCCGCCAGACCGCCCGCTATCTGGTGGCGCTCCTGGAGACGTCGGCGTACCACGCGCGGTCCCTCGCGGCGACGGCCGAGCTCGTGCCGTACAGCAAGCGGATCGGCGCCGACCCGCGCCTGGCGCGCGCCGCACAGCGCATCGACCACAACATCGACGTCCTCGTCGCCCACGTGAACGAGACGGACACCACGGGCCGCGTCGAGTCCGGCGCGAGCATCACGGCGATGCTGGAGACGGACGGCCTCGGCATGCCGGCCGCGAACACGGTCACGTTCCGCGTGCTGCGCCATCTGCAGCGCCTCGACGAGGGGATCACGGGTCTGGCGCGGCCGCTGGACGTGCCGGTGGGCCCGCGGGTCTGACCGCCCGCGGCCCTCGGATGTGCATCCGGGCGCCGCGGATGGCAGTGTTCTCCTGCGCACATGTGTGCGTCGCACCCTTTCCGACCTGGAGTTCCTCGCATGACCGGCCCTGCCACCCGCGGCTTCGTGGGGCGCCCCCGCGTGCACAATCCGGGGCTGCCGCCCGGCCAGTACGACGCGCGCGACGACTGGCCCGTGCTCTCGGCGGAGGTGACCCCGCGTGTCGACGAGCGCGACTGGACGTTCCGGATCGACGGTCTGGTCGCCGAGGAGCGCACCTGGACCTGGGACGAGGCGCGGGCGCTGCCCCCGTCCGCGTACGAGGGCGACATCCACTGTGTGACGGGCTGGTCGAAGTTCGGGGTGCGCTTCGGCGGTGTCAGCCTGGACACGTTCCTCGACGCCGTCCGCCCCGACGCCTCGGCCACGCACGTCGTGGCGTACTCGCACACCGGCTACACGGCGAACCTGCCGCTCGCCGACGTCACCGGCGGCCGGGCCTGGGTCGGCTTCACCCACGGGGACGAGCCGCTGCCCACCGAACACGGCGGCCCCGCCCGCCTGTTGGTGCCGCACCTCTACTTCTGGAAGAGCGTCAAGTGGCTCGCGGGACTGCGGCTGCTCGACCACGAAGAGCCCGGGTTCTGGGAGCAGAACGGGTACCACGCGCGGGGCAACCCTTGGGAAGAACAGCGATACGCCGGTGACTGAGACCGCCTTCACACCGCCCACCCGGTTCGCCGTCCCCAGCCGGATCGCGGTCGGGCAGCAGACCGCCGCCGCCTGGCAGCGCGCGGTCATCACCGAGATCCGCCGCGAGACCCCGCTCGTGTCGACGTTCCGTTTCGCGGTCCCCGGCCGGCAGGGGCATCTGCCCGGCCAGCATCTGATCCTGCGGCTCACGGCCGAGGACGGGTACACGGCGCAGCGCCACTACTCGCTCGCCTCTCCCCCGGACGACGAGGGGCACATCGAGCTCACTCTCGACCACGTCGAGGGCGGCGAGGTCTCCGGGCATCTGCACACGGTCGCCCGGGTCGGTGACGTGGTGGAGGTGCGCGGCCCGCTCAGCGGCTTCTTCGCGTGGCCGGGCGACCGGCCCGCGCTGCTGATCGGCGCGGGCTCGGGCGTGGTCCCGCTGATGTCGATGCTCCGCCACCACCGGCGGCGCGGGCTCGACCTCCCCCTGCGGCTGTTCGTGTCCGCGCGTACGGCCGAGGACCTGATCTACGCCGACGAGTACGGGGACGAGACGACGCCGGTGCTCACCCGTGAGGGCGAGCGCCGGCGCCTGGCCGCCGATCATCTGGCGCCGTGCTTCACGGACGGCGCGCCGGAGTGGGAGGCGTACGTGTGCGGCTCCAACTCCTTCGCGGAGCACGCCTCGCGGCTCCTGGTCGAGCTCGGTCAGCCGGTGGAGCGGATCCGCATCGAACGCTTCGGGTGACGTCTACCCGATTCCGGCCCAGCGCTTGATCGTGGCGGTCGCCGCGTCCTGTTCGTCCGTCGGCAGCGCCGAGATCCGGGCGCCATGGTTCGACTTCGGCACGATGTACTTGTACGAGTCGCGCCGGCTCGGGGTGAACTGCTCGGCGCTCCACGGGTCGTTCTGCCCGTACACGAACAGCATCCGCTGCGACTCGGTGCGCACCCACTTGTCGACGCCCTTGATCACGGTGCCGTCGTAGGTGGTGCGCATGTCGGCGGGGAGCACGGAGTTCGGCTGGTAGATGTCCGGATAGTGGCGCACTCCCTTGAGGTTCTTGAACTTCAGGTCGGCCCAGCCGAGTTGGGCCGCGGCCTGCCGGTAGTAGGGGCCCGAGCTGTTGGCGCCGAGGGTGGAGTCCTCGTAGATCGACAGGCCGTGGTCGAGGGACCACTGGTACAGCGCGTCGTCGGAGACGGTCTTCGCGTCGGGGACGGTCGGGCAGTCGTCGACCGAGCCGGACTGCCAGAAGTTCCACACCTGGTCGAGGACGGCGAACTCGTAGGCACGGTCCGTGGTGCCGAGGGTGTTCGTGAACGTGTAGCCGTTGTCCTTCGCGGTCTGCTCGAACTTGGGCAGCAGCGTGTCGCGCCGGGCCAGCATCTCGCGCTGCACGGCGGCGAGCGCGTCGCGGCACTCGGCCGTGCCGACCGAGGTGAAGAAGCGCTCGTAGGTGCTGTCGTCCTTGTTGTTCGCGTCGTTGGGGGCGACGTAGGCGACGACGCCGTCGTAGTCGCGCGGGTAGAAGCGGTAGTGGTACGTGGCGGTCATGCCGCCCTTGCTGCCGCCGGTCGCCAGCCACTTCGAGGACTTCGTGTACAGGGGTCTGACGGCGCGGACGATCGCGTGTTCGTCGGCCGCCTCCTGCTGGACGGTCATCTTCGCCCAGGGGGTGCCCCCGGCCGGGACGGACGGGCCGAAGAAGCGGTGCTCGACGCTGAGCTGGTTGGCGTCGAGGATCGTGGTGGGTTCGCGGGTGGCGGAGGACAGGCCGTAGCCGCCGGTGTAGACGACGACGGGCTTCGCGGTGGACTTCTGCCAGATCGTGAACCGCTGCTGGAACGTGCCGAGGCGGGGGTTCGTGTGGTCGACCGGCTGCGTGATCGACAGCGAGTAGAGCGGGAAGCCCTCCTTGTCGGCGACGCCGGTCACGGTGACTCCGGGGAGGGCACGCAGCTGGTCCTCGAAGGACGCCCGGGCTGCGGTGGTCGCGGCGGCGGCCGGTGCCGCGGTGGCGGCGAGGGCGCCCGCGGTGAGGGCTGCGGACAGCAGAAGCGTGGGTATGGTACGCAGGCGCACGAGGCCTCCCGGGTCGAGGAACGGTGAAGTCGATCACTGGCTCGGTGACCGAGACCCTAACCCGGGGCGCGTGCGGGCGAGTTGAAGTCGGCGTATTGCCGCACTGTCATGGTCCGGAACGGCGGGAGCCGGGGACCCGCCGTGCGGCGGGTCCCCGGCTCCCGGGGGTTACTGCGTGGATCAGAGCTGGCCGGACTCGGCGATCGTGATCTTCGCGGCGGTGGAACCGCTGCGCGAACCGAGCGACTCGATCTTCTTCACGAGCTCCATGCCGTCCTCGACCTCGCCGAAGACGACGTGCTTGCCGTCCAGCCAGTCGGTGACGATGGTGGTGATGAAGAACTGCGAGCCGTTGGTGTTCGGGCCCGCGTTGGCCATGGAGAGCTGGCCCGGCTTGGTGTGCTTGAGCTGGAAGTTCTCGTCGGCGAACTTCTCGCCGTAGATGCTCTTGCCGCCCGTGCCGTTGCCGGCGGTGAAGTCGCCGCCCTGCAGCATGAACTGCGGGATGACGCGGTGGAACGACGAACCGGCGTAGCCGAAGCCCTTCTCACCGGTGCACAGCGCACGGAAGTTCTCCGCGGTCTTCGGGACGACGTCCTCGAAGAGGTTGAACGTGATCCGCCCGGCGGGCTCGTCGTTGATCGTGATGTCGAAGTAGGTCTTGATTGCCATGGGCGTAATCCTTTCATCACGACCCACGAAATGCCGACTCGGGCGACCGGTGTGGCCACTTCCGTACGGTGTGCGCCCGGACCGCCACGGATTGTGGTCGACTCAGACCGCCAGTCGGTCCCGTGCCTGCACCCCGTCACCCAGCGCTCGCACCCCGTAGGCCTTGGCCAGGCCCTGCGCGGGCATGTCGGCGTAAATCGTCTCGTACGACCCGGCGGGCACCACGTACGTCTCGTGCCAGAGGCCGACGTGACCGCGGCTCCTGCGCGCGTAGCGGTTGATCCTGGCCCACCACGGCTGGTGGCGTCGGCTCGGGGCGGCCGCGTACGCGAGCAGCTTCTCCTTCGACTCCCAGTACTGGACGACGAAGTACGTGCGCGGGTCCGCGGTGCCCAGGATGTGGTGGAGCAGTCCGAGGGTGCGGTCCTTGCCGAGCTCCCTGAGCATCATGGGCATCGCGCAGAACACCGGGAGCCAGCGATGCACGGCCCAGAAGTGATTGATCCGCATACCGATCAGGAAGACGACGACGTCGCCCTCGGCATCGGCCGTGGTCCGTCCCATCCGTGGCTTGTCGGGCACAACTCCCCCTCGGGCTCCCGGTGTCGGCGTGGTTGGATAGTGACACTTCCCAAGGAGGGGCACAAGAGATGCGACTGGCGGAGCTGAGTGAGCGCAGTGGGGTACCGGTCGGCACGATCAAGTACTACCTGCGGGAGCGACTGCTGCCGCCGGGGCGCCGGGTCAGCGCGACGCAGGCGGAGTACGAGGACTCCCATCTGCGGCGCCTGAACCTCGTACGGGCCCTGATCCAGATCGGCCGGGTGCCGGTGGCCAACGCACGTGAGGTGCTCGCGCACATCGACGACGACTCGCTCGGTACGACGATGCGCCTCGGCGCCGCGATGTGGGCGATGCCGCAGCCCCCGGAGGCGCCGGCCGAGGACCCGGCGACGGTCGAGGCCGCCGCGGGGATCGAGCGATTCCTGGCGGACGTGGGCTGGGATCACGCGCGCGAGATCGGCACCCTGTCCCCCAGCTACCGCCGCCTCGTCACCACGGTCGCCGTGCTCACCCGGCTCGGTTACGCGTGCGGTCCCGAGATCCTCGCGGCGTACGCGCGGCAGATGGACGAGGTGGCGCGGCTGGACCTGGAGCGTCTGGAGGACCTGGAGGGGGACGTCGAGAAGGCCGAGTTGGTCGTCGCGGCGTCCGTGCTCTTCGAGCCGGTGCTGCTGGCCCTGCACCGCCTCGCGCAGGAGGAGCATTCCACCCGCAGATACGGCTTGTGAGGAGGGCCTGACCGCTGCTTACGATGACGGCCACGGCCCCGGACTCTCGGCGGTGGCCGTCGACCGGGAGGGACCCCAGATGATCATCTTCGGTACGCGCGGCTACGTGTATCAGCTCGCCATGCTCACACTCGTCTGCGGTGGTTGCGGCAATCCGTCGGCCCACGCGCTGCGCAAGTACGTCACGAAGTTCACGCTCTTCTTCGTACCGCTGTTCCCGATCTCGACGAAGTACCGCACGCAGTGCACGTTCTGCGGGATACAGCACCAGCTCCCCAAGGAACAGGCCGAGGGCATGCTCGCCACGGCCTCCGCACCCCAGGGCCACCCGGCCCAGCAGCCGCACGACCATCAGGGGCACCAGGGCTAGACGGTTCGCGTTTGGATCAGCCGGGCACCTGTAGAGGGCTGTGAACCCGGCTGCGGACGTGGCCGTCGACGGCATCGGCGAGCGGGTTCTCACCGCGCTGATGACCTCTGCCGATGCGGACAGGTGTATTGCAGTGCCTCGCGTCAACGGCCTGAACGAGTCGCGGGGCACTGCAACCCGCTACGCCTCGGCGTCTCGCTCAGCACGCGGTCGGCAGTACCGCGATCAAGGTCAGGACGGTCAGCAGCGGGCCCGCCACCGCAAGCCCGGTGACCATGCCGTGGCGGGCTGACTCCCAGGCGTTGTCGCCGGCGCGGCGGCTCAACCAACTGACCAGCAGCCCGATGAGCAGTCCGATCACCACGATGAACCACAGGTAGGGAAACAGCGCGAGCAGTCGCCCGGCCGGGGAGAGCGGTAGGCAGGCCGCAGCGGACCGGCCGGCGGCCGCGACGGCCGGTGCCGGGGCCTGGAGCACCAGGACGCCCACGTAGGTCATCCCCAACGTGATGCGGTGAAGCAGCGAACGCGACATGACGGAACCCCTCGGCAATTCGGCGACGGGCTGCTGGCCGCGCCCGGATGCCCATTGCGCTCATCTCCGGCTGTATCCGGTGCCGTTCGCCCCCCTCGGCCGCCCAAGAGCCCATGTCAGAAGCCTCGGAGGGGATTTCCGGCCGGATCCGGCGCGGCCACGGAGCGACTGCTGTACAAGGGATCCCGGAGCAACACGACGAAGTGGAGCGATGGATGGCCGACGAGTTCGCCTCGGCGCTGACCAAATTGTGGGAACTCGCGGGCAGCCCGACCCTGGACGCGATCAAGGGAACCAGCAAGAGCTCCTTCAGCGACTGGAAGAACGGCCACGTCGTCCCCGACAAGCCCGAGAGACTCGAGGCCGTCGTGGTGAACCTGCGCCTCAAAGCCGGAGAACGCGAGAAGACAGGCTCACTCACCGCACTGGACTCGGCCCTGCTCAAGACGTTGGGCGTCGACCGCATGGAGTCCCTGCGGAAGCAGGCCCGGGAAAAGCTCACGACCGCGCCCGGAATCGAGGAACTGGCCAAGGTCCGTGGGCTGAGTCGGCAGGCCGTCAAGGACGCCGGCCTCCTGATGGCGCCCAACTCCCGCTTCCCGCACGGGATCTCGCTCGACGACCTGCACGTTCCGCGGGGACTGGAGAGCGCCGTCCTCGGCCGCGTGCCCGACGGTTGCGCCCAACTCATCGTCGGCGAACCCGGATACGGCAAGACCACCGTGCTGTGGAGTCTGTTTCACCGGCTCACGGAACAGCCGGGAACGGAACCCTTGTTCGTGAAGGCCTCGTTCCTGCTCGACGCGCTGCGTCCCGACCCCGAGCTGCCGCCCACTGCGCTGACCGTCGCGGAGATCGACGAGGCCCTCACCCGCTGTCGCGCGGACGCCGCTCCCGTACTGCTGGTCGACACTCTTGACCTTCTCATGCACAGCCCCGAAGGCGCCGCGCTGGTCGCCCAGCTCATCGACGCCGCCCGCCTCCACGGGGTGTCGGTGGTGATGTCCTGCCGCCCGGGGGAAGCCAAGCTCCTGCCGTTCGAGGACGGCGACGAGGCCGAGGCGGACGCCCGCGACGCGTTCCTGCGAGCGCCCCTGCGCCTCGGCGCCTACAGCTCCGACGAACGAGCCATGGCAGTGCACAGGCACAGCCGGATCTACTGCCCTCAAGCCGTACACGGCCCACTCGCAGCGCAGCAGCTGGAACAGCGCATCATGGGAGCCGTCTATCAGGACCTCCCCCTGCGCGAGGTGTGTGACAACCCGCTGACCCTGCGCATGCTGTTCGACGTCTACGCGCCGGATCCGCCGGTCCAGGACATCGACGTCGCCTCGCTCTACGACCAGGTTCGCCGGCAGCGCGTCGAGCAGGACAGCAGAGCCGGGTACGGCGACTCGTCGCGATCGGAACGAGCCACGCGCAACCTGCGGAGCACTGCCCAGGCGCTGGCCCGCTTCATGCTCGCCGCCAACGAGTTGGAGGTCGACCTGCCCATGGCGGGACACCATCTGGAGGAACTGCTCCCCGGCAAGCCGTGGGACACCATCGCGGACGAACTCGATGAGCTGGAACGCCGTGGAGTCATCTCGACCATCGCCGGCACCACCCGCGTCCGGTTCTTCCACCAGACCTTCTTCGAGTACATGGCCGCCGACTGGCTGCGCACGGCCGGACGGGCGCAGGAACTCGTCGACCGCCTGCTGGACAATCCCACGGACCTGGTTCTGGCCGCCGTCGCCGGTCAGCTCGTACCCCGGGAGGCACCGGGCCGGGCGGACCGCCTGCTGCTCCCGTTGCTGAACGACGACCGGACCGCCCCGTTGGGGCTGGAGCTGTACGCCCGGCTCCGCACCCTCGGAATCGCGGCGGTCACCGCCCAGGAACGGCTGCGCAGCATGCCTGCCGACCCGGTGAAGAGGTTCCTCACCGTTCTCCCCGGTATCCGTCACCCACGCCCCGACCGCTGGATGGCCGACCTCACCGCGGTGTGGGAGCGCGGTGAGCAGGCGGCCTCCGACGGCCGTGCCGTCCGGATCCAGCTGCTGGAGTCTCTGTGCCGTCTGCTGCGGCAGCATCCAGTCACCGCGCTGGAACTGCTGGACGACCTGGAGTGTGTCGCGTGGCTGCTGACATGGAGCTCACCCGCTCTGCGCTCGCACGACCACCTGTACCTGAGGCTTCTCCGCGCGGCCTTCCGGTACGACCTCGACTGGACACTCGGCCAGATGACCAGCTTCTGGCTGCACTTCAGCGACGACAGAGCCACCGCAGGCCTCGCTGACCTCATGCGGGCCGCGGCGGAGGAAGGGGAACTCATCGAGGAACCCGCCTCGGCCGCGCGGGCCCGACGCCGGTCGGCCGCGCATTTCGAGGGCCTCCTCGATGGCAGTGCTCCGGCCTTGCTCGGTATGGAACTCGACGCGGTCGTCTCGGCGTTGGGCACCCTGTGGGCCGCCTCGAATGCCACCGCGCAGGCGGCGGAGCAGCTGAAGCTGGCGCTGGACGCGGTGGCCGGCAGACTCAGCGAGCCCACGCACCGCGCGAAACTGTTCGGAGCGGGCCTTCTGGCCACGAACCTCGACGAGCACGGAGCCGCCAAGATCGTGCAGGCACTGTTCGACCTGGACGACCCCGGTGCGCAGTCGGCGGTCCTGGACATGGTGGTGGTCCCCACGCTGTCCGACGGCGGCGTCGGGCGGCCGGACGGTGACCGCCACCGGGATTCCGCGTTTGTTCGGCTCATCGAGACCAGGTGCCGTGAGGCCCTGCGGCAGCTGCCGGCTCCGCCCTACCAGGACCGCCGGAGAACCCTCCCCCGGCTGTTCCTGGAAGGGGTGTGGCGTGCGCGCCCAGCCCCCGACACCCTGCTGCGGATCTTGCCCGTGGCGCCGCGGGACGTGTGGCTGAACGCCGACGGACTCGCAAAACTGGCGGTAGCCGCCGCGGCGGCCGGGGAAACACAGGCTGACAGCGCACTGCACGCGTGGGCCACCGATCCCGTGGTCCACGCCACCAGCGTCAGCGATCGACAGGCCCCGGCAGCCTTCGCCACCGACTTCGTCGAATACGTCGACACGAATCCCCGGCTGCTGAACCACCCGGTGGAGGAGGCGCTCCTCACCGAGAACACCGGCTTGCTCGTCACCGTGCTGGACGCCGTCCGCACGCAACAAGCCGCTGATGTGCTGTCGCGCCACGCGGAGCGGCTGCGCACGCTGGCCCACACGTTGACCACGAGCCACGCCAACCGCCGTCGGCAGGGATACCGGCTCCTCAGGGTTCTGCTGGAGAGCGCAGGCTGGAGCCCGCCGCTCAGCAAGGACCTGGCCGAAGAACTGCGCTCCGGAGCCGCTCCCCTACGCATCACGGTCCTGGAGCTCATCCGCGCGGCCGTGCTTTCCGGCGGCTGGGGTCACGCGGATCTGCGGTCACTGCTGCCCGTGCTGAACGACCTGGCGGCCCCGCCGGCCGACGGCCGCGCCGCATCCGGCACAGCGGAGAAGAATGTCACCGCGATGGCGCGCCACGTTCTGACCACCGCCGTGTGCCGCCTCACCCCGGTCGAGGACAGCGACGCTGCCGAGGCGGCGTACGCCGCGCTGCTGCCCTCGATCCTTCCGACGACTCCGGCTCACGGGCCCCTGGTGACCGAGGACATCCGCGAACTGGGACGGCTGATCGAGCGCATGGCTCCCCACGACCCCGGCGCGGCCGCCCGACTGCTGCTGACGGTCTCCAGGGCTCTGCACGCCTATGACCCACGCGTCCTCAAACCCAAGCGCGAGATCGCCAATCGCTGGAGCGTGCCGCTGCGCGTCCTGCTGGCGCATCTGGGCAGCACGGGCCGCAAGAACCTCATCCTGGACCTGGTCACCGAGGACGTGGCCCTCGCCCGCCGAACGGTCGAGGTGTTCGCCCAGCTTCAGGAATCCTCCGTCGCGGATCCGCCCGCCTGGTTCCGTGAACTGGCCCATCGGCCCGGACTTTCCCCGACGTTGCAACAGTCGGTGGGCAACAGGCTGCGCATGCATGCGCGGACCCGCTGCGGAGGTCCCTGGCCCGAACTGCTGGAACAGCAGCCGACGACGTCGGTGTCGTAGGTCTTCGGTGTCGCTGCTGGTCCAGAGAAGACTGCCCGGGCGGCCCGAGGCGAGCGCGTGGGCAGACGAAGGCCCCGCCACCTCACAGGGGGGGGGAGAGGAGGTGGCGGGGCCACAGCTCGAGCGCCCGGGGGGGGTGGGCTGCCAGAGCCTGTCTATATCGCTGGTGCCCGCGATCGGCCGGAGCATGCACGCCTTTTTTGCGGGCTCCTGCGGGCGCGCGCTCCTGCCTGGCCGAGGCGGCGCAAAAGTCTCAATGGGCAGTTCAATGACACCGTAGAAGCCATGAAGTTTCTTCTTGAGGTCGACATGGGTGACACGGCGTTCGACGGCGACGCGGCGCGCGAGTTGGGGCGCGTGCTGCGCTACTGGGGCGGCAATCTCCATCACTTCGCCCTGACGCCGGGCGACGAAGCGGCGATCCACGACTCCCAGTACAGGGAAGTGGGGTGCTGGCAGGTCGTGGAAGACGAGTGATGTTGGCTGAAACCATCCCTTCGACCGGAAGGTGAGACCGGAAGGGACGGGACATGTCGGCGGTCGGCGAAGGGGCGTCCTGCCTGCCCGACCTCCGTCTCCCGTGGTGTCGTACGCCCCGTCCGGCCGCTAGCACGGCCGGACGGGATGGGGGCGAGTTCACGACGAAGTTACCGGTAGGGAAAACTGCCCGGCTTGTCCGGTCTGCTCGTCGCACGGCGTGACTAGCATGAGCGTCCGTACGGTCCGGAAGATCGGCGTCCCCTTGGGCGCCCGCCAACCGGATCCGCCGCCGACGCGACCGGTCGGGCGGCCGCTTCCCGCACGCAACGACCGAGGGACCGCGGAATGCCAGTGCCTGCCCCACCCGCCTCTGCCCGCCCGCAGCCGAACCCGAGAGCACGCCGCGCCAAGCCGATCGCGGCGCTCGCCGTGCTGGTGGTGGCGGCCGCCGCGGCCGGTGGCGCGGCGGCGCTCGCTCCGGCCTCGGCGCGCACCTGGGCGGTGTGGACGTCCCTGGCCGCCTGGGGGTGTCTGGCGCTGGCCGTGACGGCTTACACCGTGGCGCTCGGCCGCGCCCGGCGGGACACACAGAGCGCCCGCGCGGAACTGGCGCTGGCCGCGGGCCGATCCACGCAACTGGCGGCCGAGTCGGCGCAGTTGGTGAACGTGACCCTGCCCAGCGTGGTGCGGCGGCTGCGGGACGGCGCGACGCCCGTGGCGAACGCGCCCTCCGACCCTCAACTGGCCCGGATCCTCCAGGACTTCACGACCGCCGTCGACGAGTCCGTGCGCCAGGCATCGCTGACCGCGGCCGAGCGTGACGCGGCCCGGGCCGAACTGGAGCGCGCGGCAGCCCAGTTGGAGCGGCTGACCTCCGAGACGTTCCCGGCGGCCGTGGCCCGGCTGCGCGAGGGCGCCTCGGCCGACGCGGTGCTCGCCGAACCGGTGTGGCCCGAGAACCCCCTGTTGAGGGTTCCGGCCGAGACCTTCCTTCGGGAACTGGCCCTGAGCGAGCGACGGGGAGCCGCCGCGCAGGCCGCTTCGGCGAAGGCGCTCAGCCGGGTCCAGGCGAAGGCCGTGAGCATGCTCGCCGACCTTCGCGGCATGCAGGAGCGGCACGGCGAGGAGGTCTTCGGCGACCTGCTGCGCCTGGACCACTCGACGTCCCAGCTCGGGCTGATGACGGACCGTCTCGCCCTGCTGATGGGCGGCCGCTCCAGCCGCGCCTGGAACCGCCCCATCGTGATGGAGAGCGTGCTGCGCGGCGCCGTCGGCCGGATCGCCGCCTACCAGCGGGTGCGGCTGCACTGCGCCACGGACGCGGCGATCGCCGGATTCGCGGCGGAGGGTGTGATGCACCTGCTCGCCGAGCTGATGGACAACGCGGCGAACTTCTCCCCGCCGATAGACGAGGTGCACGTCTACGTGGAGGAGCGCTCCGCGGGTCTCGTCGTGACCATCGAGGACAGCGGCCTGAAGATGGCCGACGCGGCGATGCGGCGGGCCGAGGCCGCGGTCTCCGGTCAGGTCACGGACCTCGCCTCGCTGCAGGGCACCCGACTGGGGCTCGCCGTGGTGGGCCGGCTCGCCGACAAGTACCGCATCACGGTGAACTTCCGGCCGTCCTCGCGCGGCGGCACCGGGGTGGTCGTCCTGTTGCCGCCCCAACTGCTCGCCCAGGAACGGGACGTCGCGCAGCCCGTGCACGTGCCGCACCCCGCGGTGCCCGCCGAGAGCCATGAGCGTGCGGACGCCGCTCCCGCCCCGCTGACGGCGGCCCCTTTGCCGCCCGCGCGCTCGGTCCCCGACACCGCTACCGGCACGGACACCGACGACGACGCCGTGCCGAGCCCGGTGCGGCCCGCCGCCGCCACGCCCAACGGCCTGCCGGTGCGTCCGCCGGGCCGCACCATGGCCGCCGCCGAGCAGCAGCGCTCGCGCCCCGCGCCGGCCGCCGACCGCACACCGTCCCGGGACGCGGGCGCCCGTTTCGGAGCCTTCCACCGCGCACGCAGGGCGCAGAACGCCGAAGACGCCAAGGACACCGCGCGACCCGACCAGTCCGCCCCCACGGACTGACCCGCGACGCCCGACCAGTCCCTCCCCCCTCTCAACCCCCGCTCGACACCGTGAGATTGGAGGCACGGGCGGTGCTCCGTACCGCGGAGGACCGGCCCGACCCCGCCATGCAGACCACTGACACCAGCCTGACCTGGCTCCTGGAGAGCCTTCTGGAGCGCACGCCGGGCACCCGGTACGCCCTCGTCCTGTCGCGGGACGGGCTCAAGCTGTGCTGGAGCGAGCACCTGACGCTCGACCAGGCCGACCAGCTCTCGGCGATCTGCTCCGGCATCCAGGCGCTCGCGCAGGGTGCGTCCATGGAGTTCGGCAACGGCAGCGGCGGCGTACGGCACTCGATGACGGAGTTCCACGGCGGCCTCCTGTTCATCGTGGACGCCGGCGACGGCGCGCACTTGGCGGTCGTCGCGGACGAGGACGCCGATCCGGGGGTCGTGGGCCATCAGATGACGCAACTGGTGGAGCAGATCGGGGAGCATCTGCGGGCCGCGCCGCGCGAGGGCTCCGCGGGAGGCGGCGCCCAGTGACCCGGCGGCCGGTGGACACCGGCGCCCCGGACCGGCTCTACACGGTCACGGGGGGCCGCAGCCGCGCCGACGACGCCGCCTTCGACCTGGTGACCCTGGTGGTGAGCGAGTGCGAGCCGGTCGCGGGAATGCAGTCCGAGCACGTACGCATCCTCGAACTGTGCCGACAGCCGACGGCGCTGGTGGAGATCGCCGCCGAACTGCGGCTGCCCATCACGGTCGTGCGCATCCTGCTCGGCGACCTGCTGGCGGGCGGCAAGATCACCGCCCGGCATCCGCGCGCGGCCGAGTCCGTGGCCGCGCTCCCCGATTCCGCCCTTCTCAAGGAGGTGCTCCATGGGCTCCGCAACCTCTGAGCTGCCCGCACAGCGCACACCGCTCGGCGCCTCGGCGGACACCGGCCTGAAGATCGTCGTGGTGGGCGGGTTCGGGGTCGGCAAGACCACGCTCGTCCGCTCGGTCAGCGAGATCCGCCCGCTCAACACCGAAGAGGTGATGACGCAGGCCGGCGTGGGCGTCGACGAGACGTCGGCGGTGGCGGAGAAGACGACGACCACCGTCGCCTTCGACTTCGGCCGCATCAGCCTCAACGACCGGATGGTCCTGTACTTGTTCGGCGCTCCCGGCCAGGAGCGGTTCTGGTTCCTGTGGGACCGGCTGTTCTCCGGGACGCTCGGCGCCGTCGTCCTCGTCGACACCCGTCGCATGGACGACTCCTGGTACGCGATCGACCGGCTGGAGCACCACGGCACGCCGTTCGTCGTGGCGATCAACCGGTTCGACGACGAGCCGGTGCGCTACTCCCTCGACGAGATACGGCAGGCGCTCGCGCTGCCCGCGCACGTGCCGATGGTCGACTGCGACGCCCGCGTCAGGTCCTCCGGCAAGGACGTGCTGATCACCCTCGTGGATCACCTCTACGACCTCGCCATGGCCCAGGAGACGACACCGTGACGGACCACAGGACCCCGGGATCCCCGGCGCACCCGGGCGCGCTCCCGCTGAGCGGCCTGGAGTACCAGCAGGCGCCGTCGCAGCTGTACCGGGCGCTGCGCTCGGAGCACGGCCCGGTCGCGCCGGTGCTGCTCGACGGGGACGTGCCCGCGTGGCTGGTGCTCGGCTACGCCGAGGTCGGCTATGTCACCGCGCACGACGAGCTGTTCGCCCGGGACTCGCGGCGCTGGAACCAGTGGGAGAACATCCCGGCCGACTGGCCGCTGATGCCGTTCGTCGGGTACCAGCCGTCGGTGCTGTTCACCGAGGGCGAGGAGCACCGGCGCCGGGCGGGGGTGATCACGCACGCCCTGGAGCAGGTCGACCAGTTCGAGCTGGCCCGGGACAGCGCGCAGATCGCCGACCGGTTGATCTCGTCGTTCGCGGGCAGCGGGCAGGCCGAGCTGATGTCCGCGTACGCGCACGCGCTGGCGATGCGGGCCGCGGTGCAGATGTGCGGGATGCCGCAACTCGCCGACGAGACCCAGGATCTGGTGGACGATCTGCGGATCTCCCTGGACGCGCACGAGGGCGACGACCCGGTGGCGGCGTACGTCCGCGTCGGCGAGCGCATCCAGCGCCTGGTGAAGGAGAAGCGGGAGCGGCCGGGCGCCGACGTCACGTCCCGCATGATCCTGGACCCGGCGGGGCTGACCGACGAGGAGATCGTGCAGGACCTGATCTCGGTGATAGCGGCGGCCCAGCAGCCGACCGCGAACTGGATCTGCAACACGCTCCGGCTCCTGCTGACCGACGAACGCTTCGCGATCAACGTCTCGGGCGGCCGGCTGAGCGTCGGCGAGGCGCTGAACGAGGTGCTGTGGCTGGACACCCCGACGCAGAACTTCATCGGCCGCTGGGCGGTGCGCGACACCCAGCTCGGTGGCCGGCAGATCCGCGCGGGCGACTGTCTCGTCCTGGGCCTCGCCGCCGCGAACTCGGACCCGCAGATCTGGCCGGAGGGCCATGTCGGCGCGGAGAACGCGGCGCACCTGTCGTTCAGCAACGGCGAGCACCGCTGCCCCTACCCGGCACCGCTGCTCGCCGACGTCATCGCGCGCACGGCGGTGGAGACGCTGTTGGACCGGCTGCCGGACATCGTCCTCGCGGTCGAGCCGGGGGAGCTGACGTGGCGACCGTCGATCTGGATGCGGGGGCTGACCTCACTGCCGGTGAGCTTCACGCCCGTCGTGCAGTGAGACGGCCCCCGCCCGGGGCTCCTCAGTAGTCGGTGCGCATGGCGGCCCGTACGTCGTCGAGGGTCTGCTCCGCGAGGGCGCCGGCCCGCTCGTTCCCTGCCCGCAGCACGTCCCTGACCGCCTGCCGGTCCTGCGCGTAGGCGGCGCGGCGGGCCCGGATCGGTGCCAGGTACGTGTTCACGGCGTCGGTGACGCGTCGCTTGAGGGCGGCGCCTCCGCCGTCGCCGATCTCGTCGGCCACCTGCCGGGGGTCGGCGCCCTCGCACAGGGCGGCGAGCAGCACCAGGGAGGAGACCTCGGGTCGGGTCGCGGGCTCGTAGGTGATGCGGCGCGCGGTGTCCGTCTTCGCGCCGCGCAACAGGCGGGCGGTCTCGTCGGCGTCGGCGGACAGGGCGATGGCGTTTCCGCGGCTCTTGCTCATCTTCGTGCCGTCGGTGCCGAGCAGCAGCGGCGCGTCGGAGAGCAGCGCCTCGGGCCGCGGGAAGACCGGGGTGCCGTGCCCGTAGCGGTCGTTGAAGCGGCGGGCGACAGTGCGGGTGATCTCCAGGTGGGGCAGCTGGTCCTGGCCGACGGGCACCAGGTTGGCCTTCACGGAGAGGATGTCGGCGGCCTGGTGGACGGGGTAGGTGAGCATCAGGCCGCTGACGGCCGACTGCCGGGAGTGCGCGATCTCGTCCTTCACGGTCGGGTTGCGGTTCAGCTCGGCGACGGAGACCAGGCTGAGGAACGGCAGCAGCAGCTGGTTGAGGGCGGGCACGGCGCTGTGCGCGAAGATCGTGGACCGGTCCGGGTCGATGCCGATGGCGAGGTAGTCCAGGACGAGGTCCTCGACGTACTCCTTGAGGTTCTCGGCGACGTCGCGGTCGGTGAGGACCTGGTAGTCGGGGACGAGGACGAAGGTCTCGACGCCGAGGTCCTGGAGTCTGACGCGGTTGTGGAGTGTGCCGAAGTAGTGGCCGAGGTGCAGCCGCCCGGTCGGCCGGTCGCCGGTCAGGACCCGGAACCGCCCGGGGTCCTCGCGGATCAGCCGCTCCAGTTCGGCGCTGCGGGCCTGTGCGGCGGAGGTGCCGAGGGCGTCGGTGGTGGTCGTCTCGACGGTGATGCTCATGAGGTCTCCCTGCGGGTCACGGGCGTCCTCGGGACGGCATGACCTCCGCGGGAGGGAAGCAAGAAGGGCCGTCCGGGGACGGCCCTTGTTCGTGCATGACTGTGGCCGCCTCTAAGTGAGGCGCCACCAGTTCAGACACGTGGAACGAAGCATGTGTACGAGGTTAGCACCGGGCTCCCCGACCAGGAGGGGTCAGGAGGCGACCGGGGTGAAGCGCACCGGCAACGACTGCGGGCCGCGGGTGAACACGCCCTGCTCGACCGGGTCGAAGCCGTCGGCGAGGCGCAGGTCGGGCATCGCGTCGAGCAGCTGGTTCACGCCGATCTCGACCTCCGCCTTGGCGAGCAGGGCGCCCACGCAGAAGTGCCGGCCGAGCGCGAAGGCGAGGTGGTCGGCGGCGGCGGAGAACGCCTTGGTCGAGGTGAGGTCGTCGCGGAAGAGGTCGAAGCGGTCGGGGTTCCGGTAGCGGTCCTCGTCGCGGTTGGCGGCGCCGATGAGGCAGGTGACGGTGGCTCCGGCGGGGACGGTGCCACCGCTCAGCTCCACGTCGACGGCGGACTGCCGCATGATCATGTGGACCGGGGGCGTGTGGCGCAGCGTCTCGGCGAAGGCCCGCTCGATGAGCGAGCGGTCCTCGCGCACGGCTGCCAGCTGCTCCGGGTTCATCAGGAGGTTGGCGAAGATGCTGGCGATCGCCTTGTCGGTGGTCTCACCGCCGGCCGCGAGCAGCAGGCTGCAGAACGCCTTGATGTCCTCGTCGCTCATCCGTACGCCGTCGACCTCGGCGGCGCACAGGGCGGAGAGCAGGTCGTCGCCGGGGTTCTCGCGGCGGGCCCGGATGATCGGGATCATGTACTCGGCGAACTCGACCCGGGTCCGCTCCCCCGCCGCCGTCACCTCCTGGTCCCCGGACAGGTTGCCGAGGAAGGCGATGACGGCGGTGTACCAGCCGTGGAAGCGGGCGTGGTCGGCCTTGTCGAGGCCGAGCATGTCGGCGATGACGTTGACCGGGAAGCGGGTGGCGTAGTCGCTGACGATGTCGGCCGAGCCGGTGGCGCGGAACTGGTCTATCAGCGCGCGGGAGTTGCTCTCGATGACCGGGAGGAACTTCTCCTGGAGGTCGCTGCCGCGGAAGGCCGGGGCGACCAGGGCACGGCGCACCGAGTGCTCGCGGCCGCTGAGCTGGAGGATCGTCTTGCCGTGGACGGGCTCCAGCTGCCAGTCGTAGTTGTCGGTGGTGAACTGCCCCGCCTTGTCCTTGAAGACACGCTCCACGTCGGCGTACCGCGACACGATCCAGCTCTGTGTGGCCTCGTGCCAGAGGAGGGGCGCCGACTCACGCAGGACGCGGTAGGCGGGGTAGGGGTCGGCGGCGAACTCCGGCGACAGGATGTCGGGGATCTGCGCGGTGGACATGGCGCTCCCTGTATGGGGTGAACGGGCGGTCAGCCTCAGGCTATTGATCACCCGTCACCCGGAACAGTGCCCTCCACGCCGTCAGTTGAATGTTGCACGCATTCTGTGGCCGAAAACCGACCTTGATCGGGGCCCGATGTCAGCCATTGGGCAGGATCACCGCGCGGCCGTTGATCTTGCCGTCGTGCAGTCGCTCGTACGCGAGGGGCGCCTCGTCGAGGGTGAACGTCTCGGTGTGCACGGAGACGGCGCCGGCCCTCGCCAGGTCGAGGACCTCGATGAGCTCACCGCGGCTCCCCCAGTACGGGGCCGTGACGCTGACCTCGAAGTTGGTCTTCCCGAAGCCGACGGGCAGCGTGCCGCCGCCGATGCCGACGATGGTCACGTCGCCCTCGATCGCGGCGACGGCTCCGGCGGTCTCGACGGTGGGCTGGACGCCGACGAAGTCGAAGACGGCCTCGGCGCCGCGCCCGCCGGTCAGCTCGCGCACCTTCGCGGCGGCCTCGCTGTCCGAAAGGAGAGCTTCGTGGGCGCCCACCGTGCGAGCGAGGGCGAGCTTCTCCTCGGTCACGTCGAGGGCGACGACCCGGGCGGCCGTCATGGCGCGGAGCAGCTGGATCGCGACGTGGCCGAGGCCGCCGGTGCCGATGACCACGGCGGTGGAACCCGGCACCAGCTTGGGCAGCGAGCGCTTGATCGCGTGGTACGGGGTGAGGCCGGCGTCGGTGAGCGGCACGGTGGCGACGGGGTCGAGACCGTCGATCGGCACGAGGTGACGCGGGTCGTCGACGATCATGTACTCGGCCATCGACCCCGGGGCGCCGAGCCCGGGCGGGCGGATGCCGAGCTCATCGGCGCGCAGGCAGTAGTTCTCCTTGCCCTGCGCACAGTTGGCGCAGGTGCCGCAGCCCCACGGACCGTAGACGGCGACCGGGTCGCCGACGGAGAGGCCGGTGACACCCGCGCCGAGGGCGGCGACGGTGCCCACGCCCTCGTGGCCGAGCGTCAGCGGAAGCTCGTACGGGAACTCCTCGGCGGGCCAGCTCATCACGGCGATGTCGGAGTGACAGACACCCGCGGCGGTGACCTTCAGCAGGACCTGCCCGGGGCCGGGCTCCGGATCGGGGACGGTGACGACCTCGGGTGCTGCCCCGACGCTCCGGTACTGCAGTGCCTTCATGACTCGACTCCTTTGTCGCTCTGCGAGCCCCCGCCCCTCCACCGTAACTCGCTCGCGTCCCAGTGAGACATGTGTCCCGATGGGACATGCGTCACGACATAAAAAGGACCCCGACCGTACGGGGGAGAACGGTCGGGGCCTTGGTTCAAAGTTTAACAGCGAACAACCGTGCTCCCCACCACCCGCCCCTCCCGGAGACCGTGACCTCGGACACATAGCTCATTCTCAGACATTTCCGCCGCGCGCGACCGGAGCATGACCGTCCATTCCGGCCAGATACCTCGTCCGTGCGAACTGGCCGGTCTTGTCGTGGCCCTTATAGGTGTCTGGGGCATCCAATGACGAGGGAGCGCGGAACGTCCCGCTCCGCGCGTACGACCGAGCACTTGCGAGGCGATCCGATTCATGACGCAATCCCCCACGGAAGCGGCCCGCCAGGACCTGGACCCCACCACCGCCCCGGTCTCCTTCCCGCAGGACAGAGGCTGCCCCTACCACCCGCCCACCGCCTACGCCCCGCTGCGCGAGGCCCGGCCGCTCGGCCGGGTCACCCTCTACGACGGCCGGGAGATCTGGGCCGTCACCGGGCACACCCTGGCCCGTGACCTGCTCGCCGACTCCCGCCTGTCCAGCGTCCGCGACCGGTCCGGGTTCCCGGTGACGACCGAGCGGCTCGCGCAGGTCACGAACCGGCGGGTGGCGCTGCTGGGCGCCGACGACCCCGAGCACAACACCCAGCGCCGGATGCTGATCCCCAGCTTCTCGCTGAAGCGGATCGCCGCGCTGCGCCCGCGCGTCCAGGAGACGGTGGATGGGCTGCTCGACGCGATGGAGCGGCAGGGCCCGCCGGCGGAGCTGGTCTCGGCGTTCGCGCTGCCGGTGCCGTCGATGGTGATCTGTGCGCTGCTCGGGGTGCCCTACGCCGACCACGCGTTCTTCGAGGAGTGCTCGCGTCGGCTGCTGCGCGGCCCCGGGGTGGACGACGTCGTGCGGGCGCGGGACGAACTGGAGGCGTATCTCGGCGAATTGATCGACCGCAAACGGCGCGATCCCGGCGACGGGCTGCTCGACGAGCTGATCCACCGGGACTCCCCCGGCGACCCGCTGGACCGTGACGAGCTGATCTCGTTCGCGGTCATCCTGCTCGTGGCCGGCCACGAGACGACGGCGAACATGATCTCGCTCGGTACGTTCACGCTGCTGCGCCACCCCGATCAGCTGGCGGCGCTCCGCTCGGGCGCGACGACGACGGCCGACGCGGTGGAGGAGTTGCTGCGGTTCCTGTCGATCGCGGACGGGATGCTGCGGGTCGCGGTCGAGGACATCGAGGTGGCCGGGGAGACCATCCGGGCGGGTGAGGGTGTCGTGTTCTCCACGTCGCTGATCAACCGGGACGACGGCGCCTTCGCGGCGCCGGAGAGCCTCGACTGGGACCGCAGCGCGCGCCATCACCTGGCGTTCGGCTTCGGGATCCACCAGTGCCTGGGCCAGAACCTGGCCCGCGCCGAGCTCGACATCGCGCTCGGCAGCCTGTTGCGGCGCTTCCCCGGGCTCCGTCTCGCCGCACCCGCCGAGGAGATCCCGTTCAAACCCGGCGACACCATTCAGGGCATGCTCGAACTGCCCGTCGCGTGGTGAGCGCCGTGCGGATCGAGGTCGACAAGGAGCGGTGCGTGGGCGCGGGCATGTGCGCGCTGACCGCGCCGGACGTGTTCACACAGGACGACGACGGGTTCAGCGAGGTGCTTCCCGGGCGCGACACCGCGGCCGCCGAGCAGCCCCTGGTGAAGGAGGCGGTACGGGCCTGCCCGGTGAGCGCGGTGGAGCTGGTCACCGGGGACTGACCCGCCCCACTCAGACGTGCGGCACCACGGCCACCGGGCACGGCGCGTGGTGCAGCACGGCGTGCGCGACGGAGCCGATGCGGGCGCCGACGGCGGTGCGCCGGGCCCGGCGGCCGACCACGAGGAGCTGGGCCCGCGGGGCCACCGAGAGGAGCACCTGGCCCGCGCTGCCGATCTCGACGTGCTCGGTCACGGGCACGTCGGGGAAACGTTCGCGCCACGGCGCGAGGGCCTCGCCGAGCGCCTTCTTCTCGTACGGCTCCATGCCACCGGACTCGTCGAGGAGTTCGAGGGAGGCGGGGCTGTAGGTGAAGACCGGCGGCAGGCTCCACGCGCGCACGGCCCGCACGGACGCGCCCCGGGCGGCGGCGGTGCGGAAGGCGAACTCCAGGGCGGCGGCGCTGTCCTCGGCGTCGCCTTCCTGTCCGACGACGATCTCCCGCCCGGCCGCTTCACCGCTCGCCCCCTCGCCGGCCCGGACCAGGACGACGGGGCTCTCGGCCGTCGCGATCACCTGCTGGCCGACCGAGCCGAGGAGGAACCCGACGAGTGCGCCGTGCCCGCGCGAGCCGAGCACGAGGAGCTCCGCGTCACGCGCGGCGGCCGTCAGCGCCTCGGGAGCGTCGTCGTCGAGGACGTCGGTGGTGACCGGGAGTCCCGGGTGCCGCTCGGTGATCTCCCGATCCGTGTCCGCGAGGAGATCGCGGGCCCACCGGGCCTGCGCGGCCTCGTCCGCGGCGAGCGCCGGAATGTCCGGCGCGGCCTCGCCCACGTGCACCAGGCGCAGCGGCAGGCCACGCCGCACCGCCTCGCGTGCCGCCCATGCGGCGGCTGCCGCGCTCTCGGGTGATCCGTCCACTCCCGCGGTGATCGGCCGGGTCATGCGGACCGCCTCCTCATCGTCTCGTCCGTGCGCTGCTCTCCCCGATCTTGCCTCACCGTCCCGTTTGTCCGGAAGCGCGGGTCCTACGCACCCCGGAGGCTCTGCCGGGCGCCGTGGCCGAAGTGGGCCGGTTTCACCGGGTGTTCACCTCTGATGCGGCTGATCCCGTTCCGCGGGACGGCCCGGCGATCTACGCTCGGCGGCGCTCCGCTGCCCCGACGACGAAAGGTTCCCTCCGTGTCCCACAGACCGGCGGCGCCCACGCGCCGCATCGCCGCCCTCGGTCTGGCGACCACCCTCGCCCTGACCCTGCCGGGCCCGCTCGCCTCAGCCGCCGTGCCGCACCCCGCGCAGGAACGCCCCACCGCCTCCGTCGACCCGCTGATCGGCTCGGCGAACGGCGGCAACACCTACCCGGGGGCCACCCGCCCGTACGGCATGATCGCCTGGTCCCCGACCAGCACCACCGGCGACCAGACCAGTACCGGCGCGGCGAACGGATACTCGTACGACACCACCCGCATACGCGGCCTGAGCCTCACCCACGTCAACGGCGCGGGCTGCAATCCGGGCGCCGCGGGCGACATACCGATCATGCCGTTCGTCGGTGACGTCACCTCGTCCCCGTCCGCCGACACCAAGGACGCGGTGTACGCGTCGGACTTCTCGCACGACAACGAGAGGGCGGTGCCCGGCCGTTACACCCTCGGCCTCGACTCGGGCGCCGAGGCCGACCTCGCGGTGAGCCGCCGCGCGGGCGTCGCCGACTTCGCGTTCCCCTCCGGCAAGGCCGCTTCGCTGCTGTTCCGCACCTCCAACTCCCTCAACGGGAGCGAGGACGCGCACATCGACATCGACCGCGCGCACCGCAAGGTGACCGGATGGGTACTGACGGGCGCCTTCTGCGGCCGGCGCGCCAACGGCGGCACCAACAACCGCAAGAGCTACTACAAGCTCTACTTCAGCGCCTCGTTCGACCGGGACTTCGACTCGTACGGGACCTGGAAGGACGCCACCGTCTCCCCCGGCTCCACCAGCGGTGGCGGCGGCGAGGGGTACGCGACCGGGGCGGATCGCGCGGGACGCGGCTCGGGTGGCTGGGTCGGCTTCGACACGGCGCCTGACAACGATGTCCACATGCGGCTCGGCATCTCGTACGTGTCCCTGAAGGGCGCCGAGACGAATCTGCGCGAGGAGATCGCGCCACGGGTGAGCGTCGACGCCGTGGCGGCCGAGGCGCGCCGCGACTGGGACCGCGAGCTGGACTCGGTACGGATCTCCGGGGGCAGCGAGTCGCAGCGCACCGCCTTCTACACGGCGCTCTATCACTCCCTGATGCAGCCGAACATCATCAGCGACACCGACGGCCGCTATCCCGGTATGGACGGCGCCCCGCACCGCCTCGCGCACGGGCAGAGCGCGCAGTACAGCAACTTCTCGGGCTGGGACCAGTACCGCGCGCAGATCCAGCTGCTCGCCCTGCTCAAGCCGAAGGTGGCGGGGGACTTCGCGCAGTCGCTGTACAACTTCGCGGGGCAGAACGACGGTGTGTGGGACCGCTGGGTGCACGTGAACGGGGCCACGCACGTCATGACGGGCGATCCGTCGGCGGCGACGCTCGCCACCTTCTACGCGATGGGTGTCCGGGGCTTCGACTACGAGGGCGCCTTCGAGTCGCTGGCGCGGCAGGCGACCGAGCCGCGCGACGCGGGCCTGTCGGACGCCGGCTGCCCCGGCCAGTGCGAGGGCCAACGCCCCAATCTGGCGCAGTACTTGAGCTCCCACTACGCGGCGCAGGACGTCTGCCACTGCTGGGGCGGGGCCGCCGAGACGCTGGAGGACTCGGTCGCCGACGCCGCGCTCGGCTCCTGGGCGAAGCTGCTCGGCCGGGACGAGGAGGCCGCGTACTTCACCGACCGCGGCACCTGGTGGCGCAATGTCTTCAACCCCGGGACCGGGTACGTCCAGGCGCGCGAGCTCGACGGATCGTGGGTGATGCCGTTCAGCCCGGGCAGCGACCTCGGTTTCGCGCAGGGCACGAGCGCCACGTACACCTGGATGGTGCCGCAGGACGTGCAGGGCCTCGCGGACGCGATGGGCGGCCGGGAGACGGCGGCCACCCGCCTCGACGGGTTCTTCCACAAGGCGGACGGCTCCTGGTCGGTGAGGGGCGGCGACGCGCTGCGCTACGACCCGACGAACGAGCCCGGCATCCACGCTCCCTGGCTCTACAACGCGCTCGGTCAGCCGTGGAAGACGCAGGCCACGGTCCGCGAGATCGTGAACACGGTGTACGGGACCGGGCCTTCGGGACTGCCGGGCAACGACGACCTGGGCACCATGTCCGCCTGGTACGTCTTCTCCGCTCTCGGCCTGTACCCGAAGGCGCCGGGCAGCGCCGATCTGCTGCTCGGCGCCCCGCTGTTCCCGCACGCGGTGGTGGACCGGCCGGGGCGCGCGGACCTCGTGATCGACGCGCCCGCGACCGACGCCACGCACGCGTACGTGGCCGGGGTGCGCCTGAACGGCCGTGACCAGGACCGGTCGTGGACCGACGCGGACCTCCTGCGGACCGGCGGCACGCTCGCGTACCGGCTGACGGATCGGCCGGACACGGGCTGGGCCACCGATCCGGCGGGCCTGCCGCGCTGACGTGACGCCCGGGGAAGGTCAGTCCTCGCCGACGACCTTCCCCGGGTTGAACAGATCCAGCGGGTCCATGGTCTGCTTCACCGCACGCTGCAGCGCGCAGACCTCGGGCCCCAGTTCGCTGCGCATGCCGCCGCGCTTGAGGAGGCCCACGCCGTGCTCGCCGGTGACGGTGCCGCCCGCGGCGATCGCCGCCTGGAGGAGTTCCTCGAAGGCGTCCTGCGCGGCGAGCCGGGCCGCCTCGTCGCCGGGCTCGGTGATCAGGAGCGGGTGCAGGTTGCCGTCGCCCGCGTGCGCGATGGTGGCGATGCGCACGCCGTGCCTACGGCCGATCTTCTCGATGGTGGCGAGCATCTCGGGCACCGCGGAGCGCGGCACGCACAGGTCCTCGGTGAGCACCGGGCCGAGCCGCTCCAGCGCGGGATAGGCGAGGCGTCGTACGTCGAACAGGGCCTCGGCCTCGACGGCGTCCGTGGACTGCTCGGCCCACATCGCCCCGGCCTCCTGAAAGGCGGTGGCCATGGCGTCCGCCTCGGCGGCGCCCGCGTCGCCCGGGGCGTCGATCCGGGCGAGCAGCATGGCCTCGGCGCCGGGTTCGATGCCGAGGTGCTTCCAGTCCTCGACGGCCTGCATGCAGGCGCGGTCCAGGAGTTCGAGGGCGGCGGGGGCCAGGCCCCGGCTCGTGACGAGGGCGACCGCTGCGCCCGCCGCGACGAGGCTGTCGAACGCGCCGACGACGGTGCGGGGCTCGCCGGCCGGCGCGGGCCGCAGCTTCAGGGTGATCTCGGTGATGACGCCGAAGGTGCCCTCGGAGCCGACGAACAGACTCGTCAGGTCGTACCCGGCGACGCCCTTGGTGGTGCGCCGGCCGAGCCGGACGCGGGAGCCGTACTCCCCGGCCGGGCCGCCCATGACGACCTCCATCCCGAGGACGTAGTCGCGCGTGACGCCGTACTTGAGGCAGCACAGGCCGCCCGCGTTCGTCGATACGTTGCCGCCGATCGTGGACCAGGGGGCGCTCGCCGGGTCCGGCGGGTACCACAGGCCGTGTTCGGCGACGGCGGCCTTCAGGTCGTTGTTGACGACGCCGGGTTGCACGACGGCAACGAGGTTCTCGGTGTCGATCTCCAGGATGCGGTTCATCCGCGACACGTCGAGGACGAGACAGCCGTCGACGGCGTTGGCTCCGCCGGACAGACCGGTGCCCGCGCCGCGCGTGACGACGGGTATCCGCCGGGCCGCGCACTCCCGCACCACCGCCTGTACCTCGTCGGCGGACGTGGCGCGCACCGCCGCCAAGGGCCGTCCCACGGGCGCCCACTCGGCGTCGTCCTGGCCGAGCGACGCGAGGACGTCGGCGTCGGTGACCAAGGTGCTGCCGGGCAGCGCGGCGGCCAGTTCGCGTACCGCCCCTGCTGTGTCTGCCGTGTTGATGTCGTACCTCCAGAACAAAACTGCATGACCCGCGCGTTCACGGGTAACTGCCGAAGACCATGATGGAACAAGGCTTCGCGTCATCGCACGGCGCGGGAGGGACGGTGGACTCCACCATGAGCGGGACGGACGTCACTGCGGACAGGGCCCGGACCACGGATGGTGAGGCATCTGCGTACGACATCCCGGACCCCGGCCGGGTCGCGCCGCTGGACGCGCGGGAGCTGTCGCGGCAGTTCTTCAGGCGCCTCGCGGAGCTGGAGGAGGGCACCGAGGAGTACCAGTACACGCGCAACACGCTGATCGAGATGAACATGTCGCTGGTCCGCTTCGCGGCGGGACGCTTCAGGCACCGCGGCGACGACATGGAGGACATCGTCCAGGTCGGCACGATCGGGCTGATCAAGGCGATCGACCGGTTCGAGATCTCGCGCGAGGTCGAGTTCACCTCGTTCGTCCTGCCGTACATCACCGGCGAGATCAAGCGCTTCTTCCGCGACACGACGTGGGCCGTGCACGTGCCGCGCCGGCTGCAGGAGCTGCGGCTGGAACTGGCCAAGGCGCGCGACGAGTTGTGCAGCCGCCTGGACCGGGAGCCGACGACCGCCGAGCTGGCCACGCTGATGGACCTGTCCGAGGGTCAGGTCGTGGAGGCCCAGCTCGCCTCGAACGGCTACACGTCGGCGTCGCTGGACGCGGCACTGACCGGGGACAACGGTCAGGACGGCGAATCGGTGCTCGCCGACTTCATCGGGGTCGAGGACGGGGCGATGGAACTCGTGGAGGACTTCCACGCGCTCGCTCCGCTGCTGGCGAAGCTGCCGGAGCGGGACCGGAAGCTGCTGCACCTCCGCTTCGTGGAGGAGCTGACCCAGTCGGAGATCGGCGAACGGCTCGGCTACTCGCAGATGCATGTGTCGCGCCTCATCAAGCAGCTCATCGCGAAGCTGCGGACCGGCATGCTGGCCGAGGCGGACACCGCCTGATCCGCCCGCCCCGAGAGGCAGTGCCGCGCGGAGCACGCGGCACTAGGACTAGGGCCTGTCTTCAAACTCCCGTCTGCCTCGCGACGCCTGGCACCCGCTCTCGCCGCACCGGGCACAAGGCCAAGTACGTCCGGTCCATCGCGGGTGTCGTGCACCCGGCACGCCGAGAGCACGCTTCCCCAAGCTCTCAACTCCGTTCGAGCAGGGAACCCATTGACGCCGCGAGGCCGGCCTTCGGGCGACGACGGGAGTTTGAAGACAGGCCCTAGGCGGACAGCGCGATCAGCGCACGGACGCGCTTGCCGACCGGCACCCGCTCGACGGTGACCTCGGCGAGCGCGTCCACGATCTCCAGGCCGTGCCCACCGACGCGCCCCGGATCCCGGGGATAGCGCAGGGGCACGGCCTCACTGCTGTCGTAGACGGTGACGGCGACGTGCCGCGCCGTGCCCTCGAGCTCCAGAACGTAGGGTCCCGGGCTGTGCCGGTCCGCGTTGGTGATCAGCTCGCTGACGACGAGCAGGATGTCGCCGGCCGTCCGCGCGTCGAGCCCGACGCACCACTCCTGGCCCAGCCGCGCCAGGAAGGTGTCGGTGCACGCGCGCGCCTCGGCTATGCAGCCGTCCTCGCCGGAATAGTGCGTCACCTGGCGCAACGGCTCGACCGGCACGTCGAAACCCGCCCGGATCACTGCCCCGTCCATGTACTCGGTGTACTCGGTCATCCATGTCTCTCTCGTCGGCCGGCCTCCGTGGCAGAGGCCCCCGCAGCCATGCTGATACCCCGACTCGGGCTTTGCAGTCCTGCTTGAAGCATCGAGTGACCGACTCCGGTCCCGGTCGTTTGAAGGTCGTCGACAGCTCTCGTGCGTCGACCCGTTCTTCGGCCCGTCACTCGACACGAAAGGCCCGCTCATGCCCGCGCTCCGTCACGGCCGCCCGCTCGTGCGCACCCGGATAGCCACCGACCGCGCCGAGGCCGCCCTCGTCGCGCAGTACACGGCGCTCGTACGCCTGGCGTATCTCACGCTTCCCGCCACGCTTTCCCGGCACCGCCGGGTGCTGCTGGCCCACGGCGCGGCCCAACGGGCCCTGCCCGGCACCCGGACCGCGCTCGTGCCGCGTCCGCGCGGCCCCCACGACGACGACGTCGTCACGCACGACGCCCTGCGAGTGCGCGTGTTGCGCGGCGCTCTGTCCGCCGCCCACCGTCCGACCGGCTGGCCCGGCGCGCTGCCACCACCCCGGGCCCTGGTTCCCCGGCTCCCCGTCGTGTGGGGGCTTCGGCTGTTCCCCCGCGCGGGCGGCGCGGAGGAGATCACCCTCGGGCAGGCGCTGGCGGACGCCCCGGCGCCCACCCGGGCGGCGTTCGTGCTGCGCCGGGTCGACGGGCTGCCGGACCGTCGCGTCGCGGAACTGCTCGCCGCGGCCGGTGTCTCGGACGCCGGGGCCTCGGTCCGCGAGTCCGCGACGCTCGACGCCGCCGCCGGAGCGGCCGCCGAAGCCCTGCTGCGCTCCCAGGAGTTCGACGCCTGCTCGGTGCAGACCCGGCCGACGGATCTGGTGCGCCGCTCGCGGCGCAAGCGGGCCGCCTGGATCGCCGGTGCGGTGGGCGTCGCCGCGGTGGCGGCGCTGCTCGTGCCCCAGGCCACGCAGCCCGACCGGCCGACGACGGCCGCGCGCGCGACCACGCCCCGCGAACTCTCCGCCGACCGACTGGTGCGGGCCGACGCGGGCCAATGGGCCGACACCTCCCGGGTCGACTTCACGGTCTGGCCGGCGCGCGGTGACCGCAAGGACGACGAGGAACTGCTCACCCGCGCGCTCGGCACCTGGGCCGCGCCGACCACCGACGTCAAGGTGACGGCGACGCCCGGCACCGCGGTCGACGCGCCGCCGCGCACCCCGCAGCTGCTGTACGCGGGAGAGGTCGGGGGCCGGGCCGTGGTCCTGTTCAGCGACGGCGAGCGGCTGGCCCGCTACACGGACGCGGACGGGGACGAGCCGGCCACGCTCGACCTCGCCCGGGTCGACGACGCCGACGTCACCACGGCCGCCGTCGTGGTGCTGGCCAGGTCCGAGGGGTCCGCCCGCTATCTGACGGCTCCGTGGGTCGCCGAGTCGACGACGCGCGACCTGCTGAGGCCGGACAGTCCGGCGCGGGAGCTGCATGTGTCCCAGGACGGCGTGACCGATGCCGTCCCGGTGGCGGGGGCGAGCGGCTGCGACCGCCGTCCCGTCCTGCAACTGCGGTCGTCGTCACGGATCGTGGAGCACCACGCGTTCGTGGTCGCCGATCTCGGCGGCCTCTCGCCGGTGCACCTCACGTACACGCCACTGCCGGGCCACGGCACTCCGCCGCCCCGTCAGCCCCGTGAGGCGACGAGTGCCCAGGCCCTGCTCGCGTGGGCGCGCGGCGCCTGCGGGCTCGGTGCGTGGCACGGCGGCGGGGTGCGTGCCGTCAACGCCTGGGACTTCGCCGAGCAGGATCTGCCGGAGGGCGGGGGCCACGCGGTGTGGACGTGCGCGCGGGCCTCGACGTGGCGCGGCCCGGGCGACGTGTCCCTGCTGCTGCGCACGCCAGCCGCGTCCGTCACGGAGCCCGCGCGGGTCGTCGGACAGGCCCGCGACACGGCCGCGTGCAGCCGGTTCGGGCAGCACGTGGTGGCGTCGACACGCTGGAAGTCGCCGAAGGACCACTGGTTCCTGCTCGCGGCGGGCAGCCGCGCGGTCACCCGGATCACGGCGAGCGGGGCCGTCGACGCCGCGCGTCCCGGCCGCACGATGGCCGTGCGGGCTCCGGCGGGCGGCACGGTGCGGGTGACGGCGCTCCTCGACGCGAAGGCCGGCGGGGAGAAGCTCGCGGAAGTGGGTCCCGTACGTCGTTGAGCCCCCGGCCACAGGGCCAGGGGCTCTACCGGGGTGGGTCGGTCCGCGCCGCTGCCGGTGCGCGGACCGCTCCCCCGATCAGCCGGAGCCTTCGCCGTCCCCGGCCACCACCAGGAACGCGTCCGACTCCAGGTCCATCACCACCCGTGCCGATCGTCCCTGAGCACGCAGCCTCGCGGCGTACTCCTCGGCCGGCCAGGATCCTCGCGGTGCTCCCGCCGGAAACCGTCGCAACACATCTGCCCGCATATCGCCAGGCACCTCCACCCGTCGCGTTCTCACGGACCGCCCTCACCCTGTGACGCTCCGTCGTCCCTGTACTCCGGCTGCCCGCTGCTGACCCGTACATGCACGAACTTCGCCAACCCGTTCGGACCACCGCTGCATCCACCCGCGCTCCGGCCGGGGAAGGGCTCACGAAACCGTCCGCCCGCCGTCCCCACCAGGAGTCCCTCCGTGCGTGTCCGTGTCGTCCTGTTCACCTCCGACCTGCGGGTGCACGACCATCCGCCGCTGCGGGCCGCCCTCGACGCCTCCGACGCCGTGGTGCCGCTGTTCGTCCGGGACACGGGGATCGCCGCGAGCGGGTTCACCGCGCCGAACCGGGAGGCCTTCCTCGCGGACTGCCTGGGCGACCTGGACGACTCGCTGCGCCGGCGCGGCGGACGGCTGATCGTGCGGGACGGCGAGGTGACGGACGAGGTCGCGAAGGTGGTGACCGAGACCGATGCGTGCGCGGTGCATCTCGCGGGCGGCGTGAGCGGCTACGCGCGGCGCCGCGAGGACAAGCTGCGCGCCGCGCTGCGCAGCCTCGGCTGCGAGGTGGTCGTGCACGACGCGGTCGTGACCTGCGTGCCGCCGGGCGAGATCGCGCCCGCGGGCAAGGACCACTTCGCCGTGTTCACCCCGTACCACCGGCACTGGGACCAGCAGCCGACCCGCGCCGTGGTGCGGGCGCCGCGCGCGGTCTCGGTGCCCGACGGCGTGGGTTCGGCGCCGCTGCCGGACCGCGGTGACGTGCCCGGGGTGTCGCCGGGCCTAGCGGCGGGCGGTGAGACGGCCGGCCGGGCCCGGCTCACTGCCTGGCTGCGGTCGGGGATCGCCGCGTACGAGGAGCGCCACGACGACATGCCGGGCGACGCCACGTCCCGACTCTCCCCGCACCTGCACTTCGGCACGGTCGGCCCGGTGGAGGCGGCGCAGCGGGCTCGGGCCGTGGGCGGCCCCGGCGCCGAGGCGTTCGTGCGGCAGCTCGCGTGGCGGGACTTCCACCATCAGGTGCTCGCCGCCCGCCCGGCCGCGGCACACGACAACTACCGTTCGCAGAAGGACCGTTGGCGCACCGAGCGCGACGCGCGCCACGACATCGACGCGTGGCGCGAGGGACGTACGGGCTATCCGGTGGTGGACGCGGCGATGCGGCAGCTGCTCCACGAGGGCTGGATGCACAACCGGGGCCGGCTGCTGGTCGCGAGTTTCCTCACCAAGACGCTCTACGTGGACTGGCGGGTCGGCGCCCGGCACTTCCTGGAGCTGCTCGTGGACGGCGACCTCGCCAACAACCAGCTGAACTGGCAGTGGATGGCGGGCACCGGAACGGACAGCCGTCCGAACCGGGTCCTCAACCCGCTGAGGCAGGCCGAGCGGTACGACCCCGACGGCGCGTACGTGCGGCGCTGGGTGCCGGAGCTCGCCGGCCTCGACGGGCCCGCGGTGCACCAGCCGTGGAAGCTCAAGGGCCTGGACCGGGCCGGGCTCGACTACCCCGACCCGATCGTCGACCTGTCCGACGGGCTGGCCCGGTTCAAACGAGCCAGGGGTCTCGACTGAGTTCCGGATACACCAGCTCGATCTGGGCCAGCGCCTGCGGCAGCGTCGTGGGATGCAGCGCGCCGCGCACCGTACGGCCCGCCCAGCCCGGGCCGGCCAGCATCACGGCGGGCTTGCCGCGGGCGCCTCGCACGCCCCAGTGGGTCTCGGCGAGGTGCCGGGCCAGCGGCATGCTCGCCGTCGACCGGGCCTGTGCCCACAGCACGACGACGCGCGGCCCGATTCTGCGCACGGCGGCGGAGACCGCCTCGACGGGCACGGCGGCGCCGAACATCCTCTGCGGCACGCCGAGTTGGTCGAGGCTCGCGCTGAGCGCCTCCAGCGGCAGCACGTGCTGTTCGGACGGGACGCAGGCGAGGACCAGGGGCGGCACCTCGGCCGGCGGTTCGACGGGGGCGCCCCGGTGCAGGGCGCGCGAGACGTGCCAGGACAGCAGGTGCTCGACCTCCACATACCGGTCGCCCGCCTCCTCCCACTTGCGGCCCACGGCGTGCAGCACGGGCACCATGACGTCCTGCCAGGCGGTGACCAGGCCGTACTCCGTCACCGCGCCGGTCAGCAGGTTCTGCACGGTCGGCGCGTCGAGCCGGGTCGCGGCGCGGGAGATGCCCCGGCAGCGGCGCTCCAGAGTGGCCGCCGTCGGTGCGGTGGCCGGTGCCGTGCGCTGGCGCGGCAGGGCGGCGGGCCCCTCCTCGACGCGCTTGCGGGCCAGGCGTGCGGCTTCCGCGGGCGGCAGGCCCGTCGTGGTGAGCCGGCACATCTCCTCGACGACCGCGACGTCCTGGTCCGTCCAGCGCCGGTGGTGGCCCGCCGAGCGCTCGGCGGGCCCGAGCCCGTAGCGCCGGTCCCAACTGCGCAGGGTCGTCGGGGAGACCCCGAGTCGCCGCGCGAGGGCGCCGGTGGTGACGCCGGGCCCTTCTTCCGATTCGTTCACCGCTTGTGGTCCGCCTCGCCCCTCGTCCATCGACTCACGATACGACGCACAACCGATGCGAGTTGCCGTGCTGCCGAACCCGTTTGCCGGATGACCGGTCCGTGGCCGAGGGTGCCGTCCGTACGTCCGTTCGTGGTCGGCGCACGTCGAGTTCGCGACCGTTTCCAGGCTTCGGTGGCGGACCGACATCCGCCCCGACTCTCCGGGACGCAGGTGAGGGAAAACCTGGATCCGCTGCATCCGACGTACCCCGTGCGGGCGAATACCTCCGTAGGCCTCACGCGACTGCAGGGCCGCACGCACCCGGGCAGCCCGGACCCCGCTGCCCGGGTGCCGCCTGCCCCGCCCGGGGCGTGGGCGCTCGCGGGCGGGGCAGGCGGCACCCGGCTAGGGTTCGTGATCATGAGTGCCCCTTCCGTCCAGTTCCGTGCCGTACCGGAGCCCCAGATCGAGCGCGCCCTGGCGCTCGCCTACCTCGTCTTCCACGAGTCTCCCGAGGGCGACAAGCGGCGCCACCACGAGAAGGTGCTCGCCACCTGCCTGCGGATCGGGGCCTACGACGGTGACGAACTGGTGGGTTTCGCGGCGGCGCACCCCTTCGACCTCTCCGTGCCCGGCGGCGCCCAACTCCCCTGCCCCGGCGTGACGTTCGTGTCCGTCGCGCCGACCCACCGCAGGCGCGGCGTGCTGTCCGGAATGATGGCCGAGCTGTTCTCGCGCTGTGCGGCCGAGGGCGCGCCCCTGGTCTCCCTGTGGGCCTCGGAGGCGTCGATCTACGGACGTTTCGGCTACGGCGCGGGCACGTACGGCGCGACGGTGGAGATCGACTCGAGCCGCCCGCTGGCGCTGCGGGTCTCCCCCGACCCGCGCCCACTGCGCCTGGTCGACACGGACGCCGCGCCGGCGCTGCTCGGACCGTACTTCGAGCGGACCCGGACCCGTCGGGCGGGCCGGCTCGGGCGCACGCCGGAGTGGTGGCGCGAGGAGTGGCTGGTCGACAAGGACGAGGAGGACGACGAGCTGTCGCCGCCCCGGGTGGTCGCGCTCGGCGATCCGCTCGCCGGGTACGCGATCTACCGCACCAAGCCGGGTGACGACGCGAGGCGTACGCCGGGTCTGGTCCGCCTGGACGACCTGGAGGCCGATTCGCCGCAGGTCGCGGCCGCGCTGTGGAGCTATCTGGCCGCGATCGACCTGACGGGCAGGGTGCGGGCCTGGGGGCGTCCGGTCGACGATCCGCTGACGCTGTTCGCGGCGGACCGGGACCAGGTGCGGGTCACGGAGGAGTTCCCGGCACTGTGGGTGCGGCTCGTGGACGTCCGGGCGGCGCTGGCGGCCCGGACGTGGGCGGCTCCGGCGGATGTGGTCCTGGAGGTGCGCGACGACCGGCTGCCCGCCAACGCCGGGACGTTCCGTCTGATCGCCTCTCCGGACGGCTTCTCGTACGCGCCGACGGCGGACTCCCCCGATCTGTCGCTGGAGGTCCGCGATCTGGCGAGCGCCTACCTGGGGGCGGTGACCGTGCGCTCGTCGGTGGCGGCGGGCCTCGTCACGGAGCACACGCCGGGCGCGGCGTCGATGCTCGACGCCGCGCTGGCCGTGGGGACGATGCCGCACACAGTGGACGAGTTCTGAAATCCCGCCGCAGGCAGGGGAGTTCAGGGGCGATCCGGGTTCAGCAGCCCATCTTCCAGGTGTGGGAGTCGCCGCTGTCGTTGCCCCAGCTGTCGTAGGGGATCTCCTGGCCCGGCGCGAGACAGACGGTGCCGAGTCCGATCAGGCCGGGGTTCTCGTAGACCTGGACGTGGTCCTTGATGCCGGGTCCCGAGATGCCGTGGTTGGCCCAGGAGGAGTCCTCGTCCTGGATGCCGGGCTCCCAGTCGTGGTCGTCGCCGGACCAGTTCCAGCGCATTCCGGTGTAGTTGGCGTCGGTCCAGGCGCAGAACTCGCCGCTGGGGCACTGGGCGGCGTACGCGGTGGTGGTGACCGCGGCGCCGCCGAGGGCGATCACGGCGGCGGCGATCACGGCGAGGGGGTGCTTCACGATGGTTCGTTCTCCTTCGAGGTACGGGTGCGCATGCGCAGGGGGTCAGGACGTGCTGTGCAGCACGCGGGCGGACGCGTCGAGGGCATGGGCCCGCAGGCGGCGCCACTCGCTCATCTCGGCACGGTGGCGTTCGCGCACGGTGGCGAGCGAGCTGTGTCGGTAGGCGGCTTCGGGTCGGAGGTTGTTGACGACGGTCGAGGTGTGGAACCAGCGCTTCTCGTCGCCGTAGAGGGTGCGCTGGGCGGCGGCCAGGCAGCCGTCGGTGTGGGCGCGGACGGGGATGCCGTTGGCGAGAGTCAGGGACAGTTCGGCCGGCGGTCGGCCGAACAGGGCGTCGGCGACGCGCCGTTCCTCGGCGGCGTTCGCGGCGCGCCGTCCCGGTCTGGGTGGGGTGAGGCCCTGCCGGGTCAGGCAACGGTCGGTGAGCTTCTGCTGTGCGGCCCTGATGGTGTCGTCGGGCGAGAGCGCGGGCCGCTCGGGCTGCTGCGCGCATCCGGCGAGCAGCAGCACGGCCAGTGCGCAGACGGCGGCCCAGGGGCGTGGTCGGTGGTTCATGGCCGGGTCAGCCCCGCTCGCACCCCATGGTGTTGTCGCTGACGCCGTCGAGCTTGTTGGCCCACACCCAGTTCTCGTCGTAGTCGTCCGGCCTGATCTCCCGGTACAGGCAGTTGGAGACGGTGTAGCTGATCGCGTAGACGGTCTGGCCCGCGCGGGACTCGAAGGAGGCGGCGTGGCGCTGGGTGCCGTTCTCGGCCTCGGCGTAGCCGGGAGGTGCGTAGCACCAGGCCTGGCCGTGCTGGCCCGGTTCGGTCCAGAAGCAGACCTGGCCGGGCCCGGACATGGCCCGGGAGTCGGGTGCGGCCGCCGCCGGTGCGGCACCGGCGGCGAGCGTGAGGACGGCGAGGGCGAGGACGGACGTGCGTTTCATTCAGGCGGCCCCGAGGTGGTCGTGGTGCGGGAGGGCGAGAGCGTCGCCGAGCGGGCGCTCTCACTGTGCGTGACCACACTCCCCATGCGTTTGCGCAGGTAAGCGCGTTTCACCCGTGTCGGTGACTACTCATGACTGTCATACGGGCACGGGGGTCGCGCCGTGCGGAAGCGTCCGGGCCATGCGCAGGGCGTCCACCGACTCGGCGAGGAGTTCGTACTCGGTGGTGTCGTCGCGGGTGGCCAGCCGGACGAGGTGGCCGCCCGCCAGTTCCTCGGCGACGCGCTCCTGGTGCTCGGTGTCCGCGCACCAGGCCCGCAGCACGGCGGGCACGTCGGGTGTGTCCTCGGCCATCGGCATCAGGGCACCCTCGGGCAGGTGCGGCAGCTCGGGGCGCGGATCGAGCCGCTCGGCGATCCAGGTGGCGCGGTCGCGCAGCCACCACAGGGCGAGCGGGAGGGTCGGGGCGCGGTACGTGCCGAGCGGTACACCCACGCGCTGTCCGCCGCAGATTCCGTACGCGGTGACATGGCACAGGAATTCGTCGTGCACGATCTCCCCCATTGCCTGGCGCCCTTGATCACCCACGAGGAGTCGAGCGGTGATCAGTTATCGACCGCACCGGCGGACGCGATCAAGGAAATTACTCCCCGGCATTCGCGGCGCGTCGATTCCGAACAATGTTCAACCGTCCCAAGAGTCGAGTATCGGCACTTCCCGCCCGCTGTCACCACGCTTTTCACGCCAGTCTCCTGGCATATTCCGCACTTCCGTTGGCCGAAATCCGTCAGGTCGACAACACTGCGGACCATGCACTCACATGACGTACTCATTGATGGTTACAGCCGCATTAAGGAAGAGGTGCACGCGGTGCTCGACGGGCTTTCCGTCGAGGAGCTGCACGCGCGTCCCGGGGGCGAGACGAATTCCATCGCCTGGCTGGTCTGGCATCTCACCCGGGTGCAGGACGACCACGTCGCGGACGCGGCGGGGTTCGAGCAGGTATGGCTCGCGGGAGGCTGGGCCGACCGCTTCGACCTGCCGCTCGACGCGACGGACATCGGATACGGCCACACGCCGAAACAGGTGGGGCAGGTGCGGGTCGCCGGCGGCGAGCTGCACCTGGACTACTACGACGCCGTGCACGAGCAGACGCTCGGCTACCTCGCGGGGCTCAAGGCCGCCGATCTGGACCGGATCGTGGACGAACGCTGGGATCCGCCGGTGACGCTGGGGGTGCGCCTGGTGAGCGTGCTCTCGGACGATCTGCAGCACGTGGGACAGGCGGCGTACGTGCGCGGGTCGCTCTGACGCACCGCCGGGACGGGACCGCGGAACGCCTCGCACCTCCACAGGTCTTGACAACTCGATTGGTCTGAACCAACTTTGGCGCACGACAGCGGTGGCCACCGTCGTCCACATCCGCCCCTCTCCTCTCCCCCGGAGGCACCCTGTGGACCGTGCACGTCATGGCAGACCCGGCGCGCGCAGACGCCTTGCCGCCGCACTGGCCGTCACCGCGGCCGCGGCGCTAGGCGTCACCGCGCTGGCCGTTCCCGCCCAGGCGGCGGACGTCAACGTCGCCAAGAACGCGGGCTTCGAGTCGGACCTGAGCAACTGGACCTGCACCGCGGGCAGCGGCTCGGTCGTCTCCTCACCCGTGCACGGCGGCGCCAAGGCCCTCAAGGGCACGCCGTCGGGCCAGGACACCGCCCAGTGCACGCAGACCGTCGCGGTCAAGCCGAACTCGACGTACACCCTGAGCAGTTGGGTGCAGGGCAGCTACGTCTACCTGGGCGCGAGCGGTACCGGCACGACCGATGTCTCCACGTGGACGCCCGGCACCTCGTCCTGGCAGCAGCTCACGACCAGCTTCAAGACCGGCGCGAACACGACGTCGGTCACGATCTACACGCACGGCTGGTACGGGCAGAGCGCGTACTACGTCGACGACGTGAACGTGTTCGGTCCCGACGGGGGCGGGGGCAGCGACCCGGTCGTCGTCCCGGCCGCGCCGTCCGGTCTCGCGGCGGGCGCGACCACGTCCTCGTCGGTGGACCTGTCGTGGACGCCGGTCTCCGGGGCCACGGGCTACAACGTGTACCGGGACGGGACGAAGGTCTCCTCGGCCACGGGCGCGTCGGCGACGGTCGCCGGCCTGAGCGCCGACACCTCGTACAGCTTCCAGGTCACGGCCACCAACGCGGCCGGCGAGTCGCCGAAGTCGACGGCGGTGACCGCGAAGACCGCCACGAGCGGCGGTGGCGGTGGAGGCGGCGGCACCGTGCCCAAGCACGCGGTGACGGGCTACTGGCAGAACTTCGACAACGGCGCCACCGTGCAGAAGCTGCGGGACGTCCCGGCGCAGTACGACATCATCGCGGTGTCGTTCGCCGACGCGACGACCACGCCCGGCCAGATCACCTTCAACCTGGACCCGGCCGTCGGATACGCGTCCGCCGCCGACTTCAAGGCGGACATCGCCGCGAAGCACACGGCCGGCAAATCGGTGATCCTTTCGGTCGGCGGCGAGAAGGGCAGCATCTCCGTCAACAGCGACGCCTCCGCGACGGCGTTCGCGAACAGCGCGTACGCGCTGATGCAGGAGTACGGCTTCGACGGCGTCGACATCGACCTGGAGAACGGCCTCAACTCCACCTACATGACGAAGGCGTTGCGCGCGCTTTCGGCGAAGGCGGGCTCCAAGCTCGTGCTGACGATGGCGCCGCAGACCATCGACATGCAGTCCACGTCCGGCGAGTACTTCAAGACGGCGCTGAATGTGAAGGACATTCTCACGGTCGTCAACATGCAGTACTACAACAGCGGTTCGATGCTCGGCTGCGACGGCAAGGTCTACAGCCAGGGCTCGGTGGACTTCCTCACCGCGCTCGCCTGCATCCAGCTGGAGGGCGGCCTCGACCCGTCCCAGGTGGGCATCGGTGTGCCGGCGTCGACGCGGGGCGCGGGCAGCGGCTACGTGGCCCCGTCCGTGGTGAACAACGCGCTCGACTGTCTGGCGCGGGGCACGGGGTGCGGAACGTTCAAGCCCGCGAAGACGTACCCCGGCCTCCGCGGCGCCATGACCTGGTCCACCAACTGGGACGCGACGTCCGGCAACGCCTGGTCGAACGCCGTCGGCCCGAAGGTGCACAGCCTGCCGTAGCTCCGGCAGGCGGCTGAACAGCCTCAACAGGCGGACCCGGTCCGCCTGTTGAGGCCGTCGCGCTTTTCCTGTCGCGCTCTTTCAGCCGCCCATGAAGAGCATCGTGCCGTCGGGTCCCACGGCCTCCACGCGGGCCCCGTGTTCGACCGTGCGGCTGACCGTGCAGTACTTCTCGTGGGTCAGCCGGATGCCGCGCTCGAAGGTCTCGGCGGCGGCCTGGTCCCCCTCGGGCAGGGCGAGTTCGTAGCTGATGCGGACGGCGCCGACGCGGCCGTCGTCCTCGGGGCGCGAGACGGACTCGACGACGATGCGCAGGTCGTCGTGGGGGACGGTGCGGGCGGTGCGGTCGAGCACGAGGCCGCCGCAGCCGCCGAGTGCGGCGAGGAGGAGTTCCACGGGGGTGAAGGAGGGCTGCGCGTCGGCGGAGTCGGCGGGGGCGATGCGGACCTCGGCACCCCGGTCGTTGCGCGCGGTCCAGTCGCGTTCGCCGTTGCGTACGGTTTCGATGCGGTAGTCGGCCATGGCGGAACCGTAACCAGGCTCAGGGCGTCTGCACGTCGCCGCGCGTCGTGGAGACGACCGTGTCGCGGTGGGCGAAGTCGCCGGGCGGGATGCCGGGGTGGTGCCCGGCCGGCGGTTCCGCCGCGGCGGTCGCGGTGGCCGCGGGCCCCAGGGTGAGCCTGGAGACGATGCGGTAGCGGTCACCGCGGTAGAGCGAGTGGACGTACTCGACGGGCCGTCCGGTCGTGTCGGAGGTCAGCCGTTCGAAGAGCAGGGCCGGGGAGAGCTCGGGCACGTCGAGGAGCTCGGCCTCGGCGCGGGTGACCACCGTGGGCTCGATGGCCTGGACGGCTTCGCGGACGTGAACGTCATGGTGTTCCCGCAGGTGCTCGTACAGGTCGCCGCTCTCCAGCTCCTGGGCGCTGAGGCCCGGGACGAGATCGGCGCGGATGTGCAGGTGCTCGATGGCCATCGGCGCCCCGTCGACGAGGCGCAGCCGGGCCACGTACACGATCCGCGCCGCCGGTGACAGGCGCAGCTTGCGGCCGACCCGGGCGCCCGCCTGGATCGTCGTGAACTCCAGGAGCCTGCTCGACCAGGCGCCCGATGCCTGAGGGAGTGTCAGGCCCTGCCGCTCGGAGACGAGTTCCTGGGTGATCTTCTCGGGGGCGACGAACATGCCGCGCCCGTGTTCGCGGACGAGAAGCCCCGCGACGACCAGTTCGTCGACGGCCGCGCGCAGGGTGGGCCGGGACACGCCGAAGTCGGCGCAGAGCGCGCGCTCGGAGGGGATCGGGTCGCCGGGGCGCCGCGACTCGATGAGCTCGAGGATGCGGTCGCGCACCCGCTCCCGCTTGAGCACCGCCCCCGGCGCCTGACTGTTCACGTCGGCGTTCACGCCCGCCCCTTCCACCCGTACGACCAGTTGCCTGACCAGTTCATCACGGCCTGGCGTAGATCGACAACAACCTTGGCAACTACCCAGCTTTTACCTGGGGGTTGACGTGCCCATTGGTCTATGCCAGCTTTCTCCCTCATCAGAGGTCACCTGACCAGTTGGAGAACTGGTCAGGTCCGGCACCCCAGAGGTGAACCGTGAAGCTCCGCTTGCTCGCCGGTGTGTCCGCGCTCGTCGCGGTGGCCGGGCTCAGTGCCTGCAGTTCGTCCGGCTCCGGTGACGGGGAGTCCGCCGACGGCGGTCGTACCCGCATCGACGTGTGGCTGATGCGCGACAGTGTCTCGGCCGCCTTCCAGAAGGACTTCGAGAAGGGGTTCGAGGCCGCGCACCCGGACATCGACGTACGGATCCAGGTCCAGGAGTGGGACGGCATCGGCGAGAAGGTCACGGCCGCGCTCGCCAGCAACGACGCGCCGGACGTGATCGAGACCGGCAACACCCAGGTCGCCCAGTTCGCGCAGAGCGGCGGCCTGCTGGACCTCAGCGACAAGGTCGACGAGCTCGGCGGCGAGGACTGGCTGAAGGGGCTCGCGGAGCCGGGCGCCTACGAGGGCAAGCAGTACGGGATCCCCTACTACGCGGCGAACCGTGTCGTCGTGTACCGCAAGGACCTCTTCGAGCAGGCCGGCGTCGACGCCTCGACGATCAGGACGCGCGAGCAGTGGATCGCCGCGACACGCAAGCTCGACAAGGGCTCCCAGCAGGGGATCTACCTCCCCGGGCAGAACTGGTACACGCTCTCGGGCTTCGTCTGGGACGAGGGCGGCGATCTCGCCACCGAGTCCGGTGGTAAGTGGAAGGGTGCCCTCGATTCGCCGGAGGCGCTGCGGGCCATGGCCTTCTACGACAAGCTCCAGGCGCTCGGCAAGGGCCCGAAGGACTCGGACGAGGCGCAGCCGCCGCAGGCGGAGGTGATGGCGAAGGGCAAGGTGGCGCAGGTCATCAGCGTGCCCGGCGGCGCCGCCGTGGTCGCCCAGAACAACCCCGACCTGAAGGGCAAGCTGGGGTTCTTCCCGATCCCGGGGAAGGACGCGGACACGCCGGGCGCGGTCTTCACCGGCGGTTCGGACCTGGTCATCCCGACCGTGTCGCAGCATCACGACGCCGCCTACACGTTCGTCAAGGAGCTCACGGGCGACGCCTGGCAGAAGAAGCTCGCCGTCGCGATGAGCTACGTACCGAACAAGACGACGCTCGCGAGCGCCGTCGCGAAGGACCCGGGCGCCTCGACCATGGCCGTCGGCGCGGCCGTCGGGCACGCGACGCCGAACACGCCGGAGTGGGCGGCCGTCGAGGCTAAGAACCCGATCAAGGACTACATGACCGCCGTGCTGGCGGGCGGGGATCCCGAGCGGGAGGCGAAGAAGGCGTCCGACGCGATCACGTCGGCGATGAACTCCGGTTCGTGACCGCCCCCACCCCGTGAACCATCGCCTCTTCGAAAGGAGCGTGCGCCGTGTCGGTCGTCCGTGAACGGACCGCCCCGCGCCCTCTCGCCCGGCCGCCGCGGCGCACGCCGGGTCCGTCCCGCCGCGCCACCATGGCGGGTGTCTGGCCCTATCTGCTGGTGGCGCCGGCCGTGCTGGGCATGCTGTACCTGCTGGTCTATCCGCTGGCGCGGGCGGTCCTGATCTCGTTCCAGGACTTCGGACTGCGTCAACTCATCCTCGGTGACGCCCACTTCACCGGGTTCGACAACTACACGACGCTGCTGTCCGCGCCGGAGTTCTGGACGGTGGTGCGCCGGACGTTCCTGTTCATGGCGGTCAACGTCGCCCTGATCATGGTCCTGTCCACGCTGGTGGCGCTCATGGTGGAGCGGCTCGGCCGGTTCGGGCGCACGGCGGTGCTCAGCGCGCTGGTGCTGACGTGGGCGATGCCGGTGGTCGCGGCGACGACGGTGTTCCAGTGGCTGTTCCACTCGGAGTTCGGGGTGGTGAACCATGCGCTGACCGGGCTCGGGTTCACACGGTTCGAGGGGTATCCGTGGCTGGCGCACGGTCCGGCGGCCTTCGCGATCCTGGTGACGCTGGTGGTGTGGCAGTCGGTGCCGTTCGCGGCGATCACCCTGTACTCGGCGCTGACCACCGTCCCGGCCGAACTGCACGAGGCGGCACGTATCGACGGCGCGTCCGGGGCGCGCATCTTCCGGTCCGTCACGCTGCCGATCGTGCGGCCGATCTTCATGCTGGTGCTGTCGCTCGAGGTGATCTGGACGTTCAAGGCGTTCGTGCAGATCTGGGTGATGACCCGCGGCGGTCCCGGTGACGCGACGACGATCCTGCCGGTGTACGCCGTGCAGACGGCGCTCGCCGGGCAGCGCTACGACCTCGGCTCCGCCGCGTCGATGATCACCGTGGTGCTGATGTCCGGGGTGCTCGTCGCCTACTTCCGGCAGATGTTCCGTCAGGAGGCCGAGCTGTGAGCACCGTGCGCGTCCTGCGCCGCCTGCCGCTGAACATCGCCGCGACCGTGACCGTGGTCGTGTGTCTGTTCCCGGCGTACTGGATGGTCGCGACGGCCTTCAAACCGTCCCGGGACATCCAGTCGGAGAACCCGCAACTGCTGCCGCAGACGTGGACGCTCGACCACTTCCGGCGGGCCATCGACGCCGACGGGTTCGGCCTGTTCTGGCGCAACAGCGTGCTCGTCACGCTCGGCGCCGTGGCTCTCGCGCTGGTCGTCGCCCTCGGCGCGTCGTTCGCGGTGGCCCGGATGCGGTGGCGCGGCCGGCGGCAGTTCATGCTCATGGTGTTCGTCGCCCAGATGGCACCGTGGGAGTCGCTGATCATCCCCGTGTACATCATCTCCCGCGACACGGGGATGCTGGACCGGCTGCCGACGCTCACGCTCGTCTACTTCATGATGACGCTGCCGTTCACCATCGTGGTGCTGCGCGGTTTCATCGCGACGATTCCCCAGGAACTGGAGGAGTCGGCGCAGGTGGACGGCTGTACGCGGGTCGGAGCGTTCCGGCACATCGCGTTCCCGCTGCTCGCGCCCGGGCTGATGGCGACCTCGCTGTTCGGCTACATCACGGCGTGGAACGAGTTCGCGTACGCCAACTTCCTCATCATCAAGGAGCAGGACCACCGGACGCTGCCGGTGTGGCTGTCCTCGTTCCACAACACGTTCGGTACCGACTGGGGCGCCACGATGGCCGCCTCCACCCTGTTCGCGCTGCCCGCCCTGGTGATCTTCCTGCTGCTGCAGCGGCATGTGACGTCGGGGTTCGCGGCGGGCGCCGTCAAGGGCTGAGCCCGTCCCGCCAGCTCTCGCCTCGGAGGTTCGCCGTGCCCGCACACCTGCCCGCACTCGTCCCGCTCCCCACTCAACTCACCCACCGGCCGGGCCACTTCACCCTGTCCGCCGACACCACGGTCCGATTCCCGCCCGGCGCGGCCCCGGCCGCCGACCTGCTCCGCACGCTGCTCGCCCCCGCCACCGGGCTGCCGCTCGCCCCTTCCCCGGACGGCGCCTTCGTGCTCGCCCTCGACCCGGACCTCGGAGGGCTGGGTGAGGAGGGGTACGGCCTGACGGTCGCCCCGGACGCGGTGCTGCTGCGCGCCGCGCACGTCACCGGTCTGCTGCGCGGCATCCAGACGGTGCGTCAGCTCCTGCCGGTCGAAACGCTGTTGGACGAGCCGCGGCCGGACGTGCCGTGGCGGCTGCCCTGCGTCGAGATCACGGATGTGCCGCGGCAGGCCTGGCGTGGCTTCATGCTCGACGTGGCACGGCACTTCCAGCCGGTGTCCTTCCTGCGCCGGTACGTGGATCTGCTCGCCCTGCACAAGCTGAACGTGCTGCACCTGCACCTCACGGACGACCAGGGATGGCGGATGCCGGTCGCCACGTATCCGCTGCTGACCGAGGTGGGCGGCCGTCGCGCCGGGCCCGTGCCGCACGAAGGGGCCTACACGCGCGAGGAGTTGCGGGACCTCGTCGCGTACGCCGCCGCGCGGGGCGTGACCGTCGTGCCGGAGATCGAGATGCCCGGCCACGCCCGGGCGGCCCTCGCCGCGTACCCGGAACTCGGCAACGAGCCCGGGCGCCGCCTCGACGTGTGGCCGCGCTGGGGCGTGTGCGACACGGTGTTCGGCGTCCACGAGCCGGTGCTCGACTTCTGCCGCACGGTCCTCGAAGAGGTCCTCGACGTCTTCCCGTCGCGGCACATCCACATCGGCGGCGACGAGTGCCCCACCGGCGAATGGGCGGCGAGCCCGGTGGCACGGGCGCGGGCCGCCGCCGAGGGCCTGGCCCACACGGACGCGCTGCGCGACTGGTTCCTCGGCCGGATCGGCGCGTTCCTCGTGGAGCGCGGCCGGATCCCCCTCGCGTGGGCGGAGACCGGCGAAGGACTGCCGCCGCACTTCGCGGTGATGACCTGGCGCGACCCTGAGCACACGCGGATCGCGCTCAAGCGCGGGCATCCGGTGATCAGCTGCCAGCACCGGGCGGCGTACCTCGACTACGCGCAGACGGACTCCCTCGACGCAACGCCCGCACAGCCGGGCCTGGTGGTCGATCTGCCCACGGTCCACGGGCACGAACCGCCGGACGACGCCGACACCAGCGGTCATCTCCTCGGCGTCCAGGCCCAGTTGTGGACGGAGTACGTGTCGGCGCCCGACCGCATCGACCATCTGGCCTTTCCCCGCCTGTGCGCGCTCGCCGACCGCGCCTGGCACGGCTCCCCGTCCTGGCCCGGCTTCCGGGCCCGGCTCGGGGCACACACCGCCCGGCTCGCCGCACTCGGCGTGCGGCACGGGCCGCTCGATCCGCACGGTCCTCTCCCCCACCGTTCCGGAAAGGAACAGCCATGAGAAGAACCACCCGGACCATGTCCCTGGCCTGCGCCGTCGCCGCCGCGCTCGGCTGCACGGGTCTCGCCGCGCTGCCGGCCGGCGCCGCCCCGGCCGCCGACGGACTCACCGTGCAGTACCACTCGGGCAGCACAGGCAGCGATCAGGCGGAACCCTGGCTGAAGGTGCGCAATTCCGGCAGCTCGGCGGTCGCTCTCAGCGGCGTCAAGCTGCGCTACTACTTCAAGGCCGACACGGCGAGCGCGAGTTATCGCTTCGCCTGCTCGTGGGCCGTGAAGGGCTGCGCCAACATCACCGGCACCTTCGGCACGCTCGCCCACCCCACCGCGACCGCCGACCGCTATCTGGAGATCGGTTTCACCTCCGGCGCGGGCTCGCTCGCGGCGGGCGCCGACACCGGGGACCTGCAGCTGCGCTTCTACCGCGCCGACTGGCAGCCACTGAACCAGGCCGACGACTATTCGTTCGGCGCAACGCAGTCCGCGTACGGGAACTGGTCGAAGGTGACCGCGCAGCTCGGCGGTGCCACGGTCTGGGGCACGGCGCCCGAGGGCAACGACCCGACGGATCCCACCGACCCCACGGATCCCACCGACCCGCCCGGCGACGGGGCGACGCTCTTCGACGACTTCAACTACAGCGGGTACAACGACCCGAAGATCGCGGCCAACGGCTGGAGCGTGCGCTCCAACTCCGGCGGTCCGGGGGTGCCGGGCGCGACCTGGGCCCCGCAGAACGTGACCTTCTCGTCCGCGTCCGGCAACTCCGTGATGAACCTGGAGACGTCCACGGCCGGGACCGGCGAGTCCACGAAGCAGACCGAGGTCCTCACCAAGGCGACGAAGTTCAAGAACGGCACGTACGCGGCGCGCGTGAAATTCGCGGACGCACCGAAGAGCGGGCCCGACGGCGACCACCTGGTGCAGACGTTCTTCACCATCAACGACCTCAAGGCACCGATGGCCGACGACTACGCCGAGTACGACTTCGAGTACCTGCCCAACGGCGGCTGGGGCGAGCCGTCGAACATCCTGTACACGACGTCCTGGGAGACCTACAACCCCGATCCGTGGCAGGCGGTGAACCAGCACACGGAGGGCCGGCAGAGCTACGCGGGCTGGCACGACCTGGTCGTCACCATCGACAACAGCTCCATCCGGTACTACATCGACGGGCAGCTGTTCGGCACGCACGACGCCGCGTACCTGCCCGAGCGGCCGATGTCGATCAACTTCAACCAGTGGCTGATCGACCTGGCGGGCAACACGAGCACCAGCCCGCGCGCGTACGACCAGCAGGTCGACTACGTGCTGCACGTGAAGGACCAGGTCCTCACCCCGGCCCAGGTGGCGGCGAAGGTGACCGCCTACCGCTCGGCGGGGACGACGTTCGAGGACTCGGTGCCGTCGGCGTGAGCTGACCGGGAGCACCGCCGGCCTCGAGGACGGGGAGTCCGCGCGCCCCACACGCGCGAACTCCCCCGGTGGTGCTCCCCCTCCTCCGGCGGCCGAACGGGCAGTCGACGGCCGCCGCGGGCCAGAGTCTGCCGCGCGACGGCCGGAAACTCATCCCGCACCCCCGGATTTCGGTAACCTTTTGTGTTGAATCAGTGGCTAGATGTGACGGAGAGGGGGCCGCAACGCCCTTGCGCCGTCGGGCAGTTGCGGGTGCGAACGGCTTCGCCTGGCGCGAACCCTCCGCTTCAACTACGGCCGGAACTCTGTGCTCAGGCCTGTCCGGGCAAGCGCTTGCCGCAGCGGCCGCAGTACCGGGCCTCCCCGTCCTCGGTGACCCGCCCGCAGTCCTCGCAGACGCGCGGCAGCAGACAGGGGGCCTCGCCGCCTTCGGCGGTGACCGTGGTGGGAACCCTGCGGATGGTCATGCCGGGTCGTCTGCGGTGGGCGGTGAGATAGACGAGTCCGGCGTCGCCCGCGCTGACGGCGCGCTGCTCGCCGCGCGGCACGAACACGAGGCTGCCCGGGGCCAACTCCTCGTCGGCGCCCGCCCGGTGGAGGGTGCCGCGGCCCTCGGCGACGACGAGCAGGACGTCGAGGTCGGGCTCGACGTGCGGCTCGCCGCGGGCGCCGGGCCGCAGCCGGATGACGTTGGCATCCAGTTGCCGGGCCGCGCCCTCCAGGCGCCAGAGCGCTCCGGTGGCGTCCGGCGCGGCTGCGGCGACGACGCCGGCGAGGGTGACGTGGGCGGCGGGCATGGTGTCGTACTCCTCCGTGGTGATCAGGCCAACCGCAGCCTACGGAGTTCGCCGATGCGCAGCATCCTGGCGAGGCCAAGGAAGGCGCCGGCCATGACGAGGACCCCCGCGCCGAGCGCGAGAGCCGTGCCGGTGACCGTGGTGCCGGCCGCGGCGGCGCACACGTGGGACGTGCCCCAGGCGGCGCCCGCGGCGACCCCGGCGGCGAGGATGAGCTTGCCGTAGGTGCGCACGAGGCGGCGTCCGTCGATCCGCCCGTCCAGGCGCCGGCGCAGCCTGCGGGCGGTGAGCAGCAGCCCGATGCCGTACGACACCGAGTAGGCGGCGGCCATCGCGGTGACCGCCCAGCGCGCGGGCAGCAGCCAGTGGCAGGCGCAGACGAGCGCGATGTTGACGGCGGCGATCGCGGTGGCGTTGAGGAACGGGGTGCGGGTGTCCTCGAACGCGTAGAACCCGCGCACCAGCAGGTACTGGGCCGAGAAGGGGACCAGGCCGAGTGCGAACGCCTGCAGCATGTGGCCGAGCGGGCCGGGGTCGGAGGCGCCGTGCCCGAAGAGCAGCGCGGCGATCTGTGGCCCGAGGGCGAGGAACAGGAACGCGGCGGGCACGATCACCGCGCCGGTGGTGCGCAGGGCGCGGGAGAGGTCGGCGCGCACGTCGTCGACGCGGCCCTGGACCGCGGCGGCGCTGATGCGCGGCAGCAGGGCGGTGACGAGGGAGACGGTGACGATGGACTGGGGCAGCAGCCAGATGGTCTGGGCGTAGGTGTACGCGGTGTAGCCCGCGCCCGCCGTGGGGAGCGCGGCGTCGGCGGAGTTGGCGAAGTTCGTGACGACGGCGAGGGCGGCCTGGTTCACGAGGACGAGGAGCAGGGTCCACCGGGCCGCCTGCATGCTGCGGCCGAGTCCGGTGCCCTTCCAGTCGAAGCGGGGCCGCATCCGGAAGCCCGCGGCTCGCGCGAACGGGATCAGGGCGAGGCCCTGGACGGCGATGCCGAGTGTGGTGCCGATGCCGAGGCAGCGGACCTGGGCGGCGGTGACCTCGTCGACGGAGCCGGGCAGGGCGATGGCCGCCAGGTAGTAGCCGAACAGGCCGATGAGGACGAGGTTGTTGAGGACCGGCGTCCACATCATGGCGCCGAACTTGCCGCGTGCGTTCAGGACTTGACCGAGCATGAAGAACAGCCCGTAGAAGAAGATCTGCGGCAGCAGGAACCGGGCGAAGACCACGGTCAGCCGGAAGGCAGCGTGATGCTCCGGCGTGTCGTCCATGTACAGGCCGACGATCTGCGGGGCCGCCCACACGGCGAGGGCGGTGCCGGCGGCGAGGACGCACAGGACGAGGGTGACCAGGCGCTGTTCGTGGGCGCGGCCGCCGTCGGCGTGTTCGGTGCGGGCGCGCACCAGCTGCGGCACGAGCACCGAGTTGAGGGCGCCGCCAATGAGCAGGGTGTACAGGCTCGTGGGGAGGGTGTTGGCGGTGTTGTACGTGCTCGCGTACAGGGCGGTGCCGAGCGCCGATGCCTGCAGGACGGTGCGGATGAGGCCGGTGGCGCGGGAGACGACCGTGCCGAACGCCATGAGGAGGGAGGAGCGGGCGAGCGAGGCGGCCTTCGGGGCGGCGTGCCGCTCGGGTATGTGGGTCGCTTCCTGGCTCAACTCGCCGTCTCCTCATCCTGGCTGAGGAACTCGATCACCGGGGGTGTCGCCTTGTCGGCGAACTCCTCGAAGTAGGCGTGGCGGCCGTCCGGGATCAGGAGCCGGCGTGCGTCGGGGATGCGTTCGGCGAGCAGCGGGGCGTTGGCCGTCGGGTTGAAGTCGTCGTCGGTGCCGTGCACGACGAGGGTGGGTGCCGTGATGCGGGGCAGTGCGTCCCACGCGTCGTGCCGGGCGCTGGCCCGCAGGTGGCGGCGGCGGGCGTGGGCGGGCATCGCCGGATCGCCGAGGGTGTGGAACGGGCCGGGGTGCGCGGCGGCGTACGCGGGTGTGTACATCAGGTCGAGCAGTGCGGCGCGGGCCACGGCGGGGTCCGGGTCGGCCAGTGCGGTGCGGACGGCGGGGCCGCGCTCGATGCCGTGCGGCGCGCCCGGTGACGTACAGCCGAGGACGAGGCGGTCGACGCGTGTGGCGTGGTCGGCGGCCAGCCACTGGGCGACGCGGCCGCCCATCGAAGTCCCGTACACATGGGCCCGGTCGATCCCCGCGTGATCGAGGACGGCGACGGCGTCCCGGGCGAAGTTCGGCGTGCTGTACGTGTCGGTGTCCGGGGCGTCGCTGGCGCCGGTGCCGCGCCAGTCCATGACCACGGTGGTGAAGTGCGCGGCGAACCGGTCGCGCACCGGCTCCCACCAGCGGTGGTCGTTCGACTGGCCGGCGAGGAGGAGCAACGGGGCGCCGTTGCCCCTCAGTTCGTAGTGGAGGGCGGCGCCGTCGGCCGCCTGGGCGTGGGACATGGTCGACGATTCTCCCTCATCGCAACTCCCTCTGTTCAAACGGTGGACTCGACAACATCACTCTGCAATTCTCCAACAACTGAATGCAAGAAGTCGATTGCAAGGCTGTGCGTCCTTCGTACCCATCACCTCACTCGCTTCACCGCGCCGGCGGCGCGGGGACAGGGGAATCATGAGCGGACAGTTCGTGCCGAGATCCGGCAGACGCAGACCAGGGGGCAGAGCAAGGGGTGGCTGGCGCGGGCTCGCGGTCGCGGTCCTCGCCTTCACCCTGGCGCTCCTGGGCCTGCCGACCGTGTCGGCGCAGGCCGCGGGCGGGCCGAATCTCGCCGCGGGCGCCACGGCCAAGGCCAGCAGCGCCAACGCGGAGTACGGCGCGGGGAACGTCTCGGACGGCAACGCGTCGACGTACTGGGAGAGTTCGGGATCCTCCTTCCCGCAGTGGGTGCAGGTGGACCTGGGGTCCTCGGCCCGGGTCGACGAGGTGGTGCTGCGTCTTCCGGCCGCCTGGGAGAGCCGTACACAGACGTTGTCGGTGCAGGGCAGCGCGGACGGGCAGACCTTCGACACGCTGAAGGCATCGGCCTCGTACGCCTTCGCGCCGGGCTCGTCGAACACGGTGACGGTCTCCTTCGGCGCGACGCAGACCCGCTATGTGCGCGTCGCGATCACCGCCAACTCCGGTTGGCAGGCTGCCCAGTTGTCTGAGCTGGAGGTGCACGGGTCGAGCGACTCCTCGGCGAACCTGGCGCGCGGCCGTGCCTTCACGGCGAGCTCGACGACGCAGACGTACCTGGCGGCGAACGCCGGTGACGGCAACGCGGCGACCTACTGGGAGAGCCAGAACAACGCGCTGCCGCAGTGGGTGCAGGTGGACCTCGGCTCCTCGGTGCAGGTGAACCGGGTGGTGCTGCGGCTGCCGTCGACGTGGGAGACCCGGTCGCAGACGCTGATCCTGCAGGGCAGCACGAACGGCAACGACTTCACGGACCTGGTCGCGTCGAAGGCGTACGAGTTCAGCTCGGCGAACGGACAGGCGCAGACGCTGTCCTTCAACACGGTGACGACGCGCTACGTGCGGGTGAAGGTCACCGGCAACACGGTGCAACAGGCCGGTCAGCTCGCGGAGTTGGAGGTCTACGGGCCGACCACGGGTGACACGCAGGCGCCGTCCGCGCCGAGCGGGCTCGCCTACACGGAGCCGGCGACCGGGCAGATCAAGCTGACCTGGAAGGCCGCCACGGACAACGTGAAGGTCACCGGTTACGACATCTACGCCAACAACCAGCTGCGTGCCTCGGTCGACGGCGACACGCTCACGTACACGGACAACCAGCCCGCGTCGTCGACGCTGACCTACTACGTGCGGGCCAAGGACGCGGCGGGCAACCAGTCCGCGAACAGCAACTCCGTGACGCGGACCGGCGCTTCGGGTGACACGCAGGCACCGACGGCACCGTCGAACCTGGCGTTCACGGAGTCGACGCCGGGCCAGGTCAAACTGGCCTGGGGCCCCTCGACCGACAACGTGAAGGTCACGGGCTACGACCTGTACGCGGGCGGGCAGTTGCTGAAGTCGGTGGCCGGTGACGTGCTGACGTACACCGACACGCAGCCGCAGTCGGCGACGGTCACGTACACCGTCCGCGCCAAGGACGCGGCGGGCAACGTCTCCGCCGCCAGCAACTCGGTCACCCGCAACGGGTCGACGTCGAACGACGCGAACCTCGCGGTGGGCAAGCCGATCACGGCGTCCTCCTCCACCTTCACCTTCGTCGCGGAGAACGCGGTCGACGACGACACGAGCACGTACTGGGAGGGCTCCGCCGGGGCCTACCCGGGGACGCTGACGGTGAAGCTCGGTTCCAACGCGGACCTGTCCTCGGTCGTGGTGAAGCTGAACCCGGACGCGGCCTGGTCGTCGCGGACGCAGAAGATCGAGGTGCTCGGACGCGAGCAGAAGGCATCCGGCTTCACGTCGCTGGTCGCGGCGAAGGACTACACCTTCTCCCCGGCGAGCGGCAACAAGGTGTCGATCCCGCTGACCGGTCGCGTCGCGGACGTCCGCCTCGCCGTCACCGCCAACTCCGGTGCTCCGGCCGGGCAGGTCGCGGAGTTCCAGGTCCTCGGCACGCCCGCGCCCAACCCCGACCTCCAGGTCACGGGCGTCACCTCGAAGCCGGACGCGCCGGTCGAGTCCGACAAGATCACCCTGTCGGCGACGGTCCGCAACACGGGCACGCAGGCCGCCGACGCCACCGACCTCGACTTCCTGCTGGGGTCGGAGAAGGTGGCCACCGGCTCCGTGGGCGCGCTCGCGGCGGGCGCCTCGGCGATCGTCAGCGCGGACATCGGGGCGCACGACGCGGGCACGTACACGGTCGGCGCGGTCGTCGACCCGAGCGGGCTCGTGATCGAGCAGAACGAGGGCAACAACAGCTACACCAGCCCGACGTCGCTGGTCGTCAAGCCGGTGTCGAGCGCGGACCTGGTGGCCTCCCCGGTGGCGTGGTCGCCGAGCGCGCCCGCCGAGGGCGACACGGTGAGCTTCAGCGTCGCCATCAAGAACCAGGGCAACCAGGCGAGTTCGAGCAGCGCTCACGGGATCACGCTGACCGTCACCGACTCCGACGGCACGGTCGTGAAGACGCTCACCGGTTCGGCGAGCGGCGCGATCGCCGCCGGAAGCACCACGGACCCGGTGAAGCTGGGCACCTGGACTGCGGGCAAGGGCAAGTTCACGGTGAAGACGGTGATCGCCGACGACGCCAACGAGCTGCCGGTCAAGCGCGCCAACAACACGTCCTCGCAGCCGCTGTTCGTGGGGCGTGGCGCGAGCATGCCGTACGACATGTACGAGGCGGAGGACGGCACGGCGGGCGGCGGCGCGAAGGCCGTCGGTCCGAACCGCACCGTCGGTGACCTGGCGGGCGAGGCGTCGGGCCGCAAGGCCGTCACCCTCGGCTCGACCGGTTCGTACCTCGAGTGGACGACGAAGGCGGCGACGAACACCCTCGTCACCCGCTTCTCGATGCCGGACGCGGCCGGTGGCGGCGGGACGAACTCGACGCTGAACGTGTACGTCGACGGACAGTACCTGAAGGCGATCGACCTGTCGTCGAAGTACGCGTGGCTGTACGGCAACGAGACCGGTCCCGGCAACACGCCGAGCGCGGGCGGGCCGCGGCACATCTACGACGAGGCGAACCTGCTGCTCGGCACGACCGTGCCCAAGGGCAGCAAGATCCGGCTGCAGAAGGACACCGCGAACGGTTCCACGTACACGATCGACTACGTCAACCTGGAGGAGGCCACCGAACTGCCCAACCCGGACCCGGCGACGTACGCGGTGCCGACCGGCTTCTCGCACCAGGCCGTGCAGGACGCGCTGGACAAGGTGCGGATGGACACGACGGGCAAGCTCGTCGGCGTCTACCTGCCGACCGGCGACTACGAGACGTCGAACAAGTTCCAGGTGTACGGCAAGGCCGTGAAGGTGGTCGGCGCGGGCCCCTGGTTCACCCGGTTCCACACGCCGTCGTCGCAGGAGAACACCGACGCGGGCTTCCGCGCGGAGGCGACCGCCAACGGATCGACGTTCGCGCACTTCTCCTTCTTCGGGAACTACACCTCGCGGATCGACGGCCCCGGCAAGGTCTTCGACTTCTCGAACGTCGCCGACATCACCATCGACGACATCTGGAACGAGCACACGGTGTGCCTGTACTGGGGCGCCAACACCGACCGGGTGACGATCAGGAACGCCCGGATCCGGGACACGTTCGCGGACGGCGTCAACATGACGAACGGTTCGACGGACAACCACGTCGTGAACAACGAGGCGCGCTCGACCGGTGACGACAGCTTCGCGCTGTTCTCGGCGATCGACGCGGGCGGCGCGGACGAGAAGAACAACGTGTACGAGAACCTGACGTCGCTGCTCACGTGGCGGGCCGCCGGTATCGCGGTCTACGGCGGGTACGACAACACGTTCCGCAACATCCTCGTGGCGGACACGCTCGTCTACTCCGGAGTCACGATCAGTTCGCTGGACTTCGGCTACCCGATGAACGGCTTCGGCACGGGCCCGACGGCCCTCGAGAACACGTCGATCGTCCGCTCCGGCGGGCACTTCTGGGGCGGCCAGACCTTCCCCGGGATCTGGATGTTCTCGGCGTCGAAGGTCTTCCAGGGGATCCGGGTCAACGACGTCGACATCCTCGACCCGACGTACAGCGGCATCATGTTCCAGACCAACTACGTGGGAGGACAGCCCCAGTTCCCGATCAAGGACACGATCCTGACCGATGTCACGATCTCCGGCGCGCACAAGAGCGGCGACGCCTACGACGCCAAGTCCGGGTTCGGGCTGTGGGCGAACGAGATGCCGGAGTCGGGGCAGGGTCCGGCGGTCGGTGAAGTGACCTTCCACAACCTGAAGTTGAGCGACAACGCGGTGGACGTCCGCAACACGACGTCCACGTTCAAGATCAACCAGCTGCCGTAGCGGGCGCTGTCCCGCCGTGCAGGATGGGGTGGCCGGGCATTCGCCCGGCCACCCTTCGCCTGTCCAGGAGTCGCCCGATGTGCCGCCGCAGCCTGTACGCCCGAATGTCCACCGCGCTCGCCCTGATCGATGACCGGCGGCTGCGGGATCTGGTGGCCGGTGTCGAGCACGGCGGATCGGGGATCGGCGGGCGCTCGGGCGTTCTCGATGTCGACGGTAGGCGCGTGTTCGTGAAGCGCGTCCCGGTCACGGCGCGGGAGTTGAGGCCGGAGCAGCTGCGTTCCACCGCCAACCTCTTCGACCTGCCCGTCTTCTATCAGTACGGGATCGGCTCGGCCGGGTTCGGCGCGTGGCGGGAGCTGGCGCTGCACCTCATGACGACGGACTGGGTGCTGTCGCGGGCGTACGAGGGGTTTCCGCTGACGTATCACTGGCGGATCCTGCCGGACGCGCCGCCGGACGGGTTCCTCGACGAGTTCGGCGGGCTCGACGGGGCCGTCGCGCATTGGGAGGACTCCCCCGCGGTGCGCGTGCGCCTGGAGGAGCTGGCCGCGGCGCGGCACAGTCTCGTGCTGTTCCTGGAGTACGTGCCGCGGACGGTGGCCGGGCTGCTCGCGGCGCGGCCCGACGAGGCGACGTACCGGTGGGTGGTGCGGGAGGTGGAGCGCGCCACGGCGTTCCTGCGGTCGCGCGGTGTCGTGCACTTCGACGGGCACTTCGGCAATCTGCTGGCCGACGGGGAACGGATCCTGTTCGCGGACTTCGGCCTGGCGCTCAGTTCGGACTTCCCACTCTCGGGCGGGGAGCGTGCGTTCCTGGAGGGCCATCTGCCGTCGTACGACCTGTGCCGCTCCTTGAGCCATCTACGGCGTCACCACCTGCCCGCCGACGCGCCGGCGGACGCGGTCGCCGCTCTGCTCTCTCCGTACGCGCCCGCGCTGGAGGTCTTCGACGGGTTCGTGGAGCGGCTGTTGAGCGACAGCCGACGGACGCCGTATCCGGCCGCGGAGATGGAGCGGGCGTTGTCCGACGCGACCGGGCCCACAACCTAAAGGAACCACGGTCCCATTACTGCCCGATCCCCTGCTACAGTCGTGCCACGCACTAACGGAACGGCAGTTCCTTTACGGCAAGGGGATCGACATGGAGTACCGACAGTTGGGGACGTCCGGCCTGAAGGTTCCGGCGCTGAGTTTCGGAGCCGGGACGTTCGGCGGGCGTGGACCGCTCTTCTCGGCCTGGGGCGACTCGGGCGTCGACGAGGCGCGGCGGATGGTGGACCTCAGCCTGGAGGCGGGGGTCACCCTGTTCGACACCGCCGACGTGTACAGCGACGGGGCGTCGGAGGAGGTGCTCGGCGCGGCCCTCAAGGGGCGCCGCGACCAGGCCCTGATATCCACGAAGGCCGCACTGCCGACCGGCGACGGGCCGTACGACGCCGGGGTCTCCCGCTCACGCCTGATCCGGTCCGTCGAGGCGGCACTGCGCCGCCTCGACACCGACTACATCGACCTCTTCCAGCTGCACGCCTACGACGCGAGCACCCCTGTCGAGGAGCTCCTCGCCACCCTGGACGACCTGGTGAAGGCGGGCAAGATCCGCTACACCGGCGTCTCCAACTACTCGGGCTGGCAGCTGATGAAGGGGCTGAGCGAGGCGGAGAAGCACGGGCGGCCGCGGTTCGCCGCGCACCAGGTCTACTACTCGTTGGTCGGCCGCGACTACGAGTGGGAACTGATGCCGCTCGGCCAGGATCAGGGAGTCGGCGCACTGGTGTGGAGTCCGCTCGGCTGGGGCCGGCTCACCGGGAAGATCCGGCGCGGACAGCCGCTGCCCGCGAACAGCAGGCTGCATCAGACCGCCCAGTTCGGGCCGCCGATCGAGGACGAGCACCTGTATCGGGTGGTGGACGCGCTCGACGACATCGCGAAGGAGACCGGGAAGGCGATCCCGCAGATCGCCCTCAACTGGCTGCTGCGCAGGCCCACCGTCTCCTCGGTGCTCATCGGCGCCCGCAACGAGGAGCAGCTCAGGCAGAACCTCGGCGCGGTGGGCTGGGAGCTCACCCCGGAGCAGGTGGCGAGGCTGGACGCGGCGAGCGAGGTGACGGCGCCGTACCCGTACTACCCGTACCGGATCCAGGACGGGTTCCGGCAGCTGAATCCGCCCCTGGTGTGAGCGGCGGGAACGGGGTGTCAACCGAAGGTTGACACCCTTCAACTGTCAACCTAGGGTTGCCTCATGACGAATCCAACGAACCCGACGGATCCCGCCAACCCGGTCGCCATGACCCCCTCCGTACGTCTCGACGACCTCATCGACGCCATCAAGAAGGTCCACAGCGACGCCCTCGACCAGCTCCAGGACGCGGTGCTCGCGGCGGACCACCTCGGCGACATCGCCGACCACCTCATCGGTCACTTCGTGGACCAGGCCCGCCGCTCCGGCGCCTCCTGGACCGACATCGGCAAGAGCATGGGCGTCACGCGCCAGGCCGCCCAGAAGCGCTTCGTGCCGAAGGGCTCGGAGAATGACCTGGACCCGAGTCAGGGCTTCAGCCGCTACACCCAGGGCTTCAGCCGCTACACACAGCGCGCCCGAAACGTGGTGGTGTCCGCGCAGCAGGAGTCCCACGCCGCGAAGAACACCACGATCACCACCGCGCACCTGGTCCTCGGGCTGCTGCACGAGCCGGAGAGCCTGGGCTGCCGGGCGATCCTCGCGCAGGACGTGCTCCTCGACACCGTGCGGCAGGAGGCGACAGCCCAACTCCCGGCGGCGGCCGACGAGAGCCCGGCCCTGATCCCGTTCGACGCGGACGCGAAGAAGGCCCTGGAGCTCACGTTCCGGGAGGCCCTGCGCCTCGGCCACAACTACATCGGAACCGAGCACATCCTGCTGGCGCTGCTGGAGCAGGAGAACGGCTCGGGGCTGCTCTCGGGCCTCGGCATCACCAAGGAGGCGTCCGAGTCGGACATCGCCGCCGCGCTCGAGGCACTGACGAGGAACGCCTGACTTACCGAAGAGCACGCACACAAGTCCGGAACCCACAGGAAACGGCAAGGTCGCCGACCGGGCCTCATGGACACAGGTGGGAAACTGCTCCCATGACTGACCGCTCAGGAACCCCCGCCCGGCCGGACGACCTCGTCGACATAGACGAACTGATCGACGCGTACTACTCGAGGGAGCCCGACGTCACACGCCCCGAGCAGCGTGTCGTCTTCGGCACGAGTGGCCACCGCGGCTCCAGCCTCGACGGCGCCTTCAACGCGAAGCACATCGCCGCGATCACGCAGGCCATCGTGGAGCACCGCACGGCCGAGGGCATCACGGGCCCGCTGTTCCTCGGCCCCGACACGCACGCCCTGTCCGGGCCCGCGCTGAAGACGGCGCTCGGGGTGCTCGCGGCACACGGCGTGCGGGTCATGGCCGACGCGCACGGCGACTTCGTGCCGACGCCGGCGCTCAGCCACGCGATCCTGCGCTGGAACCGCGGCGAGCCCGCGGACCGGGCCGACGGCATCGTGATCACGCCGAGCCACAACCCGCCGCGCGACGGCGGCTTCAAGTACAACCCGCCGCACGGCGGCCCCGCCGACTCGACGACGACGACGTGGATCGCCGCGCGGGCCAACGAGCTTCTGGAGGACGCGAGTTGGGCTCCGCTCTCCGGTGACGACACCGCCTGGGAGCCGTACGACTTCCGTGAGCGCTACGTCGAGGACCTCAAGGACATCGTCGACGTGGACGCCATCCGGTCGGCCGGCGTGCACATCGGCGCCGATCCGCTGGGCGGCGCCAGCGTCCACTACTGGTCGCGGATCGCCGAGCTGTACGGCCTCGACCTGACCGTCGTGAACCCGAAGACCGACCCGACCTGGCGCTTCATGACGCTCGACTGGGACGGCAAGATCCGGATGGATCCGTCCTCGGCACCCGCGATGGCCTCGGTCCTCGCGCGCCGCCACGACTACGACCTGCTGACCGGGAACGACGCGGACGCGGACCGGCACGGCATCGTCACGCCCGACGCGGGTCTGATGAACCCGAACCACTATCTCGCCGTCGCCATCCACTACCTGTTCAGCCACCGGCCGCAGTGGTCGGCGTCCGCGGCGATCGGCAAGACGCTCGTCTCCAGCGCCGTCATCGACCGGATCGCCGCCTCGCTCGGCCGCGAACTCGTCGAGGTCCCGGTCGGCTTCAAGTGGTTCGTGCCCGGGCTTGTCGACGGCTCGGTCGCGTTCGGCGGCGAGGAGAGCGCCGGAGCGAGCTTCGTCCGCAAGGACGGCGGCGTGTGGACGACCGACAAGGACGGCATCCTGCTCGCGCTGCTCGCCGCCGAGATCCTCGCGGTGACCGGGAAGACGCCGTCGGTCTACTACGCCGAACTCGCCGCCGAGCACGGCGCGTCGGGCGCCGCGTACGCACGCATCGACGCCAAGGCGACCAAGGAGCAGAAGGCCCGCCTGTCGAAGCTCACCGGTGACGCCATCACCGCGGACACCCTGGCGGGCGAGCCGATCACCGCCCGGCTCTCCGAGGCACCGGGCAACGGCGCGGCGATCGGTGGCGTGAAGGTCACCACCGAGAACGCGTGGTTCGCGGCGCGGCCCAGCGGCACGGAGGACGTGTACAAGATCTACGCGGAGTCGTTCCTCGGCGCCGAACACCTCGCGCAGGTGCAGAGCGAGGCGCAGGCGATCGTGGACGCGGCGCTCAGCTAGCGGGCACCGGCCCTGCGGTCTCCGGTCCGGTGGTCTCGGGGATGCCGGGGACGTCCGCCACACCGTTCAACACGTAGGTGTGCGGGTGGAGTTCGAGCTGCTCACGGGTCAGCTGGCCCGTGAGCACGCCCACGACGACACCCGCGCCCGCGTTCGTCCCGGCCTCCAGATCGACGACCGTGTCGCCCGCGACGAGCACCCCCCGCACATCCACGACGCCGCACTTCTCCATCGCGCGGTGGATCATGTACGGAGCGGGGCGGCCCCGGCGCACCTCGTCGGAGGTGACGACGGCGTCGAGGTTCCCGCCCTCGCCCGTGGACCAGCCGAGCGAATCGAGCAGCGGCAGCGCCACGTCGTCGCTGAAGCCGGTGGTGAGCGCGACCTTGATGCCGCGGGCGCGCAGCTCTTCAAGTGCCTTGTCGGCGTGGGCGATCGGCTGCGGCGGAACCTCCGCGTACCGCTGCTTCAGATACGTACGGAAGACCTCGTACTGCCGCTCGACGAGTTCCGCGTCGGGGTGCCCGCCACCGATACGCACGAGTGCGGCGATGGCCTCGCGCTTGTCGGTGCCCATCCAGGTCTGCAGATCGGCGGTGGCGACGGCGACGCCGGTCGACTCGACGGCGTGGCGCAGCGCCTCGTAGACGGCGCCGTGCTCGTCGATCGTCGTTCCTGCCATGTCGAAGACGGCGAGTTCGATCACTGGGTGTCCTTGGGTGTGGGGTGGGGCGCTGGGTCGTCGGTGCGGTCGCGGCCCGCGACGGTGCGGCCGCCGAGAGTGTTCTCGATGGTGAAGGTGGCCATGGACGGCAGATAGCGGTCGTCCGCGTACTCGACGGGCGTGCCGTCGCTCGTGTACGCCAACCGCCTCACCCGCAGCAGGGGTTGGCCGATGGCGACGTCGAGCAGTTCGGCGTCCTCGGGGTCCGCGGCGATGGCGTCGATGGTGTGGCGCGCGTGGTGCAGGTCGACGCCGCGCGCGATGAGGGCCTCGTAGACGGAGCCCGCGTCGGGGTCGACCGCGAACAGATGGGCGCCCGCGTCGAGGACGAACGTGGAGCGCTCGACCATCGCCGGTACGCCGTCCAGGTGCCGCAGCCGGACCAGGTCGACAACCGAGGCACCCTCGTCGAGCCCGAGGCGCGCGGCCGCTTCCGGGCTCGCGCGGCGCCGGGCGACCTCGACGGTGAACTGCCCCGGGGTGCGCCCGATGGAGCGCGCCCACTGCGTGAACGACATCAGTGAGGCGAACGGCTGCGACGGGGTGACCCTGCGGGCCACGGGCGGCCTGCCGCGCCCGCCGACGAGATGGCCTTCCGTGCGCAGCTGGGCCAGCGCCTGGCGCACCGGACCGCGTGACGTGCCGAACTCCTCGCACAGCTGCGCCTCGCTCGGCACGGGCTGCCCCTCGGGCCACTCCCCCGCTTCGATGCGGCGCCGGAACTCGGCGCCGAGCCGCTGGTGCAGCGGCCCGCTCTCCGTACTTGTCTTCACAACTTGAGTCTCGCAGCCACGAAGCACTGGGGACAAGGGCCTGCTCGGCACCGGGCCGGTAAACATCCGGGAAACTTGTATAGACAGCTCTTGTCGGACGAGGCGGGTGCTCCGCAGGCTTGACGGCATGAGCATCGCAACAGCACCTTCGCCCTCCGTCGCTCTGCCAGGCGGCCGCAGCGACCTCGTCGTGGTCGGCGCCGGCATCGTCGGACTCGCGCACGCCGTCGAGGCGGTGCGGCGCGGCCTGAGCGTCACGGTCGTCGAGCGGGACCGGCGTCCGGTGGGCGCGTCCGTGCGCAACTTCGGCCACTGCTGCATCACGGCACAGCAGGGCGATCTCCTCACCCTGGCCGAGCGGTCGCGCACCGGATGGCTGGACGCCGCCGCGCGGGCCGGACTGTGGGCCCCCGAGGCGGGCGCCCTGGTGGTGGCCCGGTCGGCGACGGAACTCGCGGTCCTGGAGGAGCTGCGGGACGAGCGCGGCACGGACGCGGTGCGGCTGCGCACCCGTGACGAGGTGGGGGATGCGCTCGGCCGGCCTGCCGACGAGCGGGACGACCTGGTGGGCGGCGCCCTGCTCCCCGCCGACCTGCGCGTCGACCCGCGCGAGGCGGCGCCCCGGCTCGCGGCCTGGCTCGCCGAGCAGCCGGGGGCGACGGTGCTGTGGGGCACGAACGTGACCGGTGTGGAGGAGGGCACCGTGCACACCGCGCGCGGCCCGGTCCACGGCGAGCAGGTCCTGCTCTGCGTCGGCCACGACCTGGACCGTCTGCACCCGGCCGAGGCGGAGGCGCACGGCATCGAGCGGTGCCGTCTGTCGATGGCGCGGATCGAGGCACCGGCCGCGTTCCGCACGGACGCGGCGATCCTCACGGCGACGTCGATGCTGCGCTACGACGCGTTCACGGCGACACCGTCCGCCGCCCGGCTGCGGTCCGAAGTGGTCGGACACAGCCCGGAGTTGCTCGACGTGGTGGCCAATGTGATGTTCACGCGGCTGCCCGACGGCACGGTCCTCGTCGGTGACTCGCACGCGTACGACGCGACGGAGATCCCGTTCCAGGACGAGGCGACGTCGACGCTGTTGCTGCGCGAGGCGGCGCGGGTCCTCGGGGTGTCCGAGGTGCGGGTCACCGAGCGCTGGCAGGGCGTCTACGCGAGCAGCCCCCGCGGCCCGCTGCTCGTCCGCGACGTCGCCGCGGGTGTCCGGGCGATCTCGGTGACCTCCGGAGTCGGGATGACGCTCTCCTTCGGTCTGGCGGCCGCGACCTTCGACGGAGCTCTGAAGGTCACGGCCTGACCGGAGAAATGAGGAAGGGGCCCCTCCCCTCGCATGGGGCCCCTTCCCCGGCTCACTTCAGTGCCAGCCGGTGCACACCGCCCAGCTGCGTGCCGACGTACAGGCCGCGCCCGTCAGGAGAGGCGGCCAGGGACAGGACGTCGGTGTTCTGCAGCGTCCCCGAGACGTTGTGCCAGGTGCGGCCGCCGTCCGTGGACCTCAGAACTCCCCTTGCCCCGTGAGGGACTTCGCCAGGCACCCAGCGTCCCGTGGTTCCCGCGTACCAGTCGCCGCCCGCCTCGACGATGCCGGAGACCTGGATGCGCAGACCGCCGTGGTCGGCGGTGTGGAAGGTGCGGCCGCCGTCGGAGGACCAGCGCAGGCTCGCGCCGCCGACGATCAGCCGGGAGCCCTCGACGCCCAGTGCGCACACGGCGCCGTCGGCCGCCTTCGTCAGGGTCTTGCCCAGGTCGTCCGAGGAGGACAGGCCGCCGTACCCGCCGAGCCAGAGCCGCCCCTCGCGGCGCGGGTCGAAGGCCAGCGCGCGGTACTCGTCGTTCTTGCGCAGGCTCTTCCAGTGGGCGCCGTCGTCGGTCGTCGTGTAGACGCCGGGTCCGTCGATGCGGGCGTAGGAGACGGCGACGCGCTCGGGGTCGCGGGGATCGACGGCCAGCGCCAGGGCGGTCCCGTCGAGCTGTCCCTTGTCCTGCCAGGTGCGGCCGCCGTCATCGCTCCGCTGCACGGCCAGCCCGGACAGGCTCTCGAAGGTCCGCCACACGATCTTGCTGTCGCGGGCGTACGCCTGGATCGTCGTCACCTGGGTCCCGGTGGTGCCTTCGTGCTCACCGGCGCCCCACTCGGGCGACGCGGCGGGCAGCGCGGTGCGGTACATGCCGACGCCGGTTCCCGCGAGCAGGGAGCCGTCGGCCACGGCGAGCGCGGGCACGCTCTCGCCCTGCACGCCGATGCGCCGCTGCCCCGAACTCCCCGGCCCGCCGCGGTAGATGCCCGCCGAGGCGGCGCTGACGGTGTAGCTGCCGTCGGCCCAGCGGTCGTAGTCGTACACGACCGTGGCCGGGTTCGGCTTACCGATGTCCCGCCAGGTGGCGCCGGCGTCCTCGGTGACGCGGGTCGTCCCGTCGGAGCCGTCGAAGAGGACTTCGCCGCGGCTGACGGAGACGATGCCGCGTCCGGAGCCCTGACCCGCGCCCCAGCTGCGGCCGCCGTCGTCGCTGATGAACAGGCCACCGCCCTTGCCGAGGATCTGCACGGCGACCAGCGGTCCGTCGGCGGCGAACCCCGCGAGCGCCTGGCTGCCGTCGCCTGCCGCCGCGTAGATCCGCTCGGCCTTCACCGGTCCGCCGCCGGCCAGGCCGCGCACGGCCCACACCTCACGGCCGATCCAGGCGTACAGGTCGTCACCGCCCATGGCGATCTTCAGGACGCCGTCGGGCAGCCCGAGCTCCTCCGCGAGCCAGCTGTCCCCGTGGTCGCGGCTGACGAGGAGGGCACCTTCGTCGGTCTGGGCTACGAGCACGCGGGTGTCCGCGTCACTGACCAGGTTCCTGTAGGAAAGGTCGGGGGCGTTCAGACGGTCCCAGGTGCGCCCGCGGTCGGTGGTCCGCAGGATGCCTCCGTTGCCCACGGACCAGGAGAACGCCTGCATCGCCGACCACCAGCGGTCGGGGTCGTGGGCGTCGATCACGACCGAGGGCTCGGTGGTCGCGGCGCCCATGAACGGGGTGCGGCCGCGCTCCGTCCAGGTCCGGCCCGCGTCGGTGGTGAGCCACGCGCCCGGCTTGCCGTACTGCGTCATGACGGCCTGCTCGGGCGCGCCGGATGCGAGGGTGACCCGTCCGTCGGCGCTGTTGGGCCCGACGGGCTGCCACTTCGTGCCCTGCGCGTCCGCCGCGGTGACCTCGAACCCGCCGGTGCCGTACTGGCGTTGGCCGCCGGCCGCCTTCGCCCGCGCCGTCAGACGGTAGGTGCCGGGGTCGGGGCCTGCCAGATCGACGCTGAAGTAGTGCGGGTCGCCGGTCGCCCGCGTCGCCTTCGTGTACGTCCGCCCCTTCGGCGGGTCCACGGTGAGGACGGGCGGCGCGGTGAGCGCGGTGGGCGTGTAGACGTACGCGGTGCTCTCGCCGGCCGACGGGTCGGGGGTCGCGTCGACGTACAGCGGGATCGCTTCCAGCAGGTACGGCACCGTCAGCAGGGTGCGCCCACGGTCCGTGACGCTGACCGCGCCGGAGAAGTGCACGGTCGTGTCGGGGCGTCGGGCGTCCACGGTGAGCCGCACGGTCGCGGTACCGCCCGCGCGGACGGTGACCCGGCGCGGGCTGACGCGCGCCGCGTCGCCGTCGACGGAGACGGTGCCGCTCACGGTGCGCTTCGAGGTGTTGTGGAGGGTGACGGTACGCGAGCCGGTGACGCGGGAGCCGCCCATGTCGGCGAGGCCGAGCGAGACGGTGGCCGGAGCCGCGGTGAGCGTGGCGTCGGCCGCGGCGGCGACGTCGACGCGGCCCGCGCCCTGGGCGATGGTGTCGACTCCCGCGAGGCGGTGGGCCGTTCCGGTCAGGTCGGCGCCGATCTGCGCCGGCGTGCGGTCGGGGCGGAGCTGGCGCAGCAGCGCGGCGGAGCCCGCGACGAGCGGTGAGGCCATCGAGGTGCCGGACATGCGCCAGGCGCCGGAGGCCACCATGGACGTCGGCACGGTCGAGCGGATCTCCACGCCGGGGGCGACGAGATCGGGCTTCAGGTTCAGGTTCTGGTCCGGGCCGCGCGAGGAGAACGAGGCGATCTCGTCGCTGGAGTCGCGGCCGGACAGGGTCAGCTCCTTGTCCTGGGTGGCGAGTTCGGCGAGTTCCTGGCCCTGGATGCGGTCGACGCCGGTGACGACGAGACGGTCCATGCGCAGGTCGCCGCCCGAGCCGGTCAGGCGCCGTCCGCTGTCCGCGGGGACGGGGGCGCCGTCGCCGGGCTCGGCCGCGACGACGGGTCCGCCGCCGCCTCCGACGCCCCCGATCAGCGCGAGCGCGCCACGCTTCTCGGCCTCGTCGTACACGGCGAGGTCCTCCGGGTAGACGGAGTCGCTCTCGGTGCCGGCGGCCGGCAGGGCGTACAGGAGGATCTTGCCGCGTACGTCACCGGCCCGCTCCCAGTCCTCGGCGCTGCCCGTGCCGATGTCGACGAGCGCGCCGGTCACCGGCTTCCCGGGCGGGTTCGCGGAGACGAGGCCCCGGTACGTCTCCAGCGTCTCGCGCTGTCCGGCGAGGCGGAGTTCGGGGACGGCGATACCGCTCGTGCCGGCGCCGACCGCGAGGACGCCGCGGGCCGCAGCGGGAGAACCGACGCTGTACGGGCTCGGCCCGTCGTTGCCCGCGGCGGCGACGACCACGACGCCCGCGTCGACGGCGGCGCTCGCGGCGCGGCCGAGCGGGTCGGTGCCGTCGCCGGGGCCGCCGACGCTGAGGTTGATGACGTCGGCGCGGTGCGGGTTGGCCGGGTCGATGGCGGCCTCGATGCCCGCGACGATCGTGGAGGTCTCGCCGTAGCCGTCGGCGTCCATCACCTTGTACGCGAGGAGGTCGGCGTCCGGGGCAGCGCCGGTCACGCCGCCGGGGCGGGCGGCCTTGGCCGCGACGATCCCGGCGACGTGGGTGCCGTGGCCGTTGTCGTCCGTCGGGTCGTCGTCGCCGTTGACGAAGTCGTGGCCGCCGACGACCTTGTGGCCTTCGCCGAGACCGCCGCCGAGGTCGGGGTGCGTGTAGTCCACTCCGGAGTCGACGACGGCGACGGTGACGCCCTTGCCGGTGGCTTTCGTGCCGCCGGGCGCGGAGCGCTCCCACACCGCGGGCAGCCGGATGAGCTCCTGCTCCGGTGCCGCCTCGACGGCCTGCACCTTCATCCGCGTGTCGGGGACGACGGCGCGGACCCCGGGCAGGGCGCGCAGCCGGGACAGCGCGTCCTGGTCGACGGTCATCGCGACCGCGTTGAGCACAAGTCCCATGCGGCGTACGGACTTCGGGGCCGCGCCGGCGTCGCGTGCCTCCTCGACGACGACGTCCTGGCGGTCGTCGATCCGTTCGCGCGCCGCGCGGACGTCGGCGGTCCGTGCGTCGCGGGCGGCACCCGGCGGTGCCTGGAGGGCGGTGGCGCCGTCGAGTTCGACGATCACGCGGGTGCGCGCGGCGGTCGCGGCGGCCTGTGCGACGGGGGTCGCCGACAGCAGGCCGCCGAGCACGGCGGCGGTCAGCACGGCGTGCAGAGGTCTTCGCACGCCGTGCCGGGTGAGACGGGTGAGTCGTATGTGATTGCCCATGAGGGGACTTGGTAGTCGGGCGGACGAGCCCCGCACAACGAATCCCGGCGGCCCATTGCTGCCGGTGGCACACATGGGCCAGGATCCCGGCATGACCGAACAGCTCTCCGCCGTCGGGGTCGACGCCTTCGACGAGGGCGTCTACCGTGCCCTGCTCGCCCGCGACGCGGCCTCCCCCGGGCAGCTCGCCGACGAACTCGCGTGCTCCGCGGACCGGGTGGGCCGCGCGCTCCACCGACTGCACGACCTGGGTCTGGTGGGACGGCTGTCCGGAGCGCGCCGGAGGTACGCGGCGATCGACCCCGAGCACGCCGTGGACGCGCTGATCCGTACCCGCGCGGCCGAGCTCGACCGGGTCCGGTCCACCGCGGCGGAACTGTCCCGGCTCTTCACCGCGGGCCGGCACGGCAGCGGTGAGGAGGTGGAGATCGTGCACGGCAGCGAGGCGCTGGGCCGCTGGTTCGTGCGCCTGCAGCAGGAGGCCCGCGACGAAGTCCGCGCCCTCGACCGGCCGCCCTACGCGCTGACGACCGCGAACCCCGTCGAGGAGACCGGGCTCGCCGAGGGCCTGACCTATCGGGCGGTGTACGCGCCCGAGGCGCTGGAGTGGCCGGGCGTCCTCGACGACATCCGCCGTCTGGTCGGGCTCGGCGAGCAGGCCCGAGTGCTGCCGGGGCTGCGGGTGAAGGTGGCGATCGCCGACGACCGGGTGGCGCTGATGCCGCTCTCGCTGGATCTGTCGTCCGAGGTGCGGGCCGCGGTGATCCGTCCGTCGGCGCTGCTGGACGTCCTCATCGACCACTGGGAGCTGTGCTGGCGCCTCGCCGAGCCGCTCGACGCACCCGCAGAGGGCCCGCTCGACGCCGAGGACCGGCTGATGCTGTCGCTTCTGGTGAGCGGGTTGAAGGACGAGGCGATCGCCCGGCAGCTGGGGTGGTCGGTGCGCACGATGCGCCGCCGCACCAGCCGGCTGCACCAGCTCCTCGGCGCGGCCAACCGGTTCCAGGCGGGCGTGATCGCGCAGCGGCGCGGCTGGATCTGAGCCGGGATCCGAGGGTTGATCAAATCTTTGCCGATGGCTGAATCATTCTGGTCGCCCGAGGCAACTTCCCGCAAAGGGCCCACCGCCTGGGGGATTTGCGAAGGGGATCACTCCGATTCACCCCTGCCCATACGGCCGAAACCACACCGCTCGCCAACTCGGGCGTGTTACGGCCGCATTGACCCGACCTGCCGCCATGACACACGCTCGACACATAGATGCCGTGTGCAACCGGTTCGGCGCCGATGGCACCCGCACCTGCCTTCTCGCAGGTCACAGCGGCCTTACCGGTGGCACGGCGGAACGGCAAGCAGGAGGTAAGCGTTATGTGTGGCATCACCGGCTGGGTCTCCTTCGACCGTGACCTGCGGGCCTCGTGCGACGCATTGGATGCGATGACACAGACCATGGAGTGCCGCGGCCCGGACGACCGCGGCACCTGGATCGACGGGCCGGCGGCACTGGGCCACCGTCGGCTCGCCATCATCGACCTGCCGGGCGGCCGACAGCCGATGACCGTGGAGACGCCGCGTGGCACGGTCGCGATGGTGTACTCCGGCGAGACCTACAACTACACCGAGCTCCGAGCCGAACTGGCCGCCAAGGGGCACGAGTTCAGGACCGACTCGGACACCGAGGTGGTGCTGCGCGGCTACCTGGAGTGGGGCGAGGAGCTGCCCGAGCGGCTCAACGGCATGTACGCGTTCGCCCTCTGGGACGGACGCGTCGACAAGCTCGTCATGATCCGCGACCGGATGGGCATCAAGCCCTTCTACTTCTACGAGACCGCGGACGGCGTCCTGTTCGGCTCCGAGCCCAAGGCGATCCTCGCCAATCCGCTCGCCCGGGGCCGGGTCACCCTGGACGGACTGCGCGAGCTCTTCACATTCGTGAAGACTCCGGGCCACGCGGTGTGGGACGGCATGCACGAGGTCGAGCCCGGCACGATCGTGACCGTCGACCGGTCCGGGCTGCGCAGCCGCGCGTACTGGACCCTGGAGACGAAGGCGCACACCGACGACCGGGACACCACCATCGCCACGGTGCGTGAGCTGCTCGACGACATCGTGCGCCGCCAGCTGGTCTCGGACGTACCGCGCTGCACCCTGCTCTCCGGCGGTCTGGACTCCTCGGCGATGACGGCGATCGCGGCCCGGCAGCTGGCCGGGCGAGGAGAGACGGTGCGCAGCTTCGCGGTCGACTTCCTCGGCCAGGCCGAGAACTTCGTCGCCGACGAGCTGCGCGGCACGCCGGACACCCCGTTCGTGCACGACGTGGCCCGCTCCTCCGGGACCGACCACCGCGACATCGTCCTCGACTCGAACGCGCTGGCCGACCCCGAGGTGCGCGCCCGGGTGATCCGGGCCCGCGACATCCCGGCGGGCTTCGGCGACATGGACGCCTCGCTGTACCTGCTGTTCAAGGCGATCCGCGAACACTCGACGGTCGCACTGTCCGGCGAGTCGGCGGACGAGGTGTTCGGCGGCTACCTGCAGTTCTTCGACGAGGAGGCCCGCGCGGCCGACACGTTCCCGTGGCTGGTACGGATGGGCCGGCACTTCGGGGACGACGCCGACGTGCTCCGCCCCGACCTCGGCAAGCGGCTCGACCTGGAGGGCTATGTCGCCGACAGCTACGCGAGTGCCGTGCGCGGCATCCGGCGGCTCGACGGGGAGAGCGACTTCGAGTACCGGATGCGGCGGATCTGCCATCTGCACCTGACACGGTTCGTGCGCGTCCTGCTCGACCGCAAGGACCGGGCGAGTATGGCGGTGGGCCTGGAGGTGCGGGTGCCGTTCTGCGACCACCGGCTCGTCGAGTACGTGTACAACACGCCGTGGGCCCTGAAGTCCTTCGACGGCCGCGAGAAGAGCCTGCTGCGGGAGGCGACGGCCGACGTGCTGCCGAAGTCGGTGTACGACCGGGTGAAGAGCCCCTACCCGTCGACGCAGGACCCGAAGTACGCGGTGGCGCTCCAGGACCACGCCAAGGACCTGCTGTCCCGCCCCTCGCACCGGGTCTTCGACCTCGTCGACCGGGACCGGGTGCACCGGGCCGCGCACCGCGAGGCCCCGCAGATCACCCAGGCGTCGCGGCGCGGACTGGAGCGCACGCTCGACCTGGCGCTCTGGCTGGAGATGTACGAGCCGGAGCTGGCGCTGGACTGACCCCCGGCCGACGAAGGGCTGGTCCGGCTCCCGGGAATGTGCCTATACTCCCGGCCGCATCGCGTGTCGGTCACCGTCCGGGTGAGACATGGAGGTGCCGGAGTTGCCTTCTGGAGGCAATCCATCGTGGCTGTTCAGCTCAATCACACCATCGTCCACGCCCGGGACAACCGGGAGTCCGCCGAGTTCCTGGCGCACATCCTCGGACTCGAGGCCGGGGCGGAATGGGGCCCCTTCGTCGCCCTCGAACTCAGCAACGGCGTCACCCTGGACTTCGCATCCATTCCCGCCGAGTCGATCGTGACGCAGCACTACGCCTTCCTCGTCACCGAGGAGGAGTTCGACGGCGTGTTCCAGCGCATCAAGGACGCCGGAATCACGTACTACGCCGACCCGCACGGCAAGCAGCCGGGCGAGATCAACCACCACGACGGTGGTCGGGGCGTGTACTTCATGGATCCGGTGAATCACGGCATGGAGGTCATCACCCGCCCCTACGGGAGCGGTGCGAACTGAACCACCCCGGTGGGGTCGCGCTCCGGCGCGGCCCCGCCGTTCTCGTCAGCCGAAGTCCACCACGTGCAGGACGAGGAACACCGTGCCGACGACGACCGCCGTCGCCCCCAGCGCCCCCAGCCCCAGCGCCGTCCTTCGAGCAGGACGACAGACGAGCTCCGCATCCTCCGCGCGGACCGTCGCCGAACACGGCAACGCCGCAAGACCGTAAGTCACCAGACCCGCCATGTTGAGCGTCAGGCCGAGTCCGAGCCACGTCACACCCGCGGACATAAAGGACATACACAAGATTCTGCGGCCGAATCGTCGAACCCGCTATCCCAGGGGCCCGGCGGATTCCCCCGGACCTGTCGCGGGTGTCAGCCACATGCGTGACGCGCGGCGCGCCGGTACAACGGAATCATGAGCAACGGAACCTGGGGCATGCCCGTCGACAAGGGACGCGTCAGCGCCAAGTACCGCCAGCCCGGATCCTGGGCGGCGGGTTTCCACACGGGCGTCGACTTCGCGGTCCCGACCGGCACCCCCGTCAAGAGCGTGGGCCCCGGCGCCGTGGTGGTGGCCGGGAACCAGGGCGCGTACGGCAACGCGGTGATCGTGAAGATGGACGACGGCCGTTTCACGCTGTACGCCCATCTCACCTCGCTCGACGTGCGCACCGGCCAGTCCGTGACCGGCGGCCAGCGCCTCGGCCTCTCCGGGGCGACCGGCAACGTCACCGGGCCGCACCTGCACTTCGAGGCCCGCACCCGCAACGAGTACAACGGGCACACCGACCCGCTGGCGTATCTCGCCGGGCACGGCGTCGGCAAGACCGGCGCGAAGAAGGCGACGGCGAAGAAGGCGGCGCCCCGCAAGGCCGCCACGACGCGCACGGCGAGCGCCCGCAAGACCGCCGCCCCGGCGTCGTACACGGTCCGTGCGGGCGACACGCTGTCCGGGATCGCGCAGTCGAAGCTGGGCAGCGCGGGCCGCTACGGCGAGATCGCGAAGCTCAACGGGATCGCGAACCCGAACCTGATCCAGGCCGGGCAGAAGCTCAAGCTGCCCGCCAGGTAGCCGAACGGCCCGCCGGGGCTCAGCCTCCGTACACGTCCTCGACGTAGCGGCCCTCGGCGACCAGGCCGGCGAGCCACTGCTCGGCCGCGGCCTCGTCGGCGTCGGGCGTATGGACCCGGTACAGGTCGCGGAACGCGGCGCGCACCCCCGGCGCCATCCGGGCGCCGTCTCCGCACACGTACACCCGGGCGCCCGCACCGAGCAGCGTCCACACCTCGTCGGCCTCGGCGGCGATGCGGTGCTGCACGAACGCGTGTCCTTCGACGGGCGCGTCGCTGAAGACGGGCCGCAGCGAGATCGCTCCGGCGGCGTCGGCCGCGCGCAGTTCGTCGGCGTGCAGGAGGTCGCGGTCCGGGTGGTCGCAGCCGAAGTAGACGAGGGCGGGCGGGAGGCCGGGGTGCCGCTCGGCGACGGCGCCGCGGAACGGGGCGAGGCCCGTACCGGCCGCGATCATGATGACGGGTTCGGTCGCTTCGGGCCGGACGCGGAAGGCGTCCCGGCACGGCTGTACGCGGCCGAGGACCGTGTCACCGGGGCGCAGTCCGGCGAGGTGGGTGGAGCCGGTGCCCCGGTGGCGGCCGCGCCCGGACGCGGCGGGAACGTCGAGGACGGACACCATCAGGTCGATGTGACCGGGCTTGCCCGCGGTGGGGCTGGACGAGATCGAGTAGTGGCGCGGCCTCAACGGCGGCAGCAGGGCGCGGAGTTGGGTCCAGGTGACGGCCCCCCGCAGCGCGGGGTGGTCCTCCACGAGCTCGACGAAGGTACGCGGGTCGTCGGCCGGCAGGGCCTTGAGGGCGGCGGCCTCGGGCGGGCACGGGTTGGCGGCGGCGAGGACGGCCACGGCGTCGGGGCTCGGCCGGTGCCGCAACTCGACGTGGTGGGTGAGAAGTTCGCGGGCGGTGAGCGGACGGTCGACGGCGAGTCCGTCACGGCGCGGCCGGCCGTCGCGGACGTCGAGGAGGGCGTCCGGGTCGAGGCCGAGCGCCTGCACCGCCCGCTCCACCAGGGCGGGTTCGTGGGCCGGGAGGACGGCGAGGTGGTCGCCGGTGCGATAGGTCAGGCCGTCGGGGAGCGCGAGCCGCAGGAACCGCTTGGTGCGGGGGTGCTCCGCGGCCGTGAGGTCGTAGGACTCGGTGACGGTCAGTTCGCTGAGCCCGTGCCGGGCGGCGACGGCGTCGAGCGGCCCGCCCGCGATCTCGCGGATCTCGTACGTCGACGAGGACGCGGGTGCCGTGTCGGTGGCGTCGGGGTCGCCGTACCGTTCCAGGATCGCGGCGCGCAGTCGCGCGGTGAAGGTGCGGACGGTTCCGTTGAGGTCGCCGGAGGCGTCGGCGGCGGCACGCTCGCACAGCCGGTCGGCGCCCGCGGCGGCGAGGAGGTCGTCGATGCGGGTGGGGACGTGCTGGTAGGTGGCGGCCCAGTTGCGGTCGCCGACGCCGAGCACGGCGTACACCACGCCGTCGGCCGGCTGATCGAGGGCGGCGGCGAACTGCCGGGCGTCGTCGGTGGGTTGGCCGTTGTAGGACGCGGCGACGAGGACCACGGGCCGGTCGGTGGGCAGGGCGCCCGCGTACCGGTCGAGCGGGGCGACCTCGGTCTCGCAGCCGAGCGCGGCGGCCTCGTCGGCGAGCTGTTCGGCGAGGCCCGCGCAGGTGCCGTAGTTGCTGCCGTGGAGCAACAGGGCGCGGGTGCCGGGGCGCACCCGGACCGGCAGCCCGGTGGTGTCGGCGTCCTGTTCGGTCCGGGAGGCGGACGGTCCGGGCAGGGTGGCGTGGCGGCGGTCGGCCGCGGTGCGCGGGGCGAGGGTGAGGGTGAAGCCGTCCGGTTTCAGGGTGAGGGTCTCCTTCACCGTGAGCCGGTAGTCGGCGTGGTCGCGCAGCCGGTAGCGGTGCACCAGCATCGCGAGGAGCATGGTGGCCTCGTGGAGGGCGAACTGCCTTCCGATGCAGGCGCGTTCACCGGTGCCGAACGGTTTGAAGGCGTGTACGGAGCGGGCCGCCTCCGCCTCGGGCGTGAACCGGTTCGGGTCGAAGCGCTCGGGGTTGTCGCCCCACACGGGCTGCCGGTGCAGCATCGGCGCGAGGACGCTCACGCCCTGTCCGGCGCGCAGCGGGATGCGCCCGCCGAGCAGCGTGTCCTCCCGGGCCTGGCGGCTGAAGGCGGCAGCGGTGGGCCACAGCCGCAGCGCCTCGTTGAGGACCTGCCGGGTGTAGGTGAGGCGGCCGATCTCGTCGAAGTCGGGCTCCGGGTCGACGGTGTCGCCCCACAGCGCGTCGACCTCGCGGCGGACCAGATCGAGGACGGCCGGGTTCTTGGCGAGGTAGTACAGGGCGAACGACATGGCGCCGGACGTCGTCTCGTGTCCCGCGATCAGGAAGGTGATGACCTGATTGCGGATGTTCGCCGTGTCCAACGTGCCGCCGTCGCCCGGGTGTTCGGCGGTGAGCATGAGGCCGAGCAGGTCGTCGAAGCCCGCCGCCCCTCCCCGTATCCGCGCGGTGATGACGTCGTCGACGACCTGCGCCAGATGGTCGGCGTCGGTGCGGAACGCCGCGTCGACGGCCGCGTAGTCACCTCCGGGGACGCGCGCGAGCCGCTTCATGCTCCACTCCAGGCAGCGCACCATGGACTCGACGAAGGGATGCGGCTGCGTACTGTCGAAGGACCCGAAGTCGTAGCCGAATCCGGCGAGTCCGATGGTGTCGAGCGTCATCCGGGTCATGTCGCCCGGCACGTCGACGGGGCTGCCGTCGCGGGCCGCGCGGTCCCAGCCGTCGATGACACGCCGGGCCACGCGGTACATGACCGGGTGGTAGGTGCGCATCGAGCCGAGCGCGAAGGCGGGCATCAGGATGTCGTGGGCACGCGCCCAGTTCGGTTCGTCGTTGTAGGCGGTGAACAGGCCGTCGGCGGCGAACTCCCGCACGTTCTGCAGGGCGGGGCCGATGTGCTTGGCGAAGCGGGACTCGTCGGCGAGTTCGGTGACCAGGTCGAGGTCGGAGACGAAAAGGGCGTCGCGCCCGTGAAGTCGGCGCACCAGCGCGGGGCCGTGCTCCCGCATCAGGCCCATGACCTGTTGCAGCGGGGCCGGGCCGGGGCCGGTGGCGGAGATGTCGATGAGCGGAAGGCCGTCGGTGGGGGGCGGCGGGAGCAGCGCGTTGTGCGGCATGGTGCGACAACTGCCTTTCGCGAAATGGTGGATCGGGGCTTTCCAGCTTGCTGCCGCTCCCCCGCCGGTCGGAGCCGGCGCACTACATGATTGTGTAGCGGCCGAGGGCGATTCGGGCTTGTGCCCCGGCTCCGCCCGTGACCTGAGAACGGCGAGGAGGTCCCGGATGGACGCGGTGGTGTGGCGCAACCGCGCGATGGTGCTCTTCGACCGCATCCCGATGCCGGTCGCGGTGTGCGATCCGCACGGCGTCGTCCGCCTGGCGAACGCGGCGCTCGCCGCCGAGTGGGGCACCACGGCGGGGCGGCTCAAGGGCCGCGACATCCTGCACCTGTTTCCGCCGCAGGACGGCGCGCAGGTAGAGCGGATCGCCCAGGCCCTGAAACTGCGCCGCCGCTCGCGCTACACGGTGTCCGTGACCTGGCGGAACACACAAGGCGAGCGGCGGCAGGGCGAGTTGATCGTCGACCCGGTGAGCGACACCCCGACCGGGCTGCCGGACCTGCTGGTCATCCTGCGCACGACGGCGGAGCCCGTACCCGCCCCGGACGCCGCGGCGGAGCCGCTGCACCCGAACGAGGAGCGGATCCTCGCGCTGCTCGCCGCCGGCGCGACCACCGCGCGGGCGGCGCGCGAGATGGGCCTGACGGCCGACGGCGTCACCTATCACCTGCGGCGGCTGTCGCGGCGGTGGGGCTCGGCGAACCGCACCGAACTGGTCGCCCGCGCCTACGCGTCGGGAGTCCTCGTCCCCGGGGCGTGGCCGCCTCAGGTGAAGTCGTCGGCGCCGGGCACGGGGGCGCCGGACGGGAACCCGGCCACGATGTAGGCGTCGTACAGCTCCTTCCAGCCGGGCTCCGACGGCGTTGCCGTGCCCAGATCCGCGGCGTCGAGGGCCCGCAGGCACACCTCCCAGCCCGCCGCGTTGCGGGCCGCGGCGTCGGCGCTCTCCAGCACGTTCGTCAGCGTGAGCCGGGTGTCGCCGCCTCCCACCGGCGCCACGTCGAGGCGCATTTCGTCGCCGCCCCATGTGTAGGACAGGTGGTGCGGTGCCTCGGCGGCGAGGACGGTGCCGGTGGACTCCGGCATGTTCGGGTCGTCGAAGAAGCGGATCGTGGCGCCGGGGCGCAGCTCCTCGACCTCGAAGGTCGAGGGGAACCAGTGCGCCAGTTCGGCCGGGTCGCTCGCGTACTGCCAGACGCGCTCGGCCGGGCGGGCGTAGTCGCGGGTGAGGCGGACGGCGGGGCGGCCGTCGTCCAGGGTCAGAAAGTCGCCGGTGAGGGACGTCATGCGTACGTACACCTGCCTTCGCTTGCCGGCTGCCGTCGTGGGAACCTCTTCGAGCCTCTCACCACCCACTGACACGCGCCTGCCGCCGCAACGGCGGTACGTCCCGTGTTTCCCGGGCAGGCTCCACGGTGTCCGCATCCGGCTCCGGAGGGAGACCCCGTGAACGGCAACGCCTCGCTCGGCAAGAAGGGCTTCAAGCGGTCCCGCAGTCACTTCGCCGACCGGATCACCGCCGACGGGCGTGACGGCTGGCCGGTGGAGGCGGGCCGCTACCGGCTCGTCGTCAGCCTGGCCTGCCCGTGGGCGAGCCGTGCGCTGGTCGTGCGGCGGCTGCTCGGTCTGGAGGGCGCGCTGTCCCTCGCGGTGACCGATCCGATCCAGGACGACCGCAGCTGGCGCTTCACCCTCGATCCGGGCGGCCGCGACCCGGTGCTCGGCATCCGTTATCTCAGCGAGGCCTACGACGCCCGCGAGACGGGCTACCCGGGCGGGGTGAGCGTGCCCGCGATCGTCGACGTACCGTCCGGGAAGCTGGTCACCAACGACTACCAGCAGCTCACTCTCGACCTGGGGACGCAGTGGACGGCGCTGCACCGGGACGGGGCGCCGGACCTGTACCCGGAGCCGCTGCGCGACGAGATCGACGACGTGATGGAGGGCATCTATCAGGACGTGAACAACGGCGTGTACCGCGCCGGGTTCGCGACGAAGCAGAGCGAGTACGACGACGCGTACGCCGCGGTGTTCGGGCGGCTGGACCAGGTCTCGCGGCGCCTGGCCGAGCAGCGGTACCTGGTCGGCGACACGATCACGGAGGCCGACGTACGCCTGTTCACGACGCTGGTGCGCTTCGACGCCGTCTATCACGGCCACTTCAAGTGCAACCGGAACAAGCTCACCGAGGACCCGGTGCTGTGGGCGTACGCGCGCGATCTGTTCCAGACCCCGGGCTTCGGCGACACCGTCGACTTCGACCACATCACGCGGCACTACTACCAGGTGCACTCCGGCATCAATCCGACGCGCATCGTGCCGCTCGGCCCCGACCCCTCCGGGTGGACGGCCCCGCACGGGCGCGAGAAGCTGGGCGGCCGGCCGTTCGGCGACGGGACACCGCCATCGCCCCGATAGGGTCGGCGGGTACGCCATCCCAGGTCACGGAGTCGCCATGCCCCGCCCCCACGTGCTCCTCTCCGCCGCCGTCTCGCTCGACGGATGCCTCGACGACACGGGGCCCGAGCGGCTGCTGCTGTCCGGTGCCGAGGACTTCGACCGGGTCGACGCGGTGCGCGCGGCGAGCGACGCGATCCTCGTCGGCGCGGGAACCCTGCGCGCCGACCGGCCCCGGCTCCTGGTCAAGTCGGAGGAGCGGCGCGCCAAGCGGGTCGACGAGGGGCGGCCCGCGTATCCGCTGAAGGTGACGGTGACCGCGTCCGGTGATCTCGATCCCGGTGACCCGTTCTGGACCACGGGCGGCGAGCGCGTCGTCTACACCACGGACAAGGGCGCCGAGTTGGCCCGTCCCCGGCTGGGCGCGGCCGCCGAGGTGGTGGCGCTCGGCGATGCCGTGGACTGGGCGGCGCTCCTGGACGACCTCGGCGCGCGCGGCGTGCGGCGGCTGATGGTGGAGGGCGGGGCGCGGGTGCACACGCAGCTGCTGCAGCTGGGCCTCGCGGACGAACTGCGGCTGGCCGTCGCCCCGTTGGTGGTCGGCGAGCCGGACGCGCCGCGGCTGTTCGGGCCGGGCGCGTACCCGGGCGGGCCGCGCGGCCGGATGCGGGTCCTGGACGCGGAGCGGGTCGGTGACGTGGTCGTCACGCGGTACGCGCCGACGGTCCCCGGCAGCACGGGCGCCGCCACCGCCGCGGACCGGCACTGGCTGCGGATCGCCTGCGAGCTGGCCGCCGACTGCCCACCCTCCGAGACCGCGTTCAGCGTGGGCGCGGTGCTCGTCGCGGCCGACGGCACGGAGATCGCGCGCGGGTACTCGCGGGAGGGCGGCGACCCCGTCGTGCACGCGGAGGAGGCGGCGCTCGGCAAACTCGCCGCCGACGATCCGCGGCTGGCCACGGCCACCGTGTACAGCAGCCTGGAGCCGTGCGCCCGCCGGGCCTCGCGGCCGAAGCCGTGCGCGCGACTGATCGTGGACGCGGGGGTGCGGCGGGTGGTGACGGCCTGGCGGGAGCCGGACACCTTCGTGCCGGGCGCCGACGGGATCGGGGTCCTGGCGCAGGCCGGCGTCGTCGTCGCGGAGGTGCCGGAGCTGGCCGGTGCCGCGATGCGGCCCAACCGCCACCTGGTCACGCCCGGCACTCCGTAGCCGCCCGCAGCCGTCCGCCCCGCCGCACGACGGCCACCGCGGCGAGCCCGAGCGCGAGTCCCAGCGCGGTCCGCACGCCGAAGGGCTCGCCGAACATCAGCGCTCCCCAGACCGCGGTGACCGGCGCCATCAGGAACATCAGCGTGTTGACCCGGGTCAGCCCGTCGCGGCGCAGCACCAGCCAGTACAGGCCGTACCCGCCGAACGTCGACAGGCCGATCAGCCAGACGAGGGCCAGCCAGAACGAGGGCGCGGCGGGCGGCGCCGCGTCCCCGGCCGCGACGGCCAGCACGGTGAAGACGACGGCGCTCGTCGCGCAGTGCACGCTCAGCGCGACCATCGGCTCGACGCGCGTCGGCGAGCGGCTCTCCACGAACGTGGCCGCGACCAGCGACACCATGCCGAGGAACGGGATCCCGTACGCCCACCAGGACACCCCCGTCACGGCCGCCGCGTCGGCCGTGGTCACGACCACCACTCCGGCGAGGCCGAGGCAGAGGCCGAGCCACTGCCGGGCGGTGACGTACTGGCGCAGCAGGGGCCCGGCGAGCGCGCCCGCGACCAGCGGCTGGGTGCCGTCGATCAGTGCCGTCGTGCCGCTGGAGACGCCGAGCTGGACGGCGTAGTACACGGTCAGCAGGTAGCCGCTCTGCGAGAGCGCGCCCACGGCGATCTGCCGCGCGAGGCTCCGCCCGGTCAGCTCCCGCGCGCACCTGCGGCCCACGACGGCGAGAAGGACGAGCGCGAGCGGCAGGAACCGCCACATCAGGGTGGTCACGGCGCTCGCCTCGGCGGCGCCGAGCTTCGCCCCGATGAAGCCGGAACTCCAGGTCAGGACGAAGCCGAGGGAGAGCAGAACGTTCATGAGGTGAACCCCTGTATACCGATCTGTTTACTCGATGTCGTTGCCCCGACTATACAGATCGGTCTACTCTCGTGGTGTGCCCCCGAAGACAAAGCCCCCCGCACCGGCTCCGTCGTCCGTCGACCCGGACCGCCCCGACCTGACCCCGGCCGCCCGCCGGGTCCTGGAGACCGCGTCGCGCCTGTTCTACGAGCGCGGGATCCATGCCGTGGGGGTGGATCTCATCGCCGCGGAGGCGGGGGTCACCAAGAAGACGCTCTACGACCGGTTCGGCTCCAAGGAGCAGATCGTCGTGGACTATCTGGCCACTCGGGACGCCCGTTGGCGCGCTTTCCTCGCCCACCACCATGATCCGGCCGAACTCTCCCCCGCCGAAGGGGTGTTGGCGGTGTTCGACGCGTCGCGGGAGTGGATGGCGGCGCACAGCGGCAAGGGCTGCAGCATGGTCAACGCGCACGCGGAGATCAGCGATCCGGCGCACCCCGCGTACGCGGTCATCACCGGCCAGAAGCGGTGGATGCTGGAGCTGTTCACGCAGCGCGCGCGAGACGTGTCGCCGGACGCGGCAAGGGAATTGGGGCGCTCCCTGATGCTGCTGCACGAGGGCGCGCTCGTCTCGGACGGCCTGGACGTGTTCCCCGACGCGTTCGGGCGGGCGCGCCGGATGGCGGCGTTCCTGCTCTCGGCGGCACGGGAGGCGCGATGACCCGGGACGGCTGGGACGCAGACGCTCCGGGCGTGCTGAGGCTGCCGTCGGGACGACTGGTACGGGGACGGGGGCTGCGCGCGCCGCTGCCGCCGGGTCCGCGTCCCACGTACGGCGTCTACCTCCTGGGGAAGCAACCGCTGCCCGTGGACTGGGAGTTCACCTGGGTGCGCTGGCCGGACTTCCGGCTGCCCGCTGATCGGGACCACGCCCGCGAGGTGCTCGTCGACGCCTGGCGGCGCGGCGCGGACGAGCGGGTCGAGATGGCGTGCGCGGGCGGGCGCGGCAGGACCGGGACGGCGCTCGCGTGTCTCGCGGTCCTCGACGGGGTCCCGGCGCGCGAGGCCGTGGCGTACGTACGGCGGCACTACGACCGGCACGCGGTGGAGACGCCGTGGCAGAAGCGGTTCGTGCGCCGGTTCGCGCCGCCGGGAAAATGAGTTGCGCGTCGACCTGACCCGGTGCGCACCATAGCCGGGCCACAGTCTTCACCAGAGCAGGAGAACGGAATGCGCCGATTCCTCGAAGCAGTTCAGCGCCCCCGCCGGACGATTGTTCTCGAGGACTCGACCTTCCATGCAGACCCCGCGGCTTCGCACCACCCTGAACATCGGCATTCTCGCCCACGTCGACGCCGGTAAGACCAGCCTCACCGAGCGGCTCCTGTTCGACACGGGCGCCATCGACCGGCTCGGCAGCGTCGACGCCGGGGACACCCGCACCGACACCGGTGCCATCGAGCGGCAGCGCGGCATCACGATCCGGTCCGCCGTCGCCGCGTTCACCGTCGGCGACACCCAGGTCAACCTGATCGACACACCGGGCCACTCCGACTTCATCGCCGAGGTCGAGCGCGCCCTCGACGTGCTCGACGGAGCCGTCCTGCTGATCTCCGCGGTGGAGGGCGTGCAGGCGCAGACGCGCGTGCTGCTCAAGACGCTGCGGCGGCTCGGCCTGCCCACGCTCGTCTTCGTCAACAAGATCGACCGGGCGGGCGCGCGGGTCGGCCCGCTGCTCGACGACATCCGGCGCAGGCTCACCCCGCACGTGGTGCCCCTGGTGGATGTCCGGAACGCGGGCACTCCCCGGGCCGCCGTCACCGGGCGGGCCCTGGACGACGCGGCGGCCCAAACGCTCGCGGAGGTCGACGACGCGGTCCTGTCCGCGCTGGTCGACGGTCCGCCGCCGACCCCCGACGCGCTGCGCAGGGCACTGGCCGCACGGACGGGCGAGGGGCTGCTGCATCCCGTGCTGTTCGGGTCGGCGATCGGCGGGCAGGGCGTCCCGCAACTCCTCGACGCGGTGCGGGAGTTCCTGCCCGCCACCGGAAAGAGCGACGCGACGGCGCCGCCCGCGGGCACCGTCTTCGCGGTGCGCCGCGGAAGCGTCGGTGAGCGGATCGCGTATCTGCGGCTGTACGACGGCGAGGTGAGGGAACGCCAGAAGGTGACGTTCCGCCGGCAGGACGCCGAGGGCGGCGCCGAGCGGACGGCCGGCCGGATCACGGGCCTGCGGACCGTCGGGACCGGCGGGGATGTCGCGGGGCCCGGACAGATCGCCGAGGTGCGGGGCATCGCGGGCGTCCGGGTCGGCGACCGTATCGGCCGGTTCACCGAGGGCCGGGCCCGGTTCGCGCCGCCGACGCTGGAGTCCGTGGCCCGCGCCGTGCACCCGGGTCAGGGCGCCGCCCTGCGCGCGGCCCTGCTCGAACTCGCCGACCAGGACCCGCTGATCCACGCCCGCCCGGCCCCCGCCGGAACGACCGCGCTGCTGCTGTACGGAGAGGTGCAGAAGGAGGTCCTCGGCGCCACGCTGGCCGAGGAGTTCGGCATCGAGGCGGCGTTCGAGCCCAGCACGATCCGGTGCGTCGAGCGCCCCGTGGGCACCGGTGAGGCCGTCGAGGAGATGGGCCACCGCAGCACCACCGGTCTGCCCGCGACCGTCGGCCTGCGCATCGAACCGGCACCGCACGGCAGCGGCCGCGTCTTCTCGTACGAGACCGAACTGGGCGCACTGCCCCGGGCGTTCCACCAGGCCGTCGAGGACACCGTGCATGCCACCCTCGCCTCGGGTGATCCGCACGGCTGGCCGGTGACGGACTGTCATGTCACCCTGATCCGCTCGGGGTTCGACTCCCCCGTGAGTGTCGCGGGGGACTTCCGGACGGTCACGGCGCTCGTGGTGCGGCAGGCGCTGGAGCGGGCCGGGTCCCGGGTCTTCGAACCGGCGCACGCCTTCGAGGTGGAGGTGCCGCTCGACGCGCTGGCCCCGGTCACCGCCCGACTGGCCTCGCTGGGCGCCGAGTTCGGCGAGACGACCGGCGGCACCGCGTCCTGGCTGATCACCGGGGAGCTGACGGCGCGCAGGGTGCCGGAGATGGAGCTGGCGCTGCCTGGCCTGACGCGCGGCGAGGGAGTGTGGTGGTCACGAGTGTCGGGCGACCGCCTCGTGCGCGGTCCTGGCCCGCTGCCGCACGCCTGACCCCGCGGCCGCCGCCTGCGACAGCGCGCGAGGGACACAAGTGCGGGAAGCGCAGGCGGTGGCCACCGATACCGGGCGACGCCCCGTTCCGGACGTTCGGGGCGCCGCGGCACGCGTGATCAACGCATACGGTGGAACTAGGCCTCCATGGGAAGGAGGTCTCCCACATGAGGCCGAGGGCCGTTGCAGTTCTGCCGCGCTGGGCGAAAGCGCTGGTCGTGGTCGTCGTGGTGCTGGCGCTGCTGTTCACCGGGTTGCGCCTGATGAACCGTCTCGACGACGTGTTCGGCACCGAGACCCACGACCGGTCCGGACCCGCGCTGCTCAAATCGGTACGGGATCTGAGCCGGTACGACGCCGCGTCCGGCAACTTCCAGGTCGTGGTCGACCTGGAGAAGGACACCAAGTATCTGCCGGACGCGCTCCGCGGGACCCGGACGCTGTACATCGGGGCGGGGACCGTGGACGCGTACGTGGATCTCGGCAAGGTCGGCTCCGGTGACGTACGCGTGAACAAGGACCGCACGTCGGCGACGCTGCGCCTGCCGCACGCCCAGCTGGGCCGCCCGGCACTGGACACCGACCGCTCCTACGCCGTGTCCAAGCAGCGCGGGCTGCTCGACCGGCTGGGCGATCTCTTCTCCGACAACCCGAACGACGAGCGGGCGGTGCGCAAGCTCGCCTCGAAGCACATCGGTGATGCGGCGAAGGACAGCGGCCTCACGGACCGGGCCGAGCGCAACACCACCGACATGCTCAGCGGGCTGCTGCGCTCGCTGGGGTTCGAGAAGGTGAAGGTGTCCTACGCGACCTGACCGCTCAGGCCGGCCCGGCGTGGCGGGCGGTGCCGACGACGACCGTGGCGTAGAGCTCTTCGTCCTCGACCAGGCGCGCCGTCAGACCGGCGGCGCGCACCGCCGCCAGCGCCGCGTCGGCCTGCCGTTCGCTGGTCTCCACGAAGAGATGACCGCCGGGCGCGAGCCAGCGCGGCGCCCGCGCGGCGACCCGGCGCAGTACGTCGAGCCCGTCGGCGCCGCCGTCCAGGGCGATCAGGCGTTCGTGGTCGCGCGCTTCGGCGGGCAGCAGCGGCACGTCGCCCGTGGGCACGTACGGGCCGTTGGCGATGAGGATGTCGACCTGCCCGGCGAGTGCGGCGGGCAGCGGGTCGTAGAGGTCGCCCTCGTGGACCTCGCCGCCGAGCGGTCCGAGGTTGCGGCGGGCGCAGCGCACGGCGGCCGGGTCCAGGTCGGCGGCGTGCAGCCGGCCGGGACTGCGTGCGGCCAGGACCGCCGCGACCGCGCCGGTGCCGCAGCACAGGTCGACGACGGTGGCGCCGGGCCGGGTGCGGGCGAGTGCCTGGCGGGCGAGGAATTCGGTGCGGCGGCGCGGTACGAAGACGCCGGGGTCGACGGCGACGCGCAGCCCGCAGAACTCGGCCCAGCCGACGACGTGTTCCAGCGGGAGTCCGGCGGCGCGCCGTTCGACCATCGCGGTCAGTTCGGCTTCGTCGCGGGCGGTGTCGTACAGGACGCGCGCCTCGTCCTCGGCGAAGACGCAGCCGGCGGCGCGGAGGGCGGAGACGAGGGACGCGGGTGGAACGGGTGACGGGGATACCGACATGAGTGTGGTGTGACCTCTCGGGATGCCGATGGGGCTCCCGGTCGCCGCGCGGCGACCGACCGGCTCAGACCGAGCGGTCGTGACGCGCGACGGGAGAAGGGAGCTCCCGACCTGACACAGCGGTGATCGGGCTCACCTCCTCGTTCTCTCGTGGCGCTGTAGGGCCCGGTCACACTACCGCACGGAGCGCGACGTCCGAATTCCGCCGGAATCGCCTCGCACGGTGGGCCAGCCTGGAACGGTCACCTCTTGTCCACCGGGTCGTACACCGCTTGTACGGCCGCTGCAGCCCCGGACGGCCTCCCATGATCACCTTCTCCCCCGGCACCGCGCACGACCGCGTCGCCGCCGTCGACTGGCCCGAACTCACGGCGGAACTGGACGAGTTCGGCAGTGCCCTGTCGCCGCGGCCCGTCCTCACCGCGGCCGAGTGCCGGGCCGTGGCCGCGCTCTACGACGACGTGAACCGTTTCCGGTCGACGATCGACATGGCCCGCTACCGGTTCGGCCGGGGCCAGTACCGCTATTTCGACCACCCGCTGCCCGACCTCGTACGGGAGTTGCGCGCGGCGTTCTATCCGCGGCTGCTGCCGATCGCCCGGGAGTGGGCGCGGCGGCTGAACCGCCCGGCGCCCTGGCCGGACACCTTCGACGCGTGGCTGGAGCGCTGCCGCGCGGCGGGCCAGACCCGCCCGACGCCGATCCTGTTGCGCTACGGGCCCGGCGACTGGAACGCCCTGCACCGGGACCTGTACGGCGAGTTGGTGTTCCCGCTGCAGGTGGTGATCGGTCTGGACGAGCCGGGCACGGACTATTCCGGCGGTGAGTTCCTGATGACGGAGCAGCGGCCGCGTGCCCAGTCGCGCGGGCATGCCACGGCCCTGCTCCAAGGGCACGCACTGGTCTTCACCACCCGCGACCGGCCGGTGCGTTCGGTGCGCGGCTGGTCGAACGGCCCCATGCGGCACGGGGTGAGCACGGTCCGCTCCGGCCGCAGGCACACGCTGGGTCTCGTCCTCCACGACGCGGAGTGAGGCTCGGGCAGCGGCGCCGGCCACCGGCCCGCACACGAAGGGAGTCGGGACATGGACGTGTCTTCCCGGGGCCCTGAGCTCAGCGCCTGCGCAGGGCCGGGTCCGTCACGGTGAGGGCGACGAGCAGCACGCCGAGGACGACCGAGGCCGTCGCCATCAGGTGCAGTCCCGCGTCGTCGGCGCTCTGCCCGTAGGCGAGGGCGATCAGGCTGGACGCGGTGATGGCGCCGATGTACTGGGCGGTGCGCTGCAGGCCCGCCGCGGCGCCGATGTCGGCGGCCGGCGCGTACTCCTGCACGGCCGCCTGGTTGCTGGTCCCGATGAGGCCCTGCGGGATGCCGAAGCAGGCGCCCGCGAGCAGCAGCACGCCGAGCGGCGTGGAGCCGGACACCAGCGTGAGCAGTCCCGCGCCCGCGGTCAGCAGGACGCAGGCGACGGTGAGCGGGGCACGGATGCCCTTGGTGCGGGCGCCGATCAGCGAGCAGGCGAGGGCCGCGAGCGACATCGGGAGCATGAGCAGCCCGGTGTGTCCGGAGGAGTAGCCGCGGCCCTCCTCCAGCCACTGGGTGAAGCCGTACATGACGCAGTAGATGAGCAGGTAGCTCACGCCGTGGCGCAGATAGGTGCGGGCGAGGGGGCCGTTCCCGGCGAGCATCCGTACGTCGATGAAGGGGGTCCGGCAGCGCAGTTGCCACCACAGCAGAGCGGCCGTGAGCACGGCGAACGGGGCGAGCAGCCACCACATGGGGTGGGACAGGTCGAGGAGGAAGAAGACCAGGACGGTCAGGGCCGTGGAGAACAGGCCGATGCCGAGCGGGTCGAGGGCCAGTCGGGGCGCCGGTTCGGTGGCCGTGCCGCGCGGCGGGTCGGCCGGGATCCACAGCACGGCGCAGACGAACGCGATCACGGAGACCGGCACGTTGACCGCGAAGATGCCGCGCCAGCCGACGACCGTGACGAGCAGCCCGCCGAGTGTGGGGCCGACGGCGGCGCTGCCGAGCGCCGCGAAGGAGAGCCGGGCCATGACCGGCCGCGGCGGGCGGCGTCCGACGCGGCGGCCCTCGTCACGCAGGACCGCCATAGCGGCGGGGTAGGCGGCCGAGGTGCCGATGCCGAGCAGCAGCCGGGAGACGATCAGCCAGCCGAAGGCGGGGGCGAACACGCCGACGAGCCCGGAGGCGCAGACCACGACGAGGCCCGCGAGGAACACCCGGCGCGGCCCGTAGGCGTCGGCGAGCTTGCCGAGGACGGGCTGGGCCACGGCGCTGGCGAGGTAGAGGACGGAGATCAGCCAGGCCGTGTCGGCGGCGCCCACCCCGAAGTGGTGCCCGATCGCCACCAGGGCGGTGGAGATCATCGTGGTGTTGAGCGGGTTGAGCACGGAGCCCAGCAGGAGCGGGGCCGTGAGCTTGGCGCGGAAGCCGGTGACGGCGGGGGCCGTCGGTGCGGCGACGGACGCCGCTATGCCGCCCGCGTCACCGCTCACTGCTCCACCAGCCGTTCGAGCAGCACGGTCGCCTCGGCGAGCAGGCGGCGCTCGGCCGGGTCGAGCCCGGCGTCGAGGGCCTGGGCGAGCCAGCCGTGCTTGGCGGCACGGACGGCGTCGAGGGTGGTGCGGCCGCTGTCGGTGATCGACATGACGGACTGCCGTCCGTCGTTCGGGTCCGGGGTGCGGGCGACGAAGCCGCGCTCCTCCAGGGCCGCGAGGGTGAGCCGCATCGACTGCGGCTTCACGTACTCGGACCGGGCGAGCGCCGCCGTGGTGGCCGGGCCCTCCGTGCCGAGCCGAGCGAGCACGGTGCGCTGGGTAGGTGTGAGCAGGCTGTCCGGTGACGCGGTGCGCAGCCGCCGCGAGAGCCGCCCGACGACGGTCGCGAGGTCGGCGGCGATCCGCTCGGTGGGCGGCTCGGCGGCCGCGGGTCCCTGCGTTCCTGACATGCCTGACATGAGGACACCGTAAGAGTTAGACAGGCAGCCTTGCAAGTTTTCCTTACGATCCCTTGATCGCGCGGGCGACAGAGGGCTCGGACACGACCTAGCCGGACAGCGCCCCGAGCAGTGCCCGCGCGCACAGGTCCCGCACCTGCTCGCGGGGCAGCTCCGGCTCGTCGAGCCAGTCCAGGCAGACGGCGACGAGGAAGGCGAGCCAGCCGCGCACGGCGAGGCGCAGCGCCGCCGGTTCCGGGAGGCGCTTGGTGATCTCGGGGTCGGCGGCGAGAGCGGCGAGGATCTGCTGCTCCTGCGCGGCGAGTCCTTCCCGGTAGACGGTCCGCACGGCGGGATCACCCGCGGACTCGGCACGGTGGAAGGCGCGGAAGCCCTCGGCGTGCGCGGCGACGTAGCCGAGGAAGGTGTCGAGTCCGGCGCCGAGTTGCTCGCGCACCGGGATGCCGGGGACGGCGGCGGTGAGCCGCAGCATCCGCTCGCTCTCGCGCCGCACGACCGCCGCGAAGAAGTCCCGTTTGTTCGGAAAGTAGTGGTAGAGGAGTCCACGGGAGACGCCCGCGATCTCGGCCACCCGCTCGATCCACACGTCGTCGTAGGGACTCTGCGCGAACAACTTGGCTCCCACGGACAGGAGTTGCTCCCTGCGCTGCTCCGTGCTGAGCCTGCGCCTGGTCGTCCGCTCTGCCGTCATGGCCGCACCCTACTGGACGGACAGCGCCTTACTTGACGTGAGTTCAATAACAGCCGCACACTGAGGCGCATTATTGAATCCACGTCTAACAAGGTGTCTCCGGCGCCCCAATCCGCCGGTGGCGCAGGGGAGATGGGCTCGATGGCTCAGATGACACAGTCGGCCGACGCCACGCTGCCGCGCGGGTTTCGCAGTGCCGAGCAGGGCTGGCCGCGCCTGGACCGGATCCCGCACCCGCCGCGCCGGGTGCCGCTGATCGGTGACGTCGTCGGCGCCAATGTCCGTACGCCGTTGCAGGACTCCATGCGGATCGCCGCCGACCTGGGACCGATCTTCCGGCGCAAGGGGTTCGGCAAGGAGATCGTGTTCGTGTGGGGCGCAGACCTCGCGGCGGAGCTGGCGGACGAGTCCCGGTTCGCCAAGCATGTCGGGCTCGGGGTCGCCAATCTGCGTCCGGTCGCGGGGGACGGACTGTTCACGGCGTACAACCACGAGCCGAACTGGCAGCTGGCGCACGACATTCTGGCGCCCGGGTTCAGCCGCGAGGCGATGGAGGGCTACCACCCGCTGATGCTCGACGTGGCCGGGCAGCTGATGGCCGCGTGGGACACGAGCGAGGCCGCCGGGCGGTCGGTGGACGTGCCCGGCGACATGACGAAGCTGACCCTGGAGACCATCGCGCGGACCGGGTTCGGGCACGACTTCGGGTCGTTCGAGCGTGAGCGGCTGCATCCGTTCGTGACGGCGATGGTGGGCGCGCTGTCCTTCGCGCAGCGCCGCAACGTGGTGCCGCCGCTGCTGTCGTCCCTGCTGCGCGGCGCGGAGAAGCGCAACGCGGCGGACCGCGCCTATCTGAACCGCACCGTCGACGACGTGATCGCCGCGCGGCGGGCGTCCGGCGGCGGGCCCGGCGACCTGCTGGACCGGATGCTGGAGGTGGCGCACCCGGAGACGGGCGAGCGGCTCGCGCCCGAGAACATCCGGCGCCAGGTCATCACGTTCCTGGTGGCCGGGCACGAGACGACGTCCGGCGCGCTCTCCTTCGCCCTGCACTACCTCGCGCAGAACCCCGACGTCCTGGCCACGGCGCAGGAGGAGGTCGACCGGGTCTGGGGCGACGCCCCGGTTCCGGCGTACCAGCAGGTCGCGAAGCTCCGGTATCTGCGGCGGGTGCTGGACGAGTCGCTGCGGCTGTGGCCGACGGCTCCCGCGTTCGCGCGCGAGGCGATCACCGACACGACGCTCGGCGGGACGCACCCGATGCGGCGCGGCGCGTGGGCCCTGGTCCTGACGACGATGCTGCACCGCGATCCGGCGGCGTGGGGCGAGAACCCGGAGACCTTCGACCCGGACCGGTTCGCGCCGCAGGCGGTGCGGGCCCGTCCGGCGCATGTCTTCAAGCCGTTCGGGACGGGTGCGCGGGCCTGCATCGGGCGGCAGTTCGCCCTGCACGAGGCCACGCTGGTGCTGGGTCTGCTGCTGCGCCGCTACGACCTGCGGCCCGAGCCGGGCTACCGGCTGAAGGTGGCGGAGCGGCTGACGCTCATGCCGGACGGCCTGCGGCTGCACCTGACCCGTAGGTGATCTTCCGTGGCTCTCCCCGTGCCTCGTAGGGTGCGGAGATGAGTGACAGCACCACGCGGTTGCCCGGGGGTGAACCCGGCATGCCCGACCTGCGCGGCCCGATGCGCTTCATCTGGTGGCTGATGGCGCGTCAACGCGGGCGCGTGCTGTCCGGTGCGTTGTTCGGCAGCGCGTGGATGGTGGGGCTCACGCTGCCCCCGTACGTCCTCTCGCGCACGATCGACGACGGGCTGGAGGCCGGCAGTTCCGGCGCCCTGTACGGCTGGTGCGGTGTGCTGCTGGCCGTGGGCGCGGTCAACGCCTGGCTGGCGATCATGCGGCACCGCACGATGACGCGGGTGCGGCTCGACGCGACGTACCGCACGACCCGGCTCCTGGCGCGGCACGCCACGCGGCTGGGGGCGGTGCTCGCGCGCCGGGTCGCCGCCGGGGAGGTCGTCACCATCGCCGTCGGTGACGTCCGGCTCATCAGCCAGACCCTGACGATGGCGGGGCCCGGCGTGGGTGCGGTCGTCGCGTACGTCGTCGTGGCCGGGCTGCTGCTGTCGATCTCGGGGCTCCTCGCGGCCGTGATCCTGCTCGGCGTGCCGCTGCTCGCGGTCTGTCTGGGGCCACTGCTGACCCGGCTGCAGGGCGTCGAGTCCGGCTACCGCGATCAGCAGGGCGCGCTCGCGGCGCGGCTCGCCGATCTCGTCGGCGGGCTCGGGGTGCTGGCCGGGCTCGGCGGCAAGGACGTCCATGCGCGGCGCCTGCGGCAGGACACGGCGCGGCTGCGCGACGAGGGGTACCGGGTCGCCGGGGTGATGAGCTGGATCCAGGCCCTCGCGATCGGCCTTCCGGCACTCTTCCTGGCCTGCGTCACCTGGCTCGCCGCGCGGATGGCCGCGCAGGGCGACCTGTCCGTGGGCGACCTGGTCGCCGTGTACGGGTACGTGGCGATGCTGGTGATCCCGGTGCAGGCCTTCATCGAGGGCGGCTACGACCTGGGGCGCGGGCTCGTCGCCGCGCGGCGCGTGCTGCGCTTCCTGACGCTCGCGCCGGAGGACGACGGGCACCGCTCCCCCGTGCCCGGGCCGCCGCGGGACGCGGTGCTGCACGACCCGGTGTCCGGGGTGTCGGTGGAGCCGGGCCGGTTCACGGCGGTGGTCTCGGCGGAACCCGGGGCCGCGGCCGCCGTGCTCGACCGGCTCGGGCGCTTCTCCCCCTCGGCCGCGACGTGGGGCGACCTGCCCCTGGACGCCGTGGCGCTGAGCGAGGTACGGGAGCGCGTCCTGCTCGCCGATCACGAGGCGGGCCTGTTCGCGGGCACCGTCCGCCGAGCCGTCGCGGGCCGGTACGCGCCGGACGAGGCGGCGGTGACGCGGGCGCTGCACGACGCGGCGGCCGACGACGTGATCGCGGGCCTGCCCGGCGGCGCCGACGCCGAACTCCTCGCGCAGGCCCGCAATCTCTCGGGTGGCCAGCGCCAACGGGTGCGCCTGGCCCGGGCGCTGCTCGCCGACCCGGAGATCCTCCTGGCCGTGGAGCCCACCTCCGCCCTGGACGCCCACACGGAGGCCCGTGCCGCCGACCGGCTGCGCACGGCCCGGCACGGCCGCACCACCCTGGTGACGGGGACGTCCCCGCTGCTCCTGGACCGGGCCGATGTCGTCTACTTCCTGACCGACGGAACGGCCCGCGCGGTCGGCCGCCACCGGGAACTCCTCGCGCGGAACGCTGAGTACCGGGCCCTGGTGGCACGCGGAGTGGACGAGCCGGCGGGGCCCGACGGTGCGGGTGGGGTGGCGGCGTCCGACGGTGCGGGTGGGGTGGCGGCGTCCGACGGTGCGGGTGGGGTGGCGGCGTCCGACGGCGCCGAGAGGGCGGCCTCCCCCGACGGCGCGGCCTCCCCCGGCCCGGACACCCGCGCGCCCGGCGCCCCCGTCGACACCGGCCCGCTCGACACCGCCCCACCCGTCACCGGAGACCTCGCTTGAGCGCGCCCGCGTCCTCCCTTCCCGTCGCCGACCGGCCCACCGTGCGGCGCGCCGCCCTCGCGCTGATCCGCGCGGACCGGCGGGCCTTCGCGGGGACGGTCGTGCTCAACTGCTGTGCCGCGGCCGCCGGGACCGTGGGGCCCTGGTTGCTGGGGCGCATCGTCGACGACGTGCGCGGCGGGACCACGGTCGGGCACGTCGACCGGGCGGCGCTGGTGATCCTGTGCTTCGCCGTGGTCCAGCTGCTGTGCGCGCGCTGGGCCCGCCTGGTGGGGCACCGGTTCGGGGAACGGGCCGCGGCCCGGGTACGGGACCGGTTCGTGGACCGGGCGCTGTCCCTGCCCGCCTCGGTGGTGGACCGCGCCGGTCCCGGCGACCTCACCAACCGGGGCACCAACGACATCGGCTCGGTCGCGACGACGCTGCGCGACGCGGGCCCGGACGTGTTCGTGTCGCTGGCCCAGGCGTTGTTCCTGATCGGGGCGGTATGCCTGGTGGCACCGCTGCTCGGCGCGGTCGCGCTGCTCGGGCTGGCCGCCGTCCCGGTGGTGGTCCGCTGGTATCTGCGCCGGGCCCGCACCGCGTACCTCGAACAGGGTGAGGCGGAGTCCCACCTGGCGGAACAGTTCGCGGCGACGGCGACGCAGGCACGGACCGTCGAGGCGTTCGGCCTGCAGCGGCAGCGGATCGCCGCGTCCGAGGAGGCGATCCGGCACAGTTACGGCGCCCGGATGCGCACGCTGTTCCTGCGCACGGTGCTGTTCCCGACGGTGGACTTCTCGTACGCCGTTCCCGTCGTCGGCGTCGTCCTGGTGGGCGGCACCCTGCACACGCACGGACTGCTCTCCCTGGGCGCGGTCGTCACCTGCGCCCTGTACCTGCGCCAGTTGTCGGGGCCGCTGGACACGATCCTGTTCTGGGTGGAGCAACTCCAGAGCAGCGGGGCCTCGTTCGCCCGTGTGGAGGGCATCGGCGACGTCGCGCGGACGGCGTGCGCCGGCACGGACACGCCCGTCGGCGACGCCGTCGAGCTGCGCGGCGTGCACTACGCGTACGACGGCGGCGATGTCGTGCGCGGTGTCGAGCTGACCGTGCGGCCCGGTGAACGGCTCGCGTTGGTCGGCCCGTCGGGCGCGGGCAAGACCACGCTGAGCAAGCTGATCGCGGGCGTCGACGCGCCGCGCGCCGGCAGCGTGACCGTCGGCGGCGTCCCCGTGACCTCGCTCGTGCCCGAGGAGCTGCGCCGGCACATCGTCCTCGTCACGCAGGAGCACCACGTCTTCCTCGGGTCGGTCCGCGACAACCTGCGGATCGCGGCGCCGGACGCGGACGACGACCGGCTGCGGGCCGCGCTGGACGCGGTCGGAGCGCGCTGGGTGGACGCGCTGCCGGACGGGCTCGACACCGAGCTCGGCGCGGGCGGCCTGCGCCCGGACGGACCCCAGGCCCAGCAACTCGCCCTCGCCCGCGTGGTGCTGGCCGACCCGCACACCGTCGTCCTGGACGAGGCGACGGCGCTGCTCGATCCGGCCACCGCCCGGCACACCGAGCGCGCCCTGGCCGCGGTGCTGCGCGGCCGTACCGTGATCGCGGTCGCCCACCGGCTGCACACGGCGCACGACGCCGACCGGGTCGCCGTGATGGAGGACGGCCGGCTCACCGAACTCGGCCCGCACGAGGAGCTGGTGGCGGCCGACGGGGCGTACGCGGCGCTGTGGCGCTCGTGGCACGGCACGCCGTGAGCGCCGACCGGCGCCCGCCGGTCCCTACTCCTCGGAGGCCGACTCCAGCGACGCCACGTCGAGCACGCCGTCCAACTCGGCCAGCACGGCGACGAGTTGGGGCACCTCCGCGGCGCCCTCGATCTCCATCCTTACGGCGATGGTGCCGCGCCGCCCCGACGCCGCGTCCCAGTCGGTGCGGTCGGTGCGCACTTCGAGAACGCGGAAGCCGCGGCTCGTGCACTCCTCCAGGACACGGGTCAGCACACTGCTGCCGACCACGTACGCGAGATGCAGGCCTGTGCGCCGTTCCGTGGCCAGGGCGGGGATCCGGCGGCTGACCCAGGGATAGCCGCGCACGACAAGGAAGTGACAGGCGGTCGCGGCGATCGCGAGCAGGGGCAGTCCGCCGCCGCAGGCCATGCCTATGGCGCAGGTGAGCCAGACGGTCGCGGCGGTGGTGAGACCGCGTACGGCGTCTCTTCTTACGAAGATGAGCCCGCCGCCGATGAACCCGATGCCGGAGACGATCTGCGCCGCGACGCGTGACGGGTCAAGCGCGACACCGTCCACGCCCAGCAGGGAGTTGAATCCGTGCTGGGAGACTTCCATGAACAGGGCGCTGCCCACCCCGACGAGCGTGTGTGTGCGTAGTCCCGCGCTCTTCTGCTGGACCGCGCGCTCGGCTCCGATCAGCGTCGACAGCACCAGGGCGAGCCCCAACTCGGCGAACTGCCGGGCGCCTTGGCCTGCCGCCGGATCGAACAGCGGCAGTGCGTGCGATGACAAGGGTGCGTCCCTCCTTACGTGTTCCCCACGAGCCTAGTCCCGCCCCATTGGCGGGGGATTGTCAGACCCGTGCGCGAGAGTGGAGCCATGTATGGAACCAGGAGCACCGGCAAGCAGGGTCAGCAGGCGAAGAACCACGAGTTGGCGGCGGCGCAGGCCTGCCTGCGGCTGTTGCACACGGCGCGCGCCGCGCTGTCGGGCACGGAACCGCCGTCCACGGCGTCCGTCCTCGCCGTGCCCATCGCGGAGGCGGACGAAGCGCTGCGCAGGGCGGGCCTCGCGGGCAACGAGGAGTGGCTCCTGGATCGCATCTACGACCTGGGACCGAAGCCCGAATCGCCGTAGGATCGCGGGTGCCGCCGCGCTCGGGGGGAGTCGACGGGCCGGGCTCGGCCGGGCGGTCCCCCGGGCGCGTCAACCGACCCGTCAGGAGACCTCGTTGACCCGTGCCATGGACGCCTCGACCGACGGTCCCGCCGCCCTGCCCCACCGCATCGATCCCGCGGGTGGCTGCCCGCACGCGCTCAACGCGCGGTTGATGGCGCGCGGCGCGGTCGCGCCCGTGCTGCTGCCGGGTGACGTGCCGGGCGCGGTCGTGCTCGGTCACGACGCCCTCAGGGAGTTCCTGTCGCACCCCGACGTCGCCAAGGACGCCCGGCACTTCACGGCGCTGGCGGAAGGGCGCATACCTGAGGGCTGGCCGCTGCGCACGTTCGCGACGGTTCCCGGGATGACGACGGCGGACGGGGACGACCATCGCCGGTTGCGCTCCCTGGTGAGCCGGGCGTTCACCGCACGCCGGGTGGAGCAGCTGCGGCCCCGCGTCGAGGAGTTGGTCGACGGTCTGCTCGACGCGGTCGCGGACGCGGCGGCCGCCGACGGTGTCGTCGAGCTGCGCCGGCATTTCGCGCTGCCGCTGCCGATGAGCGTCATCTGTGAACTGTTCGGTGTGGACACCGAGTTCAGGGACCGGCTGCACCATCTGTCGAGCCAGGTCGTCGCCACGGACACGACCCCCGAGGAGTCGGTCGCGGCCAACCAGGAGATGGTGGCGGTCCTCGCGCGTATCGTCGCGGCACGCACCCGGGAGCCGGGCGACGACCTCACCTCGGCGCTGCTCGCGGCCCGCGCGGAGGACGGTGACCGGCTGAGCCCCGAGGAGCTGATCGGCACACTGCTCCTGTTCGTGGTGGCCGGGCACGAGACGACGCTGAACCTGATCACGAACGCGGTGCGTGCGCTGTGCGGACACCGCGAGCAGCTCGACCTGGTGCGCGAGGGCGCGGCCACGTGGTCGGACGTCGTGGAGGAGACGCTGCGCTGGGACAGCCCGGTGAGCTACTTCCCGTTCCGCTATCCCACCCGGGACCTCACCGTCGACGGCACGGTGATCCCCCGCGGCACGCCGGTGCTCGCCGGATATTCGGGGGCCGGACGGGACGTGGACGCACATGGCGCGGACGCCGCCCGCTTCGACGTCACCCGTCCGGCGAAGGGCCGCCATCTCTCCCTCGGGCACGGCGCGCACTACTGCCTGGGCGCGCCGCTCGCCCGGCTGGAGGCGACCGTGGCCCTGGAGCGGCTGTTCGCCCGGTTCCCCGCTCTCGACCTCGCGGTGCCGGACGACGAACTGCCCGCGCACTCCGGGTTCGTCGGCAACAGCGTGCGCCGGTTGCCGGTCAGGCCCGGCCCGAGCACACGTGATCAGTGACCGCTCTTGCTGATCGGTGACACTTGCTCCATGGATCAGACCCGTATCGACGCCTATCTCCACCGCATCGGGGCCGAGCGCCCCACAGCCCCGACCGCCGAGGCGCTGCGCGCGCTGCACCTGGCGCATCTGCGGTCGGTGCCGTTCGAGAACCTCGCCCTGCATCTGGGCGAGGACGTGGTGCTGGAGTCGGACGCGCTGGTCGCGAAGGTGGTCGACCGCCGCCGCGGCGGTTTCTGCTACGAACTGAACGGCGCGTTCGCCGCGCTCCTCGGCTCCCTCGGCTTCGAGGTGACGCTGTTGCAGGCACGCGTGGTGGGCAAGGACGGCCGTCCCGGCATCCCGTACGACCACATGGCGCTGCGGGTGCGCACGGCCGACGGCGGGGACCTGCTCGCGGACATCGGTTTCGGCGCGTTCTGCCACCTCCCCCTCGTGTACGACGAGCGGGGCGACCAGCGGGACCCGGGCGGAGTCTTCCGGATCGAGGACGCCGCGCACGGCGACCTGCTGGTCGTGCAGGACGGGAAGCCCCAGTACCTGCTCGACCAGCGCCCGCGCGAGCTCCGGGACTTCGAGGCCGGCGCCTGGTACCACCGCACCTCGCCCGCCTCGCACTTCACCCGGTCCCTGGTCTGCTCCCGACTGACCGAGGACGGCCGGATCACCCTCAGCGGTCATACGCTCACGACGACCGTCGACGGGCGGCGCACCGACCGCGAGCTCGGCACCGATGCCGCCGTGCTCGACGCCTATGGCCGGCACTTCGGCATCGCGCTCGACCTGCTGCCGTCGGAACCGAAATCCGCCGAAGGCTGACCCCGGCCGCTACCCCCTGGTTATGCTGCGGCCCAAGCGCGAAACGTTCAGTGAAGCGCTCAAACGAACATCGGGTTGTGAGGGGGCCATCAGCATGCGCGAACCGGTCGATCTCAGGCGGCAGCGGATCCTCGCCGTGGTGCAGTCGCGCGGCGCGACCCGGGTCAGCGATCTCGCCACCGAGCTCGCGGTGTCGGTGGTGACGCTCCGCCGCGACGTGGAGGAGCTGGCCCGCGAGGGCAAGCTGCGCCGCGGCCACGGCGTCGCGCGCCCCGTCCTGCCCGAGCAGCGACAGGCCGCGGCGCCGCCGGAGCCGATGCCGGACGGCGGCCCGGTCGCGGTGGTCGTGCCCGAGCGGCACGCGTACCTGTACGAGATGCTGCACGGCGCAAGGACCACGTTCGAGGAGGCCGGGATCCGGATCGGCCTGCACATCGCGCCGCCCGTCTCCGGGGCCGAACAGCCCATCGTGGAGCGGGCGTTGGCGGACGGTGCGCGCGGGCTGCTGATCGCCCCGCGCTGGCGCAGCCGCGCCACGGAGGAGGCCGACTACGCGTGGCTGGCGCGCCTGGACGTGCCGGCCGTCGTGATGGAGCGCAGGCCCCGGCGCGGCAGCGCGCTGCACGCCATGGACACGGTGTGCACGGACCACTGGTACGGCATCCATCTCGCCCTCGACCACCTCACGGGCCTCGGTCACCGGCGCATCGTGCTCGCCGCGCGCGACGACAGCCCGACGGCCCGCGCGCTGCGTTCCGCGTTCGCCGAGGTCGCCGCCGCCCATCCGGACATCGACGCCTGGGCGGTCGCCCTCAGCTCGCCCGGGGCGGCTGCCGACCCCGCCACCGAGCACGCCGAGCAGCCCGTCGAACTCCCCTCGCTGCTGGCCGAGTTGGGGGCGACCGCGGCGATCCTGCACGGTGACGTGGACGCGCTGATGCTCGTACAGAGTCTGCGTGACAACGGGGTGCGCGTCCCGGAGGACTGTTCGGCGGTCGCGTACGACGACGTGGTGGCCGGACTCGGCACCACGCCCCTGACAGCCGTCTCGCCGCCCAAGGCGGAGATCGGCCGGGCGGCGGCCGAACTGCTGTTGCGGCGCCTGGAGCGGGGGGACACGTCGGGACCGGCGCGGCGCCTGGAACTGCTGCCGGCGCTGAACGTGCGCGGCTCCACCCAGCAGGCATCGCCCGCCCCGTCGACCCCGGCCTCAACTCACATTCCGCAGTGAGCGTTTGACCGTTTCATTTTCTTCTGATCGATCTATTGACCGCGACCGCTCAGCCGATCAGTATTCCCGTGACTCGAACACGCAGGAGCCGCGGGAGGCGCCCATGCCTGGTCGACAGAGCCGTCGATCCATGCTCGCCGCGATCACCGCGCTGCCGCTGACGGGCGCACTGAGCGCCTGCAGCGGATCCGACAGCGCGTCATCGCAGAGCAGCAGCAGGACCAGCAGCAAAGGCAGCAGAGGCACGACCACCATCACGTTCTGGTCCGCGTTGCGCGGCAGCCAGGAGGTGGTGGACGAGTTCAACAAGACCCACGACCACATCCAGGTCAACTTCGAGCAGATACCCTCCGGCAATGCCGGCGGCTATCTCAAGCTGAGCAACGCCGCGCGGGCGGGAAACGCCCCCGACGTCGCCACCATCGAGTACCCCCAGGTGCCCGGCTTCGCGATCGACGGCGTCACCCGTGACATCACCTCGATGATCAGCGACGACCTGCGCAAGAAGCTCCTGCCGCAGGCGCTCGGCCTGACCACCTTCGAGGGGCGCACCTACAGCGTGCCGCTCGACGTCGAACCGATGGTGCTGCACTACCGCAAGGACCTGTTCGACAAGTACGGCTTCGAGGTGCCCACCACCTGGGACGCGTACGCGGACCTGGCCCGTGCCGTGCGCCGCACCGGCGGAAACCGCAAGGTGTGCATCTTCGCCCTCGACATCGGCCTCTACTCCGGGCTCTGCTGGCAGGCCGGCGCGCAGTGGTTCGACACGTCGAAGGGCGCCTGGAACGTCTCGCTGGCCGACGCACCCACTCGGCGCGTGTCCCAGTACTGGCAGCGCCTCCTCGACGAGGACCTCGTCTACGCCAACAACCCCAACAGCCGCGCCAACGACGCCCAGATCGGCAACGGCCTGGTGCTGACCCGGCACAGCGGCGCCTGGGACGCGGGCGCACAGATGAACGCCCGTCCCGAGCAGAAGGGCCTGTGGCGCATCGCCCCGCAGCCGCAGTGGGACCCGGACCGGCCCTCCCTCGGCACCAACGGCGGCTCGACGTTCGCCGTGACGAAGGACAGCAGGAACCCCGAGGCCGCCATGGAGTTCATCGAGTGGCAGGTCTCCAGCCCCGACGCGCTCAAGGCCCGTCTCTCCAGCGGCGCCAGCAGCCAGTACCCGGCGGTCTCCGAGCTGATCGAGGTCGGCCGGGCCGCCTTCGACCGTGACTACTACGGCGGCCAGGACATCTACCCGCTGTTCGAGCAGGAGGCCCACAAGATCCGGGACGGCTGGGTGTGGGGCCCGCGGATGACCGCGACCGGCCAGGTCATGCAGGACGCCTTCACCCGCGCCGCGGCCGGCTCCGGCACGCTCGAGTCCTCGATGCGCGCCACCCAGGACGGCACGATGCCCGACCTGAAGGCGCTCGGCCTCGACACCACCCAGCACACCACGTGACCGCCCGCACCCCGAAAGGCAGGTGACTCCCATGACCGCGACCACCCATTCCCCCGCGACGGCCACCGCGACCGTACGCGACCAGGAGACCTCCGGACGCACGTCCCGGCGTGCGGCGGGCCGCCGCCGCGGCGGCGCCGCGGGCGTCCTGATGGCCCCGTTCTTCCTCCTCCTCGTCCTCGTCTTCCTGATCCCGGTCGGCACCGCGGTGTGGCTGAGCTTCTTCAGCGACGACCAGCCGGGCCTCGGCTTCGGCCCGGAGCGCACGGTCTTCGTGGGCCTGCGCAGTTACGCCGCCGTGCTCACCGACCCCTCGTTCCTCTCCGGGCTCGGCACGGTCGGCCTCTACTGCCTGATCTACATCCCGCTGATGGTGATCGGCTCGCTGGTGCTCGCGCTGCTGCTCGACTCGGGTGTCGTCAAGCTGCGCTCCTGGGCCCAGCTGGGACTGTTCCTGCCGCACGCGGTGCCCGGCATCATCGGCGCGCTGATCTGGCTGTACCTGTACACGCCGGGACTCAGCCCGATCATCGACCTGTTCGCGAAGGCCGACATCACCGTCGACTTCCTGGGCCTGCACACCACGATCCCGTCGATCGTGAACATCGCGCTGTGGTCGAACATCGGCTACAACATGGTCGTCTTCTACGCGGCCCTGCAGGCGGTCCCCCGTGAGGTCCTGGAGGCGTCGGTCGTCGACGGCGCGGGGCCGGTGCGCACCGCGCTTCAGGTGAAGGCGCCGCTGGTGCGCTCCTCGATCGTGATGGTCGCGATGTTCACCCTGATCTGGGCGCTGCAGCTGTTCACCGAACCGGCGCTGCTGCACCAGTCGTCGGCGATGGTCGGTGCCCGGTTCTCGCCGAGCATGTACATCTACGACGCCGCGTTCAGCCGCAACAACTACTCGCTGGCGGCCGCCGCCTCGGTGATCCTCCTGATCCTCACCATCGGCGTCTCCTACGGCGTCACCCGCTGGACCAACCGTGTCGACTCCGCCGAGGAGAACGCCCGATGACCACTGCCGAGCTGAGCAAGTCGACGCTGCTGCGCCCCAGGCTCCTGGGCCGCACGACCGTCAACGCCGTGGTCGCGATCTCCGTGCTCTACACGATGCTGCCGGCGCTGTGGCTGGTCCTCGCCTCGACGAAGTCCCGTGACGCGCTCTTCCAGAGCAACATCCTGTCCTTCAGCGACTTCTCCCTGGTCCAGAACCTCAAGGACCTGTTCGCGATGGACGGCGGCCTCTACAGCCGCTGGTACGGCAACAGTCTGCTGTACGCGGTCCTCGGCGCGGCGATCGGCTCGATGATCAGCGTGGCCTGCGGGTACGCCTTCGACAAGTACCACTTCCGGCACAAGGAGAAGCTCTTCGGGCTCGTCCTCGCCGCGGTGATGGTGCCGCAGACGGTGCTCGCGCTGCCGCTGTACCTGATCGCGTCGGAGACCGGCGTCGTGAACACCTTCTGGTCGGTGTTCATCCCGGTCCTGTTCAACCCGTTCGGCGTGTATCTGGGGCGCATCTTCGCCCAGGGATATGTGCCGAACGAGGTCCTGGAGGCGGCCCGCGTCGACGGCGCCGGGGAGCTGACGACGTACGCGCGCGTGTCGCTGCGGATGCTCACCCCTGGCCTGATCACGGTCTTCCTCTTCCAGCTCACCACGATCTGGAACAACTTCTTCCTGCCGATGGTGATGCTGTCCAACCAGAAGCTCTACCCAGTGAGCCTGGGTCTGTTCCAGTGGAACAGCCAGGCGACCGTCTCTCCCGAGTACTACCCGGTGGTGATCATGGGCTCGCTCCTCGCGGTGCTCCCCCTCGTCCTCGCGTTCATCCTCCTCCAGCGGTTCTGGAAGGCCGGCCTGACGGCGGGGTCGGTCAAGTGACCCTCCCCCGCGTGGCGCTGGCCATGTCCCCCCATGCCGCGGCGGCAGTCTTCTCGCCGCGGTCCCTGGCCGCGCTCACCGAGGTCTGCGACCTGGCGCCCCTGCCGACCCTGGACGACCTGACGACCGAACGGGCGAAGGAGGTCCTCGCCGACGTCGAGGTCCTCGTCACCGGCTGGGGGTGCCCGAAGCTCGACGAGGACGTCCTCGCGGCGGCGCCCCGGCTCAGGGCGGTCGTGCACGCGGCCGGTTCGGTGCGCGGGCACGTCACCGACGCCTGCTGGGAGCGGGGCATCGCGGTGTCGTCGGCGGCCGCGGCGAACGCACTGCCGGTCGCCGAGTACACCCTCGCGATGATCCTGCTGTACGGGAAGAGCGTCCTGGAGCGCGCCCATGACTTCGGCCGCACCCGCGAGCGCGGCAACTGGCTGCTCACCACGGGCGAGGTGGGCAACTACCGGCGCACGGTGGGCCTTCTCTCCGCGTCGCTGGTCGGCCGCCGCGTCATCGAGCTCCTGAAGCCGTTCGACTTCGAGGTGCTCCTGCACGATCCGTACGTCTCCGAGGCCGAGGCCGCCGCGCTGGGGGTGGAGTGGGTGAAGCTGCCCGAACTCTTCGCCCGCGCCGACGTGTTGAGCGTGCACACGCCACTGTTGCCGGCCACCCGCGGGCTCGTGAGTCGCGCGCTGATCGACTCCCTGCGCCCGGGGGCGACCCTGATCAACACGGCGCGCGGCGCCGTCGTCGACCAGGACGCGCTGACCGACGCGGTGTGCGCGGGCCGCGTCCGGGCCGTCCTCGACGTGACGGTCCCCGAGGTGCTGCCCGCCGACCACCCGCTGTGGGAGTGCCCGGACGCACTCATCACCCCGCACCTCGCCGGTTCCCAGGGCAACGAATGGGAGCGGCTGGCCGACACGGCCGTCGGCGAGGTGGCCCGGTGGGCCGCGGGCGACGGTTTCGCCCATCCGGTACGACGCGAAAGGCTGGCGTTCCTCGCATGACGATCCCGTTCGAAATGCCTGACGAAAACCGGGAGTTGAGCCCGTACACCGGGTACACCCGCGCCCATTGGGAGGCCGTCGCCGACGGGCTTCTCGGTGCCGCCTGGCGCTGGGCGTCACCCGAGGGCGCCTTCCTGGACCTGCCGGGCCGGCCCTCCGGTTCCGGGGTCCGCTCGGACGGGCTCGAAGGGTACGCGCGGACGTTCCTGGCGGCCGGTTTCCGGGTCGCGGGCGCCGACGGCAAGGACCCGCACGGCCTGCTGGAGCGGTACGCGGGGGGTCTGACCGCGGGCACCCGCACGCCGGGCCGGGACGATGCCGAGTCGTGGCCGCTGATCCTCGACCACCACGTGCAGGGCCAGCCGATGGTGGAGTCCGCGTCCGTGGCGCTCGGCCTGAAACTGACCCGGCCCTGGCTGTGGGACCGGCTCGACGGCGACGTACAGGACCGGGCGGAGAAGTGGCTGCGTGGCGCGATCAACCACACGCCGGCGCCGAACAACTGGTACCTGTTCCCCTTCATGGTGGCGTCCTTCCTGGAGGAGGTCGGCCGCGGCGACGCGGCGACGACCCGCGCCATGGACCGCGCGCTCGAGCTGATGGAGACCTGGTACCGGGGCGACGGCTGGTACGCGGACGGCGACGGCCGCGCCTTCGACCACTACAACGGCTGGGCGCTGCACCTGTACCCGATGCTGCACGCACACCTGTCGGGCGACACGGCGCTGTCGGCCCGCTTCGGCCCGCGCCTGCGTGAGCACCTGGAGGGCTTCTCCCTGCTCTTCGGCGGCGACGGGGCGCCGGTCCACTTCGGGCGCTCGCTCTCCTACCGCTTCGCCGCGTCGGCGGCGGTCGGGGTCGGCGCGGTCACCGGTCACACACCGCTGTCGCCGGGGGCTTCGCGCCGTCTCATCAGCGGGAATCTGCGCTACTTCCTGGAGCGCGGCGCGATCACGGGCGACGGGCTGCTGAGCCTCGGCTGGCACGGCCCGCACGAGGCCACGCTGCAGAACTACTCGGGCCCGGCCTCTCCGTACTGGGCGTCGAAGGGCTTCGTGGCGCTGCTCGCCCCGGAGGGCGACCCGTTGTGGACGGCCCCCGAGGAGCCGGCGCCGAGCGAGGGCCCCGACCGGGTCCTCGCGCTGCCCGCGCCGGGCCTGCTCGTGCAGTCGACGCGGGCGGACGGGATCGTGCGCCTGCACAATCACGGCAGTGACCATGTCAGGCCGCACGAGGGCGAGTTCGCGGCGCAGGACGACGCGCACTACGGCCGTCAGGCGTACTCCACGCACACCGGCCCGACCGCGCTCACGAACGTCTCCGACAACCACCTGTCCGTCGAGGTCGGCGGCGCCGGAAGCGTGCGGCGCCGCATTCATCCGCTCGGCGCCGGGCACGGCGACGGGTGGGGCTGGGCGGCGTCCTGGCACCGGCCCGTGTTCACGTCGGGGCCGCCGATGGTGCCGGGCCTGCGCGTGGAGAGCGTCACCGTGGCGCGCGGCGCGCGAGAGCTGCGCGTACACCGGGTCGTGGGGGCGCCGCACGGGGCCCGGGTGTCGCTCACCGGGTGGGCGACCGAAGCGCTGAGCTCGGAGCTGGTCGGACTCCACGGCTGGGCGGAGCGCGACGAGGTCCGGGCACCTCAGGGGACCGCGTACGAGGCGTGGGTGCGGGTGCCGCGCCTTTCGGCCGATGTCGAGGGGACGGCGGTGTTCGTGGCGCTGGCCTCGCTGGGGGCGACCGAGCCGGAGGTGCCGCTCGTCGACGCCGTCACCGAAGTCGTCGCCACCGAGGGCGAGTTGAAGGTGACGTGGGCCGACGGCTTCGAGTCCGTCGTGGTCTTCGGGGAGCCCCTGCGCGTTCAGTGCGGCTGAGCCGGGGCTGATCGCGCCCCTTCGGCGATCAGTTGTGCCTGAACCGCGGGGGCGTAGCGCTCCACGACATCCTCCGTGTCCGCGGCCCGCACCTGCGAGCCGCGGGCGATGCCGTACATGACGCCGAGGCCCAGCAGCATGGAGACGGCGAGTTCCGCGCGCAGAACGGCGTCAGCGCCGGACAGGCGTGCCGCCAGGCGTTCGCTGACCTGGGTGCGGAAGTTGGCGCGCAGGATGTCGCCCTGTTCGCCGTGGAGCGGGGCGAAGACGATGCGCAGGATCGGGTCGGCGCCGCGCTCGGCCTGGCCGGTCACCACGGAGCGCACCATGTGCCGGCCCAGGTCCTCCAGCGGCGCGTCGAGCAGGGCGTCCACGTCGGCCTCGAAGTTCATGACGCCCGCGAACAGGGCGTCCTTGTTGCCGAAGTACTTGAGGATCAGCGGCGGGCTGACTCCGGCCCGTTCCGCGACGGCCTTGAGCGTGATGTCGCCGTGCGCGTGCCGGGCCAGCAGGTACCGGGCGGCCTTCACGATGGCGGCCTTGCTCGCCTCGGCGTCGCGCCGGACGGCGGGCTGCGCCGTGGTCATCGCCTCATGCTCCCTTCGCCGTGGCCACCGGGGCCACCGCACCCGCTGCGACGCTCTCCCCCGCCCGGTCGGACGGCACGGCGAGCGCGACGGCGGCAGCCACCAGTGCGACCGTACCCGCCATCGTGAAGGCGAGCTGATAGCCGTGCAACGTGGGTACGGCCACCCCGCCCACACGGGCGGTGTGGTGGACCAGGATCGCCGCGACGGCGGCGCTGGAGACGGACTGCCCGATGGTGCGCATCAGGACGTTGACGCCGTTCGCGGAGGCCGTCGCGCCGGACGGGACGGCGCGCAGGATCAGCGTGGGCAGCGCGGAGTACGCGAGGGTCGTACCGGTCGAGACGACGGCGGCGCCGACCAGGATCACCCACAGGTCGGTGCTGTCGACGATGCGGATCGCGTAGCCGAGGGCGAGGACGACGCCGCCGATGGCGAGGGTGATGCGCGGGCCGCGGGCCGCCGAGATGCGGGCCGACACCGGTGAGAAGAGCAGCATGATGACGCCGCTGGGCAGCATGCACAGGCCGGTCGCGACGATGGACAGACCGAGGCCGTAGCCCGTCTCCACCGGGGCCTGCACGAGCTGTGCGGTGACGAGGGAATTGGCGTAGAACGCGAATCCGGTGATCAGTGCCGCGACGTGCGGCAGACCGACCCTGCGGCCGACGGCGAGCCGCAGGTCCACCAAGGGGCTCGCGGCCCGCAGTTGCTGCCACGACCACAGGGCGAGAACCAGGACGGCGCCCGCGAACAGGCCGACGACGCGGGCACTGCCCCAGCCCCACTGCCCGCCCTGCGAGACGCCGAGCAGCAGGCAGACGAGTCCGGTGGCGAGGCCGATCGTGCCGAGGACGTCGAAGCGTCCGGGGTTGCGCACGGGCGATTCGCGCACCGCCCACCAGGCGGCGGCGAGGCCGAGGGCGCCGAGCGCGGCGGTCGCCCAGAACATCACGTGCCAGTTGGCGTACTGGACGATGAGCGCGGCGAGCGGGAGTCCGAGCCCCGCGCCGATGCCGACCGTCGAACTCATCAGGGCGACGGCGGAGCCGGTGCGGTGGGGCGGGAGTTCGTCGCGCAGGATGCTGATCGACAGCGGTACGACAGCCGCCGCGGCGCCCTGGAGCGCGCGGGCGGCGATGAGGACGCGGATGTCCGAGGTCAGCGCGCACAGCACGGAGCCGCCGGTCATCAGGGCCAGCGCGATGAGCAGGACGCGCCGCTTGCCGTACATGTCGCCGGCCCGGCCGAGCACGGGGGTCAGGACGGCGCCCGCGAGCAGGGTGGCGGTGACCATCCAGGAGACGGCGGCGGGGGACGCGCCGGTCAGCCGGGGCAGGTCGGGCAGGAGCGGGACGACGACGGTCTGCATGACGGCCATGAGGATGCCGCCGAAGGCGAGGACCGGGATGGTGAGCCGTTCGCGCAGCCGCGGCGGTGCGGTCTCTTCGGGCAGCGTCGGTATCGGGACGTGGTCCATGGGTCTCCTGCGGGGTGCGCGGGCTCGGCACGGAGGGTGCGGCGCCGGGCGGACGGTTCGGGTGAATGCCCATTCACCCGGTAGGTGAATCAGTATTCACCAAGGGCCGCCCGACTGTCGCCGCCCCTGCCCCGCGCGGTCCCGGCGCCGCCGGGTGATACTGCCGACCATGACCTCGACGGACAGCCTTCGCTTCGGACTTGTCGGCACAGGACCCTGGGCGCGGCGGACCTACGCCCCGACCCTGCGGCACCACAAGCACACGGAACTCGTCGGCGTCTGGGGGCGCCGCCCGCAGGCGGCCGCCGAACTCGCGGCCACGCACGCGACGACGGCGTACGACGGCCCCGGCGGTCTCGACGCGCTGTTCGCGGCGTGCGACGCGGTGGCGTTCGCCGTGCCCCCGGACGTCCAGGCGCCGCTCGCAGCAAGGGCCGCCGCCGCGGGCTGCCACCTGCTGCTCGACAAGCCGCTCGCGACGGAGCCGGTGGCGGCGCGCGCGGTGGTCGAGGCCGTCGATGCCGCCGGGGTGGCCTCCGTGGTGTTCTGCACGATGCGCTACGCGCCCGCCTCGGCGGCCTGGATCGCCGAACAGGCCGCCGTGGACGGCTGGTTCACGGGTCGCGCCGACTGGTACGGAGCGTTGTACACGCCCGGCGACGACGCGGACGTCCGGGCCACGACGCCGTGGCGGGCGGAGCGGGGCGCCTTGTGGGACGTGGGCCCGCACGCCCTGTCGGTGCTGCTGCCGGTCCTCGGGGACGTGACGTCGGTGACGGCCGGGCGCGGCGCCGGCGACACCGTGCACCTGCTGCTGCGGCACGACTCCGGCGCGTCGAGCACGGCGACGCTGAGCCTGACCACTCCCCCGGACGCGGCCGGTGTCGCCGTCGAACTGCGGGGAACGGCAGGGGTGTCGACGCTGCCGACGGGCCGCGGAGACGCGCAGGAGTCCCTGGCCGCCGCGGTCGACGTACTCCTGGAATCGGCGCGCACGGGGACCCCGGCCCCGTGCGACGCGCGGTTCGGCCTGCGTCTCACGGAGATCCTGTCGGCGGCCGAACGGTCCCTCCCGTCAGCCGGCGCCGAACCAGGCCTCGGCGAGTGACGCGAAGTCCGTCACACCGGCGGGCGGCGGCAGCTCCCGCAGGTACCAGGGGAGATTGCTGTACACGTGCAGGAGTGTGTACGCCATCGCGGTACGCGGGTCGACGGTGCGGCCGTACGCCTTCGCGAAGCGCGCCATGAGCCGCGGGTCGGCGCGCGTCACGAACAGTCCGACGCCCACGAAGTCGTAGTCCGCGTCACCGGCCATCGCGGGTTCGAAGTCGAGCAGCCCGCTCAGCCGGGTCCGGCCCGCGCCGTCGGAGGCGACGAGCAGGTGCTGGCGCATGAACTCCGTGTGCAGCAGCACCTGTGGGGATCTCCGCACCGGGGTCGCCGCGTCGAGGAACCCGTCGATCAGCGCGCACCACCGCTCATCGAGACCGCGCTCGCGCTGCCGCCGAACGGCCCCGGCGCGCTGCGCGGCGACGAAGGCACCCCAGTCGGCGGGCCCCAGATCACCGGCGAGCGGCTCCGGATCGAGGGCGTGCAGCGCGGCGAGCGCCCGGCCCGCCGCGTCGACGATGCGGTCCTGCTCGGCGGTCGACAGGTCGGGCCAGGCGACGGCGAGATCCCGCCCGGGAAGCCGGGACATGAGGACGTACCACCAGCCGTCCTCATACGTCCCCGAGGCCAGCAACTCCGGTGTCTCCACGGGCAGTTGCCCGTTCAGGTGGCCGAGCACCCGGGCCTCGCGCACCCCGTCGTCGGCCGCCTGGGCGGGAAAGAGCTTGAGCACGTGCGCGTCGCCGACCGCGTACACCGGCTGGCTGCCCTCGGTGAACCGCACCGGTTCGGCTCCGGGCAACCCGAGTCTGCCGCACAGGTCGAGCACGCCGGGCCGCAGCAGGGCGTCGTCCGGCACCACCCGGTTCCAGGCTTCGTCGGTGTCCACGCGAGGCAGCATGATCGGCAGCGTAGGTCCGGCGCCGCACCACCGCCATCGCTTAGAACACCGCGCCCCGCCTGCCTCGGCCGGCCGCATACGCTGTGCCCATGCCGCTCGAGATCAGCGCCACCAACCCCGAGCACCCGGTGCTCCTGCTCGCCCTGCCCTGGCACATCCCCTTGGAGGAGTGGCCCGAGGAGCACTTGGTGCCGCTGCCGCGCGGCATCTCCCGGCACGTGGTGCGCTACGCGCGCGCCGGTGACGAGGTCGTCGCCGTGAAGGAGCTCGCCGAGCGTCCGGCGCTGCGCGAGTACGAGATGCTGCGCGTCCTGGACCGGATCGGCATACCCGCGGTGGACCCCCTGGCCGTCGTCACCGGCCGCGAACAACCGGACGGCTCGCCGCTCGAACCGGTCCTGATCACCCGGCACCTGGGCGGTTCGCAGCCGTACCGCTCGATGTTCGAGACGACGATGCGCCCGTCCACGGTCCACCGCCTGATGGACGCCCTCGCCGTGCTCCTGGTCCGCCTGCACCTCGCCGGTTTCGCATGGGGCGACTGCTCGCTGTCCAACACCCTGTTCCGCCGCGACGCGGGCGCGTTCGCCGCGTACCTCGTGGACGCCGAGACGGGCGAGCTGCACCCGAAGCTCAGCCAGGGCCAGCGGGAGTACGACATCGAGCTGGCCCGCGTGAACATCAGCGGCGAGATGCTGGACCTGGAGGCGTCGGGCGCGCTGCACCCCTCCATCGACCCGATCGAGTTCGGTACGGAGATCGAGCAGCGCTACACCAACCTGTGGAGCGAGCTGACCCGCACCTCGGTGTACCCGGCGGGCAAGCACCACTACATGGAGCGCCGCATCCGGCGCCTGAACGACCTCGGTTTCGACGTGGCCGAGATGCAGATCTCCCGCTCCCCGCGCGGCGACGAGGTCACGTTCGTCCCCAAGGTCGTCGACGCGGGCCACCATCAGCGTCAACTCCTGCGCCTGACCGGACTGGACGCGGAGGAGAACCAGGCGCGGCGTCTCCTCAACGACCTGGAGAGCTGGATGGCCACCCAGGACGACGCCCCCGGCGCCCGCCCCGAGGTCCTGGCGCACCGCTGGGTGCGTGACGTGTTCCGGCCGACGGTCCGGGCGGTGCGCGACCGTGTCCCCACCCCCATGGACGCGGCGGAGCTGTACCACGAGCTCCTGGAACACCGCTGGTACCTGTCCGAGCGCGCGCAGCACGACATCGGCCTCGACGCGGCGGCGGAGGACTACGTGCGCGGGGTCCTCAAGACGGAGGAGTGACAGCCGGGGTGTCACGGCTGAGGGGCGCAGACCGGGCGCGGCCGGTGCCGTGGCCGCTACGTAATGGCGAGTGACGGCACCGACCGCAGCCAGTGACCTCCGGTACCGGTGACGAAGAGCGCGAGACGTGCGTCATGCAACGCATTTTCCGGCCACATCCAACTAAATACGTGGCCCGGTCCAGCTCACTCTTCCTCAATCGGCCCAGAGGCTCGTGGGTTACCCTCCACCGGGAAATTTCGGCCATTTTCGATCGACCCGACACAGGTGCCGCTTCGCCGTGCGCATGTACGCACGGACGATGAAACCGCCAGGTGGTAAGCCCCGCGCACTCCATCATGACGGACCGTCTGATCGTTTTCTTCGGGCAATGTTTATTACCAAAGGTGATGGGAGTATTTAGACTGCTGACGCTCAACTCGGCGTGTACGAAGAGGGATTACCCACATGAACAAGAAGGCGCTCCGCGCCCTGCTCCGTGAACGGCGCGCCCTCATAGCCCCCGAGTCCCACGGCTTCAGCCGCCCCACGGGCCAGGGCAGGCGCGCCCCCGGCCTCTCCCAGCACCAGGTCGACCAACTCCTGCACCGGACGCTCGGCACGTATCACCGGCTGGAGTCGGGGAGTTACCCGAATCCGCCCGCAGAGCTGCTCCGCGACGTGGCCCGCCTGTTCGGGCTGAACGAGCAGGAGTGGGTACTGCTGTGCCGGTACGCGCTCCTGCAGGATCCGCCGGGCCCGCTGTACCTGTCGTCGGGCAAGGAGATCCCCGGCGTATGGCAGGAGGCAGTCGACGGGATCAACCACATCGCCTACGTGTCCGACGCCTCCTGGGACCTGCTCGCCTGCAACGGAGCCTTCGTCGAGCTCTTTCCGGACCTCCGGCCCCCGCAGAACACGATGCGCTGGATGGTTCTCGACCCGCACGCGCGCTACATGCTCATGGACTGGTCCACCGCATGGGCCCCTCTGCTGCTCCCCCAACTGCGGTCGGCCCTCGCCGCGCGGCCCGACGACGACACGCTGCGGCAGATCGAGAAGGAAGTGCTCGCCGACCCGGAGGCGGCGCCGATCTACGAGGCAGGCGGCTCGGTCATCCACCCCGACGGTGACGAACGCCCTCTGCGGCACGCACGGCTGGGACCCGGCTGGGCCACCATGTGCGCCGCCCAGCCCCTCACCACTCCGGGCTCACGCCTGATGATCCTCGTGTTCCACCCCGGCGTGAAACGCGCACACCCTCGCAGGCCCGCTCTGCAGGCAGGCTGACCTTCGTCCGGCCCTTCAACAGCCATTTTCGGTGACGTAGGTTGAACTGGCCCCCCACACCCACCCCTTGAGCCTCGTGGGAGCCACCACATGCCTGCTTACGTCTCCATGCCTCGGACCACCCTGGGCGCCCACAAGGTGACCACCGACGAGATAGCGGACGACATACGCACCCATCACCAGGGCCACCCACGACTCGCCGCGGCCGTACGCGCCGTGCTCGGATGCGGCGTCCGGGCCAGGTATTTCACCCGTCCTCTCGCGTCGCCGACCGTGGCCGGGGACGCGGGGATCGCGGAGCGCGCCACAACCGCCTTCGCCGACGCCGCCCAACTCGCCCAGCACGCAGCCGAGTCGGCACTGCGGGCGGCGGGACTCGACGCCCGCGACATCGACGCGATCGTCACCACGCACTCCACCGGCTGGGCCGCGCCCAATCTCGACGTCCACCTGATCAACGCCCTCGGCCTTCGCCCCACCACCCGCCGCATCGCCCAGACCACGCTCGCGTGCACAGGTGGCACCAAGTCGCTCGCCGCCGCGGGGGACATACTGGCCGCCCGCCCCGGCAGCAAGGTGCTGGTGGTCGCCGCCGAGGTCATCTCCGCCGTGTACCACCACAACGACACCGGCATCGACTCGATGATCTACAAAGCTCTGTTCGGCGACTCGGCGGGCGCCGTCGTCGTCACCGACGAGCCCCTCGGCCCGGGCTTCGCGTTCGAGGACTCCTTCGAGCACACCCTGCCCGGCAGCGCGGGCCACCTGGCAGGCCGGATCACCGAGGACGGTCTGCACTTCGACGCCACGAAGGCTGGGCGTGCCGCCTCGGCCCAGGTGATCCCCGACCTCCGAGCATGGCTGGGCGACCGGCACACCGACTTCGCCCTGATCCACCCGGGCAGTCCCCGCATCATCACGGACACCGTGGACCTGCTCGGCCTCGCCGCCCCCGACGCCCGGCACTCGACGGACACCCTCGCCGAAGAGGGAAACCTCGGCGGAGTCAGCGTGCTTCGCGTGCTCGAGCGGACCCACGCGGAGCCCCCGGCCCCGGGCGCCCGCGGCACGATGGTCGCCTACGGGCCCGGATTCACGACGGCCGCCCTGCACGGGCACTGGCACGGCTGAACCCTTCCGAGAAATGTCCCACCGAGACTCATGTCCCATCGGGACACAACAGGTGTACTCTCGAAGGCATGAAGGCGAACGAGCCCACCCGGCCCACCGCGGACCGGCGGCAGATCAAGGCACGGCGCACCCGTGAGGCGCTCGCCGAGGCGGCCGTCGCGCTGGTGCTCGAGAAGGGCCTCGCGGACGTGACCGTGGAGGCGATCGCCGAGCGCGCCGACGTCACGCGCCGCACCTTCAGCCGGCACTTCTCCGGCAAGGAGGACGCGGCGCTCGACTTCACCCGCACCGACGGCGACCGGATCAACGCCGCGCTGCGCGAGCGCCCCGCCGACGAGCCCCCGCTGCTCGCCTACCGCGGGGCCGTCGCCGAGTGGCTCTCCGACCGGGAGACATCCAGCTGGCACCACCGGCCGGAACAGCGCCTGCTGTACGCCGCCGTGGACCGCGAGCCCGCCCTGTTCGCCGCGTACGAACGCATCCGGGTCGACGCCCAGGACGAGTCCGTGCGCATCATCGCCGACCGGCTCGGCACCGACCCCGCCCGGGACCTGCGCCCCGAGGTCGTGGTCGGGGCCGCCGCCGGCGTGCTGACCGCGGCCCTGCGCACCTGGGCGCGCGGCGGCACGGACGCCGAAGACCTCGCCGAGCTGGTGGCGCGGGCCTACGACGCCCTCATCGGGGAGGCCGCCCGATCGGCGGCGACCTCCGACACCGCAATCAGAGAGTGACACGCACCATGAGCACCACCCCCGTCGCCCCCGTGACCGACTACGCAGCCGAGTTCGCCGGGAAGACCGCCCTCGTCACCGGTTCCGCCTCCGGCATCGGTCTGGCGACCGCCCGCCGTCTGGGCCGCGGCGGCGCGAACGTCGTCATCGCCGACTTCAACGAGCAGGGCGCCAAGGAGGCCGCCGAGACCCTCGTCTCCGAGGGCATCAAGGCCGCCGCCGTCGCCCTCGACGTGACGAAGCCCGCCTCCGTCGAGGCCGCCGTCCAGTTCGCCGTCGACACGTTCGGCGGGCTCGACCTCGCCGTGAACAACGCCGGTATCGGCGGTCCCAGCACGCCCACGGGCGCGTACGACATCGACGCGTACGACCGTGTGATCCGCACGAACCTCGACGGCGTCTTCTACTCGATGCGCTACGAGCTGCCCGTCATCGAGGCCGCGGCCACGGGTGGCGCGATCGTGAACGTCGCCTCGATCCTCGGCTCGGTCGGCTTCGCGGGATCGCCCGCCTATGTCGCCGCGAAGCACGGTGTCGTGGGCCTGACGAAGACCGCCGCGGCGGAGTACTCGGCCAAGGGCATCCGCGTCAACGCGGTCGGCCCGGGCTTCATCGACACGCCGCTGCTCAAGGAGATGGACAAGGCCGCCTACGACGGGCTCGTCTCGCTGCACCCGGCGGGCCGCCTCGGCCAGTCCGAGGAGGTCGCGGAGCTGATCGTGTTCCTGCTCTCCGACCGCGCCTCGTTCATCGCGGGCAGCTACCACCTGGTCGACGGCGCCTACACGGCCGTCTGATCCCGCGGAGTCACAGACTCCCCCACGCCAGGCCCCCGGCGACGCTCCCCCCGTGTCGCCGGGGGCCTGCGGTGTTTGTGTCGCGTGCCCGAGTCATGGAACGGTCGTCGTGGGTCAGGCGGTACCTGACGCACGTACGAGAAGGGGCGCGGCGGCAGGATGCGACAGCAGGCGGCACAGGCCACCACGGGCGGCGGGGGCAAGGCGCGCGAGGCGTACTTCGACAACGTGAAGTACCTGACGATCGTGCTCGTCGCCTGCGGGCACGCCTGGGAACCGCTGACCTACGGATCCCGCGCGGTCACCGCGGTGTATCTCACCGTCTACGCCTTCCACATGCCGGCGTTCGCCCTGGTGTCGGGGTACTTCTCGCGCAGTTTCGACATGGCGCCCGGGCGGCTGAAGCGGCTGCTGACCGGTGTGGTGGTGCCGTACGTCGTCTTCGAGGTGGCGTACACGCTCTTCTACCGCTGGGCGCAGGACGATCCGGGCTATCCGATCAGCCTGCTGGATCCCTGGTACCTGATGTGGTTCCTGGCCGCGCTGTTCATCTGGCGGCTCACCACGCCGCTGTGGCTCCAGCTGCGCCACCCCGTGCCGGTCGCGCTGGCCGTGGGCACGGCCGTGTCGATGTGGCCGGGCGCGGGCGGCGACCTGGCGCTCCAACGGGTGCTGCAGTTCCTGCCGTTCTTCGTGGTCGGTCTGGTGGCCCGGCCCGAGCACTTCTCGTGGCTGCGCAGGTGGCGGATCCGGCTGGCGGCGGTGCCGGTCGTGCTCGGGGCCGTGGTGGCCGCGTACGCGGTGGCGCCCTGGTTCGACGCGGGCTGGTTCTACCACCGCGGCAGTGTGGTGGGGCGCGGTGTGCCCGCGTGGGAGGGGCTGTGGGCGACGCCCGCCCTGTTCGTCCTCGCGCTGGTGCTCACGGCGTGCTTCCTGGCGTGGGTGCCGGGGCGCACCCTGTGGTTCACGGCGCTCGGCACCGGGACCGTCTACGCGTACCTGCTGCACGGCTTCGTCATCAAGGCCTCCCGGTTCGGGGACTGGTACGACCACGCGTGGCTGCACGGCCCGGCGGGTGAGCTGGCGGTCACGGCCGCCGCCGTCACCCTGATCACACTGCTGTGCACGCATCCGGTACGACGCGTGTTCCGCTACGTCGTCGAGCCGCGGATGGAGTGGGCGTTCCGCAGGCCGAAGCAGGCGCGCGGGCCCGAGGCGACGCGCCGTGAGCCGATCACCTCCGGCGGCGGGTGACCGCCTGCGCCGACGCGAGCAGGCAGTGCATGCGCTCGGTGAGGGAGGCCAGGTCGTCGGCGGGGCTGTGGAACGGGATGCGCACGTCGGCCTGACCGCGGGCGCGCTCCAGACGCAGCGTCAGACCGTGCCGGTCGACGGCGAGGGGCTGGACCCGGACGACGCCGTGCAGACTGTCGGGCGCGATGAGCAGGGTGAGCTGCTCGACGGCCTCGGGGTGCGCCTCGGCGAGATGGGTGAGCAGGCGGGGCTCGGCGAGGGCCAGCGGGTCGGGCGCGGTCGCGGCGAGTTCGTCGAGGTCGACGCAGATCCGTTCGGTACGGGTCTGCAGCACGGCCCGCTCGGGGCGCAGCACCAGTTCCGTGCCTCCCGGGCCGTCCGGGACGAGTTCGCCCGAGAGCCAGACCCGGGCCCGCACGCGATCACGTACCGGGACGGGCGCGACGTCGGCGAACTCCAGGAGCGTCGTGGGCCGTCCGTGCGGCGCGCACAGCACGGCCGCGGCGAGCACGCTCTCGGCGGGCGGACTGATCCGTACCGTTCCGTCCTCGGCGGCGACGCGGTGCGCGCCGACGAGGTCGTCCTGCCCCACATCGGTGGTGACACCGCACGTCCACGCGGCGGCGAGCACGGACCGCGCGCGGGCCGCCGTGGTGGGCACAGCGGTAGCGATCTGTCGGACACCCATCCCGAACCTCCATTAGGTAAGCCTCACCTAACTTAGCGGAGATCGTCGTCGAGGGTCCACCCCACGGCCCTGTGTCGGCGCACCTCGTTCGGCACGTCGTGCGTTTGACTCGATCCGTGCGCCGTTTCCTCGTGTTCTTCCTCGTAGTCGTCGGTGCGGCCGGGGCCTTCGCCCTGTCGCTGCTCGTCTCGCCGTGGTGGTGGTGCGCGGCCCTGCCGCTGCTCGCCCTCACCGCTCTCGGCGTGTGGGATCTGTGCCAGACGGGCCACTCGATCCTGCGCAACTATCCGCTCCTCGGGCATCTGCGCTTCCTCATGGAGGAGCTGCGCCCCGAGATGCAGCAGTACTTCATCGAGCGCAACTACGACGGCCGGCCCTACGACCGGGACGTGCGCGACATCGTCTACGAGCGGGCGAAGTACGAGGAGAACCGGTCGGCCGAGGAGCCGTTCGGCACCGAGCGGGACGTGTACGAGCTGGGTTACGAGTTCCTGGTGCCGTCGATGCGCCCGGTGGACCCGCCCAAACAGCCGCCGACGGTACGGATCGGCGGACCCGACTGCACGCGCCCGTACGACATGGCCCTCCTGAACGTCTCGGCGATGAGCTTCGGCGCCCTGTCGGCGCCCGCGATCCGCGCGCTCAACAAGGGCGCGGCGCTGGGCGGCTTCGCACACGACACCGGTGAGGGCGGCCTGTCCGAGCACCATCTCGCGTACGGCGGCGACCTGGTGTGGGAGCTCGGCACGGGCTATTTCGGGTGCCGCACCGACGACGGCGGCTTCGACCGGGCGGAGTTCGCCGAGAAGGCGGCGCGCGAGCAGGTGAAGTGCGTGTCGGTGAAGCTGTCGCAGGGCGCGAAGCCGGGCATCGGCGGGGTCCTGCCGGGCGGGAAGGTGAACGCGGAGATCGCGCGCGTACGGGACGTACCCGAGGGCGAGACCGTCGTGTCGCCGCCGTACCACCGCGAGTTCGACACGCCACGCCAACTGGTGCTTTTCCTCGCCGAGTTGCGGGAACTCGCGGGCGGCAAGCCGGTCGGGTTCAAGTTGTGCGTGGGCTCGCGGGCGCAGTTCCTCGGGGTGTGCAAGGCGATGCTCGCGGAGGGTGTGACGCCGGACTTCGTGATCGTGGACGGGGCGGAGGGCGGCACGGGCGCGGCGCCGCTGGAGTTCGCCGACCACCTCGGCATGCCGCTCACCGAAAGCCTGATCACGGTGCACAACGCGCTCGTCGGCAGTGGTCTGCGCGACCGCGTCCGGGTCGGCGCGAGCGGGAAGGTCGCCACCGGCGCCGACATCGTCAAACGCCTCGCGCAGGGCGCGGACTTCACGAACGCGGCCCGCGCCATGATGTTCGCGGTCGGCTGCATCCAGGCGCAGCGCTGCCACACCAACACCTGTCCGGTCGGCGTGGCCACTCAGGACCCGGGCCGCGCAAGGGCGTTGGACGTGCCGGAGAAGGCGGTGCGGGTCCACCACTACCAGAGCGCCACCGTGCGCAGCGCCGGGCAGATCATGGCGGCGATGGGGGTGCGCGATCCGCGCGAGCTGGGCCCGCACCTGCTGGTGCGGCGCACCGCGCCCCATACGCTGCTCCCCTACGCGGCGCTCCACGACTGGCTGGAGCCGGGACAGTTGACCGCCGGTCCGCCCGAGTCGTGGGCCGTGGACTGGGCGGCCGCGGACCCCGACCGGTTCTGACGTCGCGCTGCGCTGCGGGGTCGTCGGTTCGGTTCGGGTTCCCGGGTTGTCATGTCGCGTTCTGGCGTCGCGCGCCACCCGCATGCGCCAACTCCACGCGAACGGGGGGCGAATATGCCATCCGCCCACGCCGCGTGAACCGGAACGGCATCATGCCGCCATGGACGGTACCGCGCTCCTGCGGGAGCTCTTCACGCCCGACGAGTACGACGCGGTCAGCAGACACGCGGACCACCTGGGCGTGACAGTGATCGAGTACGTTCGCCGCACGGCCGCCGAACGGGCCCTGGAGCGGCTGCACTTGGCCGAGGCCGGCGAGGCCCCGGCAGTGCACCTCGGCAAGGTGTCGATACCGCAGGTGGAGCGGGCCCGGTGCGGTGACGGCTCCTCGTCGCCGGCCTTCGAGCGGTTCCTCGACACGCTCGCCCATCCGACCGAAAGCGGGTGACGCGCCTGATCGCGCGGGATGCGGGCAACCGACGTACATGACCTCGGTGACGACAGAACGCAGCGAACAACGCACGAGCCGATGGTGGCGGGCTGGCCTGCGGGCGGTGATCGCGCTCGTGGCGTTCCTCGCCCTGGTGGCGTTCTCCGCCGTGCTCGCCCGGCTCACTCTCACCCCCTCCCCTTCCTCCAACGGGATCGCGGGGTCGAATCTGCGGCCGGGAGCGAGCCTGCGGCAGTACGCGGACTCGTACACCTTCCTGGCCGCCTGCAAGCAGATCGGCGGAAATCTCCTCCTCGGCGCACCCTTCGGGCTGCTGCTGCCCGTGCTGGTGGCGCGCCGGATGCGGATGGTGCGGGTGCTGCTGCTCACGGCGGTGGTCATGGTGCTGGTGGAGCTGGCGCAGGGCGCGCTGGTGGAGGGCCGGGCCTTCGACGTGGACGACGTCATCCTCAACACCGCGGGCGCTCTCATCGCCTACGTCCTGGTCGGGCGGCGCATCGGGCACCGCTACCACTCCTTGGCGGACCCGCCGCAGGGATCCCGCTTGGGGATCAAGTTCCGTGGGAAGGGGCTTCGGTACCGAAGCAAGGCCCACGCAGTCCAGAGGGAATCAAAAGAAGGGGAGTGATCGTCATGCGTGCGCTCAGGGACGCCGAACGGCGTGCCGCACGCGTGGAGTACCTCATGCCGCAGGGCGCCGGAGCACCCCGGCTGGCCCGGCGCCTGACCCGGTCGTTCCTGGCCGGGCGGACCGACGGCACCGCGGCCGACGCGGAGCTGGTGGTCTCGGAGCTGGTCACGAACGCCAACAAGGCGTCCGGCGGCCGCTGCCGTATGAGCCTGCGCCTCAACGACGCGGGTGAACTGACGGTGGCCGTCCACGACGACGGGCCGGGGCTGCCCCGCCTCAAGCCCGCGTCGCAGTCGGCCGAGTCGGGCCGCGGCATCGCCCTGGTACACGCGCTGGCGAACCAATGGAGCGTCGAGCCGCATCCACGCGGCGGCAAGACGGTGCGGGCGGTACTCGCACCCTGCTGAGCACCGCCCGCCGCGACCGTCGCCTCAGTGGCCTCGTGCGATCCAGTCCTCGAGGTCAGGCGCCTCCGCCCCGATCGTCGTGCTGTCACCGTGTCCGGTGCGCACGACGGTCTCGGGCGGCAGGGTGAGCAGTCGCCCGCGGATCGACTCGACGATCGTCGGGAAGTCGCTGAACGTACGGCCCGTGGCACCGGGCCCGCCCTTGAAGAGGGTGTCGCCGGTGAAGACGGTGCCGAGTCCCGGCGCGTACAGGCTGACCGCGCCGTGGCAGTGGCCCGGCGTGTGCAGCACGGTCAACTCCACGCCCGCGACGGTGAGTCGCTGCCCGTCGGCGAGGTCGGCGTCGGGCGCGCGGTCCGGGTGGGTGAGCTTCCACAGGTCGGTGTCGGCGGGGTGCAGCAGGATCGGCGCGCCGGTCCGCTCGGCCAGGGCGGGCGCGGCGTCGATGTGGTCGTCGTGGGCGTGCGTGCACACGATCGCGACGAGCCTCCGGTCGCCGACGGCCGCGGCGATGGCGTCGGCGTCGTGGGCGGCGTCGATGACGACGGCCTCCTGATCGTCGCCGACGATCCATACGTTGTTGTCGACGTCCCAGGTGCCACCGTCCAGGGAGAAGGTCCCTGAGGTGACGAGGTGCTCGACCCGTGCGCCGTTCCCGGCGCCCTGGTTCTCGGCGGTCATCAGAACATCACCACCGAGCGCAGCACGTCGCCGTGGTGCATCCGCTCGAACGCCTTCTCCACCTCGTCGAGCGCGATGGTCTCGGTGACGAACGCGTCGAGGTCGAGGCGGCCCTGCCTGTACAGGTCGATGAGCATCGGGAAGTCGCGGGAGGGCAGGCAGTCCCCGTACCAGGACGACTTGAGCGCGCCACCGCGTCCGAAGACGTCGAGCAGCGGCAGATCGAGCCGCATCTCGGGCGTCGGCACTCCGACGAGGACCACCGTGCCGGCCAGGTCCCTCGCGTAGAAGGCCTGCTCGTACGTCTCCGGGCGGCCGACCGCCTCGATGACGACGTCGGCGCCGAAGCCACCGGTGAGCTGGCGCACGGCCTCGACCGGGTCGGTGGCGCGGGAGTTGACGGTGTGGGTGGCGCCGAGCGCGCGGGCCGTCTCCAGCTTCTTGTCGTCGATGTCGACGGCGATGACCTTCGCGGCGCCGGCGAGCCGGGCGCCGACGACCGACGCGTTGCCCACGCCGCCGCAGCCGATGACGGCGACGGAGTCACCGCGGCCGACCGCGCCGGTGTTGATGGCGGCGCCGATGCCGGCCATCACGCCGCAGCCGAGGAGTCCGGCCGCGGCCGGGGAGGCGGCCGGGTCGACCTTGGTGCACTGCCCGGCGGCGACCAGCGTCTTCTCCGCGAAGGCGCCGATGCCGAGCGCGGGGCTGAGCTCGGTGCCGTCGGCCAGGGTCATCTTCTGCTTGGCGTTGTGCGTGTTGAAGCAGTACTGGGGCCGCCCGCGCAGACAGGCTCGACACTGGCCGCACACGGCACGCCAGTTGAGGATGACGAAGTCACCGGGCGCGACCTCGCTCACGCCCTCGCCGACGGATTCGACCACACCGGCGGCCTCGTGCCCGAGCAGGAACGGGAACTCGTCGTTGATCCCGCCCTCCCGATAGTGCAGATCCGTGTGGCAGACCCCGCACGCCTGGACCTTCACCACGGCCTCGCCCGGACCGGGATCCGGCACGATGATCGTCTCGATCGTCACCGGAGCGCCCTTCGCCCGTGCGATCACGCCCTGCACCTGCTGTGCCATGACGGTCAGCCCTCTTTCATTCCGCGGTTCCTGCACGTCCTGTTACGTCCCCCATCCTCACCCATGATCACGATGCGGCACAGATCCGGGGCGGGGGCACGACTGTTCCGGGGTGGTACGGCCGGGCCGGGCGGCACGGCTCTCTCCGGGCCCTGGACGTCCTGGGGCCGTGTGCAGGTTGGCGGGGCGGCCGTGGGGGCTTCCTGGGAATCGTGGGCAGGTCTCTTCGGGCCCGCCCGCACCTCCTAGGCTGCTGGCGTGCATGATCCCGCCACCGCCGCGTCCGCCCTCCTCCCCGTCAACGCCACCCTGGCGGCGGCCCTGGTCGCCCTGCTCCTGGTGGCCGTCACGGTGGCCGCGGTCTTCCGGCTCGCGCCCGACGCGTCGTGGCGCCGGGCGCGCGACATCGCGGTGGCGGGCGTCCGGGCGGCCCTCCAACTGGGCGCGGTCTCCTTGGTGATCGGCTGGGTCGTCCACCACGGCGCGGCGCTGCTCGCGTTCCTGCTCCTCATGTTCACCGTGGCCGCGCGCACGGCGGGTCGCCGTCTCACGCGGGACCGCAGCTGGGTGTGGGCGGCGTTGCCGATCGCGGCGCCGGTGGCTCCCGTCGTCGGCGCCCTCGTCGCCTGCGGCCTGATCCCCCTGAACGGCATCGCCCTGATCCCGATCACGGGCATCCTCATCGGCGGGGCGCTCACGGCGACCGTCCTGGCGGGCCGCCGCGCCCTCGACGAACTCGAATCCCGCAAGGGCGAGGTGGAGGCCTGCCTGGCGCTCGGCCTGCTCCCCCGCGAGTCCCGCCTGGAGATAGCCCGCCCGGCGGCCTCCGACGCTCTCCTCCCCGGCCTCGACCAGACCCGTACGGTCGGTCTGGTCACCCTCCCCGGCGCCTTCGTCGGGATGCTCCTGGGCGGCGCGTCACCGGTGATGGCGGGGGCGGTCCAGCTGTTCGTCCTGGTCGCGTTGTTGGCGGTGCAGGCGGTGGCGGTGGCGGTGACGGTGGAGCTGGTGGCATGGGGAAAGCTTCGACGGCCCGGCCTCGGGGCAGCGACGTGACCGGGCACGGTGCATCGGAGGAACGCACACTCGCCCCCCTTCCCCTCAGCCGTATCTGCTGAAGAGCGCTTCGAGATAGTCCTCCAGGCGCTGTGTCAGCACGGCCGGCGTCAGGTCCGTTCTGCCGAGTTCCCGCCAGGGCTCAGCGACCTTCTCCGCGTCCGGTGCGAAGGCCAGGGCATCCAGCACACGCCAGTACAGGTGGTCGGCCGGGGCGTCGCTGAGCGTTCCGCCGACCGCGAGGTACCGATCCGCCAGTTGCATGCCGACGGGCACTCCGTGCAGCAGGGCGAGCGCGGTGGAGCAGTGGGCCACGTCCAGGTCGGCAGGCCCCCAGGACGTCTCCACCCAGTCCACGACACCGGTGACGGTCAGACCCGCTCCTTCTCCGGTGAAGAGCACGTTCCCGGGGTGGAAGTCACGGTGGAGGAAGCACGACCGGTGAGCCGGCGGCGGACGGCGGATCACCTCTACGGCACGCTGCCACACGTCCATGCGACGCGAGCTCTCGGGAAGCCGCACCCGCTCCGGACTCGTCCATGCCTGGTACGTACGCGGCCGGTCCCCCTCCGGAACGCGCAACCCGTGAATCACCGCGAGCTGCCGAGCAAGGAGCTCTGCCCTCCGCTCGATGTCCGGTGCGTCGAGCCTGACGCTCCCCGGCAACAACGACATCAGCAGCGACGGGTGATCGCAGTTCTCGGCCGACGCGTCCACCCCGTGAAGACGAGCCGCCGGCACGGCGGTACCCGCCAGCAGCTGGAGAATCTCGGCTTCCCGAGTGAGCAGCCCCTTCGCGTGCTTCACGAAGAACGGCCTGACGAACGACCGGAGCACGAGGGAGTACGGCTCTTCCTCCCCCGGGATTCCCTGGCTCCCCTCGATCCTCTCGACATCGAGGCGGCGCATCTGCGACGTCCATCCCCCGCGCAGTGTTTGCACGGCACGGATCCGCTCCCCGGGACGCAGGCTCCCCTCCACCCACGCACGAGTGTGGGACCAGCCCGAATCATCGACGTCAACCCCGGCGACCGCCGAGCGCTCCTCTTCACCCATGGCCGTAGCCTAATGATCACGAAAGACGCGCTGCGGCGGACCCTCATCAGCCGTCGTCGTTCACATCAGAGTTCCGGCACCATCGGCCCCCTCTGCGTGACCGGCCGAGCGGATCAGCTCGCCCAACCTGCCGAAGGGGACCGGACCGGCTGCGATGCGCCGCACTGTGGCCAGTCCTGCCGTCTTCTGATTCAGTTCCGCGATCGTGGCGCGTGAAGCCACGTAGAACTCCCACTGGGAGACGTCCAGCGGGTCGTATTCCTCGTGCCGCGTCGCCGTGTGCACCGCAAAGACGTACGCATCAGCGTTGTGCGTCGGCTCGCCGGAGAACCCGTTGGCCGAGGTCCACTTACGGCGCTTCTCCACGGAGAAGGTGACCCGGGACAGCTCGCGCTGCTCCCAGGACTGGAGGTAGGCACTCGCCTTCACTTCGACCCGCAGCCCGTCGTCACCCTCCACGTCGTAGCAGTCCCACTCATCCGGCCGGGTCGTACTGCCCAACGCCGTGTGCACGAGGTACTGCGCGAGGAGGCCGCGCGACGTGTTCGTGACCAGGTTCGGCACCGAGTACCGCCAGAAGTCCATGACGGTTTTGCCCGCCAGGCCGATGAACGGCTCACCGCCGGTGAGCTGTACCGCGCGCGCTGGTGCGCCCCATGGCTTCTCCTCCGACATGGCAGCCCTTCCATGAGGCGGATCGCTGTGGACAGCACCGTAGGGCAGCCCGAGCGGCAGCGTCGACGACGGCCGGCTCGCCCGGTAAGTGCGCCGAGGCCGCACGCGTCGCCCGCCTCGTCACACCGCCCCGTACTCGTGAGCGCACCCTCCGCACCAGACGATGTGCGGCGAGTCCCCGAGCACGAGGCTCTCCGCGTCGTCGAGTCCGGCCCGGCGCAGGAACTCGATCAGGTCGCCGTCGCTGTGCGCGAGCCCCAGGCTCGCGGATCCGACCGTGACACGGCGCCCGCCGCTCGGGGACGGGCGGTGCACGACTATCGCTAGTCCCATGTCACCAGCCCGCCGCACTCGAGCCCGGCCACGACATCACGACTGCTCCTGCGCCCGTCGGCGCAGCTCCGCCTTCGCCGCCGGGCTGAGCCGTTCACCGGCCAGCAGGCGCGACAGGCGCAGCAGGCGCCGCCGCAGAACGGTGCGGCCGGGCTGCTCGGCGAGCTGCTGGTAGGTCGCGGTCCACTCCTGCTGTGTCTGTACGAGGTCATCGGTGATGGTGTTCCGCATGACACCGACTAGAGCACATGTTCGATTTCCCAGGCAAGCGACACCTCGGCACGCGCCGGGCCGCCACGGTTGAGTACTGAGGGAGGCCGCCCCCTAGGGAGCGGGGAGCACAGCGGCATCCCCGTCATCGGCATTCACGCTCACTGCCCGCGTCAGAACAGGGACAGATCGCGAGCCTCGTAGCCAGTGAGCCCCTGCCACCGTCGACAGACCATCCCGCGCGACGGAACATCAGGAAACCCGGTACAGGAGGCGGGCGGTGGCGGAGCAATGCTCAGGACTTGTGGATCGGTTCCGGGGGCATGCGGAGGGCGTACCTTCCCGAACTGATCCGTAAGGTCTCCGAGTAGGCCCGCGTTGCAGCGCGGATCGGGAAGGCACGCCCGTGCTCAGCGTAGTCACCGACGACGGCTCGACCCAGTCCGGCTCCCTGATCGATGAGATCGTCCGTGAAGGCGCTCGGCGGATGCTGGCTGCCGCGCTGGAGGCGGAAGTCAACCATTACATAGCCGAGTTGGCTGCCGAGACCGACGAGCGCGGGCACCGCCTCGTGGTCCGCAACGGCCACCACCCGCCCCGAACCGTGGTCACCGCCGCAGGACCCGTCGAGGGCGGGGTCCCGCGGGTGAACGACCGCCGAGTCGGCGAGGCCACGGGCGAGCGCAAGCGGTTCTCCTCGAAGATCCTCGCGCCGTGGTGCCGCAAGTCGCCGAAGGTCTCCGAGGTGCTGCCACTGCTCTACCTGCACGGATTGTCCTCCGGGGACTTCGTCCCCGCGCTGGAGCAGTTCCTCGGCGGCACCGCCGGTCTGTCCCCGGCCACCGTCACCCGGCTGACCAAGCAGTGGAGCGACGACCACGCCGCCTTCCAGGACCGGGACCTGTGTACGCGGCCTCGATCAGGCTCCGGTAGGCGGGCGCCCACGGATAGGGCAGTTCGCTCGCCTCCGTGCGAAGGCGCTGCCACTCCTCTTCCGTCTGGCGCGCGTACCCAGCGTCGGGATGTCACCCATGGTGGACCATGGACACCCTCAAACCCTGTCCATAACTTCGGCTCGAACCACCAGCCCTCGCCTCTGGGCAGGTGAGCAACATTCTCGGCGAGCGCCACGGCGACCGGGTACTCCACCTCAGGCCCACGCGTCCGGGCCGCCGCCACGCCACTCGATCAGCGCCGAGCGCACAACGTCGACCTCGTCGAAGGACTGGAGCCCGGCCTCCTGCATGAACCGGGCAACATCCTGGGTGCTGTAGGCGCGACCGAGGATCGTGCCGTCGATACGGACGCGCCGGCCGCCGGCCTCGTCGGGCGGGTAGATCACTACGGGCTGCGGGGGGAGACCATGTCCCCAGCGCGCGAGCGTGAAGTGGCGGGCGCAGCTCGGGCTACTCCGTCGACCGCAATCGGCAGCTGGTGGGGCGGGCGCGACTCCCCAGCACTACCCGCCCCACCCAGCCGTGCCGCGCGCTGATGGCGTGCATGGAATGCATGCACCAAGCGGGCCGGGGGCGGCGGCACTGTCGGCAGGTGCCACCGCATGGCTCTGCCCAACAGCGTGAACGGCGTGGGCCTGCAATGCAGTGCTGCAAACGAAGTGCGCGGGCCGGATTGCGAAGCGGGGACACCGGGGTGTTCCCCGGCCGCCAACGGCCGAGGAGCGTCTGCCGTCGGCCGCGCACGGGGTCTGGGTGCACGGCCGACTTGGCACTACCGGCCTACGCCCGCGTACGGATGCGGGCCGAAAGTGGTCCCCGGCCGCCGACGACCGAGGCACACAGTCCACCCAGCGTAAGACAGCTCGTGACCGTCACACCCGCTCAATCCAGCACGCCGAGCGCGGTGTCCGGCAGGCAGTGGCCGAGCATTAGCCAGTCCCCCGGAACCGGCCGTTGAGAACAGACGTCGAGAAGGATGTGACGAGGGGCGGCGCACGATGAGCGATGTGGTGATGTTTCTTGAGTGGATGATCGACCTCGCATTCCTGGCGGTCGTCCCCACCATCGTCGGCGGGGCAATCGTGTTGTCGTTGGTCGGGTTGACCGTGTGGGCAACAGCCCCGATCCGCCGACGACGGCGCGCCCGCTCCAACGACAGCTAGTCGAGCACGCCGAGCGCGGTGTCCGGCCGGCAGTGCGGGCACTCATCCACGCCCGCGGCGAGGGCCTGCCGCGCCTGATCCCGCGTCGCCGCGCGCGACCGCTTCCCTGCCATGTGGCAGCCGCCGACGTGGACGTACACGGCGCGGTGTCCTCGGGGCCGCACTCGATGAGCCAGTCCGGATCGGGCGGCCGGAGCGCGGCGGCGCGGGCCCGGCCTGCTGCCTGCTCCTCTTCGTGCGCTGTCCACCTCCGAGTGCGCGCGAGGTCTCGCTCCTGCACGCGTTCGAGGAAGCGCAGGAGTCCGAGGCGGGAAAGCGGAGCGGGATCGTTCACATGTTCAAGTTCGAATCGGCGGGTGAGCACCAGCCCAACACCCATGGGGAGGGCGCTGAGCATTGTCCGCGAAGTTCGATGACCGGTAGGTTCGCGCGAACGGCGCTTGCGTGCACTAGGACTGCTTGGCGATGGAGGGGGACCGTGTCGGACGCTGTCTACGGCCTACTTGGGGCCCTGGCCGGCGCGATCGTCGCAGGCGCCGCTACCTTCTACGGGCCCCTTCAGGTACAAAAGCGGGCACTCCGAGAGGCATCAGCGGAGCGCCAGTCGACTCTTGCTTCTGCGGCGGCGTCTCGGCAGTCCGAGTCGCAGCGCGCTCAGGTCGCTCGAGTCGTGCAGGTGCGTAAGGCCATGGCCGCATGGGACAACCTCCTATGGCGGACCTTCCGCCTGCTCGAAAATGGAATCGTCGATCCCATGGTGTTCAGCCAAGCGGCGGAGCAGGTGCGCACCGATGCGAGCACGGCTCTCTACGAGGCACTCAATGACGGCTTGTACATCCCAGGAACGCAAGGTAGTGATGGTCGTGAGTGGCTAGAGTTTGGCGACTATCCGGACCTTCGAGACGATCCCACAGAATCGCGATGGGTCCTGGACAAATTCGAGGAAGCCACAGAGGCACTGAATGCCATGATCACCAAAGTTGACGACCGCGACGTGGCCCATGACAGCGACGCCTGGATAGGACTCTGGGAGGAGACGAGACATCACCTCGTAAGAGCTCATAGGTGTCGAGCTGATCTTTCACATGCGCTTATGCGACACGTCGAGGTCATTGCAGATATCACCACGATCGCGCCCCGTGACGGTGACAGAACAGGGCCTGCTTGACGCGCAAATCTGTCCAGTGCCATTCCGCCCTACCTACTCCTCCGGCTTCGGAGGGTGGCGGGTGACCTGCCGGAGCTGGTTCTCGACCTCGAATCGGTTGAGGTCGTGCTCGGCGGCGTACGCGGTGACTGCGGCCTGAGCCTTCGTCGCCGCCCTCACCTCGTTCCGCATCCGCTCCCCCCGGAGACCGCCTCCGCGCCACACTCTCTCCATGGACGCGGGCTTGGCAGCAGTGCTCGGGGCACTGGCAGGCGGCATTGGCACCACCCTGGCCGGCATGGCCGCTGGATGGGCCTCGCGGGAGCAAGCCAGGATCACAGCCAGAGCGGAGCACCGACGTCTCAGCCCAGTCACCTCCGCGAAGGTCACCTTGACTCAGCGGATCGGATCGACGAACCGCTGTCCGCTCACCTGGACTTCGGCTTGGATGTCGCCGACCGGGCGCACCCACCAGGCGTGATCCACGTTGGTCTGAAGGAAGAGCGTGCGGCCGGAGCGGAGCAGCTTGCGCAGCGGTGCGTACTCCTCCCTCTTGAGGATCAGGGTCAGCTCGATCGCGTCGCCCTTGCAGCCCTCGGACAGCACCTAGGGGCTGTCCGAAGGGCCGTGTGACCTGATCAGGGCTGTGGCCTAGGTTCGCTGGACCAAGGGGGTCGCATGCCACGTGATACAGCCGCAGTGGGGATGAAGGGGATCACGTTTCCTGCCTGGCACGGAAAGCACTATGTGACCCTGGCCGAGCTGCTGGTTCGCCTCGGTAGCTTCGGCCTGGACGTGACGTGGCGCGTCCAATTCGACGAGATCGTCGATCCTCGCTGTGTCGAGATGGCGAGAAGGTCCGCTGACGCAGGGATGGACACGTTGACGCTGTTGTCGTTGACGACGCCCTTCCTCCAGTTGATCGACGCCGAAGCACAGGGGTTCGCCGAGGACAAGCTGGTGCTCGTCCTGACCGAATTCGACAGCTCCTCGTGGGACGTCAGGGCTGTCGACGAGCGCGTACTCAGCGACCTTCGCCGCCGCTACCCGGGTGCCAAGGACCTCTGAACGGGGCGCTTCACTGCGACTGCGGACGGATCCATCGGCGGATCGCGACCACTGCGACCGTCCCGTAGAAGCCGTACGCCCTCCTCTCGAAGCGCGTGGCGATGGCTCGGAAGTTCTTGAGTCGGTTGGTGGTCCGCGGGAGCGTCACACGACCCATCGGACACGCCCTAGCCCCGCCGCCGCTGCGGCACGTCGCGGCAGCACCATTTCTTGCGGTCGAGGGTCCGAAAATCATGGCATGTACTCGACCGGCTTAGTACGGTGAGGATCTTCGAACGCAGGCGCGGGACAGAATACGGGGACTTACGCCATGACGGGCGAGCCGGACAGGACGCCATTACACCCACCGATGCCGTCGCAACCGCCACGGCCCACGCCGCCTGAGCCACCGGAGCCTAGCCACGGGCCGCCGAAGTGGTCCTGGTGGGTTGTTGGCATCCTCGTGCCTGTGCTTGGCGTGCTCGCGACGCTCTTCACCCAGAGCAGCAACAAGGACTCCCGCGACGACGGCCCGGCCGCCGGGTCCTCCACGGCGACGCGGGAGTCAGTGAGTCCTGAGCCGGCGGCGACGACCGACCCGAGCGGGGCGGCGGACGCGAGCGATGATCCCGCCGACGGTGACCTGACGACGCTGTCGCCCTCCCCGTCGCAAACGGCGGTGGCGAAGATCCTCAAGACGGGGGACTTCACGCTGCCCGAAGGGCACAGTGCTGATCTCGAACATGGCAACGTCGGAGAGTCAGTCAAGGCCCCGGACATGTCGTGGCCGGGAGGTGTCTCCTATTCGGCTATGAACGGACGCGTGGGCCAGCCCCGCGGCGGCGCCACCGCGAAGACATGCGCCGCCGCGCTCACGGACGACGACGTGGCGCAAACCGTTGAGATCAGTGACGGGAGCGAGGGGCTCTGGTACTGCATGCCGACCAGTGCGAACCACCTCGCCGCTGTTGAGTGGCTCGGCACCGGCGAGAAGGGCGAGCGATTTCACTACATCGTGTGGGACGTGCCCGCCCCTTCTTCTGACGACAGCTAATCTTTGCGCCGCTGCTGCGGCACATCGCGGCAGCGGTCGATGCCCCGGCGCGTGGGGCGGTCGTTGGGGTTACGCGGCGTCCACAGCACGGTGACCACGGTGCGGCTTGCGTAGTCGACGGACAGGGTGATGCGACCGCGCCGGTAGTACAGACGCCCCGCCGTGCAGCCGGGGAACGTTCGCTGCGGATGAAGCAGCCCGGCGCGGATCTCCTCCGGATCGGGCGCCATGTCGACGGCGCGACGCAGCGCATGCTTGCTGATCGTCCAGGCATCGGCACTCTTCACGGCCGTCTCCCAGAATGAACGCGTCCGCCTCAGGCAGAGAGGGGGCGCCGTGCTCGGCAAGGGCTGGACTCAGTCACAGCGCCGCTGCGGCGTACGCTCCGGACCATGACCGTTTACGACGCAGTAGAGATCGACCGCCTCCAGGGCGGTTCCGCCGATCTGGGTCAGTACCTGGGCAAGGCCGTCCTGATCGTCAACGTCGCCTCGAAGTGCGGCCTCACCCCGCAGTACGCGGGCCTGGAGCAGCTGCACGAGCAGTACGCGGGGCGCGGCTTCACGGTGCTCGGAGTGCCCTGCAACCAGTTCATGGGCCAGGAGCCCGGCACCGCCGACGAGATCGCCGAGTTCTGCTCGGCGACGTACGGCGTGACGTTCCCGATGACCGAAAAGGTGGACGTCAACGGGGCGGACCGGCACCCGCTGTACACGCGTCTCGTGGAGACCGCGGATGCCGAGGGGCACACGGGCGACATCCGCTGGAACTTCGAGAAGTTCCTGGTCGGCCGCTCCGGTGAGGTCGTGGCCCGGTTCGCGCCGCAGACCACCCCTGACGCGCCCGAGGTCGTCGCCGCCATCGAGAAGGAGCTGGACGCGAGCTGACGCGGACCACTCCTGGTTCAACCGGGCCGCCCTGCCTTCCGGTTCACGTCTGTCGGTGCGGTGGGGCGGTCGCTCTGTGTTCGGGGCCTTCAGCTCTTGCCCGGGGGCCGTTGGACGTGGAGGGTGGCGTTTCTCCTCGTCTCGCGGCAACGATGAGGCATGTCGTCCATGCGCGATCTCGACAGTCAAGTTCCCTATTGGGATGCGGCCTCGGCCACCAAGACGTTCACTCATCCGCTTCATCTGCCCTGGCTCGAGGGAGTGGACAAGCACGCCGCTGTCCTCGACTACGGATGCGGGTACGGCCGGACTCTGGAGGACCTCGGGCGGCGCGGCCACGACCGTCTTGCCGGGGTCGACACCTCGCCGGGGATGATCGAGCGGGCTCGGGTGCTGCTTCCCGGAACGCAGTTCGCGGTACTGGAGGCACCACCGAGGGTGCCTTGGCCCGACGCCGGTTTCGATGTGGTTCTGCTGTTCGCCGTGCTCACCTGCGTCCCGGGCGATGACGCCCAGCGCCGGTTGGTCGCCGAGGTCGGCCGCCTCCTCAAGCCCGGCGGGATCCTCTATGTGAGCGATCTTCTGCTGCAGGGCGACGAACGCAATCGTCGGCGCTACGACCATTGCGCCGGTTCCTTCGGCGGCTACGGCGTGTTCGAGACCAGCGACGGCGCGGTGTGCCGCCATCACTCGCGCGAGTGGCTTTCCACGCTGCTCAGCGCGTTCGAGAGCGTCGCCGACCGGACCATCACCGTGGCGACCATGAACGGCCACGAGTCGACGGGGATCCAGATCCTTGTCCGGAAGCCCGGTACGGCGTGACGTCAAGCGGTGAGGTCCTCCTCGGGCCCCAGCAGCGCGGCCAGTGCGTGGTCCACGTATCCCGTCATGTCTTCTTGGCCTGCCGGGACCAGCGCGTACGTACGGCGCAGAAAGCGTCTTAGGACCGAGGTGTCGAACTGGACGATCGCCAGGCCCTCCGGCGCGCGCAGTTCCACCACGGTGCGGGCGCGGCCGCACGGCCAGGCGTGGACGTCGCCCCATCCCGTGGGCGAGCGCAGGCCCTCGTCGAGGAGCGAACGCGCGAAGGCCCAGGTCACCTCGGTGCCGGCCAGCGTCACCTCGGGCGGGAAGACGAGGCCTATCGCGAGCGGGTCGGCGGAGGCGTACGTCAGACCGACGGTGACGGCACGTTCCGGGCCCGCGCCCCCGGCGGTGACGAGGCGGGCGTGAGCCGGCTGTTCCAGCGTGACGGGCAGGGTCGTCGGCATGGCGGGCTCCCTTTCTGCTTCTGCTGCGCTGCGTGTTCCTGATACCGGTTCGACGCGACAGTGGGGAGATGTATTACGGCGTTTCGCGAAGAAACTATGTGACGTGCGCCACTCACCTCTCCATCATCCAGCACGTGTCAATTGCGGTGGCAAGCTCCCCAGCATCCGGATTACCGGTATTTGAGTGAGTGGTTCTCGCCGGTCCGCAGCCGGCGCCGCCTACGCCCGCTCGCTGACCGGCAATCCCTGGCTCGCCGACGATCTCGTCGCCAAGGCGCACTTCCGGGTGTGGCGACGGCTTGCCGCTCCCGCCAGCCACCCCGCCCGAAGCAACCCCACCCAGCTCCCCCACCACACCCCCGTGGCTGGGCCCCTCTGGATCTGCCGTACGACCTGTGCCACTCCAGCCGCCTCCACCTCGTCCGACCCCGCAAAAGTCACCCCACACGCCCCACCCCGATGCGCCGCCCCACCCCTCGTTGCACCATGGCTACATGCTGTTCGCCCGGCTCGCTCAGGTGTCCCAGGAGGTGGCCGCCGCCTCGGCGCGGTCGCGGAAGATCACGTTGCTCGCCGAGTTGTTCCGCGACGCCTCGCCCGACGACGTCCCGATCGTCATCCCCTACCTGGCGGGACGCCTCCCGCAGGGGCGGCTCGGAGTGGGCTGGCGGGTGCTCGGTGATCCGGTGGCGCCCGCGGACCGGCCCCGGCTCAGCGTGCAGGACGTCGACGCGGCGCTGACCGTCATCGGGGACGTCTCCGGCACCGGCTCGCAGGCCGAACGCAAGCGTCTGGTCGGGGAGTTGATGGGCGCGGCGACAGCGGACGAGCAGCGGTTCCTGTTCGGGCTCGTCACCGGCGAGGTCCGTCAGGGCGCCCTGGACGCGGTCGCTCTCGAAGGGCTCGCCCGGGCGACGGACGCTCCCCCGGCGGACGTGCGGCGCGCGGTGATGCTCGCGGGCGGGCTGCAGCCGGTGGCGCAGGCGCTGCTCGCGCACGGGCCCGGCGCGCTCGAAGGTTTTCGGCTCACCGTGGGGCGACCGGTGCTGCCGATGCTGGCGCACACCGCGGGGTCGGTCGGCGAGGCGCTCGACAAGCTGGGGGCGTGCGCCGTCGAGGAGAAGCTCGACGGCATCCGCGTACAGGTGCACCGGGACGGCGACGACGTACGCGTGTACACCCGCACGCTGGACGACGTCACCGAGCGGCTGCCAGAAGTGACGGCCTGCGTGAGGGAGTTCGCGGGCGAGCGGTTCATTCTCGACGGCGAGGTGATCGCGCTCGACGAGAACGGGCGGCCGCGCCCCTTCCAGGACGTGGCCGGACGGGTCGGATCACGCGTCGACGTGGCCCGCGCCGCGGCGGCACTGCCCGTCTCCCCCGTCTTCTTCGACGTGCTGTACGTGCCGGACGCCGAGCAAGGGAACGAGGGGGAAGGCTGGCAGGGCGGGCAGGACCTGCTCGACCTGCCGTTCGCCGAGCGGCACGAGCGCTTGACGCGGCTCGTGCCGGAGCCGATGCGGGTGCGCCGGTACGTCGTGGAGGACGGTGGAGACGAGCGGCAGCGGGCCGCCGCCGAGCGGTTCTTCGCGGACACCATCGGGCGCGGGCACGAAGGCGTCGTGGTCAAGGGCGTCGACGCCGCGTACAGCGCGGGCCGCAGGGGCGCGTCCTGGCTGAAGGTGAAGCCCGTGCACACCCTGGACCTGGTGGTCCTCGCCGCCGAGTGGGGGCACGGGCGGCGCACCGGCAAGCTCTCCAACCTGCACCTGGGCGCCCGGCGCGACGACGGCTCGTACGCGATGCTCGGCAAGACGTTCAAGGGCCTCACGGACGCGCTCCTCGACTGGCAGACCGTACGGCTGCGGGAGTCGGCGGTCAGTGACGACGGTCATGTCGTCATCGTGCGGCCCGAGTTGGTCGTCGAGATCGCCTACGACGGACTGCAGCGGTCGACGCGCTATCCGGCGGGCGTCACGCTGCGGTTCGCCCGCGTCGTGCGCTATCGCGACGACAAGACGGCGGAACAGGCGGACACGGTCGAGAACGTGCTCGCCGCGCATCCGGACGTGCTGCCGCCCACGCTCGACGACTGACCGTTTCTTTGCCAAAAGATGAGCCGTATAAGGTGACTCCGACGTTGAAAGATGCATTCGCCATGTAACAGGCGCCGGGGGCGCAGCCCGGACACCATGCACGGACAAGGGGAGAGACGTGCCCGCTTCACGACTCAGCAGGACACCACTGCCAGGGATCGGCCACCGCTACGACCTGACCACCCGAGAACAGCGACTTCTGTCGGTGGTCGCGCACCGGGACGGGGGCCGCACGCTCAGCGCGTACCAGGCCGACGACCCGGACGCGTGTGCCCTGTCGATGAAGCTGACCTCGGGGGAAGCGGCGTACCTCATCGACGCGCTCATGCCGTCGCACCACAGCCCGAATCTGCTGCACACCACGGATCTGGGCCTGGTCGCCGAGCGGATCGAGATACCGGGCGCCTCGCACTGGAACGGGCGGCTGCTCGGCGAAACGCAGATGCGGACCGAGACCGGCGCCTCGATCGTGGCCGTGCTGCGCCGTGCGGAGGCGATCCCGTCGCCGGCGCCGGACTTCCGGCTCGCGGGCGGGGACACGGTCATCGTGATCGGCACCCGCGAAGGCGTCGAGGCGGCGGCCGCGATTCTGGGACGGGAGTGATCGGATGCACTCCGCTGTCTTCCTCATAGAGTTCGGTGCGATCATCCTGGCCCTCGGGCTCCTGGGGCGGCTGGCCGGGCGGCTGAGTTTCTCGCCGATCCCGCTGTATCTGCTGGCCGGGCTCGCGTTCGGCGAGGGCGGGCTGCTGCCGCTCGGGGCGAGCGAGGAGTTCGTGGAGATCGGCTCCGAGATCGGGGTCATCCTGCTGCTGCTGATGCTCGGGCTCGAGTACACGGCGAGCGACCTGGTCAACAATCTCAAGACGCAGTATCCGGCGGGGCTCGTCGACATGACGTTCAACGCGCTGCCCGGCGCGGCCGCCGCGCTGCTGATGGGCTGGGGTCCGGTCGCGGCCGTCGTGCTCGCCGGAGTCACCTGGATCTCATCGAGTGGCGTCATCGCCAAGGTGCTCGGGGATCTCGGGCGGCTCGGCAACCGCGAGACACCGGTGATCCTCAGCATCCTCGTCCTCGAGGACCTCGCGATGGCGGTGTATCTGCCCATCATCACCGCCCTGTTGGCCGGGGTCGGCTGGGCGACCGGTGGGCTCACGCTCGCCGTCGCGCTCGGCGCGGCGGGTCTCGTCCTGTTCGTCGCGGTGCGCTTCGGCCGGCAGATCTCGCGGTTCGTGTCGAGCGACGACCCGGAGAAGCTGCTGCTCGTGGTGCTGGGGCTGACGATTCTCGTGGCCGGTCTCGCCCAGCAGCTGCAGGTGTCCGCCGCCGTGGGCGCCTTCCTCGTCGGCATCGCGCTGTCCGGTGAAGTCGCCGAGGGCGCGCACCAGTTGCTGCTGCCGCTGCGGGACCTGTTCGCGGCTGTCTTCTTCGTCTTCTTCGGGTTGCACACCGACCCGGCGAGCATTCCGCCGGTGCTGCTGCCCGCGCTGCTGCTGGCCGTGGTGACGACCTGCACGAAGATCTTCACCGGGTACTGGGCCGCGCGGCGGGCCGGCATCTCCGTCAAGGGCCGGTGGCGGGCCGGTGGCGCGCTCGTGGCGCGGGGCGAGTTCTCCATCGTCATCGCGGGGCTCGCCGTGACGTCCGGGATCGAGCCGCGGCTCGGGCCGCTGGCGACCGCGTACGTCCTGATCCTCGTCATCGTGGGGCCGCTCACCGCGCGCTACACGCAGCCGCTCGCCCAGCGGTTCTTCCGGCCGCGCGCCCAGGAGGCCGTGGCCGTGCCGGCGCCGCGGTCCTCGGAGGAGACCGCGCCGGTCGACGAGCAGATCGGCTGACGGCCGCCGACGCCGGACGGCGAACGCCTCCACGGAACGGACGACGCAGAGCACAAGGCGCAGAGCGCTGCGAACGACACGGGCCCGTGCACTTCGGTGTACGGGCCCGTTCTCTCCCCGGTCGCCGTCCGTGAGCAGGGCGCTTAGCGTGGTGGACGAGGTCGGGGGGTGTTCCGGGGGTGTCTGGAGGCCCACTATGGATCGCTCGCCCGAGTCCGCCGCAGGTGCCGCTGGACCCGAGGTCGGGGCCGTGTCGCCCGGTGGCGGCGGAGTCCCGTACTCAGGTGGGGGCGCGCACGAACACCGATGGCTGATCCTCGGCGTCATCGGGCTCGCCCAGCTGATGGTCGTGCTCGACGCGACGATCGTGAACATCGCGCTGCCCTCGGCCCAGCAGGACCTGGGCTTCACGGACGGCAACCGGCAGTGGATCGTCACCGCCTACGCGCTCGCCTTCGGCAGCCTGCTGCTGCTCGGCGGCCGCATCGCCGACCTGGTGGGCCGCAAAGCGGTCTTCCTCGCGGGCCTGGCCGGGTTCGCCGCGGCCTCCGCGTTCGGCGGCGCCGCGACGAGCTTCGGGATGCTGGTGGCGGCACGGGCGCTGCAGGGCATGTTCGGCGCGCTGCTCGCGCCGGCCGCTCTGTCGCTGCTGACGACGACGTTCACGGACCCGAAGGAGCGCGCCAAGGCGTTCGGCATCTACGGTGCCATCGCCGGTGCGGGCGGTGCGGTCGGTCTGCTGCTCGGCGGTGTGCTGACCGAGTACCTGGACTGGCGCTGGTGCCTGTTCGTGAACCTGGCCTTCGCCGTCGTCGCGATGATCGGCGGTGCGCGTCTGCTGCACGGCGGCCGCCCCGCGGACCGGCCCAAGCTGGACGTGCCCGGCACGATCCTGGTGTCGGTCGGCCTGTTCTGCATCGTGTACGGCTTCTCGCAGGCCGAGACGCACGACTGGGGCGAGGCCCAGGTGTGGGGATTCCTGGTGGCCGGTGTGGTGCTGCTCTCGGCGTTCGCCTGGTTCGAGACCCGGGCGGTGCATCCGCTGCTGCCGCTGCGCGTCGTGCTCGACCGGGACCGAGGGGCGTCCTACCTGGCGATGTTCATCGCGGGTGCCGGCATGTTCGGCGTGTTCCTGTTCCTGACGTACTACCTGCAGCAGATCCTCGAGTACTCGCCGGTGATCACCGGCGTCTCGTTCCTGCCGATGGTCGCGTGCATGGTCGTCTCGTCGATCGTCACCACGAACGTGCTGGTGCCGAAGTTCGGGCCTCGGCCCATCGTGCCCAGCGGCATGGCCCTCGCCGCCGTGGCGATGGTGTGGCTCACGTTCCTCGACCTGGACAGCAGTTATGCCGCACACGTGCTGCCGCCGCTGCTCGTCATGGGCATCGGTATGGGGCTGATCTTCGCCACGGCGATGAACCTGGCCACGTCCGGGATCGCGGCGCACGACGCGGGCGTCGCCTCCGCGATGGTCAACACCAGCCAGCAGGTGGGCGGTTCGATCGGCACGGCCCTGCTGAACACGCTCGCGACCACGGCGGCGACGAGCTACCTCGTGGGCAAGCAGCCCACGCCGCTGGTGCGGGCGAACGCCTCGATCGAGAGCTACTCGACCGCGTACTGGTGGTCGGCGCTGTTCTTCGCCGTCGGATTCGTCGTGACGCTGCTGCTGTACCGCTCGGGTCCGCCGAAGAGTCTGTCGGGCGGGAGCGCTGTCCACATGTGAGGCCGCTTGGACCCCACATGTACGGGGCATACCCCCTGAGCAAAGTCCGCCCGCCGGGCCTCGTGCCGGGCGGGCGGCGGTGCCGTGGCGGGGGCGCAGTGGAGCGGAGCGAGGGGGACGCGTCATGCGTGGCGTGCCGTACGAGACGTACCAGGTGGACAGCGACCGGCTGGCGACGGCGTTCGTCGAAGTGGCCGATGCCTCCGTGCGCGGTGGCTCACAGGCGCTCGCGGCGCTCGTGGCCTGCTGCGTCACGCTGCTGGAAGTGCCGTCGGCGGCGGCCGTGCTCAAGCCGCCGACCGGCCGTGTCGAGCTGGCCGCGTCCGACAGCCGGGGGCTGCGTCTGGAGCGGGCCTCGCTGTCCTGGGGCGAGGGTCCCGGCGCGGACTGCCGGGCCTCCGAGCAGGCGATCCGCGGAGTGCCGCTGGCACATCCCTACGCGCGGGCCAACTGGCCCTCGTACACGGCGATGGCACGCTCGCTGGGCTTCGCGTGCGTGGTGGCGGTGCCGCTGCGCGCGGCCGACCGCGCGGTCGGCTCGCTCAGCCTGTTGTCGGAGCGGACGGGGCCGCCCGGGCCGCTCCAGCTGCGCCTCGGCCAGCACCTGGCCGACGCGACGGCGCGGGGTGTGCAGGCGCGCGTCCCGCGCCACTGAACCGGTCGTCGCCTGGGGGATTTCCCCCAGGCGGGTCGGAGGACAACCTCGTTCCGGCGCCTCCCCGTCGCTCCTAGCGTGGATCACACACCACGCAGCGACGGATTCGACGGGCAGGGAGTCGTGATGATCGAGGCCAAGGGGCTCACCAAACGGTACGGCGAGACGCTCGCCGTCGACGGCCTGACGTTCCGGGTCCGTCCCGGGAGCGTGACGGGCTTCCTCGGCCCGAACGGCTCCGGCAAGTCCACCACCCTGCGCATGATCATGGGTCTGGACCGGCCGGACGCCGGGCAGGCCCTGATCGGCGGCCGCCGGTACGGCGAGCTGCGCCGGCCGCTCCGCGAGGTCGGCGCGCTCCTCGATGCCAGGGCCTTCCATCCCGGGCGCAGCGCGCGCAGCCATCTCGCGGCGCTCGCGGCGGGCGGCGGCATCGAGGCGGCGCGCGTCGACGAGGTCCTGGAGACGGTCGGACTGAGTTCGGTCGCGGGCCGACGTGCGGGGACGTTCTCGCTCGGCATGGCGCAGCGGCTCGGCATCGCGGCGGCCCTGCTCGGCGATCCCGGCGTGCTGCTCCTGGACGAGCCGGTGAACGGGCTCGATCCCGAAGGGGTGCGCTGGATACGCGAGTTGACGCGGAAACTGGCCGCCGAAGGCCGTACGGTCCTGCTGTCGAGCCACCTCATCAGTGAGATGGCGTTGACGGCCGATCATCTGCTGGTGATCGGGCAGGGCAGGCTGGTCGCCGACACGTCGGTGGCCGAACTCACCGCGTCGGGACGGTCGTTGGAGGAGGCTTTCTTCGCGCTGACCGGCGATGTCGCCACGTACCAGGGCGCAGCGCACCTGGGTGCGGCGCGGCAGAGTGCGGCGCATCAGGGTGCGACGCGCCAAGCAGGAGGTATCCGATGAGCACGGCCTACGCTCCCCCGGTGCTCGGCGGGCACTACGGCTTCCGGCAGGCCGCCCGCATGGAGTGGATCAAGCTGCGCAGCCTGCGGTCGACGGCGTACGCGCTGCTCCTCACCGTCGTCGGCATGATCTCCATGGGGGTCGTGACGATGGCCAACACGAAGGCTCCGCAGGGTGCTTCGAAGGTGGCGAGCTTCGATCCGACGAACAACGTTCTCGCGGGCGTGGCGCTCGGTCAGCTCGTCATCGGGGTGCTCGGCGTGCTGGTGGTGACGGGCGAGTACGCGTCGGGCACGATCCGTTCGACGCTCGCCGCGGTGCCGGATCGCCGGCTGGCGCTGGCTGCGAAGGCGGCGGTCTTCGGCGGACTCGCTCTGTTCGTGGGCGAGTTGGTGACGTTCGTGTCGTTCGTCGCGGGCAGTGCGGCGCTCTCCGCCGACGTGCCGCACCCCTCGCTCGGCGATCCCGACGTGCTGCGCGCGGTCCTCTTGTCGGGTGCGTACCTCGCGATGGTGGGCCTGATGGGCATCGCGATCGGGGTGATCACCCGGCACACGGCAAGTGCGATCGGGGTGCTCGTCGGCATCACGTACGTGCTGCCCGCGCTTCTCGCGGGGACGACGGGCACGGCGGTCGCCAGGTTCTTCCCCACGATGATCGCGGGCAACTCCCTCGCCGTGACGGTGCCGATGGACGGGATGCTCTCGCCGTGGGCCGGGTTCGTCGTGCTGTGCCTGTACACGGCCGCCTTCCTCGCGGCGGCCGACCGTCTCCTGGCCCGTCGCGATGCGTGACGTTCTGCGAGCCTGTCTGACGCGGCGGGCGTGGGCGGAGGCGGCGTACTGTCTCCTGTCCTGCGTCCCCGCGCTCGCGGGCTTCCTGCTCGTCGTGGTGGCGCTGGCGCTGGGCACGGCGTTCACGCTGACCCTGGTCGGGGCGGTGCTCGGCGTGCTGTTCCTGGTGGGCGGCCTGGCGCTGGCGCGGGGGCTCGGGGCTCTGCAACGGCGCCTGGCGAACGGCCTGTTGGACGATCGGGTCGCGGATCCGGGCGCGCCGGGGGCGGTCGGCGGTCTGTTCGACCGGACGGAGGCGCGGCTGCGGGACGGGGCCGCGTGGCGTGCGGTGGCGTACGCGGTGGTGCGGCTGCCGGTGGCGATGCTCGCCCTGTACGCGGTGTCGTGGTGGGTCGTCGGTGCGGTGAACGTGGTGGCGCCGGTGCGGTGGGCGTTCACCCCGGACGACGTGAGCCTGGTGACGCCGCTGCCGTTCGGCGGCTCGCCCCGACTGCACTCCCTGTGGGGCGCGTTGGGGACGACGGTGGTCGGCTGCGCGATCGTCGTGGTCGCGCCGTGGCTGACCCGGGCGTGTGTCCGCGCCGACCGTCGTCTCGTACGGGCCCTGCTCGGGCCCGACCGACTCGCCGAGCGGGTGAGGGACTTGGAGGAGACCCGGGCGCTCGCCGTCGACGACGCCAATGCGCGCCTTCGGCGGCTGGAGCGCGATCTGCACGACGGTGCGCAGGTGCGGCTCGTCGCCCTCGCGATGAGCCTCGACATGGTGCGCGAGCAGCTCGACGACCGGGACCGGCCCGAGCTGCGCCGGCTCGTCGAGACCGCGCGCGACAGCGCCGCCGAGGCTCTCACGGAACTGCGTGACCTCTCGCGCGGTCTGCACCCGCCGGCGCTCGACGGTGGTCTCGCTGACGCGCTCACCACGCTCGCCGCCCGGTCCTCGCTGCCCGTCGACGTGACGGTGGATATACCGCGCCGCCCGACCCCGGCGATCGAGAGTCTCGCCTACTACTGCGCGGCGGAGCTGCTCGCGAACGCCATCAAGCACAGCGGGGCGGGCCGAGTCCGCGTCGAACTGGCCGCCGGGGAGGGCGTGTTGCGGCTGCGGGTGGCGGACGACGGGCGGGGCGGCGCCGGGATCGTCGACGGGGGCGGGCTGGCCGGGCTCGTGCAGCGGGTGCGGACGGTGGACGGGGAGTTGGCGGTGTCGAGTCCGCGGGGCGGGCCCACCGCCGTCACCGTGAGGTTGCCGGTGCATGCCTGACCAGTACGACGCCTCCGCTCGGCGTCCCGAAGTGTGCGAGGCTCCCCCCATGCGCGTAGTCATCGCCGAGGACGCCGCCATCCTGCGCGAACTCCTCGCCCAGATGCTCACCCTGCGCGGCCACGAGGTCGCGGCCGCCGTCGCCGACGCGGACGCCCTGCGCGCGGCCGTGACGGAGCACCGTCCGGACGTCGCCGTCGTCGACATCCGGATGCCCCCGACGCACACCGACGACGGGCTGCGCGCCGCGATCGACATCCGCCGCGATCTCCCCGGCACCGGCGTCCTGCTGTTCTCCCAGTACGTCGAGACGAAGTACGCGACGCGGCTGCTCGCCGAGGGCTCGGCCGGTGTCGGGTACCTGCTGAAGGAGCGGGTGGCGAACGTCGCCGAGTTCACGGACGCGCTGGAGCGGGTCGCGGCCGGCGGCACCGCTCTCGACCCCGAGGTGGTCACCCAGCTCGCCGGGGCGGGGCGCCGGAGCGAGGAGCTGACGTCGCTGACCGGCCGGGAGCGGGACGTTCTGACGCTGATGGCGGAGGGCCGCTCGAACGGGGCGATCGCCCAGTCGCTGCACGTGTCCGCGGGCACCGTCGAGAAGCACGTCGCGGCGATCTTCGGCAAGCTCGGTCTTCCCGCGTCGGAGGATCAGAACCGACGCGTCCTCGCCGTCATCCGCTATCTCCACCGGGACTGATCACATGGCCAAGCGCAGCGCGGGAATCCTGCTCTTCCGCCGCACTCCGGACGGGCCCGAGGTGCTGCTCGGGCACATGGGCGGCCCGTTCTGGGCCCGCCGTGACGCGGGTGCGTGGTCCGTCCCGAAGGGCGAGTACGGAGAGGACGGCTCCGAGGAGACGCCCTGGGACGCGGCCCGGCGCGAGTTCCGGGAGGAGCTCGGGCTGCCCGCGCCCGACGGCACGCCGCTGCCGCTCGGCGAGGTGACCCAGTCGGGCGGCAAGCGCGTCACCGTGTGGGCGGTGGAGGGCGATCTCGATCCGGCGGACGTGGTGCCGGGCACGTTCACGATGGAGTGGCCGCGCGGCAGCGGCCGGACCGCCGAGTTCCCGGAGCTGGACCGGGTGGCGTGGTTCGGGCTCGACGCGGCGCGAGCCGTGATCGTGACGGCGCAGACAGCGTTCCTGCAGCGGTTGGCGGAGCAGGTCTGACGCCGGGCCCTGCGGGTACCCGGGCCGCCCGCGTTGCGCGGCCCCGCGCCGCGCGCGAAGGTCGAAGGAACCGCGCAGAGGAGGTCGCCCCCCATGCCGATCGCGACGGTCAACCCCGCCACGGGCGAGAGGCTGAAGACGTACGACGCCCTGTCCCCGGAGGACATCGAGGCGAAGCTGTCCCTGGCGTCCCGGACGTTCGACACGTACCGCACGACGACGTTCTTCGACCGGGCCCGTCCGTTGCTGCAGGCCGCCGACCTGCTGGACGCGGACACGCCCGACATCGCCCGCGTCATGACGACGGAGATGGGCAAGCCGGTGGCGGCGGCCCGTGCCGAGGCGGCGAAGTGCGCGAAGACGATGCGCTGGTACGCGCAGAACGCGCAGCGTCTGCTCGCCGACGAGCACCCGTCCGAGGAGGACGTGAAGGACTCCGGCGCGGCGCGTGCCCTGGTCCGTTACCGGCCCCTCGGCGTGGTCCTCGCCGTCATGCCGTGGAACTTTCCGCTGTGGCAGGTCGTCCGGTTCGCGGCGCCCGCTCTGATGGCGGGGAACGTGGGCCTGCTCAAGCATGCGTCGAACGTGCCGCAGACCGCCCTCTACCTGGAGGATCTGCTGCTGCGGGCCGGATTCCCCGAGGGCTGTTTCCAGACGCTGCTGGTCGGGTCCGGCGCGGTCGAGGGCATTCTGCGCGACGAGCGGGTGGCCGCCGCGACGCTCACCGGGAGCGAGCCCGCGGGCCGCTCGGTCGCCGCGATCGCCGGCGACGAGGTGAAGAAAACGGTTCTGGAGCTGGGCGGCAGCGACCCGTACGTGGTGATGGCGTCGGCCGATGTGGCGAAGGCGGCGAAGACCGCGGTCACGGCACGCGTGCAGAACAACGGGCAGTCGTGCATCGCGGCGAAGCGGTTCATCGTGCACGAGGACGCCTTCGAGGAGTTCCGGGACGCGTTCGTGGAGGGGATGCGGGCGCTGCGCGTCGGCGACCCGCTGGACGAGGACACCGACGTCGGACCGCTCGCCAGCGAGCAGGGCCGCAAGGATCTGGAGGAGCTGGTCGACGAGGCCGTGGAGAGCGGCGCGACCGTGCTGTGCGGCGGGCAGCGGCCCAAGGACCTGTCGGACCGGGGCTGGTTCTACGAGCCGACCGTGATCGCCGATGTGACGCCCGAGATGCGGATCCACCGCGAGGAGACGTTCGGCCCGGTCGCGACGCTGTACCGGGTCGACGACCTGGACGAGGCGATCGAGGTCGCCAACGACACGCCCTTCGGGCTGAGTTCGAACCTGTGGACCGGCGACGAGGCCGACATCGACCGCTTCGTCCGGGACAGCGGGGCGGGTGGTGTCTTCGTGAACGGAATGACGGCCTCGCACCCCGCCCTGCCCTTCGGGGGCGCCAAGCGGTCCGGGTACGGGCGCGAGCTGGCGGGCCACGGCATCAAGGAGTTCTGCAACATCACGACGGTGTGGGTCGGGGCCTGACCGCCGCCCCTCTCCCTTCAGCCACCACTGAACGATCGAAACGATCAATTTGGTCGTTTCTCTTGAGCGTTTGATTCACCGGGTGCTAGAAACCGCTTACTCCCAGCGGATCCTCCAGTCTCCCGGAGCTCTTCATGACGTCGCCGTCCCTGCCCTGGTCCCGTCGCGCCTTCCTCGCCACCTCGGCGGCCGTCGGTGCCGCGCTCACCGTCGGAGTGCCCCGTCCGGCAGCCGCCGCCGACGGCGCCGACGAGTTCGCCCGACTGCGCGCGAAGTGGCGGGCGTTGTACCTCGGCGAGGGCTTCAGCCCGACCGCCGAGCCGTTCAGGTCGAAGCTCGCCACGCTCGGCGCGCAGGCCAAGGCCTGGCAGGACGCGATGGCCCCGGCCACCGGATCGCTGTGGCCGGACGCCGTGTTCGGGGATCCGGAGCCGGACACGGACACGGAGTCGTACGGCTACTCCGAGAAGATCCAGACGAGTTACGAGCGCGTGCGCACGATGGCGGAGGCGTTCTGCCAGCCGGGGACCGGCCTCACCGGCGACACGTCGCTCAAGACCGCCGTGCTCACGGCCGTTGACCACCTCGGCACGCAGGTCTACAACAAGTCCCAGACGCAGTACGGCAACTGGTACAACTTCCAGATAGGCGCCCCGCAGCGGCTGCTCGACATCTGCGTCCTCATGTACGAGCACCTCAGCCAGGCCCAGCTGACGGCGGCGACCGAGGCGATCGACCACTTCGTCCCGGACTCGCTCGTGTCGAAGTACACGGGCACGAGCACCGGCGCCAACCGCATCGACCTGTGCCGCGTCCTCGCCCTGCGCGGCATCCTCGACGGCACCGCCGCGAAGGTCGCGCTCGCCCGTGACGCGGTCTCGCCGGTCTTCCCCTACGTCACCTCGGGCGACGGCCTGTACGCGGACGGCTCGCTGATCCAGCACACGTACGTGCCGTACACCGGCTCGTACGGCGCGGTCCTCATCGACGGCCTGAGCCGTCTGTTCGCGCTGCTCGGCGGGTCGACGTGGGCGATCACCGACAGCGGGCGGCAGATCTTCCTGGACTCGGTGGAGTCCGCGTACGCGCCGTTCCTGCACGACGGCCTGATGATGGACAACGTCTCGGGGCGGGCGATCAGCCGCGGCCTGGTCGCCACGGACACGCTGAAGGTCCAGCAGGACGACCACTCCCGCGGGCATGGGATCATCGCGTCGATCCTGCTGCTCGGGCAGGGCGCGAGCGCCGAGGAGAACGCGCGCTGGCAGGCCCTCGCGAAGGGCTGGTTCACGCGGGACCGCTACAGCGACGTGACGAGCGGCCGCACCCTGGGCGTCGCCGCGCTGTCCCGGGTCGCGACGCTGCTCGACGACTCGGCGGTCAAGGCGGGGGCCGAGCCGACGGGGCACAAGCTGTTCCCGTCGATGGCGCGGGCCGCGCACCGCACGAGCCGGTTCACCGCGTCCGTGTCGATGTCGTCGAAGGCGATCACCTTCTACGAGAACGGCAACGGCGAGAACATCCACGGCTGGCACACCGGTTCGGGGATGCTGTACTGGTGGGCCGCGGGCGACAGCACGGGCGGCGGGCAGTACAGCGACGGGTACTGGCCGACCGTGGACCCGTACCGGCTGCCCGGCACGACGGTCTCGCGCAAGAAGCTCGCGGACGGCGAGGGCGGCACGTGGGGCGCGGCACGTCCCGACACGACGTGGGTGGGCGGCACGACGGACGGCACGTACGCGGCGGTGGCCCAGGACACCCGCGGTCTGTCGTCGACGCTGCGGGCGAAAAAGTCGTGGTTCTTCCTCGACGACGCGGTGGTCTGCCTCGGCGCGGGCATCACGAGCACGGACGGCGCCGGCGTGGAGAGCGTGGTCGACAACCGCAATCTGGGGGCGTCCGGGACGGCGCGACTCACGGTGGACGGCCGGTCGCAGCCGTCCACGCTCGGCTGGAACTCGACGGTCAAGGACGCCCGTTGGGCCCATCTGGCCGGGCACGGCGGCTATCTCTTCCCCGGCGGCGCCTCGCTCACCGCGCTGCGCGAGGAGCGTACGGCGGCGTGGCAGAGCATCAACGGCGGCGGCTCGACCGACCCGGTCACCCGCCGGTACGTGACCCTGCTCGCCGACCACGGCACGGATCCGGCGAACGCCTCCTACGCGTACGTGGTGCTGCCGGGCGCGAGTGAACAGCGCACCGCCGCGCGGGCGTTGGAGCGGGACTGGATGCAGGTCACCGTCAACTCCGCTGCGCAGCAGGGGGTCCGGGTGCCGTCGCTCGGGCTGACCTCGGTGACGTTCTGGGAGCCGGGGACGGTCGGCAGGGTGAGTGTCGACGCTCCGCTGATCGTGCAGATCCGGGAGCGGCGCGACGGCACGGCGACGGTGTGCGTGAGCGACCCGAACCGTGCGGTGAAGGGGGCCACGCTGACCTGGCGGCGGCCGGTCAGGTCCGTCGCCTCGAAGCCGGGTTCGGTGACCGGCGCCGAGACGGGCCGGGAGCTGAAGCTGACGTTCGGCGATCTCTCCGGGACCGGCGGGCTGACCCAGAAGGTCACGGTCACACTGGCCTGAGCGGCGAGCCGCACGACTCCCGGACGCGCAACTCGGGGAGAATGTCGAGGTGTTGTCCCGGCTCGCGAGTACCTGACCGCTCGGCGAGCCGGGACAGCAGCAGTTCGGCGGCGCGCCGGCCGACGGTCCGCTTGGCCGGGGCGACCGCGGTGAGCGGCAGGTCCGCGAGGCCGGCCACCTCGTCGTCGTACGTGATGACGGCGAGGTCACCGGGGACGCGGATGCCGTGGGCCCGCAGCCGGGGCACGAGGACGATCGCGTCGACGTCGCTGTGCAGGATCGCGGCACTCACCCCGTGCTCCTCGACGGCGTCCCGCAGGTAGGCGAAGGTGCGCTCGAAACGCTCGGCCTCGGTGGCGGTGCGCGGCGGCGGCGTCTGTTCGGGCGCCGGGCGCAGCCCGAGGGCCGCCACCGCGGCCGCGTGGCCGCGCCGCAGCGCGGCGCTGGTCGGTGACTCCTGGGCCGCGAGCGCGATCGTGCGGTGGCCGAGCGCGGCCAGATGACGCACCGCCTCGGCCGCGCCGTGGGCATGGTCGGAGCGGACCCGGTCGAGGGCGGCCGCGGGATGGCCGAGCGGCGCGGAGCGCTCCACCAGGACGGTCGGCACCGGCCGCTCGGTGATCCGCACCCCCTCGCCGGGGCCCGGGCTGCCGGCCTCCCAACTGGGCGTGAGCAAAAGCCCTTCGGCGCCCGAGGCCAGCAGCCGGTCGACCTGGACGGTGTCCTCACCGGGCAGGTACTGCGACAGGGCGACGACGAGGCGGGCGCCCCGCTCCTCGACGGCCTCACGGGCGCCGCGCACCACATCGGCGTAGTAGTACTCGGTGGTCGGCACGACCATGCCGACGACGGTGCCGGGCACGAGTACGTGTGCGGGCGCAGGGGTGTTCGCCAACTGACCTCCCCCGCGCGGCGCTTCGGTCGCGTCCCCCGGCCACATGACCGCGCCGTGCAGCCGCTGGAGTCTGCCCTGCGTCGCGAGGGTCTCGACGTCGCGGCGGAGCGTCACCGGCGAGACGCCGAGCTCCCGGGCGAGGTCGGCGACGCGCAAAGTGCCGCGTTCCCTGACCAGTTGGAGGACGCGCGCGTGGCGTCGGTCGACGTGCAGTCGCATGGCGTGGACCCTCCCCCGGTGCCGTGCCCGGACGCGTACGGCGCCGGAGCGACATCATCGTATCGATCGTCAACGCTCATAACGATCCCCTAGACGAAACCTCGACGTCATCCCGCCCTCACGCGGAGCGTCCGACCTCGGCCGCCCATCGCTCGGACCAGCGGTTCAGTCCCTCGAGCTGGGCGCAGGCGTCCTCGCCGAGCCCGGTGAGGCGGTAGCCGTCCGCCTCGTCGCGCTCCACGAGGCGGGCTTCCTGGAGTTCCAGGAGGCGTCGGCGCAGCACGCTGGACGACATCGCGTCGCACCGGTGCTGCAACGGCCGGAAGCCGAGCGCCTCACCGCGCAGTTCCCACAGGATGCGCAGGGTCCAGCGCCGCCCGAAGAGATCCAGCGCCGCCATGACGGGACGACCCGTGGTGGATCCGCGAACAGGCCTTCCGGGTGCGGGAGTTGCCGTCATCGGCGATGCGTTCCGTTCTGTTCTGTTCTGTTCTGTTCTGCTCGACACAGGATGGCGCTTCTGTTTTCGACACAGTACGCTCCGGCCATTCGCTCCGACCGCTTCTGAAAAAGAAGCAGCTGCCGCCAGGGCCCGATCCTGTTCGCGAGGGAGATGTCATGTCCGCCCGCATTCCACCGCTCGATGCCCCGTACCCCGACGACGTCGCTCCGGTGCTGCGGCGCGTGATGCCGCCCGGCGAAGAGCCGATCGCCCTCTTCCGCACGTTCGCGCACCACCCGCGCCTGGCCGAAGCCCTGCACTCCTGGGGCTCCTACCAGCTCAGCCGGAATCTCAGCCTCGGCCTGCGCGACCGCGAGATCGTCATCGACCGCACCTGCGCCCGGTGCGGCTGCGCGTACGAGTGGGGAGTGCACGTCGCGCGGTTCGCGGGGCGTGCGGGCCTGACGGCCGCGCAGGTCTCCTCGCTGGCCGACGGTTCGGGCACGGACGCGTGCTGGACGAGCGAGCGCGACCGGCTGCTGGTCGAGGCCGTCGACGCCCTGCACACCGCTCATGACATCGACGACCCACTGTGGGAGCGGCTGGCCGTGGAGTTCGGCCCAGAGCAACTGCTCGACCTCCTCATGCTGTGCGGCTTCTACCACGCCATCAGCTTCACGGCACGGGCCACCCGGCTGCGGCCGGAGCCCGGCACGCCAGGATGGTGAGGCGGGCCGCGGACCCGGCGGCCACCGGCTCGCCCAAAGCGCGGTTCCCGTACGCCGGGACGAACATCTACCGCGTCCGCGCGTCCTACGCGTCCGGCCTGCCACGCGTTCACTTTCCCTCACCGCTTTCATTCACCCTGCCGTCACCAGGAGTTCGGCGCCGGGGTCGAGCGTGTGCGCAGTTCACGCAGTTCAGCGTTCAAGCGCCTCTGGAGGCACCATGTCCCCGCTCGTCCCCGGCTCCCGCAGCGCCCGTCGCGTACGCCGCACCGTCGCCGCCGGTGTACCGCTCGCCGCGCTGGCCGCGCTCGCCGTCGCCGGGACCGCGACGGGCGCCCCGTCCCACCACGGCGGTTCGGCCGAGGTCACCGGCAGCGCCACGCTCGGCGACATACCCCTGGCCGGTTTCAGCAACAGCCTGCTCAAGGGCACCGTCGCCGACGACCGTGGGGTCGACCTCGGCGGCATCGGCTCCGACATCTACCCGGCGGGCCGCAAGGGCGAGTTCTGGACGGTGACCGACCGTGGTCCCAACGGTCAGATCAAGATCGACGGCACGAAGCGCCGGACGTTCCCCGTGCCCGGCTTCGACCCGGCGATCGTCAAGATCCGCGTCACCGGCGACCAGGTGAAGGTGCTGGACGCGATCCCGATCACCACCTCCTCCGGCAGGGCCGTCACCGGCCTGTCGAACCAGGAGAGCCGCGACGAGAAGCCGTACACGTACGACGCGAAGACGCCCCTGACGTACAACGCGAACGGCCTGGACACCGAGGGCATCGTGCGGGCCGCGGACGGCAGCTTCTGGCTGGTCGACGAGTACGGCCCCTCGCTCGTGCACGTGTCGCCGCGCGGCAAGGTGCTGACCCGGTACGTGCCCAAGGGACTGCACCTGAAGGGCGCCGACTACCCGGTCGTCGAGGCGCTGCCGTCGGTGTTCCTGAACCGGAAGGTCAACCGCGGCTTCGAGGGACTCGCCCTGCTGCCGAACGGTGACCTGGTGCTGGCGCTGCAGAGCCCGCTGTCCCTGCCGGACGGAGCCGCGGGCGACGCCTCGCGGAACACGCGCCTGGTCCGCTTCTCGCCGAAGAAGCAGGCGGTCACCGCCGAGTACGCGTACCGCTTCGACGCGGTGGACGTCGTCGACCCCGGCGAGGACGACACCTCCGAGCTCAAGATCTCCTCCGTGGTCGCGCTCGGCGGTGACCGGCTGCTCGTGGAGGAGCGCACGGACAAGGCGGCCCGCCTCCAGGAGGTGCGGCTCACGCGCGGCGCGAACATCCTGGGCGACGAGTGGGACGACGCGACGACGTCCCCGTCGCTGGAGCAACTGGACGACCCGGCGGCCGCCGGCGTGCCGGTGCTCAAGAAGCGGCTCGTGGTCGACCTGAACACCGTCGACGGCGTACAGGACAAGATCGAGGGCGTGGCCGTCATCGGACACGGCACGCTCGCCCTGATCAACGACAACGACTTCGGTATGACGGACGGCGCCGAGGCGTTCGACGCGAACGGGCGGCTCGTGGACAGCGGCATCGAGACGCGAGTGACGTTCGTGAAGCTGCCGAAGGGCGCGCTCTAAGTCTCCGGCGGTACGGCGAGGTGGCCGGCCGGCGAGGCACGGCCGCTCACCGGACCAGGTCCACCACGTCGCTCGGCAGCAGTCCGCTCGGCAGTTCGCTGGGCAGCTCCGTCGGGAGCTCCGACGGGAGGTCACTGGGCAGCTCGCTCGGCAGCTCGCTGGGGAGTTCACTCGGAATCCGGGGCGACGACGACCGCGTGGACCCCTCACCGCTCTTGGACGGCGACGGCTTGTCGTCGCCGCCCGAGGAGCCGCCGTGCGTCGCCACCACGATCACGACCACGACGATCACCACGAGGGCCACGATCGCGGCGATCACTCCGAAGCGGCCCCGCCCACCGCGCCCCGGCCCGCGCGGGGGCGGCGCGCCGAAGGAACCGTCGTGCGGCGGTCCGAAGTCACCGCCCGAGGGCGGCGGACCGCCCGGGGGCGGTGGTGGCGGCTGCGGGGGCATGGGCGGCGTGGCCATGCCCCCAGGGTCCCGTCAGTGGGCCGAACACGCGACCCCCTGACGGGAGTTGGGACCGGACGGGCGAGAAAGCGACGTCAGCCGCGGGCGGCCAGCAGGTGGTCCATCGCCAGCTGGTCGAGTCGCTCGAACGCCATGCCGCGCTCGGCGGCCGCGTTCACGTCGAACTCCTCGTACGCGCCCTTGTCCGCGAGCAGCGCGGCGAGCCCGTCGGCCGCGGTCGGCTGCGCGAGCTCGTCGAGCCGCGAGGCCCGCAGCGCCTCCTGGACCTCCGGGTCGGCGCGGAAGGCGGCGGCCCGCTCCTTGAGGATCAGGTAGTTGCGCATGCAGCCGGCGGCCGACTCCCACACACCGTCGAAGTCCTCGGTGCGCGGCGGCTTGAAGTCGAAGTGCCGCGGGCCCGCGTACCCGGCCCTCTCCAGCAGGTCGACGAGCCAGAACGCGGAGCGCAGATCGCCGGCCCCGAAGCGCAGGTCCTGGTCGTAGCGGGTGCCGTGCTGGCCGTTGAGGTCGATGTGGAAGAGCTTGCCCGCCCACAGCGCCTGGGCGATGCCGTGCGGGAAGTTCAGACCCGCCATCTGCTCGTGCCCGACCTCCGGGTTGACGCCGTACAGCTCCGGGCGCTCCAGGCGCTCGATGAACGCGAGAGCGTGACCGACGGTCGGCAGCAGGATGTCGCCGCGCGGCTCGTTCGGCTTCGGCTCGATGGCGAACTTCAGGTCGTAGCCCTGCTCGACGACGTACTCGCCGAGGAGGTCGAAGGCCTCCTTCATGCGGTCGAGGGCGTCGCGGACGTCCTTCGCGCCGCCGGACTCGGCGCCCTCGCGGCCGCCCCACGCCACGTACGTCTTCGCGCCGAGCTCGGCGGCCAGGTCGATGTTGCGGACGACCTTGCGCAGCGCGAAGCGGCGCACGTCACGGTCGTTGGCGGTGAAGCCGCCGTCCTTGAAGACCGGGTGCGTGAACAGGTTCGTCGTCGCCATCGGGACGACCATGCCCGTGGCGTCGAGCGCCTGCCGGAAACGCTTGATGTGCGACTCGCGTTCGGCCTCGGAGACGCCGAACGGGATCAGGTCGTCGTCGTGGAACGTCACGCCGTACGCGCCGAGTTCGGACAGGCGCTGCACCGACTCGACGGGGTCGAGCGCGGGCCGGGTGGCGACACCGAACGGGTCGACGCCCTGCCAGCCGACCGTCCACAGGCCGAAACTGAACTTGTCCTCGCGCGTGGGCTGGTAGGTCATCTTGCGGCTCCCTCACCGTTGCCGGGCGCACGGCAGCGCTCGCCGCCCGCCTATTTCGTCATGGCGCTTTACAAATTAGTATGCGGGCACGCCGCTGGGAAGAGCCGCCTCGGTACGGGACCGGGCGCGGCCCGATTCACATACGCATCAGGTACGAGTCAGGAGAGCCGCATGTCCGCTGCCGACGGTCCCCTCGTCGTAGGGATCGACAGTTCCACGCAGTCCACGAAGGCGCTGGTCGTCGACGTCGCCACGGGTGCGGTGGTGGCGAGCGGGCAGGCGCCGCACACGGTGACGACGGGCGCGGCCCGGGAGAGCGACCCCGAGGAGTGGTACGCGGCGCTGCGCGAGGCCCTCGCCCGGTGCGGGGACGCCGCTCGGCGGGCCGCCGCGGTGTCGGTCGGCGGTCAGCAGCACGGTCTGGTGACGCTGGACGCGCAGGGGCGCGCGGTGCGCCCCGCGATGCTGTGGAACGACGTGCGCTCCGCGCCGCAGGCCCGGCACCTGGTGGACGAACTGGGCGGTCCGAAGGCGTGGGCGGAGCGGTTCGGGAGCGTGCCAGGCGCCTCGTTCACCGTCTCGAAGTGGGCGTGGCTGGCCGAGCACGAGCCGGAGGCCGTGCGGGCCACTGCGGCGGTGCGGCTCCCCCACGACTACCTGACCGGGCGCCTGACCGGCGCGGGCACGACGGACCGCGGCGACGCGTCCGGTACGGGGTGGTGGGCGTCGTCCACCGAGGCGTACGACGAGGACGTGCTCGGCCGGGTGGGGCTCGATCCCGCGCTGCTGCCCAGGGTGGTGGGCCCCGGCGAGGTCGCGGGCACGGTGCGCGACGCCTCCGGTGAACTTCCCTTCGCCAAGGGCACGTTGGTGGCGGCCGGGACCGGTGACAACGCCGCCGCCGCTCTAGGTCTGGGCCTGCGGCCGGGCACGCCGGTGCTCAGCCTCGGCACCTCCGGGACGGTGTACGCGGTGTCCCGGCACCGGCCCGCCGACCCGTCGGGCACGGTGGCCGGTTTCGCGGACGCCCGCGGCGACTGGCTGCCGCTGGCCTGCACCCTGAACTGCACGCTCGCCGTCGACCGCATCGCCGCGCTGCTCGGTCTCGACCGGGAGGCCGTGGAGGCGGGCGGCTCGGCGACCGTCCTGCCCTATCTGGACGGTGAGCGGACGCCCGATCTGCCGGACGCCTCCGGCCTGTTGACCGGGTTGCGGCACGACACGACCGGCGGGCAGCTGCTCCAGGCCGCCTACGACGGGGCGGTGCACGCGCTGCTGGGCGCGCTCGACCGGGTCCTGGCCAACGACGCCGCCGACGCCGATCCGTCGACTCCCCTGCTGCTCATCGGCGGGGGTGCGCGGGGCGCGGCCTGGCAGCAGACGGTGCGACGTCTCTCCGGGCGGGCCGTTCAGGTGCCAGAGGCCCGCGAACTCGTGGCGCTCGGCGCCGCCGCGCAGGCCGCGGGCCTGCTCACCGGTGAGGATCCGGCCGCGGTGGCCCGGCGCTGGGACACGGCGCGCGGTCCGCTGCTCGATCCGGTCGAGCGGGACGAGGCGACGATGGACCGGATCTCGGGCGTGCTGTCGGGCGCGGCGGCTCTTCTGGAGCGGGGATGAGGACCTTCACGGCGGGTGGGTCCGGCCCGCGCCCACCTCGGGCCGTCCGCCCTGGGACGATGTCCGCATGACCGCACCACTGCACCGGCCGCGCCCGGGGACGCCCGACACCCAGCAGGCCATGCGTCGCCGCAATCTGTCCCGCGTGCTGCACACGGTGGCCGCCGAGGGACCGTTGTCGCGAGCGTCGGTGGCCCAGCGCATCGGGCTGACCCGGGCCGCGATCTCCACCCTCGTCGACGAGTTGATCCGGGCCGGGCTCCTGGAGGAACTGGGCCCGCAGCGGCCGGGCGGCGTGGGGCGGCCCGGCTCGGCGCTCGCGGTGAGCGGCCGGGGCCCGGCCGGGCTCGGCGCCGAGGTGGGCGTGGACCATCTCGCGGTGTGCGCGGTCGATCTGCGCGGCGAGGTACGGGCGCGCGCGGAACGCCGGGTCGGCAACCGGGGGCGTGCACCGCGGCCCGTGCTCGCCGAACTGGCCGCGCTGGTACGGCAGGTGAGCGACGAGGCGGAGGCGGCGGGGCTGCGTCCGGCGGGGCTCGCGGTCGCGGTGCCGGGACTGGTGGCGCGCGACACCCACACCGTCGTACGCGCCCCCAACCTGGACTGGCACGACACCGACGTGGCCGCGCTGCTGCCGCACTCCGTCCCGCTGACGGTCGACAACGAGGCGAACTTCGGCGCACTCGCCGAACTGTGGCTCGCCGACGACTCCCCCGCAGACTTCCTCCACGTGTCCGCCGAGATCGGCATCGGCGCGGCACTCGTCGTGGACGGTCTACTGCTGCGCGGGACACGCGGGTTCGCCGGTGAACTCGGCCATGTGCCGGTGCGGCCCGAGGGGCCGGCCTGCCCGTGCGGCGGGCGGGGCTGCCTGGAGCAGTACGCCGGCGAGGAGGCGGTCCTGCACGCGGCGGGGATCGCACCGGGCCCCGACCGGGTCTCCCTGCTGGCCGAGCGGGCCGAGTCCGGTGACGCCGCCGCCCGCAAGGCGCTGCGCGGAGCGGGCACTGCCCTCGGTATCGCGCTGACGGGGGCGGTGAACCTCATCGACCCGCGCGCGGTGGTCCTCGGCGGCGCCCTCTCCCGGCTCGCGCCGTGGCTTCTGCCGTCCCTCGAAAGGGAGTTGACGCGGCGGACGGCCACGCCGGCGGACGGGGTCGTCGTATCGCGCCTCGGATCGGAAGGTCCGCTGCTCGGGGCGGCGCATTCGGTGGTGCGGGGTGTGCTCGACGATCCGATGGGTGCCGTGGGGACGGTGGGGTAGGGCGGGCGGGCCTCATGGGTACCGCCAGTGGTCCGAACCTCTGAAGCCCCTCTGACGTGCGGTTATTCACAGTGCGTGGGTTATCCACAGATCCGCCGCGCCCTCTTTCGCCTCAACCGGCGGGCCCCGTACGGTACTTCACGCGAGGCGTCGCGCTCCCGTTCGTCCGGTGGGTGGAGGCGTGCGCACGGGAAGGGGGATTCCTGTGTCGGGGGACGTCGGCGACAGCACCACCGCTACCGCACGGGCGGGACCGGGTCCGGTGGCCGGTATCCGGCGCGCCCTCGGCGTCGTTGTCCCGGTGGCCCTCCCGCGGCGCCATCCGGAGCGCACACCCGAGACGGCCCGGGCCCCGCTCGGCGACCCCGCACCGACCGCCCACCCCACACAGAGCGGAGCTCAGACCTCATGAGCGACCCCCGGATGTTGACGGTCCGGCCCGAACCCGGCGAGTACGCCTGGACGTTCGGCGGCGCGCCGCCCGTCGCGCGGATCGCGCCGGGCACCGTCCTCGACCTGTACACGGAGGACTGTTTCGCGGGCCGGGTCCGCTCGGAGAAGGACCTGGTGTCGGAAGTCTGCGAATTCCCGTATCTCAATCCCCAGACGGGTCCCTTCCACGTCGAGGGCGCGGAGCCGGGCGACACGGTCGCCGTGCACTTCGTGTCGGTGGAGCCGGCCCGCGACTGGGCGGCCTCCACGACGGTGCCGTTGTTCGGGGCGCTCACGTCCACGCACACCACCGCCACACTCCAGCAGCCGCTCCCCGAGGCGGTCTGGATCTGGCAGCTCGACCGGGGCCGGCGCACGGCTCAGTTCGCCGCGCGGGACAGCGCGTTCACGGTGGAGCTGCCGATGGACCCGATGCACGGCACCGTGGGCGTGGCCCCGGCGAACCTGGAGGTGCGCTCGGCGCTCGTCCCCGACGCGCACGGCGGCAACATGGACACGCCGGAGATGAGGGCGGGCGTCACCTGCTACCTCGGGGTGAACGTGGAGGGCGCGCTGCTGAGCCTGGGCGACGGGCACGCCCGACAGGGCGAGGGCGAGACCTGCGGGGTCGCCGTCGAGTGCGCGATGCGCACCGTCGTGATCGTGGAACTGCTCAAGGGCGTGGCGACACCCTGGCCGCGGATCGAGTCGGACACCCACATCATCTCGACGGGCTCGGCCCGACCGCTGGAGGACGCGTTCCGGATATCCCAGCTCGACCTGGTGCAGTGGCTCGTCAGGGACTACGGCTTCAGCGAGTTGGACGCCTACCAGTTCGCGACGCAGACGGTCGAGTCGCCGCTGGCGAACGTCTGCGACACCAATTACACGTGCGTCGCCAAGCTCCGCAAGGAATGGCTGCCGACACACGAGACGCACCGCGGACTCCATGCGCGGCTGCGTGAGATAGCGGCGACGCTGCCGCGCCCCGAGCCATACCGGGCGCCGTAGCACTGCCGGTTCGTTTCCCCCCACCGTCCGAGCCAGTCGAAAGGCAGGATCGTCATGGACCGAGCAAGAGGTTCGCACTCCCCCGGCACCAGCCGCCGCCGTCTCCTCCAGGCCGGGGCGCTCGCCGCGGTACCCGGAGCGCTGCTGCCCGCGGGCCGCGCCGCCGCCGGAGCGCAGGCGGTCGACTACCCCCTGGCCGAGTCCGTCCCCGCGAGCACCTCCAACTACACGGTCTCCAGCCGCCCTTCCTCCTATCCGATCGACTACGTGATCATCCACGTCACGCAGGAGACCTACGCCGACACCCTCGCCATCTTCAAGAACCCCGCCAAGCAGGTCACCGCGCACTATGTCGTCCGTTCGTCCGACGGACACGTCGCGCAGTGCGTACGCGAGAAGAACATCGCCTGGCACGCGGGGAACTGGGACTACAACACGCGCAGCATCGGCATCGAGCACGAGGGATGGGTGGACAAGCCGCAGTACTTCACGGACGCGATGTACCAGCAGTCGGCGGCACTGACCGCGTCGATCTGCGCGCGCTACGGGATCCCGAGGGACCGCGAGCACATCCTCGGACACGTGGAGGTGCCCGGTACGGACCACACGGACCCCGGCCCGTACTGGGACTGGACCCGCTACCTGAGGATGGTCAACTTCGCCTGACCGACAGCGACCGGCCGGTCCTCACACCCCCACGCGGCATGTGCCACCTCGTGCGATCGGTGCCGCGCGCCTTGTCGGTCTCCGTCCCCGGAGCGACGATGTCCCCACCGCCGTCAGGAACGTGCCGGGTGAGGAACGCGTCGAGTGAAGAACGTGTCGGGGAGGCAGCGTTGACCGATCCATGGGTCGCCCTGGAGCCGGGTACCGATCCGTCCGAGCGGGTGCGGGCGCTGCGTCGCGCCCACGACCGGTTCACCGCGGCGGGCACCGTCGCCCGCCCGGTGCGGCCGGTGGTCGCCGCGTCGTGGCGGCGTTCGGCGGGCGCGCACGTCAACCCGGACGCCTCGGCGTCGGTGGAGCTGACCGACAGCGATCTCGGGGCGTACCGGGCGGAGCATCCGCTCTCTGCCGTCATGCCGCTGTTCCGCGAGCTGATGGGCACGTTCGCGACGGACGGCGAGCATCTCCTGGCCGTGTGCGACACGCAGGGCAGGCTGCTCTGGGTCGAAGGGCACGCGGTCACCCGGCAGCGGGCGGACCGGATGAACTTCGTGCCGGGCGCCCTCTGGTCGGAGTCGGCGATGGGCACGAACGCGCCGGGCACGGCGGTCGCCGTGGACCGCCCGGTGCAGGTGTTCGCCGCCGAGCACTTCATCCGCCAGGTGCAGCCGTGGACGTGTGCGGCGGCGCCGGTGCACGACCCCCGCACCGGCCGGCTGCTCGGCGCGGTCGACATCACGGGCGGCGACGGGCTCGCGCATCCACACAGCCTGGCGTTCGTGCAGGCCGTGGCGCGTGCGGCCGAGTCCCAACTCGCCCTGCTCACACCGCAGTCCAGCAGGGAGCAGGGACTGCGCCTTAATGTGCTGGGCCGCGACGAGGCCCTGCTGCTCACCCCGTCGGGCAAAAAGGCCCGCCTCAGCCGCCGGCACAGCGAACTGCTCGTCCTGCTGGCCCGCCACCCGGAGGGCCTGACCGGCGACGAACTGCTCTGCCAGCTGTACGAGGACGAGTCCGTGACCCCCGTGACGCTGCGGGCCGAACTGGCGCGGCTGCGCCGGGTGCTGGGCACGGGCGTCCTCACGTCACGCCCCTACCGCCTCACCGTCCCCGTGGAGTCGGACCTGGACACGGTCGAGCGGCGCCTCGGCTCAGGGTCGGTGACGGCGGCGGCGTCCGCGTACACCGGCCCGCTGCTGCCCGCGTCGCAGGCGCCGGCGGTGGCTCGTATACGGCGCAGGGTGTCCGACGGGCTGCGGGCGGCGCTCATCGCCCGCGGCGATCCCGACCTGCTCGCCGACTGGGCGCACGCCCCGTGGGGCGAGGACGACCTCGACGTATGGCAGGCGCTCGCGGCGGTCCGGCCGACGCCGCCGGTCCTGGCCCGCCTGGCCACGCTGGACGCCGAACAGGGCGCCGGGCCCGCGCACGCAACGTAGCTGCAACGTACGCGCTCCTAGCCTCCCGAGCGAAAGCTGCCCAACGGCGGGCAGCCGAGACAGGAGGCAACTCACCATGACCCGCTACGCAGCCCCGGGCACCCCGGGCTCCGTCGTCTCCTACGAGGCCCGCTACGACCACTTCATCGGCGGCGAGTACGTACCGCCCGCCCGTGGCCAGTACTTCGAGAATCCCTCACCGGTCAACGGGCAGCCGTTCACCGAGATCGCGCGCGGCACCGCGGAGGACGTGGAGCGCGCCCTCGACGCCGCGCACGCCGCCGCGCCCGCGTGGGGCCGTACGTCGCCCGGCGACCGCGGCGACATCCTCCTGAAGATCGCCGACCGCATGGAGCAGAACCTCGAGCTCCTCGCGGTGGCCGAGAGCTGGGAGAACGGCAAGCCGGTCCGCGAGACGCTGGCCGCCGACATCCCCCTGGCCATCGACCACTTCCGCTACTTCGCGGGCGCGGTCCGGGCGCAGGAGGGCAGCCTCTCCGAGATCGACGACGACACCATCGCGTACCACTTCCACGAGCCGCTCGGCGTGGTCGCGCAGATCATCCCGTGGAACTTCCCGATCCTGATGGCGACCTGGAAGCTCGCCCCGGCCCTGGCCGCCGGCAACGCGGTCGTCATCAAGCCCGCCGAGCAGACCCCGGCGTCGATCCACGTCTTGATGGACCTGATCAAGGACCTGCTCCCGCCGGGCGTCGTCAACATCGTCAACGGCTTCGGCGTGGAGGCGGGCAAGCCCCTGGCGTCGTCCTCCCGTGTCGCGAAGGTCGCCTTCACCGGCGAGACGACGACGGGCCGCCTGATCATGCAGTACGCCTCGGAGAACATCAAGCCGGTCACCCTCGAACTCGGCGGCAAGTCCCCCAACATCTTCTTCGACGACGTCTGGGCGAAGGACGACGACTTCCGCGACAAGGCCCTCGAAGGCTTCACGATGTTCGCCCTGAACCAGGGCGAGGTCTGCACCTGCCCCTCCCGCGCACTGATCCAGCAGGGTCACTACAGCGAGTTCATCGACGCGGCGATCGCCCGCACGGAGGCCATCAAGCCCGGCCACCCCCTGGACACCGACACCATGATCGGCGCCCAGGCCTCCAACGACCAGCTCCAGAAGATCCTCTCCTACCTGGACATCGGCCAGCAGGAGGGCGCCAAGGTCCTCACGGGCGGACAACGCATCGAGTACGACGGCGAGTTGGCGGGCGGCTACTACGTCCAGCCCACGATCTTCGAGGGCACCAACCGCATGCGGATCTTCCAGGAGGAGATCTTCGGCCCGGTCGTCTCGGTCGCCTCGTTCGCCGACTACGACGACGCCATCAAGATCGCCAACGACACCCTGTACGGCCTCGGGGCCGGCGTGTGGACCCGCGACATCAATACGGCGTACCGGGCCGGGCGTGCGATCCAAGCGGGCCGCGTCTGGACGAACTGCTACCACGCGTACCCGGCGCACGCGGCGTTCGGCGGATACAAGCAGTCGGGGATCGGACGGGAGAACCACCGGATGATGCTGGACCACTACCAGCAGACGAAGAACCTTCTGGTTTCCTACAGCCCGAAGAAGCTTGGGTTCTTCTAGAGCCTCAAGTCGGTTGCCTGGAAGGAGTTTTGCCCTTTCAGGCACCCACGGGCACAGCCACCATCCGTGACCAGGGTGGTGGGCGTGATCACACGGCAGTGTGCTCTCGGGTGGTCTCGAGGCGTTCACGTTGTTGACGGAGGTGCACGAAGTTTTGGTACTCAGGGACGATCGCCATGAAGTCATGGCGTCCATCTGGATCCGTTCAATGAAGCTGCCGATGCCGATGAGTGCCATTCCGTACGCACCGTGCTGCTCACCAATCTGCGTCTCGGTGACCTCGTTGTCGGGCGGCAGATCCTCCTTCTCTGCGATGTCCGCGAGCAGGACCTAGGTGTCGCCCGTCCCGGGCCGGCACCAGGGCTCTACCGGGTCAACAGAAGATGCTCAGCACAAGCGGGCGGGGTTCTATCGGAATCCCAGCTCGTGATCGCGTTCAAGGTGAGATCCCTATGCCGACAACCGCCGGTTCTGCCCGTCCGCGCCTTCGCCGGGCCGCCGTCGCCGTCGCCGCTGCCGCTGCCGTGCCCGCCCTTTCACTCCTGTCCATGGGGCCCGTCGTGGCCGCTCCGGTGCCACAGGACGGCGTAAGGGTCCCCCAAACTCTGCGGCCCTGCGTGGAAAGGGCCCTGCAGCGAGCGGCCGACCGGTGGTTCTGCACGGCGGAGGGGCTGCGGGAGTCCGTGCGCCTACTGTCGGGGCAGTCGGAGGACCGCTTCACACCGCTCGCGACACGCCCCGTCCATGTATCGGGACAGGACCAGGGACGTCGCGATGGCGAGTGGTGCGGTGACATCACGTGCCACCGCGTCATCAGCGACTACATCGCCGAGTCCGTGGCCAACGGCATCTACGGGACAGGACACGCTGTCGAGGGGCGTGTCCGATTCACTGTGCGCACGTCGCTCAACGGCCGTCAGCCTCGGTTCAAGGTGTCGTTCGATGTGATGGTCGGCCCCGCCATCAAGCCGATGCTCACCGTGTCCTGTCAGGACAGCAACGGAGGCCTGCCGGAAGGGGGCTGCGGGAGCTGGCCCGTATCGCCGAAGGCATTCAAGCGCACCTGGACCTCAAAGCTCATCCACGGGAACAGGCTCGAGGACGATTCCACGTATCACGCGACGCTGGGCGCACAGTTCGAGGCCCAGGGTGTTCCCAAGCCGGGTGGAGGCCCGTGGACGGCCGACACGTTCAAGACCAAGTCCTGGGACTGCTGGACTCCACGAGGTACGCCTGCTCTCTGCGAGTTCAAGTGATCCGGTTCAGGTGAACGACGGGTCCGGCAGCGCAGCGGCCGGCACCTCGAACTGGGCCTCGGGCAGCTCGACGTTCAGCTCCAGTGCATCGAACCACTGTCGTCCTGCCGGCGAACTCCACGTCCGTACGACTCCGCTGGCCTCGTCGACCTCGACGGTGAGCGGCACTGGTTCCGCCGTCTCCATCGGATCGAACCGGACGGTGACCAGGCTGGGACGGTCCGGTGAGGACGGCAGGATCCGGGCCGGACGGTACAGGTCGCCGGGGCGTCCCCACAGTGGCGCGGCGTCCGGGAACAGCATCATCCACAGACCGACGCTGTGGTGAGCCCGGTCGGCCGGCACCCAGTACCAGGTGTCTCCGTCGGGGGACGCGGAGCGGACCCCGTCCGACACCACACGCAACGCCCCGTCCAGTTCGACCCGCCACTGCTGCGGGGCCCGGAAGGAGAATCGCCTCTCCTGTCGGCCGCGCCGCCGCGACTCTTCCCGCCATACACCGCGCGCCGTGCGCGGCGATGCCGCACGCATCAGCGCGCACACCTCGTCCAGCGCGCGCTGTGAAGCGTCCTGTGCCATGTTTTCGTGCCTTCCGCGTCGAGTTGGTCCACGACGCTACTCGGCAACCGCGGGCGCCGCCTGCCGCAACACCGGGCGCTTCCGCCGCGTTCTCCTTCGCTCCCCGGCGGCGGCGCGGCAGGTGACCTCGTCGAGGCTGATCCACGACGCCGGTGCACTGCCGCCACCTCGCGCACGCTCGATGGCCTCACCACCGGGTACACCCCTACCGGGCCGCGTAGCGTGTGAGGTACCGGACGATCTCCCGCCGGGTCTTGCCCTCCTTCAGCCGGCGTTCGTAATACTCCTGTGTACGCGCATCAACGCGTAGGCGGGTGAACACGATGCGGTGCAGTGCGGCGTTGGCCTGACGATCACCACCCCGGTTCAGGCGGCGGAAATACCGGCGCCCCGAAGAACGCTCCACCGGGCTGACTCCACACAGTGCGGCGAACGACGCCTCGCTCTCCAAGCGTTCCGAGTTGTCACCCACCGCGACGAGCCGCGCCCTCCGCGCCTCGACCTCATCGATGTACTCAGACATCTGGCCAATCCGGCACACCAGCAGCCCCAGGGTGATCCGCGAGTGGCCTGCAGCACCCTCTCCTCAGGCCCGCTCGCCAGCACTATGAACTCCTCACCACGATCCGGACCAGATGCGGACCAACTCGGCTTCGCAGCGCACGATTCCACTTGTTTCCGCAGGCCAACAGTGCGATCGGGCGTGTACCCCAGCAGACGAAGAACGTTTTGACTTCATACAGCCCGAAGAAACTTGGGTTCTTCTAGAGCTCAAGCCGGTTGCCTGGGACCGTCATTGCGCCCCGGGCAATCCGGCGCGTGCGGTCGGTCCTCCCCTACACGCAAAGCAGCCGACCGCTCGGTCAGGGCGTCACGATGTCGAAGTCGGGGTCGAACGCGTCGAGGAGCCCGCCCAGCGTCAGAAGAACGGTGTCGTCGCCGTCGAGACGGAGCTTTCCGGACTCGACGAGCGGGGCCGCGCTCGACGGGTTGAGCAGAACACCCACCAGAGCCGCCTTGGGGCCCGTGACGGTGAGTTGCGTGTCCGGGGCGGCGCCGCGACGCGCGTTGAGGACCCCGCGCGCGACCCACATCGACCATGTCTCGTCCATGTCCGTGAAGCAGAAGTCGATCCGGAGGTCGGCGGTCGCCGCCTTGTCGCCGATCAGGTGGACGGCGGCGTAGTCGAAGAGGATGTCGACGGGCATGGCGAGGACGGTGTCCGGACTCGCGGTGGCGAACGTGGCGGGCTGGACGCCCTCGCGCAGTTCCTTGGCCGCGGTGAGGAAGATGCCGCGCCACTGCGGGCCCTCCGCCTGATAGCCCATCTGCTCGTAGGCGTCGGCCTGGAGATCCCGCGCCGCCTGGTCCTCGCGATCTGAGTGATCGGATGCGACGCGTCTTCGACCGACGCGGGTCACCCGGGCCGGGGTGAGCGCCGACACCATTCGGCGCGATCGACGTCCGGCTCCGGGACGTGCGGTCGCACTCGGCCGTTTCGCGGATCGCGCTGTCCCAGAATTCGGGGGATGCACTCCCGCCGAGCCCTCCCCGACCATGGGCGTCAGTGCGCGTCAACACAAGCCATCTACCACGCCGACAGGCATAGATCGGACGGTCGACCGGTGCGAAGGTTCACGGTGCTCTGCGGGGGCTACATCGCGAGCTTGACGGGCACGGCGCTGACCGCGTTCGCGCTCACCGTCTGGATCTATCTGGAGACCGGCTCGACGATCCAGTTCGCCGTCGGTTTCATCCTGTCGCTGCTGCCGGCGATCGCGCTCTCCCCCTTCGCCGGAGCACTGGTCGACCGCTGGAACCGGCGCACGGTGATGCTCGCCAGCGACATGGTGGGGGTGTGCACGAGCCTCTCCCTGGCCCTGCTCTCCGGCCTGGGGGTTCTCCAGCCCTGGCACATCTTCATCACCATCACCATCCGCTCGGCGCTGGGAGCGTTCCTCGTTCCGGCGCTGAACGCGAGCGTGACGCAGCTCGCCCCCCGCAACCAACTGGGCCGCGCCAACGGAATGGTGATGACCGCGACCGCGGTGAGTCAGACCGTGGCTCCGGCACTCGGCGGGGTGCTCATCGTCGCGATCGGGCTGCCCGGAATCCTCACCATCGACTGCGTGACGTTCCTGCTCAATATCGTCATCCTCCTGCGGATCCGCATCCCGCGGCCCGCCGCGCCGAAGGAGCGACCGGCCGGCATTTTCGGAGAGATCCGCGAAGGCTGGAGCCACCTCGCCACCCGGCGTGGGCTTGTCCCGCTGCTCTGCTTCTACGCGGCGCTCAATCTGGCGGTCGGTTTCGTCGACGTCCTCTTCACGCCGCTGGTCATCGGCATGGCCTCGGTGACGGCGCTGGGTGCGGTGCTGTCGGCCGGCGGGGTCGGCATGTTCCTCGGCGGCGCCACCATGGCCGCGTGGGGAGGGCCGCCGAAACGGATCCACGGCATCGCCGGGCTGGCCGTGCCGCTCGGGTTCTTCCTCTGCCTGGGCGCCCTGCGCCCGAACATCGCCCTGGTCGCCGTCGCCGCCTTCGGCTTCCAGTTCTCCTCGATGATCATTGAAGGAACCAGCCGGAGTGTTCTGCAGACCGAGGTGGAGCCCGGCTTGCAGGGTCGTGCCTTCGCCACCTTCAACATGATCACCAACACGGTGCTGTTCACCGGCTACATGCTCGCCGGTCCCGTTTCCGAGCGGATCTTCGAGCCGCTGTTGCGTCCGGACGGCGCCCTGGCGGACACCGTCGGCCGGGTGATCGGCACCGGTACGGGACGCGGCTCGGCCTTCCTCATCCTGCTGCTCGGGGTGGCCGTCCTGATCGTTGCGCGGCTCGCCTACCTCTCACGCGACCTGCGTGCCTTGCGCGACGACGTGCCGCTGACCGCCCCGACCGCCAGGAACGCGGCACCGAAGCCGCGGGTCGACGCGGTCGGCTCCTCCACGGGCCATTGAGCGGCCGCCCGGCTCCGACCACTACCGATCCAGGAGGACCCGGCATGGACGACGATCCGGTCGCCGTGGGCGGAGCGCCCGCTCCCGCCGATCTGTTCCCCAATGGCTACGACCCCTTCGACTTCCGGATCCATGAGGACCCGTATCCGTTCTATGCCTGGATGCGGGAGCACGCTCCCGTGTACCGCAACGAGGAACGGGACTTCTGGGCGCTGTCCCGCCACGCCGACGTCGTCGACGCACTGCGCCGGCCGCGGCGGTTCTCCAATCGGTTCGGCATCTCACTGGAACCCGAACTCTGGGGCCCGCACGCCCCCAAGACCAGCTTCTTCCTCGCCATGGACCCGCCCGACCACGGTGTCTACCGCGCGCTGGTCTCCAGCGCCTTCACCCCGCGCAGCGTGGCCGCGATGGAAGCGCGGATCCGCGAGATCACCCGCGACCGGCTCGACGCCCTGCGCGGTCAGCAACGCTTCGACTTCGCCACCGACTACGCCGCAGCCCTGCCCAACGACGTCCTGTGCGAAATGCTCGGCATACCCGAGTGGGACTGGGACCTGATCCGCGCGGACACGGATGCGCTCAACGTACGCGAAGACATGTCCGACGAGCGGGGGCCGACCGCGACGGCGGCAGCGCTGCGCATGGCCCAGTACTTCGTCGCACTCGTCACCGACCTTCGCAAGAGCGGCCCCGGCGAGGACCTGACCTCGACCCTGATCGCGGCAGAGGTCGACGGTCGACGACTGACCGATTCGGAGATCGTCGGATTCCTGTTCGTCATGGTCGGCGCGGGCAATGAATCCACCGGCAAGACCATCGGCAACGCTTGGTACCACGGGCATCTCGATCACGAGGTCCAGCGGGCCGGACTGAACGGGAACGCCGACAAATGGGCGAGCGAGACGTTGCGCTACGACTCGGCGAGCCAGATGGTGGCCCGTCGCCTCACCGAGGACATCGAACTCCACGGCGTCCGGCTGCGCGCGGGTGCCCGGATCGCCGTCCTGCCCGCGTGCGCCAACCGCGACCCGCGGGTCTTCCCCGACCCGGAGCGCTTCGACCTGGAGCGCGACACCAGCAAGATGATCAGCTTCGGGCACGGACCGCATCACTGTCTCGGCTCGGTGCTGGCCAAGATGGAGATGCGTATCGCGCTGGAGGAGATCGGCGCCGCCGTGTCCGCGTACGAGATCGACGCCGATCGTGCGCGCCGCGTCCACACCCCGCACCAGCGCGGCTTCGCCTCTCTCCCCTGCGAGGTCACCTGGCGCACCGCGCGGGCACACTGAGCCGGGGCCTGTTCGAGACTCCTCGGGCGGGCGACGGGGGTATCGGAACACGCCCTGGGCCGCTGCCCACGGGCGGGTCGGCCGACGTCAGCCGGCCAACGTCGACGCTCCGCAGCGGCCGCAGTGGCCCTGCAGGGACTTCTCGATCACACCGGCCAGCGCCTCCGCCTGGTCCTGGAGGAAGTAGTGACTGCCCTCGGGGATCACGGCGAGGTCGACACTGGTGCTGAACCGGTCCCACAACCGCACCCCACGGCCGTATCCGGTGGTCATCGGGTCTGCGGTGCCCGCGATGAACGTGATCGGTGTCGAGAGCGGCGTGAGCGGCTCCGCCGGCTCGCTCAGCCACGGCTCGGTCCCGCGGGTCCACACGTCGGCGAAGTAGCGGCCGCCCTCGGTGACGTCGTGCCGGAAGGCTCGCATCACGAACGCGATGGTCTCGTCGTCGACCTCACTGCCGAAGCCGCCGATGGAACGCAGATAACGCACCTCCGCCTCATCGGCTTCGGGCACACTCCCCCGGGTCGTTCCCACCGTCCGCGCGCCCACCCGGAGCCACCCGCGCTGCACCAGCGCCGCCAGCACCCGCTGGATGGCGCGCCCGATACGACGCGGCTCGTAGAACGGGTAGGAGGCGCCCAGGAACAGCCGCTCGACCGGTCGCCCCGCGGCCTCGACGCGGCGGACGACCTCGACGGCCGGCGCCACTCCGACGCAGTGCCCGTAGACGGCAATCGGGCCGGGCGGCAGCTCCAGCACCGCGGCGGCACACTCACCAGCGATGGCGTCGATGGACCGCAACTGCGGGTCGCTGCCGGGTTCGTGTCCCGGAAGCGTCACCGCCTGGAGCGACACATCGGGCGACAGATGACTGGCGAGTGCGCGGTAGGCGATGGCGCTGCCGCCGCCGAACGGCACGCACACCAAGTGCGTCGCAGGCTGTACACGCGGTGCCAGGCTCAGGAGCATGCCCGCCGTGGACCCCGGTGACTGCAGCGCGGCTGCCAGCCCGCGCACGGTCGGGTGTGTGGTGATCAGCGGAACGGTGGCTCCTTCGATCCGCCGCACCGCGCGCACCGCGTCGAAGGATGTTCCGCCGAGTTCGAAGAAGTCACTGTCGCGCTCGATCGACCGCACCCCGAGCACGGCCTCGAAGGCGGCGGCGACGGCCTTCTCGGCCGAGGTCTCCGGTCCCTTCCACGGACGGCCGTCCGTCACCTGCACCGCTGTGCGCGGGTCGGGCAGCTTCGCCCGGTCGAGCTTTCCGTTGGGGTTCAGCGGCATCGCGGCGAGGACGGTGACCGTCGCCGGCACCATGTGGCGCGGCAGCCGCTCGGCGAGGTGGGCCCTCAACTGTGCGGGCACCCCCTCCCGGTCGGCGTCGGCATCGGAGACGGTCACGTACGCCGCGAGCTCGCGGTGTTCGCCGCGTACATGCACAGTGACCGCACTTTCGCGCACCGCGCGATGGCTGGTCAGGGTGTGCTCCACCTCTCCGAGTTCGATCCGATAGCCGTTGATCTTCACCTGCCGGTCGACGCGGCCGAGGAATTCCAGTGAGCCGTCCGCGAGCCTGCGCACCTTGTCGCCGGTGCGATACAGACGTCCGCCGGGGCCCGCCAGCGGATGCGCGACGAACGTGGCTGCGGTGAGGCCCGGCCGTCCCACGTACCCGATCGCAAGCTGGACGCCCCCGAGATACAGCTCACCCGGTACCGACCGAGGCGCCTCCGCGAGTCGGCCGTCCAGGACGTGGGCCCGCACGTTGGCCACCGGCCGACCGATGGGGACCACCCCTGGAGGGGCTGTCCCTGCGCAGTCCCACCACGTCACGTCCACTGCGGCCTCGGTCGGCCCGTAGAGGTTGTGCAGCTCGACGCGCGGCAGGAGTTGCGCGAACCTGCGGGTGAGGCCATGAGGCAGTGCCTCGCCGCTGCAGAGCACCCGGCGCAGGGCCGGCAGCTCAGCGGCGCCCGGGTCGTCCACGAACAGTTCCAGCATCGACGGCACGAAGTGAGCGGTCGTCACCTTTTCGTCCGCCAGGAGCCCGGCCAGATAGGCCGCGTCCTGGTGTCCGCCGGGGCGGGCCACCACCATCACCGCACCCGTGATCAGTGGCCAGAACAGCTCCCACACGGAGACATCGAAACCGAACGGCGTCTTCTGGAGCACGCGGTCGTCCGGAGTCAGCCCGAAGGTGTCCTGCGCCCACAGCAGACGGTTGAGGATCGCGTCGTGCGTGATCGCGACGCCCTTGGGGCGTCCAGTGGATCCGGATGTGTAGATGACGTACGCGATATCGGAACCCTGCGCCGCAATCGGTGGCCGACGCGTGCCGGCCTCCTGCGCTGCCAGGGGGGCGACGACCTGACGCGCGCCCAGCCGACGTGCCAGGGCCGCCAGTTCCGGCGGTGCGATCACCACCTCCGCCCCGGCGTCGGCCAGCATGAACGACAAACGTGCCTCGGGCAGCGAGGGCTCCAACGGCAAGTACGCCGCACCCGCCAGCTGGGTGCCCAGGACCGCCACCACGAGGTCCACGGAGCGTTCGAGGCAGACCCCGACCGTCGCTCCGCGACGCACGCCCGCGTCGGCCAGTACCGCGGCGACCGCGCACGACCGGTCCCACAGCTCGGTGAAGGTGAGCACGCCCTCCTCAGCCACGACCGCGGGCGCCGTCGGCGTCCGCTCCACCCATCGCCGCACCAGCGCGGGCAGGACTCCCCCGTGGTCGTCGTAGCGGGCGAACCCTCCGGACGCCGCCGGTTCCGGCTGCCCGGACCGCGCAAGGCCCGAGGCAACACCGCCGATCCTCGCCTGCCGCGTCAACCCGGTCAGGGCAGTCCGGAAGGCACCGAGGATCTCCTCGACCTCCTGGGAGCCGATCCGGTCACGGTGATAGAGCGCACGCAGGGTGGAAGCCGCGGTGACGAAGACGGTCAGGGGTTCACTGGTCTTCTCGAAATCCGTCAGCCCGCGCACCGTCAGCTGCTGCGCGTCGGTCCCCTCACCGAGATCGACCGGGTAGTTCTCCAGCACCAGCAGAGAATCGAACAGCGGCTCGGTCGCCGTGACCCCCGTCCAGGACTTGATCTGGGCGAGCGGACTGAACTCGAAGCGGCGCGCGGCCGCGTGCAGCGCCTGGACTTCGCGCAGCCACTCTCCCGTGCCGCGGTCCATGGGAACCGTCAGCTGCAGCGGGAGGCTGTTCACGAAACTGCCGACCATCCGCTCGACCTGCGGCAGCAGGGCGGGCCGGCCCGAGCAGGCGACCCCGAACCGCACGTCCGAGCCTCCGCCGAAGCACTCCACCACGAGGGCCCATGCGGCCAGCATCAGCGTGCCCGGCGTGACACCGTGCCGGGCAGCGGTCCGACGCAGGGCCGTACTCAGCTCTTCGCCCAGCACGAGATTGTGCTCGTCGATGATCGAGGGCGGAGCGTCGGGCGTGATCGGCCGCAGAGGCCCCAGCGGGTGGAACCCGGCGGTGTCGCCAAGGGTTTCGACCCAGTACTCCCGTGCCGCGCCCAGGTCCTGCTGCTGGAGCCAGGCGATGTAGTCGCGATAGGGCGGAGCAGGTGCCGGCGGCGGCGATCCGGTGGTGAGGCTTTGGTAGCGGGCGATGACCTCCCCGATGACCAGCGGCACGGACCAGCCGTCGACCGGAAGCATGTGGTGGGTCCACACCACGAGGTGCCGCTCGGTGCTCAGGCGCACCAGGTCGAGGCGGAGCAGGGGTGCCTGAGCAGGATCGAACCCGGCCGCCCGCTCGGCGGCGAGAAGCTGCTCGGCCTTCTCGTCCTGTACGGCCGACTCCAAGCCTGACCAGTCGTGACGGCGCAGTTCGATGGGCACATGGCGGTGCACGACCTGCAGGGGCGTGTCCATGCCCTCCCAGTGGAAAGAGGTGCGCAGCGCCGGATGCGCGCGGACGGTCTGCTGCCAGGCGGTCTCCAACGCCTGCGCGTCGAGTCGCCCCTCGACTGCGAAACTGTGCTGCGCCAGGTACGTGTCGGAGTCTCCGCCGTAGAGGCTGTGCAGCAGCATGCCCTGCTGCAGCGGCGACAGCTCGTAAACGTCCTCCACGTCCTCCACGCTCACTCAGCCCGCCTCTCGGCGAGCCTGCCCAGCAGGCCGTCGAGCTGGGATCGGTCGACACGCGCGAGCGGGAAGTCCGCGGTCGCGCCCTCGGGCGACACCGCGCCGATCAGGGAGCGTACGTGCGCGACGTAGCTCAGGCAGAGGCGTTCCACGGTCGCCGGGTCGTGCCGCCGTGTGCCGTATCCCCAGTCGACGACGAGTTCACCGTTGCGTATGCCGGCGCTCACCTCAAGGGGACGGGGACGGAGTTCGGACGGGCTGCGGTCCCCACCGATGGTCTCCGCCACAACGGAGAAGGTCCCGGACGCGGACTCCATGGCCCTGCCCGTGTAGGAGAAGGAGAGGTCGACCGGCGCCGCGTCCAACGGCTCGCGCCCCTGCCGCAGCATCTGCCAGCCGGTGCCGCCCGCGGGCACGGCCCGCAGGGCCTCCTTGACGGTGCGCAGCGTCTCTTCGCCGGCAGCGTGCAGGAGCAGCGGGTGCGTGGGACTGAACCAGCCGATGGTGCGCGTCACATCGACGTCGTCGAACAGCTGGGCCCTGTCGTGGCGGACGACCTCGACGAGGTGGCGCTCGGCACCCGTCCACTCCGCGAGTGTGCGGGCCAGCGCCGACAGCAGCAGTTCCTCGACCGTGCACGCGAGGCGCTCGGGCGCCGCGAGCAAGGTCGCGGTCGCGGCCCGGTCGAGGCGCGCGGTAGCGGTTCGGGAATCGGCTTGGGTGTCGGGCCCTTGCGCCTCCGGATGGTCCTCGGGCAGCCGCCCGCGCCACTCCTCACCGGGACCTACGGTCACCGCCTCGGTCCAGTACGGGCGCTGGCCCTGTACGGAATCCGACGAGGCGTAGGAGGCCAGCCTGCGCGTCCACGACTGCCACGACGTGGTCTTCGGCAGGAACCGCAGCGGCTCACCGGCCGACAACTGCACCACCGCGGTCTCCAGGTCCTCAAGGAGGATCCTCATGGACGCCACGTCGGCCACGAGCCGGTGAACCACCACGACCAACTGGTCCGCTCGCCCCTGTCCGGGGCGCAGCAGCGCGACCCTGATCAGTGGCCCGACCGCCGGATCGAGGCTGTGCTGCAACGCGGCGAAGATCTCCGCGGTCCGCAGATCCGGGTCCTGCCCGGCGGAGAAGTCGTAGTGGGCGAACGGTGTCTCGTCACCGCGCGGGGCGAGGCGCGACCGGGTCCGGGCCCCTGCGAGCAGCAACCTCTGGCGCAGCCCGTCATGATGCCCGATCACCGCTTCGACGGCCGCCCGCAGCACGTCGGGCTCGACCTTGACGGCGAGGTCAAGCAGCACCGAGAGGTTCCACTGCGCGGGTGTCGTCAACTCGGCTGTACAGAAATCGTGCTGGGTCGGCGCGAGGGGTGCCGGACCTGTGACGTCCGCCTGCTCGGCGTCGACGGTGCGGTCGGCCTCGACCACCACGGCGAGCTGAGCCACCGAAGGGTTCGCGAAGAGGTCGTACGGAGTCAGCCGCAGGCCCGCCTGCTGCGCCTGGGCGACCACCTGGATGGCGAGGATCGAGTCGCCGCCGACCTCGAAGAAGTTTTCGTCGACGCCGATCCGCGGGACACCGACCACACCGGCGACGATGCCGGCCAGTGCCTGTTCCGTCGCCGTTGCCGGCGCACGGAAGCCTGCTGCGCCGGCCGTGTCCGCGTGGCCGGGGGCGGGCAGACGCGCGCGGTCGATCTTGCCGTTCGCGTTGAGCGGCAGCTCCGCCATCTCGACGAACGCCGAAGGGACGAGGTAGGAGGGAAGCCGTTCGAGGAGGAAGTCCCGCAGGCCGGCGGCGACTGCGGTCATGCCGGCCGACGGCACCACGTGGGCGATCAGCCGGCGGTCTCCCGGGGCAGGTTCATGGACCGTCACCACGGCCTCCGCGACCCCGGGATGGTCGGTGAGGGCCGATTCGACCTCGGTGGGCTCGACGCGGAAGCCACGGATCTTGACCTGCGTGTCGACCCGTGAGTGGAACTCCAGGTTGCCATCGGTGCGGCGGCGCACCAGGTCGCCGGTGCGGTAGACCCGCTTGCCCGGTCTGGTCGGGTCCGCGACGAAGCGCTGTGCGGTGAGGGCCGGGCGTCCCAGATAGCCTCGGGCCAGGCTGACACCGCCGATGTAGAGCTCGCCCACGCCCCCCGCCGGGACCGGCCGCATCCGGCGATCCAGGATGCGCAGGTCGGCCGAGGGGAGCGGGGTGCCGATCGGCAGATTCGGCCACTCCGTTTCCGGGTCGTCAGGGTCCAGCCTGAAGAAGGTGGAGCTGACGGTCGTCTCGGTGAGCCCGTAGACGTGGGCGAGGGGAACACCGGTGCGGCGCCACATGGCGAGGCGTTCGGGCAGCACCCGCTCACCACCGATGATCACCAGTCGGAGGTGTCTCGGGAGTTCCACGCCGAGCCGGTCGATCTCACGCGCCCACTCGTGCCAGTAGGCCGTGGGCAGTTCCATGACGGTCAGGTGTTCCCGCTCGATCAGCGCCGCGAGATCGTCCTCGCCGTTGATCAGGTGTTTCGTCGGCATCACCACGGCGCCGCCGGCGAGCCAGGTCGGGAACAGCTCTTCGGCGAGCACGTCGAAGCCCGGCGAGGCGAACTGCAGGAACCGGTCGCCGGTGCCCAGGCCCAGGCGATCCACCACCTCGCGCGCGAACACCGCGAGCGGCCGGTGCTCGATCACGGCGCCCTTCGGAGCGCCGGTCGAACCCGAGGTGTAGACGACGTACGCCGCCGCTGCCGGATCCGGCAGGTCGAGGTCCCCCTCGTCGCCCGTGGCGTCGTCGGCCTCGTCGGCCTCGTCGGCCTCGTCGATGAGCACGGTGGTCCACCCGCCGGGGCCCGGCGCGTCCGCCAGCAGTTCTTCGGTGACCAGTACGTGCGCATCCGCGTCCCGGAGCAGGAACGCCATGCGTTCGGGCGGGTACGTCGGGTCGATGGGCACGTACGCCCCGTGGGCCTTGAGTACGGCCAGGATCGCCACTGCCAGGGCCGGCGACCGCTCGACCAGGACACCGACGCGCGCGTCGCGCCGGACTCCCGCGGCACGCAACCGCCGGGCGAGCCGGTTCGCACGCCGGTTGAGTTCCGTGTAACTCGTCGCGGCACCGTCCCAGATGACCGCCGGGGCGTAGGGAGCGATGCGCACCCGACGCTGGAACAGCTCGACGAATCCGCTCACTTCGGTCGAGTCCGCCGGCTCGCTCTGCGCGGCGCCGGCATTGAGCTCCACGGCCCAGACGGGGGTGTCCGGTTCGTCGACGAGGTGGCGGAGCACACGCTGGAACTGTTCGGCCAGCAACGCGATCGTGGCGGGGTCGAAGAGTTCGGACATGAAGTGCCACTGGATCTGCAACGTCCCGGCGCTCGGCGTGACGTTGAGCGTGAGGTCCACCGAGGTCTTGGCCGGTGCGATCGACACCGGTGTGATGCGCAGCCCCGGCAGTTCCAGCGTCATGTCCGGCACAGTGAGCACGTTGATCCAGACCCGGCTGAACGAGGTGCGGGTCGAGTCGCGTCCGAGGTCGAGGCCCTCGGCCACCTTCTCGAACGGGAGGTCCTGGTGGTCGAGCGCGCCGGCCAGCGTCGCGTGGGCCTCTCGCACGACCTGGCGCAGCGTCAGTTCGTCGTGCATCCGCACGCGCAGCGGCAGTGGGTTGGCGAAACTCCCGATGAGCCGCTGGGTCTCCCCGCGCGTACGTCCCGACACGAGGGAGCCGACGACCACGTCGTCCTCGCCCGAGTACCGGTTGAGCAGCACGGAGCAGGCAGCCAGCAGTACGCCGAACAGTGAGGCGCCCTCCTTCTCCCCGAACCGCTGTACACCCGCCGCCAGTTCCTTCGGGAGACGCATGTCGTACACGCCGCCGGCGTAGGTCGGGCGCGCCGGACCGGGGCGGTCCACCGGGAGTGCCGAGTCGGCGGGCATGCCTGTCAGCTGCTCGAGCCAGTAGCGGACTTCGCTCTCCTCCCGCTCCTCGCTGCGCTCCTGGCGCTGCCACACGGCGAAGTCCCCGAACTGGATGTCGAGCGGCGGAAGATCTGCGCGGGCGTCGCCGAGGCGGCTGCGGAACATCGCGGCCAGCTCCTCGACGATGATCGCCAGCGACCAGGCGTCCGAGGACGCGTGGTCGGCTGCGAACAGGGCCACATGCACCTGTGCTTCCAGCCTGAGCAACGTCACCCGCAGGCGTTGCGGGTCCGCGGGGTCGAACGGCCGCGTCATGTCGCGGCGGGCGAGCCGCGTAACCTCGTCCGTCTGCTGCTCCGGGGCGATGTGCGTCAGGTCCACCACCGGTGTCGGCACCGGTGTCACCGCCTGGACGACCTGCACCGGTGTCCCGTTTCCGTCGAGTTCTATCGTCGTACGCAGCACCTCATGGCGCTCGACGATCTCGGTGAGGACGCTGCTCAACAGAGTGAGATCGAGACTGCCTTCCAGCCTCAGAGCGCCGGTGATGTTGTTGACCGAGCGGATCTGTCCGACCGCCCACTCCCGGTGCTGGGCGACACCCAGCGGAACCGGAGCGGATCGGTCGCGTGGCAGGATCCGGTCCACCGCGCCCTGTCCGCGAGCGGCCGCGCGGTCGGCCAGCCGAGCCTCGAGAACAGCCCGCTGCGCCGGCGGCAGCGCGGCGATGCGCGATTCCAGGTCGCTCACTTCGCCATTCCTCCGTTCGTCGGCGACAGCACGTCACCGAGCGTCCTGCCGATGGAGTCGATCACCTTTGCCTCGGACGCGGAGTCGAAGAAGTGCCCGCACGGCAGCACGTCCATCGAGAACGCCGCCGTGGTCTCGTCCTGCCATGCCCGCATACGATCCGGGCCCGCCTCCGCGTCGTGCTCCGCGGCAAAGGCATGGACCGGGATGTCGAGAGGAACTTCGGGGTGGAAGTCGTGCGTGCTCAGCACCGACAGGTCCGCCTCCAGTACGGGGAGCAGTGCGGCCAGCAGTCCCGCTTCGGCGAGCACGGACGGCGGAGTGCCTCCCATCTCCCGCACATAGCCTTCGAGTCCGTCGTCCCGGTCCTGCCAGAGCCAGCTTCCGTCATCGAGTGCCGGCCCGCCGCTCGCGGCCACGAACAGCGCACAGGGGCCCGGCAGATCGCGTTCGCGCAGGGCATGCGCGAACGCCCACGCCACCCGGGCGCCCATGCTGGATCCGTAGCAGGCGAAGCGCCGGCCCAGCGACGGCCGCAGCACCTCGATCAGCTCCTCCACCAGCGGCTCCATCCGGGCATGGCGATCTTCGAGAAACCGGTCCGCTCGGCCCGGAAGCTGTACGCCGACCACGTCCACGGACGGGAGCAGCGCGGGCCAATGGCGGAACATCCCCGCGCTTCCCCCGGCGTAGTGGAAGCAGAGCAGCGTGGTCGTCCCGGCCGGGGCGGGTCCGGCGAACCGCTTGAGCCAGCGCCGTTCCCGCTCCGTCGGCGTGGCCATGGCGCCGGTCACGAGCCGTGCCCGAGTGCGGCACCCATCAGGTCGAGCAGGTCGGCCGGCGCCTCGATGAACCGGTGATGGCTGCCCTCCAGCAGCACCGACTTCGTGTCCCCGCATGTCGGCCAGCCGCCCATGGTCGCGTACGGGATCTCCTTGTCCCCGGTCCAGCCGACGGCGATGATCGGGCACGGCAACCGGACGGGTGCGGGCACGACGTAACGTCTGTTGGTCTCCACGTCGGCGCGCAGAACCTCCAGGTACAGCTCGATCAGTTCGGCAGACGGCGTGCCGCCCAGTTCACGGATCAGCTTCTCCAGCTCGGCGCCCAACTCGTGGTCGTCCATCTCGAGGAACCTGCCGGCGGGGCCGTCCTGCGGGGCGACCTCGGACGAGACGAACAGCGCCGACGGAATCGCCACGTTCCGCGTGACCATCTGCACCGAGGTCTCGTACGCCGCGAGCGCCGAACCGCAGTGGCCGAAGAAGCCGAACGGCACGTCGAGGTGAGGCGCGAGCCCTTCGGCCATCTGCTCGCCGAGCTCCGCGTAGGAGGTGAAGTTGGGCTCTGCGAACCGTGACTCGTGTCCCGGAAGCTCGACCGGCAGGAACTCCACCCCGTCGCGCTGCGCGGGCCACTGCCGGTACATGCTCGCACCACAACCCGAATAGGGAATGAGGAAGACCCGTGCGCGCGCGCTCCGCGACGGTTCACGGGGCAACCAGCGGTTGCGCAGGGGAGGTCGCGACGAGGACATGGGGAACCCTTCCGACGTTCGGACTCAGCCTGTGTGGGCGGGCGACGCGGTGATCGGCAGCTTCCGGTGGCCGGAGACGAAGTTGGACCGCAGTCGCTGTGGTTCACCTGCGGGCTCGAACGTCGTGAAGCGCGTCAGCAGCTCGTTGAACAAGGTGCGCAGGGTGACCCGCGCGACGGTGTGCCCGACGCAGTAGTGCGGGCCGATTCCGAAGGCCAGATGCTTGTTCGGGCGCCGTCGCATGTCGAACCGCTCCGCGTCCGGGAACACCGTACTGTCACGGTTCGCGGCGCCGAGCCAGCTGACCACCGCGTCACCCGCCCGTATACGAGTCCCGTGCATGACCACGTCGTCGACGGCGTACCGCATGAAGTGGCTGACGGGTGAGCCCAGCCGCAGTGCTTCCTCCACCGCGGTCGGGGTGACGGTGAGATCCTCGGCCCACCGGTCGAGGGTTCCGTCGGCGATGTGCTCGGTCATCATGTAGTTGGGGGCGTGCGGCGTCGTGACGACCGCTCCGAGCAGCACGCTGTAGCAGTTGGACATGACCTCGCCAGGGGTCATGGTGCGTCCGTCCACCTCGGTGGTGATCAGCACACTGACGAGGTCGTCTCCGAGGTTGCGACGCCGCTCGGTGTAGATGTCCTGAAAGTAGGCGAACAGTTCGCGGTGGGCGGCGTCAAGGGTCGCCTGGGTGCCGCCCTCCTTCTGATAGGCGGGATCGTCGGCGGCGATCGAGGCGACCAGGAGTTCTCCCAACCGCGGCCAGTCCGCACGCGGCAGCCCCATCGACTCGCCACCGATGGCCACCGGCAGTGCCAGCATCGCCTCCGCGAAGTCGAAGCCACCGTCGGCGGCCAGGGGTGCCAGCGCCTCGTCGACCAAGCGGCTGATCATGCTCTGCTGCTTCTCGATGGACTTGATGGCGAGCGCCTTCTGCAGGCGCGCCCGCATGACGGTGTGACGCGGTGGATCGGTCGCGGCGATCTGCCGTCCGCCGGCCGGGTCCTCGGCACCCAGAATATTGATCATGGTGCCGCGTTCCGAGGTGAAGGTGGCGGCGTCCCGCAGAACCCTCTCCACATCGTCGTACCTCACCACCGACCAGAAGCCTCTGTGGTCGTCCACCTGCGTCCACTCCAGATGGTCCTCCTCGCGCATCTGCGCCCAGACGCCACGAAAACCCAGTTCGGTGAAGGACGCGGCATGCGCCAGGCCGGCGGAAGCCGCACCGACGGGACAGCCCCCGGCCGGAACGCCGGACGAGTCGGCCTCATGCCTACTGAGCGGACGCATCCGTACTCCTCTCGGGCCTGGACTCCCCCGCACTGCCCCGAAGCTCCTTCGCGAGTTCCGCGATCGTGGGTCTCAGGTACAGCGTGCGTGCGGGCAGTGTCGCCTCGAACTCCACGGGCAGAGCGGCCAGCAGCTCCGCGGCGAGCAGGGAATGTCCTCCCAGGTCGAAGAAGTTGTCCTCGACGCCGACCTCGTCGATGTCCAGCGCCTCGCTCCAGATCTCCGCCAGCCGTGCCTCGACGGAGTCCCTGGGCGCCACGTACTCGTTCCACACGTTCCGCGGAATCCTTGCCGACGGCAGTGCCGAACGGTCGACCTTTCCGTTCGGGTTGAGCGACAGCTCGGGGTGAATGACGATCGCCCACGGGACCAGGTGGGCCGGCAGCACCGCCTGCAACTGCTCCCGCAGCGAGGCGCTGAACGCCGCCCAGGTCGACGGGTCGCGTTCCCCGGCCGCGACATACGCGATCAGACGCGTATCGCTCGCCCCGTAGCTGCGAGGCACCACCGCGGCCTGCACGACACCGGGGAGGCGCAGGATCTCCGACTCCACCATGCTCGGCTCCACGCGGTAGCCACGAATCTTCAGCTGCCGATCGACCCGGCCGAGGAACTCCAGGGTGCCGTCGCCCCGCCACCGCGCAAGGTCTCCTGTTCGGTACATCCGGCTGCCCGGTGCCGCCGCGGGATCGAGGTCCGCGACGAAGCGCGCCGCTGTCTCCGCCGGTCGATGCAGGTATCCGTTGGCCACCCCGCTGCCGCCGACCCACAACTCGCCGGCCTCTCCGTCGGCCACGGGCCGCAGGTCGGGACCCCGCACCACGGCGGAACTGCCGTCGATCGGAACCCCGATGGGCACCGTGGATTCCGGTCCGGACTCGCGGGTGGTCCAGCAGGTGCTGAAGGTGGTGTTCTCCGTCGGTCCGTAGCCGTTGGTGAAGAGCATGTCGGGGTAGGCGGTCATGACCCTGCTGACATGGGCGGGGGAGAGGACATCGCCACCGGCGAGCAGATGCCGGATCCCCGACAGTCCGTCCAGCTGATGCGTCACCATCTTGTGGAACAGACCTGACGTCAGCCACAGCACGGTGACGCCTTCGGCACGCATGATCCCGGCCAGGTCGGCAAGGTCGAGGTTGGCGTGCAGCGCTGGTCCCAGGGCGAGCCGCAGACCCCGCACCAGGGGCATCCAGATCTCGAACGTGGACACATCGAACCCGACACGGGTGAGCTGGAAGAACACGTCATCGTCGCGGACGTCGATCCAGGAGGGGTCGTCGACGAGCCGGAACACCGCCCGATGCGACACGACCACGCCCTTGGGGTCCCCGGTGGAGCCCGAGGTGTAGCAGACGTACGCCGGGCTGTCCACGGGCATTGCGCAGGCCTCGGCACCCCCTTCGGTGTCGAACGAAGCCGTCTCGGGCTCGATGTCCTCGGCGTCCTCGGCGTCCTTGACGTCCTTGACGTCCTTGACGTCCTTGACGTCCTCGACGTCCTCGACGTCCTTGACGTCCTCGACACACACCACGACCGGCAGGTCGATCGCGTGTGCGGAGTCGATGTCGGTGAGGGCGTGTCGGGCGCGGGTGTCGGCCAGGATCCGCTCCCGCTGACCGGTTGGCTCCACCGGGTCCAGATAGAGATAGGCCCCACCGGCGCGCAGCACCGCTGTCAGCGCCACGATCAGGTCGACGGACCGGTCCAGCAGGACCACCACGATGTCTCCGTGCGCCACCCCGGCGCTCCGCAAGCGGCGCGCCAGCGCCGCCGATCGGACGTCCAGCTCACCATAGGTGATCCGCAGATCTCCGTGGCTGACAGCGATCGCGTCGGGTGAGCGACGGGCCTGCTCGACCACCATCTCGTGGATACACCGAGGCTCCCTCGGCCGGGCCTCGACTTCAGCGGACATGATGGACCCAGCCTTCCGGATCGGGGGCCGAACCGTGCTGGATTCCCAGCAGCTCCCGGCGCAACCGAAGTGTCACCGACCCCGGTTCGCCGTCGCCGACCGTCCATCGCCCGCTCTGCGACTTCACGGTGCCGACCGGCGCTATCACCGCCGCCGTACCGCAGGCGAACACCTCGGTCAGCTCGCCCGACGCGCACTCCTCCCGCCATTGGTCCACGGACACGGGGCTCTCTGTCACGTCGTAGCCCATCTTCGGCGCCAGGGTGAGGAGAGAGTCACGCGTGATGCCCGGCAGCAACGTGCCCGTCAGAGGCGGCGTCGTCAGGAGCGGGCGTCCGCCCGGCCGTGCGTGCACGAAGAACAGGTTCATTCCCCCCATCTCCTCGGCCCACCGGTGCTCCATGGCGTCCAGCCACACCACCTGGTCGCACCCGTGGGCCGTTGCCTCCAACCCCGCGGCGAAGGCGCCCGCGTAGTTGCCGCCCGTCTTGGCGAAGCCCGTGCCACCACGGACGGCCCGCGTGTAGGCCGTGGACAGCCAGACCGTCAGGGACTTGGGCGGTCCCCCGCCGAAGTACGCGGTGGCGGGCGAGGCGACGACACAGAACAGGAAGGTCCGCGACGGGTGAGTGAACCCGAGCGAGGGATCCGTGGCGATCATGAAGGGGCGCAGGTACAGGCTCCGACCGGCTCCTTCCGGCACCCAGGCACGGTCGTGGGCCACGAGCAGTTCGACCGCTCTGACGAAGATCTCCGGGGGCAGTTCGGGCATCGCCATGCGCCGCGCCGACGCGTTGAACCGTGCCGCGTTCGCAGTCGGACGGAACAGCGTGACCGCTCCGTCAGATTGGCGGTACGCCTTCATTCCCTCGAACATCGCCTGTCCGTAGTGGAAGACCGAGGTCGCCGGCTCCAGCGTGAAGGCGCCGTACGGTTCGAGGCGTCCGTCGTGCCAACCGCGCCCTGCGGACCAGCGCAGCGTCACCATGTGATCGGTGAAAGTCTGCCCGAACCCCGGCTCTTTCAGGACTGCTTCACGTTCGGCCGCCGGCAGGGGCCGACTCGTCGGGCGGATCTCGAAGTCCATCGTGGCGGCGGTCATCGCTCACCTCCGGGCGGAGTAGGCGTCGGCCAGGGCGGCGGCTGCGGCGTGGACGACTTCGTGCGGTCGTGCGAGCGACATGCGGATGCTGCGCAGGCCACTGGCAGGATCGGCCCAGTAGAAGGGGGCGCAGGGCAGCACGTGCGCCCCGCGGGCCCTCAGGTCGTTGTAGAGCTGCGCGGAGTCGGGGCCGCCCTCCGGCAGGGCGACCCGCGCCACACTGATCTGGGAGTCGGGGTCGGCCAGGCCGGTACCGACCGCCTCGATCGCCTCGCGCACCGCGTCGCGGTTCCGCTCGACGAGCGCGCGGGCGCGTTCGTATCCGCCGTCCGCCCAGTCCCCGGCAAGTGCCTCGACCAGCTGCAGCACCACCGGTGACGCGGCCAGCATCGACTCGGAGAAGGCACGTCGGATGGGGAGCGTGGTGCGTTCGCTGTAGGCGAGCATGCCGATCTTCAGCTCGTGCATCGGCCAGAGCTTGCCGGTGTCCTCGATGATGATCCAGTCCGCACCCGCGGCATCGAGAACGGCGTAGGTGTCGTACTGCGCGTCGCGCACCTGGCCGCGGAAGCTGGCGTCGACGATCACCGTCTGGCCGTGCCGCGCGGCGTGTTCGGCCAGGGACCGCAGATGGCCCTCCGGGGTCACCATGCCCGTCGGATTGTTCGGCAGGGTGATGACGACGGCGCTCACCGGCGGTCCTGGCCAGTCCTGGTTGACCAACGCCTCTTCCTGCAGCGGGACCAGTTTCAGACCCCGGGTCTGGAAGAGGTCGGCGATGTTGTCGAACGTCGGATGCAGGACGGCGACGGTCGCGCCGGCCGGCAGTGCCCGCGCCACGATGTCCGTGGCGAGGGTCGAGGAGTAGCAGGACAGGATGCGGCCCGTCCCGATCGGTGCCGTGCGCTGTCCGATGGCACCGAGGAAGGCGGTGTGCGCCGCCTCTTCGATCGTCGGAAAAGCTCGGCGAGTGGCGATCGCGAACATCTCCGGGATGCGGGCGACAATGGCTGCCTGCTCCGGCGTCAACGCCAGTCGCGCATGTCCGTCCGTCAGATTCAAACGACCATCGAGATCGGTCAGTGCGTCGACTTCCATCAAGGTCAGGTTCGCGGTCACAAATTCCCTCGTCTGCCGATATCACGGATGCCGAATCGGGATCAACGTGGGTGACCCTATTTTGGGAGGGCGCGGATTACTTGTCCCTTGTATTGGGCACCTCCACCTCCGCTGTGCGGGCTCCTACGCTCGTGCGTGCTCTGCGTGTTCATGAACTCGCCGCGAACCACGGCGGCAGAAGGAAGTGCGATGAACAAGCTCACGCTGACGGCGCACGAGCGTACGGGAGTCGGACCGCTGCTCAGCGACATCGCCGTCCGGTACACCACCGTCGAGGATCCGGAGCTCCAGCGCCAGGCTCCGCTGCTTGCCCGGCGATTGCCCACGCGGCTTCTGGAGTTCCTCGAGGACCACCGGTTGCGCGAGCCGGCAGCGCTCTGCCTGGTCTCGGGCTTCGAGGTGAACGAGGACGAGATCGGGCCGACGCCGGAACACTGGCGCGGCAGTGACGTCTCCTCGCCCACCCTGCGCCACGAGGTCTTCTTCCTGCTGTGCGCCTCGGTGCTGGGCGACTTCTTCGGCTGGTCGACCCAACAGGACGGCCGGATCATGCATGATGTCCTGCCCATCAAGGGCCACGAACACTATGAACTCGGTTCGAACAGCCTCCAGCACCTGTCCTGGCACACGGAGGATGCGTTCCATCCCTGCCGCGGGGACTACGTCGCCCTGATGTGCCTGAAGAACCCCGACGCGGTCGAGACGACGATCTGCGACGCGGGCGATCTCGACTGGTCCGGGCTCGATGTCGAAGCGCTCTTCGAACCGGTCTTCACACAGCTGCCCGACAACTCCCACCTGCCCGTGAATTCGACGTCAACAGCCGATCCGACGATCCGACGGCTGCGCGAGGACAGCTTCAGGACGATCGAGGAGTGGAACGCGAACCCGGTGAAGCGACCGGTGCTTTTCGGTGACCGGACCGATCCCTACATGGTGCTCGACCCTTACCACATGAAAACCGAGGGATGGAGCGAACGCTCGCTGTCCGCATACACCGGGCTGTGCGACGAGATCGAATCCAAGATGAAGGGCGTCGCCCTGGAACCGGGCGACGTCGCTTTCATCGACAATTTCCGTGCGGTGCACGGCCGCAAATCCTTCCGGGCCCGTTACGACGGCAGCGACCGTTGGCTCAAGCGCCTCAACCTCACGCGCAATCTGCGCGGTTCACGGGCCTGGCGCCCGGCCGCGGACGACCGGGTCATCTACTAGGTCGTGTCCGCAAAGTCCCTCCGTCCGCCCGGAGGGCGGGCCCTGCGGCGTCAATGGGGTCTCCCCTGCTCGAACGGAGTTGAGAGCTTGGGGAAGCGTGCCAGGCGTCGCAGGGCAGGAGGGACTTTGCGGACACGACCCAGGACGCGCCCCGACGCCCCAGCCGTGAGTCCGGCAGCCTTCCGAGGCTGCCGGACTCACGGCTTCAACAGCCGATCCAGGTTGGTCAGTCCGGCCGTGAGCTCGGCGCCGGTGCCTCCGAAGCCCAGCCGGACATGGTTGCGGTACGCGTCTCCGAAGCACTCCCCGGGGACCAGCAGCGTGCGGAACTCCTCGGCGAGCCTGCGGCACACCTCGGTCACGTCCCGGACGCCGCGCAGCTCGACGAACGCGCTGACACCACCCTCGGGCGGCGTCAACCGGACGTGGTCAGGACGCTCCCTCGCCCATGCGAGCAGGAGTTCCCGGTTCTCCAGCGCGTGTGCGCGCTGCATCGCGACGATGCGATCCGCGTTGCGGACGGCCCGTTCCGCGAAGAACTCGAGGACCGGCGAGACGTAGAGCGCCACGTAGTCGCGCAGATAAGCCATCTCCAGCAGCAGCTTGGGGGGTGCCAGGCACCAGCCGGTGCGGATGCCCGCCAGTCCGTAACTCTTCGAGAACGTGCCGAAGGACAGGCTGCGCTCGTAACGGTCGTGCGGCAGCGGCAGATTCGCGGCCTCATAAGTGATCTCGCCGAAGGCGTTGTCCCACACGAGCCATGCGCCGGCCGCGTCCGCGATCTCGATCAGCTCGTCCTGCTGTTCGCGGGTGATGGTGATGCCTGTCGGGTTGTGGGGGAAGTTGACGACGATCATGCGCGGCCGCTCCGCCGCCACCAGTTCCCGCAGTCGGCTCATGTCGACGGCGAAGCCGTCATCGCAGGAGAGATCCCATCGCCTCAGACGACAGCCGCGGGCCACGGCGATGTCATGGAGTTGCTGGTAGGCCGGATCGACGACGATGACGTCGTCCCCGGGCCGCACCAGGGTCTGCATGACGAGCCAGATGGCCTCGCTGGATCCGTGGGTGACCATGACGCGCTCGCTGTCACCGCCGGTCCAGCGATCGGCCAGCGCGACGCGCAGATCCCGCCCTCCGAGGGGCTCGCTGTCGTGGAACGGAAGCGCCGACAACTCGGCCAGGTCGAAGCCGGCGATGTCGCACAGCTCACCGACCGTCAGATCCCGTACGCCGCTGCTGCCGATGTCGTGCTCGACCGCGTGGTAGTAGCGCCGCATCCATTCTTCGAGCTTCGCGAGCGGCAGTTTCATTGCTCCCCCAACCTTCCGACGGACGCGGCGAGTTCGCCAAGATCGTCAAAGCTCTCGAGCACCAGCTCCGGGTCGATGCCGAAGTCCACCAGGCAGGCGATTTCGGTGACACCGATCGCGCCGAAGCGGCGGACCAGCTCCGTGCAGGTGGCCCTGTCGCCGACGAGGCCTCCACCGTCTCGAAGCCGCGCCTTCGCCGTTGCCACCATGTCGTCCAGATCGGCCGCGGAGACGTCCGCCACCTCGTTGCGCAACTGCAGATCGAGGTGGCGGCGGATGTAGGCGTCATAGGACGAGTCGAGCGCTTCCGCCACGGCGCGCGGATCATCGTTGATGTACGTGTGCAGCATCAGCCCGACCCGAGGGTCCGGAGTGTGTCCGGACGGCACGAACGCGGAACGGTAGAGGGCGATGCGTCGTTCGAGGTCGTCGAGGCGTCTTCCGGTGAAGTTCGTGACGATTCCCATGCCGCGCCGGGCCGCGTGCAGGAACGTCGTGTCGGACTGTCCGGACATCCACAGGGGAATCTCGGATCGTCGCGGTCGCGGATAGGTCATGACCGAGATCTGGTCACCGTTTCCATCGGTACGTTTCTCGGCACCCCCTTGCCACAGCCGCGTGAATCGGTCCATGGCATCGTCCAAGGACGCGAGTCGCCCCTCGTAGGCCTCCGGCGCCAGGACGAAGTCGTTGGCGTGCCAGCCACTCGAGAAGGCGATCTCCGCGCGTCCCGCCGACAGGTTGTCGACCACCGACCATTCCTCGGCGACCCGGACCGGATCGTGCAAGGGAAGCACGACGCTGCCCGCCCTGATCGCGACCCTGTCGGTCGACACGGCGAGTGCGGCGCCCAGCACCGAAGGATTCGGGTACAGACCGCCGAACACGTTGAAGTGCCGTTCAGGAGTCCACACTCCGCACAGGGCGCTGTCATCGATACGAGCGGCGACGGCCTTCACCAGCGCGTACCGGTCCGCTCCCGCCCCTCTCTCCTCCGCGTCCGCGTCCGCGGAGAAGAAGAAGATGCTGGCATCCACTAGGCGACCCCGCTGTGCCGCGCTGTCTCCCTGTCGGCTCCGGTGCCTCCGGGGCGGGCGCTGCGCGGCCGCAGATCGGTCCACGTCGCCTCTATGTAGTGCAGACATCCTTGGCGCGTGTCCGCTTCATGGCTGATGTTCCACCCGGGCGGCACCTCGAGAACCGTCGGCCACAGGGAGTACTGCTCTTCGTCGTTCACGAGCACGAGGAAGGTGCCATCGGGATCATCGAACGGATTCATGGTCCTCACTCATCGCATGTCGACAGCTCGGGCAAGAGGCAAGTTACCGCCGCACCATCCGCTTGCGGTGTCCCGTGAAGCCAGGACACCGACGGCCTGACACGCGGCGGGAGGGGTCAGTCGGCTCCCATGGCCCGGAAGCGGTCCGCGAGTTCGGACATGGCCCCCGGGTCGGCGTTTCCGACGCTCACCCGCAACGTCTGCCGGTCCTCCGGGAGGAACGCGCTACCGGGAACCACCAGCACACCATGGTCCTGGACGAGCGCACGCACGACGTCCGCGGTCGTCCGCTCGGCGAAGGGGTGCTTGATCCAGCCGAAGAACCCTCCGCACGAGAGCAGTTCGAACCCGCCCGGCCGGTCGGCCATCACCTCGTCCAGCCAGGCCCTGCGGTCCGCGAGCTCCCGCGCGCGGTCGACCCGCCACTGGTGGGCCTGCGTCAATCCCATCCACGCGGCTTCCTGACCGATCCGCGGGGCGCAGACCGCCACGCAGTCGAGGAGCTTGCACACCTCACGGTTGAGCTCGGCCGACGCCACCACCGCACCGACGCGGTAGCCGGGAATGGCAAGGTCCTTGGAGAACGAGTGGAGGCTCACCACTGTGCGTGTCCACGCCGGGTCGGCGAAGAGGTCGTGCGCCGGCCGGTCGGTGCTCCGGAAGGAGCGGTAGGTCTCGTCGACCACCAGCGCGATGTCGTGCCGCGCGGCCAACGACGCGAACGCGGCGATCTCCTGCGCGGGCATCGTCACGCCGGTCGGATTTCCCGGGGTGACGAGTACGATCGCGCGCGTCCGCCCGGTGATCAGCGGTTCGGCGTCCACCGCCCGTGGCACCAGGTTCTCATCGGGCTCCAGGTACACCGGCTCGATGCCGTTCATCCGGAGCCACATGTCGTGATTGAAGTAGTACGGGAGTGCCACCACCACCTCGTCGCCAGGGCCGGCCAACGCCGAGGCGACCAGCGAGAACGCCTGGTTGCACCCTGCGGTGACGACGACGTGTTCAGCGCTCACCCGCCCTGCGTACGCCTCGCTCAGTTCGGCGGCCATCGTGGCACGCAGCCGCGGTATTCCGGGAACCTCGGTGTACTCGCTGCCCTCGCCACGACGCACCAGGTCGGCAACGTACTCGCTCACCACCTGAGCCGGCGGATACTGCGGGGCCGCCTGCGCGAGATCGAGCAGCTTCCCGGAGTGCCCGTGCTCCTCCAGCAGTTCGTACGCGGAGCTGATGGGTGAATCACGCTGCTCGACCGTCTGACTCCGCAGCCGCATGGCCCTTGTCCCCCTGTGGTCGCACGGTTGTCGGCGGCGATCGTTCGCCACCGGGAAGCGTGCCCTCACCGTAACGATCTGCACAGGTTCCGACCTGTCCCCCTTTCACAGCACAGACGTCGAGGGGCGTGCGCGGGGCTCGTCCGGTACCGGCCCCACCGAGGCCCGAGGGGGCGGCCCTCACCGCAGGAGTCCCTGAAACCGGGGAGTGCTCGCGTCTGCTACGGCTGCCGGACCATGGGATCCCGGTAGGACAGTGCTCTCTGATGACAGGTCAGCCACGTCTATGACGACCCAGCAACAGACACCGCCGCCCTCGACCGCACAGCGCGGGGCCTCGCCCACCCCATGGCACCGGCGCGCGGCGTCGGTCACGATCGCACTCGTGCTGCTGCTGGCCGGCACGGCGAGTATCTGGTCCATGCGGCCTCCCGCTCCCAGGCCCGCCTCGGTGCCGCAGACAGAGTTCTCCGCGCAGCGCGCCCTCTCCAGGATCGACGACATCGCCGCCACTGCGCATCCCGCGGGCTCCGCGGCCGCGGCTGACGTGCGCGCCTTCCTCGTTCGTGAACTGCGCGGCCTCGGCGTCCGGCCCACCGTGCAGACGCGCGTGGCGTCCCGTCTGCCGTCGGGTGGTTATCCGACGCTCGCCCGAGTGAGCAACGTGCACGCTCACATACCGGGTTCGAAACCCACCGGCCGGGTCCTGCTGGTGGCCCATTACGACTCCGTGCCCACAGGCCCGGGAGCCAGTGACAACGGCACCAATGTCGCCGCAGTCCTCGAGATCGTCCGTACGCTGCGCTCGCTGCCGCAGGCGCGCAACGACATCGACGTGCTGTTCACCGATGCCGAGGAGCCCGGCCTGCTCGGCGCCCAGGGGTTCGTCGATTCGGGAGCGGTCGGCGATCCGCGTCGAGTCGCCGTCGTGAACCTGGAGGCCCGCGGCGTGTCGGGCCCTGCCCTGATGTTCCAGATGGAGGGCGGTCTGACCTCGACGGTCGCCGATTCGGACGCGGTGACCTCCTCGTTCGCGGGTGCCTTGTACAGCCTGCTTCCCAACGACACCGACCTCACCGTCCTGGCCGCCGATGGCATGCGCGGGATCAACTTCGCCTACATGGACGGCGTCGCCCGCTACCACACGGCCGGCGACGACATCGCCCACGTGAACGCCGGAAGCGTGCAGGACATGGGGGACTCCGGCCTCGCTGCCGTGCGCTCGCTGAGCGCCGTCGACCTCGCCTCGGACGAGCCCGCGGGCACCTATTTCTCCCTGTTCGGCACGGTCGTCTCCTACCCTGGCTGGCTCACTCTGCCGCTGGCCGTCGCCGCGCTGGTGCTCCTCGTCCTGGTCATGATCCGCGGTCGGCGTCACGGTCTGCGCCCCTCGCGGGCCGGACTCGCCGCGGGCTCGTTCTCGGCCGTCCTCCTGGCCGCCGCGGGGGTCGGCTTCGGCGGATGGTGGCTGCTGACCGCGCTCCAGCCCGCTTTCGGCCTGGGCATCGGTGCCGTGTACCACCCGATGCCGTATCTCGCATCGGGTGCGCTGGTGATGGTCGTGGTCCTGCTGGTCTGGTACCGGTGGGCACGTCGTCGCATGTCGCCCACAGAGGCGTCCACCGGTGTACTCGGCTGGTTCGTGGCGCTTTCACTGATCGGCGCCGTCCTCCTGCCCGGAGGTGCCTATCTGTTCACCTGGCCGGCCCTGATCGGTCTGGGCACCCTGCTCTCGACGTTGTCCGTCGCACCCCGCTCGCCGCTCCACCTGCTGGCCGCCGGGGCTGCGGCACTGCCTGCCACCGTGCTGCTGCTTCCCGTTGCGGTGCTGGTGACGACCGCTGTCGGACTCGGGCTGGGCGCCGCTCCCCTGCTGATGCTGACCCTGCTCGCCGCGACGGCGCTTCCCCTCGTCGAGCCACGGCCGAGCCGCCGGGTCTCTGCGGCACTCGGGGCGATCCTGCTCCTGGGAACGGCGGCGACCGCGGCCGTCGCCGCGTCCATGAACGGGTACAGCGCCGTGAATCCGCGCCCGGTCAGCCTCGCTTACGCCTGGAAAGCCAATACGGGAAAGGCCACTTGGCTGAGCCGGGGCGGACAGGACCAGCCGGCCGTGGGACGGCTGCTCACCGCAGGACCGAGTCGGCTCGACGACCGGATTCCGTCCCTGTCCGGCGTGCCGCTGTATCACGGCCGCGCACCGGAGGCCCCCGGTCTCCCCGAGCCCCGCGTCAGACGGGCCGCTCCCGAAGACGTCGACCCCACGACCGGGCAGCGCACCGTGCGACTGCACCTCACCCTGCCCGACGACGTCTTCATGGTGGACGTCTTCGCGGACACCACCCACCACTCGGTGCAGGGCGCGACGGTCGACGGTGTGCACATCGATACGGCGAAGAGCGCGCTGGCCGAGCCCTGGGGCTGGGGATTCCGGTACGCCGCGCTTTCCGGCAAGGGCATCGACCTCACCCTCCGGGTGAAGGGCAAAGGCCCGCTGCGCCTTCGCGTCCTGTCCACGGCCTCCAGCCTTCCGGACGGTGTCGACGCACCGCGGCTCGCTCCGGGTACCGGTTGGGCGGGCTTCCCGGTGCTGTCCGGTCAGACCATCGCCGTACGAGACTTCTCGGTCTGACCGGATCGGGTGGACCCCTGTGGGGTCCACCCGGTGTCGCTGGGTCGGCGACGTCCTGCCCTGGACACCGGATGCAAACGGCTGATCTCCCGGCGGACTTGTCCGTCGGGAGATCAGCCGATGCGCGCCGGGCCGCCTCGTTCAGGCGTCGCGGGACACCTCTGCCTCCAGATCGCTGAGCAGGGCCTCGACATCCTCGACCGGCTCCTGCTCGGCCTGGCGGTACGCGATGCGCCGCGCCAGCATCTCGACCGTCGCCGACGCGAAGATGTCGCGCAGGGTGAGGTTCACCTGGACGGTCTCGCGGATCCGAATGTTCAGCTGCGTCGCGAGCAACGAGAATCCGCCCAGTTCGAAGAAGCTGTCATGGACGCCGACCCGGTCGACGTTGAGCAGGGCCGCGAGGATCTCGACGAGCTGCCGTTCCACGGGAGTTCGCGGAGCGACGTACCGGTCGGTGGTCTCGGGCGCATCCGGACGCGGCAGGGCGGCCAGGTCGTACGCGCCGTCCTCGGTCAGCGGCAGCCGGTCGAGCACCACGAGAGGCCACGGAAGCAGCGCGTCGGGCACCAGCGCCGCGAGCCGGGGTTGGGCCGCGGCCGGGTCGAACTCGCCGTTCTCGGTCACCAGATAGGCGACGAGCCCCGTACCCGCGCCGGTGTCCGCTTCCCTCGAGTCCACCACAAGGGCATCGACGACGCCCGGGAGCGAACGCAGCGCGCAGGCGGCCGGGAGGACCTCGGCCGTCGGGTCGCTGCCGACCGCGCCGACGAACTCGATCGTCCCGTCGGCCCAAAGCCGCCCGAGCTGCCCGCTCCGGCCGCTGCGCGTACAGAGTTCGGCGACTTCGCCGACCGCCGCGTCCTGCCCGCCGAGCCGCACGAGTCGCACGGGGCCGTGCACCACGTGGCCGAGGGGAATGCGCAGGGGTGCCGTCTCCACGGACCACCCGTCCGGTACGTCGTGGACCGCCGCTGGGCGGCCGTCGGGGCCGATGCCGTACAGGCCCGTGCACCGGGCGTCAGGGGCTGTGCGGCGCACCGCGACGACGTCCTGCGCCACGAAGGATCCCTCGTTCTCGACGATGACGTGGCGCAGGCCGGGCAAGGAGCAACCCGCCAGGCCGCGCAACACCTCTGGTCCCGTGTAGAGCACGCTGACGCCCCGGTTCTCCAGCTCCGCGGCCGGCGCGTTCGTTCCGCCGGCGGGTGTGGGGTCGACCAGGACCAGGGTCCCTCCCGCGGCGAAGGCCGTCAGGATCGCCGAGATCACATGGTGAGTGGAGCCGGAGAGCACGGCGAAGCGGTCGTGGGAGTCGAACCCGTACCGCGCCACCGCCCAATCGGGGCCGGTCCCGAACCTGACCGCATCAGTGCCCGACGCCGTTCCGTCGCTCTGCGCATCACCGGCATCGACGGCGTACGTCCCGTCGGTTCCGAACCGCATGGTGATGCGCGAGCCGTCGGCGCGCACCACCAAGCCACCGAGGGCCTCCGGGGCATCGCCCGCACGATCCAGGGAAACCCGGATTCCGGCCCGCAGGCATCCCAGGAGCGCGGCCACACAGAGAGCGGAGGGCTGCCACGCGAGGACGACCTGGCCCTCGGAGTCGTCGAGCCGACGGCTCGCCGCGTGGGCGGGCAGGTGTCGTGTCAGCGTCCGGAAGACCCGGTCGGCGACGGCGTCCATGCGGCGATAGGTCCACTCACCGGCGCTGTCGACGACAGCGACCGCGTCAGGGTCGGCCGCCGACTGCGGTCCACGGGCCGGTCGGGGAGAATCCACTGCCGGGCCGTCGCACGCGGTCGGGACACTGGCCTGTGCGCTCAGCGGGCGGTCGGGGTCTCGCGTCGCGGCCCGCAGGAGCTCCGTCATCTGGTCCAGAAGCTGCTCGATCATCGCCCGCTCATAGCGGTGAGCATCGAATTCCAGATCGAGGCGGAGGATCCCGTCCCAGGTACGCGCGCTCAGGGTGAGCTCGAACTTGCTGGGACGGGCCGGGGTGTCCAACACCTCGCCCGTGGTGCCTGCCAGTGGATGGACCTCGGGGGTGTCGACCCCGTTCAGGATCACCTGGAACAACGGCGTCCGGGACGGGACACGCGTGGCCGGAAGCTCGCCGACCAGCAGATCGAGCGGTGCTTCCGCATGCGCGTATCCACCGTGGGCCGCCTTGCGGGCCCGGGCGAGGAGTTCGGCGAACGTCGGGTCGCCACGGAGGTCCAGTCGGAACGGAAGGGTATTGACGAAGAAGCCGATGAGATTCTGCAACCGGGCGTCGGCCCGCCCAGTGATCGGTACCCCGATCACCACGTCGTCCTGGCCGGACCAGCGGCTGAGAACTGTCCCGAACCCGGCGAGGAGTGCCATGAACACGGTGGCGTCGGCCTTGCGGCACAACTCGCCGAGTGCGCTCGTCTCGGCTTTTGAGAGCGCGGCGGACATGCGTCCGCCCACCAGAACGTCGTCCGGCGTGCTGCGCCGCCGACTGGGGAGCGCCAGGAAGGCAGGGGCGCCGGCGAGATGCTCGCGCCAGTAGTCCACCTGTTGCGCGAGGTACTCGCCGGTCAGCCATCTCCGTTGCCAGACGGCGAAATCGCGGTACTGGACCTGCAGTTCGGGCAGTTCCGCCCGCTGTGGATCGCCCCCCACCGCGTACAGCGCCGAAAGCTCCCGCACGAAGACACCGACCGACCAGTCGTCGCACACGATGTGGTGTGCGGTGATGCTCAGCAGGTACTCGGCCTCACCCACACGGATCAGCAGGCAGCGCACCAGAGGGCCGTGTTCGAGGCTGAAGGGCTCTGCGGCATCGGCGTCCATCAGTGCCTGCGCCCGGCCCTCACCGTCGGGCTCGGCGCGCAGGTCCTCGAAACGGAGATGCCAGTCGTCCGCCAGGCCGTCGACGATCTGCACGGTGCGGCCGTCCTGTACGGGGAACCGGGAGCGCAGTGCCTCGTGCCGGTCCATGATGGCGCGCAGTGAGGCGTCCAGGACAGCCACGTCCACCTCGCCGCTGAGCCGTTGCCGGCCGTGGACGTGGTAGGCGGCGCTCGGCAGCAACTGGTCCTCCAACCAGAGCCGTTGCTGATCGTAGGACAGCACGGGCTCGGCGCCCGTGGGGCGCCGGTCCACCGCCGGCCACTGGGCGGGCACGGCGTCCATCACGTGCCGCGCCAGGGTGGCGGCCACGGGAGACTCGAAGAAGTCCATCGCCCGGACCCGCACCCCGTACCGCTGGTGGATCTGTCCGAGCGCCCGCACGGCCATCAGCGAGCTTCCCCCGAGATCGAAGAAGTCGTCGAGCACGCCTACGTCGTCACGGCGGAGGATGTCGCGGAAGATCCCGCCGATCCCCTCCTCGACAGCGGATCGGGACGTCACAGGAGCGTCCCCGGCGGGGTCCGCCGCGTCCGAAGAGTGCGCGTCTTGGGAATCGGATGCATGGGGCGAAGGATGGAGGGCCACAACGCTCACGTTAGGCGCGGGTCCGGCCTTCGGGGACGTCGCAGAAAACGGGTACCGACGCCTCTGCGTCCCAGGTGGTGCCTGTCACCCGAACACCGGACAGGAGACCTGCGCGCAGGCCGGGTTGACTGGGCGTACCTGGATGCCCGGCGCAGAGGGAGCCTGATGTCACCGGTCGACAAGCTGTTTCCCTACCGGAGGGAAACCGACGGATTCGAGCTGTTCGCCTTTCCGCACATCGCAGCGGGCCCCACGCTCTTCCATCCGCTCCGCGACGCGGCCGCGCAGGAGGGAATCTCTCTGACCGGGGCCCTCTTGCCCGGGCGTGGACGCAGGGTCCGCGAGGCGCCGCACCACTCGATCGGCGCGCTGCTCGCCGAGATCGAAGAAGCGGCGACCCGCGACGGCTTCACCGCCTTCTCCGGCGACTACGGCCTGCTGGGGCACTGCTCCGGATCCCTCGTCGCCTTCGAGATCGCGCGTCTGCTCGTCCGGCTGCCGTGTGCGAATCCGCAGCTGCTCGTCGTCTGCAGCTGCCGACCGCCTGAACTCATTCCGGACACCGGCACCAGCAGGCTCTCCCGTGACGACATGTTCGCGCGTACCGCCGCGCTGGGCGGCATGCCGGACGCGCTCCTGGCCGACCAGGATTTCCTCGACCTGCTGGAGCGGCCCATGCGTGCGGACTGGGAGGTCTTCGACGGCTACGTTCACACGGTCGCCCCCGCGCTCCCCGTCCCGATCCTGACGGCGCGCGGGGCGAACGACCCGACGGTGCCCGCGGCGGAACAGCACCGCTGGAAGGCGCAGACCCGGGGCCTCTTCCGAAGTGTCGAGCTGAAGACCGACCACTGGATGCTGTCCGACGACGGATCCCGCGCCCTCACCCGCGAGATCACGGACATGCTCCGCGCGATCCGCGGCTGACTACGCGACGCCCTCGGAAAGGCGGGCGAGCGTCACGTCCGGATCGGCGGCGACCCGGTCCAGAACCGCCAGGTAGTCCCGCACGAGGCGATCGGCCGCCGCCGCGTCGAGCGATCCCGCACGGAACCGCAGCAGCCCGTGCGCGGTGCCGGACACCTCGGCGATCACGACTTCGACGGGTACCGCACCACCACCGAGACGCAGCGGGAACTTCTCGACCGGAAGGGACCCCAACCGGCCCCGGAGAGCCGGGGGGCCGACCTGGGCCAGCGCGGCGAGCTCGGTGGTGTCATGCTCCGTACTCGGCTGCTGCGACGGCGCCGAACCCCGCGCGCGAAGGTCACCGGTGGGGCGTGGGGGCGCCTGGTTGACGGTGAACAGCACCTCCACGAGATGGCCCCGGCCACCGACTCCGTGGCGCTCACGGAGCAGGGACATCGGGTAGTCCTGATGCTGCAGCGCGCCGATGACCTGCTGCCGCACCCGGCCGAGCAACGCGGGGAACGGCATGTCGTCGCTCACTGGGCAGCGGATCACGGAGGTGCCGGCGCAGCATCCGACGACGTCGGCGAACTCGGGACGAGTACGGCCCATCATGGGTGTCCCCACGACCAGATCGTGCTGCCCTGTCGTGCGGTGCAGGACCGCCATGAACGAAGCCAGCAGCAGCACGTACAACGTCACGCTCTCGTCGACGGCACGCGCGCGCAGCGCCTCCGTCAGCTCCGCGGTGAGCGCGAAATCGATCGCACCGCCCTCGCGCCGGCCCCCGTCCTGCCGGGGAAAGGTGACGCGTGGCCACACGGTGTCCACCCCGATCGCCAGCTGGTCGAGCCAGTGGCGTTCCAGGTGCCGTACGCGTTCCCGGTCGGACAGGACGGCATTGCGCCAGGCGGACACATCGGGATAGGTGGCTCGTGGCGGTGCCAGGAACAGTTCCTGGCCTGCGGCGTAGGCGCTGTAGAAGGCTCCCACCTCGCGGGCGAGGAGCGTGCTGGACCAGAAGTCCGTGATGATGTGGTGCATGCGCACGAGCAGCACTTCACCTGCGGCGGAGCGGTAGAGGGAGACGTCCAGCAGCGGATCGGCGGCCAGGTCGATGGGGGTGCTCGACACGGCCTCCAGGCGTGCGGTGAGGGCGTGTTCGTCCAGCTCCGGCACCTCGTGCACCCGAACCGTGACCGGGCTCTGCGGGTGGACGACCTGCACCAACTCCTCGTCCCTCGCCTCGAACGTGGTCCGCAGTGCCGGGTGTCGGGCCGCGACGGCGTCCAGCGCCCTTTGCAGCGCACCGAGATTCACCGACTCCGGCAGTCTCAGTGCCGTGGCGACGGTGAACTCGGGGTGGTCCGGTTCGAGTTGCTGCATCAGCCAGATCTCGCGCGCACCGTGCGACAGCGGTGCCTCCACCACGCCGGCCGTCGCGTCGCCGGCCGACGAGAGGGCGCCGTCCGTGGGCGTTCCCGTCTCGCTTGTGACGGGGGCACGCTGTGCGCGGCCGTCCGTGATCCGCTCGATCATCCCCTCCATGGTTCCGCCGGTGAGCACGTCACCGACCGGCACCGTGACGCCAAAAGCCGCTTCCACCCGGTGCTGCAACGTGACGACCGCGAGCGAGTCGAGGCCGAGCGCCAGCAGTGGAGCCTTCACGTCGAGGGTGTCGGACGCGACGTCGACCAGCTCCGCGACGAGCGCACGCAACCGGTACTCCACATCGTCGCGGGGGCCGGGCTGTGGATCGACCGCGGGCGCGGGGGCCGCGGGCACACGCTGCACGGTGGCCTCGTTCAACTCGCCTGCCAGGTAGCGCGCGCGACACAGACTGCGCTGGATCTTGCCGCTGGAGGTCTTCGGCACCGTGCCGGCCTTCACCAACAGGACCGTATGCACCCGCAGACCGTGGACGAGGGCCACAGCCTCGCGCAACCGGGCGGTGATCTCGGCAGGGTCGACGGTCTCGGACGCCGCGCGCACCTCCGTCACCAGGACCAGCTGCCCTTCGGCATGGTCGTCCGGTGCCTGGAACGCCGCGCAGCAGCCGACCCGCAGCGCCGGGTGCGCGTGTTCAGCGGTGAACTCGATGTCGTGCGGATAGTGGTTCTGGCCGCGGACGATGAGAACGTCCTTCAGCCGCCCCGTCACCACCAGCCGGCCCTCCAGCTGGAACCCCAGGTCCCCCGTACGCAGGTAGCGGGTGCTCTCACCCGCGAAGTGGGCGCCGAACACGCGCTCGGTCTCCGCAGGTCGGCGCCAGTAACCTCGGGCAACGCTCGGCCCTGCGACCCAGATCTCTCCCACTGTGCCCTCGGGGCATCGCTGCCCGGTAGCGGTGTCGACGATCGCGATCTCCTGATCGGCGGCCCCCGATCCGCAGGACACGAGCGAGACTTCCGAGCCCTCACCGGGCGCGGCGGCCGTGTTGCCGGCCAGTGCGGCGCGGTCGATCTGAAGTCGGGGAACGGGCTTGCCCAGTTCCGTGCCGCTCACGATCAGTGTGGCTTCGGCAAGCCCGTAGCAGGCCAGGAAGGCATCGGCCCGGAATCCCGCGGGGCCGAAGACAGCGGCGAACCTGTCGAGCGTCTCCGGGCGGGTCGGCTCGGCCCCGTTGAAGGCCACCTGCCATGAGCTCAGATCCAGCTGGGCGATCTCCTGCGGAGTGGCGCGGCGGGAGCACAGTTCGTAGGCGAAGTTGGGGCCGCCGCTGACGGTGACGCCGAGACTCGAGATCAACCGCAGCCAGCGCATCGGCTGTTCGAGGAAGTGCAGCGGAGACAGCATCGTCACGGGGCAGCCGGAGTACAGGGGTTGCAGCAGACCGCCGATGAGACCCATGTCGTGGTACGGCGGCAGCCAGATCAGGGCCTGGGTGTCGGCGTCGGTGCCGAAGTACCGCTGAATCATTCCCAGGTTGTGCAGCAGATTCTCGTGCGAGACCATCACGCCACGCGGGGCGGCCGTCGAGCCCGAGGTGTACTGCAGGAATGCCGTCGAGTCGGGATCCATCGCGACGGGGGTGGCCGTCTCCGCAGGCACGGCATCGACCGCGATCCATCGCAGCCTGCGCAACTGGGGCGCGTACTCGCCGAGATCGTCGATGAAGCCGAGCAGATCCGATGTCGTCAGGGCGATGACAGGATCGGCATCGTCCACCACACCGATGAGCCGGGGCAGGGTGCGTTGGCGCCGGAACGGATCCGGCGGATAGGACGGCACCGCCACCACTCCGGCGTAGAGACATCCGAAGAAGGCGGCTACGTAGTCGAGTCCGGGGGTCAGCAGCAGCAGGGCTCGATCTCCGGGCGCGGTGCCGGCGGCATGCAGCGCGGCGGCGATCGCGGATGCCCTTGCGTCCAGGTCTTTGTAGCTCAGCGTCTCCCGCTCGGCTTCACCGTCACTCAGGTAGGTGTACCCGATCGCGTCCGGCCGATCACCCGCACGGTCCCGCAACAATTCGGAGAGGGTGCGCGAGACCACGAGCTGTTCCTTCGGCGCCACGGTGAACCTCCAGCACAAGGGGCTGCACCCGCGCGCACGACAGGACCGCTGACGGCGACCGAGTGTCGGGACAACCGAAGCTAGACAACACCTGGCTAGGCGTCCTGTCACCGGAACTTGGGGCGCCGCCGATCCTCGGGCGGCACCTACCGTGAGGCGCATGATAGGCCGTGAGGTTCACCTGGTGTCGAGGCCCCTGGGCTGGCCGTCGGACAGCGATTTCTCCGTGGTCGACGTCGTGGTGGCCGAGCCGCAGGCGGGTGAACTGCTCGTACGCAACGAGGTGTTGTCCGTTGACCCCTACATGCGGGGACGGATGAACGAGATCCCGTCGTACGTAGCACCCTTCGACATCGGGCAGCCACTGGAAGGCGGCGCCGTCGGAACGGTGATCGAGTCCGGGTCCGCGCTCTTCGCGGCGGGGGACGTCGTCCTGCACCAGTCCGGCTGGCGCGAGTACGCGGTGATCGCGGAGGACGCCGCGACGCGGCTGGACCCCGACCTCGCCCCGCCCTCGGCCTATCTCGGAGTGCTCGGGATGCCCGGTCTCACCGCCTACGCGGGGATCCTGGAGGTCGCCGCGATGCGGCCGGGTGAGGTCGTCTTCGTGTCGGCCGCCGCCGGTGCCGTCGGCAGCGCTGCGGGACAGTTCGCTCGGTTGAAGGGGGCCGGGCGGGTCGTCGGATCCGCCGGCTCCCCGGAAAAGGTCGAGTACCTGCGCAGCATCGGGTTCGATGCCGCCTTCGACTACCACGAAGGCGCCCTGCGCCGCTCTCTGCGCACCGCCGCGCCGGACGGCATCGATGTCTACTTCGACAACGTCGGCGGAAGACACCTGGAGACCGCCATCGGCGCCATGCACCCGCACGGTCGGATCGCCCTGTGCGGCGCGATCTCGATGTACAACGCCCAAGAGACACCCGCGGCCCCCCGGAACCTGGCGCTCTCCACGGGCAAACGGCTCACCCTTCGGGGCTTCCTCGCCGGCGATTTCGCACACCTGCGGAATCAGTTCCTCGAGGAGGCCGCCACATGGCTGCGCGACGGACAGCTGCAGTACCGAGAGACGTTCGCCGAAGGCCTGCGGGCCGCCCCGTCCGCCCTTCTGGACATGATGCGCGGGCGCAACCTGGGCAAGATGCTCGTACGCCTTTGAACAGCACTGATGTCGGCCGACTCCCTGTCCGCACCGCGCACGCGCGGCCGGTCGCACGCCGCAGGCGGTGTGCGACCGGCCGCCGGTCTGCGCGTGACTCAGATCGTCGCGAGGAACCCCCGTACACGATCCATCAGCAGTTTGGACGCCTCCGCGTCGAAGGCGTCGAGCGAGGCGTCGGTGAACAGGTGCTGATCGCCCGGGTAGACGAACAGCTCTGCGGCCGAGGCGGACTTGACCAGCGCGCGTGCCGCCGGAAGGTCTTCGTCGAAGAACTCGTCGCCCTCTTTGCCGTGCAACTGCACCGGCACGCCGTCGGGCCAGGATTCCCCGTACTCGGCGACGGGGATGCAGGCGTGCATCAGCAGCGCACCACGCGCACCTGGCCGCGTCTGGGCAAGCTTCTGAGCGATCGTCACACCGAAGGAGAATCCGGCGTAGACAAGCGTCGGGTCGAGTTCCTCGGCCGCCGCCGCACCGCGCGCCCGGAGGGTGTCGAAGCCGGTCTCCCGCGCGAACTGCATACCCTCCTCAAGACTTCCGAAAGTGCGCCCCTCGAACAGATCCGGCGTATGCACGGTGTGGCCGTCCTGTCGCAGGCTCTCGGCAAACTTCTGGACGCCGTCAGTCAAACCCTGGATGTGGTGATACAGCAGAACTTCAGCCATTTCCGCAATCTCCTCCGTCTATTGATCGACGTTCCTCAAACGCATCAAAACGCTATCCCTTCACCCGACTACTGACAACCTCTCACCTCCCGTGCGCAGGGCGGCAATTGCGCGTGCATTCCGCGGGCGCCGGTGACCGGACGAGGAGCACGAACTTTCCGGGCGGCATCACTGCGGACAGCCGTCCGGCGAGTCGCCCGCACCCCGACTCCACGCCCAACTCCCTCACTTTCAGCAGGCGTTCTGCCACCGAGTGTCACGCATGCCGCACGGATCATGTTCCCGACTCCCCGAAGGTTGACATGTCCGCACAGGGGTACGAATGTTCCCCACTGAAGTACCTGTTTCACAGACGAACCTGACGCCACAACAGATTCAACGAGCATCACCCAGCACACCTGACGTCCGTCGATCGCGCTACCGCCAGTGGGCGCCCTCCTCGTTGGGAAACGCATGATTCGTACAGATTTGCTCGTGACCTCTCCCTGCTTCCTGCTCGGCCTGAGCCAGGTCCTGACAACGGCCGGCGTCAGAATCGTCGCCACCCGAACCTCCGCCCGCGAAGAGCCGTGCTGGCTCGCCGACGTGGCGGTCGTGGACGCCGACGCGGTCGCCGGAACGGACTTCGACGTCGTCGCGGACGCCGCTCGGTCCATGGCGGTTCTCATTCTCACCAATGAACTCTCTACAAAAGGCAAAGATTACATAAGGGCCGGAGTGACAGCCGTCATCAGTAAAGACGAACCGGGGTCAGAGATCGTCCGCGCCATCGAACTCGCCGCCGCAGGATCCGCCGGTCATTCAGCACTGACCCGGCCCAGCACGGACACCGCGAGCAATGCAGTCCAGGCTGGACAACCCACGCTCTCCGACCGTGAGCAGCAAGTTCTCACCCAGATCGCCCAGGGAAGAACGCACGGCCAGATAGCAACTCGCCTGGGCATAAGCCAGCACACCGTCGACACCTACGTAAAACGAATACGCGTCAAACTTGACGTTGGAAACAAAGCGGAGCTCACCCGCGCCGCTCTCCTCGGTAGATTCGTCACATCACCAGAAGAAGAGGAGTCCGTCGGCAGTACGAATATCACGATCCATGGTGAGCCCTCTGCCGATGCTTTTCGCTTGGGACGCGAAGGAGCGTCCGCGCCATAAGGTCAACGGGTGCTGACCCCACACGCGATCGACCGTGGTGCGAACGGTGTCGTCCGATACTTCCACTCTCGTGGATAGCCGAGGGAAACCTCCTCGATGGCGACACCGTCGTCGACCGACGACCGTGGCATGTGCAAATGGCCGTGCACGACAGTGTGGATGGGGAAGCGCTTGTGCCACTGCGCGGTGAGCCGCGTGCCGCACCACATGGCCAGATGCGAGGAGAACATCCGCCGCGTCGGTTCTTCCACCAAGGGGTAGTGGTTGACCACGATCATCGGGCGGTCCTGTCCGGCGACAGCCAACCGCTCCTCGGTCAACTCGACACGAGCGCGGCACCATTCCTGACGCGTGGGGTACGGGTCCGGGTGCAACAGCACTTCGTCACCGAACACGTGCCCCGCTTCCCATGCCGCCTCCAAGGCATCGTCGAGTGCGACGCCGGGGTCGCGGAACGAGTAGTCGTACAGGACGTGGACCGGGACGACGAGGAATTCCCGCTGCGGGCCGCGCCAGGTGGCGTACTCGTCCTCCGGCGTCAGCACATCTGCCTTGCGGCACATGTCCACCAAGCCGGCGTACCGCGCCACTCCCCGGCTCTGGTCCTCGTCACGCGGATGCGTCCACAGTTCGTGGTTGCCCGGTGTCCAGATGACCCGCCGAAAACGGCTGCGCAGATCCGCCAGCACTTCCTGTGTCCGTGATGACGAATCCGCCACGTCCCCGGCGACGAGGAGCCAGTCATCAGGATGCTGTGCGGCCAGTCCGTCGACCACGCTCTGGTTCGCCGGGTGTCCGACGTGAAGGTCGCTCACCGCCCACAGGTGCGGATGAGCTCGGTCAGTACATCTCCCGCGCGCCTCCGTCACCTCTCCTCGCCTCCCTTCGTCTGCGGACGACGCTGGTCAGGAACGCTCCACTTCCAGTTCGAGCCATTCGGCCAGCGCGTCCACTTCCGCATCGACGGCTACCGTCATCTCCTTCGTGAACACCTCGTCCTCGTGGACGGCGTTGATCCGCAGGACGCCCTTCTTCCGGTCCGCCGTCGCATCGAGCTTGCCCACCAGACGGTCGTGGAACAGGATCGGCAGCGCGAAATATCCCCAACGGCGTTTCGCCGCAGGCTTGTACATCTCCACTCCGAACTCGAAATCAAAGAGCTCCATGGCACGCTTGCGATCATGGACCAGGCGGTCGAAGGGGGACAACAGTGCCGTCCGCCCCTCGAACGACTGCCCGAGGTACGTGGGGTCGACGCGCCACTCGCCCTTGACGCCTTCGACAACTGCCGCTTCGCCCGCTCCACCGACGTCGTACGGCTCGACGGGTACCTTGGCCGACTTGCTGCGGGCGATTCCCAATGACCGCAGCCTCCGCTCGTTGCGCACGCGCAGACCCTCCTCCGGGTCCGGCACCGCCGCATCCGGGTACACCCGCTCGGCCAGGTCCCACAGCCGATTGCGGCCCTGCCGCCCCGCGATGGCCACCTCTCCCAGATCGGCCATGAGCCCCAGCAGCCGGATCACGTTCTGGTCGTTCGTCCACCCGGTGGACTTCCACGGAAGCACGCACGTGTCCGGGATGTCGCGCGAGAGCAGCGGGCCATCTGCTTCCAGCCGCGTCAGGATGTCGCGGCGGCAGGCGTCATTGGCCTCGAGCCAGCCGTGCATCCTCTTCTCCCAGTCGGCCACCGGCGGCCGATTCCGCATCCCGGCCATTTCTGCCCGATAGAGCACGGCGTCCTCGATCGGCCGGACGGTTGCCCCGATCTCGACGAGTTCGCGCTCCTTGAGCATCCGGACCAGAAGATCCGGTGAATAGGCCGCACCGAGTCTGCTCCACGACACAAGATCCGCGGCAGGCGCGATGGCCGCGACGGGATCCAGTTGCAGCAGCGTCAGGTGCCGCACCACGTCCGTCAATTCCGACGGCCGCTCGCCGTGCAGGAGTTGCGCACGCGTCGCGATCCGACGCGCTTCCACACGACTGAGCGTGTGAACGTTCATCAGCCTTCCTTCCAGATGGGCCCGTTCGCGTCGCCCATCCTGCGCCGCGTTCGTCGAGCGGTGGACAGTCCCTGAACGAGGTGGCGTCGCTCACGGCACGAACTCCCGTCGAGCGCACCGCTCCGCTGTGGTGCCCAACGGCCAAACCAGTGAGACGAGTTTCGGGTACGGCGACGTTGATGGTCATGCCGCCCGTTCGGGTGACTCGCCTCCCGCCTGCTCGCGACGTCCCCTGCAATGGGGGCTCATCCCATGGCCCCGGGACGACAGGGTGAGGCAATGCGTACCGAAGAAGTCGACAGGGTTTCGCTCGACCTTCTGGACGAACTCGGCGTCACGGCATCGGGCCACGTCCTGGAGGAACTGGAACGCCATCACATAGTGGAGCACAGGCGTGGCGCCCGCATCACCTATGTGGTCGCGCGCTCCACGTCGGGCGTCGCGCTCGGTCTGCTTCCCGTCTACCAGTTCTCACGCACCTACGAAGCCTCTCTCGTCGCGGCGAGCCTCGTCGATGAGCTGTCCCTTTCCGCAGGCTCCCGAGTCTGTTCGGCCGGCGGGGCAGGCGGTTACCGGAATCATCTGGCCCTGAGCGCTGCGATCGACCCCGCGTGTGCCACCGCCGCCGCAGGGGCGCTGGTCTCGGCCGCCCGGGAGATCGCCTCGGGGGCCGGCTGCCCGCAGGTCCTGATCCCGGACCTCGATCCCGCCCAGGCCGGTTGGCTCGCGGAGTTCGAGCCCGAGGCGGTGGCGGACACCACGCGCGACAAGGCCGTGATGCCGATCGAATGGGGGCATTTCTCCGAGTACCTCGCCGCTCTTCCGCGCAAGCGCAGATGGCAGGTCCGGCGGGAGCGCCACGCCTTCGCGACCAGCGGGATCGTCATGCGCGACGAGCCGCTGTCCTCGGTCGCGGCCGAGGTCGCGCCCCTCCTCGCGCAGACGCAACAGCGCCACGGCGATTCCGCGGATCCTGTGGAGGCGGAGTTCTACCTGGCCATGCTCGCGCTGACGCCGGGCTCCGAGGTACGCGCGCTGGTCGGATATCTGTCCGGCAGACCGGTGGCGTTCTCGGTCGTGCACCGCCGCGGCGACACCTGGGCCGTCAGGGCGGTGGGCCGCGACTACGCGGCGCCGGAGCACAGCCAGTACTTCAACTTGACCTACTACGAACCGATCGAGCGAGCCATCACCGACGGCGCCGCACTGATCGACTTCGGTGTCGGGTCCCTGTCCGCGAAGCGCTTCCGTGGATGCCGGCTGGAGCCCCTGCGTTCCCTTCTGCTGCCGGTCGCGCCCTCCCGTGACAGGTGATCGGTCGCCTGTTTCGGCGACACGACCGATCCCGGCCCGGGCCTTAGCTTCCAAGAGGTCGCACGTCGTTGATCGAGGAGGCCTCAGTGGACGATGACGACAAGATCGCGGTGGTCGGGGTCGCGGCACGGGTCCCCGGCGCGTCTTGCGTTGACGCCTACTGGCTGAACCTCGTCCGGGGCACGGAGTCCGTGACCGCGCTGAGCGACGAGCACCTGCGCGATCATGGTGTCTCCGAGGAACTGCTGACCAACACGGCGTACGTCAAGACGGCCGCCCTGATGCCGGATACGCAGTACTTCGACGCCGATCTGTTCGCCATGACCCCGCGAGAGGCGCAGACCTGCGACCCGCAGATCCGGCTGTTCCTCGAAGCGGCCCACACGGCGATCGAGAACGCAGGCTACGACCCGACCCTCGTCGGCGCGGGCACCGCCGTCTTCGCATCGGCCGGGGCGCCGCTCTATGACGAACACCATCTGCGTGCGCAGAAGGACGTGTTGGGATTCCCGCTCTCCGACGTGGCGTCGCTCAATCTCGGCGGCTACATCGCCACCATGACGTCGTACAAGCTCAACCTGCAAGGACCCAGCGTGACCGTGCAGACCGCCTGCTCCAGCACTCTGGTCGCTCTGCACCTGGCGTGCCAGTCGCTGCGCGTCGGCGACTGCGACACCGCGCTCGTCGGAGGAGCAAGCATCGACTTCCCGTTCGGGCAGGGCTATCTCTGGTCGGAGGGCGGAGTCCAGTCCCGCAGCGGTCATTGCAGGCCCTTCGACGCGGAGGCCGACGGCACCGTGTTCGGCGGGGGCGCGTGTGCGGTCATGCTGAAGCGACTTCCCGATGCCCTCGCCGACCACGACCACATCCGCGCCGTGATCCGCGGCAGCGCGATCAACAACGACGGCTCCGACAAGGTCAGCTTCGGTGCGCCCAACGCGGCCGCTCAGAGCGCGGTGGTGAGGGAAGCACTGACGACGGCCGGCGTACGACCGGGCGACATCAGCTACGTCGAGGCGCACGGGACGGGCACCGGCATGGGGGACCCCATCGAGATCCGCGCGCTGACCGACGCCTTCAACGGCCTCGCCGAGGAGCGGCTTCCGGTGGGCAGTTGCTCCATTGGTTCGGTGAAGGGGAACATCGGGCATCTGGGACCGGTGGCCGGCCTGGCGGGGTTGATCAAAACGATCCTCGCGCTGGAGCACGAGCAGCTGCCGCCCAGCATCAACTACCGCTCGCCCCATCCTCGACTCGATCTCGGATCGTCCGTGTTCCGCGTACAGGACCGGCTCGCTGCCTGGCCACGGGATCCGCAGCGGCCGCGCCGCGCGTGCGTGAGCTCCATGGGGATCGGTGGCTCCAACGCCCACGTGGTGCTGGAGGAGCCTCCCTCCCTCGCCCTCACGCCCCATCAGGGGGAACCGCGTCTGGTGGTCTGGTCGAGCCCTGGCACAGACGCCGAGCGGACCGTCCGCACCGGCCTCGCCGAAGCCTTTCTGCAGCTGGGCGAAGAGGTGTTCGCGGACGCGGTGGCAACCCTGCAGCACGGCCGCGGGAAGCATCCGGTCCGGGCGGCCGCCGTGTGCACCGGTGCTCATGACGCGGCCACCACCATGACGGCAGCCGACACCGGTCGCATCCTTGTCTCGCGGCACCCGGTGACTGGGCCGCCTTCCGTCTCACTGCTGTTCCCCGGTCAGGGTTCCCAGCACGTGCAGATGGCACGCGGCCTCTACCGGCGCGTGCCGACTTTCACCCGTGCGCTCGACGAATGGCTCGATCGGCTGGACTCCCCCGACCTGCCGCTCCGCGACTGCTGGCGCGGCGTGCCGGGTCTCGACGTCAACGAGACCTCCCTCGCGCAGCCCCTCCTGTTCGCCACCGAACTCGCTCTGGCCCACGTGTGGCAGCAAGCGGGAGTACGTCCCGCCGCGCTCCTCGGCCACAGCCTGGGCGAGCTGGCGGCCGCGACGGTTGCGGGAGTTTTCGAACCCGACGCTGCCGCCTCGCTGGTCCTGGCCCGCGCCAGAGCGATGCGTGATCATCCGGCCGGCGGTGGAATGCTCGCTGTGGCATCCGACGCGGAGGCGCTCAGCGACCTGCTGTGCGGGACCGTCACCGTGGCGGTGATCAACAGGACCGACCAGGTGGTGCTGGCCGGGTCGGAGGACGACCTCGCCGACGTGGCCGCGGAACTCTCCAACCGCGGCGTCGCCTGCACCCGGCTCCCCACATCGGGGGCCTTCCACACGCCTCTGCTCGGCGAAGCCGCCCGCACGTTCGAGAAGGCATTCGCCGGCGTGACCCTGAAGCCGCCGATCCTGCCCGTCTACTCCGCCGCGACCGGACGCGTCATGTCCGGGGACGAGGCTGTCGACCCTGCCTTCTGGGCCAACCAGCTCGTGGGGCCGGTGCAGTTCGCCACCGCGCTGGACGCGCTGGTCGAGACCGGGCCCGGCGTGCTGCTCGAAGTGGGACCGGAGCAGGTACTCAGCGACCTGGCCCGCCGCCACGAGCGGGTCCGGAACGCCTCCGTCGCCGTGGTGCCGACGCTGCCGAGGCGGCGTGGCGGGACGGCTGCAGACGACCTCGCCGACCAGGACATCACCGCCGTGCTGACCGCCGCGGCACATCTGTGGACGGCCGGCACCGACATCGCGTGGGAGGCAGTCGGGCAGGCTCCACTGCGTCACCGGATCCCGCTTCCCGGCTATCCGTACCAGCGCGAACGCCACTGGGTCGATGCACCGCGGGCCGCTCCCGCGCAGGTCATGACGGCTCCGGACGCACCCGTCGAGACGAACACGGCTCAGCCGCCGACACCTTCGGCCGCCCCTCTCGAAGACGGCCCGACCGGACCGTTCTCTTCCATGCGCTGGGCCTCCTCCGCTCTGACACCACCGAACATCACCCGGGCGGGGACGACCGTCGTCGTCTTCCTCCCTTCCGCGGAAGACAGCGCGAACGACGTGGTGGCCGCGCTCAAGTGCGCCGGGATGCACACGATCCGGGTCCGTCCGGCCGACGCCTACCGCGACGAGGGCGGTGAATTCGCCATTCGCCCGGGTGTCGTCGCCGACATCGAGCGGGTCTTCGACGAACTGGCCCGCCGCGGCATCGAGGCCGATCTCCTGGTGCATGCCCTTGCCGCTGCCCCCTGGCCGCCGGCCACCACGGACAACGTTCAGCAGCAGTTGGACGACAGCTTCTTCAGCGCACTCGCGCTGGCCAAACACGGGCTGCGCACCAGCGCGACGGGTCGTGTCCCCGAGCTCATCGCGCTGACCTCGGGCGCGATCGACGTCTCGGGGGCCGACCCGGTCGACCCGGTGAAGGCCGCCGTCCACGGACTCGTCCGCACCCTGCACGCCGAGCTCCCCCGGCAGCGTTGCAAGGTCATCGACTTCTCCTCCCGCACTCCCGTCGACGAGCTGCGGGAGGAAATCTGCCGCGTCGATCAGGACCTCGTCGTCGCGCTGCGCGGGCGCCACCGTTGGGTGCCCCGTGAGGCGGCGCTGCAGGTGGCGCCCGACCACACCTCGGCGCTTCGTTCCGGGGGCGTGTACGTCATCACCGGAGGGATGGGCGCGCTGGGCCTGGCAACCATGCGCAGCCTCGCCGCGACGGGCATCCGCCCCCGCATCGCGCTGCTCGGTCGCACCCTGCCCGCCGCGGAGGAGCCCGTCGACGCCTGGTCGGCCGAGGTCAGGGCCGCCGTCCACGAAGCCACCGCGCTAGGGGCCGAGGTACGCCTTCTCGCGTGCGACGTCGGCGACCCACGGCAGGTGCGGCGCGCCCTCGACATCGTCGCGGCCGCCTTCGGGCCGGTCCAGGGGCTGCTGCATCTCGCGGGCGTGGCAGGCAACGGGATCCTGCAGACCCGCGACCCGGCGCAAGCCGCCGAGGTGTTGCGCCCCAAGGTGCACGGGACCGTCGCCCTCGCGGAAGCACTGGCCGGACGGCCGGAACTCGACTGGGCCGTACTGTTCTCCAGTCGCGCTGCCGTCGACGGTCTCGTCGGCGGCGGGGACTACGCCGCGGCGAACGCGGTGATGGACCTGTGCGCTCGCCCCGGCCTGTTCCCCGCGCGCAGGGTACTGAGCGTCAACTACCCGAGTTGGGCCTCCATCGGCATGGCGAGCCGGCCCAACGGTGCGTCCGCGGTGGGCGAACTGCACTGGACGACCACGCTCGGCGCCGCGGACACCTGGGCGCTCGACGAACACCGGCTCGACGACATCCCGATCCTGCCCGGAACCGCCCATCTGGATCTGGTCACGCGCGCATACGGCAACGCCGTGCCCGCGGCCGACGATCGCGCGACGGTGCTCCGTGATGTGGTGTTCGTCGCGCCCCTGGTCGCGCGGCGGACGCGACGCGTCACCGTCGTGTTCGTACCCGACGGCACCGGGCACCGCTTCGAGGTCCGGTCTCAGCTCGTGGACGACACGACGGCCCGGTGGGTCTCGCACGCCACGGGACGGATCGAACGCCGGAGTGTTGAGGCGCCTGCCGTCAACCTCGCATCACTGCGCGAGGCCACGCGTCCGGCGGCCCGATCCGCGGCCGGGTCCTTCACACTCGGACCGCGGTGGAGCTCGGTCCTGGAGGTTCGCGACAGTACGCACGAGCGGCTCCTCGCACTGCGGCTCCCGGCGCAGTTCACGGGTGATCTGCGCACGCACCCGCTGCACCCGGCGCTGCTGGACCTGGCCACCTCCGCGCTGCGGGGCGCTCCGGGGCCCGGCCCCCAGGACCGGGCCGACGAGACGTACCTGCCGTTCCTCTACCGCGCGCTCACCGTCTTCGCACCGCTCCAGGAGGAGACAACCGTCCGCATCCGCAAGAAGGAGACCCACCACGGACAGCTCGTGGCTGACGTCGAGGTGATCGGCTGCGACGGACTCGTACTCGTCGCCGTCGAAGGCTTCACGATGCGCAGGACGGACCGGACGGCATTCGGCACCAAACTCGAAGACGGACAGGCCGACCCCGAGGACCACGCGGGTATCGCCCCCTCTGTCGGAACCGACATCCTGCTGAAGCTGCTCTCGTCCCGAACACCCGATCAGGTGCTGATCCGTCCGCACCGAAACGGCCGACCCGTGCCTGTGGCGCCTCCCGCCTCCGGCCAGCCGGCCCCCGAGCCCCCTTCCATCGTGTCTTCCCTGCCGCTGCCACGAGCCGGTTCCGGGAACGCGCCGACAGAGCCGATGGCAACAGCGTCGGGACCCGCGACGGACACGGCGCCGGTCTCGATCGCCGATCGTCTTCGCGGCCTGTGGGCGCGCACCCTCGGGCACGATCGAATCGCCCCCGATGACGACTTCTTCGACCTCGGGGGCGACTCATTGACCGCGATCGAGCTGATGACGCAGATCAGAGAGGCGTTCGACATCGAGCTGACCGTCGGGTTCCTTTTCGAAGCCCCCACCTTGGCCGAACTCGCCGAGGTCATCGACCAGCGGGTGCGGTGATGACCGTCGCACCGCACCAGTCCCACTCATCCGGATCCAGAGCGCGCCCCGTCCATCGGCTCGCGCTGCGCGACGGCTGGTCGCTGTGGCGCCTGGCCGCCCTGCGCAGCGCGGGGATGCCGATCTCGTGGCTCGACAGGTTCGCGGTCCCCATGTGCGCGGACGACGACTCCGACACCCGGAGTCGCGAGACCTCGGCAGCGGCGGTACGTTCCGTCGTCTCGCAGCCGGCTCTCCTCGAGGCGGTCACCTGGCAGAACCCGGCACTCGTCCGGAACTGGATGGGCCAGTTCGCCGCCGACCTCGCCGCCGGCGGGGACGGACGCCTCTCCCGCAGGGACCAGCGCGAAGCACTGGTCGCCTTCCTCGCACAGCGCTACTGCGCGAAGAACGAGACCATCGGATTCTTCGGCCCGGTCGCCTGGGCACGGTTCAGCGAAGACCAGTCCGGAGTGCGTACCAGTGGCACCGCCGGTCTGCGCAGCCGGACACTCTTCCGCGAACACTGGGCCGTCGACGCGATCGCACGCGCCTTCGCCGCGCGGCCGGAGCTCCACCCGCACCTGATCGCGCGACGTCACCCGGCCTGCTCGTTCGACGGCCGGGTACTGCGCCGGCCACGACGCCGTCCGCAGCACCTGGACGCCGACGAGTCCGCCTTGGCGGTGCTCCTCGATCGGCCGCGCCGGGTGGGTGACCTGCTGAGCGCGTTCGGACCTCCGGGAACGCAGCCGATCGCCGAACAGGCTCTGGAGCGGCTTGTCGCCACCGGAGCGGTCCTCGTCGGACTTCCCGTACCGGTCACCGATCAGCCCGAAGACGTATTGCGCGATCACCTCGCCCAGATCCCGGACGCGAAGCTGCGCGCCGGCCTGCTGGCCGAACTCCGCCGACTCGACGGTGCCGTCGACGCCGTCGCGGAAGCGGCCGGTGACCCGGCAGCGCTGCGTGGCGCCCTGGACCGGTTGGGGGCTGAGTTCCGGTCCCTGACCGGGATCGACGATCAGCGCGCCAAACCCGATCGCGATCTCGGGCGGTGCATCGTGTACGAGGACTGCCGGCGGGACCTGGACGTCACCATCGGCGTCGATCTGATCGACGACCTCCGTGACCCGCTCGGGCTCCTCCTGGACACAGCACGCTGGCTGGTGCGCGAAACCGGCACAGAGATCGAGCGGGACCTCGGGGCACGGGTGGATTCCCTGCAGGCCGCCTCAGGACGGCCGGTGGCCCTGTGCGACTTGGTGATGGCCTCCGGTGACATCTTCAGCGGGCTGCCGGGCACCGCAGGCTCACGCGTCGCGGCCGACTTCCAGGCGCGCTGGGCGGAACTGCTCTCCACGGCCGTCGAATCCACCGCGTCCTCGGCCCGGCTCACCACGGAAACGATGGGCCCGCTGGTGCGCAAGCTGTTCCCGGCCGGCCCCGTCGGATGGCGTGCCGCCCGACAGCACAGCCCGGACCTGATGCTCCGCGAACGCCCCGGGCACCGTCCGCAATGGGTGCTCGGCGAGCTGCATCTCGCCGTCAACACGCTGGAGAACCGCGCCTTCGCCACCCAGGCCGACGATCGTGGCGAACTGCGTGCGGCAACCGCAGCCGATTTCCCGGACGGCCGCTTCGTGCCGGTCTACCCGGCCGCCTCACCAGCCGTCACCTCCCGCACCTATCCTCCCCTCGCCCTTGACCTTCCCGACCTGTACCTGTACTGGTCGTGGACCGCGGACGAGGGCCATCCCTCAGGCCGGACGGCCCTGCCCGGTGCCGGACTTCTCGTCGGCCGGGATGCCGGCGGTCGACTCATGGTCCGCCCCGCCGACGGCACCTGGTCGGCTCCGCTCACCGAGGTTCTCGGCGAGTTCCTGACAGCAGTCGTCGCCAATCGGTTCAGCATCCGGCCCCGAGCCGCCCACCAGCCCCGCCTGCTGCTCGACGATGTGGTCATCGCGCGTGAGAGCTGGCATGTGCCGGTGTCGGAACTCCCGTACACCATCGACAACGACTACCGCCATCGCGTGCTGCGTCGGCGGCTGCAGGATCTGGGCATGCCTCGGTGGCTGTTCGCCCGGACACCGGACCAACCGAAGCCCTACCTCGTCGACCAGGACGCGCCGCTGTCCCTCCGCAATCTCGCACGAGGCCTGCGCCGAAGTGTCGCCGCTGACGCCGATGCCGCCATCACCTTCACCGAGATGCTGCCGAGCCCGGACGAACTGTGGCTCACCGGGCCTGGCGGGCAGCCCCACACCAGCGAGCTGCGCATTGTCGTCCACGACGACACTCAGGTCCTGTTCCCGCTGACGACGCCAGAACGGACGGCTTCCGCATGACCGCATTCTCGTCGGCCTGGTTCAGCGACGTGATCAATCCGGACCAGGACGGGCCTCTCGTGATCGCGCTGCCCTACGCCGGCGGCTCGGGGCGCGCGTTCCGTCCGGTGCACCGGCACCTGCCCAGCGACAGCGGGCTCGTGCTCGTCGACCTGCCGGGGCACGGCCCCCGCCTGTCCGAGGCCTGCCTGCGCGATGCGGACGACGTCGTCACCGAGTTCCTCGACGCGTTGACGGAACTGTCGACGGAACGGATCGTGCTCCTCGGGTACAGCATGGGCGGTTGGCTCGCCTACGAAGCGGCCGCACGACTCGCCGACGCGGGCACTCCGCCCATGGGCCTCATCGTGTGCGGCACCCGCGCTCCGCAGAGCGGGATCGGACACCCGTCGGTCACGAGACATCCCCCCGGCACGGAATTCCTGCGCGAGGCCGTCGAGATGGGGCTCGCGGCGCCGGAGATGCTCGAAGTGCCGGGCATGGCGGAACTCTTCGCCGAGCCACTGCACGCCGATTTCGCGGTGGTGCAGAGCTACCGCTATCGGCCACGCCCCCCGCTCTCCGTACCGACCTGCGTCGTCGGCTTCGACTCCGACTGGCTGGTGCCCGAGCCGACGCTGCGGGCCTGGGAGGACGTCTGCACGCATCCTCTGCAGAGCCGCGTCAAGGGATCCCACCTTGCCCTGCACGAGGACGAGTCGGCGTTCGGCGCCGCGGTGGCGGCAGGAGTGGCACACATCAGGGCCGTGCGATCCTCGCGGTCGGTCACCACGTCCCGGCCGGGCCGGGCCACCGAACAGGCCGAAACCGACGAGGTCACCGCAGTGGGCCTCGTCGCGCGGACAGCGCGGCGGACGCCGGACGCGCCTGCCGTCGTGGCGAAGGACCGCGTCGTCTACACCTACCAGGAGCTGCTGAGACTGTCGTCGCAGGTCGCCGGGCTGCTTCGCGAGTACCGCATACAAGCCGGACACCATGTGGCCTTCGTCGGGCGGCGCCATCCGGAATCCGTCGTCGCCATCCTCGGCACAGCTCTGACGGGGGCCGCATTCGTGCCCCTCAGCAGCGAGTGGCCGCTCGAACGGACCGCGTATGTTCTGCGCTCGACGAGGGTCCGCTGCCTCCTCGGATTTGCCGCGGACCTGGCCGTGTTCGAGCAGCTCACAGCCATGTGCCCCGATCTCACCGACATCGTGCTCCTCGATGTCCACACAGAATGCCCTCCGCGGCCGGAGCACGCGTCCCCGCCCGTGGAACGAGACGTCGCCGAATGCGATGTCGACACGATCGCCGCCCATGTCATGGCCGAAGAGCCGCGCACCGTACTACAGATCGGCCTGGGACAGGGCGACCTGCTGAAGACCGTCGCCTCTCACGTCGACCTGTTCGTCGCCGTCGACGCGGACCGGGAAGCGGTGCACACCGCGGCCGCGTGGGCGGAGGATCAGGGAGTGTTCGCCGATCTCGTCGTCGGACACCCGGAACGCCTCGATGAGCTCGTGTCGACCACCGTCGACGTGGCCGTCGTGTCCGCGGCCCCCTCCCCGGAGGTACTGCGCGCCCTCGCGACGACCGTCCGGCCCGGCGGTGCCGTCATCGTGGCGAGTCCGGTCGCCCGGGAACCCGACCGCGCCTGGAAGGTCGAGCCGCCCTCGCCGGGCAGACGGACGACGGTGCTGCGTCGGACAGATCTTCCACCGGACACCACAGGACTGTCCGCCGAGCACATTCGCACCAGATGGCACCTCGCACGGCAGCCCGATTCGCCGCCGCTCCTGTCGGCCGTTCCGGGCGACGTCGCCTACGTGATCTACACCTCGGGCTCCACCGGTCGTCCCAAGGGTGTGGCGGTCAGCAACAGCGCACTGCTCAACACGCTCTCGGGCTCCGCCGAGCAGTTCGCCCTTCGGGCCGACGACAGACTTCTGCAGGTGACGTCGTTCTGCTTCGACCTCTCCGTCTTCGACGTCTTCGGGGTGCTGTCGGCCGGAGGATCCCTGCGTATGGCCGACGACACCGAACTCGCCGAACCCAGAGTGCTCGCACAGGTGTTGCTCGACGAAGAGATAACCGTATGGAACTCCGCGCCCTCGATGTTCGCCTGGCTCCTGCCGTTCCTCACCGACGGTGACGCGCCCCGTCAGCAACGGGCGTCGCTGCGGCTGATGTTGCTCGCCGGCGACTGGATCCCTCTGTCCATGCCGGACGAAACCCGTGAGGTTTTCCCGGAGGTCCGGATCGTCAATCTGGGCGGAGCGACCGAGACCGCCATCTGGTCGTGCTTCTACGAGATCGACACCGTGGATCCTCAGTGGCCGAGCATTCCCTACGGACGGCCGTTGAAGGGCTCGCGCTACTACATCCTCGACGACCGGCGACAACCCACCGCCCTCGACGAGGCGGGTCAGATCTTCACGGCCGGGGAGTCCCTCGCCCTCGGGTATCACGGTGACCCCGCACAGACCGCGCGCAGCTTCGTCCCCGATCCGTTCCGACCCGGCCGGCGCATGTACGCCAGCGGTGACCGCGGCCGCTGGCGGGCGGACGGGCAGATGCAGTTGCTGGGCCGGATCGACCATCAGGTGAAGGTCCGCGGATACCGGGTCGAACTGGAGGAGATCGAGGCGGTGATGGCCGGTGGGCCCAGTGTTCGGTCGGCCGTCGCCGTCACCTGCGACCGTGGCGGGAACCGAACTCTCGCCGGCTTCTACACCTGCCGCGGATCCGGGATGACCAGTACCGAGATGCGTGAGCTGCTGGTATCACGTCTTCCGCCGTACATGGTCCCGAGCCATCTCTGCTGCCTGGACGCGCTCCCCCTCACCTCCAACGGCAAGGTCGACCGGGCGGCGCTGGCTCGGCTGGTGCTCCAGGCGGATCCGGCAACCTCTGCCGGAGGGCACCGGTGACGGGCCCCGACAGCAGTCTCACCCGTCAACTGCACGCCATCTGGACCGACCTGCTCGGCGCCACCGGACCCGATACCGGCTTCCTCGAAGCGGGCGGGCATTCGGTGCTGGCAGCCAGACTCATCGCTCGTATCGGCACCGAGACCGGTGCGGCACTCAGCCTGGCCGGGCTCATCAGGGACAACCCTTCACTCACCGACCTGGTCGCTCTTGTCCAACGAGCCGACCGCGAAGCCGCCCCGGCCGCCTCGTGTCCCTCCGGCACGGGGACCACGGCCGACGATGGCCCGCGGGCGGCTCCCATCTCCCCTGCCATGCGCAGGATCTGGACGTGGCATCAGCTCCACCCGGACTCTCCCGCCTACAACGTCGTACGCGTCCTCACCTTCGAGGCCCAGGTACACCCCGCACCCCTACGCGCCGCCCTTGCCGACCTGGCCGACCGGCACACGGCCTTGCGCTGTCACGTCGTCGAACCCTCACCCGCCTGTCCCGAGGTCGTCATCGGCGAGGCAGCCTCCGTGCCGCTCGTCATCGACGTCGTACAAGGCACGTCACAGGACGACGTGACCGACAAGGTCGACGCCTCCCTGCGGCGGATCGCCGACCGGCCGATCCCCCTCGGATCCGGGCCACTGTGGCGGTGCGGCCTCATCTGGTCACCGGGCACCGGGCGTTCCTGGATCGTCTTGGTGATGCACCACCTCATCAGCGACCTGCGCGCGTCGGACATCGTGCTCAACGACCTGGCCACCGCCTACACCGCGCGCCGAGCCGGGTCCGCACCGCAGTGGCCGCACCCGGCTCCCAGCCTGCTCCCTCACCTCCACCGTCAAGGCGCTCTCGTGGACTCCGCCAGGTGGAAGGCCGACCTCGACTGGTGGAGTCGGCTGCTGGCCCCTCGGGTCGGCACCCCGCTGCCCGCGCCTGTCCCGGTCGGTACCGCCGAGCACCGGGCCGCCACCGTCACCGTCGACCTGGCGCCCGAGGCCGGTGGCGCTGTGGACTCGATGCTGCGCGGCGCCGGCCTCACGCCTGCCGTCTTCTTCCTGACCGTCGCCACATCGGTTCTCGCCGCACGCTCCGGCGGCGACCCAGGAGTGGTCGGCGTGCCGAGCGTACGGGTCGGGGATCCCACGGACGAACAGACCGTCGCCTTCCTGCTCGACACGCTTCTCCTGGATCCCGGCCATCCCGCGGCGAACGGGCGCAGTGTCCTGGAGGCGTGCGCGGCAACACGGCTCACGCTCCTCGACGCTGTCGATCACGCAACACCCACCTACGACGCGATACTTGATCGCCTGCAGCTCCCGCGCACCGCCCGCAGTCCACTCATCCGTCTGTGGTTCAACGACCTCACCGGGGCGGCTCCTCCGGCACGGTTCGCCGGTCAGCCGAGCAGCGAACACGACCTCGCCCCCGGATGGGCGCTGTTCGACCTCAGCCTGTACGTCAGACGCACCGATGCCGGCTACCGTCTGCACCTCGTCGCCCCGCGTGGTTCTGCACCTCACGACATCGCCGATCTCACCGAATTCGCCGAGCAGGTGGCTCAGGTCTGCTCGATCGCCGCGACGGCCCCGGAGCGCCGCCTCGTCGAACTCCTGCCGATCGCACCGACCGGCGGACACAGTCCCGCGACCCTCGCCTTCGGTTATGCGACGTCCACGGTCGAGCTTCTCTCACGTACGGCAGCCGAGCACCCGTCCGCGGCCGCTCTCGACACCGGCGACGGCATCGTCGACCGGCGCACACTCGACCGCGCCGTCGCCGCCCGCGCGGCACAGTTGCCGGCGACGGTCCGACCCGGCGCCCTGGTGGCTCTGCCCGCCCGCCGGGACCGGCTCTTCGTCGAGCGATTGCTCGCCTGCATGCGCGCCAAGGTCACCCCCGTGCTGATCGATGCCGCGTGGCCACCGGCGCGCCGGGACGCCGCGGCCCTGAGCAGCCATGCCTCCCATGCCTTTCCTCCGGACGACGGCCCCCCGCAAGCGCTCCCGACAGCAGTCCGGCAGGCGCACTCCCCGACCCCGGCGACACATGTGCTCTTCACCTCCGGCACGACCGCGGATCCTCTACCGGTGCTGGTACCGACGTCCGTCACCGACGCCGCGGTCGCCGACCTCGTCACCTGGTTCGGCGTGGGAGCCGACGACCGCATCGGTCTGCTCAGCGGCCCCGCCCACGACCCCGCTTTGCGCGACATCGGCCTCGCGATACGGACGGGAGCCTGTCTCTGCCTCCCCACTCCGAGCGAGCAGGCAGACCCCACCGGACTTGCCCTGTGGCTGCACGCCCGGCGGATCAGCGTCCTCAGCGCGACCCCGACGCTGCTGGCACTCGCGCTCGGCGCGGACCGGAACGCCCCGCTCCTCCCCCATCTGCGTCTCGTCATCTGCGGCGGTGCCCCGCTCACCACCGCGACGGCGGCACTGATCAGATCCCGGGCGCCACGAGCGGTGATCGTGAACGGCTACGGATGCGTCGAGATCCCGCAGTTGGTGGTCGCCCACCGCATCGACCCCGATGACCCGCTCCCCGACACCTCACACGTGCCCATCGGTCGTCCGCTGCCCGGTAGACGGGTCGAGCTCCTCACCGAGGACGGGCGCCGCTGCGCCGACGGGGAACGCGGTGAACTCCTGGTCGGAGAGCCGTGGATCGCGTCCGGTTACCTCGCTGATGCGCCCGAGCGATTCGTCTCCTCCCCCTTCCGCATGGTGCGCACCGGCGACCTCGCCCGGCGTGATTCGGCCGGGCTGCTCCACCTGGTCGGTCGCCTCGATCGGCAGGTTCTGATCAACTCCCACCGCGTCCTGCTCGACGAGGTCGAGGCTGCGGCACGTGGCTGTCCAGGGGTCGCGGACGCGGTGGCCGAACTCGTCGTCGACGGCGACTACCCGACGCTACGGCTGTGGGTCCAGCCCCGGGCGGCGGGGGCACGGCCGGACGGGGCCGCCGTGCGCGCCCATCTCGCCGGAGTGCTCGCGGCACCGGCACTGCCTGCCACGATCTCGATCGTCGACCGTCTGGAACTGTCCGCGAATCTCAAACCCGCCGCGCCGAGTACGGGAGCGGACCGCTCCGTGTCCGACGGTGTCACCGAGTCGCTCGACGAGCGGCTCCGGGACACCGCGGAAGAAGTGCTCGGCCACTCGGTCTCACCCACGGCCAATTTCTTCGACGCCGGCTTCACCTCGATCACGCTGCTGCAGTTCGGGGCGCTGCTGAGCACGGTTCTCGGCCGGCGGCTGGACCCGCTCCTCCTGTTCCAGCACCCGAACCTGCGGGCACTGGCCGGCGCTCTCGAACGCATCTCTCACCCTCGTACCGAGTCGGGCGACACCCGTCACGCCGGTCCGGCTCCGCGGAGCCTGGACGAGGCCGGACACCAGGACAGCCTGGCACGGCTGCGGGACGCTCGGCGCCGTGCCAGGCTGCAGGCCCGCTCATCCACGGATCGGTCTGGGGGTTGAACCAGTTGACGCTCAGACCCGGCAATCTGGACCAGGTCGCAAAAACCGGCCGGGTGACACCAGCGCCTTTGCCCCGTTCCGGCCCGGCGCTGTGGGAGTTGGTTCCGGAAGTCTGGCGCCCTGCTGCCACCGAGCTGGCCGACGAGGTACTCGACACCGGGGAGTTGAGGCGGGCCGCGGCCTTCCGGTTCCCGGAGGATCGGGCGACGTACACGGCTGCTCATGTGGGTCTGCGGGTACTGCTGGGGGCTTACATGAACAGGCACCCCGGCTCCGTTGTGCTGGAGCGGCGGCCCTGCCCCGACTGCGGCGGGCCGCATGGACGTCCTGTGGTGCCGGGCGATGAGATCCACTTCTCCCTTTCGCGTACCCGAGGGCTGGTCCTGATGGCGTTCGCCCAGGTGTCGGTGGGCGTGGACGTGGAACGACTTCCTCCGGCGTCCCGGGCGGAGCCGGTGTCGAAGACTTTGCACCCGGAGGAGCAGAGGGAGCTGTCGGCACTGCCTGAACAGGAGCGGGCAGAGGCCTTCGGCCGAGTCTGGGTACGCAAGGAAGCCTTCTTCAAGGGGCTGGGAACCGGGCTGGCCCGGGGGCTCGAGCGGGACTACCTCGGCGTGCTGCCGCACGGGGCGATCCAGCCGCCGGGTTGGGAGATCAGCGATGTGACCATGGGGACCGGCTTCCTGGCGGCGGTCGCGGTACAACGAAGCGAGACGGCTGACTGACTGTGCCGGAAAGCTCCACGGCGGCACGTACGTCCGGCGGCCTGCCACCGCATCGCGGGACGTACTCGCCGGCACCGGGCACAACTCATCGTGAACCGGACCCGGCGCGGACCAACTCCGTCTCGTACCCCACGCGTTCTCCCTTGACCGCAGGTCAGAAGCGAGATCGGGCCGGTACACCAACAGACGAAGAACCTGCTGGTCTCCTACAGCCCTAAGAAGCTTGGGTTCTTCTAGAGCCTCAAGTTGGTGTCTGGAGGGGGACTTGCTCCCAGGTTGTCGGCGACGGGCGCGACGGTGACCGTGAACACCGTAGGGGCCATGCTGCGGCGCCTCAAGGTCGTCAACCCCAACGCTGTCCCGCGCCCCACCGGCATCCAACTCGCCGCCGCGGCGACGGGCGTGGTCATCGACCGCTTCACGATGGACGGCGGGGACCAGGCTTCGTCCTTCGGCATCAATCTGACGACCGGGTCCGCCCGGGTCGCGGATGCCGCGATCAGCGGTGTGGCGACCGGCGTCGGCGTCACCAGCACGTCGACCGCCGCCGGAGTCGCCGTGCAGGGCGGCTCGATCCAGGCATCCCTGACCGGTATCGGGCTCGGCGCGACCACCGCTCCCGCCGTCGCCGACGTCACCGTGAGCGGCCCCGGCAACGCGGGCACGGGCATCGACCTGGCGAACTCCAGTGGCGCCCAGGTCACTTCGTCGTCCGTGAGCGACTTCTCCCGCGGCATCGGGACCACCAATACGAGCACGGCGGCGGGACCGGACATCACCGACGCGGTCGTCACTCGCGTCGGCCGCGAAGGAATCTCCCTGGGCCCGACCGACGGGGCGCGCGTCACGACCCCGCAGATCACCGGTACCGACACCGCCACCTCGGCCGGGATCCAGCTGTACAGGGCCACCGCGGCCGTCCTCGACCGCGTCTCGCACTTCAGCTACGGCGTCGCCACCAACTTCGCCGACACCGGAGCCGGACCGAGGATCGTCAGTCCGTAGATCTCCGAGGTCTCGACCGGCGGCATCACCCTGGGATCGACGCAGGGCGCACGCATCACCAACCCCACGATCAGCGGTGACGGCAGCGCGTCCAGCAGCGGCATCGGCCTCGTGAACGCCGGGAAAGCGAGCGTCGCGGGCGGCACCATCACCGGATTCGACATCGGCATCTCCACGCAGAGCTCCATGGACGGCACCTCCCAGCGTGACGACTACTCGCTCACCGACCTGCGGATCACCGGTACCCCGACAGCCTCCACCGGCATCTCCCTGCTCGGCGCGCTGAACGCCACCATCTCCGACGTCCGCGCCGACGTGACCGGTGGCGGCGTCGTGCTGCACGACTCCAAGGACGTGGCCGTGCGGAGGCTGACCGTCACCGGCCACGACGGCCCCACGCCCACCTCGGGCGCCGCGATCCTCAAGGCGTACGAGACCCAGAACGTCTCCGTCGACACGTCCTCGATCCAGGCGGGGTCGTACGGCTTCTACTTCCGCGACACCGACGGCATGACGATCACCGACGCACAGGTCGCGAACATCTCGGAGTACGGCATCCACGGCCGCAGCGTCACGAACCTCGATGTGGGCGCGTCGCGCTTCGCCGACATGGGGGCCGTCGGCATGCTGAGCGCCCTGGACGCGGCCACCGGCGTGAGCGAGGACATCGACATCCACGACACCGTCATGACCGGGAACGGCGGCGGCCTGCGCCTGAACTCCGGTACGCGCGACGTCCGCTTCACGAAGAACGCGGTCTCCGGGCAGCCGTCCACGGTCCTCGCCGCACCCGCTCACGACGTCACCGTCGCGGACAACACCGTCACCCAGACCGGAGCCGAGGGGCAGGCCGCCGTCATGGTCACCCCGCTCTACGAGGACGCGGCCCGCGCGGGCTCGTACTCCTCGTCCGGGATCACGGTGCGCGACAACACCTTCCGCGGCGAGGGCACCTTCCTCCAGGCCGGCTCCGCCGACCCGTCGGCGCCCGACGCGCAACGCCGCACCCTGCGCGACGCCGTCCTGGTCACCGGCGACGACGCCCCGGCCGCCCGCTCCCGTGCCCGTGCCGCGGCCGACCCCGTCGCGGTGGACACCCGCGACTACGACGACCCCAACGACTGGGGATCGGCCTGTCGGGCGACCGGCTATCTGGACGACGGCCTGGTCTACGACGGCGGGGGCGCGTCGGTCCGTGAGCTGTCCTCGGCGCGGGCCCTCCACCCGACCGACTGCATCGAACTCTCCCTCACGGAAGACCTCGAAACCGGGCCCGACGCCACCTTGCACACCGGTGACCTCGTCACCTGGACCCTGACGCCGCGCAACAGCGGTCTGCGACCGGCACCCGCGGGCTGGAGCGTCACCCAGCTCCTGCCGGACGGCGTCGAACTCGTCTCCCTCACCGGCAAGGGCTACACCTTCGACGGCCTCACAGCCACCGCCACCGACGCCCTGGCCACCGACGCCGAAGGCGCGGCGCTCAAAGTCACCGTGCGCATCACCGCCGAAGCGGACACGGACGTCACGATGAAGAACGTCGCCTACCTGGCCCCGCTGGCCTCCGGGGACTCCACCGACCTCGACGGTGACGGTTACGCGGACGTCGTCAAGGAGTACCGCAGCCCCCTGGTCGTCCCGACGCTCGCCACCGACACCGGCGAGTCCGCGACCGACAACGACACCCAGGCGCGGTGGACGGTCACCCCCGACGGCACGCCGCCGAACCCGAACCCGACCCCCACTCCCACTCCCACGGCCTCAAGTACTCCGGTCCCCGTTTCTGTTCCTGCGGGTCACGGCCCCGGCTCCGGGTCCCTGGCGGACACGGGGTTCGACCGGTACACACAAACGCTGACCGCCGCCGCACTCCTGTTTCTCGCCGCCGGCGCCACGGTGTGGCGGATCGTGAGACGCCGACACGCCTGATCGGCCTTGTCGGGGACGGTGGGTCACTCCAGGAACCTCCCGGCATCCGGGGCGGCGTGCGGCCCGAGCAGGTCGAACACCGGATGGAAGCGGTCGAGCAGTTCGACCAGGTCATGAAACGCCGTCACATCGCCCTTGGCCTCGATCCGTCCGTCGGCCAGCGCCTCGTCGAAAGCCGCCGGGCGCAAGAGGGCGTCGATCAGCGTGGGCCTGTCGAGGACCAGGGTGAGGTCGGGGTCGGTGCTCGGGCGGTGCCAGTGGTTGAGGACGCCTCGGGCGACCTTCAGGGAGTACGGGGTCGAGGCGTCGCGTACGTCGAGGTCGATGGTGAGGTCCGCTTCGGCGGCCCGGGGGCCGTTCAGACGGACGGCGACGAAATCGAGGAGGCGGTCCACGCTCAGTGCGGCGATCGTCCCCTTGCCGCCGGAGCTGAAGGGGCGGCGCCGGGGTGGGCCCTGGCGCAGTTCCTGGGCGGCGGTGAGGAAGATGTTGCGCCACTGCGGACCCTCGGCCTGGTAACCGAGCTGCTCGTAGGCGTCGGCCTGGACCTCACGGGCCTGCGTGTGGCCGGGGTCCGCATACACGGCGCGTCCCGCGAGCTCGACCGCCCACCGGTACTCCCCCGCCTCGACCGCGTCACGGGCCAGGGCGACGACCCGGTCGGCGCCCCCGATCGCCTCGACGTAGCGGCGGCCCAACTCCCCGTCGGGAAGCGGGAACAGGTGCATCGGATTGCCGTCGTAGAAGCCGAGCTCCTTGGCAAAGACGGCGCGCGTGTTGTGGTGGACGGTGCCGTGGTAGCCGCGGTTCCACCAGGCCCGGCCGAGCGCGGCGGGCAGTTCGACGGTCTCGGCGATCTCGATCGGGGTCAGCCCGTGATTGGCCAGACGCAAGGTCTGGTCGTGGAGGTACTTGTATGTGTCGCGCTGCGAGGCGAGGAACTCTATGACGTTCTCGTTGCCCCACACGGGCCAGGTGTGCGGGCCGAAGTGGACCTCGGCGTCGGCGCCCCACAGTTCGATCGCCTCGTCGAGGTAACGGGCGAAGTTGGCGGCGTCCCGGGTGCGGGCGCCGCGCAGGGTCTGGATGTTGTGCAGGGTGTGGTTGGCGTTCTCGGCGCAGCTGAGGGCCTTGAGTTCGGGGATGTGGAGATGCATCTCCTCGGGGGCCTCGGTGTCCGGCGCCATCTGGAACCGGAACGTGAGGCCCGCGAGAACGCGCTCCTCGCCGGTGGCCCTGATCAGGTCGGTCGGCGGAATGTAGCCGCTGCGTCCGCCGCCTCCGCGAATGCCGATGCCGTCACTGATGAATCCCTGTGTGCCCGGGGGCAGGAGGGTGCCGAACGCGTGGGCGGCGCGGCGGGACATGACGTTGCCGCAGATGACGTTCTCGCCGATGGCGTATCGGTCGAAGTCGCCCGGCGCGATGATCGTGACCTTGCCCGCGGCCACGTCCTCGGGAGTGGTGACGCCGAGGACGCCGCCATAGTGGTCCAGGTGCGGGTGGGTGTAGATCACCGCGACCACCGGGAGACGCTGCGGGCGGTGGGCGTAGTACAGCTCCATCGCGGCCCGGGTGCATTCGGTGGTGGTGCCGGCGTCCACGATGACGAGCCCGCCGTCGCCCTCGACGAGGGTGACGTTGGCGATGTCGTGGTTGCGGACCTGGTAGACGCGGTCGCAGACCTGGAACAGTCCGGCGTGCTTGATGATGCGGGACTGACGCCACAGGCTCGGGTTGACGGTGTCCGGGGCCGGGCCGTCGACGTAGTCGAAGACCGTGCTGTCGAAGACGACCTCGCCGCGGGCGTCGCGGATCACCCCGCCGTCCGGGAGCGGGGCGATCAGGCCGCGGCTCATGTCGGCGAAGTCGCGTTCGTCGTCGAAGGCCAGGTGGTCGAGAACGGCGGCGTTGGCCGCCTTCGTGAACTGGCTTGCGGGCTTGCGGGCGGCGGTCATGAGCGGCCTCTCGTCACGATCCGGGGCGGGCGGGACATTCGGGGGAACGAGTACGCGGGTGACGGGGCCGCCGTCGGGGGAATCGGCAGCCCCGTCACGTCTTTCGCCTGGCCTCTAGTAGCCGCCGCCGCAGGTGATGACCTGACCGCTGACGTAGTTGGACTCGGGCAGGCAGAACATGTAGACGGCGCCGGCCGCCTCCTCGGGGGTGCCCGCGCGGCCGAGCGGGATGCCCCGCTCCAGCTGGGCGAGCAGGTCGGGGTTGACGCCCACGGGCAGCTTGCGGCCCTGGATGTCGATGCTGGCCTCGCCGCCGGCCGGGGCCTCGGTGAGGCGGGTGCGGATCAGGCCGTACGCGACCGCGTTCACGTTGACGTTGTAGCGGCCCCACTCCTTGGCGAGGGTCTTGGTCAGGCCGACGATGGCCGCCTTGGCTGAGGAGTAGTTGGCCTGGCCGACGTTGCCCTTCAGGCCCGCGCCCGAGGAGATGTTGACGACCTTGCGGTGCACGGAATCGCCGCGCGCCTTCTCGGCCTTCGCCATCCGCGAGATGTGCGGCTGGGCGGCGCGCAGGATGCGGAACGGCGCCTTGAGGTGCACGTCGAGGATGGCGTCCCACTGCTCGTCGGACATCTTCTGGATGACCGAGTCCCAGGTGTAGCCGGCGTTGTTGACAATGATGTCGAGTCCGCCGAAGGTCTCGATCGCGGTGTTCACGAACCGTTCGGCGAAGTCGTCGTCGGTGACGCTGCCGGCGCAGGCGACGGCTTCGCCGCCGGCCGCCTTGATGTCGGCGACGGTCTGCTCGGCGGGCTCGGGGTCGAGGTCGTTGACGACGACGCGCGCGCCCTCCGCGGCGAGCTTCAGGGCGATCTCGCGGCCGATGCCTCGGCCGGATCCCGAGACGATGGCGGTCTTGCCCGCCAGTTTGGTGCTGGTGTTGCTGCTCATGCCGCGAGTTCTCCTTCGATGACGGCGGTGCCGCGCAGGGTGACCGTGCCGTCCGCGAGTTCCATGGTCAGGTCGAGGTGGGTGAGCCCGTCCTCGACCTTGGTGACCAGGGCCGTGGCGGTCGGCTCTGCGTACAGGGGGGTGATGGACGTGAAGCGGACGCTGTACGAACGGATGCGTTCCTGCGGCACGTTGGCGGTCAGCAGGCGCCCGAGGTAGGCCATGGACAGCATGCCGTGGGCGAACACGTCGTCCATACCGGCCGACTTGGCCACGTCGAGGTCGATGTGCATCGGGTTGTGGTCACCGGACGCGCCCGCGTACAGGGCCAGAGTGGTACGGGTGATCTTGGGCAGCTGGTGCTTCACTTGGCGGCCTCCGGGTTGCGCACGACGAGGCTGTTGTGGAGTTCGGCGACGAGCTCGCCGGCCCGGGTGACCTCGGTGGAGCGGACGACGAACTCCAGGGCGCCGCCCTTCTTGCTGTACACATCGGTGATCTTCGTGCGGAAGGTCAGCCGGTCCCCGGCGTGCGCGGTCGCGTGGTACGTGAAGCCCTGCTCGCCGTGGAGGACGTGGCGGATGTCGATGCCGAGGAGCTCGACGAGGCTCGGGTGGCCCGCGGGGCGTTCCATCTCCAGGCAGAAGAAGAACGTGGGCGGCACCGGCAGATCACGGTGTCCGGCGGCCTTGGCGGCGTCCACGTCCGCGTAGACGGGGTCGCTCTCGCCGATCGCCTTGGCGAAGAAGCGCAGGCGACCACGCTCCACGTCGGCGGTGAACTCCGGGAGTTCGGTGCCGATGACTTGGGGGTCGATGGGCATCAGGAGACCTTTTCGTAGAGCGTGACGACGCAGGCGCCGCCGAGTCCGAGGTTGTGCTGGAGGGCGAGGTTGACGCCCTCGACCTGCCGGGCGTCGGCCTGGCCGCGCAACTGCCAGACCAGTTCGGCGCATTGGGCGAGTCCGGTGGCGCCCAGGGGGTGGCCCTTGGACATGAGGCCGCCGGACGGGTTGACGACGACCCTGCCGCCGTAGGTGTTGTCGCCGTCGAGGACGAACGTCTCGGCGGTGCCCTCGGGGGTGAGGCCGAGCGACTCGTACGTGAGGAGTTCGTTGCTGGTGAAGCAGTCGTGCAACTCGACGACCTTGATGTCCTCGGGGCCGACTCCGGACTCCTCGTACACCTGGCGGGCGGCTGCCTGCGTCATGTCGTAGCCGACGACGCGCATCATGTCGCCCGAGTCGAAGGTCGAGGCGTAGTCGGTGGTCAGCGCCTGCGCCTTGATGCGGACCTGGGTGTTCAGGCCGTGGCGGCGCGCGAAGTCCTCGCTGACGACGATCGCGGCGGCGGCGCCGCAGGTGGGCGGGCAGCACATGAGCCGGGTCAGCGGTCCGTACTGGTGCGGCGAGCCGAGGACCTGCTCCTCGGTGATCGGATCACGGAAGACGGCGTACGGGTTGTGGGCCGCGTGTCGGCGCGACTTGACGGCGATCTTCGCGAAGACCTCGTTGGTGATGCCGTACTTGTCCATGTACGCCTGGCCACCGCCGCCGAACAGCTGCGCGGCGGTGGGCGCGCCGTCGGCCCAGCCCTGGATGTCCCGTGTCACCTTCAGGCTGCGGGCCATGGCGGGCGGCCGGTCCTGCAGTTTGTCGCCGCCGAGGGCGCCACGCTGCATCTGCTCGAAACCGAGGGCGAGCACGCACTCCGCGGCGCCGCTCGCGACGGCCTGGCGGGCGAGCCACAGGGCGGAGGAGCCGCTGGCGCAGTTGTTGTTGACGTTGACGACGGGGATGCCGGTCTGCCCGAGCCCGTAGACGGCGGCCTGGCCGCTGGTCGAGTCGCCGAAGACGTAGCCGACGTACGCCTGCTGGATCTGCTCGTAGCCGATCCCGGCGTCCTGGAGCGCGGCGCGGGCGGCGCGCTCGCCCATCACGTCGTACGGGTCGCTCTGGCCCGGCTTGCTGAACGGGATCATGCCGACCCCGGCCACATGCACTGTGGCACTCATGTGATGCCTCCCAAAGGCGATGGTTCGTCGATGGCGGGGACAACCTCCGGCCGATCCGACGCGTCATTTACTTTCAGCATCACAGGCCAAGATGTCAATGCTTCACAGAGGGGTAGTCGCAGACGTACGGTTTACATATCTGCTTCTGCGAGTACCTGTGAGGTATCCATGCGCCGCACCGTGTTCACCGAGGACCACGAAGCGTTCCGCGAGACCGTCCGTGACTTCATCGCCAAGGAGGTGACGCCCGAGTTCCCGGAGTGGGAGAAGGCGGGGCGGGCGCCGCGCGACTTCTACCGCAAGCTCGGCGAGCTGGGCGTCTTCGGCATCTCCGTCCCGGCCGAGTACGGCGGCGCCGGCGAGACGAGCATCAAGTACGAGGCCGTGATCTCGGAGGAGACGGCCCGCGCGGCCGTCACCTTCGGCGGCTCCGGAGTCCACGTCGGCCTCTGCCTCGGCTACCTGATGCGGTACGCCACCGAGGAGCAGAAGCACCGGTGGATGCCGGACTTCATCAGCGGCGAGACGATGTACGCCATCGCGATGACCGAGCCGGGCACCGGTTCCGACCTCGCCGGGATGAGCACGCGCGCCGAGCTGTCGGCGGACGGCACCCACTACGTCCTCAACGGCGCCAAGACCTTCATCACCGGCGGCGTCCAGGCCGACCGGGTCATCGTCGTGTGCCGCACCTCCCCCGCTCCCGCCGAGAACCGGCGCCTCGGCCTGTCGCTCCTCGTCGTCGACGCGCACGCCGAGGGCTACGCCGTGGGCCGCAAGCTCGACAAGATCGGCATGCGTACGTCCGACACGGCGGAGCTTTCCTTCAGCGACGTGAAGGTGCCGGTCGGGGACCTGCTCGGAGAGGAGGGCAAGGCCTTCTCCTACCTCTCGGAGAACCTCGTCAAGGAGCGCCTCGTCATCGGCATCGGCGCCGCCGCGTCGGCGACGGCCGCCATCCGCTTCGCCGTGGACTACGTCAAGGAACGCCAGGTGTTCGGCAAGCCGGTCGCCTCGTTCCAGAACACGAAGTTCGTGCTCGCCGAGTGCGCGGCCGAGGTGGAGGCGCTCCAGGCGATGGTGGACAAGGCCATGGACCTGTACGACGGGGGTGACCTGACGCCGGCCGACGCCTCGAAGCTGAAGGTCTTCGGCACCGAGACGGCGGGCCGTGTCATCGACAAGTGCCTTCAACTGCACGGCGGTTACGGCTACATGCTGGAGTACCCGATCGCCCGCCTGTACGCGGACACCCGTGTCTCGCGCATCTACGGCGGCACGAACGAGGTCCAGAAGACCGTGATCGCCAAGTCGCTCGGCCTGTGAGCCCGGCCGGGACCGCTCGCGTCGCCGGGGAGCGGTCCCGGCCGCGCGACCGCAAGGCGCGAATCCTCGCCGTGGCGGTGGAACTCTTCCACCGCCACGGATACGCGGCCACGGGCATGGAGGACATCGCCGCGGCCGTGGGCGTCACCGCGGGAGCCCTGTACCGGCACTTCCCCGGCAAACGGGAGCTGCTCGGACGGGCCCTGGTGCACGGGCTCCAGGAACTGCTCGCCGAGCTCGACGAGGCAGCCGATCTGGATCAACTCCTGCACATCGCCGCTCACTTCACGCTGGACCGGCGGGGCTCGACCGTGCTGTGGCAGCGTGCGGCGCGGCACCTGTCCGACGTGGACCGGGGCGAGGTGGAGCGCGGACACGCTCAGGCGGCCCGCACGGTGACGACCGCGCTGCGCGCCGCGGCGGGTGAACACGCCTCCGGACGCGATCTCGATCTCGTCGCCTGGTCGTGCCTCGCCGTTCTGGCGAGCCCTTCGTTCCACCACACCACGCTCGCCCGGCCGCGCTTCGACGAACTGCTGGTCAGCGCCGCGGCCTCGGTGTGCCGCACCGATATCCGGCGCCCGCGCCCCGGGCAGGGCCCGCCCGTCCCGGCGGCCGGGCTGCTGCCGAGCACCCGGCACGAGGCCCTGCTCGCCGCGGCACTTCCCCTCTTCAGCGCGCACGGGTTCGACGGGGTCGGCCTGGCGGACGTCGCCCGTGCCGTCGGCCTGTCGCGCGCCGCCGTCTACGCGCACTACGACAGCAAGGCCGAACTGCTGATGGCTGTCCTGCGGCGCGAGTCGGAGGCCGCCTGGTACGCGCTGAACCGGTCCCTAGCCGAGAGCACGAACGCCGCGGACGCGCTGGAACGCGTCCTGCGCGCGTACGCCGTCTCGGCCACCACATCCCGAGGGCTGGTCGGGCTCCTGGTGAGCGAGGTGCCCCGACTCCCGGACGAACAGCGGGAGTCGGCCCACCGTGCCCAGGTCCTGTACGTCGCCGAATGGGTCGCGCTCCTCCGCGCGTGCCGACCGGAACTGGACGAGTGCGCGGCCCGCGTGGCCGTCCATGCCGCACTCACCCTCGTCAACGTGATGTCCCGCCGCCCCGAGGTCCGCCGTCACGCGCAGCCCGCGGACGTCCTGACGGACCTGGGCCTCGCCGTGCTGCACGGGACCGGCACCGGCATGGGCACCACGACCATCACCGGGAGTACACCGTCATGACGATCGAGATCACCGGCCACGCGCAGTGGCAGGCCTGGCAGTCGGGCACGTTCCCGCCGGTGGAGAAGGTTGCCGAGGGGGTCTGGTCGATCCCGCTGCCGCTGCCCGCGAACCCGCTGCGGTACGTGCTCGTGTACGCACTGGAGTGCCGGGGCGGAGTGGTCCTCGTCGACGCGGGCTGGGACGACGAACCCTCGTGGCAGGCGCTCGGCTCCGGCCTCGCGACCGCAGGTTACGGCGTCCAGGACGTGCGCGCCGTCCTGGTGACGCATCAGCATCCCGACCACCTCGGGCTCGCCGCACGCATCCGTGAGGCGTCCGGCGCCTGGGTGGCGCTGCACCGCCTCGACGCCCGCCCGGCCGGCGCTCCGAGGACAGCGGAGGAGCACGGGCTGCTGCTGCACGCCCAGTTGGTCGAGCACGGCGCACCGGTGGACGAGGCCGACCGGATCCTCGCGGCGCTCGACATGTCGTGGCTCGAACGAGAACCCCGGCCGGACGTACTCCTGGAGGACGGCGAGATCATCCGCCTGCCCGGCCGCGAACTCACCACGATCTGGACTCCGGGCCACAGCCCCGGGCACTCCTGCTTCTACGACCGGACCCGCGAGGCCCTGTTCTCCGGGGACCATGTGCTGCCACGGATCACGCCGCAGGTCGCCGTCCACGCGACGACCACGGACGATCCGCTGGGCCGGTTCCTCGTCTCGCTGGAGCGGCTGGAGGGGCTCCCCGTCGATGAGGTGCTGCCCGCGCACGAGTACCGCTTCCGCGGCCTTGACCGGCGGCTTCGGGTGATGGCCCGTCATCATACGGACCGCTTGGCCGAGTTGTCCGCCCTGCTGTCGGCCGCACCTGGCACGACGGCGTGGGATCTGGCGCGTACGGTGACGTGGTCCCGGCCGTGGGACAGCTTCACTCCGGTGAGCCGGCGCTTCGCGCTCGGGGAGACCCTTGCTCATCTGCGGCTGCTCGAAGCGCGGCGCGAGGCGCGGCCCGTTCGGAGACCGGAGGAGCCCGTGCGCTGGTTCGACGTACTGGCGTGACCTCCCTGGCACACCACGAAGGCCCGGCCGATCCGGCCGGGCCTTCGTTCGTGCACGCGCCATCACTCGTGCACGCGCGTTCATGCGTGCACAGGGGACCGCGGGCCCCTTAGGACACCGAGCGCTCCACATCCTCCCAGTACGGCTTGCGCAGGTCGCGCTTGAGGATCTTCCCGGCGGGCGACAGCGGCAGGGCGTCGCAGAAGTCGACGGTGCGCGGCGCCTTGTACCCCGCGATGAACTCCTTGCAGTGAGACCGCAGTTCGGCCGCGGAGACCTCGGCACCCGGCTGCGTCACGACGACCGCGTGCACCCGCTCGCCCCACTCGGGATCCGGTACGCCGATGACCGCACAGCTCGCCACGGCCGGATGCTGGGCGAGGGCGTTCTCGACCTCGGCCGAGAACACGTTCTCACCGCCCGTCACGATCATGTCCTTGATGCGGTCGACGATGAAGACGTACCCCTCGTCGTTCATGTAGCCGGCGTCGCCGGTGTGCATCCAGCCACCGCGCAGCGTGCGCGCGGTCTCCTCGGGCTTTTTCCAGTAGCCGAGCATGATGCCGCCACTGCGGACCACGATCTCGCCCACCGTGCCCCGGGCCACTTCCTTGTCGTCGGGGTCCACGATCCTGACCTCGGTGCCGGCCACGGCGCGCCCCGCGGACCGCAGCAGCTCGGGCCGTGCGTGGTCGTCCGGTCCCAAGTGGGTTGCCACCGGCGACAGTTCGGTCATGCCGTACCCCTGGGCGAACCGGGCCCGGGGGAAGCGCGCCATCGCCCGGCGCAACAGCGCCTCCGCGATCGGTGAGGCGCCGTAGCCCATCCACTCCACGCTGTCGAGGTCGTGGTCACCGGCGGCGGGGTGGTCGACCAGCATCTGGATCATCGCGGGAACGAGCAGCATCGAGGTGGGCCGCAGGTCCTGGATCGCCGTCAGCACCGCCGTCGGCTCGAAGGCGGGCAGGAAGATGTGCGAGCCGCCCATCACGTTCTGGTTGTTCCACACGGCGAGCCCGGCGAGGTGGAAGAGCGGGGCACAGTGCAGGGTGCGCCCGCGAGGCGCCACCGTCCGAGTGGTGGCGAGTCCGCAGTACGACGACGTGAGCATGCTCGCGTGGCTGAGCATGACGCCCTTGGGGAAGCCCGTGGTGCCGCCGGTGTAGAAGATCCCGGCGAGCCGGTCGCCGCCCACCCGCTCGTCCTCCAGCGGCTCGTGCTCCGCGATCAGATCCTCGTAGGGAAGGAGTCCGCACGGGGTCGGCGCGTCGCCGCAGTGCACGACGGTGCGGATCCCGTCCCACAGGGCGCGCAGTTCGTCGACGAGCGGCGCGAACGTGTCGTCGACGACGAGCACGCGGGTGTCCGACTCCTGGAGCGAGTACGCGATCTCCTTGGGGCTCCAGCGTGTGTTGACCGGGTTGACGGCGCCGCCCGCCCACCACGTCGCGCAGAGCGTCTCGTGGTAGCGGTCCGAGTTCAGTGCGAGCACGCCGACCCGGGCCTCGTCGGCGATCCCGAGCACCCGCAGTGCTCCGGCGAGTCGCGCGATCCGGTCCACGCTCTCGCGGTGGGTCCGGGTGCGCTCGCCGCAGAGGGTGGCGAGCGCGTCAGGGGTGTGCTGCACGGCTCGGTGCAGGCTCTGTGTGAGATACACGGCGACGCTCCTGGAAGGTGTGAAAGGAGGGGCTCGGCGGCGCGGCCGGATCCGACCGGGCGCAGCGAGAAGACCGCGGGACCGACACCGGAAGGTGCTTCAACCGCTGGATTCACCATTTACTTTCGGTGCGACAGAGCAGCCGAGTCAAGGTACACGACGCGACTTACCAGTACTCGCACTTCACATACAGGTGTTCGCGACCATTGACACCGCGCCCATGACCACCTCAGAGTGACCCGCATCACCCACACCGAGGAGCCGTCATGGCCGACCGTGGTTCCCCCCTGCCCACATCCGCGTCCGCACCCGCCGCGTCGTCCCCGCAGGCGCCGGGGGCCGACGCGCCGCCCTCGCGCAGGGCGTGGCTCATCGCGTTCCTGCTGTTCGCGTTCATGGTCATCAACTTCGCCGACAAGGCGGTGCTCGGACTCGCCGCGAAACCGCTCACGAAGGAACTCGGCCTGTCCTCCTCCGAGTACGGGCTGATCGCCGGCGCCTTCTTCCTGTTGTTCAACGTGTCCGCCGTGGCCGGCGGGTTCATCGCCGACCGGGTGTCCGGCAGATGGTTCCTGCTGGTGATGGCCGTCGCCTGGTCGCTCGCCCAGCTGCCCGTCGCGGCGGCGGCGGGATTCGGCGTCCTGCTGGCCGGCAGGCTCGTTCTCGGCGCGACGGAGGGCCCGGCCGTTCCTGTGGCCACGCACACGCTGTACCAGTGGTTTCCGGCGGGTGCCCGCACGCGTCCGACCGCGCTGCTGACGGCCGGGGCGCCGCTCGGTGTCGTCGCGGCCGCGCCGCTGCTCGGCGCGCTGATCTCGGCACACGGGTGGCGGTCCGCGTTCCTCGCGGTCGCGGCGGTCGGGGCGGTGTGGGCGGTCCTGTGGTTCGTGCTCGGGCGGGACCGCGGAAGACCCGCCCTCGACGCCCCGGGCCCGAAGCCCGCCGCCGAGGCCCCTTCGAGTCCTCGGGTCGGCTATCGGCAGGTCCTCACGAGCCGTACGTTCCTCGCCAACACGGGCGTGGCGTTCGCGGGTTACTGGAGCGCCGGGCTGTTGCTGTCCTTCGTCCCTTCGTACCTCGAGGACGTGCTCGGGCGGGACGCCGCCGAGGCCGGCCGCCTCGTCGCGCTGCCGTGGGCACTGTCGGCGCTCTCCCTGCTCGTCCCCGCCTTCCTGGTGCCCTGGATGCTCCGCCGCGGCGTCTCCGGGCGCATAGCGAACAGCGGCCTGTCGGCCGTGACCTCGGCGCTGTCGGGGCTCTGCCTGATCGGCCTGGCGTACGGACCCGCCGGGAGTGCCCGGATCGTGTTCCTCGCGGTCGGGTTCAGCGTCGCCACGGTCGTGTTCCCGCTGGCCCTGACGTCGTTCGGGACGCTGGCGCCCGCCCGGCTGCGCGGCGGCGCGATCGGGGTCTACACCGGGGTGTACTCCGTCGCGGGCGTCGTCTCACCGGTGGTCGCCGGGCGGCTGCTGGACGTCGGCGGACACGACGCGCACGGCTACGCCACAGTGTTCCTGCTCGCCGCCGTCCTCCAGCTCGGCGGAGCCGCCGCCGTGGGCTGCTTCTCCCATCCGGAACGCGATGCCCTGCGCCTGGCCGCCACCTTCCGGCAGGACGCACCCCCGCCGGGCCGTTGACCGGCGGCGTCGCCCAGCGCCGCCCGCGCCTAGGATGGGCCGGATGACGACCAAGACCGCCCGTCCGGCGCGACGCCCCCGCGACCGCAAGGCGCAGATCCTGGCCGCCGCCATGGAGTGCTTCCGGCGTTCCGGCTATCAGGCCACGGGCATGGAGGACATCGCGGCGGCCGTGGGCATCACCGCCGGAGCCCTGTACCGGCATTTCCGGAGCAAGCAGGAACTGCTCAACCGGGCGTTGCTCGACAGCGCGGAACAGGTCCAGGCCGTCGCACAGAACGCGGACGGCCTCGACGCCGCCCTCGCCGACCTGTCGTCGTTCACGCTCGACCACCGGGCCTACGCGAGCGTGTGGGACCGCGAGACGCGCAACCTCGCCCCGGACGACCGCGCGAAGGCGACCGGAAGCCACGCCGCCATCGCCGAGACACTCGCTTCGGCGCTCGGCACGGAACGCCCCGAACTCGCCGCGGACGACGCCCTGTTGCTGGCATGGGCGGCGGTCACCACCATCGCGGGCGCCTCGTACCACCATGTCGAACTGCCCCGGCCCGGGTTCGAGGAACTGCTGGCCGCCACGGCCCGCGCCGCCTGCGACACCGCGCTGCCGGACGCCCCCGCCGACGCTACGGCCGCGGCCGGCCTGCCCGCGCCGGGCTCCGGACTCAGGCCCGTCTCCCGCCGCGAGGCACTGATCTCCACGGCGATTCCGCTCTTCGCCGCCCGTGGCTACCTGGCCGTCAGCATGGAGGACCTCGGAGCCGCGGCGGGCGTTTCGCGGCCGGCCGTGTACACACACTTCAGCGGCAAGGCGGACCTCCTGGCGGCAGCGCTGCACCGCGAATCGGAGGCCAAGTGGGCAGGTCTGGCACGGGACTTGCGCCGCAGCACCGACGCTTCCGAAGCCCTCGACCGGCTCCTCGACTCCTACGCGCGCGCTTCCGTGGCCAACAGAGGGGCGGCCGGTCTCGTCCTGGTCGGCGACATCGCGCACCTGTCAGAGGCGGATCAGGAAGCCCTGCACCGGTCGCAGGTCGACTACGTCTCCGAGTGGGTGGCCCTGCTCACGACGGCGCGGCCGGAGCTCGGTGCGTCCGAGGCGCGAGTGGTCGTACAGAGCGCCTTCACCATGCTGAACATCCTGCCGCGGCTGACGCTGCTGGAGCGTTTCACCGATCCCGTGACACGGCTGGCGTCCATCGCCCGCTCCGTCCTGGGTGTCGCCTCTCCCTGACCGACCCCTCCCCGTAACCCGGCCGCGGCAGCTCTTGCCGCGGCCGGTTTCGTTTGCCCGAAAGGTTCCACCCCACTCACCTCGCCAATACTGGCCATTTACTTAGCGGACACTGTCGCGACTTGTAAGGCATTTACAGGGCGCCACTAAGAGACGTACGGTTCACATCATCGACATCGGGCCGACTCGTGCCTCCTCAGCCCAACCCGGAGCCCCTCGTGCACCCACGCCCTCTCATCGACGGAAGCGGCGCGCCGGACGGCGCATCAACCGCCGTCGGCAAGCAGAACCTGATCGACTTCCTCAGCCTGGAGCGCGTCGAGCGCGACCTCTTCCGCGGCTGGTGCCACGACGGCGCCCGGCTGCGTGCGTTCGGCGGTCAAGTCGCGGCGCAGGCTCTCACCGCCGCCGGGCACACCGTCGACAGCAGCCTCGCGGTGCACTCCCTGCACGGCTACTTCCTGCGCGCCGGCGACACCCGGCGGCCCATCGTCTACCAGGTCGAGCGGCTGCGCGACGGACGCGCCTACGTCTCGCGGCGGGTCACGGCCGTCCAGCGCGGCGAACCGATCTTCACGCTCTCCGCCTCGTTCAAGCTGCCCGAGGAGTCCGGCCCCGGCGAGGCCCGGCACGTGACGATGCCGAGGGCGATGCCGCCGGAGGACCTGCCGGACGCGTTCGCCCCGGCGGCGGGTGCCGCCATCGGCGTGCCGGAGGACCACGAGGTCCGCGAGTTCCACCGTGCCCTGTCGGTCCGGCTGGTGCCGCCGTCGCGCCCGGCCCCCGACGGCGGCACCGAGCAATGGCTCTGGGTCAAGGCCGCCCACCCGCTCCCCGACGATCCGATGCTGCACGCCTGCGGACTCGCGTACGCCTCGGACCTGCTGCTCGCACCGTCCGCCGCGCTGCACCGCGAACCGCCGCGGATGCTGCGCCAGGAGCCCGACACCGTCTTCCTGACGTCACTCGACCACGCCATCTGGTTCCACCGGCCCTTCCGCGCCGACGAGTGGCTGCTCGTGGTCCAGCGAAGCCCCACGGCCGGCGACGGCCGCGGCCTCGCCCACGGCGACTTCTGGACCCGGGACGGACGCCTGGTGGCGTCCGTCGTCCAGGAGACCGTGCTGCGCACGGCGCGCCCGCGAACCGACTGAGCCTCTCCCTTCACCTCCAGGAGCCCTTCATGTCCGCCCCGACTTCCCCCGCCCAACTCGTCTCGCACCGGGACCTGTTCATCGGCGGTCAGTGGACCGAACCGTCCGGCACCGACGTCATCGAGGTCGTCTCGCCGGTGACCGAGCAGGTCGTCGGCCGCGTACCGCACGCCTCCCCCGCCGACATGGACCGGGCCGTGGCCGCCGCCCGCCGGGCCTTCGACGAAGGACCGTGGCCGCGCCTCCCGCTCGCCGACCGCATCGAGACCGTCACCCGCATCCGCGACGGGCTCGCCGCGCGCCGCGAGGAGATCGCCCGCCTGGTCACCCTTCAGAACGGATCTCCCCTCACCTGGTCACGAGCCGGTCAGGCGATGTCCGCGGTGGCCGCGTTCAGCGCGACGCTCGCCTCGGCGGCCGACCTGAACCTGGAGGAGGAACGGCAGGGGCTCGGCGGGCCCGTCCTCGTGCGGCGTGAGCCCGTCGGCGTCGTCGCGGCGATCACGCCGTGGAACGTCCCGCAGCTGACCCTCGCGGCCAAGCTCGCGCCGGGGCTGATCGCGGGCTGCACCTTCGTGATCAAGCCGTCGCCGGAGACACCGCTGGACGCGTACCTGCTCGCGGAGATCTGCGCGGAGGCCGGGCTGCCGGCCGGAGTCGTGAACGTCGTCCCCGCCGGGCGGGAGTCGGGCGCCCATCTGGTCGCCCACCCCGGCATCGACAAGGTCGCCTTCACCGGGTCGGTCGCCGCGGGGAAGACCATCATGGCCTCGGCCGCCGAGAACCTCACCCGTGTCTCGCTCGAACTCGGCGGCAAGTCGGCCGCGCTGATCCTCGACGACGCGGACCTCGCGGCGGCCGTCCCCGCCCTCGTCGGCGGCACCTGCGCCGCCAACAGCGGCCAGGCCTGCGTGGCGCTCACCCGCGTCCTCGTGCCCGCGTCGCGCTACGACGAGGTGGCCACGGCCCTGTCCGCCGCCCTCGCCGACCTGAAGGTCGGCGACCCGGCCGACGAACGGACCCTCGTAGGACCGATGGTGACGTGGCGTCAGCGGCAGCGCGTGCTCGACTACATCCGCATCGGTCGCGACGAGGGAGCCACCGTGCTCACGGGCGGCAGCGTGCCCGAGGAGCTGGACACCGGCTGGTTCGTCCAGCCGACCCTGTTCGGTGATGTCACCAACGACATGCGCATCGCCCGCGAGGAGATCTTCGGCCCGGTCGTCTGCCTGATCCGTTACGAGGACGAGGACGAGGCCGTCCGGATCGCCAACGACTCGACGTTCGGGCTCTCCGGCGCGGTGTTCACCGCCGACGTGGAGCGCGGTACGCGCATCGCCCGCCGCATCCGCACCGGCACGCTCACCGTCAACGGCTTCCGCCTCGACCTCGCCGCCCCGTTCGGCGGCTTCAAGCAGTCCGGCATCGGCCGCGAGTTCGGCGCCGAGGGGCTCGCGGGCTACTTCGAGTACCAGTCGGTGGCGCTGCCCAAGGCTCCGGCCACCGCCGCCCACTGACTCGACACCTTCTCCACTTCTCAACTTCTGACAGCAACGGAGTTACTCATGCGCGCAGCAGTCCTGCACTCCGTCGGCGACACGTCGCTCGACGTCACTGAGGCCACCGCGGTCTCCTTCGGGCCCGGCCGCGTCCGGGTCCGCCTGCACCGCGCCGGTCTGTGCCACTCCGACGTGTCCATCATGAACGGCACGCTCGGACACCCCGCGCCGTGCGTCCTCGGGCACGAGGGAGCCGGTGAGGTGACCGAGGTCGGCGACGGTGTCACGGACGTCCGCGTGGGAGACCGCGTCATCGTGTGCTGGATGCCGCCGTGCGACGCGTGTCCGCACTGCCGGGCCGGTGACGGACACCTGTGCCGTTCGGGCTTCGCCAATATCGCGACACCCAACTTCGAGGTCGACGGCGTCCGGATGCCCGGGATGATGGGCGAGGGCACCTTCGCCGAGGAAGTCGTCATCTCCGCGGCGGCCGCCATCCCGATCCCCGACGACCTGCCGTACGACATCGCCGCCCTGATCGGCTGCGGGGTGACCACCGGCGTCGGCGCGGCACTCAACACGGCTCAGGTCAAGGCGGGTTCGTCGGTGCTCGTCGTCGGACTCGGCGGCGTGGGCGTCAGCATCGTCCAGGGCGCCAAGGTGGCCGGCGCCGCGCAGATCATCGCCGTCGACCCGGTCGCGGGACGCCGCGAGTGGGCGCTGAAGTTCGGCGCCACCGAGGCCGTCGCGCCCGAGGACCTGGCCGAGACGCTGAAGCGCGTCACCGGCGGACGGGGCGTCGACTACGCCTTCGAGGCCGTCGGCAAGCCGGCCACGCTGCGTGCCGCGTACGACGGCGCGCGCCGTGGCGGAACGGTCTGCCTGGTCGGCGCCGGAAGCCGCACCGACATTCCGGACCTGAACATGTCCGACCTCGTCACCAGCGAGAAGAAGCTGCTGCCCTCCTTCTACGGCGGTGACGACCCCCGTCGCACCTACGCCCGCATCATCGAGCTGTGGCGCGCCGGGCGCCTCGACCTCGCCTCGATGATCACGCACCACGTGCCGCTGACGGAGATCGACACGGCCCTGCGCCAGATGCGTACGGGCGAGGCCCTGCGCACGGTCATCGACATCACGTGACCGCGCCCCCATTCCCTTGGAGAGAAAGGAACTTCCGCATGCCCGGACCCCTGGCAGGCGTCAAGGTCGTCGAGCTGGGCGGCATCGGCCCCGGCCCCTTCTGCGCGATGGTCCTCGGCGACCTGGGCGCCGACGTGATCCGTGTCGACCGGCCCGCGCAGGCGGGAGCGGACGCCCGCCGCCCGGTCATGCACCGCAACCGGCGCTCCGTCACCGCCGACCTCAAGCACCCCGAGGGCGTCGAGGTCGTCCGCGCGCTCGCTGACGGCGCGGACATCTTCATCGAGGGGTTCCGGCCCGGGGTGACCGAGCGCCTCGGCCTCGGCCCTGATGATCTGCTCGCCCGCAATCCCCGCCTGGTGTACGGGCGGATGACCGGCTGGGGCCAGGACGGGCCGATGGCGCAGGAGCCGGGCCACGACATCGACTACATCGCGCTGACCGGCGCGCTGCACGCGATCGGCCCGGCGGACGGTGACCCGGTGCCGCCGCTCAACCTGGTCGGCGACTTCGGCGGCGGTGGCATGCTGCTCGTCGTCGGCGTGCTCAGCGCGGTCCTGAGCGCCCGCACCACCGGTCGCGGCCAGGTGGTGGACGCGGCCATGACGGACGGCTCGGCGCTGCTCCTTTCGATGATGTACGGGTTCCTCTCCGTCGGACGGTGGCAGGACGAGCGGGGCACCAACTTCCTTGACGGCACCGCTCCTTACTACCGCACGTACCGGTGCGCGGACGGCGGGCACGTGGCCGTAGGACCGGTGGAGCCGCAGTTCTACGCGTCCATGCTGCGCGTTCTCGGTCTGTCGGACGACCCCGATTTCGCGGGCCAGAACGACCGGGCGAAGTGGCCCGTCATGGGGGAGCGGCTGACCGCGGTGTTCGCGACGCGCACCCGCGACGAGTGGGCGAAGGAGTTCGCCGGGCAGGAGGCGTGCGTCGCACCGGTCCTGTCCCTGACCGAGGCTCCGCACCATCCGCACAACGTCGCCCGTGGCACGTACCTGGTGGGCGAGGACGGTCTCGTCGAGCCCGCACCTGCTCCCCGCTTCTCGGACACACCGACCGCGACGCCGGTGCCCTCGCCGCTGGTCGGCGCGCACACGGACGAGGTCCTCGCCGAGGCCGGCTTCGACGCGGGACGCATCGCGGAACTGCGGGCGGCGGGCGCGGTGCGCTGACGCTCGTACGACGACCGGGCCCGCCTCCTGAGGAGGCGGGCCCAGTCGTGTGCCGGGAGTCGGCGTCAGTTCTTCTTCGGCCCGACGACCCCGTCCCGGAACGTCGCCATGGCCTTGCGCGCGTCGTCCGTCGACATGACGACCGCCATGTGCGACGAGATCAGGTCGAGGCTGGTGCGGATGTCGAGGCGTTCACCGGCGCGCACGGTCCGCTTGATGATGCCCATCGGCAGGGCCGGGTTGGCGGCCAGCTTCCGGGCGAACGCGTACGTCTCGTCAAGGAGGCGTTCGTCGTCGTAGACCCGGTTGACCATGCCGATGCGCAGCGCTTCCTCGGCATCGACGAACTCGCCACCGAGCAGCAGTTCCAGGGCCTTGGCCTGACCGACGAGGCGCGGCAGGTACCAGCAGCCGCCGTCGCCGGGGACCAGGCCGAGGCGGATGTACGACTCGGACAGGCGGGCCGAGCGGGCGGTGAACCGCATGTCGCACATCAGGGCCATGTCGAGGCCCGCCCCGGTGGCGTCACCGTTGATGGCGGCGATGACCGGCTTGTCCAACTCCTCGATGGCACGGGCCACTTGGTGGACCTGCAGGTGCAGGAGGTTCTTCTGCGCGAGCGGTGTGTCCTCGACGGCGAGGAGGGTGTCCATGTCGACGCCGGCGCAGAAGCCCTTGCCGGCGCCGGTGAGGACGATGACGCGAACATCGGGGTCGGCGCCCGCGGTACGCAGGGCCGCCGCCCAGTCGTCGATCATCTCCAGGGTGAAGGCATTGCGCCGCCGGGGCCGGTTGAGGGTGAGGGTGGCGATGCCGTCGGCGACGGCGTACAGCACCGGTTCCTGATCAGTGGTCATGGGTCGACTCTCCTACGCGGTGGGGGCGGTGACGAGGAGCCACGGGTCGTCGTCGGCGGCCGTGGCGAGCAGGCCGAGGGCGGCGGACCAGGCGTGTTCGTTGCCGTACTCCTCGCGCCAGGACCACAGGCGGAGCGTGGCACGGCGCAGGTCGTGCTCGTGGGTGGTGCCGATGGCGCCGTGGACCTGGTGGGCCAGTTCGGCGACGACCCCGGCCGCACGGCAGGCGTTGACGCGGGCCGCGGCGACGGCGGCGACGCCGTCCTGGTCCGGGTCGGCGAGCGCGGCGGCCGCCACCTGGGCGCCGAGGTCCATCAGTGCCACCTCGCCCGCCATCTCGGCGAGGTACTGCTGGACGGCCTGGAACGCGGCGATGGGGCGGCCGAACTGTCGGCGCTCGCCCGCGTACCGCAGGCTGTGGTCGAGCGCCCGGCGGGCGGCGCCCGCCATCTGCACGGTGCGCGCGAGGGCCGCCCGGACGCGCAGGGACGGGCCCTCGGGCAGCGCGGCCACGTCGGCGGCGGTCAGGCGTACGGAGCTGAACGTGACGTCGTCGCGTGGCTCGCCCGCGAGGTTGTGGTGCGTCTCGAAAGTGCAGTGCGCCGGGTCGACGGAGCAGGCGCGGCCGTCGGTGACGACGACGATGCGGTGGGCCTGCCGAGCCCAGGGGACCTGCGGCAGCGTCCCGTCGAGGATCCAGCCGTCCCCGTCCGCCGTGAGCCGCACCTCGTCGGGGGTGGCCTCGGCGGCGGTGAGCGGCCCGGCCGGGACGGGCAGGCCCGCCGCCGCGAGGAGCGGGGCGGCCAGCCATTGGGTCTCCGCGAGGGGGATCTCGGCGCAGTGGTAGGCGGCGGCGCGGAGGATGATCACGGCTTCGGTGCTGTCGCCGCCGCTGCCGCCCGCCTCCTCGGGAACGCCGACGAGGGTCAGACCGCTGTCCTCGATCTCCTCCCACAGGCCCGGCCGGTCCTGGTACCCGGCGAAGATGTCGGACGCGGTGGTCTCCAGCAGATGCAGGTCGGAGTTCATCTCACTCCCAGGGCTCGCGCGATGATGCCGCGCAGGATCTCGTTGGTTCCGCCGCGCAGGGTGCCACCGGGCGCGCGGACGACGGACTCGGCGAGGATCCGGGTGAACGGGTCGGCGGAGGCGAGGTCGGGGTGCACGCCGGTGGCGCGCGCGGCGTCGATGACCTCGCGTTCGAAGCGGGTGCCGAGGTCCTTGACGACGGCGGCCTCCGTGTCGGGTGCCGCGCCCTGGCTGAGCTGCACGGCGACCGCGATCGAGGCCTGGCGCAGGGTCCACAGGCGGGCGGTGAGGGCGCCGACGACACGGGGGTCCGCGTCGTCGCGGGCGGCGAGCAGGCGCAGCAGCAGGGCGGTGGACAGGAAGCGTTCCGGGCCGCTGCGCTCGTAGGCGAGTTCGCCGGTGACCTGCCGCCAGCCGTTGCCGATCGTGCCGAGGACCATGTCGTCGGGAACGAACGCGCCGGTGAAGACGGTCTCGTTGAAGTGGTGGCCGCCGTCGAGGGAGCGGATCGGGCGGATCTCGACGCCGTCGTCGGGCAGCGTGACGATCATCTGGCTGAGCCCCTCGTGCCGGCTCTCGCCCGCGGGGCCGGTGCGCACGAGAGCGACGACGGCGTGGGCGAGGTGGGCGCCGGTGGTCCAGATCTTCGTACCCTCGACGAGCCAGCCGCCTTCGGTGCGGGTCGCCTTGGTCCGCACGGAGGCCAGGTCGGATCCGGAGTCCGGTTCGCTCAGGCCGATCGCGAAGAGCGTGCGGCCGGAGGCGATGCCGGGCAGGAACCGCTGCTTCTGGTCCTCGGTGCCGTGCTGGAGCAGGGCGGGTGCGATCTGCCGGTCCGCGATCCAGTGGGCGGCGACGGGGGCTCCGGCGGCGAGCAGTTCCTCGATGACGACGAACCGTTCGAGGGCGGTGCGCTCGGCGCCGCCGTACTCCTTGGGGACGGCCATGCCGAGCCAGCCGCGCTCGCCGAGCTTGCGCGAGAAGGCCGGGTCGGCGCCGGACACCCAGCTGTCGGAGACGGGCGTGAAGCCGCCGGAGGCCTGCTCGACGGCGAGGAAATCCCGCACCTCTCTGCGGAGTTGCTCGGTCTCGGGCGGTAGTGTCCCGGGTTCGAAGAAGAGTCCGGCCTTCACGATCCGGCCTCCTGTTCCGTCTCGGTGCGGGGCATGCCGTCCGCCTCGGCTTCGTTCTTGGCGAGGGCGCGCGCCCATGCGTAGTCCGCCTTCCCGGCCGGGGAGCGGCGGATCGCGGACACGCGCAGGAACGCCTTGGGGAGCTTGTATCGGGCGAGGCGTTCGGCGGCGCCCTCGCGCAGGGTGGCGTCGTCCGTGCCCTGGCCGGGTCCGTCGAGCTGGACGAGGGCGACGACCTCCTGGCCCCAGCGCGGGCTGGGGCGGCCGACGACGAGCGCGTCGCGCACGTGCGGCTGGTTCAGGAGGGCGCGCTCGACCTCTTCGGCGTAGATCTTCTCGCCGCCGGAGTTGATGACCATCGACGCGCGCCCGTGCAGGACGAGCCGGCCGTCGGCCCGCAGGTGGGCGAGGTCACCGGGCAGGGCGAGGCGTTCGCCCTGGACGGTGACGAACGTCGCTGCCGACTTGGCCGGATCACCGAGGTAGCCGAGGGGAACGGGGCCGCGGGCGGCGAGCCAGCCGGGTTCCTCGTGGCCGGGCTCGAATACGCGGGTGAGTTCCAGATCGACGACGCAGGCGCGCGGCAGAGGCGTGAACACCCCTTCCTCGCCGAAGCCTTGGGCGGTGGACGAGCCGCGGATGATGCCGCCGGTCTCGGACGACCCCGCGCTGTCGGCCACTTCGGCCTGTGGAAGCGCGGCGAGGATCCGTCGCTTGGTCTCGACGGCGAGGGGGCCGCCGCCGCTGACGACGACGCGGACCCGACTCATGTCGTACGCGCCGCGCTCCAGTTCGTCGGCGAGCGGGCGGGCGAACGCCTCGGCGACCACGGGAAGCGTGTCCAGGCGTTCGCTCTCGATGGTCCGGCACACGTCGGCCGCGTCGAAGCGGTGCACCACGTCGGGGACGACCATCGTGTCGCCGCCGGTCATCGCGCGGATGAGGTACCACCAGCCAGCGCCGTGCATGAAGGGGGCGATGCCCAGGAACCGCTGCCCCGCCCCGGTCTTGAGGACGTGGGCCGCCAGGCTCGCGGGCGAGTCGATCTGGGGCCGCTGCCAGCCGCCGAGCAGCGCGGTCCACACGTCTCCCTGCCGCCACAGCACCCCCTTCGGCATGCCGGTGGTGCCGCCCGTGTAGACCATGAAAAGGTCGTCGAGCGAGGGTTCAGGCAGCGTCACGTCGGCCGGGGCCTCGGCGAGCGCCGTGTCGTAGTCGAGGGCGCCGGGCAGCAGGCGGGGCGCCGAGTCGTCTGCGACCTGGAGGAGCAGCGGGCGCCGGGGCAGGTCGGGGAGCACCTGGGCGAGGGTCTCGGCGAAGGCGGCGTGGTAGATGATCGCCGCCGGCGCCGCGTCGCGCAGCAGCTGCCTCAACTCGTATGCGGTGTAGCGGTAGTTGACGTTGAAGGGGACGGCCCGCGCCGCGAAGGCGCCGAAGGTGCCTTCCGCGTACTCATGACCGTTGTGGAGGAACAGTGCCACGTGGTCCTGGCCGGACTCGTGGCCGCGCAGTTCCTCGCGTTCGCGGCGGACGCCAAGGCCGTGGGCGGCGAGCACCCGGCCGAGCCGCTCGACCCGGTCGCGGGTCTCGGCGTAGGTGCGGCGCACGGAGCGGTGGACGAGGCACTCGCGGTCCGGGACCGCGTCGGCGACGGCGCGGAAGAGGTCGATGAGGGGCGACCGCATGCGGTATTCGTTCGTCATGGCCGCCCCCTCACAGTCCGAGGGACTTGGCGATGACGGTCCGCATGATCTCGCTCGATCCCGCGGCGATCCGGGCGAGCCGGATGTCGGCGTACAGGCGGGCGATCGGGTACTCCAGCATGTAGCCGTAACCGCCGTGCAGCTGAAGGCACTTGTCGACGACACGGCCGGCGGCCTCGCTGCTGAACAGCTTGACCATGGCGACGTCGGGCACGGTGAGGGTGCCCGCGTTGTACTGGAGGACGGCCTGGTCGACGAGGGCCTGGGCGGCCGCGATCTCCGTCGCGCAGTCGGCGAGCTGGAACTTGGTGTTCTGGAACGCGGCGACCGGCTTGCCGAACACCTTGCGTTCGCCGACGTAGTCCACGGCGGCGGTCAGCGCGGCACGGGCCGTGGCGACGGCGCCGACCGCCTGCGTCAGGCGCTCGGAGACCAGGTTGGCGGTGAGGTGTCCGAACGCCTTGCCCTCCTCTCCCAGCAGGTTGGCGGCGGGCACCCGGACCTGGTCGAAGAAGAGTTCGGCGGTGTCGGTGGAGCGGGTGCCGAGCTTCTCCAGCTTGCGGCCCTTGGTGAAGCCGGGCATGCCGTCCTCGACGACGAGGAGGCTGAGGCCGTCGCGGCGGTCCTCGCCGTGCGAGGTGCGGCAGGCCACCAGGACCAGGTCGGCGTTGATGCCGCCGGTGATGAAGGTCTTGGCTCCGTTCAACACCCAGTCGTCGCCGTCGCGTTCGGCGTGCGTGGTGATGCCGGACAGGTCGGATCCGGTGCCGGGCTCGCTCATGGCGATGGAGCACAGGGTGGCGGCGGCGGCGATGCCCGGCAGCCAGCGGCGCTTCTGTTCCTCGGTGCCCAGGTTCACGAAGTACGGGGTGACGATGTTGGCGTGGACGCTGAGGGCGCCCAGGCTCGCGTAGGTGTAGGCGGCCTCCTCGATGAGGACGGCGTTGAAGCGGAAGTCGTCGACGCCCGCTCCGCCGTACTCGGCGGGGACGTTGAGCCCGGCGAGGCCCAGCTCGCCGAAGCGCGCGTACACGTCCTTGGGGAACAGTCCGGCGGCCTCCCACTCGGGGAGCTTCGGGGCGATCTCGGCGGTGAGGAACGTGCGGACCATCTCCCGGAAGTCCTCGTGGTCCTGCTCGAACAGGGTGCGGATCATGGGTGGTTCCTTAGGCGGTGGGGGTGGTTTCCTCAAGCGGTGGGGGCGTCACGCGGCGGGCTCGGAGCCGACGACGGAGACGAAGCTGACGCAGTCGCCGGGCCGGCCGCCGAGGTTCTGGGTGAGGCCGAGCTTGCGCTCGCCGCGCGTGATGGAGGCGATCTGCCGTTCGGCGGGGGCCTCCTGGCGCAGCTGCAGCCAGCACTCGTAGAGCATCCGCAGGCCGGAGGCGCCGATGGGGTGGCCGAAGCTCTTGAGGCCGCCGTCGGGGTTCACGGGCAGTTCGCCGGTGAGGTCGAAGGCGCCGTCCATGACGTCGCGCCAGCCGCTTCCGCGCGCGCTGAAGCCGAGGTCCTCCATGAGCAGCAGCTCGGTGGGCGTGAAGCAGTCGTGCACCTCGGCGAGCGCCAACTCGGCGCGCGCGTTGTCGACTTGGGCTTCGCGATAGGCGGCCTCGGCAGAGCGGCGGACCTCCTTGATGGTGGTGAAGTCGAAGCCGGGGTCCATGGGTCCGTCGCCGGGTCCCGCGACCATCGACAGGGCCTTCACGTAGATCGGCCTGTCGGTGTAGCGGTGGGCGTCCTCGGCGCGGACGATGATCGCGGCGGCGGAGCCGTCGGAGACGCCCGAGCAGTCGTGGATGCCGAGCATCCCGGCGACGCGGGGGCTGTTGCGGATGACGTCCATGGGCACTTCGGAGCGGAACTGCGCGAGGTCGTTGCGGGCGCCGTTGTAGTGGTTCTTCCAGGCGATGCGCGTGAGCACGTCCTTGAGGGTGGCCTCGTCGAGGCCGTGCGCCTTCATGTAGGCGGGGGCGAGCATGCCGAACGCGGCGGGCGCGGTGACCGCGGCCTTGGTCCCGTCGCTCGGGATGTCCGCGCTCACCAGACCCGAGTAGCCCGAGTCCTTGAGCTTCTCCACGCCGGTCGCCATCGCGACGTCGATCGCGCCGGACGCGACCGCGTAGCAGGCGTTGCGGAAAGACTCGGAGCCGGAGGCGCAGAAGTTCTCGACGCGGGTGACCGGCTTGTAGTCGATCTTCAGCGCGCGGGAGAGCAACTGGCCGGAGTAGCCGGAGCCCATGGTGCCGAGCCAGTAGGCGTCGACGTCGGGCAACTCCATGCCCGCCGAGGCGAGGGCGGCGTGCGCGGCGTCGACGAGGAGGTCCTCGGCGCTCTTGTCCCAGTGCTCGCGGAACGGGGTGCAGCCCATGCCGACGATCGCGACCTTGTCGCGGATTCCGTGCGTGGCCATCGTCAGTTCTCCTCTGCCGTAGGGGACTTCGCCTGGTGCGCGGCGTCGGCCGCTCGGGCCGGGCGGGCCTTCCAGAAGTAGTTGTGGACGCCTTCGCCGGTCGTGTAGAGGCGGCGGAAGGTCATCTCCAGGCGGTCTCCGATCGCGAGCTGCGCGACGTCAGCGTCGGTGACCTCCAGGACGGCGCGCCCGCCGCCGTCGAAGTCGAGGACGGCCGCCGTCAGCGGCGGATTGAGCGAGAACGCGAGCAGGTCGGCCTGGAAGGTGGCGACCGTCGCGGTGAGGTCGGCGACCCGCTCGCGCGTCATCCGATCCACGGAGTGGCACTGCCGGCAGACGCGGATCGCGGGCAGATGGCGGGTGCCGCACTCCTCGCAGCGGGAGCCGGTCAGACCGTACTTCCAGTGGGCGTTGCGGGCGGAGGGCGGTCCGGCGGGGCGGTCCGGGTCGGGGCGGCGCGGGGGCTCGCGGCGCAGGAAGCCGCGCCAGGTGAGGAAAGTCTGGTACGTCACCTGCGCACCCTCGGCGGCCTGTTCGGCGACCGGGGCGTGCGGTCGCCGCTCCCGCCAGGCGGCGAGGGCGGCCGTCGTGCGGAAGACGAACGCGTCGGCGCCGTCGCCGAGGACGAGCAGCAGCACGGTCTCGTCGGGTCCGGCCTCGTCGAGGGCGGAGGCGAGGAGGACGCCGGGCTGTGCGGTACCGGTGGCGCCGATGACGGCCGCCAGATCGTCGACGACGGTCGCCTCCTTACCCAGGGTGCGGGTGACGGACTTGACGGCGCGGCGGTGCAGTCCGGCGACGGCGACGCGGTCGATGGCGGACCGGTCGAGCCCGGCGTCCTTCAGCGCCGCGTCGACGGCCTCGTCGGCGAGCTCCTTGTAGATGCCCTCGGCGAACCGCTCCTCCCACAGACGGCTGGAGGGCTCGCCCTGCGGCCGCCAGCGCTCCAGGAACTCGGCGGACGCGCTGCCCCGTCCGGCGAGGCGCGCGAGGACGGCGTCGCCGGTGCCGAAGAGGACGGCCGCGGCGGCGTCACCGCCGTCGCGTTCCTCGGCCGAGCCGGGCAGCCCCGTACGGATGTCGGAGAGCACGGCGAGGGCCGGCCGACCCGCGGCGGCGGAGTCGGCGGCGGCGGACAACGCGCCCGCCCCGGAGCGGGCGGCGCCCGTGAAGTCGTAGGCGGACACGCCGCGTTCGAGGCCGAGCGCCGCGTGCACGGTGGTCGCGTTCGTCTTGTCCGTGTACGCGGGGGTGGCCGTGGCGAAGACGAGGCTCTGGGGGTCGAGGGCCCCGGCGAGGGCCCGGCGGGCGGCCTCGACACCCATGGAGGTGCTGTCCTCGTCGTACGAGGCGACGGCGCGGGTACCCTTGCCGCCGCCCGAGCCGAGGGCCTTGCGGATCTGCGCGCGGTCCAGCCGCCACAGCGGGAGGTGGATCCCGTAGCCGGTGACACCGACGTCCGGTATCGCGGTCATGACGCTCCTCAACGATGCGGGTCATGCCCGGTCCGCATCCTCGTGCGTCGCTCGTACGTCGGCCGCGGCGGTGTCGGCGGCAAGCGAGACGAGAGCCAGCGCGGCGGGCGACAGGGGCCCACGGCGGTGGTACAGGAAGCAGGACCGGGTGAAGGGGAAGGCGAGCGGCCGGACCTCGGCGCCCAGGCGCTGCGCGGTCCGTGCCGCGGGAGCGGGGAGCAGCGTGGCTCCGGCTCCCGCCAGAACAAGCGGGATGATGGCGTCGCGGTGCGCGGTTTCCACGACGACGGGGGGCGGGGGCAACTGCTCGGCTGCCAGCGCCGCCGCGAACCATACGCGCATCGCCGACCGTTCCGGAAGCCCCTGCACGTAGTCGTGCGTCACGACCGTCCGCAAGGTCACCGGCCCTTCGGGGAGGTTCCCGGTACCGGGCGGGAACACGGCCTGCATCGACTGCAGGGCCAGCGGCACCGCCTCGTGCTTGGCGTACGGGGCGGGGTGATCGGTGACGAGAAGCTCCGCCTCGGCGCGGCGCAGCGCCCCGAATCCGTCCTCCCCGGCGGGTCCCTCGTGGATCGCGATGCGCACTCCGGGGTAGCGGGCGTGGAAGCGGCGGACCAGCGGCAGGACCGGGTCGACGGCGTAGGCGGCGACCACCGCCAGATCGACGCGGCCGGTGGCGAGGTGGTCGACCTCCTGGACGGCGGCCCGCGCCACCTCGAAGGAGCGCAGGGTGCGGCGTGCCGGACCCACCAGGGCGCGGCCCGCGTGCGTGAGGCTCAGGCGGTGCCCGCGCTGGAACAGCGGGGAGCCCATCTCGCGCTCAAGCTCCTTCACCGACTGGGACACCGCGGGCTGGCTGATGCGCAGCTTACGGGCGGCCGCGGAGATGCTGCCGGCCTCAACGACGGCGAGGAAGTACTGGAAGTGGCGACGGTCCATAGATTCTTCTTATCACCGCGACAAGCAACTTCGTCATTTACTTCTGGTCACATCTTGCTCTACTTTCGCTGATGAGCGGGCTGCGCGGAGCTTCGTTCGCCATCCATGATCAAGACGAGCGATTTACAGATCGTTCTCACAGACCAGGAGATCGAGACATGGGAACTCTGGACGGGCGCGTAGCGGTCATCACCGGTGGCGGTCGCGGCCTGGGCCGCGAGCACGCGCTGCTGTTCGCCGCCGAGGGCGCCAAGATCGTCGTCAACGATCTCGGCGGCGCTCCCGACGGAGCAGGCGCCGACATCAGTGCCGCGCAGGCCGTCGTGGACGAGATCAAGGCGCTCGGCGGCGAGGCCGTCGCCAACACCGACAGCGTCTCGGACTGGGCGGGCGCCGCCCGCCTGATCGACACGGCGGTGGAGACCTTCGGGGACCTGCACGTGGTCGTGAACAACGCGGGCATCCTGCGCGACCGGGTGCTGGTGAACATGTCGGAGGAGGAGTTCGACACGGTCATCGACGTCCACCTCAAGGGCACCTTCGCGGTCGCCCGGCACGCCGCCGCCTACTGGCGCGCGCAGGCCAAGTCCGGGGTGGAGACGGACCGTTCGCTCATCAACACCTCGTCGGGTTCCGGCCTGCACGGCAACCCCGGGCAGGTCAACTACGCGTCCGCCAAGGCCGGCATCGCCGCCCTCACCCAGATCGCGGCGAAGGAGCTGCAGCGCTACCACGTGCGCTCCAACTGCATCGCCCCGGTGGCGCGCACCCGCCTCACCGTCGCCACGCCGGGCTTCGGCGAGGTCATGACGTCGACCCAGAACGCCGCGTTCGACACCTGGCACCCCGGCAACATCTCCCCCCTCGTCGCCATGCTGGCCTCCGCCGACTGCCGCTTCTCGGGGCACGCCTTCCGCGTCTCGGGCGGCCAGGTCGGCCTGTACCAGGGCTGGACGATGGTCGACGAGGTCAAGAGCGAACAGCGCTGGACCGTCGAGGAGTTGGCGTCGGCCACGGCCCACATGCCCGCCTCGCCGGACAACACGATCCCCGGCGAGCACGTCAAGCAGTCCAGCCACCACAAGGACAACTGACATGGCTCGCGACGACGCATCCGCCCCGGTGCCCTTCGAGGTCCCGGTCGAGCGCGGCAAGATCCGGGAGTTCGCCACGGCGACGCTCTCCGCGAACCCGGCGTACCGGGCGGCCGACCCGGTGATCCCGCCGACGTTCCTCACCACCGCCGGCTTCTTCTGGCAGTCCGCCGAGTCCAAGGCACAGGCACGCCACGGCCTCGACCCGCGGCGCACGCTCCACGCCGAGCAGGAGTACGTCTTCCACGGCCCACCACCGCGCGCCGGCCAGACCCTCACGGCGACCTCACGGATCACCGACCGCTACGAGAAGGAGGGCCGCCGCGGCGGCCGCCTCACCTTCGTGACCGTGGTCATGGAGTTCCGCGACGAACACGGCACGCTCGTCGCCGAACAGCGGTCGACGGCAGTCGAGACCGCGCACGCGCCCAAGGAGAACGACCGATGACGACACCACAGGCATCCCCTGCCGTGCGGGTGGGCGGCAAGGCCGAGCGCTCCTTCGGCCCGCTCACGGTCACCGACATCGTCCGGTACGCGGGCGCCTCCGGGGACTTCAACCCCCTGCACCACGACGACGAGGCGGCGAAGGCCGCGGGCTTCCCCGGTGTCTTCTCCATCGGGATGTTCCAGGCCGCACTGGTGGGCACGTTCGCCACGGACTGGCTCGGCGCCGAGACCGTGCGCCGCCTCACCACCCGCTTCAAGGAGCAGGTGTGGCCGGGCGACACCCTCACCGTGACGGGTGCGGTGACCGCGGTACGGCCGGGCGCCGACGGCATCACGGTCGAGATCGACCTGACCTGCACCCGGGACGCCGGTGGCGTGGCGATCAGCGGTCGGGCCGAGTTCCTGCTGCCGAGCGCCTGACCGCGCCGTCGTGACCGGTCTTCACACCGTCAAGCAGCCTTACGACAGAACGAGTTGGAGCACCCATGTATCCCCTGGGCGTTCTGCCCGAGCCCGGTGACGCCGACGCTTTCGGCCCGTTCGCACTGCGCTTCCAGCGCTGCGCATGGTGCGCCAGCACCGTGTTCGGCGGGCGCAGCCTCTGCCCGAACTGCGCGGGCGAAGAACTGACCTGGGAGTGCAGCCAGGGCATGGGACGTGTCCACGACTACCTGCGCCGCCCGCGCAAGGGCAAACTCCCCCTGCTGGTTCCCGTCATCGTGCTCGACGAGGGCTTCCGGGTGACCGGTCGCCTGGCAGTGGGGGCGTCGCCTCCGTGGCCGGGCGCGCGCGTCCGGTTCGAGTACTGCACGGACGGCGCGGTCCCGGTCTTCAGCCCGTATCCGGCACCGGCCGACGACGGCGCGGGCCACGCATGACCGACAGCGGTCGGCAGTCACACCCCTCCCTGACTGCCGACCGCTGTCACGCATGTCGCTCTTCAGACATCACCCGGGCTCGGCGCGGGTGGCCTCCCGCCGACGGATACGCGCACCGCTGCCTCCACCGGCCCAAGGACCACCAGTCCGCGGGCACCCCTCCCCCAGGGCCGAGTCGCTCGGCGAGCTCCGCGCGTTCGAGGAGGGCCCGCAGACCGGGCTGCACGCCGGCCGGAATCAAGCGCGCTCCCGCGTCCTGGATCTTTGGGAGACAGCGGTCGACCTTCTGGTGTCGCACTCGGCCCAGAAGCTCGGGTTCTTCCAGGCGAACGGAAGAAGGCGCCTGACCTGGACTTCCGCTCGTCAGGCACCGATGAGGCGGTTGGCCTGATCCCGCAACAGCCGGCCATCCTGAGCTGCTTCGAAGCGCTCAATGTGGGCACGGAGCAGGCGCACGAACTGCGGCGGGATGGGCACAGGCCGGGTAGCGGTGGCCGCGCAACGCTTGCGCGAGTGCACTTCATGCACAGGGCCGTCGTCCGTCCACTGCCCACCTACCGAGACAACACCGCCCGCCAGGTTGAGCAGCTCCCAGCCGGTCTCGGGCAAGTGGCACTTTTCAAGCCGCATCTGGGCGACCTGAGCCGGGTTGAGCGGGTGGCGCCGGAAGGCCTGTGGACGTTGTTCCAGCGGGTGGCGCCGCAGGCACCGGTTCGCCCGCAGGGTGGAGGGCATCGTCGGCGATGCGATCGCGAGGTGCCGGCCGCGATCATCCGAGCGGTCACTCATGACCCCGGCCGGATGACCGGTCGGTCAAGCGACCGTGAGCACGATCTTGCCCTGGATGTGTCCTCGGGCGGCCCGTTCGTGGGCGGCTGCCGCGTCCGAGGGTGAAGGCGCCCAGTTCGGCCAGACGCCCTCGCAGGGCCGTGGTGCGCGCGTCCGTACGGGCCGGGTCGACGACCAGGCGCACGCGGTTGGTACGGACATCGGGGCCCCAGGACAGCAGACCGGGCAGCCCCTTGCCCCACCTGCCGATCGCGCGCGTGACCTCGTCGAGTCGGGCACTCGTATGGCGGGCCGCGTGCGCGACGGCGCCGGTCGCCTCGATCGCCCGGCGGCCGGCGCCGGTGAGGGCGGAGGCGTGCAGGTTGCCGTCACCGGCGTCGAACCACATGCCCGCGGCCTGTGCCTGTATCAGGAGGGCGACAGCGACGGAGCGGCGCGACTTCTCGAAGCCGCGGCGGAGACCTTCGCGGCCCTGCACAGGCCCGTCGAGGAGGGGCGAACCCACCTGGCCCGCGGGCGCGTCGAACGCCGCCGGCGCCGCGCCTCGGCCGCACGACTCGCGTGGGCGCACGCCCTGGCCCTGTTCACGGAGGCCCAGGCCCGTCCTTGGATCACCTTGGTCGAGGACCACCTGGGCGCACTCGCCGGCACGGTGACCCCCGGCGCGGCCGCGCTGCCCTCCGCGGCGAAGGACGGGCTGACCGCACGCGAGCGCCGACTGGCCGATCTGGTACGGGCAGGGTGCACCAACGAGGAGGCCGCCCAGCGGATCTTCGTCTCGCGCAAGACCGTCGAGGCCATGCTCAGCCGGGTCTACCGCAAGACGGGGGTCCGCAACCGCACCGAACTCGCGGCCTTCCTCGAGCTTTCCGACACCTCGGCCCCGCCGTCGGACAGTCCGGACGATCCGGGTTCCGTCCGTCCGGCCTGATCCGCGTCCGGGGTGGGAACCGCCGCCTGGTTTCCTGCTGCCCGCAGGCAGCCGACCGCTCGGTCAGGGCGTCACGATGTCGAAGTCGGGGTCGAACGCGTCGAGGAGCCCGCCCAGCGTCAGAAGAACGGTGTCGTCGCCGTCGAGACGGAGCTTTCCGGACGTGGCGAGCGGGGCCGCGCTCGACGGGTTCAGCAGAACACCCACCAGAGCCGCCTTGGGGCCCGTGACGGTGAGCTGCGTGTCCGGGGCGGCGCCGCGACGCGCGTTGAGGACCCCGCGCGCGACCCACATCGACCATGTCTCGTCCATGTCCGTGAAGCAGAAGTCGATCCGGAGGTCGGCGGTCGCCGCCTTGTCGCCGATCAGGTGGACGGCGGCGTAGTCGAAGAGGATGTCGACGGGCATGGCGAGGACGGTGTCCGGACTCGCGGTGGCGAACGTGGCGGGCTGGACGCCCTCGCGCAGTTCCTTGGCCGCGGTGAGGAAGATGCCGCGCCACTGCGGCCCCTCCGCCTGGTAGCCCATCTGCTCGTAGGCATCGGCCTGGAGATCGCGCGCCGCCTGGTGGTCCGGCTGAGCGAAGACGAGGGTGTGCAGGATCTGGGCCGCCCAGCGGTAGTCGCCCGCGTCGAAGGCCCGCCGGCCCTCGGCCATGACCTGGTCCGCGCCGATCAGGTCGACGAAGCGCCGGGCCGACTCGGTCGGCGGGTGCGGGTGGAGGGAGACGGGGTCGCCGTCCCACATGCCGAGTTCCTTGGTGAACACCGCACGGACGTCGTGGTGGAGCGTGCCGTGGTAGCCGCGGTTGAACCACTTGCGGCCCAACTCCTGCGGCAACTCGATGACTTCGGCCGCCTCCAGGGGCGTGTATCCCTTGTTGGCGAGGCGCAGGGCCTGGTCGTGGATGTACTTGTACGTGTCGCGCTGCGACGCCAGGAACGAGGTGACCTCGCCGTTCTCCCACACCGGCCAGGTGTGCGGGCCGTAGTGCACCTGGACCTCGTCGCCCCACCGCTCCAGCGTCTCGTCGAGGTAGCGGGCGAAGTTGCGGGCGTCACGGGTCCGGGCACCGCGCAGCGTCTGGATGTTGTGCAGCGAGTGGTTGGCGTTCTCGGCGCAGGTCAGCGCGGCCAGCTGCGGGATCCAGATGTGCATCTCCTCCGGCGCCTCGGTGTCCGGGGCGTAGAGGAACTCGAACTCGAGACCGCCCAGGTCGCGTTTGCTGCCTGTCTCGGTGATCGGGTCCGTGGGCGAGATGTAGGAGACCGTGACGCCCGGCACGGTCGTGATGCCGATGCCGCAGGTCACACACCCGGTGGCGGAGTAGTCGAGCAGGCTGTTGAAGGCGTACGAGGCGCGGCGGGACATCGCGTTGCCCGCGATCACGTTCTCGCCGATGGCGTGCTTGTCGAAGGAGGCGATCGTGCCCGGCGCGATGATCGGCACCTTGCCCGACGCCACGTCCTCGGCGCTGACCACGCCCTTGACGCCGCCGTAGTGGTCGATGTGAGTGTGCGTGTAGATGACCGCGGCGACGGGCTTGTCGCTGACGTGCTCGCGGATCATAGCCATGCTCTGCGTGGCGGCCTCGACGGAGGCCATGCAGTCGACGACGACGAGACCGGTGTCGCCCTCGACCACGGTGAGGTTGGCGATGTCGTTGTTGCGGACCTGGTAGATGCCGTCGACGACCTTGTACAGCCCGCCTTTGCGGATCAGTTGGGACTGGCGCCACAGGCTCGGGTTGACGGTGTCCGGCGCCGGGGCGTCGTCGTCGATGTAGTCGAACCGGCTCGCGTCGAAGATGACGCGGCCGTCGGCGCCGTACAGCTTGTCGGGGAACGGGGCGATGAACCCGCGGTCGTTGTCGTGGAAGTCCTGCCGGTCGTCCATGTCGTACCGGGCGACCGCCGCACGGTTCGCGTCGGCGGTGGCGGGCGTCGCGCCCTTGGGTGTGTAGGCCATGACGACCCCTCCTGCCCGCAGCTGCCGTGTCCCGTCCGGGATCCGGAGGTCGTGGGCTTGCTCGACTCTCCGCCACGCTCCTCGCGGGCCCTGCGGGCCGCGAGGCGGGTGGTCCGTTCGGGTGAACGTCGGGCGTCGGCCGGCGAGGCCGGTGCGGTCGCGTCCGACCACACGGCTCGCCGCTCCGGTCCCTGCCGGAGTCGTCACTCGGCGATGTCGATGACGGTGCGCAGGGCCTCGCCGGTGTGCATCTGACGGATCGCCTCGTTGATGTCCGTGAGCGGGACATGGCACGTGACCATCGAGTCGAGGTCGATGCGGACCGCGCGCCACAGGTCGATGATCGTGGGCCGGCGCCGGGTTCGGCTACCTGGTCGTCCGCCACGCCCGCCGCGAAGAGTCCCGAAATCCCGCGGACAGCCGATGGCGGGGCGTCCTCGGGCCCCGGCGACGCAGAGATCCGGACGCGACGGCCGTGGCCGGTCAGACGTTGCCGAGGTCGGAGGAGACCCAGTGCTCCGGGCGCATCGTGATGACGACTGCTTCGCCGTGGTTCGCCTCGGCGAACTCGACGTAGCCGTCGACCTTCTCGGGCGGCAGATAGCGCGAGGCCATCTCGGTCAGATGCGCGCGGGTGGCGGGGACCGTGGAGATCACCGGGCCCTCGACGGACACGTAACGGACGGTCGGCTCGAGACGGTCCACCATGAGCGTGAACCGGTCGGCCTTCGCGATGAGTTCATGCTTGCGTGAGCCCTTGCCGGTGTGGATCCAGATGTCGCCGCCCGGCGCGTACTGGTACCAGATCGGCACGGTCAGCGGCGCCCTCCCCTCGCCTGCGTCGACGGCCAGGGCCGCGATGTGCGGCTCCGCGAGGAATTGCTCGCGCTCTTCGCGGGTGAGAGCCATGGAACTGCTCCTTCGGAGAGGGATGCCACTGGGTCACATCGTCAGGCGGTCCGGTCCAGCACCCCGCACAAGGCTCCGGGCGCCGGTTCTGTTCCGCCGTCGCCGAAGTCCGGACGCCGCTGTGCGTGCGCGGCTTCGAGACCGGTCCGCCTCAGACATCCTGCACACGGCGAGCTGCGACGGCATCCGAGCAGTTCGACAGCTGCAGTGCCGACCCGGGGACGGTCAGTCGGTCTGTCGTGCGTCCTGCGACAGCAGCGCCGTGTAACGATCCCGCCAGGCACACGCCTCCTCCAACTGGGCGCTGAGGGAAATGAGTGTGGCTTCGTCGGCAGGGCGACCGATCAGGCTGACGCCCACGGGGATGCCGTGGTCGGCCGTCCAGTACAGGGGGATGTTCACCGCGGGCTGGCCGGTCATGTTGTACGGGCTCGTGAACGTGCTGAACGTCCGCTGGCGGTCGAGATTGACCAGGGGATCGCCGGACTCGTCGAAGTGTTCGACCGGCTGGGGCAGGGTCGCCAGGGTGGGCGTGAGGACGACGTCGTACGCCCGGGTCGCCTGGATCGCGCGCCGCGTCGCCCGGTGCATTCCGCTCAGGGCAGCGGCGAACCTCTCCCCGGTGACGCCACGCCCGTACGCCCGCCAGGCCCGCGTCACCGGCCTGAGCAGGGCTTCCCGGTCGCCGTCCAGCGAGTGACCGAGCGACTGGACTCCCCATGCGTCGATGAAGTGGTCGCCGATCTCGGGGCCGAATGGGTTGGGGATGTCCTCGACGGCGTGACCGAGGCTCTCCAGGAGGCGGGAGGCGTGTTCCCAAGCGGCGAGGCACTCCGGGGCCACCGCGAGATCCGCGGCGGCAGGAGTCGCGTACCGCCCGATCCGCAGCCTGCCGGGGTCGCGGTCCGCGTGGGCGAGGAAGGTCTCGCCCTCCGGAAGCGGCGCCGCCCAGTGCGGGTCGCCGGGTTCGGGCCCGGCCAGTACGTCGAGGTAGGCCGCCGCGTCCCGCACCGACCGCGCCAGCGGCCCCTGTACCGACAGGCCGGTGACCTCGGCTCCGGCGGGGCCCGAACTGACGCGCCCTCGTGAGGGTTTGATGCCGAAGAGGCCGCAGAGGCTCGCCGGGATCCTGATGGATCCGCCGCCGTCGCTGGCGTGTGCGACGGGTACGAGGCCGAGCGCGACGGCGACCGCGGCTCCGCCGCTGGAACCCCCGGCGGACAGGGCCGGGTCCCACGGGTTGCGGGCGGGGCCCGCGATGTCGTTGTCGGTGTAGCAACAGCAGCCGAACTCGGGGGTGTTGGTCTTGCCGAGGCTGATCAGGCCGGCCTCGCGCAGCCTGGTCACGCTGTGCGCGTCGGCCGTCGGCACGTGGTCCGCGAAGGCCCTGGACCCGTACGTGGTGGGCACGCCGGCGGTGTCGACGAGGTCCTTCACCGCCGTCGGTACGCCGAAGAGCGGTGAACGGTTCCCGGTCGGCGGGTGGACCGCTCGCAGCGCGTCGGCGGCGGCGAGTGCGGCCTCGGGGGTGCGGGTGATGAAGGCGCCGAAGCGGTCGTCGTACTTCTCGACGCGGGCGAGGCTGTGTCGTACGAGTTCGTCCGGTGCGACCTCGCCGTCGCGCACGGCGGCGGCCTGCTCGAGCGCGGTGAGCGCGTGCAGTTCGGAGGGGGTGCTCATGCTGTCCTGTTCTCCTCGGTGCTCTGCTGTATCCCGGACACCTGACGGGCCACAGCCTCTTCGTGTTCCTCGAGGTCGCGGCGCGCGTCGCGAGGTCGCCAGCGGCCCGTCATCACGAAGACGAACGGCAGGAAGGCCACCTGCCCGGCCAGGCAGACCCACCACCAGGTCTGCCACTGGCCCGGCGTCTCCTCGCTCGCCCGGGCGACCTCGGCGCCGTGCTCGCGCAGGATCTTCAGCTGCGGTGCCGCCTTCCGCACGGTCCGCAGGTCCTCGGCGCCCACCTCCTTCTGGGCGCGGGCCAGCAGCGCGGGCGGCACCTTGCCCGGCGCGTAGGCGTCGAGCTCGGCGAAGATCCTCGGGTGGGCCCGGGTGACGGCCAGTGCGGGGGCGGCCTGTACGGAGGCCTGCTTGACCTCGGTGCCGTGCTCGATGAGCGGGGTCGCGGAGTGCACCACGAGCGGCACGCAGGCGGCCGACAGGGCCACCGTGATCCGGACGATCCACCCCCAGATCGCGAGGCCGGTGGCGGTGGCGGCGGGGTTGTGGCGCTCGACGGTCTCGGTGAAGCCGGCCATCCACGGCGAGTAGGCGACGCCGCTGGTCACACCGATCCCGGCGACGATGAACGCGAACGTGTAGTAGCCGGTGTGCGGCTGTGTGGCGTGGAGTGTGAACGCGAGGGTGAAACCGATCGAGCCCAGCGCTCCTACGAGCATGAACGGCTTGCGCACGCGCAGCCGGTCGGAGAGCAGTCCGGCGGCGACGAGGGCGATCGCGTTGGCGCCCCAGTACCAGTTCAGCAGCGCATTGGCGCGCTGCGCCGAGTAGCCGAACGTGGTGGCGAAGTAGAGGACGAAATTGCCCACGGCCGCGTAGTAGAGGAGGAGGTAGAGGCTGATGGCGACGGCCGAGCCGATCACGTCGAGGCGCATCATCTGGCGCCACTGTCCGTGCAGGGCGGCTTCCGTGTCCAGGCCCTTGGCCCGGGCCTCGATCAGTGCGCGGTCGCGGACGCTGACCATGATCTGGTCGCGGATCGCCGGGGCGAGCTCGCGCAGCCCGAACAGGGCGATCACGAAGACGGCGAGGCCGCTGATGCCGGCGAAGCGGATCTCGTCCTCCCAGGAGGTGCCGCCGCCGTAGGTGCGCGAGGTGACGCCCGTGACGACGAGGCTGCCGATGATCGGCCCCATCGTCCAGTAGCCCATCGCGGAGGCGCGGCCGAGCTGTGGCGAGAAGTCGCGGATGAGGGCCGGGGTGGCCACCAGGATCATGCCTTCGACCAGGGCCACGGCGCAGTAGGCGAGGAGATAGCTGGTCCGGCCGGGTGCCTGGGGAAGCACGAAGGTGGTCAACAGACCGACCACCAGGAGGCCGTAGACCACGATGCTGGCGCGACCCCAGCGGTCCGCGAGACCGGCGAGCAGCGACGCGAACGCGCCGACCGCGTTGGCCGCCACCGAGATGTAGACGAAGTACAGGAACGTCATGTGGTACTCGCCGATGATGGCGGTCGACACGGCGTACTGCACGTACAGCTGGTAGTAGAGAACGATCGTGACGAGGACGACGACGCCCAAGTACCAGTAGCGGGCGCCACGTTCCGGGTAGCGGTCGAGCCGCCGTTGCCCCAGGCGGCCCAGCGCTCGCGCGGTCGGCCCCGCGGTACGCGGCTCGTTCGTCGGCGGCGAGATCGACACCATGCCTCCCTTGACTGATCACCAGCACGCCTCCATGCGTGCTCGCCGCCGCGAAGCTAGTACCGACTGGTCGGTACGGGGAAGGGGTCGGACCGAAGTTTGTGATCACCGGTATCGCCGGGACGGCCTCGGCATGCGGGCGACCGGCGTCGTGTCGAGCGTTCGGCGGCCGGGCGCCTCGGAGACGTCGGGCCCGCCTCCGCGGGACTTGTGCCGGGCCGGGCGCGCTGCCGGGCGCGGGCGGCCCGGGTCCGCGTGTGGTCCTGAAAGACGGTCGTCGTGCGGGAACTCGTCCGGGCCTTGAGCGCCGAACGGGGCGTACCCGTCGAGGCTTTCGTCTTCGCCGACGACGACACCACGGAAGGCGGCGTCGACCCGGGCGACCTCACCATCGCCTCCCCTGAACCGTCCGGAAACTGAGCCGACCGGCCGGCCGGGGCCGCCGAGGTTGACGCGGGGCCGTACCGCGAACCGCCAGTCGTCGGCCGGTCCGGCATCGAACGGGTCCCCGGCCATGACCGACAAGGCGCGGGTGGGCCACAACATCGGGCATTCCGCTCGGCTTCTTTCCGGAGGAGCAAGCGCCAGATGGTTCGACGACCCGCCCCACCCGGGTCGAACGGCCGCGGCCACCGGGACGCCCGTCTGACCAGCACCCCCACGGCACGCGGTGCCATGCGTCACGGGTCGGGGCTTGGAGAGCCTTTCAAGTTGGTCTAGTCCTCACTTGGTACAGACCATTGACATGCCCCTGACTGCCAGGCTATTCCGTATGCATCTCCCGCGCGTCACAGCTGAGTTGACGCCGCCTCACCTCTTGGATGGCCATGAGACGTATGCGCTCCCTCCGTGCCACTCTCACTGCGGTGGCCACCGCAGTGGCCGCTCTGGGCCTCACCGCCGTCGCGGGCTCCCCCGCCCAGGCCGCGACCCCGCTCCCCGCCCATGTCTTCGCCCCGTACTTCGAGTCGTGGACAGGTGAGAGCCCCGCCGATCTCAGCGCCCGGTCCGGGGCCAAGCACCTGACGATGGCGTTCCTCCAGACGGCGGCGAAGGGCTCCTGCACCGCCTACTGGAACGGCGACACCTCGCTCCCCGTCGCCGCGTCGTCCTTCGGCGCCGACATCAAGACGATCCAGGGGCGCGGCGGGGATGTCATCCCGTCGTTCGGCGGATACACGGCGGACACCACCGGAACCGAGATCGCCGACAGTTGTACGGACGTCGACCAGATCGCCGCCGTCTACGAGAAGGTCGTCTCGACCTACGACATCCCCCGGCTCGACATGGACATCGAGGTCGACTCCCTGGACAACACCGCCGGCATCGACCGGCGGAACAAGGCGATCAAGAAGGTCCAGGACTGGGCCGCCGCCAACGGCCGCAAGCTGGAGATCTCGTACACCCTGCCGACGACGACCGGCGGCCCGGCCGCCGGCGGACTCGCCGTGCTCAAGAACGCCGTGGCCAACGGCGCGCGCGTGGACGTCGTCAACCTCATGACGTTCGACTACTACGACAACGCGTCCCACAACATGGCGCAGGACACGAAGACCGCCGCCCAGGGGTTGTACAACCAGCTCGCCAAGCTCTACCCCACCAAGAGCGCGGCCCAGCTCTGGGCCATGATCGGCGTCACCGAGATGCCCGGCGTCGACGACTTCGGCCCGGCCGAGACGTTCACGCTCGCCGACGCCAAGGACGTCTACGACTGGGCGAACAGCAAGGGGATCAACATGATCTCCTTCTGGGCGCTCCAGCGCGACAACGGCAGTTGCCCCGGCGGCGCCGCCGGAGACACCTGCTCCGGCATCGAGCAGAACACCTGGGACTTCTCCCACGTCTTCGCGCCCTTCACCAGCGGCACCACCGCACCGAGCAACGACTTCTCGCTGACGGCGAGCCCGGCATCGGGGACGGTCAAGGCCGGCGCCTCCACGAGCGCGACAGTACAGACCTCGGTGACCGCGGGCAGCGCCGAGACCGTGAAGCTCACCGTCAGCGGCGCGCCCGCCGGCGTCACCGCCTCCCTCAGCCCCACGTCGGTGACGGCCGGAGCGACCTCGACGCTGACCGTCGCCACGACCGCGGCGGCCGTCAACGGCACGTACACCCTCGTGGTCACCGGCGCGAGTGCGTCCGCGGCGCCCTCGGCGACGTACACGCTGACGATCACCGGCGGCAGCGGCAACCAGTGCACGGCGGCCCCGTGGGCCTCGGGCACGGTCTACACGGGTGGCCAGCAGGTGTCGTACAAGGGCCACACCTGGAAGGCCAAGTGGTGGACGACGGGTGAGGAGCCCGGCACCACCGGGGAGTGGGGCGTCTGGCAGGACCTCGGCGCCTGCTGAGCCCTCGGCCGGCCCGATCGGGCCGGGTCCGCCCGGGGGCCGACGGTCCCCGGGATCCTGCTCCCGTCGCCGGTCCGGCGACGGGAGCAGGTCACACCCCGAGCCACGCGGCCGTGGTCAGCGCCCCCACGGTCGCGCCCGCCACGGTCTGCGACACCGTGTGGTACCGCAGCGCCACGCGTGACCAGCACACCACCACGGTCCCGGCGTACCCCACCAGCCACCAGGGACTGTGCACGACGGCGAGCAGCGCGACCACGGCCGAGGCGACCGCCGAGTCGACGGAGATCTTCCAGACGGTGTTGATGCTCAGCAGGGCGACGGTCATCACCCACAGCGCGACCATGGCCCTGATGACGTCCGAGGGGGCGTGCCCCAGTGTCATCAGGAGTGCGCCGGTGCCGACGGACGCCAGAATGACGAGGAAGATGGGCGCCCGCTTCGTTCGGTCCACCACGTGGCGGTCGCCCCATGTTCCCCGTTTCCGTTCGAACTCGATGTAGGCGGCGGGCACCAGTCCCGCGCAGAGCGCACCGAGAAGTCCCCAGGCCAGCCCGGCGAGGCCGCCCGCGACGGCGCCGATCCCGAGCATGCCGGCCACGAGGACGTTGCGGGGCTGCAGGACGTCCGTGACGGCGCGCGCGACACCGCGCGTGGATGTGCCGAGGTCCGGCCGGGCAAGGGGCGAATTCACTGTCGTCCTTCGTTCATCGGGCAACGCCGGCCAGTTTATGGCGGCCGGCGGCCCGGCGGCTTCTGCACGTCGCACGGCGGGAGTTCAGGCTCGGGCGGCCGCCGAGGGCCGTCCGGAGGCCGCGATGAGCCCGCGCTCGTGCACCGGGAGCGGCTATGCGGCGGGCGTCGCGCGCGGGGTGTTCCGGCGGTCGGCGAGCCGGGCCGGCAGGGAGGCGCGGTGGTCTTCGGTCGTGGCCGGGGCGATGGCCGTCCACGCCATGGCCAGGCCGCCGTCGAGCACGGCACGGTCGGCGCCGGCGCTGGTGCCGTACCGGGTGAACTCGGGGTTGTGCATGATCGTGTCACCGCGGTCGTAGCCGCTGGACGGGTGGATGGTGGCGACCACGTGGGAGACGTTCCCCATGTCGGTCGAGCCTGCGCGCATGATGTCCAGGCTGTCGGGAATGCGGCGCCCGAGGTCGGTGACGGCCCTGCGGTAGAGGTCGGTGACATGGACGGGCTACGGCCGCCGCCCCCGCTCAGCGTCGACGACATCGGTGACGGTACGGGACATGGAGTCCACCTCCTGTGCCGGATGCTGACTCCAGGGTCTGCGCGGGCACCGTCCGGGAAGATGGGCCGCTCGGTCCCTGTCTCGCGCCGAGTGACCCGGCCGGAACCGATGCGTGGGTGATCTAGTTCGGGAGCACGAGCCCGCAGGTCTCTCCCGGCCGCACACGGACCGCACGGTCGGGCAGTCGTACGTCGATGGAGGACCGGTCGGACGCCGGTACGGCGATCTCCAACTGCTCCTTCTCCAGGCGCAGTCGTACGCCCCAGTGACCCTGGTAGCGGAGGGTGAATCCGTAGGAGGACAGTTCCGGCAGGGGTACGGGGTCGAGCCACAGGGCTCCCTCACGGGTCTCCAGGCCGGTCAGCCCACGCTGGACGAGGTCGAGGGTGCCGGCCATGGCGCCCAGGTGGATTCCCTCGCCGGTGGTTCCGCCCTGCAGATCGGCGATGTCTCCCTGGAGCGCCTCCTGGCAGAACTTCCACGCCTCGGCGCGCCGGGCCCTGGCCAGGACCCAGCCGTGGACCAGGCCGCTCAGGGTGGAGCCGTGGCTGGTACGGCATAGGTAGTGGTCCACAGTGCGCCGCCAGGTGTGCTCATCGAGGCGGTACCCCAACCGGCGGAAGATTCCGTGCAGTTCGGACGGGGCGAAGAGGTAGCCGAGCATCAGGACGTCGGCCTGCTTGGACGCCTGGTAGCGGTTGACGGTGTCGTCCTCCGCCTCCAGGATCCGGTCGAGGCGGCGGATGTCGCCGTACCGGCGCCGGTAGCCGTCCCAGTCGAGTTCGGCGAGGTCACCGTAGCCCTCGAACTGGCTGATGACGCCGTCGTGGAAGGGGACATGGAGGGTGCGGGACACGTCCTGCCACTGTTCGAGCTCGCCCGTGTCGAGTCCGGTGCGCTCGACGAGTTCGCGGCGGCGGGGTTCGGGCAAGGTGTCGAGGAGTTCCAGGGCCCGGGTGAGTACCCAGGTCGCGGTGACGTTGGTGTAGGCGTTGTCGTCGAGCCCGGGGGCCGCCGCGTCGGGGTAGGTCTCGTGGTACTCGTCGGGGCCGACGACGCCTTTGATGCGGTGCCTGGCGAGGTGCTCGTCCCATACGGCCGAGTCCGCCCAGAACCGGGCGATCTGCAGGAGCATCTCGGCGCCTTTGGTGTGCAGGAACTCGGTGTCGCCGCTTGCCTCGCAGTACTGCCACACGTTGTACGCGATCGCCGAGCCGACATGGTGCTGAAGATGCGAGTGGTCGGGCAGCCAGCGCCCCGAACGCGGGTTGAGGTGGAGCTGCTGGGTCTCCTCCCGTCCGTCGCTCCCACTCTGCCAGGGGTACATCGCGCCCCTGCGGCCCGTGGCCCGCGCCGCGGCGCAGGCCCGTTCCAGGCGCCGGTGGCGGTAGCGGAGCAGGGCGCGGGACACCTCGGGGAAGTGCAGGTTCAGATACGGCAGGACGAACAGCTCGTCCCAGAAAACGTGCCCCCGGTACGCCTCACCGTGCAGGCCGCGCGCCGGCACCCCCACATCGAGGTCGGCGGTGTGCGGCGAGAGGGTCTGCAGCACGTGGAAGAGGTGCAGGCGCAGGATGCCGCCCGCCTCTCCCTGCACGTCGAGCTCTGCGCGGCGCCACAGCTGGTCCCAGGCGGTGAGGTGGCTGTCCAGGAGTGCGTCGAAGCCGGGGGCGGTGACGACCCGGTCGATCGCGGCGGCCAGGGGGTCACTGATCGCCGGGTCGCGTGAGGTGTGCAGGGCGATCGTCTTGTCGACCGTCGCGGGGCACCCCTCGGTGAGGTGCAGTTGTACGCGGTGGACGGCCCGCACGGCTGTGGGTTCGGCCGTGACGGGTGCGTCGGCGGTGAGCCGGGCCGCCATGCCCACGCGGATGTCGGAGGTCCGGGTGCGGCAGCGCAGCCAGACGGTGTCCGGGGCGGGGGTTCCGGTGTGCACATGGGTCAGGTGGCGGCCGTCCAGGTCCCGGTAGCGGGGCACGCCGGCGTTGACGACGCCGCCGTCGAGGGCGGCCTCGACCTCCAGGTCGCCGGAGAAGCCCTCTGCCGTGAACTCGGTGCGCAGTGCGGCCAGATGAGGATCCGCGAGGTGCACGATCCGCTGCTGCCGCACCGACAACACCTGCCCCCGCCCGAGGTCGTACCGGGTCCGGCGCTCCAGCAGGCCCGACGACAGGTGCAGGGTGAGGCGGTGGTCGAGCACCGGATCCGCGTCCGGAGCGATCCACTGCCGTCCGGGCCTACGGAAGCGCACCGGGAGCCAGTTCGGCAGGTTGACCATGTCCTCGTTCTCCACCTGACGCCCGGCCACTTCGGAGGTCAGCCGGTTGTAGCAGCCCGCCACGTACGTGCCCGGGTAGTGGGTGTCGTCCGCCACGCACTCGGGCAGCGCCCCGCGCGTGGCGAAGTAGCCGTTGCCGAGCGTGCACAGGGATTCCCTGAGCCTCTCCCGCTCGGGGTCGTATCCTTCGTAGTCCCAGGTCTCGGCCGTCACGGTCGTACTCCTCGGGTGAGCAGTTCGCCCAGGTCGCCGACGACGATGTCGGCGCCGTACCGCAGCAGCCGCTCCCGTGTGCCGGGGCCTGCCGCGCGATCGACACCGATGACCGGGACGAATCCGCCGCTGCGGCCCGCCTCCACGCCGGCCAGGGCGTCCTCGACGACGGCGGTGCGCCGAGCGGGAACGTCCAGGCGCCGTGCCGCCTCCAGGAACAGGTCCGGCTTCGGCTTCCCGGGCAGACCGAGCCGCGCCGCCTCGCCACCGTCGACCAAGGCGTCGAACAGATCACGCACTCCGGCCCTGGCCAGCAGTTCGGGGGCGTGCCGGGAAGCGGAAGCGGCGGCCGTGGGTATCCCGGCATCGCGCAGGGCGCGCAGCAGCCGTACGGTCCCGGGGTACGCCTCGATGCCGTGCTCGCGCAGCCGCGCGACGAACAGCCGCTCCTTGTCGGCGGCGACGGATCGTATCCGCTCGTCCGTCGGGTCGATGCCGCGGGAAGCGAGGAAGGCCGCGGCGCCGTCGAGCCGGGACTTCCCGTCGACGTGACGCAGGTAGTCGTCACGGGTGTCGAAGGGACGCCGGTCGCGCGGTGCGGCGGGCGGGTGGTCACGCAGGAAGGCGTCGAAGGCGGTCTTCCAGGCGGCGGCATGCACACGGGCCGAGTCGGTGATCACTCCGTCGTTGTCGAACACGACAGCTCTGACGTCCCGTAACGCCGGGGCCAGCTCCTCCCGCGGCGGCCGGGCGGCGGTGAGGGGATCGGTGGGGCGGACGCGGTCGGTTCCGGAGGGGTCGGTCATGGCTTCCCTTCGCGGTCGGGCGACGGTCGGCACGGCCGCCGCGGTACTGCGCGTGCGTGGTGCGGCAACGCGTGCCCCGCCCGGTCCGGCCGGAAAGCGCGGCGGCTCGCACGGAAACAACAGCCCGGCGCTCAGGCGCCGTTGACGGCGCCGGTCGCCCGGGAACAGGTACGAGACGGTGTCACGGCGTACCTCATCGGCAATCCCCTCATCACGGACAGCAGGAAGACCTTGATGAGGTCCGAGCGGCTGACGATGCCCTGCGGCTTGCCGCTCTCGTCGGCCACGCGGGCCCCCGTTTCCGGGTTCACCGCACAGACCGAGCCCATGAGCCGCTCCCGCCGCCCGGAGGGCGATGAACTCACCGTGCGGGACGTCGTCGTACCGGTCATGACCGTGGCCTCCTCGTGCGGGGCCGGCGCGGCTGACGGCGCCGTGCGGGACACCTGTCCTCAGGTTCCGTCGCAGGCGTGTGGCGCGCGCGGGTCCAGTGGTCCCTTGTCGGGGTTCCGCTGGGCCCTCATCAGGACGGCCTCCGCCCAGGAGGGTCGAGTGGCCCAGCAGCCGGGGACCGTGAGGGTCTGCCCCTGGTGCGGGCGCCCGTCCGACGCTGGGTCCGCGGCCTTCGATACCAGCCGAGGGCTTCCGGACCGACCCGAGGAGCGACTCCGCCATGACCCGCTACGTGTACGCGTTCACCGAGGGCAGCCGGGACATGGCCGCTCTGCTCGGCGGCAAGGGCGCCAACCTGGCCGAGATGACACGTCTCGGCCTGCCGGTGCCGCCCGGTTTCACCGTCACGACCGAAGCCTGCCGGACCTATCTGGGGACGGGCACGGAGCCCGACGAGCCGGCCGACGAGATCTCCGGGCATCTCACCGCCCTGGAGGAGGCCGTCGGACGCCGACTGGGTCAACCGGACGACCCGCTGCTGCTGTCCGTCAGGTCGGGGGCCCGCTTCTCCATGCCAGGAATGATGGAGACGATCCTCGACATCGGCCTCACCGACGACTCCGTGCTCGGCCTCGCCAAGACCTCGGGGAACGAGCGGTTCGCCTGGGACTCCTACCGCCGACTTGTACAGATGTTCGGCAGCACGGTGATGGGCGTCGACGGAGCCCGGTTCGAGCAGGCGATGGCCGTTCTCAAGAAGTCCCGCGGCGTCACGGACGACCTTCGTCTCGACGCCGCCGATCTATCGGAACTCGTCCTCGTTTACAAGGACTTGATTCAGCGGACGACCGGTGAAAGCTTCCCGCAGTCGCCCGCCGAGCAGCTGCGCCGCGCGATACGCGCCGTCTTCGCGTCCTGGAACGGCGAGCGCGCCCGGCTCTACCGGCGCCGTGAGCACATCCCCGACGACCTGGGCACAGCCGTCAACGTGCAGGCCATGGTCTTCGGAAACCTCGGACACGACTCCGGAAGCGGCGTCGCCTTCACCCGGGACCCGGCGACCGGTCGGCCCGGACTGTACGGCGACTACCTGCCGGACGCCCAGGGCGAGGACGTCGTCGCCGGCATCCGCAACACCGTCCCGCTGGCCGAACTGGAGCGGCTCGCCCCCGCCGCGTTCGCCCAACTGCGCGATCACATGCGGACGTTGGAGGTCCATTACCGGGACCTGTGCGACATCGAGTTCACCGTCGAGCGCGGCACCCTGTGGATGCTGCAGACCCGGGTGGGCAAGCGCACGGCCGAGGCGGCGTTCACCATCGCGGCGGAGCTGGTGGACGAACACCTCATCAGCACCGACGAGGCGCTCGCCCGGACCAGCGGAGACGGCCTCGCGCGCTTGATGTTCCCCCGCTTCGACACCTCCGGCGCGCGGCCGGAACTCGCGCGCGGCCTGCCCGCATCGCCGGGGGCCGCAGTGGGCATCGTCGTCTTCGACTCCGCCGAGGCCGTCCGCCGTGCGGCGGGGGGTGAGCGGGTCGTTCTCGTCCGCGAGGAGACGACCCCCGACGACCTGCCCGGCATGGTGGCCGCGCAGGCCGTCCTCACCAGCCGTGGCGGCCGGACCAGTCATGCGGCCGTCGTCGCCCGCGGGATGGGCAGGGTGTGCGTCTGCGGTGCCGAGGAACTCCAGGTCGATGTCCGGGCACGCCGGTTCACGGTCGGTGACACCGCCGTCGAGGAGGGCACGCTCCTGTCCGTGGACGGTTCCGACGGCACGGTCCGCCTCGGGGCGGTGCCGCTCGTCGACTCGGCCGTGATGCGGTACTTCGAGACCGGTGAGCATGACGAGGGCGTCGTCGACGCCGTGGACCGCCTCATGCGACGGGCCGACTCCGTACGGCGTCTCGGGGTGCGGGCCAACGCCGACACCCCCGAGGACGCAGCCCGCGCCCGGCGGTTCGGTGCCGAGGGCATCGGCCTGTGCCGCACCGAGCACATGTTCCTCGGGGACCGCCGCCGCCTGGTCGAGGCCATGATCCTGGCTCGCACCGACGCCGACCGCGGGCGGGCCCTGAAAGCGCTGCTCCCCCTGCAGCGGCAGGACTTCATCGACATCCTCACGGCGATGGACGGGCTGCCCGTCACCATCCGGCTCCTCGACCCGCCGCTGCACGAGTTCCTGCCCGACCGCACCGAACTCGCCGTGCGCGTCGCCGCCGCCGAGGCCCGCGGCGACCGGGCCGACCCGCACGACGCCGAGCTGCTCGACGCCGTCAACCGGATGCACGAGGAGAACCCGATGCTCGGGCTGCGCGGCGTCCGCCTCGGTCTGGTGGCCCCGGGCCTGGTCGCCATGCAGGTGCGGGCCGTCGCGGAGGCCGTCGTGGCCCGGACGCGGGCCGGCGGCGATCCGAGGGCCGAGATCATGGTGCCGCTCATCGACACCGTCGAGGAACTACGTCTGGTCCGCGACGAGGTGGACCACGTACTCGCCGAGGTGTCCGAGGCCTCCGGCGTGCCGGTCGTCTGCCCGGTCGGCACGATGATCGAGCTGCCCCGCGCGGCCCTGACCGCGGGCCGGATCGCCGAGGAGGCCGACTTCTTCTCTTTCGGCACGAACGATCTGACGCAGACCACGTGGGGTTTCTCCCGGGACGACGTCGAGGCGGCGTTCTTCTCCGCCTACCTCGACAAGGGCGTCTTCAAGGTCTCCCCGTTCGAGACCATCGACCAGGACGGCGTCGGCCGACTGGTGCGTATCGCCGTCGAGGAGGGCCGTGCTGCGCACCCCGGGCTGAAGATCGGAGTCTGTGGCGAGCACGGCGGCGACCCGGAATCGGTGCACTTCTTCCACGCGGCCGGCCTGGACTACGTGTCCTGCTCGCCGTTCCGGGTCCCGGTGGCCCGGCTGGAGGGCGGCCGGGCCACCCTCGACAGCGCCGGGGAGAGCGACACCCGGTGAGCACGATCGCGTAGGTCCTCGACCGGGTCGACACCGCGATCGCCCGGCCGGTGCTGTCGCAGGTCACCCGGCGAGGTGAAGAGGGTTTCCGTCCTCGTACGACTGGAACACGCTTCCTCCGGCCGCGAGGTCGAAATGACCCTCCCCCCGACGGACATGGCCCCGTCTGCCCGGCAACGGCCATTGCCCGCAGAACGTTCCCGCCAGTGATCTGCCGAAAGGTGGCGACGACGTGTTCGGCTGGGATGCGCACCGAGCGGAGCCCCGTGTCGCCGGTCGACTACACGCTCGAAGACCGCGCCATCACCTTCCGAACCGCGCGGGAGCGCCGGCGGCCGAAGCGGCGGGAACCGAAGCCGCTTTCGAGATCGACAACATCGACGAGGTGACCGCGAGCGGGTGGAGCCCCCTGCCCATCGGTGACCCGACGGCCGGCTCACCGGTCGTCGCGCATCGACCGCGCCCCGCGTCACGGTCGAACTGCCCGATCATGCCGTGCCGGTACGGCCTCGATCGACCATCGCACCGGTGCTGTCGGATGTCGGGCACCCCAGTCACCGAACCGACGTGACGCCTCGTCGTCCGGCTCCCGTTCAGAGAAGTGCGCACGATGCTGCACCGGCGCCGGACCTGGCCTCCTTCAGGTCGCGGGCCAAGCCGCACCGGCCCGGCGGCGGCTCAGTCGTGCGGAACCACCGCCACGGGGCAGTCCACGTGATGGATCACCGCGTGTGTCACGGGTCCGGCGTGGGCGCCGATCGCAGCCCGCCGCGCCCGGCGGCCGACCACCAGCAGCCCGGCGCCGCCCGCCGCCTTGACCACGTGGTGGGTCGGGTGACCCTCCACGACGCGTTCGCGCGCGGGCACCTTCGGGAACTTGTCCCTCCACGGCGCCAGGAGCACGGCGAGCTCGTGCTCGGCACGCTTCTTGACGGCGGCACGCTCATCGGGGCCGACGACGCCCCGGCGCAATGAAACGTGCCATGCGTGGACGACACGTAGTGGTGCGCCTCGGAACTCCGCCGCACGGAAGGCGAATTCGAGCACCTCGTCGCACGACTCCCGCAGGTCGACAGCGAGCGCGACGTCCCGGTACGGACCATGAGCGGGAGACTCGCCGGACGGGTCCGGCAGGCGCTCGCTGTCGCCGGTGTATCCGGCGCGTACGAGCACCAGCGGGCGCGCCGTGTGAGCCGCGGTAGCCGTGGCGACCGAACCCATGAACAGCCCGCTGACGCTGCCCAGCCCCTGATTGCCGAGTACGAGCAGTTCCGCCGACTCGGCCTCGGCCAGGAGCGCCTGGCCGGGTGGCAGCCTGAGTTGCTCCGTGGACACGTACAACTTCGGGTAGCGCGCGTGGAGTTGTTCGCTCATGGTGCGCAGAACGCGGCGGGCCCAGTACTGCGGGGCCGCCAACTCGGGCAGCGTCGCTTCGGTGCCCTGCGACGGAAGGCCTTCCCAGGCGTGGACCAGGCGCAGCGGCAGACCGCGACGCAACGCTTCCCTCGCGGCCCAGTCGGCCGCGGCGGCACTCTCGCGTGAACCGTCTGCACCGACGACTATCGGCTTGATCATGTCCGTCACCTCCTCGTTGTGCGGTGGTTCCTGCCTCATCGGCTGTCACCCGCCCCGATGGGGCCGAGCGCCGCCCGGTCGGCTTCGAGCCGGGTGACCGGGATCAGGAACGGCGGTGGTGGGGAACCACCTGCCTGGTTCGGTGGTGACGGTGCTCATCGCGGACCCTTCTCATGTCGCGGTACGCGGATGGGGCCATCGGCGCTGTCAGGGGTGCGGGACGATCGCGACGGGGCAGCGGGCGTGGTGGATGACCGCGTGGGTGACCGGGCCGTTGTGGTGGCCCAGTCGGTGGCCCTCCCGCGCATGGCGTCCGACCACGACGAGGCCCGCCCCTTCGGCCCTGGCGAGCAGCGGTGTGACGGCCCGCCCTTCGACAACCGTTCCTGTCACCTCGACGCCGGGAAACTTGTCACGCCACGATTGCAGCACTGCCTCTTGGAAGCCTTGCCACTCCGTCTCCCGCCGCGGCCCTTCGACGAGTCCCACCTCTCCGGGACCCACCGAGTAGAAGGCCGGGCTCCGCCAAGCGGACACGACGTGCAGGCGCGCACCCCGCAACGCGGCCGCGGCGAAGGCGAACTCCAGAACCTCGTCGCACGGATCAGCGAGATCGAGGCCCAGCACGACGTCGGGACGCGGCGCGCCCGGCGTTGACATCCCGTCCCAGGAATCGGGCACCCTGATACGCACGAGCACGACGGGTACGGGCGCGGCGGCCGACACACTCTGCGCCACGGACCCCACGACGGCACCCGTGACCGCGCTCAGTCCGCGCGAGCCGAGGACGAGCATCTCGGCCTGGCCGGCGACCCGGATCAACGCGGCCGAGGCGGGGCCCTCCAGCGGGTCGGCCGTCAGCCGCACCGTCGGACAGGCGGCGCGTACGCGGGCCTCCGCCTTGTCCAGCGTCGTACGGGCCCGCACGCGCTGCGCGGCGCCGGCCGCCGTGACACCGACGGGCACATCGGACGCGGGATGCGGACTCCAGTTCCAGGCGTGCACGAGCCGCAGCGGCAGGTCGCGCAGAAGCGCCTCCCGGGCCGCCCACTCCGCGGCGGCGAGACTCTCAGGAGATTCGTCGACTCCAACGACGACGGGTCGCAGCATGATGCAGCACCTTCCACGAGGTCTTCCTCCGCGTCCACCCTCATCGTTCCGCTCCTCGCGGTGGCCGAGGAGGGGCCGCCGGTCCCCTGCACCGGTCCGTCCGGCCCCTGCTCGCAGGGATGTCTCCCGAGGACTCTGGAAGCAGGCGAGGCGACCTCCACGAAAGGTGAACCGACATGCTCCACGCGGTGGTTGTCGGAGTCGATGGTTCGGCGCGGAGCGCGGCCGCGGCCAGGTGGGCGGCGCGCGAGGCCCGTCTGCGCGGGCTGCCCCTCCAGTCGGTCCACGTGTCCCCCAAGGGAGGCCCTCCTGTGAGCACGCGCGTCCAGGCGCAGCTCATGGCGTGTCCCGATGCCCCTGCCGACGGCGCCGTGCCTGTCGGTGACGTCGTACCGAAGTTGCTCTCCCTCGGTGAGCACGCCGGACTGGTGGTGATCGGCGTGCGCGGCGCGGGCGGGTACGCCGGGCTGCGTCTGGGTTCGGTGGCTCATGGCGTGGCCACGCGGTGCACCGTCCCCGTGGTGCTCGTGCCGTTGCGGCCGGAGCTTCACGACCTGCGGCACCGCCCCGACAAGGTGACCGTGGGGATCGATGCCCGCGATCCCGCGGACGCCGCGCTCGACTTCGCACTGCACACCGCGGGGCTGCGCGGAGCACGACTGCACGTGCTGCACGCCTGGAGTCTTCCGCCCTTCGCCATGGCATCGCTGCCCTTCGCCGTACCGGAGAAGGACCGTGCCTCGTGGGAGGACCAGGAGGTGCAGACCTTGGCCGATGTGCTGCGGCCCTGGCGCGAGAAGTACCCCGAAGTACGGATGCTGCCGGACGTGTTCCTCGGTCCGGCAGCATCCGACGCACTGCTGCGGAACTCGGAGAACGCCGAGGTGCTTGTCGTGGGCAGGCGCCGCAGGGGGCGGCTCGGCCGGACCGTGCGGGCTCTGATCGAGCACAGCCGGTGCCCCGTGATCGTGGTGCCCTCCTGAGCTGTCGGTCGAAGACGCGGGAGGCGGGGACCCCGATGACGTCACGAGAGACGGTCGGGGTGTTGGGCTACGGGATGCGGGGTGAGGTCGTGAACAAGGCGCTGTACGAGCGGGAGCTGAACCGGCTGCAGGCGGAGCTGGTGAAACTCCAGGAGTGGGTGCGTGCCGAAAGCGCCCGTCTGGTCGTGATCTTCGAGGGGCGGGACGCGGCGGGCAAGGGCGGCACGATCAAACGGGTCGCCGAGCATCTCAATCCCCGCGTCGCCCGGATCGTCGCGCTGCCCGCGCCGACGGAACGCGAGCGCACGCAGTGGTACTTCCAGCGGTACGTGGAACACCTCCCCGCGGCAGGGGAGCTGGTCCTGTTCGACCGGAGTTGGTACAACCGGGCCGGCGTGGAGCACGTGATGGACTTCTGCACGCCCGCGGAGCACCGGCGCTTCCTCCACCAGTGCCCGATCTTCGAGCGCCTTCTGGTGGAGGACGGTGTGCTGCTGCGCAAGTACTGGTTCTCGGTGAGCGACGCCGTCCAGGAGCAGCGCTTCCGGCGCCGCCTCGAAGACCCCACCCGGCGCTGGAAGTTGTCGCCGCTGGACGTGGAGTCGATCACGCGCTGGGAGGCGTACTCGCGGGCGAAGGACGAGATGCTCGTGCACACGGACATCGCGGAAGCGCCCTGGTACATCGTCGAGAGCGACGACAAGCGCAGCGCGCGCCTCAACATGATCGCGCACCTGCTCTCGACCGTGCGTTACCGGGACGTCCCGCCACCCGAAGTCGATCTCCCCGCGCGTCCCCCGGCCTCGGGGTACCGGCGTCCGCCACGCGACCTGCAGACGTACGTGCCCGATCACGCGGCGCGGCTCCGTTCCGGTCGGTAGCCGGCCCGGCGTACTTCACGCGACGTCGGGCACGACGGCCACCGGGCATCGCGCCTGATGCAGCAGGGCGTGGCTCACCCGGCTGAGTTGCATCCCGCGGTGACCGTGCCTGCGGCGTGCGCCGACGACCAACAGGTCCGCGGCGGCCGACCGGTGCACCAGTACCTTGTGGGCCGGGCCCTCGACGGTGGCCGGGTTGACCGGCACGTCCGGGTGGGCCACGACGGCGTCCTCGAGCACGGAGGCGAGGAAGTGCTCCGCCCGCTCCGCGTGTTGCCGCTCGGGATCCTTCGCGGCGGGGTCCTCGTGCGTGGGGCAGCGCCAGGCATGTACGACGTCGAGGGTCGATCGGCGTGCCGCGGCCTCACGGAAGGCGAAACGCAGCGCCGCGGAGTCGGCCGCCCCGTCCCCGGCCGCCAGCAGAATCCGTTCGTGCGTACCGGCGATCCCTGTCTTGTCGCCACGCACCACGACGACCGGGCCCACCGAACGGGCGGCGACGGTCAGGCCGACCGAACCGAGGAGCAGCCCTTTCAGCTCCCCTCGGCCCCGCGATCCGGTCACCACGGCCCACGCGCTGTGCGAGGCGTCGAGCAACGCGTCGGACGCCTCCTGCGGCACCAGCGCGGTGGACAGCTTGACGTCCGGGTTGCGCCGCCGGGCGCGTTCGGCGGCGCCGCCCACGATGTTCTCGGCCAACGTCTGTTCGGCGGAACGGTCGAGCGAGCCCGCGAGCGCCACCCCCTCATAGCGTGACCAGCGGAACGCGTAGACGATCCGGAGTTCAAGCCCGTACCGGGCCGCCTCGTCCACGGCCCAGTCGAGCGCGTCCAGGCTGGAACCGGACCCGTCCACGCCTACCACCAGGATCTGTTCCACTGCCCCCACCGCCTTCTTTCGTCCGGAGCGTCAGTGTTTGGTGAGCGGATCGGCGGAGCGCAGTACCGCGAGCCGGCGCCAGTACTCGTCCTCGTCGATCTCGCCCCGGGCCAGCCGCTCCGCGAGGAGCTGCTCGGGACGAGGCACGGAGTAGGTGCCGAGGTGCCCGGGAGCGCGCATCAGCAAGCGCAGTGCCATGACTCCCAGCACGATCATCAAGGTCCAGAGCACCACCATGCCGAGCGACATGGCCAGCCAGGCCCCGCCGTTCATTCCGTGACCGTAGTCGTAGAAGAACATCGCGGATCACTTCCCCTGATCCGTCACGGCCCGCCGGGTGCGGCCCGCGACCAGCAGGCATATGAGGCGTGCCCGCTTCCTCCCTATGAGGTTCTCTTCCTCCCTTCTCCCACGGTTCGGCCGACGGCCGCGAGAGCCCGTTCGGCCCTCACCGGGGACTTTCGGCCTCGTGCTGTCCGGCGCCGGGAACCGGAACATGTGAGGGCGCCACAGAGGGAGGCGGCAGGGTGATGGACGGTTCGGCAGAGATCGCGATCATCGGTGTCGGGAACGATTTCCGGCATGACGACGGCGTGGGCTGGGCGGTGGTGGCGCAGCTCAGGAATCGGGCACTGACGCACCCTTTGCCTGCCGGTACGCGACTGGAGACGTGCGACGGTGATCCGGGGCGCCTGCTCGGGCTCTGGGAGCACACGAAGCTCTCGGTGGTCCTGGACGCGGCGCACGCCGACCCGCCGCACCCCGGCCGCATTCACCGACTGGAGCTGGACAGCGCGCAGTTGGGAACAGCCGGAGCCACGAGTTCCCACGGTCTGGGGCTCGGAGAGGCCATCGAGCTGTCCCGGGTCCTCGGGCGGCTGCCCGGCCGTCTGGTGGTGTACGCCGTCGAGGGCGCCGACAGGACCGTGGGCAGCGGGCTCTCCGGCCCGGTGGCGGCCCAGGTGGTCCCCCTCGCGAACCACGTGGGCGAGGAGATCGCGCGCTTCCGCAGCGAGCGCACCGCCGACCCGCCCCGCCGGAGCGGGTCATGAGCGAGCGGATCACGCGGCGCATCGAGGTGTTCGGCCGCGTTCAGGGCGTCGGCTTCCGTCCGTACGTCCACAGAACCGCGCACGCGCTGGGCCTGAGCGGCTGGGTGCGCAACGTCGACGGGCATGTGGAGCTGAACGTCACCGGCCGCCCGACCGCCCTGCGCGAACTGGTCACGCTCATCCGGGAGCAGGCACCACCGCTGTCCGCCGTACGCCACGTGCGGATCACGGACACGCCCGACGGAAGCTCCGAGATCGGTACAGGGTTCGCGGTGCGCCCCAGCGGCACGGACTCGCGCGGCCCGGGGACGCCCCGCGAGATCCCGCCGGACGCCGCCATCTGCCAGGCCTGTCTGACGGAACTGTTCGACCCGGCCGACAGGCGCTACCGCTACCCGTTCGTCAACTGCACGGACTGCGGCCCCCGCGCCACCATCATCGAAGGCCTGCCCTACGACCGTGACCGCACGTCCATGCGCGACTTCCCGCTCTGCCCGGCGTGCGCCGCCGAGTACGGCGATGCCACCGACCGGCGCTTCCACGCGGAGCCGCTGGCCTGCCCCGCGTGCGGTCCGCGCCTGGCCTGGGACCAGCTGCGCGGCGACGACGCGCTGCAGGCGGCGGTCGACACGATCAAGGCGGGAGGCATCGTCGCGGTCAAGGGCCTCGGCGGCTATCAACTGGTCTGCGACGCAACCGATGTGACGGCCGTGGCCGAGCTGCGCCGGCGCAAGCGCCGCCCGGCGAAACCGCTCGCCGTCATGGTGGCGGACCTCGCGGCAGCCCGCCTCCTGGCAAAAGTCGGCAGGCGAGCAGCGGCGGCAATGGCCTCGGCGGAACGGCCCGTGGTACTCGTCCCGGCCCGAAATCGGCGCACCCGCACGTCCCTTCACCCGGGGACCGACCGGATCGGCATCCTCCTGCCCACCACCGGCCTGCACCACCTCCTGTGCCACGCCCTCGGCCGCCCACTCGTCGTCACCAGCGGCAACCTCTCAGGCGGCCCGATCGCCATCGACGACGCGGAGGCCCGCACCGTGCTCGCACGGGTCGCCGACGGCTTCCTCAGTCACGACCGGCAGATCCGCGCCCGCTACGACGACTCGGTCGTGCAGGCCGCATCCGACGGGATCCACGTGCTGCGGCGCGCCCGAGGCCTCGCCCCGGCGCCCCTCCCCCTGCCGTATACCGCCACCGTCCCGGTGCTCGGCGTCGGCGCCCAGCTCAAGCACACCTTCACGCTGGCCGAGGGCGGTCGGGCCCATCTCGCCGCACACGCAGGGGACTTGGCGGACGAGACGACGTACGACAGCGTCCTCACTTCCTACGCGACCCTGACCCGGCTCACGGGCGTCGCGCCGCAAGCCGTCGCTCATGATCTGCACCCCGGCTACCTGTCCACCCAGTGGGCGCGGGCCCTGCCCGTGGAGCACCGCATTCCCGTACAGCATCACCACGCTCACGTCGCCGCGGTGGCGGCCGAGCACGGGGTGCGCTCCTCTTTCATCGGCGTCGCCTACGACGGGCTGGGCCTCGGTGACGACGGCACCTTGTGGGGTGGGGAGATCCTCCTCGCCGACCTGGCCGGGTATCGCCGGATCGGGCGCTTCGGCTACGCGCCGCTGCCCGGCGGGGAGGCGGCAGTGCGGCACCCCTGGCGCATGGCGCTCGGATACCTGTACGGCGCGGAGGACCTCGGGTCTCACGCTCTGACACCGGAGTTGACGGCCGCCTTCGTCGACCGGCCCGGGGCGGACGCCGTTCGTGCCATGATCACGCAGAACGTCAACTGCCCGCGTGCTTCCAGCGCGGGCCGGCTCTTCGACGCGGTGGCGAGTCTGCTGGGGCTCGGTGACAGCGTCTCGTTCGAGGGGCAGGCCGCGCTCGCCCTGGAGAGCGCCGCTTCCGGGGTGCGCCGGGTGCCTCCCCTGCCCTGGAGCCTCGTACGGCGCGACGGCCTGTGGGTGTACGACCCGGCACCGACCCTGACCGCGCTGCTGGAAGCGATGACGCCTCGTCGCGCAGACGCGCAGGTCCCCTTTCTGGCAGCCGCTTTCCACGCCACCGTCGCCGAGGTGACGGCGCAGCTCGTGGACCGCGCCGTCGCCGAGGGCGCACCACGCCTCGTGTGCCTGGGCGGCGGCTGCTTCCAGAACGCCGGACTCCGCACCGAAGTCCGCGCGCGGCTGCGCCCTCTGGGGCTGCGTGTCCTCACCGGCCGCACCGTGCCGGTCAACGACGGCGGCATCAGCTACGGACAGGCGGCCGTCGCCGCCGCCCGGCTTGACCTGCCGCACCGGAAAGGGTGAGCGCGATGTGCCTGGGCATCCCCGGCCGGATCATCGACATTCACGACAGCGACGGCCTGCGCATGGGCAGCGTCGACTTCGGTGGTGTGCGGCGCGAGGCGTGCCTCGCCTACACCCCGCGAGCCGACGTAGGGACGTACGTGATCGTCCACGTCGGTTTCGCCATCGCCCAGGTCGACGAGGCAGAGGCCGAGCGCACCCTCGACGTGCTGCGGGCCATGGCCGACCAGGTGACGGGTGAGCTGGGCGAACCACTGCCCGGTCGAACGGATGCTTCCTGAAGGCCACTTGGCCCACATCGCTGCCCCGGACAGCCTCTGGGACCCCCGTCCCGCGCGCCGGAGGCTGGGGGCACCCGGACAAAGGCGACGAAGGAACCGTGATGGCCGAGATCCAGGAACCACCGGTGTACGCACTGCTCGTCGACGGCACGACCGTACGGATCCGGTGTGCGGGCCCGGACGACCAGGACGCCGTACGGCACTTCTACGAGCAGATGTCGCCCGACAATCTGAGGCTGCGCTTCTTCTCCGCCAGCCGCACCAGCGCCCGGCACGCCGCCGAGCGCGTGGCCCGGCGGCCCCGTCCCGGCTACCGGGCACTGGCCGCCGAGCACGAGGGAACCCTTGTCGGACTGGCCGAGTACGAGGCCCTGCCGGACATCACCGCGGCCGAGGTCTCGCTGGCCGTCGACGACGCCTGGCACCACCGCGGTGTCGGCACCTTGCTCCTGGAGCATCTGGCGGACGCCGCCCGCACCGCGGGAATCACCGCTTTCAGGGCGGACGCGCTCGCCGAGAACCATGAGGTGCTCAAGGTCTTCACCGACCTCGGTCTGCACGTCGACCGGCACTGGGACGGGCCCGAGGTGCACTGCACGGTCGAACTCGCTTCGGACGAGCACTACTTGAGCGTCGTCGACACCCGTGCGGGTCTTGCCGATGTGGCCAGTCTGCGGCCGCTGCTGCGGCCCCGATCGGTGGCCGTCGTCGGCGCGGGCCGCAAGCCGGGCTCCGTCGGGCGGGCCGTGCTGCGCAACCTGCACACCGGCTCCTTCACCGGCAGGCTGTTCGCCGTGCACCCCGAGGCGGTGACCATTCTGGGCATCCGCGCGTGCCACACGGTCGCGGACCTGCCGCTGGTGCCGGATCTCGCCGTCATCGCCGTTCCGGCATCGGCTGTCCCCCATGTCGCCGAGGAATGCGGCGAACTCGGCGTACGGGCCCTGTGTGTCGTGTCCGCCGGTCTCGACGCCGCGGCGGCCACCGCGCTGATGGAAACCTGTCGACGCCACGGCATGCGGCTGACCGGACCCAATTGCCTCGGCCTCGCCAACACCGAGCCCGACGTCCAGCTCGACGCCACCTTCGCCGCGCGGCATCCCGGCCCCGGCACCGCCGGTGTCGCCGTGCAGTCCGGCGGCGTCGGAATCGCCCTGCTCGACGGGCTGCACCGGCTGGGCATCGGCGTCTCCACCTTCGTGTCGCTCGGCGAGAAGTACGACGTCAGCGGCAACGACCTGCTCCAATGGTGGGAGAGCGACGAACGCACTGACCTGGCGCTGCTGCACCTGGAGTCCTTCGGCAATCCGCGTGCGTTCTCCCGAACGGCCCGTCGCGTGGCCCGCACCATGCCCGTCCTCACCGTGGACGCCGGGCGCTCCACCTCCGGGCGACGTGCCGCCGCCTCGCACTCCGCGGCCGCCGCGACCCGCACGATGACCCGCCAGGCCCTGTTCACCCAGGCCGGTGTGACGGCCACCCGCACCATCGGTGAACTCCTGGACACGGCGGCCCTGTTGCACTCCCAGCCGCTCCCCACAGGCTCGAACGTCGCGATCGTCAGCAACGCGGGCGGCGCCGCCGTACTGGCCGCCGACGCCTGCGAAGAGGCGGGTCTCACCGTGCCGGCACTCGGCACGAACCTCGTCGACCAGCTGCTTTCCGAACTCCCCGCCGGGGCGAGTGCCACCAATCCCGTGGACACCACGCCCGTGGTCAACGAGGACCAACTCCGCTCTGTTGTCGAGCGCTTGGCCGCGCACGGCGCGGTCGACGCCGTCCTGGTACTCCTCGTGCCCACCGCGGTGACCTCGGCGACCGGGGACGATCTGCCCCGCGCCCTCGTCCGCGTCGGGGCCCCGCTGCCGCGACCGGTCGTGGCGGTGCTGCCGGCCCAGGCGGCCCGCGTGGGACTGCTCCAGGGAACGGTGCCCGCGTACAGCGAAGCGCAGGACGCCGCCCGCGCGCTGTCCTACGCCGCCTCCCGGGCCCGCTGGCTGGCCCGACAGCCCGACAGCTACCCGGAGTTGACCGGCATCGACACGCGAGCGGCGCACACCATCGTCGACGCGTTCGTCGCCGACCATCCGGAGGGCGGCTGGCTCGATCCACGAACGGCGGCAGCCCTGCTCGACCAGTACCGCATCCCGCAGATCCCCTGGGCGTGGGCCCGCGACGAGGACGAGGCGGTCGTGGCGGCCGAACGCCTGGCGGGCGCCGACGGTCGCGTCGTGATGAAGGCTCACTGGCCGGGGCTGCTCCACAAGAGCGAGCAGCGCGCCCTCCACCTCGACCTCCGTGGTTCCCAGCAGGTACGGGCCGCGCACCGCGATCTGGAGACCCGCTTCGGCGATCTGATGACCGGCGTGGTGATCCAGCCGCTGGCGGACCGCGGCACCGAACTCTTCGCCGGGATCGTCCAGGACGAGGTGTTCGGGCCGCTGATCGTCTTCGGCGCCGGCGGTACGGCGACGGAACTCCTCGCCGACCACTCGGCACGTCTCGCACCGCTCGGCGACCGCGATGTGCACGACCTGATCACGTCCCCGCGGTGCGCGCCCCTCCTCTTCGGTTACGCCGGGGCGCCGACAGCCGAACTCGACGGCCTGGAACTGCTCCTGCACCGGCTGTCCCGGATGGCCTGCGACCTGCCTCAGGTGGCCGAGGCGGACCTCAACCCGGTCCTGGCCGGGCCGCACGGCAACGCCGCCCTCGACGTCCGGATCCGCATCGAACCCCGGCAGGCCCACGACCCGTACCTGCGGCGGCTGCGCTGACCAGCGGCGCGTCTCGCACTCCGCACGACAGACACTCCGCACGACAGAGGAGGGACCTCATGAAGCACACCAGGACCGGCGACGTGATGGTCGACGATGTGGTCGTCGCCCACTACGCGACCTCGTTCAAGGAGGTCACCGAACTCCTCGCCGATCGCCGTATCAGCGGTCTCCCGGTCACGGACGAGGACGACAAGGTCATCGGCGTCATCTCGGAGACGGACCTGCTGGCCCACCAGGCCGAGCAACGCGAAGCCGGCACCCGCCCTTCCCGGTGGACCCGGCTGCGGAAGTCCCGCCGCAGGGCCACCGCCAAGGCGCGCGCCCGTACCGCGGGAACCCTGATGTCCACCCCCGCGATCACCGTGCGCGCGGAGTCGACGGTCACCGAGGCGGCCCGCACCATGATCGAGCACCGGGTGGAACGCCTGCCCGTGGTGGACGAGGAGGACCGGCTCGTCGGCATCGTCACCCGCCGCGACGTCCTGCGGGTCTTCCTCCGGCCCGACGAGGAGATCCGCCGCAGCGTCATCGACGAGGTGCTGGTGCGCACCCTGTGGCTCGCTCCACGGCTCATCTCGGTGGACGTTCACGAAGGCGTCGTCACGCTCGACGGGCAACTGGAGCGGCGCAGTGAAACTGCGATCGCGGTCGGCATGACGAGCCGTATGGACGGCGTCGTCGGCGTCGTCGACAAGTTGACCTACCGCTTGGACGACTCCCGTCTGCGCCCCGACGAACAGGCTCTGCGCGGTGTCACGGACGACTGGCTGCACAAGCTCTGAGACACACGCCCAGCTCACCACCGTGCGCCGGCTCGTCCAAGGGCCGACGACTTGGCGGAAGGCCAGGTCCTCGCGTCGCCGTTCCCGTCACCGCTCTGTCCAAGGAGTCAGGCCCGCCGATCGATCCTTCCGTCCCCATCGGTGAACGCATGGAGGTGGCCCCATCATGTCGGTACTCATCAGTTACGCCGGCGAACACGGATCGACGCAGGAGGTGGCCGAGCGGATCGCGGCCCGGCTCGCCCTGCGCGATCACCCGATCGAAGTCCTGCCCGCGGGCCCTTCCCCGTCCGAGCAGGGCTGGACCGCGGTGGTGATCGGCAGCGCCGTGCACAATGGCGCCTGGCTGCCCGCCGCCGCCGAATGCGCGCGGCGCCACCATGACGGCCGGCCTGACATGCCCATCTGGATGTTCAGCGTCGGCATGCTCGATGCTCTGCGCGGCCCGCTGCGGCGCCTGGCCGAACGGGGTGAACAGCAGCCCATCGCGCGGCTTGTCGAGTCGATCGGACCTCGCGGGTACCGCCGCTTCTCCGGTGTGATTCTTCCCGAGCACCTGGGTCGGCTCGGCCGGTTGCTGTTCAGGGCCGGCGGGGGCCACTTCGGTGACTACCGGGACTGGCGCGCGATCGACGCCTGGGCCGATGACATCGCGGACACCCTGATTCCAGGACATCCACGACACAGGTCCCCCGGCGACGCTTCGGGCTGAAGGTCCCTCCCCCGGGGCCGAGCAGCCCATGGCGCAGCCAACTCGCTTTGGAAAGAGTGGAGTTGAGAGATCCGAGACCCCGGAGGCGCAGATGAGCGACAGCCCTGAGACCGCCGTACTGGACCGGGACGGACTCGACGGCCTGATCAAAGTCCTGGTGGCAGGGGGCCGTACGGTCGTGGGCCCCGGCGTGCGGGACGGCGCCGTTGTCCTCACCGAGATCGCCGGTGCCGACGAGCTGCCCTTCGGCTGGGGCAGCGAGCTCGAGGCGGGCCGCTACCGGCTCGTCCAACGCGAGGACGGCGCCGCCTTCGCACACACTTCGGGCCCTCAGTCCTGGAAGAATTTCCTCCACCCCCAGCGCGAGAAGCTGTGGAGCGTCGACCGCTCGTCCGACGGAGCACTTGCCGTCCGTCCGGGCCGCGCCCAGCAGCCCTCGTACGCCTTCCTCGGCGTCCGCCCCTGCGACCTGCGGGCCATCTCCATCCAGGACCGGGTCCTGACCGGCGGACACTACGAGGACTCCGGCTACCGCGCCCGCCGCTCGGGGGCTTTCGTCGTCGCGGCCGAGTGCACCGTGCCGGGGGCCACCTGTTTCTGCGTCTCGATGGGTGGCGGGCCCGCGGCGGACGCCGGCTTCGATCTCGCGCTCACCGAAGTGGTGGACACGGGCGGCCACCGGTTCTTCGTACGCGTCGGCAGCGAGGCCGGGGCCGAGGTCCTGGCCCACGTGCCGCACCGGCGCGCCGACGCCGGCACGGAGACAGCCGCCCGCGGCGCGGTCGACGCGGCCCGGGACCGGATGGGCCGGGCGATGCCGCCCGTCGACCTGCACGCCCTGATGGGCGACAGCCTCGACGCCGAACGCTGGGACGACGTCACCTCCCGCTGCCTGACCTGCGGCAACTGCACGATGGTGTGCCCCACGTGCTTCTGCACCACGACCGAGGAGGTCACCGACCTCACCGGCGACCACGCCGAGCGCTGGCAGCGCTGGGACTCCTGCTTCGACCTCGACTTCTCGTATCTGCACGGCGGCGCGGTGCGCTCCTCGCCGCGCAGCCGCTACCGCCAGTGGCTCACCCACAAACTCGGCACCTGGCACGACCAGTTCGACTCCACCGGCTGCGTGGGCTGCGGCCGGTGTGTCACCTGGTGCCCGGTCGGGATCGACATCACCGAGGAGGCCACCGCCCTGCACGACGAGCTCGCGGCCCGGCTCCACGGTGAACAGGAGCGAGAGGAGACGAAGCCATGACCTCCACCACCAACCTGCGCACGGCCCTCCCTCTGGAACACCAGGAACGGCTGATGCGCATCGCCCACGAAGTCAACTTCGACGTGGGTGCGCGGCTGTTCGAGGAAGGCGGACACGCCGACCGGTTCTGGATCGTCCGCACGGGCAGCGTCGCCCTCGACATGCACGTACCCGGCCGCAGGGCCGCCGTCATCGAGACACTCGGGCACGGCGAACTCGTCGGCTGGTCCTGGCTGCTCACGCCGCACACATGGCAGTTGGGCGCCGAAGCGGCGACCCCGCTGCGGACGTGGGAGTTCGACGCGAAGGCCGTGCGGTCGATGTGCGCCGCCGACCCGACGTTCGGGCAAGCCGTCTCCGACTGGATCGGCCATGTCCTCGCCCACCGTCTGCAGGCGGCCCGCACCCGTCTGCTCGACCTGTACGCCCCGTACGGCAGCGGCAGTCCACGATGACCGTGTCGCCGCTGCCGTTTCGCGTCGCCGACGTGCGCGCGGAGACGGCCGACACCGTCTCGCTCACCGTGACGCCCGCGGGCCCGCACAGACTCGGCCCCTTCTCTCCGGGGCAGTTCGCCATGGTGTACGCGTTCGGTGTCGGCGACATCCCGGTCTCCGTCTCCCGCATCCAGGGCCGCGACCTGGTCCACACGGTGCGCGCGGTCGGCGCGGTCTCGGGCGCGCTGTGCGGGATGCGGCCCGGACAACAGATCGGTCTTCGGGGTCCCTTCGGCACCGGCTGGGGCCTCGCGCACGCGGCCGGGCGGGACGTTCTGGTCGTCGCGGGCGGGATCGGTCTCGCGCCCCTGCGTCCGCTGATCCTGGACGTACTGGACGCCCCCGCCTCGTACGGGCGGCTCAGTCTGCTGATCGGCACCCGCGGTCCGGACGAGCTGCTGTACGCGGATCAGGTGCGCGCCTGGGCCGCGGACGAGAGGGCGTTGCGCTGCGCGGTCACCGTCGACCGTCCTACCGCGTCCTGGACCGGCGACGTAGGCGTGGTCACCTCGCTCCTGGGTCGCGCCGAGTTCGATCCGGAGCGCACCACGGCCTTCGTCTGCGGGCCCGAGGTCATGATCCGTGCCACCGCCCGCGACCTGCTCCACCAGGGCGTGCCCGCCCCTCACATCAAGGTCTCCCTCGAACGGAACATGCGCTGCGCCACCGGGCACTGCGGCCATTGCCAGCTCGGCGGGGTCCTGCTGTGCCGGGACGGCCCGGTTGTCGACTGGTCGGTGGCCGAACCTCTGCTGCACGTAAGGGAGTTGTGACATGAGCGCCCCGACGCTCGCCGTGTTCAAGCTCGCGTCCTGCGACGGCTGCCAGCTCACCCTGCTGGACTGCGAGGACGAACTCCTCGCGCTCTCGCAGCGGGTGCGGATCGCGCACTTCCTGGAGGCGTCGAGCGCGGTCGAACCGGGCCCTTACGACCTGACGCTCGTCGAGGGCTCGATCACGACGGCGGCGGACGCGGAGCGCATCCGGGCCATCAGAATGGAGTCCCGCTTCCTCGTGACGATCGGGGCGTGCGCGACCGCCGGCGGCATCCAGGCGCTGCGCGACTTCGCGGACGTCGAAGAGTTCCGCCGCACCGTCTACGCCCGCCCCGACTACATCGACACGCTCGCCACCTCCACGCCCGTCTCGGCGCACGTGGACGTCGACTTCGAGCTGCGCGGCTGCCCGATCGACCGACGCCAGCTCTTGGAGGTCGTCACCGCCTACCTCGCGGGACGCAAGCCCGACATCCCCAGCCACAGCGTCTGCTTCGAGTGCAAGCGTCGCGGCACCGTGTGCGTCACGGTCGCCCACGGCACGCCGTGCCTGGGCCCGGTCACGCATGCGGGCTGCGGCGCGCTGTGCCCCGCGTACGGGCGCGGCTGCTACGGCTGCTTCGGCCCGTCCGGGTCGGTGAACCTCCCCGCGCAGATTCCCCTTCTTCGTCGCGACGGGATGAGCGACCGCGACGTCGAGCGTGTCCTGCACACCTTCAACAGCGCCGCTTTCGAGAGGGAGTTGAGGTCATGAGCCATCGCGGCTCGCGCGTCCTGCGCGTCGCCTCCCTCTCCCGGGTGGAGGGCGAGGGCGCGCTGCACCTCACCGTCCGGGAGGGGCGGGTGAGCGAGGCCCGGCTCCAGATCTACGAGCCGCCCCGCTTCTTCGAGGCGTTCCTGCGCGGCCGCGCCCACACGGAGCCACCCGACATCACCGCCCGAGTGTGCGGAATCTGCCCGGTGGCCTACCAGTTGAGCGCCTGCGCGGCGATCGAGGACGCATGCGGCGTCGAAATACCCTCAGGAATAGGGCAGTTACGCCGACTGCTGTACTGCGGTGAGTGGATCGAGAGCCAGACGCTGCACATCTATCTGCTGCACGCCCCGGACTTCCTGGGCTGCGACGGCGCGATCGATCTGGCCCGCACGCAGAAGTCGGCGGTGGAACGGGGGCTACGCCTCAAGCAGGCGGGCAACGCGATCCTGGAGCTGCTGGGCGGGCGCGCCATCCACCCGGTGAACGTGCGTGTCGGGGGCTTCCACCGCAGCCCGACGCGTGCCGAACTGCGGCCGCTGGCGTCCCAGTTGCGGCAGGCCGCGGCCGACGCGTGGGAGACGGTGCGCTGGGTCGCGGGCTTCGACTTCCCCGAGGCGCGGGTCGACGCGGACCTCTTCGCGCTGACGTCCCCGGGCACGTATGCCATCGAGGGCGGCACCCCTACGGTGTTGCGCGCCGACGGCGAGCGGCGGTCCTTCCCGGTGCGGGACTTCCTGGACCACGTGCAGGAGGAGCATCTGCCGCATTCCACGGCGCTGCACGCACGGCTCGACGGGCGGCGCCATCTCACGGGATCGCTGGCCCGGTTCGCGCTCAGCGGGCATCTGCTGTCCCCGACCGCGCTCGACGCGGCCGACGCCGCCGGGCTCGGCAAGGGTGTGTGCCGCAATCCCTTCCGCTCGATCCTCGTCCGTGCCGTCGAGGTCGTGTACGCCGTCGACGAGGCACTGCGGATCATCGACTCCTATGAGCCGCCGCCTCGTCCCTACGTCGAGGTCCCGGCCCGCGCGGGCACCGGGCACGGCGCGACCGAGGCGCCGCGCGGGCTGCTCTACCACCGTTACGTCCTGGACGGCGAGGGCACCGTGCTCGATGCCCGGCTGGTCCCGCCGACCGCCCAGAACCAGGGGGCCATCGAGGCCGACCTGCGCCATGTCGCCCAGCACGGGCTCAGCGAACTCGGTCTGGACGACGATGCGTTGACCCATCTGTGCGAGCGGGCCATCCGCAATCACGACCCGTGCATCTCGTGCTCCACCCACTTCCTCGACCTGACCATCGACCGCGATTGAACCCCGCACGCGACGACACGGAGGGACACCATGCACGGCAGCCCGCACATCGTCAGCGACGTGATGACGCACACCGTCATCGGCGTCGGGCGCGACGCCCCGTTCAAGGAGATCGTCGATCTGATGCAGCAGTGGAAGGTCAGCGCCCTGCCCGTACTGGAGGGCGAGGGACGTGTCGTCGGCATCGTCTCCGAGGCCGATCTGCTGCCGAAGGAGGAGTTCCGCGACAGCGACCCCGACCGGTTCACCCAGCTGCGCCGCCTGTCGGATCTCGCGAAGGCCGGTGCGATCACCGCCGGTGAGCTGATGACGGCACCGGCCGTCACGGTGCACGCCGACGTCACCCTCGCGCAGGCCGCGCGCACCATGGCGCACCAGAAGGTCAAGCGCCTTCCCGTCGTCAACGACGAGGGCATGATCGAGGGCGTCGTCAGCCGCTCCGACCTGCTCAAGGTGTTCCTGCGACCGGACGAGGAGATCGCCGAGGAGGTGCGGCGCGAGATCATCAGCTACGTCTTCCGGGCGCCTGCCAGCCCGATACGGGTCGATGTGGCCGACGGCGTCGTGACGGTCACCGGCCGCGTCCGCGACACCCGACTCGTCCCGGTGGTGGCCCGGTTGGCACGCGCCGTGGAGGGTGTCGTGGACGTGGAATGCCATCTCACGGGCACCCGGTCCGCGCCGGAGGACACCCCTTCGTGAAGTACCTCGACGAGTATCGCGACCCCGCGCTCGCCCGCAGCCTGCTCGCCGAGTTACGGGCCACCGCCACCCGGCCCTGGCGGATCATGGAGGTGTGCGGCGGCCAGACCCACACCCTGGTCCGTCAGGGCATCGACGAGCTGCTCCCGGCCGGGATCCGCATGATCCACGGGCCGGGTTGTCCTGTGTGCGTCACGCCGTTGGAGACCCTCGACCGGGCGATGTCGATCGCCGCCCGCCCCGGCGTCGTGTTCACCAGCTTCGGCGACATGCTGCGCGTCCCGGGGACCGGCACCGACCTGCTGTCCCTGCGCGCGCGAGGGGCCGACGTGCGTGTCGTCTACACCCCGATGGACGCCGTGCGCCTGGCGGAGCGGCACCCCGACCGTGAAGTGGTCTTCCTCGCGGTCGGGTTCGAGACGACCGCCCCGGCGAACGCCATGACGGTGTTGCACGCGGACCGGCTCGGCCTGGCCAACTTCTCGGTCCTCGTCAGCCACGTTCTCGTACCGCCCGCGATGACCGCGCTCCTCGCGGACCCCGACTGCGAGGTCCAGGCGTTCCTCGCGGCCGGGCACGTGTGCGCGGTGATGGGCTGGGCCGAGTACGAACCGATCGCCGTACGCCACCAAGTGCCCATCGTGGTCACCGGTTTCGAGCCGCTCGACCTCTTGGAAGGCATTCTGCTGGCCGTCCGCCAACTGGAGAGCGGACGGTTCGAGGTGGAGAACCAGTACGCGCGCGCCGTCGTACGCTCCGGCAACACCGCTGCGCAGGACGCTGTTCGGCGCGTCTTCCGCGTCACCGACCGCGCGTGGCGCGGCATCGGCCGGCTGCCCGGCAGTGGCCTCGAACTCGCGCCGCGCTACGCCGAGTTCGACGCGGCGCGACGCTTCGACGTCGGAGAGCTGCGGCCCGTCGAGGACTCGGAATGCATCGCCGGCGCCATCCTCACCGGCGCCCGGCTGCCCACCGATTGCACCGCTTACGGCGTCCGTTGCACACCTCGCCATCCACTCGGAGCACCCATGGTCTCCACGGAGGGCACGTGCGCGGCGTTTCACTCCGCGGGACGCACCAGGAGTTCCACGAGCTCGACGGGCACTCGGCGAACCACGGAGACGTCATGACCGCCGACTGCCCGACGCCCCACCACGAGGACGAGCGTGTCCTGCTCGGTCACGGTGCCGGTGGACGTCTCACCGCCGAGCTGCTCGACACGCTCGTGCTGCCCGCTCTCGACGGCGGGGCCGGGGCCATGGAGGACGCCGCGCTCATACCGGGCCACGGGGATCTGGTGGTCAGCACGGACAGCTTCGTGGTCAGCCCGCTGTTCTTCCCCGGCGGCGACATCGGCTCGCTCGCCGTCCACGGCACGGTCAACGACCTCGCCATGCGGGGGGCCTGGCCGCTGGCCCTGACGGTGTCCCTCATCATCGAGGAGGGCCTGCCGCTGCCGGAACTGAGGTCCCTGCTCACCTCGTTGGGCAAGGCGGCACGCGCCGCCGAGGTCCCCGTCGTCACCGGTGACACCAAGGTCGTCGGGAGGGGAGCCGCCGACAAACTGTTCATCAACACCACCGGCATCGGGCGCCGCCACAGTGCGCTGCGCCCCTCAGCCGCGCTGGCCCGCCCCGGCGACGTCATCCTCCTTTCGGGGCCCATCGGACTGCACGGCACGACGATCCTCTCGACCCGGGAGGGGCTCGGCTTCGACAGCGACATCGCCTCCGACAGCCGCCCCCTGCACCACCTGGTGCGCACCCTCGCCCCCCTCGGCACGGACGTGCACGCCCTGCGCGACCCCACCCGCGGCGGCCTCGCGGCGTCCCTCAACGAGATCGCCCGCGACTCCTCGGTCTCTGTCGAGATCGCCGAGGGCTCCCTTCCTGTCCCAACGCCCGTAGCCGCGGCCTGCGACCTGCTCGGCCTGGATCCCTTGACCGTCGCCAATGAAGGATGCCTGGTCGCCTTCGTCGCGCCCACCGCCGCCGACTCCGCCCTGACCGCCCTTCGGTCCCGCCCGGAGGGATACGCGGCCCAGCGGATCGGCGAGGTACTCCCGGACGGCACGCCCGGCCGCGTGGTGCTGAGCACCCTGGTCGGCTCCCGGCGCGTGGTGGACATGCCTCTGGGGGAGCAACTCCCCCGCATCTGCTGACAGTTCCCTGCAGTACAAGGCGGCTGCGCGACCGTCAGCAGCCGTCGCGCAGGCGCCGTACGACACGACGGTCGCGGGCCGGCTCAGCCGTGCCCCACGGGGATGGTCCTGGTGCTCGCCCTCCGCTCCGGGACCGGGACCTTGATGGTCAGCACACCGTCGGCGTGTTTGGGTGCCGGTAAGAACGCTGTCACCAGCCGCAAACGGCGGTGATCTTGCGAGAGCGTCACCCACGTGGGCGAGTCCGAGGCCGTACGGCTGCGGTGGGTGAGGCTCTGCGAGGACGATCAGCGATCGTGGCCCGTACTCCGCTGGACCTGGATGAACTCGTCGGGCACTGGACGTTACTCAAGGACGAGCAGGCGCTCGTGTCCGGCAAGCGCGGTGCGACGCGACTGGGCTTCGCCGTGCTGCTGAAGTTCTATACGCAGTACGGCCGGTTTCCCCGGGGCCGGGCCGAGCTGCCTGGTGAAGCCGTGGCGTTCGTTGCCCGGCAGGTGCAGGTTCCTGCCTCGGAGCTGGGTTTCTACGACTGGACGGGTCGCACTGTCGAGTACCACCGCGCGCAGATCCGGGAGCACCTCGGCTTCCGCGAGTGCAGCGTCGCGGACGCGGAGACGCTGACGGCATATCTGGCCGAGAACGTCGCGCACAAGGAACGCGGGCCCGAGCAGGTGAGGGTGGAACTGCTGGCGCGCTGCCGCACGGAGAACATCGAGCCGCCCACTCCCGGGCGGGTGCGACCGGATCGTGTCGGCCGCTCTGCGGGCAGCCGAGGAGTTACTGACTGCCCTGATCTCCTCCCGGCTGACCGTGGAGAGCATCGAGCGGATTGTGGCGCCGGTGGCCGGCGCCGACCAGGACGACGCCGGACCCGCAGGTGGCGGTGCGGAGGGCGAGGGCGCGCCGCCGGTGCTGGCGAAGGTCAAGGGAAGCGCCGGGCAACGTGAGCCTGGAGACGATGCTCACTGAGATCGACAAGCTCCTGGCGGTGCGGGCGATCGGACTGCCACGGGATCTGTTCATCGACGTCGCGCCGAAGGTGGTGGCCGGCTGGCGGGCGCGGGCCGCGGTGGAGTCGCCTTCCCATCTGCGGACGCACCCGGTGGTGCTGCGGGTGACCTTGCTGGCCGCGCTGCTGGGTGCCCGCCTCAACCTCGCCGTGGCCTCCGTGCCGGGACCCCGGATCCCGGCCGACCAGGCCGCACGATCCACTGTGGGGAACGCATGACCCTGCGCCTGTACAGCACTGCAGGCGGGCCGCGCCGATGTCTCGCATGGCGCGACACCGGCACGTGGCTGCCCTGTGCCCGCGCCTGGCCCACCGTGCCGGCCTCGCCCGCGTGGTGGCGCCCGGCAGCTGGCGTCGTTCGCTGCCTTTCAGGTGTTCCCGGGGACGGCGACGCGAAGGTCGAGGAGCTGTTGGGTATGCACCGGCACGTGATTCTCGGCGAGGCCATCGATGAGGCCCGCCACCGGAACCGGCTGGTCCAGCACGAGCGCGTCGTTGGACAGGAGGATCGTCGGCACCAGAACCGCGGCGGCTTTCTCGTTGAGCTGATCGGCGATGTCGCAGAGAACCGCGGCTTGGCTCCGGACGTGATCAATCAATTCCAGCCGGCCCGAGTGCTCGGCGATGATCCGGTCAAGATTCCAGGTGTCGAGGGAGATCCGGTTGTCGAAGGTGGGGCGCGAGCCGGCGACGACGCCAAGAGCCACCGCCGCGGTCGCGGCGTCGACGCTGAGGAGATGGGCCAAGACCTGATCGGCGCTCCATCCTCCGTCGGTGCCTTCGCCGAGGTTGGGGATTGCCGCCGCATCGAGCAACTTGTCGTAGGCGCTGCGAAGTGCTGTCGTGTCCATGATCTCCTTCCTTTCAGTCGGGTCGTGCCGAGCGCGCGTCCAGGTCCGTCGCCTCGGCGACGCGCTTGATCTTCGCCAACCGCCGATCCCAGTCGGCCGCCAGTGAGGCCATCCACCGCGCCGTCGCATCCAGCGCCGCGGGCCGTACCGTGTAGCGCACCTCGCGTCCGACCCGGCTGTTGGAAACCAGCCCGGCTGCGTCCAGGACGGCGAGGTGCTTGACCACCGCCTGCCGCGAGACGGGAAGCCGTGCGGCGAGTGTCGTCGCGGTGGCCTCGTCCTGGGCGGCGAGCAGTTCGAGCAGCTGACGTCGGGTCGGGTCGGCGAGCGCGGCAAGGACGCTGTCGACGACCTTGGCGGCGCCGGGACGTTCTTCCGTCACGTGGAGGGCTGTTCGGCGCGAGTCTTGAGCGCGCCGAGCTCCAGGGGCCAGCCTGCACTGTGGTCCTTCAGGTTCTGACTGCGCAGCTCCTGGGCCCCGGCCAGCGCCGCGAACCCGCTCTCGACGACGCGCAGCCGCGTCTGGTCGCCTTCCGGGGTCAACGTGAACTCCACGAGGGTGCTGTTGTCCTCGCGCAGCTCTTCTCCGGGGAACGCACTGGTCCAGCGGTACGCGAGGTACGTCGGCGGCTCGACCTTCTCCACCCTCACCGGGAAGTCGCCGTGTTCGGCATTCTTCGCCACCATCGACTCACCTTCTTTGGCCATCGTGCCGGGCAGGCTCGCCTTGTCGGCCACCCAGAACCCGGGTTGGGCCACCAGCGACCAGACTCGCTCCAGGGGTGCCGCGATCAGGGTTTCGCGCTCGATCCGGTCCTCGCTCATAAGGGGCTCCTTCACCGCCGTTGAATGCAACCCTAGAGTTGCACGTCGACTCCAGGGGTGCAACCCGAGAGTTGCACTCCGATCGCGCGCCACTTGGAAGAAGACGCACGGTGGCGCGTTTCTGCCGCAGTAAATGCCGGATTTACTGGGACAGTGCCGGAAGGGCAGGGCGGGCGTGACGATCGAACCAGTGACCGAACTTGGGTACAGGGGCGCGCTCCGACTGCCGCGCGACCGAGTGGTGCCCCTGTCCGCCCCTCCGTCGTCGTACACGGCGGCGGTCGAGCGGTACCTCACCGGCGCGGGCATCGCGAAGTCCTCCGCGCGGATCTACCGGATCTCGCTGACGACATGGGGACGGATGTTCGCCGGCGAACCCGCGCGGACCGGACCTGCCCACCGCGGCGCGAAGCCGCCCGTCTTCCCCGTTGCCGCGATCGACGACTCGGTGCTGCCGGAGGTGCTGGCCGAGCTGGCGGCGGCGCGGGCGGACGAGATGGACGCCGACACCGTCAACCGGGAGCTGTCGATCGCACGCAAGGCGATCGGCTGGTGGCAGCGACAGGGCTGGATCGAAGGCGATCCGACGATCGGTATCGAGCGGCGGCCAGCACCGCCGGACCGCACCAAGGCCCTGGCCGAGAACCAGATCGCCGCCCTGTGGCGCCTGGACGTCGCCCTGCGGGAGAAGACGCAGCGGAAGATGCTCTACGAGTCTGCGGCCCGGGCCGATGAGGTGCTGTGCCTGAACGTGGAAGACCTGTACCCGCAGGACAAGCGCGGGAAGATCACCGCCAAGGGCGGGGCGACCGAGTGGATTCACCGGCAGTCCGGCACCGCCCAGCTGCTGCCCCGACTGATCGCCCGCCGCACCCGCGGCCCGCTGTTCCTCACCGACCGCAAGGCCCCGGCCGGGACACCGACGCTCGACGTGTGCCCGGAGACCGGCCGGGCCCGGCTCTCCTACCGCCGCGCTGAGGAGATCTTCGAGGAGAACACCCGGCTGCTGGCCAACCCACTTGCCTCCCCGGACGACATCGAGGACCTGGACGGCTGGACACTCCACCGGCTCCGCCACAGTGCCCTGACGCACGACGCCGAAGACGGCACCTCCACCCCGATGCTGCTGGCCCGCTCCCGTCATGCCTCCGTCCGCTCCCTGGAGCGGTATGCCCGCCCCGGCGTCGACTCGGTCGCCCGGCACGTCGCCGAACGCGACCCCGCCGCCCGTCGCCGGACGTGACACCCATCGTTTGCGGCTGGTGACAGCGTTCTTACCGGCACCCGATCGTGTCCGGGTCTTCTCTCCGCCTCGCTCATCCACAGGCAAGGTCTCGCTGGCAGCACAAGGCTGGAAGTAGCCGGGCCTCCCCCGTGTCCCGGGGTTCACCCACCAGGTTCCCGCCCACATTTCAGCCAGACCGTGACCGTGGCGCCCTTGACCGTTCCCGGCTTCACCAAGGCCGATCCCGTACCCACGCGCTCCCGCGCCATCCGCTCGTCCGCAGCCCCGGCCACCGCCACCGCCACCGCCACCGCCACCGCCACCGCCACAGAAGCACCCTCCTGCGCGTCCTTGCCTCCATCACCGGACACCCCCTCAAGGAGACCGCACCAACCCGTCCTTCAGATCGGGGCGTTCAGCCCTTTCGGACTCCTGTCGGGAGGACGAGGATCGGAAGAACTCACCGTTCGCTGGAACCGCTCTCCTTCCCGAGGACCGAGATGGCCGACATGGAACGGCACTTCACAGCGGAACATCCGATCAGGGTCTTTCTTCTCGACGACCACGAGGTGGTCCGGAAGGGGTTGGTCGACTTTCTGAGCGCCGAGCCCGACATCATCGTGGTGGGCGAGGCCGCCACCGCTCAGCAGGCACTGGTCCGCGCTCCGGCACTGCGCGCCGACGTCGCCGTTCTCGACGTCCGCCTCCCGGACAGCGACGGCATCACCGTCTGTCGCGCACTCCGCTCGTCCGTACCGCAGACGTCGTGTCTCATACTGACGTCCTTCGACGACGATGACGCACTGCTCGACGCGATCATGGCAGGCGCCTCCGGCTACGTCCTCAAACAGCTCAGAGGAGCGGACCTCGTCGCTGCCGTGCGCACCGTCGCCACCGGCCAATCCATGCTGGACCCGGCGACGACGGCACGGCTCCTGCGGTCCTTGCGAGCACCGCAGGAGGCACCGCCAGAGGAATCCGCCGCCTTGAAAGGTCTCTCCGAACGAGAGCGGGACATTCTGACGCTGATCGGCAAAGGCCTCACCAACCGCGAGATCGGCAAACGTCTCTACTTGTCGGAGAAGACCGTGAAGAACAACATCTCCCGCCTGCTGCGCAAACTCGGTGTCCATCGCCGCGTCCAGGCGGCGGTCATCGCCTCACAGCGGAATTCCTCCACAGAGTCCGCGGACAACTGACCGGCGTGACCCGCGAGAGGCCCACCCCGACGTGACCGAACACGCCACACCTCACGAAGGGCGTGCCCGGGACATCCTGGTGCAGGCGTCGGCCCTCTCCGATCTCCTGCTCATCGGCCGCCGCGCCACCACCGGTCCGGGCCCCGGCCACCTAGCACGCCCCGTCGTCCATCGGGCCGACCGGACAACGCTGGGCCCCGGAGAAACCGGGAGGTGGCCTTCCGCCCCGCCTGAGCCAGTTCGCCGAGCAGCCTCACCAGCGACTGGCGTCCCACAACTGACCAATAAGGAAACACTAGTGAGCTCTTAACGACAAAATGCCCTCGCAAGCTCCCGGTAATGCTGAAATGCGCCATGGAACGCGACACGCACGAGGCGCGATCACCTCTCATTCCCGTTGCCGAGGAACCCTTTCGCGCGCTGCTGGAGGCGGCTCCCGATGCGATGGTGATCGTGGACGACTCCGGTGTCATCCGTCTGGTGAACGCGCAGACGGAGACCCTGTTCGGCTACCCCCGCGACGAACTGCTCGGCCAGCCCATCGAGCTCCTCGTTCCCCGGCGTTTCCGCACCCAGCACCCGGCCCACCGGGAGGGCTACACCAGCAACCAGCAGGTGCGCCCCATGGGAGCGAATCTCGAGCTGTACGGACTGCGCAGAGACGGAGCCGAGTTTCCTGTCGAGATCAGCATCAGTCCGTTGCAGACCCCGGACGGACTTCTGATCTCCGCCGCCGTACGGGACGTCAGCGAGCGCAAGGCGGCGGAAGCTCGCTTTCGCGCGCTGCTGGAGGCCGCCCCGGACGCCATCGTCATCGTCGACGACGCGGGCACCATCCAGTTGGTGAATGCGCAGACCGAGGCGTTGTTCGGGTATCAGCGCAAAGAACTCCTGGGTCGGCAGGTGGAAATACTGGTTCCGCAGAGGTTCCATCATTCCCACCCTTCTCACCGTCACGGCTATGTGCAGAACCGTCGGGTGCGACCCATGGGCGTCGGCCTGGATCTGCACGGCCTGCGAAAGGACGGGGTCGAGTTCCCGGTCGAGATCAGCCTCAGCCCTCTGGAAACGCCCGAGGGCACCCTGGTGTCCGCAGCGATCCGTGACGTGAGCCAACGCAAACAAGCCGAAGCCCAGCTGGCCGAACTCTATGAGCAGCAGCGCCATGTCGCCCTGACCCTTCAGCGCAGCCTGATGGGATCTCCTGTGCCCCTCTCGGGCATCGACACATCCAGCCGCTACTTTCCCGCGGGGCAGGGTCCGGGTGTGGGCGGGGACTGGTTCGACATGATCTCACTGGGCGGAGGCCGGGTGGGCGTACTCATAGGTGACGTCATGGGGCGCGGCCTGGAGGCCGCCGCGGTCATGGGCCAGCTGCGTTCGGCATCCCACGCGCTGGCGAAGACGGGTATGCCGCCCTGGCAGCTGATGCGGGCGCTCGACGCGGTCGTCAGTGAACTGCCCGACCAACTCGTCACCTGCTGCTACCTCATCCTGGACCCTGACGAGAGCTGCCTGACGGTGTGCTCCGCGGGGCACCTGCCGGTACTGCTCGCGGATCCCACCGGTCAGGTCCGCCGGCTCCCTGTCCCTGTCAGCGTGCCCCTGGGAGTCGGCGAGGTGCCCCACCAGGAAACCCGGCTGACCGTGCCGCCGGCATCAGTACTCGCCCTGTACACCGACGGGTTGGTGGAAACCCCCACCAGCGACATCGAAGAGCAGATCGACGCCTTGGCCGTCTCCCTGGAGAAGGCCATCGCCGACTCCGTGTGCCTGGAGCAGGCGGCCAACTCCGTACTCGCCGCGCTCTTGCCCGACCCCCAGGACTACACCGACGACGTGACTCTGCTCCTCGCCCGCATGCCTCCCGCGCCGCTGACCGCTGTCTCCGCCGTTCTGCCGGCACAGCCGATCAGCGTGCGAGAAGGACGCAGCTTCCTGCGCCGCACCCTCCAGGACTGGGGCTGCCAAGACATCAGCGACACCGCCTGCCTGCTGACCTCCGAACTACTGTCCAACTCCGTACGCCACGCCTGCGACCCCCTACGGCTACGCCTGCGCCGCACGAAGGACGAGCTCAACGTCGAGGTCTGTGACGGCAGCCCGGTCCTTCCTCAGGCCCGAACCGCAGGACTCGACGAGGAATCGGGCCGCGGGCTGGCTCTCCTGGACCAATTGGCCTCGACATGGGGGACCCTCCCCACTCAAGACGGAAAAGCCGTGTGGTTCTCGCTGTCCTTGCCCACCTCCACCCGGTGAACCGGTAAGCAACGCACCTGCCGTTCGGCAATTCGCCGCCCACCGCGGCCGGGCCGCGCACGGTCGGCTCGCCGCAACGTCGGTCGGTGATCATGAGGCCGGTCAGGCCCCAACTGTGCGGCTGGCACCAGCAGCGCAGCTGGCCCGCCAGATCGCCCGCGCCAGGGGCGGCGACGTGTACGTCGGGGAAGCCGGTGGGCCACCGCTCACCCCAGAAATCCCGGACAGAACAGGGACGTTCGGACCGGACACCGAACCAGTCACGGGCGGCGCCGTCTTCGTGGCCCGCCTCCACGACGCCATGGAGATCGACAAGTGACGGCCCTCGACCGACCGCCCCTCTCCGTCCTCGTGGTCGACGACGACTTCCGCGTCGCCGGTGTCCACGCCTCGCCGGTGGAAGGAGTACCGGGCTTCACCATGGCCGGCACGGCACACACGGCCGAGACGGCGCTGGAGGCCGTCACCGCCGCCGAAGCCGCCGGCACGCGCGTCGACCTCGCCCTCGTCGACATCTACTTGCCCGACGGATCCGGCATCGACCTGCTGCGCCGCCTGGACTGCGACACCTTCGTCCTCAGCCCGGCGGCCGAGGGCCCTGTGGTGCGCCGCGCGCTGTCGGCGGGTGCCTTGGCCTACCTGATCAAACCGTTCCCGCCGGAGCTCCTGGCGGAGAAACTGCGCGGCTACGCCCGGTTCAGACAGCTCACGGAGACGGAGTCCGTGGACCAGAGCACGGTCGAGAGCGCGTACGGCGCACTGCGCGAACCCGCTGCCCGTCACCCCGCTCGCCGCCCCATCGCCGGCACCGTGACCGGAGACGCGGTGCTGACGACCGTACGGAGCTCCACGACAGCGCTGTCCGCGGGACAGGTCGGCGGCCTCATCGGCGTCTCACGTGCCACGGCCCAGCGTTACCTCGCCTCGCTCGTCTCAGCGGGCCTCCTGCGTATGAGTCTTCGCTACGGGACGACGGGGCGGCCGGAACAGGAGTACCGGATGCCGTGACGTCCGCCCGCGCACCCTGGCGGATTGGCGTGCGGGGCCGACGGAGTCGGGTAACGTCATGGTCATGTTCTTCCAGACGCTGATTTACGAGTGAGAGCGTGACGGGCCCCGCTGACGCCTTCGACGCAGCCGCGCCCGTCCCCCACCGATGAATCCGTAGGTCACTTCACACCATCCGGGAGAACCCGTGAGCAAGAACATCAACAACCCCGTGGGCATGGGCGGCGGCAAGCGCAAGAAGCTGTCCCGCGTCGAGCGCCAGAACAACGGTCCGCACCGCAACCTCGACCGGCAGGGTGCCGCCGAGCAGAAGGCGGAACTGGTGCGCAAGATGCGCGAGAAGGTGGGCACCACCGAGAGCGCCGGGCAGCCGGACGACGACACCGCGCAGAGCTGACGCACCACTGCCGCGGGTCGGCGGCGCAGGCAGCCGGCCCTAACGGTCCCGGGTGATCGCGATGACGGTGTCGGCTTCACCGAAGACCACGCGTTCGTCCTTGCCGGGATTGACCCGGACCCCGAAACGAGGGCCGGTTGCCGATCCCGCGTGGAGCCGGTAGCCGATGACGGACCGGTCGCGGCGGCGTCCGGCGGCCACGACGTCGGCGAAGGCGACCGTGTGGCCCAGAGGGACGTAGTCGGCGGCGGGCCCGAGGTGGATCCTGTTGCCGCCGGCCGTGAACAACTCCTCGAACAACGCGGCGGTACGGGGATTCTCGCTGATCTGTGTCATCAGGAGACTGATGAGCCGGCCGCTGACGACGAAATCGGCGCCCGGGCTCATCGGTGCGATCAACCGGTTGCGGTCGTCGGACAGTTCGGCGGCCACGTGCAGGGACCGTCCCGCGGCCTGCTCGGCGGCCCGCAGATGCAGCAGGGTCTCCAGGACGTGGTAGTCGGAGTCCGCGGTGCCGACGCTCCCCGCCACCTCCGAGCCGAGCACGATCACACTGTCGTAGGCCAGGACGTCGAGGGCGTCCAGGTCGTGCGGGGCCCACGGTCCGCCGGGCACGAGGTCGAGGCGCGAATCCGGTCCCACGTAGCGGGCGAGTTGATCGATGATCAGCGGGGCCCTGCGGTTCCACCCCATGAGTAACATCCGTGCCGGCTTGGTCTCGCGCGGTAAGGGCAGGACGATCGCGTTCTCGTCGAACGGGAGCGGTTCGTCCGACACGAGCGCGGTGGTGTCGTCCTCCGTGATCAGGATGATGCGGTCCCTCTCGGTGATCACCGTGGAGGCGGGCGGGTTGAGCGCGGGCCGTCCGTCGGGGCGCAGCAGACCGACCACGCAGGAGCGTGCGTACGACAACAGCGCGTCGCCGTAGGTCCGGCCGGTGAGCGCGGGCTCCTGGACGGTGTGGAACTCGCAGCCCGCGAAGTCCAGTAACTCCTGGTACACGAGGGACAGTCCGGGCTGACGCGAGCACTGGGCCAGGAGGCGGGCGGTGATGGCGTCGATGTCCAGGACCCGGCCGCCCGGGCCCGCCGCGAGCACCGCGGCCGTGTGATGGCTGGGTTCGCGCACGGCGGCGACGACCGTGGGCGCGGCGGCGGCGCCGACGACGGTGCCGAGCGCCAGCAGCGTTCTCACCACCGTCCAGTCGCCCTCGTGGTCGCCGGGCGACAGGACGATGACCGCGGCGGCCGTGTGCGGGCTGACCCGGGCCAGGACGGCGGGGTCGGTGGGCGATCCGCTGCGGCAGACCACACGCGTGGCCCCGGTGGCGCCCACCTTGGTGGTGATCTCCTCCTCCATCTGCACCTTGTCCCGCGGGGCCAGCAGCGCCACGGTGGCTCTGCGGCGATGGGCGTTGGCCGTCACCAACTCGGAGATCACCGGGAACACCTGGTCCGACCAGCCGAGGACCACGGTGTGCTGCTCTTCCACGATCGTCGAGCGCCCGAGCCGCAGTTCAAGGATCTTGTCGTTCATGCCGGTGGTGATCACGCTGACGAGCGTGGAGACGAACAGCAGACTCACCAGCGCGAGCAGCACGGACAGCACGACGAACGCCGGGGCCCCGACCGCACCCCCGATCCTCAGCGTGGCGCCGACGGTGGTCCACACCGCCGCCGCCTGCCCCGCGAGGGTGGTGGGAACGGGCCTGCCGACCAGCACCTGGGCCACGCTCGCCGGAATGACGACAGCGAGACAGACGAGGGTCAGGCAGGCCACCAGGGTGAGGGTGCTGCGGCCGAGGAAGTTGTCGAACCAGTACCGCAGACGGGTACGGATCCGTCCTCCCATACGCCCGCGCATCCGCACGCCCTCCCCGTCCCGCCCTCTGCGACGGATCGGTCCTACCCCGGCCGCCGGGCGCCACCACCACCGTGACCCGAAAGGATGCGAACCGCACAATGCGGCCAAAGTGCACCAGCCGGCGTGCTAGAGCTCCTGAAAGGCGAGCGTTACCCGCGACGGCTGATTCCGGCCGCGGTGCACGCGGATACGCATCGCCCGCTCCCGTGCATGAGACACGACGAAGCCCCGCCGGGCAACCGGCGGGGCTTCGTCGTGCGTGCGGTCAACCCACGCTGACCGTCCGGGCCCTGCTCGGCACCGCGGCCGAGTCGAGCGCGAACAGCAGATAGCTACCGGGCAGTGCCGCCCCCGGGCTCACGGAGGCGCGCGGGCGGATGCGCCCTGATACCTCATCAGTAGGCGCCGGACGCATAGGTGTCGCTCCCGCGGCGCACCAAATGCGCTTGTGCAGCCGGGAGTTCAGCGCGATCCAGCAGGTCGCGGGCGCCCACGCAGGAAGGGGCCACCCGCCGTGCACGGGCCCGGCGCGGCCGCCGCTTGGACCGTCACGCCCGGGCAGTCATGCGCACGGCAAGGCCCCGGGCGCGGTGACGCGCAGACCCGGTCTGCACCGGCACTACCGGCTCAGCCTTGCGTCGCCTCCACCGCCGCGGCGACGAAGTGCGCGACCAGCTGCCGCCGGTCTTCCGCACCCCAAGCGAGGACCAGCGCACTACGCGGCGCGTCGACCACCGGAACATGAACGAGCGCCGGATGCAGTGGCCGGGCCAGCGAACGCGGCAGCACCGCGATCGCTCGCCCCAGCAGGACCATGTGCGCCAGCTCAGCGGCATCGGCGACCTCGGGACCGGATCCGGCGACGGGCTCGACACCGGGGACCCCGTTGCCGCCGACGCCCTTCCAGCGCGGCAGCGTCTCGTGGGCCAGGTCGGCGAGGGTCACCTCGCCGCGGCCGGCCAGCCGGTGGTCCGGCGGCAGGATCGCCACCCGGCCTTCGACCAGCAGGGTCTCGTGATCCAGCCCGGTCAGGTCGTCGAACGGCACGTACAACAACGCCACGTCCGCCCGGCCGTCACGCACGTGGTTGGCGCGGTCGGTGGCGCCGCCGAACAGGATGTCCACCTGGCGGGCGTCGGGCCGGTGCGAGTACGCGGCCAAGATGCCGGACAGCAGATCCGCGTCCCCACCCGGCTTGATCACCAGGCGCAGCCGGGTGTCCCGCTCGCCCGCCCGACGGGCCTTCTCGACCGCGGCCTCGACGGCGAGCAACGCATGCCGGCCGTGGTATTTCAGCGCCTCCCCGGCAGCGGTGAGGGCGACATGCCGACTGGATCGTTCAACGAGCGTCACCCCGAGCCGGTCCTCCAGCCGCCGCACCGCCTTGGACAAGGCCGGCTGCGCGATCCCCAGCCGCTTCGCCGCCCGGCCGAAATGGAGCTCATCGGCGAGTGCGGCGAAGTACTCCAGTTCGCGGGTCTCCAGCTCGGACATGCCGTCAGAATACTGTCCCAGCAATTCCCTGAGGGAATGGATTCAGAATCTGTCGGCCTTGGACTCCATGAAGAATCACCAGTTCAATTGAGACATGATTCACCACACGATGATCGTTGCTTTCAATGAACCGATTCCCTCGGACGAGCTCGACGAGTACCTGAAGGGGCTTGAGGAGCTGACCATGGACACGGGCGCCATCCAGTCCTTCGTCGCACGCCACCATCTGGGTGTCCCCAGCGACGACCACGCCCCGGTGGCCGTCGCTTCCGCCGTCGTCCAATTCGGCCTGGCAGACCTCGACGCCCTCAACACCGCTTTCGCTCTCCCCGGCATCGGCGCGTTCATCGACAGCTGGCAGGCTCGCCGCCCGTACAAGGCGATCTGGGTCAACCACGAGCCCCTCGTCTGACCCGTCACCCCGGCGGGGCGCCTCGTCCACCGGCCCGTACTCCGGAAGACGATGGGGTCGCGCACGGCGTCAGCACCGAAGGGGCCGACGCGGACGAAGTGGTTCCTGGACACCGTGACGGACCTGTTCGCGCAGATCAACGAGACGACCGCCGAAGCGGCAGGCCGACACCTCGTCATGGTTCGGGACGGCGCCATGGCCGCCGGCCGCCTCGTCGACCCGGAACCGGTGACCGAGACCTTCCTGCACGGCGTCGAAGGACTCCTGGACGCGCACAGCCGAACCGCCCACTGATCCAGGTACCACTGCGCCGACCCATCCAGCCAGGTGGCGATGGACGAGGTCGGCCGCACGCCGCCGCTCACGACCGGCGCCGGGCCCCCGGTCCCGGCCGGGCGGTGACGTCCCGCGGGGCGAGGGTGACGTGCTCGGCGGCGCACTGGACCGTCACGTGGACCGGAGCCCCGCAGTCGGTGTGGGTGACGTCCAGAACGGGGCCGGGACCCTCCGGGTCAAGGGCGTGGGTTTCGCCCCACTGGCTCAGCGCGACCAGGACGGGCCACAGGTCCCAGCCCTTGGCGGTCAGGCGGTATTCGTTACGGGAACGGCTGCCCGGCTCGCGGTAGGGAACCGTCGTCAGGATTCCGGCCGCCGTGAGCTTGCGCAGTCGGTCGCTGAGGACGGCTTCCGACAGGCCGATGTGGCGGTGGAAGTCGTCGAAGCGGCGCACCCCGTTGACGGCGTCGCGCAGGATCAGCAGCGTCCACTTCTCCCCCACCACGTCGAGCGTGCGCTGGACGGGACAGTTCTCCGTGCTCACCTCAAGCCACTCCATCCCGCCATCGTACGGCCGCTGGCTTCGTCATTGACAGTCAGATGAGCTCCAGCTAGCTTCATTTGGAAAAGTCAGATGGCTGTCCATCTGGTGGTGATGACTTCGACGGTCAGAGGAAGGCGCTGGACTGTGGGGCGAACGCGTACGTACAGCTGGGACGATCCCGCGATTCCGGCGCAAGCGGCGACCGGGATGAGCGGGCTCGACTTCCTGCGTGAGATGCAGGCGGGCCGTATCGCGAGACCGCCCGTCGGCCAGACGCTCGACTTCGGCCTGGACGAGGTGGAACACGGCCGGGCCGTGTTCTCGCTGGTGCCCGGCGAGGAGCACTACAACCCGATCGGGAGTGTGCACGGCGGTGTGTTCGCCACGCTGCTCGACTCCGCCGCGGGCTGCGCCGTTCAGTCCGTCCTCCCGCAGGGGATGGCCTACACCTCGCTCGACCTGACGGTGAAGTTCCTGCGGCCGATCACCGTGGACACCGGCCGGGTGCGCGCCATCGGCACGGTGCTCAACGCCGGTCGCCGCACCGCCCTCGCCCAGGCCCAGTTGGTCGATGCGAACGACCGCCTGCTCGCGCACGCCACCAGCAGCTGCCTGCTGTTCCCGGTGCCCGGGTCCCAGTCGGCGCCCGCGTCCGCGTAACCGGGTTCGCCCCTGTGGCGTAGGGGCGTAAGACGTGTGACTGCCGTGATGCCGGTGACCTGCTCGAAGGTCACCGGCATCACGGCTGTACGGGCGCACCACGCCTCCAGGCCGGTCAACAGCGAAGGGGGCGATTTCCCGCGCACGGCAGATTGGCGTGTCCGAGGCGTTGACGCGCCCTCAGCCAGTGCATAGAAACTCTCCTTACAACGATGTAATAGTGCGGCGCACGATCCAAGCCCCTTGCCAGGTGACGGTGGGGTGACGGCGGCAGATTCACCTCTCTTGCCCCTCATACGTGCCACCCCTGTGCAGCGTTGCAAGGATCAGCGGGCACTCCACGTGCTCCAGCACCTCCGTTCAGCCGTCCTGCGGCCACCCGGCCGCGCCCTGCGACACGAGGAGCTCCGATGCACCACCGGCCCACTCGGCTCAGATCGACGCGCCCCGCGCTTCCGCACCCGGCCTTTCGGCCAGGCCACACCCTCGGCATCCTGCTGAGCGTCCTCGCCCTGATGCTCTGCGGCGCCACCACCCTGGCACCCGCGGCCCAGGCCGCCCGCGCCGCCTGGACACCGAAACCGGCGCCGATGACCACGCCGTGGACCGACCAGGTGTCCCGGGACAATCCGCTGCCGGAGTATCCGCGACCGCAGCTGACACGGCCCGACTGGGCCAATCTCAAAGGGATTTGGGACTTCGCCGTCACCTCGGCCGACGCCGGACAGCCGGCCGCTTTCACCGATCAGATCCGCGTCCCGTTCGTCGCGGAATCCGCGCTCTCCGGCATCCAGCGGAAGATCACCCAGAACGACAAGCTCTGGTACAAGCGCACGTTCACCGTGCCGTCGGGCTGGAACGGCCGCCGTGTCCAGCTCAACTTCGGTGCCAGTGACTGGCGTACGACGGTGTGGGTGAACGGGCAGCAGGCGGGCGCCGCCCACAGCGGCGGCTATGACGCCTTCGGCTACGACATCACGCCGCTGCTGAACGGCGGCACCAACACCATCGTGGTCTCGGTGTTCGACCCGACCCAGACCGGCGGCCAGGCCGTGGGCAAGCAGCGCATCAACGACGTGACGCCCCATCCCGGCGGCGGCATCTTCTACACCGCGGCCTCCGGCATCTGGCAGACCGTGTGGCTGGAGCCCACCGCGTCCGCCCACATCACCCGCCTCGACATGGTGCCGAACCTGTCCGACTCGACGCTGCGGGTGACCGTCCAGGGCACCGGGATCAGTGGCCAGAGCGCGCGCGTCACGGTCAGTTCCGGCGGCACGACGGTGGGCACGGCGACCGGCGCGATCGGTTCGCAGCTGACGGTCCGCATCACGAACCCGCACCTCTGGTCGCCGGACGACCCGTTCCTGTACGACGTGAAGGCCGACCTCGTCTCCGGCTCCACGGTGTCCGACTCCGTCGGCAGCTACTCCGGCATGCGGTCGATCTCGCGCGGCACGGTCGACGGCAGGCAACGCCTCCTGCTCAACGGCAAGTTCGTGTTCCAGACCGGCACCCTCGACCAGGGGTACTGGCCGGACGGCATCTACACCGCACCCACCGACGACGCCCTCAAGTACGACCTCCAGAAGCACAAGGACCTCGGCTTCAACATGGTGCGCAAGCACATCAAGGTCGAACCGCAGCGCTGGTTCTACTGGGCCGACCGGCTCGGGCTGCTCGTGTGGCAGGACATGCCCGCGATGGACACCCGCACACCGGACTCGGCCGCCCGCACCCAGTGGGAGGCGGAGTTCGACCAGATCATCGACGAGCACCGCAGTTCACCGTCGCTCGTGATGTGGGTGAATCAGAACGAGGGCTGGGGCCAGTACGACCAGGCCCGCATCGCCGACAAGGTGAAGGCGGCCGATCCCTCGCGCCTGGTCGACAACATGAGCGGCGTCAACTGCTGCGGCTCGGTCGACGGCGGCAACGGCGATGTGATCGACAACCACGTCTACGTGGGCCCCGGCGTGACCAAACCGTCCTCGACCCGCGCCGCCGTCCTCGGCGAGTACGGCGGACTGGGACTCCGGGTGTCGGGCCACGAGTGGTCGCCGGGCAACGGCTTCTCGTACGAGGACCAGGCCGATGCCGTCCACCTGAACAACCGCTTCATCGGCCTGATCGACGCGCTGCGCCTGCAGCAGATGCCGACCGGTCTTTCGGCGTCGGTCTACACGGAGATCACGGACGTCGAGAACGAGGTCAACGGCCTGATGACGTACGACCGTCAGGTCGTCAAGGTCGACGCCGCACGGGTCAAGGCGGCGAACCAGGCCCTGATCAACGCCTCGAAGAGTCCCTCGGCACCGACGACTCTGCCCACCGGCCTGAAGTCGCTGCGGGTCACCACCCCCGGCTACACCGACCGGTACATCCGGCACCGGGATGCCCTCGCCTACACGGAGGTCGTGAACAGCGGCAGCAGCGACCTGCTGAAGAACGACGCCACCTGGCGGATCGTGCCCGGCCTGGCCGACAGTTCCTGCTACTCCTTCGAGTCGCGCAACTATCCCGGCGAGTATCTGCGCCACCGCGAGTTCCGGGTGCACCGGGAGGCCGGTGACGGCTCGGCGCTGTTCCGCGCGGACGCCACGTTCTGCGCGGTGCCGGGGCAGGGCGGCGTGCGGCTGATGGCCCAGAACTACCCGGGCCAGTACCTGCGTCACTACAACTCCGAGGTGTACCTCGCCGTCCCCGGCGGGTCCCGCGCCGCGGACAACCCGAGCCTGTTCACCGAGGACACGACCTGGGCCGTGGAGGCACCCTGGGCGCCCTGACCCCGGTCCCCCGGCGCCGGTGGCCGGGTGTCCCGTCGCAGGTCGCGAAGGTGTCGCGACCTGCAATGGGACAATGGCGCCATGACAGGCGTTGAGGATTTCACCCCCGAGTCGGAGCGGGTCATGCGCACCCTGCGTGACCAGATCATCGACGGGACGCGGGCGCCGGGCAGCAAGTTGGTGGAGCGGGAGATCGCCCAGGAACTGGGAGTGAGCCGGCTGCCCGTCCGCGACGCCTTGCGCGACCTGGCGAGCGAAGGACTCGTGACGCCGCGTCCGCGCACCTGGGCCGTCGTCCGCGAGTTCAGCGCCTCCGACGTCGCGGACCTCGGCGAGGTCAGGTCCGCCCTGGAGACCCTCGGGTTCCGGCTCGCCGCACAGCGCCGCACCCGCGCGGGCCTCGACAAGCTGCGCTCCGACCTCGACGTCGAACTGGCGGCCGCGGCCAGGGGCGACGGCGCCACGGCCCGGCGCGCGGCGGCGGACTTCCACGAGACGGTCACCGAACTGGCCGACAACGCGCTGCTCAGCGAATTGAACGAGACCCTGAGCAGCCGCATGCGGTGGCTGCTCGCCCAGCACGACGACTTCACCGCCGTGGCCGAGGAGCACGAGGACCTGTACCGGGCGATCGAGGCGAGGGACGTGCGGCGCGTGGAGGAGCTGGCCGAGCGTCATCTGGCGACGAGCGAGTCGGCGGCAGCGGCACATCAGGGCAGGCCCGCGCAGGTCTGACCCGCGGGCGGGGCGGGCGGGGCCCGGCAGTGCCCCGGTTCAGACCCCGCTGTAGCGCCACAGCCGCGGCATGCGGAGCGCGAGAACGGCCAGGAACGTGATGAGGAGCAGCGCGCTGACGAAGGTGGTCACCCCGACTCCCCCGTACTGCGCCGCCGCCCCGAGGCAGAGCGAGGACAGCGGCATCACGCCGATGGCCAGTTCCTGGACGCCCAACGCCCGTCCCTGCACGGCCGGTTCGGTCGTCATCAGCAGCAGCGTCGTCTGCAGGACGCCGAACGCGGCACTCAGGACACCGATCCCGGCCATCAGCGCGAACGACACCGCCACCTGATGGGAGAGCGCGAACAACGCCCACAGCGCCGCCCAGCCCGCGGTCCCGAAGACGAACAGGCCGCCCTTGAAAGGAAAATCGCCGAGGGCGGCGATCACCAGTGAGCCCACGAGGCCTCCGACGCCCCCGCAGGTCAGCAGCCACCCCAGGCCGTCCGCGTCGAGGCCGAGCGACTCCTTGGCGAAGACGGGCATGAAGGCCTGATGGATGGGCCACAGCAGGACGTTCGCCGCCAGCGTCACGCCGAGCACGCCCGCGGCGAGCCGGCTGCGCAGGATCGAGCGCACCCCGTCGACGAGCATGGCCGTCACCGACTGGCCGCCGTCGTGCCGACCGTTGGCGTCGGGCCCGGCCGCATCGCTGCCGTCGGCGAGCGGGACGCGGCCCGACCGGAGCAGCGGCCACAGCGCGAGCAGCGAGGCCGCGTACCAGCACGCCGAGATCCACAGCGCGGCGGCGGAGCCGAACGCGCTGATGAGCGCGCCGCCGAGGGCCGGGCCGATCACCTGGGTCATGTTCATCGCCATCGCGTTGAGGGCGTTGGCGTTGCTCAGATTGCGCCGGCCCACCAGGGAGAGGACGAGCGCGGAACGCGCGGGCTGGGACGGCGACTGGGCCAGCCCGATGGCGAGGCCGCCCAGGACCAGGGCCCAGTAGGGCACCCGCGTCGTCGACTCCAGCGCCGCCACCGTGCCGGCGGCGCCGAGCGCCCACCCGCAGGCGATGGTCAGCAAACGTACGCGATCGTGACGGTCGGAGAGCACACCGGCGAGCGGGCCGAGCAGCATGGGCGCGAGCCGCACCGCGGTGAACACGGCGAGCAGCAGCTCCGAGCGGGTCGTCTCGAAGACGATCCAGCCGAGCACCATCGTCTGGATCCACGCACCGCCGAAGAAGAAGACGTTCGAGATCCACAGGGCCCGGAAGCCAGGGCTCTCGCGCAGCGAGGCGAGCGGTCCCGCCCGGCCGGAGGTGGTGGTCGACGGGGGCGCGTCCCTCGCGCTGTTCCGCACCGGGTCGTGCTCCTCTCCTGTTGTCGCTCGGCCATGCCCGCGGCCGACCGGACGCGCGGCGGGCGCCCGGGGCAGGTACGAGAACGTATGACGGAGCGGGCGGCCGCGAAATGGTATACCGAACAACCTGGGCAGGCGTGGCGTCAGGCGCCGACGAAGACGACCTCGCCCGGCACGTCGGCGCGGATCTCGGTGCCGACCTCGCGGGCCAGCAGGTCGTCGAGACGGTCGAGGGGGCCGATCAGTGCGCGGCCGCCGGCCCGGGCGACGCGCACCGCGGCCTCGACCTTCGGCTGCATCGAGCCCTCGGCGAACTCCATCGTGGCCAGGCCCTCGGGCGAGGCGGTCAGGATGTCGCGCTGCTCGGGGGTGCCCCAGTTCTCGCTGACGAAGTCGCCGTCGGTGAGCATGATCAGCATGTCCGCGCCGAGGTCCGCGGTGAGGGCGGCGCTCGCGGCGTCCTTGTCGACCACGGCCTGCATGCCGATCTGGCGGCCCTTGGAGTCGGTGCGCACCGGCACACCGCCACCGCCGACGCAGACGACGAGCGTGCCCTGGTCGAGCAGGGTGGAGACCAGCGGCGCCTGCATGATGCGCAGCGGGTGCGGGGACGGGACGACGCGGCGGAAGGCGCCGCCGTCCTTGGCGATCGTCCACCGGTACTCGGCCGCGGCCTCGGCGGCGTCCTGCGCGGAGTAGGTCGGGCCGATGAGCTTGGTCGGGCGCTCGAAGGCCGGATCGGCCTCGTCGACCTCGGTCGTGGTCACGATCGCGGCCACCTCGCGCTCGCCGACCAGGGCATTGGACAGCTCCTGCTGGATGACGTAGCCGATCATGCCCTGGGTCTCGGCGCCGAGAATGTCCAGCGGGTACGCCGCCACGTCCTGGTAGGCGAGGTTCTGCAGCGCCAGCAGACCGACCTGCGGGCCGTTGCCGTGGGTGATGACGACCTCGTGCTCGCGGGCGAGACCGGCCAGGGCCTGGCAGGCCCCGCGGACGTTGGCGCGCAGGTGGTCGGCCGTCATGGGTTCACCGCGGCGGGCGAGGGCGTTGCCTCCGAGAGCGACGACGATGCGCATGTGATTTTCCCTTGCTGTTCCGTGCTGGCACTTGTGTTCGCCTACGAGACGCCGAATGGTATACCAATGTCAGTGATCCGAGAGGGGCGCTGTCGGGCCAGTTTTCGCACGACGGGACACGGCGAGACACGGCGAGACACAGCGAGACACAGCGAGGAGGGCGTGACGATGAACCGCGACGCATCCGTCGAGGCGCGTGGCGTACGCGCGCTCTCCGGCGACGCCGAACTCCTCGACCATCTGCGCCCGTTGACCGGCACGGGGAGCGTCCACTCCGTCTTCGCCCGTGTCGTCAATCTACTCACTCCGGACGGAACGCTCGTCGCACTCGCCGCCCGTACCGCGGGCGATGCCCCCAGGACGCTGGTCCTCGACCTCGCGGACTGGACGGGAACCGAGCTCGCGGCGGGCGGGAGCGTGACGTTCGCGGAAGGGAATCTTCGGCTCGGATCCGCCCGGCATCCGCTGCTCGTCACCACGGCCGAAGCCCTTCCCTGGCATGCCGTCGCGCCGTCCCTCGCGCACCTCGCCCCCGGCGCCCTCGCGGCCGCCGCCGACGCCCTGGAGCGGCTGAACGACGCACACGGGGCGAGGGGCGGCATGCTCGGCGCGGCTCCCGGTGCGGGACTGATGGAGCAGGCCGTCGCCCGCGCCCTCGACGACGGGCGCACACGCCTGCTCGCCGCGGTCCGGGCCCGGGACGTGCCCGGCATCCGCGCGGGCGTCCTCTCCCTCCTCGGTCTCGGCCCCGGACTCACCCCGGCCGGCGACGACTTCCTCGGGGGCCTCGCACTGGTCGCCGCTCTGCCCGGCAGCGCGCTGGCCCACCTCACCCCCGTACTGCGCGACGTGCTGCCCGCACATCTCGGGCGCACCACCGACCTGTCGCACGCGACGCTCTTCGAGGCCGTCGAGGGCCGCGTGCGGGGCGACCTCATCGACGTACTGCGGGAGTTGGCGGACACGACCCGCCCCCCGCAGGCACTGCACGTTCCTGCCCGCAAGGTGCTGGCCGTCGGTCACACCTCGGGCAGCGACACCCTGTCCGGCCTGACCGCCGGACTTCACCTGGAAGAAGAACTGCGAGGTTCGCTGTGAGCACCACAGCAGTCGTACGGAAGAACACGTACTACGACTCCGTGTCCCTGATGTCCGTCTCCACCAAAGCCAACGGCCTGGCTGGTGTGGAGCAGGCGTTCACCGCCATGGGCACCGACATGAACAAGGGCGTCCTGGACAACCTGGGCCTGCTCACCGACGAGCTGAAGGCCGCGGGCAGCGGCGACCTGATGATCGTCCTCGTCACCGCCGAGGACGCCGACACCGACGCCCTGCTCGCCGAGGTGGAGGACCTGCTCACCCGCAAGGCCCCCGCCTCCGCCGGCGCCGGAGCGGTCACCTACCGCACCGTCACCGGCGCCGCCGAGGGCATCGAGGGCGCGAACCTCGCGGTCATCGCCGTCAACGGCGCCTACGCCGCCCGCGAGGCCCGCAAGGCCCTGAACAGCGGGCTGCACGTGATGATGTTCAGCGACAACGTTCCCGTCGCCGACGAGGTCTCCCTCAAGCAACTCGCCCACGACAAGGGCCTGTTCATGATGGGGCCGGACTGCGGTACGGCCATCGTCAACAACGTCGCGCTGTGCTTCGGCAACAAGGTGCGCCCCGGCTCCGTCGGCATCGTCGCCGCGTCCGGCACCGGCTCGCAGGAGGTCAGCGTCCGCGTGCACGCCCTCGGCGGCGGGGTCTCGCAACTGATCGGCACCGGCGGGCGCGACCTCAGCGAAGAGGTCGGCGGCATCATGATGATCGACGGCATCCGCGCGCTCGCCGCCGACCCGGCGACCGACGTCATCGTCCTCGTCTCCAAGCCCCCGGCGCCGTCCGTGGAGAAGAAGGTGCTCGCCGAGGTCGCCGCCGCGGGCAAGCCCGTCGTCGTCTACTTCATCGGCGGCTCCGAGGAGGCCGTCACCGCCGCGGGCGGACACTTCGCCGCCGCCAGCCTCGACGCGGCCCGTCAGGCCGTGGTCCTCGCGGGCGTCGAGTCGGCCGAGGGCGCCGACCTCGACGCCGAGGCCGCGGCCGCCGACGTGGTGGCCCGCCTCACGGAGGGACAGCGTCACGTACGCGGCCTGTTCTGCGGCGGCACCCTGTGCGACGAGACGATGTACGCGGTTCAGGACGCGGGCGTCGACGTGTACAGCAACATCCAGAAGGACCCCGCCTTCCGGCTGAGCGCGACCAGCGCCTCCACCGGCCACACCTTCCTCGACTTCGGCGACGACGACTTCACCAACGGCCGTCCGCACCCGATGATCGACCCGGCCCTGCGCCTGGAGCGCCTCGTCGAGGAGGCCAAGGACCCGTCCGTCGCCACGATCGTCCTGGACTTCGTCCTCGGCTTCGGCGCCCACGAGGACCCGGTCGGCACCACCCTGCCCGCCATCCAGGAGGCCCAGCGCATCGCCGCCGAGGCCGGCCGCCACCTGCCGGTCGTCGCCTACGTCCTCGGCACCGACCTGGACACCCCGTCCGTCGCCGCCCAGAGCGCGGCCCTCGAAGCCGCCGGCGTCATCGTCACCCGCTCCAGCACCGAGACGGGCCGGCTCGCCCGTGAGATCGCGAAGAAGGCACAGGCATGACCACCACGAACACCACCTCCGAGAACTCCGAACTCACGCCCGCGGCGCGGCTGTTCGGCGGCGACCTGAGCGTCGTCAATGTCGGCCTCGCCATGTTCGACGCCGACATCGCGGCCCAGGGCGCCCAGGTCACCACCCTCGACTGGACCCCGCCGGGCGGCGGCAGCGTCGAGGCCGCGCAGGCGCTGGACGCCCTGGACGCGCCCGAGACGGCGGCGCGGATCGAGAGGGCGAACGCCGAGGCCGTCGAGCGCATCACGTCCGCGCGCCCGATGCTGATCGGGTTCGGCCGCGCCCTCGACGTCGTACCCGGCATGACGCCGACGACGATCCTGCACGCGGGCCCGCCCATCGCCTGGCAGGACATGAACGGCCCGATGCGGGGCGCTGTCACCGGCGCGCTCGTCTTCGAGGGTCTCGCCGCGGACCTGGACGAGGCCGCCGAGGTCGCCGCCTCCGGCCGGATCACCTTCAAGCCGTGCCACGAGATGAACACCGTCGGCTCCATGGCCGGTGTCACCTCCGCGTCGATGTACATGCACATCGTCAAGAACGAGACGCACGGCAACCTCGCCTACACCAACCTGTCCGAGCAGATGGCGAAGATCCTGCGGATGGGCGCCAACGACGAGTCCGTCGTCGAGCGCCTGATCTGGATGCGGGACGTCTTCGGCCCGATGCTCAAGGAGGCCGTCGAGTTCACCGGGCCGATCGACCTGCGGCTGCTGCTGTCCCAGGCGATCCACATGGGCGACGAGTGCCACAACCGCAACGGCGCGGGCACCCTCCTCCTCTTCCAGGCCCTCGCCCCGGGTCTGCTCCAGTCGTCGTTCACCACCGAACAGAAGAAGGAGGTCTTCGACTTCGTCGCCTCCTCCGACTACTTCTCCGGTCCGACCTGGCTGGTGATGGCGAAAGCCGCCCTGGACGCCGCGAACGGCGTCGCGGACTCGACCGTCGTGACGGCCATGGCCCGTAACGGCGTCGAGTTCGGCATCCGTGTCGCGGGGCTGCCCGGCCAGTGGTTCACCGGCCCCGCGCAGCGGGTCGTCGGCCCGATGTTCGCCGGGTACAAGCCGGAGGACTCCGGGCTCGACATCGGCGACAGCGCCATCACGGAGACCTACGGCTTCGGCGGTTTCGCCATGTCGGCGGCGCCCGCGATCGTCGCTCTCGTCGGCGGCACCGTCGCCGAGGCGATGCAGTACACGCGGGACATGGGCGAGATCACGACCACGCGGAACCCGAACGTGACGATCCCGGCCCTCGACTTCCAGGGCCTGCCCACCGGCATCGACGTCCGCAAGGTCATCGACACCGGCATCCTGCCGATCATCAACACGGCCATCGCCCACAAGGAAGCGGGCATCGGCATGATCGGCGCGGGCATCACGCACCCGCCGGCCGAGGCGTTCACCAAGGCGGCGACCGCCCTCGCCGCCGCGCTCACCGGCCCGTCCTCCTCCTGACCCTCGATCACCGACCCCTCTGACGCGCGCGAGCGCCCGCCCGGAAACCCGGACACACGATGAACACACACCGCACCACCGTGGACCCGGCACCACAGGACGACACGGCCGTACTCGACGCCGAGTACGAGCACGGCCCCGTCCCGGCCGACCAGCGCAAATCGCTGTGGACGGTCTCGGCCGTCTGGTTCGGATTCCCGATGATCCTGACCAACGCCGTTCCCGGCGGCGTGGTCGTCGCGATGCTGGGCTTCTGGCGCGGCATGGCCGCCATCGCGGCGGCCAACCTCGTCATGCTCGTGTACGTGGGCCTGCTGAGCCATCGTGCGGGCTCCACCGGCGAGAGCTTCTCGCTGCAGGCCACGCGGACCTTCGGCAAGGCCGGGTACATCGTCGCCTCGGCGTTCCTGGCGACGATCGTGGTCGGCTGGTTCGCGTTCAACACCGGTGCCACCGGGGCGACGCTGCACCAGGCCTTCGGCTGGCACGAACAACTCGTCGCCGTGCTCGCCGGGTTGGGGTTCATAGCCCTGACCTACCTGGGCATCAGGGCACTGTCCTGGCTGGGTGCCGTCGCCGCCCCGCTGTTCATCGTCGCGGGCGTCGCAGCCCTCGTGATCGTGGCCAAGGACCACGACCTCGGCGCCGTCTTCGGCTACGACGGCGTGGGCGGCAACGCCACCCTCACCTTCGGCGCGGCGGTGTCCATGGTGATGGCGACGTTCGCCGACTCCGGCACCATGACCGCCGACTTCACCCGCTGGTCGAGGAACGGCCGCCAGGCCGTCCTCGCGACCATCAGCGCCTTCCCGGTCGCCAGCGTGATCGCCCAGATCACCGGCGGTCTGGTCGTCGCGGCGGGCGCCATCGCCGCCCCGGCGGTCAGCGGCGGCGACTTCCTGCCGATCCTCACCGGCGAGGGCTCGGGCGCGCTGAACGTCCTGGCCGCCGTCTTCGTCTTCGTCAACCTCGGTTCCGTGTGCAGCCACTGCCTGTACAACGGCGCCCTGAGCTGGTCCCACCTGACCGGCCGGACGATGCGCCTGATGACGGTCATTCTCGGTGTGATCGGCACGCTCGCCGCGCTCGCCGGGGTCTGGAACCACTTCCTCGACTGGCTGGTCATCCTCAGCGTCTTCGTCCCGCCGCTGGGCGGGGTGCTGATCGCCGACCAGTTCTTCGCGCGGGGCGGCCGCGGCGCCATGGACCGGCGCGCGACGACAGCCGTGCGGCCCACCGCCTTCGGTGCCTGGGCGATCGGCGCGGGAGCCGCCGCCGTGGCCCACTGGTCCGCACCTCAACTGTCCGACGCGGTCACCGGACTGGTCGTCGCCGTGATCGCGTACGCGGCGCTGGAACGCTTCGTCGGCGGCCCGGCAACGGCGCGGCAGAGCTGAGGGAGCACTCCGAGGGGAGCCGGAGCGTCGTCAGGCAGGCTGCCACAGCTCGACGCGACGGCCCTCCGGATCCGTCACCCACCCGAACCGGCCGACGCCGTCCATGTCCTGCGTCTCCTCGGCCACGTCCGCGCCCTGGGCGCGCAACTGCGCGAGCATCGCGTCCAGGTCGCGGACCCGGAAGTTGAGCATGGTCTGCTGCGAGCGGGACCCGAAGTAGTCGGTCCCCGACTCGAACGCCGCGACCACGGTGGGCCCGGCCTCCTGCTGCCACAGGCCGTGCTCACCGAGGTCCAGGCCCAGGCAGTCCCGGTACCACGCGATGAGGGCTGCCGGGTCCGCGGCCCGCATGAAGTGTCCGCCGATGCCGAGTACACGTTCCATGGCGTCATCCTGCCAGGGCGGCGACCGGGCCGCCCGGCCGTTCGTGGCCCCGGCTCGGCACAGAGGCTCCGGCCCAGCACAGATCGGAAGAAGTCCTACAGATGACACAGCCGTCGTCGGAGCAGTCGAGCCCGGCCACCGCATCCGGGCCGTGGCCCGGCAACGGCCTGCCCGCGGAGTCGCAGCCGCCCGCACACCCCCGGCGTTGGTGGGGCCTGGCCGTGCTGGGTCTCGCGCAGCTGATGATCCTGCTCGACGGCACCATCGTGAACGTGGCCCTGCCCTCCCTCCAGCGTGATCTGGGCATGGCCGACGGCGACCGCCCCTGGGTGATCACCTCCTACACCCTCGCCTTCGGCGGCCTGCTCCTCCTCGCCGGGCGCATCGCCGACCTCGTCGGACGCCGACGGGTCTTCCTGGCGGGCCTCGCCGGGTTCGCCGTGGCCTCCGGTGCTGGCGGACTCGCGCCGACGGCCGGGGCCCTGTTCGCGGCGCGTGCCTTCCAGGGCGTGTTCGCCGCGCTCCTGGCCGCGTCCGCGCTCGCCCTGATCACGACGACGTTCTCCGATCCGCGCGAACGGCGCCGGGCCATCGCTGTGTTCGGCGCGCTCGGCGGCACGGGCGGAGCGCTCGGGGTCACGCTCGGCGGCGTCCTGACCGACGGCCTCGGCTGGCGCTGGTGCCTGTACGTGAACGTGCCCATCGCGCTCGCCGCCCTGGCCGGCTCGGTGCTGATGCCGCCGGACACCGCGCCCCACAGGCGCGGACGGCTCGATCTGCCGGGCGCGATCCTCGCCTGCGGGGGCCTCACCGCGCTCGTGTACGCGTTCAGCGCGGCGAAGCGGTACGGGTGGGGAGCCGCGCCGGTCCTCGGCCCGCTGGCGGGCGGCGCCGTCCTGCTCGCCCTGTTCGCGGTGCGCCAGCGCAGGGCGGCCGAACCTCTGCTGCCGCCACGGCTGTTGCGCGACCGGGCCCGGGTGGCGGCGCTCTTCGCGGGTGGCTGCCTGATGGCGGCGCAGCTGTCGGTGTCCCTCTTCCTGACGTTCCACCTCCAGACCGTCCTCGGCTGGTCGGCGGCCCGCACCGGGCTCGGCTTCCTGCCGCTGAGCGTGATCACGACGCTGACCGCCACCCAGCTCGGCACGCGGCTGCTGCCCCGGCTCGGGGCGCGCGTGATGATGACGGCCGGACTGTGCATCGCCGCGCTGGGCCTGCTCCGGCTCAGCCTCATCACCCCGGACGACGGTTACGCGACCGGGGTGCTGCCCGCGCTCGCGTTCTTCGGCATCGGCATGGGCACCACCTTCCTCGCCCTCATGACGACGGCCACCGCCCAACTCCCCGCCGAGGACGCGGGCATCGCCTCCGCCGCTCTCAACTCGGCCCAGCAGGTGGGCGGTTCGATCGGCTCCGCTGTCTTCAACACGGCGGCGGCGAGCGCGGCCGCGGGCTTCGACGGGACATCGCGCGCCGCCACCCTGCACGGCTTCGCGACGGCCGCGCACTGGCCACTGGCAGGGCTGCTCATCGCCGCCGTGGGCACGGGTCTTGCCGCACGGCGCACCCCATCGGCGTAGAGATCACGTCCGGGTCATCCCCACACCGTCAGAGCGAGCTCAAGCGAGCTGTCCGGCCCGGTCAGCCAACGAACTCGACCATGACGGTCGCTGTGCCGGCCACATGCCGGGCATCGCCCTCGTAGGTGACCGAGTGCTGGGGATACGTGTTCCAGTCGGGCGGAGTGTCGCTGAAGCTGAAGGTGCCGTCCCGCCGCACCTTGGCATCCGGCAGCTCCACGCCGTCCCGCGTGACCGTGACCGCTTTCGTCCTGGGGAAGGGGGTCAGCGAGGTCAGTTCTCCTCTCACGGTGACCGGCGTGCCGACGGGGTTGGTCGGCGGCGCGGAGGGAGTGATCGTGCTGGACGCCTTGGCGACGTCAGTGACGATGTCGAGGACGACGTCACCGGAGCAGGGAAAGCGCGTGGCGAACAGCCTGTTGCCGTCGGGCGCCCAGGCCAGACCGCGGTCGAGCAGATCGCCTTGCCCCGACAACGCGACCGTCCGGTACGCGGCAGTCTCACCCGGCCGGTAGATGTGGACGTCCCGCTCGCCTTCCGCCGCGACCCCGGCGGCGACCGCGCCGTTGGAGTCGACGGCGACGGAGTTCGGGTAGGGGCCGGCGTCGTACCGGGTTTCCTCCGTCAGGTCCGACAGGCGCCATCTCGGGTGGTAGTAGTCGGAGCCGTTCGCGGTGATCACGCTGGTGCCGTCAGGCGTCACCGCCACGTCCTCGACATCGACGACGGCGACGCCCGCATCGCAAGTCCCGGTGCCGGTACGCCGATCAGGGCTTCGGTTTCGACGACGGGGACCTGCGAGAAGCCACCTGCCTTCACGCCGGGCATCCTGCCATGGCCGCCGGTCGGCGAGGCCGCGCACGCCACTGGCCGGCCCCGCGCGCAACCCGCGACAATCACCGGCATGAACGCTCCTCACCCGACAGGCCACCCAGCCGCTGTCCAGCCCGATCCCCTGCTCTATCCGGAAGTGGCCGCAGCCGACGGCAGTTGGGTGGAGGCCTTCCGCAATGGCGCCGCCGACATGGGTGTCGATCTCGGCACCGTCAGCGGCACCGAGTCCGCGACAGACAGCTGGCGCCTCATCGTCGCGAGCGTGGACGCGTCCCGCGGCTCGGTCGTCGTGACACTCGGCCGGCAGGAACGGGCCTTCGGCATCCGGATCTGGTGGACCGGGGTCGGAGAAGCGGCCTGCGGCCGAACCACCCAGCTACGGACCGTCGTCGACATCGCGCAGGCATGGCGGACAGGGGCCTCGGTCCGCGAACTGGGCGACAGGTGGCCGCTCCTCGAGATCGACGAGCTCACCCTGGCTCACGAGCGGGGTGAGGCCGTTGCCTACGCATGGCAGCTCGTGCGAAACGCCCCGGACCGGCTGATCGACCACGGCATCGTCGAAGCGGCGTACGCGAACCCGCGCCTTCGGAGCCTCTTTCCGCTGATCAGCCACGGGAGTCTGCAGTTCAGCCGCTGCACCCACGCCCCATGGACCCACGACGTCCCCAGCCTCGCGCCCCAGTGGGGAGGCGGCTGGAGGGCACGACGCGCCCCTGAAGGCCGAGACATTCCGGATCGCCACGCTCACACTCCGGAGGAGGCCGTCGCGTTCGTGGTCGAAGGCCTTCCCGACGGCTGCGGTCCGGCAGTGGAAGGCCCTGCGGATCTGCTTCCCGAATAGCGAGACGGGTCACTGTCCACCCGGGCCGATCGGCATCGCCTCGCCGTTCGCCGCCCCGACAAACCGCGCAGCAGACAACATTGACGGATCACCGCCAAGAGAGAAAGGATCACCGAGCACGAAGCTGACAACGTTGTCGCACGAGAGGTTCACGATGAGAGCGCTGAGACGCGTCTTCACCACCTTGTTGGTCGTCACCACCATGGCCGCGGCTTCCGCCACCACAGGAGTCGCCAACGCCCAGGCGCGGGGACCGGCGTTCGCCGACGATCCGACCACGCTGGTCGACACGTCGATCGGCAACAACGGTGACGGGACCACGTTCCCCGGCGCGGCGGCTCCGTTCGGCATGGTGCAGTTGAGCCCCGACACGCAGCTGAACAAGTACGCCTCGTACGACTACGCGCAGAACACCATCCTCGGGTTCAGCCACACGCATCTGTCGGGTGTCGGCTGTCAGACGATGGGCAATATCCGGTTCATGCCGACGACCGGTGCGGTCACCTCGTCCGATCCGGCGCAGTACGCCGCGAAGTTCAGCCATGACAACGAGACCCGCGCGCCCGGCTACTACGGCGTGAAGTTCGACAACGGCATCCAGGCCGAGCTCACCGCGACGCAGCGGACCGGCCAGCACCGCTACACCTATCCCGCCGGTTCCGGCCCCGAGAGCGTGCTCATCGAGGCCGGCGAGAGCAACGGCAGCACCTACGCGGGCGACATCAAGGTGGTCGGCGACGACACCGTGGAGGGCTGGGTCCAGGGCGGCAACTTCTGCGGGGAGACGGGCAAGGAGCGCTACCGGGTCTTCTTCAGCGCCAAGTTCGACCGGACGTTCTCGTCGTTCGGCACCTGGAGCGACGGGACCCTGACCGCCGGACAGCGTGAGGCCACGCGCGGCTCGAAGCGGGCCGGCGCCTGGCTGACGTTCGACCAGGCCAAGGGCCGTCAGGTCGGCTCGTCCGTGGGTATCTCGTACACCTCGGTCGACGGCGCGCGCCTGAATCGCAAGGCCGAGCAGCCGAAGTCGTTCGGCACGGCCGAGGCGGCCGCGCACGACTCCTGGCAGGACGAGCTGAACCGGATGCGGGTGGCCGGCGGCAGCCGCGCCGACCAGCGCACGTACTACACCGCGCTCTACCACTCGCTGCTGCACCCGTCGATCGGGTCCGACGTCGACCGCCGCTACCGCGGCTTCGACGACAAGGTGCACCGCGCGGACTCGACGTACTACCAGATGTTCTCGCTCTGGGACACGTACCGCTCGCAGAACCAGCTGGTGGCCCTGCTGCACCCGGACAAGGCCGCCGACATGGCCAAGTCGGTGCTGCATGTCTACGAGGACGGCGGCTGGCTGCCGCGCTGGGGGCTCGGGGGCGGCGAGACGAACGTGATGAGCGGCGACCCCGTCACCCCGTGGATCGTCGACCTCTACAACCGCGACCTGCTCGACAAGCGCACCTCGCAGCGCCTGTTCGACGCGCTCTGGAAGAACGCCAACGAGGTCCCCGCGGACCAGTCGATCTTCCGCGGCCGTGACGGCAACCCGACGTACGTGAAGAACGGCTGGGTCGGCTACCAGAACCTGCCGGGCTACAAGTTCGGCGACAGCCGCCAGGCGGGCTCGGCCACGCTCGAGTACGCGCTCGCCGACTGCTCGCTGTCCACGATGGCGGACGGCCTCGGCTACCGCGACAAGGCGGCCACGCTCGCCTCGCGCTGCGGCAACTTCACCAAGCTCTGGGACTCCGGCGTCACCTCGCAGGGCTTCACCGGGTTCCCCGTCACCAGGAACGCGGACGGCAGTGTCGCGGGCGACTCCGACCCCACCCAGTCCGGCGCGTTCCACGAGGGCACGGCCTGGCAGTACCAGTGGCTCGCCCAGCAGGACCCGCAGACGCTCTTCGGCCTGATGGGCGGTCAGTCCGGTGCCGAGCAGCGGCTCGACAAGTTCTTCGACATGCCGACAGTGCTCACCGATCCGGCGAAGGCCGCCTCGGAGTCGTGGGTGACCGGGGCGTACGACTACCACAACAACTTCGCGTTCAACCCGAACAACGAGCCCGACTTCCACGCCCCGTGGATGTACGCGTGGACCGGCGCGCCGTGGAAGACCTCGGCCGTGCTGCGCGCGATGCGCACGCTGTTCACCGACGACGCGTACGGCATGCCCGGCAACGACGATCTCGGTGCCACCTCGTCGCTGCTCGTCTTCGCCATGGCCGGCATCTTCGAGGCGCAGCCCGGTTCCGCCAACTACATCGTCACGGCGCCGATGTTCGAGAAGGTCGAGATCCGGCCCGAGCACGGCCGCACGATCGCCGTCGAGGCCCCGGGGGCCAGCGCGTCGAAGCCGCAGTACGTGTCCTCCGTGCACACGGGCAAGGGCACGTTGCGTCAGAGCTGGCTGTCCCACAAGGATCTGCTGCGCGCCGGCACGATCAAGGTCAAGCTGTCCGGCACACCGACGAGTTGGGGTGTGAACGCGGCCCCGCCCGCCCTGGCCGAGGACTGACGAGGAACCGAGTTCACGGCTGCGGCCCCTCCCGTGCGGGAGGGGCCGCTTCTCTGTCGCCAGAGGTCGTCCGGGCCGAGGCGGAGGTCAGCGCACGGAGGTGACGCGGCGCTCCTTCAGCGCGGCGCAGTTGGAGCCGTACACCGACACGTACACGTTCTTGATGTTGCCGCCCCAGTCGACGCAGTGGGCCTTGCCGTAGACGGAGATCGGTCCGGCGTAGGACGTGTAGGACCCGGTGTCCGAGTCGCCCTGGTCGGTGTCGGGGACGTAGGCCCACGCCGACATGTCCATGCGCGTACCCGGGTTGCTGCGGATGGTGGCGACGCAGTTGCGGCCGGTGGCGGCGTTGTAGGTCAGGTAGACCGTGCCGAGCGAGCCGACGGCCGCGGAGTTGACCGTCTTGTAGCCGCTGCCGCACACCTTCTGCGGGGTGGTGTTCGCGGCGGCGGACGCCGGTGACGCCAGGACCGCCGTCGAGCCGGCCACCAGTGCGGCGACCGCCGACGCCGACAGAACAGAGTGAATGAAGCGCATTTCTCCCCCTTGATTACCTTTGAAGTCCTTGCTCCTGATTAGTACGACCTCCGGGGAGACGATTGGTTGCCGTGAGGGCGGAGAAGTGGCCGAGAAGGGAGGTAATGGCCGGGAATCGCCCCACTCTCAACGGCAACCGCCGACACCATCGGCGCCCTTACGGGGAGGGCACCGCGCCGGTGGCGAAGTAGGGCTTGCACACGGTCCCGTCGTAGTCCGTGGCGATCTCCAGCAGGCTCTGGCCGTTCGACGAAGGCAGCAGCGCCGAGCTGTAGTTGGGGCAGTAGTCGACGGTGCTCGAGGACACCGCGACGGGGGCCGGCATCTCGCGCCAGGCACCGGCTCCACCGGCGTCGTTGACCCACACGGTACGGCCGCTGCCCGCCGCCACGGAGTCGTCGGCATTGTGCATGACCTGGCCCACCAGGTACAGGCGGCCCGTGGTGGAGCCGCTCAGCGGCGCCCAGGCCACGGTGGGCGCGTGTTTGAAGTACTTGCCGTCAGCGGTCTCCGGCCGGAATCCCAGGTGGGCGGGGTCGCCCCAGTTCCAGCCGTCCGCCGAGGTCCGGTAATGCACGACGCACACGTACTGTCCGGCCGCGGCACAGATCTCGTACGTCATGAAGTACGTGCCGTCGGCCAGGCGTCGCACGACGGCCATGCCCGGCCGGTCGGACGCCAGGTTGCTGGACACCGTGGCGTGGTGACCGGACCAGGCGAGCCCGTCCGTGGTCCGGGCGGCCATGAGTTTCTGGCTGTGCGCGGCATCGGTCTCGTCCGAGTAGTGGGCGACCAGTTCGCCCGCGGAGTCGACGGAGAACTCCGGTTCCCACAGCCCCTTCTCGTTGTTCGCGGTCGCCACGCTGGAGAGATGGCTCCAGGTCCGTCCGACGTCCGTGCTCTTGAAGACGCGCAGGGACATGCGCCGTCCCGGCTCGTCCTGGCCGACCGAGCCCGCCCACAGCAGGGTGCCCGCCGGCAGTGCGCCGATCTGGCTCGGGAGTTCGAACAAGGTGGAGCAGCAGAGCCCCTGGCCTGCCGAGGCCTCCGGGTCGGTGACCGTGCCGACCTGACGGAAGGTGGCGCCGCCGTCCGTGCTCTCGTGGATCGCGCCCAGGCCGTTGTTCCCGGAGAAGGAGACGACCGAGGCCAGGACACGGCCGTTGGCCGACCCGTTGTGTTCGAGGCGTATCGCGCGCGGATAGAGACCGGTGTCGTTGCGCAGAGGCGTTCCGGTCGCCGCGTACGCGGTGCCGGGCCGTGCGCCGCCCAGCAGTGAGACGAGCAGACCGATGACGATCGCGGTGAACAACGCCGCTCTTCGCGGTGGAAGGGGTCGCAGTTGCTGCACGAGGGAGTGCGGGTGCATGGAGCCTCCTCAGGAAACCGCGCGGACACCTGAGGACACGCCGTCCCGGGCGGGCGCCGCGATGAGGTCCATCTGGGGGGGTGCGGCTGGGGACGGAGGCCACCGGCGGTGGGGGTGCGCGGATCAGTGGCGGATGGGGCACACAGAACGGATTTACATCGTTGTACTCAAGTGGTGAGGATGCGCCAGTGGTGCGGATGCGTCAAGAGTGAGCCGCCCGATACGGCTCAGGCGCTCGGACATGCGACGAGGGCCCGGATCCACTGGGATCCGGGCCCTCGTCGTCGCAGTAGCGGGGACAGGATTTGAACCTGCGACCTCTGGGTTATGAGCCCAGCGAGCTACCGAGCTGCTCCACCCCGCGTCGGTGAACCCAACAGTACGCCATCCTCGAGGGCCCCCGTGACCACCGCAGCAGCAGGGGCCCGCCACCGCCGCTCAGCACGGGCGCCCGAGCCAGGGGCGCACTCCGCCAACGCGCCTCTATCAGCAGACAGTTGACCCGGTGTGGAATGAATCACCGGGCTCCACCTTTTCCCGCTCGCCCATGACGGCATCCGATCGCCACGCCAACGCCAGGACCGGGCTCGACCAGAAAGGCGACTCCGAGCCACCCCATCACCTCTTCGTCTTGCCTGACGGGCCATCACCCCTCATGTTCGCAACCTCCGACACGGCGGCGAAGCGGCACCGCCCCCACACGCGTGACGAACCCGGCGCCCAGCCGTCGGCGTACGCCGTGATGCCTGGCCGAGCCACCAGAACAGCACATATGTTCCAAGAAATACCCCCTCCATGCCCCGAACGACTGGCCCGACGGCCCGTTGTTCCGAGCACCTGTCCGAGAAGCCCGTACACCGAGGAGGCCGTATGCCCTGCCACCAGAACGCACCTGGCGCGCACACCACGCTCGATTGCCCCGGGACCGCGCTTCTCGGCCCTCCCCTCCACGACTGCCGTCCGTGCGCCTCCACACCACCGAACCGCGCTGCCGCCGCACGCGGCGCCGCCGCAGGGGCGGGCCAGGGGGCGCTCACGTGAGTGACCGTTACACGAGCATCGTCGATGTGCTCATGCTCCCGTACCGCGAGGATGGACGCATGCCGCTGCTGCGCCGGGCGAAGGGTCAGTACGCGGCAGGGCAACTCACCGTGGTGGGAGGCCACTTGGAGGCGAACGAATCCCCGTTGGAGGGAGCGATCAGGGAGGCCGCGGAAGAGCTGAACATTCGGATCGACCCCCGTGACGCGGAGTTCTGCGGCCTCTATCAGTTCGTCGCCGCGGACGGGACGCGACGCCTCGGCACGGCCTGGGTCACCCGCGCCTGGCGAGGAACCCCGGCCAACAACGAGCCGCACAAGCACGCCGAGTTGCTGTGGGCCGAGCCCGGGGACCCGCCCGAGGACTGCCATCCCTACACCCTCGGCGTTCTTCGCGCCTTCGTCGAAGGAACGCTGTACGGCGTCATCACGGCCGGCCCGGTCGCGGCGGGTGATGGCGCATGAGGCTGCTGCGCCGTCCACGCATCGCGGAGCCCAAGATCTCCGCCTCCGAGCAGGAGCTGTTCGGCGGACCCCTGCGCTACGACATGGGCTGGAGCAAGCACGAGTACGCCCGCCTCGACCTGACCCTGTGGGGTGCCCTGAAGTCCCTGCCCCATCTGGTGGGACGCACCGTCGCCCTGGCATGGCGCACCGACCGCCGCTCCCTCGTCACCGTCGGCGTGACCGAAGTCGGTCAGGGCATCGCCACCGCGGTCAAACTCCTAGCCGTCAACGCCGCCCTGCACGCCGTCCTCGCGGCGGGTACCGATGTGCGCGGCCTGCGCCACGCGCTGCCCGCGGGCGTGATGCTCGTGGTGATCAACAGCGTGAACGCCGTCCTCGCCTCCTGGTCCACCTCGGCCGCGGGAAGCCTGGAGCCCAAGGTCGAGCGTGCCGCGTCCGAGCAGTATCTGGCCGCCTGCGAGCGGGTCGAGATGGCGGCCATCGAGGACGGGGAGTTCCGGGAACTGATCGACCGGGCCCAGTACGGGGCCAACGAGGCCCGGCACATGATCGGCTCCAGTGTCGCGGCCATCAACAGCGTGCTCTCACTGGTCGCCTCCGGTGGGGTGCTGCTGTCGCTCAACCCGGTGTTGTTGCCGATGCTCGTGCTGATCGTGGCGCCGCGCGGCTGGGGTGTCATGCGCGTGGCCCAGCAGCGCTACTTCTCGACCATGACCTGGATCGAGCACCTGCGCGCCAGCCGGGTGCTGTCCAGCCTCCTCACCTCGGTCACCGCCGCACTGGAGGTGCGCGTCCACGGCGTGGGCGCCTACCTGCTGCGCCACTTCACGACGATGTCGCACACCGCGGAGAGCGAACAGGAACGCCTGGCCAAGGACAAGGCCCGCACCGAACTGGCGGCGTCCGCCCTGCAGGGCGTCGGCTACCTGCTGACCTTCACCCTGATGATCACCCTGTGCCTCACCGGGCACATGAGCGTCGCCGTGTTCGGTACCGCCACCATGGCCCTCAACTCCGGTTCCGCGGGCATCGGCGCTCTCGTGAGCACGATGAGCCAGCTGCACGAACAGTCCCTGTACGTGCACGACCTGACCGAGTTTCTCGTCAAGGCCCAGGAGCGCGCCATTCCGGAGGGCGGCCTACCGCTTCCTGAGCGGCACCGCACCATCCAGCTCGACCACGTCTCGTTCCGCTACCCGGGCCGCGACGAACCCGCCGTCAAGGACGTGTCGTTCAGCATTCCGCTGGGCAGCGTCATCGCCCTGGTGGGGCCCAACGGCAGCGGAAAGTCGACGCTGGTCCGGCTGTTGTCCGGCCTGCACCTGCCCGGCGAGGGGCAGATCCGCTGGGACGACGTCGATGTCGCCCGGGCTGACCGCCGCCAGCTGTTCGGGCATGTCAGCCTGCTCACCCAGACGTTCGAGCGCTGGCCCTTCACCGCCGCGGCGAACATTCGCATCGGCGACCCCGAACGCACGCCCACCGAGGAGGAGTTGCGGGCCTCCGCGGTCTACGCGGGCGCGGACGTCGACATCGCGGCGCTGCCCCGCGGCATGAACACCCTGCTGGGCAAGCAGTTCCGCGGCGGGAGCGACCTGAGCGGCGGCCAGTGGCAGAAGATCGGCCTGGCCCGTGCCCACTTCCGCGACGCCTGCATGATCATCGTGGATGAGCCGACCGCCGCCCTCGACCCGGATGCCGAACAACGGGCCTTCGACCAGATCCTCGGTCTCGCCGGTCCGGACCGCATCATCGTCCTGGTCACCCACCGCATGGCCGCGGTCCGGCACGTCGACCGCGTCTTCGTCATGCACGAGGGCCACCTCATCGAACAGGGCAGTCACGCCGAACTGTTCGCCGTCGAACCCCGCAGCCGCTACGCGCAGATGTACCGGCTTCAGGCCGAGCAGTACGACACCACCCTGCCGCGCCCCGCCCGGCCCACGGCCGCCGAGTCCGCCTGACCACGCTTGAAGAGGAGCGCTGTGCCTCCGGCCGACTCCACTCCAGCCACCCCTCCACTCAAGGATGTGCCCCTCGTTGTTCACCTCGCAGGATGAATGGAACAGCGGCTACGCCGAGGGGCGCCGCTACCGGCCCCTCAACGACGACGAGCGCACCTTGCTCGCCCGGCACGTGCCCGCTCCCGACGGAGGCCGGGCACTCGACGTGGGGTGCGGGACCGGCGAACTCGCCCTGCATCTGGCCTCCATGGGCTACACCGTCGATGCCGTGGACTGGGCCGACGCCGCGTTCCCCAGCACCGACGCCCACCACGACCACGGCCCCTCCCGGCAAGCCGTCCGCCGGCTGCACCTGGACATCGAGCGCGCCAACCTCTCGCCCCTGCATTCGGAGGGGTACGACCTGATCGTCCTGCGGATGGTGTACGCGTTCCTGCGCGACCGCACGCGCCTGGCCCGCACGCTGGGCCGGCGGCTGCGCACGAACGGCGCCCTCGTCGTCGTCACGCCGCTCGCCGCGACCACCCCCGCCGAGCGGCGGGGCATCGCCCTCGACGAGGACGAGATCGCCCACCTGACGAGCATGTGGGACCGGGCGCTGCGCTTCGACGCGAACGGTATGGCCGTCCTGGTCCTGCGCGGGCTGAAGAAGCCTGCCGTGCAGATCACGCACACACCCCTGCCGCAGTCGAGTGCGGTGACGGCGGTGCACGCCGTGGTCACCGACCCGCTGGGCCGCGTCCTGCTGGGCCGCTCGGAACAACGCGGGTGGGAGCTGCCCGGGGCGCCGGTCGCGCCAGGCGAAGGATTCGAGGACACGGCGGTGCGCGCGCTGGCCGAGCAGACCGGCGTCATGGCCGATCCCTCCGACGCGCACGTCATCGGTGTGCACCTCGATGCCCCGGACGGGCTCTCACGGACGAGCGCGACGGTCCGCATCACGGCGCACGCCGGGCCGGTCCAGCCGGTGGAGTCGGACGTGTTCGGTCACGTGGACTGGCGAGCTCCGCATGCCGTGCGCCGTCTGGACCGGCTGTCCGCCACCTCCGCGCGGGCGCTGGACCTGGTCTGGCCGGGGGTCCTTCCGTACGTGCCGTCGGCACGCGCGTATCCGGTCGACGGCACGTGCCCGCCGGTGCCCGGCGAATCGCCGGAGGCGGTCGAACGGCGCGAGCGGATGGCCGACCGGGTCATCGGCGGCGGCTGGGCCCCCTCCCTGCCGGTCCAGCAGGCCCTGCGTACGGTGCCGCGGCATCGCTACACGCCCGAGAGCACTCTGCGGACCGCGTACCACAGCGACCTGGCTGTGGTCACGGAGCACAACCACCGTGCCGAGCCGACCAGTTCCGTGTCCGCGGCCTGGCTCCAGGCCGACATGGCCGAGCACCTGCGGCTGGCCGAGGGGATGACGGTTTTCGAGGGCGGCTCGGGGGGCTACAACGCCGAGCTCATCGCGTACGTCGTCGGCCCGGCCGGCCGCGTGATCACCGTCGACCTTTCCCCCTACGTCGTGCGCCGCACCCGACGGCTGACCGCCGAGGCCGGCAGCGGTCGCGTCACCGCGGTGCTCGGCTCCGCCACCGATGGCGCCGCCGCACACATGCCCCGCGGTGGCTTCGACGCCTCGGTGATCACCTACAACTGCTGGGACATCGCGCCCGCTTGGCGTGATCAGCTCGCCGACGGCCGCTTTCTCGTGCTCCCGCTGGAGGTCCACGGTTACACCCGCGCCATCGCCTTCCGGAAGCACGGCCGGGTGCTGCGTGCCACGGACTTCACGTTCTGCGGTTTCGTCCGTGACCGCGGGCCCTCGGCCCGCGCCGTCCCGGCCGTCGACCTCGCCGACGGCGAACTTCAGCTGCGTTTCCCCGACGGCGTCCCCGCCGAGACCGCCGCTCTGGACGATGCCTTCGCGGGCCCGCGCCACGAAGTGGCCACCGGCGTGACCGTGGCCGGCAACGAGTCGTTCGAGACGCTGCAGCTCTTCCTCGCCACCACGCTGCCCGGCTTCTGCCGCCTCGCCCGCAACCATGACCGGGGCAGCGGCATCGCCGCGCTGCCCAAGCGCTCGGACGCCGCCACGATCACCGCCGACGGCTCTCTCGCCCACCTGACCCACGTCTTCGTCCAGGACGGCCGCACGCCCGAACAGCGTCGCTCGGAGTTCCTGGCTCACGGCTTCGGACCGTCCGGGCCCGCTCTTGCCGAACAGCTCGCTGCCGCCGTGCGCCGCTGGGACGTCCACGAGCGAGCCCACGGCTACCCAGAGTTGGAGGCTCATCCCGCCGGCACCCCTGACGCCGAGCTGCCCGCGGGCCACGTACTGGACAAGACCCACAGCCGGCTCGTGTGGACGTGGCGCTCCGACGCCGCCTACGCCCCGGCCGTGCGGCCAGAGAAGGTGAGCGCCCATGACTGAGCCGGAACTCGCCCCGCCCTCCCCCTTTGGAGCTCTCATGTCCGCCGAGGTGTCGCCCAACCCCGAGACCTGGACCGCCTACGGCCAGTTCCAGCTCGACCGGTCCTACCTGCCGCCCGTCCCCGAACAGCTGCGATGGGGCTTCTGGGACGGTGTCGGCCCCGGCGACGACGTACTCGGCCCCCTGGCCGGGAAGCGGGTCCTGGACATCGGCTCCGGCGCAGGGCACTACGCCGTCCACCTCGCCCGGACCCACGGCGCACTCGTCGATGCGGTCGAACTCTCGCCCACCCAACACCGTCGCGCCACCGGGCACTTCGGCGCCGTACCCGGGGTCCGGTTCCTGCACGCGGACGTGATCGAGCACCTGCGGCAGGCTCAGCCGTACGACGCGGCGTACGGCATCTGCACGCTCGCCGGAATCGACCCGCACATCGCACTGCCCGCACTGCGCGACGGGCTGCTCCCCGGCGCCCCGCTCGTCTTCTCCGTGCTGCACACCAACTGGCACGGCCAAGGCCCTTCCGCCGCCGTGGCCCCGCGCACGGAGACGGTCGGCCTCAAGGGGCTGGAGCCGCTGCCGCTGCAGACCTGGGTGCTGACCGCGCAGGTGTGGGAAGACCTCCTGACGGACTACGGATTCGCGGTGGAGGCCATCACCCGGCTCGCCGCGCCCGAGCCGGACAACCCCGTGATCTGCCAGCTCGTCCAGGCGCGCCGCAGAGCCGTCGCACCTGAGCGGGTCACCAGCCGCCCCCGCGGTCGCCGCCCACCCGTCCCGCACGCGGCGGTCGGCGTGGGCGCCATCGTCCTCGGCGAGCGCGGCCTGCTTCTGGGCCGCCACCGCCGCGGCACTCTCGAACTCCCCGGCGGGACCGTCGAGGCAGGCGAATCCCTGGAGCGGACGGTCGTCCGCGAACTGGCCGAGGAGACCGGCCTGTCCGCACGCCCCGAGGACGTCACGCTCCTGGGCACCCTCGTCGATCATGTCGGCGACGTCGTCCGCGTCACCGTGGGCGCCCTCGTGACCGCCTGGCAGGGCGAGCCCGCCACGCAGCCGGACGAGAGCGTCGGCGACTGGGCCTGGTGGCCGCTCGACGAGCTGCCCGATGGGCTGTTCGAGTGCAGCGCCCAGATCCTCGCGGCCTGGCGCCCCGACCTGCCCATCGACCACCCTCCTGCCCACTTCACTCCCTACGCCGGCCGCGCGACACCGTCGTCCGGCTCGGGAAACGCAGGCGCATGAACACGCCCCCTGACGGCTGAGTACGCGTACTCATGCGGCCTCTCGCTCCCTCCGTCCACAGTGGTCGCGGTCACAAAAAATGGGGGGCGTGGTGGAGCGGCGGTGGCAGACCAGAGCCATTTTGAGCACGGTGTGGGGCCTGGCCCTGCTGGCGGTGTCCGCCTGTTCGCAGGACGGCGCCACCAGTCCGGAGACGGTCCGCGAACTCGCCGGCAGCACCAAGGCGGTCAGGGCCCGCGAGCAGGTGGAGCAGGAGATCCGGCAGACCATCACCTACTGGGACGCCCACACCTCGCTCACCCTCGGCCTGGTCACCGTGGACGACTCGTGCGCGGGCGGGCGGGCGAAGGAGTGGTTCTTCCAGGACGGGGACGACCAGTACAAGATCCGCTGCACGCTGCGGGTCGACGCCTACTTCGGCGCCGACCCGCACCACATGTCCGGCACGATCGACGGCATCCTCACCGCAGGCGACTCCGACGGCTCTCCGGTCCCCTTCGGCCACGACTTCTTCTACGCGACGAAGGTCGTCGACTACTACCGGGGCAGAACAGGCGAACCGCAGGGCCCCGGCACCGGTGAACCGAACGAACTCTTCAACGCGGGTGCGGTCACGCTCGACTGGGACCAGGTCCGCCAGAGGGCAAAGCGTCAGCTGATCGAGGAACCACCGGCATGCCTCCCGAGCGCCCCACCTGTCACGCGGTGCCTGCGTGAGCCGGGCTCCACCGGCGTCACGAACCTCCGCCGCGAGTACGGCATGGTGTTCAAGCTCGCCTTCCCCTCCAGGGACTACTTCATCGTGTACAAGGACGGCCAAACGGTCGGCCAGTGAAGCGGGAGCCGTTCACGGAACGGGCCATGGAACAGGCCATGGAACGGGCACGGCGAGCGACGGACTTGGCGGACTCCCCGGCAGACGCGACACCCCCGAAGCGCCAACACCCGCATGAACGCGGCTAGTTGGCGTGTCAGAATGTCCTCGACGTCAGCCACCGCACCCGCCACCCCCGCGACGATGGAGTCCGCCCATGACGGCCCTCTCACCCCGCTCCCCCAACGACACCAACCAGGCGCACCCCGCGCGGGTCTACGACTGGCTGCTCGGCGGCAAGGACAACTACCCCGTCGACGAGGCGATGGGCGAGAAGCTGCCGCCCGAGGTGCGCGTCGGCGCCCTGCAGAACCGTGCCTTCATGAACCGGGCCGTCACCCATCTCGCGGGGCTCGGCATCGACCAGTTCCTCGACATCGGCACCGGCATACCCACCGCGCCCAACCTGCACCAGATCGTGCAGCGCACCGTGCCGTCCGCGAAGGTCGTCTACACCGACTACGACCCCATCGTGCTGCGCCACGCGGAGGCCCTGCTGGTCAGCAGGCCCGAGGGCGCGACCGACTACTTCCAGGCCGATGTGCGCGAGCCGGTGGCGATCCTCGAACACGCCCGTACCGTCCTGGACTTCGGCCGTCCGATCGGTCTGTCGCTGGTCGCGCTGATGCACTTCGTCGCAGACGAGGAGGACCCGTACGGCATCGTCGACACGCTCGTCTCGGCGCTGCCGTCCGGCAGTCACCTGGTGCTCTCGCACGCCTCCAACGACATCTTCCCGGAGGTGGCGGGGGAGGCTACGGAGCAGTACGCGCGGGGCGGCATGACGCTCGCCCTGCGCTCCCGCAAGGAGGTGGCCCGCTTCATCGAGGGTCTTGAGCCCGTCGAGCCCGGCCTGGTGACGGCCCCCGAGTGGTTCCGTGAGCAGCCCGCGCCGCAACCCGAGCCGAGCGGGATGTACGCGGTCGTGGCGCGGGTTCCCTGAACTCCCTCAGCACTGGGCGGGCCTGTCCGCCTCCCACCCGTACCACCCCGAACTCATAGGCCACGGAGGCCGCCGCGTCCGGGCTCCCCGTCCTGGCAGGCGACCCGGGCATGGCCCCCGACGCGGTACGCGACGGCGAGACCGGCCATGTCGTCGACGGCCACTCGGTGGCGGCGACCGCGGGCCGCACCTTCGGGGCCTTCGGCCACGGCGCCGTGTCCGGCGACCAGGACGTCGACGCATGTCGCCGGCGGGGCCATCTGATGCAGCTCGCCCATCGCCGCTCCCTTGGTTGGACACGGTGCCGGGGTTGGGCACTGTGTGGAGACTGCGAGGCGCGGCCGGGTTCAGCGCTGTCGGCGTTCGCGGGGCGAGGGCGCCCGGCGGGCCGGGATGTTTCTCCGGGGCTTCAAGATCAAGGCCGGTCGCCGCGGGGCCCGTACGACCGGATACAGTGCGCGTCGCCAGTCCGGCCACTTGGAGGAGGGGAAGCGTGACCGACACCAGCGAGGCTCGATCCGCGGACGGTGCGGCGCCTGCGCCCCAGCAGAGTCGACTGCGCCGCCTGATGCGCTACATCCCGTTGATCGCCCCTGTCCTGCTGTGGGCCGTGCCCTGCTGGGTGCTGCTGCACGCCGGCCAGCACTGGCCGCTGCCCGTGGCGGTGGGCGGCACCGCCCTGTTCGTCCTCGGGCTGGTCGTCATGCCGCTGGCGATGATGCGCGGCCACGGCCGGCGGCAGCAGGACCGGGCGGCGATCGTCGGAGACTCTCTCCTCGGGGCCGGCTGGGTGCTGTTCACCTGGTCCGTCGTGCTCGGCGTCCTGCTGCGCCTCGCCCTGACCGTGGCCGGGGTGGGCGACGGGCAGAGCCGGGCCCGGATCGTCACCTGGGCGGTCATCGGCGTGGCCGCCGTGCTGCTCGCCTGGGGGTACGCGGAGGCCCGCCGGGTGCCACGAGTACGCCAACTCGACGTAGAGCTCCCGCGTCTGGGAGCCGGACTGGACGGCACCCGCGTCGCCCTCATCACCGACACCCACTACGGCCCGCTCGACCGCGCCCGCTGGTCGGCGCGGGTCTGCGAGAAGGTCAACGCCCTGGAGGCCGACCTGGTCTGCCACACCGGCGACATCGCGGACGGCACGGCCGAACGCCGCCGCGCCCAGGCGGCTCCACTGGGCACCGTGCGGGCCACCCGGGCCCGGGTCTACGTCACCGGGAACCACGAGTACTACAGCGAGGCCCAGGGCTGGGTCGACCTGATGGACGAGTTGGGCTGGGAGCCGCTGCGCAACCGTCATCTGCTGCTCGAACGCGGCGGCGACACCCTTGTGGTCGCCGGTGTGGACGACGTCACCGCCGAGTCCTCCGGCCTGGCCGGCCACGGCGCGCACCTCGACGGAGCCCTGGACGGCGCCGACCCCGACCTGCCCGTCCTGCTCCTGGCCCACCAGCCCAAGTTCATCGACCGGGCCGCGGCGGGCGGCGTCGACCTGCAGCTCTCCGGCCACACCCACGGCGGCCAGATCTGGCCCTTCCACCACCTCGTCCGCCTCGACCAGCCCGCCCTCGCGGGACTCAGCCGCCACGGCGACCGCACCCTCCTCTACACCAGCCGCGGCACCGGTTTCTGGGGCCCGCCGTTCCGTGTCTTCGCCCCCAGCGAGATCACCCTGCTCGTCCTCCGCTCCCCTCAGCAGGACACCACCTGACCTTCTGGCCCGGGGTCTGTGGGGGGACTTCGGCGCGGGCATGGCGTGGGACGGGCCTCGGCTCTAGGGTCGGCGGATGCAGATCGTCCCCGAGATTCCGGGTGCCGTGCTGATCGTGAAGGGCGACACCGTGCTCGCGGATGTCGCGACCGCGGGCTGCGCACCGCACACCCGTTTCCAGATCGCGTCGCTGAGCAAGCAGTTCACGGCCGCCGCGGTGCTGCTGCTCGCCCAGCGCGGTGTGCTGGCTCTGGACGACCGGATCGGGCGCTGGGTCGAGGGCGGCCCACCGTCGTGGCGCGCCATCACACTGCACCAACTCCTCGCGCACACCTCGGGGCTGGGGCACTGGGACGAGTACCCGATGATCGACCTGTTCCAGCCGATGGAGCCCTCGGCGCTGCTGGAGGCGTTCCACGCCGTGCCGCCGTTGTTCGCCGCCGGAGGAGGCTGGCACTACAGCAGTCCGGGATACGTGCTGCTGGCACACGTCGTGGAGCAGGCCACCGGGAGGCCGTACCGCGGCGTCCTCGCGGCAGACGTCTTCGCCCCGCTCGACATGGCGGCCACCTTCGCCGGCTCACCGGGACAGCGGCCCGACGTGGCCCCCGGTCACGACGGTGCGGGACGGCCGGTCCCGTCGTTCGACCTCGACGTCGTGGGGATGGGTGCCGGTGACGTCTGGTCCACGACCGGCGACCTCGTCCGATGGATCGACGGCCTGCGCGCCGGGCGGCTGCTCGACGAGCGGCACCGCGCGCTCATGCTGACCGAGCACGCGACGACCGGCGCCGGGCCGGGCTCGCGCGGATACGGGTACGGCTGGTTCGTCGGGTCCGTCGCGGGCGAGCCGTGGTTCCACCACGACGGCGCGAACGCAGGATTCCGCGCGTACGCCGCCTGCCTGCCGACGTCCGACCGCCGCGTCGTCGTCCTCAGCAATTCCGAGGCGACGAACATGGCGGTGTTCAACGATGTCGTGACCGCCGCACTGCGCCTCTGAGCGTCGACCTCAGGACCGACCGACCTCAGGACCGGCCGGCTTCAGGACCGGCCGGCTTCAGGACCGGCCGGCTTCAGGACCGATCGCCCAAGTCGTGCCCCGTGACCGCGCGGGCGTAGGCGTACAGGGCGGTGATCACTTCGGTGCGGGAGCGGCGGCCGGCGAGGATCTCCATCTGGTAGCCGTCCTCCATGGCGACGAAACTCGCGGCGAGCAGGCGCGGCGGGTCCTGGAGGGCGAAGTGTCCCTGGGCCTGCCCCAGGACCAGGATTCCCGCGTACACGGCGATCTGGCGTTCCGTCAGTGCGCTGTCGAGGGCCGCGGCCTTGGCGTCGCGCAGGCATCGTGGCCAGTACTCGAAGAGCAGCCGGGTCAGCGTGTCGTCGGGGCCGCCGGCGACACCCATGTCGATACAGGCCGCGAGTTGGTCGCGCGCGTCGGTGAAGCGGTTCGCGGCGCGTTCGCGTTCCTGGCTGTAGCGCTCGATGGCCTGCTGGTACGCGGCGTGGACCAGCGCGTCCAGGTCGCCGTAGTAGAGCACGGCGGCGGGGGTGACCCCCGCTTCGTCCGCGATGTCACGCAGCCGCAGGCCCTCCAGCCCACGCGCCACGAGTGCGCGCTCCACGGCTTTGCCCAGCTCGGCCCGGCGGGCCTCCTTGCTGCTGCCCTTCCTCGCGGCCACACCGATCCCCTCACCGTTCTGTTGTATCTGGATTTAACGATAGCCCGACGCCTATTGAAGGGACAACGACCCACGTCTTAAATCTGCGTTTAACAAACCTGCGGCTTACGGAGGCACCATGCCCAACCCGACCGACGCCGAGGCCGGAACGGGGCCCACGACCGCCCCGGACAAGGGGTTGCGCGGCGGTTCGGTGGGCCTGCTCGCCTCCGTCACGCTCGGTCTTTCCTGTGTCGCCCCGGCCTACAGCATCGCCGTCACCCTCGGCTTCGTGACCCTGACCGTGGGGCATCTCGCGCCGGCCGCGCTACTGCTCGGCTTCGTCCCGATCCTGCTCACCGCGTTCGCCTTCCGCGAGCTGAACCGCGAGATGCCGGACTGCGGCACCACCTTCGTGTGGACCACGCGCGCCTTCGGACCGCTGACCGGCTGGCTCACGGGCGGCTGGGTGGTGCAGATCGCCACGTTCATCGCGATGACGGCGCTCTCCCAGGTCGGTGCCACCTACCTGCTCCAACTGCTCGGCCTGCGCTCCCTCGCCGACAGCGGCGCCGCCGTGGCGATCACCGCGGTGGCGCTGCTGGCGGCGGTCACCTCGATCGCGTACCGGGGCCTGCACCTGGCGGCGTCCGTCCAATACGTGCTGCTCGGGCTGCAGTTGGCGGCCCTGCTCGGCTTCGGCGCCGCCGCGTTCGCCCGGCACGGCGCCACCGCACCGTCGCTGACCTGGATCAACCCGTTCGCCTTCGACGGCTTCGGCCCCTTCGCCGAGGCGGTGATGCTGTGCCTGTTCATCTACTGGGGCTGGGACGCGCTGATCACCGCGAACGAGGAGACGCGCGACGGGGAACGCGTCGCGGGCCAGGCCGCCGTCATCTCCACCCTGGTACTCCTCGGGACCTACCTGTTCACCGCCTTCGCGGCGATCGGCTTCGCCGGTACCGGCACCGGCGGGACCGGGCTCGGCAACCCCGACAACGCCGCCGACATCCTGTCCACCCTGGCCCCACCGGTCCTCGGCACGGCGCTGGCCAAGGTGATGCAGCTGGCCGTCTGCGTGTCCGCGGTCTCCGCCCTGCTCACCAGCCTCGTCGGCTCCTCGCGCGGCACCCTGTCCATGGCCGCCCACGGCGCCCTGCCCGCGGCCTTCGCCCGCGTCCATCCCCGGCACCGCACCCCCGGCTTCGGCACCGTGTTCATCGGCGCGACGGCCGCCTGCCTCCTCGTCGTCCTCACGCTCGTCTCCACCGACTTCCTCGGCGACGCCATCCTGTGCATCGGGCTGCTGATCGCCTGCTACTACGGCACCACCGCGCTCGCCTGCGTCTGGTACTTCCGGGGCCGCCTGCGCGACTCGCCCCGCGACCTCCTGCTGCGCGGGGTCCTGCCCCTGCTCGGCGGGCTGATGATGCTGGCCGCCTTCGCCCGCAGCGCCCACGACATGTACGACCCGGCCTACGGCAGTACGTCCTTCCACGGCATCGGCGGGGTCTTCCTGCTCGGCGCCGGTTCCCTCGTCACCGGCGTCCTGGCCCTGGCCGTCGTCCGCACCCGCTTCCACCGCTTCTTCCGCGACGGCCGCACCACCGTGGCCGAACTGACCATCACCGAGGACTGAGACACCCATGCGCACGCTCGCCATCGCCGCCCTGCAGACCACCCCCGTACCCCACGACCTCGAGGCGACCTGGCAGCGCTTCGCCGACCAGGTCCGGTCCACCCGCGACCTGTTCCCCCACGTACAACTCGTCGTCGTCCCCGAGTTGTTGCTCGCCGCCGAGGGCGCACTGCTCCAGCCGGCCCCGGACGACTGGATGGAGCAGGCCGCCGTCACGGTCCCGGGCCCGCTCACCGACCGGATCTGCGCCCTGGCCGTGGAGACCGGCCTGTGGCTGATCCCGGGAAGCGTGTACGAGCGCACCGAGGACGGGCGCCTCTACAACACCGCCCTGGCGATCTCCCCGCAAGGCGAGATCGCCGCCCGCTACCGCAAGGTCTTCCCGTGGCAGCCGTACGAGAAGACCACCCCCGGCCACGAGTTCACCGTCTTCGACTTCCCCGGGGCCGGTCGCGTGGGCCTGGCCGTCTGCTACGACGGGTCGTTCCCCGAGACGGTGCGTCAACTCGCCTGGCTGGGCGCGGAGATCGTCATCCAGCCCACCCTCACCCCCACCCGCGACCGGGAGATGGAACTGGTCTGCGCCCGCGCCAACGCCTGGACCAACCAGGTCTACGTCGTCAACGTCAACGCCGCCGACCCCGCCGGCGTCGGACAGAGCGCCGTCGTCGACCCGGAAGGCATCGTGCGCCAGCAGGCGGGCCCCGGCGAGGAGACCCTCGTCGACGTTCTCGACCTCGACACCGTCACCCGCGTACGCCGCTACGGCAGCGCAGGCATCAACCGCCCGTGGAGCCAACTCGCCCGCTACGGCGAGTCGGTGAGGCTCCCGATGTACGGCGGCGCGGGAATCCACACCCCGGCCTGGTTCAAGGGCGCGGACCTCTGACCATTCCCGTGGGACCGGCTTCAGAGAGCGTGTGCCGTGAAGGGTCCGACGGTGAAGGTGTCGCCGCACACCTGGAGGCTGCCGGGGGCGGCCGCGGTCAAAGGCGCGGTGTTGTTGGGCGGGTAGACCTTGATGCGGGCCGCCTTCGACCAGCAATTGCCGTCGGTGACCTCCTTCCGGGGCGTCTGCACCACTGCGTGTGCGGCCTGCCCGGGCTTGAGCACGACGTCACGCACGCTCCCGTTGTTCGACCGCGTGGCGGGCGCGCCGACGCGCTTTCCGTGCGTGTCGGTCAGCGACAGGCCCGCATAGCCCTTGAGCGCGCACGTGCCGTCCGTGGCGTTGGTCAGGGTGAGGTCGAAGTACTTGCTGTTCATCTCCTGACCCGACGGTTTGAGCGCCACCTTCAAGGCGTCCGTGGTGCAGTCGCTGCCCATGCCGCCGTGATCCGAGGCGGCCGCCTTCTCCTCGGTGGTCGCGGGCGCCGTCGAGCTGCCGGTGGGCGCGGACGCGGAGCTGCTCGATGCCGCACTGCCCTCGCCCGCAGACCTAGACGCCGATGCCGACGCCGACGCCGACTGCGTGCTGCCCGTCGTCGCGTGCGCACTCGCCTGGTCGTCGTTCGCACCGCACGCGGTCACGGCCAGAACACCGAGCGAGACAAGTCCCGCCGCACAGACACGTTCACGATTCCGTTTCGTCCCATTGACCTTCATACGATTCGCCTGTCCGCGACCGTCACAACCATGCGTCCCTCTCGGTGAGTGCGCGTGATTCCCACGTCTCGCCCCGGCGCAGCACGGCCCGCACCCGGGCGGCGACCTCGGCGAGCCGGAACGGCTTGGTGATGTAGTCGTCGGCCCCCAGATCGAGGCCGCCCACGATGCCCTGCCCGCTCTCGCGGGCGGTCAGGAAGACCACCGGGGTCGTCGAGCCGGCCTGCCGCAACCGGCGCACCACCTTCAACCCGTCGATGTCGGGCAGCATCACGTCGAGCAGCACGAGGTGCGGCGCGTGGTCGCGGATCGCCGCGAGGGCCGCCCTGCCGGTCGCCGCCTGAGACACCTCGTACCCGAGAAACTCGTGTGCCGGGCGGGACGTCTGATGCGTTCATGCCCCGCCACCTGACATCGGCCGCCACGGCCCGTTCACAGTGGCCGGCGGGACCGGGGATCACCGAGTGCCGTGAGCCGCACGTGCACACGCCTGGTCGGCCTCAGCCTCCCCGTCGCTCCGCGAACCGCGCGAACCAGGCCAGCATGTCGGGGCGGGTCACGGCGCCCTCCGCACTGACGTCGGCCACGCGGGCGCCCTGGAGGATGCGTTTGACCGGGACCTCCAGTTTCTTGCCGGTGAGGGTACGAGGTACCGCCTCCACGGGGACGATGTCGTCCGGGACGTGGCGCGGTGACAGGCTGCGTCGGATCGCGGAGACGATCTCGTCGCGCAGGGCGTCGTCGAACGGTTCGCCGTCCGCGGGTACGACGAACAGGGGCATGTAGTAGCGGCCGTCGGGGAGTTCGGCGCCGATGACGAGGCTGTCCGCGATGCGCGGGAGCCGTTCCACCACGGCGTACAGATCGGCCGACCCCATGCGTACGCCCATGCGGTTGAGTGTGGAGTCGGAGCGTCCGGCCACCACGACGGACAGGTCCGGGTCCACGCTCACCCAGTCGCCGTGCCGCCACACGCCCGGGTAGACGTCGAAGTAGCTGCTCCGGTAGCGCTCGTGCCCCGGATCGTCGACGAAGTGGAGCGGCATCGACGGCAGCGGCGCCGTGACCACGAGTTCGCCCTGCTCCCCCACGACCGGCTGCCCCGTGGCGTCCCAGGAGGCGAGGGCCACGCCCAGGGCGGGTCCGGAGATCCGGCCGGTCCGCACCGGCAGCAGTGGGGAGCCTCCGGCGAGGACCGAGCAGATGTCGGTGCCGCCGCAGATCGACTGGAGCCAGGCATCGGGGGCCAGCTTGTCGTGGACCCAGCGCCACGTGCTGTCGGGCATCGCGGAGCCGGTCTGCAGGATGGACCGCAGCGCGCCGAGGTCCGTGGCGGCCGCCGGGTGGGCGCCCGCCTTCTCTGCGGCGATCAGGTAGGCGGCGCCGACGCCGACCATCGTGGCGCGGGTCCGGGCCGCGATCCGCCAGACCCCGTCGATGTCCGGATGGGTCGGGCTGCCGTCGTAGAGGACGAGGGTGCTGCCGTGCAGCAGTCCGGCGACCATCAGGTTCCACACCATCCAGCTGGTGGAGGTGTGGAACAGGTAGCGGTCGTCCGCGCGCAGGTCGGCGCCGAGGCCGAGCGCCTTCAGGAGTTCTACGACGATGCCGCCGTGCCCGTGCACGATGCCCTTCGGCACTCCGGTCGTGCCCGACGACCACAGAATCCACAGCGGATGGTCGAACGGGACGTCCGCGAAGGCGAGTTGGGCCCGGCGCCCGACCGCTTCCCGCCAGCCGTGCTGGGTCACGTCCGGCCGCCCTGACCAGGCCGGGCCGGCCTCCGACGCGTACAGCCGGTCGATGGCGACGAGGTGGCGGACCGTGGGCAGGCCGTCCAGGATCTCGGCGACGTGCGGCCGCCGGTCGTACTCCTTGCCGGCGTGGCGGTAGCCGTCGGCGGCCAGCAGGACCGTGGGCCGGGCCTGGCCCAGGCGGGCGAGGACGCTGGGCGTGCCGAAGTCCGGCGAGCAGACGGTCCAGGTCGCCCCGACGGCGGCCGTCGCCAGGAGGGCGGTCACGGCCTGCGGGATGTTCGGCAGGTATCCGGCGACGCGGTCACCGGGGCCCACGCCCATCGCCCGCAGGGCGTCGGCCACGTCCGCCACTTCCCTGGTGAGCCGGTCCCAGGAGATCTCCTCCGGCTCGCCGGTCTCGGAGACGGCGATGAGCGCGGGGCGTTCATCGGTTGCCCGGGCGAGGCAGCGCTCGGCGAAGTTGAGGCGGGCCCCGGTGAACCATGTGGCGCCCGGCATCGTCGCGTCGGCGAGCACGTCGTCGTACGCGGTGACGGTGTGCAGCCCGTAGTACTCCCATACGGCGGACCAGAAGTCGGTGAGGTTCTCGGTGCTCCACCGCCACAGCTCGGCGTAGTCGGTGAACGACAGATCGCGCTGCCTCCGCAACCACCGCAGGAAATCGGCGATGTTGGAGTCGTCCGCGCTCATGCGGAGGCCTCCGGGGCCGAGGGCACGGCGCAGCCGAAGCGCCGCAGGATGTCCATCGCCTGTGGCCAATCGCCGTAACCAGCGGCGGGGTTGAGGTGTCCGACCGGGCCGAGATCCACGAGGTCGCTCCCCCACGCGCGGGCCAGTTCGGCGACCCGGTCGAAAGCCGCCAGGGGGTCGTTGGTGCTCGCGGCGACGACGCTGGGGAACGGCAGCGGGGTCCGTGGGGTCGGCAGCCAGCCGTTGTCGCGCAGGGTCTCCGGTCCGGGGTGGCCGTCGGGCAGCGGGGCGTCGAAGTCCGGTGGTGTCGCGAGCACGGCGCCGCGTACCGGGCGGTGGTGCCGAGCGGCCCAGTGGACCGTGGTGAGGACTCCGGCGCTGTGCGCGACGAGCACCACCGGGCCCTCGATGCCGGACAGTACGTCGTTCAGCGCCGTGACCTGGGCGGCGCGGCTGACTCTGGCGTCCGTCAGGGGCGGCACGGTCACCGCGTCGGGGAGCCTGGCGGCGAGTGCCGTCTGCCAGTGGTCGGGTACGTGGTCGCGCAGGCCGGGCACGAGCACGACCGTGGGCGGTGGGGTGGGGTTCATGCGTGGAGCTCCGTTTTTCTGAGGGGCGGCGCCGTGGCACGGACGAGGCCCCGGTCGTAGTGGCGTCTGCCGACGACGAAGGCCAGGCCCGCCACGAGCGAGACGAGCGGGACCACGCGCAGGGCGCCGTCCAGGCCCATGCGGTCGGCGAGCATGCCGGTCACCGCGGGTCCCGGTGCCAGACCGAGCAGGCTGTTGGCGAGGGTGAGCGTGGCCATGGCCGTCGCAGCGACCGCGGTCGGTGTCAGGGTGACCACCATGGCGGCGGCGGGTCCCGCGGTCGCGTTCGAGAGCAGCGTCCCGACGCCGACGAGGACGAGTTGCGCGGCGCCGGGCGGGAGTCGGAACCCTCCCGTGAGCAGGATCAGCGAGCCGACGCTGCACACGATGGCGACGGTCCACTTGAGGTGGGGGTTCGTGCGGCCGAGCCGGTCGGAGACGAGTCCGCCGCCGACCATGCCGATCCCGGTGATCAGCGCGAAGACCCCGGCGGCGAGCCCGGCCCTGGCGGGCGCCATGCCGTAATAGCGGTCGAGGAAGCTGGGCATCCAGGCCAGCAGCGCCATCGCGATGAACATCTGCAGCCCGCTGCCGACATAGGCGCACAGCACGGACACGGAGGAGAACAGCCGCGGCAGCAGCGCGCGCATCGGGGCCCGCGCGCCCGGTGCCGAGGCGGGTTCGGTGTCGGTGTCGGCCGCCGATGCCAGTTTCCGCTCCGTCACGACGACGCCGTAGACCGCGGCGAGCACGAGCCCGAGCAGGCCCATGATGCCGAACGTCCAGCGCCAGCCGAGGTGTCCGGCCAGAACCCCGCCGATCGACACGCCGAGGACGGATCCGAAGGCGCCGCCCGCGATGAACGCGCCGGACAGGGTGGCCCGCAGGCCCGCCGGGAACACGCTCAGCACGACCGCGATCCCGACGCTCCCGTACGCCGCCTCGCCCACGCCCACCATGAAGCGGCCCAGGAACATCTGGCCGTAGCCGGCGGCGACCGCGCAGCCCAGGGTCGCCAGACTCCACACGACGGCCGCCAGGACCAGGCTCCTGACCCGGCCCCAGCGGTCGGCGAGCAGCGACAGGGGGAAGGTCAGCACGCCGACCATCAGGGCGACGATGCCGCTGAGCGAGCCCAACTGGGCGTCGGAGAGCAGCCATTCGGCCTTCAGCAGCGGGAACACCGCGTTCAGGACCTGCCGCGACATGTAGTCGGACAGCAGCAGTCCGAAGCTGAGGGCGAACACCAGCCACGCGTATCCGCGGGTCATCGCCTGCGGCTCACGCGGGCCGGTCACCGGCGACACCCGCGCGTTCCATCTTGCGGACGGCCGGCCAGTAGTCCTGGACGGCGTAGTGCTGGGTGGAGCGGTTGTCCCAGATGGCGACGCTGTTCTCGGTCCAGCGCCAGCGGACCTGGTACTCGGGGACCGCCGCCTGGCTGATCAGGTAGTTCAGCAGGAGGCTCGCGCCGGGTGCGTGGTCCTGGCCGAACCGCACGTTGTCCGGGGTGTGGTGGTTGACGAAATGCGTGGTGAAGGCGTTGACGAAGAGGATCTTCTCCCCGGTCTCCGGGTGGATGCGGACCACCGGATGTTCCGGATCGGGGTAGTGGGCCTTGAGCTGGTGGCGCTGCTCCATCGGCATGACCGCGCCGAAGCTGGCCTCGATGCTGTGCCGGGCCCGCAGCCCCGCGATCTGCGTACGGATGTGCTCGGGCAGCCTGCGGTAGGCCTCGGCCATGTTCACCCAGATCGTGTCGCCGCCCACCGGGGGCGTCTCCACGCAGCGCAGGACGGCGCCCATCGGCGGGTTCTCGCGCCAGGTCGCGTCGCAGTGCAGGGCGTTCTCATAGTGCTCGGGCTTGCTGTCGAGGTCCTTGTAGATGCGGACCAGGCCCGGATGGTCGGGGTCGCTGCCGAGGACCGGGTGGTCCTCCAGCGGGCCGAGGCGGGAGGCGAAGGCGACGTGGTCGGAGCGGCTGAGGTCCTGGTCGCGGAGGAACAACACCTTGTGGCGCAGGAGGAGTTGCCTGATCTCGGCGAAGAGAGCGTCGTCGTGCGCGGCGTCGCCGAGCTGGACGCCGTGCAGTTCGGCTCCGATGGTGCAGGTGAGGGGTTCGACGTCGATGCGCGGACGGGCACGGGTGGCGGTCTCGGTCATGTGCGCTCTCCTGTCGGGCGGGGCTCAGGGAATGAGGACGGACGAGCCGGTCGTGCGGCCCGCCTCCAGCGCGCGGTGCGCCGTCGCGGCGTCGTCGAGGGCGTACCGCTGGTTGATCCGGATGTCGATGCGGCCGGCGGCGACGTGGCCGAAGAGCTCACCGGCGAGGTCGTCCCGTTCCGCGGGGTCGGCGATGTAGTCGGCGAGCGCGGGCCGCGTGACGAACAGCGAGCCGTGCAGGACGAGTTGCATGGCGTCGAGCGGCGGCACACCGGACGAGGTGCCGAAGCAGACGAGCAGTCCGCGGCGGCGCAGCGAGGCCATGGATCCGGCGACGGTGTCCTTGCCGACGCTGTCGAGGACGAGCGGGACGCCGGTCCCGTCGGTCAGCTCCCTGACGCGTGCCGCGACGTCCTCGGCGCGGTAGCGGATGGTGTGGTCGCAGCCGTGGGCGCGGGCGAGTTCGGCCTTCTCCTCGGTGGAGACGGTGCCGATGACGGTGAGCCCGAGCAGCTTCGCCCACTGGCAGACGATCAGGCCGACGCCGCCCGCGGCGGCGTGCAGCAGGATCGGGTCGCCGGGCTTGAGCGGGTGGATGCGGCGCAGCAGGTACGCGGCGGTGAGGCCGCGCATCGTCATGGCGGCGGCGGTGTCGGAGGCGATGGTGTCGGGGAGCCGGATCAACGAGTCGGCGGGCATGACCCGTTCCGTGCTGTACGCGCCCAGCGGACTGCCCGTATACGTGACCCGGTCGCCCTCGGTGAAGCGGGTGACGCCGGGACCGACGGCCTCGACGACACCGGCAGCCTCGACGCCGAGCCCGGCGGGGAGCGGGGCCGGGTACAGACCCGTACGGAAATAGGTGTCGGCGAAGTTGAGGCCGACGGCCTCGTGCCGGACGCGGACCTCGCCGGGGCCGGGGTCGCCGACGTCGACCGTCTCGCGGCGCAGGACGTCGGGGCCACCGGTCTCGTGGAAGCGGATGGCGTGTGCCATGGGGATGCTCTTCTCCTACGGGGATCAGCGGGCGGTGTCGCGCAGCATGAAGCCGCGCTGTCCGGGCCGCCGGTTCGGCACCATGCCGAGCCGGGCGAGGGTCTGGTCGGTGTCCGTGTAGTACTCGCCGATGTGGTAGATCTCCTTGGCCTCGGCGCCGCTCGCGACGTCGCGGCCGAGGGTGTCGGCGAGGGTGACCATCTGCTCGACCTGGCGTACGGAGCTCATGGGCTCGCCCTTGCGGGCCCACAGGTTGTCCTCGTTGCCGACGCGCACGTGGACACCGAGGGCGATGGCGATGGCGTTCATGGGGGCGACGGCACGCATCGACGACTCGACGGTGAGGACGGCTCCGTCGGGGACGCGGCGGACGAACTCGACGAGGTCGGCCGGGTGGCGTCCGGCGAAACCGCCGCCGATCGCCACGTAGTTGAGGACGAGCGGGCCGGTGTACACGCCGCTGCGGATGAGGCGCTCGACGGTCTCCAGCTGGGCCAGGGTGGCGAGTTGGAAGTGCGGCTGGATGTCGTTCGCGTGCAGCCGCTCGAGGTGTTCGAGGTAGAAGTCCGGTCCTGCCTCGACGACCATGTCGCGGTAGGCCTGGTAGTAGTCGGGCTTGGCGATGGAGGTGCCGGCCAGGTCGTCGTCGGTCATGATCTCGACGATGTTCATCTGGCTGGTGTTGATGGCGATGGTCACCTGGTCGGGGCGCGGGTCGAGTTCGGCGAGGAGGTGGCGGGTGTCGTAGCTGAGCCACTTCGCCTCGGCGCCCTCGTCCTCGGGGGCGAACGAGATGGAGCCGCCGATCTGCAGCACCATGTCGGGGACGGCCTCGCGAAGCCGGCCGATCAGTTCGTTGAACATGGACATCCGCTTGGAGCCGTGCCCGTCCAGTTCCCGTACGTGGATGTGGAGCACGGTGGCGCCCGCGTTGTGGCAGTCGACCGCCGCCTGCACGTGCTCGTCCATGGTCAGGGGCAGGTCGTCGGCGTCGCCGGGGAGCCATTCCGGGCCGTAGGGCGCGGCCTGGATCACCAGCTTCTCCTGGTTCTCGGGCAGCAGGGAGTCGTCGAGGAAGTGCATGGGTCATCTCCTGGTACGCGAAGCGTCGGGCGGTCGGCCAGGCAGGCAGTGCGGCCCAACTCATGGCCATCACAAGGGAATTGGCGGACGGGTCCGCGGTGTCCCTTGCGGTACGGCCACGTTAAGAGCGGGTTACGCGTCGCGCTTTACCCGAGGTGACAGGAGACTTGTCACTTGGGGACAGGCTCCTCGGTTCACTCGGGGACGGACCCCTCGGCGGACCGCTTCCGCCGCCAGTCGCGTGCGCTGGTGCCGAACTGGTCGCGGAACCAGCGGGAGAAGGCGCTCGGCGCGGAGAAGCCGAGGAGTCCGGAGATCTCCGTCAGGGAGCGGCGCGGGTTCGCCACGAGCTGCTCGGCGAGCTGGGTACGTGTCGCGTTGACGAGCGAGGAGAACGTCTCGCCGGACGCGGCCAGATGCCGGTGGACGGTCCTGCGGTCGACACCGAGGCTGCCCGCGACCTGTTCGATCGAGCAGCGCCCGGTGGGCAGCAGGACCTCGATCAGTTCCCGCACCCGGTCCCGTTCGGTGGCGTCCTCGGCGACCGCGAGGGACTCGAAGTACCGGCGGGCATAACCGCGCAGCAGGGGGTCCGACATCGGATTGGGGGTATCGAGTTCGGCGGCGTAGAAAACGATGCCGTTGAAGTCCCGGTCGAATTCGACGACCGGCCCGAAGAGGCGCCGGTGCGCGGCCGTGTCGCGGGGTGCGCCGTGGGTGAAACACACGGAGACCGGCTGCCATCGGGCGCCGAGGAACACCCGCAGAAAACCGTGGAACGCGCCGACGGCCAGTTCCACGGCCTGCCGGGTCTCGCGCGTCTCACCGGGCTCCAGGCCCACCTTGACCGTCGCGAACCCGTTCGCCTCGGTGAGCCGGCTGTGCAGCATCTCGTTGACCATGTGCTCATGGCGCACCAGGAGCGCGATGGCGCTGCGCACATCGGGCTCCTCGCGCAGGACGAGGCTGATGGGCCCGAGGTTGGAGAAGCGGCGGCGCTCGGCCAGGAGCACGCCGAACTCCTCGCGGTGCGCGGCCGCGGCGGAGAGTTCGAGCAGCTCGGTCACGGCGGCGCCGGATATCCACCGGTCCTGGACGGCGAGCCCGACGGGATCGAGCCCCACACGCTTCATCAGGCCGCGCGGGTCGATGCCGAGGGACTGACTGAGCTCCACGTAGCTGCTCAGGGCTGCGTTGCGGACCAGCGGCTTCATCGGCGCTCTCCAAGTCTCTGTCCCACACTGATAAGTCACCTGTCCCGTCAGGTCAAGCGATCCGTCGGGCCGTGACCTAGCGTGTCACCACCGCCGAGCTTGCACGAGAATCCGGCGGAATTCACGCTCTCACCCAATTCACGGCCTCGCCCGATTGGCGGCCTGACTGAATACACCGTCTCACTCAGCAAACCGTCTCACTCAATTCACTGACGAAACAGATCTGTTGTCCCTGACCGCTGTGGAAATCGTCGGCGGAGAAAGCAGATACAGGAGATGTCTGGTGCGCGGGAAGTCTTCGGAGGATCTACGTCGTCCCTGTACCGGCCCGGCCGTGTGGCAGGGCCGGGACCTGGCGCGGTCCCGTTCCTGGGTGCTGCGCCCGGGACCGGATCAGCGTGACGAGCTCGACGCCGCCGTGCGGTCGGTACGCGCACGGGGCACGCCCCTGCTCAAGGTGAGCGCCGACCGGTTCCCCGTACCGTCACTGACAGCCGATCTCGCCCGCGTCGCGGCCGAGTTGGAGACCGGCCGGGGTTTCGTTCTGGTACGTGGCCTGCCGGTCGAGCGGTACGGCCCCGCGGCGGCCGCCGTTCTCCTCTGGGGTCTGGGCCGGCACCTCGGCGTCCCGGTGTCGCAGAACGCGACCGGGCACATGCTCGGCCATCTGCCGTACCGGCCGGCGGACTTGGGCCCCCAGGCGTTCCACACCGACGACGCCGACATGCTCGCCCTGCTGTGCCTGCGTACGTCCGGCGCTCCGGGACGCATGCGGCTGGCCAGTTCGGCGGCGGTCCACAACACGGTCCTCGCACGTCGGCCCGAGCTGGTCGACGGCCTCTACCGCACGCATCACCTCGACCGGCACGGTGAACAGTCCCCCGAGGACCTCCCCTGGCATGCGGTGCCGCTCGCGCACCGCGCCGGGGGACGGCTCAGCCTGCGCTACGACCGGCGCCGCCTGGAATCGGCCCGGCACCTGCCCGGAGCGCCGCGCCCGGACCCCGACGACCGGGAGCTGTTCGACCTCATCGACGCGTCAGCGGCCGACCCGGAACTCCGACTCGACATCGCCCTCCACGCGGGGGACCTGCTCCTCCTCAACAATCACGCGGTCCTGCACTCCGACGCCGGGTTCGCGAACGGCCCGTGTACCGAACGGGGCCCACAGGCCCTCCGGTTGTGGCTGACACCGCACCGACCTCGCGCCCTGCCGGAGGCGTTCTGGGGCGACGCGTACTTCTCCGGCGGTGCGCGCGGCGGGGTCGCGCCGCTGGACGTCATCACCTCGCACAAGCCCACGACGCGCACGACTCCCACGACTCCCACGACTCCCACGACAAGGAATCCGCATGACCGATCTGCCCGCACTCCTGGCCCGATCCGTCCGACACCACGCTGACCGGACGGCCGTGCGGCAGGGCGCGACCCTGCTCACGTACGCCCGGCTCGGCGAGCTGACCGGCCGACTCGCGGCGCTGCTGCGCACCAAGGGGCTGCGGGCAGGGGACCGGGTCGCGGTGGCTCTGCCCAATGTCGCCGAGTTTCCCGTCGTGTACTACGGCGTCCTGCGCGCCGGTGGCGTGGTCGTCCCGGTGAATCCCCTGCTGAAGTCGGGCGAGATGGAGTTCGTGCTGCGCGACTGCGGTGCCCGCCTGTTGGTCGCTTCCCCTTCCTGCTCGGACGAGGCCGGAGCGGCCGCGGTCCGGGTCGGGGCGGAGTGTCTGGTCGCCGATCCCGCGACGTTCGCCGCGTCGCTGAAGGCGTTCCCGCCCCTGACCGGGACTCCCGGCGCCGCCGACGACGACACCGCGGTCATCCTGTACACGTCCGGCACGACGGGCACTCCGAAAGGAGCGGAACTGACGCACCGCAACCTCGTCGGCAACGCGCTGACGACGGCGCGGACGCTGCTCGACGTGGGCCCGGACGACGTCCTCTTCGGCGGTCTGCCCTTGTTCCACGCGTTCGGCCAGACCTGCGCCCTGAACACCGCGGTCGCCTCGGGCGCCGGCCTGTCCCTGCTGCCGCGCTTCGACGCCGCCGAGGCCCTGGCGACGGTGCGCCGTGACGACGTGAGCGTCTTCCTGGGCGTCCCCACGATGTACGGCGCGCTGCTCCGCCAAGGAATCGGGCGCGCGTTGCCACGGCTGCGGCTGGCCGTCTCGGGCGGCGCCTCACTGCCCGTCGAGCTGCTGCACGCCGTCGAGCGGGAACTGGGGGTCACCGTCCTGGAGGGGTACGGACTCTCGGAGACGTCGCCGGTGGCCTGCTTCAATGCGCCGGACGAGCCGCGCAGGCCCGGTTCCGTCGGGCGCCCCGTCCGCGGGGTCGAGGTGCGGCTGGTCGCGGACGACGGTTCGGTGGTCGGCCCGGGCGAGGTGGGCGAGTTGGTGATCCGCGGCGAGAACGTGATGAAGGGGTACTGGAACCGGCCGGACGCCACCGCGGACGCCTTCCGGGACGGCTGGTTCCACAGCGGCGATCTCGCCCGGGTCGACGAGGACGGCTACTACTACGTCGTCGACCGCAAGAAGGACCTCGTCATACGCGGCGGCTACAACGTCTGTCCGCGCGAGATCGAGGAGGTCCTGTACGGGCACCCGGACGTCGCGGAGGCCGCGGTGGTGGGGGTGCCCGACCCGGAGCGCGGTGAGGAGGTCGCCGCCGTGGTGGTGCGCAAGGCCGGGACGCGCGTCACGGCGGGCGAGCTGCGGGACTACGTACGACAGCGGGTGGCCGCCTACAAGTACCCGCGGATCGTACGCCTCGTCGAGGCTCTCCCCAAGGGGGCGACCGGCAAGATCCTCAAGCGGGACATCGTGGTCGGGCCGCCGACGCCGTCGTCCCCCCGAAGGCCACGACGCACGGTGTGATCAGGCGAGTTGTGCGGGCCCGGGAGGCGTGAGGAGGTGGCGGGCGGCGCCGAGGATGCCCGTCGCCCGGGGAAAGTCCTTGAGCTGGGTCAGCAGCGACTCCAGGGCGGGGAGCAGACACCACGGCGGGACGCCGCGGGCGGCCAGGATGTCCGCGGTCCAGGTGATGAACCGGTGGAACAGGCCGGCGTCGTCGACGTAGAGGGCGGTGGCGAGGTAGCTGACGACGAAGTCGATGTCCTCGACGGTACGGTCCAGCTGAAACGCGCTGTAGTGGCGCATCGCGGGAAAACCCTCCTCCACGTCGACGAGGGTCTGCTTGACCAGCTGCGGCTTGGTCTTGCAGACCATGGTGTACTCCTGGTCGTTCAGGTGCGGCAGATCCTGCTCGGGCAGGCGGACCGCTTGCGCACGGGTCCGCGTCGGGTTCCGGCCGAGCAGAGCCGCCGCGGCCGAGGCGTCCTTGGCCCACTCGGCCCGCAACAGCCGGGCGTAGCGCCCCTGCGGACCGAACGCCGCTCCTCCGGCGAGAACCGGGACCCCGACGCTCCGGCAGGCACCGATCGCCTGGTGGGCGCCGGGCAGCAGGGTCGGGATCGACGAGGACAGCAGCACCGCCTGGGCGCCGGTGCGGTGCACGTGCGCGATCAGATGCTCGGTGGGCACCTGCGCGCCGAGATAGTCGACACGCCAGCCCCGCAGCCGCAGCACCTCGCTGACCAGACGCGCGGGCAGGGCATGCCACTCGCCGTCGACACACGCCACCAGGACCCGGCCCGCGACGGCGTCCTCGAGGGAGGGCGCGGTGGCGTCGGCGACGGCCGCGACGCACCGCTCACTGATCGACGTCGCCGCGTGTTCCTGTGCCACCGTGATGTCGTTGGCCGCCCAGGCCAGGCCCACCCGTTCCTGGGCCGGTGCGATCAGTTCGAGCAGGACCCGCTCCGCCGCACCTGTGTCGAGCGCGCGGCGCACGACGGTGACGGCGCGGGTCTCGTCGCCGTCGATGAGTGCCTGCCACAGTTGTTCACGTGACTCGGCGGAGGGGTATGTGTCCTTGCCACCGCTCATGCGGTTCACCTTCTCTGGTCTTTCTCGTGCACAGGTGTCGAAGGGGTGTTCCGGGGTGCGCCGATCGCGAGGAGGGCCATGTCGTCGTGGCTGCCCTCACCCACCCATTGCTCCGCGATCATCTGGACGCGTTCGGTGACCACCTCGGCCGGCGTCCCGGCGCACTGCGCCAGCACGGTGCGCAGCCGGTCCTCGCCGAACATCGACTCGCCCAGCGGCCCGCCGCGTGCCTCGGTGATCCCGTCGGAGTAGAGCAGGCAGGTCTCCCCCGGGCGCAGGGTGACCTCGGCGGTGACGAACTCCAGGTCGGCGACCGCACCGATCAACGTGCCCGCCGTCGGGGCCTCTTCGACCCGGCCGCTGGTACGCACGATCAGCGGGGTGGGGTGGCCAGCGCTCGAGATCCGCAGCCGGACCCGCCTGCCGCGGCGCCGCGCGGAGACGAGGACGAGGGTGACGAAGGGCGTCTGGTGCGTGGGCAGCAGTGCGGTGTTGAGGAGGGTGAGCAGACGACTGTGGTCGGCGGCGAACGGCAGCAGCGCCCGCAGGGAGGTGCGGATGGCTCCGGTGACGACGGCTGCCTCCAGCCCGTTGCCGCACACGTCACCCAGGACCGCGACGGACTCGGCTGCCGACGTGTCCGCGGGATAGACGTCGTAGAAGTCGCCGCCGACGCGTTCCCCCGCTCCCGCGGCGCGGTAGCGCCCGGAGAAGTCGATCCCGTGCACCCGGCCCAGGACCGGCGGCAGCAGTCCACGGGTCAGCACCGCGGCGACCTGCGCCTGGTGGGCGTGGATCTGGGCGAGAGACAGTGCCGCGCCGGCGCGCGCGGCGAAGAGCGCGGCGAAGGACTCCTCGGCGGCGGTGAACGTCGCCGGGCGGTGGCGGAGCAGGATCAGGGCTCCGGTGCGCGCGCCGTGCCCCGCCAGCGGCACCACCATCAGCGCCCCGACCTCGGTGGCGCCGTCCGCGGAGTCGTCGGGCATCGTCCAGCGCGGGAGTTGACGAGGGTCGATCCAGTCCGAGGCCACGACGGGCAGTCCCCGCAGCGCCTCGGCCAGGCCCGGCACCCGGCCGGGATCCAGTGCGATCCGTTCCTGGGTCACCGCTTTGCCGTTGGCGCAGCGGGTCACCGGGAAGGTGCGCCCGTCGCCCGCGGAGACCAGGACCGCCGTGTCGGCCAGGTGGAGCGCCGCCCTCCGCACGATCGCCGCCCGGCACTGCTCGACGTTCGGGGCCCCCTGCAGCTCGTACGACACCTCCCGCAGCAGTCCGACTCTCGCCCGCTCGCGCGCCAACTCCTCGGCGGTGCGGCTCCGTTCGCCGGCGGGACCGGCCGGACCGCCGCCGCTGCCGTTCAGTTCACCCGTGGTGGCGTCCAGGCCGCCGGTGGCGCCGTCCGGCTTGTCGTCACCGATCAGCCACCAGGTCACCGCACCGCCCGTGTCCGGTCCGGCCAGCGCCCTCACCCACCGTCCGCCGATCCACCCCGCCGCCCACAGCGGCGGCTCCTCCCCCGCATCGCCGGCGACCCGCAGCCGGTGTGCCTCGGCGAGCCAGGAGGGGGCGATCTCACCGAACGCCACACCGGCCCTGACCCGCATCAGTAACGCCCCGGCCCGCTCGTTGTGGGCCAGCACGGTGCCGACCGCGTCCACCGTCACCACTGCGATTTGGTCGTCACAGAGCTGCGTTGTCGGGCCTGCTCCACTGGAGCTCATCGACTTCGGCAAGGAGACCACCGATCTGGAACCCGCTGTTACGGATCCCCACCACCCATCCACTCGAAGTCAGGTAGCCGCCAGATTACCGAGGGCATATGACTCCTCACCAATCTTCTCCATACCGCCGACAACCGCCACCCAACTAGTGAAGAATCCGCCCAACACTCCATCGCACACAGCCAGTTCACGTGTCACCCGGCCGTGCGGCAGCCTCTGTCCCCGTACCGGGCCCGCCCTGCGCGTCGAAGATCGCGTTCAGGCTCTTCGGCCTCGAACTCGACCGGCGCAGCCGGGCGGCGGGCTGGGGCATCACGAGCAACCTCTCCCACCCCGGTGTCGTCCCGACGAACCTGCTCGCCGCGCGTCCCGAGGTCGGCCGCGGCAGGGACACCCTGGGCGTGCGGCTGATCCGGATCCTGTCCCGCCTCGGCATCGTCGTGGGAACGGTCGAGACCGCGCCCCTTCCGGCCCTCTATGCCGCCGCCTCCCCCGACGCCGAGCGCGGCCGGTTCTACGGGCCCCGCGGCCCCGGCCACCTGGGCGGCCCGCCCGCGGAGCAGAAGCTCTACTCCCGCCTGCACAGCACCGAGGACGCCCGCAGGATCTGGCAGACCTCCGAAGAGCTCACGCAGGTGCGCTTCCCCACCGACCGAGCCGTGGGCCGGACCGCGCGCCGCTGATCACGCCGTATCGCCGGCCGAGGGTGGCCGCAGCGCGTCCAGCACCACGTGCACCGCCGCGCGACGCGGCACGCTCCTGCGGATCGCCGCCGTGATCGTCCGGGTCACGGGGTCGGCCAGCTCCCGGGTGGCGACGCGGTAGCGGCCGGCGTCGACGGCGAGGCCGGGCAGCAGCGCGACCGCGTGCCCGGCCTCGACCATTTCCAGGGTCAGCATGTAGTTGCTGAACCGGCCCACGACGCGGGGTTCGAACCCTGCCTTCCGGCACAGTCGCAGCGCCAGGTTCGCCATGTACGACTGCGGGATGTCGAGGGCCCACGGCTCGTCGGCGAAGGCGCCCGGATCCGCTGGTCCGCGCCCGGCCGCCGGGTGGTCGGGCGGCAGCACCAGCAGGATCGGGTCCGATGCCAGCGGCAGGAGGTCGAGGTCGGGGCCGAGCGGCAGCTCGCCGAGGTCCGTGGTCGTGATCACGAGGTCCGCGTCGCCGACCCGCAGCGCCGGCACGCTCGCGTGCGGCTCCAACTCCAGGAGCTGGACGTCGAGATGGGGATACGTACGGGCGAGCCGGGTCACGGCGGGCACGGCCATGGTGTGCACCGCGCTCTGGAACGCGCCGATCCGCACCAGGCCGGACGGCTCGTCCCCGAACCCGCGCAGCTCCGCCTCCACGGTGTCCATGTGGTCGAGGATCGCGCGCGCCCGCCGCGCCAGGATCAGCCCGGCCGAGGTCAACCGGACCCGGCGCCCGGTGCGTTCGAGCAGCTGGGTGCCGGTCTCGGTCTCCAGCACGGCGAGCTGCTGGGACACGCTCGACGGGCTCAGATGGACGGCCTGGGCGACCGCCCTGACGGTGCCCAGCGCGTCCAGCTGCGTCAGCAGCCGCAGCCTCCAGGGGTTCATCATCGCTCCATTGTTGTGCGGTTCTCCCGAACAGCAGAGGCGGATCTGTGTGATGGACGCGGCATTCGGAGTCGCCCTACCGTCGGGGACATGGCTGCTGCGATCCCCACGTCGACCGTCACCTCCACCCCCACGTCCGCCGGCCTTCCGACGTCCGAGTCCGCCTTCTGGGCCGACGCGGACCGGCATCTCGTGCGCTACGGCACCGGCTTCACCCGCGAGGTGATCGAGCGCGCCGCAGGAACCTTCGTGTACACCGCGGACGGCCGCGAGATCCTCGACTTCACCTCCGGTCAGATGAGCGCGATCCTCGGGCATTCCCATCCGGCGGTCGTGGAGACCGTCCGCCGCCAGGTCGGCTCCCTCGACCACCTGTACAGCGGCATGCTCAGCCGCCCGGTGGTCGACCTGGCCCGGCGCCTGGCCGAGACGTTGCCGGATCCCCTGGAGAAGGCGCTGCTCCTGACGACCGGCGCCGAGTCGAACGAGGCCGCGGTACGGATGGCCAAGCTGGTCACGGGCAAGCACGAGATCGTCTCGTTCGCCCGGTCCTGGCACGGCATGACCCAGGCCGCGGCGGCCGCCACCTACAGCGCGGGCCGCAAGGGATACGGACCCACCGCCCCCGGCCACTTCGCGATCCCGGTGCCGAACGCCTACCGCCCCGACTTCACCACGCCCGACGGCGCCTTCGACTGGCGCCGCCAGCTGGACTTCTCCTTCGACCTCATCGACGCCCAGTCCACCGGCAGCCTCGCCGCCTGCCTCGTGGAGCCGATCCTCAGCTCCGGCGGGATCATCGATCCGCCGCCCGGCTACCTCGCGGCTCTCCAGCACAAGTGCCACGAGCGGGGCATGCTGCTGATCCTCGACGAGGCCCAGACCGGCCTGTGCAGGACCGGCACCTGGTACGCCTTCGAGCGGGACGGTGTCGTCCCCGACATCCTCACGCTGTCCAAGACGCTGGGCGCGGGCCTGCCCCTGGCGGCCGTGGTCACGAGTGCCGAGATCGAGCGGGAGGCGTACGACCGCGGTTTCCTCTTCCTCACCACCCACGTCTCCGACCCGCTGGTGGCCGCCGTCGGCAACACCGTCCTCGATGTGGCCGTCGAGGACCGCCTGGACGAGCGCGCCCGCTCGCTCGGCGCCTTCCTGCGCTCCGGTCTCGAGGACATGGCCACCCGCCACGACGTCATCGGTGACATCCGCGGCCGCGGCCTGCTCGTCGGTCTGGAACTCGTCGTCGACCGCGCGACGAAGGAGAGCTCGGACGTGCTGGGTGCGCGGGTCACCCGGCGTTGCCTCGAACTCGGCCTGCACATGAACATCGTCCAGCTGCCCGGCATGGGCGGCGTCTTCCGGATCGCTCCCCCGCTCACGGCGAGGCGGGAGGAACTGGAGCTCGGCCTGTCGATCCTGGACACCGCGATCGCAGAGGTGAGCGCGACGCTGTAGGCCGGAGGGCCGACGAGCCGGTCAGGATCGCTGGGTCGAGAACGTGGTGCAGCTCGCTCCGGAGATCTGCCCGTCCAGATGGTCGGGGGTCGAAGTGTCGTAGGTGGCCCGGAGGTTGACCGAGTCGAAGTTGTCCGGCCGGTCGATCCAGTGCGTGGCCCGCAGAGTGAGGACGTTGTTCGTGAATGTCCCCTCCATCGCGAACGAGCCGCGCGGCACCTCCGGGTTGGAGGGTGCGGGGTAGAACGAGAAGACGGCTTCGGCGGTGCCGTCGTCGTGCTGCTCGATCGTGAGCGCGAGGCCCGTGATGCCCTGGTTGCAGACGTAGTTGCCGTCCCACTGACCGGACAGGTCGGCCTTGCCGTCGCTCGCCGACGGGCTGTCCGACGCGGCCGCGACGGGCGCGGAGCCCGACGGGGTGGGCGTGTCCGAGTACGACGGAGCGCCGGCCGAGTAGCTCGGCGACGAGCCGCCGTACCCGGAGTCCGAACCGGATCCCGTACCGAAGATGTTGTCCGACTGCCAGGCGATCAGCCCGATGGCCAGCACCCCCGCGAGCACCGAACCGCCCACGATCGCGCCGCGTCTGCCCGACGACGGCCGCGGCGGACCGCCGGGGATGCCGTGCACCGGCGCCGTCCGGGTCCCCGGCGTCGGGCTGCCCCACGTCGGCGTGACCATCGGAGGCGGCGTCGGTGGACCGAAGACTCCTTGCGCTCCACCTCCCGGCGGACCGCCGGCGAACGCCGTGGGCACGTACGCGGGCGGTGGGGTCGGCGGCACGTGCGGGACCGGTGGACGCGGTCCGGTCGTGGTCGGCGCTCCGTGCGGTGGCGTCCGCGGCGGCGTCGGCGCGGCGTCGGGGCTCTCCGGCGCACCGTCGCGCACCGCGCGGACCGCCTCGGCCACGCCCGACGGGAGCCAGGCCGCGGTGGTGAACAGCAGAGCCGTGTGGGCGGCGCCCTCCGCGTCCGTCAGCTCCGCAAGGAGTTCGTCGATGCGTGGCCGGGCGTCCGGGCTCTTGGCCAGGCAGCGCGCGATCAGCGGGCGCAGCGCGGCGGGGACGCCGTCAAGCTCGGGGGTGCCGTGCACGATCCGGTACATGAGCCCCTGGGCCGAACCCGTGCCGAAAGGACCCGAGCCGGATGCGGTGAACGCGAGGACCGCGCCCAGGGCGAAGACGTCACTGGCCGGTCCGACCCGCTCGCCCGTCAGCTGCTCCGGCGACATGAATCCGGGCGTCCCGATCACCACCCCGGTACGGGTGATCGCACTGGCCTCCGTCGCCGTCGAGATGCCGAAGTCGATGACGCGCGGCCCGTCGGCCGCCAGCAGCACGTTCGACGGCTTCAGGTCGCGGTGCACGAGTCCCGACGCGTGGATGGCCTCCAGGGCCTCCGCGAGTCCGGCCGCCAGCGTCGTCACGGGGCCGACGTCCCACGCGCCGTGCCGGGCCACCGCGGTGTCCAGCGAGACGCCCGGTACGTAGGCGGTGGCCAGCCAGGGCGGATCGCCCTCGGCGTCGGCGTCGACCACCCCGGCCGTGAACACACCGTTCACCCGGCGTGCCGCGGCGACCTCGCGCGCGAACCGCTGCCGGAACTCCCGGTCCTCCGCGAGTTCGGGGCGCACCACCTTCACGGCGACCGCCCGGCCGCCCTTCGACCGCGCCAGATACACGCGCCCCATGCCGCCGGCACCCAGCCGGCCCACCACTCGATACGGACCGATCTGCTCCGGATCGTCCGCCCCGACCGCCTGCATAGCTGTCACCGGCCCCCCAAGGTCGTCCCGCGCTCTGTGCACGCAGGCCTGACATCATGACGCCAACAAGCGGTTGCGGACGCCTGTTTCCCGCATACTCGGCCCATCTCACCACACGCGTACGCGGTCGCGGCGACGTGGGGGTGCGCGCTCGTACGGCTCGCTCCGGGTTACGGCTCTCGGCGTATGGCGCGACGGGGCACGGGCGGTCAACGTGAGTCTGCCGTCCTACGGGAGGTCCGTGGGACACCACCACGGGGAGCCCTGTCCATGCACCTCGACCACTCACGCCCCGCGCGCCGCACCGCCGCGTCCTGCGCCCTGCTGCTCGCCCTCTGCTTCCTCGCGGCCTGCCAGGCGGACGACGACCCGTCCCCGTCCTCGGCGACCACGGCCTCCCCGACCGCGACGGCCACACGGAGTCGCACCGCCGCGCAGGGCACCGTCCCCGACCTCAAGGGCGGGACCGTGTCCGACGCGCGCGATCAACTCGCCGATCTGGACTACGGGATGGCGTTCACCGACGACTCCGAGATCGGCGACGACTCCCTCACGGTGACCGCCCAGTCGCCCGCCCCCGGCACCGCGCTCAAGCCGGGCGGCACGGTGACGCTCACCGTGCCCGGCAGGTGAGGGCAGCGGATCGGTCCGGTCCGTCCCCGCTTTCCGCGCGGCGCGACACACCGGAGACTCCCAAGTCAGCCGCGTACACGGACATTTGACTCTCCCGGCCACTGATTGTTGGTTATGGTGACAAGTGGGGGCTGCTCTTCGACGGGCGGGTTCTGGTCGTTGGAACTGGGTGAGTCGGACACGACGGGGGGCTCGCGGTGAATCGCCTGGCCGGAGCGGAGCCGGAAGTCGAGCGGCGGGGGCGCGGGGCGCCCGCGGTGCTGCCCGCGGCGTTGCGCACGTGGCTCGGGGTGATCGCCGCCGTCGCCGTACTGGTGGTCGTCGCGGTCGGGGTCATGTACGCGGGCCACAGCGCGTCCGGCACGGTGGACCGGTGGTTCGTCCTGCCGACGGACGACAGCGTCGGGCAGCCGTGGCGTGACGTCGCGCTGACCATCGACTTCCTCGGAGAACCGGCCGGGTCCGCGCTGCTGGTGGCGGCCGCCGTGGCCGGCTGTCTGCTGCTGCGGCGTCCTCGCGCGGCGGTGTTCGTCGTCGCCGCGGTCGGCATCACGGTGGTGCTCGCGACGCTGGGCAAGCATCTGGTGGGACGCACCATCCACGGCCCCGACAACCTGTCCTACCCGAGCGGGCACACCGCCTTCTTCACCGCGCTCGCCCTGGCGCTGGCGCTGCTCGTAGTCGGCCGGCTCGGGCTCGGCGGGGCGGCCGGCACCCTGCTCGTGCTCGCCTCGGCGACGTTGGCCGGTGCGGTGATGGGCTGGGCCCAGGTCGCTCTGAGCGCGCACTACCCGACCGACGTCCTCGGCGGCTGGTGCACCGCGCTGGTGGTGGTCCCGGCGACCGCGTGGGCGGTCGACCGGGTCGCCGAGGACGAGCGGTGGCAGCGCCGCTGACGTCACGTCACGTCATGCCAGGCGGCGGAAGACGGGTTTCACCGGTCGCCCGCCCTGCCAGGGGGTCGGGTCGGCGGCGTCCAGCGCCTTCCGGTACACGGCGCAGGCCCCGGCCACGACGTCCACCGTGCGGTCGATGTCGGCGTCGTCGAGCGCGCTGCTCACCACGAACGACGGGGCGAGCACCCCGCCCGCCAGCAACTGGCGCAGGAACAGGGTGCGGTACTCCTGCGACGGCTGACCGTTCTCGTCGAGGGTGGCGAACACCAGGTTGCTGGCCCGGCCCCGGACGACGACGTGGTCGCCGACGCCCATCGAGGCCGCCGCGTCGCGGACCCCGGCGGCCAGTCGCTCGCCGAGGTCGTGCAGCCGCGCGGTGATGCCCTCCTCCACGTACGTGCTCTGCACGGCCATCGCGGCCGCCAGGGAGTGCGTCTCCGCACCGTGCGTGGTCGACAGCAGGAACACCCGGTCCCCCGCGTGCCGCAGCCCGCCCCGCTCCATGAGTTCGCGACGCCCGGCCAGCGCGGAGACGGCGAACCCGTTGCCCAGCGCCTTGCCGAACGTGGACAGGTCGGGGACGACGCCGTACAGACCCTGGGCGCCCGCCTCGGACCAGCGGAAGCCGGTGATCATCTCGTCGAAGACCAGGACGCAGCCGTGCCGGTCGGCCAGTTCGCGCAGGCCCTCGAGATAGCCGGGCGGCGGTTCCCGGTGGGCGGCGGGTTCGAGGATCAGGCAGGCGACCTCGCCCTCGTACCGGGTGAGCAGTTCCTCCGTGGCGGCCAGGTCCCCGTAGGGGAACGCCACGGTGAGGTCGGTGGTCGCCGCCGGAATGCCGGCGGACATCGGCGTGGTGCCGATGAACCAGTCGTCGGTGGAGAAGAACGGATGGTCGCCGCAGATGGCCACCCGCGGGCGCCCGGTGACGGCGCGGGCGAGGCGTACCGCGGCGGTGGTGACGTCGGAGCCGTTCTTCGCGAACTTCACCATCTCCGCGGTCGGCACCGTGGCCAGGAAGCGTTCCGCGGCCTCGACCTCGACGATCGAGGGCCGGACGAAGTTGCTGCCGCGCTCGATCGCCCGCCGCGCCGCCTCGCTCACCCGGGGGTGGGCGTGGCCGAGGCTGACCGACCGCAGTCCTGAGCCGTACTCGATGTACTGGTTGCCGTCGATGTCCCACACATGGGCACCGCGGCCGTGACTGATGACCGGTGCGAGGTCCTCGGGGTACTGGTCGTCGCCCTTGGCGTAGGTGTGCGCGCCCCCGGGGATCATGCCGTGCAGCCGCTCGTTGGCCGTCCGCGACCGGGGGAGGCCGAACTCTTCGTCGTCCACGCTGACTTCAGCTCTCCTTCTGTGTCTCGTTCTGCTTCAGGGCCTCGGCCAGGCTCGGCGCCTCCCGGTCCCGCGGCGACATCGACGTGGCCTCCAGCGGCCAGGCGATGGCGAGCTCCGGGTCGTCGAAGGCGATCGTCACGTCCTCGGCCGGGTCGTGCGGGCGGTCGATCCGGTACGAGGTGTCGGCGGTCTCGGTGAGCGCCTGGAAGCCGTGCGCGCAGCCCGCCGGGATGTAGAGGGTCTTCTGCGTCTCGCCGGACAGTTCGAAGGTGGCCACGTTGCGGTACGTCGGTGAGCCCGTCCGCAGGTCCACGACGACGTCGAAGATCTGTCCGTACGAGCAGCGCACCAGCTTGGCCTCGCCGGCGCCGGAGCGCAGGTGCAGGCCGCGCAGTACGCCCCGCACCGAGCGGGAGACGCTGTCCTGGATGAAGGCGTCCGGGTCGAGGCCCACCGAGCGGACCACGTCGGCGTCGAAGGTGCGGCAGAAGAAGCCGCGTTCGTCGGCGAACGGCGTCGGCTCGAACAGGTACGCGCCGGAGATCTCCGGGACTTCGATCGCTTTCATAGCGCCTTCCGCGAGGTGTGGGTGGGGACGGCCGCGGGGAACAGAGCCGACGTCAACGCGGCGAACTGGTCCTTGAGTTGACGGGCGGCGACCTGGTTCCGCTCGGCGAGGGTGCGGCGCAGCTCGGCCGAGCGCTTCTCCAACGACCGGAACAGTTCGAGGAGTTGCTCGGTGTCGACCTCGCGGGCCGGGTGGCAGTACGCGCCGAGACCCATCCGGGCCATGAGCGCGTCACTCTTCGACGCGTAGCTGAGCGCGATCGTCGGGGTTCCGGCCTTCAGCGCGCAGACCAGGTTGTGGTAGCGGGTCGCCACCACGGCGTCGGCGGCCGCCGTCTCCTTCATGAGGTCGGCCAGCGAGGTCGCTTCGGCCGCGGTGACCAGGGGCGAGTCCACCGCTTCCTGGATCGCGGCGACCACCGACGCGTCGCACGCGTCACCGGTGAGCAGCCGCACGGGCCTGCCCTCCTCGATCAGCGCGCGCACGAACCGCGTCGTGCCGTCGAGGTAGCGGCGGTGGATCTCCTCGGCCCGGGCGCGGTCGTCGTTCCCGCCGTGGAAGTCCATGACGCCGACGCAGACCGGGCCCGGCGGACCCGAGGGCGTGCTCGCCGGTGGTGTCGGCAGGGCGAAGGCGAGGTCCGGACAGACCTCGTCGCGCTCGGTGTTCACTCCCATGCCCCGCATCGCGTCGCGGGACTGGGTGTCGCGGTACGAGCGGTAGGTGGCGAGCCGCGCCGACCAGCGCACCAGGGCCCGGGTCGCCCGCTCGCCGATGGGGGCGGCGCCGACGCCGACCAGCGCGACCCGCGTGCGCAGCAGCCGGCCGCTCGCGCAGAGCAGGAACAGGGAGTACGGGAAGCCCCACGGCCGCAGCGGCAGCGTGGCCTCCAGGACGCCCATGCCCGGCACGATCACCACGTCGTGCCGGCGCACCCAGGCGGCGGTGCGGACGACGTCGACGAGTTTGCCCGCGCCCTTGCCGACGACGGCGCCCGCCCGGGACGCGGTCCGGTACTCCCCGCGGTACCAGTGCAGCCGCGTCGCGGGGATCCCGAACCGGGCCGTGACGGCCTCGGGTCCGCCGCACAGCGCGTCCACGGCCGCCTCGGGGTGCTCGGTGCGGAGGTATCCGAGCACGGCCTCGAGCGAGCCGTCGTTGCCGAGGTTGCCGGAGCCGAGCAGGCCGAACACCCCGACGCGTACCGGCGTCACTCCCGCGTCCCCTCACGGTCGGCACCCTCGGCGCGGCCCGCACGGCCTTCCCGCCCGGCGACGATCTCGTCGACGGAGACGGTGAGCCTGTCCGGGTCGACCGGGGCGCGGTCCTCGACCCGCTCGCCCGCGCCCGGCCGCACCCGGCTGGTCATCCAGGCGGCCAGGTGGCTGTAGCACGCGCGCCGGTCGGCGGTGGACAGCGGCGCCCGCCGGATCGCCGAGACGAAACCCCCGACGTACTCGGCGAGGAGCCGCGGTGTCGGGTGCAGCGGTCCGGCCCGGCGCGGGTCGAGGTTGACGCTGCGGGAGCGCTTGGACGGGTTGGCCCGCTCGGCGCGGGTGGGGTGGTCGCGGCGGAAGTAGAGCAGTTCGGGCACCTGGTGGAAGGGCCCGTGCAGGGCGATCTCGGCGACGAACGTGCGGTCGGCGTGGTGGTAGCTGTCGTGCGGCTTCACCCGGCGCAGCATGTCGGCCCGCATCACCCCGTAGAAGTCGTCGCCCCCGGGCTCGAACAGCATGCTGCGGAAGCGGACCGGAGCGCGCGGGGAGTCGGTGGCGAGCGTGTACTCGTACGGGACCTTCACCCGGCCCGCTTCGTCGATGACCGCCTGGTCGGCGTGGGCGAGGATCACGTCCGGTCGTTCGTCGAGCGCTTCGACGCAGCGGCGCAGCAGGTCGCGGGCGTAGAGGTCGTCGTGCGAGGCCCACTTGAACAGTTCGCCGTGGCACTGGGTGAAGACGTAGTTGTGGTTCGGTGCGGCGCCGATGTTCCGGGGCAGCCGGAGGTACCGGATGCGGGCGTCCTTCTCGGCGTACCCGCGGCAGATGTCCTCGGTGCCGTCGGTCGAGGCGTTGTCGGAAATGACCAGCTCGAAGTCCTCGTAGGTCTGGCCCAGCAGGGCGTCGAGCGACTCGGCGAGATACTCCTCGCCGTTGTAGACGGGCAGGCCGATGCTCAACCTGGGATGGGCGGTCATTGCGTCCTCACTTCGGGAAGGGTGTTCTGGTGGCGCTCGCGGAGGGCGGACCGCAGTTGGAGCCACCACACGGCCGAGCTGGTCAGCGTCGCGGCGGCGACGCCCCAGGCCGAGCCGATCGTGCCGGCCACGGCCGCGCCGCCGAGTCCGCCGCCGACGTAGCAGGCGGAGGCGAACAGCTGGCAGCGCAGGCTGCGCCGGGCCGCGGCGAGCGCCCGCAGGCCGGCAGCGGCGCCGGTGCCGAGCCCGGAGCCGGCGACGGCGAGGGTGGCCGGAATGATGAGTTGCGAGGCCGAGTGCCAGACGTCGCCGAGCACGAACTCGCCGGCCCGGTCGGGCACCAGGAGCAGCGCCCCGCCCCACAGCAGCGCGGTCCCGGCCTGTCCGCCGCCGAGCAGGAGGCAGAACCTGCCGAGGCGGTGCGGTGCCTGGCGCAGCACCCGGGCCGCCTCCGCGACGGTGACCAGCGAGAGGCCCATCAGCAGCGCGAGGAACGGGCCGAGCAGGAGCTCAGCGCCGCGCACCGCGCCCACCGCGCCGACGCCGACGATCACGCCGAGTCCGTAGGCGCGCAGTTGGCTCGCGCCGCTGAGGCTCACGTTCTCGACGAGGTAGCGGTAGCCGAGGTCGCGCTGCTCGCGCAGCCAGCCGCGCGCCCGGGTCAGCCGCGGCCGGATGCCCGACTGGAAGCAGCCGTACGCCGCGGCGACCGCGGCGGACACGCCCCAGGCGAGCAGGAAGGCGGCGACGGTGCCGACACGGGCCGCCACGACCATCGCGGGGACGAGCGCGACGCCCCACGCGAGGTCGTTGAGGAAGGCCTTGCGCCCCGATCCGGCGGCGAAGAACGCGAAGCGCCAGGCGTCCTGGAGGAGCAGCGCCGGGAGCACGACGCCGAGGCAGACGAACGCGGGCCCCACGCGCCCGCCGATGCCGAGCCCGATGAGCAGGCACACCGCGCCGAGCGCGATGCCCAGCGCGAGTGCGGCGCCCGACGCGCGGCCCGCCGCCGAGCGCCAGGTCGCTTCCGGTACGCCGCTGAAGCGCACCACGAGCGGGTCGGTGGCGAGGCCCCGGGCGACGTTGAGCACGACGCCGTAGGTCAGCCAGGCCAGGCTGAACACGCCGAACGCGGTCACGCCGAGCTCACGTGCCACGTAGATCCCCACCGCGAAGTTGGTGAGGCTGGAGGCCGCCTGGTCGGCGAGGCCCCAGGACAGTCGGCCGGCCATGGCGCGCCGCGCGGTCGGCGCCGCCGGCCTCGTCGTCTCCCCCTCGGTGGTCATCGGTTTCATGCCTTGATCAGCCCGGCGTCGTGCAGGGCGTCGGCCGCCGCGGCGACGGCGTCGAAGGGCAGCTCGGCCCGCTCGGCGACGTCCAGCAGACTGTGCTCGCCGTCGGAGAGGCTGAGCACCCAGAGCATCGCCATCTGCGCCGCTTTCGCGTCGCTGCGCCCGCCGAGCGAGTCGTACAACCCGCGCCGCCCCAGCTGGGGTTCGCCGTAGGGGCTCAGGTTCACGTACCGCCGGTTGCGGTCGAGCACGCCGAACGCCTCGCGGCAGACGGCGAGGGTGTCCGCCATCGCCTCCGGGGTGACGAAGTCCGGGTTGTCCCCCGAGGTGTGGTACTCGGGGTACCCGGCGTACGGGGTGCGGCTCAGCGAGCCCACCCCGAGGTCGAACCCGGGTGAGCAGTACTGCCGCTCGTCGTAGCCGTACGGAGTGAACTCCCTGACGCTGTGCGGGCGTTCGGAGGCGTTGAGGACGTGCCGCAGCACCCGGTCGATCTCCGCGTCGCCGCGCCTGCTCCGCTTGTACGTCAGCTGTCCCGAGTCGCCCGCGCAGGCCAGCACGAGCCCGTGCTTGACCTGCTCGATGCGCTCCGCGTTGCGGGCCAGCCAGGTGATGGCGCCGATGGTGCCGGGCGCGTAGATGAACCGGTAGGTGTAGTACGGGGTCTCCTCGGCCAGCGCCCGGGCCAGGTACGTCGCCACCGCGATGCCGGCCAGGTTGTCGTTGGCCAGCGACGGGTGGCAGACGTGGCAGGAGACGATGACCTCGTCGGGGACCTGTCCGGGGATCACGTGCTCGGCGTAGGTGAGGTGTCCGTCCTCGAGTGTGGAGTCCACCCGCACCTCGTACTCGCCGTCCGGCAGCGCGTCGAGGGTGTCCTGGGCCAGGCAGAAGCCCCACTGCGGCTGGTAGTAGCTGGTGCGGTAGGGCACCAGGCTCGGTTGTTCGGGGAGGGTGTGCAGGTGGGCGCGGAGCTCGGCGAGCGGCATGGTCCGCGCGACGGGCACGCTGTAGCCGAGCACGTGCAGGCTGGACTCGGCGAAGTCGACGACCCGCCGCCCGGAGGCGTCGGCGATGTACGCGTCCCGGATGTTCCACTCCTGCGGGACCGTCCAGTCGAGCACCTGGGTGCCCGTCGGTACCTCGTGGATCTTCAGCGGGACGTACTCGCCGACGATGTCCAGGGTGGCACGCACCCCGTCACCGGTGATGCTCCGGCACAGCGGGTACAGCCGCCGCACCAGGTCGTGCATCTCCTCTCCCGTCCCGGTCATCGGCGCCACCGAAGGGTGTCGTCGACGGTGTCGGCCTCGGACGCCGCGCGCAGCACGGCGAGGCGGGTGAAGCGCTGCTCGAAGCTCTCCCGCGTCAGGTCGAACTTCCGGTAGGCCTCGGCGAGTTCGAGGGCGCCCTGCTTCACGGTCCATTCGCAGTCGAAGCCGGGGATCGCGGCGCGGAACCGGGAGAAGTCGACCCGGTAGGAGCGCGGGTCGGCGCCGTTCTCCCCGGTGATGTTCACCTTCGCGCCGGCCACCTCGCCGACCTGCTCGGCGATCTGGGCGACCGTGACGTTGTTGACCTCGCTGCCGATGTTGAACGCCCGGTCGTGCACGGCCTCGCGCGGCGCCTCGAGCGCGGCCGTGAAGGCGCGGGCGATGTCGGCGGCGTGCACCAGCGGTCGCCAGGGGGTGCCGTCGGAGAGCACCAGCACCTCGCCGGACAGGAGCGCGTGCCCCATCAGGTTGTTGAGCACGATGTCGGCGCGCAGCCGGGGCGAGAAGCCGAAGGCGGTGGCGTTGCGCATGTACACCGGGGTGAAGTCGTCGTCGGCCAGCGCGTGCAGGTCGTCCTCGACGCGCACCTTGGACTCCGCGTACGGGGTCACCGGGCGCAGCGGGGCGTCCTCGGCGACCAGGTCGCCGCCGCCCGCGGCGCCGTAGACGGAGCAGGTCGACGCGTACAGGAAGCGCCGTGCGCCGGCTTCGCGGGCCAGCCGGGCGAGGCGGACCGAGGCGTGGTGGTTGATGTCGTAGGTGAGCTCCGGCGCCAGTGACCCCAGCGGGTCGTTGGAGAGCGCGGCGAGGTGGATCACGGCGTCCACCCCTGCCACGTGTTCGGCCGTGACGTCGCGCAGGTCCACGCGGTGGCCCGCGGGGTCAGCGGGCCGCGGGCCCAGCACACAGTCGGCGAACAGGCCGGCGTCGAGGCCGACGACCTCGTGTCCGGCGGCTGCCAGGACCGGGGCCATCACGGTGCCCAGGTAGCCCTGGTGTCCGGTCAGCAGTACGCGCAAGGTTCAGTCCCCCAGATCGAGCATGAGTTTGGTGACGGCGAACGCCTCGGCGTAGTGCGCGTGGCATTCGATACCGCGGATCCGGGCGAGGCCGAGGAAGGCCTCCCGGTCGTACCAGGGCCGGTGGCGCTGCGAGGGGTAGTGCTCCTGCAGCAGCCGGACCTTCTGTTCGGCGATCGGCGGGTCCAGCGGCTGGTACGCCGACGGGCGGCCGAGGTCGCCGTCCCACTTGACGATCTCGTACCCGAGGACGAGGTGGTCGCGGAACGCGGTGGGCAGCAGTTGCGCGAGGCCCCGGTGGTCCTGGTGGGCGTCGTCGGTGCGCGGCGCGAGGATCAGGTCCGGGTCGGTCCGGTCGCGCAACTCCTCGACGGCGGCCTTGGCCTCTTCCCAGTGCGCCGGCATCCGGCCGTCGGGGAGTTTGAGCACGGTGACCCGTAGGTCGGCGTCCGGGCAGAAGGCGGCGAGCGCGGCCCGCTCCTCCTGCTCCCGCTCGGTGCCGCCGCCGGAGAGCACCAGCGCGTCGACGCGGATGCCCCGGCGCGCGAGGCACAGCGTCAGGAGGGTGCCGCCGGCGCCGATGGCGATGTCGTCGCAGTGCGCGCCCACCACGACGATCCGGTCCAGGGGCCTCGCCCCGAGCCGGATCACGCTCGCGCCCCGACGGCGTCGTGCTCCCACACGGCCCACGGGCGGTGACCCCGCGCGTAGGACTCGTCGAGCGCGGCTCGCTCCTTCACGGTGTCGGTCGGCTTCCAGAAGCCGCGGTGCTGGTGCGCCACCAGCCTTCCCTGCTTGGCGAGTTGGCCGCAGCCGTCGGCGACCAGGTCGCCGTTCTCGGGGATGTGGTCGAAGACCTCCTGGCGGAGCACGAAGTATCCGCCGTTCTCCCACAGCGGCATGTCGCTCACCGCCGTGATGCCGCCGACCAGACCGTCCTCGCCCAGCTCCACGCAGTGGAACGAGGACTGCGGCGGCACCACCATCATCGACGCCCCGGCGTCCCGCGCGGCGAACCGGTCGATCATCTCCGGCAGCGGGGCGTCGGTGAGCACGTCGGCGTAGTTGGCGAGGAACATCTCGTCGCCGTCCAGGTGGTGGCGCACCCGGCGCAGGCGCTCACCGATCGGCGACTCGATGCCGGTCTGCGCGAACGTGATGGTCCAGTCGGCGATGTCGGTGGACAGCAGCTCGGGCTTCCCGCCGCGCAGCACGAAGTCGTTGGACGTCGTCTCCTCGTAGTTGAGGAAGAAGTTCTTGATGTGGTGGGCGCCGTATCCGAGGCACAGGATGAACTCCTTGTGCCCGAAGTGGGCGTAGTAGCGCATGACGTGCCAGATCAGCGGGCGCGGGCCGACCATCGCCATGGGCTTGGGCACGTCGTCCGCGGCGCCGCTGCGCATCCGCATCCCGTAACCGCCGCAGAACAGGACGACCTTCATGAGTTGACCTCGACAATGCTGAGTTCCGGGATGGGGAAGACGAGGCGGCCGCCCCAGTCGTGCACGAAGGACAGCTGCTCGACCAGCTCGGCCCGCAGGTTCCACGGGAGGACGAGGACGTAGTCCGGCTTGTCGGCGGCTATCTGCTCGGGCGCCAGGATCGGGATGCGGGTGCCCGGGGTGAACCTGCCGTGCTTGTAGGGGTTGCGGTCGACCGTGTACGCGAGCAGGTCGGGCCGGATGCCGCAGTGGTTGAGCAGGGTGTTGCCCTTGCCCGGGGCGCCGTAGCCGACGACCGTCTCGCCGCGCTCGGCCGCCTCGATCAGGAACTTCAGGAGGTCCCTGCGGACCTTGGCGACCCGTGCGGAGAACTCGGTGTACCCGGACAGTTCCTGGAGGCCTGCCGCCTTCTCGCGGGCCAGCACGTCGGTCACCCGCTGGGACGGCTCGCCGGCGATCTCGGCGGGGCGGGCCCACAAACGGATGGAACCGCCGTGCGTGGGCAGCAGCTCGACGTCCACGAGCGTCAGTCCGCCGCTGGCCAGGGCCCGGATCGCGGAGGCGACCGTGTAGTACTGGAAGTGCTCGTGGTAGATCGTGTCGTACTGGTTCTCCTCGATCAGGGTCAGCAGGTGCTGCACCTCGATGGAGACCCAGCCGTCGTCGGCGACCAGGGCGCGCAGTCCCTGGGTGAACCCGACGACGTCGGGGATGTGCGCGTACACGTTGTTGGCCACGACCAGGTTCGCCGGGCCGTGCTCGGTGCGGACGGCCGCCCCGGTCTCCGGGGACAGGAACTCCGTGAGCGTGGGCACGCCCGCGTCCCGTGCCGCCGCGCCGACGTTCACCGACGGCTCGATGCCGAGGCAGCGGATCCCCCGGTCCACCACGTGGCTGAGCAGGTAGCCGTCGTTGCTCGCGACCTCGACCACGAAGGCGTCGGAGCCGAGGCCCACCTTCCGCACGGCGTCGGCGACGAACGTGCGCGCGTGCTCGACCCAGGACGTCGAGTAGGAGGAGAAGTACGCGTACTCCTTGAACGTCTCCTCCGGCGTGATCAGCGGCGGGATCTGCGCCAGCCAGCAGTCGGTGCAGACCCTCAGGTGCAGCGGGTACGCCGGCTCCGGCTCGTCCAGTTGCTCCGCGGCCAGAAAGCTCTCGCACGGTGGCGTCGCCCCCAGGTCGACGACGCTCGCCAGCGTCGTCGAGCCGCACAGTCGGCATCGTGTCATCTCTTGTCCCCATCCCCCCTGCTCGCGCGGATGTCCCCGCCTCGAGCCTTTGCCGACCGCCCCGCGATCGCGGTGCGGTACTCCTCCAGCAGGCGCTCCAGGCCGACGGCCGGGCTGAAGTCCTGTTCGTAGCGGCGCCGGGCCGCACGGCCCATCTCCCGGTTGCGGTCCGGGTCGGCCGCGATCCGGCGCAGGCAACTTGCCAGCGAGGCCGTCTCGTTGGGCCGGTGCAGCAGCCCGGTCGTCCCGTCCTCGACGAGTTCGACGAAGGCTCCGTGCCCGGCGGCGACGGTCGGCACCCCGGCCGCCATCGCCTCGACGGCCACCAGGCCGAACGCCTCCAGCCATGTCGAGGGAGCCACCACGGCGACCGACCGGGCGATGGCCTTCTGGCACTCCGCCGTGTCGTACAGGCCGGCGTACCGCACGTCGTCGCGGCCGGCCGCCCAGGCGGTCACCTCCCGCTCCAGCGGCCCCGATCCGGCGATCACGAGCGGCACGCCGACACCGCCGCTCGCCGCGATCTCGTCCCACGCGGTCATGAGCAGTCGCACGCCCTTGGCCTCCGCGAGGCGGCCGAGGTACAGCACGTGCTCGCCCGCGTCGGTGCGGCGCGTGCCCGGGTCGGGCACGAAGTTGTGTTTCACCGCGAGGCGCTCGGCCGGCATGCCGGCCCCCACCAGGACGTCGCGCTGGGACTGCGAGATGCAGAAGAAGCGCTCCACGCCCGACCACCAGCGCCGCCGGTTGACCGACAGGCTGACCGCGAGCGGCACCGTCGCGAGCCGGGAGTTCCGGTAGCAGCCGTGCCGGACGGCGGGCAGCGGTGTCGACCCGACGCACTCGGTGCACGGCCGTCCGTCGCGCTGCAGCGTGCCGGGCGGGCAGACCTGGGTGTAGTTGTGCAGCGTGGCGACGGCGGGCACACCGGCGTCGGCGCAGGCGGCGAGGACCGCGGGCGACAGGAGCGGGAAGACGTTGTGGATGTGCACGACGTCGGGCCGCTCGGCGCGCAGCTTCGCGGTGAGTTCCGCGCGGACCGCCGGGTTCCACGGCACGAGCAGCGGGATCGCGGCCTTGCCGAGCAGGGACCGGGAACCGATGGTGTCGCTGCGCCGCTCGAACACGTCGACCTGGTGGCCGGCCGCGCGCAGCAGTGCCACCTCCTGGTCGACGACCTTGTTCTCCCCGCTCGGCTGGGCCGACGCGTAGTGGTTGTGCACCACGAGGACGTGCATGGTCACCTCACCTCCGAACCACGGGCCCAGCGCGGGACGTGTCGTCGAGGGGTGGCCTGCTTCGGCAGCACGAGGACCGGTGCGGGCCCCACGACGGGCGTCGCCAACAGCGAGGCGGCCAGGCCCAGATGCAGCAGGTACGGCGACGCGTCGCCCAGTCCCGCCTCGGTGTACGACGCGATGGCGCAGTAGCTGATCAGGAAGATCGCGGCGGCGCGCTGCAGCGACGGCGGCCGCAGCAGCGCGACGCCGCCGAGCACGAGGATGATCGCCGCGACGAGTGTGACACCGGTCAGGCCCTGTTCGTTGTAGACGGCCAGCCAGCTGTTGTCGATCGGCAACCCGCCGTACGACTTGTCGCCCAGTCCCGTGCCGAACAGTTGCTGCGAGAGGGACCGGGGCGCGGCCAGCAGGGCGTCCCAGACCTTGGCCCGGCCGGTGAGGTTGGAGAAGTTCTCCTGGGTCTGCCCGCGCAGGAACCACTTCTGGAGCGCGGAGGCGAACACCACCGCGCCCACCCCGGCGCACACCACGGTCCAGGTGAAGAACCGGCGGGCGGCGGCGCTGGTCAGCACGAGCGAGCCGATCGCCAGCGCGAGGCCGATGAGCAGCCCGAGCGTGGCCGTCCTGGTGTGGGTCAGCAGGAGCAGGACGAGCGAGGGCACGATGACCACCGCGGCGCTCGCCCGGTCGGTCCTGCGACCCAGCAGGAGCAGCACGGTGAGGCCGATGATCACCGCCGCGTACTGGCCGATCTGCGGCGGGGTGAGCGGCCACAGGGCGCCGACCAGCCGACCGCCGTAGACCTCGGGCATGGCGGCGCCCGGTGAGATGACCAGGCCCGCGGCCACCGAGCCGAGCACCACGAAGTACATGCGGATGTGGCTGCGTACGAAGGTCAGGCTGCCGTCCCACCAGCGGCTGAGCAGCCAGAGGGTGCAGATGAAGAGCGTCAGCCGGCCGCAGCGGAACAGCGCGCCGAAGCCGGACTCCAGGTTCACGCTGGAGACGACGCTCGGTACGAGCAGCAGGGTGAGCAGCAGCACGTAGGCGCTGGATCGCAGGCGCAGCCGGGGATTGGCGGCGAGCGCCAGCGCGAACGCGGCGACCAGCGCGCCCATGGTGGCCACCTGGATGAGGGAGCGGGGCAGCGGGATGACGGTCTTCGCGCCGGCCGAGCCGAGCGTGTTGAGGATCAGCAGCCCCCAGGAGAACCCGACGATCCTGGGAGCCCGGGGCCGCGGGTCCGCGGTGCTCGCCGTGTCCGCCGGCTTCGCCGTGTCGGGTGCGGTCGTGATGTCGCCGTGGCGCGGATTCCCTCGCATCTCAACCACCCGCCCGTGCGGCGATGGTGCTGCCCTTGTCCTGCCCGTAGGGCTTGCCCCGCCACTTCGTGAAGCCGAGGACGCGGCTCGTGTCCTGGGTGACGAACTTCCACGGCCCGACGTAGGTGTTGTCGTGCCAGCGGTTGTCCTGCTCGGTGGTGATCGCCCGGGCCACCTTCTCGCCCTTGTACGGCGACCACTTCGGATAGGTGCCGTAGTTGGAGAGGAGCCCCATGCGGTCGCACCCGTCCAGGCACTTCACCACGGACCGGTCCAGGACGAAGCGGTTGTCGTGGATGTCCACCCGCTGGGTCTTCCAGCGGCAGTCGTCGTACAGCGGATCGCTCGCGATCCTCGGCTGGGCGCAGCGGTCGACGTCCTTGACCAGCAGGGTGCAGTCCGCGGAGGAGGTGTTGGCCGGGCTGTTGCAGAAGCGGTCGGCGTTCTCCCACAGGGTGATCGCGGCCCAGTTGTTCTCCAGCAGGTTCCCGGAGATGTCGATCTTGTCGGTGCGGGCCTTGATCCGCGGTTCACCGCCCGACTCGGAGATGTACACGGTGGCGTACGGGAAGGTGTCGCCGCTCTCGGCGGCGCCGCGGCCCTCGATCCACTGGTTGCGCCGGATCGTGTTCTTCCGGATGACGGCGTTGTAGCTGGTCTCGTAGATCAGTGCGGCGCCGTCGTTGTTCTCGATCAGGTTGTTCTCGATGCGGAAGTCGTTGTTGTTGGTGTCCGCCCACAGCCCGGTGCCGCGGTTGTCGTGCACCCAGTTGCCGCGTACGTCCGCGCCGTTGACGGCCCAGAACTTGATGCCGCCGGTGCAGCCGCAGCCCTCGCGCTTGGCCTCCCAGTCGTCGGTGTTGTTGCCGACGATCTCGTTGCCCTCGACCACCAGGCCGGTGATGCGTCCGTCGGGCTTGTACGCGTTCATCCCGTACTGGCCGTTGTCGCGCAGGCAGTTGGCGCGGACGTGCTGGCGGGCGCCGGCCATGAGCGCGGCGCCGGAGTTGCGCTGGATGGTCGCGTGCTCGATCACCCAGCCGTCGGCCGAGTCGTGGTTGACGACGCCCTGGTCCTGCGGCGCGACGAACCCCTGCACGGTGAGGTAGCGGATCGTGACGCCGGGCGCCGCACCGCCGAACGCGTACTGGTTCTTCTTCCCGCCGTCGAGCACCGCGCCGGGCGCACCGAGGTAGCGGTTCCCCTTCTTGGGGATGACCTGGGCGTAGCGGTCCGCTTCGAGCCGGTGCTTGCCCGGCTTCAGCCAGAACGTGGTGCCCGCCGGGCTGCGCCTGGTCTTCGCGGCCAGGTCGTTGACCTTCTTGGGGTCGACCGTCACCGCGCCGGCGGGTGCCTTCGCCGGTCCGGGCTCGGGCTTGTCGCACACCCGGGCCACGGGCGTGGGCGGTGCGGCGGTCGGCTTCGCCTCGGTGGGCGGTGGCGGGCTGTCGCAGCCGGTCAGCGCCAGCAGGGCCAGCGTCAGCAGGGCCGCCGCGGGTGTCCAGTGCCGTCTGTTGTTCCCCACGCGCCCCCCTAGCCGCGGAACCTGAGCACGGTGGTGAAGCCCTCCGTGCCGTCGGTGAATCCGGTGCCGACCAGGGTCGTGCTGGGTTCCTTGCGCCCGAAGCCGGCCGAGTACCAGCCCAGCGGCGGGTTCGTCTCGCCGCGGTGCGCCCGCCAGGACAGCTGCCCCGGCAGGTCCAGGACCGCGGAGCGCTCCTCGCCGTCACGGCTCCAGGTGAGGACGGCACGGTCGTCCGTCAGCTCCGCGGTGACCGCGGGGCCGAGGTGGAACGCCAGGCGCACGGCCCGGTCCGTGACGGTGACCTCGTCCACCACCGTCAACTCCGCTCCCCCGGGCGCCAGTTCCACCCGGCGCCGGTGCACGGCACCCTCGTAGCCCTCGTGTTCGGCGCTCCAGCGGGCCGCGGCCTCGCCGGAGGTCTCCACGGCGAGGACACGGGTGCGAGCGTGCCTCGTCCACAGGAACGGGCCGCCCGAGACGGACTGGTCGCTGTCGTCGAGCTGCAGGGTGTTGTGGCCCAGGGTCGACCGGAAGTACTGCCGCCACTCGGGCTGCCCGTGGTAGCAGTACGTGCCCGGGTCGGCCAGCACGTCGACGCCGTCGTGCCGGACCTCCAGGGACAGCGCGTCCGCGTGGGCGTGCGCGGCGATGGACAGGAAGCCGTGCGGGCCGCCGTCGCAGCGGGCCCAGACCTCGCCCGTCTCTCCCGTGTCGCGCAGGATCGTCATGCCCGCGTCGGCGAAGTGGTCCGGCCGGCTCGTCGGGCGGGTGATCCCCTTCGCCGCGCCGGCCTTGACGAGCGCGGCGAGCAGCGGGGTGCGCACGTCGGTGGCGGTCACCGTCGGCCACCAGTCGAGCCGCCCGAAGACGGCGTCCCCGGTGGCGAGCAGCGAGCCCCAGCGGTCGGTGCCCGGCCCGTCGACGATCAGGCCGTGGCCGTCGTCCGCGTCACCCTGGCGCGGCGGGCGCAGGCCGCTGTCCACGACGGCCGCGAGCGCGTCGGTCATCCGCAGCAGCACGAGCCGGACCGTCGCGGGCACCGGCACACCGGCGGCGTCCGCCTCGGCCACCGCGGCCAGACCCAGTTCGAGGACGAGTCCGTGGTACTCGGTGGCCAGCTCGCGGTTGAGGCCGGAGAGGAAGGTGTTGGAGCGCAGCTGCCGCTCCAGCGAGCGCAGCGCGTCGGTCCGCCACTTCTGCGACGAGGGGAACCAGGCGAAGGCGCAGGCCGCGGCGAACTGCCCGGCCGTCTCGGCGATGACGTGGTTGTTCGCCGATGAGCCCCGGCTGGGGAAGCCGGCCAGCCAGCGCTGGTGGTGCCAGATCTGGTTCACCGCCACCGGGTTGTCCTCGAACAGCGCGGCCGCGCCCGGCCAGCCGTCGAGCAGCCGGCGCACCCACACCCAGGAGATCAGCCGGATGCCCAGCTCGATGCCGCTGATCCAGTGCACCCCACGCAGCGGCGGGTTGGCCGCCCACCACGACCTGAGGTGGTCGGCCACGCGCTCGGCGTACCGCTCGTCGCCGGTGATCGCGTAGGCGGCGGCGAGCACGGTCAGGTACTGGTGCCGGGACGGCTCCCAGATCTGCTTGATGTCGCCGACCGCGTCCTCGTCGCGGTACGGCACGTCGAAGGCGTAGCCCCACGGAGCCCGGCGGCCGGTCTTCGGGTCGCTCCACCAGTCCGGGTCGACGAGGTCGTCGCGGACCACGCCGAAGTACTCGGCGTGGCCGTACATCAGCCGGTCGGCCTCGGCCACAAGACGCTTCGCGGCGTCCGGCGCGATGGCCGCGAGGGTCCCTGCGGGCAGCACCGCGGTGAACGGCGCGCCGGTCCCGGTCGGACAGTCGGGGCGCGCCGAGCGCCACCGCCGCCTGCGCACGGCGTCGCCCGCGCGGCCGCCGATCTCCCGCGGGCCCATCGCGGAGAGACGTCGCAGGTACCAGGCGGGACTCATCGTCATCGGGACCGCTCCAGGGTCACCGGGGCGCCGCCGGCCAGGCCCGCCTGCACGGCGAGGGTGGCCGCCGTGGTGGCGACGAGCGAATCCAGCGGCACCGGCATCGGACCGCCGCCGCGCACGGCCTTGACGAACGCGGCGAGTTCGGTCTCCTGGCCCTTGTCGCGGGCCTTGGGCAGCCGCGAACTGACCCACTTCTTGCGGCCGTACACCGAGGCGCGGACGAAGTCGTCGAGCCGCAGCACCTTGCCGTCCGCGACGAGGTCCAGCGTCTCCTTGGGGAACCCGGGCGCGCCCGTGGTGACGTAGCTGATGGTGGCCGTGGATCCGTCCGCGTAGCGCAGCACGACCTGGAGGTCCTCGTTGCCGGTCGGGGCGATGGCGTACACCGAGACCGGGTCGTCGTCGAGCAGCCAGCTCGCCGTGTCGATGAAGTGTCCGCCCTCGCCGGCGAACCGCGAGCCCTCGGTGCCCTGCTGGAGGTACCAGCTGCCGTGCTGCAGCCGGCCCGCGTTGACCAGGTAGCGCAGGCTCGCCGGGCCGGTCCTGACGCCGAACCGCTGCTTGGCCTCCCGCAGCAGGGGCGAGAAGCGGCGGTTGAAGCCCACCTGCAGCCGGTCGTTGCCGGACTCCTCCACCGCCGCGAGCACGCTCGCCAGTTCGTCCTCGGTGAGGGCGAGGGGCTTCTCGACGAACACGGCCTTGCCGGCGAGGAGCGCCTTGCGGGTCAGCTCGGCGTGCGAGCTGTGCCGCGTGACGACGAACACCGCGTCGACGGCCGGGTCTCCGAGTACGGCGTCCAGGTCGGTGGTGGCCTCGGCGAAGCCGAACTTCCGCTGGGCGTTGGCCGCGGACAGCGCCGTCGTGGTGACGACGGTCGACAGCTCGACGCCGTCGCGCCCGGCCAGGTGCGGCAGCAGCATCGATGTCGCGTAGTTGCCCGCGCCGACGAACGCGAGGCGCACGGGCGTGGTGGCGGCCCGGACCGGAGCGGGCGTCGCACCGCCGCGCTTGACCGCGGGCACGGCGACCACCGGGGCCGCCGCTTCCGTTTCGCCTTGCGCTTTCTGGTCGGGGTAGCGGAACAGCACGGCGACGGCCTTCAACTCGCCGTCCTTCAGGCGCTGGTACGTCTCCACGGCGTCGTCGAAGTCGGAGACGTGGGAGATCAGGGGCTCCACGTCGACGCGGCCGCGGGCGACGAGGTCGAGGAAGCACGCCAGGTTGCGGCGCTCGGTCCAGCGCACGTAGCCGATCGGGTAGTCGCGGCCTTCCAGTTCGTACTCCGGGTCGTAGCGACCGGGCCCGTACGAGCGGGAGAACCGGACGTCGAGCTCCTTCTCGTAGTACGCGTTCCACGGCAGGTTCAGGCTGCACTTGCCGATGTCGACGACCCGGCCGCGGTCCCGGCTCAGGTGTGCGGCCAGCTCGACGGGCTGATTGCTGCCGCCGCCCGCGGCCAGGTACACCTGGTCCGCGCCGTGGCCCTCGGTGAGTTCGGCGACGGCGCTCTCCACGGCCGCGGACCCGGGGTCGCCGCAGGCCACGGCGCCGAGGCTCTCGGCGAGTTCGCAGCGCGTCGGGTCGGGGTCGGCGCCGACGACGCGGACGCCCGCGGCGGTGAGGAGCTGCACCACCAGCTGTCCGATCAGGCCGAGGCCGATGACCAGGGCGACCTCGCCGAGCTGCGACTCGCCCTGGCGGACTCCCTGCAGCGCGATCGATCCGACGGTGCCGAAGGCGGCGTGGCGCGGCGCGAGGCCGTCCGGGATCGGGGTGTAGAGGTTGCGCGGCACCCAGTTGAGCTCGGCGTGCAGGGCGTGCTCGTTTCCGGCGCAGGCCACGAGGTCGCCGACCTTGACGTCGTCGATCCCGGCGCCGACCTGCTCGACCACTCCGCACAGCGAGTAGCCGAGCGGCGTGTACGAGTCCAGCTTGCCCATCACCTTGCGGTAGGTGGCGGGCACTCCGTTGGTGGCCACGCTCTGCATGACCTTGGCGACCTGGTCGGGGCGAGAGCGGGCCTTGCCGAGCATCGACATGCCGGCCTCGGAGACCTTCATCATCTCGGTCCCGGTGGAGATCAGCGAGTACCCGGTGCGGACCAGCACACCGCCCGGCTTGCAGCCCGGCACCGGCACGTCGAGCACCGTCAGCTCGCCGCTCTTGTAGTTCTGAACAACCTGTTTCACCGAAGTCCCCTTGTTTCTACGCCGTCCACGCCGTCTGCGCGGACCGCGCCGTGTTCGCCGTGTTCGCCTTGTCCGCCTTGTCTGGTGCCCTCTACGCCGCCGAGCGGGCGCTGCGGCCGGACCCGGAGGTCGCGTCGCGGTACCAGTACTCGAGAGTCAGCACGTGCCAGAGATGCTTGGAGAAGTCCCGCTGCCCCGCGGCGTCCTCGGCGACCATGCGGGCCAGCGCGTCGCGGCGCAGGAGCCCCGAGTTCACGAGCACGCCGTCGTTCACCACCTCGCGCACCAGGGGTGCCAGGTCCCGGCTCATCCAGGCCCGCAACGGGGCGCTGAACAGGCCCTTGGGCCGGTAGACGATCTCCTTGGGCAGGATCGAGGTCGCCGCCTCCTTGAGCACGGCCTTGCCCTGCCGACCGACGATCTTGCGGTCGCCCGGCACCGCGAACGCCGCCCTGACCACCTCGACGTCCACGTACGGCACGCGTACCTCGGTCGACGCGGCCATGCTGGAGCGGTCCGTGTACGTGAGGTTCAGGCCCGGCAGGAACATCCGGGCGTCGCCCAGGCACATGCGGTTGACGAAGTCGTCGAGCTCGTTGTCCCGGTAGACGTCCGCGTGCTCGGTCAGCACGTCGTCGACCGTCCCGGCCAGGTCCGGGTCGACCAGGTCGAGCAGTTCCTGCTGGTCGTACATGGTGTAGCTGCGCCGGAACGCCGTCTCCTCCGGCAGGTCGGCGAAGGACAGGAACCGCTTCGCGAACCGCACCGACCGGTAACCGCGACGGGCCGACGCGACCGGCAGCCGGTCCACGGCCCCCGCTATGCCGCGCCGCAGCGGTCGCGGGACGCGCTGGTAGCGCAGCGCGAGCACGTTCGCGAGGTGCTTGCGGTACCCGGCGAACAGCTCGTCGGCGCCCATCCCGGAGAGCATGACCTTGACCCCGGCCTCCCGGGAGGCCTGGCAGATCAGGAACGTGTTGATCGCGGCGGGGTCGCCGATCGGTTCGTCCAGGCTGTACGTCATCTGCGGCAGCAGGTCGAGCACGTCGGGAGCGATCTCGATCTCGTGCAGGTCCACGCCGTACCGCGCGGCGACCTGCCGTGCGTAGCGCAGGTCGTCCGGCATGGCCTCGAACTTGGCGTCCTCGGCGCGGAATCCGATCGTGTAGGCGGAGATCCCGGGCTGGTGGCGGGCCGCGAGCGCCGTCAGGTAGCTGGAGTCGAGGCCGCCGGAGAGGAAGGTCGCCACGGGGACGTCGGAGAGCAGGTGGCGCCGGGTCGATTCCTCGACGATGGCGGCCAGGTCCGGCAGTTCACCGCTGCGGGCCCGCTCCTGGCCCTCGGCCGCGATGTCCTTCAGGTTCCAGTACCGGCCGCGCCGCACCTGGCCGTCGGGCCGGATCCGCAGCCAGCTGCCCGGCGGCAGCTTCTCCGCCTCGCGGAACGCGCAGCGCGAGTCCGGCACCCAGTAGTAGAGGAGCGAGGCCACCAGCGCCGCGTGGTCCACCTCGAGGGATCCGCCGGTCACCGCGGCGAGCGCCTTCAGCTCGGAGGCGAACACCAGGCCCTCGCCGCGCCGGAGCAGGAAGAGCGGCTTGATGCCCAACTGGTCGCGGGCGAGCACCAGTTCGCCGGTGCGCTCGTCGAAGATCCCGAACGCGAACATGCCGCGCAGCCGAGGCAGGCAGTCCGTGCCCCAGCGCCGCCAGGCCTCCAGGAGCACCTCGGTGTCGGAGGTGCCGCGGAAACGTACCCCTGTGGACTCCAGTTCGGCACGCAGCTCGGGCGCGTTGTACAGCTCGCCGTTGTAGGTCAGGACGAGGCCGTCCGAAGCCATCGGCTGGGCGCCGGTCTCGGACAGGTCGATGATGGACAGCCGGCGGTGCCCGAGCTGCACCTCACCGTCGCCGACGGGGTGGCCGTACCGGCCCGCCCCGTCGGGACCGCGGTGGGCCAGGGTGTCGGTGAGCCGGTCGGTCACGGCCTTCCCGTCCGGCCATCGATACGTGCCTGCGATGCCACACATGTAACTACCGCGCCTCCTGGTCGTTGTCCGAGCCTCGTGCGGCCCATGCCGGCAGCCGCTCCGCGTGCCGCTGGCCCGTCCCGTTCTGCCGTGCGGGCCGCTCGCTGCGGCCGCGCAGCGCGGTGTGCAGTCCGTCCCACAGCGTGCCGTCGGTGCGGTCGCGCGGGTCGGGGTCGATCAGCACCACACCGATCACCTCGATGTGCTGGTCGGCGAGTTGCCGTGCCACGGTGTGCAGCCAGGCGGAGCTGCAGTGCCCGGCCCGAACGACGATCACGGTCCGGGTGCCGAGGTACTGGAGGTCGGTCCACGCGGTGCCGGGTGCCACCGAGCCGACCCCGAAGCGGCGGTCCTGGTCCGGCACGGTCTCGGCGCGCTCCCCGCTCACCACGGTGGGGTCGCCCGGCTGCCGGCGGCGGCGCGCGAGCCGGCCGCCGGGCAGTCCGTCGACGACGACCACGGGGCCTTCGGCGGCGAGCGCCCCGGCGAGCTTGAGGGCGATCGCGCACGTGTTGCGCTCGCTGCCCAGTTCGAGCAGCGACAGCGGCTCCGCGGAGCCGCGCACGGTACGGGCGAGCGTCGCGGTGAGCCGCTCGCCCGCCGCCCGGGTCCTGCGGCGCCGCCACGGCCTGCCGGAACGGCGGGGCAGCTCCGTGATGACGGAGGCGCCCAGGTTGGCCGCGATGTCCCGGCGCAGCACGGGGCGGTCCGCCACCACCACGCCGACGGCGGCGAGGGCGAGCCCGAGGACGAGGCCGAGGACGAGCCCGATGGCCGCGTCGGTGGCGACGGCCTTCGGCAGCGAGTGCCGCAACGCGCGGGGAGCGTCCACGATCTGCGTACCGGAGACGACCTTGGGCGTGCCGGTGCGGGCCTCCGCGGCGCGCTGGTCGAAGTCGGCGATCCGCGAGTTGAGTTCGGCCCGGCGCGCGAAGAGCGACTCGACGTCCGCCGAGGCCTTCGGGTCGGTCTGGCCCGACCGGTCCCCGATCTCCTGATTGACCTTGGCGAGTTCGTCCCGCATGCGGTCGCGTTGCGAGATCAGCGCGTCGGACTCGGCCTTCGCGGCGTCCCGCATCCGCTTCACGTGGTTCGCGACGAAGGCGTCGGCCAGTGCCTGGGCACGGGCCACCGCGTCCTCGTCGTTGTCGGCCGTCACGTCGATCTGCAGCAGGTTGTTGGTGAGTCCCGTGCCGCGGTAGTCCTCCATGAAGTCCTCCGGTTTCTCGGCGGACTTGAGGGACTTCAGGGCGTCTTCGGCGATCTGCGTGGTGCCCAGGACCTGGACGTCGGTGCGGATCAGGGTTCCGGTGTCGTTCGGCTGGTCGTCGGCGTGGGCGACCAGCACCTTGGTCACCGCGCTGGGCGCGGGCGGCAGCAGGACGGCCACCGCGGCGCCGGCGATCAGCCCCAGGAGGGCCATGCAGTACCAGATGCGGCGCCGCCTGCGCACCGCCACGACCAGTCCCTGCAGGTCGAACAGCGGAGATGCCGCCGACGACTCGGTTGTCGTGCTCGTCGTCACCCTGTACCTCCGGTGGCCTGGCCGCGCACCGCGAGCGCCCGGGTGTCGTGGTCCGCGAGGCGGTCCGCGGAATCCGTCGGACGCGCCTCCACGGCGTCGGCGAGAACGACGCCGACGACTTCGTGCCTGCTGTCCGCGCACGCCCCGGCGATGCCGGAGAGTTCGTCCGCCGTCCAGGTGCCCGCGCTGAGGACGACCAGGGCACCGGACTCGAAGCCGCGGTCCGGCACCATCGGGTGCTCCACGGAGACCTCGACCACGCGCAGCACCGGATCGCCGTGGGCCTCGTCGACGAGCTGCCCGGCGGCCCGGAGCCCGAGCTCGTCACCGTCCGGGACGACCACCAACAGTCTTCTGGGGGCGGGCAGTCGGTCCCGCAGTCGAGCGCACACCCGTCGGTAGCGGGTCCGCCGGACGGCCTCGTCGCCGGACTTGAGCAGGTCCGGTACGTCCCACCGGGTGTCGGCGCCGAGGATCCGGCGGACGCGGCTGTGTCTGCCGCCGCCCTCGGTCCGCTGCGCGGGCCGCTCGCCCGGGACGTCGACGGTGCCGATGAGCTCGGCGCCCAGTGCCGTGGCGATCTCCGGTTCGGCCCGTAGCCGGCGGTTGACGCGCGCGGCGACGAGGTGGCCGATGATGCCGAGCACGAAGGCGAGCAGGGCCCCGGCGACGATGAGCTGGGTCCGCGTCGGTGCCGCCTCGCCGGTGGGGCGCGCGGCGGAGCCCATGACGACCATGCCGGACTTGGCGTTCGTCGGGTCGGCCTCGTTGAGCTTCTGCATGGCCTCTTCCAGGGAGGTGCGCAGTTTCTCCAGCGAGGTGCGGGCCTCCACGCTCTCCACGGTCTTCCCCGGGTCGGCCGCGCCGGCCAGGTCGGAGATGCGCTCGTTGGTGTTCTCGACCTGCTTGCGCAGGTCTTCGAGACCGGTGGTCGCCTCGCCGCCGCCACCCGTGATCCGGGTGGCGAAGCTGACGAACTGTCTGGCCACCCGGTCGGCCAGCTGTTGTGCGCGCTCCGGGCTCTCGGCCGTGCCCGAGATCTTGATGATGTTGCCGTCGGCCGCCTTGGCGCTGACCCTGTCGTGCAGGTCGCCGCCGTCGACGCCGCTCCAGCCGAGCTTGTCGGCAGCGTCGTCGAGGACCGACGAACTCGTCGCGACGTCCACCTGGGTCAGCAGCTCGCGCTCTTCCCACTGGCCGGGCAGCAGTACCGATGCCGACGTCGTGTACCGCGGCGGAAACACCACCACCGAGGCGCCGAGGCCGACGAGTGCGCCCACGACGACGAGGACGGCGAGCAGCCGCCGACGCCGTCGGAAGATCCGCCCGATGGTGACCAGGCGTATCGTGTCCTCGCTCAACTGCGCTGCCTCTTCCCTGTCCTTGCTGTGCCCCCCGGGGCGGCCGCGGTGCGGCCACGGCAGGCGGCGGCGTACGCGGCGAGCAGCGACTCCTGCGAGTTCCGCCAGGAGAGCGGCCCGCTGATCCGCTCCTGGCCGATCCGGCCCATCTGGGCCCGCTTCTCGGGATCGTCGAGCAGCACCGTGATGAGCTTGGCGAACTCGGCCTCGTCGTTGGCCGGCGCGTAGACGGCGGCGTCACCGGCGGAGACGCGCGCCTCCTTGAGGTCGAACGAGACGATCGCCCGGCCCATCGCCATGTACTCCAGGACCTTGTTCATGGTCGACACGTCGTTGAGCGGATTGCGCGGGTCCGGGGACAGGCACACGTCCGCGGTGGACAGGTAGCGCACCAGGTCGGCGTCCGGGATGCGTCCGGTGAACTGGACCTGTTCGGAGAGTCCGAGCTCGCGGGAGAGCTCCACCATCGCGTCGAAGGCGTCACCGGCTCCGACGAACACCGCGTGCCAGTCGGTCCGCCCGAACTCGTCGCGCAGCTTCGCGAGGGCTCGCAGGGCGTAGTCCACGCCGTCCTGCGGGCCCATGACGCCGAGATAGCACAGCAGATGAGGCTTGCCGCGCTTCAACTCCGGCTCGGGCGGCACCGGTTGGAACCGCTCGACCGCGGGCGCGCTGCGCACCACGAAGACGTCCTCCGGCCGCTGGCGGCCGCGGCTCACCGCGACGTCCCGGTAGCTCTCGTTCGTGGCGAGCACGATGTCCGCGGCCTTGTAGGTGCGCCGTTCGAGGGCGCACACGGCGCGGTAGAGCAGGTCCTCCCCGCGGTCGAACCGGGAGAGGTACAGCTCGGGCACCAGGTCGTGCTGGTCGAAGATGAACCGCGCGCCCCGCCGCTGGAGCCGGCGCGCCGCCAGGAACAGCAGGTCGGGCGGGTTGCAGGCGTGCACCACGTGGACCGGGCCGATCTTGCGGATCAGCCGGGCGGTGTGCCAGAGCGCCGAGCCGTACTCCTTCAGATAGCCGGCCGGACCTCCGGTGGCCGCGCGCAACGGGTAGCGGTGGATCCGCACCCCGTCGATCACTGCCTCCGGTTCCGTGTCGCGCTTGCTGCCCTGAGGGCAGATGACGTGCACCGTCCAGCCCGCGTCGCGCAGCGTCAGGCATTCCTGCCACACCCGCCGGTCGAACGGCACCGACAGGTTCTCCACCAGAATCAGCGCGCTCCGGCCGTGCCGGGCGCCGCTGTTCGTGTCACCAAGCAAGGCCCACGTACCCCGGTTCGGTCCGGCGCGCGTCGGCGTCGGGCAGGTGGACGAGGTCGACGATCGCCGGGGCGTCCCCGTGGGGCAGCGCCGACACGACGTCCGGGTCCCGGGTTCCCACCAGGCACACCTCGGCGTGGTCGAGCACTTCGTCGACGGAGTCCGCGAGCAGCTGCGCGAGGTGCGGCAGCCGGGTCTCGATGTACTCGCGGTTGGCGCCGATCAGCCGGGACAGGCTCACGTTGGCGTCGTAGATCTTCAGGTCGTAGCCCTTGCCGAAGAGCCGCTCCGCCAGCTCGACGAGCGGGCTCTCCCGGAGGTCGTCGGTGCCGGGCTTGAAGGACAGCCCGAACAGGCCCACCCGGCGCTTTCCGGTGCGCTCGACGAGCTCCACCGCACGTTGCAGATGGGCGGAGTTGGAGGTCAGCACGTGGGAGAGGATGGGCACCGAGACGTCGGCCCGCTGCGCCGCGTACACCAGGCTGCGCAGGTCCTTGGGCAGGCAGGAGCCGCCGAAGGCGAAGCCGGGTCGCAGGTACGCGGGGCTGATGTTCAGCTTGCGGTCGGCCAGGAACACGTCCATGACCTGGTGCGAGTCCACGCCGAGCGCCTGGTAGACCGCGCCCAGCTCGTTCGCGAAGCCGATCTTGAGACCGTGGAACGCGTTGTCCGCGTACTTGATGGCCTCGGCCGTCGGGATCGGCACCCGGAACACCTCGCCGGGCAGGCCTTCGTAGAGCGCCGCCACCGTGTCGCCGCTGGCCTGGTCGAGCTCGCCGACGACGGTCTTGGGCGGGTCGAAGAAGTCCCGCACGCTCGTGCCCTCGCGCAGGAACTCCGGGTTGACCGCGACCCCCAGGTCCACCCCCGCCGTGCCGCCGACGTACTTCTCCAGGATCGGCAGCAGCAGGTTCAGGCAGGTGCCCGGGAGCATGGTGCTGCGGAACACGACGGTGTGCCGGCCGCTGTGCTCTCCACGGTCCGCGAGCGCGGCACCGATCTGCTCGGTCACCCGCTCCAAGTAGGTGGTGCACAGGCTGCCGTTGGACTCCGAAGGCGTACCCACGCAGACCAGCGACACCTCACTTTCCATGATCGCTTCGCGGACGTCGGTGGTGGCCCTCAAGGCCCCGCTCCGCACGACCTCGGCGGTGAGCTCGCCGATCCGCTCCTCGACCACCGGGGCCTTGCCGTCGTTGACCAGGTCGACCTTCACCTGGTTGACGTCCACCCCGATGACCTCGTGGCCCATTCCGGCCAGGCACGCGGCCGACACGCAGCCCACATAACCGAGCCCGAAAACACTGATCCTCATGCCCGTCCTTCCCCCCAATGCGGACCCCTGTGGGCCCGCAGTCCGCGCGACGGCCGTACGACCGCCGCGCACCCCCCTGCGTCAGTAGGCTCCCTGGCCGTGGAGCACCGCACGCAGCGTCTTCCACAAGATCACCGTGTCAAGGGCGAGCGACCAGTCCTCGACGTAGCGCAGGTCGAGACGGACCGCCTCTTCCCACGGCAGGTCGCTGCGGCCGCTGATCTGCCACAGGCCGGTGAGTCCTGGCTTGACCAGGAGACGCCGTCGTATGTCCGGGCCGTACGCCGCGGACTCCTCCGGCAACGGTGGCCGCGGGCCGACGAGCGACATCGATCCGCCAAGTACGTTGAACAACTGCGGCAGTTCGTCGAGCGAGTACCGGCGCAGTACGGCTCCCACCCGGGTCACCCGCGGGTCCCGGCGGACCTTGAACAGCAGCCCCGCACCCTCGTTGAGGCCGGCCAGCTCGGCACGGGCCTTGTGCGCCCCGGTGACCATGGTGCGGAACTTCAGAATGGTGAACTCGCGGCCGTCCTTGCCGACTCTGCGCTGGCGGTAGAAGGCCCCGCCCCGGCTGTCCGCGAGGACGAGCACCCCGACGAGCACCATCAGCGGTGCGAAGAGCATCAGCAGGATCGCCGCGCCCATCCGGTCGACGATCCCCTTGATCGCCCGGCGTCCCCCGGTGAAGGTCGGCATGCTGACCCGCAGCAGCGGGATGCCGAGCACCGCGTCGACGTGCAGCCGCGGTCCGGCCACCTCCATCAGTACGGGGGCCACGACCATCTCGGCGTCGCTGCCCTCGAGGTTCCAGGCGAGGCGCTGCAACCGGTCCGGTGACCAGTGCGGGTCCGGGGTGACGGCGACGACGCGGTAGCCGTCGCGGCGGACGTGGTTGGCGACGTCCGCCAGCGGGCCGACCACCGGCACGCCGTCCAAGTGGTCACCGTCCGGCCCGAGTCCGTCCGTCGTGCACACCGCGTCCACGCGCCAGCCGAGGTGCGGGAACTTGCGCGTCCGGTTGATCAGGTCGCGCACGGTCGCAGGGCTCCCGGCGGCGAGCACCGGGCGCAGGCACCGCCCGTCCTTGCGCTGTTTGTGCAGCCAGAGGCGGAGCAGGTACCGCTCGGTCATGGTGACGACGGCTATCGCCGGTATCGCGACGAAGATCCAGAGCTTGATGTTGCGCGAGGTGAGGGCGATCCCGCCGAGTGCCAGGACGACGGTCGCCGTGAACAGGGACCGGCCGAGCCGGCGGAACTCCTCGGCGCCCTGGCCGAGTACGGCCGGGGCCCACGAACGGCTCACCGCGAGCGCGCCCAGCACCAGCAGTTCGGTACCGAAGGCGAGGATCCCCCACTTCTCGTGCCAGTTGGCCGCGTCCCGAACGCCGAAGAAGTTGCCTATTCCCGCCACCACGAGAGCGGTGGCCACGGTGTCGCTGGTGATCACGGTACGCCGGTACCGCTGTTCCCAGTCGATCGCTATTCGGCTGATCGACCCGTCCGCCAGACGCCCGCGCGCCGACGGAAAAGGGCCGACTAATCCCCCCTGCCGCACAGAACCCCCCCGGTCCCCAGTGAAACGACGTGGTCGCCTGACACCGCCTGCCCCTCCCCCGGGAGACCCCCGTCTCCCGCACTGTTGCTCCCCCAGGAGGCCCCCGCCTCCCTCGCCGCGCTGCCCTTCCCCCCGGGAGGCCCCCGCCTCCCGTCGATGAGATCTGACGAGCCCTTCCGAAGCCTCGGGTGCTCCCCGCACCCAGCGCTCCCTCTCGGGCCCCCCGGACCTGGTCTGTCCCACGTCCGGCGGGGCAGTCGCAGCTGCTCACCGGTTGTGATGACGGTCCTATAGATCATCATTTGTCGCCCCGTGTCCTGCATGTGAGGCACGGTCAATCTAGACCATTGGAACCCAGCTGGAGAGAGGCATGTGTGTAATTTGTGCTCAAGATTTGAAGCTCAAACCACAGACCACGTGCCGCTCAAGGATGGCCAGATCATTGCGAGTTGGCCCTGGCCTGCGACGACGGGCACATGTCGGGCTGTGGACACCGGCCGTTCCACGGGCCTCCACGCGGAGATCACCTGGCGTGCGCGCAGGTCATCCGCTCCTCTCGCTGCGCCGGTGTGCACCGGCGCACTCAAGTTTTCCCGCGCGCCTGCCCCTCGCGCCACAGCCGTTCCCCCGAGCGCGCTGTCGCTGTGACCGCCCATGTCCCACCCCCTGCCGGGGAGCGGGCACCGGCCACTGGGCGGCCAAACGGCCCGCCCTCCCCCGATGGAAGTATCGGGAGAGGGCGGGGGTGGAGCAATACGACGAATGCGGGTGCCGCTCAGGCGGCGGTGGCACCGACGGCGGGTTCCGGAGTGCCGGTCTCCGCACCGGCCGGGGTGTCGGGGACGTCGACGGCCGGGATCTGCGAGAGGGGGCCCCGCGGGTACTGGGCGGCGACCATCGCGGCGGCCTCCTCGGGCGTGGAGACGGAGGGCGGGGAACCGGCCAGCGGCTGCCGTGCGGTCTCCTTCATGAACAGGACCGCGACCGCGCCGACCACGGCCGCCAGCATGATGTAGAACGCCGGCATGAGGCTGTTGCCGGTCGCACTGGTCAGGCCCTCCATCACCAGCGGCGTGGTACCGCCGAAGATCGAGCCCGCGACGTTGAAGGAGATCGCGAGCGCCGAGTAGCGCACCTCGGTCGGGAACAGCGCCGGCAGCACGGCCGACATCGTCGCGAGGAACGTCAGCAGGCACAGGCCGAGCAGCAGCAGACCGGCGTAGATGGCGACGTGTCCGCCGGCGCGCAGCAGCAGGAACGCCGGCAGGGTCAGCACGACGAACCCGATCATGCCGGTGAGCAGGACGGGCTTGCGGCCGACCCGGTCGGAGAGGGCACCGAGCGGGTGCACGAGGCACATCAGGGCGACCATGACGACGACGATGGCCACGAGACCGGCGGTGGAGCCGTACTTCAGCTCGTCGGTGAGGTACGTCGGCATGTACGACAGCAGGCCGTAGTCGGCGATGTCGTAGGCGGCGACGAGGATCATGCACAGCAGCAGCGCGCGCCAGTGGTCGCGGAAGAACGGGCCGAAGCGGAACTTCGGGCGCTCGGTACCGCGCTCCTTCTCGCGCTCCAGCTCCTGGAAGGCCGGGGTGTCCTCCAGCTTCAGCCGCATGTACATCCCGATCAGGCCGAGCGGACCGGCGACGAGGAACGGCACGCGCCAGCCCCAGGACAGCATGGCGCCGTCGTCCAGGAGCGTCGTCAGGACGGTGACGAGTCCGGCCGCGCCCACGTATCCGGCGAGCGTGCCGAACTCCAGGTAGCTGCCGAAGAAGCCGCGCCTCTTGTCGGGCGCGTACTCGGCGATGAAGGTGGCGGCGCCGCCGTACTCACCGCCGGTCGAGAAGCCCTGGACCACACGGAAGAGGAGCAGCAGGACCGGTGCCCAGATGCCGATGGCGGCGTACGAGGGCACCAGGCCGATGCCGAAGGTGCCGAGCGCCATCATGATCATGGTGAGGGACAGGACCTTCTTGCGGCCGATGCGGTCACCGAGCGGCCCGAAGACGAACCCGCCGATCGGCCGCAGCAGGAACGCCGCGGCGAAGGCGCCGAAGGAGGCGAGGGTCTGGGCCGTCGGGTTGCCCGACGGGAAGAACACCTGGCCCAGGGTGACGGCCATGTAGGAGTAGATGCCGAAGTCGAACCACTCCATGGCGTTGCCGAGCATCGCGGCCTTCACCGCGCGCCGCACCGCCGTCTCCTCGGTCACCGTGATGTCGCTGCGCCGCAGCTTGGGGCTGCGCCGTCGCTCGATCACCCGGAACAGGCCACGGTGGCGGCGCACCGCCTCCGGATTCCATTCCGGCTCGACTTCACTTGCCGCCTGCGTCGTCTCCGCGCTCACGGACGGGGTTCCTTCCTCCGGCTTCCCTCCGGACGGGACACGCCCGGTCGTCCCGGAACGCGCCACCCTCCGAACAGGAAGGCAAACACCTTCAGGCAAGCCCGTCTGCCCCCTGCTCGCGGCCTTCATGCAGCTCACAGGCCCTCGCTCGCCGTGACGTAGATCAAACGGAACGATCTGTTTGCGATCGCTTCTCCAGGGAATTCGATGCGGCGCTCCGGTGGCCCGGGAGCCTAGGCTGGGCGGCGTGGACAGATTCGACGGTGCGATCGCCGGGGTCGGCACCCGGTCAGGAGTGCGGATCGTCATCGGCATGTGGGCGGCCACGCCGTTCGGGCCGGTGACCGACGTGATGGTCGAGCGGCCCGACGGGCACCGCGTCCTGATCGCTCCGTCCCGGCCCGTAGCCGACTACATCGCGGCCACGTACACCTTCGACGAGGTGCGTGTGGAGCCGGTCGCGCTCGTCCGTGACGGGCCCCGTCACCTCACGGTCCGGGCCCCCTCGGTGGATGTTTCGCTGACCGTAGGCCGGCGCACGGGCGCGGGGCTGCTGCTCGCCCTCGTCCCCCGGAGGCTGGCGAGAACGCCGGGGTGGTGTCGCGTGACCGACCCCGTCGCGCGGCTGGCCCGTCGCGGCGTGCGCACCGTCGGCAGTGCGGGAGGCGGGCGCCGGGAGTTCTACTGCGCGCTGGACGAGCGTGTGGTGACTGCCGCGTCCGCGCGCCTGGAGGGTCGCGATCTGGGCCCCCTCGCGGACGTCACCCCGCCGGTCCGGTTCGGCTTCGGGTCGACTCCCGCGCGGCCCGCGCTGGTCGAGGTGACCACCCTCGTCGCGGGCTGAACGACGGACCGGGCCGATGGCCGCTGTCGTGCGCGCGACCACCGGCCCGGCCGGCCGGTGAGGGATCTCGGCTACTCCCCCGCCGTCGGCCGCCTCGACAGCCATGTCGCCCGGTCGACGTCCGTGATCAACCGCAGCCGATAGGTGTAGGCGTAGTCCCGGTCGGCGAGCAGTTTGTACGCGTCGTGCGTCTGGGCTCCCCAGCTGTCGTCGCCGCCGACGCCCATCTGCCGGTGGTTGACGCGCAGGACCACCTCGTCGCGCGGGGTGAGCTGGTAGTCGTGGCGCGCGCCGACGGACAGGTCCTCCGGGGTGACGTGCGAGGCGTTGACCTCCAGGAGCTTGTCGCCCCACACCAGGAGGCCGCGGCCACGCCGGTCGGTGAGCGCGGCCCAGCGCACCTCCGTCTTGTTGCCGTTCTCCTGCGGGCGCAGGTACGGGGTCCACTGGTCACTGACGGCGGAGCCCCAACGCCCCACGTCCGTACCGTCGTTGCGGTCCCAGTGGTTCTCCTCAGGACCGCGGCCGTAGTAGTCGAGTCGCTCGAGGGCCGCGGGGAGGTGGAGGATCGTGCCGACCTCGGGGAGGTAGGGGAGGTTGGAGGCGCCCGGGTGCAGGGTGTTGCCGACCTTGATCTCGCCGTTGCCGAAGACGGTGTAGGTCGTGCTGTACGTCGACTCGGTGGCCGTGGGCAGGGTGCCCTTGACCGTGATCTCGACCGCCCGGTCGCCGAGTGCGCGCACATCGACACCGGTGACCTTCCGGCGCGCGCCCGCGTCGCGCCAGGTCTGGTTGCGGGTGTGCTGGCCGTTGCCGCGGTCGTTGTCGGTCGGGGCGCGCCAGAAGTTGGGGACGGCCCCCGAGACGAGCAGCTTCGTGCCGTGTGCTTCGAACGTCGTGATGAGCCCGGTCGACTTGTCGACGACGACCTCGAGGTCGTCGCCCGTGACGGTGACGGCCTCGTCCCCGTCCTCGTACGACAGGGTCGGGACGTCCGCGAGCGGTACGGGTTCGATCGCGGGGCTCTTCGCGTCGAGGGGCAGTTGCACGCGGGCCACCTCGAAGCCCGCGTCCGCCCAGGGGGTCCGCTCCCGGGTGGTGAAGGAGAGCTGGAGGAAGTACTCGGAGCCGGGTGCCGGGTCGGCGGGCAGCCGCACCGGGAGCGTGATGTCCTTGCTGCTCAGCGGGGCCACGTCGAGCTGTTCTCGGCTGAGTCTGCCGCGCCCCGTCACCCGTCCGTCGACCGCCAGCTCCCAACTCCCCTGCCATGCACGGAGATTGGTGAAGAGGTTCTCGTTGGTGAGGGTGATGTCGCCGGGGCCGCCGCCGTCCTTCCGCGTCACGCCGATGCTCTGGTAGATCCGCTTGACCTCGGCGGCCTTCCCGGTGTGTCGACGGTCGGGCAGGACGATGCCGTCGCCGCTGAAGGCGCCGTCGTTGGGGTTGTCGCCCCAGTCGCCGCCGTACGCGAAGAAGGTCTTCGCCCCGGCCTTCTTCGCCTCGTGTCCGGCCGTGCGCGCGTCGAACCAGAAGCGCACGCCGTCACCGTCCGGGCCCCGCCCGTCGTCGGCGAGCTCCCCCGCGCTGAGGGGGCGGGCGTACACCCGGGCCCGGCGGATCGTGCCGCTGAACTCCCTTGTCTGGTTGTCGACTTCACCGCCGAGGGACAGGGGCGCGGTGTTCGGGGTCGGTGTGCGGGTGGTGGCCTTGGTCGCCTTCGCCTCGCCGTCGACGTACAGGGTCAGCTTCCCCGCGTCCGCGTCGAAGACGCCCGCGACGTGGTGCTCCTGGCCCGTCCAGCCGTCGTCCGGGGTGGTCCAGGACGCGGTGATCCACTGACCGTCCGCGTAGAAGTAGAACTCGAGGTTCTTGTCGCTCTGCTTCAGGGCGTAGTGGGTGTCGCCCTTGGCCAGTATCGGCTGGTGGTACCCGCGCACGTGGGGGGTCAGCCAGGCCTCCAGGGTGAACGAGTCGCGCAGGTCGAGTCGCTCGTCCCGGGCGAAGACCGTCGCCCCGCTCACCCCCTTCTCGCGGCTGAACGAGCCGGAGGGATTGATGACCTCGCCCTTCAGCCGCACGGGTCCGGTCTCGGTCAGCAGCGAACGCGCGGGGGCCGGCCAGTCGAGGGCCTGGTCGACGAAATCCCAGATCCAGCCGCCCTGAAGGACGTCGTGGCGGCGGACGACGTCCCAGTACTCCTTGAGGTTTCCGGTCGAGTTCCCCATCGAGTGGGCGTACTCGACCATCACGTACGGGCGGGTGTCGGTGGTGTCCTTCGCCCGGGCCTCCACCTTGCTCGGCGACTCGTACATCTTGGACCGGATGTCGCTGGTGCCCGGCCCGTCGTCGCCCTCGTAGTGGATGACGCGGGTCCGGTCGTAGCCGTGGATCCAGTCGTACATGGCCTCGAAGGCGGAGCCGCTGCCCGCCTCGTTGCCGAGCGACCAGAGGACGGCCGACGCGTGGTTCTTGTCGCGGTGGACCATGTTCTGTGCGCGGTCCACGCATGCCTTGGTCCAGTCGGCGTGGCTGGTCGGGAACTCGTCGCGCACCCCGTGGGTCTCCAGGTTCGTCTCGCCGACCAGGTAGAGGCCGTATTCGTCGGCGAGTTCGAGCCAGAGCGGGTTGTTGGGGTAGTGCGAGGTGCGGACGGAGTTGATGTTCAGCCGCTTGATGATCCTGATGTCCTCGATCAGGTCGTCGCGGCTGAGGGCCGAGCCGCGGACGGGGTGCATCTCGTGGCGGTTGGTGCCGCGCAGGGAGACGGGCTGTCCGTTGATCCGCATCAGGCCGTCGGTGAGCGCGAACTCGCGCAGGCCGACGCGGTGCGAGAGCGTCTCGACGACCTTCCCCGACGGGTCGCGGAGGCGGAGGACCGCGGTGTAGAGGTACGGGTTCTCGGCGGACCAAAGACGAGGGGAGGGAACGGACTGGGCGGCCTGGACGCTCACCTCGGAGTCGGTGAGGGCGGCGGACCGGGTGAGCGGCCGGGACCAGACGGCGTGCCCCGCGGCGTCGTACAGCTGGGTCTCGACCGTGTATGTCGCGCCGTCGGCGTCGCCCCCGTAGTCGCGCACGTTCGCCGTGACCGACAGCTCCGCCGACGTGTGGCCGTCGCCGAGCGGGGTCTCGATCTTGAAGTCGCGCACGTGGACGGTCGGCGTCGAGAACAGGTACACCGAGCGGAAGATGCCGCTGAGGCGGATCATGTCCTGGTCCTGCAGCCAGTCGCCGTCGGAGTAGCGGTAGACCTCGACGGCGATCTGGTTGGTGCCGTCCTTCAGGTACGGGGTGATGTCGTACTCGGCGGGGGTGTACGAGTCCTCGTGGTACCCGGCCAACCGGCCGTTGATCCATACGTAGTGGGCCGCCTTCACGCCCTCGAAGTGCAGGAAGGTCCGCCGGTCGGCCCAGCCCTTCGGCACGGTGAAGGTCCGCCGGTACTGGCCGACGGGGTTGTAGCGGGTCGGCGCGGCGGGCGGCTGGGCGTCCTCGCCGAGTCCGTTGGGGCCCCACCACGGATAGGTGATGTTGATGTAGATCGGGGTGTCGTAGCCCTGCAGCTGCCAGGCCGACGGGACCGGGACGGTCTGCCAGCCGGAGTCGTCGAGATCGGTGCGGTGGAAGTCGTCGAGCTTGTCGGCGGGCCGGTCCACGTACGCGAACTTCCAGTCGCCGTCGAGGCTTTGCCGGTACGGGGATCTGGTGCGGTCGGCGGCGAGCGCCTGGGCGACGCTCTCGTACGGCATGAGGGTGGTGTGGGCCGGTTCGGTGCCGAGCCGGAAGAGGTCGATGTGCCCGTTCCACTCGTCGCCGTCGGCGGTGACGTCGGCCGTGGCGCCGAACGCCCGGGCGGTGGGCAGCGCGGTGGGCAGGGCCAGCGCTCCGAGTACGGCGGCGCCCGCCTCCAGGAGACGGCGACGGCTGACGTACATGCTGTGCGGGTGCGGCATGCTGTGTCCTTCCACAGGTGCGGGGACATGCAACTGGTGAGGCCAGGAACGCCTGTTGAGCCGCGCCCACCCTAGAAAGAGAACACAACCGAGACAATATCGACGTCAGATCTTGTGGCTTCCTGAGCGCTGACGCGGTGGCGGGGCGTCCGTCACTGTGGACCGCGTCCCCCTGCCACGAAGGAGATCCCTGGTGCCGTCAGCCGAGTTGCAGCACACGTTCCGCGTCGCCGCGCCGCCCCGGGAGGTCTTCTCACACCTGGCGGATCCGGCGCACTACGTCGGTCTGTCGCCGTTGGTCGTCGCCGTGCGGGACGTCCGCGAGAGCGGGGGAAGCGTGCGCTACACGGCGGTCGAGCGGTTCCGGTTCCTGAGGGTTCTGCGGCACGACAACGTCATCGACGTCACGCTGGTGCCGCTGGCGGACGGTCTCCCCGGGGCCGCGGAGATCTCCGGTGAGGTCCGCAGCCCCGGCCGGGTTCGCATGAGCTATCGCTTCGCCATCGCCGGTCACGAGGACGGCAGCGTCGTCACCGACACGCTGCGCCTGCGCACGCCTCCGGGCCTGCTCCGCTTCGCGGCCTCTCGGGCCGGGGCGGTGCAGCGGGAGCGGGCCCGGATTCTCGCGGACCGGCTGGCCCCGGGCTCCCGCCGGACCTGAGCCGTCAGCCCTGCGGGGCCGTGGCCTCCTCGGCCTGGCCGGCGGTCTCGGCGCGGGAGACGGCGGCCACCTCGGAGCGGTCGCTGCCGCGGTCCGTCAGGCCGGCCACGACGGCGAGTGCCAGGCCCGCGAGGGCGAGCACCGCTCCGGCGAGGTTCGGGGCGGCCCAGCCCCAGCCGGCCGTGATGACGAGGCCGCCGATCCAGGCGCCGCCCGCGTTGGCCAGGTTGAACGCCGAGTGGTTGGAGGCGGCGGCCATGGTGGGGGCGTTCTTCGCCTTGGCCATGAGCAGCATCTGGACCGGCGTGGTGATGAGGGAGCCCATCGCGCCGATGAAGGTGATCGTCAGCAGTGCGGGCACCGTGCTGTGGACGGTGAAGTAGAACGTCACCAGTGCGGCGGCGAGCAGCGCCAGGCCGCCGTACAGGGTCGGCCGCAGGGCGCGGTCGGTGAGCGGGCCAGCGAGCAGCGTGCCGGCCGTCATGCCGACGCCGTACAGGGCGAGCACGAGGGTGGTGGAGGAGTCGGAGATGCCGGTGAGGTGCGTGAGCATCGGCACCAGGTAGCTGTAGACGGCGAAGAAGCCGCCGAACCCGACGACGGCCGTGGCGAGGCCGAGCGCGACCTGCTTGTTGCCCATCGCGCGGAGCTCGTGCCGGATGCCGGACTGTTCGCCGCGCGGCTGGTGCGGCACGAAGATCGCGAGCGCGGCGAGGGCGACGAGTCCGATGCCGGCGACGGCCCAGTAGGCGGCCCGCCAGCCGAGCTGCTGCCCCAGTGCGGTACCGGCCGGCACGCCGACGATGTTCGCGACGGTCAGCCCGAGGAACATCTTCGACACGGCCCGCGCCGCCCGGTCGGGCGCGACCAGCCGGGAGGCGACGACCGCGCCCACGCCGAACAGGGCGCCGTGCGGCAGCCCCGCGAGGAACCGGGCGGCGAAGAGCGAGCCGAAGCCGGGGGCGAGCGCGGACGCGGCGTTGCCGACGACGAAGAGGCCGGTCAGGAGCAGCAGCAGCCGCTTGTGCGGGACGCGCGCGCCGATGCCGGTCAGCAGAGGGGCTCCGACGACGACGCCGAGCGCGTACGCCGAGACGAGGTTGCCCGCGTGGGGCACGGACACGTCGATCCCGTCGGCGATCTGGGGCAGCAGCCCCATCGTGGCGAACTCGGTCGTGCCGATGCCGAACGCGACAACGGCCAGGGCCAACAGGGCCAGCGGCATGGTGCGGGAGAACCTTTCGAAGACAGCGGTCCCGGAACGACGGGCGAGCGGCGGAGAGCGGGCCGGGGTACGTCGTCGCGCCCCCGCGGCCTCGCGCCGGGCGCCATTGCCCCACGCGACCCCTGATCGGGGCAAGCCCACCTGCACTGCAGCCGCGGTGCGGGGCCGGGCATTCCGGGATCGGACCCGTGTCTTCGTGATCTATGTCATGCCGAGGGGCCGTATCGCCACATCTCCACTCAGTGGCTCTCCGTTCAGTACAGCTCGGTCTGGAAGGTGCGCAGCAGATCGGCGGCGACGCTCACGGCGATCGTCGCCGGTTCCTTGCCGGTGATGTCGGGCAGTCCGATCGGGGTCGTGATCCGGTCGATGGTCGCCTCGTCGTGGCCTCCCTCGGTGGCGAGGCGCTTGCGGAAGCGTGCCCACTTGGCCGCGGACCCGATCAGGCCGATCGAGCCGAGGTGATCGGTGCGCAGAGCCGCGTCGCACAGGGCCGCGTCCTCGGCGTGGTCATGGGTCATGATCAGCACATGGGCGCCTCGCGGCAGTTGCTCCAGGACCTCCTCGGGCAGCAGCGGTGTGTGGTGGACGTGGACCTGGGCCACCGCGTCGGCCAGGACGCCGAGGCGTTCCTCGGTCAGCATGTCGGCCCGCGTGTCGACGAGGTGGAGGTCGAGGTCCTGGCGGGCCAGGATGCGGGCCAGTTCGAGGCCGACGTGCCCGGCGCCGAAGATCGCGACCGCGCCCACCACCGGCAGGGGTTCGAGCAGGACGGAGACCGTGCCGCCGCAGCACTGCACGCCGTGCCGGTTGGTGACCTTGTCGTTCAGGGCGAAGTCGATCAGCTCCGGCTCGGACGTGGCCGCCTCGATCAGCTCGCGGGCCCGGTCGATGGCGACGGCCTCGACGTTGCCGCCGCCGATCGAGCCCCAGGTCCCGCTCCGCGCCACGACGAGTTTGGCGCCCGCCGCGCGCGGGGCGTGGCCGCGCGCGGTCGCGACGGTGACGAGCACGCCGGGCTCCCGGCGTGCGCGCAACCGTGCGGCCGCGGCCAGCCACGTCATGTCAGCCACCGCTCAGCACGGCCGTGCCGGTGCGGGCGGCGGCCTGCGCGGGCTGCCCGTCGCGGGCCGCCTGGACCGCCCAGTACACGGCCTCCGGGGTCGCGGGCGAGGCCAGCTCGATGCCGACGCCGCCCGGTCCGAACGCCGCCGCTGCCTGGCGCAGCGCTTCCCGCACGCAGAACGCGAGCATCAGGGGTGGCTCCCCCACCGCCTTGGAGCCGTACACGGCGCCCTCTTCGGCGGCGTTCTCCAGCAGCGTGACGTGGAACTCCTCCGGCATCTCCGAGAAGCTCGGCAGCTTGTACGTGCTGGCGGCCTGCGTGAGGAGTCGGCCGCGGTGCGGTCCGTCTCCGGCGTCCCAGCGCATGTCCTCCAGGGTCAGCCAGCCCGCGCCCTGCACGAAGCCGCCCTCGATCTGACCGATGTCGATCATCGGGGAGAGGCTGTCGCCGACGTCGTGCACGATGTCCACGCGCCGGATCCGGTAGGCCCCGGTGAAGCCGTCGACCTCCACCTCGGCCGCGGCGGCGCCGTGGGCGAAGTACTTGAACGGCGAGCCGGTGAACGTCTTGGCGTCCCAGTGCAGGCCCTCGGTGCGGTAGAAGCCGGCCGCGGAGAGCTGGACCCGCTGGACGTACGCGCTGCGCACCAGGTCGTCCCAGGCCAGTTCCGTGTCGCTGCCGAGCGAGCGCGCGACGCCCTCGACGATGCGTACGTCCGAGGCGTTCGAGCCCAGCTGGGTGGCGGCGACCTGCAGCAGCCGCTCGCGCAGTTGCTCGCAGGCGTTCTTGATGGCGGCCCCGTTGAGGTCCGTGCCCGCGCTGGCGGCGGTCGCGGAGGTGTTGGGAACCTTGTCGGTGCGCGTCGGGGCGAGCCGGACCTTGTGCAGCGGGATGCCGAGCGTGGTCGCGGCCACCTGCAGCATCTTGGTGTGCAGTCCCTGGCCCATCTCGGTGCCGCCGTGGTTGATCAGGACCGAGCCGTCCTTGTAGATCAGCACGAGCGCGCCGCCCTGGTTGAAGGCGGTGAGGTTGAACGAGATGCCGAACTTGATGCCGGTGAGCGCGAGGGCCCGCTTGGTGTGCGGGTGCGCCGCGTTGAAGGCGGCGATCTCGCGCTGCCGGTCGGCGAGTCCTGCGTTCTCCTTTACCTGCTCCCAGACGGCGGAGATCCGGTGGGGCGCGAGGACCGGCTGGCCGTACGGCGTCGACTGGTCCCGGCCGTAGAAGTTGCGCTCGCGCAGCACCGTCGGGTCGAGGCCGAGCAGGGGCGCGCAGCGGCCCATGATGTCCTCGATCACGAGCATGCCCTGGGGTCCGCCGAAGCCGCGGAAGGCGGTGTTGGAGACCTTGTTGGTCTTCGCGATGCGGCCCGCGATCCGGGCGTTGGGGATCCAGTACGTGTTGTCGATGTGGCACAGGGCACGGGCGACGACCGGCTCGGAGAGATCCAGGCTCCAGCCTCCGTCCGCGGTGAGGGTGGCGTCGAGGGCCTGGATGCGCCCGTCGGCGTCGAAGCCGATCTTCCAGGTGGCGTGGAAGCCGTGTCGCTTGCCGGACATGGTGAGGTCCTGGGTCCGGTTGAGCCGCAGCCGGACCGGCCGTCCCGTCAGCAGGGCGCCGAGCGCGGCGACGGCCGCGAACCCGTGCGGCTGCATCTCCTTGCCGCCGAAGGCGCCGCCCATGCGCAGGCACTGCACCGTCACCTCGTGGCTGTGCAGGCCGAGGACGTGGGCGACGATCTCCTGGGTCTCCGAGGGGTGCTGGGTGCTGCTCTGGACGAACACCTGCCCGGCCTCGTCGATCTGGGCGAGCGCCGCGTGCGTCTCCAGGTAGAAGTGCTCCTGGTCGGAGAACTGGAGCTCGCCGGTGAACACGTGCGCGGAGTCGGCGAAGCCCGCCTCGACGTCGCCGGTGAGCATCTCGGGCCGGGCGCCGTGGAAGCTCTCGGCCTCGATCGCTTCCTCGAGCGTGACCAGGGAGGGCAGTTCGTCGAGGTCGACCTCGACGGCCGCCGCGCCGATCCTGGCCGCCTCCAGGGTCTCGCCGAGCACCCAGGCGACGGCGTGGCCGTGGAACATGACCTCGTCGGGGAAGAGCGGCTCGTCGTGCTTCATCCCGGCGTCGTTGACCCCGGGCACGTCGGCGCCGGTCAGGACGCGGACCACGCCGGGTACGGCGAGCGCGGGACCGGTGCGCAGCGCGGTGATCCGGCCGCGGGCCTTCATCACCTGGACCGGGTAGGCGTGCAGGACGTCCTTGGTGCGGTGCACCAGGTCGTCGGTGTAGAGCGCGGTGCCGGTGACGTGCAGGGCGGCGCTCTCGTGCGGGATCGAGACGCCGACGACGGGCTTCTCGGGTCGCTCGGACAACTGGCTCATGCCGACACCGCCTCGGTGGTCTTCGCGTACAGCTTCAACAGGCTCTGGCCGAGCATCGCGGAGCGGTACGCGGCGCTGGCGCGATGGTCGTCCATCGGTGTGCCCTGGGCGCGCAGCACCTGGGCCGCGTTCTCGACGGTCTCCGCCGACCAGGGCTCGCCCTCCAGGGCCGCCTCGGCGGCGAGGGCGCGGATCGGGGTGGCGGCGACACCGCCCAGGCCGATCCTCGCCGTGCGCACGGTGCCGTCCTCGATGTCGAGGGCGAACGCGACGGCGACGCTGGAGATGTCGTCGAAGCGCCGCTTGGCGATCTTGTGGAAGGCGGTGGTCCGTGCCAGTGGCAGCGGGACACGGACGGCGCGGATCAGCTCGCCGGGGCGGCGCACGCTCTGCCGGTAGCCGGTGAAGTACTCCGCCAAGGGAACCTCGCGCTCGCCGTCGGCGTCGGCGAGCACAACCGATGCCTCCAGGGCGAGCAGCACCGGCGGCGTGTCACCGATCGGCGATCCGGTTCCCAGGTTGCCGCCGAGGGTCGCGCTGTTGCGGATGAGGCGGGACGCGAACTGCGGGAACAGCTCGGCCAGCAGCGGGACTCGGCCGTCGAGGCGGCGTTCGATCTCGGTGAGGGTGAGCGCCGCGCCGACCTCGACGTGGTCGGACGCGACGCGCAGCTCCCGCAGTTCGGGAAGCCGGTCGACGGCGACGACGCAATCCGCCCGCCGGGAGCGGATGTTGACCTCCACGCCCCAGTCGGTGGACCCGGCGACGACGATCGCGTCGGGCCGTTCGCGCAGGAGCCGCAGCGTCTCGGCCAGGGTGTCCTTGCGTACGAACGCCCGGTCGTCCTGGGTGTATACGGTGGCGACCGGTGCGGGCGGGACCTGTTCGCGGCGCCGCGCCAGCGGGTCGTCGTCGGTGGGCGCGCCGACGGCGAACGCGGCGTCGCGGATCGGGCGGTAGCCGGTGCAGCGGCACAGGTTGCCGCTCAGGGCGTGCAGGTCGAAGCCGTTCGGCCCGTGCTCCGCGTCGACGTGCTCGGCCGGGTCCGAGGCCGAGGACGGGTCCGCGTGCGCACAGCGGTCCGGCCGGTAGTACTCGGCGGCCATGCTGCACACGAACCCCGGTGTGCAGTAGCCGCACTGGGATCCGCCGCGTACGGCCATCTCCTCCTGCACCGGGTGCAGTGCGGGCCGCGCGCCGGGCTCACCGGTCGTGGCGAGCCCTTCGGACGTGACGATCTCCTGGCCGTCGAGTGCCACGACCGGGACCAGGCAGGCGTTGACGGCCACCCAGTCGGTCGGCTTGTTCACGCCGGGCCGGGCCACGAGCACCGAGCAGGCGCCGCATTCGCCCTCGGCGCAGCCTTCCTTCGTGCCGGTGAGGCCCCGCTCACGCAGAAAGTCCAGGACGGTGGTGTGGGGGGCGGCAGGTGAGATCGGCGCGTCTTCCCCGTTGACGGTGATCCGCGGCGGTCGGTTCGTCGAGTTCGCCAATTTTCAGGCAGCTTTCTGTGTTCGGGCGCGCCGGAGGAGAGGAACGGGCGCGGCACGGCACGCGATACCTGCGTACCGGAAAGGAGTGGTGACGGGAATCCCGGAACGTGCCACAGCCGGGTACAGCGCATGGGTGCCACGAGCGGGCACGGGCACGTCAGAGGGAGGCGTTCAGCAGCCGTGCGCGATCTGCCCCGGGGCCCAGGCCATGCGCTCGGCAAGGCGACCGAGGTCGGAGTCGGTGTGCATCCGGTGGTCGCCTCCTCCGCCTGTGTCTGGTGCCTGTGTCCGGCCGAACCGTGTTGCCGGGCCGACGATTCCCGCAAGTTAGCCGTTGCGGGCCACTGAGTTCAAGAGGTTCCCGGGACGGGACCCTCATGTCGTGCTCGTTCTCAGCGGCCCGGCCACGCGGTGTCGTCGACCGTCAGGAACGGCTCGGCGGCCACGGCCGCCGGGGTGAGCCCGGTGAACGACCGCACATCCCGGTGCAGGTGCGACTGGTCGAAGTACCCACCGTCCGCGGCGACTTGGGTCGGGGCGGCGCCCGCGACCAGCCGGTGCACGGCGCGGTCGAAGCGGATCAGCTTCGCCGCGCTCTTGGGCGGCATGCCGAGCTGGGTCCGGAAGCGGTCCCACAGACGTCTGCGGCTCCAGCCCACTTCGGCCGCGAGGTCGTCGACGCGGACGAGGCCGCGGCCGGCCGCGATGCGCTGCCACGCCCGGGCCACTTCGGGATCCACCGGCCGTCGCTCCGCGCTGCGGCGGGCGAGGTACGCGTCCACGCGCCGGAAGCGCTCCTGCCACGAGGCGGCTTCCGCGAGGCGCTCGCGCAGCCGGGAGGCGTCGCGGCCCCACAGGTCGTCGAGGCTCACCATGGCGCCGCCCAGCTCGGCCGGGCCGACACCGAGGGCCGCCCGTGCCACCACCGGGGACAGGCGCACCTGCAGGCACATGACGTCGGAGCCCGACACCCGGACCGCGCCACCGGCGCCGAGACCGGGTCCGGCGACGAGACCGCCCACGGGCCGGGTCCCGGTTCCGTCGTGCACGACGGCCGCGCCCGCGCCGAACTCCAGGGCCAGCATCACGGCCGGGTGCGGAACTATGCGAAGGCTGCTCGTGAGCGTGCCGGGGACACCGAACCCGGCCATGTCGACACCGGGCACACGGCTCGGCCACCACGGCCTGGCCACGTCCCACTCGGCCGGATCGGCCCGCCTGCCCGGCGTGCTCGCGAGGGACCGCATACGGCGATTCTACGAGTCCCGGGCAAGGAACATTTGTCCAATACCGCGACATGCGCGAGCCGGGATCGTGGGCCCATGCCTCTTCCCAGTCCAGCCGAACGTCCTTACTCAGACAGCGAGTTGACACTCACCGAGGACACGCTGCTGTCGCTGCCCGACGGCCCCCTGCACGTCGTGCAGGACGGGCCGCGCGCCGCCCCCGCACTGCTGCTCCTGCACGGTTCCGCCGCCTCGACCACGTCCTGGCGGGCGCTGGTCCCGCTGCTGACCGCGGCCCATCGCGTCATCCGGATCGACCTGCGCGGGCACGGCCGCTCCGCCGCTCCGGCCGAGGGCGGCTACGCGATCGCCGAGCAGGCCCGCACCGTGGGCACGGCCCTCGACCGGCTCGGCGTCGCGCACGCCGTGGCCGTCGGGCACTCCAGCGGCGGCTATGCCGCCACCGCGCTCGCCGAGGTCCGCCCCGACCTCGTCTGCGCCGTCGTTCTCGTCAACACAGGGCCGAGCCTGGACGCGTTCGTCGGGCCGGACGCCGCGACGATCACGCCCGAGCAGTGGCCGCCGCCGGACGAGCTGGTGCGGGCGTTCGCGAGCACCGGATTCCGTCCGGGCTTCGCGATCCCGCAGGACTTCGTGGACGAGGTGCGGGCCATGACGTTCGACGCGTTCGCCGCCTCCATGCGGGCGTCCCTCACGTATCTGGGCGAGGGGTCGCTCCCCGACCGGCTGGCGAAACTCGGCAAGCCGCTGCAGGTCGTCTTCGGTGACCAGGACCGCCGTTGGCGGCCCGCGTCCGCCGCCGACTACCGGGCCGTCCCCGGCGCGCGCGTCGACTGGCTGCCCGGTTCGGGGCACACGCCGATCCTGGAGGACCCGGCGGGCACCGCCGCGCTGCTGCTCGCGTTCACCGCGGCCCGGGCCGGCCGGGCGTGACCGGTACTTCGGCGGTCCGCCTGCGGTGACGTACGTAGAAGACGGTGCTCGCGGCCAGTACCGCGGCCGACGCGCCGACGCCGGTGAGTGCGCCGGCCGGGCTCGCGCCGGAGGCCGCCGGGGACGGACCGGCCGCGTCCGGCCGCTCGTTCGGTGCGCTCGCCGCGTGGTGCGGGCCGGACGTCATCGACGCGTGGCTGCCGTGTGCCGCGCCCGTGCCGAGGGCCGACGCCTCGGTGGCCGACTGTTCGCCGCCGGTCAGTCCGGTGACCTCGCCGTTGCCGCCGTCGAACACCACGTCGGAGCAGGAGAAGAAGTTCTCCTGGCTGTCGGAGCGGACCCACTGGACGAACACCATGTGGCGGCCGGTGCGTTCGGGCAGGGTCAGGTCCCAGTAGTAGTGGCCCGCCTCGGTGCCGGGGCCGCCGTCGTGCGGCGGGTCCTGCACGGTCTGCACCTTCTCCAGGTCCGACCAGCCCAGCGGCCGCTCCGGGTCGAAGCCGTCCTTGGTGACGTAGACCTCGAACCTGCCGGGGTGCTGGGCCCAGTTGCTGTACTTGACCTGGAGGGTGGCGCCCGCGGTGAGGTGGGTGAGGGGCCAGTCGGTACGGGCCGCGTCGTACGGGGAGAAGTCGTACGGGCTGCGGTCACCGGCGCTGCACAGCGTGCCGTCGGCGACGTATCCCTCGCCGCGGCCGCCCGCGTTGGAGTCGAGCACCGCGAACCAGTTGTAGAGCGGAGTGGTGCCCGCTGCTTGGACGGCCGCCTTGCAGGCGGGGTTGGTCGGCAACTGGGTGGAGGAGTTGGCGAGCAGGTCCTTGTAGCAGAGGTAGGTGCGCGAGCCGGGCATCAGGGCGACGCCGTGCGCGGCGGCCGGGGACGGCACGGCCAGGACGGCGGCGACGGCGAGACCCGCGGCTCCGACGAGGCCGGCGGCGCGCCGGGCAGTGGGCCGTACGGCAGGACGAACAGCAGGACGACGAGGCACATTCATGGGCATGTCTCCTTCGGGACGTCTCCGATGAGCGGTGCTCCGAGTAGTCGGCGCCGGAGCCGCTTCGGTTGCCGCGCGGTGCGGGTGTCCGATGCCGCGACGCCTGACCATGACGTAATCTCGCCACGTCAACTGAACCTGCCGGTGCGCGACTTGAGACGGCACGGATCTCTCCAGACTCACTCCAGGGAAGCCGAGGCATGTCGGAGCGACACACCGTGCACGTGGCGGGGCTCCGCCTTTCCTACGTTGTGTCGGGCCCGCCGGACGCCGAGCCGCTCGTACTGCTGCACGGTCTGGGCGAGGGCGCCGACGACTGGGCGACGGTGGCGCCCGTCTTCGCCCGCGACCACCGCGTGTACGCCCTCGACCTGCGGGGGCACGGGCGTAGCGGGTGGCCGGGGCGGTACTCGCTGGAGCTGATGCGGGCCGATGTGGCCGGATTCCTGGACGCGTTGGGCCTCGACCGGGTGCGGATGGTCGGGCACTCGATGGGCGGTGTGGTCGCCTGGCTGTTGGCGGCGGCAGCGCCGGATCGGGTGGAGCTGCTCGTCCTCGAGGAAGCCCCGCTCCCCCGCCCCCGCACTCCTGCGCCACTGGTCCGCCCGGACGGTGAACTCCCCTTCGACTGGGGGATGGTGGTGGCGGTCAGGCGGCAGCTCGACACTCCGCCCGCCGACTGGCTGGAGCGGCTCGGCGACATCACCGCCGAGACCCTCGTGGTGGCCGGCGGGCCGTCGAGCCATGTGCCGCAGGACGGCGTCGCGGAGCTGGCGGACCGGATCCCCGGCGGACGGCTGCTGACCATCCCCGCCGGGCATCTGGTCCACGCCGCACGACCGGAGGCGTTCACCGCCGCAGTCTCGGCGTTCTTGAGCGGGCGGGCGTCCGAGGATCAGCAATAGGACGTCGCTTCATCGGCGCGGCCCGGGGGCGGGCCACCAGCCGGTGGCTATCGCTCGCCCAGCATGGGGGCGAGGGGGTCCTCGGCGAGCGCGAGTGGCACGGCCAGGGTCTCGTCGTAGGCCGGGCGCGGGAACACGTAGGGGCCCAACGGCAGTTCGCCCCACTCCGGCCGGTGGGGCTGGTGGAACCCGGACCAGACGACCTCCGTCGCCGAGGCGCGGATCGTGGCGAGCAGGGGCCAGCAGGCATCGATCCCGCAGGGGCAGCCCAGCAGGACCTGGGCGCCGCTGTCCCGGTGCCGGAGCTGCGGCGCGGCGTCACCCAGGAAATGAGCGCGGGCCCGGGCGGCGTCATCGTCCAGGTACAGCGGAGCGTGCTGCCGCAGCAGGAACTCCTCGCGTTCCTGCGGGGTATCGTCGTCCTCGTCGAGCTCCCGGTCCCAGAGCGCTCGCGTCGCCTCCGCGACCAGGACCCGCAGGTCGGTACCGTCGATGCGGACGCCCCAGAGCGGGAGGTGCGGTCGGTCGAGGTCGGGGTGGCGCAGAAACTCCACCCGGTGCGTGACGGTCGGCTGACTCATGAGCCCATCCTGCGACGCACGCTCGACCGGCTCCATCGAATATCCCCGCTCCGAGGGTCACGTTGGACACGGCGGCGCGTACGGTCCTCGAACCGCAGGAGCTTCCCGTGGGAGTGGTGACGTCACTGATCGGCGTACCGGCGTTCGTGCTGGTGCTGTACCGCGGCCGGGCCGCCCGGTGACGCCGGGGCTGCGCGCCGAGCGCGTGTCCTGGTCGGCGGGCGGCGCGCTGATCCTCGACGGGGTGAGCATCGCGCCCCGCCCGGGCTCCGCGACCGGGCCGCTCGGCCCGAACGGCTCGGGCAAGTCGACGCTGCTGCGGCTCCTCGCCGGGGTGCTCGCCCCGGCCGCCGTGTCGTGACGCTCGACGGCGAGCCGCTCGCCTCGCTGCCCCGCGGGACGGCCGCGCGGCGCATCGCCATGGTGCAGCAACAGTCGGACAGCCAGGTCGAGTTGACGGTCGGCGACGTGGTGCGGCTCGGCCGGGTCCCGCACCGCCGCGCCTGGTCCGCGGCGTCGGCTGCCGACGAGGCTGCGGTCCGTGCGGCCCTGGACCGCAGCGGCCTCGCGGACCGGGCGCACCAGCCGTGGCACACCCTGTCGGGCGGTGAGCGGCAGCGGGTGCAGATCGCCCGCGCGCTGGCCCAGGAACCGCGCGAACTGCTGCTCGACGAGCCGGCGAACCGCCTCGCCATCCAGCACCGGTTGGAGCTCCTCGGCCTGATCACGGGCCTCGGCCTGACGAGCGTCGTGGCCCTGCACGATCTGAACCTGGCCGCCACGTACTGCGAGCAGGCCGTCGTGGTGCGCCGGGGCCGGGTCGTCGCGGCGGGCAGCCGTCCTCGACCACGCAGCGGGCCAGACGCAGCCGTCCGGTCTCGGTCAGGGGTGCATCACGGTGGACCACGAGGGCCTTTCTGTCGGGGTAGATGTCGCAATCCACACCGAACCGGAAGGCCCTCACCTGTTCAAGATCCCTCAGCCGAGACCTGCCTCACCCGTCCACAACCTCCCCGGACAGAACACCTAGGGCCCCTGCCGAAGGGTTCTCAGGCAGTGTCATTACTCTGTGCCGATGCCCGACGTGCCGATGCCCGCCGCTCTCGCCGCCGCCCTGCCGTCCGTCCGCCATCTCGCCGAGGCGCTCGGGGCCGGCGCGGCCTGGGCCGGACGGGCCGACACGCCGGTCGGCGACGTGGTCGTGGCCGGGCCCGACGAGCCGCTGGACGACGTGGCGGGGACGCTGGTCCTCGCGGTGGGGGTACGCGCAGACGAGGCGCCCGGGTTTGTCGCCGCGGCAGCGGCGGCGGGGGCGTCTGCCGTGGCGTTCAAGGTCGCCGACGGTCAACTGCGGCTCGCGATAAGGGAGTCGGCCGACCGGTCCGGCATCGGCGTGCTCGGCGTCCCGGCCGGGCTGCGCTGGGACCGGGTGGAGGCGGAGCTGAGATCGGTCCTCACGTACGGCGGGCGGCGCGGACCCGACGGCGGCCACGACCTGTTCTCCCTCGCGCAGACCGTCGCCACGCTCACCCACGGTGTGGTCAGCGTCGAGGACGGGGCGCACCGCGTCGTCGCGTACGCGGGCCCGGGCGAGGAGGCGGACGAGCTGCGCCGCCGGTCCGTGCTCGGCCGGGACTGTCCCGCCGCGTACCTGGAACTGCTGCGCGAGCAGGGCGTGTACCGGCGGGTGCGCGAGGGCGACGAGGTGATCGCGGTGGCCGCGCAGCCCGCGCTCGGCGCCCGCGCGCGCCTGGTGATCGGTGTGAACGCGGGCCGCCGCCCGCTCGGCACGATCTGGGTGCAGGAGGGCGCGGGCCCGCTGGCGGCGAACGCGGACGAGGTGCTGCGGGGCGCGGCACGCCTGGCCGCGTTCCAACTGGTCGACCACTACTTCCGGGGCGACGCGCGGGCCCGCCTCGGCTCGCGCGAGGAGCTGAGCCACGGGCTGCTCACCGGCCGGTTCGACGCGGGCGCGCTGGCCGCGCACCTGGGGGTGGACCCGGCGGCGTCGGCCGATGTCGTCGCCGTCGATCTGCGGCTGCCGCCCGAGGGGAACGACGCGCAGCGCGCCGAGGCGGCCGGCGTCGTCTCCGTGCACGCGGCGGCGCACCGCGAGCACGCGCTCGTCGCCCAGGCCTGCGGCCAGATCTACACGATCCTGCCGTGCCCGTCGGCGTCGCCGGTCGACGACGCCCCGCTGGAGCGCTGGGCGGCCGACCTGGTGGTCACCCTGCGCCGGCTCACCGGCACCGCCGTCCAGGCGGTGGTCGCGGGCCGCGCGGGCCGGCTGGCGGACGTGCCCGCGGTGAAGATGCGCGGCTACCACGGGCTGCAGCTGATGACCCGCACCCCGGACGATCCGGTCGGCACCCACACTCGGCTGACGCCCGCCCTGTTGGTGCGGGACACGCTCGACCTGCTGCGCGGCGCCCCTCAGGTGCGTTGGCCGGCCATCGACGCGCTCGTGGCGCACGACCGCGCGCACGGCGGCGACACGGCCCGCTCACTGCTGCGCTACCTGGACGCCTTCGGCGACGTCGCCTCGGTCGCCAAGGAGCTGAACGTGCATCCCAACACGCTGCGCTACCGCATCCGCCGCGCGGTCGCCCTGACGGGCCTCGACCTCGACGACGCCGAGCACCGGCTGGCGGCCGTCCTGCATCTGCGGCTCGCGCTCGACACGTCCGCGGCGCCGGACACCCCGTTCCCGACGGTCTGACGGACGGGGTGTCCCCCGGTCCTGGTCACTCGAACCGGTCGGGGTCCCCCGCGCCGCGCCGCACGATCTCGGCCCCACCGCCGGAGAAGTCGATCACGGTGGTGGGTTCGGTGCCGCAGTCGCCGGAGTCGAGGACGGCGTCCACGACGTGGTCGAGCCGCTCCTTGATCTCCCAGCCCTGGGTGAGCGGCTCGTCCTCGCCGGGCAGCAGCAGCGTGCTGGAGAGCAGCGGCTCGCCGAGCTCGGCGAGCAGCGCCTGCGTCACGACGTGGTCGGGGATGCGTACGCCGACGGTCTTCTTCTTCGGGTGCTGCAGCTGCCGCGGCACCTCACGGGTCGCGGGGAGGATGAACGTGTAGCTGCCCGGCGTGGCCGCCTTGATCGCGCGGAACACGTCGTTGTCGATCATGACGAACCTGCCCAGCTGGGCGAAGTCCTGGCAGACGAGTGTGAAGTGGTGCTTGTCGTCGAGCTGCCTGATCGACCGGATCCGCTCGACACCGTCGCGGTTGCCGAGCCGGCAGCCGAGTGCGTAGCAGGAGTCGGTGGGATAGGCGACGAGTGCGCTGTCACGGATGCCGTCGGCGACCGCGCCGATGATGCGGGCTTGCGGGTTCGCGGGGTGGACGTCGAAGTACCTGGCCATCCGCCGAGCGTACGGGATCACGGCCGGCCTGCCGCGGCGCACGCGGAGGGGCGGCGCCGGAAGGTTGATCGCGACACGGGCGGGGTACGCGAGCAGGCACGGCCGCGGATCGCGACACACGCGGCATTCCCGGAACGGAGGTATGCGACGGATTCCGCGCGCACGCGCGACAATCCCGACACCGCCCCACCCCGCCCACGCGCATCGACAGGTTCTCGGACCATACTGAGTGCGCATCGACCGCCCACAGAACGACTCCATGGCCTCCAAGAAGAACGCATCCCTCACCCCCGCCCCCGACACCGTGTGGCTGTCCCGTGGGCGGCATCTCGGCTCCGAGCCCGAGCAGGACGTCCGGCGCAACCTGATCGCCCTCAAGGCGGCCGGGGTGCTCGACGACTTCCTCGACCTGGATCCCGCCGACGCGGCACGCTCCACCGTGCTGCACCCGCGGGACGCCGACGCCGACCCGGGCCCCCTCGCCCGCCGTCTGTTCGAGGCCCGCTGGCGCGTGGCCGACGACGTCACGGTGCGCGCGCAGCTCACGCTGTACGACGCCGAGGCGCGCCGCAAGGAGGGCGACGGCGTCACCTGGGTCGTCGCGGCCGAGGCAGAGCGGCCCTGGGCCCTGGACTGGCCGTCGCCGGTCACGATGTTCTGGCCGGACAGCGCGCGGGTCCCCTGGGACCACGACACGGTGGCCGGGCTGCGGTTGCGCGGCACGAACCACCTGCCCAAGGACGCCGACGAACTGCGCCATCAGCTCAGGGACTGCGCACGGGGCAGCTGGTACCTGCATGTCGTCGTACACGAGGCGATGACGCCGGACGCGCGCGGGCAGCAGCCGATCACGCCGTTCCTGCCGCCGAGCCTGCGGCACCGGGTGATCGAGCACCGGGCGTCGCCCGAGCAGTCGCAGATCGCCGACTTCGCGCTGAAGCGGGAGCTGAGTGTGCGGATGCCGCGCGGCGGCGCCGTGGTGCTGCCGACGCAGCCGCCGCTGCCGGGCTACGACGCGGAGCGGGCCATGGTCAGCAACATCTTCCTGGACGGTTCCGAGCCGTCCGAACTCATCGCCAGGATCGTCGAGTTCGCGGCGCTGCCGCGGCCGCTGCCCGCCGACGCGGAGCCGGCCGTCGCCCGCCTGCGCAAGGGCTGGCACCTGCTGACGCCCGACGAGGAGCTGACGCACGCGCAGGACATGGTCTCCAAGTACGCGGACGCGCTGGAGGCGATGACCAAGTCCCGTGACGCGTACAAGGAGGCGGCCGAGGCGGCGCAGTCCGCGCTCACCGAGGCCCGGCGCGGCGAGGGCGTGCCGTCGAGCCTGCCGCTGACGCCGCCCGGCACGAGGCCGGACGGCTCACCGCTCAGCGCGATCACGAAGGCCTTCGGCCGCTTCCGCGACCCGAACAAGTAGGCCGGCGAGCAGGCCGCGTCAGTCCGACTCGGGCTCCCCCGGGTCGGACATGCGCAGCGCGATCTCCTGCAGCAGCTCCTTGGAGTTGACGTCGCCGCGCCCCTCGTCGTGCACCTTGGCGAGCTGCGTGAAGAGGAACGCGAACGCCTCGACGAGCGACACGCTCGCCGGCATGAGCGCGGCGATGGTCAGTTCCGCCGCCTGCTCCGCGGTGACCCCGGCCGGGATCTCCACGGTCGGGAACACCTCCGACACGAGTCGCCCCAACTGCGACAGGTCGGTGTCGAGCGCCTCGCCGTCGCTGAGCCTGCGCACCATCTCCTGGGTCTCGGTGAGCACACCGATGGCCCGCAGAATGATCTCCCTCTGTTCCATGCGGGGAGCCTACGGGAGCCCGCGCGGGCAGGACGCACGCGCGTGCAACGTCGTCGCAACGTCCTGTCGCCGACACTCGCTCCCATGAGCGACGAACCCCGCGTGGAGCTGACGTCCGCGGCCGCCGAACTGGTGCGGAGGCTGCGCGCGGCCCATGGCCCGTTGATGTTCCACCAGTCCGGCGGCTGCTGCGACGGCAGTGCGCCGATGTGCTATCCGGCGGGCGAGTTCCGCACCGGTGGCTCCGACGTGCTGCTGGGCGAGCTGGCGGTGGAGGGGGTGGCGGAGCCGGTGTCGTTCTGGATGTCGAAGAGCCAGTACGAGGTGTGGAGTCATACGCGGCTCATCGTCGACGTCGTCGAGGGGCGCGGCAGCGGGTTCTCGCTGGAGGCGCCGGAGGGCGTACGTTTCCTGATCCGTTCCCGGCTGGTCGGCGCCTAGCCATCGACGGGGCCCCTGTCGTCTGCTGAACTCCCCTGATGCAGACGAGAGTTGGCTTCAGACGCAGAAGATTCCTGTCGGCTTTCGCGGTGGCGGGCATGCTGGCCGGAGCGGCCCTGGTGGGCGCCGCTCCGGCCAGTTCCGCATCCGCGCGGACACAGCTGGCGCCCGGCGTCACCTACACCGAGTACGACATACCGGCCGCCAAGGGCACCGCGCACGCGCACGTTCTCACCGTCGATCTGCGCGATCCGCACGTACGCGTCGATCTGCTGCACCCGGGCGCCGTCGCGGCGCGCGCCACCGTGTCGGCGATGGCGGACGCGAGCGGCGCCCTGGGCGGCGTCAACGGGGACTTCTTCAACATCACCGAGGCCCAGCACCCGGGCGTCGAGGCCACGGGCGCCGCGGTGGGCCCGGCGATCGCGAGCGGGCGCACCTTGAAGGCGGCCGTGCCGGACGGGCAGCGCTTCGGGCCCGCGCTGCCGCCCGGCACCTCCACCCGCGACGTCCTCGGGGTGGGCGTGGACCGGCGGGCACGGCTCGACAGCCTGGCGCTCGACGGTACGGTCCGCACGCGTCACGGCTCCGTCCCGCTCGGCGGCCTCAACCAGTACGCGCTGCCGGTCGGTTCGATAGGAGCGTTCACGGACGCGTGGGGCAGCGCCTCGCGCGTGCGCGCCACCTGCGGCACGGACACCGAGCGGGCCGCCCCGTGCAGTACGGACACGTACGAGGTGACGGTGCGCCGCGGCCGGGTCGTGGCGTCGGCCGACACTCCGGGCACCGGCACCGTAGCGGCGGACACCACGGTGCTCGTGGGCCGGGAGGCGGGAGCGCAGTGGCTGCGCGAGCTGTCGCCGGGCGACCCCGTGGCCGTGCGGCACCGGCTGGTCGCGGCCGACTCCCGGATCCCGTACCGGTTCGCGATCGGCGGGTACCCGGTGCGGCGGGACGGTGCGCCGCTGCCCGGCCTCGACGCGAAGACGTCGGCGGTCCGTACGGCGGCGGGCATCGCCGACGACGGCAGGACCCTCGTGCTGCTCGCCCTGGACGGCGCCCCCGCCTACCGTACGGGCCTGTCGATGGCCGAAGTGGCCGACGCCATGGCCGCGTTGGGCACGGACGACGCGTTCAGCCTCGACGGCGGCGGTTCCTCCACGCTCGTCGCACGGGAGCCCGGGGCGGCGGCGGTCTCCGTCCTCAACCACCCCACGGACTCCCCCGAGCGGGCCGTGGCCAACGGGATAGGAGTGTTCTCCCGCTAGCCACGCGAGCCGTCCGGTGCGGGTCTCAGTTGTCCCGCACCGCCACCAGACCGTTGAAGACGCCGACGTACGCCGTGCCGTCCGGGCCGAGTGTCACGGGCGCCCAGTTGTTGTCGTAGGCGACGCCGGTCCCGACGAGACGCTTCCAGCGGGTGTCGCCGGTGCGGAAGTCGACGGCGGTCAGGTACCAGGCGTCCACACCGAGGGAGTTGGGCTCCTTGGTGTAGAAGTACAGCAGTCCGCCTGCGGTGGAGAGCTTCGGCACGGTGGACGGGGAGCGCACACCGCTCTCCCACACCGTGTCGCAGCCGCTGCCGTCGTCGCGCACGTCGATGCGGGTGACGCCGCCGACGACGCTGCGGCCGAAGGTCAGCGACGTGATGTTCTCGTAGCCGTAGTTGTTCTCGACGACGAGGCTGTTCCCGTACGAGATCAGGGAGTTGTCGGTGGTCGACGCGCCGGAGCCGAAAACGGGGATCTTGCAGACGAGCCGCTGGTCGGCCGGGACGTCGGCGCCGCGTCGGTAGACGAGGACGTTCATGCGGTCGTCGGCGTTGTCGGTGATGGCGACGTAGTCGTCGTGCTCACCGAACAGGTCGGGGGTGGTCCCCGACCCCTGGTTCACGGAGCCGGGTTTGGTGCCGGTGCCGCGGTCGTACGTCTCGCGCCACACGGCCTTCGGGGTGCCGTCCGCGGTGGCGCCGAAGCTGTAGAGGGCGTGGTCGGTGACGATGGAGACACCGTCCTTCGCGACGGAGAAGGAGTTCTGGATCTCCTCGCCCTCCAGCCGGATCGACTTGATGGTGCCGGTGGCCGGGTCGACGGTGCCGACGCGGCCCTGCCGGGTCACCCACCAGACGCGGCCCTGCCAGTCCGGCATCACGGAGGTGACGGGGTCGCACGCGCCGCTCGGGTACAGGTTCGTCCAGGACACACAGTCGTGCGGGACGACGCCGGTCAGGTCCCAGTCGTCGGTGACCTGGAACGACCAGCTGCCGTCCGCCGCCTGCTCGTGGGCGAGGCGCACGATGTGCTGGCGGGAGTCGGCGAGGACGAGGCGGTCCTGGTCGTCGAGGTAGGAGTAGGCGCCGCCGGAGGTGTCCTTGAAGATCTTCGCGAAGTCCAGGCGGGTGATCGCCTCGACGGTGGAGGGGCGCTGCGGGAGCTTGTACTCGGCGAGGGTCTTCAGGCTGTGCGGGTCGAGGAGTTTGACCAGGAAGCCGGTGAACGTGCCGCACACGGTGACGATGCGGCCCGCCTCGTCGAAGGTGACGGTGGCGCACTCGCCGCCGAGCGCGGCCATCTGCTCGCTGGTGACGGTCGGGGCGGCGCCGTTCGGGCCGCTCCAGGGGTACGTGCCGCTGCCCCAGGCGTCCGCGTGCATGCCGCTGCGGCCGTTGGCGGCGAGGTACGGGTGCTGGTCGGGGACCTTGCCGGGCACCGGTTGCGGTGCGGACGGCGCGCCCTCGTACTGCGCGACGAGGCGGTGACCCGGCGCCTTGGGGATCTCGTCGGCCCCGGCGCCGGTCGGGTTCACGAAGCCGATGCCCACGACGGTGAGCGTGACGGCGAGGGCCCGGGCGAGGTGTCTGCGATGCGGCATGCCGCGAAGCTAGGCGCCGCCCCTTGAAGTGTCCATGCACACAAGGGAGTTGTTCACGAACCCGAAACGATCACCGGGCGCCGTTCACGGACCGAGGTCGCCGACCAGGCCCGCGGTGGCGCTGATGCCGTCGGCGATGGTGGGCGCGGCGCTGGTGCCCGCGAGCAGGAAGCCGAGCAGCACGCAGACGAGAGCGTGGGAGAGCTTCATGGCGCCGTTGCGCAGGATGATCACCGCGACGATCAGGAGCAGCAGCACGAGGGAAATGGACAGAGACATCGCCGAACCTCCTCCGCCACGTCGACACCGTGGTTTTCGGCCGCACCGTGGCTTTCGGCCGCAAGTGTGACGCAGCGGAGGGCGCCGTCCGGGGCACGACCTGTCCCCCGAACGGGTGTTAACTACCGGTCACCGGATCGCGTTCACCGGTCGTGGGCCACGAGGAACGCCTCGAGCCCTGCGAGGTCGTCGGTGTTCAGGTGGTCGACGTCGGCGGCGATCAACTCGGCCCACACGGCGTCCCGTTCGGGGCCGGCCACGTCGGGCGTCGCCCAGAAGCGGACGCGTTGCCCGCGCGCGTGGGCGGCGGTGACGATACCGCGCAGCTTGTCGCGTTCGGCGGCGGGGATCGGGCCCGCGCCGAGCCAGGTGAAGTTGTTCGTCCAGTTGTCGCTGATGAGCGGGATGAAGGAAGCCGGGTCCGCGCTGCCGAGGTCGGTGAGGCGGCCGTCGTAGAAGGCGCTGCGGGTGCGCTGTGCCTGCATGACCGGTCCGGCGGCGCGGTCGCCGGAGACGACGGCGGTGACGGGACCGGTGTGCACGCGGCCGCGCGCGTATGTCGTGAACAGACCTCGGTGGCGACGCAGTTGGCGGTCCAGCTCGGCGTAGGTCGCGGCGCCCTCGGTCTTGATGTCGATGAGCAGTTGCAGCGGGGTGCGCCAACCCCGGTACACCGCACCGTGGTTGGCGCGGACCCGGGCGGCGAGCGGGGCCAGGTACAGGGATTCGAGGGTGCGGGACGGGTCGAGGTCGACGGGGTCGTGGGCGACGAGGAGGTCGCCGTCGACGAGGTAGATGTCGGCCTCGACGCTGTTGAACCGGTGGTCGAGAGCGTCGAACAGCGGGCGCGCGTGGTCGTAGTCGTTGTGGGCGTGGGCGCGGCGCAGCGGGCGGGGGTCGCGCTTGTGGCCGCTCGCGTGCGCGAGTTGTGGTGCGGCGACACCGGTGGCCAGTGCGGCGGCGAACGCGCCGAGGGCTCTGCGGCGGGTGGTCAGGGCCATGTGTGCCTCCCGTGGTGGGCCGGTGGGACACGGGTGAGTATGCGGGGCCCATGGCTCTGAAGGGCAGGCCTGCGGGGCGAGTTGGCCGGACCGCCGCCTGTGGTTCACCTGACGTGGGGCGTCCCGGACGGCCGTCGTACAGTGTGGCCGATCATGGTCGGGGAACCGGGAGGGGTGAGCGTGGTGGGCGGGTCCGTACGAAGACGTCGTGTCGGGTGCGTCGTGGGAGCGCTCGCCGTGGCGGCGGTCGCCGGGACGGCGGCCTGGGGTGTGTTCGGTCGCGGCGACCATCCCTTCGACGACGCGCGGGCCTGCGAGGCGAGCGAACTCCCCCTCCGACAGGCCCTCGACGATGCCCGATTGACGCTGCCCGCGGGCGCCACCGACGTGCACTACATCACGCACACCAGGGCGCGGTCCGACGGAGTACGCCTGGCTGTCTCCTTCCACAGCACCAGAGGCGCGATGCACGCCTATCTGCGCGGAGCCGGTCTCGTGACCGAGGGCCTGGACAACCTGGACGACGGCCGCTTCGACCTCGGGGACGTGGGCAGGGATCCGGCCACGCTGCACCTGTGCGGAGGCGCGCCCCACATCGCGGCACCCGCCGCGCTGATCGAGAAACGGCGCGCCCGGGTGGACGGCACGCCCGAAACCGTGGATGTGGCCGTGCAGTTGAACGCGTCCGCGTACGGCAGCATCCGGCCCTCCACGGACGTCCTGCTCACCGTGCGGGACGACACGGCACCTTAGGAGGCCCGCTCCTTCGCGCTGCGCTCGACGCAGAACTCGTTGCCCTCGGGGTCGTGCAGGGTCACCCAGCCTGTGCCGTCCGGCCTGCGGTGGTCGCCCTGGAGCGTGGCGCCGAGGGCGAGCAGCCGGTCGACCTCCTCGTCGCGGGTGCGCTCCTGCGGCTGGAGGTCCAGGTGCACCCGGTTCTTGGCCGCCTTGCCTTCCGGGACGCGGATGAACAGCACGCCGACGGACGCGCTCTCCACGAGCGCCTCGGGGTCACCGGGGTTGTCGTCGGCGGCGAGGGCGCCGCCCAGCGCCTCGGCCCAGAAGCCGGCGAGGGTGTACGGGTCGGCGCAGTCGATGGTCACATGGCGAATGAGTGAGGACATGCCCCAGAGCTGATCACGGACGGGCCGTGTCGTCCATCGGATCGGGCTCGGTCGTCCGGCACCGCGCACGGGAGGGGCCGCGGTCAACCACCAGTGTTGACCGCGGCCCCTGCTGTTCACCGTCTGTGCTCACGGTGCCCGGAGGTCGACCAGTTCGGCCAATTCCTCCCGGTGGCGGCCCGCGCTGCCGAGGGCGATCGAGGCGGACTTGGCACGCTTGAGGTAGAGGTGGATCGGGTGCTCCCACGTCATGCCGATGCCGCCGTGCAGCTGAAGCGCCTCCTCCGCCGCGCGCACCGCGACGGGCGCCACGTACGCCTGGGCGACGGCGACCGCGATGTCGGTGTCGTCGCTGCCGGTGGCGAGCGCGTCGGCCGCGTTGCGGGCGGCCGCACGGGCGTTGACCACTTCCAGCCACAGCTGGGCGAGGCGGTGCTTGAGCGCCTGGAAGGAGCCGACGGGCCGGTTGAACTGGTTGCGCTCGCGCGTGTACCGGACCGTTTCCGTCAACAGCCAGTCGGCGCCGCCGAGTTGTTCGGAGGCGAGCAGTCCGGCTCCGGCCCGCAGGGCGCGGCGCACGGCGGGCGCGGCGGTGTCGGCGAGGAGGCGTCCGGCGGCGCCCTCGAAGGTCACGGCGGCCAGCGGGCGCGTCCGGTCGAAGGAGGTCTGCGGCTCGACGGAGACGTCCGCGGCGTCGACGGCGAACAGGCCGCTCTGCGTCGGCACGAGGAACACGTCGGCGACGGCCGCGTCCGCGACACCGGTGACGCGGCCCGTCAGGGCCCCGCCTTCCACCCGTACGTCCGTGAAGTCGCGCCCCGGCGTCGCCGACAGCGGCACGGCGAGCGCGCCGACGGTGCGGCCGGAAGCGAGGGCGGCGAGCAGGGTCGCGGCCTCGTCGCCGTCGCAGCCGAGCAGCGCCTCCGTCGCGATGACGGCGCTCGTCAGATACGGTACCGGAGCGACTGCGCGCCCCAACTCCTCCAGGACCACGGCGACTTCACGGTGCGTGGCCCCCTGGCCGCCGCGCGCCTCGGGCACGAGCAGCCCGGCCAGGCCCATGCTCTCGGCGAGGTTCTTCCACAGCGCGCGGTCGTGCGGCTCGTCCGACTCGACGCGGGCGAGCACGGACGCGGCGTCGCAGTGGTCGGTGAGCAGGTCACGGACCGCCGAACGGAGCGCTTCCTCGTCCTCGGAGTACAGCAGATCGGGCTGTGCGCTCATCGGGACAGGTCCTTCCATGCGACGTCCTTGTCGGTGCGCGGCTCGGGCGGCAGGCCCAGCACGCGCTCGGCGACGATGTTGAGCAGGATCTCGCTCGTCCCGCCCTCGATGCTGTTGCCCTTGGCCCGCAGATAGCGGTAGCCGGCTCCGCGGCCCGCGAAGTCCACGATCTCCGGGCGGCGCATCGTCCAGTCGTCGTACAACAGGCCCTCCTCGCCGAGGAGTTCGAGCTCCAGGCCGCTGATCTCCTGGTTGAGGCGCGCGAAGCCGAGCTTCATGCCCGCCCCCTCGGGCCCGGGATGCCCGGCGACGAGCTGCTGGCGCAGCCGCTCGCCGGTGAGCCGGGCGACCTCGGCGTCGACCCACAGCTTCACGAGCCGCTGGTGGAGGTCGTGGGTGCGCAGTTCGGGGCGCTCGCGCCAGATGTCCGCGACGATGCCGATGAGGCCGCCCTCGCGGGGGATGCGGGCGCCGCCGATGGCGACCCGCTCGTTGTTGAGGGTGGTCTGGGCGACCTTCCAGCCGTCGCCGATCTCGCCGAGCCGGTGGGCGTCGGGGATGCGGACGTCGGTGAGGAACACCTCGTTGAACTCGGCCTCGCCGGTGATCTGGCGCAGCGGCCGCACCTCAACGCCGGGGTCGGTCATGTCGCACACGAAGTAGGTGATGCCCTTGTGCTTCGGCACGTCCGGGTCGGTGCGGGCGATGAGGATGGCGAACCGGGAGTTGTGCGCGCCGGACGTCCACACCTTCTGGCCGTTGACGATCCAGCTGTCGCCGTCGCGCACGGCGCGGGTGCCGAGCGCCGCGAGGTCGGAGCCGGCGCCGGGCTCGCTGAACAGCTGGCACCAGATCTCCTCGCCGACCCACAGCGGCTTGAGGAAGCGTCGCTTCTGCTCGTCGGTGCCGTAGCGCAGGACGGTGGGTGCGGCCATGCCGAGGCCGATGCCGTTGCGCCGGGGCGCGTTGTCCGGGGCGCCCGCCGCCTCCAGCTCCGCCTCCACGACGCCCTGGAGGGCGCGCGGCGCGTCGAGGCCGCCGAGGCCCTCGGGGTAGTGCACCCACGCGAGCCCCGCGTCGAAGCGGGCGCCGAGGAAGTCCTCACGCGAGGTGGTCGCGACCGGGTGGGCGGCCAGGAACTCCTGGGTCAGGGTGCGCAGTCGTGCCGCGTCGACGGTCATGCGGCGGCTCCTTCCGTACGGGCTTTGAGGCCGGGCACGACGACGACGCGGCCCGTGGTGACCCCGTCGGCGACGCGCTGCACGGCGGCGGGCGCGTCGGCGAGGTCGACGCGGTCGCTCACGAGGGGCTTGATGGCACCGCGGGCGGCGAGCTCGGTGAGCCGCTCGTGGCAGTGCGGGATGAGCTTGGGGTTCTTCTGCGCGTACAGGCCCCAGTGGAGGCCCATGATCGAGTAGTTCTTCACGAGGGCGTGGTTGAGCGCGGGGCTCGGGATGGTGCCGGAGGCGAAGCCGACGACGATGATCCGGCCCTCGAAGGCGACGGTCTTCGCGGACTGCGCGTACGCCTCGCCGCCGACGGGGTCGTAGACGACGTCGGCGCCACGGCCCCCGGTCGCCTCCTTCACGGCGGCGATGACGTCCTCGGAGCGCCGGTCGACGACGACGTCGCAGCCCAGCTCCTGAGCCACCTTCGCCTTCTCGGGCCCGCCGACGACACCGATGACCTTGGCGCCCGCGGCCTTGCCGAGCTGGACGGCGGCGCTGCCGACGCCCCCCGCGGCGGCGTGCACGAGCAGCGTCTCTCCGGCTTCGATGCGGGCACGCTGGTGCAGCCCGAACCAGCCGGTCTGGTAGGCGATGTGCAGGGCGGCCGTCTCGGCGTCGTCCAGGGCCTCGGGCGCGGGCAGCAGGGCCCGGGCGTCGGCGACGACGTACTCGGCGAAGCCGCCGTGCGGCAGCGCCGGATTGGCGATGACCCGGCGGCCGTCCTCGGTCTCGCCGCAGATCTCCACCCCGGGGGTGAACGGCAGCGGCGGCTTGACCTGGTACAGGCCGCGGCAGAGCAGCGCGTCCGGGAAGTTGATGGCGGCGGCGCGCACCTTGAGCAGGACCTGCCCCTCGCCGGGCACGGGGCGATCCACCTCCGCGAGGCGCATCACCTCGCTCGGCTCGCCGTTCTCGTGCACTTGCCATGCCTGCATGCGGGGCCTCCACGGGACTGCTTCGTCAAACCGGGTTCCGCCGCATACTAAGCGGTCGCTTGCCGTCCTGTGAATGCCCCTGCTCAAGTCACTCCTGCCGGCCCCGCGCGGGCCGCGCCCTGACGTGCATCCGCTCCCCCTGCGGCCCGAACAGACTCAGGAACTCGGCGGGCCCCTCCCCCGTCGACCCGAACCAGTGCGGCACGCGCGTGTCGAACTCGGCGGCCTCACCGGGACCGAGCACCACGTCGTGCTCGCCGAGGACGAGCCGCAGCCTGCCGGAGAGCATGTAGATCCACTCGTAGCCCTCGTGCGTCTGCGGGTCGGGCTCCGCCTGCCGCTGCGGCTCGATGATCTTGTACGCCTGGAGGCCGCCCGGCTGCCGGGTCAGCGGGATCATCGTCCGGCCGTGCCGCACGACCGGCTTCGCGCGCACCCGGGGATCGCCGACCGGCGGCGCGCCGACCAGTTCGTCCAGCGGGACCTGGTGGGCGCGGGCGATCGGCAGGAGCAGCTCCAGGCTGGGCTTGCGCAGGCCCGACTCCAGGCGGGAGAGCGTGCTCACGGAGATGCCGGTGGTCTCGGAGAGGCCGGAGAGCGTGGCGCCACGCTCCTTGCGCAGGGCGCGCAGGCGCGGCCCGACACCGGAGAGCACCTCGTCCGTGCTCGCGTCCGGCTCCCCGCCGTGTTCATGGTCGTGTGCGTTCATGAATCCATTGCAGTTTCGGCAAAGCCATTTGTCAATCCGGCGAGTCCAGGTGCACCTTCGAAAGCGACGAGGACAGCTACTGCGCAGACGAGGTGGACCCCATGAGCAGCACCGGCAAGGACATGAAGGACGCGTACGAGGTCGTGGTCGTCGGTGGCGGAGCGGCGGGCCTGTCGGCGGCGCTGATCCTGGGCCGCTCCCGCCGCTCGGTCCTGGTGATCGACGCGGGCGAGCCGCGCAACGCGCCGGCCGCGCACATGCACGGCTACCCGTCGCGCGACGGCATGCCGCCCGGCGAGTTCCTGGCCGAGGTGCGCCGCGAGGTCGCCGAGTACGGCGTGGAGCTCGTCCGGGACCGGGTGACGGCGGCCGAGTCCGACGGGTCCGGCGAGTTCGACGTGACGCTGGCCGACGGCGGTCGGGTGCACGCACGCCGCCTGGTGATCGCGACCGGCCTCGTGGACGAGCTGCCGGACGTTCCCGGGGTCGCCGAGCGCTGGGGCCGGGACGTGCTGCACTGCCCGTTCTGCCACGGCTGGGAGGTGCGGGACCAGCCGATCGGCGTGCTGTACCGCAAGGCGTCGGGCACGCACCAGGCTCTGCTGTTCAGTCAGCTCTCCGACGACGTGACGCTCTTCCTCGACGGTGTCGACGAGGACGAACTCCCGGACGCGGACTGGCAGACGCTGGCCTCGGCCGGGGTGAGCGTGGTCAGCGGGAAGATCGACGGGCTCGTCGTGGCGGACGACCGGCTGACCGGGGTGCGGCTCGCGAGCGGCCGGGAATTCGCGCGGTCGGTGTTCGTCGTGCCGACCCGCATGGTGCCGCGCGACTCCCTGCTGTCCACGCTGGGTGCCCGCACGCACGAGACCCCGGCCGGACCGTTCGTGGACGTGGACCCGACGGGGCAGACCAGCGTGCCGGGCGTGTGGGCCGTGGGGAACGCGGCGGGCGCGGCGGAGCAGGTCGTCAACGCGGCGAGCGCGGGCTACCGGGCCGGCGCCTTCATCAACGCGCAACTGGTCACCTTCGACGCGGCGCGGGGAGCCGAGCTGCGGCGAGCCGGTGTGTTCTCGCCGGAGGGCGAGCGGGCCGTGGCGCGGGCCCGCCGGTCCGCGGACGGTGCCTGAAGTCCCGCACGGGCATGGCGGGTTGAGGGTGCAGGCGGTATCCATGCCCGCATGACGACGCCTCCCGCACCCGGACTGCCCGCTCCTCCCCCGCTCGGACTCTCGGCCCTGCCGCCGGGCACGTACGACGACCGGCTCGTCCTGGTGACCGGGGGCGGCACGGGCCTCGGCCGGGCGATCGCGGCGGAGTTCGCGCGGCTCGGCGCGAGCATCATGATCGTGAGTCGCAAGCCCGAGCATCTGGCTCCCGCCCGCGAGGAGTTGGCGGCCGTCGAGGGTGCGGGAGCGGTCACGGCGGCGACCTGCGACATCCGGGACGCGGGCCGTATCTCCGAGGTGTTCGACGCGGCCGCCGCGGCGCACGGCCGCGCCCCGGACGTCCTGGTGAACAACGCGGCCGCCAACTTCCCCGTACCCGCCGAGGACTTGAGCCCGAACGGCTGGCGCTCGGTGGTCGACATCACGCTCAACGGCACGTTCTTCATGAGCCGCGAGTTCGGCCGCAGGCATCTCGCGGCGGGCTCCCCGGGTTCGGTGATCGCGGTGGGCGCCTCGTACGCGTGGACCGGCGGCCCCGGGTACGCGCACAGCGCGGCGGCGAAGGCGGGCGTGAAGAACCTGGTGGAGACGCTGGCCGTGGAGTGGGGTCCGTACGGCATCCAGGTCAACGGCCTGGTGCCGGGTCTCATGCCGCACGAGGACATGACGTCCGACATCCGCGCCAACCTGGACCGGGCCGACGACCCCGCGGCCCGCCAGCCGGCCCTGCGGGTGGGCGCGCCACGGGAGTTGGGCTGGGCGGCCACGTTCCTCGCCTCTCCCTACGCGCGTTTCATCAGCGGCCACACCCTGGTGGTGGACGGGGCGAACTGGCAGCGGCGCAGCCTGGTCAACGCCCCGGTGTCCACCGTGCGGGAGCAGCTGGGCCGGGGACCGTTCGCGGCGGAGTGAGTACGCGGTCCCGGCCGTGCCGCCTGGCCCTCGATGTCCGGCTTCCCTGTCTGTGGCCGGTGTGCGTCGCTACCATGCGTACGGTCGGACCCACTCTCGGTGGGGTCAGGAAGCGCTCCGGCCGACGGGGGGTGCTGTGGAATCTCGGACCAAGCACTGGCGGGCCCTGACCGACACCGACGGGCACAGTGTCGGCCGGCAGTTCCAGCAGCCCGGCCTCGCGTCGCGAGCCGTCCCGTTCGCGCTGGTCGCCGTCGTGGCGACGGTCAGCGTCCTCGTACCGCACGGCGACATCCGGTCCTGGACCGCGTACACGGTCAGCGTCACCCTCCTGTTGCTGTGCGCCGGGGCCTTTCTGCTGCCCTGGCAGCGGCTGCCGGGGTGGACTCCGGTGCTGGTGCCGCTGCTCCACACCGGTTCCGTCCTCGCGCTGATCCTGGCGACCGGCCCGGCCGCCGGTGTCGGACTCGTGCTGCTGGTCCCGCTGATCTGGACGGTGCTGTTCCACCATCGGTGGGAGTCGGCGTGGGTGGTCGCGGCGGTCGTCGCCGTACAGACGGTCTCGTCCTTCGCCCAGGCGGCGCCCGGAGTGGTGATCGCCCGGCGTGTGGTGCTGTGGAGCGCCCTCGGAGCGCTCATCGCGGTCGCCACGCACGGCCTGCGGGACCGGATCAAGGGTTCGATGGTGGCCAACATGGCGCTGCAGACGGAGGTCCGCGAACTGTCCCTGGCCCGGGAGCGGGACCGGATCGCCGCCGATCTCCGTGACGGCGTGGTGCGCAGGGTCTTCGACGTGGGGCTTGAACTGCACGGCGCGGCCGGGATGCTCGGCGAGGGGCCCGCGCACCGGCGGCTGCTGCACTGCGTGGCCGAGCTGGACGACGTGATCCAGGCGCTGCGGGAGAGCGTGTTCGACCTGGGCGACGCCGCCGGCGGGGTGCCCGACGGCGCTGTCGGCACCGACGACAGGAGTTCCGTGGCCGACACGGACGAGCGCTGACCGCGGCACTCGCCCCTGGTCGGGCGCTCGGGCTCACGCTCCGCGGAACTCCGGGGGCCGCCGTCGGGCCTTCGCCGTGAACCCTTCCGTCGCGTCCTCGGAGGTGAGCGTGAGGGCGGCGCTCATCGCGACCCGGTCCAGGGCCGCGTCGAGACCGGCGTCGGCGTAGGCGTCGATGTCCCGTTTGACGGACTGCACGGCCAGGGGCGCGTTCGCCGCGATCTCCCGCGCCACGTCCCGGGCGGCCCGCTCCAACTCGGCTTCGGGAACGACCTGTTGAAGCAGGTTCAGGCGCCGCGCCGTGTCCGCGTCGATGCGTCGCCCGGTCAGCGCCAGGAACTTGGCCCAGCCGGCACCGGCCTCACGGGCGATGCGCAGATCGCCGCCCGCGTCGACCGCCACCCCCAACTGCGCCTCCGGCAGGGCGAACACGGCGTCGTCGGCCGCGATCCGGACGTCCGCCATGAGCGCGAGCTCGAAGCCGAAGCCGAGGCAGTACCCCTGAACGGCCGCGACGACGGGCTGTGGGAGCCGTGCGAACGCCGCGAACCGCTCGTGCACCCACCGGATGCCCTCGTAGTAGGCGCGGCTGCGCGCCGATCCGCTCTCCCCCTCGATGCCGCTGCCGGGCGCGGTCACGTCGATACCCGCGCAGAAGGCGCGCCCCTCGGCCCGCAGCAGGACGACCCTGACGCGGTCGTCGAACCGGATCCGGTCGGCCATGACGCCGAGCTGCCTACTCGACTCCCAGCTCCAGGCGTTGAGCTTCGCCGGGCGGCACAGCGTGAGCACGCCGACGCCGTCCTTGTCGACGTCCAGGCGCAGCCGCCGTTCGTCGCCGTCGGGGATCGAGGTGTCGGTCGTGTCGATCATGCGGCCCCCAGCCGGTCGTCGGCGTCCCTGGCGGCGCGCAGCGTAGCGGCCCTGCCGCACACCTTGAAGCCCCCTGCACACCCAAGAGAGTAGACACTGTCTACGCACATGAGGTAGACAGTGTCTATGGAGACGGACGGCGACAGCGACAAGGGAGGCGGCCTGCGGGACCGCCTCATCGACACGGGCGTGGCCCTGGTGGACGCGGAGGGCGCGGCAGCCCTGTCGCTGCGGGAGATCGCCCGGCGCGCCGGGGTGTCGCACGGGGCGCCCCGCCGCTACTTCCCCACGCACCTGGAGCTGCTCTCGGCGATCGCGCGCCGGGGCTTCGCACAGCTCGGCGAAGAAGCACACCGGGCGCTCGGCGCCGCCGAGGCCGATCCGCGTGCCCGGCTCGCCGCGCTCGCCAGGTCGTATCTCGCCTTCGCCGCCGATCATCGCGGCATGTACGAGTTGATGTTCCGTCACGACCTTCTGGAGAGCGGCGAGTCGGGGCTGCGTGACACGAGCCTGCCGCTGTTCGAGATGTTCACCGGATTGGTGGCGGAGGTCCGCCGAGGCACCGAACCCGCCGTCGTCGCGGGCGCGTTGTGGGCCAATCTGCACGGTGTCGCCCAGCTGTGGGGCTGGGGAAGCCTGCAACTCGCCACCGCCGTCGACGACATCGAGCCGTTGCTGGTCTCGGTGCTCGACGCGCATCTGGGTCCGGTGGGCCGGTGACCGCCCGCGCTCATCGGCGCGTCACGCTCGCGGGCAGCGTCGTCGGCGCGGTTCTCGTGGCGCTCGACGGCACCGTGCTGACCATCGCCCAGCCCGCGCTCCAGCGCGATCTCGGCGCCTCGCTCACCCAGGTCCAGTGGACGAGCACCGGCTATCTGATCGCGGTGGCCAGTCTGCTCGTCTTCGCGGGAAGGCTCGGCGACCGGTACGGGCACCGGCGCCTGTTCGGGTACGGGATGCTCGGATTCGCCGCGGCGTCGGCGGGCATCGGGTGCGCGCCCGGGATCGGCGCCGTGATCGCGCTGCGCGTGGTGCAGGGGGTGTGCGGGGCGCTTTTGCAGCCGGCGACGCTCGGCATGCTGCGGGCCGCGTATCCACCGGACGAGCTGGGCATGCCGATCGCCCTGCGCACCAGCGCCATCGGGGTCGCGGCGGCCGCGGGCCCGCTCGTCGGCGGGGTGCTCACGGCGCATCTGGGCTGGCGTTCGGTGTTCCTCCTCGGCGTGCTGCCGGCCGTGGCGATCGCGCTGCTCGTGCTGTGCGTACGGGATGCGCGCGAGCCGGCCGGGCAGGAGCGGCCGGCCGGACTCGACGTGGGCGGTGCACTGTTGCTCGGCGGGGCACTGGCCTGCCTGGTCACGGTGCTCGTCACGCTGCCCGGGGCCGGCTGGTCGACGGGTTCGGTGACCGCCCTGGCCGGGACCTGCGTGGCGGTGGCCGCCTTCGTGGTCCACGAGCTCCGCACCCCGCACCCGCTCCTCTCCCCCGCCCTGTTGGCGTCACCGGTGGTGGCCGCGTCGCTCGGGATCCTGCTGACCGCGTCGGCGGCGCTGTTCGGCACCCTGTTCACGGCGACGTACTTCCTTCAGGACGTGCTCGGTCTCGACGCGCTGGGCACCGCCCTGCGCATGCTGCCCGCCGCGCTGTGCATGGTCCTCGCGGCGCCGCTCAGCGCGGTTCTGCTGCGCCGCCACGGGGCACGCCCGACCACCTGCTGCGGCATGCTGATCCTGGCGGCGGGTGTCTTCGGTTTCGGCCGGCTGGACGGCGCGGCGACCGCGTGGGCCGTCGCGGGCTGCGCGTTCGCGCTGGGCACAGGGTTCGGCACCGTCATGGTCGCCGCGACCGAGGTCCTGGTGCGCCGGGCCCGCCTGGTGGACGCCGGGGTGGCCGGCGGTCTCCAGCAGACGGCGATGAACATCGGCCCGACGCTCGGCGTGGCCACGGCGACGGCACTGCTCGCCACCGGCCAGAACTTCGTGGCGTCGATGGGGACGGCGCTCACGGTGCTGGCCGGTCTGGCCTGCGCCGGAGCACTGGCGACGGGGAAGCTGCCGACGGGGCCACGGGGAGCGACCCGGCCGACCACGGAGGCGTCGTAGCCGAGGCCGCCCCGGCTCCTAGTGCGGGATGCCGTCGATCAGTTCGCGGGCGCCTTGGCGCAGCAGGGCCACCGCCACCGACATGCCCAGGGTGGCGGGGTCAAGCGGCCCCGCCCACTCCTGCGCGTTGAGCACCCGCTTCCCGTCCGGCGTGAACACACAGGCCCGCAGGGACAGATCCCCACCGCGGCCGGCCCGCGCGTACCCGGCGACGGGCGAGTTGCAGTGTCCCTGCAGCACGTGCAGGAACATGCGCTCGGCGGTCGCCTCCCGCCAGGTGTCGTGATCCCCGAGGCCGGTGACCGCGTCCAGCGTGGTCGCGTCGTCCGCGCGGCACTGCAGCGCGAGGATCCCGGCGCCGATGGGCGGGCACATCAGCTCGGGCGACAGCACGTCGGTGACGACGTCCGTCCGTCCGATCCGCTCGAGCCCCGACAGGGCGAGCAGCAGCGCGTCCGCGTCGCCGGCGGCCAGCTTCTCCAGGCGGCGGTTGGCGTTGCCGCGCATCGGTACGCACTCCAGGTGCGGGTGGCTGGACGCCAGTTGGGCGACGCGCCGCACGGACGAGGTGCCGATGCGGGTTCCCTCGGGCAACTCGTCGAGGGTCCGGCCGGCCGGGTCGATGAGGGCGTCGCGGACGTCGTCGCGCTTCAGGTACGCGCCGAACGTGCACCCTTCGGGCAACGGCCGGTCCGCCGGGATGTCCTTGAGGCAGTGCACGGCGAGGTCGGCGCGCCCCTCGAGCAGCGCCAGGTCGACCTCTTTGGTGAACGCCCCCTTGCCACCGAGCTGCGCCAGATCACCCATCCACTTGTCGCCGCTCGTCGTGACGGGCACGACCTCGGTGCGGATCCCCGGATGGAGCGCGGCGAGTTCGGCGCGCACGCGCTCCACCTGGGCGAGGGCCATGGGCGAGGAACGGGAGACGATACGGATCAACTCGGGTGCCATCCCGCCACGATAGAGGCCCGCGCCCGCCCACCGGTGGGAGACCCCGAAAGGGTGAGTTTCCCACCCGTTGCGGGGCGGTGGGGCTTCGCGTCGGCTAAGGGGCTACAGCCCCAGCCGGTAGTGGCGCCAGCCCTCGTCGTCGTCCAGCGCCTGCGCCTCCAGGAGGTCGGCGAGCCCCTCGGCGAAGCCGGGTTCGGCGGGGAACCATTCGAGCTGGGAGTACCCCGCCGCGCGGGCCTGCTCGGCGGCTTCCCGCACGAGGGGCTCCAGCGTCCGCAGTTCCGCCTCGGTGACCGGCTGCTCGGTGTTGTGGCCCTGCGCGATCCGCTCCCGTTCCCGCTCGACCACGATCCACTGGAGGATCGCCGCGCTGCGCTCGTTCGGATGGGCGAAGAACACCACCCAGCCCAGCAGCGCGTCGTCTTCGCGTGCCGCGACCGTTGCGGACGGCGCGGGCCAGGTCACCCGGCTCGGATCCGGCATCGCCACGGGCAGCCCCGCGTAGAGCTGCCGGTAGAGGCGCTCTTCCTTGGCGGCATCATCGACCTGTTCAAGCTGCACGCTGCCTCCCTGGGCGTCATCGCACCTACCGTCGATCAGGGGCACGCCCGTCGCAACTCGGGGCGCGGGTGCGCAGGGACAGGTCACACCTCCCCGCGCACCATCCCCAGCAGCCGGTCGAGCACCCGCGGCGCCCCGGCCCGCAGCCCGTCGTGCTCGAACTCGTTCGTCACCCAGGGCCGCAGCCCCCGTACCGAACGAGCCGTGCGCAGCGCGTGCTCGGTGTCGACATACATGTCGTCGTGGTAGACGGCGGCGACCGCCGGGACCTCGTTCGCCGCCAGCCGGACCGGGTCGTACAGCGGTGCCCAGTCGACCCGCTCGGCCAGGGCCTGGGCGGTGTCCCGTAGCGGCCGCAGCGCCGGGTCGCAGTCGAACTGCCAAGGGTGGACGGACTCACCGGTGAAGTAGAGGGGCCCGCCGGAGGCGAGCGCCTTCTCGCCGTCGAACGGGGGGAACTCGGCGCGCACCCGCTCCGCCGCCCAGTCGGTGGCCCGGCCGCCCTGCGCGTAGATGGCCTCGTGCAGGACCGCGTAGAGCGGATGGGACGCGAAGGACAGGGCGGCGGCGACCTGCTCCTGGAAGGAGTCCGACAGTTCTCGGCCCGCCGGGGTGCGGACGAACGCGTCCTCCAGGAGGTAGTGCAGCCGGTCGCTGCCGTCACTGGCGCCCAGCCAGATACCCAGGGACTGGAAGGCTTCCAGGGTGAGCCGGTAGCCGCCGGGCAGCACCGGTTCCCGTTCGGCCACGTACACGGCGATCTCGCGGGCCCGCTCCACGTCCATCGGGTAGCGGGCGTAGTGCGCGCGGACCTTGCGCTCGATGCGCGGGTAGGCGGCGCGGTAGACGTCGTCCGCGTGGCCGTCCAGGGTGGGCAGGCCGCCGGTGATGACGGCCGCGGCCAGGCCCTCGGGCGCGTACGACAGGTAGTGCGTGGCGCAGAAGCCGCCGAAGCTCTGGCCGAGGACGGTCCAGGGGGCGCCGCCGGTCACCTCGCGGCGGATGGACTCGCAGTCGCGGACGATCGAGTCGGCGCGGAAGTGCGTCAGGTACGCGGCCTGCCGCGCGGCGTCCCCGCGCAGCGGGAGGGTCTGGCGGTTGGCGGGCGTCGAGGCGCCGGTGCCTCGCTGGTCGAGGAGCAGGACCCGGTGGTCCTGCAGCGCGCGCCCGAGCCAGGCCTGCTTGCCGACGAAGCGGTTCGCGCCGAAGCCGGGGCCGCCCTGGAGGTAGAGGAGCCAGGGCAGGTGGTCGTCCTCGCGGCCCGCGGCGACGGCCTCGCGCGCGTACAGCTCGATGCGCTCGCCGTCGGGGGTGTCGTGGTCCAGCGGGACGGTGAAGCGGCGGTCGGTGAGGACGACCCCGGGCTGGCGGTAGCGGGCGGCGCTCAATTCGGCTCCTGTGCGCAAGGCGGAACAAGACGGTACGAGGCGGTACGGGGAGATCCGGAATGCGGACATCCGGATCTTCCGCCCAGTTCAGCACACGGTGCGGGGCGGGGTCAGCGCGGGCCCAGGCTGGAGCCGCGGACGACCAGTTCCGGCTGGAGCACGACGCGGCGGTGTTCGTGGATGCCGTCCGGCCGGTCGGCGGCCTCGATCTCCTCCAGGAGCAGTTCGGCGGCGAGCGCGCCCATGGTGACGGCGGGCTGGCGCACCGAGGTGAGGGGCACCGCGGCGGCGGCCGCGAACTCGATGTCGTCGTAGCCGACGATGGCGATGTCCTCGGGGACCCGCACCCCGGCGGCGTACAGCGACTGCAGGACGCCGAGGGCGAGGAGGTCGTTGGCGCAGAAGACGGCGGTGGGGCGGTCGGCGAGGCCGAGCAGGCGGGCGCCCGCGTCGCGTCCGGCGGCGACGTCGAGGCGTTCGGTGGGGAGTTCGTGGAGGGCGGAGGCGGGCAGCCCGGCCTCCGCCAACGCGCGCAGGGCCCCCTGGCGACGGTCCTTGACCTGGTTCAGGGCGGGCGGTCCGCTCACGTACGCGATCCGGCGGTGGCCCGCGTCGACGAGGTGGCGCACGGCGAGCGCGCCTCCGTTGACGTCGTCGACGGAGACGGAGCACTCGGTGGCGCCCTCGGCGACGCGGTCGACGAGCACGAACGGGATGTCGTGCCGCCGGAACTGCTCCACGGTGCGGCCGGTCGCCTCGGCCGGGGTCAGCAGCACGCCGCGCACCCGCTGCTCGGCGAAGAGCGACAGGTACTCGGCCTCCTCGGCGGGGCTCTGCGCGCTGTTGCACACCATGACGCCGAGCCCGGCCTCGCGCGCGGCCCGCTCGGCGCCGCGCGCCACGTCGACGAAGAACGGGTTGCCCATGTCGAGGACGAGGAGGCCCATGATCCGGCTGCGTCCCGCGCGCAGTTGCCGAGCCGACTCGCTGCGGACGTAGCCGAGCCGGTCGATGGCCGAGAGGACCCGCGCCCTGGTCTCCTCGGCGACGGTCTCGGGCCGGTTGATCACGTTCGAGACGGTGCCCACGGACACCCCGGCGACGCGGGCGACGTCCTTGATCCCCACGGACTGTGCCATCGGGTGTGGTCCTCCAGGTGAGCGGGTGCGGCAGGGGGAGTCTACGTGGGGCGTCCCGGTCCACGTTCGGCCCGCCGGACGGAGGCAGGCGGGGAATCGGACCGCGAGGAGCCCCGGCTAGGCGGGCAGCGCGAAGTCCGCGACGCGGATCGGCGAGGGCGTGGTTCCGGTGGACGCCTGCTGATAGAGCACGGACAGCACTCCGTCCGCCTTCAGCCGCGGTTCGTCGATGAGGACCTCGCCGTACGCGTCGAGGCCGGAGCCGTCGTACAGCACGCGCCAGTCGGTCCAGCCGCTCGCCGCAGAGGCGGCCACGATCTTGGCGCGGGGCATGATCGCGTAGGCGTTGTCGTGGCGGTCGAGGGCGAGCCGGCTGCGCTGCGTGGAGGCGGGCGGCTCGGGAATCTCCGTCTTGCGCCAACTCCCTTGCTCGTCGCGGTACATGTGGAACGTGCGGCCGTGGGCGACGCGGTCGGCGGCATAGTCCGTGGTGCACTGGCCGAAGCGGCCGGGGACGTACGACCACAGGGCGTGCGGGCGTCCCGCGGAGTCGACGGCCTGGCTCTCCTGGTTCATCAGGGAGTGGTCGGGGTCGATCGCCTCGACGACGGTCCCGGTATCGGTGACGGAGACGAGGTCGGCGCCGCCCGTGACCCCGACGACAGCGCCACCGCTGTCGCGCCAGGTCCGTCCGCGGTCGGCGCTGGTGACGTAGGCCATCTCGTGGTTGGACAGGCCGCCCGGGCTGCACATGACGGCCGCGTTCTGCTCGCGCCAGGTGAAGAAGACGTGCAGCGCCCGGTCGGGGCCGTAGTCGAAGCCGTGCACGTACATGCTGCGGGCGGTGCTGCTGCCGTGCTCGCCGCGGTACGTGCCGGTGGCGCTCGACCACTCCCCCAGGTCGGTCCAGGCGGTGCCGTCGTACTCGGCGAGCGCGGCCTGCCCGTTGCCCGACACCCCGGTGCGGTAGAGGAGTTGGAGCTTTCCCTCGGGTGTGGCGAGGAACTGCGGGTACGTGAACCGGTCGGTCAGGGCCACCCCGTCGAGGGTGTTCTGTACGTCGCCGAAGTGCGCGGCGCTCCACGGGAAATCGGCCGGTCGCGTCAGGAGAGCGGCGGCCGACTTCACGTAGAAGAAGGCGTCGCTGTGCGAGTCCATGAGGACATGGAGGCGGCCGTCGCGGGGCGATGCGCCGAGGCTGATGACGTTGTGCGAGTCGTCGTAGCGCAGCCGGTGCGGCAGCCGCAGGGTCTGCCAGGGGCCGCCGGGGAGTCGCCGGCGGGCGAGCACGGCCGTGCGGTCGGCCGTGTACCAGGCGGCGTACTGATACCCGGCGTACGTCAACAGGCCGCTCTTCTGGAAGGAGTTGTTGTTGACCAGGCCGTCGTAGGAGACGAAGTACAGCGCCTGGCTGTCGAGTTGGCTGTCGGAGACGAGACGCACGGAGGGACCCGGGGGCGCGGCGTTCGCGACCGCCGGAGCGGATGCGGATGCGGATGCGGATGCGGAGCCGAGCAGCGGGGTGGCGGCGAGCGCGCTCAGCAGGACGGTGCGGCGGGCGGGCATGCGGCGGCTCCTTCACCCCGAAGGGGTCTGACACCCCCGCAGGGGTTGGGACAAGAGGTCTGGATCAGTGGCTTGAATCGTTTCGCTCGGGTAACCCCGGCCACTCTGCGGGCGCGAGCACCCTCTGTCAATCCACTGACACAACTACGTAGTTGCACACCCCTTGCCTACCGTCACAGCTGCCTCTAAGTTCCTCCACCCCGCATTGAATCGTTTGAAACGGTTTCAATCGGCAGCGCCTTCATCACCTTCACCGTCGAAGGGACACCCCACAGATGACCAGCGACATCCGCCGACGCACCGTGCTCGTCGCGACAGCAGGCGCCGTGCCCGTCGTGGCCGCGGCCGGGACGTTCGGCGCCGCCGCGCCGGCCGTGGCCGCCCCCGCGTCCCCCGCGCCCCCCGCCCAGGACGGCGCCGTCACCGGCCTGACCGTCGAACACCGCGTCCTCCCGCTGGGCACGGACGCCACCCACCCCCGCTTCGGCTGGCGTCTGGGCTCGCAGCGTCGCGGTCTCGCCCAGGGCGCCTACCGCATTCAGGTCGCCTCGTCCGCCGCACGCCTCGCCGCCGCACGCGCCGACGTGTGGGACAGCGGCCGTGTGAACTCCGCCGACTCGGTCGCCGTCGCCTACGACGGACACCAACTCAAGCCTTCCACGCGGTACTTCTGGAAAGTGACCGCCTGGGACGACAGGAGCCGCCCCGTCGGCGACTCGGCGCCCGCCTGGTTCGAGACGAGTCTGCTGAGCACCGACGGCGTCACGAACTGGGACGGCGCGCAGTGGATCGGCATGAAGGGCAAGGCCCCGAACTCCGCCGGCGCGCCCATGCTGCGCTCCGAGGCACAGCTCACCAAGGGCAGGCGGGTCGCCGAGGCACGCCTGTACGTCAGCGCGCTCGGTGTCTACGAGGCGTACGTCAACGGCCGGCGCGTCACCGTGCCGCAGGACGGCGGGCGCACGCCCGAACTGCTCACGCCCGGCTGGACCAACTACGACATGACCGTGAACTACATGACGTACGACGTCACCGACCTGGTCGCGGGCGGCGGCGGTGCGGTGGCGGTCGGCGCGGTGCTCGGCAACGGCTGGTACAACGCCCGGATATCCGAGGGCAGTACGTACTACTCCAAGGACGGCAACGCGCTCGCGCTCAAGGCCAAGCTGCTGGTCCGCTACACGGACGGATCGACGCAGAGCCTGGTGACGAAGGACGGCGGCGGCTGGAAGGCCACCGACTCCGGCCCCTACCGCGCCGACGACATCTACGACGGTCAGACGTACGACGCGCGCCGGGAACTCGACGGCTGGGCGGAGGGCGGCTTCGACGCGTCGAAGTGGGCGGACGTCGAACAGGTCGGCTACGCGGCGAAGTTCCCCGAGGCGAAGCTCGTCGCCTACCCCGGCGAGACCGCCCGCCTGATGGACAAGTGGGACCGCACGCCGCGGTCCGTCACCGTCTACAACAAGGTCACCGGCGAGTCCTCCAGCGCGAACGGCAAGGGCGAGATCGTCCCCGACCCGGACCGTACGACGACGAAGGAGCCGGGCCCGGTCACTCTGCGCACCGGTGACACGGCCGTGTTCGACCTCGGCCAGAACCTGGTGGGTGTGCCGCGCTACGCGGTCAAGGGCCCGGCGGGCGCCCAACTCGTCGTCAAAACAGGCGAGATGCTCAACGACGACAGCGAGGGCGCGGACGGCCCGGTCGGCTCACTCTACCGGGCCAACCTGCGCTCCGCGAAGTCGACCAGCACGTACGTCCTGAAGGGCGAGGGCGAGGGCGAGACCCATCAGGACTCGCTCGCCTTCTACGGCTTCCGCTACGTGTCCGTGGAGGTGACCACGCCCGACACCGAGGTCACCTTCTCCGGCCTCGTCGGCAAGGTCGGCACGTCCTCGCTCACCGACACCGGCAGCCTGAGCACCAACGACGACGACATCAACCAGCTGATCAGCAACGTGCGTTGGGGGCAGCGCGGCAACTACCTGTGGGTGCCGACCGACTGCCCGCAGCGCGACGAGCGGCTCGGCTGGACCGGTGACACGCAGGTCTTCTCGCACACCGGCCTGTACAACACGACCGACGCCGTCGCCTTCCTGAGCCACTTCGAAGAGATCCTCATCGAGTCGCAGAAGATCTACGGCGTGGACGGCGCCCAGTTCACCGCGGTGGCGCCCGGCAACCGGTACAACGCGGCGGCGCCGTGCAGCGGTTGGGCCGACTGCGGGGTCATCGTGCCGTGGACGGTGTGGCAGATGAGCGGCGACGCGACCATCGTCGACCGCAGCTGGGACGCGATGGTCCACTACATCGACTGGATCAAGGAGAAGGGCGGCGACACCTACGCGGGACAGGGTGCGATCTTCGCCGACTGGCTGGCGTTCCAGAACACCGGCACGCAGCTGATGAGTGACGTCTACTACGCTTACAGCGTCCGCCTGATGACGCAGATGGCGCGCGCCACCGGACGCGACACCGAGGCCAAGGCGTACGACGACCTGTTCGGCGACATCCGGGGGGCGTTCCTCGCGAAGTACGTCCAGGTCGACGGCGACACGATCACGGTGAAGTCGAGCATCGGCGGCAAGCCGCCCATGGGCGGCGACCCGGAGGACAACAGCCAGTCCGCGCTGCTGTGGGTCCTCAAGCTCGGCTTCTACGACACCGAGGCCCAACGCCGTTCCCTGGTGGGCCTGTTGGCGGACAACATCGGCAACGACGCGGCGTACAAGGCGGCCCATCCGGACAGTGCCCGTGTGCAGTACGCGGAGAACACGCTCTCGGTCGGCTTCCTCGGCTCCAACGTCATCGCACCCGTCCTCACCGACGAGGGCCGCGCCGACCTCGCGTACAAGCTGCTGCACCAGGACGCGATGCCGTCGTGGCTGTACTCGGTGAAGAACGGCGCGACGACCATCTGGGAGCGCTGGAACTCGTACTCGAAGGAGGACGGTTTCGGGCCGGTGGAGATGAACTCCTTCAACCACTACTCGTACGGCGCGATCGCCGAGTGGATGTACGCGTACATGGCCGGGATCGCGGGCGACCCCGAGCACCCCGGCTTCCAGCGGTTCACGCTGCGGCCGCACCTCGACCCGACCGGCGCGATCACGGAGGTCTCCGGCACGTTCCTGTCGCCGTACGGGGAGATCAGCAGCGCGTGGTCGCTCGCCAAGGACGGGACGCTGACGTACGAGGCGGTCGTGCCGGCCAACACCACGGCCACGCTGAAGCTGCCCGCCGTGTCGGCCGACGCCGTCCGTGAGGGGCGCACGCCGCTGGCGAAGGTCGACGGGGTGCGGGCGGCCGGTTTCGCGGACGGGGTCGCGTCGTTCACGGTGCCCGCCGGGCGGTACCGGGTGACCAGCACGGTGCACTGACCTGCGGGGTGAGGGCGGGCTCCCCCGCCCTCACCTCCTCGCCCCCACCTGCGCCGCTGCGACGCAGATCACAACTGAAGAACCCTTGACGCCTCGCCGTTCAAACCGGTTTGGTTAACCCCGTTCCGCGGTTCAAACCGGTTTGAACGCGAGTCGCCCGCTGTGCGTGCGATCCGCCGACAGGGAGTCCAGCACCATGGCACGCAAGACCACCATCGCCGACGTCGCCCAGCGCGCCGGTGTCTCCCGTGCCACCGTGTCCTTCGCCCTGAACGACCGGCCCGGCGTCGCGGAGGAGACCAAGGCCCGCGTCCTGGCCGCCGCCGCCGAGCTCGGCTGGACGCCGAGCCGCCCGGCCCGTGCCCTGTCCCTCGGCAAAGCCGGTGCCTTCGGGCTCGTGCTGGCCCGGGAGCCGGAGCAGATCGGCACGGACCTGTTCTTCCCCGCGTTCATCGCCGGGGTGGAGACCGTGATCGGGCAGCGCGGCGACGGGCTGATGGTGCACGTCACGACGCCCGCCAAAGAGCGCGGCGTGTACGAGCGGATGGCGGCGGAGCGGCAGGTGGACGGCGTCCTCCTCACCGACCTGCGCCAGGACGACCCGCGCCCCGCGCTCATGAAGGAACTCGGTCTTCCCGCGGTGGTGATCGGCCGTCCCGAGTGGGGCGACGGCCTGACCGCGGTCTGCCTGGACGACGAGCCCGCCTACGCGGCAGCGGTCCGTCGCCTCGCCGAACTCGGCCACCGGCACATCGCCCACGTCGAGGGCCCGCGGGAGCTGCGGCACGCGCAGCGGCGCCGGCACGCCTGGGAGCAGACGCTGCGCGACCTCGGCCTGCCCGAGGGGCCGGCGCTGCCCGGCGGATTCAGCGCCGAGGGCGGCGCCCGCGCCACCCGCGAGCTGCTGGCGCTCGCCGAGCCGCCGACCGCGATCGTCTACGGCAACGACCTGGCGGCCATGGCCGGTCTCTCGGTCGCCCAGGAGCTGGGCATCCGCGTGCCGGACCAGCTCTCCGTCGTCGGCTACGACGACACCCCCCTGACCCGCTACAGCTTCCCGCCGCTCGCCTCCGCCCGCGCGGACGCCCGCGGCTGGGGTGAGGCGGCGGCCCGCGCCCTGGACGCGGTCATCGCCGTCGGCGAGGCAGCGCATGTGGCGCTGCCGCCCGCCCAGTTCGTGCCCCGCGCCTCGATCGGGCCCGCCCCGCGCGGCTGACGCAGGGACATCACGTACCGGTCGCGTTCGCGCGGACCGGCCATGGCGCACGGCGACGAGGCCGCGCGTGGAAAGTTCGGAGATCCAACATGCTGAGGAGAACGGCGTCCGCGCTGCTCGTACTCGCGCTCGCGGGCGCGGCGACGGCCTGCGGTCGGGCGGCACCGGACGCGAAGTCCGCCGCCGCGTCGCGCGGCCCCATCACGGTGTGGCTGTCCAACAACGCGCAGGAAGTGCAGTGGGGCAAGGCGATGGTCGCCGCCTGGAACAAGGCGCACCCCGACCAGCACGTCACCGCGCAGCAGATCCCGGCGGGCAAGACGTCCGAGGAGGCGATCAGCGCCTCGATCATCGCGGGCACGAGCGCCTGCCTGGCGTTCAACACCTCGCCCGCGGCGGTGCCGACGTTCCAGAAGCAGAACGGGCTCGTACCGCTCGACGACTTCGCGGACGGTGCCTCGTACGTCGAGAAGCGCAGCGGTTCCCTCGCGGACCAGTACCGGTCGTCGGACGGCAAGTTCTACCAGCTGCCCTGGAAGAGCAATCCCGTCATGATCCTCTACAACAAGAAGCTCTTCAAGAAGGCCGGTCTGGACCCCGAGCACCCGAAGCTCGCGACGTACGACGAGTTCCTCGCCACGTCCCGCAAGCTGGTGCGCAGCGGCGCGGCGAAGGCGGCGATCTGGCCCTCCCCCAGCAGTGACTTCTTCCAGCCCTGGTACGACTTCTATCCGGCGTTCGCCGCGCAGAGCGGCGGCAAGCAGCTGATCGAGGACGGCACGCCGCAGTTCGACTCGAAGGCCGGACGCCAAGTGGCCGCGTTCTGGCGGACGTTGTACGCAGAGAAGCTCGCGCCGCAGGAGACCTACCCGGGCGACCCGCTCAACGACGGCAAGTCCGCGATGGCGACGGTCGGGCCGTGGGCGGTCGCCGCGTACAAGAACAACGTCGACATCGGTGTCGTGCCGGTGCCGACCGCCGACGGCGGTGCGGGCAAGCACTCGTTCAGCGACGAGAAGTCCGTGTCGATGTTCAGCTCCTGCAAGAACCGGGCCACGGCCTGGGACGTGCTGAAGTTCGCGACGTCGGTGAAGCAGGACGGGAAGTTCCTGGACACCACCGGCCAGATGCCGATGCGCACGGACCTGACGTCGAAGTACGCCGACTTCTTCGCGAAGAACCCGACGTACAAGGCGTTCGCCGAGCAGGCGAAGCGGGTCGTCGAGGTGCCCAACGTGGCGGGCTCCGTCGACATCTGGCAGGCCTTCCGCGACGCGTGGACGAAGTCGGTCGTCTTCGGCCGCGAGTCGACGGATGCGGCGCTGCGCGACGCCTCCTCCGAGATCTCCCACCTGCTCGACGAATACGAGGACCCGTCATGAGCGCCACAGTCCACCGGGCTCCCCGCAAGGGACACGGCCGCGGCGGCCGGATCGGCGCCCTGTTCGTGTCGCCGTACGTCCTGTTCATCCTGGTCGTCTTCGCCGTGCCGCTGGTCTACACGGTGTGGATCTCCTTCCACCGCTTCTACTTCACGGCGCCGGGCACCCACATCGACGCCCCGTGGGTGGGCCTGTCGAACTACCGGGACGTCTTCACCGACCCCGTCGTCGGCCGGGCCTTCCTCAACATCGCGATCTTCCTCGTCATCAACGTGCCGCTGACCGTGGGCGTCTCCCTGGTCCTGGCGAGCGCGCTGAACGCGAAGATCCGGGGGCGCGCGTTCTTCCGCGCCGCGTTCTACCTCCCGTACGTGACGGCGAGCGTGGCCCTGGTCGCGGTGTGGCAGTTCCTGTTCGGCTCGGACGGGTTCGTCAACCATCTGCTCGGCTCGCACGCGCCCGATCCGTCGTGGCTGGTCAACTCGCATCTGGCGATGCCGATGATCGCCGTGTTCGTGACGTGGAAGCAGCTCGGCTTCTTCGTGATGCTGTACCTGGCGGCGCTGCAGAACGTCGGGGGCGAACTGTACGAGGCGGCCTCCGTCGACGGCGCGGGACCCGTGCGCCAGTTCTTCTCGGTGACGGTGCCCGGGGTGCGGCCCGCGACGACGCTCGTCGTCATCTACGCGATCATCACCGGCGCCAACCTGTTCAGCGAGCCGTACCTGCTGACCGGGGGCGGCGGCCCGGACCACGCGTCCACCTCGCCGGTGCTGCTGATGTACCAGAAGGGCATCGAGCAGGGGCACCCCGACTTCGCGGCCGCGCTCGGCGTGGTCCTCATCGCCTTCGTCGCGGTCGTCTCGGTCGTCGCCCGCAAGCTCTCCGAGAGGGGCAACTGACATGCGTGCCAAGTTCGGCGCCGCGAAGACCGTGCGCTACGTACTGCTGTCGCTCGGCGCGGTCGCCTTCCTCTTCCCCTTCTACTACATGGTCGTCGGCTCGCTGCGCACGAAGACGGTCGGTGACCTGTCGGCGGCCGTGCCCTCGGGGCTGACCGGCGCCAACTACTCGGCGATCAACGGCGCCATCTCGGTGGGCCGTTCGCTTCTCAACTCGGGGATCATGACGATCGGCGTGCTGGTGTGCACGCTCGTCTTCGGCGTGCTCGCCGGGTACGGCCTCGCGGTGCTGCGGTTCCGGGGCAAGGGCGCCGTGTTCGGTGCGCTGCTGCTTGTGCAGATGATCCCGTTCCAGCTGCTCACGCTGCCGCTGTATGTGCTCGTGGTCCGCGACTACGGGCTCGGTGACAACTACCTCGGCATGATCCTGCCGTTCGCGATCAACTCGACGGCCGTCTTCCTGTTCCGCCAGTTCTTCCTGCAGATGCCGGCCTCCCTCTTCGAGGCGGCCCGGATCGACGGCGCGAGCGAGCTGCGGATCCTGTGGAGGATCGCGCTGCCGATGGCGCGGCCCGCGGTGCTGACCGCGCTGCTGCTGACGTTCATCGGGCCGTGGAACGAGTTCCTGTGGCCGTTCCTCGTCACCAAGAACGCCGACATGCAGCCGCTCGCCGTCTCCCTGGCGAGCTTCCTCTCCAACATGCAGGGCACGGTCGCCAACCCGGCGGGCGCCCTGCTGGCCGGCGCGGTCGTCCTCGCCGTCCCCGCGGTGGTCCTGTTCCTGCTGTTCCAGCGCCACTTCACCTCTACCGACATCGACTCCGGAGTAAAGGGCTAAACCCACATGAGCACCACCCACATCCCCTACCGCATGGTCCGCAAGGGCGTCGTCATGTCCCCGCTCGCCGGTGAGGCCAACGAGGTCGAGGGCGTCCTGAACCCGGCCGCGGGCCGCACTCCGGACGGCACGCTGCACCTGCTCCCCCGCCTCGTCTCCGAGGGCAACGTCTCCCGTGTCGGTCTCGCCGAGGTCACCTTCGACGAGGACGGCGTGCCGAACGGTGTCGAGCGGCGCGGTGTCGTCCTCTCCCCCGACGAGGGCTGGGAGCGCGGCAAGAACAACGCCGGTGTCGAGGACCCGCGCATCACCTGGATCCCGTCGCTCGGCAAGCACGTCATGTCGTACGTGGCCTACGGCCCGCTCGGCCCGAAGCCCGCCCTCGCCGTGTCGGAGAACCTGACCGACTGGACCCGCCTCGGCCCGATCCAGTTCCAGTACCAGGCCGACCTGGACACCGACCTCAACCTCTTCCCGAACAAGGACGTCGTCCACTTCCCCGAGCCCGTCCCGGGCCCGGACGGCGAGATGGCGTACGCGATGCTGCACCGCCCGATGTGGGACCTCGGCTGGTTCCGCCCGGGCGAGGGCGTGCACCTGCCCGCCGGTGTCACCGACGAGCGTCCCGGCATCTGGATCTCTTACGTGCCGGTCGCCGAGGTCGAGGCGGACATCCGCGCCCTGACCCGCCCGCGCGACCACCGCCTGGTCGCCCTGTCCGCGTTCCCGTGGGAGGACCTGAAGATCGGCGGCGGTCCGGCCCCGATCCGGGTCCCCGAGGGCTGGCTGCTGATCCACCACGGCGTCTCGGGCTCCATCGAGGACCCGTGGGCGCAGAACCAGAAGGTGTCCTACGCGGCGGGCGCGATGATCCTCGACCCGGCCGACCCGTCGAAGGTCCTCGCCCGCTCCGACGCGCCGCTGATGGCGCCGGAGACCGAGGAGGAGATGTCGGGCACGGTCCCGAACGTCGTCTTCCCGACCGCGATCGAGGAGATCGACGGCGAGCTGTACGTGTTCTACGGCATGGCCGACGCGCACATCGGCGTCGCCCTGCTGGAGCGCACGGCATGACCGGCGGCGCCCGCGCACCGCTCGGTGTCGGCCTGGTCGGCTGCGGCGGCTTCGCCGAGTTCGTCCTGGACGCGGCGGCCGGACTGCCGGGCCTGCGCCTGGCGGCCGTCGCCGATCCGTCCGCCGAGCGAGCGGCGCGGCTCGGTGAGCGGCACGGCGTCCCGGCGCTCGCGTCGCTGGACGAATTGCTCGAACGGGACGACGTGGAGGCCGTGCTGATCGCCACGCCGCCCGCCACGCATGCCGCGATGGCCATGACCGCGCTGCGCGCCGGGCGCCACGTCTTCTGCGAGAAGCCTCTCGCGACCACGACCGAGGACGCGGCGGCGGTGGCCGCCGAGGCACGCGCCGCCGGCCGCGTCCTGGTCGTCGACCATGTGCTGCGCTACAACCCGCTGCTGCGGGCGGTGGCGCGGCTGACGGAACGGGGTCTGCTCGCTCCCGCGCGCCGGTTCCTGTTCGAGAACGACGCCTCGGACGAGGACCTGGGCCCCGACCACTGGTTCTGGGACCGGGCGCACAGCGGCGGCATCTTCGTCGAGCACGGGGTGCACTTCTTCGATGCGGCGCGGGCACTGATCGGTTCGGACCCGGTGAGCGTACGGGCCACCGCGGTCCGCCGCCCGGACGGTCCCGTCGACATGGTCAGCGCGGACGTCGTGCATCCGGGTGGGGTGCTCGCCTCGCACCTGCACTCCTTCACGCACGCGCACCGCGCCGAGCGTCAACTGATGCGCCTGGACCACGGGTTCGCGGAGACGCGGATCAGCGGCTGGATCCCCGTACGGGCCGAGATCTCGGCGTGGACGGACGAGGACGGGGCCCGCGCTTGGGAGCAACTCCCCTCCCTCACTGACGAGTTGCTGTCCGTGGACGGGTTCCGGCCGCACGGCGACGAGCGGGTGACCGTGACGGTCGAGCGGAACGCCGGGGCCGACGCCCCGGCCCGCGGCCGCGGCGAGGAGCGCACGGTTCCGCACCAGGTGCGCGCCGTCCTCGACCTCGGCGGTGAGCCCCGCAAGCCGTACGTGTACGCGCAGAGCGTGCGCGCGGCACTCGCCGATCTGGTGCGCGCGGTGCGCGAGGGCTCCGCCCCGGAGGCGGACGCCGTCAGTGGGCTGAGCGCCGTGGCGGTCGCCGAGGCGGCCACCGTCGCGGCCGACACCGGCGTCGCCCAGCCGGTGCCACAGATTCCCTTGGAGGCCTGGTCATGAGCTGGTGGCAGGACATGGTCTGCTACGAGGTCTACCCGCGCGCGTTCGCCGACTCGAACGGCGACGGCATCGGCGATCTCCCCGGGGTGACCGCGCGTCTCGACCACCTCCGGGACCTGGGCGCGGACGCCGTGTGGATCACGCCGTTCTATCCGTCGCCGCTCGCCGACGGCGGGTACGACATCGCCGACTACACGGGCGTCGCCGAGGACCTCGGCACGGCGGCCGACGTCGACGAACTCACGTCCCGGGCCCACGCGTTGGGCCTGAAGCTGATCGTCGACCTGGTGCCGAACCACACGTCCGACCGGCACCCCTGGTTCCAGGAGGCGCTGGCGGCGGGGCCCGGGGCGGCGGAGCGGGAGAGGTACCTGTTCCGGCCGGGCCGGGGCGCGGACGGTGAACTGCCGCCCAACGACTGGAGGTCGGCGTTCGGCGGCCAGGCTTGGACGCGGGTGCCGGACGGCTCCTGGTACTGCCATCTGCACGCTCCCGAGCAGCCCGACCTGAACTGGCGCAACCCCAAGGTGCGCGACGCGTTCACCGACGTACTGCGGTACTGGCTGGACCGCGGCGTGGACGGCTTCCGGGTGGACGTGGCGCACGCCCTGTTCAAGGCGGAGGGCGAGCCCGACGCGGGGCCCGGACAGCACGGCGACCCGTGGCGCAACCACCTCATGCCGTACTACGACCAGGACGAACTGCACCCGCTCTACCGCGACTGGCGGGCGCTGCTCGACACGCATCCCGCGCCGCCCGGCGCGGTCGCCCCGCACGACCGGGTGATGGTCGCGGAGTCGGCCGTCTTCGACCCGGCACGGCTTGCCCGGTACATCAGGCCCGACGAGATGCACCAGGCGTTCAACTTCGCCTTCCTGGAGGCGGATTGGGACGCCGCGGAACTGCGCCGGGTGGTCGACGGCTCGTTCGCCGTGCCGGGCGCCGCCGTGACCTGGCTGCTCTCCAGCCATGACGCGGTGCGCCCGGTGACCCGGTACGGCTCGCTGCGGCGGGCCCGCGCGGCCGCGCTGTTGATGCTGGCACTGCCCGGATCCGCGTACCTGTTTCAGGGCGAGGAGCTGGGCCTGCCGCAGGCGCACATCCCGGACGACCGCATCCTCGACCCGCTGTGGGAGCGCTCGGGCCGCACCGAACGGGGCCGGGACGGCGCCCGCGTCCCGCTACCCTGGTCCGGCGAGCGCGCACCGTACGGCTTCACGACGGCGCCGCCCGACGCTACGTGGCTGCCGCAGCCTGCCGACTGGGCCGGGCACACCGTCGCCGCGCAGCGCCAGGACCCCGCCTCGACCCTCGCCCTGTACCGGGAGGCGCTGCGCCTGCGCCGCGCGCACCCGGCACCGGACCCGGCGGCCCCGCCGACCTGGCTGTCCACACCCGGCGACGACGTGCTCGCCTTCCGCCGGGGAGCGCTGGTCTGCGTCGTCAACCTGGGCGCTGAGCCTGCGCCGTTGAGCATGCCCGGCCGCCCGGTGCTCGTCAGCGAAGGCACGCTCGACCTCGACATGCTGCCGCCCGACACCGCCCTGTGGCTGATCGACACCTCTTGCACCGAAGGACACACCGATGACTTCCAGGCCTGACCTCTCCGCGCTCGTGAAGGCGTACGACGTGCGTGGGGTGGTCCCGGATCAGTGGGACGAGTCGCTGGCCGAGTTGTTCGGGGCGGCGTTCGTCCGGGTGACCGACGCGGACGCGATCGTGGTCGGGCACGACATGCGGCCGTCCTCGCCGGGTCTGTCCGGTGCCTTCGCGCGCGGGGCGGCGGCGCTGGGCGCGGACGTCACGGAGATCGGCCTGTGCTCGACGGATCAGCTGTATTACGCGTCGGGGGCGCTGAACCTGCCNGGCGCGATGTTCACCGCGTCGCACAATCCGGCCCGGTACAACGGCATCAAGCTGTGCCGGGCGGGCGCGGCGCCGGTGGGGCAGGACACGGGCCTGGCTCAGATCCGTGAACTGGTGGAGGAGTGGAGCGTGTCGGGCGCTCCGGAGCCGGCCGCGTCGGCGGGAACGGTGACGCGGCGCGACACGTTGAAGGACTACGCGGCG
>NZ_KB891797.1:220401-796612 GCF_000373565.1 Streptomyces sp. HmicA12 | reverse complement strand
GTTCACCATCTTCACCCGGTGGATCGAGACCGAGTTCGTCAACGACATCGCGCCGTTCACCCCGGCCGGCGCCGACGGCGAGGACGAGGACGGCGACCGCGAGACCATCGTCGTCGAGGTCGGCGGCAAGCGCCTGGAGGTCTCCCTGCCCGCCGGNATGGGCATGTCCCTGGCACGCACCGGACTGTCCGCGGGCGCCAAGCCCAAGCGCCGCGCCGCCAAGAAGTCCGGACCGGCCGCCTCCGGCGACACCCTCGCCTCCCCGATGCAGGGCACCATCGTCAAGGTCGCCGTCGAGGAAGGCCAGGACGTCAAGGAAGGCGACCTCATCGTCGTCCTCGAAGCCATGAAGATGGAACAGCCCCTGAACGCACACAAGTCCGGCACCATCAAGGGCCTGTCCGCCGAAGTCGGCGGCTCCCTGACCTCCGGCGCCGCGATCTGCGACATCAAGGACTGACGTCTGACATCTGACGTCCTGCCCCGAGCTGCACCGAGGGCCCGCCGACCCGAATGGTCGGCGGGCCCTCGCGCATCGCTGAGAAAGCAGGGGCGCGGGGAACCGTGCGACCAGCCTCCACCGGACCCGCACACACGCCACCACCCGCACCGCCGCTCCGGAGCGATCAGGCATCCTTGAAGCGCCCGCGGTCCTGTCGTCCACCCAGGGAGGCCCGTTGTCGTCCGAGACCGAGCTCGATCGTGCCCGTCCCATGCGGGCGGACGCGCGCCGCAACTACGAGCGGCTGCTCGTCCAGGCCCGCAAGGCGTTCGCCGAGCACGGCACGGGGGCGTCCCTGGAGGATGTGGCCCGGGGCGCCGGAGTCGGCATCGGCACGCTGTACCGGCACTTCCCGAACCGGCACGCTCTGCTCAGCGCCGTCTTCGAGGAGGCCGTGGCCGAACTGCTCGCCCGCTCCCGGGCGTTGCTCGACGCTCCCCAGCCGTGTTCCGCGCTCGTGGCGTGGCTGCGCGACATCATCACGCACGCGAGCGAGTACCGGGGCCTGTCGCGCGCCCTCATGACGGCGTCCCAGGACACGAGTTCGGCGCTCGCCCGGTGCAGCACACCGATGCGTGAGGCGGGGCAGGCGCTGTTGTCGCGGGCCCAGGAGTCCGGCGCGGTGCGCGGGGACGTCTCCATCACGGACCTGCTGCAGCTGACGAACGCGATCGCGCTCGCCGCGGAGGAGACTCCGTCTGACCCGGATCTGGCGGACCGTCTGCTGCGCTTGACTCTCCGGGGAATCACCGCGCCCTAGGGGCGCGGGGAACTGCGCGACCAGCCACGACGAGACGCGCACCCGGCAACCGGCCCCGGGGCCCCGCCCCGGACCCCGCTCCTCAAACGCCGGAGGGACTCAGCGGCGCCGCAGATCCGCCACCCTCGCGGAACGCTCGGGGCCGGGGTCCATGGAAGCCGCGCTCCGCAACGGGTGACCGTTGCCGGGAAGTTGGCCTCGGCGCTGCCCGGGGAGGGGAACATCCCGGCGCGACTGCCGCGCCGGGACGGAATCACCGCCCCCGGCGGACGCCGCCCCCGCGCCCGCGACGGCGATCTGCACACCCTGGTCGGCCAGCGCCTGCAACTCGGTCGCGGCGCGGTCGTCATGGGCGGGCGGCTCGTCGGTGACGAGGCGCGTGATCACATCCGTGGGCACTGTCTGGAACATGGTGTCCGTACCTAGCTTGGAGTGATCGGCGAGGACCACCACCTCGGCGGCGGCCTGCACCAGGGCCCGGTCGACGGACGCCGAGAGCATGTTGGACGTGGACAGACCCCGCTCGGCCGTGAGACCGCTCCCGGACAAGAACGCCCGCGAGACTCTCAGGCCCTGAAGGGACTGCTCGGCCCCGCTGCCCACCAGCGCGTAGTTGGAACCCCGCAGCGTGCCACCGGTCATGACGACCTCGACGCGGTTGGCATGCGCCAGCGCCTGGGCCACCAGAAGGGAATTGGTGACGACGGTCAGGCCCGGCACACGCGCGAGCCGGCGGGCCAGCTCTTGCGTGGTCGTCCCCGCGCCCACCACGATGGCCTCGCCCTCTTCGACGAGACCCGCGGCGAGATCGGCGATGGCCGTCTTCTCTGCGGTCGCGAGATGTGACTTCTGCGGAAAGCCGGACTCCCGCGTGAATCCGCCCGGCAATACCGCACCGCCGTGTCGGCGGTCGAGGAGTCCTTCTGCCTCCAGTGCGCGCACGTCCCGCCGTACGGTCACTTCAGAGGTCTGGACGACGCGGGCGAGTTCCCGGAGCGATACCGCCCCGTTGGCTCGCACCATTTCGAGGATCAATTGACGACGTTCTGCAGCGAACACGAAACTGACAGTAACCCCAACGACCGTCTGCTTTCAGCAGTTTGCGCCGAATTACAGATTCTGTTCATGCAGGACCCCTGGAAGTGGTATAGGCGCGGACCGGGTGCCTACCCGCCGCGCCTATGCCCCCCGCATGGTCCGCAACTCACCGTCACCACAAGGGAGTTGGGCTTCCGAACGACCGAGGTCAGCCCTCTTCGGCGATCTTCCGCGTGTGCAGCTGGCGCGCCACCTCGGCGATCGATCCGGACAGCGAGGGGTACACGGTGAACGCGTTCGCGATCTGCTCGACCGTCAGATTGTTGTCGACCGCGATCGAGATGGGGTGGATCAGTTCCGAAGCGCGCGGTGCGACGACCACTCCGCCGACCACGATGCCCGTACCCGGCCGGCAGAAGATCTTGACGAAGCCGTCCCGGATGCCCTGCATCTTGGCGCGCGGGTTGCGCAGCAGCGGCAGTTTCACGACACGGGCGTCGAACTTGCCGCTGTCGACGTCGGCCTGCGAGACGCCGACGGTCGCGATCTCGGGGTCGGTGAAGACGTTCGACGACACCGTCTTCAGGTTGAGCGGCGCCACCGCGTCACCCAGGAAGTGGTACATCGCGATGCGCCCCTGCATCGCGGCCACGGAGGCGAGAGCGAAGACTCCGGTCACGTCCCCGGCCGCGTACACACCAGGAGCGGTCGTGCGCGAGACCTTGTCGGTCCAGATGTGACCGGACTCCTTCACGCGGACCCCGGCGCCCTCCAGGCCGAGCCCCTCGCTGTTGGGGATCGCGCCGACCGCCATCAGGCAGTGCGTGCCGGAGATGGTGCGGCCGTCGGAGAGGGTGACCTCGACGCGGTCGCCGACGCGCTTGGCGGAGGCGGCGCGGGAGCGGGCCATCACGTTCATGCCGCGGCGCCGGAAGACGTCCTCCAGGACGGCGGCGGCGTCCGGGTCCTCGCCGGGCAGCACGCGGTCGCGGGACGAGACGAGGGTGACCTTCGAGCCGAGCGCCTGGTACGCGCCGGCGAACTCGGCGCCGGTGACACCGGAACCGACCACGATGAGCTCCTCGGGGAGCTCGTCCAGGTCGTACACCTGCGTCCAGTTGAGGATCCGCTCGCCGTCGGGCTGCGCGTCGGGGACCTCGCGGGGGTGGCCGCCGGTCGCGAGGAGGACGGCGTCGGCGGTGAGGGTCTCCTCCTTGCCGTCGGCGGCGGTGACGACGACCTTCCGGGAGCCGTCGAGGTCCTGCTGGCCCTCCAGACGGCCCCGGCCGCGCAGGACGCGGGCGCCCGCGCGCGTGACGGAGGCGGTGATGTCGTGGGACTGGGCGAGCGCGAGGCGCTTCACACGGCGGTTGACCTTGCCGAGGTCGACGCCGACGACACGGGCCGGGGAGTCCGGGTCCGGGGTGTCGTCCTCGACGATGATCCCCAACTCCTCGTACGAAGAGTCGAAGGTGGTCATCACCTCGGCCGTGGCGATCAGAGTCTTCGACGGCACGCAGTCGGTGAGCACCGACGCCCCGCCGAGACCGTCGCAGTCGACGACGGTCACCTCCGCGCCGAGCTGGGCGGCCACCAGTGCCGCCTCGTATCCGCCAGGTCCGCCACCGATGATCACGATCCGAGTCACATGCCCCATTGTCCCGCACCCAACAATCCGGCGCCCTGCCGGGGTGGGCGCTCCGGGTCGCACCTGGTACGGGCTTTGCCCCGGCCCTCTGCCGTCCCTGTCGTACCCTCGGACCCATGTCGCTCTACGCCGCGTACGCCGGCAACCTCGACGCGCGGCTGATGACCCGCCGCGCCCCGCACTCGCCGCTGCGCGCGACCGGCTGGCTGAACGGCTGGCGACTGACGTTCGGGGGCGAGCAGATGGGCTGGGAGGGCTCGCTCGCCACCATCGTGGAGGCGCCGCGTTCACAGGTCTTCGTCGCGCTGTACGACATCGCTCCCATGGACGAGGACTCGATGGACCGCTGGGAGGGTGTCGGCCTCGACATATACCGGCGGATGCGGGTCCGCATCGACACCCTGGAGGGCGAGGAGCCCGCCTGGGTGTACGTACTGAACGGGTACGAGGGCGGCCTCCCCTCCGCGCGCTACCTCGGCGAGATCGCCGACGCGGCGGAATCCGCGGGTGCCCCGCACGACTATGTGATGGAGCTCCGCAAGCGCCCCTGCTGAGCCGTCGGGCCCCTGGGCGAGCGAAGCTCGCTTCAGGGGCGCGGGGAACTGCGCGAGAAGCCCCACCGGCCCGCAGCGCGAATGTCCCGCACCCCGAGCGGAGCGGCTTCGTCGGAAACGACAAGACAACGATCGCAATCCCGGGACCATCGACATCTACGCGCGTAGGACGTGAGCGGCTACTCTCAAGCGCGTGAACGCATCTGTTACTCCGGACCACATCCAGGGCGACCCTTACGCCGCCGCCGACACCGCCGCCGCGCGCCTGCGCGAGCTGACCGGTGCCGAGACCCACGACGTCGCCCTCGTGATGGGCTCCGGCTGGGCGCCCGCCGCGGAGGCGCTCGGCGCGCCCGCCGCCGAGTTCCCCTTCACCGAGCTGCCCGGGTTCACCGGCGCCGCGGTGGCGGGCCACGGCGGCAAGGTGCGCTCGTACCAGGTGGGCCAGAAGCGCGCCCTGGTCTTCCTGGGCCGCACCCACTACTACGAGGGCCGCGGCGTCGCCGCCGTCGCGCACGGCGTGCGCACCGCCGCCGCCGCGGGCTGCAAGACCATCGTGCTGACCAACGGCTGCGGCGGCCTGCGCCAGGGCATGCGCCCGGGCCAGCCGGTCCTCATCTCCGACCACCTCAACCTGACGGCGACGTCGCCGATCGTCGGCGCGAACTTCGTCGACCTCACCGACCTGTACTCGCCGCGGCTGCGCCAGCTGTGCCAGGAGATCGACCCGACGCTGGAGGAGGGCGTGTACGCCCAGTTCCCCGGCCCGCACTACGAGACCCCGGCCGAGGTCCGCATGGCCGGCATCCTCGGCGCGGACCTGGTCGGCATGTCCACCACCCTCGAGGCCATCGCGGCCCGTGAGGCGGGCGCGGAGGTGCTCGGCATCTCCCTGGTGACGAACCTGGCGGCGGGCCTGTCCGGCGAGCCGCTCAACCACGAAGAGGTCCTCCAGGCCGGCCGTGACTCCGCCGTCCGCATGGGCGAGCTGCTGACCCGGGTACTCGACCGGCTCTGAGCCGCACCCGTACGACCGACGTCCAAAGGAAACGAACCGTGACCGTAACTGGCAGCGAACTGCTCGACCGGGCGAAGACCTGGCTGGCGGAGGACCCCGACCCGGAGACCCGCGAGGAGCTGGCCGAGCTCATCGACCGCGGGGATCTCGACGCTCTCGGGGAGCGCTTCGCCGGGACGCTGCAGTTCGGCACGGCCGGTCTGCGCGGCGAGCTGGGCGCGGGCCCGATGCGGATGAACCGCGCGGTCGTGATCCGCGCGGCGGCGGGCCTGGCCGCGTACCTGAAGGCGCGGGGCGACGGCGACGGGCTGGTCGTCATCGGCTACGACGCGCGCCACAAGTCGGCGGACTTCGCGCGCGACACGGCGGCGGTGATGGTCGGCGCCGGGCTGCGTGCCGCGGTGCTCCCCCGCCCGCTGCCCACCCCCGTACTGGCCTTCGCCATACGGCACTTGGGCGCGGTGGCCGGCGTCGAGGTCACGGCCTCGCACAACCCGCCGCGCGACAACGGCTACAAGGTCTACCTCGGCGACGGCTCCCAGATCGTGCCGCCCGCCGACGCGGAGATCGCCGCCGAGATCGCGGCGGTCGCCTCGCTCGACGACGTGGCGCGCCCGGACAGCGGCTGGGAGACGCTCGGCGACGAGGTCCTGGACGCCTATCTGGCGCGTACGGACGCCGTGCTGGCACCCGGCTCCGCGCGTACCGCCCGCACCGTCTACACGGCCCTGCACGGCGTCGGCAAGGACACCCTGCTGGCCGCCTTCGCCCGCGCGGGCTTCCCCGAGCCGGTGCTCGTCGCCGAACAGGCCGAGCCCGACCCGGACTTCCCGACGGTCGCGTTCCCGAACCCGGAGGAGCCGGGCGCGATGGACCTGTCGTTCGCGACGGCCCGTACCGCGCGGCCGGACCTGATCATCGCCAACGACCCGGACGCGGACCGCTGCGCGGTGGCGGTCGCGGACGGTTCCGGGTGGCGGATGCTGCGCGGCGACGAGGTCGGCGCGCTGCTCGCCGCGCACCTGGTGCGCCGGGGGGTGAGCGGCGTGCTCGCCGAGTCGATCGTGTCGTCGTCGCTGCTCGGCCGGATCGCCGAGTCCGCGGGGCTCCCGTACGAGGAGACGCTGACCGGCTTCAAGTGGATCGCCCGCGTCGAGGGCCTGCGCTACGGCTACGAGGAGGCGCTGGGCTACTGCGTCGACCCCGAGGGCGTGCGCGACAAGGACGGCATCACGGCCGCGCTGCTCGTCACCGAGCTGGCGAGCGCGCTCAAGGAGCAGGGCCGTACGTTGCTGGACGCGCTGGACGATCTGGCGCTCGCCCACGGGCTGCACGCCACCGACCAGTTGAGCGTGCGCGTCGAGGACCTGTCGGTGATCGCCGACGCGATGCGCCGCCTGCGCGAGGAGCCTCCGGCGGTCCTTGCCGGTCTCGCGGTGACGTCGGCCGAGGACCTGTCGCAGGGCGCCGGTGGTCTGCCGCCGACCGACGGGCTGCGGTACACGCTCGACGGGGCGCGGGTCATCGTGCGCCCGTCCGGCACGGAGCCGAAGCTGAAGTGCTACCTGGAGGTCGTGGTGCCGGTGGCGGACCGGGACGCGTTGGGCTCCGCCCGGGAGCGGGGGGTCGAGCTTCTCTCGGCTCTCAAGCGGGATCTTTCTCGTGCGGCCGGGATCTAGCTGAGGTCACGGGGCTCCGCCCCGGGCCCCGCTCCTCAATCGCCGGAGGGGCTTGAGTGGGCGGACCCGGCTTGAGTGGGCGGACCCGGCTTGAGTGGGCGGTCGGGGGCCGATAGGTCCCTCGACCGGGTGATTCCTTCCGGGCAGTTGACGGAATGTGCGGCAACAGGTGGCGGGGGCGACGGGAACGTTGCCCCCGCCACCGCTCGTCCCCGTCCCGCAGGAGCCGCCCACGTGCCCCCGACCGCCGCCACCGAGGCCCCGACTCTCCTCCCGAAGGCCAGACGGAGCCGCCCCGCCCCCGCGGCGATCACCACATTCCGGACCCGCGCCACCCGTTCCCTGCGGCGCGCGGCCCCCGCCCTGTTCGCCTACGCGACCGTCCGCGTCCTGTGCCTCCTCGTCCTCGGTCTCTGGGCGCACAAGGAGGGCCACGGCATCTGGCCGACGCTCGCCGCGGACTGGGACTCCAAGTGGTACCTGGGCATCGCCGACCACGGCTACACGCGCACGCTCGGCACCCAGTACGACGCCAACAACCTCGCGTTCTTCCCGCTCTACCCGGTCCTGGTGAAGGCCGTCGCCGCCGTCACCCCGGGCTCGCGGGCCAGCGTCGGCCTGATCGTCGCGGTGCTCTGCTCGTTCGTCGCCGCGTGGGGGATCTTCGCCGTCGGCGACCGCCTGTACGGGCGTCGGGCCGGCGCCTACCTCACTTTCCTCTGGGCGTGCCTGCCGGTCGGTCTGGTCCAGTGGATGGGCTACACCGAGTCGCTGTTCACGGCGTTCGTGGCCTGGTCCCTGTACGCGGTCCTCACCGGCCGCTGGGTGTGGGCGGGCACGCTGGCCGCGCTCGCGGGGCTGACCCGCCCGACCGGCGTCGCGCTCGCCGCGGCCGTCTCGCTCACCGCCGTGCTCTCGCTGCGCCGCCACTTCTCCTGGCAGGTCCTGGCCGGCGGCCTGCTCGCGCCGCTCGGCTGGTGCGCGTACGTCGGCTGGGTGGGCCTCAGACTCGGCCGCTGGGACGGCTACTTCGCCGTACAGCGCCTGTGGCACAACCAGTTGGACGGCGGGGCCGAGACCCTGCGCCGGATGCGGGAGTACCTCGCGTACGACTCGACGCCCGAGCTGTTCCTGGTCGTGGTCACGCTGACGCTGATCGCGGCGGCGGTGCTGTGGCTGCTCTCGCTCCTGGACCGCCAGCCACTGCCCCTGCTGGTCTTCACCGGGGTGCTGCTGGTGATCGTCCTCGGCAGCGGCGGCGTCTACTTCTCGCGGGCCCGCTTCCTGCTGCCCGCCTTCCCGCTGCTGCTGCCGCTCGCGCTCGCGCTGGCCCGTACGACATCACCCCGGGCACGGATGCTCGGGGTGACGGGGGCGGTGCTCGGGGCCGCGTACTGCGGTGCGTACATGGCGCTGGTGTGGCCCAGCGCGCCGTAGGGCCTGCTCTCGGCCGACCAGCCGATCAGCCGGTCGCGAGGAGCACGGCGAGCAGTACGGCGCCGACGGCGGCCGGGGCGATGATCTCGTAGGCCCAGCGGACCGTGGGCTCGCCCTGCGCGGTGGGCTCCGCCGCGCGGGCCTCGCCCAGGTCCCGCAGCTCGTCCATGACCTGGTCGGTGGAGGCGCGGGTGGGGCGGCTCTGGATCCGGCCCGTGCCGACGATCGAGGCGCGGCCCGGGTCGTCGGCCGCGGCGGCGCGGGCCAGGTTGCGCTGGGCCTTCTTGCGGGCGCGCAGCGAGACCGGGATGGCCCAGAGCTGGTACTTGGTGCCGGCCTGGTCGAAGACCTCGTTCGAGTAACCGGAGCGGAAGCCCGACACCGCCGCCCACGGCAGGGTGATCAGGCGGAACGGGTTGCGGATGCGCAGCCGGTCGTCGCTGCCGAAGACGGCCGGGCGGATGGTGAACGCGACCACCAGCGGCACCACGAGCAGCAGCCCCGCGAGGGCGAGCCACGGCGTGCGACCCTCTCCGCCGACCACGGCGTCGACGCCGAGCCAGGCGCCGAGGGCGAGCAGCACCACGCCGCCCGCGATGCCGGCCGGTGACCGGTATACGCGGTCCTTCAGGGGCGTGGGTTCGCTCGTCATGGCTCGATTGTGCCTGACGCTGCGCTGAGCTTGAGCGGGGTGGTGCGGGCCCGCACCTTTTCGCCTTCACGTCTGCCCGGTTCTGTCCGTCTCGCGGGTGCGGGTGGTGGGCGGCTGGTCGCGCAGTTCCCCGCGCCCCTGGTCGCCTTCGCGTCTGCCGGGTCGCCGCTCGTTCGCGGCTTTCCCCCGGTGGGGCTTCTCGCGCAGTTCCCCGCGCCCCTGAGGCATGCGCTGCGCGCAGCCTCCCCTGAAGGCCGCAGGCCTTTCAGGGGCGCGAGAAGCCCCACCGGCCCGCGGCCGCTCTGCGAGACCGACCCCCTGTACAGCCGCTACGCGCGTAGATATGCTCCCCTCGTGACCATGTCCACTGCACCCGCATCCGCACCCGCCAAAGAACACGCGCTGGCCGACGCCACCGCGTCCGAGGCCACCCTGCGCCGGTTCCTCCAGGGACTGCCCGGCGTCGACGCGGTGGGCCTGGAAGCCAGGGCCGCCGCGCTCGGGACCCGTTCCATCAAGACCACGGCGAAGGCGTACGCCATCGACCTGGCCATCTCGATGATCGACCTGACGACCCTGGAGGGCGCCGACACCCCGGGCAAGGTCCGGGCCCTCGGTGCGAAGGCGATCAACCCCGACCCGACCGACCGGACGACGCCCCGCACCGCGGCCGTCTGCGTCTACCCGGACATGGTCGCCACCGCGAAGGCCGCCGTCGCGGGCACGGACGTGAAGGTCGCCTCGGTCGCGACCGCGTTCCCGGCCGGCCGCGCCGCCCTCGACGTGAAGCTGGCCGACGTGCGCGACGCCGTCGCGGCGGGCGCCGACGAGATCGACATGGTCATCGACCGCGGCGCCTTCCTGGCCGGCAAGTACATGAAGGTCTACGAGGAGATCCGCGCCGTGAAGGAGGCCTCGGGGGCCGCCCGGCTCAAGGTCATCTTCGAGACCGGGGAGCTGTCGACGTACGACAACATCCGGCGCGCGAGCTGGATCGGCATGCTGGCCGGGGCCGACTTCATCAAGACGTCGACCGGCAAGGTCGGGGTGAACGCGACGCCCGCGAACACCCTGCTGATGCTGGAGGCCGTCCGCGACTTCCGCGAGGCCACCGGCGTGCAGATCGGCGTGAAGCCGGCCGGTGGCATCCGCACCTCGAAGGACGCGGTCAAGTTCCTGGTCATCGTGAACGAGACGGCGGGCGAGGACTGGCTCGACAACCACTGGTTCCGGTTCGGCGCCTCGTCCCTCCTCAACGACCTCCTGATGCAGCGCCAGAAGCTGGCCACCGGCCGCTACTCCGGTCCCGACTACGTGACGGTGGACTGATCACCATGGCAAACCTGTTCGAGTACGCCCCGGCGCCCGAGTCCCGCTCCGTCGTCGACATCGCGCCGTCCTACGGCCTGTTCATCGACGGCGAGTTCACCGACGCCGCCGACGGCAAGGTCTTCAAGACGGTCTCCCCGTCCACCGAGGAGGTCCTCTCCGAGGTCGCGCGGGCCGGCGAGGCCGACGTGGACCGGGCCGTGCAGGCCGCCCGCAAGGCGTTCGCGAAGTGGTCGGCGCTGCCGGGCGCGGAGCGCGGCAAGTACCTGTTCCGCATCGCCCGCATCATCCAGGAGCGCAGCCGCGAGCTGGCCGTCCTGGAGACGCTGGACAACGGCAAGCCCATCAAGGAGACGCGCGACGCCGACCTCCCCCTGGTTGCCGCGCACTTCTTCTACTACGCGGGCTGGGCCGACAAGCTCGGCCACGCGGGGTACGGGCCGAACCCGGCGCCGCTCGGCGTCGCGGGCCAGGTCATCCCGTGGAACTTCCCGCTGCTCATGCTCGCGTGGAAGATCGCCCCGGCGCTCGCGACCGGCAACACGGTCGTCCTGAAGCCCGCCGAGACCACTCCCCTGAGTGCCCTGTTCTTCGCGGACATCTGCCGCCAGGCGGGCCTGCCCAAGGGCGTCGTCAACATCCTTCCGGGATACGGCGACGCGGGCGCGGCCCTCACCGCCCACCCCGACGTGGACAAGGTCGCCTTCACCGGCTCCACGGCCGTCGGCAAGCAGATCGCCCGCACGGTCGCGGGCACGGACAAGAAGCTGACCCTCGAACTGGGCGGCAAGGGCGCGAACATCGTCTTCGACGACGCCCCGATCGACCAGGCCGTCGAGGGCATCGTCACCGGCATCTTCTTCAACCAGGGCCAGGTCTGCTGCGCGGGCTCCCGCCTCCTGGTCCAGGAGTCGATCCAGGACGAGCTGCTCGACGCGCTCAAGCGCCGTCTGTCGACCCTGCGCCTGGGCGACCCGCTCGACAAGAACACGGACATCGGCGCGATCAACTCGGCCGAGCAGCTGGCCCGTATCACCGCGCTCACCGAGACGGGCGAGGCGGAGGGTGCCGAGCGCTGGAGCGCGCCCTGCGAACTCCCCTCCGCCGGCTACTGGTTCGCGCCGACGCTCTTCACGAACGTCACGCAGGCGCACACCGTCGCCCGCGACGAGATCTTCGGCCCGGTCCTTTCGGTGCTCTCCTTCCGTACGCCGGAGGAGGCCGTCGCCAAGGCCAACAACACGCAGTACGGGCTCTCGGCGGGCATCTGGACCGAGAAGGGCTCGCGGATCCTGGCCGTGGCGAACAAGCTGCGCGCGGGCGTCGTCTGGGCCAACACGTTCAACAAGTTCGACCCGACCTCGCCCTTCGGCGGCTACAAGGAGTCGGGCTTCGGCCGCGAGGGCGGCCGCCACGGTCTGGAGGCCTACCTCGATGTCTGAGCGCACTGACCGACTGAGCGTCTTCAAGACCTACAAGCTGTACGTGGGCGGGAAGTTCCCGCGTTCCGAGAGCGGCCGGGTGTACGAAGTGACCTCCAGCAAGGGTGCATGGCTGGCGAACGCGCCGCTGTCGTCCCGCAAGGACGGCCGTGACGCGGTCGTCGCCGCCCGCAAGGCGTTCGGCGGCTGGTCCGGCGCGACCGCGTACAACCGCGGGCAGATCCTGTACCGCGTCGCCGAGATGCTGGAGGGCCGCCGCGAGCAGTACGTGCGCGAGGTCGCCGAGGCGGAGGGGCTGAGCAAGTCGAAGGCCGCCGCGGTGGTGGACGCGGCGATCGACCGCTGGGTCTGGTACGCGGGCTGGACCGACAAGATCGGGCAGGTCGTCGGGGGCGCGAACCCCGTCGCCGGTCCTTTCTTCAACCTCTCCACGCCCGAGCCGACCGGTGTCGTCACGGTCGTCGCGCCGCAGGAGTCGTCCTTCCTGGGCCTGGTCTCGGTGATCGCGCCGGTCATCGCGACCGGCAACACGGTCGTCGTGATCGCGTCCGAGAAGTCCCCGCTCCCGGCGCTCTCGCTCGGCGAGGTGCTCGCCACCTCCGACCTGCCCGGCGGCGTCGTCAACATCCTGTCCGGCAGGGCGGCGGAGATCGCCCCCTCGCTCGCCGCGCACCAGGACGTGAACGGCATCGACCTGACGGGCACGGACGCCGAGCTGGCCAAGGAGCTGGAGATCGCGGCCGCCGACAATCTGAAGCGGGTGCGCCGTCCCCAGCCTGTGGAGGACTTCACGGCGGACCCGGGCACGGACCGCCTGACGTACTTCCTGGAGACCAAGACGGTCTGGCACCCGACGGGCTCGCTGGGCGCGTCCGGCTCCTCGTACTAGCCCGCCACTGGCCCGCACGCCGCGAGAGCCGGAGGCCCCGGTCCCTTCTCCGTCCAGGAGGGGCCGGGGCCTCTGCCGTACCCCGGTCAGATCTCCAGGCGCCGCGCGATCCCGTCGAGCACGCAGTCGAGGCCGAACGCGAACTCCCAGGCCGGGTCGTCCTTGCGCGTCGCGGACAGGGCGTACTTCTCGTAGGTGGGGTAACGGCCGCTGCCCATCAGGTAGTTCATCTGCGGTGCGAGCGCCTGACGGGTCTCGTCGCCGCTCTGCCAGCCGTGATCCCGCTTGTACTGGCTCAGCGCGAGCTCGACCTGCGTGGAGCCGTGGACGAACGCGCCGACCGCGCGGAACGCGGCCATCATCGAGTCGGCGTCCAGCTCACGGCCGTCCAGCGCTCTCAACTGCCGCTCCGCGACGGCCATCCGGGCAGGGGTGAGCTGGACCAGCGGCAGCGGCGCCTGCCCGAGCCACGGGTGACGGTGCATCAACTCCCGTGTCTGCAGCGCGAAGGAGCGCAGCACCTCACGCCAGTCGGTCACGCCGTCGGGGACGGAGAGCTCGGCCGACACGCGGTCGAACATGAGCGCCCACAGATCCTCCTTGCCCGAGACGTGCCGGTACGCGGCCATGGGCGCGACCCCGAGCTTCGTGGCGAGGCGCCGCATGGTGACGGCGGCCCCGCCCTCCTCGTCGGCCAGCTCCACGGCCGTCGCCGCGATCCGGTCAAGGGTCAGGGAGGCACGCCGGGTGGGCGCGGGCCGCTCCAGACGCTCCCAGAGCGAGGGCTCGACCAGCCGCCCTTCCTCGCCCTCGGTCTTCTTCTGTACCGCCACGGCTCGGACCCCTCTCGATCGCTTTCGTGTACAGCGTATCCACAGTAGACGCTGTACACATTGATGTGTACGTTGTACGCAGATGAATACGCCGTACACAAACAGGGGGTTCACCGTGACCGCGCCCACCAGCACTCCGCTCCGCGTCGCCGTCCTCGTCGGCTCCACCCGCGAGGGCCGCTTCGCACCCGTGGTCGTCAAGTGGCTCACCGGCCACCTCGGGCAGCGCGACGACCTGCGCGCCGACATCGTCGACCTCGCCGAGACGCCACTGCCCACCGTGCTGCCGGCGTTCGGCCAGGAGCCGCCGCCCGGCACCGCGGAAGCGCTCGCCACGGTGTCGCCACGCCTGGCCGCCGCCGACGCGTTCGTCTTCGTCACGCCCGAGTACAACCACAGCTTCCCGGCGGCCCTGAAGAACGCGATCGACTGGCACAACACGGAATGGCACGGCAAGCCGGTCGCTTTCGTCTCGTACGGCGGCCTGTCCGGCGGCCTGCGCGCCGTCGAACAACTCCGGGTCGTCATGGCCGAGCTGAACGCCACGACCATCCGCAACACGGTCAGCTTCCACAACGCCTGGGGCGCGTTCGACGAGAGCGCCCGGGTGGACGACCCGGCGGTGGACACCGCGGCGAAGGCCATGATCGACCAGCTGACGTGGTGGGCGCACGCACTGCGTGACGCCAAGTCGGTCCGCCCGTACGCGGCTTGACCCGTCGTCATCACACCGAGGGGGCACGATGCGTACACATGCACGCGACCAAGAGGGCGCCGCGGTGGCCGCCGCACCACCGCCCTCCCGACTCGTCATCGGCTGCCTGCTGCTCGGCATCGTGCTCGCCACGCTGGACGGCACGATCGTCGGCACCGCGCTGCCGGTCATCGTCGAGGACCTGGGCGGCCCGGCCCGGCTGTCCTGGGTCGTGACGGCGTACCTGCTGACCACGGCCGTCACCACCCCTCTGTGGGGCAAGATCGGCGACCTGTACGGCCGCAAGGGCTGCTACCTCGCCTCGATCGCGGTCTTCCTCGTCGGCTCCGTCCTGTGCGGACTCGCCCAGGACATGGGCCAGTTGATCGCCTTCCGGGCGCTGCAGGGCGTCGGCGCGGGCGGCCTGTTCGTGGGCGCGCTCTCGCTCATCGGCACCCTGCTCAGCCCCGCCGAGGCGGGCCGCTCGCAGTCCGTCGTCGGCGTGCTGCTGCCCGCCGCGATGATCGGCGGCCCGCTGATCGGCGGCTTCCTCACCGACCAGCTGGACTGGCGGTGGGTGTTCTACGTGAATGTCCCCGTCGGCGCCGTCGCGCTCATCGGCGTCGGCGCGGGGGTGCGCGCGACCGGCGAGCGCCTGAAGGCCCGCATCGACATCGCGGGGGCCGCGCTGCTCACCGCCGCGATCCTCACCCTGACGCTCCTGTCGTCCTGGGCGGGCACGACGTACGCCTGGACGTCGCCGCAGACCGGGGCGCTCACGGTCGTCGCGGTGGCGGCCGTGAGCGCCTTCGTGGCGGTGGAGCGGCGCGCGGCCGAGCCGGTGATCCCGCCCCGGCTGTTCCGCGACCGCAACTTCGGCCTCGCGCAGCTGCTCAGCTTCACCTCGGGGGCGGCGATGCTCGCGGCCGCCACCTATCTGCCGCAGTACATGCAGCGCGTACGGGGCATGTCGTCGACCGGGAGCGGACTGCTGCTGCTCCCCCTGATGCTCGGCATGATGGGCGCCCAACTGGCCATCGGGCGGCGAGTGGGCGCCGGTGGCCGCTATCGGCGCTACCCGATCGCGGGCGGGGCGCTCGCCACCCTCGGCGCCCTCGCCCTGCTCCTGCTCGGCACCGCCACCGCGACCTGGGCGGCCTCCGCGCTCACCCTGCTCCTGGGCGTCGGCCTCGGCTGCCTGATGCAGCCCGCGCTGCTGATCACCTTGAACAGCGCCGCGCCCCGGGACATCGGCGCGGCGAGCGGCACCCAGACCCTGCTGCGCACCGTCGGCGGCTCCCTCGGGGTCGCCGTGCTCGGCTCGGTGTTCGCGGACCGGGCGGGCGGGACGGCGGCCCCGACGGACATCGTCGCCGGGCTGCACGGGGTGGCGGTGGGGACGGCGCTGCTGTGCGCGGCGGCGTTCACGGCGGCCTGGTGGGTGCGGGAGGTTCCGCTGCGGGCCCGGCAGGCCTGAGGGTCAGCCCGGCAGCACGCTCGTCGCGGGGCCCACCAGCGGCAGGTCGTCCAGCGATCCCCCGGACGTCAGCGGGGCCGTGGCCGCGGCCGTGCTGACCGGCTTGAAGTCGGCGACCTGGGTGCCGAGCGAGTTGTCCAGGGGGTCGACGCCGGTCCCGGCCAGCGGGTTCAGCTGCAGGTGCTTGACCGTGCCGAGGCCGCTCGCCGTCGACCCGCCCAGCGCGTTCGCCACGGCCTGCGCCGGCGTCGCGGTGTCGGAACCGGCCGCCGGTGCGGCCGCCGACGGGGCGGCGCTCGCGGCGGCGCCGCCCGCGCCGATGACCGCGCCTGCGGCGGTCACGGTGAGGCCGGCGCGCAGGAGCGTACGGCGCGCGCGGGAAGGGGAGTTGGAAGCTGCGTGTCGGGCCATGGTGTTTCCGCCTGAGTCTTTCGAGGTTCGGGGTTCGACGCGCGGCACGGGTAACCGCGTGGCCACGTAGCGTAGTTGACGTGGCGCGTGCCACAGGGCTGCGACGCGGGGTCGGCACCGGGGCCGGGATGCCTCACACTGGTCTCTCGTGAGTTCGCATCCTCCGATACCGACCCGGGTCGTTCTGCTGTCCGGCCCTTCCGGGTCCGGCAAGTCGTCGTTCGCCACCCGCTCCGGGCTTCCCGTGCTCTGCCTCGACGACTTCTACAAGGAGCACGACGACCCGACGCTGCCGCTGGTGCCGGGCACCTCGGACATCGACTGGGACTCGCCGGACTCCTGGGACACGGAGGCGGCGCTCGCCGCGATCGGCGCGCTGTGCGCGAAGGGGCGAACGCAGGTACCGGTGTACGACATCGCGACCAGCTCGCGGGTGGGCGAGGAGTCGCTCGACATCGAGCGCACGCCCCTGTTCATCGCGGAGGGGATCTTCGCGGCGGACATCGTGGAGCGGTGCCGTGAAATCGGGGTGCTGGCCGACGCGCTGTGTCTGCGCGGCCGCCCCTCGACGACGTTCCGCCGCCGGCTGCTGCGGGATCTCAGGGAGGGGCGCAAGTCGGTTCCGTTCCTGCTGCGCCGGGGCTGGCGCCTGATGCGGGCGGAACGCTCGATCGTGGCGCGGCAGGTGGCACTCGGGGCGTATCCCTGCGGGGCGGACGAGGCGCTGGGCCGGCTGGCGTCGGCCGCGGCGGGTCGCTGCGTCGCCTCTTCGCCTGCCGGGTGACCGATTCGTTCGCGGGTGCGGGTGCGTGGGTGGTTGCTCGCGCAGTTCCCCGCGCCCCTGAGGCATGCGCTTCGCGCAGCCTCCCCTGAAGGCCGCAGGCCTCTCAGGGGCGCGGGGAACTGCGCGAGAAGCCCCCACCGGCCCGCGGCCGACCCACGACGCAAAAAACGGAGCGGGACCGGAAAGACCCCCCGGCCTTCCGGTCCCGCTCCACTCCCCCCGCGGCGATCCCCCGTGATCCCCCCGGACCCAGTCCCCCGTTCCCCCCGGAGGGCCTACGCGACGAGCTCGCCGAAGGACTCCTCCTGGTCGCGCCCGAAGCTCAGCACCTCGTCCTCGCGAAGCCGCCGCAGCGACCGCCAGATGCTGGACTTCACCGTGCCGACGCTGATGTCGAGGATCTCGGCGATCTCCGGGTCGGTACGGCCCTCGTAGTAGCGCAGCACCAGCATCGTGCGCTGCAGTTCGGGAAGGCGGGCCAGGGCCTGCCAGAGAACCGCCCGCAGTTCGGTGCCGCGCATCGCGTCCGTGTCGCCGGCCGTCTCCGGCAGCTCCTCGGTCGGGTACTCGCTCAGCTTGCGGCGGCGCCACGCGCTGATGTGCAGATTGGTCATGGTGCGGCGCAGGTATCCCCCGACCGCCGCCTTGTCGCTGATCCTGTCCCAGGCCCGGTACGTCGAGAAGAGGGCGCTCTGGAGCAGGTCCTCGGCCTCGAACCGGTCACCGGTCAGGTGATAGGCGGTTGCGTACAGGGAGGCGCGGCGCTCCTGGACGTAGGCCGTGAACTCGGCCTCCGACAAAGAAGTACGACGCTGCTCCCCCGATTCCTCCCTGTACGCGGCTCCCCCGTGGCCACCCCCGTGACCCCCGTCAGCCACCGTCCCTGGTGCGTCGAGCACCGTCATGAACGGCGTGTGCTGACGTCCGGTGCCGCGAGCGCACCCCCGCCCGCTCACGGCACCGGACTTCTCAGCCCGGACCACCACATCGTGCAGGCGCGTGACAACTGCGCTTGAGCTGGTGCTGTGCAGCGTGTTCATCTCGCGCCCCCCGTCGTGGAGTCCGGTTCTTCCTGCGGTCGTTCGCCTGCTCATCGCGGTGGTTCCTTGCGATGTCCAAAAGCTTGCCCGGGGGACTTCATGACGGTGTCCGTCGACTGTCACAGACCTGTCACAGCGGCTCAGCCTGTGCGGGTCGGGTGTGGGAGCGCTTCAGCGGTCGAACTAAGGGCCCGTCATGGGCCAGAATGGCGCTCGTGCCTTCCCTGTTGCTGATCGAGGACGACGACGCCATCCGTACGGCACTGGAGCTGTCTCTGACGCGCCAGGGTCATCGGGTGGCCACCGCTGCCACCGGCGAGGACGGTCTGAAGCTGCTGCGCGAGCAGCGGCCGGATCTGATCGTGCTCGATGTGATGCTGCCGGGCATCGACGGTTTCGAGGTGTGCCGCCGCATCCGGCGCACCGACCAGCTGCCGATCATCCTGCTCACCGCGCGCAGTGACGACATCGACGTGGTCGTCGGGCTCGAGTCCGGGGCCGACGACTATGTCGTGAAGCCCGTCCAGGGCCGTGTCCTCGACGCCCGGATCCGCGCCGTGCTGCGCCGCGGCGAGCGCGAGGCCAACGACTCGGCGGCGTTCGGCTCGCTGGTCATCGACCGCGCCGCGATGACCGTCACCAAGAACGGCGAGGACCTGCAGCTGACGCCCACCGAGCTGCGTCTGCTGCTCGAACTGAGCCGGCGGCCCGGACAGGCGCTGTCCCGGCAGCAGTTGCTGCGCCTGGTGTGGGAGCACGACTACCTGGGTGACTCGCGGCTCGTGGACGCCTGTGTGCAGCGGCTGCGCGCGAAGGTCGAGGACGTGCCGTCGTCGCCGACCCTGATCCGTACCGTGCGCGGCGTGGGCTACCGGCTGGACACGCCTCAGTGACCGAACCGCACGACACGCAAGGGCACGACGAGCGGCCGGCCCCCGATGAGGACGACGCGAAGAGCGGGCAACGCCGCGGCAGGCTACGCGCGTTCGCCGGGGCCAAGAAGGCGATACTGGCCGGGCTGCGCTTCACCAGCCTGCGCCTGCGGCTCGTCGTCGTGTTCGCGCTCGTGGCCCTGACGGCCGCGGTCTCCGCGTCCGGGATCGCGTACTGGCTCAACCGCGAGGCGGTCCTCACCCGGACCCAGGACGCGGCGCTCAGCGACTTCCAGCAGGAGATGCAGAACCGGGCGGCCGTGCTGCCCGAGCACCCCACGCAGGGCGAACTGCAGCACGCGGCGAACCTGATGGCGGACAGCAGCCAGCACTTCAGCGTGCTGCTCGTGGCCACGGACGAGAACGGCCGCCAGGTGGTGGGCAATTCGGCGCTCGACGCCTTCACCCCGGCCGACGTGCCGCAGTCGCTGCAGGACGCGGTGAACCGCGAGCAGCCGGTCACCTCCGGCAACAAGCACGCGTACCACCTGTACTGGCAGCGCACCATGCAGGACGACGAGCCGTACCTGGTGGGCGGCGCGAAGGTGGCCGACGGGCCGACCGGTTACATGCTCAAGTCCCTGGAACCGGAGGCGAAGGACCTCAACTCCCTCGCCTGGTCCCTGGGCATCGCCACCGGGCTCGCGCTGATCGGCTCGGCGCTGCTCGCGCAGGCCGCGGCGACGACCGTCCTCAAGCCCGTGCACCGGCTGGGTGTCGCGGCGCGCAGGCTCGGCGAGGGCAAGCTCGACACCCGGCTGCGGGTGTCCGGCACCGATGAACTCGCCGAGCTGTCAAGGACGTTCAACAAGACGGCGGAGAACCTGGAGAAGCAGGTCGCCGACATGCGCTCGCGCGACGAGTCCTCGCGCCGGTTCGTCGCCGACATGTCGCACGAGCTGCGCACGCCGCTGACCGCGATCACGGCCGTGACCGAGGTCCTGGAGGAGGAACTCGACGCGGAGACCGGGTCGGTGGACCCGATGATCGAGCCCGCCGTGCGGCTCGTGGTGAGCGAGACGCGGCGCCTGGGCGACCTCGTCGAGAACCTCATGGAGGTGACCCGCTTCGACGCGGGCACCGCCCGGCTCGTCCTCGACGACGTCGACATCGCCGACCAGATCACCGCCTGCATCGACGCCCGCGCCTGGCTGGACGCCGTCGAACTCGACGCCGAGCGCGGCATCATGGCCCGCCTCGACCCGCGCCGCCTGGACGTCATCCTCGCCAACCTCATCGGCAACGCCCTCAAGCACGGCGGCTCCCCGGTACGGGTCTCCGTGCGCACGGAGGACAGCGACCTGGTCATCGACGTACGCGACCACGGCCCCGGCATCCCCGAGGACGTACTGCCGCACGTCTTCGACCGGTTCTACAAGGCGAGCGCGTCACGGCCGCGTTCGGAGGGCAGCGGGCTCGGCCTCTCCATCGCGATGGAGAACGCCCACATCCACGGTGGCGAGATCACCGCCGCCAACTCCCCCGACGGCGGGGCCGTGTTCACGCTGCGCCTGCCGCGCGACACCCGGGACGGCGAGGACGACGCGGACGACGCGGACGACACGGACGGCCCGGACGACACCAAGGACTCCCAGGAAGGTGGTGTCGTCACGTGAGGCCGCGTACCAGGCTGTCGGTGATGCTCGCCCTGTCGGCGCTCGTGCTCGCCGGATGCGGGATCCGGCCGACCGAGGTGCCCACCGAGTTCGGCGCGGCCCCCACCCGGGTCGGCTGCTCGCTGTCGGGCACGGACCGGGCGCAGGCGAGCGCGGGCGGCCAGTTCCCCGCGCAGATCTACCTCGTCTGTACGTCGCAGCTCGTGACGGTCGACCGGACGGTCACCCTGGAGCGCGGCCGGGCCTCCGAGCGCGCCGTCGTCGCCCAGCAGCTCCTGGAGCAGCTGGAGCGGAAGCCGTCGGCCGAGGAGGCGCAGGCCGGTTACTCGACGGACGTGGACGCCGGGATGAAGGTCTCGGGCCCGCGCGAGGGCGACCCCGCGAACGCGCTGCGCCTGAGCACCCCGCCGGACGACCTCTCCCCGTACGCCCTCGCGCAGATCGTCTGCACCTTCGCGAACAGCAAGATGACGACGGGCGACGGGGACCACATGGTGCTCGGCGGTCCGGGCAGCGATCCGCTGCGGGACTACGAGTGCACGGACGCGGTGAAGGCGCGGCCGGGAACCATTCCCGCCCCGGCCACCACCGTGGGGTAGGGCCTTTCCCCGCATCCCGCGGGGCGTGACCCACGTCATCACGAACCGCCCGGAACCGATCGTCGCACCCCCGGCGTCTAGGGGGGCGTGCAGCGCCATCGCCCGGGCGGCCACAGGGCCGCCTTCAGTTTCCGTACGGCAGGGTTCGCCCTCCTCGCCGTACACCTCTTCCTCGTCGCATGGTTCACGCTGCGCCCCCTGGACGTGCCGTGGGTCAGTGCCGCGAACCTGCATCCGCTGGCCGGGATCCGCGCCGATCTCGCGCTCGGCTGGCGCGAGGGGGCCCGGCGCATCGGTGAGGGGCTCCTGCTGCTCGCGCCGCTGGGCGTCCTGCTGCCGCTCGCGGGCGGACGCCTGTACGTGTCGGTGTGGGGTTCGCTGGTGCGTACGGTCGCGGCGGGCGCTCTGATCTCGCTCGGCATCGAGCTGTTGCAGACCGGGGTGCCCGGCCAGGTCGTGGACGTCGACTCGCTGCTCCTGAACACGGTGGGGGTGGCCCTCGCGCATCTCGCGGTGGTCCCCGCCCTGCGGGCCCGTCTCCGTCGCTGGTCCGAGCGTGCGCCCCTCCCCCTGGAGGAGGCGGCTCAGGGTCGCACCCCGACGATTACCAGGGTCGGCATCGCCCCGTGAGCTGACGCTTTGCCCTCTTCGTGACCGTAACTTCGTAGGTATGAACGCTGACGCGGAAGACGTCAGCAGCCACATCGAAGACCTACGGTTCGCGAAGGAGCCCACCATGACCGCCCTTGCCCGCCCCACCAACGGACGGATGATCGGCGGAGTGTGCGCAGCGCTGGCACGGCGCTTCGGCACCTCCGCGACCACGATGCGCGTGATCTTCCTCGTCTCGTGCCTGCTGCCCGGTCCGCAGTTCCTGCTGTACATCGCGCTGTGGATCCTGTTCCCGAGCGAGGGCAAGGTCCGCCAGGCCTGGTGACGTACGTACGCGCGAAGGGGCGCACCCGCGGATCGCGGGTGCGCCCCTTCGGTGTTGCTCCGGGTCAGCCGATCGGCAGACCGCCGGCGAGACCGCCGGCCGGCAGCGTCTGCGCCAGGGGAAGACCGCCGAGCAGGCCGGAGACCGGGTCGGCACCGTCGGTGGGGAGCATCGACGGGGCGGCGTGGTCGACGATGGGCTTGGCGGTGTTCAGGGAGCTGCCCAGGGCGTTCTGCCCGGCGGCCAGGGACTCCGGGGCGCCGGCGGGCAGCGCCTTCGTGACCGACTCGGTGGGCAGGTTCTGGGTCACGGAGTCGAGCGCCGCGGCGGCGTCGGGAACGCCCGGGGCGGCATTCGCGGCCCCGGCACCGGCGGCGGCGAAGGCGACGCCGAGGGCGGCGACACCGAGGGTCTTGGCAGCAGACTGCTTCATGGGTCCCTTGTTCCTGGTTCCTTGACGACGGGTTCTGATCGGCAAACACCACACGCCGCCGAGGAGTTACTGCCGCTCCCCGTCCCGCACGCCCCGCAGGCCCTCGCACCTCAGGGCGAAACAGCAGGTCAGAGGCGCGCGGCCGCCCCGGCCGAGGTGGGACAGCAATACGCCGGTCGCCGTCAACCCCTGGTTGACCGGGCGGCCGGTCCGCCTACTGGAACAGCCACTCCGCGCGCAGCTCGGCGTAGCGCGGCTTGATCACGTCGTTGATCATCGCGAGCCGCTCGTCGAACGGGATGAAGGCTGACTTGAGCGCGTTCGTCGTGAACCACTCGAAGTCGGTGAGGGTGTAGCCGAACGTCTCGGCGAGCAGGCCGAACTCGCGGCTCATCGACGTGCCGGACATCAGCCGGTTGTCGGTGTTGACCGTGACGCGGAAGCGCAGCTTGCGCAGCAGGGCGATGGGGTGCTCGGCGAGCGAGGTCGCCGCGCCCGTCTGCAGGTTCGAGGACGGGCACATCTCCAGCGGGACGCGCTTGTCGCGTACGTAGGAAGCCAGGCGGCCGAGTTCGACCGTGCCGTCCTCGGCGACCTTGATGTCGTCGATGATGCGCACGCCGTGACCGAGGCGGTCGGCGCCGCACCACTGCAGGGCCTGCCAGATGGACGGCAGACCGAAGGCCTCACCGGCGTGGATCGTGAAGTGGTTGTTCTCGCGCTTGAGGTACTCGAACGCGTCGAGGTGGCGGGTGGGAGGGAAGCCGGCTTCCGCGCCCGCGATGTCGAAGCCGACGACGCCCAGGTCGCGGTAGCGGTTGGCGAGTTCGGCGATCTCCAGGGCGCGGGCCGCGTGCCGCATGGCGGTGAGCAGCGCGCCCACGCGGATGCGGTGGCCGTTCTCCTTCGCGCGGCGCTCGCCTTCCCTGAAGCCCTCGTTGACCGCCTCGACGACCTCTTCGAGGCTGAGCCCCTGCTCCAGGTGCTGCTCGGGGGCGTAGCGGATCTCGGCGTAGACGACGCCGTCCTCGGCGAGGTCCTCGGCGCATTCGGCGGCGACCCGGACGAGGGCCTCGCGCGTCTGCATGACGGCGCAGGTGTGGGCGAACGTCTCCAAGTACCGCTCCAGGGAACCGGAGTCGGCCGCCTCGCGGAACCAGACGCCGAGCTTGTCCGGGTCGGTCTCCGGCAGGTTCGCGTACCCCTGCTCGCGGGCCAGGTCGACGATGGTGCCGGGGCGCAGGCCGCCGTCGAGGTGGTCGTGGAGGAGCACCTTGGGGGCGCGGCGGATCTGCTCTGCGGTCGGCACGTTCGGTGTCTGGCTCGTCATTTCCGCACTCTAACTCCTACGCGCGTAGATCACTCCGGGTCGACGGGAGAAAGTGAGGAGAACGTGATCCGCCGATACGCAACAGTGACCCTGCGGACGGGTGGCGTACATCCTGGCTTCTGACACTGTTCTGTCATGCAGCAGCGAGCGATGCCGGCCCGCGAGGCCAGGCTCGGCAAGGCGGTCGGGCCGGTGCCCGGGGCGGTCGGCGGCGTGGTGCTGCTGCTGCCCGCGGGCGAGCAGACGTCCACCCGCGGACCCTCGCGGCTGGCGGCCACGCTGCTGCGTCCGCTGGCGCGCGGACTCACGCGCGCGGGCCGCGACAAGGGCCTGGTCACCCATGTCGTGCAGTACCGGTGCCGCGGCTGGAACGGCGCGCAGGCCGGGCTCGCACGGGACGCCGAGTGGGCCGCCGACGAGGTGGTGCGCCGCTACGGGGACGTGCCGATCTGTCTCGCGGGCACGGACATGGGCGGACGCGCGGCGCTGCACGCGGGCGGCCACGACGCCGTCAACTCCGTTCTCGCGCTCGCCCCTTGGTTGCCGGAGGACGATGTCGCGGCACCGCCCGAACCGGTGAAACAGCTCGCGGGCCGACGGGTGCTGATCGTGCACGGCACGGACGACCGGCGCACGGATCCGGAGCTGTCGTTCCGGCTCGCCGGGCGGGCGAAGAAGGCGAACCGTGACGTGTGCCGCTTCGAGGTGCACTCGGACGGGCACAGCCTGTCCCAGCACCGGGCCGAAGTCACCGCGCTGGCCGTGGACTTCACGCTCGGCACGCTCTTCGGCCGCCCCTTCTCCCGGCCGTTGCAGGACGCGCTCGCGGCGCCGCCGCCGATCGGTCTGCGGATGCCGCTGGCCGCGGGGTTCGGTCAGACGCTCCCCCTGTAGGCGGGGTCAGCGCACGGTGCCTGCGGCGGCTTCGAGCAACGCCCCGAGCACGAGCGGCGCGGTCTTGCGGCCCGCCGCGATCCGGACCCGGTGATCGCCGTCGGTGTCGACGCAGTCGATGACGATGCCGAGGTCCTTGGGGTTGCCGTGCCAGCCCGCGGGGTCGTCGGCGTCCAGCGCCCGCACTTCGCGCACCGTCAGCGTCGGCGGGAGCGGGACGAGGGCGAAGCGTCCCGTCGGGTCCGGGGTCGCGGCCGGCGGTCCCGCGCCCACGACCAGGTAGGGGTAACCGGGGACGCTGTAGGGGACGTCGCCGTGGACGATCGCGAGCACGCAGCGGTGTCCGTCCGGCTCGACCGGGACGACGTTGCGGGCCACGCCGCGCATCCGCCGCATCAGCGACCAGCACAGGAGGGCGGAGAGCAGGATGCTCGGGACGGCGGCGAGGGCGCAGATCCTCGCGATCCACCAGACGCCCGGGCCGCCGAACAGATCTCCGGCGAAGCAGAGGGTGAGCGCGGTGGAGCCGACGAAGACCCCCGCGACGATCCCGACGGCGGACACCCAGGAGTGCTCCTTCGCCCTCCCCCGGTACCGCTGCCACCAGCAGAGCCAGAGCAGCCCGAGCCCCAGGGGCAGCAGGAGGAGCGCGAAGCCGCCGGGGAGCCGTCCGTCGGCGAGCGGCGAGCGCCAGGTGTCCTGGGTCAGCGAGCCGAGCCGGACCTGTCGGGCCTCGGTCTTCCAGTACGTCACGGTGACCCGGTCGGCCGGGCGTGCGACGGCGTAGAGGGGGCGCTTGCCGGGCATCCGCAGCCGGTACACGGAGTGCGTCTTCAGGTCGGTGAGGCGGAGGAAGTAGGCGCTGCTTCTGCCGTTCGCCTCGTCCTCCGTGCCGAGGACCATCGCCGGGACGCGTGCCCGGCAGTCGTCGGCCCGGGTCCCGGCGGGGCAGCGCGGCGCCGCCGCGTAGGCGCGGTTGTCGGCCTCGGCGAGCGGGATCAGCGCGAACAGGACCGCGGAGACCAGCACCATGATCACGGCGGTGTACGTCGTGGCCCGCTGCCGTCGCAGCGACACCTCTCGCAGGCTGCCCCGCGCCACCCCCGGCGGGTCCTGTCTCGCGCTGCCCGTCATCCCCACCACTCCCTCTCGTCGCTCACCTCCACGTCCGGCGGTCGCGAACGGTTCCCCGCGGGAGCCCCCTCACTGCTCCCCCTGCTCCACGTCCGCCTGCTCCGGCAGCAGTCGCCCGCGCCGGGACAGCAGGAAGTTCTTGAACGCCGCCACCGGCGGTGTGTCCGGGTGGCCGTCCAGCCAGGCCACGCCGATCTCGCGGACGGCGCGCTGGCCGGTGACGGTCAGCTCCACGACTCCGGGGCGCGGCACGGTCGGTGGCGGCAGGAGCGCCACGCCGAGGCCCGCCGCGACCAGGCCGCGCAGCGTCTCGGCCTCCTCGCCCTCGAACGCGACCCGGGGTTTGAATCCCGCTTCCGCGCAGAGGTCGTCGAAGATGCGGCGCAGGCCGTAGCCGGGTTCGAGGGTGACGAACGTTTCGTCGGCGAGCTCGGGGAGACGGACGCGCTTGCGGGCGGCGAGCCGATGGTCCTCGGGGACGACCAGGCGCAGCCGCTGCTCGTCGAGGCGGCGGGCGACCAGTCCGGGCTCGTCGGGCACGGGCGAGGTGAGGCACAGGTCGAGCTCGCCCGCGCGCAGCCGCTCCAGCATCGCCTCGCCATAGTTCTGTACGAGGCTGAAGCGGATCCGGGGATGGTCGGCGCGGAAGGCCCGGATCAGTCCTGGCACCGTCTCCACGCCCATGGTGTGCAGGAACCCGAAGGCGACCTTGCCGGAGGCCGGGTCGGCGTCGGCGCGCACGGACTCGGCGGCCTTCTCGACCTCGCCGAGGGCCCGTTCGACGGAGGTGAGGAACGTACGGCCCGCGGGGGTGAGGGAGACCGTGCGGCCGTGGCGGGCGAACAGGTCGACGCCCAGGTCCTGTTCGAGACGGACCATGGCGCGCGAGAGCGTGGACTGGGGTACCTGCAGCTCGTGGGCGGCGCGCGTGACGTGCTCGGCGCGGGCCACGGCGGCGAAGTAGGAGAGCCGCGGCGCGAGCAGGGTGACCATGTCTTCCGTGTCACCGGCCGGTGACATCCGCCGCTGTGACCTGTGCTCATGCTCCATGGGAACGATTATGGGCTGTCCATGCATTGGACGCATGAGTCGGACGGTCCTACGTTCATGGCATGTCTCCTGCCAGTAGTCAGGCGGCCGTCACCCCTGCGGTCGCCGCCCCCGCCGTCGAGCACACCGCCGTCGAGCAATCCGACACCCGGATGACCCCGGGCGGCCCCGGCTACCGCCGGATGAGCTTCGCCCTCTTCCTCGCCGGGATCGCCACCTTCGCGCTGCTCTACTCCACGCAGGCCCTGCTCCCCCTCGTCTCGGCCGGCTTCGGCGCGAGCGCGAGCGCGGCGAGCTGGACGGTGTCCGGCGCGACCTTCGCGCTCGCGGTGTGCGTGCTGCCGCTGAGCGCGCTGTCGGAGCGGTTCGGGCGGCGCACGGTGATGACGGCGTCGCTGGCGGTCGCCGTCTCGGTGGGTCTGCTGGTCCCGTTCGCGCCGACCCTGGAGGTCCTGGTCGCGCTGCGGGTGCTCCAGGGTGCCGCGCTGGCCGGGCTCCCGGCCTCAGCGATGGCGTACCTGGCGGAGGAGGTCCGGCCGAAGGCGCTGGTCACGGCGATCGGCCTGTTCGTCGCGGGCAACTCCATCGGGGGCATGAGCGGCCGCATCATCGGCGGCTGGATCGCCGAGGCGTGGGGCTGGCGGGCGGCCGTGGGCACCGTCGGCGTCATCGCCGTGGCGTGCGCGATCGCGTTCCGTCTCCTGCTGCCGGCGCCGCGCCACTTCACGCCCGGGTCGCTGCACCCGCGCGCGCTGGTCCGCACGGTCGGCGACCACCTGGCCAACCCGCTGCTGCGCCGCCTGTACGTGATCGGCGCGCTGTTCATGATGGTGTTCGGCGCGACGTACACGGTCATCGGCTACCGGCTCACGGCGGCGCCCTTCTCGCTCTCCCAGGGCTTCGTCGGCTCGATCTTCCTGGTCTATCTGGTGGGCACGGTCTCCTCGTCGGCGGCCGGCAGGCTGGTCGCGCGGCTCGGGCGGCGCGGCACGCTGTACCTGGGCGCGGGCACGACGGCGGCGGGCCTGGTGCTCGTCCTGATGCCCCGGCTGCCGGTCGTCCTGCTCGGCCTCGTGCTGATCACGGCGGGGTTCTTCGCCGGGCACGCGACCGCGTCCTCGTCCGTCAGCCGCACCGCGACGCACGGGCGCGCGCAGGCGTCGGCGCTGTACCAGTCCGCGTACTACATCGGCTCCAGCGTCGGCTCGGCGGTGGGCGCCATGGCGTTCCACGCGGCGGGCTGGGGCGGCACGGTGGGGCTCGGTTTCGCCGCCGTGCTCGGTGTCGTCTCGCTGACGCTGTGGGGGACGTACGCGGCACGGTCCCGGGAGCGGCGCGGCGGGAAGCTGGCCGCCGCGCACTGACGGTCACGCCCCCACTAGGCCCTCACCCGGCTTCCACACCCGTCCCACGGCTTTCGTCGACGGCCTCCCGACCTGCGCTTTTCGCCGGTCCGGGGGCCGTTGTCAGTGGGCTGCGGTAGCTTGCGAAGTACTGGGGATGTGCTGGGAATCACAGCCGCGATGGGGGCGTAGGACCATGAGTGACACCGCGACGAAGGCCGGGCTCGAAGACCTGGAGAAATACCGGGTCGAGCTGACCGGCTACTGCTACCGGATGCTGGGCTCCGCGTTCGAGGCGGAGGACGCCGTGCAGGACACGATGGTCCGGGCCTGGCGCAGCTTCGACAAGTTCGAGGGCCGCTCCTCGCTGCGCTCGTGGCTGTACCGCATCGCGACGAACGTGTGCCTGGACTCGTTGAACGCGGGCAACAAGCGGGCCCGTCCGATGGACCTGACGGCGGCGGCCCCGCTGGCCCAGGCGGCGCTGACCCCCCGTCCCGACAATGTGTGGCTGGAGCCGATGCCCGACGCCCGTGTTCTGCCGACGGTGCACGACCCGGCGGAGGCGGCCGTGGCGCGCGAGTCGGTGCGGCTCGCCTTCGTGGCGGCCCTGCAGCAGCTGCCGTCCAAGCAGCGGGCGGTGCTGATCCTGCGCGAGGTGCTGGCGTGGAAGGCGAGCGAGGTCGCCGAGCTGCTCGACACGTCGGTGGCGTCGGTGAACAGCGCGCTGCAGCGGGCGCGGGCGACGCTCGCGGAGGCGCCCCCGGCGGACTCGGCGACGGCGAACCCGCTGGACGACGAGCAGCAGAAGCTCCTGGAGCGCTACGTCACGGCGTTCGAGGGCTACGACATGAAGGCGCTCACCGAGCTGCTGGCCGAGGACGCGGTCATGACGATGCCGCCGTTCGACCTGTGGCTGCGCGGCACGGACGACATCACGGGCTTCATGCTCACGATCGGCAGCGAGTGCGAGAACTCCCGCCTGCTGCCGGTCTCGGCGAACGGGACGCCGGCGTTCGCCCACTACAAGCCCGACCCGGACAACGGCGGCTTCACGCCCTGGGCCATCCAGGTCCTGGAGATCTCAGAGGGGCGCATCGCGGGTTTCCACTGCTTCCTGGACCTCGGCAAGCGGTGGTTCCCGCTGTTCGGCGTCCCCGAGCATCTCGACGCCTAGTCCCAAAGGGCTTTCGAGCCCGGCGAGTCGGATGAGCAGGGCGAGCTTCGGGGACGGGTCGCGCAATCTGATCCGGCCCCCGGCCCGCCGGGCGGCGAGCTGCATCCGGGCGAGCGCGTCGACGGTGGCGAGACCGGTGCCGGTCACGCCGGCGACGTCGCAGACGACATCGCCGTCCGGGGCGCACTGGTGGGCGGCGCGGCGGACGCGGTCGCACAGCCCCTGCACGTCGGCAGGCCCGATCGGCCCGGCGACGACCACGACGGGAGACGGAGAGGACGGAGAGGACCCGGAGAACACAGAATCAGCCACGTAGACGAGACCGGACGGCGCGCCGAAACTCATCGGCATGCGCCGGTGCCCCGCCGTGGATTCGGCGTGGGCTGGATCACGTTGATCCTGATCAACGTTGACCTGCGGTTCTTCCGCGTCCGAGGGTGGAGTACGTGCAGGGGGTACTCAACGGGTTCGCGGTCATCGCGATCGTCATCGCGGTCGGCTATGTCATCGGCCGGCGCGGCTACTTGGGCGAGGGCGGCCGCGAGGTGCTCACCAAGCTGGCCTTCCATGTGGCGACCCCGGCCCTGCTCTTCACGATGCTCGCCAAGGCGGACCTGTCCCTGATCCTCTCGCCGAGCCTGCTGGTGACGGCCCTGTCCACGGCGGTGACGGCCGGAATCTTCGTCGCGGTGGGTGCGGTACGCGGCTGGGGCGTCGGCCGCACCACGATCGGCGCGCTCTGCTCCTCGTACGTGAACTCGGGCAACCTCGGCATCCCGATCGCGGTGTACGTCCTCGGCGACGCCTCGCTCGTGGCCCCGGTCCTCCTCTTCCAGCAGCTGTTCGTGACGCCGATCGCGCTGACGATCCTCGATCTGGCGGAGGCGTCGTCGGGGGCGCGACTGACGTGGGGGCAGCGGCTGTTGACGCCGTTCCGCAATCCGATCGCGATCGGCTCGCTGTCCGGGGTGGCGGTGTCGGCGACCGGCTGGACGGTGCCGTCCCCGGTCTTCGACCCGCTGGAACTGATCGCGAACATGTCGGTGCCCGCGATCCTGATCGCGTTCGGCATCTCGCTGTGCGGGAGTTCGTGGCCGGGCGGGCGCGGCGCGGACCGGGTGCCGGTGCTGCTGTCGACGGCGCTGAAGTCGGTGGGCCAGCCGGTGGCGGCGTGGGCGCTGGCGACGTCCGTGTTCGGGCTGCACGGGGCGCGGCTGCTCGACGTGGTGGTGACGTCGGCGCTTCCGGCGGCGCAGAACCTGTTCACGTACGCGAGCCGGTACCGGGTGGGCGAGCGGTTGGCCCGGGAGTCGATTCTCTTGTCGACGATGGTGGCGGTGCCGGTGTTGGTGGTGGTGGCGGCGTTGTTGGGGTGACTCAGTCGTTGAGAGGCAGCACATTGATGTCGAGGGTGATGGCGAACGGGGCGGGCAGCCTCAGTTCCTCGCCGTACTCCACCGAGTCCAGCACCCGGTAGGTCCCGCCCGCGGGTTCGCCGTACAGCGTCGCCGTCGGTCGCCCTGAGTGCCAGGGGTCCAGGAGCAGGTAGAGCGGAACGCCGGCCTTCGCGTATCCGTGGGCCTTCTTGACCCGGTCGTGGTTGGCGTTGTCCTGCGAGGTGATCTCGACGACCAGTTCCGCCTCAGCGGCCTGGACGCGGCGGCGCTCACGCAGTGCGGCGCGGGGGACGACGCAGAGATCGGGGATGTAGAGGCCTCCGGCGTCGGCGGCGATCAGGCCGAGGGCCTGGTAAATCCCACAGCCCTCGGGCCGTGCGGGCCAGAGGATCTCGGTGACAAGTTCAGCGGCGTCGTTGTGCTCTTCGGAAGGCGGCGGCGCCAAGGTGACGATCCCCTCGATGATCTCCACCTTGCAGCCCTCGGGGGCGTCCGTCTCCTCCCAGACACGGACGAGCTCGTCCCAGTCCGAGCCGCGGGCGGGCCCGGGCTCGACGGCGAGTGGGCTCATGGCGGTGCTCCCCTCGGTCGTCACCGATACCAGCATGCCGAACGGGACCGGTGGCGGTCCACCGATCCCGTTCACGCGAAAGAAGAAACCCCAGGTCAGCCGATACGTTCCAGCACGATGGGCCCTGCCGTGAAGTCCGTGCCGGCCGGTGCGATGTCGTACGCGCCCGCCAGTGCTTCGAGGGCGTACGCGAACCGCTCCGGGGTGTCGGTGTGCAGCGTCATCAGGACCTGGCCCGCGAAGACGGAGTCGCCGGGCTTGGCATGGAGTTCGACGCCGGCGGCGGCCTGCACCGGGTCCTCCTTGCGGGCGCGCCCGGCGCCGAGCCGCCACGCGGCGAGGCCCACCGAGAGGGCGTCGAGGCGGGTGAGGACGCCCGACTCCGTGGCGGTGACGACATGGGTCTCGCGGGCCGTGGGCAGCGCCGCGTCCGGGTCGCCGCCCTGCGCCGCGATCATGCGCCGCCAGGCGTCCATCGCCGAGCCGTCGGCGAGGGCCTTGGCGGGGTCGGCGTCCTTCAGGCCCGCCGCGTCGAGCATCTCGCGGGCGAGCGCGAGGGTCAGCTCGACGACGTCGGCGGGGCCGCCGCCCGCCAGCACCTCGACGGATTCCCGTACTTCGAGCGCGTTGCCCGCGGTCAGGCCGAGCGGGGTGTTCATGTCCGTCACCAGCGCCACCGTCGGCAGACCGTGGTCCTTGCCCAACCCGACCATGGTGCGGGCGAGTTCACGAGCCTGGTCGAGCTGCCGCATGAAGGCCCCGGTGCCGACCTTCACGTCGAGGACGAGCGAGCCGGTCCCCTCCGCGATCTTCTTCGACATGATCGAGGAGGCGATGAGCGGGATGCAGTCCACGGTGGCGGTGACGTCGCGCAGCGCGTAGAGCTTCTTGTCGGCGGGGGCGAGTCCGCTGCCGGGCGCGCAGATGACGGCGCCGACGTCCTCCAGGGTGCGCATCATCTCCTCATTGGTGATGTCCGCGCGCCAGCCGGGGATCGACTCCAGCTTGTCGAGGGTGCCGCCGGTGTGGCCGAGGCCGCGGCCGGACAACTGCGGGACGGCCGCGCCGCAGGCCGCCACCAGCGGGGCGAGCGGCAGCGTGATCTTGTCGCCGACGCCGCCCGTGGAGTGCTTGTCGGCGGCGGGGCGGGGCAGGACCGAGAAGTCCATCCGCTCACCGGAGTCGATCATCGCGGCGGTCCAGCGGGCGATCTCCGCGCGGTCCATGCCGTTCAGGAAGATCGCCATGGCGAGCGCCGACATCTGCTCGTCGGCGACCGTGCCGCGCGTGTACGCGTCGACGACCCAGTCGATCTGCTCGTCACTCAGCCGGCCCCGGTCCCGCTTCGTGCGGATGACGGAGATGACGTCCATGGCAAATCCTCCAACGGTTCGGCTCGACGCGATGCCGCGACTCTACGCGCATAGATGCCGCGCGTGAAGAGAGCTGGGCGGGCAAGGCGGTGGCGCGGGGTCACTGCTCGGCCGTGAGGACCAGGCTCACGTTGTGCCCGCCGAACCCGAAGGAGTTGGCGAGGGCCGCGTCCCAGTGGCCGGCGCGGTTCTCGCCGCGTACGACGTCGAGGTCGACCCGCGGGTCCGGGTCGTCCAGGTTGCGTACCGCGGGGGCGATGCCGTCGCGCAGGGTCAGGAGCGCCGACAGGGCGCCGAGCGCGCCGGACGCGCCGAGCATGTGGCCGGTCATCGACTTGGTCGCGCTGACCGGGGCGTGGTCGCCGACGGCCTTCCGCACGGCCTCGGCCTCGGCGAGGTCGCCGGACGGGGTGGAGGTCGCGTGGGCGTGCACGTGACCGATGTCGGACGGGCTCAACCCGGCGTCACGCAGGGCGAGTTCGATGGCGGCCACCTGCCCGGCGACGTCCGACGCCGTGATGTGGTCGGCGCTGGACCCGATCCCGGCGCCGGCCAGGGTGCCGAGGGCGCGGGCGCCGCGGGCCCGGGCGAAGCCGGCGCGTTCCAGGACCATGACGCAGCCGCCCTCGCCCATGACGAAGCCGTTGCGCGCGGCGTCGAAGGGGCGGGAGACCGACTCGGGGTGCTCCGAGCTCGGCGACAGCGCCTTCATCTGCGCGAACGCGGCGAGCGTGAACGGGTGCAGGCACGCCTCCACTCCCCCGGCCACGACCACGTCGGCCCGGCCCGCCCTGATCAGGTCGAGGCCCACGGCGAGCGCCTCGGCGCCGGAGGCACAGGCGCTGACCGGGGTGCGGGCACCGCCCTTCGCCCCCAGGTCCATGCTGACGTGGGCCGCGGGGCCGTTGGGCATGAGCATCGGCACGGTGTGCGGGGAGAGCCTGCGCGGCCCGGACCGCTCCAGGACGTCGTCCTGGCCGAGCGTGGTGAGGACGCCGCCGGTGCCGGTGCCGATCACCACGGCGAGCCGCACCGGGTCGACCTCGGGCGCGCCCGCGTCCCGCCACGCCTCGCGGGAGGCGACCAGCGCGACCCGCTCGACCCGGTCGAGCTTCCGGGCCTCCACGCGGGACAGTTCCGCCGCCGGGTCCTGGGCGAGCCCGGCGGCGACATGCACCGGAAGCCCCTCGGCCCACTCCTCCGTCAGTGCGCGCACCCCGGACCTCCCGGCCAGCAGGCCCGCCCAGGTCGTCGCGGCGTCGGCGCCCAGGGGGGTCGTCGCACCGACCCCGGTCACCAGCACCGCACCCGCTCCCCTGGCGTTCTTGGGCATTCCGCTCTCCTCCAGGCCTTATAGACAGTTCACAAGACAGATCGCGATCTCCTCTGAGACCATCACGGCGAACTGCTGGCGAAGAAGCCGGGAAGGCGAGCGATTCGGCTCACGAGATTTGTGGAGTAGTGACAATGCCGAGTGCCAGACGACTCGTCGGAGTGTGGGCCGGGCTCTGCCTGGCCGGGCTCGGCGCGACGGCCATCCTCGAATCCGGTTCGTACGAGGGTGACGCGCGGCCCGACGGCCATGGCGCGACCACCTCGGTCGACTGCCACGAGATCGCCGACCGCGTCGAGCGGGGCCGCGCCGCCGCCGCGCGGGAGCGGCGGGAGGAGCGGGAGAGGCTGCTGGATCCGTCCGCGAGCCCCACCTTTCAGGTCAAGGGCACCCTCTCGGCCATGACGGTGCCGGAGGAATGCGCGGACGAACTCGCGGCGCGCGGCCTGCGGTAGCCGCCGCTCAGGGTCGGGCCACGGCCAGGCTCACCACGTACTTCTCCTCCAGCGTGCCGCCGGGGAAGAGTGCGCTCAGGTGGTCCCGTTCGGCGGCCAGGAACGCGGCGACGGTGTCCGCGTCGCGTACGAGGAAGTCGGAGTAACTGGCGAGGTTGGCCAGGTGGGTGCCGACGGTGACGCGGCGGGTCCACGCCACCTGCCGGCGGCCGAAGTCCAGGCCGGGCGGCAGCCGGCGGAACCGGACCATCAAGTCGGGCGGGCCCTGGTTCGCGTCGTCCTCAGCCCCGAGGAAGCGCCGCACGCGGGCGAGTTGGGCGGCGGCCCAGCCGTCGGTGGAGTCCTGGTCGTTCCACCACAGGGCGAGCGCGCCGCCCGGGCGCAGGACGCGCCTGGCCTCCGGGACGGAGCGGGCCGGGTCGGTCCAGTGCCAGGCCTGGGCGTAGGTCACCAGGTCGACGGAGGCGGAGGCCAGCGGCAGCCGGTTGCCGTCGCCGCGGACCAGGGACACGCCGGGCAGGGTGCGGCGGAGCTGGGCGGCCATCATCGGGCCCGGTTCGACGGCGACGACGTGCGCGCCGCGGGCGTGCAGCAGGGCGGTGCCGAGGCCGGTGCCGGCTCCTACGTCGGCGACGCGGGCTCCCGCGACGGGGCGGCCCGCGAGGTCTTCCACCGCGTCGATCAGTGCGGGTGGGTACGAGGGGCGGTTGGCTGCGTAGTCGGCTGCGGCCTGCTCGAAGGCCAGGCCCTGCGTGCTGGTCGTCATGGGGTGATGATCCGGCCCGGCGCGGGGACGCGGCCCACGCTTTGCCAAGCGTTGGGCGCCATTTCGTCGGTGCGTTGTCGGGTGCGGGCCGGTGGGGGCTTCTCGCGCAGTTCCCCGCGCCCCTGGAAGGCCTGTGGCCTTCAGGGCCGGTGGGACTGCGCGAGAAGCCCCCACGCACCCGCCCCGAACAATCAGCCCAGCTGCTCCGGGCCGAACGCGTCCGGGAGCATGTCGCCGAGCGTGCGTATCCCGGCGGACGTCTCCAGCAGGAGCTCCCGGCCCCCGAACTCGTACAACAGCTGACGGCAGCGGCCGCACGGCATGAGGATCTCGCCCTTGCCGTCCACGCACGTGAAGTGCGTGAGGCGGCCGCCGCCGGTGGACACCAGCTGCGAGACCAGACCGCACTCGGCGCACAGGCCGAGCCCGTACGACGCGTTCTCGACGTTGCAGCCGGTGACGGTGCGGCCGTCGTCGACGCGGGCGGCCGCGCCGACCGGGAAGCCCGAGTACGGGGCGTACGCGCGGGACATGGCCGCGCGCGCCGCCTGCCGCAGTGCCTCCCAGTCGGCGACCGTCACGTCCGTCACGTGCCCTGGCCCTTCCGGTACGGCTGTCCGTCCGCCTTCGGCATCCTCAGGCGCTGTGCCGAGAGCGCCAGCACGATCAGGGTGATGACGTACGGCATGGCCGTGGCGACCTGGCTCGGGACCGAGTCGGTGGAGGCGTACCAGAAGAAGAGGAGGACGGAGACGGCGAGCGTGACGACTCCGCCGACGTACTTCTTCTTCCAGATCAGCCACGCGACGGCGAGGAGCGCGAGGAGCGCGATCAGCAGGAGCAGCGCGTGGGTGTTCTCCGTGCCGCCGCGGACCTTGAGGGTGTCGCTGTAGCCGAACAGGCCCGCACCGAGGGCGAGTCCGCCCGGCATCCAGTTGCCGAAGATCATCGCGGCGAGACCGATGTAGCCGCGACCGCCGGTCTGGCCCTCCAGGTAGTAGTTGGAGGAGACCATCGAGAGGAAGGCGCCGCCGAGGCCCGCGAGGGCGCCGGACGCCAGCACGGCGATGTACTTGTACTTGATGACGTTGACGCCGAGCGACTCGGCCGCGACCGGGTTCTCGCCGCAGGAGCGCAGGCGCAGGCCGAACGAGGTGCGCCACAGGATCCACCAGGACGCCGGGATCAGCAGCACCGCGATCAGGGTCAGCCAGGAGACACCGGTCATCACGCCGCCGAGCAGGCCCGCGATGTCGGAGATCAGGAACCAGCCCTGCTTGTTGAGGTCGGCGAGCGCGTCCGCGAGGCCGGGGACGGTGAACTCGCCGAGGCTGGAGACGGGCGGGGACTGCCGGGTGGTGGCGTTGTCCATGCCGTCGTAGATCATGGCCGACAGGTAGCGGGTCGCGCCCAGGGCCAGGATGTTGATGGCCACACCGGAGACGATGTGGTTCACGTTGAAGGTGACGGTGGCGATGGCGTGCACCAGGCCGCCGAGCGCGCCGCCGATCAGTGCGGCGAGGATGCCGACCCAGGGGCCCCACTGGTAGCCGGCCCAGGCGCCGAACCAGGTGCCGAGGATCAGCATGCCTTCGAGGCCGATGTTGACCACGCCCGCGCGCTCGGCCCACAGGCCGCCGAGGCCCGCCATGCCGATGGGGACGGCGAGTTGGAGGGCCGTCGACATCTGGCTGACGGACGTCAGGCCGTTGGCGTCGGTGATGAGGCGGACCGCGGAGACCAGGCAGAGCAGGCCCGCGATGAGCAGGAGCAGGACGGGGAGGCTGAGCTTGCGCCGTGCCGCGGAGGTCGCGGCGGGCGTCTTGTCGAGGACGGGTGCCGTACTCATCAGGCGGCCACCTCCTGCTTCTTCTCGTGGGAGTCGGAGGTGCCGAGGACGTGGCCCGCGGCGAGTTCGGCGCCGACCCGCTGCTGCTGGCGGCGGGTGCCCCAGACACGGACGGCCTCGTAGGAGACGACGACGGCGATCACGATCAGGCCCTGCATGATCGTGGCGATCTCGGAGCTGTAGCCCTTCAGGTCGAGCGGGTCGGCCGCGTTGAAGAGCCAGGAGAGCAGGAGCGAGGCCAGCGCCATGCCGGCCGGGCTGTTGCGGCCGAGCAGCGCCACGGTGATGGCGTTGAAGCCGAGCGAGGCCGGGAAGGAGTCGGAGAAGGTGTGCGTCGAGCCGAGCAGCGTCGGCAGACCGGCGAGGCCCGCGACGGCGCCCGACAGGAGCATCGCGGTGAGGACCATCTTCTTGGCGGAGACACCGGAGGCGGCGGCCGCGGTCTCGGAGGCGCCCGAGGCGCGCAGGTCGAAGCCGAAGCGGGTGCGGTTGAGCATCACCCAGTAGACGGCGCCGAGGACGACGGCGACGATCACGAAGCCGTAGACGGTGCCGATCTGGTCGCCCATGTTGATGCCGGGGAACCAGCCCGCCTTGTCCATCTCGCCGGTGGTGCGGTTGTTGCCGACCGCGACACCGAAGGCGTCCTCCAGCGTCAGGTACGCGATGACCGACGCCGCGATCGAGTTGAGCATGATCGTGGAGACGACCTCGCTGACGCCGCGGGTCACCTTGAGCACACCGGCGATGCCGGACCAGATCGCACCGGTCACGGCGGCCGACAGCATCAGCAGCGGGATCTGCAGGAAGGCCGGGAACGCGATGTGCGCGCCGACGATGGCGGCGACACAGGCGGCGAGCCGGTACTGGCCCTCGACACCGATGTTGAAGAGGTTCATCCGGAAGCCGATGGCCACCGCGAGCGCGCCGATGTAGAGACCGGCGGCGTCATTGATGATCAGCACCTGGACGTCGGAGAACGTCGCCTGCTCGAACATGATCGAGAACGGCTCGACCGGGTTCTCGCCCGAGGCGAGCAGCACGATCGCGGTCAGGGCGAACGCCACGACGAGGGCGATGACGGGGCCGGCCGCCGCGAGGAGGATCCGCTCGGAATTCCAGCGCTTGAGGATGTTCATGGTCAGGCACCGTCTTCCGTGTGCTCCAGGTGGCCCGAGGCGGCACCGGTCATGGCGGATCCCAGCTCTTCCGGGGTGATGGAGGCCGGGTCGGCGTCGGCGACCAGGCGGCCGTCGTAGATGACCCGGAGGGTGTCGGAGAGGCCGATCAGTTCGTCGAGGTCGGCGGAGATGAGGAGCACGGCCAGGCCCTCGCGGCGGGCCTCGCGGATCTGGTCCCAGATCTGCGCCTGCGCGCCGACGTCCACACCGCGGGTGGGGTGGGCGGCGATCAGGAACTTGGGGGCGTGGCTCATCTCGCGGCCGACGATCAGCTTCTGCTGGTTGCCGCCGGACAGGGAGGCGGCGGTGACGTCGATGCCGGGCGTGCGGACGTCGTAGTCCTTCACGATCCGCTCGGTGTCGGCCTGCGCGGCCTTCGGGTCCAGCCAGAAGCCCTTGCTGTTGGGCTTCTCGGTGACGTGGCCGAGGATGCGGTTCTCCCACAGCGGCGCGTCCAGGAGGAGGCCGTGGCGGTGACGGTCCTCGGGGATGTACCCGACGCCTGACTCGCGGCGCTTGCGGGTCGTCCAGGAGGTGATGTCCTCGCCGAGCATCTTGATGACGCCGCTGTCGGCGTGCTCCAGGCCGATGAGGGCCTCGATCAGCTCGGTCTGTCCGTTGCCCTCGACGCCCGCGAGGCCCAGGACCTCACCGGCGTGGATGGTGAACGTGATGCCGTCGAGGAGCGGCTTGCCGCCGCCGGGGGCCGCGAGCCGCAGGTCGTCGACCTCGACCACCGGTCGGTCGGTGACGGTGGACTCGGCGGTCTCGGGGGTGGGCAGTTCGCTGCCGACCATCAGCTCGGCGAGCTGCTTGGGGGTCGTCTCGGCGGGGACGGCGGTGCCGACCGTCGTGCCGCGCCGGATGACGGTGATCTCGTCGGCGACGGAGAGGACCTCGCCGAGCTTGTGCGAGATGAAGATGACGGACAGGCCCTCGGCCTTGAGTCCGCGCAGGTTGTCGAAGAGCGCGTCGACCTCCTGCGGCACGAGCACGGCCGTCGGCTCGTCCAGGATCAGCGTGGTGGCGCCCCGGTACAGCACCTTGAGGATCTCCACGCGCTGCCGGTCGGCGACACCGAGGTCCTCGACCAGGACGTCGGGGCGCACCCCGAGCCCGTACCGCTCGGATATCTCGAGGATCTTCTTGCGGGCCTTCGCGCCGATCCCGTACAGCTTCTCGCTGCCGAGGACGACGTTCTCCAGGACCGTGAGGTTGTCCGCGAGCATGAAGTGCTGGTGCACCATGCCGATGCCGCGCACGATCGCGTCGGCGGGCGAGGAGTACGAGACCTGCTCGCCGTGGATGGTGATGGTGCCCTCGTCCGGCTTCTGCATGCCGTAGAGGATCTTCATCAGTGTGGACTTGCCTGCCCCGTTCTCGCCGACCAGGGCGTGCACGGTGCCCTTGCGGACGGTGAGGCAGATGTCGTGGTTGGCGACGACGCCCGGGAACCGCTTGGTGATGCCTTGGAGTTCTACGGCGACTGCGGTCGGCGGGGAGCTTGACGTGGCGATGGCGCACTCTCCTGGGAAGGGGGGTCGCCTACACGCGTAGCGCCCCAACAGCGTTGTGCGAGAAGTGAGTTCGTGTTCGAGCCGGAGTCCGAGCAGGATCCCACGAACGTGTTACGGGGAAGAAGCGTCCGGACGGGGATGCTTCGGCCCCGGAGGCCCCGGTCACCGACCGGGTCGGCCCGGACCGCGTCGCACACGCGGTCCGGGCCCCCCTTCGCCTTGCGGCTGTGCCTGCTTGCCTGCCTGTTACTTGGCGGCGACCGTGATGGAGCCGTCCACGATGCCCGCCTCGGCCTTCTTCAGCGCGGCCTGGAGCTTGCTGTCGTTCTTGAACTCCGGGTTGGAGTCGGCGAGGGAGACCTCACCCGACTTCAGGTTGCCGGTGATGACACCGGTCTCCGGCTTGCCGTCCTCGACCGACTTCGCGAGCTTGTAGATCGACTCGGCGACGCCCTTGGTGGCGGAGGTGATGATGTACTTCTTGTACGCCGCCAGCGGCTTCTGGCTGTACTGGTCGGAGTCGACGCCGATCGCGTACTTCTTCTCGGCGGCGGCGGCCTCGATGACGCCCTGACCGGACAGACCGGCGGCGTGGTAGACGACGTCGGCGCCGTCCTCGAGCTGCTTCTCGGCGGCGGCCTTGCCGAGGTCCGGCGAGGCGAAGCCCTTGGCCGGGTCCTCGTCGAGGAACTGGACGTCGACCTTGACGCCCTTCTTGGTGTCCTTGACGCCCTGCTCGAAGCCGGCCCGGAACTTGTTGATCAGCGCGTTGTCGACGCCGCCGACGAAGCCGACGTGGTTCGACTTGGTCTTCAGGGCGGCGGTGACGCCGGCGAGGTAGGAGACCTCGTTCTCCTGGAAGACCAGGTCGGCGACGTTCTTGCCCTGGACCGAGGAGTCGTCGACGATGCCGAAGGTCGTCTTCGGGAACTTGGCCGCGGCCTCCTTCACCGCCGGGGCGTAGGAGTAGCCGATGCCGACGACCGGGTTGTAGCCCGCCTTCGCCAGGTTGACCAGGCGTGCCGCCTTGTCGTCGTCGGACTCGCCGTCCTTCGGCTCCTGGTCGGCGACGTCGTAGCCGAACTCGCTCTTGGCCTTCTTCAGGCCCTCGTAGGCGGCGTCGTTGAAGGACTGGTCGCCCTTGCCACCGACGTCGTACGCGATGGCGAGGCCCTTGTCCTTGCCGCCGGCCGACGACGAGGCGTCGGACGACGTGCCGCCACAGGCGGAGAGAGCGAGAGCGAGCGAGGCGGTGGCGGTGCCTGCGACCGCTATGCGGGAAACCCGGCGCATGGGAAGAGCTCCTTCGTACAAGCGCCGGAAAGCAGGGCCCGACGCTGAGTTCGCCGCAGAGTAACGCGCGTAGACAGAACATAAAACCCCTTCTGTCCGAGTCGTTATCAGGGCGATGCACAGCATCCGGCGCACCTGTGGCGGACCTTCCCGAACGCAACGCAGGGCGGGCGCGGAAGGAGTTCCGCGCCCGCCCTGACGCCGCCTGGCGTTGTACGTATGACGTGTGCCGGGGGGTGACCCCGGCACGGGTCCGGGGATCACTCCCGCGGCCTCACTTGGCCGGCTTGACCGCGACCTTGATCGAACCGTCGACGATGCCCTTCTTCGCCTTGGCGACCGCGTCGGCGAGACCGGAGATCTCCTTGAACTTCGGGTTGGACTCGGAGGCGCCCACGCCGTTCACCTTGAGGTCGAAGGTCTGGACGCCGGTCAGCGGCTTCTTGTCCTCGACCGACTTGGCCAGCGTGTAGACGGACTCGCCGACCTCCTTGAGCGCGGAGGTGAGGATGTAGTCCTTGTACTTGGCGAGCGTCTGCTGCTTGTACTGGTCGGAGTCGACGCCGATGACCCACTTCTTCTTCTCGGCGGCGGCCTTGATGACGCCCTGCCCGGACAGACCGGCCGCGTGGTAGATCACGTCGGCGCCGTCCTCCAGCTGCTTGTCGGCGGCGGCCTCACCGAGGTCGGGGCTGGCGAAGCCCTTCGCCGGGTCCTCGTCGAGGTACTGGACGTCGACCTTGACACCCTTCTTGGTGTCCTTGATGCCCTGCTCGAAGCCGGCCTGGAACTTGTTGATCAGCTCGTTGTCGACACCGCCGACGAAGCCGACGTGGTTCGACTTGGTGGCCTTGGCGGCGGCGACACCGGCGAGGTAGGAGGACTCGTTCTCGGCGAAGACGAGGGAGGCGACGTTCTTGCCCTCGACGACGGAGTCGACGATGCCGAAGGTGGTCTTCGGGTACTTCTTCGCCACCTTCTCCAGGGCCGGGCCGTAGGCGTAACCGATGCCGACGACCGGGTTGTAGCCGGCCTTCGCCAGGTTGCCCAGGCGCTGCGCCTTGTCGTCGTCGGACTCGCCGTCCTTCGGCTCCTGGTCGGCCGTCTTGTACCCGAACTCGGTCTTGGCCTTCTCCAGGCCCTCGTAGGCGGAGTCGTTGAAGGACTGGTCGCCCTTGCCACCGACGTCGTACGCGATGGCGAGGCCCAGGTTCTCCTTCGCGGAGCCGTCGTCGTCGCCGGCCTCACTGCTGGTGCCACCACAAGCGGTGGCGGCGAGCGCGAGACCGGTGACGGCCACGGCTATCCGCGTGGCCCGGGTTGTACGAGAACGACGCATGATGGAGTGCTCCTTCGTCAACACGCCGCGCAGGGCGCTGAGTTCGGCGGAGCGTAACGCGCGTAGAAGGGCCGGGGAAGCGGGTTCGGCTCCGCCGTTACCGGATCGTGCCGGGGGTTGGTTACATCTGGGTGTCGGGTAGGGACGCGGGGTGCGAAGGGGGGCATTTCGCGGGGGCGTCTGCGGGGTTCCGCAGTCGGGCGGGTGCGGCTCGGTGATGGGTTGCTCGCGCAGTTCCCCGCGCCCCTGAAAGGCCTGCGGCCTTCAGGGGAAGCTGCGCGCAGCGCATGCTTCAGGGGCGCGGGGAACTGCGCGAGAAGCCCCACCGGGCCGCAGCCGCACATCAAGCGCACCCGGCACCCGGTCAAGCGAGCTCAGCGTCCAGCAGGGCCGCCGCCGTGAACAGCTCCACGCCCACCGTGATCGCGTACTCGTCGGCGTCGAAGTCGCCCTGGTGCAGATCGCGGCCGACCCGGTCCCCCGGCGTCTTCACGCCGAGCCGCGCCATGGCGCCCGGGACGTGCTCCAGGTACCAGGAGAAGTCCTCGCCGCCCAGGCTCTGCGGGGTGTCCTCGACGGAGTCGGCCCCGAGCCGGGCGGTCATGGCGTCCCGCAGCAGGTCGGTCACGGCCGGGTCGTTGACGACGGGCGGGACTCCGCGCACGTAGTTCACGACGGGCTTGGCCCGGTACAGGTCGGCGATCTCCTGGATGGCCGCGTGCACCAGGTCGGGCGCCTGCCGCCAGGCGTCGAGGTCCAGGCAGCGGACGGTGCCGGAGAGTTCGGCGTGCTGCGGGATCACGTTGCACGCGTGACCGGTCTCCAGGCGCCCCCACGTGACGGAGAGCCCGGAGCGGGCGTCGACCCGGCGTCCGACCAGGGCCGGCACGTCGGTGGCGACCCTCGCGGCGGCGACGACGAGGTCGGTGGTGAGGTGCGGGCGCGCGGTGTGCCCGCCGGGCCCGTCGAGGGTGACCTCCAGGCGGTCGCAGGCGGAGGTGATGGCGCCCTGCCGCAGCCCGATCCGTCCGGCGTCGACCTTCGGGTCGCAGTGCACGGCGACGATCTTCCGTACGCCGTCGAGGGCTCCGCACTCGATGACGTCGGGCGCTCCGCCGGGCAGCACCTCCTCGGCGGGCTGGAAGATCAGCCGCACGGGGTGCGGCAGCCGGCCCTTGCGGTGCAGCTCGGCGAGGACGAGTCCGGCGCCGAGCACGACGGTGGTGTGCACGTCGTGGCCGCAGGCGTGCGCGCGGTCCGGAACGGTGGACCGGTAGGCGCAGTTGACCTTGGTGTCCGGGATGGGCAGCGCGTCGATGTCGGCCCGCAGCGCGAACATGCCGCGTCCGCCGGACCACTCCCCGGTCTCGGTCCCGATGTCACAGATGAGCCCGGTCCCCATGCCGAGCACCCGTGGCGTGAGCCCCGCCTTCTCCAGGCGGGCCTTGAGCGCGGCGGTGGTGCGGAACTCCTGGTTGCCCAGCTCGGGGTGCATGTGCAAGTCGCGCCGGAAGGCGATGAGTTCGGTGCGCAGGGCGTCGGGCAGCGTGCCGGGGAGCTCGGCGCCGGGGGCTGCTTCCCCGGCGGCTTCTCCCGGCTTGTCGGCCTCGGACTCTCGGGACTTCGTCTGGTTCACCCTCTGAAGGGTAGGGCGATGCGGGGGCCAACTAACGGTCGATCAACAAAAGTTCAGCCAGATTGGGGTAAGAAAGTCGGCCGGGCTGCGCATACGGATCGCGCGGGGCGGGTATGAAGTTTCTTTCCGTCCGCGCCCTCCGGCGGCTCCGATGCGGGCCGCCACCAGAGCCACGAGACGGCGGAGCACCGCCCCGGACCTGCCGCGCCCTTCGGCCGCGCCCCGGAGGCCCTCCCCCTCGTACCCGTGGCATCACCGCCACGGAGACGCGCGCCCCCACGAAGGCGCCCCGGCCGGGGCGCGTGAGGACTCCTTGCCACCACCGCCCCGTGCGCTGCTCGTCGGCGGCAAGAGCCGGGGCCGCGATCGTTTGACACCTGTTGCGCGAGCGATCGAGGGTGGCGATCGACAAGCCACCGGAACTTGGCCAGGAGGACCCCATGCCCGATCGCGTCGCCCTCGTCACCGGAGCCTCCCGCGGGATCGGCCGCGCCATAGCCGAGCGCCTCGGCGCGGACGGGGCGGCCGTCGTCGTCAACTACCGGTCGGACGCGGACGCCGCCGCCAAGGTCGTCACGGCCATCGAGAGGTCCGGCGGGCAGGCCGTCGCCGCGCAGGCCGACGCCGGCGAACAGGACGAGCTGCGTGGGCTGTTCGATGTCGCGGAGCGAGAGTACGGGGGCATCGACACCGTCGTGTGCAATGTCGGCGTCGCACGCTTCGCGCCCATCGCCGAGACCAGCGACGAGGACTTCGACACGATCTTCCGTACGAACACCCGCGGCACGTTCCTCGCGCTGCGGGAGGCGGCGCGCCGGGTGCGCGAGGGCGGGCGGATCGTCGTCGTGTCCAGTGGGACCGCTGTCACCGCGCGGCCCGGATCCGGGGTCTACGGGGCGTCGAAGGCGGCCGGCGACGCACTCGTTCGCACGCTCGCCCAGGAGTTGGGGCCTCGCCGCATCACGGTGAACAGCGTGCTGCCCGGCGCCACCGACACCGAGGCCTTCGCCGCGGGCCTGCCGGAGCAGGCCCGCGCCGAGCTGGTGGCCCGGGCCCCGCTGGGGCGGATCGGGCGGCCCGACGACATCGCGGACGTCGTGGGGTTCCTGGCCTCCGACGCGAGCCGGTGGATCACCGGGCAGACGATCCATGCCGGGGGCGGCATGTTCTGACCGTCACGATCACGCATCAGTGGTCTGTCGGTGTCTCCGGGCTCACGTGCAGGATGTCGCGGGCCTGTTCCGCCGCGCGGACCATGTTCTCGGAGACGAAGTCGAGGAAGCGGGCGACGTTCTCCAGGCGCACGGCGGCCGGGGTGCCGGGGCCGAGCACGCCGACGCCCTCGCGCGCGGTCGCGACGACCTGGGCGGTGGACCGCGCGCTGGCCATCATCGACTGGTAGTAGACGTCGTTGTCGACGGTGTAGCGCTCGCGGCGGCGCTCGTCGCGCTCCCGGCGCACCAGTCCCTGGCTGTCCAGGAACGCGATCGCCTTGGAGACGGACGCCGGACTGACCGAGAGCCGCTGGACCAGTTCGGCGGCGGTGAGGCTGCCGGAGTCCGTGAGCATGAGGGCGGCCATCACCCGGGCCATCATCGCGGGCAGCCCCTGGGCCATCATCACGGTGGTGAACGCCTCCTCGTACGCGCGCACCGCCTCCGCGTCCCGCCCGTGGGCCTGCGGCACCGCCTGCGGGCCGCGGGGTGCGGCCGCCTGCTTGCGCCGGTGGGCGCGCTGCTCGGTGGCGCGGTGGGCGAGGTCCGCGCGGTAGCCGGTCGGGCCGCCGTTGCGCATCACCTCGCGGGTGATGGTCGACGTGGGCCGCTCCAGGCGCCGCGCGATCTCCGCGTAGGCCAGGCCGTCGCCGAGGCCGAGCGCGATCTGCTGGCGTTCCTGCTGGCTGAGCCTGCCTCCCGGCATCGCGGTCTCCTTCGCACTGCTCCATCACTGTTCCCGACCGCGCCGACTATAGCGTTCACCTTCATTCCATTGCAACGTACGGGGTGCGATCCGTTGCGTTAGGCGAGATATCGTTGCAACGATTTCATGCCTTTCACCTGCCATTACCTGATCCAAGCGCAACGAACTCGTTGCCAGCTCCGCGAATGCAACGTAGCGTTTCATTCATCGGAAACAACGAGTCAAGGAGCCCACGATGCAGAAGTTCGCCACCCCCGCCACGATCTCCACCGTCCTCGACATCCCCGCGGGACGCATCCGGTTCATCGCCGCCGACCGGACCGACACCACCGTCGACATCCGCCCCGCCAACCCCGCCAAGAGCCGTGACGTGAAGGCCGCCGAGGGGATCGAGGTCGGCTACGCGGACGGGGTGCTGCGGATCGCCGCCCCCGCCGCCAAGAACCAGCTCTTCGGCTCCTCGGGCGCCGTCGAGGTCACGGTGCAGCTGCCGGCCGGCTCGCACGTCGAGGCGAAGGCCGCCGCCGCCGAACTCCGGGGCGTCGGGCGCCTCGGCGACGTCACCTTCGAGAGCGCGCAGGGCCCCGTCAAGCTCGACGAGGCCGCCGACGTCCGGCTCTCCCTCAAGGACGGCGACGTCTCGGTCGGCCGCCTGGGCGGGAACGCCGAGATCAGCACCCTGCAGGGCGACCTGACCGTCACCGAGGCGGTGCGCGGCACGCTCACCCTGCGCACCGAGTCCGGTGACGTGAACGTCGGCGCCGCCCCCGGCGTCTCGGCCGCCCTCGACGCCGGCACCGGCTACGGCCGGATCCAGAACGCGCTCAAGAACAGCGCGGGCGCCGGCAGCGACCTGACCGTCCACGCGACCACCGCCTACGGCGACATCACCGCCCGCAGCCTCTGAACCGGCCGCGCGGCCCACGCCCCCGGCGGCGTACTCCGACATGGCACCAGGTCGGAGTACGCCGCCCCTTTCACGCGCCGGGTCGCGAAGCCGTACGCCGACGTGCCGCACGGGCCGTCGCGCCCGCGCCCCCGACCACGAACGCCGCCGCCACGAGCACCGCGCTCACGCCCGCCACGGCCCGGTACCCGAGCCCGCCGTCGATGACCAGGCCGCCGGCCCAAGGGCCCAGCGCCGCACCGACGTTGAGCGCCGCCGTCGCGCAGCCGCCCGCCAGGTTCGGGGCGCCGGACGCCGCGTACAGGGCCCGCGCGATCAGTGTGGAGCCGACGGCGAAGGACAGGGCGCCCTGGGCGAAGGCGAGCAGGAGGGTGGCCGGGACGCTGTCCGCCGCGTACGCGAACAGCACCCAGCCCGCGAGCAGTGCCGCCCCGCCGCCCACGAGCACCGGCGTGGGCCGGGCGTCCGACCAGCGGCCCGCCGCCATGACGCCCGCGAAGGAGCCGAGGCCGAAGAGCGCGAGGAGCACCGGCACCCGGCCCGGGTCGATGCCGGTCACGTCCGTCGCCAGGGACGCCAGGTACGTGAACGTGCAGAAGGTCGCCGCGTTCACGAGGGCGCCGAGCACGAGGACGGTGAGCAGGCGCGGCGAGCGCAGGGCGCGGGCCTCGTCGCGTACGTTCCCGGGGGCGGTCCCCTCGTCGAGGGCGTCGTCGGCCGCCGGAACCCACCGCACGACCGCGACGAGCGCGGGCAGGCACAGCGCGGCCACGGCCCAGAACGCGACCCGCCAGCCGAGGAGTTGACCGAGCAGCGCCCCGCCCGGCACTCCGGCGACGCAGGCGAGCGTGGTGCCGCCCAGGAGGATCGAGGTGGCGCGGCCCTTGGCGTCCGGGGCGGCCAGGGACGCGGCGGTGGCGAGGGCGACGGCGAGGAATCCGGCGTTGGCCAGGGCCGCCACGACCCGGGTGGCGAGCAGGACGCCGTAGGCGGAGGTGAGCGCCCCCACGACGTGCGCCAGCAGGAAGACGAGCAGCGTCCCGCACAGGGCTTCGCGGCGTGGCCTGCGGCGTGCGAGCAGCGCCGTCGCCGGTGCCCCGACGATCATGCCGAGGGCGAAGGCCGAGGTGAGCGAGCCGGCGGCGGGGACGGACACGCCCAGGTCATGGGCGATGTCCGGGACGAGCCCGGACAGCATGAACTCGGAGGTGCCTTGCGCGAAGACGGCAAGGGCGAGCAGGGGAAGGACGAAGGGCACAGCGGACTCCGTGACCGTACGAGCGAGAGGGAAGGGTCGCGGTACGGCAGTCCGGGCGGTGGCGAGGGCAGGCGTCGGCGGAGGCGGGACGCCTCAACGCTGCGCGGAGAAGGGCCACCGGACGGCTGCCGGTGGCCGGAGTCTGTCGGACTCGGGGCTGCTCATGGGCAGGAAGGCTAGGCGGCGCCCGCCGGAGCCGTCCAGCGGTTTGATCCCTCTCGCCGGAAGAGGTGAGGCGACGTGCCGGACGCCCGCCGGGAAGCGGCACGCAAGGGGATGCGAGGCGGGCGGCGGCTGCTCGCCCGTCGTCACACCGCCCGCACCCCGCGCGCCGACCCCGCGATCCCCGCCAGGAACCCCTGCGCGTGGTCGGACACGCCCTCGCTCAGCCAGGCCGGGTCGATCTCGCAGACCGCGACCTTGACGTCCGTACCGGCGAGGGCGATCGGCAGGGTGTGCACCACGGTCGACGGGAAGCTGAGGATCGTACGGCCTATGGGCCCCCGGCGGGCGATCAGCTCCAGGGGCAGGTCCGGGCGGACGATCTCCAGGCCGGTCTCGACGGCGAGGCGGTGCAGTTTGTCGGCGCTCTCGCGGCGGTGCGCGAAGTAGCGGGTGGCGCCGTGGGCGGCGGAGAGTTCGCGGACCGCCTGCACATAGCGGTCCATGTCCACGACTCCCGTCTCCACCAGGGAGGTGCCGACCAGGTCGGCGCCGCGCGTCAGGCGCGGCGGGCCGAACCGGGCCCGCGTCCACGCGTACGCGTTCGGCACCACGGTCACCCCGTCCGGGACCCCGTCCACCGGCATGGACGTGAACAGGGACACCGTGCGGCCGCCCGGCCGCGGGGTGAGCCTGCGGCGGGCCGCGGAGGCGACCGGGCCGAAGGCGATGTCGCGCGGGCCGGGCCGGCCGCCGCGCCGGTGCCAGCGCACGAACCGTTCCCCGCGGGCGAGTTGGGTGACGAACTCCATGGTGGCGGTGCCGTCGTCGACGACGACGAGGTCGCGGGCCCGGGTGATCGTCAGGAGCAGCTGTACGTAGCGGGAGAACGGGTCGCCGATCACGATCCGGTCCGCCGCGCGGAGCGGGCCCGCGAGGCCGCCGATCGTCTGGAACGGGGCGGCCGCGCCGCCGCGCGCCTCTTCCCAGCGCACCGAGTGGCCTTCCCCGCGCGCGAGTTCGGCGACCCGGCGCAGTTGGCCGCGGGTCATCGGGTCGGTGGGCGAGAGCACGACGATCGTGACCTCGCCACCGTCGATGTGCGCCCATTCGAGGACGTTGAGGAGCTGGACCGGACTCTCGACGAAGCACAACGTACTGCTGCCGGACATGCTGCGACCCTCCCGAGGGACGCCGTGGCGGTCCGGCGCGTGAACTCCGCCGAACCGCCTGGGACTTGGTGGATCAGACGCCGACCGGCTCACCGGCGGCGACGGCGATCTCCGACTCGGCGACGACGCCCGCGACGCGGCGCAGCTTCTTCATCGGGCCGAGCTCGGACTCGTAGACCTTCTTGACGCCGTCACCGAGGGAGGCCTCGATGGTGCGGATGTCGCGGACGAGGCGCTGCAGGCCCTGCGGCTCGACGGAGGCGGCCTGGTCGGAGCCCCACATGGCGCGGTCGAGGGTGATGTGGCGCTCGACGAAGGTGGCGCCCAGGGCGACGGCGGCGAGCGTGGTCTGCAGGCCGGTCTCGTGGCCGGAGTAGCCGATCGGGACGTTCGGGTACTCGGCCTGGAGGGTGTTGATGACGCGGAGGTTGAGCTCCTCGGCGACCGAGGGGTACGTCGACGTGGCGTGGCACATCAGGATGTTGTCGCTGCCGAGGACCTCGACGGCGTGCCGGATCTGCTTCGGCGTCGACATGCCGGTGGAGAGGATGACGGTGCGGCCGGTGGCGCGCAGGGCGCGCAGCAGCTCGTCGTCGGTGAGGGAGGCGGAGGCGACCTTGTGGGCGGGGACGTCGAACTTCTCCAGGAAGGCGACGGCCTCGGTGTCCCACGGGGAGGCGAACCAGTCGATGCCGCGCTTCTTGCAGTGCTCGTCGATCCGGCGGTACTCGTCCTCGCCGAACTCGACGCGGTGGCGGTAGTCGATGTACGTCATCCGGCCCCAGGGGGTGTCCCGCTCGATGTCCCACTGGTCGCGCGGGGTGCAGATCTCCGGGGTGCGCTTCTGGAACTTGACGGCGTCGCAGCCGGCCTCGGCGGCGACGTCGATCAGCTTGAACGCGTTCTCCAGGTCACCGTTGTGGTTGATGCCGATCTCACCGGTGATGTAGACGGGCCGGCCGGGGCCCGCGGTGCGCGAACCGAAGGTGCGGAGGCGGGAGTTGAGGACAGACATGGTGAGTACGTTCCTTACTTGTCGAGCGGCTTGAGGGTGTCGGGAGAGGCGAGAGAGGGGCCGAGGAGCCAGCCCGCGATCTCCCGGATCGCGCCTTCGCCACCGGGGACGGTGGTGACGGCGCGTGCGGCGTCGCGCACGACGTCATGGGCACTGGCGACCGCCACGGGCCAGCCGACGAGGCCGAACACGGGGAGGTCGTTGACGTCGTTGCCGACGTAGAGCACGCGCTCCGGCGCGATGCCCTGCTCCTCGCACCACTGCTTCAGTGCGAGGTCCTTGCGGTCGATGCCGTGCAGGACCGGGATCTTGAGCTTCCGGGCCCGGGCGGCGACCACAGGGTTCACCTCCGTGGACAGGATCAGCAGGTGCAGGCCGCTCCTGCGGAGGGCCGCGATGCCGAGGCCGTCACCGCGGTGCACGGTGACGAACTCCCGTCCGTCGGAGTCGATCAGCACCCGGTCGTCGGTCTGGGTGCCGTCGAAGTCGAGGACGACCGCGTCGATGTCTTCCATCGAGGGAAGGACGCGCTGGTCGAGGAGGGGGGCCAGCGCGCGGGCGCGGGCCAGGTCGTGCGGGTCGTCGATCTCCAGGACCCGGGCGGGGTCGGTGCGGACGAGGTCCGTACGGCCGAAGAAGCGGTGCTCGTGGCGGCGGAAGCCGGTGGCCTCCATCGCGTACACGGCGCCGGTCTCCAGAAGGTCCTGGGGGCGGTCCTGGCGCATCTGGCGGAAGGACTTGTCGTGGTTGACGCCGTAGCCGCCGCCGGTGAGCGGGTCGGCGAGGACGGCCACGGTGCCGCCCTCCCCGGACCGGGCCGCGCGGGCACGCCGCGCGGCGACGGCCTCGGGCTCGTCGGCCGCGTCGCGCCACACGAAGCCGTGGAAGGGCGCCACGGTCAGCGCGCTGTCGGCGCCGTCGTCGGCGACCGCCCGGACGACGCCGTCGATGTCGTCGCGTACGAGGAAGGGGCTGGTGCACTGGACGAGGAGGACGATGTCGACGGCGGCGCCGTGCAGCGCCTCGTGCGCGTCCATGGCGTGCAGCACGGCCGCCTCGGAGCTGGACTTGTCGCCCGCGATGGCGGTGGGCCGGGTCACGACCTCCGCGCCGGCCTCGCGGGCCGCGGCGGCGATCGCCGCGTCGTCCGTGGAGACCACGACGTCGGTGACGAACCGGGTGGCCCGGCATTCGCGGACGGCCCGCGCCACCAGGGGCACGCCGCCGACCGGGGCGAGGTTCTTGGCCGGCACTCCCTTGGAGCCGCCACGGGCGGGGATCACCGCGAGCACGCGGCGTACGGGGGCGGCGTCGACCGCTTCCGTTTCGGTCATGTGCGCTTCTCCTTCGGGGAGTTGGTCGAGATGGGTGCTCACAGCTCCCCCATCCGCCGGATCACGGGGGCGACGCGCTGCACGCCGTGCCGGTAGGCGCCGCGCGCGGCCCGGCGGACGATCTGCCGCACGGGGCCCGGATCCTTGTCGCCGGCGGGCGCGCCGGGCAGCGGGCTGCCGTCGGGCGCGAGGTGGTGCCGGGCGAGGACGCGCGGCAGGTAGCCGGGGGCGGTGGTGCGGCTGTAGTAGGGGGCGAGCGCCGGCCGCTCGTGGGCCAGGAGGGCTGCGACCTTGGCACGCGCGCCGTCGAAGGCGCTCTCGTACGTGCCGTCGGCGGCGACGCCCTGCCGGGCGACCCAGGCGGGGTCGGCCTCGGGGCACAGTCCGGCGTCCAACTGGTCCCACGAAACAAGGCAGTTGGAGCCGGTGAAGTGGTGGTTGCCGAGCGCTTCCCGGACACCGAGGTCGGTGAGGAGCGCGGTCGGGATGCGCCGGTGCAGGGATTCGAGCGCCGCCGTCGAGCTGACCGTGACCAGCAGGTCGGTGCGGTCGAGGACCTCGCCCATGTTCCCGTACACGAGACGGAAGTTGGCGGGGAGGTCGATGCGCTGCGCGAGCTTCTGGTAGGGGATCTCCTCGATGTGCGTGGTGTGCTCCCCGGGCCTGCTGCGCAGCTTGAGGAGCACCTCGCGCTCGGGGTGCGACCGGGCGTGCCGGACCAGGCGGTCGAGGAGGTAGAGCCGGTCGGCGGCCGTGTCCGGGACGGACGGCTGGGCGGCGAAGACGACCGTGTACGGGTCGTGCGCGTCGGTGTAGCGCGCGCCGCCGAGGAACGGCAGCGCGCACTCCGTGACCGACGAGGCGTCGGCGCCCACTCCCTCGTACACGGCGCGGAACCGGTCCGCGTCGTACGCCGAGTTGGCGAGGACGACGTCCGCGCCGTGGCGCAGGAGCAGTCCGTCGGCGAGCTTCTCGTAGACGACGCCGACGTATCCGGTGACGACGACGGGCCGGTCGGCCGACTCCGCCCAGGCGTGGGCGAGTCCGTGCAGTACGGCCTGGACGCCACCGCCGACGAGGGCGAGGACGACCACGTCGTACGCACCGGGCGCACGCTGCATGTCACGGAGGAACTCGACCGCGGTGACCTCGCGGAGGCTGTCCGCGCGGACGCCGACCTCCCGGAGCTGCCGGGCGGTCGGGGTGGAGCGGCCGCGCAGCAGGTAGCCGTCGAGGGCGGCGCCCTCGGGGGCGATGCGGGAGGCGGTGAGCGACCCCCATTTCCATCGGGTGTCGGAGTCCGCGAGCACGGCGATCCGTGACTGCTTCTGGTTCCTTGCTGGCACGTCGACGAAGTTAGAAAGCCATTCCGAGCCGCGGCCCAACCGGAGCGCAACAAACGGTTAACAGCAGATCGCCGAATGGCGAATCGGCCCCGGAATTCCCCTGCGGCGGCGCCGGTTCACGAATCCGACACACGTCGTTCATCCGGCATCAAGCCGCTGGCCAAGCCGCATGACGGGCCGCCCCAGTAGCGTCCGACGGGTGGTCAAGCTCTCCGTCATCGTGCCGTTCTACAACGTGCAGCAATATGCGCCCGACACCCTCCGAAGTCTTCGCACAAATGCGCGCGACGATTTCGAATTCATTCTCGTCGACGACTGTTCCCAGGACGAGACCCCGGCGATACTCGCGCGCGCCGAGCGTGACCTGCCCGGTGCCGTCCTGGTCGGACACGAGAAGAACGGAGGTCTCGCCACGGCCCGCAACACGGGCCTGGACGCGGCCAGAGGCGAGTACCTGACGTTCCTCGACGGCGACGACTGGCTCGCCGAGGGCTACCTGGCCGAACTGGTCCGCTCCATCGAGGAGTTGGACTGCGACTTCGTGCGCACCGACCACGTACAGGCCAAGGGCCGGGCCCGCTCGGTGTCCCGGGTCCCGGTCGGGGTCAGGAACGAGGTCCTGCTGCCGCGCGAGGCGATCCTGCCCGCCGACCGCACCACCTCCGTCGACTACGCGTACGCCTGGGCCGGGATCTACCACCGGCGGCTGCTCGACCGGGGGCTGCTGCACTTCACGGACGGGCTGCGCACCGCCGAGGACCGGCCGTGGATCTGGCAACTGCACCGGGAGGCCGAGTCGTTCGCCGCCGTCGGCCTGCTGGGGGTGTTCTACCGCCGCGGGGTGACCACGTCCCTCACGCAGATCGGCGACGTGCGCCAGCTCGACTTCATCCGCGCCTTCGACGAGGTACTTGAGGAGACGGCGGCCGACCGGGACGCCGACCGGCTGCTGCCCAAGGCCGTGCGCACCTACTGCGCGATCATCGCCCACCATCTGTCGGAGATCGAGAAGTTCGAGCCCGCGGTGGCCAAGCGGCTGCGGGCGATGAGCGCGGCGGCGCTCGACCGGATGCCGCAGGCCCTGCTCGCCGACGTCCTCGACACCATGGACCTCGACCGCGCCGCGCGACTGCGCCGGCTGCGGCGCCGGGTCACCTCAGCGAAGGCGGCCGCCTGATGCCCCGTACCACCCAGATCTTCTGCGCCTCCACGCTCTACGGCGCGGCCACGCTGGCCGCGGCGATCGAGGCCGAGTGCTTCAGCGAACCGGACCGCCGCATCCTGCTGGTGTTCAACAACGCGGCCGTGCCGGAGACGTCGCCGGGCGTGCACGAGATGCCCGGGTTCGGCGCGCTGCGCAAGCACTTCGACGAGGTGCTCGTCTTCAACGACGCCATCAGCCCGCTGCACCCGTCGGCCTGGGGCCCGCGCCAGGACGACATCCCGCTCCTGGAGCGGTACTTCCGGATGCTGTGGCGGCTCGACGACGACCGCCTCGAACTAATCCTGGAGTCGCTCCAGGTCAATCCGGCGCTCGCGTTCGCCCAGATCTTCACCGGTGCGCCGATCCACGCCTACGCGGACGGGCTGATGAGTTACGGCCCCACCCGCAACAAGATCGACCCGCTGGTCGGTACGCGCGTGCGGCGGCTGCTCCACCTGGATCTGGTGCCGGGCCTGAAGCCGGTGCTGCTGACCGAGTTCGGGGTGCCGCCGCAGATCGTGCCCACCGAGAACTTCCTGAAGGTGATGGCGGGCCTGACCGGCGCCTCCGGCGAGCTGCCCGCCGTGCCGGACGGGGCCGCGCTGCTGCTCGGCCAGTACCTGTCCGCCCTGGGCATCCTCACCGCCGCCGAGGAGACGGAGCTGCATCTGCGGATGATGCGCGGGGCCGTCGAGCGCGGCCACCGCTCCCTCGTCTTCAAGCCGCACCCGATGGCCCCGGCCGACTACGAACTGGCCCTGGAGGCCGAGGCGGAGCGGCTCGGCGTCGACCTCACCGTCGTCGACACGCCCGTGCTCGCCGAGGTGCTGTTCGCCAGGGCGCGGCCCGCGCTGGTCGTCGGCTGCTTCTCGACCGCCCTGTTCACCGCGTCCGCGTTCTACGGGCTTCCGGTCGCCCGGATCGGGACCGGGACGCTCCTTGAGCGGCTCGCCCCGTTCCAGAACAGCAACCGGGTGCCCGTCGTCCTCGCCGACGCGCTTCTCCCGGACCTGGAGCCGGGCGGGCGTGACACCGCCGCGCTGCCGCCCAAGCAGCTCGAAGGGCTGATCGGCGCGGTGAGCTTCGCGATGCAGCCGCAGGTCCTGCCCGCGCTGCGCCCGGCGGCCGAGCGGTATCTCTCCCAGCACTTCGACAGCCGCGTCCAGCGCTACTTCAAGCGCCGCCGGCTCACCTCGCTCGGACTGCCCGGCGGCCTCCCGCAGCGGCTCGGGTTCCTGCCGCGCAACTCGACCGCCCGGCGGATGGCGCGGCGGGCCCGCCGGACCTGGAAGGCGGTCAAGCGCTGAGAGTTCACTCAGCGTCCGCCCGAAAGCCGCCCGGGCCCACGTGAGTTGGGGCACATTCGGGCCTCCGGCCGCGCCCGACGCACGGACCGGGAGATGACGAGAACGGTGACCCCATGACGAACCCCCTGGCGGGACTCTTCAAGGCGCGGCAGCGGGACGCCGCCAGGTCGGCCCTGTACGCGGGCAGCGTCCACCGGTGCGGTGCCTATCTCGCCACGCAGAGCGCGCCCACCATTCCGCGGCAGACCCGGCTCACCCGGGCGATCGGCACCCTGACGGCCTCCGTGGACAGTCCGGCGGCCGATCCGTTCGACGCCCTCCTCACGGTCGGCGAGCGGGCGCTGGAGGCCGGCGGGGCCGACGGTCTCGGCCTCGCCCTGGACGTCGCCGAGAACGCGACCCGGCTGCGCCGGCGCTCCCGGGCGGCCTGGCGGCTGCACGGCGCGGCCCTGGACGGACTGGGCCGCGACGACGAGGCGCTGGAGTCGTACGAGCGCTACCTCGCGCTGGTCGAGGGCGGCGACGGTGCGGCGGGGACGGTCCGCCGGATCGAGACCCTGCGACAGCGGCGGGCGTGCCGGGACGCGCTGGAGGCGGTCGCCGGTACCGGCGCCGGGGTCGAGAAGACCGCGGAACTGCTCCGGCAGCGGCTGGCCCGGGACGGCGCCGGCGACCCCGGGGTGCGTCGCCTGGCCGAGCTGTACGGCACGTACCGGCGGCTCGTCGAACGGGACGCCGTGCCCGAGGCGCTGCCCGACACCACCACGCCCGTCGGCGTCGCGGGACTGCGCGCGCTGCTCACCGGCAGAAGCGTGTGCGTGGTCGCGGGCACCGACGCGGTGGCGCGCGGCGGGCTCGGCCCCGAGATCGACCGCTACGACGTGGTCGTGCGCTGCGACGCGGTCCGGATCGACGCGCCCGGCACCGGCGCTCGCACCGATCTGCACGCCGTCTCGCCGCGCGGCGACACACCGTGGGAGGGCCCCGCCTGGACCCTGCCGACCGGCATCCGGCTCGTGTTCGACGCACAGGTCCCGCGCTGGCGGCGGACCGTCCGGCAGCGCCTCGTGCCCGGCGCCCAGCGGCACGTCGGCGACGTGTCGCTGCGCCGCCCGCTGAGCGACCCGGCGCTGATCGGGGAGGACGGCTGGGGGGAGGACGCCGGTACCGCCTTCTCCGTCGTGCGACTCCTGGACTTCCTGGACGTCAGCCCCCGCCTCGACCTCATCGGCTTCGGGCCGTCCGGCGCGGGAGGACTGCGCCCGGCGGAGGCCGCCTGGGTCAGGGACCACTCCACCCGCATCGACGACATCGACAACAGAGCCGACAGAGCCGACAGCACGATGAGGATCGCCCTGCGATGACGCACTCCCGCGCCGACGACCGGCCCGACGACCGCAGCACCGTCACGGGCAGGCGGCGCATCGCGTTCGCCGTCCATGTCGACGCCGCGTCGCTGCCCGCCCTGGCCACGCTGCTGCGCAGCCTGGTGCTGACCAATCCGAAGGTGTGCGAGGACGTGGTGGTCCTCCACCCGGGCCTCGACGACGCCTCGTTCGACGCGCCGCGCCGGCTGCACCCGCGGCTCGTCACCCGCCGCGCGCGCTCGCGGGCGGAGGTGTTCCGGCTCGACGGCTACGACACGGTCATCGCCCTGGACACGGCGATGGTCGTCCTCGGCGACCTCGGTGAACTGCTGCGGCTGCGGCGCGGGGTGGCCGCCGTGCCGCAGGTGTGGTGCGACGACGCGGGGGTGGAGCGGCGCTCGGTCCTGCCCGACGGGCTGCTTGTCGTGCAGCGCGCCGACGTGGACGACGCCCTGGCCGGCTGGGACGGCGTGGAGAGCCTGGACGGTCTCCTCGGCTCCCTGCTCGTCCCGGTCGACGCGCGCCACGATTTCCTCACGCGCCGCCTGCACGACGATCTGCCGGTGCCCGAGCGGGTCGCGGTGCTGCACTTCAGCGGCCCGTTCGACTCCCCCGGGTACGGCCCGGCCGACGAGGCCCGGCGCCGCTTCGAGCTGGACGACGAGGACTTCCGGGCCGCCTACCGCGCGCTGCCCGGCGGCAAGCACGCCGAGCTCGTCGCGCACCTCGTCCCGCCGCTCCTCGACAGCCGCCCCTCCCTCGACCTGGCCCGCACGGTCGCCGACGTGTACCGGCAGCAGGGCCGTTACGAGGAGGCCGTCGCGGTGCTCGCCCCGGTCCTCGACGACCGCCCGGACGCGCCGCGCTGCCACGAGACGCTCGGCGTGTGCCTGATGGCGCTGTCCCGCTACGCCGAGGCCGAGACCCATCTGCTGCTCGCCGCCGCGTCCCCCGACAACGCGCCCCGCGCCTTCGCCCAGCTCGCCCGCCTGGCCTGGCTGTGCGGCCGCGAGGAGGACGCGCACGACTACGCCCGCCAGGGCCTGGCCGCCGACCCGACCGACGCCGGATGCCACAGCTGGTACGTACGCACCGGTGAAGGCCGCGGCGAGACGGAGTCGGAGGCGGGGCCCGCCTCCGAGCAGCTGGCCCACGTGGCGCTGTTCGCCGAGGGCGACGAGAACGCCGGTGACAAAGTGCTGCCCGAAGCGGTGCGGCAGTGCTTCGGCCCCGACACGGGACCGCGCCGCTGGTACCGGCAGCAGGCGCACCGCCTCGTCGACGAGGAGACGCTGGAGGAGCTGAACGCGCGGCGCGGCGTGGTCGTCGGCGGCGGCGGGCTCTTCCTCCCGGACACCTCCCCCAACAGCAACAGTTACTGGCAGTGGAACGTGCCGGACGCCCTGCTGGCCCGGATCACGGCGCCGCTCGCGGTGTTCGCGGTCGGCTACAACATCTTCGACGGGCAGCAGTACCGCAGGACCCGGTTCGCCGAGAGCCTGCGGGTGCTCGTGGAGCGGTCGGCGTTCTTCGGGCTGCGCAACCACGGCTCGATCGAGCGGGTGCGGGAACTGCTGCCCGAGGACCTGCGGGACCGGGTGCGCTACCAGCCGTGCCCGACCACGGTCGCCGACCGGCTCGCGCCGCCCGCGAGCGCGGTGCCGCGCTCCGACACCGTCCTCGTCAACTGCGCGTACGACCGTTCCGGTCTGCGGTTCGGTCACGACTACGCTCATTTCCTCGCCGAAATGGCGGGCGCGCTCAGGGAGTTGAGCGAGCGGGCCGAGGTCCGGTACGCGGCCCATATGCCGCCGGACGAGAAGTTCGTGCACGACCTGCGCCGGGAGCACGGCCTGAGTCTGCCCGTCGACCGGCTCTACGCCCTGTCGAACGACGCCATCCGCGACCTGTACCGCAGGGCGCGCCTGGTGATCGGGATGCGCGGGCACGCGGGCATGATCCCGTTCGGCTGCGGCACCCCGATCCTCAGCCTGGTCTCGCACCCGAAGCTCGCGTACTTCCTGTCCGACATCGACCGCCGCTCCTGGGGTCTGTCGGTGCACGACAGGGACCTCGGTCCTCGGCTCGCCGAACGGGCGGCAGCGGTCCTCGACGACCACGACGCGGCCGTCGCGGACGTGCGCGCCGCCCAGGAGTTCCTGTGGAAGACCACGCAGGCGAACCTCGGCGAACTCCGCGCGACCTTCGGACTCGGCTGACGGACGCCGACGGACGCCGACGGACGCCGACGGCCCCGGCTGACCGGAAAAGGCCCCGCCCACACCTCACGTACCGACAATTCACCGATCAAGGCAACAGAGTTCACTCAACGACGCTTCTCCGGTCACCGTTCACACCGGGAACATTCGTAACCTGTGCACGACTTGTTCCCGGTTGATCTTTTTCTTTTGTGAGAGGCCCGCGTGCCGATACTTTCCGTCATAGTCCCCATGCACAATGTGGGGGCCTTCGCCGAGAGCACCCTGCGAAGTCTCGTCGGCAACGCGCACCCCGACTTCGAGTTCCTGATCGTCGACGACCGCTCCACGGACACCACACCGCGGATCATCGACCGCTGGGCGGAGAAGCTCCCCAACGCCAGGGTGCTGCGGCACGAGGAGAACCGGGGCATCGCGCAGGCGCGCAACACCGGGATCGACGCGGCGCACGGCGACTACCTCACGTTCCTCGACGGGGACGACTGGTACGCCCCCGGCCACCTGCCGGAACTCGTGGACCGAATACGTGAGTTGGGCTGCGACTTCGCCCGGACCGACCACGTCCAGGCCACCGGCACGGAGCGGGTCCTGCGCAGACCCCCGGCCGGCGCCCGCGACACCGTGTTCGCGGCGCGCGACGGGATCGCGCCGGCCCACCGGGAGACGATGGTCGACTACCCCTTCGTCTGGGCGGGCATCTACAGCGGCCGCCTCTTCGCCGACGGCGGGATGCGCTTCGCGACCCGACTGCGCACCGCCGAGGACCGGTTGTGGATCTGGCGCCTGCATCTGAAGGCGGACACGTACGCGGCTGTCGGCCTCCACGGCGTCTTCTACCGGCGGGGCGTGGCGACCTCGCTCACCCAGATCAAGGACTCCCGCCAGCTGGACTTCATCCCGGCCTACGACCTGCTGCTCGACGACGTGCGCGCCGACCCCGAGGCCGAACGCTTCCTCCCCAAGGCCGTACGGACCTACTGCGCCATGATCGCCTTCCACCTCGACAAGGCGGATCAGTACGACACCGCGGCGGCCCGGCGACTGCGCCGCGAGGCCCGCGCCGCCCTCCACCGCATGCCCGAGCAGGTGCTGGAGGAGACCCTCAGAACGATCGACAGCAAGCGGAGCCGCGTTCTCAGCCGCCTGCGTGACGGGCGGAAGGCAGCCTGATCCATGTTTCCCGGACACCGGAACAGAACCCAGATCTTCCAGGTCTCGACGCTGTACGGCGCGGCCACCCTGGCCGCCGCTCTGGACGCCGGCCTGTTCGGCGAGCACGAGGGGACCCGCCGCATCCTGCTGGTCTCCCAGAACGCCGCCGTGCCGGAGACCGCGCTGCGCCTCGACGAGATGCACGGCTACACGCCGATCACCCGCCGCTTCGACTCGGTGATCAGCTGGAACGAGGCGATCCGCCCGCACCACCCCAGCACCTGGGGCCCGCGCGGCGACGACGCGACGCTGTGGCAGCGGGCGTTCCGGCTCGCCTGGGACATCGACCCGCGCGAGCGGGTCGAGATCGCCGTCGAGTCGATCCAGGTCAACCCGGGCCGCGCGCTGGCGGCGATCTTCTCGGAGAGCGCCGTGCACGTGTACGCGGACGGCCTGATGAGTTACGGCCCGACCCGCGAGCGCCTTCCGCTGTCCATCGGGGCGCGCATCCAGCGGCTGCTCCACCTCGACCTGGTGCCGGGGCTGCGGCCGCTGCTGCTCTCCGAGTTCGACGTGGAGCCGGAGATCGTCCCGGACGAGGCGTTCCGGGCGGTGCTCGACGAGATCGCCGTCGACGCCGCCGACGACCCGCGCCTGACGCCCGTACGCGAAGAGGCGCCCACGGCCGTGCTGTTGGGGCAGTACCTGGCGGCGATCAACATCCTTGAGCCGGCCGAGGAGGAGGAGCTGCACGTGCGGATGCTCACCTCCGCCGCGCGGGCCGGACACCGCACGGTGGTCTTCAAGCCGCATCCGACCGCGCCCCCCAGCTACTCGGCGGCGCTGAGCAAGGCGGCCGCGGACGCGGGCGTCCGGCTCACGGTCCTCGACGCGCCGCTGCTGGCCGAGACGCTGTACCACCACTGCCGTCCCGAGCTCGTCGTCGGCTGCTTCTCCACGGCGATGGTGACCGCCTCCGCGTACTACGACGTCCCGGTCGGCCGGGTCGGCACGGCGCTGGTGATGGAGCGGCTGAAGCCGTTCCAGAACAGCAACCGCGTACCGCTGGCGATCGTCGACCACGTGGTGCCCGACCTGGAGGACGGCAGGGCCGCCGCCCTCGTGGGCGCGGCCCCCGCCTCGCTGTCACCGCTGGTGCGGGCGCTCGGATTCTGCATGCAGCCCGCGCTGCACGAGCAGGCGCGCGAGCCGGTCGAGGCCTGGCTGCGCGAGCACCTCGCCGCACTGCCCGGCCACTGCTTCCCCGAGCCGCGCCTGGCCGAACTCGGCCTGCCCGGCGCCGGCCAGCAGGCACGGGCGAAGCTCCGCGCGCGCCGGGCCAGGCGCGTCGTCAGGAAGGCCGTCCGGCGCGACTCCGGGCGCTGACACCGCCCGCATCCCCTCATCCCCGCCTCCTCGCCCTTCGAAAGGTGCGCCGTGCAACCCGAGACGACGATCAGCCTGCCCGAGACGAGAACCACCGGCGCGCCGCGGACGGCGGAGCCCGCCGGGATCGGGGCCGGGAAGCGCGAGCACCGCTTCGACATCGACCTGATGCGGCTGCTGTGCTCCGCCATCATCATGCTGGGGCACGTCGGCTCCCAGTTCATCCGCTCGACCGGCAACGACCCGGCCAACGGGTCCGGTTCGTACTGGGTGGGGCACGTCGCGGAGGCCATCAACCCGTTCGCGGTCCCGATGTACTTCGCGATAGCCGGGTGGGCCGTGCTCGTGGGCGCGCCCCCGAAGGACAGCGCCCGCATGTGGAAGCGGATCGTGCGCAACACGGTCCCGCTGTTCGCGTGGACGGCGGTGTACCTGCTCTGGGCCTGGCTGCGCGACCGCAACGACCGGCCCATGACCGAGCTGGCGGTGGACTCCCTCGTCGGTTCCGTCGAGCCCGCCTACCACCTGTGGTTCATGTACACCTACATCCCCATCATCGTGCTCCTCGCCTTCGCGATGCTGATCAAGGCCGGTCAGCGGCCGTGGGGCCTCGGGGCGGTGCTGCTCGGCATCGCCGTCCTGCCGAGCGTGCTGAGCACCGTCGCCGAGACCACCGGCCATGAAATGCCCACCGTGGCCTGGGGGTTCAGCACCTACTCGGTGGTGTACGCGGTCGGCGGAGCGATGCTCTTCGCCCTCCCGGCGGGCGCCTTCCGGTGGCGCAAGACGCTGCTCGTGCTGCTTCCGGCCGCCATCGCGGCGTGCCTCTGGTACAACACGCAGGTCCACTACGTGATCCCCAACGCCCACCTGTTCGTCGCCGTCATGGCCGCCTCCGTACTGCTCCTGGTCAGCAGGGTCCGCGTCCCCGACAAGTGGCGGCCGCTGCTGCAGAAGCTGGCCGGTGCCGCGCTCGGCGCGTACATGGTGCACGTGCTGTTCGTCGAGGAGCTCGTGCGGCCCCTGGTGTCGCCGGACCTGAGCGGCCCGGTGGCGGCACTGCTCCTGGTCGGTCTGCTCGCCGCGGTCATGGTCCTGTCGTTCGCCGCCAGCCTGCTGTGGGGCCGGCTGAACCTGCGCCGCTACTTCGGCTGACCCCCGGGTGACCGGCGGATGACGTTCTCGCGAGCACTCGGCGAACCGGCCCTGCGGGGCCGCGACTCCTGGTGCGGGCCTGCCTAGTGTGGCCCGTGAGCCGCGCCTCCCGGACGCCGCGGGGCGCAACGACACAGCAGGGAGTGGCATCCGTGACCGAGACGGCCGTCAGCACGCCGGGCCCCTCGTCGAGCGCCGCGGTGCTCGACGCCCCGTCACTGCCGCCGTCGCGAGAGCCCGGCCGGGCCCGCGGGGACGGCCGGCTGCGCGCCCTGGACGGGCTACGTCTGGGCGCCGCCCTGATGGTCGCGGCGTACCACTACGGCGGCAGGGGCGGTGACGTGGCCACAGCATGGGGCACCTCTCCGCGCGATCAATTCCCTTCCACGCACGGCCTGTTCGCGTACGGCTGCCTGGGTGTGCAGATCTTCTTCGTCATCAGCGGCTTCGTGATCTGCATGAGCGGCTGGGGCCGTCCGCTGCGCTCGTTCTTCGCGTCCCGGGTTGCCCGGCTCTTCCCCGCGTACTGGGTGGCGGTCGTGCTGGTGACGGCGGTCTTCGCGCTGCCGGTGGTGGTCTACGAGGCGGTCTCGCCCAGCGACGCGCTGGTGAACCTCACCATGCTCCAGCAACCCCTGGGCGCCGACCGGGTGTTGGGCGTGTGCTGGACCCTGTGGGCCGAGCTGCGCTTCTACGCCCTGTTCGCGCTGTGCGTGGTCCTGCCGGGCGCGACCCGGGGGCGCGTCGTGCTGTTCTGCGCGGTGTGGACCCTGGCGGCGGCGCTGACGCAGGCCTCCGGCGAACCGTTCCTCACGGTCCTCCTGATGCCCGAGTACGCGCCGTTCTTCATCGGCGGCATCGGCCTCTACCTGGTCCACCGCGACCGGCGCGACGTCCTGGCCTGGGGGATCGTGGCGGTCGGCTGGGCGATCGGCCAGCACTACGCGGTCGCGGGGCTCTGGCACGCGCCGAACCCGCACGCCTTCTCGAACCGCTCCTCGCTCGGCATCGCCCTGGTGGTCACGCTCGGCTTCGCCGCCGTCGCCGCGATCGCCATGGGCCGCCTGCGATGGGCGAACTGGCGCTGGCTCACCGTGGCGGGGGCGCTGACGTACCCCTTCTACCTGGTCCACGAACACCTGGGCTGGGTGTCGATCGGCTTCCTGCACCGCCGCCTCGGCCTGCCGTCGTCGGTGACGTTCGCCGCGACGGTGATCGTGATGCTGACCCTCGCGTGGCTGATGCACCGGTACGTGGAGCGGTGGGCGACGCCGCGCCTGCGCAGGGCGCTGGGCTGACCCGGGGCCGCCCGCCGCGGCGTCAGCTCACCCCGTACCGCGCCTCGATCCCCGCCACGATCAGCCGCAGCCCCTCCTCGAACCGCTCGTCGTACCCCTCGAAGAGCCGCTCCCCCGCGGCTGCGGCGAGCGGGTAGTCGGAGAGCAGCTCGGCGCGCTCGGCGACGTCGTAGCCGGGGCGCCGCTCGCCGGGCAGCGGCTGCACACCCTGCTCCTCGGTGACGAAGCCGAGCGTGTACATGAACGTGGTGGAGCTCGCCCAGGCCGCCTGGTCGGGGGTGAAGCCCGCGTCGGTGAGGAAGCGCAGGTTCGCCTCCATCTCGGGGCCGTGGTCGGCCCCGGTGAACTGTGACCCGCTGAAGACCTTCGCGCCGTCGCGGTAGCGCAGAAGCGTGGCGCGCAGCTGCCGGTTCCCGAGCAGCAGCCACTCCTGCCAGGGGCCGGAGGGCTCGTACCCGATGTCGCGGCCCTCCCGCGCCATCCGCCGGAACATCACGGTCGCCATCTCGTCGAGCAGCGCCTGCTTGTTCTTGAAGTGCCAGTACAGGGCGGGCGCCTGCACGTTCAGCTCCTTGGCGATGGCGCGCAGCGTCAGACCCTCCAGACCTACGTCGTTCAGCAGGTCGAGGGCGGTGTCGGCGACGGACGCCTTGTCGAGCTTCGGCTTCTTCGGGCTCGCCGCTTCTTTCGGGGTCTTCTTCTCGGCCACGCTTGACAGCTTAACGCCATTAAGGCCATGCTCGGGACATCGAACTTAACGACGTTAAGGAGCGGGTGGATCATGGTCATGGCTACTGATACCGATACCGAGGTGCTGATCGTGGGCGCGGGCCCGACCGGCCTGGTGCTGGCGGCGGACCTGGCGCGGCGCGGCGTGCCGGCTCTGCTGGTGGAGCGGGCGGAGGGGCTCTTCCCCGGCTCGCGGGGCAAGGGCCTCCAGCCGCGCACCCAGGAGGTCCTGTACGACCTCGGGGTGCTGGACGCGATCCACGCGGCGGGCACCGAGTACCCGACGATGCGCGTGTGGGAGGGCGACGAGCCGGGCGCGGAGTGGGACATGATGGAGCGCGCCGAGCCGACGGAGCAAGTGCCGTTCGCCAATGGGTGGTTGATACCGCAGGCCCGCACGCAGGAGGTGCTGTACGCGCGCCTGCGGGAGCTCGGCGGCGAGGTCCGCTTCGGCGCCGGGCTGACCGGCCTGGCGCAGGACGCGGCCGGGGTGACGGCCACGTTCGAGGACGGCTCGACGGTCCGCGCGCGGTACCTGGTGGCGGCGGACGGCGGCCGGTCCACGGTCCGCAGGGAACTCGGCATCGGGATGACCGGCGAGACCGTCGACCCGAAGCCGATGCTGGTCGCGGACGTCCGGATCACGGACGACGCGCCGCTCCCCGACACGCACTGGCACGTGTGGCCGAAGGCCGAGGAGGGGATGGTGGCCTTCTGCCCCCTGCCCTCGGACACCGGCCGGGTCTTCCAGCTGGCCGCGCAGTACGCGGACGAGTCGGCGACCCCCGACACCTCACCGGCGGGCGTGGCCGAGCTGCTCGCCGCCCGCACCGTCCTGCGCGAGGAGCACGTCGCCGAGGTGCTCTGGGCCTCGGACTTCCGGGCACGGGCGGCGATGGCGGACCGCTTCCGCGACGGCCGGGTCCTCCTCGCGGGCGACGCGGCGCACATCCACTCCCCGGCGGGCGGACAGGGCCTGAACACGAGCGTGCAGGACGCGTACAACCTGGCGTGGAAGCTGGCCGCGGTGCTCGCCGGGGCCCCTGAATCGCTGCTGGACACGTACGAGGAGGAGCGGATGCCGGTCGCGGCGGGCATCCTCGGCATCAGCACCCGCATCCACCGCTCCGAGACCCCGGTCAAGCGCGGCGGCGAGCTGCGTCAACTGGGCATCGGCTACCGGGAGTCGGCGCTGACCGGGGAGACCCGCACGGACCTGGCGGAGGACGCCCTGCGCGCGGGCGACCGGGCACCGGACGGCCACCCGGGCGGGATCCGGCTCTTCGACGCGTTCCGGGGCCCGCACTGGACGCTGCTGACGGTGGGGGCGGTGGCCTCACCCGGCACCGGGCTGCTGTCGCTCGACGAGACGGCGATACGTACGGTCACGGTGCCCGCGTACGAGGCGTACGGCACCGGTGTCTTCCTGGTGCGGCCGGACGGATACGTGGGGTGGGCCGGGGACACGGCGGAGGGCGTGGAGAAGTACCTGGCGCGGGCCGGTGTCGTCGGGGCCTGAGGTCAGTCGCCGTCGAGGAGGGTGTCGACGGACAGCTCCGGGGTGACCCCGACCGACTCGGGCACGATCACGGTCTGGCCGCGCTTGTAACGCTCCGGTGCGGGATACCGCCCGTCCACCGGTTCCTGGTACAGGAGCACCTCACCGTGCTTGCGGTCGACGACGATGTAGACGGGCACACCGGCTTCGGCGTAGCACTCGACCTTGGGGCCGAGGTCGTCGGCCCAGTTCGACGACGTTACTTCCAGGACCAGGCGGAAGACGTTGGCCGCGTAACAGTTCTTCTGGACCCGGGCGTCACGGAAGTCCTCGTCGACGACGGAGAAGTCAGGAATCGCGTAGTCCTCGGGCAGGGCGGGGAGCCAGAGGCCGATGCCCTGGACGAATTCCGCGTCCGTGTCCTCGATACCGGCGCGGTCGAACCTGCGGCCCAGTTTCGTCAACGACAACGCATGCGAGCCGTCCGGCGGCGGTGTCACAGTGAGCCTCCCCTGGAGAATCTCCACGCGGTGCCCGGGCGGCAGTGCACGGGAGAGCATCTCGGCGGCCCCGCCCAACGTCAGCTCGTGTTGCAGAACAGCCACGGCATCCTCCTTCAGGGAGCACTCTCCAAGAGCGTAACCACCGCCGCAGCGGCTCCGCCCGGAGTCACCCGATCGGTACCGCCCCGCCGAAGCCTCACACGCTGGCCAGCGACAGCTTCACCGCGAAGCCGAGGAACAGCACGCCGGCCGCCGAGGTCGCCCCGGCCGACAGCCGCTTGCGGCGGCGGAAGGCGGCCGCCAGCTTCGTGCCGCTGAAGATCAGGGCCGACAGGTACAGCACGCTCGCGAGCTGCGCGAAGGCGCCGAGGACCACGAAGGAAAGGGCGGGATACGCGTAGGACGGGTCGACGAACTGGACGAAGAAGGCGATGAAGAACAGGATCGCCTTGGGGTTGAGGAGGCTGATCACGAAGGCGCGGCGGAACGGCCGCTCCTGGGCCTCGACGGCCGCGTCCCCGGTGGGCTCGGCGGCGAGCCGCTCGCGCCGGGTGCGCCACATCGACCAGGCGGCGCGCATCATGCCGATCGCGAGCCAGGTGAGATATCCGGCGCCCGCGTACTTCACGATCCCGAAGATCACCGCGTTGGCCTGGAGGAGGGAGGCGACACCGGCGGCGGACAGGGTCATCAGGACGGTGTCGCCGCACCACACACCGGCTGCGGCCTTGTAGCCGGTGCGTATGCCGCGGCGGGCGGCGACGGAGAGTACGTACAGCGAGTTCGGCCCCGGGAGAAGGATGATGAGGACGAGACCCGCGAGATAGGTCGGAAGATCGATGACACCCAGCATGACCGGAGTGTCGCACACGAGTACGACACTCCGCGCCGGGGCCCCACAGGGCGGAAAGAGCAGGTCAGCGGGTCAGAACGCGTCGGAGGGGACGTAGGTGCCCCACACCTCGCGCAGCGCGTTGCAGACCTCGCCGACGGTGGCGCGGGCGCGCAGGGCGTCCTTCATCGGGTAGAGGACGTTGGCGGTGTCCGAGTCGGCCTCGGCGGCCTTCTTCAGCTCGGCGAGCGCCGCGTCGACGGCCTCCTGGTCCCGCTCGGCACGCAGCTTCGCGAGCCGTTCGGCCTGCTGGGCCTCGATGGCGGGGTCGACGCGGAGCGGCTCGTAGGGCTCCTCCGCGTCGAGCTGGTAGCGGTTGACGCCGACCACGACACGCTCGCCCGAGTCGGTCTCCTGCGCGATGCGGTAGGCGGAGCGCTCGATCTCGGACTTCTGGAAGCCGTGCTCGATCGCGTTGACCGCGCCGCCCAGCTCCTCGACCTTCTCCATGAGTTCGAGGGCGGCGGCCTCCACGTCGTCGGTCATCTTCTCGACGACGTACGACCCGGCGAACGGGTCGACGGTGGCGGTCACGTCCGTCTCGTACGCGAGGACCTGCTGCGTGCGCAGCGCGAGGCGCGCGGACTTGTCGGTCGGGAGGGCGATCGCCTCGTCGAAGGAGTTGGTGTGCAGCGACTGGGTGCCGCCGAGCACGGCGCCGAGGCCCTGGACGGCGACGCGGACCAGGTTCACCTCGGGCTGCTGCGCGGTGAGCTGCACGCCCGCGGTCTGGGTGTGGAAGCGCAGCATCAGCGACTTGGGGTTCTTCGCGCCGAACTCCTCCTTCATCACCCGGGCCCAGATCCGGCGCGCGGCACGGAACTTGGCGACCTCCTCGAGGATCGTCGTGCGCGCCACGAAGAAGAAGGAGAGCCGCGGGGCGAAGTCGTCGACGTCCATGCCGGCGGCGACGGCGGTGCGCACGTACTCGATGCCGTCGGCGAGCGTGAAGGCGATCTCCTGCGCGGGGGACGCACCGGCCTCGGCCATGTGGTAGCCGGAGATCGAGATGGTGTTCCACTTCGGGATCTCGGCCTTGCAGTACTTGAAGATGTCCGCGATCAGCCGGAGGGAGGGCTTGGGCGGGAAGATGTAGGTGCCGCGGGCGATGTACTCCTTGAGCACGTCGTTCTGGATCGTGCCGGTGAGCTGGTCGGCGGGCACGCCCTGCTCCTCGCCGACCAGTTGGTACATCAGCAGGAGCAGCGCGGCCGGGGCGTTGATCGTCATCGACGTCGACACCTTGCCCAGCGGGATGCCGCCGAACAGGACGCGCATGTCGTCGATCGAGTCGATGGCGACCCCGACCTTGCCGACCTCGCCGGAGGCGATCGGGGCGTCGGAGTCGTGGCCCATCTGGGTCGGCAGGTCGAAGGCGACCGAGAGGCCCATGGTGCCGTTGGCGATGAGCTGCTTGTAGCGGGCGTTGGACTCGGTGGCCGTGCCGAACCCGGCGTACTGGCGCATCGTCCACGGACGGCCGGTGTACATGGACGGGTAGACACCGCGCGTGAAGGGATACGCGCCGGGCTCGCCCAGCTTCTGATCCGGGTCCCAGCCATCGAGTGCCGATGGGCCGTACACCGGCTCGATGGGCAGTCCGGACTCGGATTCGCGCGCCATGGTTGTGCCTCCAGCGATTACTTGCCAGTAGTCATCGACCCTCGCGACGGACTGTAGCGGCGGCCGTTCGGTGAGTGGAGGGGCCCACGCTGGGACCTTGCTCACAGACCTACCCGCTGAGCTGCGGCAGTTCGCAACGTTTCGGGCGCGGGAAGCATCAGTAGAGAGAAGGGGTACGACACGAGGGACGGGGGACATCATGCGGACAGCTGTCATGAGGAGATCGGTAGCGGCATTCGGGGTGCTCGCGCTGGCCTGTGGCTGTACGGCGCAGGCGGTCGAGGGAGGTTCGGCGCGGCCGCCGTCGGCACCCGCGTCGAGCGCCGGCGCACCGGACGACGCGAAGCCCTCCGGGTCCGCCGAGCCCTCTGCTCCCGCCGATTCCACCGCCCCTTCCGCGTCGGCGACGGCCGCGCCGCCGAAGACGTTGTGGGCGTCGGGCGACCGGGGCGAGGAGGTGCGGGAGCTGCAGGCGCGGCTGCGTCAGGTGGCCTGGCTCTTCGACGGGCCGACGGGCACGTACGGGGAATCGACCACCGAGGCGGTCAAGGGGTTCCAGGGCAAGCGCGGGCTGCCGCGCACCGGGAGGACCGACACCGTGACCTGGCAGCGGCTGCTGAAGATGACGCACGAGCCGAACCGGGACGAGCTGTACGCGTCCGGTGGGCAGCCCCCGGCGAAGCCCGATCCGCGCTGCATGCAGGGGAGGGTGCTGTGCATCAGCAAGACGAGCCGCACCCTGTCGTGGATGGTGGACGGCAAGCGGCTGATGACGACGGACGTGCGGTTCGGATCGCAGTACACGCCCACCCGTGAGGGCGTCTTCCAGGTCTACTTCAAGTCCCGCCACCACGTCTCGACGATCTACCACACGCCCATGCCGTACGCGATGTTCTTCAGCGGTGGCCAGGCGGTGCACTACTCGTCGGACTTCGCGGCCCGCGGTTACGCCGGTGCCTCGCACGGCTGCGTGAACGTGAAGGACGAGGGGAAGATCGCGAGCCTCTTCGGCCAGGTGCGCAACGGCGACAAGGTCGTCATCTACTGGTGACCCGGAGTGCTTACCGGAGTGTTTTAGGGGCGTGGGTGGGACCGGGGGAACGTGTCCCACCCACGCCGGTGGCACTGAACCGAAGGTACGGGGGGAACCCCGGCTCGTGCACGGCCGATGACCAGTCGGCTCACTCAGTACTGCGCCTCATGCTCCAAAAACGTCACACCCGTTCCGTAGATTCTTCTACGCGCCTTCCGACAGCGGTGTTTTCGCAGTTCAGGCCACTGATCGACGATCAGTAGGCAGAGGTCGGGGCGGAAGGCGAGGCGGAGGCGGAGGCAGTGGCGGAGGGCGACGGCCCGGCGGTCGGCAGCTCGGGGGACGCGCTGTAGGTCCGGCTCGGGGAGACGCCGGGCGTGCGGGTGTGGAAGCCGACGGTGTCGCCGTTCCCGTTGCCGAACCCGTTGGTGTCGTTGCCGCTCGCGCCGCCGGTCCGGCCGTCCCCGTCACTGTCCCCGTCGCTGTCGCCGTCCTGAGTGCCGCCGCGGCCGTCGCCGTCGCCGAAGTCTCCGGAGCCGTCGGAGTCGCCGAATTCCCGGGGGCCGTCGGAGCCGTCCGAGCGGCCGAGGACGCGGTCGCAGAAGCGGGCGATGTCGGAGGCGCTGCGCCCCGACGCCTCCACCGAGTCCCGCAGTCGCTGCTTCTCGTCGGCGGACAGGCGGCCGCCCCGGTACTTGGCGCAGGCCTCGGCGATCTCGCGGCGCAGCAGTACGGATCCCCGGTCGTTCCCGGTCGCCTTGGAGTCGGGCGCGGACGGGGAGCCCTTGTTCCCCGCGGAGCCGCTCCGGTCGGGGGTGGTGGAGCCGGTGCCGTCGTCGGGGCTCGCCGAGCCGTCGGGCAGCGCCTCGTCGCCGCCCGCCGTGGTGCTCGGCGACGGTGGGGCGAGCGGCCGGTCGGGGCTGGCGACGGCGGACACGGAGGAGGCGGGCGCCGGATCGTCCCGGCCGCCGAACGGCGAGGGGAGCACCCCGGACCCGGCGGCGGCGACCCCGCCGACCATGCACGCGGCGACGGCGGCGGCGAGTCCGAAGCGCACGGGGCGGCCCCAGCGCGGCCCGCGGCGGTCCGGTTCCGCGGGCGGGCCCACGCGGTGGCGTCCGGAGCGGCCGGTGCTGCCGGTCGCGCCGATGGAGGTCACGGCGCCGTCCACCGCGGAGACGGCCCTGGCCTCGCGGAACGCCTTCAACGCGACGTCCTCGCCCGGCAGTTCACCCTCGGGTCCGGCGGAAAGCGCGGTGAGCGCGTCGAGCGCCGCGACGAGTTCCAGTGCCTGGCGCGCGGCGTCGTCGGAGACGGCCTCCAGCGGCTCCCCGCGCAGCAGACGCTCCGCCGCGTCGCGGTCCAGCCACCTGTAGTGCTCGTCGGCCATCACATGTCCTTCTGCGTCCGCGTACGCGATTGCGTCACACCGGCGGACGTCACCGTGCGGGGTCTCGGCTGCCTCGGCTGCGGCACCGCGCCGAGGGGTCCGGGGTCGTTCGGCGGCTCGACGAGGTCCGCGCCGAGCAGTTCGGCGAGCTTCTTCAGGCCCCGGTGTGCGGCGGTGCGGACGGCGCCCGGCCGCTTGCCGAGGGTCTGCGCGGCGCTCTTCGCGTCGAGCCCGACGACGACGCGCAGCACGACCGCCTCGGCCTGGTCCTGCGGGAGTTGGGAGATGAGTGCCAGGGTGTCGCCGGTGGCGAGGGACTCCATCGCCTCGTCGGCGGTGTCGGAGAGCGCGGGTCGGCCGGTGAGTTCGGTCTCGTCACCGCCTATGGCGGGCCGGCGTCCCCGCATGCGTATGTGGTCGAGGGCGCGGTTGCGGGCGATCCGGGCGGCCCAGCCGCGGAACCGGTCGGCGTCACCCTCGAACCGGTCGATGTCCCGGGCGATCTGCAGCCATGCCTCCGACGTGACGTCCTCGGCCTCGGGATCGCCGACGAGCGTGCGTACGTATCCGAGCAGCCTCGGGTGCACGGCGCGGTACACAGTCCGGAACGCGGTCTCGTTCCCGTCCTGTGCCGCAAGCACCGCGGCGGTCAACTCCGCGTCGTCCCCCAGCACTCCCAGTCCCTGCCCACTTGGTCTCGTGCGCCCCCGGCGCGCCCCTGGCGCGAATCAGCACGCTACGGCCTGAATCGCCCTGCGTCCATGTTTGTACAACGGGCAACTACTGGGTCACACAGCGGGGTGTGACAGAAAACGCACCTACGGCGCTGAAGGGAGTACGGGCCGCTCGCGACCCGTACCGCGCGGCGGCCGGGGTCTCTCCTGTGGGGGGTGGCGACCTCGGCCGTCCCGTATTTCCGGCCCCGGACTACTGCTTGTCGTGACTACTTCTCGTCGCGACTACTTCTCGTCGTGCCGGTGCGCGGTGCCGGGCGGCGTCTTCGCGGCGCCGGACCCCACGGCGGCATCCGCCGAAGGCGACTCGCACCCTTGTGCCGCCCGCTCCGAACGGTTCGTCCCGTGCCCGTCCTCGTACGCCTTGCACCGCGCCTCGTCGTCCCGGGCCTGTTCCGGATGCGTGGGCGTGGGCGTGGGTGTGCCGGTCGGCGCCGCGGACGCCGGGTTCCGTACGGGTGACGGAGGCGCCGAGGACTCCGGGGGCGACACCGTACGGGTGGGCCTGACCCGCTCGCCGGGCTCGTCCGGCGTGGCCACGGTGCCGATCCCGGCGACGGCGACGCCGCCCACCATCAGGCCGCCGACGGCCGCCCCCACCATGGTGCGCACGGACCAGCGCGCCCGGCGCCGGCGCGGCCGCCAGTCGTCCCGCCGCCGCGGTTCCGCGACGAGGGCGCCGGAGTCGCGCGCGGCCCGGAACGCGGCGAGCGCCCGGCGCTCCCCGGCCTCGTCCGGTTGCCGGACCGCCTCGGCCAGCGCCTCACCCAGGGCGTGCACGTGGTTGTCAGTCATCTCGACTCCCCCAGCGTGTGCTGCCCGTCTTCCGTCACACCGAGCTGCCGGGCGAGCCGTTTCAGGCCTCGGTACGCCGCCATGCGCACGGCGCCGGACCGCTTGCCGAGGACGCGCGCGGTGGCGGGCCCGTCGAGCCCGACGACGACGCGCAGCAGCACCGCTTCGGCCTGGTCGCGCGGAAGGTCGGCGATGAGGGCGAGGGCGCGTTCCGTGGAGAGGGTCTCCAAGGCCTGCTCGGCGGTGTTGTGGGCGGCGGGCAGGTCGAGCACGTCCAGATCCGTGGTGCTGGCGCGGGGCCGTACCTTCTGGCGGCGCAGCAGGTCGAGCGCGCGGTGCCGGGCGATGGTCGCGGTCCAGCCGCGGAACCCCGCGCCGTCGCCGCGGAAGCGCCCGAGGTCCCGGGCGATCTCCAGCCAGGCGTCGGCGGCGACGTCCTCGGCCTCCTCGCCGACGATCCCGCGCAGATAGCCGAGCAGTCCGGGCTGCACCAGCCGGAAGGCCACGGCGAACGCGGCCTCGTCGCCTTCCTGGGCCCGCGCGACGGCCGCGCCCAACTCCTCGTCGTACACCTGCGTACGACGTTGCTCCCCTCCCTGGCCCAACCGCTGTCCTCTGTGTACGTAACCGGGGACGGCGGATCCGCAGCCGTCCGAACTCCCTACTAGGTGATCTGCGCCCGGGCCCACAGAAACGTCACAGGCCCCGGTACCGCGTCGCCTCAGACCGCGAACACCGAGTCCTCGTCCGGCGGGAACTCGACGGTGAGCGCGGGGTCGGGGCGGTGGGCGGGCACCGGTTCGCCGTACGCGGAGAAGGTGAGGGACAGTGGCTTTCCGCCCGAAGTCCCTTCCATGGAGCGCAGATACGGCTTTCCGTCGGCGTCCACGTACACGGTGCCGGTGTCCTTCGAGTTCGCGGAGTCCGCCGGCGGCACGAGGGGGATCAGCCGGTGTCCGGCGCGGCGCACGGCGGGCCGGGCGCGAGTGCCCGCCACGTCGCTCGCCATGGAGCCGAGGGTCTGCCCGATGCGGCACTGCTTCGCGAAGGGGTCGGTGCCGCGGGGTCCTTGAGGGAGTTTCACGTACTTGCCCCGCGCCTGCGTCAGGCGCGGCAGGACCCGCTCCGTGGTGTCGGGGTCGGCGCGCAGGGCCAGCGCACGCATTTCGTTCAGCGCGGTGTCGGTGTACTTCAGGTAGCCCTCGGCCTCGTGCCCCTTGCGGGCGGCGATGAAGATGATGTCGCCGCGTTTGCCGACCCCGGCGTCCAAGGTGCCGGCGCAGTCGCCGTGACGGTTCATGCGCAGGTCGACGCGGATCCGCTGCCCCTTCGTGACGGTGATGTCCTCCGCGATCCGCACCGAGGGGGTCGCGCGCAGCAGCGAGATCGCCTCCGTCAGAAGGCGCTCCCCGCGGGCCTGTTCGGCCGGGCGCGGCGGCTGCGCGGCGCGCTCGGCCATCCGCAGGAGCCAGTCACCGCCGGACTCCCGTGCGGCGACGCGGGACGCCCCGGCCGGAGCGGTCACGGGGTGCGTGAGAGCGCCCGCCGCGAGCAGTGCCACGGCGACCGCGGCTCCGGTGATCACCGAGCGGCGCACGCGCGGCTCCCTCGCTCGGTGACCGGCCGCGACGTCGCCACCCGGCCCGGCAGCGTCAGGTAGAAGGTCTGCAGCGACTCCTCGGCGCCGACCTCGTACCGGTTGACGACCTTGCCCAGCGGGCTCCACACCCGGCCGTCCGGCATGCGCACGCCGACCCGCTGCCCGAAGTACGCCCGCTGTGCCTCGTCCAGGTCCACCCACACGGCTCCGGCCCGGCGGGCCAGCACCTCTCCGACGTAGGCGCCGAGCCCGAAGAGCACGACATCGATCCGGGCCCGCTCCGCACTCCCCTTGCGCAGACCGTCGATGAGGAAGTCGACGACGCGCAGGCTGGCCACGGAGTAGTCCAGCGGCAGCCGCGACGAGGCGACCCTCGCGACGAACGCCGCCGCGTGCTGCCGCATCTCGGCGGCGACCGCTGGTTTCCCGCCCTCAGGCATGGTGAGCCCCCTCTTTTCCTTAGGCACTTCACCAGCGGACGGACACACGCCACCGTCACGGGTTTCTCACATGTCGCTTCTCACATCACTAGTTGCATGCGGGCGTACAACCTTGACGGGGCTTCAGCTGTCCGATGCGTCCGCCCCCTCTGCCGGGTGCCACCCCTCCGCCCCTCCGCCCCTCCACCCCTCCCCCGGCTCACGAGTACGCCACCTTCACCACCACGTCCCCCTGCGCGGCGGCGACGGCGTAGAAGCCCGCCAGGGCCTCCACCTGGGCCGCCACTCTGCGCCGCAGGCCGTCGCCGGCCGTCGCGCCGTGTGCGGCCTCCACCGCGTCCAGGTGCCGGAGCACCCGGGCCTCGCCGTCGCCGCCGACGGAGTCCGAGGCCAGTTCGGCGGCGACGCGGCGGACCGCGTCCGGGGTGAGGAGGACGGCGACCTCGGTCTCCGTGCGTCCGAGGAACTCCCCGCCGAGCACGGCCCGGTGGCCGACGGTGGCGGTGCTGGTGTCGTCCCCGGCCAGGGCCGCCAGGACCACGACCCACTCCTCCCCGAGGCTCACCAGCAGTCCCGCGTCCTCCTCCACGCGGGACGTGATGGGCACGGCGCCGATGAGGAGCTCGACGTCCCCGCACAGGTGCGGGTCGCCCGGTCTGAACCGGCGCAGGCTGAGGCAGACGGACACGGAGGCACCTCTCGGGTTCGCACGGGTGGTCCCGGGCCATGAACGGCCCACTGGTGCAGCGCAGCCGAGGCGGAAGCCGTCACCCCACGGTCAGCACCTGCACCTCCTCCACTTCGACGGGTACGGAGACGGTGGCCCCGGCGACCACGCGTGCCGCGTTGCGCAGGTCGTCCAGGAAGAGGGCGGCCAGGCGCGGGGTGAAGCCGGTGCGGACGACGACGCGCAGGACCCAGGTGTCGGTGAGGCCGGTCGGCAGCGGGTACGCGGGGACCTGCCAGCCGCGGGCCCGCATCGCGAGGGCGATGCCCCGCTCGTGCAGCCCGAGGGCGTGTGCGCGGTCGGTCAGCCGGAAGGCGAAGGCGGGCAACTCGCTGCCGTCCGTGAGCAGTTCGAAGAGGTCGAGGTCGGCGATCCCGGCGGCGAGTCCGCGCGCGGTACGCCGTGACTCCAGGTGCAGGCGGCGCAGGCCCGCGTACCCGTAGCGGTGGAAGGTGTAGTACTGCGCGGCGACGTGGGACGCGGGGCGGGTGAAGGTGAGCGAGAAGGTGTTCATCTCGCCGCCCAAGTAGTCGACGTGGTGGACGAGTTCGGCGGGCAGCGCGGCCGCGTCCCGCCACAGCGCCCAGCCGAGCCCCGGGAAGACCTGCCCGTACTTGTGCCCCGAGGTGTTGATGGAGGCGACGCGCGGGAGCTGGAAGTCCCAGAGGAGGTCGGGGTCGAGGAAGGGGGCGACCAGGGCGCCGGACGCGCCGTCGACGTGGACCGGGATGTCGTGGCCCGTGGCGTCCTGGATGCCGTCGAGGGCGAGGCACAGGTCGGCGATCGGCTCGTACGACCCGTCGAAGGTGGAGCCGAGGATGCCGATGACGCCGACGGTGCGGTCGTCGCAGTACTGGGCGAGCATCTCCGGGGTGAGGTGCAGCCGTCCGGGCGCGAGCGGGACGAGTCGCGCCTCGACGTCGAAGTAGGAGCAGAACTTCTTCCAGCAGACCTGGACGTTGGCGCCCGCGACGATGTTGGGGCGCTCGGTGTCGAGACCGGCCGCGCGCCGCCGCTGCTCCCAGCGCCGCTTGAGCGCGAGCCCGGCGAGCATGGCGGCCTCGCTGGACCCCGTGGTGGAGCAGCCGGTGGCGCGGGCCGGGTCCGGGGCGTGCCAGAGGTCGGCGAGCATCCGCACGCACCGCGCCTCCATGTCGGCGACCTGCGGGTACTCGTCGGTGTCGACGAGGTTCTTGTCGGCGGTCTCGGTCATCAGCAGCCGGGCCTCGTCCTCCATCCACGTGGTGCCGAACGTGGCGAGGTTGAGGCGGCTGCGGCCGTCGAGGAGCAGCTCGTCGCGGATGGCTTCGTAGACGGCGCGAGGCGCGGACTCGTCGCGGGGGAACGCGGTCTCGGCGGGAGGAGCGACGGGAGCGGGAGCGGAGGGAACGGGAGCGGAGGGAACGGGGACGGAGGTGTAGGACATGACCTCTCCAGGGCGGACGGCGGCATCAGCCGATCACTGCCGAACCTAGAGCGGCGACCACCCCCGTGACCTGCGCGAATTCACCCATGCGAGGGAGGGAATACCGAGGTTAAACACATACTTTGCTGATCGATTGAGGTGCTTTACCCCGCGATAGGCATATGCCTACGCCGCCCTTATGTCCGATCCCTGCCCCACCCGCCAGGCGCCACGTTCACGCGCGGCAGGCCCCGCACAGCGTCTCGTCGTCCCCGCCCGGCAGGAACAGCGTGGCCTGCACATGCCCGTCCCCCTCGCACTCCCGCATCCGCGAGACGCGCGGGACGGGAGCCTGCCGCTGTACGGGGATATGGACGGCCTCGGCGACGGCGACCGGAGGAACGTCCGCGAGTACGTACCTCAGCAGTCCGCCGGGCCGCTCGATCCAGCCGAGCCGACCCGGCAGGTTGCGGCGGATGTGCTGCCACAGGCTGGCGGCCGTGTGCCCGCGCCCGAACCAGTCCCTCACGCGGGCGGCGAGTTCGGCGACCATGGAGCGCGGGATGCGCAGGCGCGCGTCCAACTCCGGCAGCCCCGCGACGAATTGAGCGGCCGGGTCACCGTCGCCCACCTCGCCCGCCTCGCCCGCTTCGGGCGCCGGAGGGTTGGAGGTGTTGTCCCCAGGATCTTGCCCTGGATGACGGCCGACGGCCCGGCGGGTCGGCTCACCGACGGCCGGAGAGGCGCCCGCCGGGTTGCCGCCCGCCGGTTCCCCGTCCCGTACGACGACGGCTTCCTCGGCGCTCAGCGGCGTACTGGACACGAGCTGCACGGTCTCCCACCTCCCCCGGTCCCCCTGCGTGCGCCACTCGTGCAGATGCCCTTCGGCCTTCAACTGCCGCTTGGCGCGCAGGAAGGCGCACTTGCCGAGGCCGGCCTTCTCGGCGGTCTTGGAGAGGGAGTCACGGGCGTCGGCCGGAAGGGAGAGCTGCCAGAGGAGCAGCCGCAGCGCGTCGGCGCTCAGCCGGGGATGCCGGATGAGGTGGTTCGGAACCTGACTGAAGGAACCAGTCGGAGGGATAGCATGGCGGAGCATTCCGGTGGACTCATTTCCACTGAGGATGAAGGCCCTCGACGCTGGCTGCTACCGGCGTCTTGGGCCGCTTAAGTTTCGGCAACCGTAGCGCAACTTCCGTCACGGGATGGCCACTTACCGTAATCACCACTGGTTGCCGTACCGCTGCCGCCGCTCCGCGATCCAGGCCCGCACCCACGCCTCCTCGCCGTCACTCGCGGCCCGCAGCACCTCGACCCCCACCGTGGCGACGAAGTACACGAACCGCACCCGCCTCAACTCGCCCTCCACGGCCAGCACTCTGCCCGGCCCGTAGACATCGGTCTCGGCATGGGCGACGTACGCGCCCTCGCCGTACGGAACTCCCATCGCACCGCTCCTCACTTTCCGCATGGAAACGGTCACAGCGTGGCGTCGTCGCAGCTAGGCTCGCCAGAGGTTCGCGCGTGACAACTGATCTGTCACATACGGGAGTTACGTATGGCTGTCGAGGACAACCCCGGATCACGTACCAGCTACGGCGAGGAACTGCGGCGGCGCCGCGAGGCGGCCGGACTCACGCAGGAGGAGCTGAGCGTGCGCGCGGTCATGTCGCGCACGCACATCGCACACATCGAGGCGGGGCGGCGCAGACCGGCCCTGGACGACGCCCGGCGCCTCGACAAGGTGCTCGACACGGGCGGCGTCTTCGAGACGTTCCTGCCGACGCAGGGCGAGGGCACGGTGGCGGAGCACTTCGAGGAGGCGCTGCGCCTGGAGGAGCAGGCGACGACGATCAGGGTCTACGGGCCGAAGCTCGTCCCGGGCCTCCTCCAAACCCCCGCCTACGCGGGGGAAGTGCTGGCGTCGGGCTTCCCGCCCAAGACCCCGGAGGCACGTGACAAGCTCCTTGTCACACGCCTCCGCCGCGCACGCGTTCTCGACGACTTCGAGAGCCCGGTGGTGTGGACACTCCTCGACGAGGCCGTACTGCGCCGCCCGGTCGGTGGCCCGGGAGTGATGTGCGAGCAGCTCTGTCACATCGTCGGATTGGGCGAAAGCCACCGCATCCGCGTGCACGTACTGCCCTTCTCCGTGGGCTACCACGCGCTGATGGAAGGCTTCGTCTCCTTGATGTGGTTCGAGGACCTGCCACCCGTCGCGTACGTGGAGGGACTGAAGACGGGCCGGGTGCTCGAAGTCCCGTCCGTGGTACGGCAATGCCAGGCGGCCTACGATCACGCCATGGGCGACGCCCTGTCGCACCAGAAGTCCCTGGCGCTGATCCGTTCCATCGCAAAGGATTACGAGCATGAGCAACGTGAGTGAGCAGCCCGCGACGATCCCGGACGCCTCCGCCCTGACGATGTGGCGCAAGTCCAGTTACAGCGGCGGCAGCAGCGGCGACTGCCTCGAAGTCAGCGACGCCTGGCGCAAGTCCACGTACAGCGGCGGCGACAGCGGCGACTGCCTTGAGGTCAACGACACCGCCCGCCCCACCCACGTCCCCGTCCGCGACAGCAAGCACGCGACCGGTCCGGCGATCGTGTTCGGGGCCGGGGCGTGGACGGCGTTCGTGGCGGCGGTCACGAGCGACGCGGCGTAGGGCATGTACGTGGCCGGGGCCGGGTCGACGCGGCGGAAGCTGCTCGGGATCGGGGCGGGGCTGGCGGTCCTGCCCGCCTGGTGGGCCCTGCGTAGGGCGACGACCCACGACGAGGGGGACTGGCACACCGACACCACTCCACTGGAGCGGGCGTTCCCGCTGCTGGGCCCGCTCACCGACGCCCAGTGGGTGAGCAGCCGCGACAATGACCGGGGCGTCCCGTCGTCGGAACTGGTGATCTCGGGCTTCGCCCGGCTGAGACCGGGGAAACTCGCCGAGCTGACGGCGGCCCACGCCTTCTTCTCCGAGGAGGCCGATGGCTTCTCTTCGTGGTTCGAGAAACCGCTCCAGGGCGAGGGACCGGAGAACCCTCAATGGGTCCGGTCACACGAACTCGACCGCGCCGACAGCGGCCACCTCACCAAACTGTGGTTCGACCGTCGCAGCGACACCGTTCGCTTCTGGGCACTCAACCCGTACGGCTAAAAAAAGAACGCGTCCCCGTCTATCGAGCCGCCCCACACCAGCGGACCATCAACGGGCGGCGAGGGCTCAGATCACCACCCGCCGACGAAAGCCCCAGCACCGCAGCCCCTCCCCACCCACGACCGTCCTGACCGGCGAGTTGAGCGCACCGCTCGATCAGCCGCCACCACCCGAACACAACGGACATCCAGGAAGGCGAGTCCCACGTTCCCCGGCCGGAGCCCGTGCCCCGACCACCGCCACCGTCATTCCCAGAAGTGCACTTCCCAGAAGTACGCTTCCAAGAACGCGGCGCCGGTCCCTCAGCCCTCGGACACCGCCACGAGCGCGGCGCCGGTGTCGTGTCCGAGCCGCGCGGCCCAGCGCAGCGCCTCCTCGAACGTGACGTCCGCACCGACCAGTTGAGCGGCGGCGAGCCCGGCCGGTGCCTTCCCCTCGTCGAGAAGGGCCGCCCACTGCTCCGCGCCGAGGGCGAGATAGCGCAGGCCGGACAGCTCACCGAGGGCGGGCAACTGCCGTACGTCAGCGCCGGACAGGTCGAGTCCGCGCAGCTCGGGCAGCGTGCGCAGCACCGCCACGTCCGTCGGGGCCGCGCAGGTCACCTCCAGCGCGGCGAGCCACGGATGCCCCGCGAGCGCGCTCAGATCGCCGTCGGCGAGGGTGACCCGCAGGGACTCGACCGGCAGGGCGCGTACGGGCGTCAGACCGAGCGCGGTGGAACGGTTGAGGTGCAGCAGGCGCAGGGCCGGGGCTGCGGCGAGCGGGGCGAGGTCGACGGGCTCGGCCTGGTCGTTGATGTGGATCGCCTGGAGGCCGGCCGGCACCTCGGCCGGTATGCCGCCGCCGATGTGCTGCACCGGGCTCTCCTCGTGGTGCGGGTGCCGCAGAGTCAGCCGCCCGCCCGTACCGTCCGCTCCGGCCGCTTCGTGCTCGTACGCGCCCTGGTCGAGGAGTTCCAGATAGTGGCCGAGGAGCGAGGTGACCGAGTCGGCGATGTAGGCGGGCCCGCCGTCGTGGTCACGGCCGGTGCCGATGAGCTGGCCGGGGCGGCCGTCGCGGGCGGGGACGGTGTCGGCGGAGACGAAGTTGCCGTCGTAGTGGGTCAGGAAGGGCAGCCAGCCCCGGTGGTGCCCGCAGCGGCGCACGGTGTCCGTGGGAACGGCGTCCAGGACGACCGCGTTCCACTCCAAATCCCAGCCGAACCAAGGGCGTTCGCCCTCCCACACACCCTCCTGGGAGTCGGCGACAAGGCTCCTGAGCGGCAGCCAGTCGCCGTCACGGAACACCCCGGCATGGTCGTCCCCGTCGGCGACCTGCCCGTACAGCGCACGCAGGTCGGCGGGCAGCGGCCGCCCGATGCGGCGTTCGGCGTCGAGGAGCGCGGACTCCGTTGCGGGCGGCGGCAGTTGGTCGGGGCGCCCGAGGAGGGCGGCCCGCCGCGCGAGCAGCTCCCGCATCCGGGCCACGGCGAGCCCCGGGTCACCCGCGGGCCCGGCGGTCCCGGCCTCCTGCCGCTCCCCCGGCTGCGGCAGCCGGTACTCCGGGTCGAGCACCACCTGGAACCCGTCCCCGTTCTCGTACGTCACCGATTCGTCGAAGGCGACGAAGCGGTACGTGCCGGACGGCGTGCAGCGGAGCTCGAAGCTGACCGGCTCCCAGCCGTACGCGGACCGCAACACCTCCCCCAACCGCATCAGTTCCGCGAAGGAGTTGGGCAGGAAGGCACCCGTCAGTCGCGTACCCCGGGCGCTGTAACCACCCTGTAGGGACGTCCCGCCGCGCCCCGTACGACCGTGCAGCACGGCGTCCGTCCAGCCGTCCGGCGCACCCGCGACGATCGCCTCGACGACGGGCCGCACCACCGGATCCACGGGGCAGGGTATTTCGGGCAGCACGAAGCATCCCTTCGACAGGACCGGGGGCACACCGGACCAGGGCGTCCGGCAGCGGCCCGGTTATACAACGGGCCGCGATGCGCCCGCGACCCTCGACACATTCCGGATGAAACGCCCCGGCCTGACGTGCCGCCAGGGACTCAGCCGACTGGCTCCCACCAGGAGGAGATCGCCCTGGCCGCGTCCCGAACATCAACCTCGTAGGCGCGGATCCCCACCACCAGATCCCGGGCATCCTTGGGCTCCGCGTCCAGCCGGTACCCGTTCAACCGAGCGAACTCGCACACGGCCAGCCAGGCGAACTGCAGATTGCTGTGCTCCAACGCGTCGTGACGTGCCAACTGCTCCAGCAGCGCGGCCGCCTTATAGCGAAGCGTGGGGTAGACCTCGCGCTCCAGCGCAACGGCGAACGCCCGGTCGCAGGCAGCTGTCAGGATGCCGAGATCGTCGATCTGCGGGTCGCGCGGGAGCGTCTCGGCGACGGTCAGCAGCTGGGGCAGTTCCATGCGGATCACCACTCGCCGGGCTCCAACTCCGCATCGCAGTCCGCCGCCCGCCGCGCGGCGAGACGGCGGTCGTTCTCACGATCGGCCTCCGCGAACGCCTCCGCGTACCGAGCCACACCATCCCGCACCGACCTCCGCAGCAACCGGTCAGCCTCCACGGACTCGGCGAGCAAGGTGTCATGCATGTGCGCCTGAAGGCTCTTCCCCTGTGCCTCCGCCCGCCGCCGCACCGCATCGAGCTCATCCGCACGGAGCCTTATCGTGACCGTCTTCATCTCCATGGCTGCAAAGCTAGCGATGCAGCCACGAGAACTATGAGGGTTCCCCGGAACATCCCGCACAAGGGTGACGCTGCGACGCCCCGCATCCGAGTCACACCGGCAGCCACGCAGGCCACCACCCCGGCACGTTGTCCGGAGCGCACTCCGGAACGCTCACGGGATAGCCCGCAGGGGCACCGCACACAGCCACCGCCACCCACCAGCATCCGAAGGTCGCCACCACTGCGACACCGACGGCGCCCCACACGCTCCGCCCCGCGAGACGCCCGCACGCCAGCCCCCACGCCAGCCCCCACGCGGACGCAACGGACACCCATGAAGGCGAATCTCACGCCCCCGACCAGAACCCGTGCCCGACCACCACCGTCGTTCCTTCGCCACGGGCACCACATCCGGCACCGGACTCGGCTCGGAGCTCACCCAGTGACCTACAGCACATCCGCACAACGTGTGACGTTCTTCGAAGGTCTTTCGCTGAATAGGACAACGACCCGCGTGACGCGGGGGGCATTTGTGAACTTCTTCAAGGGGTGGGGCATTTGAGCCCGCGACATTCGCGAGGAAAAGCGCAGGACGCACGCGCTACGCATGCGTACAAGCCGCTGAGTCTCAAGCGGAGGGCATGGATCACGGTCGGCGCGGTCGCGCTCGGTGGGGCGGGCGTGGTGACGTACGCGATGGCCGACCCGGGCAGCTCGGCGGGCCACCCCGCCGAGGCCCGCGCAGCGGCCGTGCACTCGGTGAGCCTGCGGACGAAGAGTGACCGCAAGGTCGTACCGCAGAAGTCGACGGAGCTCTTCAGCGCCGTGTCGGTGACGTGGGCCGACCCCAAGGACCAGATCGACGGCACGGCCCAGTTCCGCTCGCGCGACGCGGAGTCGGGCGACTGGAGCGCGTGGACGACGCTGCCGAAGGAGACCAACGACACCGACGGCGCCGAGCGCGAGCGCTCCGCGATCCGCGGTGGTACCGCGTCCGTGCCGACCAAGGCCGACGCGGACGGCGTCGAGGTGCGGGTGGTCGACGCCGACGGCAAGGCGTCCGACCTGCCGTCCGGCATGGACGTCAAGCTGATCGACCCGGGCACCGGCTCCGCCAAGGGAAAGAGCACCGGCATCGAGCCGGCCGCGTACTCCGAGGAGACGACGGCCCCGGCCACCACCGGCTCCGCCACGGCCACGGCCTCGGCCACGACGGATGCGGAGACCACCGCGCCGGAGACCACCGCACCGGCGAGCTCCGCACCGGCGTCCTCAGCGCCCGCGGACACCGCCTCGCCCACCCCGACCGAGACGGTCCCCGAGCCCCGCCCGTCGACGGTCGTCAAGCCGAGGATCATCACGCAGGCCCAGTGGGGCGCGGGCACCAACTACGACGGCACGCCCTCGTACGACACGGAGATCAAGGCCGCCGTCGTCCACCACACGGGTGTCGACTCCGACAACCAGGTGCCCTGCTCCCAGTCCGCCAAGCGACTGCGCGAGATCCAGCAGGACCACATATCCAAGGGCTACTACGACATCGGCTACAACTTCGTGGTCGACCGCTGCGGCCAGATCTTCGAAGGCCGCAGCGGCGGCATGGACCTGCCGGTGCACGGCGCCCACGACTACGGGTTCAACACCGACACGGTCGGCATCTCCTACATCGGCAACTTCGAGTCGGCCAAGCCGACCAAGGCCGCGCTCGACGCCATCGCGCGGGTCGTCGCCTGGAAGTTCGGCCAGTACGGCGTCTCGCCGGCCGGCACGGTGACCCTCCAGTCCAACGGTGACCTCGGCGTCGACGGCAACAAGGTCGCCCTGGGCAAGTCCATCACGCTGCCCCGCGTCTTCGGCCACAAGGACACCAACTCCACGCTGTGCCCCGGCGCGAACCTGTACCCGAAGCTGAGCCGCGTCGCCACGCTCGCCGCCACCCCCGGCATCTCGCACGCCCTGCCCTCCCAGAACGTCGTCGGCGACGCCACCTCCGACATCGTCGCCGGCATCCCGAAGGGCTCCAGCGGCGGCCAGGTCGCCCTCGTCCCGGGCAGCGCGTCCGGTCCGACGACCACCGGCAAGAAGCTGATCTCGCAGTCCAGCGGGGACATCCCCGGCGCGGGCGAGAGCGGCGACGAGTTCGGCGCGTCCACCGCGACCGGCGACATCAACGGTGACGGCTACGCCGACATCGCCATCGGCCAGCCCGGCGAGGACGACACCACCGGCCACACGAACCGCGGCGCCTACACCATCGTGTACGGCCCGGACTTCACCACCGGCACCGGCGTGAACCTCGACGGCAGCTACGACCTGACGAACGCCCGCTTCGGCTCGGCCGTCGCGGTCGGCGACTTCAACGCCGACGGCAAGGCCGACGTGTTCGCCGCGTCCACCGGCGTCGGCGGCACGTGGAGCGCCCGCTACGGCGACGGCTGGGACAGCGACGGCATGCTCACCACCAGCGAGGACAACCTGTCCTACGCGGACGCCGCGTCCGGCGACTTCAACCAGGACGGCTACGCGGACGTCGCCCTCAACTACCGCGACGGCGCCGGCCTCGGCAAGGTCGTCTGGTACAAGGGCGGCGCGGGCGGCCTGCGCAAGGTGGCCACCCTGTCGGTCAAGGGCGGCCGCTCCATCGCCGCCGGCGACATCAACGGCAACGGCGTCGACGACATCGTCATCGGCCAGCCCTACACCTCCGAGTCCGCCGCCCACTCCGGCGGCCAGGTCACCGCGGTCTACGGCGTGGCCGGCACGGGCCTCGGCACCAGCGTCACGACGGTCCACCAGTCCACGAGCGGCGTCCCCGGCGCGTCCGAGGCCGGCGACGCCATGGGCGCCTCGGTCGCGGTCGGCGACTACAACAACGATGGTTACGCGGACGTCCTGACCGGCGCCCCGAACGAGGACATCACCCGCACCTCGAACCGCTCCAACGCCGGAACGTCGCTGCTTCTGAAGGGCTCGTCCGGCGGCCTGACCGGCACCGGCGCGATCGCGATCTCGCAGGACGAGCCGGGCGTCCCCGGCTCGACCGAGACGGACGACAACTTCGGCTCCTCGGTGGCTCTCGCCGACCTGTCCGGCTACGGCCGGGCCGACCTGGTGATCGGCGCCGCGGGCGAGGACACGGGCAACGGCACGCTGCTGTACGTGCCGAGCAACAGCAGCGGCCTGGGCCTGTCGACGTCCAAGTACTACGGCGTCACCCAGCTCGGCACAAAGGCCGGCGCCCGCCTGGGCACCAACCTGGCGCCGTAACCCGGCAGTTCACACCGATCGACCGACAGGGCCGTGGGGGCCGCTCAGTCCCCCGCGGCCCTGTCGTGTACCCCCTGCAGTACGTCGAAGAGCTCACCGACCGCCGCCCTGTGGTCCGCGACCACGTCATCGGCCCGCTCCCCCGCCAGCTGCCGCCCGGCGGATTCCACGTACGCCACCCGGCACCCCGCGACGACCAGCGCGGCCGTCAGCCGCGCCCGCGGCTCACCGGCCCGGTCGAGGGCGCCCGCCAGCGCGGCCTCGACCTCCTCCACGCCCTCCCGCGCCCTCGCCCGCAGCGCCGCCGAGCCGAGCACGACGCGCCACAGCCAGACGAACGTGTCGCCGATCGCGCCCAACGGGTGCCGCTGGTCGACGAGTTCGAGCATCAGGCGGCGCAGCGCGGCGAGCGGGGTCTCGCCCTCGGCGCGCTCCTCGACGGCCCGCGTCACGAGGTCGACCGTCTCCGGGATGCGGTCGAGCAGCAGGTCCTCCTTGCGCGGGAAGTGGTTGAAGACCGTCATCGTGGAGACGCCGGCCTCCCGGGCCACCTCCGCGACGGTCACCTCGTCGAACCCGCGCTCCCTGAACAGCAGGGTCGCCGTGTCGGTGATGTGCTGCCGGGTCCGTGCCTTCTTCTGCTCTCTCAAGCCGCTCACGGAGTTCACTATAGCCACTACAAAGTTTTAGTGACTATAGTGAAATGCATGGACGCCATCACGGACGCACCTGTGGACGTAGTCGTGTGCGGCGGCGGGCCGGTCGGCCTGCTGCTCGCCTGTGAACTGAGGCTCGGCGGCGCGAGCGTCGCCGTACTGGAACGCCTCACCGCGATCGATCACACGATCAAGGCCGGGGCCATCAACTCCCCGTCCGCCGAGGCCCTTTACCGGCGCGGCTTCCTGCCCGAGATGGAGCGCGTGCAGCACGCCGCGATGGAGCGCTTCCGGGCGTTCCTGCGCGAGAGCGGGGGCGCCTCCGACCGGCACGGCCAGCACGGCCGCAAGGTGCCGCCCAAGTTCGCCGGACACTTCGCGGGGCTCCCGCTGGACGGCGCGCTCCTCGACGAGGGCGACCCGGAGTTCCAGGGCAAGGGACCCGCGGCCGACGTCGGCTTCCTCGCCCAGGCCCAGCTGGAGGAGCTGCTGGAGCGCCGGGCCGGTGAACTGGGCGTACTGATGTACAGGGGAAGGGAATTGACGGAGTTTCAGGAGACCGCCGACGGGATCACCGTGCGCGTCTCCGACGGATCCGTCCTGCGCGCGTCCTGGCTCGTGGGCTGCGACGGCGGCCGCAGCCGGGTGCGCAAGCTCGCCGGGTTCGACTTCCCCGGCACCCCACCCGAGATCACCGGCCACCAGGCACTCGTGGAGATGACCGGCGGCGAGGCCCTGCGGCCCGGCTGGAACACCACCTGCACCGGCGTGTACGCGTACGGCCCGATGCCGGGCCGCATCCTCACCGTCGAGTTCGACGGACCGCCCGCCGACCGCGAATCCCCCGTCACCGAGACCGAGTTGACCGCGAGCATCCGGGGCGTCACCGGCGTCGACGTGACCGTCACCGCCATCCGCTCCGCGACCCGCTTCACCGACAACGCCCGTCAGGCCACCACCTACCGCAAGGGCCGCGTCCTGCTCGCGGGCGACGCCGCGCACGTCCACTCCCCGTTCGGCGGGCAGGGCCTCAACCTCGGCATCGGCGACGCCATGAACCTGGGCTGGAAGCTGGCGGCCACGGTCCGCGGCACCGCCCCGGCCGGCCTCCTCGACACGTACACCGCCGAACGGCACCCCATCGGCGCCTGGGTCCTGGAGTGGACCCGCGCCCAGATCGCGGTCATGCGCCCGGACCGGCACGCCCGCGCGCTGCGCGCCGTCGTCGGCGACCTGCTCGGCACCGTCACCGGCACCACGTACTTCGTCAAGAAGATCTCCGGTGTCGAGCAGCGCTGCCCCCTGCCGGACGCGGTCGACCATCCCCTCGTCGGCCGCAGCGCCCCCGACCTCGAACTCGCCGACGGCACCCGGCTCGCCGACCACCTGCACACCGGCCGCGCGCTCCTGCTCGACCTCGCGGACTCGGCGGCCGTACGGAAGCACGCGGCCGACCACGACCCCGGCCGCCTCACCGTCGTGACGACGACGAGCCCCGGTCACCCGACGCCGGCCGCCCTGCTCGTGCGGCCCGACGGATGTGTGGCGTGGGCGGCGGACACCGACACCTGCGACGGGCTGCCGGAGGCACTGGCCCGCTGGATCGGCTGACCGGCCCGCCCGCCCGATTTGCGCCCCCGCTTGCGCCGGCGCCCGCGCATGGGTTACTCACTACCTCCCACGGGCACGGCCCCGGTCGCAGGAGGGGGCGGCCGGGTCCGGGCCACGTGCGCGGCCGGTCACGGGGCGGCGATCAGCAGCTGTGTCACCACACGGGGTCGTGACACAGCTCCTCACCTCGCGACCACGCCCAGCCGGTCGAGGAAGCGGAAGAACAGCTCCTCCGCCGACGGCTCCGGCCGGGCCCGCAGCACGTCGAGCAGCGGCGCCCCGCCGACCGTCCGCCCACCCTCGGCGGCCCAGGCGACAGCACGCTCGGCGGCGTCGCCCGGCGGCAGGAAGTAGTCCTCCAGGGCGATCTCGTCCCCGCCGAGGTATCCGGCCATCTCGGCGCGGCCCAGACACGTCGTCCAGGCCCCGCTGTGCGGCGCGGCCGCCTCGACGACGGCGCAGCGGCTGTCCATGACGTAGGCGAACAGCGCGGGCGAACCCGTCTCCGCCGCAAGGGTGTTCATGCTCCCCACGTCCGGCGTCTGCTGCCCCTCGCCGCCACCGCCGGGGCACTCCCACACCTGCCATCTGTCGGCCCGCTCCTCCAGGAGCGCCAGCTCGTCCCGTACGCCGCCCAGCGCGTCGAGCCCCTTCAGTGGGTGCTCGCTTCTGGCCACCACGTAATAGCCCCAGTAGCCCATGCCCGTGCCCCCGTCCCCGTACTTCTTCGCGACTCAGGCCGAATAGACCACAGCTGTACGGGACTTCGCCACCAAAAGGCCCGAACTAGGCGGCGACCGGACCGGGCACGGTCGACCCCTGCACCTTTTCGTTCTGCAGCCGCGTCAGGGACCGCACGAAGGCGATGGCGGCGATGGCGGCCACGATGTCGAGCACGTCGCTGAAGACCAGCAGCCCGATGCCCGACATGATCTCGTCGGGGGTCTCGGCACGGCCGTCCATACGGCTCGCGAACCGCCCCACGAACAGGTCCCCGAGCCACAGGAACCACCACAGCTCGACCATCCAGGTCCGCGCGCGGCCGAGTTCGGGCTCGCCGGCGCTGGCGTGCCAGGTGTCGAGCGCGATGCGGCGCGGGAACCAGAGGCTGACGATCGGCACGACGAACCCGAAGATCACCCACGCCCGTGCCTTGCTCTGCCCGGACGGGACGAACACATGGGCGTTGTCCCGCACCCGCAGGAACCAGGCGATGAAGCCGACCGCCGAGGCGACCAGCGTCAGCAGCTGGATCCGGCCCGACCACACGTACAGGTCGTCGAGGCGCCGCGCGTCGCTGTCGTAGAGGACCGACCAGTCACCGGCCGTCGCGTCGGACGCCAGCCGGTACTCCCCGATGCCCGCGGCGACGGCCACCAGATCGGCCGCGACGACCAGGCACAGCAGCGCGACGGCCACCGTGGCGAGCCGGTTCGGCGAGCGCAGCAGCGCCCACCGGGCCGTCGGGTCGTACGGCGCGGACGGCACCGGCGGCGGCAGCGGCGCGTCCGCGACCGGCTCGCGCCCCGGCGCGGGCGTCAGCTCCGCGAACGCGGCGTCCGCGCACCGCGAGCACAGCCCGTCCTCGACCAGCGCCCGATTCTTCCCGCATCTTCTGCACAGCACGGCCGCGCACCCTCCCCAGGGACCGCCGCGTTCCCTCCGGCCCCCCGGCCGCGCGACCTGCGGACTTTACCTCAGCCCAGGCGGTCCGCGAGGTCCACGAACTGCGCCCACGTCGGCTCGGGCTCACGCGCGTCCCACAGCTTCTGCACGGTGGCCCGCAGCGGCATCCGGATCCCCCGCGCGACCTGCTCCGCGGTCTGTGACTGCGCGAGATCGCACCACACGGCGAAGGAGCCGCCCAGGATCTGGTCGTCGTACTTGGCGGGGACCGGCGTCGTGCCGCGCAGGACGAGCGGCGTCCAGCTCTCGTAGATCCGCTGCCCGGTCGGATAGACGAAGGTGTTGGGCTGCCCGAGCACGTAGTAGAGGTACTCGTCGTTGTAGTTGGTGACCTTGCGGCCCGCGCTCAGGTACGAGACCGGCTCCCGCGCGCTGTACTCCTTGCCGGTCCAGTACGCGACCTCGACATCCTTGTCCGCGTCGACGACCCCGCCCGTGAAGAACCCGTCGTTCCAGGCCTTCAGCTTCCGGTCGTACGGGGCCATGGTCTTCGCCCGGTCGTTGAGCCATCCCGTGGCGAGGTCCTGCACCCGCGCGTTCGCCCCGTACCTCTGCCGCGCGGCGCGCGCCAGCTGCGGGTAGGACGCCTCCGGGTTCGTCTTCATCAGGGCCCGGTACTCGTCGGCGCCCAGATGCCAGTACGCGCCCTTGAACAGCTGCGCGTACTCCTTCAGCAGGTCGTCGACGATGTCCGCGGCGGCCGGCTTCGAGATGTCGACGGCACCGCGGGCCGGCAGTCCGCCCGCGTCGCGCAGCTGCAGATCGGGGTGGGCCTTGATGACGGCGCCCAGGTGCCCGGGCGAGTCGATCTCCGGCACGACGGTGATGTGCCGCTGCGCGGCGAGCGACAGGATCTCCCGGACCTGCGCCTTGCTCAGCCGGTCGGCGGAGACGATCTCGGGATGCGTGTCGGACTCGATCCGGAACGCCTGGTCGTCGGAGAAGTGCAGACCCAGCTGGTTGTACTTGAGGTCGCCGATCTCCCGGATCCGGTCCTTGATCCAGTCGGCCGTGAAGTGCTTGCGCGCGATGTCGAGGTTGAACCCGCGCTGCGGCTTGGCGGGCTCGTCCTCGACGACGCCCTCGGGCGCGGTGGCCCCGCCGTGCACCTCCTGCTTGAGGGTCCGCGTCCCGTAGAACACCCCGCTGTCGCTCGGCGCGACGATCCGCACCCGCCCGTCGCCGACGGTCAGCCGGTACGACTCGGGGTCCTCACCGTTCCCGCCGTCCGCGCCGCCGAGCGCCAGCTCCACGTCCCCGGGCCCGGCCTCCCTCTCCCGGCCGGACTCCCCTTCATAGGCGAGCCCCAGTTCGTCGGCGATCAGCCGCCCCTCGTCGTCGAGCTCCCCGTCCCGCACCACGACCCGCCCGCCCTCGCCCGGCTTCCAGCCGGGGCCGTGCGCCGGTGCGAAGTCCCGCACCGAGGGGATCGTGCGCGGGGGCGAGGACAGCGGGTACGACCGGCTGGGCGACGGCGTGGCCGACGCCGCCGACTTCCCGTCGGAGGGCGCCTCCCCCGTCGAGCCGCCCTCACCATCGGGCCACAGCACGGCCGTGAGCACCACGGCTCCACCGGCGACGACCAGGGCCCCACCGAGAAGGACCTTCCGCTCTCGCTCCACGTACACCTCAACTCCCTAGGGGCGCGGGGAACTGCGCGAGCTACCACGACGAAACCCGCACCCGCCGACGCTCATCATCGCTACGCCGCAAAGGCGCACCCCGCAACGACACCCACCCACACCTGTCCACCCCGGGCCGCCAAACTCCCCGTGCGGGTGAAATTCGCGCATCCGTCGGACACCCGCAATCAGCCCTCGCTAGCGTTACGCCACAAACAAAACGCCGCACCACACAAACTCCGCACAACATCCACCAGCCGCCGGAGGCATCCGCTGCCCGCGCACCACCCCCCTCACGCACCCGGACACCAGGCCATACCGGTCCAGTCCGGACCGCACGGGGGACTCACCCACTTCAACGCACTGCCGCAGGACTTCGCCGTGAAGGCGCTGCTCACCTGTTGCGGCAGTCACGCCTGGGCGCACCGGCTCGCCGCGCACCGCCCGTACCCGGACCTGGACGCGCTGCTCGCGGCCGCGGACGAGGCGTCGTACGACCTCGCGCTGGACGACACCGTCGAGGCCCTGACCCGGGAAGAGCTGCCGCTGCTGCCGGACGCGGCCGCCTACACCGCCGCGTACACCGCCCTCGCCGCGGCGCACGCCGCCTACCGGTCCCGCTTCGGCCGCGACTTCGTCGTCTGCCTGGACGAGACGGCACCCGGCGAGGCGCTCAACCACGTGCTCGGCGCCCTGCGCGACCGCCTCGGCAACGACCAGGAAGAGGAGCGGGTGCTCGCCGCCGAGGAACTGCGGCGACTCGCCCGGGGCCGGATCGCGCGACTTGTCCGGAATCTTCCGGCGAGCAGAACCGGAACCCCGGACGCCGCACCCCGGGAAACCGTCGGCAATAGCCCGTACGTGCCTGTTTGATTGCCTGTTTGATCACACATAAGGCCCCCGTGCGGGTGTCCCGACAACTCGTCGATACGATGACGAGCGGCCGGTGGACCGTACCCGGCCGGGCCCGACCGACAGTGAAGCCGGCGCGGCCCTCAGTCCCCGCTCCCGGAGGGTTCTTCCGTGCCGGCTGGAACGCTGTACCGCGGCCGGGAAGGCATGTGGTCGTGGGTGGCTCATCGAGTCACCGGTGTCCTCATTTTCTTCTTCCTGTTCGTACACGTCCTGGACACCGCTCTCGTCCGCGTCTCGCCCGAGTCGTACGACGATGTTGTCTCCACCTACAAGACGCCGATCGTCGCGCTGCTGGAGTACGGCCTCGTCGCCGCCATCCTCTTCCACGCGCTCAACGGCCTGCGTGTCATCGCCGTCGACTTCTGGTCGAAGGGCCCGCGCTACCAGAAGCAGATGCTCTGGTCCGTCGTGGGCATCTGGGTCGTCCTGATGGTCGGGGCCCTGTACCCCGTCCTCGGCCACGCCGTCCGTGAACTCTTCGGGAGCTGAGGCCAGACATGACCGCTGACACCAACCTCTCCAAGACGAGCGGCGTCGGCCCCGTCGAGGGCGTCGCCCTCTACGACGTCGACAACCCCGCGCCGTACATCGAGGCCCCGCGCAAGCGCACCTCGAAGACCCCGCGCTCCACGCGCGGCAACTTCGAGATGGCCGCCTGGCTGTTCATGCGCCTGTCGGGTGTCGTCCTCGTCGTCCTGGTCCTCGGCCACCTGCTGATCCAGCTCGTGCTCGACGGCGGCGTCTCCAAGATCGGCTTCGCCTTCGTGGCCGGCCGCTGGGCGTCCCCGTTCTGGCAGGGCTGGGACCTGCTGATGCTGTGGCTCGCGATGCTGCACGGCGCCAACGGCCTGCGTACCGTGATCAACGACTACGCCGAGCGCCCCACCACCCGTATGTGGCTGAAGGGCCTGCTGTACGCCGCGACGGTCTTCACCGTCCTGCTGGGCACGCTGGTGATCTTCACCTTCGACCCCAACATCCGTTAAAGCCGAGGCGAGCGAAACCGTGAAGATTCACAAGTACGACACCGTCATCGTCGGCGCCGGTGGCGCGGGCATGCGCGCGGCCATCGAGTCGACGAAGCGCAGCCGCACCGCCGTGCTGACCAAGCTCTACCCCACCCGCTCCCACACGGGCGCCGCGCAGGGCGGCATGGCCGCCGCGCTGGCCAACGTGGAGGAGGACAACTGGGAGTGGCACACCTTCGACACGATCAAGGGCGGCGACTACCTGGTCGACCAGGACGCCGCCGAGATCCTGGCGAAGGAGGCCATCGACTCGGTCCTCGACCTGGAGAAGATGGGCCTGCCGTTCAACCGGACGCCCGACGGCACGATCGACCAGCGCCGTTTCGGTGGCCACTCGCGCAACCACGGTGAGGCCCCGGTCCGCCGGTCCTGCTACGCCGCGGACCGCACCGGCCACATGATCCTCCAGACGCTGTACCAGAACTGCGTCAAGGAGGGCGTGGAGTTCTTCAACGAGTTCTACGTCCTTGACCAGCTGATCGTCGAGGAAGACGGCGTCAAGAAGTCCGCCGGTGTCGTGGCCTACGAGCTCGCGACCGGTGAGATCCACGTCTTCCAGGCCAAGGCGGTCATCTACGCCTCCGGCGGCACCGGCAAGTTCTTCAAGGTGACGTCGAACGCGCACACCCTGACCGGCGACGGTCAGGCCGCCTGCTACCGGCGCGGGATCCCGCTGGAGGACATGGAGTTCTTCCAGTTCCACCCGACCGGCATCTGGCGCATGGGCATCCTCCTTACGGAAGGCGCCCGTGGTGAGGGCGGCATCCTCCGTAACAAGGACGGCGAGCGCTTCATGGAGAAGTACGCGCCGGTCATGAAGGACCTCGCGTCCCGTGACGTCGTGTCCCGCTCCATCTACACGGAGATCCGTGAGGGCCGCGGCTGCGGTCCCGAGGGCGACCACGTCTACCTCGACCTCACGCACCTCCCGCCGGAGCAGCTCGACGCCAAGCTTCCGGACATCACCGAGTTCGCGCGCACGTACCTCGGCATCGAGCCCTACACGGACCCGATCCCGATCCAGCCGACCGCGCACTACGCCATGGGCGGCATCCCGACGAACGTCGAGGGTGAGGTCCTCGCGGACAACACCACCGTCGTCCCCGGTCTGTACGCCGCCGGTGAGGTCGCCTGCGTCTCGGTGCACGGCGCCAACCGCCTCGGCACCAACTCGCTGCTCGACATCAACGTCTTCGGGCGTCGTGCGGGCATCGCGGCCGCCGAGTACTCCCACAAGGCCGGCTATGTCGAGCTGCCCGAGGACCCGGCGTCGCTGGTCGTCGAGCAGGTCGAGCGGCTGCGCAACTCGACGGGTACCGAGCGCGTCGCGGTCATCCGCAACGAGCTGCAGGAGTGCATGGACGCCAACGTGATGGTGTTCCGCACCGAGCAGACGATCAAGACGGCCGTCGAGAAGATCGCCGAGCTGCGCGCCCGCTACAAGAACGTCTCGATCCAGGACAAGGGCCGGCGGTTCAACACGGACCTGCTTGAGGCCATCGAGCTGGGCAACCTGCTCGACCTGGCCGAGGTCATGGCGACCTCCGCCCTGGCCCGCAAGGAGTCCCGCGGCGGTCACTACCGCGAGGACTTCCCGACCCGGGACGACGTCAACTTCATGCGCCACACCATGGCGTACCGCGAGGTCGGCGACGACGGCTCCGAGTCGATCCGTCTCGACTACAAGCCGGTCGTCCAGACCCGCTACCAGCCGATGGAGCGTAAGTACTGATGGCTACCCCGACCATGGACAAGGCGGAAGCGGCAGGCGCACCCGAGCCCGGCTTCGCCGACTCCCCGTACATCACGATCACGCTGCGCGTGCGCCGGTTCAACTCGGAGGTCTCCGACGAGTCGACCTGGCAGGACTTCCAGCTGGAGATGGACCCCAAGGAGCGGGTTCTCGACGCGCTGCACAAGATCAAGTGGGAGCAGGACGGCACGCTGACGTTCCGTCGCTCCTGCGCGCACGGCATCTGCGGCTCCGACGCGATGCGGATCAACGGCAAGAACCGTCTGGCCTGCAAGACGCTTCTCAAGGACATCAACCCCGAGAAGCCGATCACGGTCGAGGCCATCAAGGGCCTGACGGTCCTGAAGGACCTGGTCGTGGACATGGACCCGTTCTTCCAGGCGTACCGCGACGTCATGCCGTTCCTCGTCACGAACGGCAACGAGCCGACGCGTGAGCGCCTCCAGTCCGACAAGGACCGGGCCCGCTTCGACGACACCACCAAGTGCATCCTGTGCGCCGCGTGCACGTCGTCCTGCCCGGTGTTCTGGAACGACGGCCAGTACTTCGGTCCGGCCGCCATCGTGAACGCCCACCGCTTCATCTTCGACTCGCGCGACGAGGCCGGGGAGCAGCGCCTGGAGATCCTCAACGACCGTGACGGTGTGTGGCGTTGCCGCACGACGTTCAACTGCACGGACGCCTGCCCGCGCGGCATCGAGGTCACCAAGGCGATCCAGGAAGTGAAGCGCGCGCTGATCACGCGCCGCTTCTGACCTTCCGGGTCACGCCTGTCCGTGGGCCCCGCTCCCTCGTGTTCCGCACGAGGGAGCGGGGCCCACGTGCGTTCACCGGCGTATCTGGCTCAGGATCGTCGGGTCGGTGATCCTCGTGTCGTCGGCGAGCAGCGTCGCCTTGCTGAGGACGACGGCCAGGGTGCGGTCGCCCTCGAAGGGCAGGTAGCCGGTCTGCGGTCCCGCGCCGGTGCCCGACTTCGGGACGATGCACAGGTACTGGTCGTTCGGCGTCATCAGGATGTTCCCCGAGCCCAGGTGGATCTTGTACGTGTGCAGCTCGCCCTTGACGTGCAGGAAGCGGCCCTCGATGGTGCAGCGGTCGGCGATCGCCAGGCGCGGGACGAGGCGCTCCAGCAGGACGCGGCGGGTCTCGGCGCTCTGGTTCAGCTCGCCGAAACTGTACGAGGACCAGTACGCCTGGAAGCGGCCGCCGGGGCCGCCGTCCTGCCACGTCGGGTCGTTGCCGACGCTGGCCACGCCGACGAACAGGTCGACGTCGCGCAGGACTTCGGAGAGGACGAGCGGCGGGATGTCCTCCAGGGGCAGCGGCTCGACGGGGTCCGCGCCGTCGCGCAGCCACATGCGGTACTCGCCGCCGTAGCAGTGCGCCGAGTTCTGCGGGGCGTCGATCGGGTAGAAGCGGACCTGGTCGGTGCGCAGCCGCAGATAGCTGCCGGACTCGGTGGTGTCGACGCCGTACTCCTCGCCGTCGCCCTCGATCCAGTACTCGGCGCGCAGGCCCCACTGCGACAGTTCGCGCGTCGCGGGCGGCGCCTCGTCGTCGACGCAGAGCCGCAGCTTGTTGCGCCAGCCGCGGACCGCCGCGAGGGAGTGGAACTGGTGCTGGCGCACGACGTGCGCGGCGAACCGGTTCGAGTACGTGCCCGTCGCCCGCTCCGCGTCGGTGAGCAGGTACACCTCGCGGTGGGCCTGTTTGAACGGCTGGGTGACCTGGTGCCGCTCCAGCCAGTCGCGCCAGGCGACCACCTCGGCGGGCTCGCGGCCGACGGGGTGCCAGAGGGTGACCTCCCGGCCCGCCTCGACCGGGTCGTCCGTCAGGGTGCGCAGCGCGCCGTCCGCGTACCCGGCCGGGGTGCCGTCGACGACCCACAGCAGGCGGCGGGCGAGAGTGCCGACCAGCGGATGGTCGAGGTAGCGCTCGCGCCAGGCGTCGTACGTCCAGACGCGCCGGGCGAGGAACTGCCGGTCCAGGCGCTCGACCTGGGCGCCGAGCATCTTGCCGATGTCCTTGACGGCGGCCTTGAGTTCCTTGAGCTCGTCGGCGTGGTCGCGCTTGACGGCGGCCGGGACCGACTTGATCTCCTTGCCCGCCGCGGTGCGCCAGCGCAGGACCGCCGCGGTGCCGTGGACCTCCAACAGAGCTGTGGTGTCGCCCAGTTGGAGGGTCGCGCCACCCACCTCGGTCAGTCCGTAGGCGGGCACTGCCAGTTCCTCCACCTCCTCGCGGGTCAGCCCGAGGGCCCGCGCGTGGGCGTCGAGGGCGGCGCCGAGCAGCTTGGCGGTCGCCTTGTAGGTGACGCGGGTGGTGAGCCGGGCCAGCTCGGCGAGCGCGGCATCGCCGTCGATCCTCGCCAGCGCGTTCACCCCCGCGTTGGCCACCTTGGGGTTGACCGGGCCGAGCCCGGCGACCTTCTTCAGCGCCGTCTCGACGAGGGCGCCGAGCGTGCGGGCGGTCTCCGGGTGGGCGGGGAGCAGGGCGAGGATCCAGGTCAGACCGCGCAGCGCGTTGGCGTTGTACGGGTCGAAGGTGCGGTTCGCGTCGGGCCCGTGCCGCGCGGTGGTGAACTCGAAGGTGCGGGGCCGGCCGACGAGCGGGAGCCAGCCGAGCACCGCCGCCCGCACGGCGTCGGGGCCGAGGGGGTCGATGAGCGCGAGGGCGGCCTTGTCCCACTTCGCCGTGGGCTTGGCCGCCGTCGCGGTCGCGGCGTGTGCGAGCAGGGCCCGCCACGGCTCCTCGGCGGCCTCCTCCATGGCCCGCTCGGCCCAGGCCTCTCCCACGTTCAGCACGGGGTCCGTCAGCCGCTTGGCCAGGGCCGCCATCTCCGGACGTCGGTACGCCTCCAGGGCGCACCGGCGCAGGAACGCCACCACCGGCGCGGACAGCGGGCGGCCGGCGGCCAGTTCGTGCTCGGCGACGGCCTCCAGGCCGGCGGCCCACCAGATGGAGTCCTCCAGTCCGAGCTTCTCCAGCTCGGTGATCCGCTCGGCCGCGAGCGGATCACCCGGCAGATCGGCGCCCACCTCCTGCAGCAACCGCAGCACCTCCACCCTCACCGGCCGGTCGGAGCGCGACGCGGCGTACAGCCGGCCCAACTCCCCCGCGACGTCCGCGCGCAGCGCGGGATCGAGTCTCTCCAGCACGACGAGGACCTGGCCCCACACATACCCCCGGAACCCCTCCTGGTTCATCGCCGCGCGCAGCGCCTCGTAGGCGAGCGGACCGGCCTCCCGCGCGGCGACGTGGCCCTGCACCTTGTCCGGACTGATCAGCATCTCCATGGTCAGCCACCCACCAGCGCCACGAGCTTGAGGAACGTCACCTCGACGCCGAGCGCCAGCTCGATCTCCTCGTCCGGCTCCGTCACCTGGCGGTCGCCGACGAGCACCAGGAAGCCGTTCCCCGCGAACGCCGCCAGGGCTCGCTCGGTCTGCGCCTCCGGGTCGATCCGGCGCGGTGTGCGCAGCGCGTACCCGTTCAGCACGCGCTCCGTGTCCTCGGGCCGCACGAGGCCCTGGAACACCTGCGAAGCCGGTCGCGCGTTGAACTCCGCGACCTCCTGGAAGACCCGCCGCCGGATCAACTCCCGCACGGTGAGCCGCTCCTCGGCGATCTCCAGCCCGAAGGCCGCGCCCCTGTCCCCTGATGTCGTCTCGTCGACGAACGTCACCATCCCCATGCCGAAGACGGTACGGGCCACCACTGACAATCGGCCGGGACCCTCAGCCGGACAGGCCGCCCTCCACCGCCACACCCCGCTCGAAGAACGTCTCCAGGACCACCGTCGCCTGCGTCCCGCTCACGCCCTCGATCGCGTACAACCGCCGCAGCACGTCCTGGAGTCGGCCGGGCGTCGCCGATCGCACCTTCAGCAGGAGCGACGCGCTGCCCGCGATGACGTGGGCCTCCACGATCTCCGGGATCGCCGCGAAGGCCGCCGCCGATTCGCCCATCCAGGCCGAGGACTCGACCATCACGTACGCGAGGACGTCCTGGCCGAGCGCCGCCGGGTCCACGTCGACGGTCGTGCGCCGGATGACGCCCCGCTCACGCAGCTTGCGTACGCGCTCGTGGGCCGCGCCCGCCGAGAGGCCGGCCTCCTTGCCGAGCGCCGCGTAGGCCGTCGTCGCGTCGCGCTGCAGCGCCGCGATCAGCTTCCGGTCGATGTCGTCCACGATCTCCATGGCGCAACCGTATCTCGTTCTGCCATAGTCGAGTTCAGGCGAATGAGATTCGGCATCGAACTTCTGGAGGCTGACCGTGTCCATCGAGCGCGTCCCCGTCTCGTACGACATCCTGGACGACCGCTTCCGCACCGAACGCTGCGCGAGCGGCGACCACTTCTTCCAGGTGCTGCACAACGAGGGCCGCTGGGTGGAGGGGCCGGTCTATCTGCCCGCCTGGCGCCAGCTGATCTGGAGCGACATCCCCAACGACCGGCTGCTGCGCTGGGACGAGGCCACCGGCGCCGTCGGCGTCTTCCGCTCCCCCGCCGGGCACGTCAACGGCAACACCCTCGACCGCCAGGGCCGGCTCATCAGTTGCGAGCAGGGCAACCGGCGGGTGACCAGGACCGAGCACGACGGGCGGATCACCGTGCTCGCCGACCGCTGGCAGGGCAAGCGGTTCAACAGCCCGAACGACGCCGTGGTGCGCTCGGACGGCTCGGTGTGGTTCTCGGACCCGGACTTCGGGATCACCAGCGACTACGAGGGTTTTCGCGCCGAGTCCGAGATCGGGGCGAACCACGTCTACCGGATCGACCCCGGTAGCGGTGAAGTGCGGCTGGCCGCCGACGGGTTCGGGGCGCCGAACGGGCTCGTGTTCTCGCCCGACGAGCGTCAGCTGTACGTGTCCGACACGCGCGGCGGCGTCCTGCGCGTCTTCGACGTACGGGAGGACGGGACGCTCTCCGACGGCAAGGTGTTCGCCGAGACGCGGGACGGGCTCGGCCGGTTCGACAACATCCGCTTCGACGACGACGGGCGGCTGTGGGCGGCGGCCATGGACGGCGGCGTGCACTGCTACGACCCCGACGGCACGCTCCTCGGACGCATGCTCACCCCGGAACCGGTAGCCAACATCGCCTGGGGCGGCCCCAAGAACAACCTCATGTTCCTCGCCGCGTCGACGTCCCTGTACTGCCTGATGACCGCGGTGACCGGGGCGCCACGGATCTGACACCGTCGCGGACGGGCCGGAATGAGCCGTATTTGCCTGATGCACGCCTAATCTGACGGTATGTCATCTGACCAGCTGGACATCCGCGGGTTCGACAACGCCCTGCTCCCCGTCGGGGACCTGCCCGAGGCCGTCGCCTTCTACGAGCGCGCCGGGTTCCCCGTGACGTTCCGGCTCGACGAGGCCGGGATCGCCCTGCTCGGAGTGGGGAAAGAGACGCCGGGGCTGCTGCTGCGCGCCGAGGACGGCTTCGGGCAGCGGCCGCCCGCGTGGCCCGCGGTGCGGCTGTGGCTGGAGGTGCCGGACGCGAAGGCCGCGGCCGGGGCACTGCGGGCCGCGGGGATCGAGCCGCTCGACCCGCCCTTCTCCACCTCCACCGGGTACGTCGTGGAGTTCGCCGACCCGTGGGGCAATGTCATCGGCTTCACCGACTACCTCAAGAGGCCCGAACTCGCCCGCACTTGAGACCCGCGTCACCTTCGGCCCCGCACGACGACTCTCGCTTGAACGCGTTCAAAAACAGGGCTAGATTCACCCCTGTCAGCGTTTTTGAACGCGTTCAAGGAGGGTGGGGCATGGACCTCACAGTCGTCGCATACGCCGTCTACCTCGTCGTCAGCATCGGGCTGACCATCTGGGTGGCGCGCACCCTGAGCCGTAACGGCCGGATCTTCCTGGCCGACGTGCTGCACGGGAACGAGAAGCTCGCCGACGCCGTCAACCACCTCCTGGTGGTGGGGTTCTACCTGGTGAACCTCGGCTTCGTGGCCCTGTACCTGAGCGGCGACGAGACCATCGGCAGCACGCGCGAGATCTTCGAGGCGCTCTCCACCAAGCTCGGCGTCGTGCTCCTCGTGCTCGGTGTGATGCACCTGGGCAACGTCTACGTCCTCAACAAGATCCGGCGGCGCGGCGTCATGGAACGCGAGCTGCAGCCGCCGGTCCCGCCGCAGGGCTGGGCCGCTCCGGTGGCCGGGGCGTGACAGCGGTGGGAGTCACGAGGGAAGCGGACCGGGGCACGGGGGTGGCCCCGGTCCGCCGGCTCACCGTCCTGTACGACGCGGAGTGCTCGCTGTGCACGTTCGTACGGAACTGGCTGGTCAAGCAGCGCCAGCTGGTGCCGCTCGACCTCGTGCCCGCCGGGCACTCCCGGGCCCGGGCGCTCTTCCCGGACCTCGATCACTCGGCGACGCTCAGCGAGATCACCGTGATCGCGGACGGCGGGCAGATCTACCGCGGCCAGGCAGCCTGGGTCGTGTGCATGTGGGCGCTGCGCGAGTACCGGCCCACCGCCCACCGGATGGCCACGCCCGCCGGGATGAAGATCGCCAAGCAGGTGGTGCTCGGCGCGGCCAAGTACCGCGAGGCCCAGTGGGGCGCACGGGCCGGCGGCGGGGCGTACCGGCGGGCGGACGGCTGGACGTACGACCCGAAGCACGGCTGGTTCCACGAGGCGTACGGGTACGGGGGCGCCGCCTCCCGAGGCGGGGCCCCGGCGCGGGATGCCGCCTGTGACGGCGGCTGCCGGGCGGCCGATTAGGCTCGACGGCGTGGCAGCAGACAAGACCGTGAAGAGCGAGCAGACGCGGGCGCTGATCCTGGAGACCGCGATGCGGCTGTTCCGGGAACGGGGCTACGACAAGACCACGATGCGGGCCATCGCCCAGGAGGCCGGGGTCTCGGTCGGCAACGCGTACTACTACTTCGCCGGGAAGGAACACCTCATCCAGGGGTTCTACGACCGGATCGCCGCCGAGCACCAGGCAGCGGTCCGGCCGGTGCTCGACACGGAGACCGATCTGGAGGCGCGGATCGCGGGCGTGCTGCGGGTGTGGCTGGACATCGCGACGCCGTACCACGAGTTCGCGGCCCAGTTCTTCAAGAACGCGGCCGACCCCGAGTCGCCGCTCAGCCCCTTCTCGCCCGAGTCGGAGCACGCCCGGGAGGCCGCGATCTCCGTGCACCGGGAGGTGCTCGCCGGGTCGAAGGCGAAGGTGCCGGCCGAACTCGCCGAGATCCTCCCGGAGTTGATGTGGCTGTCGCAGATGGGGCTCGTCCTGTACTGGGTCTTCGACTCGTCGGAGGGGCGCGAGCGCAGCCGGCGGCTCGCCGAGCGCGGGGCCAGGCTGACGACGCGGGGCGTCTCGCTCGCCCGGTTCCGGGTGCTGCGGCCGCTCGTCCTGGAGGTGCACGAACTGTTCACCGACTTCCTGCCGGGGATGACCCGGCCCAGGGACGCGTAAGCCGGGCCCCTCTTACCTTTGCCTCAGCTTGGGCCTGTACGTTCGCGGGATGCCCGGCACAGCCTCGTCCCCGCAGTCCCCGCAGCCCCCGCAGTCGCAGCAGCTCCCTCGATTGAGCCGCCGTGCGGCCCTCGGCCTCGGCATGGGTGCGGCCGCCGCTCTCGCCCTGCCCGCACAGTCGGCCTCCGCGGCGACCGCCGTGGGCGGTGCCCGGCTCGGCGCGTCCGGGGTGCAGGTGCGCCGCGGCTCGGGGGCGCCCCAGCTGCCGGGCCTCAACGCCAGGGCGTGGGTCGTCGCCGACAACGACAGCGGCGAGGTGCTGGCCTCCTACAACGCGCACAAGGCGCTGCCGCCCGCCTCCACGCTGAAGATGCTGTTCGCGGACACGGTCCTGCCGAAGTTCGACAGCGCCGAGAAGCACAGGGTGACGGCGGAGGACCTGGCCGGGATCCCGCTCGGCTCCAGCCTCGTCGGCATCCAGGCCGGCACGACGTACACCGTGCACCAGCTGTGGCAGGGCGTCTTCCTGCGCTCGGGCAACGACGCGGTGCACGTCCTCGCGCACATGAACGGCGGTGTCGACGAGACCGTCGCGCAGATGCAGGCCCGCGCGAAGGACCTCCAGGCGAACGACACCCATGTCGTCAGCCCGGACGGCTTCGACCACAAGGGCCAGGTCTCGTCCGCGTACGACCTCACGCTCTTCGCGCGGGCCGGGCTGAAGAACGCCGACTTCCGCGGCTACTGCGCCACGAAGACCGCCGACTTCCCGGCGGGCGGCTCCAAGACCTTCCAGATCCAGAACACCGACCGCCTGCTCACCGGTCAGGGCGTCACGCCGTACGAGGGCCTGATCGGCGTCAAGAACGGCTACACCTCGCACGCGGGCAACACCTTCACCGGCGCCGCCACCCGCGACGGACGCACTCTCCTCGTCACCGTCATGCACCCCAAGTCCGGTTACGAGGCGGTCTACCAGGAGACGGCCGCGCTGCTCGACTGGGGCTTCCGGGCAGGGAGCAAAGTGAGCGCGGTCGGTGAACTGGTCGTGCCGCTGAGCGAGCGGCCGAAGTCGTCCGCCTCTCCGGCGGCGGGGGCGGCGGGGGCGGCGGCCATGTCCGCGGTCTCCGGGAGCACCGAACACCGGGAGGGCTGGGCGCTCGGCGGTTCGGCGGCGCTCGCGGCACTCGCGGGCGGCGGCCTGGTCGCGCTGCGGCGCCGGGCACGGCCGTCGGGGCGGCGGCGGGCCTGAGCCCGGGTGCGGGACTTCGGAGAGGGCGGGGACAGGGCCCGACTCCTTCGGACAAGCTGCTGATCCCGGTCAGGAACGCACCAGCGCCCAGACCGTCTTGCCGTAACGACCCCGGTGCCACACCCCCCACGCCTCGGAGAGCGCGTCGACCAGGTGGAGGCCGCGGCCGTTCTCGTCGTCGACCGTGCGCGGGGGTCTGAGTTCGGGGTCCGCGGACGACTCGTCGGACACCTCGATGAAGCACGAGCCGTCCGCGAGGACCGTCACCGCGACCTCGAACTCCCGCTCACGCACGGGACCATGCCGGATCGCGTTCGTCGCCAGCTCGGACACGAGCAGCACGGCGATGTCGAGCGCATCGGCCGGTCCCACGTGCCCCCAGACCGCCAGGTGATCGCGCACCCGCAGCCGCGCGAGCCCCACCGAGGCCGGGTGCCGGGGCAGTCGGAACGCACTGCGCCGCAACACACGTAGCCACCTCCTCATCCGTTTCGTCGGGGTCTCGAACCCTGTTCGCACACATCGCGAACACAAGTCCGTCACATGATGCTGCGGCACGGACACCGTGCGTGTCACAGTCGTCACGGGAGGTAGGGCGGTATCCGGTCAGGCCTTGCGGGAGGCCAGCTCGACCACGGTGACGTCGGAGGGCGCGCCGACCCGCACCGGAGGACCCCAGGCGCCGGCGCCGCGGCTGACGTAGAGCTGGGTGTCGCCGTAGCGGTCCAGACCTGCGAGGGTCGGGTTGGCCGCGTCCGCGACGAAGTTGCCGGGCCACAGCTGGCCGCCGTGTGTATGGCCGGAAAGCTGGAGGTCGACACCGTGTTCGACGGCTTGGTGGATCATCACGGGCTGGTGGGCGAGAAGCACGGCCGCGCGGGAGGTGTCGCGGCCGCCGAGCGCCTTGGCGTAGTCCGGTCCCTCACCGTGGTTCTCGCCGGTGATGTCGTTGACGCCCGCGAGGTCGAACGCCCCGAGTTCCACCCGGGCGTTGGCCAGCGGCCGCATGCCGATCTCGCGGACGTGCTCGACCCACGGGTCGGCGCCGGAGAAGTACTCGTGGTTGCCGGTGACGAAGTAGGTGCCGTGCCGGGAACGCAGCCGGGCCAGCGGGGCGACCGCCGGGGCGAGGTCCTCGACGCTTCCGTCGACGAGGTCGCCGACGACCGCGATCAGGTCGGGCTGCGTGCCGTTGACGATGTCGACGACGCGCTCGGCGAAGCCCCGGCCGAGCACGGGCCCGAGGTGGACGTCGCTGACCACCGCGATCCTGAACCCGTGGGCGGAGCGCGGCAGTTTGGCCAGCGGGACGGTGACCCGCTTCACCTTCGGACCGCGCAGCACGCCGTACGCGCCGTTGCCCACGATGCCCGCCGCGGCGACGGCGGAGGCGGCGCCCACGGTGCGGGCGAGGACGAGGCGACGGGTGGGGGCCGCCACGGGGGCGGGCTCGGGTTCCGTTTCCGGTTCCGGTTCCGGTTCCGGTTCCGCCTCAGGGTCTGACTCTGGCTCAGGCTTCGGCTCGGGGGGCGTGCGCCGGTCGAGCACACGTCGCAGCAGCGGCCGTACGACCTCCCCCACCAGCAGCGCGAGCAGCAGGTAGAGGGCGAACGCCATCCACAGGAACCCCGGCCACGCCAGCACCTGCTGCAGCGGGAACGGCGCACCGGCCCGCTCCGCGATCAGCGCCGCGAACATCAGCACCGGGCCCGCCACGAACACGGCGGTACCCAGCCGTCTGGGCCACCCGGGCCCGGCCGTCGTGTCCCGGACGAGGCGCCGCCAGGCGTAGTGGTGCAGTCCGGCGAACGCCGCGAGCACGGCGACGGCGATCAGTACGAGGACGACGACCATGCCCGCGGCCGCTATGCGTTCCCGCGCAGGGCCCGGACGCCACGGAACCCGATGGCCCCTACCACCGTCCCCAAGACAAAGGAGACGACGGCGAGGGTCAGGTGCACCCAGAAGTACGCGGTCGGATCCCCGGCGTCGTCGAAGGCGAGGCCGCTGCCGTCCTTCCACAGATTCTTGGCGAAAGTGACCCAGATGATCCAGGACCACACCCCGAAGGCGAGCAGGAACCAGGAGACGGGGCGACTGAGCTTCATACGTTCAGTATCGCCAGCGCTTCTCCCGCACCGCCGCCGGGGTGGGGCCGGGGAGACACAGAACACCTCGGCGGAGACTTACGGGCCCGGTACATGTACGTTCTCGTCCGTGCCTGCCACCCATGAGTCGTACTTGACGTCGTACGTGAAGAAATCCGCGCTGCTCCTCGCGGCCTGCTCGCTGTCGCTCGTGGGGATCACCCCCGCGGTGGCGGCGGACGGGGCGGGCGACGACAAGCCGCCGGCGAAGATGTCGAACATCGGTGGCGACCAGCTCGCCAAGCCGGGAACCCAGGTCAATCTGGGGGCGGGGGCCCCGGTGCTCCCCGAGAAGCTGACGGGCAAGTCGTGGATCGTCACGGACGCCGAGTCCGGTGACGTGCTCGCCTCGCACAACGCCCACTGGGAGCTGCCGCCCGCGAGCACCCTGAAGATGCTGTTCGCGGACACGCTGCTGCACAAGTTCCTCAAGACGCAGAAGCACAAGGTGGAGCTCTCCGACCTCCAGGGCGTCGGCCAGGGCTCCAGCATCGCGGGCATCAAGGAGAACTACACGTACACCGTCCGCGACCTGTGGCTCGGTGTGTTCCTGCGCTCGGGCAACGACGCGGTGCACGTGCTGTCCGCGATGAACGGCGGAGTGCCGCAGACCGTCCAGGACATGCAGGCCCACGCCGACGAGCTGCAGGCCGAGGACACGCACGTGGTGACCCCCGACGGCTACGACGAGAAGGGCCAGCACTCGTCCGCGTACGACCTGACCCTCTTCGCCCGCGCGGGGCTGCAGAACGACGACTTCCGCGAGTACTGCTCGACGGTCACCGCGAAGCTGCCCAAGAAGCAGAAGAAGGGGAAGACGACCGAGACCTTCGAGATCCAGAACACCAACCGGCTCTTCACCGGCGAGGGCGACCTGTCCCCGTACAAGGGCATCGCGGGCGTCAAGAACGGCAACACCACGAACGCGGGCGCGACCTTCACGGGTGTCGCCGAGCGCGACGGCAAGGTGCTGCTCGTCACCGTCATGAACCCCGAGGCCAAGGAGTCCCACGCGGTCTACAAGGAGACCGCCCGCCTCCTGGACTGGGGGTTCGCCGCCGACGGGAAGGTGACGCCGGTCGGCCACCTCGTCCTGCCGAAGTCGCAGACCGCCCCGAGCGCCACGACGAGCCCGAAGGGTGACGCGGGCCCCGCGAAGCCGGCCGCCCACGCGGCGGTCTCCACGTCCGGCGGTTCCAGCGGCATGGGCATCGCGCTCGCCATCATTGGCGGTGTGCTGGTGGTGCTGGCTGGTGCGGTGTTCGTTGTTCGTAAGAAGTGGCCCGTTCAGAAGCGGAGTTGACCCCGGTCGCCGTCCAGGCCGAGCAGAACAGCAGCAGCTTCGCCGTGAAGTTGATCCACAGCAGCAGCGCGACGGGCGTACCGAACGCGCCGTACATGCTCTTCGCGGCGACGCCCTTCATGTAGCCGCCGAGCAGCAGCTTCAGCAGCTCGAAGCCGACGGCCCCGATGAGCGCCGCGATCACAAGGTCGCGGCGCTCCGGTGCCACCCCGGGCAGCAGCGTCAGTACGTAGAGCAGCAGCAGGAAGTCCGCGAGCACCGCGATCGCGAAGGCCAGTGCCTGGAGCAGGAAGCCGCCCCAGCCCTCCTTGTCGATCCCGAGCTGGTCCGCGGTCGCTCCCACCGCGGTGGACGCGACCGTGGACGCCGCGAGCGAGGCGAGCCCCGCTCCGCCGAGGCCGACGAGCACCCCGGCGTCCTTGAGCTTGCGCAGGACCGGGTTCTCCTCCTGGTCCGGCAGCTCCCACACGGCCCGCAGGCACTCCCGCATCGATCCGACCCAGCCGATGCCCGTGAACAGCAGCAGCGCACCGGCCACGAGGCCGATCGTGCCCGCGTTGTCGACCAGCGCCTGGATGTCCAGCTGGTCGGAGATGCCGGGCACCTGATCGCTGATCTTGTCCTGCAGTGTGTGCTGCTGGGCGGTGGAGAGCGTGCCGGCCGCGATCGCCGCGGCCACGGTGAGCAGCGGGAACAGCGCGAGGAAACTGATGAACGTCATCGCCGCGGCGAGCCGCGCCCAGTGCACCGCGTCGAGCTGCTCGTACGCCCGCCAGGCGTGCGTCTGCATCAGCCGGCTCGCCCAGGGGCCGACAACGGGGAGCTTCTTCAGCCAGTCCATGATCCAAGCCTGCCCTGTTCGGCCGTTTCAACCGTTCTCGTACGGATCGCACCCGCTCCGAAGACCAGAGTCCGGGTACCCCAGAACCGCAGCACCGTGGCCAGTGCCATGCCGACTCCCGCCCCGGATACGGTGTCCGCGCGCCGCGAGGTCAGCCCAAGTCCGTAGTGCGACACGGCGATGCACAACAGCTGGACCACCGCCCCCGCCACGTTCACCGCGAAGAACACCCCGTACTGCCGCAGCCGCGAGACCTCCGCGGCCTTGCGGCGGTACGTACCGAGCGCGTTGCCCGCGTACGCCACCGAGCAGCCCGCCACGAAGGACAGCGACTTGGCGGTGAGCGGGTCGAGCCCCACCGGTCCGCGCAGCCACACGAACAGTCCGAGGTCGGCGGCGTACGCGCAGATCCCGACGGCCGCGAACCCGGCCAGCTCGGGCGCCAGCTCCCGTGCGCGCCTCACCAGTCGGCGACCGCGAGCCCGTACATGGCGAGCCACATCAGGCCGATGACGGCGAGCGCCCGGTCCCTGAGCACCACGTCCTCCGGCTCGCCGGCCGTGCCCCGGTCGGCGAAGACGGCGTAGCGCAGGACGGCCAGGACGAACGCCACCACCGACAGCTGCCGCCAGGGCAGCAGGCTGCTGCGGGCGACGCCGCCCTCCTCCATCGCCCACAGGCAGTAGGCGAGCACGGCGACCCCGGCCGCCAACTGCCAGACGAAGCGCAGGTACCCGGTCGTGTACTCGGACAGCAGGGCCCGCGTGGCGCCGTCCCTGTCCGCCATCTGCACGGCCTCGGAGTACCGCTTCGCCGAGACCATGAACAGCGCCCCGAACCCGGTGGTGATCAGGAACCAGCGCGACAGCGGGATCCCGAGCGCGACTCCGCCGATCATCGCCCGCATCAGGAAGCCGGTGGTCACCACGACCAGGTCGACGACGAGGACGTGCTTGAGGCTGACGCAGTACGCCAGTTGCATGCCGACGTACGCGGTGAGCAGCGCCGCGGTCATCGGGTTGCACAGCGCCGCGGCGGCGGTGGGCGCGAGCGCGGCGAGGACCGCTCCGACCGCGTAGGCGACCGGTACGGGGACCTGCCCCGCGGCGACCGGACGGTTCCGCTTCACGGGGTGCGCGCGGTCGGCCTCGGCGTCCCGCGCGTCGTTGATCAGGTACACCGCCGACGCGGCGGCCGTGAACAGGCAGAAGACCAGCGCCACTTGGGTCAGCGCGTGCCGCGAGAACAGCTCGCCCGCCGCCGCGGGGGCGGCCACCACGAGGACGTTCTTCACCCACTGCCGGGGGCGCGCCGTGCGCAGCAGTCCGGCGGGCAGCCCGAGCGGGGTGGGCCCGCGCCGCTCCTCGCGCGGGCGGTCCAGTACGGCCGTGCTCTCGGTGCCCTCCGTCATCGCGCCGCTCCCCCGCTCGCCCAGCGCGCCCCGAGCCGCGCGGTCAGCGCGCCGAGGGCCGCGCCCGCCGCGACGTCGGACGGGTAGTGCACGCCGACGACCATCCGGGAGACGCACACCGCGGCGGCTAGGGGCGGCACCAGATGGGCGCCGACGGGCCGCACCGCCCCGTACGCGACCGCGGCGGCGGCCGCCGACGTCGCGTGCGAGCTGGGGAAGGAGTGCCGGCCGGCGGTGCGCACCAGGGGTTCGACGCCGAGTCCTTGCGCGGGCCGGGGCCTGCGCACCGCCCGTTTCACGCCCATGCTCGCCAGATGCGCCCCGGCGGTCAGCGCCGTGGCGCGCAGCCAGGCCGAGCGGCGCTCCCGGTCGGCGGCGGCCCCCACGAGCCCGGCCGCCAGCCAGAGCGCCCCGTGCTCCCCGGCCCAGGACAGCGCACGGGCGGCGGCGGCCACGCGCGGGGCGTCGCCGCAGTCGCGCAGTGCCGAGAGAAGTCGGCGGTCCATGTCGTCCATGTGGCCTCACTCTGGGGGCCGATGCGCCAGCAGCTCGCACCATTTCGGATGACACCCCATCAATCACCCATTTCGGTGAGGAGATATGAGATTCAGGGCAAACCGCCCTTCATGGGGCGATACGGTCGCATTCATGCCTGCCGCCCCTTCACAGTCCCCCGCACAGACCCCCGCACCGCCCGCCGCGTCACCCACCGCATCGCCCTCCGTCCGCCCGGGCCCCGGCTACGACACCGTGCCGGTCACCGGGTGGGGCCGCACCGCTCCGACCTCCGCGCATCTGGTGCGCCCCCGGTCCTACGAGGAGACGGTGGCGGCGGTCAGGGAGTGCGCCGTCACCGGCCGACGCGGCGGCATCGCCCGGGGCCTCGGCCGGGCCTACGGAGACGCCGCGCAGAACGCGGGCGGCGCGGTCCTCGACATGACCGGCCTCGACCGCATCCACGCCATCGACGTCGCCGGCGGCACCGTCCTGTGCGACGCGGGCGTCTCCCTGCACCGCCTGATGGAAGTACTGCTGCCGCTCGGCTGGTTCGTCCCGGTGACCCCCGGCACCCGCTACGTCACGGTCGGCGGCGCGATCGGCGCCGACATCCACGGCAAGAACCACCACGTCGCCGGATCCTTCTCCCGGCATGTCCGCGCCCTCGAACTCCTCACCGCCGACGGCGAGGTACGCATCGTCGAACAGGGCACCGAGCTCTTCGACGCCACCGCGGGCGGCATGGGCCTGACCGGCGTCATCCTCACCGCCACGATCCGACTGCACCGCGTGGAGACGTCGTTGATGACGGTCGACACCGAACGCGCCACGGACCTCGACGACCTGATGGCCCGCCTCACCGCCACCGATCACCGCTACCGCTACTCGGTCGCCTGGATCGACCTGCTCGCGCGCGGCGCCGCGACGGGCCGCTCCGTCCTGACCCGCGGCGACCACGCCCCGCTCGACGCCCTGCCCCGCAGGACCCGCCGCGCCCCGCTCGCCTTCCGCCCCGGCCGACTGCCCGCGGCCCCCTCCTTCGTCCCCGAGGGGCTCCTCGGCCGCACCACGGTCGGCCTCTTCAACGAGCTCTGGTACCGCAAGGCCCCCAGGTCCCGCACCGGCGAGATCCAGAAACTGTCCACGTTCTTCCACCCCCTCGACGGCGTCCCGCACTGGAACCGCGTCTACGGCCGCGGCGGCTTCGTGCAGTACCAGTTCGTCGTCGGTCACGGGAAGGAGGAGGCCCTGCGCAGGGTCGTGCGGCGGATCTCGGAGCGCGGCTGCCCCTCCTTCCTCGCCGTCCTCAAGCGGTTCGGCGACGGCGACCCGGGCTGGCTCTCGTTCCCGATGCCGGGCTGGACCCTCGCGCTCGACATCCCCGCGAACCTGCCGGGGCTCGGCCCGTTCCTCGACGAACTCGACGGGGAGGTCGCCGCCGCCGACGGGCGCGTCTACCTCGCGAAGGACTCCCGGCTGCGCCCCGAACTGCTCGACGCGATGTACCCGCGCCTGGCCGACTTCCGCTCCCTGCGGGCCCGCCTCGACCCCGAAGGCGTGTTCCGCTCGGACCTGTCGCGCCGCCTCTCCCTCTGACCTCTCCCTGGAGTTCGCTTCCCATGAAGGACGCCTTCGGCATCCCCCAGTCCCTGCTCATCCTCGGCGGCACCTCGGAGATCGCCCTCGCGACGGCCCGCCGCCTCGTCACCCGCCGCACCCGCACGGTGTGGCTGGCGGGCCGCCCCTCCCCCGCGCTCGACAAGGCCGCGGCCGGGCTGCGCGACATCGGCGCCGACGTGCGCACCGTCGCTTTCGACGCCCTGGACGCCGAGTCCCACGAGGAGGCGCTCGGCAAGGTCTTCACCGAGGGCGACATCGACATGGTGCTGCTCGCCTTCGGCGTCCTCGGCGACCAGGCCCACGACGAGGGCGACCCGATGGCCGCGGTCCGCGTCGCGCAGACCAACTACACGGGCGCCGTCTCCGCCGGACTCGTCTGCGCGCGGGCCCTGCAGTCCCAGGGCCACGGCTCACTGGTCGTGCTCTCGTCGGTCGCGGGCGAGCGGGCCCGCCGCTCCAACTTCATCTACGGGTCGAGCAAGGCGGGCCTCGACGCCTTCGCGCAGGGCCTCGGCGACGCGCTGCACGGCACGGGCGTGCACGTCATGGTCGTACGTCCCGGATTCGTACGCTCGAAGATGACCGCCGGGATGGCCGAGGCGCCGATGGCCACCACTCCGGACGCGGTGGCCGTCGCCATCGAGACCGGGCTGCGACGCCGCTCGGAGACGGTGTGGGTGCCGGGAGCGCTCCGCGTGGTGATGGCGGGGCTGCGGCACGTGCCGCGACCGCTGTTCCGGCGCCTGCCGGTGTAGCGGTTCTAGGTGTCCGTCCGGTCGGTGCGGGTGGCCGCGCGCGCGGCTCCCCGCCCTCTCGGCTGCGCCGGAAGGGGCGGGGTGCCGAAGGTGAAGTCGCGCAGCCTGCGCCACACCCCGTCGGCGCCCTGCTCGTACAGCGCGAAACCGGTGCACGGCCACGCCGCCTCGTAGTCGGCGAGCGCCTCGAAGGCACGGTCCATCGCCTCTTCGTCGATGCCGTGCGCGACCGTCACATGCGGGTGGTACGGGAACTGCAGCTCGCGCGAGACCGGCCCCGACGCGTCGCGGACCTGCTTCTGCAGCCAGGTGCAGGCCTCGGCGCCCTCCACGACCTGCACGAACACGACCGGTGACAGCGGGCGGAACGTGCCGGTACCCGAAAGACGCATCGCGAAGGGCCGCCCGGAGGCGGCGACTTCGGCGAGGTGCTCCTCGATCGCGGGCAGCTGCCCGCCGTCCACCTCGGTCGGCGGGAGCAGCGTGATGTGCGTGGGGATACCGTGCGCCGCGGCGTCGCCGAAGCCCGCGCGCCGCTCCTGGAGCAGGCTGCCGTGAGGCTCCGGGACCGCGATCGAGACACCGATCGTTACGGTCCCCACGTCGTACTCCTGTCGTCGAGTGGTGGGCGGGCGGTCGTACGGGCCACGGGAAGCGCGAGCGGCCTCAGTGCTTGGCGGGCAAGAAGCCGACCTTCTCGTACGTCTGGGCCAGGGTCTCCGCGGCCACGGCCCGCGCCTTCTCCGCGCCCTTGGCCAGGATCGCGTCGAGCGTCTCCGGGTCGTCCAGGTACTCCTGGGTGCGGGTCCGGAACGGCGTCACGAAGTCGACCATGACCTCGGCCAGGTCCGTCTTGAGCGCACCGTACATCTTGCCCTCGTACTTCTGCTCCAGTTCCGGGATACCGGTGCCGGTGAGGGTGGAGTAGATGGTGAGGAGGTTGCTGACACCCGGCTTGTTCACCGCGTCGTAACGGATCACGGTGTCGGTGTCGGTGACCGCGCTCTTGACCTTCTTGGCCGTCGTCTTCGGCTCGTCGAGCAGGTTGATGAGCCCCTTCGGCGTCGACGCCGACTTGCTCATCTTGATCGACGGGTCCTGAAGGTCGAAGATCTTCGCCGTCTCCTTGAGGATGTACGGCTTCGGGATCGTGAACGCCTCACCGAACCGGCCGTTGAAGCGCTCGGCGAGGTCACGGGTCAGCTCGATGTGCTGACGCTGGTCCTCACCGACCGGAACCTCGTGGGCCTGGTACAGGAGGATGTCCGCGACCTGCAGGATCGGGTACGTGAACAGGCCGACGCTCGCGCGGTCGGCACCCTGCTTGGCGGACTTGTCCTTGAACTGCGTCATGCGGGACGCCTCGCCGAAACCGGTGAGGCAGTTCATGACCCAGGCGAGCTGCGCGTGCTCGGGCACATGGCTCTGGACGAACAGCGTGCACCGGTCCGGGTCCAGACCCGCGGCGAGCAGCTGGGCGGCGGCGAGCCGGGTGTTCGCCCGCAGGTCCTTCGGGTCCTGCGGCACGGTGATCGCGTGCAGGTCCACCACCATGTAGAAGGCGTCGTGGGACTCCTGCAGCGCCACCCACTGGCGGACCGCGCCGAGGTAGTTGCCGAGGTGGAACGAGCCTGCGGTGGGCTGGATTCCGGAAAGCACACGGGGACGTTCAGAGGCCATGTTCCTCATTGTCTCAGGTGTCCCTCATGGACCGTGGACAGGATCGGGACGCGTCCACGACAAGTGTGGAATCGGCTGGTGACGGGTGGGAACCGATCGCTGACGACCGGTGTATCAAGGGTGTGAGGGCACAGGGGGAAGGCCTGCGGGACGCCGGGGCAGAGGGCCTGGAGGGGGGCCGCGTCGTCGACGAGGGGGCGGTGATCGCCCGTGTGCGCGCCGGAGAGCCGGAGGCGTACGCGGAGTTGGTCCGCGCCTTCACCGGCATCGCTCTGCGCGCGGCGCGCGCCCTGGGCGCGGGGGCGGACGCGGAAGACGTGGTGCAGCAGTCGTTCTTCAAGGCGTACTGCGGGCTCGGACGCTTCAGGGACGGCTCGGCGTTCAAGCCGTGGCTGCTGCGGATCGTCGCCAATGAGACGAGGAACACAATCAGATCGGCGGGTCGGCGACGCGCCCTCGCCGGCCGAGAGGCCGCGCTGGTGGAGGCGGAGCCACGGATACCCGAGTCGGCGGATCCCGCGGTCGCGGCGCTCGCGGTGGAGCGCCGGGCCGAGCTGCTCGCCGCACTCGAACTGCTCAGCGAGGACCATCGGCTCGTCGTCACGTGCCGCTATCTGCTGGAGATGGACGAGGTGGAGACGGCACAGGCACTCGGCTGGCCGCGCGGGACGGTCAAGTCCCGGCTGAGCCGCGCACTGCGCAAGCTGGGGCAGCTGCTGCCCGCGGCGCAGGGGCCCGCGCCGATGCCGGCCCAGCGGCTCGGCGCGTCCGGCAGGCTCGGGAGAGGGGGTGCCGGACATGAGTGAGCGCGAGCGGGACGGTGAGGAGCGCGGCCTGCCCGACGAGCTGCGGGCGCTGGGCCGCCTCATGGAGGGCCCCGACGGCGCGGGCCCGACCATGGCGGAGCGGGTCCTCGCCCAGATCGTCGCCGAGCGGGTGCCCACCCCCGTGGCCGAGCCACGAGGGCCGCGCGCGTGGCTGCGCCGGGCGGGGTGCTGGGCGCGGATGCGCCGGCGGGTGCTCGCCGCGGTGGTGTGCGGGGTGGCGGCGGTCGCCGTGCTGACGTCACCGGTGCGGGCGGCCGTCGCGGACTGGTTCGGCTTCGGCGGGGTCGAGGTGCGTCACGACCCGTCGAGCGCCCCTTCGGCAGGTGCCCGGGTGCCCGGCTGCGGCACGTCCCTGTCCCTGGAGGAAGCCGCGCGCCGGGCCGGTTTCGAGCCGTTGATCCCGACCGGGCTGGGGCCGCCGGACACGGTCTCGGTCGCGCGCGAGCCGCACGACCGCACCCTGCTCAGCCTGTGCTGGCGGGACGAGGGCCGCACGATCCGGCTCGACGAGTTCCCGGCGCGGCTCGACGTCGGTTTCGCCAAGACGGTCCCGGTGCCGCCGCGTTGGGTCGAGGTCGGGCGGGAGACCGGGCTGTGGTTCGTGCGGGACCACCGGCTGAGCTTCTGGATGCTGGGCGACGACGGAGACCGCTGGACCCGGTCGGAGCGCACCGCGGGCCCCACGCTGCTGTGGCCGCACGGTGATTTCACCCTGCGCCTCGAAGGCGTCGGCTCGGAGGCCGAGGCGCTGCGCATCGCGCGGTCGGTGCCCGAAGGTGACCCCCGTTGACGTGGGGCCGGTGAAGTGGGCCCGGTGAAGTGGGAACCCGGGCGGCCCGGGCGGTGTACCAGAGGTGAGTCGGTGCGGAGAGGCCGCACCGAGGATCGGCTGGGGGTTCGGATGCGTACGGTTCGGATGCGTACGGTTCGCAGGATGGCCGCACTGGTCACGGCACCGGTGGCGGCCCTCGCCCTGCTCCTGCTCGGCGCGCCGCAAGCGCTGGCCGGCGGGCCCACGAGCGCCCTCGTCGTGTCGCCGGAGAGCAAGGAGAGCAGGGCTCTCTACTTCACGGACAAGGAGTACGGGGAGCTGAGCGAACAGCTCGGCGACACGGCACCGGGACAGAGCGAGCTGCCGCCTGGCCTGAGCGTCGGAGCGGGCCGGCAGCTGAGCGTGACGTGGCTGATCCACGACATACAGGAATGGCGGGTGGACCGCGTCTATCCGGACACCCCGAAGAGCAAGGAGGTCTGGATCCACACGGCCACGGACCTCCCGAAGACGGAGGGCTACTGGCACCGGGCCCGGCACCCGGACCAGTTGCGGACCCTGCTGCACAAGCTGGGTGTGATGGGCAGGACGTCGCCCGGCGGTGCGGCTCCCGTCTACCCGGCACCGGCCGCCGCCGGCAGCGTGACCGACGGAAGCGCGGTACCGGCCCGCGACCACGACGGCGTCGACTGGTGGTGGGCGATACCCGGGCTGGTCGCGGGGGCGGCGCTCGCCCTGCTGGTGCGGCCGCTGGTGGCACGGGTGCCGCGGGCCGTGGCGTCGATGCGGCTGCGCCACCGGGAGCCCGGCCCGCGACAGGAACTGCGGGACCTGTGAACGGAGGGCGAGAGCCGAACGCCCGGCCCACGCGCGTCGCGGGCCGGGCGGGATCTCGGTCGGGGCCGGGATCTCAGCCGAGGTCGATCGTCGGGTACAGCGGGAAGCCGGCCAGCAGGTCGGTGGCGCGGTGGGCGACCTCGTCGGCGACCTTCGGCTCCAGGACGTGGCTCGCCTTGGAGGGGGCGCCGGACTTGGTGGTGCCCGGCTCGGCGGAGGTCAGGACCCGGTCGATGAGGGCGGCGATCTCGTCCATCTCGGCGACGCCCAGGCCACGCGTGGTGAGGGCGGGGGTGCCGATGCGGATGCCGGACGTGTACCAGGCGCCGTTCGGGTCGGCCGGGATGGCGTTGCGGTTGGTGACGACACCGGAGTCGAGCAGCGCGGACTCGGCCTGGCGGCCGGTCAGACCATAGGAGGTGGCGACATCGATCAGGTTCAGGTGGTTGTCCGTGCCGCCCGTGACCAGCGTCGCGCCGCGGCGCGTCAGCCCCTCGGCCAGGGCGCGGGCGTTGTCGACGATGCGCTGCGCGTAGTCCTGGAAGGCGGGCTGCCGGGCCTCGGCGAGGGCGACTGCCTTGGCGGCCATGACGTGCGGCAGCGGGCCGCCGAGCACCATCGGGCAGCCGCGGTCGACCTGGTCCTTGAGGGAGTCGTCGCACAGGACCATGCCGCCGCGGGGGCCGCGCAGCGACTTGTGGGTGGTGGTCGTGACGATCTGCGCGTGCGGTACCGGGTCGAAGTCGCCCGTCAGCACCTTGCCGGCGACGAGACCGGCGAAGTGCGCCATGTCGACCATGAGCGTGGCACCGACCTCGTCGGCGATCTCGCGCATGATCCGGAAGTTCACCAGACGGGGGTAGGCGGAGTAGCCGGCGACGATGATGGCCGGCTTGAACTCGCGGGCCTGCGCGCGCAGCGCCTCGTAGTCCACGAGACCGGTGACGGGGTCGGTGCCGTAGGAACGCTGGTCGAACATCTTTCCGGAGATGTTCGGGCGGAAGCCGTGGGTGAGGTGGCCGCCCGCGTCGAGGGACATGCCGAGCATGCGCTGGTTGCCGAAGGCCTGGCGAAGCTCGGCCCAGTCGGCGTCGGTGAGGTCGTTGATCTGCCGGACCCCGGTCTTCGCGAGGAAGGGGACCTCGACGCGGTCGGCGAGGACGGCCCAGAAGGCGACCAGGTTGGCGTCGATGCCGGAGTGCGGCTGGACGTAGGCGTGGCGGGCGCCGAAGAGCTCGCGGGCGTGCTCGGCGGCGATCGACTCGACGGTGTCGACGTTGCGGCAGCCGGCGTAGAAGCGGCGGCCGACGGTGCCTTCGGCGTACTTGTCGCTGAACCAGTTGCCCATGGCGAGCAGCGTGGCCGGGGACGCGTAGTTCTCGGAGGCGATCAGCTTGAGCATCTCGCGCTGGTCGGTGAGCTCCTGCCCGATGGCGTCGGCGATGCGGGGCTCGACGCTGCGTACGACGTCGAGGGCCGCGCGGTACGCGGTGGATTCGGGGGTGAGGTCGTGCTGGGACATGGGGGCTGCCTCCGGACGCGGTCGTCGCTTGATGAGCGGTCGGTTCTCGGTCGGCCCAGGCGCACGGCACACAGTTCACGAGCCGCTCCCCGATGGTCGGTCCCATCCCAGCGCGCCAGTCACGGCTCGGTTCTCACATTACCGGGCGCGTCGACGGGCGAGGTTTCCCTGTCCACGATGCAAGCCACGATAGGAACGGGCCACAAGCCCGTCCCGGACAGAGCCGTACGAACGGAGATCCCGTGACTTCTGTGACTCCCGCCCACGCCACGCAGGACTTCATCACCGCCTCCGACGCGCACAGCGCGCACAACTACCATCCGCTGCCGGTGGTCGTCGCCACGGCCGAGGGGGCGTGGATGACGGATGTCGAGGGGCGGCGCTATCTGGACATGCTCGCCGGGTACTCCGCGCTCAATTTCGGGCACGGCAACCGGCGGCTCATCGACGCCGCGAAGGCTCAGCTGGAGCGGGTCACGCTGACCTCGCGAGCCTTCCACCATGACCGGTTCGCCGAGTTCTGCACGCAGCTCGCGGAGCTCTGCGGCAAGGACATGGTGCTGCCGATGAACACCGGGGCGGAGGCGGTGGAGACCGCTGTGAAGACCGCCCGGAAGTGGGGGTACCGGGTCAAGGGCGTGCCGGACGGGCGGGCCAGGATCGTGGTGGCGAGCGACAACTTCCACGGGCGGACGACGACCATCGTCAGCTTCTCCACCGACCCGGAGGCGCGGGCCGACTTCGGACCGTACACGCCGGGGTTCGACATCGTTCCGTACGGGGATCTGGACGCGCTGCGGGCCGCGGTCACGGACGAGACGGTGGCGGTGCTGCTCGAACCCATTCAGGGCGAGGCGGGGGTGCTGGTTCCGCCGCCCGGATACCTCGCGGGCGTGAGGGAGTTGACGCGCGAGCGCGGGGTGCTGTTCATCGCGGACGAGATCCAGTCGGGGCTGGGGCGCACCGGGCGGACGTTCGCGTGCGAGCACGAGGGCGTGGTGCCCGATGTGTACGTGCTGGGCAAGGCGCTCGGCGGCGGCGTCGTGCCGGTGTCGGCGGTGGTGGCCGACCGGGACGTGCTCGGGGTGTTCCGGCCGGGTGAGCACGGGTCGACGTTCGGCGGGAACCCGCTCGCCTGCGCGGTGGCGCTGGAGGTCGTCGCGATGCTGCGGAGCGGGGAGTTCCAGCAGCACGCCACCGAACTCGGCGAGCATCTGCACGCCGAACTGGGGCTGTTGGTGGGGACGGGGAAGGTGAGCGCCGTGCGCGGCCGTGGGCTGTGGGCGGGCGTCGACATCGATCCCGCGCTCGGGACGGGCCGGGAGATCTCCGAGAAGCTGATGGCGCGGGGGGTGCTGGTGAAGGACACCCATGGGTCGACGATCCGGATCGCGCCGCCGCTCGTGATCAGCAAGGAGGATCTGGACTGGGGGCTCGACCAGTTGCGGGCCGTGCTCGGGGCCTGAGCCCCGGGCAGCGGCGGACTGAGCAAGTTCAGAGGATGACGTGGGGCAGGAAGCGGGCGTACTCGTCCGTGACCGGCCCCGCGGACTCCCGGATGCCGAGGCCCGCCGACTCGCCGTCGACGACCCAGGCGCCGAGGACCGTGCGGTTGCCGTCGAAGTCGGGCAGGGGCGCCAACTCCTGGTAGCAGCACGGTTCTTCACCCGCCGCGACGAGTGGTGAACCCGGTTCGTGCAGGGTGACGCCCTCGCCCTCGCGTCCCAGGAGGGGCTTGGCGACGTAGCCGGTGGTGGTGGCGAGGTCGCGCGGGCCGTCGACGTAGGCGGCCAGCAGGTTCGGGTGGTCCGGGTACAGCTCCCACAGGACGGCGAGCAGCGCCTTGTTGCTGAGCAGCATCTTCCAGGCGGGCTCGATCCACAGGGTGCTGCCGGTGCCGCCGCCGTTGTCGAGGGTGTCGAGGACGTGCTCGGCGAACTCGTCGGTGGTCAGCCACTCCCACGGGTACAGCTTGAAGCAGCTGCGGATGAAGCGGAGTTGGTTGTCGACGAAGCGGCCCGCGAGGTGGTCCCAGCCGATCTCCTCCATGGAGATCCAGTCGGTGGGAAGGCCCGCCTGTTCCGCGGTCTCCTTCAGGTAGCCGACCGTCATGAGGTCCTCGCCGAGTTCGTCGGCGGAGGAGTGCGCGAAGTACAGGGGGCTGCCGGGCGGCAGCAGGGGCGCCTGCTTCTTCCAGGCGTCGACGAGGCGTTCGTGGAGGGAGTTCCACTGGTCGGCGCCGGGGAAGCGTTCTTCCATCCAGAACCACTGGGGGCTCGCCGCCTCGACGAGGGAGGTGGGGGTGTCGGCGTTGTACTCCAGGAGTTTCGCCGGGCCCGTGCCGTCGTACCGGAGGTCGAACCGGCCGTAGAGGGAGGGGAGTTCGTCCCGGCGGCGCCAGGATTCGGTGACCGCCCGCACGACGCGCGGGTCGGTGATGCCGAGGTCGGCGAAGCGGTTATCGTCCACGATGTGCGCGGCCGCGGCCAGGCACATGGCGTGGAGCTCCTCGACGACCTCCTCCAGGGCCTCCACCTCGGGCAGCGAGAACTCGTAGTAGGCGCTCTCGTCCCAGTACGGGCGCAGCGAGTCGTCCGGGTAGCGGGTCAGGGGGTAGATGAGGCCTTGTTCCTCGACGGTCCGCTGCCAGCCGGGGCGCGGGGCGATGACGTGTCTGCGCATGCCTCAGCCGCCCGAGCTGCCCTTGCCGCCGCCGAAGCCGCCGCGCGAGACACCCGAACCGCCGGAGCCGCCGGACGACTTCGTGAACGAGCCGCTCTTGACCCGGCTGCCGCTCTTCGAGCCGCCGTAGTACCAGCCGGCGTTGCCGCCCGACGAGCCGCTCTTGCAGTACTTGTCGTCGACGACCTTGTAGCCCTTGCTCGTGGTGTAGCTGTCGCGGTCGACGCAGCGCTTGTCCGGGTCGGAGTCGCAGGCCGTGAGCGTGGCGGCGAGGAGTCCGACGCCGCCGAGCACGACGGTGCCGGAGCGCAGGCGTCGTTGGACAGTGCTGTCCGTCATTGGTGTTCCCCCGTGTGTCCCGTGATGTGTGATGTGTGATGTGGCGTGAGTGGTGCGTGTGTCGGCGCCCAGCGTAGAGAGCGCCTTCCACGGCCGTAGACCCGAGTACCCCAAGATTCCCTTTGTGACTCTTGGAATGCTCTGCGCACTGGGTTCCGCCGTCTGCTTCGGCACGGCGTCCGTGCTCCAGGCGATGGCAGCGCGGGCGGCCGAGCCGGGTACGGGGTCGGGGGTCGATCCGGCGCTGCTGGTGCGGGCGCTCGGGCAGTGGCGTTATGTCGTGGGGCTCGGGCTCGACGGGGTCGGTTTCGTGCTGCAGGTCGTGGCGTTGCGGTCGTTGCCGATCTACGCGGTGGGGGCGGCCCTCGCCGCGAGTCTCGCGGTGACCGCGGTGGTCGCTGCGCGGCTGTTGCGGGTGCGGTTGAGCGGGGTCGAGTGGGGTGCGGTGGGGGCCGTGTGCGCCGGGCTCGCGATGCTGGGTCTCGCGTCGGGGGCGGAGGGGGACCGGGCCGGGTCGGACGCGCTGCGGTTCGCGATGCTCGGGGTGGCGGTGGGGGTGCTGCTCGTCGGGGTGGTGGCGGGCCGGTTGCCGGGGCGGGCGCGGGCGCTCGCGCTGGGGCTCGGGGCGGGGTTCGGGTTCGGGGTGGTGGAGGTGAGCGTGCGGCTGGTCGACGACGTGTCGCCGGGGGCGCTGTTCGCCAATCCGGCGGTGTACGCGCTGCTGGTGGGTGGCGGGGCGGCGTTCCTGCTGCTGACGTCGGCGTTGCAGCGCGGGTCGGTGACCGTGGCGACGGCGGGGATGGTGGTCGGGGAGACGGTCGGGCCCGCGCTGGTGGGGGTGGTGTGGCTCGGGGACCGTACGCGGGAGGGGCTCGGGTGGCTGGCGGTGCTGGGGTTCGTGGTGGCGGTGGCGGGGGCGTTGGCACTGGCCCGCTTCGGAGAGGCCCCGCCTGACTCCGTCGGTTCGGGGTGAGTTGGTGCGGGGGGCTTGGGGGCTCGGGGTGGCTTGGGGGTGCGTTGCCGGGTGCGGGTTGCGTCGTGGCTGGTCGCGCAGTTCCCCGCGCCCCTGAAGTGAGCTCCGCTCACTCAGGGGAGGCTGCGCGCAGCGCATGCCTCAGGGGCGCGGGGCTGTATCGCTCAGCCGCTCCGCCGCGGGGCGCGAGAAGCCCCCACCGGCCCGCAGCCGAAACACGTCAAGGCAGCACCCGGCACAACGCGTCCAGCGCCCCCACCCACCCATGATCCGCGGGCGTCCCGTACCCCACTACCAGGGCATCGAGCGGAGCGCCCCCCGCGTCACCGTGCCGGTAGGACGACAACCCCACCAGCGACAGACCCTGCCAGGCGGCCGCCCGCACCACCGACTGCTCGGTGCCGGGCGGCAGCCGGAGCACCGCGTGCAGACCGGCCGCAATGCCGGTGACCCGCACCGAAGGTGCCCGCTCCGCGAGCGCGGCGATGAGCTGGTCGCGGCGGTGCCGGTAGCGCAGGCGGGCGGCGCGCAGATGACGGTCGTAGGCGCCGGACGCGAGGAACTCGGCGAGGGTGAGCTGGTCCAGGACGCCGCAGGACCAGTCGCTGACCCCCTTCGCGGCGACGACCTCGGGTACGAGCCCGGCCGGCAGCACCATCCAGCCGAGCCGGAGCCCCGGGGCCAGGGACTTGCTGGTCGTGCCGAGGTGGACGACGCGTTCGGGGTCGAGGCCCTGGAGCGCGCCGACGGGCTGGCGGTCGTAGCGGAACTCCCCGTCGTAGTCGTCCTCCAGGACCAGGCCGCCGGTGCGCCGGGCCCAGTCGACGACGGCCGCGCGCCGGTCGGGATGGAGCGGGACGCCCATCGGGAACTGGTGCGCGGGAGTGAGGAGTACGGCGCCCGCGTCACCCAACTCGCCGACACACGTGCCGAGTTCGTCGTACGGGAGCGGGCGGGTGCGCAGGCCCGCGCGGGTCAGGATGTCCCAGTGGGGCGGCAGGCCGAGGGAGTCGACGGCCACGTCACGGCTCCCGCCCCGCGCGCGCAGCACGTCGCCGAGGAGTTGCAGGCCGTGCGCGAACCCGGAGCAGATCACGATGCGGTCGGGGTCTGCGTGCACACCGCGGGCGCGGGCGAGGTACCCGGCGAGCGCGGTGCGCAGTTCGGGGCGGCCGCGCGGGTCGCCGTAGCCGAGGGCGTCGTTCGGGGCGGCGGCCAGGGCGCGGCGGGCGGCCTTGAGCCAGGCGGCGCGGGGGAAGGAGGCGAGGTCGGGGCTGCCCGGCCGCAGGTCGTGCGCCGGGGCACCGGTGGCGCGGCGGGCCGGGGCGGAGGCCGGACACGGGGCGTCGACCGGCCGTTCGGCGACGCGCGTACCGGAGCCCTGCCGCGCGGTGAGCCAGCCCTCGGCGACGAGGTCGCCGTAGGCGTCGGCGACGGTGTTGCGGGCGATGCCCAGATCGGCGGCGAGGGTGCGCGAGGAGGGCAGCCGGGTTCCGGGGGCGAGGCGCCCGCCGCGTACCGCCTCGCGCAGCGCGTCGGTCAGGCCGCGCCGCAGGCCGGAGCCGTCTGCGGGCGCGATGTGCAGGTCGATGCCGAGCGCCTGCCCGGACGGTGAAGTGGCCCAAGATCCTGACATGGAAATGGACCATACTCCTGGGCTAATGCCTTCGTAGTCTCGAAGCATGACGACGAACACGAACAGCGGCACCCCGGAGTACGTGCACGAACACACGCCCCGCCTCGACTGGGCGCGGCACGCCCCCGACGTCTACAAGGCGATGGTCCGGCTCGACGCGGCGGCGCGGCAGGGTGTGGACCCGGTGACGTACGAGCTGGTGAAGATCCGGGCCTCGCAGATCAACCACTGCGCGTTCTGCGTGGACATGCACTCCAAGGACGCGCTGGCGGCCGGTGAGAGCGTGGAGCGGATCGTGCAGCTGGCCGCCTGGGACGAGAGCAAGCACTTCTACACGGAGAAGGAGGTCGCGGCGCTCGCGCTGACCGAGGCGATCACGGTCCTCACGGACGGTTTCGTGCCGGACGACGTGTACGAGGAGGCGGCGCGGCTGTACGACGAGAAGGAGCTGACCCAGCTCATCGCTGCGATCACGACGATCAACGCCTGGAACCGGTTCGGCGTGACCGCGCGCATGGTCGCGGGCCACTACAAGCCGGTCGGTGCCAAGTGAGCGCCAGGACCAGCTACTTGGACGCCGGGGTCCTCAAGGCGATGAGCGGACTGGCCGCCGCCGCCAAGAAGGGCCTCGACGATCCGGTCCTCGCCGAGTTGGTGATGATCCGGGCGTCGCAGATCAACGAGTGCGCGTTCTGCCTCGACATGCACGTGGACGTGGCGGTCGAGAAGAACGGCGAGAGCGCGAAGCGGATCGCCCTGCTCAATGCCTGGCGCGAGGCCGGCGACCTGTACAGCGCGCGGGAGCGGGCGGCGCTCGCGCTGACCGAGGCGATCACGGTCCTCACGGACGGATTCGTGCCGGACGACGTGTACGCGGCCGCCGCCAAGGAGTTCAATGAGACCGAGCTCGCCCATCTCATCGGCGTGATCACCGTCATCAACAGCTGGAACCGGCTGATGGTCAGCCGCCGCATCGCACCGGGAGGACCCGCGTGGTGAACACCGAGGCCGACGCGTTCCGCGCCCTGCACCACGACCGTTCCCCGGGCGATGCGCTCGTCCTGCCGGGCCCGTGGGACGCGGCGAGCGCCCGCGTCTTCGAGGAGACCGGCTTCCCGGCGCTCGCGACGCCGAGCGCGGGGGTCGCGGCGTCGCTCGGCTACGAGGACGGGGCCACGCCCGCCGACGAGATGTTCGCGGCGGTGCGCCGCATCGTGCGGTCCGTGTCGGTGCCGGTCAGCGCGGACATCGAGGACGGCTACGGCCTGGCCCCGAAGGAACTCGTGGAGCGCCTCCTGGAGACGGGCGCGGTGGGCTGCAATCTGGAGGACTCCACCCGCGACGGCGGCCTCAAGGACCCCCGCGCGCACGCCGATTGGCTGTCGGAGGTGCGGGCGGAGGCGGGCGGCGCCGTCGTCCTGAACGCGCGTATCGATACGTTCATCAGGACCGCCGCCGACCCGATCACGGCGGCGATCGAGCGGGCCCGCCTGTACGTGGCGGCGGGCGCGGACTGCGTGTACCCGATCGGCGCCCCCATCGAGGCCCTCCCCCGCCTGCGCGCCGAGATCACCGGCCCGATCAACGTGGGCGCACCGCCGAACGGTCCTTCACTGCGGGAGTGGGGCGAGGCGGGGGCGACCCGGATCACGTTCGGACCGGGGCTTCAGCGGCGGGCGGTCGCGGCGGTGCGGGAGATCGCGGAGGGGTTGCTGTAGCGGCGAGCAGCGGAGCCACCCGCTCTTCCGGGGCCCGGCGCCCGGAGCCCGGCGCCCGGAGCCCGGCGCCGGGAGATCGGATCGGTCACCGTGCCGGGCCGGAAGGCCCGCTTCCAGGTCGGCCGACGCAGGAGTTCCGGCGCGACGGGCTGATCTCCGGCCGCGGTTGGTCGCGCGGGCGTCACTGAACGGGTCCGGGGTGACCCCTCCGCCATGGGCCCGAAGAACGGCTGATAACTGATCGTTTCAGAATGAACGCTTGGCCAGGCGGTTGTTCGCTGCGAATATGCGCTTTCGACTCGGCGGTGATGGGCAGGACGCATGATGACGCGGTGGCATCTCTTGCGAGGGGACATCCTGATCGGCGAACTCAGTGAGTACGGTTGCGATCAGCCGTTCTTCCTGGCGCGCTTCACTCCGGGGCCAGGCTGGGAGAGTGTTAGGGCGTTGTTCGAGGCATCGGCGGCCCTCAGCGGGCCGGACCCGGACGGGGCTCGAACTTTCGCTGTGCTCAAGCCGTTGCAGGATCTGGAGCTCAGACTCGTTCCGGTTGATGGCCACCAGCCCTCGTTGCAGGTTCTCAAGAACTGCATGCTGCGCATCGACGGGTTCGAAGCTCGCCTCCGCTACTGACGCGGTGGTTGGCGCGCCTGCAGGAGCCGCCGCAGACAGATGAGACTGCAAGCCAGTTGAAGCAGTCCGCGATGGAGGTCGGCGCGTCGTTCGTAGCGGATGCGGAGCCGTTTGAACTGGTGCAGCCAGGCGAAGGCGCGCTCAACCACCCAGCGCACCTTGCCCAGTCCGGACCCGTGGGCGACGCCGCGTCGCGCGATCAACGGCTTGATGCCACGCTTCCACAGCAGGCGACGGTATTTGTCGAAGTCGTAGCCCCGGTCGCCATACAGACGCCGTGGCTTGCGGCGGGGACGTCCCCGCCGGCCCCGAATTGGCGGGACCGCGTCGAGCAGGGGCAGAAGCTGGGTTACGTCGTGCCGATTGCCGCCGGTGAGTGTGACGGCGAGTGGGATTCCGTGGCGGTCGACGATCAGGTGGTGCTTGGAGCCAGGGCGGGCGCGGTCGACGGGCGAGGGGCCTACGTGGTCCCCCCTTTGAGTGCCCGGATGTGCGACCCGTCCACGGAGCAGTCGTCCAGGTCCAGCAGATTGGCGCGGCGCAGTTCGGTCAGCAGGGCTGCGTGCAGGCGCGGCCACACGCCAGCCTCCGTCCAGTCCCGCAACCGACGCCAGGCCGTCACCCCGGAACAGCCCACGGTCTCCGCCGGGACGTCCCGCCAAGCGACACCGGTCCGCAGCACGAACAGGACTCCGGCAAGCGCTGTTCGGTCAGGAACACGCAACCGCCCGGGATACCGGCGGCGCCGCTCGGGAGTGGGTGGCAGCAGCGGGGCCACCCGCTCCCACATGTCGTCCGAAACGAGATCAGTACGCACCCGGACACCCTGCCGACCAAGATCGTCCAGTGCAAGACCCGCGGCTCAACTCATTCTGAAACGATCAGTAACACTCTCCCAGCCTGGCCCCGGAGTGAAGCGCGCCAGGAAGAACGGCTGATCGCAACCGTACTCACTGAGTTCGCCGATCAGGATGTCCCCTCGCAAGAGATGCCACCGCGTCATCATGCGTCCTGCCCATCACCGCCGAGTCGAAAGCGCATATTCGCAGCGAACAACCGCCTGGCCAAGCGTTCATTCTGAAACGATCAGTTACTCCTACGACCCGGCGGGCCGCCTGATCGCGGAGACGGACTTCGACAGCCGCACGCAGCACTACGCCCACGACGCGTCCGGCCGCCTCACGACCCGCACCACCCCGCTCGGCGACACGATCGAGTTCACCCACGACCCGCTCGGCAACCTCACGGCCAAGACGGCGGCGGGGGCCGTCACCCAGTACTCGTACGACCTGGCCGGCCGCCCCACCCGCATCAGCGGCCCGGACGCCGTCCTCACGTACACGTACGACACGGCGGGCCGCACACTCTCCGAGTCGACGAACGGCCGCACGGTCTCCTACACGTACGACGCCCTCGGCCGCCGCACCTCTCGCACCACGCCCACGGGCGCCGGGAGCGCCTGGTCCTACGACGCGGCGGGCAACCGCACCGCCCTGACCGCGTCCGGCCGCACACTTTCCTTCACGCACGACGCCCTCGGCCAGGAACTGACGCGCACGCTCGGCCCCGCCCTGACCCTGACCAGCACCTGGGACCCCCTGGGCCGCCTCACGACCCACCAGGTCACGGGCCCCGCCGCGCAACCCCTCCAGCACCGCGCGTACACCTACCGCGCCGACGGCAACCTCACCGCGATCGACGACGCGCTCAACGGCCCGCGCCGCTTCACCCTCGACGCACGGGGTCGCGTGACGGCGGTGACGGCCCACAACTGGTCCGAGTCCTACGCGTACGACGCCGCCGGCAACCAGACACAGGCCACTTGGCCGGAGTCGATGCCGGGCCAGGAGGCGACGGGCGCCCGCGAGTACATCGGCACCCGGATCACCCGCGCGGGCGCCATCCGCTACGAGTACGACGCGGCGGGCCGCACCACGCTCCGCCAGAAGACGCGCTTGTCCCGCAAGCCGGACACGTGGTGCTACACGTGGGACGCGGAGGACCGACTCGTCGCGTGCGTGACGCCTGACGGCGTGGTGTGGCGGTATCTGTACGACCCGCTGGGGCGGCGGATCGCGAAGCTGCGGTTGGCCGGGGACGGCGAAGTGGTTCTGGAGCGGGTGGAGTTCGCGTGGGACGGTACGACTCTGTGCGAGCAGACTACGCATGGCTCGGACAGCAACACCGGGCTTGCAACCACCTGGGACTACAACGCTCTCGAGCCTCTCCTGCAGCGAGAGCGAATATATGCGCCCCGTGCCGCTCAGCATGAAATCGACGAACGCTTCTTCACGATTGTCACCGATCTAGTCGGTGCCCCCACCGAGCTCTTGGACGAGGGCGGCACTATTGCCGCACGCACCCGAAATACGCTCTGGGGGGCCACGGTCTGGACGCGAACCGCGACCACCCACACGCCTATACGCTACCCAGGGCAGTATTTCGATCCTGAAACTCAGCTCCACTACAACCTATTCCGTCATTACGACCCTGCGACTGCCCGATACCTCACGCCTGATCCGCTGGGACTGACGCCCGCACCGAACCCCAGCACGTACGTCCGCAACCCGCACACCTCGGCCGATCCGCACGGGCTCACCCCGTGCCCTCTGGGCGAGCGCAGCAACCCCTTCCAGAATCGCCAAGACGCAGAAAGGGCGGCTTACGACCTTGCTGGGGTTCCGTATGGCGAGAAGCCAGTGGCAGAATGGACTGTCACTGGAAATGAACAGCTCAAACACGTGCCGGGATACACTTATTCGAGCCAATGGCAGCACTGGGGCCACTTTCGCCAATTTGAGACCGACCAGGGATCCCGCGTAATCGTCGAGCACACATTCGACAAGGCTGGACCACATTTCCACGCAGGAAAACCTAAGGTCGACGACAGTCGCAGCTTCGTCAACTTTGGATGGGATAACCAGAGAGTATTTCGATCCGACGGATCGGCAGGCTATCCGGAAGATATGGAACGGTACGCCAAGATAAATAAGCCCGGCGGCGATCACCATCTCTTCTATCGCGACGGATGGGGCTCATGAACATAAAAGAAGGAAGGGAGTGCAGGCATGGCTCACAAATCACCCACGGAAGGCTGGCGTGACACGATCACGCATTGTGGACTCCAACTCGTATCCGAATTCGAAACCCAGGTGCGCACCTCTACAATGACAGCCATTTACGCTGCCACCGGGGTCGACGTTAAACCAACCGCAAGAATCCCCGCGACTTCTTCTCGCCCACCGGAGGAGCTAGATCAAGAATGGCACGAGCAAGCGCTTCACCACTCACTGTATGCAGATGACCAGTCGTTCCTAATTATCCCACCTGGAAGTGGCGGAAGCTCCTTCGGTTGGGTCAAAGTAAAGGATCCAGTCGGACACAGTCTACCGTCTCGCATTTTTGCAGCAACCGGCAATACGGATTTCGTTGCCATCTCGACCGATGGGCGCCGCCTGTGCGCCGTCACCTTGGAAGAGGATGAATACTGGGTGGTGACACATGAATTTGCCTGAGTATCACCGAGATTCCCCATCTCACATCCACCCGGGGCGGAAAATGGAGCGCTCAGCCTGATCGCGACGACCGGTCCGAGAATCGAGAGCAGGACCAAGCAGAGCCGGACAGCCATGGTCACGCGCGCAAAAGGATTCACGGATCAATGAATGGACCTGAAGCAACCGAACGGCTCATCGCCTTGATGCGCGAGAACGATGACATTGCACACTTCGCCGACGGATGCAGCGAGGAGATGATCACGACAGCAGAAGAGCAGATCGGCCTGAATTTCCCGCCTTCATATCGCAAATTCCTCTCAGTCGTCGGAACCTGTGATATTGCGGGAGAGGAATTTATCGGCCTCTATCAGACCCCAGGCATGGGTGAGAAGCTTCTGGGTTCGGTGTCTGAAACACTGGATGCACGAAGCCATGGCCTACCCACAGCGTTCATCGTCGTAATGTTCGATGGAATGGGAGGTCTGATTGTTCTCGACACTTCGAGTAGGGACACCGAAGGCGAGTATCCCATTCGCGTCTGGAACCCGGGAGACACAGACCTGAACGACAGTGAAGTATTGGGCCAGAATTTTGGAACATACGCACTGAATGTCAGCCAGAAAGCTGTTGACCGTTGGCGTGTGTCATCAGACTGACATTCATCCACTTGGCCAACACGGTCGCCCAAATTTTGAAACGGCGTGCTGACGCGCTCCTCCGCCGATGCTCCTCCGCGTGAAATTGCATGGACCGTCGCGCGAAGGCTCAGTACGGTGACGGCGTGTGCTTCTACGCGGAGGTCTCCTACAAGCTCCACTACGTGTGCGTCTCGTGTCGCGTCAGCTTCAAGCAGCACGCCTACGCGCATCAGGAGCACCCGTGCCCGAACTGCGCCCGGCCCCTCGTGTGCGCCGGTCATGACTTCGCGCCGCCGCGCAGACGTGACGTGCGTGGCTGGTCCGTAGTGGCCGCCGTGCTGGCGGCGGGGCTGCGTTACGAAGGGCGGTCGGCCTGCGGGTGCGATCGGGAGCCCCGGTACCGCCCGCGCACACGAGCCGATCTGCGGGCGCGGCAGGTCGTTGCCGCGCGGGAAGGGCTGGCGTTGGCCGAGGCGTTCTCCCGACCGGACCCTCTGACGTGAGCAAGTCGCGCGAGGAACTGGTGAGCATGGTCCAACTGCTCATCGACGCACGCCTCCCCGAGGGCCGCGAGGACCGGCTCGTCGAGGAGCTGAGATCTAGCGTCCCGCATCCACGCATCACCGACCTGATCTACTACAACACCCCTGAACTCACCGCCGAGCAAGTGGTGCAGCAGGCTCTCGCCTACTGCCCCATCGAGCTGTGACACTTGAACGAGGAACTGCCCGTCCGCGTACAGGTCGACGGACGGCTCGTCGAGTGGAAGCTGCTTGTCGAAGGGGACGGGCCGTGGGTCCTCACTCTGCGGTCCCCGGCGGGGAACGAGTGTTCCGCTCAGGGGGACGACGTCTTCGACGTCCTGCGCGTCCTGCGTGCGGAACTCGCGCCCCGGGCCGTGAAGATCTGCTGCAACGGGGCACGGGCCAATGTCCGGCCGTCCGGGTTCGCCTCCTCGTACGGATCCTGGATGATCTACGTCCTGCACCGGTGGCGGCCGGTTACCGTGCGGGACCTGGTTCCCACCTTCGACCACTGTGAGCCCGGCCTCGTCGGCTCCGTCGAGGAGCAGGATGCCTACTGGGAGCGGTACTTGTCCGATCGGGGGAAGTGGCTCAAGCTCATCAATCCGGTGTGGTGGGCCTACTTCCTCACGGCTTCCTGGGGGCGGCCCAAGTTCCGGCCGGGGCCGTAGGGGACTTCGGCGATCCGAGTCCCAGCTCGAACCAGACCACCTTGCCCACCCCCTCCTGCCGGGGCTCCGCGCCCCACTCCCCCGCCAGCATCTCCACCAGCGCCAGCCCCCGCCCCGACTCCTCCTCCGACGACGCCGTGCGCGGCGCCGGGAGTACGTCGCTCGCGTCCGTCACCTGCACCCGTAGGCGGTCCCGCGTCAGGATCGCTCGGGCCCAGATCTCCCGGCCGGCCGGGGTCTTCGCGTGGCGGTAGGCGTTCGTCATCAGTTCGCTGAGCAGCAACTCCGCCGTTTCCGCGACCTCTTGGGGCAGCGCCCAGGATGCGGCCTGCTCCCGGAACAGGTGGCGTGCCCGGCCCACGCTTCGTGCGTGACGCGGCAGGCGCCACTCGATGTCCCGGGGGAGTTGCGTCGGCGGTTTCGTCTGCATGCGTTCACCGTCCCGGTTCGCGCGTACGCTCGGGAGTAACGGCGCATGTACTCGGGGTAGTTGTACCCGTCGTGGCCCTTGGTGGAGGTGTGCGTGCCGATGTCGACCGAGATGAATCCCGCGTGGCGCTACTGCGGTAGCCAGATCAAGCTGTGGCGCACCGAGGCGGGGGTCGACCGCGAGATACTCGCCAAGGAAGCCGGGTACGGCTGCGAGTACGTGAAGTCCATGGAGAACGGGCGGCGCAAGCCGACCCTCCGGCTCCTCCAGATCGCCGACCAACTCTGCGGCGCGGGCGGGAAGATCGTCGCCGCGCAGGAGTACCTGAAGCCCGAGCCGCATCCGCAGCGGTCGCAGGAGTTCATGGCGCTGGAGAAGGACGCCATCGCCGTCAGTTCGTACGAGCCGCTGCTCGTCCCCGGGCTGCTCCAGGCGCCGGAGTACGCGACCGCGCTGATCAGCGCCAGTTCCCCGCCGCTCGACGACGAGACCGTCCAGGAGCGCGTTGCCGGGCGACTGAAGCGGCAGGAGGCGTTGAGCGCGCGTACGGGCGTCATGTTCAGCTTCGTGATGTTCGAGGCGGCGTTGCGGTCACAGGTGGGCGGGCCCGAGGTGATGGGGCGGCAGCTCCAACATCTACTGAATGTCGGTGAGTTGCGGAACGTGTTGATTCAGGTACTGCCCTTCGGGCGGGCCTACGGTGTCGCGCTCCGAGGCGCCGTTGCCCTTGTGGAGACGGTCGACCATGAGCGCTACGCGTACGTGGAAGGGCCGGAGACCAGCACCCTGTACGCCGACGCGGACAAGGTCAGTGCGCTCACCCGGGCCCATGGCATGATCCTCATGCACGCTCTCAGCCCCGAGGATTCGGCCGAGTTCATCAGAAAGGTGGCGCAGGAACCGTGAACGCCAGCCTGATGTGGTTCAAGTCCAGCTACAGCGACGACCAGGGCGGCAACTGCCTCGAAGTCGCCCTGGAGTGGCGGAAGTCCAGCTACAGCGACAGCCAGGGCAGTAACTGCCTCGAAGTCGCCCTGGAGTGGCGGAAGTCCAGCTACAGCGACAGCGAGGGCAGCAACTGCCTCGAAGTCGCCGCCTGCCCCACCCTCATCCACATCCGCGACTCGAAGCTCGGGTCCCAAAGTCCCAGCTTCAGTGCCGCCGCGCCCGCCTGGAACGCCTTCCTGGCGCACGCCCGCAGCGCCGCCCCCAGCGCCTCTCGCCGCGCCACCCGCACCGCCTGAGCTTCGAGCCCCGAAACCCGAGCGCTGCTTTCAAGGAATGGGTGGTCGGGTCTCGACCCACCCTCCCACCCTGCCCACCGCGCAGACTCGGCGCGCTCAACTGCCGCCACTGCCAGGCGACATGACCTTCCGCGATCAGGTTGCGACGCACCGTTGCGAACCCTTACCGTTCGCGACAAGAAGCGACCTCGGCCGGGTGCTGGAACACCCGAACCGAGGTCTCACCAACAAGATCGAAACGGCGATCCCATGGCTACCGAAGACCTTAGCTTCGCCCTGCCCTCCCCCGCACACCCCATGGCCAGTCCCGGCTACGGAAAACGCGGCACACCCGACCAAGGCCCCCTGCGCCGCGACTCCTTCGCGCATCTCCCGCTGCGGGCCCGCTACCTCGCCGGGTTCATCGACGCGCTCCCCGAGCACGCCGCCATAGACGCGAAGACGCTCGCCAAGGCCCAGCCGCTCTACGGGCAGGCGGCCGTGCGCAGCGCGCTCAACGAGCTGTCCGCCGCCGGGCACCTGCGCCGCGTACGGCGGCTCCGCGACCTCGGCACCGGGAACGGCACGACCCGCTGGGTGTTCCACACCTACTGGTCCCGCATCGCACGCGGGGACGACTGGTGGGCCCGGTTCCTCGACGGTGACGTACCGGAGCTCGAACAGGAAGCCCCGGAGCGGCCGAGGACCCGCTCCGACGCGTACCACCGCCTCGCCCAACTCGGTCTCCGAGAACCCCGGTTGACCCTCTCGGCGGCCGACTGCGCCACGCTGGAAGCGGCCGCCGCGGAATGGCTGGCCCGCGAACCCGATCCCCAGGTCTTCACCCGGGCGATGACCACCGGCCTGCCCGCGGTCGTCCACTCACCCCGCGCCTTCCTCGCCGGCCGCCTGCGCGACAAGCTCCCGCCACAACGCATCCCGGTCACACGCACACAGGCGCCCGCACCCCGGACACTCATGGAGTGCACGGACTGCGGGCGCCCGGGGCGGGCCGAGGCGCTGCCGGGCGGGCTGTGCCGGGGCTGCCGGGGCAGTGGCTGAGCCGGGCCGCTACTCCCCCAGCCACGCCTTCCACTCGGACCGGTGGCCGTCGACCCACTTCTTCGCCGCCGCCTCCGGCGACAGCTTCTGGTCGGCGATCAGGAGGGAGACCTCGTTCTGGTCCTCCGTCGTCCACTGGAACTTCTTCAGGAACCGGGCCGCCTCACCGCCCGACTTCGCGAAGTCCGCGTTGAGGTACTTCTGCAGCGGCGTCTTCGGGTAGGCGCAGGCGACCTTCTTCGGGTCGGCGTCGCAGCCCTCCTTGTAGGGCGGCAGCTTCACCTCCGTCATCGGCACCTGCTCGGTGAGCCACTGCGGGGTGTACCAGTAGCTCAGGAACGGCTTCTTCTTCTTGGCGAACTGCTTCATCTGCGTGATCTGCGCGGCCTCGGACCCCGAGAAGACGACCTGGTAGTCCAGGTCCAGGTTCTTCACGAGGGCCTTGTCGTTCGTTACGTACGACGGGGAGCCGTCGAGGAGTTGGCCCTTGCCGCCGCTCTCGGCGGTCTTGAGCTGATCCGCGTACTTGTTGAGGTTCTTCCAGTTCGTGACGTCCGGGTGCTGCTTCGCGAAGTACGTCGGGACGAACCAGCCGATGTGACCGGTGACGCCGAGGCCGCCGCCGTTCACGATCGTCCTCTTGTCCTTGATGTAGCGGGCCTCCTGGTCGGGGTGGCCCCAGTCCTCCAGGATCGCGTCGACGCGGCCCTGGCTGAGGGCGTCCCAGGCGGGCACCTCGTCGACCTGGACGGTGTCGACGCGGTAGCCGAGTTCGTGCTCCAGGAGGTACTGGGCGACGGCCACGTTCGCCTGTGCGCCGACCCAGGACTGGACGGAGAGCGTCACCGTCTTGGCGCCGCGCGCGTTGGCGAACGGCGAGGCCTGCTTGGTCATGTCGGCCGCGCCGCAGCCGGTGACCGCGAGCAGGGCCCCGGCGGCCGCGACAGCCGCGTAGGACTTACGAGTGCGCGTCATGTCAGGCCTCCTTTCCCGTACGAGTACGGCGCTGCGTCGGCTGCGTCACCCGGTCCAGCATCAGACCGAGGCAGACGATCGCGGCGCCCGCGACCAGGCCGGTGGCCAGGTCGCCCTGGGCGAGGCCGAACACGACGTCGTAGCCGAGCGCGCCACCGCCGACCAGGCCGCCGATGATGACGACGGCGAGGACGAGGACGACGCCCTGGTTGACGGCGAGGAGCAACGCCGGGCGGGCGAGCGGGAGTTGGACCTGGCGCAGTTGCTGGCCCGCCGTCGCGCCCATGGACCTCGACGCCTCCAGAGCGGCCGGGTCGACCTGGCGCAGACCCTGCGTGGTGATGCGGACGACGGCGGGCAGCGCGTAGACGACCGCCGCGGCGACGGCCGGGGCGCGGCCGACGCCGAACAGGGCGACGACCGGGATCAGGTACACGAACTGCGGCATCGTCTGGAAGACGTCCAGGACCGGGCGGAGCAGGCGTTCGAAGCGGCTGCTGCGGGCGGCGGCGATGCCGGTCGCGAAGCCGAGGACGAGGGTCACCGCTACCGCGGCGAGGACCTGGGAGAGGGTGTCGAGGGACGCCTTCCACACGCCGAGGACGCCGATCGCGGCCATCGCGGCGGTGGCGGTCAGCGCGGTGCGCCAGGTGCCGATCAGCCAGGCGAGCGCGGCGACGATCAGCAGCACCGACCACCAGGGCAGCCAGGTCAGGCCCGAGCGGACCGGGTCGAGGATCCAGGTGGTGAAGTGCGCGGCCCAGTCGGCGGTGCCGCCGACGACCGGGACGCCGGTGTAGAGGTGGTCGGTCATCCAGTCGACGGCGTCGTTGACGGGCGTCGCGATGTTGACCACCCAGGCGTCCGGCCAGTCGAGGCGGTCGGCGAAGCGGGCCGCGAGCGCGACGACGACGGTGCCCACCACGACGACGCCCCACTTCCAGCGGGCCGGGGCCTCGTGGGCGCCGACCCGCTCGCCCGCCGCGCCGGTGACCCGGTCGAGGACGACGGCGAGCAGCACGATCGGGATGCCGGCCGCGAGCGCGGCACCGACGTCGACGGAGGCGAGCGCCTGGTACACGCGGTCACCGAGACCGGCGGCGCCGATGACGGAGGCGATGACGGCCATGGACAGGGCCATCATGATCGTCTGGTTGAGGCCGAGGAGCAGTTCCTTGCGGGCCAGCGGCAGGCGCGCCGAGAACAGGCGCTGGCGGAACGTGGCGCCGAGCGAGGTGACGGCCTCCATGACGCCGCCGTCGGCGGAACGCAGGCCGAGCGCGGTGAGCCGGGCCATCGGCGGGGCCGCGTAGACGACGGTGGCGAGGACCGCGGCCGGTACGCCCATGCCGAAGATCAGCACGACGGGCAGCAGGTACGCGTACGCGGGCAGCACCTGCATGGTGTCGAGGACCGGGCGCAGGACGCGGAACATGCGGTCGCTCAGGCCCGCGGCGAGGCCGAGCAGCGCGCCGACCACGACCGAGACGAGGACGGCGACGACCATCAGCGCCAGCGTCTGCATGGTCGGCACCCACATGCCGAGCGCGCCGCAGGCCAGCAGGGCGACGACGGCGAACGCGGCGAGGCGCGCTCCGGCCACCCGCCAGGCGATCAGTCCGGCACCGGCGGTGACGCCCGCCCAGCCGGCGGCGAGCAGCACCACGTACACAACGTGGATGGCGGCGATGACGGCGCCGCTGACGTAGCCGAGGAAGTACAGGAACAGCGGGGACGTGTCACGGTTGTCGATGATCCAGTCGCTGGCCTTGCCGAGCGGTTCGGACACGTCGACGGTGAGCGCGTGCGGCCAGGCGGCGCCGGACCAGCGTGCGGTGACGAGCGGGACGAGCACTCCCGCGACGACGGCGAGCAGCAGGAGCTTGCCGAGGACGCGGTGGCGCCGGTGCAGGGTTCTCAGGGTGCCCGCGCCGTCCTGGTCGAGCGGGGCGGTGGAGACGGCGGCGGTCATCTATACCGCCTCCTCACTGCTCGCGGAGGCGCGCGGCGCGGGAGCACTCGGGGCGCCGGTGCCGGTGGCGGTGGCGCCGGTGGCGCCTGCGGTGCCTACGGTGCCGCCCACGGCGGCGATCAGCCGTTCGTGGTCGACGATGCCCAGGCAGCGGCCGTCCTCCATCACGCGCACCGCGAACCCGGTGCGGGCCACGGCCTCGATCGCCTCCGAGACCGTCGCGTCCGGCGCGATCGCCGCGCCGCGCTCGGCCTCGTCGGCGTCGGCCGGGCGCATGGCGCGGCGCACGGTCATGACCTGTTCACGGGGCACGTCGCGGACGAACTCGCGGACGTAGTCGTCGGCGGGCTCGCCCACGATCTCCTCGGGCGTGCCGAGCTGGACGATCTTCCCGTCGCGCATCAGGGCGATGCGGTCACCGAGGCGCAGTGCCTCGCTCAGGTCGTGGGTGATGAAGACCATCGTGCGGCCCTCCTCCTGGTGCAGCCGCACGACCTCCTCCTGCATGTCGCGCCGGATCAGCGGGTCGAGCGCGCTGAACGGCTCGTCGAAGAGCAGGACCTCGGGGTCGACCGCCAACGCCCTTGCCAGGCCCACGCGTTGCTGCTGGCCGCCGGAGAGCTGGCCGGGGCGGCGTGACTCCAGGCCCTCCAGGCCGACCTTCGCCACGACCTCGGCCGCCTTCGCGCGGCGCTCGGCGCGGCCCACGCCCTGGATCTCCAGGCCGTACGCGACGTTGTCGAGGACCGTGCGGTGCGGCAGCAGGCCGAAGTGCTGGAAGACCATCGCGGCGCGCTGTCTGCGCAGCGAGCGCAGCCGGGAGCGGTCCATGGCGAGGACGTCCTCGCCGTCGATGGACAGGGACCCGGAGGTCGGTTCGATGAGGCGGGTCAGACACCGTACGAGCGTGGACTTGCCGGAGCCGGACAGGCCCATGACGACGAAGACCTCGCCGCGCTTCACATCGAAGGAGACGTCGCGCACGGCGGCGGTGCAGCCGGTGCGGGCGCGCAGTTCGGCGGCGCTCAGGTCCGCCAACTCGGCCTGGTCCGGCACACGTTCGGCCTTCGGCCCGAAGACCTTCCACAGGTTGCGCACGGAGAAGACCGGCTCGTCGGCGGTCTCCCGGCCCGGCTTCTCCGGCGTCACAGTCTGCGTACTCATCACGCATCACCACCCAGCATCTCGGCGCACTTCTCCCCGACCATGAGCACCCCGATCATCGGGTTCACCGCGGGCATCGTCGGGAAGACGGACGCGTCGGCGATACGGATGGACTGCAGCCCGCGGACCCTCAACTCGGGGTCGACCACGGCGAGTTCATCGTCAACCGCACCCATTCGGCAAGTGCCCGCCGGGTGGTAGACGGTGTGCGCGACCTTGCGGGCGTACTCGCTGAGCTCCTCGTCGCCGGTGACGTCGGGGCCCGGACACACCTCACGCTTCAGCCAGCCGGCCAGCGGCTGGGTCTTCGCGATCTCGCGCGCGATGCGGATGCCGTCGACGAGGGTCCGCCCGTCGTGGTCGTCCTCGTCGGTGAAGTAGCGGAAGTCGAGGGCGGGCTTGACCTCGGGGTCGGCGCTGGTCAGGTACAACCGCCCACGGCTCTTCGGCTTGGGGATGTTCGGCGTCATGGACACCCCGTGCTCGGGCTTCTCGTAGCCGAGCCGCTCCGGGTTGTCCGTGAACGGTATTTGGTAGAAGTGGAACATCAGGTCCGGGCCCGCGGCCTCGGGGTCGCGCTGGACGAACAGGCCCGCGTCGCTGTCCATGGCGCTGTTGTCGGGGATCGGCCCGTCCGTCTCCCAGACGATGACCGACTCGGGGTGGTCGAGCAGGTTCTCACCGACGCCCGGCAGGTCGTGCAGGACGGGGATGCCGAGCTTCTCCAGGTCGGCCCTGGGGCCGATGCCGGAGTGCAGCAGCAGGCGGGGCGTGTCGACGGCGCCCGCGCACACGATGACCTCGCGGCGCGCGGATATCAGCCGCTCCGCGCCGTCCTTGCCGCGCACGTGCACGCCACTGGCGCGGGTGCCGTCGACGAACTCCAGCTTGTGCGCCCACGTCTCCAGGAACAGCGCGAGATTGGGGCGGTCGCCCGCCTCCATGTGGGGGTGCAGGTACGCGACCGAGGCGGACGACCGCTTGTTGTTCTCCGGGTGGTACGCGAGGTCGAAGAAGCCGACACCGTCCTTGAACGGCGCCTTGTTGAAGCCCTCGACGCGCGGGACGCCGGTCGCGGCCTGCGCGGCCTCGACGAAGTCGCGGGCGATGGCGTTCCGGTCCTTCTCGTCGACGGCCACGATGTTGTTGCGCAGCTTGCCGAAGTACGGGTCCATCGCCTTGTGGTCCCAGCCGGTGGCGCCGGCCGCGGCCCACTCGTCCCAGTCGCCGGGCAGCGGCTTGAAGGAGATCAGGGTGTTGTGCGAGGAGCAGCCGCCGAGGACCTTGGCGCGGCTGTGCAGGATGTGCGAGTTGCCGCGCGGCTGCTCGGTGGTGGTGTAGCCGTAGTCGAGGTCGCCGCCGAGCAGACCGAGCCAGCGGCGCAGGGTGAGCACGTCGTCGCGGTCGATGTCGCTGGGGCCGCCCTCGATGACGGCGACGGTGACGTCCGGGTTCTCGGTGAGCCGGGAGGCGATCACCGATCCTGCGGTGCCGCCGCCGACGATGACGTAGTCGTAGAGGGCGCTGTCGTGTTCAGGCATGCGTCAACTCCAAGGTGTCGCAAGGTACTTCGCGTAATGAGTGGGGGGTGCGTGCGGGTACGGGGCGGGCTCAGCCCGCGAACCAGCGCACCGGCTTCGGCGCGAGGTTCTGGTACACGTGCTTGGTCTCGCGGTACTCGGCGAGCCCGGCGGGGCCGAGCTCCCGGCCGACGCCGCTCTTCCCGAAGCCGCCCCACTCGGCCTGCGGAAGGTAGGGGTGGAAGTCGTTGATCCAGACGGTGCCGTGGCGCAGGCGTCCGGCGACGCGGCGGGCGCGGCCCGCGTCGGCGGTCCAGACGGCGCCGGCGAGGCCGTACTCGGTGTCGTTGGCGAGGGCGACGGCCTCGTCCTCGGTGCGGAACGTCTCGACGGTGAGGATCGGCCCGAAGGTCTCCTCGCGCACGACCCGCATCTCGCGGTGGCACTGGTCGAGGACGGTCGGCTCGTAGAACCAGCCGGTGGCGGGGCGCACGTCGCTCGCCGCGGGGCGCTTGCCGCCGCTGCGCAGCACGGCGCCCTCGGCCAGGGCCGAGGCGACGTAGGACTCGGTCTTGTCGCGCTGCTGCTCGCTGACCAGCGGGCCGCACTCGACGCCCTTCTCGGTGCCGCGGCCGAGGCGGATCCTCTCGGCGCGGCGGGCGAGCTCGGCGACGAAGCGCTCGCGCACCGACTCCTCGATGATGAGCCGCGAACCGGCGGAGCAGACCTGGCCGCTGTGGATGAACGCGGCGTTCAGCGCCTGGTCGACGGCGGTGTCGAAGCCTTCCTCCGTCTCGCAGGCGTCGGCGAAGACGACGTTCGGGTTCTTGCCGCCGAGTTCGAGGGCGACCTTCTTCACGGTCGCGGCCGCGGCCTGCGCGACCAAGGTTCCGCTGACCAGGCCGCCGGTGAAGGAGACGAGGTCGACGTCGGGGTGGTCGGCGAGGCGCGCGCCGACGGTGGCGCCCGGACCGGTCACGAGGTTGGCGACACCTTCCGGCAGCCCGGCCTCCACCAGGAGCTCGACGAGCACGACGGTCGTCAGCGGGGTGATCTCGCTCGGCTTGATCACGAAGGTGTTGCCCGCGGCGAGCGCCGGGGCGACCTTCCAACTCGCCTGCAGGAGAGGGTAGTTCCAGGGCGTGATCATCGTGCAGACGCCGACCGGCTCGTGCACGACGACGCTGTGGATCTCGTCGGAACCGGCGTCGACGACCCGGCCCGCGCCCTCCCCGACCACGAGGTCGGCGAAGTAGCGGAAGGCGTCGGCGACGCAGTCGACGTCGACCCGGCCCTCCTCGACGGTCTTGCCCGCGTCCCGGCTCTCCAGGAGGCCGATCTTCTCCCGGTCCCGTACGAGGAGGTCGGCGACCCGGCGCAGCAGCGCGGCGCGCTCGGCGACGGGGGTGTGCGGCCACGGGCCCTGGTCGAAGGCCGCGCGGGCGGCGGCTATCGCGGCGTCCGCGTCCTCGGCGCCGCCCTCGGCGATCACGGCGAACGGTGCGGCGTCCGCGGGGTCGAGGATCTCGCGGCTCGCGCCGGAGGCGGCACCGCGCCACTCTCCGCCGACATGGATGGTCTGTTGCGCTGACACGTCCTGGTTTGCCTTCCGTTCCGGATCTGTCCCCCGAGCACCGCGGCAGCCTCTCGGCAATCTCCGCGGTGATGTCGCAAGCCCCTGCCCTGGGGTCCGGAAAGCATGCGTAAGCAGGACCTAAAAGTGCGCTGCGTCACCCGGCCCCTACGCCTCCGGGGCCGCCGCCGCCTCCTTGACGAGCCGTACCGCCGCGACCAGGGAGAGTGACGGCTCGGCGTCCCGCAGCACCTTGACCGCGCGCGCCGATTCCGCAGGACCCTCGTAGCCCGCCGCGGCGAACCGCTCCCGCACCCATCGCACGCGCAGCTCCGCCTCGCTCGGCCGCGGCGTCTCGGCGATCAGCGCGGCGGCCCGCTCGAGACCCGGCCGTTCGGCATCGGTCGCCCGCGCGAGCGCCGCGTCCACGGCCTCGGCGATGCGGTCGACGTCACGCACGACGACGACACCCAGTTCCCGCGGCGGTTTCGACTTGAAGATCATTCCTCCATGATGCGCGCGCCCGGAGACGGCGAAACGGCACTTGAGCATGTCGAGAGCTTCAGCCCGAAGGGCGGAACCGGGACAGGACGGTGGTGAGCCGGTCCCGCTGGGCGGGCCACTCGGCGTCCGGGCCCGCGACGAGCACCGCGTACTGCGTTCCGTCCTGCGCGGTGAACGCGAAGTCGATCACCTTCCTGCGGGCGCCGAGCTTCTCGCTGTCGTACGCGTAGACGAGTTCGGCCGCGTCGTCGGTGACCGCTTCCGAGGCCCCGTCGGGCGCGGTCGTCTCCGCGAGGGAGACCTCCTCGTACCCGGGGTTCTTGCCCGAAAGGGTCTTGGACGCGGCCCGGAGCGAGGCGAGCGGTGCGGTGTCCGGCTCCGTGATGGTGAAGACCTGGATGAGCGAGGACTCGTCGGAGGACTTGTAGAAGACACCCTGTTCGCTCTCGCTGCGGTCCCAGCCGTCGGGCACAGCGATCGTGAAGCCCGCCACGTCCGTCACCTCCCGGTAGTCCGAGGGGAGTTCACCGCCGGTCGGCGAGGGGGTCGCAGTGGGCGTGGGCGTAGGAGTGGACGTGGGGGTGGCGGTGGGAGAGGCGGATGTGCCGGTCGGCTTCGGGTCCGGCCGCGGGTCGTCCCCGCGGCCGACCAGCACCACCGCTGACGCGACGGCGGCGCCGAGCACGGCCGCGGCCACCACCACGACGGCGAAGCGCCGGCCGCGGCCGGGCGGCGGCGAGGCCGGTCCCGGCAGCTCCGGCTCCGGCCAGGGCGTCGGCGGCGCGAAATCGGGCCGCGGCGGGGGCGGCGACGACAGCGTCGCGGGGCCCGAACCCGCCGCCTCCCAGCGCTGGGTCTCCTCGTTCCACTGGCGCCCGCTCATCTCAGGTTCCCCAGCATCCCGGCCACCGTGCCGGCCGACGCGAGCAGCGAGACGACCGCCTGCGAGTCGCCGAGCAGCGCCCGCAGCCGGTCGAGCCGGGTCGCCGGGGCGCTGCCGGTGCGGACGAGCTCGCCCTCCGTCTCGGCGAGTTCGGCGTCGAGGACGCGCAGCTGCCCGTCGTCGCGCAGCCGGGTCAGGTCGGCACGCAGTTCGCGCACCGCCTCCAGAAGTTCCCGCATCGCCTCGTCGCGCTGCGGCGCGCTGTGCGTGTGGCTCTCCGCGCGGGCGTGGCTGCCGATGGCGAAGGTGCTGCCGTGGACGTCGCCGATGCTGACCGAGGGCTCGTCATTCGCTGCCATGATCGTCCGATCCCTTCTTGGCCGGAGCGTCGTCGGCCTTGCCCGACGTCGCGCTGGCGTGGCTGCCGACGGCGAAGGTGGAGTCCTCGACCCGGTCGATGTTCACGCCACCACTGCTGATGTTCACGATCTTCTGGACGAACTCGCCGGTCTGGTAGCCGGATTCGGCGAGCGCCTGGCTCACCCCGCCCGCGATGCGGTCCTGGACCGACTTGAGGTACCGCTCGACGTCCATCCGCTGGAACAGCGAACCCGGTCCTTCCGAGCCGAGCTCGCGCACCGACAGGGCGGGGCCGTCGGGCAGCGCGCCGCTGTGCCCGCCGGTGAGCACCTGCCAGCCGTAGCCGACCCAGCGGCCGATGGTGACCAGGGAACGCGCGGGAGATCCCGGCACGCGCGCGACGGCCCAGACGGCCTTGCCGAACGGGTTGTTGTGGCGGAACTGGTGGGCGGTGCGCTCCGCGTCGCGGAACGGCTCCAGCACCGGGGCGAGGACGTGCGGCGCGATCTCCAGCATCAGCATCCGGCCCTGGGTGTGGACCCGGACGAAGACGGTGACGACCAGTTCCTCCTCCCAGCCGCCGACCCGGATCCGCAGGAAGTGCCGCCGCTTCTCGGCGCCCTCCTCGACGGACCGCTCCCGGTGTTCCTCGAACGCCTCCGCCCGGTAGGGGGCGTCCGCCCGCTCGGCGAGGCCCTCGGCGGGCAGGAAGACGCACTCGTCGATCTCCAGCCAGCGCAGCCGGTCGCGCACGGTGGTGCCCGCGAACTCGGCGGGCAGCCGCAGCTGTTCGAGCAGCGGCCGGATCTTCTCCAGGATGCCCCGGTTGTTGAGCGGCTGCTGCTTCTTCGACCGGTCGGGCCGCAGCTCGACGGCCAGGGTCCAGGTGTCGACCGGTTCGCCCGCGCCGCAGAACGGGCGGAGCGCGTGATACATGATCAGCGGCGCGTGCTGCTCGGTCCTGATCCGCCGCATCACCCGCTGGAAGCGGGCCCCCTCGGCGCTCTCCGCCGGGTCGGTGGCGGCGTTCGCGAACCGTGCCTCGCAGAGTTCGTCCCCGAGCGCGCGGGCGAACTGGCTGCGCTGGGCGCCCACGCACACGGCGATCAGGACGAGCAGGAGCAGGGTGAGCCAGCCGTGCAGGGCGTCGCCGGACCCGGAGCCCTCGGGGATCATCCAGCTCACCACGTCGGGCAGGCCGTCCCGCAGGCCCGAACGCATCTCGTAGGAGGGGCTGTCGTAGTCCTCGCCGTCACCGGTGACCATGGCCACGGTGGAGAGCAGCAGCAAGGCCAGCAGGAGCCGCGCCCACCAGCGCACGTACCAGGCGAACACCCGGCGGTAGACCGGCGGCCGCTTCTGCGGGCCGCGGATCCAGACGCCGAGCGCGAGCAGCGCGGACGGCAGCAGGAACACGACGATCCAGTAGTCGGTCAGCGGCAGGGCCACCACCCACAGGCCGAGCACGGCCCAGGCCCACGCCACTTCGATGCGCCGGGCGCGCAAGGCGTGCGCGAGGACACGGGCCGCGTCGAAGCCGAGCGACGGGGCCACGATGCGCTGCTCGTGCAGGTGCAGCTGCTCGATGACCCGGTTCCGGTAGTCCTGGTCGAGATAGGTGCCGGCGCACAGCAGCCGGGTGGCCTCACTGGCGTACGGCGGCTTCGCCGACGACGGTGGGCCCACGCCACCGCCGCCGGTCTCCGATGACGACTGCTGCGGTACATAGGCGGTGCTCACACCACTCCCCCGACGTTCCCATCGATGATGCTTGTTCGAACTGCCGTCACTGGTGGGGCAGTTGCGAAAGAAGCAGCATAGGGCGCCGGGGCTGCAAGGAGAAAGCGGATACTGCCGCCGGAGCGGGGGTCGGGGCCGCCGGACGACAAACCGCCCGCGGCGGGTCGGGAAACGACCCGCCGCGGGCGGAGAGCTGACTGCCTGAGCCGGGACCTAGATGAGGCCGAGACCGCGCACGGCCTCGCGCTCCTCCGCGAGCTCGGCGACGGACGCGTCGATGCGCGTACGCGAGAACTCGTTGATCTCCAGGCCCTGGACGATCTCGTACTTGCCGTCCTTGCAGGTGACGGGGAAGGAGGAGATGAGGCCCTCCGGCACGCCGTACGAACCGTCGGACGGGATGCCCATCGAGGTCCAGTCGCCCTCGGCGGTGCCGTTGACCCAGGTGTGGACGTGGTCGATCGCGGCGTTCGCGGCGGAGGCGGCCGACGAGGCGCCACGGGCCTCGATGATCGCGGCACCGCGCTTGGCGACGGTCGGGATGAACTCCTCGCCCAGCCACTTCTCGTCGTTGCCGATGGCCTCGATCGCGGGCTTGCCGGCGACGGTGGCCTGGAAGATGTCCGGGTACTGGGTGGCCGAGTGGTTGCCCCAGATCGTCAGACGCTGGATGTCGGCGACGGTCGCGCCCGACTTCTTCGCGAGCTGCGTCAGCGCGCGGTTGTGGTCGAGGCGGGTCATCGCGGTGAAGCGCTCGGCCGGTACGTCCGGGGCCGAGGCCTGGGCGATGAGGGCGTTGGTGTTGGCCGGGTTGCCGACGACGAGGACCTTGATGTCGTCCGCGGCGTTGTCGTTGATGGCCTTGCCCTGCGGCTTGAAGATGCCGCCGTTGGCCTCCAGGAGGTCACCGCGCTCCATGCCCTTGGTGCGCGGGCGGGCGCCGACGAGGAGACCGACGTTGGCGCCGGAGAAGGCGACGTTCGGGTCGTCGGTGATGTCGATGCCCTGGAGGAGCGGGAACGCGCAGTCGTCCAGCTCCATCGCGGTGCCCTCGGCGGCCTTGAGCGCGGGGGTGATCTCCAGGAGGCGCAGCTTGACCGGCACGTCCGCGCCGAGCAGCTGGCCGGAGGCGATGCGGAAGAGCAGTGCGTAGCCGATCTGGCCGGCGGCGCCGGTGACGGTGACGTTCACGGGAGTGCGGGTCATGGCGTTCTCCGTATGACAGCGAGGCTTTTGATCGATCTCTTGGCATCAAGAGATCCGCTCGTCAGGCTATCGCCTCTCGCCCGCACCGGACCCCCGGGTTCGTGTGGCTCACCCCACAGAGCGGAAGGAGGGGCGAGCCACCCGAACACGACGGCGGCCGCCGCCCCGGGAGAGAAGGGGGCGGCGGCCGCCGGGGGTGCCACTGTGTGACCACTCCCGTGGGGGTACTCAGTCGGCTTCCCCGAAGTCACCGCCTTATGCACACGACCTCGGGGAGCGCTCGGCGCGGCTACTCGGTGCAGCCCTTCTGCCCGGACACGAGCGTGCCGCAGGCCTTCGCCTCGGCGGCCGAGCCCACGGCGATCATCGGGGTGTACGCGTCCGTGTCCGCGTCGCCGACCAGGCCCTTCTTCGACTTCTTGGACCCGACGGCGAGCGTCACGCTGTCGCCGGGCGTCGCGAACTGGATCCGCGCCCAGGCCGCCTTGCACGTCTTGCTGTAGCGGATCTCGACGTTGGCCGTGCCGAGGGCGGTCTTCACGGGGCTGTCCGCGAGGTCGCCGCCGCAGCCCATGGCCTCCGGGTCCTTGCCGGTGCAGCTCGCGCCCACGCACTGCACGCCCGCGGGCAGCTGGGGCGCGCTGGTGGTCGGCGACTTCGACGGTTCGGCCCGGTCGCCCTTGTCACCGCCGCCGCTGGTCATGACGTAGGCGATGAGGACGACGAGGGCGGCGCCGACGACGCCCGCGAGGAACATGAACAGACGCCGTCTGCCGCCGGAGCCCTGCGGGCCCGACGTCGACGGGGTGGGCGGCGGACCGAACTGGTCCAGGCTCGGCGCCCCGCCCTGCGGCGGCACGGTCGGGGAGACTCCGGCGGGACCCGCCACCCCGGTGGGCCGGGGCGGCGACTGAGCGGCGGCGCTGCCGTTCTTGGCCGGTTTGGTCTGGGTGGCGGGCGAGCCGAACTCCCCGAGCGCCGCGCGCGCCTGGGATATCCGTATCGCCTCCATGGTCATGTCGTGGCGCATCTCGGAACGGCTCCAGGCGCGCTCCGCGAGCTCCCACATCGTGGTCAGGTGGACGGGATTGGTTCCGGTGACCTCGGCGAGCGCGACGATCGCGCCCTTGGGCGCGAGCAGTCGTCCGTTCAGATATCGCTCCCACGAGGTCTTGCTGTACCCGGTGCGGTCCGCCAACGCGGCGATCCCGAGCCCGCTGCGGTCCACCAGCCGACGCAACTGGCTGGCGAACTCCTTGACCTGCGGGTCGAGTTCGTCCGGTAGCGCCCTCCAACGAGGCATTGCCTTCCCCCTATTCCCCCCATACGTGCCTGAATTCCCCTGCGCTGCGCCCGCGCATCGGCCCCCCACTGGTTACCCAATGGGATGCGAGTAGCCAGGATGTCAGTTCCCCGGGCAGGGGCGCACGGGGGCATTCGACAGCGTTCGACAGGCAAGAGGCTCCGGAATGTGCCCCCTCGCACAACTCCGGGCCCGGGACGACCCGACTTCTCCGGTTCTCCGGGTCGGTCCCGATTTCCCAGGCTATGTGCGCTGTCCACCCTCGTACGACAAAATCCTTCAACCTGCCCGCACATCACCACACAAGGACGGCGGGGCTCCGGCACCGGAGCCCCGCCCGTCACTCGAAGCGACGTCCGTCGCCGCTCACCTCACGGTGAAGTGCAAGGTGTCCTGAAGGAACGGGATCGTGAGCCACGGATCGGGCTGCGCCATCATCGCGAGCAGCACGATGGCGAGGCCGAGGATCCCGTACGTGAGCATGTCCGTGAAGCGGGAGCGCACGGCGAGCATGCCGACGCCCGGCAGCACCCAGCGCATGACGGCGCCCGCGAGCAGGGCCACGCCGACCAGCATCGTGCCGACGCGGAACACGTCGAACGCGGTGAGCAGCAGGCCGAGGCCGGTCAGCGCGAGGACGGAGATCAGCGGCCACTGGCGTGCGGGGGCCGGGGCGTCACCGGGGGCGGCACGGCCCCCGCCCTCGGGGCGCGCGGTGTCGCGGGTCCACAGCGGGAACCGCCGCGTCCCGCGCTTCCTGCCGCCCCGCTGGGCGTCGTCCGGGGCGGCGGAGGCGTCGTCGGGGGTCCCGCCGGACGCCGCGTCGGAGGCGCCGCCCGCCGTGCCCCCCGAGGCCTCAGCGAACACCGTCGGCGTTCCGGCTCGCGCGCTCCGCGGCCTCCACCACGTTCACCAGGAGCTGGGCGCGGGTCATCGGGCCCACACCGCCCGGGTTCGGGGAGATCCAGCCGGCCACCTCGGTGACGCCCGGGTGGACATCGCCGACGATCTTGCCGTTCTCGTCGCGCGAGACACCGACGTCGAGCACGGCGGCGCCCGGCTTGATGTCCTCGGGCTTGATCAGGTGGGGCACACCGGCCGCGGCGACGATGATGTCGGCGCGCTTGAGGTGGGCGGAGAGGTCACGGGTGCCGGTGTGACACTGCGTGACGGTCGCATTCTCCGACTTGCGGGTGAGCAGCAGCGGCATCGGGCGGCCGATGGTGACGCCGCGGCCGACCACGACGACCTCGGCGCCCTTGATCTCCACGCCGTGCTCGCGCAGCAGCGTGATGATGCCGAACGGGGTGCAGGGCAGCGGCGCCGGCTCGTTCAGGACGAGGCGGCCGAGGTTCATGGGGTGCAGGCCGTCCGCGTCCTTGGCCGGGTCCATCAGCTCCAGGATGCGGTTCTCGTCGATGCCCTTGGGCAGCGGCAGCTGCACGATGTAGCCGGTGCAGGCCGGGTCCTCGTTCAGCTCGCGGACGACCGCCTCGATCTCCTCCTGGGAGGCCGTGGCGGGCAGTTCGCGCTGGATGGAGGCGATGCCCACCTGCGCGCAGTCGCGGTGCTTGCCCGCGACGTACTTCTGGCTGCCGGGGTCCTCCCCGACGAGGACCGTGCCGAGTCCCGGCGTGACCCCCTTCTCCTTCAGCGCCGCCACGCGGGCGGTCAGATCGGACTTGATCGCGGCTGCGGTGGCCTTGCCATCGAGAATCTGGGCGGTCATGGAGCCATTGTTTCAGGGCGGCCGGGATTCACCCAAGTTGCACTTGCACAACAGCCCTGAACGCCCGCTGGACAAAAGCGTGGCTGGTTCACGACCATGATCTCCGCAGTGCCGCGGATCGGCGGCAGGGGGGACTGCCGGTCGTGCGACCGCAAAGCCGTGGTGATCCTCCGCAGGTCCGCGACGTCCCCGATTCCGTCACCGGAGGATCCCGCCATGAGTTTCGGCGAACCCAACAATCCGTACGGCCAGCAGCCTCCGCAAGGCGGCAATCCGTACGGCCAGCCCCAGGGCCAGCCCGGCTACGGCTACCCGCAGGCGCCCCAGGGCGCGCCGCAGGGTGTCCCGCCGCAGGGCTACGGCTACCCGCAGGCTCCCGGCCAGCCCGGGGCCTACCCCCCGCAGGGCGGCATGCCGCCGTATCCGCAGGGCGGGATGCAGCCCGGTATGCCGCCGATCGCCGGCATGGGCCGCCGGCTCGGCGCCCGCGCGATCGACGGTGTCCTGTACTCGATCATCTACTTCGTGCTGATCGGCCCGATGTTCGTGGACAGCGTCAAGTCCGCCACCGACTGCGACCCGGCGTCGAGCACGTACGACACCTGCGTCAACAACGCAAGCTCGGACATGATCGGCAAGATCATCCCGATCGCGCTCGGCATGCTGGCCGTGACGCTCCTGTACGAGGTCCTGATGATCTCCTTCGTGGGCGCCACGCTCGGCAAGCTGGCCGTCGGCATCCGCGTGCTGCGCCTGGAGAACGGCCAGAAGCCCGGTCTCGGCAAGGGACTGCTGCGCTGGGTCATTCCGTACGCCGGCTACCTCGCTTGCGGTATCGGCATGCTCCTGGTCTACCTGTCGCCGTTCTTCGACAACTCCGGCCGCCAGCAGGGCTGGCACGACAAGGCGGCGGGCACCATCGCCGTCAACGTCAAGGGCTGACCCGCACGCAGCGAGGGCCCGCCGGTCATTGACCGGCGGGCCCTCGCCCGTTGTGCCGTCCGGGGTCAGTGGAAGAAGTGCCGCGTCCCGGTGAAGTACATCGTCACGCCCGCCTTCTTGGCGGCCTCGACGACCTGCTCGTCACGGATCGAGCCGCCCGGCTGCACGATCGCCCGCACGCCGGCGTCGATCAGGATCTGCGGCCCGTCGGGGAACGGGAAGAACGCGTCCGACGCGGCGAACGAACCCCGTGCCCGCTCCTCACCGGCCCGCTCGACGGCGAGCTTGCAGGAGTCGACGCGGTTGACCTGGCCCATGCCGACGCCGACCGAGGCGCCGTCCTTGGCGAGCAGGATGGCGTTGGACTTGACCGCGCGGCACGCCTTCCAGGCGAACGCCAGCTCGTCCAACTCGCCCTGGGAGAGGGCGTCGCCGGTGGCGAGGGTCCAGGTCGCCGGGTTGTCGCCGTCGGCCTGGAGACGGTCGGTGACCTGGAGGAGGGCGCCGCCGTCGATCTGCTTCGTCTCCACGCGCGCGGACGGCCCGTTCGGGGCGCGCAGCACGCGGATGTTCTTCTTCTTGGTGAGGGCTTCGAGGGCGCCGTCCTCGTAGTCCGGCGCGACGATGACCTCGGTGAAGATGTCGGCGACCTGCTCCGCCATCTCCTTGGTGACCGGACGGTTCACCGCGATGACACCGCCGTACGCGGAGACCGGGTCACAGGCGTGCGCCTTGCGGTGGGCCGTGGCGACATCCGAGGCGACGGCGATACCGCACGGGTTCGCGTGCTTGATGATCGCGACGCACGGGTCGTCGTGGTCGTACGCGGCACGGCGCGCGGCGTCCGTGTCCGTGAAGTTGTTGTACGACATCTCCTTGCCGTGCAGCTGCTCCGCCTCGGCCAGACCGCCGGTGCCGTCGACGTAGAGGGCGGCGCCCTGGTGCGGGTTCTCGCCGTAGCGCAGGACGTTCTTGCGCTCGTACGTGGCACCGAGGAAGTCGGGGTGACCGCTGTCGTCGGCGGCCGCGTAGTCGGCGGCGAACCAGGAGGCCACGGCCACGTCGTACGAGGCGGTGTGCTGGAACGCCTCGGCGGCCAGGCGCTTACGGGCGGTCAGGTCGAACCCGCCGTCCACGACGGCCTTCAGCACGTCCGCGTACGCGGCCGGGTTCACGACCACCGAGACCGAAGGGTGGTTCTTGGCGGCGGCGCGCACCATGGAGGGGCCGCCGATGTCGATCTGCTCCACGCACTCGTCGGGGGTCGCGCCGGAGGCGACGGTCTCCTTGAACGGGTACAGGTTCACGATCACGAGGTCGAACGGCGCGACGCCGAGGTCCCGCAGCTGCTTCTGGTGGTCCTCCAGACGCAGGTCGGCGAGGATGCCCGCGTGCACCTTCGGGTGCAGGGTCTTCACCCGCCCGTCGAGGCACTCCGGGAACCCGGTGAGCTCCTCGACCTTGGTGACCGGCACCCCGGCGGAGGCGATCTTCCCGGCGGTGGAGCCCGTCGACACGAGCTCGACGCCCGCCTCGTGGAGCCCGCGCGCCAGCTCCTCCAGACCGGTCTTGTCGTAGACGCTGACCAGCGCCCGGCGAATGGGCCGCTTGTTGCTTCCGGCGGTGTTTTCCGCGGTCACGGGATGACTACCTTTCGTCCCTCAATGCTGAAGCCGTTACGGGCCAGACGCCCCACGACATCGACGAGCAGCGTGCGCTCGACTTCCTTGATGCGCTCGTGCAGAGCGCCCTCGTCGTCCTCATCACGGATCTCGACCACGCCCTGAGCGATGATCGGGCCGGTGTCGACGCCGTCGTCGACGAAGTGGACGGTGCATCCGGTGACCTTGGCGCCGTACGCGAGAGCGTCGCGCACGCCGTGCGCACCGGGAAAGCTGGGCAGCAGGGCCGGGTGCGTGTTCACGAACCGCCCGCCGAAGTGGGCCAGGAACTCCTTGCCCACGATCTTCATGAAGCCCGCGGAGACCACCAGGTCCGGCTCGTACGCGGCGGTCGCCTCGGCCAGCGCCCGGTCCCAGTCCTCGCGCGCGGCGTGGTCCTTCACGCGGCACACGAAGGTGGGCAGGCCCGCACGCTCGGCGCGCTCCAGGCCCGCGATGCCGTCGCGGTCGGCCCCGACGGCGACGATCTCGGCGCCGTAGGCCTGCGCTCCCCGCTCCTCGATGGTGTCGAGCAGTGCCTGCAGATTCGTACCTGATCCGGAGACCAGCACGACGAGGCGCTTGGCCTTGGCCACGGCGGGGGCCTTTCTGGGAGAGCTGTGCGTCTTGCGCGGCTTGCATGTCCTGCATGTCTTTGTGCGGTCGTACAAAGGCTTCGCCGTCCCCGATACGGGGAACCCTACGAAGCGGCCGACCGCCAGCAACGATACCGGCACGCCCGGCGGCCCCCTCGGGACGGGGGATCAGGAGGCGGGTAGCGTCAGCGGCGGAACGCTGAGCGGCCATGGGACGTTGACGTAAAGAACGAACCAAGCCACCGAGAACGAACCTGGCCATCGACCTAGGGGAAGACGCACACCTGATGCCGGACCGAAGCCTTCGCCACACGCTGCCCGTCGGCGCCGTCCTGCTCCGCGAAGGCCGCCCCACGCCGCCGCCCTCCCAGGAATCTCCTTCCAAGGAATCCCCGTCCGGGGAGACGACCGAACCCAAGGCCGACAACCCGTTCGCGCCGCCGCCCGAGGACGCGCCGGACCGCCCGTGGCAGCCGCGCCGTCCGGAGGGTTCCTCCGAGGAGCCCTCGGGCGACGCCCCCTGGGGCAATCAGTGGAGCGACCGCCAGCCGGGCCGCGCCCCGGGCGGCCGCTTCGGCGAGCGCCCCGGCGTCGGGCCCGGCCAGGGTGGACCCGAGGGCCAGGGCGGCCCCGGCCCCGGCGGCATGCGCTGGGACCCGACCGACCCGGCCCAGCGCCGCGCGCGCTACGCCCTGCTCTCCGGCATGTGGGGTTTCTTCTTCGCCCTGTTCAGCTGGCCGTACGTGGCACTGCTGCTCGGCGCGCTCGCCCTGTACTGGGCCGTCAGCGCCCTGCGCGCCAAGCCCCGCACACCGAACCCGGACGCCCCGGCGCCCGCGACCCCCGAGCCGGTCGGCCGCCCGCAGACGACCGCGGCGATCAGCGGCCTGGTCACGGGCGTGCTCGCGCTGGGGATGGTGGCGGCGATGTTCACGGCGAAGCTGGTCTACAGCGACTACTACGAGTGCCGCGCGGACGCCCTGACGAACGCGGCGGAGCAGTCCTGCGAGACCCTCCTCCCGAAGGAACTCAGGCCGCTCCTGGGCACCAAGTAGTCCCGCGGCACCCCGGCGCGGGGTGAGCGCTTCAGCGGGCGGCCGGTACGGCGCCGTTCGCGGGTGATCGCCCGGTGGGGCTGAGCGCGCAGTTCCCCGCGCCCCTGACGGGGCCGCGCCCTTACGGGGCTCAGTCCCGGTCGGGGGTCTCCGGTTTCGGGTCCGTGGAGAGTTGCTTCAGGAGGGCCCAGCGTTCGTCCCGGGACGTCTCGTCGAAGAAGTCGTACGGCTCGAAAGCCGCCGGGTCCTCCCGGACGGGCTCGGGCGCCGGCGCCGTACTCCCCCGGCGCCGGGCCGCCACCACGGACGACGCCCACTCCGACACCCGGCCCCGGAGCACCGGCTCACGCCCCCGCCACCACCGCACCGTCAGCGCCATCGGCAGCCCGGCCCCCACGATCCAGACCACCGCGGCCACCCCGGTCAGCCACCCCGCCGGCCCGAACGCGGAGAGCGCCGCGACACCGAGCGCCCCGCCGGAGACGACCGCAAGACACGCCATCGCCGCACCGCACAGGCCGGCCGCCGTCAGCACCCCGTACGCGACCCGGCCGCGCGTCTGCGACTCCGCGCCCACCACGAACCACGCCACGGTCGCCGCCGCCACCACGGGCACCGCCGCCACGGCCCAGGTGAACGGCGTCCCGGGCCCCGCCTCCGGCACCGCCGCCAGCAGCGGGAACGCGGGCAGCAGAGCACCGCCCGAGCTGCCGAGCGGCCCCACCGTCTGGCCCGCCCCGAGCACGACACCGGGACCGAGCGCGTACGCGGCGCCCCAGATCACGGCGTTCGGCACCAGGGCGACGCAGAGCAGCAGCACCGCGAACCGGCCCGACCACGCCCCCGTCAGCCGGAGGAACGACTCCCGTACGTCCCCGCCGTGCCACACCAGCCCCGCGGCCACCACCAGCGCGCCCCCGGCCACCAGGACCAGGAGCCCGGCGGCCGCCGCCCGCGCGGCGACCGGCAGCACTTCTCGTAGGAACGTCTGAGGCAGCACGTCCGCGCACCGCCGCAGCCCGCCCGGCAGCGGCCCGCGCGGCCGCCCGTGCGCCGTCCACACGCCGGTCGCGGCCGCCACCGCCGCGACCAGGGCCAGATGCACCCCGCAGCTCACCCAGGAGGGCCGCATCTCGCCGCCCGCGGCGTAGTACGCCGCCGCGGCCCCCACCAGCAGATACCCGGCCACCGCCCCGCCCCAGACGCCGGCCGCCTCCGCCCCCTCGGTGTCCTCGGTGGCGTCCCGCGCCGCCCGGTGGACCAGCCACACCGGCAGCGCGAGCAGCAGCAGGGGTGTGAGCCCCATGGGGGCCGGCACCCCCGACAGCGTGTCCGTGCGGACGAGCTCGGCGCCGTGCGCGAGCAGCCACAGCGCGGCGGCGGTGTGCAGCGCGGCGCCGGGGCCGCTGTCGGGGTAGGGCGAGCTGATCCACAGCACCATCACCAGGACGGCGCAGGCCCCGAGCCCGAGCCCCGCCGCGAGGGCCCCACCGAACACCCCGGCGGCGGGCCCCGGCGCCCGTTCCCGCGCCCGGGTGAGGAGCAGGGGCAACGACAGTCCACGGCCGGTCATTTGGGTCACCGGACCATGCTCCCAACGACACGCGCTTTCCCTGCGTAACAGGCGAACTACGGATGTGTCGCTCAAGATACGTTTATGTACTTTTTCGCGCGAAAGGGTGTGTGGAGTTCCCCATGACGCAGAGCCCTGCGACACCGCTGCCGACGCCCACCGAGCGCCGCAGGCTCCGCGTGGCGAGGTCGTTGACACAGACCCAGATCGCCGATCGCGTCGGCGTGACACGCGAAACGGTCCGCTCCTGGGAGACCGGCCGCACGGCCCCGAGAGGCCGTAAGCGGGAGGTGTACGCCCGGCTCCTCGCCGAGCTGAGGGCGGAGCTGCCGAAACCGGAGCCCACCGGCGAGCAGCCCGCGGTGGACCTGGCGAAGAGCGCCCCGAAGGGCGCCGCCCGGAGCGCCGCGAAAGAGCCGCCGAAGAAGGAGCGGCCCGCGGCCGTGGCCGTACTGGAGAAGCCCGAACCCAGGGACGGCCAGGACCAGGATCACGACCAGGACCCGGAGGACCAGGACCGGGCACTGACCCCGGCGCAGGCCTTCGACGCCCTGTACACGCACTGCGCCCCGCACCTCGTCCGCCAGACCTACCTGCTCACCGGTCGCCGCACGCTCGCCCGCGAGTCCGTGGAGCGCGCCTTCCAGCTGGCCTGGCAGCGGTGGCCGGAGGTCGCGGTCGACCCGGACCCGGCGGGCTGGGTGCGCGCGGCCGCGTACGAGTACGCGATGTCGCCCTGGCACCGGCTGCGGCCCAGCCACCGGGAGCCGGACGCGCCGCCCGCCGACGCGGACGACCGCAAGCTGATGGACGTCCTGCAGAGCCTGCCGCCCGCCTACCGGCGCACGCTGCTGCTCTACGACGGCGTGGGCCTCGATCTGCCGGAGACCGCGGCCGAGACGGAGGCCAGCACCCCGGCCGCCGCCAACCGCATCCTGCACGCGCGCGCGGCCGTCGCCGAAGAGCTGCCCGACCTGGCGGTGCCCGAGCAGCTGCACCGGCGCCTCACCGAGCTCGCGAGCGCCGAGAAGCTGGACGCCCCGAAGTCCACGCTCGTGCGCAACGTCGGCGAGAAGCGCATCCGCTTCTGGACCCGGACCGCGATCGCCGTCACCGCCCTGATCGTCGGCGTGACGGCGCTGACCGTACGGGTGGCGCCCACCCACTACGAGCCGACGCCCGCGCCCGGGTCGCCCATCAGCGGCGTCCCTCCGCTGACCGGGCCCGCGCATCTGACGGAGCACGACCTGCAGCTGCGCAGGGAGCTGCGGGAGCGGTTGAGCGGCGGACCGGAGCGGCTGGCACCGGTCGCGGAGTGACGCGAGCACCGAAGAGGGCCCGCACCGTGCTCGGTGCGGGCCCTCTTCAGCAGCGTGGGACGAACTACGAAAGCAGCTCGCGCGCCAGCTTGGCGGTCTCGGTCGGGGTCTTGCCGACCTTGACGCCCGCGGCCTCCAGGGCCTCCTTCTTCGCCTGGGCGGTGCCCGACGAACCGGAGACGATGGCGCCGGCGTGGCCCATGGTCTTGCCCTCGGGGGCGGTGAAGCCCGCGACGTAACCGACGACCGGCTTGGTGACGTTGGCCTTGATGAAGTCGGCCGCACGCTCCTCGGCGTCGCCGCCGATCTCGCCGATCATCACGATGAGGTCGGTCTCGGGGTCGGCCTCGAACGCGGCGAGCGCGTCGATGTGCGTGGTGCCGATGACCGGGTCGCCACCGATGCCGACGGCCGACGAGAAGCCGATGTCACGGAGCTCGTACATCATCTGGTACGTCAGCGTGCCGGACTTCGAGACCAGGCCGATGCGGCCCGGCTTCGTGATGTCGCCCGGGATGATGCCGGCGTTCGACTGGCCCGGGGTGATGAGACCGGGGCAGTTCGGGCCGATGATGCGGGTCTTGTCGCCCTTGGACTTCGCGTACGCGTAGAACGCGGCGGAGTCGTGGACGGCGATGCCCTCGGTGATCACGACGGCGAGGGGGATCTCGGCGTCGATGGCCTCGACGACCGCGGCCTTGGAGAAGGCCGGCGGGACGAAGAGGACGGACACGTTGGCGCCCGTCTTCTCGATCGCCTCGGCGACCGAGCCGAAGACCGGGATGTCCGTGCCGTCGAAGTCGACCGACGTGCCCGCCTTGCGCGGGTTCACGCCACCGACGATGTTCGTGCCGTCGGCCAGCATGAGCTTGGTGTGCTTCATGCCCGTGGCACCGGTCATGCCCTGGACGATGACCTTGCTGTCCTTGTTGAGGAAGATAGCCATGGCTGTTCTGTCCCTCGTCCCTTACTTCGCGGCCGCGAGCTCGGCGGCCTTGTCGGCCGCGCCGTCCATGGTGTCCACGCGCTGCACCAGCGGGTGGTTGGCGTCGGAGAGGATCTTGCGACCCAGCTCGGCGTTGTTGCCGTCGAGGCGGACGACGAGCGGCTTCTCGACCTTCTCGCCCTTCTCCTCGAGGAGCGCCAGCGCCTGGACGATGCCGTTGGCGACCTCGTCGCAGGCGGTGATGCCACCGAAGACGTTGACGAACACGGACTTGACGTCCGGGTCGCCGAGGATGATCTCCAGGCCGTTCGCCATGACGGCGGCGGAGGCGCCACCGCCGATGTCGAGGAAGTTGGCCGGCTTCACGCCGCCGTGGTTCTCACCGGCGTACGCGACGACGTCCAGCGTCGACATGACCAGACCGGCACCGTTACCGATGATGCCGACCTCGCCGTCGAGCTTGACGTAGTTGAGGCCCTTCTCCTTGGCAGCGGCCTCGAGCGGGTTGGCCGCCGCCTTGTCCTGGAGCTCCTCGTGGTCCGCGTGACGGAACTCGGCGTTCTCGTCCAGCGACACCTTGCCGTCGAGGGCGAGGACCTTGCCGGACTTCACCTTGGCGAGGGGGTTGACCTCGACGAGGAGGGCGTCCTCGGCGACGAAGGTCTTCCACAGCGTCTGGAGGATCTCGGCGACCTGGTCCGCGACCTCGGCCGGGAACTTGGCGTCCGCGACGATCTTGCGGGCGACCTCGGGGGTCACGCCCTCGTTGGCGTCGATCGGCGTCTTGGCGACGGCCTCCGGACGGGTGGCCGCCACCTCCTCGATCTCCATGCCGCCCTCGACGGAGGCGATGGAGAGGAAAGTGCGGTTGGTGCGGTCCAGGAGGAAGGAGACGTAGTACTCCTCCACGATCTCCGGAGCCGTCTCGGCGATCATCACCTTGTGGACCGTGTGGCCCTTGATGTCCATCCCGAGAATGTTGGTCGCGTGCTCGACGGCCTCGTCGGTGGAGGCAGCCAGCTTCACGCCGCCGGCCTTGCCGCGGCCGCCGACCTTCACCTGCGCCTTGACGACCGACTTGCCGCCCAGCTTCTCGGTGGCCTCGCGCGCCGCCTCAGGCGTGTCGATGACTTCACCGGCCAGCACCGGTACACCGTGCTTGGCGAAGAGGTCCCTCGCCTGGTACTCGAACAGGTCCACGCGCGTCCGTCCCTATCAGTGATCTCGCCGCTCTGCGGTCTGTCTATCTGCGTGGGCGTGCCGCGAAGGGCAACGTGACTCCGCTGTCACAAGGGAGGCGTACGAGGCGTACACAGTGGCCGGGTACGCGGCATGTCCGTCTCGCAGGTTATCGCCGCTCAGCGATGCCTTCTAAATCGCAGATCACACCTGAGCGGTGATACCTGTCACAGAGCGCGTTCCCGGTCGGCCCTCACGGGCCGTTTTTCTCGGTGTCGCGGCTTTCTTCGCGGTCTCACCGTGCGGGGGTACGCACGGTGAGACCACCCGAAGGGCCCGGTGGTGCCGGCCCGGGCCCACGACGGGCGTCCCGTCCCCACGGGGCGCCCGCCTGTCCGCCGGCTGCGAACCCGGCCCGGCCGATGGCTTTCGGCCGTCCGGGTCCAGTGCGGCGTCGGTCTTCTGGTTCACCCTTTTCGGGGTGACGGGTCCGCCGATCCCGTCGGTTCGGTTGGTTCTGTTGGTTCTGTTGGTTCTGTTGGTTCTGTTGGTGCTGTCGGTGCTGTCAGTGCTGTCAGTGCTGTCGGTGCTGTCGGTGCTGTCGGTGCTGTTCGTTCGGTCGGTCAGATGCCCGTCACGTAGCTGGGAGCGACGGAGTCCGTGACGCCCTGGACGCCGGTGACGGCGTTGCCCGCGAGCGGCTGGGCGTCTGCGGCGACGGTGCCGGTCAGGTCCTGGGCGAACGGGGCGACCTGGCCGGTGGCCCCGGCGGCGAGCGGCGCCACGTCGTCGCCGACGACGGTGCGCGCGAAGGGCGCCACGTTCTCGCCGACGACTCCGTACGCGAACGGGGTCACGTCACCGGTGACGCCCTGGGTCAGGCCGTGCGCGCTGGTGGCGACGCCGCCGACGACCGGCCGCACGTGCTCGGCGACCGTCTCGACGAGCGGCTGCACGGCGCCGACCACGCCGCCCGCGAACGGCGCCACGTCGTCGCCGACCAGCCCCTGCGCGAGCGGGGACACCTCGCCGACGACCCCGCCGGCCAGCGGCTGGACCCGGCCGGTGACGCCGGTGGCGAAGGGTGCGACGTCGTCACCGACGAGCGTGGTCGCGAACGGCGCGACATCGCCGACGACCGCGCCGTCCGCGAGCACCGTCACGTCGCCGACGGCCTGGCCCGCGACCGGCAGCACGCCGTGCACCGCGGTCGCGGCGACGGGCGGCAGGACGGCCGTCGCCGTCTCGTCGACGACGGGGGCCGCGCCGGTCGCGGTGGTCCGCGCGTACGCGGTGGCCTGCTGGGCGTGCTGCCCCTCGAGCCCGCCCACGAGGCCGAGCACGTTCTCGGGGTGCTCCGCGTACACCTGGACGAACTGCTCGGTGGTGGTCACCTGGTCGCGCAGCTGCTCCTGGAGCTCGGGCGCGAAGGCGGAGAGCGGGCCGAAGAGGTAGTCGACGGTGTCCTCGGCCTGGGCCCGGGTCCGGGCCTGCGCCTGGGTTCCGGCGTCGGCGGCCGCGGCGTGCGCGCCCTCGATGTACTGGCGGGCCTGGGCGCCGTCGACGGACGTGGCCGGGGCGCTCAGGTGCGCGGCGGTCGTCTTGGCGGCGTCGGCCTTGGTGGCAGCCGTCGTCGCGGCGGCCGTCTTGGTCACGGCCTTGGTCGCGGCCTTGGTCGCGGCCTTCGTCGCGGTCCGGGTCTCGGTCGTGGCGTGGGCCTTGGCGTCCTTGACGGTGTCGCCCGCCTTGTCCGTCGCCTGGGCGACGTGCGTCACCTGCGACGCGGTGTCCCGCACATCGCCGACGGTGTCGGAAACGGTGTCCGAGACGCTGTCGGCGGCCACGTCCGGTACGGAGACCGAGTGCGCGGGCAGCTCGTCGGCGCTCGCCACGGCGGAGCCGAGGGCCCAGGCACCGGAGACGCCGGCGGCTATGACGATGGAACGGCGGATGTTCTTGTTCATGCGTACGTGATTCCTTCGAATTCCGGCGATGGCCGGGTGGGTTCCGGGAGTCGGGCAGACCTGTTCCGCCCCCGCGCGGCAGGTCGCGAGCGGGGAAAGGGCTGCCCTAGCCGGGGAACTCAGGAATCTCGCGCTGCCGGTCGGCCACCGGCGCGCCGCCACCGGACGCCGTGGCGCCGGGCGGCAGCAGTACGGGCACGCGGCTGCCGAACGCCGCCGCGTGCAGATCACCGTGACGCGTCGAACCGCCGTCGCTCACGGAGGCGTTCGCCGCGGGTACGCCGTCGGGGCGGGCCGGGGCGGAGGGCGCCGAGGGCCGCACCGCGCTGTGCCGCGCGGCGGCTTCCCGGTTCGCGCCCGCTCCGGCCGCGTCGCCGAACCAGACGGGGCCGCACACCGCGGCCTCGCCGGACCGCGGCCCCTCGGCGTGCTCCGACGCCTCGTGCTCCGCGGGCCGCGGCGCGGCGGGCCCGGCGGACGCGGGCGGCACCTCGGCCTCGGCATCGCCGGACAGCCCGGGCACCCCAGGCAGTCGCGGCAGCACCGCGTCCCCCGACGGCAACGGCCGCACCACCGCGGTGACGACCTCGCCACCGGCCTCCCGCACCTGCCCGACCAACACCCGGACCGGCGCGACGACCGGTTCGACGACCGGCTCGACGACTTGGCGCACCGTGTAGCGCACCGTGTCGGCGAGCGGCCGCACGAGGTGCCCGCGTACGGACGTGACGGCAGATCCGGCGGCTCGGCGGGACACGGACTCAACAGCCCCGCCCTGTACGCGGTTCACGCCCTCGGAGACCACGGCGTCCGCCCTCTGCACGGACGTGCGTACGGACTTCTCTCCGGACTTCTCTCCGGACTTCTCTACGGGCTTCTGTACAGGCTTCTGTGCTGACCCCTCAACGGGCTTGCGTGCGGACTGCTGCAGGGATTCCCGCGCGGGCCGCTGTGGGGACTCCCGCACGGGTTCCCTCGCGGGCTCCTGTGCGGGCTCCTGCGTGGACTTCCGTACGGACTTCTGTGCGGACTTCTGTGCGGAACCGACGCCGTCCCCGTGCGCGACCCGGTCGCCCGTGCTGCCCGAAGTCGGCAGACGCAGCCCGCCGGAGACCCGCTCGAGCGGTCCCGCGGTGGCCCGCGCGGCCGGAAGGGGGCCGTCGGACGAGTCGGCCGCGTGGGCCCGGCCTCCGCACAGGAGACCGAGGGCGAGCAACCCACCGCACAGCAGCGCCAGTTGGAGCGCACGCCGCCCGGCCGCCGCGCGCAACAGGCGGGCGGCGGGGGCGGAAGGAGCGATGGCAGACGTCACGGTCGGGCGATCCTCGCACGGGACGCGGGAGGCTGCGCAAGCCCCGTGTACACCCTTGTTACCGATGGGTACTCATATCCGGTTCGCCGCTCCTCCCCCGCTTCCTCCGGTTTCCGCTGAGGCGTCCGGTATCGGCAGGGGCCTCTTCTCGATGGCCGCGGCCATGACGTCGGGGAACAGATCGGGAGTGCAGGCGAAGGCCGGCGTGCCGAGGGCGGCGAGGGCCGCCGCGTGCTCCCGGTCGTAGGCGGGCGCGCCCTCGTCGGAGAGCGCGAGCAGCGTCACGAACTGGACCCCGGACGCCTTCATCGCGGCGACCCTCTTCAGCATCTCGTTGCGGATGCCTCCTTCGTAGAGGTCGGAGATGAGGACGACGACCGTCTCGGCGGGGCGGGTGATCTGCGACTGGCAGTACGCGAGCGCCCGGTTGATGTCGGTGCCGCCGCCGAGCTGGGTGCCGAAGAGGACGTCGACCGGGTCGTCGAGCTGGTCGGTGAGGTCGACCACGGCCGTGTCGAAGACGACGAGGCGGGTCTGGATCGAGCGCATGGAGGCGAGCACCGCGCCGAACACGGAGGCGTAGACGACCGACGCGGCCATCGAGCCGGACTGGTCGATGCAGAGGATGACCTCCTTCTTCACCGACTGCGCGGCCCGGCCGTACCCGATCAGCCGCTCGGGCACGATCGTGCGGTACTCGGGCAGGTAGTGCTTGAGGTTGGCCGCGATCGTGCGGTTCCAGTCGATGTCGTGGTGGCGCGGCCGGCTGACGCGGGCGCTGCGGTCGAGGGCGCCGGTGAGGGTGGCGCGGGTGCGGGTGGCGAGCCTCTTCTCCAGGTCCTCGACGACCTTGCGGACGACGGCCCGCGCCGTCTCCTTGGTCGTCTCGGGCATCGCCTTGTTGAGGGAGAGCAGGGTGCCCACGAGGTGGACGTCCGCCTCGACGGCCTCCAGCATCTCCGGTTCGAGCAGCAGCGTGGACAGGCCGAGGCGGTCGATCGCGTCGCGCTGCATGACCTGGACGACGGACGACGGGAAGTACGTGCGGATGTCGCCGAGCCAGCGGGCGACCGACGGAGCCGAACCTCCGAGCCCCGCGCTTCGGCTGCCGCCGGACGACCGGTCCTTGCCCTGCCCCGAGCCGTACAGCGCGGCCAGCGCACCGTCCATCGCGGCGTCCTGGCCGGTGAGTTGGTGGCCGGTGCCGTCCGCGCTGTCCCCGCCCAGCACCATGCGCCAGCGCCGCAGCCGCTCATCGTCGCCGGTGGTCGTGTCCGTCATCTCGCCGCCTCCGCTTGGTCGTTGGTGATCCGTGTCGTCTGCCGGGTGCGCACGTCCGGCGTGTGCGGCCCCCGTCGTGGCTGGTCGTGCGGTTCCCCGGGCCCCTTTCGCCTTCGCGTCCGCCGGGGTTCCTTGTCGGGCGGCTGAAGGTCGTGGGTGGCTGCTCGCGCGGTTCCCCGCGCCCCTGGAGGTGCGCACTTCGTGCGCGGCCTCCCTCGGGGAAGGCTGCGCGCAGCGCATGCCTTCAGGGGCGCGGGGAACTGCGCGACCAGCCCCCACCGGACTCGCACCCGGCACCGCACGCCCACCACCCCACCCCTCATCCGCCGCCCCCGCCCCCGACCCCAACCCCGGCCCCGGCCCCGGCCCCGGCCCCGAGCAGCAATCGGACAACCGGCACCACCGCGTCCGCCCGCTCGGCATCGAGCTCCTCGGCGAACCCGGACACCACCCCGGCCCCGGCGGACGCCGACACCGTCGGGCCACGCCGGACCAGCTCCCCCAGAGCGCGCCGCACCCCGGGCTCGTACGCCGAGAACGTGCGCCGCAGCAACGGCAGTACGTCGGTGAACGCGTCGCCCGACACCCCCGTCAGCCAGCCGTCCACCAGCGCGAGGAGCCGCTCGTCGTGGACGAGGAGCAGTCCGCCGCCCGCGCCGCCCCCGACGAAGCCCTCGACCCAGGCGGCGGCCTCCCCGGGCGGAGTGCCCCGGGAGAGGGCGAGGCCCATCAGGCGGGCCGTGTCGTCGTCGGTCAGCTCGCCCTCGTCGAGCAGGATCCGGGCGCAGCGGCCACGGATCACCCCGGCCACGCTGTCGCGCCCGGCAAGGGTGCGCAGCACGGTCCGCCAGCGGTCACGCAGCCCGGTGTCCTCCAGGAGGGCGACCGCCGCGTGCACGGCGTCGACATGCCCGCGCAGCTCGGCGGCGGCGTCCGCGTCGAGGCCCGCGCACGCCGGGGGCAGCCCGACGAAGACCCGCCCGGCGAGGCCCGTCGCGACCCCGGCGAGGGCCGCGGTGTCGGTGCCGCGCACGTCGCCGTAGCGCAGGGCGCGGACCAGGGCGGGCAGGGCCTGGGCGAGATGGCCGACGTCCGTGTCCAGGGCGGCGCGGTCGGCGAGGACCTGCATGACGGTGGGCAGCGCGTCCCCGAGGCCGGCGAGCAGACAGTGCTCGGCGAGCGCGGTGACGTCGGCGAGCGCGGACGCGCCGACGGCGTCGGACTCTGCCTTGGCGGTCGCGGCGCCGAGCACGGTGGTGCCCCACACCCCGGCCTCGGCGACCCGCACCGACAGCTCCGGCTCCCAGCGCAGCCGCCAGCTCTCGCGGAAGGTGCCGGTGGAGCCGCGCGCGGACCCCGCCGGCTCGCCCCAGGCGATGCCGAGCAGGCGCAGCCGGTGCAGCAGGCGGCTGCGCGCGGCGTCGGTGTCGCCCCGCAGATCGAGGTCCAACTCCTTCTCCAGAGCGGCCGGTTTGAGCCGGAGGCTGCGCTGCAGCTTGGTGAGGTCGCGCTGCAGCGGCACGGCGGGCGCTCCCTCCGGAACCTCCCCCAGCACGTCGCCGACCACCAGCCGGTCGTGGATGAGGGACAGCGGAACGTCCGAGCCCTCGCACAGCACGGCCCGCACGGCGTCGGTGGTCTCGGTGAGGCCCGCGAGCGGCCGCCCGCGCATCACGGCGAGCGTCTCCGCGAGCCGTACGGCCTCGATGACGTGGGCGGACGACACGATGCGGTCCTCGTCGCGGAGCAGGCCCGCGACCTTGGTCAGCCACCGCTCCACGGGCCGGTCGGGGGCGCTGAACAGATGCCCGTACCACCCCGGTGACTCGATCCCCGCTCCGTAGCCGCTCGTGCGCGCCAGGCGCCGGTGGGTCCAGGGCACCCAGGTCAGGTCGACCTTCGCCTTCGGCAGGCCCTTGAGGAGGGCGCGGTCGGCGGTGACGGTCGTCTTCTGCCGCAGCGCGGGCACATGCCACGCCCCGCACACCACCGCGACCTCTCCCCCGGACCCGAACTCACGCTCGGCGGACCGGATTTGAAGCCTCATGTATGCCTCGCGCACCAGGTCACGGCTGTGCCCGCCGTCCCCGTACGACTCCCGCAGCGCGCCCATCGCCTCGGCGAGCGCGGCGAAGGCGTCGCCCTCGCGGTGCTCGACGACGTCCTCCCACCAGCGCTCCGCGTCGTCGTACCCGGCGGTCTCGGCGAGCACTCCGAGAGGGTCGATGCGTACGGCGTCGGCGTCCTCCGCGTCCTCGGGCACTCCCTCCGCCTCGGTGCGGTCTTCGGTGCGCATCGCCAGCGTGTGCGCGGCCGGCAGGTCGATGAAGCGGACGGGCGCCCCGTGCTCCAGGGCCCAGCGGATCGCGACCCACTCGGGCGAGAACTCGGCGAACGGCCAGAACGTCGACTTCCCCGGCTCGTCCACGACATGGGCGAGCAGCGCGACCGGTGGCCGCATGTCCGGCTCGGCGGCCAGCGGCACGAGCCCGTCGGCCTCCGGCGGCCCCTCGATGAGTACGGCCGCCGGGTTCGCCGCGTCCAGCGCGCGCCGCACGGCCCGTGCGGATCCGGGCCCGTGATGGCGCACCCCCAACAGCAGTGGTCCCCTCATGCGCTCACCTCGCGGCAGGCCCGGTAGAAGTCCTTCCAGCCGTCGCGCTCACGGACCACGGCCTCCAGGTACTCCTGCCAGACCACCCGGTCCGCGGCGGGATCGCGCACCACCGCGCCGAGGATCCCGGCGGCGATGTCGGAGGGCCGCAGCACGCCGTCGCCGAAGTGCGCGGACAGCGCGAGCCCGCTCGTGACGACGGAGATCGCCTCGGCGGTCGACAGCGTCCCGCTCGGGGACTTCACCTTCGTCCGCCCGTCGGCGGTGACGCCGTCGCGCAGCTCGCGGAAGACGGTGACGACGCGGCGGATCTCGTCGATGCCGTCCGGGGTGGTGGGCAACTCCAGGGACCGGCCCATCTGTTCCACCCGCCGCGACACGATGTCGACCTCCGCCTCCACGCTCGCGGGCAGCGGCAGCACCACCGTGTTGAAGCGTCGGCGCAGTGCGCTCGACAGGTCGTTGACACCCCGGTCCCGGTCGTTGGCGGTCGCGATGAGGTTGAACCCGCGCACCGCCTGCACCTCCTGCCCCAACTCCGGTATGGGCAGGGTCTTCTCGGACAGGATCGTGATCAGCGTGTCCTGCACGTCCGCGGGAATGCGGGTGAGCTCCTCGACCCGCGCCGTCATCCCCTCCGCCATCGCCCGCATGACGGGGCTCGGCACGAGGGCGTCCCGGCTGGGACCGTGCGCCAGCAGCTGCGCGTAGTTCCACCCGTACCGGATCGCCTCCTCCGGCGTGCCGGCCGTGCCCTGCACCAGCAGCGTGGAGTCGCCGCTCACCGCGGCGGCGAGATGCTCGGACACCCAGGTCTTCGCCGTCCCGGGAACGCCGAGCAGCAACAGGGCCCGGTCGGTGGCCAGCGTCGTCACGGCGACCTCGACGATGCGCCGCGGTCCCACGTACTTCGGCGTGATCACCGTGCCGTCCGGCAGCGTGCCGCCGAGCAGATACGTGGCGACCGCCCACGGCGACAGGCGCCAGCGGGCCGGCCGCGGCCGGTCGTCCTGCGCGGCCAGCGCGGCGAGCTCGTCCGCGAACGCGTGCTCCGCGTGCGGCCGCAGCGCCTCGTCCGCGGACCCGACCCCGGCCTGCTCCTCGACAGAAACGGTCATGGCTGTCCCCCTCCAACTCACGTCCAGCGCACGCTGAATCGCTTCGATTCGCCCAGCTCGAACCAGCACGACGAGACGGTGTCCGCTCTCGCCGCGTGATGTGTTCCACGGTGCACCACGCCACTGACAATCACCCTCGCGCTCTCGATCACCGCAGGTCAGGATGGTCTCCCAACGGATTGTCAGTGGCGGGACCTACCGTCGGAGACATGACTCAGCAGGGGGTGCGCTGGACGTCGGATCAGGTGCTTGCACTCGCGCCTGACGCAGCGTCACGCAAGGCGGGAAGCAAGCTCGGGACAGCGGGACCCTGGTCCCTGAGCGGGAGTTCGAACGAGGGGGCGGTGTGGGGACTGTGCAAGGGAAGCGGCAGCAAGCCGTACCAGACGCTCGTCGACATCGGGGCGACCGGCGCCGGGAGCGCGAGCGGGCCCGCGTACAAATGCAGCTGCCCGAGCCGCAAGTTCCCGTGCAAGCACGCGCTGGGACTGCTGCTGCTCTGGGCGGGCGGGGACCAGCAGGTGCCCGCCGGGCAGACGCCGCCGGACTGGGCGGAGCAGTGGCTGGCCGGCCGCAGACAGCGGTCGGAGGCGAAGGGTGCGGCGCGGTCCCCTGCCGACACCGGCGCCGCGCCGGCGGATCCGGAGGCGGCGCGGCGCAGAGCCGAGCGACGCGCGCAGCGCATCACCGCGGGCGCCACGGAGCTTGAGCAGCGCCTGACCGACCTGCTGCGCGGCGGCCTGGCCCAGGCGGAGCAGTCGGGGTACGGGCTGTGGGAGGAGACGGCGGCCCGCATGGTCGACGCGCAGGCGCCGGGACTCGCCGCGCGCGTAAGGGAGTTGGGGGCCATCCCCGGTTCCGGACCCGGCTGGCCGGTGCGACTCCTGGAGGAGTGCGCCCTGCTCCATCTCCTCGACCAGGGCTGGCTGCACCGCTCCGAGCTGCCCGACGACCTGGCGGCGACGGTCCGCTCCCGCATCGGCCTGCCCACGCCGGCCACGGAGCCGCCGCTGCGCGACGACTGGCTGGTGCTCTCCCAGTACGACACGGCGGACGGCCACCTCACCACGCGCCGCATATGGCTGTACGGCACGGAGTCGCGCCGCACCGCGCTGCTCCTCTCCTACGGGGCGGCGGGCCGCGCCCCGTCCCTGGCCCTGCCCGCGGGCCTGACCCTGGACGCCGCGGTCTCGGCTCATCCCGGGGCGCGGGCGCTGCGGGTGGACCTGGGCGAGCAGTTCGGGGCACCGTCCCGAAGAGGCGTACGCCCCGCGGGAGTCGACGTGCCGACCGCGCTGTCCGCGTACGGGGAGGCGCTGGCGGACGACCCGTGGCTGGAGTCGTGGCCGGTGACGCTGGTGGACGTCGTACCGGCGCAGGACGCCGACGGCGGAGGCTGGCAACTGGCGGACGCGGAAGGAAAGTCGGCACTCCCGCTCACCGAGCGCGCGGCGGCATCCTCCGGGGTGTGGCGGCTGGCCTCGGTGTCGGGCGGGGCACCGGTGACGGTGTTCGGGGAATGCGGGCACCAGGGATTCCGCCCGCTGTCGACATGGGCCGGCGGGTCGAACGACCTCATACCTCTGTGCTGAACACCACCGTGCTGAACACCACCGTGCTGAACACCGCTGTGCCGAGCGAACGCGATCACGGCGTCCGGCACGACCAAGCCCTTCGGAAGGGACCCGGCATGACGGCAACCACCTGGGACGACCTCGTCAGCACGGCGCTGCTCGGCACCGAGCGGCGCTCGTCCACCACCCCGCGCGCCCTGCTCGACGAGGCCGCCGTACAGACCGTCCGCCGCCGCGCGGGCCTGCGCCCGGCCCCGGCCGCGTCCCAGCCCGAGCCCGCCGCCGCCGACCCGCGCCCGCCGCTGCCCGCGGCCGCCCGCAGCCGCCTGGCGACGCTGCTCACGGACCGCCCCGGCACCGGGAACACCCGCCGCGGCTCCACGCCCGACCTCCTCGAACTGCTCCCGCAGTGGCTGGCCACCGCGAACGCGTACGGTTACGCGCCGCCGCCCGAGCTGCTGCCCGCCCTGCTCGACGCCGCCCGTGGCCGCACCGACCTGCGCCCCCAGGCCCTCACCTTCGCCGGTCCGCGCGCCCTGTGGCTGGCCCGGCTCAACCCGGACTGGAAGTTCGCACTGCGGGCCACTCCCGGCGCGGGCACCGCGCTGCCCGCGCCGCAGGACACGGAGAAGGTGCGACTCCTGTGGGAGGAGGGCCTGTTCGCGGAGCGGGTGGCGCTGCTCGCCACGGTCCGCGCGTACGACGCGGAGGTGGCCCGCACGCTCCTGGCCGGCACCTGGAGCACGGAGCGCGCCGAGGACCGCCTGATGTTCCTCGACTCCCTGCGCGCCGGACTCGGCGACGCGGACGAGCCGTTCCTGGAGCAGGCCCTCACCGACCGCAGCAGGAACGTACGGGCGACGGCGGCCGAACTGCTCTCCACCCTGCCGCACTCCGCGCTCGCCGCGCGCATGGCCGACCGGGCCCTGTCCTGCGTGGCGCTCGACCGTGCGACGGGGACGATCACCATCGAGGCGCCGCACGAGTGCGACGCGGCGATGGAGCGCGACGGGGTCGTGCCCAAGCCCCCGGCGGGCCGGGGCGAACGGTCGTGGTGGCTGGGCCAGTTGGTGGAGGCTGCTCCCCTGGACCGCTGGCCCGCCAGACTCGGCGGTCGCACGCCGCAGGAGATCGTGGGCCTGCCGGTGGCCGACGACTGGCAGGGCGAGCTGCACGCGGCCTGGTGCCGGGCCGCGGTGCGGCAGGGCGACACCGGATGGTCCCGGGCGCTGCTCGGATCCGCGACGGCGGCCGGGGCGGCGGGTCCCGGCGCGGTGTCACTGGCGGAGCGGGCCAAGCTGCTCGCGGCGCTTCCGGGGGACGAACGGGCTGCGTGGGTCGGCGAGTTCATCGCGGCGCACGGTCTGTCCGAGGCGTTCCAGTTGCTCGGGGTGTGTGCCACGCCGTGGGCGGTGCCGCTCGGGCGGGCCGTCGTCGACGCGCTGAACATCGCGCGGGACGCGGGGAGTTATCCGTGGAGTTTCAGCGGGGTGATGGGGCTGGCGGAGCGGTGCCTGGATCCGGCGGAGGCGATACGCCTGGAAGGGCTGACGGCCACCGTGGAGGATCCGGAAGGAGCGGCGCCCGGGGCCGGAGGGTACTGGGCGGAGGCGTTCCAGCGCCTGTCCGGCACGTTGCGGCTGCGCCGGGCGATGCGCGACGAACTGGCGCCGGATGCCGGGTAGGCGGCGCCGCGCCGGGGGCCTGCCGGAGCGCTCACCCCGCGCCGGGGTGCCGCCTTGCCCACCCTGCCGCCCATGGCGGCAGACTGCCCAAGGCTCGCACGGGCCCCGTAAGGGGCGCGGGGAACTGCGCGACCAGCCACGACGAAAGCCGCACCCGACCACGAACTCCCCACCGCGGAACCCCCGGAGGGGCTACGCCCCGGCAGGCTGACGGACGTTGGCCCGCACCCAGTCCACGATCGACGCGGTCGTCGCACCCGGCGTGAAGATCTCCGCGACGCCCTTCTCCTTCAGGGGCAGGATGTCGGCCTCGGGAATGATGCCTCCGCCGAAGACCTTGATGTCCGCGGCGTCGCGCTCGCCCAGCAGCTCGATGACGCGCGCGAAGAGGGTGTTGTGCGCGCCGGAGAGGATGGAGAGACCGATCGCGTCGGCGTCCTCCTGGATCGCCGTGTCCACGATCTGCTCGGGGGTCTGGTGCAGCCCTGTGTAGATGACCTCCATACCGGCGTCGCGCAGTGCCCGCGCGATCACCTTGGCCCCGCGATCGTGGCCGTCGAGTCCCGGCTTCGCGACGACCACGCGGATCGGTCCGGCTGCCACACCCATCACTGCCTCCCTGAAGTGACTGACCCCGGAGCCTTCGTACCCGGTACCTGGTACCCGGCACCTCCCGGGGTTCCGGATATCCCATCGCGGATAACCGAAGTGAACGAACGTTATCGACAGCATCCCGCAACGAGCCGTTTCACGGTGCGTACCGAGGGGGAAATCACACGGTGGGACACGTTCGCTGCGCGCCGTACCCCTCTTGGGTGGCTCATCCGCCACACCCGGGGCAGGCGCGAGGGGAGCCGCTACGAGATCGCCGCGCCACCGCGCCGACAGCCGCACGGCACGGTGGCACGGTGTTCTCGTCGTCGCGCGGACCGACTCGTACGGGCCGGCTCGCACGGGCCGATTCGCTCGGACCCGTGGGTCGGCACGCCGGACCACCTGGCACCGCCCGCTCGACCGGCTCTCCATGAGTGCACACGGGGGACAGAGGCGCCCTCCCTGTGCCGACGGGAGGTCGACCGATGAAGGTCACAAGGGCGCTGCCCTTTCGTCCGCGCTGCCACCTGCTGCCCACGAGACTGGCCGGTCTCTCCCTCACCCTGCTGAAGGCGACCGCGCTCGAACTGGCCATCCTGGCCGGGCATCTGCTCCTCTATCCCTCGGGCATCCTCCCGGAACGACGGCACCCGCACCCCCTCCCGGCCGCCACTGCGCCGGACGCCGGCCCGGTCGCCGAGGATCTGGAGGAGCTGGCCGAGGCACCCCGGCTGCCGGCTCCGACGAAGCCTCCGGTTCTGCTGCTGCACGGCTTCATCGACAACCGCTCCGTCTTCGTCCTGCTGCGCCGTTCACTGGCCCAGCACGGCAGGAACCAGGTCGAGTCCCTCAACTACTCACCCCTGACGTGCGACATCCGCACCGCGGCCACGCTGCTGGCCCGGCATGTGACGCAGCTGTGCGAGCGCACGGGCCAGGACCGGATCGACATCGTGGGGCACAGCCTGGGCGGCCTCATAGCCCGCTACTACGTGCAGAGGCTCGGCGGCGACGCACGGGTGCGCACGCTCGTCACGCTCGGCACGCCGCACGCGGGCACCCGGATCGCGCCGCTCGCGGACGCGCACCCGATCGTGCGGCAGATGCGCCCGGACTCCGCGGTGATGGAGGAACTGAAGGCGCCCGCCCCCGGCTGCCGTACGCGTTTCGTGAGTTTCTGGAGCGACCTCGACCAGTTGATGGTTCCGCTGGAGACGGCCTGCGTCGACCACCCCGACCTGCTCGTGCAGAACGTGCGGGTGACGGGCATCGGACACCTGGCGCTGCCGGTGCACCCCGCCGTCGCGACCGGCGTCCGGCAGGCGCTGGACGCCGACCCCGCGGGGGAAGGAGCGCATGCCGCCGACTCGGTCGGCGGCCTGACGGTGGCGTGACCACACACTGAGGGGGCCTGGGAGGCTCCACGAGGCCCCTGGGACGGCGCTGAGGTCGAACACATCTCGAACTCAGCGCCAAAGCTCTGCCCACAGTTCACCGAAAGGCGGCCGATTGCCCGATTCCGCAAGGCATGAAACCTGTTGAAGATTGTCGTGCCCTCGTACCGCCGGGTACAGTCACCGCACTGCTCTGGCAGCCCCTGTTGTCGAGGCGAAAGAGAAGTTGGTGAACGACCGTCATCCGTCGGGGACCGCGCACTACGCGGCGTACGACGGTTACTCCACGACCAGCTTCGCCGCCGATCCGCTCTTCGGTGACCTGCCTGGCGACGACGCGTACAGCACCGGTTCGTACACGGCGGTCGCCGAACCCGCCCACCACACGGGCACCTACGACACCGGCAGTTACGACACCGGTAGTTACGAGACCGGGTCCTACGACACGGGGTCCTACGACACCGGCCACTGGTACAGCGATCCCGGCTTCCAGCAGCAGTACGCCGACCCGTACGCGTCCTCGTACGACACCGGCGGCTACGACACGACCGCCGCCTGGCCGACCGCGGCGCCCGGGGCCCCCGGCTACGAGCAGTTCGCGGACATCCCGGCGCAGGCCGGGACACAGGCCGGACCGCAGCTCGGAGCACAACTCGGGACGCACCCCGAGCAGCACACCGGGCAGTGGGACCTGGCGGCGTACGACACGGGCGCCTACGACGCGACGCAGTGGAACTCCGCGGGCGGCGACCCCCTCGACCCGGAAGCCGTGCACGAGCACGTCCACGTACCGGATCAGTTCAGCCCGGCCGAGCCGGAGCCGCAACCGGGGTCAGAGCCTCAGCCCGAAGCCGAAGCCGAACCCGAGACCGAACCCGAGCCCCAGCACGAACCCGCGCTCGACGAGCGGGAGTTCACCCCGCGTGCGGCGTCCCGCGGCCGGTCCCGGCGCCGCACCCCCGCCAAGCGCTCCGCGCTGCTGACCGTCGCCGTGCCGTCGGTGTGCGTGGTCGGAGTCGCCGGGATCGCGGCGGCCTCGGTCGGGGTCGGCGGAGGCGACGACGCCAAGGAGACGCAGGCCGCGTCGGCGCCCGACGCGAGCGCCGTGAAGCCGGCCGCGGCCAACAACAAGCTGGACACCCAGCTCGCCGATCTCTCCCAGGACGCCGGTGACTTCGCCGACCGGGCGAGCCGCACCCAGGAACGCATCGACCTGAAGGCCAAGCAGGAGGCGGACCGCAAGAAGGCCGCCGAGGAGGCCCGCCGCAAGGAGGCCCTGCGGCCGAAGTTCGCGCTGCCGGTGAAGCAGCACGGGCTGAGCGCGTACTACGGGCAGGCCGGAATCAACTGGATGTCCGTGCACTCCGGCATCGACTTCCCCGTGTCGTACGGGACCGAGGTCATGGCCGCGACGGACGGGACCGTGCGCACGCAGTACAACACCGCGTACGGGAACATGGCGATAGTGACCGCCAAGGACGGTACCGAGACCTGGTACTGCCACCTTTCCGCGCACACCGTGATGAGCGGCCCGGTCAAGGCCGGGGACGTCATCGCGCGGTCCGGCAACTCCGGCAACTCGACCGGGCCGCACCTTCACTTCGAGGTACGGCCCGGGGGCGGCTCGGCGATCGACCCCCTGCCGTGGCTGCGCAGCCACGGCCTGGACCCGACGTAGAGAAAAGACCGCTACAACTTCTCCACCGGCGCGTACCGCAGCAGCAGCCGCTTCGGCTTCGGGTCTCCGAAGTCGATCGTCGCCTCCGCGTTGGACCCCGAGCCGTTGACACCCACCACCGTGCCGAGGCCGAACTGGTCGTGCGTGACGCGGTCGCCGACCGCCAGGGACACCACCGGCTTCTCGTTCGCCCGGCGCGTGGCGAAGGCGGGGGTCGAGCCCGAGCGCGAGCGCGACGAGGAGAGCGAGGCCGCGATGCCGCCGCCGATGCTCTTCGTCGAGGCCGCCGGGGTCGAAGGGCCGGTCCGCTTCCAGTCCAGGTGCGCGGCCGGGATCTCCTCCAGGAAGCGGGAGGGCGGGTTGTACGAGGGCTGGCCCCAGGCGCTGCGCATGGTGGAACGGGTCAGGTAGAGCCGCTCCCGCGCGCGCGTGATGCCGACGTACGCGAGCCGGCGCTCCTCCTCCAGCTCCTTGGCCTGGCCGAGGGAGCGCATGTGCGGGAAGACGCCGTCCTCCAGGCCGGTCAGGAAGACGACCGGGAATTCGAGGCCCTTGGCGGTGTGCAGCGTCATCAGGGTGATGACGCCGCTGCCGTCCTCGTCCTCGTCCGGGATCTGGTCGGAGTCGGCGACGAGGGCGACGCGCTCCAGGAAGTCGGAGAGCGTGCCACCGGAGACCGGTGCCTCCGCGCCGTCCTCCGGAACCTCCTGAGTGCCCTCCTCCTGGGAACCCTGCGCGGAGTCCTGCTCGAACTCCAGGGCAACGGCGGCGAGTTCCTGCAGGTTCTCGATGCGGGTCTCGTCCTGCGGGTCGGTGGAGGCCTGCAGCTCGGCGAGATATCCGGTGCGTTCGAGGACCGCCTCCAGGACCGTCGCCGGGCCCGCGCCCGACTCGACGATCGTGCGCAGGTCCTCCATGAGCGTGTTGAACCGCTTCACGGCGTTCGTGGAGCGGGCCGCCATCCCGTACGCCTCGTCGACGCGGCGCAGCGCCTGCGGGAACGAGATCTTCTCGCGCTGCGACAGCGCGTCGATCATCGCTTCGGCGCGGTCGCCGATGCCACGCTTCGGCACGTTCAGAATCCGGCGCAGCGGGACGGAGTCCTCGGGGTTCGACAGGACCCTCAGGTAGGCGAGGACGTCCCGGACCTCCTTGCGCTCGTAGAAGCGCACGCCGCCGACGACCTTGTACGCGAGCCCGACCCGGATGAAGATCTCTTCGAAGACACGGGACTGGGCGTTCGTCCGGTAGAAGACGGCCACGTCGCCCGGCTTCGCGTCACCCCCGTCCGTGAGGCGGTCGATCTCGTCGGCGATGAACTGGGCCTCGTCGTGCTCGGTGTCCGCGACGTAGCCGGTGATCTGGGCGCCCGCTCCCGCGTTCGTCCACAGGTTCTTCGGGCGGCGCGACTCGTTGCGCTCGATGACCGCGTTGGCCGCCGACAGGATGGTCTGCGTGGAGCGGTAGTTCTGCTCCAGCATGATCGTCGTCGCGTCCGCGTAGTCCTCCTCGAAGTCGAGGATGTTGCGGATCGTGGCGCCGCGGAAGGCGTAGATCGACTGGTCGGCGTCACCGACGACGCACAGCTCGGCCGGGTCGGCGCCCTCGCCCTCGGTCGGGCCGACCAGCTCCTTCACCAGCGCGTACTGCGCGTGGTTCGTGTCCTGGTACTCGTCGACCATGACGTGGCGGAAGCGGCGGCGGTAGTGCTCGGCGACGTCCGGGAACGCGCGCAGCAGGTTCACCGTCGTCATGATCAGGTCGTCGAAGTCGAGGGCGTTGGCCTCGCGCAGCCGCGACTGGTACATCGCGTAGGCCTGGGCGAGGGTCTTCTCGAAGCCGTCGGCCGCGGTGGCCGCGAAGTCCTCCTCGTCGATCAGCTCGTTCTTCAGGTTCGAGATCTTGGCGCTGAAGGACTTCGGCGGGAACTTCTTCGGGTCCAGGTCCAGGTCGCGGCAGACCAGGGCCATGAGGCGCTTGCTGTCGGCGGCGTCGTAGATCGAGAAGGACGAGGTGAAGCCGAGCTTCTTCGACTCGCGGCGCAGGATGCGCACACACGCGCTGTGGAAGGTCGAGACCCACATGGCGTTGGCCCGCGGGCCCACCAGCTGCTCGACGCGCTCCTTCATCTCGCCCGCGGCCTTGTTCGTGAACGTGATCGCGAGGATCTGGCCGGGGTGCACGCCGCGCTCGGCGAGCAGGTACGCGATGCGGTGCGTGAGGACGCGGGTCTTGCCGGAGCCGGCACCCGCGACGATGAGCAGGGGCGAGCCACCGTGCACGACGGCCGCCCGCTGGTTCTCGTTCAACCCGTCCAGGAGGGTCGCCGGGTCGATCGCCGGGCGCGGGGCTCCGTCACGGTAGTACGCGTCCCTGGCCGGGGGCACGTCGAACTTCCCGCCGAACAGGTCGTCCGGGATCGGCTCCGGGGGGCTGTCGTGCCCAGCGGGATCCGAGTCCTCGGGCGGCGGCGGGGGCTGCTCCGCACCGCTCTGGAGGCTGGCCAGGAAGTTGTCGTCAAAGAGGCTGCTCATCGCCATACGAGTCTAGGCCGCCCCACTGACAACCCGCCGCCGTCTTCACATACGTGACTCATCGCGCACGGCGGAGGACAGAAAGCGACACGGAAGGCGCCCGGCGACAAGGTCACGAAAATGTATCGGGCATATCGAACATCAACCTTCACAGCAGCAACACGAGTTGGCTACGGTGCTGCGCGGGCAGCCCGTCCCCCCGCCCGCGAACAACGCGGCGAGCGGGCAGCCCCCGCTGAGTTCCGTACGCCGCGAGGCAGGGAACCGGGGACCCACCGACCTTGGGGTGAATCGGCCGACGGCCCGGCAGCACCGGGCAGTTGACCGTAGGGCACCTTCCGTACGCAGCGCGAGCTGTACGCCCGAACCCGACAGCTAACCCGGTAGGCGGACCACGGAAGGAGTCGCCTGTCTTGGCGTCGCACCGCAAGCCGCGTACCCGCTCCCGGATGACCGGTGGCCTTCGCACGACCCCCGCGCTCGGCATCACGACCGCCGCGCTCACCTCGGTCGCCCTGCTCTCGCAGACGGCGCAGGCCGCCCCCGCGGCCCCGGCCAAACCGAGCCTCGAAGAGGTGCAGAAGAAGGTCGACACGCTGTACCGCCAGGCCGAGGTCGCCACGCAGAAGTACAACGCGGCCAAGGAGCAGACCGACGGCAAGAAGAAGCAGGTCGACCAGCTGCTCGACGACATCGCGCAGCGCACCGAGCAGATGAACAAGGCCCGCCAGGAGCTGGGCCGGTACGCCGCCGAGCAGTACCGCTCGGGCGGGGTCAGCAACACCGCGACGATGTTCCTCGCCGACAACCCCGAGGACTACTTCGCGCAGGACCAGCTGCTCGACCGGATGACGTCGGAGCAGAAGAAGGCGGTCGACGACTTCCAGGAGCAGCAGCGCAGGACCGCGAAGAAGCGCACCGAGGCGCAGGAGACGCTGCGCCAGCTCTCCTCCTCGCAGACCGAGCTGCAGACGTCCAAGCAGGACGTGCAGACGAAGCTGGGCGACGCGCGCCGGCTGCTCTCCCAGCTCACGGCCGAGGAGAAGGCGCGGCTCGCGAAGATCGAGAAGGCCAAGGAGGAGGCGGCCCGCAAGAAGGCCGCCGAGCTGGCCGAGAAGCAGAAGGCCGCGGAGGAGAAGAAGCGGCAGGAGGCCGAGGCGGCGGCCAAGGAGAACGAGTCCTCGGGTTCGTCCGGCTCATCGTCGGGTTCCTCCGGTTCGTCCTCCGGTTACGCCACCAAGGCCGCCCAGGCCCTCGCCTTCGCGAAGTCCCAGATCGGCAAGCCGTACGTGTGGGGCGCCACGGGCCCCGACTCCTACGACTGCTCGGGCCTGACCCAGGCCGCGTGGAAGGCCGCGGGCATCTCGCTGCCGCGCACCACCTGGGACCAGGTCGAGGTCGGCACGACGGTCCCGCTCTCCGACATCCAGCCCGGTGACCTGGTCTTCTTCTACGACGACATCAGCCACGTCGGCCTCTACCTCGGCGACGGCATGATGATCCACGCGCCGAAGCCGGGCGCGTACGTCCGCGAGGAGTCCATCTACTACGACGGCACGTCGTCGATCCACAGCGTGGTGCGACCGGCCTGATCCCACCCGCGGCCGGGGCCGTCCGGGCGGCGCGACACCGCCCGGGCGTGACCGGTCAGGTCCAGAGCACCGCGATGAAGATGTTGGCCACGGTGAGCGCCCCGACCGTCGCGAACAGCCCCTTCTCCGCCTTCTCCTCGTCCCGCTTCACGTACACGATGCCGAGGATCACGATCAGGATCGCCAGCTTGATGCCGATCTTGATGTTGTTCACGGTGGCGCCGTCGGCCTGATTGAGGCCGACCAGGGCGACACCGGTCACCAGCATGGTCAGGGCGCCGTGCAGCATCGCCTTGTTGAAGCGGGCGGTGCCCTGCCCCATCGCCGACATCTGCGTGAGGAAGCCGCCGAGCAGCGAAGCGATGCCGATGATGTGCAGGCCGACGAAGAGATGGATGAGTACGTCCATGATCTGTGAGCCTAACGGGACGGTCATCGCCCGCCGTCACCGATCCCCCGCGAACGCCCATCGGTCACGCTCTGCCATCACTCGTAACAAAGGGGCCAGTTACGAACAATCCGGCACCAACCCGTTACGCCTAGGTTTAGCGTCCTTCCTCAGGTGACCGGCTCCCCACCGCCGCCCGGGCCAGGGGCGGCAGTCGGACACCACCGCCGAGAAAGGTCCGGCGGCGGTCCGCTCCCCCTGTGCGGGCCGCCGCCGGACGCGCGAAGAAGCGCGGCAGGCGGTAGTACGACCCGGAAGGACGTGGCACTTCGTGCCGGCAGCGCATCGCAAGCCCAAGCAGCGTTCGCTCAGTGGCCATACGGTCCGTACCGCGGCCACCATCGCTCTCGCCTCCGCGGCGAGCGCCACCGCTTTCGAGAGCGGCACGGCGTACGCGGAGCCGCGGCTCACCCCCGCTCAGGTGAAGGCGAAGGTCGACAGGCTCTACCAGGAGGCCGAGGCCGCCACCGACAAGTACAACGGCGCGAAGGAAGACGCCAAGAGGGCCCGCAAGAAGATGAAGACGCTGCAGGACGAGGCGGCCCGGCGCGAGGAGTCCCTCAACTCCGCCCGGCAGAGCCTCGGTTCGGCCGCGGCGGCGCAGTACCGTACCGGCGGCGTCGATCCGTCCCTGCAGCTCCTGCTCTCCTCCACCCCGGACCGCTACCTCGACGAGGCGGCCCTCACCGACCGGGTCGGCACCCGTCAGGCCGCCACGATCACCCGGGTCCGCAACGCGCTGCGCGGGATCGACCAGCTGCACGACGAGGCCGATACGAAGGTCCGCGAACTCCGCGTCAAACAGCGCGAGTTGGAGAAGCAGAAGAAGACGGTGACGGGGAAGCTGGCCGAGGCCCGCGACCTCCTCGGCCGGCTCGACCCGGCGGACCGCTCCGCGCTCCAGGACGCCGACGGCGCCTCCCGCGCCTCCCGCTCCACGGCCGACCGCGCGGGTCTGACGACCAAGGCCCCCAACTCCCGCGCCGAGGCCGCCATCGCGTACGCGCGCAACGCCCTCGGCAGCCCCTACGTCTGGGGCGCGACAGGGCCGAACGCCTTCGACTGCTCGGGCCTCACCCAGGCGGCGTACCGGGCGGCGGGCGTCTCGCTGCCCCGCACCACGTACGCGCAGATCAACGCGGGGCAGCGCGTGTCACGCTCCCAACTCCAGCCGGGTGACCTGGTGTTCTTCTACTCCGGGATCAGCCACGTCGGTCTGTACATCGGCAACGGCCAGATGATCCACGCCCCGAACCCGAGCGCGCCGGTGCGGGTCGCGCCGATCGACCAGATGCCGTTCGCGGGGGCGGCGCGGGTGGTGTGAGCGGCCGCTCCGCGACTCAGCCGGCCTTCTCCCACACGGACACGTGCTGCCGACTGTCGCTCGTGAACGGCTCCCGGGTCCATCCGTCCCACCGTTCACGCAGCCGCAGCCCGGCGATCCGCGCCATCAGGTCCAGCTCGGACGGCCATGCGTACCTGAAGGGGATGGTCCAGCAGGAGCCCTGCCCGGTCCCGGGGTCCACGGTGAAGTAGTTCGAGCTCATGGCCTGGGTCGCCACGTCGTACCGGTCGAACGCCCAGCGCGTGTCACTGACCTGGAACGGCACGGCCTCCTGCCCGTACGGCAGCAGTCGCAGTGCAGGCACCTCCAGCTCCACGACGAAGGTGCCGCCGGGGGCGAGATGCGCGGCCGCGTTGCGGAAGCAGTCGACCTGCGCGTCCTGGGTGAGCAGGTTGCCGATCGTGTTGAAGACGAGGTAGGCGAGCGTGAAGCCGCCCGCCCCGTCGCCCCCGTCGACCCGCGTCGTGGCGAAGTCCCCGATCTCTACGGGCACTTGCTCGCCGCCCGGCTTGGCGCGCAGCCGCGCGACCATCGCCCTGGACAGGTCGATCCCGTGCACGTCGACGCCGCGCGCGCGGAGCGGCAGCGCGACCCGGCCGGTGCCGATGCCGAACTCCAACGCGGGCCCCTTGCCCGCGAGTTCGGCGAGGAGGTCGAGGGTGGGGTCGAGGGCCTCGGGGGTGAACATGCGGGCGGCGGACCGGTCGTAGTCCGCAGCAATGGATTCCGGGAAGTAGCCGTCTTTTCCGTCGTCTCCATGGGCCATGCGGGGACCGTAGTGGGGGTGGGCACGGGGACGCACGCGAATTTCCGCTCCGGGAGATGGCGTTCACCTCCACTCCATTGCAACACTCACCCACCCATCATTGCATTACCTTGCAGACTCATTGCACCAATTACACGCCACTGAACTGCACTTAAGCGATTCTGACCCACTGACAATCTTGCTTCATCATCGAACGCAACGTAGCGTTTCCATCATCAGAAACAACAACGCACCGAGATGAAGGAGCCCACGATGTCGAACCGTCCGGAGCTGCAGAAGGTCATCCAGGAGATCGTCGACTCCGGCTTCACCGGCGTACAGCTGCGCGTGCACGACGAGCACGGCGAGTGGGTCGGCACAGCCGGGCTCGGCGAGCTGGGCGGCAGCGACGAGCCGCCGGCCGACGGGCACGTACGCATCGGCAGCAACACCAAGACCTTCACCGCGACCGTGATGCTGCAACTGGTGGCCGACGGACTGATCGCCCTGGACGACCAAGTCGCCGACCGGCTCACCCAGTTCGACCTCGATCCGCGGATCACCGTACGAATGCTGCTCCAGCACACCAGCGGCGTCTTCAACTACACCGGCGAGTACTACGAGGACGGGACCGTCGCGCCGGGCATGCCCTGGCAGGGCCGGGAGTGGGTGGAGGGCCGGTTCGAGTCGCACCTCCCGGAGGAGCTGGTGCGGTTCGCGCTGGCCAAGCCGGCGCGGTTCGAGCCGGGCACCGACTGGAGCTACGCCAACACCAACTACGTCCTCGCCCGACTCCTGATCGAGGAGGTCACCGGCCGCTCCCTGGCCGAGGAGATGCGGCTGCGGATCCTGGAGCCGCTCGGCCTGACGGACACCTTCGTGCCCGGCGACACCCAGGTGGACGTCCCCGAGCCGCACGCCCACGCCTACTACCGGTACGAGGAGGACGGCGCCGAGACGGTCGTCGACGTCACCCGCCAGAACCCGTCCTGGATCTCCACCGGCGGCGACATGATCTCGACCACCCGGGACCTGCACACCTTCATCTCCGCGCTCGTGACCGGCAGGCTGCTGCCCGCCCCGCTCCTCGCCGAGATGTGCGCACCGCACCCCAAGGTCGGCTACGGCCTCGGCGTCTTCGTCCAGGACACGGGCGACGGCGGCACCGTCATCACCCACAACGGCGGCATCGCGGGCCACGGCGCGCTGATGTACAGCACCCCCGACGGCCGTACGACCCTGACCGCGGCGCTGAACTACGTGGACGACGCGGGCCTCTCCCTGGCCGTCCCGTTCCAGGAGGCCACGCAGAAGCTCGTCAAGGCGGTGTTCTGAGGCCCCGCCGGGGACGTGCCGGCCCCCGCCGGGGACGTGCCGGCCCCGCTTCCTCCGCCTCTTCGTCACCGATCTTCGACTCGCGTGTCACAGGGGCGTCTTAGCCAGGTGTGGCGTGCAACGGCCCGCCCGCATGTAGGTGTCCTATGAAACGACAACGCGGAACACCAACGCCCCACCGTTTCTCAGCCCAGAAGGTGCGCAGCGTGCCCGAGGCCGCGGCGCCCGAGTCGGTGAACACGGCCTGCAGCGAACGGCGTTACCGGATCGCGCGCACGCCCAGGTGGACGAGATACGCCCCGCCCAGCAGCTTCAGGGCCGTGAACACCGTGATGGAGCGCTCCACGACCGTGCCGACGCCGAGGGCCACGGCGACGACCAGGACGTACGACCCCACCGTGTTGCCCACGACCGTGGTCAGTGCGGCCCGGCGGCCCTGGGCGAGAGCACGCCCGACGACGAACGGGACGCTGGGCCCCGGGATGACGATGAGGAGGAAGGACATCGCCGCGAAGGCGAGAAGGGGGTCGGTGGTCATCATGAACTCCATCCAGACACAGAGGAGTTGGCGAAGGCCACCGATATCGGGGCGCCCGGCTCAGACCAGCCGGCGCGCCGTCGCCCACCGCGTCAGCTCGTGCCGGTTGGACAGCTGCAGCTTGCGCAGCACCGCCGAGACGTGCGACTCGACCGTCTTCACCGAGATGAACAGCTGCTTCGCGATCTCCTTGTACGCGTAGCCGCGGGCGATGAGGCGCAGGACCTCCCGCTCGCGCTGCGTGAGACGGTCCAGGTCCTCGTCGACCGGCGGCGCGTCCGTCGAGGCGAAGGCGTCGAGCACGAAGCCCGCGAGCCGCGGCGAGAACACCGCGTCGCCGTCCTGGACGCGGAAGATCGAGTCGACCAGGTCCGTGCCGGTGATCGTCTTGGTGACGTAGCCGCGCGCGCCGCCGCGGATGACGCCGATGACGTCCTCCGCCGCGTCCGACACCGACAGGGCGAGGAAGCGCACCGGGTTCTCGGCGTCCGACATCAACGCGGCGCTGCGGCGCAGGACTTCGACGCCGCCGCCGCCCGGCAGATGCACGTCGAGGAGGACCACCTCGGGGCGGGTCGCCGTGATGACCGTGACCGCCTGGTCCACGTCGGCCGCCTCGCCGACGACCTCGACGCCCGTGGTCTCGGTCCGCCCGATCTCCGCCTGGACGCCGGTACGGAACATGCGGTGGTCGTCGACCAGGACCACTCGCACGTGCCGCCCGGGGCCCTGCTCCGCTGTCTCGTCGGTCATGACGTCCTCTCCGCCCTCTTCATGGTCAGTTCGACCTCCGTGCCGCCGTCCGGCACCGCCCGCAGTCGGGCCGTGCCGCCGTTGCGTTCCATCCGGCCGATGATCGATTCTCTTACGCCCATGCGGTCGGCGGGGATGGAGTCGAGATCAAAACCCGGTCCCCGGTCACGTACGGACACGAACACCTCGACCCCCTCCGTGGACGACTCGACCTCCGCGAAGACCTGGACCGCGCCGCCCTCGCCACCGTACTTGGCGGCGTTCACCATCGCTTCCCTCGCGGCCTGCATCTGTGCCGTGAGTCCTTCGTCGAGCGGGCAGTCACCGACCACCACGACCTCGAGCGGGACGCCGTGCTTGTCCTCGACCTCGGCCGCGTTGCGCTTGACGGCCTCCGCGACCGTCTCGGGCTCCTGCGGATTCTCCGCGGCGGCGGGCTTGTACAGCCAGGCCCGCAGGTCCCGCTCCTGCGCGCGGGCCAGGCGGCGCACCTCGGCCGGGCTGTCCGCGTTGCGCTGGATCAGGGTGAGGGTGTGCAGGACCGAGTCGTGGACGTGGGCCGCGACCTCGGCCCGCTCCTGCGCGCGGATGCGCATCAGGCGCTCCTCGGACAGGTCCTGCGTCATCCGGATCAGGTAGGGGCCGGCGAGCAGCGCGATGCCGACCAGGACCGCGAGCGCCGCCTGGAGGATCGAGCCGAGGTGCCGGGTGGCGCCCTGGGTGACGAAGATGCCGGTCACGCCCGTGCCGACGAGGACCACTCCGGCGGCCGCGCGGGCCAGGTTCAGGGTGCGCCTGCGGCGGCCCGCCTCCATCCAGCGGGCCCTGCGCGCGTTGTCCGCCTGGCGCCACACGAGGGCGACACCCGCGCCGACGAGCACGGCCGGCACCAGGTACGCCTTGGTGTTACCGGTCAGGTTCACGTTCTGCACGAAGATCATCGCGACGATGACCATCAGCACGAGCGCGAGGATCTGCCCCTTGTCGGGGCGGCGCGCGACCAGCCGGCGGCGCCCGTCCGGCGCGATCTCCGTGGTGAGCATCGACGAGGCGACCTGGCGGTCCGTGTCGACGCCGCCGACGCCGAGCGGGACGAAGAACCAGAACGCCGCGTACAGCAGGGCGCCGAGACCGTCCGCCATGAACAGGCCCACGAAGACGAGCCGTACCCAGACGACGGGCAGGCCGAGATGCCCGGCCAGGCCCCGCGCGACTCCGCCCAGCCAGCGTCCGTCGCTGCTTCGGTAGAGCTTGCGCGGCGGCCGCGGGTCTTCCACGAGTGGAGCGGTCGCTGCTTCCGGCATGCCACCGATCGTCACACGGCGAGGCAGGGCCCGGCATCAGGGTCGTGCCCCGAGACTCCCCTGATCTTCACCTGCCTACGCGCTTCGTACGGGGACGGGGCTCAGGGGCGATCTCAGGGTCCGGCCAGGGTTGTCCCGACTGCCGTACGCGGCTCCGGGCCGCCACCATGGACGTATGACGCAAGAGGAATCCCCGGTCGGCACGGCCGCCCCGGCCTCCGGCAAGGAACCCGCGCCCGCGCGCCGCTTCCGCAGGGACCGCCGGCACAAGACGCTGGGCGGCGTGTGCGCGGGGCTCGGCCGGCACTGCGACATGGACCCGGTGATCTTCCGGATCGTGCTCGCCGTGCTCGCCGTGACCGGCGGCGTCGGCCTGATCTTCTACGGCTTCGCCTGGCTCTTCGTGCCGTACGACGACGCGGACGAGAACGAGTTCAGGAAGCTGCTCACCGGGCGGGTCGACGGTCCGGGGCTCGCCGCGATCGTCACCGCCCTGGTCGGCTGCGGCGTCTTCCTCTCCATGCTGAACAACGGCGGCGCCCTCACCTTCGCCGCCGTCCTCGCCCTGCTCCTCGCGGGCGCCGGGTACTGGTCGCAGCGGCGCCCCGCCACCGCCGAGGCCGACCCCGTCGCCGCGCAGGCCGTCGCGGACGCGCCGCCCGAGGCGCAGGCACCGCCGGTCACCGGGGCCGCGCCGTCGTGGTGGCGGGACCCGATCGTCAAGGACGGCACCCACTCCGGCGGCACCGGGTACTTCTGGGGGCCGCCGGGCGCCGAGGACCTCACCCCCGGGTACGCGGCCGCGGCGGGGCCCGCGGGCAGGAGGGCCCCGGCGCCGCCCCGGCCGCGCGGGCCGCGCGGCATCGGCGGGCCCACCTTCCTCGTCGCGCTCGTCGCCGGGCTCATCGGTACCGGCGCGACCTGGGACGACCGCACGCTCAGCCACAGCCTGCAGACCGGCCTCGCCTGCGCGCTCGTCGTCCTCGGACTCGGCATCGCGGTCAGCTCCTTCCGCGGGCGCACCGGCGCGGGCTCGATCGTCCTCGCGGTCGTCACGGCGGGGCTGCTCGCGGGGTCCGCCGCGCTGCCCGCCAACATCAGCACGCGGTGGATGCGCACGGACTGGTCACCGGCGAGCGTCTCCGCCGTCCACGAGAAGTACGAACTCGGCTCCGGCGTCGGCACCCTCGACCTGTCGAAGGTGGCCGTGGCCAAGGGCGCGTCGGTGTCCACGCACGTGCAGGTGGGCGCCGGCCGGGCGAAGATCGTGGTGCCGAAGGGGGCGACGGTGGAACTGCACGCCGAGGTCGGGGTCGGGGACGTCCAGTTGCCCGGCGACGAGTCGAACGACGTCGACGTCCAGCCGGGCGTCGAGAAGCGGGTCACGCTCGACCCGCCCGCCGGCGCGAAGGCCTCCGGCACGGTCGAGCTGCACGTCGAGGTCGGGGCCGGACAGGTGGAGGTGTCCCGTGCGGCATGACTTCTGGCCCGGGCGGCTGCTGGCGGGGCTCGTCCTGATGCTGACCGGGGTCGTGTACTTCGGCGACGCGGGCGGGGCCTGGGACACGCCGTGGTTCGTGGTGATTCCGCTGGTGGTCGGGGGGCTGTGCCTGGCCGGGGTGGTGGGGATGACGGCGCGGGCGGTACGGGGACGACGGCGCGGGGCGCCATAGCTCCGGGTGCGTGGGGGGGGGCTGTTTGCGCAGTTCCCCGCGCCCCTATCGCCTTCGCGCCTGCCGGGTTCCCCTGGCGTGCGGCTGAAGGTCGCGGGTGGTTGCTCGCGCAGTTCCCCGCGCCCCTGAGGCAGCGGCTCCGCCGCGCCTCCCCTGGGCGAGCGGAGCTCGCTTCAGGGGCGCGGGGAACTGCGCGAGAAGCCCCACGCACCCGCAGCTGCCCACAACGGCCGGAGCTACGGCGGTCGATCAGGGGCGCGGGGAACTGCGCGACCAGCCACGACGCAGCCGCACCCGCGCACCCCGAACTACAACGAGCCGCGCCTCCGGCCCCGCCACCACGCATCCACCGACCACACCGCCGCCCCGGCCAGGATCAGCGGGAGCCACGCCATCAGGTACGCCAGGTCGTTGCCGAGGAAGTACGGCTCCACCTGCCAGCTCACCGTCAGCCACAGGCTCAGCGAGATCAGCGCGCCGCCCACCGCCGCGATCCGGGCCAGCACCCCGAGCAACGTACCGATGCCCACCGCCAGCTCACCGAAGGCGATCGCGTAGCCGAAGCCGGCCGGTGACTTCAGCGCCAGGTCGACGAGCCCGGGAATCGCGGAGCTGTCCCGCACCCCGCGCATCTGCTCGCCGATCGACCCGGCCCCGGTCGCCGCGAAGAACGCGCTGTCGCTGAGCTTGTCGTAGGCCGCGTAGATGAACGTGATCCCGAGGAACACGCGCAACGGCACCAGCGCGTACCGCTGGGCGGTCTCCCGCCAGCCGCCGCGTCCCCCGTCGACGTACCCGATGTACGAGTCGGTCCGCATGCCGTGCGCCATAGCCGATCCGCCGCCTCTCGCGCCTGGGGCCGTTTCCGATCGAGCCCGCTACACGCCTTTACTTGACCATACGTACGAGAAGCATGTTCGGCTCAGTTCGATGAACGGTCAATCGGCGGCTCAGTCGACGACGTCGATCGCACAGCGGTTCGTCTCGACGCCCGTCGCCGTGATCACCTGCACCTCGACCCGGCCGGGCTCCACGTCCACCGGAACGGGCACGGTGAGCAGCGCGTCCGCCGGGTTGGTGAAGCCGCCGGGGACCGGGACCAGCGGGACGTGGACGTGGACCGGGCCGATGCGCACGGCGACCCGGGTCAGCTGGTCGGCGGAGCCCGCGCCCGGCGGGACGAAACCGGCGCCGCGGATCTCGATGTCGTCGCCGGTGCGGATCGGGGCGTCGAGGTCGCCGGCCTCCCTGGCCCGCACCACGGAGTGGATGACGGGGCGGCCGCCCTCCGCGTACTTGCCCGTCAGATACGTCGCCGCCGAGACGACGACGAGGACCGCCAGCCCCCAGGGCAGGTCCGGGAGTTGGTCGGGGCGACGGGCGAGCCGGGCCCCGGCCCAGACCACCGCGGCGGCGCACACGGCCACGTACTGCGTGTCGGTGAAGCTGCCGCGCCCGGAGTCGTCGGTGAGCAGGTCGGCGGCGCGCGGCCGGGCCGCCCGCACCTTCTGAAGGCGCTGGCCGAGGACCCGGAGCCCGACGACGCGGCGGACCAGGACGGCCACCGCGCAGACCACCGCGAGGACCGTCAACAGACCGGCGCCCCGGGCGAGTTCGAGGCCGTCGATCAGCGCGTCGCGCCGGGCAGGACCGGACGCGGCCGCCAGTTCACCGGCCAGGACGAGGACCGCGTACACGGACAGCAGCACCACCACGGCCGCCACCGCGCGCGACGTCGAAAGCCGGTTGTCCTCGCCGATCATCGGGGCGAGGACGCCGCCGCGCGTCCGGTGCAGGTACGCGGCGCCGGTCAGCAGCCCGGCGAGGACCGCGGCGGCGACGAGCCCGGCGGTGCGGGCGGCGCTCCAGCCCGCGCCGAACGCCGTGATCAGCTGGACCAGGAACAGCAGTCCGACGCCGCCCCAGACGACGTACAGGGTGCGCGGCCACAGCCCGGCCAGCCAGGCGGCGCCCTCCTCCCGGCTCCGGTCGGCGACCGCCTGGGCGGACTGGGTCAGTTCGTCGGAGATCCACTGCCGGGACGCCCCGGCCGAGTGGGCGACGGCGGGCGGCAGACCGGTGCCGGCCGCCAGTTCGTCGCGCTTGGCGAGGAACGCGGCGACCGCCCTGCGGTGCCCCTGGCGCGCCCCGTGCGGACAGTCTCCGCAGGTGCAGCCGCCCCCGTGCGTGTCCTGCCCCTGCCGTGCTTCCTGCACCGCCACCGTCGTGCCCCCGCCTTCGGAATCCATGATCCCGTGGTTGCCGTCAACTTCCGTGTGATGAGAGGGAATTGTGCCGTACCCGGCGCACGCTCCGGCGCGCAGGTCCACCCTGGGAGGGTGAATGGCTTTCGCCCACATTGACCGGAGTGTTGACGACGCTGCGAGAATTTCCGTATGGCCGAGATCATCCAGCGTGACGGAACCTGGGCCTTCGACGGAACCACGGTCCGCATCACCCCGGGTCTGCACCGCAGCGTGGCCCTGCTGCGGCAGACGTACGGCGAGGTCGACGTGCCGCTGGCGGCCGTCGCCGGCGTCGCCTACGAACCGGAGCGCCGCCGCGGCCGGCTCCGGCTCACCCTGCGCGAGGCCGCCGACCCGCTGCTTCAGGCCACCGGCGGCCGCCTCCCGGAGTCCGCGGACCCCTACCGGCTCGCCGTCGACACGGACCGCTCGGGCGTCGCCGAGTACCTCGCGGAGGAGATACGGCAGGCACTGCTCCTCGAACAGCTGCCGGAGGGGCCCGCCGAGTCGTATCTCGTCCCCGGGCCCGCCGTCCCCGTCTCGGTGCGCTCCAGCGACGGCACGGTCTCCTTCGACGGCAGCCGGGTGCGGATCGACTGGAGCGACACCTCGGACCGGGTGAAGCGGTCGACGGGCCCGCGGGTCATCGCGCTCGGCGACCTCGACGGGGTCGACTGGGTGCCCAACTCCGGTTACGAGGACGGGTTCCTGCGCTTCGTGACCAAGGGGACCACGCACGCCGAGCACGCGCCCGCGCCCGCCCGGCTCCCGCCGGAGAAGGACCCGTACGCCCTCGACCTGTGGGGCAACGCCCGCAAGGACCTGCTGACGGCACTCGTCGCGGCGGCGGTCACCGCCCGCCTGCCGCACCCGTCGGCGCCGCGTGACGCCTTGCCGGCCCAGGACGCGGGTCGCCGAGCCGATCATGACGTACTCCTGCGACGGCTGCGGGAGTTGGGTGATCTGCACCGTCAAGGGGTGCTCACGCAGGAGGAGTTCGCGATGACCAAGCGGGTGGTGCTCCGCGATTTCCGTTGAGCGCGGCGTCTCTACGCCAACAGCTCCGGCTCGCTGCGGGTGATGTCCTGCCACATGCTCTGGTAGTTGATCCACGCCACGAGGTCGCCGCCCGTCTGGTCGCGGGTCGCCAGGGCCTGGCGTCGGTCGATCAGTACGGGGCGTCCGGCCGCCCGCGCGGCCAGCTGGACCTGGCAGCACCGCTCCAGGGCGATGAACCACCAGGCCGCCGCGTCCACCGAGTCCCCCACGGTCAGCAGTCCGTGGTTGCGCAGCACGAGCGCCTTGTAGTGGCCCAGCGCCACGGCGATCCGCTTGCCCTCCCCCGCGTCCACGGAGACACCCGTGTACTCGTCGAGCAGCGCGTGATCCTCGTAGAAGGCGCACGCCTCCTGGGTGATCGGCTCGACCAGCTCGCCGAGCGCGGACAGGGCGCGGCCGTACGTGGAGTGGCAGTGCGCGACGGCCACCAGCTCGGGGCGGGCGCGGTGCACCTCGGCGTGCACGGTGAAGGCCGCCTGGTTGACGTGGTAGCGGCCGTGGAGCACCTGCCCGTCCCCGTTGGCGAGGACGAGGTCGCCGACGGTGACGTGCCGGAACGGCATCCCGAACGGATTGACCCAGTAGCAGTCGTCGAACTCCGGGTCGCGGACGGTGATGTGGCCCGACACCCCGTCCTCGTACCCGAGCCGGCCGAAGTTCCGCAGCGCCCCCGCGAGCCGCTCCTTGCGGTACCGCCGCTCGTCGGCGGCGCTCGTGTGCACCGGCGGCATGGCGAAGTGCAGCTGGTCGGTGGGTATCGGGGCGGGGGCGGATCCGGGCACGGGGCTCTGCGTCGACATGGGCGGAAGGTACCTCCGCGCTCTTCAAGGCGACAGAGCCGGGCTGTGAAGAGAATGCGGCGAGTCACCCGCGATACCGGACAGAAGATGTCGGGTATGCGCGGCAGACTCGACGCATGACGTCGAACTGGGCAGCTTTCACGACCGCGGAACCCGATCTCGCCAAGACCGTCGAGGAACGCTTCACCGCGTACACGCACCACGTGCTCGCGACCCTGCGCAAGGACGGTTCGCCGCGCACCTCGGGGCTCGAAGTCCGTTTTCTGCACGGGGAGTTGTGGCTCGGCATGATGCCGGACTCACTGAAGGCGCGGGACCTGCTGCGCGACGCGCGGTTCGCGCTCCAGGCGAACCCGGGCGAGGGCCAGTCGATGGGCGGCGGCGACGCGCGGATCAGCGGCCGCGCGCTCCTCGTCGAGGACCCGGCGGAGATCGCCCGCTACACCGACCGGGTCGAGGTCCCCGACCCGGACTCCTTCCACCTGTTCCGCACCGAACTGACCGAGGTGACGCGTACGTCCGTCGAGGACGACACGTACCTGGTGGTGCGGGTGTGGAAGCCGGGCGAGGCGGTCCGCACGATGAAGCGGACGTGACGGGCCCGGGCACGCTCCGCACGTGTGACAGTGCCGCCCGCCTCGACCGAGGCGGGCGGCACTGTCACACGGTCGCGGGGACTACTCCCACTCGATGGTGCCCGGCGGCTTGCTCGTGACGTCGAGGACGACGCGGTTGACGTCCGCGACCTCGTTCGTGATCCGGGTCGAGATCTTCGCGAGCACCTCGTACGGCATCCGCGTCCAGTCCGCCGTCATGGCGTCCTCGGACGAGACGGGGCGCAGCACGATCGGGTGGCCGTACGTGCGGCCGTCGCCCTGGACGCCGACGCTGCGCACGTCCGCGAGCAGGACCACCGGGCACTGCCAGATCTCGCGGTCCAGGCCGGCCGCGGTGAGCTCCTCGCGGGCGATGGCGTCGGCCTCGCGCAGCAGGTCGAGGCGGTCGCGCGTGACCTCGCCGACGATGCGGATACCGAGACCCGGACCCGGGAACGGCTGGCGCTGGACGATCTCGTCCGGCAGGCCGAGCTCGGCGCCGACCATGCGGACCTCGTCCTTGAACAGCTTGCGCAGCGGCTCGACGAGCTCGAACTCGATGTCGTCGGGCAGGCCGCCGACGTTGTGGTGCGACTTGATGTTCGCGGTGCCGGTGCCGCCGCCGGACTCGACGACGTCGGGGTAGAGCGTGCCCTGCACGAGGAACGCGACCTCGGGGCCGTCCTCCTGGAGGATCTCCAGCTGGGCCTGCTCGAAGACGCGGATGAACTCACGGCCGATGATCTTGCGCTTGGTCTCCGGGTCGGAGACCCCGGCCAGCGCGTCCAGGAAGCGCTCGCTCGCGTCGACGACCTTCAGGTTCGCGCCGGTCGCGGCGACGAAGTCCTTCTCGACCTGCTCGGTCTCGCCCTTGCGCATCAGGCCGTGGTCGACGTACACGCAGGTCAGCTGCGAGCCGATGGCCTTCTGGACCAGGGCCGCGGCGACCGCCGAGTCGACGCCGCCGGACAGACCGCAGATGGCGCGCTTGTCGCCGACCTGGGCGCGGATCGCGGCGACCTGCTCCTCGATGACGTTGCCGGTCGTCCAGTCGGGCTTGAGGCCCGCACCGCGGTACAGGAAGTGCTCGAGCACCTGCTGGCCGTGGGTCGAGTGCATGACCTCGGGGTGGTACTGGACCCCGTACAGCTTCTTCTCGTCGTTCTCGAAGGCGGCGACCGGGACGACCTCGGTGGAGGCGGTCACGGTGAAGCCCTCGGGGGCGGCGGAGCAGGCGTCGCCGTGCGACATCCACACGGGCTGCTCGGCCGGGGTGCCCTCGAAGAGGGTCGAGTCGGCCTTGGAGACGGCGAGCGGGGTGCGGCCGTACTCGCGGGCGCCGGTGTTGTCGACGGTGCCGCCGAGGGTCGTCGCCATGAGCTGGAAGCCGTAGCACATGCCGAAGACGGGGACACCCGCCTCGAAGATCGCGCGGTCCAGGCGCGGGGCGCCCTCCGCGTAGACCGACGAGGGGCCGCCGGAGAGGATGATCGCCGCCGGGTTCTTGGCGAGCATCTCCGCGACCGGCATGGTGCTCGGCACGATCTCGCTGTAGACCCGGGCCTCACGGACGCGGCGGGCGATGAGCTGGGCGTACTGCGCACCGAAGTCGACGACCAGGACGGTGTCGGGGGCGGCGGCAGCGGAAGTCGCTGATGACACGGGTTGCCTTCCGGCGGCTTAGCAGGGGGTCGTGCGGCCGAGTCTACCGGGCGGGTCCCGGGGGTCTTCGCGGCTCCTGTGACGGGGGTGCTTCGCGGGCCGGTCTTCGTGATGGGGGGCGGGTGATGGGGGGCGGGTGATGGGGGGCGGGTCGGATGCTGGGTGAGTGGGTGGGCGGTGTTCGTGTTCGTGGTCGGGTGCGCGTGCGCGGTGGCTGGTCGCGCAGTTCCCCGCGCCCCTGGCGGGGCTTGTCGCCGTCGTCGGGTGCGCGTGCGCGGTGGCTGGTCGCGCCGTTCCCCGCGCCCCTGGCGGGGCTTGTCGCCGTCGTCGGGTGCCGGTCGTGTGTGGTTGCTCGCGCCGTTCCCCGCGACCCTGACGGGGCTCTTCGCCGTCGTCGGGTGCCCCGCCGTGCGTGGTGCTCGCGCCGTTCCCCGCGCCCCTGACGGGGCTCTTCAACGTCGTCGGGTGCCCCGCCGTGCGTGGTGCTCGCGCCGTTCCCCGCGACCCTGACGGGGCTTGTCGCCGTCGTCGGGTGCCCCGCCGTGCGTGGTGCTCGCGCCGTTCCCCGCGCCCTTGGCGGGGCGGGCGTCTGCGCGGGCCGTTTTGGGTGGGGGGTGTTGTGCTTATACTCGGCCTCATGTTCTCGCAGACGACGTTCGTCTTTACCTATGGCAGCCGGCCCGCCGGATGCCATGGTTGTGCTGCTTGAGCCACTGACAAGCGACTTCCCAGGCGCCCCGGGCCGACAAGGCCCGGGGCGTCTGGCGTTTCCGGGGGTTGTCGGGCCGGGGTGGCCGCCCACCTCTCAGGAGCCCGCATCATGAACACCACCGCCACCGAGAAGACCGGCGCCCACACCGTCGACGCCGCCGAACTGATCTCCGGCGCCCGCGAGCGCATCGACGCGCTCGACGACCGGATCATCGGGCTCGTCCAGGAACGGATGGCCGTGTCCGCCGTGATCCAGGAGGCCCGCATCACCTCGGGCGGACGGCGGGTGAACCTCTCGCGCGAGATGGAGATCCTGAGTCACTACAGGGAGGCGTTGGGCAAGCCCGGCACCTCGCTCGCCATGACGCTGCTCGAACTGTGCCGGGGCCGGGTCTGAGCCGGATCTCAGTTCGGTTCCGCACTCACCCGTACGGCGCGTGACCAGAAGCCCGGAGGCTTCGTTGGTCCCGATGTCCGTGCCAGCCAGGGGCGGGCCCAACCGAACCACGCGTGGCTCCGCTGGAGCGATGAGACGTCACGGTCACGCCGTACGTCGTGGGACCTCGCTCCAGTGAAGTGACCGGACGGCAGGGGACAGCAGCCCGGTCACCCAAGAGAACGGTCGGTCCCGGGGACGCCCGGGGCCGGCCGGCCTCCCTCCTCACCCCCCACACCACCGAGCACGGCGCACAGGAAACCCCCACGCCTGTACGTCAAGTCCCCTGCTCCAGAAGCCGATCGACCATCGCGGTCGTACGAGACCAACGGCGCTACCCCCCGGCGCCGTCCCGCGGCACCGACGCTGCCCTGACGTCGGAGCCGACAGCGAAGGGCCCCGCAGATCCGTCCTGCGGGGCCCTTCGCTCACGCCGTGCGGCCGCCGTCCTACTTCGCGGCCTTCTCCAGCTTCGTCACCTGCGCCTCGATCAGCTCGGCCGGAACCTCGGCCTTCTTGGAGTCCAGGACGTTCATCCCGTAGAAGACCGTCAGCGTCGAACCGCTGCGCACGATGGTGTACGCCATCGGGATCGTCTCACCGTCGATCTTGCCGGTGAGCGAGTAGGCGACCGCCTCGTCACCCAGGGCCGGGGCCTTGAGCGGCTTGATGCCGGTGTACTGGTAGTCGGTGTGCTCGTACGAGTCGCACTTCTCGCTCTGCGTGCGCAGGTCGGCGACCACCTTCTTGGCGTCGCCCTCCTTGTGCGCGAGCAGCGCCATCCGGATCACCGTGGCGTCCGTCTGCTTCTGGCTGGTCAGCGAACGCGAGACGCGGGCCGCGGCGTCGGGCTCGGTGCCGAGCAGGAACAGGTCGGCGATCGCCTGGCAGGAGGCGGGCTTCGCGGGGACGCTCACGTCCGGGATGTCGGCGTCGGGCGTCTTGCCGACGCGCCAGCCCTTGGCGTCGTCCTTGGTGATGACGACCTTGGTCAGCTCCGCCTCGGAGAGCGGCTTCAGCTCCGGCTTCGCCGAGGCCGAGGCCTTCGCCGCGGGCTTCGCCCCGGCATCCTTGGCGGCATCGCCCTTGGCGTCGTCCCCACCCGCACCGCACGCCGCTGTCGTGGCGAGCGCCGCCACCGCGAGGGCACCTGCCAGTACGCGACCCAGACCTGACTTCACGTTCTTCCCCACCTCTGGTGTTCATGGGCGCGTTCACGACAGTGCCGTGACGGCCGCGCCGAGGCGCAATCAAAGCTCCCGACCTGCGCATTTGCCAGCCCTTTAGCTCCTCTTTGGGTAACGATCAGAGATCACCGAAAAGGTTGTACGGTGCGGACATGACACGCGGCACAGTGCCGGCCCCGGCACGGGGTCTCATAAAGATTCTGTGAGATTCGGGACAACCATTCACAGGGATCGCAGGTCACAGAAGCCGAACCAACGGCCACACCCGCGATCGCCACCGCGGAGGCCTCCACTCCGTAACCATTGAGGTCTTCATGAAGCTTCGCCGCGCACTGGTGACTGCGGCCGCGACGGCCGCCATAGCCCCGATCGCCCTCCTGTCCGCTCCGGCCGCCTTCGCGGACCCGGCGCCGGGCGCCACCGCCGAGACCACCGCGACGACCCCGGCCCCGCAGGAGACGGAGACCCAGACCCCGCCGGCCGAGGAGACTCCCGCGGAGGAGACCCCCGCCGAGACGCCCCAGACGGACAATCCCGGGACCGGCGACACCCCGCCCGGCGAGGTCGCGCCCGTCACGCCGCCGGAGAAGACCGACGAGCCGACCGACGGGCCGACGGACGAGCCCACGGACGAGGCCGACGAGTGCAGCAAGTACGAGGACAGCCCCGGCACCCTCGCCGAGCTGCGCGGGCTGCCCTCGAAGATCGTGGCGGGCTCCGGCTGGCACGGCTTCACGTTCCGCGTCTCCAACTACACCGGTGAGAACTTCGAGTCGGTCTCGGCGGGGCTGTACGCCTTCGCGTTCCAGTACAACGAGGACGCCACGGAGATCTCCCGCTACCTGCACGTGCAGTGGTCCGACGGGTCCGTCTGGCAGAACATCGACACCGAGATCGACGCGGACGACTTCGCCGACCTCGGCTCCCTCGCCCCGAAGAAGCACGCCGACCTCAAGCTGCGCATCAAGGTCGACGCCAAGGCCCCGAGCGGGCTCGGCGGCTCGATGGCCTTCGCCACCAGCGTGAACGCGGACGGCGTCTGCGGCTTCAGCGTCCCCGAGGACCAGGAGTACCGCTTCGAGATCCTGGCCGCGGGCAACGCGACGCCGAGCACGGTCCCGCCGGCCACGAGCACGCCCGAGCCGAGCAACACGCCGGCGCCGCAGTCCAGCTCCACCCCGCTCGCCGGGTCGCTCGCCGCGACCGGCTCCAGCTCGATGCTGCCGACCGTCGGGGTCATCGGCGGCCTCGCCGTCGTCGCCGGCGCCGGTGTCGTCTACTCCGTGCGTCGTCGCAAGGTGAGCAACGAGGCGTAAACGCCCGTACGACAGGTGAAGGACCCGCACTCGGAGGGGGGTGCGGGTCCTTCGTGCTCTCCATCGACCGCCGCGCGGTTACTTCTTCTTCGGCGGCACCGCCGGCATCCCCAGGAACGGCAGCTTCAGCGCGCCGAACGCGTCCGCCGGGACGGCCGGGTTCTTCGGCTCGACCGGGGACAGCCGCACGTACGCCGCGCCGGACCGCGGGCGCTGGTCCTCCTCGCCCTTGTTGGGCCAGTACGACATCGCGCGCTCGGCCTGCGCCGTGATCGTGAGCGACGGGTTCACGCCCAGGTTGGCGGAGACCGCGGAGCCGTCGACGACCGAGATGCCGGGGTGGCCGTAGACCCGGTGGTACGGGTCGATCACGCCGGTCTCCGCGCTGTCGCCGATGGGGCAGCCGCCGAGGAAGTGGGCGGTGAGCGGGGTGCCCATCAGCTCACCGACGTTCGACCCCGCGAAGCCGTTGATCTCGGCGGCGAGCGCGGCCGCGCCCTCCGAGGCCGCCTTGATCTGCTTGGGGTTGGGGGCGCCGTGGCCCTGCTTGGCCGTGAGCAGACCCTTGCCGACGCCGTCCGGCTTCAGGTACGTCGTCAGGGAGTTGTCGAGCGACTGCATCACGAGGCCGATGATGGTGCGCTCCGACCACTTGCGGTTGGAGAGCGCGCGCACGGCCAGGGTCGGGTGCTTGACGACGTTCGCCAGCCAGCCCGCGACGAGCGACGAGCCCTCCGCGTAGGGGACTTGAAGGACCGACATGCCGCCCATCGCGTTCGAGCCCTTGCCGTAGCGGACCGGCTCGATGTGCGTGTTCTCGTCCGGGTGGATCGAGGACGTGATGGCGACGCCACGGGTGAAGTCGGCCCGGCCCGCGCCGTGCTTCTTCTTGTAACGCCGGTCGGTGGTCTGCGCGCCGACGAGAGCCTCGGAGTTGGTACGGGTCAGCTCTCCCAACTTCTCCGAGAGGTGCGGGAGTTGTCCGCTCGCCTTCATACGGTGCAGGAGGGTCTGGGTGCCGTACGTGCCGGCCGCGACGACGACCTTGCGGGCCTTGAGGGTGCGGCCCGCCGACTTCTTCTTGTTGTCGGTCGGCAGGGTCGCGATCGCGTAGCCGCCCTGCGAGTCGTCCGTCACCGAGACCACCGTCGTCATCGGGTGGACGACCGCGCCCGCCTTCTCGGCGAGGTACAGGTAGTTCTCGTTCAGGGTGTTCTTCGCGCCGTGGCGGCAGCCCGTCATGCACTCGCCGCACTCGGTGCACGCCTTGCGGGCGGGGCCCGCTCCGCCGAAGTACGGGTCCTCGACCTGCTGTCCCGGCTTCGCCCGCGTCGCGTCGGAGCCCTCGGCGTCGTCGCCGTCGCCGAAGAAGACGCCGACCGGCGCCATGTGGAAGGTGTCACCGATGCCCATCGACTGGGCGGCCGCCTTCAGGTGCACGTCGGCCGGGGTCATCGTCTTGTTGAGCCGGACCCCGAGCATGCGCTTCGCCTGGTCGTAGTACGGCTTCAACTCCTCCTCCCAGTCGGTGATGTCCTTCCACTGCGGGTCCTCGAAGAAGGGCTTCGGGGGCACGTAGAGGGTGTTGGCGTAGTTCAGCGAACCGCCGCCGACGCCCGCGCCGGCCAGCACCATCACGTTGCCGAGCAGGTGGATGCGCTGGATGCCGTACATGCCGAGCCTGGGCGCCCAGAGATAGTTCTTGATGTCCCAGGAGTTCTTGGGGAGGGTGCCGGGGGTGAACCGGCGTCCCGCTTCGAGCACCCCGACGCGATAGCCCTTCTCGGTCAGCCGCAGAGCCGACACCGAGCCACCGAACCCGGAGCCGATGACCACCACGTCGTAGTCGTAGGCGTCCTCAGTCACGTACACGTTCTCCTTCGAACGGCGCTGCGTCTGCTACTTGAGCCGGAACTTCTTCATCAGGGAGAGGCTGCGGGTCATGAAGTCCGCGTACTTCTCGTCGCTCATCCCGAACGACGGCGCCATCGGCATCACCCGCTGGTGCGCGACCGTCTGCGCCTCGGTGTACTTGAGGAGGCCCTCGCTGCCGTGGCGGCGGCCGAGGCCCGAGTCCTTCATGCCGCCCATGGGCGACTGGACGGAGCCGTACGCGGGCGCGTAGCCCTCGTTGATGTTGACGGTGCCGGTGCGCAGGCGGGCGGCGATCTCGTGGCCGCGCCTGGCGTCCTTCGTCCACACCGAGGAATTCAGGCCGTACGCGGTCGAGTTGGCCTGCGCGACGACCTCGTCCTCGTCGCTGAAGCGGTAGATCGAGACGACCGGGCCGAAGGTCTCCTCGTTGCAGACCGCCATCGGCGCCTCGACGCCGTCCAGGATGGTCGGCTCGAAGAAGAACGGGCCGATGTCGGGGCGCGCGACGCCGCCCGCGACGAGCGTGGCGCCCTTGGAGACGGCCTCCTCGACGTGCCGGGTCACGGTCTCCAGCTGGCGCTCGCCCACGAGGGAGCCCATGTCGGCGCCGTACGCGAGGGACCTGCCGAGCCGCATCGCCTTGGTGCGGGCGGCGAACCGGGCGACGAACGCGTCGGCGATCGACTCGTGGACGTACAACCGCTCGATGGAGATGCAGAGTTGACCGGCGGAGGAGAAGCAGGCCCGGACCGCTCCGGCCGCCGCCTTCTCGACGTCGGCGTCCTTGAGGACCAGCATGGCGTTCTTGCCGCCGAGTTCGAGGGAGACGCCGACCAGGCGGGCGGCGGCGCCCTGTGCGACCTCGCGGCCGGTGCGGGTGGAGCCGGTGAACGAGACGTAGTCGGCGTGCTTGACCAACTCGGGCCCCACGACCGGGCCTTCGCCGAGGACGACCTGGAAGACCTCCGCGGGCAGACCGGCCTCGATCAGCAGGTCACGCGCCCACAGGGCCGTCAGGCAGGTCTCGGTGTCGGGCTTCATGACGACCGCGTTGCCGGACACGAAGGCCGGGAGCGCGTCGCCGACCGACAGCTCCAGGGGGTAGTTCCAGGGGGCGATCTGGCCGACGACGCCGCGCGGCTGGCGCAGCTCGGTCACCTTGGTGAGGGTGGGGACGGCGCCGGTGTGCCGCTTGGCCCTCAGGTACGACGGGGCCTTCCTGCCGTAGTGGCGGGCGGCCACCGCGACGGCCTGGACCTCCTCGTGCGCGTGCAGGCGGGCCTTGCCGGTCTCCAGCTGGATCAGGTCGAGCACCTCGGCCTGGCGGGCGAGGACCAGGTCGTGGAAGCGGAGCAGGACGGCCGCGCGCTGCCGCACGGGGGTCTTCGCCCAGACGGCCTGCGCCGCGCGGGCCCGCTCGAAAGCGGTGGCCACGTCGTCGGGGGTCGACTCGGGCAGGTCGGCGAGCTTCTCCCCGGTGAACGGCGTGTGGTTCGCCGTCCGCCCCGAACCGACCACGTCACGGGTCAGCTGGGCGACCAGCTCGGGCGTGACCACGTCGGCGGCGGTGCGCGCGCCCTTCGGGGCGGCGGCGATGGGGTTCGTGGTGCTTTCGGTGGTGACCTGCGACTCCGTCATGATGGCGAGAGTAAGCCCAAGCCAACGCTTTCGGTACCCGTCGGTAATCCGCCTTCACCGCGTTCTCACACCGCGCCAGCGATCACTGGCAGCAAAGCCGCTGATCAGCGGCTTTTCTCTGCGGACAGACACCTCTCAACTCTTTTCGAGCTCCAGCCGGTCCCGGGCGCCCTTGAAGACGTCCGTGCCCTGTTTCTCGTCGTGCGCGACCCCCTTCGGCATGGTCACGCCGAGGTCGTAGCGACCCGTCGCGTCGACGACGTACAGGCGCATCTCGCGCATGACACTCCCGTTGGCGCCGGTGTACGTGATGTCGAGCTGGGCTGCGTCCTTGCCGTGGAAGTCGGCCTTGGTGACCGTCTTGGTGATGTCGCTGGAGCCGTCCTTCTCGTAGCTCTCGCCCACGCCGTTCGCCCACGCCAGTGCGCCCGAGCCGCCGGGCTCGGGCTTCCAGCGCTTCAGGCTCAGCGTCACGTCGCTCTTCGGATCGGTGTACTGGACGCCGTCGCGGGAGGGGTCGTGGTAGACGTCGGTGAGCTCGGCGGGGGCCCAGATCACGGCGCCGACGTCCGACTCCTCGTGGGCGATCCAGCCCGCGTCGGCCTCGGCGCCCCCGTCGGCCTCGGCGTCCCCGTCGGCCTTGTCCGATGCCTTGCCCGAAGGCGAGGCCGACGGCGAACCCTGGCCGTTCGGCGCGTCGGGCAGCGTCGACTCGATCTCCCCCTCCGACACCACCGAGCCCGCGCCGGACCCGGCCCCCTTGTCGTCCGGCCCCGAGCCGAGCGACGTGCCGAGCCAGACCCCGCCGCCGACGAGCAGCGCACCCGCCAGGGCCGCCGCCAGCAGCGCCGGTGTGCGGCGGGACTTCCCGGGCCTGCTCTCCTCCTGGGTCGTGTCGGGCACCGCGGGCGCTTCCGGCGCTTGCGGCGCCGCAGGCTCGGGCGGCCGGGGGCTCTCGGCGCGGGCCAGTCGCACGGTGCCCGGGTCCCTGGCCGCGCGCGGCGACGCCGCCGGGTCGAGGGCCGCCCGAAGGTCTTCGGCCACCGCGTCCGCGTTCGGCCGCCGCTGCGGGTCCTTGGCCAGCAGCTCGGCGATCAACGGGCCCAGCGCACCGGCCCGTTCGGGCTCCGGCGGGTCGAAGGAGAGGATCGCGGCGAGCGTGGACTCCAGCGTCGTGCGCCGGAACGGGGACCAGCCCTCCACGGCCGCGTAGAGCAGAACTCCCAGCGACCACAGGTCACTTGCCGGTCCGGCACGCTCCCCCGACATGCGCTCCGGCGCGATGCACTCCAGGGAGCCGACGAACTCGCCGCTGACCGTGAGCGACTCCTCGCCCTGGATGTGCGCGATGCCGAAGTCGGTGAGGACGACGCGGCCGTGCGGGCCGAGCAGCACGTTCGCCGGTTTCACGTCGCGGTGCACGATGCCCTTGGCGTGCGCGGCGCGCAGGGCGCCGAGCACGGCGAGGCCGATCCGGGCGGCCTCGGGCGGGCTGAGCGGGCCACGGGCCAGCAGCTCGTGCAGCGACTCGCCGCGCACCAACTCCATGACGATCCACGGGAGTTCGTCCTCGACCACCACGTCGTGCACGGTGACCGCCGACGGATGGTCGACGCCTGCCGCGGCCCGCGCCTCGCGCTGGAGGCGGGCACAGGCGCGCCGCTGGGCCTCGCCGTGCGGGTCACCGGGCAGCCGCGGCTGCTTCACGGCGACGTCGCGGCCGACGAGTTCGTCGACCGCGCGCCACACGGTGCCCATGCCTCCGGCGCCGATCCGCTCGGCGAGCCGGTACCGGCCGCCGATCAGGCGGCCTTCGTCGTGTCGTCCCTCGTTGCCGGCCACGTCAGAGGTTGTCGATTTCCAGGTTCGCGATGGCGGTCTCCGCGACCTCGCGGCCGTGGTCGACGAAGTCGCCCTTGCCCGGATAGTCGATCCACAGCCGGTACATGTCACCCTTCGTGGTCCTGAAGTACAGCACCTTGGCCTCGCGGGGCTTGACGGCGTCCGCGTCGGAGTCGTCCGAGTAGGTGACCGTGTTCAGGGCGGCGTCACGGTCCTTGTACTTGGTCAGCTCCGTCGTGCTCCTGGGGGCGGGCTTCTCCGCCATGTCGGAGTTGTCGCCCTTGTTGATCTTGTCGGAGTCCTTGTTGGCCTGCGCGCTGGCGTCGCTGGCGATCTCGCCCAGCGAATCCTCGGACTTCTTGTCCAGACTGAGCGTGATGGAGACGGCGTAGCTGGGGTCGTTGTACGCCACCCAGTGGTCGGTCTTGTAGATGCTGTTGTCCACCACGGTCCGCACGTAGTCCGGCGGCGCGGCGAACGAGGCGGCCAGCATCTTCCCCTCGTCGTGTTCCTCCCAGCCGTCCGGCAGCGGCCCGGCGAACGGATTGGCGAGCACCAGGTACGCCGCGACCGCGAGCGCGACGATGCCCGCCCCGATCCCGATCAGCGCCTTGCGGCCGAGCCGGAACCCGCCCGTGGCGGAGCCGATCCGCACGACCTGCGTGGGCTGCTGGACCGGCGGCTCGGCGGCGCGCTCCAGGAGGGCCCGCACCTGCGCCGCGTTCGGGCGGCGGGCCGCGTCCTTCTGCAACAGGCCGTTGATCGCGTCGGCCAGCGGGCCCTGCGCGGAGGCGGGCGCGGCCGGTGTCGCGTTCAGGACCGACTGGAGGGTCGCGGGGGTGTTGCTGCGGCGGAACGGCGAGACGCCCTCGGTCGCCGCGTACAGCACGACACCCAGCGACCACAGGTCGGAGGCGGGTCCGGGCCGCTGCCCCAACACCCGCTCCGGCGCGATGAATTCGGGGGAGCCGACGAAGCCGCCGGTGTCGGTCAGGTTCGTCTCGCCCTCGATCTGGGCGATGCCGAAGTCGGTGAGGATCACGCGGTCGTGGCGGCCCAGCATCACGTTGTCCGGCTTGACGTCACGGTGCAGGATCCCGGCGGCGTGGGCCGCCTCCAGCGCGCCGAGCACCTCCAGGCCGATCCGGGCGGCATCGCGCACGCCGAGCGTGCCCTCGCGCAGCGCCTCGCCGAGCGAACGTCCCTGCACGAACTCCATGACGATCCACGGCTGTCCGTCCTCGACGGCGACGTCGTGCACGTTCACCACCGCCGGGTGGTCGAGCCGGGCCGCGGCCCGCGCCTCGCGCCGCATCCGCTCGAACGCGTTGGACCGCTCGCGGTCGGGCAGATGGTCGGGCAGCCGCGGCTCCTTGACCGCGACCTCCCGGTCCACCGTCTCGTCCTTGGCCCGCCACACGGTGCCCATGCCGCCGTTGCCCAGCTTGCTCAGCAGCCGGTAGCGCCCGGCGACCAGCCGGCCCGCGCCGGGATCGGTCTGCCGCGGCGGCACCACCTGGGTGGGCTGTTGCGCGTACGGGTTGCCCTCGAACGGCACGTGCGGCTGCGGCGGCCGCAGTCCGTAGCTGGTGGGCTCGCTCGGGCCCTGGCCCGATCCGAAGGGAACTCCCCCGTTGTCACTCATGGGTCCATCCCTACAGTGCGGGCGCCGCTGGTTCCACTGGGGTCACGGAGTTGTGACCGCGCTGATGCGCGGGCAGGGATCATTCACCGCTCATTCACCGCCGGACGGCACGAACGTGTCGACGGCGGCGTCGAAGTGGGCCCGTGCCTTCCCCACGTCGCCGACCGGTGCCGAGACCCACACGTCGTACGTCCGGCCGCCCTCCTCCCAGCACAGGTCGACGGTGTGCCGGGCCCCCTCGGCGGCGCTGAACCCGTCCCAGGTGAACTCCCACAGGGCGGCGGTGTGCCCGTCGTGCGTGGTGTCGGTGACCTTGCCCGCGCGGTAGCCGGGGTTGTTCTTCGGCCCGTTCGCGGCGGACCGCCGCTGCACCGCGCCGGGCCCGCCGCTCTCGGCGTCCGACACCTTGATGCCGATCCGGAAGGTCCTGCCCGGCGACATGTAGAAGACGCGCGACCCGTCGACCTCCCGGGTGAAGCCGTCGGGCACGGCGAGCCGGAAGCCTTCCACGTCGTCGGTCATGCGGTACCCGGCGGGCACGGAGGAACGCGGTGTCGCGGTGCGGGTCTCCTGACGGGTGACCGTGACGGTCGGCGTGGGCGAGGGCGAGGACGACTCCGCCGTAGGAGACGTACGGGGGGCCGAACTGGTCGTAGGTGGAGGCGAGTTGTCGCCCTCCCCGCCTCCCTGCGACAGCAGCACGGCGACGGCGATCCCGGCGCCCGCCACCGCCGCGACGAGCGCCGCCACCACCAGCAGCACCCGGGTCGGCAGCCCGCTCCGCGCGGCGGCGGGGCGCGGCGCGTCGTACCGGGTGGGCGTGTACGGCACGCGGGCGGCGTCCGCCGGGTAGGGCGTGGCGGGCTGCGGCGTGGCCCCGGTCGCGACGTACGCACGCAGCAGCCGCTCCGCCTCGTCGAGCCCCATGCGCCGCGCGGGCTCGCGCTGCAACAGCCCCTGGATCACCGGAAGCAGCGGCTCGACCTCGGCGGGCGGCCGTATCTCCTCGTACACGACCGCGTGCAGGATCCCGCCCAACGAGTCGCGCCGGAACAGTGATTCACCGGTCATCGCGGCGATGAGCAGCGCCCCGAGCGACCACAGGTCGGCCCCGGCACCGGCCCGCTCGCCCGCCATCCGCTCGGGCGCGGTGTACTCCGGCGATCCGACGAACCCGCCGGTCTCGGTGAGCGTGGTCGCCCCCTCGACCTGCGCGATCCCGAAGTCGGTGAGCACGACGCGGCCCGTGCCCGCTTCGAGGAGGACGTTCGCGGGCTTCAGGTCGCGGTGCAGCACCCCGGCCGCGTGCGCGCCGCGCAGCGCGGCGAGCAGCGCGAGACCGATCCGGGCGGCCTCGACGGCGTCCACGGGGCCCTGCTGGGAGATCCGGTCGGCGAGCGAGCCGCCGTTCACCAACTCCATGACGATGTACGGGTGTTCGTCGTGCAGGACGACGTCGTGCACGACGATGATGTTCGGGTGCTGCAGCTGGGCGACGGCCCGCGCCTCACGCAGCATGCGCTCCCGCTGCTGCCGGGCGTCGTCCTCCGACAGGGTCTCGTCGACCTCCAGCTCCTTGACGGCCACCTGCCGCCCGAGCAGTGCGTCGGCCGCGCGCCAGACGACGCCCATGCCGCCGCGCCCGATCCTGGCCTCCAGCCGATAACGCCCGCCGATCACGCGGACGTTGCCCCCCTCGGTCCCCATGCGCCCCATCATGCCGCACGGGTGTGCGCGCAGAGCCGGTGGTTCCGGACAGGGCCCGGGGCCTCACCCGGGGGGCTGCCAGCCCTTACGGATGTTCTCGAACTGCTGCCGCGCGCTCGGCCACTGCCCCGCCGGGGCCGACAGATAGATGGCGTACTCGGTCCCGTCGTCCGCCACGTACGTCTCCTCGACGGCGCGGCGCGGTCCGGGTGCCGTGTCCTTGGATCCGCCGTTCCAGGTGAAGTCCCAGAGCGAACCCTTGCGGTCCCGGAACGTGTTGGCCTGCAGTGTCACCCTGGTGTAGCCGGGCAGCGACTTCTGCAGGACCTTCTCCAGGTCCAGCTGGTGCTGGTACGAGTCCGACCAGTCGGAGGCCTTGTCGATGCCGATGCGGACGAAGCGCTGCCCGTCGGCGGGCCCGTAGTCGTACTGGTTCGGGGAGTCCGACTCCTTGCGCTCCCAGCCGGGCGGCAGCATCAGGCTGAACCCGGCGGGGTCGTTCTTCCGCACCCAGTTGTCCGGAATCCCGACGGAGGGCTTCGACGCCGACGGCGCCGGACTGCTCGGCGCACCGCTGCCGTCGCCCCCGGTCTCTCCTGTCTCGCCGACGTGCTGCCCCGACGACGCGTCGCCGGTGTCCCGGTGATCGAGGTAGTACATCGTCGTGAAGGCGCCGCCACCCGCGACGAGCAGCACCGCGACCGCGCCGGCCAGCATCTTCGGCCACCGCCGCCGCGGGGCGCCGGCCGGTGTCACGGGGACCGTGCCGGTGCCCGCCCCGGCCCCGGCCCCGGCAGCGGCGGGCGGCGCGGAGGTCGCCCCGGTGGGCGGGGCCGTGTGCGGGTGCACCTGCGTCGGCACGTAGGCCTGCGCCCCGCTGGAGCGCCGCCCCTCCGCGACCTCGGCGAGCATCATCTCGGCCTGGTCGGTGTCCGGCCGCGCGGCCGGTTCCTTGCGCAGCAGCGCGGCGATGACCGGCCCCAACTCGCCCGCGTGCTCGGGGGGTTCGGGCTCCTCCTGGACGACGGCCTGCATGGTGCTGAGCGGCGACGTACGGCGGAACGGGGAGCGCCCCTCCACGGCCGTGTACAGGGTGGCGCCCAGGGCCCACAGGTCGGAGGCGGGTCCCGGTTCGGCGCCGCTCACCCGCTCCGGCGCCAGATAGTCCACGGAACCGACGATCTCGCCGGTCCGCGTGATGGTCGAGTCCCCCTCCACCTGCGCGATCCCGAAGTCGGTCAGCTTGACCCGGCCGTCGCGCGAGAGCAGGACGTTGCCCGGCTTGATGTCGCGGTGCAGGACCCCGGCGGTGTGCGCGGCGCGCAGTGCCCGCAGCGTCCACAGTCCGATCCGGGCGGCCTCGGCGGGCACGATCCGCCCGTGCTCCTTGACGGCGTCGGCCAGGGACGGGCCCTCCACCAGCTCCATGACGATCCACGGCCGGTCGTCGTGCTCCAGGACGTCGTGGACGGTGACGACCGCCGGGTGGTTGATGCGCGCGGCGGCCCGCGCCTCCGTCTGCGTACGGGCGAGGAGAACGGCACGGTCGGCCTCGGCGACCCACTGAGCGGCCGTCAGTTCCTTGACGGCGACAGCGCGGTGGAGGACCTCGTCGTGCGCCCGCCAGACGCGGCCCATGCCGCCGCGGCCTATCGATTCTCCGAGCCGGTAGCGGCCCGCGAGGAGCTGGCCCTGCATCTGATTCACGTTCCCCCGCAAAGGTCTTGACAGGGCCACACTAGGGAGCGGGCGGCACTCCAGGAACAGGCGGGGTCGTATGGAGACCGCACTGTGACGCGTGTCGCGTTCACCTTCGCGTAGCCAGGCGGTGTCCCCCGGGCCGTCGCGAAGCCGCCGTGACGTCGCTCAACCGCCGTACCGGTACGTGGAGGACGCCTGCTCGAACAGGCGGGACACCTCGTCGCGCTCCGCCTCGGGACCGCGCACCTGGACGACGTGGTACTTCCCGCCGACGACCATGGCGAGATTACGCACGAACACCTCGCGTCCGTCGGATCCCTGCCAGGTGAACTGCCCCTCGGCCATGGTCCGGCCGCCCACGTCGATGGACTTCATGCCGCTGGACGTGGCCCAGGTCGAGTCGCGGAACGGCTGCAGCTCGCGCTCGTCCTCCCGCTGGTACTTCATCGGGTCGCTGCCGTACGTGGCCGTGGAGTCGCGCCCGGGGACCACGAGCAGCTCGTAGTTGCCGTGGCCGTAGACGACCTGCCCCCGGCCGTTCTTCCCCGTCCGCTGCCAGCCCTTGGCGACGGCGACCTCGAAGCCCTCGGCGTCCTTGCGCAGGGTGAACCCGGCGGCGACGTCGGACTGCGGCTGGGTGGAGGACGGCTCGGAGCTCTGCTTGCGGCCCGGCGACTTGGAGGTGGCGGGCGCCGACGGCTCGTGGCTCTGCGCGGGCGCTTCGGGGGCGCTGCCGACCGAGTTGGCGTTCTCCTGCGTGCCGCCCCGGCTGTCGGGATCGGCCTTCGGCATGAACACCAGCGCGTACGCCACGGCGCCCACGAGCCCGATCAGGACGAGGGCGAGCAGCATCCGCCCGAGCGACTTCGGCCGCTGGGGAGCGCCGGACGTACGGGGCGCCCTGGGCGCCCGCTCGGCTCTGAAACCGCGGTCGTCCGCTCTCGGCGACCGGGCCGACATGGGCGGGCTGGACGCCATGTACGCCGTGGACGGCATCGCCGCCCGGGGAGCCGGCGGCTTGGGAGTCCTGAGCGGCTTGGGCTGCTTGGTCTGCTGGGCGGGTCGGGGCATGCGCTCGCCGCGCCCGCGCTTGTGCCGGGCCGCGTGCCGGTTGGCGGACGCCTGCCCGCGCCGGCTGCGCACCATCCAGCCCCGCCGTCGTACGACCGGGAGCCGGGCGGCGTCGAACGACGGTCCTGGCACCACGTTCGCCCCGGCCTCCGGCTCCGGCGCGGACCGCACGAGCGAGCGCAGCCAACCGCGCAGGTCCTCGAAGTCGAGCCGCTCGGTGGGGTCCTGCCGAAGCAGCGACTCCACGACGGGCCGCAGCGGCCCGCACTCCTCGGCGAACGCGGGCGGCTCGGCGCACACCATCTGCACCAGCTCGGACGTGGACTCCTCCGGGTAGGGCGCGTGCCCCTGCACGGCCCGGAAGAGCAGCGCCCCCAGCGCCCAGAGATCGGTGGCGGGCCCGACGGGCGCGGCCAACTGCCAGCTCTCCTGCACCGGATACGCCTGCTCGGGCGCCCACCGCTCGGTGACGGGCCCGACGACGGTCATCCGCACCTGCCGCGCCCGCTCGGCGACGACGGGCGATCCGACCTCTCCGGCATCTGCGGAGCGGGGTGCGGGGCGGAGCCCCGAGTCCTCGTCCTCGGCCTCGGCGCCGGGTATCAACTCGTTCCACCGGGCGGGCCGCACCTCCCCCGTCCCGGGCAACGTCTCAGCCGCGCCCTCGACCGCGGGCCGCCGCGTGGCCCCGTGCCACGACTCCTTCACCCCGTAGGGATCATCGACCCGCCCCGCGGCGGCCCGGGCCCCCGCCCGATACGCGGCGATCGCCCCGGCCCGAGCGGCCCGGAAGTCCCCGGCCCCACCGGACTCGGCGACAGGGGCGGGGGCGGGCGCGGGCACGGCGGGCTTCGACAGCACAGGAGTCGACGGCTTGGGCTTGGGCTCCGGCTCCGGCTCCACGACCGAGGGCTCGGGCGCGGGCCGCGGATCGTAGCCGCACAGGGCCTCCTCCGCGGCGCCCGCGGCGAGCCCGGTCAGCACGACCCGCCCGTCGTCGCAGACGAGCACGGTCCGCGCAGTGATGTTCCGGTGCACCCAGCCGTGCGCGTGCAGCGCGCGTAACGCGGTCAGGACGTCGGAGGCGATCTCGGCGGCGCGATACGGGCTCAGCGGCCCCTCTTCGAGCAGCGAGGCGAGCGGCCGCGCCGCCACCACCTCGCTGACCACCCACAGCGACCCGCCCTCGGCGAACACGTCGAAGACCTGGTCGAGCCGGGGATGGTCGGGTATCTGCGCGGCGGCCTGCGCGGCCTCGATGGCGCGCGCCACGGACGGCTCCGCCGACGAGCGGGTGGGCGGCGCCCCGGGCCTGAACCCCTCCGGCAGCCCGTCCGCGTCGAGCACCTCGGCCTCGACGACCTCGGGCAACGGCACCTGCCGGACCAGGACTTCCTGCCCGCTGTACGTGTCGAAGGCGCGGGACGCCCACGACTGCGTGACGTCGTAGGCGTCGGCGACCGGCAGTGGCAGGCGGTAGCGGTCGGCGAGCACCCGTCCCGCGTACTCGTCCACGACGCCTCCCTCAGCTTCGGCCGACGGTCAATTCCGTTCGCTCTGCGACCGGTTACGCGTCCTGATGCGCTCGCATACGGCTGCGTACGGTTCGCAAGCACTCACGATACGTGCCGAACGGCGTCGAGGGAGAGGGTTCAGAACTTGGGTGTGCGGATCAGGACTTGGGCGTGAACGTCTGCGTCAGCGTCTTCCAGGTCGACTTGCGAAGCGAACTCCCCCAGTCCGCATCCTTCGCGGTGTACATCAGCCCGTACCCCAGCGAGCCGTTCACCACGAACCCCCGGTCCACGGAGTGGTACTTGGTGCCCCCGTCGACGTAGGTGAACTCCCAGTCGGCCGTGTTCCAGCCGCGGTAGTCCACCGCGGCTATTCGGATCCGGTCGTACTGCGAGCGGCGCATGTACCGTTCCTGGCTCTTCCAGTCGGCGACCGGGTCGGACTTCGGCGTCGTGGTCCAGCCCACCAGCAGCTTCTGCCCCTTGGGGCCGGTGAAGCGCGCTCCGGCGGCGCTCGTGGAGACGTACTTCCAGCCCTTGGGCAGACCGATCTTGAAGCCCTGGCTGTGCTTGTACGTCTCCTCGGCGGCGGAGCCGGACGGCGTGGCGTCGCCGCTGGGCGAGGAACTGCGGCTCGGGGACGACGAGGGGCTCGCGCTCGCGCCGGGCTGGTCGCCCGTGCCCGCGCCCTTGTCCTCGCTCTTGCCGCTGCCCGACTTGTCGTCGCTCTTGCCGCCGTCGTCGTCGCCGGTGGTCCGGGCGGACGAGGCGGCCGTACCGCCACCGCTCTTGCCGCCCTTGTCCTCGTCCCCGCCCAGCGTGAAGGCCAGAACGGTGCCGAGCACGACGAGCGCGGCGACGACCGCGGCGATCACGAGGGTGCGGCGCGGCACGACATCGGTGAGCGAGGCCTTGTTCGCGGGGGTGCGCGGCGGCGTCGCGGCCGGGGCGGCGGACTTGGCCGCCCGCGCGGCCGTGGCGGCCGCCGCGGCGTTGCGCACGGACGTGAGGGCGCCGCGCAGCTTCTCGGCGGCCTCCTCGCCCTTGGCGGAGATGCCGGCGGCCGCGGACGAAGTCGCCTTCGCCGCACGCTTCTTGGGCTCGGGCGGCACGGGCGGCAGCGGCACGACCTTGGTCGCGTCGACGGGCTCCGGGGCGGCCTTCGGCTCCGGCGCGTGGACGATGTCGAGGAGCAGGGACCGCGCGCCCGCGTCGTCGAGCCGCTGCGCGGGGTCCTTGGCGAGCAGCCCGTAGATGACGGGGGCCAGCGGCCCGGCGTTCTTCGGCGGGTCGACCGGCTCGGTCATCACGGCGGTCAGGGTGGCGATCGCCGAGCCCTTGTCGTACGGGGGCACGCCCTCGACGCAGGCGTACAGCAGACCGCCGAGCGACCACATGTCGGCGGCGGGTCCGGGCTTGTGCCCGCGGGCCCGCTCGGGCGAGATGTAGGACGGGGCGCCGACGAGCATGCCCGTGGAGGTGATGGACGGGTCGCCCTCGACCTGGGCGATGCCGAAGTCGGTGAGCACGACCCGGCCGTCCTCGGCGATGAGCACGTTGGACGGCTTCACGTCGCGGTGCAGGATGCCCTCGCGGTGGGCGGAGCGCAGCACGTCGAGGATGGCGAGCCCGACCTCGGCCGCCCGCTTCGGCTCCAGCAGGCCGTCCTCGCGCACGGCCTCGGCGAGGGACTTGCCCTCGACGAGCTCCATGACGATCCACGGCCGGTCGTCCTCGTCGACGACGTCGAAGACGGTCACGGCGCCGTTGTTGCGGATCCGCGCGATCGCCTTGGCCTCACGCAGCGTCCGCGTGATCAGGCGGCGCTTCTCCTCCTCGTCGATGCTCGTCGGGAAGCGCAGTTCCTTGACCGCGACCGTGCGCCCGAGGGTCTCGTCCTTGGCCCGCCACACGGTGCCCATGCCGCCCCGGCCGAGCACGTCGCCCAGGCGGTAGCGCCCGGCCAGCAGACGTCCCTGCGTGCCGCCCGACGCACCCGCGGCACCGGAGCCCGCCTCGGACGCGGCACCGGTCCCGGCCTCCTCCTCGACGGAAGAGTCCTGACGCGCGTCCTTGTCCTGACGGGTTTCGCCCGCCCGCTCCGCCTCCGACATGCGTCCCCTCTGCAACCCGCCCTGACAGAACCTTCATTGTCCCTCACACGGGGAGCACTTGACGCCCAGGGTCACCCCTCGGACGGGGTGCCCGGGACCGCACTCCGGACACTCCGGGCCATACCTCTGGCCACGGTGGTTCTCTGTCCGAATCCAGCCGTCCCACCGCGGTCCGCCACCCTACGGACGCCACTCTTCCGTTGCCCGTCACGGAGAGCAAGGCCCAGGGTGACACCCCTCCTCACCTACCGGGTACCCGGGTCCACCCGTAAAACCCTCGCGGCCACGATGAGTTGGCACACCGTCACAGCGGCACGATGTCCGGCGCCCCCAGCCGCGCCGCGTCGGCCGTCAGGTCATCCGGCTGCAACTGCGACTCGCGCTCCGCCTCCACCCGCTTCTCGTAGTGCTCGACCTCACGCTCGACCTGGTCCTTGTCCCACCCGAGCACGGGCGCCATCAACTCGGCCGCCTCCCGCGCCGATCGGGTGCCCCGGTCGAAGGTCTCGATCGAGATCCGGGTCCGCCGGGTCAGTACGTCGTCGAGGTGCCGGGCGCCTTCGTGCGACGCGGCGTAGACGACCTCGGCGCGCAGATAGTCGTCGGCCCCGCCCAGCGGAGCCCCGAGACCGGGGTCCTTGGCGACGAGTTCGAGGACCTCCTCGGCCAGCGCCCCGTACCGGTTGAGCAGGTGTTCCACCCGCACCACGTGCAGCCCGGTCCGCGCGGCGATCCGCGCCCGCGCGTTCCACAGCGCCCGGTACCCCTCGGCGCCCACCAGCGGCACGTCCTCGGTGACGCACTCGGCGACCCGCTGGTCGAGGCCGTGGATGGCCTCGTCGACCGCGTCCTTGGCCATGACCCGGTACGTCGTGTACTTGCCGCCCGCGACGACCACGAGCCCCGGCACGGGGTGCGCCACGGTGTGCTCCCGCGACAGCTTGCTGGTGGCGTCGGACTCCCCGGCGAGCAGTGGCCTCAGGCCGGCGTACACGCCCTGCACGTCGTCGCGCGAGAGCGGCACCCCGAGCACGGAGTTCACGTGCTCGAGCAGATAGTCGATGTCGGCGCTGGAGGCGGCGGGATGGGCCTTGTCCAGGTCCCAGTCCGTGTCCGTCGTGCCCACGATCCAGTGCCGCCCCCAGGGAATGACGAACAGCACGCTCTTCTCGGTCCGCAGGATCAGCCCCGTGGTCGAGTTGATCCGGTCCTTCGGCACGACGAGGTGGATGCCCTTCGACGCCCGGACGTGGAACTGTCCGCGCTCGCCGACCAACGCCTGGGTGTCGTCGGTCCACACGCCCGTGGCGTTGACGACCTGCTTGGCCCGGACCTCGTACTCACCGCCGCCGTCCACGTCCTGCACCCTGGCCCCGACGACCCGCTCGCCCTCCCGCAGGAAACCGGTCACCCGGGCCCGGTTGGCGACCTTGGCGCCGTACATGGCGGAGGTCCGCACGAGCGTGGCGACGTAGCGCGCGTCGTCCATCTGCGCGTCGTAGTACTGCAGCGCCCCCACCAGGGCGTCCTTCTTCAGGCACGGCGCGACCCGCAGCGCGTGCTTGCGTGTCAGGTGCCGGTGCATGGGCAGCCCGCGCCCGTGCCCGCGCGCCATCGACATCGCGTCGTACAGGGCGACCCCGGAACCCGCGTACAGGCGCTCCCAGCCCTTGTGCTGCAGCGGATACAGGAACGGCACCGGCTTTACGAGATGCGGCGCGAGGCGTTCGAGCAGCAGCCCGCGCTCCTTCAGCGCCTCCCGTACGAGCGCGAAGTCCAGCATCTCCAGATACCTGAGCCCGCCGTGGATGAGCTTGCTGGAGCGGCTCGACGTGCCCGACGCCCAGTCCCGCGCCTCGACGAGCCCGGTGGACAGGCCCCTGGTCACGGCGTCGAGGGCGGTTCCCGCGCCCACCACCCCCGCGCCCACCACGAGGACGTCCAGCTCCCGCTCGGCCATCGCCGCCAGAGCCTCCGCGCGCTGCTCGGGTCCCAGTGTCGCTGCCTTCACTGCTGCCTCCCGCTGTCATCGGCCCGGCCTCACCCGCAGGTGTACCCGCGCTCCCAGGGCGCAAGCCGCACGCGTAATGCGGCATGTTCCCGATTCTGACCCTCCTGCCCGATTCCGGCCACCACCCGTCCCCCACCTGTGGACAACTTTCGACGCCGACGGCGACATGCCCAAGTCATTGCGGCGCAATGAGACATATCGGTCATATTTACTCCTAGTCTGACTGTGCGCTCGCCCGTCCTGTCCACCGGGCTTGCGCCCACGTCCCGCTCCGGCTAAAGCCGGTCCACCTCCTGGGAAGGACGGCCACCGCCATGCCCGCAGACCTCGCCGTCGTCGGCCTCGGCCACCTCGGCCTGCCGCTCGCCCAGGCCGCCGTCGCCGCCAGGATCGCGACCGTCGGCCACGACCCCGCCCGCGCCCAGGACCTGGCCGCCGGCCGGCTCCCCTGCGACGGCGACAGCGCGGCCCTGACCGCCGCCGACGTCCGCCGCATGCTGGCCGCGGGCTTCCGCCCCACCGCGAACCCCGCCGAACTCGCCCGCGTCCGCACCGCGGTCGTCTGCGCCCCGACCCCGCCCGGGGCGGACGGCACCCCGTCCCTCACCCCGGTGATCGAGGCGACCCGCACCCTCGCCGCCCACCTGCGCCCGCACACCACGGTGATCGTCGAGTCGCCGGTCCCGCCCGGCACCACGGAGACGGCCCTGCTGCCCCTGCTCGAAGAGGGCTCCGGCCTGCGCGCGGGCCGCGACTTCCACCTCGCGCACGCCCCGGGCCGCCTCGACCCGGGCAACCGCACCCACCCGTACGCGGCGACCCCCAAGGTCATCGGCGGCTACACCCCGGCCTGCACCGAGTCGGCGGCCACCTTCTACAGCCGCCTGACCGACAAGGTGGTCCGCGCGCGCGGGCTGCGCGAGGCGGAGACGGTGCACCTGCTGGAGACCAACTACCGGCACGTCAACATCGCCCTGGTCAACGAGATGGCCGTCCTCTGCCACGACCTCGGCGTCGACCTGTGGGACGTCATCCGCTGCGCGGAGACCAAGCCCTTCGGCTTCCAGGCCTTCCGCCCGGGCCCCGGCGTCGGCGGCCACGCCCTCGCCCAGGACCTGACCTCCCCGCACCTGCACACCCGCCCGCTGCGCATGGTGGAACTGGCCCGCCAGGTCAACCACCACATGCCGAGCTACGTCGTCCAGCGCGCGGCCACGCTCCTCAACGAGCACGGCAAGTCCGCCCGCGGCGCCCGCGTCCTGCTCCTCGGCATCACGTACAAGCCCGACCTCGCCGACCAACAGGCCGCCCCCGCCGAGGAGATCGCGACCCGCCTCATGCAACTCGGCGCCGCCGTCAGCTACCACGACCCGTACATCCCGTCCTGGAACGTCCTGGAACGTCCGGTCCCGCGCGCGGACTCCCTGTACGAGGCGGCGGCCGACGCGGACCTCACGATCCTGCTCCAGCACCACCGCACGTACGACCTCCAGGGCCTCTCGGTGAAGGCCCAGCTCCTCCTGGACACCAGAGGTGCCACTCCGGCAGGAGCGGCTCACCGCCTCTGACTGCTACATTGCGGCCTCTCTGGGCACACACGTGCCCACGTTCACACTTCAGGGGGACCGCATGACCCAGCCACCGCAGCCACAGCCGCAGGACGGCAACCCGTACGCCCAGAAGGGTCCCGACGTGGGGCAGCAGCCGCCGCAGGCGCCCCAGCAGCCCGGCTACGGCTACCCGCAGCAGCAGCCGGGTCAGCAGCCCCCGCAGCAGTACACGCCGTTCCCGCAGCAGCAGGCCGGGCCGGGCGGCTTCGCCCCGATGCAGCAGGCCCCGGGCCGCAGCGGGAACGCGGCGCTCGCGATAGTCGCCGCCGTGGTCCTCTCGCTCATCCTGGCCTGGGCCTACGGCGCGATCATGAAGGCCACCGAGCACGAGATCGGCTACGCGGCCATCGCCGTCGGCGCCATCGTGGGCTTCGCCGCGGGCAAGATAGCGGGCCGCAACCCGGCGGTGCCGTTCGTCGCGGCCTTGCTCTCGCTGGTCGCGGTGTACCTGGGTCAGATGACCGGTCTGGCGATGGCGCTCGGCGACTACGCCAACATCTCGTTCTTCGAGGCCCTCACCGACCACTTCAGCCTGCTGAACGACGCCTGGAAGGACGCGGCCGACTTCAAGTCGTACGCGTTCATCGTGGTCGGCGGCATCGCCGCGTTCGGCGCCGCCAAGCGGGCCGGCGCCTGACGCGGGACCGCCACACGCACGAATGGGTCGGGCCCCGCCGAAACGGCGGGGCCCGACCCATTGGCGTACGTGGACTCAGCGGCGGTGCTGCGAGTCCGCGACCGTGACCTCGACCCGCTGGAACTCCTTGAGCTCGCTGTAGCCGGTGGTGGCCATGGCCCGCTTCAGCGCGCCGAAGAAGTTCATCGACCCGTCGGGGGTGTGCGAGGGCCCGGTGAGGACCTCCTCCGTCGTGCCGACCGTGCCCAGGTCGACCTTCTTGCCGCGCGGCACGTCCTCGTGGACGGCCTCCATGCCCCAGTGGTGACCGCGGCCGGGCGCGTCCGTGGCGCGGGCCAGCGGGGAGCCCATCATCACGGAGTCGGCGCCGCAGGCGATGGCCTTGGGCAGGTCGCCGGACCAGCCCACGCCACCGTCGGCGATGACGTGCACGTAGCGGCCACCGGACTCGTCCATGTAGTCGCGGCGGGCGGCGGCCACGTCGGCGACGGCGGTCGCCATCGGCACCTGGATGCCCAGCACGTTGCGCGTGGTGTGGGCGGCGCCGCCACCGAAGCCGACCAGCACACCGGCGGCACCGGTCCGCATCAGGTGCAGCGCGGCGGTGTACGTGGCGCAGCCGCCGACGATGACCGGGACGTCCAGCTCGTAGATGAACTGCTTCAGGTTCAGCGGCTCGGCGGCACCGGAGACGTGCTCGGCCGAGACGGTCGTCCCGCGGATCACGAAGATGTCCACGCCCGCGTCCACCACGGCCTTGGAGAACTCGGCGGTGCGCTGCGGGGAGAGCGCGGCGGCGGTCACGACACCGGAGTCGCGGACCTCCTTGATGCGCTGCTTGATCAGGTCGGCCTGGATCGGCGCGGAGTAGATCTCCTGGAGGCGGCGCGTGGCGGCCTCCGGGGTCAGCTCGGCGATCTCGTCGAGCAACGGCTGCGGGTCCTCGTACCGGGTCCACAGACCCTCGAGGTTCAGCACGCCGAGCCCGCCGAGCTCACCGATGCGGATCGCGGTCGCGGGCGAGACGACGGAGTCCATGGGCGCTGCCAGGAACGGCAGCTCGAAGCGGTAGGCGTCGATCTGCCAGGCGATCGAGACCTCCTTCGGGTCGCGGGTGCGCCGGCTCGGCACGACGGCGATGTCGTCGAAGGCGTACGCACGGCGGCCGCGCTTGCCGCGCCCGATCTCGATCTCAGTCACTGTGGGAGGCGCCTTTCCATCTGGGTCCCTCTGGGGCCTGCCCGTCCAGTATCCCTGACGTACGAAGAAGGGGCGGCCCCGGTGACCCGGGCCCGCCCCTGCCTCGATGACCTGCGTGTACCTCCGGAATTACTTCCGGCTGTAGTTGGGCGCCTCGACCGTCATCTGGATGTCGTGCGGGTGGCTCTCCTTGAGGCCCGCGGACGTGATGCGCACGAAGCGGCCCTTGCTCTCCATCTCGTCGACGCTCGCCGCGCCCACGTAGCCCATCGTCTGGCGCAGACCGCCGACGAGCTGGTGCAGGACGTTGGCCAGCGGGCCGCGGTAGGGCACCTGGCCCTCGATGCCCTCGGGCACCAGCTTGTCGTCGGAGGAGACCTCGGCCTGGAAGTACCGGTCCTTCGAGTACGAGCGGCCCTGGCCACGGGACTGCATGGCACCGAGCGAACCCATGCCTCGGTACGACTTGAACTGCTTGCCGTTGATGAACATCAGCTCACCCGGCGACTCCTCGCAGCCCGCGAGGAGCGAGCCGAGCATCACGGTGTCGGCACCGGCGGCGAGCGCCTTGCCGATGTCGCCGGAGTACTGCAGACCACCGTCGCCGATGACCGGCACGCCGGCCGCACGCGCCGCGACGGCCGCCTCGTAGATCGCAGTGACCTGCGGGACACCGATTCCGGCGACCACGCGCGTGGTGCAGATCGAGCCCGGACCGACACCGACCTTGACGCCGTCGACACCGGCGTCGATGAGGGCCTGGGCGCCGTCACGGGTGGCGACGTTGCCGCCGATCACGTCCACGTTCACCGCGGACTTGATCTTCGACATCCAGCTCAGGGCGTTGCTGTTGTGCCCGTGCGAGGTGTCGACGATGAGGAAGTCGACCCCGGCCGCGGCCAGCGCCTGAGCGCGCTCCAGCGCCTCGGGGCTCGCGCCCACGGCGGCACCGACGAGCAGCCGGCCCTCGGCGTCCTTGGCCGCGTTCGGGTACTGCTCGGCCTTCTTGAAGTCCTTGACGGTGATGAGGCCCTTGAGGATCCCGGACTCGTCGACCAGCGGAAGCTTCTCGATCTTGTGGCGGCGCAGCAGCTCCATGGCGTCGACGCCGGAGATGCCGACCTTGCCGGTGACGAGCGGCATCGGCGTCATGACCTCGCGCACCTGACGGCCGCGGTCGTTCTCGAAGGCCATGTCGCGGTTGGTGACGATGCCGAGCAGCTTGCCGTTCGGGTCCGTCACCGGCACGCCGGAGATGCGGAACTTGGCGCACAGCGCGTCGGCCTCGGCCAGCGTCGCGTCCGGGTGCACCGTGATCGGGTCGGTGACCATGCCGGACTCGGAGCGCTTCACGAGGTCGACCTGGTTGACCTGGTCCTCGACGGACAGGTTCCGGTGCAGCACGCCGACGCCGCCCTGACGGGCCATGGCGATCGCCATACGGGCCTCGGTGACCTTGTCCATCGCCGCGGAGAGCAGCGGAATGTTCACGCGCACGTTGCGGGAGATGCGGGACGAGGTGTCGACCGCGTTCGGGAGGACCTCCGACGCGCCGGGCAGCAGCAGCACGTCGTCGTAGGTCAGCCCGAGTGTCGCGAATTTCTCGGGCACCCCAGTCGAAGGACCGCCGTTTGCAGTCATGACACCTTCCCCAAATGGCCTTGATCGGTGCGGATGTCCATGCTAACGGCCAGACGGGGTGTCTCATTCCACGATCAAGATCATCGGCCTTCTTTGTACGTTCACACGTACGCGGCCGGGGTCGTGTGCTACTACCCGCTACTGCTCGGCGAGCGCCCGCAGGCGGCTCAGCGCCCGGTGCTGCGCCACGCGCACGGCGCCGGGTGACATGCCCAACATCTGCCCGGTCTCCTCCGCGGTGAGCCCGACGGCGATCCGCAGGAGCAGCAGCTCCCGCTGGTTCTCCGGGAGGTTGGCGAGGAGCTTCTTGGCCCACTCCGCGTCGCTGCTCAGCAGCGCCCGCTCCTCCGGGCCGAGGGAGTCGTCGGGCCGCTCCGGCATCTCGTCGGACGGCACGGCCGTGGAGCCGGGCCCGCGCATGGCCGCGCGCTGCAGGTCGGCGACCTTGTGCGCGGCGATGGCGAAGACGAACGCCTCGAAGGGCCGCCCGGTGTCCTTGTAGCGCGGCAGCGCGAGCAGTACCGCGACACAGACTTCCTGGGCGAGGTCCTCGACGAAGTGCCGGGCGTCGCCCGGCAGCCGGGACAGCCGCGTACGGCAGTAGCGGATGGCGAGGGGGTGGACGTGCGCGAGCAGGTCGTGCGTCGCCTGCGCGTCGCCGTCGACGGCGCGGCCGACGAGCGTGCCGATGACCCCCTGCTGGGCCGCTGCCTCGTCGTCGCGCATCGGTCCATGGTGCCCTGTCGACGCGCGGTCCGCGGCACCACGCCCCTGGTTGTGCACCGAAGCGTTATGCGCTGATGCGCCAGAGGCGCCCGATGCGTTCTGGGCAGGTGCGCCGGAACTCATCCGCTGCACCCTCCCCTCTCGCTGACCCTGCTCGCCCGACTCGTCGTCCCCGAGGAACTCCACACCTCCAAGGATGCGGCATCTTCCACGAAACGTGGGAGTGGAGTCCCGCGCGCCCCGCAAGGGGCGCCAGGCTCCATCCTTTGGCGGCTCCGCCACGGGGCGCGACCAGCCACGACGCAAGCCGCAGCCGGCCGACGGGGGATCTCTACCGGACCAGGCCCCAACGGAACCCGAGCGCCACCGCGTGCGCCCGGTCGGACGCACCGAGCTTCTTGAACAACCGGCGCGCGTGCGTCTTCACGGTGTCCTCCGAGAGGAAGAGCTCGCGCCCGATCTCCGCGTTGGACCGACCGTGACTCATGCCCTCGAGCACCTGGATCTCACGCGCCGTGAGCGTCGGCGCCGCACCCATCTCCGCGGAGCGGAGCCGGCGCGGGGCGAGCCGCCACGTCGGGTCGGCGAGCGCCTGCGTCACCGTGGCACGCAGTTCGGCGCGCGAGGCGTCCTTGTGCAGATAGCCGCGGGCGCCGGCGGCGACCGCGAGGGCCACGCCGTCCAGGTCCTCGGCCACGGTGAGCATGATGATGCGCGCACCGGGGTCGGCGGACAGGAGCCGGCGGACCGTCTCGACGCCGCCGAGCCCCGGCATGCGCACGTCCATAAGAATCAGGTCCGAGCGGTCGGCGCCCCAGCGGCGGAGGACTTCCTCGCCGTTGGCCGCGGTCGTCACGCGCTCGACGCCGGGCACGGTCGCGACCGCGCGGCGCAGCGCCTCTCGGGCAAGCGGGGAGTCGTCGCAGACGAGGACGGATGTCATGACCGTCCTCCGCAGCTGATGCGCGTCACCTTGAGCCTCCAGGCTGGTACGAAATCGTCACCTGTGCGGTCGACACTCACAAGCAGTTTCGGACAGATGCCCGAGCGCTTGTGCTTTCAACCGCCTCCGCACTTCTCAACGACGGTCACTCGAAAGAGTTACGGGTCGGACGGCCTAGTTCGGCACTCTACGTGAGGGGCCGTACACAGCGGGGGCAGCGCGACAGACCCTCAAGGTTTCATCACAAGCTATGCCCCATTTAGCGCCTTTTCTTCCCTTTTGCTGGTGTCTGTGGCTAGATTCGCAATGAGTCATATTTTCATCTCCTTAGACAGTAGATGTACGGTCATGGGCACCGTATCCGCGTCACAACGGCTACAAGGGGACACACCAATGGCAGATTTCTCCCGCCTTCCCGGACCGAACGCAGATCTGTGGGACTGGCAGCTGCTCGCGGCCTGCCGCGGGGTCGACAGTTCGCTCTTCTTCCACCCCGAGGGCGAGCGGGGTGCCGCACGCAGCGCCCGTGAGACCTCGGCCAAGGAGGTCTGCATGCGGTGCCCGGTGCGCGCGGAGTGCGCTGCTCACGCGCTACAGGTGCGTGAGCCGTACGGCGTGTGGGGCGGGCTCACCGAGGACGAGCGCGAAGAGCTGATGGGGCGGGCCCGCAACCGGCTCGTCACGGCGTCGGCGGCGGGTGGCGCGCAGGCGCCGGCCACTGCCTCGCACAACTGAAGGAACGTTTCTCCGCCTCTTCACCCGTGGGCGCACTCCGGTGCGCCCACGCCCGCGCTCAGCGGGTGGCGGCCTTGCCGGCGGCCCTGGCCAGATGGTCGAGGGTCGCGGCCACGGCCGGCACCTGGGCCAGATCGGGCAGCGTGAGCGCCACGATCTCGCGCTGCACGGCCGGCTCGACCGTCACTGTGCGTGCACCCTTGGGCCGAACGGACTCGATTGCCAGTTCGGGCAGGACCGCCACGCCGAGCCCGGCGCCGACGAGCCCGACCACCGCCGGGTAGTCGTCCGTCGCGAAATCGATGCGCGGGGCGAACCCGGCACCCCGGCACACCTCGACCAGCTGGCGGCGGCAGCGCGGGCAGCCCGCGATCCACGACTCGTCGGCGAAGGCGTCGATGGTGACGGAGCCGGCCGCGGCCAACGCGTGCCCCTCGGGGACCAGACCCACGAGGCGGTCGGCGAGCAGGGGACGTACGACGAGGTCGTCCCAGTCCTCCGCCGCCTGGGCGCCCTCGTACCGGAAGGCGAGCGCGACGTCGCAGTCGCCCTCGCGCAGCATCTCCACCGAGCGCGGCGGTTCGGCCTCGACGAGCGAGACGCGGGTGCCCGGGTGCTCGGTGCGCAGGGCGGCGAGCGCCGTGGGCACGAGGGTCGAGCTGCCGCTCGGGAAGGACACGAGCCGGACCCGGCCCGCGCGCAGGCCCGCGATCGCGGCGACCTCCTCCTCCGCGGCGGTGAGCCCGGCGAGGATGCCCGCGGCGTGCCGGACGAGCGCCTCGCCCGCCTGGGTCAGCCGCATCTCGCGTCCGGTGCGGATCAGCAGCGGGGTGCCCGCCGAGGACTCCAGGGCCTTCATCTGCTGGCTGACCGCGGGCTGGGTGCAGCCCAGCTCACGGGCGGCCGCCGAGAAGGAGCCGGTGGCGGCGACGGCGCGCAGGACGCGGAGGTGGCGGGCTTCGATCACCTCTCAAGCATAAGCCTGACTTGGGGAAGGCGGCGAATAATGCGTAGCGGCTTTGGTTCGGGTCCCGTAGCGTTCTGGTCATGAAGCTTCTGTCTCTCAATCTGGGTCGCGCCAAGGCCGTGGAGTACACCGACCAGGCCGAGGGCCTCTCCGGTATCGACAAGCAGCCGGTCGAGGGGCCCGTGCGGGTCGCCGCGCCCGGCCCCAAGGGCGTCGGCGGAAGCGGGCTCGCGGGCGACGCGGTGTGCTCGAAGAAGCACCACGGCGGCGACGACCAGGCGGTCTACGCGTACGCGCGCGAGGACCTGGACGCCTGGGGGCAGGCGCTGGGCCGGGCGATACCCAGCGGCGCCTTCGGCGAGAACCTGACCACCGAGGGCCTCGACGTCACGGGCGCGCTGATCGGCGAGCGCTGGCGGATCGGTCCCGACGTGGTCCTGGAGGTGACGTCGAGCCGTATCCCGTGCCGGACGTTCCAGGAGCATGTCGGGGAGCAGGGCTGGGTCAAGCGGTTCACGCAGGAGGGGGCGCCGGGCGCGTACCTGCGGGTGATCGAGCCGGGCGAGATCCGGGCCGGGGACCCGATCGAGGTCGTGCACCGTCCTGACCACGAGGTGACGGTGCGGCTCGCGTTCCGCGCGGTGACGACGGAGCGGACGCTGCTGCCGCGGATGCTCGCGGCCGGGGACGCCCTGCACCCCGAGGAGCTGAAGGCGGCGCGGGAGTACGTGGCGAAGTACGGCTCATGAAATGCGGCTGCCCACGTACGGATCCTGAGATTCCACGGGGAACGACCTTGCGGTGTACGAGGGTTGGAATCGGACGCGGATCCAGAGTCGCCCCAGTCGTACCCGCCGCGGCAACACCGGCAGGGCGATTCCAACCCCGCACGGGGCAGCATCGGCCCGCATGCGCGACAGCAGAACCAGGTCACTCGCTCGGGTGATGGATTTCGACAAAGCAGGCGGGCGGGGAACGTGCTGACTAGGTTCGCCGCATGGCACGGTTTCGGATGTACCCGACGAGTGAGCAGGCGCGCATCATGCGCGGACACTGCTCGCGTGCCCGGTATGTATGGAACTTGGCAGTCGAGCAGCATGCGCACTGGGCTCCGGGCGTAGTACGGCACCGGGGTTTGCCGAGCAGTGCCGTCAACTGACTGAGTCTCGGCGGGAGAACGCGTGGCTGGGCGCGGGAAATGCCGACGTGCAACAACAGGCGTTAAAGGACTTCGCCAAGGCCAAGAGCGCCCGGTTCACGTCTGGATTCGGCGAACCAACATGGCGCAAGAAGTTCACGCATGAGGGCTTTCGGGTCATCGGTACCGACCGACTGCCAGAGTTCACGACGACCGGCGCCCCGAAGCTGAACGCCAAGGGCAAACAAGTGATGGCCCGCTCGGTGGTGGTGCAGAAGCTCAACCGGCGATGGGCGCAGGTGAAAGTGCCCGGGTGCGGCTGGGTCCGCTTTCGGCTCAGCGTCCAAGGCAAGGGCAGGGAGCTGCCGCAGGCCAAGACACTCCGCGTCACGTTCAAGAACAATCAGTGGCACATCGCGTTCGCCGTCATCCCCGAGCCAGTCGACAAGCCAGCCCTTGGTGAAGTGATCGGCATCGACCGGGGCGTAACCATCACCGCCGCCCTCTCCGACGGGCGGCACCTGAACTGCCCGCAACTGACCATCAAGGAACGCGCCCAGGTACGCAAGCACGAGCGGCGAGCCGCCCGAGCGCCGAAGAACAGCGAACAGAAGGCAGCCTCGTACGAGAAAGTGGCTCAGCTCAAAGCTCGGGAGGCGAACAGACGCAAGGGCTGGTGCGAGAAGACCTCCACGATGCTGGCCCGGACCTACGGGCTGATCCGGTTCGAGCAGTTGAACATCAAGAACATGACCGCCTCCGCGAGGGGAACCATCGAGCGCCCCGGTAAGCGCGTACGCCAGAAGGCTGGTCTGAATCGATTGATCCTTGCGCAAGGCTGGGGCCTGCTGCGCCGACGCACCGAGGACAAGGCCCCGGGCCGGGTTGAAGATGTACCGGCTCCCTACACGAGTCTGCGCTGCAGTGCCTGCGGTCGGATAGAGAAGAACTCGCGCAAGAGCCAAGCCGAGTTCGTCTGCGTGTCCTGCGGGTTCACCTGTAACGCGGATGAGAACGCAGCCATCAATGTCGCGGCAGGACAGGGCGGGATCCCCCGCCCCCGGCGTAGCAGCGCCGGTGCCGGAGGGGCGACAACGGCCCGAGGCCGTTCGAACGCCCGTGAACCTCAACCCCTCACCCGGGTTGGAATCCCTGTCCCGCAGAGAGGGAGGATGTCAATGCCATCTGCTGTACCACGAGGACGGCGGCATGATGGGGCAGTTCGTGGTGGTCGACAAGGGGCAGCGGGCGGGGCGGCCGCCCTCCGGTGATCATGCGCATCACTGAGCCGCCGGGGCCGTCACTAACCTGGTCGCATGACTACGGCACTGATCACCGGATCCACCGCGGGCATCGGCGCCGCGTTCGCCAGGCGCCTGGCCGCGGACGGCCACAACCTGGTCCTCGTCGCGCGGGACACGAAGCGTCTCCAGGACCAGGCGACCGAACTGCACGACCGGCACGGCATCGAGGCCGAGGTGCTGACCGCCGACCTCGCCACGGACGACGGCATCGCGGCCGTCGAGGAGCGGCTGAAGGACCGCAAGAACGCGGTCGACCTGCTGGTCAACAACGCCGGGTTCGGCAACAAGGGCCAGTACCTGGAAGTCCCCATGGCCGACGAGCTGACCATGCTGAAGGTGCACTGCGAGGCGGTGCTGCGGCTGACGTCGGCGGCGACCTCGGCGATGCGCGAGCGCGGGCGCGGCGGCGTGGTGAACGTGGCGTCGGTGGCGGCGTTCGTCCCGCGCGGCACGTACGGCGCCTCGAAGGCCTGGGTCGTGCAGTTCACGCAGGGCGCGGCGAAGGACCTGGCCGGGACCGGCGTGCGCCTGATGGCACTGTGCCCCGGCTTCGTACGCACCGAGTTCCACCAGCGGGCCGGCATGGGCACGGACAACATCCCGAAGTGGATGTGGCTCGACGCCGACAAGCTGGTGGCGGCGGCGCTGGCGGATCTGTCGCGGGGCAAGTCGCTGTCGATCCCGGACCCGCGGTACAAGGCGCTGATGGGGGTCGTGAAGGTGACGCCGCGCGCCCTGCTGGGCGGGGTCACGTCGCGGACGGGGCGGAAGTACGGGCCGCAGTAGGTCGTCGCGTTCGGGTGCGGGCCTGCCCGGAGAATGAGGCGAGGCCCGCCCCCCGAACCGGGAGACGGGCCTCAGGAACAGCTGGGGTCAGTGCGAGTGACCGTGGCCGTGGCCGTGACCGGCCTCGCCCTCTTCCTCGGCCGGCTTCTCGACGACCAGGGTCTCGGTCGTCAGGAGCAGGGAGGCGATGGACGCGGCGTTCTCCAGCGCGGAGCGGGTGACCTTGACCGGGTCGATGACGCCGGCCTTGACCAGGTCGCCGTACTCGCCGGTCGCGGCGTTGTAGCCCTGGCCCTTCTCCATCTCCTTGACCTTGGAGACGATGACGTAGCCCTCCTGGCCGGCGTTCTCACCGATCCAGCGGAGCGGCTCGACGACCGCGCGGCGGACGACCGCGACACCGGTGGCCTCGTCGCCGGTCTTGTCCAGACCGCCCTCGAGGACCTTGGAGGCGTGCACCAGAGCGGAGCCACCACCGGAGACGATGCCCTCCTCGACCGCGGCGCGGGTCGCGGAGATGGCGTCCTCCAGACGGTGCTTCTTCTCCTTGAGCTCGACCTCGGTGGCCGCACCGACGCGGATCACGCAGACGCCGCCGGCCAGCTTCGCGAGGCGCTCCTGGAGCTTCTCGCGGTCCCAGTCCGAGTCCGTGTTCTCGATCTCGGCCTTGATCTGGTTGACGCGGCCCACGACGTCCTCGGACTTGCCGCCACCGTCGACGATGGTGGTGTCGTCCTTGGTGATCGTCACGCGGCGGGCGGAGCCCAGCACGTCCAGACCGGCCTGGTCGAGCTTGAGGCCGACCTCCTCGGCGATGACGGTGGCACCGGTGAGGGTGGCCATGTCCTGCAGCATCGCCTTGCGGCGGTCACCGAAGCCGGGGGCCTTCACGGCGACGGCGTTGAACGTGCCGCGGATCTTGTTCACGACCAGGGTCGACAGGGCCTCGCCCTCGACGTCCTCGGCGATGATCAGGAGGGGCTTCGAGCCGCCCGCCTGGATGACCTTCTCCAGGAGCGGGAGCAGGTCCTGGATGGACCCGATCTTGCCCTGGTGGATCAGGATGTACGGGTCGTCGAGGACGGCCTCCATACGCTCCTGGTCGGTGACGAAGTACGGGGACAGGTAGCCCTTGTCGAAGGCCATGCCCTCGGTGAAGTCGAGCTCCAGACCGAAGGTGTTGGACTCCTCGACGGTGATGACACCGTCCTTGCCGACCTTGTCCATCGCCTCGGCGATGAGCTCGCCGACCTGGCTGTCCTGGGCGGACAGACCGGCGACGGCCGCGATGTCGGACTTCTCGTCGATCGGGCGGGCGGTCGCGAGGAGGTCCTCGGACACGGCCTTCACCGCGGCGTCGATGCCCTTCTTCAGGGCGGCCGGGGAGGCGCCGGCGGCTACGTTGCGCAGGCCCTCCTTGACCAGGGCCTGGGCGAGGACGGTGGCGGTGGTGGTGCCGTCACCCGCGATGTCGTTGGTCTTGGTCGCCACCTCCTTCACCAGCTGCGCGCCGAGGTTCTCGTACGGGTCCTCGATCTCGACCTCACGGGCGATCGTGACACCGTCGTTGGTGATGGTGGGGGCGCCGAACTTCTTGTCGATGACGACGTTGCGGCCGCGGGGGCCGATCGTCACCTTCACCGTGTCGGCAAGCTTGTTGACGCCGCGCTCAAGGGCGCGACGGGCGTCCTCGTCGAACTTCAGGATCTTCGCCATGGGAGCGTTTCAGCCCTCTCGGAAAACTAGGGTGAAGCTTGGTGTGAAACGAACCGCGCCCCTGACCCCGGCTACGTAGACGTCGCGGGTGCCAGGGGCGCAGATCGAAAGCAAAAGCATGTCGCTTCGGTGAAGCGGGTACAGCGGGTAATCCGGTGGATTACTTCTCGACGATCGCGAGGACGTCGCGGGCCGAGAGGACGAGGTACTCGTCGCCGTTGTACTTGACCTCGGTGCCGCCGTACTTGCTGTAAAGCACGACGTCGCCGACCTTCACGTCGAGCGGAAGGCGCTCGCCGTTCTCGAAGCGGCCCGGGCCCACGGCGAGAACAGCACCCTCCTGGGGCTTCTCCTTCGCGGTGTCCGGAATGACCAGGCCAGAGGCGGTGGTCTGCTCGGCGTCGAGCGGCTGGACCACAATGCGGTCCTCGAGCGGCTTGATGGCAACCTTGGAGCTGGTGGTCGTCACGATCCGACCTCCCCCTTCGGAGATCTCACGGGGTTAACTGTCTGAGGTGGCGACCAGGTCGATCCGTCGTCGCGGGTGCCGGACCTGCCCGTCGCTGTTGGCACTCTCCTACGGGGAGTGCCAGAGCCGAGACTATGGCGGCGATTAGCACTCGGTCAAGCGGACTGCTAATCGCCTCCGGCGCGGGGCGGGATTTTCGGCGGGGCCGGGCCTTGTGCGGCTTCGCGTCGCGGGGGTTCTGATCGCGGCCGGGTGCGGGTCTCGTCGTGGCTTCTCGCGCAGTTCCCCGCGCCCCTGGAAGCGAGCTCCGCTCGCCCAGGGGAAGCTGCGCGCAGCGCATGCCTCAGGGGCGTGGGGAACTGCGCGAGAAGCCCCACCGGCCCGCAGCCCGCGAACCGAGCGCACCCCGCACCCCTCAGACGTAGTCCTCCAGGCGTCCCACCGTGAAGCCCTGTTCCTGGATGCGGCGGAGCATGCGCGTCGTCATCTGCGTCAGGCTCGTGCCCTTGAGGTCGGACGGGCCGCGGAAGTGGGTCAGGATGATGTCGCCGGGGCTCAGGCGGTCGCCCTCGGCGTAGCGGAGGTCGTTGATCTGCATCGAGGCGCGCCACAGGACGATCGCGTCGATGCCGCAGTCGCCGGCCGCGCGGAGGGTGTCCGCGTCGTAGTTGCCGTAGGGCGGGCGGAGCAGCCGCGGGGCCGAGCCGAAGCGGGACGCGATCCGGGTCTGCTGGCCGCAGATCTCGGCGTGCTGCTCCACGTACCCGAGGCCGGGCAGGAACGGGTGGGTGAGGGTGTGGTTCTGCACCCCCGCGCCGAGCCGCCGCAGCTGCCCGAAGTGGTCGTAGCCGGGGCCCGCGACGGAGTCCGTGAGGAACATCGAGATCGGCAGCCGCAGATCGCGGACCATGGAGACGAAGCGGGGGTCCTTCTCGGCCCCGTCGTCATAGGTGAGGAAGACGACCTTGTCGCGGGTGGGGACGCGGTCGATGACCGGCGGGACCTTGCCGCGGGCGCGGGGCGCGAGCACCCGGTGGGCTCGGGGCGCCGGGGCCAGCGGGGCGGTCAGGCCCCAGCGGCGGTGGGCGTCCGCGGCGGGCGCGCCGGCCGCCGGGGCAGGGGGCGGGGACGGATGGTGGCGGACCTTCTGCGCGGCCTTCCTGCCCATCCGCTCGATCGGGTCGACGGACTGCGCGCACCCGGTGAGCAGCGCGGCGGCCAGGGCGCAGGCGATCGCCCGCCGCACCCCGAACCGCCGTACGACAGCCCCCGCCCCAGAACCGGTTGTCACAGGTAGTCCTCCAGGCGGGCCACCGCGTATCCCTTGTCGGTGACGTACTTCATGAACGTACGGATCATGTCGGGCATCGTGCCCTTCCAGTCCTCACGTCCCCGGAAATGCGTGAGGATGATGTCGCCCGGATGGATGTTCCGATCCCATTCGCGGTAGTCCAAACGGTCCACGAACACTTCGGCGTTCCAGATCGGCGCGTACTTCACGCCGCAGGACTTGGCCGCCTTCAAGGTGGCCTGGTTGTAGTTGCCGTAGGGCGGGCGGAACAGGGTGGGGCGTTTGCCGTAGCGCTTCTCGATGACGTCCTGCATGCCGCAGATCTCGCGCTTCTGGCCCTCGTAGGACAGGCCCGGCAGGTAGGGGTGGTGGAGCGTGTGGTTGTTCAGGCTCACCCCGGCGCGCTGCATCTTCTTGAAGTAGCCGTAGTCGTCCTTGGCGAGGTAGTCGCTGAGGAAGGCCGTGTACGGGATCTTGAGGTCGCTCATCATCCGCAGGAACTCCGGGTCCTTCTCGGCCCCGTCGTCGATGGTGAGGAAGACGATCTTCTGCTTGGTGGGGATCGTCGTGAAGACCGGGGGGAGCCCCAGTTCCCGCTGGTCGTCGACCTCGAAGCCCTTGCGCGGCGCGATGTGCGGCTTGCGCGCGGGCGGCTCGGGCGCGGTCAGGGGCGGCTTGGCCAGGTCCCAGCGCTTCGCCGCCGCGACGAGCCGGGCGCGTTCGGCCTTGAGCTTGCCGGCGTACGCGTCGAGGGCGCGGGCCGGCGGGGCCTGGAGGGGCTGCTGGCCGGGGGCCGGCTGCGCGGACCCGCCGTCGCCGCCCGCCGCACAGCCGGAGGCGAGGGCGCAGGCGGCCAGAGCGGCGGCGGCGACGCGATACGAAGTCTGCCTTCTGCCGCTTTTTTCGTTTTGTCGTACTAGCTGCATGGCGCCGGATCCTTGCAGCTCAACGCGGTGATCAGGGGCCGACACCGCCGCCGCGCGCGGCATCGTCCACCGACTGGCCCACAATGGGACGGGTGAACGACCCCGCTTCCTTCTCCGCCCTCCTGGCCCCCGTGGGACAGGCCCTGCTCGACGCGCTGCGCGACCACGACCCGGCCCAGGAACTCGCCCTCGCCACCCGGCTGCGCCGCGAGCACCCCGCCGAACTCGTCTCGGCCGCGCTCGCCCAGGCCAGGCTGCGGCAGCGGGCGGCGGCGAAGTTCGGGGCCGAGGACGCGGCCCGGATGTACTTCACGGCGAACGGCGTCGAGCAGGCGACCCGCACCAGCGTGGCCACGTACCGCGCCGAGTCCTTCAAGGCGCTGGGGGTCGGCTCCGTCGCCGATCTGTGCTGCGGCATCGGCGGCGACGCGATCGCGCTGGCCCGCGCGGGGATCTCCGTCCTCGCCGTCGACCGGGACCCGCTGACCTGCGCCGTGGCCAGGGCCAACGCCGAGGCGCTCGGCCTGTCCGACCTCGTCGAGGTGCGGGAGGCCGATGTGACGGAGGTGGAGACGTCCGCGTACGACGCCGTGTTCGTGGACCCGGCGCGGCGGGGCGGACGCGGCCGCATCTTCGACCCCGAGGCCTACTCCCCACCGCTGTCCTGGGCCGTCGCCGCCGCCCTCAAGGCGCAGCGCGCCGCGCTGAAGATCGCCCCCGGCATCCCGCACGAGGCGATCCCGGCGGAGGCCGACGCCGAGTGGATCTCGGACGGGGGCGACGTGAAGGAGGCCGTGCTGTGGTTCGGCACGGAGCCGGGGAGGATGCGGGCCGCGCTGCTGCCGGGGGTGCGGCGGCTGGCCGGGCGGGGGCTGCCGGATCCCGAAGTGCGGCCCGTGGGGCGGTACTTGTACGAGCCCGACGGCGCCGTCATCCGGGCGCACCTGGTCGCCGAGGTGGCCGAGGAGGTCGGGGGCGGGCTCGTCGACGAGATGATCGCGTACGTGACGAGCGACGAGCTGCGGCCCACCCCGTACGCCGCCGCCTACGAGATCACCGATCAACTCCCTTTCAACGTGAAGAAGTTGAAGGCGCTGCTGCGCGAGCGCGGGGTCGGGGTGCTGACCGTGAAGAAGCGCGGGTCGGCCGTGGAGCCCGAGGAGTTGCGCCGCAAGGTGATGCCGAAGCCTTATGGGAAGGCTTCGGCGACGGTGTTCCTCACCCGGGTGGTCGGCGCCCCGACGATGCTGGTGGGCGCCCCCGTCGGCTGAGGTCGCGGGGCTCTGCCCCGGACCCCGCTCCTCAATCGCCGGAGGGGCTTGATCTGCCGAGCAGGAACTCCCGTTCCCGTTCGTTGCGGGTGAGCGCGGCCGCCCGCGCGAACTCCGCCCGCGCCTCCGCCACCCGGCCAAGACGTTCCAGCAGGTCCCCGCGCACGCTGGGCAGCAAGTAGTAGCCCTGGAGCGCGGGTTCGCCGGCGAGTTCCTCCACGATCGCGAGCCCCGCCGCCGGGCCCTCGGCCATGGACACCGCCACCGCCCGGTTCAGCTCGATCACCGGGGAGGGGGCGCGGGCCGCGAGCAGGGCGTACAGGGCGGCGATCCGCGACCAGTCGGTGTCCGGGTACCGCAGGGCCTGCGCGTGGCACGCGGCGATCGCGGCCTGCAGCACGTACGGGCCCGGCCCGTCGCCCGGCAGGGTCGCCTCCGCGTGGGCGAGGGCGGTGAACCCGCGGCGGATCAGGAGCCGGTTCCACTGCGTCCGGTGCTGGTCCTTGAGGAGGACGGGCGCGCCGTCCGGTGCCGTGCGGGCGGCCGCGCGCGAGGACTGGAGTTCGAGGAGCGCGGCCAGGCCGTGCACCTCGGACTCCTTCGGCATCAGCGACTGGAGCACGCGGGCCAGCCGCAGGGCGTCCTCGCACAGCCCCGGGCGGAGGTAGTCGTCGCCCGCCGTGGCCGCGTACCCCTCGTTGAAGATGAGGTAGATGACCTCGAGGACCGAGCCGAGACGGGCCTCCCGCTCCGCGCCGAACGGCACCTCGAAGGCGACGTTCTTCGTCGCGAGGGTGCGCTTGGCGCGCACGACGCGCTGGGCGACCGTCGGCTCGGGCGCGAGGACCGCGCGGGCGATCTCGGCGGTGGTCAGCCCGCCGAGCAGGCGCAGGGTGAGGGCGACCCGGGCCTCGGCGGACAGCACCGGGTGGCAGCTCATGAAGACGAGCCGCAGCAGGTCGTCGTCGATGTCGTCGGGGTCGGCCACGACCCCGGCCTCCTCGTACGCGAACTCCGTCGCCCGGCCGACCTCCTCCAGCTTGCGGGCGTAGTTCTCACGACGCCGTACGAGGTCGACGGCGCGGTGCTTGGCGGTGGCCGTCAGCCAGGCGCCCGGGTTGTCCGGGACACCGGCGTCCGGCCACCTCTCCAGCGCGGCCACCAGCGCGTCCTGCGCCAGCTCCTCCGCGATGCCGACGTCCCGCACGATGCGGGTGACGGCGGCGATGACACGCGGCGCCTCCATGCGGAAGACGGTCTCGATGGCCCGGGCCGTGCTGTCGTGTCGCTCTGTCACGACCCACCATCAGACACCGAAGACGCCACCCGGCCAAGGCTCGACCCGGCCTGGAGCCCGTGCCGGGACCCCGGCGGGGGGGCTCAGCCCTCGGCGATCTCCCGCACCTCGCAGGTCGCCGTCCAGTGCTCCTCGTGGACCTGCAGGAACTTCTTGGACCACTCGACGGCCTCGGCCAGGTCCTTGCACTGCATCAGGGCGTAGCCGCCGATGACCTCCTTGGACTCGGTGAACGGCCCGTCCGTGACGGACGTCTTCCCGCCCTCCCAGCGCACCCGCTTGCCCTGGTCGTCGGGCAGCAGCCCGGCGGTGTCGAGCATGACGCCCGCCTTGGTGATCTCCTCCAGCAACTCCCCCATCCGCTGCTCCAGCTCGGGGCTCGGCCCCTCCGCGGGGCGGGTGGTCTCGTCGATGCGGATGATCGAGATGTAGCGCGGCATGGTGACTCCTCCGGTCCGGCGGGCCGGTCCTTCCCGGCCTCTCACCCCTGCGTCGAACGGGCCGCCCCCGGATCGACACACACGCCGGATCTTCTCCGAGGATTCTTTACGCGGCCCCGGAAACGGCTCCGCCGGCTCCGACCGCTTCCACGGTTCCTACCGCAGCGATTTCCACAGGTCGCTCGCCTCCGGCTCGTCCGCCACGACCCGGTTGGCGTCCGAAGGGGCCTGGACGACCGGCATCATCACCGTCTTCACCGCGTCGGCGGACAGGCCCTCCAGGCTCCGCGCCAGACCGGACAGTTCGGTGAGCGAGTCGAGGCCGGTGTCGGCCGTGAGGCTGCCGGTGGCGGCGTCGGCGACCTTGTAGAGGCGGGTGGGGCTGGTGAGCAGTCCGGAGTCGGAGACCTGTCCCACCAGCGCCTTCACCAGCTGCTGCTGGAGCTTGATGCGGCCGAGGTCGCTGCCGTCGCCGACGCCGTGCCGGGTGCGGGCGAAGGCGAGGGCGGCCTTGCCGTCGAGGTGGTGCTCGCCGGCCTCCAGGTGGAGGTGGCTGAGGTCGTCGTCGATGTCCTGGTCGGTGGTGACGTCCACACCGCCGAGCGCGTCGACGAGCTTCGCGAAGCCCGAGAAGTCGATCTCCAGGTAGTGGTCCATGCGGACCCCGGTGAGGGTCTCGACGGTCTTCACCGCGCAGACCGGACCGCCCAGCGAGTAGGCGCTGTTGAACATGACGCCGTACGCGACCGCGGTCGTGCCGCCGGACTCGGTCGGGCAGGAAGGACGCTCGACGAGGGTGTCGCGCGGGATGCTGACGACGGTCGCCTCCGTCCGGTCGGCATCGAGGTGCAGGACCATCGCGGTGTCGGAGCGGGCGCCGCCGCTCGGGCCGCCGCCGAGGGCCTTGTTCGCCTTGCCGGAGCGCGAGTCCGAGCCGAGGACGAGGATGTTGAGGACGCCCTTCTCGACCGGTTCCGCCGAGGCCGACGCGGAGGGGGACGCCGACGCCGAGGGGGACGCCGCCACCTGGTCGGCCCGCATCGGGCGGTTGTCGCCGAGCGCCTTGTCGATGTCGACGCTGCGGATGTTGTGGTCCAGGTGCCAGTACATCCAGCCGGCGCCCGCGCCGCCGAGCACGAGGGCACAGCCGAGCACCACACCCGCGGTCTTCACCGCACGCCCACGGAACCGTTTCTTCTCAGTCACTGAGGGAACGTAAGTCCGAATTATTACAGCGGTAAACCTCTCGCCCCGCTTCTTCGGAAAATTTCAGACACCGCACCCCCACGAATCCCCCTGTACCCGGGCATCTCTTCCCCGCTCCCCCGTACGCCCCGTGCGGCGCGCGGGCCTCGCGCACCCGCCCCAGCATGAGCTTCATGATCCTTCGCATCCGCCGGTCACCGCGCCCCGTGGCCTGGCTGACCGCGGCGGCCTCCCTCGCGGCCGCGTCCCCCGCGCTCCTCGCCGCCCCACCGGCCGCCGCCGCGCCCGCGCCTGACGTGGTGTGGGGTTCGTGCCCGGCACCGGACGCCCTCCAGGGCTCGGGCCCCGCCCCCGGCCCCGACTGGCAGTGCGGCACGCTGAAGGTGCCGCTCGACCACGCGGAGCCGGACGGCCGGCAGATCTCCCTCGCCCTGATCCGCAAGCCCGCCACCGGGCCCGGCGAGCGCATCGGCTCGCTGATCCACAACTTCGGCGGCCCGGGCGGCTCCGGGGTCGGCGCGCTGCCCGGCTGGGCCGAGGACCCGGGCTTCGAGCAGCTGAACTCCCGCTACGACCTGGTGAGTTTCGACCCGCGCGGGGTCGGCCGCTCCACCGCGGTGACATGCCTGACCGACGCCGAGACGGACCGGTTCAACGACCTCGACAACTCCCCCGACACCGAGGCCGAGGCCCGCCTCTGGATGGACGCGGCGAAGAGCTACTCGGCGGCCTGCGCGCGCCGCTCCGGCGACCTGCTGCCGCACCTGCGGACCACCGAGGTCGCCCGCGACCTGGACCTGATCCGCGCGGCGGTCGGCGACGGGAAGCTGCACTACCTCGGCTTCTCCTACGGCACCCAACTCGGTGCCACCTACGCGCACTTGTTCCCCCGCAAGGTCGGCCGGGCCGTGCTCGACGGCGCCATGCACCCCGACAAGTCGTACACCGACTGGGGCCTGTACCAGCTCAGGGGATTCCAGCTGGCCCTCGACCACTTCGCCGAGGCGTGCGTGCGGGGCCGCTACGTCTGCCCGATCCACCGCGAGTCGGCCCAGGAGGTCGAGGACCTGCTCGTCCGGGTCGTCGCCACGCTCGACAGGCGGCCCCTCCCACTGCCCGACGGACGGAAGCTGACCGGTTCGATGGTGCAGGGCGCCATGCTGCAGTCCCTCTACAACGCCGGGTACTGGCCGACCCTGGCCGCGGGCGTCGCCCAGCTGTGGAACCGGAGCGACCCGAGCCGCCTGATGCCGCTCGTCGACTCGTTCCTGGGCCGCGACGACAAGGGCCGCTACAGCAACGGCACCAACGTCTACATCGGCACGAGCTGCGCCGACAGCGGCGTCCCGGTCACCGAGCGGCGGATCCGCGCGCTGCTCCCCGCGTACGAGAAGGCGTCCCCGCTGTTCGGCGCCACCTTCGCCTGGTCGCTCAACCAGTGCCTGAACTGGCCGGTCAAGGGCGCGTCCGACCACATGGACGTCTCCGCGCCGACCGCCCCGCCGATCCTCGTCGTCGGCAACACCGGCGACCCGGCGACGCCCTACGACGGCGCGCCCGCCCTGGCCGAGCGGCTCGGCCCCGGCGTCGGTGTCCTGCTCAGCTGGAAGGGCGGCGAGGGCCACTGCGGGTACGCGCACGGCAGCGACTGCGTCGACCGGGCCGTCAACGCCTACCTGCTGGACGGCAAGGTGCCCCGCGACGGCGCGGAGTGCACCGACGGCGCGTAGGCCGTCGCCGCCTCAGACGGTCTCGAACCGCCACCTGTGCACGGCCCGCGAGACCAACTCCCCGTCCGGCTCCGGAAGTTCGGGGAGTTCGGCGTCGTAGGCGGCGTCCCACCAGGTGATGACGAGCACCCGGTCCTGGGGCGCGCGCAGCGTGTCGCGGCGCAGCGGCTCGCGCTCCAGGCGCTGCTCCCCGACCCAGGCCAGCAGCTCCTCGCCCCGGCCCGCGACGGCCCGGGCCTCCCACATCAGGGCGACGCTCACGAGTACAGGTTCTCCTTGCTGACCTCGTGCACGTGATCGTGGTCGTGGTGGTGCCCGGGTACGTGCGTCTCGGTCACCGGCAGCGACGAGTCCGCCGACAGGTCCCAGGAGGACGCGGCCCGGTTGCGGGCCACCATCTCGGCGCCGAGCGCGGCGACCATCGCGCCGTTGTCCGTGCACAGCTTGGGGCGCGGCACGCGCAGCCGGATACCGGCCCGCTCGCAGCGCTCCTGGGCGAGCGCGCGCAGCCGCGAGTTGGCCGCGACACCGCCGCCGATCATCAGGTGGTCGACGCCCTCGTCCTTGCAGGCCCGCACGGCCTTGCGGGTCAGCACGTCGACGACGGCCTCCTGGAAGGACGCCGACACGTCGCGCACCGGCACGTCCTCGCCTGCCGCCCGCTTGGCCTCGATCCAGCGGGCCACGGAGGTCTTCAGGCCGGAGAAGGAGAAGTCGTAGGCGGGGTCGCGCGGCCCGGTGAGCCCGCGCGGGAAGGAGATGGCGTTCGGGTCGCCCTCCTTCGCGTACCGGTCGATGACGGGCCCGCCGGGGAAGCCGAGGTTGAGCACCCGGGCGATCTTGTCGAAGGCCTCGCCCGCCGCGTCGTCGATGGTCGCGCCGAGCGGCCGCACGTCGGAGGTGATGTCGGTGGAGAGCAGCAGCGAGGAGTGCCCGCCGGAGACGAGCAGCGCCATCGTCGGCTCGGGCAGCTTGCCGTGCTCCAGCTGGTCGACGCAGATGTGCGAGGCCAGGTGGTTGACGCCGTAGAGCGGCTTGTCGAGCGCGTACGCGTACGCCTTCGCGGCGCTCACGCCGACGAGCAGGGCGCCCGCGAGGCCGGGACCTGCCGTGACGGAGATGCCGTCGAGGTCCTTCGCCGTGACGCCGGCGTCCTTCAGGGCGCGCTGGATCGTCGGGACCATCGCCTCCAGGTGCGCGCGGGAGGCGACCTCGGGGACGACGCCGCCGAAGCGGGCGTGCTCGTCGACGCTGGAGGCGACGGCGTCGGCGAGCAGGGTGGTGCCGCGGACGATGCCGACGCCGGTCTCGTCGCAGGAGGTCTCGATGCCGAGGACGAGCGGTTCGTCAGCCATGGTTCTTCTCTTCGGTCGCTTTCTCAGTAGTAAGGCGCATCACGAGGGCGTCCACGTTGCCCGGCTGGTAGTAGCCGCGGCGGAAGCCGATCGGCTCGAAGCCGAAGCGCTCGTAGAGCTTCTGCGCCCGGGTGTTGTCGACGCGCACCTCGAGCATCACCTCGGCGACCTCGAAGGCGGTGGCGTGCCGCAGCAGTTCGGTGAGCAGCCGGGCGCCGAGCCCGGTGCCCCACTGGTCGCGGGCGACGGCGATGGTCTGCACGTCGGCGAGGTCCTCGGACGCGGCGAGGCCGCCGTAGCCGAGCAGCCGCCCGTTCGCGCCGCGCTCGTCCTTCTCGTACGCGACGACGTACCGCCGCGTCGAACCGACCCCGCGCGCGTGCGAGAGCTCGGACCAGAACATGCCGCGCGACCAGGCGTCGTCCGGGAAGAGGTCCTTCTCCAGGGCGAGTACGGGATCGATGTCCCACCAGCGCATCTCGCGCAGCTCGACGTCCACGGTCGTCACTTGGGGGTGACCACCTTGTAGTTCTTGGGCACCTGGGCGTCGGGACGGCGCAGGTAGAGGGGCCGCGGTTCGAGGAGCTCCTCGCCCGCGGCCAGCTTCTCGGCGGCGAGGGCGGCGAGCGCGGCGGCGGACACGTGCTCGGGGCCGCGGGCGTCCGGGAAGGTGTCGGGGTAGAGGCGCGCGCCCGCGCCGACGGCGGGCAGCCCGGCCACGGCTTCGGCGATGTCGGCCGGGCGGTCCACGGCGGCCTCGGTGACACGGGTGCGCGGGTTGTCGAAGCGCGCCCAGTACACCTCCTTGCGCCGGGCGTCGGTGGCGACGACGAACGGCCCGTCGACGCTGCCTTCGGCCTCGTACGCGAGCCCGTCCAGCGTGCACACGCCGAGCACGGGCACCCCGAGCGCGAGCCCGAAGGTGTCGGCGGTCATCAGGCCGACGCGCAGTCCCGTGTACGGTCCCGGGCCCACGCCCACGACGATCCCGGTGACGGCGTCCAGTTTCACCCCGGCGTCGGTGAGGACCCGGTCGACGGCGGGCAGCAGCAGCTCCCCGTGTCTGCGGGCGTCCACCTGGCTCGACTCCGCTACGACGGAGGAGCCGTCGTGCAGGGCGACGGTGACGGCGGGGGTGGCGGTATCCAGAGCGAGCAACAGCACGCGAACAGCCTACGACCACACAAGAGCGGACACGTCCGGACCGCCGACAACCCGGGGAGGGCCCGCTCCCGACTGCTACCGTCACCCGGAGAAGTCGAACACCGAGAGGCAGGCACCTGGTGGCACGGAGCAGCACCGGATTCGTGACCGCGCTGACCGCGGGAGCGCTCGCCGTGGTCGGCTTCCTCGCCTATCAGGCCTCGGCGAGCGCGCCGGCCGACCTGGGCAAGACCCCCTCGGACACGGCCTCCTCGTCGACGGCGTCCCGCTCCCCCAAGGAGAAGAAGGACCCGAAGGCGCTGCCCGCGCAGTCCGGCAAGGGCGAGCGCGTCGTGTACGCCCTCGGCACGGACCGGGTCTGGCTGGTCGGCGGCAACGGCAAGGTGCAGCGCACGTACGAGGTGACGCCCGGCAGTGTCGACCCGGCGCCCGGCAAGTACACGGTGACGTCGCGCTCCGGCGCCATCACCGGCACCGACGGGACGCCGATCGAGCACGTCGTGCGGTTCGCGAACACGGACGGGGTCGCGATCGGGTTCAGCGCGGCGGTCGACGGCTCCACGCCCGAGCCGGACCCGTCGAAGCAGACCGGCGGCATCCGGGAGTCGCGGGCCGACGCCAACGCCATGTGGGAGTTCGCCACGTTCGGGCGGCCCGTGGTGGTCGTGCCCTAGTTCGCCTGCGCGCCGTAGGGGTTCAGCATTTCTTCGCGGGTGCCGGCTTCGTTCGTGGTTGCTCGCGCGGTTCCCCGCGCCCCTGCGGGGCGCTGCGGCGGCGTCGAAACCGCTCTGGCCGCCGCGCACGATGCCAACAACTGCCCCATCGTCACCCCGCGTGCCACGTCCCGCCCTGCGAGCGGTACCGCGGCACGGCGCGCTCCGTCACGTTCCGATGTCGACATGGACGCCTCCCGAAGGCCGCCGGAGCAGTCGTGGTTAGGTAGACCTAACTACTTCCGGGTTCCATGTGAACACGCCGAACAGGCGTCGCGCAACATGATGCCGACGCCCTGTCGGGATGTACGGGTGCGCGGGCTCAGCCCGCGAGCGAGCCCAGGTCCGCCTCGGTCCAGCGCGCCCCGATGCCGTGCAGCGTCACCACGCGCACCTCGTCGGTGGTGTCGCCGGTGGCCCGGTCGATGAGCACGTGCAGGCGGTCGTCGGAGAGCTCCTCGACCTTGCCGTCGCCCCACTCCACGACGACCACGGAGTCCGGGAGCGACACGTCGAGGTCCAGGTCCTCCATCTCGTCGAGCCCGCCGCCGAGGCGGTACGCGTCGACGTGCACCAGGGCAGGCCCCTCGCCGAGCGGCGGGTGGACGCGGGCGATCACGAACGTCGGCGAGGTCACCGCGCCGCGCACCCCCAGGCCCGCGCCGAGCCCGCGGGTCAGGGTCGTCTTGCCCGCGCCCAGTTCACCGGTGAGCATCACGAGGTCGCCGGGGCGCAGTCGTTTCGCCAGGGCGAGGCCCAACTCCCGCATCTCGTCCGGGGAGTTGACGGTGATGGTGGTGACGGTCGTGCCGGGGGTGGCGGGTTCACCCGCCGGGTTGTGCGGTGCTGCCGGTGTCTCCATAAATCCCCACGGTAGCCGCTGCCGGAACCGCTCCCGTACGGGCCAGCAGATCGGCGAGGCGGTCCGTGACGACCTCGGGGTGCTCCAGCATCACCAGGTGCCCGGCGTCCGGCACGAGCACGAACTCGGCGTCCGGGAGCAGCTGGGCGATCGCCTCGCTGTGCTCGCTCGGCGTGACGAGATCCTGCTCGCCCGCGAGGACGAGGGCCGGCAGCTCGGCGAAGGAGGCGAGCGCTGCCGTCTTGTCGTGCTCCTGGAACGCCGGGTAGAACTCGGCGACCACGTCGATCGGCGTGCCCTCGATCATCCGCTCGGCGAACCGGGCGATCGCCGGGTCGACGTCACGGGTCGCGAACGAGTACCGCTTGATGATCCCGGCGAACAGGTCGGCAGTGGCCCTGCGCCCCTTCTCGACCAGCTCGGCCCGCTGCCCGAGCACCTTCAGGACGCCGGGGAGCACCCGCCGCACCGCGTTCACCCCGGCCACCGGCAGGCCGTAGTTGACCTCGCCGAGCTTCCCCGACGACGTACCCACGAGGGCCACTCCGACGACACGGTCGCGGACGAGGTCGGGATGCTGGTCGGCGAGGGCCATCACGGTCATGCCGCCCATGGAGTGGCCGACGAGGACGACCGGGCCCTCGGGCGCGGCCGCGTCGATGACGGCCTTGAGGTCGCCGCCGAGCGTGTCGATGGAGACCGGCCTGCCGTGCTCGACCTGCTCCACGCCCCGACCGGAGCGGCCGTGGCTGCGCTGGTCCCAGTACACGCAGCGGACGACGCCGCGCAGGGCCGCGCGCTGGAAGTGCCAGGAGTCCTGGTTCAGGCAGTAGCCGTGGCTGAAGACGACGGTGACGGGCGCCGGGGTCTTGCGGCCGAACAGGCGCCGCCTGCGCCCGCCGGTGCCGCCGCCGCTGTCCGGCTCGGGCTCGTCGACCTCGAAGTACAGCTCGGTGCCGTCGGCGGCGTACGCCCGGCCGGGGACGCCCCGCAGCGAGCCGTAGGGACCCGACGCGTCGAGGGCGAGCCGCGCCTTCTTGCGCATCCCGCGCCCCACGGTGAGCCGCTCGACGGCGACTCCGGCGGCGGCGCCCGCGGCGACCACGCCTATCGCGGCGCCCGCGAGGCCGGCCCGCCGCCAGCTCCCCGAAGCAGCCGCTTCGGTGACGGCCGCCGTGGCCTGTGCGCTGGTCTCGCTCACGTGCCGCTCCCTCGCTGCGCGCCGGTGCTTCGCTGTGCCCTGTTACCCGTTCGGTTCGTGCTTCACATAACCAGTAGTCAACCTGGCCCCCGCGGGGTCCGCGCAACCTGTGGCGGTCGTCACGCGCCGGCGGCGTCTCCCGCGTCGCCCTCGTGGCCCGCGCCGACGGCGTCTCCCGCGTCGCCCTCTTCGACGTAGACGCGCGGAACGCGGGAACCGATCCGCGTGACGATCTCGTACGCGATGGTGCCCGACGCCGACGCCCAGTCCTCGGCGGTCGGCTCGCCCCCGTCCCCGGGGCCGAACAGGACCGCCTCGTCGCCCGCGGCCGGCTCGTCGCCGCCGAGGTCGACGACGAACTGGTCCATCGCGACCCGGCCCGCGACCGTGCGCCGCTTGCCGCCGATCAGGACGGGACCGGTGCCGGAGGCGTGCCGGGGCACGCCGTCCGCGTAGCCGAGCGGGACGAGGCCGAGGGTCGTGGGACCCGGTGTGACGTAGTGATGCCCGTAACTGACGCCGAGGCCACCCGGCGCGTGCTTCACGAGCGCGAGCGACGCCTTGAGGGACATGACCGGGCGCAGCCCGAAGTCCTCGGGGGTGCCGAGCTCGGGGCTGGGCGAGATCCCGTACATGGCGATGCCGGGGCGGACGAGGTCGAAGTGGGTCTCGGGGAGGGTGAGCGTGCCCGGCGAGTTGGCGATGTGCCGCACTTCCGGCGTGATGCCTTCCGCCTCCGCGTACCCGACCATCTCGCGGAACGTGTCGAGCTGGGCGGCGATCGACGGGTGCCCCGGCTCGTCGGCGCACGCGAAGTGCGACCACAGGCCGGTGACGGTGACGAGTCCGGCGCGCTGCGCGGTGAGCGCCTCGCGGATCAGCTCGGGCCAGTCGGCCGGCAGGCAGCCGTTGCGCCCGAGGCCGGTGTCGGCCTTCAGCTGGACACGGGCGCGGCGGCCCGACTCCCGCGCGGCGTCGGCGACTTCGCGCAGCGCCCACAGGCCGCTGACCCCCAGGTCGAGGTCGGCCTCGATCGCCGCGCGCCAGGGCCCGCCGGGCACCCACAGCCAGCACATGATGCGGCCCTCGACGCCCGCGCCGCGCAGGGCGAGGGCCTCCTCGGGGGTGGCGGTGCCGATCCACTCGGCGCCCGCCTCCCGGGCGGCGCGGGCCACCGGGAGCATCCCGTGCCCGTACGCGTCCGCCTTCACCACGGCCATGAACGCGGCCCCCGGCGCGTGGGCACGCAGGGACCTGACATTGGCCTTGAGCGCGGCCAGATCGATCTCGGCGCGGGCGCGGAGCGGAGCAGTCACGTTCTCGTTCATGGTGCGCCCAGTCTCTCAGAGGGCACCGACAAGGCCTCAGAGCCTCAGGTTCCGGGCTTGCGTCCCCATACGTAGACCCGGTCGCCGCGCTCGAGGACACCCCACAGCCGCTTGGCGTCGCTCACCCGCAGGTTGACGCAGCCGCGCGATCCGGGCGGGCTGTAGACGTTCCCGTAGATGCCGTGGAAGGCCTGGCCGCCGCTGAAGAACTGGCTGTACGGCATGGGGCTGTTGTACAGCGACGACCAGTGGTTCTTGTGCCGCCAGTAGATCTTGTGCCAGCCGACGCGGGTGCGGTTGCCGGCGCGTCCGCTGCGGATCGGGACGGGCCCGTAGACGATCTTCTTGCCCTTGCTCACCCACATCAGCTGGCGCGGCAGGTCCACGCAGGCGAGGCGGTACGCGCGCGTGGGGCACTTCTTCGCCGCGTTCGGGTTCTTGCGGGCGGAGATGGTGCGCATCCGGGTCCAGGTGACGGGTCCGGCGAAGCCGATGTTCGGGCGGATGCCCTGCTTGGTCTGGAAGGCGCGGATGCGCCTGCAGTCGGCGGGGGACTGTTTCCCGTCGACCTTCAGCCCGAGCCAGCGCTCGACCTGGCGCTGGTAGGGGCCGGTCTTCTTGGTGCAGGTGACGGCGCCCCGCACCTCGCTGGGCGGCACGTACTCGACGAGCACGTCGAGCCCGTCGGGGGCCGGCATCGGCTCGATCGCGTCCTCGGCCGCGCTCGGCCGGTACATGTGCGGGGGCAGGACCTGGTCGGGCGTGTCCAGGTGCCAGGGCTGGTCGGTGGTGAGCGGGATGCCGGGGACGAGGCCGGGGGCCGGGGCGGGCGCGGCCGGGAGGGGCGCGGCGGCGGTCGCCGTCGGCGTGGGTGGCTCGGGGTCGGCGGCTGCCCGGCCCGCGGGCAGGGCCACGGCGAGGGCGAGCAGCGCGGCGAGTCCGCCGCGCACTGCGGTGCTGGTCATGGGCGTGAGCGAAACCCGGCAGGACTCCGGATCCGGGTCAGCCGCGCGGCAGGGCCCCCGAAAAGCGGTTGATCGGCCCATCGGAACCTAGGTACCGTAACCAGAAACCTAGGACCCCTAGGAAACAGCCTCGGCGCACAGGGAGCGGCGGAGTCATGATGGCCAGAGCGGGCCTGACCAGGGAGCGCGTGGTGGCGGCCGCCGCCGACCTCGCCGACACGGTCGGCTTCGAGAACATCACCGTCGCGGCGCTCGCCCGCGGCTTCGGCGTCAAGGACGCGAGCCTGTACGCCCATGTCAGGAACCTCTCCGACCTGAGCACGCGGGTCGCGATCGTCTCGGGCCTGGACCTCGCGGACCGGATCTCGGACGCGCTGGCGGGCCGGGCCGGGCGGGACGCCCTGCTCGCCTTCGCGCACGCCTACCGCGCCTTCGCCCTGGAGCACCCGGGGCGGTACGCGGCGACGCAGCTCGACCTCGACCCGTCGGCCCTCGACGACCACCCGGGCCTGCGCCGCAACCTCACGGGCCCCTACGCGCTGCTCCAGGGCTACGGCCTGGCGGAACCGGCGCTGACCGACGCGGTGCGCCTGCTGCGCAGTACGTTCCACGGCTTCGTCGCACTGGAGCTGGCGGGCGGCTTCCGGCACCACCGGGACGTGGAGCGGTCCTGGGCGAACGCCCTGGAGGCGCTGCACATCGCGCTCTCCCACTGGCCCGAGGAGGTGGACCGTTGATCACCGAAGGCTCGCTGCGCGTACCGGGCGCCACCCTCCACCACGAGGTACGGGGCCACGGCCCGGTGCTCCTCCTGCTGCCCGGCGCGGGCGGCGACGCGGCGGTCCTCGACCCGGTGGCCGACGCGCTGGCGGACACGTTCACGGTGCTCACCCACGACCCGCGCGGCTACTCGCGCAGCGCTCTGGACGGCCCGCACACCGAGCAGCGGGTCCCGGTCCACGCGGACGACGCGCTCCGCCTCCTCGACGCGCACTCCCCCGGCGAGCCCGCGTACGTGGCGGGCGCGTCCAGCGGTGCGATCGTCGCGCTCGATCTGCTGGCCCGCCACCCGGAGCGGCTGCGCCGGGTGGTGGCGCACGAGCCCCCGTCGTGGTCCGTGCTCCCGGATTCGGCAGAGCAGTTGGCGTTCTTCGAGGAGGTGCACGAGCTGTTCGTCACGGAGGGCCTCCAGGCGGCGGGCGAGCGCTTCCTGCGCGGGATCGGCGGCGCGATGCGCCCCGCGCCGTGGACACGGGACCCTCAACCCCCGCCCCGCACGCGGGAGATGCTGGCCCGCGTCACGGCGAACGCGCCCCTGGCCATCCGGTACGAGCACCGCAGTTTCGCCGCGTACGCACCCGACGTCGACGCGCTGGCGAAGGCGCGGGAGCGCCTGTTCCTGGCCGTGGGCAAGGAGACGCCGCCGCATCTGCCGTCCCGCCCGGCGACGGTCCTCGCCGAGCGCCTGGGCCTGGAACTCGCGATGTTCCCGGGCGCCCACAATGGCTGGTCGACCCACCCTGCCGAGACGGCCGACCTGCTCCGGGCCCACCTCCTGGGGGACACTCGATGACATGCGCACTGCCTACGACGTGGAAACGGTCCGGTCCGCCGAACGCGCACTGATGGCGCGCCTGCCGGACGGCGCCCTGATGCAGCGGGCGGCGGCAGGCCTGGCCGTCGCCTGCGCGGAACTGCTCGGCAAGGTGTACGGATCGCGGGTCGCCCTCCTGGTCGGCTCCGGCGACAACGGCGGCGACGCGCTGTACGCGGGCGCCCGCCTGGCCCGCCGCGGCGCGGGCGTCACCGCGCTGCTCCTCTCCCCGGACCGGGCGCACGCGGGCGGCCTCGCGGCGCTGCGGGCGGCGGGCGGCACGGTGCTCGACGCGGCGACGGAGTCCGCCCCGGAGATCGTGGGCCGCGCCGACCTCGTCATGGACGGCATCGTGGGCATCGGCGGCAAGGGCGGCCTGCGCCCGCGCGCGGCGCAACTGGCCGAGGCGGCACGGGGGCTCGTGGTCGCGGTGGACCTCCCCAGCGGGGTGGACGCCGACACCGGCGAGGTGCACGGCGACGCGGTCCGGGCGACGGCGACGGTCACGTTCGGCACGTACAAGCCGGGCCTGCTGATCGACCCGGCGCGCGAGTACGCGGGGGCGCTCCGGCTGGTGGACATCGGCCTGGAACTCCCGGCGGCGGACGCCGAGTTGGAGGCGTTGCAGCACGCGGACGTGTCCTCGCTGCTGCCCGAACCGGCCGGCGAGAGCGACAAGTACCGCCGGGGCGTGGTCGGTGTCGTCGCGGGCTCGGCGCGCTATCCGGGGGCGGCGGTGCTGGCCGTGGCGGGTGCCCTGCACGGTGGCGCGGGGGCGGTCCGGTACGTGGGCCCGGCGGCGGAGGCGGTCCTCGCCCGCTTCCCGGAGACGCTGGTGTCGCAGGGTCCCCCCGCGAAGGCGGGCCGCGTCCAGTCCTGGGTGATCGGCCCCGGCCTGGGCGACGACGCCTCGAACCTGCACGACGTCCTGACGTCGGACGTCCCGGTCCTGATCGACGCGGACGGTCTGCGCCTGGCCGGGGTGAGCGCCGTACGCGCCCGCACGGCACCCACGGTGCTGACGCCCCACGCCGGTGAGGCGGCGGCGCTGCTGGGGGTGGCCCGCGACGAGGTGGAGGGCCAACGCCTCTCTTCCGTACGGGAGTTGGCGCGTCGCTACGACGCGACGGTGCTCCTGAAGGGCTCGACGACGCTGGTCGTGTCACCGTCCGGCGGGCCGGCCCGCGTCAACCCGACCGGCACCCCCTGGCTCGCCACGGCCGGCAGCGGCGACGTCCTCTCGGGCCTGACCGGCTCCCTCCTCGCGACGGGCCTGAAGCCGGTGGACGCGGCATCGGTGGGCGCGTACCTCCACGGCCTGGCGGCCCGCTTCGCGGCGGACGGGGCACCGGTGTCGGCACAGGACGTGGCGGGTTCGGTCCCCTCGGCGTGGCGGGACGTTCGGGGGGTGTAGTCGTCTGCGGGGTGCGCTGTGCGGGCGGGTGCGGGCCGGTGGGGCTTCTCGCGCAGTTCCCCGCGCCCCTGAGGCATGCGCTCCGCGCAGCCTCCCCCGGGCGAGCGAAGCTCGCTTCAGGGGCGCGGGGAACTGCGCGACCAGCCACGACGCACCCGCAGACCGCCACGAAACCGCACCCGGCAGACGGCACCGCACCCTCACACCACCATCGGCACATGCCCCACCGCCCGCCCCTCGTCGTCCAGGACACGCCCCATGCGCTTGGCCGTGCGGAGGGTGACCGTGCGGTCCTGGACCGTCAGGTGCGGGAAGCGTTCGTCGAGGAGTGACTCCAGGGCCGTGATGCCGTCGAGGTCGCGCAGCCACACCGAGAAGAGCAGGTTGCACGAGCCGGTGACGGAGGCGCACAGCCGGATCTGCGGAAGCCGGGCGAGCGCCGCGCCCGTGGTGTCGAGCGCCCCGTGCGGGACGGTCGCGCGGTACGTGGCGATGGCCGGATAGCCCGCCACCTGCTGCGCCAGGTCGCAGCGGACCAGGATCTCGTGGTCCCGCAGTTCGCGGGCGAGGCGACGGCGCACCGTGGACTCGCTCAGTCCGGTGCGCGCGGCGAGCTCGGCCCAGCCCGCACGGCCGTCGACACCGAGCGCGGCAAGGAGGCGGCGGTCGAGACCCCCGCGCGGCCCGTGCCCGGACGAGCCGCCCAGCCCGGCACCGGCGGCGGGGCGCGCACCCTCCAGACGGGCGCGGCCCGCCGGTTCCAGGGCGCGCACCTTCCAGCCGCTGCCCTCCTGATAGACGCGGACGCCGAGCCGGGTGCGGGTGGAGCGCACGCCGGGCAGCAGACCGAGCTCGGTGCCGACCCGGCGGCCGAGCGCGGGCAGGTCGACGGCCGCGACGGTGAGGAACAGGTCGAAGTCGCCGACGACATGCTCGACGCTGAGCACCCACGGCAGCGCGCTGAGCCGCTCGCTCAGCTCGGCCAGCCGCTTCGGCCGGCAGCTGACCTCGACGTAGCCGACGGCCCCGGTGACCGGGCCCGCGTACGCCGTGACCCAGGCGAGGCCCTCACGGCGCAGCCGCGCCCAGCGGCGCGCGGCGGTCGTCGCGTCGATGCCGACGGCCGGTCCGATCCGGGTCCAGGGAGCGCGCGGATCGGTCTGCAGGGCGTCGACGAGCGCGAGGTCGGTCTCCTCGAAGCCTCTGACGGAATCCGGATCCAGGACGGCCCCACCGCCGCTTTCCTGCAATCTTCGCCCCTTTCCCCGCGCCGGCCGGAATCTGTCCCCACTTCCGAGCCGCACCACCTGATCGCACGCCCACTCTAGAAGGAGTGCCCGTGGCTCCACCGTCCCCGCCCCGCGCCAGGGAGCGCCTCGACCGAGGCGCGAAGATCACGGTCGCGCTGCTCTTCGGCGCCTGGCTGATCGACTACGTCGACCGGCTCGTCATCAATCTCGCGCTGCCCTCGATCGGCGACGAGTTCGACCTCAGCCGCACCGAGCAGGGAATCGCCGTCTCGGCGTTCTTCCTCGCCTACGCGGCCTGTCAGATCCCCGGCGGGATGCTCGCCGACCGGTTCGGCGCCAAGCGGGTGACCTGCTGGGCGCTGCTGATCTGGTCGGCGTTCACGGCGCTGACCGGGTTCGCCGGGTCGTTCGCGATCCTGCTCGTCGTGCGGTTCCTGTTCGGCGCCGCGGAGGGGATCTTCCCCGGCGCCTCGATGAAGGCGATCACCGAACGGACCACGCCGGGCCAGCGGATGAGCGCCAACGGCGTCGTGCAGTCGTCGAACGCCGTCGGCGCGGTCGTCGCACCGCTCCTCGCCGCCCCGCTGATCGTGCACTTCGGCTGGCGCTCGGCGTTCTTCACGGTCGCGGGCGTGGGGGTGTTCGTCCTCGTGGCGGTCCGGCTGTGGCTGCCCGAACCGAAGGCCGCACCGGCCGGGGCGGGGCCCGCGCCGACCGCCACGGGCGGCGCCCGCACCGTGCTGCGCTCCCCCGCCATGTGGGGCTTCGCCGCGATGTTCTTCGGCTACGACATCATCGTGTGGGGCCTGAACACCTGGGTGCCCTCGTATCTGAGCCAGGACCGCGGCATCTCGCTGACCTCGGCCGGAGCGCTGTCGGTGATCCCCGCGGGCGCGGCGGCCGTCGCCGTGATCGTCGGCGGGCGCCTCGCCGACCGGCTGGAAGGCCGACAGCGGCTGATCGTCGTACCCTCGATGTCCGTGGCCGCGATCGCCCTGATCCTGATGGCGACGGCGCCGACGACGTCCGCGTTCATCGCGTGGATGTCGGTGGCGACCGCCGCGTCCTCGCTCTCGTACATGCCCGTCTACGCGGTACCGCTGCGCAGCCTGCCGCCCGAACTCACCGGCGCCGGGGCCGGGTTGATCACCTTCGGCGGACAGTTCGCCGGGGTCGTCGCGCCCACCGCGATGGGCCTGCTCGCCGATGCCGCGGGGTTCGGGGCCGCCTTCGGGTTCCTGGTCCTGGGCGCCGTACTGGCCGCCGTGCTCGCCGTCGTCACCCCGCAGGACTCGGCCTCCTTCCGCCGCTCCCTCGGACTGCCCGAACCCCCCTCCCCCGACGCCGTAGAACCCGTAGAAAGCGAGCAGCACGCATGAGCACCACCGCACCCGCCGGTCTCGACGCCCTCCTGCCGGATCTGCGCGAGCTGTACCAGGACCTGCACGCCCACCCCGAACTCTCGCTCCAGGAGACGCGGACGGCCGGGATCGCCGCCGAGCGGCTGCGCGCCCAGCCCGGCTGGGAAGTGACCGAGGGCGTCGGCGGCACCGGAGTCGTCGGCGTGCTGCGCAACGGGGAGGGCCCGACGGTCCTGCTGCGCGCGGACATGGACGGCCTGCCGGTGTTCGAGGCGACCGGGCTGCCGTACGCGTCCGTGGACCGGGCCACCGACCGCGACGGCAACGACGTACCGACCATGCACGCCTGCGGCCACGACATGCACGTCACCTGCCTGCTGGGCGTGACGGCCCTGCTCACCGCCGGGCGGGACACCTGGCGCGGCACGGTCGTCGCCGTGTTCCAGCCCGCGGAGGAGACCGGCGAGGGCGCCAGGAACATGCTCGACGACGGCTTCGCCGAGCGTTTCCCGGCCCCCGACGTGTGCCTGGGCCAGCACGTGGGCCCGTTCCCGACCGGGGTCGCCGTCACCCGGCCCGGCGCGCTGATGGCGGCGTCCGACAGCTTCCGGGTGCGGCTGTTCGGCCGGGGCGGGCACGGCTCGTCGCCCGAGTCGACGGTCGACCCCGTGGTGATGGCGGCGGCGGTCGTGCTGCGGCTGCAGACGGTGGTCGCGCGCGAGGTCGGCGCCTCGCAGGCCGCGGTGGTGACGGTCGGCTCGATCCACGCCGGCACGAAGGAGAACATCATCCCGGACGAGGCGGAACTGAAGCTCAACATCCGCTCCGTCGACCCCGTCGTACGGGAGAAGGTGCTCGCCTCGGTGCGCCGCATCATCGAGGCCGAGGCGACGGCGTCGGCGGCCCCCAAGCCCCCGGAGATCACGCCCCTCAACGCCTTCCCGCTCACCGTGAACACGCGGGACGCCACCGAGTCGACGGTCGCCGCGCTGCGCGGGGCGCTCGGCGAGCAGGCGGTCCTGACGCTGCCGCACCCCATCAACGGCAGTGAGGACTTCGGCCTCTTCGGCACCGAGCTCGGCGCGCCTTCGGTGTTCTGGCACTTCGGCGGCGCCGACCCGGCCGCGTTCGCCGGCGTCGACGCCGACACGCTGGCCACCCGCGGGCTGCCCCCGTCGATCCCGATGAACCACTCGCCGCTGTACGCGCCCCTCCAGGACCCGACGATCGAACTCGGCGTACGGGCGCTGCTGGGCGCGGCGCGGGCCTGGCTGGCGCCTGGGGAGTGAGTCGGGGGCGGCCCGGTCAGCCCTCGCCGTCGAACGCCCCAAGAGGAACCAGCCGTGCAATGAACTCACCGAATGAATCCGCCACGCGCCGCGGCACCCGGTCCTCATCGACGTACGCGACGGCGGGCTCGCCCTCGGGGCCGCACTCGGAGTAATCGAGCATCACCGTGTCATGACCACCGGAAGGGGTGTCGCGGATCACCACTCCGATGTCCGGATACCCCCACTCGGACACCAGGTAGGCGCTCCCTCCGCCCGCCTCCGAGTCGATTCCCCAGGCGCCGCCGATCCCTCGTATCGCACTGATCTCGAAGTGATCGGCGGCCCACGAGGTGGGAAAGGTCGTGGGGCAACAACGGTGTCGCGGAACCCCTCCGTTCCGCAGGAGCAGCACCTCGACGTAGCCGCGGGGCAATCGCACACCGAGGTCGGCCTCTGCCCGACGGACCATGTCACCGTCGAGCGGAGGCCCCGTGCAGTAGTCGCTGTCGTCGTCGCTGTCGTCGTCGCTGTCGTCAAAGAGTTCCGGCATCAGAAGCCTCCGGCGCAGGATCGGTCTCAGTGGTGGGCACCGCGAAACAGCGCGGCCAGCCGGGGCAGTCGACGGCTCATTTCCTCGTCGTCGTCGAAGTCGAAATCCTCCCCCATGTCACCTGCGGTGCCATTCCCCTCATCGGCCCGGCGGAATGTCTCCCACGCTGTGCAGAAGGAATCCCCGTCACCGGTGATCCGCCGGAACGCCTCTACGGCTGCGTAGTTCACGTCCTCGTAGAACAACGCCTCAGGGCGATCCGGGTCGTTGACCGCCGGGATCACATCGGGGTGCGCCGCGAGGCTGTCGGGGTCGTTGGCCACCTTCCGGTACCACCCACGGCCCAGAGCAATCACTCCGGCCCGGAAGTCGATGAAGCTGTCGTCGGAGCAGCCGCCCCCGATGAGATAGGCCGCCGCCCACACGTCCCAGCGGTACAGAGCGCCATGCACCTCGTCGAAGCGTTCCGCGTACTCCAGGATCTCCTGCTGCGGCCGGTCCACGAGCTGCCTGACGAGGACCTCGTCAAAAGGCTCGTTCGCTTGGGCCGCCTCGGCCCGCGCGGCTTCGATGACGTTCCAGAACGTGTCGATGTCCATGGCCGCGCACTCTGCCACGCCCCTATGACAATGCCTCCGGTCCCAAATCCCGTGGCCGCGCCGCCCGAGCCACAGGTACGGTCTGGCTTCCCCGACCGGCTGTGCCCGCGGTCGCCGCGACGAGAGAGTTACTTCGATGACCAGCAGCCGAGCAACGACGACCCTGTGGCGCCCCACCGGCCCCAAGGAGCTGGACCTGGTCCGGGAGTTGAACTGGCGCGCCTGGCCGCCCCGTCTGCCCGAGCAGCCGATCTTCTACCCGGTCCTCAACGAGGACTACGCCATCAAGATCGCCAGGGACTGGAACGTCAAGCACGACGGCGCGGGTTTCGTCACCCGCTTCGAGGTCGAGTCGGATTTCGTGACCCGGTACCCGGTCCAACAGGCAGGCGGCCGGACGATCCTCGAACTCTGGGTTCCGGCCGAGGAGCTCGACGAGTTCAATACACACATCGTCGGTGAGATCGAAGTGGTGCACGAGTTCCACTGACCGACGCGGCTGTGGGCAATCGGCCTACGGTTCCGCCGGGTTCTCCCACTGCGCCCTCAGCACCCCGTCCGGGTCCGGCACCACGGCGCACCGGTCGCCCATCGCCTTGTCCGCCAGCATGAGTGAGAAGCCCTCACCCATGACCTCTGCGAGCGAATCGGCGCCACCGGGGTAGGACCGGTAGGCCAACTCGCCCGGAAGCAGCGGGGCCGAGAAGGCGGTGAAGTTGTCCTCCAGCAGCTCAGGCCTGGGGTGCAAGTCCGGCTCGGTAGCCACGCAGACCAGCGAACGCGGCCGCACGAGTCGGGCCAGTTCGGCCGCGTTCTCCCGAGTCACGCGGAACCATCTCCACCCGTAGGCGCCGTACGCCCAGCGCTCGCACAACAACGTGAAGCGTTCGGAGACCTCCGCCACCGTCGCCCAGAAACTCTCGTCCGCGACAGCAACGACGGGATTCAAGATCTCCGTGGGTTCAGGAGCTCCGTCGCGCCACCGAAGAATCACGTCATCGCCACGGAGCCCCGCCAAATCGGCGGCTACAGCTTGTGTCGTGCAGAGATGTACGGCCCCGTCCCATCCCGACTCGATCTGAAGCCGCCCCGGGGCGGAAAGACAGGCATACGGCCCGCGGCCGGCGGCCATTTCCTCGACAAGATCAATCGCTTGCGGGGCCTGGACCTCCGTACCGTTGCGGAGGCCTGGGTGCCCGTCGTCGAGGGGCTCGCTCACCATCAGGTAGGTGACCTCCAAGCGGTCGGCGCCGCTCTTCTCGATCACCGCTCCGAGCACTCGGCGCAGTTCCGCCGCATACGCACTCCAGGTAGCTGCGTCTCCAAGCTCCTCCCACACACGCTCGTCGCGAGGACTGGCGATCAGCTCCATGCCCAGTTCGCCGGTCAAGCGGCCGCCTCCGCCATCCGCCGAACCCTCACCCCTCCGCCACCACCACAGCGGACGCAACCCCCGCGTCATGACTCAGCGACACATGGAACCCGGCGATCCCCAACTCGGCCGCCCGCGCCGCCACCGTCCCGCTCACCCGGAGCCGCGGCTGCCCGCTCTCCTCGACGTACACCTCCGCGTCGGTCCACCGCAGCCCCTTCGGCGCACCCAGCGCCTTGGCCGCAGCCTCCTTCGCCGCGAAGCGGGCGGCGAGCGAGGCGACCCCGCGCCGCTCGCCGCTCGGCAGCAACAGCTCGCCGTCCGTGAACAGGCGCGCGGCCATCCCCGGCGTACGCTCCAGCGCCGCCGCGAACCGCTCGATCTCGGCCACGTCGATTCCGACCCCGATGATGCTCATGCCGAGCACCTTACGGTCGGGGGATCAACCGGCGTCGACGAAGAGATCCGCGGCGTCGGCGGCGTGGACGGCCCGCTGGGCCCAGACGGTGAGCTGGTCGCCGTCGGTGCAGGTGAGGACGCGCTCGCGGACATGCTCGGGGACCGGAACACCGCGCCATTCGAGAATGCGCAGGGTCATCTCCGCGCGATCCTCGATCCGGCCTTCTTCCCGACCTTCTTCCCGACCTTCTTCACGAAAGCCTTCGGCGACGGGGTTCCGGAAGAAGTAGTTCACCGACGTCATCAGGTTCCTCCAGATGTCCCGAGCCGGTTTGCTCGCCAGGCCCGACTCCACGAACTGCGCGAACATCGCCGCACTGTCGCGGTCGATGGTGTCCAGAACCGCCGCGAGCATTTCCAGTATGGCAGCGCAGCGCTTGCCCCGGGCGTGGACGATCGCCGAGAAGACGGCGAGCGACGGGTCCTCCATCGCCTGCTTCTCGTCCGTGATCAGCGGTACGTTGTCCGGCCCGAGTACGAAGGGACGAACCGTCACCGTCGGGTACCAGGACAGTCCCAGCCGGATGGGCTGTGCGGCCCAGCGGGCCGTGGCCCTGCTCTGCGTCAGCACGAACAGCAGCGGCTGCAGCTGGTACTCCCAGATTCCGTGGATTCTGTTTCGGGCATGCGTCAACTCCGGTCGCTCAGGGTGGAGTTGCGGTCGGCGGGCGGTGGCATGCCGCGTCCGTCATGGCAGGACGGAGCGGTGCGCTTCCGGAGCCCCGGCAATCCGCAGAGTGAGTAGCGCACCACCGACGGTGGACTTAATTATTTAGGTCTCGCAAGCGGATCGCGTAACCTACCGCCCGAACGAGTAACGCCGGAAGGCGAGTTGAGAGGAGCGTCGATGGCGCTGAGGAGCGAGCCGACAGCGCGCCAGATGCGCCTGGCGACCGAACTGCGCAGGCTCCGCAACGCGGCAGGCCTCACCAGCCGCGAAGCGGCAACCCTGCTCGGGGTGAGCCCCGCCCAGATCAGCCAGATCGAGGCCGCCCTCGCCGGGGTGAGCGAGAAGCGGCTGCGCCTCCTCGCCGCTCACTACGCCTGCACGGACACGGAGTTGATCTCCGCACTGGTCGCGATGGCCACCGACCGCACACGCGGCTGGTGGGAGGAGTACCGCGGATCTCTCCCCCACCCCTTCCTCGACCTGGCCGAGCTGGAGCACCACGCCTCACACATGAGGGAAGTCCAGTTCCTGTTCGTCCCCGGCCCACTCCAGACGGAGGACTACGCCCGCGCCGTCTACAGCTTCCGGACACCTGAACTCCCGCCCGAAGAGCTGGAGTTGCGCGTACGACATCGAATGCAGCGCAAGGTGATCCTCGATGGCCCGGCCCCGGTCCCGTACGAAGCGGTCATCCACGAGGCGGCGCTGCGCATCATGGTCAGCGACCGTGCGGCAGCCCGAGCCCAACTCGTTCAGCTCCTGGAACTGTCGCAGACGGACCATGTCGACGTCCGGGTCATCCCCTTCGCCCTGGAAGGATTCGCCGGCGCCGCCAGCACCATGACCCTCGCGGGAGGCACCCTCCCGCAGCTGGACACGGTCGTACGCGACGCACCACACGGTGCGGCCTTCGTCGACTCCGAGGCCCAACTCAACGCCTTTCGAACGCTCTTCCGTAAAGTGGAAGCGATGTCACTCGACTCCGCGCGATCGCGTGACTTCATCCACCGGGTCACGAAAGAGCTGTGAGGCACTCCATGGGCACCCCCGACACCTGGCGGAAGTCGTCCTACTCGGGGCCGGGCGACGGCGACTCCTGCATCGAGCTCGCCACCCACCCCACCCACATATCCATCCGCGACTCAAAGACCCCGGCCCAAGGCACCCTCACCTTCCCGGCCGGAGTCTTCACCGCATTCCTCGACGACGTGAAGGCCTACTCCACGGTGACCGACTTCGCCAGATTCCGAGGCTGATCCACCTCGTTCCCGCGCGCCGTGGCCAGCTCGCACGCGAAGACCTGCAGCGGCACCGTCGCCACCAGCGGCTGGAGCAGGGTGGGCGTGACGGGCACCCGGACGAGGTGGTCCGCGTACGGCACCACCGCCTCGTCGCCCTCCTCCGCGATCACGATGGTCCGGGCCCCGCGCGCCCGGATCTCCTGGATGTTGGACACGATCTTGTCGTGCAGGACCGAGCGGCCGCGCGGCGACGGCACGACGACCACCACCGGCACCCCGTCCTCGATCAGCGCGATCGGCCCGTGCTTCAGCTCGCCCGCCGCGAAGCCCTCGGCGTGCATGTACGCGAGCTCCTTGAGCTTCAGCGCGCCTTCCAGGGCGACCGGATAGCCCACGTGCCGCCCCAGGAACAGCACGGTGTCCTGCCCGGCCAGGGAACGCGCCAGCTCCCGCACCGGCTCCATGGTCTCCAGGACCCGCTCGACCTCCTCGCCGCTGCGGCCCAGCTCCCGTACGACGGCGGCGATCTCGTCACCCCACTTGGTGCCGCGCACCTGCCCCAGGTACAGGGCGACCAGGTAGCAGGCCACCAGCTGCGTCAGGAACGCCTTCGTCGAGGCGACCGCGACCTCGGGACCGGCGTGCGTGTACAGCACCGCGTCCGACTCGCGCGGGATCGTCGAGCCGTTCGTGTTGCAGATCGCGAGCACCGTCGCGCCCTGCTCGCGCGCGTGCCGCAGCGCCATCAGCGTGTCCATGGTCTCGCCGGACTGGGAGATGGCGATGACGAGCGAGCGCGCGTCGAGGATCGGGTCCCGGTAGCGGAACTCGCTGGCCAGCTCCACCTCGCACGGGATGCGGGTCCAGTGCTCGATGGCGTACTTCGCGATCAGGCCCGCGTGGAACGCCGTCCCGCACGCCACGATCACCACCTTGTCGACCATCCGCAGCACCTGCGTCGGGATCCGCAGCTCGTCCAGCGTCAGCTGGCCCTCGGCCCCGATCCGCCCGAGCAGCGTGTCCGCGACGGCCTTCGGCTGCTCGGCGATCTCCTTGAGCATGAAGTAGTCGTAGCCGCCCTTCTCGGCGGCCGAGGCGTCCCAGTCGACGTGGTACCTGCGCACGTCGGCGGCCCGGCCGTCGAAGTCCGTCACGGTCACCGCGTCCGGGCGCAGCTCGACGACCTGGTCCTGGCCCAGCTCGATCGCGGAGCGCGTGTGCGCGATGAACGCCGCGACGTCGGAGGCCAGGAACGCCTCGCCCTCCCCGACGCCGACCACCAGCGGCGAGTTCCGGCGCGCGCCCACGACCACGTCCGGCGCGTCCGCGTGCACCGCGACCAGCGTGAACGCGCCCTCCAGGCGACGGCAGACCCGGCGCATCGCCTCCGCCAGGTCCCCCGAGAACTCCTCGCCCAGCAGATGCGCGACGACCTCGGTGTCCGTCTCGGAGGCGAGCGCGTGCCCGCGCTCGGCGAGCTCGGTCCGCAGCGCCGCGAAGTTCTCGATGATCCCGTTGTGGACGACGGCGACCCGGCCCGCGTTGTCGAGGTGCGGGTGCGCGTTGGCGTCGGTGGGGCCGCCGTGGGTGGCCCAGCGGGTGTGCCCGATGCCCGTGGCGCCGGCCGGCAGCGGCCGGTCCACCAGCGACTTCTCCAGATTGGCGAGCTTGCCGGCCTTCTTCTCGGCGGCGAGCTCGCCGTCCGCGAGGACCGCGATCCCCGCCGAGTCGTAGCCCCGGTACTCCAGGCGCTTGAGCCCGGCGAGGACGACGTCATGAGCCGACTGTGAACCTACGTATCCCACGATTCCGCACATACGGGGCAGCGTAGGCCCGCATCCGGCCGGATCAACGGCCCCACACGATGCGGTCCCGCGCGTCCTGCACGAGGCCCAGGTACTCGGCCTCCTCGCAGCGCGGCTTGCTGCCCATCTCGTAGAGGTCGAGGCAGTCGTCCAGGTCCTCGCCGATGTCCTCGTCCGGCAGGTCCTGCGCGAGCTCACTGCACACCCGCTCGGCCCAGTCGTCACGTGGGCGCCTTCGTCCACGTAAACGGCGCAGCACGGACACGACGGTCACCTCCCGGCCCTCGGGAGCGGCTCCGTCCCTCAGGTCTGCGGAACCTACCGCTGTCACCACATGAGGTCCATACATGTGCGCACAGTGTGACGTCGGGGAGGCGGCGGACCACCCGGCGTGACGCACCCCACCTCCACGACCTGCCACACAGCCGTAACAATGGACTGTGATCTCACCGGTCTCCGAAAACCTGCGGAGCGCCCACCGGCACAAGCCGGAGGCGACTCCCTATGTCGACCTCACCCGCGGCGAGTGGAGCGCTCTGCGCGACAAGACGCCGTTGCCCCTCACCGCCGAGGAGCTGGAACGGCTGCGCGGCCTCGGCGACGTGATCGACCTCGACGAGGTCCGCGACATCTATCTGCCGCTGTCACGTCTGCTGAACCTGTACGTCGGCGCGACCGACGGACTGCGCAGCGCGCTCAACACGTTCCTCGGCGACACCGGGAAGAAGGGCTCCCAGTCCGGCACGCCGTTCGTCATAGGGGTCGCCGGCTCCGTGGCCGTCGGCAAGTCGACCGTGGCCCGGCTCCTCCAGGCGCTCCTGTCGCGCTGGCCCGAGCACCCCCGCGTCGAACGCGTCACGACCGACGGCTTCCTGCTGCCCACCAAGGAGCTGGAGGCCCGCGGCCTGATGTCGCGGAAGGGCTTCCCCGAGTCGTACGACCGACGGGCCCTGACCCGGTTCGTCGCCGACATCAAGGCGGGCAAGGACGAGGTGACGGCCCCCGTCTACTCGCACCTGATCTACGACATCCTCCCCGACGAGAAACTGACCGTCCGCCGCCCCGACATCCTCATCGTCGAGGGCATCAACGTCCTGCAGCCCGCCCTGCCCGGCAAGGACGGCCGCACCCGCGTCGGCCTCGCCGACTTCTTCGACTTCAGTGTGTACGTGGACGCGCGCGAGGAGGACATCCAGCGCTGGTACCTCAACCGCTTCAAGAAGCTGCGCGCGACCGCCTTCCAGAACCCGTCCTCGTACTTCCAGAAGTACACGCAGGTCTCGGAGGAGGAGGCGCTCGACTACGCGCGCACGACCTGGCGGACCGTCAACAAGGTCAACCTGCTGGAGAACGTGGCGCCCACGCGCGGCCGCGCGAACCTCGTCATCACCAAGGGGCCCGACCACAAGGTGCAGCGCCTGCGTCTGCGCAAGCTGTAGTCAACGCCCCGCCCGCTGCTGTTAGAAAGGCGTCATGCTGCATCTGCGCCTGATCACCCCGGCCGACACGACGGACGACGTGGTGCGCCTGATCGAGAAGACGGTCGGCACCGCGCACCTCGCGGTGCTGCCGGGAGCGGCCCGCAACCCGGTGGGCGACGTCGTCATGTGCGACGTCGCCCGCGAGGCCGGTGACGAACTCATCGCGGGGCTGAAGGAGTTGGGCGTCGACGAGACCGGGTCGATCGCCGTCGAGAGCATCGACCTCTCGCTCTCCCAGCGCGCCGACAAGGCGGAGGACGACGCACCGGGCGAGGGCGCGGACGCGGTCCTGTGGGAGCAGCTCACCGAAGCCACGCACGAGGAGTCCACGCTCTCCGTCACCTACGTCGCCTTCATGGTGATCGCCACCATGATCGCGGCCTGCGGTGTGGTCCTCGACAACGCGATCCTGATCGTCGGCGCGATGGCCGTCGGCCCCGACTTCGGCCCGGTCGCCGGGGTGTGCACCTCGCTGGTGCGGCGCGCCCCGCGCCTGGCGCTGCGCTCGCTGATCGCGCTGCTCGTCGGGTTCGCGGTGTCGATGGTGGTGACGGTCGGCTTCAGCTACTTCATGGACGCGGTGCACCTGTTCAGCTACTCCCAGCTGGAGGCGGACCGGCCCAACACCAACTTCATCTACCGCCCCGACTGGTTCTCGTTCGTGGTGGCGGTCCTCGCGGGCGCGGCCGGCACCCTCTCCCTGACGTCGGCGAAGTCGGGCGCCATGGTCGGCGTCGCCATCTCGGTGACGACGGTCCCGGCTGCGGCGAACGCGGCGGTGGCCTTCAGCTACAACGAGTACCAACAGGCCTGGGGTTCGACGGAACAACTGCTCCTGAACCTGCTGGGCATCGTCCTGGCGGGCACGCTGACGCTCCTGGCCCAGAAGTGGCTCTGGAAGAGGGCAGGGAAAAGCGCCCCGTAAGGGGCGCGGGGAACTGCGCGACCAGCCACGACGAATGCCGCACCCGGCCGCGCAGACAACGTGGCAGGCGCCTAGGGCCTGCCTCCCAGATCCCTCCTGCCCCGCGACGCCTGGCACGCTTCCCCAAGCTCTCGAACTTCGCTCGAGCAGGGGAGACCCCATTCGCCGCACCGGGCACAAGGCCAAGTACATCCAGTACGAGACCTTGCACCCGGCCCGCCGAGAGCACGCACCAGACGCCGCCGGGCCGCCCTTCGGGCGACGGAGGGATCTGGGAGACAGGCCCTAGCCGAGCGCCGACTTCACCACATCCGCGAGCCGCCCGGCCACAGTCCGAGCCTGCTCGATGTCGGCGGCCTCGACCATGACCCGCACCAACGGCTCGGTCCCGGAAGAACGCAGCAACACCCGCCCGGTGGAACCGAGTTCCCGCTCCGCGTCCGCCACGGCGGTGGTCAGCTCCGGCGACGAGTCGACCCGGGACTTGTCCACGTCCGGCACATTGATGAGGACCTGCGGCAGCCGCTCCATGACGGACGCCAGGTCCTTCAGGGTGCGCCCGGTCTGCGCGACCCGCGCCGCGAGCAGCAGCCCGGTCAGCGTGCCGTCACCGGTGGTGGCGTGGTCGAGCACGATCACGTGCCCCGACTGCTCACCGCCGAGCGCGTAGCCGTGCTCCTTCATGTTCTCCAGGACGTACCGGTCACCGACCGCGGTCTGCACGAGCGTGATGCCCGCCCGCTCCATGGCGAGCTTCAGCCCGAGGTTCGACATGACGGTCGCGACGACGGTGTCGTGGCGCAGCGCGCCCCGCTCCTGCATCGCGATCGAGAGCACGGCCATGATCTGGTCGCCGTCGACCTCGGACCCGGTGTGGTCCACGGCGAGGCACCGGTCGGCGTCGCCGTCGTGCGCGATGCCGAAGTCGGCCTGGTGCTCGACGACCGCGGCCTTCAGCAGGTCCAGGTGGGTCGAACCGCACCCGTCGTTGATGTTGAGCCCGTCCGGATCCGCGCCGATGGTGACGACCTCGGCCCCGGCCCGCGTGAACGCCTCGGGAGAGACGCGGGACGCCGCCCCGTGCGCCTCGTCGAGGACGATCTTCAGCCCGTCGAGCCGGTTCGGCAGCACGCCCACCAGGTGGGCGATGTACTGGTCGAGCCCTTCGTCGTACGACTTCACGCGGCCGACGCCGGAACCCGTCGGGCGGTCCCAGGGGGCACCGGTGCGGTGCTCCTCGTAGACCGACTCGATGCGCTCCTCCAGGGCGTCGTCCAGCTTGTGGCCGCCGCGCGCGAGGAACTTGATGCCGTTGTCCGGCATGGCGTTGTGGCTCGCGGAGAGCATCACGCCGAGGTCGGCTCCCAGCGCACCGGTGAGATGCGCCACCGCGGGGGTGGGCAGCACACCGACGCGCAGTACATCAACACCGGCGCTCGCAAGACCCGCGACGACCGCGGCCTCCAGGAACTCGCCCGAGGCCCGCGGATCACGGCCGACGACGGCGACGGCACGATGTCCTTCGAAGCTGCCAGCCTCACCCAGTACGTGCGCCGCCGCGACCGACAGACCGAGCGCCATCTCGGCCGTCAGGTCGGCGTTGGCCACACCGCGCACACCGTCCGTGCCGAAGAGTCGTCCCACTTGGTGTCCTCCGAACTGAAAACAAGTCGACCATAAGCCGAACGCCCCGGCAGCACACAAAGTGCCGCCGGGGCGAACGGGAAAAACAAGCAGGCAGCGAGATTTAGCGCTTGCTGTACTGCGGGGCCTTGCGGGCCTTCTTGAGACCGGCCTTCTTGCGCTCGACCGCACGGTCGTCACGCTTGAGGTAACCGGCCTTCTTGAGCGCCGGGCGGTTGTTGTCCACGTCGGCCTCGTTCAGCGCGCGGGCAACACCGAGGCGCAGGGCGCCGGCCTGGCCGGAGACGCCGCCACCCGAGATGCGGGCGATGACGTCGTAGCGGCCGTCGAGCTCGAGCACCTTGAAGGGCTCGTTGACTTCCTGCTGGTGGACCTTGTTCGGGAAGTAGTCCTCGAGCGTGCGCCCGTTGACCTTCCACTTGCCGGTGCCGGGCACGATGCGAACGCGCGCGATGGCGTTCTTGCGGCGGCCCAGGCCGGCGGCCGGCTGCGGGTCACCGAAGCGGGCGGGGTTGGACTCCGAGGTGTACTCGCCCTCGACAGGGGCGTCCGACTCGGTGGTGTAGCTCTCGACGTCGACGATCTCGGTCTCTTCGACCGGCGTCTCGGCAGTGGTCTCGGCCACGATGCTCCTCAGATTCTTTTCTGTCTTAGGGGGTGTGGCCGGAACTACTGCGCGACCTGGGTGATCTCGAACGGCACCGGCTGCTGGGCAGCGTGCGGGTGCTGGTCGCCCGAGTAGACCTTCAGCTTCGAGAGCATCTGACGGCCGAGCGTGTTCTTCGGGATCATGCCCTTGATGGCCTTCTCGACGGCCTTCTCCGGGTTGTTCGCCAGGAGGTCGTCGTAGCGCACGGAGCGCAGACCGCCCGGGTAACCGGAGTGGCGGTACGCCATCTTCTGGGTCTTCTTGTTGCCGGACAGGTGAACCTTGTCCGCGTTGATGATGACGACGAAGTCGCCCATGTCCATGTGCGGGGCATAGGTCGGCTTGTGCTTGCCACGGAGGAGGTTCGCGGCAGTGGTGGCCAGACGGCCCAGGACGACGTCCTGCGCGTCAATGACGTGCCACTGGCGAGTCACATCGCCGGGCTTGGGGCTGTACGTACGCACTTCGCAGCCTTCTTCTTCAGTAGATGGGTGCTGAGACATGGCATCACTGAAGCGATCGTGCAGCTGGGGACGACAGTGGCCGGGGAGACTCCCGTATGCCGTCCACTGGTAACTGCTCCAGGGAACCTACGTAAGGGCCTCTCGCCTGAGAACGACCAGGCCGATACGCATAACGACTAGGCAGAATACCTGCGGTGCCCCGTACGGGTCAAAACGCGCTCCGGCTCCGCCTCGGCCGAAGCATCCAGCGTAACCCGTCGGCGGCGGACCCTCCCCAGCCCCTCATGTGCCCCGTCTAAGATGCGCCCCATGAGTTTTGGGCAGGGGGGACCCTCGTGGGGGCCCGGTGGCACCAGTGACAACGGAAACGCCCCGGACTGGGCGGCGCTCGCCGAGGCCTCCGAGGCACGCGCGCGCAAGAGGCGCTGGCTGATGATCGGCGGTGCCGTCGTCGCCACGCTCGCCGTGGGATCGGCGGTGGCCTGGGGCATCGTCTCCACGAACAGGAGCAACGACGCCGGGAACAAGCCGGCCGACCAGCTGCCGAGCTCCGCGGACATCCCGAGCGAGGAGAAGACGGACCAGCCGTCCTTCGCCTCGACGTCCGCGCCGCCGCCGCTGGACCCGAACGACTTCATCGACAGCGCCGCCAAGGACAAGGCCCCGCTCGGCCCGGACACGCTCTTCCCCGGCAAGACGCTCACCATGGGTGACCGCGTGTACAAGAAGGGCGCCACGAGCAGCACCAAGGACTGCGCCTCCGCGGCACGGAAGGGCCTGGCCGGCGTCCTGAAGAAGAACGGCTGCACCGAAGTGATCCGCGCCACCTATTACAAGGACGGCTCGGCGGTCACCATCGGCGTCGCGGTCTTCGACTCCAAGGCGCAGGCACTCAAGGCCAAGGACGAGTACGAGGACGGCACGGTCGTCTCGCTGCCCGGCGCCGGGGTGCCCACGTTCTGCCGTACGACGGTGTGCCGCACCACGGCGAACTCCTGGGGCCGCTACACGTACTTCACCAACGGCGGCCGCACCAACGGCACGGACGCCACCAAGAAGGACACCGTGATGTTCGCCCTCGGCGACGATCTCCAGCAGTTCACCTTCCAGCAGATCAAGCAGCGCGGCGAGGCGCAGGCCTCGGCGGCGGCGAGGGGCTGACGGCAAGGCCGGGGGCGCGTCAGGAGGTCTTGATCCAGATCCGGTACGTGCCGGTGCCGCTGGAGTTGGTGAACGGCAGGTCGCCCAGCAGGCGGTAGTGCGCGTTGCCCTTGATCGCGGCCGCGACGATGTCGTCGACCCGCGGGTTGGTCAGCCCGTCCAGGACGATCAGGTCGAACTCGCCGTCGCGCACCGCCGACCGGTAGGCGTCGTCCCCGGCGTGGTACCGGCCCTTCTTGTCCGAGTACTCCATGCCGAAGACGCTCTGCCACTGCCGGTGGCTGGTCTTCGCGCGCAGGTAGTACACGGGCACTTCGGGCGTCGAACTCAGGTAGTGGCCATGGGAGTTCACGTGTGGGGAGATCGTCCTGATCATCCGCGTGGAGTCGGGCCACAGACCGAAGCGCCAGTCCGCCTGCTGGATGCCCAGGCAGAGCACGGCCGTCCACAGCAGGATGCCGAGCTGCGGATGGCGGAAGTGCGCTCCGACCAGCCGGGTCAGCCCGACGCCCGCCATGGGCGCCGCGAAGAACAGGCCGAAGCCGATGTGCTTGTACAGCGAGACGACCGTGGCCAGATGGATCTGGTAGGCGGGCGCCAGCAGCGCGGTGCCGCACAGCAGCAGCCCGAGCAGCAGCCGCCAGCACCGGCCCGGATTGCCCAGCCTGCGGGCGAGCGGCGACTCGTTCATCCGGCCGCGCCGCACGTACGAGACCGCGCCGCCGACCGCCGTGAGGAACATCAGGCCGCCCCACTCGGCCGACTGTTCCAGCAGCCGGCGCGCGCTGTCGGTGCCGTGCGCACGGTCGGTGGTGGTCTGCCGGACACCGGCGAGCAGATCGGTGGAGTACGCGCCGGCCGCGAGCAGTGCGCCGATGCCGAGCGCGAGCAGCACGGCGCGCAGGATCGCGGATCCGGCGCCGCGCTTCGGCCACGCCGTGAGCAGCGCGAGCACCACGATCGTCGGCAGGTACAGGGCGGACGCGTACTTCACGCCGACGGCGAGCACGGCGACAGGGGTGGCGAGCAGCGCCGCGACGGCCGGCAGCCGGTCGGTGCGCACCACGATCCAGGTGGCCAGCGCCAGCAGGAACAGCGCCATCGCGTCGTACGTCGCGTAGTGCCCCATGACGATCGTCGACTGCACGACGGCGAACAGCCCGGCCGCGGCGAGCGCCGTCCGCTCGTTGAAGAGCCGGCGCGTGATCGCGTAGAGCAGGCCGGTGGTGCCCAGCATGAGGGCGAGGCTCAGCGCGCGGGCGCCGGCCAGCCCGGCCTTCCCGTCCACCACGGCCGCGAGCACCGGGTACAGCTGCGGCGAACCCGAGAAGTAGGCCGCGTAGTCCTTCGGCAGCGGCGTCCCGTGGAGCAGGTGGGCGAGCTCGGAGTGCCCGGCGGCCAGATACAGCGCCTCGTCCTGGAACGCCGTGTTGGACAGTCGCAGGGACAGAACGGCCTGGATCGCCATGATGACGAACAGCACGCCCCGGCCGACCCAGGCGCGGCGACCGCTGGCCGCCATGTCCCAGCCGGCCTCGGGCGTCTCGGGTATCTCGTAACCGGGCTCGGCAGGGACGGGGGGCGTCACGGTGCGCAGCGCGAACGTCGGGTCGTCGCCGCCCGGGGTCATCGCGGTTTCCGTACGTCGAAGCCGAACCGGTCGTCGGCGGCGAGCTTCCTGAACTGATCCAGCGCCGACGGATTCGCCTCCAGACGCCAGTCGGCACGCTTGTCGTAGTTGAACCAGATGAACCCGATGAGACTGTCGTCGCCCTCGACGCCGGCGAAGAGGTGGTGCACGTCGGCGCCGCGCCGCTGTCCGGGCTCCGCGGCCGTCTCCACCAGCAGCATCGGCTTCTCGGTGAAGGCCCTGATCTCCTTGATCGTCCGGCCGAAGACGGCGTCGAACGAGGTGGCATCGGGCCCCGCGAAGTAGCCGACCAGACCGACCCAGTCGACGTACTCGTCACCCGGGTAGTACGGCGCGAGCCGCACGTCGGGCATCGGGTTGACGACGTTCGGCGACCAGGCCCAGATCACGTTCGAGGCGCCGACCTCGGCGAACGTGTCGTGCAGGTGGCGCCAGGCGGCGACGTACTGCTTCGGCGTCGCGTGCTCGGTGCCCCACTTCTCCCAGGTGCCGTTCATCTCGTCGGCGAAGTCGATGACGACGGGCAGGTTCAGTTTCCTGACCGCGGCCGCGTACTCCTTCAGATACGTGTCCTGCTTGCCGGCCGCGATGTCGGCGAGGGTCGCGTCGAACGGCTCCCAGGACATCAGCGTCAGCGCGCCCGATGCCCAGGCGTTGCGCACCCCGGTGGCGTCGAAGCCGTCGCCCCAGGCCGCGTAGTACTCGATCAGGTTGGGCCGCTTGCCCGTCGTCCTCGTGTACGCGTCGACGGGCTTCATCGAGATCGGGGCGCCGTCGACGGCCGCGCCGAAGTACTTCTTGGCGGGCTTCAGCAGCGGGGACACGTCGTACGGGGCCTGCGCCGACGCGCTCGGCGCGCCCTCGCCGGCGCCGCCCTGACCCGCGCCGCCCGGCCCCCCGCCTCCCGTGCCCGCGTCGTGGTCGGCCGACGAGCAGCCGCCGAGGGCGAGCACGGCGGCGAGGACGAGCACCGTGCCGCGCAGGGCCTTGTGGATACGCCGGGCCACCATCAGACGGCACTCTCCGCTCGGGGCTGCACGAGGACCCGGCCCACGACGAGGGCGTAGAAGAGTCCGGAGGACAGGATCAGGACGAAGTCGGGGGCGTTCATGGTGGACATGCGCCACACGGCGGCGCCGACCCACAGCGCCGCGGTGCCGCCGCTCCAGGCCCACATGCCGACCCAGAACCGGCGGGTTCTGTTCTCCCGCGCGCCGGAGGAGCCGGTGGGCAGCCAGCCCATCCGGTTCCTGCGCAGGATGTCCCAGATGGCGAAGACGTGCGCCCAGCCGTACATCATGCGGGCCGCCCACGCCTCCAGGCGGTAGGGCGCCTTGTGCCACATCGGGAAGACGATCGTGGTGTAGACGATGCTGGGCAGCACCAGGGCCAGGTTCTCGATCAGGAGCTTGCCCGGCATGGCGAACAGCAGCACCAGCGGGATGACGGGGGCGGCGAAGGTGAACAGCGCCGTGTGGATGTAGTAGAAGAACCCGGACAGGTAACAGAGCCGGCTGGAGAGCTTGATCTTCCGCTGCCAGAACTTCCTGCTGCCGAGCAGGCTCATGGAGCCGGAGCACCAGCGGTACTGCTGGTTGAAGAAGGCGCTCGCGCTGTCCGGGCAGACCCCGGTGGACACGGCGACCGGCACGTACCTCAGGTCCCAGCCCAGGCCCCGCAGGTCGAACCCGGTGTGCACGTCCTCGGAGTGCTCGATGAGCGTCGTACCGCCGTTGGTCTCCAGGGCGGCCCGCCGGTACACGGCACAACTGCCCACGCAGATCGCTCCGTCGCTGCCCTGCCGGGACACCTGCACGGACCGGTAGAACAGCTCCTGCACCGCCCCGGCCCCGCGCTCGATCCAGTTCTGCGAGTCGAGGACGCGGAAGTACTGCGGCGACTGGACGATGCCGATGCGGGCGTCCGCCTCCGGGTAGGGAAGCAGTTCCTCCAGCAGATCGGCGCGCGGGGTGAAGTCGGCGTCCAGGATCAGGATGTACGTGCCGTCGGACCGCCCGAACCCGAAGTGCAGGTTCCCGGCCTTCTTGAACCAGCCGCGGTTCTCCCGGGTCCCGTAGCGGAATCCGAAGTCCCGTGCCATCGCGGCGAGTTCGGGGCTCGCCCGGTCGTCGAGCACGAACGGGACGCACACGCCCGGGTACCGGTCCGCCATCGCCCGCACATGCCGCCAGGTGTTGTGCAGCACCGCGATCGGTTCACCGCACACCGGCAGGAACACATCGACGGACGGGTAGGTCTCGGGCCGCCAGTTCCGCACCAGTCGCCGGTGCCGCTTGATGTCGAAGTCCCGGGTGAACCCGTTCACCCGCAGCGACACCAGGTAGTAGACGACGGTGAAGACGAGCAGCGGCGCGTACACCCACAACACCGGTGCGGAGCGGGCCAGTTCGACCTGGCTGACCGCCAGGCAGCCGAAGCTGATGAGCGAGCTGATCGTCAGGATCCACAGCCGCCGCCGGGTATAGGAGTACTTCTCCCGGTCCGACGGCGGCAGCGGCAGCAGCCCGAACTGTTGATGCTCCCGTCGGTGCGCGGCGCGGCGCCCGCCGGTCCGCACGGAACCAGAAGAACTCATGCCGGAAACCCCCCAGGCCCTTGCGGACCCGCGTCATCCCCGCCGCGCCCGGCCACCCCATTCGAACCCCTGGCCGAACTGCGGCAGTACAGCCGAGTTACCAGTGTCACATCCGAACAGGCGTGTTGCCCGAGGGTTTTGGCTCTTCTTTCCCTCCCCGTGACAACCGCCGACAGGTTTCGGCTGTCAGCGCGTCAGCAACATCCGGCGCCCGGCAGCGTCCGCTTGTTGCGCGCCTCGAGATTGCGCGCGGCCAGCAACTCGTCGGCCGGGTAACCGACTTCCTCCAGCGTCAGCCCGTGCGGCCGCACCACATGCACCGCGGAATCCCGCACCCCGGCGGCGAGTACCTTGCCCGGCCAGTCCGTCGGCCGGTGCCCGTCGCCCACGAAGAGCAGCGCGCCGATGAGCGAGCGCACCATGTTGTGGCAGAAGGCGTCGGCCCGCACGGTGGCGGTGATGATCCCGTCGTCCCCGCGCACGAGGCTCAGCTCCTGCAGCGTACGAATGGTCGTGGCACCCTCACGCCGCTTGCAGTAGGCGGCGAAGTCGTGCTCCCCCAGCAGCCCCTCCGCGGCGACGTTCATGGCCTCGACGTCCAACGGCCAGTCGTGCCACAGCACATGACCCCGCACCAGCGGATCGACCCCGCCGGGATGATCGGTCACCCGGTACGCGTACCGCCGCCAGATCGCCGAGAACCGCGCGTTGAACCCGCTCGGCGCCTCCGCCACGGACCACACCCGCACGTCCTTGGACAACCGCCCGGCCAGCCGCTTGAGCAGCTTCTCGCGGTGCTCGGCCCAGACGCTCTCCGGCAGATCCACGTGCGCCACCTGCCCGCGCGCGTGCACCCCGGCATCGGTCCGCCCGGCCACGGTCAGGTCGTACGTCACCGAGGACCGGGTCACCGTCCGCAGCGCGGCCTCGATCTCCCCCTGCACGGTCCGGCGCCCACTGGCCTGCTTGGCCCACCCGGAGAAGTCGGCACCGTCGTACGACAGATCGAGCCGCACCCGCACGAACCCGTCCGCTACCTCATCGCTCACAACAACAGTCCCTCGCTAGACAAAGGAAAAGCGGGCCCGCCCCCACAGGGACGGACCCGCTCAACACTCAAGGCGTGAAGCCTCAGGCGTCCTTGGACTCCTCGGCGGCCTCGGCCGGCTTGGCGTCCTCGACGACCTCGGCGGCCGGAGCGGCAGCCTCGGCGTCCTTGGCGGCACGCTTGGTGGCGGCCTCGGCCTCACCGGTGGCCTGCTGCGCGACCGTCAGGGCCTCGACCAGCTCGATGACAGCCATGGGCGCGTTGTCGCCACGACGGTTACCGATCTTGGTGATACGGGTGTAACCACCCGGACGGTTCTCGTAGCGCGGGGCGATCTCGGTGAAGAGCGTGTGGACGACGCTCTTGTCCGTGATGACCGTGAGCACCTGACGGCGGTTGTGAAGGTCGCCCTTCTTCGCCTTGGTGACCAGACGCTCCGCGTACGGGCGCAGACGACGGGCCTTGGCCTCGGTCGTCGTGATCTTGCCGTGCTCGAAGAGCGACTTCGCGAGGTTCGCGAGGAGCAGCTTCTCGTGCGCGGCGCTGCCGCCCAGACGGGCACCCTTGGTGGGCTTCGGCATGGTGTTTCTCCTAGGTGTCTGCCCCGGCCGTATCAGGTACCGGGGTCAGGGCCCCGCAGGCGGATTGCCTGCGGGCAGTCACATCAGTACTGCTCGGTCTCCACGAAACCGGCGTCCGCGTCGTCGTCGGCGCCGAAGGCGTCGGCGGCGGCGGTCGGGTCGAAGCCGGGAGGCGAGTCCTTCAGGGCGAGGCCCATACCGGCCAGCTTCGCCTTGACCTCGTCGATCGACTTCGCACCGAAGTTGCGGATGTCGAGCAGGTCGGCCTCGGAGCGGGCGACGAGCTCACCCACGGAGTGGATGCCCTCGCGCTTGAGGCAGTTGTACGACCGAACGGTGAGCTCGAGCTCCTCGATCGGCAGCGCCAGATCGGCGGCCAGGGCGGCGTCCGTCGGGGACGGACCCATGTCGATGCCCTCGGCGTCGATGTTCAGCTCACGGGCGAGACCGAACAGCTCGACCAGCGTCTTACCGGCGGACGCCATGGCGTCGCGGGGGCGCATGGCCTGCTTGGTCTCGACGTCGACGATCAGCTTGTCGAAGTCGGTCCGCTGCTCGACACGCGTGGCCTCGACCTTGTAGGTGACCTTGAGAACCGGCGAGTAGATCGAGTCGACCGGGATGCGCCCGATCTCCTGACCGACCTGCTTGTTCTGCACGGCGGAGACGTAGCCGCGACCGCGCTCGACGGTCAGCTCCATCTCCAGCTTGCCCTTGCCGTTGAGCGTGGCGAGGACGAGGTCGGGGTTGTGCACCTCGACACCGGCCGGGGGCGCGATGTCGGCGGCGGTGACCAGACCCGGGCCCTGCTTGCGCAGGTACATCACGACCGGCTCGTCGTGCTCCGAGGAGACGACCAGCTGCTTGATGTTGAGGATCAGGTCGGTGACGTCTTCCTTGACGCCCGGCACGGTGGTGAACTCGTGCAGGACACCGTCGATACGGATGGACGTGACCGCCGCACCCGGGATCGAGGAGAGAAGGGTCCGGCGAAGGGAGTTGCCGAGGGTGTAACCGAAGCCCGGCTCCAGCGGCTCGATCACGAACCGGGAGCGGAACTCGTCGACGACCTCTTCGGTCAACGAGGGACGCTGAGCGATCAGCATGAAGTGATTCCTTCAGTTCAGGGGCACCCACTATTTGATGCCCTGAGATACATCAAGGGTACGGGCGGCACGCCTCCGAAGAGCCGTACCGCCCGGAACCTAAGACAACCGTGCGTCAGACGCGGCGGCGCTTGGGCGGACGGCAGCCGTTGTGCGGCGTGGGGGTGACGTCCTGGATCGAACCGACCTCGAGGCCCGTGGCCTGGAGGGAGCGGATCGCGGTCTCACGGCCGGAGCCGGGACCCTTGACGAAGACGTCGACCTTGCGCATGCCGTGCTCCTGCGCGCGACGGGCAGCCGACTCGGCGGCCATCTGCGCGGCGAACGGCGTGGACTTGCGCGAGCCCTTGAAGCCGACGTGGCCGGCGGAGGCCCACGAGATCACGTTGCCGGTCGGGTCCGTGATGGACACGATCGTGTTGTTGAACGTGCTCTTGATGTGGGCGTGCCCGTGAGCGACGTTCTTCTTTTCCTTGCGGCGCACCTTCTTGGCAGCGCCCTGACGACCCTTGGGGGGCATGTCGTTCTCCTACGGGAGGTGGTCGGTCCTACAGCGAAGACCGCTGGTGAGCGTCCGCTGAGGACTACTTCTTGCCCGGCTTCTTCTTACCGGCGATGGCGCGACGCGGGCCCTTGCGGGTACGAGCGTTCGTGCTGGTGCGCTGACCGCGGACCGGCAGACCACGACGGTGGCGCAGACCCTGGTAGCAGCCGATCTCGACCTTGCGGCGGATGTCGGCCTGGATCTCGCGACGGAGGTCACCCTCGGTCTGGAAGTTCTGGTCCACGTACTCGCGGATCTTGACGAGGTCTTCCTCGGTCAGGTCGCGAACACGGACGTTGCGGTCGATACCAGCGGCGTCCAGCGTCTGCTGGGCGCGCGTACGCCCGATGCCGAACACGTAGGTGAGGGCGACCTCGATGCGCTTGTCGCGCGGGAGGTCAACGCCTTCAACGCGTGCCATTCATGGCTCCTGTTGATTTTCGGAGGTCTGCAGCAGAACCACTCCCGGCCGCCGGCCCCCCGAAGGGGAAGTGCGGTACGAACCGGGTCCTCAGCCTCCGACTGAAGGTGTCGCCCGAGTGAAGTGGATCCACCCCGGCGGGCTCTGCATATGTACTCAATGTGTTGCGTGCGTCGCGCGAAACTCTGCGAACGAACTGCAGTAAGTCTTGCGTCAGCCCTGGCGCTGCTTGTGGCGCGGGTTGTCGCAGATCACCATGACCCGACCGTGACGGCGGATCACCCTGCACTTGTCGCAGATCTTCTTGACGCTCGGCTTGACCTTCATGGGTGAGGTTCTCCGGGTCAGTTGCCGGCGGCCCGCAGAGATGCGGGACTGGGCAAGATCTACTTGTACCGGTAGACGATCCGGCCACGCGTCAGGTCGTACGGAGACAGCTCCACCACGACCCGGTCGTCAGGGAGGATACGGATGTAGTGCATACGCATCTTGCCGCTGATGTGTGCCAGGACCTGGTGGCCGTTCTGGAGCTCCACCCTGAACATGGCGTTCGGAAGAGACTCGACGACAGTGCCTTCGATCTCGATGGCACCTTGCTTCTTGGCCACGCTTCGCCCTTCGAATCGACTACCTTGATCGACTCTCGCTTCGCATGCGGACATGCCGATACACGAGAGCCGACGCGTCAGTCTACGTCAGTACCCCCGGAAAGACGAATCCAGGGATTCTGCCCCATCACGGAGATCGCTAAGCAGGCGGCTCGCCCAATCAGGCCAGCGGATCGGGCGCAGCGGTGATCCCCATCTCCGCGAGCTTCGCCCTGCCGCCGTCCGGAGAGGTGAGCACGAGCGGCCCCTCCTCCGTCAGCGCGACGGAGTGCTCCCAGTGCGAGGACCAGGTGCCGTCCGTGGTGATGACGGTCCAGTCGTCCGAGAGGGTCTCCGTCTTCGGGGTGCCGAGGGAGACCATGGGCTCGATGGCCAGGCACAGGCCGGGGACGAGCTTGGGGCCCTTGCCGCGGCGCCGCTCGACGTAGTTCAGCAGGTGCGGGTCCATGTGCATCTCGGTGCCGATGCCGTGGCCGCCGTAGTCCTCGACGATCCCGTACTTGCCGCCGCCCGGCTTGGGCTGGCGGCGGATGTACGTCTCGATCGCACGGGAGATGTCCACGAGCCGGTTGCCCGCCTTCATGGCGGCGATCCCGGCCCACATCGACTCCTCGGTCACCCGGGACAGCTCGACGAGCTCGGCCGAGTGCCCGGTACCCACGAAGCACGTGTAGGCGGCGTCGCCGTGCCAGCCGTCGATGATCGCGCCCGCGTCGATGGAGATGATGTCGCCGTCCTCGAGCACGACCTCGTCGCTCGGGATGCCGTGCACCACCACCTCGTTCTTCGAGGTGCAGATGGTGGCGGGAAAGCCGCCGTACCCCAGGAAGTTGGGCTTCGCGCCGTGCTCGGCGATGACCTTGCGGGCGACCTCGTCCAGGTCCTTGGTGGTCGCGCCGGGCACGGCCGCCTCACGGGTCGCGGCGTGGATCGCCGCGACGACAAGCCCCGCCTCCCGCATCTTGCGAATCTGGTCGGGGGTCTTGATCTGCACCATGGGGGCCTGCGCTCTCCGTCATCCGGTACTGGGGGTACGTACACCAACACTAAGGCCGCGGCACCCCGGACGGGGAACCGCGGCCTCAGCCACGTACTACGACAGGCGCCGTCAGCGGCCCAGGGCCTCCATGGCCCGCGCCGTGACGTCCTCGACCTTGCCCAGGGCGGAGATCGTCACGACGAGCCCCTGCTCCCGGTAGTAGTCGATGATCGGCTCGGTCTGCGTGTGGTAGACCTCGAGCCGCTTGCGCACGGTCTCTTCCTTGTCGTCGTCGCGCTGGTACAGCTCGCCGCCGCAGACGTCACAGACGCCCTCGGCCTTCGGCTGCTTGTACTCGACGTGGAAGACATGTGCCGACTCGTTTCGGCAGATGCGGCGGCCGGCGATGCGCTTGACCACCTCGTCCTCGGGGACCTCCAGGTCCAGGACCGCGTCCAGCTTCACGTCGTCCGCCTTGAGGGCGACGTCGAGCGCCTCGGCCTGCGAGACGTTGCGGGGGAAGCCGTCGAGCAGGAAGCCGTTGACGGCGTCCGACTGCTCCATGCGGTCCTTGGCCATCCCGATGGTGACCTCGTCCGGTACCAGCTGGCCCGCGTCCATGAAGGACTTGGCCTGCTTGCCGAGGTCCGTGCCCTGGCTGATGTTGGCACGGAAGAGGTCGCCCGTGGAGATGTGCGGGATCGACAGGTTCTGGGCGAGGAACGCGGCCTGCGTTCCCTTGCCAGCCCCGGGCGGCCCGACGAGGACGATTCGCATCAGCGGAGGAACCCTTCGTAATTGCGCTGCTGGAGCTGGCTCTCGATCTGCTTCACCGTCTCCAGACCAACACCCACGATGATCAGGATGCTGGTGCCGCCGAACGGGAAGTTCTGGTTTGCCCCGAAACCAACCAACGCCATCGTCGGTACGAGAGCGATCAGACCCAAGTACAGCGAACCCGGCCAGGTGATCCGGTTGAGCACGTAACTGAGGTACTCAGCGGTCGGTCGGCCAGCCCGGATGCCCGGGATGAAGCCACCATACTTCTTCATGTTGTCCGCGACTTCCTCGGGGTTGAACGAGATCGCCACGTAGAAGAACGCGAAGAAAACGATCAGGAGGAAGTACGTGACGATGTAAATCGGGTGATTTCCCTTGGTCAGGTGGTCGTCGATCCACAGCTTCCACGACGAGTCGCCGCCCGCGAACTGCGCGACGAGTGCCGGGATGTAGAGGAGGGACGAGGCGAAGATGACAGGGATCACACCCGCCTGGTTCACCTTGAGCGGGATGTACGTGGACGTCCCGCCGTAGGAACGACGGCCGACCATGCGCTTCGCGTACTGCACCGGGATACGGCGCTGGGCCTGCTCGACGAAGACGACCAGGCCGACCATGACGAGGCCGACCAGGATGACGGTGCCGAACTCGATCCAGCCGTCGGCCAGCGAACCGCCCTGCTTGATGGCCCACAGAGCGGACGGGAACGTGGCGGCGATCGAGATGAACATCAGGATCGACATGCCGTTGCCGATGCCCTTGTCCGTGATCAGCTCGCCGAGCCACATCATCACGCAGGTGCCCGCGGTCATCGTGATCACCATGGTGACGGTGATGAAGATCGACTGGTCGGGCACGATCTGGCTGGCGACCGGGCAGCCCTGGAACAGGGCGCCGGTGCGGGCGGTGGCGACGAGGCCGGTGCCCTGGAGGATGGCGAGTGCGACGGTCAGATAGCGCGTGTACTGCGTGATCTTCGCCGTGCCTGCCTGGCCCTCCTTCTTGAGGGCCTCCAGGCGCGGGATCACCACGGTGAGCAGCTGGAGAATGATGCTCGCGGTGATGTACGGCATGATGCCGAGCGCGAAGACCGTGATCTGGAGCAGCGCGCCACCACTGAACATGTTGACCAGGCCGAACAGGCCCGTGGTGGACTTAGAAACGTCCATGCACGTCTGGACGTTCGAGTAATCGATGCCGGGGATCGGCACATGCGCGCCGAGCCGGTAGATCACGATGATGCCCAGAGTGAAGAGCAGTTTCTTGCGCAGGTCGGGCGTCTTGAACGCCCGGGCGAACGCGGTGAGCACGGTGCCTCCTGCGACCCCCGCGCGCGTGCGCCAGAGGTGACGGTCTTGAGGATTCGACGAATACGTAACGGTCAAGGTCCGCGATTGGTGCCGGGGGCACGCAGATCCCAGAAATTAACAGCGGACGCCACCTTACCGGCGTACCTGCCCCCCTAGGAACGACCAACCGGGGATACCCCTTTTGTGGGGTATCCCCGGTCGGGATCGTTCACGTCATCGAGACGCTGTCTGAAATCAGACGAGCTCGGTGACCGTACCGCCGGCGGCGGTGATCTTCTCCTTGGCGGAGCCGGAGACGGCGTCGACCGTCACCTGCAGCGCCACGGTGATCTCGCCCTGGCCCAGGACCTTGACGAGGCTGTTCTTGCGGACAGCGCCCTTCTCCACCAGACCCTCGACGGTGACTTCGCCACCCTCGGGGTACAGCGAGGCGAGCTTGTCCAGGTTCACGACCTGGAACTCGACCTTGAAGGGGTTCTTGAAGCCCTTCAGCTTCGGGAGACGCATGTGGAGGGGCATCTGGCCACCCTCGAAGCGCTCCGGAACCTGGTAACGGGCCTTCGTGCCCTTGGTACCACGACCGGCCGTCTTACCCTTCGACGCCTCACCACGACCGACACGGGTCTTGGCGGTCTTGGCGCCGGGGGCCGGACGGAGGTTGTGGATCTTGAGCGGGTTCTGCTCACCCATGATCAGTCGACCTCCTCGACCGTCACGAGGTGGCGGACGGTGTGCACCATGCCGCGGAACTCGGGACGATCCTCCTTGACGACCTGCGTGTTGATGCCCTTGAGACCAAGGGAGCGCAGGGTGTCACGGTGGTTCTGCTTGCTGCCGATGTACGACTTCGTCTGCGTGATCTTGAGCTGCGCCATTACGCACCAGCCCCGGCACGCGCACGCAGCAGGGCCGCGGGAGCGACGTCCTCGAGGGGCAGACCACGGCGAGCCGCGATCTCCTCGGGACGCTGCAGACCACGCAGGGCCTCCACCGTGGCGTGCACGATGTTGATCGCGTTGTCGGAGCCCAGGGACTTCGACAGGATGTCGTGAACGCCGGCGCACTCGAGCACGGCGCGCACCGGACCACCGGCGATAACACCGGTACCCGGGGACGCGGGCTTGAGCAGCACGACGCCGGCAGCCTTCTCACCCTGGATCGGGTGCGGGATGGTGCCCTGGATACGGGGGACCTTGAAGAAGTGCTTCTTGGCCTCCTCAACACCCTTGGCGATGGCGGCCGGCACCTCCTTGGCCTTGCCGTAACCGACACCCACGGTGCCGTCACCGTCGCCCACTACGACGAGCGCAGTGAAGCTGAAGCGACGACCACCCTTCACAACCTTGGCGACGCGGTTGATCGCGACAACGCGCTCAACGTACGCGGTCTTCTCGGCGGCGGCGTTGCCACCGTCGCGACCCTTCCGGTCCCGCCGCTCGCCGCCACCGGCACCGCCACCGCGGCGCTGGGGTCCAGCCATTGGAATTACCTCTCTCTGTTTCCGCTAGCTACGGAACCAGGACTCAGAACTTGAGTCCGGCTTCGCGGGCGGCGTCCGCCAGGGCAGCAATGCGCCCGGCGTACTGGTTACCACCACGGTCGAACACGACAGCCTCGACACCGGCGGCCTTGGCGCGCTCGGCGACCAGGGCGCCGACCGACTTGGCCTGCGCGGACTTGTCGCCCTCGCCACCGCGGATCGAGGTGTCCAGGGTCGACGCCGACGCGAGGGTGTGACCCTTAACGTCGTCGATGACCTGGGCCACGATGTTGCGGTTCGAGCGCGTCACGACCAGGCGCGGACGCTCGGCCGTACCCGAGATGTGCTTGCGGATACGGATGTGGCGGCGCTTGATTGCCGCACGCTTGTAAGCGTCGCCCTTAGCGATCTTCTGACCGTATGCCATGGCTTACTTACCCGCCTTTCCGACCTTGCGGCGGATGACTTCGCCTTCGTACTTGACGCCCTTGGCCTTGTACGGGTCGGGCTTGCGCAGCTTGCGGATGTTGGCCGCAACCTCGCCGACCTTCTGCTTGTCGATGCCCTCGACCGAGAACTTGGTCGCCGATTCGACCTTGAACGAGATGCCCTCGGGCGCCTCGACCAGGATCGGGTGGCTGTAGCCGAGCGAGAACTCCAGGTTGGAGCCCTTCGCCAGGACGCGGTAACCGACACCGCTGATCTCGAGCTTCTTCACGTAACCCGTGGTCACGCCGGTGATCATGTTCGCCACCAGCGTGCGGGACAGGCCGTGCAGGGCCTTGTTCTGACGCTCGTCGTTGGGGCGGGTGACGTTCAGAACGCCGTCCTCACCCTTGGCGATGTCGATCGGCGCGACGATGGTGTGGCTCAGGGTGCCCTTGGAACCCTTCACCGTGACCGTGCGGCCATCGATGGTGACGTCCACGCCGGCGGGAACCGTGATGGGGAGCTTGCCAATACGCGACATAGCTGTTTCCTCCGTTCCCTTCCGCTACCAGACGTAGGCGAGGACTTCCCCACCCACGCCCTTCTTGCCTGCCTGCTGACCGGTCAGGAGACCGTGCGACGTGGAGATGATCGCCACGCCCAGGCCACCGAGGACCTTCGGCAGGTTGGTGGACTTCGCGTAAACGCGCAGACCCGGCTTGGAGATGCGCTTGATGCCGGCGATCGAACGCTCACGGTTCGGGCCGAACTTCAGCTCGAGGACGAGGTTCTTGCCGACCTCGGCGTCCTCGACCTTCCAGCCGGTGATGAAACCCTCCTGCTGGAGGATCTCGGCGATGTGCGACTTGATCTTGCTGTGCGGCATAGCCACGGTGTCGTGGTACGCCGAGTTCGCGTTCCGCAGACGCGTAAGCATGTCTGCGATCGGATCAGTCATGGTCATGAATTGGCCTTCGGCCTCTCTCGCCGGGGTTTCCTGTATGCGCCATCCCTCTCCCCACACAGAGGCAGGACGGGTGCGGCACGGGGACCTACGGCGTAGTAAGTCGGTCAGGGCGGCTGAAGCGCCCAACCCTCCTAGCCTAAGCCATGAGAGCTGGGGCCTCAGCCGACCCTTTACTTACCGAGAGTCCTGAGCAATCCCCTACGCCCCAAGGGGCAGTAGGTGATTACCAGGAGCTCTTGGTCACGCCCGGCAGCTCGCCACGGTGAGCCATCTCACGAAGGCACACGCGGCACAGGCCGAACTTGCGGTAGACGGAGTGCGGACGGCCGCAGCGCTGGCAGCGCGTGTAGCCGCGAACACCGAACTTGGGCTTACGAGCAGCCTTGGCAATAAGAGCCTTCTTCGCCATCTCGCTTACGCCTCCTTGAACGGGAAGCCGAGGTGACGAAGGAGCGCGCGGCCCTCAGCGTCGTTGGTCGCCGTGGTGACCACGGTGATGTCCATACCCCGGACGCGGTCGATCTTGTCCTGGTCGATCTCGTGGAACATGACCTGCTCGGTGAGACCGAAGGTGTAGTTGCCACGGCCGTCGAACTGCTTGGGGGAAAGACCACGGAAGTCGCGGATGCGCGGAAGCGCGAGCGACAGGGTGCGGTCCAGGAACTCCCACATGCGGTCGCCACGGAGCGTGACGTGGGCACCGATCGGCTGGCCCTCGCGCAGCTTGAACTGCGCGATGGACTTGCGGGCCTTGGTGATGGCCGGCTTCTGACCCGTGATGGTGGTCAGGTCGCGGACAGCACCGTCCATGAGCTTCGAGTCACGCGCAGCGTCACCGACACCCATGTTGACCACGATCTTGACCAGGCCGGGGATCTGCATGACGTTCTCGTACGAGAACTCGTCCTGCAGCTTGCCCTTGATCTCGTCGCGGTACTTCTGCTTCAGACGCGGGGAAGTGGTGGTCGTCATCAGATGTCCTCACCCGTCCGCTTGGCAACGCGGATCTTGTTGCCTTCGTCGTCGAAGCGGTAACCGACGCGCGTGACGACCTTGTTGCCGTCCTTCTCAACGACCAGCTGGACGTTGGAGACGTGGACAGGCGCCTCGGTCGTGACGATGCCACCGGCCTGCGAGCCGGAGGCGGTGGGGCCGGCCTTGGTGTGCTTCTTGACCCGGTTGACACCCTCGACCAGGACGCGCTCGTCGCGCGGGTAAGCGGCAATGACCTTGCCCTGCTTGCCCTTGTCCTTACCGGTGATGACCTGGACCAGGTCGCCCTTCTTGATCTTCATGCTTACAGCACCTCCGGCGCGAGCGAGATGATCTTCATGAACTTCTTCTCGCGCAGCTCACGGCCGACCGGGCCGAAGATACGGGTGCCGCGGGGGTCGCCGTCGTTCTTCAGAATGACGGCGGCGTTCTCGTCGAAGCGGATGTACGAGCCATCCGGACGGCGACGCTCCTTGACGGTGCGAACGATGACCGCCTTGACGACGTCACCCTTCTTCACGTTGCCACCGGGGATCGCGTCCTTGACGGTGGCGACGATGACGTCACCGATGCCCGCGTAGCGGCGACCCGAGCCACCGAGAACACGAATGGTGAGAATTTCCTTCGCACCCGTGTTGTCGGCGACGCGAAGTCGCGACTCCTGCTGGATCACGTCTATCTCCTGTTTGTCTGCCGGTTCCCCCGGGGCAGTTCAGCTGAACTGCCCCGGGAGCCTGGCGGAACGAACCCTGAGGGATACCCCTCAGAGAATTACTTGGCCTTCTCGAGGATCTCGACGATGCGCCAGCGCTTGGTCGCCGACAGCGGACGCGTCTCCATCAGGAGGACGCGGTCGCCGACGCCGGCAGCGTTCTGCTCGTCGTGCGCCTTGAGCTTGTTCGTACGGCGGATGACCTTGCCGTACAGGGCGTGCTTGACGCGGTCCTCGACAGCGACGACGACGGTCTTGTCCATCTTGTCGCTGACAACAAGGCCCTCACGGGTCTTGCGGAAGCCGCGGGCGGCGGTCTCTTCAGTCACAGTCTTCTCGCTCATCAGGCGCTCTCCACCGTCTCGATGCCCAGCTCGCGCTCACGCATGAGGGTGTAGATCCGCGCGATGTCCTTGCGGACGGCCTTGAGCCGACCGTGGTTCTCGAGCTGACCCGTCGCCGCCTGGAAGCGGAGGTTGAACAGCTCTTCCTTGGCCTCGCGGAGCTTGTTGAGAAGCTCCTCGTTGCCCAGTTCGCGCAGCTCCGACGCCTTGGTACCGGTCGACATCACGCTTCACCTGCCTCGCGCTTGACGATCTTGCACTTCATCGGCAGCTTGTGGGCCGCACGAGTCAGCGCCTCGCGCGCGGTCTTCTCGTTGGGGTACGACAGCTCGAACATCACGCGTCCGGGCTTGACGTTGGCGACCCACCACTCCGGGGAACCCTTACCGGAACCCATGCGGGTCTCGGCAGGCTTCTTGGTGAGGGGGCGGTCCGGGTAGATGTTGATCCAGACCTTGCCGCCACGCTTGATGTGACGCGTCATGGCGATACGAGCGGCCTCGATCTGACGGTTCGTCACGTACGCCGGCGTGAGCGCCTGGATGCCGTACTCGCCGAACGCAACCTGCGTGCCACCCTTGGACATACCGCTGCGCTTCGGGTGGTGCTGCTTGCGGTGCTTGACCCTACGGGGGATCAGCATTTCGGTCAGGCCTCCGTTCCGGTGCTCTCAGCAGCCGGAGCGGCAGCGGCGGGAGCGTCGGCCTTGGGGGCCTCGGCAGCCGGCGCGGACTGCTGCTGCGGCTTGCGACCGCGACCGCCACGCTCGCCACCACGGCCACCACCACGGGCCGGGCGGTCGTTACCGCCACGGGCCGGACGGTTACCGGCGCGGGCCGCGGCGTTCTCGGCGCGAACCTCGGCGATGTTCTTGACGTCGCCCTTGTAGATCCAGACCTTCACGCCGATGCGGCCGAAGGTCGTCTTGGCCTCGAAGAAGCCGTAGTCCACGTTGGCGCGGAGCGTGTGCAGGGGCACACGGCCCTCGCGGTAGAACTCCGAACGGGACATCTCGGCACCGCCGAGACGACCGCCACACTGGATCTTGATGCCCTTGGCGCCCGCCTTCATCGCCGACTGCATGCTCTTACGCATGGCGCGACGGAAGGAGACGCGGGAGGACAGCTGCTCGGCAACGGCCTGGGCCACGAGCTGAGCGTCCGTCTCGGGGTTCTTGACCTCGAGGATGTTCAGCTGGACCTGCTTGCCCGTGAGCTTCTCGAGGTCACCGCGGATGCGGTCGGCCTCGGCGCCACGGCGGCCGATGACGATGCCGGGACGAGCGGTGTGGATGTCCACCCGCACGCGGTCACGGGTGCGCTCGATCTCAACCTTCGAGATGCCGGCGCGCTCCATGCCGGACGTCATCATCCGACGGATGGCGACGTCTTCCTTGACGTAGTCCTTGTACAGCTTGTCGGCGTACCAACGCGACTTGAAGTCGGTCGTGACACCGAGCCGGAACCCGTGCGGGTTTACCTTCTGGCCCATTACCGGGTTCCTTCCTTGCTGCTGACGACCACGGTGATGTGGCTGGTCCGCTTACGGATCCGGTAGGCACGGCCCTGAGCACGCGGACGGAACCGCTTCAGGGTCGGGCCCTCGTCCACGTACGCCTCGCTGATGACCAGCGAAGAGGCGTCGGTGTGGTCGTAGTTGTGCGCAGCGTTGGCGATGGCGCTGTCCAGCACCTTGCCAACGGGCACGCTCGCGGCCTGCGGGGCGAAACGCAGGACCGCCTGAGCCTCCGTGGCATCCATGCCACGGATGAGGTCCACCACGCGGCGGGCCTTCATGGGCGTGACGCGGATGTACCGCGCCTGGGCCCTGGCTTCCATGGTTGTCCCTTCGGTGTTAGTCATAGTCGATTCCACCCCGCCTTAGCGGCGCTTCGACTTCCGGTCGTCCTTGACGTGACCCCGGAAGGTGCGCGTCGGCGAGAACTCGCCGAGCTTGTGGCCGACCATCGACTCGGTGACGAACACCGGGATGTGGGTCTTGCCGTTGTGCACCGCGATCGTGTGGCCCAGCATGCTGGGGATGATCATCGAGCGACGGGACCAGGTCTTGATGACGTTCTTGGAACCGGCTTCGTTCTGAGCGTCCACCTTCTTTACGAGGTGGCCGTCAACGAAGGGTCCCTTCTTGAGACTGCGCGGCATCTAAACCCGCTCCTAGCGCTTCTTGTTCGTCTTGCGGCGGCGGACGATGTACTTGTTCGAAGCCTTCTTCGGCGAACGAGTACGACCCTCCTTCTGACCCCACGGGGAGACCGGGTGGCGACCACCGGAGGTCTTGCCCTCACCACCACCGTGCGGGTGGTCAACCGGGTTCATCGCCACACCGCGAACGGTGGGACGGACACCGAGCCAGCGCTTACGGCCGGCCTTGCCCCAGTTGATGTTCGACTGCTCGGCGTTGCCGACCTCGCCGATCGTCGCGCGGCAGCGCACGTCGACCAGGCGGATCTCGCCGGAGGGCATACGAAGGTGGGCCATCGAGCCCTCCTTCGCCAGCAGCTGCACGGAGGCACCCGCGGAGCGGGCGAACTTGGCGCCGCCGCCCGGACGGAGCTCGATCGCGTGGATCGTGGTACCGACCGGGATGTTGCGCAGCGCAAGGTTGTTGCCCGGCTTGATGTCGGCCGTGGGGCCGTTCTCAACCCGGTCACCCTGCGACAGGTTGCGCGGGGCGAGGATGTAGCGCTTCTCGCCGTCCGCGTAGTGCAGGAGCGCGATGCGCGCCGTGCGGTTGGGGTCGTACTCGATGTGAGCGACCTTCGCGGGCACGCCGTCCTTGTCGTGACGACGGAAGTCGATCACGCGGTAGGCGCGCTTGTGGCCACCACCCTGGTGGCGAACGGTCACACGACCGGCGTTGTTACGGCCGCCCTTGCTGTGCAGCGGGCGGACCAGCGACTTCTCCGGCGTGGACCGCGTGACCTCGACGAAGTCGGCGACGCTGGAGCCACGACGGCCCGGCGTAGTCGGCTTGTACTTGCGGATTCCCATTTCTCAGTCCTCGTCCGATATTCGGACCAGGGCGCTCCGTTAGGAGGCCTGGCCGAAGATGTCGATACGGTCGCCCTCAGCGAGGGTCACGATCGCGCGCTTGGAGTCGGCACGCTTGCCGAAACCGGTGCGGGTGCGCTTGCGCTTGCCCTGGCGGTTGAGCGTGTTGACGCCCGTGACCTTGACCGAGAAGACCGCCTCGACGGCCTGCTTGATCTGGGTCTTGTTGGCGCCCGGCGCCACGACGAAGGTGTACTTGCCCTCGTCGAGCAGCGCGTAGCTCTTCTCCGAGACGACCGGCTTGACGAGAACGTCACGGGGGTCCGTGAAGCTCTTGCTCAGCGGGGTCTCGACGGTGTTCTTGCCCTCGGTGGCGTGGCGCTTCGCCTTGGCGACGCGCGCGGCCTTGGCGGCCTTGGCGGCCTTCGAGGCGATGCTCGGGTGACGCGTAGCCATCAGGCTTCGCTCCCTTCGGTGTCATTGGCCTTCGGGCCAGACACGAAGGACTCGAAAGCGGCCTGGGTGAAGACCACGTCGTCCGAGACGAGAACGTCGTACGTGTTCAGCTGGCCCGGCTCCAGGATGTGGACCTGGGGCAGGTTGCGAGCGGAGAGCAGCGCGACCTCGTCGGCACGGTCGATCACCAGGAGCACGTTCTTGCGCTCCGAGATCTTACCGAGCAGCGACTTGGCGGCCTTGGTGGAGACCTCGCCCTCGACCACGCCGGTGACGACGTGGATGCGAGCGTTGCGGGCCCGGTCGGTGAGGGCGTGGCGCAGGGCCGCGGCCTTCATCTTCTTCGGGGTCCGCTGCGAGTAGTCACGCGGGGTGGGGCCGTGAACGACGCCACCGCCGGCGAACTGCGGCGCGCGGGTCGAACCCTGGCGGGCGCGGCCGGTGCCCTTCTGGCGGTAAGGCTTCTTACCGCCACCACGGACCTCGCCACGACGCTTGACCTTGTGCGTGCCCTGACGGGCCGCGGCCAGCTGCGCGACGACAACCTGGTGGAGCAGCGGAACGCTGATCTTCTCTACGTCGAAGATCTCGGCCGGGAGCTCAACGGTCCCGGTCTTGTCGCCGGAGGGCGACAGAATGTCAATGGTGCTCATAGTCCTCAGGCCCCCTTGGCCGCGGTGCGGACCAGGACGAGGCCGCCGTTCGGACCAGGAACCGCGCCCTTGATGAGGAGCAGGCCCTTCTCCGCGTCAACGGCGTGAACGGTCAGGTTCTGGGTGGTGACCCGCTCGTTGCCCATACGGCCCGCCATGCGGAGGCCCTTGAACACACGACCCGGGGTGGCGCAGCCACCGATGGAGCCGGGCGAGCGGTGCTTGCGCTGGGTGCCGTGACCGGCGCCGAGGCCCTTGAAGTTGTGACGCTTCATGACACCGGCGAAGCCCTTGCCCTTGCTCTTGCCGGTCACGTCCACCTTGACGCCGGACTCGAAGGTCTCAGCGGTGATCTCCTGGCCGAGGGTGTACTCGCTGGCGTCAGCGGTACGGATCTCGACGAGGTGACGACGGGGGGTGACGTCGGCCTTGGCGAAGTGGCCCTTGAGGGGCTTGTTCACCTTGCGCGGGTCGATCTCGCCGAACGCGATCTGGACGGACTCGTAGCCGTCGGAGTCGTTCGTACGGACCTGGGTCACGACGTTGGGGCCGGCCTTGACGACGGTGACCGGAACAACACGGTTGTTCTCGTCCCACACCTGCGTCATGCCGAGCTTCTCGCCCAGGATGCCCTTGATCTGCTTAGCCATCTTCAGCTCACCGACCCTTAGAGCTTGATCTCGATGTCGACACCGGCCGGGAGGTCGAGTCGCATCAGAGAGTCAACGGTCTTGGGCGTCGGGTCGAGGATGTCGATCAGGCGCTTGTGCGTGCGCATCTCGAAGTGCTCGCGCGAGTCCTTGTACTTGTGCGGCGACTTGATGACGCAGTACACGTTCTTCTCGGTAGGCAGCGGCACCGGGCCCGCGACCGACGCACCAGTGCGAGTCACCGTCTCGACGATCTTCTTCGCCGAAGAGTCGATGACCTCGTGGTCGTAGGCCTTGAGCCGGATGCGGATCTTCTGTCCCGCCATGGCTACTTAGTAGTCCTGTCTCTCGTAACGCTCTGGCTCCTGAGGGGCCCTGTTTCACACTTCCTCCGACCCACGCGGTCGGGCGTGTCGCAGTCTCGCTGACAGAAATATCCGTACGGATTTCCCTGCTACAGGAACCGCGGCCCTGGGCCACATGGACTGGGGGAAGAAACCCACCAGGTGCCTGGTGGAGCTCCGCGCTGAACTTCCCGGAAGATTCCCGTACGTCCGCCCCAGCGCTGCCGCAGGCGACAGATAAGGCGACGAGTACTGTGGGACTCGCTTCCGGTCCTCCCGGCGGGAGGCGCGCAGCATCGGCACTCAACCGAGCAACCCCGACAGTCTGCCATACGGGGCATGTCCGGGGCCAATCGAGCGGAAGAGACTACCCCGAGAGTGACGAAGGTCAAACCCGGGGTGGCCGCACGCCGGGGAAAACGCCGCTACCGGCCCGCGTGCGCCGCGTACAGCGTGCGCAGCGCCCTGGTCAGGGCCCGCGCCGACGCCTCGTCGAGCGGCGCCAGATAAGCCTCTTCCGCCTCGGCGCGCGCCCGGTCCGCCTCGCGCTGACAGGTGACACCCGCGGGTGTGAGCACCACGACATTGCGGCGCCGGTCGCGCTCGCTGCGGTGCCGTTCGACCAGGCCCTTGCGCTCGAGCTCGTCGACGACCGCGACCATCGTCGTGCGGTCCACCCCGATCAGTTGCGCCAGTTCGTGCTGCGAGCGCTCCTCACCGTCGGCCGCGAGCACCGACAGGATGCCCACCTCGCGCGGATGAACCCCGTAGGGACCCAGCGCCTCGGCGAGCCGCTCGGCGAGCTGGAGATGGGCGTGCTTGACGAGATACCCGAGGCGCTGGGTCAGAAGTCCGGTCTGCGCGGGGTCGTTCGTCATGTTTCGTAGCGTATCCTTGCCTGATAGTCAGTGCTACTGACGATCAGGCTCGCTCGCTAAAAATGCGACCCCGTACGTATCGGTACGCATCAGGCTGAGCGCCCTCGACTCCCGCACCTCCGCGAAACACAGGAAGCGACACCTCGCCCATGAGCGACTCCATATCCGCGCCCGCCATCCGGACGGCGCCGGTCTCCCCCGCCGCGCCGGCGGCCGATGCGCCCGATCCCCGCCGCTGGTGGGGCCTGGTCGTCATCGCCCTGGCCCAGCTGATGGTGGTCCTCGACGCGACCATCGTGAACATCGCGCTGCCCTCCGCCCAGACGGCCCTCGGCATGTCCGACGCCAACCGGCAGTGGGTCATCACGGCGTACACCCTGGCCTTCGGCGGCCTGCTGCTGCTCGGCGGCCGCGTCGCCGACCTCGTCGGCCGCAAGCGCACCTTCATCATCGGCCTGATCGGTTTCGCCCTCGCCTCGGCGATCGGCGGCGCCGCGCAGAGCCCCGGCATGCTCTTCGGCGCCCGCGCGCTGCAGGGCGTCTTCGGCGCGATCCTCGCCCCGTCGGCGCTGTCCCTGATGACCACGACGTTCACCGACCCGCGCGAGCGCGGCAAGGCGTTCGGCATCTACGGCGCGCTCGCGGGCGCGGGCGGCGCCGTCGGTCTGCTGCTCGGCGGCATCCTCACCTCGTACCTGAACTGGCGCTGGTGCCTGTACGTCAACATCCCGATCGCGATCGTCGCCGTCGTCGGCGCCGTGATCCTGCTGAACGACCGCGCGGGCCACAAGGACATCAAGCTCGACGTGCCCGGCGTGATCCTGGGCTGCGGCGGTCTCGTCGCGATCGTCTACGGCTTCTCGGAGGCCGAGCCGCGCGGCTGGGGCGACTCGATGGTCGTCTCCCTACTGATCGGCGGCGCCGTCCTGCTCGTCGCGTTCGTCTTCTGGCAGTCCCGCGCGAAGTCGCCGCTGCTGCCGCTGCACGTCCTCAGGGACCGCAACCGGGCCGGCTGCTTCCTGACCATGGGCCTGGCCACGGTCGGCATGTTCGGCCTGTTCCTGTTCATGACGTACTACCTCCAGGGCATCCTCGGATACTCGCCGGTCCGCACCGGCCTGGCCTTCCTGCCGATGTCGGTCGCGATCATCATCGGCTCGACGCAGATCTCGGCCCGCCTGCTGCCGAAGGTCCCCGCCCGCGCGCTCATGGTCCCGGGCATGATCCTGGCCGCGTCCGGCCTGCTGATCCTCACGCAGCTCGGCGTCGACTCCGCCTACGCCACCCACGTCCTGCCCGCCGAGCTGATCCTCGGCCTCGGCATGGGCCTGACGTTCATGCCGGTCTTCTCCACGGCCACCAGCGGCGTGCGCCCGCAGGACGCCGGCGTCACCTCCGCGATGGTCAACACCTCGCAGCAGGTGGGCGGTTCGCTCGGCACGGCCCTGCTGAACACGATCGCGACGTCGGCCACGGGCTCGTACATCGCGGGCCATCTGACCGACCCGTCGAAGAAGGACCAGGTCGTCGCCGCGGGCATCGTCCACGGCTACACCCACGCGATCTGGTACGCCGTCGGCGCGATGCTGCTCGCCGGAGTCTTCGCAGCCCTCCTGGTCGACGCCAAGCCCCAGGCGGGCCGGCACTGACCTCCGCGGTCCCGGACACCGGATCGGCCACTGCGGCCCCGAACTCCCCTGCCGCTCCGTACAGTTGACATGTTGTCGCTGATCGAGGGGGAGCGATGGGTTCTGCCGCCGCGGGGTCGTCCGATGTTCCGGGACTGCCGTTCTGGGTGTCGCACGATCACCAGGACGACGCGGACAGCGAGTTCGGGGACGACGGCGACACCATGGGGCTGTTCCGGGACGACGACGCGGACGTACGGCTGCGGAACGTGCCGCTCGGACCGTTACGGAAGAACCTCGCCGACGCCGTGGACGCGTTGCAGGAAGTCTTCGCGGAAGCCGCGGCGCGCGGCGGACCGTTGCCGCTGCGCGAGGCGCACCTGTCCTTCTCGGTGACCGCGAGCGGCGGGGTGCAGTTCATCGGCAGCGCGCAGATCCAGCGGGGCCACGGCATCACGCTGGTCTTCAAGCAGTGACCGGTACGTGATGGCACGGCACAGGGCCCTGCTCATCGGGGCGAGCGACTACGAGATGCCCGGTGTCTCCCCGCTTCCCTTCGTCCCCGCGGACCTGGCCCGCCTCGGCTCGGCGCTCGAGGACCGGGGGTTCGACGTCCTGGTCGTGGCCGCGCGGGAAGGCGGCAAGCAGGTCTCCAGGAACTTCGTCGACGGCCAGGTGACCGGCTTCCTCAGACGGGCCGGACGGGACGACACCCTGCTCGTGCTGCTGAGCGGCCACGGGGTGCACGCCGGAGGCCGCGACTTCCTGGTCCCGGAGGACGTTCAGGAGGACACGCACCCCTTCGAGTCCGGGTGCGTGGCCATCGACTGGCGTGCGCACCTGGACGAGACGCCCGCGGCCCGCGTCGTCTTCCTGATCGACGCCTGTCGTGAGGGGATCGAGCAGAGCTCCATGGGTGTGGCCGGTGTCCGGCAGTGGGGGCGGCAGAAGGCCGGTGCCGCGCTGCGCCGCAAGGTCGCCTTCGTGTACGCCTGTTCACCGGGGCAGTTCGCCCTGTTCGTCCGCGCCAGGGACAAGCCCGTCGACCCGGTGCCCGGAGTGGGTCCGGACGAGTCCTTCAGCATCTTCTCGCGATCGGTGTCGGACGTCGTGGCCACCCACCGCGGCGCCGGGGACCTCGACCTCCTGGAGTTCCAGCGGGCCGTCCAGGACCGGATCACGGAACTGCACCGGGCCTACCGGAAGCCCGGGCAGCCCCAGACGCTGCGCGTCGTCACCGACATCCCGGCGGGGGACCTCCGCTTCCTGCCTCCGTCCCCGTCCCCGTCCCCGTCGACGGGACCCCGCCCGGACCGCTCCGCGCCCACGGTCACCGCTCGCCCGCGCACCACCGCGCCCTCCGCCGCGCGCACCGCGATGGCCGCGTTCCCGGAACCCGTCCGGCACCGCGCCCGCGGCCTTCCGTCCCGCCGACGGGCGCTCGTCGCGCTGCTCGCCCTCGGGGCGCTCGGCGCCACGGTCTGGGCGGTCCTCACCGTGGGCGCCGACCAGCACGGCGGCGACGGCTCGACGGCGGACAAGGCAGGATCGACGGTCTCCGCCGCTCCCGGCGCCTCTCCGCGAAAGAGTTCGGCCTCCCCGAAGGGCTCACCGAAGTCCTCACCAAAGGCCTCCCCGAAGTCCTCACCGAAGCCCACCGCGTCCGCCGTGAGCCCCCTGCCCGACTGCACCTCGGGCGCCGTGTCGCTGTCCGTGCGCAGCGCACACAACTCCTACGAGCCCGGCGAACAGCCGCACATGGAGATCACCGCGAAGAACAGCTCCACGAGCGACTGCAAGATCGACCTGGGGCCGCGGAGGGCCGTACTGGTGTTCAGCAAGGCCGGTGAGGACAAGCCTCTGTGGTCCTCGGACGACTGCCCCGAGACAGGCGGCCAACTGCTCCGCGCGCCCGCCGGGGGCACCATCACCCACACCGTGAAGTGGGACCGGAAGCCGAGCGCCCCCGACTGCGCTCCCCCTTCCGGCGGCAGCGCACCGTCAGGCACGTACCTGGTGGAGCTGAGCTCGACCGGCTTCCCGAAGTCGCAGACGTCCTTCGTCCTCGGCGACTCCTGAACGGGAGCGCATGGACGGACCGCACACCCTTCGGGTGAACGGAACATGTACGCGCATGGAACCCCCACCCCTTGGCGACCCTCTCACCAGGTGAATCACCACAGCACCTGAACAGAGGCGAGCGCACGACCGACCGCTGCCTCCACAGCGGACGGAGTACGCCCTCATGCGGAAGCGACCTGCGATAGCGGGGCCCGAAAAGCCTGTTGAGCGAGGTACGTCCCGCCGCTCCGTCGTTCTCGGCGGCGCCGCCGCTCTCGCCGCCGCCGGTTCGCTCACCGCCTGCTCCCGCGCCACCCCCGCTCCCCCGCCGCGCACCACCGCCCCCGCCCCCGCCTCGGGCCTGCCCGCCGCCCAGGCCGACCGCGCCCTGCTGCTCCAGGTCCTCGCCCACCCCGACGACGACCTGTACTTCATGAACCCGGACGCGCAGCACGCCTTCGACGCGGGCACCCCGCTCGTCTGCGTGTACGTCACCGCGGGCGAGGCCGACGGACGGAACAAGACCGACGCGGACCGGCAGCCCGCCCCGAACAAGGCCGCCTACTCCGCCGCCCGCCACCAGGGCCTGCGCCAGTCCTACGCGACCCAGCTCGGCCTGCCCGTCTTCACCCGCTGGGACACCATCGTCCTGCGACTGCCCAGCGGCTTCCAGGCCGAGGCCAGCTCCCTCGAACACCGGGGCAGACGCGTCGAGTTGGTCCATCTCGACCTCGCGATGCACACCCCGGCGGGCCACATGGGCGTCCCCGCGCTGTGGCGCGAGAGCGGTCTGCTCCTGCGCACCCTCGTCCCCGACGGCTCGCCGCTGCGCACGGTCCAGACGTACGACTACGACTCCCTGGTCACCGTCCTCGTCGAGCTCTTCCAGCGCTACCGCCCCACCCTGGTGCACACCCTCGACCCGGACCCCGACATCCAGCTCGGCGACCGGATCACCCGGATCCGCGACAGCGAGCAGCCCGGCTACTCCGACCACGCCGACCACACCGCCGTCGCCTGCTTCACCTGGGCCGCGCTGATCCGCTGGGCGCGACAGGCCGGGGGCGGGCCGCCCGCCTTCGCCGTCACCGCCTTCCGCGGCTACTACAACCACCACTGGCCCAAGAACCTCCCGGCCCAGGTCCTGGCCCAGAAGGCGGCCCACCTCGTCCCCTACGGCGCGGCCCCCGACTGGAGCTGCGGCAACCCGTCGGGCTGCGGCGACTACAACGTCGGCGGCGACCGCCCCCTCACCAACCGCAAGGGCTGGGTCCGCGCCACCCACCACCGCTACCCGGGGCCACGCCTCGCGCTCGCCCCGGACCCCGACGGCCACCTCACCGCGTACGGCGTGCTCGGACTGCGGGCGGTGCGCTACGAGGAGAAGGACGGGAGGTTCGGGGCCCCGGTCGACCTCGGCGGCGGCCCGCTCGCCCCGGTGCTCGGCGGCGCCGTGCTCCCCGGCGGCCGCCACCTCGTCCTCGGGCTGCGGCTCGCCGCGATCGAGGGCCGCGGCGCGACCGACGCCCGGGAGATCGTGGCCCTGGAGCAGCGCGGCCCGCACAGGTACGGCTCCTGGACCGGTCTCGGCAATCCCGAGGGCAGCGACCCCGACCGCGGCCGGCGCATCGGGGTCCCGGTGGCGGTCACCGCTCCCGACGGGCGCGTCCACCTCTTCGTGCGCAACGCGGCGCAGGGCATCAGCACCCGCGTACGGGACACGGCCGGAACCTGGTCGCCCTGGCGCGACCTCGGCGGCGGCCCCGTCCAGGACGGCCTCACCGCGGTGGTGGGCGGCGACGGGCAGGTGCACGTGTACGCCCCCGGCCGCGACACGGTCCACCACTGGACGCCGGACGGAGCGGCCCCGCTCGCCGTCCTGCCCGTCCCCGCCGACGCGATCGCCGCGGCGGACGGCCGCCTCTACTACCGGCCGCCCGCCTCGGCCCGGCTGCTCTCCCCCGGCGGCCCGGCGCTCGACTTCCCCGGCTACGGCCCGGTGGCGGCGGCGGGCGGTTATCTGCTCGGGCTCGGCACCGACGGCCGGGTCCAGCTCCTGGAGGACGGCAGGATCACCCGCCCGGCCACGGGCCCCGTCACCCTGGACGGCCCGGCCCTGGTGGCGGACCGGCGCGGACCGACGGCGGCGGGACTCTCCCCGGACGCCCGGCCCTGGCTGTGGCGACCGGCCCGCGCAAAAGCCTGATCCCGCCGCGGGCCGGGCCCCACACTGGCCCGATGGCCCCTCACTCCGCCCGGCCCGACCTGTCCGACGAGGACCGCGGCTGCGTGCGCCTCGTCCTCGCCGTGCCGATCGGCATCCTGACCCTGCTCTCCGCGTACTTCTGCTGGACGGCCCTGACGATCGAGCCGCAGGGTGTCTGGGACATCCCCGCCCACCGCGGCATCGAGCTGTCCTGCTTCGTCACGGTCGTGTTCGGCGTCGCGCTGGTCGCCCTGTGGCTGCCGCGGTCGGTGCGCCGCGTCATCAGCTGGACCTGGGTCGCGCCGGGCGCGGTCCTCGGCATCGTGGCCGCCGTGCGCTGGACGTTCGCCGCGTAGAAGCGCTTCGGCGCATGCAAAAGGGCCCGTACGACCGAAGTCGTACGGGCCCTTTCAGAGCTCGCAGTAGGAGCTACCAGGCATCAAGCCCAGCAAGTAAGCGGACTTACTTGTTGATCTTGGTGACCTGGCCGGCGCCGACGGTCCGGCCACCCTCACGGATGGCGAACTTGAGGCCCTCCTCCATGGCGACGGGCTGGATGAGCTCCACCTTCATCTCGGTGTTGTCACCCGGCATGACCATCTCGGTGCCCTCGGGGAGGGTCACGACGCCGGTCACGTCCGTCGTACGGAAGTAGAACTGCGGGCGGTAGTTGTTGAAGAAGGGGGTGTGACGGCCACCCTCGTCCTTCGACAGGATGTAGGCCTGGGCCTCAAACTCGGTGTGCGGCGTGACCGAACCCGGCTTGATGATGACCTGGCCGCGCTCGACGTCCTCGCGCTTGATGCCACGGAGGAGCAGACCGACGTTCTCACCGGCCTGGCCCTCGTCGAGCAGCTTGCGGAACATCTCGATGCCGGTGACCGTGGTGGTGGTCTTCTCGGTCTTGATGCCGATGATGTCGACGGTCTCGTTGACCTTCAGGACACCACGCTCGATACGGCCGGTGACGACCGTACCGCGACCGGTGATCGTGAAGACGTCCTCGATGGGCATGAGGAACGGCTTGTCGACGTCGCGCTCCGGCTCCGGGATGGCGGAGTCGACGGCGGCCATGAGCTCCAGGACCGAGTTGCCCCACTCCTTGTCGCCCTCGAGCGCCTTGAGCGCCGAGACCTTGACGACCGGAACGTCGTCGCCCGGGAACTCGTACTCGGAGAGGAGCTCACGAACCTCGAGCTCGACGAGCTCCAGGATCTCCTCGTCGTCCACCATGTCGGCCTTGTTCAGGGCGACAACGATGTACGGAACGCCGACCTGGCGGGCCAGGAGCACGTGCTCCTTGGTCTGCGGCATCGGGCCGTCGGTGGCGGCGACCACGAGGATGGCGCCGTCCATCTGCGCGGCACCCGTGATCATGTTCTTGATGTAGTCCGCGTGACCGGGGCAGTCGACGTGGGCGTAGTGACGCGCCTCGGTCTGGTACTCGACGTGCGCGATCGAGATCGTGATACCGCGCTGGCGCTCCTCAGGAGCCTTGTCGATCTGGTCGAACGCGGACGCCTCGTTGATGTCCGGGTACGCGTCGTGCAGCACCTTGGTAATGGCGGCCGTGAGGGTCGTCTTACCGTGGTCAATGTGACCGATGGTGCCGATGTTGACGTGCGGCTTAGTCCGCTCGAACTTCGCCTTCGCCACTGGGTCCTCCTGTGGAGTGGTTCTGTACGCCTTGCTTCATCGGCGCCAGGTGATCTTTGCTGGAAAGCCAGGGCCCGGGGGCATTCAGAAGCTTTCGCCCCTGAATGCCCGATCGGGCTCCGGAGTCAAGCCTAAAGCGTGAACTCGAGTGAGTTACTCGCCCTTGGCCTTCGCGATGATCTCCTCGGCGACGTTCCGCGGAACCTCGGCGTAGGAGTCGAACTGCATTGAGTAGCTTGCGCGACCCGACGTCTTGCTGCGGAGGTCGCCGACGTAGCCGAACATCTCCGAGAGGGGCACGAGGCCCTTCACGACGCGAGCGCCGCTGCGCTCCTCCATGGCCTGGATCTGGCCACGGCGGGAGTTGATGTCACCGATGACGTCGCCCATGTAGTCCTCGGGCGTGGTGACCTCGACGGCCATCATCGGCTCGAGCAGCACGGGCTTCGCCTTGCGCGCGGCCTCCTTGAAGGCCTGCGAACCGGCGATCTTGAAGGCGAGCTCCGAGGAGTCGACCTCGTGGTAGGCACCGTCGAGAAGCGTGACGCGGACGCCCGTCATCTCGTAGCCGGCCAGGATGCCGAACTGCATGGCTTCCTGCGCACCCGCGTCCACCGACGGGATGTACTCCCGGGGGATGCGGCCACCGGTGACCTTGTTGACGAACTCGTACGAGGACTCGCCGCTCTCGATCGGCTCGATCGCGATCTGCACCTTGGCGAACTGACCGGTACCACCGGTCTGCTTCTTGTGGGTGTAGTCCACGCGCTCGACGGCCTGACGGATCGTCTCGCGGTACGCGACCTGGGGCTTGCCGACGTTCGCCTCGACGCGGAACTCGCGCTTCATGCGGTCGACGAGCACCTCGAGGTGAAGCTCGCCCATACCACCGATGATGGTCTGGCCGGTCTCCTCGTCCGAGTGCACCTGGAAGGAGGGGTCCTCCTCCGAGAGGCGCTGGATGGCGACACCCAGCTTCTCCTGGTCACCCTTGGACTTCGGCTCGATGGCGACCTGGATGACAGGCGCCGGGAAGTCCATGGACTCCAGGATGACCTGCTGCTTGTCGTCACAGAGCGTCTCGCCCGTGGTGGTCTGCTTCAGACCCATGACGGCGACGATGTCACCGGCGCCCACCGACTCGATCTCCTCACGCTTGTTCGCGTGCATGCGGTAGATCTTGCCGATGCGCTCCTTCTTGCCCTTGACGGGGTTCAGCACCGCGGTGCCGGACTCCAGGCGGCCCGAGTAAACCCGGACGAAGGTGAGCTTGCCGAGGTGCGGGTCGCTCATGATCTTGAAGGCCAGAGCGGCCAGCGGCTCGTCGTCCGACGGCTTGCGCTTGACGACGACCTCGGGGTCCTTGACGTCGTGGCCCTCGATGGCCTCGACGTCGAGCGGGGTCGGCAGGTAGCGCACGACGGCGTCGAGCAGGGGCTGAACGCCCTTGTTCTTGAACGCGGTGCCGCAGAACACGGGGGTGACGGTGGTGTCGCCGCCCTTGCCGGAGGCGATGGTGATGCGACGCACGGCGGCGTGCAGCTGCTCGACGGTGGGCTCGGTGCCCTCCAGGAACAGCTCCATCATCTCTTCGTCGTTCTCCGCGACGGCCTCGAGCAGCTTGCCGCGGTACTCCTCGGCAGCCTCGGTGTGCGTGGCGGGGATGTCGACGATGTCGTACGCCTCGCCCTTCGCGGCCTCGGCGGACCAGACGAACGCCTTCATCGTGACGAGGTCGACGACACCCTGGAAGTCGGCCTCGGCACCGATGGGCAGCTGCATGACGAGCGGGGTCGCACCGAGGCGGTCGACGATCATGTCGACGCAGCGGTGGAACTCGGCACCCGTGCGGTCCAGCTTGTTCACGAAGCAGATGCGCGGCACGCCGTAACGGTCGGCCTGACGCCACACCGTCTCGGACTGCGGCTCAACGCCGGCGACGCCGTCGAACACCGTCACAGCACCATCGAGCACACGCAGGGAGCGCTCCACCTCAACGGTGAAGTCGACGTGCCCGGGGGTGTCGATGATGTTGATCGTGTAGTCGTCGTTCTCGAGCGGCCAGTGACAGGTGGTGGCAGCAGAGGTGATCGTGATGCCACGCTCCTGCTCCTGCTCCATCCAGTCCATCGTGGCAGCGCCGTCGTGGACCTCACCGATCTTGTACGAGACGCCGGTGTAGAACAGGATCCGCTCGGTCGTCGTCGTCTTGCCCGCGTCGATGTGGGCCATGATGCCGATGTTGCGCACCTTGGCCAGGTCAAGTGAAGTGGTAGCCATAAGGCTTCAGTCTTCTCTCGGTCTCGATGTGGGTAGCGACTACCAGCGGTAGTGCGCGAAGGCCTTGTTGGACTCGGCCATCTTGTGCGTGTCCTCGCGCTTCTTGACGGCAGCGCCGAGGCCGTTCGAGGCGTCGAGCAGCTCGTTCGTCAGACGCTCGGTCATCGTCTTCTCGCGACGGGCGCGGGAGTAGCCGACGAGCCAGCGGAGCGCGAGGGTGCTGGCGCGGCCGGGCTTGACCTCGACCGGGACCTGGTAGGTCGCGCCACCGACACGGCGGGACTTGACCTCAAGGGTCGGCTTGATGTTCTCGAGCGCGCGCTTCAGCGTGATGACCGGGTCGGCGCCCGACTTCTCACGCAGGCCCTCCATGGCGCCGTACACGATGCGCTCGGCGGTGGAGCGCTTGCCGTTCAGCAGCACCTTGTTGATGAGGGAGGTCACCAGAGGAGAACCGTAGACCGGGTCGATGATGACCGGGCGCTTCGGGGCGGGGCCCTTACGAGGCATTTCTACTTCTCCTTCTTGGCGCCGTAGCGGCTGCGGGCCTGCTTGCGGTTCTTGACACCCTGGGTGTCAAGCGAACCGCGGATGATCTTGTAGCGAACACCGGGCAGGTCCTTCACACGGCCGCCGCGCACGAGCACGATGGAGTGCTCCTGCAGGTTGTGTCCCTCACCCGGAATGTAGGCCGTGACCTCGATGCCGCTGGTCAGACGCACACGCGCGACCTTACGGAGGGCCGAGTTCGGCTTCTTCGGGGTGGTCGTGAACACACGCGTGCAGACGCCACGGCGCTGGGGCGAACCCTCGAGTGCGGGCGTCTTGTTCTTCTCGACCTTGTCCTGCCGGCCCTTCCGGACCAGCTGCTGGATCGTAGGCACTACTTCTCCGGTTTCTGTGTGCCGAGTAGTAAAGCTAACCTGGAACGCTTCCGACCCACGCGGTCGGGTGTGTCGAATACTGCAGACCCCCGCCGAAGGGCGGGAAGCGGCAGATTGCGGTGGCCATGATCAGATCCGACAGGTCCTGATCCGAACTCGCCGTGCGGCTGAAGACACGCACACGAGCCCAAGGCACACCCCAGGCACAAGGTCTGAGCGTACCTACCTCACGGACTTCGGTCAAAACAAATGCAGTCCACTACGACACGCCGGGCTTTCGCAGCCCGCCCGGGGCATTCGTCCCGGTAGCCGGGGGTTTCCGGAGCGTGGCCGGATCGCACCCCCGCCGGCACCGGCCCTAGCTTGATCCCGCGCTCGCCAGCAGGGCGATGACCAGGATGAATGCCCAGAGTCCGATCCACAGCCAGCCCAGCACGAGCCCGCCGACGGCCATCCCGTCGCCCTGCTCCCGTGTGCGACGGATCTCACCTCGGGCCATGTGCCCCAGAATCACCGCCGGGATGGCGGTGATGCCCCCGCTGAAGAACGTACCCACACCACAGGCCAGCGCGCCGATCGCCTTGCCGTTGGTGGGCGCGGGCGGCATCGGCCGGAACGTCTGCGGTACGTGCGCCATCGGCATCTGCTGCTGCGGTGTGGGCCCCTGCGGCAGGTCCGCGACGAGCGTGCTCAGCTCCGCCACCGTGCGCGCCTGATAGGCCCGCTCGACCCGCTTCTCGTACTCGGGCTGCTGGAGCCGCCCCTCGGCGAAACCGGCCCGCAGAACGTCGACCGCACGCTCCCGGTCGGAGTGCGCGGCGAGCATGGAGGGCTGCTGGCTCTGGTGCGGCGGCCAGGGCGCCGGCTGCCACTGCGGATTCGTCACGACACCACTTCCCCCGGACCGACACTGCGTTGCCCCCATCATGCGCCAACGCGCCGCAGGGCGGCCACCCCGAACTTCCTCGGGGTGACCGCCCTGCGGGTCGAACAGGTACTGCTCGCCTACTGGTTGTACGGACCGTAGTCGTAGTCCTCCAGCGGAACGGCCTGGCCGGAGCCGGTGCCGAACGGCGAGTAGTCGATGTCGTCGTAGCCGACGGCCGAGTACATCGCGGCCTTGGCCTCCTCGGTGGGCTCCACCCGGATGTTGCGGTAACGGGACAGACCCGTACCGGCCGGGATGAGCTTACCGATGATGACGTTCTCCTTGAGGCCGATGAGGCTGTCGGACTTGGCGTTGATCGCCGCGTCCGTCAGCACTCGGGTCGTCTCCTGGAAGGAGGCGGCCGACAGCCAGGACTCCGTCGCCAGCGAGGCCTTGGTGATACCCATCAGCTGCGGACGGCCGGAGGCGGGGTGACCGCCCTCGGTGACCACACGACGGTTCTCGGTCTCGAACTTCGAGCGCTCGACGAGCTCGCCCGGCAGCAGCTCCGCGTCGCCGGACTCGATGATCGTCACGCGGCGCAGCATCTGCCGGATGATGATCTCGATGTGCTTGTCGTGGATCGACACACCCTGCGAGTTGTAGACCTTCTGGACCTCGCCGACCAGGTGGACCTGGACGGCACGCTGACCCAGGATGCGCAGCACGTCGTGCGGGTTGGTGGCACCCACGGTCAGCTTCTGGCCGACCTCGACGTGGTCGCCCTCGCCCACGAGCAGACGGGCACGCTTCGAGATCGGGAACGCCGTCTCGTCGCTGCCGTCGTCCGGGGTGACGACGAGCTTCTTGGTCTTCTCGGTCTCCTCGATGCGGACACGGCCCGCGGCCTCGGAGATCGGGGCGACACCCTTCGGCGTACGAGCCTCGAAGAGCTCGACGACACGGGGCAGACCCTGGGTGATGTCGTCACCGGCCACACCACCGGTGTGGAAGGTACGCATCGTCAGCTGGGTACCGGGCTCACCGATGGACTGGGCGGCGATGATGCCGACCGCCTCACCGATGTCGACCAGCTTGCCGGTGGCCAGCGAGCGGCCGTAGCAGAAGGCACAGGTGCCGACCGCCGACTCACAGGTCAGGACCGAGCGGGTCTTGACCTCCTCCACGCCGTTGGCGACCAGGGCGTCGATGAGCACGTCACCGAGGTCGACGTTGGCCGGCGCGATGACCTTGCCGTCGACGACGATGTCCTCGGCCAGCATGCGGGCGTAGACGCTGGTCTCGACGTCGTCCGTCTTGCGCAGCGTGCCGTCGGCACCGCGCTCGGCGATCTTGAGCTTGAGGCCACGGTCGGTGCCGCAGTCCTCCTCGCGAATGATGACGTCCTGGGAGACGTCGACCAGACGACGGGTGAGGTAACCCGAGTCGGCGGTACGCAGAGCCGTGTCCGCCAGACCCTTACGAGCACCGTGAGTCGAGATGAAGTACTCCAGCACCGACAGGCCCTCACGGAAGGAGGCCTTGATCGGACGCGGGATCGTCTCGTTCTTGGCGTTCGACACCAGACCACGCATACCGGCGATCTGACGCATCTGCATCATGTTTCCTCGGGCACCCGAGTCAACCATCATGAAGATGGGGTTGGTCTTCGGGAAGTTCGCGTTCATCGCCTCGGCAACCTCGTTGGTCGCCTTGGTCCAGATCGCGATGAGCTCCTGAGTGCGCTCTTCCTTCGTGATGAGACCGCGCTCGTACTGCTTCTGGACCTTCTCGTCCTGGGCCTCGTAGCCCTTGACGATCTCGACCTTCGCCTCGGGAACGACGATGTCGGAGATGGCCACGGTGACGCCGGAACGGGTCGCCCAGAAGAAGCCGGACGCCTTCAGGTTGTCGAGCGTCGCCGCCACGATGACCTTGGGGTAGCGCTCGGCCAGGTCGTTGACGATCTCGGAGAGCTGCTTCTTGCCCACCGAGTAGTCGACGAACGGGTAGTCCTCGGGCAGCAGCTCGTTGAAGAGCGCGCGGCCCAGGGTCGTACGCAGCCGGAAGCTGTCGCCCGACTGGTACTCCGGCTCGCCCTCCTCGGCCACCGGCGGCGTCCAGCCACGCGGCGGGATGGTGCCCACCGGGAAGCGGATGTCGACCTGCGACTGCAGAGCCAGCTCGCCGGCGTCGAACGCCATGATCGCCTCGGCGACGGAGCCGAACGCGCGGCCCTCGCCCTTGACGTCACGGAGTTCACCGTCGGTGGTGAGGAAGAACAGACCGAGGACCATGTCCTGGGTCGGCATCGTCACCGGACGGCCGTCGGCGGGCTTGAGGATGTTGTTCGAGGACAGCATCAGGATGCGGGCCTCGGCCTGCGCCTCCGCGGAGAGCGGCAGGTGGACGGCCATCTGGTCACCGTCGAAGTCCGCGTTGAACGCGGTGCAGACGAGCGGGTGGATCTGGATGGCCTTGCCCTCGACCAGCTGCGGCTCGAAGGCCTGGATGCCGAGGCGGTGCAGGGTGGGAGCACGGTTCAGCAGAACCGGGTGCTCGGCGATGACCTCTTCGAGGACGTCGTACACGACCGTGCGGCCGCGCTCCACCATGCGCTTGGCGCTCTTGATGTTCTGCGCGTGGTTCAGGTCGACCAGGCGCTTCATCACGAACGGCTTGAAGAGCTCCAGCGCCATGGCCTTCGGCAGACCACACTGGTGCAGCTTCAGCTGCGGACCGACGACGATCACGGAACGCGCGGAGTAGTCCACACGCTTACCGAGAAGGTTCTGACGGAAACGACCCTGCTTACCCTTCAGCATGTCGCTGAGGGACTTCAGCGGGCGGTTACCGGGACCGGTGACCGGGCGACCACGACGACCGTTGTCGAACAGGGCGTCGACGGCCTCCTGGAGCATGCGCTTCTCGTTGTTCACGATGATCTCGGGCGCACCGAGGTCGAGAAGGCGCTTCAGGCGGTTGTTGCGGTTGATCACGCGGCGGTACAGGTCGTTCAGGTCGGAGGTCGCGAAGCGGCCACCGTCCAGCTGCACCATCGGACGCAGGTCCGGCGGGATGACCGGCACGCAGTCCAGAACCATGCCCTTGGGGCTGTTCGAGGTCTGCAGGAACGCGGAGACGACCTTGAGGCGCTTGAGCGCACGGGTCTTCTTCTGGCCCTTGCCGGTACGGATGATCTCGCGGAGGCGCTCGGCCTCCTCGTCGAGGTCGAAGGTCTCGAGACGCTTCTGCAGCGCCGCGGCACCCATCGAACCGTCGAAGTACGTGCCGAAGCGGTCACGCAGCTCGCGGTAGAGCAGCTCGTCGCCCTCGAGGTCCTGGACCTTGAGGTTCTTGAAGCGGTTCCACACCTCGTCGAGACGGTCGATCTCGCGCTGGGCACGGTCGCGCAGCTGCTTCATCTCACGCTCGGCACCTTCGCGCACCTTGCGGCGCACGTCGGCCTTGGCACCCTCGGCCTCGAGCTCGGCCAGGTCGGTCTCGAGCTTCTTGGCGCGGGCCTCGAGGTCCGAGTCGCGGCGGTTCTCGACCTGCTGACGCTCGACCTGGACGTGCGCCTCGAGGGAGGGCAGGTCGCGGGTACGGCGCTCCTCGTCCACGTACGTGATCATGTACGCGGCGAAGTAGATGACCTTCTCGAGGTCCTTCGGGGCGAGGTCGAGCAGGTAGCCCAGCCGCGACGGAACGCCCTTGAAGTACCAGATGTGCGTGACGGGAGCGGCCAGCTCGATGTGGCCCATCCGCTCACGACGCACCTTGGCGCGGGTGACCTCCACGCCGCAGCGCTCGCAGATGATGCCCTTGAAGCGGACGCGCTTGTACTTACCGCAGTAGCACTCCCAGTCCCGGGTCGGACCGAAGATCTTCTCGCAGAAGAGTCCGTCCTTTTCGGGCTTGAGGGTGCGGTAGTTGATGGTCTCGGGCTTCTTGACCTCGCCGTGGCTCCACTGACGGATGTCGTCAGCGGTGGCCAGACCGATCCGGAGCTCATCGAAGAAGTTGACGTCGAGCACTATGCGTCAATCCCTCTCAGGGTTGTAAGTCTGTGGTCTGAAACGGGGGTCGCGGGGTCGGTGCGGGGGCTCATCCCTGAGCCCCCGCACCGGACTCCCGTCAGACCTCTTCGACGCTGCTCGGCTCGCGCCGGGACAGGTCGATGCCGAGCTCCTCCGCTGCGCGGAAGACGTCCTCGTCGGTGTCGCGCATCTCGATGGACATGCCGTCCGAGGACAGCACCTCCACGTTGAGGCACAGGGACTGCATTTCCTTGATGAGCACCTTGAAGGACTCGGGAATGCCGGGCTCGGGGATGTTCTCGCCCTTGACGATGGCCTCGTAGACCTTCACGCGGCCGGTGACGTCGTCGGACTTGATGGTCAGCAGCTCCTGGAGGGCGTACGCGGCGCCGTATGCCTCCAGCGCCCACACCTCCATCTCACCGAAGCGCTGGCCACCGAACTGGGCCTTACCACCCAGCGGCTGCTGGGTGATCATCGAGTACGGACCGGTCGAACGCGCGTGCAGCTTGTCGTCGACCAGGTGGTGGAGCTTGAGGATGTACATGTACCCGATCGAGATCGGGTCCGGGAACGGCTCGCCGGAGCGGCCGTCGAACAGCCTCGCCTTACCGGTCGGCTGCACCATGCGCTCGCCGTCGCGGTTCGGGATGGTGTGCTGCAGCAGACCCGCGAGCTCGTCCTCACGCGCACCGTCGAAGACGGGGGTGGCGACGTTGGTGCCCGGGGCGACCTGGTCGGCGCCGATGGCCTGCAGGCGCTGCGCCCACTCCTCGCCGAGGCCGGAGACGTCCCAGCCGCGGCTGGCGAGCCAGCCGAGGTGGATCTCCAGAACCTGTCCCGGGTTCATTCGGGACGGCACACCCAGCGGGTTGAGGATGATGTCGACCGGAGTTCCGTCCTCGAGGAACGGCATGTCCTCGATCGGAAGGATCTTCGAGATAACGCCCTTGTTGCCGTGGCGGCCGGCGAGCTTGTCACCGTCCGTGATCTTGCGCTTCTGCGCCACGTAGACACGAACCAGCTGGTTCACGCCCGGCGGCAGCTCGTCGCCCTCTTCACGGTCGAAGACGCGGACGCCGATGACCTTGCCGATCTCGCCGTGCGGCACCTTCAGCGAGGTGTCACGGACCTCACGGGCCTTCTCACCGAAGATCGCGCGGAGCAGGCGCTCCTCCGGCGTCAGCTCGGTCTCGCCCTTGGGCGTGACCTTGCCGACGAGGATGTCGCCGGCGACGACGTCCGCACCGATGCGGATGATGCCGCGCTCGTCGAGGTCCGCGAGGACCTCCTCGGAGACGTTCGGGATGTCCCGGGTGATCTCCTCCGGGCCGAGCTTGGTGTCACGGGCGTCGACCTCGTGCTCCTCGATGTGGATCGAGGAGAGGACGTCGTCCTGCACGAGGCGCTGCGACAGGATGATCGCGTCCTCGTAGTTGTGACCCTCCCACGGCATGAACGCCACGAGCAGGTTCTTGCCGAGGGCCATCTCGCCCTCTTCGGTCGCGGGACCGTCGGCCAGGACCTGACCGGCGATGATCCGCGCGCCCTCGTCCACGACGACCTTCTGGTTCACAGAGGTGCCCTGGTTGGAGCGGGAGAACTTGTGCAGGCGGTACGTGGAGTACGTGCCGTCGTCGTTCGTGATGGTGATGTAGTCCGCGGAGACCTCCTGGACCACACCGTCCTTCTCGGCCTTGAGCACGTCACCGGCGTCGGTGGCGCAGCGGTACTCCATGCCGGTGCCGACGAGCGGCGCCTCGGACTTGATCAGCGGCACGGCCTGACGCATCATGTTCGCGCCCATGAGGGCACGGTTGGCGTCGTCGTGCTCGAGGAACGGGATCATGGCGGTCGCGACCGACACCATCTGGCGCGGCGAGACGTCCATGTAGTCGACGTCGTCACCCGGGACGTAGTCGACCTCGCCGCCACGGCGGCGGACCAGCACGCGGGCCTCTTCGAACCGGAGCTCTTCGGTCAGCGGCGCGTTGGCCTGCGCGATGACGAAGCGGTCCTCTTCATCGGCGGTCAGGTAGTCGACGTCGTCGGTGACGACACCCTCGACGACCTTGCGGTACGGCGTCTCGATGAAGCCGAACGGGTTGATCCGTCCGTACGAGGCGAGCGAACCGATCAGACCGATGTTCGGGCCTTCGGGCGTCTCGATCGGGCACATGCGGCCGTAGTGCGACGGGTGCACGTCTCGCACCTCGAAGCCGGCCCGCTCACGGGAGAGACCACCCGGGCCGAGGGCGTTCAGACGACGCTTGTGCGTCAGCCCCGACAGCGGGTTGTTCTGGTCCATGAACTGGGACAGCTGCGAGGTACCGAAGAACTCCTTGATCGACGCCACCACGGGGCGGATGTTGATCAGGGTCTGCGGCGTGATCGCCTCGACGTCCTGGGTCGTCATGCGCTCGCGCACGACGCGCTCCATACGGGCGAGACCCGTACGGACCTGGTTCTGGATCAGCTCACCGACGTTACGGATACGGCGGTTGCCGAAGTGGTCGATGTCGTCGGTCTCGACGATGATCGAACGACCCGACTCCGCGACCGTCTCGGTCTCACCGGCGTGCAGCTTGACCAGGTACTTGATGGTCGCGATGACGTCGTCGGTGGTGAGCACGCCGGCGTCCAGCGGCTCGTCCGCGCCGAGCTTCTTGTTCACCTTGTAGCGGCCGACCTTCGCGAGGTCGTAGCGCTTCGGGTTGAAGTAGAGGTTCTCGAGCAGCGTCTGAGCAGCCTCGCGCGTGGGCGGCTCGCCCGGGCGCAGCTTGCGGTAGATGTCGAGGAGCGCGTCGTCCTGGCCCTGGGTGTGGTCCTTCTCCAGGGTGGCGCGCATGGACTCGTACTCGCCGAACTCCTCGAGGATCTGCTCGGTGGTCCAACCGAGAGCCTTCAGGAGAACGGTGACGGACTGCTTGCGCTTGCGGTCGATGCGGACACCGACCATGTCGCGCTTGTCGATCTCCATCTCCAGCCAGGCACCCCGGGACGGGATGATCTTGGCCGAGAAGATGTCCTTGTCGGACGTCTTGTCGATGGAGGAGTCGAAGTAGACACCCGGCGAGCGGACCAGCTGGGAGACAACGACACGCTCGGTGCCGTTGATGACGAAGGTGCCCTTGTTCGTCATGAGCGGGAAGTCGCCCATGAAGACCGTCTGGGACTTGATCTCGCCGGTCTCGTTGTTGGTGAACTCGGCGGTGACGAAGAGCGGGGCGGCGAACGTGAAGTCGCGCTCCTTGCACTCGTCGATCGAGTTCTTGGGAGGCTCGAAACGGTGATCGCGGAACGTCAGGGACATCGACCCGGAGAAGTCCTCGATCGGGGAGATCTCCTCGAAGATCTCCTCCAGACCGGACTTGGTGGGGACGTCCTGGCCCGACTCCAGAGCCGCCTCGACCCGACTCTGCCAAGCGGTGTTGCCGAGCAGCCAGTCAAAGCTCTCGGTCTGCAGCGCGAGCAGGTTGGGAACCTCGAGGGGCTCCTTGATCTTTGCAAAGGAGATGCGCAGCGGGGCGGTGCTTGCGCCGTTGTTCGTATTCGCGGTCGAGGCGTTGCGCGAGGCGGCCAAGAGGGGGTCCTTCCGAGGGCTCGGACTCACTACGCGCGTACCGGTCCCAAGCCATGCAGAGGGACAGAAAGCCCTGGTCAGGGCTGATTCAGTCCACTGTGCTCAAGCGAGGGCATGCCCCTGGTGACGGGCAGGGAGCAGCTAACAGGCAGCGCAAAGGGACAGTGTAGCCAGAAGGCCCACTGATGTCCAGTGCGGGTTTTTTGAGACCCTCGTTGTTCTCAACCGTTCGCTGTCTGTGGCATGCCCTGTGCGCTGAGCGCACATCCTTACTGCCCTCTTCGTCGTCGATCCATGCCTCGGATCCGGATCGTTGTGACGACGCGTCCTGAGAATTGCGCGCTGCGTGCTGTTCGTCAAGGCCCCCTCTTGGCCGAACAGGGGTGGCTCCAGGCACAACGAAGATCACCATACTCTGCGCGACCGACAGTGCAAGGCACCCTCGGCCTGCGAGCCAGACAACGCCGAAGGGCGACCACCCAGTTGGGTGATCGCCCTTCGGTACGTCGGCGTTACAGCTCCCGAGGGAGCAGTTTCACCGAAGAAGAGTCAGCAGACTCGAAGAGGTCTTACTTGACCTCGACGGAGGCGCCGGCGCCCTTGAGGGCCTCGGCGGCCTTCTCCGCGGCGTCCTTGGCGACCTTCTCGAGGACCGGCTTCGGGGTGCCGTCGACGAGGTCCTTGGCCTCCTTCAGGCCCAGGGAGGTCAGCTCACGCACGACCTTGATGACCTGGATCTTCTTCTCGCCGGCACCCGTGAGGATGACGTCGAACTCGTCCTGCTCGGCCTCGGCCTCGGCGGGGGCAGCGGCACCGGCGGGGCCGGCGACGGCGACGGCCGCGGCGGCGGTGACGTCGAACTTCTCCTCGAAGGCCTTCACGAACTCGGAGAGCTCGATGAGGGTCATCTCCTCGAACTGGGCGAGCAGGTCTTCCTGGCTGAGCTTCGCCATGATGGGCGATCCTTCCACTAATTCGGCTGGTGCCGGTTGTCCATGTAGGCGGGCGTACTGTCGGCCCGCTTCGACCGTCGCCTCAGGCGGCGGTCAATGTGCGAGCCGAATTACTCGGCACCGCCCTGCTCGGCCTGCTTGACCCGAAGCGCCTCCGCGGTGCGGACGAACTTCGACGGGAGCGCCTGGAAGAGCTGAGCAGCCTGCGACTGCTTGCCCTTGAACGCACCGGCCAGCTTGCTGAGCAGAACCTCGCGGGACTCGAGGTCCGCAAGCTTCTTGATCTCGTCGGCGGACAGCGCCTTGCCGTCAAGGACACCGCCCTTGATGACGAGGTTGGGGTTGTCCTTGGCGAAGTCACGAAGACCCTTCGCCGACTCCACCGGGTCACCGGTGACGAAGGCAACCGCCGTCGGACCCGTGAAGAGGTCGTCCAGCGTGTTGATCCCGGCCTCGTTGGCCGCGATCTTGGTCAGCGTGTTCTTCACCACGGCGTACTCGGAGTTCGCACCGAGGGAACGGCGCAGCTGCTTGAGCTGGGCCACGGTGAGACCCCGGTACTCGGTCAGCACAGCGGCGTTCGAGCTGCGGAACTTGTCCGTGAGCTCGGCTACCGCGGCAGCCTTGTCGGGCGTCGGCATAGAGCGTCGGCCTCCTTCCGGGTGATGAGGACCGCTCAGAAGGAGACTGGCAAAACGAAACGCCCCGGCGCAGGCGCACGGGGCGTGAGCTCGACCGATACGAACGGATTCGTACGGGAGCACTTCCACGGTCACCTGCGCGGGTCGTCCGCAGTTTCAGCGGATCCTTCGGCCACCGAACCCTCTTACGAGCGCACGGCAACGACCAGCGGTCTTTGGCTTCCCTGGAAGGTTACGCGAAAGCTGACGTGTCGAGCAAATCCGCTCAGGCTCCGCTGCCGGAGGTCCCCGCGGAGGCGCCGGCGGAGGCGCCCGCACCCATCTCCTTGAGCATCTCCATGAGGTCGAAGGTCTGGCTCGCGGGCGGTGTGTCGACCTTCACCGCGGCCCCGTAGTCCGAGAACTTCTGCGACATCTCGACCGCGCCCTGGGCGCTGTCCATGGTGACGTCCATCCGGACCGGCAGGTCGTCCTCGCTGACCCACAGCTCGGTGTCGTAGTCCTTGATGCCGGCCTTCTCCACGTTCTTCAGGAGCTTGTCGCGGTCGGACTTGCCGAGGACCTTCAGCGAGTCGTTCTTCGCCACCATCTCGTCGACGGTCAGCGTGCCCTTGTAGTGCTGGGTCTTCACGCCGTCGACCGTGGCCGAGCCGATGTGCTTCAGGTTCGGCGAGTCGAGCAGCATCGCGATCTGCTTGGCCGGGTCCTGGTTCATGTTGTCCAGGCCGCCGGTCATCTGGCTCGCGGCCTTCTCGTCGCCGGCCTGCTTCGCGATGGCGCCGAGGTCCATCTTCATCCAGCGCTTGCCGTCCATGTCCTTGGCGGCCTTGGCCCCCATGTCCATGTACATCACGTCGTCCTGCCAGACCATGCGGACGCTCTCGGGCGCGTCCGCGTCGCCGGCGGTGAGGGCGGAGCCGGACATCGTCATATCCATGACGGTCGGGTCCCAGCCCATCGTGCCGGACATCTTCATGGTCCCGCCGCCGCCGGCCGCGGCCGGCGTCTTCATCGTCATCTCGACCTTGGCGGACTTGGCCGCCGAGGTCTTCTTGTACGCGGCCGTCAGCACCTCGCTGATCTGCGAGCGGCCCTGGCTCTGCGAGGACGCCTTCTTCGCGCCGTCCTGGTCGGATCCACCGGAGCAGGCCACGGCCCCGGTACACAGCAGTGCGGTCGCGGCGGCGGCGCCGACCGTGCGACGTACGACAACAGTCATCTCAATCCCACCCCTTGGAACATGCGTACTACCTGCACACTAACGGCGCCCTAGGACAACGGGCCCATGGGTCAACCCTCCGTTACAACGTCGTCGAAATCGACGGTGTCGTGCGCGGGCGGTCGCGTGGCCGTGGCGGCGGCGGTGCCGTAGTCGCTGTAGCGCACGGTGGTGGTGAACTCGCCCTCCCGGTAGGCGCGTTGGACCAGGAGGTGGCGGGCGTCGAGCCACACCTCCAAATGCCGCTTGCCGGAGGTGCCCTCGTAGTGGGTGGTCTCGGTGCCGCGCACGGTCACCCGCCCCACCTTCCGGACGTCATCGGCCGCGCCGAGCGCCTTGAGGCAGTCGGCCGGCGTGAGGTCGCTGGTCGCGTCGTACGGGTAACGGATCCAATGCCTGCCGTCCTGCAGGGCGGCGAACCTGTCCGTCATCCGCGTGTAGTAGCCGTCCGGAAGGAAGCGCGCCTGGGACGGGTCGCCGCCCAGCCTGCGCGTGGAGGCCGCCAGTTCGCCGCCGGTGACGCGCACCGTCAGGGTGCCCTCGACGCCGTCGGACCAGCTGAGGGTTCCCGTGCTGCGGGAGGAGAGGCGGGCTCCGTTGCGCATGGTCGCCTCGACGCGCGCCGAACCGGCCGCGGCGACCTTCTGGCGGGCCGTGCGCAGCGCGTCGGCGGCCGCCCCCGCGCCGGGGCCCTTCGCCCCGCCGCAGCCCGCGAGCAGCGCGCCCACGGCGGCCAGCGCCGCCACCCGTCCGTGCCTCATCCACTCCCCCGGTTCGATCACGGCGACGCTAGCGCAGCCGCGTACCCGCACGGGCCGGAAAAGAGGAACGGGCCCCGCGCCTCCCGAAGGAGATGCGGGGCCCGTCGCCGACTTCAGCGAGCCTCGAAGAGGGCTCAGACCGCGGCCGGGTCCTCCTCGGTGAGGAGGTTGCGGGTGCGGTTCGGGTCGACCGGAACGCCGGGGCCCATCGTGGTGGCGATGGCGGCCTTCTTGATGTAGCGACCCTTGGCGGCGGACGGCTTCAGACGAAGGATCTCGTCGAGGGCCGCACCGTAGTTCTCCACCAGCTTGGTGTCGTCGAAGGACACCTTGCCGATGATGAAGTGCAGGTTCGAGTGCTTGTCGACGCGGAACTCGATCTTGCCGCCCTTGATCTCGTTCACGGCCTTGACCACGTCAGGGGTCACGGTGCCGGTCTTCGGGTTCGGCATCAGGCCACGGGGACCGAGCACGCGGCCGAGGCGGCCGACCTTGCCCATGAGGTCCGGGGTGGCGACAACGGCGTCGAACTCGTTCAGGCGCTGGCCCTTGGAGATCTCGTCGATGAGCTCGTCGGAGCCGACGATGTCGGCGCCGGCGGCCTCCGCGGCCGCAGCACGGTCACCGGTCGCGAAGACCAGGACCCGGGCGGTCTTGCCGGTGCCGTGCGGAAGATTCACGGTGCCACGGACCATCTGGTCGGCCTTGCGCGGGTCAACGCCCAGGCGGAAGGCGACCTCGACGGTGCCGTCGAACTTCGTCGCGGAGGTCTCCTTGGCGAGACGGATCGCCTCGAGCGGGGCGTAGAACTTGTCCCGGTCGATCTTGGCGTCCGCAGCGCGGAGAGTCTTGCTGCGCTTGCTCACTTACTGCTCCTGAGTTCTAGAGGAGTCGTGGTACGGGCCGAGCAGGCCCTGCCACGGAATGTCCTACGAGGTGGGTGTCAGCCCTCGACCGTGATGCCCATGGAACGGGCGGTGCCGGCGATGATCTTCGACGCGGCGTCCAGGTCGTTGGCGTTGAGGTCGGGCATCTTGGTCGTGGCGATCTCGCGGACCTGCGCCTCGGTGATCTTGGCGACCTTGGTCTTGTGCGGCTCGCCCGAGCCCTTCTCGACACCAGCGGCCTTGAGGATCATCTTCGCGGCCGGCGGGGTCTTGGTGATGAAGGTGAAGGAGCGGTCCTCGTAGACCGTGATCTCCACCGGGATGACCCAACCGCGCTGCGACTCGGTCGCGGCGTTGTAGGCCTTGCAGAACTCCATGATGTTGACGCCGTGCTGGCCCAGCGCGGGGCCGACCGGCGGAGCCGGGTTGGCGGCGCCGGCCTGGATCTGGAGCTTGATGAGCCCCGTGACCTTCTTCTTCTTGGGAGGCATGTGCTCTCTCTCCGGGTCTTAGTGAGAGTGTTCAGCCGCCACCCGTGAACGATGATCGTCCAGATCATCCGGATGGAGGCATACCGCACAACGATAACGGGTATCCATGCGCGGCTAAAAACCGAGCAGGTCAGACAGGCTTTTGAGAGCCCATCTGACCTGTTCGGAAGCTATGTGCCCAGAAGGTGCTAGTAGGTACTAGTTCTTCTGGATCTGGTCGAAGCTGAGCTCGACCGGGGTCTCGCGGCCGAAGATCTCGACGAGGCCCTTGACCTTCTTCGAGTCGGCGTTGATCTCGTTGATCGTGGCCTGCAGCGTCGCGAACGGGCCGTCGGTGACGGTGACCGAGTCGCCGACCTCGAAGTCCAGGACCTCGACGGTGACCTTGCGGGCCGGAGCCGGCTTGCCCTCGGCCTCGGCGGCCTCACGGGCGGCCTTCTCCTCGGCCTCCGGGGCGAGCATCTTGACGATCTCGTCCAGGGTCAGCGGGTACGGGTCGTAGGCGTTGCCCACGAAGCCGGTGACGCCGGGGGTGTTGCGGACGACGCCCCAGGACTCGTTCGTCAGATCCATGCGGACGAGAACGTAACCGGGCAGCTTGTTCTGCCGGACGTTCTTGCGCTCGCCGTTCTTGATCTGGACGATCTCTTCCTCGGGGACCTCGGCCTGGTAGATGAAGTCCTCGACGTTGAGCGAGACGGCACGCTGCTCCAGGTTCGCCTTCACGCGCTTCTCGTAGCCCGCGTAGGTGTGGATGACGTACCACTCGCCGGGCAGGCCGCGGAGCTCGTCGCGCAGAGCGGTGATCGGGTCGACCTGCTCCTGCTCTTCCTCGAGCTGCTCGATCTCGGCCTCGACGGCCTCGTCCTCGGCGTCATCGACGTCGGCATCGGTCTCGCTGTCGGCTTCCTCGACCTCGAGGGCTGCCTCTTCGGCGGGCTCGCCGGCGGCGATGTCGGCAGCCTCGGCCTGGTCCGGGTCCTCGGCGTCCGCCGCCTCGACGATGTCGAGCTGGTCCTCCACGGACTCCGCCGACTCGATGGCGTCGTTCAGGTTCGGGTCAGACACGGTGGCTGCTTCTTCCTGGATACAAGGGGTGGAACGCGCGAAAGGGGCGCCGGTCAGGGCGCCCTCCGCTTTCGGCTTTAGCCGAAGACGTACTTGACGAGGTGGTTGAACCCATAGTCAATCACGGTCACGAGACCGATCATGACGATGACGAACACGATCACCACGGTGGTGTACGTCGAAAGCTGACTGCGAGTCGGCCAGACGACCTTGCGGAGTTCCGCGACGATCTGGCGGTAGAAGAGTGCGAGGCGGCCGAAGGGGCCCTTCTTGCCGCGCTTGCCGCCCTTACGAGCCTTCTTGGACTCCGGCGCCTCATCCTGGGCATCAGGCATGTCGATGGAGCCCACGGCGTCCGTCACTCGTCCTCACCTGATTCCGGGTCGTGGCCGTGCCGCGCCCGGTTGAGCCGCACGGCGGTGCAATGCAGTACGTACATGCGCACACATCCTGGCGAAGGAGTGTGTAGCAGGGCCGGAGGGACTTGAACCCCCAACCGCTGGTTTTGGAGACCAGTGCTCTACCAATTGAGCTACGACCCTTTGTTTCCCCCAACGTACCGCATCCGCCCGGCTGCACGGAGTGCGATCGGTTGGTGCGGCCGGTGAAGGCCAACGAGCAGTGAGTGTACGTGCTTCGCGGCCCTCCGTCGAACGAATGGGGACGCGAAGTGGATCAACCTCGGATCCGACGGTCTTGGAAACCCGTGTGCCGGGCGGGTTTCGGGTCTGGAACGATGGGGTTATGAGCGCTGCAACTCCTTCTCCGTCCGCTGGTTCGTCCCCCACCGAGCGCCGGGTGTCCGCCCGCATCGGCTCCATCTCCGAGTCCGCGACCCTCGCCGTCGACGCCAAGGCCAAGGCCCTCAAGGCCGCCGGGCGTCCGGTGATCGGCTTCGGCGCCGGTGAGCCCGACTTCCCGACGCCCGACTACGTGGTCGAGGCGGCCATCGAGGCCTGCAAGAACCCGAAGTTCCACCGCTACACGCCGGCCGGCGGTCTGCCCGAGCTGAAGGCCGCGATCGCCGCCAAGACGCTGCGCGACTCCGGCTACGAGGTCGACGCCTCGCAGATCCTGGTGACCAACGGCGGCAAGCAGGCCATCTACGAGGCGTTCGCCGCGATCCTCGACCCGGGCGACGAGGTCATCGTCCCGGCGCCGTACTGGACGACGTACCCGGAGTCGATCCGTCTCGCCGGCGGTGTGCCGGTGGAGGTCGTGGCCGACGAGACGACCGGATACCGCGTCTCCGTCGAGCAGTTGGAGGCCGCGCGCACCGAGCGCACGAAGGTCGTGCTGTTCGTGTCGCCGTCGAACCCGACGGGCGCCGTGTACAGCGAGGCCGAGGCCGAGGCGATCGGCCGCTGGGCCGTCGAGCACGGCCTGTGGGTCATGACGGACGAGATCTACGAGCACCTCGTCTACGGGGACGCGAAGTTCACCTCGCTGCCCGCGATCCTTCCGGAGCTGCGCGACAAGTGCATCGTGGTCAACGGTGTCGCGAAGACGTACGCGATGACCGGCTGGCGCGTGGGGTGGATCATCGGCCCGAAGGACGTCGTGAAGGCCGCGACGAACCTGCAGTCGCACGCCACCTCGAACGTCTCCAACGTCGCGCAGGCGGCCGCGCTCGCCGCCGTCTCCGGTGATCTGACCGCCGTGGACGAGATGCGCAAGGCCTTCGACCGCCGCCGCCAGACCATCGTGCGGATGCTCAACGAGATCGACGGCGTGCTCTGCCCGGAGCCGGAGGGTGCCTTCTACGCGTACCCGTCCGTGAAGGGCCTCATCGGCAAGGAGATCCGCGGCAAGCGTCCGCAGAACTCCGTCGAGCTCGCCGCGCTCATCCTGGAGGAGGCCGAGGTCGCCGTCGTTCCGGGTGAGGCCTTCGGCACGCCGGGCTACCTGCGTCTGTCGTACGCGCTGGGTGACGAGGACCTCGTCGAGGGTGTCTCCCGTATGCAGAAGCTGCTGGCCGAGGCTCAGGACTGAGTCGTCAGCAGCCGCTTGTTGAGCGGGCCGCCTCCTTAAGGAGGCGGCCCGTTTCTTCGTTCGGGCAAGGACTCGAAGGTGGAAAGACGCTACCGGGACGACAGGTGTGTACGGCAGGATCTTGGGATGGAGCGTGTAGGACGTGATGTACGTCAGTTGCCGAAGGCCCACCTGCATCTGCATTTCACCGGGTCGATGCGGCCCAGCACCCTGCTCGAACTCGCCGACAAGTACGGGGTTCGGCTGCCCGAGGCGCTGACCGGTGCAGAGCCGCCGAAGCTGCGGGCCACCGACGAGCGCGGGTGGTTCCGCTTCCAGCGGCTCTACGACGCGGCGCGTTCCTGTCTGCGGGAACCCGAGGACATCCAGCGCCTGGTGCGCGAGGCCGCCGAGGAGGACATCGCCGACGGGTCGGGCTGGCTGGAGATCCAGGTGGATCCGACGTCGTACGCGCCTCGGCTCGGCGGGCTGATTCCCGCCCTGGAGGTCATCCTGGACGCCGTCGACAGCGCCTCGCGCGAGACCGGGCTCGGGATGCGGGTGCTCGTCGCCGCGAACCGGATGAAGCACCCGCTGGACGCCCGCACGCTGGCGCGGCTCGCGGTGCGGTACGCGGACCGGGGCATCGTCGGGTTCGGGCTCTCCAACGACGAACGGCGCGGCATGGCGAGGGACTTCGACCGGGCCTTCGCCATCGCGCGCGAGGGCGGACTGCTGTCGGCGCCGCACGGAGGCGAGCTGACCGGGCCGTCCTCCGTGCGCGACTGCCTCGACGATCTCGACGCCACCCGGATCGGGCACGGCGTGCGGGCCGCCGAGAGCCCGCGGCTGCTGCGGCGGCTCGCCGAGGCCGGTGTCACCTGCGAGGTGTGCCCGGCGTCCAACGTCGCGCTCGGCGTCTACGAGAAGCCCGAGGACATCCCGCTGCGCACGCTCTTCGAGGCCGGGGTGCCGATGGCGCTCGGCGCCGACGATCCGCTGCTGTTCGGCTCGCGGCTCGCCGCGCAGTACGAGATCGCGCGCCGCCACCACGGCTTCACGGACGCCGAACTGGCCGAGCTGGCACGGCAGTCGGTACGCGGCTCGGCGGCGCCGGAGGGCGTCAAGGAGAAGCTCCTGAACGGGGTGGAGGAGTGGCTGGCCGCCTGACCCGGCTCAGGCGATCCCGGTGAGCAGCGTGTGCGCGATGTGCGCCGCGAACTCCTCCACCGGCTGCGGCGGCCTGCGGTCCGGGGACATCTCGTAGGCGAAGGCACGCTGCGCGCAGGCGCCCAGGAGGAGTGAGGCGGCGGCATAGGTGTCGGCGTCGGAGCCGATGCGGCCCGCCTTCTGTTCGGCTCTCAGGTAGGCGTCGAGTCCCTGGATCGGCTTGTGCGGGCCGGTGCCCAGTTCGCGCATCACCTCTTCATGGCGGCGCTTGAGCTGGGGCTCGGCATACAAAGAGGCGGCCATCGGGAACGTCTGCTCGTAGAAGAGCGCCGCTTCGTGGGCGATGTCCGTGAGGTTCTGCTCGACCGTGCGGCCGGGGTTTCCGGCGCCTTCCGCAAGGAGGCGGCCGAGCAGAGAACCCAGCTTCGGAAGGCGCTCGTTGAGCACCGTCACGAAGAGCTCCTCCTTGTTGGCGAAGTACTTGTAGAGCGCCGCTTCGGAGCAGCCCGCGGCCTTGGCGATCGCCTTGGTGGTGGTGCGGGCGAGGCCGATGCTCAGCATGAGCTCGTGGGCCGCGTCGACGATGCGGACGCGGGCCGGCTTCTGGGCCGTGCTTTCCATGCGGGCTCCAACCAACCTTGACGCGGGGGTGAGTACTCACTCACCCTAAGGGCGAGCAGGGGTGAGTGAGTACTCACCCACCAATGAAGCGCGCGCCTTGGAGGTACGCCATGAAGCTCACGGTTTTCGGTGCGACGGGCGGCATCGGGCAGGAGCTCGTCCGGCAGGCCCTGGCGGCCGGGCACGAGGTGACGGCGGTGGTGCGGGATCCCGCGCGGTTCACCGTCACCGGCGAGCGCCTGGAGGTGTTCCGGGCGGATCTGAGGGATCCCGAGTCGCTGCGCCCGGCCGTCGCGGGCCGGGACGCGGTGCTGTCCGGGCTCGGGGCCCGCAGGCGCGCGGACGCGGGCATCGCGGCGGAGCTGACGCGGTCGGTCCTGCGGGCGATGGAGGCGGCGGGCACCCGGCGGCTGCTCGTGGTCAGCGCGGGCCCGGTGGGCCCGCAGCCCGCCGACTCCCCGTTCGCCGACCGCCTGATGATCGGGCTCGTCGGCGCGGCCCTGAAGCCGGTCTACGTCGATCTGGCCGCCATGGAGGCCGAGTTGGCGGCCAGCGCGACGGACTGGACGTCGGTACGGCCGCCCCGCCTCCAGGACAAGCCGCTGACCGGCTCCTACCGCACGGTGGTGGGCGGCTTCCCGCGCTCGGGCCGCTTCATCGCCCGCGCGGACGTGGCGCACGCGATGCTGGCGATGGTCGACGACCCGGCGACGGTGAAGCAGGGGGTCGGGGTGGCGTACTGAGGGCTATGCCTCGTCGGCATGCTCCGGCGTCAGCGTCTGTTCGCGCAGCTCCGCGGCCACGCGCGCGATGCCGGCGTGGCTCATGCCCTCCGCACTGACCAGGACCGTGCCGAAGCTGCCGCGGTCCGCCCAGGTGCAGGCTCCCTGCGGAGCACCCCCGAGGAGCGGCTCGGCCGTCAGGCACTCGACGCGGCCGCCGAGTCGTCCCGGCGCGGGGTTCCACGTGCCGGTCACGTGCCTGCCGCTCATCTCCACGCCCTCGCGGAAGACGCCGGTCAGTTCCCCGGGCTCGACGTCGTGCAGGTCGCCGGTGGCGCCGAACAGCAGCACGGCGGGCTGCTCGGCCCCCTCCTCCCCGTAGGCGGCCAGCAGTCGCCTGCCTCCCGGGGGCATCTCCTCCTCGTTCATGAGCGCGGCATAGAGGCCCAGCGTGGGGTTGTCCTTGAGCTGCCGCAGACCATGGAACGTCCGGGGCACCTCGGCCTCGTAGTGCGGGTACGCGGTGCTGCGCGCGTAGTTCCAGCCGATGGCGCCACTCGCGGAGGTCACCAGGATCGCCGCCCCGAAGACGACCATCAGCTTGTCGGCGACCCGCAGGGGCGGGAGCCCGGGCGCTCCCGGCGCGGGCACGCGGTGCTCCACCGGCAGCCGGTCCAGAGCCCGGCGGCGCGCCCCGCGCAGCAGCGCCTGCTCCTGACGCACGGGAGCGGTCAGCACGAGGACGGCGAGCAGCACCCAGGGCGAGAGCGCGAACGCCGTCACCGTGAGCAGCAGTGCGGACGCGGCCACGGCCAGCACCAGAGCCGTCAGGTACGGGCGGCGCACCACTACGCGCGCGGGCGCGGCGATCGGCCGGGCGAGCGCGGCGAGGGTCTCCGCGCGCACCGCGAGCCGCCGGTCGTACGGCCATGCGGCGGCGGCCTCCGCGGCGGTCGCGGCGGCCTGGGGCAGGGTGACACCGGAGTCCAGCAGGATCCGCACGTCGTAGCGCTGGACGCGCGCCTCGGAGGGCGGCTTCGGACCGGGGCCCCGGCCGAGCTGCCACGCCTGCGGCGAGTCGGGGGCCAGCTCGCGCAGCCGCTCGGCGGCCTTCTTGCCGCGGGCCAGCCGCCCGGGGTGCTCGACCCCGTCGGCCGCCGCGCCGAACTCCGCGTACGCGGCCAGCAGGTCGAGGTCGTCCGGGAAGGCGTCGAGCCCGGTCCGGTACGCGTGCTCCGCCGCCGTGTCGTGGTCGTCGTCGTCCTCGGCGGCATGGGCCCGGGCGAGGACCAGGTAGAGGGCCGCGTGCGGCCCCGCCTCCTCGATGCCCGCCTGCGCCGCGGCCCGGGCCTGTCTCAACTCCCCCGCGCGCAGCAGCGTTTCCGCGCGCTCGCACCCGGACAGCACGGACTGCCCGTTCTTCTCCTGCATGTGTGGTCCCCACCCCTGATGTGCGTGTCGATCGACTCGACGCCGTCACTATCAGGGGCGACCACCTGCGCGGTCAATGGGAAATCGCAGCTCAGAGGCTGTGCTCAGAGGCTGACGCCGACCGTCACGGGCTCGTTGACGAGCGTCACCCCGAACGCCTCGCGGACCCCGGCCACGACCTCGCGGGCCAGCGCGAGCAGGTCCTCCGTCGTGGCCTCGCCTCGGTTGGTGAGGGCGAGGGTGTGCTTGGTGGAGATGCGGGCCGGGCCGGTGCCGTAGCCCTTGGTGAAGCCCGCCTTGTCGATGAGCCAGGCCGCGGAGGTCTTTGTCAGCCCCTCCCCCGCCGGGAACGCGGGCGCCTTCGCGTCGGGGCCCAGACGCTCGGCCACGCGCGCGTGGAACGCCGCGAACTCCTCGTCCGTGAGGATCGGGTTGGTGAAGAACGAACCGGCCGACCAGGTGTCGTGGTCCTCCGGGTCGAGCACCATGCCCTTGCCCGCGCGCAGCTTCAGGACGGTCTCGCGCGCGGTCGCGGCGGGGACCCGGTCGCCCGCCTCGACACCGAGGGTGCGCGCGGTCTCGGGGTACTTGATGGGCGCGCTCAGGCCGCCCGCGTCCTCCAGCTCGAACCGCACCCGCAGCACGACGTAGCGGTCGGGTTCGGCCTTGAAGCGGCTGTGGCGGTACGAGAAGGCGCACTCGGCGTTCGGAAGGGCGACGGTCTCGCCCGTCGTGCGGTCGTAGGCGATCACCTCGGTGATCGTGGCGGAGACCTCCTGGCCGTACGCGCCGACGTTCTGGATCGGTGTCGCGCCCGCGGAGCCGGGGATCCCGGCGAGGCACTCGATGCCCGCGAGGCCCGCCTCGACGGTGCGTCGCACGGCGTCGGTCCACACCTCACCGGCCGCCAACTCCAGCTTCGTACCGTCGAGTTCGAAGCCCTCGGTGGCGATGCGCAGTGCGGTGCCGGCGAATCCCTTGTCGCCGATGACGAGGTTGCTGCCACCGCCGATGATCAGCAGCGGGGTGCCGGCGGCATCGGCCTCGCGCACCGCGTCGATCACCTCGGCGTCGGTGGTCGCGGTGAGCAGCCGGGTGGCGGGCCCGCCGAGCCGGAAGGTGGTCAGGGGGGCGAGAGGGGCTTCGTGGAGTTCCTGCACGCGCTCCAGGGTACGAGAACGGCCCCGCCGCGCTGACGGGGCCGTTCTCGTACCGGGTCTCACCGGAAGCGTCGCAGGACGTCCTTCCAGTCGAGCGGCAGGTCGTCGGTCGGCGCCTTCCAGGTGAGGAACTGCGCGTCCTTCATCTGTCCGCGCAGGCCCGCGGCGACGGGCCCGTGCGGCGCGGAGGCCGCGAAGCCCTTCAGCGCCTCGGGCGACTCCCAGGCGGACAGCGTCCAGAAGGTCCGCTTGAAGGGCTGCGCCTTCAAGGTGGCCCCGTAGGCGCCGGGCGCCCTGCCTACGTGCCGCCAGACGGTCGGCGTACGGAGGAAGAACTTGAAGGCGCCCCACAGAGTGCGGGTCTCGAAACGGGAGGCGAAGACGAGGGCCTCCGCGCCCGCGGGCGGGGTGTTCGGCGTGGTCCAGGGCAGGGTCGGCATGAGGTGCTCCCTTCGGCTGCGTAGGTGCCGCGGGTGTCAGGCGTTCTCGAGGACCGGAGCGGCCTCGGCGTCGTCGCGCACGGTGGTCACCGTGCGTCGCGTCTTCGGGATGAACAGGGCCGCGACACCGCCGAGAGCGACCAGGGAGGCGCCCACCCACAGCGCGGGCTGGATGCCGTCGACGAAGTGCTGCGCGGAGTCGTAGCCGCCCTGCGCCGAGAAGATCGACGACATGACCGCGATTCCGAGCGCGCCGCCGACCTCGCGCAGCGCGTTGTTGGAACCGGAGGCGATGCCCTGTTCCTCGGGTCGGACGCTGGCCATGACCAGGCTGGAGGCCGGGGCGAAGTAGAGCGCCATTCCGATGCCGCTGACGATCAGACCGGGCAGCTGGGCCGCGTACGAGACGTCGGCGGAGAGCACGAAGGCGAACCAGCCGAGCCCGACGGCCTGCAGGAACAGTCCGGCGGCGGCGACGGACCGGCCGCCGATCCGGTCGGAGAGGTAGCCGGCGATGGGGGCGACGATCATCGGCATGCCGGTCCAGGGCAGCATCCGCAGGCCGGCCTCGGTGGGCGAGTAGCCGACCACGCCCTGGAGGAACTGGCTGAGCAGGAAGATCGAGCCGAACATGCCGAGGAACATCAGCAGGCTCGCGGCGTTCACCCCGCTGAAGGCGCGGGAGCGGAAGAGCCGCATGGGGAGCATGGGGTTGGCGCTGACCATCCCGTGCCGCACGAAGGCGACGAGCAGGGCCGCCCCGCCGAACAGGCCGAGGAGCACGATCGGGTCGCTCCACCCCTCGATCGGCGCGCGGACCAGGCCGTACACGATGCCGAACAGGCCGCCGCTGGCGAGCAGGGTGCCGGTGATGTCGAGCGGGGCGCCGGTGCCGTGGGACTCCTTCAGGCGCAGCCGGGCGAGCGGCAGCAGGGCGAGGCCGACCGGGACGTTCAGCCAGAAGATCCAGTGCCAGGAGACGTGCTCGGTGAGGGTGCCGCCGATGAGCGGCCCGGAGGCGACCGCGAGCCCGTTGGCCGCGCCCCAGATGCCGAACGCCATGCCGCGCTTGGCGGCCGGGACGGCGGCGCTGAGCAGGGTCAGCGTCAGCGGCATCATGATCGCGCCGCCGACGCCCTGCACCGCGCGGGCGGCGATCAGGGCGTCGATCCCGGTGGACATCGCCGCGGCGGCGGAGGCCCCGGTGAAGATCGTGATGCCGACCAGGAAGAGCCGCCTGCGCCCGAACCGGTCGCCGAGCGCGGCGCCGAACATCAGCAGGACGGCGAAGGTGAGCGTGTAGGCGCTGACCGTCCACTCCAGGTCGTCCAGGGCGCCGCCGAGGTCCTGGCGGATGGACGGCAGGGCCGTGGTGACGACGAGGTTGTCCAGGGCCGCCATGAATCCGGCGAGGCTGGTGATGACGAGGGCCCAGGCGGCTCCCCCGCGCCGAGTCGATGCTTGTTGCTGTGACATTGCTGCCCCCTGCGATCCCTAAGGTTAGTTATTGATTACTAACTTTCATGGGTACAAAAGTGCGCACCCCGTGCCACACACCGCACTACTTGGGCTGAGCCGACTCGTAGAAGCCGGTCCACACCCGGTGATCGGGCCGGAATCCCATCGACACCAGGACGTTGACGAGCATCCCGTAGGCGAGGAACTGAGTCGTGTCGCCGACGCCCGACCCCAGCGCCAGCTGGACCGTGTCGTACATCTCCATCCAGCCGGCCCGCAGCGACTCACCGAACTCCGGGTCACCGGCCGCCTCCGCGGAGGCAACGGCGACATACATCTGCATCTGCATGAGCAGGACGTCCGGGTCGTCGGCGATGAGCGCCTGATAGGCCTTCCCCATGGCATGCAGGGCCTCCTCGCCGTGCAGCCCCTCCGACGCCTTGCGGAAGACCTCGGTGGTCCGCTCGCAACAACGCCGGGACGCGGCAAGGAAGATGGCCTGCTTCCCGGGGAACAGGCGGAAGAGATACGGCTGCGAGACACCCACGCGCTTGGCGATCGCCTCGGTGGAGGTGCCCTTGTAGCCGCCGCGGGCGAATTCGATCATCGCCGCGCGAACGACGCTCTCGCGCCGCTCCTCCGCACTCATCCTGACCATGCGACAAAGTTAGTGGCCAATCACTACCTAAGTCAACCCCTGGACATGCGTAAGGGGCGCCCCCATGGAGGACGCCCCTTACCTGCGCACATGAAGGCGGCGCGACGGCGGCGGTCAGACCAGCTGAACGACCGCCCGCGACATCCCGAGCACCTTCTGGCCCGCGCTCATGGCGACCAGGTCGACCCGTACGCGGTTGTCGTCGAGCTTGGCCGCGACCTTGGCGCTGACCTCGACCTCGGCGCCCTTGTCGTCGTTCGGGACGACGACCGGCTTGGTGAAGCGCACGCCGTACTCGACGACGGCGGCCGGGTCGCCGGTCCAGTCGGTGACGACACGGATCGCCTCGGCCATGGTGAACATGCCGTGCGCGATGACGTCCGGCAGGCCGACCTCGACCGCGAACTTCTCGTTCCAGTGGATCGGGTTGAAGTCGCCGGAGGCACCCGCGTACTGGACGAGCGTGGCGCGTGTCACGGGGAACGCCTGGGCCGGCAGCTCGGCGCCGACCTCGACATCGGCGTACTTGATGGTGGTAGCCACGGCGATCAGGCCCCTTCCCCGGAGTCGGCGGCGCGCGAGACGAGCTTGGTCCAGGCGGTCACGACGTGCTCACCGTTCTCGTCGTGGACCTCTCCGCGGACATCGATGATGTCGTTGCCCGCGAGCGACTTGATGCCCTCGATGGTGGAGGTAACGGAGAGTGTGTCCCCGGCGTGCACCGGGCGTGTGTAGGCGAACTTCTGGTCACCGTGCACGACGCGGCTGTAGTCGAGTCCGAGCTCGGGGTCGTGAATGACCTCACCGGCCGCCTTGAAGGTGATCGCGAACACAAAGGTCGGCGGGGCGATCACGTCCGGGTGGCCGAGCTTCTGCGCGGCCGCGCGGTCGACATAGGCGGGGTTGGCGTCCCCCACGGCCTCCGCGAACTCGCGGATCTTCTCCCGGCCCACCTCGTACCCGGTGGTGGGCGGGTAGCTCCGCCCCACGAAGGACTGGTCGAGCGCCATGGACTCGGCACCTCCTGTGTGTTCCTGCTGCCTGTGTTCCTGCTGCCCGTTCCTGAGAACCGCGGAAACGGGTCGTGCAACGACACGAGGCCGCCCCCTGACGGGGACGGCCTCGTGTACGAGCCTGATTTATCGCGTCTCGCGGTGCGCGGTGTGCGCGTTGCAACGCGGGCAGTGCTTCTTCATCTCAAGACGGTCCGGGTCGTTACGCCGGTTCTTCTTGGTGATGTAGTTCCGCTCCTTGCACTCCACGCAGGCCAGCGTGATCTTCGGGCGGACGTCGGTGGCAGCCACGTGAGTGCTCCTTGACGGACGAGTTGGACGGATTAACGCATGAAAGAGTAGCCGATCGAAGGACCGACCCCACAATCGGCTACTGTCAGTAGCGGTGACCGGACTTGAACCGGTGACACAGCGATTATGAGCCGCTTGCTCTACCGACTGAGCTACACCGCTTTGATGAGATGACCCCTCACCCGAAGGTGAGGGAACTTCACACCAGAGCCCCAATGCGGAATCGAACCGCAGACCTTCTCCTTACCATGGAGACGCTCTACCGACTGAGCTATTGGGGCGAGCGAGGAAGACATTACACGGTTGCGCGCCGATCGCCCAAATCCGTTTCGTGGGCCCGGTCGCCGGGAAGGGCGAGGCCCCTTCCCAGGAGGATCAACTGCCCCTCGGACCCCATCAGTACGACTATTGCGGCCCTCCCCGAAGCGCACTCTCCGCCGCCCTAGGCTCGACCCGGTCCGCATGATCTTGATCCTGCTGAGCCCGATCCCGAGATCCGGTCCCCGAGCCTCTGGAGCCCGATGCCCGACAGTCCGCCGCCGCAGCCCCCCTCGCCCGAATCCTCCGACGCGCCCGACACCTCGGGCCTGTTGCTGTGCGGCGCCCGGCTCACCGACGGCAGGACCGTGGACGTGCGGCTGGGCGGCGGGCGCATCGAGGCGGTCGGCACGGCCGGCAGCCTCACCGCGCACGGCTCGCGCGTGGACCTGAGCGGCTACCTCCTGCTGCCCGCCCCCGTCGAGCCGCACGCGCACGGCGACACGGCCCTGTCGGCGGACGGTGACGGGCCGGTGTCCTACGACGCCGAGGAGGTCCAGCGCCGGGCCACCGAGGCCACCTTGCTGCAGCTCGGGCACGGGGCCACCGCGGTGCGCTCCCATGTGCGGATCGGTGAGATGGAGGGGCTCGGTTCGCTGGAGGCGGTGCTGCAGGCGCGGCGTTCGCTGGTGGGGCTCGCTGATCTGCGGACGGTGGCGATGCCGCGGCTGCTGACCGGGGCCGCCGGGGCGAACGGGCTCGCGATGCTGCGGGACGCCGTGAAGATGGGCGCCTCCGTGGTCGGCGGGTGCCCGGATCTCGACCCCGACCCCATCGGCTACGTGGAGGCGGTGCTCGAGGTCGCCGCCGAGCACGGCTGCCCGGTCGACCTGCACACGGACGGGGCCGATCCGGCCCGGCTCGGGCGGCTCGCGGCGGCCGCGGGCGGGCTGCGCACCGGGGTCGTCATCGGTCCGCTCGGCGGGCTCGGCCGGCTGCCCGCGGAGGCGGCGCGGCGGGCCGTCGACGGGCTCGCGGCGGCAGGGGTGAGCGTGGCCTGCCTGCCGCAGGGCGGGTGCGCGGGGGTGGACGGGCGCGGGGTCGCCCCGGTGCGGCTGCTGCGGGCGGCCGGGGTGCGGGTGGCCGCGGGCAGCGGGGCGCTGCGGGACGTGTCGAACCCGGTGGGCCGGGGCGATCCGCTGGAGGCCGCGTACCTGCTGGCCTCGCGGTACGGGCTGCGGGCCGAGGACGCGTACGCGGCGGTGAGTTCGGCGGCGCGGGCGGCGCTCGGGCTGCCGGAGGTGCGCCTGGAGGCCGGGTTCCCCGCGGAGTTGCTCGCGGTGCGGGGCGACAGGCTGGCGGGGGCGCTGTCGCTCGCGTACAGCCGGATCGTCGTCCACCGGGGGCGTGTTGTGGCGCGGACCAGTGCGGTGCGGGAGTACTGCGACTCGGCGGCCGCGGTGGCGCTCGATCTGCCGCGGCAGGGCCGGGCGGCCAAGTACGGGGGCGGGGGGCCGGCTTGAGGGCGTGCAGGTCACTGCTCCCGGCCGCGTACGTGACGTACGCGGCCGGGAGCCGGAACCGCGTCCCGAACCGCGTCCGAACCGCGTCCCGAACCGTGTGACGCGGGTTCGGACGAAGGCGAGGGCTCGGACGAGGGTTGGGGCTTGAGCTCGGGCTTGAGTTCGGGCGGGGCTTAGAAGTCCTCGTCCAGCTCGTCGAAGCCCGACGAGCCGAACTCCTCCTCGGAGTAACCCGGCCCGGCCATCCCGAACATGCCGCTCGTCACGAGCTCCTTCACGGGGATCTCGGTGGCGCCCGCCGGGGCCTTGACGTCGCCCGCCTCGCCGAACTTCAGGTACAGCGGGACCTTGGCGCCGTGGGCGTCGTCCGCGAGGGTCGCGACGTCCATGGAGACGCGGGACAGAGCGCCGTCCTTGATGGCGAAGTCGACGGCGACCTTCTTGTCCGGCACCTCCTTGAGGTCCTTGGCCGTGGGCAGTTCGGCGCCTTCCGGGAGTTCGTCCGTGAGGGGGCGCAGCCGGTCGACCAGGTCGCTCAGGAGCGTGCGCAGGGGCGCCTTCGCGGTGACGTGCTCGGCGCCGTTCCTCTCGCCCTTGTCGGACAGGGTGACGTTGCCCGTCAGGGCGCCGCGCACCGCCTTCATGATCTTCTTCTGCGTGGCGGAGTCCAGCGACCCCGAGGACGCCTTCTCGTCCTTCTTCGCGCCGTTCTTCGCGGCGGCGCTCTTCTTGATGTCGTCGGTCTTGAACTTGACCCACTTGCCGTCGAGGACGTTCTTGAAGATCTCGCCGTCCTTGCCCGGGGGCAGGTCGTCGGCGGTGGGGGCCGGCATGCCCGCGAGGCCGGAGAAGGCCTTCAGGTCCATGCGGTAGTACACGTGGTCGCCGACCAGGCGGTACTCGGCCAGCACGCCCTGCGGGCCGCTCATCCTCAGGGCCGCGCCGACGATGTCCTTCTCGCCCGAGTCGGCGAGCGGCTTCTTGGACCGTACGGAGATGCTGATCCTGGACTTGGTGAGGGCCTTGGCCATCTCGGGCGGCAGGACCTCGTCGTCCGAACCCGCGAGCTTCGTGAGCGCGGAGGGCGACGCGTCCAGGCCCAACTCCACGGACAGGGAAGTGCGTTCGCCCAGCTTGTCCGAGGCGCGGTCGATCTTCTGCGCCGCGGTGAGGTTCTCCACCGTGCCGCAGGCGGCCGTGGTGGCGAGCAGCAGGGCCGCACAGCCCGCCGCGGTGAGAGTGGTGTTGCGTATGACGCTGATGACGTACTCCCCGTAGTCGTCCGCGGCGATGACGTGAGGGTGCCGCGATACCCGTGTGACCGCCGAGTTGCCCACATGGTTGTGCGGTGGTGCGGCCGGTTGTGCAGTTGGTTGTGCGGTAAACCGTCCGAGCCGGGCGTACGGTCGGAAACATGCGCATTGTCATCGCTGGTGGTCATGGTCAGATCGCGCTGCGGCTCGAGCGTCTGCTCGCCGCGCGCGGGGACGAGGTGGCGGGCATCATCCGCAAGGCCGAGCAGGGCGACGACCTGCGGGAAGCCGGTGCGGAGCCCGTGCTGTGCGACCTCGAGTCGGCGTCCGTCGAGGAGGTCGCGGCGCATCTGCAGGGCGCGGACGCGGCCGTCTTCGCGGCGGGCGCGGGTCCGGGCAGCGGCGCCGGCCGCAAGGACACCGTGGACCGGGACGCCGCCGTGCTGTTCGCGGACGCGGCGGAGCGGGCCGGGGTACGCCGGTACGTCGTGGTGTCGTCGATGGGCGCGGACGCCGCGCACACCGGCGACGACGTCTTCGACGTGTACCTGCGGGCCAAGGGCGCGGCCGACGACGCGGTACGCCGCCGCAGCGGTCTGGACTGGACGATCCTGCGGCCCGGGTCGCTGACGAACGACGCCGGCAAGGGCCTCGTCCGTCTGGAGGCGTCGACCGGGCGCGGGGCCGTACCGCGCGACGACGTGGCCGCGGTCCTGGTGGAGCTGCTCGACACACCCGCCACGACCGGGCTGACCCTGGAGCTGGTCTCCGGGTCGGCGCCGGTGTCGGTGGCGGTGAAGTCGATCGCCGGGAACTGATTGCCGTAGCGGCGACGTACCCGCGCCGGCTCGTCCCGCGATGTACGGGCGAAGGCGCGGGCGCCTCAGAACAGCGGCATCTGGCCCGGAACGTGCGGGACGACGTACCCGTCGAGGGCGTCCTGCACGGCGCCGAGCTGGGCCGGGCGGCGCGAGCCGGGGCAGGAGACCAGTTCGCCCGCCTCGCGTGCGCCGGGAGGGTCGTGGCGGGCGAAGCGGCCCGCGACGACGGCGATATCGCGGCGGCACTCGGGGCAGTTTCTGCGGCGCGCTGTGATCGACATGGGTCAAGTCTGCGCGGTGATCGGCGCGGACACACGGTGAAGCCCCCTCAGGAGGGTTCCTGAGGGGGCTTTCTGGTGACGGGTCAGGCGGCTCCGTTGGCAGGTGGTGCGGTCCGGTAGTGGGCGCGCGGGGCACAGGGCTTCCGGCAAGGGCGGGGCGGCGCAAAAGCGTGGACAGGGGCGCGTGCCGCCCGGTAGACCCGTACGGCATGGATGATCAAGCGCTCCCGCAGCGGAGTGGGCCCGATCTGCCCGCCCAGGCCCGCCGGCTCCTGACGGAGCACTACCCCCAGGCCCTCGGCGCCGTGCTCGGCGGCTCGGCCGCGCGCGGCCAGGCTCGGGCGACCAGCGACCTCGATCTGGCGGTGCTGCTGCCCGACACGGAGTCCAGCCGCCGCGAGGTGATCCGGCACGAGGGCCGCCTGGCGGAGCTGTTCCTGCACGCCGTCGGCGACATCGCGGACGTTCTGGAGGGGGACCGGGCCCAGCGCCGCGCCACGATGCTGTTCGTCTACGGGCAGGGGCTGGTGCTCCTCGATCCGGACGGCCATGTCGCGCGGGTGCGGGACCGGGCCCGGGAGCTCCTCGACGCGGGCCCGCCCGCGCTGACACCGGCCGAGTGGGAGCGCGGCCGCTATCTCGTGACCTGTTTCCTGGACGATCTGCTCGACACCCGCGGTGACGAGCGCCACGAGCAGCTGGCCACGGCGGATCTCCTGCTCCGTGAGGCGTCCCACCTGCTCACGGCGCACCACGGCGCCTGGACCGGCATCGGCCGCTGGCTCCCCCGCCGCCTCCTCGCCGCGGACCCGCAGCTCGGCGAGGCCCTGCTCACCGGCCGCCTGGCGGTCGCGGAGCGGGGCGACCCGGAGCCGCTGGCCGCGGCCGCGGAGAAGGTCCTCGACCTGGTCGGAGGGCCGCTGCGGGAGGGCTACGTCCAGCTGCGCTGAGCCGCACCACCACACCCCGAACACGACGAAGCCCCCTCCGGAGTCCGGAGGGGGCTTCCCCAAGTGTGGCGGCGCCAGGATTCGAACCTGGGAAGGCTGAGCCGGCAGATTTACAGTCTGCTCCCTTTGGCCGCTCGGGCACACCGCCTTGGGTTTGCTGCCTCGGGCTCCGCTGTTCGGCGGGGCTCGCTGGCAACGACGTAAACAATACCCGATGGAAGGGGGTGCTTCGCCACCCGATTGATCGACGGGGGCGGGCGGGGCGGTGGCTAGGCTTTGCACTCGGTGCAACTGCCCGGTGCGCACCCGACCGGGACCCGATCAGGACCGGGTACCGCGTCGCCACACCCCGATACAAGGAGCCACAGGACATGGCCGACTCCAGTTTCGACATCGTCTCGAAGGTCGAGCGGCAGGAGGTCGACAACGCCCTCAACCAGGCCGGCAAGGAGATCTCGCAGCGTTACGACTTCAAGAACGTCGGCGCCTCCATCTCCTGGTCCGGCGAGAAGATCCTGATGGAGGCCAACTCCGAGGAGCGGGTCAAGGCCATCCTCGACGTCTTCCAGTCCAAGCTGATCAAGCGGGGCATCTCGCTGAAGGCGCTGGACGCCGGCGAGCCGCAGCTGTCCGGCAAGGAGTACAAGATCTTCGCCTCCATCGAGGAGGGCATCTCCCAGGAGAACGCCAAGAAGGTCGCGAAGATCATCCGTGACGAGGGCCCCAAGGGCGTCAAGGCGCAGGTGCAGGGCGAGGAGCTGCGGGTCAGCTCCAAGAGCCGTGACGACCTGCAGGCCGTGCAGGCGCTGCTCAAGGGCCAGGACTTCGACTTCGCGCTGCAGTTCGTCAACTACCGGTAGAACCAGCGGTTCACGGCAGTCGGCAGGGGCGGCACCCACGGGTGTCGCCCCTTCGCACGTCCGCATCAACTTCCCTGGAAACAACGGCGATCGCCGCGATGCGATGGTCTGCTGAGGGGCGTGGTGTCACGCTGGTGGCACTGCTGTTTCCGCTGCCCGCGGGGCAGGGCTTGGAGGTTGGTAGGGATGAAGACAGGGGCGACAGGAGCGACAGGGACGGCGGGGGGCGCCGGGTCGGGAGGGGTGACGCTGGAGCTCGAACTGTTCGGGCCCGATCCGGCGGCGGCCGAGCTGGACGGTCTGCGGGAGGCGCTGGCGGCCGCGGGGGCCGCCCGCGTCGAGCGGACGCTGCTGACCGCGCCGGAGTCCGATCAGCGCGTCGCCGAGCTGGTCGAAGTGGCCACGCTGATCGTGGGCGGGGTGGGGAACGTCGTCGCGATCGTGGAGACCGTGCGGCAGTGGATGGCGCGCCGGCACGCCGCGACCGCGCTGCGGGCCGCCGCGTCGGCCGAGGACGAGGCCGTGCCCCGGGTGCGGGTGTCGATCGGCGGGGAGACGCTGGAGCTGGTGCATCCGTCCGACCGGGCCACCGACCAGGCGATCGCCCGGTTCTACGACCGGCACCGGACGGCGGGCGACGCCTCCGGCGGGCCCGGGCAATGATGACGACCCTGCAGGTGCGGGTCTCCGAACTGCGGCCGGGCCGCACCCAGTACTCGTACGAACTCCGTTCGGGGAACGGGTCGTTGGTCGGGCCGCTGGAGCAGGAGCACACCGTCCCGGTCAGCCAGGACCTGATCAAGGGGCTCTGCAAAGAGATCGACGAGGCCGTGAAGTGCAACGATCCGACGGACGCGGGTGGGCTGCGGGACGAACTCGTGCGGCTCGGGGGGCAGTTGTACGACGCCCTGTTCCCGCAGACCGGGGAGCTCGACCTCGTACGGCGGCTGCGGGAGGCGACCGGGCCGCTGCTGGTGCAGAGCAACGAGTCGCTCGTGCCGTGGGAGCTGCTCCACGACGAGGAGGACTTCCTCGGGCTCGCTCATGACATCGGGCGGCGGGCCAAGGTCGACGGGCCCGTGGTGGGCGGGCGCAGCAGCGACCGGATCCGGCGGGCGCTCGTGGTCGGCGACACCCTCGGGGACCTGGCCTCCGCGCGGAAGGAGATCGCGCGGATCAGTGAGTGGCTGGACGAGCGCGGTGTGCAGTGCACCGTGCTCAGCGGTTCCGACGCCACCATGACCCGGGTCGTCGGGGAGCTGGCCAACAAGGCGGCTCCGTACGACCTGTTCCACTACTCGGGGCACGTGTCCGGGGAACCGGACGCGGCCGGGCTGCTGGTGCACGACCGGAAGTTCATCGGTCTCGACGCGCTGCAGCCGCTGGCCCGGCGCGGGGCCCCGCCCATCGTCTTCGTCAACGGGTGCGCCTCCGCCAATCCGACGCTCGACTCCGGGGCGCGCGCGCTCGCCGAGGCCGCGCAGACCATGAACGCGTGCATGTCCTTCATGGTGATGGGGGCCAAGACCGTGGTCGGGACGCGCACTCCGGTGGGCGACGAGAGCGCGCTGAAGTTCGCCGAGGCCTTCTACGCGCAGCTGAACGAGCAGACGGACGCGGGGGCCGCCGTGCGCGGGGCGCGGGCGGAGCTGGCCGACGCCGGGGACGGGACCTGGGCGTCGTTCGTGCTGTACGGAGATCCGAGCGTGCGGATCACCGCGAAGGCCGCCGTGCCGTCGCCGACGCCGTCGCCGGAGGGGTCGCGGAAGTGGCTGCCCTACTCGTCGCAGGCCGGTGAACTGCTTCGTTCGGCGCGGCGGTTCGGGGAGATGCGCGGGCTCATCACGTCGGTCGATCTGCTCACCGCGCTGCTGGACACGGAGGAGGTGAGCCGGCGGGCCGCCGCGCGGATCGGGGCCCGGCGGCTGCAGCAGCTGACCGCGCTGCTGCGCGAGGTGCAGAGTCATGCGCCGGCCGGATCCACGGGCGGCTCGGGCTCCGGCTCGGGCTCCGGCTCGGGCTCCGGGGACAGTGGGGAGGAGTGGCGTACTTCTACGTTGACCGCCAACGGGGCTACCGCCGGCGGGGCCACTGGCGACGGGGCCACTGGCGACGGGGCCACCAACGGAACGTCGAACGGCACGTCGACGCAGAACGGCGGACGGCGCCGGATCGGCTTCTCCGACACCATCGCCCGGGTCATCGAGGGTGCTGACGCGGCCGCCGTCGCCGACGGGCGCACCACCGTGGACGTCGACGACATCGCGGTGGCGTTCCTGAAGACCGGGGGCGGCAACTGTGCCGAGCTGCTGCGGCTGTTCGGGGTGCGCCCCGAGCGGCTGCTCTCCCCCACGTCCGGCTCGGGCGAGCAGGCCGAGGAGGACGAGCGGCGGCTCGATCTGTCCGCGCTCGGGCCCGGGGCCGCCGCGGCGGTGCGCAGTGCGCGGCTGCTCGCGGCGACCGGGGAGAAGCGGATCAGTACGAGCCTGTTGGTGCAGGCGTTCGCGGTGGCCGGCAGTGAGGTGCTGCGCGGCGCCCTCGCCGAGCAGGGCGAGGAGGGCCTGGAGGCGTACCGCCGGATGGCCCGGCTCGGGCGGCCGCGGCCCGCCGAGTTCTACTCGCGCACCCGCGGCAAGCTGGAGCGGCTGACCGCCGAGGCGGAGGAGACCGGCGCTCCCGTCGGCGAGGAGGCACTGCTCATCGAACTCCTCGCCGACGGGGACTCCACGGCCCGCAAGTTGCTGCACAAGCTGGGCGTGGAACCCGATTTGCTCATTCAGGCGCTGCGGGACGCGGTGGACCGGCAGGACGAGGTACCGCTGTAGCCGCGGCGGGCCCGTCGCCCGCGTCGGCCGCGTCTCCCGCGTCTCCCGCGTCCTCAAGGAGGGCCAGTCCCGCCCGCGCCGTGCGGTCCTGCGGGCGGCGGGCCACGGCCTGCTGCCACTGGCGGCGGGCCTCGGCCGTGTCGCCCAGTTCGTGGCAGGCGAGGCCGAGGGCGCTGCGGGCCTCCGCGTCGTGCGGGCACCAGAGCACGATCGCCGCGAACCGGTCGCGGGCCGCCGCGAAGTCGCCGCCGCGGGCCGCGGCCAGCCCTTCGTTGAACAGCCGCGCGGTGTGCGTACCGAGGCGTACGAAGGCGCGCAGCGGGGTGCCGCACTGGCGGCAGCTCTCGGCCGTCGCCTCGTTGTGCGCGCGGCAGCGCGGGATGGGGCAGACCACCGCGACCGTCGCGGTCACCGGCGCCGTCACTGGTGCCTCCCCTGGCCGGGGCCGCCGCCCTGAAGGAAGATCGGGACGCCGTGGTCGCTGCCGCCGTCGATGTCGATCAGCATCCGGGCGAGCTGGCGCAGGCGCGCGTTCAGCTTGCTGATGTCGCGCAGCACGCCCTCCGGGTCCGTGGCGATCCTGGCCTCCTGGGAACGCAACTTGTGGTGGATGTCGGCCAGTTCACGGGACTCGGCGGACCGACCGGTGGCCTCGGCGACCCTGATGAGCTCCTCGGTCCCCTTGAGGTCGGCCTGCAGCTGGGCGCTCGCGCGCACGGCGGGCGGGATCTCGGTGGCCCGCTCGGTGCGCATCAGTCCCTGCAGGTAGCCGAAGACGCGCTGGAGTTGCTGGATCACCTCGCCGTACGCGCGCTGGTCCCCGGCCGCGTGCGCCTGTTCGCCGCGCAGCCGCTGCTCCTCGATGCCGCGGGCGATCTCGGGGGCGTCGAAGGTCTTGCCCTCCGGCACCCCGTTCTCCACCAGATGGGCGTGCAGGCCCAGGCAGTCGGCCACCAGGTCGTCGAAGTCCCGCTTGGGCGGCTGGAGTTCGCCGCCGAACCGGGAGACGGCGTCGGCCACCTGCTCCAGTTCGCGGAACTCGTGCACCGCGCCCGCCACGTCGCCGCCCTGCTTGGCCTCCTTGAAGGCGCGCTCGGCCATCGCCCACTGCGCCTTCGCGGTGTTCTGCGGGCCGGCCGGAAGGTAGCCGATGTTCTCCTTGAACCGCTGGAACAGCGCGTCGGTCTCCGTCTCGCTCGGCATCTCGCGCTCGACGGGCAGCTCGATGGGGACGTCGAAGGAGATCTCGCCGATGGAGCCGCGCACGGCGATCGCCGCGTTCTCGTACATGGCGACGTTGAGGTGGATCGCGGTGCCGCGCGGGGTGGACGACGGGACGAGGACGGTGATCACCTGGATGGGCACGCTCTGCTGGAACAGGCGCAGCTCCAGACGCTCCTTGCCCGGGTGCGCGAACTCGAACGGCCGCTCGTACGGCAGCTGTTGCATCGCCGGTACGAGTTCCTCGCGGCCGGTGCGGCCGTCGCCGTAGTCGACCTCCATGAGGACGGCCTTGGCGGTGATGGCGGCGCCGCCGGTGCCGCCGGTGGGCCGCTGTTCGCCGGAGGTGTGGGCGAGCTGGCGGCCCGCGGTGGCGCGCAGGTCGCCATAAGCGTCGTAGACCTCGAAGGTGAGGCTCGACTCGGTGTCGGGCTGCACGGGGACGTCGCGGAAGGCGAAGGCGCCCTCGGCGGAGAGGTCGACGGTGTCCTCGAACCCGGCGGTGGTGAGCCTGACCTGGCCGTCGGTGAGGTCGAGGGTGTCCGTGAGCGCCTTCACCGTGCCGCCGATGGAGGTGGTGGACCGCCCGGTGGTGGCGGTGCCGTGGAAGGAGACGCGGACGGTGCGCTGTTCGTCGTACACCGAGAGTCCGCCGACCGCCGCCGCGCGGACGGCCGCGCCGAGGGCGACGACCGTGTCGACCTGCTCGTAGACGGGTCCTTCGCAGGCCGCCCTGACCTGGCGGGGCGAGTCGGGGGCCGGGGCGGCGCACAGCTCCTCGGTGACCATCTGGCGCACCAGCGGCATGTGGGTGGAGCCGCCCGCCAGGATGATGTGGTCGACGTCGGCGAGGGTGATGCCGGCGCGCTCGGCGGCGCGGGCGATGGCCTCGTCGCAGTAGGTGAAGGTCCGCTCGACGAACGGCCGTGCCACGGAATCGAGTTCGGCGCGCTCCAGGAGCGTCTCGATGACGACCGGCTCGCCTTCCTTGTCGGTGAGGCGGCCGGTGTCGCGCAGGATGTAGTCGGTGCGCTCCGACAGGGCCTTCTTCGCGCCCTCGGCGAGGATCTTCAGCTGGCTGAAGCGCAGGGCGTCCTCGGGGTCCTTCTCCGGGTCGAGGTCGAGCGCGTAACCGTCGGCCTGGAGCATCTTCTGGAGGTGGCGGGCCATGGCGGCGTCGATGTCGTCGCCGCCCAGGCGGTTGTTGCCGCTGATGCCGAGGACCTCGAAGGTGCCTGCCGTGCAGCGCAGGACGCTGACGTCGAAGGTGCCGCCGCCCAGGTCGTAGACGAGGAACGTGCCGTTCTGCGTCGCCGTGCGCCAGCAGTAGTGGCTCGCGGCGGCGGTCGGCTCGTGGAGGAGGCCGAGGACTTCGAGGCCGGCCTGTTCGGCGGCCTCGCGCGTGGCGTCGATCTGCGGCTGGTCGAAGTAGGCGGGGACGGTGACGACGGCCCGGTCCACGATCCAGCGCACGCCCTCGGTGTCGAAGGCGGCGACGTCGGCCTCGATCTGCCGCTTCATCTCGGCGAGGATCGCGGCCGAGACCTGCTGGGGGGTGTGCTTCTCGCCGCCGAGGTCCACCGTCGTCCGCGTGCCCATCAGGCGCTTCACCGAGGTGACCGGCTCCGGGGTGCTGCCCTTGCGGGCGTACGCCTTGCGGCCGACGACCGCCTCGCCGCCGGCCGGGGAGCGCCAGACGCAGCTCGGCGTCGTGGACGACTTCGTGACCGGGTCGCGGTGGATGATGATGTCGCCGTCGGCGGGATCCATGACCGCGACGGCGCTGTTGGTCGTGCCGAGGTCGATCCCGACGGCCTTGCTCACGATCTGCTGGCTCGCGCTCTGCTGCGTCATGCGTCGTTGTCCGTTTCGCTGTCCGGGTCGCCGGCCGTTTCGCTGGTCGGATCGCTGTCCGGGGCTCTGTCCGTCTCGGTGGTCGGATCGCTGTCCGGGGCTCTGTCCGTCTCGGTGGGCTTCTGCGCTGCTTCGGGCTCAGGTGCGGGTTCGGGCTTCTGGGCGGCTTCGGGTTCAAGTACGGGTTCGGGTTCGAGTGCGGCTTCGGGCTCAGGTGCGGCTTCGGGCTTCTGCGCTGCTTCGGGTTCCGGTGAGCCCATGAAGACGCGGGCCAGGCGGACCACCGCGCCGCGGTGGAACACGGCGGGCTCATCGGTCTGGGCCACCGTCTCGGCGGTGAACTGGGGTCCGTAGCGCCAGCCGACCGGGTCCACCCAGTCGGCGACCTCGTCGGCGGGCAGGCCCAGCGGGTCGCGCACCTCGACGGCGTCGTCCCGCAGGGTCTGCAGCATCTGCTCCTTGAGGATGCGCAGCCTGCGGTGCAGCCGGGCCTGGCCGCTGTCCGCGAGGGGTTGCTCGCTGTCGGCGATCAGCTGTTCCAACCGCCCTACCAGGGAGGCGAGTTCGAAGACCGTGTCGCGCGCGCCCGACGCCGCCTGCGCCGCCTCTCCGCGCGCAGCGCTGAGGTCCTCGTGGCGGCGCTGCAGCACCCCGGCGAGCTCGGCCTGCGGGGAGACCGCCTCGTCGCCGCCCTCGGGGAGCGGGCGCTCGGCGAACTCGGCCCAGTCCAGGGCGGGGGGTTCGGTCGTCTCGGCGGTGGTCTGTCCGGCGAACTGTGCGGCGGCTTCAGCCGAAGAGGACATCGCGGGCCTCCAGTTCCGGGCCCGGGGTGTCCGTGGCCGGGTGTTCCAGGGCGGCCCGCGCCTCATCGGGGACGGGCCGGTGCAGTTCCCGTACGACGCGTCGTACGGCAGAGGGAAGGTCGAAGGCGTCGGGCGTGAGGCGGTGGCGGCGCAGGTCGGCCGGGTTCGTGCGGTGCTTGCGCACGAACGCGTCCCAGGCCCGGTCGCGGTAGCCGGTGTCCGGCGGCTCCGTCAGCGCGTGCCGCTGCCGGGTGCGCGGGTGGCCGATGAGCTCGCGCATCGCCCAGTCGTACAGGGCGCGTTCCTGCTCGCTGCCCGCTGTGCGGATGCCGTCCTCGGCCCGCTCCACGACGCTCTGTTCGTCGGCGTCGGACGGCAGGCCCAGTACGTGGAAGGGATTGGGGTGAGGGCTGGGGCGGCGATCTGCCGTGGTCATCTCAGGAATCTCCGGGTCATCTCCTCCGCGCGGGTCAGGTTCTCCGCGGCGGTCTTGTTGGCGGGGTTGAAGTCGATGGCCTCGCGCAGCAGCGGCCGTGCGGCCACCAGGCCGAGCAGGGCCTCGGTGTCGCCGGCCGGTGCGTTGTTGGCGGCGTTGATGAACACGACCGCGCGGTTGTTGAGGAGCGCGGACAGGGCCTGGTTCGTGTCCGGGACCAGCTTCGGGTCGTCGGTGACCTCGGGGGCGAGGACGAGGACCTCGCGCAGACAGCGCTCGGCCACGTCGAAGTCACGCTCCTTGAGCTCACGCTTCCCCTTGCCGTACAGGGCGTTGACCCGCAGCTGGACGTGGGTCTTGTGGACTTCCTCGGTGTCGGGGATCTCGTCGAGCAGGGCGAGCGCCTCGTCGTAGCGGCCCTCGGTGTTGTGCTCCCGCACGGGGATGAACACGAGGTCCTTGCGGCGGGAGTCGAGGAACCGGTCCACCTCCTGGTTGCCCGGGTCCCACTCCTGGGCCTGTTCGAGGAAGCGGACCGCCTCCACGTTGCGGCCGTTGAGCAGGCCGCGCTCCAGGAAGTGGAAGCCGAGGACCTGGTTCTCCTTGAGGTGCGGGCGGTGGGTGGCGCACTGCTCGGCGAGCCGGTCCGCGTACGGGATCGCCTTGACCAGGACCGCGCGCACGGCGTCCCAGTCGCTGAGCCGGTACAGGCCGAACTGCCACTGGTTGTGCCACTCCAGGACGGCGGTCAGCACCGGCACCGGGGCGAAGCCCTGCCGGATCGCGGCGTCCAGGAGCGCGATGCCCGCCTCGTAGTCGCGGTCCACGCCCACGGGCAGGGCCTCGACGGCAGCCGGGTCGTCGACCCGCTCGGTCGCCGTACGCACCAGGTCGGCGGCCCAGTCGTCGACCAGCCGGCCCGCGCGCTTGGCCGCGCCGGCGAACAGCTCCGGCTCGACCCCGTCGGGAACCGCGGCGGCGAGCGGCCCTCCGGCGAGCAACGCGCGCGTGGCGCCGGGCCCTTCCCGTACGGCTCTCAGCGCGCGCAGCTGCGCGGCGAAGTCGTCGGTGCGGCCCGCGTCCAGGGCGCGGGCGCCGTGCGTGCGGTGCAGGGTGAGGAGCTCGTCGGTGAGGTCGCGGCGCAGTTCGGCCGCCGCCTCCTCGTCGTCGATGCCTGCGTGCCGCCAGAACGCCGGGTGGGCGAGGAGGAGGGCCCACAGGGCGGTGGCCGCGCCGAGCTCGGGGCCGGGGACCCCGGCGCGGGCCAGGGCGGCCAGGGCCTCCTCGCGGTGCAGTACGGCGAGGGTGTGCGCGACGGTGAGGTCGTCCGGGTCGCCGATGTCGAGGAGGGTCGCCAACTCGCGGAGTATGGCGGTCTGCCGGTCCCGCTCCAAGGCGTTCCACAGGGCCGGGTAGAGCGCGGCCGCCTCCTCGATGACGCGATAGCGGCCGCGCCGCTCGAAGCCCGGGACGGCGCCGGGGAACAGGGCGGCGAGCAGCGCGTCCATACGGTCGTCGCGGTCCAGGTCCGTGAGCTGCCGGTGCACGGGGTGGTCCGGCGGGAGGTGCCGCGCCGCGCGGCGCAGGAGGGCGAAGGCGGCGGTCGTGTCGCCGGCCTCGTGGGCGATGACGGCCCGGTGGCACAAGTAGGCACCGTACTGCGCGTGTTCGGGGACTTCGGGCCCCGCCGGTACGGCCTCCAGGAGACGCTGCCAGAGGTCGTCGGCGGTGGGGTGGTCGCCCAGGGCAGTGGCGCAGTGGGCGAGGGTTTTTAGAGCTGTGGTGGTGGGGGTGACGTGCGGGACCCCGGTGGTTGAGGTGATTGAGGTGATTGAGGTGATGTGCGGGACCCCGGTGGTTGGGGTGGCTGGGGTGGCCTGTGGCACCCCGGTGGTTGAGGTGGCTGGGGTGACCTGTGGCACCCCGGTGGTTGAGGTGGTTGCGGCAGCTGGGACGGCCCCGGTGACTGCATGGGTCGCGGCGGCTTGGAGGGGCTGGGCGGGGGGCGCGTTCCCGGCGTTCTGGAGGAGTGCGGCCGCCTGGGCCCGGACGATGCCGACCAGGGCGTCGCCGCGGCCGTCACGCCGCTTCGCGCGGGCCACGCGGGCGCACAGGGCCGGCACGACGGCGTCGAGGTCGAGCAGCCCGGCGAAGTCGGCGGGGTCGTGGTCGGCGAGTCCCTGGGTGAGCACCGTCGCGGCACCGGCCAGGTCGCCGTCGGCGAGCGCGGCGGCCTGTGCGGTGAGCAGCGGGGCGGCGAGGCCGGGCAGCCCGCCGGCCGGGGGTGGTTCACGGTCGGTCCCGCCGTCCAGCACATGGGCGAGGAACTCCGCGGCCTGACGTGCCGGGTCGTCCGGGGCGGCTCCGGTGAGGCGCGCGTCGGGGCCGTCGGGGACGGCGTCGGGAGCCGGCGCCACGCCATCGGGATCCGGGCGCGGGGTGGTGGGTTCGGCGGCTTGGGTGGCGGCCGGGACTCTGGCGGCGGGGGCAGCGGGGACGTGCGCCCCGTCTCCTGCGCCGTACCCGCCGTTCCCGCCGTTCCCGCCGTTCCCTCCTGCCTTGTCGTGCACCTCTCGCCCACCCCTCCCTTCTGGCCCGCCTGGCCCGCCTGGCCCGCCTGGCCCGCCTGGCCCGGCCGGGCCGGCCGGGCCACCGGCCTCTCCGCGCAAGACCCTTACCGCCGCCTGCCGCCCCGCCCCGTTCTCGGCGCCCCCGGAGGCCTCCGCGTCCAGCGCGTCCGCGGCCGCTGTCAGCGTGGCCAGCGGGTCGGTGCCGGGCAGGGCCTCCGGAAGGCCGTGGCGCCGGCGGAACTCGACGAGCAGTGCGGCGTGTTCGGGGTCGGGGTCAGGGGTGAGGGCGCGGGCACGGGCCAGGGCCGCGGTCAGGCCCGGTGCCTCGGCCGCCGGGGTCCAGTCGGTGAGGGCCTCGGCGAGGGCCGGTTCGGTGTGGTCCGGTTCGGCCAGGAGCTGGGCCAGGCCCAGGAAGCGGGCGAATGCGGGCTGGTGCCGCACCACGCGCCAGGGCGAGCGGCCCCGCCCCGGGTGCAGCGCGCGCTCGGCGAGGAGCCGGGCCGCCTGACCGAGCGCGCGGGCCTGCCGGGGCACGGGCGGCACAGCGTCCTGCCCGGTGAGCGCCGCGTCGGTGAGCCGGGCTGCGGCCTGCTCGGCCTCCTGCTGCGCGGCCTCCGCCTCGCCCACGGCCCAGCGCACCGCTGCTCTCCGTAGATCTATGAGCCCCAACTCGTATCGCGCGCGGGGCAGTTGTCGTACGGCATCGCGCAGCAGGCGGCGCTCCGCCGCGCGGGGCCTGCCCTGGACGATCTCGGCCCGCGCGCGCAGCAGTTCGGCGGCCCGCCCCACCGCGCCTTCGAGGAGGGTGTGGACCGCCGCCGCGTCCCCGGCCTGCAGTTCCACGGCGGCGCGGATCTGCGCGGCCCGGTCGCGGCCGAGCGCGTGGGCCTCGACGAGCAGCCGGGCGGCCCTGCGCGGGTCGGCGGTCTGGGCCGTGACGCCTTCCCACAGGCGCTGTTCGGCGCGCGGCAGCCGCTGGAAGAGGGGCAGTCGGATCAGCCGGTCCACCTCGTGCGGGCGACCGCGCTGCAGCTCGGCGGCGAGCATGGTGCGCAGCGCTTCGAGTCGGTGCGGCAGGCCGGCGCCGCGCAGGTCGAGGTGGTCCCAGTCGGGCAGGTCCCCGGCGGGGCGGCGGCCGTGCGCCATGCGCAGCCTGGCGCGCACGACGGGTGCGCATGCTCCGGCGTCCGCCGCGAGGCGTTCCTGCACGTCGGCGGGGACGGTCAGATCGGGCTCGGCGTCGAGCAGCAGGCAGACCAGCGGCCAGGGGGCGTCGGTGTCGACCCGGTCGGCGATCTCCCTGCGGCGGCCGTCCAGGAGCCGCCCCCACGTCGCGTGGTAGGCGAGATCGTCGCGCCGGGGCTGCGCGGCGGCGGCTGCGGCCAGTGCCTCGTGGGCGGGGTGGGCGCGGCCTTCGAGGAGCTGGCGGCGGCCCAGCGCGTACCGCACCCAGGGCGCGCTGTCGGGCCCCTCCGCGATCTCGGTGAGCCGCGCAGCGTCGAGCGGTTCCTGCGCGGCGTCGGCGACGAAGGTGTCGTCGTCCAGCCAGGTCAGCGTCCGGCACAGGTCGATGAGCTGCCACGCGCGCGGGGTGAGCCGGTCCTCGTGGCCCGCGACGGCGGCCCTGACCCGCGTGTGGCGCCCCGCCTGCAGATGCGCGGCGACCAGTGCGTGCACCGCGACCGGGTCGCCGGGATCCGCGCGGCAGGCGGACTCGAAGTGCCCGATGGCGTCGACCGGCCTGCCGTGCAGCAGCAGCGCCGCGAAGCCGAGCGCCCGGTCGGTGACGGGGGCGCCGGGGCGGGCCGTGGAGAGCCGGGCGGCCAGCGCCGCCGCCCGCTCCACGCGCGTGGCGGGGTCGTCGAAGCCCGTCGAGAGGAGGCGTCGTACGTGGTCCAGGACCGCGGCGGGAGGGCGCGCGTGCCGGCCGACGAGGTCGGCGTACACGTCCAGCGCCGAGTCGTTCTCCGCGTTCGCCTCGACCAGGGCCACGGCCGCGCCGACGCGGGCCTCCTCGTACGCCTGCGGGGCCCGGTACAGGCGGGTGAGCAGGACGACGCCCCACGCCCGGTCGTCGGGGGTGCCGCGCCCCAGGACCGCCTGGGCGAGCGGGATCCATGTCTGGTGCAGTCCGACGCGGCCCTCCTGGGTCATGCGCTCGCCGAGGTCCGCGAGCCGCCGCAGGTCGTCGGCGGTGAGCAGCGGCCGGAACCGGGGTTCCAGGAACGACTCCTGGAAGGACAGCCACAGCGGGGCCGTCTGCTCCGGCCGTTCCTCGAACCCCTTGAGGACGTCCCGCATCCGGTCGAACGCGCGGGCCTGATCGCTCTCCGCCAGCGCGCCGGCCCAGGCGTTCTCCAGGCGTCCCACTCCGGACAGACTCTTGCGGATCGAGCGCTGCGGCTGCATCCGTCACACCCCGTCCCGTGCGAACGGCGCGCCTGCGGGCGGTGTGCTCCTGGGCGGCGCGCACCGGCCCGGAGCCCTGGTGACCGGTGCCTTCCCGCACCGCGCCCTCGCGACCGGTGCCCTCGTGCGGGGCGCCTCCCCGCGCGGCCCCTCGACGGCTTCCGCACCGCCCGGGCCTAAGCCCCCGGACATCCCCCGTGCGCTCCCCCGTGATCGCATGCGTCTCATCCCCCGTCCCGCGCGAGCCGCGCGAAATGGTCGGCCTGGAACTTGTTGCCCGCGGCGCGGAACGCGGCCTCCGCCCGGTGGGCGAGTCCCTTGCGGTTCATGCCCTCCGGGGGCCGTATCCCGCCGCGTACGTACTCGAACGCCTGCGCCCACTGCTTGGCGGCGGCAGCGTGCTCGCCCAACTTCTCGTGCGCGCCCGCCAGTTCGGCCAGGAGCGTGGGCAGTAACTCGCGCGGTGCCCCGCCCCTGCCGAGCACCACCCGCAGCCGGTCGACGGCCTCCCGCGGCTGCCCGGCCTTCACGTGGTTGCGCGCCTTCGCCAGTTCGGCCAGCCCTTGCGGTCGCGCGGCGTCGCCGGGCCCGGGCAGGCCGTCCAGTGCGGCGATGAGGTCGTCCGCGCCGCGGAACCGGTCCTCGGGGCGCAGCTCCAGGCAGCGCATGACGATCGCGTCCAGCTCGGGCGCCACGGAGCCCTCCACGGCGGACGGGCGGACCGGCGGCGCTTTCCGCTTGGCCTCCACGAGCCACTCCCCCAGGGCCCGGTCGGGCAGGTCGAGCGGGACGACCAGGTGCTCGTAGGGCTGCCGGCCGGTGAGCCCCTCGTACATCAGCAGACCGAGCGAGTACAGGTCGGACGCGGGCAGGCTGGCCCCCGCGGCGGTCTCCGGCGCCATGTACCGCGTGGTGCCGGCGACACCGTCGGCCTGCCCCGCTGCGCGCATCCGGGCGGCGAGCCCGAAGTCGATGAGGCGGACGGCCCGGTCGTTGCCGAGCAGTACGTTGTCCGGCTTGAGGTCGCGGTGCAGCAGCGGGGGCACCAGGCAGTGCAGTCCGCGCAGCGCGACGGCGATCTGCCGGGTCCACTTCACCATCAGGCGCGGCGGGACGCGGCCCATGCGCGCGAACTCGTCCGCGAGCGTGGTTCCTTGGACGTACTCCATGACGAGGTACGCGCGGCCGCCCAGGTCGCGGGCGAGGCCCGCGTCGTAGACATGGACGAGGTGGCGGCGCGCCTCCAGGTCGGTCATGGTGCCCATGGCCTTGGCGAGGACGAGGACGTCGGCGAAGAGCTCGCCCGCGCTCTCCTCGGTCAGGTCCGGGCGCCGGGACACCTTGCAGGCGACCGGGCGCACCTCGTGACCGAACAGGAACTGCTCGCTGCGGAACACCCCGCCGAACCCGCCCCCGCCGATCCATTCGCGCAGCTCATAGCGTCCGTCGATCACCCGGCCGACGAACTCGCGCAGGTCGGGGTCAGCCGTCCGCTCCATCCGGCACCTCCCCGCCCTTGGGTGACCGCGCCGTGTCGTAGGACTCCTCGGCGGCGCTCCGTGGTTCCGGTGGCCGGTGGTGCGCCCGCGCGCCCGTGGCGGTGTGCGACGCGTCCGCCGTGTCACCGGGCTCCGGCGGTACGAGCCGCACCTCGCTGCGGCGCACCGCCGGGTCCGCGAACGGGTGATCCCACGCCGCGGCCGCCTCGCACGTCACCTCGATGCGCGTGGCCGCGCGGAACTCGGCGGGCCGCTCCTCCCTGGCCGCGAGGACCGGCGTGTCCACCAGGTCGGTCAGCAGCGCGTGCATGATCCGGCCGCCCTCCCTGCCGCGGGCGGCGACGTCCTGATCGTGGCCCAGCTCGGCCGCGTACCGCAGCAGTTCGTCGGAGACGACGAGGTCCTTCTCCAGCCGCTCGGCCCAGTGCGCGCGCCGCCGCTCGACGATGAGCCGCCCGATGCCGTACATCGCCTCCTGGGCGAGGGGACGGAAGACGACGACGCGGTCGATGCGGGCGAGGAACTCGGGGGTGAAGACGGCCTCGCCCTGCCGGTGGCGCAGCGTGGCCAGGCGCTCGCCGACGGCCGTGGCGATCTCCTTGTCGCCGCGGTACGGGGCGCCGTGGGAGATCATCTCGTGCCCGGCGTTCGTGGTGAGGATGAAGATGGCCCGGTCGGCGTGGGCCTTCACGCCGCGCTGGTCGGTGATCCAGCCCTCGTCGAAGAGATTGAGGAAGGGGCGCAGCACTTCGGGGTGGGCCTTCTCGACCTCGTCGAGGAGGAAGACGCAGTACGGGTCCGCGTTCAGCTCGTTGATGAGCCGGCCGCCCCGGTCGTGGCCGTGGTAGCCGACCGGTGATCCGATGAGGCCCGCGACGCTGTGCGGCTCCGTGAAGTTGCCCATCGAGTACGTCTGCAGCCGCTTGGACGCCGAGTACAGCCCGGCGACGGCCTTGGCCAGCTCCGTCTTGCCCACACCGGTGAGGCCCGCGAACAGCAGCACCGCGGCGGGGCCCGAACCGGCGTCCGCGAGGCCCGCCTTGATGCGCCGCAGCTGCTCGGAGACGACCTTGACCGCCGCTTCCTGGCCGACCACGCGCGTGCCGAGCGCCGCCTCGTAGTCCACCCTGTCGTCCTCGCCGGAGGCGGCGCCGGCGAGCTGGCCGCGCGGCACGCCCGACAACTCGGCCACCACGTCGACGACTTCGTCGTACGTGACCGCCGTGCGGGGATCGTCCAGCTGGTCGCGCGCGTAGTGCAGGTCCTCGCAGGCGCGGCGCAGCACGCGCGCGGCGGACTGGGGCAGTTTGCGGTGGGCGATGAACTCGCCGGCCAGGACGACGGCCCGGTCGACCGCGTGGTCCTCGACCTGGACGCCGAACTCCTCGGAGAGCGAGTCCGCCGCCTGCCGCACCATGTCGCGGGCGCTGTCGCGGTCCGGCTCGGTCATGTCGATGCGGCTGGTCAGGTCGCGCAGTTCGTGGTCGGCGGCGAGCAGATCCTCGTAGTCGGTCGGGGCGAGCACGCCGACCAGGTGGAGGCGGCGCTCGGTGAGCGCGCGGCGCAGCTCGAGCACATGGGTGCTGCCGCGCGGGCCGCGCAGCAGCGGGCCGAGCCCGTCCACGCACACCACCATGTCGGTGCGGCCCTCCACGTGGCCGATGATCCCGGCCAGTTGGGCGGCGCTCTCCTCCTCCGCCACGTCCCGGCAGTCCACGCGCAGGAACCGCTTGCGGCGCAGGAACGGGATCTCACCCGCCGCCGCGCGCCGCGCCAGCTCCCGCAGCAGAGTGGTGGCTCCGACGCCCGGCAGGCCGGTGATCAGCACGTGGTTGCTCTCGGAGCGGTGCAGGGCGCGGCAGAGCGGATCGAAGTAGCGGTCGAGATGGCGGGCGGGCTTCTCGCTGCTCGCCAGCCAGGTGAGGTCTTCCGCGGGCGGCAGGAAGGAGGGCAGTTTGTACGCCGACTCGCGCGGGGCGGCGCTGCGCCGGGCCCGCAGGTTCTCCGCGAGGTGGGCGCGCAGCCGGTCCAGGTCGAGGCGGAGCGGTTCCCCGGCGAGCACGACGGCGAGGCGCTGCGGCGGGTCGTCGAGGAGCGCGGCGAGCAGGTGCGGGGTGTCGACCCGCTCGGCGTCCCACAGGGCCGCGGCGCGGCGGGCCGCGGCGAGCAGGGCGACGAGGGCCTCGCCGCAGTCGTCGCGGTGCAGCCGGGGCGGCTCGGGGCGCGACCGGTCGGAGAGGCGGAAGGCGGCGGAGATCAGCTCGATGGCCTTCACCAGGCCGATCTGCGGCGGGAGTTGGAGGCGCAGGAGGCGCTCGGCGAGTCCTTCGGTCTCGCCGAGCAGGGCGAGCAGGCAGTGCGGTGGCAGGAGCCGGTCGTAGCCGAGTGCGGCGGCGCGCTCGGCGGCCTGCTCCAGGACGGTCCAGGCGTCGGCCGTGAACCCTTCGGAGCGCAGCCGCCCCGAGCCCTCGTCGAACAGCTCGCGCGGCGCCTCCATGCGGACCCGCACCCGGCGGCGTAACGCCTCCGCGGCCCGCTCCAGGTCGAGGACGCCGCCGAGGAAGTCACGGTCCTGCTCGTCGGGGTGGGCGAGGACGCAGGCGAGGAGCAGGTCGAGCACGGCGGGTCCCACGACCTGCTCGCCGTCCCTGCCGTCTTTGCCGTCCTTGCCCTCCTTGGCGTCCTCGCCGTCCTTACGGGTCGCGAACTCCTCGAAGGCGGCGAGCAGTTCGGGCGCCACCCGCTCCGGGGAGCCGTCGAACTCGTAGGCCACGCCCGGCGGGTTGTAGACGGCTATGGCCTCCAGCAGGTGGCCGGGCGCCGCGCCGTCGACGAGTGCCACGTCGAGGGCGGACAGCAGGGCCGCGTCGCGGGCCGTGAGCGCCGCGTGCACCACGTCACTGGGGCGCAGCCGTCGGCCGGCGCGCTGGGCCGCCGCGGTCAGGACGGCGGCGGTCCGCTGGTCCCCGCACGCCTGTGGATCGAGCACTCCGTCCGTGAAGAACTCCATACGCGTCACGTGGGGCTCCCCTGCCTCGGGCCCCACGCTCCCACCTCCCCGTTACTCGCATGCTTCCACAACGGGTGGCTCAGGCCCCACGGTTCCGTGGAGAGACCTCGCGAATGGTCAGCAGGGGTTGCGCGAAGGCGAGTTGAAGAGGGGGAGCTGCGCCCCGGCGCGCAGGGGGCGCACAGGGAACCGGGCGGCGCTCGGCGCCATTCGGTCAGCGGTGCCCGTCGGTCAGCGGCGCTCGCGGGAATTGCCGAAGAAGATGCGGTAGACGATCAGCAGTACAAGGGCGCCACCGATCGCGGAGACCCAGGTGGCGCCGTCGTAGAAGTCCTTGCTGATGGGGCGGTCGAGCCAACGGCTCGATATCCAGCCGCCTATGAAGGCGCCCGCGACACCGATGAGGGTGGTACCGACCAGGCCGCCCGGGTCACGGCCCGGAAGCAGGATCTTGGCGATGGCACCGGCGAGCAGGCCCAGGATGATCCAGCTGATGATGCCCATGCCGTAACTGCCTTCCTGTTGTGCTGTATCCGTGGATCGACGGAATGCTTGATCCACTGTTGCCCAGGAAGACGACATGTAGGCGCCCCACGGTTGCGTTCCACCGTGTCACAGGGGTGCGCCCGGGAGGATGCCCGGAGGAACTACCGCGTCGCGAACGGCTGGTCCGTGCGGACGATCTCGCGGCCGAGCGGCAGCAGCGAGAGGGGGATCATCTTGAAGTTGGCGATGCCGAACGGGATGCCGATGATCGTCACGCACAGCGCGATGCCCGTGAAGATGTGCGCGAGGGCGAGCCACCAGCCGGCCAGGATCAGCCACAGCGCGTTGCCGATGCAGGAGGCCGCGCCCGCGTCCCTGCGCTCGACCGCCGTGTACCCGAAGGGCCACAGGGCGTAGATCCCGATCCTGAAGGCGGCGATCCCGAAGGGGATGCCGATGATCGTGATGCAGAGCAGCAGTCCTGCCAGCAGATACCCGAGGAACAGCCAGAAGCCGCTCAGGATCAGCCAGATGACGTTCAGGATCGTCTTCACGGGCGGCGGCCTCCAGCCATCTGTTCCAACCGGGCGATGCGCTCCGCCATCGGCGGGTGTGTGGAGAACATCTTCGACATTCCCTGTCCGGGACGGAAGGGGTTGGCGATCATCATGTGGCTCGCGGTCTCGATCCGCGGCTCGGGCGGCAGCGGCAGCTGCTTCGTGCCGGCGTCGAGCTTGCGCAGCGCGCTGGCCAGCGCCAGCGGGTCGCCGGTCAGCTGGGCACCGGAGGCGTCGGCCTCGTACTCCCGGGAGCGGCTGATGGCGAGCTGGATGAGGGACGCGGCGAGCGGCCCCAGGATCATGATCAGGAGCATCCCGAAGATGCCGGGGCCGTCGTCGTCGTTCGAGCGGCCGACCGGGATCAGCCAGGCGAAGTTCACCAGGAACATGATCACGGAGGCGAGGGCGCCGGCCACCGACGAGATCAGGATGTCGCGGTTGTAGACATGGCTGAGCTCGTGCCCGATGACGCCGCGCAGCTCGCGCTCGTCCAGGATCCGCAGGATGCCCTCGGTGCAGCACACCGCGGCATTGCGCGGGTTGCGGCCCGTCGCGAACGCGTTCGGCGCCTCGGTCGGTGAGATGTACAGGCGCGGCATCGGCTGACGCGCCTGTGTGGAGAGTTCGCGCACCATCCGGTACAGGGCGGGTGCCTCGAACTCGCTGACCGGGCGGGCGCGCATCGCGCGCAGGGCCAGCTTGTCGCTGTTCCAGTACGCGTACGCGTTCGTCCCGAGTGCGATGACGAGGCCCACGATGAGCCCCGTGCGGCCGAAGAAGCTGCCGATGACGAGAATGAGGGCGGAGAGCCCTCCGAGGAGTACGGCGGTCTTCAGCCCGTTGTGCCGGCGGTGCACGGTACGCCCTCCTGATGGTGCGGCAGGGGAACCCACTGCTCTATCTCTTGTGCCACTGGGTGCGCGGGTCGGTGCGCGGGTTGCGTGTGTCCCTGTCCAGTGGACCCTCCCGTACTGGTCAACGCCAGACGAGGAGGACTAGTTCCCTTGTGCGCGGCCGGAGGGCGAGGTGCGCGTGTAGGCCGTACGGGTCAGCGCTGCTGGGGCAGGCCCGCCAGTTCGAGCGCCTCCGGGTCGGCCTTGATCTCGCTGGTGCAGTGGGCGCAGCGGGTGGCGATCCCGGGGATCTGTGTGAAGCAGCGGGGGCAGTCGCGCATCGCCGCCTTGATGTCGACCGGCTTGCCCCGGTCGATGCGCGCCTGGACCTTCATCATCGGGACGACGATCAGGAAGTACAGCACCGCGGCGGTGATCAGGAAGGCGATGATCGCGCTGACGAACTTGCCGTACGGGAAGTCGGTCCCCTCCACCGTGAAGTGCGCCTCACTGAAGTCACCCGTCGACTGCGTGGCTATACCGATCAGGGGCGCGATGAACGCCGTACTGAGTGCGGTGACCACGGCTGTGAACGCGGTACCTACCGCGAGGCCGATGGCCATCGTGATGATGTTCCCGCGAAGGATGAAGTCCTTGAACCCGCTCAGCACGGCGTACGTCCCCTAACAAGTGTGTCCTACAACGGCCTGTTACCAGGTTGCCGTAAGAGGGTGCTCAGAAGAGGCCGCTCGAAGCAAAACGAAGGATCATCTGTGGCGCGCCGGACAGGGCGACCGCGATGACCGCGGTGCCGACGATCGCGGCGGTGAGCGGGGCGGAGACCCTGTATGTCGCCGGTTCGCCCTCAGGAGCGCGGAAGAGCGTCGCGGTCCACTGGAGGTAGTAGTAGAGCGCGATCACGACGTTCACGGCCATGACGACGGCGAGCCAGCCCAGACCCGCGTCGACGGCCGCCGAGAAGACCGTGACCTTCGCGAAGAGCCCGATGATGCCCGGCGGCAGACCGGCCAGGCACAGCAGGAAGAAGCCGAGGACGAGCGCGGCGAGCGGGCGCGAGGCGTACAGGCCCGTGTAGTCGCTGATCCGGTTGAGCGGCTTCGTACGGGCCACCAGGGCGGCCACTGCGAAGGCGCCGAGGTTCACGGCCGCGTACATGAGGGCGTACGCGAGCGTGGAGCCGATCGACTTCTGCGGGTCGTCGGAGTAGGCGGCCGCGGCGATCGGCACCAGGAGGTAGCCGGCCTGGCCGACGGAGGACCAGGCGAGCAGCCGGACGGCGCTGTACGCGCGCGTGGCCTGCTGTCGCAGCGCGGCGACGTTGCCCACGGTCATCGTGAGCGCGGCGAGGACGGCGAGGGCCGGGCCCCACACGTCGGCGTACGAGGGGAACGCGACGACCGTGACGAGGATGAGGCCGGAGAAGCCGACGGCCTTGCCGATGACCGACAGGTAGGCGGCGATCGGCAGCGGCGCGCCCACGTAGGTGTCGGGCACCCAGAAGTGGAACGGCACGGCGGCCGTCTTGAAGGCGAAGCCGATGAGCGTGAGGCCCACGCCCACCTGGGCGAGCGTGTGGAGCTGACCGTCCACGTGGGTGAGCTCGGAGGCGATCCGGGTGAGGTGCAGGCTGCCCGTGGACGCGTACACGAAGCTCACGCCGAGCAGGGTCACGGCGGTCGCGGTGACGGACGACAGGAAGAACTTCAGGGCCGCGTCCGAGGAGCGCCTGTCGCCGTGCTTGAGGCCCACGAGGGCGAAGGCGGGCAGCGAGGCGACTTCGAGGGCGACGACGAGGGTGGCGAGGTCGCGGGAGGCGGGCAGCAGGGCGGCGCCCGCGGCGGAGGACAGCAGAAGGAACCAGAACTCGCCCTCGGGGAGCGGCTTGTTCGCGTTCTTCGCGTCCTTCAGGGTGCTGATCGACAGGAGCGCCGTGAGCAGGGCACCGCCGAGGACCAGGAACTGAACGACCAGGGTGAAGCGGTCCGCCGTGTAACTACAGGCGTCGTACGGGACGCCCTTGAGGCAGAAGGTGGAGCGTTCGTCACCGACGAGCGGGAGGAGCGCGAGCGCGGCGACGGCCAGGCCCGCGACGGAGATCCAGCCGAGGACCGCCTTGCGGCCCTCCCCCACGAACAGGTCGGCGACCAGCACGACGAGGGCGACGACCGCCGCGATGGTGGGCGGCGCGATCGCGACCCAGTCGACGGACTGGACGAGGGAGGCCACGGAGGGCGCGGCGACGGCGATCACTGGAGGCCTCCTGCGAGGAGCTTCTGCACGGCCGGGTTCGTGAGGCCGAGCAGGGCGGCGGGCCACAGGCCCGCGAGGACGGTGAGGGCGACGAGCGGGGTCCAGGCGGCGAACTCGTACCCCTGCACGTCGGCGACGGCCGGGGCCGCTTCCGTCGGCCGCGGCCCCATGCAGACGCGGCGGACCACGACGAGCATGTACGCGGCGGTGAGCAGGGTGCCGAACGCGGCGATCGCCATGAACACGAGGAAGGCCGGGCGGCTGAGGTCGTCCGCGGGCTTGAACGCGCCGAACAGCGCCAGCATCTCGCCCCAGAACCCGGCGAGTCCGGGCAGGCCGAGCGAGGCGACGGCGGCGAAGGCGAGCAGACCGCCGAGGCGCGGGGCCTTGCCGTACAGGGCCATGCCGCCCTGCTCGGCGAGGGTGTCGAGGTCGCTGGTGCCGGTCCGGTCCTTGAGCGCGCCGACGAGGAAGAAGAGCAGGCCGGTGATGAGGCCGTGGGCGATGTTGGCGAACAGCGCGCCGTTCACGCCGGTCGGGGTCATCGTCGCGATGCCGAGCAGCACGAAGCCCATGTGGCCGACGGAGGAGTACGCGATGAGGCGCTTGAGGTCGCCCTTCGCGCCCTGCTTCGCGAGGTTCAGGCAGGCCAGGGATCCGTAGATGATCCCGACGACGGCGAACGCGGCGAGGTACGGGGCGAAGGTGCGGAAGCCGTCGGGGGCGACGGGCAGGAGGATCCGGACGAATCCGTACGTACCCATCTTCAGCAGGACGCCGGCCAGCAGGACCGAGCCGACGGTCGGGGCGGCGGTGTGCGCGTCCGGCAGCCAGCTGTGCAGCGGCCACATCGGGGTCTTGACCGCGAGCCCGATCCCGATCGCCAGAACGGCGATGACCTGCACGGATGTGGTCAGACCCCGGCCGTTGTCAGTGGCGAGTGCCATGATGTCGAACGTGCCCGACTTAACGCCGATAAGGAGAATGCCGAGCAGCATCACGACCGAGCCGAGCAGCGTGAACAGGATGAACTTCCAGGCGGCGGCCTGCCGTTCGGCTCCGCCCCATCGCGCGATGAGGAAGTACATCGGGATGAGGACCATCTCGAACGCGAGGAAGAAGAGGAGGAGGTCCAGGACGGCGAAGGTCGCCAGCGTGCCCGATTCCAGCAGCAGGATCAGGGCCACGAATGCCTTGGGGGACGGCCCGCTCGGCATTTTGAAGTAGGAGTACAGCGCGCACAGGAACGTCAGCAGCGCCGTGAGCACCAGAAGGGGGAGGGAGATGCCGTCGATGCCGAGGTGGATACGGACGTGCAGCGCCGGGATCCAGCTGATGTCGGTCGTGGCCTGGATCCTCGACGGCCGGTCGTGGTCGAAGCCGAGCGCGAGGACGATCGTGGCGATGAGGATCACGCCGGTCACGGTCACGCCGTGGCGGAGCACGGCCTGGTCCGGGGACTTTCCCTTCAGCCCGGGCGGGGCCGGGAGAAGGGCGAGGACGGCGCCGATGAGCGGGCCGACGACGATCAATGCGAGAAGGAACTGCATCACGGATTCGCTGATATCGATCACGGCTGCTCACGCTCCGGCGGTGGCGACGAGGACGACGGCGACCACCAGGACGACGGTGCCTGCGAGCAGTGCGCTGAGGTAGGTCTGCACGTTTCCGGTCTGGGCGCGGCGCACGGCCCAGCCCAGCGCCTTGGGGGTCTCGGCCGCTCCGCGCACGTACGTCTCGACGACCTCGCGGTCCAGGAAGCGGACCAGGTCGGCCGCGGCCCGGACGGGGCGGACGAAGAGCGTGGCGTAGAGCGCGTCGAGGTGGAAGCCGACGGCCGCGTGCCGGTGCAGCGGGCCGAGCAGCAGCCGGCCCGGGTCGGCCGGGTCGGAGGCGCTCGCGACGTCGCCGTACGCGGGGGCGTGGCTCGCGATGGCCTCGGCCTCGACGAGACCGCCGTCGCCCTGCTCGCTGTCGACGGCGACGGCGCCGATCGGGACGGTGGCGCGGACCGCCATCGCGGTGGTGTGCCGCCAGGCCGCGTAGGTGACCAGGCCGCCGACGAGCGCGAAGCCCGTGCCGAGGACCGAGGTGGTCAGGGTCGGGGTGAGCGAGCGGCCGTCGAACCAGTCCGGCAGCACGCCCGTGGCCAGTCCGAAGCCGAGGGAGGGGATCGCCAGGACCCACAGGACGGCGTTCATCGCGACCGGCTGCCTGCCGTGGTCGGGGGCGTCCGCGCCCCGGCCGTTGAAGGCGAGCAGCCACAGGCGGGTCGCGTAGGCGGCGGTGAGCAGGGCCGTGACGAGGCCGGCGATCAGGACGATCCAGCCGGATGCGGTGGGGATGCCGTTCTCGTGACCGGTGGCGGTGTGCTCGGCGGCGCCGAGGACGGCCTCCTTGGAGAAGAAGCCGCTGAAGGGCGGGATCGCGGCGAGCGCGAGCAGCGCCACGGTCATCGTCCAGAAGGCGTCGGGCACGCGGTCGCGCAGGTTGCCCATGCGGGACATGGCGGCCAGTGAGTTGGTGCCGGCGGCGTGGATGATCACGCCCGCCGCGAGGAACAGCAGCGCCTTGAAGGCGCCGTGGGTGAGGAGGTGGAAGACGGCGGCGCCGCGGTCGCCGACGGCCAGGGCGCCGGTCATGTAGCCGAGCTGGCCGATCGTCGAGTACGCGAGGACGCGCTTGATGTCGTCCTGGGCGAGTGCGGCGAGCGCCGAGCCGGCCATGGTCACCGCGGCCATGACGGCCATCACGATCATCGCGGTACGGGAGGCGGCGAAGACGGGGAGGAGACGGGCGACGAAGTAGACACCGGCGGCGACCATCGTCGCGGCGTGGATCAGCGCGGAGACGGGCGTGGGGCCCGCCATCGCGTCGGGCAGCCAGGTGTGCAGCGGGAACTGCGCGGACTTGCCCGCCACGCCGGCGAGGAGGAGCAGGGCGATCAGGGTCGGGTGGTCGAGGCCGCCCTCGCCGGTGACCTTGCCGAGGATCGTCGTGATGCGGAACGAGCCCGCGTCGGTGGCGAGCGCGAACAGGCCGATCAGGAAGGGGACGTCACCGAGTTTCGTGACGAGGAAGGCCTTGAGGGAGGCGGACCGGGCCTCGGGGGTCTCCCAGTAGTGGCCGACGAGGAAGTACGAGCAGATGCCCATGACTTCCCAGCCGACCAACAGCACCATCAGGTCGCCCGAGTAGACCACCAGGAGCATCGCGGAGGTGAAGAGCGAGACGAGGGCGGCGTACGAGGGGTAGCGCGGGTCGTCGCGCAGATAGCCCGTCGAGTAGAGCTGGACGCAGGTCGCGACCAGGCCGACCAGGACGGCGACGAGGGCGGCGAAGCCGTCGATGTGCAGCGCGAGTTCGATCGGCACGGAGCCGGTCGGGGTGAGTTCGGTGTGCGCGTCGAGGGCCGTGGTGCCGTTGCCCGTGCCGCCGCCCTGCTGGAGCGCGACGGACGCGGCCAGGACCAGTGCGGCCAGGGTCGGCAGGACGGCCAGCGGGCGGACGAAGCCGGGGGCGGTGCGGCCGAGCAGCAGTCCGGCCACGGCGCCGAGGAACGGCAGGAGGGGGACGAGGACGGCGAGGGTCGTGGTGGTCACGCGGTGGCCTCTGCCTTCTTGTCCGCCGGGTCGGCCGGACCTGCCGGGGCGTCGGCTGCCGCGCCGGTGTCGGACGGGTCGTGCGGGTCGTCGTCCGGGTCGTGCGGTTCGGCGGCGTCGCGGAGCTTGTCGATGTCCGCCGTGCCGCGGTTCCGGTGGACGGCCAGGACGATCGCCAGGCCGATGCCGATCTCGGCGGCGGCGATCGCGATGGTGAACAGGGTCAGGGCCTGGCCGGCGTGCAGGGTGTCGCGCAGCCAGACGTCGAAGGCGACGAGGTTCAGGTTGACGGCGTTGAGCATCAGCTCGACCGACATCAGGACCAGGATCGCGTTGCGGCGGGCCAGGACGCCGTACAGGCCGGTGCAGAAGAGGAGGGAGGACAGGACGGCGGGATAGGCGAGGTGCATCAGCGCTGGCCCTCCCGTGCGCCAGGGGTGGCGGGCTCGGCGGAGTTCTTCTTGCGGGACAGGACGATCGCGCCGACCAGTGCCGCGAGGAGCAGGACCGACAGGGCCTCGAAGGGCAGGACCCAGTGCCGGAACAGGACCGAACCGGTCACGGCCGTGTTGCCCTGGGCCGCGCCGTCGAGGTCGATCCAGGTCGTGCGGAAGGCGTCGACGACGACCCAGACCAGGGCTGCGGCGGAGACCACGGCGACGGCGAGGGCGGCCCAGCGGTTGGGGCTGTCCGCGTCGGGTGAGCGACCGATCGGGGCGCGGGTCAGCATCAGTCCGAACAGGAGGAGGACGACGACGGAACCCACGTAGATCAGTACCTGCACCCAGGCGATGAACTCGGCGGTGAGCAGGAGGTACTCGACGGCGAGGCCACCGAGGGCGACGACCAGCCACAGGGCGGCGTGCACCAGCTGCTTCGTGGTGACGGTGACGATCGCGGCGCCGAAGGTGACCAGGCCGACGAGGAGGAAGGCGATCTCGACCCCGGTCGGGGAGAGGAACCCGTGGCTGCCTGCGGCCGATGCCGCGAGGGCGGCGGGGGCGGTCATGCGGTGGGCTCCTCTCCGGGCTTGTCGGTGGCCGGCTTGTCGGGGCCGGGCTTGTCGGGGCCGGGCTTGTCGGGACCGGGCTTGTCGGGGCCGGGCTTGTCGGTGGCCGGCTTCTCGGGGGCCGCGTCCGGCCTCGGTTCGGCCGGGGCGGACTCGGCCGCCTGAGCCGTTTCGGCCGCCTGAGTTGCCTCGGCCGCCTGTGTTGCCGCAGCCGTCTCGGCTGCCTGTGTTGCCGCAGCTGCCTCGGCTGCCTGAGTTGCCGCAGCTGCCTCGGCTGCCTGGGTCGCCGCGAGTTTGTCCGCTGCCTTGCGGGCCGCGGCGAGTTCCTTGGGTTCCTCGGCGGCCGGGTCGAGGGCGGGCGGGGACGGCACGGTCCACATCCACTCGCGGAGCTTGTCGCGCTCGTGGGTGAGCTCGTGGATGTCGGTCTCGGCGTACTCGAACTCCGGGGACCAGAACAGCGCGTCGAAGGGGCACACCTCGATGCAGATGCCGCAGTACATGCAGAGGGAGAAGTCGATGGCGAAGCGGTCCAGGACGTTGCGGCTGCGCTCGCGGCCGCCCTCGACGGCCGGCGGCACCGTCTCCTTGTGGGAGTCGATGTAGATGCACCAGTCCGGGCACTCGCGGGCGCACAGCATGCAGACCGTGCAGTTCTCCTCGAACAGGCCGATCACGCCGCGCGTGCGGGGCGGGAGTTCGGGCTGGGCGTCCGGGTACTGCTCGGTGACGGTCCTCTTCGTCATCGTGCGGAGGGTGACGGCGAGGCCCTTGGCCAGGCCGCTGCCAGGGATCGGAGGCATCAGTTGATCGCCACCTTCACGATTCCGGTGAGCGCGATCTGCGCGAGGGCAAGAGGGATGAGCGTGGTCCAGGCGAGCTTCTGCAACTGGTCCTCGCGCAGGCGCGGGTACGAGACACGCAGCCAGATCACGACGAAGGCGAGGACCGCGGTCTTGAGCAGGGTCCAGACCCAGCCGAGGCCGTCCGCGCCCCAGGGGCCGTGCCAGCCGCCCAGGAAGAGGACGGTGGTCAGGCCGCACAGGACGACGATGCCCGCGTACTCGGCGAGCAGGAAGAGCGCGAAGCGCAGGCCCGTGTACTCGGTGTACGCGCCGAAGATGATCTCGGAGTCGGCGACCGGCATGTCGAACGGCGGCCGCTGGAGCTCGGCGAGACCCGCCACGAAGAAGACGAGGGCGCCGACGATCTGCCAGGGCAGCCACCACCACTCGAAGGCGTCGAGGATGCCGGGCAGGGAGACCGTGCCCGCCGCCATGGCGACGGACGCCGCCGCGAGCAGCATGGGCAGTTCGTACGCGAGCAGCTGCGCGGCCGTGCGCAGGCCGCCGAGCAGGGAGAACTTGTTGGCGCTCGCCCAGCCCGCCATCAGGGAGCCGAGCACGCCGACGCCCATCACGGCGAGCACGAAGAAGATGCCCGCGTCGATGACCTGGCCGACCGCGCCGTCGCCCGGGCCGACCGGGATCGCCAGCAGCACGAGGAGGTACGGCAACAGGGCGACGGCAGGGGCGAGTTGGAAGACGCGGCGGTCGGCATCGGCCGGGACCACGTCCTCCTTCTGGGCGAACTTGACGCCGTCGGCGACGAGTTGGGCCCAGCCGTGGAACCCGCCCGCGTACATCGGGCCGAGCCTGCCCTGCATGTGGGCCATGACCTTGTGCTCGGTCTGTCCCACGACCAGGGGCAGCACCAGGAAGGCCACGAAGACGAGGACGAGGCGCAGGGCGACGTCGAGTACGTCGTTCACCGCGTGCCTCCATCGGGGGTCGTGTCGTCGGATTCCTCGGGGCGGGAACCGTCCGCCTCCGGCGCGGCGCCGGCCCCGGAACCCTCGTCCGCGGGCTCCGGCGGGGTCCCGTCGCCCGGCTCGGGGGCGGCCGTCTCCGGGTCGGATTCGGCCGTGCCTCCGACGTCAGCCCCCTTCGTCACCTCGGCCGCGGCATCGGCCTCGACACCAGCACCTGCACCCGCACTCGCACCGCCACCCTCCGCTCCCAGCGCGTCCGGGCTCGGAGGCTCGTCGAATGTGGGCTTGGCGTGGTGCCACGGTGCGTCGCTCGTGCGGGGACTCGGCGCGGGCCGCTTCGGCGGGGTCGCGTCGTCCGGGGTTCCGGTCTCCGGCGTCGTGCGCTGCGATGCCGACCCTTGCGACGCGCTGCGGGAGCGCCGGCCCGGCGCGGGGCTCGACGACGCGTCCTGCTCGGCGCCGGGCCGCTGGCTCGCCGACCCCTCCGACACACTGCGGGCACGCCGCGCCGGACGCCCCTCACCGGAACCAGCACCAGAACCGGAACCAGCACCAGAACCAGAACCGGAATCGGCGCCCACCCCCGGAGAAGCCGCAGACGAAGCCGCAGACGAAGTCCCGGACGAAGTCCCGGACGAAGCCCCCGGCGCCGCGGCCTCCGCGGCCTGGCTCGCCGAACCCTCGCTCGCCGAGCGGGCCCTGCGCACCGGCCGTTCCCCCGCACCGGCGCGCCCCGCGGCGCCCGCCGCGCGTCCGGCGCCCCGGGCGGGACGCGCGGGAGCGGGCGGCAGCTGGCCCTTCAGCGGGCCCCACTCGTTCGGGTCGGGCACGCCGGGCGGCAGCATCTGGCGGCGCTTGGGCCCGCCGTGTGCCGCACCCGCCGCAGGCTCCCCCGGCTCCTTCGCGCCCGGCCACGCCTTCGCGACGCGCGCCGCGAGCACGAAGTCCTTGCGGAGGGGATGGCCCTCGAAGCCCTCGGGCAGCAACAGCGGGTCGAGCCCCGGGTGGTCCGTGAAGTCCACGCCGAACATCTCGTGCGTCTCGCGCTCGTGCCAGCGCGCGCCCGCGTACACCTCGACCGCCGATGCCAGGACCGGCGCCGAGTGCGGCACGGTGGTCCGCAGCAGCAGTCGTCGCACCGATCCCGGCGCCACGGCGGCGACGTGCGCGCACACGCGGAAGCCGGTCCCGGGCTCGTCGACCGCGCTCAGCCAGTCGAAGTACGTGCACCCCAGCGTCGTACGGGCCGTCTCCAGAGCCGTGGTCCACGCACCGGCCGGGACGTCGACCGTCAGCAGGTCGTACGCCTCCTCGGCCGTGGCCTCGGCGCCGAACAGCTCCTCGACCGGGCTCGGCAGCCAGCTCATCGGCCGTCCCCCGAACCAGGAGCCGGCGGCTGCACCAGCGGGCTGGTCAGCGCCGCCGCGGAGGGCCGGCCCGCCGACGCGTACCGCTCGCCGAGCGACTCGCGGGCGATCTTCTCCTGGAGCTTGAGGATGCCCTGGAGCAGCGCCTCGGGACGCGGCGGGCACCCGGGCACGTACACGTCGACCGGAATGATCTGGTCGACGCCCTTGGTGACGGAGTACGAGTCCCAGTACGGGCCGCCGCAGTTGGAGCAGGCGCCGAACGAGATGACGTACTTCGGCTCGGGCATCTGCTCGTACAGGCGCTTCACGGCCGGCGCCATCTTGTCGGTCACGGTCCCCGAGACGACCATCAGGTCCGCCTGCCGCGGGCCCGGCGCGAACGGGATGACGCCGAGCCGGATGAAGTCGTGGCGGGCCATCGACGCGGCGATGAACTCGATGGCGCAGCAGGCGAGTCCGAAGTTGAAGACCCACAGGCTGTAGCGGCGGCCCCAGTTGAGGACCACCTTCATCGGCTCGGGCGCCAGACGCGAGAGCACGCCCAGCTTCTTCGGTTCGGGCAGGTACACCGGCTCCGAGGGGGTCACATCACTCACGTCCACGTCACTCACGCCCACGTAAGGACGCCCTTCTTGTATGCGTACAGCAGGCCCACGGCGAGGAAGCCGAGGAAGATGAACATCTCGACGAGGGTCGTCGCGCCGTATCCCGGCGCGGCGAAGACCGTGGCCCAGGGGAAGAGGAAGATCGAGTCGACCGCGAAGATCACGTAGAGGAACGCGTAGACGTAGTAGCGGACCTGGGTGTGGGCCCAGCCCTCGCCGACGGGGTCGACGCCGCACTCGTACGTGAGGAGTTTCTCCGGGGTGGGCACCACCGGGCGCAGCAGGCGTCCCGCGCCGAAGGCCACGGCGACGAAGAGCACGCCGACGACGGCGAGCAGTCCGACCACCGAGTACGACCGGAAGTAGTCGTGGGAGTAGTCCGCCGCGATGACGGTCACGGTCGGTCCCGTCACGTCTGCCGCCCCTCGCCTGTTCGTTGGTGGTTCGTGTTCGACGATCTGTACGGACACGGAGTCTAGGGCCTGTTAAAGGGACAGTAAGCAGCCCGGTGCCGCCCGGGGAGGCGGCGAGGTGGGGTTATCCCCCGTTCCTGCCGGGCAGTCCGCCTCATGGCGCGGCCCCGCGCGCGCAGGGCACTCTTTCGGTTATGACCGACCCACTCCACGCTCCCGACATCACGGACGGCGTCCCCGATGACATCGATGACGCCGAGGACGACCGTCCCGTGCTGCCGCCGGCGCGTTTCGCCTTCGACCGGCACACCTGGAAGGAGATCGCGTATCTCCTGAGCAGCTTCCCGCTGGCCGTCCTCGGTTTCGTGTACGCCGTGACGATGCTGGCGCTCGGTGCCGGTCTGACGGTGACGGTGATCGGCCTGCCGCTGATCGCGGGCGGGCTGCGCGGCGCGCGGCTGCTCGGCCGGGCGGAGCGGGCCAGGGCCCGGGCGCTGCTCGGGGTGCGGATCGAGGAGCCGAGTCCGCTGCCGGTGCGCAACGCGGGCGGGTTCTTCGCCTGGTTGTGGAACGGGCTGAAGGACCCGGTGGGCTGGCGCGCCGTGCTGTACGAGGTGATCCGGCTGCCGTGGAGCGTGCTGACGTTCGCGCTGGTGCTGCCCTCGCTGCTGGTGCTGTGGCCCGTGCTGCCGTTCATCGCGCGGGGCCTGACCAACGCCGACCGGGCGATGGTGCGCGCCCTGTTGTCGCCCTCCGACGAGCTGGAGCGGCGGATCGCCGAGTTGGAGTCGGACCGGGGTGTCGTGGTGGACACGGCCGCGGCCGATCTGCGCCGCATCGAGCGCGATCTGCACGACGGGGCCCAGGCCCGTCTGGTGAATCTGGCGATGGGGCTCGGTCTCGCCAAGGAGAAGCTCCTGGAGGGTCAGGCCGACGCGTCCGTGGCGCTCATGATCGACGAGGCGCACGGGGAAGTGAAGATCGCGCTCCAGGAGCTGCGCGACCTGGCCCGCGGCATCCACCCGGCGGTCCTCACCGACCGCGGCCTGGACGCCGCCCTGTCCTCCGTCGCCTCGCGCTGCACGGTCCCGGTGAAGGTGACGGCCGAGCTGCCGGCGCGGCCCGCCGAGGCGATCGAGGGCATCGCGTACTTCACGGTCTCCGAGCTGCTGCAGAACATCAGCAAGCACAGCCGGGCCACGCAGGCGAGCGTCGACGTGTGGCGCTCCGGCGACCGGCTGATGCTCCAGGTGCGGGACGACGGGGTCGGGGGCGCGAGCCTCGACAAGGGCACCGGCATGTCCGGTCTCGCGGAGCGGCTCGGCGCGGTCGACGGCCTGTTCGTCGTGGAGTCGCCGGAGGGCGAGGGCACGACGGTCACCGCCGAGCTGCCCTGGCGCGACCGCCCGGCCCTCACCAAGGGGTAGGGAAAACCCCCGGTCGAAGACGCCGACCCGCCGCATGGCCCCGCCGTCCGCCGCCGAGCACTCTGGAATCACGACGGGACACCCCGCACAAGGACCCCCGGCAGGACCCCCGGCAAGCAGCCCCCGGCAGACCCCTGGCAGAAACGGACGGCACTCGATGGCCACGCAGCAGTACGGATACCTCGATGAGGGCGCGTATGCGTACTCGTACGACGACGACCACGGCCCCGACCGCCACAGCGACCACGGCGCCGGCCCCGACCGCTACGGCGACCGGCCCCGCCGCGGCCTGAACCGGCTCCCGGCCTGGCTGCGCGCCCCGGTCGAGGGCCGGGCGTGGCGGGAGCTCGCCTACCAGCTGCTGTCCCTGCCGATCAGCGTCGTCTTCTTCGTGTGGACGGTGACGATGATGTCGCTCGGCGCGGGCCTGCTGATCACCTTCATCGGCGTGCCGGTCCTCGCGGCCGGGCTCGCCGGGGCGCGCGGCTTCGGCGCCCTGGAGCGGACCCGGGCGCGCGGACTGCTCGGTCTGGAGATCGGTACGCCGGAGCCGGTGCGGCCGCGCAAGGGCTCCGGCCCGATGGCGTGGATGGGCGCGACGCTCAAGAGCGGTGTCTCCTGGCGGCACATGCTCTACGGGGTGCTGCACTTCCCGTGGGCGACCTTCGCGTTCTCCGTGTCGCTGGCGTTCTGGTCGATGGGCTGGGCGCTGTTCACGTACCCGCTGTGGCAGTGGGTCTTCCCGATGTACGCGGGCGAGGCCGGCCTGCAGGTCTACGGCGACGAAGCCCACTCCGTCTATCTGAACAACCCCTTCGAGATCGCGCTCACCTCGCTGGTCGGCCTGCTCTTCGTCCTGGCCACTCCGTGGATCGTCCGCGCTCTGACGACGGTCGACCGTCTGATGGTCACGGGCCTGCTCGGCCCCTCCCGGCTCGCCTCGCGCGTGGTGGAGCTGGAGTCGGACCGGGGTGTCGTGGTCGACACGGCCGCCGCCGACCTGCGCCGCATCGAGCGCGACCTGCACGACGGGGCCCAGGCCCGCCTGGTGAACCTGGCCATGGACCTGGGCCTCGCCAAGGAGAAGCTCACCGAGGACCCGGCGGCCGCGGCCCGCATGGTCGACGAGGCGCACGGCGAGGTGAAGACGGCGCTGCAGGAGCTGCGCGACCTGGCCCGCGGCATCCACCCGGCGATCCTCACCGACCGCGGCCTGGACGCCGCCCTGTCCTCCATCGCCTCCCGGTGCACGGTCCCGGTGACGGTGGACGTCGACGGCTCGGTCCTGAAGGAGCGCCCGGCCCCCGCCATCGAGGGCATCGCCTACTTCACGGTCTCCGAGCTGCTGCAGAACATCAGCAAGCACAGCCGGGCGACCCGCGCGACGGTCGACGTGTGGCGGGCCGGCGACCGGCTGATGCTCCAGGTCCTCGACAACGGCGTCGGCGGCGCGGACACCTCCGGCGGCTCGGGGCTCGCGGGACTCGCCGAGCGGCTGGACGCGGTCGACGGGATCCTGCTGGTCGACTCGCCGGCCGCCGGGCCGACCCGGGTGACGGCGGAGCTGCCCTGGCGGCGGGCCTGAAGCGGCAGAAGTGACGGCAGGGGCTGGGCGGCACCGACACGGTGCCGCCCGGCCCTCGTGATGTGTGTCGGCGCCCTCTATTTCCGCAGCCTGGGGGCGTCGGGGTCCCGATCCTGGAATGCTGGGCCTGTCATGACTGGCTCCGGTGACCGGATTCGCCGGGGCGCTGGGGGGACGAGAAACGTGGAGGACAGGGTGCGGGTGGTCATCGCCGAGGATTCAGTGCTGCTCAGGGAGGGCCTGACCCGGCTGCTGACCGACCGTGGGCACGAGGTCGTCGCCGGCGTCGGCGACGGGGAAGCGCTGGTCAAGACCATCACCGAGCTCGGTGAGCAGGACCAGCTCCCGGACGTGGTCGTGGCGGACGTACGGATGCCGCCCACGCACACCGACGAGGGGGTACGCGCGGCGGTGCGGCTGCGCGCCAGATTCCCGCACCTCGGGGTGCTGGTCCTCTCCCAGTACGTGGAGGAGCAGTACGCCACCGAGCTGCTCGCCGGGTCGAGCCGCGGGGTCGGCTATCTGCTCAAGGACCGGGTCGCGGAGGTTCGGGAGTTCGTGGACGCGGTGGTGCGCGTCGCCGAGGGCGGCACGGCGCTCGACCCGGAGGTGGTAGCGCAGCTCCTGGGCCGCAGCCGCAAGCAGGACGTCCTCGCCCATCTCACCCCGCGCGAGCGCGAGGTCCTCGGTCTGATGGCGGAGGGCCGGACCAACTCGGCGGTCGCCCGGCAGCTCGTGGTGAGCGACGGCGCGGTCGAGAAGCACGTGAGCAACATCTTCCTGAAGCTGGGCCTGTCCCAGAGTGACGGGGATCACCGGCGTGTTCTGGCCGTTCTGACCTACCTGAACTCCTGAGAAACTGACACCCTGTCAGATATGAGCGGGATCGGACCACCCATCGGGATCCGACCTCCACGGCAGACCTAGAACCGAAGGACGAGCGAGGGGCGTCTTCCAGAACGCTTCGAGTGCGGCCCCAGGGGGCGGGCGGATCATGACAAAGCGGGACGACAGGCCGTCTCATTTCCGGGTCCAGCATGCAAATGCTCGGAGGAAGGTGACCCTTACAGACGTAGGGTGGGCCTTGGGAAGGCCGGTGGGACGGCCCTGCCCGCACAGCCGCCTCGAGGGAGGTCCAGTTCAGTGACCAGCCAGGTCAGTAGCGCAGCCGAGCAGGCCGACAGTGCTGTGGTCGGGGAACAGCGCGCACCTGCGGGTGAATCCAGCAAGGACGTACGGCGCCTGGACCGGGTGATCATCCGGTTCGCGGGTGACTCCGGTGACGGGATGCAGCTCACGGGCGACCGCTTCACCTCGGAGACCGCCTCGTTCGGCAACGACCTCTCCACCCTGCCGAACTTCCCGGCCGAGATCCGGGCCCCCGCCGGCACCCTGCCCGGCGTGTCCTCCTTCCAGCTGCATTTCGCCGACCACGACATCCTCACCCCGGGCGACGCGCCGAACGTGCTGGTGGCGATGAACCCGGCCGCGCTGAAGGCGAACATCGCGGACGTGCCGCGCGGCGCCGAGGTCATCGTCAACACGGACGAGTTCACCAAACGGGCGATGTCGAAGGTCGGTTACGCGGAAAGTCCTCTGGAGGACGGCTCGCTCGACGGCTACCACGTGCACCCGGTGCCGCTGACCACGCTGACGGTGGAGGCGCTCAAGGAGTTCGACCTCTCCCGCAAGGAGGCCGAGCGCTCCAAGAACATGTTCGCGCTGGGCCTGCTGTCGTGGATGTACCACCGGCCGACCGAGGGCACGGAGAAGTTCCTCAAGGCGAAGTTCGCCAAGAAGCCCGAGATCATGAAGGCCAACCTGACGGCGTTCCACGCGGGGTGGAACTTCGGCGAGACGACCGAGGACTTCGCGGTCTCCTACGAGGTCGCCCCCGCCGCCACGGCCTTCCCGGTCGGCACCTACCGCAACATCTCCGGGAACCTGGCCCTGTCCTACGGCCTGATCGCGGCCTCGCGGCAGGCGGATCTGCCGCTGTACCTGGGCTCGTACCCGATCACCCCGGCCTCCGACATCCTGCACGAGCTCTCCCGGCACAAGAACTTCGGCGTGCGCACCTTCCAGGCGGAGGACGAGATCGCCGGGATCGGCGCGGCGCTGGGCGCGGCCTTCGGCGGCTCGCTGGCGGTGACCACGACCTCCGGCCCGGGTGTGGCCCTGAAGTCGGAGACCATCGGCCTCGCGGTCTCCCTCGAACTCCCGCTCCTGGTCGTGGACATCCAGCGCGGCGGTCCGTCCACCGGCCTGCCCACCAAGACCGAGCAGGCCGACCTGTTGCAGGCCATGTACGGGCGCAACGGCGAGGCCCCGGTCCCCGTCGTCGCCCCCTGCACCCCGGCCGACTGCTTCGACGCGGCCATCGAGGCGGCCCGGATCGCGGTCACCTACCGCACCCCGGTGCTGCTCCTGTCCGACGGCTACCTGGCCAACGGCTCGGAGCCGTGGCGCATCCCCGAGGTGGACGAACTCCCGGACCTGCGCGTCCAGTTCGCCTCCGGCCCCAACCACACCCTCGACGACGGCACCGAGGTCTTCTGGCCGTACAAGCGCGACCCGCAGACGCTGGCCCGGCCGTGGGCGATCCCGGGCACGCCGGGCCTCGAACACCGGATCGGCGGCATCGAGAAGCAGGACGGCACGGGCAACATCTCCTACGACCCGGCCAACCACGACTTCATGGTCCGCACCCGGCAGGCCAAGATCGACGGGATCGAGGTCCCGGACATCGAGGTCGACGACGCGAACGGTGACGCGCGCACCCTGGTCCTGGGCTGGGGTTCGACGTACGGCCCGATCACCGCGGCGGTGCGCCGGCTGCGCGGCGCGGGCGAGTCGATCGCCCAGGCCCATCTGCGCCACCTCAACCCGTTCCCACGGAATCTGGGCGAGGTCCTGGGGCGTTACGACAAGGTGGTGATCCCCGAGATGAACCTCGGTCAGCTCGCCACCCTCATCCGGGCGAAGTACCTGGTCGACGCCCACTCGTACAACCAGGTCAACGGCATGCCGTTCAAGGCTGAGCAGCTCGCCACGGCTCTCAAGGAGGCCATCGATGGCTGAGACCCTGGAAGACACGGAAGGCACCGGGGACAGCGCGGACGCGGGGGCACGGTCGCTCCTCTCGCTCGTCCCCAAGGCCGAGGCCAAGCAGTCCATGAAGGACTTCAAGTCCGATCAGGAAGTGCGCTGGTGCCCCGGCTGCGGTGACTACGCGATCCTCGCGGCGGTGCAGGGCTTCATGCCCGAACTGGGCCTCGCCAAGGAGAACATCGTCTTCGTCTCCGGCATCGGCTGCTCCTCGCGCTTCCCGTACTACATGAACACGTACGGGATGCACTCCATCCACGGCCGCGCCCCGGCCATCGCGACGGGCCTCGCCTCCTCGCGCCGCGATCTGTCCGTCTGGGTCGTCACGGGCGACGGCGACGCGCTCTCCATCGGCGGCAACCACCTGATCCACGCGCTGCGCCGCAACGTGAACCTCAAGATCCTCCTCTTCAACAACCGGATCTACGGCCTCACGAAGGGCCAGTACTCCCCCACCTCCGAGGTCGGGAAGATCACCAAGTCGACGCCGATGGGCTCGCTCGACGCGCCCTTCAACCCGGTGTCCCTGGCGATCGGCGCCGAGGCGTCCTTCGTGGCCCGCACCGTCGACTCCGACCGCAAGCACCTCACCTCGGTGCTGCGCGCGGCGGCCGACCACCAGGGCACGGCGCTCGTCGAGATCTACCAGAACTGCAACATCTTCAACGACGGCGCCTTCGAGGTCCTCAAGGACAAGCAGCAGGCCGAGGAGGCCGTGATCCGCCTGGAGCACGGGCAGCCGATCACCTTCGGCGCGGAGGGCTCGAAGGGTGTCGTACGGGACGCGGTGACCGGCGATCTGACGGTCGTCCCCGTCACCGAGGACAACAAGTCCCAGATCCTGGTCCACGACGCCCACTCGGCGTCCCCGACCACGGCCTTCGCCCTCTCCCGCCTGGCCGACCCGGACACCCTGCACCACACGCCCATCGGCGTCCTGCGCAGCGTCGAACGCCCCGTCTACGACACGCAGATGGCCGACCAGCTCGACGCCGCGATCGAACAGAACGGCAAGGGCGACCTCGGCGCGCTCCTCGCCGGCGGCGACACCTGGACGGTCGTGGGCTGACACCCACCACCACACACGAGAGGGCCGGAACCCCGATGGGGCTCCGGCCCTCCCTTCATGCGTCGTCGACGCGACAGGCGAGCGGGATCAGCAGGCCGTACCGGCGGTCGGTGAGCACGATCAGATGTGCCTTGTGGGCTTCGTTCGCGAGCCGCCGCAGCTCGTCGGGAAGATCGTTCCCGTCCGGTGGCGCACGCGCGCACGCCGGGGCCGTACTGCCTACGCGTCGGGGATGTCCCTCTTGGCGCGGAGCAGCGTCTCGCGGGTGATCACCACGATGCGTTCATAGTCGGCACGGGCCGCGTCAGCGGGAAGTTCGGAGTCCAGTTTCGCGGTGGCCTCGGTCCCGATCACGGCGAAGTTGCCGTCGTTCAGCTCAAAGATGTCGGGGCAGCTCTCACCGGTGACGCTGCCGCGCAGCCGAGGTGAATCTCCAATGCGGCGGAGGATCTTCACAGGTGGACCCCTCCCCCGTCGGCGATCCGGTACGCGAAAGGGCTTAGGGATTTCCAGAGCGTCGACACGGACGATCTTCCTCCTGAGCGGGCCCGGCCCGCCTAGGAGGTTCACTGTCCAGGCCCCTGCGGTAGGCCTCTGGCCACTGAATGTTTGAGGGATGCACGGGCGTCGCCCGCACCGGAAAAAACGAGGTGGGGCCGGTCAGGGCACGAATTTCACCCCGAAAGGAGGTACTTTGAGGGTACTTTTCAACCAAAACCGGGCAACCACAGCGGGGTCGGCAAGGCGCAAGCTCTCCCCCCGAGAGCGAGCCTCGTCCGACCCGACCCGAAGTCAAGCGCAGTCAGGGCGGGGACGCGCCGGAAACGGGCTCCGGGACAGAACAAGTCCCGTCGATCACCGCAGCCGCTGGTCCGGCATCGTGTCCACTCCGTCTACGCCATCCACCGCCGCGGCGGAGTCCGCGCTCTCGACCTCCTGTCCGACCACCCACCATTCGTCCGGCTCGTCGGCAAGTTCCTCCATGAGCACGTCAACGGCGTGACCCGCTCTGCCCTCCAGCGTGTGCGGAGGCAGGCTTCTGCGGTGCTCCGTCGTGCGCTGCCAGTAGTCGGCGAAGACGGTGTTGCGGCACAGGATCCGCAGGTGCCCGATCAACTCCTCCCAGTCGAACATCCCGACACGGTGCGCGAGCAGCACCGTCGCGTACTCCCGGTTGGCGAACAGGAGTTGGCGGCGCTTGCGGTCCGTGACGTCGGGCAGGGTGCTGAGTGTCGCGGCGAGTTCCGGGTCGTCCATCGCCTGGCTCGCCTGTTCCACCACCAGGCGGTGGTACTGGATCAGGTTCGCATGGCGGATCTCGCGCTGGAGGGCGACGAGTTCGCGTACCAGCACCGCGGCCAGTTCGTCGTCCCGCCCGCGGCGGCCGAGTCCTCCTCGCAGCCGGGCACCGAGCCTCCCCAGCTCCGGCTTCCATATGGCCATGTGAGAGCAAACCCCCGAGTCGGCGCAGTGGGTTGAGCATCCTCCTCCAGAGTGCCGAGCGGGAGCGGGCGGCGCGGGAGGCGGACAGGGGGCGCACAGAGGGATGGCGGGTTTCGGGTTCGGTGTAGACCGGCGCCCTATCGGGTGTGTGCCCCTTATGTGCCGTGGGCATGCCGGGCCGAACGGCACGGAGTTCCCCAACAGCCCTACACAATGCGCCAGTTACGTCAGGACGACGACCCGGCCGACCGGAGCTCGTCGTACGCCGCCCGCGCCTCGGCCACCGCATCCATACGTCGCTCGGTCCACTCCGCGAGCGCCCGCACCTGTTCAGCCGCCTCCCGGCCCAGCCCGGTGAGGGAGTAGTCGACGCGCGGCGGGATCACGGGTTTGGCGTCGCGGTGGACGATGCCGTCGCGTTCCAGGGTCTGCAGGGTCTGCGTCAGCATCTTCTCGCTCACCCCGCCGATCTCCCGGCGCAGCTCACTGAACCGGAACGAGCGCCGCTCGAGCGAGAGCAGCACGAGGACTCCCCAGCGGCTCGTGACGTGCTCCAGGACGAGGCGCTGCGGGCAGAGCCCCTCGCCGCTGGACTCCATCCACCGCCGCACCTGGCTCACACCACCCGCTTCACCACTTACTCCCATGCCAGTACCTTACTTCAAAGTGGGTACTTACGAATCGACAGTGTGGCTCGTACGGTGAGGGAGAACCCCCCACCGAAGGAGATTTCAGACATGAGCCTCGTCGTCACCGGAGCCACCGGCCAGCTCGGCCGCCTCGTCGTCGAAGGGCTGCTCGCCGCGGGCGTGCCCGCCGGGGAGATCGCCGCGGTCGTGCGCAGCGAGGAGAAGGCGGCCGGTTTCGCCGCGCGCGGTGTGGAGCTGCGCGTCGCCGACTACAGCGCGCCCGAGAGCCTGGCGGCCGCCTTCCGCGCGGGCGACCGGGTGCTCTTCGTCTCCGGCAGTGAGGTCGGGCAGCGCGTGGCCCAGCACCGGGCCGTGATCGACGCGGCGAAGGCGGCCGGCGTGGCGCTGCTCGCGTACACCGGGGTGCTCGGCGGGCCCGACGCCGACTTCACGCTCGCCGACGAGCACAAGGTCACCGAGCGGGCGATCCTCGACTCCGGCCTGCCGTACACGTTCCTGCGCAACGGCTGGTACCACGAGAACTACACCGGCATGCTCGCCCCGGTCCTGGAGCACGGCGCCGTCGTCGCGTCCGCGGGCGAGGGCCGTGTCGCGTCCGCCTCGCGCGCCGACTACGCGGCGGCCGCCGTCGCCGTGCTGACCGGCGAGGGCCACGAGAACGCCGTGTACGAGCTGAGCGGCGACGAGGCGTGGTCGCTCGCCGAGTACGCGGCCGAGGTGGCCCGGCAGTCCGGCAAGGACGTCGTCTACCGGGCCGTGACCCCGGAGCAGAACCGCGAGGTACTGGCGGGCGCGGGCGTCCCGGCCCCGTTCGTCGACGTCCTCGTGGACGTCGACGCCGCCATCGAGCGCGGGCTGCTCGCCCGGCGCAGCGGTGATCTCGCGCGCCTCATCGGCCGCCCCACGACCCCGATCGCCGACGCGATCGCCGAGGCCCTGAAGTAGCCGGGAGGACAGGGCCCTCGCGTCAGGACCGTATGACGATACGGGAATGACACACTCCGCCCCGCGGCGCTACCTTCTTCGTGGCCGCCGCGGGGCTGCCGTGCGTCTGGAGGAGGGGCTGCGTTGGCCGGGACCGAGAAGGAACAGCAAGGCCGAATAGGACTGTTCAACGGTTTCGCGGCGTACGGGATGTGGGGGCTCGTGCCCCTGTTCTGGCCGCTGCTCAAGCCCGCGGGCGCCCTGGAGATCCTCGCCCACCGGATGGTGTGGTCGCTGGTCGCGGTGGGCGTCGCGCTGCTCTTCGTACGGAAGTGGGGGTGGCTGCGGGAGCTGGTGCGCCAGCCCAAGCGGCTCGGGCTCGTGACGATCGCCGCCACCGTCATCACCGTCAACTGGGGCCTGTACATCTGGTCCGTGAACGCGGGCCATGTGGTGGAGGCGTCCCTCGGCTACTTCATCAATCCCCTCGTCTCCATCGCGCTCGGCGTGCTGCTGCTCGGCGAGCGGCTGCGGCCCGCGCAGTGGGCGGCCGTGGGCACCGGTGTCCTCGCGGTCCTGGTCCTCGCCATCGGGTACGGGCGGCCGCCGTGGATCTCGCTCGTCCTCGCCTTCTCCTTCGGTACGTACGGGCTCGTGAAGAAGAAGGTCAACATGAGCGGCCTCGAATCGCTGGCCGCCGAGACCGCCGTGCAGTTCCTGCCCGCGCTCGCCTATCTCGTGTGGCTGGGCGCACAGGGGCGGTTGTCGTTCGCCGAGGAGGGTCTCGGGCACGCGGCGCTGCTCGCCTCGACCGGGCTCGTGACGGCCGTGCCGCTGGTGTGCTTCGGCGCGGCCGCGATCCGGGTGCCCCTGTCGACGCTCGGGCTGCTGCAGTACCTGGCGCCGGTGTTCCAGTTCGTGCTCGGGATCGTCTACTTCCACGAGGCGATGCCGGCGGAGCGATGGGCCGGGTTCGGGCTGGTGTGGGTGGCGCTGGTGGTCCTGACCTGGGACGCGTTGCGCACCGCTCGGGCCGGGCGGGTTCGGCTGGCCCGGGCGGTGGCCGCCGCGGAGGCCGGGGCCGGTGAGACCGGGGCCGTTCAGCGCGACCCTGTCGTCTGAGGGGCCGCCTGTTCGTCCGCCGGGCGCCCCTCCGGGTCGCTCGCGGCCGGCCGGACCTGACGGCCGAGGCGGTCGATCGTCGCCGCCACGATCCACAACAGGGCCAGATCCAGGCCCAGTTCGGTGACCGCCGCGAACTGGGCGACGGTGAACTTGAAGACCTGGCCGCACAGGATGTCCGTGAGCAGCGCGCGGCGCAGGAGGCGGTAGGGCGTCGCCGGATCGTCGGTGGGGCGGCGGAGGCGGACCGCCGCCGCCACCCCGAACGCTCCCGCGATCACCGCGCTGATCATGACGCCGACACGGGCGCCCCACTGCGGATCGCCGTCGAGGCCGCCGCCGAGCAGGGCGACGGTCGACCACAGGGCGAACACCGTCGCCTCGATCACCACCCACAGCACGGCGACGGTGACGGCGGGGCGGCCGTGGGCGACGCGGCGCAGGGCGCGTTCCCGGCGGATCAGGGTGCGGCGGAGGCGGTCGGCGGGGCCCGGCGCGCGGTCCGGCAGGACGTCGAGGAGCTGGGCGAGAGCCCGGTCGGCGGGGTCCGCCGAGTCCGCGACCAGGCGCAGCGCGTCCCGGCGCTGGTCGCGCGTGAGCCCCGAGGTGATGCCGGTCAGCGCCAGGTCGGCGGCGTTGGCCGTGCGCTGCGCGGCGGTGAGCGGAGCGCGGCGGGCCCGCCGGTGGACCAGGCGGGCCAGGAGGACCAGCAGGACGAAGGTGAGGTAGATGATGCCGGCGGCCGGGCGGTAGAAGTAGCCGGGCTCGTCGGTGATCTGCTTGCCGACCTCGTCGATGAACAGGCCGAAGCCGACGCCACCGATGAGGCACGCGCCGAGCCGGGCCGTGCGGCCCAGGAAGACGACCGCGAGCAGCACCGCCGCCGCCATCAGCAGCCCGCCCCACAGCATGTGCGCGATGTGCAGCCGGCCGCCTCCGCCGAGCTTCGGGTAGCCGGCCCACGCCAGGAGGAAACGGGTGACCAGAACCGTGCCGATACCGGTGACGGCGAACGTGGTCAGGCACGCCACGGCGCCCACCCCCCGTACGAGACCACCTTGCCGCGCCCGCATGATGTGCTCCCTTCGCCGCGCGATGGACACCAGGGTGCGGCGGGGAGCGGCGGCGGCGAATCCGGGACTACCCCGATGCACCCCTCAACTTCCCCTGAGTTGTCAGTGGTTGGCTCTATAACGGACGCATGACTCTTCACTGGAAGCTCGTGGTGGACGCCGCCGACCCGCATGCCCAGGCCACGTTCTGGGGCGCCGCGCTGGGCTACGAGGTCGAGGACAACGCGGCGCTGATCGAGCGGCTGCTCGGGTTCGGGGCGCTGCCCGAGGAGGCGACCGTGGAGTTCGCCGGTCGGCGGGCCTTCCGGGATCTGATCGCCGTGCGGCACCCGGACGACCCGGTGGAGGCGGACACCGGCACCGGGCTCGGCCGGCGGATCCTGTTCCAGCGGGTGCCGGAGGCGAAGACCGTGAAGAACCGGCTGCACATCGACGTCCACGCGGGCCAGGGACAGCGCGACGCCGAGGCCGACCGGCTGGCCGGTCTCGGCGCGCGCGTCGTGGAGCACGTGAAGGCGCAGGGCGGCGAGTGGATCCTGATGGCGGACCCGGAGGGGAACGAGTTCTGCGTGCAGTGATCCCTCGTCGCCGGGCGCTGTGCCGCCGGTCCGGTCACGCGTCGAAGTCGGTCCCCCGCGACACCTTCTCCCACGCGGCGATCTCGGCGCGCACCGCGTCCAGGTGACCGACGAGGGCGTCCACGCCGTCGCCGCCGAGCGGGAGACGCAGCGGGGTGTTCTCGGCGTCGAGGGCGAGCAGGATCGCGGCGGCGGCCTTGGCCGGGTCGCCGGGCTGGGAACCGTCGGAGCTCCGCACCATCCGCCGGGTCGCCCCGGCCGTCTCCTCGTACGCGGGCATCGGCTCGGAGAGATACGCGGCGCCCTTGCCGAAGAGGTTGGTGCGGAAGGCGCCGGGCTCGACGATCAGCACCTTGATGCCGTACGGCGCGACCTCGGCGACGAGCCCCTCGGAGAGCTGCTCCAGGGCCGCCTTCGTCGCGCTGTACGCGCCGAACCCGGCGAAGGAGAGCTGCCCGCCGATGCTGCTCATGTTCACGACGGCCCCGGCGCGCCGCTCCCTCATCCGCGGGAGCAGCGCCCGGGTCAGCCGGGCCGGCCCGAAGACGTGCACGTCGAAGAGGTCGCGGAGTTCGGCGTCGGTGGTCTCCTCGAAGGCGCCGACCTGGGTGCGGCCCGCGTTGTTGACGAGGACGTCGACGTGGCCGTGGCGGGCCAGGACCTCGGCGGCGACGGCGTCGACACGCTCGCCGTCGGTGATGTCCAGGGAGACGGCCTCCGCCCGGCCGGGGTGCGCCGCGACGAGGTCGTCGAGGGCCTCGGCGCGGCGGGCCGTGCCGATCACCGTGTCCCCCGCGGCGAGCGCGGCCTCCGCGACGGCGCGCCCGAAGCCGCTGGTCGCGCCGGTGATCAGCCAGATCCTGGCGGTGTCGCGGTCGGTGTCGCGGTCGGTGTCGCGGGTGGTGTCGCGGGTGGTGTCGCGGGTGGTGTCCTGCTCGGTCATGTCAGGCCCTTTCGTGGCTCAACTGTCCACCGGGGCTTCCCCGTTGGCGATCCCCATCCTTGGTCAGGGCGGCGCCGGGCGTCCAAGACTTCCTTCCATAACCGGCGGTTATGCGCGGGGCGGCGGTGCGGGCCGCGGCCTGCCGGTGCGCGGCCGTCCCGTTCCGGACACGTACGCGCCGGAACGGTTCGATGTCGTACGACCTCAGGCCCGGCGGCCCCGACATGCGAACACCCCTGACCGGATTCCGCTCTTGACCCTGCGTCAGGTTCGCCAGGACCATCGGGCCGCTCGCTTCCCCGTACGTCCGCAGCACATCCGAGGAAACAGGAGCCCCCCACATGCGCCTGCACCCCACCCGCGCGCGCCTCGCGGCCGCCGCGCTGCTCGCCGCCGCCGGACTCGTCGCCGCGTCCGACACCGGCGCGAGCGCTACAGCGACAGCGACAGCGACAGCGACAGCACCCACGAGCGCCGCCGCCCTCGCCGCGCCCGACATACCCGTGGCGAACATCAAGGCCCACCTGACCCAGTTCCAGTCCATAGCCACCGCCAACGGCGGCAACCGCGCGCACGGCCGCCCCGGCTACAAGGCCTCCCTCGACTACGTGAAGGGCAAGCTGGACACCGCCGGGTTCACCACCTCGATCAAGCAGTTCACCTCGGGCGGCCGCACCGGCTACAACCTGATCGCCGACTGGCCGGGCGGCGACCCGAACCAGGTCGTCATGGCCGGCGCCCACCTCGACAGCGTCACCGCCGGGCCCGGCATCAACGACAACGGCTCCGGCTCGGCCGCGACCCTGGAGACCGCGCTGGCCGTCTCCCGCGCCCAGCTCAAGCCCGCCAAGCATCTGCGGTTCGCCTGGTGGGGCGCCGAGGAGCTCGGCATGGTCGGGTCCAGGAACTACGTCAACTCCCTGACGACCGGGGACCGTTCGCACATCGCGGGCTATCTGAACTTCGACATGATCGGCTCGCCGAACCCGGGCTACTTCGTCTACGACGACGACCCGGCCATCGAGAAGGTCTTCAAGGAGTACTACGCGGGCATCGGCGTCCCCACGGAGATCGAGACCGAGGGCGACGGCCGCTCCGACCACGCCCCGTTCAAGAGCGCGGGGATTCCGGTCGGCGGCCTGTTCAGCGGCGCCGACTACATCAAGACCTCGGCGCAGGCCCAGAAGTGGGGCGGCACGGCGGGCCGCGCGTTCGATCCCTGCTACCACTCGTCGTGCGACACGACGTCGAACATCGACACCACCGCGCTGGATCGCGGGGGTGACGCGATCGCGTACGCGGTGTGGGGGCTGGCGGCACAGTAGGCCCGCCCCGCGGCCGGGTCGGGTTTCGGGTGCGGGCCCGGTGGGGCTTCTCGCGCAGTTCCCCGCGCCCCTGAAGCATGCGCTCCGCGCAGCTTCCCTTCCCCCGCATACTTGCGCGTGCATATACTGCACGCGCAAGTACATCCCGTACCGTACCGAGGGGAAGCCATGCCCACCCGCGATTTCCTGTTCGTCCTCGGCAGCAGCCGCCCCGACGGAAACACCGAGATCCTCGCCCGCAAGGCCGCCGAACAGCTCCCCCCGGACGTCACCCAGCGCTGGATCGACCTGTCGAAGACCCCCCTCCCCGACTTCGAGGACCTGCGCCACGACAGCGACCACGTCCGCCCCGAGGGCGACAACACCGCGCTGCTCCTGGACGCGACGCTCGCCGCGACCGACATCGTCATCGCCTCGCCGCTGTACTGGTACTCGGTCTCCGCCGCCACGAAGCGCTACCTGGACCACTGGTCGGGCTGGCTGCGCACCCCGGGCATCGACTTCAAGAAGACCCTCGCGGGCCGCACCCTGTGGGGCGTCACCGCGCTCGCGCACGAGGAGTCCGAGGTCGCGGACCCGCTGATCGGCACCCTCAACAACTCGGCCGCGTACATGGGCATGCACTTCGGCGGCGTCCTGCTCGGCAACGGCAGCAGGCCCGGCGACGTGCTCAAGGACGAGGAGGCCCTGCGGAGCGCCAAGACGTTCTTCACGCGGGAGGCGCCGCTCGCCCGATTCCCGTACGAGCGGTAGCCGGTCGTCAGAAGCCGATGGCTTCGCGCAGCAGGAGGACGGTGCCGCGCCCGGGCCGGTGCTCCGCGTGGAGGACGAGGAGCCGGTTGACGGCGCTGGGCCAGCCGTAGGCCTCCTGGGTGCGGGCGCTCTCCAGCGGGAGGCAGTGGTCCTCGACGCGGCGCAGCGCGGTGCCCAGGTCCGGGACCACCTTCTGCGCCCCGACGACCCAGATCGCGCGGGCGGCGCCCCCGGCCTGGCCGGGCAGCTGGCTCCCGCTGCCCGAGGCGATCACGAGGGAACCGGTCTCGGTGACCGCGTGGACGCTGCTCACGACGACGTCGGGGACGGCCGTCAGCCGCCGTATCTCGTCCGTCCGGGTCGCACGGTCCATGGCCAGGACGCGCGGCCGGACGGCGTCGTAGCGGCCGCTGTCGTTGATGTCCTCGGCGATGCCGGACAGCCGGAGGGTCTCGCTGGCCCCGGTGAACACACCGGCGCCGGCCGGGATCAGGTCCGCGACCCGGGCCCGCGCGGCGGCGGCGTCGTCGAGGATCTCCACGGTGAAGCCGTGCGCGGTCAGCGCGGCGGCCGCCCGCACCAGGCGCTCTTCGGACGCCGGGGCGGTGAACGGCGCGGCGGGCATCGAGGTGGTCATGGTGAACTCCCTGTCGCTGGATGACGTGTACGTCCCAGTGGTTCGACAAGACAGCGCACCGGATTGTGAGGCGCCTACGCCGTGATGTCCTTCGCCGTGAACCGCGCCCACGCCGCCGACCCGAACACCGCCGCGTACAGCGCCTGCAGTTCCAGGTTCTTGACCAGTTCGTCCCAGTAGACCGGCTCCCGCATCAGGTCGGCGAAGGACAGCCAGTGGTGCGAGAAGAAGTACGGCTGGATCGCGTGGAGCTGGGGGATCTGGTCGAGGATCTGGACCGTGATCAGCAGGCCCACCGTCGTCGCCATCGCCGCGATGCCGCTGCTGGTGAGCGTCGAGACGAACAGGCCGAGCGCGGCGATCCCGACGAGGGAGGCCGCCACGACCAGCGCGATGAGGAACGCCCGCCACAGCCCTTCCGCGAAGCCGATCCGCGTACCGGAGATGGTGACCAGGTCGCCGAGCGGGAAGAGGACCGCGCCGGTGACGAGCGCCGAGACCGCCACGAGCAGGGTCGCCACGACGCAGAACGCCATCGTCGTCGCGTACTTGGTGAGCAGGAGGCGGGTGCGGCCCGCGGGGGCCACGAGGAGGTAGCGGAGCGTCCCGGCGTTCGCCTCGCCCGCGATCGCGTCGCCCGCGACGACGCCGACCGACATGGGAAGGAAGAAGGGCAGGGTCGCCGCGAGCGAGGTGAAGACGAGGAACAGGCCGTTGTTCGTGATCTGCGCGATGAACGCCGGGCCGCCGCCCCCGCCGAACGTCGAACCGTCACTCGTCTCGATCTTCACCGCGACGCCGATCAGGATCGGGACGCCCGCCAGGACCGCGAGCAGCGCGAGGGTGCGCCAGCGGCGGAACGTGGTCACCAGCTCGCTGCGCAGCAGACCGAGCGACCAGACGAGACGGACGGGCCGCGCCGACGTCCGTACGGGCGCCTTCGTGGGCGCCTCAGCCCGCGACATCGAAGCCCTCCCCCGTCAGCGCCACGAACGCGTCCTCCAGCGAGGCCCGCTCGACGCCGAAGCCGCGCACGCGCACGCCCGCCTCCACCAGCGCCGTGTTCAGATCCGCCAGGTCCGTCTCCGGGGGCGGCGGTTCGGCCGTCACCCCGTCCTCGGCGGTGTCGATGACCGTGATGCCGTGCTCCTTCAGTACGCGGACGGTGTCGCCCGTGTCCGGAGTGGTGACGGTGAGCTTTCCGCGTGCTCCCGCGGCGAGTTCGGCGACCGGGCCCTGGGTGACGAGGCGGCCCCGCGCCATCACGGCCGCGTGTGTGCAGACCTGCTCGATCTCGTCGAGGAGGTGCGAGGAGAGGAAGACGGTGGTGCCGTCGGACGCCAACTCCCGCACAAGAGTCCTGATTTCGCGCATGCCCTGGGGGTCCAGACCGTTCGTCGGCTCGTCCAGGACGAGCAGGCGGCGCGGCTGGAGCAGCGCGGCGGCCAGCCCCAGGCGCTGCTTCATGCCGAGCGAGTACGCCTTCGCCTTCTTGGCCGCGGCGGCCGTCAGGCCCACCCGGTCCAGCGCCTGCGCGACCCGCACCGTGCGGGTGCGCGGGTCGGCCGTGGGGTCGGCGGAGTCGTAGCGCAGCAGGTTGTCGCGGCCGGACAGGAACCCGTACAGGGCCGGGCCCTCGATCAGCGCGCCCACCTGCGGCAGGACGCTGCGCGTGGCGCGCGGCACGGGGCTGCCGAGCAGCCGGGCCGTGCCGGAGGTCGGCTCGATCAGGCCCATCAGCATGCGGATGGTGGTGGTCTTGCCCGAACCGTTCGGCCCGAGGAAGCCGAAGACGGCACCTTCCGGGACGGTCAGACTGAGCCCGTCGACGGCCAACTGGCCGCCGCGGTACCGCTTGGTGAGATCCCGGGTCTCGATGACCGGGACAGCCTCGTCGGCCGGCGCCGCCATGCCCCTCCCTCGTACGTGCCGGTGCGGGGGGCCTCGCGCACCGCCCCCCACACCGTCAACTGCCGTGTGTTCAGGCCGCGTCGGCCGCCTTCACCAGCGCTTCCTTGGTGACCGCGCCGGCGTAGACCGTGCCGTCCTGCGTGACCAGCACGTTGACCAGGCGCGTCGAGTAGACCGTGCCCGAGCCGAACGTGCCGGAGACGCGGTCCCCGAGCGAGCTCAGGAAGTTCTGCGCCTCGGCCGGCATGTCCGCGGAGCCGGTGCCCGAGGCCAGACCCGCCGCACCCGAGTCCTTCGGGAGCTTCAGCTCGGCGATCGAGGTCCAGCCCTCACCGATGACGTTCAGCCCGTCGAGGCTCTCGGCGCCCTTGAACTCCTCGGGCGCCTTGCCGCGGCCCTGGTGGTCCTGCGTCGACAGTTCGTCGGCCTCGGTGACCTTCGTGCCCTTCGACGGCTTGAAGTCGAACGTGGCCGCCGAAGGCTTGGCGAAGTCGACGCTGGTGAATCCCGCGTCGACGACGGCCGCGCCGCCGCTCGCCGGGGTCAGCGTGAACTTCAGCGGCGTACCGGTCTTCGCGTCCACGGACACGGTGACCGCGCCGACCGTCGAGCCGGACTGCTTGGGCTTGATCTGCAACCGGTACGCGTCCCGGCCCGCGACCTGCGCCGTACCGTCGACCGTGATCGACGTGGTGTCCCCGGACGCCTTGAGGATCTCGTCCGTCAGCTCCTTGGGCGTGGCGGGAACCCCCGAGCCCTTCGCGCCCTTCGCGCCCTTCTCCGCCTTCTGGTCCTTGCCGGACGCCTGGTCCGCCTTCGCGTGGTACGCCTCGTCCGACGCGCTGTCGTACGCCCACACGTCGTCGCCGTTGTGGATCACGCTGTACTCGGCGGCGTCGTCGAGGATCGACAACTTCTGCCGGTTCTCGCCGTCCGCGGCGACGCGCAGCGTGTGCGTGCCGCTCGCCAGCTCGGTCAGTTTCGTCTTCGGGTCGGCCGAGGAACCGTCGCCCTTGCCGCCGCCTCCGCCGCCCCCGAACGAGGACGCGGCGCCGCCCAGCGAGGGCAGCCCCAGATCCGTGTGGATCTTGACGGTGCCGGACAGCTGCTCGGTGTCCGACGCGGCGATCTTCTCGATGAGCTCCTGCGCGGTGACCTTCGGCAGGTCCGGGTCGCCGGAGTCGGCGAGCGCCGGGACGAGGCCGATCGTCGCCGCGGCCACCCCCAGCACGGCCACCGGGACCACGTACCGGGCGGCCCTGCGACGCACGGCGCTCCGGCCGGCGTGCTGATCCGCGTGCTGATCCGCGCCCTGGCTGTCTTCGCTCTCGTACGGTGCCATGTCTGTTGCCCTACCTCCGTGATCGGCGGCGGCTTACCGTCCTGTGCACTCGTCGCACTTCTACGCACTCGTTCTTGCACGCTGATGCGCGTCCACCCCAAGCCGCCATTCTCACCCGAATTGGTCAGGAGTGGTGTACTCAATCTGACCAAACCGGCCACGCGGAGGCGTCAGACCGCGGGATCAACTCCGCGTACACCTACGGGATGACACGGCGGGGCAACGCCGCCCCCACCCCGTAGGGGAGACGCCGCCCGAGCAGGTCTAACCGGCGCGGTGGACCACCGCGTCGCACAGCTCCATCAGCGCCGCCTTCGCCTCGCACTCCGGGAGCGGGGCGAGGGCCGAGCGGGCATCCTCCGCGTACCGGACCGTGTCGCGGCGGGCCTGGTCGAGGGCCGGGTGGGCGCGCAGCCGGGAGACGGCCTCGGCGAGCCGGTCGTCGTCGGACAGGTCCGCGTCGAGGAGCTCGACGAGCGCCTTGTCCTCGGGCAGCCCGAGCCTCTCGGCGCGCTCGCGCAGCCGCAGCACCGGCAGCGTGGGAATGCCCTCGCGCAGGTCGGTCCCCGGCGTCTTGCCGGACTCGTGCGAGTCGGAGGCGATGTCGAGCACGTCGTCGGCGAGCTGGAAGGCGACGCCGAGCCGCTCCCCGTACTGGGTGAGGACGTCGACGACGGTCTCCTCGGCGCCGGACATCATGGCGCCGAAACGGCAGGCCACGGCGATCAGCGAGCCGGTCTTGCCGGCGAGGACGTCCAGGTAGTGGTCGACCGGGTCGCGGCCGTCGGCCGGGCCCGCGGTCTCCAGGATCTGGCCGGTGACCAGGCGCTCGAACGCCTCCGCCTGGATCCGTACGGCGTCCGGGCCGAGATCGGCCAGAATGTGCGAGGCGCGGGCGAAGAGGAAGTCGCCGGTGAGCACGGCCACCGAGTTGCCCCAGCGGGTGTTGGCGCTGGGCACCCCGCGGCGCACGTCCGCCTCGTCCATCACGTCGTCGTGGTACAGCGTCGCGAGGTGCGTGAGCTCGACGACGACGGCCGAGGGCACGACGCCCTGGGCGTACGGGTCGCCGAACTGCGCGGAGAGCGTCACGAGCAGCGGCCTGAACCGCTTGCCCCCGGCTCGCACCAGGTGCTGAGCGGCCTCCGTGATGAAGGGAACCTCGCTCTTGGTGGCTTCGAGCAGTCCCTCCTCGACAGCCGTCAAACCGGCCTGGACATCGGCTTCGAGAGCCTGGTCCCGCACGCTAAGACCGAAAGTCCCGACGACGGTCACGAGTGGGTCTCCTGTCTGCTGACGATCACGACGATCACATGGCTAAACGCGGTCGATCTGTTCGATCATTCGGTCGATGACACGGTTTGTCGATGTGTCGCTGCCATCACTCAAGTCAGCGTATCCGGTCGCGTTTCGATCACACGGGGCGCCTGCCCGTGCAGGCCAGATCGGGCGGGCCCCAGACACCCCCGGTATGTTCTTCATCATCCGATAAGACCGGGAGTGTGCCCTTTGTCCCGCACTGCCACCGACAACGAGAGCGCGGCGGACCAGCCGCCACCGGGTGACGACACCGCCTTCTTCGGGCAGCCGCGCGGGCTGCTGACCCTGTCGGGTCTGGAGGTCTGGGAGCGGTTCTCGTTCCTGGGCATGCAGGCCATCCTCGTCCTGTACTTCGTCGACACCGTCGCACACGGCGGCCTGGGGATGAACCCCGGCACGGCGGCATCGGTCTCGGCGGCGTACGGAACCCTCGTCTACCTGGTCTCCGTCGCGGGCGGCTGGCTCGCCGACCGGATGCTCGGCTCGTACCGGGCCGTGCTGTGGGGCGGCATCCTCATCGCCTGCGGCCACTACGCCATGGCGGTGCCGACGACCACGATGACCTGGGTGGGCCTCGGCCTGATCAGCGCCGGCACCGGCCTGCTCAAGCCGAACGTGGCCACCATGGTCGGCAAGCTGTACCGCACCGAGGACCAGCGCCGTGACGCCGGCTTCGCGCTGTACTACATGGGCATCAACATCGGCGCGTTCCTCGGCCCGCTGATCACCGGCTGGCTCGGCGACCACAAGGGCTGGCACTGGGGCTTCTCGGCGGCCGCGATCGGCATGACGCTCGGCCTGATCCAGTACGTGCTCGGACGGCGTCACCTGGCCGGGCGCAAGGCCTCCGCCGAGTTCCGGCTGCCGGACGAGGCGATGCGCCGGGCGATCCGCATGATCGTGCTCGGCGTCGTCGTGGTGGCCGTGCTCGCCGTGCTCCTGGCGATCGTGGGCTGGCTGACCATGGACCGCTTCGTCGACCTGCTGACGATCATCTCCGTCATCGCGCCGATCGTGTACTTCGCGGTGATGTTCAAAAGTCCCCGGGTCAGCGCGGAGGAACGCGGCCGCCTGCGCCCCTACCTGGTCCTCTTCCTGGCGTCGGTGGCCTTCAACTTCATCCTCTTCCAGGCCTACTCGACGATGATGCTGCTGGCCTCGACGAACGCGCGGACCGAGATCTTCGGCTTCCACTTCCCCGCCAGCTGGTACGCCTCCGCGCTCGGTGCCTTCGAGGTCGCGCTCGCCCCCGTCGTGGCCGCCGTGTGGGCCCGGATGGGCCCCCGCCAGCCGCACGCCTCCAACAAGATCGCCATCGGGGTGATCCTGGGCGGCCTGTCCTTCATCCTCATGGTGCTGCCGACGTCCGGGCACAGCGACGACACGTACCTGATGTCGGTCTGGTGGATCGTCGGCTCGTACCTGCTGCTGGGCCTCGGCGACATCCTCCTGGAGACGTCGGGCATGTCGGCGACCACGAAGCTCGCCCCGAAGGCCTTCGCCAGCCAGACGATGTCGCTCTGGTTCCTCTCCCTGGCCCTGGCCAACGGCATCCAGGCCCAGACCGTCAAGCTGTACGGCGAGGTCTCCAACCCCGCCTACTTCGGCGTCAACGGCGCGATCGCCGTCGCGGTCGGCGTCGCCGTGATCGCCCTGGCGCCGTGGTTGCGGCGCACCATGCACCCCGTTCACTGAGGTACTCCCATGACCCCTGCTTCTCCCAGCATCCAGACCGACTTCCCGTACGGGACGACCCGCGAGGACCTTCGCGTACCCCTCTCCGACGGGACGACGCTCTTCGCGCGCGTCTGGCGCCCGGTGACCGACGAACCGGTCCCGGTCCTCCTCGAATACCTCCCGTACCGGCTCTCCGACTGGACGGCGCCGCGCGACTGGCAGCGCCACCCCTGGTACGCGGGCCACGGCTACGCCTCCGTACGCGTCGACGTCCGCGGCCACGGCAACAGCGAGGGCATGCCGGGCGACGAGTACGACGCGCAGGAGCTGAGCGACGGGGTCGAGGTGGTGAACTGGCTCGCGGAGCAGCCCTGGTCGTCCGGCAAGGTCGGCATGTTCGGCATCTCCTGGGGCGGCTTCAACTCCCTCCAGATCGCGGCGCTCGCCCCCGAGCCGCTGAAGGCGATCGTCACGGTCTGCTCCACGGACGACCGCTACGACAACGACGTGCACTACACGGGCGGTTCCGTGCTCGCCGTCGACATGCACGCCTGGGCGGCGACCATGCTGGCCTTCGTCGCGCGCCCGCCGGACCCGAAGTTCGTCGGCGACGGCTGGCGGGACATGTGGACCAAGCGCCTGGAGGCCGTCGACCCCTTCATCCACACCTGGCTGAGGCACCAGACGCGCGACGACTACTGGCGCCACGGCAGCGTCTGCGAGGACTACTCGGCGATCAAGGCCGCCGTCCTCGCGGTCGGCGGCTGGCACGACCCGTACCGCGACACGGTCCTGCGCCTCGTCGAGCACCTCCCCGACGACCAGGTGCGCGGCCTCATCGGCCCGTGGTCGCACCAGTACCCGGACCGCGGCCTGCCGCCGGGACCCGCGATCGGCTTCCTCCAGGAGACGCTGCGCTGGTGGGACCACTGGCTCAAGGGCGAGGACAACGACGTGATGTCCGAGCCGAAGCTCCGCTCGTACCTCAGCGACTCGCACCCGCCGGCGACGGTCTACGACGAACTCCCCGGCCACTGGGTCGGCGACCCGGCCTGGCCCTCCCCCCACGTCTCCCCGGTCTCCTACGCGCTCCAGGGCGCCCCGGTCCTGGTCCGCTCCCCGCAGCACACCGGCCTCGACGCGGGCCGCTTCTTCCCGTTCGGCAACGACGCGGACCTGCCGCCCGACCAGCGGGACGAGGACGCGAAGAGCGCGTGCTTCGAGTTCGAAGTGCCGCAAGAAGTACGGGTGTTGGGGCGCCCCCGGGTCACCCTGCGGATCTCCTCGCAGGCCGCCCGCGGGCAGGTCGTGGCGCGGCTGTGCGACATCGCGCCGGACGGCTCGTCGACGCTGGTGACGCGCGGCGTGCTCAACCTGTCGGCGCGGCACGGCCGTTCGGCGAACGTGCCCTGGGTGCCGGGCACCACCGAGGACGTCACGTTCGAGCTGAACGGCATCGGCCACGCCTTCCCGGCCGGCCACCGCATCCGCCTCGCGGTGTCCTCGGCCTACTGGCCCTGGGTGTGGCCGCAGCCCGGCTCGGAGGCCGGATTCACCCTGAACCCGGTGGGCAGCGCGCTCGAACTCCCGGTCAGGTCGGCCGAGCCGGGAGGCGGCGCCCGCTTCGAGGCGCCCGAGCAGTCGGAGCCCCTGGGCGTCGCGTACCCCGCCTCCCTGGAGGAACAGCGTCCCGAACGCCTCGTCGTACGGGACGTGGCCAAGGGCGAGTGGAAACTGGAGGTCGACCCGCGCTACGGCGGCACCCGCGTCTACCCCGACGGTCTCGAGTTCACCGAGGACGCGCTGGAGACGTACGTGGTGCGCGAGGACGACCCCCTGTCGGCCAGGACCCGCTCCGACTGGTCGATCCGCCTGCACCGGCCGGAGATGTCGTGGGACGCGACGGTGACGACGCGCTCGGAGATCTCCTGCACGGCCGGTGAGTTCGTGACGTCCAGCGAGGTGGTGTGCCGGGACGGGGACGAGGTGGTCTTCCACCGGACGTGGGAGGAACGGATCCCGCGCACAGCCGGGTGAGTTCGGTGCCGGGGCGGAAGGCGAGGCGGTGGCCGTGGGCGGGCCCCGCTCGCCGCGGCTCAGCCGTACAACCGCTCCAGCACCGCCGCCACCCCGTCCTCCTCGTTCGACGCGGTGACCTCGTCGGCGACGGCCTTCAGCTCGGGGTGGGCGTTGGCCATCGCCACCCCGCGCCCCGCCCACCCGAACATCGGCACGTCGTTCGGCATGTCCCCGAAGGCGATCGTGGCGCCGGGCCCCGCGCCAAGCCGCTCGGCGGCGAGTTCCAGACCGGTGGCCTTGGTGACTCCGCGCGGCTGGAGTTCGACGGTGCCGGGCCCCGACATGGTGACGGTGGCCAGCGGGCCGACGGCGGTGCGGGCCACGTCCGCCAACTCGTCGTCGGTCAGGGCCGGGTGGCGCAGCAGCACCTTGCTGATGGGCGCCGCCCACAGCTCCGTCCGGTCGTGCACACGCACCGCCGGCAGCGTCGGGTGCGGCATCAGGTACCCGGGCTCGATGAGCGTGAGGCCGTCCACCCCGTCCTGGTCCACGGCCGCGTGCACCTGCCCGACCTCCGCCTCGATCTTCCCGAGCGCCTGCTCGGCCAGCTCCCGGTCGAGGGTGCGGGACCACAGCAGCCGGTCGGTCCCGGAGTCGTACAGCTGCGCCCCCTGCGCGCACACGGCGAGCCCACCGGTGAGGTCGGCGAACAGCGGGCGCACGCGCGGCGCGGGCCGCCCGGTGACCACGATGTGCCGGGCCCCCGCGGCGGCTGCTCGCGCGAGGGCGTCCCTGGTCCGGTCGGAGACGGTGTCGTCCCCTCGCAGCAACGTGCCGTCCAGGTCAGTGGCGATGAGTGCATATGCGGGTGCGGCCATGATCCGAAGAATACGGATCGACCGCCGCAGGGACCCGACGTGTACCGGCCGCCCTGGGCGGATGGTCGCCCGGCGCCGGTAGCGGCACCGCCACGTCACCCGTTCGGGCTAATGGGGGCTCGTCGGGTGACGCGGGCGAACGCGCCGGACCGGGCCTACCCGTGCGCCGCGGACAGATGGCGGGCCAGCCGCGGCGAGGCGAACTCCGTGCCGCACACGAAGCGCATCACCGGCCCGTACGACGAGCCGCCCAGCATCCCGGTGAAGTACAGCCCGGGGATCGACGAGACGTACCCGGCGCCTAGGCGCGGCGTGCCCCGGCTGGCCGCGAGGCGGGTGCGCAGGCCGTCGCCGAGGAACGGCATCGCGGCGAGGTCGACGCGGTAACCCGTCGCCGCGATGACGTGGTCGGCGCCGAGCTCCTCGTGGCGCCCGCCGTGCGGGCGCACCCGCACGACCGGCGCACCGTCCGCGACCGTCACCCGGTCCACCGCGGCGACGTCCCGGACCCCGACCTTGCCCTCGAACCGCTCCCGCAGCCACCAGGCGCCCAACGGCCCGAGCACCCGCTTGACCAGGTAGTGCCGTGCCTGGGGCGGCAGTTGACGGTACTGGTGCGGGTAGTACGTGAACGCGTACAGCGACCAGGCGTTGCCGAACGGCGTCGCCGGGCGGAACTTCGGCTGGTCCCACGGCGGCGACCCGAACCGCACCCGGCCCTCTCCCCGCGCCACGACCCGCACGCTCGCGCCCGCCTCGGCCGCGAGCGCCGCCGTCTCCAGGGCGGACTGGCCCGCGCCGACGACGATCAGCTCCTTGCCCGCGAACCGGGTCAGGTCGTGGTGCTGGGCGCTGTGCGAGACCGGGCCCGTCGGTGAGGGACCGTCCGGTACGGCCGCGGCGAACTCGCGCGGCAGATGCTCCAGGCCGGACAGGCCGGTGGCGACGACGACGGCGCGGGCCGTGAACTGCTCGCCCGAGTCCAGCTTCAGCTCGAAGCCCACGGTGCCGCGCCGGTCGACGGAGACGACGCGCACCCGCTCCAGATCGGGCACCAGCTTCTGCTGGAACCAGTCGCCGTACGCGACGAACGTCTCGGCGGATATCAGGTCCTCGTCCGTCACGAGCCGCTCGATGCCGGCGGCGTCGCAGTAGTCGACCAGAGCGTGACCGCGCTGCGGTGCGTCGATGTTCGACGCGGACGGGACCGACTTGAGGATCATGCCTTCGGGCATGTGCGAGCGCCAGCTCACCATGGGATCACCGAAGACCCTGACGGGAATGCCGCGCGCCCGCAGATGCGCGGCGGTCGACAGGCCGTACGGGCCCGCGCCGATGACAGCTACCGGATGGATCACGAAGTCCCCTCCCCGGGACGGCAGTTGCTCGTGCACTGCGTCTCTTGCTTCGCGGTTCTGCGCGCCGCCGGTCCCACCCCACCCGCCGGCCACTGGCTCCCGGCTGCCGGCGATCGGCCGTTCGCTACTGGGCGGTGGCGCCGGTGGTGCTGCCGCGGCGCTGGGTGCGCCACAACTGGTAGAGATGCTTGGCACCCGGGGTGACGAACCGGGCGAGCATCGTGAAGAACGGCCGTGGGTCGTCGGCCGCCCACCACGCCAGCTCCGTGCCGCTCGCGCGGGACGGGGCGTGCGGGGTCGTGTAGCCGCTGCGCCGATAGGCGAGCAGGGCCGGCAGGTCGATGTTCTCCACGACGTACCGATGTCCCGCGCGCTGTTCCCCCTCCGGGACGGCGCGGCCGGTGAGCTGCAGGTGCATGGCGCGGACGACGTCGATGCCCGCCTCGCTCTCGAAGAGGCGGAACTGGGCGCCCATCCGCGGGTTGAAGTCGAGGAGTTTGTACTGTCCGTCGCGCCGGTCGAAGCGCAGGTCGAGGTCGATGATGCCGGTGAAGCCGATCTGTTTGATGAAACGTGCGGTGAGGTCGGAGAGTTCCGGATTGTCGACCACGTACGCGTGTGCCGTCATGCCCGCGTGCGGCGGCCAGGAGCGGACCTTGACGCCGGTGAACAGCGCCCGGGGCGTGGAGTCCTGGTCGAAGTACGCGTGCACGATCCAGTCCTCGGCGTCCTCGCGCGGCAGGTACTCCTGGAGGATCACGCCGGGGCTCTCGCCCCAGTCCCGGGCGAGCTCCCGCAGGCCGTCGGGGGTCATGATCTTCGTCGTCCCGTTGACCGCGGGCCGGGTGCGGCGCGTGAACGCCTCCCGGTTCTTCGCCACCACCGGAAACCGCGCCTGCGTCGCGAACGCCTCGATGTCCGCCCGGCTGCCGGGAAAGGCCGCCGCCGGCGAGGGGATCCCGTGCTCCACGCACAACGCGTGCAGCCCCTGCTTGCTGGCGAGCCGGCGCGGCAACTCCCGGTCCACCGGCGGAAAGAGGAAGCCCGCGTCGGCCAACGGCGCCTGATGCTCGGCGATGAGCACGGCCGCTTCCTCGTCGGTCGGGATCATCACGGTCGGACGTCCGATGCGCCGGGCGACCCTCAGCAGTCCGTCGACGAGCCGCTCCGGGGCCTCCGCCCCGGTGGTCCGCCAGGGAAAGGCCCGGCGCAGATAGCGCGAGGCCGCGGCGGGCGTGTAACGGTCCTCGGTGATCGCGTACATGGGGACACCGAGGCGGCCCAGGCTGCGGATGGCGCCCACTCCTCCGTGGTGCAAGGGATAGTCGCCGAACTTCACGATGAGGCCCGGCACGTCCCGGTCCACGGAGAAGGGCAGTCTTCCGGCGCCGCTTCGAGCACCGCTTCCTGCACCACCGCGTGCGCTACCGGCGCTTCTGGCCACGGGTCCCCCCACGTGTCCCGATCCCCCTCCGGACACGGATCCACCCCGCCCGCGCCCGCCGGACATAGACGCTAAGCCGGAACCGACCCCTCTATCAACGGGTCATTCGGACATTACGAACTCTTTAGGCACTGCCCGAACGCGCGGCTCCCACGTAACGTGTGGCCCACCCGATGGAAAGTGAGGCACGTAGGCATGGCAGCCGCAGCCGCGTCCGAGCACACCCCGCTCGACTCGCTCGACCCTCTCGACCTCCCCGAAGGCCACCCCTTCGGCCCGCACAACCTCCCTTACGGAGTGTTCAGTCACGCCGGCGAGGGACCCCGCGTCGGCGTCCGCCTCGGCGACCACGTCCTGGACGCGGGAGCGGTGGGCACGGCGCTCGGCTCCCCCCACGGCAGCCTCCTGGCCCGCCCGTCCCTCAACCCGCTTCTCGCCGCGGGCCGTACGACGTGGTCGGACGTGCGCCGCGCGGTGACGGAATGGGTGACGGTCCCCGCCCACCGGGATGTCGTCCGCGCTCATCTCCACCCGCTCACCTCGGTGACGCTGCACCTTCCCTTCGACGTCGCGGACTACGTCGACTTCTACGCGTCCGAGCACCACGCCACGAACCTCGGCCGCCTGTTCCGCCCGGACGAGGCGGCTCTCAAGCCCAACTGGAAGCATCTGCCGGTGGGTTACCACGGTCGCGCCGGCACGGTCGTGGTCTCCGGGACGGACGTGGTGCGCCCGAGCGGTCAGCGCAAGGGCCCGAGCGACCCGGCCCCGGTCTTCGGTCCTTCCGTGCGCCTCGACATCGAGACGGAGGTCGGTTACGTCGTCGGCGTCCCGTCGGCGCAGGGCACGTCCGTCCCGCTCTCCTCCTACCGCGACCACGTCTTCGGACTGTGCCTGCTGAACGACTGGTCGGCGCGCGACATCCAGAACTGGGAGACGGTTCCGCTCGGCCCGCACCTCGGCAAGTCGTTCGCGACGTCGATCTCGGCCTGGATCACGCCACTTGAGGCCCTGGACGCGGCCCGCGTGCCCGCCCCCGAGCGCTCGGTGCCCCTCCTGCCCTACCTGGACGACGCCGACCCCGCTCTCGACCCGGCGGGCTACGACCTCCGCATCACGGTCTCCCTCAACGGCCACACCATCTCGGAACCGCCCTTCTCCGGCATGTACTGGACCGGCGCCCAGATGCTGGCCCACATGACGGTCAACGGCGCCTCCCTGCGCACCGGCGATCTCTACGGCTCCGGCACCATCAGCGGCGCCGAGGAGAACGAGCGCGGCTCCCTGATCGAGATGACCTGGAACGGGCAGCGGCCGCTCGAACTCCCCGACGGCAAAAGGGGTTTCCTGGAGGACGGCGACGAGGTGACCCTGTCGGCGTGGGCCCCGGGCCCGAACGGGGTCCGGGTGGGCCTCGGCGACGTCACGGGCCGCGTCGTGGGCCACGTGTAGGTCGCGTTTGCCGGGTGCGGCTCGGCGGGGCGACCCCAAGGCGCCCTGGGCGAGCGAAGCTCGCTCCAGGGGCGCGGGGAACTGGGCGACCAGCCACCCACCGGCCCGCAGCCGCGCGGCAACCGCACCCGGCAGACGCACCCGCCCTCAAGCCACGACTACCAGTCCACGTCCTCGAACTCCGGCTCGGGCCCGAAGTCCGGCTCAGCGCCGAATTCCGCCTCGGGCTCGGACGGACCCTTCGCCCCACCGGGCTCCCCCGAGAGCACCTCGAGCACCCCTTCCCCGTACGTCGCCAGTTTCTTCTCGCCGACGCCACCGATCGTGCCCAACTGGGCGAGTGACGTGGGCTGTTGCAGAGCGATCTCCCTGAGCGTGGCGTCGTGGAAGATGACGTACGCGGGCACCCCGTTCTCCTTGGCCTGCGCACCGCGCCAGGCGCGCAGCGCCTCGAAGACGGGGACCAGCTCGGCCGGCAGATCGGCCGCGACCGTCTTGGCCTTGCGCTCCCGCGAGGACGAGCGGGAAGCGGCGGGCCGCGGCGCCTCCTTGCGCAGCCACACCTCCCGCTGCCGCCCGAGCACGGTGCCGCTCTCCTCGGTCAGCACCAGCGTCCCGAACTCGCCCTCGACCGCGATGAGCCCCTGCGCCAGCAACTGCCGCACCACACCACGCCATTCGGCCTCGGCCAGCTCCTCGCCGATGCCGAACACGGACAGCTGGTCGTGGTCGAACTGGATGACCTTGGCGGTGCGCTTGCCGAGCAGGATGTCGATGATCTGGCCCGCGCCGAACTTCTGCCGCCGCTCCCGGTCGAGCCGCACCACCGTGGAGAGAATCTTCTGCGCGGCGACCGTGCCGTCCCAGGTCTCGGGCGGGGTCAGGCACGTGTCGCAGTTGCCGCACGACGCGGTCGCCTCCTGCCCGAAGTACGTCAGGAGCTGGGCCCGGCGGCACTGCGCGGTCTCGCACAGCGCCAGCATCGAGTCCAGGTGGGAGGAGGCCCGGCGGCGGAACGCCTCGTCGCCCTCCCCCATGTTGATGAGCTTCCGCTGCTGGACGACGTCCTGCAGTCCGTACGCCATCCACGCCGTGGACGCGAGCCCGTCACGGCCGGCGCGCCCGGTCTCCTGGTAGTAGCCCTCGACGGACTTCGGCAGATCCAGGTGCGCGACGAACCGGACGTCCGGCTTGTCGATGCCCATGCCGAACGCGATGGTCGCGCAGACGACGAGGCCCTCCTCGCGCAGGAACCGCGACTGGTGCCGCGCGCGGGTGCCCGCGTCGAGGCCCGCGTGGTACGGAACGGCCTCGATCCCGTTCTTGCAGAGGAACTCGGCGGTCGCCTCCACCGACTTGCGCGACAGGCAGTACACGATGCCCGCGTCGCCCTCGTGCTCCTGCTTGAGGAAGGTCAGCAGCTGCTTCTTCGGGTCGGCCTTGGGCACGATCCGGTACTGGATGTTGGGCCGGTCGAAGCTGGCCACGAAGTGCCGGGCCCGCGGCATGCCGAGGCTCTGGGTGATCTCCTGGTGCGTGGCATGCGTCGCGGTCGCGGTGAGGGCGATGCGCGGCACGTCGGGCCACCGCTCGCCGAGCACGGACAACGCCCGGTACTCGGGCCGGAAGTCGTGCCCCCACTGCGCCACGCAGTGCGCCTCGTCGATGGCGAAGACGGAGATCTTGCCGCGCGAGAGGAGATCGAGCGTGGAGTCGAGGCGCAGCCGCTCCGGTGCGAGATAGATGACGTCCAGCTCACCGGCGAGGAACTCGGCCTCGACGGTCCTGCGCTCGTCGAAGTCCTGCGTCGAGTTCATGAACCCGGCGCGCACACCGAGCGCCCGCAGCGCGTCCACCTGGTCCTGCATGAGCGCGATCAGCGGCGAGACGACGACGCCCGTACCGGGCCTGACCAGCGCCGGGATCTGGTAGCAGAGCGACTTGCCGCCGCCGGTCGGCATCAGGACGACGGCGTCGCCGCCCGTCACCACGTGCTCGATGATCGCTTCCTGCTCGCCCCGGAACGCGTCGTACCCGAACACGCGGTGGAGCGTGGCGAGCGCCTCGCTCTCCGTCACCTCAGCCATACCCTCAGTCCCGTCCTGCCGATCCCGACTACCCCCGCAACCATAGGGGTCCGGACCGACAGCCCGAGAGTTATCCACAGCAGCCCCTGTGGATAAGTTCCTCACAATCAGAATGTCGTTCACACGTCTGTGGGAGACCAGATCATTACCGAGCGTTAGCCTGAAGGCCCCGGCGAGACTCCGTCCCATGGGAGCACTGATGAGCATCGATCCGAAGGCGTCCACGCCTACCTGGCCGATGCCGCCCGAGGGCGGCTACACCGCCGACGACCTGGACCGGCTTCCGAATCTTCCTCCGCACACGGAATTGATCGACGGGAGCCTGGTCTTCGTGAGTCCGCAGACCGTGTTTCACACGCGCGCCATCGACTTCTTCAACTGGCAGCTTCAATCCCTGGCCCCCGCCCAGTTCGAGGTGGTCCGCGAGTTCACCATCGACATCGACCGTCAGAACCGTCCCGAGCCCGATGTGGTGGTCGTCCGCGAGGACGTCGTCGAGGACCCCGACCAGACCCGTTTCCCCGCCGAGGCCGTCCTTCTCGCCATCGAGGTCGTCTCCCCCGAGTCGGTCTCGCGCGACCGCGAGACGAAGCCCATGAAGTACGCCCGCGCCAAGATCCAGCACTACTGGCGCGTGGAGAACGAGAACGGCAAGGCCGTCGTCCACGCCTTCGAGCTGGAACCCACCACCGGCACGTACACCAGCGTCGGAATCTTCCGTGAGCGCATGAAGGTGGACGCGCCCTTCCCGGCGGACCTGGATCTCACCGCGATCAAGCCCCGCCGCGGCAGGAGCGAGTAACCCTGTACGACACGGAAGCCCGGCCCCTCCCAGGGACCGGGCTTCCGCACACTGAGCGGCGCGCTACCGCACGAACACGCCCGCCTGGCTCGCCAGGTCCAGGAAGTACTGCGGCGCGACACCGAGCACGACCGTGACGGCCACGCCCACCGCGATCGTCGTCATGGTCAGCGGCGACGGCACGGCGACGGTCGGACCGTCGGCCTTCGGCTCGCTGAAGAACATGAGGACGATGACGCGGATGTAGAAGAACGCGGCGATGGCCGACGAGACCACACCGACCACGACCAGCGCACCCGCGCCACCCTCGGCGGCCGCCTTGAACACGGCGAACTTGCCCGCGAAGCCGGATGTCAGCGGGATACCGGCGAAGGCCAGCAGGAACACGGCGAAGACCGCCGCCACCAGCGGGGACCGCCGGCCGAGACCCGCCCACTTCGACAGGTGCGTCGCCTCGCCGCCCGCGTCGCGCACGAGCGTCACCACGGCGAAGGCGCCGATCGTGACGAACGAGTACGCGCCCAGATAGAAGAGCACCGACGAGACGCCCTCCGGCGTCGTCGCGATGACACCGGCCAGGATGAAGCCGGCGTGCGCGATCGACGAGTACGCGAGGAGCCGCTTGATGTCGGTCTGGGTGATCGCGACGATCGCGCCGCCGAGCATCGTGACGATGGCGATCGCCCACATGACCGGCCGCCAGTCCCAGCGCAGCCCCGGCAGGACCACGTACAGGAGCCGGAGCAGGGCGCCGAAGGCGGCCACCTTGGTCGCCGCCGCCATGAAGCCGGTGACGGGCGTCGGGGCGCCCTGGTAGACGTCCGGCGTCCACATGTGGAACGGCACGGCGCCGACCTTGAACAGCAGTCCCGCGGCGATGAGCGCGACGCCGATCAGCAGGAGCGCGTCGTTGCCCATGGTGTCGGCGAGGGCCGGGTCGATGGTCGTGACCGAGCCGTCGACGACGCTCGCGATGGTGGCGTACGAGACCGAGCCCGCGTAGCCGTAGAGCAGCGCGATGCCGAACAGGGTGAAGGCGGACGCGAAGGCGCCGAGCAGGAAGTACTTGACCGCGGCCTCCTGCGACATGAGCCGCTTGCGGCGGGCCACGGCGCACAGCAGGTACAGCGGCAGCGAGAAGACTTCCAGGGCGATGAAGAGCGTCAGCAGGTCGTTCGCCGACGGGAAGACCAGCATGCCGCCGATCGCGAACAGCGCGAGCGGGAACACCTCGGTCGTCGTGAACCCGGCCTTTATGGCGGCCTGTTCGCTGTCGCTGCCGGGCACGGACGCGGCCTGCGCGGCGAACGAGTCGACGCGGTTGCCGTGCGCCTCCGGGTCGAGCCGCCGCTCCGCGAACGTGAAGATCGCGACCAGACCGGCCAGCAGGATGGTCCCCTGGAGGAAGAGCGACGGACCGTCGACGGCGATCGCGCCCATGGCCGCGATGTGCGCCTTGGTCGTCCCGTAGCCACCCGCCGCGAGTCCCACGACCGCCGCGAAGGCCGCCGCGAGGGCCACGACCGACAAGAACACCTGCACGTAGTAACGGGACTTACGCGGTACGAACGCCTCGACCAGGATCCCCAGGACGGCGGCACCGATGACGATCAGGGTCGGGGACAATTGCCCGTATTCGATCTTCGGTGCGTCGATCTTGGAGATCGGATCGGCGGCTGTTGTCCACAGGCTGTGGACGGCTGGAGCGCTCAACAGGGAACTCACTTGTGGGCCGCCTCCACTTCCGGCTTCGGGTCCTTCTTCTGGACGTCGGACATGGTGTGCTTGACCGCCGGGTTCACCAGCTCGGTCAGCGGCTTCGGGTACACACCCAGGAAGATCAGTACGGCGATCAGCGGGACCACGACGGCCAGTTCGCGCGCCTTCAGGTCGGCGATGCCCTCGTTCGACGGCTTCACCGGGCCCGTCATGGTGCGCTGGTAGAGCACCAGCGTGTAGAGAGCGGCGAGCACGATGCCGATCGTCGCGATGATGCCGATGACCGGGTAGCGCGCGAACGTGCCGACCAGGACCAGGAATTCACTCACGAAGGGCGCGAGCCCCGGCAGTGAGAGCGTGGCCAGACCGCCGATCAGGAACGTCCCGGCGAGCACCGGGGCGACCTTCTGCACACCGCCGTAGTCGGCGATGAGCCGCGAGCCGCGCCGCGAGATCAGGAACCCGGCGACCAGCATCAGCGCGGCCGTCGAGATGCCGTGGTTGACCATGTAGAGCGTCGCGCCCGACTGGCCCTGGCTGGTCATCGCGAAGATGCCCATGATGATGAAGCCGAAGTGCGAGATCGACGCGTACGCGACCAGGCGCTTGATGTCGCGCTGGCCGACGGCGAGCAGGGCGCCGTAGACGATGCTGATGAGCGCCAGGACGAGGATGACCGGCGTCGCCCACTTGCTGGCCTCCGGGAACAGCTGGAGGCAGAAGCGGAGCATCGCGAACGTGCCGACCTTGTCGACAACTGCCGTGATCAGTACGGCGACCGGGGCCGTGGCCTCGCCCATCGCGTTCGGCAGCCAGGTGTGCAGCGGCCACAGCGGGGCCTTCACCGCGAAGGCGAAGAAGAAGCCGAGGAAGAGCAGCCGCTCGGTGTTGGTCGCCATGTCGAGCGAGCCGCTCGCGCGGGCTTCCGCGATCTCCGAGAGGGAGAAGCTCCCCGCCACCACGTAGAGGCCGATGACGGCCGCCAGCATGATGAGGCCGCCGACCAGGTTGTAGAGGAGGAACTTCACGGCCGCGTACGAGCGTTGGGTCGCGGCCTCCTTCTCGCCGTGCGGGCCCGCGCGGTCCCCGAAGCCACCGATGAGGAAGTACATCGGGATCAGCATGGCTTCGAAGAAGATGTAGAAGAGGAAGACGTCGGTGGCCTCGAAGGAGATGATCACCATCGCCTCGACCAGCAGGATCAGGGCGAAGAAGCCCTGCGTCGGCCGCCACCGGCCCGCAGCGACGCTGCTGAGAGGCTCAGTACCGGTCTCCAGCGGGTCCGCGTCGTTCCAGCCCGCCAGGATGACGAACGGGATCAGCAGCGCGGTCAGCGCGACGAGCGCCACCCCGATGCCGTCCACGCCCAGTTCGTAGCGGACCCCGAAGTCCCTGATCCAGGAGTGGGACTCGGTCAGTTGATAGCGCGCGCCCCCCGGGTCGAAGCGCACCGCGACCACCGCCGCGACCACCAGGGTCGCGAGCGAGAACAGCAGCGCGAGCCACTTGGCCGCGGTGCGCTGCTTCGCCGGTACGGCGGCCGTGGCGATGGCGCCCACGGCCGGCAGTACCGCCGTCGCTGTCAGCAGAGGAAAGGACATCGGTATCAGACCGCCCTCATCAGCAGGGTCGCGGCGACGATGACCGCCGCACCGCCGAACATCGAGACGGCGTACGAGCGCACGTAGCCGTTCTGGAGCTTGCGCAGTCGGCCGGACAGGCCGCCGACCGAGGCCGCCGTCCCGTTGACCACCCCGTCGACCAGGGTGTGGTCGACGTAGACCAGCGAGCGCGTGAGGTGCTCGCCGCCGCGCACGAGGACGACGTGGTTGAAGTCGTCCTGGAGCAGGTCGCGCCGGGCCGCTCGGGTGAGCAGCGAGCCGCGCGGGGCGACGACCGGGACCTCGCGGCGCCCGTACTGGAGCCAGGCGATGGCCACACCGATCACCAGGCACACCATGGTGGCGCCGGTGACCGCGCCCGCGCTGATCGGCGCGTGCCCGTGGTCGTGTCCGGTGACCGGCTCCAGCCAGTGCAGGAAGCGGTCGCCGATGGAGAAGAAGCCACCCGCGAAGACGGAGCCGACCGCGAGGACGATCATCGGGATCGTCATGGACGACGGCGACTCGTGCGGGTGCGGCTCGTGGCCCTCCGCGTCCGGCTGCCAGCGCTTCTCGCCGAAGAAGGTCATGATCATCACGCGGGTCATGTAGAACGCGGTGATGGCGGCGCCGAGGAGGGCGACGGAGCCGAGGATCCAGCCTTCCGTCCCGCCCTTCGCGAACGCCGCCTCGATGATCTTGTCCTTGGAGAAGAAGCCGGACAGGCCGGGGAAGCCGATGATGGCCAGGTACCCGAGGCCGAACGTCACGAAGGTGACCGGCATGTACTTCCTGAGGGCGCCGTACTTCCTCATGTCGACCTCGTCGTTCATGCCGTGCATGACCGATCCGGCGCCGAGGAAGAGCCCGGCCTTGAAGAAGCCGTGCGTCACGAGGTGCATGATCGCGAAGACGTAGCCGATGGGGCCGAGGCCCGCGGCGAGGATCATGTACCCGATCTGCGACATCGTCGAGCCGGCGAGGGCCTTCTTGATGTCGTCCTTCGCGCAACCGACGATCGCACCGAACAGCAGCGTGACCGCACCGACGATGGTGACGACGAGCTGGGCGTCCGGGGCGCCGTTGAAGATCGCGCCGGAGCGGACGATCAGGTAGACGCCCGCGGTCACCATGGTCGCGGCGTGGATGAGGGCCGAGACCGGGGTCGGGCCCTCCATCGCGTCGCCGAGCCAGGACTGCAGCGGCACCTGCGCCGACTTGCCGCACGCGGCGAGCAGCAGCATCAGGCCGATGGCGGTGAGCTTGCCCTCGGAGGTGTCGCCGACGCTGTCGAGCACCGGCTTGAAGGCGAACGTCCCGAAGGTCGTGAACATCAGCATGATCGCGATGGACAGACCCATGTCACCGACACGGTTGACCAGGAACGCCTTCTTCGCGGCGGTCGCCGCGCTCGGCTTGTGCTGCCAGAAGCCGATCAGCAGGAACGAGGCGAGGCCCACGCCCTCCCAACCGACGTACAGCAGAAGGTAGTTGTCGGCGAGGACGAGGAGCAGCATCGCCGCGAGGAACAGGTTCAGGTAGCCGAAGAAGCGGCGGCGCCGCTCGTCGTGCTCCATGTACCCGATCGAGTAGATGTGGATCAGCGTGCCCACGCCGGAGATCAGCAGGACGAACGTCATCGACAGCTGGTCCAGCTGGAAGGCGACGTCCGCCTGGAAGCCCTCGACGGGGATCCAGCTGAACAGGTGCTGGGTGAGCGTGCGGTCCTCCGGGCCCTTGCCGAGCAGGTCGGAGAAGAGCACGACGGCGATGACGAAGGAGACGGCCGCGAGCAGCGTCCCGAGCAGATGACCCACCCGGTCCAACGCCCGCCCGCCGCACAGCAGTACGGCCGCTCCGAGCAGTGGCGCCGCTACCAGCAGCGCAATCAGGTTCTCCACTGGATGCGACCCCTTACAGCTTCATCAGGCTGGCGTCGTCGACCGAGGCCGAGTGGCGGGAACGGAACAACGACACGATGATCGCGAGCCCGACCACGACCTCCGCGGCGGCGACGACCATCGTGAAGAAGGCGATGATCTGGCCGTCGAGGTTGCCGTGCATCCGGGAGAACGCGACGAACGCGAGGTTGCACGCGTTCAGCATCAGCTCGATACACATGAACACGACGATCGCGTTCCGCCTGATGAGCACGCCGGTGGCGCCGATCGTGAACAACAGGGCGGCGAGATACAGGTAGTTGACCGGATTCACTTCGACGCCTCCTCTGAACGCTCCAGACGGTCGGCCGAGCGCTGCTCCAGGGCCTTGAGGTCGCTGAGCGCCTCACCGGAGACGTCGCGGATCTGACCGCGCTCGCGCAGCGTCTGCATGACAGTGAGCTCCGACGGGGTGCCGTCGGGCAGCAGGCCGGCGATGTCCACCGCGTTGTGCCGGGCGTAGACACCCGGGGCGGGCAGCGGCGGCAGGTGCTTGCCCGCGCGCACGCGCTCCTCGGACAGCTCCCGCTGGGTCTTGGCCCGCTCGGTGCGCTCGCGGTGGGTGAGCACCATGGCGCCGACGGCGGCCGTGATCAGCAGGGCGCCGGTGATCTCGAAGGCGAAGACGTACTTGGTGAAGATGAGGGCGGCGAGGCCCTCCACGTTCCCGCCCGCGTTCGCCTTGCCGAGTCCGGTGAACTCCGTCAGCGACGCGTTCGCGATCCCCGCGAACAGCAGGACACCGAAGCCGAGACCGCACAGGGCGGCGAGCCAGCGCTGCCCCTTGATGGTCTCCTTCAGGGAGTCGGCGGCGGTGACACCGACGAGCATGACCACGAAGAGGAACAGCATCATGATCGCGCCCGTGTAGACGACGATCTGCACGATGCCCAGGAAGTACGCGCCGTTGGCCAGGTAGAACACCGCGAGGATGATCATGGTCCCGGCCAGGCAGAGCGCACTGTGCACGGCCTTCTTCATCAGGATCGTGCACAGCGCGCCGATGACGGCGACGGTGCCGAGGACCCAGAACTGGAAGGCCTCACCGGTGGAGGTGGAGTAGGCGGCGAGGGTCATGCGCCGGCCCCCTCTTCCACCGCTTCAGAGGGCTTCTCGCCCTTGGAGACGGCCACTTGGGGCTCCGTGCCGGGCGCGGCCTCCGTGACCAGACCCCGGTAGTAGTCCTGCTCGTCCATGCCCGGGAAGATCGAGTGCGGCGACTCGACCATGCCTTCCTCGAGGCCGGCGAGCAGCTGCTCCTTGGTGTAGATCAGGTTGGCCCGGCTGCTGTCCGCCAGCTCGAACTCGTTCGTCATCGTCAGCGCGCGCGTGGGGCACGCCTCGATGCACAGGCCGCACAGGATGCAGCGGGCGTAGTTGATCTGGTAGACGCGGCCGTAGCGCTCACCCGGCGAGTAGCGCTCCTCCTCGGTGTTGTCCGCGCCCTCCACGTAGATGGCGTCCGCCGGGCAGGCCCAGGCGCACAGCTCGCAGCCGACGCACTTCTCCAGGCCGTCCGGATGGCGGTTGAGCTGGTGCCTGCCGTGGAAGCGGGGAGCGGTGGTCTTCTCCTGCTCCGGGTACTGCTCGGTGAGCCGCTTCTTGAACATGGCCTTGAAGGTCACACCGAAGCCGGCAACGGGATTCTGGAACCCCGGCTTGGTGTCCTTCTCGTTCGTCTCGTCAGCCATCGGACGCCTCCTTTCCGTCACTGGAACCGCCAAGTGATTCGTCACTCGCAGTATCGGGGCCACCACTGACAATCAACTCCCGCTCACGGCGCGGGCGTCGGCGCGGAACGGGCGGCAGGGTCTGTCCGGGCAGCGGCGGCACGGGGAATCCGCCCGCCATCGGGTCGAAGGCCACGGGCTTCTCGGCCTCGGCGGCCTCCCTGGCGCCCCGGTCGCGGAACATGTCGACGATGTACGACAGGACCAGGACCACGAGGATGCCCCCGGCGACGTACAGGAAGACGTTCCCGATGCTGTAGTTCTCGTTGCGCAGCGTGCGGATGGTCGCCACGAGCATCAGCCACACCACGGAGACCGGGATGAGGACCTTCCAGCCGAGCTTCATCAGCTGGTCGTAGCGCACGCGCGGGAGGGTGCCGCGCAGCCAGATGAAGAAGAACAGCAGCAGCTGGACCTTGACGACGAACCAGAGCATCGGCCACCAGCCGTGGTTCGCGCCCTCCCAGAACGTCGAGACGGGCCACGGTGCGCGCCAGCCGCCCAGGAAGAGCGTCACGGACACCGCGGAGACCGTCACCATGTTCACGTACTCGGCGAGCATGAACATCGCGAACTTGATCGACGAGTACTCGGTGTTGAAGCCGCCGACGAGGTCACCCTCGGACTCCGGCATGTCGAACGGTGCGCGGTTCGTCTCGCCGACCATCGTCACGATGTAGATCAGGAACGAGACCGGCAGCAGCACGATGTACCAGCGGTCGTGCTGCTGGGCGACGATCTCCGACGTCGACATCGAGCCCGAGTACAGGAACACCGAGGCGAACGCGGCGCCCATCGCGATCTCGTACGAGATCATCTGCGCGCAGGACCGCAGGCCGCCGAGGAGCGGGTACGTCGATCCGGAGGACCAGCCGGCGAGGACGATGCCGTAGATGCCGACGGAGGCGACCGCGAGGATGTAGAGCATCGCGATCGGCAGGTCGGTGAGCTGCATCGCCGTACGGTGACCGAAGATCGAGATCTCGCCCCCGGACGGGCCGAACGGGATCACCGCGATCGCCATGAAGGCCGGGATGGCCGCGACGATCGGCGCGAGGATGTAGACGACCTTGTCCGCGCGCTTGACGATCAGGTCTTCCTTGAGCATCAGCTTGATGCCGTCGGCGAGCGACTGGAGCATGCCCCAGGGGCCGTGCCGGTTCGGGCCGATGCGCAGCTGCATCCAGGCGACGACCTTGCGCTCCCACACGATGGAGAACAGCACGGTCACCATCAGGAAGGCGAAGCAGAAGACCGCCTTGATGACGACCAGCCACCACGGGTCCGTGCCGAACATCGACAGGTCTTCGAGGGCGAGTGGGCTCACTCCCGTGGAACTCATGACTGCACCTCCGGGGCCGCGGCGAGCGCCGGACCGATCTTCACCAGGTCGCCGGGTACGGCACCGGTGTCCGAAGCGACGCCCCCGCCGAGGGAGTTCAGCGGCAGCCAGACGACCCGGTCGGGCATCTCCGTGACCTGGAGCGGGAACCGCACGCTGCCCGCGGAGCCGGTGACGGCCAGCATGTCGCCGTCCTTCACACCCGCCTCCGCGGCCGTGGCGGCGGACACGCGCGCGTGGGCGGCGTGCCGGGTCCCCGCGAGGGCCTCGTCACCGTCCTGGAGACGACCTTGGTCGAGCAGCAGCCGGTGCCCGGCGAGCACGGCCTCCCCCGAGGCGGGCCGCGGCAGCACCGCCGCCGTCTCCAGGGGCTCGGTGGCGTGCGGCCCGTCCCAGTTGCCGAGGCGGTCCAACTCCCCGCGTGCGGCGCGCAGATCGGGCAGCCCCAGGTGTACGTCCATGGCGTCGGCCAGCATCTGCAGCACGCGCGCGTCCGTGGGCGCGACGCGGCGCGTCATCTGGTCGGGCTTGAGCGCGGCCTCGAACATCCGGGCCCGGCCCTCCCAGTTGAGGAACGTGCCCGCCTTCTCGGCGACCGCGGCCACCGGGAGGACGACGTCGGCGTGGTCGGTGACCTCGCTGGGACGCTGCTCCAGGGAGACCAGGAACCCGACCTCGTGAAGGGCTTCACGCGCGCGTGCCGGGTTCGGCAGGTCCGCGATCTCGACCCCCGCCACCACGAGGGCTCGCAGTTCACCCGTGACGGCGGACTCCACGATCTGGCCGGTGTCGCGCCCGTAGCGGTGCGGCAGTTCGGCGACGCCCCAGGCGGCGGCGACCTCTTCCCGCGCGCGCGGGTCGGTCGCCGGACGGCCGCCCGGCAGCAGCGACGGCAGCGCGCCCGCCTCGACGGCGCCGCGCTCACCGGCCCGGCGCGGGATCCACACCAGCTGGGCGCCGGTCGCGGACGCGGCCCGTACGGCGGCGGTGAGCCCGCCCTCGACGGCGGCGAGCCGCTCGCCGACGACGAGCACGGCGCCTTCGGTGCGCAGGGCCTCCGAGGCGACGGCTCCCCCGTCCTCCAGACCGATGCCGGAGGCGAGCGCGTCCAGCCACTCGGTCTCGGTGCCGGGAGCGGCGGGCAGCAGCGTGCCGCCCGCCTTCTCCAGGCCGCGCGTCGCGTGCGTGGCGAGCGAGTAGACCTTCTGGCCGTGCTTGCGCCACGCCTTGCGGAGCTTGAGGAAGACGCCGGGCGCCTCCTCCTCCGACTCGAAGCCGACCAGGAGCACGGCCGGGGCCTGCTCCAGCTTCGTGTACGTGACGCCGCTGCCGTCCAGGTCGCGTCCGCGACCCGCGACCCGCGCGGCCAGGAAGTCGGCTTCCTCGATGCTGTGCACGCGCGCGCGGAAGTCGATGTCGTTCGTGTCGAGGGCCACGCGCGCGAACTTGCTGTACGCGTAGGAGTCCTCGACCGTGAGTCGGCCACCGGTGAGGACACCGGTCCGGCCGCGCGCGGCACTGAGCCCGCTGGCGGCGGCCTCCAGGGCCTCCGGCCAGGAGGCGGGCCGCAGTTCACCGGTCTCCGTGTCCCGTACCAGCGGTGTGGTGAGCCGGTCCGGCTTCTGCGCGTAGCGGAAGCCGAAGCGGCCCTTGTCGCAGATCCAGTCCTCGTTGACCTCGGGGTCGTTGGCCGCGAGACGGCGCATGACCTTTCCGCGCCGGTGGTCGGTGCGGGTCGCGCAGCCGCTGGAGCAGTGCTCGCAGACGCTCGGCGACGAGACGAGGTCGAAGGGCCGGGAGCGGAAGCGATACGCCGCCGAGGTCAGCGCCCCGACCGGGCAGATCTGGATGGTGTTCCCGGAGAAGTACGACTCGAAGGGGTCGCCCTCACCGGTGCCGACCTGCTGCAGCGCGCCGCGCTCGATCAGCTCGATCATCGGGTCGCCCGCGACCTGGTTGGAGAACCGGGTGCAGCGGGCGCACAGCACGCACCGCTCACGGTCGAGCAGCACCTGCGTGGAGATCGGGACCGGCTTCTCGTACGTGCGCTTCTTGCCCTCGAAGCGGGAGTCGGACTGGCCGTGCGACATGGCCTGGTTCTGCAGCGGGCACTCGCCGCCCTTGTCGCAGACCGGGCAGTCGAGGGGGTGGTTGATGAGCAGCAGCTCCATGACCCCCTTCTGCGCCTTCTCGGCGACCGGGGAGGAGAGCTGGCTCTTGACGACCATGCCGTCGGTGCAGGTGATGGTGCAGGACGCCATCGGCTTGCGCTGGCCCTCCACCTCCACGATGCACTGGCGGCAGGCGCCGGCCGGGTCGAGGAGCGGGTGGTCGCAGAACCGGGGGATCTCGATGCCCAGCATCTCGGCGGCGCGGATGACGAGGGTCCCCTTGGGGACGCTGATCTCGATGCCGTCGATGGTGAGGGAGACGAGGTCCTCCGGCGGAACAGCCGCCTCACCGCCTCCGGAGGGGCGTTGGCCCGCGGCGGAGCCGCTGTTCGGATGCAGTACGGTCACGCGTTCACCTCCGTGGGGTGCTGGTCGGACCGGTCGGCCCAGAGAGTCGAGCGGGCCGGGTCGAAGGGGCAGCCCTTGCCCGTGATGTGTTGCTCGTACTCGTCGCGGAAGTACTTGAGCGAGGAGAAGATCGGCGAGGCGGCGCCGTCGCCGAGGGCGCAGAAGGACTTGCCGTTGATGTTGTCGGCGATGTCGTTGAGCTTGTCGAGGTCCTCCATCGAGCCCTTGCCGGCCTCGATGTCGCGCAGCAACTGCACGAGCCAGTAGGTCCCTTCGCGGCAGGGCGTGCACTTGCCGCAGGACTCGTGGGCGTAGAACTCGGTCCACCGCGTGACGGCGCGCACGACGCAGGTCGTCTCGTCGAAGCACTGCAGGGCCTTGGTGCCGAGCATCGATCCGGCGGCGCCGACACCCTCGTAGTCGAGGGCCACATCGAGGTGTTCCTCGGTGAACATCGGGGTCGAACTGCCGCCCGGGGTCCAGAACTTGAGGCGGTGGCCCGGTCGCATGCCGCCGCTCATGTCGAGGAGCTGGCGCAGCGTGATGCCGAGCGGGGCCTCGAACTGGCCGGGGTTGGCGACGTGGCCGCTGAGCGAGTACAGCGTGAAGCCCGGGGACTTCTCGCTGCCCATCGACTTGAACCAGTCCTTGCCCCGATGGAGGATCGCGGGAACCGACGCGATGGACTCGACGTTGTTCACCACAGTGGGGCACGCGTACAGGCCCGCGACCGCGGGGAAGGGGGGACGGAGTCGCGGCTGGCCACGGCGGCCCTCGAGCGAGTCCAGGAGTGCGGTCTCCTCGCCACAGATGTACGCGCCCGCGCCCGCGTGCACGGTGAGTTCGAGGTTCAGACCGGACCCGAGGATGTCCTGCCCGAGGAATCCGGCGTCGTACGCCTCGCGCACGGCCTCGTGCAACCGCCGCAGAACGGGGACCACTTCACCGCGCAGGTAGATGAACGCGTGCTCGGACCGGATCGCGTAGCACGCGATCACGATGCCCTCGATGAGGCTGTGCGGGTTGGCGAAGAGGAGCGGGATGTCCTTGCAGGTCCCGGGCTCCGACTCGTCGGCGTTGACCACCAGATAATGCGGCTTGCCGTCCCCCTGCGGAATGAACTGCCACTTCATCCCGGTGGGGAATCCGGCGCCTCCGCGTCCGCGCAGGCCCGAGTCCTTCACGTAGGCGATGAGGTCGTCCGGCGACATGGCGAGGGCCTTGCGCAGTCCCTCGTAGCCGTCGTGCCGGCGGTACACGTCCAGGGACCAGGACTTGTCCTCGTCCCAGAAGGCCGACAGGACCGGAGCGAGCAGTTTCTCCGGGCTGGTCTCGTTGTTGCTGACTTCGGCGGCCAAGGTCATCACTCCCCCTCCTCGGCGGTCGGCCCCGCTGGGTGCTGCGGGTCGGAGGCCGACGTGTCCTGCGGCGCGTCGTGCGAACTCAGGTGCTCGGCGGGCGAGGGGTCGTGCGGAGCCTCGCCGTCGCGGGTCTCGGCCCGCTGGTGGACCACGCGGGCGGGCGGCGTCTCGCCCTTGGCCAGGTGCAGGCCGATCAGGGAGGCCGGGCCCGCGCTGCCGCTCGCCTCGACGGCGCCCTCGCGCTCGTCGGGGAAACCGGCCAGGATGCGCGCGGTCTCCTTGAAGGTGCACAGCGGAGCACCGCGGGTGGGTGACACCTGCGCTCCCGTGCGCAGGTCGTCGACCAGCCGCTTGGCGGTCTCGGGCGTCTGGTTGTCGAAGAACTCCCAGTTGACCATCACCACGGGAGCGAAATCACAAGCGGCGTTGCACTCGATGTGCTCCAGCGTGATCTTGCCGTCGTCCGTGGTCCCGTTGTTGCCGACGCCGAGGTGCTCCTGGAGCGTCTCGAAGATGGCGTCGCCCCCCATCACCGCGCACAGCGTGTTGGTGCAGACGCCGACCTGGTAGTCGCCGCTGGGCCCGCGCCGGTACATCGTGTAGAAGGTCGCGACGGCCGTGACCTCCGCCGTGGTCAGCCCGAGCATCTCCGCGCAGAACCGCATGCCGGTGCGCGTGACGTGCCCCTCCTCCGACTGCACGAGGTGCAGCATCGGCAGCAGGGCCGAGCGGGAGTCGGGGTAGCGGGAGACGATCTCCTTCGCGTCCGTCTCCAGACGGGTTCGGACGTCGTCCGGGTAGCCGGGCGCGGGCAGCTCGGGCATGCCCAGGCTGACGCCCTGGCCCGCGGGCTGTGCAGAACTAGAAGCCCCTGTAGAACTGGTGGTCACCGGTCGACGCCTCCCATCACGGGGTCGATGGACGCGACGGCGACGATGACGTCGGCGACCTGGCCGCCTTCGCACATCGCGGCCATCGCCTGCAGGTTGGTGAAGGACGGGTCGCGGAAGTGGACCCGGAACGGGCGGGTGCCGCCGTCGGAGACGACATGCACACCCAGCTCGCCCTTGGGCGACTCCACGGCGGTGTACGCCTGTCCCGGCGGGACGCGGAAGCCCTCGGTCACCAGCTTGAAGTGGTGGATGAGGGCCTCCATGGAGGTGCCCATGATGTTCTTGATGTGGTCGAGCGAGTTGCCGAGTCCGTCCGGGCCGAGGGCCAGTTGGGCGGGCCAGGCGATCTTCTTGTCACCGACCATGACCGGGCCCGGGGCGAGCCGGTCCAGGCACTGCTCGATGATGTGCAGCGACTGGCGCATCTCCTCCAGGCGGATCAGGAACCGCCCGTAGGAGTCGCAGGTGTCGGCGGTCGGGATCTCGAAGTCGTAGGTCTCGTATCCGCAGTACGGCTGCGCCTTGCGCAGGTCGTGCGGGAGGCCCGCCGAGCGCAGGATCGGTCCTGTGGCGCCGAGCGCCATGGAGCCGGCCAGGTCGAGGTAGCCGACGTCCTGCATACGGGCCTTGAAGATGGGGTTCCCGGTGGCGAGCTTGTCGTACTCGGGGAGGTTCTTCTTCATCTTCTTCACGAACTCGCGCAGCTGGTCCACCGCGCCGGGCGGCAGGTCCTGGGCGAGTCCGCCGGGCCGGATGTACGCGTGGTTCATGCGCAGGCCGGTGATCAACTCGTAGATGTCGAGAATGAGTTCACGATCACGGAAGCCGTAGATCATGATCGTGGTCGCGCCGAGTTCCATGCCGCCGGTGGCGATGCAGACCAGGTGCGAGGACATCCGGTTCAGCTCCATGAGGAGCACGCGGATGATCGACGCCCGGTCCGGGATCTCGTCCTCGATGCCGAGGAGCTTCTCGACCGCGAGGCAGTACGCCGTCTCGTTGAAGAACGGCGTCAGGTAGTCCATGCGCGTCACGAACGTGGTGCCCTGCGTCCACGTGCGGTACTCGAGGTTCTTCTCGATGCCGGTGTGGAGGTAGCCGATGCCGCAGCGGGCCTCGGTGACCGTCTCGCCGTCGATCTCCAGGATCAGGCGCAACACCCCGTGCGTGGAAGGGTGTTGGGGTCCCATGTTGACGATGATGCGCTCGTCGTCGGACTTGACCGCGGACTGGACGACCTCGTCCCAGTCGCCGCCGGTGACCGTATACACGGTGCCCTCGGTCGTGGCGCGCGGAGTTGCGTGGGGAGTAGTCATCAGCTGTACGACCTCCGCTGGTCCGGAGCCGGGATCTGGGCGCCCTTGTACTCGACGGGGATGCCGCCGAGGGGGTAGTCCTTGCGCTGCGGGAAGCCCTGCCAGTCGTCCGGCATCATGATCCGGGTCAGCGCGGGGTGGCCGTCGAAGACGATGCCGAAGAAGTCGTACGCCTCGCGCTCGTGCCAGTCGTTCGTGGGATACACGGGGACCAGGGACGGGACGTGCGGGTCCTCGTCGGGCGCCGAGACCTCGAGGCGGATCAGCCGGTTGTGGGTGATCGACCGCAGGTGGTAGACGGCGTGCAGCTCGCGGCCCTTGTCACCGGGGTAGTGGACCCCCGAGACGCCGGTGCACAGTTCGAAGCGCAGGGCCGGGTCGTCGCGCAGGGTCTGCGCCACACGCACCAGGTGCTCGCGCTCGATGTGGAAGGTGAGCTCGCCGCGGTCGACGACCGTCCTGTCGATGGCGTTCTCGGGGACGAGTCCCTGTTCCTCCAGGGCGCCCTCCAGCTCGTCGGCCACCTCGTCGAACCAGCCGCCGTAGGGGCGGGTGGCCTCGCCGGGCAGCCGGATCGAGCGGACGAGGCCGCCGTAGCCGGAGGTGTCCCCGCCGTTCTCGGCGCCGAACATGCCGCGCTGGACGCGGATCTCCTCGCCTGCGTCGCCGCGCTGCCCCGGCAGGTTGGCGGAGCTGAGGTCCTTCTCGGGGTTGGCCCCGTCGCTGTGCGCGTCACTCACCGCAGCAGCCCCTTCATCTCGATCGTCGGGAGCGCCTTGAGCGCCGCTTCCTCCGCCTCACGGGCCGCCTCCTCGGCGTTCACGCCGAGCTTGGAGGACTGGATCTTCTGATGGAGCTTGAGAATCGCGTCCATCAGCATCTCGGGCCGGGGCGGGCAGCCGGGCAGATAGATGTCGACCGGGACGATGTGGTCGACGCCCTGCACGATCGCGTAGTTGTTGAACATCCCGCCGGACGAGGCGCAGACACCCATGGAGATGACCCACTTGGGGTTGGGCATCTGGTCGTAGACCTGGCGCAGGACGGGTGCCATCTTCTGGCTCACCCGGCCGGCGACGATCATCAGGTCCGCCTGGCGGGGCGATCCGCGGAAGACCTCCATCCCGAACCGCGCCAGGTCGTAGCGGCCCGCGCCCGTCGTCATCATCTCGATGGCGCAGCACGCGAGGCCGAACGTGGCGGGAAAGACGGACGACTTGCGCACCCAGCCCGCGGCCTGTTCGACGGTGGTCAGCAGGAATCCGCTCGGCAGCTTTTCTTCGAGTCCCATTGGTCTGTGGCTCCCGGTCTCCCCTATACGGGGCTCAGTCCCATTCCAGGCCGCCGCGCCGCCATACGTACGCGTACGCGACGAAGACGGTGAGCACGAAGAGCAGCATCTCCACGAGCCCGAACACCCCCAGCGCGTCGAAGGTGACGGCCCAGGGGTAGAGGAAGACGATCTCGATGTCGAAGACGATGAAGAGCATCGCCGTCAGGTAGTACTTGATGGGGAAGCGCCCGCCGCCGGCCGGCGTGGGGGTCGGCTCGATCCCGCACTCGTAGGCTTCGAGTTTGGCCCGGTTGTACCGCTTTGGACCGATAAGCGTGGCCATGACCACGGAGAAGATCGCAAAGCCTGCCCCGAGGGCTCCCAGTACGAGGATGGGCGCATACGCGTTCACCGCTCCTCGCTCCTCTCAGTCGGCGCTGACTGCTGGCGGTTGCATGAGCTCGCGACCCCGGCTCCCCCTGCAAACGGTCGAAGATCGCTCACATGTGAAGCAGGTCACAAGCCCAACTTGCCCCGCATCTTATGCCTGGTCCTCTGTGATCTGCGACACGGGGTACGCCAACTACTTTGTGATCTCCACCACCTGACGAAGGATCATGAAGTCGGATGAGCGGTGATCTTCACACTCGAAGCGCCTGAGTGATCACCAGAGGTGACATCTCGTCCGGTTACCCCTGGTCAGAGACGTCCGCGCACTATCAAGAGGTGTGCACTGCAGGCAAATTGGTGCTGGACGACAGTGGCTGATAGTGGACCCCGTTCACACCTCGGAGGGAAATCGACGGGAGGGGTGTGGACGGAAGTGGGCGCCCGAGTCGCCCCCTAGGGGTTCGGTGTGACCTGCGTCACGCCCCAAGTAACCTCCCGGAAACCGGGCTTGGCCAACGGACTCAACGAGTGGTAGGCCTCGGGCAATTCGGGCGTTTTACCGAAAACCCTTGCTCACGGCCTTGAAGTCGGCTGTCCGTATTGTCCTTTACGGCGTCAATAAGGGCCGCCCGGTGCGGAATTCGTGACCGTTCTTCACAACTGTGGCGCACCACACGTTTCTTGATGGGAACCGTGAAGCCCTGATAGCGGTTGTACTCATGTCCCACACCGCTCACATACCCAGCCACCGAAAGCCCCGCCGCAGCGCCTCGAAGATGGCCCTGCGCGCCGGAGTCACCGGTGGCGTCCTCAGCACCCTGGCAGTGGCTGGTGCGTCCGGTGCGGCGAACGCTGCCGAGCCCGTGACGCAGACGATCGAACTGCCCACGCTCACCGCCGACCTCTCCACCCAGGTCGCCCAGTCCGCGGACGCCACCCAGCAGGCCGCGGCCAACTACCAGCTCCAGGCGGAGCGTGACGAGGCCTTCGCCAAGGCCGCGGACCAGGCCAAGAAGGACCAGGCCGAGGCCAAGCAGAAGGCGGAGGCCAAGAAGAAGGCCGAGGCCGCGAAGAAGGCCAAGGCGGAGCGTGAGGCGGCCGCGCAGGCCACCGCGTCCCGCTCCTCCGCGCGCACGACGCTCGCCTCGGCCACCGAGACCGCCAGCGCCCCCGCCAGCGGCTCCGTCGCGTCCGTCATCAGCTTCCTGAAGGCTCAGGTCGGTGACGCGTACGTGATGGGCGGCACGGGCCCCAGCTCGTGGGACTGCTCGGGCCTCGTCCAGGCCGCGTTCAAGCAGGCCGGCGTGGACCTGCCGCGCACCTCGCAGGACCAGTCGACCTCCGGCACCGCGGTCTCGCTCTCCAGCGTCCAGGTCGGCGACATCCTGTACTGGGGCGGCGCGGGCTCGGCGTACCACGTCGGTGTCTACATCGGTAACGGCCAGTACCTGGACGCCGCCAACCCCTCCAAGGGCGTCGTCATCCAGGACCTCTCCGGCTACCCGGCCAGCGGCGCGGTCCGCGTCCTCTGACGCTCCCCCGGACCCCGTACGTACGACGAAGGCCGCCGCACCCCTCTCGGGTGCGGCGGCCTTCGTTCATCCGCTCACAAGCGCTCAGGCGGCCCTGCGGCGCGTCACGACGACGGCCACGGCGCCGAGCCCCAGGACGAGCACCGCGACGCCGCCGACGAGCAGCACGCCGCCCGCGCCGGTCAGCGCGAGGCCGCCGCCGGAGCCCTCGCTCCCGGAACTCCCGCCGGACGAGCCTGAATTACCCGACGTACCGGATGAACCGGACGAATCAGTCGCACTGGCGCTCGGCGACGGGCTCGCCGAGGAGCCGCCCGTGGAGCCGCCCGCGCTCTGCCCCTCGTCGGTGCCGTTGAGGACGATCCACGCGGTGTTGTTGGACTGCTCGGGCTCCGCCGGGTTGTCCCACGTCGGCAGCGCCACCTTGCCCTTGGCGTTCTTCACGACCTTGTCGATGCGCAGCTCGAACGGGAAGGTCAGCTTCGCGTCCTCGAGCAGCGGTGTGGAGACCCAGCACAGGTAGCCCTTCACGCCCTCCGCGATCGTCGTGTAGTTGCAGCGGTCCGGCGCCTTGGTGACCTTCGCGCCCTTGGGGACCGTCACCGTGAACGCGATCGGCTCGCCGCCGGAGCGCAGCGCGCTGATCCAGCCGGGGCCGTCGTTGCGGAAACCGATCTCCGTCCTGACCGTGTCGCCGGCCTTGCCCTCGGCGGAGTCGCCGGTCAGCACCAGGTCGTAGGTGTTGGAGGTGGGCAGGTCCAGCTCCGCGTAGCGCGTGTAGTCGGCCGCAGAGGCGCCCGGGAGCTCCTTCAGCGTGAGGGAGCCGCCGGTGCCGGGCGTGTAGCCGTCGGAGGCGAGCAGCGACTTCGCCTTGGCCGGGGAGACCGCGGAGAAGCCGTAGTTGAAGATGTCGAAGAGCGCGAAGTCGGCCGTGCGGACCTTCAGCGGCTCGGCGACGGTGTAGGCCTTGCCCGCGTCGAAGGTGCCGGGGACGGTGCAGATCGCGTCGATCCCCTGCTGCAGCAGCGGCCCGTCGGTGGTCTTCTTGTACGCGCAGTTGCCGTAGCTGTCGAGGAAGCTCAGGCCGCGCGAGCCGTGGAAGCGCAGGACCGCGCCGTCCGCCGCCATGCTGCCCGCGTTGCGGAAGCCGACCGGGGCGTCGTACACGTCGCCGGCCTCGAAGCCCTTGGGCTCGCTCAGCTCGCGGTTCTTGAACTCGGGGCCGCCCACCAGGACGTCGATGGTCAGCGGCGTGAAGGTGACGCCCTCGCCCTCGCCGGTGACCTTGATGGAGCCGAAGTCCCCGGCGGCGCTCTCGCTGTCGACGTCGAGGCGGATGCCGCCGAGCCGGTTGTAGTCGCTGCCGGCGTTGATCTCGTCGCCCGAGCATTCGGCGGTCGGGCCGTCGGCCGCGCACGGCAGCTTCACGGCGGCGACGCCCTTGAGCCCGGACGCATCGATCTTGATCTTGTAGTCGCCGTGGTGGACGACGGGTACGACGCCGTCGTCGCCCGGCTCGTCGCTGCCCGGCGCGGCCAGGCGCAGGGTGACCTGGGGCTCGGACGGTTCGCCGTTGTCCCCGGTGAGGGACAGGTCGACGCGGCTCTCGCCGGTGATGGCGACCGTCAGCGGAGCGTCGTCGGCGGCGAGCGCGGGTGCGGCGGCGCCGAAGCCGCAGGTGAGGGCCGCGGCCGCGGCGAGCCCGAGGGCGGCGCGGGAGCCGACCCGGCGGATGTGACGTCTCATCAACGCTCTCTCGTGGAAGTCGGAGGGGGTGAGCCGCACACCGGCTCACCCCCTCCGACCACTCACCCGGGGTGATCGTTGCCCACAGAGGCGTCACAGGAGCATCACAAACAACAACTCCGCGCGCGCTGCGTCACGCCTGCGGTGCCAGCTCCCCCATCGCGCCCCAACCCTCGTTCGGGATATCGGCGTTGATGATCTCGGGGGTGGTCGCGATGAGCGGGGCCATCGCGTCGAGGCCCGCCTTGAAGTGGGCGGAGCCGACGTGCGCGGCGCCCGCGTCGGCGTCCCGGAAGCCCTCCAGGAGGACGTACTGGTTCGGGTCCTCGACGCTGCGCGACCAGTCGAAGAAGAGGTTGCCCTCCTCGGCGCGGGTCGCGGCGGTGAACGCGGCGGTCCTCTCCAGCCAGGACTCGGCGTGCTCGGGGCGGGCGGTGAACTTGACGGCGATGAAAATCATGCGTCAAGACTGCCCCGAGCGACCGGGAGGAGCCAAGTCAGGCCCCGTTCAGGCCCAAGTCAGGCCTTCGGGGCGACCTTGGTCAGGCCGTTGATGATGCGGTCCATGGCGTCGCCGCCCGTCGGGTCCGTGAGGTTCGCGAGCATCTTCAGCGTGAACTTCATCAGGACCGGGTGGGTCAGACCGCGCTGCGTCGCGATCTTCATGACCTTCGGGTTGCCGATCATCTTCACGAAGGCGCGGCCCAGCGTGTAGTAACCGCCGTAGGTGTCCTTGAGGACCTTCGGGTAGCGCTGCAGGGCGAGTTCGCGCTGGGCGTCGGTGGCGCGGGCGTGGGCCTGCACGATGACGTCGGCGGCGATCTGCCCGGACTCCATGGCGTACGCGATGCCCTCGCCGTTGAACGGGTTGACCAGGCCGCCCGCGTCGCCGACCAGGAGCAGGCCCTTGGTGTAGTGCGGCTGGCGGTTGAAGGCCATCGGGAGGGCGGCGCCGCGGATCGGCATCGTCATGTTCTCCGGGGTGTAGCCCCAGTCCTCCGGCATCGACGCGCACCACGCCTTGAGCACCTCGCGCCAGTCCAACTCCCGGAACGCCTTGGAAGAGTTGAGGATGCCGAGGCCGACGTTGGACGTGCCGTCGCCCATGCCGAAGATCCAGCCGTAGCCGGGAAGGAGGCGGTCCTCGCCGGGGCCGCGCTTGTCCCACAGCTCCAGCCAGGACTCCAGGTAGTCGTCGTCGTGGCGCGGCGAGGTGAAGTACGTACGGACCGCGACGCCCATCGGGCGGTCCTCGCGGCGGTGCAGGCCCATCGCGAGGGAGAGCCGGGTCGAGTTGCCGTCGGCGGCGACGACCAGCGGCGCGTGGAAGGTGACCGCGCGCTTCTCGTCGCCCAGCTTCGCGTGCACGCCCGTGATGCGGCCGGTGCGCTCGTCGGTGATCGGGGCGCCGACGTTGCACTGCTCGTACAGGCGCGCGCCGGCCTTCTGCGCCTGCCGCGCGAGCTGCTCGTCGAAGTCGTCGCGCTTGCGGACGAGGCCGTAGTCCGGGTAGGAGGCGAGATCAGGCCAGTCGAGCTGGAGGCGGACGCCGCCGCCGATGATGCGCAGGCCCTTGTTGCGCAGCCAGCCCGCCTCCTCGGAGATGTCGATGCCCATGGAGACGAGCTGCTTGGTGGCGCGCGGGGTCAGGCCGTCGCCGCACACCTTCTCGCGCGGGAACGCCGTCTTCTCCAGGAGCAGGACGTCCAGGCCCGCCTTCGCCAGGTAGTAGGCGGTCGTCGAACCGGCTGGCCCGGCCCCGACGACGATCACGTCTGCGCTGTGCTCGGAGAGGGGTTTGGGCTGCTCGGTCACGGCGGGTTCTCCCCAAGGGTCGAAAACGGTGTGCCGTCCGGCACGGACATGGGCAGTCTATTCACCGACGATCGCCTCCCTCCGGTCGGTCCGCGCGCCCCGGGCCGCCTGTTTTCCCGGCCGGGGGTCCGGGGGTTGTCCCCCGGGTAGGAACAGCAGCGGCACCGATCTCCCAGCGAAGGGCCAGCCCATGACCGAAGTCGCCGATGTGTTCGTGCCGCCCGCCGTGGAACTGCGGGTCCCCACCCATGAGGACGCCTTCACCTGGCACCGGGTGTTCGACGACCCGGACGTCATGGAGTTCCACGGGGGCCGCCCGGCCGAGCTGTCGGTGTACGAGGAGCTGACCGCGCGCCAGCGGCGGCACGACGCCGAGCGCGGCTTCTGCCTGTGGACCATGACGGACGACGCGGACGAGGTCATCGGGTTCACCGGCGCGCAGCCGTGGGAGCGGACGTGGGGCCCGGTCGGCGAGATCGAGATCGGCTGGCGGCTCGGCCGCGCCCACTGGGGCCGGGGGTACGCCACGGCCGCCGCGCTCGCGACCGTGGAGCGGGTACGGGCGGCGGGCATCGGCAGCGTCGTCGCGATGGTCGACGCCGAGAACGCGCGCTCGATCGCGGTGACCCGGCGCCTCGGCATGGAGCGGACGGAGACGTTCGTGACACCGACCGGCCGCCGGGGGCACTGCTTCCGGCTGGTGCTGTAGGCGCCCTTCGCCAGGCGTCCGGCGACCTCTTCCGGGGCGCTGCGCACGGGACTACCCTTCCGGTACCGCCTGGGGGTGACATCTGTGCCGAAGACGCCCAAGACGCCCAAGACACCGGAAGTTCATGTGCCGAAGCTCGTCGGTCTGATGGCCGTCGACGCGCAGGCCACAGTGCTGGCGCACGGTCTGCGGCTGACCGCCGCGGACCGTCCCGCGCTCGACGAGGCCGCCGCGGACTACGTGGTGCGCCAGTACCCGTTGCCGGGCGTGGAGATCCCGCGGGACGCGGCCGTCACGGTCTGGTTCGACTTCGGGGAGGGCGAGGGCGGCGGCGGAGCGGGCGTGCGCGAGCCCCGCGAGCCGGGCCCGCGGGGCGGTGGCATGCGCCGGGAGCTCGACGATCCGGCCGAACTCTCCTCCCCCTCCCTGCCGTTCAGTCCGTGTCCGTGAGCCGCCAGGCGTCGAGGCCGACCCGGTAGGTCTCCGCCAGGCCGGACCAGACGTCGTCGCCGCCGGTCAGGAGGATCGCGTACTCGGTTCCGTCGGCGGCGATGTACGACTGGTCGATGCCGTGGACCGTCCGCCCGGACTCGTCCTCGTACGTGTACTCCCAGATCGCCCCGGCGCTCCCCTGGAAGGTGTTCTCCTCCAGACGGAGCCGCTGGTAGTTCCTCTTCTTCTTGTCCTTCTCCAGGTGCCGCTCCAGGTTCCGGAGGTTCTCGTACGAGGTGTAGTCCGCACCCGGGATCACTCCGACGAGGTACTTCTCCGTGCCGCTTCCGCCCGCGTACGTGGTCTGGGTGCCGCTGTCGTCGGCGCCGACCCGGTCCCAGGTCTCGGGGACGGCGAAGGAGAAGCCCTGGACGTCGACGACCTGGCGGTAGCCGTCGGGGATCTCGGGCGTCTGGGAGGGGCCGGCGGAGTCCTGGCCCGCGAACTCCGAGGCGGACTCCGACGCGGACGGCTCCTGGGGCTCCGGTGTCTGCTGTGCCTCCTGTGTCTGCTGTGTCTCTTGCGTCTGCTGCGTCTGTGCGGCGACCGGCTGGTTGTCCTTGGCGTCGTCCTTGCCGTTGTCGCCGTCGTCCTGGAGCAGCAGCACCCCCGCCGCGACACCGCCGCCGATGACGAACGCGCCGAGGAGGGTGCCGGCCCAGATGCCCACGCGCCGCCCTGTCCCCGCGGACGCGGACGCCGGTCCCGGGGCCGGAGGGACGGTGTGCGGGGCGTACGCCTCAGGCGCCGGGACCACCGAACCGACCGTCTGGGTCGGGAGGTTGTGGCAGTCGTCCGGGGTGGGCGGGGCCGTAGGGCTGCCCAGCGGGGGCAGGGCCTGCGGCCCCGTACCGAAAGGGGCGGCGGGACCGGTGAGCCCGGTGAGCCCGGTGTCGAACCCGGTCAGGCGCAGCAGGTAGGGCGCGGCGACGATGCCTCCGCCCACCCACAGCAGCCCGAAGAGCAGCAGTTCCGGCATGCTCACCCCGCCCTCGCCGGTGCCCGCGAAGGCGACCTCGTCGGCGAGGCTGCCCGAGGCCTCCATCGAGAACCCGGACAGAGCGGTCAGGGCGAGCAGCATGACGTAGAAGAACGCGCCGCCGAGGTACAGCTCGCGGCGGTCCCGCGAGCGCCGGGCGACGAGGACGCCGATGAGCAGGGCGAGTACCAGGCCGAAGGCCAGCACGCCGACGACCGCACCGCCGTCGACCTCGTCGCCGAGCCGCTCCAGGCCGTACGCGTCGTGCTCGTACCGGCTGCCGCCGAACGCCGACGAACCGCGCAGGTCCATCTCCAGCGGGGCGCCCCACACGAAGCCGAGGCCGGTCAGGGCGAGGTTGGGCAGGTACAGCAGGAGCATGACGATGCCCGCGGCGACGCTGCCGCCGGTCGCGTCGGAGGCGTCGTCGGAGGCACTGCTGTCGCTGCCGTCGTCACTGATGATGCCGACCACGAAGCCCGCCACGAGCACCAGCGGCAGCACCCAGGCCATCGCCCGCACCGCGGAGCCGAAGGCGCGGCTCGCGACGGCGACGCCGGGGCGCACCGCGAGCCACTGGGCGATGTCGGCCCGCTGGAAGACGGCGACGGTGACGGCCATGCCGAGCGCCAGCGTGCACAGGGCCACCAGGAACGGCCCCGTGTGGAACGCGACCCGCTGGATCGTCGGCTGCCCGAACAGCGCGAGCACGACGGTGCCCGCCATCGCGAGCAGCCCGACCCGGACCGCGATCTCCGGGCCCAGGGTGCGGGCCGGCGGCGGACCCCAGGTCCCGGCCGCGCGCCGGGCGTCGAGGGTGCGCGTGCGCAGCATCCGTACGCCGATCAGCAGCGCCGTGCACCACAGCACGGCCACGAGCAGCGGCGGCATGGAGAGTTCGAGCGAGCCGCCCGCCGACGTGTCGGAGGCGTCGCCGAACATCGAGGAGCCGCCGCTCACCGCCGTCACCTCGAAGCCGCCGCCGAGTCCGTGCATGAGCACGGTCAGGGCGATCCGCAGCCGGTCGCCGAAGCCGACGAAGTCGTCGTCGCCGGAGTCCTGGCCGTATCCGGGGATCGCGAGGGCGACGGCGCTGATCAGCAGCAGCCCCACGGGCCACAGCGCGGCCTGCGCGGCGCCCGCCCAGTCACCGCGGAAGGCCCGCCCGAAGAAGGCGCCGAGGGCCGACGGCCGAGCGGGGCCGGCGGGCTTGGGCGGGTACGGGGGCTGGATCTCGTACGAGGACGGGTACGAAGGCGGGGACGGGGGCTGGAAGGCGGGGGGCGGCGGTGCGGCGGGAACGGGCGGAGAGGCCGGCGGCGGTGGCGCCGCGGCCGATGCGGTGGGAGCCTCCGCGTCCACCGGGGCGGCGCGCTCTCTCCCGCATCTCATGCAGAAGCGGGCCTCTTCCGGAGCCTCGGCTCCACAATGCGGGCAGAACGACGCCATCGGGTGCTCCGTCACGGTCCGGGGACGAGTGCGTGACGCCCCGGTAGCGAAGCGTCACCACGCAATCAACGGACACATCTTCCCGCCGCTCCGGTTCCCTTCAACGCCCGTGGAAATCGGCGAAGTTGAACCGTTACTTGATGCCGCGGTGCAGGGCGACGATGCCGCCCGTGAGGTTGCGCCAGGCGACCTTGGACCAGCCCGCGCCCTGGAGGCGGGCGGCCAGCTCCGGCTGGGTCGGCCAGGCGCGGATCGACTCGGCGAGGTACACGTACGCGTCCGGGTTCGAGGAGACGGCGCGCGCGACGGGCGGCAGGGCGCGCATCAGGTACTCGGTGTAGACGGTGCGGAACGGGGCGAGCGTCGGGTGGCTGAACTCGCAGATGACGACGCGTCCGCCCGGCTTCGTCACGCGGTACAGCTCGCGCAGCGCCTGGTCGGTGTCCTGGATGTTGCGCAGCCCGAAGGAGATCGTCACGGCGTCGAACGTGTCGTCCTTGAACGGCAGCTTCGTGCCGTCGCCCGCCGTGAACGGCATCCAGGGGTGGCGCTGCTTGCCGACCCGCAGCATGCCGAGGGAGAAGTCGCAGGGCACGACGTACGCGCCGGCCTGGGCGAACGGCTGCGAGGAGGTGGCGGTGCCGGCGGCGAGGTCGAGGATCTTCTGCGCGGGCCGGGCGTCGACGGCCTTGGCCACTTCCTTCCGCCACAGCCGCGCCTGTCCCAGGGACAGCACGTCGTTCGTGAGGTCGTACTTCTCCGCCACGTCATCGAACATCGAGGCGACTTCGCGGGGCTGCTTGTCCAGGGATGCACGGGTCACCTGGTCATTGTGGCAGGGTCCCTCCCGGCCTTCGGCGACCGGGAGGCGAGTTCGCCTGCCGGGTGCGGTCGCGTGGGCGAGTGCGGCTCCGGTGGGGCTTCTCGCGCAGTTCCCCGCGCCCGGCAGACGGCCCCGACCCTCGCGGCGCCTAGCGCCCCCGGTACACCAGCCGCCCGCCGATCACCGTCGCCACGCACGTCGACGCCCCGCGCCGCACCAGCTCCTCCCGGTCCGCGACGTCGAACACCGCGAACCGCGCCGGTCCGCCCACCGCGAGCGCGGGGAGCAGGACCAGGGGCTTCGGGGACAGGGAGACAGGGCCGGGGAGCCGGTCCGGGCGTCCGCCGAAGACGAGCCCGGAGCGCTGCGCGACCTCCAGTACCGGCTTGGCCCGCAGCTCCCCGGCGATCGCCACCGTGCCGTGCGCGAACAGCCGCTGCACACCGCGCCGCGCGCTCGCGCCGAGCCGCGACGGCTCGGCGCGGAAGATCTCCCGGGCCCGCTCCCCGCCGATCGGCGTGGTGCCGTACGTGTCGGCCTCGCGCGGATCGGGGTGGTACGTGTGCTCCAGGATCTCCGGGCCGTACGGGTTGAGCAGCCCGGGGGTGAGGATGCCGGGCCAGCGCCGCACCCGGGCGTCCGGGTGGGCGGCGGCGAGGTCCTCGTACGGGCCGAGCGCCTTGACGAGGCCACCGTCCACGAGGACGGCGGACTCGTCAGCGGCGGTGGCGTGAAGTGTCGGCAAAACGGGCTCAGTTGGTGGCGACGAGCTTCAGCTCGGGGTGTGCCGTGCCGCCCTCGATCGCCGTCGACGAGATGTGGGACATGACGCGCTCGTCGACCGGGTCGTTCGCCGGGTCGTCGTGCACGACGAGGTGCTCGTACGTCGTGGCGCGCTGCGCGGGGACCCGGCCGGCCTTGCGGATGAGCTCGATGATCTCCATGCGGTTGGAGCGGTGCTTGGCACCGGCCGAGGAGACGACGTTCTCCTCCAGCATGATCGAGCCGAGGTCGTCGGCGCCGTAGTGCAGGGAGAGCTGGCCGACCTCCTTGCCCGTGGTCAGCCAGGAGCCCTGGATGTGCTGGACGTTGTCCAGGAAGATCCGGGCGATCGCGATCATGCGCAGGTACTCGAAGAGCGTGGCCTGCGTACGGCCCTTGAGGTGGTTGTTCTCGGGCTGGTACGTGTACGGGATGAAGGCGCGGAAGCCGCCCGTCCTGTCCTGCGTGTCGCGGATCATGCGCAGGTGCTCGATACGCTCGGCGTTCGTCTCGCCGGTGCCCATCAGCATGGTGGAGGTCGACTCGACACCGAGGCGGTGCGCGGTCTCCATGATCTCCAGCCAGCGCTCGCCGGACTCCTTCAGCGGGGCGATGGCCTTGCGCGGCCGCTCCGGGAGCAGCTCGGCGCCGGCGCCGGCGAAGGAGTCGAGGCCCGCCGCGTGGATGCGCTGGATGGCCTCCTCGACCGACACCTTGGAGATCCGGGCCATGTGCTCGACCTCGGACGCGCCCAGCGAGTGGATGACCAGCTGCGGGAAGTCCTTCTTGATGGCGGAGAAGTGGTGCTCGTAGTACTCGACGCCGTAGTCCGGGTGGTGCCCGCCCTGGAACATGATCTGGGTGCCGCCCAGCTCGACGGTCTCCGCGCAGCGGCGCAGGATGTCGTCGAGATCGCGGCTCCAGCCCTTCTTGGTGTCCTTCGGGGCCGCGTAGAAGGCGCAGAACTTGCACGCCGTGACGCACACGTTCGTGTAGTTGATGTTCCGCTCGATGATGTACGTGGCGATGTGCTCGATGCCCGCGTACTTGCGGCGCCGGATGGTGTCGGCGGCGGCACCGAGCGCGTGCAGCGGGGCGTCGCGGTAGAGGGCGACGGCCTCCTCCGGGGTGATGCGCCCACCGGCGGCGGCACGGTCGAGGACGGACTGAAGCGCGGCCTTCTCGGTCACCGGGCGTGCCCCTTTCGGAGGTGTAGAGCTGAAATCTCAGCGTACGTCAGGCGGCCAGGGCCCCCAGCAGAACCCCCGCGTACGCCCCGAGGATCATGAACGGGCCGAAGGGGATCTCCGTCTTGCGCCCCGCGCGCCGGGCCACGACGAGCACGAGCGCGTACAGGCCGTTGAACAGCACGCCCGCGAGCACCCCGATGGACAGCACCCCCACCCCGTACCAGCCGAGCACCGCGCCGAGCCCCGGGGCGAGCTTCACGTCGCCCATCCCCATGCCGCGCGAGTTGACGAGGTGGAGCACCAGATAGAGGACTCCCATGGCGAGCGCCCCGAGCAGCGCGCCGCGCCAGGAGCCGGCCGGCTCGGGCAGCAGCGCGGCCAGCCCCAGCGAGGCCACGCCGAGGGCGGTGAAGGGGAGGGTGAGCACGTCCGGCAGCCGGTGCACGGCGAAGTCGACGGTGGCGAGCAGCACCGCGAGCGGGGCGAGCAGCAGCCAGGCGCCGAGCTCGGGCCGGGTGCCGGTGGCGGCGGCGAGCAGGGCGCAGGCCGCCGCGGTGACGGCGGCGAGGAGCAGGGTGCTGGGCCCCGGCCGGACGCCCAGCCAGCCGCGGGCCTCCCGCCACGGTTCCTCCGGCTCCACGGAGAGGCGGTACGCGGCACGGGGCAGCAGCGCTCCGGTCGCGGCGCCCCAGAGCGCGGCGACGGCGGTCAGCGTGTCCGGCGACGGAACGTCCACGTCGGCTACCGCCCCGCTCGCTTCAGGTCCGCCGTCGGGTCGCCCGCGTCCGGGTACTGCGAGGTGTACTTCAGGGCCGAGCCGTCGCGCGTGAGATGCACGGTGTGGGCGCCCGAGGCGCACTTGGTTCCGTCGTTGGCCGGGTCCCCCTTGCCCGCGGCCACCAGCTCCCCGGCGGTGGCGGACTTCAGGGTCAGCACGTCGACGCACTGGTTGCCCGTGACGTCCGTCGAGGTGACCGTGCCGAGCCGCCCGCCGACGGCGGCCTGCTTCAACTCGACGCGGTAGGTGTCGAACTGGATGATCCCGAGGGTCGTGGCCTTGCCCTCCCACGTCCCGATGTAGAACGTCGGCACGCTGCCCGTCCCCGCGCCGGGCGCCGACGCCGACACCGTGGGCCGCGCCCCGTCCGCCTGGCTGCCCTGATCGCCCCCGGAGTTCCCCTGCAACAGGTTCACCGCGACCACCCCGCCGAGCGCGACCACCGCGAACGCCCCGGCCACGGCCAGCGCCACCGAGCAACTCACCTTGCGGCCCCGGCCGTTCTCGGTCGCCGGGGTCGACGCCGCCGTCACCGACAGCGCGAGGCGGCCCGGTTTGGCGTCCTCCACGGCGGGCTCGGTGCGCGGCTGCGGCACGGCGGACGCGTACGACGGATCGGGCGGGCCGAAGACGCCCGGGGAGCCACCGCTCGTGACCGCGGGGCTGCTGAAGCCGACCGGACCCGTGGCGGGGTCGGCGCCCTCCAGGTCCAGGAGCCGCACGGCGCCGCGCGAGACCTGCTCGACCAGCGCCCCCGGCAGCCAGCCCGCCGCGACCAGCGCGGCCGCGCCCTCCGGTGCCAGCCGCCGGGCCACCTCCTCGGGGGTGGGCCGGGCGGCCGCGTCCTTCGCCAGGCAGGCGGCGACCACGTCCCGCAACTCGCCGCTCAGCGCGCCCAGTTCGGGTTCCTCGTGGACGACCTTGTAGAGCAGCGCGGCCGACGAGTCGCCGGGGAAGGGGGACTCTCCCGTCGCCGCGTACGCGAGGACCGCGCCGAGCGAGAAGACGTCCGCGGCGCCGGTGACGCCCTTGCCGAGGATCTGCTCGGGCGACATGTAGCCGGGCGAGCCGATGGAGACGCCGGTGGAGGTGAGGGACGCCGTGCCGTCCGTGGCCCGCGCGATGCCGAAGTCGATGAGGCGCGGGCCGTCCACGGTGAGCAGCACGTTCGACGGCTTCACGTCCCGGTGGACGAGCCCGAGGCCGTGCACCGCCGCCAGCGCCTCCGCGAGGCCGGCGCCGAGGACCCGTACGGAATGTCCGGGAAGCCCGCCGTGCGGACCGGCCGCCTCGGCGAGCGAGGGCCCGGCGACGTACCCGGTCGCCACCCACGGCACGGGCGCCTCCGGGTCCGCGTCGAGCACCGGCGCGGTCCAGGTCCCGCCGACCCGGCGCGCCGCCTCCACCTCGCGCCGGAAGCGGGCCCGGAACTCCTCGTCGAGCGCGAAGTGCGGGTGCACGACCTTCACGGCGACGGTCCGCCCGCCCGCGCTGCGGCCCAGGTACACGCGGCCCATGCCGCCGTGCCCGAGCCGGCCCAGCAGGCGGTAGGGCCCGACGGTCGTCGGTTCGTCGGCCTGAAGCGGCTGCATGCTCTGAACCTCCCCCGAGAGCTGACACGGCACGCGCCCCAGCAGCCTAGGCCCTGCCTTCACACTCCCCTGCGGCTCAAATGCCCCTATTCTTCACGATGCATTCCGGAAGGCCCAGGGATATCGGCTGCACCGGCCACCGGAATTCCACTGCGGACACACGGCGGAATTCCGGCGGACGGGCCTCGGGATCGGTCGCGGGTTCAACGAGCGAGCAGTTCGACCTTCACGTCCGCGGGAAATCCCGTGGTCTCCCCGACACGCCGCGCGAACTCCGTCACGCCTTCCAGTTGCTCCGCTCCGAACCGGAAGTCGAGTGTCGTGAAGTACTCCTCCAGAACGGCCTCGTCGAAGGCCTCCCAGCGGGCCGCCTGCTCGGCGACCTTGCCGACCTCCTCCAGGGACAGGTCCCGCGACGACAGGAACGCCTCGTGCACCTGGCGCGTGATCGCCGGCTCGCGCTCCACGTACTCCTTGCGCGCGGCCCACACGGCGAAGACGAACGGCAGCCCCGTCCACTCCTTCCACATGGCGCCCAGGTCGTGCACCTGCAGGCCGAGCCGCGGGGCGTCGTGCAGGTTGGCCCGCAGCGCGGCGTCCCCGATGAGGACGGCCGCCTCGGCGTCCTGCATCATCAGGCCGAGGTCGGGCGGACAGGTGTAGTAGTCGGGCTGTACGCCGATGCGCTCGGCCAGCAGCAGCTGGGCGAGCCTGACCGACGTACGGGACGTCGAGCCGAGCGCCACCCGGCGGCCGTCCAGCTGGTCGAGCGGCACCTGCGACACGATCACGCAGGACATGACGGGGCCGTCGCAGCCGACGGCCAGGTCGGGGAAGGCGACCAGCTGGTCGGCGGCCTTGAGGAACTCGACGAGGGTGATCGGACCGATGTCGAGGCGGCCCTGCACCAGCCGCTCGCTGAGCTTCTCCGGGGTGTCCTTCGTGAGCTCGAAGTCGAGCAGGGAGCCGGTCCTGGCAAGCCCCCAGTACAGAGGCATGCAGTTCAGGAACTGGATGTGGCCCACGCGCGGACGGGTGCGCCGCGCGGCCTGGGGAGTCTCGGGAGAATTGTCCACATCGGTGAGGCTAGACCCCATGAGGTACGGTGCAGGCTCCGGGTCACAGAGCGTCCCGGTCAACCCAGAACGGGCCTCCGTCAAACCTCCGGGTGACGTGATCTTGCCCTCTATTGCTTTCGGCTGCCTGCGTGCTAGGCTCGCCGCAAGTTGCAGTTTGGTTTCCCTTGCAGTACAGAGCCTGCGGAGCATGTAACCGCGGGCTCTCGTCGTTTTCAGACTTTTGCAGTTGTTTGCGCATTTGCAGGTTCTGGAGCAGGGCGACCCTTTGGCCCATAGGAGGGCTTATGGCTACCGGAACCGTGAAGTGGTTCAACGCTGAAAAGGGCTTCGGCTTCATCGCCCAGGAGGGCGGCGGCCCGGACGTCTTCGTCCACTACTCGGCGATCAACGCGAACGGCTTCCGCTCCCTCGAGGAGAACCAGGCCGTCAGCTTCGACGTCACGCAGGGCCCGAAGGGTCCGCAGGCGGAGAACGTCACCCCTCAGTAGTAGTGGTGGCTTGATCCGGAACCTATAGCAGTACCCAAGGAGCCCCGCGCCGTAAGGCGAGCGGGGCTCCTGCCTTTTTCCCGGCTCGCCCCGCTAGGCCAGCGCCAGCGACACCGCGGCCTCGGCGTGCAGGCGGGCCGTGGGGAACAGGGGTACCGGGCTGTCCGACTCCGTCACCAGGAGCTCGATCTCCGTGCAGCCGAGGACGATGCCCTGGGCGCCCGCCGCGACCAGTTCGGCGATGACCTTCCGGTAGGCCTCGCGGGAGTCCTCCCGTACGACTCCGAGGCAGAGTTCCTCGTAGATGACCCGGTGGACCAGGGCCCGGGAGTCCGCGTCCGGGGTCAGCACCTCCAGGTCGTGGGAGGCCAGGCGGTCGCGGTAGAAGGCCTGTTCCATGGTGAAGGCGGTGCCGAGCAGCCCGACCCGGGTCAGCCCCGCGGAGCGCACCGCGTCGGCCGTGGTGTCGGCGAGGTGCAGCAGCGGTACGGAGATCGCCGCGGACACCTGGTCGGCGACCTTGTGCATGGTGTTCGTACAGATCAGGACGAGATCCGCGCCCGCGGCCTCCAGGGAGCGGGCCGCGCCGGCCAGGATCTCGCCGGCCTCCGCCCAGCGGCCGGCGACCTGGAGCTCCTCGATCTCCGCGAAGTCGACCGAGTACAGGACGCAGCGGGCCGAGTGCAGCCCGCCGAGGCGTTCGCGGGTGCGTTCGTTGAGGAGTCGGTAGTACTCGGCGGAGGACTCCCAGCTCATGCCGCCGAGCAGGCCGATGGTGCGCATGCCGGGATGCTACGTGTGCTGCATGACCAGGACGCAGGTGGAGCCCGGCTCCAGGGCGCGGCAGGTGTGCGGGATGTCGCCGGGGTACGAGAGGTAGTCGCCGGGGCCGAGTTCGACGGGGTCGTCCTGGGGGCCCGCGAGGATCCGGCCCGTGCCGACCACGAGGTGTTCCGTGGTGCCGGACATGTGCGGCTCGGAGTCGCGGGAGCTGCCCGGTTCGACCTGGAGGAAGTAGAGGTCGCGGCGGGCGCCGGGCGGGCTGGTGGACAGCAACGTGGCGCTGTAGTCGGCCAGTTCGGAGGGGACCGCGGGGCCCTGGCCCGCGCGGACGACCTGGACCGTGGGGCGCGGCGGGTCGAGGAGGGTGCTCGGCGGTACGTCGAGGGCGACGCTCAGCGCCCACATGGTCTCCAGGCCCGGCTTGCCGTTCGCCGCCTCCAGCTGGGAGAGCGTGGACTTCGCGATGCCCGCGCGCTTGGCCAGCTCGGACAGGGAGAGTCCGGCGCGGGTGCGTTCGCGGCGCAGGGCGGCGGCGATGCGGTCGAGGGGCAGACCGTTGCTGCGCGGGGTGTCCGGCTGGTTCATGGCGAGGCTCCCGTACGACGTCGTTCGCTGCGTCGATCCTATCGTTCGGCTTGACGAACGCACCGGCGGCCGCGCATGCTCACCGATATGCGTTCGCCCTACCGAACGATCAGCCCGACAGAGCGAACACTGTGGGTGCTGGATCGACAACTGGTCCGTGATGTCGCGCTCGTCTGCCTCGCCGACGGCGTCGTCGGCCTGTCCTTCGGGGCCGTCGCCGTCGGGAGCGGACTGCCCGGCTGGCTGCCGGTGGTCATGTCGCTGGTCGTGTTCGCGGGATCGGCCCAGTTCAGTACGGCCGCGGCACTGGCCGCGGGGGGCGGGCCCGTCGCCGCGGCCACGACCGGGCTGCTGCTCAACACCCGGACCGCGGCCTTCAGCCTGGCCGTCGCGGACGCGCTGGGCCGGTCCTGGCCCGCGCGGCTCGTGGGCGCGCATCTGGTCACCGACGAGACCGCCGCGTTCGCGCTCGCGCAGAGCGATCCGGCCAAGCGGCGCACGGCCTTCTGGGTGTCGGGGATCGGGCTGTTCGCCGCCTGGAACCTGAGCGTGGCGGCGGGCGCCGCCGCCGGGGGCGCGCTCGGGGACACCGACCGGTTCGGGCTCGACGCCGCGTTCCCCGCGATGCTGCTCGCCCTGGTGCTGCCCGCGCTGCGGGAGAGCGGGGCGGTACGGCGGGCCGCCGCGGCCGGGGCCGTGCTCGCCGTCGCCGCCACACCGTTCCTGCCGACCGGGGTGCCGGTGCTGCTCGCGCTCGCGGGGCTGATCAGCGTACGGAGGCCGGTGTGAGTGCTCAGCTCGTCGCCGTCCTGGTGCTGGCCGCCGGGACGTACGCCTTCCGGCTCGCCGGGCCCCTGCTGCACGGGCGGGTCGAACTCCCCCCGCGCGTACAGGAGTTGCTGACCACCGGCGCCACCGTGCTGCTCGTCGCGCTGCTCGCCACCGGGGCGCTGATGGCGGGGCACGGGTTCGCCGGATGGGCGCGGCCCGCCGGGGTGCTCGCGGGCGGGGTGCTCGCGTGGCGGCGGGCGCCGTTCGCCGTGGTGGTCGTGGCAGCGGCCGGTGTCACCGCGCTGCTGCGGCTGGCCGGCCTGCCGTAGCTCAGGGGTGCATGCGGGCGCCCTTGAGAACCTTGTCGACCGCGTTCTTCGGCCCGTACACGGCGATGCCCACCAGGTCGAGGTCGGCCGCGCCGACGGCCCGTACCGCCGCGCGGTTGTCACGGTCGTTGCCGGTGCCGAACAGGTCCGCGGTGAACACGGCTCGGGGCAGGGCCCGCTGCAGTGCCTTGCCGTGGGCGGCGGTCAGCGTCTCCTTGCCGCCCTCGAAGACCAGCACCGGCTGGCGGAACATCGGCTGGTACGGGGTGCCGTCGGCGTCCTCGTACGGCTCCCCGATCACCTCGGGGACCTGGGTGCCGAGGCCGCTCACCAGGAACGCGGTCACGTTCAGCCGCTGCCAGGTCTCCAGGTCGTCCCGGAGCAGTACGGCGATCTTGGTGTCGAAGCGGACGGGGGCCTGGTCGACGGCGGTGGTGGCGGCGGTGTCTGTGCTCATGGGTCGAGACTGCCGCCCGGGGCGCCGCCTCGTCTTGTACGTTCTTTGCATGGCGGGACGCGGAAACGATCTGGAGCGGATCACCGCGTGGCGCCCCGAGGTGAAGGGCGTCACGGAGGTCTTCCACGCCCACTTCACGCACCACGCGTACCCGATGCACGTGCACGACACGTGGACGCTGCTGATCGTCGACGAGGGCGCGGTCCGCTACGACCTGGAGCGCCACGAGCACGGCACCCCGCTCGGCACCGTCTCGCTGCTGCCGCCGCAGGTCCCGCACAACGGCTCGGCCGCGACGCCGCACGGCTTCCGCAAACGCGTCCTGTACCTGGAGGCGTCGGACGACGGCCCCCTCGACACCTCGTTCATCGGGGCCGCGGCCGACAGTCCCGACCTGGTGGATCCGCTGCTGCGGCACCGGATCGGGCAGCTGCACACCGTGCTGGGCCGGCCCGGCGACGAGTTCGAGGCGGCGGCGCGGCTGGCGCTCGTGGGCGAACGGCTGCGGGAGCGGCTGCGGGCCCAGGGGGCCGGCCCGCGTCCGCCCGCGCCGGACCGCCGGGTGGCCGACCGGCTGCGGCAGCTGCTCGACGCGCGGGTCGTGGACGGCATCGACCTGGAGGAGGCCGCGGCGCTGGTGCACGCGCATCCGGCGCATCTCGTGCGGTCGTTCAGCGCGGCGTACGGGATCGCGCCGCACCAGTACCTGATGTCGCGGCGCGTGGACCGGGCGCGGCGGCTGCTGCTCGCCGGGCGGGCGGTCGGTGACGTGGCGACGGACGTCGGCTTCTACGACCAGTCACATCTGACCCGGCACTTCAAGCGGGTGGTGGGGGCACCGCCGGGACGCTATGCGCGGGCGGCGGGACGGTCCGTGTCGCCGGGGCACTGATGCGTTGCCGGGTGCGGGTGGTGGGGGCCGGGTGGTGGGGGCCGGGTGGTGGGGGGCTGGTCGCGCAGTTCCCCGCGCCCCTGAGGCATGCGCTCCGCGCAGCCTCCCCTGGGCGAGCGGAGCTCGCTTCCAGGGGCGCGGGGAGCTGCGCGAGAAGCCCCCCACGGACCCGCACCCGCCGACGAGACCCCCGTCACTCCCCCTCCCGCGGCAGGAACACCCCCGCCAGCACCGCGGTCGCGCACAGCACGCCCCCCGCGATCACCAGGCTCACCCGCATTCCCGGCAGGGAGAACCCGCTGCCGGCGACCAGTGCTCCGAACAGGGCCACGGCCAGCGCGCCACCGGTCTGCCGCAGCGCGTTGAGCAGCCCCGAGGCGATCCCGGCGCGCGGTCCGGGGACGGAGTCCATCAGCATCGCGGTCAGCGCGGGCACCGTGAACGCCCCGCCGATTCCGGCCGGTACGAGCAGCAGCAGGAGCAGCCACATCGGCGTACCGGACGTGAGCGGCAGCAGGACGAACATGGCGAGCGCCAGGACGAGTTGGCCGGTGACGATGACGGAGCGGCGGCCGAACCGTTCGGCCACGCGCGGGGAGATCAGGTTCGAGACGGTGGTGAGCGTGGCGACCGGGACGAAGACCAGGCCCGCGGCCAGACCCGACATCCCGCGCGCCTGCTGCAGGTACAGGCCGAGCAGGAAGACCAGACCGTAGAAGGCCAGGTTCACGGCGAAGCCGACGGCGAGGGAGACGGCCACCGCACGCTGCCACAGCATCGCCAGCGGGACCAGCGGAGCGCGGTGGCGCTTCTCGACGGCGTAGAAGGAGAGGGCGGCGGCCACCGAGACCGCCAGCGCGCCGAGGACCGGCGCCGAGGTCCAGCCCGCGTGCCCGCCCTCGATCACGGCGAAGGTCAGCCCGGCCAGCGCGAGGACGGCCGTGACCTGGCCGGGGACGTCGATCGGGGCAGGGCGGCGCGGCGACGGCGCGACCTTGGCGAGGAGCGCCAGGATCGCCGCGCCGACCGGCAGGTTGAGGAAGAACACGGCCCGCCAGCCGACCGTCTCGGTGAGGGCGCCGCCGAGGACCGGGCCCGCCGCCATCGCGACCGAGCCGCCGACCGCCCACAGGGCGATGGCCCGCCCGCGGTGCCGCGCGTCGTCGTAGGCCTGCCGGATCAGGGACAGCGAGGCCGGCATCACGACGGCCGCCGCCGCGCCCTGCACCACCCGCGCCGCGACGAGCGCGCCGATGCCGGGGGCGAGGCCGCAGGCCAGTGAGGCGAGGGTGAACAGGGCGACACCGTAGGCGTAGGCGCGGCGGGCCCCGGCGCGGTCGGCGAGCGCGCCGGCCGACAGCATCAGGCCCGCGAACAGCAGCGTGTAGGCGTCCACCACCCACTGCAGGCCGGTCATGCCGCCGCTCAGCGACGTGCCGATGGCGGGGAGCGCGATGTTCACCGCCGAGACGTCGATGGAGATGACGGTGAAGCCCAGCAGGGCGGCGACGAGGGCGACGGCGGCGGGCGGCCGGCGCTCGGGGGCCACGTCGGATCGGGCGGCGGCGGGCCGGACGGCGGTGGGGGCGAGAGTCACACGAATCTCCAGGTACGGGTCTCGTACGGGCCCCGGGCGGGACTCCTACGGGCGAGTGGGCGGGGGCCACGGTCCGCGGACCTGTGACGTGCACTCCCTGGGACCGAGGCCCCGGCCACTCGCTACGACGACCACTCTGGGACCGGCGGCGGAAAGGTGGCAGGCCGCGCCTCACCGGGGTGCCGCGTTCCTGGTCCTGACACGGCCCCCCACCGCGCCCGGCGATCATGGAGAATGAACGCATGGCCGAGACAACGGAATTGGGCAGGTACCTCCGCGCCCGCCGCGCCCAGGTCACCCCGGCGCAGGCGGGCCTGCCCGCGGGCACGGGCCTGCGGCGCACCCCTGGCCTGCGCCGCGAGGAGCTGGCGACGCTCGCGGGCGTCAGCGTGGACTACTACACGCGCCTGGAGCGGGGCCGCGAGACCAACCCGTCCACCGCCGTGATCGACGCCATCGGCCGCGCCCTGATGCTGCGCGGCGACCCGCTGGAGCGCCTCCACGACCTGGCCGAACTGGCCTCGGGCCGGCTCAGCGAACCGCATCCCACCGGTGACGACACGGTCCGCTCATCGGTGCTGCAGATGCTGGAGGCGCTGCGGCCGATGCCCGCGTACGTGGTCAACCGTCACAACTACGTGCTCGCCGCGAACCCGGGCGGCCGGGGCCTGATGCCGGGCCTGTGGGACTGGCCGGCCGAGCAGCGCAGCATCACCCGCTATCTCTTCCTGCACCCGGTCGGCCGGGAGCTGTACGTGCCGTGGGAGGAGACGGTGACCAAGTCGGTCGCGCACCTGCGCGCGATGGCGGGCACCGACCCGGACGACCCGAAGATGGCCGCGCTGGTCGGTGAACTGCTGCTCAAGTCACCGGAGTTCGCGCGGATCTGGGAGCGCTACGACGTGTACGAGCGCAGCGGCGGCACCAAGACGTACGACCACCCGAAGGTGGGCGCGATGACCCTCACGTACGAGGTCATGCAGCTGGCCCGCACGGGCGGCCAGCGCCTGGTGGCCTACCAGGCGCCGACCGGCTCCCCCGACGAGGCGGCCATGCTGAAACTGGACCCGCAGGCCCACTAGACCGGTGGACCGGTGGACCGGTGGACCGGTGGACCGGGGCCTAGGCCCGTTCCAGGATCGCCGTCACACCCTGGCCGCCCGCGGCGCAGATCGAGATCAGGCCGCGGCCCGAACCGCCCCTCTCCGCGAGCAACTTGGCGAGCGTCGCGACGATCCGGGCACCGGTCGCCGCGAACGGGTGGCCGGTCGCGAGCGACGAACCGGCCACGTTCAGCCGGTCCCGGTCGACCGGCGCGAGCCCCTGCTTCTCCCAGGCCGCCAGGGTCGCGAGGACCTGCGAGGCGAACGCCTCGTGCACCTCGACCAGGTCGAAGTCCTCGATGCCGAGCCCGGCGCGCTCCAGCATGCGCGGCACGGCGTACGCGGGCGCCATCAGCAGCCCGTCGCCGCCCCCGCCGGTCACGTCCCCGCCCACGAAGTCGACGGCCGCCGTCTCGTACGCCGTCAGGTACGCCAGCGGTTCGAGGCCACGCTGCCGGGCCCACTCCTCGCTCGCCAGCAGCACCACGGCCGCGCCGTCCGTCAGCGGCGTCGAATTGCCCGCCGTCATGGTCGGGTGGGGGTCCTTGGTGCCGAACACCGTTTTGAGGGTGGCGAGTTTCTCGACGGTCGAGCCCGGGCGGAGATTCTGGTCCCGCTCAAGTCCCTTGTAGGGCACGACCAGTTCGTCGAGCAGGCCCCGGTCGTACGCCGCCGCGAGCCGCTGGTGGCTGGTGGCGGCGAGCTCGTCCTGCGCCTCGCGCGCGATGCCCCATTCGCGGGCGGTGACGGCGGCGTGCTCGCCCATCGACAGGCCGGTGCGCGGCTCCGCGTTGCGCGGGATGTCGGGGACGAGGTGCTGGGGCCGGATCCGGGCGAGCGCCTTGAGGCGGGCACCGGCCGACTTCGCGCGCCGGGCGGCCAGCAGGATCTTGCGCAGGTCGTCGTTGACGCCGAGCGGGGCGTCGCTCGCCGTGTCGGAGCCGCCCGCGATCGCGCTCTCGGTCTGCCCGAGGGCGATCTTGTTGGCGGCGGCGATCACGGCCTGCAGACCGGTGCCGCACGCCTGCTGGATGTCGTACGCGGGCGTGCGCGCGTCCAGTGCCGAGCCGAGCACGGTCTCGCGCGCCAGGTTGAAGTCGCGGCTGTGCTTGAGGACGGCACCGGCCACGAACTCGCCCACGGCGCCCGGCTCGTGGAGTGCGCAGCGGCCCACGAGGCCGTCCAGTGCCGCCGTCAGCATCTCCTGGTTGGACGCGGTCGCGTACGGGCCGTCGGAGCGCGCGAACGGGATCCGGCTGCCCGCGACGACGGCGACGCGGCGCGGCACCCCCGTCGGCGCCGGGGTTTTCGCGGTTTTCGCTGGGGCCATCTCGACAACTCCTGACTACTGAGTAACCTTACTCCGAAGTAAATTTACGACCGAGCAGGGAGTTGGACAATGGCCGACCGCTATCTGAACTTCACCGGCACGGCCCCGGGCCGCTTCCTGACCAAGCGCCTCGGCCTGCCGCAACCCGCGCAGCTGCGCCGCTACAGCGCCGAACACCCTTCCCTGGAAGGACAGTTGCTGCACTTCACGGCGGGCCGATCGGCACACCGGAAGGAGCTGTCGGCGATCCTGGCCCGGACCGGCCTGGAGGTGCGCGGCACGCTCGCCGGGACAACGGAGGGCACGGCGCGCCCCGCCGCGGTCGTCGTGGACGCCACCGCCGTCGCCGACGTCGACACACTCGCCGAGGTGCACGCGGCGCTGCACCCGGCCGTGCGGTCCATCGCGGCGGGCGGCCGCGTGGTCGTGCTCGGCACGCCCCCGTCGGCCGACGACCACCACCAGGCGGCGGTCCAGCAGGGCCTCGAAGGCTTCGTCCGCTCCCTCGGCAAGGAGATCGGGCGCGGACGCACCGTGAACCTGGTGCGGGTGGCGGGTCCGATGGCGGCCGCCGAGTCGACCCTGCGCTTCCTGCTGTCCCCCAGGTCGGCGTTCGTCAGCGGCCAGGTCGTCGAAGTAGGCGCCGGCGACTCCGAGTCGAAGGTCCCCGAGGACTGGGCGCGGCCGCTCGCCGGGCGCACCGCGCTGGTCACCGGCGCCGCGCGCGGCATCGGCGAGGCCGTCGCCGAGACGCTCGTCAGGGACGGCGCGCGGGTCGTGCTCCTCGATGTGCCCTCCGCCGAGGCCGAGTTGGCGAAGGTCGCGGAGCGGCTCGGCGGGCGAGCGCTGCCGCTGGACATCACGGCCGAGGACGCGGGCGAGCGGATCGCCGAGTTCACCGCGGAGTCCGGGGGCCTGGACGTCCTCGTGCACAACGCGGGCATCACCCGTGACCGGCGGCTCGCCAACATGCCCGCGGAGCGCTGGAGTTCGGTTCTGGAGGTCAACCTCGCGAGCGTGCTGCGCACCACGGACTCCCTCCTGAAGGCGGGCGCGATCCGGCGCGGCGGCGCCGTCGTCGCCACGGCGTCCATCGCCGGGATCGCGGGCAACACCGGCCAGACCAACTACGCGGCGAGCAAGGCCGGCATCGTCGGCCTCGTCCGCTCCCTCGCGCCGCGCGCCCTCGCCGAGCACGGGGTCACGGTGAACGCGGTCGCCCCCGGCTTCATCGAGACCAAGATGACGGCCGCGGTCCCGCTGTTCATCCGGGAGGCCGGGCGGCGCATGAACTCCCTCGGGCAGGGCGGGCTTCCGGTGGACGTCGCGGAAACGACGTCGTGGTTCGCCTCCGCGGGTTCCGGGGCGGTCAACGGGCAGGTACTCCGGGTCTGCGGCCAGAGTCTGCTGGGAGCGTGACCCGTCCCGGGCCACCCGGACGACGGGTGCCCCGCGCTCCTTCCGCCCTCGCGTCTGCCGGGTCCCTGTTGCGTGGGCGGCTGCGGGCCGGTGGGGGCTTCTCGCGCAGTTCCCCGCGCCCCTGAGGCATGCGCTCCGCGCAGCCTCCCCCGGGCGAGCGGAGCTCGCTTCCAGGGGCGCGGGGAACTGCGCGACCAGCCACGACGAAACCCGCGCCCTCCCCTCCCACCCGGAACCCCCGCGGCGAGCCGCACCCACCCCTCACCCCAAGGATCCCCACGTGACCTCACCCCCGTCCCTGCTCCCGTACATGCTCCGCGGCGCGGCCCTCTCCCCGCTCAAGCGGCCGAAGGCAACGGCCCCGCTGCACGACACGACGGCACGGCTCCCCGGACTCCGGGTCGAGGCGGAGCACCTCGCCGCGTACGAGCGCGTCTGCGCCTTCCCCACCGGCCGCGACGAACTCCCCGTCACCTACCCGCACATCCTGGGTTTCCCGCTGGCCATGCGGCTGATGTCACGACGCGCGTTCCCGCTGCCGCTGCTCGGGCTCGTGCACACCTCGATCGGCATCGACCAGCACCGGGACCTCTCCCCCGGCCACAGCTACGAACTGGGCGTCCGCATCCCGGAGTTGCGCCCGCACCGGCGCGGCACGGAGGCCGTGGTCGTCACCGAGCTGCGCGCCGCCGGCGAGCCCGAACCCGTGTGGGAGTCGACCAGCACGTACCTGGCCCGGCACCGGACGGACACCCCGGCCCCCGACACCGCCGAGCCGGCCGCGGGGCAGCTCCCCCGGGTCGCCGAGTGGCGGCTGCACGGTGACCTCGGACGCCGGTACGCCGCCGCGTCCGGCGACCGCAACCCCATCCACCTGCACCCGCTCACGGCCCGCGCCTTCGGCTTCCCGCGCGCCATCGCGCACGGCATGTGGACGGTGGCCCGCTGCCTCGCGGAGTACGGGGCGCACGGGCCCGTCCACGTACAGGCGCGCTTCAAGGCGCCGGTACTGCTGCCCGGGAGTGTCGTCTACGCGGCGCGGGGCCCGGCGTTCGAACTGCGGGCCGCCGAGGGCGAGCGGGTGCACGTCACGGGCGAGGTCACGCCGCTAACGCGCTGACCAGCGCCGCCCGTCCATCAGGTTGCCCAGCCCCGACCAGGCGAAGTTCATCATGGTCGTCGCGGCCTCCTTCGCCGAGACCGACGGATCGGTGTTGGCCCAGCCGGCCAGCGCCTCGGCCGCGCCGACCAGGGCCTGGGCGAGGCCCGCGACCTCCCGCTCGGCGAGCTCCGGATCGCCGTGCGCCTCCCGGGCCGCCTCCGCGATCAACGACGTCACGAACGCGACGATCTCGTCCCGCATCGCCCCGACCTCGGCCACGAACGGCTCCCCGCCCGACCGCGCCTGGGTGTGCAGCACCGCCCACCCGTCGGGATGCTCGGCGGTGTGCGAGAAGAAGGCCGTGAGCCCGTCCCAGAGCTGCAGGTCGTAGGCGGTGCCGGGCCGCACCCCGGCCCGCACGGCGGCGACCAGCGCGGCGGCCTCCCGCCGGATGCAGGCGGTGAACAGGTCTTCCTTCGAGTTCAGGTACAGGTACACCAACGGCTTGGAGACACCGGCGAGTTCGGCGATCTCGTCCATCGAGGCCGCGCGGTAGCCGCGCTCCCCGAAGACCCGTACCGCGGCGTCCACCATCTGCCGCTCGCGCTCGGCCCGCGGCAGCCTCCCCCGCGCCTTCGGCCTCTCCGCGGCCCCGGCACCCCCGTCCTGCCGTGCCACCGCCCCAGCCTTCCTGTCGCCGCCCACCCCAGCCGCCTTTCGTCCACACGTCGTGCGCCCCTCACCCTACGGAACGCCCCGCTCCCCGCCCCAGGGCGACCACCGCATCCCGCGCCGCGGCCAGCGAGGCATCGGCCCTGCCGCGCTGCCCGGCAAGCCTCGGCACGAGCCGCGCGAGCTGCATCTCGGCCCGCACGAAGTGCAGCCGCTCGGCCGCCACCCCGAGCCGCAGGGATCAACTGCTCCGCTCACCGGCAGGGCTTCGACCGTCACAGCGCCTGCGCGCAGGGATCGGGAACCTTCACGATCACAGACCTGCGCACCCGCAAGAAGCTGGGAACGATGAAAGTCAGCATCGCGCAGAAAACCGTGCTGGCCGCACGCGACGGACGAACCTGTACCCACACCCTCACCCTGCGACCGACCTCCACGTCCGGCCTGGCCAAGGCCGCCACCGCGACGATCGGCTTCGACTGCGGGCACGGCACCAACGCCTGCACCGCATCCCGGCAGCCCCGCGGAAACTGACGCTACGTCAACCCATCACCTTCACGTTCACCCTCACCTCACCCGGCACCAAAGCACCGGGTTGCAGGTGACGCAGTTTGCGCGGCTGCTAAAGGGCGGTGCGTGAGCGGGGCGGCAACGGGGCCTTGCGGAGCTGGCCGTGGGGACTTCGGCTGGCCGTGCGTGTCCTGGCGGTGGCCGTGTACTACCGCACGAACCTGACCATGCGGCAGCTCGGGCCGCTGTTCGGAATCTCCTCCTCGACCGTGTGCCGGGTGGTCCAGCGGCTGGGCCCGCTGCTGGCCCTGGAGCCCGTTTCCCGCCCGGCCGACGCGGTGGACCGGCTGTGGATCGTGGACGGCACCCTGGTCCCGGTCCGCGACCGGCACGTCGGATCGTCCTCACTGTGTCATCGCGGTCTCGGTTTGGGGCAGTGCGGGGTGCGCGGCCGGGCCCCAACCGGCCAGGTAATCAGCGCAGTTGGCCTCTTCGCCGTAGGGTCTGCTGTCGAGGGGGAGCCCCTCGCTCGGCGGGGGAAGGGGGAACCATGGAGATCTATGCCCACTGGCTTGATGGTGAGCATCTGCGCGTGTCCGGGTGGGGTCCGCAGGACACGTCATTGGCCGTCATGCTGAAGATCCAGGCCCTGTTAGGGCACACGGTGGTGCTGAGCGACGTGCAGCTCATCGACAGCCATGCGGTACAGGCGCTGTTCGAGACGGAGGACTTCCGGTCCTTCGTGCGCGGCTGCCCGTCGTTCCTGCGCTGCACCACCGCCGCTCCGGTCGGCAGCGACCCCTTCGTCCTGGTCACCACCGGCCTGCACCGCGCCCTGGAGCCCGGCTGGCTCTCGTCTTCGTTCGACACGGCAGAGCCCCTGGTCAGGCTGTCCGAAGCCGTTCTGGAGCGCGGGGAGGCGAATCCCGGGCCGCTGTTCGCGCGGGGTACCGCGCTGGGCGCACGCTACGAGGAGGGCGGAGTAATCCGGCGCAGGCTGGAGGCCGTGGCCTGGACCCTGCATCACTTCTCCCGTGAGGCGGGAGTGCCGCTGGGCACGAGCACCGTGACGCGCCCCTGCTCATACCGCGACGTGTTGGAGGAGGTGGCGGAGTTGCCGGGGCTCCCCGGCCACGACTACGCCCCAGTGGAACGCACCCTCGCCTATCTCGACGAGCACGTGGAGCCGTCGAACCGGCACCGCAGGGCCGTGCTCTTCGCCCAGCTAGAGGCCACGGACCCGCCACACCGGACGGCGATGTGGAACACCGCGACGCAGGCCTGGAACGCAGCGGTGCAGCGGACGCTGGGCACCGACGGGGCGTCCCCGCGGTCGCTCCCGAAAGCGGCCGACATCGGCCTCTACCTCGGGCGTCCGACGGACGCGCTCTTCGAGCCCGCCAGCCCCGGAGCCACAGCCCCTGCGGAACACGGGATGGCCCCGGGCAACCTGGCGGCGGTCGCTGAATTGGGCTGGCAGGACATCGCGAAGATCCGACAGGACGAGGTCGTGACCCGTCGGCGCGACGCCTTCCAGGCGGCGCTGCGCTCCGGGGACGCGGCGGCGGCCGACGGCGCCCTCCCCGCACTGCTCCGGGCGGTCCGGCGGAAGCTGCCGACCTCCGGAGAGCGGTCCGGGCGGCTCGCCTGGGCCACGGCCGAGACCGGCCTCGGGCTCGCTGGCGCGGGGCTGGCGCTTGGCACCGGCGAGACCCTCGGTCTCGTGGGACCTGCACTGGCGTTCGGCCTGGCGGCCGAGCGGCTGCTTCGGGGCGGCCGCAACCGGTCGCACATCGTCAACACGCTGATGACGGCGGGTGGAAGAGGGACCTGGGCCCGGCGCGGCGAAGCTTGACAGGGCGCTGGGTGCCGGGCGGGTCGAGCGGTCGGCACTTCTGCCGTGATATACGCCTCAGGCGGCGCTGAACCTGTGGGCACGGCCGCCGCGCTCCTACGAAAGGCAGGGGCGTTGGCGGTGGCGGCCGGGTGCGCTGGCCGACCTGGGATGTGTCGAAGACCTCGGCGTCGTGACCTGCGTTCACCCACACGGTGATGCCCTGGTCATGCACGACCACGTTGAACGGCGACTGCTCCGGCTCCGCCTCGGTCACCACCGTGAACTCCTCACCCGGACGCATCCAGTGATCGGTTCCCCACGGCTAGCCCCACAGAGAGACCATGCTGCTGGTCTCGTTGCTCACGCTCGTCTTGGACACGCTCGCACCCTGACCAGCAACATGATCGGCCGGACAAGTCCTAATCGCCCCACCACCAACGCAACGTGCCCCGCACCAATCCGGGTGCGGGGCACGTTCCGTACGAGCCGGGGGACGTCAGGCGGCGGCAGCCACCGCCGCCTGCGGCTCGTCCACGGGGGACGCCGTCACCGCGTTGTACGCATCGCGGTCGAGGATCTTCTCCCGCGAAGCCACGATCAGCGGGGCCACAACTTGGCCGGCGACGTTCGTGGCCGTCCGCATCATGTCCAGGATCGGGTCGATCGCGAGGAGCAGGCCCACTCCCTCCAGCGGGAGGCCGAGGGTGGAGAGGGTCAGGGTGAGCATGACCGTCGCGCCGGTGAGGCCGGCGGTGGCGGCAGAGCCGATCACCGAGACGAACGCGATGAGCAGGTACTCCTTGACGCCCATCTGGACGTCGAAGAAGTTCGCGACGAAGATCGCGGCGATCGCCGGGTAGATCGCGGCGCAGCCGTCCATCTTGGTGGTCGCGCCGAACGGGACGGCGAAGGAGGCGTAGTCCTTCGGGACACCGAGGCGGATCGCCGACTGCTGGGTGACCGGCATGGTGCCGACCGAGGAGCGGGAGACGAACGCCAGCTGGATCGCGGGCCAGGCGCCCTTGAAGAACTGGAGCGGGTTCAGCTTCGCGACGGTGCCGAGCAGCAGCGGGTAGACGCCGAACAGGACCAGGGCGCAGCCGACGTAGATGTCGGCGGTGAAGGTCGCGTACTTGCCGATCAGGTCCCAGCCGTACTGGACGATCGCGTTGCCGATGAGGCCGGCGGAGCCGATCGGGGAGAGCTTGATGACCCACCACAGGGCCTTCTGCAGCAGCTCCAGGATGGACTCGGAGAGGGTGAGGACCGGGGCGGCCTTCTCACCGATCTTCAGGATGGCGATACCGGCGACGACGGCCATGAACACGATCTGCAGCACGTTCAGCTCGGTGAACGGCGTGATGACGTCGGTCGGGATGATGCCGGTGAGGAAGTCGATCCAGGAACCCTGGGTGTCGGCCTTCGCGGCGTCGGCGGCCGAGAGCGACGTGCCGTTGCCGGGGTTGGTCAGCAGGCCGATGGCGAGGCCGATGACGACCGCGATCAGCGACGTGATCATGAACCAGAGGAGGGTGCGGCCGGCGAGCCGGGCGGCGTTGTCGACCTTCCGCAGGTTGGTGATCGACACGAGGATCGCGAAGAAGACGAGCGGCGCGACGGCCAGCTTCAGGAGCTGGACGAAGATGCTGCCGACCTTCTCCAGGGTCGAGCCGAGCCAGGCGACGTCGGCCGTGCGGGCGACGTAGCCGAGGACCAGACCGATGACGAGGCCGAGCAGGACCTGCGCCCAGAACGGGATCTTCGGTATGCGGAAGCCGGACTTCTGGTCGGCTGTGGGGGTGTTCGCGGACACGGGGGCACTCCAGTGAGGGCGCGCGGGGACAAGGCGGGGAAGTACGGGACGTACTGGAGCGGCGACCACGAGAAGAGGTCAGCGGCGCCGCTGCATCGGGAAGGTCGCGTCAGGCGCGACAGGCCGCGGACATGCAGCGGCAGAGATCGACATGCAGGCGCGCCACGAGCGGAACGCTCATGGTGATGCGGGGCGCGGCCGGTGTCTTCATGTCGGGAACGTTAACACCAGCGCTTTGGGAACATCAAAGGGCTTCTTTGGGGCAGGTGCGCTGCCCGCATGCCCCTTAAGCCGGATTTACCTTGAAAACACAGGCGGCCCCGACACCTGTGCGGTGTCGGGGCCGAGGCCTGCTGTGACGTAACTTACGCGGAACTCACACGGGTCCCGTACGGGCTCACGCGCCCTGCGCGCGGGCGGCGTCGTCCGCTTCGTCCTCCATGGAGCGGTTGGCGTCCATGTTCGCCTTCGCGCGGTCCACGCGGGCGACGATCTTCTCGGAGGCCCGGTCGCGCTCCTTGCGCAGCAGCACGAAGCTGAGCGGCGCGGAGATCACCAGGGCGAGCAGCGCGATCCAGAGGTAGTTGGAGCCACCCAGGCCGCGCGGGACGATGCCGGTGGCGACGAGACCCCAGACGACGAGGAAGCAGCCCACGAAGACCCCGAGGCGCATCAGCGTGTAGCGGAGCATCTCAATCCACTCTTCCGTTGCGAAATGGTCCCCCCAGTGAAGCACGGCGCCGGAGAACCCTGTTGAGGGGTCCCGCGTGTAATGGTTAAAGTCGCCCTATGCCACTTACTTTTACGCTGGATCCGGCCGTCGATCCGGCCCTGCGGGACGGGGTGCTCGCCCTCTGGGCGGACGTCTCGAACGCCGGCGGGGCCGTCGGTTTCGTCCCGCCCGTCACGCCCGACGACATACGCCCCGAGCTGGTGAAGCACCTCGCCGGTCTCGTGGAGGGCCGCACCCGGCTGCTCGTCGGCCACGACGAGAACGGGACGGTCGCCGCGACCGCGTTCCTGGCCTTCAACCCGCACCGCCTGATGAAGCACCACCTGTGGCTCTACACGGTGATGGTCCACCCCTCCCACCAGGGCAAGGGCTACGGCCGCGCCCTGATGGCGGCCGCCGAGGACGCGGCCCGCGGCTTCGGCGGCATCGAGGCGCTGCGGCTGACGTGCCGCGGCGGCACGGGCGCGGACCGCTTCTACGCGGCGTGCGGCTACAAGGAGGTGGGCCGCATCCCGGGCGCGATCCGGGTGGCCCCGGGCGACGACCGCGACGACATCCACATGATGCTGCCCCTGCTCTGAAGCCGCGCGAAGGCCCCGGTCCACAGGGAACCGGGGCCTCGGCGCGCACTCGGCGGGGAACTCAGATCCGCATCGGCTGCGGCGCGTCACGGCGGCCCGGATCGGAACCCTCGTACTCGCGGATGATCTCGTAGCGCGTGTTCCGCTCGACGGGCCGGAACCCGGCGTCGCGGATGAGGTCGAGGAGGTCCTCGCGGGTCAGCTTGTTCGGCGTCCCGTAGTTGTCCGCGTCGTGCGTGATCTTGTACTCGACGACCGAGCCGTCCATGTCGTCGGCGCCGTGCTGGAGCGCGAGCTGCGTGGTGTGCAGGCCGTGCATGACCCAGAAGCACTTCACGTGCGGGACGTTGTCGAACAGCAGGCGGGAGACCGCGAAGGTCTTGAGCGCCTCGGCGCCGGTCGCCATGGTCGTGCGCGCCTGCAGGCGGTTGCGGACCTTGCCGTCCTTCATGTCCACGAAGTCGTGCTGGTAGCGCAGCGGGATGAAGACCTGGAAGCCGCCGGTCTCGTCCTGCAGCTCACGCAGGCGCAGCACGTGGTCGACGCGGTGACGGGGCTCCTCGATGTGCCCGTAGAGCATGGTGCTCGGGGTCTTGAGGCCCTTCTCGTGCGCGAGCCGGTGGATCCGCGACCAGTCCTCCCAGTGGGTGTCGTGGTCGACGATGTGCTGCCGGATCTCCCAGTCGAAGATCTCGGCGCCGCCGCCGGTCAGCGACTCCAGGCCGGCCTCGATCAGCTCGTCGAGGATGTCGGACGCGGAGAGGCCCGAGATCTTCTCGAAGTGGTGGATCTCGGTGGCCGTGAACGCCTTCAGGCCGACGTTCGGCAGCGCCTCCTTGAGGGCCTTCAGGGAGCGCGGGTAGTAGCGCCACGGCAGGTTCGGGTGCAGGCCGTTGACGATGTGCAGCTCGGTGAGGTTCTCCGACTCCATCGCCTTGGCGAGCTTGACGGCCTCCTCGATGCGCATCGTGTACGCGTCCTTCTCGCCCGGCTTGCGCTGGAACGAGCAGTAGGCGCAGGAGGCGGTGCAGACGTTCGTCATGTTGAGGTGGCGGTTGACGTTGAAGTGAACGACGTCGCCGTTCTTCCGCGTACGCACCTCATGGGCGAGGCCGCCGAGCCAGGCCAGGTCGTCCGACTCGTAGAGCGCGATGCCGTCCTCGCGGGACAGCCGCTCTCCGTCCGAGACCTTCTGCTCCAGCTCGCGCTTGAGCCCTGCATCCATGCCGGTACCTCTCCTCACCACTTCGGAACTCCGCCCACGGTACGCCTACGCGCTCACACCTCTTCGGGAAGCTCCCCGACCCGGTTCTCCCACTTCGTGGAGAGGACGATGGTCGTGCGCGTGCGGGAGACGCCCTTGGTGCCGCTGAGGCGGCGGATCGTCTTCTCCAGACCGTCGACGTCACTGGCCCGCACCTTGAGCATGTACGAGTCGTCGCCCGCGATGAACCAGCAGTCCTCGATCTCGTGCAGGTCCTTCAAGCGGTGCGCGACATCCTCGTGGTCGGCGGCGTCGGAGAGCGAGATGCCGATGAGCGCGATGACCCCGAGGCCGAGCGAGGCGGAGTCGACGGTGGCGCGGTAGCCGGTGATGACCCCGGCCGCCTCGAGGCGGTTGATGCGGTCCGTGACGCTGGGCCCGGACAGGCCGACGAGCCGGCCCAACTCGGCATACGAGGCGCGGCCGTTCTCGCGCAGGGCCTGGATGAGCTGCCTGTCCACGGCGTCCATAGGTCCATAGCCTTTCATTATTCAGCGTTGACGCGAGTTTACGTGTAGAATCTAAGGCTAGCGGGGGCGACACCCCGCAAGTTCTAAAGCCCAGTCAGCGGATCAGCGAAGATCCATCGATTTTCAGGAGAGTTGTCACCGTGTTCACGATCGAGATGGCGTACGCCCGCATGCGCGAGCTGCAGGCCGAGGCCAATCGTTCCCGTGTCCACCCGTCCGTCACTGCCGAGGCCCGCGCGGCGAAGAAGCACGCCGCCCGCGCCAAGAAGCGCTAACTCTCCCGAGAGCCTCCCCCCAGCTCTCCCTCCCAACGGCGGTACAGCGTGTGCGGCACCCCTGCCGCGTCCAGCGCCCGCCCGGCGACGAAGTCCACCAGATCCTGGATGTGCGTCGCCCCCGCGTAGAACGCCGGCGAGGCGGGCAGCACGACCGCGCCCGCCTCGTCCAGCGTCACCAGGTGCTTGAGGGTCTGCCCGTTCAGCGGCGTCTCCCGCACCGCGACGACCAGCCGGCGCCCTTCCTTGAGCGTCACACTCGCCACGCGCTGCAGCAGGTCCTTGGACAGCCCGAGCGCGACACCCGCCACGCACGCCGTCGAGGCGGGCACGATGATCATGCCCTTGACCGGGTACGACCCCGACGAAGGACCGGCCGCGAGGTCACCGGCGGCCCAGTACCGTACGTCGCCCGGATCGATGCCGCCGAAGGTGTCCGGCTTGCCGTCGGCGCCCCGCGCCAGCCACTCCGCGAGGTCCTCGCGCCAGTGCGCGTCCCGGAAGGCGATCCCCGTCTCGTCGAGCAGCGTGAGCCGCGAGGCCCGCGAGACGACCAGGTCGACGGCCTCGCCCGCGGCCAGCAGGGCACGCAGCACCGAAGCGGCGTACGGAGTTCCGGAGGCCCCGGACACCCCGACGACCCACGGGGTGCGGCTCTTTGCTTTGACGTGCTCCACACCCACGAGCCTATCCGGCATGCTCATGGGGGAACTTGAGCAGGGGCCGGGGGCGTTGTACCGCACGACGGGCCGGCCCAGGGGTGGGGGCTTTCATGACGTACGAAGCACAGAAGCGACAGCAGCGACCGGGTGCGCCGAGCTGGACGGCGAAGGACCGCGCGCTCGCGGCCGGCAAGGTGATGGTCGCGTGGGTGGCCCTGCTGTGGCTGCTCGAAGTGATCGACACGGCGTCGGGCCACGCGCTCGACACCTTCGGCATACAGCCGCGCGAGCCCTCCGAGCTGATCGACGTCGTCCCGGCGTCCTTCATCCACTTCGGCTTCGCCCACGTCGCGGCGAACTCGATACCGCTGCTGGTCCTCGGCTTCATAGCGGCGCTCTCCGGCATCCGCCGCTTCCTGCTGGCCAGTGCGCTGATCATCGTCGCGGACGGCCTCGGGGTGTGGCTGGTGGCCCCCGACCACTCGAACACGGCGGGCGCCTCGGGCCTGATCTTCGGCCTCTTCGGCTTCGTCGTGCTCAGCGGCTTCGTGGAGCGCCGCCCCCTCGGCATCGTCGTCGGCCTGCTGGTGGCCGCCTACTGGGGCACCACCTTCCTGGCCGGCCTCTCCCCGACGAACGACGGCGTGAGCTGGCAGGGCCATCTGATCGGCCTGATCGCGGGGGTGGCGGCGGCGTTCGTGCTGCGGCGCCGACCGCGTCCTGAGCTCGCTCAGCCCTGAGCGGGGGCCTTCGGGTCGACGGGGAAGCGGGCCGTGTCGAGGGCCAGCTTCCCGAGCGGTGAATCGACGACGATCTCGGTTCCGTACGGGAGGGTGTCCTGCCCCCGGTAGCCGTCGGGGCCCGGGTTCCACATCGTGACGCAGTGACCCTTGAGCGGGTCGAGGACGAGGTAGTTGGCGATGCCGCGGGAGGCGTACCAGCGGGGCTTGATCTCGTAGTCACGGCGAATGCTGCTCGGCGACACCACCTCCGCGACCAGTTCGATCAGGTCCGGCGAGTACTCGGTACGGTTCTCCGCCTCTGCCTCCGCCGGAATGACCGCGAGATCGGGACAGAACTCATTGGCGTCGTCAAACACGAAGGCGACGTCGGTGACCAGGGCCCACGGCCTCGGCAACTGCCGCTCCACCTCGGTCCACAGGCGCGTAATGGTCTTGCCGTGAAACGGCCGAACCGGATTCATCACGATGCTGCCCTCGACGATCTCCGAAACATAGCCGGGGAACATGTCCTCCAGCTTGCTGAGCTGCGAGTGCAGGCGGTCGATGTCCGTGGTCGTCACGGTGGCCTCCCTGGGTCCTGCTCCCGATGGTAGGCCGCACGCCACGGACGCGGACGGCCGTGCGTCGCCCGTTTCCCGCGGCTTCACCACCCGTGCGGCGATCCCGACTGAGTACGCGTACGCATGCGCAGACCCCCCGGGCAGGGCCACGCTGACGTCATGAAGGTCCGATACCTGCTGTTGTGCGGGGCGGCCGTCGTCGTCGCCCTCGTCCTCGTCTTCGCACTCGACGTCCCGGCCGAGACCGTGCTGCTCGCCGGTGGCGGAGCCCTGTGTCTGCTGTGGCTGGTGCTGCTGCTGACCGTCCCGTGGAACCTCTACTTCCGTGCCCGTTCCGTGGTGCACGAGGCGGCCGACAGCCGCGAGAAGGGGATCGCCGTGCCCGGCGACCGGGACGCGGAGGCCGCCCGGATCGCCACCGTCATGCTCCGTACGGCGATCGGCTCGCACGTGTTCACGGCGGCGGTCGCGGTCGCCGTGGCGGTGGCCACCGGCCGCTCCGCGGGCTACTGGCTCGCGGGCTGCTACCTGCTCAGTACGTTCTTCCGGCCCGCGGGCGCCTACTTCGGCGCGCTGCGCAGGCGGCTGGTCGCCCTCGGCCGTGAGGTGCGCTACCCGCGCGACGACATCGCCTCCGTGCACAAGGAGGTCGCCGACCTGAAGAAGGGCAACCAGGCCCTGGAGCACATGGCCGAAGAGGCCTACAGCTCGCTCGCCCGGCTGCACGAGGCCCTCGACGTGGTCGGCATCTCCGCGAACCAGCGCGCGGACCGCACCGACCAGCGCGTCGACGCCATGAGCCGCGAGTTCGAGTCCGTGGTGAACCGCCTGACGGACAACCAGGAGATCATCACCGGGCTCAAGGCGTTCCTGCGGCTGCTCCGCGCCGACGGCGGCGCGGAGCAGATCGTCTGACCCGGATCCGGCCTAGACCGTCAGGCCGCGCACCAGCAGATCGAGCAGCGCGCACACGAACAGCGCGATGCCGATGAACCCGTTGACCTGGAAGAACGCCCGGTTCAGGCGGGACAGGTCGTGCGGCTTGACGATCGTGTGCTCGTACAGGAACGCGGCCGCGACGATCACCAGACCCAGCCAGAAGAAGGCGCCCGCGCCGGTCGCGAGCGCGTACCAGACGAACAGGGCCGTGGTGATGAAGTGGCAGCCCCGGGCGCCCCAGATGGCGGCCGGGATGCCGAAGCGCGCGGGGACGGACTTCACGCCGACCTCGCGGTCGGTCTCCACGTCCTGGCAGGCGTAGATCAGGTCGAAGCCGCCGATCCAGATGCCGACCGCGAGACCGAGGATCACCGCGGTCCAGGACCACTCCCCGGTGATCGCGATCCACGCGCCGATCGGGCCCATCGCCTGGGCGAGACCCAGGATGGCCTGCGGGAAGTTCGTGAACCGCTTGCCGTACGGGTACACCACCATCGGGATCACCGCGATGGGCGCGAGGGCCAGGCACAGCGGGTTCAGGAGGGCGGCCGAGACGAGGAAGACGACGAGCGCGATCAGCGCGCCCGTCCACGCGGACTTCACCGACACCGCGCCCGTGACCAGTTCGCGGTGCGCGGTCCTCGGGTTACGGGCGTCGATCTCGCGGTCGATGATCCGGTTCGCCGCCATCGCGAACGTGCGCAGGCCCACCATGCAGATGGTCACCAGGAGCAGCAGCCCCCAGTGGATGTTCTTGTCCAGCTCGAACATCGCGGTCAGGGCGGCGGTGTAGGCGAAGGGCAGCGCGAAGACGGAATGTTCGATCATCACCAGGCGCAGGAAGGCCTTGGTGCGTCCGGGCTGCTGCGGAATCGCTGCTGAAGCGCTGCTCACGACAGTCCGTACTCCGGATCATCCCCGCGTCGGCGGGGAAACCCCGTCTCCGCGCTGGACCTCATCTTGCGGACACGCATCACAGTCCGTACTCCTTCCATCGCTTTGTCACACGATCGTGTGTCTCGGGATCGGAGACGACCATCTCGGGCCAGCCCCCGTCCCGCGTGTAGCCCTCCTCGGGCCACTTCTTCGTCGCGTCGATACCGGCCTTGCCGCCCCAGAACTGCTGGTAGGAGGCGTGGTCGAGGTGGTCGACGGGGCCTTCGGTCACCATCAGGTCGCGGGCGTAGTCCGTGTTCCCGAGCGCGCGCCACGAGACTTCATGAAGATCGTGGACGTCGCAATCGGAGTCGACGACGACGATCAGCTTGGTCAGCGACATCATGTGCGCGCCCCAGATGGCACTCATCACCTTCTGTGCGTGCTTCGGGTACTTCTTGTCGATCGAGACGATCGCGCAGTTGTGGAAGCCGCCGGACTCGGGGAGGTGGTAGTCCACGATGTCCGGGACGATCACCTTCAGCAGCGGCAGGAAGAAGCGCTCCGTCGCGCGGCCGAGCGGGCCGTCCTCGGTCGGCGGCCGGCCGACGACGATCGACTGGAGCAGCGGACGCTTGCGCATCGTGACGCAGTCGATGGTCAGCGCGGGGAAGGGCTCCTGCGGCGTGTAGAAACCGGTGTGGTCGCCGAAGGGCCCCTCCGGCAGCATCTCGCCCGGCTCCAGCCAGCCCTCGATGACGACCTCGGCGTTCGCCGGGACCTGCAGCGGGACGGTCTTGCAGTCGACCATCTCGACGCGCTTGCCCTGGATGAACCCGGCGAGCAGGTACTCGTCGATGTCGCCGGGCAGCGGCGCGGTCGAGGCGTACGTCACGGCCGGCGGGCACCCGAAGGCGATCGCGACCGGCAGCTTCTCGCCGCGCTTGGCGGCGACCTGGTAGTGGTTGCGGCTGTCCTTGTGGATCTGCCAGTGCATGCCGATGGTGCGCTTGTCGTGGCGCTGGAGGCGGTACAGGCCGAGGTTGCGCACGCCGGACTCGGGGTCCTTGGTGTGCGTGAGCCCCAGGTTGAAGAAGGAGCCGCCGTCCTCGGGCCAGGTGAACAGCGCCGGGAGCTTGTCCAGGTCGACGTCGTCGCCGCGCAGCACGACCTCCTGCACGGGCGCGTCGTCGGACTTCACCTTCTTCGGCGGTACGTGGATCATCGAGCCGAGCTTGCCGAACGCCTCGCGCATCCCCATGAAGCCCTGCGGCAGCTCGGGCTTGAGCAGCCCGCCGATCTTCTCGCTGATCTCGTCGTACGACTTCAGGCCGAGGGCTTTGAGGAGCCTGCGGTCGGTGCCGTAGACGTTCATCGCGAGGGGCATCGATGAGCCCTTCACGTTCTCGAAGAGGAGAGCCGGGCCGCCGGCCTTGTTCACCCGGTCGACGATCTCGCCGACCTCCAGGTACGGGTCGACCTCAGCCTTGATGCGCTTCAGGTCGCCCTCGCGCTCCAGCGCCCTGAGCAGGGAGCGAAGATCGTCATAAGCCATGCGTTCCAGTATCCGGCAACCGCTACCCTGTCCCGGTCACCGGGGGGCCGCGCGGCCCCCTCATCGCTCCTTGGGGGATCGCGACACGATGCTGCGCTACTTGCCGTTCCTGTTGGTCCTGGCGCTGTGGATCTACGCGTTCATCGACTGCCTCAACACTCCTGAAGAGGAAGTACGCGGCCTGCCCAAGGTCGTCTGGGTCATCATCATCCTGCTCTTCGGCGAGGTGCTGATCGGTCCGGTCGCGTGGCTCGTCGCGGGGAAGCAGCGCAAGGCGCCCGCCGGCGGGTCGACGCCCTCCGAGTGGCACCGCAACCAGCGCACCACGTACGTCGCCCCGGACGACAATCCGGAGTTCCTCGCCTCCCTCAAGGAGGAGAACAAGAAGGACGAGGCGCTGCTCAAGGACTGGGAGGCCGACCTGCGCCGTCGCGAGGAGGAGCTGCGGCGCCGGGAGGGCGAGCAGGGCACGGAGTAGGGACCAGGGCCTCTACGACCCGCGGACGGCATCCCTCACACTGGATGAGGAACACCCCCCTCCGCATCTCGTCCCCGTAAAGGCCCATGTCCAGATCCCCGCATGACCCCACGCCCGTGACCGAGGTCGTCACCGGCGCCGAGAAGCTCATCGCCGTCGAGGAGCACGGGGCCGAACCCGTGCCGCACGAGCGGCGCCACGGCTCGCCCCGTCAGCTGTTGTGGACCTGGGCCTCGCCCCAGGTCGGTTTCGCCACCGTGTTCATCGGGGTGCTCTCCGTGTCCGCGTTCGGGCTGAGCTTCTGGCCGGCCGTGGCCGCGCTCGTGCTCGGCGCCGGGCTCGGGGCGCTGGCGCACGGGGTGCTGTCGACGGACGGGCCGCGGTTCGGTGTGCCGCAGATGGTCATCGGGCGGCTGTCCTTCGGGCACAAGGGCAACGCGCTGCCGTCGGGCGTGAACGCGTTCGTCGCCGGGGTCGGCTGGTTCGCGGTGAACACGGTCGGCGGCGCCTTCGCGCTCAACTCGCTCACCGGACTCGCGCCGCTGCCGAGCCTGCTGATCCTCGTCGTGCTCGAGGTCGTCATCGGGTACGTCGGGCACGACCTGGTGCACCGGTTCGAGAAGTACGCGTTCCCCGTGCTCTGCGTGATCTTCCTGCTCGCCGGAGTGTGGATCTTCATGGACGCCGACCTGAGCGGCGCCACGGCCCAGGGCGGCGGCTTCGGCGGGTTCATGCTCGCCTTCAGCGCCTGTTTCGGCTTCACCGCGGGCTGGAACCCGTGCGCCGCCGACTACGCCCGCTATCTGCCCGCGGACACCTCGCGCCGCGCGACCGCCTGGTACGCGGGCCTCGGCCTGTTCGTCTCGGTGTCCGTCGTCTCCGTGATCGGCGCGGCCTCCGCCACGCTGGCCGCGCCCGCCGACGCCTCCCCCACCGACGCGTTCACCGGTCAGCTCCCGGGCTGGCTCGGCAATCTGACGCTCGTCGCGATCATCCTGGGCGCGATGGCGGCCGCCACCCTGAACGTCTACTCGGCGGCCGTCTCCATCTCCTCCCTCGACCTGAAGCTGCCGCGGTGGATGAACCGGGCCGCGCTGGTCGCCCTCGTCGGCGCCATCGGCACCGCCGCCGGGTGGGCCTCGCTCGCCGACGCCGGGCACGCCTTCGAGAACTTCCTGCTGGTGATCGCGTACTGGATCGCGCCGTGGCTGGGCGTCGTGCTGATGGAGCACTGGCTGCGCGCGCTGCCCGACGACGCGCTCGCGGACCGGCTCCAGGACCGTACGTTCAGCAATCCGGCCGGGCTGATCGCGCTGCTCGTCGGCGTGGCCGTGTCCGTGCCGCTGTTCTCCAACCAGGCCCTGTTCGTCGGCTGGGTGCCCAGCCAGTGGCCGGCCGTCGGCGACCTGACCTGCCCGGTCGGGTTCGTCCTCGGCGCCGCTCTGTACGCGCTGCTCCGGCGGCGTGACCGCATCAACACCCCTGCGTAGAAAGGCACGTACGTCATGGATCTCGATCTCGCCCGCACCTGGCTCGCCACCGCCGTCGAGGAGGCGAAGGCCGGGCTCGCCGAGGGTGGCATTCCGATCGGCGGCGCGCTGTACTCCGCCGACGGAGTCGTCCTCGGCCGCGGTCACAACCGCCGGGTGCAGGACGGCGACCCGTCCGTGCACGGGGAGACCGACGCGTTCCGCAACGCCGGCCGGCAGCGCTCGTACAAGGGCACGACCATGGTGACCACGCTGTCGCCGTGCTGGTACTGCTCGGGCCTGGTGCGGCAGTTCGGCATCTCCCGGGTGATCATCGGTGAGGCGCGCACCTTCCACGGCGGGCACGACTGGCTGGCCGAGCACGGCGTGGAGGTCGTGCTGCTCGACGACCCCGAGTGCGTCGGCATGATGGAGGACTTCATCGCGGCCCGGCCCGAGCTGTGGAACGAGGACATCGGCGAGTAGCCCCCTACAGGCTGTACGTCGTCACGCCCCCGGAAGCGGACAGTGCGCCCCTGTGCGGGGCGCGTCCGCGGCCGGACACTCAGGGGGCATGACGACCGCCCCGGGCACCGCCCCCACCAGCACCGACGCCGCTCCCCCGGCTCCACCGACGTACGGCGACAAGGTCATCGCCGTCGAGACGGCCGGGTCCGAACCGATCCCCGACGCCGAACGGCACGGCGGGCCACGGCAGTTGCTGTGGACGTGGGCCTCCCCGAACATCGAGTTCGCGACCGTCTACATCGGCGTGATCTCGGTGCTGTTCTTCGGGCTGAGCTTCTGGCAGGCCGCGGCGGCGCTGCTGCTGGGCACCGCGGTCGGCTCGGTCACGCACGGCGTCCTGAGCATGGACGGACCCCGGTTCGGGGTGCCGCAGATGGCGATCGGCCGGTTCGCGTTCGGGCGGCGCGGCAATCTGCTGCCCAGCGGGGTCAACGCGATCGTGGCGGGGGTGGGCTGGTTCGCCGTGAACAGCGTCAGCGCCGCGTTCGCGCTGAACTCGCTGACCGGGCTCCGTCCGCTGCCGTCCCTCCTCCTGGTCGTCGCGGCCGAGATCGCCATCGGCTTCATCGGCCACAACTTCGTGCACGCCTTCGAGCGGTACGCGCTTCCGGTGCTGGCCGTCGTCTTCCTGCTGGCCGGGTTCTGGACCTTCGGCAAGGCCGATCTCTCCGGCGGCGGTTCGGGCGGCGGTGTGGGCGGGTTCCTGCTCGCGTTCAGTTCGGCGTGGGGGTACGCGGCGGGCTGGAACCCGGGGGCGTCGGACTACTCGCGCTATCTGCCCGCCGCGACGCCCCGCTGGAAGACGGCACTCCACTCGGGGCTCGGGCTGTTCGTCTCCGTCTTCGTGGTCTCCATGATCGGGGTGGCGTCGGCGACGATCGCGGCGCCCGAGGGAGCCACGCCGACGGACGCCTTCACCGGTCATCTGCCGTCCTGGCTGGGCGACTTGACGCTGCTGGCCATCATCCTGGGCGCGGTCTCGGCGAACGCCCTGAACGTGTACTCGTCCGCCATGTCGGTCACCTCGCTGGGCCTTCGGCTGCCCTCCTGGCTCGGCCGGTCGACGCTGGTGGTGATCTCGGGGCTCGCCGGGACGGCGGCGGCGTGGGCGTCGCTCGCGGACGCGGGCGCGGCGTACGAGGCGTTCCTGCTGGTGATCGCGTACTGGGTGGGGCCGTGGCTGGGGGTCGTGCTCGTGGAGCGGTGGCGGATGCGGACGGTTGCCCACGAGGCGCTCGCCGGACGGATCACCGACCCGGGCTTCACCAACTGGCCCGGTGTCGCGGCCCTGTTGACGGGTGTCGCCGTCTCCGTGCCGCTCTTCTCCAACCAGGAGAAGTACGTGGGTTGGGCGGCCGAGCAGTGGCCCTCGCTCGGCGACGTCACGTGCGTCGTCGGGTTCGCGGTGAGCGCGCTGGTGTACGCGACCGCTTGCCGAGTGTTCGTCGCGCGTCGTACAGTCTGAGCCGTGACAGTGTTCGCCGTTCGACGAACACTTGGGGGCGACAGAAGGTGTGTGCCATGCGTGCGGTGCGATTCGCGGAGTACGGCGGGCCCGAGGTACTGGAGTCGGTGGAGGTGGCGCTCCCCGAGCCGGGCCCCGGGCAGGTGTCGATCGACGTGGCGTACGTCGGCGTGAACTTCGCCGACCACAAGGCCCGCCTGGAGGGGTACCGGGTGCCGTCGCTCCCGTACATCCCCGGACTTGAGGTGTCCGGCCGGATTCGCGCCCTGGGCAAGGGAGTTGACGGCTTCACCGTCGGCCAGGAGGTCGCCGCTCTCACCGAGGGCGGGGCCTACGCGGAGGTCGCCGTGGCCGACGCCGTCACCGTCTTCCCGCTCACCGCCGGCACGTCGCCGCGCACCGCCGCGACACTGCCGACGGTGCTCCCGACCGCGTACGCGCTGCTGCACTCGGTGGGGCGGATCCGGGAGGGTGAGTCGGTGCTCGTGCAGGGCGCGGCGGGCGGTGTCGGCACGGTCGCCGGGCAGTTGGCGCGGGCCGCGGGAGCGGGCCGGGTCATCGGCGTCGTGTCGAGCGAGGCGAAGGCCGCGTACGCGCGCAAGTACGGGTACGACGACGTGCTGCTCGCCGACGGATTCGGCGCCGCTGTGCGGGAGTTGACCGGTGGGCGCGGGGTCGATCTGGCGCTCGACCCGGTGGGCGGCGACGTCCTGCGCGAGGCGCTGGGGGCGCTGGCCGTGTTCGGGCGGGCCGTCTCCTTCGGCAACGCCTCGTCGGCGCCGGCGTGGCAGGTGGGCCAGCCCGAGCTGTACCCCACCGGCCTGTCGGTGGGCGGCTTCTCCATCCTGAACCTGGCGCGGACCGCGCCCCAGGAGCTGCGCGCGCTCGCGGAGCGGGCCTTCGCCGTACCCGGCATCGAGCTGCCGGTCACGGGCGAGTACGCGCTCGCGGACGCGGCCGACGCGCACCGCGCGCTGGCCTCGCGCACGAGCACGGGCAAGCTGCTGCTGCGGGTCGCCGCCTAGCGGCGGGAGGCCAGGGCCGTCGAGCGGTCCCCCGTGCCGCTCGACGGCCCCTGCGACGACGGACGCCGGCATCTGCCGCCGCCCGTCAGCTCGAAAGGCTCGTTCCCGTCATTCCTGTTCACCGTGCGTACGACCCCAGGCCGACGAGGCAGTACACGTACTCGTTGATGACGGAGCCGTTCATGGTGTAGCGCGACGAAAAGGCGTACTGCGTCTGCGCGTTGGACTGGCAGCGGCTCATGTCGGACGTGAAGGGGATCGTCTGCACGACCTTGTAGTGCGCGTCAAAGGCGGAGCAGTCCACCTCGTCGATGTCGTCGACCTCCTGCGCGGTGGAGGAGTCCGGCAGCGTGCCGTTGAGGCAGGTGCCGGAGGTGTACGGGCTGGGGTCCGCGGTGGGTTCCGCGGTCGCGTACGGGTCGTCGGTGGCGTACGGGTCGTCCGTGGCGTACGGGTCGCCGGTGTCGTAGGGGTCGTCGGTGGCGTACGGATCGGTGTCCGCCGTGGGCTCGTACGACGGCGAGTACGAGGAGATCGAGAAGGGTGAGGACGAGGAGGACGACGGCGCCGCACCGTCGTCGCTGTCGCCGTCGCACCCGCTGACCAGGGCCAGCAAGGGCACGACCAACGCCACGGTGGCGAACGCCGTCAGGCGGCCGCGCCGCGGCACGGGAGACACGAGGTTCTCTGGCACGGAGATCAGTGTGGCGCAGCCCGCCGCCGAGTTGGAGTGGATTTCTAGAAATTCACTTTAGAAACACATCCGGAGACAAGGCCACGACATGGTGCTTTACGCTGACAGTCATCATGAGTCCCAAGCAGCAGCGCGGCGCGGAGACCGCCGAGCGCCTCCTCGACGCTGCCCTCGACGTGTACGCCGAAGCGGGCGAACAGGGCGTGACCGTCAGCGCCCTGACGAAGTCGAGCGGTGTCAGCCTGGGCAGCCTGTACCACCACTACGGCAGCGTCGACGGACTGATGGGCGCGCTGCTGCTGCGCTGGCTCGGCCGCATGCTCGACGAGGTGACCGCCGCGATGACCAGGTCGCGGACCGCGCGCACCGGCATCCGCGCCGTCGTGCAGGCCTACTTCACATTCGTGCGGGAGAACCCGGACGCCGCCCGCCTGTTGCACTCCTCGTACGCGGACCGGCTGACGATGACGCAGGCCCGGCAGCTGCGCGACTCGCAGGAGGCACGTATTTCGCCGGTGGCCCAGTGGCTGGACCGGCAGGTCGCGTCGGGTGAACTGGCGCCGCTTCCGGTGCCGTTGATCGAGTCCATGGTCCTCGGACCGGTGATCGGCGCGGCACGCCGCTGGCTGTCCGTCGGCGACATCGACCTCGATCAGGCGGCCCGGGTCCTGCCCGACAGGATCTGGCGCTCGCTGGAGCCGTGAGCCGCCCCGGCCCCGACGACCCGGGCCGCGCACGCGGCGCCCAGCAGCTCCCCGAGCAGCTCCGGGTCGCCGACCTCCACGCCCAGCAGTGACTCGATGCGGTCGAGCCGCTGGTACAGGGACTGCCGTCCGATGTGCAGCAGCGCGGCCGTGCGGGTGGGGCTGCAGCCGTGCCGCAGGTGGATCTCCAGGGTGCGGACGAGATCGCTGCCGTGCAGCGCCTCCCAGTCCAGGAGCGGCCCGAGGACGTGGTCGACGATCCGGGCGAGGCGCTCCCGGTTGGCCTCGACGCCGCCGCGGGTCAGCTCCCGCTCCAGGGCGAGGGCCCGCGCGGAGGTGATCAACGGGCCGTCCCCGTAGGCCGGTTCGGCCGCGGGCACGGTGAGGGCCAGCTCCAGCGTCGTACGGGCGGCGCGCAGGGTGTCGCTCCAGCGCAGCCAGCCGTCGTCCGCGCCGACGGCGTGGCCGACCGCGACGGTGAGGCGGGGCGAGGACGGCTCGGTGACCGCCAGGAACGCGTCCCGTACGGCACGGACGGCGTCCCGCCCCGGCGGCGGCACCAGCAGGGCGAGCACGTCGCCGGGGAAGGCGGCCCGCAGCGCGCACCGGCCCGCGACCCGGTCGACGGCGGCGAGCGCGACGGCCCGCGGCCCGTGCACGGAGACGCCGACCAGCCGGGAGCCCGGCCCCGGCCGGAACCCGGCGAGCCCCGAACGGGCCGCCACCTCGGGCTGGTTGAGGGGCTGCCCGTCGGCGAGGTCGGCGAGCAGCGCGGCGCCGTGGTCGACGGCGCGCGCGGCCGGGACCGAGCGGGCGGCGAGGCCGTGCGTGACGATGGCCCGGTTGGCGGCCTCGGCGATGCGCACGAACGGCACGACGCGCCGCAGGGCGACCAGCGGGAACCCCAACTCCCGTGCCGTGGAGACGACTTCGACGGGCATGCGCTCCAGCGAACGGCCCACCTCCACGGCGAGACCGGCGACCCCGCGGGCGGCGAGCTCCCGCACGTACAGCCGGAGCGCCCCCGCGTCGGCGCCGAGGAAGGCGAACCCGTTGGTGAGCAGCAGCTCCCCGCCGTCCAGGAAGCCCGCTCCCTCGTACACCTCCCTGAATGGGGTCTCCCCTGCTCGAACGAAGTGGAGAGCTTGGGGAAGCACCCAGCGCACCGGGCGGTCCAACGCACCCTCCCCCGCAAGCAGTTCGGGTGAGGCGTCGGCGACGACATCGAGGGCCAGGATCTCGCGGAGCGTGAGTGCGGGCACACGGGCCTCCCGGGGGCGGACATTCCGTCGGGGTGCGGACTGCCCGGAGAGTACGGCGCGCACGTTGCCCCGGTGTTTCCGTGGGCCGAGAGTGGACGCATGACCACTGCTCCGGGCGCGCCCCGCACCCCCCGCATCCCCACCGTCGACCTGCGGCCGTGGCTGTCCGGCGACCCGGCGGCCCGCGCCGCCGTCGCCGACACCGTGGACGAGGCCCTGCAGACGGCGGGCTTCCTCCTGGTCACGGGACACGGCGTCGACCCGGCCCTGCGGACCCGGATCCGGGACGCGGCCCGCGCCTTCTTCCAGCTGCCCGCCGCCGTGAAGGAGCCGTACGCGGTGAAGGTCGGCGGCCGCGGCTGGCTCGGCCCCGGCGCCGAGGCCAACGGCTACTCGGAGGGCACCGAGACCCCGCCCGACCTGAAGGAGTCCCTGTCCTTCGCCACCTCCACGTCAGCGGGCTTCACCGACCCGGCGGTCGCCGCCGAGTGGTCGGGCGAGAACGTCTTCCCGGACGAGGCGCCCGAACTCCGCGACCTGGTGGAGACGTACCTCTCCCAGATGCAGGCGCTCTCCGACCGGCTCCTGGAGCTGCTCGCGGTCGCGCTCGACGAGCCCGCCGACTTCTTCACCCGGCACACCGGCCGCCCCACCTGGGGCTTCAACATCAACTGGTATCCGGGCACGGAGGTCGTCGGCACCCCCGAACCCGGCCAGTTCCGCATCGGCCCGCACACCGACTTCGGCACGGTCACGGTCCTCGACCGGCAGGCAGGCAAGGGCGGCCTCCAGGTCTTCACGGACGAGGGCGGCTGGGAGGACGCGCCGTTCGACCCGGAGGCGTTCACCATCAACATCGGTGACCTGATGGCCCGTTGGACCGGCGACCGCTGGCGCTCGGGCCGCCACCGGGTCCTGCCGCCCCCGGCCGATACGCCCGCCGAGGAGCTCATGTCGCTGGTCTACTTCTACGAGTGCGACCCGCGGACCGTGGTGGAGCCGGTGCCCGCGCCGAAGGGCAGGGTCGCGTACGAGCCGGTGGACTCGCACGTGTATCTGCGGGGGAAGCTGGACGCGATCACGGTCGGCTGACGTCAGCGGTTCTGTCCGGTCCGGGCGACGACCGCCTGACCCAGCACGACCGTTCCCATGATCAGGTCGCCGGGGTCCAGGACGTCGCACCGGTCCTTGGGCGCGGCGAGTTCGACCGTGCTGCTGCCCAGGTAGAGGGAGTTGTCCGTACGGAAGATCAGCTCGCTGCGCTCCCCCGTCAGGGTGCCCTGCTCGTCGGTCGTGTCCAGGGCGACGGCCACACCGGTGCGCCCCAGCAGGTCCCTGGCGTCCTCGACGACCACGAGCCCCGGGATCCTGGCGAGCGCCCGGAACAGCGTGGCGGACGTCCTGGGCGGCAGCACCAGGCTGTCGAGCAGGAGGCGCGCCTTCCCGAACGCGGCCACGTGGTCATCGCCCTTCACCAGCCAGCGGTACATCGCGTTCACGTCGGTGGGCAGCTCGCGCTCGGCCTGCCGGTACGACGTCGGCAGGTCCTGGCCGGGCGACTGGACGGCGATCGGGTGGTCCACGAGGGTCCCGTCGGCGCGGTGCTCCCGGCGCAGGCCCACGTGCCGCCCGTCGACCGACTGCCACAGCTCCTGGACCCCGTCGGGCCTGCGCGCCTCCCCCGTGGTGAAGCAGCCTTCCGGCAGCTTCTTCCCCGGGTCCGTCTTCCAGTGGTAGCCCTCCTGCTCCAGGTAGAGGAACTGGCTGTCCTTCGTGGGGACGTCCTTGCGGCCTTCGGCGGCCAGCGCCGCCCGGTCGAGCACCATGGTCGGGTTCACCGCGCTCGTGTGCGTGCTGAAGACCCCCGGCCGCGGCTCCGCCGGCCCCGACGACGCGTCCCGGGTCACGGCCACCCCCACCACGACGGCGACGGCCAGCGCCGCGGCCGCGACGGGCGCGAGGAGGACGGGGCGGCGCCATGACGTCCGTACGGGCGTCTCGCGCGCGGAGTCGATCTCGCGCAGCAGATGCTCCCGCAGCGCCCGGTGACGGCCGGGCGGCAGGTCGTGGTCGTGGGGCGGCGGAATGTCGGTCACGGGCGTCCCTCCTGCGTGGGCCCGGCCACGGACGGCCGGCCACCCTTCATCTGTCCGGGCCGCGCGGCGAGTTCCGCCGCCAGCCGGGCCCGCGCCCGCGACAGCCGGGAGCGGACGGTGCCGACGGGGATGCCGAGGGCCTCGGCGGCGGCCGCGTAGTCGAGCCCGCCCCAGGCGCACAGGGCGAGCACCTCGCGCTCGGGACGGCGCAGCTTCTCGACCGCCGTCCGTACGGCGTCGAGGTACGCGGAGTCGTCGAGGCGGCCCGCCACGTCGTCGGCGATGTCGGGCACGGGCTCGGGCGGCGGGACACGGGCCAGCGCGGCGGCGTGGCGGCGGTGGGCCCGCCGGGTGTTGCGGGTGATGTTCGTGGCGATGCCGAGCAGCCAGGGCCGCAGCGAACCGCCGTCCGGGTCGGTCCGCGCGCGCAGCCGCCACGCCTCCAGGAACGTCAGCGAGACGACGTCCTCGGCCACCGACCGGTCGCCGGTCAGCCGGAAGGCGTGGTGGTGGACGGAACGCGCGTACGCGTCGAAGAGCTCGGCGAACGCGGACGGGTCACCACCGCGGACGCTCGCCCGCAGCGCTCTGCGGTCCACCTGCCGGTCCGTCGGCCGGTCCCCCTGATTGGTCTCCACACCCTCCAACTGTCCGTACGACGAAGGCCGGTTCCCGTGACGTGCGTCACAGGAGCCGGCCTTGCGCGGGTGGGGTGGTGTCAGACCCCGGCGTACGAGTGCTTGCCGGACACGAAGATGTTCACGCCGTAGTAGTTGAACAGCCAGCAGCCGAAGGCGATCAGGGCCAGGTAGGCGGCCTTGCGGCCCTTCCATCCCGCGGTGGCGCGGGCGTGCAGGTAACAGGCGTAGGCGACCCAGGTGATGAAGGACCAGGTCTCCTTCGGGTCCCACTCCCAGTAGCGGCCCCACGCGTCGCCGGCCCAGATCGCGCCCGCGATGATCGTGAACGTCCACAGCGGGAAGACCGCGGCGTTGATGCGGTACGAGAACTTGTCCAGGGACGCGGAGGCGGGCAGGCGCTCCAGCACCGAGGTGGCGAAGCGGCCCGGCTTCCCGCCCTGGGACAGCTTGTTCTCGTAGGAGTCCTTGAAGAGGTAGAGCAGGGTGCCGACCGCGCCCACGTAGAAGACGGCGCCGCAGAAGATCGCCGTGGAGACGTGGATGTACAGCCAGTACGAGTGCAGCGCGGGAACCAACTGGTCGCTGGCGGTGTACAGGACGGTGACGGCGAGACCGAGGTCGAGGAGGACCGTGGTGACCAGGGGGAGGCCGAGCCAGCGGACGTTCTTCTTCAGCGCGAGCAGGCCGAGGTACACACCGACGGCGACGGTGGAGAAGGTGATGTTGAACTCGTACATGTTGCCCCACGGGGCACGCTGCACGGAGAGCGCGCGGGTGAGGACACCGGCGAACTCGACGAGGAAGCCGAGCACGGTGAGCGAGATGGCGATACGGCCGTAGAGGTCGCCCTGCTCGTCACCGCCGGAGGCACCGGGGCCGTCCGGGACATCACCACGGGAGCCGGAGGCGGCCCGGGTGACGACCTGCGGCCGGTCCAGGACGGCGGTGCCGCCCTTCTGCTGGACCTGGACGGCGGGGGCCGTGGCCGGCTTCTCCGCCTTCTGCGTCAGCGCGGCGGCCGCTCGGCCGGTCTTGCTGCGGCTGCCGAAGATCCACTCGGCCATGTTCGCGAAGAAGGCCAGCAGATAGACGGCCATCGACGAGTAGATGAGGACGTTACTGGTTTGCGCCAGGTTCTCGTTGGTCGCGGCGGCGAGATTCACTTCTCAGCCCCTTCGGCGGCAGGAACAGCAGTGGGTGGTTCGGGGGTTTCGGTGTCGGGCTCATCGGGGTCGGGCGCGGACGGCGCCTGTGCGTGCAGTTGCTCGACCAGGCGGCCCAGCTCCTCGGGGAGCTTCGCGGACTCGCTGCGGCCCAGGCCCGCCATCTCGACGACGGTCACGCCGTCGGCGCCGGCGGTGGTCCGCACCCAGACGCGGCGGCGCTGGATGAACAGCGAGCCGACCAGACCCGCGATGGCCGCGATGGCGCCGGTGAGCGCCCAGCCGGTGCCGGGCTGCTTGGCGATCTCGAAGGTGGCCCACTCCTGGACGTCCTTCTCGAAGGTGATCGAGCCAGCCCCGTTCGGCAGCTTCATGGTCTCGCCGGGCAGCAGCCGCTTCTTGAGCAGCTCGCCCTTGGAGTCCTCGAACTTCTTCATGTTGGTCGTGTCCAGCTGGTACACGTTCTGCGGGAGGCCGGAGTCGACCCCCAGGCTGCCGTGGTACGCGGACAGGGCCAGGACCGGGAAGTCGAGCGCCGGGAACTGGGAGAACATGTTGCCCTTGCCGGACCCGGCGAAGGTCGGCACGAAGAAGGCGTTGAAGCCGAGCTGGTCCTTCCTTCCGTCCTTGTCGCGGTAGCCGTCCATGATCTTGATGGCACCGGTCGACGTCTGGTTGGAGTCGATCGGCAGCAGCGGCACCGGCGTGTGGTCGGAGACGATCTTGCCCTTGCCGTCGCGGACGGTGACCACGGGCGCGTAGCCGTGGCCGGAGAGGAAGATCTTGGTGCCGTCGATCTTCAGCGGCTCGTTGACCTTGATGGTCGCCTTCTTCTCCGCGCCGTCCGAGCCCTCGCTGTAGGTGACGTCGGCCTTGTAGGTGCGCGCGGTGCCCTTGTTGGGGCCGCTGCGCTCGTACGTCCCGGTGAAGTCCTTGAGCGTGAAGCTGAAGGGGGCGAGGCCGGTGTCCTTGTCGAAGAGGTTGCCGGAGGAGAAGTCGTCGTACTGGGAGAGGGTGTTGGCGAAGCCGTCGCCCTCCAGGACCAGCTTGGTGCCGTCGGACTTGAACAGCTGGCCGGTGGCGAAGCCGACCAGCATCACGATCAGCGCGATGTGGAAGATCAGGTTGCCGGCCTCGCGCAGGTAGCCCTTCTCGGCGGCGACGGCCGAACCGACGACGTGCGAGCGGTAGCGCCGCTTCTTCATCATCGTCAGCGCCGCGGCCCGCACCTCGTCCGCGCCGGCCTCGGTGCGCCAGGTCGCGTACGCGGGCATCCGGTCGAGGCGCCCCGGGGCACCCGGCGGGCGGCCGCGCAGCTGGCCGACGAACTGCCAGGTGCGCGGGATGATGCAGCCGATCAGCGAGACGAACAGCAGGATGTAGATCGCGGAGAACCACACCGAGCTGTAGACGTGGAAGAGGCCGAGCTTGTCGTAGAGCGGCCCGAGGTGCTCGTGGGCCTTCTTGAACGCGTCGACCTTCATCTGGTCCGTGCCGGACTGCGGGATCAGCGAGCCGGGGATCGCGCCGAGCGAGAGCAGGAACAGCAGGATCAGCGCGACCCGCATCGAGGTCAGCTGCCGCCAGAACCAGCGGGCCCAGCCGATGACGCCGAACGTCGCGGAGCCCGGGGTGCGGTCCTCCTGCGGGGCCGTGCTGAGCTGCGCCGTGGCTTCCCGCTCGGTGGCCTCCTGGGCGGCCTGTTGGCCGGCCTCTTGGGCGGCCTCTTCGGGGACGTTCGTCTTGCTCATAGTCAGATTCCCACTTGGAAGCCGTTGGACCAGATCTGCATCTGCTGTACGAGGCTGTCCCACGCACCGGTCAGCAGGAGGACGCCGGTCAGGATCATCATGATGCCGCCGATGCGCATCACCCAGGCGTAGTGCTTCTTGACCCAGCCGAAGGCGCCGAGCGCCTTGCGGAAGGCGACCGCGGCGAGCACGAAGGGGACGCCGAGTCCGACGCAGTACGCGACCATCAGCAGGGCGCCGCGGCCCGCGCTGCCCTGGTTCATGGCCAGGCCGCTCACCGCGCCGAGGGTCGGGCCGATGCACGGGGTCCAGCCGATACCGAACAGCGCGCCCAGTATCGGCGCCCCGACCAGCCCGGTCACCGGCCGCTTGTGGAAGCGGAACTCGCGCTGGGTCAGCCAGGGCATGAGCCCCATGAAGAAGACGCCCATGACGAGCATGAGGACGCCCAGCACCTTGGTGAGGACGTCCCGGTACTCCTGCAGTGTCTGTCCGAAGAACCCGAAGAGCGCGCCGCCGGAGACGAAGACCACGGTGAACCCGAGGACGAACAGGGCGGCGCCGGCGGCCATCCGCCCGCGCCGCGCCTCCATCAGGTCGGTGCCGCTGATCCCGGTGACGTAGGAGAGATAGCCGGGCACGAGCGGCAGGACGCACGGCGAGAAGAAGGAGACGAGTCCGCCGAGGACGGCGATCGGCAGGGCGAACACCAGGGCACCGTTCTCCACGGTGCCGCCGATTCCGTCAGCGGCGAGTGCGACGAGCGTGGGGGTCACCGTCGATCACTTTTCCGCGATCACGGGGTCGATGAGCTCGTGCAGGCTCTTGGAGTTCAGCGCCTTCAGCGAGCGTGCGGCGAGCTTGCCCTCGCGGTCGATGACCAGGGTGTTGGGGATGCCCTGCGGGTTGAGGGTGCCCTTCTCGAACTTCAGCAGGAGCTTGCCCGACGGGTCGTAGAAGCTCGGGTAGGTGATGCCGTAGTCCTTCTCGAAGGCGATGGCCGAGTCGGACCGCGGGTCCCGGGTGTTGATCCCGACGAACTGGACGTCCTTGTCCTTGACCTGGTCGGAGACCGTGGAGAAGTACTTCGCCTCGGCGCGGCAGGGCGAGCACCAGGATCCCCAGATGTTGACGACGAGGACCTTGCCCTTGTAGTCGTCGGTGCTCAGCGGCTTGCCGGTGAGGTCCTTGCCGGTGAGGACCGGGGCGTCGTGACGCTCGCCCTTCTTGACGGTGGAGATCCCGCCGGTGCTCGTCACGAAGTTGGTGTTGTTGCCGCCCCCGGAGGTGCCGCCGCTGCCGCACGCCGTCAGGACCAGGGCCGCCACGGCGGCTCCTACGGTCAGCTTGGCGGCGCGGCGCGTGGTCGCGGCGATGCGGGGGGCGCGGCAGGCGGCACTCATGTGAAAAGTTTCGCATGTCCGTTCAAGGGATCTTTCGCACCCCCCTCATGGTCGAACAATCCCACTTCAGGAGCGGTTTGTACGGCCCTTTTCCGGCTTGGCGAGAAACGTCCGCCAGCCCTGCGCCGGCCGCTGCCCGACGTCCAGTGTGCGGAGTTTGTCCAGCACCTCGGGGTCCTGCGCGTCCAGCCAGTCGACGAACTGCCGGAAGGAGACGAGCCGTACGTCGTTGTGCTTCTCGGCGGTGGCCGCGATGTGCTTGAGGGCCTCCTCCACGGCGTCCATGTAGATGCCGCCGTTCCACTCCTCGAAGTGGTTGCCGATGAAGAACGGCGCCCGGTTCGTCTCGTACGCGCGCCTGAACCCGGCGATGTACGCCTCGGCCGACTGCTTGCGCCAGCCCGGGTAGTTGTAGGCGGGCGCGCGCGTGGAGTTGTGGGACTGGTTCGCCAGCATGTTGTAGTCCATCGACAGCACCTCGAAGGTGTGGCCGGGGAACGGGACGGCCTGCAGCGGCAGGTCCCAGACCCCCATCCGCTTGTCGGGCCAGCGCTGGCGGCCGCCGGGCGAGGACGCGTCGTAGCGCCAGCCGAGCTCGCGGGCGGTGGGCAGCAGGTTCGCCTGGCCGAGCAGGCAGGGGGTGCGGCCGCCGGTCAGCTCCTTGTCGTAGTCGAAGGGCAGCGCGGGCAGGTCGGTCCAGCCCGTGTTCGTGCGCCACTCCTTCACGAAGGACGTGGCCTGGTCGATCTCGCTGCGCCACTGCGCGGGCGTCCAGTTGGCGACGGAGCCGGTGCCGACGCAGAAGTGGCCGTTGAAGTGCGTGCCGATCTCGTGCCCGTCGAGCCAGGCCTGACGGACGTACGTCAGCGTCTCCTTGATGTGGGCGTCGGTGAGATAGCCGATGTCGGAGGCGCCCACCGCGTTGTTCGGCGGGCTGTACAGGCGCTTCTTCGACTCGGGCAGGAGATAGAGGCCCGAGAGGAAGAAGGTCATGTGCGCGCCGTGGTCCTCGGCGAGCTTGAGGAAGCGGGGGAACAGTCCGTTGCCCACCTCGCCCGCGCCGTCCCAGGAGAAGATCACGAACTGCGGCGGCTGCTGCCCCGGTTCGAGCTTCTCGGGCGCGCCCGGCTGCTTGGGCTGCTTTCCGGTGTACGCGGTCGAGCCGTCGCCGATGGGCTTCGCGGCCGGCTGCTTGGGGGCACCGGGGTGACCCGGCTTTCCCGGCCCGGCCGGAGGGGCGGCCGGAGTGTCTCTCGATCCGCATCCGGCGAGCGCCACCGCGGCGGCCGCGCCCGCGCCGACTCCGAGAAGTCCCCTTCGACTGACATCGCGCATACCGTCCCCATTCGTCGCGCCGTGCACCCATTCACCGTGGGCACCCCTTTAGAGGGCGCGAGGAACACGCGGGTTCCGCGAAAGTAGGACGCTTTTGGGCGGTTTTGTTGCACCGCACAGGACGGACACAGGGACGGGCGCAGGGGCGGACGCAGGCGCGGACGCCGAAAGGCCGCCGGTCGACGGCGGCCTTTCGGATGGGGCGTGTCGGGAACAGCTCGGCTCAGGCGCCGAACGCCTTGTCCTTCCCCTTCACCGGCTTGGCGCCGGCCCGCAGGTGGGCGGGGACGAGGTCGATGGCCGGCTCGCTGTAGCCCACCGAGACGATCTTGTCGCCCCGGTACGTGAAGGACGTCACGGAGGCCAGGGTGCACTGCCGCTTGCGCGGGTCGTGCCAGAGCCTGCGCTTCTCCACGTACGACCGCACGATCCAGATGGGCAGCTGGTGGCTGACGCAGACGGCCTCGTGCCCGCGCGCCGCGTCCTTGGCCGCGTCGAGCGCGCCCATCATCCGGACGACCTGGTCGATGTAGGGCTCGCCCCAGGACGGCTTGAACGGGTTGACGAGGTGCTTCCAGTTGTCCGGGTTCTTCAGCGCGCCGTCGCCGACGCCGAAGGTCTTGCCCTGGAAGACGTTGCCCGCCTCGATGAGGCGGCCGTCGCTGTTCAGGTCGAGGCCGTGGGCCTTGGCGATCGGCGTCGCCGTCTCCTGGGCCCGCTCCAGCGGGGAGGCGACGACGTGCGTGACGTCGCGGGCCGAGAGGTGCTCGGCGACCCGGTCGGCCATCTGCCGGCCCAGCTCGGAGAGGTGGTAGTCGGGCAGCCGCCCGTACAGGACCCCCTCCGGGTTGTGCACCTCGCCGTGGCGCATGAGGTGGACGACGGTGATGTCGTTGCTGCGGTCCTGGGTGCTCATGCGGTGGCCTCCGCGGCCGCGCGGGCGGCGGCCGGGAGCGCGGCGGCGATGCGCTCGACCGCCCGCTCGTCGTGGGCGGTGGAGACGAACCAGGACTCGAAGGACGACGGCGGCAGGTAGACGCCCTGCGCCAGCATCGAGTGGAAGAACGGCGTGAAGCGGAAGGACTCCTGCGCCTTGGCGTCGTCGTAGTTCCGCACCTCGTCGTCCGTGAAGAACACGGAGAACATGTTGGAGGCGTTCTGCACGCGGTGCGCGACGCCTTCCTTGGTGAGCGCCTCGCCGACGAGCGTACGGAGCTGCTCGCTGACCGCGTCGACCTTCGCGTACGCGGCGTCGTCGAGCAGGCGCAGCTGGGCGAGGCCGGCGGCGGTCGCGATCGGGTTACCGGACAGCGTGCCCGCCTGATAGACCGGCCCGGCCGGGGCGAGGTGCGCCATGACGTCGGCGCGGCCACCGAAGGCGGCGGCGGGGAAGCCACCGCCCATGACCTTGCCGAAGGTCATGAGGTCCGGGACGACACCGTCGACGCCGAACCAGCCGGCCTTCGACGTGCGGAAGCCGGTCATGACCTCGTCGGAGATGTACAGCGCGCCGTTCTCCTGGCACGCGGCCTTGAGGGAGGCGTTGAAGCCGTCGCGCGGCGGCACGACGCCCATGTTGCCGGGCGAGGCCTCGGTGATGACGCAGGCGATCTCGCCCGGGTGCGCGGCGAACGCGGCCCGCACGGCCTCGATGTCGTTGTACGGCAGGACGATCGTGTCGCCGGCCTGGGCGCCGGTGACGCCCGGGGTGTCCGGCAGGCCGAAGGTGGCGACGCCCGACCCGGCGGCGGCCAGCAGCGCGTCGACGTGCCCGTGGTAGCACCCGGCGAACTTGATCACCTTGGCGCGGCCGGTGAAGCCGCGGGCGAGCCGGATCGCGGACATGGTCGCCTCGGTGCCGGAGGACACGAGCCGGACCTGCTCGACGGGCGCGATCCGGTCGACGATCTCCTCGGCGAGCGCGACCTCGCCCTCGCCCGGTGTGCCGAACGACGTGCCGCGCGCGACGGCCTCCTGCACCGCCGCGATGACCTCGGGGTGGGAATGGCCGAGGATCATCGGCCCCCACGAGCACACGAGATCGACGTACTCACGTCCGTCGGCGTCCGTCAGATAAGGACCGGTACCGGACACCATGAAACGGGGCGTACCGCCCACGGCGCGGAAGGCGCGCACCGGAGAGTTCACGCCACCGGGCGTCACGACGGCCGCACGGTCGAAGAGTCCCTGTGAAACGGGTGCCTCATAGGGATAGGGGGTGTTGTTCGCCTCTGCCATGCCTCTCAGCGTACGGCCCGTCCTCTCGGCCCCCTCCGCGCGGACCCGTGGCGGCCTAGACTCTCCCCTGACTATCACTGTCAGAACCCCGTACGGCATCTGTACGGGTGGTGGGAGCCTCACTCGCGCAGTTGTTCCGCCCGGACGTTTCGGCGGGTGACCGTGGGGGAGGTCACTGACACGATGATCGGGTTGCGCGTCGGCGGTCGCGCGGCCTAGAAAAGGGCTTTGGCGCCCTGGAACAGCAGTCGGGTGGAGATATGCATCGCGGTGGCGGCGGACTGGGCGAGGGGACCGACGACCTGGGCCCCCGGCGTGCCCGACGGGGGAAGCACCGGCGCGACGACCGCGAGGAGCCGATGGTGCCGACGGTGGGAAGCGGGAGCGGGAATGGTGGCCGGGTGGGGGTGACGTACAAATACTTCGGCGCGCCCGACGGCGCCACGGCGGCCCGTGTCCCGATCTCCATGCGTCCCGAGGAGCTCGGCGGTGACGAGCTCGGCATGGGCGGCATGTTCACCAAGATCAAGCCGGAGACGATGGCCGCGATGGTGCTCACCGGCATCGAGGGCATACCCCTGCACCGGGTCCCCCCGCTGGAACTGGTGGTCCTGCACCCCGACTACGCGGTGGTCAAGCTCCCCATGACGGTCGTCGACCCGTTGCGCGGCGTCGGCGAGGAGGCCGTCGGCGCGGCGGCCTTCATCTGGTCCACGGTCCCGGACCGGGGCGGCCCGCGCGACGCGTTCAACGTGTACCAACTCCTGCACGAATGGCAGGACTTCAGCCACCGCCTGCACGACGCCGGACATCAGGCGTACTGCCTCGTCTGGCCCTGAGCCACCCCTGACCCGCTCCTGGCCTACTCCCGGCCGACGGACCCGACCGCCCCGCCCAGATGCGGCGTCGGCTCATACCCCTCGGCCCCCGCGGGCAGGGCGTCCAGGCACTCCTGTGAGCAGGCCCGCACGAGCAGCGGCAGGACGTCGGTCCCCACCGCCCGCGACAGCCAGGCCCAGCGGGCCGTGCCGTCCGCCGGTTCCGTGTCGCAGACGCTGCAGCGGCGCCCCGCGGGCACCGGCCGTGGCTTCGACGACAGGCGGGGAAAGGGCGGACGGTACTTGAAGTTGCCGTACAGGGCGCGGGTGCTGACCGTGCTCTCGCGCAGCTTCGTGCAGCGCGTGATCTCGTACGGGAACCAGTGCAGCCGGTAGGACGTGTACGGGCTGAACTCCTCCAGGTTCGTCATCGCGCCGATCTCGGGCGGGACGCGCACCAGGTTGCTGCCGTACAGGACCAGGTGCCTGACTTCGGTGAGCCGCGCGATGGTGGAGGGGAGCGTGACGATCTGGCGGCGCTCGCCGGGGCTGAGTTCGACCAGCGGCTTGAACACCTCCCGGCCGTCGGCCGCCGCCTCCTCGATCACCTCGAGCAGGTGCAGCCAGCCCGGCGCCGAGGTGTCCTGCCGGTCGGCGTGCTGTTCGACGGGCCCCTGCGGCCGGGCGAAGCAGCGACACCGGTCGACGGGTGGCTCATCGCCTCCCGGGCCCACGGCGTCGGCCCAACGATTGCTGTACAGCCTCGGCTGCGGCTCCGGCCGCTGATCATCCCCACCCATGGCGGGCAGCGTAGCGGGGTACCACCGGGACGGCCCCTCTCCTGCGTCGGCCGTCACGTCCCGTGCCGCGTGGAGGCCCCAACTCCCTTCACCACGAAGCCGATCACCGCTCCCCCGCCCTCGCGTCGCGCGGCGAACGGGGCCCCGCCGTGGGCTGACGCGACCTCGCGCACGATGGACAGGCCGAGGCCCGAGCCGGGGAGGCTGCGGGCGGCCGGGGCGCGGTAGAAGCGGTCGAAGACGCGGTCCGTGTCGGTGTCGGCGATGCCGGGGCCGCGGTCGAGGACCTCGACGCGGACGCCGTCCGGGACCCGGGTGACGGCGATCTCGATGGGGGCCGTGCCGTCGGTGTCGAACTTGGCGGCGTTCTCCACGAGGTTGGACAGGGCGCGCTGCAGCTGGGCCGGGCGGCCCGTGATCGTCGTGTCGGCGCCCTCGGCGCGGACGACGACCGTGCGGCCGCTGCGGCGCCGGGCCAGCGCCGCGACGTCCTCGGCGGTCTGCGCGAGGGCCACCGCGACGGCCGGCTCGTCGTCCTCCTTGCCCGCCGCGAGTTCCACCAGCTCGTTGACCAGGTCGGTGAGTTCGCGGGACTCCTGGGCGAGATCGGCGACGAGTTCCTCGCGGGCGGCGGGCGGGAGTTCGTCGATGCGGCGCAGGAGCGAGATGTTCGTGCGCAGCGAGGTGAGCGGCGTACGGAGTTCGTGGCCCGCGTCCTGGACGAGGCGGCGCTGGTCCTCCACCGAACGGGCCAGGCGGCCCAGCATCCGGTCGAAGGAGCGGCCCAGGCTGCCGACCTCGTCGCCGCCGGTGACCGGGACCGGGACGTCGAGGCGCCCGGTCGACGCCACGCCCTCCGCGGTCTGCGCGAGCCGCACCAGGCGGGACGTGATGCGGCGGGCGAGCCACCAGCCGAACAGGCCCGCGGCGGCGACGACCGCGCCGGCGTACAGAATCGTGCGCCGCTGCAGCTCCGCGAGCAGGTCCTCGGTGTCGCTGAACTCCTGGGCGACCTGGACGGCACCGCGGCCGCCGCCGAGCGAGACCGTCGCCAGGCGGTACTCGTCGTCGTCGATCCGTGCGTCGTCGTCCTCGGCGAGCGTCCCGGCGGCCCGCGCGTCCGCCACCTGGCGGGCCGCGGCGCCGACCGGGAGCCTCGGCGTGCCGGCGTCGACGACGGCGCCGCCCGGGCCGAGCACCTGGACGTCGGTGCCGGCCGGGCGGGTCAGGTCGTCGCGGGGCCCGTCGTGGTCCGGGTCGGCGGCGGTGAAGTCGGCCGGGGTGAGCTTCTGCTGGCGGACCTGCTGGCGCAGGCCGTGGACCACCTCGTCGAAGACGGCCTGCTGGTCCACGCGGACGAGGCGGGCCGCCGAGTCGTAGGAGAGGAAGCCGACCAGGGCGGTGACGCCCGCGGCGACCGCGGCGAAGGAGACGGCCAGTTTGGTGCGCAGGCTCTGGGGGGTGCGCCGTCGCCGGGCGCGCGCCGGTCCGTCGTGGCCGGGCGCGCCGCCGGGCATGCTCACCCTTCCCTCAAGACGTAGCCCACTCCCCTGACGGTGTGGATGAGCGGCTCCCCCTCCGGCTCGTCCACCTTGCGCCTCAGGTATCCGACGTAGACCGCGAGGTTCTTCGAGCCCGGCCCGAAGTCGTAGCCCCAGATGCGGTCGTAGATCGTGGCGTGGTCGAGGACGATGCCGCTGTTGCGGGCCAGGAGTTCCAGGAGGTCGAACTCCGTTCTGGTCAGCTCCAGTTCGCGGGTTCCGCGCCAGGCGCGCCGGGCGGCCGGATCGATGCGCAGGTCGGCGGCGGTCACCTGCGAGTCGTCGCGGTCCTCCGCCGGCCGGGGCGTCGTGCGGCGCAGCAGGGCCCGCAGGCGGGCGAAGACCTCTTCCACGTCGAAGGGTTTGACCACGTAGTCGTCGGCGCCCGCGTCGAGGCCCGCGATCCGGTCCGGGGTCTCCACGAGCGCGGTCAGCATCAGGATCGGCGTGCGGTCGCCCTCGGCGCGCAGCACCCGGCAGACCTGGAGGCCGTCGATGCCCGGCATCATCACGTCGAGGACGAGGACGTCGGGGCGCGACCGGTGCGCGGCGGCGATCGCCTCGACACCGTCGGCGACGGCCGTGACGGCGTACCCCTCCAGGGTCAGGGCGCGCTCCAGGGCGCTGCGGATCGGCCGGTCGTCCTCGGCGAGCAGCACGGTGGGGGCGGAAGGTCCGGGGTGGTGCGTCACCCCGCCAGTGTGCCTCGCGGCCCTGCGCGCATCCCCTGATCAGGCGTCCGCCAAAGGGCTTCTTACCCGCCTCTCACCGGCACCGCAGGAGCGGCTTACCTGATCCGAGCAGGCTCAGCCCGGACATTGGGGACATGCCGGGGAAGGCCGTACGCATGAAGATCGTGTTCCTGGTGCACAACGTGTACGCCATCGGCGGCACGGTGCGCACCACACTCAACCTCGCCGCCGCGCTCGTCGAGCACGGCGGTCACGAGGTGGAGATCGTCTCGCTGTCCCGGCACCGGGAGACTCCGCGTTTCCCGGTCGACCCGCGGATCGGGCTCGTCCCGCTGGTGGACACCCGGGCGGACAGCGCCGACAGCCGGCAGCCCGCGTTCGCCGAGCCGGCCCGGGACTTCCCGGACGCCGAGAAGCGCCACAAGCAGTACTCGCTCCTGCACGACGAGCGGATGCGCGCGTACCTGGAGGAGCGGTGCGACGCCGACGTCGTCATCGGTACGCGCCCCGGTATCAACGTCTACCTCGCGAAGTGGGGACCGAAGCGGGCCCTGCGGATCGCGCAGGAGCACCTGCGCCACGACGCGCACACGAAGAAGCTGCGCAAGGTGCTCGCCCGGCACTACCGCGCCCTCGACGCCGTGGTGACGATGACGCGGGAGGACGCGGGCGTGTACCGGGCGAGGATGCCGCTGCCGGGCGTCGAGGTGCTGTCCGTGCCGAACATCGTGCCGCCCGCCGCGGTCCCGCCGTCGGACGGTACGTCGAAGGTCGTCGCGGCGGCCGGGCGGCTCGCGCCGGGCAAGCGGTACGACCTGCTCCTGGAGGCGTTCGCCGCGGTGGCCGCGAAGGAGCCCGACTGGGAGCTGCGGATCTACGGCGGCGGCACGCAGGAGGACCGGCTGCGCGACCTGGTGTCCGGGCTCGGGCTGACCGGCCGGGCCCGGCTGATGGGCGCGGTGTCGCCGATCGAGCCGGAGTTCGCCCGGGCGTCCCTCGTGGTCAGCGCGTCGGACGCGGAGTCGTTCGGGATGACGCTGGTGGAGGCGATGCGCTGCGGGGTCCCGGTGGTCAGCACGGACGCGCCGCTCGGGCCCGGCGAGATCGTCACCCACGGGCTCGACGGACTGCTGGTGCCGGTCGGTGACGCGCGGGCGCTCGCCGAGGCCATGGTCACGCTGATCGAGGACGACACGGCCCGCAAGGGGATGGGCGCGGCGGCGCTCGCCTCGGCGCACCGCTACGACCCGGAACCGATCGTCGCCCGATATGGCTTGCTTTTCACCCAACTGCGAGCGTCGCGACGACGTCGTGCATGGCAACGGCTCCGCGCCCGGGCCGCCAACTGGGCGCACAGGAAGGCCCGTTCGGTGCGCGCCACGCGGACCGGCGGGCGTGGGGGGAAACACGATGACCGACGAGGACGCCTTACCCAGGGCTCCACACAACCCCGCACACCCTAGGGGCGCTGTGACACCACTGCGCGAACTGACCGCTCCGGCCGGGCACTTGGCCCCCGACATCCCGCACCCCCGCCCCGAGATCCGGCGTGCTCCCGGGCCCGGCACCTGGCTCGCGGCCGTCGCCGCGCTCTACGGCACAGCCCAACTCATCTTTGTAGTAGGCCAATTGGGCCACGGGCTCGGCTGGGACGAGGCCGTCTACGTCTCCCAGTACGACCCCCGCAATCCGGCCGCGTTCTTCAGCGCGCCGCGCTCGCGCGGGACGAGCCTGCTGACGGCGCCGCTCGTCGCGGTCACCGGCAACCCGCTCGTCCTGCGGGCCGTGCTCGCCGTGCTGTCCGCCGGCGCCCTGTACGCGGCGTTCCGCGTGTGGCGCCCGCTGGTCGGGGCCCGCACCACCGCCTTCGCGGCGCTGCTCTTCGCGGGCCTGTGGATCAGCGTGCTGTCCGGGGCGATGGCCATGCCCAACCTGTGGGTGGCTCTCGGCGCGGTCGGCGCCGTGGGCTGGTTCCTGCGCGGCGGCACCTGGCGACTCGCCGCGTGCGTCGCCGTGGTGGCCCTGTTCCGGGCGCCGGACGCGGTGTGGCTGGTGCTGCCGCTCGCCGGGTACGCCCTCGTCGTACGAGGCCGGCGGCGCGCCCTGCCGTGGCTGGCGGCGGGGCTCGCGGCCGGGCTCGCCCAGTGGGCCGTCGAGGCGTACGTCCGCTGGGGCGGCGTGTTCGAGCGGCTGCGCGTCTCCAGCGCCGTCGAGGGCGACATGGGCCTGCATCCCAACTTCGGCACGGCCTGGCGTGCGGTGAACGGCCCGCTGCTGTGCCGCCCGTGCACGGCGGGCGCCCCGCACCAGCCCGGACTGGCCCTGTGGTGGCTGGCGCTGCCCCTGCTGGCCGTGGCCGCCGTCCTCCTGGCGCGACGCGAGCGGCGGCCCGCGGCGAGTGTGCTCCCCGTGGCCTGCGCGGCCGCGCTGAGCGTCCCGTACCTGCTGCTCATCGGCTACTCGGCGCCGCGCTTCCTGCTCCCGGCGTACGCGTTGCTGTCGCTGCCGGCGGCCGTGCTGCTGCGCCGCCTCAAGCGGTCCCGGCCCCTGGCGATCGCCGCGGTCACCCTCGTCGGGCTCCAGCTCACCGCCCAGTACGTCGTGCTGCACCGGCAGGTCGCCTCCACCGCGGCGACCGATGCCCGCTACGTCGCCGCGGCGCACGGCCTGCGCACGCTGGGCATCACACCGCCCTGCCTGGTCACGGGCCCGCGCGCGCTGCCCATCGGCTACGCGGCGGGCTGCGCCTCCGCCCAGACCGCGGGCAACAACACCTCCACGACCCCCGCTCAGCTGCTGGGCCGCGCGGCCCGGGTCCCCACCGCCCTGCTCACCGGGCCCGACCGGCGCCTGCCGTACTACGCCCGCGGCTGGACGCCGTACCTGCTCCCGGACACCGGCGGCTGGACGGCGTGGAAGGCGCCGGACCCGTACGGCCTGCGGCTAGTCAGCCGGCCGTAGCGCGGCGAGCCGCTGCTCGAAGGGGACCACCCGGAAGCCGTCCGCCGGGTCCACGGACGTGATCGCGCCGGTCAGTGAACGGGGCGCGATCGCGGCCGCGGTGTCGACGTCGGGGGTCTGCGCGGCAGGCGCCATGAACCGCGCCAGCTCCCCGCCCGCGCGGGCGATACGAGCGGCCAGCCCCTCCTCGCCCCAGTCCTCCGACGCCGCGTACACGGCGGTCGGCAGGACGAGGGCGCGCAGGTAGGTGAAGAGCGGGCGCAGCGCGTGCTCGGTGACCAGGGAGTGCCGGGCCGTGCCGCCGGTCGCGGCGACGAGCACCGGCTTCCCGGTCAGCGCGTCCTTGTCGAGGACGTCGAAGAACGACTTGAACAGTCCGCTGTACGAGGCCGCGAACACCGGCGACACGGCGATCAGGCCGTCCGCGGCCGCCACCGCGTCGAGTGCGGCGGCGAGCCGGGCGGGCGGGAAGCCGGTGACGAAGTGCCGGGCGATCTCGGTGGCGAGGTCGCGCAGCTCGATGACCTCCACCTCCGCGTCCACCTGCTGGAGGGTCGCCGCCGTGAGCCGGTCGGCGAGCAGCCGGGTGGACGAGGGGGAGCTCAGCCCCGCGGACACGACGACGAGCTTCATGCGCTCTTGACCTCCTCGGCCCTGGCCGCGACGCGGGCGGCGTGGGTGGGCGCGTCCGGCACGTTCGCCGGCCGCTGGTTCGCGAACTCCTTGCGCAGCACCGGGACGACCTCCTCGCCGAGCAGGTCGAGCTGCTCCAGGACCGTCTTCAGCGGCAGACCCGCGTGGTCCATGAGGAACAGCTGGCGCTGGTAGTCGCCCACGTAGTCGCGGAACTGCAGGGTCCGCTCGATGACCTCCTGCGGCGAGCCGACGGTCAGCGGCGTCTCACGCGTGAACTCCTCCAGGGACGGGCCGTGTCCGTAGACCGGCGCGTTGTCGAAGTAGGGGCGGAACTCGCGCACCGCGTCCTGCGAGTTCTTCCGCATGAACACCTGGCCGCCGAGGCCGACGATGGCCTGCTCGGGGGTGCCGTGCCCGTAGTGGGCGTAGCGCTGCCGGTACAGGTTCACCATCTGCCGGGTGTGGCTGGCGGGCCAGAAGATGTTGTTGTGGAAGAAGCCGTCGCCGTAGTACGCGGCCTGCTCGGCGATCTCCGGGGAGCGGATGGAGCCGTGCCAGACGAACGGCGCGACGCCGTCGAGCGGCCGGGGCGTGGACGTGAACGACTGGAGCGGCGTGCGGAACTTGCCCTTCCAGGTGACGACGTCCTCGTCCCAGAGGCGGCGCAGCAGGGCGTAGTTCTCGATGGCGAGGTCGATGCCGTCGCGGATGTCCTTGCCGAACCACGGGTAGACCGGGCCGGTGTTGCCGCGCCCCATCATCAGGTCCGTCCGCCCGTCCGAGACGTGCTGGAGCATCGCGAAGTCCTCGGCGATCTTCACCGGGTCGTTCGTCGTGATCAGCGTCGTGGACGTGGACAGGATCAGGTTCTCGGTGCGCGCGGCGATGTAGCCGAGCATCGTCGTGGGCGAGGAGGGGACGAACGGCGGGTTGTGGTGCTCACCGGTCGCGAAGACGTCGAGCCCGACCTCCTCGGCCTTCTGCGCGATGGCGAGCATCGCCTTGATCCGCTCGTGCTCGCTCGGCGCACGACCGGTGGTCGGGTCGACCGTGACATCGCCGACGGTGAAGATCCCGAACTGCATGGCTGCTCACCCTTCCAGGTTGTTGACTGTTCAACCATACCTCCGAAACCGTGCCCGCCACTCCGCTATTCCCGGCGGCACCGTCGGTCCCCTGGCCAGGCATGAGCTACGCCGTCGACGTCGCGGGACGACTCTCGGTCGCCCCCTCCGCCCCGGGCCCGGTCACCCGTCCCGCGGATCCCTCCCGGTGGCGGCGAGCAGGTGCGCGAACTCCGACGCGTCCTCCGGAACCGGCACGGGCTCCCCGAACACGCCCATCTTCCGTGCCGTCGGGGAGAGTTCGGCCACGGCCGCGGCCAGCTCCGGCACCACCTGCGGCGGCGCCGCGTACTCCTGGCCCGTCGCGCGCGCCAGGTCCCACGCGTGCACGGTCAGATCGAGCAGCGCCATCGCGCCGACCAGCCGTGCGGGCATCCCCATCGCGCCGCTCGTGCCCTCCTGCGCGCCGGGCGCCGACCACGCCGCGACGAGCGCGCCCGCCTGCTCGGCGAACCGCTCGCGCCAGCGCGGGTCGGACGCCACCCGGTCCGGCGTCGTGGTGAAGTCGGAGTCCTGCTTCCGGGCCGGCTTCTGGAACTCCACGACCACCTGCAAAAGGTGGTTGACCAGGGCTTTCACGTCGTAGTCCGCGCACGGGGTGGGCGTGTCGAGCGCCTTGTCGTCGATCCCGGCCACGACCGGCACGGCCCGCTCGGCCGCCGCCGCCATCAGCTCTGCGATGTCCATGCTCCGACCGTACGGAGCCGACGCCCCGTCCCTCTTGAAGAAACGCGACACCGGGCCGCTGTCAGTGCCCCGCCGTACGCTCCTGACATGGACCGTGACACCCGCGGGATCGTCGACCCGGCCGCGCTGCTGACCCGCGTCCGGTTCCGCCGGTACGAGCCCGCGCCCGGCCTGCGCCCGTACGTGGAGAACTACTGGTTCATCGACTGGGACCTGCCCGCGCCGTACGCCTCGCACATCCTCCCGCACCCCGCCGTGAACCTGACCTTCCAGTGGGACGAGGACGACGGGCCGGCGTACGGGGAGCTCACCGGCGTCTCGGCGCCCGGTCTCTACACCCGCAAGATCGGCGGCCGCGGCCGGGTGTGCGGGGCGAAGTTCCGGCCCGGGGCGTTCCGGCCGTTCGTGCCGGCCGTGCCGGTCTCGGAGTGGACGGGCCGGGTGCTGCCGTACGAGGAGGTGTTCCCGGCGACCGACCCGGCCGCCGTCCTCACCCCCGCCGACGACCGCGACCGGGCCGCCGCCCTCGACGCCTACCTGCTCCCCCTCGCCCCCGCAGAGCCGGACCCGCAGGCCGAGCTCGCGTGCGGCCTCGTCGCCCGGATCCGCGCCGACCGCGAGCTGTGCCGGGTCGCCGACCTGGCCCGCGAGGAGGGGATGTCGGTGCGCTCGCTGCAGCGGCTGTTCGCGGCGTACGTCGGCGTCAGCCCCAAGTGGTGCGTGCTGCGCTACCGCATCCACGAGGCGGTGGAGGCGGCCGGCCGGCGCGCCGACATCGACTGGGCCGCCCTCGCCGCCGACCTCGGGTACGCGGACCAGGCTCACCTCGTACGGGACTTCACGGCGACGGTGGGGGTGCCGCCGACGGCGTACCCCTAGACCGTGTCCAGCGGCTTGCTGAAGTGGAACGCCGTGATGGCCATGCGCTCCCGGAGATAGAAACGGTGCGCGTCCGTGCGCTGCGTCCCGGAGTCCAACTCCAGCTGCAGACAGCCGAGTTCCCGCGCCCGCTGCTCCAGGTACGCGAGGAGCGCCCGGCCCACCCCGCCCGAGCGGGCCGCCCCCGACGTCACCAGGTCGTCGACGTACAGCTTGCGCGTCTGGCTGGTGTTGACGACCACCCGCCAGCCCGCGACCCCCGCGCACCGCCCGTCCTCGTCGTACGCGGCGCTGAACCTGAGCCCCTGCCCGTGCCCCTCCGCGTACACGGACGCGAAGGACTCCTCCGTCAGCTTCGGGCGCAACTCGCGCAGGACGGGCAGCACTTCGGAGGCGAGGCGCGGGTCACCGGGCTCGAAATCCACGATCTTCATGACCGCACCCTAGAGGGCTCCACGGCTCTACTTCGCGTGCTTGACCGCGTAGATCATCACGAAGGCGACGATGTGGATGCCGAAGAGGAAGTAGCCCAGGTACCACCACATGTACCGCTCGCCCTTCTTCTCCTGGGCGAGGCGGCGCTCCTCGTACTCCTGCTGGAGCGCCGCCAGCGGATCGGGGGCGTCAGAGCTCACGGTGGACCTTGCTGTTGGAGGCCTGGGCGCGCGGGCGGACCACCAGCAGGTCGATGTTCACGTGCGGCGGGCGGGTGACCGCCCAGGTGATGGTGTCGGCGACGTCGTCCGCGGTCAGCGGCTCGGCCACGCCCGCGTACACCTTCGCCGCCTTCTCCTGGTCGCCGCCGAACCGGGTCAGCGCGAACTCGTCCGTCTTCACCATGCCGGGCGCCACCTCGATGACCCGGACCGGGGTGCCGACGATCTCCAGGCGCAGCGTCTCCGCGAGGACGTGCTCGGCGTGCTTGGCGGCCACGTAACCGCCGCCGCCCTCGTACGTGCCGTGCCCGGCCGTGGACGACAGGACGACCACCGTGCCGTCGCCGGACGCGGTCAGCGCGGGCAGCAGGGCCTGCGTGATGTTCAGCGTGCCGATGACGTTCGTCTCGTACATCTGGCGCCACTGCTCGGGGTCGCCGGAGGCCACCGGGTCGGCGCCCAGCGCGCCGCCCGCGTTGTTCACCAGCACCCCGACCGTCCTGAACGCGGTCGCGAACTCGTCCACCGCCGCCCGGTCCGTGATGTCGAGGGCGTACGCGGTGGCCTGGTGCCCGGCGCCGTTGATCTCCTCGGCCAGCGCCTCGATGCGGTCCTTGCGGCGGGCCGTCAGCACCACCCGGTACCCGGCGGCCGCCAGCTGCCGGGCCGTCGCGGCGCCGATACCGCTGCTCGCGCCCGTGACGACGGCGATGCGGGATGCGGGGGCGGGGGCCATGGCGTGCTCCTCGTACGTGCGGATGGGTCTGACGGGGCCAAGGATAGGCGGCCGGTCAGTCACCCCTCGGCGCGTACATGATCACCGCCATGCCGGCGAGACAGATCAGCGCGCCCACCACGTCCCACCGGGTCGGCCGGTACCCGTCCGCGACCATCCCCCAGGCGATCGAGCCCGCCACGAACACCCCGCCGTACGCGGCCAGGATCCGCCCGAACTCGCCGTCCGGCTGCAGCGTCGCCACGAACCCGTACAGACCGAGCGCGATCACGCCCGCCCCGACCCACACCCACCCGCGGTGCTCCCGCACCCCCTGCCACACCAGCCAGGCGCCACCGATCTCGAGGAGCGCGGCGAGCACGAACAACAGCACGGAACGGGCGACGATCATGCGCCACAGGGTGGCACGCGGGGGTGGAGTACGTGTCGCGGCCCGGCCCGCGTGGGATAGATCGGCCCGACTGTCCCGGCCCGACCGTCCCCGCGCACACGGAGGTCACCCATGCATCCGGCCCTCGCCCTCGCCCCCGCCCTGCTCCTCCTGCTGCCGCCCGACGCCACCCCGGCCGAGGCCGACCTCGCCCACCACGGCAGCGTCACCATGACCCACGGGCACGTCAGCGTCGCCTTCACCCCGCAGAACCACGGCCCCACCGGCGTCCACGACGCCACCGTCCGCCTCGCCTGGTCCGCGCCGCTCGCCGACACCCAGGACGAGCTGCCCGGCGCCTGCCTGCGCAGCGGCCGGCGCACCGTCGACTGCCGCACGGGCGCGCTGCCCGCGGACGCGGTCGGCGAACCGCTCACGGTGGACGTCCGCCTGGCCGGGGCCCCCACCGAGGTCACCGTCCGCCTCGACACCACCTGGACCGGCGGGCCCGCCGACCACAACCCGGAGAACAACCGACACCGGGTCCTGGTCCTGGACACGGGCGACACCTACTACTTCTGACCCCTCTACTTCTGACCGCTCCCCACGGCCGCCGCGTCATGCTTCGTCCGCGCGTCGGCCACCTCGTCCATGTGCGTCTCCGCCCAGTCCTTCACCGCGACGAGCAGCCCGCTCAGGCTCCGCCCCAGCGCGGTCAGCTCGTAGTCGACGCGCACCGGCACCGACGGGGTGACGGTGCGCGCCACGAGCCCGTCCCGCTCCAGCGACCGCAGCGTCTGCGTCAGCATCTTCTGGCTGACGCCCGCGATCTTCCGCCCGAGGTCGGAGTAGCGCATGGGTCCCTCGTGCCCGGCCAGGGCCGCGACCACGAGGCTCACCCACTTGTCGCTCAGCCGCGCGAGCAGCTGATTGGTCGGGCACTCCTTCAGGAACGCGTCGTACGCGAACCGCGCCCGCTCGCGCCGCTGCGCCGCCGTCATCGTCGTCGCCATGACCACTCCCCGGATCCCGCACTCGCCGGCGCGTTACGCACCCTCAGGTACGTACTTACCAAAAGAGAGTAGCACTCCCTAGAGTCATCACTGCGGAAAGGGAAGCGCTACATATCACCCCAACAGGGCTTACTCATACGGGAGTTGTCATGCGAGCAGCAGTAGTCACCGCCTTCGGCGGCCCGGAAGCGGTCGAGATCGTGGACGTCGAGCGGCCCGAACCGGGCGCGGGCCAGATCAGGATCAAGGTCGCCGCGGCCGCCCTCAACCCGGTCGACGCGGGCGTGCGCTCCGGGGGCTTCGGCGGCGCGGGCGAACAGCTCGGGCTCGGCTGGGACGTGGCCGGCACGGTCGACGCGGCGGACCCCGCCACCGGCTGGCACATCGGCGACCGGGTGGTCGCCCTGCACCACGGCCCCGTCAAGCCCCTCGGCGCGCACGCCGATTACACGATCGTGGCCGCGGCCTCGGCGGCCCCCGCCCCCACCACCCTCGATCTCACCCACGCCGCGACGATCCCCCTCAACGCCCTCACCGCCGCCCAGGCCCTGGACCGACTCGCCCTGGAATCAGGCCAGTCGCTCCTGGTCACGGGCGCGGCGGGCGCGGTCGGCGGCTACGCGATACAGCTCGCCGCACACCGGGGCATCGAGGTCACGGCATACGCGGCCGAGACGGACGAGGCCCTGGTCCGCTCCCTCGGCGCAACCCACTTCGTCCCGCGCGGCACGACACCCGAGCGCCGCTGGGACGCCGTCCTGGACGCGGCGGTCATCGGCGCAGAGACGCTGGCCTGGATCCGCGACGGCGGCGCGTACGAGGGCGTCATCCCGGGCGCGACACCGCCCTCGGAGCGCGGGGTGCGCACCGGCACGGTGGAGATCGCGGACGACGGCAAGCGCCTCGCGGACCTGGTCCGCCTGACGGACGAGGGCGTCCTCACCACCCGGGTGGCCCGGACCTACCCCCTGACGGACGCGGCAAAGGCCCACGCACGGCTGGCCGAGGGCGGGGTGCGGGGGCGGCTGGTGCTGGTGCCCTGACACCCTCTGACACTCACACGGGTGAACCGGGTCGATCGCCCGGACGGTACGGGAACGCGCTGGCTAGGTTCGTGATCGACAACCGAAGACAGCGCGGCCCCCGGCGGGATTGCCGTCCCGGACCGGGGGCCTGACCAAGAGGAAGGCAACACTTCCCATGGCTGAACGCGAGCCTAGCGCTCACCAGTTGGCGTTCGACGTCACCCCGGGGTTCATGGACCTTGAGGTGCCGGAGTACTCGTACATGTTCGGGTTTCTACAGATGGACGGGCACCTCTCGCAGCAGTCCCGCGACCGAGGTCGAATGACCGTCGAGATCAGTGTCCGCGATATTGAACTCCTGCGCAGGTTCCAGGAGTTGACGCCGTACGCCAGCAGCATCACGGAGCGAGTCCGCGAGACCAACTTCGCCAAGTCCCACCACTCGGCGACCTGGACCCTCTGCTCATTGGAGGCACGCACAAGGATCAACGAACTCGGCCTCCCTTACGGGCGCAAGTCAAAGCAGATCACGCCACCCCGAGTCCCGTTCTCCCGCCGTGACTACCTACGCGGCGTGCTCGACGCAGACGGCTCCGTCGGGTATACGAGCAAGGGCTTCCCGTTCGTCTCACTCACCACCCAGAGCACGGCCATCGCGGCCTACCTGTGCTTCTACTCCCGGAAAATCACCGAGGTCGAACGCCACCCCAAGCGCAACACACGCGACGGCATCTACAACGTCATGTACGCGATGGAGGCCGCCCAGAAACTCAGCGCTCACCTCTACTACCCGGGCTGCCTGGCCCTTGAGCGCAAACAGGCCGCCGCCGACTCGCTGATCGGCTGGACCCGCCCGGCCGGAATGAGGGCTGCGCACACGGCACGGCGCTGGAAGGAGTGGGAGGACAGGATCCTCCTGAGCCACGACAGCATCGCGGCCGCCGCTGAGGAACTCGGACGCTCCTACCAGAGTTGCAACCTGCGCCAGTGGCGCCTGCGCAGCGGGCAGGCGCCCATGCCGGAGTGACAGATATGAGCGTCCGAGCCGACATCGGCTCGGACGCTCTCGGTGGTTCAGCCCTTCACGCAGACAACCTGCTTGATCTTCGCCACCACTTCGACGAGGTCACGCTGCTGATTGATGACCTGGTCGATGTTCTTGTACGCCCCGGGGATCTCGTCCAGCACCCCGGAGTCCTTGCGGCACTCCACACCCCGCGTCTGCTCTTCCAGATCCCGCACCGTGAAGTGCCGCTTCGCCGCGTTACGGCTCATGCGGCGTCCCGCGCCGTGCGAGGCGGAGTTGAACGCCTTGGCGTTCCCGAGCCCCTTCACGATGTACGAGCTGGTCCCCATCGAACCGGGGATGATCCCGTAGTCACCGGCCCCAGCCCGGATCGCGCCCTTGCGCGTCACGAGCAGGTCCATCCCGTCATACCGTTCCTCGGCCACGTAATTGTGGTGACACGAAATCTCCGGCTCGAAGGTCGGCTTTGCCTTCTTGAACTCCTTGCGGATCACGTCCTTGAGGAGCGCCATCATGATCGCGCGGTTGTACTTGGCGTACTCCTGAGCCCAGTACAGGTCGTTGCGGTACGCCGCCATCTGCGGAGTGTCGGAGATGAACACTGCCAGGTCCCTGTCGACCAGGCCCTGGTTGTGCTGGAGCTTCTGCGCGACACCAATGTGGTGCTCCGCCAGCTCCTTGCCGATGTTGCGGGAGCCGGAGTGCAGCATCAGCCAGACCGAACCTGACTCGTCGAGACAGATTTCCTCCAGATGATTTCCTCCTCCGAGCGTTCCCATCTGCTTAGTAGCTCGTTCGTGACGGAATTTGACCGCTTCGGCAACTGTCTCGAACCGCCCCCAGAACTCGTCCCATCCGCCAGTGGCGAACCCGTGCAGGCGCCCCGGGTCAACGGGGTCGTCGTGCATCCCGCGGCCCACCGGAATCGCCTGCTCGATCTTCGAGCGGAGGCGGGACAGGTCACCGGGCAGGTCGTTCGCGGTCAGGGACGTCCTCACCGCGCTCATCCCGCAGCCGATGTCCACCCCGACCGCCGCCGGGCACACCGCGCCCCGCATCGCGATCACCGAACCGACCGTCGCGCCCTTGCCGTAGTGCACGTCGGGCATGACGGCGAGGCCCTTGATCCAGGGCAGGGTCGCCACGTTGCGGAGCTGCTGCATCGCGGCGTCCTCGACGGACGCCGGGTCGGTCCACATGCGGATGGGGACCTTCGCCCCCGGAACCTCTACGTAAGACATGAAATCCCCCGTACTCGCCCATAAATGGGCCCACTTGAACAGAAGTATGGAAACGCAAATACCGGAGCCAAGGTCGGCGAAACGGATGCCGGACCGGCGTCCACGGCAGTGCGTGCGATAGACATGGCAGCATCGGGGGCCTTGTCGCGGCAACCGAATAACCCCCTATCAACCCCGTATTCGACCCAGCAAGGAGCCCCAGGGTGCAGCGGAAGTCGTACGCGTACGTACCGGGTGTCGCCGTCCTTCTGACGGCGTTGCTCGCCGGCTGCACGGGGAGTTCGGACGACGGCGGCGGGAGCGACGACTCGAAGCCGGGCGAGGTGAGCGCGTCGGCGTCCGCCGCGCAGCCCGGCAAGTACCGGACGCTGCCGGAGCCGTGCGGCCAGCCCGAATCGGGCGTGCTGGACGACATGCTGCCGGGCATCGCGAAGATCGCGGACCAGGAGCAGCGGGAGAAGGCCTACGAGGGCACGGCGACGACCACGTTCGACACGGGGCGCCGGGTGGGGTGCCGGTGGAAGGACGACGCGTCCGACGGCACCGTGCACCGGCTGACGCTGGACTTCGAGCGGGTGGTGTCGTACGGCACGGCGGCGAGCGACGACTCCGAGGCGCAGAAGGTCTTCGCCTCCGAGGTGACGAAGGCGGATCTGCCGGAGCCGACGACAACGGCGCAGGCGCCGGAGCCGGGCAGCTCTGCCGATTCGGGCGATTCAGGCGATTCAGGCGATTCCGCCACTTCTTCCACGTCGCCGAATGCGTCGAAGTCGTCCCCTTCGTCCGGGAAGAAGGGTGACTCCGCGTCGACGTCCGGCTCGGGGACGGCGTCCGATCCGGCCTCCCCGACCTCGTCCGAGGCCTCGGCGGACCTCCAGCCGCGGCTGCTCGACGGCCTCGGTGACGAGGCGTTCCTGGACGACGCGCTGACCGGTCCCGTGGCGTCGCGGAGCCGGACGGTGACTGTGGTGTTCCGCACGTCGAACGTCGTCGTGACCGTCGAGTACGAGACACAGCCGACGGGCATCGCCGGGGTGCCGGACAGCAAGGAAATGCAGGACAGGGCCCAGGAACTGGCCCAGAAGCTGGTCGGGAAGTTCGGCGAGTAGGGGCGCGCGGGACGGTGCGGCGGGTCCGGGGAACGCGAGGCGTGCGCGTCGGGTAGCGCGTACGGTGGCCCATCGGACCGGTTCGTGAAGGTCGCTTGAAGATCGATGAAGGTCGGTCGGTCGTCGCGTGTCCGGTCCGTGGCCCTGTCAGCGTCCCAGTGAAGGAACCATGCACCGTCCGACCAAGCGACTCACCCGCATACTTGCCTGCGCAGCCGCCGTGCCGGTGGTTCTCGTCGCAGCCGGCTGCTCGTCCGACTCCGGCTCCGACACGGGCAGTGCCGACAAGGCGTCCAAGGAGTCGAAGGCGTCCGCGTCCACCGCGGGGGACGCGGCGAAGAAGGTTCAGCCGGCGACGTACAAGTCGCTGCCGCAGGCCTGCGACGTGCTCTCCAAGAAGACGTTGAAGGACCTGGTGCCGGAGGGCAAGAGCAAGGCCGGGGCGTCGGACGACGAGTCGACGCGGGCCAGCTGCTCCTGGGCGAGCCTGGACAGCAACGGCGTGAAGGGCTCCCAGTACCGCTGGCTGAACGTGTCGCTGGTCCGTTTCGACTCGGACGCGAACCGGGGCAGCGGCAACGCGCTGGCGTCCGCCTTCTACGCGAAGCAGGTCAAGGACGCGCAGGCGGCCGACGGCGCGAAGAACGTGAAGACGTCGAAGCTCTCCGGTACGGGTGACGAGGCGTCGCTGGTGCGCCTCGACAGCACGTACAAGGACAAGAAGAAGGACGTCACGTCGAAGCAGCAGACGGTCGTCTCGCGCGTCGACAACGTGGTCGTCACGGTGAACTACAACGGTTCGGGGTTCGCGGGCGAGAAGACGCCGGACGCGGACAAGCTGTCGAAGGACGCCGAGAAGGCGGCCAAGGAGACGGTGGCCTCGGTCGAGGAGACGACCGGTAAGGGCGCCGCGAGCGCCTCCGCGTCGGCCTCCCCGTCCAAGTCGTCGGACAAGTCCTCCGAGAAGCCGTCCGGGAAGTCGTCCAAGGAGCCCTCGGACAAGTCGTCGGACAAGTCGTCGAGCAAGCCCTCCGCGAAGTCGTCCGCCAAGGACTAGCCGCGCGGGGGCGGTTCGGCAGCGCCAACCGCCTGCGTTTGCCCGCCATTTGAGGAGCCCGGACCCTTTTGGGTGCCGGGCTCCCGGTGTACCGGCACACGGCCTTCCGCATGCGTGTGCCAGTCTGTTGGCGCAACATGCCGAACTGGGAGGGGAACTGGAGTGGCCGCGCCACTGAAGCTGACACGGACGCACCGGATACTCGCGGGCGTGGTGATCGCCGGTGCGGTGGTCATCGCGGGCATCGGCTTCGCCGGTTCCTACGCGGCCGTGCGCGAGCTGGCGATCCAGAAGGGCTTCGGGAACTTCTCCTACGTCTTCCCGATCGGCATCGACGCGGGCATCTGTGTGCTGCTCGCGCTCGACCTGCTGCTGACCTGGATCCGCATCCCGTTCCCGCTGCTGCGCCAGACGGCGTGGCTGCTGACGGCGGCGACGATCGCGTTCAACGGCGCGGCGGCCTGGCCCGACCCGCTGGGTGTCGGCATGCACGCCGTCATCCCGATCCTGTTCGTCGTGTCGGTGGAGGCCGCGCGGCACGCCATCGGGCGGATCGCGGACATCACCGCGGACAAGCACATGGAGGGCGTGCGGATCACGCGGTGGCTGCTGTCGCCGCTGCCGACGTTCCTGCTGTGGCGGCGGATGAAGCTGTGGGAGCTGCGTTCGTACGAGCAGGTCATCAAGCTGGAGCAGGAGCGGCTCGTGTACCAGGCGCGGCTGCGGTCGCGGTTCGGGCGCGCGTGGCGGCGCAAGGCTCCGGTGGAGTCGCTGATGCCGCTGCGGCTCGCGCGGTACGGCGTGCCGCTGGCGCAGACCGCTCCGGAGGGGCTCGCGGCGGCCGGGATCGAGCCGCAGCTGCTGCCCCCGCAGCCCAAGGCCCAGCCCGAGCCGCAGCCGCAGCCCCGGCAGGAACTCCCCGCGCTGGAGCGCCAGGTTCCGCAGCAGCCGCAACAGCAACAACAGCCTGAGCAGCAGCAACAGCCGGAGCAGCCGTACCCGGCACCGGAGCAGCCCCGGCCCGGACAGCCGCAGCCGGTCGGCCCCGTGACGGAGGCGGAGGCCGGGGCGGAGGTGCCGAGCCAGTGGTTCGCCCAGCCGCGGCAGGTCGAGTACAACGGCGGCTACGACCCGAACTTCGTGCCGCCCGAGGCCCCGCAGCAGCAGATCCCGGTGCCGGTGCCGCACCAGCGGACGGCGGAGCCGGAGCCGCAGCCCGAGCAGGAGTTCCCGGTGCCGACCGGCGCGGGCGGCACCCGGCAGCTGGGCGACGGCGTGGCCCAGGCCTCCGCGCCGTCCGACGAGGACCTGTACCAGGTGTTCCGGTACTCGATAGACGGTGAGGGCATGCCGACGCCGGGGGCGTTCCAGGCGAACGTGGAGGCGACGTACGGCAGCGGCCTGTCCCAGCGCGATCTGGCCCGCTACCACGAGACGTTCAGCAAGCGCCTGAACGAGGAGTTCGTGGACGACCACATCGCCTGATCCCGGCGGCACGTCCGGCGGTAACGGGAAGGGGCGGCACCGGTGATTCCGGTGCCGCCCCTTCCCGTTACCGCCGGAGGCGCTACGCGCCCAGGAGCTTGCGCACCCGGTCCGCCCCCACGGCGAGCAGCAGGGTGGGCAGGCGCGGGCCCGTGTCACGGCCCACCAGAAGGTCGTAGAGCAGCGCGAAGAACGCTCGCTGCGCGCCCTTGATCTCGGCCGGGAGTTCCTTGGGGGTGGCGTCGGCGGGGAAGCCGGCCTGCACCTTCGGGACGCCGTAGACGAGGTGGGTCAGGCCGTCGAGCGACCAGTGGTCGTCGAGGCCGTCGAGGAGCAGCCGGATCGACGCGCGGGACGCCTCGTCGAGCGCGGCGAGCGCGGCGGTGTCCGGCTCGGTGCGCACGATGGTGCGGGACTCGGCGGGCACGTACTTGTTGATCCACGCCTCGGCCCGGTCCAGGCGCGGGCGGACCGTCGCCAGGTCGGTGACCGGGTTCTCCGGGTCGAGCTCGGAGAGGATGCGCAGCGTCTGCTCCGCGTCCCCGGCGGTGACGTCGGCGACGGAGGCCAGCGTGCGGTACGGCAACGGGCGCGGCGTGCGCGGCAGTTCACCGGCCGCGGTGCCGACGGCGCGGCTGTACGCGGCCGAGTCCGCGGGCAGCGCGGAGCCGTCCGCGACCTTGGCGCTGAGCTTGTCCCACTCGTCGTAGAGCCGCTGGATCTCCTGGTCAAAGGCGATCTTGAACGACTGGTTGGGGCGGCGGCGGGCGTAGAGCCAGCGCAGGATCTGCGGCTCCATGATCTGGAGGGCGTCGCCGGGGGTCGGGACGCCGCCCTTGCTCGACGACATCTTCGCCATGCCGCTGATGCCGACGAAGGCGTACATCGGGCCGATCGGCTGCTTGCCGCCGAAGACCTGGTCGACGATCTGCCCGCCGACCTGGAAGGAGGAGCCGGGGGACGAGTGGTCGACGCCGGACGGCTCGAAGATCACGCCCTCGTACGCCCAGCGCATCGGCCAGTCGACCTTCCAGACCAGCTTGCCGCGGTTGAACTCCGACAGCAGGACGGTCTCGGTGAAGCCGTCGAGCGTGCAGGTGTAGGACAGCTCGGTCGTCTCGTCGTCGTACGAGGTGACGGTGGTGAGGTCCTTGCCGCACTCGCCGCAGAACGGCTTGTACGGGTAGTAGCCGCCCGCGCCGCCGCTGCCGTCGTCCTCGTCGGCCGCGCCGGAGCCCTCCGCGGCCTCCAGCTCGGCCTCGTCGACCGGCTTCTGCTTCTGCTGCTGCGGCTTCTTGCCGGGCGCCTTGGCCGCCGGGTCCTTCTTCGTGCGGTACTGGTCGAGGATCGCGTCGATGTCGCCGCGGTGCTTCATCGCGTGCAGGATCTGCTCGCGGTACGTGCCCGAGGTGTACTGCGCGGTCTGGCTGATGCCGTCGAACTCGACGCCCATCTCGCCGAGGGCCTCGACCATGGCGGCCTTGAAGTGCTCCGCCCAGTTCGGGTACGCGGACCCGGCCGGGGCGGGGACGGCCGTCAGCGGCTTGCCGATGTGCTCGGCCCAGGACGCGTCCGTGCCGGGCACGCCGTTCGGCACCTTGCGGTAGCGGTCGTAGTCGTCCCAGGAGATCAGGTGACGGACCGTGTACCCGCGGCGGCGGATCTCGTCGGCGACCAGGTGCGGGGTCATGACCTCGCGCAGGTTGCCCAGGTGGATCGGGCCGGACGGGGAGAGGCCGGAGGCGACGACGACCGGTTTGCCCGGGGCACGGCGCTCGGACTCGGCGATGACATCGTCCGCGTATCGGGAGACCCAGTCGGCATTCTCCTGGGGCTCCGCGCTCGTGCTCTGAGCCACGGTGTGTGGTGCCTTTCCCTTGAGGTCTGCGGCGCGGTCGCTCTCCACGCCGCTGCCATTGTCCCAGTTACTCGGGGCTGGGGGAAAACGCCTTATGGGGTGGGCGGTCCGGAGGGGTGGCCCCGCGGCCGGCGACGAGACCGGAAAACCCCTTTGCGGCCCCGTGGGATACTGAGCGGGACTAACGAATCAGCCCCGACCAGAACGGCAGCCCTTACCCATGGCCCCGGTCACGTCCATCACCGCCCACGTCAATCAGCGCCTCGCCGACGCCCTCACCTCCGCTCTCCCGGAGACCGACGGAGTCGACCCGCTGCTCCGACGTAGCGACCGGGCCGACTTCCAGGCCAACGGGATCCTCGCGCTCGCCAAGAAGGCCAAGGCGAACCCGCGGGAGCTGGCCACCCAGGTCGTCGACAGGATCGAGAACGGCGGGCTGCTCGCCGACGTCGAGGTCTCGGGCCCCGGCTTCCTGAACGTCACGGTCACGGACCGGGCGATCACCGAGACCCTCGCGGCCCGCGCCGCCGACGGCGACCGGCTCGGCGTGCCCACGAAGGACACCCCGGGCATCAGCGTCATCGACTACGCGCAGCCGAACGTGGCGAAGGAGATGCACGTCGGCCATCTGCGTTCCGCGGTGATCGGCGACGCGCTGCGCGGGATGCTCGACTTCACCGGTGAGAAGACGATCGGCCGGCACCACATCGGCGACTGGGGCACCCAGTTCGGCATGCTCATCCAGTACCTGATCGAGAACCCCGACGCCCTGGCCCCGGCCGAGGACGTCGACGGCGAGCAGGCGATGAGCAACCTGAACCGGGTGTACAAGGCGTCGCGCGCCGTCTTCGACTCCGACGAGGAGTTCAAGGAGCGGGCCCGTAAGCGGGTCGTGGCGCTGCAGTCCGGCGACAAGGAGACGCTCGACCTGTGGCAGCGGTTCGTCGACGAGTCGAAGGTCTACTTCTACTCGGTCTTCGAGAAGCTCGACATGGAGATCCGCGACGACGAGATCGTCGGTGAGTCCGCCTACAACGACATGATGGCCGAGACGGCCCGCATGCTGGAGGAGTCCGGCGTCGCCGTGCGCTCCGAGGGCGCGCTCGTGGTCTTCTTCGACGACATCAAGGGCAAGGACGACCAGCCGGTCCCGCTGATCGTGCAGAAGAAGGACGGCGGCTTCGGCTACGCGGCCTCCGACCTGTCCGCGATCCGTGACCGCGTCGTCGACCTGCACGCCACGTCGCTGATCTACGTCGTCGACGTACGGCAGTCGCTGCACTTCAAGATGGTCTTCGAGACGGCCCGGCGGGCCGGCTGGCTGAACGACGACGTCACCGCGCACAACATGGCGTACGGCACGGTCCTGGGCGCGGACGGCAAGCCGTTCAAGACGCGTGAGGGCGAGACGGTCCGGCTGGAGGACCTGCTCGACGAGGCCGTCGAGCGGGCCACCGCCGTCGTCCGCGAGAAGGCCGAGAAGGTGGGCCTGACCGAGGAGGAGATCGTCGAGAACGGGCGGTACGTCGGTATCGGCGCCGTGAAGTACGCGGACCTGTCGACGTCGCCGAGCCGCGACTACAAGTTCGACCTGGACCAGATGGTGTCGCTGAACGGCGACACGAGCGTGTACCTGCAGTACGCGTACGCGCGCATCAAGTCGATCCTGCGCAAGGCCGACGGCGCCGCCCCGGCCGCGCACCCGGAGCTCGAACTCGCCCCGGCGGAGCGGGCGCTCGGCCTGCACCTGGACGCGTTCGGCGACACGGTCTTCGAGGCCGCCGCCGAGTACGCGCCGCACAAGCTGGCCGCGTACCTGTTCCAGCTGGCGTCGCTGTACACGACGTTCTACGACCAGTGCCCGGTGCTCAAGGCGGACACCGCCGAGCAGGTCGAGAACCGGCTGTTCCTGTGCGACCTGACGGCCCGCACGCTCCACCAGGGCATGGCGCTGCTCGGCATCCGCACGCCCGAGAAGCTCTGACGACAGCGGCACGCGAGGGCCCCGCACCTGTTGGGTGCGGGGCCCTCGCGCGTGTCAGGCGTGGTAGTGGATGGTGCCGTTGTAGCGGGCCGTGGCGCCCTGGCAGTACTGGCTGAAGCGTGCGGCGAGTGCCTTGATGGTGCCGTCGGCCGTGGTGGCGAGCCGGTCGACGGTCAGGGTGCCGCCCGCGAAGCCGCAGGCGCGGCCGTTGCCCATCGCCACCAGGCCGCCCTTCTCCGGGTCGACGGTGTAGGTGCGGCCCGCTTCGAGCCGGTCGCCCTCGGGGACGTAGAAGGTGACCGACCATTCCTCGCGCTTGCCCTCGACGGTGTAGTCGAAGCCGCTGGTGACGGTGCCGGACAGGGAGAAGAGGCTGGTCGCGCCGGTGAACGTGCCGGAGCCGCCCTGCCCGATCCAGTCGTCCGCGTCGCTCGTGTACGCGTACGAGAGGGGGTACGCGGCGAACTTGACGGTGCCCTTGAGCGCGGGGGCCGTGGCGCTGTCGCAGCGCTGGGTGAAGGAGGCGTCGAGCCGGGTGACGGCGCCGGTGGAGTCGGTCTCGATCTGGTTGACGGTGAACTGGCCCCAGATCGTGTTGCAGCCGCGGTACTCGCCGCTCACGTCCAGGCCCGGCGCGCGGCCCGTGCGGAAGGGCGCGCGCTCGGCGCCGCGGTAGACACCCGGGTGCAGCTCCTCGCCCTTGGGCGCGGCGAGTTGGACGGTCCACTCCGAGTCGTCCGGCAGGGTCACCGTCACGGTCGCGTCCTGCGCGGTGCCGCTGATCCGCACCGGTGTGGCCGGTGCCTTGTACGACGCGGACTGCCCCTGGCCCACGAAGTCGCCCGCCTCGCTGCTGTACGTGTACGAACTGACCGCCACCGGGGTGCCGGTGGCGGCCTGCGCGGGGGCGGCCGCGGCGATGAGGCCGCAGGCCAGGGCGACGGCGGCCAGGGCGCCGCCGATGCCGCGTCTTCTCGCCGCGCGCGGCTCCGAGATGTTCATGAAAAGGGTCCCCTCCGAGAGTTCCGGCCGCCGAACCGTCGGCCGCTCGGAGCTATGTATCCACCAACTCCCCCTTTATTCGCACAAGTTGACTTCTCCTCACTCGTTCCTCAGCGCCCTGCCGAGCCGCCGCAGCCCCTCGGTGATCTCCTCCGGCGCCTGGGTGACGAAGCAGAGGCGGAGGGTCGTGGGGTCGCCCCCGCCCGCGTAGAAGGGCGCGCCGGGCACGTACGCGACCTTCTCCTCGACCGCCTTGCCCAGCAGGGCGGTGGTGTCGTACGCGCCGTCCTGCGGCAGGCTCGCCCACAGGAACATGCCGCCTTCGGGGCGGTTCCAGGCGGAACCCTCCGGGAGTGCGCCGGGCAGGCCCGCGAGCATGGCGTCGCGGCGGGCGCCGTACTGCTCGGCCACGTGGGCGACGTGCGCGTCCAGGTCGACGGTGGCCAGATAGCGGGCCGCCGCGAGCTGGTTGACGGTCGGGGTGTGCAGGTCGGCGGCCTGCTTGGCGACGGTGCAGGCGCGGCGCAGGTCTCGCGGCGCGCGCAGCCAGCCGAGCCGCATGCCGGGTGCCATGACCTTGGAGAAGGAGCCGAGCAGGACGGTGCGGTCACGGGCGCCCTCGTAGGTCGCGATCCAGGGGAGGCGGGTGCCCTCGAAGCGCAGTTCCCCGTACGGGTCGTCCTCGACGATCCACAGCCCGCGGCGCGCGGCGACCTCGGCGACGGCGGCGCGGCGCTCGGCGGGCAGGGTGCGGCCGGTGGGGTTCTGGAAGGTGGGGACGGTGTAGAGCAGCTTGGGCCGGTGCTCGGCGACGAGGGCGTCGAGGGCGTCCGGGTCGATGCCGTGCTCGTCGCAGGGGACGCCGACGACGCGGGCCCCGGCGAAGCCGAAGACCTGAAGTGCCGCGAGATAGCAGGGGCGTTCGACGAGGACGGTGTCGCCGGGTTCGAGGAGCGCGGTGGCGAGGAGGGACAGCGCCTGCTGGGAGCCGGTGGTGACGAGCAGGTCGTCGGCGGACGTGGGCAGTCCGCGCGCGCTCGTCCGCCCGGCGAGCGCGGCGCGCAGGGCGGGTTCGCCCTCGGTCGTGGAGTACTGGAGGGCGCGGCGGGCGTCGGCGCCGGTCAGAACGGCGTCGTAGGCGGCGGCGACCCCGTCCGCGTCGAAGAACTCGGGGGCCGGGAGCCCGCCCGCGAAGTTGATGAACTCCGGCCGGGCCGTCACCGCGAGGATGTCCCTGATCGGCGAGCCCCCGGTGTCGGCGACGCGGGCGGCGAGTGCGGGGAGTCCGGAGAGTTCGGCGGTGGTCATGGCGGGCTCCTTCGCGGCGGCGCGGGCGGGTTGCCGTGACCCTAGACAGACGGCCGCGGCCCGCACCCACCGTTTTCGCCATCCGGACACCGGGTTCGCCGTAGGGCTCGGGAGTCGCGGGCGGGGAACCTAACCCTCCCGCTCGATCCACTCGCTGCCGCCCAGCGGGTAGTCGTAGCCGGGCCGGGCCACGTTCGCGCTCGTGCGGAACGGGGTGCCGCTGTTGTCGACGCGGACGGTGCCGTGCCGCGATCCGCTGGAGTACTCCAGCGTCAACTCCCAGCGCACGTCGTGGGCCTTGGTGTGCGCGACGACGTAGAAGACCTCCGGGTCGGACTCGCTGACCTTGTACGGGAAGTCGCGCTGCCCGCCCTTGACGGTGACCGTGGGGCTGCCGTCGTCCAGGTCGACGTCGAAGGACTTGGTGTCGACACCGCCGCCGCAGCCGACGCCCATCGAGTAGTCGTTCCAGGCGAGCGGCGCGCCCTTGGAGACGACGCGGACGCGCAGGGCCTGGAGGACGACGGTCTCGTCGCCGGTGCCCTGGACGGTGAGCGCGACCTCCTGCTCCCCCGAGGAGACGGCCCCGTACGCGGCCGACCAGCGGGGTGCGTCCTGTTCGCCGGCGGGCGGGCCTACCTGTTCCGGTTCGCTGTCGACGAGGAAGTGCTGGCTGCACGGGCTGTCGTAGACGTAGGGGCGGGTGCCCACGGTCAGCGGCACGCCGCCACTGTCGCCGTCGTCGTCGTCGCCGCCGACCGGGCGTGACGCCTCGGCGGGGCCGGAGGCGGAAGGTGCGCCGGGTCCGGACGGGGAGGGCGTGCCGGTCCCGGACGGGGACGCGGAGCCCGACGGCTTCGAGCGGCCCTGGTCCGTGCCGTCGCCCGCGGTGGCCGAGGCCGTGGCCCCGGCGGCCCGCCGCCCGTTCCCGTCGTCCCGCGCGCCGTCGGACAGATTCACCGCGAGGGCGACGGCACCGAGCACGGCGGCCGAGGTGACGGCGGCGACCAGCGCGGTGCGCCTGCGGCCGCGGGGCCGGGGTTCGTCCGCCTCGGCGCCGCCGCCGGTCCAGGTCCGCGGTGCCGAGGAGGAGGCCGGTGTGGCGGTGGATTCCGGGGTGGCGACGGGGTCCTGTGTGGCGGAGGGGTTCTGTATGGCGGAGGGGTTCTGTATGGCGGAGGGGACCTGCATGGCGGAGGGGACCTGCATGGCGGTGCGGTCCTGTACACCGGCGGGGTCCGGTGCGGCTTGGCTCCCCGGTGCGGCATGGCTCCCCGGTGCGGCATGGCTCCCCGGTGCGGCTTGGCTCCCCGGCGGGTCCGGCTCCGCCACCTCGCCGGGCGCACCCGGCGCACCCGGCGCACCCGGCGCGCCCGCACCCGCCGCACCCCGCCGCCCCCGTGCCGCGTCCGCGAGGATCCACTGCCGGTGGAGTTCGACCAGTTCCTGCGGGGTGGCCCTGCAGAGTCTCGCGAGGCGTTCCACGGGGGCGTAGTCCGTGGGGACCGCGCTGCCGTTGCAGTAGCGGTGCAGCGTCGACGTGCTCATGTGCAGACGCTTCGCGAGCGTCCCGTAGCTGAGTCCCGAACGGTCCTTCAGCTGTCGCAGCAGCGCCGCGAAATCGTCGCCCGACACCTGTTCCGCCATTCCCCGTCGACTCCCCACGTCCCATTCCGGCGTTCCAGGCGACCCGCTTTCCTCCAGGTCAGAGCCCGTTCGGGCGTTCCAGTGTCCCCAACTCGCCGCCGGATGTGGCCGTTGGGACGGATCACCGCCCAAGCTCCTGCCATCCAAGCATCACACCCACCGCACCACCGAAGGGGTTCATCGCATGTCCGCCATCCGCAGCATCCGCACCGCCCGTACCGTCCGCCGCACCCGGCTCGCCACCGCCGCCGCGACCGTCGCCCTCGCCGCGCTCTCCCTGACCGCCTGCGACGACGGATCGGGCGTCAAGGACGAGGGCGCGTCGGCGCCTTCGTCGGCGACCGTCTCCCCCACCGCATCCTCCTCGGGCGACGCGAAGGCCGGCGGGACCGGCAGCGGCAGCGGCAGCGGGAAGACCGAGACGGCCACGACCACCGGCAGCAACGGCACCGCCGGAACCAACGGCACCACCAAGGCCCCGTCCGCCACGCAGCCCCCGGCGTCCTCCCACAAGACGGTCACCTGCGAGGGCTCCACCACCAAGACGGTGGCCGCCCCGCTCACCCGCCCCGTCAACCACATGCTGCTCACGGTCACCAACACCGGCGCCAACACCTGCTACCTGTACGGCTACCCGGCCGTCCGCTTCGGCGAGGCCCAGTCCGTGCCCCCGGTCGACGAGGACTCCCAGCCGCAGGCGGTCGTCACCCTGAAGCCGGGCGAGTCCGGCTACGCCTCCGTGCGGCTGTCCGCCGCCGACGGCAGCGGCGCACACGGCTACACCGCGAAGAGCCTGGCGGTGTACTTCCACGGCCGCTCGGGCAACGAGAGCGTCGGCTCGGGCGCCACCCCGTCGCTGCCCGCCAAGGGCGTCTACGTCGACGACTCGATCGAGGTCACGTACTGGCAGCAGTCGATGGACTCCGCCCTGAGCTGGTGACCTACCGTGTGGTCATGCCGTCGTACGTGGATGAACTGGCCGCCCGCGCAACGTCCCTGGTCACGCCCGGCGCCCGCCGGGTCCTGGGCATCGCGGGCCCGCCCGGCGCCGGCAAGTCCACCCTCGCCGAGGCCGTGGTCCGCGCCCTCGGCGGCACCGCGGCGCTCGTCCCCATGGACGGCTTCCACCTCGCCGACGCCGAACTGCGCCGCCTGGACCGCGCGGAGCGCAAGGGCGCGCCGGACACGTTCGACGCGTACGGGTACGGCGCGCTGCTGGCCCGGCTCCGGGAGCCGCGCCACGGGGAGACGGTCTACGCGCCGTCCTTCGAGCGGGAGTGGGAGCAGCCGCTGGCCGGCGCGCTGCCCGTCGCGCCCGGGACCCCGCTGATCGTCACCGAGGGGAACTACCTCCTCCTCGACGAGGAGCCGTGGTCGACGGCGGTCCGGCCGCACCTGGACGAGGTGTGGTGGGTGGCCGTGGACGACACGGTGCGGGTGGAGCGGCTGATCGCGCGGCACGTCCGGTTCGGGAAGAGCCCGGAGCACGCCCGGGAGTGGGTGCTGCGCTCGGACGAGGCGAACGCCCGGCTGGTGGCCCCCGGCCGTGAACGGGCCGACGTGATCGTGGAGTCGGACACCGGGCGCGTCGTCACGCCAGGTCGGGCCAGCCGCGCTTGAAGTGCTCGAACGCGACGGCCAGCGAGTCGCGCGGCGCCGGGTCGGAGGCGACCAGGTCCGGCAGTTCGAGGACGTAGCGGGCGAGCAGCCGCAGCCCGACCTCGTCGGCGTCCTTGCCTGCCTCCTCCGCGACGATCTCGGCCAGCGCGTGCTCGCAGTTCACCCACAGGGTGCGGGCGTAGCGGCGCAGCGCGGGCGTGGTGACGACGAGGTCGAGCCGGCGCCGGAACTCGTTGTCGAGGTCATCGGAGAACATGCCGCGTCCGGCGAGGAAGGTGTGCAGCGCGTCGAGCACCGAGACGCCTTCCGCGCGCTCGCGCACCGCCGCCGTCAGTGACGCCTGACGCTCCTCGCTGTCGCCGAGGATGAGCGCCTCCTTGCCGCCGGGGAAGTGCGCGAACAGCGTGGTCAGCGCGGTGTCGGCGGCGGCCGCGATCTCGGCGACCTTGACGTTGTCGTAGCCGCGCTCCAGGAACAGCCTCAGGGCCGCGTCGGAGAGCGCCTTGCGCGTGGCCGCCTTCTTCCGCTCGCGGCGACCGGGCTCCGGCTTCGGCTCCTGCGGCTTCCGCGACTCCTGCGGCTTCGTCTGCGTCATGCCCCCAGCATAACCAAGATCACCCTATCCACTTCAAACTCGTAGCGATTGCGTTTTCGTAGTCACTATGTTTTTCTGAAATGGCAAGAGGTCGTCAGCGTTCACCGCACGCACCGGAAGGAGCCCGTCATGACGTCCACGACACCCACCACCACCGCGACGGAGACCGGGCCGTCACCTGCCGGTCCCGTCGCCACCCTCTCCAAGGCCGCCTTCTGGACGGTCCTCGCGCTCGTCCTGCTGGCCGACGCGCTCGACATGATCGACTCGACGGTCACCAACATCGCGGCGCCGACGATCGTCGCCGACATCGGCGGCGGCGAGTCACTGATCAAGTGGCTCGGCTCCGCCTACGCCCTCGCGATGGGCGTCCTGCTGGTGATCGGCGGCCGGCTCGGCGACAAGTTCGGCCAGCGCCGCCTGTTCCTCATCGGCATGACGGGCTTCACGCTCGCCTCCGCCGTCTGCGGGCTCTCGCCCGACCCCGCGCTGCTGATCGTGGCCCGCGTCCTGCAGGGCGCGTTCGGCGCGCTGCTCATCCCGCAGGGCATGGCGATCATGACCCGGCACTTCTCGCGGGACCAGATGAGCAAGGCGTTCGGCCTGTTCGGCCCGCTGCTCGGCATCTCCTCGGTCGGCGGCCCGATCCTCGCCGGATTCCTCATCGACGCCGACGTCGCGGGCCTGTCCTGGCGCCCGATCTTCCTGATCAACCTCGTCCTCGGCACGATCGGCGTGCTCGCCGCCACCAAACTGCTGCCGCGCGACCCGGAGAACGGGGCGGACCGCTCGGTCACGGTCGACGGCATCGGCTCGGGCCTGCTCGCCGTCACCATGTTCGGCCTGATGCTGGGCCTGATCGAGGGCTCCACCACAGGCTGGAACGCCCTCGCTCTCGGCTCCCTCGCCGTGGGCCTGGTCTTCCTGGTCCTCTTCTTCCGCCGCCAGCGCACGGCCGCCGAACCTCTGATCGCACCGTCCCTGCTCAAGAACAAGGGCTTCACCTCGGCCCTGTTCCTCGGCCTGCTCTTCTTCGCGGCGACCTCGGGCCTGATCTACGTGATCTCGCTCTTCATGCAGCAGGGCCTCGGCGCGGACCCCTCCGCCGCCGCGCTCGGACTCCTCCCGCTCACCCTCGGCATCATCGGCGCGGCCTTCGCCACCATGGGCGGCCTGACGAAGAAGCTGGGCCGGAACGTGGTCGTGCTCGGTCTGCTCCTCACCCTCGCGGGCGGCGCGGGACTGCTCGCCCTGGTCCTCGCGCAGGGCACCGCACTGTCCCTGTGGGCGATGGCCCCGGCGGTCTTCGTCACCGGCCTCGGCATGGGCTGCTGCTTCGGCACGGTCTTCGATTTCGCCCTCGGCGACGTCTCCGCCGAAGAGGCGGGCAGCGCGTCCGGCTCCCTCACCGCGATCCAGCAGCTGGCCAACGGCATCGGCTCGGCGCTCGTCACCACGGTCTACTTCCACGCGGGCGCCCCCGCGCACGCCATGACCGTCTCCCTGATCGTCGTCCTCGCCGTCACCGCGGCCTGCCTCCCCGCGGCCCGGCTCCTGCCCCGCCGCGCCCCCGAGGACCAGCACGGGCACTGACCGTCCCGCCCGGCCCTCACCGGCTGCCCCCGCGCCCTGCGCGGGGGCAGCCTTGCTGGTACCGGACCTCGACGACCTGGGCTTCAGGGAACGCGAGTGTGCGATGCTGCGAACGCGGGCCCTGACCACGCGGCCGGCCTCCGGACGGAGACCTGGGCGGCGTTCGCCGGGCTCGCGAAGTTCTGGGACGACGGCGGGTGGGACTCCATGGTCGAGGTGTCGATCACAGCGCAGCCTGAGCGGACGGTCGTGCGGGTGGCGGGGCAGCTGGACCACAGGGCCGCCCTCGCGCTGCGCAGACAGCTGTGGCGGCTCGCGGACCGGGCCGACTGTCTGGTGCTCGACCTCGGCCGCGTCTCGTTCCTCGGGTTCGCCGGAGTGGCGCTCGTGGAGGACGTGGCGGAGCAGACCCGCTCGTCGGGCGGGGAGCTGGAGGTCTGGGGAGCCGACGACCCACGGCTGCGGGAGCTGCATCTGAACGGCGCCCTGCGCGCCCTGCGCATCAACCAGGCCAGCGGTGAGCAGGGACGCAACGGAATGGTGCTGCGGGAGGCGCTGACCGCGGCCCTGCGCGTGGCCGGGGCGCCGATGGGCAACGTCCAGTTCCTCGACCCCGCTTCGGGCTCGCTGCACATCACGGCGCAGCGGGGATTCCGGCACCCGTTCCTGTCCCACTTCCAGCGCGTGGAGCTGACCGGGCACGGGAGTTCCTGCGGCGCCGCGGCCCAGCGCCAGAGCTCGGTCTTCGTGCCGGACGTCCGCACGTCGCCGCTGTTCACGGGGACCGCGGCGGAGTCGGTCCTCGAGGACGCGGGCGTGCACGCCGTCGCGTCGCTGCCCGTCGTCACCCCGGCGGGCAGACTGGTCGGGATGGTCTCCACGCACCGCGCGGAGCCGACGGAATGGGCACCCGACGTACGCCACGAGCTGGAGTACGTGGTCCGGACGGCGGGTCAGCTGACCCGGTGAGCCTCCGCCGAGGCCGCGTACAGGCACTTGGCGGGCAGGTCCGGAGCGCGGTGGGGCCACTCCTTGCTCGCGTCACCCGGCACGAGACAGGCGGACCACACGGACATGAGGAGCCGCACCGCGGTCTCCAGGTACGCGCGGGGCACGCTGTCGGCCGCCTGCGCCCCGATGGCGGACTCGGCCGGATGCCGCAGGGACGGGTCCATGGCGGCGGCCCGGCCGGCGCCGCCGTGCAGCAGGACGTCGTGCAGCGTCATGAAGACCCGCGCGTCCTCGACCGCCAGTGCCAGGGTGTCCTGTGCGTAGCAGACCAGTTCGGAAAGCAGGGCGAGCCGGACGCACAGCTGCTCTCCTCCGGCACGGCCGGAACCGGCAGGACCGCCGGACCCGACGGAACCGCCAACTCCGCTCCGAGGCAGGGGACCTTCCATGACAGCCTCACCCGCGTCTCGACCGGCATGCCGTCCTCGGCCTGTACCGCTCGTGGGCCCTCGCGACATGTCCACCAGCATTGTGCCCCGGCACCCGCGTCGCCTCACGGAATGTTTCAGGCCCGAAGCTCCCGCTTCAGCACTTTGCCGGAGGCGTTGCGCGGCAGCTCCGTGACGAACTCCACCGCCCTGGGCACCTTGTAGTTGGCCATCTCGCGCCGCGCCCACGCGATCAGGTCGTCGGCGGTGAGCACGGTGCCGCGCCTGCGGATCACGTACGCCTTGCCGACCTCGCCGAGCCGGGCGTCCGGCATGCCGATCACGGCCACGTCGGCCACATCCGGGTGGACGCCGAGCAGTTGCTCTATCTCGGCGGGGTAGGCGTTGAAGCCGCCGACGATGAACATGTCCTTGATGCGGTCGGTGATGCGCAGGTTGCCGCCGGGGTCCAGGACGCCGACGTCGCCGGTGTGCAGCCAGCCGTCCTCCGTGATGACCTCGCGGGTGGCGGCGGGGTCCTCGAAGTACTCGCGCATGACGTTGAAGCCGCGGACGAGGACCTCCCCCGGTTCGCCGGACGGCGCGTCGACGCGGACCTCGGTGCCCGGGATCGCCCGCCCCGAGGTGGCCGCGATCGTCTCCGGGTCGTCGCCGCGGCGGCACATGCTGACGATGCCGCTGGCCTCGGTGAGGCCGTACGCGGTCAGGACCGTGGCGACATGCAGTTCGCCGCGCAGCCGCTCGACCAGCTGCAACGGCACCACGGCCGCGCCCGTCACCACCACGCGCAGCGCCGACAGGTCGTGGGCGTCGCGGGCCGGATGGTCGAGCAGCGACTGGTGGAGGGTGGGCGGCCCCGGGAGGACGGAGATGCGCTCGGCGGCGATGTTGGCGAGGACGGTGTCCACGTTGAAGACGGGCTGCGGGATCATCGTCGCGCCCCGCATCAGGCAGGCGACGACGCCCGCCTTGTAGCCGAACGTGTGGAAGAAGGGGTTCACGATCAGATAGCGGTCGCCCTCCCGCAGTCCGGCGAGCTCCGCCCAGATCTCGTAGCCGCGCAGGGTCTGTTCGTGGGTGATGACGGCGCCCTTGGGCCGCCCGGTGGTCCCCGAGGTGAAGATGATGTCGGAGGGGGAAGCGGCCGTGACCGTGCTCTCCCGCTCCCGCACCTCCTCCGCCGTGACCTTCTCGCCGGCCGCCAGGAACTCCTTCCACGTCCGGTAGCCGGGCACGTCGGGCGCGCTGTCGGCGAGCACCACCACCTCGTCCAGGTGCGGGAGTTGGGCGCCCGCCTCCTGCGCGCGGCGCAGCGAGGCGACGTACGACGTGCCGAGGAAGGTCCCGGTGACGAACAGCAGCCGGGCCCGGGAGCGGGCCAGGATGTCGGCGGCCTCGGCGCCCTTGAAGCGGGTGTTGAGGGGGACGAGGACGGCGCCGGCGCTCACCGCGCCGAGCGCGGAGACGATCCAGTCCAGCGTGTTGGGTGCCCAGACGGCGACCCGGTCGCCGGGTTCGACCCCCGAGGCCATGCAGGCCGCGGCGGCCCGCTCCACGCGCTCGCCGAGTTCCGCGTACGAGATCCGGGTGCGGCCGTCGACCACGGCCTCGCGCTCCGCGTGCCGTTCGACCGCGTCACGTATCAGTCCGGGAATGGTGCTCCACGTCTCCGCGTTCGTCTGCGCGCTCATCGAACGACCTCCCACAACGCCGTAGCTGACTATCCGTCAGATTAGCTGTAGCCTGACGCGCTGTCAGCAGAGAGATCCGGGTGCACAGGCGGGAGTGCCATGGTGAACGGCATCAAGGACGCGACAGCCATCGTCGGCATAGGCCAGACCGGCTTCGCCAAACAACTCCCCGAATCGGAACGGACCTTGGCGTGCCGGGCGATCCTGGCCGCGCTCGACGACGCGGGCCTCGCGCCGTCCGAGGTGGACGCGTTCGCCTCGTACACGATGGAGGAGACCGACGAGGTCGAGGTGGCGAAGGCCATCGGCGCCGGCGACGTCACCTTCTTCTCCAAGGTCGGCTACGGCGGCGGCGGTTCGTGCGCGACGATCGCCCATCTCGCGGCCGCGGTCGCCACCGGCCAGGCGAGCGTGGGCGTCGCCTGGCGCTCGCGCAAGCGCGGCTCGGGGCCCCGCCCCTGGAAGAACACCACCGTCCAACTCCCCACCCCCGCCCAGTGGACGCGCCCCTTCGGCCTCCTGCGGCCCGCCGACGAGATCGGCATGCTGGCCCGCCGCTACATGCACGAGTACGGGGCCACCCGCGACCACCTCTTCAACGTCGCGCTCGCCTGCCGCAACCGGGCCAACCAGAATCCGGCCGCGATGATGTACGAGCGCCCGCTGACCCGGGACATGTACATGAACGCCCGCTGGATCAGCGAACCGCTCTGCCTCTTCGACAACTGCCTGGAGACCGACGGGGCGTTGGCCTGTGTCATCGTCTCCGCCGAGCGCGCCCGCGACCTGCGCCACAAGCCGGTCTACATCCACGCGGCGGCGCAGGGCCTGCCCGCCCAGCACCACGGCATGGTCAACTACTGGAACGACGACCCGCTGACCGGCCCCGCCTGGACCGCGGCCCGCCACCTGTGGAAGAACTCCGACCTCACCCCGCACGACGTCGACGTCGCCCAGATCTACGACGCGTTCACCCCGCTCATCCCGCTGTCCCTGGAGGGCTACGGCTTCTGCGGCCGCGGCGAGGGCGGCGCGTTCACCGAGGGCGGCGCCCTGGAGATCGGCGGGCGCCTCCCGATCAACACGGGCGGCGGCGGCCTCTCGGAGGCGTACGTCCACGGCTTCAACCTCATCAACGAGGGCGTGAAGCAACTGCGGGGCATCAGCACGGCCCAAGTCCCGGACGCGCGGACGTGTTTGGTGACGGCGGGCGAGGGGGTCCCGACGTCGGCGGTACTGCTGCGCGGCTAGAACCGCGCGAGCAACCACCCACCATCCGCACTCGCAGAGGAGCAGCACCATGGCAGACGCGACCGACCACCTGCTCACCCCCGTACTGGACGACGACGGTGCCCCCTTCTGGGACCACGCCGCGCGGGGCGAACTCCGCATCCAGGCGTGCGCCGACCCGGAATGCGGAGAACTCCGCTTCCCGCCCCGCCCCTGCTGCCCGCACTGCCGGTCCTTCGACTCCACCTGGCGGAAGATGAGCGGCAAGGGACGGATCTGGTCGTACGTGATCCCGCACCCGCCCCTGCTCCCGGCGTACGCCGCGATGGCCCCCTACAACGCGATCATCGTCGAGCTCGCGGACGCCCCCCGCATCCGCCTGGTCGGCAACCTGGTCACCACCGCCGACGCCCCGCTCGACTCGGTCTCCCCCGACCGCATCCGCATCGGCGCCAAGGTCCAGGCCGTCTTCACCGAGGTCGACGGCGTGACCGTCCCGCGCTGGGTCCTGGAGCGGCCATGACCGTGGACGTGCGCACGACCGAGGAGACGGGGGTGGCCGTGGTCACCCTGAACCGCCCGCACCGCCACAACGCCCTGGACGCGGAGACCGTCGCCGAACTGACCCGTATTTGGCGGGAGTTCCGCTTCGACGACGCGGTACGCGCGATCGTCCTCACCGGCGCCGGCGACCGCGCCTTCTGCACCGGCATCGACCGGGACACGGACGTCCCGCAGCCTGGCTCCCCGTACTCCATGGACGACCCGCTGCTGACCGTCGGCCCGAAGGCCAACGACCTGTGGAAGCCCGTGATCGCCGCCGTACGAGGCATGGCGTGCGGCGGCGCGTTCTACCTGCTCGGCGAGGCGGAGTTCATCGTCGCGGACGAGACGGCGACGTTCTTCGACCCGCACACCACGTACGGCATGGTCAGCGCGTACGAGTCGATGCATCTGGCCCAGCGGATGCCGCCCGGCGAGGTGGCCCGCCTCGCGCTGATGGGCTCGGCGGAACGGATGTCCGCCCGTCGCGCCCACGAGGTCGGTCTGGTCTCCGAAGTCACTTCTCCCGGCGGGGCGTTGGCGGCGGCGGTGCGCTGCGCGGAGACCGTCGCCGGGTACCCCACCGAGGCGGTGCAGGGCACGGTGCGGGCGGTCTGGGCGGCCACGGAGGCCACCCGCGCCCGGGCCTTCGCGCAGGCCCCGCACCTGATCGCGCTCGGCAACCTGCCGCCGGAACGGCAGGCGGGGCTCTTCAACTCCCGTACGCCGGGCGGCTTCCGGGTGCGCTAGCGCACGTACGGGGCCGTCGGCACGGCGACGCACCGCTCGATGCGGGACGCGTCGGCGGTCGCCGGAACCTTCAGGCGGACCGTCGCCACGGAATCCTGGCCCACCCGGAAGGTGTCCTGCGCGGTGCCGACGAGCTGCCCGTCGGCGTCGCGGAAGTCGACCGACGCCCGGAAGTAGCCCGAGTTCCTGTTGGAGTTCGTGATCTGGACGGTCGCGTAGGGGTCACCGGCGGAGGCGCAGCGCACCAGCTTCACCGTCGCCTCCACGGGCCCCGTGCTGCCGGTGGACGTCGGCGTGGCCCGGCGCGTGGACCTGCGCGTACCGCTGTACCCCGAGCCGTACGAGCCGCTGCTCGACGACGACGTGTGCGACGACGTGTCGTGCCGCTGCGACGAGCTGCTGCATCCGCCTCCGCTGCTGCTGCCGCCGCGGTGCCTGCTCTTGCTTCCGCTCTTGTGCCCCGTCGAGAACCCCGTGAGGGCGAGAACGACCAGGACCGCGAGCGCCGTGAGTTTGACTCCCCGTTTCATCACGCCGGGCACCATACCGGCCCCGCCCCGTCGCGGGAACAGCCGCACATCGCGTCTGCGGGGCGCTGTCGCGCCGGCGGGTGCGGGTCCGGTGGGGCTTCTCGCGCAGTTCCCCGCGCCCCTGCGCTTCGCGCAGCTTCCCCTGGGCGAGCGGAGCTCGCTTCCAGGGGCGCGGGGAACTGCGCGACCAGCCACGACGCAACCCGCACCCGCCGACGCGACCGCACCCGGCAGACGAACCCGCGCGTGAGGCGCCCCGCACCGGCGACCGGCCCTACCGACTGGTCCCGGTCCCCTTCTCCGCGTCGAGGGCGTACACGCACCGATCCTTGCTGCACGCGTACACGACCCCGTCGGTCACGACCGGCGTCCCGGTGATCTCGCCACCGGTCGCCAGCTTCCACCGCAGCCGCCCGTCGTCCGACTTCAGCGTGTACAGCAGGTGGTCCGACGACCCGAAGTGGATCCGCCCGTCCGCGACCACGGGCGAGCCGACGATCTCGCCGCCCGCCTGGAACCGCCACTTCGGCGTACCGGTCACGGCGTCCAGCGTGTAGAGGCCCTGCCCGCTGCCCACGTGGACGTGTCCCTGGGCGACGAGCACCGGCTCCACGGCCGTGGGGCGCGGCTCGGTCGCGATGCGCCAGCGGTCGCGGCCGTCGGAGGCGTCGAGCGCGTACACCGTGCCGTGGTGGTCGACGAGGTAGACGCCGCCGCCGGTCACCGCGGGGCCCGGCGCGTACGCGGGCGGGCACAGGAACACGGCCGGCGCCTCGAAGTGCCAGCGCACATGACCGGAGCCGACGTCGATGGCGAGCACCCGGGTGCCGGCGGAGACGTAGACGTGGCCGTCGTCGGCCGGGGCGAGGCGCACCGGCACACCGCCGCAGGAGGCCGCGTCGCCGACCGGGTACGACCAGCGCTCCTCGCCGCTCCTGGCCTCCAGGGCGCGCAGGCGCGCGTCCTGCCACACGTACACGGTCCCGTCGTGGATGACGGGGCCCGCCTCGGACGTCTCGAAGTCGGTCTGGCAGCCGGTCAGCTCCCACAGGACGTCGCCGCTGACGGCCTCGCGGGCCTGGACGCCGCCGCCGCGGGTGGCGGTGACGATCGTGCCGAGGTCGGCCGCGAGGGCGTAGACCCAGGCGTCCGTCTGCAGGCGCCACAGGTCGGAGCCCTCGCGGGCGTCCAGGGCCCACAGGGTCGGCCCGTCGGAGGCGTGGATGATGCCGTCGGCGACGGCCATGGACCAGGCGACGTCGCGGGTCTTGAAGCGGCGCCGTCCGGTGGCCACGTCGAGGGCGTGCACCTCGAAGGAGGTCACGTAGACGAGGTCGCCGGCGACCTTGGGCGTGCCCCACACGTCGTTGGACATCCGGAACCGCCACGGCCGCCAGCCGGCCGGGCCCTCCCCGGGGGCGGCGGCGGGCGCGGGCACGGAGGGCGCGGTGGAGGCCAGGGCCCCGTTCATGGACGGCTTCGCGCGGGACCAGGACGCGGCGAGCCCCGACTCGGCGGGCGGCGCCTGCACGGCGGCGGCCCGCGCGTCGGCGACCCGGGGGCCCGGGCCGATGGGCACCTGCGCGCCGGCCAGGTGGACCGGACCGTCGGCGGAGAACCCGGTCCCGCTGCCCACGGGCGCGCCGACCGGCGACCCGCGCCAGCCGTCGCCCGAGAGCGGGGACGACATCGGCGCCGGGGGCGGCTGCTGCGGCATCGCGGGCATCGGGTTGCCGGTGGGCCGCGCCGCCGGGGGCCGGAGCGTGGGGCGGCCGCCGCGGCGCGTCTCGATCATCGCGACGGACCGCTCGGGCAGCCACGCGGACGCGGTGCCGCTGTCGTCGCTGCCGGAGCCGAAGAGGTGGGGGGCGAGCTGGGACTGGAGGTCGGCGGGCGAGGGCCGCATCGCCGCTTCCATGTGCATGCACGTCTCGATCAGCGACCGCAGTTCGTCCGGCAGACCTTCGAGGTCCGGGCCCTCGCGCAGCAGCATGAAGACGGTCTCGACCGGGTTCGCCCCGTGGAACGGCGCGTGCCCGGTCGCCGCGAAGACCAGGGTCGACCCGAGCGAGAAGACGTCCGACGCCCCTGTCACGCTCCGGGAGTCCTTGGCCTGCTCGGGCGACATGTACGCGGGCGTGCCCACGGCCACGTTCGTCATCGTCAGGCGGGTGTTGGAGACCCCGGACGCGATGCCGAAGTCGATGACGCGCGGCCCGTCCTCCACCACAAGAACATTCGAGGGCTTGAGGTCGCGGTGGACGAGGCCCGCGCCGTGGATGGACTGCAGCGCCTCGGCGATGCCGGCGGCCAGCCAGCGCACCGCCTGGGCCGGCAGCGGCCCGCACTCATTCACTATTTCCTCGAGGGAGGGCGCGGGCACGTAGGCGGTGGCGAGCCAGGGGACGGCCGCGCGCGGATCGGCGTCGACGACGGCGGCCGTGTAGAAGCCGGACACCGCCCGTGCCGCCTCGACCTCACGCGTGAAACGGACCCGGAACAGCTGGTCCTCGGCGAGCTCCGTCCGCACCGTCTTGATCGCCACGCGTCGGCCCGAGGCCGAACGTGCCAGATAGACCAGACCCATGCCGCCCGCGCCGAGCCGTCCCAGGACCTCGAACGGACCGATCCGCCTCGGATCGTGCTGCGTCAGCTGATCCACCACTTGTCTGCCACCTCCCCGTACGGGGCCACCGCACTCACGACCCCCGTCAGCGTCTCACCACCGAAGCGCTACGGCGGCACGCACCCCGATTCTTCCTGTCCGGGGCCCCGGTTGCGAACCCGGGGGCAAAACGGGGTGTCATGGGGTGTCCCGCACCCCCCGGCGGGGTGTCTCACAGCTCCCGTACGGCGAACAGGGCGCCCTGGTCGTCGGCGAGCACCGCCACCCTGCCGTGCGGCGTGGTGTGCGGCGCGATCCGGGTCTCGCCGCCGAGCCGGACGGCGTCCGCGACGGTGGCCTCAAGGCCGTCCGCACCGAAGTGCACCAGGAAACGCCTGGTCACGGGCGTGGCGGCGGTGGCGTGCCGGCCGGCGACCGCGGTGCGGGGGCCGGGCAGGGACCCGGCGGGCGCCCACAGGCGCAGCCCGGCTCCGGCCTCCACGGCGGCGTAGGAGAAGACGGTCTCGTAGAAGGTGTCGGCGCGTCCCGAGTCCCGGGCCCGCACGTCCGCCCAGCAGAAGGCGCCCGGTTCCCCGGTCACCTCGAAGCCGAGGTCGCTGCCCGGTTGCCACAGGCCGAAGAGCCCGCCGTCCCGGTCGGTGGCCAGCGCCATGGTGGCGGCGGTGCCCACGGAGAGCGGTCCGGTGACGACGCCGCCGCCGGACCGGGTGACGCGGGCGGCGGTGGTGTAGGCGTCGCGCACCGCGAAGTGCACGGTCCAGGCCGGGCCCGCGCTGCCGAACAGGGGCGCGAGGGCGGCCACGGCGCGGTCGCCCAGGTAGGCGGCGGTGTAGTAGCCCCGCTCGGCGCCCGCGCCCTCGTCGAAGGTCCACCCGAAGAGATCTCCGTAGAAGCGCTTGCCCGCCTCGACGTCCGGCAGCTGGGCGTCGGCCCAGCACGGGGCACCTTCGGACGGTGCAGGGGCGAAGGCGCGGGCGGGGACCATGCCGAAACGCTAGCCATGCAGGTCAGGGCCATACCGTTCACATTCGAACGAATGGCTAATTACCGCCGCTCACGGCCCTTCTTTTGACCGGTGGCCGGTCCCGGTTCGGTCCCGATTCACGGGCTCCAACCCCATTTGCAGTCGGTCAGATCGCGCTCCGATCACCCCTCGGTAAGCTGACGGCATGACAGGACAAGTACGTACCGTCGACGGCCGTGTGGCCGGACGGCGTGGTCAGGCAACACGTCAGAAGCTGCTCGAATGCCTCGGCGAGATGCTCAGCTCCTCGCCCTACCGGGACGTCAAAGTCATTGATGTCGCGCGAAAGGCGGGCACTTCGCCCGCGACCTTCTACCAGTACTTCCCGGACGTCGAGGGCGCCGTCCTGGAGATCGCCGAGCAAATGGCCACCGAGGGTGCCGAGTTGACCGGTCTGGTCGCCGACCGCTCCTGGGTCGGCAAGGCCGGCTGGACGACGGCGCAGGAACTCGTGGACGGTTTCCTGGAGTTCTGGCGCCGCAACGACGCGATCCTGCGCGTCGTCGACCTCGGTGCGGCCGAGGGCGACAAGCGGTTCTACAAGCTCCGCATGAAGATCCTGAACTCGGTGAACAACTCCCTTGTCGACGCCGTCAAGGAGCTCCAGGACAAGGGCAAGGTCGACAAGGACGTGAGCCCGGCGGCGGTCGCCGGTTCGCTGGTCGCGATGCTCGCGGCGGTCGCCTCGCACCAGAAGGGCTTCCAGAGCTGGGGCGTCAAGCAGGCCGAACTCAAGCCGAATCTGGCGCTGTTGGTGCATCTGGGTGTGACCGGGAAGAAGCCGACGAAGTAGCTCCCGCGGCTTCCTGGTCCTGACTGGCTCTTACTGGTTCTGTCGTGCGGCGGCGGTTCGCGTGCTCATCGTGAACCGCCGCCGTTGCCGTTACGGGCGTCGCTCCAGGCGGAACAGCCTGATCTCCCGCTCCACGCGCTCCTGGTAGGCCGCGTACGGCGGCCAGAACTTCAGCGCCGCCGCCCACGCCTCCTCCCGTTCGGCGGAGTTGAGCAGCCGCGCGGTGACCGGCACGTCCTCCCCGCGCCAGCTGATCTCGGCGTCCGGGTGGGCGAGCAGATTCGCCGTCCAGGCCGGATGGCCGGGCCGCCCGAAATTGGACCCGACCAGCAGCCAGGTCCCCTCCTTCTCGGGCATGCACGCGAGGGGCGTGCGCCGCTCGACACCGCTCTTCGCGCCACGCGCCCGGAGCACGACCCCGGGCAGCATCTGGGCGCTCAGCAGCACCTTTCCCCTGGTCAGACGGTGTACAGCACGGTCGAGGGCCGGGATGACGTGCGGGGCCACCCGGGCGAAGGTCCGCGTCGAGGAGACCTTCTGGACGATCTTGATCCCTGGCGGGGCCATCACGCACTCACCTCCGCCGCCGCGGCGCTCTCGAACAGGTCGGCCGCCTGCGCGGCCCGGGCCCGCAGCATATGGACCGGGCCGAAGAGCAGCTCGTCGCCCGCGGCCCGCTTCAGGTACAGGTGCGCGTCGTGCTCCCAGGTGAAGCCGATCCCGCCGTGCAGCTGCACGGCCTCCCCCGCGGCGGTGCGCAGCGCCTCCAGGGCCTGGGCGAGCGCGAGCCCGCCGACCCGCTCCGGCTCGGCGGCGCCGGCCGCCCACGCCGCGTAGTAGGCGGCCGAGCGTGCCGCCTGCACCTGTACGTACACGTCGGCGAGGCGGTGCTTGACCGCCTGGAAGGAGCCGACGGGGCGGCCGAACTGCTCGCGCTCCTTGACGTACTCGACCGTGCGCTCCAGGGCTCGTTCGGCGGCGCCGACCGCCTCGGCGGCGAGCAGGGTGGCGGCGGTGTCGCCGGTCGCGGCGAGCGCGCCGAGCACGACGGTGCCCTCGCTGTCCCCCGCGCCCAGCAACTCGGCTTCCACGTCGCGCAGTTCGACCCGGGCCTGGGGCCGGGTCTCGTCGAGTGACGTCTGCCGGGTGCGGACGAGTCCGGGCGCGTCCTCCCGTACGAGGAACAGCAGCGTCCGGGACCGGGCGAAGCCGCCGGTGTGCGCGGCGACCAGGAGCAGGCCCGCGCTGTGTCCGTCGAGGACCTGCTCGGCCTGCCCGTACAGGCGCCAGGCACCCTCGGCCCGGCGGGCCTGGACGCCGCCGGCGCGGCCGCCGCCCGCCCAGTCGCCCGCGTTGTCGGCGACCAGGCCGAGGGCCGTGGCCAGGCCGGTGCCGGGGACGGCGAGCGCCGCGCTGAGGCTGCCGTCGGCGAGGCGCGGGAGCAGGGTCTCGCGCTGGTCCTCGGTGCCGAGTGCGGTGATCAGCGGGGCGGCGAGTCCGCTGGTCGCGAGCAGCGGGGTGGGCGCGAGGACCCGGCCCAACTCCTCCTCCGCCAGAGCCAGTTCCGTCATGGTGGCGCCGACCCCGCCGTACCGTTCGGGCAGGGCGAGTCCCGGCAGGCCGAGCTCGGTGCCGAGTGCGCCCCACAGGGCGAGGTCGTGGCCTGCCGGGGTGCGGGTGGCGGCTTTGACGTCGTCCGGGGTGCAGCGTTTGGTGGTGAGTTCGCGCAGGGTGCGGCGGATCTCCTGCTGTTCCTCGGTGAACGTGGCGTCCATGCGAGCCCCTTTCTGACGGGGCGTCATGTTAAGGCCGGGGGGCGAGCATGCCCATACCTTTCCGCCTCCCGATTCGTTCCCCGCGCCCCTTACGGACCAGCGGATCTGATGTACCGTCAGATCTATGACTGGGCCACGAACCAAGGCTGCCATCACCGGCATAGCCCTCTCCGACTGCGGGCGCGTCGACGAAGCCACCCCCTACGCCCTGCACGCCCAGGCCGCCCGCAGGGCGCTGGCCGACGCGGGCCTCACCCCCGACCTGGTCGACGGGGTCGCGAGCGCCGGGCTCGGCACGCTCGCGCCGGTCGAGGTCGCCGAGTACCTGGGGCTCAAACCCCGCTGGGTGGACTCCACTTCGGTGGGCGGATCCACCTGGGAGGTGATGGCGGCACACGCGGCGGACGCCATCGCCGCCGGGCACGCCCGCGCCGTCCTCCTGGTGTACGGATCGACGGCCCGCGCCGACATCAAGGCCGGGCGGCGCACGTCGAACCTGAGCTTCGGCGCGCGCGGCCCGCTCCAGTTCGAGGTGCCCTACGGCCACACCCTCGTCGCCAAGTACGCGATGGCGGCCCGCCGCCACATGCACGCATACGGGACCACCCTCGACCAGCTCGCCCAGGTCGCGGTCCAGGCACGGCAGAACGCGGCCGCGAACCCCGACGCCATGTTCCGCGACCCGATCACGGTCGACGACGTGCTGGCCGGGCCGATGATCGCCGACCCGTTCACCAAGCTGCACTGCTGCATACGCTCCGACGGCGGCGCCGCGGTGCTGATGGTCGCCGAGGACCTGGTGCGGGACTGCGCCACCTCGCCGGTCTGGGTGCTGGGTTCGGGCGAGCACGTCTCGCACACCACCATGTCCGAGTGGGACGACTTCACGGTCTCCCCCGCCGCGGTCAGCGGCCGCCTCGCGTTCGAGCGGGCCGGGGTGCGGCCCGACGAGATCGACATCGCGGAGATCTACGACGCCTTCACGTACATGACGCTCGTGACCCTTGAGGACCTCGGGTTCTGCGCGAAGGGCGAGGGCGGCTCGTTCGTCGAGAAGGGGCGGCTGCTGCGGGACGGCGAGCTGCCGACCAACACCGACGGCGGCGGCCTCTCCGCCCAGCACCCGGGCATGCGCGGCCTGTTCCTGCTCGTGGAGGCCGTGCGGCAGCTGCGCGGCGAGGCGGGCGGACATCAGGTGCGGCGCGCGGACGGCTCACCGCCCGCGCTCGCGGTGGCCTCGGGCACGGGCGGCTGGTTCTGCTCGTCGGGAACGGTGGTACTCGGCCGCGAGTGACCGGGCCGGTTTCCGTCGGCACCGATGAGTTCTCCCGGGGACCCCGGTCATGATGGGCGTCGATACAGCTCCACCACACCGGGAGACCTCTCATGCGTACGCTCATCAGCACCGCCTTCGTCTCGCTCGACGGCGTCGTGGAGGCGCCGGGCGGCGAGGAGGGGTACCGGAACTCCGGGTGGACGTTCAAGGACGTCGAGTTCCTCCCCGAGGCCTTCGAGATCAAGGGCCGGGAGCAGGAGGAGGCCGGCGCGATGCTGCTCGGCCGGGTCAGCTACGAGGCGTTCAGCCCGGTGTGGCCTGGCATGGAGGAGTTCGCCCGCTACCGGACGCTGCCGAAGTACGTCGTCTCCACCACCCTCAAGGACAGCGACCTGGTGACGGACTGGGGCGACACCACGATCCTGCGTTCCCTCGACGACGTCGCCGCCCTGAAGCGGACCGAGGGCGGCCCGATCATCGTGCACGGCAGCGCGCGCCTGAACCGGGCGCTGTCCGACGCGGGCCTGATCGACCGCTACCACCTGCTCGTCTTCCCGCTGCTGCTCGGCGCCGGCAAGCGGCTGTTCAGCGACTCGGACAAGGACGCCCAGAAGCTGAAGCTGGTGGAGCACGAGGCGTACGCCAACGGGGTGCAGAAGCAGGTCTTCGACGTGGTCGGCGGCGCCCGGGCCCGGTAGGCAGGTCTCCACCGCCGAGCCGAAACCGTTACGGATGAACGCACGTCTCGTGATGGGGAGTTGTCGGTTCCGGGCTTAGCGTCGAACGCTGTGCGGGGACGCGTGCTCAGCGGACGGTATCGGCTCCTGGAGACCATCGGTTCCGGTGGCATGGGGCAGGTCTGGCGCGCCCGGGACGAGGATCTCGGCCGGCTGGTCGCCCTGAAGCTGTTCGCGCCGCCGGACGACATCGAGGCGGGCGAACGGCAGGAGCTGCTGCGCCGGTTCCGGCGGGAGGCCCGGGCGGTCGCCGCGCTGTCGAGTCCGTACGTCGTGACGGTGCACGACCACGGGACCGACGACGGCACGGGACCCGAAGTCCCCTACCTGGTGATGGAGTTGGTGGGCGGCGCATCGCTGCAGGAGGTCCTGCGGCGGGAGGTGCGCGCCCCCGTGGAGCAGGCGCTGGAGTGGGCGCGGCAGACCGCGCTCGGGCTGGCCGCCGCGCACGCCGCCGGGATCGTGCACCGGGACATCAAGCCCGGCAACATCATGGTCACGCCCGGCGATCCGGGCGCCGTCAAGATCCTCGACTTCGGGATCGCCGCGTTCCTGGAGGGCGCGGAGGCCGCGACCCGGCTGACCAGGACCGGCACGCTGCCGATCGGGAGCGTGCTCTACATGGCGCCGGAGCGGTTCCGGCAGGAGCCGGGCGACGGACGCATCGACCTGTACGCGCTCGGGTGCGTGCTCCACGAACTCCTCGTGGGGCGGCCCCCGTTCAACGGTCCGGCCGCCGGGGTGATGTACAACCACCTGCACGACACCCCGGTGAGGCCGAGCCGGGCCCGGGCCGAAGTCCCGACGTCCGTGGACGAGTTGATCGCCGCGCTGATGGCGAAGCGGGCCGAGGACCGGCCGACCGACGCGGCGGCGGTGGCGGCTCTGCTCGACGGGATCCTGGAGGAGATGCGGACACCGGTGGCGGGGTCCCCCACTCCGGCGCGGACGGTTTCGGCGCGCACCGCTTCGGCACAGGCGGCGGCTCCCGCGCCCGTCCCGGCACCGGCACCGGCACCGGCACCGGCCGTGGTTCCGGCCCCGGACACCCGGAAGTCGGCGCCCGTCGTGCCGCCCGGGCCCCGCTTCCCCCGTCGCCGCAAGCTCCTCGTCGGCGCGCTCGCCCTGGCCTGTGCCGCCACCGGCATCTCCGTGTCCGCGGCGCTGAGCGGCGGGGAGCAGGGGCCGGGCCGTCCCCGGCCCACCTTCGAGATCGCCGTCGCGGGCCTCGGCGCGGACGCCGACACCGGGGTCGTCGAGCGGGCCCTGCACGACTACGCGGGACCGCTGCCGCTGAAGGCCGTGTCCGTGCCGTACGCGGGCCGCCTCTCCACGCGGGAGTTCACGCGGAGGCACCCGAACGTCGTCGCGCTCATCGGGACCGCGGCCGGCGCCCCGGGCCTGATGGACGGTACCGCCGCCGTGCGCACCTGCCAGGACCGGACGGGCCTACCGGCGTCGGGGGCCGATCCCGCGGACGCCGTCGAGCAGTTCGGCGCGTACCTGGAGGACGTCCGGCACGCCGAGCGGGTCCTGGCCCCCGCGGGACCGGGCCTGGAGCCGCTGGCCGAGCGGTTCGCCGGGAGCGGCGGATCCGGGCACGCGTACGCCACGTACACGACACCGCCGCACGCCCTCGGGGACGGCGCGCTGCGCCGGCTCCTGACCGACGCCCGGCCCGACGTCGTCCACCTCGCCGACCGGCCGGACCGAACCGGCGACATCACCGCGCTGCGCCGCGCCGGATTCAGGGGCACGATCGCCCTCGCCCCCGACCACCACGACGACTGCGCCCGCGCCGCCGCGCCCCGGCACGAGGGCGAGGCGGTGCCCGAGGGGGTGCTGCGCTTCCGCACCGTCTCCTCCGGCGCCTTCGGCAAGGGCGAGTGCACCCAGGACGCGGCCTGGTGCGCCCGGGTGCGGCCGCTGCTGACCCGGCCGGGCGCGCTGGAGGAGTACGAGGCGACCCAGGCGGTCGTCGCGGCGTTCCGGGCGGGCGCGGTGCACGACACCGGGGCGGCCGAGGCGCGCGAGCACATCGCGGCGGCCCTCCCGGACGCCCGGATCAACGGCCTCCAGGGCGACTACACGCGCGCCTCCCTCGGCCGGGGCACCACCCGCCCCGTGTGGGTCGAGCAGCGCGCGGCGGGCTCCTGGAAGACGCTCGGCACCGTGGCGGGCCTGACCCGCGACTGACCCGCGGCCGTCCGCCCGCCCGACCGCGCCCGACGGCCGGCCCGGCGCGACAATGGCTCCATGGAATCCGAGCCCGACCTGCACGCCCTCCTGCGCTCCCTGCGCGTCTGGGACACCGAGCTGCCCGCCTTCGACCCGGCCGCCACGCCCGCCGAGCCGGTCCCGCTGTTCGTGGAGTGGTTCGCGGCGGCCGTGGCGGCCGGCCAGACCGAGCCGCACACCCCGTCCCTCGCGACCACCGACGCCGAGGGCCGCGCCGACGTCCGCACGGTGATGCTGCACGGCGCCGACCCGGACCACGGCTGGCAGTTCGCCTCCCACTCCGGCAGCGCCAAGGGCCGCCAGCTGGCCGCCCGGCCGTACGCGGCGCTCGGCTTCTACTGGCCGGTCCTCGGCCGCCAGGTCCGCGTCCGCGGCACCGTACGCACGGCCCCCGCCGAGGTCGCCCACGCCGACCTGCACGCCCGCTCGACCGGCGCGCTGGCCGCGGCCCTGGTGGGCCACCAGAGCGAACACCTCTCCTCCTACGAGGAGTTGGACCGGGCATCACAGTCCGCCTGGGAGCTGGCGCAGCGCGCGCCGGAGACCGCGGTGCCGACCTGGACGGCGTACGAACTCGCCCCCAACGAGGTGGAGTTCTTCCAAGGCGACGCCCGACGACGGCACGTACGCCTCAAGTACTCCCGTACGGAAGACGGTTGGGCCAAGGAGTTGCTGTGGCCGTGAGACTCACGCCGGTGCGGCCGTGAACCTCAGCACCGCGAAGTCCCGCACGGGCCGGTAGCCGAGCCGCTGGTACAGGGCGTTGCTGGTCGGGTTGGCCAGGTCGGTGAAGAGGACGACCTCGTCGGCGCCGTCGTCCAGCGCGGCGCGGCTCACGGCGGCGGTCGCCGCGGCCGCGTAGCCCCGGCCGCGCAGCGGCTCCGGCGTGTAGACGGGGCCCACGCGCACGGAGCCGGCGGTCCGCCGCTGGAGGCCGGCCAGGGAGAGCGGGGTGCCGTCGGTCGCCTCCCAGAGCGTGAACCCTCCGTAGGAGACGCGGCCTTCGGCCAGGGCACGGGCGTGCTCCTCGTCGGGCGCCTCCCCGACAGCCAGCTGGAACCCCCGGCACCAGCGGGTCAGCAGCTCCAGGTCGCCGGCCCCGGCCACCCGCGCCCGTCCCTCGGGTCCGGGCTCGGGCGGGGTGAGCCGGTCCAGGCGGTAGAGGCGCTGCGCGAGCCTCCGCTCGACCCGGACCCCGGGGCGGCGCCGCGCCCACGCCCGGGCGACGGCCTCGGTCGCCTCCGCGGTGCCGCCCACACCCCTCGGTTCGGCCCCGTCCAGCGCGGCGACCAGTTGCTCGGCGGCGGCCGCGTCGAGCGGGCTCACGTTCAGCTGGTACGGCGGCGTCCACAGGAGGCTCCCCGTCACCTCGCCCGCCCCGTTCCGCCACACCCCGAAGCGCGCCCGGGGCGTTCCGGCGAACCGCGGCTCGTGCGCCAGCAGTCCGGCGAGGACGCTCAGCTGGACGGTGTGCAGGGCGCGGTCGGAGCGCAGGTAGGACCCGGCGGCGCGCGCGAACTCCGCCGGATCGGAGGTGAGTTCCCAGGCTCCGGCACAAGGCGATGACGGCGGCGTGGTCATCCGCCCATGATGGCGACGCCCGCACGCCCACGCACCCGCATTACGCCCCGGTCGCCACCGGCCGGAACACCGGCACCACGACCGCACCCTCCCCGTCGCCGGCCTCCCGGAAGCGGACCTCCAGGTCGAGGCCCACCCTCAGCCCGGCCTCCTCGCACTCCACGATCTCGGTCATCATCCGCGGGCCCTCGGCGAGATCGACGACGGCGGCGACGTACGGGGTCCTGGCCCCGAAGGGCGGCAGGTCGTTGCGGTGCACGACGGACCAGGTGTAGAGGGAGGCCCAGCCGCTCGCGGGCCGCCACCGCACGTCCTCGCTCCAGCAGTGCGGGCAGAACTCCCGCGGATAGTGGTGGTCGCGCCCGCACGCGTCGCAGTGCCGGAGCAGCAGCGTGCCCTCGGCGGCGGCGTCCCAGTAGGTCCGGGTGAAGGCGTCGACGTCGGGCACGTCGAAACGCGTACCGGTGGCACGGCTCATCAGAACAGTCCGATCGCGTGGTCGAGGGACCAGGTCTGCCAGGACATGGCGAAGAGCGCGACGACCGAGATCAGCCCCATCATCGCGTTCTGCCCCTGCTCGGCCCAGTCGTGGATCATCAGCGTGAAGTACAGGAGGTTGAGCAGCAGTCCGCCGACGAGCGCGACCGGGGTCAAAAGTCCCACGATCAGGCCGAGCCCCAGGGCGAGTTCGGCGTACACGACGACGTACGCCATGGTCCTCGGCCGCGGTTTCACGACGACGTCGAAGCCGCTGCGCACGGCGTTCCACTGGTGCTTGCCGGCGACGTCGGCGGCCCACGCGATCCCGGTGCCGCGCTCGAACCAGCCCTTCTTGTCCTTGTGCCGCCAGCTCTCCAGCCACCACAGGCCGAGGCCGATCCGCAGCACGGCGAGCCACTCGGCGCCGCTGAGCCCTATCGCGTCCATGAGGTCAGGCCCCTCCTCCAATATCTGACGGTACGTCAGTTCACCGCATCCGGTGCCTCACCCGCAAGGGCGCGGGCACACCCCGGCCCCCGTGATCAATCCGCAACCGGTTTCCTCCTTGACCGGACCCCATCAACAAGCTGCGGGATTACGCTCCGCTCATGACCGACGCCAACCCCACGCCGGCCCGCAGCCACGAACGCCCGCCCGTGTACGTCATCGGCGGCGGCCCCGGCGGCCTGGCCGCGGCGGCGAGCCTCAAGGCGCACGGCGTACGGGCCGTCGTCCTGGAGAAGTCGGACCGCGTCGCGGCCTCCTGGCGCGCCCACTACGACCGGCTCCACCTGCACACGACGCGCCGCCTCTCCTCGCTCCCCGGCCTGCCGATCCCGCGCCGCTTCGGCCGCTGGGTCTCCCGCGACAACGTCGTGCGGTACCTGGAGAAGTACGCCGAGTACCACGACCTCGAAGTGGTGACGGGCGTCGAGGTGACCCGCGTCGACCGCGCCGAGGACGGCTCGGGCTGGATCCTGCGGGCCACCGGCGGACGGGAACTGTCCTGCGCCGCGGTCGTCGTCGCCACCGGCTACAACCACACCCCGCGCCTGCCGGACTGGCCCGGCTCGGCCACGTACACCGGCACGCTCCTGCACGCGAGCGCGTACCGCGGTCCGGCGCCCTACGCGGGCCAGGACGTGCTCGTCGTCGGCGTCGGCAACACCGGCGCGGAGATCGCCGTCGACCTGATCGAGGGCGGCGCGGCCCGGGTCCGCCTCGCCGTCCGCACGGCCCCGCACATCGTGCGCCGCTCCACACTCGGCTGGCCGGCCCAGCTCACCGGCATCCTGTGCCGCCGCCTCCCGGTGCGCCTGGTGGACCGACTGGCCGTCCCGCTGGGCAGGTTGAGCGTGCCGGACCTCACCGAGCACGGCCTGCCGCGCCCCGACACGGGCCTGTACTCACGGGCACGGGAGGGCTCCATCCCCGTACAGGACGTGGGCCTCATCGACGCGGTCCGCGCCGGGAAGGTGGAGCCGGTGGCGGCGGTCGACGCGTTCGACGGCGACGCGGTCGTCCTCTCCGACGGCACGCGCGTCACCCCGGACACGGTGATCGCGGCGACGGGCTACAGCCAGGGCCTGGAGTCCCTGGTGGGCCACCTCGACGTACTCGACCCGAGGACGGGCCGCCCCCGCACCGCGCTCCCCGGCCTCTACTGCACCGGCTACACCAACCCCATCAGCGGGATGCTCCGCGAGATGGCACGCGACGCGGACCGCATCGCGAAGGCGGTGGCGAAGCGCGCGTAGGAGCGCGGGGAACTCCGCAGGGGGTCCGGGGCCGGAACCTCAGCCACACACCACGAGCGAGACGGAGTACAACGCAATGCCACGCGAAAGACACCCGCTCAACCCGCTCAGCCCGCGCAGCACGGACCTCACCCGCCGCCGCGCCCTCCTCGGCGGCGCCGCGGCCACCACCCTCCTGGCCACCGGCACGGCGACCGGCACCGCCCACGCCGCGGACGCCAAGGACGTCGACGTCGTGGTCATCGGTGCCGGCCTCGCGGGCCTCACCGCGGCCCGCGACCTCGCCGCGGCCGGCAAACGGGTCCTGGTCCTGGAGGCGCGGGACCGCGTCGGCGGCCGGGTCCTCAACCTGAAGCTCCCGAACGGCGGCACCTCCGAGGGCGGCGGCGAGTTCATCGGCCCGACCCAGGACCGGATCAAGGCGCTGGCGGACGACCTCGGGGTGCAGACGTTCCCCACGTACAACACCGGCAAGAACGTCCTCTACAAGGACGGCAAGCGCACCCCGTACGCCACCGACGGCCTCCTCGGCTCCGTCCCGCCCATCGACGCGGCGGGCCTCGCCAACGCCGCGGCCGTGCAGGCGCTCCTCGACGACATGGCGAAGAAGGTCCCGGTCGAGGCGCCCTGGACGGCCGAGAAGGCGCAGGAGTGGGACCGCCAGACGTTCGAGACGTGGCTGCGGGCGAACGCGGTGATCCCCTCGGCCCGGTTCCTCATCGAGGTGGCGTGCACGTCGATCTTCTCGGCCGAGCCGCGTGAACTCTCCCTGCTCTACGTCCTGTTCTACATCGCCAGTGCCGGGAACGAGTCCACGCCCGGCACTCTCGAACGCCTCACGGAGACCGCGGACGGCGCCCAGGCCACGCGTTTCGTCGGGGGTTCGCAGCAGGTCCCGCTGAAGCTCGCGGAACGGCTCGGCGCCGAGCGGGTGCGGCTGTCCGCGCCGGTGCGGCGCGTCGCGCGCGGGGCCGGCGGCCGGTACACCGTCACCGCCGACGGCGTCACGGTCACGGCGAGCCGCGTCGTGGTCGCGGTGCCGCCGCCGCTGGCCGCCCGGATCGAGTTCGACCCGCTGCTGCCGGCCGCCCGCGACCAGCTCGCGCAGCGCCTTCCGATGGGGTCGATCGGGAAGGCGATCGCCGTGTACGACACCCCGTTCTGGCGGGCCGACGGCCTCAACGGCCAGGTCGTCAGCGACGCCGGAACCGTCCGCTCCAGCTTCGACAACTCGCCTCCCGACGCCTCGTACGGCGCCCTGATGGGGTTCATCGAGGCCGACGAGATGCGGGCGTACGACGGCGCGTCCGAGGCCGAGGTGAAGGCCGTGGTGCTGAAGGACTACGTGACGTACTTCGGCCCGAAGGCCGCGTCCCCGACGGGCTTCGTGCTCCAGCGCTGGGACAACGAGGGCTTCTCGCGCGGCGGTCCTGTCGCGTACGCGCCGCCGGGGGTGCTCACGCAGTACGGGGCCGCGCTGCGGGCGCCGGTGGGCGGGATCCACTGGGCCGGTACGGAGACGTCGGCGTACTGGTGCGGGTACATGGACGGGGCGGTGCGGTCCGGGGAGCGGGTGGCCCGGGAGGTCGTCGCCGCGTCCTGAGCGGGCGGGGCGCCCCTCACGGGGCTCCCGCCGTCGATCCCCTCGGGGTCAGCGTCGGGGTCGGGACCGGGTGGGCGGTGACCCGCTTGCCGCTCACCAGGTCGTACAGGGTCCGCGCCACGTCCGCGCCGAACGCGTGGATGTCGTGGCTCATCGCGGACAGCGTGGGGTGCGTCAGTTCGCACAGCTGTGAGTCGTCCCAGGCCAGGATCGAGAGGTCGGCCGGAACGCGCAGGCCCATCTCCGCCGCCACCGACAGGCCCGCCACGGCCATCAGATCGCTGTCGTAGACGATCGCCGTGGGCCGCCGGGCCGACGTCAGCAGGGCGCGGGTGGCCCGCGCCGCGGACGCGCCGGAGAAGTCCGAGCCGGTCTGCCTCGCCGCGTCGAGACCGAGTTCGTCGATGGCCGCGGCGAACGCGGCGCCGCGTATCGCGGTGTGCCCGAGTTCGGCGGCGCCGCCCACTCGGGCGATGGAGCGGTGGCCGAGCGCCGCGAGATAGCGGACCGCCTCCCTGACGGCGGTGGCGTCGTCGGTCCACAGGGACGTGAACGGGCCGGTCAGGGACGGGTGGCCGACCGCGACCGCGGGCAGCCCGAGCCGGGACAGGGCCGGTACGCGCGGGTCGTACGCGCGGAAGTCGACGAGGACGGACCCGGCGATCTGCCCGTTCCGCCACCAGCGGCCGTGCAGCTCGATCTCCTCGTCGAGGCTCTTCACCAGGCGCAGGAGCAGCGCGCCCTCGTGCTCCGAGACGACGCTCTCCAGGCCGGAGACGAACTCCATGTAGAAGGGTTCCAGGCCGAGTTGGCGTGCCGGGCGGCAGATGGCGAGGCCGATCGTGCCGGCCCCCTGCCGGTTCAGGGCGCGCGCGGAGCGGTTCGGCCGCCAGCCGAGCGAGCGCGCGGCCTCCACGATCCTGGCCCGGGTCGCGTCCGAGACGCCCGGCCGGCCGTTGAAGGCCAGCGAGACGGCGGCCCGCGACACTCCGGCACGTGCCGCGACATCCCCGATGGTCACCCGTTGCTCTGTCATGGGCTCCCCACCGTAGACCGGTCAAGCCGCGCTGTCGCCGCCGCGACCGCCCAACTCCCTTTCATTACTGGCCTTTTACTCAACTTGCTCAACGTCTAGACAACGATGTCCGCGCTGTGCAGAGTGTGCCGCCGAATGCAGCCAACTCACCTTCCACAGAAGGGAATTGCTCCATGCACAGAAAAGCCGTCCGCCGGGCGCGCGGGGTCGCGCTGCTCATCACCGGGCTCCTGGCGCTGACCTTCCTCCCGGGCAACGCCCAGGCCTTCCCCGCCGGGAACAAGCAGCAGGTCCTGACCTACCTGCGCTCCGTCTCCGGTACGAGCATCGTCTCCGGCCAGCACAACAAGGAGCCCGCGAGCAACCCGGGCCAGTACACCCAGCAGGTCAAGGACGTCACCGGGCAGTACCCGGGGCTGTGGGGCGGTGACCTGATGTTCCGCGCCGAGGACGTCGCGAACCGGCAGCGGGTGATCGACCAGGCGAAGACCGAGTGGAGGAACGGCTCGCTGGTGGCGCTGACCTGGCACGTGTGCCCGCCGACGATGGGCAGTTCGTGCGAGTTCGAGGGCGGCGTCAAGTCGAGCATCAGTGACACCCAGTTCAGCCAGATCGTCACCGACGGGACCGCGCTGAACACCGCCTGGAAGCGCCGCCTCGACGAAGTCGTGCCGTATCTGCAGCAGTTGAAGTCGGCGGGCGTGCCCGTCCTGTTCCGGCCGCTGCACGAGATGAACGAGTCCTGGAACTGGTGGGGTCACCGCCCGGGGGCGAACGGCGGCGCGCGCCTGTACCGGATCACCCACGACTACCTCGCGGGCAAGGGCCTGGACAACCTCATCTGGGTGTGGAACGTCCAGGACAACCCCGAGGGCGGCTGGGCGAACTACTACCCGGGCGACGCGTACGTCGACGTGGCCTCGCTCGACGCCTGGTACAAGAACTACCCGAGCACGGCCGACTACCAGCAGCTCAGCACCATCGCGGGCGGCAAGCCGATCGCGATCGCCGAGATGGGCAAGGTGCCGAACGCCACCCTGCTCGACAGTCAGACCCGCTGGGCGTACTTCATGATCTGGTCGGAGCAGTTGCGCGGCAACAACACCAACGCCGAGATCCAGGCGAGCTACTTCCACCGGCGCGTGCTCAACCAGGGGGAGGTGAAACTCCCGTAGAGCGGGCAGAACAGAGGCTGAGGCGGGTTCGCACCACACTCGTCCCAACTCGCCCCAGCCTTTGCCTGCAGCCCTGTTCCTGACGGAGCGTCAGTTCAGTAATCTGACAGTGCGTCAGTTAAGGCCCGGAACCTTCAGGCCTCAGTTGTTGCTGTCACACAGGAGCGGGCGGACCGATGCTTGGATCGACATACGGCACCCTGACCACCGACTCCCGCCGGGCTCGCGTGATCGCCTGCGGAGAGCAGCCCGGCCCTGCCGTGCACGGCAGGGCCGGCACCCCGGAAGGCGACGGGCTCGACGTCAGCGGGCGGCCGTTGCACGCGGACGTGGTGGACCTGGACCGGTTCTTCCGGCCAGAGTCCGTCGCCGTCGTCGGCGCCTCGGACGCCGAGGGACGGCCCAACACCGGGATCACGCGGCAGCTGATGGCGTGGGCGGAGCGGGTCGGGGCGCGCCTGTACCCGGTGCACCCGACCCGCGAGTCCGTCTTCGGCCTGCCCTGCGCGGCGTCGGTCGCCGACCTGCCCGAACAGGTGGACCTCGCGGTACTCCTCGTCGGCGACCCGCTGCCCGTCATCGAGCAACTCGCGGACACGAAAGTAAAGTTCGCGGTCGCCTTCGCGTCCGGGTTCGCCGAGACCGGCGGCGAGGGCGCGGCCGCGCAGGAGCGGCTGGCCGCGGCCGTCGAACGCTCGGGCCTGCGCCTGCTCGGCCCCAACACCAACCTCAACGCCTTCGAGCGGTTCCGCGACGACCTGGACGGTCCCGCCATCGCGCTGATCACCCAGTCCGGGCACCAGGGGCGGCCCGTCTTCACGCTCCAGGAACTGGGCATCCGCCTCTCGCACTGGGCGCCGACCGGCAACGAGGCGGATCTGGAGACCTCGGACTTCATCTCGTACTTCGCGCAGCGCCCCGAGGTCGGCGCCATCGCCTGCTACGTGGAAGGGCTCAAGGACGGCCGTTCCTTCCTGCTCGCCGCCGACCGGGCCGCGCGCGAGGGCGTGCCGGTGGTCGCCGTGAAGGTCGGCCGCACCGAGACCGGCGCCCGCACCGCCGCCTCGCACACCGGGAAGCTCACCGGCGCCGACACGGTCGTGGACGCGGCGATGCGGCAGTTCGGCGTCATCCGGGTCGACGGACTCGACGAACTCCAGGACACCGCAACGCTGTTGGCCCGCGCGAAGCCGCCGCGGGCGGACGGCGTGGTCGTCTACTCGATATCCGGCGGCACGGGCGCCCATTTCTCCGACCTGGCGACGGCGGCGGGTCTCACGCTGCCCACCCTCTCCGAGGCCAAGCAGACCGAACTCCACCAGTGGATACCGGAGTACCTGAACGTCGCGAACCCCGTCGACAACGGCGGGCACCCGGTCGGCGACTGGCGCGGCCGCAAGATCATCGACGCGATCCTCGCCGACCCGTCCGTGGGCGTCCTCATCTGCCCGATCACCGGCCCCTTCCCGCCCATGAGCGACAAGCTCGCGCAGGACCTGGTGGACGCGGCCGAGCGGACGGACAAGCTGGTGTGCGTGGTGTGGGGCTCGCCGGTCGGCACGGAGACCGCGTACCGCGAGACGCTGCTGGGCTCCTCCCGGGTGGCGACCTTCCGTACGTTCGGCAACTGCATCGGCGCCGTCCGCGCCTACCTCGATCACCACCGCTTCACGGCGTCCTACCGCTCGCCCTTCGACGAGGCGCCGCGCAGCCCGTCGCCCTCGTTCCGCAAGGCGCAGAACCTGATGCGCCCGGGCCACCAGCTCAGCGAGCACGCGGCCAAGCAGCTGCTGCGCGCGTACGGCATCCGCGTACCGCGCGAACAGCTGGTGACGAGTGCGGCCGCCGCCGTGCGGGCCGCGTCCCAGGTCGGCTATCCGGTGGTGATGAAGGCGTCGGCGCCGCAGCTCGCCCACAAGTCCGAACTCGGCCTGGTGAAGGTCGGGTTGACGTCGGCCAGCCAGGTGCGGGACGCGTACCGCGAGCTGACCGACATCGCCCGCTACGAGGGCATCGACCTGGACGGTGTCCTCGTCTGCCAGATGGTCGAGCGGGGCGTCGAGATGGTCGTCGGCGTCACCCACGACGAGCTGTTCGGGCCGACGGTGACCGTCGGGCTCGGCGGCGTACTGGTCGAGGTCCTGCGGGACACGGCGGTCCGCGTGCCGCCGTTCGGCGAGGACCAGGCCCGCGCCCTGCTCGACGAACTGCGCGGCAGGGCGCTGCTCGACGGGGTACGCGGCGCGCCTGCGGCGGACATCGACGCGCTGGTCGAGGTCGTGCTGCGGGTGGAGCGCATGGCCCTCGAACTCGGCGACGATCTGGCCGAGTTGGACATCAACCCCCTGATGGTCCTCCCCCGCGGCCAGGGCGCCGTGGCCCTGGACGCCCTGGCGGTCTGCCGGTGACATCCGGCGTTCGTCGCGGGCTGCGGCCCGGCGGGGGCTGCTCGCGCAGTTCCCCGCGCCCCTGAGGCATGCGCTCCGCGCAGCCTCCCCTGGGCGAGCGGAGCTCGCTTCAGGGGCGCGGGGAACTGCGCGAGCAACCCACCACCACCCGCACCCGGCACCGCGAGCGCACCCGGCAGACGAACCCCCGACCACCACCGACGAGCCCCCCGGGACGGAACCCCATGTCCGACGCACCCCTCGATCAGCAGGTCCTGCACAGCGTGGAGAACGGCGTCTCCTGGATCACCCTCAACCGCCCCGACGCGATGAACGCCGTCACCTGGGACCAACGCGAACGCGTCATCGCGCTGCTCGCCGACGCCTCCGCCACCCCCGACATCCGAGCCGTCGTCCTCACCGCCACCGGCAAGGGCTTCTGCGCGGGCGCCGACCTGCGCGGCGCCCCCGCCGCCGGGGAACGCGTGACCGGCGACGTCACGCGCACGATCCGGCTCGGCGCCCAGCGCCTCATCGCCGCGGTCCTGGACTGCGAGAAGCCGGTGATCGCCGCGGTCAACGGCACCGCGGCCGGCATCGGCGCGCACCTCGCCCTCGCCTGCGACCTGGTCCTTGCCGCCGAGTCCGCCCGCTTCATCGAGGTGTTCGCGCGGCGCGGCCTGGTCCCGGACGGCGGCGGCGCCTATCTCCTCCCGCGCCTCGTCGGCCCGCAGCGCGCCAAGGAGCTGATGTTCTTCGGCGACGCGCTCACGGCCCCCGACGCGGAGCGGCTCGGCCTCGCCAACAGGGTCGTCCCGGACGGGGAGTTGGCGAAGACGGCCCGCGAGTGGGCCGAACGCCTCGCCACCGGCCCGACCCGCGCCCTCGCCCTCACCAAGCAGCTGGTGAACGCCTCCCTGGACAGCGACCGCGCCACCGCCTTCGCGGCGGAGGCGATCGCACAGGAACTCAACATGACCACGCGGGACGCGCAGGAGGGCGTGGCGAGCTTCGTGGAGCGCCGTTCACCGACGTACGAAGGCAGGTAGCCCCCCACCGACAGACACAGGCAGGCGCAGGCAGGCGCAGGCAGGCGCAGGCGGGTCACCAGGCCAGGGGGTAACGGACCGCCTGGCCGCCGACGACACGGCCCGGCAGCATGCCGATGGCCACGAGCAGCACCGTGGCCAGGAGCAGCAGCGGCAGGAACGGCACCAGGTGCGGCCCCTGCAGCACCACGACCACCGCGGTCGCCGCGGCCGGCGAGTGCGACAGCCGGGTCAGCATCATCGCGCCGAGCGAGAGCCCGGCCGCGATCGCCGCGCCCCAGCTGGTGCTCCCGGTCACCGCGTGGGTGGCGAAGCCGATGACGGCGGCGAGCAGCTGCCCGCCGACCAGGTTGCGCGGCTGGGAGATCGGCAGCCCGGGCGCACCGTGCACCAGCGCGGCGCTGGCCGCGATCGGGGGTATCAGCATGGGCTGGTGCAGCAGGACCCCGAGCCCGGCCAGCAGCAGCAACGCACCGATCGCGAAGCTCGTGGCGCGCAGGGCATGCAGGGCGTGCAGCACGTGCGGGCGGGACGACGGGGTGGTCACTCTGGGGCTCCGGGCAGGTAAAGGCAGGTCAGGGCAGGTGAGCGGATCCCACGGAGCATAAACAGAGCGTTGATCGAAACCCTATATTCTTGCCTCTGGGGCAAGCTTTTCCCCTCCCCGCCATCACCCCGCCGCAGCCGGGCGGCGCACCCCTTCCCATCTGACGCACCGTCAGCTTCAATGGGGTCATGATGGGACACGCAGGAATGGCGGCCACTGTCGTCCGGTACCTCAGGTCCGTCGGCTCCCCCACCTCGTCCGGGCCCGTGGAGGCGCTGCCCCGCCCCGATCTGCGCGCCGTCGGCGACGACGAGCGGGCCCCCGTCGACCCGGCCGAGTTCCGCCGCGTGCTCGGCGCGTTCGCCTCCGGCGTCACCGTGATCACGGCGCCCGGCGAGGACGGATCGGGCCCTGCGGGCTTCGCCTGCCAGTCCTTCGCCTCCCTCTCCCTCGACCCTCCCCTGGTCGCCTTCATGGTCGCGCGTACGTCGACGACGTGGCCGCGGATCGCTCGCGCGGGCGTCTTCTGCGTGAACGTGCTCGGCGCGGACCAGGGCGCGCTGTGCCGGGGGTTCGCGGTGAGCGGGGCGGACAAGTTCGCGGGGGTGGAGTACGACGCGGCTCCGGTGTCCGGGGCGCCGCGGCTGGACGGCGTGGCGGCGTGGGTCGACTGCGCGATCCACGCCGTGCACACGGGCGGGGACCACCTCATCGTGGTGGGCCGCGTGACGTCCCTGGGTTCGCCGGTCTCGGCCCCGGCCCCGCTCCTCTTCCACCAGGGCCGTTTCACGTACCTGGCCGACTGAACGGGTTTCGTCGTCGGGCGCGGGTCCGGTGGGGGCTGGTCGCGCAGTTCCCCGCGCCCCTGAAGCATGCGCTTCGCGCAGCTTCCCCCGGGCGAGCGGAGCTCGCCTCCAGGGGCGCGGGGAACTGCGCGAGAAGCCCCACCGGACCCGCACCCGCGAACCGAACAGCCACCGGCAACGGCGCCTAGGAAGCCACGCCCACCCGCACAGCGCCCCGTCGGATCACCAGAGCCATGAGCGCCGCCGCCGCGCACAACCCCCCGGACGCGTACCAGACCACGTCGTACGACCCGAAGGCATCGCGCGCCACCCCGCCCAGGAACGCCACCACCGCCGCCCCCACCTGGTGCGAGGCCAGTACCCAGCCGAACACGATCGCGCTGTCCTCCCCGTAGTGCTCCCGGCACAGCGCGATGGTCGGCGGCACCGTGGCCACCCAGTCGAGCCCGTAGAAGACGATGAAGAACAGCATCGGCGGATGGACGGACGGCGCGAGGAGCATCGGCAGGAAGACGAGTGAGATGCCGCGCAGGCCGTAGTACACGGCCAGCAGGCGCCGCGTCTCGAAGCGGTCCGTGAACCAGCCCGACGCGATCGTGCCGACGACGTCGAAGACCCCGATGACCGCGAGCAGCGACGCCGCCGCCGTCATCGGCATCCCGTGATCGTGCGCCGCCGGTACGAAGTGCGTCTTGATGAGGCCGTTCGTGGAGGCGCCGCAGATCGCGAAGGTCCCGGCGAGCAGCCAGAACGGACCGGTCCGCGCGGCCTTGAACAGCACGGTGACCGCCCGCCGCGCGGCCCCGGTCACCGGCGCGGGCTTCGGCACGAACTCCGTTGCCCCGTAAGGCCGTACGCCCACGTCGGCGGGGTGGTCGCGCAGCAGCAGCCACACCAAGGGGACGACCGTGAGCGCCGCCAGGGAGACCGTCACCGCGGCGGGCCGCCAGTCGTGCCGGTCCACGATCCAGGAGAGCAGCGGCAGGAACACCAGCTGCCCCGACGCCCCGGCCGCGGTCAGGATCCCGGTGACGAGCCCGCGTCGGGCGACGAACCACCGGTTGGTGACGGTCGCGGCGAAGGCGAGGGCCATCGAACCGCTGCCGAGGCCCACCAACACGCCCCAGTACATGACCAGTTGCCAGGCCGCCGTCATCCACACGGTGAGCACCGAGCCGAGCGCGATCACGGTCAGCGCGATCGCGACGACCTTGCGTATCCCGAAGCGGTCCATGAGCGCGGCGGCGAACGGGGCCGTGATCCCGTACAGCGCGAGGTTCACGGACACGGCGAAGCCGATCGTGCCGCGCGACCAGTCGAACTCGCGGTGCAGCGGCTCGATGAGCAGGCCCGGCAGCGAGGCGAAGGCGGCGGCGCCGATGATCGTCACGAAGGTGACCGCGGCGGCGGCCCAGGCCCAGTAGGAGCCCGACCCGCCGGCCGCGGTACCGGTGGGCTTACGGGGAGTGCTGGTGGGCCCGGAGGTCTGCGTCGTCGTCACGACAGTCAGCTTCGACCACGGGACCGGGCCGGACCAGTGGCCGGAGTGCCATGGTTCGCTACGATCGGGCCATGAGCGTCTCCCGGGCCACCCCTCGGCACCGTGTCGTCGTCCTCGCGCTCGACGGCATCATCCCCTTCGAACTGGGCATCCCGCAGCGGATCTTCGGCCGCGCCCGCAGCGCCGCGGGCGACCCCGTGTACTCCGTCGTGACCTGCGGGCTCGAAGGGCCCGGACCGGTCAGGACCGACGCGGACTACGCGATCCTGGTCGAGCACGGACCGGAGGCGCTCGGCACGGCGGACACGGTGATCGTCCCCTCCTCCTACACGCTCGGCCCGGTCTACGAGGAGGGACGGCTCTCCCCCGCGCTGGCCGCCGCACTCGCCCACGTACGGCCCGGCACCCGGATGGTCTCGATCTGCGTAGGCAGCTACGTCCTCGCCGCCGCGGGCCTCCTCGACGGGCGCCCGGCGACCACGCACTGGGCCGACGCGGAGCACTTCCAGCGGACGTACCCGGCGGTCCTGGTCGACCCCGACGTCCTGTTCATCGACGACGGCGACATCCTCACCTCGGCGGGGGTCGCGGCCGGGATCGACCTGTGCCTGCACATCGTCCGCCGGGACCACGGCACGGCCGTCGCCAACGACGTGGCCCGGCGCACCGTCGTGCCGCCGCACCGCGACGGCGGTCAGGCCCAGTACATCGAACGCCCGGTACCGGAGCCCCAGTCGGCGACCACGACCGCGGCCCGCGCCTGGGCGCTGGCCCGTCTCCACGAGCCGATCCAGCTGCGCGACATGGCGGAGCAGGAGTCCATGTCGGTCCGTACGTTCACCCGGCGCTTCCGTGAGGAGACCGGCATCAGCCCCGGCCAGTGGCTCACCCGCCAGCGCGTGGAACGGGCCCGGCACCTGCTGGAGTCCTCCTCGCTCTCCATCGACCAGGTGGCCACGGACGCGGGCTTCGGCACGGCCCAGTCGATGCGCCAGCATGTCCAGGCCGCGCTGGGAGTGACCCCGACGACCTACCGCCGCACCTTCCGAACCACCGGCTGACCACGCTTCCCCGCGCCCGGCAACGAGACAGCCCCCGCCACGGCGAGCAGCCGTCTTCAGGGACGCGGGGCCGTGTCGGCCGGCGGCTCCGCCACGGCGCGCGAGGAGCCCCGCCGGACCGCGCCCGGCGACGGAGCCTCATCCCGCGCCCGCTCCCCCCAGTACCCCACCACCGCCAGCACCACGGTCACCCCCACCCCGGCCACCATCGCCCCACCCGGCGACATCACCCGCAACAACGCCCCGGCCAACGACCCGGTGGCCGCATACCCGGCCCCCACCGCCGCGTACATCACGGAGTACCCCGCGGCGAGCGCCCCCGGCGGCAGCGCCTCCCGCAGGGCCAGGTTCCGGGTCAGCATCGCCCCGGCCTGCAACACCCCGGCGCCCACCAGAGCCACCGCGATCACCCCGGCCCACGGCACCAGCGCGATCCCCACCACACACCCCGAGACCCCCAGCACGAGCACCAGGCTCTGCGTGGCGAGCCGCCCCGGCCAGGACCGGAGCCCGTACACGAACGCCCCGACCGCCGACCCGACCGAGAACCCCGCGAGCAACGGCCCCGCGAGCCCCACCCCGAACCCCCGGTGCTCCAGCAGCGCCGGCAGGATCAGCTCGGCCATGGCGAGCAGCGACAGGCCCGCCGCCCCGGTGACGTACAACGGCCAGGCCCGCATCAACACCCTTACAGCGGGCCGCCGTTCATCACCGGAACCCGACGCCCACCCGACCGGCAGCAGCCACAGCCCCGGCACCGACACCGCCATCAGCCCGCAGGCGAGGAGCAGCGGCACCCACGGCGCCACCGACAGCGCGAGCCCGGCCGTCGCCGCGGGCGACACCGCCCACACCACGAACGTCAGCATCGACTCGAACGACATCGCCTGCTGCACGGCCCGCTCCGGGACGACCGCGGTCAGCAGCGCCCGCAACCCGCCCGGCGCCGCCGCGGGCGCCGCGCCCGCGACGAACGCGCACACCCCGAGCAGCGCGGGATGCACCCCGTGCAGCACCCCGAGCGCCCCGAACCCGCACGCCCCGACCGCGAGCCCCACCGCCAGCTGCGGCCGCGCCCGCTCGGCCCGCATCCGCATGCCGAGCAGCGGCGCCCCGACGATCTCCCCGATCACGTACACGGCGGCGAGCACGGCGCCCAGCGTGTAGCCGCCGGGCCGCTCGCGCACGAGGAAGACGAGCGCGAGCGGTGCCATCGCCACCGGCATCCGCGCCCCGACAGCGACGAAGGACCAGGCCAGGACGGATTTTCCGGACTTGCGGAACAGGACGCGGTAGCTCATCCCCCGACGCTAGGGCCGACCGCCGTGGACGCGCACCGGCTTATCAGCCACAACCCGTGCGCACGCCCCGCACACCCCACCCCACCCCTTCTTCCACGCCGGGTTGATGACCCCCGCCTCCGCTCGGAGCGTCAGAACGTCAGCACACCACGCGCCACCCGCCCCGCCTCCGCGTCCTCCACCGCCTTCTGGAAGTCCTCCACGGGGTACGTCCGCGTCACCAGCTCGTCGAGCAGCAGCCGCCCCCGCGCGTACAGGTCGGCGTACAGCCGGATGTCGCGCTGCGGCCGCGACGAGCCGTACCGGCAGCCGAGCACCGACTTGTCGAGGAAGAGCGCCGCCGGCACGAAGGACGCCTCCGCGTCGGCCGCCGGCATGCCGAGCAGCACGGCCTGCCCGTGCCGGTCGAGCAGATCGATCGCGGCCCGCACCAGCTCCACCCGCCCCACGCACTCGAAGACGTGGTCGGCGCCGCTGGGCAGGAGCTCCCGCACCGCGCCCACGTCGGTCAGGAAGTCGGTGGCGCCGAACTGCCGCGCCACCTCCTCCTTCGCCGGGTTCGAGTCGACGGCGACGATCCTCAACGCGCCCGCGATCCGGGCCCCTTGGAGGACGTTGAGCCCGACGCCGCCGGTCCCGATGACGGCCACCGAGTCCCCGCGGTCGACGCGCGCCCGGTTGAGCACGGCGCCGACCCCGGTCAGCACCCCGCAGCCGATCAGCGCGGCCGACGTCAGCGGGATCTCCTTCGGGATCCTCACCGCCTGCACGGCCTTCACCACGGTCCGCTCGGCGAACGCGGAGTTGGACGCGAACTGGTAGAGCGGCTCGCCGCCCCGCGAGAACGGCTGCTGGGGCATCCCGATCGCCTTGCGGCACATGGTCGGCCGCCCCCGGTCGCACTCGGCGCAGGCACCGCAGTTGGCGAGCGTGGAGAGGGAGACATGGTCGCCGGGCACGACATGGGTCACGCCCGCGCCCACCGCCTCCACCACACCCGCGCCCTCGTGCCCGAGCACCACCGGGCGCGGGAACGGGATCGTCCCGTCGATCACGGACAGGTCGCTGTGGCAGAGTCCGGCCGCGGCGATCGCGACGAGCACCTCCCCGGGACCCGGCTCCCGTATCTCCAAGTCGTCCACCACCACGGTCTGTCGACCGTCGAAGACAACACCCCTCACAACGCCTCCCTGGGCAGGCCGAGCACGCGCTCGGCGATGATCGTGCGCTGGATCTCGTCCGAACCGCCGTAGATCGTGTCGGCCCGGCTGAACAGGAACAGCCGCTGCTGCTCGTCGAGTTCGTACGGAGCGTCGGCCGTCCAGTCACCGGCTCCGACCGCGGCCGCGGCGCCCCGCACCCGCAGCGCGAGCTCCCCGAGCCGCTGGTGCCACCCGCCCCACAGCAGCTTGGCGACACTGGGGGCACCCGCGTTCTCGGCGCCCCCGAGAGTGCGCAGCGCGTTCCACCGCATGGTCCGCAGCTCGGCCCACAGCCGGACGATCCGGTCGGCGATCACCGGATCACGCACCGCCCCGGACGCGACCGCGTCCCGTACGACACCGCGCAACTCCTCCTGGAAACCGATCTGTTGGGCCAGCGTCGACACTCCGCGCTCGAACCCGAGCAGCCCCATGGCGACCCGCCAGCCGCTGCCCTCGCCGCCCACCACGCTCTCGGCGACGGCGCCGTCGAAGAACACCTCGTTGAACTCGCTGGTGCCGGTGAGCTGCCGGATCGGCCGTACGTCGACGCACTCCGGCTGGTCCATCGGTACGAGCAGGAAGGACAGGCCGTGGTGGCGGCGCGAGCCCGGCTCGGTGCGGGCGAGCACGAAGCACCAGTCGGCCTCGTGCGCGAGCGAGGTCCACACCTTCTGCCCGCTCACCCGCCACCGCCCGTCGCCGTCCCGCGCGGCGGAGGTGCGCAGCGAGGCCAGGTCGGAACCGGCGCCGGGCTCGCTGTACCCCTGGCACCACAGCTCCTCCCCGCGCGCGATGGGCGGCAGGAAGCGCCGCCGCTGCTCCTCGCTGCCGTGCGCGAGCAGCGTGGGTGCGAGGAGGTTCTCGCCGATGTGCCCGTACCGGCCCGGCGCCCTGACCCGCGCGTACTCCTCGGCCCACACCACCTGCTGGGTGAGCGTGGCGACCCGGTTGCCGTACCCGCCCTCCGGCCAGCCGATCCCGATCCAGCCGCCGGAGCCCAACTCGCTTTCCCAGGCCCGCCGTTCGGCACCGCCCTCGTGTTCACTGCCGGGCCCGCCCCGCCCGACGACACCGGCGAACCTCCCGATGTGCGCCTCCAGCCAGGCCCGCGCCTCGCCCCGGAAGACCTCGTCCTGTTCCCCGAACCCGAACTCCACGCCCAGCCACCCCCGCCGCTACTGATTCGGCCGTTCCTTGGCGGCCGCCGCCCGGGCCATCTCCTCCAGCTGCGCGAGCATCGGCATGGGGTCGGTGCCGACCGTGCCCGGCAGGAAGTCGGCGATCTTCTCCGGCGTCCACGACCCGCCCTCGGCGTACCCGGACCTGAGCTCCCGCGGCTGCGCCCAGACGGCGATCTTCGGCCCGGCGACGGTGTACACCTGCCCGGTGATCTTCTCCTCGCGGGCCCGGTCGCTGAGCAGGTACACCACGAACGCCGCGACGTCCTCGGGCTCCCCGATCTCCTTCAGCGTCATGGGCACGTTGGCCGACATGCGCGTACGGGCGACGGGGGCGACGGCGTTGGCGGTCACCCCGTACTTGTGCAGCCCGAGCGCGGCGCTGCGCACGAGCGAGATGATCCCGCCCTTGGCCGAGCTGTAGTTGGCCTGCGCGACGGACCCCTGGTGGTTGCCGCTGGTGAACCCGATGAGGGTGCCCGCCCCCTGCTTGCGCATGACGGCGGACGCGGCCCGGAACACGGTGAACGTGCCCTTCAGGTGCGTGGCCACGACCGGGTCCCACTCCTCCTCCGCCATGTTGAAGAGCATCCGCTCGCGCAGGATCCCGGCGACGCACACCACCCCGTCGATCCGCCCGAACGCCTCCACGGCGGTGTCCACGATCCGCTGCCCGCCGGCCATGGTCGACACGTCGTCGGCGACGGCGACGGCCTCGCCGCCGGCCGCCTCGATCTCCTTGACGACCCCCGTCGCTATCTCGGACGTGGGCTCACCGCCCTCGATCGACACCCCGTAGTCGTTGACGACGACCTTCGCCCCTTCGGCGGCGCACGCGAGCGCCACGGCCCGCCCGATGCCGCGCCCCGCCCCCGTCACAGCGACGACCTTGCCTGCCAAGAAGTTCCCCATGCCCGGCCCCTTCCCGCGGTTTCTGACGACCCGTTAGATTTTGCTTCCGAGCGGATTCTACGACCCGTCAGATACGGGAACACAAGACCCGGGAGGACCCGATGCCCCTGCCCGCCGAGTTCCACGACATCGCCAAACGCGTGAACAACTGGGGGCGTTGGGGGGACGCCGACGAGATCGGCACCCTGAACCTGATCACCGACGAGGTCGTACGGGCGGCCGCAGCGGAGGTCCGCACGGGCCGCCGCGTCCCCCTCGCCCTCCCCCTGAAGGAGGACGGCGTCCAGTCGGGCCTGATCCCCGGCCGGGTCAACCCCTTCCACACCATGGTCCAGATCAACCAGGAGATCTTCGGCCCGGACACGGTGGCCTGCAGCGACGACGCGGTGACCATGGGCCTTCAGTCGGCGACCCACTGGGACGCGCTCACCCATGTCTCGCACTCGGGGCACCTCTACAACGGCCGCCCGGCGGGCAGCATCACCGCGCACGGCGGCTCCGAGTTCAGCGGCATCGACAAGGCCCCGTACATCGTCTCGCGCGGTGTCCTGCTCGACGTGGCGGCGGCGAAGGGTGTGGACCGCCTCCCGGGCGACCACGCGGTCACCCCCCAAGACCTGGACGAGGCGGCCGAGTTCGGCCGGGTGGAGGTGCGCCCGGGCGACATCGTCCTGGTCCGCACGGGACAGATCCGGGTGTACCTGGCGGGCGACAAACACGGCTACGGCTACCCGTCCCCCGGCCTGTCGGTGCGCACCCCCGAGTGGTTCCACGCCCGTGACGTGGCGGCCGTCGCGAACGACACCCTGACCTTCGAGATCTTCCCGCCGGAGATCGAGAACCTGTGGCTCCCGGTGCACGCGCTCGACCTGGTCGAGATGGGCATGCTGCAGGGCCAGAACTGGAATCTGGAATCTCTGTCCACAGCCTGTGGAGAGCTGAGCCGCTACAGCTTCCTGCTCTCGGCGATGCCGGAGCCCTTCAAGGGAGCGACGGGAACCCCGGTGGCCCCGGTGGCGATCCTCTGAGCCTTCGCTCCTCGCCGAGGGCCCCCGTCACAAGGGCCCTCGACGTCCCCTCGCAGCGAACCGCCACCACAAGCGTGACCAAACGGACACAAGGCGTCAACAGCCATACGGGTATTTGCGGTTAATGCGCAGAATGTTCAGGCGCTCACAGAAGCACTCGGCCGGAGCGAACCCGGCGCATTGGCTCCGGAGGCCCACCCGCCCCCGGAGCCGGCCGACGCGCACCGGTCGATCTCGCACCAGATGGCCTTGCCCGCGCCCTCGGGGCGCCAGCCCCAGCGGTCGGCGAGGCCGTCGACGAGTTCGAGCCCGCGTCCGTTCGTCTCCTCGCCGTCCGCGTGCCGGGGCGCGGGCGGCCTGGCACTGGAGTCGGCGACCTCCACGCGGACCATGCCGGGACACGCCTCGTCGGCGTCGGACAGCGCCATGCGCAGTACGGCCGGACGGCCGGTGTGCACCACCGCGTTCGTCACCAGCTCGGAGACGAGCAGGATCAGCGTCTCGGCCACCGGCTCATCGGCATCTATGCCCGAACCGGCGAGACGCGACCGCGCCCACCTACGAGCCCGCCCAACCTCCGCGGGGTCGGCCCCGACCTCCAGCTGAACCTGAAGCACCTGCACCGTTCACACCATCCGAACCGGCGGACACGTCGCCTCGCGCCACTGACCACACTGGCCACTGCCGAGAATCACGGACCGTGATCCCCGTTCTGCACAGCATGGTTGACGTACAGTCACCCCAACAAGCGCTTCGGGCATATTCCAGCGCGAAGGAGTACGCGTGCGGCATACTGTGCGACGCGTCTCGCGGGGGGTCGAACAGGCGGGCGTGAGACGCCGCCATGTGCTGCGAGCGGCGCGCATCCGCGGCCCAGGAGCCGCCTCGGAGGCAGCCCCGGCACCGTCGCTCGGGTTCAGCACCACTCGCATCTGCCACAAGGTACCGGAGCCGGAGGCCGACTCCACCGCGTGACGAGCCCCGCGAAGGACACAACCCGGTATCAACGCGCCGTCACTGTGCGTGCACCTCTCCTCAAGGCCGCCCCGCGCGCCTCACAACGCCGCCGCGAGCACCTCCTCCGCGTCCCGCGCCCGGCCGCCCAACTCGGCCCGTACCCAGGCCCGCTTCAGATGCAGATGCACGTCCGCCTCCCACGTGAATCCCATGCCTCCGTGCACTTGAAGGCAGTCCCGGGCGCCCCGCACCGCCGCTTCGTCGGCGAGCAGTTCGGCCGCGGCGACCTCGGCCGGGTCCTGGGTCACGGCCGCCGCGTACACGGCGGCGCGGGCCACTTCGACCCGCACAAGCATTTCCGCGCACAGGTGTTTCACGGCCTGGAAGGCCCCGACGGGCTGCCCGAACTGCTCGCGTTCCCGGGCGTGTTGAACCGCCATGTCGAGGGTGCGGCCGGCCGAGCCGAGCTGTTCGGCCGCGTACAGGAGGGTGGCCCGCCACGGTGTCGGTCCGGCGTCCGGCACCTTGTGCAGCGGGGTCAGCGGATCGACGGAGGCGAGCGCCTCGGCGCCGGACGTGCTCCGCGGGCCGCCGCGCACCACGTCCGCCGCGTCGAGCCACGGCACGAGCCCGCCGAAGACCTCCGTGACCACGGTGTCCCCGGACGCGGCGCCGTCCACGTCGCCGGCCGCGAGGAACGTGGCCACCAGCGGTCCGGGCACCAGCGCCCGCCCGCACTCCTCGAAGACGAGCACGGCCTCCGCGAGGCCGAGTCCGACGCCGCCCGCCGACTCGGGCAGGCCGAGCGAGAACAGGCCGGCCTCGCCGAGCTCCTTCCACAGGTCCCGGTCGAGCGTCGGCGCGTCCACGGCGGCCCGCAGCGCGGTGCGCCCGAACCGGCCGCTCAGCAGCTCCCGGGTGCCGTCCCGCAACGCCCGCTGATCATCGGTCAGTTGAAAGTGCACGCTCACCGCCCTCCCTTCGGCGACTTCGGCAGTCCCAGAATCCGCTCGGCGACGATGTTGCGCTGGATCTGCGAGGTACCGGCGGCGATCGTGTACGACAGCGACGACAGCCGGTCGAGCGTCCAGTCCTGCGCCGCGTCCAGGGCGCCCGCACCGCCCAGCACCTCGGCCGCGACGTCGTAGAGCCGCTGCCGCGCGTGCGAGTACCGCAGCTTGAAGACGGAACCGCCGACGCCCGGCACACCGCCGGTGGCCTGCGCCTCGCTCACGTTCCACTGGGTCAGCCGCCACAGGGCCCGGAACTCGGCGGACAGTAGGGCGAGTTCGCGGCGCAGGACGGCGTCGTCCCAGCGTCCGTTCTTCCTGGCGTGCGCGGCCAGTTCGCCGAGGACCCGGCGGCAGGCGACGACCTCGCCCACGAACGCGGTCCCCCGCTCGAACGACAGCGTCACCATGGTGACCCGCCACCCGTCGTTCTCGTCCCCGACCCGGTTGCCGACCGGTACCCGCACCTCGTCGAGGAACATCTCGGCGAACTCCGTCGACCCGGCGAGGGTCCGCAAGGGCCGTACGGTGATGCCGGGGGCGTCCATCGGCATGGCCAGCCAGCTGATCCCGCGGTGCTTGGCCGCCGTCGCGTCGGTGCGCACGAGCAGCTCGCACCAGTCGGCGACCTCGGCGTGCGAGGTCCAGATCTTCGAGCCGCTGATGACGTACTCGTCGCCGTCGCGCACCGCCTTCGTGCGCAGCGAGGCGAGGTCGGACCCGGCGTCGGGCTCGCTGAACCCCTGGCACCACACCTCGTCCCCGCGCAGGATCGGCGTCAGCCACCGCGCGCGCTGGGCGTCCGTGCCCTCGGCGGCGATGGTCGGCCCGGCGTGCAGCAGCCCCACGAAGTTGGCGCCCACGTACGGGGCGCCCGCCTCCTCGGTCTCCTCCAGGAAGATCAGCCGGGTGGTCGGCGAGGCGTCCCAGTGCACGTCCCCGTACCCGGCGTCGTACAGCCTGCGCTGCCAGCCCGTGTCGTACGCGCGCCGCCCCGGCCAGTCCGTCGGCGACGGCTTCGGGGGAAGGGCGGGCAGCACGCCGCCCAGCCACTCCCGCAGCCGCGCCCGGAACTCCTCTTCCTCGTCGGTGTACGTGAGGTCCATGGGATGAGGCCCTACTTGCCGGGCTTGTCGAGATCGAGGTCGAGCATGCGGATGGCGTTGCCGCGCATCAGCTTGTGGATCGTCTCGTCGTCGAGCCCCTTCACATGGTCGAGGGCGACCTCCTTGGTGTTCGGGAAGGTCGAGTCGACGTGCGGGTAGTCGGTCTCGAAGGTCGCGTTGTCGCGCCCCACGACGTCGAGCGACGCCACCCCGTGCTTGTCGCGGAAGAAGCAGCAGAAGATCTGCCGGTAGTAGTACGTGGACGGGGGCTCGGGGATGAGATCCCGCACCCCGCCCCAGGCGCGGTGCTCCTCCCAGACGTCGTCGGCGCGCTCCAGGGCGTACGGGATCCACCCCATCTGCCCCTCGCTGTAGGCGAGTTTGAGGCGCGGGAACTTCACGAGGACGCCGCTGAACAGGAAGTCCATCATCGAGGCCATCGCGTTGTTGAAGCTCAGCGAGGCCTGGACGGCGGGCGGCGCGTCGGGGGACGCGGCGGGCATCTGGGACGACGAGCCGATGTGCATGTTGACCACGGTCCCGGTCTCCTGGCACACCGCGAAGAACGGGTCCCAGTACCCGGAGTGGATGGACGGCAGGCCGAGGTGGGTCGGGATCTCGGAGAAGGTCACGGCCCGCACCCCGCGCGCCGCGTTCCGCCGGATCTCGGCGACGGCCAGGTCGATGTCCCACAGCGGGATGATGCACAGCGGGATCAGCCGCCCGCCGCTGTCGCCGCACCACTCCTCGACCATCCAGTCGTTGTACGCGCGCACGCAGGCCAGGGCGACCTCCTTGTCGTGCGCCTCGGCGAACGTCTGCCCGCAGAAGCGGGGGAAGGTCGGGAAGCAGAGCGAGGCCTCGACGTGGTTGAGGTCCATGTCCTCCAGGCGCGCCTTGGGGTCCCAGCACCCCCGCCGCATCTCCGCCCTGGTGATCCCCTCCAGGGTCATGTCGTCCCGGTCGAACCCGACGGCGGCGATGTTGCGCTTGTACGGGAACTTCAGGTCCTCGTAGATCCACCAGTCGGTGGGCGGCCCTTCGGGGTCCATCGTGATCTGGTACTTGCCCGCCACGTAAGCGAGTTCACCGATTCCGGCGGTCAGCGGCCTGGGCCCCTTGTCCCGGTACTTCGCCGGCAGCCAGGTCTCGAAGAGATGGGCCGGTTCGATCACATGGTCGTCGACGCTGACGATGCGCGGCAGTTCTGTCATGGAAACCCCTCAGATCTGATGACCCGTCAGATTCAAGGCTAGCTCCGTGCCTCTGGACCGACAAGAAGCACGGCCTTACGCTCTGACCGTATCTGACAGACCGTCAGTTTCTCTGGGTTCCCGGATCTCCTTGGGGGTTACGGCAATGACGGACACCGCACACGCCCTGGGCGAGTCCCGCACGCTGTGGGAACTGGTCGAACGCCGCGCCGCCCTGACCCCCGACCGCCCGGTGCTGCTCCAGGGCGAACGGACGCTGACCTTCGGGGAGTTGCGCGACCGCTCCGAGCGGGTGGCGGCGGGCCTGTACGAGAAGGGGGTGCGCCCGGGCACGGTGGTGGCCTGGCAGCTCCCCACCCGCATCGAGACGGCCCTGCTCACCTTCGCGCTGGCCCGGATCGGGGCGACCCAGACCCCGATCATCCCGTTCTACCGGGACCGCGAAGTCGGCTTCGCGCTGCGCGAGTCGAAGGCGGAGTTCTTCGCGACGCCGGGCGTGTGGCGCGGCTTCGACCACACGGAGATGGCGCACCGGCTCGGCGCCCGCGGGGTCTTCGAGGCGTACGCGGACCTGCCGGAGGCCGACCCGTCCGTGCTCCCGGCGCCCCCCGCCTCCGGCACGACGGTCCGCTGGATCTACTGGACCTCGGGCACGACCTCGGACCCCAAGGGCGTGCTGCACACGGACCGTTCACTGATCGCGGGCGGCTCCTGCCTCGCCCACGCGCTGCACCTTTCGGAGTCGGACGTCGGCTCGATGGCCTTCCCGTACGCGCACATAGCGGGCCCCGACTACACGGTGATGCTGCTGCTCTACGGCTTCCCCGCGGTGATGTTCGAGCAGTTCGCGCTGCCGGACGCGCTGGACGAGTACCGGCGGCACGGGGTGACGGTGGCGGGCGGCTCCACGGCCTTCTACTCCATGTTCCTGACCGAGCAACGCAAGGCGCCGGAGCGGAAGTTGATCCCGAGCCTGCGGCTGCTGGCGGGCGGCGGCGCCCCGAAGCCGCCCGAGGTCTACCACTGCGTGGTCCGCGAGATGGAGGTCCAGCTCACCCACGGCTACGGCATGTCCGAGGTCCCGATGATCACGATGGGCGCCCCGGACGACACGGCGGAGAACCTCGCGACGACGGAGGGCCGCCCGCCGCAGGGCATGGAGATCAGGATCGTCGACGCGGACGGCAAGCAGGTCCCGGCGGGCGTCGACGGCGAGGTCCGGCTACGCGGAGAGGCCGTCTGCCAGGGCTACTTGGACCCGGACCAGACCGCGGACGCCTTCGACGCCGACGGCTTCCTCATCACCGGCGACCTGGGCCACGTACGCCCCACGGGCCATCTGGTCCTCACCGGCCGCGCCAAGGACATCATCATCCGCAAGGGCGAGAACATCTCGGCGAAGGAGATCGAGGACCTGCTGCACGAGCACGCCTCGGTCCAGGACGCGGCGGTCGTCGGCCTGCCGGACGCGGAGCGGGGCGAGCGGGTCTGCGCGGTCCTGGAACTGCGCTCCGGATCACCGGAGTTGACCCTGCCCGAGCTCACCGCGTACCTCCGCGCCCAGGGCCTGTCGACCTTCAAGCTCCCGGAACAACTGGAGATCCTGGAGGCCCTCCCCCGCAACGAGACCCTGCGCAAGGTCCTCAAGTACAAGCTCAGGGAGCAGTTCAGCCACTAGGTCGCGGGGGACTTCAAGCCCCCCGGCCGCCTCACTCAGGGACGGTGAAGTACCACGCGAACCCGCGCACGGCCTCGTCCTCCGAGACCCGCCCGTCCCCGTCGGAATCCAGCGCGCCGACGGCCTCCGCGGCGAGCTCGGCCTCGACCCCCAGCACCCGCAACACCCGCTCCGCCGCGCCGTTCCCGACCCCGGGCCCCTCGGGGTCGGCCACGGCGATGGCGGCCTTCAGGAACGGCCGCGCGATCTCGGCGAACCGCTCGGGGTTGTCCCGCAGCCGCTTGACCGCCCCGGTCACGAACTCGCCCCGGGTGACGCGCTGGTCCCCGTCGACGTCCGCGATCCCGGCCATCCCCTGCCAGAACGCCTCGGCCCCGGCGTACAGCGCCTGGCCCTTGTCGCAGCGGGCCGTGACATCGAACTCGGCGAGCAGCGCCTTCGCCGCGGAATAGAAGTCCTCGCGGTCGATGTAGCCGTTGCCGTCCTGGTCGAAGCCGGCGAACCGGGTCGCGATCCTCCGCTCGTCCATGCTGTTGGGCCGCCTCTCACGTCGATGGGTCGTAGGGCTGCGAGCGTACGTCGAACAGGGGCGCACCGGGCCTGAAGTGCGACGGTTGTGGCAGGACCGGGGGAGTTCCGGGACAACTCCGGTTCAGGTGTGACCATGTCGCGCCCGTGTCCGTGCCCGCGTCGCGCGCTCAGGCCGACATCGGCTCCGCCTCGTCGTCGACGGCGGCCTCGACGTCCGGGTACACCTCGAAGAGCCGTCGCACGCCCAACGCGCCGAGGACGCGGTTCACATGGGACCCGTCGACGGCCCCGCGCGCGGGCAGGATCAGTCGCAGCCGGCCCTGACAGGAGCGCATGAGGCGGCGGGACGCGATGAGCACGCCCACTCCGCTGGAGTCGCAGAACAGGACGTCGGACAGGTCCAGCACCAGGCTGTGGCGGCCGTCGGCGACGGCTTCGTGCACCTGCTGGCGCAGGGCGGGGGACGTCGCGAGGTCCATCTCGCCCGACACCCGCACGACGGCCCAGTCGCCCTGGGCCGACTCGGTCACCTTGAGGGTCACGTGCCTCGCCTCTCGCTCGACGTCACTTCGTCACTTCTCTGCCGACTTCTCTACTGATCCGGAATCTGTTCCTACGCTTCGCTTCCACTCGCGGCTGCCCGAGGGTGATGCACTGAAACACCCGAGGGAAGCGATCGAACACCACCGCAGACCTATCACATATGACCTAGTTAAGACTTAGGTGGTCAGTTGCGAACCAAACCCGTCGGCTCCTTTATCACCAGCTACCGCCCAGGGGCGCACAATGCGGCAAAGGCTCGTGCGTTGTCGGCGGCGCGGACTACATTCGGGTAGGAGGCACGCAGTTCAGGAGTAGGTGTACGTACGGGCGGTCGGTGAGGGGGCCCCATGCCCAAGGACACTCCGTCCCGCTGGGACCGGAGGATGCAGCAGCGCCTGGCGCACGGCGAGGCCGCGGCGCTCGGAGAGCTGTACGACCGTTTCGCATCCCTGGTGCACGGTCTGGCCCACCGCGTCCTGGACGACGAGGACGCCGCGGACCGGATCACCCGCGAGGTGTTCACCCAGATCTGGGAGAACCCGGAGGCGTACGACCCCAAGCAGGGCCCCCTGCGCTCCTTCATCGCCACCCTCACCCACCGCCAGGCCGTGCAGCGGCTGCGCCAGACCGAGTCCGCCGCCCTCGTGCGCACCGGCGTCGGCACCACCGAGGACCTGGAGCGCAAGGTGCGCCGCGCCTCCGCCGCCGCCCGCGCCGACTACATCGTCACGTCGATGCCCGCCCCTCTGCGCAAAGCTCTCGAACTGGCCTACTTCCAGCGCCGCGACTACCGCCAGACCGCCGCCGACCTCGGCGTCACCGAGGACGAGGCGCGCCGCAGGCTGCGCCTCGGCCTGCAGCTGCTCTCGACCGCCCACCACAGCGCGCACGACAGCGGCGCCCCGCCGGGCGGCGGCTACGGGAGGCCGGCATGAGTGGGGTCAACGGGCCGGGCCGCTTCGATCCGTACGACCCGTACGGCGAAGACCCCGACAAGAACGACAAGCAGAACAAGCAGGACAAGCAGGAAGCCGTACCGCGGATACCGACACCGCGCGCCTCCGTCGAGGACACCGGCGGCCCGCTGCCGGACGTGCCCGCGCCCGCGGCACCCCTCGTTCTGGAGCACCGCGTCCTCAAGTCGCTGCTCGGCGCCTGGGCTCTCGCCGCCTGCTCGCCGGAGGAGTCCGCCGCCGTAGAGGAACACCTGGTCGACTGCGGGACCTGCGCCGAGGAGGCGCTGCGGCTGCGCGACGCCGTGGGCCTGCTGCACGCCGAGGAGTCCCTCGACCTCGACCCGATGCTGCGCTCCCGGGTCCTGGAGGGCTGCCTCAACCGCCGCCCCGCGCGCATCCCCGTCCCCGCCTGGGCCACCCCGTACGACGCGGAGACCGCCCGCCTGGACGCGCTGCTCCAGGACTTCGGCGACCCCGAGTGGCACGCGCCGGTCCGGCTGCGCTGGTACGAGGGCTCGGAGCAGGTCAGCCGGAAGACGACGGTCGCCGGGGTCATCGCCCACCTCACCAGCGTCGACGGCCTGATCGCCCGCGCCCTCGGCCTCGACGACCCCCTCGGCCCGCCCGCCCTCGACGACCTCGGCCCCGCCGAGCGCACCGAGCGGTACTGGCGTGCCTCCTACTTCCCGCCGACCCGCGCGTCCCGCCCGCCGTGGCGCGACCAGACGCACGCGATCATCCGGACCGTCTCGTTCGCGGGCGAGGCCGCGGCCGGCACCGGCGGCGGCACCGGACAACTCCCCGTCTCGTACGGCGACTTCGCGCTGCCGCTGCGGGACGCCATGATCGACCGGGCCTTCGAGTGCTGGGTGCACGCGGGGGACATCGCGGACGCGGTGGACTACCCGTTCGCGGCGCCGTCCCCGCGCCATCTCAACCGGATGATCGACCTGGCCGCCCGGATGCTCCCCGACTCGCTGGCCCTGCGCCGCCGGGCCGGCCTCGCGGGCCCGGCCCGCGAACTGGTCACGGCCGGGAACCCCGGGCGCAGCCTGCGTCTGGAGGTCGAGGGCGCGGGTGGCGGTGAGTGGCTGATCGCGCTGGACTCCCCCGCGGCGGTGGGCTCCGCCGAGCGGGAGGTGGCCCATGTCGCCCTGGACGGTGTGGAGTTCTGCCGCCTTGCCGCGGGGCACGTCTCCCCCGAGGAGGCCGCCGCCGGTCAGCTCGGAGACCGGGAGGCGATCCGCGACGTGCTCAGCGCGACCGCGGCGCTGAGCAGGATGTAGTCACGTCGTCGGGTGCGGGTCCGGGGGGCTGGTCGCGCAGTTCCCCGCGCCCCTGAAAGGCCGGCGGCCTTCAGGGGCGCGGGGCTGTGTCGATCAGCGGCTCCGCCGCAGGGCGCGCGAAGCCCCACCGGCCCGCACCCGGCCACCGGACCTACGCGAAAACGACCGTCCGCCGCCCGTTGAGCAGAATGCGCCGCTCCGCGTGCCACTTCACGGCCCGCGCCAGTGCCTGGCACTCGACGTCACGGCCGATCGCGACCAGCTGGTCGGGGGTGACGTCGTGCCCCACCCGCTCGACCTCCTGCTCGATGATGGGCCCCTCGTCCAGATCCGCGGTCACGTAGTGCGCGGTCGCACCGATGAGCTTCACACCTCGGGCGTGCGCCTGGTGGTACGGCTTCGCGCCCTTGAAGCTCGGCAGGAACGAGTGGTGGATGTTGATGATCCGCCCGCTGAGCTGCTTGCACAGGTCGTCCGAGAGCACCTGCATGTACCGGGCGAGCACGACCAGCTCGACGCCCTCGGCCCGCACCAGTTCGAGGACCCGCGCCTCGGCGTCGGCCTTCGTCTCCTTCGTCACCGGGATGTGGTGGAAGGGGATGTCGTACGAGGAGACCAGCTCGGCGAAGTCGGTGTGGTTGGAGACGACGGCGGCGATGTCGACCGGCAGCGCGCCGATCCGGGCCCGGAAGAGGAGGTCGTTCAGGCAGTGGCCGAACTTGCTGACCATCAGCACGACCTTCATCCGGTCCGAGGCCCGGTGGATCTGCCAGTCCATCTGGAACGAGTCGCCGATCGCGGCGAAGCTGGCCCGCAGCTTCTCCACCGTCACCGGGGTGTCCGCGCTGAAGTGGACGCGCATGAAGAACAGACCCGTGTCGTGGTCACCGAACTGCTGGCTGTCCTCGATGTTGCAACCGGTCATGAAGAGGTAGCTCGACACGGCGTGCACGATGCCCTGCTTGTCGGGGCAGGAGAGGGTGAGGACGTACTGCTCGGTTCCGGAGACGGGCTGCTCATTCATAGGGAAAAGGTTCGCACACCACGGTCGGCGGCGAGCTCTCGTCCCGGCAGGCGGACAGCCTCGTCAGGGGCTCGGGGAACCGCGCGGCCGACCACGACGAAAGCCGCATTCGGAACCGGACCTAAGCCGCCCGAGTCATGATCCGCAGCACTTCCAGAGTCCGGGGCTCCGCATCGGGATCGTCCCCGTCGCTCGTGGCGAGCCTCACATGCGCGTCCCGCGCCGCCCGGACCGCCTCGGGCCACCCCTCGTGCTGCAGGTAGACGGAGACGGGGGCGTCCGGACCGACCTGGTGCATGATCCGCAGCACCCTGAGCACCGCGGAGTCGACGAGCGCCGCCTCCTGCGAGTCCCGGAAGATCGTCCCGACGTATTTCTCCGCCGACCAGTTGTCCAGCCAGGTGTCCTCGACCAGGCGGTACACGGCGTCGGTCACGTCTCCGTACCCGTCCACACCGGCCAGCCAGACGTTCCGCTGGAACGACGGGTCGGAAAGCATGTGCAGCGCGGAGCGCACATTGCTGCGCCAGCGCCACCACGGCATGTCGTTGAGTGGCATGCCGTCCATCCTGGGGGAGCGACGGCCACGGCGGGAAGACTTCTCCGAGCTTTGCACGGTCATCGATCGTACGTGCCGCCGCCGGGCGCGCCGCCCGGCCCCCGGAATTCACCTGCACGTCACCGTATGTCGACCGGTGATCACTCCGGGGTTCGGGATGCGGCGGAATCGTGCAGGCCCATGACCGGCACGGGCGGCAGGCGCCGCACCCGCAGCAAGCGCACCTCCTCCTCTCTCACCGCCCTCGCCGCGGGCACGGCCCTGGTCGCCGGCTGCGGGCTGGTCCCCGGAGCCACGGCGGACTCCGGGGCGCGGCCGATCACCGTGATGACGTGGGCCCCGCAGAAGACCGGGGCGACCAACAAGCCGGGCATGCCGGCGATGGCGCAGGCGTACGCGCGCTGGGTGAACGCCCACGGCGGCATCGGCGGCCGCACCCTGAAGGTCCTCACCTGCAACGACCACAACGACAGCGTGGACGCCGCGAAGTGCGCCCGCTCGGCCGTTGACCAGGACGTGGTCGCCGTCGTCGGCTCGTACAGCCAGTACGGGCGCTCGTTCATGTCGCCGCTCGAATCGGCCGGCATCCCGTACATCGGCGGGTACGGGGTGTCCGACTCGGAGTTCGCCAGCCCGCTGTCCTACCCGGTCAACGGCGGGCAGGCAGCCCTGCTCGCCGGCACGGGGCAGCAGCTCTCCACGGACTGCGCGCGCACCGTCCTGGTCCGCCCGGACACCGTCGCGGGCGACGAGCTCGTCTCCCTCATGAACACCGGCCTCGCCCTGCGCCACCGTCCCGCCGCCACCGACCTGCGCGCCGCCGAGGACGCCACCGACTATGCCGACCAGGCCGAGCGGGCACTGCGCACGGCGAGCGCGGATCCCGGCGGCAAGGGCTGTGTGGTGGCCGCGCTCGGGGAGCGTACGGACACGTTCTTCGACTCGTTCCGGCGGCTGCGCGCCGACTACCCGGCGGTTCGTACGGCCAGTGTGCTGGGCAGCGTCGACCAGTCGGCCGTCGACCGCTCGGGCGGGGCGCACGGCCCGTACGAGGGGGCGTACGTCACCGGCTGGTACCCGGCGTCCCAGGACGCGCGCTGGGCCACGATGAAGAAGGCGCTCAAGGAAAAGGCCTTCGGCGACAACCGGATCGACGCGGCCGACGCCGGGGCGCAGACGACCTGGATCGCGTACACCGTCCTGAGGCAGGTCGTCGAGTCGCTCGGCACCGGCGAGGTGACCTCGGACACCGTGCGCCGGGCCCTCGACAAGGGCCTGAAGGTCACGACGGGCGGCCTCACCCCGCCCCTGCGCTGGGACTACGCCCACATGTCGGCAGCGGGCGGCTACCCGCGCCTGGTCAACGCGCGGGTGACGTTCCAGCGGGTGACGGACGGCCGCCTGACAGCGACCCGTGCCTCCGTGGTGGACGTCACGGACACCTTGGCGAAGGCCCTGTGAGGGCCTTCGCCCGCGACGACGCGACCGGCTACAGCTGCACGGCCGAGCGCTGCGTCAGCCCGTACTGGGACGCGATGCCGTTCCACAGCTTCGAGGCCTGAGCCTTCTGCTGCGAGGCCGTCTGACTGGACGTGTCCCCGGCCCGCCGCTGCGGCGTCGCCTTGGCCCGCCCCTTGTGGCAGAGCTTCTTGTTGCCTGCGACCTGGTCGGCCCATGCCGCGTAGTGGCTGTCCGCCGACGCGGACGCCTTCCAGGCCGCGGTCAGCGCGGCGGTCAGCTGCGCGTGGTTCGGCAGCTTGTCGACGGACAGGGCGCTCAACTGGGTCACCAGGTCGTTGCGCTGGGTCGCGGCGGACCGCAGGTCCTTCGCGGCGGTGGGAAGCTCCTTGCAGGAGCCGATGTTGGCGACGGACCGCACGACGGCGGACCGGCTGTTGTTGGACTCGGCGAGCAGCTTGTCGAGGGCGACGGCCTGCTGCTTGGCCGGGTCGACGGCCGGCGACGGCGAACCGCTGGGCGCGGACGAGGAGTCCGAGACCGTCGTCGTGGAGTCGGACTTCGAGTCGTCGTCACCGCCGCCGCTGAGCAGCGCGCCCACACCGACGCCGACGACGAGGACGCCCACGCCGACCGCCGCGATGATCCCGGTGCGGGACTTGCGGCGCGGCGCGGCGGGCTCGTACTCCGGCTCCTGCTGCGCGTACGTCTGCTGCTGGGCGGGCGGCGTGTACGGGGCCTGCGCGTGCGGGGCCTGCGCGTGCGGGTCGAAGCGCGGCATCTGCTGTGTGGCGCCGGCGCCGCCGTCGTTGGGCTCGGTGCGGAACAGCGCGTCGAACTCGGCCGGCGGCTGGCGGTCGCCCGGCGCTCCGGGACGGATGTCGTACGGGGCACCCTGCGGCTGCGCGGGCACCGGCGGGATGTACTGGGTCGCCTGGCTGTCCGGACCCGCGGGCATCGCACCCGGCATCGCACCCGGCATCGGCTGCTGCGGCGGCATGCCGTGCTGCTGCATGCCCTGCGGCGGCATGCCGTGCTGCTGCATGCCCTGCTGCTGCACGGCACGGCCCAGGAACTGCGTGGACTCCGCGGGCATCTCCGGCGGCAGCGCTCCCGCGGCCTGCGGGGGTATGTACTGCGTCGCGTCGCTGTCGTACGCGGAGGCGGGCGGCATCGGCCCGGCCGGGGCGTGCTGCTGCGGCAGCGCGTGCGACGGGGCCTGCGGCGGCAGGGCGCCCGCGGCCTCCTGCGGCGGCGCGACGGGCTGCTGCGCGGCGGCCTGCCCCCACTCGTAGGTCGGCATCGGCTGGGCGGCCTGGGCCTGCTGGGACTCGGGACCCCACGGCTGCCCCCACGGGGAGGCGCCGGCGGGCCCGGCAGGACCGCCGGGACCGGCGGGCGCCGCGGGCCCGGTCCGGTCGCCGAACGTGCCCGGCAACAGGGGCTCCGAGCCGTCGGCAGGCAGCACGACACCTTCGCGTGGCTGCCGGGCCTGCGGCAGGTACGGGCTCTCGTCCTGCCCGCTCTGTCCGCTCTGCTGCGTCACCGGGACTCCTACTACGTATGGGGGGACCTTCGGAATCGTCGGCTCACGCTACCGGGTCCTCGTACGCCCGTGCTACGCACCTCAAATCCCGGAAGCCTCCCCAGTGACCGGAGTAACAAAACCGGTCCCGTTGACGCTGTTCTACGACAAGGCCGTCGACCGGCCGCTCCTACGCGGCGGCCTGCAATTCCACCCGCGCCCCGAACTCCCGCACCACGGGCTCCTCCCGGAACGGTTCGAGCCGGTCCTTGAAGTCCTCCAGATACTCGGCGCCCCGGTTCGAGCGCAGCGTGCCGAGCAGTTCGACGGCCCGAAGTCCCGTGTGGCAGGCCTGTTCCACCTCGCGCTGCTGCACCTGCGCGGTGGCCAGCAGCACCATCCCGATGGCGCGGCGGCGGGCCCGCGACACCGGATGGCCGTCGAGCGACTCCTGCGCACACCGCGCCGCGTCCCTCGCCTGCCCCAGATCCCGGTGGCAGTGGGCGAGTTCGTCGGCGAGATAGGCGTGGTCGAAGTGGGCGATCCAGGCCGGGTCGTCGCCGGAGTCGGCGCGCCCCTCGGCCTGTTCCATGGCGGCCAGGCCCCTGCTGCCCGCGGACTGCGCCGACCGCGCGTCCCCCAGCAGCGCGTGGCCGCGCGCTTCGGCGGCGTGGAACATCGCCTCCGCACGCGGCGTCACGCGTCCGCGCGCCCCCTCCTGAGCCGCGCGGGCGAGCTGGGCGATCTCGCGCGGGTTGCCGAGCTGCGCCGCCAAGTGGCTCATGGACGCGGCCAGTACGTACCCGCCGTAACCGCGGTCTCCCGCCGCCTGGGCAAGCCTGAGTGCCTGGATGTAGTAGCGCTGGGCGAGGCCCGGCTGTCCGGTGTCGACGGCCATGTACCCGGCGAGCTCCGTCAACCGCGCGACGGCGGCGAACAGTTCACGCCCCACCGCCTCCCGGTACGAACCCGCGAGCAGCCCGCTCACGACGCTGTTCAGGTAGTGCACGACCACCGGGCGCACATGCCCGCTGCCGTACTGGTGGTCGAGGTCGGTCAGCGCCTGGGTCATCGCCTTCACCGCGGCCACGTCCGAAGGACCGACCCGCGGCCCCGCCGAGCGCGCCACCTGCGAGTCCGGCACGGAGATCAGCCAGTCGCGGCTCGGCTCGACGAGCGCGGACGAGGCGACGGACGAACCGGAGAGAAAGTCCCTGCGCCCCACGTCACTTCGCCACAGCTCGCACACCTGCTCGATGGCGCCGAGCACGGTCGGCGAGAACTGCAGGCCGACGCCGGACGCGAGGTTCTTGCCGTTCGCCATCCCGATCTCGTCGATCGTGACGGTCCTGCCGAGCTTGCGGCCGAGCGCCTCCGCGATGATGCCGGGCGCCCGCCCGCGCGGCTGCTGCCCGCGCAGCCAACGGGCCACGGACGTCTTGTCGTAGCGCAGATCGAGACCGTGCTCCGCTCCGCACATGTTGACCCGGCGTGCGAGTCCCGCGTTCGAGCAGCCCGCTTCCTGGATGAGCGCCTGCAGCCGTTCGTTGGGCTGTCGCGCGACGAGAGGCCGTGCGGCCATGGCGTACCCCCTGCTGTGCCCAGGATCGTGGTCACAAGGTCAATGGATCAGTGGATCAGTGCATCGATGGATCAATGCCCCATGGACAAATGGAAGATGCGCCACAAACGGGTACGGACTACGTATGGGATACGTAACCCTCACAGGCGGTCTCCCCCTCGGCGTTCACTTTCTGGTCCCTGGCTACCCGGACCCCGCTGCCGCTGCCCGTGCGCGCCCCCGCCCATGCACCCATGCGCCCCACGTGCGGGAACGATGCCCCCGTTCCGCCCGTACGTGCGCCCGTAACCCCAGAGAGGGGCGGGAGTTGAGAACGTCGTGGAAGAGACCATCGCAGGCACCTCGGACGTCACCTCACCCGTCGGCTCGGACAGCCCCGTCTCCGCGGCCGGGCAGATCCCTCAGCAGCGCGGCGAATCACTCCTCGACACGGCCGTGCGCTATGCGGAGGAGCGACACTGGGACGTGGTCCCCGGCACCTGGATGGAGTCCGAAGACGGCGTCCAGCGCTGCTCGTGCGGTGAGCTCCAGTGCGAGCGGCCCGGCGCGCACCCCGCACGCCCCGACTGGGCGACGCAGGCGACCGGCAGCGCGACCGTCGCCCGCCGCCTGTGGTCGAAGCAGTCCAAGGCCTCGATCCTGCTCCCCACGGGCCGCACGTTCGACGCGATCGACGTCCCGGAGACGGCCGGTTTCCTCGCCCTGGCCCGCATGGAGCGCATGGAGCTCACGCTCGGCCCGGTCACCTGCACGCCCGACCGCCGCATGCAGTTCTTCGTGCTGCCCGGCGCCACCCTCAAGGTCCCCGACCTCGTACGCAAGTTGGGCTGGCCGCCGGCCTCCCTCGACCTGGTCGCGCTCGGCGAGGGCGGCTACGTCGCCGCTCCCCCGACCCGTTTCGGCAGCAAAGGCGCGGCGCAGTGGGCCTGCCGCCCGACCGCCGCGAACCGCTGGCTGCCGGACGCCGAGGAGCTCATCTCGCCGTTGGCGTACGCGTGCGGGCGCGAAGGACGCCGCTAGGGACAGGCCCCAGGAGTGCCTACTGGGGCCGGGCCGCCGACCGGCATAGGGTGCCGGTCACGGACGAGAAAGGGCGGCCCCCAGGTGACCGAGGCAGCGGCAGCTGTAGAAGTGCACGACCTCTGGAAGTCCTTCGGGCAGCAGATCGCTGTCGCCGGAATCGAACTCGCGCTCCCCGCGGGCCGGTTCATCGGTCTGGTCGGCCCGAACGGCGCGGGCAAGACCACGACCCTCTCCATGGTCACCGGCCTGCTGCGCCCCGACCGCGGCACCGTGCGCGTCGCGGGCCACGACGTCTGGGCCGACCCGGCCGCGGTGAAGGCCAGGATCGGCGTCCTGCCGGAGGGCCTGCGTCTGTTCGAACGGCTCTCGGGGCGCGAACTGCTCGCGTACAACGGCCGGTTGCGCGGTCTGCCCGGCGCCGAGGTCGACAAGCGGGCCGGGCAGCTCCTCGACGTCCTCGACCTCGCCTCCGCCCAGCACAAGCTGGTCGTCGACTACTCCACCGGCATGCGCAAGAAGATCGGCCTCGCCGCGGCGCTCCTCCACAATCCCGAAGTCCTCTTCCTGGACGAGCCGTTCGAGGGCGTCGACCCGGTGTCCGCCCAGACGATCCGCGGCGTCCTCGAACGCTTCACCCGCTCCGGCGCCACGGTCGTCTTCTCCTCGCACGTCATGGAACTGGTCGAGTCGCTGTGCGACTGGGTCGCCGTGATGGCGGCCGGGCGGATCCGCGCGCAGGGGCCGCTGGCGGACGTACGCGGCGACGCGTCCTCGCTCCAGGAGGCCTTCCTGGAACTCGTCGGAGCGGGCGGGCGGGACGACGGCGGAACGCTGGACTGGCTGGGCAACAACCCCGGGACCCCGGCATGACGGGCAGCGCCGCCGCGCCCCTCACCGGGACCCTCGTACGCCTCAAGCTCGCCCTGCTGAAGAACGGCCTGCGGCAGTCCGGCGGGCGCCGCGCCGCCTACCTCGCCTCGCTCGTCGTCGTCCTGCTGATCGCCGCGCTGCAACTGCTCGGCCTCGTCCTGCTGCACGGGAACCGGCACGCCGCCACCGTCGGCGTCCTGCTCACCGCGCTGCTGGCGCTCGGCTGGGCCGTGCTGCCGCTGTTCTTCCCGAGCGGCGACGAGACCCTCGACCCGACCCGCCTGGTGATGCTGCCGTTGCGCGCGGATCCGCTGGTGCGCGGACTGCTCGTCGCGTCGCTCGTCGGGATCGGGCCGCTGTTCACGCTCTGCCTGCTGGCGGGCGCGGCGTACGCGGCCGCGTCCGGGGCCGCCGGAGCGGTGGCGGCCGTCGTCGCCGCGCCGCTCGCTCTCCTCACCTGCGTCGCGCTGGCCCGCGCCGTGGCCGCCGCCAACATCCGGCTGCTGTCCAGCCGCAAGGGCCGCGACCTGGCCGTGCTCAGCGGGCTCGTGATCGCGATCGGCGCGCAGCTCGTCAACTTCGGGGTACAGCGGCTCGGTTCGTCCGGCGGCCTGTCCGCGCTCGATCCCGCGCGGGACGTGCTGCGCTGGGTGCCGCCCGCGTCGGCGATCGGCGCGGTCGACGCGGCGAGCAAGGGCTCGTACGGCACGGCGGTCCTCCAACTCGCGCTCTGCGCGGCCGCTTTGGCTGCCCTGCTGATCGTCTGGCGGCGGGCCCTCGATCACCTGATGACGTCGCCCGACGGGTCGACCGTCCAGGCCGCCGAACCCACCCGCCGCGCCCGCACCGGCGGCCCGCGCCTCCTGCCCTCCGGCCGCACCGGCACCGTCATGGAACGCAGCCTGCGCTACGTGTGGCGCGACCCGAAGACCAAGGCCGCCTGGGTCACGTCCCTCGCGATCGGCCTGATCGTCCCCGTCTTCAACGCCCTCCAGGGCACCGGCTCCGTCTACTTCGCGTGCTTCGCCGCCGGAATGCTCGGCATCCAGATGTACAACCAGTTCGGGCAGGACACCTCCGCGTTCTGGATGGTCGCGATGACCATCTCCTCGCGCCGCGACGCCTACGTCGAACTGCGCGCCCGCGCCCTGGCGTTGTTGCTCGTCACCCTCCCGTACGCGGCTCTCGTCACCGTCGTCACGACCGCGCTGCTCGGCGCCTGGAGCGATCTGCCGGAGACGCTCGGGCTGGCCTTCGCGCTCCTCGGCGCGATGCTGGCGACGGGTGCCTGGACGTCGGCCCGCTTCCCGTACTCCATCCCGCAGGAGGGCTACAAGAACGTCGCCCCCGGCCAGGCGGGCCTCGCCTGGATCTCCATCTTCGGCGGCATGATGGCGGCGGCCCTGCTCTGCGCCCCCGTCATCGCCCTCACCGTCACCCTGCACGCGGCGGGCGCGGACTCCTGGGCCTGGACCCTGCTGCCGCTCGGCACGGCGTACGGCGCCGGTCTGGCCCTGCTCGGCCTGCATCTCGCGGCCCCACGCACGGCGGACCGCCTTCCGGAGATCCTGGCGGCTGTGAGCAAGGGCTAGGTTTCCCGGCATGACCGGATCACTCGAACTCGGCCCCGTCGCCTGGCCTCCGACAGCGATAACGACCGAACGCCTCGTCCTGCGCGCGCCTGAGCCCCGCGACCGCCCGGCACTCATCGAGTTGCTCTCCACGCCGGAGGTGCACACCTATCTCGGCGGCCCGCACTCCCGCGACGACCTCGAACGCACCGTGCCGGAAACACCGCACCAACGCCCCGGCCTCTTCGTCGCCGAACGCGACGGCGCGCTGATCGGCACCGTGGAACTGAAGCGAACCAAGGGCGAGTACCGCAGCCCGATCGGCCAGGACGGCGACGCGGAGATCGGCTACCTGTTCCTGCCCCGGGCGTGGGGCCACGGATACGCGGCCGAGGCGTGCGCGGCGGCCCTCGACTGGCTCGCGACCGCGCTCCCCGACGAGCCCGTGGTCCTCTGCACCCAGACCGCCAACACCCGCTCGATGCGCCTCGCGCGGAAACTGGGCTTCACCGAGGCGGAACGGTACGAGGCGTGGGGCGCGGAACAGTGGATGGGCATCCGTACGGGCCGCTGAAACGCAGACGACCCGCGAGCTGTGGTTCCTCCCGTACGAGACGGTCGGAAGCCGGCCGGACGTACCGGCAGCTCGCGGGTCGGGTGACTGCTTGGGATTGGGCCGGCCGCACGTACACAGCACGTGCTGGTCCAGCGCCGAATTCGAGATGCGACGTCGGGCCGCTAGCCCGCAGTCACCTCAGACGTCCGGTGTGCATACATGCTCCGAACCACCTCCTTTCAGCCTGTGCACCACAGCCTAGGAACCGTCGCCGCGAGGCTCAAGCGATTTTCCGAGACATTGCCTTCGGGCCCCGGTCGCTCCGTCGAAGTCCAACCAGGCTGCCAGTGTGGTGTGTTCGTCCGCGTGGGGTAGGGGGATCGGGCGGCCGTCGGGGGTTGTGCGGGGGTCGGTCATGCGTTGCATGCTGGAGGAGTGCGCTTATCCGGTTCCACCCTCCGCTCGATTTCTCCGAAGTTGACAGAACTCTGTGTGGGATGCGTCACGTTCGAGTTGAATGATCCGAGCAGGACGCCGACACAGCCTGATGGGGGTGCCAGGTGAGTGCTTCACGGCGTAGTGGGATCGCTGATGAGCTCGGGCCCGATGAGCCCGAGGAGAACGGCGAGAACGGCGAGACCGGCGAGGACGGACGGGGTGGGCCCGATGGGGCCGATCTGCTGGCCGCCCTGCTGGACGGCATGGATGCCGCGCTCTGTGCCTTCGACGCCGATGGGGTCGTGACCCATTGGAACCGGGAGGCCGAGCGGATCCTCGGCTGGTCCGCGGAGGAGGCCGTGGGGCGGCACGGGTTCGCGGAGTGGGCCGTGCGGTCCGCGGACGCGGACGAGGTGCAGAGCCGGCTGATGGCCGCCATGCACGCGCCGGGGCGGCAGGTCCACGAGTTCGCGCTCGTCACCAAGGACGGCGGGCGGGTGCTCGTACGGACCCAGTCGGCCGCCGTGCGCGGGCCCGACGGGAAACCCGCCGGGGTGTACTGCGCCTTCAGCGAGGTGCACACCCAGATCGATCTGGAGCGGTCCATCGCCCTGAGCGAGGCGCTGTTCGAGGACGCCTCGTGGGGCGTGGTGCTCGTCGACGCCGACCTGCGGCCCGCCGTCGTCAACGCGCACGCCGCCCGGGCTCTCGGATCAGGGCGCAGCGCCGTCCTCGGGCGGCCGCTGGGCGATCTGATCTCGCAGGGCGTGGAGGAGCTGGAGAGCGCGCTCGCGCATGTCCTGGCCGAGGGGGCGCCGCCGTCGCCGACGGAGGTGTGGGTGACGGTGCGGCTGCCCGGTGAGGGCGGTGACGTACGGCCGGAGCGGCGGTGCTGGCGCAGCGGGTTCGTGCGGCTCGCCTCGCCGCTCGCGGAGGAGCCCGTGCCGCTCGGCGTCGGGTGGCTGTTCCAGGACGTGACCGAGGCCAAGCAGACCGAGCAGGAGGCCGCGGGGCTCCGTTTCCGGGCGCACCAACTGCACCGGGCGGCGAAGGCCGCGGCGGAGTGCGAGGACCCGGCCGAGGCGGCGTCCGTGCATCTGGACTTCGCGCTGGCCGGATTCGCCGACCATGCCGTGATCGACCTGCTGGCGGGCGAGGACCCGGTGCGGCTCGTGCGGGCCGCGGCGACGCCGTCCGGGGCGCCGGGACCGAGCCTGCTGGTGACGCGCGGGGCGCTGCCGGTGCGGTACGGGGTGGGGCATCCGGCGTTGCAGTGCGTGGAGCGGGCCGGTTCGGTGCGGGCCGCCGCCGCGGGCCCCGCCGACGCGGCCGACTGGGCCGCGAGCCGGCAGTGGCCCGAGGGAAGCGTGTACGCGCTGTGTGCGGTGCTGCGGAGCCGGGGGCGGACGCTCGGCGTGGTGACGTTCCTGCGGGGCAGCAGCCGGGCCCGGTTCGAGCGGGGGGACGCGATGTACGCGGAGAGCGTGGCCGCGCTGATCGCGGGGGCGGTGGATCTGGCCGGCTGACGGCCGGTGGGGCTTCTCGCGCAGTTCCCCGCGCCCCTGGGCGAGCGAAGCTCGCTTCAGGGGCGCGGGGAACTGCGCGACCAGCCACGACGAGGCCCGCGGTCGCGAACCGAGCGCACCCGGCAGACGCGAAGGCGCAGAAAGCAGCCCGCGCCTCAGTGCTGGTAGAAGATGCGGTCCCGGTACTCGTCGAAGACCTTCGCGTTCCAGTCGTGGCCGCCGTCCACGTTCCCCGAGCGCAGCAGCGGCGGCTGCATGCCGCGGTCGGCGAGGGTGGCGGCGCAGGTGGCCAGCGTGGACTGCATCAGGGCGCTGGTGGTGACCGTGGAGGCGGAGGCGAAGGGGGCCTCGACGCCGTCGTAGGTGAGCTCCGCGTCGCCCACCGCGATCTTGGAGTCCAGGATCACGTCGCAGTGGTCGCGGAGGTACGTGCCCGAGGCGTGCCGGGACTTGGGGGCGTCGGGGCCCGTCGCGTAGGCGAGGGACGTGACGCCGATGACCTTCAGGCCGAGCGCGCGGGCGTTCATGGCCATCTCGACCGGCAGCGCGTTGCGCCCGGAGAGGGAGATGATCACGAGGGCGTCGCCGGCCTTGGCAGGGCTGGAGTCCAGGACCGCCGCGGCGAGGCCGTCGACGCGCTCCAGGGCGGAGCCGAGGGTCGCGGGCATCACGTCGACGCCGACGGCGCCGGGGACGGCGAGGAGGTTCATCAGGGCGAGGCTGCCCGCGCGGTAGACGACGTCCTGCGCGGCGAGCGAGGAGTGTCCCGCGCCGAAGGCGAAGAGGCGGCCGCCCGCGGCGACCGTGTCGGCGAGCAGGGTGCCGGCCGCGGTGATGTTCTCCCCCTCCTCGTCGCGGACCCGCGCGAGCAGGGCGATCGAGGCGTCGAGGTACTGCGCGGCCAGTGTGCTGCTCTCGCTCATCGGCGTAGCCCCTTGGGTCATGGCGGTCGGGCGCTTCCCTGCTCTGTTCCGTGCGCTGTGTCGCGGATCACCGTGCGGTCTGGACCAGTGCTCTGTCAATACGGCTTCCGGGGCCCCGCGGGGGCCTGTTTCCCCGGCGCGGCACGGTTGTCAGCGGTATGCGTCAGAATTGACGTCAGGGCCAGCGCACGCGCTGTGCGGCCGGCCAGCGGGGCTGGCACACAGCTACAGAGCTATTCAAGGGGCACGTATGTCCGGACTGATCGACACCACGGAGATGTACCTCCGCACCATCCTCGAGCTGGAGGAGGAAGGTGTGGTCCCCATGCGCGCCCGGATCGCCGAGCGGCTCGACCAGAGCGGCCCGACGGTCAGCCAGACCGTGGCCCGGATGGAGCGGGACGGCCTGGTGGCCGTGGCCGCCGACCGTCACCTGGAGCTGACCGACGAGGGGCGGCGCCTGGCCACCCGCGTCATGCGCAAGCACCGGCTGGCCGAGTGCCTGCTGGTCGACGTGATCGGCCTGGAGTGGGAGCAGGTGCACGCGGAGGCCTGCCGCTGGGAGCACGTGATGAGCGAGGCGGTGGAGCGGCGTGTGCTGGAACTGCTGCGCCACCCGACCGAGTCGCCGTACGGGAACCCGATCCCGGGCCTGGAGGAGCTGGGCGAGAAGGACGGCGCGGACCCGTTCCTGGACGAGGGCATGGTCTCGCTCGCCGACCTGGACGCGAGCGGCGACGGCAAGACCGTCGTCGTGCGCCGCATCGGCGAGCCGATCCAGACGGACGCCCAGCTGATGTACACGCTGCGCCGGGCGGGCGTGCAGCCCGGTTCGGTGGTCAGCGTGACGCAGTCGCCGGGCGGGGTGCTCGTGGGCAGCAGCGGTGAGGCGGCGGAGCTGGAGGCGGATGTCGCCTCGCACGTCTTCGTGGCCAAGCGGTAGGCGAGCGGGCCGTCCCGTCGGCCGGGAGCGGGCACGCCCCCGGTCAACTCCCGTTACCCGCGGGGCAGTTGAGCATGAACCCGGCGTGCTGCGCCTGCGCACAGAAAGCAAGATTCACTGTGCGGAATCGCAGCGGTCGGGCACTTTGCGTGCCAGGCTGTCGCGTGAGGCATATGACCGGAGGGGGCCAGGCATGGACCTGCCGTTCGGCGAGCGCGGTATGCCCGAAGGCCGGGATACAGAGGGCCCCGGCACCTTGCGGCGCCGGGGCCTGTCCTCCCCTGTGCTGACCCGGAGCCCCGAGCTCCCAGGGTCATCCCCTTCGGACCGTTTTCCCCGAGCGGTCCGCCTCCCGAGAAGAAGATCCCCTCGGCGGCGCCGGTCATTCCTTGAGCGATGTCACTCGTACGAGGGGTATCGCCGGAGAGCACCACGTTATCGAAAAAGGGTTCGATAGCGTGCGCGGGTACGCGACTGCAGGCGCGACCACAAGGGGGTGCCAGGGCCTATGGCACGGCGCATCGACGTGACCGGAGCGGGCGGGGTCCGCCTCGCCGCCTGGGAGTTCGCCGACCCGCCCAAGCCGGGCGAGATCGGCCGCGGCCCGGGAGTCCTGTTACTGCACGGCCTGATGGGCCGGGCGTCCCATTGGGCCGGTACGGCACGCTGGCTCGCCGAGCGGCATCGGGCCGTCGCGCTCGACCAGCGTGGGCACGGACAGAGCGACAAGCCTCCGCAGGGCCCGTTCGACCGCGAGGCGTACGTCCTCGACGCGGAGGCCGCCCTCGTTCAGCTGGGGCTCGAACCGGCGGTGCTGATCGGGCACTCGATGGGCGCGCTGACGGCGTGGCAGCTGGCCGCCCGGCGCCCCGATCTCGTACGGGGTCTGGTCATCTGCGACATGCGGGCCTCCGCGCTCGGGGCCGCCTCCCAGCGGGAGTGGGAGGACTGGTTCAAGGCGTGGCCGCTGCCGTTCGCGACGCTCGCGGACGTCAGGAAGTGGTTCGGGGAGGACGATCCCTGGGTGGAGCGGCCGAATCCGGCGCGCGGGGAGTTCTACGCCGAGGTGATGACGGAGTCGGACGACGGGTGGCGGCCGGTGTTCTCGCGCCGGCAGATGCTGGCGGCGCGGTCCACGTGGGTGTACGACGCGCACTGGGAGGAGCTGGCGGCCGTGCGGTGCCCCGCGCTGGTCCTGCGGGGGCTCGACGGGGAGTTGGGGCGGGCCGAGGCGCAGGAGATGGTGCGGGTCCTTCCCAGGGGGGAGTACGCGGAGGTCGCCGATGCGGGGCATCTCGTCCACTACGACCAGCCCGAGGCGTGGCGCGCGGCGATCGAGCCGTTCCTCGACGGGGTCCTGGCGGAGCTTTAGCGGGGGCGCGCCTTCTCGTCTGCCGGGTGGGGTTGGTTTGCGGGTGCGGGTCCGGTGGGGTCTGGTCGCGCAGTTCCCCGCGCCCCTTTCGCCTTCGCGTCTGCCGGGTGGCGGTCCGTCTCGCGGGTCCGGGTGCGTCGTGGCTGGTCGCGCAGTTCCCCGCGCCCCTGACAGCGAGCTCCGCTCGCTCCAGGGGCGCGGGGAACTGCGCGAGAAGCCCCACCGGCCGTCAGGGCGCCCGACAAGCGCACCCGGCAGACGAGAAGGCGGCAGCGTCACGGGCTCAGACGCTCCACCCGCCACGCGCCGTCGCCCGTCGAGGCGTACCGCAACCGGTCGTGGAGGCGGTTCTCGCGGCCCTGCCAGAACTCGACCGTTCCCGGCGTCACCCGGAACCCGCCCCAGTGCTCCGGCACCGGCACCGTGGAGCCGGGCGGATAGCGTCGGGTCAACTCCGCGTACCCGGAATCCAGTTCGACCCGCGAGCCGAGCACCGTCGACTGGGCGCTGGCCCAGGCGCCGAGTTGCGAGCCGTGCGGGCGGGAATGGAAGTACGCCGCCGTCTCCTCCCGCGACACACGCGCCGCCGTGCCCGTGACGAGGACCTGCCGCCCGATCGGATGCCAGGGGAAGAGCAGGGCGATGTGCGGGTTGACGGCGAGTTCGCCCGCCTTGCGGGAGCCGTAGTTGGTGTAGAAGACGAAGCCGGCCTCGTCGTACGACTTCAGGAGCACCGTGCGCGAGCTCGGGCGGCCCTCGGCGTCGGCGGTGGAGACGACCATGGCGTTCGGCTCGGGCAGCGGGGAGCCGGGCGCCGCCGCCTGTTTGAACCAGCGCGTGAACTGCTCCATGGGGTGCGGGGCCAGATCGGACTCGGTCAGGCCGCCGTCGGGGGCGCGGTACTGCTCCCGCATCGGGGCGGGGTCAGGGATGTCGTTCACGGCGTCATCCTGCCGGACGGGCGGCCGCGGACGCACACGGAGTGAAACGTGGCACTGAGTGCCGCGGGCTCTCGCCAACTGTGGCACCGAGGGCTATCTTCCAAGAGCCGAAACGGTTGAGCCGCATGCCGTACGGGGCATCACGGGGATGACCGACCCGGACGGAGCGCGAGTCGCGACAGACCGCGCATCCGTATCGCGTCAGTCTCGTCAGAACTGTTCAGTCCCGTCAGCCCGTTCACCCAGCACACAGTCCACGCATCAAGAGGAGCCGCCTGATGTCCGACTTCGTACCTGGCCTCGAAGGCGTCGTCGCGTTCGAGACGGAGATCGCCGAACCGGACAAGGAGGGCGGCGCCCTCCGCTACCGGGGCGTCGACATCGAGGATCTCGTCGGCCACGTCTCGTTCGGGAACGTGTGGGGGCTGCTCGTCGACGGCGCGTTCAACCCCGGCCTGCCGCCCGCCGAGCCGTTCCCGATCCCCGTCCACTCCGGCGACATCCGCGTCGACGTACAGTCCGCGCTCGCCATGCTGGCGCCCGTGTGGGGCCTGAGGCCGCTGCTCGACATCGACGAGAAGCAGGCCCGCGAGGACCTGGCGCGGGCCGCCGTCATGGCCCTGTCGTACGTCGCCCAGTCCGCCCGCGGGCAGGGGCACCCGATGGTGCCGCAGAGCGAGATCGACAAGGCGCAGTCGGTCGTGGAGCGGTTCATGATCCGCTGGCGCGGGGAGCCGGACCCGAAGCACGTCGCGGCCGTCGACGCGTACTGGACGTCCGCCGCCGAGCACGGCATGAACGCCTCCACGTTCACCGCCCGGGTCATCGCCTCGACCGGGGCCGATGTCGCCGCCGCGCTGTCCGGTGCGGTCGGTGCCATGTCCGGGCCGCTGCACGGTGGTGCCCCGTCCCGCGTCCTCGGCATGATCGAGGAGATCGAGCGGACCGGGGACGCCGAGGCGTACGTGAAGCAGGCGCTCGACAAGGGTGAGCGGCTCATGGGCTTCGGGCACCGGGTGTACCGGGCCGAGGACCCGCGCGCGCGGGTGCTCCGCAGGACGGCCCGGGAGCTGGGTGCCCCGCGCTTCGAGGTCGCCGAGGCGCTGGAGAAGGCCGCGCTCGCCGAGCTGCACGCGCGGCGGCCCGACCGGGTGCTCGCCACCAACGTGGAGTTCTGGGCGGCGATCGTGCTCGACTTCGCCGAGGTGCCGGCGCACATGTTCACGTCGATGTTCACGTGTGCGCGGACCGCGGGGTGGAGTGCGCACATCCTTGAGCAGAAGCGGACGGGACGGCTCGTGCGTCCCTCGGCGCGCTATGTGGGGCCGGGTTCTCGTCCGCCCCGGGAGATCGAGGGGTTCGGCGACATCGCCCAGTAGCTCGGGGGTTCAGCCGGTTGGCGGCTGCGGGCCGGTGGGGCTCCCCGCGCCCCTGGAGCGAGCTCCGCTCGCCCAGGGGCGTCCCCTACGGCGCCAGCGCCCGGTCCACGATCCCGGCCCACTCCGTGACGACCCGGTCCCGGCGGGCCCCGTCGTCCGTCAGGAGGTTCGCGAGGCCGAGGCCCCGGGCCATGTCGAGCAGCCCCTGCACGGTCTCGCGCACCCCGGGCACGGACTCGTCCGCGCCGAGGAGTTCCAGCGCGATGCGGTGCGTCTCGCGGCCCACCCGGGCCTCCAGCTCGCCGACCCGCTCGCCCAGTTGCGGCTCGTGCGACGCGGCGACCCACAGGTGCAGCGCGGCCCGGAACAGCGGCCCGGTGTACAGGTCGACGAGGGCCGCGACGGCCTCCGCCCGGCCCTGCGGACGCAAGGAGCGCAGGGCCGTGGACCGTTCCTCGGCGACGTACTCGACGGCCGCGGTGAACAGGTCCTCGCGGGTCGGGAAGTGGTGCTGGGCCGCGCCACGGGAGACCCCGGCGTGCTCGGCGACGACGGAGACGGTCGATCCCGACCAGCCGCGCTCGGCCAGGCACGCCACCGCGGACTCCAGGAGTCTCTGCCGCGTCACACGCGAGCGGTCCTGTTTGGGCAGCGTCACAACACCCATGCGGGGTCCCGTCGTTCGAGGAAGGCCGTCATCCCCTCGCGGGCCTGGTCGGAGGCGAACAGCCGTGCCGACAGCTCCGTCAGCGCCTCCGCGTCCTGGTCGAGGGCTTGAAGGACCTTAACCGTGAGCAGCTTCTTCGTCTCCGCCAGGCCCTGCGGGGACGACCGCCGCAGCCCGTCGAGGATCGGTTCGAGCACCGTGTCCGCCGTGTCCACCGTGTCCGCCGCGTCCGCCCCGCCCGCCGCGACCGTGACGAGGCCGATGCGCGCGGCCTCCGCCGCGTCGAACCGCTCCCCCGTGAGGTAGTAGCGGGCCGCCGCCCGTGGGTCCACGCGCGGCAGCAGCGGCATGGAGATGACCGCGGGTGCCACCCCGATGCGCACCTCCGTGAAGGCGAAGGAGGCGTGCGCGGAGGCCACCGCGATGTCGCAGGCGCCCACGAGCCCGAGGCCGCCCGCCCGTACGTGGCCGTCGATCCGGGCCAGCACCGGCTTGCGCAGCGCGACGATCGTCCGCAGCAGGCCCACGAGCGCGTCCGGGTCCGGCGGGTCCCGGAGGTCGGCGCCCGCGCAGAACGTGGTGCCCGTGTGGGTCAGGACGACGGCGCGCGCGTCGTCGTCCTTGTCCGCCGCGCGGAGTCGTTCGGTGAGTTCGCCGACGAGGGCCGACGACAGGGCGTTGCGGTTGGCCGGCGCGTCGAGGGTGAGGGTGGTGACGCCCCGGGTGCGGGTGTCGTGGACGAGGTTTCCGGTTGCCATGGACTGAATTCCCTTCACCCTTCGCGCAGTTGGCGACGCAGGATCTTGCCCGACGCGGCCCTCGGCACACCGACGATGAACGCCACCCGGCGGACCTTCTTGTACGGGGCGACGCGTTCGGCGACGTAGGAGAGGACGTCGTCCTCGGTGAGCGTCGGGTCGGAGCGCACGACGAACGCCTTCGGGATCTCGTTGCCGTCGTCGTCGGTGACGCCGATGACGGCGGCGTCGGCGATGCCGTCGTGCGTGAGGAGCAGCGCCTCCAGGTCGGCGGGGGCCACCTGGAAGCCCTTGTACTTGATGAGCTCCTTCACCCGGTCGACGACGAACAGCCAGCCGTCGTCGTCGACCTGGCCGACGTCGCCGGTGTGCAGCCAGCCGTCGCGGTCGATCATCTCGACGGTGGCCTGCGGCCTGCCGAGGTAGCCCTTCATCACCTGCGGGCCGCGGATGACGACCTCGCCCGGCTCGCCCGCGGCCGCGTCCTTCGCCGGGTCGTCGAGCGAGACAAGGCGCATCTCGGTGGAGGGGATGAGCTTGCCGACGGTGCCCGGCGGGGCGGAGTCCATCGCCGCCAGAGGGACGACGTGGGTGCCCGGGGAGAGTTCCGTCATGCCGTACGCCTGGCCGACGGGCGGCAACCCGAGCCGCCGGGAGCAGGCCTGGGCCAGTTCGGCGTCGAGCGGGGCGGCGGCGCTGATGATGTAGCGCAGCGACGAAAGGTCGTAGCCCTCGACGGCCGGGTGCTTGGCGAGGGCGAGGACGATCGGCGGGGCCACGTACAGGCCGTTGATGCGGTGCTTCTCGATCGCCGCGAGGAACGTGTCGAGGTCGAAGCGGGGCAGGACGACCACGGTGGCGCCCTGCCGCAGCGGGGCGTTCATCAGCGCGGTGAGGCCGTAGATGTGGAAGAAGGGGAGCACGGCGAGGATGCGGTCGCCGGGGCCCATCGGCATGAGCGGGGTGAGCTGGGCGAGGTTGGTGGCGATGTTGCGGTGGGTGAGCATGACGCCCTTGGGGCGGCCGGTGGTGCCCGAGGAGTACGGGAGCGCCGCGACGTCCTCGGCCGGGTCGATGGCGATACGGGGTTCGGGCGCGGTGGTGCCGAGCATGTCGAGGAGCGAGCGGTGCCCGGTGTCCCCCGACGGGTCGCAGACGAATATCTCCCGTATGCCGCCCGCGAGTTCGGCCGCGTGCCGGGCCGCCTGGATGAGCGGGGTGACAGTGATGATCCAGCTCGCGGCGCTGTCCCTCAGCTGGCTCGCGAACTCCTCCGGCGTGGCCAGCGGGTGCACCGTCGTGACGGAGGCGCCGGCGCGCGTGGCGCCGTAGAAGGCGACGGGATAGGCGACCGTGTTCGGGCTGTGCAGCGCGACGACGTCGCCCTTGCGCACGCCCGCCTCCGCGAGGCCGGCCGCCACCTTGCGGTGGAACTGGTCGACCTGCGCGAACGTGAGGGTCGTGCCGGTCACGCCGTCGACGAGGGCGGGGGCGTCACCGCGGGCGGCGGCGCCTCCGAGCACGGCGTCGTGGATGGGCTCGTCGACGACGCGTACGTCCTCGTACTCACTCTGGAACACCATGCCAACTCCTCGCGTAACGCTGCCGGTTGGTTCAGTACGACTTGGGAAGTCCGAGGCTCTGGTGGGACACGTAGTTCAGGATCATCTCCCGGCTGACGGGGGCGATGCGCGCCACCCGCGACCCGGTGATGAGCGAGGCGAGGCCGAACTCGCGGGTGAGGCCGTTGCCGCCGAGGGTGTGCACGGCCTGGTCGACGGCGCGTACGCAGGCCTCGGCGGCCGCGTACTTGGCCATGTTGGCGGCCTCGCCGGCGCCGATGTCGTCGCCCGCGTCGTACAGACGGGCCGCTTTCTGCATCATCAGGCGGGCCAGTTCCAGCTCGATGTGGACCTGTGCGAGGGGGTGGGCGATGGCCTGGTGGGAGCCGATGGGGGCCTTCCACACGGTGCGGTCGCGGGCGTACTCGACGGCGCGCGCCACCGCGTAGCGCCCCATGCCGATCGCGAAGGCGGCCGTCATGACGCGCTCCGGGTTGAGCCCGGCGAAGAGTTGGAGCAGTCCTGCGTCCTCGTCACCCACGAGAGCGTCGGCGGGAAGGCGTACGTCGTCAAGGGTCAGCTCGAACTGCTTCTCCGGAGCCTGGAGTTCCATCTCGATCTGCCGGCGTCCGAAGCCTTCCGTGTCCCTGGGCACGATGAAGAGGCACGGCTTGAGGTTTCCGGTACGGGCGTCGGAGGTGCGGCCGACGATGAGGGTGGCGTCGGCGATGTCGACGCCGGAGATGAAGACCTTCCGGCCGTTCAGCACCCATGAGCCGTCGTCGTCCTTGCGGGCCGTGGTGGTGATCCGGTGCGAGTTGGAGCCGGCGTCGGGCTCGGTGATGCCGAACGCCATGGTGCGGCTGCCGTCGGCGAGTCCGGGCAGCCAGGCCCGCTTCTGCTCCTCGGTGCCGAACCGGGAGATCACGGTGCCGCAGATCGCGGGCGAGACGACCATCATGAGGAGCGGCGACCCGGCGGCCCCCAACTCCTCCAGGACTATCGAGAGTTCGCTGATCCCGCCACCGCCCCCGCCGTACTCCTCGGGCAGGTTCACGCCGAGGTAGCCGAGCTTGGCGGCCTCCGACCAGAGTTCGTCGGGGTGGGCTCCGGCGCCGGTGACGCGGGTCATGTAGTCGCGGCCGTACCGCTTGCCGAGGGCGGCGACGGCGGCGCGCAGGGCCTGGTGCTCTTCGGTCTCGAGAACGGATGCGGTCACGACGGTTCCTCCTGGACTACGGCGAGCAGGGCGCCGACCTCGACCTGGTGGCCGACGACGGCGTGCAGAGCGGTGAGCGTTCCGGAGGCGGGGGCGCAGATGCGGTGCTCCATCTTCATCGCCTCCAGCCAGATGAGGGGCTGTCCGGCCTCGACGGCGCCGCCTTCCTGGAGGCCGTCGGCGACGCGGACGACGGTGCCGGGCATGGGGGCGAGCAGGGAGCCGGGGGCGCGCTGCCCGCTGGGGTCGGTGAAGCGGGGCAGGGCGGTGAGGGCGGTGCCGTTCACGTACACCCGGTCGTCGCCGTACGTGGCGACGGCGAACGTGCGCCGCACACCGGCGACTTCGAGGACGACGCGGGTGGGTGAGGCGTGCACGACGCGTACGTCGTCGGCGGCTTCGGCCTGGAGTCCGGTGCGGGTGTGCCGGTAGTGGACCTCGTGCTCGGTGCCGTCCGGCTCGCGGCGGTAGCGCCTGGTCAGCGGCTGCGAGGGGACGTTGCGGAAGCCGCCGAAGCGGTGGCCGCCCGCGTCGGCCAGGGCGGCGGCGAGCGGTGCGTACGGGTCGTCGGCGGGCGTGGTCAGCTCGGCGAGGTGGCGCTCGTAGAACCCGGTGTCCATCCGGCCGTCGGTGAACTCGGGGTGCCGCAGGGAGCGTACGAGCAGGTCGCGGTTGGTGACGGGGCCGTGCGCCGCGGCGCGTTCCAGGGCGCCGGCGAGGGCGCGGACGGCGGCGGCGCGGGTGGGTGCGTGGGCGACGGCCTTGGCGAGCATGGCGTCGTAGTGGACGCCGATGGTGTCGCCGTCGGTGTACCCGGTGTCGAGCCGCACGCCGTCCGGGAGCCTCAGCCGGTGCAGGGTGCCGGTCTGCGGGGCGAAGTCGGCGGCCGGGTCCTCGGCGTACAGCCGTGCCTCGACGGCGTGCCCGCGCGGCGCCGGGGGCTCGGGGTCGAGCCGGTCCCCCTCGGCGACGCTCAGTTGCAGCGCGACGAGATCGATCCCGAACACGGCCTCGGTGACGGGGTGTTCGACCTGGAGCCGGGTGTTCATCTCCAGGAAGTGGGCGGTGCCGTCCGCGACGAGGAACTCGACGGTACCGGCGCCGACGTACGACACGGACCGGACGGCTCGTTCCGCCAACTTGTGCAATTTCCGGACGAGTTCGGCCGGAAGTCCGGGTGCCGGGGCCTCCTCGATCACCTTCTGGTGGCGGCGCTGCAACGAGCAGTCGCGCGTGCCGAGCACCCAGACGGTGCCGTGGGTATCGGCGAGGACCTGCACCTCGACGTGGCGTCCGCCCTCGACGTACGGCTCGACGAACACCTCGCCGTCACCGAAGGCCGACAGCGCCTCGGCGCCCGCCGCCTTCAACTCGACTTCCAGTGCAGCGAGTTCGCGTACGACGCGCATGCCGCGTCCACCGCCGCCCGCGGCGGCTTTCACGAGCACGGGGAGGTCCGCCTCGGTGACCTCTTTCAGGGGCGCGATGCCCATGAGCTCCTTGGCGCGGGTCTTGGACGCCATCGCCTCGATCGCCTCGGGCGGCGGCCCGATCCAGGTGAGGCCCGCGTCGGTGACGGCGCGTGCGAAGGCGGGGTTCTCGGAGAGGAACCCGTACCCGGGGTGCACGGCGTCGGCGCCCGCGTCGAGCGCGGCCTTCACGACGAGGTCGGCGCGCAGGTAGGTGTCGGCGGGCGTGGCCCCCGGGAGCCGTACGGCGAGGTCGGCCTCGCGCACGTGCAGGGCCCCGGCGTCCGGGTCCGAGTGCACGGCGACCGTGCGGATGCCCAGCTCGCGGCAGGTGCGGAAGACGCGGCAGGCGATCTCGCCGCGATTGGCGACAAGGACGGAATTGATCACGGTGGGCCTCACATCCGGAAGACGCCGAAGCCGCCGCGGGCGCCCTCGTACGGTGCGGTGTGGATCGCGGACAGGCAGATGCCGAGGACGGTGCGGGTGTCGCGCGGGTCGATGACCCCGTCGTCGTAGAGCCGTCCGGACAGGAACATCGGCAGGGACTCGGCCTCGATCTGCTGCTCGACCATGGCGCGCAGCCCCGCGTCGGCCTCCTCGTCGTACGGCAGCCCCTTGGCCGCGGACGACTGCCGGGCGACGATCGACAGGACGCCCGCGAGCTGCTGCGGCCCCATGACGGCGGACTTGGCGCTGGGCCAGGCGAACAGGAAGCGGGGGTCGTAGGCCCGCCCGCACATCCCGTAGTGCCCGGCGCCGTACGAGGCGCCCATGAGCACGGACAGATGCGGTACGCGGCTGTTGCTGACGGCGTTGATCATCATCGAGCCGTGCTTGATGATGCCGCCCTGCTCGTACTCCTTGCCGACCATGTAGCCGGTGGTGTTGTGCAGGAAGAGGAGGGGGATGTCGCGCTGGTTGGCGAGCTGGATGAACTGGGCGGCCTTCTGCGACTCCTCGCTGAACAGCACCCCCTGCGCGTTGGCGAGGATGCCGACGGGATAGCCGTGCAGGGCCGCCCATCCGGTCACCAGCGACGCCCCGTACAGCGGCTTGAACTCGTCGAAGTCGGAGCCGTCGACGATCCGGGCGATGACCTCGCGCGGGTCGAACGGCACCTTCAGGTCCTCGGGGACGATGCCGAGCAGTTCCTCGGGGTCGTACTTGGGAGGTTCCACAGGCTGTGGATCGGCGTACGCCTTGCGGTGGTTGAGGCGGGCGACGACGCGGCGGGCCTGCCGGATCGCGTCCTGCTCGTCGTGCGCGAAGTAGTCCGCGAGGCCCGAGGTACGGGCGTGCATCTCGGCCCCGCCGAGGGACTCGTCGTCGCTCTCCTCGCCGGTGGCCATCTTCACGAGCGGCGGCCCGCCGAGGAACACCTTCGCCCGGTCCTTGACCATGATCACGTGGTCGGACATGCCGGGGATGTACGCGCCGCCGGCCGTGGAGTTGCCGAAGACGACGGCGACGGTGGGGATCCCGGCGGCGGACAGCCGCGTGATGTCCCGGAAGATCCCGCCGCCGGGGATGAAGATCTCCTTCTGGGACGGCAGATCAGCACCTCCCGACTCGACGAGCGAGATGCAGGGCAGCCGGTTGGCGTACGCGATCTCGTTGGCCCGCAGGGCCTTCTTCAGGGACCAGGGGTTGCTGGCGCCGCCGCGCACGGTCGGGTCGTTGGCGGTGATCAGGCACTCGACGCCCTCGACGACGCCGATGCCGGTGACGAGCGAGGCGCCGACGGTGTAGTCGCTGCCCCAGGCGGCGAGGGGGGAGAGTTCGAGGAACGGGCTGTCGGGGTCGACGAGCAGTTCGATCCGCTCCCGGGCGAGCAACTTGCCGCGTTTGCGGTGCCGTTGGACGTACTTCTCGCCGCCCCCGCTCAGCGCCTTGGCGTGCTCGGTGTCGAGCGCGGTGAGCTTGTCGAGGAGCGCGGTCCGGTGGGCGGCGTAGTCGTCGGACCGGGTGTCCAGGGCGCTGGCCAGGACGGTCACAGCAGAGCCTCCGGTAGGTCGAGGTGGCGGGAGCGCAGCCATTCGCCGAGGCCCTTGGCCTGCGGGTCGAAGCGGGCCTGCGCGGCGACGCCCTCGCCGAGGATGCCCTCGACGGTGAAGTTCAGGGCGCGGAGGTTCGGGAGGACGTGCCGGGTGACGGCCAACCCGGCCGTCTCGGGCAACAGTTGCCGCAGCACATCGACCGTGAGGGTGTGAACGAGCCAGCGCCACGCGTCGTCGCTCTCGACCCAGACACCGATGTTCGCGTCGCCGCCCTTGTCGCCGCTGCGCGCTCCGGCGACGAGGCCGAGGGGCGCGCGGCGGGTGGGGCCGGGCTCCGGCGGTGCGGGCAGGTCCGGCGCGGGCACGGGGGCGAGGGGGCGGGTCGCTCCCCCGGGCGGCGGGACGGGGCGCCGCTCGCCGTCGGGCAGCACGGCGATGTGCGCAACGTCCGCGCGCTCCACGTACGCGGCTTCGAAGACGCCGTACGGGGAGCCCTTGCCGGGCGGGGCGGTGACGTGGAACCCGGGGTAGGAGCCGAGGGCGAGCTCGACGGCGGCGCCGCTCAGCGCCCGCCCGACGGCGTTCTGGTCCTGGTCCCGTACGACGAGCCGCAGCAGGGCGCTCGCCGTCTCCTCGGTGTCGGCGTCGGCCCGGTCGGTCCGCGCGAGCTCCCATCGCACGTGCGCGGGGCGGGACTTGGCGCGCGCGAAGGCGTCGTCCATCTGCTGCCGCACGAGGGCGGCCTTGGCGTCGATGTCGAGCCCGGTGAGCACGAACACGACCTCGTTGCGGAACCCGCCGAGCCGGTTGAGTCCGACCTTGAGCGTGGGCGGCGGCGCCTCACCCCGCACACCATGAATGCGGACCCGGTCGGGCCCCTGCCGCTCCAGCCGTACGGTGTCGAGCCGCGCGGTGACGTCGGGCCCGGCGTACCGGGCGCCCCCGGTCTCGTACAGCAGCTGGGCCGTGACGGTGCCGGGGTCGACGAGGCCGCCGGTGCCCGGGTGTTTGGTGATGACGGCGGACCCGTCCTCGTGGATCTCGGCGAGGGGGAAGCCGGGCCTGCGGAACGTGTCGGGGCGGTGCGCGGTGAAGTGCGCGTAGTTCCCGCCGGTCGCCTGGGTCCCGCACTCCAGGACGTGCCCGGCGACGACGGCCCCCGCGAGCCGGTCGTACGCGGCCCGCCCCTCGTAGGCCCAGCCGAAGTGCCAGGCGGCGGGCCCGCTGACGAGCGCGGCGTCGGTGACGCGTCCGGTGACGACGATGTCGGCGCCGGCCTCCAGGCAGGCGGTGATGCCGGCGCCGCCGAGGTAGGCGTTGGCGGTGAGCGCGCCGGGGAAGCGGCCGGTGGCGAGGAGGTCGTCGCCCTCGACGTGGGCGACGGCGACGGGAATCCCGAGCCGCTCGGCCAACTCCCTTACGGAGTCGGCGAGTCCGGCGGGGTTGAGCCCGCCGGCATTGGCCACGATCTTCGTGCCGTGCTCGACGGCGAGCCCGAGGCACTCCTCCAGCTGCCGCAGAAAGGTGCGGGCGTAGCCGCGCCCGGGGTCCTTCAGCCGGTCGCGGCCGAGGATGAGCAGGGTCAGCTCGGCGAGGTAGTCGCCGGTGAGGACGTCGAGCGGGCCGTCGGTCAGCATCTCGCGCATCGCGTCGAACCGGTCGCCGTAGAACCCGGAGGCATTGCCGATGCGCAGCGGGCGTATCACGCTCATGCGCGGGTCCCCTTCGGCGCGCGACCCGGCCCCGGCGGCCCGGCGAAGGCCTGCGCGATGTCGAGCCAGCGGTCGGCGTCGGGCCCTTCGGCGCGTACGTCGACGTCGTCGCGGTGGGCGCGCTGGGTGACGAGGAGGCAGAAGTCGAGGGCGGTTCCGGTGACGCGCTGGGCGGCGTCGTCCGGTCCGTACGTCCACACCTCCCCGCCGGGCGCGGCGAGTTCGACGCGGATGTCGTCCGCGGGTGCGGGCAGTTGGTGGACGGCGAACGCGAAACCGCGCGCCCGGACGCCGATCCGCGCGACGTGCCGCAGACGGGCGGTGGGGGTACGGGTGACGCCGAGCGCGTCGGCGATGTCCTGCCCGTGCGCCCAGGTCTCCATGAGCCGTCCGGTGGCCATGGAGGCGGCGCTCATGGGCGGCCCGTACCAGGGGAACCTGGTCTTGGAGTCGGCGGCGGCACGCAGCGCCTTCTGCAACTCCTCGCGTCCGTCGCGCCATTGCGCGAGCAGTGCTGTCGGCTCCTGTGCGGCCCCCGCCTCGGCCCCTTCGTCGACGAACGTCTCGGGGGCGGCGAGCGCCTTCTCCACTTCCCCGGCGAACGCGTCGGCATCGGTGACGGCGAGCAGGGCGGCGCGGTCGGTCCAGGCGAGATGGGCGATCTGGTGGGCGATGCTCCAGCGCGGGGCGGGCGTGGCCCGACCCCAGTCACCGGCCCCCAACTCCCCCACCAAGCTGTCGAGTTCAGCACTTTCGTCACGCAGGTCGTCGATGACGACGTACGTCTCGGACACGGTGCGCTCCCCTCGGGGCACGGCGATGTGCGGCGTGCCTGGAGCATGGCAGCGCACCAAGAAACAATCAAGCGTGCTTGCATGAAATGGAGCGAGGAGGGGCCTTCACCGGGGCGCACGTTCGCGCAGTGGGCGCGACGCCATGTGGCGGCCTTCCGCTGACGCGGCCCCGGGCCCCGGCCCCCGGCGTCGGCGCCCCTCCCCTACTCCCGGCCCTCCGCCGTGCACACGCAGACCCGGTTGCCCTCCGGGTCGGCGAGCACGGTGAACCGCGGGGCGTGGGAGTCGTCGACGAGGACGCCCCCGGCAGCGAGCGCGGCCTCAATGCGCGGGCCCGCCTCCTCGGGCGCGACCCAGAGGTCGGGGTGCCAGCGCTGGCGCGGGACCTCGTGGGCGTCGGTGCGCTGGAACCACACGTTGGGGACGCGGTCGGCCGGGTCCAGCACGTCGTCGCCGACGACGTGGTCCGGTGAGCCGGTGAGGAGCGCGGACCAGAAGGAGCCGATCAGGCCGAAGTCGGTTGCGTCCAGGCCCATTTCGAGTTGCGCGACGTCGCCAGGGGTGGCGACGAGCCCGCGCTTGGCGGCCAGTTCACTGATCCTGCCCGCGAGTCGCAGATCGCCTTCGGTGATCCAGCGCCCGCCGGCGCCGTCCACCGCGTACAGCGCCACCTCGACGAAGCCGGGCCCGAGCAGGACCTCCGGCTCGCGCCCGGCGGCCCGCGCCGCCTCGGCGATCGCGGCCACGAAGGCGGCGCTCCCGGTGAGGTCGGCGACGCGGTAGCGGGCGACGATCGGCTGGGCGAGCTTGCGCCAGTCGCCGAGGTGGTCGGCGATGGCGGCGAGGATCTCTGGGGTTCCGAGCTTGTCCATGTGCCGATCCTGCCGGGGCTACGCCCTGCGGGCGAGGAGGTTGACCTCTTGGAACTGTCGCTTGTCGGTGGGCTGCGGCTCGGTCACCGTACGCGCCGTCTCCGTCAGTCCGTGGTCGCGCAGGAGCGCGGAGAGGTGATCGGGGGACCAGCGGTAGGCCGTGGTCACCACATGGTCGTAGGACTGCGTTTCGTGTTGGGGTCCTTCGGTGGCGGGGAAGCCGATCAGCAGGTGCCCGCCGGGGGCCAGGACCCGGGAGATCTCGGCCAGGATCGCGGGCACGTCCCGTGGTGGGGTGTGGATGAGGGAGAACCGCGAGAGCACCCCGCCGAGCGTCCCGTCCGTGATGTCGAGGGCGCCCATCGAGCCCACCTCGAACCGGAGCCCGGGGTGCGCGTCACGCGCGAGGTCGATCATCGCGGGCGAGGCGTCGATGCCGAAGGCGTTCAGGCCGAGGCCGTGCAGGTGCGCGGTGACGTAACCGGGCCCGCACCCGAGATCCGCGACTTCGCCATCGCCATCGCCATCGCCGCGCCCCTTCACCAGCTCGGCGAAGGCGGTCAAGTGAGCTCGTTCCAGGGGGCGTTCGCGCAGGGAGTCGTGGAACATCTCAGCGTATGTGGAGGCGACGGCGTCGTAGGCGTCACGGGTGGCTTGCAGGGTCCGGAGTTCGGTCATCGGGAGACCTTGACATGCTCCTCGCCCTGAAGGGCGGGGATTCTGGCCTTCCCTGACGGGGTGCTGTGCCGCTAGGCGGCACGGTGTCCGGTCGGGAATCCGTGGCTTCCTGCTTCTTCGCGCTGTGCCAGAACGGGTTCTGGTCTTATCGGCGCTCCGCAGGCTGATGCCGCCAGTCCGGCGGCCTGTTTGATGTTGCGTGCGGCGTTGGTGTCCCGGTCGTGGACGGTGCCGCAGGCGGTACAGGTCCATTCCCGCACACTCAACGGTTTGGGTCCGTCCTTGGTACCGCAGGTGGAGCAGACCTGGGAGGTCGGCTCGAACCGGCCGATCCTGATGAAGGTGCGGCCGTACCGCTCGGCTTTGTATTCCAGCATGCCGATGAACTGTGCCCAGCCCGCGTCGTGCACGGACTTGGCCAGCCTGGTGCGCGCCAGTCCCCCCACCGACAGGTTCTCCACGGCGATCCCTTGGTTCTCGGAGATCAGCCGGGTGGAGAGCTGGTGGTGGAACTCACGGCGTGCGTCGGCGACCTTGGCGTGGGCGCGGGCGACGCTCCGCGTCGCCACCCCCAGATTCGCTTCACCTCCCGGCCTGAAGGCCGGAGCACTGCGAATGATTTCCGGTAGCGGGTGGCCGGGTGGTGCCCGGTTCGGTGAGGAGACGGGCGGTGCCCTCCGGGTCGACGAGCTGATGCAGGTGGGCGCCGGGCAGGTGGGTCACGCGCCAGCCGCGAGCGCGCGCCTCGGCGGCGAGGTCGTCATAGGGCGGGCCGAACAGTACGTAGGAGCACGGGTGATCGTCCCAGCCCTCGGGGACCGGGACGCACTGCTCGTAGTACGACAGCGGAAGGCAGGGCTGCTCCTCCACGACGGTGCGCCGCGTCACCGGGTCGGAGAACATGGGGGCGACGTCCGCCTCGTCCCACCAGTCGGTCCAGCGCGGAAGCCTGCCGTTCACGGCCATCGGGCGCAGAAGTTCCAGCAGCTCCGGGGGCGCGACGGGGGTCTGCCCCGACCGGGCGGGCAGCGCGGCGTCGACGAAGACGGACCCGATGACCGGGCGGCCGAGGGCCGTGCGGATCGCGGGGAGGAACAGCCCCGCGTTGCTGTGTGCCACCAGCACGAGGGGCTGTTGAGCGGGTACGTCCAGGAGGTCGCGGCGGACGGCGTCCACGACGCGGGGCCAGAACGGCGGATCGCCGTCTCCCACCCGAAGCAGCGACGGGACCCGCGTCTCATGTCCCGCCGCCGCGAGTCGTCCCGCCACGGGGTGCCAGGTCGAGGGGCCCACGGACGGGCTGTGTACGAGCACGAAGACAGGCCGCATGGTCCGATACTGCCGCCCGACCGGGCCCGCTCGCAGCCGACTTGGCCGAGAGCGAATCGTCCGGGGCCCGGTCACCCGTCCCCGCGGGCAGCACCGCCCGCATCCGCGTCCCGCAGAGGGTGGTGAAGCGCAGGCGGCCGTCCCGACAATGGGCTGGTGGCACGCCAGGACACTCGCCGCGCGCGACTCCGGGCAAGGCGGATCACCTGAGGTGAAGAGGGAGGCCGGGCGTGGGAAGTGACGACGGTGGGCCGGGGCCCAAACCGTGGCTGCGGCAGCAGGAGCGCGGGACCAGCCCCGTCCACGAGCGGGACCGGGTCTGGATCGAGCGGCGGCTGGCCTGGTGCGGGCAGGAGTTCGGGCCTGCGACGACGGCACCCGCGCTGCCCGGGTTCGTCCCGCAGGGGTTCGACGGGACGCAGGAGTGGGCCGAGGAACTGGTGCGGCGGGTCGGCGCGGTCATGGGCGCCGACGTGGGCCCGATACGGGTGCGGCTCGTGGAACCCGTGCCGGGCACCACGCCGGGGCGCAGGCACCGGGTGGGCGAGTACCGCGAGGAGGACGACGGGCCCGTCATCGAGCTGGACCGGAGCGTGGCCGCGCGGCCGGACGCGTTCGCGGCGCTGATCGCGCACGAGCTGGCGCACGCCAGACTGGCCGGGCGGCCGAACCTGGCCGGGCTGCGGCTCACCCACGCCGAGGAGGAACGCCTCACCGATCTGCTGACCGTGTTCCTCGGCATGGGCGTGCTCACCGCCAACGCCGCCGACGGCTACGTACGGACCGCCGGTTTCACGGTGACGCCGCTGGGCGGTCTCGGCGACTGGGAGCTCACCGGCCGCCGTGACGAACCCCCGCACCACATGGGCTACTTGAAGCCGTCCGAGTTCGGCTACGCCCTCTCCTGCTGGACCCTGGCGCGCGGCGAGAGTTCCCCGCCCTGGGCCGGTCGGCTCGTCCCCAGTGTGCGCAGCGCGTTCACGCGGGGCCTCGCGTACCGGGCGGCGCGGGGGAACTGACGGCCCGGGCCGGGGGCCTCAGCTCTTCTTCCGTCCCACCTGCGTGCGCACCGCGCCCATGCTCGCCGCGATGACCAGCGCGATCGCCGCCGCCTCCACCCACGACAGGGCCTGGGACAGGACGAGGAAGCCGGCGAGGGCCGCGATGGCCGGCTCCAGGCTCATCATCACCGCGAACGTGGACGCGGGCAGGCGGCGCAGCGCGATGAGTTCGAGGGTGTAGGGCAGCACGGAGGACATGATCGCCACGGCGCCGCCGAGGGCGATCGTCACCGGGTCGAGGAGCTTGTCGCCCGCCGTCGCGATGCCGAGGGGCAGGCAGAGCACGGCCGCCACGGCCATCGCGAGCGCGAGGCCGTCGGCCTGCGGGAAGCGGCGGCCGGTGCGGGCGCTGAAGACGATGTACGTCGCCCACATGACGCCCGCCGCGAGCGCGAAGGCGACGCCGACGAGGTCGAGGCCGCCCAGGCCGTCGCCCGCGCCGCCGAGGAGGAAGACGCCGCCGAGCGCGAGCCCCGCCCACAGGAAGTTGACCGCGCGGCGCGACGCGATGACCGAGAGGGCCAGCGGGCCCAGGACCTCGAAGGTGACCGCGAGGCCCAGCGGGATGCGGGCCGCGGCCTGGTAGAAGAGCAGGTTCATGCCGCCCATGGCGACGCCGAACGCGAGCACCGTGCCCCAGTCGGCCCGCGAGTGGCCGCGCAGCCGCGGGCGGCAGACCACCAGCAGGACGATCGCCGCGACCACCAGGCGCAGCGTCACCACGCCCACCGCGCCCGCGCGCGGCATCAGGCTCACCGCGACCGCGCCGCCGAACTGCACCGAGACACAGCCGGCCAGGACCAGCCCGACGGGGCCCAGTGCGCCCCAGCGGGACGTCGGGTCCGCCGCCGTCGCCTCGGGGTGGACGAGCGCGGCCTCCGGCGTGAGCGCCTGGGGCTGTTCGGTGCGCGAGCCGTTCACGGGCCTCGTTCCTCTTCCGTCGTGCGACCGCCAAGCGGCATGCAGTGCAATATTTTCGACTTACGCGTTTACGGTACTGCACTCCCCGCCGCGCGTGAACCTCCACGCTAGAACCGCCGGGCCTGCCGCGTGAAATGCCTTCTGCGCTCCCGTTATGCTCCGCGGGCATGACCCCGGATCCGAGCCACTCGCTGGAGCTGCGCCACCTGCGGTGCTTCCTCGCCGTCGCCGACGAGAGCAACGTCACCCGCGCCGCCGCCCGCCTCGGCATCACCCAGCCCGCCGTCTCGCGCACCCTCGCCGCGCTGGAGGCCGCGCTCGACGTACGGCTCGTCGACCGATCCACCCATCACCTGGAGCTCACCCCCGAGGGGCGCGCGTTCCGCGAGAAGGCCGCGGTCGCCGTCGCCGCGTTCGAGGACGCGGTCGCCACCACCCGCACCCCGCGCCGCCCGCTGCGCCTCGGCCACGCCTGGTCGGCGGCGGGCGCGTACACGACTCCGCTGCTGCGTCGCTGGCGGCAGGAGCACCCGGACGTACCGCTGGAGCTCCTGCGCATCGACGACCGCACGGCCGGGCTCACCCGCGGCGCCGTGGACGTCGCCCTGCTGCGCGGCCCGGTCGACGCGCCGGACCTGGTGACCAGGCTGCTGCACCGGGAGGCGCGGGTGGCGGCGCTCCCGTCCGACGGCCCGCTCGCCGGGCGCCCCGAGCTCGTCCTGGCCGACCTGTGCGACCAGGTCATCGCCCTCAACACGGTGTCCGGCACGACCACGCTCGACCTGTGGCCGGTCGCCGCCCGGCCCACCCGGACGCTCACGGTCGCCAACACGGACGACTGGCTCGCCGCGATCGCGGCGGATCGGGCGGTGGGCGTCACGTCCACGGCGACGGTCGCCCTGCATCCTCATCCGGGGGTCGTCTACGTCCCGCTGGTGGACACGCCCGATCTGCCGGTGGTGCTGGCCCACCGGCGGGGGCCGGGGCATCCGTCGGTCCCGGACCTGATCGCCCTCGCGCTGGAGGTGACGGGGGGGTTGACCTGGTTCGTCGGCTGCGGGCCGGTGGGGCCTCTCGCGCAGTTCCCCGCGCCCCTGACAGATCCGCGCCTGCCCCACGAACGTCTCGTCCCGACCTGACGGCCGGNGGGGGCTTCTCGCGCAGTTCCCCGCGCCCCTGACAGATCCGCGCCTGCCCCACGNNNGTCTCGTNNCGACCTGACGGCCGGNGG
>NZ_KB891797.1:0-220394 GCF_000373565.1 Streptomyces sp. HmicA12 | reverse complement strand
TCGCGCAGTTCCCCGCGCCCCTGAGGCATGCGCTCCGCGCAGCCTCCCCTGGGCGAGCGGAGCTCGCTTCCAGGGGCGCGGGGAACTGCGCGACCGGCCCCCACCGGCCGTCGGTCGACCGTCGACCGTCGACCGTCGACCGTTCACAGCCCCTCGGCCAGCACCTCCGCGAGATGCCGACCGGCCCGCTCGCCGAGCTGATCCAACTGCGTCCGGCACGAGAAGCCGTCGGCCAGCACCACGTCACCCGGCCCCGCGGACCGCACCGCCGGCAGCAGTTGCTCCTCGGCGCAGGCCACCGACACCTCGTAATGCCCTTCCTCGAAGCCGAAGTTGCCCGCCAGGCCGCAGCAGCCGCCACTCAACTCGCCCGCGAGACCGGCCCGTTCCCGCAGCCTGCGATCCGCCGCGTCGCCGAGTACCGCGTGCTGGTGGCAGTGCGTCTGGCCCACGACCGGCCGGTCGACGCGCGGCGGGTCCCAGTCGGGGGCGAGCCGTTCGAGCGCCTCGGCGAAGGTGACCACCCGGTCGGCCAGGCGCCGGGCCCGCGGGTCGTCGGGGAGGAGTTCGGGCAGGTCGGAGCGGAGCGCGGCCGCGCAGGACGGCTCCAGGACGACGACGGGCACGCCCGCGTCGAGGACCGGCTCCATCGTCTCCAGCGTGCGCCGCAACACCGCACGGGCCGAGTCGAGTTGACCCGTGGACACGTACGTGAGGCCGCAGCAGACCTTGCCGCGCCGCCGCGGCACCGGCAGCGGCGCGATCCCGGCCGCCTCCAGGACCCGTACCGCCGCGTGGCCCACCTCCGGCGCCAGATGCTCCGTGAACGTGTCCGGCCACAGCGCGACCTTCGGCCCCGGGGTGGCACCTGCCCGCGGCCGCCACCCCGCGCTGAACGTCTTCCGGGCCACCTTCGGGATCCCGCGCTCCGCCGCGATCCCGCCGAGCCGCTTGCCGAGCCGGGCCAACACCCCCACTCCCGCGAGCGAGTTGGCGATGCCGGCCGTCCTCGTCGCGGCCACCAGGCGCAGCCAGCGCGGCAGCCACCCCATCGCGTAGTGCGCGGCGGGGCGGCGGCGCCCCTCGTAGTGGTGGTGGAGGAACTCCGCCTTGTACGTGGCCATGTCGACGCCCACCGGACAGTCGCTCTTGCAGCCCTTGCAGGACAGGCACAGGTCGAGCGCGTCCCGTACCTCCTCCGAGCGCCAGCCGTCGGTGACGACCTCCCCGGCGAGCATCTCGTGCAGCAGCCGGGCCCGGCCGCGCGTGGAGTGGGTCTCGTCGCCGCCGGTGGCCCGGAAGGACGGGCACATCACGCCGCTGCCCGAAGGGGCCTCCTCCACCCGGCACTTGGCGACGCCGACACAGCGCCGCACCGCCGCCGAGAAGTCGCCGCCGTCGTGCGGATAGCCGAAGACGACATCGACCGGCTCGCGCGGCAGCGGCGCGAACCGCAGGTTGTCGTCCAGGCGCGCGGGGCGCACCAGGGTCCCGGGGTTGAGGACGTCCGCCGGGTCCCACACGTCCTTGACCCTGCCGAACAGGCCCACGAGTTCGTCGCCGTACATCTTCGGCAGAAGCTCGGCCCGTGCGAGGCCGTCGCCGTGCTCGCCCGACAGCGAGCCGCCGTGCGCGACGACGAGCGCGGCCAGGTCCTCGGAGAAGCTCCGGAAGCGCGCGATGCCCGGCCCGGTCAGCAGGTCGAAGTCGATCCGTACGTGGATGCAGCCGTCGCCGAAGTGACCGTACGGGGTGCCGCGCAGCCCGTGCTCGGACAGCAGACTCCTGAAGTCGCGCAGGTACGGGCCCAGTTGGGCCGGGGGCACCGCGCAGTCCTCCCAGCCGGGCCACGCCTCGCTGCCGTCGGGCATCCGGGTCGCCGTGCCGGACGCGTCCTCCCGGATCCGCCACAGCGTCCGCTGCCCGGCCGGGTCGGCGACCACCAGGGCGTCCACGACGTCCGCCGCCCGCACGATCCGCTCGGCGGCGGCCCGGGCCTCGGCCGCCGTGGCGCCCCCGGTCTCCACGAACAGCCAGGCGCCGCCCTTGGGCAGGCCCGAGTCGGCCGGTACGAGGTCGGCGGCCATGCCCTCGACCGTGAGCGGCCCGTACGGCAGCAGGCCCGCCGCCGCCTCCGCGGCCGCGCTCTCGTCCGCGTACGCCAGGACGGCGAGGGCCTTCGCGGGCGGCGCCTCGACGAGCCGCACGGTCGCCTCCGTGACGAGGCCGAGGGTGCCCTCGGTGCCGCAGAAGAAGCGCGCGAGGTCGGTGCCGTTCTCGGGGAGCAGGGCGTCCACCGCGTAACCGGAGATGCGGCGCGGCAGCCCGGAGTACGGGGCGAAGCCGGTCCGGATCGTCGCCAACTCCCGCTCGACCAGCGCCCGCAGGCCCTCGGGCGCGCCGTCCCAGCCCTGCCCGAGCCGGTACGCGGAGCCGTCCGCGGCGGCCACGTCGAGCGCGGCGACGCTGTCGGCGGTGGTGCCCCAGGCCACGGAGTGCGAGCCGCACGAGTTGTTGCCGATCATGCCGCCGATCGTGCAGCGGCTGTGCGTGGACGGGTCGGGGCCGAAGCGCAGCCCGTGCGGGGCGGCGGCCGCCTGGAGCCGGTCGAGGACGACCCCGGGCTGGACGACGGCCGTTCGCGCCCCGGGGTCGAGGGCGACGATGCCGTTCATGTGGCGGGTGAAGTCGAGGACGAGGCCGGTGCCGGTCGCCTGCCCGGCGATGGAGGTGCCGCCGCCTCTGCCCACCACCGGCACCCCGCGCCGTCGGCACACCTCCAGGGCCGCGGCCACGTCGTCCCGGTCCCTGGGGGCCAGCACACCCAGCGGCACGCGGCGGTAGTTGGACGCGTCCATCGTGTTCAGGGCCCGCGCGGTGACGGAGAAGTCGACCCCGCCGCGCACGGACGCCCGCAGTTCCCGTTCCAGGCCGTCCAGATCATCCATGCCCTCCAGGATGCAGCCCTCAGGGGCCCCCGGCGCCACAGGACGTAGACCGATTTCTCACGATCCGGACCGCAACATTCCCAACTCGATCACCAACTCTCCTATAGTGACGTGAAATTGAGCACAGACTGTCGTTACCAAACATCAGCCCGCCCCTCCCCCCGAGGACCCGACCGATGACCGCGCCCACCCCCCTAGCGCCCGCACCGGCCCCAGTGCCCCCCGGGCCCGCCGGGGCGCCCCCGATACGCCCGGCCCTGCGCCCGGCCGCGCTCACCCTGCTGACCGCACTCGTCGCCACCGGCGCGCTCGCCGCGGGAGCGGTCGCTCTCGCGCCGGACTCGGTACGCGCCCCGCTCGCCTGGATCCTCGCCGGGACGGCGCTCGTGCTCTCCGCCACCGTCGGTTACGCCGCGCACGCCCGCAGGGCCGCCGAGCTGCTGAGCCGTCGCGTCACCGAGCAGCGGCACATCCTCGACCGCGGCGCCTCCGAACGCCTGCGTCTCGCCGCCCAGTTGTCCCACGAGCGGGACGCGCGGGCCGCGGACTCCGAGGAGTTCGCCGGGCAGCTGCGCAGCGCCCGCGCCGAGCGGGCCGCCGCCCTCGCCGCCTGCGCCAACGCGGCCGGGCGCATGCAGGCCCTGGCCACCGGCATGCTCGCCGACCTGCGCGAGATGGAACACCGGCACACCGACGAGGACGTCCTCGCCGACCTGCTCCACCTCGACCACCGCACCGCGCAGGCGGGCCGCCTCGCCGACTCGGTGGCCGTGCTGACCGGCGCCCGCTCGGGCCGCCGCTGGGCGCGGCCCATCGCCATGGAGTCGATCCTGCGCGGCGCGATGGGCCGCATCGGCGGCTACCAGCGGGTGCGCACGCACGGCGGCGGCACGACCGCCGTCGCGGGCCACGCCGCCGAGGGCGTCATGCACGTACTGGCCGAACTCCTCGACAACGCCGCGAACTTCTCGCCGCCGACCGCCGAGGTCCACGTCTACGTCGAGGAGGTCCCGGCGGGCGTCATCGTCTCCGTCGAGGACTCGGGGCTCGTGATGGGCGCGGTGCAGCTGCGCCGCGCCGAGCACGCGGTCTCCGGCGAGGCGGCCGGGCTCGGCGGTCTGTCCGGCACCCGGCTCGGCCTCGCCGTCGTCGGCAGGCTGGCCCGCAAGCACGGCCTGACGGTGTCGTTCCGTCCGTCGGCGCGCGGCGGCACCGGCGTCCTGCTGCTCATCCCGCAGGAACTGCTCTCGCGCGCGGCGGAAGGGGGCCGTACGCCCGGCCAGGCGGAGAGCTCGGCGCCCGCGACTTCGCCCGCCCCGGCTCCGGAAGCGCCGGCGGAGTCCGCGCCGTCACCGGAACCGGCCGCGCCGTCGGAGCCACTCGACTCCGAACTGACCCTCACCCTCTCGCCCGCGGCCGACCACGCCCGCGTACCGGCGCAGCCCACCACGGACGACGCCGCCCTCCCGGCGCGCGAGAAACCGCCCGTCGAGAGCACACTGCCCAAGCGGCGGCGCGGACGCACCCTCGCCGCAGCGCAGCGCGCCCAGGCCCGGGCCGCCGAAGCGGCCGAAGCCTCCGAACCCGCCGCCGAGGCGGACAACGAGTCCACCGGCTCCTTCCCGTCCCCCGCGGCCCGCTTCAGCAGCTTCCGGCAGGCCGTACGCACCGCTCCGGCGCCCGAGGCCCCGGAGCACCCCGAACACCCCGCACCCGCACATCCCGCACCATCCACGCAGGAAGGCGACACCTCCCATGACCGGGACCACGACCGGCGCTAGCCTGACCTGGCTGCTCGAAGGCCTCCTCAAGCGCACCCCTGGCACCCGGCACGCCCTGGTCCTGTCGCGCGACGGCCTGAAGCTGTGCCACACCCCCGAACTCTCCCCGGACCAGGCGGACCAGCTCGCCGCGATCGCCGCCGGCATCCAGGCCCTCGCGCACGGCGCCTCCGCCGAATTCGGCGACGGGAGCGGCGGGGTGCGCTCGGCGATGACCGAGTTCCACGGCGGCACCCTGTTCATCGTCGAGGCCGGTGAGGGCGCGCACCTCGCGGCGATCGCCACCGAGGACGCCGACGCGGGCCTCGTCGGGCACACCATGGTCGAGCTCGTCGAGCAGCTCGGCGAGCACCTGCGCGCCCTGCCGCGCGGCGAGGACCTCTCCCGCACCCCCACGGCGTCATGAGCCGCCCGGGCCGGGACGACGCCCCCGACCGGCTGTACACCCTCACCGGAGGGCGCAGCCGGCCGGCCGCCGACGTCTCCTTCGACCTGGTGTCGCTGGTCGTCGCCGAGTCGGACCCGGCGCCCGGCATGCCGTCCGAGCACGCCGCGATCCTGCGGATGTGCGCGCGGCCGACGGCCGTCGTGGAGGTGGCCGCCGAGCTGGGCCTGCCGGTGAGCATCGTGCGGATCCTGCTCTCCGACCTGCTGACGCAGGGCCGCATCGGCGCCCGCCATCCGCGCACCGTCCCCTCGCCCCACCACCTTCCCGATCCCGACATCCTGGAGCAGGTGCTCGTTGGACTCCGCAACCTCTGAACCGCCGAGCGGCCGACGGGAGTTGGCGGCCGGAGCCGACAACGGCCTGAAGGTCGTCATCGTCGGCGGCTTCGGCGTCGGCAAGACCACCATGGTCCGCTCGGTCAGCGAGATACGTCCCCTCAACACCGAGGAGACGATGACGCAGGCGGGGCAGGGCATCGACGACCTGGACGGGGTCGGCGCCAAGACGTCGACGACCGTGGCCTTCGACTTCGGCCGCATCACGCTCGACGCGCGCAACGTCCTCTACCTGTTCGGCGCCCCCGGCCAGGAACGCTTCTGGTTCCTGTGGGACCGGCTGTTCTCCGGCACGCTCGGCGCGGTCGTCCTCGTCGACACCCGCCGCCTGGAGGACTCCTTCTACGCGATCGACCGGCTGGAGCACCACCGCACGCCGTTCATCGTCGCCCACAACGACTTCGGCGGCCCGCCGCACACCCTGGAGCAGCTGCGCGAGGCCCTCGACCTCGACCCCGAGGTGCCGCTGGTGCAGTGCGACGCCCGCTCCAGGGAGTCCAGCAAGGGCGTGCTGATCTCGCTCGTGGAACACCTCAAGACGCTCTACGCCCCGCAGGCCGGCCGGCTGTCCGGTCCGCCGTCCAGTCAGCTGTACGTGCCTCAGGAGACCGCCCCGTGACAAGCCCCGGCTGCCCCGCGTCCGCGCACGGCCCCGCCCCCGTGCCGCTGTCCGGACCGCGGTTCGCCACCGAACCCGCCACGCTCTACCGGGAGATGCGCCGCGACCACGGCGCCGTCGCGCCCGTCGTCCTCGACGGCGACATCCCGGCGTGGCTGGTCCTCGGCTACCGCGAACTGCACCAGGTCACCGGCGATCCGGCGCTGTTCAGCCGGGACTCCGACCTGTGGAACCAGTGGGACGACATCCCGGCGGACTGGCCGCTGCTGCCGATGATCGGCCACAAGCAGCCGTCGATCCTCTACACGGTCGGCCAGCGGCACCGGAAGCGCGCCGCGATGGTCAGCCACGCCCTGGAGTCGGTCGACCCGTTCGAACTCAAGGAGCACGCCGAGCAGTTCGCGGACGAGCTGATCGACTCCTTCTGCGCCAAGGGCGAGACCGACATCATCGCGGACTACGCGATGATGCTGCCGGTCCGCGTCCTGGCCCGCATCTACGGCTTCTCCGACGAACAGGGACCGGGCCTGGTCACGGCCCTGAACGACATGATCGACGGCCGGGAGCGCGCCCTGGCGGGGCAGCAGCACCTGGCACGGTCGATGGTCGAGCTCATCGCCGCCAAGCACGCGAAGCCGGGCGACGACGTCGTCTCGTCCATGCTCCAGGACCCCTCGGGCTTCACGGACGAGGAGATCGCCCAGGACCTGATGGTGATGATGGCGGCCGGACACCAGCCCACGGCCGACTGGATCGGCAACTCGCTGCGCCTGATGCTGACCGACGACCGGTTCGCCGCGTCCCTGTTCGGCGGGCGGCACAGCGTCGCCGAGGCGATGAACGAGGTGCTGTGGGAGGACACCCCGACGCAGAACGTCGCGGGCCGCTGGGCCACCCGCGACACCCGGCTCGGCGACCGGCACATCCGGGCGGGCGACATGCTCCTGCTCGGCCTCGCCGCGGCCAACGCCGACCCCCAGGTACGCACCGACGCCTCGGTCCTGACCGGCGGCAACAACGCCCACTTCGCCTTCGGGCACGGTGAGCACCGCTGCCCGTTCCCGGCCCAGGAGGTCGCCGAGGTCATCGCGCGGACCGGCATCGAGGTCGTCCTCGACCGGCTCCCCGACATCGACCTGGCGGGACCGGCCGAGGCGCTGACCCGCCGCCCCTCGCCGTGGCTGCGCGGCCTGACCGATCTCCGGGTCCGCTTCACCCCGACGCCCGCCCTGTGACGCCGGTCCCGCCGTGACCGCCCCACCGTCGACGCCTCGCCGTGACGCCCCACCGTGACCGCCTTGCCGTGACGCCCGCTCTGCCGTGACGCCCGTCCTGTAACGACACATCCCCTGGAGCGCTCCCATGACGACATCCGCATCCGCCTGCCCGCACGCGTCCGCCGCCCGCATCCCCCTCGACCCCTTCGTCACCGACCTGGACGGCGAGACCGCCCGGCTGCTGGCGGCGGGCCCGCTCGCGGAGGTGGAGCTGCCCGGCGGCGTCCCGGTGTGGGCGGTCACGCACCACGCGGAGGCCCGCCAGCTCCTCACCGACAAACGCCTGGTGAAGGACATCGAGGTGTGGGGCGCCTGGCAGCGCGGCGAGATACCCGCCGACTGGCCGCTGATCGGCCTGGCGAACCCGGGCCGCTCGATGCTCACCGTGGACGGCGAGGACCACCGGCGGATGCGCGCCCTGGTCGCCCAGGCGCTGACCGTGCGCCGGGTGGAGCGGATGCGGGAGCGGATCACGGAGCTGACCGCGGGCCTGCTGGACAGGCTCCCGAAGGACGGCGCCGTCGACCTGAAGGCCGAGTTCGCCTACCCGCTGCCCATGTACGTGATCAGCGACCTGATGGGCATCGACGAGGCCGACCACCCGCGCCTGAAGGTCCTCTTCGACAAGTTCTTCTCCACGCAGACCCCGCCCGAGGAGGTCGTCGCGACGCTCGGCGAGCTCGCGGCGATGATGGGCGCGGTCGTCGCGGCCCGCCGCGAGGAGCCGGGCGACGACCTGACCAGCGCCCTGATCCAGGCCTCCGAGAACGGCGACCACCTCACCGACGCGGAGATCGTCTCCACGCTGCAGCTGATGGTCGCGGCCGGCCACGAGACGACCATCTCGCTCATCGTCAACGCGGTCGTGAACCTCTCCGCCCACCCCGACCAGCTGGCCCTCGTCCTCGACGGCGGGGCGACCTGGGAGCAGGTCGTCGAGGAGACCCTGCGCTACGCGACCCCGACCTCGCACGTCCTGATCCGGTTCGCCGCCGAGGACGTCCAGGTCGGCGAGCAGACCATCAAGCAGGGCGAGGCGCTGATCGTCTCCTACGGCGCCATCGGCCGCGACGAGCAGGCGCACGGCCCGACCGCCGACTCCTTCGACATCACCCGCACCTCGCCGACCCGGCACATCTCCTTCGGCCACGGCCCGCACGTGTGCCCCGGCGCCGCGCTGTCCCGCCTGGAGGCCGGGGTGGCGCTCCCGGCGCTGTACGCCCGCTTCCCCCAGCTGCGGCTCGCGGTCGAGCCGGGCGAGCTGCGCAACAAGCCGGTGGTGACGCAGAACGACCTGTTCGAGCTGCCGGTGGTGCTGGGCGGCTGACCGCGCCGACCGCGTCGTCCGCGGAACCGTAGATCACTACAAGTCCACGGGCCGGAGAAGTCGTCTCATCGAACGGACACGTTTCCGTCCGGTTTCACCGAGGAGATACCCTCCGGCTCGTGGCTGAGATCCAGATTCCCGCTGACATCAAGCCCGCCGACGGACGTTTCGGCGCGGGCCCCTCCAAGGTGCGGACGGAAGCGCTGGACGCGCTGGCCGCCACCGGTACCTCCCTGCTCGGCACCTCCCACCGCCAGGCCCCGGTCAAGAACCTGGTCGGCCGGGTGCGCGACGGGGTCAAGGACCTGTTCTCCCTCCCCGAGGGCTACGAGGTCGTCCTCGGCAACGGCGGCTCGACCGCGTTCTGGGACGTGGCGACGCACGGCCTGATCGAGAACAAGTCGCAGCACCTGAACTTCGGCGAGTTCTCGTCCAAGTTCGCCAAGGCGTCCAAGCTCGCCCCGTGGCTGGCCGAGCCGACCGTCATCTCCTCGGACCCGGGCACGCACCCGGAGGCCGTGGCCGAGGCCGGCGTCGACGTGTACGGCCTGACCCACAACGAGACCTCCACCGGTGTCGCCGCGCCGATCAAGCGCGTCGCCGGTGCGGACGCCGGGTCCCTCGTCCTGGTGGACGCCACCTCCGGCGCGGGCGGCCTGCCGGTCGACATCGCCGAGACGGACGTCTACTACTTCGCCCCGCAGAAGTCCTTCGCCTCCGACGGCGGCCTGTGGATCGGCGTCTTCTCCCCGGCCGCGATCGAGCGCGCCGAGCGCGTCCACGCGTCCGGCCGCCACGTCCCGGAGTTCTTCTCGCTGCCGACGGCGATCGACAACTCCCGCAAGAACCAGACGTACAACACCCCGGCGCTCTCCACGCTCTTCCTGCTCGCCGAGCAGCTGGACTGGATCAACGGCCAGGGCGGTCTGGCCTGGTCGACGGCGCGCACGAAGGACAGCTCGACCCGCCTGTACTCGTGGGCCGAGGAGTCGAAGTACGCGACGCCGTTCGTCACGGACGCCGCGAAGCGCTCGCAGGTCATCGGCACCATCGACTTCGCGGACGAGATCGACGCCGCCGCGGTCGCCAAGGTGCTCCGCGCCAACGGCATCGTCGACACCGAGCCGTACCGCAAGCTGGGCCGCAACCAGCTCCGCATCGCGATGTTCCCGGCGATCGACCCGGCGGACGTCCAGGCCCTGACGGCCTGCGTCGACTACGTCATCGGCCAGCTCTAAAGCCCCGTCAGGGGCGCGGGGAACTGCGCGAGCGACCCACGACAAGCCGCGGACGCCTCTGCTCATCGACCGAGCAGAGGCGTCCGCGGCTTTCGTCGCGGCTCCGCCGCGGGGCACGAGAAGCCCCACCGGCCCGCACCCGGCGAACTACCGGCGAGGCTTGCGCAGCAGCCGCCCGACCCCGATGACGACGATCAGCACGGCCGCGGCCCCGACGGCCCCCGCCTTCCCGGTGAACCCGCCGTCGTCGCCACCGTCGTCACCGGACGCCGAACCCCCGCCCCCGCCGGAGGCATCCGCGCCCTCGACCTCCACCGGCTGCACGGAGCTGCCCCGGCCCTCGCTCCCGTAGAGCAGGGTCCTCCCGTCGAGGGTGTACGTCACGGACTCGCCCTGCGGCTGCATCGGAACGCTCAACTGCCCTTGCCGTTTCGGCTTTCCGTCGTTCCAGGAGTACGCGACGCCGCCGAAGTAGCCGCGCACGGCGAGCTGTTCGCCGTCCGGCGAGAAGGCGGCGTCGGTGGCCCACAGGTCGATGTCGCCGATGCGCCGGAAGGTGTTCGTGGCGGACGGGTCGAGGGTGCTCGGGCCCTCGTAGAGTCCGCCGCCGTCCTCGCCCTTCTCGATGATGTAGACCCGCCCGGTCTTCGGGTGGACCATCAGCGCCTCGGCGTTGCGCGGCCCGTCCGCGTACTTCACGACGTACTGCGTGGCCCGCACGGTCTGGTCGACGAGCTTCTTCGGCTCGGGCAGCTTGTAGATCCACACGTGGTCCCACTTGCCGCCGAGGTTGTCGCCGATGTCGCCGACGTAGAGGTTCCCGTCGGGGCCGACCGAGATCGCCTCGACGTCGCGCGGGGCCCCGACCCCGGTGAGGGTGATCGTGGCGACGGTCTTTCCCGTGCGCCCGTCGACGGCGAACAGGAAGGCCCCGTCGTCGCTGTCGTTGTGGGTCCAGTAGATGCCCGGGTGGGCGCGGGAGGCGGCGAGGCCGCTGGACTCCGTGATCCGCGGATCCTGGAGGGTGAAACCGGAGGAGCCCACGGAAGGCGAGTCGGCCGCGGCGGCGGGGACGACGGCGCCGAGGGCGAGGACGACTGCGGCTCCGGCCGCACCCAGATACGAACGCATGGCCCCAGCTTGCCAGGCGTGTCTCGTGTCACACGCACGCGGCCCGGGCGATCGACGATGATGAGCGGATGCTCAGGTTCATGTTCGTCGGCGACAGCCAGACCATCGGCAGCGCCGGGGAGCACACCTGGCGCCACCGCTTCTGGTGCCACCTCCGATCCTGTTCCGTGGACGGCGGGTTCGCGGTCGTCGGCCCCCGCGAGACGCTCTACGACAAGACGGCCGACGCCCCCACGTCGATGGCGTACGCGGACCCCGGCTTCCCGCGCCACCACCTCGCCGGCTGGGGCGAGGGCTGGCTGCACATGGCGCCGGTCGTCGCCGACGCGGTGCGCGCCTGCGGCCCGGACGTCCTCCTGGTCAACCTGGGCCTCATCGACCTCGGCTTCTACACGGACGCCGAGCAGACCGCGGCGAACACCCGCCGCTTCATCGCCGAGGCCCGCACCGCGAACCCGGCGGTCCGCATCGTCCTGCTCCCGGTGATCCCGAACATCCGGGCCGAGACGGACGCGCCGTTCGCCGCCGAGGTCGCGCACTTCAACACCCTGCTCGCGAAGACGGTCGCGGACCTGTCCGAGCCCCGCTCGCCGCTGCTCCTCGCCTCGGCCCCGGAGTCGTACGACATCCACCACGACACGTACGACGGCACGCACCCGAACGCGTCCGGCGAGCACAAGCTGGCCGCCGCCTTCGCGGACGCGCTGCACCAGGCGTGGGGCGTCGGCGGGCCCTACGACCACGGTCACGTGCCCCAACCCGCTTGCTAGGGTGCGCCGATGCCGACGATCAGAGAAATCCAGGTCACCTTCGACTGCGCCGAGCCCGAGCGCGTCGCCGCCTTCTGGTGCGAGGCCCTGGGGTACGTCCTACCGGAGTCCGCCCGGGGCGAGAGCACATGGTCCGCCTGTGTCGACCCCACGGGCGAGGGCCCGCGCCTCTACTTCCAGCGCGTGCCCGAGGGCAAGACCGTCAAGAACCGGGTGCACCTCGACGTGCGGGCCGGCACCGGGCTCGTGGGCGACGAGCGCCTGGCCACCCTGGAGGCCGAGAGCGCACGCCTGGTGGCCCTCGGCGCGACGCACGTACGGACGCTGTACGCCGACGAGGAGAACGAGTCCTGCATCGTGATGCAGGACGTCGAGGGCAACGAGTTCTGCCTCGACTGAGCCGCGCCGGACAGCCTCTGGCCGCGCCACCGGCTCACCGCGAACCCGGCACCGGCCCGCCGGATCTCCGCGGCCCCGGGCCCGGGGAAGTGCGCGGGGATCACCAACTCGCGCTCGTCGGACGCCCGTTGCAGGACGCGTACGCGCGGCCGCGCTCCTGGCCACCCGTGCGGGCGTGTCCCGCGCCACCCTGGGCCGCCGGTTCACCGCTCTGGTGGGCCGGCCCCCGATGGCGTACCTGACGTGGTGGCGGATGATCCGCGCCGCCACCCTCCTGCGCACGGCGGACGCGCCCCTGGAGTCGGTGGCCCGGCAGGTCGGCCACGGCTCGCCGTACGCCCTCCCGCACGCCTTCCGCCGGGAGTTCGGAACGACACCGGGGAGATACCGGGCACTTGCCTAGAGCGCACTCCACGTCCTTGGCTTAGCAGTCATGAAGTACACGCAGCTCGGACGCACGGGACTCAAGGTCAGCCGGCTCGTCCTCGGCACCATGAACTTCGGTCCGCAGACCGACGAAGCCGTCAGCCACGCCATCATGGACGCGGCGCTGGCCAGCGGCATCAACTACTTCGACACCGCCAACGTGTACGGCTGGGGCGAGAACAAGGGCCGCACCGAGGAGATCATCGGCACCTGGTTCGCGAACGGCGGCGGCCGCCGCGACCAGACCGTCCTCGCCACCAAGGTCTTCGGCAACATGGCCGCCGACGGCGACGCCTGGCCCAACCACGACCGGCTCTCCGCGGTGAACATCCGCCGCGCCGTCGACGCCTCGCTCAAGCGCCTGCAGACCGACTACATCGACATCTACCAGTTCCACCACATCGACCGCCGGACGCCGTTCGACGAGATCTGGCAGGCGATCGACGTCCTGATCCAGCAGGGCAAGATCCTGTACGCGGGCTCGTCCAACTTCCCCGGATACAAGATCGCCCAGGCCAACGAGATCGCCGCCCGGCACGGCCGCGTCGGCCTCGTCAGCGAGCAGTGCCTCTACAACCTGGCCGAGCGCCGCGCCGAGATGGAGGTCATCCCGGCCGCGCAGGAGTACGGCCTCGGGGTCATCCCGTGGTCCCCGCTGCACGGCGGACTGCTCGGCGGTGTGCTCAAGAAGGAGTCCGAGGGCAAGCGCCGCAAGGACGGCCGCAGCGCGAGCGCCCTGGAGAACACCAAGGTGCGCGACCAGGTCCAGGCGTACGAGGACCTGCTCGACAAGCACGGCATCGAGCCCGGCGAGGCGGCCCTGGCGTGGCTGCTGACCCGTCCGGGCGTCACGGGCCCGATCGTCGGCCCGCGCACGCAGGAGCAGCTGGACTCGGCACTGCGCGCGGTCGAGCTGGAGCTGAGCGAGGAGCTCCTGACCGGCCTCGACGAGATCTTCCCGGGTCCCGGGCCGTCGCCGGAGGCCTTCGCCTGGTGACCACGGGTGCGGCGGCCGCCGGGCGCTACTTGCCCACGGCCGCCGCCACCCCCACCACGACGAACATCAGCACAAGCACACCGGCCATGATCCGGTTCCGCGTCTTCGGGTCCACGCGTCGAGCCTAACGCGCACCCGTGAGCTTCCGGCCGCCGACCTTCTCGTAGCGGAGCCGGCCCCGGCCCCTACGGAACGGGGCCGGGCGAAAACGCCCGGCCCCGCCCACAGCACCCGCGATCAAGCGACCGCGGCCACCGGCACGGCCTCCCGCGGCACGAACTGCACATGCCGCTCCCCGCGCCGCAGATCGACCTTGAGGCGCAGGTTCGCCGCGCGGGCCAGCATCAGTCCGACGCCGACCGCCGCCGAGGCGCAGATCAGGCCGCCCAGCATGAAGCTGACCCGCACCCCGTACTGGTCGGCGAGCCACCCGAAGAGCGGGCCGCCCAGCGGCGTACCGCCGGTGAACACCATCATGAACAGCGACATGACGCGGCCGCGCATCTCCGGGTCCGTGCCCATCTGGACCGTGGAGTTGGCCGTCACGTTGACGGTGAGGCCGAGGATGCCGAGCAGCACGATCAGCGGCGCGAACGCCCAGACGCCCGGCGCCCACGCGGCCAGGACCTCCAGGGTGCCGAAGCCGATCGCCGCACCCACCAGGACCCGCAGCCGGGTCGAGCGGCGGCGGGCCGCGAGCAGCGCGCCGGCCAGCGAGCCGAGCGCCATCAGCGTGTTGAACAGGCCGTACTGGCCGACCCCGCCGTGGAACACGTCGTCGGCGTACGCGCTCAGCCAGATCGGGAAGTTGAAGCCGAAGGTGCCGACGAACCCGACGAGCACGATCGGCCAGATCAGCTCGGGGTGCCGCGACACGTACCGCAGGCCTTCCTTCAGCTGGCCCTTGCCGCGCGGGGCCCGCTTGTTCTCGTGCAGCTCCCGCGTCCGCATCAGCGTCAGGCAGGTGAGCGGCGCCAGGAAGGACAGGCCGTTGGCGAGGAACGCCCAGCCGGGGCCGACGGCGGCGGTCAGCGCGGAGGCGACGGCGGGGCCGATGAGGCGCGCGGACTGGAAGTTCGCGGAGTTCAGGGACACCGCGTTGCGGACCTGGTCGGGGCCCACCATCTCGGAGACGAAGGACTGCCGGGTCGGGTTGTCGACGACGGTGACCAGACCCGTGAAGAAGGCGGCCACGTAGACGTGCCAGACCTGTACGTTGCCGGACAGGGTCAGCGCGGCGAGGAACAGGCCGGACAGGCTCATCGCGCCCTGGGTGCAGAAGAGCAGGCTCCGCTTGGCGAACCGGTCGGCGATCACACCGCCGTACAGCCCGAAGAGCAGCATCGGCAGGAACTGCATCGCCGTCGTGATGCCGACGGCGGCGGACGAGCCGGTGATGGACAGCACCAGCCAGTCCTGGGTGATGCGGGCCATCCAGGTGCCGGTGTTCGAGATGACCGCCCCGGTCGCGAACAGCCGGTAGTTGCGTACCTTCAGGCTGGCGAACATCGAGGTCTTACGCCCGGAGCCCGGGGAAGTAGGGATAGGTGCGGGGGCGGAGTCTGCTCCGGATCCCGTACTCAAAGTGGGTTCGCCTCCTCGGCGGTCGGCTCAGCGACGTGGCAGGTGTTCAGCGGCAGGTGTTCACAGGTGGGCGAGCTTCTCCAGGACGGGCGCGGCCTCGCGGAGCTTGGCCCACTCGTCCTCGTCCAGGCCGTCGACCAGGCCGGCCAGCCACGCGTTCCGCTTGCGGCGGGACTCGGCGAGCATGGCCTCGGCCCGCTCGGTCGACGTGACGACCTTCTGTCGGCGGTCCTCGGGGTGAGGCTCCAGCCTGACCAGTCCCTTGGCCTCCAGGAGCGCGACGATGCGGGTCATCGACGGCGGCTGGACGTGCTCCTTGCGGGCCAGTTCACCCGGCGTCGCGGAGCCGCATCCGGCCAGGGTGCCGAGCACCGACATCTCGGTGGGGCTCAGCGATTCGTCGACCCGCTGGTGCTTGAGTCGGCGTGACAGGCGCATCACTGCGGAGCGCAGAGAGTTCACGGCGGCGTCGTCGCCATGGGAGAGGTCCGGCATGTTCGTTAGAGTAACTCATTACTGTTCCTAACTACTACCGGATACGGCCCCTCTGCCCGTGATCCCCACCACGGAACCCTCTGGCCACCTTCTCGTCACTCAAACGAGTGAGCCGGATCCGGAAAGTGACACGATCGGACGCATCGCCCCGCGACCCTGTTCGCATGGGATCGACAGTGCTCAGCCTGCGGATAGACGGTGAGCTGCTCGACCGGCTCAAGGGGCATGCCGCGAAAAGGGGAATGAGCGTCCAGGACTATGTGGTCCGGACGCTCATTCGGGATGACTTCGACGAACGCTTCAAGACGTCGGTCGAGGAGACGGAGAGGTTCTACGGGGCGGCCTGAGCCGCCCCGCACCACCGGATCACGTCAGGCCGAGAGCCGGCATCAGGTAGTAGAAGGCGAAGACGCCCGACACGGCGTACATCGCGGCCGGCACCTCCTTGGCCCGGCCGGCGACCACGCGCAGCACGGTGAAGGTGATGAAGCCCATGCCGATGCCGTTCGTGATCGAGTACGTGAACGGCATCATCAGCATGGTGACGAAGGCCGGGATGGCGACCGTCCAGTCGTCCCAGTCGATGGCACGGATGCCGCCGGACAGGATCAGGAAGCCGACCGCGAGCAGGGCCGGGGTGGCCGCCTGGGACGGGACCATCGTGGCGATCGGCGTGAGGAACAGCGCGACCGCGAAGAGGCCACCGGTGACGACGTTGGCGAGACCGGTGCGGGCGCCCTCGCCGACACCGGCCGTGGACTCCACGAAGCAGGTGGTGGCGGAGGAGGACGAGGCGCCGCCGGCGGCGACCGCGATGCCGTCGATGAAGAGCACCTTGTTCATGCCGGGCATCTGACCGTTCTCGTCGGTCAGATGCGCCTCGTCGCTGATGCCCATGATCGTGCCCATGGCGTCGAAGAAGCACGACAGCAGCACGGTGAAGACGAAGAGAACACCGGTCAGGATCCCGACCTTCTCGAAGCCGCCGAACAGGCTGACGTCACCGACGAGCCCGAAGTCCGGGGTGGAGACGGGGTTGCCGGGCCACTTCGGGGTGGTCAGTCCCCAGGAGGGCACCTTGGCGACGGCGTCGATGACCACCGCGGCGACCGTCATCACGACGATCGAGATCAGGATGGCGCCGGGCACCTTGCGCACGAGCAGCGCCAGGGTCAGCAGCACGCCGATGACGAAGATCAGCACCGGCCACCCGTTCAGGTGACCGTCGGCGCCGAGCTGCAGCGGCACGGTGGTGTGGGCGGCGTCCGGGATGCGCGAGACGAAACCGGAGTCGACGAGACCGATCAGCATGATGAACAGGCCGATACCGATCGCGATGCCCTTGCGCAGGCTGAGCGGCACGGCGTTCATCACGCGCTCGCGCAGGCCGGTGGCGACCAGGATCATCACGACGAAGCCCGCGAGGACGACCATGCCCATCGCGTCCGGCCAGGACATGCGCGGGGCGAGCTGCAGGGCGACGACGGTGTTCACGCCGAGGCCGGCCGCGAGCGCGATCGGCACGTTGCCGATGACACCCATGAGCAGCGTGGTGAAGGCGGCGGTGAGCGCGGTCGCGGTGACCAGCTGACCGTTGTCGAGCTGGTGCCCGTACATGTCCTTCGCGCTGCCGAGAATGATCGGGTTCAGCACGATGATGTAGGCCATCGCGAAGAACGTGGCGAAGCCACCGCGGATCTCACGGGGAACCGTCGAGCCGCGCTCGGAGATCTTGAAGTAGCGGTCGAGCCCGTTCTTCGGGGGCTGCGGGGGCTCTTCGTTGACATCGACCGGGGCGGTGGTCGAAGTGGACATGGATGACCTCAGCGGTATTCAGCAGTGCTCAGCGGGCAGGGATGTGATCAAGTCTGGTCGTCGCGTGATCACCAACAGGTTTCCCCGACGTTTCTGTTGGTGTTTCGTACGAACAGAAGTAGCCAGTCTCAGGCCGTTTCAGTATGAACATATGAGGCCGAAATCGCTATCTCCGCGCGTAGACCCTTGGTATACGGGGGCCGCGAGTGGTTTCGGAGGTGTCGTTAAGCTGTGCACATGGCGAAGTGGACACCGAAGCATGAGGCGCCGGAACCCCTTGAGGGCCCGGTCGTAGCCACCATCCAGGGCGGCACGATCCTGTGGTTCGTCCTCTTCCTCGTACAGCTGCCGTTCTACGGCTCGTACGCCGACCACGACCGCACCTGGTGGATCTGGACCTGCCTGGCCGGCGCGGGCCTCGGCCTGATCGGCATCTGGTACGTCCGCGGCCGTGACGCCGCGCTGAAGCGGGCCGCGGCCACGTCCGAGGGTGGCGCGACCGTCTCCGAGTGACGCTCGGTGGGGGCTTCTCGCGCAGTTCCCCGCGCCCCTGAGGCATGCGCTGCGCGCAGCCTCCCCTGGGCGAGCGGAGCTCGCTTCAGGGGCGTGGGGAACTGCGCGAGAAGCCCCCACCGAACCGCACCCGCCAGGCCCCGTACGACCCCGGTACGACCCACGTCCTCCCCAGGTCGGATAAAGCACCGCTCAAGGGGTGAACCCCCCGATCCACCCGTACCGTCGGAGACATGACGCACATCGACGCGGGCGCCGAACTGGACCCGGTGCACCCCGTCCCCCTGCCGTCCCGGGCGACGGGCCTGACCCGCGCCGAGGTCGCCGAGCGCAAGCGGCGGGGCGAGGTCAACGACGTCCCGGTGCGCAGCTCCCGCTCCCTGTCGGAGATCGTCCGCGCCAACGTCTTCACCCGGTTCAACGCCATCATCGGCGTGCTCTGGCTGATCATGCTGGCCGTGGCGCCGTTCCAGGACAGCCTCTTCGGCTACGTGATCCTGGCCAACACCGGCATCGGCATCATCCAGGAGTGGCGGGCGAAGAAGACCCTCGACTCGCTCGCCGTCATCGGCGAGGCGAAGCCGACCGTGCGGCGCGACGGGGTCGCGGCCCAGGTCTCCACCTCCGAGATCGTGCTCGGGGACCTGATCGAGATCGGCCCCGGCGACAAGATCGTCGTGGACGGCGCCTGCGCCGAGGCCGACGGCCTGGAGATCGACGAGTCGCTGCTGACCGGTGAGGCCGACCCGGTGGTCAAGCAGCCGGGCGACCCGGTGATGTCGGGCTCGTTCGTGGTCGCGGGCGGCGGCGCGTTCACCGCGACGAAGGTGGGCCGCGAGGCGTACGCGGCCCAACTGGCCGAGGAGGCGAGCCGGTTCACGCTCGTCCAGTCGGAGCTGCGCAGCGGCATCTCCACGATCCTCAAGTACGTGCAGTGGATGATGATCCCGACCGCGATCGGTCTGGTCGTCAGCCAGCTCGTGGTCAAGGAGAACAACTTCAAGGACTCCGTCGCCCGCACCGTGGGCGGCATCGTCCCGATGGTCCCCGAAGGGCTCGTGCTCCTCACCTCCGTCGCCTTCGCGATCGGCGTCATCCGGCTCGGCCGGAAACAGTGCCTGGTGCAGGAGCTCCCGGCCATCGAGGGCCTGGCCCGGATCGACACCGTCTGCCTCGACAAGACGGGCACGCTCACCGAGGGCGGCATGGACGTCGCCGAACTGCGCACGCTCGGCGGCGGCGACGAGACGTACGTACGGAAGGTCCTCGGCGCGCTCGGCGAGTCCGACCCGCGGCCGAACGCGTCGCTGCAGGCCGTCATCGACGCCTACCCGGACGGCGAGGAGTGGCGCTGCACCGAGTCACTGCCGTTCTCGTCGGCCCGCAAGTACAGCGGCGCGACCTTCAACGAGGACGACAAGACCAGCAGCGCCTGGCTGCTCGGGGCGCCCGACGTGCTGCTGCCCGAGGGCGACCCGGCGCTCGCCGAGATCGACGGGCTGAACCGGCAGGGCCTGCGGGTGCTGCTGCTCGCCCGCGTCACCAAGGCCCCCGGGAACCTCGCCGACCCGGCGGTGAAGGACAGTGCCGAACCGGCCGCCCTCGTCGTCCTCGAACAGCGGCTGCGCCCCGACGCCGCCGACACCCTGCGCTACTTCGCCGAGCAGGACGTCAAGGCGAAGGTCATCTCGGGCGACAACGCGGTGTCGGTCGGTGCGGTGGCCGCCAAGCTCGACCTGCCCGGCGCCGAGAACACGGTCGACGCCCGTACGTTGCCCACGGAGCAGGCGGCGATGGCGGACGCGCTGGACGAGGGCACGGTGTTCGGCCGCGTCACCCCGCAGCAGAAGCGGGAGATGGTGGGAGCGCTCCAGTCGCACGGCCACACGGTCGCCATGACGGGCGACGGCGTGAACGACGTACTGGCGCTGAAGGACGCCGACATCGGCGTCTCGATGGGGTCGGGGTCGGAGGCCACCCGGGCGGTCGCCCAGATCGTGCTGCTCGACAACTCGTTCGCGACGCTCCCTTCGGTGGTCGCCGAGGGACGCCGCGTCATCGGCAACATCACGCGCGTGGCGACCCTGTTCCTGGTGAAGACCGTCTACTCGGTGCTGCTCGCGCTGCTCGTGGTCTGCTTCCAGGTCGAATACCCGTTCCTGCCGCGGCACTTGACGCTGCTGTCGACGCTGACGATCGGCGTCCCCGCGTTCTTCCTCGCGCTCGCGCCCAACAAGGAGCGCGCGAAGCCGCACTTCGTGAAGCGCGTGATGCGGTACGCGATCCCGGGCGGGGCCGTGGCGGGCGTCGCGACGTTCGTGATGTACATGGTGGCCCGGCACTACTACACGGGCTCGGGCGCACTCGACGCGGAGACCAGCGCGGCGACGCTCACACTGTTCCTGATCTCGATGTGGGTGCTCGCCATCGTCGCCCGCCCCTACACGTGGTGGCGGGTGTGCCTGGTGGCGGCGATGGGACTGGGCTTCCTGCTGGTCCTCGTCGTCCCGTGGCTGCAGGACTTCTTCGCGCTGAAGCTGGTCGGCGACGTGATGCCGTGGACGGCGGTGGGCGTCGCGGTGGCGGCGGCGGCCTTCCTGGAGTTCCTGTGGAAGTGGGTCGACCGCCGCTTTCCCGTCTGACTCCGGCTCAGAGCCAGCCCTTCTTGCGCACGAAGCCGAAGGTCGCGAGGGCGGTGAGCAGCACCGTGCCGAGCAGGACCGGCAGGGCGTAGAAGTTGTCGAAGCCGTACTCGTCGAGGTGGACGAAGTTGGCGCCGGGGATGGCCGCGAAGGTCGACGGGATGACGAACATCAGGGTCATCGCCGTGAGCCTGCGGTTCTCGACCGTGGAGGTCACCTGCTCCTCGGTGAGCGTGTTGAGCCGCTCCATGTCCCGGTTGAAATCGCGCAGTTCGTCGCGGATCTCGGTGAGCAGGGCGATGGCCTCGGCGTCGTGCCGAAGCGCCTGGGTGTTCTGGGTGTTCTGGGTGTTCAGCGTCATGGTTCTTCTCTGCTTTCTGCATGCATGTGAAAAGTGCAGCGAAAGCGCGACGACGCGGGGCTACGGACTCAGAGCGAGCCGGAGGTCGAGGCGACGCGGTGCTGCGGGGAAGGGCAAGGGCAACTCGGACTGTGGTCCATGGCGGATCGCCTCCTCTCGGCCGGCCGTGCTGCGTTCAGGTCGTGATGACGACGTTAACAGCCGCTTTATGCCTGTACGGGAGCAAGAAGCCCCTGAGCCCCGGGACCAAGGTCCCGGGGCTCAGGGGCTGACGGAGCGTCAGTACTGCTTCACCACATGCCTACTTCACGTCGACGAAGTCACTGGTCGACGTGACGGCCGGGGTCGTGGACGTACCCGCGAACTTGTAGCGGAAGTAGCCGTCGGCGGACGCCTTCACCGTGGTCTTCAGGTTGCCCTTGGAGTCCGAGGTGACGGTCTTGAGGGTGGTGTACGTGCTGGAGGACTTCTTGCGGTACTGGAGCGTCACCTTCTGCACGGTGTAGCCCGCGTACTTGCTGGTGTCCCAGTTGGCACGCGTCAGGGCGCCGGTGACCGTGAGGGTCTTGCCCTTCGTGATCGGCTCCGGGGAGGCGTTGGTGCTCAGGCGGGCGTAGCGCTGGAGAGCGACCTTCGTGGCGACGCCGTCCTGCACGGCGATGCCGACCTTGTTCCAGTCGACGTCGTCCACGTCACCGTTGAGGTCCTCGCCGTTGGGCGCGATGGCGACGCCCTCGGCCGTCCACTTGGCGCCCGCGTCGCTGTTGTACAGCTCGTCCTTCGGGGTGACGGTGAGCGTGTCCGTGCAGGTGGCGGTCGAGGTGTAGACCGTGCAGGTCGGGCCGTTGGTGGCGAGGTAGTTGCCGTCGGTGGAGCTGTTCCAGTACAGGTCGACGCCGAGGACGAAGTCGGCGGCGAAGATGCCCGGGTCGGAGCCGAAGGCGACGTTGTAGGTGACCGGGACGGTGACCTTGTTGGTCGTGCCGACGACGATCGGCTTGCCCTTGTTGACCTTGACGCCGGAGAACGACACGTCGAGGGCGTAGGCGTCGGACGGGTCCGGGGCGAGGGCGCGCGCGGTGGCCTTCGGGGCGGCACTCGGGGCGTGCTGGCGGGCGAGCTCGACCAGGGACTTCTGGGCGAGGCCCGCGCCGTCCCAGCCGCTGTCGGCCTGCGCGGCCGGAACGGCGAACGCGGTGAGAGCCAGGGCGCCGGAAACCGTCACGGCGGCCGCGGTGGCACGAATGCGCATGTGTTCTCCATGGTGGAGAAGGGGATCCACGGTGCAGTTGCCGTCACGCGGGTCCCAAGTGGTCTAGGAGTCTGTTGACTCGCGGTGTAGACCCGTGAAGGGCGCGACCGGTTGTACGGGAATCAACCGCCGAGGTGTGACATGCCTCTCCCTGCCAAAAGGGAACCCGCGGGCCGCAAAAAGCCTCCGCGGGTCCCCCGGGCCCCTCAGTCGAACCAGCGGTCCCGGGCCAGCTCCGCCGTCCGGGACGGATCCTCCAGCAGCGCCGCGACCTCGAAGCGGCGCGGCCACTGCCCCGCCGCCCAGGCGAGCCCCGCGGCGACCCCCTCCAGGGTCGCGGCATGGACCACCCCGTCACCGGTGCGCCGCCAGTCGACCTCGACGTCCCCCGCGTACAGCTCCTCGTACTCGACGTACGAGGCCGGGGTCGCCGCCCCGAGGAGCGTGCGCACGGAGTCGGGCACGGGGTGCTCGGTGGCGTCCGCGCCGGTCGGCTCGGCCTCGACGGCGGTGCTGAGGCGGCGCACCTGGAACAGCTCGGCGAGCTCGGCCGCGCGCGCCGGGGCGACCGGCAGCAGCGGCCGCCCGTCGGCGAGCGGGATCAGGTCGGGCGCGTCGGCGACCAGCGCGTCGGCGGCGTCGACCACGACGACCTCGCCGTCCCGCACGGCCCGCACCTCGTCGGGCAGCGTGACCTGTTCGGGGTCGAGGGCGGCCAGCCTGCCGTAGAGGGCGTGGAGTTGGGCCGCTCCGACGGGCCGCTCCGGGTCGGCGAGCCGGTCGAGGAGTTCGGCGGCGCCGCCCGGCTCGTCGAGGAGTGCGGCGACGGAGGTGCGGACGCCGAGGGCGCGCAGGACCTGTTCGTCGTCGAAGCCGCCGGCGTCGGCGGGTTCGTAGAGCCCTTCGAGCAGCGGGTCGCCGCCCGCCGCGCGCAGACCGGCGGGGCGGCGCCCGTCGAGGACCGGGTTCCCGCGCAGCCACCAGGCGGTGTACGGGCGGACCAGCTCGTGCGTGCCGTCGGGGAGCAGGACGCGGACGGGCTGGGTGAGCGCGTCGCGCAACGGCGGCCGGGCCAGCAGGGCGAGCGCCTCGGGCCACCGGTCCTCGTCGACCAGGTCGAGATCGCGTACGGCGACGAGCTCGGTGGCGACGGGCGGCACGGGCGTCTCGGGCAGCCGGTCGATGACGTCCTCGCACCACACGTCGACGGCGTCGAGCAGCCCCGCGTCGTCGGGCTCGGGGAAGTCGCTGTCGCGCGGGTCGAGTTCGTCCGGGTCGAGGACCACGTCGGTCGCGCGGACCAGGGCGAAGGTGGCGAGCACCCCGCAGGCGACGAGCGGCTGCTCGCCCCAGCGCTCGGCCAGCTCCTCGTCGACGTACGGGAGTTCACCCTCGCGGACGACGGAGGCGAGCGGGCTGCCGGGGAGGATCAGTTCGGCGGCGGGCGCGAGTTCGCCGTCCTCGTCGGGCAGGGCGAGGGCGCCGAGCCACGGTTCGTCGCCCGCGTCGAGGTGGGCGTCGCGCGCGAGGGTGAGGACGATGTCCGCCAACTCGTCGGCGCCGAGCGAGCTTTCGTCGTCCCAGGCGGGCTCGTCGTCGAGCGAGGCGGCGACGGCCGTGCGCACCTGCGGCGTGGTGAGGATCGCGCGGGGCGTGGCGGGCAGGGCGCCGAGCTTCTCCAGGAGCGGGTGGGCGGCGTCCGCGTGGGCGACCTTCAGGCCGAGCCGGGCGAGCGCGTCGCCGGGGACCGCGGTGGCCCCGGCGGTGGGCAGCAGGACCTGGCGCGGGCCGATGGTGGTGCGGCCCCCGGCGAGCGGCACGGGCAGCCCGCTGAGCCGGTCCGGGTCGACGCCGGCGAGGGACTCGTACAGGCTCCGCCACCAGCCGGGCTCCTTCTCCAGGCCGGCCAGCCGGTCGACCGCCTCGGTCAGCGGGACCCGGGCGACGCCGAGCGTGCGCAGTTCGACGCGGCGTTCGAGTCCGGCGGGCAGCAGGCTCGGCAGCACCTCGGCGAGGACCCGCACGGTGTCGGCGCCCGCGCCCTCGACGACCTCCGCGTCCCGGGGCTTCAGGGCGTCGGGCCGGTCCTCGCCGCCCGCGACGGCCGGGGGCAGGAAGGGGGTGCGGGGCAGCCGCTCCAGGATCGCGGCGCGCAGCGCTCCGTCCAGCTCGCTCTTGCCGAGCGCCCCGGGGACCAGGTCGAGGATGCCGGGGCCCACCGGCCGCCAGGCTTCGAGCAGTTCGGCGTAGGCGTCGGCGGCGCGCTGCACCAGGTGGTCGGCGAGCGGGCCCGGCGCGACGTGCCGGCGTGCGGTGTCCAGCGGGAACGAGCCGATGAGCAGCGCGGGTACGCCGAGGGCCTCGTCGCTCGGGGTGGGCGCGTGCAGGACGGGGGCGCTGCGCGGCGCCGCGGGGGCGCCGTCGCCGTCGACCGGGACGGCCCAGGTGATGGACCAGTGCGGGCGCAGGCGCTCCTCGACGGGGCGGTCGGCGAGCAGCTCGGCGCTCAGCGCGCCCTGGTGGCTGACGGTGCGCCAGCGCAGCTCGGCGGGCTCACGGGCGTCGTCCGTGACGACGGTGTACGGGCCCCCCTCCAGCACGGCGCGGCGGCGCAGCGTGCGCGTACCGGACTCGGTGGTGACGGTGACCTCGACGAGCCCCGGCAGGGCGAGCAGCAGCGTGTCGTCGACCGCGTCGAGCAGCCTGGCCGCGAGCGCCTCGGCGGCGGCGTCCCGCAGCGGCAGGATCACGACGGTGTCGTACGCGTCCGGGGCCTGCCCCTCGGCCGCGAACGGGAGCCTCAGCAGCGGCACATGACCGTCGCGGCGGCGCAGCTCGTCACCGAGGGCGGGGCTGTGCCGGGCGGTCTCCGCGGCGGCGATCCGGGCCTCGCCGAGCGACCAGCGGACGCCGCCGGTGCGGCCGACGACGGCGGGTTCGTCGGACACCGCGAGCACGGCGGCGAAGCCGACGCCGAAGCGGCCCACGGCGGTCTCCGTGTCGCCGCGCTTGGCGGAGGCGCGCAGCGTGGACAGCGACTCGACGCCGGTCGCGTCCAGCGGGGCGCCGGTGTTCGCGGCGGCGAGCACGCCGTCCTTCAGGGTGAGGGCGAGGCGGCCCTCCGCTCCGGCGCGGGCCGCCGCGTCCGCGGCGTTCTGGGCGAGTTCGACGACCAGGCGGTCCCGGTAGCCGCCGAGGGCGAGGTCCTCCTCGGCGTTGGCGTCCTCACGGAACCGGGCGGCACTGCTCGCCCAGGCGTCCAGCACACCCCGCCGCAGTCTGGCGGTGCCGAACGGGTCGATGCCCTCCGGTGCCGGCTTGCTGACGCTCACGGGTGTCTCCCTCTGGGCCGCTGAAACGATCGGCCCGCACCGTATCGCGGCTCATGGCCTGCCAGGCGAGGGTGCGTTGCCGGGTGCGGGCCCGGTGGGGCTTCTCGCGCAGTTCCCCGCGCCCCTGAGGCATGCGCTGCGCGCAGCCTCCCCTGGGCGAGCGAAGCTCGCTTCAGGGGCGCGGGGAACTGCGCGAGCAACCACCTACGACCTGAAGCCGCGCACCAAGGGAACCCGGCAGACGGGAAGGGGCTACGAGTGGCCCAGATCGTCCGCGCCCTCGGCCACGGCCCCGACAGACCCCGCGTCAGCGGACGGCCGCAGCGGAAGCACGTCCACCACCGTCTCGTCGATCACCGGCGGCGCGGGACGAGGCGGCGTCGGCATGACGGCCGCCTCGGAGTGCCCCCCGCACCCGTACGACAGGGAGACGACCCGCCCGTCCGCCGGCGAGAACTCATTGGCGCAGACACCGAAGGCCTGCCCGAGGGAACCGCCGATCGGGCACAGGAACCCGCACGAGACACAGGTCGACGGCGCGGCCTGCGCCATCGGGGTCTTGGCGCCGTAGGTGTCCTCCCAGCGGTCGGCCGCGACGTGCAGCCCGTACCGGGACAGGACCCGGGCCCGGCGCAGGCCCAGCTCCTCCGCGACGGCCGCGATCGACCCGCGGGTGGGCACGATCGGCAGCTCGCCCACCGGCCCGGCGGAGACCTCCGCGTCCTCGGCCTCCACCAGCTCGGCCATCTCCGCGGAGACGGGTGAGTTCGGCGGCGGCGTGTCCTCGCCGGAGAAACCGGGCTCCAGACGCAGATCGTCGGACTCGGTGGGCAGGAGATCGCCCGGACCGAGGTCGCCGGGCCGCAGCCGCTCGCTCCACGGCACCCACTCGGGCGCGAGGAGGGCGTCGGACCCCGGCAGCAGCACGACCTCGTCGAGCGTGACGTACTTGGCGCGCGAGGCGCGGGCGACCGTGACGGCCCAGCGCCAGCCCCGGTAGCCGAACTCCTTGCACTCGAAGAGATGCGTGACGACGCGGTCGCCCTCGACGACCGTCTCGACATGCTCGCCGACCACCCCGGGGGCCGCGGCCTCCTCGGCGGCGGCCCGGGCGATGTCGACCGCCTCGGCGCACAGGCGGTCAGGGGTGCGGCTTCGCGTTGTCGCTGCGCTCACAGGTATCGCTTCTCTCCTACGCCGTCTCACGAGTGCGCCGTCGGGTGAGCGGGAGCGCGGACGGAGCGGACCGGAGGGCCGCGTCGACGTCCGCGCCCGACGTTCCGGGCGCACCTACGCCATCCATTCTGCGGGATGGCCGAGAGGCGCGCGGCCGAGAACAACCGCCGCGGGCGCGCTACGCACGCTACCTCCTTCCACGCCCTGCGCCCACACCGACGTACGAGCCGCGCCCACCTCCTGAGTCCACAGAAGCAGACCCGCATGCCCATATCGGCACTAGTACGCGCGTTCAAGGGGCACTATGACTGGGTGACTGCCGCAAGGTCGTCGTCCGGCTCGCCGTCGGGTTCGCCCGGTTCGTCGGGTTCAACGCGTACGTCGGGTGCGACGCGGTACGAATACAGCGGTTCGGGTCCGGTGCGCGGAGCCGTCCGCAAGGTCGGCCGTGCCCTGCACCTGCCGTTCACCGGCACGGCGCGCGGCATCCGGAAGGCCACACACGCGCACGGCGCGGGCGAGTCGGGCCTCGGCAAGCTGATCGAACTGCACGCGGTGAACGGCGCGGGCGACGTCATGATCACCATCGCCCTCGCGTCGACGGTGTTCTTCTCCGTGCCGACGGACGAGGCGCGCGGGCGCGTCGCGCTCTACCTGGCCATCACCATGGCCCCCTTCACCCTCCTGGCACCCGTCATCGGGCCGCTGCTCGACCGGCTGCCGCACGGGCGGCGGGCCGCGATGGCCGGTTCGATGCTGGCGCGGGCGCTGCTCGCGCTGGTCCTTTCGGGCGCGGTGGTCAGCGGCAGCCTGGAGCTGTATCCGGCGGCGCTCGGCGTGCTCGTCGCGTCGAAGGCGTACGGCGTGGTGCGCTCGGCGGTCGTGCCGCGCCTGCTGCCGACCGGGTTCTCCCTGGTGAAGGCCAACTCACGGGTCACGCTCGCGGGGCTCCTCGCCACCGGCGTGGCGGCGCCGATCGGGGCGGGGCTGCAGTCCGTCGGGCCGCGGTGGCCGCTGTTCGGGGCCTTCGTGCTCTACGTGTCGGGGATGTTCCTGTCGTTCTCGATGCCGCACAAGGTCGACTCCTCGAAGGGCGAGAGCAAGGCGCTGCTCGCCGCGGACGAGGAGCACGTGCACGGGCCCGGGAAGCGGCAGCGCAGGCCCGGCCTGCGCACGGTCGGGCCCGCCGTGACCCACGCCCTCGCGGCGAACGCCTCGCTGAAGTGCCTGTCCGGCTTCCTGATCTTCTTCCTCGCGTTCCTGCTGCGCGAGCATCCGATGACCGGGCAGAGCGCGGCCGTCTCGCTGGGCATCGTCGGAGTGGCGGCGGGGGCCGGGAACGCGCTGGGGACGGCGGTCGGGGCGTGGCTGAAGGCGCGGGCGCCCGAGGTCATCATCGTGGCCGTGGTGGCGGTGGTGCTCGCGGTCGCCATCACCTCGGCGGTGTTCTTCGGGGCGATCATGACGGCGTGTCTGGCCGCGGTCACCGGGTTCGCGCAGGCCCTGTCGAAGCTGTCGCTGGACGCGACGATCCAGCGGGACGTGCCGGAGGCGGTGCGGACGTCGGCGTTCGCCCGGTCGGAGACGATCCTGCAGGTGGCCTGGGTGGTGGGCGGGGCGATCGGGATCGCGCTGCCGCTGGTGGGTGCGCTGGGGCTCTCCGTCGCGGCCGCGATCGTGGCGGTGGGCTGGCTGTCCACGGTCCGGGGCCTCTTGGCCTCGGCCCGCCACAGCGGCCCGGCCCGGTCGACCCGGGTGGCCTAGGCGTCTGCCGAGTGCGGTTGCTCGCCCAGGGGAGGCTGCGCGGAGCGCATGCCTCAGGGGCGCGGGGCTGTGCCGGTCAGCGGCTCCGCCGCGGGGCGCGAGAAGCCCCACCGGGCCGCAGCCGCCGGCGAAACGACAGCCGCGCAGACGCAAAGGCGCCCAAAAACCCCGGGCACGCCGACACACGCCCCACTCTGAGCCGCGGCGGACCCGCCAGATAGCCTTCCGCCATGACCTCCCAGCGTTTCGCCGCGCGCCACCGCCGCGCCCTGGCCGCCGTCGGTGCCGTCGGCGCCGGACTGCTCGTCCTCTCCGCCTGCGACAAGCCGACCCCGCTGGCCACCGTCACGGTGGACCGCAGCACGGTGAACTCCGAGGCCACCTGCTACAACGACGGCAAGTCGCTCAAGGCCTCCTCCCTCCAGGGCTGCCTGAAGGACAAGGACGCCAAGTCGATCAAGGTCGACCCCGACGCGACGGTCCGCTTCGGCGTCGACCCCGAGGTCGCGGACAAGGGCTGGACGATCCTGATGAACGGTCAGCCGCTCACCGACGCCAGCAAGAAGACGTACCGCACCGTCCCGGGCAGCGTGTTCTTCAACCAGCAGTACGGCGCCACCGGGAAGTCCACCACGGTGACGATCCTGGAGGGCGGCAACTCCAAGGCGTACGGCCTGTGGTCGTTCAAGCTCGAGAAGGACTCCTGACGGACACCGGACCCGCCTCGCGCGTCCTCGTCGCCACCGCCGTCCCCGCCGAACGGGACGCGGTGGCACGCGGCGTGCACGACGACGACCCGGCGATCGACGTGATCGCCGTGGGCGTCGGCCCCGCGGCCGCCGCGGCCGGCACCGCCACCGCGCTGACCACCGCCGCGCTCGAAGGCCGCCCCTACACGCTCGTCGTCTCGGCGGGCATCGGCGGCGGCTTCACCGCACCGCCCGGCGCGGTCCTGATCGCCGACGCGATCACCGCGGCCGACCTCGGCGCCGAGACCCCCGAGGGCTTCGTGCCGGTCACCGAACTCGGCTTCGGCACCGTCACCCACCGTCCGCCGGCGTCCCTCGTACGAGACCTCGCCGCGGTCACCTCCGCCGGCGTCGGCACCGTGCTCACCGTCTCCACGGTGACCGGCACCGCCGACCGTGCCGCGCTGCTCGCCCAGTCGCACCCCGGCGCCGTCGCCGAGGCGATGGAGGGCTTCGGCGTCGCCGAGGCCGCCGCCGCGCACGGCGTGCCCGTGGCCGAGATACGCGCCGTCTCCAACGCCGTCGGGCCCCGCGACCGCGACGCCTGGCGCATCGGCGACGCGCTGGCCGCGCTCACCGACGCGTTCGGGAAGGCGGCACCCGTCCTGATGAGTTGGAGCAGTACATGACGACGACGGAAAACACAGCGGAGAACGCAGCCGAGGACGCAGCGGTCCGCATCGCCTTCTCGCCCTGCCCGAACGACACCTTCGTCTTCGACGCCTGGGCCCACGGCCGCGTCCCCGGCGCCCCCGCGCTCGACGTGACGTTCGCCGACATCGACATCACCAACGGGATCGCGGAGCGCCGCGAGGACACGTACGACGTCCTCAAGGTGAGTTACGCGGTCCTGCCGTACGTCCTCGACGACTACGCGCTGCTGCCGTGCGGCGGCGCGCTCGGCCGCGGCTGCGGGCCCCTCGTCCTGACCCGCGAGCCGGGCGTGGACCTCTCCGACAAGCGCGTCGCGGTGCCGAGCGAGACCTCGACCGCGTACCTGCTGTTCCGGCTGTGGGCGGCCGACACCGTCCCCGGTGGCGGGGTCGGCGAGATCGTCGTCATGCCGTTCCACGAGATCATGCCCGCCGTGCGCGACGGGAAGATCGACGCCGGACTCGTCATCCACGAGGCCCGCTTCACCTACCAGAACTACGGCCTGCACAAGCTCGCCGACATGGGCGAGCACTGGGAGGCCACGACGGGCCTGCCGATCCCGCTCGGCGCGATCATCGCGCGGCGCGACCTGGGCGCCGAGAAGCTGCGCGGCTACGCGGACGCGGTGCGCACCTCGGTCCGGGCGGCCTGGGACGAGCCCGAGGTCTCGCGGCCGTACGTCATGGCGCACGCGCAGGAGATGGACCCGTCCGTCGCCGACCAGCACATCGGCCTGTACGTGAACGAGTTCACCGCCGATCTCGGCGAGGACGGTTACGCGGCGATCCGCGGGCTGCTCACCCGGGCCGCCGCCGAGGGCCTGGTCCCGGCGCTGGCACCGGACGCGCTGACATTCCCGTAAGCGGGAATTGACCCACGATTCCGGCCGCCGAATGCACCATGCGGCGGGTCTTTTCCCGCCGTAGATTCGATGACGTACCCAGCGGAAACAGCACGCGGGACGTCACGGAAGAAGGTGCGGACATGAGCAGGATCGCCGTCGCGGGAGCCACCGGAACGGCCGGCGCGAAGATCGCCGCCCGGCTCACGGCGGCCGGCCACACCGTGGTGCCGGTCTCCCGCTCGGCCGGGGTCGACCTGCACACCGGCGAGGGCCTGAAGGAGGCGCTCGCCGGGGCGGACGCGGTGATCGACGCGGCGAACGCGTTCCCCTCCGACCCGGCGGCCGACGTCGTCGGGACCGTGGCCGGAGCCACCCGCCTGCTGCTCGACACGGCGCGCGAGCTGGGTGTCCCCCGGTTCGTCCTGGTCTCCATCTGCAACATCGAGAACCCGGTCTTCGACCAGAACCTGTACTACGTCGCCAAGCGCGAGCAGGAGAAGGCGGTGGCCGCGAGCGGGCTGCGGACCACGATCGTGAAGACCACGCAGTGGCACGAGTTCGCCACCAACCCGGCGGCCGTGGTCCTCGGCGACACCGAGGTCACCGTCGGGGACTGGCTGGTCCAGCCGGTCGCGGCGGACGCCGTCGCCGACGTCGTGGCCGCGCTCACCGTGGCCGCGGACGCGCCGGAGGTCGTCGAGCTGTCGGGGCCCGAGACGATCCGGCTGCCCGAGCTGACGCGGCGGCTGCTCGCCGCGCGGGGTGACGCGCGGCCCGTGCGGACCGTTCCCGCGGCGGTCCCCGCGCTGGCCGAAGGCGCGCAGCTGGCTCCCGCCGCGGCGCGGATCGTCGGGCCGACGATCGAGGAATGGCTGCGCGCGCGGACGAAGTAACGGATGCGGCGAACGGGCCGAACCGGTTACGGCGTCCGCCAGTGCGGGGCCGCCGGCACCGGCGGCCCCCAGGACGTCGGCGGGACGCGGACGATGCGGTCCAGGCGCCCCGCGAGCAGGTCGGTGTGGGCGAGCGCGAAGTCGCCGTTGGGCAGCGGCTGGTGCGGGAAGTGGGCGCCCATGACCCGGTCCGGCAGGAAGGCGCGCAGCGAGCGGCGCGGGCCGCCGCCGTGCGTGCCCCCGGGGTAGCCGACCTCCTCGCCCCAGCCGGGCCCTGCCTCGTCGGTGCCGAAGACCAGCAGGTGGTCGGTGACGACGGGTTCGCCGGGCGTCGGCGGGCCGCCGGTGTGGCAGTCGAGGGCGGCCGCGGTGAGCAGGTCCGGATCGTGCGGGCGATACCGGAGGAACAGGGGCGCCGCGCGGGCCGCCTCGGCGTTGTCGAAGCAGCACAGGGCCAGTACGTGGTCCGGGTACCGGGTCGCGTAGAAGTCGATGAGGTCCGGGTCGATCCGGGGGCGCTTGTGCCGCGGGACCTCGGCGAGCGCGGCCGGGATCGCGCGGGCGTCGGCGGCGAGCACGACCGTGTAGATGTCGTGGTCGAAGACCTCGGCGGGGGCGGTCCGGGTCTCGTCGCCGCCCATCCAGTCGATGCCGCCCATCAGCGCGAGGTCCTTCGGCCGGACCGCGTCGACCAGGACGTCCATCAGCTCCGGATGGTGCGCCGTGAAAAGAAAGCCGGCCCGCGTCATGCGGTGCGCGGGCAGGTGCAGCAGCATCGCGTTCGGGCCGTCGGAGCGGTTCTCCACGGTGTTGCGGTAGCCGAGGACGTGTGTGACGCCGTGCCGGGGATGCGTCACGCGCCCGACGTACAACGCCGTACCGGCGAAGTGCGCGGGCGCGCTCGACACACACATGGGGCGGGGCCCGTCAGACGTCCAGCTGGTCGGCGACCGCGCGCAGCAGGCCCGCGATCTTCGCGCCGGCCGCCTTGTCGGGGTAGCGGCCGCGCTCCAGCATCGGCGTGATGTTCTCCAGAAGCGTCGTCAGGTCCTGGACGATCGACGCCAGTTCGTCGGGCTTGCGGCGCTGGGCCGCGGCCACGGACGGGGTCGGGTCGAGGATCGTGACCGAGAGCGCCTGGTCGCCGCGCTGCCCTGCGACCACCCCGAACTCGACGCGCTGGCCGGGCTTGAGGGAGTCGACGCCGGCCGGAAGTACGGAGGAGTGCACGAAGACGTCGCCGCCGTCGTCGCGGGAGAGGAAGCCGAAGCCCTTCTCGCTGTTGAACCACTTGACCTTGCCGGTAGGCACCTGGAGTCCTCGTCCTCGTCACTGAAGAAAACGCTCTGGATAGCAGTGCAGCGGGTCGTGGTCCGACCCGCCGCGACCAACACTATGGGGCGCGGAGCCGGTGACAAGACGTTCTGTGGCCGTCCCGTGACCGTCCCGTGCCTGCCCGCTGTTTGTCCTTATGGGCTGGGAACTACCCTGGCGGGGTGCGTGACAAAACCCAAGCCAATTCCCGGGCGGCCGAGACCGGTCCGGGCGACGGACTCGTGAAAGCGGGCGGCATCGTCTTCGTCGTGGGGGCGGTCGCCACCCTCGTCACGGTGGCCCCGCTGTTCCTCCACACCGACCCGTTCCCGCCGGTCGCCTACGCGGTGTGCATGTTGATGGGCGTCGGCTTCCTGCTGGCGGCGGCGGGAGTGCTGCGCGGGATCGCCGTCCAGCGCCGTCAGGCGCGTTCGGCCACGTAGCCCGCGAGCCAGGACGGGAACTCGGTCAGGCCGGCGAGGATCACGTCGGCGCCCGCGGCACGCAGTTCGTCCGCGTCGCACGGGCCCGTGGTGACGCCGACCGACAGCGCCTGCGCGGTGCGTGCTCCGCGTACGTCACCGACATGATCGCCGACGTAGACGCTCGCGCCGTGCTCCTCCAGCGCCGCCCCCTTGCCCTCCGCCCACAGATCACCGACGACGACGTCCGCGTCGATGCCGAGGTGGGCCAGGTGCAGCTTCGCGTTGGGCTCGTACTTGGCGGTGACGACGACCACCCGGCCGCCCGCGGCGTGCACGGCGGCGACCGTCTCGCGGACGCCCGGCATCGGCAGCGTCGGCTCGATGGCGTATGTGGGATACATCTCACGGTAGAGGTCGGTCATGGCCGGGATCCGGTCGGCCGGGAACCAGTTGGCCATCTCGTCGGTCAGCGGCGGGCCGAGGCGCGAGACGACCAGGTCGACGTCGACGTACGCGCCGGTCTGCTCGGCCAGTGCCACCCAGGTCGCACGGATCCCGGGGCGCGAGTCGATCAGCGTCATGTCGAGGTCGAAGCCGACGACGGGGCCCGCGCCGGTTTCCGTGGCGGACGCGGGATCTGCGGGATCTGTGAGGGCAGCCATGAACGCCATTCTGCCCCGGCATACGATGAGCCTTCACAGCACATACTTAGCTAAGCCTTACCAAGCCCCGCCCCTGCCTCGGCCTCACCTCCTGGGAGAGCACGCTCATGCCCGTCAGACCCGGTGCCGTCGGTGCTGTCAGGGCAGGTGCGATCGTGGCGGCCGTCGTGGCCCTGGCGCTCGCGGTGCTGCTCAGCCTCGCGGTGGGCGCCCGCCCGATCGCGCCGTCCGCCGTCCTCGACGCCCTGCTGCACGGCGGGCACAGCGATGCCGCCGAGGTCGTACGGGGGCTGCGCGTGCCGCGCACCGTCGTCGGGATCATGGTCGGCGCGTCCCTCGCGCTGGCCGGGACCGTGCTCCAGGGCATCACCCGCAACCCCATCGCCGACCCCGGCATCCTCGGCATCAGCCAGGGCGCCTCGGTCGGTGTCGTGCTCGCCCTCGCGTACCTGGGCATCCACACGCTGACCGGGTACGTGTGGTTCGCGTTCGCCGGGGCCGGGATCGCGTCCGTCGCCGTGTACGCGATCGCCGCGAGCGGGCGGGGCGGGGCGACGCCCGTGAAGCTCGCGCTCGGCGGCGCCGCGATCAACGCGCTGCTGGTGTCGGTGACCACCGCCGTGCTGACCACCAAGGCGTCGGCGCTCGACGAGTTCCGGTTCTGGCAGGTCGGATCGCTGTCCGGCCGTGACGCCGATCTCATCGGCCAGACCTGGCCGTTCCTGCTGGTGGGCGTGGTCCTCGTGCTGTCCGTCGCCCGCGGGCTCGACGCGCTCGCGCTCGGCGAGGACGTGGCGAAGGGGCTCGGGCAGCGGGTGGCGACCGTACGGATCGTGGGCGGGCTCGGCGCGACCGTGCTGACCGGTGTGGGGGTCGCGGCCGCCGGGCCCATCGCCTTCATCGGGCTCGCCGTGCCGCACATCGCGCGCGCCGTGGTCGGCTCCGACCACCGCTGGCTGCTGCCGATGGCGGCGCTCGTGGGGCCCGTGATGCTGCTGGTCTCGGACACGGTGGGCCGGGTGATCTTCCCGCCCAGCGAGGTGCCGGCCGGGGTGATGACCGCGCTCATCGGGGTGCCGTTCCTCGTGACGCTGGTGCGCAGGAAGGCGGTACCGGCGTGAGCGGCATCGGCATACGTCCCGCCGGGTACGCCGTCGCCCGCGCCGGCCGCGCCCGGTTCCTGGTGCACCGGCGGGCGACCGTCGTCGCGGCGGTCTGCGCGGTGGCGCTGGCCGTGAGCTGTGTGGCGTACCTCTGTGTCGGGGAGCAGTTCATCGGCCCCGCCGAGGTCTTCAAGGTCCTCACCGGGCAGCCGTCGCCGGACGAGCTGGTCGTCGGCACCCTGCGCGAACCCCGCATGGTCGTCGGCCTGTTGGTGGGCGCGGCGTTCGGTGTGGCGGGCGCCCTGATCCAGACCGTCGCCCGCAACCCCCTCGCGAGCCCCGACATCATCGGCATCAGCCAGGGCGCGAGCGCGGTGACCGTGGCGGCCATGACCTTCGGCCTCACCTCGTACGCGTATCTGCCCTACGTCTCCGTGGGCGGCGGCGTGCTGGCCGCGGCCCTCGTCTACGTCTTCGCGTGGCGCGGCGGGCTGCACGCCACGCGCTTCGTGCTGATCGGCATCGGCTTCGCGATCGCCCTGCGGTCGGTGACGACCCTGTTCATGACCAAGGGCGACTATCTCGTCGCCCAGCAGGCGCAGATCTGGATGACGGGCTCCCTCAACGGGCGCGGCTGGGCGGAGGCGCAGCCGCTGGCCTGGAGCCTGCTGCTGCTCACGCCCTGCGTCGCGTGGGCCGCCCGCGCGCAGCGCACCGTCTCGCTGGACGACGACACGGCGACCGCGCTCGGGGTGCGGCTCGGGCGGGTACGGCTCGGGCTCGTCGCGCTGGGCGTGGTGCTCGCGTCGCTGGCCACGGGCGCGGCCGGGCCGGTCGACTTCGTGGCGCTGCTCGCGCCGCAGATCGCCCGCCGGGTGACGCGTACGGCACAGATCCCGCTGGTCACGTCGGCGCTGCTCGGCGCGCTGATCGTGGTGGTGGGGGACCTGCTGGCCCGGCGTCTGTTCTCGCCGACCGAACTGCCGGTGGGCGTGCTGACGGCCGCCGTCGGGGCGCCCTATCTGATCTGGCTGATCGTGCGTGGCCGGGCCGCTGTCCGCGCCAGTTCCGGAGGTACCTCATGAGCCGGCTCTCGGCCCGCGACCTGACGCTCGCCTACGACGACCGGGTCGTCGTGCGCGAGCTCGACCTGGCCGTGCCCGACGGGCAGGTCACCGTCATCGTCGGCCCCAACGCGTGCGGCAAGTCGACGACCCTGCGGGCGCTCGGGCGGCTGCTGAAGCCGGCCGGCGGGTCCGTCGTCCTCGACGGCAAGGCGCTCGCCGAGCTGCCCACCAAGAGGATCGCCCAGCAGATCGGGCTGCTGCCCCAGACGCCGGTCGCGCCCGAGGCGATCACCGTCGCCGATCTGGTCTCGCGCGGGCGGCAGCCGCATCAGCACTGGTGGCAGCAGTGGTCCGACGCGGACGAGCGGGCCGTCACGGAGGCGATGGAACGCACCGACGTCGCGGCCCTCGCGGACCGCGGCGTCGACGAACTCTCCGGGGGCCAGCGGCAGCGGGTCTGGATCGCGATGGCCCTCGCGCAGGAGACGGAGATCCTGCTCCTGGACGAGCCGACCACCTACCTGGACATCTCGCACCAGGTCGAAGTCCTGGACCTGGTACGCCAGTTGAACCACGACAAGGGGCGTACGGTCGCTGTCGTGCTGCACGATCTCAACCAGGCCGCACGGTACGCCGATCATCTGGTGGCGATGAAGGAGGGGCGGATCGTGGCGGAGGGGGAGCCGGGCAAGGTGGTCACGGCGGAGCTGGTGCGCGAGGTCTTCGGCCTGGAGTGCGTGGTGGTCCCCGACCCGGTCACGGGGTCCCCTCTGGTCGTCCCGGGTTCGCCTTGGCACGCCCCGGCGCCGTGATCGCCCTCGCCGGTCCGTCTGCCTGGCTCCTGCTTCACGGGCGGCTACGGACCGGTGGTCCTGCTTCGCGCAGTTCCCCGCGCCCCTGAAGGCATGCGCTCCGCGCAGCCTTCCCCTGGACGAGCTGAGCTCGTCCCAGGGGCGCGGGGAACTGCGCGACCAGCCACGACGAAACGAGCACCCGGCAACGCACCCACGCAAGGCAGCCCGACGACCCGAAAGGCACCACAGTGAACGCCTCCCTCAAGCGCCGCGGCACCCTCCTCACCACCCTCGCCCTCAGCACCGCCCTGACCCTGACGGCCTGCACCTCCGACGACTCGGGGAAGAAGGGCTCCGGCCCCACCACCGCGGGCACCACTCATACGGTGCGGACCGCGATGGGCGACGTAAAAGTGAAGAACGCACCGAAGCGCGTCGTCGTCCTGGACACCGCCGAGCTCGACTCCGCGATCACCCTCGGTGTGAAGCCGGTCGGCGCCACGCGCGCGGGCGCCGAGGACGCGTTCCTCTCGTACCTTCCGAAGGACAGGACCAGCGGCATCACCGAGGTCGGCGAGATCGCCAACCCCAGCCTGGAGAAGATCGCCGGGCTGAAGCCCGACCTGATCCTCGGCAGCAAGATCCGCGACGGGCAGCGCTACCAGCAGCTCAGCGCCATCGCCCCGACCGTGCTCACGGAGACGACCGGCTACCCGTGGAAGCAGAACTTCCTCGTGCACGCCGACGCCCTGGGCAAGAAGGCGCAGGCCAAGAAGGCCGTCAAGACGTACGAGACCCATGTCGCCGCCGTCACCGAGGCACTGGGAGGCAGAGCGAAGGCCGCGAGGACCGAGGTGAACGTCGTCCGGTTCGTGGAGGGCGCCGACATCCGGATCTACGGCAAGCAGAACTACATCGGCACGATCCTCGCCGACATCGGCCTCGGCCGGCCCGCGATCACCGACAAGGCCAAGGACGGATTCTCGTACGACGTCAGCCCCGAGCAGATCGACAAGGCGGACGCGGACGTCATCTACACGTCGACGTACGGGAGGCCGGGCCGGGCGAAGGTCACCGAGACCACCACGAGCGGCCTGTGGAAGAACCTGAAGGCCGTCAAGGACGGCAAGGTCTACCAGGTGGACGACGAACTGTGGATCCAGGGCATCGGCTACACGGCGGCGAACCAGATCCTCTCCGAGCTCCGGTCCGACCTGGCCCGGTAGGACCGATTCAGATCCGGGGGCGCTGCGACCGCCACAGCAGATACAGGGCCGAGGCGAACGCGGCGCACCGCAGCACCCACGGCCAGGTCTCCTGGAACGCGCCGCTCATCCGCCCGTCGGCGAGCGGCGCGCCCCATTTCCCTTCGCCGCGCCCCCACAGCCAGACGATGCCGCCCACGACGGCCAGAGCGGGCAGGCCGAACACCGCGAACTTCTTCTGCAGGACGGTCAGCCGGCGGGAGAGGTAGACGACGGCCCAACCGACCAGCAGGACCAGGATGTTGCCGAGGACCGCGCCGACGACGAGGGCCGCGGCGGCCAGCAGGAGCAGGGGGTTGGTCCAGCCTCCGGCCGGGGCCATACGGGGCACGGTCCGGCGGCGCCGGAAGGCGCGCGGCTCCTCGACCGCCTCCTCGTCCTGCGCCTCGGCCTCGTCGGCCTCCTCGTCGTCCTCCACCGCCTCCGGCTCCGGGCGCTTGCGCAGGTCCGGGCCGTCGGGGCGGCGCCTCGGCGGCTTGAGTATGTCCGGGATCTCCACCCCGCCCGTGAACCCCGGCACGCTGTCCGTGTCGGTGAGCGACAGCCCGGCCCCCGGGGCGCCGTCACCGATCCGCCACCAGTCCGTGTCGCCGCCCGGCACGCCGAGTTCGTCGGTGCCGGCCAGGTGCGGCGGCGACGGTGCGTCGGCCGGCTGCTCCGGGGCGGGCTCGCGGCGCGGGCGCGGCACCCTGCGGCGCAGCCCGCCGCTCCGCTCGTCCTTGGTGGAGCGCTGCTCGGGCAGCGGGCGGATGAGGGGCGCCGCCGGGTCGGCCGCGGCGGACCCGCCCTCCTGGGCGCCGCTGACGATCCGGTCCGGCGTGCCGAGGCGGTCGAGGATGCGGCGCACGGCGGCCGGGCTGTCGACGGTCGTCCTCGCTCTGCGCCGGTCGATCTCCCCGCGCAACTCCGTGACCAGGCGCATTCGTGTCGCGGACGGCAGCTGGCGCTGCTGGGCCAGGTCCCCGACCCGGCTCAGATAGTCGAAGACGAGCTGATCACTCTCGATCCCCACGAAGTCCCCTCCGGGGTGCAGCAGTTGGCATCCGACCGTATCGCGAATGGTGCGGCCCGGCGTGTTCCGGGCCACGGGGCCGCGACCCGGACCCCGCTCCTCCCTCACCGGAGGGGCTTGATATGGCCACCCGCTACCGTGGGACAGATGAGCCCCAACGAGCAGACACCGGCGGCACCCCGCTCCCTCGCGGAAGCGCTGCGCGCCCGGGACGACGTGTCCCTGGCCCGTCTCCTGCGCGCCCGCCCCGACCTGCTCAATCCGGTGCCGAACGACCTCACCCAGCTCGCCACCCGGGCCGGCACCCGCGCCTCGGTGATCCGCGCACTGGACCGCCTGGACCGCTTCACGCAGCAGGTGGCGCAGGCGCTGGCGGTCGCCCCCGACCCGACGACGTACGGGACGCTGAAGAGCCTGCTGCCGGGCCCCGACACGACGCACGCGCTGCCGCGTGCCGTGGCCACCCTGCGCGAGCAGGCCCTCGCCTGGGGCGGCGACGACCAGCTGCGCCTCGTACGCACGGCCCGCGAGCTGCTCGTGCCCGCGCCGCAGCATCCGTCGCCCACCGGCCTCGGCCCGACCGTCGCCGAGGCCACCTCCGGCATGTCGCCGGGCCGCATCCAGGAGATCGTGGCGGCGGCGGGCCTGCCGTCCACCCACGACCCGGTGTCCGCGGTCTCCGCGCTGACGGCCCTGTTCACGGACCCGCACCGGATGTCGGCGCTGCTCGACGAGGCCCCGGCCGAGTCCATCGAGGTGCTGAACCGGCTGTTGTGGGGACCGCCGTACGGGCAGGTGACGGCCCGGCCCGCGGCCCATCTGCGCTGGCTGCTCGACCGCGCGCTGCTGGTGCCGACGAATCCGGGCACGGTCGTGCTGCCCCGGGAGGCCGCGCTGCACCTGCGCGGCGGCCGGGCGCACCGCGCGCTGGAGCCGCTGGCGCCCGCCGTCGAGGAGAAGGCGGCGCACCGTCCACAGGTTGTGGACGCGACGGCGGCGGCGCAGGCGTACACCGCGCTCGACACCGTCGAGGAACTGCTGAAGGACTGGGACGAGGGCGGGCCCGCCGTCCTGCGCGCGGGCGGCCTGAGCGTGCGCGACCTCAAGCGCACCGCCACCGCCCTCGACACCACCGAGCAGACGGCCGCCTTCTGGGTCGAACTCGCCTACGCCGCCGGTCTGATCGCGTCGGACGGCGAGGCCGACGAGCGGTACGCGGCGACCCCCGAGTACGACGCGTGGCTGGAGCGTCCCCCGGCCGAGCGGTGGACCCGCCTGGCCACGGCGTGGCTGTCGGCGACGCGGACGTCCGGCCTGGTGGGCGGGCGGGACGGCAAGGACCGCACGCTGTCCGCCCTCGGCCCGCACCTGGACCGCTCGGCGGCGCCCGAGGTGCGCCACCGGGTGCTGGCCCTGCTCGGCACCCTGCCGGAGGGCGCCGCGCCCGCCCCGGAGTCGCTGACGGCCCGCCTCACCTGGGAGCGGCCCTCCCCCGCCTCCCTCGACCTGCGCACGCGCCTGACCCGATGGACGCTCGCCGAGGCCGAGTTGATCGGGTTGACCGGCCGCGGGGCGCTGTCCGCGCACGGCCGGGCGCTGCTGCCCGTACACGAAGAGCCCGGTGAGCCCGGAGAGCCCGGAGGGACCGCCCTGGAGGCGTCGGCCACCGCGGCCCGCGCCGAGAAGCTGCTCGCCCCGCTGCTGCCGGAACCGCTCGACCACGTACTCCTCCAGGCCGACCTGACGGCGGTCGCCCCCGGACCGCTGGTGCGCCCGCTCGCCGAGGCGCTCGCCGTCCTCGCCGACGTGGAGTCGAGAGGCGGCGCGACGGTCTACCGCTTCACGCCCGGCTCGGTGCGCCGCGCGCTCGACTCCGGGCGGACCGCCTCCGACCTGCACACCTTCCTGGGCGCCCACTCCCGCACGCCCGTCCCCCAGCCCCTCGCGTACCTCATCGACGACGTGGCCCGGCGCCACGGGCATCTGCGGATCGGCGCGGCCTCCGCGTACGTGCGCTGCGACGACGACGCCGTGCTCGGCGAGATCCTCGCCGACAAGCGGGCCGCCGGTCTGCGCCTGCGCCGCCTGGCGCCCACCGTCCTCGCCGCCCAGGCCGACCCCGGCACGCTCCTCGAAGGGCTGCGCGCGATGGGCTTCGCCCCGGCCGCCGAGACCCCCGAGGGCGATGTCCTGATCGCCCGCGCGCACGCCCACCGCACCCCGCCGCGCACGGCCCCCGAGCCGGTGCCCGACGGCCCCCCGCTGCCCGACGGCACACTCCTCGACGCCGCGATCCGGGCCATCAGAGCGGGCGACACGGCGGCCACGACCCCGCGCAAGCAGGCCCCGGCGGCCAACGGCGAGCTGCCCCGCACCACCCCCGCGGACACCCTCGCCACGATGCAGGCCGCGGTGATGACGGGCGACACCCTGTGGATCGGCTACGTCAACGCGGAGGGCTCCGCCAGCCAGCGGGTCATCGCGCCGATCCGGGTCGAGGGCGGGTTCGTCACGGCGTACGACCACACGGCGGACGAGGTCCGGACGTATCCGCTGCACCGGGTGACGGGGGTGGCGGAGCTGGCGCCCGACGCGGGGTGACCCCGTTCGCGCCCGGGGCAGCCGACCGAACACCCGCACGGCACCCCATGAGGCACACTGGACGTTTGGCCACACCGGGCCAGGCCCAGCAGAAAGGGTGCCGCGCGTGAACGGTCCACTCATCGTCCAGTCGGACAAGACCCTGCTTCTCGAGGTCGACCACGAGCAGGCCGACGACTGCCGCCGGGCGATCGCCCCGTTCGCCGAGCTGGAGCGGGCGCCCGAGCACATCCACACGTACCGGCTGACGCCGCTCGGCCTGTGGAACGCGCGGGCCGCCGGGCACGACGCGGAGCAGGTCGTGGACGCGCTCGTGGAGTACAGCCGGTACCCGGTGCCGCACGCGCTGCTCGTCGACATCGCGGAGACGATGGACCGCTACGGGCGCCTGACGCTGAGCAAGCACCCGGCGCACGGCCTCGTCCTGACGTCCACCGACCGCCCGGTCCTGGAGGAGATCCTCCGCTCGAAGCGGATCCAGCCGCTCGTCGGCGCCCGCATCGACGCCGACACCGTGGCCGTGCACCCCTCCGAGCGCGGCCAGATCAAGCAGACCCTGCTGAAGCTGGGCTGGCCCGCCGAGGACCTCGCCGGGTACGTGGACGGCGAGGCGCACCCCATCGAGCTCGCCGAGGACGGCTGGTCGCTGCGCCCGTACCAGAAGCAGGCCGTGGAGAACTTCTGGCACGGCGGCTCCGGTGTCGTCGTCCTGCCCTGCGGCGCGGGCAAGACGCTGGTCGGGGCCGGGGCGATGGCCGAGGCCAAGGCGACCACGCTCATCCTCGTCACGAACACCGTCTCCGCCCGCCAGTGGAAGCACGAGCTGGTGAAGCGCACCTCGCTCACCGAGGACGAGATCGGCGAGTACAGCGGTACGAAGAAGGAGATCCGCCCGGTCACCATCGCCACGTACCAGGTGCTGACGACGAAGCGGAAGGGTGTCTACCCGCACCTGGAGCTGTTCGACTCCCGCGACTGGGGCCTGGTCGTCTACGACGAGGTGCACCTGCTGCCCGCGCCCGTCTTCAAGTTCACCGCCGACCTCCAGGCGCGCCGCCGCCTCGGGCTGACCGCCACCCTCGTACGCGAGGACGGGCGCGAGTCCGACGTCTTCTCACTCATCGGCCCGAAGCGGTTCGACGCCCCGTGGAAGGAGATCGAGGCGCAGGGCTACATCGCCCCGGCGGACTGCGTCGAGGTACGCGTCAACCTCACCGACTCCGAGCGGCTCGCGTACGCCACCGCCGAGCAGGAGGAGAAGTACCGCTTCTGCGCGACGACCGCCACCAAGCGGAAGGTCACCGAGGCGCTGGTGAAGAAGCACGCGGGCGAGCAGACCCTCGTCATCGGCCAGTACATCGACCAACTCGACGAGCTGGGCGCCCACTTGGACGCCCCGGTCATCAAGGGCGAGACGACGAACGCGGTGCGCGAGAAGCTCTTCGACGCGTTCCGCGAGGGCGAGATCAGCGTCCTCGTCGTGTCGAAGGTCGCGAACTTCTCCATCGACCTGCCGGAGGCGACGGTCGCGATCCAGGTGTCGGGCACGTTCGGCTCGCGCCAGGAGGAGGCGCAGCGGCTCGGCCGGGTGCTGCGGCCGAAGGCGGACGGGCACGAGGCCCGCTTCTACTCGGTCGTCGCCCGCGACACCATCGACCAGGACTTCGCGGCGCACCGGCAGCGGTTCCTGGCCGAGCAGGGGTACGCCTACCGGATCGTGGACGCGGACGAACTGCTGGCCGGCAGCTGACGCACCGGCGCTCCGGACGGGGCGGGGTGTGCGTCGCGGCGCCGCCGGGCGTCCAGCACCGCGAGGCCCAGCACGCCCACCCCGAGCAGCGGGTACGGCGCCGCCAACGGCTGCTGCCACCAAGGCAGTTGAAGGTCCAGGTCGCCCTGGTGCGGCAGGATCCACATGGTGCGGGCGGTGAACACCACCGCCAGCGCGACCGTCGTACGCCGATGCCCCCCGGCCCACAGCAGCGCGAGCAGCGGCACGCACCACACCCAGTGATGGGACCAGCTGATCGGTGAGACGAGCAGCGCGGTCAGGGCGGTGAGCACGATGCCCTGGGCGGGCGTCCGGGCCCCGCGGGTCGCCGCGTACAGCCCCGCGGCGGCGACGAGGGCCGCCGGGACGGCCCAGAGCAGTCCCGGTTCGGCGGTGTGCAGCGCCCGGGCCACCAGCCCTTGCAGCGACTGGTTGTCGACGATCCACGCCTTGCCGACGCGCCCGGTCTCGTAGAGCCGCCCGGTCCAGAACTCCCCACTGGCGTACGGGAGTACGAGCCCGCCGACGGCGACGGTGCCGGCGAATCCGGCGGTCGCGCGGGCGGCCTCGCGGCGGCGGCCCGCCAGGAACAGGTACACGATGAAGACGGCGGGCGTCAGCTTGATGCCGGTCGCGACACCGAGGGCGACGCCTTTCCAGCGGGCGGTGTCGTGGCGGGTCAGGTCCCAGAGGATCAGGCAGGCCAGGGCCAGGTTGATCTGGCCGAACACGGCGGTCTGGAAGACGGGTTCGAGCCAGAGCGCTCCGCCGGCGACCGCGCAGACCGTGGCCCCGGCCGGCCGCAGTCCCGCGAGGCGACGGCAGGACAGCTGCACCAGGAGTGCGGTGAGCACGATGTTGCCGAGCAGGAAGACGGCCTTGAGCGCGGGCAGCGGCAGCCACGTCGTCGGCACGAACAGGAGCGCGGCGAACGGGGGGTAGGTGGCGGGCAGTTGCCACTCGGTGACGGTGAATCCGTACAGGTCCGCGCCACGCGTCGCCGCCGCGTGGCCCTCGGCCCGGTAGACCAGGACGTCGGCCATCGGGGCGCGCTGGAGGGCACAGAGGGCGAGCAGCGCGGCCACGGAGGCTGCCGCGAGGACGTACGGGGTGACTTTGCGTGCGCGGGTGATCACAGTGGGCGACTCTATGCGCCGTTCGCGACTGCGGGCCGGTGGGGGCTTCTCGCGCAGTTCCCCGCGCCCCTGAAAACCGGCTTCGCCCTCGGCTGACGGCCGGTGGGGGCTTCTCGCGCAGTTCCCCGCGCCCCTGAAAGGCCTGCGGCCTTCAGGGGAGGCTGCGCGAAGCGCATGCCTCAGGGGCGCGGGGAACTGCGCGACCAGCCCCCACCGGGCCCGCACCCCGCGACGAACCTCAGAACCCGGGACGGAATCCGCGGAGCCGCAGGCTGTTACCGACCACGAAGACCGAGGAGAAGGCCATGGCCGCCCCGGCGATCATGGGATTCAAGAGCCCCGCCGCGGCGAGCGGCAACGCCGCCACGTTGTACGCGAAGGCCCAGAACAGGTTCGACCGGATCGTGCCCAGGGTCTTGCGGGAGAGCCGGATCGCGTCGCCCGCGGAGCGCAGGTCACCGCGGACGAGCGTCAGGTCACCGGCCTCGATCGCCGCATCCGTACCGGTCCCCATCGCGAGCCCCAGATCGGCCTGCGCCAGCGCCGCCGCGTCGTTGACCCCGTCACCGACCATGGCCACCGAACGCCCCTCGCCCTGAAGGCGCTTGACGACGTCGACCTTGTCCTGCGGAAGGACCTCGGCGATGACGTCCGCCGGGTCGGTGATGCCGATCTCGGCGGCGACGGCGCGGGCCACGGCCTCGTTGTCCCCGGTCAACAGCACGGGCCGCAGGCCCAGTCGACGCAGCCGGCGGACGGCGTCCGGGCTGGTCTCCTTCACGGCGTCGGCGACTTCGAGGATCGCGCGGGCCTCCCCGTCCCAGGCCACCGCGATCACCGTACGGCCGGCGGCCTCCGCCCGCGCCTTGGCGCGCGCCAGTTCCACCGGCAGGCGGATCTCCCACTGCGCCAGCAGCTGTTCACGGCCGACGAGGACCGCGTGCCCCTCGACGACGCCCTGGACGCCGAGCCCGGCGATGTTCACGAAGTCCTCGGGAGCGGGGAGCGTACCGGCCTCGGCCAGCGCGCCCGCCGCGACGGCCTGCGCGACGGGGTGCTCGGAGGAGTGCTCCAACGCGCCCGCGAGCCGCAGGACTTCACCCTTGGACGTGGTGTCCGTGACGTGCGTGGCGAGGAGTGTCATCCGGCCCGTGGTGACCGTGCCGGTCTTGTCGAGGACGATCGTGTCGACCTTGCGGGTCGTCTCCAGGACCTCGGGGCCCTTGATGAGGATGCCGAGCTGCGCGCCGCGCCCCGTGCCGACCATGAGGGCCGTGGGCGTGGCGAGGCCGAGGGCGCACGGGCAGGCGATGATCAGGACGGCCACGGCCGCGGTGAAGGCGGCCGTCCAGCCCGCGCCGTTGCCGAGCCAGAAGCCGAGGGTGGCGACGGCGAGGGCGATGACGACGGGGACGAAGACCCCGGAGACGCGGTCGGCGAGACGCTGCGCGGCCGCCTTGCCGTTCTGGGCGTCCTCGACGAGCCTGGCCATGCGGGAGAGCTGGGTGTCGGCGCCGACACGGGTGGCCTCGACGACGAGCCGGCCGCCGGCGTTGAGCGTGGCACCGGTGACGGCGTCGCCGGTCGCGACCTCGACCGGCACGGACTCACCGGTGAGCATGGAGGCGTCCACGGCGGAGGAGCCCTCGACGACGGTGCCGTCGGTGGCGATCTTCTCGCCGGGCCGGACGAGGAACCGGTCCCCGACCTTCAACTCGCCGACCGGAACGGTCTGTCGGTGTCCGCCCTCGTGGACGACGGTGACGTCCTTGGCGCCCAGTTCGAGCAGCGCCCTGAGCGCGGCGCCCGCCTTCCGCTTGGAGCGTGCCTCGAAGTAGCGGCCCGCGAGGATGAAGGCGGTGACGCCCGCGGCGGCCTCCAGGTAGATGTTCCCCGCGCCGTCACCGCGGCCGATGGTCAGCTCGAAGGGGTGCGTCATGCCGGGCGTGCCGGCGGTGCCGAGGAACAGCGCCCACACCGACCACAGGAACGCGGCCGAGGTGCCGAGCGAGATCAGCGTGTCCATCGTCGCGGCGCCGTGCCGCGCGTTCGTGAACGCCGCCTTGTGGAAGGGCCAGGCCGCGTACGTCACGACGGGCGCGGCCAGCGTCAGGGACAGCCACTGCCAGTACTCGAACTGGAGGGCCGGGATCATCGCCATCGCGACGACGGGCACGGCGAGGACCACCGCGGTGATCAGCCGCTGACGCAGCGGACGCAGCTCGTCGTCCGCGCCGGCCGCGGGGCCGCCCTCCGGCACAGGCACGGGCGGGGCGGGCTCCCGCGCCGTGTATCCGGTGGCCTCGACGGTCGCGATCAGGTCCGCGACCTCGACCCCGTCCGCGTACGCGACCTTCGCCTTCTCGGTGGCGTAGTTGACGGTCGCCTCGACGCCGTCCATCCGGTTCAGCTTCTTCTCGATACGGGCGGCACACGACGCGCAGGTCATGCCGCCGATGGCGAGTTCCACCTGCGCGGGTGGGGCGACGGTGTGCGCCGACATGGTGCCTCCTCGGTAGCCGGTACCCGGGGCGGGTACCCCGTGACGTTCGTCATTTATACCCCTCGGGGGTATCGTGAGCAAGGTCGGACCGGGCTTGACTTGATACCCCCTAGGGGTATCTTCGTGACAACGGCGACGCCCAGGCGCCGACCGCCCCGCCGACCAGCCAACCGAGGAGCCCGTCATGCGCACAGGACTGAAGATCGCCGCCTTCACCGCCGCGGCGGCCGCCACGTTCGGGACCGCGTACGGGGTCGGCAGCGCGGCGGACCCGGTCGTCGCCGGGGACGAGAAGCGGCCGGCCGCGCACGACGAGCACGCCGCCGCCCCCGCGGCCGCCGCCGACACCACGCCCGGCGGACTCCAGGTCTCCGAGCGCGGCTACACGCTCGACCTGGAGCGCGACCGACTGCCGGGCCGCACCGGCGAGCTCCGCTTCACCATCACCAAGGACGCCACCGGCAAGCCCCTGACCTCGTACACGAAGGAGCACGGCAAGGAGCTGCACCTGATCGTCGCCTCGCGCGACCTGACCGCGTACCGGCATCTGCATCCGGTGCGGGCGGCCGACGGGACCTGGTCGACCCCGGTCTCGCTGCCGAAGGCGGGCGACTACCGGGTCTTCGCCGACTTCACGCCGCGCGGCGAGGAGGAGGGGCTCACGCTCGGCGCCGGGCTCGGGGTCGCGGGGACGTACGCACCCGCGCCACTGCCCCCGCACGCGGCGACGGCACGCACGGCGGACGGGTACGAGGTCCGGGTCGACGGCGAACTGAGGCCGGGCACCGCGAGCGAGCTCACTCTCGGCGTCAGCAAGGACGGGCGTCCCGTCACCGATCTGGAGCCGTATCTCGGCGCGTACGGGCACCTGGTCGCGCTGCGCTCCGGGGATCTCGCGTACCTTCACGTTCACCCGCACGACGGCAGGCCGGGGCCGGAGGTTTCCTTCACCGCGACCGCGCCGAGCACGGGTACGTACCGGCTCTTCCTGGACTTCAAGCACGACGGCAAGGTCAGGACGGCTGCGTTCACCGTGCACGCGGCGTAGGCTGAGCGGGACATTGGACTAGACCTGTAAGCCGTATCCGCCGAGGGTTCGGGGCCGGGTCGACGCGCGACAGGAGCCAGAGCCTCATGAGCAAGCGTGCAGTCCTGGAGGTGATCGCCCTCGACGCCGAGGACGCGATCGCCGCCCAGGCCGGGGGCGCGGACCGGCTCGAGCTGGTCACCGACATGGCCGCGGACGGTCTGACACCGTCGGTCGAGACGTTCGCGGCGATCCGCGGCGCCGTGGACATTTCGCTGCGCGTGATGCTGCGGCTCGCGGACGGCTTCGCCGCCGGCGACGTGTCGGCTCTGGTGGAGCGGGCGCGGACGCTGCGGGCCGCGGGCGCGGACGAGTTCGTGCTCGGGTTCCTGGACGAGCACGGGGGCCCCGACCTGGCGGCCGTCGAGCGTCTGGTGGGCGAGCTGGACGGCTGCCGGTGGACGTTCCACCGGGCCGTCGACCGGGCCGCGGACCGCGACGCGCTGCGCAAGCAGCTCGCGGACCTGCCGGGGCTCGACACGTATCTGACCGCGGGCTCGGCCGACGGGGTCGACGCCGGCCTCGACGTCCTGGTCGCCGAGGCGGCACGGGCCGCCTCCGGCGAGCCCGGGTACGAGCAGCAGATCCTGGTGGGCGGCGGCCTCCGCCTCGAACACGTCGCCGGCCTGCGGGCCGCCGGGATCTCGGCGTTCCACATCGGCGGGGCGTCGCGACCGCGCGGGTGGGACGGGCCGGTCTCGGCGGACGCGGTACGGGTGTGGCGGGAGGCGCTGGACGCGTAGGGCGCCGCCGGGGTTGCGGGTGCGGGCCCGGCGGGGCTTTTCGCCTTCGCGTCTGCCGGGTGGCGGTTCGTCTCGCGGCTGTGGGTGCGTCGTGGCTGGTCGCGCCCCGCGGCGGAGCCGCTGATGGGCACAGCCCCGCGCCCCTGAGGCATGCGCTGCGCGCAGCCTCCCCTGGGCGAGCGAAGCTCGCTCCCAGGGGCGCGGGGAACTGCGCGCAGCAGGACCACCGGCCCGCAGCCGCGAACCAAGCGCACCCGGCAGACGCGAAGGCGTAAGAGGCTCGGCCGCGCCTACGCGGCGGCCCCCAACTCCTCCGGCAGCGGCGCCCCGTGGACCACCAGGAGCCCCGACACCGCGCGGGTCAGAGCGACGTACAGGCGGCGCAGCCCGGTGCGTTCGTCCGGCTCGCCGCTCACCACCGCCGCGGGCTCGTCGAGGACCACGTAGTCGTACTCCAGCCCCTTCGCGAGCGACGCCGGCACGAGCGTGAGCCGCGACTCGGCGGTCGTCTCCTCACCGGGCGCCAGGAACGTGAGCCCCGCCTCCGTCAGCAGCTCCCCCAGCGCCGCGCAACGCGCGTCCGCCGCGATGAGCCCGATCGACCCCTCGTACTCCAGCGCCTCCCGGCAGGCCGCGACCACGTCGTCGTCCCCGGCGGCGGCCCGCACCTCGAACGCCCCGGGGTTCTCCCGCACCGACGCCACCGGAGCGAGCCCGGGCGCGATGTGCGGAAGGAGCCGGGACGCGTACGCGATGACGTCGGACGGCACACGGAAACCGGCCGTCAGCTCCTCCACCACGGCGTCCGGCTTGCCCAGATGGGACAGCGCCTCGGCCCAGCTCCGCGTCGCCCACGGGGTCGTGCCCTGCGCGAGGTCGCCGAGCACGGTCACGGAACCGGTCGTGGCGCGCCGCCCGACCGCCCGGTACTGCATCGGCGACAGGTCCTGCGCCTCGTCGAGCACCACGTGCCCGAGCGAGTGCGTGCGCTCGACGAGATCGCCGGCCTCGTCGATCAACACCGCGTCCGCGGCGGACCACTTGACGGTCTTCACGCTGCGCGCCGGCTTCTCCCACAGCATGGCCTTCTGCTCGGCCTCGTCGAACAGCCCGGCCGCGTGCTCGGCCAGGAAGTCCGGGTCCGACAGCAGCCGCAGCACCAGCTTCGCCGGGTCGACGGGCGGCCAGATCTCCTTGACGGCGGCCTTCACGGCGGCGTTGCGCGCGACGGCGTTCTGCACGCGGTCGTCGGGAGCCTCCCCGGCCCGCTCCATCTGGACGAGCACGGCGTGCGCGATCCGCTGCGGCAGCGCCTCGCGCGCGGCCCCGTACCGCATGTCGCGGGCCATCAACTCGGAGACCATCTCCTCCAGTTCGTACGAGGCGACACGCCACCGGCGCGAACCGCGCACGACCACGACGCCCTCGGTCGGCGGCGTGATGTGCGAGCGCAGGGCGCGCCGCAGCACCTCGGCCATCCGGGCGTCGCCCTTCACCAGCGCGGCGCTCGCGTCGTCGGTGCCCCGCACCTCCACGTGCGCGACGAGATCGTCGACAGTGGCCTGCTTGACCTCCAACTCGCCGAGCGCGGGCAGCACTTGCTCGATGTAGTGGAGGAAGGACTTGTTGGGTCCGATGACGAGGGTGCCGGTGCGGGCGAGCCGTTCGCGGTGCGCGTACAGCAGATAGGCGACACGGTGCAGGCCGACGGCGGTCTTTCCGGTCCCGGGCCCTCCCTGCACGCAGACCGACCCGGCGAGGCCGCTACGGACGATCTCGTCCTGCTCGGGCTGGATGGTGGCCACGATGTCGCGCATCGGGCCGACGCGCGGCCGCTCGATCTCCTGCTGGAGCAGCTTGCTGGTCCGCTCGACCTCGGCGGGGTCGGTCAGGTTCTCGTCTTCATAGGCGGTCAACTCCCCGCCCGTGTAACCGAACCGGCGGCGCAGCGCGACGTCCAGCGGGTCCTTCTTCGAGGCCCGGTAGAACGGCTGCGATACGGGCGCGCGCCAGTCGATGACCATCGGGTCGCCGTCGGCGTCGTGCACGTGCCGCCGCCCGATGTAGAACTGCTCCCCCTCGGCACCCTCGGCCCGGTCGGCGCCCGGCGCGTGCAGGTAGTCGAGCCGCCCGAAGAAGAGCGGGGTGTGACTCAGGTCGGCGAGCGCCTTGATCCGCTCGTCGATCTGGCGCTGCAGCACCTCGGCGTTCACCCAGTTCGCGGTGACGTCACGGATGTCCAGGGCCTGCACGTCCTCGCGCATGGCCCGCAGTGCGGAGCGGGACGAGGCTAGGTGTGCGCGCTCACGGTCGAGCGGTGACGCTGGCTGACTCACGGGTTCTGCCTCCGGCTCCGAGATATGTACGTCACGGGCCGCCCGGTTTCCGACCGGTCGGCGGCACTCCGGCAAGGGGAGGCGGGAAAGACGGGCGATTCTACGTGACGCCTGAATGCCGGTGCCAACGATTTCCGCGGGGGCCGGTGCCGGTGCCGGATGCGCTTTCGTTCGCGACTGCGGCCCGGTGGCCCTGCTTCGCGCAGTTCCCCGCGACCTTCCGCCGCGCGACAAGGGAACCCGGCAGACGCTCAGGCGAAAAGGGGCGCGGGGAACTGCGCGACCGGCCACCACCCACGCGCACCCGGCAACGAACCACCCCCCGCACCCGCTCACCCGAACAAATTCAGCTCAGCCTCCCGCACCCCGGCCAGCTCATAGCGCGCCCCCACCACCGGCCGCCCCGCGCACAACCGCACCAAGGTCGCCGCATCCCCGATGTACCGCGCCGGCGGCCCCTCGCCCGCGACGGCCCCGAGCACCAGCGGCTCGTCCACGTCGTCCAGATCGGCGTGCAGCGCCACCCGCCCCCGGTCACGAGTGATCCGCGCCAGCAGTTCGAGGGCCACCGGAAGCCCGACCCCGGCATACGCCCCGGGCTCCCCGAACGCGTCCCGTACGTCCCCCGCGTGCACCCACTCCCCCAGCGCGACCCCGTCGAGGCGGCCGCCCGCCGCGGCGATGGCGGCCCCGGCGTCGGTCATGCCGCGCTCCAGCTCGTCGACGATCTGCTGGTTGCTCCGGTCGGCGCGCTCGGCGATGTCCCGGTCGTTGCACTCGGGACTGAACACCCCGGCCTCGAACCGGCTCTCCACGACCCGGATCAGCGCGGCCGAGCAGTGCGCGAGCACATCCCGCACGGTCCACCCCGGACACGCGGTGTAGCGGGCGAAGTCGGCGTCGGGCCTGGCCCGCAACAACGGTACGAGGACGTCCCGTTCGGAGACCAGCAGGCGTCCCGGCAGCCCGGGGTCACGCTCTTTCGTCCGTACGGTGTCTGCAGTCATGGCCACACGGTAGGGCGCCTAAGGTCGTCCCATGAAGGAGACGACGACAGAGATGACGGACGGCGACCCCCGGCACGACGAGCTGATCCGGCGCTGGCGCTCGGCACTCCTCGGCGCGCTGGACACCGACGACACCGACGACACCGACGAGGCGGACACCGGCGCCGTCGACCCGGACCGATACGGCCACGCCCTGCTGACCCGCTGGTCCGAACCACAGCGCCGGTACCACACCCCCGCGCACCTCACCGCGGTCCTCGACCACATCGACGTACTGGAGGAGCACGCGGCGGACCCGGCGCTGGTGCGGCTCGCGGCCTGGTTCCACGACGCGGTGTACCGCCCGGACCGCTCGGAGAACGAGGAGCGGTCCGCCGCCCTCGCCGAGCGGGCGCTGGCGGAGGCCGGTCTCGCGGCGGACCGGATCGCCGAGGTGGCCCGCCTGGTCCGCCTCACGGTCACCCACGACCCGGCCGACGACGACACCAACGGCGAGGCCCTGTGCGACGCCGACCTGGCGATCCTCGCGTCGCCCCCGGAGCCGTACGCGGCCTATACGCGAGCGGTCCGCGAGGAGTACGCGTTCGTCCCCGACGAAGCCTTCAGAAGCGGCCGGGCGGCGGTGCTCAGCCAACTCCTCTCTCTCCCAAGGCTGTTCAGGACCCCGTACGGAAAGGCGAACTGGGAGGCCCCGGCCCGGGAGAACCTCTCCACGGAGCTGCGGCTGCTGACCGCCTGAAGGCGTGGCGGTCGCCGGGAATGCCACCCCCCATCCCCCGGTTGCCCCTTGCATGCCGCGAAATCCCGCCCGCACCGCCATGCCCCTGGCCGTCTACATACTCGGCCTGAGTGTCTTCGCCCTCGGCACGAGCGAGTTCATGCTCTCCGGGCTGCTCCCGGCGATCGCCGACGACATGGACGTCACGATCCCGCAGGCCGGCCTGCTGATCTCGGCGTTCGCGATCGGCATGGTGGTGGGCGCCCCGCTGCTCGCGGTGGCGACGCTGCGCCTGCCGCGCCGCACCACGCTCATCGCCCTGATCACCGTGTTCGGCCTGGGCCAGATCGCGGGCGCTCTCGCCCCCTCGTACGCGGTCCTCTTCGCGTCCCGCGTCGTGTCCGCGCTGGCCTGCGCCGGGTTCTGGGCGGTCGGCGCGGCGGTGGCCATCGCGATGGTGCCGATGAACCAGCGGGCCCGCGCGATGGCGGTCATGATCGGCGGCCTGTCGATCGCGAACGTGCTCGGCGTCCCGGCCGGTGCCTTCCTCGGTGACGGGCTCGGCTGGCGCGCGGCGTTCTGGGCGGTCGGCGCGGCCTCGGCGATCGCGCTCGTCGGCATCCTCACGCTCGTCCCGCGCATCCCCCTGGCCGCCGAACGCCCGCGCCTGAAGAGCGAGTTGTCGATCTACGCGGACCGTCAGGTGTGGCTGTCGATCGCCGTGACGGCGCTGGCGGCGGGCGGCGTCTTCTGCGCGTTCAGCTACCTGTCCCCGTTCCTGACGGACGTCGCGGGCCTGGACGAGGGCTGGGTCCCCGCGGTGCTGGCCCTGTTCGGCGTCGGCGCGCTGGTCGGCACGACGGTCGGCGGCCGGGTCGCGGACGCGCACCTCTTCGGGGTGCTGCTGACGGGCACCGCGGCGTCGACGGTCTTCCTGGCCGCGCTCGCCCTGCTCGGCCATGTCGCGGTCGCGGCGGTCGGCCTGTCGTTCCTGCTCGGCCTGTCCGCCTTCTTCACGGCCCCGGCCCTCAACGCCCGGATGTTCAACGTCGCGGGCGCCGCCCCCACGCTGGCGGGCGCCACCGCGACGGCCGCGTTCAACCTCGGCAACACGGGCGGCCCCTGGCTCGGCGGCACGGTCATCGACGCCCACCTCGGCTACCCGGCCGTCGCCTGGGCGGGCGGCGCGATGACGGTCACGGCACTGGCCCTGACGGCGGTGTCGCTGCGGCTGCACCGGAGGACCGCCTCCAAGGTCGTGGCCCGCGGCGCTACGCGGGCCGCCCCTTCGGCCGCCGCAGCCCGGCGTCCGTGAGCCGCCGCACGAGCTCCTTCGAGCCGATCTCCACGGCCCCGGCCCGCACCGCGTCCGCGTAACGGTGCGACGGAAGGTCGTAGTGATCGCGCTCGAAGGCGCGCTCCGGCACTCCCAACTCCCTTGCGAACGTGTGCAGTTCGTCGTACGACACATCGCTGACGAGGTGCGACCACATGCGGCCGTGACCGGGCCAGTCCGGCGGATCGATGTAGAGGGTCACCCGGCGACGGTCCCGAGCGAGCCGACCGGCGCCACGACCACGCCCGCCTCCGAGCACACCCAGTGCGGGTCGGCCCCCAGCTCCGGCTCGACGTCCAGCGCGTGCGGCCCCTCCGTGCCGGACCCCGGGCCGCAGACCGGGCAGAGCGGCCAGCGCCCGTACCGCTCCAGGATCCCGTCCTTCACGTCCTGCGCCACGAGCCCGGTGACGAACTCGACGCCCTCCGGCCACTGCTCCACCCACCAGCGCCGCTGCGCGATCGACTCCTCGACCAGCGAGACGACGTCCGCGTCGGCGACGTCCACCGCCTTCAGGTCGGCGAGGACGAGCGCGCGGGCCGCGTGCAGGGCCTGTTCCAGGGGGCTGATGGTGTCCATCCCCCAATTGTGCGCCCGCGGCGCAAGGGGCGTGTGAGCCCTACGGCAGGGGCGTGTGAGCCGCACGACAGGGGCGAAGGACCCTTGACCCCCACCCGTCCCGAAAATATCTTTCATTACGTGAGCAATGACGTGAAGGAAAGTTTCGCCAGCGACGCGCCGCCCGCCCCGGCCGCCCTCGCGGCCAAGGTGCGCACCCTGGCCCCGTCGATGACGCGGTCCATGCAGCGGGTCGCCGAGGCGGTCGCCGGTGACCCGGCCGGCTGCGCCGCGCTGACCGTCACCGGCCTCGCCGAGCTCACCGGCACCAGCGAGGCGACGGTGGTCCGCACCGCCCGCCTCCTCGGCTACCCCGGCTACCGCGACCTGCGCCTGGCGCTCGCCGGGCTCGCCGCCCAGCAGCAGTCGGGCCGCGCCCCGGCCGTCACGGCGGACATCGCGGTCGACGACCCGATCGCCGACGTCGTCGCGAAGCTCGCGTACGACGAGCAGCAGACCCTCGCCGACACCGCCGCGGGCCTGGACACCGTGCAGCTCGGCGCCGCCGTGAACGCCCTGGCGGGCGCGGGCCGCGTCGAGATCTACGGCATGGCCGCCTCCGGCCTCGTCGCCCAGGACCTGGCCCAGAAGCTCCTGCGCATCGGTCATGTCGCGTACGCGCACTCCGACCCGCACCTGGCCGTCACCAACGCGGTGAGCCTGCGCAGCGGGGACGTGGCCGTCGCCATCACCCACTCCGGCACCACCAGCGACGTCATCGAACCCCTCCGGGTCGCCTTCGAGCACGGCGCGACGACGATCGCGATCACCGGCCGCCCGGACGCCCCGGTCTCGCAGTACGCGGACCACATCCTCACCACGTCCATCGCCCGCGAGAGCGAGCTGCGCCCCGCCGCGATGTCCTCCCGGACCAGCCAGCTCCTGGTCGTGGACTGTCTGTTCGTGGGCGTGGCGCAACGCACGTACGAGTCGGCGGCGCCGGCGCTGTCCGCGTCCTACGAGGCCCTGGCCCACCGCCACCGCGCCACGTCCCGGGGTGGCAGGTCATGACGCTCGTCCCCGGCTCACGGCCGGTGGGGGCTGGTCGCGCAGTTCCCCGCGCCCCTGAAGCATGCGCTTCGCGCAGCTTCCCCTGAAGGCCGCAGGCCTTTCAGGGGCGCGGGGAACTGCGCGAGAAGCCCCACCGGCCGTGAGCCGGAAACGAAACAGCACAAGGCAGACGCCACCCACCCGCACAGAAAGCCCCGAGACGACGATGTCCACCGACGCCACGTACACCGAACTCCGAGCCCAGCTGGCCACCCTCACGACGGAGGCGTTCCGCCCCGAGCTCGCCGAGATCGACCAGCTCCCCACCCTCGAGATCGCCAAGATCATGAATGGCGAGGACGCCACGGTCCCGACCGCCGTGGCCGCTCAGCTCCCCCAGATCGCCGCGGCGATCGACGGCACCGCCGAGCGCATGGCCCGCGGCGGCCGCCTGATCTACGCGGGCGCCGGCACCGCGGGCCGCCTCGGCGTGCTGGACGCGTCCGAGTGCCCGCCCACCTTCAACACCGAGCCGAGCGAGGTCGTCGGCCTGATCGCGGGCGGCCCGAGCGCCATGGTCACCGCGGTCGAGGGCGCCGAGGACTCCAAGGAACTGGCGGCCGAGGACCTGGACGCGCTGAACCTGACGGCCGACGACATCGTGGTCGGCATCTCCGCCTCGGGCCGCACCCCGTACGCGATCGGCGCGGTGGAGCACGCGAGGAACACCCGCGGCGCGCTCACCATCGGCCTGTCCTGCAACGCGGACAGCGCGCTGGCCGCCGCCGCGGACCACGGCATCGAGGTCGTCGTCGGCCCCGAGCTGCTCACCGGCTCGACCCGCCTGAAGGCCGGCACGGCGCAGAAGCTCGTCCTGAACATGCTGTCGACGATCACCATGATCCGGCTCGGCAAGACGTACGGGAACCTCATGGTCGACGTACGCGCGTCGAACGAGAAGCTGCGGGCCCGCTCCCGCCGCATCGTCTCCCTGGCCACGGGCGCCGACGACGACGCCATCGAGGCCGCGCTCGCCGCGACGGACGGGGAGGTGAAGAACGCCATCCTGGTCGTCCTCGGCGAGGTCGACGGCCCCACCGCCGCCCGCCTCCTGACCGAGTCGAACGGCCACCTGCGCGCGGCCCTCGCGGCAGCCGCCACCGCCTGACCCTCCCCCTCACGTCCCCCAGCACCACCCGCACAGCAAGGCACCACGCACCATGACCGAGAACAAGAACCGCGCCGTCGCCGCCGCGATCCTCCCGCTCGTCGGCGGCGCGGCGAACGTCACTTCCGTCGTCCACTGCATGACCCGGCTCCGGCTCGGCCTGGCCGACCGTTCGCTCGTCCAGGACGAGGCGCTCAAGGCGCTGCCCGATGTCATGGGCGTGGTCGAGGACGACACGTACCAGATCGTGCTCGGCCCGGGGAAGGTCGCCCGTGTGACCCCCGAGTTCGAGACGCTGGTCGAGGAGGGCAAGGCGGCCGCCCCGGCCGCTCCCGCCAAGACCGCCGACGAGCTGGCCGCGCAGGGCGCCGCGATGAAGGCGGCGCAGAAGGCGAAGAACAACACCCCGTTCAAGCTCTTCCTGCGCAAGATCGCCAACATCTTCGTGCCGCTGATCCCGGCCCTGATCGGCTGCGGCATCGTCGCGGGCATCAACGGCCTGCTGATCAACCTGCACTGGCTGCCGACGGTCACCCCGGCGCTCGCCGCGATCTCCTCGGGCTTCATGTCGCTGATCGCCGTGTTCGTCGGCTACAACGCGGCGAAGGAGTTCGGCGGCACCCCGATCCTGGGCGGCGCGGTCGCCTCGATCATCGTGTACGCGGGCGTCGCCAACATCTCCGTGTTCGGGGAGAAGCTCTCGCCGGGCCAGGGCGGTGTGCTGGGCGCGATGGGCGCGGCCATCCTCGCGGTCTACGTCGAGAAGTGGTGCCGCAAGTGGGTCCCGGAGTCCCTGGACGTCCTGGTCACCCCGACCCTCACGGTCCTGGTCTCCGGCCTGGTCACGATCTTCGGCCTGATGTACGTCGCGGGTGAGATCTCCACCGGCATCGGCACGGCGGCCAACTGGCTCCTGGACAGCGCGGGCGTCTTCGCGGGCGCGATCCTCGGCGGCCTCTTCCTGCCGCTGGTCATGCTGGGCCTGCACCAGGCCCTGATCCCCATCCACACCACCCTGATCGAGCAGCAGGGCTACACGGTCCTGCTCCCGATCCTCGCCATGGCGGGCGCGGGCCAGGTCGGTTCGGCCATCGCCGTCTTCAAGCGCCTGCCGCGCAACACCTCGCTGCGCAAGACCATCAAGTCGGCGCTCCCGGCGGGCTTCCTGGGCGTGGGCGAGCCGCTGATCTACGGTGTCTCGCTGCCCCTGGGCCGCCCGTTCATCACGGCGTGCATCGGTGGCGCGGCCGGCGGCGCGTTCATCGGGTTCTTCTCGATGGTCGGCTACCAGGTCGGTTCCACCGCGATCGGCCCGTCCGGCTGGGCCCTGTTCCCGCTGCTCGACGGCAACCACAACATCGGCATCGACATCGCGATCTACGCGGGCGGCCTGCTGGTCGGCTACATCGTCGGCTACTTCGCGACGTACTACTTCGGATTCACCAAGGAGATGCTGGTGGAGCTGAACGCGGACGTCGACGCGGGCGAGTCCCCCGAGGCCCACGCCGAGCAGGGCCCGTCGGCCCCGAAGACCGCGGCGGACCCGAAGGAACCGGCGAAGGTCTGACGCACCACTCCTGACCACATGTGGGGGCCGTTCCACTGCGGAACGGCCCCCACGTGTTACCGGTCAAACCGGTAAGCTGCTACGGTGCCCGCATCATGGACAAGCCCCAAGGCCCCCTGAACTTCCGCTGGTTCGGCGGCAGGACCTCGGTCGACTTCACGGCCACACTGGGCATGCGCGGACTCGCGGACGAGTGCGAGCGGCTGCGCGCCCCCGCCGACCTGTCCCGCTGGTGCCGGGAGGCGGGCCTGTCCGACGGGCCGTCGACCGACGTCACGCCCCGCGCCCTCGCCCAGGCCCGCGAACTGCGCGAGGCCCTCCACCGCGCCTTCTCCGCACCCTCGGCCCCGGACCCGGCCGACCTGGACACCATCAGCAACTGGTCGGCCCGCTCCCTGCCGGGCCCCCGCCTCACCCTCGGCCCGAAGAGCCGCCCCGCACTCCAGCGCCCCCAACTCCGCCTGACCGGCGACCTGTTGACCCTGGTCGCCCGCGACGGCGCCGAGCTCCTCACCGGCCCCCACGCCCGCCGGATCCGCGAGTGCGCCGCCCCCGACTGCACCCTCCTCTACGTCGACGAGAGCCGCCCGGGCCGCCGCCGCTGGTGCTCGATGGACACGTGCGGCGCCCGCTCCAAGATGGCGGGGTACCGGTCCCGCAAGACGCAGCGGGCCTAGGGCAGCCGCCCCTCCCGGTTCACCACCCGCACCCGCGCCCGCAGCTCCTCCGACACCGGCGCGGGTGTCACGGCCTCCGGCGGGCAGTCCCACTCCACTCCCCCGCCGGGCGGCCGGAGTTGGACGTAGCCTCCCTCCGCCCCCATGACCTGCCCGACCCGTCCGTCCCGTACGTCGATCACGTACTCCCCGACGCTCGTCACGTCCGCACCCCGTGCAGTACGGACGCCAGCCGCATCGCCGTGTCCAGGTTGACGCATCCGAGATCCACCAGCGGATACGCCACCTCCCCCGCCGCCGACACCGGATCCACCCGCAGCGAGGGCAGCAGCACCCCCAACACACCCAGTTCAGCGCTGAGTTGAGCGATGACCTCCTCGACCACCCGAATCCGCTCCGCGTCCCGCACGACCATTCGCGACCAGCACCCTTCACACCGAGTGTTCCGATTTCCTCACCCAGCGTGACGTGATCGGCTCTACGCTTTCCAGTGGCGCAGGCCCAACAGAGCGCATTGCTGCATGCGGGAGTTGATGCACATGTCAGGACCGAAGGACCTCGATCCCTCGTCTCGCCGCGTCATGATCGGCGAAGAACTCCGCCATGCCCGGGAGAGAGCGGATCTGACCCAACAGGCCCTGGGAGAGCTGTTGTTCGTCAGCGGGTCCTACGTGGGCCAGATGGAGGCGGGGACGCGACGCATCCTGCCCGACATGGCCGTACGGCTCGACGAGATCCTGAAGGCCGGGGGTTTCTTCGTCCGGCACTGCACGAAGGCGAACCAATCGAAGCACCCGGAGTACTTCGCCGAGGCTGCCGAAGCCGAGGCCCTGGCAACCGGGATCAGGCAGTACGGAGCAATGCTGATCCCCGGCCTGCTCCAGACCTCCGACTACGCCCGAGCAGTCTTTCTCGACTACCAGCCCACCGCGCCGGACCAGGCGATCGAGGAGCTTCTGGCCTCCCGCATGTCCCGAACTCGCCTCCTCGACCATCCAACAAAGCCGCAGTTGTGGGCCGTCCTGGACGAGGCAGTCCTGCGCAGGCCGGTCGGCAGCGCCAGCGTGATGGCCGAGAACTTGCAGCACATCGCCAACCTGGTGCGCACGCGCCGGATCATCGCCCAAGTCATCCCATTCGCGGCAGGCGGCCACGCCTCGCCGCACGGCTCCCTCAAGCTCATGTACTTCGACGACGCACCGCCCCTCGCGTTCATCGAAGCCCCGGTAACAGGACTGCTGTTGGACGATCCTGCGGCAGTCAACCGCCTGGAACTCTCCTACGATCTACTCCGGGCCAGCGCCCTCACCCCAAGGAAGTCCCTGGCCCTGATCTCTTCAGTGGCGGAGGATTACGCGCATGGCGATCACGAAACGCGAACCTGACCTGACCTCGGCCAACTGGCACAAGTCCTCATACAGTGCCGGCGACGGCAGCGACTGCCTCGAAGTCACCCACGACTACCCCGGCATCGTCCCCGTCCGCGACTCAAAGACCCCCGACGGCCCGAAGCTCGTGCTGCGGGCGGCAGCCTGGGCCGCCTTCATCGACGACCTGCGCGACACCCCGTAATCGCCCGCCCGGAGACCGTAGGCGGCGTCCGCACCACGCACTACCGGGGCGTGCTCGGCCACGCCGCCCCGCCCGGGCGGATGGCGCCCGGCACCAAGGACAGGACGAACCAGGCAAAGGAGTACACCGGCAGCGACCCACCGGTGTACTCCGGGCCCGCACCGCCCACACCCGCACAAACCTGAACATGGGCGGCGTCCGGATGACCATCACCCTGCCCCTGTCCACCCACGGCAAGCCGGTGAAGGTGACGGCCCCCGAACCGACCGTCCCCGTAACCGAGTTGCCCGGCCCCTCCTTGGGCTGACCTGGGAGGGGAGCGCCCTCGGCTACCCGTCCCAGTACACCCGGTCGAGCCTGCCGAGCGCCGCCGCCCGCTCGTGCGGCGGCACCACGGTCCCCGAGCGGCCCGGCGGCACCGGCTCCGCCGCCCACGCCCCGGAGGCACCCACACCCGCCAGGGCCGCGGCCGCCACCAGGGCCACCGCCACCACGCGCACACTCCCGCTCATCCTCATGCCTGATACAACGACCGCGGCGCCCGCGCGGTAACCGCTCCACATGCGCCCGCGCCCGGTACCCCGCATCCTGGCCCCATGGCTGACAGCACCCTTTCCAAGATCTCCTGGACCGAGTTCCGCCCCGACCAGCGGCGCCTGGCCACCGGTGCCGGGCTGACCGGCGTCGGCATGCTCGTCGCCGCGGCCGGCGTCGGTGTCCTCGTCTACGAGCTGGCCCGCGCGGGCCGCAGCTGGACCGGCAGCTGGGAGGTGCCGCCCGCCGAGCTGGCGCACCGCGCCCTGCGGCAGGCCCAGACGGCGGCGACGAGCGCCTCCCGGGCGGGCCGCGACGCGTGGCAGAGCTACGAGGAAGGCGCGTCCTGAGACGTGCCGTGAAGCCCGCGTCCTCCCACCTGAGTCGAAGCCGGGGATGACCGGGAGGACGTGCTTCGCGACGTCCAGGAGCACGGTCCGGTCCGGATACCCGCCGGCGTTGCGCCACACCACCAGCTCGTAGGAGCCGCCGCGGTTCTTCGGGTCGAACGCCACGACGAGCGCCTCGGCGGGTACCCCCTGCGTGCTCTCGGCGTCCGAACCGCCGAGGCGGAAGCGGATGCCCAGGGTCTGCGTCGAGTAGAAGACCCCGGGGCGGCGCAGCACCTTCTGGGCGTGCACGTCGCGGCCGAGGAACGCCACGGTCTCCTCGTCCACCGGCAGCTTGTCGTACGTCGCCGAGAGCGTCACCGTGTACGTCTCGAACTCGATCCGCGCCGCCCGGTACGGGATCTTGTCGCTGCCCGAGCCGATCGACCCGTCGCCGCTGCCGCTCGCGCTCTTGGGGATCTCGCCCGGCGTCCCCAGCCACGTCGCGAGCTCGCGCTGGTTCAGCGCCTTGCACAACTGGGCCCCGTAGACCCGCCCGGCCGCCTTGTCGCCCTTCTCCGCCGCACCGCCCGAGCAGGCCGCCGCCTTGGGCTCGTCGGCCTCGTCCGACGCCGACAGGTCCGAGATCGCCCAGAACCCGACGGCGAGCGCCCCCACGAGGGCCACGGCCGAAATGGCCTGCCCCACCGCGTTCATGCTCTTCTCCGGCACACCACTGCTGTCGGTCATGTCCCCCACCTGCCGTGATTGCGCACTACTCCCCAGTACGCGCCCGGGGACAGTAACCCGCGGTGATCATGGAGGCAAGAGACTTTCTGCACAGGCTCCGAGGAGGCCGCAATGCGCACCATGACCTACACCGAGTCCCGGGCGAAGTACGCGGAAACGCTCAACGCCGTCGTCGACGACCGCGAAGAAGTGATCGTGACCCGCGCGGGCCGCGAGCCGGTCGTGATCGTGGCGCTCGCCGAGTACGAGTCTCTGAAGGAGACGGCGTACCTGCTGCGCAGCCCGGAGAACGCGCGGCGCATCCTGCAGGCCATCGAGAACCTGGAGAACGGCGACGGTACGGTCAGGGAGCTCGTCGAGTGAAGCCCGTCCGGGACGAGGACGAGGTCCGCATCGCGGCCTGCCGCTACCACTACGAACGATGAAACGCCCGAGGGCGGCACCCCCTCGTGAAGAGGAGATGCCGCCCTCGGGACGTACAGACTGGCCGAACCAGGTCAGGGACCGGCTCAGAAGTCCATGTCACCGCCCGGCATGCCGCCGCCGGCCGGGGCAGCGCCCGCCTTCTCCGGCTTGTCGGCGATGACGGCCTCGGTGGTGAGGAACAGCGCGGCGATCGACGCGGCGTTCTGCAGCGCGGAGCGCGTCACCTTGGCCGGGTCGAGGATGCCCTCGGCGATCATGTCGACGTACTCGCCCGTGGCGGCGTTCAGACCGTGGCCGACGGCCAGGTTCCGAACCTTCTCCACGACGACGCCACCCTCGAGACCACCGTTGACGGCGATCTGCTTGAGCGGGGCCTCCAGGGCGAGCTTCACGGCGTTGGCGCCGGTCGCCTCGTCACCCTCGAGCTCCAGCTTCTCGAACACCGCGGAGGCCTGGAGGAGGGCCACGCCACCACCGGCGACGATGCCCTCTTCGACGGCCGCCTTCGCGTTGCGAACGGCGTCCTCGATGCGGTGCTTGCGCTCCTTGAGCTCGACCTCGGTCGCGGCACCGGCCTTGATGACCGCAACACCGCCGGCGAGCTTCGCCAGGCGCTCCTGCAGCTTCTCGCGGTCGTAGTCGCTGTCCGAGTTCTCGATCTCGGCGCGGATCTGGTTGACGCGGCCCTGGACCTGGTCGCTGTCACCGGAGCCGTCGACGATCGTCGTCTCGTCCTTGGTGATGACGACCTTGCGGGCGCGGCCGAGCAGGTCGAGACCGGCGTTCTCCAGCTTGAGGCCGACCTCCTCGGAGATGACGGTGCCACCGGTGAGGATGGCGATGTCGCCGAGCATGGCCTTGCGGCGGTCACCGAAGCCCGGGGCCTTGACGGCGACGGACTTGAAGGTGCCACGGATCTTGTTGACGACCAGGGTCGACAGGGCCTCGCCCTCGACGTCCTCGGCGATGATCAGCAGCGGCTTGCCGGACTGCATGACCTTCTCGAGCAGCGGAAGGAGGTCCTTCACGTTGCCGATCTTCGAGTTGACGATGAGGATGTACGGGTCCTCCAGCGAGGCCTCCATACGCTCCATGTCGGTGGCGAAGTACGCCGAGATGTAGCCCTTGTCGAAGCGCATACCCTCGGTGAGCTCAAGCTCCAGACCGAAGGTCTGGGACTCCTCGACGGTGATGACGCCTTCCTTGCCGACCTTGTCCATGGCCTCGGCGATGAGCTCGCCGATCTGGGTGTCGGCGGCGGAGATGGAGGCCGTCGAAGCGATCTGCTCCTTGGTCTCGACCTCCTTGGCCTGCTCGAGCAGGGCACCGGAGACGGCCTCGACGGCCTTCTCGATACCGCGCTTGAGGGCCATGGGGTTGGCACCGGCGGCCACGTTGCGCAGACCCTCGCGCACCAGGGCCTGGGCCAGGACGGTCGCGGTCGTCGTGCCGTCACCGGCGACGTCGTCCGTCTTCTTCGCGACCTCCTTGACCAGCTCGGCGCCGATCTTCTCGTACGGGTCCTCGAGCTCGATCTCCTTGGCGATGGACACACCATCGTTGGTGATCGTGGGGGCGCCCCACTTCTTCTCGAGGACGACGTTGCGACCCTTGGGGCCCAGGGTCACCTTGACGGCGTCGGCGAGCTGGTTCATGCCGCGCTCGAGGCCGCGCCGTGCCTCCTCGTCGAACGCGATGATCTTGGCCATGTGAAGTGGTCCTCCCGGACGGGGTGGAAACGCAAACGGACCGTGCTGGTGCCCGCGACGGACGGCCCTTGAGCCTTGTGGTTCCTTGCCCCACCCGGCTCCCGGACCTCACCGACCCGATCCAAGTTCTGTCACTCTCACTCGGAGAGTGCTAAGCCCAATGATTAGCACTCGACCCATGCGAGTGCAAGCGGCTACCACAGATCGGGCGGGGGCGCGCGCAGCACGAAGGGCCCGTCCCCGGCGAACCGGGGGACGGGCCCTTCATGGACGTACGAAGCTTGCGTGCTGCAGTCAGTCGCGCGCTCAGCCGGCGGCCAGGCGGACCATGTCGGCCTGCGGCCCCTTCTGGCCCTGCGAGATTTCGAATTCAACTCGCTGACCCTCTTCGAGGGTGCGGTAGCCGTCCATCTGAATCGCGCTGTAGTGGACGAAAACATCCGCACCACCGTCGACCGCGATGAAGCCGTACCCCTTCTCCGCGTTGAACCACTTGACGGTGCCCTGAGCCATGCCTAACTCCCCTATTACTGGCCCTTGCGCAGGACCGCACTTCGCGGACCCGGGTCAGACCTCACGCCCCATGGGATATGGGGGTGTGCGCCGGAACGCGTCGACCGCGGCTGAATGTATCTGCCCAACTGCCGTCTGCAACAGGTCAGTCGGACGAGAATTCTGGGCACGCGTGATCGCGGAAAACGGTCCAACTCGACGGATCTCAGGGCAAGTCGGGCCGTGCAAATGCCATAAAGGGCCTGAAAGGGCGGAGTACTTTGGCTGCTTCTTGTCGGCCCCCGGGAGAGAACTCATATGCGCCTGTCATGCGCCACCTTCGGGACCGAACCAGCTTCCCCAACTGTACCGCGCTCAACCATGCAGAATTGCCCCCTCCGCTTCTCTCGCGGAGGGGGCAATTCACGTGACTCTGAGGAGAACGGCGAAAGATCGCCGAAAGATCAGCCGCCGGCGACGGCGGGAATGATCGAGACCCCGGCGCCGTCCGGCGTCGCCGTCTCCAGGCCCTGCTCGAAGCGGACGTCGTCGTCGTTCACGTACACGTTGACGAAGCGGCGCAGCTTGCCCTGGTCGTCCAGGACGCGGGCGGCGATCCCGGTGTGGTTCTGCTCCAGGTCGGCGATGACGTCGGCGAGGGTGGCGCCCTCGGCGGGGACCTCGGCCCGGCCGCCGGTGTAGGTGCGGAGGATGGTGGGGATGCGGACGGTGACGCTCATGGTGGGTGACTCCCGGTGCTACAGGTTCGGTTGGCTCAGTGGGCGGCGAGACCGGCGTCGCGGAACGCGTCGAGGCTCGGCCGGATCGTCGCGGTCGCCTGCGAGGAATCGGCAACGGCGTCGAGCGTCTTGAGCCCGTCCCCGGTGTTCAGGACGACGGTGGTCAGCGACGGGTCGATGAGGCCCGCCTCGATGAGCTTCTTGGTGACGCCGAGCGTCACGCCGCCCGCCGTCTCCGCGAAGATGCCCTCCGTCTGCGCGAGCAGCTTGATCGCGTCGACGACCTGCTCGTCGTTGACGTCCTCCACCGCGCCGCCGGTGCGGCGCGCGATGTCGAGGACGTAGGGCCCGTCGGCCGGGTTGCCGATGGCGAGGGACTTGGCGATCGTGTCCGGCTTCTGCGGACGCACGACGTCCTGGCCGGCCTTGTACGCGACCGAGACCGGGGAGCAGCCCTCGGCCTGGGCGCCGAAGAGCTTGTACGGCTTGTCCTCGACGAGGCCGAGCGCGATGAGCTCCTTGAGACCCTTGTCGATCTTCGTGAACTGGGAGCCGGACGCGATCGGGATGACCAGCTGGTCCGGGAGCCGCCAGCCGAGCTGCTCGCAGATCTCGTACGCCAGCGTCTTGGAGCCCTCGCCGTAGTACGGGCGCAGGTTCACGTTCACGAAGCCCCAGCCCTCGCCCAGCGGGTCGCCGATGAGCTCGGAGCAGAAGCGGTTCACGTCGTCGTAGTTGCCCTCGATGGCGACGAGGTCACCGCCGTAGACACCGGCCATGACGACCTTGCCCTGCTCCAGGTCGTGCGGGATGAACACGCAGGAGCGGAAGCCGGCGCGGGCGGCGGCGGCGCCGACGGCGCCCGCCAGGTTGCCGGTGGAGGAGCAGGAGAGCGTGGTGAAGCCGAAGGCGCGGGCGGCCTCGATGGCCTGCGCGACGACGCGGTCCTTGAAGGAGTGCGTGGGGTTGCCGGAGTCGTCCTTGACGAACAACTTGCCCTGCTCGACGCCGAGTTCACGGGCGAGGTTGTCGGCCTTGACCAGCTTGGTCCAGCCCGGGTTCAGGTTCGGCTTCTCGGCGACGTCGGCCGGGACCGGCAGGAGGGGGGCGTAGCGCCAGATGTTGGCCGGGCCCGCCTCGATCTGCTTGCGGAGCGCCTCGGGGTCGCCGACGGGAAGGTCGTACGCGACTTCCAGAGGCCCGAAACACTCGACGCAGGCGAAGATCGGTCCGAGCTCGAACTTCGCGCCGCACTCACGGCAGGAGAGGCCGGACGCGGGGCCGAGGTCCACCGTGGTGGTGGCGGGGGTGTCGGTGGCAAAAGTCTGTGCAGCCATGGAGGCGAGGCCCTTTCTCCTCATCTTCCTCGCGACGCATCTCGCCACGAGACGGAATTGGCACCTTCCCGAGCCGGGAGCCTCGCGACGTCGACGGTGAGCGTCTTACGAGACCGGCTGGAGGGTTGCCGGGGCTTCAACGGGCCGTATCCCTCTGCCCCTCTGGATGAGCGGTATTCGGTTGTGGCACTGCGATTGTTACCTCGCGGTAAGGCGCGGTACGGGCGACGGGGACCCCGACATGCGATGGTCACCGACCCTGTTCAAGACTGTAACTGAAGGGGTGGACCCTTGAGATAGTCGTCCGAACCGCGAGATGGATCACATCCCCCGTATCCCCCCGCACCGTGAGGAGCCGCGCAACGTGCTGGAAGAAGTCGAGCGCTGGCTGAGCAGGCGCTCCTGGTCCGTGACCGACCGCCCGCTGCACCAGCTGACCGCCGCGAAACGCGCCACCGGCCAGACGGTGAGCGTCGTGCTGCCCGCACTCAACGAGGAGGAGACGGTCGGGGAGATCGTCGCGATCATCCGGCGTGAGCTGATGACGGGCCCGACGCCGCTGGTCGACGAGGTCGTGGTCGTCGATTCCGGCTCCACGGACCGTACGTCCGAGGTCGCGGCGGCGGCCGGCGCGCGCGTCGAGCACCGGGACGCGATCCTGCCGCGGATCGCGGCCCGCCCCGGCAAGGGCGAGGTGCTGTGGCGTTCCCTTCTGGTCACGTCCGGCGACATCGTGTGTTTCGTCGACGCCGATCTGAAGGAGTTCTCGGCGGACTTCGTCTCCGGGATCGTCGGGCCGCTGCTCACCGACCCGGGCGTGGACTTCGTGAAGGCGATGTACGACCGCCCGCTGGCCGGCGCGGCGGGCCAGGGCGGCCGGGTCACCGAGCTGATGGCGCGCCCGATCCTCAATCTGCACTGGCCCCAACTGGCCGGATTCGTCCAGCCGTTGGGCGGCGAGTACGCGGCCCGCAGGTCGCTGCTGGAACAGCTGCCGTTCCCCGTCGGGTACGGGGTGGAGCTCGGGCTGCTCGTCGACGCGCTGCACACCGTGGGCCTGGACGCGCTCGCCCAGGTCGACGTGGGGGTCAGGATCCACCGGCACCAGGACGGGCAGGCGCTCGGGCGGATGGCCGCGGCGATCTACCGCACGGCCCAGCTGCGGCTGGCGCGCGGACACATGGTGCGGCCGGTGCTCACCCAGTTCGAGCGCGGCCCCGACGGCTTCGAGCCGCGGGTGCACTCGGTGGACACCGAGGAGCGGCAGCCGATGACCGAAATCAGTGAGTATGCGGAGCGTCGCGTGGCTTAATCACGGGATAATAGGCTCTTTTCCCTACATTGCCCTTTATGTGGCTGAGACAGGTACAGAGCACCCTGGCGGCGCTGGCCGCCTCAGCAGCGGCCGCCGCGACGCTCGTCGCCGCGGCCGTTCCCGCGTCCGCGGTCGTGGTCGAACCGTTCGCCCAGCGCTACGACGAGGCCGTCTACGGCGACTTCCTCACGCTGGGCAACACCGTGATGCAGTGCCCGTCCACGCCCGCCGACGACGCGGCGCGCTGCCTGGCCGCGCAGGCGGGCACGACGACCGAGAACAACAACCAGTTCGACATGCAGTACACGGACACCGCCGGCTTCGGCACCGGGGTCCTGAACTCCTCCACCGGCCAGGTGACGATCCCGCCCGGCGCCACCGTCGCCTACGCCCGCCTGTTCTGGGGCGGCAACGACGGCACGTACAAGCTGGGCAACAACCAGATCGCGCGCTGCGACACCGCGGGCCTCGCCACCTCGCCCACCGACAGCGGCCCGCTGGACACCCGGCCGCTGGTCAGGGTCGGCGGCGGCGCCGAGACCCGGGCCACCGTGCAGAACGCGGTGCGCACCCCCGCCGCCGTCGGCGGCCCGCACTACTACACCGCCGAGTCCGACATCACCGCGCTGTTCGCGGGCGTCACCACCGGCACCCCGGTGCCCGTCGCGGTCGGCGACATCTGGGCCCCGACCGGCAAGGGCTGCGTCGGCGGCTGGTCGCTGACCGTCGTCTACCAGTACGACGGCCCCAACGAGCAGTACGCGCCCACCCGCCGCAACGTGTACATCTACGGCGGCCACGTGGTCCAGCAGTCCAAGGACCCGGACACCACGATCGGCATCGACGGCTTCTACCGCGCGGGCAACAAGGACGTGCGGGCGAGCGTCACCGCGTACGAGGGCGACGCGAACGTGACCGGTGACGCGTTCCTGGTCAACGGGACGCGCATCTCCGACCCGGACAGCGGCGGCGGCACCAACAACTTCTTCAACAGCCGCGCCGAGGGCTGCCTCGACCCGTGCGAGGGCAACAACTTCAGCATCGACGCGAAGACCGCGACGATCCCCTCCAGTGTCATCCCGGAGGGCGCGACCTCCGCCGACCTGACCTTCCGCACGCGGGGCGACACGTACGTGCCGTCGGCGCTGGCGTTCTCGGTGCCGGTGCCCGACCTGGAGGTCAGCAAGACCGCGTCACCGAAGACGGTGCGGCCGGGCGACAAGGTGACGTACACGGTCACGGCCAAGAACATCGGCGGCGTCGACTACCCGGGCGCCAAGTTCGCCGACGACCTGTCCGACCTGCTCGACGACGCGACGTACAACAACGACGCCAGCGCGAACATCGGCACCGTCACGTACGACCGGCCCCGGCTGAGCTGGACCGGCAGCGTGCCCGAAGGGCGGACGGCGACCATCACCTACAGCGTCACCGTCCACGACCCGGTCGACGGTGACGGCAGGCTCACCAACAACGTGATCGCCGACACCCCGCGCACCAACTGCGACGACGGCTCCACCGACCCGAGCTGCGGTGCCGCCCCCACCATCGAGGAGCCGGAGCCGACGCCGCCGCTGGACGTCACCGTCCCCGACCTGCCGGACAACCCGAAGCCGGGCGACCTCCTCGTCCCCGTCGTCATCCGCAACCCGGCCTCCGTCCCACAGGAGACGGTCGTCAAGGACGACGACGGCACCCACCACATCACGGTCCCGCCCGGCGGCCAGGTCAAGGTGCCGCTGCACTTCAAGGTGCCGAACACCCCCGGCGAGAAGGTCGTGCGCACACTGGTGATCCCGAACAGCGTCTGCGCGGCGGGCAGCACCGCCCCGCGGTGCACGCTCACCTTCACCGTGGGCCGCGTCCAGGCCCGGCCCACGCCTCCCCAGCCCCGGCCGCACCACCCGCAGGGCCCCGAGCTGGCCGAGACCGGCACGGACACCCCCACCCTGCTGTACGGCGGGCTCGCCGTGTCCCTGTGCGGACTCGGCGCGCTGATCCTCTCGGCGGTCCGCAGGCACAAGGACTGACCCGCGACGGAGCGTTCGTATACGGCCGGACCCCGAACGGGGTCCGGCCGTACGTTTGAATTCTTCCGGGTCGGGCTAGCGTGCCCGTATGGCTTCCACGCATGGTGCTGCTGAGGTTCTCGTCGCGTCCAACCGCGGCCCCGTCTCGTACGTCGTCGGGGACTCGCCCGACGGATCAGGGATCGAGGCGAAGCGCGGCGGCGGCGGTCTCGTCTCCGCGCTCAGCGTCGTCGAGGACAAGCTGTGGGTGTGCGCGGCGCTCGACGACGGTGACCGGGCCGCGGTGCGCGCCGGGATCACCGAGCCGGGTGTACGCATGCTGGACATCGACCCCGAGGTGCACACGGACGCGTACAACGGGATCGCGAACTCGGTGCTGTGGTTCGTCCACCACATGCTGTACCAGACGCCTCTGGAGCCGTCGTTCGGCCCGGAGTTCCGCCGCCGGTGGGCGTCCTACGAAGCGTACAACCGGGCGTTCGCCGAGGCGCTGGCGGAAGAGGCGGCGCCGGGCGCGACGGTCGTGGTCCAGGACTACCACCTGGCGCTGGTGCCGGGCATGCTCCGCGAGCTCCGCGAAGACCTGCGCATCGGGCACTTCTCGCACACCCCCTGGGCGCCCGTCGACTACTTCCGGATGCTGCCCGACGACATCGCCGAGCAGCTGCTGCGCGGCATGCTCGGCGCGGACCGGCTGGCCTTTCTGACCCGGCGCTGGGCGGACGCGTTCATCGAGTGCTGTACGCGGATTCTCGGGGGCACGTCGGGCACCCGGATCGGGGTGCACGGGCTCGGCGCCGACGCGGACTTCCTGCGCGAGCGGGCGCACCGCGACGACGTGGAGGAGCGGCTCGCCGCGCTGCGCGAGCAGGTGGGCCCCGGGCGCAAGGTCGTGGTCCGGGTGGACCGCACCGAGCTGTCGAAGAACATCGTGCGCGGGCTGCGCTCCTTCGAGCTGCTGCTGGAGTCGCGGCCCGAGTGGCGGGAGAACGTGGTGCACGTCGCGTTCGCGTACCCGTCGCGGCAGGACCTGGCCGTGTACCGCGACTACACGGCGGAGGTGTCACGGGTCGCCGAGTCCATCAACTCCCGCTTCGGGACTCCGGGTTGGACGCCGGTGGTGCTGCACGTGAAGGACGACTTCGCGCGCTCGCTGGCCGCGTACCGGCTCGCGGACGTGGCGCTGGTCAACCCGGTCAGGGACGGCATGAACCTCGTCGCGAAGGAGGTGCCGGTCGTCTCCGACGAGGGGTGCGTGCTGGTGCTGTCGCGGGAGGCGGGGGCGTACGAGGAGCTGGGCGAGGACGCGCTCGTGGTCAACCCGTACGACCTGTCCGGCACGTCGGATGCGCTGGCCGCGGCGCTGGGCATGCCGGAGGACGAGCGGGTCGAGCGCACGAAGCGGCTCGCGGCGGCGGCCACCGCGTTGCCGCCCGGCGCGTGGTTCCTGGAGCAGTTGGAGGCGCTGCGGGATTGAGGGGCGCGTTGTCGGGTGCGGGCCCGGTGGGGCTTCTCGCGCAGTTCCCCGCGCCCCTTTTCGCCCTCGCGTCTGGCGCGTTCCCTTGTCGGGCGGCCGCGGATCGTGGGTGGTTGCTCGCGCAGTTCCCCGCGCCCCTGAGGGGAAGCTGCGCGCAGCGCATGCTTCAGGGGCGCGGGGAACTGCGCGAGAAGCCCCACCGGGCCACAGACGATCAGGCGGCAGCGGCTCGGGCCAGCTGTTCCAGCAAGGTCACCACCCCCGCAGGCCCGTCGAGGACCAGGTCCGCCCGGTCCGCCAGCTCCGTGATCACCGTGTCCGCCGCGACCAGCACCCCGGGCACCCCGTCCGACCGCAGCTTCTCCACCGCCGCGAACGCGGGCAGGTCGCCGAGATCGTCACCCGCGTACAGCACGGACTCCGCGCCCACCTCCCGTACGTACTCGGTGAGCGCCACGCCCTTGTCGACGCCCGGCGGCCGCAGCTCAAGGACCATGCGGCCGGGCTCGACGATCAGCCCGTGCCGGGCGGCGAGGGCGCTCAGGGGACCCTTCAGGGTCTCGAACGCCCCCCGCGGGTCGCCCGCGCGGCGCGTGTGCACCGCGACGGCCTGCCCCTTCTCCTCCACGTACGTGTCGTGCCACAGGCCGAACTCACCCAGCACGCCCGGGAGTTCGGCGCGCACCGAGGCGACGCCCGGATGCGGGACGGGAGCGTGGACCGTGCCGGTGACGGCGTCCCAGCGCTCGGCGCCGTAGTGCCCGAGGACCACCAGGTGTTCGAGCCCCGGCGCCCCCGCGAAGGCACCGTGCCGCACCGCGACCCCGGCCGGCCTGCCGGTGATCACGGCCACCGAGGCGACGAGCGGCGCGAGGGCGGCGAGGGCGGGGACCGCGCCGGGGTGGGCGCGGGCCTGTTCGGGATCGGGCACGATCGGGGCGAGCGTGCCGTCGAAGTCGAGCGCGATGACGGCTTTCTGGGGCCGGGCGACGATGGCGGCCATTCCGTCCCGGCCGGCGACAGTCCGTAGGGCGTCCATACGGGTGACCCTAAGGGGCCGCGGGGCTGAGGGCGATAGCGGCCGGGCCTCAACGCTCCCGGCGCTGGGCGTCCCGCACCCGCCGCAGCCGGTTCACCGTGACCGGTGCGGCCTCCAGCGCGCGGGGATCGTCCAGCAGGGCGTTCAGGAGCTGGAAGTAGCGGACCGGAGCCAGGTCCAGCTCCTCCCGGATGGCACGCTCCTTCGCGCCCGGGGACGCGAAGCCACGCCCCTCGAACGCGAGCACCGCGCGCTCGCGGTCACCGAGAGGGGGGCGGGAGTCCATGCCCGCCACGCTACTCGGCGGACTCCGCGGCCGCCGCCTCGGCCTGGATCCCGCCGAGCACGGCCGCCGCGCTGCCGTTCGCCGTGACGGCGGCGCTGATCCGCTTCTTGATCTGGGCGCTGACCTGCGGCCAGGACGTCTTGTTGGCCGGGTAGTACGTGGCGTCGGCCAGCTCGTCGATGAACGGCCGCAGCGCCTTGTCCTGCGACGAGTCCACCATCGCGTCGGAGGCGGAGACCGTGACGGGCGCCAGCGTGTACTCGCGGGAGAAGTCGAGGACGTTCTTCCGGTTGTAGACGTAGTCGAGGAACTCGCCGGTCTCCTTGGGGTGGCCGCCCTGCTTGAACGCCATCATCCAGTCGTTCACGCCCATCCGGCTCTTGGGCGTACCGCCGGGACCGGGGATGGCGACGTCGCCGTAGTCGACGCCCTGCGCCTTGGCCATGTTCATCAGCGTGGGGTGCCCGGAGATCATGCCGACCTCGCCCTTGGCGAACGCCTTGAAGGCGGGGGTGCGGTTGAGGTCCGAGGGGGCGGTGGGACCGGTGAGGCCCTTGCCGACCAGGTCGGTCCTGAGCCAGTTCAGGGCCTGGACGTTCTTCTTGGTGTCGATGGCGTACGAGCCGACGTTGTCGGTGTAGCCGCCGCCGTTGCTGAGCATCCAGATCAGGGTCTCGGCCTGCGCCTCCTCGGTGCCCAGCGGCAGCGCGAAGGGGTAGGTGACGCCCTGCGCCTTGAGCACGCGGGCGTCGGCCACCAGCTCGGACCAGGTCTTCGGCGGCGTGATGTGCGCCTTCGCGAAGAGGTCCTTGTTGTAGAAGAGGCGGCGGGTGGAGGCGGCGAAGGGCAGGCCGTACTGCGTGCCGTTGATCTTTCCGGCCTGGCTCATCTCGTCGACGAAGTCGGCCTGGACGGGCACGGAGAGCAGCTGGTCGGCGGAGTAGAGCTTGCCCGCGGCGGCGTAGTCGGCGTACGCGCCGATCTGCGCCATGTCGGGGGCCTCGCCCGCGTCGACCATCTCCTTGACCTTGCTGTCGACGTCCTGCCACGAGTAGACGTCGACCTCGACCTTGATGTCGGGGTGGTCCTTCTCGAAGGCGGCGGCGAGCTTGTCCCAGTACTGCTGGGAGTTGTTGGCCGAGGAGTCCCCGTAGTCGGCGGCGACGAGCTTGAGGGTCACGTCGCCCGATCCGCCGCCGCACGCGGTGAGCGTGCCCGCCATGCCCAGTGCGGCCGCCGCCGCGATCAGACCGGTGATGTGCCGCTGCACCGTGTGTCCCACCCTCGTACTCAGGAATCCGGAAGTCGAGCGTAAGGTCTACACCACCCAGATCTCACTTCGGCAACAGGGCTGGTCCGGCCGCCGTGCGCACATCCCCGTACAAGATCCCTGCAAGTGGACTAGACCTCTCAAGGGTCGACGCGCGACACTGTCCCCCGTGAGACATGTCATCGCCCTGGACGTGGGCGGCACCGGGATGAAGGCCGCCCTGGTCGGGGCGGACGGCACGCTGCTGCATCAGGCGCGCCGGGCGACACAGCGCGAGCGCGGCGGCGACGCGGTCGTCGAGACGATCCTCGGCTTCGCCGCCGAGCTGCGCGCGTACGGGGAGGAGCACCTCGGCGAGCCCGCCGTGGCCGCCGGGGTCGCCGTGCCCGGGGTCGTCGACGAGGAGGCCGGCGTCGTCGTGTTCGCCGCCAACCTCGGCTGGCGGAACCTGCCCATGCGGGCGCTGCTCACCGAACGGCTCGGCGACATCCCCGTCGCCCTCGGGCACGACGTGCGCACCGGCGGGCTCGGCGAGGGCCGGCTCGGCGCGGGCAAGGACGCCGACCGCTTCCTGTTCATGCCGCTGGGCACCGGGATCGCGGGCGCCATCGGCATCGAGGGCCGCATCGAGCCCGGCGCGCACGGTTCGGCGGGCGAGATCGGCCATGTGGTCGTGCGGCCCGGCGGGATCGACTGCGGCTGCGGCCAGCGCGGCTGCCTGGAGCGGTACGCCTCCGCGAGCGCCGTCACCCTGGCCTGGCAGGCGGCCACCGGCGACGAGAAGGCGACCGCAGCCGACTGCGCCGCGGCCGTCGACGCGGGGGACGGCCGGGCCGTCAAGGTCTGGCAGGACGCCGTGGACGCGCTCGCCGACGGACTCGTCATGGCGCTCACTCTGCTGGACCCGCGCACCCTCATCATCGGTGGCGGACTCGCCGAGGCCGGGGAAACCTTGTTCACACCCCTGCGGGCGGCCGTCGCCGAGCGCGTGACGTTCCAGTCGCCGCCCACGATCGTCCCGGCCGTCCTCGGGGACAGCGCCGGGTGCCTGGGCGCGGGACTGCTCGCCTGGGACCTGCTCGACCGCGTAGAGCTCGACCACACCGCAGCCACTGGATCCTCGGAGGTAACCGCCTGATGGCCACAGCAAAGGTGCTCGCCGGCGCCCGGGTGGTACTGCCCACCGGGACCGTCACCGACGGACGCGTCATCGTCGACGGCACGAAGATCGCCGGCAGCGCCCCCGAGAACGCCGAGGTCGTCGACCTCGCCGGCCACTGGGTGGTGCCCGGCTTCGTCGACATGCACAACCACGGCGGTGGCGGCGCGTCCTTCACCTCCGGCACCGTCGACGAGATCCTCAAGGGCGTCCACACCCACCGCCTGCACGGCACGACGACGGTCGTCACGTCCTTCGTCACCGGCGAGATGGACTTCCTCACCCAGCGCGCGGGCCTGCTCTCCGAGCTCGCCGAGCAGGGCGAGATCGCGGGCATCCACTTCGAGGGCCCGTTCATCTCGCCGTGCCGCAAGGGCGCCCACGACGAGACGCTGCTGCGCGACCCCGACCCGGCCGAGGTCCGCAAGCTGATCGACGCCGCGCGCGGCCGGGCCAAGATGGTCACGCTCGCCACCGAGCTGCCCGGCGGCGTCGACTCCGTGCGGCTGCTCGCCGAGCACGGGGTGATCGCCGCGATCGGCCACACCGACGCCACGTACGAGCAGACGGTCGAGGCCATCGACGCGGGCGCCACCGTCGCCACGCACCTGTTCAACGCGATGCCGGCGCTCGGCCACCGCGCGCCGGGCCCGATCGCCGCGCTCCTGGAGGACGAGCGGATCACGGTCGAGCTCATCAACGACGGCACGCACCTGCACCCGGCCGCCCTCGAACTCGCCTTCCACCACAAGGGCGGTGACAAGGTCGCGTTCATCACCGACGCGATGGACGCCGCCGGCTTCGGCGACGGGCGCTACATGCTCGGCCCGCTGGAGGTCGAGGTGAAGGACTCCGTGGCCCGCCTGGTGGAGGGCGGCTCCATCGCGGGCTCGACGCTCACCCTGGACCGCGCGTTCAAGCGGGCGGTCACGGTCGACCGGCTCGCGATCGAGGACGTCGTGCGCGCCCTCTGCGCCAACCCGGCCCGACTCCTCGGCATGTACGACACGGTGGGCTCCCTCGAACCCGGCAAGGACGCCGACCTCGTCGTCCTGGACGAGGAGTTCGAGCTCAAGGGCGTGATGCGCCGCGGCGAGTGGCTCGTCGAGCCGTAACCCGCGGACCTTTCAAGGCGGTTGACCCCGGGACTGGGCCAACCGCCTTGACTTTGGCATGATCGGCCCCCGTTACTGAAAGTACGTACGTCACGTACGCGCATCCATCGGGGGGTGAGGTCCAGTGATCCTCACGGTCACACTGAACACCGCACTCGACATCACGTACCGGGTGCCCGCACTGCGCCCGCACGCCTCGCACCGGGTCACCGAGGTCATCGAACGCCCCGGCGGCAAGGGGCTGAACGTCGCCCGGGTGCTGGCCGCGCTCGGCCACGAGGTGACCGTCACGGGCTTCGCGGGCGGCGCGACGGGACGTACGGTCCAGGATCAACTCCTGGGCTCCGAGCGGATTTCCGACGCCCTCGTGCCCGTCAGCGGTTCGACCCGTCGCACAGTCGCCGTGGTGGACTCCTCGACCGGCGACACGACCCAGCTCAACGAGCCGGGCCCGCTGATCACCCCCGCCGAGTGGGCGGCCTTCCAGGAGGCGTACGGGCAGCTGCTCGGCTCCGCCTCCGCGGTGGCCCTGTGCGGCAGCCTCCCGCCGGGCGTCCCGGTCGGCGCGTACGCGACGCTGGTGCGGGCCGCGCGGGCCGCCTCGGTGCCGGTCCTCCTCGACACCAGCGGCGAGCCGCTGCGCCGGGGTGTGGCCGCCCGCCCCGACCTGGTCAAGCCGAACGCGGACGAGCTGGCCGAACTCACCGGCTCCCACGAGCCGTTGCAGGCCATGAAGGACGCCCGCAGGCGCGGCGCCCGCACCGTGGTCGCCTCGCTCGGCGCGGACGGGCTGTGCGCCCTCACGCCCGACGGCACCTGGCGCGCCCCGGCCCCCGACCGGCTGACCGGCAATCCCACGGGCGCCGGCGACTCGGCGGTGGCGGGCCTGCTCTCCGGCCATGTGGAACACCTGCCGTGGCCGCAGCGCCTGGCCCGCGCGGTGGCGCTGTCGGCGGCGACGGTGCTGGCGCCGGTGGCGGGCGAGTTCGACCGCGAGACGTACGACGACCTGGTGGCGAAGGTGACGGTGACGGAGCGGGCGAGCGCGGCCTAGCCGCCGCGCCCGTCCTCAGCCGTTGGTGCCCTCGACGAGCCACATCTGGTCGAAGTTCGCGTCACACTTGTTGCCCTGCTCGCAGGAGACCGTGATCGCGTTCGTGCCCTTGGTGAGCTGGACGACGGCGTAGGTGTTGGTCCAGCCGTGCTCCCAGTCGCCTTCCTTGGCGTGGGCGAAGTTGGTCATGTTGAGCGGCCGGGTCTGCTTCGTGCCGTTGACGGAGACCGTGGCGTCGGCGTCCTTGCCGGGCACGCCGTACTTCACGCGCAGGCTGTACGAGGCGTCCTTCGGGATGTCGTTGACCGTCCAGGTCAGGCTCGCGCCCACCTTGTTGAAGCCCGCGACGTACTGGCCCCCGGCGGCGTCCGCGCCCTTGACGTCCGAGGCGACGGACGTGCCGCCGGCCAGGGTCAGCGACTTCGCGTCGGTCTTCGGCAGGTCGACCGGGTCGGCGGAGGCGGACGGCGACGCGGTCTCGCTCGGCCGCACGCTCTGCGAGTCGCCGGACGGCTTGCCGCCCGCCTCGTCGCCCTTGCTGTCGTCGTCCGAGCCGTTGCTGAGCATGGCGATGCCGATGCCGATGATCACGGCCGCGACGACGGCGACCGCGCCGATCAGCAGCGCCTTGGTGTTGGGACCGCGGCCACCGCCCCCGCGCCGGGGCTGCGGCGCGCCGGGCTGGGTGGGGGCACCGCCGCCGGGCATCGTCTCGGGAGCCTGGTAGTGCGCGTTCGGCTGGTGGTACGCGGCGGTCTGCTGCTGCGGCGGGACCTGCTGCTGCCCGTACTGGCGCTCGCCGACGGTACGGACCTGGTGGTACGAGGAACGGGATGACCGGGGATTCGGGTAGCCGTAGCCGCCGCCCCCGCCGTCCGGCGGGGTCGCCCCGGCCGCCTGCCCGTCGGCGTACAGATAGCCGAACGGATCGTCGTCCTCGGGCGTGGTGCTCGCGCCGTTGTTGCCGGGCGCCATCCCTGATCACTCCCTACACGTTGCTTACCGGGGCGAGCGTACCCGCTGCGAGTGACCCCAAGGAGTGGCCTTGACCTCACAGGTGGATGAGAATATGCGCCGCCGCAGGTGGCCCCAGGTCTCAGCCTGCGCGGCGGTGCTGCTTCGCACGTGATCTTTTCTCCACGTACATCCGCTGGTCAGCGGATTGCAGTACTTCTTCGGCCGTCATGCCGCAGTGGGCCCAGCCGATGCCGAAACTCGCCCCCACCCGGACCGCCCGGCCGTCCACCCGGATCGGGGGAATGATGGCGTTCCGCAGGCGGACGGCGAGGTCCTGTGCGTCGGCGCGGCCGAGGCCGTCGGCGAGCACCACGAACTCGTCGCCGCCGAGCCGGGCCACCGTGTCCCCGTCCCGCACACCGCTGGTGAGACGCCGGGCGACCTCGATGAGGACGGCGTCGCCCGCGTTGTGCCCGAACCGGTCGTTGATGGACTTGAAGCCGTCCAGGTCGCAGAAGAGGACCGCGAGCCCCTTGGTGCCGTCGTCGCTCGTCTCGTCGCCGCCCGGCGCGATCACGTGGACGTGGTGGTCGAACCCCTCGTAGTCCGCGTACCCCTCGTACAGGCCCGAGGGATGTCCGGTCCGGTGCAGGGCGGCGCCGTAGTCGAAGCCGTGGCCGTGGGTGTCGAGGGTCCCGCCGCTGCCGCCCACGTGGTCGCCGTAGGCCGCGTCGAGGGAGTCGATGGCGCTGGGCAGGGCGTCCTGCGGGCGGCGGCACAGCCGGGCGGAGAGCCGCGAGCGCAGCTCCGCCGAGTTCGGCAGGCCGGTCAGGGAGTCGTGCGAGGCGCGGTGGGCGAGCTGCAGCTCGCGGCGCTTGCGCTCCTCGATGTCCTCGACGTGGGTGAGCAGGAAGCGCGGCCCGTCGGCGGCGTCGGCCACCACCGAGTTCCGCAGGGAGACCCAGACGTACGTGCCGTCGCGGCGGCCGAGCCGCAGCTCCGCGCGGCCGCCCTCGGCGGAGGTGCGCAGCAGGGTGCCGATGTCCTCGGGGTGCACGAGGTCGGAGAAGGAGTAGCGGCGCATGGCGGAGGCGGGGCGGCCGAGGAGCCGGCACAGCGCGTCGTTGGTCCGCAGGATCCGGCCGCGGTCGTCGCCGCCCAGCTCGGCGATGGCCATGCCGGAGGGCGCGTACTCGAAGGCCTGCCGGAAGCTCTCCTCGCTGGCGCGCAAGGCCTGCTGCTCGCGCTCCAGGCGGACGAGGGCGCGCTGCATGTTGGCGCGCAGCCGGGCGTTGCTGATGGCGATGGCGGCCTGGAAGGCGTACATCTGCAGGGCCTCGCGGCCCCAGGCGCCGGGTATCCGCCCGTTGCGCGGGCGGTCCACGGAGATCACGCCGATCAGTTCGCCGCCGGCGGCGCCGGTCGCGTACATCGGGGCGAAGAGCCGGTCGGAGGGGTGCCACTCGTCCTCGAAGCGGGGCGGCGGCCCGTCCGTGAACCACTGCGGCACGTCGTCCTCGTCGAGGATCCAGCCCTCGGTGTGCGGTATGAAGCACAGCTCGCCCCAGCGCTCGCCCATGTTCAGGCGGCGGTCCCAGGCGGCGCGGGAGCCGACCCGGCCGGTGATGAGGGCCTCGGCGGCGGAGTTCCCGGAGAAGGCGGCGACGACGAGGTCACCGTCCGGTCGTACGAGGTTGACGCACGCCAGCTCGAAACCGAGCCCGTTCACCGCGCCGTCGGCGACGGTCTGCAGGGTGTCGGCCAGGCTGCGGGCGGCATTCATGTCCGCCATCACGTGGTGCAGCTGACGCAGGGTCGCAAGACGGACGTAGGGCTCCGACTCGGTCTCCATGCTCAGTTCTCCCCGAGACCTCGACAGCACTCCAGAATTCTGATCGGCTCTTTCTCCGCGCACGTGCAACAGCACGTTCATCTCGCAGTGTCGACCGCCACTGAATCACAGCGCGCTGCCCACTCGGTACACAGGGTCAACAAAATATGGCTCCTGTGACTCAAGTCACAGCAGAGAGTGAAGGGTTGAGGCGTATTTCTGGGTGCATTCTGTGCGTTTGCTGAACACAGGAACGGGACCTCGAACACCAAATCGCGCCATACCCGGACAGTTTCATTTGTCTCGTCCAAGGGTCCTAGGACCGGTCTCGGTCGCGGGCCCGATGTGGGGCCCGGTGCCGCGAGACTAGCGTCTCGAACGTGTTGAAGACTCCCCCTGCCGCTCACGTACCTCCTCTCGTCCCACCCTCCCCCAGGCATGCTGAGGGGGTGAGCACCGACGAGTTCCGCGCCGCCCTGTCCCGCCTCGCCGCGGGCGTCGTCCTGCTGACCGCGCACGAGCCCACCCTGGACCCCGACGACCCCACGGCGCCGCCCGGCGAGGACGCGGGCATGACGGCGACGGCCTTCATGTCGGTCTCGCTGGACCCGCCCCTGGTGATGGTCTCGCTCCGCAACGACTCCCGCATGGACGACCTCCTCGACGAGCAGCCCCTGTGGGCGGTGTCGCTCCTCACGGAGTCCCAGAGCCACATCGCGGGCCGCTTCGCCATGAAGGGCCGCATCAGCGACCGGCTCCTCTTCGAGGACATCGCGTACGCACGCGGCGAGCACACCTGCGCTCCGCTGGTGGGCGGGGCGCTCGCGACACTGGAGTGCCGGACGGAACAGCGGGTCGTGGCCGGGGACCACACCCTCTACATCGGCCGGGTCCTCGGCGCCACGCTGCCCAGCGCGGACGGGGGACCGCTGATGTACTTCCGGGGGCGGTACCGGGGGCTGGAGTAGGCGTCGCCGGGTGCGGGGTTGCTCATGCGTTGCCGGGCGCGCGTTTCGTCGTGGCCAGGTCGCGCCCCGCGGCGAAGCCGCTGACCGACCCGGCCCCGCGCCCCTGAAGCATGCGCTGCGCGAGAAGCCCCACCGGGCGGCACTCGGCAACGCGACCGCACCCCGCAGACGAGAGACCGCTACCAGTCCCGCCCCGACCGCCCGCGCTTGGTGTCGGAGCGGGCCTTCTTCTCGCGCAGGCGGCGCTCGTTGATCCCCCGCGGGATCCGCGTGGGCCTGCGCTTCTTGGGCGGCGGCGCCGTCGCCTCCGCCAGCAGCGCCGCGAGGCGGGTGGCCGCCGTCTCCCGGTTGCGCCACTGCGAGCGGTGCTCGGAGGCGCGGACGGAGACGACGCCGTCCACGAGCCGGGAGGCGAGCCGCTCCAGGGCGCGCGCCTTCCACACCTCGGGCAGCGCCTCGGTATTGGCCAGGTCGAAGCGGAGCTCCACCTGCGAGTCGCTGGTGTTGACGTGCTGCCCGCCCGGCCCGGACGACCGCGAGAAACGCCAGACGAGCTCGGCCTCCGGGAGGACGACCGCGCCGCGGATGGGATAGGGACCGGACATGCGTCCATGGTCGCCTGTCGGGGCCGGTCCGTCACTCGCTTTTCACCCGGGTAAAGAAAGTAAAGACAGTTGGAACCTCCGGTACCCGCTTCGCGTTCATAGGGGTACGAGTAGCTTCGGCTACGCACGTACACCCGTACGGCACGTATTTAACGAGGGAAGGGACTCCCGAACCATGGCTGTAAGCCTGTCCAAGGGTGGCAACGTCTCGCTCACCAAGGAGGCTCCGGGCCTGACCGCCGTCACCGTGGGCCTCGGCTGGGACGTCCGCACCACCACCGGCACCGACTTCGACCTCGACGCCTCGGCGATCGCGGTGAACGCGCAGGGCAAGGTCTACTCGGACGGCCACTTCGTGTTCTTCAACAACAAGCAGACGCCGGACCAGTCGATCGTGCACACCGGTGACAACCGCTCCGGCGAGGGCGCGGGCGACGACGAGGCGATCAACGTCAACCTCGAGGCGCTGCCCGCCGACGTCGAGAAGATCGTCTTCCCGGTCTCGATCTACGACGCGGAGACCCGCACGCAGAACTTCGGCCAGGTCCGCAACGCGTACATCCGCATCGTGAACCAGGCCGGCGGCACCGAGATCGCCCGCTACGACCTCTCCGAGGACGCGGCGACGGAGACCGCGATGGTCTTCGGCGAGCTGTACCGCAACGGCGCCGAGTGGAAGTTCCGTGCCGTCGGCCAGGGCTACGCCTCGGGCCTGGTCGGCATCGCGCAGGACTTCGGCGTGAACGTCTGAGGTTCCTGACCTCGCAGGAGCGTGACGGACGGGCCCCGGTGCACACCGGGGCCCGTCCGCGTGTCCGGGTGCCCGGGGCTATCCCGACAGCGCGAGCCGCACCGCGAGGACCGCGATCAGCGTGCTCGACGCGAGGGCCGTCACGAGCCGGCCGCGCGGCCCCGCCAGCGTGCGGCCGAGCAGTGCGCCGCTGCCCGCGAGCAGCAGTTGCCAGCTCGCCGACGCGGCGAACGCGGCCACCGCGAACACCGCGCGCTGTCCGAAGCCGCTGACGGCCTCGCCGCCGCCGAGCACCAGCGCCGCGAAGTAGATGACGGTCATGGGGTTCAGGAGCGTAAGGCCGAGGAGACCCAAGTAGGCCCGGGAAACGGCGACTTGGGGGTCGGTGGGCGGGCTCGGGTCCCGGTGCCGGCGCAGCGCCCGCACGGCTCCTTGCGCGGCGAGCGCGAGCAGCACGGCGGCCGCGCCCCAGCGCAGCGGGGTCTGGACGGTGCGGACGAGCGGGGCGAGCGGGGCGCCGCCGGCCACGGCGACGAGGGCGTAGAGACCGTCGGCGGTGGCGACGCCGAGCGCGGCGCAGGCGCCGGTGCGCAGGTTCGTCCGGGCGGTCAGGGACACCAGATAGGCCCCGATGGCGCCGACCGGCACGGCGATGCCGTACCCGGCGAGCACCCCGGCGACCAGGGCCCCGCTCACCGTTCGAGCGGGATCGGCCTCCGGTGGGGGGTGGCCTGCTGCTGTCGCCGCGGGGTGGAGGTGCGGGCGATCAGGTGGCTCGGGGTGTACGTGGTGGTGGTCACGCCCGGATGTTCGCGCGGTGACCTCCGGCCCCGCAAAGGGTTTTCGGCCGCGGGTCCGGTGGGAACCGCGGGAGCGACCACGACGAGAGCCGCACCCGGCACACCACCGCGCCCCCCACACACCTCTACGCTCTCCCCCGTGGACATCACCCCCCTCACCCACCCACCCGGCGACCCCCTCCTCGCGGAGGTCACCACCCTGTACGCCTCCAACAGCGAGTTCTTCACCCTGAGCGGCGACTTCCCCGACCCCGACGCCATCACCCCGGGCCAGGTCGCCGCCGCCCTCGCCGAGGAGGCGGCCATGGACGGCGCCGAGGGGCTGCTGGCCCGGGACGAAGCGGGCCGCCTCGTCGGGGTCGCCCTCACCCTCGCGCACCATCCGGACCCGGCCGACCCCGACCCGTGGATCGGCCTGCTCCTGGTCGACGTGAGCCGTCAACGCACCGGGCACGGAAGGGAGTTGGCGGCCACGATCGAGAACCGGTTCAGGGCGGACGGCCGCGCCGCCGTCCGGCTCGCCGTCCTCGACAACAACCCCAGGGGCCTCGCCTTCTGGACCGCCCTCGGCTACGTGGAGATCGCCCGGCGCTCCGACCGGCAGCTGGGCCGGCCGTGCCGTGTCCTGCGCAAGGAACTGCCCCCACAGCACGCGTGACGGTCCGTCACGGGCTGTCGGGCTTGCCGTCCCCGCGGAGCCAGTCCTTCCAGACTCCGGCGAGAGCCTGCTCCTTGCCGGGGTTGCGCTGTTCGACGTAGGCCGTGAAGTCGTCCGTGCCGGCGTTGCCGTACTTGTGGTCGGATGCCCAACTCCGCAGCAGCGTAAGGAACTTGGCGCCCCCGATCGTCTGCCGGATCTTCTGCAGGACCATCGCGCCGCGCACGTAGACGGGCGTGTCGGAGATGTGCGCGGCGCTCGGCGGATCGGCGGGCGGGAAGGCCCAGACGTCGGCGCCCGCCGGGCGCGCGTACTGGGCGTCGAAGGCCTGCTGGGCGGTGTCGCCGCCGTGCTCCTCGTCCCACAGCCACTCGGCGTACGTGGCGAAGCCCTCGTTCAGCCACATGTCGCGCCAGGACTTCGGGGTGACCGAGTCGCCGTACCACTGGTGCGCCATCTCGTGGACGAGTGTGCCCAGGTCGGGGCCGCCGGGGAAGACGGGGCGGTTCTGCGTCTCCAGGGCGTACCCGGCGTCGCCCTCGCGGTCGACGATCGCGCCCGTGGAGGAGAACGGGTACGCGCCGAAGGTCTCCGTCTCCCAGTCGACGACCTCGGGGAGCCGGGCGAGGACCTTCGCGCTCGCCTCCGTCTCGTACGGGTCGACGGCGGTGAGGATCGGCAGGCCGGAGTCCGTCTCGCCGCGCCGGATGTCGAACTTCCCGATCGCCACGGTCGCGACGTAGCTCGCCATCGGCTGCGGCACGTGCCAGACGGTGGTGGTGCGCCGCCCGTCGGAGGTGGTCCTCTCGCTCGTCAACTCCCCGTTGGAGACGGCCTGGAGGCCCTGGGGAACGGTGAGCGTGATGTCGTACGTGGCCTTGTCCGAGGGGTGGTGGTTGCCGGGGAACCAGGCCATGGAGCCGGTCGGTTCGCCGAGGCCGAGCGCGCCGTCGGCGGTGCGCAGCCAGCCCTCCTCGGAGCCGTCCGGGTCGGTGATCGTGACGGGCTCGCCGAAGTAGCGGACGGTGGTGCGGAAGGTGCTGCCGTCGGGCAGTTCGTCGTGCGGGCGGACGGTCAGCTCGTGGGCGGCGCGGCTGGCCACGGCCGGTTCCCCGTCGACGGTGACATCCCTGACGGTCAGGCCCTGGAGGTCGAGGTCGAAGGCGCTGAGGTCCTTGCGCGCGGTCGCGGTGATGTCCGCCGTGCCGGTGAGCCGGTGGCGGTCCGGGTCGTAGGCGAGGTCCAGGGCGTAGTGGCTGACGTCGTAGCCGCCGTTGCCGAGCCGGGGGAAGTACGGGTCGCGCAGGCCCGCCGCGCCGGGGGTGCCGTGGACCCCGCCGCCGCAGGCGGTGACGGCAAGGAGGACGACAGGGGCGAGGAACCGGGAGTGTCTGCGCACTCCGCGATCCTATGACCCTCTATCCGCCCTTATGCCTGCTTGCCGTCGCTACAGGACAGCGATCCCCAACGGCCGCTCCCCCGCCGCCAGCCGCCGGGTGTCGCCGCTGCCGAGGTCGACGACCGTGATGCCGTTCCAGTAGCCGTCGCGGGTGAACCCGCCGGTGACGTAGGCCGTGCGGCCGTCGGCGGAGACCGCGACGTCCTCGTGCGGGCCGTCGAGGGGGATCACCTTCTCCTTGCCGTCCTTCGTCCGGACGGTCAGGGACGGGCCCTCGTCCTCGGCCGGGTCGATGGGTCCGGTGCCGACGGCGAGGAGGGTGCCGTCGGGGGTGATCGTGACGCCGTGCTGGTGGGTGTCGGCCGTCATGCGCTCGATGGTGGAGCGGCCGGTGTCCGGGTCGAGGACGACGAGCTTCTCGCCCTCGAAGGGGAACAGCAGCTTGCCGTCGGAGGGCCGTACGGCGGCGTAGTGCGGCTTGAGCCAGGAGCCGAGGCCGCCTTCCGTGCCGTACGGGGCGACCTCGATGCGCCGGGTGTCGCCGCTGTCGGTGTCGAGCACGGTGACGTCGAACGAGTCGTGGTCCGTCGCGTACACCTCGCGGCCGTCGCGCGAGACGTCCACGTCGAAGGGGCGGCGGCCGACGTCGGCGGTGTCCGTCACCTTGAGCGTGCGGGTGTCGACGGTCTCCAACGTGCCGTTCCCGCCGGGGACGTTGACCCCGACGTACACGTGCTCGCCGTCGGGCGCGAGGGCGATGCCCATGCCGCCGCCGCGGTACTCGCCGTCGGTGACCGGGCCGAGGTTGTCCGTCTCGTACGGGACGAGCGCCTCGCGCTCACGGGTCTTCGTGTCGATGACGGCGACGCCCTCGGCGGTGGCCACCCAGGCCCGGCCGTCGTCGCCGACGACGAGCCCGTAGGGCGCGTGGCCCGCCCGCACGGAGTCGACGACGCCCTCGTCCGGGTCGACGAAGCTGACCGTGTCCGCACCGAAGTCGGCGACGAGGAGGGTGCCGGCGGCGGCTCCGGGGGCCTTCGTCGTACGGTCCGGCTGAGGCGTCGCGCTCGGCCGCGACCTGTCTCCCGAACTCGGCCTGCCGGTCGGCGAGTTGTCGGACGCCTGCGTCGCGCATCCGGTCACCAGGACGGCCACGGCCGTCGCGGCCAGGGCCAGGCGCTTCACCGTACGGCCCTCAACAGGCCCGCGATCTCGGTGAATCCGCGGCGTTCGGCGTGCTCCAGGGGCGTGACGCCGTCGCCGTCCGGGAGGTCGTGGGTGGCGCCCGCCGTGATGAGCAGCTCCACGATCTCCTGGTGCGCGCGGCCGCCGTCGCCGAGGATCACGGCCTCCAGCAGCGCGGTCCAGCCGAGGCGGTTGACGTGGTCGACGTCGATGTCGGTCTCGCGCAGCACGGCCCGTACGTACTCGACGTGGCCGCGCTCGGAGGCCGGGATGAGGGAGATGCCGCCGAAGCGGTTGGTGACCTTCAGGTCGGGGCCCGCCGGGAGCAGCGTGCGCATCATGGGGACGCTGCCGGTGACGCCGGTGACCAGCCAGGGGCTGTCGGAACGGTCGTCCTGGGCGTTCGGGTCGGCCCCGGCGCGGACCAGCTCCGCCGCGGCGGGGACGTGGTCGTGCAGCGCCGCGAGGAGGAGGGGGGTGCGGCGGTGTTCGTCCCGGGGGTCGGGATCGGCGCCGGTCGCCAGGGCGGCTCGGACCGTCTCCGTGTCGCCCTGGGCCGCGGCTTCGAGCAGGGTGCGGTGGTCGTTCATGGGCGGGCTCCAAGTCAAGCCCCTCCGGCGATTGAGGAGCGGGGTCCGGGGCGGAGCCCCGTGGCCCACGCGCCGTAGGGGGTCGGGCTTCCGTCGCGGGTACAGGTTCATCGTGGCTGATCGCGCTCACGCGGCGGAGCCGCACAGCGATACAGTCTCGCGCCCCTGGCGGGGCTGTACCTCTCCGCTCGGAGAGGTACAGCCCCGCCCGGTCCGGTCTAGCCGAGCGCGGCGACGCCCGCCTGGGCGAACTTCTCGTCCTGGTCGCCCGACGGGGCGCCGGCCACGCCGATGCCGGCGATCGGGGCGTTCTTCGCGGTGACGGGGGCGCCGCCCGCGAGGAACAGGGTGCCGGGGATGTCCTTCAGCGTCGGGGCGTTCTCCAGGCGCTTGGCCAGCTCGGAGGTCGGCGCGTTCCAGGAGACGGCGGTGAACGCCTTCTTCTGCGCGGCCTCGTACGACTGCGGGCCGGCACCGTCGCCGCGCAGGGTCAGGATCGTGTTGCCGTTGCGGTCGACGACGGCGACGGAGACCTTCTGGTTGTCCTTCTTCGCGGCGTCCAGCGCGGCCTCGGCGGCCTTGGTGGCCGAGTCGAGGGTCAGGTGCGTGGTCGTGGCGGTGGTGTTGCCCTTGACGTTCGCGGTCTGCGCGGCGGGCGCGGCGGCCGGGGCCGAGGCGCTCGCGGAGACCGTGCCGAAGGTTCCGGCGGCGACGGCGGCGAGCACGGCGCCTCCGGTGGCGACACGGGCACGGCGGGACATGTTCTTCATGGAAGCCATCGGGTTCAACTCCTGGGAGGCGGGGTGTTCGTTCGTGCGTTCGTTCCTTCTGCACTCAATCCTGGGTCCGGAACCGGCCCCCACCCGTCGACGTTCCGGCTGCTCGGCGCGGGCCGAGCGGCCGATGCCCGGGTCATCCGATCGGTTGACCCCGGGGGCGCGGGTGCCCGCGACAATGGGAGTGTTTGCCCAGTTCGAAGCCCTGGCAGGAGCCCCGGCAGGAGGCGTGGAGAAGCGTGCAGGAGGTGACCGTGAGGCGCAGTGCCCCGCCGTCCGAGACGTCGTACGAGAACGCCGGGACGACCGACACCCGGTGGCTGGCCGCCGTCATGCACGCCGCGTTCTTCCTGCTGCTCGGTGTCGCCCTGGCCCGCTTCCTGCTGCGTCACCCGGGCGGCACGCGCACGCCCTGGATCGTCGTCCTCAGCGCCGTCCTCGCCGTGCTCTACGTCGTCGGCATCGCCGGTGACAGCGAGCGGCGGCGCACCTCGGTGCGGCGGCTGTGGCTGGGGCTCGTGGTCGCGGTGGTCGTCGTCCTCGTCGTGCTCGCGCCGAGCTTCGCGTGGTGCGCGGTCCCGCTCTTCTACACGGGCCTGCGGACGCTGCCGATCCGCGCGGCGCTCCTCCTGGTCGCGCTCCTCACCGGCCTGGTCGTCGCCTCCCAGGTGCGGCTCGCCGGGCGCTGGGACCCGGACCTGGTGCTCGGGCCGCCCGCCGTCTCCATGCTCGCCACCGGCGTCTTCCTCCAGATGCAGCGGCAGTCGGCCCGGCAGCGCGCCCTCATCGACGACCTGATCCGCACCCGCCGCGAGCTCGCCGCGTCCGAGCGCCGCGAGGGCACGCTCGCCGAGCGCCAGCGGCTGTCCATGGAGATCCACGACACCCTCGCGCAGGGCCTGTCCAGCCAGCAGATGCTGCTGCAGGCCGCCGACCGGGTCTGGACGTCCGACCCGGTCAAGGCCCGCGCCCATGTCCGCACCGCCGCGTCCGTCGCCGAGCACAACCTCACCGAGGCCCGCCGCTTCGTGCACGACCTGGCCCCCGCCGACCTGGCGCGCGGCCTGGAGGAGGCGCTGCGCACGGCGGCCGCCCGCGAGTCCGGCGAGCGGCTCTCGGTCCGCGTCCACGTCGACGCGGGCGACCGCAGCGCCCTCGACCGGCTGCCCGACCGCGTCGGGGCGGCCCTGCTGCGCATCGCCCAGGGCGCGCTGGCGAACGTACGGGAGCACTCCGGGGCCACCACGGCGGCGCTCACCCTCACCCTCCTCGACGACCAGGTCGTCCTGGACGTCTCCGACGACGGCCACGGCTTCGACCCGACGGCGGCGGCTCCGCCGGGGGTACGGGGGCACGGGCTTCCGGCGATCCAGGCCCGGGTCCGCCAGCTGGGCGGCACCCTGACCATCGAATCGGCCCCCGGCGAGGGCACGGTCCTGTCCGCAGCGATCCCCCTCCGGGGGCCTTGAGCGATGGGGAGGCTGCGCGCAGCGCATGCCTCAGGGGCGCGGGGAACTGCGCGCAGCAGGACCGCCGGCCCGCACCCGCCCACGAGACAGGAACCCGGCAGACGCGAAGGCGAACAGGGGCGCGGGGAACTGCGCGACCAGCCACGACGAAAGCCGCACCAGACGAGGAGCCCCCCGCATGACAGCCCAGGTCCGCCTGATCCTCTGCGACGACCACGTGGTCGTCCGAGCCGGACTCCTCGCCCTCCTCGACAGCGCCGACGACATCGAGGTCGTCGGCGAAGCGGGCACCGGCGAAGAAGCCCTCGCGCTCGCCGCGAAACTCCACCCGGACGTCGTCCTGATGGACCTCCAGCTCGGCCCGGGCATCGACGGAGTCGAAACGACCCGCCGCCTCACCGCGAGCCCGGGGCCGGACGGCGCCCACGTCCCCCACGTCCTGGTCCTGACCACGTACGACACCGACTCCGACATCACCCGCGCCATCGAGGCCGGCGCCACCGGCTATCTGCTCAAGGCCGAACGCCCGGAAGAACTCTTCGCCGCGATCCACGCCGCGGCCCAGGGCCGCACCACCCTCTCCGCGCCGGTCGCGAGCCGCGTCATGGCCAACATGCGCAGCCCCCGCCCCACCCTCACCGACCGCGAGCGCGACATCCTGGCCCAGCTCGCGCACGGCCTGGGCAACCGGGAGATCGCCAAGGCCCTGTTCATCAGCGAGGCCACGGTCAAGACGCACCTGGGCCGGATCTACGACAAGCTCGGCGTCGACACCCGGGCCGGCGCGGTGGCGGTGGCGAAGGAGCAGCGGCTGCTGCCCTGAGCCGGGCGGCCGCGGGCATGACACCATCGACCCCGTGCTCGACATCGGTTACGCCCTCTCCCGCCGCTTCCCGGACCCGCCGCAGACGGACTACCGGCGCGCGGACGTCCACGCGCTGCGCCACGACCTGTTCTGCGGCGACGTGTACCTGGCCGACACCAAGGCCGACCGGGAGCTGTCCACAGCCTGGGGATGGGTGCCGGTGCTCGACTTCGCGTGGGCGCTGTGCGACATCGTCGAGCAGGTGGACAAGGACCCGCGCGGCAGCCGCAGCGCGACGCCCCAGTACGCCGATCTGGACTTCACCGAGTCCACCGACCGCATGCTCTTCGAGCGGCGCTTCGGCTGGGTCGACATCGAGGCCGACTGGATGCCGGGCGACGAGCCCCCGCTGACCTTCTCCCACTCCGAACTGCGCCGCGAGGCACGGGACTTCCTGCACGACCTGATCGCCGACCTCACGGACATGCACGAGGACCTGGCGGACAACCCGGCGATCTGGGACCTGCAGGGCCGCTTCCCCCGGACGAAGTGACCGGCACCCCGGAACGGACGCGGGCGCCCAGGGCCTGTCCGTGAAGTCCCTCCTGCCCTCCGGGTGGACGGAGGGACTTCACGGACACGACCTAGCCCTCCACCCGCACCCCCAGATGCGCCGCGAACGCCCCCGCCAGATCGAAGAGTTGGCCCGGCGAGACGACCGCGCCGCCCAGCCGGTCGACGCCCCGCGCGATGTGCAGCTCGGCCGCCTCCCGCAGGTCGACGTCCACCAGCGTCGCGCCCGTCAGATCGGCCCCCTTCAGCACGCAGCCCGGGAACTCGACCCGCTCCAGCCTCGCTCCCCCGAAGTCCGGCTCCACCAGTACGCAGCCCTCGAAGACCACGTCCTTGAGCCGGGCCTTGCGCAGGTTCAGGTAGTCGATCTTGCCGCCGCGGATCACCACCCTCTCCAGGACGGACCCGTGCAGCTGCACCCCGCCGAGCCGCGCGTCCACCACCTCCACGTCCCGCAGCGTCGCCTCCGCCAGGTCCGTGCCGACCCCCCGCACCCCGGTCAGCGTCGAGTCCAGGATCCGGGCCCGCGCGAGCCCCGCCCCGTCGAACCCGCACGCCTCGACGGCACAGTCCATGAACCGCGCCCCGATCCCCTCCTGCCCGGCGAAGTCCGCGCCCCGGAACTCCACCCCGTCGTAATCCCCGTCGGGCTCCAGACCCGCGCCCTGCCACGGCACGAGCGGAGGCAGCCGCACCTCCGGCCGCCGCGCCCTCTTCACCTTCGCCGCCGCACCACGCCTGTCCGCTGCCATGCCCCCCATGCTGCACGCCCCCACTGACAATCACCGCACACCCCCGCCGCCTTGACCTCAACCACGCTTGAGGTCGAAGACTGGCGTCCCGGCACGCGAACCCCTGTCAGGAGCGCCCCATGCACGCCATCCGCCTGCACTCCTTCGGCCCGGCCGAGCACCTCACGTACGAGAAGGTGGAGGACCCGGAGCCGGGCCCCGGCCAGGTCCGCATCGCGGTCGAGGCCGCGGGCGTGCACCTGCTGGACACCGCGATCCGCCAGGGCGTCCCGGGCCCGGCCCCGCGCCTGCCCGAACTCCCCACCGTCCCGGGCCGCGAGGTCGCCGGCACCGTGGAGTCGCTCGGCGCGGACACCGACCCCTCCTGGCTCGGCAAGCGGGTCGTCGCCCACCTGGGGTTCGCCCCCGGCGGCTACGCCGAACTCGCCGTCACCGACGCGTCCCGCCTCCACGAGATCCCGGCCCGCCTCGACGCGGCGCAGGCGGTCGCCGTGATCGGCACCGGCCGCACCGCGCTCGGCATCCTGAACTTCACCGCCGTCACCCCCGACACGGTCGCCCTCGTCCCGGCCGCGGCGGGCGGCATCGGCACGCTCCTCGTGCAGTACGTGAAGCACGCGGGCGGCACCGTCGTCGGCCTGGCCGGCGGCGCGCGCAAGACCCGGCTCGTCGAGGCGAACGGCGCGGACCTCGCCCTCGACTACAACGCCCCCGAATGGCCCTCCCGTGCAAGGGAGTTCCTCGGCGACCGGCGGGCCACGGTCTTCCTCGACGGCGTCGGCGGCGCCACCACGGCCGCCGCGCTCGACCTGCTCGGCCCCGGCGGACAGCACCTGATCTTCGGCTGGTCCGCGCAGGGCATCGGCGACGACACGGGACCGCTCCTCCTCGACGAGGCGGAGAGCGCCCGCCGCGGCATCACCCAGGTGCAGACCCTGGGCCCCGAGATGATGCGGCGGGCCGGCGGCGACAACCCCGTCCGCACCCTCGAACTCGCCGCCCTCGACCTGGCCGCACGCGGCGTCCTGACCCCGTCGGTCGACCGCTTCCCCCTCGCCGAGGCGGCCGCGGCCCACCGGGCGCTGGAGACGCGCGGAACGACGGGCAAGGTGGTCCTGGAGCCGTAACTCCCCTACCCACCCAGCTTGTCGAGGGCCTCGTCGGTCAGCCGGTACACGGTCCACTCGTCCTGCGGCCGCGCCCCGAGCGCCCGGTAGAAGTTGATCGACGGCTCGTTCCAGTTCAGCACCGACCACTCAAGACGCTCGTAGCCCCGCTCCACGCAGATCCGCGCGAGCTCGGTGAGCAGCGCCTTCCCGTGCCCGCCGCCCCGCGCCTCGGGACGTACGTACAGGTCCTCCAGGTAGATCCCGTGCACCCCGCGCCAGGTGGAGAAGTTCAGGAACCAGAGCGCGAACCCGACCACCTCGCCGCTCGCGTCGTCCTCGGCGATGTGCGCGAAGGCGGCGGGCCGCTCCCCGAACAGGGCCTCGCGCAACTGCTCCTCGGAGGCCCTGGCCTCGTCCAGGGCCTTCTCGTACGCGGCGAGCTCACGGACCATGGCGTGGATGACGGGCACGTCGGCGGGGACAGCACTACGAATCATGGCGTCAGGCTAACCACCCGGTCCGCCCCGCCTCACCTGCCCAGCAACCGCCGCGCGGTCTCCAGGTGGTCGGGGCTCAGCGCCCGCCCGTCCTCGACGTCCCACAGCGCGTTCTGCACCAGCCGCCCGAGCGTCCACCCCCGGGCCCGCTCCCGGTCGAGGCCCAGCACGTCCGCCATCGCCTCGAACCGCCACACCACGTCCTGCGGCTCGAAGCGGTTGTCGAGCGCGGGCCACAGATCGAACCCCGGGTCGCCGGCGAGCGGCTTCGGGTCGATGGCGAGCCACGGTTCGCGGCCGTCGACCGCCGCCAGCACGTTCTCGAAGTGCAGGTCCCAGTGGAGCAGCCGGTCCCCGGCGCCGTCCGCCGCGACCTCCCGCAGCGCCGCCGCGCAGTCCGCGACGATCCCCCGCTGCTGCGGATCGGCGATCTCCCCCAGCGCCCCGGGCACCTCGGCGATCATCCGCGCGGCGATGTCCGACAGCCGCCGCATGCCGTCCGGCGCGGGCCGGGACGTGAGCCGCGCGAGCAGCTCTGCGATGACGAGCACCGCCTTCCGCGAGTCCTCCACGGAGCTCAACATCCGCCCGGAGTCGAGCCGTTCGAGCAGCATGGTCCCGGTGGCGGCGTCATGGTCGAGCAGCCGCACCGCGCCGTCGCCGCCCCACACCCGCAGCGCGACCGGCTCGCCCTCGGTCTCCTCGTCGAGGACCTGGAACTTCACCGCGGCCCGCACCCCGTCCGCCCGCCGCACCACGGGCAGCACCAGCGCCGCCATGCCGTGCATCGGGGCGCCGTCGACCGTCAGGCCCCACCGCTCGACGTACTCCTCGACCAGGAGGGGCAGCCCCGCGACGAACGCACGGCCGGCCTCCCCCGCGTACGTGTACTGGTTCTCCACCAAGCCGTCCGGAATGTCGATCACGTGCCCGACCCTACCGACGTGCCTGAATCGACCATGCACCATTTTTCCCGAGCAGCACGGGCCGCACGGGCCGTACGGGGATGGATCCGCAGCGCCCCCGGCACGTACATCTGGCTGGCGATCCTCCTCGTCACCACGATCGTGATGCGCCAGATGGCCCCGGACACCCTCGACGCCTTCCTCGGCGACCGCTCCACCAACATCCACGCGCTCTCGACGCACCCCTTCCGGGTCCTCGTGCAGAGCGCGCTGTGGATCGACGGGGGCCGCTGGCTTCCGTACGCGGTCCTCTACACGCTCTTCCACGCGCCCGCGGAGCGCTGGCTGGGCACCGGGCGCTGGCTGCTCGTCCTCGGCACCGCGCACATCGGCGCCACCTACATCAGCGAGGGCGCCCTGCTGTGGGCGATCCGGCACGGCCACGCGCCCGTGTCCATGGTCAACACCCTGGACGTGGGCGTGAGTTACGCACTGGCGGGCGTCGTCGCCGTCCTCACCTACCGCATCGCGCGCCCGTGGCGCTTCGGCTACCTGGCCGGGGTCCTGGTCGTCTACGGAGCCCCGCTGGTCACCAGCCGCACCTTCACCGACCTGGGCCACTTCACCTCGGTCCTGATCGGCCTGGCCTGCTACCCGGTCACCCGCGACCGGCCCGGCCCCGGCTGGAACCCCCTGGACACCCTGCGCGCACGCAACTCCCGCAGCGCCGAGAAGCCGGACTCGGCCATGCGATAGCGTCCCGCCGCATGAGCAGCGTCAACAGCGTGAGCACCGTCAACGGCGGCATATCGTTCTGGTACGCCCCGAGTCAGGACGTCGGCCTCCCCGACGTCCGCGAACCCCTTCCCGGTGACGCGAGCGCCGACGTGGTGATCGTCGGCGGCGGGTACACGGGCCTGTGGACGGCGTACTACCTGAAGAAGGCCGCGCCGTTCCTGCGCATCACGGTCCTGGAGCAGAAGTTCTGCGGTTACGGCGCCTCGGGCCGCAACGGCGGCTGGCTCTACAACGGCATCGCGGGCCGCGACCGCTACGCCAAGCTGCACGGGCACGAGGCGGCGGTCCGCCTCCAGCAGGCGATGAACGCGACGGTCACCGAGGTCGTCGACGTGGCCCGCGCCGAGTCGATCGACGCGGACATCCACCAGGGCGGCGTCCTCGAAGTCGCGTACACCCCGGCCCAGTTGGCCCGCCTGAAGGCGTTCCATGAGGCGGAGCTGACGTACGGCGAGAAGGACCGCACCCTGCACGGCGCCCGCGAGACGGCGGAGCGCGTCCGGGTCGCGGGCGCGGTCGGCTCGACGTGGACCCCGCACGGCGCGCGGCTGCACCCGGTGAAGCTGGTCAAGGGGCTGGCGAAGGCGGTCGAGGCCCTCGGCGTCACGATCCACGAGTCGACGCCGGTCACCGAGATCAAGCCGAAGCACGCGGTCACCCCCTACGGCACGGTCCGCGCGCCGTACGTACTGCGCTGCACGGAGGGCTTCACGGCCTCCCTGAAGGGGCAGCGCCGCACCTGGCTCCCGATGAACTCCTCGATGATCGCGACGGAGCCGCTGACCGACGAGCAGTGGGAGTCGATCGGCTGGGAGGGCCGCGAGACGCTCGGCGACATGGCCCACGCCTACATGTACGCGCAGCGCACCGCGGACGGCCGCATCGCGCTCGGCGGCCGCGGTTACCCGTACCGCTACGCGTCGAAGACGGACAACGACGGCCGCACGCAGCCCCAGACGATCGAGGCCCTCACCGCGATCCTGACCCGCTTCTTCCCGCAGCTCGCCGGAGTGGGCATCGACCACGCCTGGTCCGGCGTCCTCGGCGTCCCGCGCGACTGGTGCGCCACGGTGACCCTGGACCGCTCGACGGGCCTCGGCTGGGCCGGCGGCTACGTCGGCTCCGGGGTGGCCACGGCGAACCTGGCCGCCCGCACCCTGCGCGACCTGGTCCAGCAGGACTCCGGTCAGGCGGGCGGCACGGACCTCACCGCCCTGCCCTGGGTCAACCACAAGGTCCGCAAGTGGGAGCCGGAGCCCTTCCGCTGGCTCGGCGTGCACGGCATGTACGCCACCTACTACGCGGCCGACCGCCGCGAGCTGACCACCCACACCGCGGACTCCTCCCGCCTGGCGAAGGCGGCGGACAAGGTGGCGGGCCGCCACTGACACCGGGCCCGCGCCGCGCCCGCACGGAAAACGGCTCCCCGGGATCACCCGGGGAGCCGTTGCGCACTGGAGCCCCCTGTCGGATTCGAACCGACGACCTACGCATTACAAGTGCGTTGCTCTGGCCATCTGAGCTAAGGAGGCAGCCCGAGCAGTGTAACCAACCCCGGCGCCGCGCCCTCGAAAATTTCGACGAATCTCACAGGCCCGGACCTACTGACAGACCCGGCACTCGCCAGGTACGGTCCGATCAGTTCACCCGCGTGGACTACACCAGTGCGGCAATCAGCCGCAGTGGCTCACCCGCTTTACAACGGATCGTCCGGCACGTTCCTGCCGGTGAAGGGGGCTTCACAGCCATGGCTTCTGTCACGTTCGACAAGGCGACCCGCGTCTACCCGGGTTCCACCAAGCCCGCCGTCGACGGCCTGGACATCGAGATCGAGGACGGCGAGTTCCTCGTCCTCGTCGGCCCGTCCGGCTGCGGCAAGTCGACCTCCCTGCGCATGCTCGCGGGCCTCGAGGACGTCAACGGCGGAGCGATCCGCATCGGCGACCGCGACGTCACGCACCTGCCGCCCAAGGACCGGGACATCGCCATGGTGTTCCAGAACTACGCGCTCTACCCGCACATGTCCGTCGCCGACAACATGGGCTTCGCGCTCAAGATCGCCGGCGTGAACAAGGCGGAGATCCGGCAGAAGGTCGAAGAGGCCGCGAAGATCCTCGACCTCACCGAGTACCTGGACCGCAAGCCGAAGGCCCTCTCCGGTGGTCAGCGCCAGCGTGTCGCCATGGGCCGCGCCATCGTGCGTGAGCCCCAGGTCTTCCTCATGGACGAGCCGCTGTCGAACCTCGACGCCAAGCTCCGTGTCTCCACGCGTACGCAGATCGCCTCGCTGCAGCGCCGCCTCGGCATCACCACCGTCTACGTCACCCACGACCAGGTCGAGGCCATGACGATGGGCGACCGCGTGGCGGTCCTCAAGGACGGTCTGCTCCAGCAGGTCGACTCGCCGCGCAACATGTACGACCGCCCGGCCAACCTCTTCGTCGCCGGCTTCATCGGCTCCCCGGCCATGAACCTGGTCGAGGTCCCGATCACCGACGGCGGCGTGAAGTTCGGCAACTCGGTCGTCCCGGTCAACCGTGAGGCCCTCAAGGCCGCCTCGGACAAGGGCGACACCACGGTCACCGTCGGTGTCCGTCCGGAGCACTTCGACATCGTCGAGCTCGGCGGCGGCGAGGCCGCCAAGTCCCTCACCAAGGACTCCAGCGACGCCCCGGCGGGCCTCGCGGTCTCCGTGAACGTGGTCGAGGAGCTCGGCGCCGACGGCTTCGTCTACGGCACCGCGCAGGTCAACGGCGAGAGCAAGGACCTGGTCGTCCGTGTCAACGGCCGCCAGATCCCGGAGAAGGGCGCCCAGCTGCACGTCGTCCCGCGTCCGGGCGAGACCCACGTGTTCTCGACCTCCACGGGCGAGCGCCTCACCGACTGACGCGCCGCGCGACGCGACACCGCACGACATCAGGAAGGCCCCGCACTTCGGTGCGGGGCCTTCCGCGCGTACGGCCACGTTGTCGACAAATACCCCGGCAAATAAGACATTTAGCCCCTCTGCGTCAACACCTCATCATCAAAACCAACTCGCCCGTCCCTCGGTCGAGTGACTGAATGTCGCCAAATCATCACCGCCCGCTACGCTCACTCGCGTGACGCACTCCGCTACCTACACCCAGAAGCCGCGCCGTGCCCGGGGCCGGGGCCCCGCCCGCCGAGCCGCCCGCACGCTCGCGTTCGTCCTGCCGGTGATGCTGGTGCTCTCCGGGACGCTCGCGGTCACCCGAGTCAACTGGTCGGGAGGCTCGTCGGACTCCGTCCTCACAGCTTCCTCACAGGACGTCTCCGCACGCGCGAAGTCGCGCGCCCCCCAGGACGTCCTGCGCGACCGGCTCCTGCTCGAACTGCAGGAGAAGAACCCGGGTGTGGCGCTCACCCATCTCCAGCAGGAGGTCGACCGCAGGCCCTCGCTCGCGAAGTACTGCATGACCATCGCCAAGTCCCTGGGCCGCGCCGCGGTGCAGGCCTACGGCCCGGCGCGCGCGCAGTCGTACTCGCGCCCGGTCTGCGACACCTCCTTCGCCTCCGGCGTGGCCGGCTTCCGGGGCTGACCTCCCGGACCGCGTCCGCAATCACTCCGCGGGCCGTGCGCACGTAGGGTTCCGGTCATGACGACCGCTGAACCCTCCGCGCACGGCCCGCACTCGTATCCCCAGGGCGGGAACCACCGGCCCACGCAGGCCGTCGTCCTGGCGGGCGGCCAGGGCTCGCGCCTGCGCCCGTACACCGACGACCGACCCAAGCCGATGGTGGAGATCCCGGGCACGGGCACGCCGATCATCGGGCATCAGCTGGCCTGGCTCGCCGAGGAGGGCGTGACCGACGCCGTCGTCTCCTGCGGGCATCTCGCCGAGGTCCTGGAGGAGTGGCTGGCGCAGGCCGATCTGCCCCTGCGGGTCAAGACGGTCGTGGAGACGGAGCCGCTCGGCCGCGGCGGCGGCCTGAAGTACGCGGCGGCGCACCTGCCGCACGCCGACCAGCCCTGGTACGCGACGAACGGCGACATCTGGACCCGGTTCTCGCTGCGCGAGATGGCCGACTTCCACCACGAGCGGGAAGCCACCGCGACGCTGGCGCTGGCCCGCCCGCGCATCCCGTGGGGCGCCGTCGAGACCAACGCGTTCGGCCACATCACCGACTTCATCGAGGCCCCGCCGTCCCCGTACCTGATCAACGCGGGCGTCTACGTCTTCTCCCCCGAGTTCGCCTCGCTGCTGCCGAGCACCGGCGACCACGAGCGCACCACGTTCCCGCGCCTGGCCCGCGCCAAGCGCCTGGCCGGCTTCCCGCTGCCGCAGGGCGCGTACTGGCGGGCGATCGACACGGCGAAGGACCTCACGGAGGCCGCGAAGGAGCTTGCCGCACAAGGCCGTTGAGGTTCTTCCCGCGCTACGTCGATGGGGCCCCGCACGTGCATCGTGCGGGGCCCCATCGACGTAGCGCGGGAAGGAGAACGGTCAGCCGAGAATGCCGCCCACGAGGCCGGGCTTGCGGCCGGGGTCGGACCCACCGGAGGACCCGCCGGAGGAGGCGCCGCCGTTCGACGTACCACCGGAGGAGGTGCCGCCGCTGGACGTGCCGCCCGTGGTGGGCGCCCCGCCCGTGCTGGACGGCGGCTGCTGCGGGGTCGTCTGCTGCTGCGGCGGGGCCTGGCCCGCGGTGGCGCCCTGCGTCGGCGTGGACGTCGTACCGCTGGCGCTGCCGCTCTCGCGGACGGCGTCCGGCGAAGAACCGGGCGGGCTCGACGTGGTGCCCTGCGTCGGCGAGTTGGAGGCCGCCGGGCTCGACGAGCGGCGCTCCTCCTTGTGCGTGCTGCCGGGCTCGGAGGGGAGCGGGGAGCCGGGCTGTTCGTTGCGCGGGGCGTCGCCGGGGCCCGGGGCGGTGACCCGGTCGGCGTCGCGCACGGCGCCGCCGAGCAGCGAACCGGTGAGCAGGGTGATGCCGATGACGACGGTCGCGACGACGGTGCCGCGGCGCAGCACGTAGCGGCGCAGCTCCCACAGCGCGGCGCGCGGGCCGAGCCGCCGCCAGGCACGGGACGCGAGGCGCCCGTCGACCGAGTACACGGGGGCGCCGGCGATGATCAGCGGCGACCAGGCGGCGAGGTAGATGATGTCCGGCGCGTCGTAGGCGGGGACGGTCTTCCAGCTCACGGTGACAAGGATCGCGGCCGACAGGAGCGCGCCGACCGCGGCGGCGATCCGCTGCCACAGTCCGAGCACCGTCAGCACGCCGACGACGACCTGGAAGAAGGCGATGGCGAGCCCGGCGCCGACCGGATGCTGCAGCGCCCAGTCCCGCATCGGTTCCGCGAGCGCCCAAGGGTGCAGCGAATTCAGCCACTTGACCATGGAGCCGCGCTCGCCGCCGTCGAAGTAGACGGGGTCGCAGAGCTTGCCCATGCCCGCGTAGATCGAGATGAAGCCGAGGAAGACGCGCAGCGGGAGCAGCACCACGCCGAGGTTCATCCGGCGCCCGGGGTAATAGGCGTGCCGGACGGGCCCGTAGCGGCGGGCGGCGGTGCTCTCGTTCGCGCTCTCGTCGTCGCGGTCGTCGAACTCGTCGTCGCCGTAGGAGAGTTGGCCGAGCTCGCCGGTCTCCTCGAAGGCGCTTCCGGACTGCCGCATCTGGGGCAGGATCCGGGTGCCGGCCGCGTCGCCGCCCTGCCGGGGCTCGATGACGACGGGCGTCTCCTGCGTCGGCTCGCCCGCGCACAGGTCGAGGTCCTCGGCGATGCGCGGGATGACCTGCGTGGCACCGGCGTCCTCGGCCTCGCCGGGACGTCGCGCGCCCTGCAGCAGGCCGCCGGCGGCGAAATCGGCGCCGCTCATGACGACGGGGCGTCGCCGGGCGCCCGGCGTACCGGCGGCGGTGATCACGGGAATGCGTGTGGTGGCCGCGTCGACGGCGCTCAAGTGCCGGGCGATGCGCGGGAGTTGCGTCTTCTGCGCCGTGGGGAGCTGCACGCGGAAACTCGCGTGGTTGACGATGACCTGCGCCGGGTCGCACGGAACCTTCACCATGCTCAGCGCGGGGCCGTCGTCGAATCCCGACGAGCGGTCCCCCGAGGGTGTGCGGGGCGTTCTGGTGTCCACACTCATCTAACCGAGTGATGTGTGTTTAGGACACTGCCTTGACTGCGCCAAAATGTCCGGGCCCCGTCAAGGTCGTCTCCGGCGCCCCTGAGCGAGCGGAGCTCATCTCAGGGGCGCGGGACGGACCCGGGATCAGCCCCGGCGCCGAGCCGCCTCGTAGAGGACGACGCCCGCGGCGACACCGGCGTTCAGCGACTCCGCGCCGCCCGGCATCGGGATCCGTACCCGGTAGTCACAGGTCTCGCCGACGAGCCGGGACAGGCCCTTGCCCTCGCTGCCGACCACGATGACGACGGGGCCCTCGAGCGCCTTGAGATCCGCGACCGTGTGCTCACCGTCGGCGGCGAGCCCGACGATGGCGAGGCCGGCCTTCTTGTACTGCTCCAGAGTGCGGGTCAGGTTCGTGGCGCGGGCGACGGGCGTCCGGGCGGCGGCGCCCGCCGACGTCTTCCACGCACCGGCGGTCATGCCGGCCGCGCGCCGCTCGGGCACGACGACACCGTGGCCGCCGAACGCGGAGACGGAGCGGACGACCGCGCCGAGGTTGCGCGGGTCGGTGACCCCGTCGAGCGCGACGATCAGCGGGTCCTGGCCCTCGTCGAAGGCGGCGGCGACCAGGTCCTCGGGGTGCGCGTACTCGTACGGCGGGACCTGGAGGACGAGGCCCTGGTGGTTGAGCCCGTTGGTCATGCGGTCCAGCTCGGGGCGCGGGGCCTCCATGAGGTGGATGCCGCCGCGCTCACCGGCGAGCTGCAGCGCCTCGCGCACGCGCTCGTCGTTGTCGATGAACTGCTGGACGTAGAGCGTGCTCGCGGGCACGCCCTCGCGCAGCGCCTCGACGACCGGGTTGCGGCCGACGACCATCTCGGAGGTCGACTTGCCGCGCGGGCCGCCGGTGCGGCTGGTGGGGCGGCCCTGGGCGCGCTTGGCCTGGGCCGTGGCGATGCGGTTCTTCTTGTGCTTCTTGCGCATCTCGGCGGGCGGGGTCGGGCCCTTGCCCTCCAGGCCCTTGCGCCGCTGGCCGCCACTGCCGACCTGCGCGCCCTTCTTGCCGGACATGCGGCGGTTGTTGTTGGCGGCCATGACCTACCTGTCTCTTACGTGAATGTGTGTACGTCTATGAAGTGTGCCGCCCGACGGGCCGGGCGGCACATTCGGGGCTCAGCGGGGACCGATGCTCCAGCGCGGTCCGCTCGGGCTGTCCTCGATGACGAGCCCGGACTGGCCGAGCTGGTCGCGGATGGCGTCGGCGGTGGCCCAGTCCTTGCGGGAGCGGGCCGCCTCGCGCTGGTCGAGCACGAGCCGTACGAGGCTGTCGACGACGCCGTGCAGGTCCTCGCCCTGGTCGTCGGCGCCGGCCCACTGCTCGTCGAGCGGGTCGAGGCCGAGGACGCCCAGCATGGCGCGCACCTCGGCGAGGCGGGCGACGGCGGCTTCCTTGTCGTCGGCGGCGAGGGCGGAGTTCCCCTGGCGCACGGCGGTGTGCACGATGGCGAGCGCCTGCGGCACGCCCAGGTCGTCGTCCATCGCCTCGGCGAAGGCGGGCGGCACCTCGTCGGCCGGGGCGACGGTGCCCCCGGCCAGCTCGCCGACGCGCTGGATGAAGCCCTCGATCCGCGCGAACGCGGACTCGGCCTCGCGCAGCGCGTCCTCGCTGTACTCGATGGTGGAGCGGTAGTGCGGGGTGCCCAGGTAGTACCGCAGGACGATCGGGCGCCAGTTCTTGACCATCTCGGAGACGAGGACCGAGTTGCCCAGCGACTTGGACATCTTCTCGCCGGACATGGTGACCCAGGAGTTGTGCACCCAGTACTTGGCGAACTCGTCGCCGAAGGCCTTGGCCTGGGCGATCTCGTTCTCGTGGTGCGGGAAGATCAGGTCGATGCCGCCGCCGTGGATGTCGAAGGCGGAGCCCAGGTACTTGTGGGCCATCGCGGAGCACTCCAGGTGCCAGCCCGGACGGCCGCGGCCCCACGGCGTCTCCCAGCTGGGCTCGCCCGGCTTGGTCGCCTTCCACATGGCGAAGTCGCGCGGGTCGCGCTTGCCGGTGACGCCCTCCTCGGGCGGCTGGCGCAGCCCGTCGAGCTCCTGGTTGGACAGCTCCAGGTAGCCCGGGAAGGAGCGCACGTCGAAGTAGACGCTGCCGTCTGCCTCGTAGGCGTGACCGCGCTCGATGAGGCCGCGCATCATCTCGACCATCTCGGTGACGTGTCCGGTGGCCCGCGGCTCGTAGCTGGGCGGCAGGCAGCCGAGCGCGGCGTAGGCGTCGTTGAACGCCCGCTCGTTCTCGTACCCGATCGACCACCACGGCCGGTTCTGCTCGGCCGCCTTCGCGATGATCTTGTCGTCGATGTCCGTCACGTTCCGCACGAACGTCACGTCGTAGCCGCGGTACGTGAACCAGCGGCGCATGATGTCGAAGTTGAGCCCCGACCGGATGTGCCCGATGTGCGGGGCCGCCTGGACGGTAGCGCCACACAGGTAGATCGAGACGCAGCCCGGTGTGAGCGGGGAGAAGTCACGGATCTGCCGGGCGCTGGTGTCGTACAGGCGAATAGTCACGCGTCCAGGGTAGTAGCCCCGAGGGGATGCGAGTGCCCCTTCAGGGGCGCGGGGAACTGCGCGACAAGCCCCCACCGGCGGTCGGCCGACGACGAGACCGATGGGGGCCCGGGGGCGCAAGGCGGAACAAAAGGACGCGAACCCCCACAATCCTCAGATCCGCCCGACGACCTTCCGGGCACGGACCCGCACGACAACGCGCTCCGCGTCGTCCGCCGACGACGGGTTGAACTCCGCGTACTTCTTCCCGGTGTACTTCACCGACAGCTCGTCGATGAGCTCCTGCCCGCCCTCGGCGGTCAGCTCGGCGGTGCCGCGGATCTCGGCGTACGAGTACGGGGCGTCGAACGGCTGCAGCAGAACCGTCACGCGCGGGTCGCGCCGCAGGTTCTTCTCCTTGCGCCGTCCGACGGTCGTGGAGAAGAGGACGTCGTCGCCGTCCCGCTTCACCCACACCGGGGACACCTGCGGGCTCCCGTCGGGCTGGATGGTGGCGACGCTGATGAAGACCGGGGTGTCGAGCAGGGCCTTGAGTTCGTCGGAGAGGTGGGCGGACATGGCTGCACTCCTTACTCGGGGGACGTCTGGCGCGTACCCGATCCTGCGGGAGCGCACCCGACGGGCGCGGTATTTCGCACGGGTGTCACACAGCGCGCGAGACCGGCCGCCAGCAGCGGCACCGCGGCGAGCACCGTCCACAGCGCGGGCGCGGGCAGGTCGAGGAGGGCGCCCGTGGCGGCGCTCCCCGCGAGGACGGCGAGCCCGGAGACGGAGGAGAGGGCGCCGGTGGCCAGGCCGAGCCGGTGTTCGTCGACGAGGTCGGGGACGAGGCCGCGGGCGGCCGGCACCAGGAGCATCTGGCCGAGGGTGAGCAGCACGACGAGGGCGCAGGCGGGCAGCAGCGCGTAGCCGGTGTCGCGCGGCACGTACGCGACGGTGGCCGCGACCACCGCGAAGCCCCCGGCGACCAGGACGAGCCCGGTGCTCAGCGCGGTGCGCGGCGCGAGGCGGCCCGCCGACCAGCGCGTCACCGGCAGCTGGACGAGGACGACGAGCAGCGAGGACAGCGCGAAGAGCGGGCCGACGGCGTCCTGCGAGCCGGTGGTGCGGGCCAGTTCGACGGGCAGCGCGAGATAGAGCTGGTTGTACGCGACGAGGTAGCCGCTGTAGGCGAGGCACAGGGCGAGGAAGCGCGGCTCGGCCAGCACCGCGCCGCCGCCCTCGATGCTCCGTACCGCCACCCGCTCCCGGCGCGGCATGAAGCGGGCGTGCCCGGCCAGCACCCCGGCGAAGACGGCCACGCCCGCCAGGCAGGCCGCCCGGAAGCTCACGAACAGCAGGGCCGTGCCGAGCAGCGGCCCGAGGAACGCGCCCGCCTGCCCGGCCGCCGAGAAGACGCCGAGGACCTGGGCGCGCGGGATGCCGGTGGCGCGTTCGTGGCGTACGGCCTCGCGGGCGGTCTCGGACTCGACCGCCGGGGAGAAGAGCGCGGCGGCGAACCCGACGAGGAGCACGGCGCCGACGACGGTGGCCGTCGTCGTGGCGAACGCGAGCCAGGCGAACCCGGCGATGCGCAGGGCGCAGCCCGCGAGGACCACCGGGCGCGGGCCGAAGCGGTCGGTGAGCGCGCCGCCGACGACGAAGAGGCCCTGCTGGCTGAAGGTGCGCAGGCCGAGGACCAGGCCCACCGCCCAGCCGGCCAGGCCGATGCCGTCGGAGAGGTGGGTGGCCAGGTAGGGCAGGACCGCGTAGAAGCCGATGTTGAAGGCGAGTTGGGTGGCGGTGAGCATCCGCAGGTAGGGCGGGAGTTTGGTGATGCGGAGCTTTTCGGTGCGGGCCTGTTTCATCGCCTGCTCGCCGCAGGGGCCCCGCGCCCCTTCATGCCTCCCGACGTCAGCGCCACCATCGCCCCCACGCATGCCAAAGCCGCCGCCGGGGCCAGCACCGACCACGGGGCCCGCTCCGCGTACGGCAGGTTCTCCATCAGGAGGCGGCCCCAGTCGGGCGTGGGCGGCTGGGTGCCCAGGCCCAGGAAGCTCAGCGAGGCCAGCGCCAGGGTCGTCGGGGCGAGGCGCAGTGCCGCGTGCCGGGCCACCGGCGGGAGGACGCCGCTCAGCACGTGGCGCCGCAGGACGTGCCATCGCCCGGCGCCTTGCGCGAGCGCGGCCTCGACGTGTCCCGAGGCCCGTTCCGTCTCGGCCAGGGCCGCGGTGTGCGCGGCGAGCGGTGCCCAGCCGACCGCGGCGACGGCGACGGCCGCCCCGGCCTGGCCCGCCCCGAACAGGCCGGCGGTCAGCAGCCCGGCGAGGATCGCGGGCAGCGCGTTGGCGACCTCGGTCGGGCCCTTGGCCCAGCGGGTGAGGCCGAGCGCCACGCCGATGACGAACGAGGCGGCGCACACGGCCGCCGCCACCGCGAGCGTGCGCAGCGCCCCGTGCCCGAGCCGGGCCAGCACGTCGCGACCGAGCGCGTCGGTGCCGAACGGGTGGGCGGCGGACGGCGGCACGAGCCGTGCGGTCAGGTCGACCTGGAGGGGGTCGCGGGTCAGGCCCCACCCGAGCACCGCGAGCAGCACGACGGCCAGGAGCAGCGCGGCGTACGCGGACGCCCGGCCGCCCCCGCGCACCGGCGCGGCTCCCGGCAGCGCGCCCGCGCCCAGTGCGGGCCCGAGGAGCCGTCGCCGTACGAGGCCGACGGCGACGGCCGCGACGACGCCGAGCGCGAGCAGCACGAGCAGGCAGCCCTGCAACAGCGGCAGATCGAGGTCCAGGGCGGCGGCCACCGCCGTGCCGCCGAGCCCCGGGATCGCGAAGACCGCCTCGACCGCGGCGGCGGCACCGGTGAGCCCGACCACGGTCAGCCCCGCCTGCGGCAGCACCGCGGGCAGGGCGCGGCGCACCGCGTGCCCGGCGATGCGCGAGCGCGGCATGCCGTGGGCGCGGGCGGTGCGCACCCAGGGTTCGGCGAACGCGGCGGGCAGCGCGTCCTGGCCGAGCCGCCCGAGCACGGCCCCGGCGGGGATGCCGAGGGCGAGCGCGGGCAGCACGGCGGAGGCGGGCGAGGCCCAGCCCTGCGCCGGGAACCAGCCGAGGCGCACGGCGAACAGCGTCGCGAGGACGGAGGCGAGCAGGAACTCGGGGAGGGCGGCGAGCACTCCGGCGACCACCCCGTTCGGCGCCTCGGCCCGGCCCCGGCGCAGCGTGGGCAGACAGACCGCCACCGCCAGGACACAGGCGACGACCATCGCGTACGCCATCAGCGACACGGACACCCAGAAGGCGCCGGACACGTCGGCCGCGACCTCGGCTCCGGTCACCCACGAGGTGCCGAGGTCGCCGTGCGCGAGGCCGCGCAGCCACTGCCCGAGGAACGTGAACGGGCCCTCGCCGAGGCCGAGCTGGTCCCGCACCTCGGCCAGCTGTCCGGGGGTCGTCGGCGCGTCCCCGTACCGCGCGTGCAGCACGGTCAGGGCCGGGTCGGTCCGGGTGAGCCAGGGCAGCAGCGCGGTGACCGCGAGCAGTCCGCCGACGGCGGCCAGCCGGCCCACCGCCACTCCGAGGTGCTTCACGCGCGCGTCTCCAGCCCGACGAACTGCCGCTCATAGGGGTCGAGCACGACCCCGCGCACTGAGGCGCCGACGCCCTGCAGATGCTCCTCGTGGACGATCGGCACGGCGGCGTCGGTGCGCAGGATCGCGGCCTCGGCGGCGAGCACGGCCCGCTGCCGCGCGGCGCCCTCCCGGCCGGCCGCGTCGCGCACGGCGGCGTCCACCCGCGCGTCACCGAGCTGCGCGATGTTGAAGCTCCCGCCGCTGGTGAAGTCGGAGGCGAGGTACGAGACCGGGTCGCCGGTGTCGAGCGCCGTCGACCGGGACATGAGGAACGCGTCGTACGCACCGTCCAGCGCCCCCGCTTCGAGGCGCGCGTAGTCCTTCACCACGAGCCGCACCCCGAACCCGGCCTTCTTCAGCTGCTGCTGGAGCGCGGCGGCGACCTCGGGCAGCTCGGCCCGGTTGGTGTACGTGGCGAGGGTGAGCGTCTGCCCGCGCGGCGTCGTGGCCTGCGCGCGTCCGGTGACGGGCAGCCGCGCGCCGTCGGCCCAGGCGAACCCGGGGCCGAGCAGCCCGGTGGCGTGCTCGGCGTATCCCTCGTAGAGGCTGCCGGCCAGCGCGGCAGTGTCGATGCCCGCGCGCACGGCGGCCCGCAGCCCGGCGTCGGCGAGCGGCCCCTCGCGCGTGTTCAGGTACAGGGTCGTGGTGCGCACGGTGGCGACCTTCCGCGCCCGGTCGCCGAGGACGAGGGCCTGCGCGGCGGGCACGAACTCGGCGAGCTCGATCTGGCCCGAACGCAGCGCGTTGGCGCGGGCGTTGTTGTCGGCGACGAAGGTGACGTCGAGGCCGTGGGCGGCGGCCCGGCCCCGCCAGTGCCCGTCGAACCGGTCGAGCGTGGCGGACACGGCCCCGTTCAGCTTCGTCAGCGCGAACGGGCCGGTGGCGGTGCCGACCGGGTCGACCTTCCCGTTCGCCCCGTACGCGCGCGGAGAGAAGACGGCGAGCGACGGGTTCGCGAGCCGCGCGGGCAGCAGCGGATCGGCGTCCCCGGTCGTGATCCGCACCCCGCGCTCCCCCACGGCCTCCACCGTCAGCGTGACGTCGCTCAGCACGCGCGGCGTCACCTCGGCCTTCCCCGCCCGGCGCAGCGCCCGTACGACGGCGGCCGCGGTGACGTCACGGCCGTCCTGGAAGCGCGCGGCGCGCAGGGTGAACTCCCAGGTGGTGGCGGAGGTACGGGTCCACTTCTCGGCCAGCGCCGGGTGGATGACGCCGTCGGTGTCCATCCGGGTGAGCCCGTCGACGACCGCGAGCCTGCTGAGCAGCAGCCCGTCGTCGCCGTACGGGGTCAGGCCCTGGGTGGGCGCGAAGGCGAGGTCGATGGCGAGCCGGCCGCCGCGCGCGGTGCCGGTGAACGACCCGCACGCACCGGTGAACCCGATCCCGGCCGCCGCCAGCAGGAAACCGCGGCGCCGCATCAGCCGACGGGCACGGCGACCGGTGCGGGCATCGGCAGTTCGAAGTGGATGATGCCCTGGCCGCCGCCGGGCAGCGCGCGCTCGTCGCAGACCTCCTGCGCGAGGGCCCGCCAGAACGGTTCGGCGCCGGGCACGGCCGGGTCGGTGTGCAGGTAGAGCGCCTCGTACCCGCCGACACTCGCCACGAAGTCCGTCAGCTCCCGTACGAGCGCCCGCGCGAGCCCGTGCCGCCGGTGCTCGGGACGTACGTAGATCCGGCACAGCTGGGCCGTGGAGCCGGAGGGAAAGCGGTCCGCGACCCACCGCGGGTTGGGCGGCGCGGCGGGCCCGCGGTCCCGTACCCCGCCGGTGCCGACGATCTCCCCGCTCGGCACGTGCTCGGCGACGAGCAGGGTGCGGCGCTCGGGCCGCAGGTAGTGCGCGGCCGGGTCGATGATGTCGGCGTGCCAGCGCGGCACGTACCCGGACCTCAGGTCGCGGTACACGGTGTCCAGCATGACGGCGCGGGCCCCGTCCACATCGCCGTCACCGGCCACGCGGATCACGTAGTCACCCATCGCCTGCCTTCACCCTGCCCGAGCCGAACAACCTGCCCAGCCATGCTAACTGCAAGCAATGTGCAATAAGGCGGCCGGGTCAGCCCCGGTCCCGCACCACCAGTGCCGTCGCCACGGCCATCAGGCCCTCGTCGCGCCCGGGGAAACCGAGCCCGTCGGTTGTGGCCCCGGACACGGACACCGGCGCCCCGGCGGCCTCGGACAGCACCTTCTGCGCCTCCTCGCGCCGCTTGCCGATCTTGGGCCGTGGCCCGACGACCTGCACGGCGACATTGCCGATGACGAAGCCCGCCTCGCGCACGATCCGGGCCGCCTCGGCGAGCAGCGTGAGCCCGCTCGCCCCCGACCACTCGGGGCGCCCGGTCCCGAAGTGCTGCCCGAGGTCACCGAGCCCGGCGGCCGAGAACAGCGCGTTGCAGGCGGCGTGGGCGACGACGTCGGCGTCCGAGTGCCCGGCGAGCCCGGGGCCGTCATAGTCGGGGGCTTCCCACTTCAGCCCGGCGCACCACAGCTCGCGCCCCTCTTCGAAGGCGTGGATGTCGGTGCCGATACCGACCTGCGGAAGGACGTGGGGGAAGGAAGGCTGCTCAGAACCCATCGTTGGCCCTCCTGCGGGCGAGTACGGCCTCGGCCAGGACGAGATCGAGCGGACGCGTCACCTTGAACGCCTCCTCGTGCCCCGGCACGAGCACGACCTGCAGCCCGAGCTGCTCGACCATGCTGGCGTCGTCGGTGACGTCGTCGGTGACGGTCTCGTGGGCCCGCACCAGGATCTCGCGGTCGAAGCCCTGCGGCGTCTGCACGGCCCGCAGCTTGGCGCGCGAGGGCGTCGCGACGACCGGCTCGGGGCTCCCGTCGGTGGTCGGCACGACCTCCTTGACGGTGTCCGCGAGCGGCAGCGCGGGCACCACGGCCGGCGCTCCGTCGCGTACCGCCTCGATGACCGCGTCGACGGTGTCCACCGGGACGAGCGGCCGGGCGGCGTCGTGCACCAGCACGATGTCGATCCCGTCCGGGAGGGCATCGATGCCCAGCTTCACGGACTCCTGCCGGGACTCACCGCCCGGCACGACGACGAAGTCGGTCCGCTCGGGCAGGGCGTGGTCGGCGAGCAGGCTCTTCACCTCGGCCGCGCCGTCGGCCGGTGCGACGACCACGACGAGGGCGACGGAGCGGGAGGCCGCCATGGCGCGGACGGCGTGGATCAGCATCGGGGTGCCACCCAGCGCACGGAGCGCTTTGGGGGCGCCGGGACCGAGGCGTACGCCCCGTCCGGCGGCCGGAATCACAGCCGCGGTGCGTGCGGGGGCGGCAACGGGACGCGTTTCGTCAGACATCGCTTCCGTTCAGGTTTGTACGCTCGGGGGTGGTGGGTATGGCCACATCGTGCCGGGCGCGACGCCTTGACCGGACCCTTCCGTGACATCGGTCGAGCCAGCTGCCCGGGCCCGGCACGCCAGGGGAACGGCACAAAGAAACATCGCGGTCAGCACGCGCATTCATCACGCGGGGCCTGGGCATGAGAAGCGGGTACGAACATGCCGCAGCGCCCGGCGACACCATCAGGGTCATCGGGCACCACGGCATTGTTCCTACGCGCTTTGTCCGGCGCTGCGGCGCGTCAGGACGCGAGGACCTCGTCGAGCAGGGCCTCGGCCTTGTCCTCGTTCGTGTTCTCCGCGAGAGCGAGCTCGCTCACCAGGATCTGGCGAGCCTTGGCGAGCATGCGCTTCTCACCCGCGGACAGTCCGCGCTCACGCTCACGACGCCACAGGTCACGCACAACCTCCGCGACCTTGATGACATCGCCGGAGGCGAGCTTCTCCAGGTTTGCCTTGTAACGGCGCGACCAGTTCGTGGGCTCCTCGGCGTACGGCGCGCGCAGCACCTCGAAGACCCGGTCGAGCCCGTCCTGACCGACCACATCACGCACGCCGACGAACTCCGCATTGTCCGCAGGCACACGTACCGTCAGGTCACCCTGCGCGACCTTCAGCACCAAGTAGGTCTTGTCCACGCCTTTGATCTGGCGAGTTTCGATAGCCTCGATCAGCGCGGCCCCGTGATGGGGATAGACCACGGTGTCGCCAACCTTGAACGTCATGTGACAGGTACCCCTTCCGTGGCTATCCAGGGTAACACGGAAACTGCGGGTTCTGAATGGCGTTTTCGCAGGTCAGGGCATATCTCGGGGCTTGACAACAACAACAGGAACGTGCTGCGGAGGGGCTCCCCGACGGAAGAGGAGGGGGGTATTCGCAGGTCGGAGCGGCTGTCCGGCGGAGCGGAAACCCATACGCTACCGACCCCCGAACCGGCACCCAAGGGGCCGAACGTCCCGGTTTGCGAGGTTCGAAGAGGGAGTACTCCGCTACTCCGTTCGATGACCCGGAGGATCGTTCGAGACGAATCCGGAATTGATCATCGCGATTCCCGGGCCCGGGTGATCGTTTTTCCGTACCCCCATGCATTCCTTACCGGAAATCCGTACGGGCCGCTGGACAGGCCTTATGTGAATGATGAACAGGGTGCCTTTGGTGACGGTGAGGAGCACGGGGTGTTCGGTGCGTACGGGACGTTCGAGGAGGGCTCGACGGACGTCTGGGGCGGGTCGGGTGCGGCGGCATGAGAACGGCTCGGTAATCTAAGGCCGCTGACAGACCCTTAGGACGGCTTTACCTCCCGTGAGGCCGTTCGTTCCGCCCACGTTCAAGGAGTTGCCGCCGCCGTGAGCAGCAGCCTTCGACGCGGCGCCCTCGCCGCCGCCGCCATCGCGTTCTCGATCGCCTCGCTCGCCGCGTGCGGTGCCGGCAACAACGCGCAGACGCTCGAGGTGAAGCCGGACAACGCCGCGACCGCGGTCGGCGACATCAAGATCCAGAACGCCACCGTCATCACCCAGCCGGACCGTACGTCCAAGGGCCCGGCGGTCGTCACCGCCACGCTCTTCAACAACGGCAAGACCGCGCAGACCCTCGACGGCATCACCGTCGACGGGGTCGGCAAGACCGCGGAGCTGACCGGCCCGAAGGGCGGCTCGACCATCACCGTCCCGGCCCACGGCTCCGTGATCCTCGGCGGCAAGGGCAACGCCTCCGCCGAGCTGCCCAACAGCCGCACCGCGGTCCTGGACGGCAACGCGCAGCCGATCACCTTCTCCTTCAGCGAGGCCGGTGAGATCAAGCTGAAGGCGTTCGTGGTCCCGGCCGAGAGCTACTTCGAGAAGTGGGGGCCGAGCGAGATGCCGGCGACGCCCGGCGCTTCCGCCTCGCCCTCGACGTCCGCGTCCTCCTCGGCGTCCTCCTCGGCGTCCACGAGCGCGTCGCCGAACGAGGGGTCGACGGCCTCCTCGTCGGCCACGTCGTCCACGACGGCCTCGCACAGCGCCGCGGGTCACTGAGCCGTACGTACGACAGCGTGAACGCCGGAGGGCGGGCCCCGAGCTGGGGCCCGCCCTCCGGCGTTCACGTACCACCGCGTGCGGTCTACGGCTCGAACTTGTAGCCCAGGCCGCGGACCGTGACCAGGTAGCGCGGGGCGCCCGGGTCCGGCTCGATCTTGGCGCGCAGGCGCTTCACGTGGACATCGAGGGTCTTCGTGTCCCCCACGTAGTCCGCGCCCCAGACCCGGTCGATCAGCTGCATGCGGGTCAGCACGCGGCCCGCGTTGCGCAGCAGCATCTCGAGCAGGTCGAACTCCTTCAGCGGGAGGTCGACCTTCGAGCCCGACACCGTGACGACGTGGCGGTCCACGTCCATCCGCACCGGGCCCGCCTCCAGGGCCTGCGGGGCGACCTCCTCCGGCTCGCCGCGGCGGCGCAGGACGGCCCGGATGCGGGCGACCAGCTCGCGCGAGGAGAACGGCTTGGTGACGTAGTCGTCGGCTCCTATTTCGAGACCGACGACCTTGTCGATCTCGCTGTCCTTGGCGGTCACCATGATCACCGGGACGTTCGAGCGGCCGCGCAGCTGGCGGCAGACCTCGGTGCCGGGCAGGCCCGGCAGCATCAGGTCGAGGAGGACGAGGTCGGCGCCGTTGCGCTCGAACTCGTCGAGTCCGTCGGGCCCGGTGGCCGCGATGGCGACCTCGAAGCCTTCCTTGCGGAGCATGTAGGACAGGGCGTCGGAGAAGGACTCCTCGTCCTCTACGACGAGCACTCGGGTCACGGAAGGACCTCCGGGGCGGCAGGAGCGGCGGGGATGGATTCGTATGCGGTTGTGTGGTCGGGCCCGTGTGCGTCGTCTTCGTCGCGTACGTCTCCGGGGCCTGAGGCAGAGAAGTTCTGGTGGGGACTGCGGATCGCGGCGGCCTCGGGCAGCCGCAGCGTGAAGGTGGAGCCCTGTCCCTCGGAGCTCCACACGGTGACCTCGCCGCCGTGCGAGGCGGCGACGTGCTTGACGATCGCCAGGCCGAGGCCCGTGCCTCCGGTGGCGCGGGAGCGGGCCGGGTCGACGCGGTAGAAGCGCTCGAAGACGCGCTCCTTGTCCTTGTCGGAGATGCCGATGCCCTGGTCGGTGACGGCTATCTCCAGCATGTCGCCGCCGGGCGCGGCGACCCGGCGGGCGGCTATGCCGACGCGGGTGCGGGCGGGTGAGTAGTTGACCGCGTTCTCGACCAGGTTTCCCAGGGCGGCGGCGAGCTGGCCGCGGTTGCCCCATACGTGGAGATCGGCGGTGCCGCCCGCGGCCATCGTGATCTGTTTGGTGGCGGCGGGCTGGCGGCAGCGGTCGATGGCCTCGGCGACGAGCTCGTCGACGCGGACCGGTTCGGCGTCCTCCAGCGGGTCGTCGTTCTGCACCCGGGAGAGGTCGATGAGCTCCTGGACGAGGTTGGTCAGGCGGGTCGCCTCGATCTGCATGCGGCCGGCGAAGCGCTCGACGGCCTCGGGGTCGTCGGAGGCGTCCATGACCGCCTCGGAGAGCAGGGAGAGGGCGCCCACCGGGGTCTTCAGCTCGTGGCTCACGTTCGCCACGAAGTCGCGGCGGACCGCCTCGATGCGGCGGGCCTCGGTCAGGTCCTCGACGAGGAGCAGGACCAGGCGGGAGCCGAGCGGGGCCACGCGGGCGGACACGGCGAGCGCGTCCCCGCGGCCGGTGCCGCGCCGGGGCAGATCCAGCTCCACCTGCCGTATCTCGCCGTCGCGCCGGGTGTCCCTGGCCATCTGCAGCATCGGATCGACGGCGAGCTTCCCGCCCCGGACGAGACCGAGCGCGTACGCGGCGGAGCTGGCCTTGACCACGCTGTCCGCCTCGTCGAGGACGACGGCGGAGGAGCGCAGCACGGACAGGACCGTGTCCACGCCGGGCGGCAGGGCGGGGTCGGTGTGCAGAGAAGTGCGGGTGGGGCGCTTCTGGTCGCGTTCGCTCCAGCGGAACGCCAGCGTCGCGACCGCGCCGGTGCACACTCCGGCGATCGCTGAGGCTGCGGCGACCGCCGCGTTCACGTCCATGTCTCCAGGTTATGCGGGGTCGGCCGGTCCTCCACAGCCGTCCGGGTGGCCACTCGAACACTCGTCGCCCAGAGTTCACCTTCAGTACGGAGGTGATTCATTTGGGGTGCCGGATCCGGACGCGTACGCCACCGAACGTGGGACCGTGGGGCTGCCCCGGCTCCACCGACCCCAGCGGTACAGAGAGGGAATGCCGTATGCGTGACGCGTACCACGAGGAACTGGACTCGATCGGCGAGGGCCTGGTCGAGATGGCCCGCCTTGTCGGGTCGGCGATCGGGCGCGCCACCACGGCCATGCTCGACGCCGACCTGAAGCTCGCCGAGAGCGTGATCGCCGCCGACCAGAAGGTGGACGATCTGCAGCACGACCTGGAGGCGCGGGCCATAGCCCTGCTCGCGCGCCAGCAGCCGGTGGCGACGGATCTGCGGATCGTCGTGACGTCGCTGCGGATGAGCGCGGACCTGGAGCGCAGCGGCGACCTGGCCCAGCACGTGGCCAAGCTGACCCGGCTGCGTTTCCCGGAGCGGGCCGTCCCGCACGACCTGCACGCGACGATCCTGGAGATGGGGCAGCTGGCGCAGCGCCTGATGGCGAAGGCGGCCGAGGTCATCATCACCAAGGACGTCGATCTGGCGATGCAGCTGGAGCAGGACGACGACGAGATGGACCTGCTGCACCGCACGCTCTTCCAGCACCTGATGGACGAGAAGTGGAAGCACGGCATCGAGACGGCGGTCGACGTGACGCTGCTCGGCCGCTACTACGAGCGGTACGCCGACCACGCCGTGGCCGTCGCGAAGCGCGTCGTCTACCTGGTGACGGGCGAGCACGCGGACGAGGTCCAGGCGGCCCAGAGCGCCCAGAACTCCGTCGAGGGCGCCTGACCGATTCCCGCCCTGCGGGGCGCGGTGGTCGTACGTGGTCGAGGGCCCCGCACCGGTCGAAGGTCGGCCGGCGCGGGGCCCTCGTCCGTACGCGGTTCAGCCGCAGCAGCCGCCGCACTGGCACGGGGCGCCCGACTGGCAGCCGCAGCCGCAGCCCGAGCCGCAGCCGCAGGCTCCGAGGATCACCAACTCCGGTACGGGGCGGCTCACTTCGACGAGCGTCTCGGGTGTCTGGTCGGGCCTGGGGGACTCGGCAGCCATGGTTCCCTCCTCGATGGACCTGTGTGGACCTCCGTGGCGGAGAGCCTCACCCATTGCATGCCCAACCGGGCGGGCGCATCAACGGCGCACACGAGCAAGGAACGACGCCGGGTCGTCACCCGTGCCTCCGCAGAAACCCCCTCCCCTTCTGTCACAGGCATGCCCTACGCTGCCCCTGCAGCCGCGCCCCGGGTTCCCGGACGTCGCGCGGCGCTTCTCTCTCCCCGGTCATCCACCGGGACTCTTCAGTGGGGGTACGACTGTGCGCAAGCGCAGCATCACTACCGCGACGGCGCTCGCGGTGTTCTTCAGTTCGGCCGTACTTGTCGCGGGGGCGACGGGTACGGCCACGGCCGACACCGACCGGGCGATCTCGCTGAGCGAGGCCTGGGACACGGTCGTGGACAGCGCGCATCAGCGGCTGTTCTTCAGCGACCGCTCGGGCGGCAAGATCGTCGCCACCGACCTCGACGGGCAACCGGTCGGCACCCTGACCGGGCTCCGCTACGTCCAGGATCTCGACCTGACGCCCGACGGCGGCACGCTGTACGCGGCCGTCGCCGAGGACGACAAGATCGTCGCGATCGACCCGGTGACGCTCAAGGTCACCGCCGAGTACCCGACCGGAACCGGCAGCAGCCCCTCGAAGGTGGCGTACGCGGGCGGAAAGCTCTGGTTCTCCTACGGGGACCAGTGGGACTCCGGGCTCGGGTCCATCGACGTGAGCGCGGCGACACCGACGGTGACCCTGGACCTGGCGGGCGACCACGACTTCGCCTCCCCGCCCATGCTCTACGCCGTCCCGGGCGACCCGAACACCCTGCTGACGCTGGACGCGGGCATCAGCTCAGGGCCGATCGTGGTGTACGACATCTCGACCGGCACCCCGTCGATCAAGGTCTCCGCCGAGAAGGGCGGCTTCTACAACGACGCGGCGCTCACACCCGACGGGAAGTCGGTGGTGGTGGCAGGGCCCGGCAACCGCGCCCTGACCGAGTACCGGCTCGCCGATCTCGCCGAGGTGCGCACCTATCCGGTGCCCGACGAGCCGGAGACGGTCAGCATCGCCCCGGACGGCACGGTCGCCGCCACCGTCATGGACACGGAGGACGCGGGCGACACGTACGTCTTCTCCCGCGGCGCCGACCAGCCCGCAAGCGTCCGCAACCTCTCGCACTCCTGGATGCCGTGGTTCGGCCACACGATGAACTGGTCCCCGGACGGCTCCCGGCTGTTCGTGCTGACCGGCTCGACCGACGCCACCCGGTTCCACGCGGTCGACGCCCCGCGCAAGTACGCCGTGACCGCGTCGGCCGCCGCCCCGGCCAAGGCGACCCGCGGCAAGTCGCTGACCGTCACCGGCACCCTGAAGACGACGCTCCCGCTGCCCGCCGGCACCCCGCTGACCGTCACCCGCACCGACCTGGACTCGCCCGACGGCAAGTCTCTGGGCACCAAGTCCCTCGGCACGGGCGGCAAGTTCAGCTTCACCGACACCCCGCCGGCCGGCGGCAAGGTCACGTACAAGGTGACGTACGCGGGTGACGCCACGTACACGGCGGCCTCCGCGTCGGACACGGTCGAGGTCTCCCGCAGCACGCCGACCCTGACACTGAACAAGAACGGCAACGTCTACTCGTACGGCGCCGACGTGTCCTTCACCGCGCACCTCGGTACGACGTACAAGAACCGCACGGTGGAGATCTGGGCGAACCCGTACGGCGGCGACAAGCCGAACAAGCTGATCAGGACGGCGAAGGTCAACTCCAGCGGCAACGTCTCCGCGACCGTGGACATGAAGCGCGACACCACGGTGAGCGCGGTGTTCGCCGGGGACGCGCGCTACGCGCCGAAGACCGTGAAGGTGACGGCCTACGCGCGCGTGAAGGTGTCGAACTCGATCTCCAAGCACTACAAGACGGGGAAGATCGGCTCGCACAGCTACTACTGGTTCCACAAGAAGACCAGTCCTGTGGTGACCACGACGATGTCGTACTACAAGGGCCGCAAGGAGCGCCTGGAGCTGGAGGTCTACTACAACGGCAAGTGGTACGGCTCCGGCGCGGAGTACTTCAAGCTCGGCACCGACGGGAAGGTGGCCGTCGGTCTCGGCTCCCCCGGCGAGGCGGGCGTCAAGGCGCGCGTGCGCACCTCGTACATCAACAACTCGTCCGGGGACAACGTGAACTCGACGACGCACAGCTCCTGGAAGTACCTGTACTTCTCCAACTGACCTCGGCCGCGGCTATGTTCGGCCCATGACCGACATGATCGTCCTCAACGGCGGCTCCAGCTCCGGCAAGACCAGCATCGCGCGGTCCTTGCAGGAGCTGTTGCCGTCTCTCTGGCTGACCCTGGGCACCGACACGTTCGTGGAGGCGCTGCCCTCGACGGGCGCCGGTATCGAGTTCGGTGCGGACGGGACGGTGACGGTCGGCCCGGAGTTCCGCGCGGTGGAGGCCGCGTGGATCACGGGTGTCGCGGCGATGGCGGCGGCCGGGGCGCGGGTCGTCGTGGACGAGGTGTTCCTGGGCGGCGCGGCCTCGCAGCAGAGGTGGCGTACGGAACTGGCCCGGCGCGGCCTCGGTGTGCTGTGGGTCGGGGTGCGCTGCGACGCGCAGGTGGCGGCCCGGCGCGAGGCCGCGCGGGGCGACCGGATCGCCGGGATGGCGGAGCGGCAGGCCGAATCGGTGCACCAGGGCGTCACGTACGACCTGGTGGTGGACACGTCGCGGACCGAGCCGCGGGCGTGTGCGCGGGAGATCGCGGCGCGGGTCGACTGATCCGGTTGCGCCGGCCGGTCCGGTTACGCCGACCGGTCCGGTTACGCCGACCGGTCCGGTTGCGCCGGCGTCCCGACGCTGATCCGCATCCGGCAGGTGTCGACCGCCTCCACCCGCACCGGCATCCCCCAGTGCGCGCTCAGCCGCCGCCCGACCTCGACGATCCGCCGCCGGTCCTCCGTGGTGTACGCGGGGTGGGTGGCCGCCCCGTGATCGGCCACCTGGTTTCCCAACTCGCCGAACAGCAGGGCCAGGTAGCGGTTCTCCTCGTCAGGGGTGAGAGGGGTGGGAGCCCACTGGTCCTCGTCCGGAGCGGCGACGGCGCGGACGTTGTACAGGTCGCGGGTCATGGGGTCTCCTGCGGTGAGGGGGCGTTGTCAGTGCCGGGTGCGACAGTTCCCATATGACCACAGCCACCGATGCGCCCTTGCTGCTCACCCACATCGAGCAGGCGGTACGCGCCAGTTGGGACGCCGCCACCTGTACGCCCGAGTACCGCGCGCGCTGGACGCGGGAGAACCCCGCGCGGGACCAGTGCGGGGTGACGGCGCTGGTGCTCAACGATCTGCTGGGCGGGGAGCTGTTGCGCGGCGAGGTGCTCGTCGACGGTGTCCGCGTCGACTATCACTGGTGGAACCGGCTGGGCGAGGGCCTCGAAATCGACCTGACCCGCGAGCAGTTCGCCCCGCACGAGATCGTCACCGAGGGAACCGTGATCCCCCGACCGCCCGACGCCGAACTGCGCCGCCTGCGTGAGGAGTACGAGCTGTTGCGCGGGCGAGTGCTGCGGCGTCTGGGGAGAGCGGCGTGAGCCGGTAGCGGAGGGCGGCCGCCCATGCTCCGACGGCGAGGGCGGCGACGGCGAGCCCGGTGCAGACGGTGGGGTTGATCCAGCTCCCGACCATCTCGGTGCCATGCCCGTCGGAGGTCACGCACCGGACGCTGACGGGCAGCGACATCCGGGTCACGACGCGGTCCCCGGCCACGCCCTGGGCCGAACACCACTGGCCCGGGTCGAGCAGCGGTCCCGACATCACGCCCCACGCGTACGCCCCGAACGCGACCGACCCCGCGAGGAGCAGTACCAGCGCGCAGGTCCCGCCGCCCGGCGGCCAGCCGCTGCCCGGCACTCGGGCGCGGGCCCGTCGCACCAGCGCCGCGGCGGCGCCCAGGGCCACGAACGGCGTCACGATCGGGGCGAAGAGCACGGCCAGGTAGAGAAGCGTCAGGGCACTTGTCACGACCGTCCAGACTCCGCCGGACCGGGGACGGTTCCCTCAGGCGTGGTCCCGCAGATGCTCGATGCCGGTGTCGAGTGCCGCCTTGAGGTGGGTCGAGTCGCCGGTGGACATCATGATCGTCACCCCGCCCTGGATCCCGGCGAGCAGCGCGGCGGCCGTGCGGTCCGCGTCGAGCCCTGCCGCCACCAGGCCGCCCGCCTGCAGAGCACGGACACCGCGGGCGAGCTGCTCCTGCCACTGCCGCATCAGCTCCGCGACGATCGCCCTCGCGCCAGTGCTCGACCGTCCGACCTGGAGGAACAGCGCGCCCAACGGGCAGTGGTCGCCCTGGAGTTCGTAGCGCGCGACGACCAGGTCACGCCATTGCTCCCAGGACTCCCACGAGTCGAGGCGGCCCAGGTGCGGCTGCTGGTCCTCCAGCACCCGGTCGGCCTCGAACCGGGCCACGGCGAGCAGCAGTTCGTCCTTGCCGTCGGGGAAGTAGTGGAAGAGCTGGCTCTTGCTGGTGCCGGTGCGGGCGCGGACGTCGTCGAGCGTCGTGAAGGAGACGCCCTGCTCGCGCAGCACCTCGGCCGCGCCGGAGACGATGCGGGCCCGGGTGGCACGCCCCTTCGCGGTCAGTACGTCGGGCATCCGCCCCTCCTCCTGTTCGCCGGTCGCCCCCTGCCTCGTACCGTATCCCCTTTCTGGACTTGCCGGTCCATTTTTCGCGGAGCACCGTGGACGCCGTCATCACGTCATCGCACGTACGAACACCTGGGAGATCACGTCATGAGTGGACGACTGCACGGCAAAACGGCACTGGTCACGGGATCGACCAGCAACATCGGGCAGGCGATCGCCGAGGTGTTCGCCGCCGAGGGCGCCCATGTCGTCGTGTCCGGGCGCGACGCGGGCCGCGGAGCCGCCGTCGTCACCGGCATCCGCGCGTCCGGCGGCCGGGCCGACTTCGTGGCGGCGGACCTCGACGGCAGCCCGGCGGCCTCCCGCGACCTGGCCGACCGGGCCCGCGCGGCCCTCGGCGGCCGGATCGACATCCTGGTCAACAACGCCGGCATCTACCCGGCACCCGGCACGGCCGACACCGACGAGAAGACCTTCGACCAGGTCTACGGCGTGAACGTGAAGGCACCGTTCTTCCTCACCGCCGCCGTCGCCCCGGCCATGGCGGCGGCCGGCGGCGGCACGATCGTCAACCTCGGCTCGTGGATCACGCGACTCGCCGTCCCGCTCGGCGCGCTCTACAGCTCCACCAAGGGCGCCATGGAGACCCTGACCCGCGCCTGGGCCGCGGAGTTCGGCCCGCAGGGCGTCCGCGTCAACGCGGTCTCCCCCGGCGTCGTCCTCCCGCCGACCCCCGAGGGCGCCGAGCCCCACCCCGGCGAGGTGATGATGCAGGGCACCCCGGCGGGCACCGTCGGCACCCCCGACGCCATCGCCCACGCGGCCCTCTGGCTGGCGAGCGACGAGGCGTCCTTCGTCCACGGCACCGTGGTGGACGTGGACGGCGGGCGGACCGGGGTGGCGGTGATCGCGGCGTAGGGCCGGCGCTGCCCTCACGGCCACGCGAAAGGCCCCCTGCCGACGGGACGAACCGTCGGCAGGGGGCCTCAGCGCGAGCGGGGTGGGCTACTTCTTCTTGCCCTGGTTCTTGACCGCCTCGATCGCCGCCGCGGCCGCGTCCGGGTCCAGGTACGTGCCGCCCGGCTTGACCGGCTTGAAGTCGGCGTCGAGCTCGTAGGAGAGCGGGATGCCCGTCGGGATGTTCAGGCCCGCGATGTCGGCGTCCGAGATGCCGTCGAGGTGCTTGACCAGGGCGCGGAGGCTGTTGCCGTGGGCCGCGACCAGGACCGTCTTACCCGTCAGGAGGTCGGGGACGATGCCGTCGAACCAGTACGGGAGCATGCGGACGACGACGTCCTTGAGGCACTCCGTCTGCGGGCGCAGCTCCGGCGGGAGGGTCGCGTAGCGCGGGTCATCGAACTGCGAGTACTCGGCGTCGCGGTCGAGCGGCGGCGGCGGGGTGTCGTAGGAGCGGCGCCACAGCATGAACTGCTCCTCGCCGAACTCGGCGAGGGTCTGCGCCTTGTCCTTGCCCTGCAGGGCGCCGTAGTGGCGCTCGTTCAGGCGCCAGCTGCGGTGGACGGGGATCCAGTGGCGGTCCGCGGACTCCAGCGCGAGCTGCGCCGTGCGGATCGCGCGCTTCTGGAGCGAGGTGTGGACCACGTCGGGGAGCAGGCCGGCGTCCTTGAGCAGCTCACCGCCGCGGACCGCCTCCTTCTCGCCCTTCTCGTTCAGGTTGACGTCCACCCATCCGGTGAACAGGTTCTTCGCGTTCCATTCGCTCTCGCCGTGGCGGAGGAGGATCAGCTTGTACGGTGCGTCGGCCATGGTCCCGAGCCTAATAGACCGCTCTGGTCCTCGCCGATTGACGGTGGCCGTCAATTGATTGGCCCCTACCGCTACCCGGCAAGTAAGTTACGAAAACCTTCGCCACCACTTACTTCAGCCCCGGGGGATGCACCCATGTCAGTCGCCTCGCTCAGACGTGCCGCCAAGGACTCTGTCGCCGGGCTCCCCCGCGCGTACTGGTGGCTGTGGACGAGCACGCTCGTGAACCGGCTCGGCGGGTTCGTCCTCACCTTCCTCGCCCTCTACCTGACCGCCGCGCGTGGCTTCTCGGCCGCGTACGCCGGTCTGGTCGCCTCGCTCATCGGCGCCGGCGGCGTCATCGCCTCCATGCTCGGCGGCGTGCTCGCGGACCGGGTCGGGCGGCGGCCCACCCTGCTCGGCGCGCAGTTGGCGACCGCCGCGACCGTCGCCGTGCTCGCCTTCGTGCGCGACCCCGTCTCCATCGCCGCGACCGGCTTCGCCCTCGGCCTCGCCTCGAACGCCTCGCGGCCCGCGATCCAGGCGATGATGGCCGACATCGTGCCCCCGCACGACCGGGTCCGCGCCTTCTCGCTCAACTACTGGGCGATCAACCTGGGGTTCGCGGTCTCGTCCGTCTACGCCGGGTTCCTGGTCGCGCAGAGCTACACCCTCGGCTTCCTCGTCGAGGCCGCCATGACGCTGGCCTGCGCCTGCGTCGTGTTCGTGAAGGTGAAGGAGTCGCGGCCCGAGCCGGGCCCGAAGGTCGCCGCGCGGCAGGCCGTCACCATGGGGACCGTGCTGCGCGACCGTCGCTTCATGGTCATGGTGGGCCTGTCCTTCCTGGTGGCCGTCGTCTTCACGCAGAGCTCGGTCGGCCTGCCGATCGTCATGGGCGCGAACGGGCTCAGCAGCTCCGACGTCGGGCTCGTCGCCGCCGTGAACGGCCTCGTCATCGTCGCGCTGCAGATCCCGCTGACCCGCTACCTCCAGCGCCGCGACCCGGGCCGGCTGCTCACCGTCTCCTCGCTCCTCATCGGCTACGGCTTCGCGCTCACCGCCTTCGCCGGGTCGCTGGCCGCGTACGCGCTGACCGTCGTGGTGTGGACGCTCGGCGAGATGATCAACGCGCCCACCCAGTCGGGGCTCGTCGCCCGGCTCGCGCCCGCCGACGGGCGCGGCCGCTACCAGGGCGTGTACACGACCTCGTGGTCGGCGGCCGCCCTCGTCGCGCCGCTGGCCGGCGGCTGGGTGCTCGACTCGGCCGGTGCCGGGTGGCTGTGGGCGGGGTGCGCGGCGCTCGGCACGGTGACCGCGTTCGGTTACTGGGCACTGATGCGCGGGCTGCCCACGCAGGAGTTCGTCCAGGAGGCCTCTCCCGCAAGGGACTTGGTCACCGCCCCGAAGAACTCCCCGAAGAACTCCCCGAAGAGCACCCCGGAGAACGCCCCGGCGTGAGCGGGCACTTCGGCGGGTACGTACCCGAACATGTCCGAAGCCCCAAGGACCTCCTCCAGAACTGACGAACCGCCCAGAACGCTGGTGGGCGGCATCGAGGTCGACGTCCCCAACAGCATTCCGGCGATCCGTGCGGCGCTCACCCCCGAGCGCCGCACCGAGTTCGACAAGGACATCAACGCCGCCGGGGTCGACGAGATCCACGCCGTCATGCGGCACTGGATGCTGGAGGCCGTGCCCGACCCGGAGGCCGACGCGATCCTGGCCCGGCTCGCCCGCGACGAGGCGGAGAGGCGGGGCCCGGCTTGAGCCGTCGCCGCAGGCGCAGTCCCTGCCGAATCGCGTACGCCCCGCCCGCCGACGACACCCTCACGAAGATGGCGAACCCCGAGGCCTTCCGCGCCGAGATGAGCCGCACCCTCGCCCACGACCCGTACGGGCACGGCTCCAGTTCGGTGACCGGCGAGCGCGACCGCCGCGAGGCGACGATCGGCGGGGCGATAGTCCTGTACTACGTGTCCGGGTCCGTCCTCACGGTCACCGTCGTCCGGATGGTCGCGCTCAACTAGCCGCGCTCAACCAGCCTCGCTCCACCAGCCTCGCTCCACCAGCCACGCGCAACCAGCCGCACTACAGGCGTCGTTGCGCGTCGTACAGGTTGCGCGGCCGGACCGCGTCCGTCGTTCCGTACAGCTCCAGCCGGGAGTGGAGGTCCCCCTCGAAGTCGGGTACGTCGATCTGGTCGAACTCCCGGACCGTGGTGACGCCGACGGTCGCGCTCCACGGGGCGAGCCCGTCGATCTTCATGAGGCCCGCGCGCTCGTTGGTGACCCTGATGTTCCAGTGGGTGAAGCGCGCCCCGAACAGCGGTCCCGCGGACGCGTCGCCGCCGTGCCGGCCGTCGTTGTTCACCGTGATGTCGGTGCGCACGTTCGCGAACGGCATGCCACGGTGCGAGTCGAAGGTGCCCATCTCCATGCGGCCGCGCGACCAGACGTTGTGGGACGACAGCCCTTCCACGTTGATGCCGTGCAGCTGTGTCCCGGGCGGGGCCGGGACCGTGCGCCGGGCGACGGTGAAGTCCTCGACCAGGTTGTCGTGCGAGCCCTCGCGGCAGAAATAGGGGTGGTGCGCGCCGCGGCCACCGACCGTGGTGCGGCGCAGCGTCGAGGCCGACGCCGCGACGAAGCCGAAGCCGTTGTCGACGTTCCACACCGTGACGTCGTCGACGAAGCAGTCGTACGTGCATTGCAGCGCGACCCCGTTGTAGCCCTTGTCCAGGAGATGCTGCGCCTGCGGGGTCTCCACCGCCTCCAGGGTCAGGCCCTCGACTCCCGCTCCGGACAGGGCCTTCACGTGGGTCGTGAGTCTCGGGTCCCACTCGGGGCGCACGTCGAGCGGCAGCGGGCGCTCGAAGGTGACCCGGGCGCCGCGCACCGAGGCGATCCGCACGGGCCATTCGTAGGGAACGTACGAGGTCAGCTTGGTCTTGTCGTCCCAGTAGTACGCCTCGGGGCCCGCGCCGCCGCCCGCCATGTGCTCCAGCAGCGTGTGGTCCGCGTCGTCGGCGAGGCGCAGGAGGACGAGGTCGCCCCGCCGCAGCCGGGACGCGTCGGCGACCGTGACCGACCACGCGCCCCGCCGCGCCGGTTCGACCGTCGTCAGGGTCTGCCACTCGTCGCGCCGGTTGCCGGTCCAGCCCTCGAAGGGCCAGGCCCGCGCCTTGATGGCGTCCGTGAGCGTACGGAAACGGTCGGCCGGGCAGAGCCAGATCAGGCCGCCGGCCCAGGACCAGGAGGACTTGTCGCCGCCGTAGCGGGAGCCGTAGACGCCGATCAGCTCGGTGAGGTTCTTCGTCGCGTAGAGCTTGGTGGCGGCGCTGCCCGCGCCCTTGAGGACGACGTCGTCGTCCCCGATGTGGATCAGGTCGTCGATCCGGTACGTGCCCTTGCCGAGCAGCACCGTGCCCCCGCCGGCCCGTCCGGCGGCGGCGAGGGCACGGTTGATCGCGGGGGCGCTGTCGATGCTGCCGTCGGCGACCGCTCCGAAGGCCTCGGCCCGGAGGATCCGGCCCCGGCGGGGGACGGAGCCGCGGCCCGCGCGGTGTCCGGCGCGGCCGATGTACGGGATCTGCGGGTGGGCGTAGGGAGTCTTGGTGAACTCTCCCCAGATGTCGGGGACTTGGCCGGGGGCGGCCGCGGCGACGCCTGCCCCGGCGCCGGCCGCGGTGCCGGCCGCCACCGCTATCGCCCCGCCCAACACACCACGCCTGCTGAGGTCCCGCACGGCTGTCACCCTTCGTCGACGTACATATACATGAACACTGTTCACGTGAATGCCGGGCGCGAGCATGCCACGGAGACCGCGGGCACGGAAGGGATCGCGCAGCGGTCGACCAGCAGCAGTGAACTACGGGAAGGGAAGGGCTACTTGGAGGGGCGCTGGATCAGATGCGTGAACGCGTCCAGGTTGCGGGTGGATTCACCGCGCGACACCCGCCACTCGTACTCCCGGCGGATCGCGCTCGCGAAACCGAGCTCCAGGAGCGTGTTGAACGCGCCGTCGGACGCCTCCAGGACCGAGCCGAGGAGCCGGTCGAGTTCGTCGGGCGTGACGGCGGCGAGCGGGAGCTTGCCGGCGAGATAGATGTCGCCGAGCTGGTCGACCGCGTAACTCACCCCGTACAGGCGCAGATTGCGCTCCAGGAGCCAGCGGTGGACCCCGGTCTCGTTCTCGTCCGGGTGGCGGATCACGAAGGCGTTCAGGGACAGGCTGTGCCTGCCGGCGCGCAGCGAGAGCGTCGTGGAGAGCTTGCGGGTGCCGGGCAGCTTGACGACGTACGCGCCCGGCTCGGGGCTCTCCCACTCCAGCTCCGCGTCCTTGAGGAACGCCTCGATGACCTGGTGTGCCGGGTGCTGGTCAGCCATGGTGCGAGAGTACGTGACGGCGGTGTTCCTGCATGGCCGCGGTGTAGACGTCCGCCGTCGCGGAGGCGGCCGTGCCCCAGCCGAAGGACTGCGCGTGCCGGGCGGCCGCACCGCCCATGCTGTCCACAAGGTGGGGATGGTCGGCGAACTCGCGCAGCACGCGCGCGTAGGCGGCGGGTTCGTGGCCGTCGACGAGGAAGCCGGTGCTCTCGTTCCGCACCGCCACCGGCAGGCCGCCCACGGACGCGGCGAGGACCGGCGTCCCGGTCGCCTGCGCCTCGATGGCGACGAGCCCGAAGGACTCGCTGTAGGAGGGCATGACGAGCAGGGAGGCGGCCCGGAACCAGTCCGCGAGCTGGTCCTGGCCGACCGGCGGCTGGAACCGCACGACGTCCGAGATGCCCAGCTGGGCGGCGAGCTTCTGCAGCGCGGCGGGCTTGGCGAGGCCGCTGCCGCTCGGGCCGCCGACCACGGGGACGACCATGCGCGAGCGCAGGTCGGGACGCTCGTCGAGGAGGACGGCGACCGCCTTGAGCAGGATGTCGGGGGCCTTGAGCGGCTGGATGCGGCCCGCGAAGAGCGGGATCAGGGCGTCCTGGGGCAGGCCGAGGCGGGCACGGGCGGCGGCCCGCCCGTCACCGACCCGGAACCGCTCCAGGTTCACGCCGGGGTGCACGACCGCGACCTTGCCGGGATCGGCCTCGTAGTGGTGGATCAGCTCGTCGGCCTCGCCCGCGGTGTTGGCGATCAGCCGGTCGGCGGCGCGCACGATCTGCGTCTCGCCGATGACACGGGCGGGCGGCTCGGGGGTGTCGCCCTCGGCGAGCGCGGCGTTCTTGACCTTGGCCATGGTGTGCATCGCGTGCACGAGCGGGGCGCCCCAGCGCTCGGCGGCCAGCCAGCCGACGTGCCCGGAGAGCCAGTAGTGCGAGTGGACCAGGTCGTAGTAGCCGGGGCGGTGGCCCGCCCACGCCTGCATGACCCCGTGCGTGAAGGCGCACAGCTGGGCGGGGAGGTCCTCCTTGGCGAGGCCCTCGTAGGGGCCCGCGTCCACGTGCCGGACGAGGACGCCCGGCGCGAGCTCGACCTCCGGCGGCAGGCCGCCCGTGGTCGCGCGCGTGAAGATCTCGACCTCGATGTTGATCGAGGCCAGGCGCTTGGCGAGCTCGACGATGTAGACGTTCATGCCGCCCGCGTCGCCCGTACCGGGCTGGTGCAGCGGTGAGGTGTGGACGCTGAGCATCGCGACCCGGCGGGGGCGTCGCTGCGCACCGGGGAAACGCAGCCGGGCCGGGCCCGCGCCCGCTCCGGTACGGCGGAACCTGGACACGTACTGACTCACGTGCGGTCCTCCTGCTGGCGGCTCTACTTACGGCGGTACTACGGCTCTACTGCGGCTCTACTGCGGGCACGACTCGAAGAGGGCGCAGGCCCTCGTCCAAGGACGGCAACACCGGACCGCGCCCCTCCATTTCCACTTTGCCGAATCATTACCGTACGAGTCTGCGTGGCGGCTCGGCGTGCCACCGCCGCGTACTCTCGTACCTGTGAGCCCGCGTACCCCGTCCCGCCCTGTTGGAACGGTGACCCGGGGCACCACCAACCCCAACCGCCTGCGCCGCATGGACCGCTGGATCGCGTCCGTGCAGGGCGCCGCGCTGCGCCGGGCCGACGACCCGGTCGCCGTCGACCTCGGGTACGGGGCCGCGCCCTGGACCGCCGTGGAGCTCCTCGCCCGGCTGCGCGCGGCCGCGCCCCGCGCGCGCGTGGTCGGCATCGAGATCGAACCGGCCCGGGTCGCCGCCGCGAAGCCGTACGAGCGCGAGGGCCTCACCTTCCGGCACGGCGGCTTCGAGGTGCCGCTGGACCCCGCGGGTACGTCCCCGACGCTGATCCGTGCCGCGAACGTGCTGCGCCAGTACGACGAGGACCAGGTGGCCGAGGTCTGGCAGCGGCTGTGCGGGCGGCTGGCGCCCGGCGGGCTGCTCGTGGAGGGCACCTGCGACGAGATCGGGCGGCGGCACGTGTGGGTGGCGCTCGGCCCGGAGGGCCCGCGCACGGTCACCTTCGCGACGCGGCTCGGCTCGCTCGCGGCCCCCTCCGATCTGGCCGAGCGCCTGCCGAAGGCGCTGATCCACCGGAACGTCCCGGGCGAGCCGGTGCACGCCTTTCTGCGGGACTTCGACCGCGCATGGGCGGCGGCCTCGCCCTACGCCTCCTACGGTGCGCGGCAGCGCTGGATCCGTACGGTTCGCGCCCTCGCCGCGGACTGGCCGGTGGTGGACGGCCCGGGGCGCTGGCGGCAGGGCGAAGTGACCGTGGCGTGGGGGGCGTTGGCCCCGGGCGGGCCGGCACCGAAGGCGTAGGCCCGAGGGGCGGGGGAAGCCGGGTGGGGCAGGGGGAACGATCTCCCCACGCCGTTCGTCACATCGTGCGGGGTCTGTCGGATTTGACGCTCACGTGGCACCATCCACCGGAGCGCGCACAAGTTACTGACGGTAAATCAGGTTTTGCCGCGCGGTGAACCTGAGTTGTCTCGGCTGTGGGGGCGGAGCGGATGAGCAAGCGGAACTCGATGTCGGTGGCGCAGATGGCGGCCGTGGCGCTGGTCTGTGCCGTGACCGTGCTCGCGGCACCGGGCACGGCCCTCGCGGCTCCGACGCCCACGCCCTCGCCCTCGGCCACGCCGAAGAGCACGGATCTCGAAGCCGTCCGCAAGAAGATCGACAAGCTGTACCACGACGCGGCGGTGGCGACGGACGAGTACAACGCGGCGGAGGAGAAGGCCGACCAGCAGTCCGTCGAGATCGTGAAGCTGGCCAAGAAGATCGCCGTCGGGCAGCAGAAGCTGGACCGCCTCAAGAAGAGCGCGGGCGCGGTCGCCCGCGAGCAGTACCGCACCGGCGGGATACCGCGCGAGACCCAGTTCCTGCTCTCCGGCGACCCGCAGCAGTTCCTCGACAACGCGGGCCGGGCGTACCAGGGGCAGCAGGCCACCAAGAACCTGCTGTCCCAACTCACCGCGACGCAGAAGGAACTCGGGGAGTACGCCGACGACGCCTCCGCGAAGTGGAAGGAACTGGACGAGGGCGCCCAGCGGAAGGCCACGGCGAAGAAGAAGGTCGAGCGGCAGATCGAGGAAGCGCAGAAGCTCGAGAGCACGCTGGAGAAGAAGGAGCGCGAGCGGCTGCGCAAGCTGGAGGAGGAGGCCGAGCAGAAGGCGCAGACGGCCTGGCTCTCCTCGGGCGTCCTCAAGGAGATCAACGGCAGGGCGACCGCCTCGGGCAAGAAGGCGGTCCAGTTCGCCACGGCCCAGCTGGGCAAGCCGTACGTGTGGGGCGCCGAGGGCCCGAAGTCGTACGACTGCTCGGGGCTCACCTCCCAGGCGTGGGCGGCGGCGGGGCACGGCATCCCGCGCACCTCGCAGGAGCAGTGGAAGCAGCTCAAGCACATCGACATCGACGACATGCGCCCCGGCGACCTGATCATCTACCACGACGACGCCAGCCATGTCGGGATGTACATCGGCGACGGCGCGATCATCCACGCGCCGCGCCCCGGGCGGACCGTGACCGTCGCCGGAGCCGGGTCGATGGCGATACTCGGAGTCGTGCGGCCCGACGCGTGACGCGCCCCGCGCGCAGGCCCGCGCCGGGTGACCCGCCGCACGTGACGCACCACACTTCCTTCACCGCGGTTGCACAGGTCCGACGTGATGTTCGTCATCCCGAACCTGCCCATCACGGGCCGGAACCCTCCAATTCCGGTGCGGGAAGCGGCATATGACGCTGGCCGTTCACCACTCGCCATTCCGTTGGAGCGGCGCCTGACGCTAAGGTCCCCGACGGTGGTGCGACGACCTTCGTGCCACCGCGCCCTCGGGGGGAGGGAAGGAAACCTAGCGATGCCCGTACCCGTACCGCGGCAGAGAGCGATCCCGGCCGTGGAAAGTGGTCAGGCTCAAGCTGCGTCCACTACACCGGCCGCCGGACCGGCGCGGCAGACAGCCGCCGTCCGCGACACGACCGACAACACGACCTTCACCACCAGCACGACCAGCCCGACCAGCACTACCGACAACACGACCGCCGCGGTCGTCTCCGCAGCGGCGACACGAACGGCGACCACAGCGACCGCGGCGGACACGGCTGCCGGAAGCACCACGGCCGTCGGCACCACCACGGCCCGCCCGGCCACTGGCTCGACCAGCCAGAACGTCGGCCCGACCGGCTCGTCGGGCTCGATCGGCTCGTCGGGCTCGTCCACCGGCCTCACGCTCCTGGTGCTCGAGGACGACCCGACCGGGTCGCTCACGGTCCCGGAGATGCAGGACGCCGCGGGCAAGCCGATCCGTGTCCGCACGGCCCGCAACCTCACCGAGGCCGAGCGGCTGCTCACGCACGACGTGAACTGCATCCTGCTCGACCTGACCCTGCCCGCCACGAAGGCGGGCCGCGAGGACGCCGACGAGCTGGAGACGCTGCGGCACGTGCTGCGCCTCGCGCCCCGGCACGCCGTCCTGGCGCTCACCGCGTCGGGCGACGCCGAGCGCGGCGCGGAAGCGGTGCGGGTGGGCGCGCAGGACTACCTGTTCCGCGACGAGCTGGACGGCCGCCTGCTCGGCCGTGCCGTCCGCTACGCCGTGGAGCGCAAGCGCGCCGACGTGGCCCAGCGCAAGCTCACCGAGTCCCGGCTCCGCGCGCAGGAGAACGCCCGCCTGGAGCGCGGCCTGCTGCCGACGCCCCTGCTCGACGGCTCGCCGCTGCGATTCGCGTCGCGCTACCGTCCGGGCCGCTCCCGGGCGCTGCTCGGCGGCGACTTCTACGACGTGGTCCGCACGCCCGACGGCACGGTCCACGCGATGATCGGCGACGTCTGCGGACACGGCCCCGACGAGGCGGCGCTCGGTGTGGAACTGCGCATCGCCTGGCGGGCGTTGACGTTCGCGGGCCTGTGCGGGGACGAGCTCCTCTCCACCCTCCAGCGGGTCCTGGAGCACGAGCGCGCCGACGACGAGATCTTCGCGACGCTGTGCACGGTGGACATCGCGCCGGACGGACGCCGCGCGGGCCTGTGCCTGGCGGGCCACCCGTCCCCGCTGATCGCGAGCCCGGGCCGCCCGGCGACGCTGCTCCCGTACGAGAACAACGGACCGGCGCTCGGACTGCTCCCGAAGGCCCGATGGCCGCGCATGCAGGTGGAGTTGGGGCCCGAGTGGAGCCTGATGCTCTACACGGACGGCCTGATCGAGGGCCGGGTCGGCCAGGGCAACCAGCGCCTGGGCCAGGACGGCATGGTCGAGCTGATCCGCCGCCGGCGCGCGCAGGGCCTGCACGGCGAGGAGCTCCTGGAGGCCGCGATGAACGAGGTGCGCGACCTCAACGGAGGCGACCTGACGGACGACGTGGCGGTCCTGCTGCTGGACCGGTGACCGGGGGCGACGGGCTCCCGGTTCAGCGGCCGCCGTTGTACGGACCGTAGGGGCCGTCGCTGCTGGAGCCGCGTCCCTTGCGGCCGCCGCCTCCTCCGCCGATCTGCCGGACGGCGGGGCGCACGTCCACCATGTACACGATGGTCGCGATGAGCCCGATGATCGGCAGGAACGACAGGATCCCGAAGATCCAGTTCACGACGAAGGCGATCCCGAGGACGATCAGCCAGAACGGCTTGGTCTGCTTGTCCGCCGCACGATAGGCGTCCTCGCGCCGCATCGCGGCGTCGATGAACGCGAAGCCGCTGAAGACGATCAACGCCAGGTTCAGCAGCGACAAGAGACTGTTGAAACCCTGCATCAGCACAACGCCACCACCTGAATCGACTGCCTGCACGCACGGCGCCCGGTCATCGTGGCCACCGTACCCGTACAACGGGCCGGGCACGCGACACGTGCCCGGCCCGTCAACGTATGCCCTACTTGGCGGGCGGCGTGGAGCCGGAGCCCGTCTTCTTGGCGGGAGCGGTCTTCTTCGCCGTCGTCTTCTTGGCGGTGCTCTTCTTCGCGGGCGCGGGCGCCGGCGCGGGCTTCGCGGCGGCGGCCGGGGTCTCCTTGGCCGTCGGCTCGGGGTCCGGCTCGACGGACTCGGCGATCTCGACGATCTCCTCGGCGGCCTCGCCGCGCCAGTGCTTCACGGCCTCCTCGCCGTGCTCGGCGACCTTCTCGTACGTCTCACGTGCCTTGACGGCCGCCTCGGCGGCGTACCCGACACCGCGCAGCGCGAACTCCTGGGCGCTCTCCCCGAACTTCTTCAGGTCGGTGTCGAGGGTGGTGACGAACTCGTTCACCTTCGCCGTGATGGTGGCCTGGGCCTCCTTGGCGCGGGTGGTCGCCTTGTCCTGCACGTCCTTGGGGTCGGTGTTGCGCACGGCCTCGAAACGGGCGGGCGCCTCGGTCCGCAGCTGCTCGACGAGTCCCGGCACCTTCTTCGCCTGCTGGTACGTCAACTCGGCGGCGCCCGCGGCGAAGTAGAGGGGGGTCGGGTCGGAGAAGGTCTTGCGCAGGTCGTCCTTGATGGCCATGGCGTGGTCCTCCCGGATCACATCAACTGGTGCTTGAGGGCGTGGCATCGCCGTCGTCGCGGATACTGCCTTCGTGGTTGCCGTTCTCTTTCCTGAAGGACTCGTAGATCTGCAACAGGACTTGCTTCTGGCGCTCGTCGAGCGAAGGGTCGGCGAGAATCACCGCACGCGTCTCGATCTCGTCCCGCTCGCGCTCCGCGTCGAGGATGCCGGCACGCACGTACAGCGTCTCGGCGGAGATCCGCAGCGCCTTGGCGACCTGCTGCAGCACCTCCGCGCTCGGCTTCCGCAGCCCGCGCTCGATCTGGCTGAGATACGGGTTGGACACCCCGGCGGCGTCGGCGAGTTGACGGAGCGACAGCTGCGCGTTGCGACGCTGCTCGCGCAGATACTCGCCGAGACTTCCGACGTTGAGCGATGCCATGCCTCGATGGTGCCGCACCCGCGCTAACTATTGCAAGCACGTGCTTGCAATAGTGCGCCGAGTCACTCCCTCACGCGCCAACTCGCTCACTGACCTGTTGACCTGTCTCTGCGGAGCTGAGGCAGTCCCGCTCGATATGAGGCATTCGGTCGCACGTCTCGCTCAATCTCGGGCAACTGGTGCGGTGTCTCGCTCAATGTGAGGTACGTGCTGCTCCTGCCGCCTACGGTCGTTCCACCTGGTCAGCGCCGAGTGGGGGTGGCTGGTGGAGGCGGATGACTTCTGGCTGGAGTACGTCGATGCCCGGGGTGAACTATGCGGTGGGCCGCTTGAGGTGATGTGGCCGACCCGGTTCGAGTCGTGCAGGCAGGTTCGGGCATTTCCGTCGTACCGAGGGCAGCGGAACTTTTCTGGCTGGTACTGGGCTGCGACCAGCGCCGAGTTGGTGGGTTACGAGTCGTGGGTGGAGCTGAGCCATCTGATGCGGCTGGATGCCGAGCCGGAGGTGGTCGGGGTGGTTTCCCAGCCGTTTCGGCTGTCGTGGCGGTACGGCGGTGGGCGTCGGCGGATCAGGCACACGCCGGACTACTTCGTACGCCGCCAGGACGGCAGGGCGGTGGTGCTGGATGTGCGTCCGGATGAGCTGGTCGAGGCGGAGGACGCGGCGAAGTTCGCGGCGACAGCGGTGGCCTGCGCTCGGGTCGGCTGGGGCTTTGAGCGGGTCGGGGTGATCGGTCCGGTGCTGGCGGCGAATCTGCGCTGGCTGTCGGGCTACCGGCATCCGCGGGTGCGGTGTGAGCCGGTGGCGGAGTGTCTGCGGACGGTGTTCGCCCAGCCGCAGGGCCTGCTGGCCGGGGCCCGGACGGTCGGAGATCCGATCGCCGTGCTGCCGGTGCTCTTCCATCTGGTCTGGCGCCGGGAGCTGGTCGTGGATCTGGCCAGCGAGAGGTTGTCGGCGGCGACGGTGGTGCGACCGGCGCCCGCGGCGACGGGGGAGGTGGGGAGCGGTGCCGGCACGTCCACGGCTGCTGTCGCTGGGTGACCGGGTCCGCTACGAGGGGCGCGAGCACAGCGTCGTCGCCCTGCACGGGACGGCGGTGCGACTGGTCGACGACGCCCAGGCCGCGAGCGTGGTGCTGCTGGGTCATCTGCTGGCCTCCGAGGGGTTCGCGGTGCTCGGCACGGGCCCGTCCCGCCCGCCGCTGCCGGAGGAGGGGGTGCTGGAGGGCCTGCCCGAGGAGGAGGCGGAACGGGTTCGGTGGTGGCAGCAGCATCTGACCGAGCTGATAACTGGCCGCCCGGATGCCGAACCCGGCACTGCGGTGAGGGCCGAGTACGACCCGGACGTGTGCTCGGTGCGACAGCGGGAGCTGGCCAAACTCGCCGAACTCCGGGAGGCCGGCGAAGAGGTGGCCCTGAGCACCCTGCAGCGGCTGCGGACCCGTTTCGAGCGCGAGGGGGTGGCAGGTCTGGTGGACCGGCGGCTGGTCAAGCCTGCCACCGGCACCAGCAGGGCTGACCCGCGAGTCGTGGCGGCGATCGAGAAGGTCGTCGGCAGCCGGACCGAAGAGGCGACCGTGTCTGCGCAGGTGCTGCGGCGCCAGGTCGAACGGCTCCTCGCGGACGAACACGGCGCCGAGACAGTAGCGATGCCGTCGCGGGCCGCGTTCTATCGGCTGCTTCAGGCGGTCTCCACGGGACGGCACCTGCTGGGCTCGGCCCGCACCCGCCGCTCGCTGGGCAAGCAGCCGAAGCGGATGTTCGGGCAGCTGACGGCAGCGCGACCGGGTGAGGTGATGGAGATCGACTCCACGCCGCTGGACGTGATGGTCGTCCACGACGACGGGACGTTGGACCGCTGCGAACTGACCGGACTGGTGGACCTGGCGACCAGGACACTCGCCGCGGTGGTGCTGCGGCCGTCGACGAAGGCGGTCGACGCCGCGCTGTTGCTGGCACGGGCGATGACGCCGGAACCGGTGCGGCCGGGCTGGCCGGAGGCACTGCGCATGTCGCGGTCGGTGCTGCCCTACGCCTCGCTGCTGCCGTTGGACGAGCGGCTGGCCAAGGCCGCCGCGAAGCCGGTGATCGTCCCGGAGACGGTGGTCAGCGACCGGGGGAAGGCATACATCTCGGACAACTTCCGCAACGCCTGCCGCCACTTGGGGATCTCGTTCCAGCCCTCGCACCCCGACACTCCGACCGACAAGCCGCACATCGAGCGGACCTTGGGCTCGGTCTCGACGATGTTCGCCCAGCACGTTGCCGGTTACACCGGCCGCAGCGCCGAGATGCGGGGCAAGGACCCTGCCGCGCAAGCGGCCTGGTCCATCCACGAACTCCAGGAACTCTTACAGGAGTGGGTCGTCGCCGTCTGGCAGACGAGGCCGCACGACGGTCTGCGGGACCCGCTGATGCCGGACCGCCCGCTGAGCCCGAACGAGAAGTACGCCGCGCTGGTTACGGCGGCCGGATACGTGCCGGTTGCTCTGGCGCAGGAGGAGTACATCCAGCTCATGCCCCGCGAGCGGCGGGTCATCGGACCTGGCGGGGTGAGGATCAACAACCGGACCTACGACGCCCGCGCGCTCGGCCCCTACCGGCGCCAGTCCTCGGGGGCCGGTCCGGACGGCAGGCTCTGGGAGGTCCACTACGACCCCTACGACATCTCCCGTGTCTGGGTACGCGACCATCGCGAAGGCGGCTGGATCACCGCGACCTGGCGCCATCTGCGCACCTCCCCCGTCCCTATGGGTGAGCTGATCTTCGAGCGGGCCCACCAGGTGTTGACCGAACGTGAACAACGCAAGCCGGACGAGGAAGCCGTCGCCCGCGCTGCGGCCGAACTGCTGGACCGGGCGAGCGACGGCCCCGACGACCGTCCCGTCCGGCGGCGGAAGGGGAAAACCCGAGCGGACGAGCGGCGCGACCGCAAAGCCGCAGCCCGCACCCGGGCAACCAGCACGGCCGCCTGGCCCCGGCCCGAACCTCCCGGACACGAGGAGCCGTCGCCGGAAGAAGCGGCTCACGACTCCGAGGAGGCCGAGGAAACCGAGGAGTTGGCCAAGGTAGTCCCGCTGGGCATCTTCGACGCCCGCGAGGAGGCGAAACGATGGTGGTGAACCCGTCCGCCGACGACACGGCACCCTTCGACGAGGCCGGCGAGGAACGCATCGAACCGCCCACGACACTCGCCGGCTGGCGGCACTTCGTCGAAAAGGACGCCGCCACCTTCCAGCTCACCTCCCCCAGACTCTGGGAGAGCATGGGCGATCGGGTCCGCAACTCCTACAACGAACGGCGCATCGACTACCACTCCGAACTACAAGTCGTGCGGACGTCCACGGTCAGGGAAGTCGCCCACCAGGGAAGGCTGCTGACCCTGCTGAACCGCCGTGAGCACGGCGCCCGGCGGGGACTGATCATCTCGGGTGAGCGGACCACCGGGAAGACCACCGCCCTGCGGCAGCTCGGCAGACTCCACGAACTGCGCACCCGCCAGCGCTACCCGGACGGCAGGCGAGTCCCAGTCGTCTACGTCACCGCCCCGCCCAAGGGCTCGCCCCGCAAACTCGCCATCGAGTTCGCCCGGTTCCTCGGACTGCCGGTGATCTCTCCCCGGCACAACACCGTCGACATCACCAGCGCCGTCTGCCAGGTCCTCATCGAGGCCCGCACGGACCTGGTCCTGGTCGACGAGATCCACCTCATGAACCTGGCCACCAGCGCCGGCGAGGAACTGTCCGACCATCTCAAGTACTTCACCGAGCACCTGCCCGCCACCTTCATCTATGCGGGCATCGACGTCGAACACTCCGGACTCTTCACCGGCATCCGCGGCGACCAGATCGCTGGCCGCTGCACGCTCCTGCACACCGGCCCGTTCCCGCTGAACTCCGAGTGGGAGGCCCTGGTCGCGACGATGGAAGCCACGCTCCGGCTCCACCACCACAAGGCCGAGACCCTCGCCGACCTGCACCCCTACCTACATCAGCGCACCGCAGGCATGATCGGAAGCCTCTCCCACTTGATCAGGGCCGCCGCGATCTCCGCCATCCTCGACGGCAGCGAACGCATCACCCGCCGCCAGCTCGACACCATCCACGTCGACCACGCCAGCGAAAGGGCCTTCCGGGGCGAAGCCCTGCGCGGCAAGGCCGCCGGATGAACGGCCGACGCCGAGGGCCCGCCCCGGTCACCTCGCTGCCCTTCGTCCCGACCATGCTGCGTCCGCTGCCACATCCAGTCACTCCGTTCGCGAACGAGACCCTCGACTCCTACCGCCACCGCCTCGCCGCCGCGAACCAGACCGAGTTCCGCACCATGCGCAACCCCTCACGCTGGCTCCAATGCCCCCTCAACGAACTCGAACGGCTGGAAATACTCAGCGGCCAGCCCCGCACGACCCTGCTCTGGGCACTTCCCGAACTGCGGTCCCACGCACCAGACATCGTCGCCCCGCCCGAAGTCTTCATCTTCAACACGCGCGCCGCCTGTGATCTCTGCAGCGAGCGCTCCGGCAACAACGGCCAGCCCATCCAGGTCTACCTTCGCGGGCTTCACGACAATGTCTGCATCCGTCACCGGCGCTGGCTCAGCTGCGGTCGCGCGAACGTCTTCGAGCAGGTCGACCTCTCCCACGCTCCAGAAGTCGTCCGCGCCCAGCGCCTCCTTGACCGGCTGGAACGCCGGCACGGGACGTTCGCTCTGGGAACCGCCTACCGCCACTGCGAGCGGTTCTGGAGAGAGATCGACCGACGGGCACTTGTCCGCGGCGACCGGGATTCCGTGCTTGCGCGCATCTACCGGCCGGACTCCAAGACCCTCCCGGACCGCTTCGACCTTATCCGGTCGCAGCGCTTCCACCGGGCCGCCAACTACCCCCAGGTCGCCAGGTTCACGAAACTGATCATCTCCCTGGCACAGCGACCGGAGACCGAACGCAAGGTCGCGCACCTCACCGGCACCACCCAGATCGAGTTCGAACAAGCCTTCCACCTGGACCACCGCCCCCGAGGCATCACACTCCCGTGGCTCCGCAACGGCCTCGTCGGCCTGGTGGAAGTCGTCGCCGATCTGACCTGGGACGACGAACCCCTGTCACACACCGCGCAAGCCGGATGATCGACGTCCTCGCTCTGAAGCATGGGCGGCCAGCTGCATACTCGGATCAGGCCCCTTCGACACCGACATGCATGTGGTGGTGACGAGGAGCATCGATCTCGTCGAGCAGGGCGATCGCGAAGTCGTCGTGGGAAATGCGACTGGCCATGTTGACGTCTGAAGTGGAGTAGCGGCCAGATCCCGCCCCGGCATGATCGAAGTCACCAGCCGGGCTGATGATCAGCCAGTCCAGAGAAGTCGCCGAGGAACGCAACACAGCTGTCCCGGCCGCGTGACCGAGACAGAAGGGCCGGTACTCCTGCGGAAAACCGGGAGTGTCCATCAAAGGCGTCCCCTCGCTGGTCTCCAGTGTTGCCGCCAGGCCGACAGCGACCAACCGGCCGACCCCCGCACGCGCCAGCCCATCAAGGAGAGCGCGAGCCGCGGCTGTGAAGAAGACGTCCGGCTGGGCGCCAGCATCGTAGGCGGCCATGATCGCGGCATCATGCCCGGCCGCGAGATCGGCGACAGCGTCTGCGTCAGTGACATCACCGCTCACCAGACGGACTCCCGCACCTTCCATGTCCGGGTACCTGGAGGCGTTCCGGAGGACTGCAGTGACGTGGTGTCCCCGGCGGAGAGCCTCACCAACAGCCGCCCGTCCGACTCGCCCGCCTGCCCCGAAAACAAGGACCTTGCCCATGGATTACCTCGCTCGCGTCTCAAGAAGATCTGTCCGCTGACATGCCCGAGCAAGGTAGCCACACTCATGGTTACCTCCTGGATACCGCACTACGGTGGCGCTGTGACCAAGCCCCTGGACCCAGAGATGTTCGACCCTCTCTGCCCCTCTGACCTGGTGCCCTTCCGAGTGGGGGACAAATGGGCCGGGATGATCATCCAGTGCCTTGAGGACGGCCCCCGCCGGTTCTCCGAACTACGGGTCCCACTGCGGAACATCACGTCCAAGGTGCTCACACAGTCTCTTCGGGCGCTGGAACGTGACGGCTTCATCGTCCGAACGGTCCACGCCCGACCCGCCCGCCACGTCGAATACGAACTCACCTCGCTCGGCCGGAGTCTCCTTGACCTGCTCGACGCGGCACGCACCTGGGCAGAGGCACACCTGGACGAACTCATCGACGCCCACGAAGCGCACCACCCGCCGACCGAGCCGGCCAACACGCCCCCTTATTCAAGGCCAGACACCTCATCTTGACCGAGACGGAATCTCCAGAAGCGTCTCACTCAACTTGAGGCACCCCAGGTCAGAGCATCAACCTGCCTCATCCTCAGCGAGACCGGACACTGCCCCACGCGCCAACTCGCTCACTCGGTGGTGTGCGTGGGGTAGACCTCGACGTCCGTGTAGGCGCCCTTGATCGCGCCCGCGCCCTCGGGCCAGTCCAGGGTCACGGTGTGGGTCTCGTTCGGGGGCGTCACCAGGATGTTGGTCGGGGACGCAAGGCTGTCGCCGGAGTTGTCAACGGTGTAGGCCAGGTCGAAGACGGCGGCGGCGCCGGGCTTCAGGGTGGTGATGCGCGGCTGGGCCTGGCCGCGCGCGATGGGGCTCGAGGTGTGGTCGGCGTCCTTGATGTCGACGCCCGCGAAGCCCGTCGCCGAGCAGGTGGTCGAACCCCGGTTGATCATGGTGATGTTGATCCTGCCCTCGTCCGCGCCGGCCGCGGCGTACTGGGCGTCGATGGCCAGGTCCTCCGTCCTGCAGAACGTGACCTTCGCGCTCGTGTTCGTCGCGCCGTTCGCCGCTCCCGCCGCCGTGCTGTTCTTCCCGGAGCCCGACTTCGCGTCACCGGCCTCCGCGCCGCTTTCCGAACCGGCCTCCGAACCGGCCTCCGCCTTCGAGCCGCCGTCCGCGGACGAAGAGGACGAGGTCGAAGTGCCCTTGGAGGACGAGTCCTTGCCGGAGTCGCCGCCGCCACAGGCCGTGAGCGAGAGGGTGGCGGCGACGGTGATGGCGGCGAGAGCGGTGATGCGGGTGTACTTCACGGTGTTCCCCCATGTGTGACGCGGTACGCGGTCCGTTCGTGCGGTCGGACATATTTGTATCTCGCACCGAGTTACAGGCGGTCCTCCGTGACGTCTTCGTTCTGTCACAGGCTCCGTCAGAGCGTGATGAGCAGGCGGGTGTTCGGCTTCAGCTTTCTGTTCACCGAGCGGCTCTGTACGTAGACCTCCAGCTCGGGGTTGTTGCCCGCCTTCACCGAGACGGTCCCCCGGATGTCCGTGCCGAAGAGCAGGGCGCGGGCCGCGTCGCCCGTGTAGGCGCGGTCGGTGTCCTTCTCGACGACGATGACCTCCTTGTCCGGCTGGACCTGGACCCGGGAGCCGAGCTGGTAGTAGCAGGACCCGCGCTCGTACGTCACGCCCGGGTGCGAGTTGACGAAGTCGCGGATCGCGATCTCCTTGTCGACCTTCAGGAGCCGGTACCGGTCCGCCGCTATCGGCTCCAGGTTCGCCCGCACCTCGTCCACCGATATGTCCTGGCCGACGGCGAAGAGGTTCTTCGTGCCGCGCACGCCCTGCTCACGGCCGCGCAGGAAGCTGGTGGCGGCGGCGCGCACCGTGCCGATCGCCTCCTCGACGCCCTGCTGCGAGTCCGCGTCCCATATCGCGATGTTGCCGGCCGGGAATCCGTAGTTCTGCGCGGTCCGCTTGGCCAGCGAGTTCGGCACGAGGATCGCCGAGGTCCAGTGGCCCGGGAGCCCGCCCATCGTGGCCGTGATCCTCTTCAGCCACGGGCCGAGGATCCGCATGTCGCCGTCGTGCCGCCGGTCGCCGCCCGAGGCGTTCTCCTCGCCGTCCGTCACCACGATCTGGAGGAAGCTGTGCTCCCCGTACTCCTCCCAGATGTGCCCCAGGTCGTCCAGGGATTTGAGCGAAGCCTCGATGAGCGCCGTCGCTCCGTTGTTCACCCTGTACAGACCGCGCATGGACGGCAGGTGCTTCACGTCCATGTCCCACACCAGGTTCTCCACCCGGTGGTCGAAGGAGTAGAGACTGATCCTGGTCTCGTGGCCGAGGCTGTCCGACTCGGCCTTCAGACCCGCCACGAACTCGTCGACGACGCGCACGAGTTGGTTCTCGTGCGGCCGCATGGAACCCGAACAGTCCACGACCAGCGCGACGTGATTGACCTTGTGCCGGATCCGGTTCGCCAACCTGTTTGCGGACATGACTGTGCTCCCCCTTCGACGCTCCCCGAGTGACGTTCTCACTCTAGGAGGAGGCACTGACAACGCCCCCGACCTGCTCTGACACCCCGTCACCCACCGCCCCGTACGGCGACGTTCAGGCGTGTCACCTGGTCAGCTCCGACGGGGCGTCCAGGCGGGTCAGCTTGCCGGGGTTGCGGACCACGTAGATGCGGGTGATCAGGCCGTTCTCCACCGTGACGCTGACCGTGGACGGTTCGCCGTCGAAGTCGACGCGGCCCGCGGGCTCGCCGTTGAGGAGCAGGGCCGTCATCTCGAGCGCGGTCACCTTGGCGTGCGCGCCCGCGAGGATCCCGGCGACCAGGTCCGCGCCGTGCAGCGGGGCCGGAGCGGCGGCCACCACTCCCCCACCATCGGTGATCATGACCACGTCCGGTGCCATAACCTCCATCAGCTCCTGCAGCCGTCCGGTGCGCAGCGCCGCCAGGAACCGGTCCACCACCGCCTGCCGCTCCGCCCGCTCCACCCGCATCCGCGGCCTGCGCGCCGCAACGTGGTCGCGGGCCCGCCGGGCGATCTGCCGTACCGCGGCCGTGGACTTCCCGACGGCCGCGGCGATCTCCTCGTACGGCAGGTCGAAGACCTCGCGCAGCACGAACACCGCGCGCTCGGCCGGCCCCAGGGTCTCCAGGACGGTGAGCATGGCGATGGAGACGCTCTCCGCCAGCTCGACGTCCTCGGCGACGTCCGGGCTGGTCAGCAACGGTTCCGGAAGCCATTCGCCCACGTAGTCCTCGCGGCGCCGGGACAGCGTGCGCAGCCGGTTCAGGGACTGCCGCGTGACGATCCGTACGAGATAGGCGCGCGCGTCGCTCACCCGCGCGCGGTCCACGGCGGACCAGCGCAGCCAGGACTCCTGGACCACGTCCTCCGCGTCGGCGGCGGAACCGAGCATCTCGTAGGCGACGGTGAAGAGAAGGCTCCGGTGGACCACGAACGGGTCCTGCGGCTCCTCTGTCATGTCCGAGCTCCTCATGCGTGGGGACGTGGGGACGTGGGGACGTAGGGACGCAGGGACGACGTACAGCGTGCTTGTTCGGCCGTCCGGCATGAAGACACCGCAGCGCCCGCGGCTGTGACAGAGCCGCCCGAACACGGCTCTGACCTGCGGCGATGCAAGCGGTCAGGAATCGAGAAGCGCTGTGGCGGGGCCACGGTTAGCGTTCTTCGTAGGCACCCACACCGCACGAAAACCAGAATTCCGGGAGTAATCATGACGAACCAGGGCATCAAGACCGTCCTTCACCCCGTCTCCGACGTCGCCAAGGCCAAGGACGTGTACGCGGCCCTGCTCGGCACCGCGCCGCAGGTCGACGAGGCGTACTACGTCGGCTTCGAGGTCGCGGGGCAGCACATCGGGCTCGTCCCGGGCGGCGCCGCGCAGGGCATGACGGCCCCGGTGACCTACTGGCACGTACCGGACATCGAGGCAAAGCTCACCGAGGTGACCGCCGCGGGTGGCACTGTGAAGGAGCCCGCGCACGATGTCGGCGGCGGCCGCCTCGTGGCCACCTTCACCGACCCCGACGGCAACGTCCTCGGTGTGCTCCAGGACAGCTGACCCGCGGGACCGGCACCGCCCGCCCGACCGATGGAGAGACGAGACAGATGAGCCCGAGCCCGCGCCCGGCCAAGAAGGCGGCGGCCAAGAAGGCGGCGGCCAAGAAGTCAGTGGCGAAGCAGCCGGCGAAGAAGCCCGCGGCCCGGTCGCCGCAGGCGTCCGAGCCGCACGACGCGGACAGCCACGACCTGATCCGCGTGCACGGCGCCCGTGAGAACAACCTCAAGGACGTCAGCATCGAGATCCCGAAGCGGCGCCTGACGGTGTTCACCGGTGTCTCGGGCTCGGGCAAGAGCTCACTCGTCTTCGACACGATCGCCGCCGAGTCGCAGCGCCTGATCAACGAGACGTACAGCACCTTCGTGCAGGGCTTCATGCCGACGCTGGCCCGGCCCGAGGTCGACGTCCTCGACGGTCTGACGACGGCGATCATCGTGGACCAGCAGCGGATGGGCGCCGATCCGCGTTCCACGGTCGGCACCGCCACCGACGTGCACGCGATGCTGCGGATCCTGTTCAGCCGGCTCGGCAAGCCGCACATCGGCCCGCCGAGCGCGTTCTCCTTCAACACGGCCTCGGCGCAGGGCAGCGGCGCGATCTCGGTCGGCAACAAGAAGGCGGTGCGGGCGAGCTTCTCGCGCACCGGCGGCATGTGTCCGCGCTGCGAGGGCCGCGGCTCGGTCTCCGACATCGACCTCACCCAGCTCTACGACGACAGCAAGTCGCTCAACGAGGGCGCGCTCACCATCCCCGGCTACACCATGGACGGCTGGTACGGCCGCATCTTCCGCGGCTGCGGCTTCTTCGACCCGGACAAGCCGATCCGCAAGTACACCAAGCGCGAGCTGAACGACCTGCTCCACAAGGAGCCCACGAAGATCAAGGTCGAGGGCATCAACCTCACCTACGAGGGTCTGATCCCGCGCATCCAGAAGTCGATGCTGTCGAAGGACATCGACTCGTTGCAGCCGCACATCCGGGCGTTCGTGGAGCGGGCCACGGCCTTCTCGGTCTGCCCGGAGTGCGAGGGCACGCGGCTGAGCGAGGGCGCGCGCTCGTCCAAGATCAAGAGGATCTCCATCGCGGACGCCTGCGCGATGGAGATCAGGGACCTGGCGAAGTGGGTCGAGGGTCTGGAGGAACCGTCCGTCGCCCCGCTCATCGAAGCCCTCCGGCAGACCCTCGACTCCTTCGCCGAGATCGGCCTCGGCTACCTGTCGCTCGACCGCCCCTCCGGCACCCTCTCCGGCGGCGAGGCACAGCGCGTGAAGATGATCCGCCACCTCGGCTCGTCCCTCACCGACGTCACGTACGTCTTCGACGAGCCGACGACGGGTCTGCACCCGCACGACATCGGCAACATGAACAACCTGCTGCTGCGCCTGCGCGACAAGGGCAACACGGTGCTCGTCGTCGAGCACAAGCCGCAGGCCATCGCCATCGCCGACCATGTGGTGGACCTCGGCCCCGGCGCGGGCGCGGGCGGCGGCACGGTCTGTTTCGAGGGCGACGTGGACGGCCTGCGCGCCAGCGACACGGTGACCGGCCGGCACCTCGACGACCGCGCGTCGCTCAAGCCGGAGACCCGCAAGCCCACGGGCAAGCTGCCGATCCGCGGCGCGGACAAGCACAACCTCCAGGACGTGGACGTCGACATCCCGCTCGGCGTCCTGACGGTGGTCACGGGCGTGGCGGGCTCCGGCAAGAGCTCGCTGGTGCACGGCGCGATGCCCCTCCAGGAGAGCGCGGAAGGGGTGGTGTCGGTCGACCAGACCCCGATCCGCGGTTCGCGCCGCAGCAACCCGGCGACGTACACAGGCCTGCTGGAGCCGATCCGCAAGGCGTTCGCGAAGGAGAACGGTGTGAAGCCGGCCCTCTTCTCCGCGAACTCCGAGGGCGCGTGCCCGACGTGCAACGGCGCGGGCGTCATCTTCACCGACCTGGCGATGATGGCCGGCACCTCCTCCACCTGCGAGGACTGCGAGGGACGGCGCTTCGACTCGTCGGTCCTGGAGTACAGGTTCGGCGGTCGTGACATCAGCGAGGTGCTCGCGATGCCGGTGGCGCAGGCGCAGGAGTTCTTCGGTACGGGCGACGCGCGCACCCCGGCCGCCCACAAGATCCTCACCCACCTCGCCGACGTCGGCCTCGGCTACCTCACCCTGGGCCAGCCGCTCACCACCCTGTCCGGCGGTGAACGCCAGCGCCTGAAGCTGGCCACGCACATGGCGGACAAGGGCGGCATCTACGTCCTGGACGAGCCGACCACCGGCCTCCACCTCGCCGATGTCGAGCAACTCCTCGGCCTGCTCGACCGGTTGGTCGACTCCGGCAAGACGGTCATCGTGGTCGAGCACCACCCGGCGGTGATGGCCCACGCCGACTGGATCATCGACCTCGGCCCCGGCGCAGGCCACGACGGCGGCAAGATCGTCTACGAGGGGGCGCCGACGGACCTGGTCTCGGCGCGGTCGACGCTGACGGGGGAGCATCTGGCGGCGTACGTGGGGGCGTGACGGTCGTGCGGGTGGCCGGGTAGGGGGCGGTCGCGTCTGCCGGGTTCGCTTGTTTCCCGGCTGACGGCCGGTGGGGCTTCTCGCGCAGTTCCCCGCGCCTCAGGGGCGCGGGGCTGTATCGACCAGCGGCTCCGCCGCGGGGCGCGACCAGCCCCCACCGAGCCGCACCCGCACCCGCACCCGCACCCGCACCCGAAACGGAAACCCGGCAGACGCGACCGCGCCCTACCCCACCACCCGCACCGGCGCCGCACCCGCGGCCGAAGCCGCCCCGCCCGTCACGGCAACCCGCGCCCGAGCGGCCAGCGACACCGCTCCCGCGACCGGCAGCAGCAACAGCGCGAACGCCCCCGCGAAGGCCGGGAGTTGACCGGAGGCGACTGCTGTCACCGCGCTGAACAGGCCGGACGCGACGGCCAGCACCAGCGTCTGGCCCAGGTTCTGGGACGTCTGCATCGCGCTGCTCGCCGCGCCCTGCCGGTCCGCAGGGCTGTGCGCGAGGGAGAGCAGGGTCAGGGACGGCGCCGCCCCGCCCATGCCGACGGCGGCCAGGATCATCGAGGCCACGGCCACGGCGGCGGGCACCGCGGGCAGGGTGCAGAGCGCGGCGATCGCCACCGCGACGCCCATCACGGCCGCGCCCGCGCTCACCATGCGGTGCCGCGGAATCCGGTCCTGCAGCCGTCCCTGCAGCCAGGACGCCCCGGCCCAGGCGATCGCCGCGCCGGTGAACGCGAGCCCGGTCACCACCCCCGGCACCCGCCGCACCGTGGTCAGCATCAGCGGCACGAACGCCTCCAGGGTGAAGTACGCGCCCGACGTCAGGGCGCGCAGCAGCACCGTCGACGGAAGGCCACGGGCGGCGCGCCAGGTGCCGCGGGGCAGCAGCCGCGGCCCGAAGGAGACCAGCAGGGCCAGCCCGGATCCCGTACACAGCACGTGCGTGACGTCCCACGCGGAGACGCCGTACTGGGTCAGCGCCGCGGCCAGGCTCACCGCGACCGCCGCCGGCAGCGCGGGCCGGGGCGGCGGCCCCTCGGACACGGCGTCGGCCCGCGACGGCTGTCCCCGGAGCAGCAGCACGGCGGCCACCGCGGGGATCACGGTGAGCACGGCGAGCCCGAAGAACACGGTCCGCCACGACGACCAGGCCGCCACGAGCCCGGCCAGCGGCGGCCCGACGAGCGAGGGCACGATCCAGCAGGTGCTCATCAGGGCGAGGGCCCTGGCCCGTACGTGATCGGGGTACGACTGCCCGATCGCCGCGTTCACCGACACGGCGACGAGCCCCGCCGCGATCCCGTCCGTGAACCGCCCGAGCGCCAGCTGCCAGATCGTGGTGCTGGTCGCGGAGACGAGGAGCGTGGCGACGGTGAGCACGACGCCCGCCATGAGCGGCCTGCGCGCCCCCGACCGGTCGGCCCACGCCCCGCCGAGCACCCCGCCCAGCAGGCTCGCGGCGACGAACGCCCCGGCCACCAGCGGATACAGGGCGACCCCGCCGAGATCCCGGGCCGCCAGCGGCAGCATCGGCATCACGGCGAGGGCGGCGAACCCGGTCAGGAACATCACCGCGGCGAAACTGGCGGTGGCGGGCAGATACGTACGGGAGAAGAGCCCGTCAGCCCTCTCTGACGGCTCGGACGGCTCGGACGGCTCGGACCGCGCAGATCGCATCACGATGCGAAAAGGTACAGACCACTCGGCGCGGCCCGCCAAGGGTTTTCCGCGCCACCGCTCAGCTCAACTCACCCGCGCCTCGCACGACTTCACGTCCTCCCACGCCATCTGCAGCTTCCGCGGCGACCCGTTCAGCCACTCGGGCACCCCGCCCGGCGGCGCGATCGCCACGGTCTCCACCTGCGCACCGCCCATCGCGCGGTAGAACCCCCGCGCCGCCGTGTTCTGCTCCTGCACCCACAGGTACAGGCCCCGCCCGGCCGCTCGTTCGGCGACGGCCTCGGCCGCCCGGGTCAGCAGCAGGGCGCCGACACCACCACGCCTGCGCTCCTGGGCCACGTGCAGATTGTCGACCAGGCTGCCCCAGCGCTCGTCGTGGTCGAACACGACGTGCACGAACCCGACGAGCCCGCCGTCGTCCTCGGCGACGAACGTCTCCGCCCCCGGCCCGGCCTCCGCCAGCCGCGCCGACCACACGGCCAGCCGGTCGGCGACGACATCACCGTCGAGATAGGCATCGGAGTAGGCACCGCGATAGTGCAGGCGCCAGCTGCGGGCGTGGAGTTGGGCAACCGGTTCGGCGTCATCGGGGCGGGCCGGTCGCAGGCGTACGGCTGGAGAGATCATGCGCGTCACGGTAGGGACGGGGTTCGAGTCCGGTCCACCCGATGTCCGCGCCGCGCGAACCCGCCCGCTATGCGACGTCGAGCGCGGTCCCGTACAACCGCGTCACCTTGATCCGGATGACGACGCGCCGTTCGGCGACCTGTTCCGCCAGAAACTCCTCCTCGCCGCTGTCCTCGACGAACTCCCGCGCCATGGCAAGGAGTTCTCGCCCCACCGCGTCCCCGGGTTCGGCACTCGGCGCGCTCACCTCGGCCTCGCCCTCGGCGACGGCGAACGCGAAGTCGTCCCGCCTGACATGCAGCGCCGCGTGCGGATCGGCCCGGAACTGGCGCGGCTTGAGCCGTCCTTCCGTCGTGGAGATCCGCAGCAGGCGCTCCTGTGGGCTCCAGCGGTACAGGACCGTGGACAGGTGCGGATGCCCGGAACCACGGACACTGGCGAGCGTCCCGAACTGCCCTTCCTCCAGGATCTGTTGCAGTTCGGGTTCGGTGAGCGAACGAGGTTCGGGGCCGGCCATGGGAACTCTCCTTCAGCAGCAATGGTCCGTACGTTGATCAGTGCGTTGATCAGTGCGTCGATCAGCTCGCGGAGCGCGCGGTTTCCGCCTGCGTCGGCCGCAGCACGACCAGCGCCACCACGAACGCCACCGCGATCAGCCCCGCCCCGGCGCCGAACGCGAGCCGGTACCCCTCGGTGAGCGCGGTCGTGCGCGAACTCCCGCTCTCCATGAGCGAGTTGGCGCGGGATGCGGCGAGGGTCGACAGGACGGCGACGCCGAGTGCCATGCCGATCTGCTGCGTGGTGTTGAAGAGGCCGGAGGCGAGCCCCGCGTCCTCCTCGCTCGCGGCGGACATCCCGAGCCCGGCGAGCGCCGGGAGGACGAGCCCGCCGCCGGAGATCAGCAGCATCACGGGCAGCAGGTCGGCCACGTACTGCCCCTGTACGGGCACCCGCGCCAGGTACCCGAGCGCTCCGGCCAGCAGCACCAGGCCCGCGAGCAGCACCGTCCGTTCGCCGAAGCGCGTGGCGAGGCGGGCCGAGGCGCCGAGCGACACGGCCCCGATCAGCACGGCGGCGGGCAGCATCGCGAGGCCGGTCTCCAGGGCCCCGTACCCGAGGACCTGCTGCATGTAGAGCGCGGCGAGCACCTGGAAGGCGAACATGGCGGCCAGGGTGAGGACCTGGGTGATGTTGGCACCGGCCACGGCCCGCGAGCGCAGGATGCGCAGGGGCATGAGCGGCGTACGGGCCCGGGCCTGCCGTACGACGAACGCGGCGACGAGTCCGATCCCGACGGCGACGAGGCCACCCGCCCGCAGCGAACCGGCGCCGTACGCCTCGATGTTGACGACGCCGTAGATGGACAGCATCAGCCCCGCGGTGATCAGCAGCGCGCCCCACACATCCGCTCCGGCGCGCAGTCCGAGCCCCCGGTCGGCGGGCAGCGCGGGCACGGCGAGGGCGAGGACGGCGGCGCCGAGGGGCAGGTTGATGAAGAAGATCCAGTGCCAGTCGAGGGCGTCGGTCAGTACGCCGCCCAGGACCTGCCCGATCGAGGCCCCCGCGGCGCCGGTGAAGCTGAACACCCCGATGGCGCGGGCCCGTTCGCGCGGATCGGCGAAGAGCGTGACGAGGATGCCGAGTCCGACGGCGGCGGCCATGGCGCTCCCGACGCCCTGAAGGAACCGCGCGGCGAGCAGTACGGCGGGCGTCGCGGCGACCCCGGCGAGCAGCGAGGCCGCGGTGAAGACGACGGTGCCCGCGAGGAACATCCGCTTGCGCCCGATCAGATCACCGAGCCGCCCGGCGAGCAGCAGCAGGCTGCCGAAGGCGATGAGGTAGGCGTTGACCACCCAACTCAGGCCGGTCGGCGTGAAGTTGAGGTCGCTTTGGATGGCCGGCATGGCGACGGTGACGATGGATCCGTCGAGGATGATCATCAGGGTCCCGGTGGCGATGACCCCGAGGGCCAGCCAGCGGTTGCGCGGCCCGGCCCCGGGCGCGGCGGGTGCGGTACGGGAATCGACGGACGCGTCGGGTACGGCGGACACGGCAGCGGTCCTCCAGAGTCGGGCCACCACCCCCACCGGGTGGCGACGACAACACGACCGTAGCAGATGGTTCCGTTGCAGACTATATTTATCGGAACCAGTGGTGGACTACCCTGGCCCCATGACCGCGATGACGCCCGCCCCCACCCGGACCAGGCCGGATCTCTCGTACCTCCTGGACCACACGAGCCACGTGCTGCGCACCCGGATGGCGGCGGCGCTCGCCGAGATCGGTCTGACGGCGCGGATGCACTGCGTCCTCGTGCACGCCCTCGAAGCGGAGCGCACGCAGAACCAGCTCGCCGAGATCGGCGACATGGACAAGACGACGATGGTCGTCACCGTCGACGCCCTGGAGAAGGCGGGCCTCGCGGAGCGCAGGCCGTCCAGCACGGACCGGCGGGCGCGGATCGTGGCGGTGACGCCAGAGGGCGCGAAGGTCGCCGCGCGGAGCCAGGAGATCGTGGACGGGGTGCACGAGGAGGCGCTCGCCTCCTTCCCTCCGGGGGACCGGGAGGTGTTCCTGCGCCTGATGAACCATCTGGCGCAGGGGCACTTGAGTACGCCGGTCGCCGGTCCTGCCCCTGCGCGGCGGCCGCGGCAGCGCGGGTAGGGCGCGGGTTCGTCGGCGGGTGCGGCTCGGTGGGGCGTCTCGCGCGGTTCCGCATGCCTCAGAGGCGCGGGGAACCGCGCGACCAGCCACGACGAGACCCGCACCCGCCCGGAAGGAACCCCCGCCGGCGCCTAGGCGAACGGCAACGCCCGCGTGTGCACCACGTCCAGCCGCGACACCGCCCGGGTCAGCACCACGTACAGCCGCTCGAACCCCCGCGCCTCCGCCTCCACGATCGCCGCGGGCTCGACGGCGACGACATGGTCGTACTCGAGCCCCTTCGCCACCCCCGCGGCGAGCACGGTGACCCGCGCCCCCAGTTCATCGGCGTCGGCCACCTCGACCCCGCCCCGCGCGAGAGCCCCCCGCACCCGCTCGACGTCCCCCTCCGCGGCGATCACCCCGACGGACCCCTCGTGCGCGAGCGCCCGCCGCACGGCGGCGACCACCCCCGCCCCCAGATCGGCGACCTCCCGCACCGTCAGCTCCCCGTCCGAGCGGAGCGACCGCGCGGCGGGTACGTCCACGTCGATCCGTTCGAGCACCCGGTTCGCGAGCGCGACCACCGCCGCGGGCACCCGGAACCCGGTGGTGAGCGGCACCACGTGGGCCTCCGGTTTGCCGAGGTGCCCGAGCAGCTCGGCCCAGTTCCGCGCCGCCCAGGGCGTGGTGCCCTGGGCGAGATCGCCGAGCACGGTCAGCGAACCGAAGACGGCGCGGCGCGCGATGGCCCGCGCCTGCATCGGCGACAGGTCCTGCGCCTCGTCGACGACGATGTGGCCGTACCCCTCGGGGTGTTCGAGCAGCCCGGCGACCTCGTCGATGAGCACGAGGTCGGCGGCGGACCACTTCACCGACTTGTACGAGCGAGCGGGCCGCGCCCAGAGCAGCGCCTTCCGCTCCCCGGCCTCCAGCACCCCTTCCGCGACCCGCTCCAACTCCGCACCGTCCGCGAGGAGTTGATGCACCACCTCGTCGGCCCGCACCCGGGGCCACACGGCATCCACGTACGCACTCATCGGCCGCGACCGCTCGATCTTCTGCAGCCAGGCGCCCGTCACGTTCACGGCCCGCCGCTCGGCCCGCTCCTGGATGTAGCGCACGGCCCTGCTGCGGACACGCTCCCGTCCGACGGCGTACGGCGGGGCCTCGGCGAGCACCCCCTCGACGATCCGCACCAGCTCGTCCACCGGCACCCGCCACCGGTACGAGACGTTCGGGTCCGGCACCGCGAGGGAGTCGGCGATCCCGTCGGCCGAGACCCGCGCGTACAGCGCGCGGCGCAGCACCTCGGCCATCCGGGCGTCGTGCTTGACGGCGGCCGTGGCCTCGTCGTCGCGGGCCCGCACGGGATGGGCGCCGACGAGCTCCTCCACGGTCGACTGCCCCACGCCCGTCTCGCCGAGGGCGGGCAGCACGGCGGAGATGTACGAGAGGAAGGTCCGGTTCGGTCCGAGGACCAGGAGTCCGCCGCGCTGGATGCGCTGCGGATACGTATAGAGCAGGTACGCGGCCCGGTGCAGCCCGACCGCGGTCTTGCCGGTGCCGGGCGCCCCCTGCACGCACACGGACGCGGACGGCGACTCGCGGACCAGGTCGTCCTGCTCGGGCTGGATGGTCGCGGCGATGTCCCGCATCGGCCCGACGCGCGGCCGCTCGATCTCCCCGGCCAGGATCCGGCCCCCGGAGGAAACCTCGCCCGCGCCGACCCGCTCGTCCTCCAGGCTCGTCAGGTCCCGCGACTCCCCCGTGCTGCCCGGCGCCCACCCGAACCGGCGCCGCACATCCACACCCTGTGGATCCTTGGCGCTCGCCTGGTAGAACGCCCGCGACACCGGTGCCCGCCAGTCCACGACGAGGGGCGGTGCGGACGGATGCTCGGTGATGCGCAGCCGCCCCACGTGATAGCTCTGCCCCGCGTGCTCCCCCGCCGCCCCGAAGTCGAGCCGCCCGAAGAACAGCGGACCGCGCGGCAGCTCCTTCAACTCCTTCGCCTTGCTCCGGAGTTGATACCCGAGCACTTCCGCGTCGGCGCCGGAGGCCGAGGCGTTCTCACCGATGACGACCTGCTCGTCGGCGCCCTCGACCATGGCGGTGAGGGCGGCGCGGCAGGTGTCGTGGAAGCGGCGCTCGGCGCCGAGGGAGGGGTCGAGGGAGGGATGGCTCATCCCTCCACGGTAACCGAATAACGTTACCGAGTTAAATTTTTTACTCTGTTGCGCTTTACGGAACCCGATCCCTACGCCGGCTGCTTCCTATGCCAGCCGCTCCGGCAGCCCCCGCGCCAACTGCCCGAACCCCAGCTCCGCGGCGCGCACCGCATCCGCCTCGACCGCGTCCACCGACTCCCCCGCCGCGATCCGCCGTCCGTTCTCCTGCGCCAGGATCCGCTGCACCGCCACGATCTGCCCGGCCGCGAGCCGCGCCTCGAACTCCGGCCCGCCGAGCGCAGCGGCCAGCGCCTTCTCCGACCGCTCCTGGTACCCGTACAGCCGGGCCACCAGCGCCGGCGTCCCGTACAGCAGCCGCTGGTAGGCGAGCACCGCCGGGTGATCGCACAGCCCCGTCACCGGGTCCCGCCGCTCAAGGCCCGCCAGGAAGTTCCGCCGCAGCGCGACCAGCGCGGTCTCCCCCCGCGCCCGCCCCGCCACGACCCGCGCCGCCTCGTCCTCGTGGTCGGCGAACCGGTGCAGCACCAGGTCCTCCTTCGCCGCGAAGTACCGGAACAGCGTCGGCTTCGACACCTCGGCGGCGGCCGCGACCTCGGCGACGGACACCTGGTCGTACCCCTTCTCCAGGAAGAGCCGGATGGCGGTCTCGGAGAGGGTCTCGCGGGTGCGCCGCTTCTTCAGCTCGCGCAGAGAAAGGGCTGATTCCGGGCTACTCATGCCAGCGAGCGTACGGTCAGGCGGCCTCGGCGCGCCGCCACCCCGGCTCCTGGGACGCGAGCGCCCACACGTCGTCGAGGTGCTTGACCCACAGGGCGATGGCCGGCTCGTCCCCCGGCCGTCGCCGCGGCCAGGCTCGCCGCGAGGCGGCAACCGCGCGCACACCTCAGACCGTCCGGCCGCCGCCACTCCAGTCAGGGGACGCGGCGAGCTGCCACAGCCCGTCGAAGTGGTTGATCCAGGTCTCCACGCTGTGTCCCGTCTGCAGGGGTTCCGACTGGTGAGCCACGAAGCTCAGCAAGGTGCTCGCACCCTCCGGGTCGTAGTAGTCCTTCTCCTGCCAATGCCGGGTCGACCGCACGTCATACAGCCCCTGCAGCACCGACTCGTCGTTGAGGATCACTACCTTGTCGCGAGGGAATCCACGGAAGACCTTGTACTCGCACGACACCGCACCCACGCTCCACCCGTGCCGCCTCAAGTTGTCGACCGACCCTTTGAGGATGCGGTCACTGTCCCCGCACCGGTCGATGAGCCGCTGCCGATAGGCCCGGTCATCGACGGGCGACCCGTCTTCACCCACCCGCGAGGGAACCACTACGGGATGGGTGAAATCCGGTACCAACAACCGGACCGTCACCGTCTCCACCCTCCCCCGGCTGTCCTGCAGACGACGAAGGCACTGATCGATGGTCGAGACGAGTGTCTCGCCCGTGTATCCGAGGAACCTGATCTCCACCTTCCGCGCCGAGAAGGCGACAATGATCCGTTCCTTGAGCGCATCGGACGTCACGGCCGCCCGAGGCGCCGGGCGCGCAGCCACTTTGGAGCTCAGATCCAGGATCGCGTCGTACAGCAGGAAGGCGATGAGACTGAGCAACGAGCCGCCCGCGAACGCACGATCTCCGATCCAGTCTCCGACGGGCTTGACGAAGCTCGCCACCAAACCGAACACGAAGATGCACACCAGGAGGACGCGCACGGCCAAGGGTCTGAACCGTTCATGGAACGGGCCTGCGCCCGCTCTGCCCGAACGCCGACCGATGCGCCCCCCGCCACGTGTCATGGACCCATGGTCACCACGTCGGCTCTGTTCATCAACCCCGTTCAAAAGACGGGGAGTTCAAACATTCATCCACTGCCGTCGAGCCACTGCTCAAGTGCTGTGCGGATCTCCCCCTCCTCGGGAACCGGGACGATACCCAAAGGCTTCGCCGCCTGGTCCAGCACATGTCGTGTCTTGCGCACGGCCTTGGTCAGCTCGTCGGCGCGAGCGGTCCCTACGTCCGGCGTGGCCTTGAGGTGCAAGGCCGCCCGAATGACATCGGTGAATACGGACTGGGCCCGCTTGAAGTCCAGAAGCCTGGACAGATCGCGCTCCGCTCCCCGCGAGCTTCCCGGAAGACCGCTCTCCACGGTCGCCGTCCACAGGTCGATGACCCTGCGTTCCTGCTCCTCCGGGTACCTCATCAGGTACAGATGAGTCGCCAAGTCGTAGAGCGGATCACCGAACATGGCCAACTCCCAGTCGATGACCCACAGTTCATTCCGCAGGTCGACGATCAGGTTCTCCCGGTGCAGATCCGCGTGGAGCAGACAGAACGGACGGGCCGCCATCCCGTCGCCCAGCGCGTACAACCGCCGGAAGGTCTCCTCTCCCACCCCGAGGGACGCGAAGAGGACACCGAACTCGTCCCGGTGAGACGCGTAGACGCCACGTTGGACGAAGGAGACCAGGCGTTGGAGGAACCGTTTGGTATCGCCTTCCCGCACCCGGTCCTCGGGCTTGCAGCCTGGCTTGAGGTACAGGTTCCACGGGCGGAGCAGCACCAGCTCGCCGAACAGCTCCATGATGTGACGGACATAGCGATCGGGCACGGGATCGTCCGCGGGACAGGAGGCGCCCAGCGTGTCCCCCTCGACGAAACGCTGCAACCTGACGTCACCCACGTTGATGAATCCCGGGATGCGCCGGACACGTGGGCCCACCGCGGCGATGACCTGCGCCTCCGAAGGGAAGCAGCGTCGATCGAACCAGAAGAGTCCGTCCCGCGGTTCCCTGCACTTCCAGCGGCCGCCGGCGCCCTCGGCGCCCGGAAGTGTCAGAGGAAAGACATACGTGTCATGGTGAAACCCCTTGAGCGGGCCCATGATCGCCTGTTCATCGGCGCTCAGCGCCAAGGCCTTCCGCATGCCTCGCGTGAACGCCGTGTGTGCCATCACTCGCTCTCCACAGGATCTTGGCCCAGCCGCACAGAGGGCAGAAACGTACTGCTCATCAACAACGCTCCGCAGCCGCTTGACGTCACCGCCGACCCGCAAGGGGGGACACTGGCCGAATGAGCGACTCAAACGGCACGTGCGTCCGGTCCGCCCTGAAGGCAATGCTCCAGGACGTCGACGGAGTGATCTTCGACTTCGACGGCCCCGTCTGCCTGCTCTTCCCCGACGGAACGGCTTCAGAGACCGCGGCCGTCAAAGCAGCGGTGTGGCGGAACCCGGAGCAGATCCCGCCCGCCCTCGTCAAGGTGGAAGACACGCACGACCTGCTCAAGGAAGTCGGTGGCGAATCCCCCGAGGTGAACGCCCAGGTGGCCGACCTGATCACCGCTTACGAGGACGCGGCGGTCTCCCATGTGCTCCCGACACCCCACATCCGCGAGGTGGTCGACCAACTCGCCGCGCGGGGGAAGCAGTTGTCGATCGCCAGTAACAACGCGCCGGGCCCCATCCTGCGCTTTCTCGAGCTCCACGACATGAGCCCCCTGTTCCAGGGGCGCGTGTGCGGACGGGATCCCCTCGACCTCCGCAGACTGAAGCCGGCCCCGGACAGCGTGCTGCGCGCGGTGGCGCAACTGGGGTTGCACGTCTCGGAATGCGCTCTCGTGGGAGACAAGGCAACCGATCTGCGGGCCGCTCAGGCCGCTGGAACCCGGTTCATCGGGTGCACGAACGACGCCGAGGAGAGGGACTTGATGATCGCGCAGGGCGCGGAGCTCGTGGTGGAAACGCTGGAGCCGCTGCTGCGTGCGGTACAGAGTCTTCCCGCGAGAACCTAGCCTCGTGCGGTGGCCGCTTTCCACCGCTGGAGCAAAGGCTCGATCGCGTCCACCTCCGGCACCCGGCCCAGCCGAAGCGGCTCGGCGGCAAGGGACAGAGCGCGGTGGACGTCGTACGCGGACGCTTCCAGGTCGCTCTGGGTGAACGTCTCGCCGAGCCTGCTCACGGCCCGGATCACGTCCGGGAAAACGGACTGCGCGTACTCGAAGTCGACGTAGTGCCGCAGGTCCTCCCCCAGGCCCGCGGTCGCTTCGGAGCGGACCCGTGTCATCGCCTCACGCCACCTCGCGACCACTTCGCATCGCTGCTCCGCCGGATAGTGCATCCGCACGAGGTGAACGGCCAGGTCGTGCAGCGGATCCCCGTACGTGGCCAGTTCCCAGTCCACGCACATGAGCGGTGGGGTGCCGTCGAAGGTGACGATGACGTTGTCCCGGTGCAGGTCGCCGTGGAGGAGACCGAACGGGCGCGAGCGCAGGGGCGGCGAGCTGCCGGCGTAGTCGGTCAGCGCCGTTCTCCTCACCCCCAAGGACGCGAACAGTGCGCCGAATTCAGCCCAGTTGGGCTTCAGGATCTGTGCGTCCGCCTGGTGTGCCAGGACGCGGAGGAACCCCCGGCTGTCCCCGTCACGCGGCCACCGGGCCGGCAGCACCGGGAGGCCGTCGACCGGTACACGTGCCATCTCCGCCAGCTGCCCGGCGAGTGCCTCGATGAGCAGCGACTCGACCGGCTTCCCGTTGTGGCAGACGACGGCGAGGGGGACGCCCACCATGTAGCTGTGGATCGCCACGCCCTCGCTCCGCGCCAGGCACTGAGGCACGTTCGGCAGCGAGCCGCCGATCGCGCCCAGGATCTCGTGCTCGTCCCGCCACGTCCTGATCACCACCGGCAGCACGTCGTCCCTGCGGTGCCGGACCATGACCCTGGAGTCGGTGGGGACCCGCAGGAAGCGGGCCTCCTCCGGGGAGACCCCCACCACGTGGTTGAGGTTGTGGTGTCCGCCCAGCCCCACGCCCGATGTCCGCGCACGCGCGACGATGCGGTTCAGCAAGTCGTCCCTGGCCGACGTGTCGACCTCGTCCGACCTACAGGCACTCGGGGCGTTGAATTCGCCCACAGGCCACTCCTGGATATACATGCATGCGGCCGTAAACAGGCCCACACAGTAGTGCCGCGTGAAAGGACTCACGACCGGAGTCCGTGACTGGTCCGTCTCGGCTCCCAAAAAAGCGCCCTTGGGGTCCGGCGTTCGAACCGGGCCCGATTCAGCGCGCCAGTTTCTCCCACACCGAGTCGAACCACGTCTGCCAGGACGCGAGGAAGACCGACCCGCGCGAGTCCGGGTGGCCCGGGTCCTTGGCGTAGTGAGTGAGCTTGGCGCCCAGCCCCAGGACGTCCAGCGCCCGTACCTCTTCGTCGTCCAGGACGATCGGCCGCTCGATGACCTCGTACGGGCCGTGCAGCGCCTGGGCGCCATTGATCAGGTAGAGCTTGAAAGCCGGGGTGAGGGCCACATGACGGATCTCCATCTCCGTGGACTCCACCAGCCCTTCGGCCTGGAGCTGACGCAGTTCCGTCCGTATCGACGCACTGTGGAGATGGCTGATGTCCAGCAGGCGCCCCTTCAAGCGGGCGGTCAGTGGGCCGTCCGGATCATCCACGGCCACCGGATACGGCAGATCGAGTGACTCCGCGGGCAGCAGCATCCGGATGCGGATGCTCTGCGGAGCCGTCAACCCGGACCTGATCCGCTCGATCTGCCCCTTCACCTGGGTGTCGAGCGACTCCGAGGTGAGGCTGTAGACGTCGAGCAGGACATCCGGTTCCGAGAACGCCTCGTCGAAGTACTCACGCAGTGACACCCGGCCCTCGACCGCCGCCTTCGCGGTGTACGCCTGGACCTGCTGCTCTCTGAGCACTCGCTGTACGACCCGGGTGCCGCTGCCCTGACGCGGATCGATCCAGCCCTCGGCCTTCAGCTGCTCCAAGGCCCTTTGAATGGTGTCCCTCGACACCGAGAACTCGTCGGCGAGCCTTCGCTGGGGCGGCAGGAGCGAGTCGGTCGGGTAGACACCGCCGGCTATGCGACTGCGCAACTCCTCGACGACACGGAAGACCTCTTTGCCGCCGCTGCCACCGCTCCGGCCCCTCGTCACAGGGGGAACGTACCTCCGTCAGCCCGACCGCATACCGAAGTCAGTCAACTTCCGTCTCCAGAAGCCGAGTTCCTCAGCGATCTCCGGTCCAGGGCGAGACCAATCGCAGCCAAACAGTCCCATTGGACCGCTCAGGCCCGACCCCGCGCCACGTGCTCCCAGATGCCGTCGAACATCGTCTGCTCCGCCTCCACGAACGCGGCCTCCGTCGCGCTCCTGGCCTTCGCGAAGACGAACATCGCCGTGTCGAAGCCCTCGACGTCGCAGAGCGGGACCGGGTTGGCGCCCTCGTAGTCCTCGACCTCGCGGAGGAAGCGTCCCGGGATGTAGTGGCCGATGAGCGCTTCCTGGCGGTTGAGGAGGTACACCTTCCGGGTCGGCGTGCCGCGCGTCTCGCGGAACTCGACCTGTACGTCGATCTCGCCCGCCCTGCGCAGCCCGGCGAGGTTGTGTTCCAGCACCGTGCGCTGCGCGCCCAGCTGGGCGCGGCTGCGGGCCCGTACGGCGTCGTCCAGGAAGGCGTCGTGGCCCCAGCCCTTCTCCGGCTGGGGGTAGTCGAGGTCCTGGCCCAGGCTGGGCAGCACCACCCGCACATGCACCGACTCCGGGCGGCTCGACCCGTCGTACACGCGGCGCAGCGGCTCGCCGAGTGCCAGCATCAGGGTCTCCGCCGTCAGGCAGACCGCGTCGACCTGTACGTGCGACTGCTCGAACGCCTCCACCAGGTGCGGGCCGAGGATGCTGCGCGCGGAGCGGGAGGTGGCCGACACCGTCTCCTTGGAGGCCGCCACCTGCGGCGGGCTCCCCTTGCTCACGTTGACCAACAGGCCGTCCGCCTGCAGCCGTTGCAGCGCCCCGCGCACCGCGCCGCGCTCGACCCCGAACTCCTCGGTCAGCGCCGCCTGCGTGGGCAGCCGGTCTCCCGCCTTGAGCACCCCGGACCTGATCCGCTCCCGCAGCACATCGGCGATCTCTTCGGAGGTGGCCCGGGGAACGAGACTGCCCTTTTCGCTCACTGCGACCCACTCCCGTCCCACAGTGCCAAGTCCCGTCAACTCTACGACAGTTGGCGACCAACTCCACCCGACTTACCGAGAGGGATGGCAGGGGTGCAGGTCACAGGGGTGGGATGACGTACCCGGAGTTGGCGGAACGCATCCGCGCTCGGCCCTCTTCACCCGCGCGCGATCTTCACCGGGGTGCGCCTTCTTCACCTGGCGGCCCGCAACGCCCCCAACACCGGTTCCAGCGAGCCCACCAGCACCCGGGCCCCCGCGTCCCGCAGCAGCCCCGCCTTGCGTTCATTACGCGCGTAGCCCAGGAACTCGACCCCGGCGGCGCGCGACGCGAGATAGTCCGTCGGGGTGTCCCCGATCATCAGCGCCGAGGCGGGCGCGGCCCCCATGGCGTTCAGCGCGCGGTGGAGGCAGTACGGGTCGGGCTTGAGGCGGGTCAGGTCCTGGGTGCGGCCGTAGACGTGCGGGTGGAAGCAGCCGGACAGGCCGCGGCCCTCCAGGTAACGTCTCGCCACTTCGGGCGAGTTGTTGGTGGTGATGGCGAGCCGCGCGCCCATCGCGGTCCAGGTGCGGATCAGCGGGTCCGCGTACGGGGTGGGCCAGGCCGTGGGGACGGCGCGCAGCTCCTCCGCGGTGAGACGTTTCTCCATCTCCACGACGAGGTCGCTGCGCGGGCGCTGCAGGCCCAGGCTGCGCAGCGCGCTGTGCGGGTCCGTGTCGACGCGCTCCTGTGCCGTCAGGGCCTCCCCGAGTCCCTGGGCGTCGAGCCAGTCCACCTGTTCCCGCGCGATCAGGTCGGCCGGACGGCCGGCGAACAGCCGGCAGATCGGCCCGTCGAAGTCGAAGAGCACGTACCGCGCCCTTCGCACCAGCCCGGTCAACTCCCCGTGCGGTTCTGTCTCTTCGGCAACAGAATCAGTCACGGCGTCAGTCTGCTTCACCACATCTGAAGTCACTAGGAGAGTGTCAGGTCGGAGGTGATGGTTGCCCAGAGCGCGTCGAACCATTTCTGCGACTCCTCCACGAACGCCCGGTCGCGGTGGCCCGCGCGCCTCTCGAAGGAGAAGAGCAGCGCCTGGGTGCCGGTGGCCGCGTACATCTCCAGTTTGGTGCCGCTGTCGATCTCCTCCTCCCGCTTGGTGACCATGTAGTACGAGAGGAGCGCCTCCTGCTCGTTGAGGAGGTAGAGCTTCACCGGGGGCGTGAACGGCAGGGCCCTGAAGGTCACCTGTACGTCGATGCCGTGCGAGGAGCGCAGCGAGCGGAGGTTGTGGCGCAGAACCTGGCCCTGCGCGTTGCGCGTGGCGAGCCAGCGCTGGTGGACCGCCTGCTGGTCCGTGCGCTCGCTGCCGTCGCCGCGGTCCGTGTGGTGGGTGCGGTGGGAGCTGACGGTGTGGTCCGGGGCCGGGACCGGGACCGGGAAGGCGAGGTCGATGTCGCGGCCGGGCAGCAGGATGCGGACGTCGATGTTCCCCGGGCGCATCCGGCCCTCGTGGATGAGGCGGAGCGGCTCGCCGAGGGCCATCATCAGGGTCTCGGAGGTCATGCAGACCGCGTCGATGCGCACCTTCGGCGCGTGGAACGCCTCGACCAGCCGGGGCGCGAGGGCGACCATCGTGGGCTGCGGCTCGTCGCGGGCCGGTCCCGCGGTGGCGATGCGCGGCGGACTGCCCTTGCTGCGGCTGCTCAACAGACCATCGGCTTCGAGGAGTTGAAGCGCCTGGCGGATCGTGCCGCGCTCCACGCCGAACTCCTCGGCGAGCGCCGCCTGGGTGGGCAGCCGCTCACCCGGCCTGAGCTCGCCCGACCGGATGCGTCGGCGCAGGTCGTCGGCGATCTCCGGCGCGCCCTTCCGTCGGCTGCCGTTCAGTGTCACGTCCGCCGCGCCGGCCGTCTCCACCATGTCCGCCATGTCTGCCACGCTCTCCCGGGTCACAACCAAACGGTACAACTTCCCTTGATTTGGCGGGAGTTGTTGGAACCTTGTTTATCTCGTACGACCAAGCGGGGACAACTATCTTGTAGTTGGCGGTCAGTTGGTGCGAGGTGGCACTCGCTGGCGGGCACGGAGACCAACTGACACAGGGCACTCGCCCGAAGCACCACCCGAAGCCGATGAAGGAGGAACCGTCATGCCCTTCCTGAGCCTCCTCTCCGCGGCCTTCGTGATCACCTTCGAGCAGCTCGTCCAGTGGCACTACGGGCCGGCCGGCATAGCGGGACTGCTCCTGCTGGCCATCGGCGTGAAGGCCAGGAACGCCACCTGCAGCTCCATCGGCGGCGTACTGCTCGCGATCATGGTGGCCGGCCCCGCGCTCCACTGATCATCACTGATCATCCCCCTGGGAACCGGACCTGACACCGCTTCACGCACCCAGTGTCAGGTCCGAACTGATCGTGTTCCACAGGCTGTTGAACCACAGGTGGGACTGCTCGACGAAGGTGGTGTCGCGCAGTCCCGCTCTCTGGTCGAACGCGAACAGCATCTGCTGCACCCCCTCCGCGTCGTACACGTCGACCCGCTCGTGGTCGATCTGCGTCCCCCGCAGGCTCAGCGTGTAGTACGCGAACAGCGCCTCGGTGTTGTTGAGCAGATAGAGCTTGACCGGGGGCGTGAACGGCAGCGCCCGGAACGCGACCTGCACGTCGATGCCGTGCGTGGCGCGCAGGGCCAGCAGGTTGTGCCGGAGGACCTGGCCCTGCGCGTTGCGCTGCGCGAGCCAGTTGCGCCGCAGTCGGCCGCCCACCGCCGCCCCCGCCGCGGCCTCCAGTGCGGCGGCCGGCGCCGGGAACGCGAGATCGATGTCCCGGCTGGGCATCAGCACCCGGACCCGGACCTTGGCCGGTTTCATACGGCCCGCGTGGATGTGCCGCAGCGGTTCCCCCATCGCCAGGGTGAGGGACACCGACGTCAGGCACAGGGCGTCGATCTCCACGTCGGGCTGGGCGAAGGCGGCCGCGATCCGCGGTCCGAGCCCCACCATCGTCGGCTGCGGAGGCGCACCGGGGCCGTTGAACGCCGGCTGGGTGTTCTCCGCGACGGTGGCCGGGCTGCCCTTGGAAACGTTGGCCAACAGGTGCTCGGCCTGCAGAATGCGCAGCGCCTGCCGCACCGCGGATCGCTCCACCCCGAATTCGTCCGCCAACTGAGCCTGCGTAGGCATCCGTTGGCCAGGACGCAGAAGCCCGGACCGGATCCGGGCACGCAGCTCGTCGGCCACTTCGCGGTACGTCCACTGCGCCCGCTGCGGCCCTGGCCGTCCATTGACGGCGGCATGCTCCACGCTCACATTCCAACGCTACAACTTCCCGCCATCTTCGGGGAGTTGAAAGAAAGGTGGTTATGAGTCGCGCTTCAGCGGAGATAAGAGTCAGTGAGTTGGTGACCAACTTGAGCGACATGGTCGGACAACCTCGGGGGTTGGCGTCGACCACACCGGTTGGTCTACGTCACCGAAAGGTCGGGCGAGTTGGTCACCACTCTCAACCCAAGGGGGTAGGAGCATGCCGGTCTTCGCCATTCTCGTCGCCGCGCTGGCCATCGGATTCGAGCAGCTCATCCAGTGGAAGTACGGGCCGATGGGGATCATCGCCTTCATCGTGCTCTCGGTCGGCCTGAAGGCCAAGAACACCGTGATCAGCGGCATCGGAGCGGTCGTCCTCGTGATGCTGCTCGCCCAGAGCGGCTGACCGGGCTCCCTTCCGGAGGGGAGCCGGGAGCCCGGTCGGTCTCGGACCACCCGCACAGTTCAGAACACGTCGGGGCACCACGGTCGCCGCGACGTACGGAACAGGGCGTCGGCAACGGCGGCGGCGCCCGCCTCTTCCTCCACCACCCGGCCCAGGGCGGCGAGGCGCACCGCGGAGCCGCCGCCCAGCCACAGCGCCCCCAGTTCACCGATACCCAGGGTGAGTTGGGGAGCCGCGGCGCTCGGCGCGCAGACCGCGCCGCCGGGCGCCGCCGCCAACGAGAACCGTCCCCCGGCGAGCCCGTCCGCGTCGTGCACCTCGATGACGAGCTCGCCGCTCGCCTCGTACGACCGCGCCTCAAGGGCCCGTACGACGTCGAGGATCCGCACCCACAGGAAGTCGGCCCGCGACACGACGTGGGCGGCGCGCGGATCGGGCAGGAAGTCCGGGAGCAGGTCGTCGGTCGCGCGCAGGCCCGTCTTCACGGTCGTGACCCAGTCGACCGAGCAGACGTAGTGCCACAGGGCGCGCTCGGCGGCCGGGGTGAGCCCGAACAGGTTCAGCACCTGGGCGGTGCACACCGGCTGCACGGCGTCGTTGAACCGGGCGTCGACCCGGTAGGACACCAGCCCCTCCACCTCGCCCCGGTCATTGCGGTACAGGGCGTGGAAGGGCTCCTGCCACGGCTCCTCGGGGGTCGGGAGCAGTCCGGTGTTCAGCTGCCACCAGTAGTCGTCGCGCGACACCACGCCCGCGATCCGCCCGCGCACCCCGTCGTGCAGCGCGGGCCCGACCCGGCGCACCTCCTCGGCGTCGGCGAGATCGACCCGGCCGCCGTCGTCGGGCGCCGCCCGGCGCACGTCGAGGCCGGACCGCGGTACGTCGATCTCCCAGCGGATCGTGTGGGTCGCGGGCCCGAAGCCGTACCGCCCGTAGATGGGGTACTCGGCGGCGTTCAGGGTGGCGGCCACGTCGCCGCGCTCCTTCGCCTCGGCGAGGTCGGCGGCCATCATGCGGTTGAGCAGGCCGCGGCGGCGGTGGGTGGGGCTGACCGTGACGTTCGAGATCGCGTCGGCGGGGACGACGCCGCCGCCGGGCAGGCTCAACTCCTGCGCGAACGAACGGAACGTCGCCACCTGGCGGGTGCCGGCCCCTTCCCCCGTCGGGGCGAAGGCGGCGCGGACCCGGGTCAGGTCGAAGTGCGGGCGGCGCCGGGCGACGTCCTCGTCGGAGACGGTCGGGGGGCGCAGGAATCCGGTGTTCAGGGCGCGGCACCACGCGGGGAATTCGTCCTCGGTGATGTGCCGTACGTCGATGTCGCTCATGGGACCACGCTAGGCGGGCCCCCTTGGGGGTGTCCCGCGGATTGTTCGCCGGCTGCGCGCCGCTGGGGCTTCTCGCGCCCGGCGGCCGAGCGGCTGATGGACACAGCCCCGCGCCCCTGAAGCATGCGCTGCGCGCAGCTTCCCCTGGGGCGAGCGGAGCTCGCCTTCAGGGGCGCGGGGAACCGCGCGAAGCAGGACCACCGGCCCGCGGCCGCCCACGCAACAGGAACCGGGCAGACGTACAGGCGAAAGGGGCGCGGGGAACCGCGCACCCCGGCCACGACGAGACCCGCACCCCGAGGCGGAGCCGAGCTCACCCCCCGAGCAGATCGTCGACCTGGGCCTCGCCCTCCCGGTACCGCCGCGCGATCTCCGCGCTGCAGTCGTCCGCGACGCGCTGCAGGACCTGGCGGCGCCGGGAGACCTGCTGCTCGTACCGGACGAGCCGCCCCATCGCCGCGTGCAGCTCGTCGTCCGTGCGGGCCCCCAGATCCGACAGTTCGACCTCGGAGAGCATCTCCGAGGCCAGCCGCCGGAACTCCTCGCTGCGCGGAGTGCCGAGCGTGACGTGCCGGGCCGACGAGCGGTAGCGCGTGGGCTGGTCCCGCAGGATCTCCGAGAGCCGGTCCACGACCGGGGACTCCGGATCGCGGCGCCGGGCCAACTCGGCCCGCAGGATGTCGATCCGCCCCTGCAACAGCCGCCGCACGTAACTGAGATCGGCTTCGTCCTGCTGGGCGTCGCGGCGCTGCGTGCGCAGTTCGGGCAGGCGCAGGGCCGCGATGTCGGGCGCGGGGGCGGGCGGCAGCTCGGGGCTGTCGGTGCGCTGGGCGGGCGGCCGGGCCACCCGCGTCAGCGAGACGCGAACGCGCTCCCCGGGCAGCCCCGTACTCGATGTGTGGCTCATGGCATGGGCATCCATGGTCTGCTTACCGTCCCCTCGACCGGACCGCCGCGATACACCCGTGGCGCATCACGTGTGAGCATGGTGCCACTCCCCGTGGCCACTTCGTGACCGAGTGCCCCATATCGGCCCCGGATGGGGGGTTCGGAAACGCGCCACGGCGGGCACGGCATGATGGCCGTATGCGAGCAGTGGTACAGCGGGTGGACGGCGCGAGCGTCGTGGTGGACGAAGAAGTGGTGGGCGAGATCAAGGGCGAGGGCCTGTGCGTCCTCGTCGGCGTCACGCACGAGGACAGCAGGGAGAAGGCGGCCCAACTGGCCCGCAAACTCTGGTCGGTGCGGATGCTCGCCGACGAGAAGTCGTGCAGTGACATCGACGCCCCGCTGCTCGTCATCAGCCAGTTCACGCTCTACGGCGACGCCCGCAAGGGCCGCCGCCCCACGTGGAACGCGGCCGCGCCCGGCGATGTCGCCGAGCCGCTGGTCGACGAGGTCGTGGCCCAGCTGCGGGCGCTCGGCGCGACCGTGGCGACGGGCCGGTTCGGGGCGCAGATGCGGGTGTCCCTGACGAACGACGGCCCGTTCACGGTCCTGCTGGAGATGTGAGCCCCGCAGGGCGCACGCGAGCTACGGCTCGACGACCACTTCCTGCGCCGCCGCCGTGTCCTCGGCCATGAGCGGTGCGTCGAGCGGCACGTTCCGCTTGACCAGGGCGAGGGCGATCGGGCCGAGCTCGTGGTGGCGTACGGACGTCGTCACGAAACCGATCTTGCGGCCGTCCGGGCCGTCCGCCGCGAGCCGCACCTCGGCGCCCTGCGGCGGCAGGTGCACCTCGCTGCCGTCCAGGTGCAGGAAGACCAGGCGCCGCGGCGGCTTGCCCAGGTTCTGGACGCGGGCGACGGTCTCCTGGCCCCGGTAGCACCCCTTCTGCAGGTGCACCGCCGTGCCGATCCAGCCGAGCTCGTGCGGGATGGTGCGGTGGTCGGTCTCGAAGCCGAGCCGCGGCCGGTGCTGCTCGACCCGCAGCGCCTCGTAGGCGAGCAGGCCGACCGCCGGGCCGTTGGCGGCCGCGTACGACTCCAGGGTGTCGCGCGGCAGGAACAGGTCACGGCCGTACGCCGTCTCGCGCACCGCCACCCCGTCCGGCACCGGCGCGATGGATCCGGCCGGCAGGTGCACGACGGCGAACTCGGCCGTCCGGTCCGCGGCCTCGACCCGGTAGAAGAACTTCATGGACTCCAGGTACGCGAGAAGCGCCTCCTGCGTACCGGGCTCGACGTGGAGCCACGTCGTCGCGCCGTCGTCGACGAGGTACAGCGCGTGCTCGATGTGTCCGTTGGCGGACAGGATCAGCGCCTCCGTGGCCCGGCCGGCCGGAAGGTCGCTGACGTGCTGGGTGAGCAGCAGGTGCAGCCAGCTCAGCCGGTCGTCACCGGTGACGGTGAGCACCCCGCGGTGCGAGAGGTCGACGATGCCGGACCCGTCGGCGAGGGAACGCTGTTCGCGGAACAGGTCGCCGTAGTGCGCGGCGACGCCTTCGTCCACGCCCTCGCCGGGGACGGCGCCGGGCAGGGTCAGCAGGGGGCTGCTCGGTGAAAGTCGCTGCATGTTCACACACACTACGACGACGGGCCGGAGCCGCTTATTCCTGAGCCCGTTCCCCGGAGGAAGAAGCCGCGCAGTTCTCGCACCGGCCGAAGATCGCGAAGTGCTTGAGGTCGGTGTCGAAGCCGAACTCGGCGCGGAGCTTCGCCGTGAACTCCTTGGCGACGTCGACGTCGGCCTCGATGACGTTCGTACAGTCGCGGCACACCATGTGGATGTGGTGGTGGCGGTCGGCGAGGTGGTACGTGGGCGCCCCGTGGCCGAGGTGCGCGTGCGAGACGAGCCCGAGCTCCTCCAGGAGCTCCAGGGTCCGGTACACGGTGGAGATGTTGACCCCCGACGCCGTCCTGCGCACTTCGCTCAGGATGTCGTCGGGGGTCGCGTGCTCAAGGGTGTCGACGGCTTCGAGGACAAGCTGGCGCTGCGGCGTCAGCCGGTAGCCGCGCTGCCTCAGGTCGCTCTTCCAGTCGGTGCTCACCACACCCACGAGTCTAGGACCACTTGGAAAAAGCGATGACTACTTGAAGAAGGCGATGCCGTCGTCGGGCATGTCCGGGAGGTTGCGCGCCATCTCGGCGACGTCCTCCGGGGAGACGACCTTCTTGAGCTGGGCCGACATGTAGGGGCGCAGCGGAACCTCGGGGGTCTGCTTCTCGCCGACCCACATCAGGTCGCTCTTCACGTAGCCGTACAGGCGCTTGCCACCGCTGTAGGGCCCGGAGGCCGCGGTGCGCGCGACGGCGTCCGTCGCCAGGTCGATCTGCGGCTTCTTGTCGGCCAGCTCGCCGTACCAGACCTCGACGACACCGTCGTCGCGGACCATGACGACCTCGACCTTGCGGTCCTTGCCGACGCGCCAGAAGCCGGACTCGGACTCCAGCGGCTTGACCTTGTTGCCGTCGGCGTCGAGGACCCAGGTGTGGGAGTGGTACTCGAGGAAGTCCCGCCCGTCGTGGGTGAAGGAGACCTCCTGGCCGAAGTTGGCCTTCTCGGCGCCCGGGAAGTCGGTGACGCCCGCGCCTGCCCAGTTGCCCAGGAGGAAGGCGAGCGGAACGAGGTCGGGGTGCAGGTCCGACGGGATCTGGATCATGGGGTGCTCAATCAGGTCGGGTAGGTCAGCGCTGGCCCTGGTACAGCTTCTTCACGGTCAGACCGGCGAAGGCGAGGACGCCGACGCAGACCAGAACGAGCAGAGCGGAGAAGAAAGCCTCAAGCACGGGTGCTCCTCGGTGAGCGCAACTTTGCGGATACGTGGTTACAGAGCCGGGCCCCACTGTAGTCGTGCGGGGCCCGGCCCACTCGGCGAGGTCAGCCGAGCAGCTGGTTCTGCAGTGCCACGGTCTGCCGGAAGGGGATCGTGGGGCCGTGTCCGTCGTCCGACTGGACGACCAGGGCGAGGACGTCACCGGCCTCGATGTACGCGTACCGGACGCGCTCCTTGCCGTAGGGCTTCTGCTCGGCGTAGGCGAAGAGCGTCGTGTAGCGCACCGCCTTGCCGCCGCCCTGGAAGGTGTTGAAGTCCTGGTCGAACTTCTCGACGCCCCTGGGGATCGCCAGGTTGGTGTCCAGCTGGGCGCGGTAGTCGCGGGTGAACGCTCCCGTGGTGAACCGCAGCAGGTAGACCCGGGTGCGCGTGCCGTCGGGCATGGTCCAGCCGCGGGCCGCGATGTGCCGCAGGCCGCCGTCCTTCAGGGTCTGCGCGAGATCGCGGCGCTTCTCCTTCCCGTACTCCGAGAGGTACGCGGACGTGGACAGCCAGCCGTCCTTCCCTGCGAGCTCCTTGTCCTCCTTGGCGCCCTGGGGTGCGGGCAGGACCAGTTTCCGCAGGTCGGCGAAGTGCTCCTCGCGGGCGTTGCCCTCGGCGAACGGGGCCGGGGCACCCTTGGGCAGCGGCGGCTTCTCGATCCGCGGGTACGGCCAGCGGCCGTCGCTCTCGGTCGCGAGGCCCGGCAGGTCGCCGCGCTTCTGCTCGGTGACGCCGTACGTGACCCCGGCGCCGACGGCCGCGAACACGACGACGGCGGCGGTCCAGCGCAGGACGGCCCGCAGCACGCGGCGGTCCTTGGGGGCGGCCGGGGCGACCGCGGGCGCGTAGTCGGGCAGCGGCGGCAGGGCGACGACCCCGGGTTCCTGGGGCTGGTACGTCTGGTCCGTCAGCGGTGCCGCCTCTTGCCGTCCAGTTCGTCCCACCAGTCGTCGGACTTCGGGTCCCCCGAAGGGTCGTCCCACCAGCGGTCCTCGGGGCCGCGCCGGTTGGCGACGATGGCGGCGACGGGCGGGATGACCATGGCCACGACGCACATGCCGACGGCGACGGGAACGGACCAGAGCCGCACGACGCCCCACGCCAGGACGAAGAGGGCGATGCAGACGCCCATCATGGCGAAGTACAGGTGCTTCCGCCGCGCGTACATGTCTCCAGCGTAAGCCCGGCGGGCCCGCCGAAGCGGGTCCGGAAAAGCGGCTCGGGACAAGCCGAAGGACCGCACCCCGACCAGTGGCGTCCAACCCCCGGGGGTGCGGCCCTTCAGCCGTCACGAGTGATCGCTCAGACGGCGATCGCGACCTCCGCGAGCCCGCCCGTCCGGGCGACGACCGTGCGGTCCGCCGTGCCGCCCGGGACCAGCGCGCGCACGGTCCAGGTGCCCTCGGCCGCGTAGAAGCGGAACTGGCCCGTGGCCGAGGTCGGGACCTCGGCGGTGAACTCACCGGTCGAGTCGAGCAGACGGACGTAGCCCGTCACCGGCTCGCCGTCGCGGGTGACCTGACCCTGGATGGTGGTCTCACCGGGCTTGATCGTCGAGGCGTCGGGGCCGCCGGCCTTCGCTCCACACATGCTGAACTCCTAGAAGTTGAAGGTCGGTTGGGGGTTACTTGTTGGCGCCGAGCTCGATCGGCACGCCGACCAGCGAGCCGTACTCGGTCCACGAGCCGTCGTAGTTCTTGACGTTCTCGACACCGAGCAGCTCGTGCAGCACGAACCAGGTGAGCGCGGAACGCTCACCGATGCGGCAGTACGCGATGGAGTCCTTGGCCAGGTCGACCTGCTCCTCGGCGTAGAGCGCCTTGAGGTCGTCGTCCGACTTGAAGGTGCCGTCGTCGTTGGCGTTCTTCGACCACGGGATGTTGCGCGCGGACGGGACGTGGCCCGGACGCTGCGACTGCTCCTGCGGGAGGTGGGCCGGGGCGAGCAGCTTGCCGGAGAACTCGTCGGGCGAGCGCACGTCGACCAGGTTCTGCGAGCCGATCGCGTTCACGACGTCGTCGCGGAAGGCGCGGATCGAGGTGTCCTGGGCCTTGGCCTTGTACTGGGTGGCCGGACGGTTCGGGACCTGCGCGCCGTCGACCAGGTCGCGGGAGTCGAGCTCCCACTTCTTGCGGCCGCCGTCGAGGAGCTTCACGTCGCTGTGGCCGTAGAGCTTGAAGTACCAGTACGCGTAGGAGGCGAACCAGTTGTTGTTGCCGCCGTAGAGGACGACGGTCGTGTCGTTGCCGATGCCCTTCTTCGACAGCAGCTCCTCGAAGCCGGCCTGGTCGATGAAGTCACGGCGGACCGGGTCCTGGAGGTCCTTGGTCCAGTCGATGCGGATCGCGTTCTTGATGTGGTTCTTGTCGTACGCGGACGTGTCTTCGTCCACCTCGACGATGGCCACGTTGTCGTTGTCGAGGTTGGCCTCGACCCAGTCGGCGTCGACCAGGACGTCGCTGCGGCTCATGCTGTTTCCTCCGGGGCAGTTGCGGCAGGCATGCGGAACGGGTGTGTGCGGATGCGCACGGTGGCCCCGAGTCGTTCGTCTCGCCTCGAGGGGCCGGGGAAAGCGGGAGTCGACCGAGGGACGGCCTGCCCGCTCAGAAGGTGCGACAGAGCATGGCGGCGACGCGGCACAGGTCTACTGCCCGCCGCTTCGTGAGGTCCGCCTGTCGCTTCATGCCACCGATCGTAAGGACGCATCGGCGGCCGTGTCACCGACGTGTCGAATAATGAGACGAGATCGCCCACAATGTGGGATGGAGCGCCCCGCGGAGCCGCTGCCGCCGGGCCGGGGACCCGCTGTGGCTCCGCTCACTCCTGCTGTGCGGACAGCTCCGTCTCGAACTGCGGACGGCCCGTCGTGATGTCCCTACCCGACGAGGCGCAGGTCCGAACCCGTCACCGTGATCTCCATGCCGTCCTCGGCCGCCTGCACCTTGTCGAGCTTGATGCCCGCGGGGAGGTTGTCGATCGCCTGCCGGAAGTCGGTGACCGCCCGGATCGGGCCCTCGGCCAGGTCGATCGAGCCCACCGCCGGCAGGCTGTCGGCGCGGGCGGTGACCTTGCCGTCGGCGACCTTCACGGTGCTGAGGACGGTGGGCCGCACCGTGCCGAGGGGCGTCTTCACCTCGACGGTGATCTTGACCTTGTCGCCGCCGCCGTACGCGAGGCCGGCGAGCTTCGCCGTCACACCGGGCGCCACCTGCGCCGGGGCCTGCTCCTGGACGGCCTTGAGGAGCTCGGCGTAGGAGATGCGGGCGGTGCCGGTGGCCGAGCCGGCGGTCGCGGAGCTGTAGCCGCTGTCGAACTTCACGCCGTGCATCTCGGCGCTCAGGTCCGCGATGCGGATGCTGTCGCCGTCGCTCTTCGCGTCGTAGTCCTTGATGCCGATCGTCACGTCGTCGAGGGTGCCGTCGGCGACCTGGGTCAGGAACGGGAAGCCGTTGATGGACACCGACGGGGTGCTCGTCAGCCCCTCGCTCGTGCGGATCCGGTCGGCCGCCTCGTCCTCGGCGAAGTTCACCGCGACCCGGTCGGCGATCACGAACAGGCCGCCGAGCACGACGACGAGGATCAGCAGTATTCGCAGTGCGCGCATGCCCGGAGGGTACGCGGACGACCTGTAATTCCGGTGTGCGGTGGTGAGTTGTCACGAAGTTGTCGATACGCGCCCCGGATCAGAGAGCGGTCACCGCGGCCGCTGCGGCGATCGCCATCCCGGCCGCGCCGAGCACGATCGCGGTCACCTGCCGCGCCTTGGGGACTGTGGTGCCGCGCAAGCGCCACAGCACGGCGGCGCCGTACGCGACGGCCGCGAAACCCGCCGGCGGCAGCAGCGGCACCAGAAGGAAGCCGCCGAAGAAGAAGCCGGGACCGGCGCAGCACCAGCCGAACACCGAGACGAGGCCGAACCGCAGGGCCCACACGTCCCAGGGGTGCGGCTCGCCGGGTCTGTCACCCTCCCGTCCACCGGCCTCCTCGTCAGGCAAACGCGCGCCCCAGCACGTAGATCACCGGCGCGGCGGCCGTGAGCGGCAGCGCGACGCCCGCCGTCATGTGCACGAACCGCGACGGGTAGTCGTACGAGGCGACCCGGTGCCCGATCAGCGCGGCGGCAGCGGCAGCGGCGCCCAGCAGGGCACCGTCCGAGCCCAGGTCGGTCATGCCGCCCACGGCGATCCCGGCACCGACCCCGGCCAGCAGCGCCACCACGACGGACACGGCCGTCGGCAGCGGCAGCGCCCGCGCCACGACCGCGACGGCCACGGCGATCGCGCCCACCGTCACGGCGTCCGGCTCGGCCGCCAGCTGTCCGGTCGCCATGATCGCGAGCGCCGCCGAGACCACGGTCGCCATCAGGCCGTACATCCGCTCGTCCGGCGACGCGTGCGAGCGCAGCTGCAGGACCAGGGTGAGCAGGACCCAGACGCCGAGCGTGCCGAGGATCGCGGCGGGCGCGTGCTCCCGGCCCGCCGCGAGCAGCGCGATGTCCGCGACCACGCCGCCCAGGAAGGCGAGCGCGATGCCCTGCCGGGCGGGCCACATGCCGTTGAGCCGGAACCAGCCCGCGGCGGTGACCGCCTGCAGCAGAAGGAGCGGTACGAGGAGTGCGTACGAGCCGACGGCCGCGCCGCCCGCGAGGAGCAGTCCGAGCACGGCGGTCAGGCCCGCCGGCTGGATACCCGGTTCGATGATCGGCGAGCGGCCCTCGGCGCGGGCCCGCTGGGCGTCGGTGACGCGGGTGTTGCCGGTGGTGGTGGCCCGGCCGTACGACGGCTCGGCGCTCCCCGCGGCGGGCGCGGGCTCGGGCGCCGGAGCGGGCTCGGGCTGCTTCTCGGGCTCGGGCTGCGGCGCGTAGGACCACTCCTGCTGCGGGGGCAGCGGCTGGGCGGCACCGGCCTGCGGCTCGTACCCCTGCGGCTCGTACCCCTGCTGCTGGTACTCAGGCTGCTGGTACTCAGGCTGTCGATGCCCCTGTTGCCGGTACTCCTGCTGCTCGTACCCCTGCTGCTCGTACCCCTGCGGCGGCAGATACGGCTCCTGCTGCGGCGCGGCCTGCAGCTGGGTGTCCCAGGTCTGTCCCTGCCACTGCTGGGTGGCATCGGCCTCGTAGGGGGGCGCGGGCTGCGGGTACTGCTGCCGCCCGTACTGGTCGTACTGCTGCTGGTCGTGCTGCTGTCGCCCGTACTGGTCGTACGGATACTGCTCGTTGCTCATCGGGGTCACCCTCCTGCGAACGGCGGGAGCACCTCGACCGTGCCGCCCTCGGCCAGCCGTACCGTCTCATGGCCGCGCGTCCCGACGGGGTTCCCGTCGACGAGGAACGAACAGCGCCGCAGCACCCCGACCAGTTCCCCGGGGTGTCGCTCGCGCGCCGCCGCCAGGGCCGTACCCAGGTCGTCGGCGTCGTACGGTTCCTCCGCCACACCGGCGGCCGACTTGGCCGCCGCCCAGTAGCGGATGGTGCCGTGTGCCATGCGGCGCCCCTTTCCACGGGTCTCAGGTTCCGAACGGTTCGGCCGGCGTCCTATTGTGCGGCACCCCGCGCCCACTCCCCGATCCGCGCGAGCAGTGCGTCGCCGGCCGCGTGCTCCGCGTGTCCCATCCCGTCCTCCAGCCACAGCTCGGCGCCGGCCCCCTGCGCGGAGGCCGCCTCCGCCAGCATCCGCGGATGGTCGACGGGAAAGTACGGGTCGCGGTCGCCGTGCACGATCAGCAGCGGCGTCGGCGCGATCAGCGGCACCGACTCGACCGGCGAGAGCGGGATCGGGTCCCAGTCGTGCGGGTGGATACGGGTACCCAGACCGAGCCGGCCGACCATCCGGCCCGTCGGCCGCGTCACGACCCAGTGCAGCCGCCGCATCGGGGCGGTCCCCCGGTAGAACCACCGGGCCGGAGCACTCACGGCGACGACGGCGTCCGTGCGCGCTTCCGTGCGCCCCCTGTGCAACGCCGCGTGCCGAAGCACCACCGAACCACCCATCGAAAACCCGACCGTCACCACACGGGCGTAACCGAGCGAACGGGCCCACTCGACGGCCGCGGCGAGATCGAGCACCTCGCGGTCACCCACCGTGGACCGCCCGCCGGACCGCCCGTGCCCGCGGAACGAGAACGTGACCACGCCCGCGTACTGCGCGAACACCGAGGCCGCACGCCGCACGTGGGGCCGCTCCAGATCGCCGGTGAAGCCGTGCGCGAGCACGATCACGAGGTCGCCGCCGGGACTGTTTCCGGGCTCGTGGGCGGCGTCGATGAAGACTCCGTCCTGTGTCCTGAGCGTCACACGCAGCGTTCGTTCAGTGATCGGCCGCACAGAAGATCCACGTCTTTCATCTGCCGGACCCCTACTCATGTGGGCTATTCTGCTGGGCGAAGGACTCGGGCAATGCAGCCCCCGGGTCCTTTTGTGCTTTCAGGAGCGTTGTATACGACCTCACTCCCGGTGGCGCAGGGCCCAGGGCGCGGGCCCGCCACAGCAGTACCAGCACCACGAAGCAGTGCCGCAAACGTCCTCGCAGGGACCGAGGAGGAACCAGACGTTATGGGCGAGCGAACCGTGCACGAACGTAGGACGACCCAGGCAGGTGGGGCGCGATGAGTTCATTGCTGCTCCTGACGAATGCCCTTCAGCCGTCGACGGAGGTGCTCCCCGCTCTCGGCCTGCTCCTGCACAACGTGCGAGTGGCCCCGGCGGAGGGCCCCGCTCTCGTCGACACCCCCGGCGCCGACGTGATCCTGATCGACGGCCGCCGCGACCTCCCGCAGGTCCGCAGCCTCTGTCAGCTGCTCCGCTCCACCGGACCCGGCTGTCCGCTGGTCCTCGTCGTGACGGAGGGCGGCCTCGCCGCCGTCACCGCCGACTGGGGCATCGACGACGTGCTCCTCGACACCGCGGGACCCGCCGAGGTCGAGGCACGCCTGCGGCTGGCCATGGGCCGCCAGCAGATCGTCGCCGACGACTCCCCCATGGAGATCCGCAACGGCGACCTGTCGGTCGACGAGGCGACGTACAGCGCGAAGCTCAAGGGCCGGGTCCTCGACCTGACCTTCAAGGAGTTCGAGCTCCTGAAGTACCTGGCGCAGCACCCGGGCCGCGTCTTCACGCGCGCCCAGTTGCTCCAGGAGGTCTGGGGCTACGACTACTTCGGCGGCACCCGGACCGTGGACGTGCACGTACGACGACTGCGCGCCAAGCTCGGCCCCGAGCACGAGTCGCTGATCGGCACCGTGCGCAACGTGGGCTACCGCTTCGTCACCCCGGAGAAGCCGGAGAAGGGCGAGAAGAACGCGGACAAGAACGGCACCGGGAACGACAAGACGGAAGCCGCTTCCGCCACCAACACGGGCGAAGCGGACAGCCCGGCGGGCGTGCGCGCCGGAGCCGTCACAGCCGACTCATAGCGGGCTGCTTTACGCCCTGCCCACAGGGTGGTCCATCCGCGTAGACTCCGCGCGTGGCCAAGGTGACTCGGGACGACGTTGCGCGACTGGCGGGTACTTCGACCGCCGTCGTGTCCTACGTGATCAACAACGGACCCCGGCCGGTCGCCCCGGCCACGCGCGAACGCGTACAGGCGGCGATCAAGGAGCTGGGGTACCGGCCCGACCGGGTCGCCCAGGCCATGGCGTCGCGGCGGACCGACCTCATAGGCATGATCGTGCCGGACGCGCGCCAGCCGTTCTTCGCGGAGATGGCGCACGCGGTGGAACAGGCCGCGTCCGAGCGCGGAAAGATGGTCCTCGTCGGCAACTCCGACTACGTCGGCGACCGCGAGGTCCACTACCTGCGCGCGTTCCTCGGCATGCGGGTCTCCGGACTCATCCTCGTCAGCCACGGCTTCAACGATCTGGCCGCGGCCGAGATCGAGGCGTGGGACGCCCGGGTGGTGCTGCTGCACGAGCGCCCGGAGGCGATCGACGACGTCGCCGTCGTCACGGACGACATCGGCGGCGCCCAGCTCGCCACCCGCCACCTCCTGGAGCACGGGAACGCGTACGTGGCGTGCCTCGGCGGCACCGCCGAGACCCCGTCGGTCGGCGACCCGGTCTCCGACCACGTCGAGGGCTGGCGGCGCGCGATGCAGGAGGCGGGCCTCCCGACCGAGGGGCGGCTCTTCGAGGCGCCGTACAACCGCTACGACGCGTACCAGGTGGCCCTGGAGCTGCTCGCCGGGCCGCACCGCCCGCCGGCCATCTTCTGCTCCACCGACGACCAGGCCATCGGTGTGCTGCGGGCCGCGCGCGAGCTGCGCATTGAGGTGCCCGGCGAGCTGGCCGTGGCCGGGTTCGACGACGTGAAGGAGGCGGGGCTCACCGATCCCCCGCTCACCACGGTCGCCTCGGACCGCTCGGCGATGGCGCGGGCCGCGGTGGATCTCGTCCTGGACGACTCACTGCGGGTCGCCGGATCCCGACGCGAGCGCCTGAAGCTGTTCCCGTCGCGGCTGGTCGTACGTCAGTCGTGCGGCTGCGCTTAGGGCTCCGCCCGGGGCGCGTGTTCGGCTGACGGCCGGTGGGGGCTGGTCGCGCAGTTCCCCGCGCCCCTGAAGGCATGCGCTGCGCGCAGCCTTCCCCTGGATGCCGCAGGCATCTCAGGGGCGTGGGGCACTCCACCCGTCTTTATTTCGGGCAAACAGGGTTCTGCCGGGACTCTCAGGGCACACTCAGGCAGCTCTCATGTACGCGGCACACGCTTACTGACATGACCGAGAGCTTCCGCCGCGACGGCGAGTACCCGCAGGGCCAGGCGCAGTCCCCGTACTCCGAGAGCCCGCAGCAGAACCCCGCACCGTCCACCCCGGTGGACAGCGCGTGGCCGCCCCCGCCCGCCCACCAGCCGGCCGAGCCGGTCAGCGTCGCACCGGGTACCACGGTGTGGCCGGGCGGTGACGGTGCGGGCGGCGGCGGCGAGCCGACCACCCCGTTCGCGGCCTACTCCGCGGAGCCGGGCGGCGGCGCCCTCGCCGTGGCCGAACCGCAGGCCCCCGCGAAGAAGCGGAAGCGGATGCGCGGCCCGATGGGGCTGCTCGCGGCCGTGGCCGTCGCGGCGGCGGCCGTCGGCGGCGGCACCGCGTACGCCTTCCAGGAGCTGACCGGATCGAACACCACGGCGTCCTCCTCGACCAGCACCAACGTCGTGCCGAGCAGCAAGAGGGGCACCGTCGCCGGTGTCGCCGAGGCGGTCAGCCCGTCGATCGTCGAGATCAACGCGACGCTGAGCAGCGGCTCCTCGACCGGCTCGGGCGTCATCATCACCGACGACGGCGAGATCCTCACCAACAACCACGTCATCTCCGGCGCCTCGTCCATCAAGGTGCGCACGAGCGACGGCAAGTCGTACACCGCCGACGTCGTGGGCACGGACGCCAAGAAGGACCTGGCGCTGATCAAGCTCCAGAACGCCTCGGGTCTGAAGGCCGCCACCCTCGGCGACTCCGACGGCGTGGGCGTCGGCGACGAGGTCGTCGCCATCGGTTCCCCCGAGGGCCTGACCGGCACCGTCACCAGCGGCATCGTCTCCGCGCTCGACCGTGACGTCACCGTCTCCACGGACGAGGGCCAGCAGGAGCAGCAACAGCAGGGCGGCAGCGGCGGCCAGCAGTGGCCGTTCGAGTTCGGCGGCCAGGAGTTCAACGGCGACACCGGCTCGTCCACGACGACGTACAAGGCCCTGCAGACCGACGCGTCCCTCAACCCGGGCAACTCCGGCGGCGCCCTCATCGACATGAACGGCAACATCATCGGCATCAACTCCGCGATGTACTCAGCCAGTTCGGACTCGTCCTCCTCCTCGTCGAGCGCGGGCAGCGTCGGCCTCGGCTTCGCCATCCCGATCAACACCGTGAAGGCGGACCTCGACACGCTCCGCGCCGGAGGCTCCGGCAACTGACCCCCAGCCCAGGGAGAACCACCATGAACTCCACCGTGCACCGTCACCCCGGGGCCGCGACGGGCCCCGCCGACCTGCGGCTCCCGCTCGCCGTCGTCTCCGCCCTGCACACGCCGGCCGTCCGGGCCCCGGAGGTCGGGCCCGCCCCGGCCGCGCGCCGCGGGACACGCAGCCGCCGCGCGACCGTGCGAGGCTGATAATCCGTCGCAGCCGTACCCGCACCCGCGGTACGCGTCAGCCACTCGCACGTAAGGAAGCGCAGCCCATGAGCCCCGCCGAAGGCGACCGCGAAGACCGGCACCGCATCCTCATCGTCGACGACGAGCCCGCGGTCCGCGAGGCCCTGCAGCGTTCCCTGGCCTTCGAGGGCTACGGCACCGAGGTCGCCGTCGACGGCGCGGACGCGCTGGACAAGGCCGCCGAGTACCGGCCCGACCTGGTGGTCCTGGACATCCAGATGCCGCGCATGGACGGGCTGACGGCCGCCCGCCGGCTGCGCGCCACCGGGTCCACGACCCCGATCCTCATGCTCACCGCCCGCGACACGGTCGGCGACCGCGTCACCGGACTCGACGCCGGCGCCGACGACTACCTGGTCAAGCCCTTCGAGCTCGACGAGCTCTTCGCCCGGGTCCGCGCCCTGCTGCGCCGCAGCTCGTACGCGGCCGCGGCGGGCGCCGGCGCCGACGACTCCGACGCGCTGTCCTTCGCGGACCTGCGGATGGATCTGTCGACGCGCGAGGTCACGCGGGGCGAGCGCACCGTCGAGCTGACCCGTACCGAGTTCACGCTCCTGGAGATGTTCCTGGCCCACCCGCGTCAGGTCCTCACCCGGGAGCAGATCCTCAAGGCGGTGTGGGGCTTCGACTTCGAGCCGTCGTCCAACTCCCTGGACGTGTACGTGATGTACCTGCGCCGCAAGACCGAGGCGGGCGGCGAGCCGCGCCTCGTGCACACGGTGCGGGGCGTGGGATACGTGCTGCGCTCGGGGAGCGCCGAGTGAACAGGCTCGTCCGGCGGCTCCGGTCGCTGCCCCTCAGGTCACGCCTCGCGCTGCTGGTGGCGGTGGCCGTCGCGGCCGCCGTGGCCGCGGTCGCGGTGACCTGCTGGTTCATCACGCGCAACCAGCTGTACGCGCAGATGGACCAGGAGTTGCACAACCAGGTCGGCTCGCTCAGCCAGAGCAGCCGCCAGCAGCAGTTCGGCCTGCTCAACTGCGCCACCACGAGCCAGCCCAAGGACCTTCCCGGCCCGACGATCCAGGTCATCTACGCGAACGGCAGCGCCTGCACCTGGCGCGGGCAGTCGTCGATCCCGGCGCAGAGCTCCGACGTGGCCGTGGCGAACGGGACCGAGGGCAGCACCCTGCACACCACGGACGCCGACGACGGCAGTTCCATGCGGGTCCTGACCGTTCCGGTCCAGGGCTCCGACCACAGCCAGGTGCCCGGGATCGCGATCTCCATCGCCAGCCCCATGGCCGAGATCACCAAGCCCCTCACCACTCTGGCCTGGGTCCTCCTCGCCGTCGGCGGGATCGGGGTCATCGGCGCCACGGCGGCCGGCCTGTGGATCGCCCGCACCGGTCTGCGTCCCGTCGACCAGCTCACGGAAGCGGTCGAGCACGTCGCCGCCACCGAGGACCTGACGGTCCGCATCCCGGTGGAGGGCGACGACGAGATCGCCCGCCTCTCGTCCTCCTTCAACTCGATGACGGCGTCCCTGGCGTCGTCGCGCGAACTGCAGCAGCAGCTCATCGCCGACGCCGGACATGAGCTCCGTACGCCCCTCACCTCGATGCGGACGAACATCGAACTGCTCACCCGCAGCGAGGAGACCGGCCGGGCGATCCCCCCGGACGACCGCAAGGCGCTGATGGCCTCGGTCAAGGCGCAGATGACCGAACTGGCCGCGCTCATCGGGGATCTGCAGGAGCTGTCACGGTCCGGCCTCGCCGGGGCGGAGGGCCCGCTGAAGGTCGTCTCCCTGCACGAGACGGCCCGCTCGGCCGTGGAGCGGGCCCGGCTGCGCGGCCCGGAGCTGAAGATCGTCTCCGAGCTGGCCCCCTGGTACGTACGGGCCGAGCCGGCCGCCCTGGAGCGCGCGATCATCAACCTGCTCGACAACGCGGTGAAGTTCAGCCCGCCCGGCGCCACCGTCGAGGTGCACCTGATGCGCGGCACCCTGACGGTCCGCGACCACGGCCCGGGCATCCCGGCCGACGAACTCCCGCACGTCTTCGACCGGTTCTGGCGCTCCCCGACGGCCCGCGCGCTGCCGGGCTCGGGGCTCGGCCTGTCCATCGTGGCCCGCACCGTGGAGAGCTACGGCGGCGAGGTCGCCCTGGCTCCGGCCGAGGGCGGCGGCACCGTGGCGACGATGCGGCTGCCGGGTGCGCCCACGCCGCCGCCGGAGATCGCCGCTTAGGGCCTCACGCCGTCAGCGGTCGCTGCGGCTTCGGCGCGGAGGCGAGGCGCAGGCCGACCTCGACGAGGGTCCAGCCGAGCCGGGTGCGCAGGTCCGGGGTGTGCCGGTCCGCCACGGTGGCGGCGAGGTGGTGGGCCTCGGCCTCGGCCTGGAGTTCGGCGGAGCGGGCGGCGTGCACGATCAGGTGGGTGTCGGCGTTCATGGTCATGCCTTTCGGTCCGGGTGGAACTCAGTCCGTGTGGAGAGGGAAGGCGTGCGTGTGAATCCGTACCTGCTCGGCGCGGGGGTCGTCCTCCGTCTCCGGGAGGTCGCGGTACGTCTCGAGGAGCTCGTGGATCTTCTCGCCCAGCTCCTTGGCCAGCTCCGGCGTCAGCCGTAGCGTCCAGCTGCTCAGGTCCGAGGCGTGCGCCCACTCCTGCGGCCAGCTGTCGCGCGAGCCGAGCCACGTCGACACGTTGCGGGCGTGCGCGGTGGCGATCTCGTGCAGGAAGAAGTCGGCGGCGCCGCGCACCTCCGGGTCGTCGTCCTGGAGCAGGGCGCTGTCGAACGTCGTCCCCTTGTAGACCGCCTTCCACCAGCGCTCCCGGCCCTTGCCGCGCTCCGGGTCGTCCTCGACGAACCCGTGGGCGGCGAGCTGGCGCAGGTGGTAGCTGGTGGCACCGCTCGACTCGCCCAGCTTCTCGGCGAGTTGGGAGGCGGTGGCCGGGCCGCTGTACCGCAGCGAGTCGAGCAGCCGCATCCGCAGGGGATGGGCGAGGCCACGCAGCGACCGGGCGTCCAGCGTGCGGACGCCCGGGATGTCCGGCGGTGGGGCGGAGAGCTCGTTCATGCGTACAAAGATAGCTCTGCAAAGAAGTCCTTGCAATGAATTCTTTGCAACTCTCTCCGCCGCCCCGCTCAGGTCACGTGGAGCCGCCCACCGAGAGCCCGGCACCCGACAGGTCCACCCGGATCCCGCCCTTCTCCACCTTCACGTCCCGCAGCCGTACGTACCCGTGGCCGCCCGGCAGCTGCGGCAGCCGGAAGGCGAGCGAGAGGCGGTCGGCGAGTTCGGGGCGGGTGAGCTCGGTGAGGCCGTCGAGCAGGGACGGGTCGATGCCGAGCTTCTGCAGCAGCCAGGGGTGGTCGATGGCGATGTCGATGAGGTTCATCCCCATCAGGTTCTTCACGAAGCGCGGCGAGCCGGTCAGCTCGCTGAGCTTCGCGTCGCTGTGCTCGGCCTGCCGCACGGCGCTGTCCGGGACGCCGGCGCGGTGCACGATCGCGGGGATGGCGAGGAGCCTGCGCGCCTTGTCCGTCTCGGCGGTGATCCGGGCGACGGACTTCCGCGTCAGGTGCAGGCCCTGGTCGGCGCCGGTGCCGGGCCGGTACGTGGCGAGGTCGCCGATCGCGAGGCTCATGTTGTCGATGTCGGTGGAGATGCCGGAGGCGCCGAGGCGCTGGATCCTGGCGTCGGCGCGGACCTTGAGGTCGTGCCCGGCGACCGGCAGCGTGCCGCGCGCCAGCACCTGGTTGTCCCCGTGACCGGTGAAGGTGACCTGGGAGGCGCCCAGCTCGCGGTTCATGTCGGCGAAGCTGAGCAGCACCTCGCCGCGCATCCGGTCCACGGTCGCACCGCTGATGTCGGTGAAGCCGTCGCCCTCGATGCGTACGTCCTGCGCGGTCGCCTGGACCTTGGCGAGGGTGACGCGGTCGGCGGCGACGTCCGGGACGGTCACCTTCAGCTCGTCCACGCGGCGGTCGGCGAGCTGGGTGAGGAAGGGGAAGCCCTCGATCTCGACCTCGGGCGCGGCGGTCAGCTTCAGCTCCTTCTTGAGCTGCTGGCCCGCGCGGTGCTCGGCGTACAGGACGGCCCACCGGTCGGCGAGGGCGAGGAACGCGGTGAGGACGAGGAGCGCGACCACGGCCTTGACCGCGAGGGAGAGGCTGCCGAAGCGGCGCCTGCCGCGGCTGCGGTGGTCGGGCGGCGACCACGCGTCGTCGGGGTCGTCGGGCTCCTCACGGAGGAAGTCGTCGAGCGGCCCGTCGGGCCACTGGTTCTCCTGCCAACTTCCGGACAGAGAGGGGTCGTTGGGTATCTGTTCCATGCGGTGGGGGGTACGCATCGGCCGATTTCACCACACACCCCCACCCTTTACGCAAACATCCTTCACAAACGCCGGGTGGCCCACGGTTGTTGTGCTTCAACCGTAGGCCACCCGTCATCAACGTCGCGTTGCGGCTACTTAATGATGGTGATGCGGTCCGCCTTCGGCGGCGCGATCGGCTTCGCCGCCGAGGAGTTGGCGGTCAGGTAGTCGCTGAACGCCTTCAGGTCGTCTGCCCCGACCAGCGGGTTCTTACCCGCACCGAGCGCCGCGAAGCCGTCGCCGCCGCCCGCGAGGAAGGAGTTCATCGCGACGCGGTAGGTGGCGGCCGGGTCGATGGCGGCGCCGTTCAGCCTGATCGAGTCCACGACCACCCGCGCCGCGCCCGACTTCGTCATGTCGAGCGTGTACGTGAGACCGGCCGACGGCTGGAGGATCTTCGGCGATGCCTCGTTCGAGCCGCTGACCTGCTGCTGGAGCGCCTCGACGACCTGCGCGCCGGTGAGGTCGACGAGATTGACCGTGTTGCTGAACGGCTGCACGGTGAACGCCTCGCCGTACGTCACGACCCCGTCGCCCTCGGCCCCGCTCGCCTTGTGCACCAGGTCCGAGCGGACGCCGCCCGGGTTCATCAGGGCCAGGCTCGCCTTCGGGTCCAGGGACTTGGCGTGCGCGAGCTGCGCGTCGGCGATGAGGTCGCCGAGCGGCTCCTCGGGCGTACCGGCGCCGCGGCCCGGGATGTCGGCGGAGATGTAGCCGATGGCCTGGTTCGCGACGGGCGCGGCCAGCTTGTTCCACTTGCCGATCAGGGCCGTCATGTCGGCGGCCTTGTCCTGCGTCCGCGTCACGACGTGGTTCGCGGAGGTGGGCGACTTCACCGACGTACGGACGATGTCCTTGGTCCGACGGTCGTAGGTCAGCGTCGTGTCCGTGTAGAGCTTCCCGTACGAGGACGCCGACGTGACCATGCGCGGCTTGCCGCTCGGGTCCGGGATCGTGCACACGTACGCCTGGTGCGTGTGGCCGGTGACCAGGGCGTCGACCTTCGGCGTGATGCCCTTGGCGATGTCCACGATCGGCCCGGAGACACCGTCACCCGCGCCCGGGGAGTCGCAGTCGTAGTTGTACGAGGTCGAGGCCGGGGCCCCGCCCTCGTGGATGAGGGCGACGATCGACTTCACGCCCTGCTTGTCGAGGATCTTCGCGTACTTGTTGACGGTCTCGATCTCGTCGTGGAACTTCAGGCCCTTGACCCCGGAGGCGGAGACGATGTTCGGGGTGCCTTCGAGGGTGACGCCGATGAAGCCGACCTTCACGCCGTTCTGCTTCCACACCCAGTAGGGGGCGAGGACCGGCTTGCCGCTCTTCTCGTCCGTCACGTTGGCCGCGAGGTAGGGGTAGTCGGCGCCCTGGAACTTCTTGCCGGCCTCGTAGCAGCCGTCGGTGGGGTGGCAGCCGCCGTTCTGCATCCGGGCCAGCTCGGTGGCGCCCTCGTCGAACTCGTGGTTGCCGACGGAGGTGACGTCCAGGTCGAGCTGGTTCATGGCCTCGACGGTGGGCTCGTCGTGGAAGAGGCCGGACAGCAGGGGGCTGGCGCCGATCAGGTCACCGGCGGCCGCCGTGACGCTGTACGGGTGGCCCTTGCGGGCGGTGCGCAGGGAGGTGGCCAGGTACTCCACACCGCCCGCGTCGATCTGCTTCGTCGTGCCGTCGGCCTGCTTCTCGGTGACCTGGCCCGAGGAACCGGTGGGCGGCTCCAGGTTCCCGTGGAGGTCGTTGAACGACAGCAGCTGTACGTCCTGGTAGCGGCCACCTCCGTGACCGTGGCCGTGGCCCTTGTCGTGGGCCGCGCTCGCGGGCATCGCCGCCATCAGCGCACCCGCGGTGGCGAGGGTGGCGACGGCGCCGAGCGCGGTTCTCAGACGCCGGTTCGTCCGTGTGGGCATGGAGGATCCCCCTGGGTACTGGGCTCAGACGGTGACTGCCGGGCAGCCTAGGGTCAACGCGCGTAGCGCAACAGGGGGTTACGGGTTACGAGCTGGTTGCCGTCGCCTCCTGCCGACCGCCCGGGGGACCCCGCCGTACCCTCGTATCCATGACCACGGACCCCGCGACCGCCACCGATCCGGCCCCTTCGGGCCGCCGCATCGACACCCTGTCCGCCCTCTCCGCCGAGCAGTCCGCCGCCGTGCTCGCACTGCTGGCCGACGCCGCCCGCACCGACGGCCAGCAGGCCGTCTCGGAGCAGGGACGGCTGCACCTGCGGGGCGAGCGCGACGGCGTACGGCATCTGCTCCTGTACGCGGGCCAGGACCTGGTCGGCTACGCGCAACTGGAGGACACCGACCCGGTGGAGGCCCCGGCCGCCGAGCTGGTGGTGCACCCGGGGCACCGCGGGCACGGGCACGGGCGGGCGCTCGGCGCGGCCCTGCTGGCCGCGTCCGGCAAGCGGCTGCGGGTGTGGGCGCACGGCGGGCACAGCGCGGCGCGCCACCTGGCGCAGGTGCTCGGCCTGACGCTCTTCCGCGAACTGCGCCAGATGCGGCGGCCGTTGACCGACCTGGAGCTGCCCGAGCCGGTGCTCCCGGCCGGGGTCCGCATCCGTACCTTCGTGCCCGGTCAGGACGACGCGGCGTGGCTCGCGGTGAACGCGGAGGCGTTCGCCCACCACCCCGAGCAGGGCTCGCTGACCCAGCGCGACCTGGACGACCGCAAGGCCGAGCCGTGGTTCGACCCGGCGGGCTTCTTCCTCGCGTTCAAGGGCGACCGGCTGGCCGGCTTCCACTGGACGAAGGTGCACGCCGACGAGGGGCTCGGCGAGGTGTACGTGGTCGGCGTCGCCCCCGACGGCCAGGGCGGCGGCCTCGGCAAGGCGCTCACCGCGACGGGGCTGCGCCATCTCGCGGCGGCCGGCCTGCCGACGGCGATGCTCTACGTCGACGCGGACAACAAGGCGGCGGTGAGCGTGTACGAGCGGCTCGGCTTCACCACGTACGAAACGGACCTCATGTACCGAACCGAGTCGTAGCGGCACGGACAAAGCACTCATACCGGACGAGGGGGTGGCGTCACTTGACGCCACCCCCTCTCTTGCATCACCCTTTCACTACTTGATTAGTGAAAGGGGGGTACGCCAGTGGCCAAGCCAGTCGAGCCGGTCGGACCGGTGATCGAATTCCGCATCGACCGCCACAGCGGCGTCGCCACCTACCTGCAGATCGTCCACCAGACCGAGCAGGCGCTGCGGCTCGGCATGCTCGAGCCCGGCGACAAGCTGCCCACCGCCCGCGAGGTCGTCGAGGCGACGGCCATCAATCCGAACACGGTGCTCAAGGCGTACCGCGAGCTGGAGCGAGAAGGCCTCGTCGAGGCCCGCCGCGGCCTGGGCACGTTCGTCCGCAAGTCGCTGGGTTCCGGCCCGGCCGACTCACCGCTGCGCAGCGAGCTCGAGGACTGGACGAGACGGGCGAGAGAGGCGGGACTGGACCGCGAGGACGTGGCGGCCCTGTTCACCAGCGCACTGGAAGCACACTTCAGCACCACCAAGGGGAGTTCATGACTACGGCGATCGAGGCGACGAGCCTCGCCAAGCGGTACGGCCGGCACGGCACCGCGGCCCTCGACGACTGCTCGTTCCGGCTGCCCGCGGGCCGGATCAGCGCCCTCGTCGGGCCCAACGGGGCGGGCAAGTCGACCCTGCTCGGCATCGCCGCCGGACTGCTGCGGCAGAGCGCCGGAGAGCTGCGCGTGCTCGGCGCGGCCCCCGGCGAGGCCCGCGCCAAGGTCGCCTACCTGTCCCAGGACAAGCCGCTGCACCCCCAGCTGTCCATCGCGGACACCCTGCGCATGGGCGCCGAGCTGAACAAGGAGCGGTGGGACGCGGCCTACGCGGCGAACATCGTGGAGGCCGGCTCCCTCGACCCGAAGGCGAAGGTCCGCTCCCTGTCCGGCGGCCAGCGCACCCGCGTCGCCCTGGCCCTGGCCCTCGGCAAGCGGCCCGAGCTGATGCTGCTCGACGAGCCGATGGCCGACCTGGACCCGCTGGCCCGGCACGAGCTGATGGGCACCCTGATGGCGGACGCCGCCGAGCACGGCACGACCGTCCTGATGTCGTCCCACATCGTCTCCGAGCTGGCCGACGCCTGCGACCACCTGCTGCTTCTCGGCAGCGGCCGGATCCGGCTCGGCGGCGGCATCGACGACCTGCTCGGCGCGCACAGCCTGGTCACCGGGCGCGGCGACCTCTCGCACCACACGGTCATCGAGTCCCGCCCCTCGGGCCGCGGCGTCACCGCCCTGATCCGCAGGGACGGACCCGTCGGCGAGGGCTGGCAGGTGCAGCAGCCGTCCCTGGAGGAGCTGCTCCTGGCCCATCTGCGCTCCCCCGAGGCTCCGGCGCTGCTCACCCCGAGCACCGCCGCCGCCACGGACCGCACGGCGGTGACCGCATGAGCGCCACCCTGGAGCGACCGGCCGGGCGGACCCCCGTGCGGCGCACCCTGCCCGGCACCGACGGACTGGTGTGGACCGTCGCACGGCTGCACCGCACCGCCCTGTGGGTGTGGGCCGCCTACGTCGCCGTCAGCGCCGGCCTGCTGCTGTGGCTGTGGGGCCCCGGCTCCTCGGCCGCCCAGAAGGCGTTCGACGCGTTCGGCTACGCGGGAGCGCAGGAGGACGGCTGGGCCGGCAAGTCCGTCACCCTGCCCTCCATCGGCACCTCCTTCGACTCCCTCTTCTACGACCCGGCGACGCTCACCCGGATAGCGACGGTCGTCATCGCCGTCTTCGCGGCGGGCCCGCTGATCGCGCGGGAACTGGAGTCGGGGACGGCGCAGTTGGCGTGGACGCAGTCGGTGTCGCCGGCCCGCTGGCTCGCCGCCAAGCTGACCCTGCCCGCGCTCGCCGTCACCGTCGGCACGGGACTGGTCGTCGCCCTGTACGAGGTGGTGTGGCGGGCCCACGGCCATCTGCTGATCGCCGGGATCGGCCCGCGCTCCTTCTACTTCAGCATCGGCCCGGCCACGATCGCGGGCGCCCTGTTCGGCCTGGCCCTCGGTGTGTTCGCCGCGCTCGTCCTGCGCCGCACCCTGCCCGCGCTCGCCGTCGCCGGGATCGGCACGTACCTGGTCGGCGCGCTGCGCGCCAACTCCTGGCCGTTCCAGGGTGCTTACCAGCAGCCGGAGATCCCGGTCCGCAACAAGGCGATCACGTCGAGCGGGGCCGAGATCAGCGACCCGCAGTGCTCCATGGACCAGAAGTGCCTCGACGCGCACCACGTCACGGGCTTCACCCGTCAGTACCTGCCCTCCTCCGACTACTGGCCGCGCCAGCTCGCCGAGACCGGCATCCTGCTCGCCCTCACCGCGCTCCTCGTCGTCGCGGCCTTCCTGGTCCTGCGCCGCTACCAGCCGAAGAAGGGAGCCACCGCATGAGCGCCACCGGCTTCATGGGCCTCTCACCGAGATCGGGCCTGACCTGGACGGTCCTTCGACTGCACCGGGGCGCCCTGCGGCTGTGGGTCGCGTCCGTCGTCGTCCTCACGGGCGTGCTGCTGTGGGCCTGGGGTCCCGGCACGTCCGGGCTCGACATCACCGGGCACTGCGGCGGGATCACGGCGAACGGATGCGCGGCGACGGGCCCGACCGTCGACACGTACCACTACGCCCTGCTGTCCGCCGACTTCTGCCTCACCCTGCTGCCGCTGGCCGTCGCCGTGTTCGCGGGCGGCGTGCTCATCGGCCGCGAACTGGAGACCGGGACCGCCCAGTTGGCGTGGACCCAGTCCGTGTCGCCGCTGCGCTGGCTCACCGCCAAGCTGGCGCTGCCCGCCCTGGCGCTCGTCGTGGGCACCGGCCTGCTCGTGGTGCTGCGCCGCCAGGTCGCGGCAGCGGCTCCCGGCTACGGCGACAACCAGTGGTTCAGCAGGAACTTCGAGGTCCTGGGCCCGGTCGCGGTCGCGCTGCCGCTGCTCGGCCTCGCCTGCGGCGCCCTCGCGGCCCTGCTCCAGCGGCGGCTGCTGGCGGGCGCGGGCCTCGGCCTGACGCTCACCGTCCTGCTGACGCTCGTCGTCGGGATGCTGCGCCCGTCCCTGTGGCCGACCCACACCGCCACGAGCACGGTCGCCCAGGGCTACCCCGCCTTCGAGGGCGAGGTCACGGGCGAGGGCGCGATCACCGCCTCCGGTGCGCACATCGCCGACCCGATGTGCGTCGACGACCAGGCCTGCATCGCCACGCACCACATCACCGGCTACTACGTCGAAGGGCATCCGACCTCGCACTTCTGGCCGCTCCAACTGGCCGAGACGGGCGTGCTGCTGGCCCTGTCCGCCCTGATCGTGTTCGTCACGTACCGCGTCCTGCGCAAGCGAGTCGCCGCATGAACCCCCTGCCCCCGGCGCTCCGCTCGGCGCCGGCCCCCGAAGAGAGATCCGGCTCATGACCCAGGTGCTCCCCGCTCTCCCGCGCGGCCTGCGCGGTCTGCGCCCGACCGGCGCCCTGTGGACAGCGCTCCGCCTGCACCGGATCGCCCTGTGGGTGTGGATCGCGGTGGTCCTGGCCACGACCGTCCTGCTGCTGTGGCTGTACGGACCGGGGGCGGACGCGGCGGCGCGGCATCTGGCCCGATGCGGTTCCATGGACAACTGCACGGACGTCGGAGGCGGGTACGGCCGCTACGAGAACCTGTACCTGCTGACCGACGCCGTCATCGCCGCGGTGCCCTACGCGGCCGCGCTCTTCGTCGGCGGCCTGTGCGTGGGACGCGAACTGGAGCGCGGCACGGCCCAGTTGACGTGGGTGCAGTCCATCACCCCGACCCGCTGGCTGGCCACGACGGTGGCGGTCCCGGCCGCCTGGTTCCTGGCCGGGCTGGTCCCCCTGGTCACCCTGCACCGCCTCGTCTGGTCCTCCGGGCCGCTCCCGCACGCGTACCCCTGGTACGACCCGGACGTCTTCGCCACCAGCGGCACGCTCCCCTTCGCCCGCGTTCTGCTGGGCATCGCCGTCGGCGCACTCGCCGGACTGCTGTTCCGCAAGGCGCTCACCGGGGGGCTGGCCGGCGTCCCGGTGCTGCTGGTGGTCGGCACCCTCGGCCTCCGCTACCGCGAAAGCCTGTGGCCCACGGTCACGGACCACGGCCTCAAAGCGCTGAAGCCGCCCTCCGACGCCCATGCCCTCGTGCACGGCGCGGTCACCGCGGACGGCGAGCGGATCACGAACAACCTGGCCTGCGTCGACGCCGACAGCGCCCACGAACTGGGCCGCTGCACCTCCGGCTTCCAGGATTTCTGGGTGACCTACCACCCCTCCTCCCACTACTGGCCCCTCCAACTCATGGAAACAGCAATAGTCCTGGCCCTGACGGCAGCGGTCACGGCAGCGGCTTTCCACACCCTCCGCCGCCGCACTCCCTGAGGCGGCGCCCCGCAGGGGCGCGGGGAACTGCGCGAGCAACCACGACGAACCGGCACCCGCCCGACCACAAGGAGATCCACGGCGAGCAGGCGCCCCCAGCGCCCCGGACCCCCTTCCGGTCGACCCCCGGAGGGACCCCGTGGACGCCGGGGAGCCTCCCTCCCATAGCCCGCACGTCATATCGCCGTAACCTGTGATTCAGACGCGCTTGCGACCCTCTCGGAATGCAGCCCCCCGCGTCCGACCCCACCTCGGCCCCGCCGGAAGACACCGCACCGCAAGCGCACCCGCACACCGTGCTCCGCCTCGCGCCCGCGCTCAGTGACCTTCCCGCCGCGCCCGAGACGGGCTCCGCGCGGAAGAATGGGGCCATGAGCCAGCCGAACGCCGCACAGGACCAGTCCGCAGCCGAGTCCCGGCCCTCATCGGCCCCCTCGGCATCGCAGCCCCAGCCCTCCGTGGGCTCCCTCGCCGCGCACCGCCCGCATCCCGTGGCGGCCGCGGACTACGACAGGTCGGCCGCCAAGCTCGCCGGGATCGTCGCGGACATCGACGCGGACCCGGACGACTACGAGGACGTCTACGCGAACCAGGACGGCGCCGAGCTCCCGCAGGGCCGTTTCCTGGACCGGGAGCGCAGCTGGCTCGCGTTCAACGAACGCGTCCTGGAACTCGCCGAGGACCCGAGCACGCCCCTCCTGGAGCGGGCGAACTTCCTGGCGATCTTCGCCTCGAACCTGGACGAGTTCTTCATGGTCCGCGTCGCGGGCCTCAAGCGCCGCATCGCGACCGGCGTCGCCACCCGATCGGCCTCGGGCCTGCAACCCCGCGAGGTCCTCGAACTCATCTGGAACCGCTCGCGTGAGCTCATGGCCCGGCACGCCGCCTGCTACCAGGACGAGGTCGCCCCGGCCCTGGCCGACGAGGGCATCCACGTCGTGCGCTGGAACGAGCTGACGGAGAGCGAGCAGTCCCGGCTCTACACGCTGTTCATGCAGCAGATCTTCCCGGTGCTCACCCCGCTGGCCGTGGACCCCGCGCACCCCTTCCCGTACATCTCGGGCCTCTCCCTGAACCTCGCGGCCGTCGTCAGCAACCCGGTCAGCGGCCACCGCCACTTCGCCCGCGTCAAGGTCCCGCCGCTGCTCTCCCGCTTCCTGGAGGCGTCCCCGCAGCGCTACGTCCCCATCGAGGACGTGATCTCCGCCCCCAAGCACCTGGGCGAGCTGTTCCCCGGCATGACGATCGAGGAGCACCACATGTTCCGCGTCACGCGGAACGAGGACCTGGAGGTCGAGGAGGACGACACCGAGAACCTCCTCAAGGCCCTGGAGAAGGAGCTCATGCGGCGCCGCTTCGGCCCGCCGGTGCGCCTGGAGGTCGAGGAGACCATCGACTCCGAGGTGCTCAGCCTCCTCGTCCGCGAACTGAAGATCAGCGAGGCGGAGGTCTACCCCCTGCCGGGGCCGCTCGACCTCACCGGTCTCTTCTCCCTCTCGGGCATCGACCGCCCCGAGCTGAAGTACCCGAAGTTCGTCGCGGGCACCCACCGCGACCTCGCCGAGGTGGAGTCGGCGTCGGCGCCCGACATCTTCGCCGCCCTGCGCAGCCACGACGTACTCCTGCACCACCCGTACGACTCGTTCTCCACCTCCGTCCAGGCGTTCCTGGAGCAGGCCGCCGCCGACCCGGACGTGCTGGCCATCAAGCAGACGCTGTACCGGACCTCGGGCGACTCCCCGATCGTCGACGCGCTGATAGAGGCGGCCGAGGCCGGCAAGCAGGTCCTCGTGCTCGTGGAGATCAAGGCCCGCTTCGACGAGCAGGCCAACATCAAGTGGGCACGGAAGCTGGAGGAGTCCGGCTGCCACGTCGTCTACGGCCTCGTCGGCCTGAAGACGCACTGCAAGCTGTCGCTCGTGGTCCGGCAGGAGGGCGACCAGCTCGTCCGCTACTCGCACGTCGGCACCGGCAACTACCACCCCAAGACCGCCCGCCTGTACGAGGACCTGGGGCTGCTGACCGCGAACCAGGAGGTCGGCGCCGACCTCTCCGATCTCTTCAACCGGCTCTCCGGCTACTCCCGCCGCGAGACCTACCGCCGTCTCCTCGTCGCCCCCAAGTCCCTGCGCACGGGCCTGATCACGCGGATAGAGAAGGAGGTCCAGCACCACCGTGCGGGCCGTCCCGCGTACGTCCGCATCAAGGTCAACTCGATGGTCGACGAGGCCATCATCGACGCCCTCTACCGGGCGTCGCAGGCGGGCGTCACGGTCGACATCTGGGTCCGCGGCATCTGCGCCGTGCGCCCGGGCGTCGCGGGCCTGTCCGAGAACGTCCGGGTCCGCTCGGTCCTCGGCCGCTTCCTGGAGCACTCCCGCGTCTTCGCCTTCGGCAACGGCGGCGAGCCCGAGGTGTGGATCGGCAGCGCCGACATGATGCACCGCAACCTCGACCGCCGCATCGAGGCCCTGGTCCGCGTCGAGGACCCGGCCCACCGCGCGGCCCTCAGCCGACTGCTCGAAACGGGGATGTCCGACGGCACCGCCTCCTGGCACCTGGGCCCGGACGGCAACTGGACCCGGCACGCGACCGACGCGCACGACCCGGCCGGGCGCCCCCTGCGGAACGTACAGGAGATGCTCATAGACGCCCGGAGGCGCCGGCGTGGCACAGCGACACCTTGAGTCCGACGAGCCCGGGAAGCCCCCGGAGACCGGGCCGCGCAGCGGCGGGGACGTCCTCGGGGCGTACCTCCGGGCCCAGGCGACCGAGTTCCTGCGCTCGCTGCGCCGGCACCGCGAGAGCGGCGCGGCCGACGGCACCGCGGACGCGGCCCGCGACCTGCGCCGCGCGGCCCGCCGGATCAGCGGCACCCTGCACACGTTCCGCCCGCTCCTCGACCCGGAGTGGTCGGACGCCCTGCGCCCCGAACTGGCCTGGCTGTCGGGGACGCTGGCGCAGGAGCACGCGTACACGGACCGCCTCGCCCGGCTGAACGAGGCCCTGCAGCGGCTGACCACCGCCGGAGCGGAACGTGCGGGCACCGGCGCGGGACAACTGCCCCGGCAGGCGCCCGCCGCCACCCCGCTCACCCTCGGCGCGGCCAAGGCCGCGGCCCTGCTCGACCGCCAGCTCGGCCTCGCCAGGACCCGCGCCCACAGCACCGCCCTGCAGTCCCTCGGCAGCTCCCGCTTCCACGCGGTGGCCGACCTGGTCGCCGTCCTGGCCAGCGACGTCCCGCTGACCGGCAGCGGCATCGAGCTGCCCAAACTCGCCGGGGAGGCCGAGTCCCGCCTCGCCGAGGCCGCCGGCGTCCTGCGCCGAGCCGACCATCGCCGGGCCACCCCGTACGACCCGGACGCGGACGCGCCCTGGCACCACGTACGTCTCCTGCTGCGCCTGCACCGGTACGCGCAGGAGGTCGTGCCCTGCGCGGACGAGCCGCGCGATCCCGTACGACTGTCGGCGGCGGCCCGCGCGCTGGACGCGCACCGCGACGCCGCCGAGGCCGCCGCTGCGGCGGCGCACGCGGCCCGCACCCCGCGCATCGCCCCCGCGACGGCGTACGCCCTCGGCGTGCTCCACGCCGACCAGCGCCATCAGGTGGAGGCTGCCAGGAACGCGTTCGGACGAGCGTGGCAGCGAGAGACGGTGGGAACCCCATGACCGTGCGCGACGACAACACGAACAACGACACCGTCCTGGCCGCGGGCTGCGTGCTGTGGCGCAGGTCCGCCGTGGACGGGGGCCTGGAGATCTGCCTCGTCCACCGCCCCAAGTACGACGACTGGTCCCACCCCAAGGGCAAGCTCAAGCGGGGCGAGGACCCGCTGGCCGGCGCCCTGCGCGAGGTACAGGAGGAAACCGGCCACACCTGCGTCCCGGGCGCCACTCTGCCCACGGTGCGTTACCTGGCCAACGGCCGCCCCAAGAAGGTCAGTTACTGGGCGGCGGAGGCGAGCGGCGGCTCCTTCACGCCGAACCGCGAGGTCGACCGTCTGCTGTGGCTGCCGCCGGTCGCGGCCCGCAACCGCCTCACCCAGCCCAGGGACCGCAGGCTCGTCGACGCTCTGCTCGACGCCCTGCACATGGCGTGAGCCACCGCGACACGCTGAGGCGCCCCCTCCGTGACCCCTCCGTGACCGCACCGCACCGCCCGCTTAGGTTCACCCTCCGTTCACTCGTGCCCATCGGTCGCTTCACCTGTTCTGCCTAATTTCAGCCTTACGCGGTGCGCCCCTCGAACGGGGGAACAGCGCACCGCTCGACTGAGAATCCGCAGCTTTCGCACGCCGCCGAAGACAGAGAAAACCCGAGGCCGGCGGCTCCTGGAAGGAACATCCGAAGGTGAAGCTTCAGCGCAAGAACCGGCTCCGCGCCCTCTCCCTCGGCGCTCTCGCCGTCTCCGGCGCCCTGGCCCTCACGGCGTGCGGCTCCGACGACACGGGCAGCGGCAGCAGCGGTGGCGGCGCCAGCTCGACCGCCGCCAAGAACATCGAGTGCAAGGACGCCAAGGGCCAGCTGCTCGGCAACGGCTCCTCCGCCCAGGCCAACGCGATAGACGCCTGGCGCCAGGCGTTCGCGCAGGCCTGCTCCGGCGTGCAGATCAACTACAAGCCCGAGGGCTCCGGCGCCGGCGTCACCGCCTTCAACCAGGGCCAGGTCGCCTTCGCCGGATCGGACTCCGCGCTCAAGCCGGAGGAGATCGCCGCCTCCAAGAAGGTCTGCAAGGGCGGCCAGGGCATCGACCTGCCGATGGTCGGCGGCCCGATCGCCGTCGCGTACAACCTGGACGGCGTCGACAACCTCGTCCTGGACGGCCCGACGCTCGCCAAGATCTTCGACTCGAAGATCACCAAGTGGAACGACCAGGCGATCAAGAAGCTGAACCCGGACGCCAAGCTCCCCTCCACCAAGATCCAGGCGTTCCACCGCTCCGACGAGTCCGGCACCACGGACAACTTCACCAAGTACCTCAAGGCCACGGCCGCGAGCGACTGGAAGTACGAGGGCGGCAAGGCCTGGCAGGCCAAGGGCGGCCAGTCCGCGCAGGGCTCCTCCGGCCTCGCCCAGCAGGTCAAGCAGACCGCGGGCTCGATCACGTACGTCGAGCTGTCCTACGCCAAGGACGGCGTCAAGACCGTCGACATCGACACGGGCGCCGCGGAGCCGGTCAAGGCCACCACGGAGAACGCCTCCAAGGCCATCGCCGACGCCAAGGTCGTGGGCACCGGCAAGGACCTCGCCCTGGAGCTGAACTACGCCACCAAGGCCGACGGCGCCTACCCGATCACCCTGGTCACGTACGAGATCGTCTGCGACAAGGGCAACAAGGCCGACACCCTGGCCGCCACCAAGGCCTTCCTGACCTACACGTCCGGCGACGAGGGCCAGAAGGCCCTGTCCGACCTGGGCTACGCCCCGATCCCGGCCGAGATCAACGCGAAGGTCCGCGAGACCGTCGCGAGCATCAGCTGACCCGCGTGCGGGCCGCCCCCACCGCGGGGCGGCCCGCACCGTCCGGTGCACCGCCGCCAGAAGGACCGCGGACCCCTTGCCGGGTGCGGAACTTCGCAGACCGGAGAACCCCATGGACATATCCACGCAAGCACCCGCGCCACCGGCGCCCGCAGACCGACCCTCACCAGCCGAGCAGAAGCGCGCCGCCCGCGGCGCCACCCGCCCCGGAGACCGGATCTTCCTCGGCCTCTCCCGCGGCGCCGGCATCCTGCTCCTGGCGGTCATGGCCGCGATCGCGGTCTTCCTGACCTACCGCGCCGCCCTCGTCCTGCCGAAGAACGACGGCAACTTCCTCACGACCTTCGAGTGGAACGCGACCGCGGAACCGCCCGTCTTCGGCATCGCCGTGCTCGCCTTCGGCACCGTCGTCACGTCGGTCATCGCCATGCTGATCGCGGTCCCGGTGGCCGTCGGCATCGCGCTCTTCCTGACGCACTACGCGCCGAAGAAGCTGAGCGGCCCCATCGCCTACGTCATCGACCTGCTGGCCGCCGTGCCCTCCATCGTCTACGGCCTGTGGGGCGCCCTCTTCCTGGTACCGCACCTGGAAGGCATGTTCGGCTGGCTCGACGACTACTTCGGCTGGACCGGCATCTTCGCCTGGCAGGGCGGCGCCCCGCGCTCCCTGCTCACCGTCGGCATCCTGCTCGCCATCATGATCCTGCCGATCATCACGAACGTCTCCCGCGAGGTCTTCAAGCAGGCCCCCCTGATGCACCAGGAGGCGGCCCTCGCGCTCGGCGCCACCCGCTGGGAGGTCATCCGCATGTCGGTGATCCCCTTCGGCCGCTCCGGCGTGATCTCGGCCTCGATGCTCGGCCTCGGCCGCGCCCTCGGCGAGACGATGGCCGTCGCCACGGTCCTCTCCCCCGACTTCCTGATCCACGCCAGCCTGCTCGACCCGGGCGGCGGCACGTTCGCGCAGAACATCGCGGCCAAGTTCGCCGAGGCCAACGACAACGGGCGGGACGCCCTCATCGCCTCCGGCCTGGTCCTCTTCGTCATCACGCTGATCGTGAACGGCGCCGCCCGTCTGATCATCGCCCGCCGCAAGGAGTACTCGGGGGCCAACGCATGAGCCACACCCTGAACAGCCGGCCCCCCGCCCAGCGCCCCTCCTCCCTGCGCGCCGCGCGCCTGCCCCGCTGGTCCCCCTGGGCCATCGCGATCGGCTCCATCGCGATCGGCTGCGCCATCGGCCTGGGCGCGGGACTGTCCAGCCGGATCCAGTGGGGCCTGCTCGCCGCCCTGTTCTTCGTCCTCGGCACCTACGGGATCGCCGCGAAGGTCGAGGGCAGCCGCCAGGCCAAGGACCGGGTCGCGACCAGCGTCGTCTGGGTCGCCTTCGTGCTGGCCGTGCTGCCGCTCGCCTCCCTCGTCTACGAGACGGTCAAGCGCGGCATCAAGGTCCTCGACCCGTACTTCCTGACCCACTCGATGGGCTTCGTCACCAGCTCCCAGACGGGCGGCGGCATCTACCACGCCCTCATCGGCACCCTGGAACAGGTGGGCATCGCCACCCTGATCTCGGTCCCGATCGGCCTGCTGACGGCGATCTACCTGGTCGAGTACGGCCGCGGGAAACTGGCCAAGGCCGTCACGTTCTTCGTCGACGTCATGACGGGCATCCCGTCCATCGTCGCGGGCCTGTTCATCCTCTCCTTCTGGATCCTGATCCTCGGCTTCGGCTACTCCGGCTTCGCCGGCGCGATGGCCCTGGCCATTCTGATGATCCCGGTCGTGGTCCGCTCCACCGAGGAGATGCTCAAGCTCGTCCCGAACGAGCTGCGCGAGGCGTCCCTGGCCCTCGGCATCCCGAAGTGGCGCACGATCCTCAAGGTCGTCCTGCCGACGTCGATCGGCGGCATCATGACCGGCGTGATGCTGGCGGTCGCCCGCATCGCGGGCGAGACGGCCCCGGTCCTGCTGCTGGTCTTCGGCAACCCGCTGATCAACACGAACCCGTTCGACGGCCCCCAGGCCTCGCTGCCGCTCTACATCTACGAGCAGTACGCGAAGAGCGCCGGCAGCCCGGCCGCGTACGACCGGGCCTGGGCCGCGGCCCTCGTGCTGATCGCCTTCATCATGATCCTCAACCTCGTGGCCCGCGGCATCGCCCGCTGGAAAGCCCCGAAGACGGGCCGCTGACGCGGCTGTGACTCAGCGACTCGAACTCTCGGAAGCGAAGTAACTCCCATGGCCAAGCGAATCGACGTAAGCGGACTCACCGCCTACTACAGCTCCCACAAGGCGATCGAAGACATCTCCATGACGGTCGAGCCCCGCTCGGTGACGGCCTTCATCGGCCCCTCCGGCTGCGGCAAGTCGACCTTCCTGCGCACCCTCAACCGCATGCACGAGGTGACCCCCGGCGGCCGCGTAGAGGGCAAGGTGCTCCTGGACGACGAGGACCTGTACGGCTCCCACATCGACCCGGTCGCCGTGCGCCGCACCGTCGGCATGGTCTTCCAGCGCCCCAACCCCTTCCCCACGATGTCGATCTTCGACAACGTCGCGGCGGGCCTGAAGCTCAACGGCAGCTACAAGAAGTCCGAACTCAGCGACGTCGTCGAGAAGTCCCTGAAGGGCGCCAACCTCTGGAACGAGGTCAAGGACCGCCTGAACAAGCCCGGCTCGGGCCTCTCCGGCGGCCAGCAGCAGCGCCTGTGCATCGCCCGCGCGATCGCGGTCGAGCCCCAGGTCCTCCTCATGGACGAGCCCTGCTCGGCCCTCGACCCGATCTCCACCCTCGCCATCGAGGACCTGATCGGGGAGCTGAAGGAGCGCTTCACGATCGTCATCGTGACGCACAACATGCAGCAGGCGGCCCGCGTCTCGGACCGCACCGCGTTCTTCAACCTGGCGGCCGTCGGCCAGCCCGGCAAGCTCATCGAGATCGACGAGACGGAACGCATCTTCTCCAACCCGTCGGTCCAGGCCACGGAGGACTACATCTCGGGCCGCTTCGGCTAGGCCCACCCGTTCCCCTCGTGGCGCTGCATGGCGGTGCCGCCACGAGGAAAGAGAGAAGACCCGCCCCCGTACGGGGGCGGGTCTTCGATCTTGGGGGCGCGGGGAACTGAGCGCTCGGCCCCCACCGAACGGTCAGCCGAACGCCAGCCAGACGATCCCGTACGACGCGGCGGCGACCAGCGCCGCCGCCGGCATCGTGATGAACCACCCGATGACGATGTTCTTGGCGACACCCCACCGCACCGCGTTCACGCGCTTCGTCGCACCGACACCCATGATCGCCGACGTGATGACGTGCGTCGTGGAGATCGGCGCGTGGAACAGGAACGCCGAGCCGAACATGATCGAGGCACCCGTGGTCTCGGCGGCGAAACCCTGCGGCGGGTCCAGCTCGATGATCTTGCGGCCGAGCGTGCGCATGATGCGCCAGCCACCCGCGTACGTACCGAGCGACAGCATCACGGCACACACGATCTTGACCCAGACCGGAATCGGGTCCTCGAACGTCTCGTGGCCGCCGATGACCAGCGCCATGACCACGATGCCCATGGTCTTCTGCGCGTCCTGGAGACCGTGGCCGAGCGCCATGCCGGCCGCCGAGACCGTCTGCGCGATACGGAATCCGCGCTTGGCCTTGTGCGGGTTGGAGCGCCGGAAGAGCCACATGATGGCGGTCATCACCAGGTAACCGACGACGAGACCGATCACCGGCGAGGTGAACATCGGGATGACGATCTTCTCCCACACCCCGGACCAGTAGACGGTGGTCCCGCCCGCGAGGGCGGCACCCACCATTCCACCGAACAGGGCGTGCGAGGAGGACGAGGGAAGCCCGAAGTACCAGGTGATGAGGTTCCACACGATGGCGCCGGCGAGGGCCGCGAACAGAATGCCCATGCCCTTGTCGCCCTCGGGGGTCGCGATGATCCCCTCACTCACCGTCTTGGCGACACCGCTGCCGAGAAAGGCGCCGGCGAGGTTCATGACGGCGGCCATGGCGAGCGCCGCGCGAGGCGTCAGCGCACGGGTGGAAACGGAAGTGGCGATGGCGTTCGCAGAGTCGTGAAAGCCATTCGTGTACGTGAATCCGAGCGCGACGCCGATCGTCACGATCAGGGAGAAGGTGTCCATGAGCCGGCCTCAGGACTCCTTCACGGCGATGGTCTCCACCGTGTTAGCGACGTGCTCGAACGCGTCGGCGGCCTCTTCCAGCACATCCACGATCTGCTTCAGCTTGAGCACCTCGATGGCGTCGTACTTGCCGTTGAAGAGCGTGGCCAGAAGCTTGCGGTGGATCTGGTCGGCCTGGTTCTCGAGACGGTTGACCTCGATCCAGTACTCGGTGAGGTTGTCCATCGTCCGCAGACTGGGCATGGCCTCGGCGGTCAGCTCGGCCGCCCTGGCCAGGACCTCGATCTGCTGCTCGACACCCTTGGGGAGTTCCTCGACCTGGTACAGGACGACCAGGTCGACGGCCTCCTCCATGAAGTCCATGATGTCGTCGAGGGACGACGCGAGGTTGTAGATGTCCTCGCGGTCGAACGGCGTGATGAACGAGGAGTTCAGCTGGTGGAAGATCGCGTGGGTGGCGTCGTCACCGGCGTGTTCGGCTGCCCGCATCCGCTCCGCGATCTCGGCCCGGGCGGAGGAATCCGCCCCGAGCAGTTCCATCAGGAGCTTCGAGCCCGTGACGATGTTGTCCGCGGATGCGGCGAACATGTCGTAGAAGCTCGTCTCCCTGGGGGTCAGACGAAAGCGCACGTGGGGTCCTCGGGGTGCTCTGGATTGGGTCAGGCTGATGCTAGGCGCATCATCCGGCCACGGCTAACCGGCGTTCCCCCAGTGTCGCCCATCAGGCACAGTGATCAGCACTGGGTCCCGCGTACCGGCCGGGGACGCGGAAAATCCGGTACCATATACCCACCGGGGGTATATGGACGCAGGACAACGGGAGGTCGGACACGATGACCACGGACGCGACGCGGACCGCGGCACAGACCGCGACCGAAGCAGAGCCCACGGCCGAGATCGTGACCGACCACGACCGGGGCATCCACGGCTACCACCACCAGAAGGACGAACACCTCAAGCGCCTGCGCCGGATCGAGGGCCAGATCCGCGGGCTGCAGCGGATGGTGGACGAGGACGTCTACTGCATCGACATACTCACCCAGGTGTCCGCCTCCACGAAGGCCCTGCAGTCGTTCGCGCTGCAGCTCCTGGAGGAGCACCTGCGGCACTGCGTGGCGGACGCCGCGCTCAAGGGCGGCGACGAGATCGACGCCAAGGTCGAGGAAGCCACGAAGGCGATCGCGCGCCTGCTGCGGACGTGACATGTGCGACGGCCCGCGGGCCGTCGCACACGCCGATACCCATCAGTGCTGGTCGTCCGGGTCGTCGGGCAGCGCCTCGGCGACCCGCAGCACCTCGTCGATCCGGCCTGCGCTGAGCCGTCCCTCGGAGACGGCGGACGCCGCGATGATCAACTCACCGCAGAGCTCGATCTCGGCGAGGGCGACGTGGTCCTGAACAGCCGTACCGCCCAGCGGAGCCACGTGCATCACCCCTTCCGCGGTTGCGACTCCATGGAGTCGGCTTCCTAGAGTAGGCAGCCGCTCACGCCCGGCGCATGGCACGGAAGAACCATTTCCGGCCCCCTACTTCTCGGCGACCTGCCCCGCGAAGATGTCCTTCTTGTCCGGGAGCCGGACCTTCGCGGGCTTCCCGAACCCGTGCAGCAGCGTCGTCGAGGCGACGGCCACGTTCTTCTTCCGCTGCCCGCCCCGCTGATCGTCGGAGAAGCTGAAGCGGAGGGTGATCCTGCGGATCAGGCCGTCGTCGTCGAGGTACACGTCGAACGGCACGGGCGAGGTGCCGAACCCTTTCGCCGCGGCGGCCAGCGCCCGCCGGTTCCCCTTGGACGCGGCCTTCGCGGCGGCGCCCAGGTCGACGTTCCCCTTGTAGTGCCGGGTCGGCACCCCGGCGACGTCGCTCTCGCCCCCGTACGTCACCTCGCGCGCCCCGCGCAGCAGTTCGGCGGCGGCCAGCGGATCGGTCGCGCCGCCGGTGACGAGGTTGCCGTCGTTCAGGGTCGTGGTGTCGACCCGCACCCACTTGTCGTCGGGCACGCCCGCGCCCCGGTTCTTCATGTAGAGGGCGCCGGGCGCGAGGAGTTCGGTGATCGGCCGGTGCTCCTGGGCGCCGGCGGCGTCCTGCGGCAGCTGCACCCGCAGCTGTCCGAGCCCGGCCCGGTAGTCGTAGACGCCCTCGCCCCGGATGGTGACCCGGGTTCCACCGCTGGCCATCTGCATCGACGTACGCGCCTCGGAACTGCCCTCGCGGATCAGCCGGTCGGGAGCGTCGCGCACGGCCGTGGCCGGATCCCCGTTCCGGTCCCCGGCCTCGGCGCCTCCGCCGCATCCGGCCGCACCTGTCACGACGCCCGCCAGGGCGACGGCCGCTGCCGCCGCTCTCCTTGCCGAGTGCCCGTGCTGCTGCACCACCATCGCTTGTTCTACCCCCAAGCCCGTCTGTGCGTTGTGCGGCCCCCTGTCCCTTCGGTTAACGACGAGTAGGTGCAGCCGTCACGCGAACGGGGGCTTTACAGAGGCGTTCACCCGGCACCGCTACCGTGTCGCCGTGGATCGGCAACAGCGGGAAGAGCGGCTTCCGGAAAGCCCATCGCACACGACCACCGTCGTGGAGCAGGGAAGATTCTGTCTCGCCCGCTGCACCTGCGGCTGGCGCGGACCGGCCAGGAGGGCGCGCAGCAGGGCCCGTACGGACGCGCAGGAGCATGTCGACTCCGCTTGACGGGGTAGCGGGAACCCACGGCCCCCGGTTCACGTCTCGTACCCCGGGAGCTACGGAAAGGCGTGGTCGGGCATGGGCATGGAGCGACGTACGTTCATAGCGGCCTCGGCGGCCGCACTCACCGCGGGAGCGGTCTCGGCGTGCTCGGGATCGTCGGGCGGCGACTCCGCGGCCTCCGCACCGCCGTCCTCCGCCTCCTCCGCGGCGCGCTCCACCACCGCGAGCGCCTCCGCCGCCACGAAGGCGGCGGCGGACCTCAGCGGGCTCGCCAAGGACCTCGACGGCTCCCTCGTCCGCCCCGGGCAGGCGCAGTGGGCGGCGGCGCGCCAGCTCTACAACACCCGCTACGACGACCTGAAACCGACGGCCGTCGCGTACGCGGCACACCCCGACGACGTCCGCACGGCGCTCGCGTACGCCCGCGCCCACAAGGTCCCGGTCGCGATCCGCAACGGCGGGCACTCGTACGCGGGCTGGTCCTCCGGTGACGGCCGGCTGATCCTCGACGTCTCCCGCATGAAGTCGGTCCGCGTCTCCGGGTCCGGGGCGGTGGTCGGCGCGGGCGCCAAACTCATCGACGTGTACCGGGCGTTGGCCGCCAAGGGCGTCACGATCCCGGCGGGCTCCTGCCCCACGGTCGGCGTCTCGGGCCTCACCCTCGGCGGCGGCCACGGCGTGGTCTCCCGTGCCTACGGCCTGACCTGCGACAGCCTCACCGGGGCCACGCTGATCACGGCGGACGGCAAGGAGCTGACCGCCGACTCCTCGACGAACAAGGACCTGTTCTGGGCGCTCCGCGGTGCGGGCAACGGGCAGTTCGGCGTGGTCACGGAGCTCCGCTTCAGGACCCACCCGGCCCCGCAGGCGGTGTCGGCCTACATGTCCTGGCCCTGGTCGAGGGCGGCCACGGTCCTCAAGGCGTGGCAGAAGTGGGGTCCCGACCAGCCCGACGAGATCTGGTCGTCGCTGCACGTGGCGGGCGCGGCGGGCGGCAGGCCGACGATCTCGGTCTCCGCGTTCTCCCTCGGCACGTACACCGAGCTGCAGAACGCGGTGGACCGCCTCGCCGACGGCCCCGGCGGCCCGGGCTCCGCCTCCTCGGTCTCCCTCAAGCGCCACTCGTACGAAGAGGCCATGGAGATCTACGCGGGCTGCTCCGCCTTCTCCTCCGACGCACAGTGCCATCTGCCGGGCGCCACCCCCGGCCGCTCCCCGCAGGGCGCGCTGCAGCGCGAGACGTACGCGGCGCACTCGGACTTCTTCGACAAGAACCTCTCGGACGCGGGCGTGCGCACGCTCCTGCGCCGGCTGGAGTCGGTCTCGGCGGGCGCGGGCTCCGTCGCCCTGACGGCGCTGGGCGGCGCGGTCAACCGGGTCGACCCGACGGCGACGGCGTTCGTCCACCGCCGCTCGCGGATGCTCGCGCAGTACATCGTGAGCTGGCGGGCGGGCACATCCGGCACGACGGCCCGCGACTGGCTGAAGAAGACGCACGACGCGATGCGCCCGTACGCGTCGGGGGCGGCGTACCAGAACTACACGGACGCGACCCTGAAGGACTGGAAGCGGGCCTACTACGGCGACGCGGCCACCCGCCTCACGAAGCTGAAGAAGCAGTACGACCCGACGGCCTTCTTCACTTTCCCGCAGGCGCTGTAAGCGCCCCGAAGGGGCGCGGGGAACTGCGCGAGAACCCCCACCGACCCGCGCCCGGCGACGAGCGGAGCGCCTACGCGGCGAGGTCCCGCTCCTCGGGCGCCCCGGACGACGCGTCCCGGGCCCCGGGAATCTCCAGCGCCCCGGCCGGAGGCTCCGGCGCCCACACCAGCCGGGAAACCCGCCCGGCCCGCCCGACCACGCGGGCGACCGGCGTGATCAGCGCCGAGGCGAGCGGCGACAGCAGCAGCGCCACGGCCGTCCCGAGCGCGAACCCGCCGACCACGTCGGTCGGGTAGTGCACGCCCATGAAGACCCGGCAGAACCCTTCGAGCGCGGCGAGCCCGATCGCGACGAACCCGAACTTCCGGTTGGCGACGAAGAGCCCGGCGGCGATGGCCATGGCCAGGGTCGCGTGATCGCTCACGAACGAGAAGTCGTTCTTCCCGTCCACCAGAACTGTCAGACCGTCATGGTCCTTGAAGGGCCGGGGCCGTTCGACGAATCCCCGGATCGGCACGTTCACCAGCACGGCGACGGCGGCGGCGAGCGGCGCCCACACGACGGCGGCGACGGACGAGGCGGCGTCGTCGAGGGTCTCCCGCTTGCGCGCCCCCCACCAGCACCACAGCACCACGAGGACGAGCCCGAGCAGGATCCCGTACTCGCCGACGAACTCCATGGTCCGGTCGAACCAGCCGGGCGCACCCTCGGCCAGGCCGTTGATGTCGTAGAGCAGCGTGACGTCAGGGTTCGACCCGGAAGTCTCGAGTGCTGCGAGTGCCTCGAGTCCAGCCATAGTTCAACGGCCCCTTCATCATCTGCGTACTACCGGCGTCGGCCACCCCCGTGGTCTTTGTTCGGCTCAGCAAGAGGAACGCACAGCCTCACTCCCTACGTTCCACACTCCACCGAATGATCACGCAGACGTTATCGAAGAGAGACACGAACCCGCAGCTCAGAGCCTGACGCTAACGGAGAGTTCCAGCCACGTCACACTTCGGGGGAAGCGGTCGGCAGCGCTTTCGCGCCATCCTCCGTCACCCGGGTCGCCCCGAAGTAGTCGGGGGTGTCGATGGGGTCGAACCGGATGACGGCTCCGGGGCGCGGGGCGTCGATCATGTAGCCGCCGCCCACGTAGAGCCCCACGTGCCGGATGGCGCGGCTGTTGCTGAGGTCGTCGGAGAAGAAGACGAGGTCCCCCGGCAGCAGCTCGTCCCGCTTGGGGTGCGGACCCGCGTTGTACTGGTCGTTGGCGACACGCGGCAGCTCGATCCCCACGGCCTCGTACGCGGCCTTGGTGAGCCCGGAGCAGTCGAACCGCCCGCCCTGGTCCGCCGTCCCGTTCCCGCCCCACAGGTACTCCGTGCCGAGCTTCTTCTGCGCGTAGTAGATGGCGGCCGCGGCCTGCTGCGAGGGCTGCACGCGCCCCACGGGCCTGGCGAAGGACTTCTCCAGCGTCGTGATGGTCTTCACGTAGTTCTGGGTCTCGCGGTACGGGGGCACGCCCTTGTACTTGATGACGGCGTACGCGCCCGCGTTGTAGGAGGCGAGCATGTTCCTGGTCGCGTCGCCGGGCACGTCCTTCACGTACGAGGCGAGCTTGCAGTCGTAACTGGCCGCGGAGGGGATGGCGTCGTTCGGGTCCCAGATGTCACGGTCCCCGTCCCCGTCGCCGTCCACCCCGTGGGCGGCCCAGGTCCCCTCGATGAACTGCGCGATGCCGTACGCCTTGGCCGGCGACCTGGCCTCCGGATTGAACCCGCTCTCCTGGTACAGCTGGGCGGCGAGCAGCGCCGGATTGATGGCGGGGCAGAGATTGCCCCACTTCTGCACGAGCGACTGATAGGCGGCCGGAACCGCACCCTTGGCGAGCCCGACAGCCCCCTGCCCGACCCCGTTCGTCAGGCTGCCGGCGGCCATATAGGTCCCCACGACCAGCAGGGTCACGAACCCGGTCCCCCCGGCGACACCCGCGCCTGCGACGATCCACGCCTTACGCACCGTCAACCGCCCTTCGCCGCACGGGAGTCCACCGACGCCACAGTGTAGGCGCGGCGCCATTCATTGCTCCACGTAATCGCACGTGATACACAGAGTGACCTTACGTTTCTTCGTATACGGATCCGTCCCACCGGCATCCGGCACACCACGGAACGTGGGCACGACGGAGAAACTCAGCCAAGGAATGGCGCCAAGTAGGCAGGCACCGGCGACATTCTGAGGAAGAATGGGCCTGACCTCTGCGCTGCGGCGGGGGCGACAGAACTACCCACATGGGGCGGTGAGTTACACATGCTGCTGGCAGCCGAAAAGGGCGACATCACGACCATCATCGGCGGGATCGCCCCCGACTGGGGCCCGTTCGGGAGCCTGGGCAACGAGGCACGCGTGATGATCGAGGTGGTGATGGCGGTAGCCATCCTGCTCTGCCTCGGGATCGCGATCTGGGGCGCGGCCAAACAACGGATCGGGGCGACGGCGCTGCGCGACACGTTCAGCGCGGAGCAGGGCAAGGGCCTGATCATCGCGGGCCTGACCGGGGTCTTCATCATCGGGTCTCTCGGCACTCTCTTCACCATCGTGTACGGCATGGCCGTCTAGCCCGGCTCACGCGCCGTCAGTTTCGGTGCGGCCCTGTCCGGTTACCTCTCTCTTCATCCCCTGTCCCGCTCGTCCCGTCGTGCCCACCGGCTGAGGTTGCGTCTCCCTGATGTCGAGTCACCACACCGCGCCCGCGCGGGAACCAGCACGGCTACCGTCGTATCCGGCGATGGTTCGGCATGAGGTTGAGGGGGCGTACGCGGAATGAGTCTCGACGGCCGGCAAGGGGACGACGACCTCTACGGCGGCACCGGCCAGACCCGGACGCGGCTCCCCGAGGGCTCCGACGTGTACGGGGGCGCGCGCAGACCGGGCCGCTCCTCGTCCCGCTCCCTCATCACGGTGGTCGGGGTCGTGGTGCTGCTCATCGCGGCCATCGCCTTCGCGAACCGGGGCGGCGACGACGAGGACGCCTCCGGCGGGACCGGGACGTCCGGGTCCGGGGCGACGACGTCCCCCACGGCCCCGACCGGCACCAAGCCGACCGGCTCGGCCTTCGCCCACGACGAGCAGGGGGCGCAGTCGGCCGCGGCGAATTACGCGGTGCGGCTCGGTGGGGACGGCATGTTCAACCCGGGCCGGCGGCACGAGATCGTGCAGGGCCTGGCTGATCCGAGCACTCTCGACCGCCTGCAGTCCGGTTTCGACGCCGACTACTCGCAGTCGTTCCTGAAGTCCGTCGGCCTGGATACCGAGGGGCGCGCACCAGCGGGCACCGCGTTCGTGAACCGTACGTTGCCCGCAGGCACCAAGGTCACCGACTTCAGCAGCAACCGCGCCACCGTCGCGGTCTGGTGCAACGGCCTGTTCGGGCTGACCGGCGACTCCTCCAAGAACCCGGTGACCACCAGTTGGTTCACCGTGACCATGAAGCTGAACTGGAGCGGCGGCGACTGGAAGGTCCTTGAGACACGCCAGAAGACCGGCCCCACACCGGTCAACGGCGACAATCCCGTCTCCGGTTCCGACGAGATCGGCGACGCGGTCAAGGACTTCGGAGGGTTCACATATGCCCGGTAGCCCACGCCGCGCACTCAAGATCACTGCCGTTGTCGCTGCCGTGCAGCCCGCAATGGTCCTCCTCACAGCGCGGGCATTCGCCGCCCCCGAGGACGACCCCTGCAGCCTCATCGCCGGCCCCGCCAAGAAGTACTGCGAACGGGACGACAAAAGCTCCGGCTCCACCGGAGGTACCGGCGGCACCATGCCCGACGGCACCACCAACCCGCTCGACCCCCTGTCCAGCCTCGCCAAGGGCTGCGCCGACGCCGCCGCCTGGACCGTCGACAAGCTCAGTGAGGCCGTGCGGAAGACGGCCGAGGTCGACTTCACCAACGAGAAGTTCCTGCAGCAGTACGCCGTCGTGTTCGCCGCGTCAACGATCCTCACGCTCCTGCTGTGGCTCCTCGCCGTGGCCAAGCGGGCGGTGCGCGGCGTCCCCCTGAGCACCGCGATCTCCGAGGCCGTGGGCTTCCTCTGGCTCACCGTCCTGGCCTCCGCCTTCACCCCGCTGATCCTGTACACCGTCGTCTCCGCGGCGGACGGGGTCACCGACGTCCTGGCGAAGGCGACCGGCAATCAGACGGACGCGTTCTTCGGCACGTTCTCCGAGGCCCTGAAGAAGGGCGACGACATCGGCGGCGGACCGATCATGCTGATCGTCGTCTCGCTGGTGTCGATCGTCGCCGCGGGCGTGCTGTACCTGGAGCTGTACCTGCGCGCCGTCCTGCTCTACGTCGGCGCGCTGCTCGGCGTCGTCGTGTACTCGGGGCTCGTCGACAAGAACCTGTGGGGCCATGTCCGCCGCTGGGTCGGGATCATGGTCGCCGTCATCCTGGTCAAACCGGTGATCGTCATCGTGCTGGGCCTGGCCGGGGCGCTGTCCAGCAGCGACGACGGCCCGGACTCGCTCGCGGCCGTCGTCTCCGGCCTCGCCATCGTCCTGCTGGCCATCTTCGCGAGCGGCATGATCTACCGCTTCGTCCCGGGCTTCGGCGACGAGATGGCCAACGTACGCAAGAACCGCATCATGCAGGGCGCGGAGGGCAAGGCCGCGGCCGCGTTCACCTCGCCCGCCGCGCTCGTCTCCCAGGGCATCAAGACCCACAGCTCCCGCGCGGACAACGGAGGTTCGAACGGGGGCGGCGCCAGCCAGGCCCGCCCCTCCAACCCCGCGTCCGGTGGTGTGGCCGCGCACAGCACGCGCTCGGCCGGTTCAGGGGGCGGCGGCGGAACTGTCCCCTCCGCCGCACCCCCGCCCCGCACCAGCCCCACGAACACCCCGCACGCGAGCCGCCAGGGCGGGACCGGGAAAACCGGTAACAACAGCAACAGGCAAGGAGGTGCAGGGCGTTGACGACCCAGTCCCATGTGTCCCCTCCGGTCACGCCCCGCCGTACATATCTGATCGGCCGGGCCCGGCCGAACGCGATCGTCGGCAGGAACCGCGAGTCCGGCGAGCTCTTCCTGATCATCGCGGGCGCGTTCCTCGGCATGATGTGCGGGCTGCTGGTGCCCGTCCTGTCCCTGCGCATCGTGCTGCTCATGGGTTTCCCGCTGGTCGCCCTGGCCGCGGTCTACGTCCCGTACAAGCACCGCACGTTCTACAAGTGGTTCGAGATCAACCGGAGTTACAAGCGCCAGCTCAAGCGCGGCAGCGCCTACCGGTCCCGCCCCATGGAGGCCGGCACCCGGCTCGACGGGCGGGAGATCGAGGTCGGGCCGCCGCCCGGCATCGGCCGGCTGACCTGGCTCGCCGCGCCGTTCGGACCCGACGAGATCGCCGTGCTGCTGCACGCCGACCGGCGGACCGTCACCGCCGCCATCGAGATCGAGGGGCCCGGCGTCGGACTGCGCGACTCCGAGGACCAGGAGGCGCTCGTCGACCGGTTCGGGACGCTGCTCAAGCACGTCGCGAACGGGGACGGGTTCGTCACCCGCCTCCAGATGCTCGCCCGGACGCTTCCCGCCGACCCGGACGCGCACGCCAAGGACGTCGCCATGCGCGGCGACGACCGCTCGCTGGGCTGGCTGCAGGAGTCGTACGACCAGCTGCAGTCCATGGTGTCGACCAGCAGCGAGCAGCACCGGGCCTACCTGGTGGCCTGCATGCACTACACGCGCGAGCTCGCCGCCGAGGCCAACGCCATGGCCCGCGCCTCCCGCCCCAAGTCGGGCCGGAAGGTCGACCGGGACGCGGGTCTCGCCGTCGTCATGGCGCGTGAGCTGACGGACATCTGCTCCCGGCTCCAGGAAGCCGACATCCGCGTACGGCAGCCGCTCGGCCAGGGACGTCTCGCCTCGCTCATCCACTCCATGTACGACCCGGACCACCCCATCGACCACATCCAGGCGATGACCAAGCGCAACGCGTGGCCCGCCGAGCTCGACGCCATGGAGCCCACCTACCTCCAGGCGAAGACCCGCGAGTCGTCGACGCGCGCGCCGTGGTGCCACGCCACCGCCTGGGTGAAGGAGTGGCCGATGACGCCGGTGGGCGTCAACTTCCTGGCCCCGCTGCTCGTCCACACGCCGGATGTCATCCGCACCGTCGCCGTCACCATGGACCTCGAACCCACCGAGGTCGCCATCGAGCGCATGCTGACCGAGAAGACGAACGACGACGCGGAGGCGTCCCGCGCCGCCAAGATGAACCGGACCGTCGACCCGCGCGACGTCGCCGCCCACGGCCGCCTCGACCAGCGCGGCGAGGACCTGGCGAGCGGCGCGGCCGGGGTCAACATCGTCGGCTACATCACCGTCTCGTCCCGCAACCCGGACGCGCTCGCCCGCGACAAGCGCACGATCCGGGCCTCGGCCGGCAAGTCGTATCTGAAGCTGGAGTGGTGCGACCGCGAACACCACCGGGCGTTCGTGAACACCTTGCCGTTCGCCACCGGCATCCGACGGTAGAAGGAAGGCGCGCTCATGCGGGACCCGCTGTCGATGCTCACGGACGCCTTCACCTCCTTCCTGTTCGGGAAGGTGGAGACGACCCGGCTGCCCGTGCGTACGTCGACGGGGCAGGCGCAGGCCGTCTATCTGCCGACGGCCGCGCCCGGACTCGGTGACTCAGGCGTGATCATCGGGCGCGAGGTGTACTCGGGCAAGGGCTACATCTACGACCCCTTCCAGCTGTACGGACAGCAGCTCCCGGCCCCGCACTGGCTCGTTCTCGGCGAGTCCGGGAACGGCAAGTCGGCGCTGGAGAAGACGTACGTACTGCGGCAGTTGAGGTTCCGCGACCGTCAGGTCGTCGTCCTCGACGCGCAGGGCGAGGACGGGGTGGGCGAATGGAACCTCATCGCCCAGGAGCTGGGGATAACTCCCATCCGCCTCGACCCGACGGCCGCCCTGGACATGGGCATCCGGCTCAACCCGCTCGACCCCGCGATCACCACGACGGGCCAGCTGGCGCTGCTCCGCACGATCATCGAGGTCGCGATGGGGCACAGCCTGGACGAGCGCTCCGGCTTCGCCCTCAAGGTCGCGCACGCCTACGTCAACGAGACGATCGTCGAGCGCCAGCCCGTCCTCACCGACATCGTCGAGCAGCTCCGCCACCCCGAGCCGGAGTCCGCGGAAGCGATGAACGTGGCCATAGAGGACGTACGCGCATGGGGACTCGACGTCGCCCTCGTCCTGGACCGGCTCGTCGACGGTGACCTGCGCGGCATGTTCGACGGCCCGACGACGGTCGGCATCGACCTGGACGCGCCGCTGATCGTCTTCGACCTGTCGCACATCGACCGCAACTCGATCGCGATGCCGATCCTGATGGCGATCGTGGGCGTATGGCTGGAGCACACCTGGATCCGGCCGGACCGCAAGAAGCGCATCTTCCTGGTCGAAGAGGCGTGGCACATCATCAACAGTCCCTTCGTGGCGCAGCTCTTCCAGCGCCTGCTGAAGTTCGGGCGGCGGCTCGGCCTGTCCTTCGTCGCGGTGGTCCACCACCTGTCCGACGTGGTGGACGGCGCGGCCGCGAAGGAGGCGGCGGCGATCCTCAAGATGGCCTCGACGAGAACGATCTACGCGCAGAAGGCGGACGAGGCACGGGCCACGGGCCGGGTCCTCGGCCTGCCACGGTGGGCGGTGGAGATCATCCCGACGCTCACCCCCGGCATCGCCGTATGGGACGTCAACGGCAACGTGCAGGTGGTCAAACACCTGGTCACCGAGACCGAACGCCCCCTCGTCTTCACGGACCGCGCGATGACCGAGTCGTCGGACGACGCCTTCGACACCGACGACGCCCTGCACGCCGCCGAACTGGAGGCGGAGGAACGGGCGGCGGCGTTCGTCGAGCAGCGTCTCGGCGACTCCTCCGAGTCCACGGTGGCGTGACGCCGATGCGGGAGAGAGAACGCGCGCGGGAGCGCGAAGGGGGCATCCCCGACGGCCTGCTGATCGGCGTCCTGGCGTTCCTGCTGGGCATGACGATCCTGGTGTGGACGGCGACGGGCCTCGCGGGCCGCTTCGCGAAGGGCGCGTGGCCACAGAATGTGACGTTCGGTCACACTCCCCTGGCCATGCGCCACTTGATCGGCAAACCGCACGACGTCCCGGGCGCCTGGCCGAACACCCCGGCGGACCAGCTGTCGGGCTACGGCCTGTTCTGGGGCCTGTTCATCGGCCAGCTGATGATCCTGGTCGTCCTGACGATCTTCGTGGCGAGCACGCTGGCGAGATGGCGAGCGGTCCGTAAGGCAGCGCCGCGTCAGGGGCGCGGGGAACGACGCGGGCAACCACACGCGACCGACGCGTACGGACCAACCGATGGGGGCCCGGGGGCGCAGCCCCCGGTTTCGGGACGGGAAGGGGAGGAGGGGGCGACCTCCAAGCCCTCGGTCACCACCCCACAGCAACTGCCCCCACAGCCTGTGGACGCACGACCGACGGAACGGATTCCGGAGCCGGAGCCGGAGCCGGAGCCCGAGCCCGAGCCCAGCCTGGAAACGATCCAGGTCCCGCCCCCGCGCACCGCCCCGCCCGCCCCCCTCCACCTGGGCCCCCCGAAGGACCGTCACCCCCGCGCGATCGAAGCGATCCGCGAGGCGGCGGGCCCGGCCCTGGTCATCACCTCGGCCCCCGAGGTCTGGCAGGAGACGAAGGACGCCCGGGCCAAACTCGGCCCGGTCCTCCTGTACGACCCGTCGCACCTGTGCGACACCCCGGCCCGGCTGCACTGGAACCCGGCGGCCGGCTGCGGCGACCGCGCCACGGCGGCGCAGCGGGCGACGGCCCTGCTCGCCCCGATAAGGCCCACGGCCAAGCTCGACTCGGCCGTGGCCGAGACGGCCGACACCCTGCTGCGCAGCTATCTGCACGCGGCCGCGATCGACGGCAAACCGTTCCGCCACGTCCACCGCTGGGCCCAGGGCAGCCAGGTCCAGGAGGCCGTACGCATCCTCCGTACGCACCCGAAGGCGGTCTCGGGCACCGCGGGCGAACTGGAGGCGGCGCTCACCGCGCACCCCGAACGCCGTGACATGGCGCAGGAGTTGACGGCCCGCGCTCTGTCCTCCCTCTTCTCGGTGCACATCCGCGAGTCCTGCACCCCGAACCGAACTGATGCGCTGACCCTGGATTCCTTCATCGACGAAGGGGGCACCCTTTATGTGGTGGGTGAACCCATCGAGGACCCCAAGGGAAATCCCGGTGCGATGCCCCTGCTGACGGCCATCGCCTCGAGCGTGGTCGAGCATGGCCGCCGCATGGCCGAACGGTCACCCGCCGGCCGGCTCGACCCACCAATGACGTTCGTCCTGGACGACGTCGCGGCGGTGGCTCCGCTTCCCCAACTGCCGGAGCTGCTGTCCACCGGAGCGGACCGGGGCTTTGAGACCCTGGCCCTGCTCCGGTCCCGGGAGCAGGGACGTTCCCGCTGGCCGGACGCCGAACTCCCGCTGACCTAGCGGGCGTCGGCGACGTAGAGCTTCAGGAACGCGCGCACGCCGCCCTCCACCCGGCGGTCGATCTCGGCGTCGGACATCGGCACCACCCCGAAGAACGTGTCCACGGTGACGGTCCCGGCGATCAGCAGGGTGAAGTACCGTGCCGCCTCGCCCGAGTTGGCCTCGTCGACGGCGAGCAGCCCCTGCCCGCCGAGCCTCACGAACGCCGCGGCCACCGCCTCGTGCACGGCCCGCGGCCCGGTCGTCTGCCACTCCTGGATGACGTCGCCCGGCAGATGGGCCCCCTCCGCGATGATCTGGCGGACGAGGAGCATGTGGTCGCCGTGCTCGCCGCGTCGCCCCATCCACTCCCGCGCGAGGGCGCGCAGGTCCCGCTCGACGTCCGTCACCTTGGCCAAGTGCTTCTCGATGAGCGCGACTTGGGCGGCAGTGACGGCCCCCGCGCTGTCGAGGAGCGCCTCGCGGAAGAGTTTCTCCTTGCCGCCGAAGTGGTTGTAGAGCGTGCGCGTCGAGACCCCGGCCTCGGCGGCGATCTCGTCGATGCCCGCACGCGAGTAGCCCTCGCGCCCGAACACCGTGCGCGCGCCGCGCAACAGGGCCTGCCGCTTCTCGATCGTGCCCCTGCGCGCGCCCGCCGCCTGGTCAGCCATGCTCCGCTCCTCCGCCGTACGCCCCGTCCAGCCTAGGCCCACGGACCTAGGTACAACGACGGTTGCACTTGCTACAACCACGGTTGTACTTTACCGGCATGGCAACCGAACCCCCGGTCTCGGCGGCCCGCGAAGTCGGCGGCAGCCGCCCCACGCTCACCCTTCTCGTCGTCCTGCTCGGCATGCTCACGCTCCCGATGGCGATGTCCGGCACCACGGTGGCGCTGCCGCGCATCGGCGCCGACCTCGACGCCTCCGGCGCGACACTGCAGTGGGTGGTCGTCGGCTATTTCCTCGCCGCTTCCTCGTTCATGCTGGTCGCGGGCTCGCTCGGCGATCTGTACGGCCGCCGCCGGATCCTCACGGCGGGCGCCGCGCTCTACACGGCAGGCACCCTCGCCTCGGCCCTCGCCCAGAACATCCTGGCCCTGGACGCGGCCCGGATCCTCTCCGGCGTCGGCGCGGCCGGCGTCATGGCGTCCGGCGGCTCCCTGCTCGCCGCCACGTTCACCGGCCCGGCCCGCACCCGCGTCTTCGCCTCGCTCGGCACCACGGCGGGCCTCGGCCTCGCCTTCGGCCCGACCTTCTCCGGCTGGCTGGTCGACGCGCTCGGCTGGCGCGCCACCTTCCTGTCGTACGTGGCCGTGGGCGCGGTCATCCTCATCGGCACCCGCCTGATGAGCGAGTCCCGGGCCGACATCAGGCCGCGGGTCGACAAGGCGGGCGCGGCGTCCTTCATCGCGGGCCTGGCCCTCGCGCTGTTCGCCATCACCCAGGGCTCCAAGGCGGGTTGGGGCTCGGCCCGGACACTGCTGCCCGCCGCGCTCGCGGTGGCCCTCCTCGTCATCTTCGTCCGGGTGGAACAGCGGCTCGTCCGCACCGGCTCGGGCCGCCCGATCCTCGACCTGCGCCTCACCCGCAACCCCGCCTTCCTCGGCTGGGCCGTCGGCTCCTTCGGCCTGGCCGCGGGCACCACCGGCGCCCTCACCTTCCTGCCCACCTACCTCCAGGGCGCGGGCGGCACATCGGCCCGCGCCGCGGGCCTGACCCTGCTCCTCATGACGGTCCCGGTGCTGGCCCTGCCGCCGCTCGGCGCCCGCCTGGTCAACCGCGGGGTCCCCGCCCGGCACCTGCTGGTCCTGTCCCTGCTGCTGATCGGGGCGGGCAACGCCTGGCTGACCACGCTCCACCCCGGCATCTCCGTCGCCGGTCTCGCCGGACCGCTGCTCACCATCGGCGCGGGCCAGGGCCTGTCCATCGGCCTCATCGACGCCCAGGCCATGTCGATGGTCGCCCCGTCCGAGGTCGGCATGGCCTCCGGCTTCCTCAACACGGTCCGCGGCGGCACCGGCGCCGTCATGCTCACCGTCTTCGGCGCCCTGCTGCTCGCCGCCCTCGCGTCACGGCTCGGCTCGAACGAGTCGGCGGCGCGGGTGGCGGCGGGCGCGGGCGGCCACACGGCGGAGTTCACGCAGGCGTGGCGGGTGACGCTGTGGACGGTGACGGGCCTGATGGCAGCGCTGGCAGCACTCACCTGCACGTTGCTGTCCACCGCTGTGGGCAGGCGTTCCGCCCGGCGGAACGGGTGGGCCGAGCCCCCGGCGCAGAGCTCTTCCGAAGCAACGACCACTACCGCCCGCTGAGCACACTCACCCCCAGGGAGACCCTGAAAATGACCAGCACCAGCACCCCGCTCCGCATCGCGGTGATCGTCGGCTCCACGAGGGACGGCCGGCTCGCCCCCACGGTCGGCGCCTGGTTCATGACCCAGGCCACCGCTCACGCCCCGCAGACCCATTTCGACGTCATCGACGTGGCCGACCTGGACCTCCCCGACACACACCCCTCCTGGGGCCACGAACGCACCCAGGAACAGGCCGAGTTGGCGGCTCGCGTCCAGGACGCCGACGCCTACGTGATCATCACGCCGGAGTACAACCGCAGCTTCCCGGCCCACCTGAAGCACTTCATCGACCTGCACCACACGGAATGGCAGGCCAAGCCGGTCGGCTTCGTCTCGTACGGCGGTGTCGGCGGCGGCCTGCGCGCGGTGGAGCAACTCCGCCTGGTCTTCGCCGAGTTGCACTGCACCACGGTCCGCGACGGCGTCAGCTTCCACCGCGCGACCCCGGACCTCTTCGCGGCGGACGGCCCGGCCCACGACCCCGAGGGCGCGGCCGCCGCCGCCAAGATCCTGCTCGACCAGCTGGACTGGTGGGCCCACGCCCTGCGCACGGCCCGCGCCGAACGCCCGTACCGCTAGAGGGACTTGATCTCCATCTCGTACTCCACCTTGGAAGGCTCGGAGGGGTCGCCCGGCAGCGGGACGACCTCTCCGGTGCGTACGAAGCCGAACTTCCGGTAGAAGCCCTCGGCCCGCGCGTTGTCCTGGTGGACGTGCAGCCGCACCCGCTCCAGGCCCTCCAGCGAGAACGCCCACGCGCACCCGGCCGCGAACAGTTCCCGGGTCACGCCGCCGCCGCGCGCCTCCGGCCGTACGTACACGGCGACGAGCTGCGCCTGCCGCCGCTCGATGCGCCGCTCGAAGAAGTCCTCCGAGCCCGCCTCCTCGACCAGGGCCACCAGGCTCCCCAGCCACTGCCCGCCGTCGGCGACGGCCACGAACTGCCGCGCCGTCATCCCGTGGGAGGCCCCGGCCGCCCGGTCCTGCCAGTGGGAGTCGGGCCGCGCGAGCGCCGTCTCGTACGTCTCGAGGTAGGCGATGGGCGCCGCCGGATCCCGCAGCGCGACGAGCCGCAGCTCCTTCACGGCCTGCCATTCATCGGCCCGTACCGGCCGCACCTCGTAGTCCATGCGCCGCACCCTAAGGTTTGCCCGTACCGGGGTTCCACCCAAAAAAATCTCCAAGAGAACCTTCCGGCGATGTCGAGAACCGGCGGCCCGCTCCGTCCCTGCTATGAACGGCACGACAGCGACCAGCGTCAAGGAGAACCGTCATGGCCAAGTACCTGCTCCTGAAGCACTACCGCGGCGCACCGGAATCGGTGAACTGCGCCCCCATGGACCAGTGGACCCCCGAGGAGGTCACGGCCCACATCCAGTACATGCAGGACTTCGCGAGCCGCCTGGAGAAGAGCGGCGAGTACGTCGACGGCCAGGCACTCGCCCCCGAGGGCGCCTGGGTCCGCTACGACGGCGAGGGCCGCCCGCCGGTCACCGACGGCCCGTTCGCCGAGACGAAGGACCTCATCGCCGGCTGGATGGTCATCGACGTCGACACGTACGAGCGCGCCGTCGAGCTGGCCGGTGAGCTCTCGGCCGCGCCCGGGGCGGGCGGCAAGCCGATCCACGAGTGGCTGGAGCTGCGCCCGTTCCTGCACGCCCCGGACACCACCACCGAGTGCCACTGACCGCGACGGGACCCGGCTGAACCCGATGGACGAGACGCTGCTGCGCAGCCTCACCCCGAGCGTCCTCGCCGTCCTCGTCCGCCGCGGAGCAGATTTCGCGGCGGCCGAGGACGCGGTGCAGGACGCCCTCGTCGAAGCGGTGCGTGTCTGGCCCGCCGATCCGCCGCGGGACCCGAAGGGCTGGCTGATCACCGTGGCCTGGCGCCGGTTCCTCGACGCGACCCGGGCGGACATGGCCCGGCGCCGCCGCGAGGACCGGGAGGACGAGGAGCCGCAGCCCGGCCCTGCCGCCACCACGGACGACACGCTCCAGCTGTACTTCCTGTGCGCGCATCCCTCGCTGTCCCCGTCGTCGGCGGTCGCGCTCACCCTGCGCGCGGTGGGCGGTCTCACCACTCGCCAGATCGCCCGGGCCTATCTGGTCCCCGAGGCGACGATGGCGCAGCGCATCAGCCGTGCCAAGCGCACGGTCTCCGGTGTCCGCTTCGACCAGCCCGGCGATGTGGCCACCGTCCTGCGCACCCTCTACCTGGTCTTCAACGAGGGCTACTCCGGCGACATAGACCTGGCCGCCGAGGCCATCCGTCTCACCCGTCAGCTCGCGGCGGCGATCGACCACCCCGAGGTGGCCGGCCTGCTGGCCCTCATGCTGCTGCACCATGCGCGCCGGGCCACCCGGACCACGCCCGACGGCAGCCTGGTCCCCCTCGCGGAGCAGGACCGCACCCGCTGGGACACGACGGCGATCGCGGAGGGCATCAAGATCCTTCAGGCGGCCCTGGCCCGCGACCGCCTGGGGGAATTCCAGGCCCAGGCCGCCATCGCGGCCCTGCATGCCGACGCCCTCACCGCCGAGGAGACCGACTGGGTCCAGATCGTCGAGTGGTACGACGAACTCGCCGCCCTCACCGACAGCCCCGTGGTCCGGCTGAACCGTGCGGTGGCGGTGGGCGAGGCCGACGGCCCCCGCGCCGGCCTGGCGGCCCTGGCGGAACTGGACGCCTCCCTGCCCCGCCACACCGCGGTGGCGGCCTATCTCCATGAACGCGACGGCGACCTTACGAAGGCGGCCGGCCTGTACGCGGAGGCCGCCCGGAAAGCCCCCACCCTGGCCGAACGCAACCACCTGACCCGCCAGGCGGCCCGCCTGAATTCCACACGCTAGAAGAAAAAGGACCCTAAACGCAGAAAATCCCCGTGCTGAAAAGCACGGGGGTTTCCCATAAAATTTGTTCGGCGGCGTCCTACTCTCCCACAGGGTCCCCCCTGCAGTACCATCGGCGCTGTAAGGCTTAGCTTCCGGGTTCGGAATGTAACCGGGCGTTTCCCTCACGCTATGACCACCGAAACACTATGAAACTGTCAACCGGAGTCGTGGCCTATGACTACGACGGTTGTTCGTGGTTTCAGAACCAACACAGTGGACGCGAGCAACTGAGGACAAGCCCTCGGCCTATTAGTACCGGTCACCTCCACACCTTACGG